>CAXXXS010000001.1:285000-5115748 GCA_963665085.2 Bacteroidales bacterium
TGCCCTAGTTTCCTACCTGTTCGACTTGTATGTCTCACAGTCAAGCACCCTTGTGCCAATACACTCTACGCATGGTTACCAATCATGCTGAGGGTACCTTTGGGAGCCTCCGTTACACTTTTGGAGGCGACCACCCCAGTCAAACTACCCACCATACACTGTCCCTGTGGTTAGACCCCAGATAAGTAAAGGGTCGTATTTCAAGGTTGACTCCACGACGCCTAGCGACACCGCTTCAAAGTCTCCGACCTATCCTACACATCACTTACCCAAGATCAATGTAAAGCTATAGTAAAGGTTCACGGGGTCTTTTCGTCCCGTTGCGGGTACCCGGCATCTTCACCGGGACTACAATTTCACCGAGCTCATGGCCGAGACAGTATCCAGATCGTTGCACCATTCGTGCAGGTCGGAACTTACCCGACAAGGAATTTCGCTACCTTAGGACCGTTATAGTTACGGCCGCCGTTTACCGGGGCTTCGATTCAGAGCTTCTCCGAAGATAACTCCCCCTCTTAACCTTCCGGCACCGGGCAGGTGTCAGGCCCTATACATCATCTTTCAATTTAGCAGAGCCCTGTGTTTTTGATAAACAGTCGCCTGGACCTTTTCACTGCGCCCCACCGAAGTGGGGGACCTTTCTCCCGAAGTTACAGGTCGATTTTGCCTAGTTCCTTAGCCATGAATCACTCGAGCACCTTAGGATTCTCTCCTTGACTACCTGTGTCGGTTTGCGGTACGAGTTGCATAACTTCGCTTTTCTAGGAAGCAACTTTACTACTTCGCTTCGTCCGAAGACTAGGCTCAGCGTGCTATTCCGTCAGCACGCAGTAGCTACGCCACTCCGTCACTTTTTAGTATTATGCAAGTACAGGAATATTAACCTGTTGTCCATTAGCTACCCCATTCGGGTTCGCCTTAGGCCCCGACTAACCCTGATCCGATTAGCGTTGATCAGGAAACCTTAGTCTATCGGTGAGCGGGTTTCTCGCCCGCTTTATCGTTACTTATGCCTACATTTGCTTTTCCAGCTGCTCCACCATACCTCACGGTACAGCTTCAACGCCACTGGAATGCTCCCCTACCATAAATCCATAGCTTCGGTAATACGCTTGATGCCCGATTATTATCCACGCCCAACCGCTCGACTAGTGAGCTGTTACGCACTCTTTAAATGAATGGCTGCTTCCAAGCCAACATCCTAGCTGTCTAAGCAGTCGGACCACGTTTAAACAACTTAGCGTATATTTGGGGACCTTAGCTGATGGTCTGGGTTCTTTCCCTCTCGCCCGCGGACCTTAGCACCCACGGGCTCACTCCCGAGTATATGTCGTAGCATTCGGAGTTTATCAGGGTTTGATAGGCGGTGAAGCCCTCTAGCCCAATCAGTAGCTCTACCTCTACGACACTCAACCTCGAGGCTGCACCTAAATGCATTTCGGGGAGTACGAGCTATTTCCCAGTTTGATTAGCCTTTCACCCCTACCCACAGCTCATCCAAACACTTTTCAACGTGAACTGGTTCGGTCCTCCATGTCGTGTTACCGACACTTCAACCTGGCCATGGGTAGATCACCGGGTTTCGCGTCTACCCCCACTAACTAGACGCCCTATTCAGACTTGCTTTCGCTTCGGCTACGTATCTTAAATACTTAACCTTGCTAGTGAGGAGTAACTCGTAGGCTCATTATGCAAAAGGCACGCCGTCACCCCATAGGGGCTCCGACCGGTTGTAAGCACACGGTTTCAGGTACTATTTCACTCCTCTGTTCGAGGTGCTTTTCACCTTTCCCTCACGGTACTAGTTCACTATCGGTCTCTCAGGAGTATTTAGCCTTGCGAGATGGTCCTCGCAGATTCAGACAGGATTTCACGTGTCCCGCCCTACTCAGGATACTACTAGAATTTTAACTCGGTACGTGTACAGGACTATCACCTTCTTTGGTCTAACTTTCCAGAAATATTCCACTTAGAGTTAATTTTCATATTGTAGTCCTACAACCCCTATATTGCCGAAACAATATAGGTTTGGGCTGTTCCCCGTTCGATCGCCACTACTAGGGGAATCACTATTGTTTTCTCTTCCTCCGGATACTTAGATGTTTCAGTTCTCCGGGTTCGCGCAATGCACCTAATCTTCAATTAGGTAGGTTGCCCCATTCGGAAATCTGCGGATATAATGGATATTTGCTCCTCCCCGCAGCTTATCGCAGCTTGTCACGTCCTTCATCGCCTCTGAGAGCCAAGGCATCCACCGTGTGCTCTTAATAACTTTCTTTGTGATCGTTAATATTAATAATTATTTTTCTTCCAAGATGTCAAAGAACTTTTTCACATTACTGTGAGTGTGGATACATTTGGAATCGAACCAAATCCTAGACCTTCGTATCCATTGTTGGCTGTGGAGAATAAGGGAGTCGAACCCTTGACCTCCTGCGTGCAAGGCAGGCGCTCTAGCCAACTGAGCTAATTCCCCATATATAATGGTTAATTGTTAATGATTAATTATTAATGTCTTTGATTCTTTTATCTTAACAATTTACAATTAATCATTCACCATTATAATCGTAGTCCCGCCCAGATTTGAACTGGGGACCTCTACATTATCAGTGTAGCGCTCTAACCAACTGAGCTACGGGACTATATATTCCTCCCAAATTCTCAATCCGGTATAAGCAACTTTTTAGGAACTTTATTCCTAATCCCAGCCTTCCGGGCTCCGACTATTAGCCAGACTTGCTTTGGGACTGACTCTAAGCAAAGGGTAATTGCCCAGTAATGTTTTTGAAGAGTTTTAGGCTTGAGAGAACCTCGAAGGAGATTTCTTTAGATCCATCTCTAGAAAGGAGGTGTTCCAGCCACACCTTCCGGTACGGCTACCTTGTTACGACTTAGCCCCAGTCACTTGTTTTACCCTAGGCCGCTCCTTGCGGTTACGGACTTCAGGTACCCCAAGCTTCCATGGCTTGACGGGCGGTGTGTACAAGGCCCGGGAACGTATTCACCGCGCCATGGCTGATGCGCGATTACTAGCGATTCCAGCTTCATGGAGTCGAGTTGCAGACTCCAATCCGAACTAAGACCAGCTTTAGAGATTAGCATCCAGTCGCCTGGTAGCTGCCCTTTGTACTGGCCATTGTAACACGTGTGTAGCCCTGGACATAAGGGCCGTGCTGATTTGACGTCATCCCCACCTTCCTCACGGTTTACACCGGCAGTTTCGTTAGAGTCCCCGGCATTACCCGCTGGCAACTAACGATAGGGGTTGCGCTCGTTATGGGACTTAACCCGACACCTCACGGCACGAGCTGACGACAACCATGCAGCACCTTGTAGTCCGCCCCGAAGGGAGAATCGGTTTCCCGAATCGTCGTCCTACATTTAAGCCCAGGTAAGGTTCCTCGCGTATCATCGAATTAAACCACATGTTCCACCGCTTGTGCGGGCCCCCGTCAATTCCTTTGAGTTTCACTCTTGCGAGCGTACTCCCCAGGTGGATTACTTAATGCTTTCGCTCAGCCGCTGACTGTTTATCGCCAACAGCGAGTAATCATCGTTTACGGCGTGGACTACCAGGGTATCTAATCCTGTTCGCTCCCCACGCTTTCGTGCCTCAGCGTCAATAATAGCTTAGTAAGCTGCCTACGCAATTGGTGTTCTGTGTAATATCTAAGCATTTCACCGCTACATTACACATTCCGCCTACCTCAACTATATTCAAGAATAACAGTATCAATGGCAATTCTACGGTTAAGCCGCAGGCTTTCACCACTGACTTACTATCCCGCCTACGCACCCTTTAAACCCAATAAATCCGGATAACGCTTGCATCCTCCGTATTACCGCGGCTGCTGGCACGGAGTTAGCCGATGCTTATTCCTATCCTACCGTCAGCCCACTACACGTAGTGGGGTTTCTTGGAATAGAAAAGCAGTTTACAACCCATAGGGCAGTCATCCTGCACGCGGAATGGCTGGGTCAGAGTTGCCTCCATTGCCCAATATTCCTCACTGCTGCCTCCCGTAGGAGTCTGGTCCGTGTCTCAGTACCAGTGTGGGGGATCATCCTCTCAGAACCCCTAGACATCGTCGCCTTGGTGAGCCGTTACCTCACCAACTAGCTAATGTCACGCATGCCCATCTTTAACCGCCGGAGCTTTAATCATAAAAACATGCGAATTTATGATGTTATGGGGTATTAATCCGAATTTCTTCGGGCTATCCCCCAGTTAAAGGCAGGTTGCATACGCGTTACGCACCCGTGCGCCGGTCGTCAGCGGGCCGAAGCCCCTGTTACCCCTCGACTTGCATGTGTTAAGCCTTCCGCTAGCGTTCATCCTGAGCCAGGATCAAACTCTTCATTGTAATTAAGAATTTTAATCTTTTTCTCAGAACCTATTATCCATCTTTTAGACCTTCTTAACGGTTTAGTCTCTCAATCCTTACTCTCTTCAATATCTTCAAAGAACTCTTTATATTCTTGCCACCTCTGTGGCTTTGTTCATCTCTTTTTTAGAACGTTTGTTCGCCTTGTTTTTTAAAGCGGATGCAAAGGTAATTACTTTTTTTTAACCTCCAAACTTTTTTTAAAGTTTTTTGATTTTTTTTGTTTTCATCATCTGCTTAAAGAACGTTTTTTATAAAAGCGGCTGCAAATGTAATTACTTTTTTTTAACCTCCAAATAAAATTTCAACTTTTTATTTAGATAAAAGTAATTCAGGTTTTCCCTTCACTTACTTACAAACATTTAAAGAACTTATTTTCTCAAATCGGGGTGCAAAGATAGTGATGATTAGATACGATCAAAGCTTATTTTGACTTTTTTTTAAATAAAATTAAAACCATCTATATACCAACTATTTACCAATTGATAATTTTCAATCTTTTTATTTGTTCTTCTATAAAACTACCATAAGATTCATATAGAAATCCTAAATTATTATAAGCTTGATAAGAATTTATGCTGATAATAGTACTATATTAGTTGCCTTATAATCAAATATCCATTATAATTATACTTTAATTTATTAGTTATAAAGAATGCAAGCTCACAAGTTATTAGTAATTATCCCAACTTATAATGAAATAGAAAACATTGAGAAGATAATAACAACCGTGTTTAGTCTAACTTTACCTTTCCATGTTTTAATTGTAGATGATGGATCTCCAGATGGTACAGCAGATATCGTTAAGAAACTTCAATCCGATAGTTATCAAAACAAACTATTTATCATTGAAAGAGAAGGAAAATTAGGACTTGGCACTGCATATATTACCGGTTTCAAATACGCCATCGACAATAATTATGATTATATTTTTGAGATGGATGCTGATTTCTCCCATAATCCGGAAGATTTAATTGCCTTATATAATAACAGCATTAGAAACGATGCTGATCTTGTCATTGGTTCGCGTTATAAATCTGGCGTTAATGTTGTAAACTGGCCAATGGGAAGAGTTCTAATGTCTTATTTTGCTTCTGTTTATGTTCGCTTTATAACTGGAATGGATATTAAAGATGCCACAGCTGGTTTTAAATGTTACCGAATCAATGTTTTAAAAGCAATCGATCTTGAAAAAATCAAATTTAAAGGCTATGCTTTTCAGATTGAAATGAAATTTACTGCATGGAAGCTGGGATTTAAAATAGAAGAAGAGCCTATTGTTTTCACAGACAGGAAAGAAGGTTCCAGTAAAATGAGCGGTGGAATTTTCAATGAAGCTTTGTGGGGTGTCTTGAAAATGAAAATTTCCAGTTTTTTTAAGAAATACGAACCAAAGGCAGAAAAATAGCCATCTACTTTTAAATATTACTTCAATTCCGTAATTTTAAGGAAACTTCTCTATTTTCAGAGAGTTCCATATTTTATCATTAAAATGTATTGCCATGAAGAGGACTCTTATTAAAAATGCCAGGATAGTAAATGAAGGCAAACAATACCAAGGTAGCGTATTAATTGAGGGTGATAAGATTAAATCTATATTTGATTCTTATAGTAATATTAATTTCTCAGAAACAATTCATGATGTAATCGATGCAGAGGGACTTTATTTATTCCCCGGAGTTATCGATGATCAAGTACATTTTCGTGAGCCAGGATTAATCCATAAAGCTGAAATATATACTGAAGCTAAAGCGGCAATAGCTGGCGGTGTAACCAGTTATATGGAAATGCCAAATACAAATCCACAGACAACAAACCTTGACGCCCTGAATGAGAAATATGAAATAGCGGCAGAAAAATCATTAGCTAATTATTCGTTCTACTTTGGAGCAACTAATGACAACTATGCTGAATTACCTAAGATTAACAAAAAAGAAGTATGTGGAATTAAAGTGTTTATGGGTTCTTCAACAGGAAACATGCTTGTTGACAATCCAGAATCATTAAAACGAATCTTCTCTGAAACAGATAATTTAATTGCAACTCACTGTGAAGACGAAGAAACAATTCAAAAGAACACAAAAATCTATAAAGAAAAATACGGAGAAGAACTCCCTATAAAATATCATCCTCTGATTCGAAGCCGTGAAGCTTGTTTAAAGTCTTCGTCTTTAGCTGTTGAACTTGCTACAAAATATAATACACGATTACATGTCTTGCATATTTCGACAAAGGATGAACTCAGCTTATTTAATAATTCGATACCAAGAACCAATAAAAAAATTACCTCAGAAGTATGTGTACATCACCTTTGGTTTGATGAAACCCGGTATGATGAGTTAGGAACCCGCATAAAATGGAATCCTGCTGTAAAGTCTGTTGAAGACAGAAGAGCATTGTTAAAAGCTCTAATAGATGGAAAACTTGATGTTGTTGCAACGGATCATGCCCCTCACACATTAGAAGAAAAACAAAACAGTTATTTTAAAGCTCCTTCCGGAGGACCATTGGTACAACATTCTCTCCCTGCAATGCTTGAACTCCATCATAAAAATAAAATTTCCCTGGAAATGGTAGTAGATAAAATGTGCCATGCTCCAGCTGATTTGTATCAAATTAATAAAAGAGGATATATCCGTGAAGGATATTTCGCTGACCTTGTCATTGTTGACTTGAATGATCTTTGGCTTGTAGAAGAACCTAATATACTCTATAAATGCGGATGGTCTCCGTTTGAAGGAATAACATTTAAATCTAAAGTGCGCTATACTCTAGTGAATGGAAATATCGTTTATAATGATGGCTTATTTAATGAAAAAGAAAAAGGGAAAAAATTATTGTTTGACAGGTAAACCTGAATTCAGCATAAAAGAATGATTAAAATAAATCTATTATCAACATAACTACTAACTAAAAAATATGTACACTAAACTTTTAACACTAATTACCCTGACTGTTTTATTTATTTCATGTAAAGATGAGACAACAAAAACATCCACAACTCCCCTATCCCATTCTGAATACTTAATTGCAGATACTATCATATATGATGTTATCATAAAAAATCCGAATCCTTTCGATGAATGGACAACAGAATGTCTTCAATATTTTGACAGGGCAAATTTTGTTGATGACATCTTCCAAGCTGTTTACAATAAAGAAATTGAAGCGTATAGCTATTTCGAAAATGAAACCATAAGACCAAATAAGCTTCGAAAAATGGAAGATAATGGAGAGATTGTACGCGACAGGATTGGAAAAATTCAGTTTACTGAGAAATGGTATTACAATAAAAACAACCTTTTATTCAAAAAAGAAATTCTATCTGTTGTTTTAGGTGAAGAAATTATTAGCCAGGACAGTAGTATAAGAGGATATAAACCGATATTCAGAGTTTCTTTAAACCATTAAATCCGTTATTTATTTTATTAAAAATTACAGTTCTGAATAAATTAGACCTTCTCTATTATTTTAATCTGTTTCTTGTTCAATAGGAGTTTTATTACTTTTCAGATTTACAACTTTAAAGTATTGCAATGGTGTTATTCCAACCTCATTTTTGAATGCATTATAAAATGTTGATTGTGAAGCAAACCCAGCATTAAAACCAATCTGCTTCATGAAAATTTTATTTCCGACATTATTTTTAATCTCATTTTTACAGAAATTAACTCTATACCGATTTATCAGTGTATTAAAATTGCAATGAAATTCTTTATTTATCATTTGCGACGCATATGTTATATTAGTCGACAACATTTTAGCAAGTTCTTCTAAAGATATATCTGGTTGTCTGTAAAATTGTTCTTCTTCCAATAAGGTCATAAGTTTTGTTAATGCTTTGCTATTGGTGTTGTTCGTTGGATTATAAATTTTCTCTTTAATAATACTATCAATTACGTCCTGTCTGTTTTGTAATTGAACAT
Organism: Bacteroidales bacterium; assembly: GCA_963665085.2. Lineage (GTDB taxonomy): Bacteria > Bacteroidota > Bacteroidia > Bacteroidales > JAAAOM01. The sequence continues at coordinate 293,312 of CAXXXS010000001.1, forward strand.
TTTGTTTGAATATACTTTGAATCGCATGCTCTCTAATTCTTTTATTCAGAAAAAATAATATTATCACTGATGTAATTAATACGAGTAATAGTATTGTAGCTAAAATAGTATTTCTCCTTACTATCAATTTATTATTTTGAATTTCAATAAATTGTTCTTTTTCTCTTGTTTCGTACTTTACCATGAGGTTTTGTAAATTATCTTCTGCTTTACGTTGATCATACTCCTCCTTAAGAGTTAAATAATCGCTTAATTGAAATACAGCTTCCTGATATCTTTTCTCTTTAATATAAAGATTAGATAAATTCTTTTTAACCACTTGCTTCCAATAAACAGACTCTGTAGAGTCAGCTAATAAAAGAGCTTTTGAGAAATACATTTCTGCATTTGGAAAATCGCCTATTTTACTATAAGCTTTCGCTAAAGCATTAATACTTCTTAATCGACTCAAATCATTAATATTTGCATCAAGCTTTATTTGATAAGCTTCTTCGAGATTTTTAATTGCTCTTTTGTTGTCTCCTTTTTTCAAATAAAAGTTTCCGAGGTTAGTTAAAGCAACCGCAATACTCTCTGGAATACTAGTTTTTCTAGCATAGTCTACTGATTGAATGAAAAACTTCTCACTTTCATCCCAGTTGCCCATTTCTGCATAAATTATTCCCATCTCTTCATAAGCTCTTTTTAACTCTTTCGTGTCATTTATCTCCTTAGCCAAAGTTAAATGCTCCTTCTGCCATTTCAGGGCTTGGTCATAATTGTGTTCTGTTCTATAAATTCTACTTAGGTTTAAGTATACATATAGCATCCTCTGCCGATTATTATTTTGTTTACATATTTCTAAACTTTTTATAAAATGGTCATATGCTTTGGGATAATAACTAAGTTTTCTATAGCCTGTCCCTAAAAGGAATTGGTAGTAATCTCGATTTGTTGTTATGCTATCTGATCTTAAAATGCTATCTGCTTTAAATAAATACTGAAATGAATTCTGATACCTTTCCATATTCATTTCAAAAAGTCCCTCAGCTCCTAAACAATCTGCAATAAACTGAGGATTATCTAACCTGTTAGCTATATTTTCAGCCTCATACAAATAATGACGAAACTTTATCCCGTCTTTAAGATTAGCAGCATCTCGAGCAGCATATATATTTATTAGAAAAGTAAAATCTGATTCTTTTTTTAGATCACCAATAACAGACTCTAAACAGATTAATGAACTATCTGTCATTCTTTTTGTTCGATAAACCATTGCTTTTACAAAGGTTATCTTTGCTAAAGATTCCAGATTATCAGTCTGATTTTGGAATGGTTCAATTTGTTTCCAGAAAAAATGAATAGGTTTCTCCAGGGTTTTCGAATTTTCTCTTGCTTCACAAAATAATCTGTCTACTTCCTCTTCAATTTTATTTTTTTGTTTGGTACAATTTGAAAAACTTAAAATAATAAATACACCAAACAAAACTCCCCTCAATCTCATCTACAACTTCCTTAATACTTAACTTAATAACTCTTCTCACCTGGCACAAGGTATTTGTGCCATCTTCCCTTCTCGCAATTTTGCCCAAGAAATGAACTAGTAAATTTAAAATAAAATATCCTCCAACAAACCTATTTCAAGCAAAAGGAACGAATAATTCCGGATTCTTTAAAAAAAATTCCAAGATATTTAAAACCCTTAACCTATCTGCAAAAGTCCCGTAACTCTGCTTGAATTTTGAACGAAAGTCTCTACGCTTTGATGATGACATAAAAATTAAAATGAAAAGATAAAAGAGGTGGAAATTCAATTATTCAAGAATTATATAATAACAATAGTTTAAAAATGAAAAAAGTAAAGTTAATGATGGGATTGCTGCTTCTTGGCAGTATGATGTTTGCACAGAAACCTACAGTAGAGTGCGTTAGTTTTCGTGAAGGATTTGATAAATTTCCTCTACCTGGAAAGGGAACCATAACTCTTACAAATGGGAAATCAATTCCCGGGGAATTTCGGCAAGGGATGACTATTAAAATGATGAAATGGCAATGGTATGATAATTCTGGAAAACTACACGAAATTAAAGAAGATGAAGTACAACGTGTTGAATTTACACCTGATGAAAAATTTGTTGATAAAGACATTGAAATAGCAGTTAACATAAGTATTGGTGGTAAAAGTGCAGGTTCTGTGGAACAAAAAAACTTACCCTTTAATATTACCCAGTTTAAAGATTTTGGCCAGGAAAAATATTATAAACCTCTCGTACTCGAAAGAGTTGTAAAAAGCATCAATAAGAAAGGAGAAGAAAAAGCAGACCTGATGGTACTTGTAAATAATGGATTCGCCCATAAATATAAGGTTTATGTGAATTTAGGAGCACAACAAAAATCCTTTAATCGTGATGCAAGTTTATTTAATCTACTATTTGGCGGTGGTGAAATGGGTGATTATTATAAGGGCATCTCTAGAAACTAATATTGAATTAAATGGCTAATAGTTAATAATATAACTGTTTGTTGCTATCTAAAAAGGTTAATTTTACAGTGTAAATTTAACAAAGATGAGAAACATCAACCCTCTTGGACTATTTGACGACCATTTTTTAATGGAAAAGTTGACAAAATTAGGTGATCCACTTCAGAAGCTAAATGAATTTATTGATTGGAACATCTTCAAAGCCCCATTGTTAAAAGCAATTGAAAATACAACTACAGAACCGTCAAAAGGAGGCCGCCCACCTTTTGACAGGCTCATGATGTTCAAGGCACTAATATTACAAGGGCTTTATAACTTGTCAGATGATCAACTTGAGTATCAAATTGTTGACAGGGCAAGTTTTAAGCGGTTTTTAGAAATCAAAAAGAGTGATAAAGTGCCTGATAGTAAAACCTTTTGGGCTTTTAGAGAACTGCTTATTGAAAAGAATGTTATCGAAGGCATGTTTAAAACATTCAACGAACTTCTTGATAATGCTGGTGTATTTGCCAACGAAGGGAAGATGATTGATGCCAGTTTCGTAGAAGCACCGCGCCAACGAAACACTCGTGAAGAAAATAAGCATATAAAGCAAACTGGTACAGCACCAGAGAAATGGAAAGAAAAACCGAACAAACTTTGTCAAAAGGATATTGATGCTCGCTGGACTAAAAAGAACTTCGTTACTTTTTATGGGTACAAGAATCATGTCAAAGCCGATACAAAAACCAAATTCATTGAGGAATATGTTGTTACGGATGCTTCAGTTCATGATTCTCAAGTGATAGAAGAATTGTTAACAGAAAATGATAAAGGGCAACTGCTTTATGCTGATAGCGCTTATGGTGGAGAAGAACAAGAAAAGATATACAAAGAAAAAGAAGTGGTTAGCAAAGTACACGAAAAAGGATACAGGAACAAACCTCTAACAGAAGTACAAAAGGCTAGTAACCGTGAAAAATCAAAAACCAGAGCTAGGGTCGAACATATCTTTGGTTTCGTAGAGAATAGCATGAATGGTTCAACTGTAAGAACCATTGGCATAGCAAGAGCAAAGGCAAAAATCGGAATAATGAACTTAACTTATAATATAAATCGATGCGTACAATTAAAAATCAAGGTTTCAATGGGATAGGTCTGTCCTGATGTGAAACAAATAAGAGCATAAGTAGTTGATAAACAGAATCATAACCAATCAAGATAGTTTGTCTGCTTTTCGAGTTTGAAAATTTACACATATTTAGAAAACGAAAATCAGGTTTTTAGAAGCTCCCATAAAGCTATACGAGTAAAAAAAGTTGGAGAAACAGAGAGTTTTGTTCTTAGCGAACCTGGTCTTGTAAATTTCTGGTGTGGTAAATTCAGAAATAAAGAATTTCTGGAAGTCTTTGGAGATAATCCTGATTTTATGGCATGTTATCCGAAATCCATGAAACGAAAATTTAAATACACACCAGAATTTTTCTGGGTATACGACCAAAAATAATTAATCCTTAAAAAAATAAATATTCTTAAAGACATGAAAAAAATAAGTTACTTACTAGTTGTTTTTACTCTTTTAATAGCTTCTTGTAGCAAAGATAGCGATGACTCAAAGCCAATAGCCGGAGAGATAAAAAACATTGAATGGAGTAAAAGCTCTACAGGAATAACTATTAGTTGGAATAGTTACAGCGAAGCTCAAAGTTACCAGATATACATTAACGGTGTTGCCGTTTCCGAAACACCAGTTACTACAACAAGTTTAACAATAAACTCTCTTGAAGATGGAACGAGTATAAAAGTTGAAGCATATTCTGATTCAGAAGCAACGGAAATAATTGCTGAAGGTACACTTGTATATGTAAAACCTGAAATCTCAATCCCAGATAAAATTGAATCTTTGGAAGTTTCAGAAGTTGAAGCAACACAAGTTAAACTCACCTGGGAAAATCCTTCCACAGAATTTAGTGGAATTGAGATCTATCTTGAAGAAAAAACAGAAACTTCAGTAGCTATTGATACTCTTCAAGCAGTTGATATCGATTCTATTATTATTACTGATTTAACACCAGAGACAGAATACACTTTCTATATCTATACATATAATGTAGATGATAATGAGTATGCCTATTCCGAACCAACAACTGTTACAGTAACAACATCTAAAAAAGTTACTGAAATTGGAATTTCTGATTACAAGTATAATGGTAGCTATGGTGGCAGTATTCAAATAAATGTTCTTATTGTTGCAGCTGACTTATTTGAAAACGAAAGTGAATGGCAAAGCCCTGGTGACTTAATATTAGAAATCTATAGCGCCGACAGTATTAACGGTGAATTTACCTTAGCAAATACAAACGATTATATATATCCAGATTGGAATTATAACCAAATCATTGATATGTATTCATACAAATCAGACATGAATTATATTGACGGCAATACCTATTATTTAAAAGTTGTTGCAAAAGATAAAAATGGAAATATTATCGGTGAAACAGCTATTCAAGAAGTAGAATTTACTGAACCTGCATCAGCTGATATTATTCCAGGGGTTCCGACAAATGTTAATGTTTCAAAAAGTGGTGACTGTGTAACAATTACATGGGATACAGCTGAAAATGCTGTAAGTTATAGAGTGTATGTTTCAACAACTTCATCAATGAGCTATGCCACAAAAGTTGGAGAAACTAGTGATACAACTATTCAAGATTGCGACAGGGGTAGTAATGTTAAAATGTATTACCAGGTTAAAGCCGTTTCATCTACTGGTAATATAAAATCCAGTACTTCAGTTGAAATTTGGTTATAACTTAAATTAGCAGAATAACCGAGGTTGTCTAAAAAGTCCATTAAAAAATAATTTTAATTCCCGCTCGAACAGACATTGTTTACAAGTAAATTGTCAAATCGAGCGGTTTTTATATAACTTCATAATTGACTTTTTTGGCAGCCTCTTTCTCTTTTATCTTTGATTTACCTTTTTTGGATAAAAAAACAAATAATTTTTTTCTGTTAGCTCAATTAAAAATTCTCAATCGCCAATAATTTATTTTTATGGAAGTCAACAACTTTCTGTTGTGCTTGAATTTTCTCGGGAAATGTTTCCTGTAAGGTTACATTATTTTTAATCTCTTCTTTAGCTGTTTCTATACTATTCTTATTTTCAGTGATTTTATTCTTTTCTTTTTCAATTGAACTTGCAATCTTTCGTTTCTCCTTATTTGCTTGTTTTAATTTTTCTTCAAGATCGGTCTTAACAACATTATCTGTTTCCGATTCAAGGTTAGCCTCAAGGTTTGTTATCTCATCCTTGTTAAGATTAGATTCTGAATCAAGAATTTTTAAAGCATCTTCAGAATCGGCAATTCCTTGTTTTGATTGTTCGATATCCCCATTTAATTTCTTCTTTTGATTCTGTAGTTTGGTTAATTCTCTTTCTATATCACTTAATTTTTTCTCTTCTTCTTTAACATCAGCCTTTACTTTCTCAAGATATTCATCTTTAGCAAAATCAAATAGATAGGCCTTAAATTTATTGTATGATTCTTTATCATTTTCTCCAGAAATAAATTGTCCTCTTTTTATTTCAATAGCCACAGAAAGATTTATCACTGAATCTCCAGACATTATCTGGCTGTATACATTAACTGGCTCGCTACTAATTTCTTTAATATTGGCTCCAAATATTGAAATTTCTCCATCCCTATCCTCGGCAATTTCTGATTTTGTTCCGCTTTCAAGATTTTTAACCCAGCTTTTCTTAACATTAACATAGAAAACTTCGGGTATATTCACTTTTAAACCTTTGTATTTTGTTTCGGTAAGAGCGAAATCAGAATTTTCTACCTTAATAGGAATTTGTGCTTTTACAGCAGAACTAACAAGAAAAACCAGAATTATTATTGATTTTATTTTCATCTTACATGGTATTATAACAGTTTCTTTTCAAATAAGGAAAATTACAAAATATTGTTCAGATACAAGTAAAAGACAGTCATTAACAACATTCTTTATATTTCTGAAGTAGAATCTAGATTTATTGAATAAAAACTAATATAAACTACAGTATAAATAATTTTGGATAAAATAGCTTACTTTCAAATTAATAATATATGAGAACCAATTCAATTTGCTAAAAAATAAAAGGCAAATATTTTAATTTTGAAATGCGATTATAAATTAAGACAATGCATAATTAGTTATAATCAAAAATATCACTGTAAAATTTTAAGCGATGAGAAGAATTACTTTGTTGATTATTATTTTTTATTTGAATTCCGTTTCTGGTAATTCGCAAAACAATAATGCCCTCCATGATAAATATTTAATGGTATTAGACATTCAACAAAGATCTTATCCTAACGAGAATGCAGAAAGGACAGTTTTTGAATTAACTCAAACCGTAAATAGCCTCATTAATAAGTTTGAAGCCGAAAAGATTATTTATATAAAAAACACAAAGAAAGTACTTCTCATTTCTAAAAAAGGTTTTACAATTGATACCTTGCCTGTTAGAGAACTGGATAGTAATTTAAATATAGTCAGCAATAATATTTTTACTAAATACGATGGTGATGCTTTCACTTCAAAACAATTGATAGATTTTTTAGAAAAAAACAAAGCATCAGATGTTATAATTGTTGGACGAGTAGCTGAAGAATGTATCTATAAAACTTTTATCGGAGGAAAATCTAAAGGATACAATATCTATATAATTCCTCAAGCTATTATTGGAAACACAGAAAAAAATAAGGAAAAAGCAATTGCCAAAATATTAAAGAAAGGGGGTAAACAAATTTCTTTTGATGAGATAACTAATTCACCTTAATAAAAAAAACTAAATTATGGGATATTATATCGACTTAGAAAAAATAACAATCGATGATTATCAGTTGAAATTAGAATCGGCCTATTTACCTCCAAGTAGAATGATTTTAAAAGACAACCTGGACGAACGATTTGGCCATTTTAAAAGTATCGGAATTAAAAATGTTAAACAATTGATTCAGATTTTAAAGAAAAAGGACAAGTTAGCTGAACTTTCAAAGGTAAATTGTTTGTCTGAAGATTATTTAAAAATCCTGCTTAGGGAATTAAACAGCACTCTTCCAAAACCAAATAAAATTGCTGAATTCAAAGGAATTTCAAAGGATACGGTTGAGAAATTAGAAAAGATCGGAATTAAAAACACAGAGAAATTATACGACAAAGTACGAACAAAAAATGACAGGCAGAAACTAGTTGGTTCAACAGGGATAGAAGATTCAGTTATTATGGAATTAACCAAATTAACTGACCTTTCAAGAATTAAGTGGGTTGGCGTTGGTTTTGCCCGAATGTTGTATGATGTAGGAATTGACACTGCTGAGAAAGCTACAAAAGCAGATCCTATAAAATTGCACGAAAGTATAAATCGGTTGAATAAAGAAAAAAATATATTTAAAGGACAAATAGGATTAAATGACATGAAAATATTTGTAAATGCAGCAAAAGAAATCCCTTTGGAAATTGAATATTAATAATGGTATACCACTAACTTCAAAATGCCCCATCTATTCTTTTTTATTACCTAAAATCTACAGTCAAAACTTAAAAAACCGCTGAGTGCGCAGAGATTTCGCAGAGAAAACTTCCCCCAAATGGGTAGTCCTTATAATTATCTCTTCAAACAAATGTATATTTGGATGGTATTAAACAAACAATACATAACTTCTTAAATTAAACTATTCTCGATTATGAAAAGAAATATTAATTATCTGACTATTCTATTTCTATTATTTTCTTCTACTGTCTTTTCTCAAAAAACAATTGAAGAATCTTTCAATTATGGAAAGTCTGTCGCTGTTTTTGGAGGATCTGTTTCTGTAATTCCGCCAAGTGATAGTGCAAAAATTTTATGGGAAAAATATTTAGGAATGTCCATAACCAATTATGGAGTACCGGGTGCTGGTTTTTCTTCGTTGCAAGGAAAATCACTTCAGCAACAAATTAATGAAGCAGGTGTGTTTGATATTTATATTTTATGGGCATCTACCAATGATTACACAAATCATAGAGAAATTGGAGAATATACTGATTACACAGAATTTGATGGCTATGATGAAAATAAACTCATTACCCAAGCCGGAGGAATTAATTATTGTATAAAAAAGATTTATGAGCTAAATCCCGAAGCGCCTATCTATTTTTTCACGTCAAGCAAGGCTTTTACTGAAAGAGGAGCTTATGATCCTTTTGCTGAAAATGGAATGGTAAAATATGTTGACATGCAAAAAATGATCTGCAAGCTTCATGGTATTCCTGTTTTGGATCAATTTGAATTGGGAGGATATAATATCTATAACAAAGATTTATATTACCACGACCCTATTCATATGAATGTCGAAGGCTATAAAAAAATCGGAAAATTGCAGGTTTCGTTTCTTGCTTTTCCCCAGTAATAAAAAAATATATAGGAGGAAAAATTAATCCTGGTACTTCCTGGTTAATTTACCTCCTTTGATACTGTTAACAGTTATCGTTACATTTTTCCCTTTTTCTGTTATCCATCTGACATTGGTTACAGACATGCCCGGTATATTTTCAAGATGAATTTCAGAGACCTTACCTGTCTGAACTTCTGTTAAATTCAGATCAACATCATTTACAATCATTTTTCCGATGGCTTTTACGCCCTCAATTATTACCCTGTCCTCTGGATCAATGTTATATTTTCTGCTTTGACCAGAACGAGTTGGAGATAATCGCTCGTTAACAATGGTTACATCTACCTGCTGTAATCCATTCCCAATTTCTTTAATTTTGATAGGTTCAATTTTTATTGATGGAGTCTGATATGCATGAAATAAAGTAAATGCCATATTTCTATGTGCTTCCGATTGAAGTAAAAATCCAGGATCGGGTCTTCCATAATTTTTTGTAAACCCTCCTATTTCTATTTTTCCAAACTGTGGATGATCGTATTCTTTCCAGGGAATTGTTGCATCATTAAATAAAAGATATCGATCAAAATCATACATCTCCTGATCCCGATTTTCCTGAGAATCATCCTCGGAACCAAAATACATCTGCTCTGTAAATAACTCATTGGAAAAAACATAAATCCCCCGGGCTCCATAAAACCAATCAATTTCTCCACCATAAACCGGATATAAATCTTTCCACAAAACATAATAATGATATCCTGGCAAAATCTTTTCGCCTGTCTTACCTACTGTATTTAATATCCTTTCATCGTCCCTGTCATAACGCTCCAAATATTGTTCCTGGGCGGGACCACGTAAGATCATCCCCCCATAATTATGATATGATTGAGCTCCGGCTATATTGGGATGAGTAACAATAAAATCCCTCAATGCTTTATTTTCTGGTGCATAAAACGGAAATGGCAACGCTCCTCTTTGACGATAATCCGGTTGCCAATTAAAAGACCAATCCCGATTTGGATCATAAGAACCTTCCCCGTCTTCGTTTACAAAACCGTCTCCATCATTATCAATTCCTTCATAGCCTAAAATTTCATACTCCCCAAATTTGCCGCTTTCAACACGTATCATTCGTTGTGGATTGTTGGGATCTATAGTATATTGACCATAAGGTGTTTTTCGCCTCATGTATGCCAGGTTTCCATCGCCATCCAAATCATCCGGTCCATCTTCATTAATTTGACCATCCCTGTCATCATCAACAGGTATGAGCCCTGTTCTTGGAGAATGCATGTTATTCGGCTCTAACATATAATGATTTCTTGCATCAGGATTAATGGATGGAATAATATAAAATACTTTCTCGTCTAATAATTCCTTTATAAAACTATTATCCTGATACATTTCTGTAAGGTACCATGCTGTATAAAGAGCAATTTCAGAACCTTGTATTTCATTGGAATGGATATTACCATCAATATAAAATCCCGGTTTTTCTTCTGGTTTTCTGTTCGAAAAATTGGTTATCGAGATCATGGTGATATCCTTGCCTTCGTATGTTTTTCCGATGGAAGATACTTTTGCCAGTTGTGGATACGCTTTTGCTATTTTATTGCATATGTCGATAATCCCTTCATAGGTATTATACCTGCTCCATGATATCTGAACTTTTGGATCTACAGGAGAACCAGCTGATTTAAAGAAATATGGTACTTCCTGTCCTTTTAGGGATAAAATAGAAATAAAAAATATGGTAAGTGTAAGAATTCTTGCTTTCATGAGGTTCAATTAATTAAGTTCAACTTTTTTACTTATAAATCCTGTTTGTGGCGAACCTGCTTTTATTTGCACAGTTCCCTTATTACTTATCAGCCAGGATGATTTAATTGTTTCTCCAGGGATGATTCGATCATAAAGAAAGATTTTTCTTCCTCCAACAATCGTTTGTTGTTGAGAAGGCTCAATATCAAGTCGAATCTTTTTTACCCATTTTGTATTAAGTGCAGACACAGGCATAGTTGGAAATCCTCCGGTATTTGTTAATTCTACTTCAACCAAATACAAATTATTTGACTGTTTGGTTATTTTAACATCGTTAAACGTTATTGCCGGATGCATATCCGCCAGATCCATTACAAAATCGTAATGAAGCTCCGCAACAGTATCAATATATTCAATAGGTGGATTGTACATTTGAAATGGTTTAATGCCTCCTACTTCAACAGTTTTACCGGGAAAATCAGGATGATCAATTATTTGCCATGGGATAGTCTGGTTTTCAATGTTATTATCTGTTGCCCACTTTAAATAATCAAATTCCGCAGAACCCTGACCTTCTTTATTTTTTCCTACATTCCACGCTGGCGTACTAAAACCAAATCTGTTATAATGAAAATAAATCCATGAAAGTAAATCTCCTCCTGTTGGACTAACTTTAGAAGAATCCGGCAAATGAATACTTGATTTATATAAATTAACTACACGCTCAAAATAGGATTTATCCTCATCATCGATAACAGCTTTAATTCTTTTATCAGCTATTTCAGCCTTTAGATCAGAAAATTCTGAAAGATTATTTTCCGGCCCTATACAAAGCACAGCAAAAATATTCCAATGATCAAACAGAAATTGTGCTACAGCACGTGATTCTATCTCAGATAATGCATTGTATCCTGCTCCTTCACTAAAATATTGATAATTAAAACTGAAGTTTTTATTGAAAATTATTCCTCCGGGGACATCTTCATTAATTTCTCCATCCTTGTCGTTATCAATTCCCTCGTACATCACCCTGTATTCGCCTTTCTGATTTTTTGTTCTATCAGCCTTTAGCATTACTTCCGGGTTCTCTGGATGAATCATATAATCACCTTTATCCGGATCAAGAATTCTCATCAGGGTAATCATTCCATCGTTATTCAAATCATCAAAACCATCCTCATCCGTAGAACCGTCCCTGTCATCATCATAAGGCTCGGCATTTTGTAATCGCTCATATTTCAAAGATTCAAAATACTGTTCTGTTGCATCTGGTGACACATTGGGAATCAAATAAAAAGTAACATCGTCAAGTATTTGAGGTTCCGAAGAAGTAAGCTTTTCTGCTATCTGTAAAACAATTTCTGTTGAAGCTAATGAAACTCCATTTATGCCCCCAATAATTGCAATACCGGGTTTATTATTTTTCTCGCCTTTCCCAATGGTAATTACTGAAATATTTTTCCCGCCTGATGTAGTAGCCAGGGATTGGGAACTTACAATTTCTTTGTTTTTTACAAGTTTTTGAATCTCATTCCCTAATTGGGCATTGTTTTTATATTGTGCTTTTCCATTCAGAAGTAATACAAAAGATATCAAAAAGCACAGGGATAGTTCCTTCATGAGTTATGATTTAAGGTGTTGATAATGCACCGCAAGATATAATAATATGGTAAAAATTAAAAGACCAGATATGGTTATTCAACCAATGTAGCTTATAAAAATGAAAAGAAGTCGTGTAGAAAAAACTGATTTTGAATCTATCAGTCTTTTGTTGATGAAATAGAAAAGTATTTATTCTTTTTGCTAAAACCGGCACATTATCGTTAAGTTAAGGTTCCAACACTGTCAGGAGCTTCGCACTCTGACAGGTTTAAGACACAGTATACCGACCTTTCAGCATCAAATATAGAATCGTTAACTAAACGATATTCGTTAGTTAAAATATTCTCAACTTCCGCTCGAAATAACCTTTTTTATCGGATAATTGTCACATCGAGAAGAAGTCGAGATGTTTTTATATATTGTTTTATGTACTTTCTCTTGTTAAAAAACAGCTTACACATTTTCAGCAACCAATTCTTTAGTCTCATTCTGAACTCCCAATTGAAGTCCTTTAATATTATCCTCAAAAGCAGATAAGGCAGCTTTTGAACCTTCGCCCATTGCTATAATAATTTGTTTGTAAGGCACAATTGTTACATCTCCTGCTGCATAAATTCCGGGAGTATTTGTTCTACAATGTGTATCGATCTCTATTTCACCAAATCTGTTTGTAGTAACAACATTCTTAAATACTGCACTATTGGGAACCAATCCGATTTGAACAAAAACACCATCTATCGCTAATGATTCTGTTTGCTCTGTATCTCTGTGTTTAAACTGTATCCCTGTTACCTTATCTCCATCTCCATCAACACTTAATGTTTGTGCATTGGTAATAATTTTAACATTGGGTAATCCAGCTAATTTATCCTGTAATACCTGGTCTCCTTTTAGCGTATCCAGAAATTCTAAAACAGTTACTTCAGATGCTATTGAAGAAAGATCAATGGCTGCTTCCAATCCTGAATTTCCCCCTCCGACAACAACCACTTTCTTATTTTTATAAAATGGCCCATCACAATGTGTACAAAAAGCCACTCCGGAGCCTATGTATTTTTCTTCTCCCGAAACATTTAACCTTCTCCAGCTTGCGCCTGTAGCAGCAATAACAGCAGGGGAATTTAATACTTCGCCAAGAGAAGTTTCTACCTGCTTCATACCTTCAACTACTTCAATCTTCTCTACTCTCCTGTTTTCTAAAACATCAATGGGATAACTTCCTAAATGAGTTGAGAGATTTCCTGCCAGTTCACTCCCGGTTGTTAATGGAACAGAAATCATATTTTCTATGGATACCGTTTCTGTAACCTGTCCTCCAACTTTCTCGGCAACCAATGCCACAGAAAATCCTTTTCGTGCTGAGTAAATTGCTGATGATACCCCGGCAGGACCACCACCGACAACAATTACATCGTAATTCTTTTTTGTTGATTTTTCTGCTTTGTATTCAGAACCTGTCTGCTTTTCGATTTTCTCAAGAAGTTCGCCCAAGGATGCTCTGCCCACATGTAATTGTTCGCCATTTGCATAAACAGAAGGAACAGCCTGTATATTTAATGCCTCTACTTCATCTTTGTTTATTGCCCCGTCAATAATTTCGTGTTTGATGTTCGGATTTAAAAAGGATAAAATATTTAGCGCTTGAACTACTTCGGGACAGTTTGTACAGGTTAAAGAAATATAACTTTTTACTTCAACCTTTTTGTCCAGACTTTTAATTCGATTGGTTAACATTTCATCAGGTAAATTTTTCCCGATTCCATCCAGGTTAAGAACTGCCAGAAGCAATGATGTAAATTCATGACCATTGGGTACTGCTCTAAAAACAACATTTGTTGGAGCGTTATTTTTTAAAATTGAAAAAGAGAGACTATCTCCTTCTGATATATTACAATCTAATTTATCAGAACATGAAGCTACATCTTCCAATAAATTAATTAACTCATCTTTACTAGCGTGTGAATTGGATACATTAATTTGAAATGTATATATATTTTTCAGGTTACTGAATACATCGGTCACCTGTTTTTTTATTGCTTGATCTAACATAACATTCTGATTTATTGTTTGGATATTAAAACTGCCAGGCCGATATCGACGCTGGCAGTGTACTATATTTATTTAAGGTTTACTTTTTTAGATTTTTCCAACTAAATCGATATTAGGTTGTAAGGTTGCACTACCTTCTTTCCATTTTGCAGGGCATACTTCCGATGGATGTTCTGCTACAAACTGAAGCGCTTTTAGTTTTCTGTATAGCTCCTCTGCATTTCTTCCCACATTACCTGCAACAACCTCGTAAGAAACAATCTCTCCTTCCGGATTTACAATAAAGGTTCCTCTTTCTGCCATTCCATCACTCTCAATCATCACATCAAAACCTCTTGAAAGAACTCCTGTTGGATCGGCAAGCATTGGGTATTTAATTTTTTTGATGGTATCTGAAGTATCGTGCCATGCCTTGTGTACAAAGTGTGAATCTGTAGATACAGAATAAATCTCACTACCCGCTGCTTTGAAATCAGCATACATATCTGCAAGGTCTTCTAATTCGGTTGGACATACAAAAGTGAAGTCGGCCGGATAAAAGAAAAATACAGACCATTTACCAACTACATCTTCTTTACTTACTGCTTTAAACTCTCCGTTATGAAAGGCTTGTACATTGAAATCTACTACTTGTTTTCCTATTTGTGACATAATTTTAAATTTTTAATATTTATAATTTTTCGTTTCTGAATTATTTCTGAGACAAACCTAGTACAGATTAAAACATAAATCAAATAGATATTTTTTAACTCTTAATAGATAAAATCTATACCTACTGATTGTTAGTAGATTCACCTGATTGATCTAAAAAATTATATGCAATTTTTTTTCAATTAAATTAAATATGAACGTCAATTCAGGAATTAAAACTATACTATACCATGTTATAGATTGTTTAAAATTGAAATATTTATCCTTTTATTAATTGGTTTTAACAGGTGTGAATGTTAAGTTGACCTGTATTATCAAAATCGAAGTAACGCCAAGGAGGGGGTTCAAGAAGGTCTACTCATGAAGACATCTCGGCCCCGCTCGATGTGACATATCACAAGCATTCATGTTCAGTTCGAATCGAGAATATTTTTATTGAAATACGAATTTCTTGGACACCTTCATGGGTAATTCGCTATTATTCTTGATTTTAAATATTAGTAATGTCGGTTTGTTAATACTTGCTTTTAAACGCTTCCAGGTCTAACGACGCTGAAAGGTTGATTCTATTGCCTAACCTGACAGCGTGTTTACACCTGTCAGCGTTAACAAAACAATATTTATTGATTATTACTATTATTTCCGTTATGGATAAAATGATAATGCGAAATTTTATAAGTTTACATCATACTAACTAAAACTAAGTTGAACAATATTTCTCAATATGAAAAAACCTTATCAGTACTAGGTAATTGCTGTAATACTCCTTATATATAGGGATATTGGTAAATTTGAAAGAAGGATACTAATTGTGGGTAATGAGCGAAATTTTCCATAGAATTAGTATCGGATAATTGAAAAAAGTATTTTTGTTTAAAATTGAATTGAATTGAAAAGACTTTTTATCATATCAGGTTGCAATGGAGCTGGAAAAACAACAGCTTCTTATACTATTCTACCAGAAATTTTGGATTGTGATGAATTTGTAAATGCTGATGAAATTGCAAAAGGACTTTCACCATTTCACCCAGAGTCTACAGCAATTGAAGCTGGTCGACTGATGCTTGATAGGATTAATAAGTTAATATCCAAAGGACAAGACTTTGCTTTTGAAACTACTTTAGCTACAAAGAGTTATAGGAATTTTATCTTGAAAGCTAAAAAAAACGGATATCATACAACATTACTTTTCTTTTGGTTGAGGACTCCTGATTTAGCAGTAAAAAGGGTTGAGACTAGAGTGAAGGAGGGTGGACACAATATTCCAGAGGACGTTATTCGAAGACGATATGAAAATGGATTAAAGAATTTTTTTGGAATATTTGAATCTATTGTTGATGAATGGATATTCATTGATAATTCAGGAGAGCCATATGAAATGATTGCTCGTAAAAATAGTACAGGAGTGATTCTGAAAAACATTGATAAGTGGAATAAATTATTAGAAACTTACAAATCAAATTGAAATGGATAATAGCGATAAAATACTAGAGGGATTAGAAAGAGCATATAAGAAACTGATTGAGTTTAAAAAATATAAGAAAACACCGATTATAGTTTCTAAGGATGGAAAAGTGGTGGAAATATATCCAGACAAAATCACTACCGCCAACAATGTGTATACAAAATAGGCGAGATAGTAATAAATTCAAGGGATGTAGCCCGCTTCAATATCTTAACGGTTTGATAAGTTTGAAGCCTGCAATCGCCTACTTTGCATATACCCCCAGATGCACGTAGTTTGCAAGAATAACTAAAAACAAAACATCAATGCGGTTGGGCTTAGCATTCGCTAAGTCCAATCTTTTAGGTAGCATTTGCTACCATTCAGCAACACTGTAAAGTATTATTTTGCACATTGCTTTAATGAAACCGGAAGTTATAATTTGCCAAAAGCAAGGCAGCGAATGCTGCCAGAAAGAAAATGTCGTAGCGAATGCAACGATTAACGGCGCAAACAACGAGCATCGGGGTTGAGAATATTTTCATTGAAATACAGACGTTTTGGAGCCCCTCATGGTAATTGGCTATTATTCTTGATTTTAAACGCTTCCAGGTCTAACGACGCTGGAAGGTTGATTCTATTACCCAACCTGACAGCGTGTTTACACCTGTCAACGTTAACGAAACGACATTTATTGATTATTAAAGAATTAGGAACTATTATTTCCGTTATGTATAAAATATAATACTAAATTTATAAGTTTACATTATACTAACTAAAACTAAGTTGAACAACATTTCTCAATATAAAAGAAGAATATCAGTACTGTGTAATTACTGTAATTCTTCTAATGGAGGGAGAATATCGGTAAATTTGTTGATAAATTGGTTTGTGTTATAAACTAGTTAGCTGCAAGTGTGCAAAACGATAACCTGTTTTATTTAATAATAATACCGAACGATGCATAAGGAGATGTCCCAAAATAATAATCAGTATCATCGGTAAACATACCTCGTAAACTTCGTTCGTTATAATAGAGTGGCCGAACACAATTGATTCCGGCAACAAGAGATATACAAATGTGCTTTCCAAAATTTATTTCAGGCGATATTCCTGTTGTAAAATACTGATGTGTACACATCATATCTTTTCCGTCTTTTTCTAACAATGCTAGTTGTCCATTAGCATTAGCAATTATATTTAAGCTGAAAAAATCATTGAATTTATTACCTGCTTTAATATCCAGCCCTGTTACCATTGAAACATTCACATAATAATTGCCTTGCAGCGACCAATTAAGATAAACTGTAGGAAACACCATCGGGTAACCGAATGTACTGTTAACCGCAAGTCCGCCTCCCAAATCCAAATTGGGTTTTAAATGTTTGATGAAAATTACGCCAACATTGCCTAAAACATAGCCAAAATCTACTTTAGACAAATCAGTAAAAGGGGTATAAACACCTCCTCCAATAGCTGTCAATAGTGACCAACGTTTATTAAGAGGTCTTAAATTAATAAGAGCTAGCTGAAGGTTAAGCATTTCAGAAACCATCTCATCATTAAAGTTCTGATTATCCAAATGAGCATAAGCGCCTCCTGCTGAAATTGCCCAAATCGATTTTTGCCCGCTATCATTTGTTTTTACAGAGAGAGGAACTTTTATATCACCCTGATAGATCATCGCAGCACCTTTGCTATTGCCAACTTTTTCACGATGCTCATCATCAATATCTTGCCAATATTGAGAATTGCCTAAATATTCAGTTTTGAACGAAATTTGGGAAAAAGTACTAATACTTGTTAATAAAACCAATACAACAAAACAAATTTTTTGCATTCCCATATTCAATAATATATTTTCGGCAAATGTCATTCTGCTTTTTTAAATTAGAAAATCTCTTTGATGCATAGACACTTGCCTTTGATGCCTGGATTTACGATTAGATCGTATTTACTTTATTTTTGCACTATGAAAAGCAAATTTGAAAACTTTGTAAAAATTGCCTGGTTGTGCCTTGGTATTGGAATCTGGATACAATTTTTCTCCTACCAAATGTGGGTTTGGGAATCGTTACTATTTTCTTTATCCTTTCTTTTGGTTCTTTATCCATTAACCACCTATATAAGCAAGGTTTTATTGGCCAAAGCAATACGGCAAAAAAAGATGATTATGTTTACAATAAAAGCATTAGTTGCATCGACAGTTAGTGCATTATTAATTGTGGTGTTATATTATGTGTTTCAGTACTTTGAAAATATTGGATGGTTTCGTCGTTCTTTGCTTTTTGATGGAGAAGCGTCATTGCTTCATGATTTTACAGGAGCTATTATTTCGGTATTGTTTATAAATTTTGGATTCTGCGGATTACGATTTTTTGAAGAAAATCTTCGATTACGAAAAACCTTAGTCGATACGCAATTAGAGATTCTTCAGGCTCAAATCAACCCTCATTTTATGTTTAATGTGCTAAATCATGTTAATGTACTTATCCGAAAAGAACCCGATTTAGCGTCAAACCTTTTGGTGCAATACACAAATATTTTGCGCTATCAATTGTACAATGGAAAAAAGGAAACAATTGATTTGAAACAAGAAATCAACTTTATGAAAGATTTTATCGAAATTGAAAAAGTACGATGGAAAAATAACCTTACCGTTGAATGTTTGTGGAAAATAAACGATTATACACAGATGATTCCACCACTGTTATTCATTACTTTTATTGAGAATGCTTTTAAACACGTTTCACGTTCAAAGCAGGAAAAAGGGTTTGTAAAAATAGAGCTAAAGCAAACTATTGATTCGCTTAGATTTCATATAGTAAACTCTAAATTTGCCGATAATAGTACTATAAAAAAAGATACATCGGGCATTGGTCTTGCAAACATGAAAGCACGATTAGATATTTTATTTCCCAATAAATATTCTTTAAAAATTGATGAATCGCTAACTTATTATTCTACTATTTTAGTAGTAAACATATAGAAGAATGACAGATATTATTTCCAATACAGCAAATGATTTTCAGATAAGATGCCTAATTGTTGATGACGAAGAAAATGCCATAGACGGGATTGCTGACTATTTGAAGGAACTCCATAATTTTCAAATTGTGGATACGTGTTTTTCTGCTATTGAGGCAATGGCGATATTAAAAAACAATTCTGTTGATTTAATGTTTCTTGATATTAATATGCCCCGTTTATCGGGATTAGAATTTCTTGAATCGCTGCAAAATCCCCCTATTGTAATATTAACAACTGCATATTCCGAATTTGCGTTAGATGCTTTCCGGTTAAATGTGGTAGATTACCTGCTTAAACCTTATACGTTTCAACGTTTTTTTCAGGCAACACAAAAAGCTGTTGAATTATTCAAATCTCAACGTTTTTCAGATACCCCAACAGTTGATAAGTCAAACGATATGTATATTCGTCAGGGTGATTCGTTTCAGAAAATAAATTGTAACGATATATTGCTGATTGAAGCAATGCAAAATTATTTAAAAATTTATTTAACAAACGACAAATTTATTATTCACCAAACCATGTCTGCTATCAAAGAAATATTGCCTAAAGGGACTTTTTTTAGAGTTCATAATTCTTTTCTTGTCAACGTCAACCATATCGATACAATCGGGAAAACCAGGTTGACAATAAACAAAAAAGAAGTGCCTATTTCAAAATATCGAAAAGAAGCTTTTATGAATTCAGTGGTGTATAAAAAATTGATGAGTAAATGAAATTAATATTCTAAGCTTTCAAGCAAGATGTTTTAGATAAAAAAATGATTTGGAATGTTTTATATTTGTTTGGGATTTATAAACACCAGCAGCTAACACGGTATATAAAACATTTGGCGGAAAGTACTGATTTTAATGGAGGTACATTTAATAAACTTTTTAACGGTTTGATAGGGAATCGCTTTGAAATGCCAAACGTTTCATATACCCGCTCGTTCACAATCCAAATAAAAAATCTAAGCATTTCCTTAATAATCCCTCAACCCATTCTCAATATACTCAAACTGCCAAATTTTAAAAAGCAAAGGATCAGAAGGAATATCTTGCGGTTCTTGGGCAATGAGTTGGTTAATTTCTTCTATATTTCTGGATGATAAATTTGATTCTGTAAAAACAGTTGTCTCTATATAATAATATATAGTTCCATCTAATTCTATCATCTTTGCTTGTACATGTTCTGGTTTCGTATTAAAAAGTTTTATAGAATTATACCGGATTGTTTTTCCTGAATATTGCCTTAAAAAACCACTCTGTGTGAGTGTTGAACCGGGTATGGAGAGTTTATTTGTTATTTGACTTCGGAAACCGGCCTTCTGGAAACGATGCTTAAAAAAGAACGAACAATAATTAATGCCGATATCAAGCTTTTGTTCTTGTGCGTAATTTATAATTTCTAAAGCGGCCAGTTCAGATTCTAAAACAATTGGTTTCTCTGCATTAATGATGGTATATCCTCTTTTTGTTAAATGAGGAACATTGTGTTTTGTCAAACGGAGTTGGTGAAGGTTTAAGTTTGAAACACCTGCTTTAATCATTTCAGGCAATAAGAGTTTTAATCGTTCCTTTTCTTCTGGAACAGACGGAATCTCAATGGTTATATTGGGAATTATATTCTTAGCATATTTAATTTTCTCCAGGCTAAAGGCAGTCGCACCAATATCAAAACGAATTTCGTTTAATCCGGCATCTGCCAGTTGTTGCATTTTTTCTTTATCGGCAAGAAGTCCGTTTGTATACATCCAGATATAAATATCGGGATTACATCGCTTGCGAACTTGTTGTAAATATTCAAGCGTCCTTTCAAAATATAGTAAAGGTTCTCCACCACTAAAACTTACTCCTTTAAAATTGAAATTATTAATATAATTCACATATTCTGTAGACGTATGAAAATCCATACCTTGGGTTGAAGGAACCTCATCTTTTAGTTGGGGAGCGGGACAATAAAAACATCCGGCGTTACATTTTCCTGTTATAAACAAACAGCTCCATTTACCTTGCCCACAAATTTCGCATCCTTTTGATATGTGATTATAAAAAGGTTTTGTGCATTTAAATAAATGACTCTCTCCTATTGTTTTTAAAAGTTGATCTCTTTGTTTTTGTGGTTCCTCTGAATTGTAAGGATTAAGCCATTTTATATCGGACCATTCGGAAAATTCACTTTTATTTTTATTAGCAAGTGAATTATACCAATTATATAACGCTTCCATTGATTGGCGGCTACAATTAATTAAAAAATATGATATTGGGAAAAAGTGTGTGGCGTTTCTGAAGGTGAAAGAAACCTTAGAGTTCAGAGAAGATATAAAGGAACATTAAGAATTTTTCCTTATTAACAATAACACTGATATATTTTTTACCGAGAATCATTTAAACATGATATATGCATGTAAATGTAATTATAAATAAGAAAGTGATAGTATTTCTTTAAAATAAAAACCATAAAATATTATGGATATCCTTTTATATAAAAAGGTTTAGGAGTAATTTAGTTTGCTGAAATTAATTTTCAAATTTCGGTAAAAACCATGATAAAAATCTTTGATAGATAAGGTTAAAAAAATTTCATTTACCGAAATAATATTAAATTAAAAAATGGTTTAATTAAAATGGGAAAAGTTTTAATCATCGGCGCAGGTGGCGTAGGCACTGTTGTTGCGAACAAAGTAGCACAACTCCCTGAAGTTTTTTCAGAAATTATGCTTGCCAGCCGAACAAAATCAAAATGTGATGCCATCGCTGAAAAAATTGGTGGCAACAAAATTAAAACAGCACAGGTTGATGCAGATTCAGTTCCTCAACTCGTAGAGCTTATTAATGGTTTTAAGCCTGACCTGGTAATCAATGTTGCATTACCATATCAAGATTTAACCATTATGGATGCATGCCTTGAAACGGGTGTAAGTTACCTGGATACCGCAAACTATGAGCCTAAAGACGAAGCCAAATTTGAATACAAATGGCAATGGGCTTACCAGGAAAAATTCAAAAATGCTGGATTAACAGCTATTTTAGGTTGCGGATTTGATCCCGGAGTTACAAGCATTTATACTGCTTATGCAGCAAAACACCATTTTGATGAAATACAATACCTTGATATTGTTGATTGCAACGCAGGAGATCATGGAAAAGCTTTTGCTACCAATTTTAATCCGGAAATCAATATCCGTGAGGTAACCCAAAAAGGTAAATACTGGAAAGATGGTAAATGGATTGAAACAGAACCTCATGAAATCCATAAGCCATTAAATTATCCGAATATTGGCCCAAAAGAATCATACCTGATTTATCACGAAGAGCTTGAATCCTTAGTGAAAAATTTCCCGAGCTTAAAACAGGCAAGATTCTGGATGACTTTCGGACAAGAATATTTGACTCACCTTCGGGTAATCCAAAATATTGGCATGGCGAGAATTGATCCTGTTATGTACGAAGGAAAAGAAATCGTTCCTATCCAGTTCTTAAAAGCTGTATTACCAGATCCTGGTGAACTAGGAGAAAATTATACAGGTGAGACTTCAATCGGTTGCCGCATCAGAGGATTAAAAGATGGTAAGGAAATAACCTACTATGTTTACAATAACTGTAGTCATGAGGCAGCATACAAAGAAACCGGTGCACAGGGAGTAAGTTACACAACAGGTGTTCCTGCTATGATTGGTGCCATGATGTACTTAACCGGAAAATGGAAAAAACCCGGCGTATTCAATGTAGAGGAATTTGATCCGGATCCATTTATGGAAATGCTTAACAAGCACGGTTTACCTTGGCATGAATTACATGACATTGATCTTGAACTATAAGTAATAGAAAACCGATAACACGGATGCAACGGATTTAAGCAGATCTTTTTCGTATTGACCTGTAAGAATTCGTGTCACCCGTGTTTTATTTTATAAAATCATGAATATCGATTTTTCAAAAATCCCTTCGCCTTGTTATGTTATCGATGAAAGTCTTTTACGTAAAAATCTGGAAAAGATTAAAGCCGTAAAAGAAGAAGCTGGTATTGAAATTATCCTTGCTTTTAAGGGATTTGCAATGTGGAAAGTTTTTCCAATTATCCGTGAATATATTCAGAATGCTACGGCAAGTTCATTATCTGAAGCCAGGTTGGCCTACGAAGAAATGAAAACCAAAGCACATACTTATGCTCCTGTATATTTAGAAGATGAGTTTGAAAAAATTAGCGAATACAGTAATCATATTACATTTAACTCATTATCACAATTAAAAAAATTCGAATCCAGAATAAATCCGGCTATTTCAGTTGGTTTACGCGTAAATCCTGAATACTCAGAAGTAGGAACTGATTTGTACAATCCATGTTCTCCCGGTTCCAGGCTTGGACTACTTGCTGAACAACTTCCTGATAAACTACCGGAAATTGTTCAGGGCTTACATTTTCATGCTCTCTGTGAATCTGGCTCCGAGACACTGGAAAAAACATTAGAATCATTTGAAAAGAAATTTGAAAAATTTATTCCCCAGGTAAAATGGGTTAACATGGGCGGCGGACATTTAATTACCCGTAAAAATTATAATGTTGAATTGTTGGTTGACCTGCTCAAAAAATTTCAGAAGAAATATAATATAAAGGTAATTCTAGAACCCGGAGCTGCTTTTGCCTGGGAAACCGGATACCTGGTTTCGTCGGTACAAGATATTGTGGAAAACAAGGGGATAAAAACAGCATTGCTGGATGTGTCCTTTACAGCACATATGCCCGATTGTCTTGAAATGCCTTATAAACCAAGAATAATTGGTTCACTAGAACCAACACCGGGAAAACCAACGTACCGAATGGGCGGAAACAGCTGCCTTGCCGGGGATTTTATGGGAGATTGGTCATTTGAAAATGAATTGAAAGAAGGAGATAAAATTATTTTTGAAGATATGATCCATTACACCATGGTTAAAACATCCATGTTTAATGGAGTAAAACATCCGTCAATGGGTATCTGGACAGCGGAAAATGAATTTAAACTTTTGCGGGAGTTTGGATATGAGGATTATAAGGGGAGGATGGATTAGATCACTATTTTGAACAACCAAAACCTATTTCTATGCAAAAAATTGAACCACTTGAGCATGACAAATTCTATCACATTTATAATTGCGGAATAAATAGCACCGACTTATTCAAAGAAAAATCCAATTACGAGTATTTTTTAGGATTATATGATAAATACATTTATCCTGTAGCAGACACATATTCCTGGTGTTTGATGAAAAATCATTTTCATTTATTGGTAAGAATAAAAGAAGAAGAGGAAATAGATGTATTTAATAACAATCATCCCTGACAGGTCTCACAACTCTACCAGAGTTCAGAGAATCTAGCAGAGTCAAAAAGCCAAACCCAACATAACATTTCTCTCATCTATTCAATGTTTTAGACAGTTTTAAAAAAAGTATTGGATTTTACATGCACTCATTAAGAATGACCTCCTAAATCCTCCTTAGAGGAGGACTTGAAGAAGGGCTACAAAATAGATTTGTCTTAGTTATTACCTCGAAGTAACGGTAAGTCACCCTATAAGGGGGATTTAGGGGGGCTTTGACATAAGGAAACATGATTTTATATTATTTTTTGCCCAAATTGGCGTTAATTTACATACACACCAACCCTGTTCATCATGAATTTGTTGCTCATCCTGTAGAATATCCCTGGAGCAGTTACCAATCTTGCATTTCAACGAAACCAACAAAGCTAAAACGCAATGAGGTTGTTGACTGGTTTGATGATAGTAACAACTTTAAAGTTGTACATAAATCTAAAATTGATTTTATTAATCTTGAAAAATGGTTGGAATTATAGCCTGGCGTTAAATATCTAAACTTTAGGGTTTACTAAACTCTCCCATAAACAGAATCGTATTCGTTTCTTTTTCTAAAATCATAAACATAAAAGGATGATCGGCAACAAATGTTTTCTTTTCCGGGGAGATCATTGCTGATTTCACACCCATAACAACTGCTGTTGCAGCGGCAGCTTCCGTACCTTTTTCATTTACTTCAACAAATGCTTTGTGGATAACATCTGTAATTTTTAAATCGTTCTTTTCTCGCATTCTGGAAAAATCAGCTTTATTGGTAAATGCCTCCTGCATTCCCATTTCCTGGAAATAAGGTATTAACTGATACGAAGTCTCCATCTTAAATTTAGGAAGAGATATATCTACATCAAAATTCTTAAAACTATCCTGTACTTCCAGAAAATCATCTATCGTAAATTTCTCATTATACCAATTACCAGAAACCTTGTCTTTAGCCAGTGCTGCAAACAAAGAAAATTTATTTCCTCTATAAGGAATTTCAATACACTGTATTTCTTCGTTTTCATAATAAGATACTTTCTGAGTATTATTCATAAAAGTGGTTTTTACAGAGCTATTTTCATCAGTAAAGAAATTCATCTGTGTATTTCTTTTTTCTTTGAAAGGCTGGTTCCATTGTCCAAAAAAATAAACGGCATTTACCAGTACTGTTCTTGTTTGGGCTGTTAAGGTTCCATATGGAATAATATCTTTAATTTTATCATTGGTCTCCTTCTTAACCCATTCATTTATTCTTTCTCGGGATTGTTCACGATTTGAATCGTCGATAAAATCTACAGAATAAAAATTCCCTCCATAATATGTTTTCAGATTATCTGTGTAGTCATTCTTTAGATTAAAATCTTGTTGAAGCCAGATTGAATTGGTAATACGGAAAAGATTAATACTGTCAGCAGAACTAATACTTTCAGTATTCTCCTCTATCCTTTTGTGAAATACAGAAGAATTACTCCCAAAATGCATTATAGTCTGAAACTCTTTTTCTGTTTCTCCATCTGCCCCCAGGTAAGCCATTGCCATAGCACTTGAAATACTTATAGGAGAGAAAAAAGAGTTGCCCTCATTGGTATTTATCGTTTTGAAAAGCTCAAAACCAAACTGATTAACAGATTCATTAAACTGTATTTCCTCTTGATTCTGTATACCATTCTGTGGTATACTTTTTTTAATCCCACAACCAAAAACCAATATTGATAGAAAAAGGATGTTAAACTTGTTCATGGCGTAATTTTTTTTCTAAGTTAAAGAAAACAAGAATAATACCAACATCACAAATATCATTCTTCTATTGGCCATTCTAATTTTCTATTACCAAGATAATTTTTAATACTTTCGCAAGAAATAATTGAAGGGAAAGTTATGCTGCAGATTGAAAACAAAATATTGAGTTTAGACATCATCCAAGATAAGTTTGCATGCGATATTGAAAAATGTAAGGGTGCTTGTTGTATTCATGGTGATGCCGGTGCCCCACTTGAGGATAATGAAATAAAACTTTTAGATGAAGAATATGAAAAAATAAAACCTTATCTGAGAAAAGAGGCTATTGAAGAGATTGAAAAAAAAGGTAAATACTATGTTGACGAAGAGAAAGACACTGTAACAATGCTCGTAAACAAAGAAGAATGTGCTTACGCAATTTTTGAAAACGGGATTGCCTTTTGCGGAATTGAAAAAGCTTATTTTGATGGAGCTACAACATTTAGAAAACCAGTATCTTGTCACCTCTACCCTATTAGAACAAAAACTTATCGTTCGTTCGAAGGTATGCATTACGACAGATGGGATATTTGTAAAGACGCAATTACAAAAGGAGAAAAAGAAGATATTCCGGTTTATATCTTTGTTAAAGACGCTTTAATCCGAAAATATGGAAAAGACTTTTATAAAGAACTAACGATTGCCGCAGAAGACATCAATAAAAAAGGAATAAATATTAACTTATAATATCACTTCTAAAACATAAAAAAAGCCCTACAGAAAACTGTGGGGCTCTTTTATATTTTACAGTCCTAACTTTTTAACCAGCTGAAATAGCTTCAACAGGACAAACATCTGCGCATGCACCGCAATCGATACATGTTTCAGGATCTATTTTATAAATATCTCCTTCAGAAATTGCTTCAGTTGGACATTCGCTTATACATGTTCCACATGCTGTGCACTCATCGCTAATTACGTAAGCCATATCTTATCTTTTTTTGAAATTAAAGCAACAAAAGTATGTTCATTTTCTTTATTGATAAAGGAAAATCCATCTAAATAACATAATTTGGAATGGATATAAATAAACCATCTAAAATGGATACAACTGACTCTTAATATTCTGACTATCCGATTAGTGGCTTTACAGAGAATTTTTGTATACATACACCTTTATAAGCCAGTTCTAAATAACCTACTGATTTAACCAATTTTTAAAATTTCTTGACCTATGTAAACTAACAATTGTTTCTTCATCTGGCAGAGGATTTAACTCAATTTTAA
The DNA here is from genome assembly GCA_963665085.2 of Bacteroidales bacterium. Classification (GTDB taxonomy): domain Bacteria; phylum Bacteroidota; class Bacteroidia; order Bacteroidales; family JAAAOM01. The sequence continues at coordinate 321,046 of CAXXXS010000001.1, forward strand.
TTCTACTGTTAGACAAAGGGTACATATTCTTAATACATTCAATGTTAACAATATATCGTCTGTTAATTCTAAAAAACACACTAGGTTCCAATACTGCCTCTAATTTGTCAAGAGAAAAATCAACATCATAGTTCTCATTGTTTTTTGTACACAAGAAAACATTCTTCTCCATTACATAGAAATATGCTACTTCTTCTGTTTTTATACTTTTCACTTTTTGTCCCGCATAAACCATAAATCGTTTTTTATAATCAACTTCTGGTTTATCCATGATCGAAAGAAGTTGATTTATGTCAACCATATTTTGAGATTTGGAGAAACTTTTAAATTTTACTAAACTTTCTTTTAACTCATCCTCATCTATTGGCTTTAGTAAATAATCGATGCTATTTAGCTTGAAAGCTTTAATTGCATATTGATCGTAAGCTGTAGTAAATATTATTGGTGTTGATATTTTAATCTTTTCAAATATTTTAAAACTTAATCCGTCAGACAGATGAATGTCCAGAAATATTAAATCTGCCTCATTCGTTTTCAGCCAGTTAATACTATCTTCTATTGATCCCAACTTTTCAAGAATCACAGCACTTGGTTCAATTTTAAGAATAAGCCTTTCAAGTTGTTCTGCCAGAAGCTTCTCATCTTCAATAATCACTATATTCATTGGATCATGCATTTGAATTATTCATCATTCAACATAGGTATTTTTGCCACAAAAAAATCATTCTCAACAATAAACAGAGGTTCAAGCATCGTTAGAAGCTTATACCTATTCCTTAAGTTTTCCAATCCGACTTTACTTGAATTAACCGGTTCATCGCGTTTTTGAAAATTATTTTTTATAATTAAATATTCATCTTCTGTGTACATCTGGACAACAAGTGGTTTTTTATCTGATATAATATTATGTTTAACCGCGTTTTCAAGCAAAAGCTGCAGAGATAATGGAGGAACCATAAAATTTAAAAACTTATCGTCTATATTATATTGAATCGTAAAATTTTCATTATATCTTACTTTTTGCAGAAAATAATAAGAATTAACAAAATCAAGCTCTCTGGATAATTCAACTACAAGTTCTTCTTTAACATCAAGAACATATCTATATATTTTAGAAAATTTTGACACAAACTCTTCTGCCCTTGTTGTATCTGTTTGAATTAAAGAGCCCAAAACACTTAAACTATTAAATAAGAAATGAGGATTTACCTGGTTTTTTAATGCTTGAAACTGGGATTGAATATTTTCTTTTTCCAACCTTTCTTTTTCTGTTTTAATTTTCTCTGTTTCGATAATAGAATCTCTCCAGTTCTTTAATAATATTCTCCCTTCAATGACCAAAACAAAGATTGTATTAATGATCATCGCAATAATTATGTGATCGAATATATTACTGGCTGCGCTCCCTTCATAATAGGAATAATCAAGAGATATTGTCTTCTGATAAATAAATAAAATCAAGACAACCCAAAACGAAGAATTGATATTTGTAAGTAGCAACTCAATGGTTAACCGCTTTGAAAAACCTTTATCCCAGGGTAAAGCTACCTTAAGCCAATTCATAATTTTACCGCATGAAAAAGCTACTACAAAAGTTACATTTACAGTAAATAAATAACCCATAAAAAAATCTATCAATATAAGGGGTATGTTATTTATATAATTATAGATAGTATAATATATAGGTACAGAAAGTCCAACAAGTAAAAATGCCTTACTTAATTTCCAATCTATTTTAAACTTTTCGTTTGCTTCCATCCAATACTTTTTAGTAAAAATATAGAAATAATTCTGTGGCAAATTTATTGTTAGTCATTACTCAAATAAAAAAAACATTGCTGAACCCATAAAAAATAAAGTTGAACGAAAAATATCCCTATCTTACTTTTATTCAATAAAAAAAACGTTCCAGAAATTTAATTTTCAGATTTCTAATGAAAATTCAAGTATGGAATTAACTTGTTTTATATTTTTTTGAAGGTTTTCTAAAACATTCATTATATTTTTGCCGCTAATACTTATAAAATTATACCTATATGCAGAAATTTCATGAAATTCTAAAAGTAATAGATGGAAATATTGGGGGTAGTGAATGGTTTGTATTCCTTTTGTTATTTACCGGATTGTTTTTTACGCTCTATTTAAAATTTCCACAAATACGGTATTTTAGACATGCACTAAAAATTGTTTCAGGAAAATTTGATAAAAAAGGTGATGAAGGAGACACATCCCACTTCCAGGCTTTAACAACAGCACTTTCAGGAACTGTTGGAACCGGGAACATTGCTGGTGTTGCTTTTGCTATTCATTTGGGCGGGCCTGCAGCTCTTTTTTGGATGCTTGTCACTGCATTTTTTGGTATGACTACCAAATTCGTTGAAGTTACCTTATCGCATAAATACAGAGAAAAAGTTGAAGACGGGTCGATTGCCGGAGGCCCTATGTATTTTATGAAAAAAAGATTGAATATCACCAAAGATTCGAGCCTGATTAAACGACTGAATATAAATCTTGGGGATAAAGTAATAAAAACAGGTAAATGGTTAGGTGTATTTTTTGCTTTTGCAACGATTGTTTCATCTTTTGGAACAGGCAGTCTTCCTCAAGTTAACAGTATCTCTAATGCCTTATTTAGCACTTTTGGGGTAAACAAAATAGTTTCCGGGGCTTTACTTTCTGTATTACTTGCCCTTGTTATTATTGGGGGAATAAAAAGAATTGCAAAAGTTACATCTAAATTAGTCCCTGCAATGGCCCTTTTTTATTTTATTGGGGCAATCGCTGTTATTCTTTACAACGCAGAAAATATTTTACCTGCTCTCGCATCAATTTTTTCTGATATCTTTTCAGGAACTGCAGCAACTGGTGGCTTTTTAGGGGCAACTATTGCTTTTGCTTTTAACAGGGGTGTAAACAGAGGGTTATTTTCAAATGAAGCAGGTCAGGGGAGCGCCCCTATAGCACACGCTGCAGCAAGGGCACACGAACCAGTTTCTGAAGGAATGGTGGCTATTCTGGAGCCTTTTATTGATACAATTATTATTTGTTCTTTAACCGGGCTTGTTATCCTTTCTTCAGGCACATGGAAAGAAAAAATAGAAAATCAATTTCAACTTACAGATGTTGAGATTCTACAGAATGATTCTCCTTCAGGAGAAGAACTTTTTAATCATATTTCCGATAAAAATAAGCTTAATAATTTCTCCGGGGACTTAGCTATAGCAGATGGAAAAATTACCAATGAAAACATATTGATTATTTCTGCCCGATCAGTTGCAGAAGATATTTATTTTAAAAATGAAAATAATGAATTATTTACAGGCCCAATTTCAGTAACAGAAGGCAAGATAGATGATAAAGAAGCAATTATCATGACTGGAAAATCCTTAATTCACAGTGCCCCTCTTACTGCAGAATCCTTTAAACGCAGTTATTTCGGTAAATGGGGACAATACATTGTTGCAATTGGACTACTATTATTTGCATTCTCAACTGCTATTTCCTGGTCTTATTATGGAGACAGGGCTATTACTTTTCTTTGGGGCTCAAAATATGTAGTCTATTATAGGGTGGTTTACGTTCTTGGATTCTTTGTTGCAGCCTTTACAGATACCACAATAATCTGGACATTCTCGGGAATTGCCATTGCCTTTATGACAATACCTAACCTTCTAGGATTACTAATTTTAAGAAAAGAAGTAAAATCAACAATTAATGATTACTGGGAAGATTTTAATAATAATTAATTTTTCAGGATGGTGAAATAAAATTTGGTCCCTTCATTTACTTTACTTTCTACCCAAATTTTCCCACCATTGCTAAGAATAAAATCTTTAGACAGGACTAATCCAAACCCGGTTCCCGGCTCGTTATTTGTCCCTTTTGTAGAAACGTGTCTTTCCAAATCAAAAATAAAATCTAGTTTATCTTTTTCGATACCTACACCAGTATCTTCTACTGTAATTATAATTTCATTACCCTTCTCCTGAGATTTTACGGTTATCGAACCATCACGGGTAAATTTAATTGCATTGCTGATTATGTTCCTGATTACTGTAGAAATCATATTTTGATCTGCATATCCAACAGCTTTTTTATTGACTTCGTTAAAAAGCTTAACGCCTTTGCTTGTTGCATTTTCAGACAGTAAATGAAAAATTATTTTTACTGTTTCATTGATATTAAAAAGTTGCTTGTTAACCTCAATCTTTTCGCTTTGGGATTGCGCCCAGTAAAGTAAATTTTCCAGTAATTCTGAAACCCGGATACTATCTGAATGAGTAGCTTCTAAAATCTGAATTATTTTATCCTTACCATATTGGTCGAAATTTGATACGACCAAATCCAGAAAATTTATAATGTTGTTAAAAGGATTTCTAAGCTCATGGGCTATAATAGAAAATAACCTGTCTTTAGTGCTATTCATATTTTGCAGTTGCACCTGGGTTTGACGCAATTTGAGCTGAGTCTTTACCCGGGCAATTACCTCATATTCATTAAATGGTTTTGTAATGTAATCAACAGCTCCAAGATTAAACCCCTTTATAATATCATCAGTCTCATCAAGAACTGTAAGAAAAATTACTGGAATATCTTCTGTTTTAGGATCTTTTTTAATTCGCTCACAAATCTCATAGCCATTCATATTTGGCAAAACAATATCTAAAAGAATTAAATCTGGTTTTTCCGCCCCTATAGCTTCAAAGCTTTCTTGACCATTTGTGGCAATCGCAAACCTGTATTTTTCTTTCTCTAGAATTTGTAATAAAACCTGAATATTTTCTGGGACATCATCAACAATTAAAATCAGAGGTTTGTCTTCTGTCATCGTTATTTTCGGTTTTAAGAAAAGATTTATTAATAAAGTTATTTAAAATTTTCAATGGTTAGTTGAATTTTTTCATAAAGATTTATTAAAGCTTTCAACTTTTTAATATTAAAAGAGTCGGCGCTACCAATAAATTCTTTCCCATAACTAATTAACACATCGCTTTCATGTTTGCTCCCAATCTTAATTACTTTTTCTCCAAAATCCCTCCATCTATGAATTTGCATCAACTTTGAGTTTTCCAGCCATAGTTCTTCTAATTCATTTTTTATGTTATCAAGTAAAAACTCCCGCCTATCAGAAGACAGTTTTTCAAGATCCGGGGCTATATTAAATTCTAAATCATTTTCTTTATTAATAGTTTTATGACCACGTCTCTTATGTTTTAAAAACTTTGCCAATTCCTTACACAAAACCTCATCATCAATAGGTTTAGGAATGAAACCAGTTGTGCCAACATGCCTCATTCTTATTTTTTCTTCGGGTAATATGTGTGCAGACATCGGAACAATAGGAATATGTGCCCATTCTGGTTTTGATTTAATAATCTTTGTTGCCTCGTATCCATCCATTACAGGCATCTTTATGTCCATTAAAATAACATCAGGAATAATAGATTCGAGCGACTTTATAGCTTCTTTACCATTATTTGCTGTGTAAAGCAGGACATTATTATCTTCAAGAAAATACTTGACTAATGCCTGATTATGTGGATTATCCTCAACCAATAAAATTTTTGCTTGTAGAAAATCTATTGATCGTTCTGTAATTTCTTCTATTTCTTCTATTGGGGAACTTGTTGCAACTTCAAACAATTCAACGGTAAACTGTGAGCCTTTACCCAGTTTACTTGAAACTGTAACAAACCCATCCATCATATCAACAAGTTTACGGGTAATTGTTAGGCCTAAACCGGTTCCCTCAAATTTACTGGATTGACCATCCTGCTGTTTAAAAGATTTAAAAATTTCGTTAACCTGATCTTCTGCAATACCTATACCTGTATCTTCTACAGTAAAACTGAGATTAATTTTATTGTTGTCTCTATCAAGTGATGTCCCCAAAGCAGAAAGTTTTACGTATCCCTTTTGTGTAAATTTAATTGCATTGCCTACCAAATTAAATAGAACCTGCCTTAACCTTATCTCATCAAGAACAATTGCTTCCGGTAAATTTGGATCAACCTCTGTGATAAATTGTATTCCTTTTTCCTTTGCTTTAAGTTTAAATATATTTTGAATTTCGTCTATTATCTTCCTGGGAGATAAGGGCCTGTTTTCTATCCTCATTTTCCCAGCTTCAATTTTAGAAAGATCTAAAATATCATTAATAAGTGCCAATAGGTTTTTACCACTTTCCCTGATAATTTCAATATGTTCTTTTTGGTTTTCATCAACGATCTTCTTTGATAATAATTTTGCATAACCAAGAATAGCATTCATAGGGGTCCGGATCTCATGGCTCATGTTAGCAAGAAACTCACTTTTTAATGCATTCGCTTTCTCTGCTGCATCTTTCGCTTCAAGGGTTGATTGTTCGCTCAGTTTTAATTTTTCTAATATCTCTTTTTTTGCCAGATAATTACCCAATAAATTCGATACGATTTTAAGCAATTCAACCTCTAGCTTCTCCCAGGTCCTTATCTCTTTACATTCATCAATTCCTATTATCCCATAAAACCGATCGTTTACTAAGATGGGGAAGGCCATGACTGATACTACATTTCTTTCTTTATAATATTCCTTTAATCCATTCTCAAAAGTTGTTATGTTATTCGATAATATACTCCCTTTACCTGTAATTGAATCTCTCAGGAATTCATAGTCTGCACTTGCTTTTTCGTCCCGTTTAATAACATGGGACACGCCCCCCTTTTCAAGCCATTCGTACAACTTGAAGGTTATAAACTTATTTTCAATATTTTCAAAAACATATACCCTGCTCGATCTTGTTATTGTACCCATTAGGGTAATTGCTTTATGTATTACTATTTCATTCTCCTCAAGAGAATTAAACATATTGGAGATATTGGAAATATATTCCTGCTGTAATAAATTTTTCTTTATTTTCTCTTCTGCAAGTCTTTCTAACGTAACATCTGTTGCAGAACAAATAACAAAATCAACATTTCCTTCATCGTTAATACTTGGAGAAAACATCATAGAAAGTAATCTTTTTTCGCCTTTCCCATTTAATGTCCATAATTCTTTAAAAAGAGATGATTTTGTTTTGTATACATTTAAACTATTTGTAATTGCATCTCCAAGTTCATTTGATGGTAATACTTCAGCAACTGGCCTGTATGAAATTTCTTCTATAGTTTTACCAAGAAATTCTGCGTGAGCTTGGTTTACGATACCATATTCATATGGGGTTTTTAAATACCAAATCTGAATTTTAATGTTATTTATTAATAACTCCAATTCTGAAGTTTTTTGTTTTAAGTTCTTTTGGTTTTCTTTTATTAGTTCATTTATCCTTCTAATCTCCCTGTTTTGAGCCAGGTAACTCATATTTTGAGTAGATACTTCCAGATTAAGATTTTTTAATTCTTGTTCGTACTCAACCTGTTGGGTAATATCGTTTATTATTAAAATAACATTCTGAGAATTATCTGATTTATTTGGTAATGCCGTACAGTCCAACCAAATATTTTCATCTTCAAACTCGAACTCAATCTCAACTTTTTTATTTATTAAAACCTTTTTCGTTGTACATGCTCCAACAATTTCAGAAAGCTTTATAAATGGTTTATCTAAAACTTCTAGTTTTTTATCAATAAGTTCTTCCTGTTTTACTCCCAGAATTTTCAAGGCTTTCCTATTACTGGAAACACATACTCTTGATGAGTTAAAAATCAAAATCCCCAGCGGCAGATTTTCAACAAGATTACGAACAAAATCAAGAGTTGCAACCAGTTTAACTTCCTCGTTCTTTTGTTTTGTTATGTCAATCATTAATCCCCGAAATCCTTTTTGTCTAGCATTCTCATAAATCGGAGAAAGTATTACAAAACAAGGAAATGTAGTGCCATCTTTTTTTAATGCCGTAAATTCCTGGAGCGTGCCACCATCCCCTTGCATTCTTTCTTCGATAAACTGTATAGCTTTTACCCGCTCCTCAGGAACTACAAATTCGAGAACATTTACACCTCCTAAAATCTCTTCTTGTGTGTACCCAAACCTTTTAACAGCATTTTTATTAACGAAAGTGATAACTCCATTTTCATCAGCTTCACAAACAAGTTCCGGCAACATCTCGGCAAACTCCCTGAAACGGATTTCGCTATCACGTAACCTATTCATTATCTTTTGCTGTTTTGAAATATCTCTGCTTATACAAACAACAACAGAAGCATCATCCCATTTAAGAATCTTTGCAGATGTTTCAACAGGTATGGTTGTATTATCTTTTCTTTTCAGATAAGTACGACAAGAATACTGTTTATCTTTATAAAGTTTACCGATACTTTCACTTATCTTAACCTGTTCTACCTCTGGATGGATACTAAGAAGGTCTTTACCTAGCAACTCAGGCTCTGAAAAGCCCAACTTTTTCTGCATGGTATTATTCACAAACATTAACTTTCCTTCTTCATCTGCTAAAAAGAATATATCATCGATGTTGTGTATTATTTCTAATATACTTCTTTGATTTTCTTTCTCTCTTTGATAATTTTTTATGAATAATATTGTAGGCAGAGATAATATTGGGCTTGCCATTAAAGGGATTAATCCTGCTAATATTTCGATAAACCATGATATCTCATGATAAACAATCCAGGTTACAACCCCGGCAAAAATCACTGAAAATAATGTACCAGTTATCGTAATAAAAACAACAAATTTCCAGGGCTTTTTATCAAGGAAGTATTTTAACATTCGATTTTTTTTCTACGATTAATTTACAGAAAAAATCAGAAAAAATGATTAATTCGTTGAAAGATTTTAAATTGCTTGTTCAAACATAATTCAGTGAATCAATGGCTACAATTCCTGGTGATGTATGATTTGAAAAATTTAAGGCCAATAAAAAAATGTCGATATGACAGAATTACGAAAGATAATCCATATTGACATGGATGCTTTTTATGCTTCGATTGAACAACGGGACAATCCAAAGCTCCGTGGCAAACCTGTGGCTGTTGGCGGCTCTGGTAACCGGGGTGTTGTTTCTGCGGCAAGCTATGAAGCCCGTAAATATGGAGTTTACTCTGCCCTGGCTTCCAAAATTGCAAAAGCCCGTTGCCGTGATTTGATATTTGTCCGGCCCCGCTTTGATGTTTACAAGTCTGTATCTAAAGAAATAATGGATATTTTTCTTGAATATACTCCAATGGTAGAGCCTCTATCGCTTGATGAAGCCTTTTTAGATGTAACATTAAACAATAAGAATAATCCATCTGCTACATTACTTGCAAAAGAAATTAAACAACAAATAAAAAATAAAACAAAGCTTATAGCCTCTGCTGGAGTTTCAACAAATAAATTCCTGGCCAAAATGGCTTCTGATGTTGATAAACCTGATGGATTATATGTAATCACACCCGAAAATGCAGAACAATTTGTTGAACAATTGCCCATTGAAAAATTCTTTGGTGTAGGAAAAAAAACAGCTGAGAAAATGAGAAAGATGGGAATTCTATTCGGTAGCGATCTTAAAGCTCAGAGTTTGCCATTTTTGGTTCAACATTTCGGTAAAGTTGGAACCTACTTTTATGGGATTGCCCGTGGAATAGATAACCGGCCTGTAAATCCAAACCGCATACGAAAATCATTTGGAAGGGAGATAACTTTTGAATCTGATATTAATAACTCCGAAGAATTAACGCAAAAATTAAATGAAATAGCTGACGAATTATTCCAAAAAATTGAACAACGAGTTATTCGGGGAAGGACTCTGACACTTAAAATAAAATATCATGACTTTGAACAGATTACACGTAGTAAGACTGAATTACACCCAATTATCGAGAAAAAAGATTTCTTTTCAATTGCATATGAATTAATTAATCATGAAGAAATTCTAACAAAACCAATTCGTCTTCTTGGATTATCTGTTTCCAATTTTATTGACAACGAACACAAAGAACATATTCAACTAAAAATTGAATTTCAAAATTACCATGAAGAGTAAAATGCTTTTTCTAACTGCATATCTTTATCTATATTCGGGTTAAAAATAATAAATACATGACAATAAAATCATTCATCAACATTAAGGATTGGCTTATTAATCTGGGATTAAATGAACAATTATCAGTTTTTCTAAATTCTGCGTTCATTCTTATCTTGATAGTTTTTCTTGCCTTTTTATCTGATATCATAACAAAACAAATAATCTTAAAAACCATTTCAGTAATTGTAAAAAAGAGTAAAACTACTTGGGATGACATTTTCCTAGAAAAAAAAGTTTTTAACAGGCTCTCTCATTTTGCGCCTGCACTTGTCATTCATTATACAATAGCATATGCATTAGCTGATTACCCCAACTGGGTTGATGGCATTCAGACTATTATTTATGTGTATATGATTTTTGTAGCAATAAGAGTATTTGACTCATTTGCCAACGCAATGCATGGAATTTATGAAACACTTCCTTCTTCTAAGGATAAACCGATTAAAGGATATATTCAGGTTGTAAAAATCCTTGTTTACTTCATTGCAATTCTTTATGCTTATGGATTACTCTTTAACAAAGACATGGGTACGCTTATCGCTGGCCTGGGAGCTTTAGCTGCTGTTTTACTATTAATATTTAAAGATACAATTTTAGGACTGGTAGCCGGAGTTCAACTCTCTGGCAATGATATGGTCCGAATTGGAGATTGGATAGAAATGCCAAAATATCGTGCAGATGGCGATGTAATAGAGATAAGTCTCCATACCGTTAAAATTCAAAACTGGGACAAAACAATAAGTACAATACCAACCTATGCATTGGTTTCCGACTCTTTTATAAACTGGCGAGGAATGCAGGAATCAGGAGGAAGACGTATAAAAAGGCATCTTAATATTGATATGAAAAGCGTTAAGTTTTGCGATGAAGAAATGATAGCAAAATTCAAAAGAATACAATATCTCAGCGATTATATCGACAAAAAACGAGAAGAAATTGATACCTATAACAAAGAGAATAATGTTGATCTTGCTGCGATGGCAAATGGAAGAAGAATTACCAACCTGGGTACATTCAGAAAATATTGCGAGTTTTATTTAAAGAACAATCCAAAAATTCATGATAGCATGACGTTTCTTGTGCGTCAACTACAACCAACCGAAAAAGGCTTACCAATTGAATTATATGTTTTTAGTAATGACCAGGTTTGGGCAAATTATGAAGCTATCCAGGCAGATATTTTCGACCACTTAATTGCAGTAATTCCGGAATTTGGGTTACGTGTTTTTCAAGAACCTACAGGAGACGATATACAACGAGCAATTAATAATTAAAACTTACACTTTTCTTTGTGAAGCTGACTAAAATTATCTCTAGACAGCCTCACAAAGAATTTTTTTATGCTTAATCCCTAAAAATAAATCTTATAACAAATATCGAAAAGTGCCCCAAGGATTTCCCCCTTCTCAACCGTTCCGGTTATTTCATTGTATAAATATCCGGATTGTCCGGTGTAAAGTCCTATGTTAAGTCCTTTTAAGGCGAACTCAGGAGAAATTTTCTTTTTATTAATTCGGTAACTAACCGTAATATCTCCATTTACAAAAGGATTGTATTTTTTGCTAAATGCTCTTGAATCATCTAATTCTATTTCGTGATTAACTTCTGATAATTCCCAGTCTATAGGAGTATAATGTTCTCCTCCCTGCCAGGTAAATCTTATGTTTAAACCAAACATATTATTATCATTTTTACCGACAAGCCATTCTTTGCCACAAACTCCATTTAAGCTGTATCCCCTGTCATATCGTGTGCTACGCCATATTTTATCTCCTCCCAAATATTCTGATTTAAAGACAGAACCTGTGAGTAAATAATAATATCCTTTATTAAAATAATGTTCCAGGGTAAAATCAATCCCATAATTTATCCCTTTTCCATCATTGACCAGTAATTTATCAAGGTAATAATCTTCTAAATTGATCACAGAAAAACTTTTATTTTCTTCTACAGGTACATCAAACAGGTATTGAAAATAGGGTTCTACTTTCAAATGAAGTATGTCAGAAATATGCCAATCATAAGTCAGGTTTAAATGATGGGCCTTCGTTAAACCTAGCTCCTTATTACTTCTCATATTATTTTGTGTTGTATCCAATACATAATAAAAATCCAGGCGTTCTCTTCTGCTATTCAAGCCATACGACATGGCGAGAGATTGAGAAGAATTAAAATCCCATTTTAGACTTAACCGTGGTTCAACAATAAAATTTTTATTCAAATCGAAATATTGAAAATTAGCCCCGGTACTCAACATCAGTTTTGGCGAAATAGTAAAGACAGAATTACTAAAAGCTGATAAATGATAATTACTTCCAGAACCGTTTGAAACATTTTCGACAGGTTCATCCAAACCATAATTCGGTGTAATATTATAATCTAAATCGTAAACTAAATTCGTTATTGTTACACCTGTCCGGTTTACATGCCTCGCACTTATTTTATTATTCACATACGAGTTTAAAATTATATTCCAATTCTTATTTGTGATATCAACAACCTGAGTATACTCTGATAAGGAGTCAACCTGGCTAACATCTTGCATAATTCCACTATAAGTTCCCGCAAGGGTAGTTTTAATATACGTTTTCCTGTTAAAAATATATTTATGTGTTAATCCTCCACTAGCCTTATCAAGTTTTGTTTCTACATCCTGCCTGTCTGCATAGGTTTCCCAATTCTCTTCATCAGACGGGCCAACTTTGTTTCTATCACTCAATCCAAGCCCCCATATTGAAAAAGTGCCTGCTTTCTTTGTTGGCAAATTAGTTTTAAAAGAGAAATCCTGGTATTCCAAATTAACATCAGAAACTAATCCGGTTAAGGAGTAACGATAATTAAAAATGTATGAGCCATTTTTATTTTTGCTTAACGGGCCCTCTGATGCCAAATCAATTCCTATTAAACTTGCTTGAAAGGTATTTTGATGTTTCTTGTTATTCCCATTTCGCATCTGCATATCAAACAAACCGGCAAGGGCATTGCCGTATTCTGAAGGAAAAACTCCGTTATAAAAATCTGAGTTTCCCATCACCTGGCTGCTTAAGGCTGAATATAAACCTCCTCCCAATGAAATCATATCTGCAAAATGAGTAGGGTTTGGAATTTCAATTCCTTCCAGTCTCCATTGAGTATATTGAGGTGCATTTCCTCGTATTGATATGGCATTGCTTGAAACCCCTCCTGTACCACTCACTCCTGCAAAAGAAGTTACCAAACGGGCAGGATCGTTAAATGCCCCGGCAAATCTATTCGCTTCTTCTACACTTATCATTCTCCCTTCTGATAATGCCATAGGATTCATTGCCCGTTCCTTATTTACTTGTGGGCGAACAATTGCTTCTCCAATTGATAATGCATTCTCCTTTAAAAAAATTTCAATAAAAACCTCTTTCCCAGATGTTAGTAATATGTCTTGATAAATATAAGGTTGATATCCTACATAAGAGGCTTGTATATCAGTATAACCCAGCGGTATTCCTTTAATCACAAAAGATCCAAGGCTATCTGAGACTGCTCCTTTTCCTGGATCATTTAGCAATGAGACATTTGCAAATTCAATCGGGAGCCCTGTTGATATATCATAAATAATACCGCGTATAGTCTGGGTCAACACACTATTTTTATTTTCAGTCTTTTTTTCTTGTTGAATCAAAATAATATGATAGCCATTTATTTTATAGGAGAGAGCTGTGCCCTTTAAAATTTCTGACATAGCCTTATCAAGAGGTGCATTTTTTAACGACAAATTTATTTCCCGCTTCTCATCAATTTGGGATTGTTTATATGCTATGCTATAATTTGTTTGCGACTCAATCTGGGAGAACGCATCTCGTATGGAAATACCTTGTTCCTGAATGGTAATAAGTTTATCCTGTGCTTCGGCATGTGCTATAAAAGCAAAAAGAGATATAAAAATCTGTATAAATATTATTATTATTTTTTTAAAGTTCATTCTATTAAATTTGTGTTATTGATACTAAGCTACTTTTCACAGAGTTAATTTTGTATCATATTTTATGAACCGGTAAAAAGTGGCATCTTTTTACTGGTTCTGTTTTTTCATAGGCACTCTTTTTAATGTTTATACTATTTTTTCTTTATTACTATTTTATCGTCCAACGAAGAATAAGAAAAATCGGAAGTAACATCCTCCAAAATCTGGAGTACTTGTTCAAGATCTTCTCCCCGTTCAAATTTTATTGTATAATGTTCGGTTGATTGATTTATCGATTTATCCACTTCAATGGGAATATTGAAGTAGCGTGTTAATGTCTGGAATATCTCTCCAAGAGTAACATCAAAAAACAAAAGGTTACCGTTTTTCCAATCCGGAATATCATCGGGAGATATTTTTACAATCTCTACTTTTGATGTTTGTCTATCGTAAATCAGTTTCTCATTAGGAAGAAGTCTTTTTTTCTGCTTATCTTCTGTTTGTATCTCAATTTTCCCTTCTTGCAAGGTTGCTACAATATTATCATCATCGGAATAAGTCCGAAGGTTAAATTTTGTACCTAAAACTTTCACAAATAAATTACCTGCCTCTACAATAAAAGGCTTACTTTCATCTTTTGTAACCGAAAAAAAAGCTTCCCCGCTTAAACTTACTAAACGTCTCTTCTTACTAAAATTTGATGGATACTTAATCTGGCTCCCAGCATTTAACCATACAACAGATTCATCCGGTAAAGTAATTTGTTTTGTTTCTCCATATAATGTTGAAACTTCCAACATTTCCGAATTATTCAATTTGTTATAATAGAACCAGGCTCCAGAAATTCCAGCTAGTAAAATGAATATAGCTGCAACCCTCCAAAAAATATTATATGGAGAAAGCCTCTTTTTTGAATAAATCCCAATTTTTAAATTAACATTTTTTAAAGCCTTATAAGCTTCTTTACTCTTACTGATTTCTAAACCATCCCAAAATTCTTTAGTCGCTTTTTCTTTTTCAATGCTTTCAGGAGACTCAATAAACCAACGCTGTATTTTTTTCTCTGTCTCTACAGAATACCTGTTCCGTAAATATTGTCGAAGGACTTCTGATGATTTATTTTTTTTATTCGATTCCATCTAGATTGAGCATTATTTATATACAATACAATTGAAACAGTAAAAACTCAGTAAAAAAACCTGTTTTTCTTCGAAAATATTTGTTAGCACCTTAATATTGTCCTGATTTTGCTGTATTGATCGGATAATTTATCTTCGTTTCTTCATGGTAAAAATTGACAAATCTATATTGGTTGAATTACAGTCAGGTAGCCATCAGGCATTTGAAAAAGTTTTTATATTCTATTATAAAAAAGTAAAAATGTTCCTTGTTGGGTATGTTAAAACTTTTGACGATGCAGAAGAACTGACAGAAGAAATTTTTGTTGAATTATGGCTTCATCATGAAAAAATTAATCCTGAAAATTCTTTTGATTCTTATTTATAAACCATTGCAAAAAATAAAGCAATTAACTTCCTTAAAAAAAAACATACAGCAGAATCTTTTACAGCGATACAAACCACAATAAATCATTCTCATAGTCCTGAGGAAGAATACATTGCCCTGGAGAAAGAACTACTGATTGAGATGATTGTAGAAAAAATGCCAAAACAAAGAAAAAAAATATATCACCTCAGGCAACAAGGTTTATCAAATGATGAAATAGCGAAACAACTTGAAACCACAAAAAGAAATGTTGAAACTCAAATTTCACTTGCAATAAAAGAAATACATAATGGCATAAATTATTTGATTATTTTTTTTATGTGATTTTTCAGCCCAAAATACTTTTTTAATTAGCCCATTCAAATTGAAAAAAGTAAAACTCCATTATTTCCATACCTTCTATTTCTATCATTTCTCATATTTTCTTATTTTTGCCGGTCAAAATAAAAAACTTAAAAAGCAATGCTTACAGTAGAAAAAATTGGCGGAACTTCAATGACAGAGTTTGGTGATGTGTTAAACAACATCATAATTGGCAATCGAAAGGGCAGCGAGTTGTACAACCGTATTTTTGTCGTTTCGGCGTATTCTAATGTTACAAACTGGCTTTTGGAACACAAAAAAACGGGGGAGTCCGGAATCTACAAGAAATTTGCTGATAATAAAGATTATAATGAGGCTTTAGATGAATTATTAGATAAACTTATTGAATTAAACAGAAAATTTGAACCCATAAAACTTAACCAGGAAATTGCAGATAATTTCATTGCAGATAGAATTGAACAGGCAAAGAATTATTTAAACAGCCTTGCTGATGTTTTAGCAACAGGGTATGTTAGCAAAAACAATATTTTTCTTGCTGCCCGTGAAATTCTTTCATCCCTTGGTGAAGCTCATTCTGCCTTTAACAGTGTAAATATTCTTATGAATAATGGAATCCACTCTACTTTTGTTGATTTATGCGGATTTAACGATTCTGAATATGTAACAATTGATGAACGTATCCATAATGCCTTCAAGGACATAAATTATAATACAACCATTCCAATTGTTACAGGATATACAAAAGGTACCGAAGGTATTATGAGGGAATTTGACCGCGGTTATACAGAAATTACCTTTAGTAAAATCGCTGTTGAAGTTAAAGCAAACGAGGCTATTATTCATAAAGAATACCACCTCTCTTCTGCTGATCCAAAAATAGTTGGTGTAGAAAAATCAATACCAGTAGGTTTTACTAATTATAATGTAGCCGATCAGTTAGCTGATATAGGAATGGAAGCTATCCACCCAAAAGCTTCGAAGCCGATTGAAGTGAACGGTATCAATATGAGAATAAAAAATACTTTTGAACCGGAACACCCTGGTACCTTAATTAGTCGTAATTATGTTGGCGAAGAATCAAGAGTTGAAATTATTTCTGGGAGCGATAAGGTTGCTGCAATTGAAATTCATGATCCGCTAATGGTTGGTGAAGTTGGTTTCGACTTAAAAATCATGGAGATTTTTAAAAAACACAACATCAGTTATATCCTAAAAGCTACAAATGCAAATAGTATAACTCAAGTTATTTGGGAAAGTGACTTAAAAGAAGAATTAATAGCAGATCTACAAAGTCATTATCAAGAAGTAGTTGTAAAAAAACTTGCTTTGGTATGTGTATTAGGAACAAATATTGCAAAACCGGGTATTTTAGCAAAAACAACGCAGGCACTCGCAGAAAATAAAATTAACATTGAAAGTATTTCTCAGTCACTTCGACAGGTTAATATGCAATTTGTAATAGGCAGGGAAGACTACGTAAAAGCAATTGCCGTGTTAAATGAAGTGTTATGTGTCAATTACAAAAAAAAATAACATTACTCTATTTTTAAGATTTTATAGTATTAATGCTTGTCTTTTAGGACAAGCATTTTTTATTTCCAAACTATTTCGTTAAGCATATTTCGCACAAAAAAATTACAAATACCTATTTAACAGATACATCTTTTTTTTAGATAAAAATTTATTATTTATCATCATTATGAACATATTCTCATTATATTTGTATCGAGAATATTCTCATTACTGTTTGAAAATAAATAAATGCCAAGAAGAAGAAGACTTAGAAAAGTAGTTGCCCCCCCAACTTTTAAAGGCTACAAACCTTATGGCATTGCAGATAGTGCAGCAAATGAACCTATTGAATTGCTTTATGAAGAATATGAGGCAATAAAACTTGCTGATTATAATTTAATGAATCATCAGGAGGCTTCTGAATTAATGGGAATTTCGAGACCGACTTTTGCACGGATCTATGAAAGTGCCAGAAGAAAAATTGCAAAAGCCCTGGTTGAAACAAGAGAAATAATAACGGTTTACGGTAATGTTTGGATGGAAAAAAAATGGTATGTATGTAACGACTGCTTTGCAAAATTTACAATACCCAAACCCGAACAGAAGAACCGTTGTGCATTATGTAACTCCGAAAATATAAAATCTTTAAAAATATAAAATATGAATACAGTTGTAACATCATCCGAAAACAAAATAGAATCCGCTTTCGACAAAAGATTTGGACGGGCAGCCTGGTTTTGCCTATACAATGAAGAAACTGAAGAAATAACATTTATAGATAATGAAAATCTCGCTGCTGCTAATGGAGCAGGAACAAAAGCAGCAGAGAAAATGGCTGAGATGAATGTTTCTAAGGTTATTTCAGGTGACTTTGGCCCAAAAGCAAAAGAATTATTAGAGAAATTCAGCATTCAAATGGTTGTTTTACAAGACGATGACATAACAGTAAAAGATATCATAGAAAAAATAAAAAACGGTAAATAACATAAAATTATATAATTATGCCAGGATTTGACAGAACAGGACCGGAAGGACAAGGCTCCAAAACCGGCAGAGGATTAGGTAAATGTAATCCCAATAGACAAACTACTCAACAAAGTAGCGAAGAAGAAAGAAGCTTTGGTGCAGGAAAAGGAAGAAGAAAACACAACAGAGGATTTGGCAGAGGACAAGGTAGAGGCATAGCCTGTTAACACCGTGAAGTCTGAAATTCCGAGAAATAAATAAGTAAAAACACAATTTTATTAAAAAATGAAAAAGAAAATTGCGATTCCTGTTGATAATGCAGGAAATCTTGACAGCCATTTTGGCCATTGCAAATATTTTGCAATTCTTAGTATCGATGATAAAGAAATTGTTTCTGAAGAAAAAATAGTTCCTCCACCACATGAACCAGGATTATTACCTGTTTGGCTGGCGGAAAAAGGAGTAACCGATATTATTGCCGGAGGAATGGGAAAAAGGGCCATCGACATTTTTAACGAAAATGGGGTTAATGCTTTTGTTGGTGCACCACAGATATCAGCAAAAGAACTTGTAGAAGGACATCTTAATAATACCCTAACTTTCTCTGCAAATTATTGCGACCATTAATTCTTTATACCAGAGAGAAAAATGAGAAATGAATGCTATACCTGCCACACTAAAGCAATTCAAAAAATTATTGATAAATATAAACCTGACAGTGTTACATCTGAAAAGTTTTTTGAGACTTCGCGACGTATCATCGATGAAAAAAAAAGGGAGGATAATCCTTACCTGGCAGCCGAAATAAATCGGCTTGCCAAACAAATGATTCATAATGGGGATATGTATAAGGAGGAGAAAGATCAAGCAAACAAAATCCTCCTTAAAAATTATGATTTTTGGAAAAAACAAGTTCAGGAATCTTCAAATCCATTATACCTTGCCACAAAACTTGCCGTTGCAGGTAACATAATTGATTATGGAGCAAATACAGTCCCTGACGATTTAGAAGCTTTCATCAATGAAATTATTAAAAAACCTTTTGCCATAGATGATACCCAGGAACTGTTTGATAAAATAACAAAAGCAAGTAAAATTCTTTATCTGGGGGATAATGCCGGCGAGATTGTATTCGATAAATTATTGATTGAAACAATGCAAAATCCCGGTGTTACTTTTGCTGTTCGGGGAAACCCTGTATTAAATGATGTAACACTTCACGATACAAAGCAAACTGGCATTGATTCTGTCGCAAAAATTATCACAAACGGATACGATGCCCCTTCTACCCTTTTGGACTATTGCTCAGAAGAATTTATCAAGACATTTAAAGAAGCTGACCTAATTATCTCAAAAGGACAAGGTAATTTTGAAGGAATACTCAATGCAAAAAGAGATAATATATTCTTTTTGTTAATTGCGAAATGCGATCCAATAGCCAAACTCATTAATGCTCGTAAAGGTGATATGGTTGTTGTAAAAAATAATAAATAAGAGCTATGTCGTATAAAATAGCTATAGCCAGTGGTAAAGGTGGTACAGGTAAAACTACTGTTGCTGTTAATCTGTTTACTAAACTGGGCAATTTATTTAACAGCAAAGTACAACTTGTTGATTGTGACGTGGAAGAACCCAATGACATTATTTTTTTTGCCGACTCAAAAAAAATAAAAGAAGATAACGCTTTTCAACTAATTCCTGAGATCAATAAAGACAAATGTACATATTGCCGGAAATGTGCAGAGTATTGTGAATTTAATGCAATTGTAGTAATCCCCCACATCAGTTTTGCTGAGATAAACAACAACCTATGCCATTCATGCGGCGCTTGCAGTTTCGCTTGTATCGATAACGCTATTGCCGAGAAAAAAGAATCAATTGGAACAATCGCAACGTATGCTACCTCAAATGGAAATACGATTAAAGAAGGGCGGTTAAGAATTGGTTCTGCCATGCAAACCATGCTCATTAAACAATTAAAAGAAAGCATTATAGAAAATAACGGAGTAATACTCTATGATGCCCCTCCCGGAACAAGTTGTCCCGTTGTTGAAACTGTCGGTGATGCTGATTTTATTATCCTGGTAACAGAACCTACCCCATTTGGTCTTTATGATTTACAACTGATGGTTGAGCTACTAAAGGAATTAAAAAAACCTTTTGGGGTTGTTATTAATAAAGCTGGACTTGGAAATAATGAAATTTACTCTTTCCTGGATAAAAATAATATTGAATTATTAGGAGAAATCCCATTCATGAAAGAATATGCTGAATGTTATGCAGATGGAAATTTAACCAAAGCAATTCCTCAAAAAATTTCAGACAGTTATACAAGTATTATTAAGAAGCTGGAAGAAAAACTTATTGTTTATGAAGGAAATAACTATTTTAAGTGGTAAAGGTGGCACCGGTAAAACAAGTGTTACAGCTGCCATTGGTGCCGTTGCAGAAAATGCAATTTTTTGTGATAATGATGTTGATGCAGCAGACCTTCATCTCATTTATCATCCTACAATAGATGAGACATATACATTTACCAGCGGACTAAAAGCAACTATCAATCCTGAAGAATGTACACGTTGTAATATTTGTGTTGAATACTGTCGTTTTCAAGCAATTCAAATAAATAAGAATCAAAACCTAATGATAGATCCTTTCAAATGTGAAGGATGTCGTTTATGCGAAAGGGTTTGTCCTTCAGGAGCTATTCAAACCGAAGAAAATAATAACAATTACTGGTTCGTTTCTTCAACACGCTTTGGAAAAATGGTTCATGCCAAGATGGGCCCAGGGGAAGAAAATTCAGGAAAACTAGTTACCCAAGTGCGTAAACGCGCAAAAGAACTTGCCAAAGAGTTAAAGTCAGAATATATTATAAATGATGGCCCTCCCGGAATTGGTTGCGCAACAATTGCATCTCTATCTGGCACAAACCAGGTATTAATTGTCACAGAACCGACAAAATCAGGATTACATGATGTTACCCGGTTGGTGGAACTAATACAGTCATTTAATATTCCTGCTTATGCCGTAATTAATAAATTTGATATTAACAAAGCTGTTGCAAAACAGATAGGAGAATATTTCAAAAAACACTATATTGAGGTTTTGGCCGAACTACCGTTTGACAAAAACATGGTTGAATCAATGACTAAAGGCCAAACAATTATTGAGTATGATAAAAACTCAGATATCTCAAAAAAAATAACGGAAGTATGGAACATACTGAACAAATAAATAAAAGTATTAATCCAATTGTTGCATATGGAAATAAAATTTTAAGAAACGCATGCTATAATGTTGCAAGTGAAGATAAAAAAATACACCAGCTAATTGAAGATTTATGGAACACACTGGAATATTCTGAAGGGGTTGGACTTGCAGCACCACAAATAAATAGTGACCAAAAAGTTTTTGTAGTTAATAGTAAATTAATGTTTGATAGTGTCTCTGGCGAAATACAAAAATCTATCTTCTCTGGAGATCGTGGAATAAAACAAGTTTTTATCAATGCCCGAATAATTGCCCATACCGAAAATATTTGGACAGAAAATGAGGGATGCCTCAGCATTCCGGAAATTGACGAGCCTGTAGATCGTCACTGGGGCATACAGGTTGAATATTATGATGAAAATTTTAAATCCCACAAACGAAAATTCCTGGGATACACTGCTAAAGTTATCCAACACGAACTCGATCACACGAATGGGATACTCTTTATAGATCGCCTTAACGCTTTAAAAAAAAGTTAATAAGAAATAAACTAAAACTCATCATTGATGGGGAAATAGAGACTATATATCCTATTAATTACTTAAAACACAAAAATTATGTTAAAACATGTAGCACTAGAAGTAAAAGAGAATGACATCCAGAGCTTTTATGTTAATATTCTGGGAGGGACTATCTCTGAACAATTTACGCTCAGTAAAGAGGAAGCGAATGAAATTTTTAAAATCCCTAAAGATCTTGAAATCTATAAGCTAAAGCTTGTTAATCTTCACACAAAAAATCAAGATCTTGAGCTTGAATTATTTGTTCATGAAACTATTGAACACGATTGCCTTCAACATGTCTGCTTACAAGTAGAAAATGCGTCAAATGTTTTTCAAAAAGCAAACAAAGAACATTTCTGG
Source organism: Bacteroidales bacterium (assembly GCA_963665085.2). Lineage (GTDB taxonomy): Bacteria > Bacteroidota > Bacteroidia > Bacteroidales > JAAAOM01. Next base: position 343,433 of record CAXXXS010000001.1, read on the forward strand.
ACACACCTTCGGAAATCAAACAAAAAAGAAACATATTTCATAAAAGACCACAATGATAATATGTTTGAAATAAGTAATTGAACCTTTTTTCCTTGTTTAAACATTATTCTTGATGAAAGCTATAAAGAATAAATATCAACTTATAGACAGAAATTATTCAAAAGAATTACTTACTTATATTTTTTATAGCTTTCATTAAATTACATATTCCTTATAATTAATCCATCAATATTAATGGCCTTTGTTTAATCATAAAACAGATTATTTATTATCATTGGTTAGAACCTTAAATCCAGCAATAATTCTTTCATAAATATGAATAAATCAAATATTTAACAATTCGATAGTATTGATTTACAAATATTTTTTGTAACTTACCAATATTCAATTTCGCCCTAAAAACCTTTAATAAAAACTCAATTTGTAATTGCTATGCAAATTTTACATCAGTAATAAGGAAACATAGCTTAGAGACAAATAAAATATTTATTAATTACTAAAACTCACTGTATGATTTCAGATACTATTAATATTCGTCCAAGATATGTTGAGGTTGACAGAAGTGGCAATGTTTATCATTCGCACTACGTTAATTATTGTCATCAGGCACGTACCGAGCTTTTCAGAAAGTATGGACTTAACAGTAAAGTATTAAAAGATAATGGCATATCACTTCAGGTACTTAACTTTTGTTTTGAATTTACAGAGCCTGCCCAATACGATGAACAACTAACAATAAAAACCTCTGTAAAACAAATGCCGAAGGAAAACTGCACCTTCCATTTTGAAATAAAAAATGAAAAAAACAAGGTTATTTGCACATCAACATCAACTATTCTATTTATTGATAAGGAGACTTTCTCACCAATAGAAACTCCACATATTGTGGAAGAAACGTTTAAAGATTATTTAGATCCTTCATATTCATGGTACTATTAGAATCTAAAAATTCTAATTCATCATCATTAGCCACCAAAGGATCATCAACTTGATGTATTTCTCCAGCTTTTCTCTTAATATTTTAAGGGCTTTAGACATCTGTGCTTCAACGGTTTTAACAGAGATATCTAATTTTTCTGCTATCTCATGATACTTTAGCCCTTCGAAACGATTTAAAATAAAAATTTCCCGACATTTTTCAGGAAGAGATTGAATGGCTTCATTTATTTCAGCAATGGTTTCAGCAGATGTAATCTCATCTGTTGTATCTGTTCCCATTTGATTTTCCAGTACTTCAATGGTCAATTCATCAGTGTTGAATTTTTTATTGTCCCTGATGAAATTTAAGCAACGATTATGAACTGAAGTAAAAAGATATGATTTCATTGGTTTTTCAAAATCAATTTCTTCCCGCTTTTCCCACAAAGCAATAAAAACTTTATGCACAATCTCTTTTGAAGTATCCATGTCAGACACATATTTTTGCGCAAAAAGGCATAAAGAAGGAAACATAGATTTGAAAACATCCTCAAATTTTTGCCTGTAATCAATATCTTTTAAAGGTAAAACCACCTCTTTTTCAATTATTATTGTATTATAAAATTAAAAAAAGTGAGTTATCCTGCAATAAAAAAATAAAATATCGTCATTAGAGTCATGAGCAACAAAGCTGATATAAAGCAACGGCTGATGGATTTTATTTCATCTGAATACACAAAACTGGTAAGCTATGTTTATCAGCGTGTTACCCCGGGATTCTTGACCGCAGAACCTGAAGATATCGTTCAGGATGTTGCCTTAAATATTTACTCGAAACTTGATATTAATGAGCCTATAGAAAATCTTGCAGGATATTATTACAGGGCTTTACGAAACAGGATTATTGACTATCAGCGCAAGCCAAAGAATCATGTTTCAATTGAGAATTACACAATCGATGATGAAGAAAATTTTCTTTACAAGACGGTAGAAGATTCTTCAGAAAAGGAGCTTGAAGATGTTCTTTTTAGAGATGAACTTAAAGATAAAGTAGTTGAAGCTATAGAAAAACTTCAACCTGATCAGCAAGCGATAATTATTGAGACTGAATTTTACGGGCACTCGTTTGATGAGCTTTCAAAGAGATGGCAAATCCCATTAGGGACTCTCTTAGCCCGCAAACACCGTGCTATTAAGAAACTTAAAGAAATATTAAAAGATACACTTTAAAAGTTAACGTTATGATGTGCAATTTAAATTATTGGAATGACAAACCTTACAAAGGATTGCGGATAGCAGGCATGATCCTGCTTGGAATTACAGGAGCAACAGCATTTGCTTTTCTATTTGGTTATTTTGTAATGCTTCTTTGGAACTGGCTCATGCCTGAAATTTTTGGGATTACAACAATTACATTCTGGCAGGCTGTAGGCATAGTAATATTAGCAAGATTAGTATTTGGAGGATTTAAACATTCACATAATGGTCCTCCAAAAGAAAAATTTGGTAATGCTCCATGGAAACATAAAACAAATAAATGTTCACCTCCTTTTGCCGATAAATGGAAATACTATGACAGGTATTGGAAAGAAGAGGGAGAAAATTCATTTAATCAATTTGTAGAAAAAAAGAAGAACGAAGAGAGCGAATAATCAAAGATAAAAAATGAAGGGTCAGAATTTAACAAGTAACTAATTCTGACTTTTCATTTTATTTATTAAATATTTTCTTCTGTATAAGGGTAACATTTCATTAATGTGTGTTACTTTTAGGAGAAGAAAAATGAACAATTTCGCTGAACATAATAATGCAATTGAAATTATTACCCGATTCCTATCAAACGAAGCGGATAACGATGAAATAGTATTCCTTGAAAAATGGAGAAAAGAAAATCCTGAGAACGAATCAATTTTTCAGGAATACAATAAACTCTGGAATAAAACAGAACTTGCCAGCGATATTGTAAATATTGATGTTGATCAGGAATGGAAAAAATTCGATACTGAGATTGAAAAATTATCTGGAAAAGAAATATCTTCTTCCAATTCCAAATCATTCTTTAGAATTGCAGCCTCTATTATAGTTATTGCTTCCCTTACATTTTTCGGATTATATTTTACAAAGTATTCTGGTTCGCAGAAATATCTTGCAGAGAATGAAATGCAAATAATTGAGTTACCTGATGGCACTATCGTTACTCTAAACTATTTGTCTAAATTAAAATACGCAAAAACTTTTGGTGAACAAAACCGTGAAGTAACTCTTGAAGGAGAAGCTTATTTTGAAGTTGCAAAAGACCCAACAAAACCATTTATTATAAATACAGAGAACTCTGTTATTGAAGTTATTGGAACAAGTTTTAATGTAAATGCCTACAAAAGCAACGCTGATGTTGAAGTTGTTGTAAACACAGGCATTGTTGCACTTTCCAGTAAAAAAATACCTGATGAAAAAATAATACTCAAACAAGGAGAAAAGGGTGAGTTAGTAAAACAAACACAAAAACTTAACCTACAAAAAAATGAAGATGTAAACTTCCTATCCTGGAAAACAAAAAAACTTATTTTCGAAAATACTCCTTTAAATAATGTTATTAAGTCGCTAGAAAAGGTATATCACAAAGATTTTAGCATTCAATCAGAAAAAATAAAAGATTGTTTATTAACTACTACATTTGACAATCAAAACCTCGAGTCCATCATGCTTATTATCGAAAGCACGTTGGATGTTACTTTTAACGAAGAAAAAGAAACGATTACGATAACAGGGCCAGGGTGTTAAATTGAAATTATGCTCAAAAATTTAACAATAAAAATTATTCTGTTTTTTTTACTTGTTATTCCGCACGTTGTTCTTTTTGCGCAAGAAAATCCTCTTCAAAAAAAAATAACACTTTCTTTAGTTGATAAAACTTTAGAAGAATGCCTGAACCAAATCAGTAACCAAGCAGGAATATTTTTTTCTTACAATCCCAAACGGATTCCCATTAAACAAAAAGTAAACCTTGAAGCAAAAGATGAAGCACTTCAATCAGTATTAGATAGATTATTTACAGATTTACCCGTAAATTATAATGTCGTTGAAGGTCAAATTATTCTTAGAAAAGCAAAACAAGAGACTGAACCGTTAGATATTCCTAAAGAAAAAAAATTCACGCTCAGTGGTTTTATAAAAGAAAAACTCAGCGGGGAAATTTTAATTGGCGCTGTTGTTTACTTTCCTGCAATTAATAAAGGAACTGTTACCAATCAATATGGTTTTTACTCACTAACACTTCCGGAAGGAGATTATCGAGGACAATTTTCTTTTATAGGGTTTAATCCACAAGAATTTAACGTTTCCCTGGATGAGAATAAAATACTCTCACCACAGCTCGAAGAAAAATCATCACTTTTAGAGGAAGTAAAAATAATTGTCGATGAAACACAAGTACAGGTACATTCTAACCAAACAGGAAATTATAATTTAACTCCACAAGTATTATCTTCAATACCAACCACAACGGGAGAATCTGATTTAATAAAATCGCTCGAATCTATTCCGGGCATAAAACTTTTTGGAGACGGATCGACATCTTTTTTTGTCAGGGGAGGAAATAGGGACCAGAACTTAATTTTATTGGATGAAGCCCCTATATTTAATCCCTCTCATTTTCTTGGTTTTTATTCTACATTTATTCCTGAGGCAGTTAAAGACATTAAAATTTATAAAGGCGATATTCCTGCGAACTACGGTGGAAGACTTTCCTCTTTAATTGATGTTCGCACAAAAGATGGAAACATGCAAAAATTTGGGGCCAGCGGAAATATTGGATTAATTTCAAGTAGGATATCACTTGAAGGCCCTATAAAAAAAGACAAAAGCTCTGTCTTTGCCACCTTCCGAAAAACACATGTTGCCTGGATATTGAAAAAGGAAAATCCTGAATCTAATCTCTATTTCTTTGATTTAAATGGAAAATTTAATTATCGGTTTGACCATCAAAACAGATTTTACTTATCATGGTATTTAGGACAAGATGGATTTGTAAGTAATAACAATGGCATTACCTGGGGAAACTATGCAGCAACGCTTCGTTGGAATTTTGTTTTAAACGAACAACTTTTTGCTAACACTACGGTCTTAGGCAGCATCTATAATTATGATTTTTTAACATCAATAGAAGACAACCAAAAATGGACTTCTACTATTGCTACGATAGCGATAAAATCAGATTTCACTTATTACCCGAATCCGGATTATAAGTTGCAATTTGGAATTCATCAAACCTGGTATGGCTTTAATCCTGGAACATTTACGGCTGCCGATCCTTCGCTTCAGGAATATTATCCTGTTGTTCCTTCGGGAGTGGGAAGCGAAACAACTCCCTATTTTTCGAATCACAAATCCATCACGACGAAACTAAAATTTCATTATGGAATCCGAATCCCGCTTTGGCATAACATAGGTGAAACACATTATTTCACTTTCGACAGTTTACACAATACCATCGACACAACATTTGTAGCAAAAAACGAAAAATTTAATAACCAGGTACAGATTGAACCCAGGCTTGGGTTTAGCTATAAATTAAGTAATCATTCATCCATCAAAATTGGATATGCCCGCACAACCCAGTTCATTCAACAGATATCAAACTCAACAAGTCCTTTTACCACGCTGGAAGTATGGTTACCAAGTTCACCGAATATCAAACCACAAATTGCCAATCAGATTTCATTTTCGTATCAACAACAATTATTTAAAGAAAGTAGTTTATTCTCACTTGAGGGGTATTATAAAAAAATGCAGAATCAAATAGATTATGCAGAACATGCAGAGATGTTATTAAATCCATATATCGAAGGTGAACTTAGATTTGGAGAAGGTTTATCCTATGGAATAGAAACAATGTTTCATAAGCAAAAAGGCAAAACAACAGGCTGGATTTCATACACCTTTTCCAGAACATTTTTAATCATCGATGAAATTAATAACGGGAACCAATACCCGGCATTTTATGATCGTCCCCACCAGATAAATATAAATTTATCGCATTATATTACTGATAGGATACAATTCATAGCAAACTGGAATTACAGTACGGGTTCTGCTATAACAACTCCAACAGGTTTTTATCAATACAGAGGTATGATGGTTCCCTATTATTCGGAAAAGAACAATGATCGATTACCAAATTATCACAGGCTGGATGTATCGCTTCAATTCAGGTTAAACAAAATTCATAAAAAATTTGAGCATTATCTTAATTTCAATATTTATAATTTCTACAACCATAAGAACTATGTATTTCTTAATTTTAATAAAGTACAGAACACAGAAGGAGAACTTGTAATCCCGACAAACAGGATTGAAAGAAGCGATTATTCAACATCCTACATTTACTTGTATACTGTGTTTCCATCAATAATGTATAAATTCAATTTTTAATGAAAAAATGGATTTTTATCATATTAGCATTTATCATTTATTCTTGCGACAACGAGCAGATTGTTGATTGGGAATTAAAAGAAGGGAATCTTCCTCCATTGGTTGTTGAAGGACTATTAACAAATCAACTAACTAATCATTTGGTTAAACTTAGCAGGCCTACAACTGATATTAATGCTGAACCAGAGATGGTATCTGGTGCTGAAGTTTTAATCACGGACGGAGAAAAAATCGTAATTCTTAATGAAAAAGATACAGAACCTGGTTACTACTATACAGCATCAGAAGTACAGGGAGTTACAGGAAAAACATATTACCTAAGAATAGAACTTGATGGAGAAGAATATTGGGCAGCAGATTATATGGTACCGGTTACAACAGAAGATCCCATGAATATTATTGAGTCTGATTCTGCAGGATATTACCAACTCCAGTTTTATGATGCTGGAAATCCGGCAATGATTGAAATTGATATTAATTGGGAAGATACTCCTGATTGTATTGATGGGAATTGTTTTGCCAAACAGACCTATTATATTCTTTATAACATTGATGTCAACCAGCAGTTTCAGCCTGAAAATGTTGAACAGGTTTTATTCCCTTCTGGAACAGAATTGATTCGCAGAAAATATTCCCTCAGTTCAATTCATCAAAAGTTTGCCCGTTCATTGCTTATGGAAACTGATTGGAGGGGAGGATATTTTGATGTATTACCCGGACAGGTTTATACCAATCTCACAAATGGAGCTGTTGGCTTTTTTGCAACCTGCTCTGTAATTTCGGATACAGTATTAGTAGAATAAATAGCACACGGATGAAACTGATTTAGCTGGTCTTCGTAGATTTGCGGATATTCGTCCCCATCCGTAAAATCCGCGTTCTAATCTTTAAATTTACTTTTCCCTTCTTCCAGGTATTTTAAAAATTCATTAATATCGGGATCATAACCAAAATGATCATCAGTAAGTAAATTACCTTTATGATCAACAACAGCATAAAGAGGAATCGCATTTGTTCCAAATTTTGAAATTTGATAATCCTCGTTTATTTTACCAAGAGTCTTTTTTACTTTACCATCATTAGAACTTGTTACCCACTCATCCTCCGGGAGTTTTGTTCTATCATCCGTATAGAGTGCCACAATAATAAAATCATTTCTCAATTTTTCAAGCACTGCCGGATCGCTCCATACATTGGCTTCCATCGCTTTACAGTTACTGCATGAATGTCCTTTAAAATCGAGTAATATTGGCTTGTTTTGTTCCTTTGCACATTCAATACCTTCCTCAACCGTATAATAACCTTCCAGGTTATGAGGTAAATGAAATAAATCTTCGTATTTTGGAGTACCACACAAAGCTGTTGATTCACCTTGCGATTGACTTAATCCTGCTCCTGAAGAAATTGAAAATTCCTGTGTAGTTTCAGGAGGTAAAAATGATGCTATCATTTTTAAAGGAGCCCCCCAAAGACCAGGTATCATATAAACAACAAAAGCAAAAGTAACTATAGCTAAAAGTAATCTTGAAACCCCAAGATAGGGTAATTCGCTATCATGAGAAAATTTTAGTTTTCCTAATAAATAAAAACCCAGCATCGCAAAAATCACAATCCACAATGCAAGAAATACATCTCTTGATAAAAAGTTCCAGTGAAAATACTGATCGATAATGCTTAAAAACTTCAATCCAAATGCTAATAAAATAAATGCAAATACAACTTTAACTGAGTTTAGCCAGCCTCCTGATTTTGGCATTTTCTTTAATAGTGCAGGAAAAAAAGCAAGGAATGTAAATGGCAAAGCAAAAGCAAGACCGTATCCAAACATGGCAAATGTAGGTGTTATAATTTCACCATCGGTAGCATATCCTAGCACTACTGTTGCAATAGGACCTGTACAAGAAAAAGAAATAATAACTGTTGCCAAAGCCATAAAAAATGGTGCTAAAAATCCACCTTTATCAGCTTTTTGATCAATCTTATTTTGCATACCTGTTGGTAGCATAATCTCAAAGACACCAAAAAATGAAATCGCAAAAACTATAAATATTAAAAAGAATATAAGATTTGCAATCCAATTCTTTGCAATCAATCCTGGTATATCAACTTGCGTGATTCCAACAATTAATCCCAGAACTGTATAGATTAACATAATGGACACTCCAAATGAAATTGCATTAAATATTGCAGTACTCTTTGATTTATCTCCACGCATAAAAAACGATACAGTTAACGGAATAATCGGATATACACAAGGAGTTAAAATAGATGCGAGGCCTAATCCAAAAGCAAAGAAAAACAGACCAAGTAAAGATCGTTCTTTTTTACTTTCAGTGCCGCCCAAACTATTTTCTAGTGTTTCTGAATTATCTGTTAATTCTATAGCAGGTTCTTCAACTTTATCATCAGTAGTTCCGAAACTAATTGGATTTACAGAGGGCGCTTTTCCTATTGTTTGAGATTCATCAGAAGCTGTATTTTCTGAACCACCCCCTATCTTAATAGAAAAATCTTCTTCTTTTGGTGGTAAACAGCTTTCATCATTACAACTCATAAATTCAATAAATCCATTTATGGTTACAACCTCAGAAAGAAGTTTTATTTTTTGAGCAAAAACAGCCTTCTTTCCAAATAACTGTAGTTCCATCTGAAAACTGTTATCAAACTTAATTTCAGGCTTTGTTTTTACTTCAATATCACCGACAAGTTCATAACTATCGGAAGGCTCAAAAGTAAAAGAGGTTGCAATAGGTCCGCCTTCTGGTAAATCAAGGCCATACATGTGCCAATCACCTTCTATGTTGGCTGTAAAAGTTAAAATATATTCTTTACTGGCAACTTTTTCATTTGTAAACTTCCATGAGACAGGATTATGTATCTGTCCAAATAAATTATTAACATATAATGTTAAACTAAATGTAAAGAATAAGAGAAGTACTTTTCTCCTTGTTGACTTTTTGTTGTTCATTTTATACTAAACTTACAATTTCCGAACTGCAAAAATAAGGAATTTAAAAATTATTTAAAATATATTAACATATATAGATATGTTAAAGTTATTTAAAAATTTCAATCCCTCGAATTTAATACAGAAAAAAGTAATGGTTCACAAAAGATGGGAATAATTCAACAGAAAAGGCAGATATTACAACAATATCTCCTCTCCTTCTGTTGTGAACATATGATATTCTAAAAATGAATAATTTGTTGCAGGTGAAACCTCAATCTTACATTTCATTTTCTTTTGCCACTGACGACGCATCGAGCTAAAAAATCCTTTTGTAATATATGCCTGTATATATGGATGGACTTTTAAACTAATAGTATTAAGATGATAATCTTCTACAGCTTGTCTTAATGCCCCCTCAATCACTTCTGTAAACATTATACTGGAAGTAATTTTCCCAGTCCCTTCACAGGTAGGGCATTTCTCTGCGGTATTGATATGCATTTCAGGCCTTACCCTTTGACGGGTAATTTGCATCAACCCAAACTTACTCAAAGGCAGAATATTGTGTTTGGTCCTGTCATCCTGCATTTTTTCCTTGATATGATCGTAAAGCTGTTGCTTGTGTTCATTTTGATGCATATCAATAAAATCGACGACAATTATTCCTCCCATATCACGCAACCTAAGCTGACGGGCAATCTCCTCTGCTGCAGAAAGATTTACTTCTACAGCATTCGTTTCCTGGTCTATATCAGATTTTGAGCGATTACCGCTATTCACGTCAATTACGTGTAAAGCTTCGGTATGCTCAATAATAAGGTAAGCGCCATTCTTAAAAGATACTGTTCTACCAAACGATGATTTTATCTGTTTTTCAATTCCGAAATGCTCAAAAATAGGCTCTTTTCGATTGTATCTTTTAACAATTTTTTGTTTCTCCGGGGCAATTTTTTCGATGTAATCCTTTACTTCGTAGTATACTTTTTCATCATTTACATAAATACTACTAAAAGATACATTTAATATATCACGGAGCATTGCAGAAGTTCGGTTTAACTCACCAAGAACTAATTTTGGAGGTTTTATTGTTTTAAGTCTTTCAAGCGAACTCTCCCACTGTTTTACTAGCCCACGTAATTCTGCATCAAGGGTAGCAACTTTTTTCCCTTCTGCGGCAGTTCTAACAATTACGCCGTAATTCTTGGGTTTTATACTTTGTATTAATGTCTTTAGTCTTTTTTTCTCATCAGAAGACCCAATTTTCTGAGAAACAGATATTTTATCGCCAAAAGGCATTAACACAAGATTTCTACCTGCAATAGAAATTTCTGAGGTAAGTCTCGGCCCTTTTGTAGATATAGGTTCTTTTGCAACCTGCACCAATACTTTCATTCCCGGGTTGATAACATCAGGAATTTTGCCGTTTTTATCAATATCCGGAATTTTCCTAAATCTTGAAAACGGAACAACCTTAGTCTTTTTGGTAAAGATTTGTTCAAGATATTTCGATAGGGAGCTAAACTGGGGCCCTAAATCGAGATAATGTAGAAATGCATCCCGCTCATACCCTACATCAACAAATGCAGCATTAAGCCCAGGCATGATTTTTTTTATCGTGCCGAGGTAGACATCACCTACTGCAAATTTTAAATCACTCTCTTCTTTATGCAGCTCTACAAGTTTCTTGTTTTCGAGTAAAGCTATAGAAACATGAGAAGGTGAAACATCAATAATTAATTCATTGCTCACAACTTCCAAAATTCTGAAAATGGAATAACCGTTAAAAGGTTCTTGAAATAAGAATAATAAAACCTAAAAATGCTCCAGATCAGATCATCCCTAGGTTTTATGATTGTACCATCAAATTAATAAATAATTTATTTCTTCTTCTTATGCCTGTTTTTTCTTAAACGTTTTTTACGTTTATGAGTGGCCATCTTATGTCTTTTTCTTTTTTTACCGCTTGGCATAATTAAATCTCCTTAATAATTTAACAAATATTATTTTTTTACGTTTCCTTTAACTTTATTCACAAAAGTCTTTGCTGGCTTGAAAGAAGGAATAAAATGTTCAGGAATTATGATTGTTGTATTTCTTGAAATATTTCTAGCAGTTTTTTTGGCTCTTCTTTTAACTATGAAACTACCAAATCCTCTAAGGTATACATTCTTATCTTTTACTAGCGAATCTTTTACAGTTTCCATGAATGCCTCAACAGTTTTTTGAACTGTTATCTTTTCGATTCCTGTGTTCTTTGAAATCTCATTTACAATATCTGCCTTTGTCATTTTTTTAAAATCTTTTATTATCAATTATTTACATAAATTTCACAGCGAGTGCAAATATATATGTTTTAAATCTATAAATAAAATTCAATTCAATTATTTTTACGTTTTTCATTGAATTTTATTGAGATAGAGACGCTATGCAAGAAATAACACACAGATTATCAAACTGGTATAAGATAAACAAAAGGGACCTTCCTTGGCGTCAAACGTCTGATCCCTACTGTATTTGGCTTTCCGAAGTAATATTACAACAAACAAGAATTCAGCAAGGACTTGGTTATTATCTGAAATTTACAAACACATATCCCAGCATATTTGATCTTGCAAACGCAGATATTGATGAAATATTAAAGCTGTGGCAGGGACTTGGATATTATACAAGAGCAAGAAATTTACATGCGACAGCAAAAACTATTGTTAACGAACACAATGGCAATTTCCCCTCAACATATGCTGAGTTAATTCAATTAAAAGGTGTTGGAGAATATACAGCAGCAGCAGTAGCTTCGATTGCGTTTAAAGAAAGTGTCCCTGTAATAGATGGAAACGTTCTTAGAGTAATCAGCAGGTTATTCTCTATCGAAGACCCGGTGAACTCAAATCCCGGGAAAAAAGCCATAAAAAAAATTGTGGCCGAATTAATCGATAAAAATGCCCCTGGTACTTTTAATCAGTCAATAATGGAATTTGGCTCACTTCAATGTACGCCACAAAACCCGGATTGCAAAAACTGTATTTTAAACAACTTCTGTCTGGGACTTGAAAATAAAAAAATAGATACTTTACCCAGAAAAATAAAAAACAAACCTCAACAGGTGAGGCATTTTAATTATCTAGTGCTAACCAACAGCACACATATCCTTATAAAAAAAAGAAATGAAAATGATATCTGGAAAGGCTTATACGAATTTCCACTTTATGAAACAGAAAAAAAATTAACTCACGAAAAACTCATCGATAATGACAGATGGAATAAATACTCTGACAGCATAACAATTCAAAAAATTTCAAAAGAATATAAGCATATATTATCTCATCGAATCCTGAAAGCAATATTTATAATTGCTGAATCGGACAAAATAATTATTGAGAATAAAAACGAATATTTTCTAATTCCTATTGCTGAAATAAATAAATATGCTGTCCCCAGGTTAATTGAACGATTTTTAACTGATTATAAGTTTGTGTAACCCATCTTCAAAAATTTTTACACATGTTTCTCTGAGCTTTTTGTAAAAAAGAATAATTTATTTTTTTTTGTATTTTTACGCGATTAAACCAATAAAAATAAAATGTCTGTAAATAAAGTAATTCTTGTAGGAAATGTAGGGAAAGACCCTGAAACAAAATATCTTGACAACAATTTAGTTGTAAGTAAATTCCCACTGGCAACCAGCGAAACATATAAAAATAAAAGTGGAGAATCTGTGACTAATACCGAATGGCACAATATAGTGCTTTGGAGAGGATTAGCAGAGATGGCCGATAAATATATCACAAAAGGAAAACAATTATATATAGAAGGCAAGTTAAAAACCCGTTCTTACGATGATGCCAATGGCAGCAAAAAATACATCACTGAGATCTATGGTGATGTGGTTCAGATGCTTGGCAGAAAGAACGAAACAAGTAATGGTGGCGGGGCGTCATCACACAATGCAAATGATGCTCCTGCTGAGAAAAATAGCCCTTTTGACAATGATGATTTTAACGGGGCTGATGATTTACCATTTTAATTTTTAGTATAAATTAATATTATCCAGGTTGGAACCGGAGCCGTATCTTTCTAAAATATTTTTTTCAAAAATAATTTTTAATCCCATTAATCTTGGTGTAGGGATAGCTTTTGCAATAATGATTTTGCTTCTAGTCCTTTCCGCCTTAATCTCTGGTTCTGAAGTTGCTTTTTTTTCTCTTTCCCCTAGTGAGAAAGAAAAAATCAAAAGCCGGGATACTATCTCTTCAGAAACCGTCTTAAAATTATTATCAATCCCTGAACGACTTTTAGCTGCAATATTAATCTCGAATAACCTGATAAATGTTGCAATAGTTATTATATCAACATATATCACAACCAGTCTTTTTGATTTTACTGCTGCACCAATAGCTGGATTTGTGTTCCAGATAATTGTTGTTACGTTTTTACTTCTTGTCTTTGGAGAAATATTACCAAAACTATACTCCAAACACAATGCAGTCCGGTTTTCTTTGTTTATGTCGAGAGCGTTACTTATCCTCGAGAAAATATTCTGGGGACTGGGTTTGAGTTGGCTATTGACCCGTTCTTCAAAAGTGGTAAATAAACTTGCAAAGAACAAACAAAACATTTCTCTTGATGAACTGGGAGAAGCTCTTGAATTAACCGAAAAAGATATTGCTGATGATAAAAATATTCTGGAAGGAATAGTCAAATTTGGAAATATCGAGGTAAGGGACATCATGAAATCACGTGTTGATGTAATTGGTGTTGATATCAAAATCCCTTATGATGAGCTAAATGAAACTATTATTGAATCAGGATATTCCCGCATTCCGGTTTTTAGTGAGACCTTTGATAATATCAAAGGAATATTGTATGTAAAAGATTTACTGCCGCATCTTCAAAAAAACAATAATTTCAACTGGCAAACATTGATAAGGCCAGCATACTATGTTCCCGAAACAAAAAAAATAAGCGGCTTATTAAAAGAGTTCCAGTCGAAAAAAATGCACCTTGCAATTGTTATTGATGAATATGGTGGTTCTTCGGGAATAATAACTTTAGAAGACGTGCTGGAAGAAATTGTTGGTGACATTACGGATGAATCAGATTTCGAAAAAGAGGATTATACGAAGCTTGACGACCAAAATTACATTTTTGAAGGAAAAGTACTTCTCAACGATTTCTGTAAAATTTTATCACTGGACGAAGAAATATTTGACGAAATAAGAGGCGATGCCGAGACTCTTGCCGGAATGATTCTAGAAGTAAATGGAGAAATTCCTGAAAACAATCAAGATCTAAAATTTAAAAACTTTATATTTACAGTTAAATCAGCTGACGATCGTAGAATTAAGGAAATTCATGTACATATTGATTAAAACATGAAGTTGAAAAGACTAAAAATATTACTTATTACCCTTTTTGTCCCGGTAAGTTTTTTTTATTGTACAAATAAATACACCCCAAAACCTTTGGGATATTACAGAATAGACTTTCCCGAAAAAGAATATGTTGAATACACAAGTGACTGCCCGTTTGAATTTCAATATCCAAAATACGGAAAGATTGAATACACACAGCAGGAACCTTGTTGGTTTAATATTGCTTTCCCTAAATATAAAGGCAAAATCCACTTAAGCTACAAGCAGGTAGAGAACAACCTTAATCTACTTACAGAAGACACCCGAAAATTAACATATAAACATACGATAAAGGCAGAAGCAATACAGGAAAAAAACTTTTCGAATGCTAACAATAATGTTTATGGCATACTTTATGAAGTTAAAGGAAATGCAGCATCATCTGTGCAGTTCTATTTAACAGACAGTACCAATCATTTTTTAAGAGGCTCTCTTTATTTTGATGCTCAACCAAATAAAGACTCGCTAGCACCTGTTATTGACTTTTTTAAAGAGGATATTGTGCACATTATGGAGACAATTTCCTGGAAATAATCTTTAGACTATGGCAATTATAACAAAAAAATACGTTGAGGACGATTGTCTGCTTGGCATTTGGGAAATTACCGAGACTTATGATGAATTATTAAGCCAGGTTATCCTTTCTGAAGAGGAAAAAGAAGAACTCGAAGGATTTAAATCAAATGCCCGCAAACTAGAATATCTAAGTGTTAGGGCCCTTTTATTGGATCTGGCACAAACAAAAGAAAAAATTATCTATAACTCAAAAAGAAAACCTTTTTTACAAAGCGGTTCTCATTTTATAAGCATTTCACATTCCTTTCACTATACATCAATTCTATTAAGCAAAAACAAACGGGTTGGCCTTGATTTGGAATACATGTCGCACCGGATAAGCTCCATTGCACATAAATTCATCAACAACCAGGAATTTATTACGGATGATCCTGATTACAAACGCTACCATTTATATATACACTGGTGTGCAAAAGAAGCTCTTTATAAAATTTGTGACAAACAGGATATCAATTTCAAGTATAACCTGACAATTACCCCCTTTGAATTTGCAGAGAAAGGAGAGATAGAAGGTATTGTTACAAACAAATATGGCACAGAGAAATTTAAAATCAACTATTTTAAAAGAGACAAATATACCGTTGCCTGGTGCGCCAAAGAAAAATCATTTATAGACAAATTGTTTAACTTTGCGCCTAGAGAGATTTTTTTGTAAGCTCTATAAAATAGATTAATGACCCCCTAAATCCCCCTTAAAGGAGGACTTTTATAAGAGGTCTCAATAGTTAAATTTGATGTTGTACGATTATATCCTTCATAAATTAGAAAAGAAAAAACTACTAACTCTTTTAATTGATCCCGAAAATTATTCGGAGCAACAACTCATTCAAACAATAAAAACAGCAGAGGTTGCCGAGTTTGATTTTTTTCTAATTGGAGGCAGCCTGGTTTCTGTTGAAATTGAAAATGTTATTTTAAATATCAAAAAGCACACTGCAAAACCAGTTGTTATTTTTCCTGGAAGTTTATTACAAATCTCTCCTTCAGCAGACGGCCTCCTTCTATTATCTTTGATTTCAGGCAGAAATCCCGAATATTTAATAGGCAACCATGTTATTGCAGCCCCTTATTTAAAAAAAATGCGAATGGATGTTATTCCTACAGGATATATCTTAATTGAGAACGGCCATACTACTTCGGTGGAATATATTAGTAACACAAAACCTATCCCGGCAAAAAAACACGAGATTGTTACAGCAACAGCAATTGCCGGAGAAATGCTCGGCCAAAAATTAATTTATCTCGAATCAGGAAGCGGAGCATCTTACCCGGCATCGTACGAATTAATAAACAAAGTAAAATCCAATATCAGCATTCCATTGATTGTTGGTGGTGGCATAAAAAGCAAAACAGAAGTTGAAAATACTTTTAAAGCAGGTGCAGACATTGTTGTTGTTGGCAACGCCATTGAAAAAAATGTAGAGCTTCTAATGGATTTTGGATCGGTAGCGAGGTAAAAGCATATAAAAAATCTACTTATAAGGTAATACCATATTAACTCCAACTTGCAAAAAGTTGCCATGAAGCTTAATTGTATATTCTTTCATGCCAGTAGGTGATCCAGCAGAAAAACTATACTTATAAAAATAACCAGTTGCTAATCCAAATGAGATATATGGTTGTATGAATTTGTAATTCCATAAAAATTTCACATTAATAGAATTTAGTCTCTTATTTATATCTGAATGCCTGGTCTCTCCTACTAAAAAAGAGGTTTGCCATCCCACATTTGTAGTAAAAGTTTGTATTATATTTTTTGGTTCCGAACCATGCCAACGCCAGGAAAACTGGGGTTCAATAGACAGATAATGCAGGTTGTCACTGTCAAAAGCTTCAAATTCAAATTCATTTTTAAAATATCCTATAGAAATATCTCCACCAATTCTATTCCAGTGTTTTTTAACTCCTGCCTGGAACTGCCATTGATTGGATAATTTATTTTCTTTAATTCTAAAATTATTATTTTCTGTTACTAACTGGTATTTATAACCAGCCCCGGCATAATAACGCAATTGCGCAAATGCCGATTTATTAACAAAAACACAAACTAATAATGTTATAACAAATAATCTAATTTTCATTTTTTCTTTTTTAATAAGGTTGCTATTCGTTGTTCATATAATCCCCATACCAACTATTCCATATAATAATTATTTAAAACTTTTCGCTATTCGAGAATCTCATGGTATTTAATTTTTAAAGTATCTGCCTGGAAACACCCGAAAAATCCCCGCCCATTATTAATATTATTATAAACCAGGGTAGGTTCATAATACATATCATCACGCGTATAGCTATATTCTTCAAGGCTTAAAGCATATTGATAGTAAGCTTCAGACAAACTGTTTAATATAATCTTGATTTCTGCTCCAGGATCATTGAAATTTGTTCTTGAAAACACTATAGACATTTCAGATTGATATTCTATCTCGTCTAGAATTGAAGCTCCCATCTTATAATTATCATCGTAAGTAGAATATTTTGTGGAATCATCAACACGATAACTGTAAAACATATCAGGTACTGTTCTAAAATAGAATTTGCCATAAATTTCTCCTCCTTGAGCAACTAAATTCACTGAATCAATTTCTGTTTTACCGGGCATTTCATCAGCATCCGAATAGATGTTTGATCCATTGCTCCACACACTCACCCAATAAGAATTTCCTATACTTACATCAATATTCTTTTGTACCCACAAATCTGAAGTATCTTTAAAAAGCTGAACTTCTACATCGTTGTCCCCATACAAAAAAACAGAATCTATGGTAGCTTGTATTGTATCACTCCGCTTATAAGGATGTTGTACAGCAGCTATGTAGACTTCTGCTGTTCCTTCCCCGGAAACTAACCCAATAACGCAAATTGTGCCTTCATCAGTAAAGTCTACCGGAAAATCAATTTCTTTTTCTAACTCACACGATATCAGCAATAAAATAAAAATTGCTGTTTTTAGAAATTGTTTTATTAAGAACAAAATGTTATTAAAATTCATAATAAAAAGTGTGTTTTACTTAAAAATATATTTCAATGAGATCCCTGGTACTATAGGGAAAAAAGTTTGTGAAATTACTTCCAAATCACCATATTCACTGGTCTTGCCAATTTTTATATAGTAGGTGTTTCGGTGGAAATAAGCATTATAAAGACTTAGCATAAGCAAAAGGCTTTTCTTTGAATCTTCGCGTATTGTATAGCTTGCACTCAAATCTAATCTATGGTATGCAGGCAATTTCGTTTGATTAATCCCTTCGTATGTATAATAACCGCCTGTAAAAGGGTTGGATGATATATAACCCGAAGGAAAATTAAACCTGTTTCCTGTTTGATACACCCAATTTGCTACCAGTGTCCATTTTTTGTTTAACACAAAGTTTGAATTGATGGTTATATGGTGCCTCCTGTCAAATAAATCGGGAAACCAATCCCCATTGTTTAGTGATTCAAACCTATTCCAGCACCATGTTAAATCGTAACGGGTGTTTATTTCCCATTTTTCTTTTTTTATTCTACCTGAAAATTCCAAGCCATAGGCTTTGCTTTTACCACCGGTAATTGTTTTTTCTTTCCAGTTATTAAAAGGATAATCATCTATAGCATTCGCGTTAAATTGGGCAATATTACTTGTCTTTTTATAATAACCTTCTACAGAACATGTAAAAACACCTAATTGCATTTCATGTATCCCCAATGAAAAATTATTCGATGATACTGGAACACCCGAATCAAGGGCAGGTGCCCAAACCATTGTTGCAGTTAATTCCCCCCTGTTATATAGCCCATAATCCGGTTGCGTTACGTAATTATATGCAGCCCTTATTATTCCTGGCTTCCCTAAATCGTATCCAACTGAGAGGCGGGGCTCATAATTTTTTGAATATTTATTGTCATATGCATAATAACTGGCTCTTATCCCAAAATTAGCCAAGATTCTTTCCGATGGCCTCATTTCAACTCCTGCATAGCCAGCATATTGGCTTAATTCCAATTTATCGGGTAAAAGATCGATTGTTTCTTCGTTGTCACTAAACAAAGAATCATAACTAACAACATGGTATTCTCCAATGCTGTAGTAATTTTGTTTTGCTTCTATCCCAATTTGGATGTTCACATTTTTTAAAAGTGGATATTTAAAATTAACCGATACACCATTTATTTTTAGGCTGTTTTTTTCAGACGACTTCATTGCTCCATCAAAATAATATACATATCCATAGCCCCCTGCTGTATCCCCAACATAACTATTATCATAATAATTTTCTGATATATCCCATGTATTAGTTATCCCGCTCTGAAAAGTTTTTATTTCTAATAATCCTTTACTTCCAAAAGATTTTAAGTAGGAAGCCGATAACATATAAGGTTCCATTCTCCATGTACCTTCTTCCAACGACCATAAATCCATATAGCCGCTTTTATAAGCATCGCCCCCTACAAAACAACTAAGGCGTAACTGGCTTGTTTCATTAAAACGGTATACAAGTTTACCCAAAGCATCGTAATAATGATATTTCGTTATTTCCATATCAGGAGAAGAATATTCTTCTGTTGCTTCATAAAGAACAGACGGATCTTCTTTTAAATATTTTTCTTTTGTTTTTTCAAACTCCCTTGTCTTGCCTAGAGTTAACAAATCGAAATAAGAGGTACGGACGTTCACAAGATAGGTGAGTTTTTTTCCTATCGTTCCCTGGACAAGGGCTTTGCTAGAAAGAAGTCCCAGCTCTACAGCGCCATTTAGGCGATCTCCCTCTCCTTCTTTCATTCGTAAATCGACCACGGATGATATCCGCCCGCCATATTCCGGTGGAAAATAAGAAGTATATACGGTTGCCTGGTTTATGGCGTTAGTAGGAAAAACAGACAGAAAATTAAACATATGGCCGGTGTTAAAAACCGGGGCGCCATCAATAAGAAATAAGTTTTGATCAGAAGAGCCACCCCTTACCAACATATCAGAAGAGCCTTCTTTTCCCTGAGAAATACCGGGAAACAGAGTCAGTTGTTTTAATAAATCTGCTTCTCCACCCATCCCGATTACAGGACTGCTTATTTTGGGTTTTAAAACAATAGCGTTATTTACAACCCGGTCTATTGTATGGACACCTTTTACAACCGCTTCTTCTAACACAGAACCACCGGTTAAATAAACCAGTGTCATCCCATTTTGATTAACTTCCTGATTTTTTGTTTTATAACCTACATACGAAACCTGGAGTGTGTCACCCATTACCTTTGAAGAAAAAGCATAATAGCCATACGCATCTGTTATTGCAAAAGCTCCATTCTCTTTAACAACCAGGGTAGCTCCAATTAAAGGTTCAGAAGTTATACTATCGTAAACAAAACCGGAGATGGATTGGGAGAAAAGTTGGTTCTGAATTATAAATAAAACTATAAAAACACCTAATATGTTTGTTCTCTGTCTGCTTTTGTGCATTTTCTTTAAATTATTAAATATTGATTATAACATCTCATTTAATAACAATATATTGAAATTGGATAATTCCGAAGTTCATAGAATTTATATGATGCACTACACTCTATAAATTCCCCCCAATAATTTTCTTTATTTTCAGCATTGTCATATGCTGTATACAATGTTTCTGTATATTGAGTATGATGCCAATTATCTTGAGTTCTAGTGTAAATCACTTTATAAACGTCTCCCGCTGTACTCTTAACCCTAACAGAAGCCATGTCAAGTACGTGACCATCAGCAGTATATACTTTCCAGCCTCCTAATGTTTTCTTTGTATATGACCTTCCAATTGCATGCAAATTCACATCATATCTATATGTATCATCATCTATTTCTGTGACATCTCTTAATATCTCTACTACCAATTTAGCTTTGTAGCTTCCATGGCTTCCTGATACTTCGTATTCATCCCCTGAACACGAGGTAGTTGTAGATCTTAATGTTGCAATCTGAAGTCTAGTTTTAAAAACATCAACTTTATCACTTTCTACACCGTTAATTTCATAATTTAAAAGTTCATCAAAATCTTCAACCTTACAATGAAGACTCTCATCCTTAGTATATTTATTTACATAACCATTAATTATTACAATCCCATATTTATTTAACAAAGGAGCCATATATTCATTGGCAATCTTTAGGGATAAAATACTGTCTTCTTCTTCAAAAATATCATACTGCGAAAGTATATTCTCATATTCTTCGTTAGTAGTGGCATTATCTAATTTCTCTAAAGCTTCATATTCCAACGACAATAATGATTCAAAATTTAGTCCCCGAGAGTATTCGAGTTGCTCAGTCACTGGTAATTCTAAAAGAGAATCCAGTAAAGCATGAAATTCATCTCCTGTATCAAAAACCAATGCATCTGAATATTGCTCTGTTAGCTCTTGTTCATCGCAGCTTATCTCGGCTTCCTCTTTTGAACATCGAATTGTTAAAATTCCTAAAAAACATATTCCTAAAAAGATTTTAATTTTCATTTTAATTAATTTTGAAATGTTTTTACCTAATACCTCATCCCTACCATTCTCGCAAAATGGTTTATTGGGATGGGGTTTTTTCTTGTTGTGGGCGTCTAGAGAGCCAACAAAAAAAACACAAAAAACCTCCCTGCTGCAAACATGCCTGGCACATTCAACAGTAATTAATTCTTAAAATTTCTTTATCTGATTTTATATATTCGTTTAATTATTTTAGTTTAAAAAATCAGTTTGGCTTTTTCTTATAGTTTGAGACTAAAATAATGTTTTTATTTTTTTTTTTTCAAAATTTTGTTGATGAATTTTTGCCCCAATTAAACACCAATAGGTATAAAATAGCATTAAGACGCTTATTGTTATACTTTTATAAAAAACACTAATTAATAAAAAAGTTTCATTTTTTATTTCATATGTCAGCATAGATTTTTAATAATAAAAAAAACGAAGATATTTCCTGTTATTAAATCCTCTACTATCTATGGTTAAATCATCTCTTTTTTCTTATTTGTAAACATTCACGCACCACTCTTAGCTAAATAATTAAACGTGAAAATCTTTTATTTGTAGTTTTTCATGTTGCCCCAATTAGAATATTTTGCCTAACGGCAATAGTAGTTGAAAACTACTTGTTAAGATACGACGAAGATGCAATCTTCGCCGAGCGAAGGTGAAATAAAAAGCAAAATAGAAGTTGAAAATACTTTTAAAGCAGGTGCTGACATTGTTGTTGTTGGCAACGCCATTGAAAAAAATGTAGAGCTTTTAATGGATTTTGGATCGGTGGCGAGGTGAAAAGCTATCACTTCTCAAAAAATATAGCCTTCACATTCCCCAAGTTAACAACCTTAAGTGCTAAGGCACATATAATACCTGTAAGGGGGAATAACAAAAATGGGATAATCCAATTATCTGAAACGCTCTTAATGTAAAAACCAATAATAAGACTTACCACTAAAGAAACAACAATTTTTGCCAATATTATAAAATCAATCTTTATCTTAAAAATTTTAATAACCGCTATTAATTGAATTATTGCCATAAAACCATTTGAGACAAAACTGGTAACTGCTGCTCCATAAGCATTAAAATGGGGAATTAAAAGAAGGTTCAAAATAATGTTTAGGGCTAAAGTAATTCCTGCAAAAAGATTTAATAGCCTGAGGTTATTATTAGCTGTTAACAGGGTACCATTAATATACGCCCACGAACTAAACAACAAGGTAAAAATAAGAAAACCCAGTATATCAGAAGAAGAGTGACTGTCAACATTATAAAAAAGAACAATAATCTCTTTTCGAAACAATACCACATCAACTGTCAGAAGAATTATTGGTAATAGTAATAAGATGGATGCAATGCGGTATATAAGATAAATAGACTCCCTTTTTTTTATCATCCGTGAAAACATAGGAAGTAAAATTACAGAAAAAAGGTACCCGTATTGTGCCATTCCATCTACTAACCTAAAAGATTGGGCATATATTCCTGCTTGTTCTTTCCCTATTGGGTGTGGTAAAATCCGTTCAATAATAAAAGAATCAAACCATTTATAAGAAGACATTAAAAATACAAGTGTTGCAAACGGAAGGCTTTTCCTTAGAATTACACCAAAATATTTTATATCAAAATGCAAATGGAATTTATCTATTTTCTGTAACACGATAAAGAGTGCAGTAAAAAAAGCTACCAGGTATGAAATGGTCTGTGCAATAACAAAATGATAAATAGTAAATTCTGTTCCAAACACATTTCCCCAAAGCATCAAAACACAAAGAATGATAAGGATTACCCTGTCCATAATAGACAATACACTATCTGTTTTAAACAGGTGAAGCGCGCTTATATTCGAACGTAGATATAGAACAAAAGACGTTATAAACTGATTAAGCGCAAGAATGAACAATAATTTAATCTGCGTTGATGAATAACCTGTAATTAACGACAATAAAAAAATTAATAACAGGTATACAAATCCTAATGTTAGTTTTATCACAAAAATACGACTGAAATACCCTTGAAGCAGGTTGAAATTTTGTGCTATATTTTTGCTATTAAAATTTGTAAGACCAAGATCCAGAATTGTATTAAAAATAAATGAAAAACCGAAAAGTGAAAAATAGAAACCATAATCAACATTACCTAAACGGTTTTGCACCGCTGGTTCTATGCCAAATATATAGATAGGTTTTATTAGAAAATTTAATAAAAGTAAAAGAGAAATACTTGTTAAAAATTGCTTTTTCAATCCCTCATTTTTAATTGGGGCGCAAGTTAAAAAACACTTAGCTGTATTCCAACAGACCAATCAGGAAGTTTTGGATATTCGAATTTTTCTTTTAGAAGATTCGATAACCTATATTCCGCAACAACACCTAACTTGTTATATCCCAGCCTTGTTCTTACACCATAAACAAAAGGCTCAAAATACGTTAATCCTTTTTGCCTTATTATTCTTTTTTCAGAGTTGTACTCACTGTCAAATATTTCATCTTTATAAATATGTGTTGGAGCTAAAACAGATGACACATACCCGCCTACATCAAAATAAAGCCCCAGCATATTCCCTGCTCTTCCAATGATTATTCGCTGGTAGAGTTCTAATGAAAAATTTGTTGTTTCTAATATTTCTTTTTTATGCTGAACTGTATTCGGCAATTGCTTTTGACTATCTTGTTTCAGGTTGAAATTATAAAAGAGGAGATTGGCATCTACGCCTAATGAATAAATGTGGGTTAATTTATATTTATAGCGATAGCCCATTCCATATGAAGCTGACTTCAGCATATTTATTTCTGCACCTTCATAATCAACAGGAAACATCGAATACTGAAAATAAATATGGCTGAATGTTTTCTTATTTGGTCCTTTTTCTGTCGTAAATAAATTATCATCAACTGTTTTCTCGAAAATCTTTTTCTGGGCAGAACAAATTATTGTATTCAGGCAGAATAAAATTAAGATAGATATTTTTCTCATACATTAAAAATAGTAAGTTTCTGTGAAACCTTTGTAATGTACTGTTAATGATTCGCCCGGTTTATAGTCTGATATTTTTATTTCAAGGGCTTTTTTATTTTCGGGAATAGAAATTGCATAATTTGTAAGAAATCCTTCAGAATCCTTAAAGTTGTAAAAGACTCGGCTAGTATCATCTGTTTCATCCTCCTCAACAACAACTGTTAAAATATTATTTATCTTTTTAAAAGTAAAAGTGGGAGTTATACTATCTTTTCCATAAACAAAATAAGCAGCATCAGGAACTCCATATCCATGGGCATAATCATAATAAGGATATAGATTACCTGATTTTTCAATTTCTTCAAATAGTTCCATATTTGTTAGTTCTGGTCTTGTTTGCCATGCACAGGCTGCAAATCCGGCAACCAATGGAGTAGAGAAAGATGTTCCAAAAACATGCTTCATCCCGGTACGACCAGCCGCGATGGTTTCCCCAAAAGCAGTAACATTAGGTTTTAATCTTTTATCTGCTGTAGGCCCATACGAACTAAAAGACACATGGTACCCGGTTCTTGGACTAATAGCACCTACGGACAAAACACTGTCTGCATCAGCTGGCACACACATTACCTGCCATTTTTTATCCCCATCGTTTCCCATTGCATTAACAACTAAAATTCCTTTTGATGCAGCAATGTTAGCAGCACGTGTAATTAAACTGGTTTTTCCATCCATGTTATATTCAAAATAGCGGTGGTAAGTATACCCTAAAGAACTGCTAATAATATCAGCTCCATTTCTATCTGCCCACTCTGCAGCTGCAAGCCAATATTCTTCTTCCTTATAAGTTTCAAAAGGCATTTCTGTCCGAGCTAAAAGAAATTCAGAATTGGTTGCCAGTCCAATATTTTTATCGCCTAATTTACCACCAACACAAGACAACACCATGGTTCCATGAAGCATTCCTGTATTCACATCTTCTTTGTTCCGAATAAAATCATACGTATCAATAATTCTATTGCTATCTCTTAAATGTTTGAAAACCGGACTTGTATTTACAGCAGGAAATCCTCCATCAAAAATTGCAATCCTTACTCCTTTCCCATCAATGTTATTATCAATAAAAACTTCTCCATTCATATGTGAAATTTGTTCCTGGAGTAACTCAACACTTTCTTCTGTAAGTTCTATATTGTATTTTTTCTTGATTACCTCTGTAACATTCGAAGTAGTTTGCATTTGTTTTACTTCTTTAACAAAATCAAACTTCTGTATTTTTTTAATTTGCTCATCGGTAGCAATAACTGCTAGCGCATTTAACCACCTGCTCGCTTCCCCTGTTTTAATAACTTCTTTAGATATTGAGGAAATGTATTTCTCATTGACAGGAAAATCTGAATAACTTACCAATGTAATATCATTCTTAACCCTTCGCTCTATTGATTTTTGGGAATAATAATCAAATGGATTGAAATTGTTTAAATCTTTATCTTTAAAAACTACCCAGTAGTTATTTTGAGCACTAACATCAATTCCTTGAAGAACCAGATAAATAATTAATATATAACGAAATACCCCTCTCATATTTATTTTAACACAGAAAAATCTTACCCGTCATATTAATACGCACTTCATATTCTTTTTGTTCGTCAACTAATAATTATCTTTCATCATAATAAAACAACATTCCCTACTATTATGCGTTAAATTTAATAACACGTTTCAAATAGAATTAATTTTTTACAGGTTTTCATAATAGGGTTTAGTTAAATGGCAATTCGAAAAAGGGGGTGACCAAACACCTCCTTTTTCATTTTAGAAAATTTCTAAAAACACATTACCCAAAGATATCACAAAATTTTAACCCGCTCATTTTCAAAAGAAAATTCCAGCGTAAAAAAATACCGCTATTCAACTAACTCAATAATTGGGGACCCAATTGCTGCTCCCGGAAACGAAATATCAAGTAACGATGATAATGTCGGGGCAATATCAATTATCTCTACTTGTCTGTTTATTTTTTGTCTTTTTATTTTCCATCCATACCAAATCATCGGGACATGCGTATCATATTTGTATGATGAATTTGTCCCTGTTGAATTATCAGATTTTTCAACCCACCCTGGTTTTAAATTTAATATGACATCGCCTGAATATTTTTGGTTATAGCCATTCTGAATTTTTTCTAATATTCCATCTGTAAAATTTCTTGTATGCAACGTATTTGCCGTTACCGTATTAGCTACTCCTTCAAACTGAATTAAAAACTGGGCCACACGGCTCTGAAAATCTTCTAGCTTAATATTTGAATCCTCAATAAGCTGACGATTCAGATAAATCTGATGCGAATGATAAAACTTCACCCAATCTCCTTCTCCATAAATGGCATTTAAATAACTTTTCAGCAACGTTATCGCACTGTATTGATTAAAATATCCCCCCGGAATTTTTGAATCTTGCAAAAAAGAAGGAGTATAAGAAACTCCACTTGTTGATGTTAGAACGACTAATACGTTTTCTTTTCCAATATTATCGTCAAGGAAAGAAAGAAAATGCGCAAGTTCTTTATCTAATCTCAGGTAGGTATCCTGAATCTCCTGCGATGTAGGTCCAAATTTACTTCCAATATTTTGAGTGGCAGAAAAATTCAATCCCAGATAATCCGTATACTCATCTTTTCCTAGTTCTTCGTTGACGATCAAAGCAATTGCAAAATCCTTAGTGAAATTGTTCCCAAAAGGCACATACTTAAGCAATTCATATTGCCTGTTATTATTGTACTTTTTCCTCATCTTTTCTAAGTCGTAAGGAAAAGTTGCATTATCACGAAAACCAGTTTCGAATTTATCATTCTCTGCCCAGCTCTCTGCATTTTCTGCCTGTGGTTTCAAAGGTTCCCACAATCTTGTAAGATAGGTTTCTGACAATTTCTTTGCGTTAAATTCCAATGTCCAATCTGGTAATGAATCCATATAAAAAGAGCTGGAAACCCAATCCCCATTGTCGACATCAAACCAGAAAGCTGCATTTGCCGTATGTCCAACCGATAATACAGACTCGTTGGGTTCAAGGGACACTCCAAATACTTTAGATTTTTTATAATTCGAAAGCATTAATTCATCAGAGAAAGTAGTAGCCATAAGATTTACCGGAGAATTTTGTCCGGCCTCATAACTCCCTCCAACAGTTTTATAATTCTGATCTTCTGTACAAAAAACAGTTCGTTCTTCCAGGTTATTATACCATTGATCCCCAACGATACCATGATAACACGGATAAGTTCCTGTGGCTATACTTGCCTGCCCGACGGATGACTGTGTAAATAAATAATTTACTTCTGCATCACGGCAAAGTGTCCCTTCATTTATCAGTTTTTTAAACCCTCCTTCTTCGAAATCTTTCCAGTAACGGCGGATATAATCATACCGCATCTGATTTATTACAATATTTACAATTAAAGTTGGTTTCTCTGATGGTATCTTTTTACTAGTCTGCGCTTTACTTGTATAGAAAAATGGCATTAATACCATTAATAAAATAATTCTCCTCATCCAATCAAATACTTTTTTAAATAAAAATAATGTTGCAATTTCTGTAAAGATATAAAATGGCTATTTTTTCCTCTGCATAATAGATTGAGAAATAAAATACAAAACGCATAACAAAGAAAAAAATCGTGCAATACGTGCCAGATAATCTCCATGTTTTGTGTAAAATGTAAGTTCCCGGTTTGCATTCAGATTTTGCTTGATAGCCCCTCTCTCCCACCAATCCAATTGCTGAAGAATTTCACCTCTCTGGTTTATAAACGAAGATATACCAGTATTTGCCGAACGGGCAATACTTCGCCTGTTTTCAATAGCCCTTATTTGTGAGTAGGAATTATGATGTTTATGTCCGGGAGTATCTCCCCACCAACCATCATTTGTTATTACAAAAATAAAATCAGAGCCTTTTTTAACATAATTTGTTACATACTCACCAAAAACAGACTCCCAACAAATTACGGGAGAGATTGATGTTCCATCATTAGGAGAAATTAAATTCGCTCTTTCTTTTTGTGTACCATGGCTCCTGAAAGTTCCTCCCAGCTTGAGTGTTAAATTCTCTAAAAAGCCCAAATATCTTTGATAAGGCATCTTCTCAACACCCGTTACAAGTTGCGATTTATGATATATCTGAACGCTATCCGTTTGATCAAGTTGAATAGCTGAATTAAATGTATCGTAATAAAACTCTCCATTTCTATAAGGACGGGCAGTCTCCGTTTCTTTAGTTTCATATCGCTTTCGGGACCAGATCCCAAGTACATATTTCATTTTTGGATACTGATCAACAAATTGCTTTAAATATTTTAATTCCCTGGAATTCATAATTTGATTTAGCCAAATATTGCTATAAAGCACAGTTTCCGGCGCTACAACATAATCTGTATTTTCTGTTGCCAATGAATCGGCGAGAGTAATAAGCATCATAGTAACATCCATGGGATCTACGGCAACAAATTTCTCATAAGGATCTATATTTGGCTGAACTACCACAATTTCACGGGGATCTTCTTTTTCCTCATAGTTATAAAACCGAATAACAGATATTATCATAGGAACAAAAACTACGACTACCGGAATTATAAACTCCCTAATATTCCAATTCTTTTCCCCTTGATCAAAAAACCACTTTTTTACTATGGTAAATACGGTTGCATTCGACAATAATATCCATAAACTACCTCCTAATGCTCCAGTATGTTCATACCATTGGATAAGTTTAATATCTTCTGCAAAACCATATCCTAAAGTAAGCCAGGGCCATGTTATTTCAGCGTTGAGATAAAAATGTTCGAAGGTGATCCAATATACAATTAACGAGAAAACACCAAAAGACGGTGATGTTTTTCTTTTTGTAAAATGGAAAAGCCAGAAAACAAAAGTAAAAAGCGAAGTATTTATTATAACTGCAACAATTAAACCAACAAAAGAGGCATTCTTTAACCACCAGGAAGTAAGTATATTCCAGGTTGCAAAAGCGATTAAAAGATATTTTATATAACCGCCAGCCCTATTTTCTTTTCTATTCAGATATAATTGATGTTCAACAATAAGTAGAGGAATAAATCCAACCAATAAAAATAATCCTGTAAAACCAGGGATCCATGCTGTTGAAAGCAAAATTCCGGATAGAAGAGAATATTGAAGTAATTTTTTATTTTGCATACGCATTAAATCTTATTAACCAGGTAAACTCCAAACAATATTATGGTAATAGATAATAGTTGTTGAATTGAAATAATCTCATTATCTAAAATTCCCCAAAGTATAGCGAAGATGGGGATAATATATGTTACCGATGAAGCAAATACCGAGGTTGTATATTTTATAAGAACATTAAAAATCAATAGTGCAAAAACTGTCCCGAACAAAGCTAATAGGAAGATAAATCCGAGATTCACCAAATCACCATCTTTTATGCTAAATCCGGAAAAATCTGAAAATAACAACAAAACGATTGAAACAGGTCCGATAAAGAAAAACGCCAGGGATGTAATCTCAAAGGAAGACATATGGTGTAACTTTGTTTTAATCTCATTCACATTTATCCCATAACATAACGTTGCAATTACAACAGGGACAGCATATATATTAAATCCTTTAAATACCTGAAATATCTGAACGCCCATAAGTCCCAATGCTCCTATCAACCCAATACCTACACCAACAATATTTAATCGACTAAATTTCTCCTTGTAAATAATCAATCCTATGATCAGTGTAAAAAAAGGCGTTAAAGAATTAAGCATACCTGCAAGAGCACTTGATATTTGGGTTTGTGCCGTAGTAAATAACCAGGCAGGTATCATTGTTCCAATAAATCCTACAATTAATAGTGATTTAATATTTTGTTTTGTAACCTTCTTAAAATTCCTGACAGAAAAAGGCAACAATAATAAATAAGCAAATAAAACACGAAAAGCCGCAACCTGGGTATTGTTATAAGATTCCAGACCTTTTTTCATAAGAATAAATGAGCTCCCCCAAACAAAAGACAAAAAAAGCAACGTAGCCCATTGCCATGATTTTTTTGTTAAGTCAATCTTATTCATCTATTGTCCCGGCTATTCGTGCTGATTTGTCAATTTTTATTTATTGGGTAAATAAACTTCCAGAAGTTTTGCTTTTGGAGTTGGGATAACCTGATATCCATTTAATGCAGCAGGGATTAAAATTGTTTGTCCCATCTCAATTGTTTCTTC
Organism: Bacteroidales bacterium; assembly: GCA_963665085.2. Classification (GTDB taxonomy): domain Bacteria; phylum Bacteroidota; class Bacteroidia; order Bacteroidales; family JAAAOM01. The sequence continues at coordinate 374,391 of CAXXXS010000001.1, forward strand.
TCCAGAACCATATTTGATTGTTGCACTTCCTTCAAGGCACATGTAAATAACAAACGTATCAAAAGGAGTAAAATCACGTTCAAAACCTTTATCGAATTCCAATAAATTTGTTTTGAAATACTGACATGTTACAAGTTCAGCAGTTTCATTCGGCTTTAAATCGTATTTTGTTTTATATTCAGGATAATATTCAAAATCAATAGCATCTAAAGCTAAATCAGTATGAAGTTCACGATAATTACCGTTAGCATCTTTACGATTAAAATCGAAGATACGATATGTAACATCTGAAGTCTGTTGAATTTCAGCTATCAAGCTACCAGCTCCAATTGCATGTACTCGTCCTGCCGGAATAAAAAATGTGTCACCTTTTGAAACAACTTCGCAATTTAGAATCTCTGCTAGTGTATTGTTGTTTAAATGTGACAAATAAAATTCTTTATCAGCCTTTTGATTAAATCCTACTATCAACTCAGCACCATTTTCAGCATCCAGTACATACCACATTTCTGTTTTACCAAAAGAGTTATGTCTTTTACCCGACAATTCATCATCTGGATGAACCTGAATTGACAAGTTATCATTTGCGTCAATAAATTTAATTAGTAGAGGAAATTCATTACCAAACTTGTCGTATGTTTTTTCTCCTACTAACTCATCCATATAAATCTCAAGGATTTCACTTAAATTATTTCCTGCCAAAAAACCATTCTCAATAACAGAATAATCGCCTTCTACTCCCGATATTTCCCAACTTTCTCCGCATATATCCGAGGCTCCTTGTTTATTTAATTGCTCTCTTAATTTCTTTCCTCCCCAAATCTTATCTTTTAAAATCGGTTTAAATTTTAACGGATATAACTGATTCATTCTTACGTAATTTATAGTTTATGTATTTCTCTATGTTTTTAATTTGTAAGCAAAGGTACCTACAAATTCCTAAGTTTTTTATTCTAATATTTTAAATTGATTGATGATGGATAATTTTTTTGGAACAAATGTTTTATGCAATTATATATTTTCTAATCTTCCCAATAATCAACAACTGCAATCTCTTTTTTTATCTCATTAAAAAATTTTAATAATTCCTGATGTTTTGGATGCATTCTATAAGTATCCAAATCCTCTTCTGTTCTAAAAACAGAATATAAAACCAAATCATACGCTGAGGGAGAACTACTAAAATTCAAACCTGTCTCAAAGTCAACAATCTGCTCTATTTCAGAAGGTAAAACATCCAATCTGTCTTTTAACTCTTTAATTGCTTTTTTCTTTTCATCAATATGGAGATAATCCTTAATACGGAACATTACAACATGTTTAAGCATATTTCTCTTGACTTTTGATTACTAATCATTAAAACGACAAATAAAAAGAATCATTATAATTTAAGTAAACAATGATATTTTTTTCTTGCTGTTTTTTATTTTTGATTTGTGCTGTATGCAAATGTAACTATTTATCTTTCAAAAATTGAAATTATTAGGAATAGCAGGAGGTTCCGGAACCGGGAAGACCAGTATAACAAATGCATTAAAAAATGAATTTGTTGAAACGATAACAATTCTTTCTTTAGATTCATATTATAATGATAATTCACTTCTTGCCCCCAAAGAAAGAGAGAAGCTTAATTTCGATCATCCAAAAGCTTTTGATTTCGATTTGTTATACAATCATCTTACGTCACTAAAAAAAGGAGTCTCTGTTGAGAAGCCAACTTACTCTTATATTGAAAGAACACGTAAAAAAGAAACCGAAACAATTTCTCCAACAAACCTCATAATTCTAGAGGGTATTTTGCTTTATCATGATGAACGAATAGCAAATTTAATTGACTTCAAATATTTTATTGATTTAGATGAACACTCACGATTAAAGTATATTATTAAGAGAGACGTTGAAGAAAGAGGCCGTACAGAGAAAGAGGTAACAGAGAGATTCTTCAGAGAGGTTAATCCGATGCACAACAACTATATTGAGGCACAAAAAAAATATGCAGATTTTATTTTCACAAATAGTAACTTAGCGGATGTAAAAAAAACAATTTTAACACACATAAAACATAAACATCTATGCTAGAAGAAATCAACCTCACCAATGTCTTATTTCTTGATATTGAAACCGTGCCACAATATCCTGATTTTTCGAAATTACCTGACAGCACAAAAAAACTCTGGGAGAAAAAATCTAAAACCTTAAAAAAGGATGAGGATAAAACACCATCAGATATATATCCCCGGGCAGGGATCTACGCAGAATTTGGAAAGATAATATGCATCTCCGTTGGTATTATCTATGAAGAAAAAGATTTAAAAAAACTTAGGATTAAGTCATTTTATAATGATAATGAAAAGATATTGCTTGCTGATTTTGCTGAAATGGTCAATAAATTTTCTGTTGACAAAAAAGTTAATCTTTGTGCCCACAATGGAAAAGAATTCGATTTTCCATATATCGCGAGAAGAATATTAATCAACCAGATAACTTTGCCAAAAATTTTCCAGGTTGCTGGTAAAAAACCTTGGGAAGTACCATTTATTGACACCATGGAATTATGGCGTTTCGGTGATTATAAGAATTACACATCATTGGAACTTCTTACACATATTTTTAACATTGAAACGCCAAAACAAGATATTGATGGAAGTATGGTCAACGAAGTATACTGGAAAAATAATGATCTTGACAGGATTGTTGAGTATTGTCAAAGAGATGTTGTTGCCATTGCTCAATTGATGCTACGTTATAAAGGCGAAGAGCTGATCAACGAAACAGATATAAATATTGCCTGATAGTAATTAGCAGTTTTTTAAACCTCCATATAATATATGGATTTATAATCAAGCTGTTTTGCTCCTATCTTATGATAAAACTCAATAGCTCCTTTGTTTGCTTTGTTTACATACCATTCTACTTTTCCTGCTCCTTTTTTTGAAGCATAATCTTTAATAAAATTGAAAAGCGTTAAACCTATCCCTGAATTTCTGTATTCTGGAAAAACAAATAAATCCTCAATGAAAAAATTAGTTTTAGCCTTGAACGTAGAAAAGGTTTTTAATATTAATGCAAAACCACAAATCTCATTCTCTGCATTCTCTACAACAAAAACTTTCACATGGCTATCTGTTTTAAAAACAGAATTCTTTATGTCTGTTTCTGTTGCAGTTACCATGTCTGATTGGTTTACATGTTTTGCTAATCCCAAGATACACTCAAATATTATTTTTGAATCTTCTGCTGTTGCTTCTCTTACTTGAATCATCTGTCTAATAAAAAATTCTTGTTACATTTTTTGATATGCCGCTTAAATCAAAGCCTATTCTATACTAGAAGAGTAAAATTTTAGGATTATGTAGCACTAACTTTTTGAGCCAATTTATAATATAATCCTGGAAGGAATCTTCTGATGTGTACCATTAACAACTCTTTTTTTCCTACTAATATTTCACGTTTGTTTTTTTGGAGACCTTTTAAAATTATCCTTGCACAGACATCCGGAAGCATTCCTTGATCCTGCCCTTCGTCCATTTTCCCATGAAATACTCCATCTTTTGATATTGCATTTAATGAAATATTTGTTCTTATGCGCCCAGGAATAATCACGGTAACCCTGATGTTATTTTTTGCTTCTTCAGCATACAATGATTCAAAAAATCCATGAAGCGCATGTTTTGCAGCCGAATATGCAGAACGAAGTGGAAAACCAAATTTTCCTACGATACTACTCACTGCAGCAATATGCCCCCCTCCATTTTTCAACATGGACGGCAATACCGATTTGGTTAAAATTACAGCCCCAAAATAATCAATGTCCATTATCTTTTTATCAACAGAGATATCTGTTTCGTTCGTAATTGAACGCTGACTTATTCCTCCATTATTAATAAAAATATCAATTTTGGGGTGAGATTCAAGAACACTCTTTGCAACTTCAGGGAGTTCTTCATGTTTTGCTAAATCTAGCTGAAATATATCCAGGTTAATTGAGCTATTTATGGACAAACACTTTTCTTTTACACGATCCAACTCATCTTTTCTTCGGGATGAAAGTATAAGATTAGCTCCGTTCTTAGCAAATTCATAAGCCAGGTATTCTCCAATTCCTGAAGATGCTCCTGTTAACCAAACTGTTTTATTCTGAAAATAGCTCATATTAATTTTTACTCAATGCTTCTCTTACTAACCCATCCATTGCTGAAACAATATTTTTTCTAACCTCAAACATCCTTATAACATCCTTATTTTTTCTGCGCATGGCACGGTTATATCTGATTTTCGCATTCCATTTTTTTACAAAAATATAGTACCTGTAAGCAAAAACTCCCGATGGTTGAAGTAAAACAAGGTAGGCTATTTTTAGCCACCATGGATGAAGAAAAATTAATGCTAATACTAATAATATTATATAATATAGCAAGAAGGAAATAACTCCAATAGCATATTTAAAAGAGCTATGGAACTGAGGATCTTTTATATTCTTTGTAAAAAAAGTAGGAATTTTATACGGAATATAGTTATTTACTAATCCCAGTAAATAAAAGGGAAATCCAAGAATTAACAGTAAAAAGCTACCTAAGATACCTGCGAATGAATATTTTGATTTTTTAAAAACCCAATCACGCAGATTATTATCTTCCATAACCTTACTATATTCAATCACATCTTTATGAATAGGCTGAGTTTTTTCTTGAAGAGAATCAATGTCAAGAATCCGAATCATTTCTTTGTCGGCCTTGAATTTATCGTAAATAGAATTCCCTTTTATTCCGAGATGCTCCCGCATATTACTATTATAAATAGTTCTCAGCATCATATATGAATCGTAATATTCTTCACTTTCAATGTGAATCATATACTTCTTCATCTCATTGGCGAGCCGTTCTTTTAACTTATTTATAGCAACAGGTTCGTTCTGTAGAAACTCTTCGTAATACTCACAAACCTCTATGGGTTCTCCATAATTTACCAATAGTGTTTGTCCAAATTTTTGGTAGTTGCTATAATCGAGACCAACAGGCATTAATTGCACTCCCGGATTAGTACCATACTCCTTTTGAGCCATAAAAGCAATTCTAAAAACTCCTTTTACCAAGTTACGTAATCGACGTTTATCTCCGTGGTTCCCCTCTGGCATAATACAAAGCGGGGTCTGCTTGTTTTTTAATATCTGGAGTGTAAGTTGAAAGATTTCTTCGTTCTTCTTTAATTTCTCTGCTCCATCCCTAATTCTATAAATAGGTAATATCTTAAAAAATGTAAGAAGTTTTATTACAAAATTTCCCTTAAAAATATCGGAGCGGGCAAGAAATACAGTCTGCAGAGGTATATTAAACAATACGCTAAGTGCATCCATCAACGCATTTTGATGGTTTGGGGCCATCAAAACCGGACGTTCCATGTTTACTCTTTCCCGATGAACAGCCTCTGTCTTCTTATAAAAATTATTAAATCCTACCCTACAGGTCATCTTCGTAATCTGATAACCCAATGACCATTCATCAATTGCCTTTTTTGCCATTTTACTCGTTTTCAAAAAAATAAATATAGTGATATTATGATGACGCAATTCTAATCTTCGACCAGAAAAATGCTATACTTAATCCTGCAAGAATATGCCAAATTCCCCACCATGCAGCAATAAATGCCATACCTCCAACATCTAATGTTACTGGAAAAATTTTGGGATTAAAAATAAGAACAAGACCAAGACCTGAATTTTGAATTCCTGTTTCTATGGAAATTGTTCTCCTATCATTTCGTTGTAGTTTAAACAAAGTTGCAAAAACAAAACCTGTCGAAATTGCTAATGCATTATGTACAAGAACAATAATAAAAACATATTTTATATGTTGGATAAAAAAATCATAATTCCTTTTAAATGCTAAAACAACAATTACCATAAAAAGAATTATTGATAGATTCTTTAAGGGTTTTACAATTTTTGAAGTAAAAACAGGAAATCTATGATTTACAAACATACCTATTACCAAAGGAATTCCTAAAAGAATAAAAACGGCTTTAAACATCTCTATCGGATCAATTTCTAAAGGCCTGAGTAATGAATTTGCATCAACATGACTTACAAAATTTGTATACAAGCCACCCCAGAATGCAAAATTGAATGGTGTTAAAATTAATGCGGATAATGTTGCTAAAGCAGTTAAACTCACTGACAATGCAGTATTTCCTTTCGCTAAAGATGAAATAAAATTAGAAATATTACCACCCGGACACGAGGCTACGAGAATCATCCCCAAGGCTACATTGGGTGTTATTAATCGATTGAATACCATAATCACAATAAACGTAACTAATGGCAACACAAAAAACTGTGATACAAATCCTACAATTGCAGATTTAGGTTTTTTTACTATTTGTTTAAAGTGCTCGATCTTTATTTCCAAAGCTACTCCAAACATAATAAAGGCTAAAGTAAGATTAAGAACGAAAAGACTTTCTGATGAGAAATTTAATCGTAATTCATCTAAGTGTAATAATGCTTCGTACATTCACCTCAATATTTAATGATAAACCCTCTTTTGGTTAAACTTAATCTTGATTTAATACTATATTTACAGCCGGCTAATATATAAAATTTTATTTACGTCGATAAAAAAGAAAAATCATTTACATACCTCAGAAAATATTGTCATGAAAAATTTTAATGAAATTATTCCAAACGAAATATCAATAAATCCCTTCGAAATAATTGGGAAAGAATGGATGCTTATAACTGCAGGGAATATTAATAATTATAATACAATGACTGCCAGTTGGGGTGGTCTGGGTGTTCTTTGGAACTATAATGTTGTAACATGTTATGTGCGTCCACAAAGACATACATTTAAATTCACAGAAGAATTTGAGTTTTTTACGTTGAGTTTTTTCCCTGCAGAATATAAAAAAGCACTCTCTTATTGTGGTTCACATTCTGGGAAAGATGTTGACAAAGCTAAAGAGACAGGATTAATTCCAATTGCAACAGAAAATAGTGTTGCATTTAAACAAGCTAAGCTTATAATTGAGTGTAGAAAATTATATACAGATAGTTTTTCTCCTGATAATTTTATTGATAAATTATTGATCAACAAAAATTATCCAAATTCTGATTTCCATAAAATATACATAGGAGAAATTACAAGTTTTCTGAAAAAAGAAGAATAAACTTACTTCCCAGTTTTCTGTTCCTTTAATGTGGAACCAGAAAACAAAAATAAGATTATCATCTTTTACGATGGCGAGTGCTATTTATGCAATTGGGGAATACAATTTTTAATAAAAAGAGACAAGAATAAAAAATTTATTTTCCTATCGCAACAATCTCCTCTTGCCGGCAATTTACTAAAAAACAAGGCAATGCAAGAAAATGAAACAGTTATACTGATTCATCAGGGAAAAATATACACAAAATCCACAGCTGTAATCTATGCCGTTAAAAATCTGGATAACATTTGGAGAATAGCTGTAATATTTAAAGTTATCCCAAAAAATCTAAGGGATTGGCTTTACGATTTTATAGCCAGAAACAGAAAGAGATGGTTTGGTTCTACAAACTACTGCCGTTTACCCGATCAGATATCAAATTTCTAATTGACCCTCCTCGTATTGTTTATATTTAGCTGAAAGCAATGCCATAAAATTGCTAAAAGTAGTCATTGCCTCATTGGTTTCCTCAGTAATATTTTGCCTTTTTAACCTCATAAGCAACAAGCCATATAATGCCGTTAAACAGGTATTTACATCGCCTAGAGAAGTATCATTGATTTTTTTCTTCAATGCATCAATATTCGTTTTGGCCCAACTGTAAACCCCAACATATTTCTCTTCCCCTTTTTTAGTTAATAATTTTTTATGGAAATCCTCAACTTCATTTACAACATTCTTTATTATAGTAAGATGCCCCATTCTTGTAATCCCCTCTTCTTTCATCATAATGATTAAGTCAGCATACCATTCTTTTATTTGTCCTTTTACTTTTTCTGGTTGCTTAAATTCATTAATCACAGTTTTTTCAATCTTATCCAAGTCGAAATTATTGGCCCGGATAATATCTTCGACCTGCCACATGTACAATATATACTCTGCAATATTTTTTTTTCGTTTTTCTCTGGCTATTAACATAATCTTAAATTATTCTTCTCCTTCTCTTAGTTTATCAATCATTCGTCTGTCTCTTTTTGTTGGACGTCCTGTTCCTTTATCACGTCTGATAAAAATTGTATCCTGGATCTTCAATTTGTTCAATTCCTCTATTGAAGTCATATCTTCATACTGCTGTTGGGCAATCTGGGCAGAAACCCTTTTACTAATAATTCCTGTTACCTTGTATGTATATAAAACAGGCAATTTCCGTACTACAATCTTATCATCCAGCTTAACAACCCTTGATGGTTTCACAGGAACCCCATCTACCAATACACGCCCTTTTTTACATTCTTCTGTTGCAATACTTCTTGTTTTATATAATCGTACTGCCCACAACCATTTATCTATTCGTACTTGCTCTTCCAAATGTTAATTTTTCGGAAAAATACAAAATAGAGAACTATCTTTCAAAATTATGTTCCGATATTTATGATGATATGATTTATATAAACTTTTGTGTAGACTGGGAAGGCGATCATTTTAAGAATTTATACGATCTAAAATACCTACTATCTAAACTCGACAAAGACATCCCTGTCACACACTTTATCTGCCCTTCATACTTTTATCATTATCCTAAAACTGCAACCGAAAAAATTAATTCTATTGTAAGGCCTCAAGATGAAATTGGGTTACATATCCATTGTAATAAATATCTTATAAATAATATTCCGGGAGTAACATTCAAGACTCAACACAATTATTACAAAAAAAATGACATTACTATTCAAGCTCGCGACAAAATTATAAGCTTTTTACCTAAAAGCTATGCAAAAAAAATCAAACAAAAAGTTATATCAGGACGCGGAGTCCCACTTTCTGTTTACTCTTCAGATGAGATCGTGCAAATAATTAGGCATTCTCAAAAGTTATTATTCGACAAATTACAAACAAAAATTACCTCATTTCGCGCTGGTGGATGGCTTGCTTCTGATGCGATTTTTGAGGCATTAAATAAATTGGGTTTCAGCGGAGATTCTTCAGCAGTTCCGCCAGAGATAGTCTCAAATAGTTATGAGATTGATTATATCGGAAATAATCATGATGACTTTGGAGAAACATATCCTTATTTTTCTGACTTTGTAAAAAAAATCTGGGGAAGCACCATTCAAGAATCTGGTTTCCTAAAGAATAAAAAGATCCATTCATATTTCTCCTCTCATTATATTTCAAAAAAAGAGCAACCCTTTTTTATTGATAAAATCCTCGAGATTCCGAATAATTTAGGAGCAACTGATTTTGCTGAAATCAATAAAACATTTATCCCAACCTTGGAATGGGCTATAAAAGAAAATAGTAAGAATAATAACAAGCCTCTTTTTTTAAATCTAACCTGTCATCAGGAAGGTGATTTCTATTACAAAAAAGGCATGCTCGATTTTTTCTGTTATATAACAGAAAAGTACCCAAAAGAAGTGAGATATATAACTATTCGTGAAGCAACATCTATATTCAAGAAGCATAAATTTTTGTAAATAAAAAGAGTTCTATTATCTTTCTGCCTGTTTAAACCAAAACATATTTTTTTGAATAATTACAGGAAAATTGTAAGTGCTATACTATTGCTTTGTCTGCTTTCCTCTTGCAACAATGGGACATTACCAATATATTTTGAAAATACCGCTACTGAAAAAGTAAGTATTGAAATCCTGATTCCCAGAAGTTCTGATTTAAAATATAACGTTTCTTCTTTAGGACTTTTACAAGTAAAAAATTCTTTGTCAAATCAAAAAATCTCCGGAAAACTTAACGATGAAGAAATTAACCTAACCCAAGATTTTATTGATGAAGCTTTACAAAGTAATTATGATGGATTTTTCTCGGAAGCAGACATAAGGACAAGCTTGTCCATTTTAGAATTAAATGACTCCATTGAAACTAATAATACATTTAACTGGGAATATCTGAAAACTATTGCAGGAACCTTTAATATTGATGCGTTATTTTTTGTTAATAATTTAATAATCAACTTTAATCTTAGCACGAAAGAATCTATGGATAACTCCGGAAATTTTTACCCTGAAGATAACTTACAATGTACTTCAGCATTCTACTATACAATCCTTTATCCAAAAGAAGAAGAATTTGAAACTGTTGTGTCAAATTTTTCAGACAATTTTACGCTAGATTCATACTATTATAGTTCCAGGCACGCAAAACAAAACCGGACAAAAAAAATAAAAGAAATACTTCCTTACATATGTTTTGAGAATGGCAAAAATGCTATAACTAAATTTTCCCCCACCTGGATAACTGTAAGCCGTGATTTCTATGGAAAAGCATCCAGGGAATTACGGGAAGCAAAAAAATACGTTTATAATGGTGCATGGGATAAAGCCATTGAGTTATGGACAAAAAACATAAAAAATAAAAATTTAGTTATTGCAAAACATGCTAAATTTAATCTTATCCTCGCAGAAGAATTAACCGGTAGTATTGAAAATGCAATACTTCTAGCTGAGAAGCATTACCTAAATTACAAAGAATTGATTGCTTTGAATTATAAAAATATCCTTGAAAAGCGTCTTTTACAAAATAAACAACTAAAAAACCAATTATCTCAATAATTGAAATTATTTAGTAACTAGTTCCCAATTTATATTATCCCCTGTAGATTGGTCAATAAAAAATAGTTTCATTTTGTTTTTGTAGAGTTCCTTAACTATATATTCTGCGGTATCTGTCCCTATTGCAATTTTTAAGGTAGTCTTCACATTATTAAATTGCCAGGTACCTATTTCAGAAACATCTTCTGTATTAACACAAGTTGTGTCTCCTTCTGTCATTTCAAAAGTATAATCAGAATAAAAAATACGTTCATTATCCAATACACAAGCATCAATATCCTCTGTAACATCTGTCGTGTCAATAATTACTTGATTGAGCACCCACCTTTTTCCATCTGCATTAGATAACATCTGGTTATCAGACAATACTTCCTCTTTACCACATGCTAGTACAACTAAGACTAACACAAACATGTATATAAGATTTCTCATTATAAACTTAATATTATTCAAATATTCTATAATATACGAATAAATAATAGATTAGTTATTGTTAGGCATAAATTACCTGATAATTAGAATAGGCTTTAAAATCAAAAAAAATATTATAAAACTTGTTTCTGAACTTTTCTTGAACCTGAGAATAATTCTTTATATAATACTTTCATTCTTGCCTGGTAATTAGTAACCCTCTCTCTAAGAGCCCCAATTTCTTCAATTAATGATTTAGCTATATTATCCTCAAGATCATCAGAATGCAGAATAGAATAATTCAATTGGATTTTCTTTTGACATTCCTGAATAAGCCTCTGAATATTTTCTATTGGTGTATTTTCGTTCATCAGTTTAGTGCTTTTCATTTTCCCTATAATAATAACAACCTTTAAATAAATAGTTTGTTACAAATAATAATCAAATCATTTCAAAATGCATGCCAATAAAACCATCGGTTTCGCGACAAATATACAGAAGACTTTTCAATCTTCCTTCCTTATTTCTCCAGCACTTGAAGTTCTTTGATTTTCAACAATACCATCCCCCTTATAAAAAATATCTCCAGCACTTGACGCCTCAAGATCAAACAACTTGGTTGCATATACTTTGGCATTTCCTGCACTTGAGACTCTTACCACACACTCTTCAGAAATAAGATCGTATGCATTTAAATCCCCTGCACTACTTAATTCTGCGTTTAAGATCGTTGTTTTACCCCTTAAGTTTACATCACCGGAACTAGATATTTTGCAATCTATCTTGTTTGCTTCAATATCCAGATCAAGATCGCCAGCACTACTTAAATGTAATACTAAGTCGTCAGTAACCAACTTTGTTTCTCCTTTTACATCCCCGGCACTTGATATTTTTATACTCTCAATAAATTTATAATTCAAATTAATCCTAAGTGATGATGCTCTTCTGATATTTTGTTTGCTTGATATTTTTAATATTCCATTTTCAACATCTGTTATTATTAGATCATGTAGATTCTCATCTGCAATTAGTACTAATTTTTCCTCATCAGTTTGAGTAATAAATACATCAATTCCATTAGCTACAACAATACCATGAAATGATTTGATAGCTCTTTCTTTTTCAACTACATTACCATTTCCTGAAATTCCACTATCGATAGATGCAAAATCACATGACCAACAGACACTTAAAAGAAGAATAAATAGTATAAAATTTGTTTTCATTAACTTAAAATATATAATCACAATTTATAAAATATTACGTTATAAGACAAGTAAGAACCCCTCTGATTTTATTAACACCCTCAACAAAAAAAAATGTTTATAAACCAAACGAAATTAATATTTGGCACAAGAATTGCTAATTAGAAAGAAACGTTCTTTATATTAGAAAAGCGAATGATTTTTAACAAAAAACAACTTTTTTTATTGAAATTTATAACCTTTTTTGATAATCGTCGTATTAGTTAATAAAATAACAAAGGTTAAAATCTTTGGCATAAAATTTGAAACATTAAAAGTACTTCATATAAGTTAGTTAGGTTAATAGTTAGTTAGTTTTAGGTTAGTAGTTAGGTTTTAGTTAGTAAAAAGATTGCCTCGGTTCCCAGCCGAGGCAATTCTTTTTTATCCAATTAAAAAGTATAATCTTGGGGTTCCTTTATCAAAATGAAACTATTATTCTCAATTCTAATAACACTCAGGAATGAACAATTTGTTCTTTCACTTCAAGTTTAAATCCGGTATTATGAATATTAATAATTGATATGGATTCGTCAACTTTGAGAAACTTTCTTAATTTGGCAATATACACATCCATACTTCGCCCCATGAAATAATCATTCCTGCCCCAAACGGCTTTTAATGCAACCTCCCTTTTAAGGACATTATTCATGTTTAAACATAATAAACGAAGAACTTCTGCTTCTTTTTTTGTAAGCTTCTGCTCTCCATCTTCTGAGCTAAGTATTTGATTTGTAAAATCAAAATTAAATTTTCCGATTTTGAACAAAGTTGGTTTTGTTATAAGTCCCGAAGAAAAATTTACCCGTTTAAAAATAGTTTTAATTCTAACTAAAAGTTCTTCTGTAGAAAAGGGTTTCGTAATATAATCATCCCCTCCTATTTTATAACCTTTTATTCTATCTTCAGATAAATTTTTTGCAGTAATAAAAATAATCGGGATCTCACAATCTTCTTTACGAATCTCCTCTGTCAATGTAAATCCATCTTTAATTGGCAACATTACATCGAGCAAGCATAAATCATAATCACTTTTTTGAAAGGCAATTAAGGCCTCTTTTCCATTTGTTTTGTGATCTACTTTAAAACTTTGCTCTTCAAGAAAATCTTTGATAACAAATCCTAGATTAGCATCATCTTCTGCTAATAATATTTTTGCGCCCTTATACTTCATTTGTATAATACCTGTTTAAGAGTGTATATGTAATTTTGAGGAGACATTTTCAATTCTCTTTAGTGGAAAGACAACACTAAAAACACTCCCTTTGTTTAATTCACTCTCAACAAAAATCACTCCACCGTGGGCTTCCACCATTGTCTTGACATAATAAAGCCCTAACCCAAACCCCTTCACATCATGGACATTACCTGTTGGGACACGATAAAATTTATCAAAAATCTGCTGAAGTGATCGTTGACTTATACCAATTCCATTATCAATAATATCAATTTGCAATTCGTTTTTTGAGACATTCTTAGTCTCAATAATTATCTTGGAATTTTCTCCTGAATACTTTGAAGCATTATCAACTAAATTTTTGAAAATATTTGTTAAATGGAGTTTGTCTCCCTGTAAGATTACATTCTTTGCCTCTAACTTATATTCAAGATTGATTTCTTTTTGACAATGTTCTAGACAGAGATTATCAACGGCCGATCTAATTAAATCATGAATATCAATCCATTCTAAAGTCAATGTTAACTCGTCTTTATCTAGTTGGGCAATTTGTAAAACTCTCTCAACCTGATGCTGCATTCTCAGGTTCTCATCGAAGATAATATCAGCATATTTATGAATTTTATCTACATCAATCCCATTCTTTTTTAAGACTTCTGATGCTATTGATATTGTGGACAAAGGGGTTTTAAATTCATGTGTCATATTATTTATAAAATCGTTCTTCATTTCTGAAATTTTCTTTTGTTTGATAATGATGGAAACATTGTAGATATAGCCACCAATAACAATAAGTATAAAAACGATTGATAATGATAACCAAAGAGACAAGCCAAGCAGAATATCTATTTTTTGATTTGGAAAATACAAAGCAAGATGATAATATTCTTTTTTCCAAACACAAGATAAACAGGCTTTATGACTATCTATATTATGTGGTATTTTGTAATTACCATTTGATGAATAAACTACTGCCTTCGTATTTGACTTTATTATCTGGAAAAAATATTGATCGCCGAGTTCATGATATCTAACATATTTTCCAACTACATCTTTTAAAAGAGTAGTATCCAATACACAAAAAATATCATTTGACTTTTCTGGAAGCTGAATACAGGAGGAACTATTATTATTCTTATATTCAACAAGTTCTTCTAAAACATCTTCCAAGGCAATATTTGCCCTATGATAAAATTGTTTCTTTCCAATATTTACCGCTTTAAATACCCAGAAAGATTGCGTTAAAATTAACCCTAATAATGAAATTGTAGTAAATAACACAATTTTCTTATATGGCCATTTTTTTAACATTAAAACAAATTTGACAGCTAAACAGATTGACAGTAAAAAAGTTAAACAAACATAAACAATATCTAATAAAAACAGGAAATAATTATGGAATTTAACTTTTTATTATAAAACGATAAAGGAGGTTAATTTATGTTAAACTGATTCATTGTATATTGAAGGCCTATTGTACCAAAGCTTTTAACAATTTCAATCGCTTTTTCTATTTTTTCAGGAAGTTCTTTTCTCTCTTCAGAACCCCATTCACCGAGCACATAATCAATCTGTAATCCTTTAGGAAAATCGCTACCAATTCCAAATCTCAAACGTGCATAATTAGAATGTCCCAGAACCTGTTGAATATTTGCTAATCCATTATGGCCAGCATCACCTCCTTTAGGCCTTAAGCGAAGTTTTCCAAAGGGCAGGGCAAGGTCATCCACAAGGATGAGGCAATTTTCTATAGTTATCTTCTCCTTTTTAAGCCAATAGTTAACTGCTAAACCACTAAGGTTCATAAAAGTATTTGGTTTCAGGAGAACAAAAATCCTTGATTTATATTTGAATTCAGTTACGAAGCCGTAACGCTTATCCTTAAAAGTAATATTGGATGCCTCAGCCAAAGCATCCAATATTTTAAATCCTATGTTGTGTCTTGTCTCAGCGTACTTATCTCCAATATTACCAAGACCAACAATTAAATATTTCATATCAAAAAAAAGAAAGGTTAAAAACATTCCATTGAGTACAATTCATCAATGGAATGAATGATGGGGATTACTAAAAACCTATTCTTTAGATTCTTCTGAACTTTCTTCAGAAGATGCTTCTTCTCCACCTTCTTCTTCTTCTTCAGATGCTACCAATCCTTTAGCTGCAAGACGAGATGACATAACTGCTACTACTAATGAACTAGCAGGTTCTAATAAAGTAAGATTTTCGAATGAAAGATCATTAACTTTAACGACACCACCAATATTAATTTTAGTAATATCAACTTTTAAAGTATCAGGTAAATCTTTTGCTAAACCTTTTACATTTAAATATCTCTTATTAAATCTTAATTTACCACCATTTCTAATTCCAATTGAATTTCCAAAAAGTTCAACAGGAACACCAATAGTTACAGGCTTATCGTCGAATACTTCAACAAAATCAATATGTAATATTTTATCTGTAACAGGGTGGAATTGAATATCTTTTAAAACAGCATTGTGTTTTTCTCCATCAATATCGATATTTACAATGTATACGTGTTGTGTATACACAACATCTTTAAGATCATTCTCATGAGCATAGAAGTGAATAGTTTCTTTACCTCCATAAAGAACACAAACTACATTATCTTCTCTTCTTAGTTTTTTTGTAGATTTTTTACCTACTTCACTTCTTTTGCTTACTTTAATTTCAAAAGTTTTCATTTCTTAATTTTAAATTGTGTTACTCAGAATATGTGCATGATATTCCCCATCACACGGGAGCTTTTTAAAAAAGCGGTGCAAAGATATATATTATATTATAAAATTCGAACTTATTGATTGATAATTATAAACTTTATCTATCACATCAGCTAAAAATGAGCCAATTGGTATTACTGTAATTTTATCACTCTTTTTATTTCCTAAAGGAATAGAATCTGTAACGATTACTTCTTCTATTGGTGATTCATTAATTCTATCTATTGCAGGACCAGATAAAACTGGATGTGTAACAACAACCCTTACAGAATCTGCCCCATAGTCTTTCATTACTTTTGCAGCAGCAGTAATAGTCCCAGCTGTATCAATCATGTCATCAACGATTACAACATCTTTCCCTTCAACTTCACCAATTACTTTTATATCATCAACCACATTGGCTTTGGTCCTTGTCTTATGACAAATAACCATTGGCGTATTTAAAAATCTGGAATAGGCATTTGCTCTTTTTGCGCCTCCCATATCAGGAGCTGCAATTGTTAAATTTTTCAAGTTAAGCTTTTCAAGATAGGGAACAAACAAACTTGATGCGTATAAATGATCTACAGGAATATTAAAGAAACCTTGAATAGGAGGGGCATGAAGATCCATTGTCATCACCCTGTCGACTCCGGAGGCCTCTAATAAATCAGCTACAAGTTTAGCACCAATAGAAGTTCTTGGCCTGTCTTTCCTATCCTGACGAGCCAATCCCAGATAAGGAATAACAGCTACAATCTTATAAGCAGATGCCCTTTTTGCTGCATCGATTAACAGAAGTAGCTCCATTAAATTGTCCTGTGGTGGAAATGTAGATTGAATAATAAAGACCGTACAGCCCCGAACTGACTCCAGATAATAAGGTTGAAACTCTCCATCGCTAAATTCATGGATATTAATCTCGCCTAATTCCATCCCAAATTCTTTTGCAATACTTTCGGATAAATAACGAGTTGCCCTACCTGAAAAAACTTTCATAGTAGTCTTTGCTTTCATTGCCATCATTCCAAAATAATTCTGATTTCGGGCGGCAAAAGTAAAAAAACTAATCCGATAAAAAGAATATTATTTAATAAAATTCTCGTTTATTTTATCGAATCTATTGAAGCATTTGTATTTGCTACAAAATTCAGAATCTCTTCTTTCCCAATCCTTGATGTTGAAGAGGTTGTAATAATTAAAGGAAGAGACTCCCATTGCTGAAGAAGTTTTGATTTATATACCATCAAATTCTTATTTAACTCAGAGCTGCTTAATTTATCTGCTTTAGTAAACGTTAAAACAAATGGGACCCCATTTTCTCCCAACCAGGTTATAAACTCCAAATCATTCTTTAGTGGTTCGTGCCTTGCATCAATAAGCATAAAAACGCAAGCCAGGTTTTCCCGGTTAATTAAGTAGTTGGTAATAATTTTATTAAACTCCTTACGCAATTTTTTTGAAACTTTTGCATAACCATATCCCGGAAGGTCTACAATATACCAACTATCATCAATTATAAAATGATTAATAAGCTGTGTTTTTCCCGGAGTTCCTGAAGTTTTCGCCAGTCCTTTTCTATCTGTCAACATATTGATTAAAGACGATTTGCCAACATTTGATCTTCCAATAAATGCATATTCGGGCAAATTATCATTCGGACATTGACTTGTTTCTGAACTACTTTTTACAAATTCTGCTGATTTTACTTGCATATGGCAAAACTACAATGTTTTATCCGATTGTAAAAACAAATTAAAATTCAGGACAAGGTACCATTTTAGGCCTACGTTTTATTTCGCGCGTATTAAATGTATAAGACAGTGATATTTCATGTGCACCATTGGTATTGGTTATTAATCTGGATGTAGTAAAATCATAACTATATCCTATGTTAAAACTATTTGTCTTTACGCCGACAAGCAATGTTAATGCATCATTATATTTAAATGATTTTGCAACAGGAATACCTCTGTACCACAGACCAAACACAAGTGGATTTCGATGCCAATAAAGCCCGGCGTCTAACTGTCTATAATTTTTCTGTGATTTAAATAAAAAAGCAAACTGAAGACTTGTAGGAATAGGTCTGAGCAAACGTTGTTTTGCAACATATTTAGTTCCTCCAAACACCTGGTATTTAATAGGGACTTTTGCCAGGTTTCCTGCTTCTTCCTCAAAATCATACAATGATTGGTTTGGCCGTAATAAGTGATCGGCACTAAATCCAACCCAAAAATTATGAGAATATGTTAAGATGGAAGAAGCAAAATCAATATCACCAACATTATCCATTGCTACAACTTCTGCAGAGACAGGGGA
This sequence comes from Bacteroidales bacterium, assembly GCA_963665085.2. Taxonomy (GTDB): domain Bacteria; phylum Bacteroidota; class Bacteroidia; order Bacteroidales; family JAAAOM01. The sequence continues at coordinate 392,980 of CAXXXS010000001.1, forward strand.
ATTTCCACTGGCAGACATCTGGTCTTTAAATATCAACTGATTAAAATCCAGCCCGCGTTCTGTATACATAAAATGCATCCCGGGGCGACAATGAAAAGATTCTGTTATTTTAAAATCAAAAGAATATTGCAAGCCAATATTTGTTGTCCGTAGCTTTCCGGTTCCGGCCTCATCCCGTAGCATTAAAATTCCGAGTCCACTGTTAAATTTCGAGAAATAATGCTCAAAAGAAACACTATAGGTTACAAACCCATTGGTTATTTCCGGCCATTGGTTACGGTAATTCATCGCTAACCGGTTCTCATAATTTAATCCGGCAAAGGATGGTGCCAAATAAAGATAATTAGAATAGAACTGAGAAAATTGCGGATCCTGTGCTTTTACGGCATGGATACTAAGAAACATAATGGCTATCGATATAACCTTTAGTTTTATTAATTTATAAATATGAATGTTTCTTTCCATCAATTGTGCAATTCAACGATTACTATCAAATATTAATGAAGAAGTGTTACATCACCTGTTCTCACAAATGACTCACCGCTGCTGAACGTTCCTCTGACTTTCCACACATAAACATCTTGTTTTGCTGGCCGTCCCTGGTAATAGCCATCCCAGCCAATATCAGGATCTGTACTTTCAAACAAGAGTTCTCCCCATCGATTAAAAATCATCAGATGGTATTCATCAACATTATCGATAATACCCGGAGAAAATATCCTGTTTTCCTCAATAGGAGACAAAGGACGAAATGCATTGGGAAAAGCAATATCGCCAAATGGTTCAACAAGGACTGCATTTTCCATTACATAAAGATCAAAACAATCGTTTACTGTCCATACCTTAAGTGTTACATCAAAAGTGCCCTCTTCCTGGTAAACATGGGTAGGATTATACTGATTAGAAGTAGTACCATCACCAAAATCCCATTCGAAAATATCTCCATGATCCGAGAGATTAAAATAATTTACTGCTTCGTCGTTAACATAAACATAGCGGGGGGCTAAATCAAAATAAGAGTTTGGCAGAACAAATACCCTGCTTGTATCGCTGTGGGTATCTTCGCCTCCCTCGCCCTCAACAGTTAACGTTATTTTATATACACCCGGCTCATAATAAGTATATGTAGGGTCTGCTTTATTGGAAACACTACCATCACCAAAGTCCCAATAATACGAATCTGCATAAGAAGATGTATTAACAAAAGTTACTGTTAAAGGCATACACCCCGGCTCAATCGGATCAAATTTAGCTTCCGGAGGATGTGGTTTTATGAGGACACTTTGTGTTAAACTATCCTTACAGAATTTACTTTTTGCAACCAAGGAAACGTTAAAATTATTTGGGAAATCATATGTGTGTTTCCTTGGTTGCTCAAGGCTTGAACTTGTTCCATCTCCAAAATACCAGCTGTATTCCCAATCGCCTACCGTATTATTCTGCACAGAAACAGTAGCATCAGGATACATCTGCTCTTTTGGTGCTATATCAAAATCAGCTTCCGGAGTTGGATGCACTAATACAGTCTTATAAGCTGTATCATAGCATTCAAAAGAAGAAGCTGTAATAAGCTTAATCTCAAAAAATGTATCATTTGATGTCAAATTATTTAATGTATGCAAAACATTATAGCCTCCATCATACGTTTCTCCATCACCAAAATCCCATGAATAAAATGCATTACCAGCTGTTGCTGTGAAAAGAACATTTGCCGGGTGACAAGCAGTATCAGGATCCGAATAAATTGTTGTTTCGGGTCTCGGAAAAACTGTAATGTATGTATTTGCCTGGTCTGTACAACCATTCTCACTTATCGAAGTAAGTACTACCTTATAATTTTTTACTGATGTTTGTGTATTTGTAAACAGATGTTCAGGATTTTCAATAGTTGAACTAGTTTCATCCCCAAAATCCCAAACTATTGAATCATAATTAACAGATTGATTAGTAAAATTAGCCGTTAAAGGACTACATTGAGGTATTGCATCTGTAGTAAACATTGCTGTTGTTTGCTCTGTATCAAAAAATATGGTATCAGTTGCTTTACACTGATGGACATCTGTTAATTCGTAAATAAAATTATATGTCTCATTTGCTGAAGGTTGGAAAACCGGCTCCTGAATATTTGCTGATGATAATGCATTAATCTGTCCGTACCACTGATGCTTTAAAACAGGCCCTTCCACATCAACATTTATTGTTAATGTATCGCCCACACACACAATCTGATAAGGAGTTGTGATATTTGCTGTTGGACTTTCATAAACATACACTGTTACACTATCCCTTACCGATTTATAATTCATATCCGTAACATCAAGATAAAATTTATACTCGCCTTCAACAGGAGCATTGAGGTATGTTGACAACGTATTTGTTGATGAAAGAAAGGCTGTATCTCCTGTCCACCTGATATCATAAGGACCTTTACCCCCGATAAGAGATGGTTCAATATAAAAATCTGTTCCTGTACAAGCTGCATTGTTTCCTAAATCGATATCTAAGGTAAGCTCTCCGTCTGTTACATTGATCTGTTTGTTTGACTCCGGTCCGGGACAGCCGTTAATAGAAGTTTCAAAAACAGAAATATTAAACGACCCTATATTTGGGAAGCCCAGTTTTACCCAGTAACCAAAATCATCTTCCCATGTAATCTCCGAAGGGATGTTCCAGGTATATGATGAACCAGCGTTACCAATAACATAATAAACAACTTCAGACTGTCCCTGGATTACATCTCCTAAACCAGTAATAATTAATGGTGCCGGAACTTCAAGAATCTCAATATCCATTTGTTTTCTTGGGCTCTCGCAGAATGTAGAATCGTTATATGTAGAAACATAATATGTTTTATCTGAAGCAATAACTGTTGTTGTAAAAGTATCTGTCTCAGCAACAGGACTTCCTCCAACAGGTATATCATACCACCTTAGCGTATTACCAAATTCACCAATTGGTGTTGTAAGCTCAAACCTGGCAGCACCACAAACACTCGTATCTGTTGGATTTGGAGCAACAGGAACCGGATGAATAACAGCTGTAACCTCAACCTTTTCGCTCTCACATAAAGTAGATTCATCAATGGTTGACACCCAATAAGAAGTTGTTGAATCAAGAAGAGGCGTTATATACGTAGTGTCTGTATAAAAAGGAGAAACAGTTGTATCAGAATAATACCAATAATTGGTTGTTCCATTATTTCCCATTTCAGAAATTAATGCAAATGAAGTGCTACCACAATTCTCTACATCAGAAACAACAGGATTATCAGGAACTGTATATATTTCAATGTAAACACTATCCCGATCGCCCTGACATCCTGTAATGGTATCATAACTAGCTACCCAAAGCGTTTGGGAATGGTCAAAATAATCGGTGTAATTCTTAGAAACACCCAACAACAGCCCTCCAATCTGACTATCGTACCATAAATTGGTATTCGCATCGCTCCCTATAGAAGATGAAATTATTAAATCAGAAACTCCACAAAAATCAACATTTGGAGAGGAAGGCTTTCCCGGTATCGGATTAATTTTTGCGACTACTTCTGCACGAAGACTTTCACAAAATGTTGTTTCATTGTATGTTGATACCCAATAGGACTCAGTAATACTTAAAACAGGTGTAGCATAACTATTTCCCGTTTGAATTAAACTTCCTCCCGTTTGGTTGTCGTACCATCTGTTTAGAGTTCCATTATTACCAATTACTGAACCAAGATTTAATGCTGAAGGGCCACAGCTTGAATCTGCCAGCACTAATGGCTGATCAGGAATAGCGTGATACGTTATCGATACTGTATCGGCAACAGAGCCACAGGAACCACTTTCCAGTCTCCATTCCAGCTGATAGTCTCCATAATCTCCAGGAGTAATCAAGGCCCAGGCATTGGGGGTATGGGCATTCGGTACGAAGGTGATGTTGCCCGGGCCTTGAATTTTAGTCCATTCTCCTGTCCCTCTTAAAAACGCGTTTCCTTGTAATTGTATTGACGTCCCGCAAGTTGAATCGTCTTCACCTGCATATACTGTATCTATTGGAGCCCCTAAATCAATAAGGACTGTATCTCTTGTAAAACAATCTCCGTTGCTGAGTGTCCATGTTAATTCATATCTTGAAACATCGTCGGATGTAACACTAAACACGGCATTTGAATCATTCACTGACGGAAGGAATACAGGTGTTCCTCCTATCGGATTATAAATAATATCCCACGTTCCAACTCCAACATCTGGCGAGTTACCCTGAAGCACTGCAAATGTATCCAAACAAAAATACTGATCGGGTCCTGCATCTGCTTGTCGTGGCGTTTGATAAACAGTGATCTCCACAGTATCTCTTGTTGTCGGGCAAATACCATATTGCGATTCCAGCATCCACTCAAATGTATTTACACCATCATTAAGACTGGTTACATTGGGATTCGGAATAGTATTATCAGAGATACTTCCGGAGCCACTTAATAATGTCCACGTACCTGTACCTCCAGTCGGAATAGCATTTCCATTTAGTTGTACAGAAGTAATATCGCAATTCTTAACATCTGAACCGGCATCAGCAGGAGAACCGGTAATATCATGAAGTATTTTTATTGTATCATAGGTAGGCGGACAAACATCACTAATGCTGTGCAGGCTCCATTCCAGGACAGTTTCCCCACTTACGATCCCAGTTAAGGAAGATGATGGATCAACCGGATTGTTAATGCTTGCACTTCCACTTAAAACCTGCCATACCCCATAATTTGGAGACACCGGTGAATTCCCATACAATACAATACTATCCTGGTTACACAGGTTTAAATCAGAACCGGCAATTGCCTGAATGGGGGGTGTATCCCGATAAATTTCCACATCATCAGTCAATACACAAGGGCCGTTAGTTACAGTCCATGTAAAAATATTGGTCCCATAATCAAGTCCGGACACAAAAGAATTATTAAGAGCAACATTACTTATTGAAGCAGAACTTAATGAAGACCAAACTCCAGTACCTATAGAAGGAGCCGTTGCATTCAAGGTAATCGTGTCTGAACAAGTTGGTTGATCGGCACCTGCAAAAGGAACAACCGGATTATCATATATTTTTATTTCAACTTTTAAGGGCGCACTCTCGCAGGCCATTTGAATGGCTGTAACCCAAAATGAATATTCCCCACCAACAGAATTATCCAGGCTAAAAGGTGCCTGTGTAGGATCAAAAGAAGTTCCTGTACCAACCAGGTTTGTTAACGTTGAGTCTGAATACCAATGAAGCGTATCTGCTGCTGAACTCGCTGTTAATACAATATTCTCATTTGCGCAAAACTCAACATAAGACGAAGGCACATTAGGCGGAGTAGAAATAATTTCAACCCATGCATGCGCTATAATTGGTGGATTATCACCATCAACAGTATCTGTTGGAGGTAAACCATCATAAGGATCATCGTAGGGATTACAAATGTTCCAGTTACGAAGTGTAATCTCAAAAATATCTCCTGCTAAACCATCCGGAGGTGCAATTACCGGGAACGAAACCTGGTTAGGCCCGTGAGCTTCGTAAGGAATTTCAATAATAGGACCATAATACTCACCTAAGGAATTACCTGCTGCATCAGTCATTTGAACCGTATCTCCCACTTCATTGATAATATAAAGATTTGGGATCCTGTCGCCAGCAGCTGCATTGGTTCCATAGATAAACTGCACCCAGCGACTTTCAAGATTTGGTCTGTCTGGCTCAACAATTATGTTACAGTTAAAATCAGAAGCGTCAGCAAAAACCTGGTAAACCGGATCGCCTTCGCAAACAAGGGCTCTTTCTGGTGCTGCTGCTACAACTCCACCATTCTCATTATCTGTGTTCCACGAACGAAACTCCTGCAACTGAGTACTACTCGTACAATGATCGCCGTCAGAAATAACATAAGCCCGTGCTTCATATGAACAATCGGGTCCATGTTCGGGATAGATATGTTGTATTGTATCAAAAAATAACCGATTTGAGCCATCCTGGGCCGGAGTAACTATTACATTAGTCCCATCACCCCAGTCAATATAAACCTGGACATCAGAAGGATCTACAGCAATATCAAACTCATAATTAAAACTAAAATCCAGGGTTACCGGTGCACAATTACCACTTGTACTCTGGTCGCTTCCATTATCGCCAATCCGGTGACATTGAGATTGCCCGTAGGAAATCTTTATCCCCGCAAGAGATAAAAAAAGTATGATTAGAAAAAATTTATATGATGGAAATTTTTCCATTAACAGCATCTTTTTTTTGACGAAAATGATATAACGCTCACAGTTCTCCTCCCTTTTCTACCTTTGATATATTTTGTTAGACAATGTTTTTTCATCTAATAAAGCATTCATTTACAGAATATTACATCAAAATTCGACAGGGTTTTGAAGCCTTATACGGAGGAAAAAAAGTTACGTTTCAGTTTTTTTATAAAGGAGGAAAATAAAAATCTTAACTCTAAAGGTTAGAAGAAGATGCGGGAGAAAAAATATTCCTAAATTGAGAAGTAAAATTCAATTATCAGATGTTGTTCGGTAATTTATTTAGTTTCTCCCTAAGCTGATGGAGTGCTTTACGTATTTGTGTTTTTACTGTATTTAAACTTATACCCAACACGTCGGCTATCTCTCTATATTTTAACCCTTTATAAAAATGAAGTTTAATTATAACAGCTCTTTTATCAGGTAACTCATCTATAATTTTTTCCACAAAAAAAATAACTCGTTCTTCATCTATTTCAGGTAGATTAACCTGTAATTCATCAAATAAATCATCAAATTGCAAATATTCAGGCCTTTTCTTTCGCAAATACATTAGACACTTATTTTTGGCAGATGTGAACAAATATACCTTTGGATTATTTATTGTACGACGGAATACTTTTTTATACCACAATTCTACGAACAGGTCTTGAATTAGATCCTCTGCTATTTGCATATCTTGTATAAAAATAGTGGCATAAATAACCATATCTTTAAAATATTTATTAAAGAGAGATTCAAAGTATATTAATTCTTTATTTGATGTAAGGTTTTTCAAATTATTGTGATCAAGTTATGATATATAGATTTAAACCCTCAATAACTATGAGTTTAAAGGGTAAAAATATGATAATTCTACAGATTAACACAAAACAATCACACCTCTCTTACAACTTAATTGATTAAACTTTAAAGATTGTATATTAACGAATGAAAAATAAATATTTAAAAAAAGCTGCCAAAGTATTGGCAGCTTTACCCATATATAAATATATTGAGAATTTAAAGAACCCTCATTCATAAGAATATCCAAGATTTTCACCTTTGTCAACCGCTGGTATTCCTTCTTGCATCCACGCTGGCATTGGTTTATCCTTTAAATAATGATCGAAAAATTGTTTCATTCTTATACTTAGATCCAATCTATTTGCGATACTCTCTCTGGCCAAATTATGTGGTTGACCATTATAAGAAAGCATCCACACTGGTTTATTTAAACGCCTTAAAGCAACAAAGTATTCAATGCCCTGATACCATGGCACAGCCCCATCTTCATCGTTATGCATAAGGAGTAAGGGTGTGTTTACCTTAGGGACAAAAAACAATGGAGAGTTCTCAATATATTGCATTGGTTTTTCCCAAAGAGATCCTCCAATACGACTTTGTTCTTTTTCGTACTGAAACATTCTATTTTTTCCTGATTCCCACCTTATTCCTCCATAGGCACTTGTCATATTGCTAACAACGGCTCCCCCCATGCCTGCTGCAAACAAATCTGTTTGCGTAACTAAATAGGCTACCTGGTATCCTCCCCAGCTTTGCCCTTGTATGCCAATATGTTTTTTGTCTACCCAGGAATAATGTTCAATTAAACTTGTTGTGCCACTTACAATGCAATCATAGGCACTTTGTCCAGGATATCCATCGATATATGTTATATCTGGAACAAAAACGATATAATCGTTGCTGGTATAGAATGTTTTGTTAATTATTGAACGACTTGGAGTAGGAATAAAATGGTCATACTGATTAAAAAAGTTACGTTCATAAAAATACACTATCATTGGATACGATCTTGTAGAATCGAAATTTTCAGGTTTATACAGTAACCCATTAAGTGTTTCTCCCCGAAATGATGTCCACTGATATGGTTCACATGTACCCCAGAGATAATCACTTTGCTGTGGGTTTATATTTGATATTGTTGTTGATGCTTTGAATTTAATGTCACTTACAATTAGATCTGGATATACCTGATAACTCTGCTTTGTCCAAAGTAAAACATTTGCATTGAAGGCTTTCTGAGGGCGAGAATACTTAAACTCTCCAGATTGTATTATTTTTGGTTCTTTACTCTTTCCAGGATAATAACTAAAAAAGTAAGATTTATTGTTAATCTCATTTACTCCACTTAATAGTAACTCCTGATTAAGCGGAACAAATTCATTTTCTTTATCTAAATCAATAATTCTTAATGTAATATGGTTATTTCTTCCATAATAATTTGTAATATTCTCAGGAGGCTTTAAACCTTCAGGATCAATTTTCCATATATCATATCGATCATATATTATTATATTTTTATCACCAGGAGCCCAGCCTCCAATACCATAACTTAGAGGGACTCGTGGTAAATCTTCCAGCTCATTGTAAATATTTACCCCCAGATTTTTTGTGAGATTTACAATCGTACCTTTTTCTATTGAATAGGAATAATAACACGTATCAGAAATCTCATACCATACAACATATTTCCCAGCTCTAGAGATTTGATATGAATTTTGGGCTTTAGTAATCTCAGTAATTTCGCCTGTATTAACATTTACAACGGCAAGATCGCGCTTCCATAAACCTGTCCAGTTACTTTCTCTAAGATATGGTTCTTCGTCTGCTAGAAGTGCATAATCTGCATTTCTTTTAGTTGTAAGGGATACTAAGGCATATTGTTTATTTGCCAACTGTACCATCTCTTTCTTTTTGATGTGCCACACAGCCGTATACCCTCTATTTTTTTCTGTTTTAACTTCTAAATTTTGTTGGGTCTGTAATTTCTTATCTGTCCAACTCCAAACATCAAGAATGGGTATTTCATCGGTTGGAATAGTATCTGTTTTTTCTTTCTTTATTGGCGATGTCTGGAAGAATAACATTTCTTTGTTTTCACTAAAAAAAAGTTTCCCATGCTCGTTAACACCCCAATCATCCAACATCCCATTTGTCTCTTTGGATATTATCTCTTCGGAATAATTTTTATCAAAAGAAAAATAAATACAATAATTTTTAATTTTCGTAGTGTCTTTGGTATAAAGAAAAGCTAGTTGTTCGCCTTCAGCATCAAAACATAACTTTTTAGCATCCCCTGTAGAAGAAAACACTTCTGTAGTAGTCTTTTTTCCACTATCTAAGATTCTACAAACACTACACGTAGATACCGAATCTTTATAACCTTCAATAAAAGCTAATTGATCTCCTTTTTCTGAAATACTGAATTCTGTAACAGAATTAAAAGAAGCCGTATCTTTCGTTACTCCACTATAAATAACTAAAGTTCTTCCGATTACTTTTTTAATTGAACTTGTATCGTTTTCTGATTTCTTTAGGTTATCCTTTTTTAATAAAACCCCACCTATTGAACCAAGAGTTTTAGAGACCAAAATACTGTCTGCCACAGGTAATGTAATTATTTTCTTTGTTATGAAATTATAGATAATTGTACTATCCTTTGGTGTTTTATCTTTATCGAGTTTATCTATCTTGGCTTGACGTAAAACTTCATAAGGAGGTGTTTTAACAGCAATAATAAAACTGCCATCAGGAGAAAGAGAAAAATTCTTTGCCCGTATTAAGGTATCATTTGTATTGGCTTTAGTATTATGTATAATAACAACGCTATTCCCCTTTAAAGGTGCCATTTCATAAACAACAAAGTTGCCGTCGTTTGTAATAGCAGATTTATCAATACTTCTCCATGAAAGCATCTCATCAAAACTAATAACCTTTTTTTCTTGAGCTTTAATTGAAATTGAAAATAGGATAAAAGGAATAAAAACGAATATTCTTTTTGCAACCGCCTTATAGAAGGGGTCAAATTTTTTGATTGAAAACATAATAATTAACTTTTTTTGAAAATATTTTTTACGATACCCTGATAATCTATATAGTACAATAATTTTAAGGAAAAAATATTATGATGAGACATTCCCATCATATCTTCCAAATCTGTCCAATATCCTTCTGGAGTAATATTCGACTGTTTTTCAAATGAATTCTTCCAAACTATTGTTATTTCACTGCCAGGAACAAATTGCCAGTAATACACAAAATCTATATTAAACAAGTTATAATTCAGATTATTCGTTTCAGGATCAATATCTGAATTTTTAATAGCAGAAAACGAACCATCTTTCTCTAAGGGAGACACCGCTTCATAATCAACTTTCGACCAATAATGCCTGACCTTCATTGTAATAGTTGAACTCGGATCGAATACATAACTTAAATTAATGGTATTTTCAAAAGTTTCAATATCGCGCATTCCAAAGAAAATATTATCGTCCTCCTTTTTTATATACCCGATATCCTTAGACTCATCGATATAAGTTATGCTCGGAGACAGAACAAATTTATTGTTAGGCATTAAGCGTGGAGCAAGAAAATATGTTGTACAATAACTATCTACTATATCTCTCTTTTCTTTCTCAACATAAGCGTCTAGAGCGATTGGTTTTCTGTAGTCTGTTGATATAGATCCTTTTATTGAGGCAGACCGGGGGACTAAATAGTACCTGGAAGTAGTGCGGGTTTCATCGTAATCATGTCCCTCTATTGGATAAATTGTACCGCTTAAGCCCAGGTCTATAGAATTGGGTTCTTTCAATTTTGCAGATAAAGAGTAACTTACCTGAAAAACTGTATACTCAAACGGCTTAACAAGATACTTATTTGTAAAACTAACAGAACTTTTTAATTTTCTAAAAGCACTAAAAGGTTCGTATATATTATAATTCATTGATAATGTATTCGTCATAATATTATTGACAGACAAATACCCCAGATCATTACAATCGTACTGCTCATCAATTAACGAATGACTTAAAGAGGTTAAAAAATTACCCTTTGTTTTAGCTAATGAGAGACTATACCTATTCCCCTGTGTTTTTTCGTCAACATTAGTGATTACACTATGGCCGGCTGATGCAGCCAATCTAAAACTATTTTTCTCATTGTTTAACCTTAAAGTAAGTGCCGTAACATTAGCATTATAATCAAGGTCAAAATCAGATACATAAGAATTACCAATATTGATGTATGAATTATTCTTTAGGTTTTTATCAAGTACAAATAGGTTATAATTTGTTACTCCCTGGGTAATGAGTTTTCTTTTTTCCAAAGAGATAGTATCTGTTATCTTCGCTTCTGTAGCTCCAGTAATTGCATTAAATATTCCGATTGCCAAACCATTCTTATCTCTCCCACTTACTTTCACTGCATTAATTAGTTCTGTTTCACTCTTGTTTTCCAACAAAATTTCGGAATCACTTAATGAATTATTAGCTGAAGAATAATTTCTCGGCTCTCCCCCTATCCGCCTTGAGTAAAAAAGATTTCCTTTTGTAAAAAGCTCTACCCCTTCTGTAAAGAAAGGTCTGTTTTCATCATACTCAATTTCATATGGAGTAAGATTAAGAACCTCATCATCAGACGTTACCTGGCTAAAATCGGGGATTAAGGTTAAATCAACCGTAAAACTTTCATTAATTCCATATTTAAGATCAAGCCCTCCAGATATCCCTTCCTGATAATCATCTGCATCTTGGTATTTTTCTGTAAAAAGCCCTACATATGGAGTAAAAGACAAACGCAATGGGGGTGTTACATCTTCAATTCCGGTAGCAATTCCTAACTGACTATTATAATCCTGGTTTAAAACATTTATATCACTCCAGGCACAGAGTTCATTTTTTCTTTTTATCTGGCGATAGAACTGAATACCCCATGTTTGCACATTTCTCTTTGGAAACCTAATGGCCGAAAAAGGAATTTTAATTTCAACACACCATCCATCGTCATTTTTACTTGTCGCACTATACCACACAGCGTCCCAATTTGCATCTGATGATGTACCTGTTAGTTTAAAATCACTTTGAACACCTGGAGAAGTTACCAAAAACTCATAAGCATTTACTCCATCATTATATGGATTAATTACTATAGAAAAATACTCCGCTATATCGCTTTTGCCATTATCGCGTGGCCCAAGTCCATACAAAATACTATCCTTGGATGAATCTAAAAGATTAGCTGAGATGTACAATGCATCATCGTCGTACCCAATTTTAACAATAGATCTTTGACTTGGACTTTGATTATGTAATGGTTCTATTTTAGAAAAATCTGAATATTCCTCAAGATTTAACCATGCATTGTCATTTATAATTCCATCAATATCGGGAGGGGAAATAAGTCTGGAAATCTTGAGTTTCGATTTTTCTACCGCACTCACTTCAATAACGATAAATAATATGCTAAATAATAGAACCAGAGTTCTTTTATTCATTACAAATTTAATTTTAGTAATCTATAATAATACAAGTATAGCGAGCCTAAAGAATTTTGGCTCCCCCTATTAATACATTAAGAATCAAAATGTACTGTTAAAGTCTAACAGCAACCGAAACAAATTAGAATAAGCAGTAAGTGGTACATCTACTCCTTTATCATAAATATTGTGGTATTCGGAATACTCATTTCCCATGGTATAAATGAAAAATGATGGAACCCCTTTTTGATAAAACGGGCAATGGTCGCTATTACACGATTCACCTCGAAATTTCACTTGAGCCAGATACGAATTCTTTTTGTTGATATTCTGCATTCGATCAAATTCTTCTTTATAAACTCCGGCATTTACAACTGTAATCCCATCACTTCCAGAACCAACCATATCAAGATTAATCAAAAACTTCATCTTCGAAAGATCTAATGTTGGGTTTGAGGCATAATATTTTGATCCCAATAATCCAGCCTCTTCACCGCTAAAGGCAATAAATACCATTGTATATTTAGCAGGATGTACTGCATAATATTTAGCTAAATCCAAAATCATAGAAGTCCCAGATGCATTATCATTTGCCCCATAAAAACAGGCCTTTTTCCCCATCATTCCAAGATGGTCATAATGTGCCGTATATACCAGAAAAGAATCTGGCATCTCTGTTCCCGGAACATAAGCCACCACATTATTAGTTATATGATTTGGTAAAAATTTATTTCGAAACTCCAGTTTAATTTCTTTTGTATCCTCAGGTAATAATTCATCCTTAATGGTAATCGTTACAAAATCTACAACTTCAGTTCCATTGCTTACACTCCACAATAATTTTTCATCCTTAGATAAACATATTATACCCCTGGCTTTTAAAGGATTATTCTTAACAAATGAACGATCATAGCTTGGTATTACCAGAAACTTATCATTAAGGTTAACATCACCAATGCTATTTCTAATACTTTGTCCCGAGAAATCTTCTCCTTTATACCATATTAACTGGTAACGCCCTTTAGTAGTTGGAGAATTATTGGCTATCAAAAAATCCTTTCCTGCCTCTAATCTTTTATTTTTAACAAAAAAATTTATTGCTGATGGAAATGAATTGATTGCAAAGTTATAAGGCTGAAAATAACCTTTAACCCCAATTGGTTTTGCCCCGGACTTTTTAAATTCATTAGCTATAAATTTTGCTGCAATTAAATCTCCATTACCGACATAACCCCTTCCTTTAAATTTTTCTGAAGAAAGTTTTACTAACACCGACCTTACATAGGTAGTATCCTGAGAATAAATTGAATTTACAATCGATAAAAAAAGTATAACACTAGAAAGATATAATAATATTTTTCTACCCATAATAAAAAACTAAAAATCAAAAAAAACTTGTGATAAAAATTTTGAGATGAAGAGCAATCTTTTTGATTGCTCTTCATTCATCATTAAATTGAGTTTATAAACTCTATCTAAACCTATCAGCATCCCTTAAATCTAATCCTGATACCCATCATTTTGAGCCATATTGCTATTAACATCCAATTCAGCTCTTGGAATAGGCATTATTACCCTGTAGTCATCCCAACTTATTTGAGCCACTTCTCCAAAGAACTCATCATAGTTTCTATTTAATGTATTACCATCGCGTATTGCATCGTAGAATCTATGACCTTCACAAACCAATTCTTTTCTTCGTTCGTTAAAGATTCTTTCATATGTTATCTCGCTGAGATCATAATAATCTGCTATACCTGTTCTTTTTTCAACTAAATCGTTAATATAAGTTCTTGCTTTTGTTGTATTATTTGCTTTATATGCTGCTTCTGCTGCAATCAAATAGACTTCTGAAAGCCTTATAATAATGTTATTGTTAACAGCAACTTCAGCTCCATCTTTGCCCGGATATTTTAATAAATAAATATCTTCCTGAGTATTAAACGGAGACAGCAAATCGATACGAACATCCTCAGAGACTTCTTTAACCAAGTTAACATAGCTACTTGTTAAAGTAATGGCCCCATAACCTGCCGGGCTTAACAAATAACCTATACTTTCGTGCCCTCCGTCATTATCGTCTGTATTTTGCACTATTTCAATTATTGATTCAGATGAGAATCCTGTACCCCAGGAACTGACATAATTGTCTTTTTCAATTAAAGAATATGAAGTACTGTTTATTACTTCTTCAGCTAATTGTAAAGCCAAATCATTATCTCCTTTGTATAAATAAACCCTTGCTAACAAAGCTTCTGCCCCATATTTATTGATTTCCCCATTTGTTTTTGTTTCTGGCAGTAATTCAATAGCGGCTTCTAAATCGCTTATTATTTGAGCATAACATTCAGCTACTGTATTACGAGCTAGATCCTCATCAGGATTTAATACCCTTGTTACAATAGGTACACCAAGAGAAGCACCATTGTCTTTTTTGTAAGGCATACCAAAAATACGTGTAAGTTCAAAATGATAGAGCGCACGTAATGCCAGTGCCTGGCCTTCGTATCCTATTAATAATTCTTCTTCTTCCTCAGTAGTAGTTGAAATAATATCAATATTTTCTAAAATACTATTTACAGATAACAGTGCTGAATAAACTCTTGTCCATATATAATCTACGTTGCTTGTCTCTGTTGTTGACAAGAATCTGTATTCTGTAGAAGTCCGGGCACTAACATCTGTTGGTTTCATATCTTCACCCCGAACATCACCATACCAGGTTAATAAACCTCCATAGAAATAACCATGCTGCATTTTATCATAAGCCCCATTCAATACACTCTTTATGTCATCAACTGTATTAAATGCACTTGTTGAAGACACTGCTGTTGTTGGCGATGTGTCAAACCATTCTTCACTACAAGATGCAAGCAATAAAAATAGACTTGCGATACCGATTATTATTTTACAATTCTTTATCATCGTGTCGTATATTGTTTGTTTAATTAAACTTCTAAAATCCTATTTCAATACCAAAAGTAAACGTCTTTAACGGTGGTAATGTAACGAAATAGATACCATCTGAACCAACTTCCGGATCATAAACATCATATTTACTCCATGTCCATAGATTAACACCATTAAAGTAAATCCGGGCATTTTCCATTTTTACTTTCTTTACCCATTGAGAAGGAAGATTATAACTCAATGTTGTATTTTTCAACCGTATAAAATCAGCATCATGGATATACCTACTTGAAGCTACAGATGAAGAATTACCATATACTTGACGGGGAATATCTGTTTGATCTCCCGGATTTTGCCATCTATCCCATTGGTTCGCACGTATTGGCGAGTAATATCTTGCACCGTCTCTTTCTACTAAAGCTCCCATATAATCGTAGGTTTCTCCACCTGATTTATATGAAAAATTTAAAGACAGGCTTACTCCCTTCCATGTAAACGTATTTAAAAAGCTTCCCTCAAAATCAGGAAATGGGTCACCAACAATTGTTAAATTTGCTTCTGTATAATCTTCTGTTATATCATGGTTGATTATATTCCCTTCTTCATCTGTCTCATTAATATACCATTGTGCATTTCCATTCTCTGGATTAACACCTGCATATTCTCTCAAATAGAATGATCCATAAGCTTCTCCTTCTCGTTGAAGAGTGTTATAATCACCGGATAAATCTTCACCATTATATAATTTCAGAATTTTATTTCTAACTGTTCCTAATATAAATGTTGTATTCCAGTTAAAATTATTTGTGCGGATATTATCAGAAGATAATTTTAACTCAATTCCTTTATTTTCCATCTCCCCATAATTAAGGGTTTGACTCGACATTCCAGTAACACGGGATAAAGGCACGCTTAACAACATATCTTTTGCAACCCTGTAGTAATATTCAAATTCTATTGAAAACCTATTAAACAATCTAATATCAGTACCAATATTTGTATTATAGTTTTGTTCCCATGTTAAATTATCATTCTGAAGAGATGATGGAGCAGCTCCTCCTTCTCCATTATAATCGTATCCAGAATATGTATATAATCCTTGATACGCATAATATCCACCAGGCAATGTTCCACTGGTACCGTATGATGCTCTCACTTTCCAATCATTTAGCCAGGAGGGGAAAGCGATAAAGTCTTCTTCTGTTATTCTCCATGAACCAGACACAGACCAGAAATTACCCCAACGAGTTTTAGGGGCTAATGTTGAGTTGGCATCCCAACGCATACTCCCAGACAAATAATATTTATCCTGATAATTATAATTTAACCTTGATATATATGAATTCATTTTTCCTTCTGAATAATAATTGGAAGCCCCAGTAATATCAGACGCCGTAGATATTACATACAATTCTCCTGCTGCATAATCTTCCGCACTAATACTGCTTAGTTCATCTCTTCTTGTTTCCATCTCGAAGCCGGCAATAGCATCAAAGTTATGATCGCCAATAGACTTTTGATATGATAAAATGTTTGACGATGTAATCATTTTCCAAATACGATGGTTTTTAGAGCCACTACCATTTGTACTTCTACCATTTCTACTTTCCGGGGTATCATATCCGGTAAAATCTGTAAAGATTAAATCTACACCTAATGTTGATTTAAATTTCAAATCTTCTGCCAGGTTAAGCTCTGCATATGCTGTAGAGAATGAACGGTATGAATTGGTCCTGTTAATGTTATCTAAAGAAAACTCATGCAACAAATTTGGGAATGTACTATATATATCAGTATTATAAGAACCATCACTGTTATACATCGCAACAGTTGGCCCTAACCACAATTCGACACCTAAATATGGATTTGTATAATATGTAGTACGATCCGTTACACCATTTTGCTCTGTAGCAGAAAGAAGTGTATTAAACCCTAATGAAAGAAATTTATTAGCTGTATGGTTTAAATTAATTTTTCCAGTATATCTGTTAAAATTAGATTCTTCCATCACACCAGTTTGATCAAAATAACTTAGTGAAGTAAAAAAGGTAGTTTTTTCGTTTCCTCCACGAGCATTAACCTCATAATTCTTTGTAACCCCATTTCTAAAAAGTTCAGACTCCCAATCTGAATATCCTTGCTCTGGTATTGGGGCGATATCGACGAGGCGAGGATTGCTTGTTTCATCATTGGTTGTATTATCAACATGTGCAATTGCTTCTTCTTCTGTCCAACCCGCATCCATATAATAATTAATAAGACCTTCACGTTTCATTTCTCTTTCCCGATCACCATCTAAATGTTCAGGTAAAGACACAGCCCAGTCTGAAGAGCCGTATTCTGCTTTAAAAGAAATAGCCGTTTTCCCTGCTTTTCCTTTTTTTGTTGTTACAATGATAACACCGTTTGCAGCTCGTGAACCATATAACGATGCGGCTGCAGCATCTTTAAGGACAGAAATACTTTCTATATCACTAGGATTTAGTGTTGACATAATATTTCCAGGTAAAGTACTTGCACCTCCCATGTTTGCATTTACTACAGGAACACCATCAATTACATATAATGGTTCTTTACTTGCGAGAATAGAACCTGTTCCTCTAATCCTTATATTAACACCAGAACCAGGTTGGCCACTTATTATACCAGTTGATAAACCAGCTACTTTTCCTTCTAATGCCTGGTTAAACTCTACTACGGGAACACTACTAACAACACTACCCTTAATACTTGTTGCACTTCCGGTAAAAGATTCTTTTTTTGCAACGCCATAAGCTACAACAATAACTTCATCAAGGGATATGATATCTTCCACAAGAACAATTTCTAATTCTTCTTGTGGAGATGTCACGTCAATTTCTTCTGTTAAATACCCTACACTTGAAATAACGAGTGTTACAGGAAGTTCTGAT
The DNA here is from genome assembly GCA_963665085.2 of Bacteroidales bacterium. GTDB lineage: Bacteria > Bacteroidota > Bacteroidia > Bacteroidales > JAAAOM01. Next base: position 411,333 of record CAXXXS010000001.1, read on the forward strand.
GGGGCTAAATTGAGAACAAAATTCCCATCATAATCCGTTATGGTCCCCTTTGATGTACCTTTAACTGTAATTGTAGCCCCTATTAATGGCTCTCGTGAGCTATCTTTAATCTTTCCTCGGATTGCCAGATCCTGCAACATCTCAATATTCTCCTTTGCATTTTTTTTCTCTAAGGGTTTAATAAAAATGTTATTACCTTCTATTTCGAACTTGAGATTTGTTACTTTACAGACACTTTCTAAGATTTGTTCTAAGTTCACATTTTCTAAACCAATGTAAACCTTTTGAGATAAATCAATATCATCTGCGCTATAAAACAAAATATAATTATTTTCTTTTTGCAGCTTATCAAATATCTCTTGAACTGTTAAGGTTTCATTCCCCTCAAATGAGACTAAATCATTAGCCTTAATACTTGTATTAAATAAAAAAAGGTTAAAAAGGAATACACCAAACACCCAGCTGCCAGAGGAAATGGAAAAATTTCTACAGATCTGTTTAGGGTTTAAAAATAATTTCATACATTCATTGCTTTAAATTAGAACTTGTACTAATTAATGTTCTCCAGACATCTAGTACATGACTTATTAAAAATTTAATTAAGAGTGGGGATCTTGCTTCCCCTCTTTTTTTACTTTTCTGTGATTCTTATAGTTTTTTCATAGGCTTCATACTTTATATTTATTGTTTTTTCAATGTTAATTAAGAAACTAGATAGAGGCTTTTCGAGCTCGATTCCACCGGATAACTTCTTTGTTGCGAGATTATCCATCAGTATAATTTTTACGCCATACCACCTTTCAAGTTGTAAGGCTATATTTTTTAACTCCTCATTCTGAAACAAATAAATACCTTCTTTCCATTTTGTAAAATACAAAACATCAACATTTGTCTTGTTTTCATAAACTTTTCCTGATTTATAATAGATCCCCTGATTTCCCGGAAGTAATGCCTCTTCTTTTCCATCAGGCATTTCAAACCCTACACTTCCGTGGATAAGTGTTGTTACTATTTTATCCTCTTCCTCATAGCTCTTAACATTAAATAATGTTCCGTGAACAATTACCTTCGTGTTATTTGCCGTGTTTACTACAAATCTTTTTTCTGTATTGCTAACCACATCAAATAATCCTTCTCCAATGAGATTAACCTCCCGATCCGGTTTATTGAACACCAATGGATATTCCAAGGTAGATGTTGAGTTTAACCACACAACAGAACCATCATCTAATGTTATCTTTGCTTGTTTACCATTTGGTATATTAACTGTATATTCAGATTCAGATTCTTCTGGCGTTTCAAAAGAAAAACCATCTTCTTGTGTTACATATTTTAGGTGGACCTTATCAAGAAAAAAATCATCCCCTATTAAAATAGGAATTGTATCTGTACTTCTTATTAGTAATAAATCTGCACTATCTATTTGCCTTTGTATTAGCTGGGTTAGATATTGATCGTCCTTACTATTTAGAAAAAAATCATTCCTCAAAATGAAAAAATAAAATGAAAATGATAAAAGAATTATTATAGTTGCTGCTATTCTTAATGTATATGTTATTGTCTTTTTTCTATTCGTGTATTTAATTTTCGAATTAACCTTAATCCAATTATTCTGTAAATTAATTTGATTAGCCTCCCTGGCATATCGCACCTTTTGAATTATAAAAAGTAACTCTTCTGCATTTTTTATTAATTCAGGATATTCTTTAATTTGCGCTAAAACAATATTGAGTTCTTCATCACTCAGTTTTTCTCCTCTGAGTAAAGATGTTATTAATTCCCAGTTTATATTGTTATCCTTCATTTAATAGTTAGATGCATTTTTTAAAGGATGGGGTGACTGTTTTTTTTATTTTTTTTTCTTACCTCACTATTTTTTTTCACGCCAAGCAGTATTTTTTTTGCAAATCACTAAAAGAGAAATTGTTTTACACTTAACAAAAACAACATAACCCTTAACAAACCAGCAACAACAAACCTGTTTTGAAATAGAATGTTTAAAAACACTGGTTTTTAATAAATTATTCATACATTAGAGAAAAATTCATTATTCCACATTCATGCATTTTTTTTAAACCTTTAAAACATACTTATATTTTGATCTTACAGATTATATCCTGAATCATCAAAACTTCAGTTTTATCTTCCTGGATACATATTATACCCCTGAAAAATTCCCTTTTTATTTCGAGCAAACAAACACACCTAACCTCTTTCATAATGCAACTCTTGGAACCTATTGAAAACGGAAATTATTACCATATCTATAATTGTGGGATTAATGGAGAGAAACTCTTCAGGGAAAACAGGGCCTATGAATATTTTTTATCCTCATATGACAAATACATTGACCCGGTGGCAGATACTTTTGCTTGGTGTTTGATGGGAAACCATTTTCATTTGTTGGTGAGGGTGAAAGAGGAAGAGGAGATTGGCTTCTACAAGCAGTTAAACTCTGACAGGTCTAACGACTCTGTCAGGTTTCAGGTTACCAGCGACCTGTCAGAGTTCAGAGAACCTGACAGAGTCAAAAAGCCGAATCCAACAAAACATTCCTCTCATTTATTCAATGCTTACACCAGATACTACAACAAAAAATACAATCGTATAGGCAGCCTCTTTATCCAACCTTTTAAACGCAAACAAATAAACAACGAAAAATATTTTCGCCAATTAGTGATTTATATCCATAACAATCCGGTGCATCACGGTTTTGTTGAGCATCCTGTAGACTATCCCTGGAGCAGCTATCTGAGTTGTGTTTCTGTTAAACCAGCCAAATTACAAAGAGAAACAGTTATTAGGTGGTTTGACGATGTGGCGAATTTTAAGGAAGTGCATGAAGGTAAGGTTGAATTTTTGAAGATTGGGGAATGGTTGGGGGTTTAGGACTAATTTTTAACTCTGACAGGTCTTACAGACTCTGTCAGGTTTGGGAAAATATAATGAAGATTATTGAGCAGTCAGTGTTTTTATTAACTGGCGGCAACAGATCGAAAATCACAAAACAACTCTATCAGTTTATAAATCTTGACAAAACTAGCAACAACGTCAGGCCTTGAATTAAAATACATTTATTGGAACCTAAAACACAAACGACAACTCTTCTTTCTTTTTGAAATGAAACGTTTCTATTTTTATTTGTTAAATAATTACATCACACTACCAACTAATAAAAATTATTCATACTTTAGGTAAAAATCCAACAACTTATTTCCATGCGATTCAAAATAACTCTTGAAATAAACAGAAAATCCAGGGACATAATCCTTCCTATCAACTATCAATACGCATTGTCCTCTTTTATTTACCATACCATTAACAAGGGAAATAAAGACCTTGCAAACTGGCTACATGAACGTGGTTTTATACTAGACAATAAATCCTTTAAACTTTTTACTTTTTCAGGGCTTCAAATCTCTAAATACAAACAATACGACGACAGGTTGATTATTCTATCTGATAAATTGGAATTTATTCTTTCTTTTTTTCCTATAGAACTCACCGAATCGTTTGTGTTTGGTTTATTTAGCGAACGCGAGTTCTCATTAGGAGATAAAAAATCCAGTGTCCAGTTTACTGCTACTAACGTGGAACGATTACCCGATCCAGAGTTCACGCATTCCATGGAATTTAAAACCTTATCGCCTGTTGTTCTTTCTACAAAAACAGATGGCTCAGAAAAATATGCACAATATATGTCTCCTACAGATGGAGGTTATCCCGAAAAATTGAAAAACAACCTGCTAAGGAAGTATGCCGCATATTGCGATTACTATAACAAACAGATGGAGCAGGAAGACAGTGGGGAGATGGAACTGAATATTCTTTCGGAGCCTAAAAAGAAAGGTGTACTGATAAAAGCTGGCACAAAAGAAGAATCTAAAGTAATTGGCTATCAATATAAATTTAGTATTAGGGCACACCCGGAATTAATAAAAACCGGGTATTATGCTGGCTTTGGCGAAAAAAATTCGATGGGTTTCGGCTGTGTTGCATAGAAAAACTTAGGCTTTAAAAAATACAGGAAACGCTTATTAGGAGCGGCTGTCGAAGTATATGGAATGATTATCGAAGCATAACGAATGATTATCGAAGGACACTTAATTGATATTGAAGCATAAAGAATTATTAACGAGACACAAAATATTATTATTGATGGATAAATATTTTTTATCGAAGTATGAATAATCGTTATCGAAGAAGAATAAATAGTTATCCCGGAACGGGGAATTATCAACTCAACGCAATGAGTAATTATCGTAGTCCGAATAATTATCAGCATAAAATTAAAACGACATTTTATGCATGATAAATAAAATTATACAGGGATAACAAATGACTAATATTATGAAAATACAAACACCCAGGAATAAAAACATCAGCAGGAAAAGGGCCAAACCCAGCTGATTTATATTTTGGCCAAACAAATACTAAAAATAATTTTTTTAATATGAATGACACAAAAAGAATCTATCACATTAAAGACGGCGTGCTAAAAGAGCATGGCCAGACTGTACTAAAATTACTACCCCAAGATATTGATGTATTTACAGATTTTGACACAACTTTCTCTCAACAAAGCATAGACAATCTCTCTGCTGCGTTGCTTAAAGTTGATGGGGAGATAAAAGACGAAACACTTGTTGCCGGGATAAAGGGGAACACCCAAATTGTAAGCGGCTTGATGCAGCAATGCCACAAAGCCTACAAGACAGTAAATTATTTTGTAAACAAAGCTTTTGACGATAACAATGCTGTTAAAGGAGAGTTTAGAATGGATGAATTACACAAGGTAAGTGGAAACCAAATAGGTATGATTGAGCTGATGGAGAGTATATCTATTGCTTTGAATAAATATGCCCCTACTCTATTGGAGAATGGGATGTCCCAGGCAAAAATAGATGAAATTATACCTCTTGCAGAACAATTAAAAGCTGCAAATACCGACCAGGAGGTTTCTAAAGATGACCGGCCTTCCGGAACGCAAAACAGAATAGAATCATTAAATGATCTATATACGCAATTGAAACAGATTGGCGATGCTGCACCTATGGTGTTTGAAGACAACGAAGCTAAAATTAAAGCTTATAAGTTGCCGGCTGCATAGGTAAATCCCAGGGTGTTTGTGTTTTTTATAAAGATAAAATTTAGGATCCATGTATTGATGAGACAGACTACCGACTAGCTAATAATGTTACTATGAATTAAGACATAACGATTTTACTACTTAGATGCAGAATTTAAAACCACTTGAAAACGGGAAATATTACCATATCTATAATTGTGGGATCAACGGGGAGGATCTATTCCGGGAGAAAGATAATTATGCGCATTTTTTGAGGTTATACGATAAATATATTGACCCGGTGGCAGATACTTTTGCTTGGTGTTTGATGGGAAACCATTTTCATTTGTTGGTGAGGGTGAAAGAGGAAGAGGAGATTGGCTTCTACAAGCAGTTAAACTCTGACAGGTCTAAAGACTCTGTCAGGTTTCAGGTTACCAGCGACCTGTCAGAGTTCAGAGAACCTGACAGAGTCAAAAAGCCGAATCCAACAAAACATTTCTCTCATTTATTCAATGCTTACACCAGATACTACAACAAAAAATACAATCGTATAGGCAGCCTCTTTATCCGACCTTTTAAACGCAAACAAATAAACAACGAAAAATATTTTCGCCAGTTAGTGATTTATATCCATAACAATCCGGTGCATCACGGTTTTGTTGAGCATCCTGTAGACTATCCCTGGAGCAGCTACCTGAGTTGTGTTTCTGTTAAACCAACCAAATTACAAAGAGAAACAGTTATTGGGTGGTTTGATGATGTGGCGAATTTTAAGGCAGTGCATGAAGGTAAGGTTGAATTTTTGAAGATTGGGGAATGGTTGGGGGTGTAGGACTAATTTTTAACCCTGACAGGTCTTACAGACGCTGCCAGGTTTGGGGAAAGGGGAAAAATATAAAATTACTGACCTGCCAGCGTTCGGGGAACCTGGGAGCGTTTTAAATAATAAAAACTAATTAAAAAATGATACAAGAAATAATTAACTACACCCGGCACTTAAAAGAAAATATGCCTTTGATATTTGAACAAAACCTGGAACCAACAAAAGGTTTACATATTTTTATTGAATTCGATGAAGAAGGAAATCTAATTAATTTTCCAGGAGAAAAAGGTGAACAGTGGGATTTTTATGATGGCTCTGAATTAAACGAGTTTTTAGCCAGAATCATTAAATATGAGAAAGAGGGGACGAGAATAGGAACGAATATGAATAAAGTATTTGACAAGAAAAAACAAATCGTCTCATGTTCTCCTTTTATTATTTCTTTTAAAAAAGAAAAACTTGAAAATGACAAATTAGAAGGAAATGGCTTTGAAAAAATTACGCTATTATATGATTTTTACTTTGAAAAAGCCATTGAGGAATGCATTGAAGATGATGAGTTACTTCCAGAAAAAATAAAAACTTTCAAAAATAAATTAAAAAAACTAACTGCTTCAGTCAGGAATTTTTCAACAATAGTTACAGAGGATGAGCAAACTGAAAGTTATAGCTTGTTTGACGAAATGAAAAGTGATTTTTTTATAAATTTTTACTACAAAAACATTGAAATAAATGATTACAAGAATGCTCATGATAATTATTTAAAAAAGAATCTTTTTAATAAGAATGACTTTAATTCAGAAAAAAATATTGGAGCTGACACATTTGGATTAAGCGATTTTTATAATGGTTTGAATACAAAAAAAATGTTTTTGGAGCATAAAACAGCTCCAATGTATAAAGGAATTGCAAGTAGAATAAAAGCTTCAGACACTATTAATCTCAATGACTTTTCTTTGCTCCTCCGACGTAAAGTATTTCCACAGCCTCTTCCTATTTTTATCGACGTAAAGGAGTTTTCAAAAAGTGAACAAATATTGGATGTCTTCAGAGGAGATAGTCGGCTTAGTTACTCCCAAATTCTTAAGCGTATTTTTAAGGAAGATGCCAACTTAGTACTTCAAAACTATTATTTGCTCTTTTTTAATTATAAATATGAATTAGAGGACTTTGACTATGTTTCAAAATTTCGTTTCTCATTAGTAGAAAACGATAGCTTTCCAAAAATCTTTAACCTATTTGAACTTGTGGTTAATAAAGAATTAAAACCATCCGAAAACATAAAAGATATTTTTCGTTTTGAAGCGCTCATTGTCTCAAAAATCTTTAACGGAGCATTAGTGAAAATAAAAGATGATGATTATAGTGTCCATTATTTTGGAGAAATAAAGCCCGAATATGTAAGCGGAGGAGAGCCCGTTTATCAAATGGTAATGAAATACCGAAAAGCGTTTTACGATTACATCTATAAATCGAAGACACAAGCTCTAAATCCCTTCATGTGGGACGAAATTATGTGGAACAGCATTGTTGCTGATTTACGAGTTGATAAGCTTACAGATAAAGGATATCACAGCAAAGAGTATAACATTAAAGAAAAGCTAAATATATGGTTTAGCTTATATAATTATTTTAATAATAACCAATCAAATAGAATAGACATGGCATCAAAAATCCCTGAATTAATCGAAAAAATGAAACTGGTAGCCAACAATGGAGAAGAGACATTGGATACCGTTGAAGAATTTGCTTTTGCAGCAGGACAAGTTATTTACTTCCTGTTAAACCAAAGCAAAGCAAGCGAACGCACTCATGCTTTGTTAGAACCTTTTTTACAGAAGGTGCAAACTGTGCAGTTACAGAATTCAATTGCCCAGACTATAAACACCTATAAACACGAAATTAGTTTTGGTAAAGGTCGTTTCGAGCGTTTATCAGCACAAGTATTGGCGTTTGAAACAAAGGAAAACCTAAAGGATTATCAACGATTACTACTGGCAGGCTACTTTGCCCCTGCAGCAATTTATGAGAAAAAAGAAGAAAATATTAACGAATAAAATCTAAACAAAATGACTACATTTAATAAAAGAGCTTACGGATTTGCAGTGATAAAATCAATTAACTCGAATTACAATGCTGATTTTAGCGGCGCTCCGCGTACATTGCCTAATGGAAAAGTATATGCAACAGATAAAGCACTAAAATATACTATCCGACACTTTATAAAAGACGTACATCCAACAGAAAAAGTATTTTACTATAAACGACTTAATGATGATATGAATCCTTTAAGTCTCGATCATGCCTATGCTGCCGTATTTCCTGAACATAAAGAGCTTGATTCAAATAAAAATGATACTAAATCAATTGTTATTAAAGATATTTTGAGCTGCATCGATATTCGTTTGTTTGGTTCAACGTTTGCAAAAAAAGCAAAAGGTGGCAATATTGCCTTATCTATCCATGGGCCTGTTCAAATTAACCATGGAGTAAATATTTGGGGAGAAGGTAATATTTTTGCTGAACAAATTACCTCTCCATTTAATTCGAAGGAAGATAGCTCCAATGAACAAACAACCATAGGGAGACAACAAAAACTCGAAGAAGGTCATTATGTGCATCATTTTTCCATCAATCCCAAAAACCTGGAGGAAGTCGCTTCTCATGGAAAAGAAGGAACTCAAACTTTGTCGGAAACAGATATTGAACTGTTAAAAGAAGGATTAAGAAAAGGAGCGACTTATTATGATTCGGCAGCCAAAGCAGGAACTGAGAATGAAATTCTTTTTTATTTAGAACTCAAAGAAAAATCTAAACTTGTTTTGCCAAACTTTACTGAAATGGTGAAAATATCTGATTCCAAAGAAGGAGGCAAACGTTATTTTGATTTATCGGAGGTAAAAACAGAATTGGCTAAGTATAAAGACGAAATTGAAAAAATAGAGATATACTATAATCCGCAAACAACAGTGGTAAATGAGCTGCCTGATGATTGTGAAGTATTGGGATTGTGATCGATTAAGAGAAATATTATTGAGTAACTCTGACAGGTCTCACGACTCTGTCAGGTTGTGTTAATAAACTTACTAAGTACCTGTCAGAGTTCGAGGAACCTGACAGAGTCACGCGACACACTTCTTTAATTGCCTCAATTAAAATTGATAAAATATGGAAAAACTAATTTCATTTAAAATATATGCCGAAAAAGGTTTTTTTAAGAAACCTGATATTAACGATGGTATTTACCTTACCTATAATATGCTGCATAAACCCGCGTTACTTGGAATTTTAGGAGCTATTATTGGTTTGCCGGGCTACAAGAAAAATGGTGAATTACCAGAATACTACAAAAAGTTAAATAGTATTCCCGTTGGTATTAAACCCATTAACGATGAAAAGGGAAATTTTCAGAAGACTATTATTTCTTATAATAATACGACGGGACTGGCAAGCAATGAACCTGGAGGAAACCTTATTGTAACAGAACAAACACTTATTGCCCCAGCATACAAAGTGTACCTACTACTAGACACAGAGATAGAGGAGCATGCTTTATTGTATGAAAACATAATAAACCAGCATGCAGAATTCTTACCTTATCTGGGAAAGAATGATTATTCGTTATGGTGGGATAAAGAAGAAGTTGAAGAATATGATACGGAATCTTTAAACGAAACAAGGGAATCATTTTCTATTAGCACAATATTTAATAAAAGAGCTACCACATTAAAAGAATCAAAGTACGATGACATTAATGATCTGGATATGTTTGATGCGGGATTATCGTTAATACCAGATTCATTTGTGAGTTTTGAGCGTTTACCTGTTAGTTTTAATGAAAAATTAATGCAATATGCTTATGCCGATTTTGTATTTACAAGCTACAAGCTAAAACCAGGTGCACCTATTCAAAATGTCTATTCAATAAAAAACTTACAAACAAAAAACATAGAATATGTTCAACTCAACTGATTATTTGAGTGGGCAATTTATTGAAAAGTTGTCGGCAGATAAATACAATTGTTATTGGGCTCATCTGCGTAATGATGAAAAAGAAACCCTTTTCGAACACACAAAACTAGTTGCGGAATATGGCAATAAGCTACTTGAAATTAATGGTCTAAAAAGTATTGTTGATAACCTATTACTTGGTTTTATAGCTGATAAATACAGCGAAGCGAATAAAAACGATGCATTGCATTATTTAAAAAATCTTTTTTATAGTACACTGGCCTATCATGATGCAGGGAAAGTAAATCCTAATTTTCAGCACACAAAAATGTTGAATAAGGCATTTCACAAAACCAATAATTCTTTGGGCTCAGACCATGCAAAAATAGGTGCTTATACATTTATCCAGGACTTCATGCCTATAGCTATAAGTGAACAATTTGATAACAAAACAAAGATTTATAATCTATATGCTTTATTAGCTTTTGCGACAGTAATGCTTAAACATCATGCTCCGCAATTAGAATACACCCAAAAATTTAATTTTGACAATGAATTTATTGATGATGCCTTGTTTTTATTAAAGGAAATTGATGTGATTAATTATACTGGAGATCAGCAAAAAGTTTTAATAAAAAATTTTAATGGTAAATTTTTACCAAGCCTTCACGAATACTTGAAAACTGACACTCCATTTTTTTTATTTTCCTTGTTAAAACTCAATTATTCATTACTTACGGCATCTGATTATATGGCTACTACCCATTATATGGATAATTGGCCTGACATACCAACAGATTTTGGAATACTAACCAATGAATTAAAAAAGAAAATTGTATTTAATTGTGAAAACATAAAAGCCTACAATAAGAAAACATATAACGAGCTTGAATCTTGTCAAATCAATTTTCCAAAAGAACAAAGTAACAAGAGCCTTAACCAACTCAGACAAAACCTATCCATTGAAATCATAAAAGGGATCCGAGAAAACACCAATAAACATTTGTTTTATATTGAGGCACCTACCGGTGGGGGGAAGACAAATCTTTCAATGCTGGCCGTAACGGAGCTACTAAAAAATGATTTGTTAAAAGACGAAGATTCAATTAAAAGGATATATTATATCTTTCCTTTTACTACGTTAATTACACAAACTTATTTATCCCTAAAAGAAACGCTGGGGCTGGATAATAATGAGATTGTACAAATACATTCAAAATCAGGATTTACAAGCAAAACAACTGAGCAATATGGAAGCGGAAAAGAAAATATTATTGATTATCAATTTTTGAATTACCCGGTCTCTTTAATTTCCCATATTCGTTTTTTTGACATTTTAAAATCAAACCGAAAAAGTACCAATTACATCTTGCATCGTCTGGCAAATTCGGTAGTCATTATTGATGAGTTACAAAGCTATACTCCTAAGCATTGGGATAAGGTTATTTATTTCATTAACCAATACGCCAGTTTATTTAACATCCGCTTTATTCTTATGTCAGCTACTTTGCCAAAAATTGAAGCGTTACTATCACATGAATCAGAAGAAGAAAAAAAATATTATGAAAAATTTGTATATCTAAATAAACATAAAGAGGAGTATTTCACAAATCCAAATTTCAAAAATCGGGTTAAAATTGATTATACTCTCTTAGAAGGAGTTGATTTTAAGAAAATGATGCCCGAGAAACAGTTATCTGTTTTATGGAGAAAGGTAAATGATTATTCAAAAAGTTATATTGAACGAGGAAATCCTCGTGTCCATACAATTATTGAGTTTATTTTTAAAAAGACCGCCAGTAAGTTTCAAGAAAAGGCCATAAACGAAAACAATTTTTTTGATGAGATATTCATTTTATCAGGAACTATTTTGGAACCACGTCGGAAGGAGATAATCAACAAATTGAAAAGTAAAGAATATGCAGAAAAAAATATTTTATTAATAACTACCCAAGTAGTAGAAGCGGGCGTTGATATTGATATGGATTTAGGATTTAAAGATACTTCCTTAATCGATTCGGATGAACAATTGGCAGGAAGAATAAATCGTAATGTAAATAAACAAGAATGTAAATTACACCTGTTTGATTTAGATGATGCAAAGGTAATTTATGGGAATGATGACCGATATCAAAAACAACAAATCGAACTAAGAAAAGAATATAAAACCATACTGGAAACGAAAAATTTTGATAAGGTATATAATTGTGTCATGCAATCCCGCAATGAAATAAACAGCCAAAAAGGAGGCTACATTAATTTATCCAGTTATAAAAAATCAATGTTAAAACTTGATTTTAGAACTGTCGATTCAGAGTTTAAACTTATAGAAAATTCATATTCAACAGAAACATTATTTATTCCCGTTAATGTGCCGGTTGAAATTCCTTTAAGTTCGTTGAAAAATTTCGAAAAAAAAGAATTGGAATTTTTAATTGATAAAGGGAAACATGTTAAAGATGATGAATTTGTTTCGGGAGAAAAAGTATGGCAGTTGTATGAAGAAATAATCCAAAACAAACATTCTGATTTTAGTTCTACAAGAATCCAAAAAATAATCATGCAGGGATTAATTTCAAAATTCACAATCTCGGTCGGCACATATACCTCTGAGTTTAAAAATGCATTGGCTCAGGGAGCCGTCGAAGAGCGGTATGGGTTCTACTACTTAAATTATATAGAAGAAGTCTATAGTTATGAATCAGGGCTTAAACCTTGTAATGTTGATACGGCAATAATATTTTAAATCGTGGAAATTACCGGAACACTTATTCAATATTATTTTTTTTGTCACCGTCAGTTGTGGCTTCATGCCAATGATATTAAAATGGAGTCAGGTTTTGAACTTGTTGAACTTGGCAACCTGGTACAAGAAGAAAGTTATAATCAGCGTTCAAAGAAATACGAACAGATAGAAATTGGAGCTATTAAAGTTGACTTTTTTGATCCCAAGAATAAAATCATACATGAAGTAAAAAAGTCGAGCAAGTTCCATGAAACCCACATCTGGCAAATCAAATATTACATTTATGTGTTTGAAAAGCATGGAATTGATGGAGTTAGTGGCATACTGGAATATCCCAAAGAACGCAGAACCGAAGAAGTGTATTTAAGCCAACCCGACCGAGAAAGAATTAAGGAACTAAAAGAAGAGATCGAAAAAATAATTACAGACGAAAAATGCCCTGCAATTAGTAAAAATTATAAATGTAAAAATTGCGCATATAATGATTTTTGTTGGAGCGGGGAAATTGAGTAGATATGGAGCTGTCGATAATCGTAAAACTCTGTCAGGTCTTCCAGACTCTGACAGGTTATCGTCATCCAACCTGACAGAGTCGATAGACCTGTCAGAGTTACTATTATGAAATATTTTATAATGACATAAATGAAAAAAACATATTACTTATTCAACCCAGGCCAGTTGTCGCGGAAAGACAACACATTAAAATTTGTTGCCAGGGACAAAGACGGGAAAGAACAACCTCCTCGCTATTTACCTGTTGAAGGAGTTGACGACTTATACATGTTTGGGGCGCTTGATGCAAATAGCGCGTTATACAATTTTCTTGGAAAAAACCAGGTAGCCGTACATTTTTATGATTATTACGAAAACTATACCGGTTCTTTCATGCCAAAGGATCAATTGTTATCGGGCAAGATGCTTATTGCACAAACCAATGCTTATATGGATAATCAATCGAGAATGGAAATAGCCCAACGAATAATAGATGGAGCTGTGCATAATATGATTAAAAACATGAAGTATTATGACAAACGGGGAAGGGATATGCTTCCTATGATCGAGATAATGGAAGACTATCAAAAAAAAATCCCTTATTCAGAAAAACCCGAAACACTAATGGGTATTGAAGGGAATATCCGCAAGGTATATTATGAATCTTTCAACCTAATAATTAAAAATTTTGAAATGGATGGAAGAAGTTCCCGTCCTCCAAAAAATGAAATCAACGCACTAATTTCTTTTGGCAACATGCTTTGTTATAGCCAATGTTTGCGGGCTATTCACCAAACACAGTTGAACCCTACAATAAGTTATCTCCACACTCCTGGCGAAAGGCGATATTCCCTCTCATTAGACCTAGCCGAAATCTTTAAACCCTTATTGGTTGATCGTGTAATCTTTAAGGTATTAAACAAAAAAATAATAAGCGAAAAATCTTTTGACAACAAACTTAACCGTGTCCTGCTAAACGAAGCTGGCAAGAAATCTTTTATAACACACTGGGAGGAACGACTTACCGAGACCATTAAACACCGGACATTAAACAGGGAAGTTTCGTACAAACACCTGATAAAATTAGAATGCTATAAGTTACAGAAACATCTGTTGAAAATAGAAGAATATCAACCTTTTAAAATGTGGTGGTAATGTATGCAATTTTAGTTTATGATATTAATCAGAAACGCGTTGGCAAAATGCTTAAGCTTTGTCGTAAATATTTAAACTGGGTACAAAACTCTGTTTTTGAAGGAGAAATAACTGAAGTTAAACTAAAAGAATTAATATATTTAGCGGAACAAATAATGGAACCGGGTGAGGATAGTATTATAATATTTAAAAGCAGACAAGAAGAGTGGCTCGAAAAAGAGATTATTGGTATGGAAAAGAGTCCGTTAGGTAATTTTTTATAAAAAATTAAGTTGTCGATAACTTAAAAATGCAAAATATATAATCATTATTCACAGAAAAAAAAGATAAAGATGTTCTTTGATATACTGATAATCAAGCAAAACAGCTAAATTGTCGTACCCCGGAAAAAATCTTATTATAATCGATCGACAATTTTCACATAAAAAAGAATATCAAAAAACCGTCTATAACCATTGAAAAATGGTTTATTTTTGTGGCGGTCTCAGCGCCTTTTAATCGCACCATATTGGAATTGAAATCTTTTTACTTATTACTTTTTCATTTTCTTATCCCATCTTTTAATCGCACCATATTGGAATTGAAATATAAAAGAAATAGCAAGGTTTACAGGAATACCATTGCTTTTAATCGCACCATATTGGAATTGAAATATCAATACAGAAGCGCAAAAGGCTTATACCTTCGATGCTTTTAATCGCACCATATTGGAATTGAAATATTACTAATTAACAATCAATAATTAATAATTAAAAACTTTTAATCGCACCATATTGGAATTGAAATCATCATTTTTTAATTGATTAATATTATCTAACTGTCTTTTAATCGCACCATATTGGAATTGAAATGGTTGTACATGGAAACTATTAAGATCGGCTCTAAACTTTTAATCGCACCATATTGGAATTGAAATATTCAATGCCGTGGCATTACAAAATAGACATTGCAAACTTTTAATCGCACCATATTGGAATTGAAATAAAATATGGGGCAAAGAAAATATTGTTCGTAACAAACTTTTAATCGCACCATATTGGAATTGAAATAACCAAAACTCTTCGCTTGGGTTCCAGTCAATAAAACTTTTAATCGCACCATATTGGAATTGAAATAAGCCAAAACAAAACAAGCTTTATAATTACCCTCAACTTTTAATCGCACCATATTGGAATTGAAATTTTTGTTCTGAACCGCCATCCCAAAGCGGATATGTTCTTTTAATCGCACCATATTGGAATTGAAATATTGTCTATTGAAAATATAGAGAAATTGAGGTTTAACTTTTAATCGCACCATATTGGAATTGAAATCCCGCCAAATCAAGTTCCTGTTCTTTCTTTGCTTGTACTTTTAATCGCACCATATTGGAATTGAAATAAAATAATTTTAAGCTTGTGCCGCCGTTTCCAATACTTTTAATCGCACCATATTGGAATTGAAATATGGATGGGTAACACGCGCCATTGCAGACGGTAATCTTTTAATCGCACCATATTGGAATTGAAATGCGTAAAAACTTGCGTGAGCTTTTAGGCGATGCTTTCTTTTAATCGCACCATATTGGAATTGAAATAGTGAACGAATAATGAAATATAAGTAATCAAAGTTACTTTTAATCGCACCATATTGGAATTGAAATAGAAAACCGTCAGGGGTACCAGAAATAATCCCAGCCCTTTTAATCGCACCATATTGGAATTGAAATACGCGTAAATATTTTACAGGATGCTTTTTCTAGGATCTTTTAATCGCACCATATTGGAATTGAAATTGGTAAAGATATATCGCGAGCGTACAGGTTTAAAGGCTTTTAATCGCACCATATTGGAATTGAAATATAGTAGAGCCGTTATTTGTCAACATAACTTAAAAACTTTTAATCGCACCATATTGGAATTGAAATGGTTGTAATGTATTAATGATTGTTGCTATGCTACTTTCTTTTAATCGCACCATATTGGAATTGAAATATAATATGATTGTTGGCGTCCTCAGGTTTACCTGTCTTTTAATCGCACCATATTGGAATTGAAATAAAAAATATACTGAAATACAACAATGATATTACAGTCTTTTAATCGCACCATATTGGAATTGAAATCTGAAAGTAAATTGACTTTAGGCGTAGGAATAAACGCTTTTAATCGCACCATATTGGAATTGAAATTAATTATTTGTATGAACATATTCATATTCAGAAACACTTTTAATCGCACCATATTGGAATTGAAATTACGTATCAGCAACTAACAACGGTGCGTGTATTTCTCTTTTAATCGCACCATATTGGAATTGAAATTTACAAACATAGCTTCGCCGCCCTCTACGTTACCGACTTTTAATCGCACCATATTGGAATTGAAATGAGAGTAATATGAACAAAGTCCGTGAAGTAGGCGCGCTTTTAATCGCACCATATTGGAATTGAAATATGATAAACAAATAATAACATGCGAATGATATGTGCTTTTAATCGCACCATATTGGAATTGAAATATGAAAATTATAGACGGTCAACACCGTTTTGAAGCTCTTTTAATCGCACCATATTGGAATTGAAATGTCAGGAAACTACCCTCGCCATGTTCTTTTTTTACGCTTTTAATCGCACCATATTGGAATTGAAATAACAATAACGTTAACGACTAATGATTTGTCGTTACTTTTAATCGCACCATATTGGAATTGAAATAAGTCTGGCTCTGCGAAATCAAATACACCCGTAACAGCTTTTAATCGCACCATATTGGAATTGAAATCCTTTTACAAATATGGTGTATTCCTGTAGTTTTTCGACTTTTAATCGCACCATATTGGAATTGAAATTATTGTTAGTTTTAGTTAGTAAAGTGTTGTCCCCGGCTTTTAATCGCACCATATTGGAATTGAAATATAGTTCAAGAACTTTGTTACTAATTTGCTCTTGGTCTTTTAATCGCACCATATTGGAATTGAAATGATTTACCGGGATTAACTACCGGATTAGTTTTTGGACTTTTAATCGCACCATATTGGAATTGAAATAAGATAATACCCAGAATGAAAGTAAAGGCTTAAGTCCTTTTAATCGCACCATATTGGAATTGAAATTTATTATTCGTATCAATAAATTGGCTTTGAAAAACGCTTTTAATCGCACCATATTGGAATTGAAATTCAAAATCGAAAATGTTATCCTTTAAGAAGGACAAACTTTTAATCGCACCATATTGGAATTGAAATTTATTAGTGAAACCAATCTTAATAGCTGATATACCATCTTTTAATCGCACCATATTGGAATTGAAATATAAAAAACTCTTTTCTTTTTTTTAATTGATTTGTTCTTTTAATCGCACCATATTGGAATTGAAATATCATAAATTTATTAAAGGCACTAATTACAGTATTGCTTTTAATCGCACCATATTGGAATTGAAATTGAGTATAGAAACTGTTAGTAAGGATTAAAAAGTCTCTTTTAATCGCACCATATTGGAATTGAAATTCCCATGGAGTCAAGTCTGTTTTTAGTTCTGAAGGTTCTTTTAATCGCACCATATTGGAATTGAAATATAAATGCAGGACGTGCATAAGGTATAAGCAAACAAGCTTTTAATCGCACCATATTGGAATTGAAATATCTGAAGCTGGAAGTATTAAGCGTGCAAAAACTGACTTTTAATCGCACCATATTGGAATTGAAATACCCTACGTTACGCCCGAAAATTAAGTGTTTTCCGTCTTTTAATCGCACCATATTGGAATTGAAATTCAAAATCGAAAATGTTATCCTTTAAGAAGGACAAACTTTTAATCGCACCATATTGGAATTGAAATATTCAATTACTAATTTTGTTAATGCAGGAAAATTAAACTTTTAATCGCACCATATTGGAATTGAAATTGCGGTAGATTTGACCCTCTTAATTTTAAAATTTCACTTTTAATCGCACCATATTGGAATTGAAATAAATCTGATAATCTTTATTCAGGTTTTTGGGTAGATCTTTTAATCGCACCATATTGGAATTGAAATATAGTAGGTTCAGCCGGGGTAGGTAAGACCCCGTCACTTTTAATCGCACCATATTGGAATTGAAATATTTGATAACGCTGGCCTACTGTCTCTATGTTTTTTCTTTTAATCGCACCATATTGGAATTGAAATGGGAATGCTGTCACATCAGTAACACCAACCCAAGATCTTTTAATCGCACCATATTGGAATTGAAATATTTTTGCTGGCTAATCCTAATCCCGGACATACGCTCTTTTAATCGCACCATATTGGAATTGAAATGGAATTTAAAAATGGATATGAAAAAGCGCAAGAAGCTTTTAATCGCACCATATTGGAATTGAAATACAGATTTTGTAACTTCTTAAAAAATAAATTTAAAACTTTTAATCGCACCATATTGGAATTGAAATGTCCAAGGCTACCAAATGAATTGTTTGCTTTTATACTTTTAATCGCACCATATTGGAATTGAAATTACTTATTAGCTACAGGCTTATATTTTTGTTTGTTCCTTTTAATCGCACCATATTGGAATTGAAATTTTTTTCCTCTAATTTGATTAATAAATTATTATTGACTTTTAATCGCACCATATTGGAATTGAAATCTAGATGTACCGTCAACAGTTAGAACCTGATTGTTACTTTTAATCGCACCATATTGGAATTGAAATATCGGTGGCGCAGGGTGTTAGTTCTATATTTGGAAACTTTTAATCGCACCATATTGGAATTGAAATATAAAAGAAGCTGTTTTTGCCTGTATACTTTCTTTACTTTTAATCGCACCATATTGGAATTGAAATCTCGCTTGAACACCGTTCGCTTTCTTTAGTGCTAAACTTTTAATCGCACCATATTGGAATTGAAATACGTCTTCAACAGTTATATCAAACCATTCTCCATTCTTTTAATCGCACCATATTGGAATTGAAATACAAAAAAGTTTAAATCTATTGCTAATCGTTTTGTACTTTTAATCGCACCATATTGGAATTGAAATTCTTGTATATCGTTTCCGTTCCAGTCCCCTCCCCACTTTTAATCGCACCATATTGGAATTGAAATAAAATTAAAAAAGCCCGCCCGCTTTGGTTTTTACAACTTTTAATCGCACCATATTGGAATTGAAATTTAAGTTTGGCGATGGTGAGCTAAAATTATCTAAACCTTTTAATCGCACCATATTGGAATTGAAATCCAGTAGCCGCGTTTTCCTTTCCTGTCCTCTTCTTTCTTTTAATCGCACCATATTGGAATTGAAATGTATATTTGGCGGTTCTAATAATAACGGTGCAACCGCTTTTAATCGCACCATATTGGAATTGAAATTAGTTCAAAGTTGCAAAATAAAAAAACCCCATAAACTTTTAATCGCACCATATTGGAATTGAAATTAATAATTAAATTGAATTCAATGAACAAGTTGAACCTTTTAATCGCACCATATTGGAATTGAAATTACCGTTAAAAGAAATACTACCGATAACGCCTAAGCTTTTAATCGCACCATATTGGAATTGAAATGACTTTGATTCAACAGATTTTGTAACTTCGTAAATACTTTTAATCGCACCATATTGGAATTGAAATGAAGAAAATGTTGTATTAAATGAATTAGAAGTGCCACTTTTAATCGCACCATATTGGAATTGAAATTTACGATGCGTTAGACGTTTGGAAAATTTCTAATATCTTTTAATCGCACCATATTGGAATTGAAATATGGGAGACAGAGTAAAAAACAGGCCGATTGGGAATCTTTTAATCGCACCATATTGGAATTGAAATTATAGATTTGATATTAGTGATTCTATTCAGTTGAACTTTTAATCGCACCATATTGGAATTGAAATATATCAAAAAAGGTTGAATAGACCTTCCAACGTCTTCTGACCTGGAAGCGTCGATTAACACACAGCGAATGATAAGATATTATGGAATATACACGATTAAATGCGTATCATATTATGGGGGTATTTATATTTTTTGATTTGCCAACAAATAATAATACGCAGCGCAAACGGGCAACAAAATTCAGGAAAAGCCTGGAGAAAGATGGTTTTACCATGATGCAATATTCGGTTTATATCAGGCATTGCGCCAGTAAGGAAAGTTCGGATGTTCATATAAAACGGATTAAAGAACTGATGCCTCCGGAAGGACAAGTTACTGTACTTACAATAACTGATAAACAATATGGAGATATTTTGAATTATTGGGGAGCAAAGTCTCAATCCTTACCGGCGGGGCCTAAGCAATTGGAATTATTTTGACAATTTGAATAAAAAAAATGAAGTCAATTAAGCTACTTCCGTAAAAAAAACACCATTTTTACTGCTATAATACTCGCTAAAAATACCGTTACCAAGAAGGTTTCAGGGTCGCGGTTGTGGTTTGATTGAAAAATAGAATAAGATATACCAGAAGAGATAAATTAAATCAGGATGATAAAAAGTATGGCTATTTAAACACAAAATATTACTATTGTTTTTTTTCAAATAAATAAAGAATTATGTCAAAAAGACAATTAAAAAGCCACCTCGTTACACTCTCAAAAGAGCAATTGACAGAACATATACTCGAATTGTACACCATATTGAAGCCTGTAAAAGAATATTATGATTTTTACTTGAATCCCAACGAAAAGGAAATGAGTGAAAAATACAAGACAATAATTGTCAACGAGTTCTACCCTGGGGGGAAATATACAGAACCTAAAACCCGATTTTCTGTTGCAAAAAAAGCAATTGCCGATTTTCGTAACCTAAAGCCTTCACCTATGTTGATTGGTGATTTAATGGTTACCCTTGTAGAGATGGCCTGTAAGTTTACATATGATTATGGCGATATGTGGGAACAGTATTACGACAGTACAGCAAATAATTTTGAAAGGGCATTACAATATCTTCAAAAAAATGGGCTGTTAAAAGATTTTGAAAAAAGGATAAATAAGTGCTTAACTTATGCGGAGCCTTGTGGATACGGATTTCCTGACGATTTAAACCAAGTTTTTTGTGAATATTATGGATAACTATCAGTGCAAGAAAGATGAATTCAACGTATTAAAATGGTAATTTTTAAAATTCATCCGAATGAAAACACAACAGCTACTTGATGAAATTCTCGGCATGTTGCGCCTTGTAAAAGACAACAAAGAAAAATTACAGAAAATACATACGTTTTTTACCGAGGAGATTTACGAAGAGCCAGAGGAGGAAGAAATTCCCGAAAAATATAAAAAGGTTGTAGCGCAGATAGCTGATTCCCTGCTTGCCGGTTTTATTTGTTACTTTAATCCAGACACTTTTGAAATTGAAGATGTGCCAGAACACATGATTAACGATCCGCACGAATTTAAAATGTTGACAGGAGAAACAGAAGACAGCATGGCTCTGAAGCATGAAAACTGGCAGAAATGTATAGAATTTAATCCAATGGATTCGCATGAATCTTTTAACATAATGAAATATTTTATTGATGAAGTGGATAACAGAAATCTTCAAGACAGGCTTATTTATGATCTAAACCATCGGAAGCCCTTTGCCAATTTTAAATATCGTGTTGAAAATTCCGATTACAGACAACAATGGTTTAATTTTCGACAAAAACAATGGGAACAGTATGTCTGGAATGAAATGCAAGAACAACTGGGATTGTGGGAGGATTAGAATGCAGAAAGAACGAAGACCGGAGACCGAAAAACGGAAAATCGCAGACCAGAAACAAAAAAAAACTCTAATACAAAAGGCTTAAATGGTTAAACCTAAAAAATATTCACCTATAACCTTTCTCTTATAACTTATCACTTATCTACTTTTGACTTATCACTCATTCACTTTTCACTAATTCACTTCTTACATCCCCCCAAACATTCACTCCGGCACAACCAACCGAAACCCCTTACCATGCACATTTAAGATCTGGATTGCCGGGTCATCCCTGAGGAATTTCCTGAGTTTTGTAATGTACACATCCATGCTGCGGGCATTAAAATAGTTATCGTCTACCCATATTTCTTTAAGGGCATAGTTACGTTCGAGTACATCATTTTTGTTCATACATAGCAAACGAAGCAAGTCTGATTCTTTTGTTGTAAGTTTTGTTATTGTGCCATCAAGGCTGAGTTGCTGGATTGTAGAATCGAAATCATATTTACCAACTTTAAAGATATGATCTTCTTCTCCATGTTTGGTTTTCTGCGTACGTCTTAAAATGGCTTCAACACGAAAAATCAATTCCTCCATGCTGAAGGGTTTTGTAATGTAATCGTCGGCACCTGTCTTAAAGCCCTCAATTACATCTTCTTTCATTGACTTTGCCGTAAGAAAAATAATAGGTATTTCCTTATCCTGTTCACGTATTTCCTTTGCTGCAGTCAACCCATCTTTAATAGGCATCATGATATCCAGGACACAAATATCGAATTTATTCTTCTCAAAGTTTTGGATTGCTTTTTCACCATTTAAGAACCAACTGGGTTCATAATCTTTGGCTTTTAAATATTCTGTTAACAACGATCCAAGGTTCTCATCGTCTTCCGCAAGTAATATTTTTATCTTCTGCATAAATATTTTAATTTATGTTATCAATAGATATTATAAATTCCGTGCCCATCCCCGGTTCACTTTTTGCTTTAATGGTACCGCCATGTTCTTCAATAATTTTTTTCACATAGCTCAACCCTAAACCAAACCCTTTAACATTGTGCACATTACCTGTTGGCACACGGTAAAACCGTTCAAAGATACGGTTTAAATTCTCCTTACTGATACCAATTCCATTATCTTTAACTGAAATGTATAGTTTTTTCCCTTTATTCCAGGTTTTTACAAAAATTTTAGGTCGTTCTTCGCTATACTTTACGGCATTGTCCATTAGATTAGACAGTACATTTGTAAAATGGACAGAATCAATATTTACCATTGTATTTTCGGCTTGAAAATCAGCGGCGATATCCCCGTTTTTATCTTTTACCTGTATCGAAAAATTCGTAAGTACACTGCTTAAAACATCTAAAATATCGGTGTCCCTTCTTTTTAGTTTTAATTTCCCTTTATCGAAAATAGCCATTTGCAACACTTTCTCTACCTGGAACCCCAAGCGCTTACTTTCTTCTGTAATTACATTAGAAATATGAGCGATATTCTTCTTTTCCACCGGAATTGAAGGATCGCTAAGCATTTGAGATGCCAGGGAGATAGTAGAGATAGGTGTTTTAAACTCATGTGTCATGTTATTAACAAAATCGTTTTTTA
This sequence comes from Bacteroidales bacterium, assembly GCA_963665085.2. Lineage (GTDB taxonomy): Bacteria > Bacteroidota > Bacteroidia > Bacteroidales > JAAAOM01. Next base: position 434,834 of record CAXXXS010000001.1, read on the forward strand.
TCTCCGACAAACGTTTTTGCCTATAAATAATCCAAAGCGTTACGGAAAAAATAAGGATAATTATAAAACTCAAGGCCATTGAAGAAACAGACATGTAACGCACAGAGCCTGATATATAATCTTTCTCCTTCGGAAAGTATAATTTCAGATAAAACGGATCACTGGAAATATCGCCAGGAAACAATTTCGCTTTATGCCGGTTTTGAAATCCCTGTCTATCAAAATTATCTGAAGAGATATAGATTTTATCCTGATCGTCAACTACTGCATATTCATAATCAAGATTAATCCCTTTATCATTAAGGTTATCTTCTATAGCTGTTTCCAGCTCATCTCTTCCTAACCTTTCTTCAATATTTTTTGGTATTTCGTTTATATTCTTTACTACTTTTTCAATAAGCTTTTTTTGGTTCTCCATTTTTTCTTCATACGTAGGAAACTCCATCTGATCTGGGTTAATAGTATTAACAGAACCATCGCTGCCTACTATTCGCAGGTTTGAAGAAAAATAAAATGAATCTTGCTGTGTATCTCCAGACTGACTAATACTTGAACTAAAGTTATGACTGTATACAAGAACATCACCCGGGGACAGTAGCCTTTCTTTCTTCGACAACGAAGAAGTTAAAGAATCATAATTAGAAGTGATATTTCTTCTCGGCATTGAGGGGATTACACTAACATTCTCAAAATCATCATCCCTTATTTCGTCGATAACATAAGTAACAGCTTCATTCTGCTCAATATTATCTACAATATCGAGCAAAGAGCGTTTAATTACCTGATCGAACTGAAGCTCCTTGACTTCAATAGCATCATTTATCCAATTGGCCTGAACAACAATTAAAGCTAATACAATCATTATCATAAATGATGCTAACAGCCATATCCAATTCCTTTTCATCATGGCACAAAAATAATGATCTTGACATCTCTAATTTAGACTTTTAACTTTCTTTAACATTCGTTAAGACGTGTTAACTAAATTATGCCGTACTTTTGAATCAACAAAATGAGTTAATAAAAGTTAGGTTACAAAATAGATTTTTTTTCATAGTTTTTTTAAAGTTATTAATTCGGTTGGCAAGCCGAAAGTTTTTTTCATAAAATTAAGATTTTGTTTAGGTAGATTATTGTTTTAGTTAGTAGCAGCAAAAGAGACCAGCCCTGGTCTCTTTTTTTGTTTGTAAAAATCAAGCACAAAATTCTTTTTGTTAATTTTTTATCGTTTCAATTATAAATTTAAGTCAACCTGAAAGGTTTAACTTTCTTTAACATTCGTTAAGACGCGTTAACTTAAATATGCCGTACTTTTGAATCAACAAAATGAGTTAATAAAATAGGTTACACAATAGATTTTTCATAGTTTTTAAAAGGTTAGGTTAGCAAACCAAAAATTTTTTCATAGAATTAAGATTTTGTTTAGGTAGATTATTGTTTTAGTTAGTAGCAACAAAGGAGGCTCGAAAGAGACCTCCTTTTTGCATTCAACTTTTTAACTCTTAAAACTTTCGCAAAACAAAAAGGCAGCCAACACTGCCTCTTCAATCAAAACTAATTACATTTAAGCTATTTCTATTGCCCTTGCAGGCTTCACTTTTGCCTCTTCTCTTTTTGGTAATGCAATTCTTAACACTCCATCTTCATATTTTGCAGAAACAGAATCGTAATTTACTTTATGTTCTGGTAAAGTAAAACTTCTTTCAAATGAAGTATAACTAAATTCTTTACGTGTATAACCATTGTTTTCAGCTTTTTCTTCTTTTCGCTCAGAAGAAATCGTCAACACATCATTTTCAAGATTAATTTTAAAATCACTTTTTTTCATTCCAGGAGCCGCCAGTTCTAACTCATAATTATCCTCTGTTTCTTTTATATTAACTGATGGTAAAGTAGAACGACAAGATTCTGAATCATATCTCCAGTTATCTAATTCGTTATTAAAAAAATTATCAAACACATTAGGAATAAAGCTGTTGTTTAATCTTACTAGTTTCATTTTTAAATCCTCCATTAATTTTATTTATAATATTTATTTTCATTGTTTCTGTCCCGAATATTTCAAACGAAATGCCAACAGCTTTTTTTGAACATAAAGTCAGGTTTTAATAAACACGAATGTCATTATGTCTTTATTTTATATTTTAAACATGACTAAATGTCTTTTAAGATGTTTTTATCTTATTTATGCGTCTTGATTAATAAATACTTATATAAAATCCACTCAAGTAACCTTACCTTCTAATTATCCCCGTATGAAAAGCCAACAAATAAATATTCTTAAAAAAATCTCCTCCTCTACCGAATAAAATATATTTTGAAGTATCAGTTAATATAAGTACCTTTCTTGTAACAGAACGAATATCCGTTCTTACAATCAGTATTTTCACACTGATTTTTTGACTAAAAACACAGATAACGAACTTGAAAAAAAAGAGAATTTTAATTTTGGGGGCAACAGGAATGATTGGCAAAAAGTTAGCCAACTCATTTATTTCTAATAATTTTGAGGTTAATATCCTAACCCGGAATATAGTTAAAGCCAGAAAAAAAATTGGGGATAATTATAACTTTTTCGAAGGTGATGTTCTTCAACCTGATTCGCTAACAGATTGTTTCAATGAAATTAATGGCATATATCTCCACCTAAATGATTTTAACGAAGATACCCTGCACAAAACATTTACAGAAGGGACAAAAAATATCATTGAGCTTGCTAAGCATCACAAAATAAATAGAATAATATTTCAATCATCGTCCATCGTAAGTCCAGAAAACAAAGGATTTCCATCTGTAGAGGCTTTGCTTGAAGCAGAAGAGTTAATAAAAAGCAGTAATCTTGATTACACTATCCTCAAACCGGGTTATTTTATGGAAGCCCTTAAATTTTTTCTCAGGGGCAATCAGGTTAGTGTTATTGGAGAAGGCAAAAATCCATACTACTGGGTCTCTGGCAATGAATTTACTGAGAGAGCAATAGAAATATTTAACCACAACACATACTTTGAAAAAACCATTTATATATTCGGACCAGAAGCCCTTATCCTGGAAGAAGCCTTAAAAAAATACTGTTCCATTCAAAAACCAAATGCAAAATTTGACAAACTATCTCATGATATGATGCGTGCAATATCCCGTTTCTCAAACAATAAAGAAATGAGTTACATGGCCGATTTTATAAAATTCATGGATTATTCAACAGACAATTATTCAATTACTAAAAAAAATCCTAACTATATTATCTTAAACTCAACCATTGAGAAATGGATAGAGGCAAACGCCTAATTTTTAGGATATTTGCCAAACATTTTAGCCAGGCCTCTGTGAAATTTATGAAACCCTTTAACAGGATCAGCAAACATATAGATACAATGGTGCGAAATAATATTTACCCCATTTTTTTCTGCTAATTCAATAGATTCTTTCGTCTCGCTCATTTGTTGAATCCACATATTTTTGATTCCCTTACTTATCCCCTCACTTACTACACCTTCTGTTTGCTCTTTTGGTGTAACAATCAACAAATGTTTAACTTCATCTGGCAATTCAGAGACTGTGCTATAACATTTTGCCCCACTAATACTTTCTGCTTTGGGATTAATCGGGTAAATTTCATAACCATTCTGTTTCAAATCACGATAAAGTTGATTACCGAATTTTTTTTCGTCTCTTGATACTCCCGCTATTGCCATCTTTTTGGGAGTTAGAAATTCTTGTATGCTAGTTAATGTAGACATATTATTTAATTTATTGAGGACTGTTTTCAACATTAAAGTTAATAGAATTAAAAAAAAGAGAAATTAATTCACCTCGTTATAATTTTAAGTTAACCGGCAATTTCTTTCGTTCATCGATATTTAATTGAAAACATAAAATTACGGTTCTACTTTCGATTAAAATTTTAATTTAAAGCTCATGAAAAAAATTGCAGGAATACTTTTGATTGGTAGTTTTTGCCTTTTATCCTTTGCGCAGGAACAACTATCTCAAAATATAAAAGGACAAGTTAAAGACAAAGAACTTGGTATACCTTTAATAGGGGCAACAATAATAATAATAAATTCTAATCCAATAGTAGGCACAACAACTGATGTGAACGGCTTTTTCAAGATTGAAAATATAAACCTTGGCAGACAAGGGATAAAAGTTTCATACCTTGGATATGAAGATGCAATAATTAACAACCTAATGGTTACCTCAGGCAAAGAAACATTTATTAGTGTTGAGCTTGAGGATAAAATTACTGAGGTTGAAGAAGTAGTTATAAAAGCCCATGCCCGAAAAGACAAAGCAATAAACGATATGGCTTTAGTAAGTGCACGTTCGTTTTCTGTAGAGGAGACAGAGCGTTTTGCAGGAAGTCTCGGGGATCCGGCAAGGATGGTAGCAAATTATGCTGGAGTAATGACACAAAACGACTCACGAAACGACATTATTATTCGCGGGAATTCGCCCATGGGACTTCTGTGGAGACTTGACGGCATTGAAATCCCTAATCCAAACCATTTCGGGGCACTGGGAACTACCGGGGGACCTGTAAGTATACTTAATAATAACCTACTCACTAATTCTGATTTCTATACCGGCGCCTTCCCTGCCGAATTTAGTAATGCAACAGCAGGGGCTTTTGATCTTAAAATGCGTTCTGGGAACAAAGACAAAAATGAATATGTAGGGCAAGTAGGATTTAATGGTTTTGAACTCGGTGCTGAAGGCCCCATCTCAAAACAATCGGGAGCATCTTACCTGGTAAACTATAGGTATTCGACTCTTGGATTAATAGACGCATTAGGGTTTGACCTGGGAACCGGTTCCGCCATACCTGAATATCAGGACATTACTTTTAAGTTAGATATTCCAACTAAAAAGTTAGGTAGGTTTAACGTTTTTGGCATTGGAGGAAAAAGTTTTATTCATTTAGAAAACAAAGAAGGAGAAACAAGTAACTCTTATAACTCATCCGAAACAATCATTGATTTTGAAGCTTCACTTGGTGTTGTTGGAATAAGTAACACCTATTTTGTTAATGAGAATAGCAGGATAAAAACCTCTTTATCAGTACAAGGTTCAAACAGCAACACCAAATTAGATTCGATCAGGAACAATGATTCCAACAACAGGAACCCCTATGTAAGAAGCGATTACACAGAACTAAAATATTCATTTAACACACAATACAAATCCAGAATTAATGATAAAAACACTTTTAGCATTGGCTTTCAATATGATTATTATGGTGGTGACTATGTAGATAGTATTAACAATTACGAGAAACAAGCTTTTGATATCAGGTTGAATACCACCGGAAGTCTTGGCCTTATAAAATCATATACAGAATTAAAACATAAATTCTCTAATACCATTTCGCTATATTCGGGCATAAACTACATCTATTTCCCTCTTAATGGTCAAAATATTTTTGAACCCCGCTTAGGATTTCAATGGGATGTTGCAAAAACACAATCCATCAATATAGGAATCGGGCAACACAGCCAGATGCAACCCCGGATGACGTACTTTTACCAAACAAAGATTGAAGAAACAGGCGAATACATACAAACAAATAAAGATTTAAAATTCACTCAAAGCCTTCATTTTGTGTTAGGATACAATAACCTGATTACAAAAAATTTAAGATTTAAAGGTGAAGCATATTATCAAAATATCACAAAAGTCCCAATAAGCGCAGAAGAACAACAATATTCATTATTGAACTCTGGAGATTTTTTCGCTATCCCACTTATTGACAGTTTAATTAATAAAGGAACAGGATATAATTATGGTTTAGAACTTACTTTAGAAAAATTTTTAAGCGATGGCTATTATTTCCTAATTACAACCTCTTTATTCGATTCAAAATACAAAGGATACGACGGAGTAGAAAGAAATACCGCTTACAATGGGAATTTTGTTGTTAATGCACTAGGCGGCTATGAGATAAAAATAAAAGACAAAAACTTTCTAACCATTGACATTAAAACAGTTTGGGCTGGAGGGAAACGCTATACCCCGGTAGATATTGAAGAAACTATCAATGAACACTCTTTAGTTCTTGACTGGGGAAATGCATACACAAAACAACAAGACTATTTCCGTTTTGATTTCAGGGTTGGGTTTAGAATGAACAGTAAAAAATTTAGTCAGGAATGGGCATTAGATTTACAAAACCTAACCAATCACAAAAACTTATTTATGGAAGAATTTGATTTCAACACCATGAAACCTGTTAAAACCTATCAGCAAGCGTTCATGCCAATGATGCTCTACCGAATTCATTTCTAAATAATACAGAAACAATATTAAATCCGGACGAACAAATTCATCCGGATTTTTTATTTTTTAAAGAAACATTAACTTCGTTCCCTCAATTGAAAAGATAAATGAATAAACATCTATTTTTTGTCTTGCTTATATTACTTTCCTCGTGTAACATTGGGGATAATATGAACATAGGTGAGCCTGAAAATATATCCATTGAAGGAGTGGAAGGCAACAACCTCAAACTCACAATTTCAATTCCAATTACAAATACAAACACCTTTAAAGTTAAAATTAACGACATTACCCTTGATGCACGAATTGACGGAAAATATCTGGGCGTTTTAAAAAGTGATTCAAAAATTATTATCCCGGCAAATACAAAAGCAACATACGATATTGACTTAAATCTTGAAATAAAGAATATTATTTTAGGAGCTACAACAATATATAAATTATCAAAAGAAAAAGATCTCCCAAGATTAGATTTAGAAGGGGAAGTAAAAGCATCGGCATTGTTAATGAAAAAGAGAATTAAAGTAAAAGAAGAAAACATTCTAAACAATGTTAATTTATGACGATGAAAATGCTACTTTTGCAACTTCAAGCGTTTGTATAAAATGATAAAGAAAATAATATTCCTTAGCGTTTTTGCTGTATCTATTACCAGCATTTTTGCACAGGGTAATAGCGATTTTTTCTCAGATATCGAAAAAAAATCAGAATCTGGCGGAGAAATAAAAATCAACCAAAGCCAGGAACTTTTTCAGGCAACAAATGATCATATTTACTTTGTACGCAACAAAAAAGGCGCAGACATTTACAGAATCTGGATTTTCACTGGCAACAGGGAGAATCAGGAAAAAGCAAGGACCCGATTTGTAAAAGAATTTCCAAACTACGAAATTCATATAACATATAATGCCCCGGATTTTCAAATTTTTGTAGGAGATTTCTATCGAAGAAATGATGCAAAAAAAGCACTCAAGGAAATAAAAGAAGTTTTTCCAAACGCTTTTGATCGTGTATTTTCCGGAGAAATTGAAAAGGATAACGATTATATAAAACTTATACAATAAAGGTTAATAATTAGGTAGATGACAGATTTGATTCAGCATGAGTGTGGGATAGCCCTCGTAAGATTACTCAAACCTTTAGAATACTATCAGATAAAATACGGGACCTGGATGGTAGGCTTACAAAAGCTTTATCTATTAATGGAAAAACAGCACAACAGGGGCCAAGATGGTGCAGGTGTTGTAAGTGTTAAATTAGACGTTCCACCAGGCACCAAGTATATAAGCCGGCAAAGATCTGCTGATGCCAGGGCAATCAACCAGGTATTCAAAAAAATATATGGCAATTACAAAAAGGTTGAAAAAAATGACCCGGAACTTCTAAAAGATGTTAGCTGGGCAAAAAAGAACCTTCCTTTTGCAGCTGAAGTTTATCTCGGACATTTAAGGTATGGCACTTATGGCAAAAACAACATAGACTATGTTCATCCAGTAATGCGTCAAAACAACTGGCGAACAAGAAACCTTGTATTGGCTGGTAATTTTAACCTTACCAATGTTGATGAAATTTTCAATATCCTTGTTGATTTAGGGCAACATCCAAAAGATTATTCAGATACAGTAACCATGCTCGAAAATGTTGGGCATTTCCTTGATACAGAAAATCAAAGGGTATTTGATCAATTTAAAAAAGAAGGATATTCCAACAGGGATATTTCTAAGAAAATAGCCCAACACATAAATGTAAAAAACATACTACAGGAAGCCAGCAAAAAATGGGACGGTGGATATGTTATTGCTGGAATGCTTGGCCATGGAGATGCTTTTGTAATGCGCGATCCATGGGGAATACGCCCTGCTTTCTATTACAAAGATGACGAGTTTGTTGTTGTAGCTTCTGAGCGACCGGTTATACAAACCGTAATGAATGTTACATACAAAGAAATTAAAGAATTAGAAAACGGCGAAGCCATTATAATTAAAAATAATGGCGAAGTAGATGTTGAAGAAATACGACCAAAAGGAGAAAAACGACCTTGTTCGTTTGAACGTATTTATTTTTCCAGGGGAAGTGACAAAGACATTTACCAGGAACGAAAAAAACTCGGGGAGTTACTAACACAGGATATTGTTGATGCTGTTGATGAAGATTTTGAACATACTGTTTTCTCATACATCCCCAATACAGCAGAGAGTGCATATTATGGCATGGTGCGCGGTATTGAGAAATATATGGTAGAACAGGAAAAAAGAAAAATTCTTGAACTAGGCAAAAATATTACAGAAGAACAACTGGATTATATCGTAAACATCAAACCAAGAATAGAAAAAGTTGCTATTAAGGATATTAAACTACGAACATTTATCACTGAAGACAAAGACAGGGATGATTTAGTTGCGCACGTATATGACGTAACATACGGAACTATTCAAAGAAATGAAGACAATCTTGTAATTATTGATGACTCAATAGTTCGTGGTACTACATTAAAGAAAAGTATCATTCGAATTTTGGATCGTTTGGATCCTAAAAAGATTGTTATCGTTTCGTCTTCTCCCCAAATTCGTTATCCTGACTGTTATGGGATTGACATGGCCAAATTAGGTGACTTTATTGCTTTTAGGGCTGCAATTGAGCTTTTAAAAGAAAATGGCAAGGAGCATGTCATTAACGAAGTATACAAAAGATCGAAAGCCCAGGAAAATTTGCCAAAAGAGGAGATTAAAAACTATGTAAAAGATATCTACAAACCATTTACAGCTAAAGAAATTTCAGCCAAAATTGCTGATATGCTTAAAACATCTAAAATAAAAGCTGAAGTTATGGTTGTTTATCAAAGCATAGAGAATCTCCATGTAGCTTGTCCGAATCATAAAGGCGACTGGTATTTTACCGGGGACTATCCTACTCCTGGAGGAAATAAGGTTGTAAACAAAGCATTTATCAATTTTATAGAAGAAAAAAACGAAAGAGCCTATTAACACAATGGGCAATGATTAATGTGTAATTATTAATGATTAGTAATTCTGCTATTTTTATTACTAATTACACATTATTAATTATTCATTTAAAAGTGTAGCCTTGTTCAGCCTGATTGAAACTTTTCACATGACGTTCAGTTTTTGCCTCATACATATCATTTAAGGCAACAATAATAGCGGTTTCTTCTACTTCCCCAAAGCCCCGGTTTATTACCGTATCAAAAACTTTCATTGTTTGAGAAAGGCTCATGTACGAATTAATCAAAGGAGGAATATTTTCACCAATAGCCCTAACCTGCTGTGAAAGAATCTTATAATCATCATCATAATTACTTCCTGCAAAAGTTTCTTCAAGCTCCTGAATATCAAATTCTAAATCTAAAGGATCGTATGCTGTAAGGAGGTTATCTTTATCTGCAAAATATTTCTTTAGAAAATAAAGCAGTAAGTTTCTTGCTTTCTTATTGTATGAAGTATACATGGTTACTTTCCCAAAAAAATAATCAGAATTTGGATTATTAACCCAAATAGCGCCAAGCCCATCCCATAAATTATCTAATGTATACAACCGGGAAGCTCCTTTTGAAGATTGATGAGTTGGAATTACAAACGATCTACCTAACTCAACGATCTTGGGCATAAACTCCTCATTAAATTTTTCAGAGAACTTAAAAAGTTTGCTTGTTGCAATCTTATAAGAACCATCGTCTTCCAACTCAGCTTCTGCACAGTTAAAAAAACGATATCCTCCTAAAATACATTTCACACTGGGATCCCAAACAAGTAATTGCTTATAAGGATTTGGCATTGTATCGTATGCATCAATATCACAGTCTTTACCCGTTCCACCGCCAGCAGAACGGAAAGTTAATTCCCTAAGCCTGCCAATTTCGCGCATCACATTGGGAGAATCATGATGAGTAACGATGTACAATTCATTATCTCCATAATTGGTTTTTCTTAGGAACTTATCGTGTGTAAGTTCCTTTTCTAAAATTGCACTGTCTACTTCTTGAATAATCTCCTTCATATCAATCTATTCAAATTGGGTCGCAAATTTATTAAATTATTTAGATTTTAACGCCCTAAGAATAAGGTAAAGTGTCTTTTATAAGACTTTCTCTATTAACAGGGTTATTTAATATAGCCCTGCAAACTGTCATAAGCGAACTAAATTAGTTAAGAAAAAAAACATATTTTTGCCCAAATATTCAGCAATAATATGGCATATCAATTACAAAAGAACGAATCGGATTTATATGGAAGAATAGTTTTACCTTCTTCAAAAAGTATGACAAACAGGCTGCTGATTATTCAATCATTATGTAACGAAGAAATTATTATTGAAAATATTTCTACAAGCAAAGACACTGAGGTTTTATTAAGAGCATTAAAAAGCTCAGAAAAAATAATTGATATCGGGCATGCCGGAACATCAATGCGCTTTCTAACTGCATATTTATCAACACAAAAGCAGGAAAGAATTTTAACTGGTTCCGAAAGAATGAAAAACCGACCAATAGGTGTTTTAGTTGATTCGCTAAAAAAATTAGGTGCATCAATCGAATACATTGAAAAAGAAGGTTTTCCTCCCCTGAAAATTTCTCCTGCAGAAATAAAAACGTCAGAGGTTGAAATAGACGGAAGTGTTAGCAGCCAATACATAACTGCACTTTTATTAATCGCCCCTATTCTAAAGAACGGATTAACATTGAAAATAAAAAACAAGCTTGTTTCTGAAGCTTATGTTAATCTTACCCTGCGCCTATTGGAACATTTTGGGGTAAAATCATCAAAAAAAGAGCTGGAAATTTCTATCCCAAAACAAAATTATGAGGGCGGCAACTATTTTGTAGAAGGAGATTGGAGTGGGGCATCATATTGGTTCGAGATGGTTGCTTTTTCTGAGAAAGCAGAAATAGAGATTGAAGGCTTATCAAAAAATAGTTTACAAGGAGATTCTGTTGTTGTGGAAATTTATAAGCAGTTAGGAGTGTCTACAACATTTCAGAATAATACAATAAAAATTTCCAAGACAGATAATTCTGTTGATTTTTTTGAATTTGATTTCAATCAATGTCCTGATTTGGTTCAAACTGTTGTTGTTTCCTGTGCATTTCTGGGGATTCCTTTTAAGATATCAGGTGCAGAAACCCTAAGAATAAAAGAGACCGACAGGATTCATGCCTTACAAATTGAACTCAGTAAATTTGGAATAACAATAATCGAAACCGCCCCTGGAGTAATAGAATGGAATGGAGAAAAAAAATCTGTTCAATCCTCCAAAATAGAAATCGACACATACGATGATCACCGAATGGCAATGGCTTTTGCTCCAATAGCTATGAAACATCAAAATATTGTTATTAACGATCCGGATGTTGTTGTAAAATCATATCCTTCTTTTTGGGAAGATTTAAAGAAAGTCGGATTTGTAATAAAGCACAGATGACACAGACTCTTGCAGATAATCACAAATAAGATCTGCGTCATTTGTGTGTAGTTTATCTTTTCCTCTCAAAGAATTCTTTTAATATTTTACCGCATTCATCTTTCAAAACTCCCGGAACTACTTTTGTCTTTGGGTGAGTTAAGCGGGGTTGGACCAACGAAAATCCACGTTTATTATCAAATGCACCGAATACAATTTTCCCAACCTGGGTCCAATAGGCAGCCCCGGCACACATAACACAAGGCTCAAGGGTTACATAAAGTGTACACTCATCCAGGTACTTCCCTCCCAGCGCATTTGCAGCAGCAGTAAAAGCCTGCATCTCGGCATGGGCTGTAACATCATTAAGCGTTTCTGTTAAGTTATGTGCCCGCGTAATTATTTGATTATTCCAAACTATCAATGCCCCAACCGGAACTTCTTCTTCTTCATATGCTTTTCTTGCTTCATAAAGAGCAATATTCATAAAATATTCGTCTGAGAATACAGGATACTCCATTTTTATTTATTTTTCAGAGGTAAAGAAATAAAAAATCAGAATCTAGTTATAAAATAGTTTATATTTTCGTACAAAATTATAAAACAATTGAAAATGTATAGGACGCATACCTGTGGTGAATTAAATCTTTCTTATGTCAATCAAGCGGTCACATTAAGTGGCTGGATACAACGCTCAAGAGATCTTGGGGGTATGACATTTATTGATTTACGAGATAGATATGGGATTACTCAGCTGGTTTTTAATATGGAAACAGATGCTGCCCTTTGCGAGAAAGCAAGAAAAATGGGTAGAGAATTTGTAGTTAAGGTTGAAGGTAGCGTACAGGAACGTTCAAACAAAAACCCAAAAATTCCTACCGGAGATATTGAAATTATTGTTAAGTCAATTGAAATATTAAATGCATCAGAAACCCCTCCTTTTACTATTGAAGAAGAAAGTGATGGCGGTGATGAATTACGTATGAAATACCGATACCTTGATCTAAGACGCCCTCCTTTAAAAAGAAATTTAGAGTTACGTCACCGTATGGGTTTTGAGGTTAGGAATTATCTTAATTCACAAAACTTTTTAGAGGTTGAGACTCCTGTGTTAATAAAATCAACACCTGAAGGGGCAAGAGATTTTGTGGTACCATCAAGAATGAACCAGGGAGAATTTTATGCTTTGCCACAATCTCCACAAACATTTAAACAATTACTAATGGTTGGTGGGTACGACAAGTATTTCCAAATAGTAAAATGTTTCAGGGATGAAGATTTACGTGCAGACCGTCAACCAGAATTTTCACAGATTGACTGTGAAATGAGCTTTGTTGAGCGCGATGATATTCTTGATACTTTTGAAGGATTAGCAAAGCACTTATTTAAACAAGTAAGAGGTTTAGAGATAACAGAACCATTCATTAAAATGCCATATAGTGAAGCCATTGAAAAATACGGAAGCGACAAACCCGATCTTCGATTTGGAATGGAGTTTACAGAAATAAACGAACTGGTTAAAGGCAAAGATTTTATAGTACTCGAAAATGCAGAATATGTAGGGGCAATTGTTGCTCCCGGGTGTGCAGAATATACCCGTAAACAACTTGATGAACTGACCAAATTTGTACAAAAGCCACAAATAGGTGCTAAAGGACTAATCTATGTTAAAGTAAACGAAGACGGAACGTTTAAATCATCAGTAGATAAATTTTATTCTGCAGAGGATTTAACTTTATGGGCAGAGAAAACCAATGCCAACAAAGGAGATTTAATTCTTGTATTGGCAGGCGATAAATCATCTACACAAAAAGCACTTTGTGAGTTACGTCTTGAGATGGGTTCTCGTCTTGGCTTCCGCGACAAAAACAAATTTGTTCCGCTTTGGGTAGTTGATTTTCCTCTTTTAGAATGGGACGAAGATACCCAGCGTTTCTATGCTATGCACCATCCTTTTACCTCTCCTCATAAAGAAGATTTTGAGCTTTTAACAACAGCTCCTGGAAAAGTACGGGCAAATGCTTATGACCTGGTAATTAATGGCGTTGAGATAGGAGGTGGTTCTATAAGGATACATAACGAAGGAATCCAAAAACAAATGTTTAAAGTTCTAGGATTCTCAGATGAAGAAGCTAAAAAACAATTTGGTTTCTTAATGAACGCATTTCGTTTTGGTGCCCCTCCTCATGGTGGTATTGCTTTTGGTTTCGACAGGTTGGTTTCTTTATTTGCCGGAGAAGATAGTATCAGGGATGTAATTGCTTTCCCTAAAAACAATTCTGGCCGGGATGTTATGATTGACTCTCCTGCAACCATTGCTGACGAACAATTAGATGAGTTAGGATTAATAATTGCTGAGAAAAAAGAATAATAACTAAATATATAAAAAACGAGACTCAACCAGAATGTATAAAGTCTCGTTTTTTTTAATCCCCATATAAACTAAAGTACTTGCAATTAGATTGTAGGGCAACAATCTATAACTTTTTACAGGTATGGCACATGGTAAGATATCGTAACCTATATATTAACGCCGCGTATACCCTATTCAATTTTTAAACAATTTGTTATAAGTTAAATTTAATTATTATGAGAAAGTTATCTGCACTTATTTTTCTTTTTGCTTTAGCAACAGGTGTATATGCACAAAATGAAGATCACAAAATTACGTTGGGATTAAACACCGGTTTCAGCCTTATAGGTAATATAATTGACGCTTCTGCATCAACATCTGGTGGCAGTATTGAAAATTTTTCGCTTCCTGCATTTCAGGGAACAGTAGATTATGGTGTTGAAAAATGGATTTCAGTGGGTGTTGCTGTTTCGTATCAGAAATTAGGTACTAGATACACAGACTATAACGGCACAAATATCGATGAAGAAACAACTGCTAATCGTTTAAATTTTGCTATACGCCCATTGTTCCATTATGCTAATTCTGGCAGGCTAGACTTATATTCTGGCGTGAGGTTAGGTTGGACAAATTGGTCATTTAAAACAACAATAGATGATCAAGATTATAATGAAGAGGATATAATTTCTGCCAATTCAAATTTTGCGCCACAACTAATTCTTTTTGGAATGAGAGGATTTATAACAGAAAATATTGGTGCTAATTTCGAATTTGCTGTTGGCGCACCTCATTATTTTACAATAGGATTATCATACAGACTTTGATAATATCAAATCTAAAAACTAAAAAAGGAGCTGTCTTATTAGAAAAGACAGCTTTTTTTATTATACCAAATTAATATAAGCTATCTGGTAAAATAGTTACAATAGTTCCAATATTTATCTCTCCTGCAACTTTTAATGCTCCAAGAATATTGGAAGCAGCTACCGCAGATAAAATTAATCCTTCTTTTTTTGCTATTTCTTTACTTAATTTTTGAGACTCAGTAAAAGAGACAGGGAGTTCATAATCTATAAATTGGTTATCTAAAAAAGGAATGTTTTTAAAAGATTCAAATAATTTCCAATTTTCACTACTCTTTTCTGAATTATCAGGGTACAAAGAAACAACCTGAAGTCGTTTGTTATAATTTTTTAATCTTTTAGCTACTCCGGTAAATGCACCTAAATCCCCTATCCCTGAAACAAAATGTGTGACCTCTCCATTTGTTTGCTCAATAATTTCTTCTGCCGTAGTATAATAATGAGCTTTCCAATAATTCTCATTTAACAAGTGATTAGCAAAAAAATATTTATCCCGATTCTTATTATAATCCTTAAGAACAAAATGCCTTAAGCTTTCAAGATCATTAACTCCTTTTGTTAACCGAATTTCAGCACCTAACCCACTAATAATATTTAATTCTACCTTATCAGTTAAATCAGGCAGATACAGTTTTACCGGTATATTCATTCTTGCAGCAACAGTTGCATAAGCAATTGCCATTTTTCCTGTTGATGCATCAATTAAACATCGATTCTCATCGAGTTCCCCGCTTAAAACAGCGTGCCTGATTATACTATAAGCAGCTCTTATTTTTGTCGTCCCTCCAAATTGTAACCACTCCGCTTTTGCGTAAATCTTCACCTCCTCATTTGTTTCCAGATTTTCAATCCGAATAAGTGGGGTATTGCTGATTAAATCAGAAATATTATCCAACTTCCTTATAATTTGACTCCTTGCAATTACTGCTTCCATTTGTAATGACTTAATAAAAAAAAGCCCCTCTCATAATGTATGAGAAAGGCTTTCACCATAGAACAACAAGTAAAAATTTATCCTCTCTCAAAAAATAAATTTGCAATATATCTTAACAGATAAAAAAGTCTCATATATCTAATAATCAATAATTATTGCAAATTTATCCCATAAACAATCAAGGATAGATTTTGGTTGTTCTTTTAACAAGATTTTAACGTATCTATTTAAGTAAGAATAGAAGAGGAGTTTGGTGAAGTAACAATCCTTAACTTACAGCCAATGCCTTATCAATATCTTTAATAATATCATCGAGGTGTTCTAATCCGATAGACATTCGTATAAAACCATCGGTAATACCAGATTCCTCCCTTTCTTCCTGTGTAAGCTTTGAATGTGTTGTTGTTGCAGGATGCGTTACTGTTGTCCGTGTATCTCCCAGATTAGAAGTTATTGAAAGAAGCTCTAGGTTATCAATAAATTTTTTAGCGGCTTCCACTCCACCCTTCACTTCAAAAGAAAGTAATGCCCCTCCAAGGCGCATTTGTTTCCTTGCCAATTCAAATTGTTCAAAATTTGGAAGAAATGGATACTTAACGATATTAACTTTCTCATGGCTTTCTAAAAACGACGCAACCTTAAATGCATTCTCAGAGTGCCTATCCATCCTAACAGCTAAAGTTTCAAGGCTTTTAGAAAGTATCCAGCTATTAAAAGGGGATAAAGTCGGACCCGTAGCACCTGAAAAATTAGCAACCTCATCAATTAATGATTTTTTGCCTAATACAGCCCCACCAAGCACTCTACCCTGCCCATCAATAAATTTAGTGGCTGAATGACAAACAATATCTGCACCATGTACTATAGGATTTTGTATGTATGGAGTAGCAAAACAATTATCAACTATTAAAAGAACCTGGTTATCTTTGGCAATTTTGGCTACTTTTTCAATATCAATAATATCAATCATTGGGTTTGAAGGTGTCTCGATATAAATAATCTTTGTGTTTGGCATTATTAATTCCTCGAGTTCATTCACCTCATCGGCTCTAAAAAAAGAATGGCTGATTGCCCATTGTGGAAATATTTTTGTTAAAATGGAATACGTCGAAGCAAAAAGGTTACTATTTGCAAGAACATGATCCCCTGCCCTTAAAAATGGTGCCATACTTGCAAACACAGCAGACATCCCCGATGCAAAAGCACAACCACTTTCTGCACTTTCGAGCAAACACATCTTTTTTATAAATTCATCATTATTGGGATTTGATAACCGCGTATATATGTAATCTTCAGACTCAGCAGCAAAAGCAGCCCTTGCTGCTTCAGAATCATTAAAGACAAAGCTGGATGTAGCATATATAGGAGTTGTATGCTCGTTATTCCCACTTCTTTTTAATTGATTTCGTATCGCTAATGTTTCAAATTTTCTTTCGTTTTCCATTTTATAAAATTGTAAGGTGTCAAAGGTAAAAAATGTAAAATTATATAACCTGTTTCAGTATATTTTAAACATTGTTTTTATTAATATTCTTTGACTACAGAAAACTAACGTTCAATATATTATTATCTGGAATTATTATTTTGTATTCTTAGAAATAATGAGTAATTTAATCTTAATGCATCAATGCTAAGAATGATTTCTAAAAATCAAATAACCGATAGCCTATTTAAAGAATCTTTGAATTCTTTCGAAATCCCTATCCTAATAATTACAGTTAATGGAGATATAGTATTCTCAAACAAATCCGCCAACCAGGTAAACAACCTGGAAGAAATCGTAAACAAATGCAAACCTCTTTTAAAAAATAATAAACTGGTTGATAACCGGATACTCATAGATGATTCATATTTCCACATTAACATTAAAAAACTGCAAGACAACAATTGCTATTTATTAAAAATAACGAATATTATAAAGGCCAATTTCTCTGAAATAAATCAAAATGAAGGTCTTTTCTTCTCCTCAGAAATTCAAAAAAACAATGAAACAAGAAACCAACTTATTATAAATGAGGGAAGATTTAAACGAATGTTTGAACAATCCAGTCTTGGAATATACCAATCCACCCCAGAAGGAGGAATTATTGAAATAAATGAATCGTTTGCAAAACTATTCGGTTACCGATCTGCTGCCGACATGATAAAGGAAGTAGACAACATTCCTAAACAATTATATGCCAAGCCTAAAGACAGAGAACAGCTTGTTAAAATTTTAGATAACAATCCGGAAAGTGCTGCAATTGTAGAAATGCAATTAAAAAAAAAGAGCGGGGCTATATTTATTGGATACATTCACGTTAGAAAAGTAACAACTACTAATAGTTTTTTCTATGAGGGCTATATTGAAGATGTAAGCGATAGAAAATCTGCCGAACTCGCATTGCAATACAGCAGGAACAAATACAAACATCTTGTTGAGACAATTCCCTATGGGATAAAAGAATTAGATTTAAAAGGATATATACTCTATTGCAATACCCCACTAGAAAAGATGCTCGGTTATTCTCCCGGGGAACTGGTTGGAAAACATATTTCAGAAATAATACCTGAGTTAAAAAATTTAAGCAAAACAAAAGATATCATCAGTTTATTTCCTGAACCTGGCAGCTTAATAAAAAAAATATTATCGAAAAGAAAAAAGCTTCTTGATGCACAGATAGATTGGAATTATCAATATGACACAAATCAAAAAATTATTGGCCTATTTATAGTTGTTTCCGATATTACTGAGCAGAAAGTTGCCGCCAATGCACTTAAAGAAAGCGAAAACAGATTCAGGGGGATCTATGAAAACTCATCCATTGGAATATTCAGGACTACAATAGAAGGAAAATTTCTGTTGGCTAATCCAACGATGTATAAATTATTTGGATACGACTCATTTGAAAAATTCAGCAAAAAAAATGCATCTGAAATATACTTAAATCCTAAAGAAAGAATACAATTTACTTCTGAAATCAACAAAGGTGGATTTATTAAAGGATATGAAACAAAGGGAGTAAAAAAGGATGGCACCATTATATATTTCAGAGAATCTGCCCATGCAGTAAAAAATGAGGAAGGTGAAATAATTTACTATGATGGTATACTCGAAGATTATACCGAGAAAAAAATGATGGAGCAAAATCTTATTCATGCAAAAGAAGAAGCAGAAAATGCAGATCGTCTCAAATCTTCGTTTCTGGCTAACATGAGCCATGAAGTAAGAACTCCTTTAAATGGAATAATGGGTTTTTCCAATCTCCTTGGACAGCCCGGGTTAAGTGAAGACCTTCGGTTTAAATACACCAAAATAATACAAAGTCGCGGAAAAGATCTACTAAGAATTATAAATGATATCCTTGATGTTTCTAAACTTGAAGTAAATCAGTTAAAATTATATTATAAAGAATTTAATGTTTATTCTTTATTAGAGCAGATTCATGTGATATACAAACAAAAATTAGAAATCTTAGAGAGAAAAGAATTAACATTAAAACTAAATATTGATGATATAGATAAGAATCTTTTTATTTCGGGCGATGAAACCAGGATAAAACAAATTTTAACAAATTTTATTGACAACTCCATAAAATTCACAGAATCTGGAACAATTGAATATGGATGCACCCTTAAGAACGACTCTCTTCTCCATTTTTATGTAATAGACACAGGCATAGGAATACCGGATGAAATGCAAGAAATAATATTTGAGCGTTTCAGACAAAATGACGAAACTGCTACCCGTAATTATGGCGGCAATGGCTTAGGACTTGCTATATGCAAAGGACTTGCTGAACTTATGAACGGCAATGTTGGGGTAGTATCAAAAGAAGATGAAGGATCTACTTTTTATTTTAATTTACCTGCAAAATTTATTGGTGTTCTTGCCGAAGAAGAAAAAGAGGAAAAAGAAATAAATTATAATTGGCCTGACAAAAAAATCCTTGTGGTAGAAGACGACGACATGAGTTCCGCCCTTATTGAAGAGTATTTTAGTATCACAAAAGCTACAATTAAAATTGCTATTGATGGTTATTCAGCAATTCGCATACTAAAAGAAGAAAATAATTTCGACCTGATATTTCTTGATATTGGATTACCAGATATTCTTGGATATGAGGTTGCCAAACAAGTAAAAGAATTTAATGCTAAAATCCCTATTATAGCACAAACTGCATATGCAATGAAAGACGACAAAACAAAATGCAAAGAAGCAGGTTGCGATGATTACCTCCAAAAGCCCATTACACAAAAGAAACTAATTAAAAAAGCAGCTAAATTCTTAAATTCTGGTTTAGAATAATCAAACGTCTTATATAGATGTTTTTCCTTTTTCTTCTTAAAAAAACGAATTAATCCGGTTTTTATAAAATTTACATTTTATTTTTGGGCAAAAGTTTAGAGATATGATAAATAGAAAAACTAAGCATCCCCTTCTATTTCTTTTAACAGCCATATTATCCTTAAGTTTTATTACTGATGGCCGGAGAATTATGACTCACATGGAATCGGAGAAATTAATTTCCGGCAAAAAAATTTCGATTCAGGGAGATATTTTTTATAACTACAGCGAGGGTAAAATGATTGTTCATTATACGTATCCACAGGAATATTTCTTTGTCTCGAACACAAAAGGAGAAGTAAAAATTTACCTGCCCGACAACAACCAGGTAATGATTCAACGTAACCCTGTTTATTCTTCACAAAATGATGCCCTTTATTATTTTTTATCAAATAAAACAAATGATTTAGGACTTAAGGAAGCTGGTTTCGAATTATCAGATACAAAGGCAGAAGAAAGAAATATTATTACTACCTGGAACCCGCCGGATCTTGCTAACAAAACAATTTCAAAGGTAGAAATGGTCCATCAGGATTTTTTACCCATTTATACAGCCTATTTTAATTTAGACGGAAAAATCACAAAAAAAACATATTACTCTAAATACCTTAATACAACAAATGCTATGATCCCGCAGATGATTACCGAGATAGACTTTATTCCAAATGGGGATTCTATTATAAGCAGGAAAAAGTATACGGACATAAAAACAGGTTATTCTGCTCAAAGTCAATATTTTGATTTTAATATTCCAAACGATGCCAAATTAATTACCTTCGATGAAAATTTTGGACGATAATCAATCTATGAGAAAGACAATATTACTTGGTATCCTTTTAATTTTTATAATTTATATGCCTGGAAATTCTCAAACAAAACAAGAATTAGATCTGCTTAAAGAACAATCTTTTTATAATGAACATTTTTATCACACCCGTGATGTAACATTCGGAATTTCTTCAAAAAAAAACTGGTTATTGAGATACAATCCTATTTCTCTTACTTTTTCTTCTCTAATGTATAGTTATCAGAAGTGGATCTCGCCACAAATTTCTGCAGATTGTTTATACTACCCAACTTGTTCAGAGTATAGTAAATCATTATTTCAAGAATACGGATTTGTAAAAGGGATCATTACTTCATCAGACAGGCTTATGCGTTGTGACAGGATATCGGCGACCACAATTAATCCCGTATCAATTGATCTAACAGATGGAAAAGTCCACGAGAATCCTAACCGGTACAATTTGCACGAAGAAAAATGAAAAATATCCTGATCCTATTTTTTTGTATTTTACCAAACTTATTATACAGCCAGGAATTTAGTTTTGATGAAGAATTAAAACTGGCAAACCACCTGATAAATTCAAATAATAATAAAGAAGCTATTTATCACCTTGAAAAAATCCTAACAAAATTTGACAGTAACCCAGGAAATAGCGATACGCTGAATTTCCTCTTAGGATATGCTTATTATCAGCAGAAAGAATTCGCCAAATCCAACAATTATCTTTTAAAAGTATCAGAAAAATCTGCATCTTATAATAAAGCAAGATTTACATCTATCTATAATTATTTATATACTCAACAATATTCAGAAGCAGATAAAACTTTAGACCTATTTAAGCCTAAAAGCAGTTTACTTTCTGAGTATCAAGCTATGCAGTCTGCCGGGCTATCACTCTTGAAAAAAAAATATGATGTTTATCCGGAATTATCTAAAAAATTTACATACAATCATTTCTCTATACAGAAAGAACAAAATGAATTAGACTCATATTACAAGTACCTTTTGGATTTCAAACCAAAATCAATGGCGTTAGCAGGTCTTTTTTCGACGGTAGTACCCGGAACAGGAAAGATGTATGCCGGCAAAGTTGGAGAAGGCATGTCTGCTTTTTTAATTGTTTCAATTTTAGGTGCAATTACAGCAGAAAATTATTTTAAAAATGGCATAAACGATTTTAAAACAATCACATTCGGAAGCTTATTAAGTGTTTTTTACCTTGGTAATATATATGGTAGCATTGTAAGTGTAAAAGTATACCGTGAAGAATTTTATAAAACATATGAAAGAAAAATATTGGTTAACATTCATATTCCTTTGCGCAACATTTTTTACTAATGCACAGGATATTTTTCAGTATCCTGACAAGTTGCTTAAGGAAAATAAACACATGGATGCCATTGTTGAATATGAACGGATCATTCTTAATTCAACAGATTCAAAAATCTCAAATGAAGCGAGGTATAAAAAAGCAATTGTATATCGCGACTTAAAAAAATACCCCGAAGCATTAAACATTCTTTCTCAGGTATCGTATTTCGGATTAGATGACAGTACACATTATAAATACCAATACCAGTTAGCATTTTGTTACTATCTAAATCAAAATTTTAATGAATGTGAATCTCAATTAATTCAACTTGAAACTTACATACAAGACACTTCTTTATTTGTGAGCGCATATTTATTACGTGCATTAAACTACAATGAATTATTAGATTGGGAAAAGGCAAATTTTTATGCATTAAAATATATTAATACACTTAGTCCAGATAATAATGAAGCTCAACAAAAAATTGAAGGTTTATATACAAAGAAAAATTTACCGAAATTAAAAAACGAGAAGCTTGCTGAGGTTTTAAAATATATTCCCGGATTTGGCCAAATCTATGCGGGGGCAATTGGAGAAGGACTATTCAACCTATCCCTAAATACAGCATCTATCTATTTGGGTGTTAACCAGGTTATAAAAAGTTTTTATGTAACTGGTTATTTTGTAACAACAATTCCAGTTAGTAAATTTTATTTTGGCAGTAGAAAGCGTACCGATTTTTTAATCGAGAAGAAAAATTATGAATGCATCAGGGAATTTAATGATACGGTTAAAACAATTCTAATAGATTAAATCATCTTCTATTTATTGAGCTTAAATTGATAATTCTACGTTAAGTTCTAATTTACATGTATATTTGCGCAAAATTTAGAATTATATGGCACTTAAATGTGGAATTATTGGTATTGCAAATGTTGGTAAAACAACACTCTTCAACTGCATGTCGAATACGAAAGGTGAAACTTCTGACTATGCTTTTAGTTCAAATAAATCAAATATGGGTGTGGTAAATGTACCTGATCCAAGATTAAAAGAACTAGATAAGAAAGAGCCTACCGAAAAATTAATTCCTGCAACAGTAGAGATTGTTGACATTCCGGGTTTAACAAAAGGATCAAGCGAAGGACAAGGTGTTGGAAACCAATTTTTAGCAGACATTAGAAATACGGATGCGCTGATTCATGTTTTACGTTGTTTTGATGATGATAACCTTCCTCATATTGATGGTTCTGTTGATCCAGTCCGAGATATTGAAACCATTGATTTTGAACTACAAATTAAAGATTTGGAATCAGTAGAAAAAAAGATAACCCGTATGGAAAAAATTGCCAAATCTGGTGATAAGGATGCCAAACGTGCTATTGAAGTTCTTACTGTCTATAAAGATCATTTAGAATCATTACAAAATGCACGAACAGCCCCTGTAAAGGAAGAAGATAAAAAATATATTGATGATATCTTTCTTTTAACTGCCAAACCTGTTATGTATGTATGCAATGTTGATGACAACTCAGCGGTAGATGGAAATGATTATGTAACAAAGGTAAAAGAAGCTTTGGGCGATCAGGATATTGAAATAGTAACAGTAGCTGCAAAACTGGAAGCAGAAATCACAGAACTGGAAGATGAAGAAGACAGAAATGTTTTCCTTGAAGATGCAGGGCTAATAGAACCTGGTGTTAATCGCCTGATACGTTCTGCTTATGCAATGCTAAATCTCCAGTCATTTTTTACTGTAGGGCCAAAAGAGATACGCGCATGGACTATTAAGACAGGTATGTCTGCACCACAGGCAGCCGGGGCCATTCATAGCGATTTGGAAAGAGGGTTTATTCGTGCCGAAGTTATGAAATATGATGACTTTATTAATTTAGGTTCCGAACAAGCATGTAAAGATGCAGGTAAATTTCACATCGAAGGAAAAAACTATATAGTTGGAGATGGAGATATTTTACATATCAGGTTTAATGTATAAAAAATATATAAACTTAAAAAAAAAGGTTGATAGTCCAAATTCCTTGAAGCTATCAACCTTTTTCCTTTTATCATCTTCAAAGAAATATTTTTAAGCCTAATACAAACAGCCGACAAATATCCTACTGAATAAAACAACCGTTAAAAACGATCCAAAAATTTATTTCCCCCGTCTCTTTCTTCATCAACATTATATCAGGCTCAATCATCACAAAAAACTATTCTTAGACCAATAAAAAATCATCATTCAACAAAAAATACAAATATTCTTCCCTTCATAACCTTTAATGTTAAGAAAAAGACTATACATTTGTCCCTTCTTAAACACACTTTTCTTTTTACTTACTACTACGCAATATATAAAAGTCAAAAAAATCAACTTTAAAGATTTGCAATAATGTTAGATCATAAAGAAAAAAAGTACGAGGTTAAATTATCTTTTGAAGAAACAAAACTCCCTCCTTTTGAAGACATTTTACTGGTAACAAAAAATGGTTCCGTTGGAAAAATCGGATTAATTAAATCAATTGAATTACTAGTTCCAAACGAATTTGAACAAATAAACGTTGACAATAGCCTGGTTGAGGTATTACTTGTTAATAAAAAAATTATTAAAAGAATAGGAGAACGTAATATTATCGATACCTTAGAAGAACACGTATTGCCCTACGTTTCTGAATCAGAAATTATAAAAATTGATTTTAAAGTTAAACTTTCAAATGATTGATTAGCAAGAAAAACTAACCCATCATGACAATAAAAAATTTTGTAATAAAAAATTACCCAACCGTACTTTACTCAGATTCTGTTGATTCTGCTAAAGAAGTTTTATTGAACTATAATTATGCAGTAGTGGTGGATTCAAAAAATGATTATTACGGACTTCTTACCCCTATTGATGTTTTTACACGCCCCTACAAGTTGATTGCCGATTGCTTAATTGAAAAAGAGCATATCGACATAAATACTTCTTTACATGCTGCAATCGAAAGCTTATTAACCAATGGGCATTCTACTTTACCTGTTTTTGAAAACGAAAAGTTTTATGGAATACTTACTTGCAAAAATATTTTTAGCTATTTATACAAAACCTCTTCACAAGAAAAAGAATTTTCAATAAAAAAAATTTCTACGCTAAAAGAAAAAAATCAATTTGCCTATTTTCAATATATCAGCCTCACAAAAAGCATTTCTTTATCAGATAACTGGGATGATATTGTTGGTATTCCCAGAAATGAACTTGCTTCAGAACCCAGAAAAGCATGGACAAAAAGGATTCATCCTTCAGACATTAAAACGTTTGAAAATGACATATCACTGTTTATGACTGGGGAGACTGACAAATTTGAGCATACGCTCCAATATAATCATCCTGAAAAAAATTGGATATGGTTATATGTTGCAGCTGTTGTAACTGAACGCGATGCCCAGAATAAACCTAGTAATTTAAATGCAATTTTTAAAGATGTTTCTTTTATCCTTTCATCAGACAGAAACAAAAAGCAAATAAATGAACTATTAAGCCTTTTTGATGAAACTGAAGCACTATTATATTATAAAAATTTAGAAGGTGAATATCAATATGTTAACAATGCTTTTGCTAAATATTTTAATATAGACAAAAAAAATATTATCGGTCAAAAAGATCGTTATATACTTTCTAACAATACCATCACAGACATTCTGGAGAATGAAAAACAGGTTACTTCTTCAGGAAAAAGTATGACCTTTGAAGAATTATTATCAGAAAAAGACATTGATTCTGTTTTTCTAAGTAATAAAACACCTGTTTTTAATAAAAACAAAATAGAGGGTCTCTTTTGTGTTTCACATAATATTTCGGAACAAAAAAAGATTGAAAAAGAACTTAAAATAACAAACAGGCTTCTTATAAAAACCAACAAAAAACTTTTTGATGAAATAATGGCCCGCAAACAATTGGAAAACGAGAATTGTTATCTAAAAGAAACTTTAGGGGAGTATCGAAATTTAGATTATATAGTTTGTAAAGATGAAAAATTTAAAAAAGTACTCGCACAGGCAGAACAAGTAGCAAGTTCAGAAACAGCTGTTTTGCTAACAGGTGAAACCGGAACAGGAAAAGAACTAATTGCAAAGGTTATTTGTGATTTGAGTAAACGAAAAGATGCCCCATATGTAAAAATTAATTGTGCCGCAATACCAGAAGGCCTTATTGAAAGCGAATTGTTTGGCCATGAAAAAGGAGCTTTTACAGGTGCTATACAGAAAAAAATCGGGAAATTTGAATTAGCAAATGGGGGCACAATTTTTCTTGATGAAGTTGGAGAACTACCATTAAGCCTTCAACCAAAACTATTAAGAGTGTTGCAGGAAAAAGAATTTGAACGGATTGGCGGAAATTTTACACAAAAAGTAGATGTCAGGATTATCTCTGCAACAAACAAAGATCTTAACCTAGAAGTTAAAGAAAACAGATTTAGAAAAGATTTATATTACAGGTTAAGTGTATTTCCAATTAACATCCCCCCTTTACGCGAAAGAAAAAAAGACATCCCGGAATTAGTTAATCACTTTGTACAAAAACTGAGTAACAAAAATAACAAACACATTGATTTTGTATCAAAAGAAACGCTCTCAAAATTAATTGAATATACCTGGCCTGGAAATGTCAGGGAATTAGAAAACATTATTGAAAGAGCTATTATCATAAGTAAAGGAGGAAAACTTTCTATAAAAGATATTATCCCAAGTAATACAGAATTCTCTATCCCTCAAGACTTCTTAACACTTGATGAGGTTGAGCGAAATCATATTCTAAAAATCCTTGAGTTGACCTCCTGGAAATTAGGCGGTGATGATGGAGCTGCAAAAATATTAGGAATAAATCGCACAACGTTGTACCATAGAATGAAAAAACTCGGAATTGCATACAAAAAAATTGTTTCGTAATCTCTAGTATAAAACATATTTTTCGGCCAATTTATCAAACCAGTTAAGTGTCAATATTTCAACACCTGACGAAATACTAACAACGGATAGGCCTAAAAAACAAAAGTATTCGTACTACATATCCTTATATTCCAGCCAATTAAAATATTAGGCATCAGATTTGGTTATAAAAAACATGTAAAACCCAGATTTCATAAGGGTTTTAAACGTTAATGGCAATAATTTTTGAAATGTTATGGGATTCTTTAAAGATAACTTATGGAAATACTATCCCTTGCAAATAACTGATAGCATATATATATGGTATGGGTTAGTAATTATTCCCTCCAGAATTCCGAATTCCGACTATAATTTATTTGTTAAATATATTCTTAATAGCTCAACATGCTTATCGAAAGCTCCCTATTATAAAACATCAGCACAGCCCGTTTTTTCCAGCATCAGGGTAATATTAAACAAAGCTTTTAGAACTCGGAAACAACCTGCATTTATTCTTCAGAACATCACTTACAAAACATGAACTAATTATCAATATAAATTTAAACATACATGAGAATCAAAGACTTTAAAATCAGCACAAAATTACATTTAGGATTTTCACTAACAATAGCAGTAATTGTGTTATTTGGTATAATATCCTTTAATGGGTTTTCTAAGATTATGCTCCAGATAAGAATTGCAAATCTTACATCAAAAATTGTTAACGAGGTAGGTAACGCCCAAGCAGCATCTTTAAGATATGTAATATACACTGAAGATGAATACTACGATCTAATTAATAAAAAAGTAGATGTAGTATCTGAAGACTTAAATTTAATTAAGAGCATGCTTAAATCCAACGAGAATAAAAACCTGGTTGATAAATTAACTTTGTTGGTTAAAAATTATCAACAATCAAACATCGACTTTTATAATCTCGAAAAAAGAAAAACAGGATTAAGTCAAACAGGAGAAACCACTGCACAAGATGCGCTAAAAAATATTGATGAGGTTATTAATGTTATTAAAACTTACATAAAAACCAACAGAGACGATATATCTGCCATTGATAGGCTTTACATGGTTAATGATGCAAACAATTCAATGCTTTCTGTTATTTCAAACATGAATAAATATCTTCTTTCCACTTCAAATTTAGATAAAGACAATCTAGTTAAATCATTAAACAAAACAATTTCAATTTTAGAAAAATCCGCTCCTTTAATGGCATCCCAGACAACAGTTACTGCAATAGAAACTGCAATATCATCATTAGAAGAACACAAAACAGCTTTAAATGAATTTATAATTACTGTTGATGAACAACAGATAAAACAAATGGAAATAAAAGAATTTGCAGGACAAACGCTTTCCACAACATCAATGCTCGAAGATGGAATTATTTCATATATAGAAAATACCAGGTCAACAATTTTTAAATTACTGGGAGTAACCCTTGTTCTTGCTTGTATTATTGCAATTGTTGTAGCATTATATACTTCCAAAATTATCACAAAACCTTTGGCAATAGGGCTTAAATATGCAAGAACAATATCTGAAGGTGATTTAACCCAGGATATCCAAATCGATCAGCAAGATGAAGCAGGGCAATTAGTTCAAGCCTTAAATATGATGAATAACAAATTACGGGAAATTATAAGTACAATAATTTATAGTACAGACAATATTGCCTCTGCCAGCCAACAAATAAGCAGTACATCACAACAATTATCTCAGGGTGCCAGTGAACAGGCTTCATCCGTGGAAGAAGTAAGTACAACGGTAGAAGAAATAACGTCAAATATTGAACAGAATAACGAAAACGCCCATCAAACAGAACAAATCTCTTTAAAAGCCCGAACAGGTATTTACGATGTAAACAAACACGCTGAGGATTCGATAAATGCGAACAATTTAATATTCGAAAAAATTAATATTATCAATGATATTGCTTTTCAAACAAATATACTCGCACTAAATGCAGCTGTTGAAGCCGCCCGTGCAGGAGAGCATGGGAAAGGCTTCGCTGTAGTTGCAGCAGAAGTAAGAAAGCTCGCTGAAAACAGTAAAAAAGCAGCAGAAGAAATAGTTGAACTGGCACAAAATGGCGTTAGGCTAACAACAGAATCCGGAAAAAAACTTGTTGAGTTACTACCCGAAATTGAAAGATCAACACAACTAGTACAGGAAATAACAGCGGCAAGCGCAGAACAAACAAATGGAGCCCAACAGATAAACAACGCTATCCAATTGTTAAATAGTGTAACTCAACAAACAGCTGCATCAAGCGAAGAATTAGCTACAAGTGCAGAAGAAATGTCATCACAAACAGACAAATTAAAAGATTTAGTCAGCTTTTTTAAGGTAAGACAAAATCATTTTGAAAAACAAGAAAAGACATTAAAAAGAGAATATTTAAATAATAAAAATATCAAGATAAAAGAACCTGTTAGAGAAAAAGTAATTCTAAAAATGGATAATACAGATACAGGATATGAAGAATATAGTTAGCCTCCAATATTAGATTATCAGAAAGCCTTCTGGTTCATTTGCAGCAAGGCTTTCTTTATACTAAACATTACTATTTATCCCTAAAATAAGGACTATGGAACGTTACAATATCTTATATATATCAAATGAAAAAGAATTAGATTCTAAAACACTTAGTCTTAAAGAATACTTACTATTAAAGTCATATTCAGCAGAAGAAACAGACAAAATATTACAAGAAAAAAACATCCAAATTATAATCGTAAATGAAAATTTCTTTTACCTAATTGAAGAAAAAATAGATAAAAATTTAATAGACCTGCCTGTCATTATTTTAAAAAAAATTGAACGTGAACGCTCATTCTACAATTACAAGAACCACCATATAACAATTCTAAAATCTCCTTATCTGCATAACGAGATAAGGCAAGCCCTTGACAATTCACTGAATTACTACAAATTAAAAAAAGAGAACAGAATATTATCATCTGAAATTAGCCGTCTTGAAAATAGAGAATTTAGTCTTCTAAAAAAAGAGGTCTTAAATAACCTTTCACATGAAATACGGACCCCACTAAATGCAATAATTGGTTTTTCAAATTTATTGGTTTCAAAAAACCAGATAAATGAAAACAACGATTATATTTCCATTATTGAAGAATCTTCAAACCGGTTAATAAATTATATTGACAACTTAAGTGAGTTTTTAAGACACGATAAAACAGAGGATTATTACACATTTTCGCACATTTCCCTATACCATATATTTTTATCTCTTTCTTCGATCTATGGAAGATATATATCCAGAAAAAATATTATTCTAAAGCTTAGTGATATGCCTCCGTGTCTTCAAAAAATAATGATTTATTCCAATAAACATAAAATAATTTCTATTTTCTCAAGACTCATCTCAAGTGCAATTTATAACGCCAATGATGGCTC
Organism: Bacteroidales bacterium; assembly: GCA_963665085.2. GTDB lineage: Bacteria > Bacteroidota > Bacteroidia > Bacteroidales > JAAAOM01. The sequence goes on from CAXXXS010000001.1 coordinate 465,435, forward strand.
TATCTCTTTAGGTATTTCAAAAAATCAAAAAAGAACGATTTGTTTAGAATATACAGAAATCTTAAAAACGAATAAGGACAATACTCTCCTTGGAATAATGATAGATGATACTGAACATCGGAATAACTCATTGGATAATGAATTAATCGAAATCAGGCTCATAAAAAGAAATATTAAACAATTAAATGGAAATTTTCACACAAAAAATGATGGTGGAATATACAAATTAACAATTGAAATTCCATTTGAACCAATAGTAACACTGAGGCATAAAATTATGAACAAAAAAGAATTAAGTTAAATCTAACATCCGGAATTTCTTAAGAATTTAAGAAATAATAAAAATATTGTTAATTTTTTTCTCTCAAAAGAACCTTCTTTTCAATATTTTCGTTTTATTAAAATCATTCTAATTTAGAATAGAAAAAAAACGTCATAAATTGAAAAGAAAGTTAACGGTAATTATTATTTTATTTTTTGTTGTTTTCACAGCTAAAAGTCAATGTTTTAAGAAAAACACTGCATTTCAAAATGGTGAAGTTGTAAACTACGATGTTATTTATAATTGGCATTTTATCTGGATTGAAGCAGGAAAAGTTAAATTTCGTGTATCTGAGAAAACATATAAAGACAGACCTGTTTACCACTTATACAGTTTTGGGGAGACACTAAAAAAGCACGAATGGATTTATAAAGTAGATGATACTTTTCAATCCTACCTTGATAAGGAAACACTTAAACCTCTTTGGTTTGACCAGAATACAGAAGAAGGTGGACATTATACAAAAAACAGGTATACTTTTGATCATGAGAACAAATTGTTGTTTATGTCAACAGAAAATTCAAAAGATCCTCATAAAGATCAGATACTACCACTATCTGATTGCACCTTCGATTTAGTTACACTTATTTACTACACGCGAAATATTGATTTCTCAAACTATAATGTTAACGATAAATTTCCGGTTAAAGCTATTATAGACGATGAGGTCCACGATCTATATATTCGTTACCTGGGAAAAGAAGAAATAGAATTGAAAGACGGACGCAAATTTAAATGCCAGAAATTTTCTGCCCTGCTCGTTGAAGGTACAATCTTTAAAGGTGGTGAGGACATGTTCGTTTGGGTAACTGATGACAGAAATAAAATTCCTGTATTAATAGAAGCAAAAATCCTTGTTGGATCAGTTAAAGCTATTTTAACTGATGCCAGTGGATTAATCGATTATCCCGAGACAATAATAAAATAATATACTATGCGATTTCTTATCTTATTATTACTTACAATATGTTTAAGCGTAAACGCTCAACACGATGAATTTGTTTCCCTTGAATTAAAAGGACATGAAGGAGGTGCAAATTGCGTTGCTTTTAGTCCTGACGGAAAATTTATTGCAAGTGGAGGAGAAGACAACCTTGTAAAAATTTGGAATTTAGAAACTGGCGAAAATACTTTATCCCTTACAGGCCATTTTAAACCCGTTATGGCGGTTGTATACAGCAACCAGGGAGACAGGTTGTTTTCAGCTGGGGATAGGAGCATCCGTATATGGAGTAAAGAAGGCGTGGAAGAAAAAATATTAACAGGCCATACTACATTTCTATGGTCGCTCAACATTGATAAAAAAGATAATTTTTTAGTAAGTGGCTCTTATGACCGACAATACCACATTTGGGATTTTCACAAAACAGAAAAAAGTATTGAAGTTGATGGTCACCAAAAAAGTGTGTTAGCAGTTAATTTTAGCCCCGATAATAAATACATCGTTAGCGGATCACTTGACAAGACTATTAAATTATGGGATTTTAAAACACAGGAATTAATAAAAACTTTCGAAGGTCACTCCGATAATATCTATGAAATTAAATTCCTTCCAAACTCCAAATACTTTGTAAGTGCTTCACGAGATAAAACTATCAGGTTATGGAGTGTTGAAAATGGAGAGATTGTAAAAACATACCCAGGGCATAAAAATGGCGTTGTTTCTATTGATATAAGCCCAAATGGCAAATTACTCCTCTCCTCTTCATTTGATGGGGAAATAAAACTTTGGGATATAGCAAATGCAAATAATTTATACACTTTTAACGTTCCTTTACAAGCAGTGAATTGTGTGCGTTTTAGCCCAGATGGCAATAGTTTCGCTACAGCCTCAAAAGACGGGAACATTAGACTTTGGAATATTGATAAAAGTATCTTTGTAAATTATTATTTTGAACCTGAACTTCTGGAGGAAATGAATAAATCAGATTTATTCCTGCCCAAACAGAAAAACGAATCAAGGGCTGATTTTAAAATCCGTGAAGATAAAGCTAAAGAGGAAGAACAAAAATTAATTGACAGGTTCTATCAGAAATACCTTGAAATGCAACAGAATAATAGTTTTAATTAATTAAAATTCTTACTTTGCCCCAACGAGTTTTGATTTATTACTTGTTACTTATTAACTTATCATTCTTAATTTCAAAGCTATTCTATGCCAGACAGATATCACGCAGAAGTAGATTGCCTTCAGAAAAATCACGATAAAGAAAGGATCTGTGGAGATGTTTATGTCTCAGGAAAAGTAAAAGAAGAAAACAGAATTGTTGTTGTACTCTCCGATGGCATGGGGCACGGTGTAAAAGCAAACATCCTGGCAACCCTCACAGCCACCATGGCTTTAAAGTTTACAGAGGAACATAAAGCCCCCGAAAAAACGGCAGAAACTATAATGAATACCTTACCTGAATGTAGCGAACGCAAAATAAGCTATTCTACATTCACGGTAATCGATATCAACTTCACAAAAGGAGATACAACGATTTTAGAGTATGATAATCCCAGAACGTTAATTTTTCGCGAAGATAAAGAATTTACGCCCGAGTGGAATTGTATCTTACTTAACAGTGAAAAAAATTCCGGCAAAGAAATTAAAGTATGCAGTTTCAGGCCAAGACGTGGAGATAGAATTTTCTTTTGCAGTGATGGGATAACACAAAGTGGACTGGGTTCACAAAAATACCCTTTCGGTTGGGGGATTGAAGATGTATCAAAATATATTGAGAATAGTTTAAAACTAAAAAAAGATTTAAGTGCCCGACAAATTTCGAGTAAAATCCTCAACATAGCCCACAGAAATGATAATTACCATCTAAAAGACGATGCCTCCATTGGGTGTATTTATTTCAGGGAAGCCCGTAAACTGATGCTTTGCACAGGCCCTCCGTATCATAAAGAAGATGATAAGAAACTTGCAGATTTCGTGAAAAATTATCCGGGCAAGAAAATTGTAATGGGGGCTACAACAGCTGATATCCTTTCAAGGGAATTAAATCTCGAAATCCAGGATAAATTCGATTTTATGGATACCGAACTTCCTCCTGTTGGTTTTATGAAAGGAATTGACCTGCTTACTGAAGGAATTCTGACCCTGGCAAAGGTCGAAGAAATTCTCAGAAAATACCACTCTAACATTGATCTGGGATATGGCCCTGCCGACTTGATAGTTAAAATGATGCGAGAAAGCGACGAGCTTGATATTGTTATCGGTACCCGTGTAAATGTAGCTCACCAGGATCCAAACTTACCCGTTGAACTCGAAATAAGAAGAACTGTTGTTAAACGTGTCGCCCAACTCGTTGAAGAAAAATTACTAAAGGTTGTTAATATCAAATTTATTTAAAAGAATAGCACACTAATAACACAAATTAAACGGATAATCACGGAGCTTTATCTGAAAAATTAACAAAATCTGTTATTATCTGAGTACCATTAAATCTTATCTGCAAAAATTCGTTAATTTAGCTTCATCTGTGTTCTATCAATCTATTAAAACCCATGAATAACCTACTCCACAAAGAATTATCCAATAAAATTATAAAATGTTTTTACAATGTATATAATCACCTTGGTTTTGGTTTTCTTGAAAAAGTATATGAAAATGCTTTATTAATTGAACTCAGAAAGAATATGATAAACGCAGAAAAACAACGCTCAATAAAGGTCTTTTACGAAAAACATATAGTTGGTGAATATTATGCTGATATTATTGTCGAAGATAAAATTATCCTTGAATTGAAAGCTGCTAACTCATTAGTAGAAGAACATGAATTACAGTTAATTAATTACCTTAAAGCTACGGATGTCGAGATTGGATTATTATTGAATTTTGGTAAAAAGCCTGAATTTAGAAGGAAAATATTTAGTAACGATAGAAAAAACGAATGACGCAGATTATAGTGATTCTCACAGATTTTATCCGTGAGAATCTGCCATATCCGCATCATCTGTGTGCTATTCCTAATCCTCGTATTCTTTTAAAATATCTTTAACGCCATCCGGAGCAACACGTCCATAGGTTTTGTCTCCAACCATAACAACCGGGGCTAAACCACATGCCCCAACACAACGCAAACAACTAATGGAGAATTTTCCATCGGCAGTAGTTTCACCAACCTCAATTTTTAATTCTCTTTTGAATTCATCAAGGACTTTCTCTGCACCTCTTACATAGCAGGCTGTACCCATACAAATTGAGACAGGATGTTTACCTTTTGGTAACATTGAAAAAAATGAATAAAATGTTACAACACCATAAACTTTTGCAACAGGAATATTTAATTCTTGAGCAACTACCTCCTGAACCTCAGCAGGTAAATATCCGAAAGTATGTTGCACTTTATGTAATACGTTGATTAATTCTCCACTATTATTATTAAAAGAAGCACAGATCTCTTTTATCTTTTCGACATCAGACCTCTTTAATTCTATTTTTATGCTTGACATATCGATTTGCTTTTTAATAAGTTAAATCAAAAAATTAAATCTGAACCACTTTTTTACTCCTGTCGAAATAATGCGTATGCAATAGGTGGTGCGATTTTTCACTTAATGGTTCACCTAAAAATTCTTCATACAGTTTAAGTATGTATGGATTTTCGTGAGACTTGCGGATAGGTTTGTTTGCATCTTCACGATAAATTGCCTCCATCCTTTTCTTAATAATTCCCATATTACCATGGTGAAGAGGTTGACCACCTCCACCAATACATCCACCGGGGCATGCCATAATCTCAATAGCATGATAATCACTCTCTCCTGCACGAATACTTTCCAGTAATTTTCTTGCATTCCCAAGGCCATGAGCAATCCCAATCTTTATTGGCAACCCATTAAAATCGATAGTAGCAGAACGGATACCTTCCATCCCCCTTAATTCCTCGAAATCGACTTTTTCAAGTTTCTTTTTGGTTTGAACTTCATAGGCAGTTCTAACAGCAGCTTCGATTACACCTCCTGTAGCTCCAAATATTACAGCAGCACCAGTCGATTCTCCCAAAGGATGATCAAAATCTTCTTCCGGAAGTTCGTTAAACCTGATGTTTGCACGTTTAAACAGAGAAGCTATCTCTCGGGTTGAAATTGAATAATCAACATCCGGATTACCATCAACTGAAAATTCTTCTCGTTGACATTCGTATTTCTTAGCCAAACAAGGCATAATAGAAACGACAACCAAATCTTCTCGTTTCACATTAATTTTCTCTGCAAAATAAGATTTCGCGATTGCTCCAAACATTTGTTGTGGAGAACGAGCTGTTGATGGAATTTCTAACATATCAATGAATTGCTGTTCAAAGAAATTTACCCAGCCAGGGCAGCATGATGTTAGTATCGGTAGTTTAACATCTTTGTCTCCATTTAAATGTCGCGTCAACCTATCAAGAAGTTCTGTTCCTTCCTCCATGATAGTAAGGTCGGCAGCGAAATCAGTATCAAAAACATAATCGAATCCTAACCGACGTAAAGCAGCCGCCATTTTACCGGTAACCAGGGTTCCCGGTTCATTTCCAAATTCTTCTCCCAAAGCAGCCCTAACCGCAGGAGCTGTTTGAACAATAACTGTTTTTGCCGGATTTGACAAGTCCTGAATTAATTTATTTGTATGATCTACTTCTGTTAATGCCCCGGTAGGACAAACAGCCACACACTGTCCACAATACGTACAGGTAGAATCTTCTAAATCCATTTCAAATGCCGGTGAAACAACAGACATGAATCCTCGATTTACAGCCGATAATGCACCAACAGTTTGCACTTCGTTACACATCGTCTCACAACGTCTACACATAATACATTTATCCATATCACGGATAATAGATGGAGAAAAATCCTTTTTATACGTTGACATCTCCGCTGTATCCTGATAAGGTATATCCCTTATTCCAAGGCGTTGTGCCATATTCTGAAGATCACAATTTCCTGATTTTGCACATACCAAACAATCTTTAGGATGATCGGAAAGTATTAATTCCATTACTGTTTTTCGTGCATTTAGCACTCTCATGGTATGTGTTCTTACCACCATACCTTCGGTTACTTCGGTAGAGCAAGATGGGGCTAGATTTCTTCTTCCTTCTACCTCAACAGAACAGATTCTACATCCACCTGGCTTATGCTCTATTCCCAATGCTTCAAGATCCATATAACATAACACAGGTATATCTATACCTATTTGCTTTGCCGCTTTATATATTGTAGTCCCTTTTTCTACTTCAAAGGTTTTATTATCGATTTTTATTTTTACCATTTCCATAATTACCCTGATTATTTAATTTCAATAGCGTTAAACTTACATCTCTCCATACATTCACCACACTTAATACATAAGTCCTGGTTAATAGAATGTATTTCTTTTCTATCTCCTGAAATTGCTCCTACCGGACATGCCCTTGCACATGCAGTACATCCAACGCAATTCTCTGGAACAACCCAATATTGAAGCAGGCTTTTACATACTCCTGACGGACATTTCTTATCCTCAACATGAGCCAGGTATTCATCCATAAAATTTTCCATAGTAGAAAGCACAGGATTTGGGGAGCTTTGACCAAGTCCACACAATGAAGTATCTTTAATAACATTACTTAAATTAGTAAGTTGCTCAAGATCTTCTTTTGTTCCATTTCCCTGGGTAATTTTCTCTAGTATTTCATATAACCGCTTGTTACCAATTCTACAAGGATTACATTTCCCACAAGATTCTTCAACTGTAAAATCAAGGTAATATTTAGCGATATCAACCATACAGTCGTCTTCGTCCATAACAATCATACCTCCTGAACCCATCATAGATCCACTGGCTATGAGTGTTTCATATTCAATTGGAGTATCAAGATGTTTTTCTGTTAAACAACCACCAGATGGTCCTCCTGTCTGTACTGCTTTAAATTTTTTCCCGTTTTTAATACCTCCCCCTATCTCGAAAATTATTTCACGTAGGGTAATTCCCATGGGTACTTCTATAAGGCCAACATTATTTACTTTTCCTGCCAGGGCAAAAACTTTGGTCCCTGATGCACGAGATGTTCCAATCTTTTTAAACCATTCAGGTCCTTTTGTGAAAATAACGGGGATATTTGCCAGGGTCTCTACGTTATTTACATTGGTTGGTTTCCCTAAATAACCAGATGCAGCAGGAAATGGGGGCTTTAAAGTTGGCTCACCACGGCTACCTTCCATAGAGTGAATTAAAGCGGTCTCTTCTCCACAAACAAAGGCCCCTGCACCATATCGTAGTTCGATATCAAAGTTAAAATCAGATCCTAAAATTTTCTCACCTAAAAGGCCATATTCTCTTGCCTGAACAATCGCTTTTTTCAAACGCTCTATTGCAAGCGGGTATTCTGCGCGGATATAAACCAATCCCTTTGAAGCTCCAATACAAAATCCACAAATTGACATTGCTTCAATAACAGAGTGCGGATCCCCTTCCAGGATAGAACGATCCATAAATGCGCCGGGATCTCCCTCATCTGCATTACACACAACATATTTCTGGTCGGCTTCATTTTTATATGCAAATTCCCATTTTAGACCTGTTGGAAAACCAGCTCCACCCCGACCACGCAGGCCAGAATCTTTTAAAATTTTTATAGCAGCTTCCTGGTTTCCATCTTCAAGGACTTTTCCTAGTCCTGAATATCCATCACGGGCAATATAGTCATCAATCAATTCTGGGTCAATAACACCACAGTTCCTTAGTGCGATTCGTATTTGTTTTTTGTAGAAACCCATGTGTTTTGAATCTCCAACAGATTTTTCTTTTTCTGGATCTTTGTAAAGAAGTTTTTCTACTTTCCTTCCTTTAACAACATGTTCTTCAACAATCTCTTTAGCATTCTTTGGTTTTACTTCTGTATAAAAGGTATTGTCAGGAATTACTTTTACAATTGGTCCTTTTTCACAAAAACCGAAACAACCGGTTTTAACAACTTGTGCATATTCTTCTAGTCCCTGTTCGCTGATTTCTTTCTTAAGGTTTTCTACAATTGCATCGCTTGAAGAAGCACGGCATCCCGTACCACCACAGACTAACAAATGTAATTTATAGTTTGCCATTTTTTTCTTCTCCTATTCTTTAGAGTCAATATTTTCGTAATTCACCGGGATTATTCCCTCAACAAGTTCACCTCCTTTTATATATTTCTCGATGATCTCGTCTGCCTTTTTTTCGTCTACATAACCAAAGACTATCGGTTCCTTTCCGGGAAGGGTTATCTCTACAGTAGGTTCTGCGTAGCAGTAACCCATGCAGCCTGTTTGAGTAACTACGGCTTCAATATTTCTTTTTTCAAGTTCATCAACAAAATAGTTCATGGTATTTCTTGCTCCTGATGCAATTGCACAGGTAGCCATGGCTACTTTAATTTGAACTAATTCTTCTGGGTTTTCACTGCGTTCTCTGATTGAAATAGTCGATTTCAGATCATCTCTCATTTTTCTGAGATCGTCTAGAGTTTTAATTTTTGTCATTTTGCCTGATGTTATTGATTGTACTAAATTTAGTTTCTTTTGTATTTCATTTTATAAAAATTGCTTTATAACATTCTATTAATCAATCTATTTATTTTTAGTCTAAATAATTATTTTGTTAGTCTTCTATTTTCAACTCTTTAAGGTTCTCCAATATTAACTCTTCGATATATTTTAAAACCTTCAAATTATTAATCGGGATTCCTTCTAGAATCTCTTTTACTTCTTCTGTTTTAAATTCAAATACATTATCATTTACCTGATGTTTATAGATGAGTGCTACTTCAGGATTACCGGCAATAAACGCTTTTATTGTTTGGGGAATATTTCCTAAATCTGGCCTGTCAATATTACTATAGACAAAATATACTTTTACAGAAGTTCCCACCCCAATTTCAGATTTTATATCTAATCGACCTCCGGTAAGTTCAGCATTTTGCTTGAGTAACGGAAGTCCCATCCCAACCTTCCGGGTCGTCCGGGTTGTATAAAACGGATCAATGGCTTTCTTTACAGTTTCTTCAGACATCCCTTTTCCATTATCTGTTATCTCAATTGATAGCAAATCATTTTTTATACTTTCTTCTATTATTAACTGAATTTGAGTTGCTTCTGCTCTCGTTGAATTCTGTAAGATATCTAAAATATGCAGGGACAAATCTTTCATTTTTCCTGGATTACCTCCCTTCCATCTTCATTTTTCAAAGCCTTTCTAAATTCGTTAAAAGATGTGGATTCCATTCTTAAGAGTGTAGTTACATCTCCGAGATTTCCAAGGTAGTGTGCATCGGAATTTTGTACAATGGTATATTTTTCGACCCATTTATTTTTTCCTACAAAATCATTAAATATTACATTCTTCGAAATCTCTACTGCATCAATATTCAAATCCATTGGAATAAAACCTAATTGGCTTATTATGCTTGAATAGGGCCTATCAATATGAGCTGGTATAAAAATACCTTTTAACCTATGCACTTCCCTCTCTACCTCTTCAATGGATGCTTTTAAACCCGATATAAGCGACTTATCAACTTGTTTAATTATATTTTCATTTTTATCTACAACAACCTGGTATCCAAATCTTTCAGGATTATTCTTAACATCAGAAAGATGCTCATCTAAAAATTTTTGAAATGATTGACAAAGAACGTGTGATTCGAATAAAGCAAGGCAATGTACTTCTTCTCTTGTGCAAACTTCACATCCAAAATATACTTCAATGCCTTCCTCCCGGGCTAAATCATAAATCACTTTTGTATGATATGTAGAGTTATGATCCGTAATTCCCAGTATATCTATTTTTTTAATAACTGCCTGCCGAACAATGTTTCTAGGGCTCATTTCTAAATCACCACAGGGTGACAACACCGTATGTACATGTAGATCGGCATGGTATTCATTCATTTTTCATTAAGTATTGAATACAATTTTCCAACAATTTCAAAAGTTGATTCAGATGTCCCAATGATTGGGATATCTTCTTCGTTACTTTTCTGTAATGTATCTTCGTTAGGTTTCGCTCCGTTTGCAAGTAATACAGCTGCCATCTCTTTTAATGATGCAATAGCCATTACGTTTAAATGAGTTTGAATAGTAACCCAAATCTGTCCTTCATCGGAATTACCCATAACATCGCTCAATAAATCAGATACATACCCTCCTGAAATTTCTTTATCAAGCCCCTTCTCTCCGGAAAAAACTTCCAGACTAAGTAAATTAACTATCTCTGAGACCTTCATTTTTTGCTCCTTTTTTATAACAGTCTTTATCAAATTTACCTTTGCCCCATATTTTCTCCACCATTCGGAATCCATGTTCAGGATTCAACATTTTATTCCGCTGCATTGATTTCTGAATAAAAATGCAATCAGAAATGTCGGCTCTTCGTTGAACAACGTCTTCGGCAAGTGCCTTACAAGATGGAGAACCACATGAACCGCAATCAATGCCTGGAAGAAAACACATTAAACTCCTTACACGTTCCATCTTTCTCATGGCAACCTCCATGTTATCATCCAGTTTCATCATTGAACGTGGCAGAACTTCTCCTATACCAATATGCTCAACTAAATATTTTTTATGTTTTTGTGTTTTGTTATCCTCAATGATATGACCTTGCTTTTTAAGCATTCTGTAGTTTTCTGCCCGATCTCTCAAACGTTCTGAAGATAAAAACCGATTTGTAACATTTAAAATTCCTCCCGAACAACTCTTATCGCAAGCCCTTAGTTCAAGAAAATCAAAATGACCTACTGTCTCATTTTCTACCCTCTCAAGAAATTTTGTTACATTGTTGATACCATCAATAGCAAGGCTTCTCCCTGATGCGTGAGGTGCCTCTCCATTTGTTAAAGCCCAGGTCATCTCTTCGTCTGTTATTGGCTCCTTTTCAGGTATTTTACATGATTCTATTGATTCCTTTTTTATCCAGGCAAAAACCTTATTATAGATGTAATTCATATTAATTACTCCGGTTATGGCTGAAAACTCTTCTCCTACCGGACTCTTGATTGCCGCAATTTTAGCAGCACATGGCGTTACATAAAAAATACCTATATCATCCGGGTCTGCTTTCTCATTAATAATTAAATCTCTTCGTATCGAAAGTGCAGCTACATCCAAAGGAGGTTTCAATAACGCAATATTATCTACTAATGATGGATATTTGACTTGTATCAATCTGACTACTGCAGGACAAAAACTAGAGATTACGGGTTTTTCTCTTTCCTTATCTGCTGTATAATCTCTCAGAACTTCTTTTAGTATATCTGCACCATGTTCAGCTTCGTAAACATGTGTAAATCCTTCCTCTAATAAAGCACTGTAAATTTTCCGGACTGGAATATTCCTGGCAAATTGCCCAATTAAAATGGATGGTACAAGCGCTACCCTGTATTTGTATCCAAAAATCCGACTGAAATCATCCTGTTCTACAATAATAGCATGTACTGGGCATGCCCTGAAACACTCTCCACAGTCAATACATCTGTCATCAAAAAGACGTGCTTTCCCATCTCGTACACGTATTGCTTCAGTAGGGCATACCTTCATACAATGTGTGCAACCAATACACACATCTTCTAAAATACGCAACGCATGATGAAAAAAACTTGTTCCCATTATTTAAGAACCTAAATTTATAGTTAATTCTAATTCTGTTCCTTCGCCAACTTTAGTTCTAATATCCAGTTTATCAACATTCTTTTTAATATTTGGCAGCCCCATTCCAGCGCCAAATCCCATCTGCCTTACTTTATCACTTGCAGTTGAGAATCCCTCTGTCATCGCTTTTTCAACATCTTCAATCCCTGGCCCTTCATCTATTAAATTTACCTTTATCCTTTCGCTATTAATATCAACACGCATTTCTCCGTCTGATGCGTGGGCCACCACATTTACTTCTGCTTCATAGAGCGCAACAACTGTTCGTTTTATTACTTTTGAATCAATATTTAACTGTTTCAAAACTTTCTTTACTTCACTTGAAGCATAGCCTGCTTTTGTAAAATTTCCACCTTCTATGGGATATTTCAAATTCATACAAACTATTAATAAACTTCTTTTAATCCAGCATTAAACAATTTTCCACTAACATAAAACATTGAGTGTTTACATTCAATTAATATAATGGATAACTCTTTAGCCAAATCAATCATCTCCTTTGTTACCTTCTTATTTCTAACAAAAATAATTGCCGAGATGTCTGACATTTCAGAAGTCCGGATTGTTTGAGGGTTTGTCAAACCTGTTATAAGCAACAACTTATCCGAATCTAAAGTAAGAACGTCACTCATCAAATCCGAAGAAAAACCATAAATAACCTGACAATTACTTGCCAGCTCTTGTCCACATATTATTCTGCCGCCTATTAACCCGGCCACCTCATTTACATACATAATTTCCAATTATTTACCCAGGAAAAGAACTTCGAATTGATGTTTTTTTATTTGCCAAATATACAGATAACATTGTTATTTAAATAACAATGTTATCTGTATAACAAAAATATATAATTGTTCTAAATAGTAAATATTTAGAAATAAACACAGATTAAAATACTTACAACCAAACTATTAAACATCTATTTTACTAAGATTTTCATACGAATCTGCAACTATCATCTAACGCCTACTGTGTTACAGGCACAATCCCCAGGGCATATAAAAACATTTCCACCACCACTTTTATTTACAAGCTTTACTATTTTTTCATTGCAGTTTTTACTAGGAATATTTCCGACAATTATAATTCGGCGATTGCTACACCATTTAAAGAAATATTAGAAGAATTTACTATAACTCCCATAAACTTAACTAAGATGAAGTATACCTTTCTTTCCACTAATTTTAACCTCGAATCTTACCATTAGTTTGAAACTTCTCTTCTAGAAACACCGATAATTCAAGCCTTTAGAATTGACCAGATCAAATTATTTTTATTTATTTGCCACAAAATTAGTATATCATGAGAAATTCAATTAAATCACTTATCTTCCTTTTTGCTATTTTTTCCCAGTCTCTTTCATTAATAGCACAACAAAATCAATACTGGCAGCAAGAAGTTAATTATAAAATCAATGTAACACTAGATGATGTAACCAATTACCTAAATGGAGACATTCAAATAGACTATAAAAACAATTCTCCATCCGAACTTTCATTTATCTACTTCCACTTATGGCCAAATGGCTATAGCAATAATGATACAGACCTGGCCAAGCAAATTTTAAACAGGAGAGGTCCTCGAAAATTATTCGAAATTGATTCAATCCGAGGTTATATTGATTCACTCGATTTTAAAACAGAGGATAACATACTAAAATGGGAATACCTCCCAGAACATATTGATATCTGCAAGGTTTTCCTAAATAGTCCATTAAAAAGCGGAGAAAGTATTACAATTTCCACACCTTTTAGAGTTAAAATTCCCGCAGGGGATATATCACGATTAGGCCAGGCAGGAGGTTCTTATGCTATTACACAGTGGTATCCGAAACCAGCTGTTTATGATGAAGACGGCTGGCACGAAATGCCATACCTGGATATGGGTGAATTTTATTCGGAGTTCGGTAGCTTTGACGTTAATATTACTGTCCCAAAAAACTATGTAGTAGCTGCAACTGGTAATCTCCAGAATAAAGAAGAAATTCAATGGCTTGATAGTTTGGCCAATCTTACTAGTAAAATTGACTCTTTTGAGAGGAAAGATCCAAAAATAGAATCCAGCAAAAAATTCAAGACTCTCCATTACACAGAGAAAAACATACATGATTTTGGGTGGTTTGCCAATAAAAATTTTAATGTATTAAAAAGCGAAGTAACATTGCCACGCACCAATAAAATTGTTACAACCTGGGCATTTTTCCCAAACAGAGAAGCATATTTATGGAAAAATGCCTGTGAATACATTAATGATGCTTTATCATACTATTCAAAATGGAATGGTGATTATCCCTACAATAACTGTTCTGCTGTACATGGTCCATTAGGTGCAGGTGGTGGAATGGAATACCCCACAATTACAGTTGTAGGCAATACTGGGTCAGCCTTCTCGCTAGAAGAGGTAATTATGCATGAGGTTGGCCACAACTGGTTTTATGGAATGCTTGGATTTAATGAGCGAGATTTCCCTTTTCTTGACGAAGGAATAAACAGCACAAACGAATTTCGATATACCATTACGAAATACCCCGAATCAAAATTAAGCAATGGTACTTTGGGTGTTAGTAATTCAATAGCTAACTTTCTTGAGATAGAAGACCTTCCCAACTATTATATGTATTCTTCTGCATATCTCATAAATGCGAGAAGAAATTATGATCAACCCTCAAATCTACATTCTACAGCATACACAAATTTTAATTATGGTTTAATTTACTACAAACCTGCAGCTGCCTTTAACTACCTTCGAGAATATTTAGGTGATGAAACATACGATAAAACTTTTCAGAATTTCTTTGATGAATGGCATTATAAACATCCATCTCCTGACGATTTAAACAAAACTTTACAAGAAAATTCCAAATTCGATCTTTCATGGTTCACCAATGATATTCTTACAACCACAAAAAAGATGGATTACAAGTTGGCAAGAATAAAAGGTAATGAAGTACTTGTAAAAAACAGTGGCGACATTGCATCTCCTTTTCCATTACAAGGTATTAAAGACTCAACAGAAGTTTTTGAAATCTGGCAGGAAGGCTTTACAGGAGAAAAATGGATTACTCTTCCGGAACAGGATTTTGATAAAGTTGTAATTGATAAAGACCAAATCACGCTCGATGTCTACAAACAAAATAACTCTATCAAATCAAAAGGTCTTTTTACAAAAGTAGAACCTGTGAGACCAAAGCTTTTATTAGGGTTTGATAATTATGACAAAACAGAAATCTATTTCTCTCCAATTATCGGATGGAACAATTATAACAAAACAATGGTTGGTGCAACATTCCATAACATTTCCATCTTCAAAAAACGATTTGAATATCTACTTTCCCCTATGTATGGATTTGGAAATAAGGATCTGGCTGGATCCGGACAATTATTTTTCCATTTTCCGGTTAAATCAGGAGCTTTTAGAAATGTTGACTTCGAGGTTGCTGGAAAACAATATGGAGCCCTTAATAACAACAGCTATAACAAACTTTCAGGAAAGTTAACTTTCGAAATTCGTGAAAGCCTGACAAACAACAATGAATTTAGAGTTAATCTAAAAATGACACATGCTAATACGCTGGGTGGTTCTCCCGATGATTATGCCCAGTTTTATCAATTAGAATTCAACAAAAAAAGTATCAGTAAATTCACCCCTTTAAATCTAAATTTATTGACAGAATTTGGCCCTGATTTTTCAAAGCTCCAACTAGAGGGAAGCCTTGTAAAACACTACATAAAAAGAAAATATGCACTTAACATAGATTTCTTTGCAGGAAAATTCTTAACTCACAATACCAATTCTGGCATTTATAATTTTAGTTTAAGCGGTAAAACAGATTATTTGTATGAACATTCAATGCTTGCCAGGTTTCATACTCCAAATGATGAATGGTATACAAACCAGTTTATTAATTCTGAAGGAGGATTTGCATCGTTGAGTTATCCAATAGTAATGAGTTCAGACTGGATGGTTGCTTTAAAAATTAGTCATGAATTACCATTTAATTTAAGACCTTATTTTAATATTGCAGCCCTTCCATCTAATGAAAACATATTTCATCAATCCGTCTTCTATGAAGGAGGTATTAGATTTGGTATAAAAGATGCTTTCGAGGTGTATTTCCCATTAATTTATACACATGAATTAGAAAAAGAAACTTACGAAGATATAAGCCAACTAAAAAACAGGATACGTTTTGTACTAGATTTAAACAAGGTTAATCCAATCAATCTTTTAAAAAAAATACCGTATTAATCTAAAATTAAGGTCTGTAGGTAAATAAATTACCCCCTATAGACCTTAATTTCAACTAGATATTAAAACAAGCTAACAGGATATGCGTTAAATCTCATATTCTAAAAAAATATTAACTTGCTTTGATTTTTTAACAAAATGAAAGAAGAAAAAAGAAATATACTCCCGCAGAAAACGGTTGAACGATTAAGTAAATACAGAAGGATTTTAGGGAAATATAAGAATCTGGAGGAGCCTCATATTTATTCACATGATTTAGCCAGAATGTTAAACATAACTTCAGCACAAGTTAGAAGAGATATTATGCTTATTGGCTTTAACGGAAATCACCGTAAAGGATACAACGTAAGAGAATTGGTTGAGCTTATCGGGCAAAAAATTGACAAAGAAGAAGGGTTAAATATAGCATTAGTTGGAATTGGTAATTTAGGCCGGGCTGTTACTAGTTACATCTCAAAAACTGAAACCAAACTTAATATTGTTGCTGCCTTTGATACGGATCCTAACAAAATAGGAACAAAAACAACCGGAGTAACCTGCCATAGTATTTCAGATATTAATAAAATAGTTGAGAAACATAATATTGAAATTGCTGTACTTACTGTACCACCCGAATTTGCAAAGCAGGTTGCCAGCATATTAATTGATTCCGGGATAAAAGGAATTTTAAATTTCACATCCGTCCATGTTGATGTCCCACCAGGAATTTATATTAAAGATTACGACATTATTACTTCGCTTGAAGAGATAGGTTTTTTTGTTAGTAACGCAGAATCATAGAAGTATCTTTATTACTCAAAAAAACATGCTGAAAAACATATTGTTATTCAAATAACAGTATATATAGTTTAATTTCAATAACTTAAATGGTGATTTTACCTTTTAGAATAATTCTAAATTAAATGATGTCATTGTAATTCTAACTATCAATACATACATTAGTTGTGAAAAAATTAACAACTAAAAACGTTCTTTAATCACTAGCTTATGGAAGCCAAAGCCTTACAAATCATCGAGAAGTATCTAAACGACAAAACACGGCTTATGGACATCCTAATCGATATCCAGTCAGAAATGGGATTTATTTCTGAAGAAGTAGCCGCACTCATCGCCAAACAATTAGGCATTTCCAAAGTTGACGTAGAACAGACCATATCATTCTACCATTTCTTCTCACAAAAACCTACAGGAAAATATTCAGTTTATCTTAACGACAGTGTTGTTGCCAACATGATGGGACGGGCTGATATTGTCAGGACCTTTGAAGAACAGGCCGGCATTAAAATGGGCGAAGTATCACCTGATGGTTTAATTGGTCTTTACAACACATCATGTATTGGCATGAATGACCAAGAACCTGCTGCAATAATTAACGGTGCAATTTTCACTCGATTAACCCCATTTCGTGTAAAAGAAATCATGCGTGATATTAAAGCAGAAAAAGATGTCAAGGAGATGTATTCTGCCGGTTGGGGAGATGGCATGAACAGTTCTGATCTAATACGTGCTGTTGTAAACAATAACATCAGAAAAAAAGGCCCTATCTTAACAGAAGACAGTAAACCAGGTGATGCAATAAAGAAAATTATTGATATGACCCCTGAAGAAGTCCTAGAGGAAGTTAAACTCTCTAACATTCGTGGCCGTGGTGGTGCTGGTTTTCCTACAGGATTAAAATGGGAATTTTGCAGAAAAGCAGAAGGAAAACAAAAATATATCTTCTGTAATGCTGATGAAGGTGAACCCGGAACTTTTAAAGACAGGGTTATTCTCACAGAACGCCCAAGATTATTATTAGAAGGAATGGTAGTAGCAGGATATGCAGTTGGAGCAACAGAAGGCATACTCTACGTACGTTATGAATATAAATACCTACAAAGTTATCTTGAAGATATTATTCAAAAAGCAAAAGAAAAAAACTTTATCGGGAAGGATATCCTTGGTATTAAAGGGTTCAACTTTGATATACGAATCCAATTTGGTGCTGGAGCGTATGTTTGTGGAGAAGAATCTGCACTTATAGAATCAGCTGAAGGAAAACGGGGAGAACCAAGGGACAGGCCACCATTTCCTGTTGAAAAAGGCTACCACGATATGCCAACAGTTGTAAATAACGTAGAAACACTTTGTGCTGTTGTGAAAGTTATTAATAATGGTGGAGATTGGTATAAATCATTTGGGACCAATGAATCTACCGGGACAAAACTCCTAAGTGTTTCTGGAGATTGTCGCTATCCTGGTGTTTATGAAATAGAATGGGGGTTCAATGTAAATGACATTCTTGAAATGGTTGGGGCAACAGATGTTCAGGCTGTACAAGTTGGAGGCCCTTCAGGGGCATTAATTGCACCTAATGAGTTTAACAGAACCCTGGGCTACGAAGATCTTGCAACCGGAGGCTCACTAATCATTCTTAATAATTCAAGGAACCTTCTCAGAGATGTTGTCCAAAATTTTATTGAATTCTTTATTGAAGAATCATGTGGTTCATGTTCTACATGTAGAACTATACCTGTCTTACTAAGAGATAAACTCATAAAAATTAAAAATGCACGGGGAGTAGCTAAAGATATTGATGACATGATCAACTGGGGTAAAATACTAAAAGTCAGTAGATGTGGCTTGGGGCATACTGCAGCAAATCCTGTGTTGACCAGTATTAAAAATTTTAGGCACTTATATGAGGAAAGGATCCAAAAAGATAAAGATTTCGACAGTGGATTTGACCTAAGAACAGCTGTTAAGGAAGCCAGCTTAGCTACAAACAGGGTACCTAACGTTTTCTAACAAAAAACTAAATTAATTATGGCTCATGTAATAAAAATAACAATAGACGGTAAAGAGTGTATTGCTGAAAAAGGACAATATATAGTAGATGCTGCCCGAGAAAACGGAATTTTCATTCCAACACTTTGCAATGTTCCAGGTGTTAAACCTAAAGGTGCCTGCAGAATTTGTACAGTAAAAGTAAACGGTAGGTTTATGACTTCCTGCACAACACCAGTTGCAGACGGAATGTCAATAGAGAACCATACGCCCGAGCTAAATGATATCCGTAGTGCAATAGTTGAAGCTTTATTTGTTGAAGGAAATCATTTCTGCCCTACATGCGAAAAGAGTGGGAATTGCGAGCTTCAGGCTCTTGCATACCGATTTAAAATGATGGTTCCTCGTTTTCCTTTTGCATTTCCAAAGAGGGAAATAGATGCCAGTAACCCCAAAATTATTAAAGACCACAATCGATGTGTCTTATGTAAAAGATGTATCCGGATAATTAAGGATGAGCAAGGAAGAAGCCTTTTTGCATTCTCTAAACGAGGACATAAAGTCGAAATCAATATTGACCCTGAACTAGCATTTGAATTAACCGATGAACTTGCTCAAAAATCTATGGATGTATGTCCGGTTGGAGCAATTCTGGTAAAAGAAAAAGGATTTAATATTCCTATTGGAGAAAGAAAATTTGATAAAAAACCTATTGGTAGTGAAATAGAAACTACTTTATAAAAAAAATAGATATGAGTAAACCAGTAGTTGCAACAACTTCGCTTGCAGGATGTTTTGGATGCCACATGTCAATTCTCGACATTGATGAACGAATACTTGACCTAATAGAATTGGTTGAGTTTAATAAATCTCCAATTGACGATATCAAAAAATTTACAAAAAAATGCGACATCGGACTAATCGAAGGAGGATGTTGTAACAGCGAAAATGTTCATGTATTAAAAGATTTTAGGGAATATTGCAAAATATTGATATCTGTTGGAGAATGTGCTATTATGGGAGGATTACCAGCAATGAGGAATGGTATTCCTATTAAAGAATGTCTTGAAGAAGCCTATATAAAAGGCCCTACAGTAAAAGCAAATGAAAATAAAATTATACCTAACGATCCTGAATTACCAATTCTTCTAGACAGGGTATATCCTTGTCATGAGATAGTAAAGATTGACTATTATTTGCCTGGATGTCCTCCAAGGGCAGACCTAATATGGGATGCCCTTGTTGCTCTTATCACTGGCAAAGAGATGGAATTGCCTTATGAAGTTGTAAAATTTGATTAATAAGAAACACACTGATTACTTACCATTTCAAAAATTGATAAAATGGGACAAAAACTAACAATAGAACCTGTAACTAGGGTTGAAGGACACGGAAAAGTAACTATCCACCTTGATAACGACGGAAATGTATCACAAACCCGGCTTCATATAGTAGAATTCAGAGGTTTTGAACGATTTGTTCAAGGCAGGCCATACTGGGAAGCCCCGGTACTTGTGCAACGGTTATGTGGAATATGTCCTGTGAGCCATCACCTTGCCGCTGCAAAAGCAATGGATGTGATAGTAGGAGCCGGAACTGGGGATGGATTAACCCCTACCGGAGAAAAAATGCGTAGGCTCATGCATTATGGACAAATGTTTCAATCGCACGCATTACACTTTTTTCATCTTGCCTCTCCGGATTTACTTTTTGGTGTAGACGCAGATCCTGCAATACGCAATGTTATTGGCGTAGCTATGAAACATAAAGACCTGGCAGTTCAAGGGGTTATGATGCGGAAATTTGGACAGGAGATAATTAGGGCTACTGCTGGCAAAAAAATTCATGGCACAGGAGCAATACCAGGCGGCATAAACAAACACCTTTCCGAAGAAGACAAAAACAGCTTCCTGAATGGTGATGATCCAATGAATATCGGCAAAATGATTGACTGGTCTCATGCTGCACTTGCTTTTTTCAAAGATTATCACAAAAAAAATATTGCTATAATTGATGAGTTTGCAGCGTTCCCTTCCAATTACTTAAGCCTTGTTCGTAAAGATGGAGCCCTAGACTTATATCATGGTGTACTAAGGGCTGTAGATAACGAAGGCAAAAAAATACTGTATGATGTTGATTATCAAGAATACAACAAGTATATTGATGAGGAGGTAAAAACCTGGAGCTACATGAAATTCCCATATTTAAGAGAATTTGGCACACAACAAGGTTGGTATACGGTTGGTCCTCTTGCAAGAATGAATACAGCTGATTTTATTGACACGCCACTTGCCCAAAAAGAATTTGAAGAATTCAAAGCCTACAACAATGGCAAACCAAGCAATAAATCAATGCACATGCATTGGGCCAGGTTAATAGAAATTCTTCATTCAGCAGAAAAGATGAAAGAACTGCTTAACGATCCCGATCTAATGAAAGGCGAATTGACAACAAAAGGCAAAAAACAATATGAGGGAGTTGGACTTATTGAGGCTCCAAGAGGTACTCTATTCCATCACTATAAGGTTAATGACAACGACCAGATAGAAATGGCAAACCTTATTGTTTCTACAACCAACAATAACGAGCCTATGAATGTAGCTGTAAACCAGGTAGCAACAAATATGCTTTCCGGAAAACCAGAAATTACAGAAGGCATGCTAAATGCTGTTGAAGTTGCCATCAGAGCTTACGATCCTTGTTTGAGTTGTGCTACTCATGCACTTGGACAAATGCCTCTGGAGATTTCCTTGTATGATGCTCACTCAAAACTAATAGATAAAAAACGCACCTGATATGTTAAGAAACTTGCCTAAAATATTGGTCTATGGTTATGGTAATCCTGGAAGGCAAGATGATGGAATTGGCATCTCAGTTACAGAAAAACTAGAGGATTGGGCAAAACAAAACCAAATAAAAAATGTAAAAACTGATACTAACTACCAGTTAAACATTGAAGATGCTGTAAATATTTCAGATAATGAGATTGTTTTTTTTGTTGACGCCTCAAAAGAAGAAATAGAAAATTTCACCGTAACAAAAGTCGAACCTTCTAACAAGGCCAACTTTACAATGCATGCCGTTTCTCCCGGTTATGTATTAAACATCTGCAAGGAGATGTACGGTAATATACCAGAAACTTACCTTGTTCACATTAAAGGATACGAATGGAATTTCCTTGAAGAAATGACTCATGAAGCCCAAAAGAATCTCGAGGATTCCTTCGAATTCCTTGTGAAGTGTATCTCTAACATCAACATAAACCATTAATTAAACGCTATGGATTTATCGACTACTTACTTGGGATTATCCCTCAAAAACCCACTAATTGTTGCTAGTTCCGGGTTAACATCAAACGTTGAAAACATTAAGAAATGTGAAGAATACGGAGCTGCTGCCGTAGTATTAAAATCTCTTTTTGAAGAACAAATTATGGCAGATTCAAATATTCTGTTAAACCAAGATGATATGTATTTCTGGTATCCTGAAGCAATGGACTATGTAAAATCATTTACTAAAGAAGAAGGAATTGGCCATTATCTGGATTTTATAAGAAACTGCAAGAAAAACGTAAAGATACCAGTAATTGCAAGTATTAACTGCGTATCCCCATTTGAATGGACAAATTTTGCAAAAAAAATCGAAGAGGCTGGGGCTGATGCTCTGGAACTAAATATTTTTATACCTCCAACGGATATGAATATAACCTGTAGTGTTATAGAAGATAACTACATCGAAATTGTTAAAGCAGTAAATGCTCAGATCAAAATTCCCATCTCTGTAAAAATGGGGTATTACTTTACAAATATTTCAAGAATGGCATACAAACTTGCATATAATAATGTTGCCGGTTTAGTAATGTTTAACAGGTACTACAGACCTGACGTGGATATAGAAAATCTAAGAATTATTGGAGATAATAAACAAAGTTCAAGTGATGAAATTACACTCGCAATAAGATGGATTGCCCTATTATCGCAAAAAATAAAATGTGATTTAATAGGAAACACGGGTATTTACGATTACACTGGAGTAATAAAACACTTACTCTGCGGGGCCAATGCTGTTCAAATATGCTCCACTTTATATCAAAATGGCATTGGTTATCTTGAAAAAATTTTAACCGATATTTCTTCATGGATGGAGGGTAAAGGATATTCAAAAATATCAGACTTTAGAAGTCTGTTAAGTAAAACAGAAGAAGCCAGGGCATCTTTTGACAGGTTACAATTCATGCAGAAGTCAATTCATGCCTATTAAAATTAATCGCTTTAAAACCCATCTTTTTCCTGTTATTATTTTTCTCAACCCTGAGGTAATAACATTTGATAATCAGATTCTTTCTTGCAAATGTTAGATAGAATCTGATTATCATCCTTAAAAATAGTATATCTACCCAAATATTTTTTACTTTTATCAAAATAAGGTTTAAGCTTAAAACAAAATAGGCTATCTTAATCATTAAATTAACCTATTACAAATAATTATGACAGAGAATTACTCGAAAGAAGTGTGGGAAAAAATATCATTCCACAACATGTCTCCATCAGAAAATTTTTATATCTCAAACTACGGAAGATTAAAAAGCTATAAAACAAACAAAGAAGGAGTACTTGTTAATGGCTCTACACTTAGAGGTTATAAAATTATTACCATTAAGCTTGATAACGAAAGAAATACAACAAAGTATATTCACAAACTAGTTGCTGAAGCATTTATAGAGAAAGAACATGAATTACAGGAACATGTAATTCATTTGGATTACAACAAAATGAACAATAAAATTGATAACCTGAAATGGGTTACCAAGCAGACTATGTATGCACATCACAAATTAAACCCAAATTATAAAAAAGGTGTTATCAACAACGCTAAACTAACAGAAACAGACGTAATTAGACTAAAGAAAAAACTTAAAAGAAGCAAAAATAAATTATATAAAATAGCTAAAGAATTTGGAATTACCCATACACAATTAAACCGTATCCGTTCCGGTGAAAATTGGGGACATGTTCATGTAGATTAGGTTTATTCTTCAATTTCAAATAAAAAGAGGCTGTGCAAAAACAATTAGCACAGCCTCTTTTTATATTTATAATTCTTGTCTTATTATTTTTTCCATAAACCTTCCATTTCTTCAAGAGTTTTTCCTTTGGTCTCAGGAACAACTCTCCAAACAAAAATAAATGATAGTACGCTCATTAAACCATAGAAGCAATAAGTCATGCCACCACTAAACTCCATCATTGCAGGATAGGTTGACGAAATAAGATAATTAGCCGCCCATTGAGCTGCTACAGCAATGGCAACTGCCCTACCCCTTATTTTATTTGGGAATATTTCTGAAATAAGTACCCAACAAATTGGACCCCAAGACATCATAAATGAAGCCGTATAAATAATTATAAAAACAAGAGTACTCATTCCTATTATTTCCTTAAATGCTAAAATTCCAATAGCAAACATACCGATTGCCATACCTACAGATCCAACCATAAGAAGAGGTTTTCTTCCCCACTTATCAACCGTTAAAATGGCAACTACTGTAAATATCACATTTACAAGTCCCATAACAACCGTTTGCATCATAGATGCATCTTTTGCAGCCCCCATACTTTCGAAAATACGAGGAGCATAATACAATGCCACATTAATACCTACGAATTGCTGAAAAACAGACAATAATATCCCAATAATTATCACCAGTTTACCATATGCTAACAACTTAGCCGATGATTTCTCAATGGTTCCTTTAATGTCATTAAAGATTTCTTTTGCTTTTTCTAAGCCATTTATTTTTGTAAGAATATTAAGTGCTTTATCATCTTGATGTTGAAGAGCAAGGTATCTTGGTGATTCAGGAACAAAGAATAATAAAATACCAAAAATACTTGCAGGAATAGCTTCAGAAGTAAACATTCTTCTCCATCCAATAGAATTGACCCATTCAAGAGTTTTGCCATTCGCAATACCCCAATTAACAAAATAAACAACCAACATCCCAAAAATAATAGCGAACTGGTTGTAAGAAACTAATCGCCCCCTAAGATGAGCAGGAGCTATTTCACCAATATACATCGGACTTACAGCTGATGCTAATCCCACACCAATACCTCCAATAATACGATAAAGATTAAACATTATTAATAGTCCCATAGTTGGTTCTCCCTTATTGAAAAATAAAAACTCAGGAAAACCTGAACCTAATGCAGACACAAAAAATAACAATGCTGCTATCATTAAGGCTTTTTTACGGCCAAGCTTTAAAGAGATTATCCCCGATAATGCCCCACCAATTATACAACCTATAAGTGCACTTGAGATAGTTATTCCGTGCATTAGAGAACTTAAACCGAGGCTATTTATCAAATAGGCCTGAACAGACTTTTCTGCCCCTGAAATTACAGCAGTATCATAACCAAAAAGCAAACCTCCAAGAGTTGCGACAAGTGTTATTCCTATTACAAAAAAATTATTGTTAGATTTCATGAAGTAATATTTTTATTAGACTTAGCGTACTTTTTACGCAGAGCAAGATACACAAAAAAAATCAATCTTCCTTAGATTGATCTTTTTTTAAAAATATCTCTTAACAAATAAACGTCAACTGACATCAAATTAAACTATCTTCCTGAATATTGTTGGTCATAATATTTCTCATAATCTCCGGATATTATATTGCTAACCCACACGCTATTTTCGAGATACCAATCCACTGTATTATTTAATCCTTCCGCAACTTCAACTGAAGGTTCCCAACCTAATTCAGATTTCAATTTAGAGGCATCAATAGCATAACGTAAATCATGTCCAGCACGATCAGTAACATAGGTAATAAGTTGAGACGATTCTCCTTTCTCTCTTCCTAATTTTTGATCCATAATCTCGCAAAGGGCTTTTATGAGTTCAATATTTTGCCACTCATTATTCCCTCCAATATTGTATGTCTCTCCAATTTCACACTTATGGAAAATTGTATCAATTGCCTTTGCATGATCCTCAACATAGAGCCAGTCTCTAATATTCTCTCCTTTCCCGTAGATTGGAATAGGTCTTTTATTCTTAATATTATTGATTGCAAGTGGAAGTAGTTTCTCAGGAAACTGATTTGGCCCGTAATTATTAGAACAATTTGAAATTACAACTGGCAATTTATAAGTATTAAAATAAGCCCTAACTAAATGGTCTGAACTTGCTTTTGAAGCTGAATATGGGCTTCTTGGGTCGTAAGGTGTTGTTTCAACAAAAAAACCTTCCTCAGGCAAGGAACCATAAACCTCATCTGTTGAAATATGGTAAAATAATTTTCCTTCATAATTATCTTTCCATTGATTCTTTGCAGCATTAAGCAGGACCATAGTTCCAACAACGTTAGTCTGTATAAACTCAAGGGGATTGGTAATTGATCTATCAACATGCGATTCTGCTGCGAGATGGATTACTCCATCGAAATTTTCTTTTGCAAAAATTGAATTTATTGCTTCTTCATCAGTAATATCTGCCTTAATAAAATTATAGTTTGATGCATTCTCAATATCCTTCAAATTTTCAAGATTACCTGCATAAGTTAATTTATCCAGGTTATAGATCTGGTAGTTGGGATATTTATTTACAAAAAGTCTTACAACGTGAGAACCTATAAAACCTGCCCCTCCGGTGATTAGTATTTTTTTATTCATAATAATATTGTCCTTTCGTCTTTTTTTCTTCTCAATTATTATATTCAAAAAAAGTTATTTTACCAGTTTATTTTGAACGAATGTATTTTTCCCACTTCCATGCAGAAAGCATTGTTTCTTCTAAAGATATTTCGGCCTTCCATCCCAATTCTTCATTTGCAAAAAAAGTATCAGCATAAACTTTCTCGACATCGCCGGGTCTTCTGGCTACAATCTTATAATTAAGTTTTTCATTAGAAGATTTTTCAAAAGCATTAATTGCTTCCAATACAGTAGTACCATTTCCTGTACCTAAATTAAATATCTCGTTCCCTGATTTATTTTTATTATTTAACAAACGTTCAATAGCAACCACATGTGCCTTGGCTAAATCTACAACATTTATGTAATCACGAATACAGGTTCCGTCTGGTGTATCGTAATCATCACCAAAAACTTTTAATTCTTCTCTTATACCAATAGCTGTTTGAGTAATAAATGGAACTAAGTTAAGTGGCACACCAAGAGGAAGCTCTCCAATTAACGCAGAAGGATGAGCACCTATAGGATTAAAATACCGTAAAGCGATATTCTTTAATTCAGGGTGGGCATTTATTGTATCTGCAATTATTTCTTCCGCTATTTGTTTGGTGTTTCCATAAGGCGAATTAGCTTTTTTCACAGGACTTTGTTCTGTAACTGGCAAACTATCGGGCTCGCCATAAACTGTACATGACGATGAAAAAACCAAATTATAAACCTTGTATTCTCTCATACATTCTAGTATGTTCATTAAAGAAACAAGGTTATTCTGATAATACTCCAAAGGTTTCTCAACCGATTCTCCAACAGCCTTAAGTGCAGCAAAATGTATGATTGCTTTAAGACTTGGATATTTTTTAAAGAAAAACTTTAACTTCTCCTTATCACAAATGTCAAATTCTTCAAATGCCGGTCTTACACCAGAAATTTTTTCAATGCCGTCTAATGCATCTATCTTTGAGTTACTAAGGTTATCAATTATAACTACATCATAACCTGCCTCAATTAGTTCAACACATGTATGTGAACCTATATAACCGGTACCTCCGGTAACTAAAATTAAATCTTTCATATGACTAGTATTGTAAAGTCAAAATTAAAATAATATATGGGTTAAATTTTAAAAACAATATTATTATCAAGTTTATATTTCTCATAACTTTCAGGGCAAGTTGCAATTCCTTCCTTGTCAAAATTTAATTTATGCCCATATTCACTCATCCACCCTGTTTGTTTCGCTGGATTTCCTAAAACTAACGCATAAGGTTTAACATCTTTTGTTACAACAGCCCCAGCACCAATAAAAGCAAATTTTCCTATCTTAATTCCACAAAGAATAGTTGCATTTGCGCCAATAGTTGCTCCTGTAGAAACAAGTGTTCTTTTATATTCCCCTCTTCGATTTACAATGCTCCGGGGGTTTAAAACATTCGTAAAAACCATTGATGGACCAAGAAAGACGTCGTCCTCACATATAACTCCGGTATAAATAGATACATTATTTTGTACTTTAACGTTTTTACCAAGAATAACATAAGGCGAAACAACAACATTTTGACCTATATTACAATTATCCCCTATTTCGCAATCATTCATAATATGTGAAAAATGCCAGATCTTAACGTCTTTTCCAATTTTACAGTTTTCATCGATTATTGATGTTTCATGTGCGTAAAAAGGTTTAGTCATCATATTAATTAAAAAATTCTTTAATTGTATCTGTAATATATATCAATTGCTCCTCCGACAATTCAGTATGCATTGGTAAAGATAAAACTTCATCACAAGTTTTTTTAGATACATCAAGTTTTACTTTCGATTTATAGAATGAATAAAAAGCCTCCTGTTCATTCAATGGCTTTGGATAATATACCATACTTGGGATATCCTTTTTTTGCAAAAACAATTTTAATGCTTCTCTTCTTTCTTTTTCTGCCCTTATTGTGTACTGATGAAAAACATGTGTAGAATATGACGTCCTTTGAGGTATTACAATATCATCTATAAAACTTAATGACTTATCATAGAATTCCGCAACCTTTTGTCTTTGCACTATAAACGAATCAAGATATTTCAATTTAACATTTAAAATAGCAGCTTGGATTGTATCAAGACGAGAATTAATGCCTAAGCGCTCATTAAAGTATTTTTTTTTGGCTCCATGATTTATGATACACCTAATTTCTTCTGCCTTCTTATCGTCGTCTGTAAAAATTGCTCCCCCGTCGCCAAAACATCCCAAATTTTTAGATGGAAAAAAAGATGTACAGCCTATATTGCCAATTGTCCCAACCTTTTTTTTATCCCCATTTGTAAAAATATAATCCGCTCCTATAGCCTGAGCATTATCTTCAACCAGAAATAAATCATATTTTAAAGCTAGCTTCTTAAGCTTTTCTAAATTACAAGATTGACCATAAAGATGAACCGGAATAATTACTTTGGTTTTCTCTGTAATAGAATTTTCTACCTGTTCAACATCCAAATTAAAAGTAGATTTATCTACATCAACAAAAACTGGTGTTAATCCCAGTAGACCAACTACTTCAACTGGAGAAACAAAGGTAAAAGAAGGGACAATCACCTCATCACCTTTTTTTAAATTTAAAGCCATTAAAGCAACCAGAAGTGCATCTGTTCCGTTTGCACAGCCAATAACGTGTTTAACCTGAAGATAATTAGCAAGATTTTGTTCAAATATTTTAACATCTGGTCCATTAATAAACGCTCCTACATTTATAACATTTTGTATCGCGCCATCTATTTCTGGTTTAATCTTTTTATACTGATTGTACAAATCGACCATATGAATTTTATTCATACCTTTTCAACAATACTGTTCATATTTTAGGGAAGACAAGGTATTGTAACATGCCTATATTTTTTACTACATTTGTTAAAAATAAGAATAAATTGGATATCAAAGAACTTATTAAAGATTTATTACTCAAACACAAAGTTGTTGTGTTACCAGGTATTGGAGGATTTGTTACTGAGTATGAAGAGGCTAAGGTTGACACAAAAGAGAATAAATTAAGCCCACCAAGAAAGAATGTAAAATTCGATACTAATCTCATCAAAGATGAGAATGCCCTAGTGGAAAAATATCTTATAAACACATATAAAATCACACAGGATGAAGCTGAACAAAAACTTAAAAAGTTTATTGATGAGTTAAAAGAAGATTTACTTTCAGGTACTGTAGTTGAAATAAAAAATATTGGTTATTTAAAAACGAACAATTCAAATGAAATAGTTTTTGAATCAAAGGTTGACAAAAACCTGCTTCTTGACTCCCTGGGATTTGAAGCTTTCTCTCACAAAACTTTTAATAAATCAACAATGATTAAGAAGGAACCAAAAATTACAAAAAACACAATGAACGAGCATAAAAATTTGTTTATTACAAAGCCATATTTTTATATTCCTGTTGCTTCAATACTACTCATTGTTCTTTTAATTTTATTTACTGATATTGATAATGCATTACTTAACCTTAATTTCACTAAGAATCTTACTGCCAAAGAAAAAAATAAAGGTGAAACTATTGAGATTTTAAGCGAAACTGATCTAAGCCGTTCCCTTGATGAACAAACAGACCCATCTGTAGCATTAAAAATTGATGAAGAGAATGATAATTCTTCTAATGATAAATATGCTAATTGCACGGAGTTCATTATTATAGCCGGAAGTTTTAATCAATTTAAATATGCAGAGGATCTAAGGCAACAGCTCGTAAAAAAAGGACATGATCCAGAAATTCTACTTTCTGAAGAGAAAAAATACAGAGTTGCATTAAAATCTTTTGATAACCGTCAAACAGCTCTTAAAGAATTAGATGCATTAAAAGAGGCCGAAAAAAATCTCAACCTTTGGCTTTTAAGCATATAAAAATTAAAGCTTGTTAGCTATTGTTACAATAACCAATGCAGTGGAAGATATTGCAGAAGCCATACTAATCCATTGCTGAGCAGATATTCTTTCTTTTTCTGGTTTTGCCGGTACTACTATCTCTGCACCAGGCTCAACTTTCGGATAATCTTTAAAAAAGAAGAAGTTTTTCGTTCTATCAACAGAACCATTTGCATAAATAATATATGCCTGATTACGTTTTGCGTTTGAGGCAAACCCTCCTGCCTGATAAATATATTTTTTAAAGAATTTATTTTGATCATACCTTACTGTTACAGGATATAATAGTGCCCCACTAAGTCTAACAGTTTGCAATTGTTCCGGAATCCTTAATATATCACCATCTTCAAGAAACAGATCATATTTTGATTTTGGATTTGCAATAATTTGCTTCAAATCAATACCAATGGCTTGTTCTTTTTCCTTTGGAACAGCGAACTCTACAGAATCCTCAGATTCTCTCATTATAGCCTCTAAGGCCCTTTCTCTTTCGTCCTCTCTCTCCTGGTCTATTTTTCTTAATAAAGTAGCCCCACTAAGATATGCTTCGGATGTAATTCCTCCAGCTCGTGCAATTAAATCCGAAATGCGTTCATTCTTATTAATTAACACATATTCTCCTGGAAATGAAACTTCTCCCTCCACCATAATAGATTGTTGTTCCTCATAACCAGGTGATTTTCTAACGATAATAACATCAAAAGGCATCAGCTCAAAATCAGATGCTTTATCATTAATATTTAATGTTTTTGATATAGGAAATTGAAAAACTTCTGCAATACCTATTGATGTTGTAATAGCATCACTATTTTTAATTCTCCTTGCAATCTCTATTCTGGCAAAAGATGCTGATTCTAAGAATCCTCCTGCTTCAAGAATAATAGCTCCTAAAGTCATCCTCTGACTATATGGATATTCTCCAGGCCTTTGAATTTCTCCCTCTAAGGTTATTATCTTTTCTTCCTCCAAATCAAGAATACTTGGAATTTTAATAAAATCCTCCCGTTTTAATAAAATATCTTCAGATTCGTTATTCATCACTTTTACAGGATCAAACGAAATAGCTTCTGTCCTGAGATCTTCTCCAAGTCGATAAATATATCCACGTGATAAAAACGCATCCTCTCTATATCCTTCTGCTCGCTCAATAAGTTGCTTAAGAGTCATATCTTTTTGTAAAGCATAAACCCCCTCTCTATAAACGGCACCCCTAATCTCAATTCTATTTGAAAATTTCTCTAATATTGGGTCTACTTGAATATTATCAGCATTTTGAAGTTGTGTTTGTCCAAATAGATCGTTAGAGACATCCAGAACTTCTCGCTCTCTTTCTCCACTACGAAATATCCTAACCCGTGATTTGTATGCTTCTCCTTTAAATCCACCCGAGAATTCGATTAGATCTTTTAAAGTTTCTTCCTGCTTAAATTCATAAATACCTGTCCTAACCACTTCACCTTCTATCTCAACCCGGCTTGAATAAGGCGGAACAAAAACAATATCTTCATCCCTTAACCGTATATTTGAAGGAGTTTCACCTTTTATCAAGAAATCATATAAGTCAAGTTGCTTGTATTCTTTTCCTTCTCTAATAATTTTAATCTCCCTAAAAGAGCCATTAATATTTGGACCTCCTGCATAATATAAAGCATTAAATGCTGTTGCCAAGGCAGGAAGTGAATAGGTACCTGGTAAGTTAACATCTCCTGATACTGTAACTTTGATTGTTCGAAGATTTCCAAGACTTACTTGTAAAAAAGTATTAGGATTTGAACCTGATAATCCTGAATAAATACTAGAAAGCTTATCCTTTATTTTTGTACTTGCTTTATCAATTGTTAAACCCGTAAGATAAACAGGCCCAAGTGCATCTATAAATATATACCCCTCTGGATTAACTGATAGGGTATAATTTTGTTGTGATGCTCCCCAGATATCAATATTTATCTCATCACCAGCCCCTATTTGATAGTTTGATGGTGTTGCTATATTTAGAGAAGGTTCAAACGTAAGTTTTTCATTATTAAACAAAGAAAATCCGAATATTTTTTGTTGTAATATTTCTTCTTCTGTTAAGATAGTGTCTTCAGCTTCAAAAAACATATCATTCAAAATATCGAAAGAGCTTCTAACAGAAATCTCATCTTTTAGCTGCCTTCCTTCTTTTGTTTTATCCTCACTATCTTTATCATCAACTTCTTGTTGTAATTTTGCGATTCTTTCCTTTAACTTTTGAAGTTCAGAAGCCGGCAACCCTCTGGCAACAACAAGACTTTCCAGTTGTTGTTGGGTCATCCCACTCTCTTCTGCCTGTGTAATAATTTGTTGAATTTGTGCATCAGTTAATTCATCTACTTTTACATTACTAATATCGCTAGAAGTTAATGATGTTTGTTGTGACTGAACTTCGTAACACGTAAATAAAATGCTTATTAATAAAACAAGCTTGAATACTTTCATTTTTTCTTTGTGAAATTATACTTTATAAAACTTTCTATACCAATCAACAAACTCACTTATACCTTTAAAAACCGATGTGTTAGGCCGATATCCTAAATTCTCCACAAGATCTAAAACATCTGCAAAGGTCGCAGGAACGTCTCCTTGTTGCATTGGTAGAAAGTTCTTTTCTGCTGTAATTCCTAAGGCTTGTTCTATTGCTGATATAAAGTCTAAAAGCTTTACTGGGTTATTATTACCTATGTTATATATTTTATAAGGGGCTTTTGATGTTGAAGGATCTGGTTTCTTTCCTGTCCATTCTGGATTGCCCGATGGTGGATTATCGATTACACGTTTAACGCCTTCAACAATATCGGAGATATAAGTAAAGTCTCTTTTCATATCACCATTATTAAAGACATCTATCGGCTTCTTCTCCAGAATAGCTTTTGTAAAAAGAAAAAGAGCCATATCTGGTCTACCCCACGGCCCATATACAGTAAAAAAGCGTAAACCCGTTGTTGGAAGCCCAAACAAATAACTGTATGTATGTGCCATCAACTCATTGCTTTTTTTACTTGCAGCATACAAACTAATAGGATGGTCAACATTATCTGTTGTTGCAAATGGCATTTTTTCGTTTAACCCATAAACACTTGAGCTACTAGCATATGCCAGGTGCTCAATAGTATTATGCCTACATGCTTCAAGAATATTTGTAAATCCAACAATATTACTCTCAATATACGCGTGAGGATTTTGCAAACTATACCTAACACCTGCCTGAGCAGCAAGGTTACAGACACGTTGAAAATTCTCATTCTTAAATAATGAATCAATCCCCTCTTTATCCTGTAGTTTTAATTTAATAAACTTGTAATTCGGAAATTTCTTGCTTGTAATCAGTTTCCCGTATTCTAATTTCTCTTTATCAATCCCGTGTTGTTCTAATCGAGCATATTTAAGATTAACATCATAATAGTCATTAATCTCATCTAAACCAATAACTTCATCTCCTCTGTCAAGCAAAAGTTTACAAAGATGAAAACCAATAAATCCGGCTGTTCCTGTAACGAGAATTTTCATTTATTCTAATTCTTTTAAAACATTTAACAGTTTAAATTAAGAGTTAATCATATCCTGGTATTGAGTTGCATCAAGCAAACCTTCTATCTCAGAACTATCTGAAACTTTTATTTTTACGATCCAACCTTCACCATAAGGATCAGAATTAACTAAATCAGGTGTGTCTTCTAAAGCTGGATTAAATTCAATAACTTCGCCTGTAACAGGCATAAATAAATCTGAAACTGTTTTAACGGCTTCAATAGTACCAAATACTTCTTCTTTGTTAATTGTTTCACCAACTGTTTCAACTTCAACAAATACAATGTCGCCTAACTCACCTTGGGCGAAATCACTAATGCCTACAGTTGCAGTTTCACCATCGATTTTAATCCACTCGTGATCCTTTGTATACTTCAATTCTACTGGTATATTCATTTTGATTTTATTAAAGTTCACAATAATTACCAAAATTACATTTTCTATGCAAAAGTGCAAATTTGATTTTTAAGGAATTAGAGTAAACCTAACACTAAAACCAATATTTGTATTAGCATAAGGATAACTCAAAGATGTTGCTGGTGTATTCATTACTCTATCAAAATAAAAACTTACATTAAAACTTTCCGATAACTGATAGTCCATGGTTGTTTTTATTGTAAATCTTCTTTCTCCAGCAGTAACATCATCAGAACTTTCATCTTCTTCAATATTGATATTTCTAATTATTGTTTTACTATCTCTTATTGAAAGATCTGCCCGTATATTAAGATCGCTTTTGTAAGCTTTTTGTCCACTTCCAGCATTTATAACTAATTCAACATCTTTTATACTATACCCTGCCCCAATAACCAATTCATTGCTATTTAACTCTATTAATTGATTGTTGGCAAAATTCAAACTTAATGATCGGGTCTTATTAATTTCAAATTTTGAAGTAAGGCTATTATGCCAACTCATATCCATTCCAATTAGTGGACTTAATTGCTCTTCTATCGAAACTGCTTCTATTTCTATTTCATTCAAGAAGTTACCTTGCAAATCAAAAGCTGGCAAGCCATCTAACACTTCATAATCTAAGTTTGAGCCATAGTTTCCAATATTATATCTTGAGCGATATGAATGGGAAATATTAATACTTCTTACATACTTCTGAATATACTCAATTTTTGAAAGGCCATCAAAGGTCAATCTCCAGTTTGGCATTGGAATTTCAGGAAATTTATTCAGTACCCTGTTATTTAACCCTTGTTTTGTATATGCTGCCAAAAATGCTGGAACGAGTACTTCTTTTGAGGTTGATCCATACCCTACCGTGTACCCAGATTCATAGTCACCCCCATAAGGATCATAGGTTGGAAACATGCCTCTTTCTTTTAATTCTTTTGCCCTAATTACAGATACCTCTTTTCTTAATTCTTTAAAACGTTCGAATGCGGCACTCTTATAATCATTATCACTTGTAAATTTCTCAAAGGCGGTTCTTATAGTTATTGTAGAAATGCTAAAACTTCCTTGCTCTATTTCACTATAAATATCAACATCATCAGTAGATGAATTATACGAGAAAGTACGGCTCTTATTAATTGTTCGTGAGCGATTTGCGTTCAGTGTTACTTTAAACCCCTTAAATGGTTCAAAGGTTGAACGAATATCAACATTGCTATTTTTTGTTGTTGTATAAGGAGATAATTGATATTCATTTTTTGTTAGCCAACCATTTTCTTTTGCTTTCTTTAAGAAATTCTTTTCTTGTAAGCCTAAAACAAATTTTACTCCAGGAGCCATTGCCCCTGAAATATCGTCAAATCCGAGAATACTTGTCTCTCTTAAATATCCAGGTAAAATAGTTCCATGGGTTTGGCTATAGCTTACATTAATATCTTTCACCCCAATTAATATTCTTATAGATTGATCTGCTAAATACTGCAAGGGATTAGGCTTTTTCTCAACCTGACCTTCTACCTGGACAGTTATCCTGCGCATATCCTGTTCCAGCATGATATAGACCTTTTCTTCATCAACAACTTTAACTTCAGCATCTAATTCTTTTCCATCCTCATCAAGAACTTTTACTTTGACGTCTTCTGTTTTTAATTTATGTTGTATAGACCGCGGGGTATTTGCTTTAAAAACAAGATTTTCTTTAGTAAAAGTTACTGTTTTATATTCTTTCTTTTGCTGAGATTTTCCTCTGGCGCTATACTTCTGTTCTAAGGTTTTAAAATAACTTACTTTGTTATATAAAGTGGTAAGCCTGTTAGAACTATTTATTGAAAAAGTATATGAATTTGAAATAGTATTTCCATAAGCATAGTTAGGATCCTCATCAGCTTCCAGTTGGGGACCCGCCTGCCAGTTATATCTGGAGCTATATTGCGTATTTAAATTAGTCCAGCTAAATAAAGGAATTTTATTAATTGGGACTGTATAACTTAGTTTGATAGTATGATAATAATTTAGTGTCCTTCCGAAATTACTTTTCTTATAATCTGGATTATAATCTGGTTTAAGTCCTAAAAATCCAAAATCAGTCAAGGTATCGGATGACTCATCAAAAGTAGCTAAATTTGTTGCTGAAAAATCTAATTTTAATGCCCTTGTAAGATCAAATTTTAGATCATAATATCTATTCCAGGTATAATCTTTATATACAGTTGTTGGAAGCTCAATTTCATAATCTAAATCACCTATAGAAGTAAGATTTCGTAAAGTTGTTTCTGTATATTCCCTGTTTAAGTCTGTTCTAAACGAAATCCGTGAAGGAGAATAATAAAAATTAAAATCTTTTATCAGCTTTAAATATGGATTATTTAATTGTTTAACTTTTGAAAACGGAGCTACATTTTTAGGCCTGCTGCTATAATTATAATTAAATGCGGCACCATATTCCAACTCTCGAAGATTTTTTGTGTTAATATCCTTATAGGTTTTCTCGTTGTAAGAATAACTCATTGAAAAGTTAGCAGGATCATATAACTGTTTATTTTTAGAAGATTTATTTACCCTTACGTTTGTAAGATTAAAACTTTTCCATGTTGTCTCTTCGATTGCATAATCTCTAATCGCATCTTTCTCTTCCTCTGAAAGTCCTTCCTGCTCGAGTGCTTCTTCAAGTAAAATGTCCGGATCTAATGGATTGTACTCTGGGGTTACTGTTGCTTTTGAATATCCAACATACAACGGAATAGAGACTCCGGCTTTTTCCGGGAAAAATTTCCCCAGTTCAAGATTTGTTGCTACATCATACTGCGTAACTTCTTCCATTGATCTTTCACTAACCTGTTGTTCTATACTACCAAAACCAGGGGTACTGGCAGCCCCCGCAACGGTAACTGTACCAAAATCAGCAAGATTTGCTTTAACTCTTGCATTTGCGGCCCATCCCCCTTTATCACGAAAATCTGTTAACCTCAATTCGTTCACCCAAATTTCACCCGATTTACTATATCCATCATTTTCCTCCTGTAGATAATTTGACCGTTTGGGGTTACGGACACCAATCATAATAGTCTTTACATTACTCAAACTAGGGTTTCCTCTAATTAACACCCGATTATTGCCGTCATATGATTCGTAAATTGTTGTTAACTCAACCGTAGAATTTTCCTGCCTTCTTTCTTCATTTCGTAAAAGTTTTACATCTGTAAAGACATCTAGATCTATCTCCATCCTGTTACTATCTGGCCAAACAATATAACGGTCATCCTCATTACTGGAATTATATGTACCTGGAGGTGTTACAATAAGTGGAATTTCATATTCATAGAAATTATTAACATAATCTGATCCTAACCTTACAAAAACTGCTAATTCTCCATCTTCCAGTGATGTCCCATCTGTTAATTCTTCAGCATGGACATCCATGGTTAACTTTTTGTATTGACGTAAATCTAAACCAACAGTTTTATAAGCAGCCCTGGCATCTCCATCTGATAAATTCTCGACCTTTAACACCATTGCTTGTTCATTAAGTTGACGAATTTGAGGATTGGATGGATCAATTTCACGGTCTGACCCAGGCGGTAAAATATAGTTTACCGGTTCTTTATCTCCATTTTCTTCAATATTAACTGCTGAAATATCTAAAGAACCTTGTTCATCCTGATCTTCAACATATTCTATAGCTTCATAAAGTGCTGATTCATATTTTCTCCATTCACTTCTTACCAAATTGAGTTCTGCAAATCTTAGAATTACTTCTTTACCAATTCCATGCATATACATTCTCATGAACCTAATTGAGCTAAAATCTTCTATTGATCCCTGAGTATCTTCAAAATCTTCTAATGGCACTTTAAACTGTATCCATCTAACTTCTTCTTCAGTTCCGTTTTCGAGTTCAGGAGTAGCAGTTACAATATCTGTAATATAGTTCTCCCCAACCTCATCCAACATATCAGGCCTCAAACTAATTTTATATTCAAAATAGCTTTCACCTTCACTTAAGGTATTATCATTGTTAATATCTTCTACATCTGGAGAATTTTTCCCTGTTGTTGAATAGCTTTCAACAGAATTATCAGCTGTTCGGGAATTTTCTTCATAGTTGTTATACTTTTTATAACGTTCTAATACGCCTAACTTTTCATCGTCATAATCACTACCCCTGTAATAATGAAAATCATCATTTGCCGGGTCTTCATAAGCGCTTGCATATGCATTAGAATTAGTCCCATATAAACTTTCTAATTTATCAAGGTAATCATCTTTAAAGAATTCTTGTTCCTGGGTAGTAGACATACCATCAAGACCAACATCCTGATATTGCCTTGATTCTGAATCTGTATCAAAAGCATTTTGGTATTGTGTTTTACTAGACACTAATCCCCAAGAAGTAGTATCGAGATAATCAACAGGATCAGCATCAGTAGGCAAGCCGTTTTCAAAAGACTTTCGTGAGTCTTTAAGAATATCCTCAGAAATATTTCCCAAGTCAAAATACAATGATGGATCTGTTCCCAGATAATCCGGATTATCATAGGCAGATGTATCCATTGCAAAAGGATCTAACATCCAGAATTCAATAAATTCAATATTAGCAGCTTCAAAATCTGTTGTCAAAACTTGCCGCATTATACCTCCCCACCTTGATTCAGGATCTTTTAGATAACCATCTTCATCAACCCCCTGTGAATACGCAGAGGCCTCTGTATCGAAATTATATGCACCCCTTTCATCTGGATAATATGCTACGTTCAGCATAGATAACCTGGTTGGGATATTATTTTCACTTTCTCTATCCGGAAAAATTTCCTGTTCCAATACCGTTCTAACAAAGTGGTTAGATCGTTCGTCATCATCAGATTTGATGTGGGAAGGCGTCAGTGACGAAGTTTCCTGGAACAAATCATCAATAACGTACCAGGCAATTTTTGCCCTATTGAAACCATAGGCCAAATTATCATCCAGAAAAGATTCCGGAAACCTGCTTTGATTTTGAGGAGTACTAGCAAGTACCCATGTAGAATATGTAGACTTCATGTCTATTGATGTCTCACTTCCCTCAAAATCATCAATATACACCTTGCCATTTTTTCCTACTGACTTAGAAGAACCTGGTATCAACTGAGCAAACTCTCCGTCAATATTAATTGAAGATTTTTCTTTTGTTTCAAGAAACGGAAGTTTATCAACAAGAGTTGTCAAGAACTGAGATTCTGTCCGATATGCTCCATTTAAACCCCATATAGTATTTGAAATAGGTTCATCACCATAATTTACTTTTTTTGTTAAAGGGGTTTCTTTGAGATGAAGAACTGTACCTCCCAAGTAGAAATCATCAGAAAATTGATAATTTAAATGGGTCCCAACTAATGTTTTTCGTTGGAGATTAAAAAGTGTATTGCTCTCCAGGGCAATCTTTATTGGTGTCCCACTTTCAAGAAGTCCTGAGTTAATTATTGTTACCCTACCCAAGGTATAATCAACGGTATAATCAACATTTTCTGCTAACTGGACACCATTAGCAGTTACAACTACAGAACCTTGAGGTATATTCATTGCATTTAGTTGAATCTCAGATCCTGAAGAACCACTATATTTTCCTGCTATTACAAATTTATTTTTCTCAGAAATTTGTTGAGCCTTTGTTTTTGTTGAATCGTAAAGTTCTGTAAATAAAAATGGATCTATCGAATCCTGGTACGCTAAATAAGAACCCCCATACGCTTTAGTCAAATATGTTTTCAATGATTCACCAAAAGGTTCAACAGTTGGAAATATTATTCGTCCTTTTGATGGAATAATTGTTGTCCCTGAGATATAATCAAACAGTCCATCCGGATATGGATCACTTTGGGAGTTAAGCTTATCCAAACCGAAAACCCTTAACAGTATTTCATTCCCAGTTCTATCTCCGGGAAGGTAATTAACATACTGTCCATTTTCATCATCTAAATAAAAGATATTTAAATTAAAATCGTTGCTACTAACCTGGTAAGCTCCAATTGCGTAGATATTTTTCATCATTAATCCCCACGTTTTATAGCGAGGTGATAAATTAGTCCCTTTCAAAAGTTTAACAATTATTGTCTGTGGTGCACTTGGGGCATTATCTGTTAACTCTCCGACCTTTCTGTAGTTTTCTTCTCCCGATACTTTATACCTATAAGCAACAGCCAAAACTTCATCTGAGTTAAGCGCTGTATTTAACGAGATATAACCTAATGTGCTATTTAATGTATATTCACTTGAGCTTAACTTACGAGCACTTTCTATTTTTTCAAATTCTTCACCACTATCTAATCCATAACCTTTAAGAGCGGAAGATACAGTACCGATATCTCTAATTGTTTCGTCATCTACCAGTTTTGAATATAATGTATTTGTGCTATTTGTAGGCAGAGAATCAGAGACCTGACTTTCCATTCTAATACTGTTATTTGTAATATTATTACCGATCTCTCCAATATCTACTAATGCAACAATGTTTCTCGCACCATCAAAATTTTTTGTTTTATTGGTAACCCAAACCTCAAGATCTTCAATCTGAACAGATGATTTAATTGTTGGCAAATCAGAAAGTCCTTTGTCATACCGTTCTTTAAAGTAATGAGAAAGGAAAAAGTGGCGATTTGCATCATAATCGTCAACAGATACTTCAAACTCACTAACCTGGGCGCCCCCTTCCACTTCGATAACAGAACTTTCTCCCTTTTGATGAGACAAAACGGTTGTCATTGTTAATTTTCCGAACTGCAACTCCGTCTTTACCCCAAATAAACTCTGACTTCCTGTTATCAGAGAACCTGGCAAAGACAAACTAACATTACCAGCTTCTATTTTTTTAATTATTTCATCCTCGTCTCCAGTATATTCCAGCTTTGTTTTATTCTCAAAATCAAAAGTAGCTTCCGTATTATAATTAATCCCCATCTCCATCTTGTCACCGATACTACCGGTAACATTCATCTGGATTTTTTCCTTAAAAGTAAAAGATGGCGTTCTTCTGAGCCTTTCTGACAATTGAGGATTATCGATCCTATTCATTGTAAAACCGAAAATTACTTCGGCAGAACCTTGAGGGGTTATATTGATGGTGTTACTTCCAAAAACTTTATCAAATGCTTCATTTCTAATCTGAAAACTTGGAACAAATGACCGGGTATCCTGAAATTCAGAACTTCTTGCTTTTTGGCTCCAATATTCTCTTTTTGATTTTTCGAGTTGATACTGGCTATAGTCATCGAGTGTCATTGTTACCGGGCTGGAAAGTCCAAGCTCCCCAACTTTTCGTTGATAAATATATTCTCCAGTTTCCGGATTGTAAATCACTTCAGTCGTAATGTTGGAGGGATCCCGTAAATATAGAGGGGAAGTATTTTCCGTATTGTAAGGATTTCCCGTATTTTCTTCAATGGGGTATGGTAATTCGTTATCCTGATTTATTATCGTATCAGGTTGTATTCCTGTAAATCCGGCAAATAAACCCTCTGATAACTGAATAGGTTCAATAGCCCACGATTGCCAGATAACAAATATTCCGCAGAAAAAAAGTGTTGATAGCCCTACGTATTTTAAACTCTTTCTCAAACTACTAATAAATTTCCCGGGTCAATATTATAAATTTTTTAAAGCCTCTTTTATTAATCCTTCAACTGTAAAAGTCTGGTTTTGCGTCAAAATTTTCCTAACAACTTTCTCAACAGCATTCTTCTGAAAACCTAATGCTATTAAAGCAGAAAACGCTTCTTGTTGCAATGTATTGTTCTGATCGGCAAAAAAATCTTCTCCGATAGCTTCTTTTCCTAATTTATCTTTAAGCTCAACAATAATACGCTGGGCTGTTTTCAGCCCGATCCCTTTTATACTTTTCAGCTGTTGAACATCCCCATTTACAATACTTTGCGACAATTCATTTGGGTTCATAGAAGACAACATCATCTGTGCTGTAGAAGCACCTACGCCAGAAACAGAAATTAACATCCTAAACAATGTTCTTTCTTCTTTTTTACTAAACCCAAAAAACAAATGTGCATCTTCCCGAATTGCCTGGTGAATAAAAAGCTTTGAATTGCTTAATGATTTTACGTCAGAAAATGTTGTTAGGGATATATTTACAAAATATCCAACTCCATTAACATCAATAATAGCATATGCGGGAGTAATCTCAGCTATCTTTCCTTCAAGGTATTCAAACATACTTTGTGGCACTGATAATTATCAAATTTTAGAAATATCGTACGATTTCATTGGATTTTTACTGAGCTCCTCCAAGTCATTTCTGTTAACAAATATGTCACATGCCATGTAAATCGCTTTTCTGAAAGAATCGGGAGACGCCATATCCTTGCCTGCAATCTCATAAGCTGTACCATGAGCTGGTGAAGTTCGAATAATCGGCAAACCAGCAGTATAATTCACACCGCCATCTGTAACAATCGATTTGAATGGTATTAATCCCTGATCATGGTACATAGCAAGGATGCCATCAAATTTTGAAAAACTATTATTTGCAAAAAAACCATCAGCAGGAAATGGCCCCAAGGCCAGTATACCTTTTTCTTTTAATTCATTAATTGCTGGTATTATAATTTTTTGTTCTTCATCCCCAAGAAATCCATTTTCTCCTGCATGGGGGTTTAATCCTAACACAGCAATTTTAGGTTTTCTAATACCAAAATCTTTAATTAAAGTCTGGTTAAATATTTTTATCTTACTGGTAACGTTTTCTTTTGTAATTAAATCTGCAACTTTTGAAATAGGAGTATGTGTTGTTACAACACCTATCTTTAAATAGTCTGATGCCATCAACATTAAAACATCATCAGCGCCAAATTCATTTTGGAGGTATTCAGTATGTCCCGGGAAATTAAAATCTTTTGACTGAATATTATATTTATTAAAAGGAGCTGTAACTAATACATCTATTTTATTTTCTTTTAAGTCATCTACTGCTGTTTGTAAAGCTTTAAATGATGCCTCTCCCGCGTGCGGGGAAGATTTTCCTAGCTCTACCCTTATCGAATCACTAACACAGTTAATAATATTTACCCTTTTATTATTAGCATCTTCGGCTTTATTAATATTGTTTAGGTTAAAATTTTCAATATTTAGGGCCTTACGATGGTATGCCGCTACTTTTGGTGATCCATAAATAATCGGAGTACAGAAATCGAGCATACGAGCATCCATTAATGTTTTAATTATAATCTCGTAACTAATTCCGTTAATATCTCCCTGAGTAATTCCTACTTTTATTTTTTGCGTCCTGCTAGCCATTTTAATTTTCTAGTTCGATGTTTGAGAATAA
Source organism: Bacteroidales bacterium (assembly GCA_963665085.2). GTDB lineage: Bacteria > Bacteroidota > Bacteroidia > Bacteroidales > JAAAOM01. The sequence goes on from CAXXXS010000001.1 coordinate 509,284, forward strand.
TTTTTAAAAAACTCTGATAAAAGCCTTACTCCCACTCCTGTAGCACCAATACCCCTGTAACTGTCATTGGTTTTCAAAAAAGCCGGTCCGGCAATATCCACGTGAATATAAGGGTATTCTGCAAATTTTTCTAAAAATTTTCCAGCAGAAATTGCACCTCCTTCTCTATTTCCTATATTTTTCATGTCGGCAATGGTTGATTTAAGGCCTTCTGCATATTCATCCCAGAAAGGAAATTCTGCAATTCGTTCATAAACAGTTTCACCAGCAACCTTTAATTGCTCAAAGTATTTTCGGGATGCGTTTCCCATTGCAACAACGCCTTCTTTACCGATTGCAACAGCTGCTGCACCGGTAAGTGTTGCTATATCAATAATCAATTCGGGGCCATATTTTGAAGCATAGCTTATTGCATCAGCAAGTATTAACCGTCCCTCTGCATCTGTATTTAAAACTTCTACCGTTTTTCCATTGTACATGGTTAGTACATCGCCCGGAGTATAAGCATTACCATCCGGACGATTATCAGTAGCAGGGATCAGCCCTATAACTTTTACCGGAATATTAAGTTTAGAAATTGTATATAAAATTCCGATAACTGCAGCAGCACCGGACATATCACTCTTCATTGTATCCATAGATGGAGTGGGTTTTAAACTCAACCCTCCCGTATCATAAACAACACCTTTACCTACTAAAACGATAGGTTTATCGTTAATCGCATTTTCTGGAAGCCATTCTAAAATTGAAAATGTAGGAGGATCGATACTTCCTCTGTTTACTCCCAGCAAACCGCCCATTTTTAACTCCTCAATTTTCTTTTTATCAAAAATTGTTACGTTAATTCCATTATCGGATAATTTACTTGCTTCAGAAGCCAGTTTCTCTGCTGTTAATGTTGCTACCGGCTCATTAATTAAATCTCTGGTGAAATAAACCCCTTCAACTCTTGCTGTTAACTCACTAATATCATCTTGACCTACGATATCTGAATCTACAATAATTTCATCAAGTGTATTTTTTTTATCTTCCTTTTCTGAAAAGAAATTAAGGTATTGATAATTTTTTAAAGCCAAACCTTCTGCAAATGCAGTAAGTATTTTACTGTTATTCTCTGGAGTGGTAAGAAAAATCCGTCCTATCTTTTCTTTATTAACAAATGTACATAATGTTGATGCACTCTTTCGTGCTTCTTCAAGTTTAAAAGATTCTGATTTCTCTTTATCTGGATTAAGTTTCACAACATAAACCTGATGCGTAAACCTATTTAGAATAATAATATTTTTCTTTTTTTCAATCGAAGATTTTATGTAGTCCGTTTCTTGTGGAGAAAAATTTAATTTAGATATTGCCCCTTCATCTTTTATTAATACCACAACGTTTTCCTCGTCTACAATTTTCCCTGTATTAATTACCATCTAACGTATCCTTAAAATTTAAAGTATGTAAAGTTAGCAAAAACCATTTAATGAGTAGAGCCAGTTAATCGGTTTTATGCTAAACCTTCTGTATCTAATAAAGATAAAGAATAATATTAATTCTTTCTATTAACAATAAAAATTAAATCCCTTTCTGTTTGAAATATTCCCTTAACATAACCTTCTGCATAGCACGATTTAAAATAAGTTCGGTTATTATTATTTCACGTGTATGACGATTGATTGCAGCAGTTGCAGTTTTCATATCTTTCTCTTGCAAATCAATACGATATAGTAATGCCTGTAAAATTGAATTTGGTTTACCCAACAAATTTGAGATTATTTGTTTTACCTGATCAAATAAATCATCATAAACCATATTAATATCTTGGGGAACAATAATTTCAAGGCTAAATTCCGCAAAATCTTTTGCTACCTGCAATGCAGCTTTTCTTATTAAACCTGCATTATCCCTGGCTTTTACAATATCATCTTTTTTTATACTCAGGTTATCCATTAGCAGAGCCTACACAGTGTTTTTAATTGTCTGATTTTTCTTTAACAATATCAAAAGAGAATAAAACAGCTTCCAATTGTCGCACATAGGTTATCTTTTCTTTTTTTGGGGCATAAACATATCCTTCAATTGTAACGATACGATTTCTTTCTTCATCCAATGTTGTTAAACTAATATATGGACCGCCCATAAATGCATTTTCGACTTTCCATAATCCACGCATAATAGTAACATAACGTTCACTTTTGAATGAAAATTCTTCAAAATCTGAAAAGTCTTTAACAGTTGACATGTAAGAGCCATCTACAGGACCTGGCACATATTTCTTTAAATACTTATTGCGTTTATTTACAAGATAATCTTTTGTAAAAGTACTGTCATCATCGTAAGGATAATGATAAATAAATATTCCCTGGCTGATATCAGGTGTTTCATGCGAAATCCACACAAAATCAGTTGTATCAACATCTAAATTAAAATTAGAAGGAACTGTTAGACTTACACCATGTTCTTTCTTTAATTTATCATCTATTGCAACTTTCTTTGATCGTAGGTAAACACTTTGAATACGTTTCCGTTCCTCATTTTCTAATAGATTATAAAGCTTATCGCTATTTTGGTCAAGCTCCTCAAGAATTTTATCTTCTCCCGAACCAATAAGATTTACAACAACTTGAGTTAGTGCCCAAACATCTGTTTGAACTTGCATCGAACTTTCCACATCTGTTTTATAATCCTTTAGAATAATAATACTACGGTTAAGTTGAAATATATTATTAAATCCATTTGGTGGAATATGTATCAATTTAAATGCAGGTTCTGATTGAGGCAACATTGGATAATCTTTTGCCAAAATCTCCCTTAATTTTTCACCTATCTTTCCATCCCAATTATAATTACTCATTACCACAATAACTTCACCCGCACTTCCTGACACTTTGGGCAATATCCTGGTTGTATCATTTTTACATGAATACATTAAAAGTATTAGCAATGCATACCTGGCTATTTTTTTTATCGTTCTCATGTCTTATATATTTTTTAGTTCGTATTCTCTTTATCAATCCAAATAGTTAATTTTTGACCTGGATATAAATTATTTGAGTCTAAATTATTCCATTGTTTTATGTTTTCAATAGAACAATTGTATTTAATAGCTAATAGATGAAAAAACTCTCCTTTTTCCACAACATGAATAATTTTTATTTTGTTTTCCAATGAAGAGTTTTTGTTTAATAACTCAAAATAATCATCTTGTTCTATTTTTTTTGAGTAAATACTCATTTCATTTTTTAAAAAATCCGGAATTTTCTTTATTGGTAAACAAAGTATATTAGGCGTATTTGATTCAGGGATAAAATTAGTTTTATATATCGGATTCAGTAACTTTAAATCTTCCAGAGAAATCTCCAAAGATTCTGCAACTACTTTCAAATCTGCTGACTGCTTTAAAGTAACTGTATCAATTTCATAATATGTAAAGGCAGGTGAAGATGCTGTTATTCCATGATCTTCGTAATAATTCATTACATACATAGCAGCTACAAAGGCTGGGAAATAATACTGTGTTTGTTGGGGGAACAATTCAACTAAATCTCCCAGTGTGGTTTTACCTCCAGAACGATAAATAGCATTCCTGATTTCTCCTGGCCCACCATTAAAAGCCGAAATTACTAATTGCCAATCATTAAAAATGCTATATAAATACGTAAAATATTTACATGCAGCTTCCGTTGATTTATGAACATCCTGACGCTCATCGATAAAAGAATCTATTCTTAAATCGAACATCTTTCCACTATTTAATTTAAACTGCCATAATCCAACTGCACCAGACTCAGAACGGGCAAAAGGATTTAATCCCGACTCAACAACAGCAAGATATTTTAGTTCCAGGGGAAGATTATATTTATCAAGATATTCTTCAAAAATTGGAAAATAATACGTTGATAAAGAAACAATTTTATCAAAATCTTTCTTTCGTCTTACCGTATAATTTTCAATGTATTCTTTTACCCTTTCATTATAAACAAGTTCAATTGGGGTAGTTTTATCTAACCCATCAATTTTATACTCATAATGTATTTCAGGATATGAAACGGAGACGTTGGGCTGAGACTCAGCCTCAACTTTAATTTTTAACTTTTCCTTTTCTGCAAGGCCCTGCGAATGAGAAAAAATTTGATTATTTATTTTATTCAGGGCTGTATCTTGCTGAGCACTTAAACGCGTAGACAAAATAATAATTATATAAAAAAATAAGCGTTTTTTATGCATGACAAGAAAAAAGAAAACCTGCCTAAATTTATAATAAAGGCAGGCTTAATTATTAATACGATTCTTACTTATTATCTCCTTCAATAGCCCCTTTTTCGTCTTCTTTGGCTGCTTCCTGGGCTTCTTTAGAAGCTTTTTTAAACTCGTTCATTCCTTGTCCTAGTCCTTTCATTAATTCAGGTATTTTTTTACCTCCGAATAATAATAAAATAACAACAACAATTATAACAACTTGCCAAGGGCCAACCATACCCAATAGAATTGATAAACTCATATCTTTATATTTTTACGATGTAAAATTAGTAATAAAATTAGTTATGTAGTACATATTAAATTTCTTCTTATCAGAAGGGTACAAAGAAAATCAAAAAACTGTTTAATTCGAAAAATCTCTGTTATTTTTTAATTAATTGTACTATATCATTCCCATTTGCAAAAATAAGCAACGAAAGCAAGATTATCATTCCTGCAAGCTGAGCATATTCTAAAAATTTATCACCTGGTTTTCTTCCGCTTATCATTTCATAAAGCAGAAACATAACATGGCCTCCATCCAAAGCAGGAATAGGAAGTATATTCATTACTGCCAATATAATTGAAAGGAATGCTGTCATATTCCAGAAAACATGCCAATCCCATGTTCCAGGGAAAAAGCTTCCTATTTTAAGAAAACCTCCCAGAGACTCATACGCTTTTGTTTCTGGCTTAAATATTAATTTGAACTGTTTTAAATAATCTTTTACTGTTTTAAAACCTTTATTTATACCAGCAGGAATTGATTCAAAAAAATCATATTCTATCTTTTTTAACTCAAAAAATTTATCAAGTGATGCTTCTGTATAAACACCTAATTTGCCAGACTCCGGGATATCAACAGGAATTTCCAATATTTGGTTATCTCTATTTATGGATAATAAAACCTTACTTTGCTTATTCTCATTTAGTTTATCTCTAACTTCATCATAAAAACTAACATCCTCTCCATTAAATGCAATTATCTTATCTCCTTCTTTTAATCCAGCCTCTCTTGCAGCAGACTCATCTTCGGTCGGAATTTCTGCAATTATAAAAGGGATACGAGGCACTACAAATTCTGGATTCTTAATTAATTTCGGAATAACACTCTCTGAAACCTGCAAATCTAAAATTTGGCCGTCTCTATTAACAGTAATCGTTTGAATTTCATTCAAAAGAATATCAGGAACAATAGAAAAGAAATTGTCAATTTCTTCACCATCAAGTGAGACTATCTTATCTCCATTTTGCAGGCCAACCTCCATCGCTAATGAATCTACCATAACACCATATGTGGCATTTTCATTAGGTAAGTAGCGTTCTCCCCAGGCATAAAGCATCATTGAATAGATTACTAAAGCAAGGATAAAATTTACTAAAACACCACCTAACATTATTAAAAGTCTTTGCCATGATGGTTTTGAACGAAATTCGTAAGGTTGTGGGGGTAGCTTTAACTGCTCTTTGTCCATCGACTCATCAATCATTCCTGAAATTTTGACATACCCTCCTAGTGGAAGCCATCCTAATCCATACTCTGTTTCTCCTTTTTTTACTTTAAAAATTGAAAACCAAGGATCAAAAAACAAATAAAATTTCTCTACCCTTGTTTTGAATAACTTAGCAAATGTAAAATGGCCAAGCTCATGTAATATAATCAGTATTGATAAACTCAATAAGAATTGCGCCGTCTTTATTAAAATCTCCATTGTCTATTATTATCTATAATTCGTATAATCTCTTTTCTATAGTAATGTTCTAGTATATTGTCTTGTTTCTGTATCTGTTTGAATATAATCTTCTAATGCCGGATTTTTTACATAAGGCATTTTTTGCATAACCGTTTCAATTATATCAGGCATTTTTGCAAAACTGACTTTGTCTATCAAAAAGTATTCCACTACAATTTCGTTGGCAGCATTTAAAATACATGGCATATTTCCACCTTTATCCAATGCCAGATATGCCAGTGCAAGGTTTCTAAATTTTTCCGTGTCAGGTTTTTCAAATGTCAAATTTGGATAATTCACAAAATCGAATCTTGGAAAATCTGAATCTAATCTTTCTGGATACCCCAGTGCGTATTGTATAGGTAATCTCATGTCTGGCAATCCCATTTGGGCCTTTATTGAGCCATCCTTAAATTGGACCATTGAATGGATAATACTTTGAGGGTGTATAATCACATCTATTTGTTCAGGAGTAAGATTAAACAACCATTTTGCTTCAATCACTTCAAGTCCTTTATTCATCATTGATGCGGAATCAATTGTTATTTTTGATCCCATGCACCAGTTCGGATGGTTTAAAGCCTCCTCTTTAGATACTGTTTGAATATATTCTCTTGTTTTGTCCCTGAAAGGCCCACCCGATGCTGTTAAAATTATTTTCTCAATGGGATTATTTCTCTCTCCGGTCAAGCATTGAAAAATTGCAGAATGTTCTGAGTCAACAGGATTAATAACCACATTATGTTCCCTAGCCATACGGGTAACAATATCTCCTGCAACTACGAGTGTTTCCTTGTTTGCCAATGCTATATCTTTACCTGTTTTTATTGCGTTGACAGTAGGTTTTAATCCAGCAAAACCAACCATTGCAGTTACAACAATATCAATATCATCAGACATAACAACTTCTTCAATTACATCACATCCGGAGTAAACCTTTATTGGTAGATTTTGTAGTGCCTCGGCTACTTCTTTGTATTTTGATTCATTCCCAATAACAACCTGATTGGGAACATAAAGCATAGCCTGTTCAATTAATATGCCTGAATTATTATTCGCGGTTAATAAGGTAACTTCAAATTTATCCTGATGATTATGGATTACTTCCAGTGTTTGTGTCCCAATTGAGCCTGTTGATCCAAGAATCGCTACTCTTTTTTTCATTATTCTAAATTCCGGTGCTAATTAAAATCAATATAATCTTCAGCATTTATAGGCTTGCCTTTATACCACAATTCAAAATGCAAATGTGGACCTGTTGTTAATTCACCAGAGTTTCCAATAATCGCAATAGGCTCACCCGCCTGAACCCTGCTCCCGATTTTCTTTAATAATTCTGCATTGTGTTTATAGGCTGAGATTAAATTGTCATTGTGTTGAATTAAAATGACATGCCCTGTTTCGAGTGTCCAGGAAGTCATTATTATTGTACCATCATAAACCGATTTAACTACTTCGTTTGGTCCGGCAACGATATCTGTACCGAAGTGATTCTCCTCATCATTAAATGAATTTGTAACAATACCTTTAAGAGGAGTAAAGAAATGAATATTGGCAATATCTGAAATTCCTTTAGATGATGCAGTTACCAAATTAAATTTATCTGCCTGCTCAAGTTGCCGGCGATATGCAGAATCGAATCCACCTTGCGTTAAACGAACATTAGAAACAGAAGGTGATATCGTATCATTTCCTATATTTTCCGGTTCTTTTCCAGAAATAATAAAGTTTATATTACGTATGTATTGATCCCTAAGATTAAGTTCAGACTCCAGACTATCTACTTTAAACGCATTTAATATTATATTCCTTCTCACTGTAGAATCAGGATAACCAGGCACCAATTCCCGCAATGGAGTGTATGATACTAAAAAAAATATGCCTACCAATAATATCAATACCCCACCACCACCAAAAGCAATAATATTCATTTTGGTGAGCCTTACAAATCCGATTTGTTCAAACGTTAAGTCGTTATAAACAATAAGACGGTATTTGTCTTTTAACCTTTCTAATAACTTCTTTTTCTCGTCCTTTTTTGACATGAGAACAAATTTTGGCAAATATAGTCTTAAAATTCGTAAGATGAAGGATGATAAGCTATGAATGAAAAAAGATCTCCATTTATATTCCACCAAAAGAGACTTTTATCACCAATTCAATTAAAAAAACTTTAAGTTAATTTTGTTTTATTGTTAAATAAATCTATCTTTGCCCCCCGAAACAAACAAAGAAGTTCTTATAACATAAAATATATTGCGGGGTGGAGCAGTTGGTAGCTCGTTGGGCTCATAACCCAAAGGTCACAGGTTCAAGTCCTGTCCCCGCTACTAAAAGCCTCGATTTATCGGGGCTTTCGTTTTTTATTGGAAATATATTGGAAACGAAACACGCCTTGCAAGTAACATAATTTTACCTTCAAATAGTAAACTTATCCTCATCTACATCATTTACGGGAAATTCTTAGCAAATAACTTGTTATTACTTTTTCTTTAGAAATTCTTGGAAGTCGCTTGGTTTTTCACCAATATTTCTTAAGGAATTTTTTATTATAAATTCAGGCACTGGACTTATATGGGATTGTAGGATAACAGGACGTAAAAGGTCTTTTCTTGACCAAACTTCATGCCCTCCTTTTGTTCTGATTTTTTTTAATCCTTTATAAACAAGGTAGTTTTGAAATACTTTTAAAGGTATGTTCTTAAATCTTTGGCTCATGCAGCCGGAATCTCAATATCCTGATCGAATTTTTTAAACGTATGGTCATTAAATATTCTGCTAAAATTATCGTTATCAGATAGGATTTTTTGCAAAGTTGGGGGTCTCATTTTTTTATATTTACTTTTTACCGTCCACCCCATACGTCTTAAATCCTTATGAAACGTCCCTTTATTAATCGTATAACTAAAATATTCACCTAAAGACATTTTAAAGGATTCAAATGCTTCATCTTCATCAGATCCATATCCACTTATATCAAGGGCTGGGCAATAAACAACGTAAGAACCATCTTCTTCAAAAGAAATCATTGGTACTTTCATAGAAACTGATTTATTACCTTGTTTCCAATTTCCTTTAAAAATAGCACTCTGATTCATCTCGTTTTATTTATTCGTTAATACAAAAATATAATCATTTCTTAAACAAAATTTATTCAATATTTGTTTTAATCTAATTTAGAATGATTATAAAAAACCCGCCCACCAGAACAGGAAACGGGTTTAAACCACACTAAAACAACCGCTTCAAATATACAAAAAACCCCGACTTACTCGAAGTCAGGGTATCAAATGAATGAACGAATTAATTAAGCCGCTTTAACTTTCCTTACCAAATCTTTTGGCTTTATCGTGAACCGACCATTATCGAGGTTTATTTTTAAAAACATTGCGATTCTATTTCTGTCTATGCGACCAACTCCTTCGCTTTCGCAATATTCATTAAGATTTTCAAAGAAATTTTCAAACCATTTTAATTTTTCAAGTTCTTGCGGTGTTTCGGCATAGGTTTTAAATACCTCGCAAGCATCCGCAACCGCTTTTTTGTTCAAAACAAACTCGTTATCCTGCCAAATCAATAGTTTTGTTGATTCTACGTCCAGCCTATAAAGTGCAATAACGCCCTGTTTATTGTACCTGTCAATCGTTCCCGGCATAACTACGGTAAAATCAGATATAAACATTTCCCTATTAATCCCTGTCAGCTCTGCCAGCTTAACAATGTCCAGTTCTTTGCCCGCTATCGGTTTAATTGGAGAATTCGCCCTCAATAACTCATCGAAAGTTGCGACCGGGTCTCTTAGTAATTTATAAGCAAAATTTTCATCAACCTTTGTTTTGAAATGGTTATGCCTAATTGCAAACTTGTTAATCAATGAATTGCATGTTTTGATTGTCTCGTGAGCTTTTTCGATTGCGGCCTGAATGGCCTCATCATTCTGGTAAACTAAAATCTTTTTCATTTTCTAACTTTTAAAAATTTATACTTAATTGGTTAAACCTCTCTTTTTGAATGAAATTTTTCTACAATCACACCATCAGAATTTTTTGAAATCACTTTTCTGATAATTGTGATTTTCTCTTTTAACGGATTGTTAATTAACTCTTTAATCCTTTGAATTTTATCTTTTTTCATCACTATTAATTTTCTTCAATAATTTCAATCAATGCTTGTGCAGCTTCCAAAGAAGTAACTACAATTTTTAGGGCAATCCCTTCATTTGTAAATTCATCAAGGTATTTGTTTAATAATATCAATGTCCCAGTTTCTTTATGATAAAAACCTTTTTCCGGTGGAATATCAATATTGACTGGCTCTTTTCGAGGTGCAGCAACCAGCCGTTTTATGGTTTCTATCTTCCTTACATTTTTCATAATTCACCATTTTTTAATTGTTCGATAATTCTGTTTAAATCCTCATCGCTCAATGATTCCAGAATGGGCAATGGCCGGGGGAGTGTATGCCTCAACATCTTCTCTAAAAAATCTAAACGCTCCTTTGGTTCTAACTTTTCAAAATCATCGCTTATAGTTTCCCAATTATTTTCAATGAATTGTGTTACACGTTCTCTGAGTTCATTTGTGCTTAAGTTCGGTTTGCCCTTTGGCCTACCATTTTCGTTATTTGTTCTGCCTTTTGGAAGTCCCATTTTTTTGTAAATTTTTGTTGTTTTCTAAAATGTCATCAAACCAATTTTTAAAATCCATGAAATTTCTTGACAGGAAGTAACGCCCCCGCTTGCTTCAATTTCAGATTGTATCTTCTGTTGATGTTTACTTTGCCTATCAGCGCCGATTTTAACTTCAATCCCGATAAATTGACCGTTAACTATTGCCTGTATATCGGGTAATCCCTTTCGCATACCTGAAAAGCGATATTTATTAAGTTTAAAATCAAATTGTCCCTGTGAGTTTATCCGGTATGCCTGACCGCCTTTTAGCTTTATGTAGCAAATCACACACTTTGTTAGACTGTTGGCGTTATTATCAGAAAATTTGTCTTTTGTTCTAATGTATTCCGGTAATGCAGAATCTTTGTATTGAAACTCAAACCATAACTTTTCGAGTTCTTTGATTGCATCGGGTTTAATATATCGCTGTTTTGGTTTGCGCCTGGGCTTTTCTACTGATTCAATTAATGTTGTTATTTCTTCCTGATAACTCATTTGTTTTTCCTATTATATTGAACACGGCAATTTGATGAACAAAATTTTGCATCGCTTCTTTTTGGTGTAAATGCTTCGCCACAATTAAAACAATGTGTTACGCTTAATTCATTGCTAAACTTATCCGTAACATTGTTACGGTTATCCGTTGCGTAATTTTCAATAGCTCTATCAAGTGGTGTTTCATCTTGTTTCGCCTTTTTTTCCCAATATGCGGCATTGTATTTTTTTAACTTATCTCTATTTTTTTGCCTCCATTGCCTTTGATATTCATTACGCGCCTCTTTAGCCTTATCACTTATTTTTAATTCATTCATTTTTAAAATTTTATGTTTAACTTTTTTTCTGACCGTCCGCTATTATCTATTTATTGAATTCTCTATTTTTTTAGATTTATGATATACCCATATTAAGATTGTTGTACTTTTTAGACTGAGTTGATTTATAAATGTTTAAGTATTGCTTAAGTGATATTTTGGGGATTTTTAAAGGATATTCGAGAAACTCGATTTTATTTCCAAATTGGACATACAGATTGTTTTCATGTATAAAATGATACCCCGGATAATCTTCTAAAAGTGCTGGATTGATAACATCTCCTTTTAAAATTGGCTTTTGTGGTTTTGATATTAAAACTGTTAGTCGCTCAAGATTATTAATAACTTTTTTTGCAGTTCTTTCATTGATTTGTAATAACTTAGCGATGTTCCTTATACTTAAAGACGGCTGGAAATCGGTTTCAACAGTTCCCATATTACGCCATTCCCGAATACCAAACCGTCTGTAAGCTTCCATTGTCGCTATTTTTTTACCGTGGCGTTCGATAATTTTAGCGTATAATCTACATTGAACATCAAATAATGAATCATTATCACTTATGGTAACTTTGCATTGCTTATGGTCTTTTAGCTCCTTTTTTATTGTGTGAATTGACTTTAAAACCAGATTATTTGTATGTTGATATATCAATCCTTTATTTTCTAAAATTTTAAAATATGTGTATAAGGTTTGCTTAGAGACATTAAACTTTTCCGAGAATTCAAGCATTCTTAACTTAACATCAAAAAGGCATGAATTGACAAATTGCAATTTAACGGCGTGGTATAAAACTAATGGCTTAATAAACTTTTCGTCAATTGCATTAGATATTAATCTTATACTTGAATTCATTTTGGTTGTTTTTCAGGATTAGCAGAGAGATATGAGGCTAAAAATCCCGTGTGTTTGCAAGGCCTGCGTTTAATTTCCCAAAGAAGATTCAAATCTTCGTAATATCTTTTATACCGTGTGCAATTTTTCTGTGGAATCCCTGTTGCTACTGCTGCCATTGTACATGTAGCCTCATTTGTTTTGAGGTATTCAAAAAATATTTTTGCTTGACTATCAAATAATTTATCTTTGTTCATCATCTTTTTGCTCGTTCATTAAAAATATTCCCGACCTGCCAGTCGGGTTTTTATTTCCAAAATATTTCCGTTTTTGATTTAATTTGCTGGTTATCAAGTGAAAATAAAGCGCATAGAACGCTTTAACCCTCATCACCTAAAGCTTTTAGAATCTCTTTCCCGGATATAAAAGGCTTGCGCCCAACACGATTCACTTTGATTTTGCCGGAACGCTCCCAACGATTTAAAGTCATTCGAGAAACATCGAGCATTTCGGCTTTTGTTAATTCGTTAAACTGGTAGAATTTGTCTTTTTCTATTTTCATCGTATCAAATATTTTATTGTGTTAATATCTGGTACAATATTACATTCATTGTTTCGTATTGAAAAACAATGAGTTACGTAATTTTCGGAAAGTTTTTTAGGATTTTGACGTAATAGAAAATCAAGAAGTTAATAGTCTGCGGATATTTTCTTCGAGGTAGTTTTCGTATTTACTGAATGAAATTGGTTCTTTTTCTTCTTTGGTCTTTATTTTTTGGCCTGTTGCTGTGGGTATTTCGTAATAACAATATAAGTGTCCAATAATAACACTTGCCTTAAATTCAGTTTGATTCAGCTTTTCATTTAATCGCTTATGCAAAGTTTTTGCTCCATCTTTTCGAATTTCTTTGTCCGTGTCAAACTCAAACCAATTATGATGTTTTAGTCTTTTCTCCATTAATTCATAGAAGTAGCTTAATTTTTCAATCAATGCTTTGTCCTTAATTCTCAAAACTTGCCCTGCCTTATCACTAAATGAAATTGATTCTATTTTGTAGTTGCTAGATAAAAATTTTTCTATTTGCTTGGCTTCTTTTGTATCCAAATCAGATACGGGTTTTAATGTAATTAAATGTGTTTTGACGTAATAGAATAACTTTTCAAGTTCAATTTCCGGGATATGATACTGTAAGTGTAATTTTCTTAGTACCTCATTTTCTTCTAAGGATATTTTAAAACTTAGATTAGGGTTAAAGTAAAAATCTTCTGCACCATCTATTTCCATTATTTTGCAATTTTTAAAGGTGAGTAGCCCACTCCATTGGTATTTTTCATCAAACTACCTATTAATGATGTTGTATCCTTATCAAGATATAAATCCAGCGTCTTAAGGTCAGAATGCCCGCTCAAATCCCTCACAAAATGCAATGGCATGTTGTAAACATTCAATAATATTGAAATTCCGGTTCTCCTACCCATGTGGCTGCTCATATAGCTTTGAATTGGTTTGTTTGCTACTATTTCTTTTTGGCCTACATATCGCTTAAATTCCTTTTCCCTTGTTAGCCCTGCAAGTTTGCCAGCTTCTTTAAGATATTGGTTAAATTTCTGTTCAGAGATTGCAGGTAGTTCAAAATTATATTTCTCTGCAATTTCATAAGCTTTGCCCAAATAGTCGCCAACAAAAGGGACTGTTATTTTTTTTCCTGTTTTATAAGAAGTAAATTCCCACGCATCTACCAGTTGGCCTTCAAATTGTACCGTTTTAACCTGTTCTTTGCTGAATTGCAAAGCATCCGACCATCTTTGAAGGGTAAAGGCCATAAAACAAAATTTATCCCTCACTCGCTCTAAACGGGGCTTGTCGCTAAAATCAAAATTATAGAAGTGCATCAACTCATCAATAAACAAAGTTACGATGTCCTGTTTTCCCTCCTGTTGCTGTTTTTTTGATTTTTGATTAACCTTGAACCATGATTTTGCATAATTGTCGTTTTCATGATATTCATTTTCAAAACTCCATTTTAGGAATAATTTTAGAACCTCTATCATTTTGCCTATTGTGTCGTTAAGTAAACCATTTTGTTTGTCCTCATCCCTTGTTTTCATTCTCCCTTTTGGCTGCTTTGTACGAAGATGCCTAACATAAGAATTGTAAAACTTTTGGTCTATTTGGTCAAAACGGATTAACGGGTTAAATTCCTGCAATGAATTTTTTGATGTGTGATACTTCTTAACTGTTAGCTCGCTAACATCGTTTGATTTATCATTTATAAATTCATCGTACACCTCGAAAAATGGCTTGTTACGCTCCGAATATACAGGACTAATGTCGTCAATAATAAATACCTTCAAATTGTCCCGCAACTCCTCCCACTTCATGTTGGGGAAATCTTTTCTAAGCTTAAGGAACTCCTCCTTTACTTTTTCACGGAACGTATTTAGATTGCCGTTAATTTTAACGCTGTTTGATGCCTGGGGCTTAACACATTTCTCGCTAAAATCCCAGTTTTTAGGGCTTACCCGGTATTCAGTTTTTAATTTCATCGTGTGGCTTCCATCATGGATTACCCATAGATAAATAGTTGTTTCCTTTTTTGCCGGGACTTTGTTTCCTTTTTTGTCTCTTTTGCCCTGTTCATAGGGGTTTTGAAGTATGTACCTGAATGAAGCCATAATTTTAACGTGTTAAGAATTTTTGCTCATTGGAAACACTTTTGGGTTCAAGCGAAATGGCAGCTATAAATTTGACCTTATTTTCAATATGTTGTAACATTCAGTAAAGTTATAAAACTTTCTTAAACGTTGGAAATATATTGGAAATATTTTGCTTACAGAATGCTTTTTTATGTTCTTTTTTGTTATTTCGTGTTACAATGTTATTTTCTATAGTGTTGTTATCTAGTTAATTAAGATTATTAGAATAACATGAGGTAACATTATAAAACATAGGTTCGAGCGCTGTCCACGCTACTAAGAAACCCTCTTAACATATTAATGTTGAGAGGGTTTTATTTTTTATCATAGCATAGATACAAAAATAATAACCTACAGCCTACTATTTTCATTTTATTTTAACAATCTTCTTCTTCAAGTTTTAATCCTATTTCAACGCATATTTTAGAGTTTCTAATAAAAAGTCTATATCTTCTTTTTTATGCAATGCCGAAACAACAATTCTTAGCACGCCATCACTACCGGCTCCTTTATAATTCATAAACTGAATAAATATATTTTCATCCATTAATTCCTTCTGAACAAGACGCATATGATCTGCACTTTCCAAAGAAAAAGCAGCAACAGGAAATTCGTTCATATTAATAGTGAGATTTAAATCCCGTAAGCCCTGCTTGAGCATTTTGGTATTTGCCTGTAAATTTTCTAACAACCCTGTATTTTCTTTTAAAAGTTCTATCCCCATATTACTTGCCGCAATAGCAGCTGCCATTGGAGCACTTGAACCAGTTAAAATACTTCCTGATTTTATTACCTGAATAAATTCTTCTCTGCCAGCAATAGCGCCACCATAAGCACCAAACGCCTTTGCCAGGGTTGTACCCTGGTAAACCTTATCAGATATAATTCCATAATAATCGCTAATTCCTCTTCTATGCTCTCCTAAGATACCTGTACAATGTGCATCGTCTATCCATATAATTCCATCAAATTCTTCAGCCAATTGCACAAAATCTGGTAGTGGTGCAAAGTCTGCCGATACTGGAAAAACTCCATCACTTACAATGAGTGGCCGTTTGTCATCAACCAGCTTTTGCTGAAGTAAGTTACGCAGATGCTCTGCATTGCAATGCTCAAAGAAATAAGTTTCTTTACCAACTACAGATACTGCATCAATAATGCTGTAATGAGATTGTTCATCTACAAATACCACATCAAAAAGATTAAGCTTTTTCAAGGCTTCTAATCCAGCCATATTAACAAGGTACCCCGATGGTAAATAAACTGCATCATCGGTTCCAAAAAACGAAGCCAGTTTTTTTTCAAGATTCAGCAATATATCACTTGTACCCGAAATCGTACGTGACGAAGCACTTCCAACTCCATATTTTAATGTAGCATCAATAACCGCCTGCAACATGCTCGGATGAGAATGAAATTGAAAATAACTTGTTCCGGCAAAATACAACATATTTTTGCCGTTTATCACTACCCGCACGCCTGGTTTACTTTCTAAAATAAATTCTGCTGACATAATTAAACAACTACTCTCTCCATTTTATCTAGGTAAGCATCGTCGAAATCGGCTCCAATACCAATCTCATCGCCTAATTCCCATTTTCCTTTTCCCTTATATTGTATTCCTTCAACCACGGGATCATCATCTAACATTAATGCTGAGTCAACATCATAATAAACGATATTCTGGCTTGAAAAAATAAAGTGCACAAGCGCTGTTAGTGCAAAACGTGATTCTGACATACAACCTACCTGGCATTTAATTCCACTGGCCTCAGCAATTGCATTAATTTTTAGTGCATTTTGTATACCTCCAGACTTTGAAAATTTTATGTTAAAATAATCACAAGCTCTAAAACTTGCTAACTGAAAGGCATCATGATGCTCAAATAATGATTCATCTGCCATTATCGGAATTGGACTTTCCTTAGAAACACGGATTAAATCATGTTTATTCCACGATGGAATGGGTTCTTCGCAATGTTCAATATTATATTGAGCTAATGCCTTAAGCGTATTAATAGCAGTTGTTGCATCCCAACCCTGATTGGCGTCAATGCGCATAGGATAATTTACTCCTACCGACTGCCTTATAGCCTTAATCCTTTCGACATCCTCCTTCAAAGTAGTACCTAACTTAATTTTAATTGCGGGAAAACCTTCCTCCTTAAATTTCTGCGCATTTCGTGCCATTTCCCCTGGTTCACCAATACTAATTGTCATATCGGTATGTATCTCACGGGATTTACTACCTCCCAGTAAATAGTACAACGGTAATTGTGCCTTTTTAGCCAACAGATCATAAAAGGCCATGTCAAATGCACTTTTAAGCGTATAATTACGATTTACTGCCCTTTCTATTTCAGCCATCCGCTCATTTATTGCAAGAGGATTTTTACCCTTAAGCATTTTGCCAATTTGTTGTGCAAGCACAAAAACAGTTTCCTGTGTTTCTCCTACGATATAGACAAAAGGTGCACACTCTCCAATACCTGTTATCCCTTTGTTTGTGTGAATTTTTATTACCACATTGGTAGCACTCTCAATTACCCCAAGAGAAATAACAAATGGTTCCTTATATGGAATGTTAAGTTTTATAATTTCAACATCAGTGATTTTTATATCTTCTGTTTTCATTTAATTAATTTAATCCGGCTACAATATTAAGTAATGTTTGGAGATGTAGGATGTAGCTTTCACTTTTCAAGTTAAATTATCCGGTTTGCAAAGAAATTTATTTATTTAACTCCGTAAGTGAAATCATTAATTTCTCCAATTTTGCCCTTGCATCACTCGATGAACAACTAAAATTGTTTGCAACCATTGAAAAGACTATTTCCCTGCCCGACTGGGAAGTGGTGTAGCCTGCATAAGCTTTTACTCGGTTTATTGTCCCACTTTTTGCCCGCAATTTCCCTTCAGCGAGAGTACCCTTAAACATGCTTTCTATTGTACCTGTTTCTCCTGCTATTGCTAAAGAATTATAAAAAAAATCAAAATATTTGCTGCTTTTTTTCATATAGGTGAGCAAGTATACCATTTGCCGGGGAGTTATGGCATTATAATGTGAAAGGCCACTACCGTCTAATAAAGACAATCCCTGAATATCCATTCCTTTACTTTCCCAGAATTCTTTCATGGCAGAGACACAATCCGATGTATTGGTTGGAGCACCCATCCTCAATCCAGAATGAATCAGACAATGTTCTGCGAATAAATTTATACTGTGTACATTAGTCTCACAAATAATTTCTGATAATAACGGAGAGCTATAGGTGTCAATAATTTGTTTTTCTCCGTTAATAGTTGAATGTTCAAAAAGTGTCAAATTTCTTATAGTTGTTGCTCCTTTACTTACAGCAATCCCAGCCGATTCCAATGCTTTCTCTAGTTCTAATGCTGCATGATAAGGAGGATCGGGAATTGAGCCCTTTACCACAAATTCATTTCTGTTTAATGGAATCTCGCCACGTAAATACCTGTAATTGGTATAGGGACTTCCAAAAATATAAGCATTGTCATAACTTATTGAATCGGCAATTATAGCATTTTCGAAAAATACATTTTCTATTTTTGGTTCAATTCTATCAATGTCTGCTGTATCGCCGGCATTGCCAGAATTAAAATAAATTTTGTACATGTTATCAAAAACTGTAAGTCCACAGGGACCTGCACCGTAATAATTTCCCATGTCCTCCCACGACCATGTCTCAGGCACTATATCAAAACTATACAAACTGGCATCGGCAATTATTCTACCGTCAATCGAATCGATGCCTAGTGCTTTAATATCATCAATCCACTTTTGAATAAAATTTTTTACACTATCATTCTTGAAATATTTTGAACCTAAAGTTGGATCTCCTCCTCCAACAATTACTATATCACCATTCAAAATATTATTTATCGTGTCAATAACTCCTGTATAGGCAAGTACTGTTTCAAACTGAAATTCGGGGCCATAGTTTTCAAGTATCGTGGACGTTGAAAACAACTTTTGAGTTGACGCCGGCTTCAATGCTTTGTCTGCATTAACTTCCGCAATTATTTCTCCTGTATTTACATCAACAGCCAGGAGTGCAAATTGAGCATTTTTAAAATCATCGTTTTCAGCTGTTTCTTCTACAAGTTTATTTATGTCTTTAAACTTCCGCTTTTGTGCAGACGCACTGTGAGAAAAACACAGGATACATACAACTGCAAAAAATATGATATTTAATTTTTTCATCTATTTAATATTTTTTCTCTCAATTGACATAGCTGTAATCACAAAGTCAGAGATTATATGCGTTAAATTTTTATTCGTTCAAATATTTTACATCCATGTGATAATCCCATTGGTTGAAATAAAGATTTTTGCTTTGAGTCTCCACTTCTCCGCGTTGAAAATCAACCGTTTCACTTCTGAAATGTTTTTTTTGAGGATAGAATGATTGCGAGATATCGTCGTTAACAATTAACCGATAGGGATCAAAGCCGCAGGTATAGAAATATTTCGTATCTTCATCTTCAGCGTTTTGTAACCCAAAAGACTGATCAATTGGCACCCAGCCAAGTCCTTCATAATAAATCTCAGCCCAATCATGTAATCCTACCTCTCCTGGCTCCAGAATCCAACCGGATTGCCATTTAGCAGGAATTCCTTTATAACGCGCCATACTTATTAATAACAGGGTCTGTATACCGCAATCTCCATGCATGTTTTCTAAACAGTACTCTGGCAAACAGGGTATAGTGCTGTACTCCCTTGCACTTGCCCAGGGAATATTTTTATTTATCCATGTATAGATAGCTTTTACAACTTCATAAGGCTGGGTCTTATCTCCAACGATGGAATCAGCCAGATTTCTGATCTTCTCAGTAAACATAATATGCGGATATCGCTCGCTTGTATACTCAATATATAACGGATTTTTCGTATCGTATTCTTTAATGTTAGCAATCTGTTGCCCAAGCCATTGTCCTTTTGTTGTTACCTTATATTTTATCTGAAAGTCTATTTCTTTGGATTTATCAACAACTGTTTCAAAGTAAATGCTTTTATGCACCACACTATCAGGTGCAATAATATATTGAGGAAAATTGCTTTCTAAAAATTCTATTTCAAATTGCCGGCTTGCGTTGTATTTTGGATATGGCAACCAGGCTCTTACTGTATCTCCTATACTAACAGCTGAAGAATCTACTGCTAATGTGTAAGAAATCTCGAATTGATAATCTTTTGTCGTATCAGTTCCTGAGTTTTTAAGTTCATCAAGCATCTTTGGAATAAAATCAAGGCAAAACTCATCCAATGCATCGCTTTGATTTTCATCAACCTGAATTTTCTTTCTAGCCTCTTCATTCACTCTGAACAAATTACGATGAGCCCAGTTAAAATATCGTTTTTGCCCGTCGATAATCTTAAATTCAAGGCTTTTATCCGACTCCCATTTGTGTAATTGTTCTTCACTTAGATCAGGAAAATATTGCAAAAGCTGTTCTTTTATATACTGCTCATCCCTGTTAAAATCTATTCTGATACGCTTCATCCGTTCCTGCTCAAAAGCAAAGTATTGCTTTATAGAATCATTTTTTGATTTATCCAGGTATATCGAGATGAGTGAATCGGCAACCGTAAAATTTCCAGAAACAATTTCGTTATTTATTCTCTCTTCAAAATCCTTTGTTGACTTTGAACAACCCCAAAACAGGATTATTACCAGAAACAAGCATATACTTTTTTCAAACATAACCAATAGATTCGATTTGTGGCTAAATAATCAATTTTATTCTTTTGTCGCTTTAAAAATAGCGATATTCGATGCCTGGTCAACATTTTTTTGTAAATAAAAGCTGAACTGTATTTAAATTTTAAGTTATATCTTTAAAAAAATCCTGCCATAGGCAGTCTAAGCTATATTCTTTTTTTTCTTAAAAATAAAATATACCTATGAGAAATATTCCACTGATACTTTTAATAACAATTTTGCTTTTCTCATGTGAGACTGAAAAGAGTGAATGGACAAGCCTACTGGACAATGAGTTATCGCAATGGGACAACTATCTAAGTTTCAAATATCCTGCCGACTACGACGGAAATCCATTAAAGGATGAGAATGGAAACCTTATACCACCCATAGGATTAAACATGGACAATTACGGTATTTTTACAGTAACGGAGGAAAACAATGAACCAGTTTTAAGAATCAGCGGGGAAATCTACGGATGTGTTGTTACAAAAAAAGAATACGAGAACTATCATTTAAGATTAAAAGTAAAATGGGGAAATACCAAATGGCCCCCAAGAAAAGATAAACTAAAAGACTCAGGAATATTGTATCACTCAATAGGTCCTCATGGTGCTGAGGTCTGGAGATCGTGGATGCTTTCCCAGGAATTCCAAATTATGCAGGGACATTTTGGTGATTTCTGGAGCCAGGCAAATTCGGCCATTGACATTCGGGCCTTTTTACCGGAATACATTATGAATCCGGTTGCAGATGAGAGTCAACCTTTTTTGCCGATAGGGACTGGAGAAACAATTCAAGGGTATTGCATGCGCAGTGCAAATTACGAAAAACCTGATGGAGAATGGAATACTGTGGAATTAATATGTTTTGAAAACAAAAGCATCCATATTGTAAATGGACAAGTGGTTATGATCTTAAAGGACTCAAGATATATAAAGGATAATGTTCGCGTTCCTATGAACAAAGGAAAAATCCAGATACAAAGTGAAGCATGCGAGGTGTTTTATAAAAATATTGAAATCTGTAACCTGGAATCTCTCCCTGTTGAATATGTGAAATATTATGAATAAAAATTGGTGAAATTAATTACGTGTTATGTCTCATAATCCATCTTAAACAAAGCTAGCCAATTAAAAGGCTTTAATAATTTTATTGAGTTATAAACTTTTTTATCGCTAATAAACATTCTTTTTTTTTAAATACCCAAGATGAATAAGGTAAAGGAAATATAGGTAATTTTGCTCGCCTGTGTATTTTGTATCTTTCAATTGTAAATGCATCTTCAAATTCTCCTGGATAACCAATCAAATCTATTCCAAAACTTTTATTATTATACTGTAAAACAATATCAACTTTCAAACCCGAAATCTTATATGCTTTCCAAAATTTTATCCCTTGATTATCTAATTCTTCAGATACATCATCTAAGAATTTATCTTTATTAACTTTTTGAATTTTATCTCTGGTAGAATCCGAATGTATTTGCGCAAAAAATTTTTTTACCAAACTTTCTGAATGAAGCTTTTTATAATCAAAAGAACAATATATTACCTGAAGAGAACGTGCTCTTGTTATGCTTACATTAAATACATCCTGCTTATTCAAATGATAGAAAGCCATTGAATGAGAATCATTATCCAAAGAGAATGATATTAACATTACATCACGTTCTTCTCCCTGAAACTCATAAGCTGTACCAATTAAAATTCTATGCTTATTAATTATATCATCTGCTAATTCTGTTAAACATAGTTTTTTTAAATACTCTACCTGATTTCTAAAAGGCGATAAAATTCCAATTGTTTTAGAATTAGTTTGCTCTAAGTTTTTTTCATCGTTATAAATAGCACGGATTCTTTCTAAAATACACTCCGCTTCTTCAATATTAATCCCTTCTACAGTTCTCTTTCCATTACATGTTATCAGTTCCAATCCTTCATTATATGGAAGATCGGGTTTCTCTGTCATAATATGTAATGAGTTGTTATAAATATATTGATTACTAAATCTTATAATAGCAGGAGTACTCCGATAATGCTCATTCAAAAATGATACCTGCTCCTGATCTTTTAATTGATTGCTTACAGCATCTAAAATGCTGTTTTTCCTATAATCAAGAAAATCATCTGAAATAGAATCTGTTTCTTCAAGTGAATTTTCTATTTGCAATTTCTTTTGAATAGCACGAGACAAAAACGAAATATGACGAAGTTGTTTCGGATCTCCGGTAACAACAACATGTTTCGCCCTTTGAAAAATTGGCAGACTTGACGCAATATCACATTGTGTCGCTTCATCAATAATGGCTAAATCAAAAAGTTCTTCTTTTAGTGGAAGAATTTTATAGATATCCTTCATATTTAGGAGCCATATAGGAAATGCTTTAAGTAAAATCCTAAAATCTATTTGATTAAATAAATCCTCTTTTTTAGCACCTGTTCGAGCACGCAAAGCTTGGAGGAAAAGCTTTAATTCATTCCGGTTTGTATAAACGGTCTTGCTCTTTTGTATTTCGAAAGTTTCATTAATAAATCTCTGAACTTTTTTTTCAAAGAGTTCTAATTGAGATTCCAGAATATTTATTATCTCCCAAGCTGGTGCAATCTTTTTATTTCCCCATTTTATATAAATTCGTTTTAACCTAAAAAAAAGATTTTCTGAATTAAAAGTATTTGACAGGAACATTCCCCACTTCCTTTCGAACTTAGCGCAAGCAAGAAATTTTGATTCAAGTTCTTTGATGTTTCTTTCAATGGCACTGATTTCTTTTGTTAGATTATTTAAAGCTTTAAGATCTCTATAATTGTAGAGTTTAACTCCATGCAGAATATCCTCCAGGTTAGATTTCAGCTTCTTTAGATATTGTTTCTGACCAGCCCTGACAACAACATTACTTAATGCCAATTCTTTCTCAATCTTTTCAGCAACAACATCAACAGCTTTATCTGTTCGAGAAACAATTAAAACACTCTTATTTCTTGAAATATGTTCAATTGCCATTGTTGCAATAGTATAAGATTTTCCTGTTCCCGGTGGTCCAATCAAAAGACTTATGGGATATTTTGAAGCTGCCTTTATTGCACAATACTGTGCATTACTTAGAATATTTGGTACTTTCCCTTCTTTTGATATTCCAGCCAGAAATTCCTTTTGTAAAAACAAATTTTCTACAGGCATTGAAAAAGTACTTCCCTTTGATATTTCCTCTAGCTCATTTAATACACCAATTGTTTCACCTTTCTTTTTTATTATTGCCATTCCACTGGCAGGTATAATAACAAATCCATCACGCTTTTTTAATTGTGAGGGAGACATATACCGTTTTATTTTTTTCTCATCAAATAGATTAGGAAAATCAATTAACCAGGTCGTATCAATACCATTAAAATACTTATCCAACAAGTAACCTAACGAGTCAAAATTCTCAAGATCTCTAAAATATTCTGATATTATCTCATTAAAATCTTCATTTTGCTGTTCTTGGGAAAAATGTGAACGTAGTATTTCTGAATTAAAATCAGGATTCTCTAAATCAACAGAAAGATAATTTTCTTCATCTTCTTCAATTATTCTTGCTGGAAATATAAAAAGGGGAGCGACTACTTTTCTGGGTCTATTATTAACGATATCTGTCCCAAGTAGTAAAAATGAATAATAACAAAGTTCTTTCTCTTTTTTATAAATATTTAATATTTGATTTACTTCATCTGAATACTCTTTGGAAATAGGATAATATGGTAGATTCTTCGTTAATATTTCTTCTTTCCCGGAAAGAATTTGATTACATTCAACACTTACAGAAAATATATTATATATAGAAACTGACTTGTTATCATGAAAATAACATTCTTTGAAATACTTAAAAACACTACCAATATTCATTGAGAAAATTAAATCAGAATTACCAATTCTCTAATTTATAATTCTGTTAAGTCATGCTTATCGAGATCTCTCTGAAACCAACTTGTTAGATCTTTCGTGAACTTATTTATCACATTTTGCTCGGCTTCATTAACAACATTATCAGAGTGCGCAACGGCTTCGAGTATTTCAACCAGATATTGATATTCTTTACGGGGACCAAACTCATGACATATAGTAAGAACTTTGTTGTACAATTCTTCTATTGTATTGTGATGCTTTACTTCATAATCGAAAGACCATTTAATTTGCTTTGCCCAAGGATGACCTTTTAATATTTTTTTAAGTGTTTCGGTTTCTTCTTTTTTAATTATTCCATCTGCCATTGCGACTACATAGATTAACTCACCAAAAGCATCATAAAGTTGTTCCAGATTTTTCATCTTCCATTATTAATTATTACTTCTTTTAAAAATACGTAAAACTGGTAATTTTTCAAAAAAGCTTTTTTAATGTCCCTTAATATAAAGTAAACTTATTCCTAATAATTATTTAATTGCTTATAAATTATAAGAGCTTCTTCTTTTAAACTATCTGAAATTCCATCAATTATTTCTCTATTATTTATATATGTATTGTAATCCGGCAACTCTGAATCTACATGTATCTTATCAAGTATCGTGGAAATTATTCCTTTTGGATTATTACAATATGATTCATAATTAATCAGTATTGTATTCTGATGTTTTATAGTAAGAATATAGCGATAGTAATTAATCCAAATTTTTAGCCAATAATCCAGGCTTTCTTTATCTACATTATTGTTTTGTTCGGAATTCCTAAATAAAAAAGTTTTCTGTCCCATTCCAAATTCATGATGCCCCAACCAGTTCATATACTCCAAAACAAAAGTATCTTCTTTTTGTATTTTTTTATATTCTCTGTGTTTTTCTAATAGCGAAGTTGCATGTGTTAATGGTTCTCTGTATAATATAATCATTAAAAAATCTTCATTTAATTCTCTAACAGACTTATACCGAAGAATAAAATTATTATTCTTTGCCAGATATATCTTATCGTTATTATTTTTAATAATAGTTTGATATTCCAGATAATCATTATAAGTCTCATTAGAAATTGAATATTCAGATAAATAAGTATCACTTATAAAAGAATCATTTGCCTTTACTTTAAAAAAATATTCTTCAAGGGCCTCATTCGAATTAAGACCTATCATGATACCATCTTTATGGCTTCGCTCTTTGAGGTCTGTTTTCTTTGGCTTGTAGAATTTTCCCCAAAGATTTGGACACAATAGAAATGGCATGTTAGCATAACTTAAAGAAACAAAAGCATCTATTTGAGCAAGATTGTTCATAAGACTTGTTGTTCCTGCTCTTGCCAGCCCGGAAATTATTACAAAATCAGTTCGTTTAACAAGACCTTTCCGCTCTATTTTTTTAGTTTCCCACTTAAACAATCTATTGGAAATATGGTAATTGTTTAAAGACATTCTATGAAGCAACTTCGAAAGTTCATTATACCCTTCAGATTTGACTTTCTTTCCCAAAGGGATAACAAAAGGAACTGTAGCTCCAACAGAAATCATCAAAATAGATAAAAATGAATTAAATATCAGATCATCAAACTGTGTATGTGATAGTAAACAATGAAAAAATACAGGAATAGCACCAAGAACTAATGAAAGAATAATAACTAACAAAGTTTTAAGGAGTGATAGTACTAATTTATTTGTCCCTTTTTGAACCTGCTGAAGCTTTTTCTCTTCCTCTTCGTTTGAAAGGAGCTTGTCCACAAGAGCAACACTATCTTCTGATAGTGAATGAAAAACAAACCTATTTAACCGAATAATTAGAGCCAAAATAAATGAACTAACAAAAAGAACAGAATAAAAAATCATTATCTCTTCTTTTTAAAAAATCTCTTAATTTTCGACCAAATTATATAACCAAAAGAAAACAACACAATTCCGCCAATAACAAAAATCAACACTATTGTTGCAACTCCTAAACCAGGCCCTATATATAATAAATTAATCATCCTTTTTAATTATTCTTGTCCAATTTGATAAATGATGGTATCCCTCATGTTGTGACTTGTATACATCTTTATAAATCACCTTATCATCCTTTATTATCCAAAGAACACCTTTGTTTTGTTCTTCAACAAAATATGTTGATGGATTTAAAAATTCTATAAGTCCTTCTGTCGCAGTAAAAATCTTATTGACTCTAAAAATTGAATCTCCCAGAAACGAAAAACTATCATTCCACAAATCATAACGTATAATGTTAGAATAAAAATCCCCAGCTATTTCAAGTTTACTAGAATCAATAGGAGGTGATTTACTTTTATTAGACCACAATGTGTAAAAGTTATTATTAAATATTACTAATGAACTATCATTAATAATATCAACATCATGTTGACTAATAAAAGCACCTTCTATTATCTTTATCACTTTATTTAAAGAAGGTCTGTAATGTATAATAATTGATGGACACCTAGCACTAATGAACAAGTCGCCCTTCTTATAATATTTTGTAGTTTTTAATACTGGCTCAATATCATTTATATGAATTGGGTCTTCAATATTATCAGATTTCAATATATAAGATGATAAATTATTTTCTTTTAATATTTTTGTTACGGATTTATGGAATAATATTCTTCCAGTTTCAGCATCAATTTCAGTAATATAATTATCTTTATAAAAGACACTTCTCCCGTCAATTTTATATAAGCCAGTTGCAAAATATACAGGAGCAAAAGAACAAATCCAAATATTCCCATCACTATCTATATTCATAGAATGATGTGCATCGATACTATCCTGTTTCCATACAATATTCGCTAGAGAGTCAATTCTTCTTAATTCTTTCCCAGCAAAAGAATAAATCAGATTTTTTTTAGGTAATAATAGAGGATTTATAATTCTGTCATATTCTTTATATTCATTTTCAACATTCCACTTATAAATTACAGAATCATTCTTAAGGTTTCGCAGAACAATTGAACGTGTATCACTAGTATCAGAATATGTTGAAATAACGACAAGATCAGTATCAAGCTTATTTATTGATTTAAAGTTATTTGGCGTTTTAACAAAAGTCCCGGGTAGAGTTTTTACTTCTTCAACAGATTGAGAAAAAAGATCGAGAAAAGTATACATAAATTTCACGGGACCTTCTAAAAAACCAAATTTCTTATCTCCCTGAGAAATATGGAAAGTCATCCACCCAAATACAGATAAGACAAACAAAAATATAACCGTTAATGAAAATGTTTTAAGTACCTTCTTCATATTAAAATTACCCTAGTTATAATGGAGTGTAAAAATAAATATATCTGGCAGACTTCTAGGTTTAATTAAGTTTAAATTAGCTTTTTAAATAAAAAAATAAATTCAAAACTATTATATCAAAAATAGTATCCAGTTCACAAATAAATTTTAATCCTCTAAAAGATCTGTTCGTCTTCATTTTTTTCATATTCCCTAAAAAATCCTTGTTATTGGTATAAAAAGTATAACCATTCATCGTCAGTTCTGTATAAATAAACAGAAAGCAAAACAAAAAGATCATGGAACAGAAAAGAAAGATAACAGAAATTAGATTAGATGATAAAGACTTAGCCGAGATCTTTAATCAGTTAGAGGAAGAAGTGCTTATTGCAGAATTGCGGAAACGTTTCCCAAATCCATTTTCACTTTTTGAACCTATTAAAAACTAAAATTAAGAAGAAAAAATAATAAGTTGAATTTATATCAACTATATATACAAGCGTTTTTTATAACGTCTTCATGATTAATTAAGAAGGGCAGCCCTAATTTAGAGCTGCCCTTCTTCCTAAAAACTAATTATTGTTTGCCTCAGTTGGATTTAATAGTGGGTTTGTATTTAATGCCTTATTAGGAATAGGAAACCTTCTTTTGCTTGAAGAAGTAGGTTCTTTATCCCACCAAGCAGCGGTTGTAAACTTATTGAAACGGATTAGGTCAGTCCTTCTTCTCCTTTCTCCTAAGAATTCCCTACCCCACTCATCAATTAATTCTTGTTCTGTAATATCAGCAGCACTATACTGCTCTGCAGCCCAATCTGCAGGATCATAGTTGCGTTCTCTTACAGAGTTTAATAATGTAGCTGCACCAGCACCATCGCCAAGACGGAATTTACATTCAGCAAGGGAATAAACTATCTCTGTCAACCTCATTTCAGCTTGATCAGGCTCCATTTCTAAAGGAGTATCATTGGGGAATACAGGATATTTCATCCAACGAACCCCTGAGTTTTCTTCCCCTGTGTTAACATGAGAACCTTCCAGCCATCTTCCGTCAGGTTTTTCAGAGAACCTTCCAACCTGGTCAACGAAAATAAGTTGCTCGCCATTATATTCCTCTGTTCCTAAAATTGGATCATCTGTGCCTTTAATAAATTGAGGCCCATAAACAAACATACCTTCATATGTTTCATCGGTAAGAAGATTAAATGGCTTTTTACGCAAATCATTATCATCAAACTTAGCAAATGGCATACCTTGAGCAAAAGTGTAAGGATTTCCTTCTAAATCTAAAGAAGGCTGAAGGTGGATACCATTCCATTCTCCCCAGTTTGTGAAACCTGTAGCTTGATCACTGTTATAATGGAAAAAAGGAGCATAAAAGAAATAGCCATCTAATTGATTTTTTGCATGAGGGAAGTACCAGATAGCTTCCGGAGATTT
Source organism: Bacteroidales bacterium (assembly GCA_963665085.2). GTDB lineage: Bacteria > Bacteroidota > Bacteroidia > Bacteroidales > JAAAOM01. Next base: position 538,584 of record CAXXXS010000001.1, read on the forward strand.
ATCGTTATTTCCAGCAAAAGGTCCATACCAAGTTGGATCAATTGAATAGTCTCCATAAACACCATCAAGGATATCCTGACATACATCAGCACACTCATTCCATTTTGCTGCACCTATATATGCTTCAGCATTTAAATACAATCGAGCTAAAATTGTGGCAGCAGCACCCTGGGTGAGCCTTCCTTCGTAATTTGCAATCGGGGCTTTAGGGAGATTATCAATATTCTCTTTAATCTGAGCCTCGATCCAATTAAAATTCTCCTGGGGAGTAGATTGAGGTTGAATATCGTTGATATTCTCAACAATAGGAATTTCACCGAAAAAATCTAAAAGTGTTAACTGGTACCAAGCCCTCATTGTTTTTAATTCGGCAATATGCTGTTGTTTATCAACTTCGGTTAAATTAAAATCCTCATAGTTTAACTTTTCAATATCAGCAATTGAGTTGTTTGCATAACCAATACCAGCAAAACCTCCATTCCAACAACTGGAAATAACACCTTCTTCCGCAGTCCAGGTGTGGTTGTGGAGACGTATCCAGTTACCTCCATCGTATCCATGTCTACCTTTCTGGGTCCAGCAGAAATGATCCGCAGTTAACTCCTGGGCATACCATCTTTCCCATTCAGCATACCAGTGACCATGTTCAAATGTTCTTAGCAATGAAGCGAGGATTGCATTTTCATTTTGATAATAGTTTTCTGAACCAATCCTGTCATATAGCTCCTCATCCAGATTTGTACATGAATTAAAAGCTACTGCTGCAAAGAATAATGTAATAAATACCTTTATTAAATTAAAATTATATTTTTTCATAATTGTACTTTTTAAAGATTAGAATGATGCTTTAATTCCCAATGAAAAAGATCTCACAGTTGGATATCCACCTTTGTCTTCAATTCCTGGTTCTAATCCATTGATAGAAACTTGTGAAGGATCTAACCCGGAATATTTCGTAATCGTAAACACATTCTTAATTGTCCCGTAAATTCTTAAATTTTGTATGTATCTGGAATTAAGTCCTAAATTATAACCTAAGGTCAATACATCTAGCTTTAAGAAATCACCTTTTTCAAGAAAATAACTACTTAATTCTTTCTCAGCAACAATATCCTTGTTTTTATCATAAGCATCTTTAAGAAGGTTAATGTTTGGAACAGATTGAAGTCCGTAATACATTTGTTTCAGGTTAAGGATATCATACTTGAAGTAACCCCTGAAATATAAGTTCAAATCAAAATTTTTATAAGTAAGTGTGTTGTTCCAAGAGATACGATACTTAGGTACACCATTACCGATAAAAGCTTTATCCTCTTCTGTTTTTGTACTTGACAGAACTTTTTCTCCATCTTTATTATAAATCAGGAAGCGTCCTTGATCATCAATTCCTGCATGACGTAAACCATAGAAACTACCAATTTCTTTACCTTCCATTACACGGAATGCCTGCCCAGGATTTCCTGGAGAAGGAAGATCATGTAAATCAAAGAAAGGCCTGTTATATGTATCGTTTGACAGGCTCTTAATTTTGCTGATGTTATACGTACCAACAAAACTGGTTGTATAGGAGAAATCTTTTGTGTTAACAACCCTATAGTCTAAAGTAAGCTCAGTACCACGGTTTTGTGTTGAGCCAACATTTACCCAGATTCTATCGTGAATCATAGGAGGCACTGGAGCATCGTAGTCATAAATCATGTCCTGGGAGATACGTTGATAAACGTCAATAGAACCAGAAATCTTATTGTTTGCAATGGCAAAGTCTAAACCGAAGTTATAGTTGATTGCTTTTTCCCATTTAAGATCTGGATTGGGGTTATTTGCCGGACCAAAAACTTTTAGCCAGCTACCATTTGCCATATATCGTCCTGCTCCAGTATAAGTAGAAGGGGCTGTATATCTGTCAAAGCCTTCGCGACCAGCAACACCTACACCACCTCGAAGTTTAAGATCGCTGATAACAGATACTGACTGCATAAAGCCCATGTTAGAAAGTCTCCAACCTAATGAAAGTGCTGGGAACAAACCATACTTGTTGTTCGCCCCAAATTTAGAAGAGCCTTCATAACGCATTGAAGCTGAAAGTATATATGTATCGTTGAAACTATAATTAACACGTCCAAACAATGCAGAAAGTTGGTTCTTACCTTTCCACGAGTCTAATTCAGCTTTACCTTCAGCCAGCCATAACCCTTCGTCAAGATTATTGAAAGAAATAGCATCAGATGGGAAATCCCAGTTTTTGGCCCTAAAACCGCTGGTTACAAAATCCTGATAAGAATAACCTGCCATTACTTTTAAGTTATGCATGTTTTTAGAAAGTGCATAATTAGCTATCCACTCAAAAGTCCTATCTGTCCACTTCTCATATTTTCGTTCTGCACGGCCTAAATAATTCCCGTCTCTTGAATCAGCAGAAGTACTTGGTGTAAAAGCATGTTCATCCTTATCAGTAACCTGTTGTGCAAGTAAAATCTGCGTATTGAAATTTTTAAATAAATTAAGCTTGAAACTTACATCTGCTGTCAGGTATTTACGTTCTGCCCCATTTTTATCTAACCTAAGTTTTGCTACCGGGTTCCAGGTATCATAACCATAAGGCAAATAGAATTTTGTAGGATCTGCCGGATCATATACAGGCATTGTTGGATTCAACTGCATTGCCTGGTTGAATGCTCCATAATCTGTATATTTTTCGTCTGTGTACTTGTTGGCTACATTCCCGGAAAATTCGAATAATCCATCAAGTGCCTTTTGGTTAAAGTTTAAACGTCCACCATATTCTTTACGATCAGTAGCAATATCAATACCCTCAGCAGTACGATAATTAACAGAAGCCCTATAGCTCGTATTTTCCGAACCAGAAGAAACAGAAAGATATTGATTGTTTTCAATTGGTGATTTACGAATAAGTTCATCGTACCAATCAGTACGCGCACCTAAATCTGTATCCCTGCCTTTGGCAAGAAATTCCTCAGCAGAAAGCACTTCTGGCCTTCTTGCTACAGATAAGCTTGAAACATAACTATCGTAAACAACATTTACCTTATCCCCTGAGCGGATCCCTTTCTTGGTTGTAACGATAATAACACCGTTAGCACCCCGTGTACCATAAATAGCAGCTGAAGAAGCATCTTTAAGTACAGAAATCGACTCAATATCTTGTTGATTAATGTTTGTTAAATCGCCACCTGGAACACCATCAATAACAACCAGAGGTTCTGTACCCGCTTTTGCAGAAGCTGCTCCACGAACCTGTAAGCTTATGCCAGCATTTGGATCTGAAGGAGCTGTAGAAGAAACAGATAATCCTGCAACTTTTCCATTAATTAACTGCATTACGTTAGAAGTAGCACCTTCAATAAAATCTTTACTCTGCACACTTGTTACAGCACTTGTAAGCTCTTTCCTTTGAAGCGTTCCGTAACCGATTACCACAACTTCTTCTAAACGGGTAATATCCTGCGCCAGCACAACATCAACTGTTGTTCTTCCGGCTACATCAACTTTTTCTGCAAGATAACCTACATAAGAGAATACAAGAGTTGCATTTTCGTCAGGTAAAGAAATTGAATATTTACCATCAATATTGGTTATAACACCTGTTGTTGTTCCATCCACAACAATGTTAACCCCGGGTAACGGTTCGCCCGTTACGGCATCAGTCACAACCCCTTTTACAGTTAAATCCTGCTCCTCTTTATTATTTAACCAGGAAGTTTCTTTTGGTGTTAGGATAATCTGACGATCATATACAATGAAATCAATATCTTCTCCATCAAAAATATTATTAAGAACATCTTTGATTGGTGTATTCTCTACATCAACTTCAATGATCTTGTCTACGTCAATTAACTTTTTATTGAAAAGAAAGTAAAAATCACTTTTCTTTTCGATCTCGTTAATCACGTGTTCTACAGAAACATTCTTTAGGTCCAAACTGACTTTTGTGTTTTGAGCCTGCACTGTACCTGCGAAAGTCTGTAATGTTCCAATAAGGAATAAAACGCCTATCATCTTCATAGTTAGCAAAAGTTTTTTAATACGTTTTTTAGCATTACAAATACTAATACAATAAAAATTATTTTTCATAATTTTGTAAAAATTAGTGGTTAATAAAAAAAGTTTGTTCTCGAAAAATTTACTTTTTAGCCACGATATCAAGGGGATAAGGTTGCAGCCTTTTCCCTTTTTTTGGCTTTTAGATTTTTGTTTTTATCCGCTGTTCATATTTAAAAAGTTTAGTTAGAGGTTAATAATAAATTATAGATTACCTAATTTTCCCTTGCCGTAATAATAATCTTCCGTTTCTGAAAACTCCCATCTGGCAAAGGTTTTCTGGTTACTTCATAATATTCTATTGGAGAAGATATCTTTAAAAGTTTCAAGATCTCATCTATTGATTCTTCATCAAAAGTTGCCCGGAAAATATAATCTTTTAACTGTTCTCCCTTCAATTCAATATCCACATTATAAAAATGGCTTATTTTCTTAACTACCTCGGACATTGGATCGTCCCTAAAAACAAGTTTACCATCTGCCCAGGCAATGTATTTATAGATTTCTTCAGATGAAAGTTCAGATTCTCTTGTAAGAGTATCAAAAGAAAAAACCTGATTTGGGACAAGATGTGTTAAGTATGTGGATATTCCTTTTTGTTCATCCCAATGAGAAACGCCAACTTTCCCTTCAACAAGAATAACACTGTGTTTTGGGTCATTGGAATAGGCTAAAACATCAAAGCGGGTCCCTGTAGCTTTAACGGACAAATTATTGGTTTTTACTATAAACGGATTTTTTTTGTTTGATTCGACATTAAAAAGGGCTTCACCTTCCAGATAAACAATTCTCTCTCTTCCTTCAAATTGATAAGGGTATTTGAGTTTACTTCCAGCATTAAGCCACACTGTTGAGCCATCGGCAAGCGTAACTAAAGAACGTGTACCGAAACTTGCAGTAATTTCATTATATGTAATTGTTTTTGTTGAGAAAGCATTTGTGTTCCGAAGAATAAGCCAGACATTAAGTAATAGCAATGGAATAAATAATGTTGCAGCGATACGGATTAATAGTTTTCCAATTCTTTGTTTTTTGTTTACTGTTGTTAAAACCTGGTTTAAAGCATCTTCTATCGATACTTTATTCTCAATGTCGAGAGCGCCATATGCTGACCAAACGGAATATTCTTCCTTAAAATCATCCATATTTTTAGGGGAGGAATTTATGTATTCCCTAAGTAATTGTATTTCATCAGAAGATGCTTCCCCATGCAAATATTTTACAATTATATTATCTATGTCTTCCCGACTAAAATTCATTTTCAGTATATAAAAGTGTTAATAAGACGATCCATTTAAATTTTACCACATCGTAATCCTAAAAAAGAGGTAAAAATTCTTTTAATGATTTTCTCAAATGCTTTAGTGCCTTTGACACACGGTCTTCTACTGTTCTCACAGAAACATTAAGCTTAACAGCTATTTCCTGATATTTCATCTTTTGAAACCTACTCATCATAAAAGTTTTAGACACATCAGGCGGTAATTGTTTTAGAAATTCTTCCAGTCTTTCTTTCATTTCTTCACCAAGAAGAATCTGTTCTGGAGTATGGTCAAGGATATCAAGGCTGTTGAGGATAACTTTATGGTGTTTTTTAATAACATTTAAGTGCCTTATTTTATCAATACATTTATTCTTAACTGATTTGATCAGATAATTCTTAATGCTACCTGTTATATTAAAAGATTTTCTGTTTTCCCACAGATTTACAAAAACTTCCTGAACAATTTCCTCGGCCGCTTCAATGTCATTTACAACGTTATTAGCAACCGCTACAAGATATTTATAGTAGGACTCGAAAATAAACGAAAAAATGGCCTGATCACCTTTCTTTAATTTATTGAGCAGGGCTTGTTCGTTCAAAGACAGCATTCAAAAAAGCAATTTAAAATGATATTGTAAAAGTTTGCCAAGATATTAATTGACAAATTAAAATTCAATTTTTCAGAAAAAAAACAATATTAGTCAGATTTTTATCTTTTAATAAACAATAACTAGAACTATCCTAATAGGTTATTTTATTTTCCCTAAACTAATCCCTTTTATATTCCTGTATAAATCCAAGGCATATAAATCTGTCATGCCTGAAACAAAATCAAGTATTGATTGAATTTTCAGGAATACATCTTCTCCTTCGTACTTAAATTGAAGTGGTAACAAGGATAATAGCTTCCTGGAATAATTTAATGTTGGCGACATCGTTGCATTGATAAATTCATGCAACAACGTACCCAATATGTTATAACCTGCGAGTTCTATATCAACAACAGCCTTGTCATTATAAATTTTATCAAATGCGAATTTACTGCACGTATCCATTGCTTGTTGTGATACTTCGGGCAAACAATCGACCAGGCTTTTATTAAAAGCCCCTTCCATTATCTCATCATAGTTGTCTATAAACACCTGAATACATTCATTAACTAACTTATTAATGACCTTTGCCCTTAAGTATGAAATTTGTTCGTTGGTATCAAATACTTCCTTAAACACCCTTTCTTTCTCTTCTTCAAATTTTTTGTCGCCAACAAAAAAAGCTGTTAACAATCCGTGAGTTTCTTCTGTAGAAAGAATCCTAAGCTTATGGGCATCCTCAATATCCATTACCTGGTAAGAAATATCATCTGCTGCTTCAACAAGATACACCAGTGGATGCCTGGCATATATTAGTTTATCCTTATCCAGTAATTTTAATCCCAACTCATCAGCAATCTCTGTAAATGTTTTCTTATCCGATTGAAAAAAACCAAACTTATATTTTTTACTTACCGATGAGTCAAAAGGATATTTTACCAAAGAGGCTAATGTTGAGTAGGTAAGAGCAAAACCTCCTTTTCTTCTTCCGTTAAATTGATGCGTAAGAATCCTGAAAGCATTGGCATTCCCTTCGAAATGTGTTAAATCTACCCATTGTTTCTGAGTAACTTTTTCTTTAAGCTCAAATCCATCTCCTTCTTCGAAATAACGTGAAATTGCTTTTTCCCCGGAATGACCAAAAGGCGGGTTTCCCAAATCATGAGCAAGGCAAGCCGCCGAAATTATTGAGCCTATTTCTGAAATAAAAGGATTATCCTTTAGTGATTCTTGTTTCCGCAATTCTATGGATAACAAACTCCCCAACGAACGCCCAACAGTTGCTACTTCCAGACTATGAGTCAACCGATTATGTACAAACACGCTACCCGGAAGCGGAAAAACTTGTGTTTTATCCTGTAACCGTCTGAATGGAGATGAAAAAATTATCCGATCATAATCTCGTTGAAACTGAGATCTTGCATATTCTGTATTCGGGTATTCTTTTTTCTCTGAACCAAGGCGATGAGCAGAAAGTAATTTATTCCAATCCATAAATTTTTATTGAAGGAACAAAAATAATCTAATCCGTCAGAAAATTAAAGGTCTTGGAGTTTTTGTGAGTTGCCTAATAAATGTCACAAAAAAACACTGTCAGGCCTAAAAGGCACTGACAGGTTAAAATAAAAGGGATATAATCTTAGAATTTAAATACCATTATTTTATAATCCATTCAGCCAACCAATCGCCGACCTGGGATGTTTTGCATGCTTTTGCTTTATCCTTTGCTATATCTTCTGTAACAAAATCTGCTTGCATAGAAGCATCAACAGCATCTCTAATTTTTTGAGCTTCATCAAGTAAATTTAACGAATCTAAAAGCATTGCAGCAGAAAGGACAGTAGCAAGTGGATTAGCAATATCTTTACCCGCTGCCTGTGGATAAGAACCATGAATAGGTTCAAAAACAGAAGTATGAATACCAACAGAAGCAGAAGGTAACATTCCAAGTGAACCTGTAATTACAGAAGCTTCATCAGAGAGGATATCACCAAACATATTTTCAGTAACCATTACATCGAAATTTTTAGGCCACTGAATAATCTGCATAGCAGCATTATCAACAAACATATATTCAGTTTTGATGTCGCTGTAATCTTTCTCCATTTCCTGGGCTACTTCTCTCCAAAGTCTGGATGTAGCCAATACATTGGCTTTATCTACAACAGATAATTTTTTATTTCTCTTTGCTGCATACTCATAACCAAGCTTAATTATACGCTCAACTTCTTCTTTTGTGTAGGTACATGTATCAAAAGCTTTGTTTAAATCTTCACTTCTACCTTTATCACCGAAATAAATGCCACCTGTTAATTCTCGGATAACGACAAAATCTGCCCCTTCAACAAGGTCTCTTCGTAAAGGAGATTTATCTAATAAAGAAGGAAATGTTGTAACAGGACGAATATTTGCATAAAGTCCTAATTTTTTACGCATCGCTAATAGTCCCTGCTCTGGACGAACTTTTGCTTTCGGATTGTTATCAAATTTAGGATCTCCGATTGCGCCAAATAATACAGCATCAGAATCCATGCATAATTTATGGGTAACTTCCGGATAAGGTTCTCCAACTTCATCAATAGCACAAGCACCCGTTAATCCAAAAGTAAAATCAAATTGATGGTTGTATTTCTCTGCGATAGCTTTTAATACTTTTTCTGCCTGTTCAACTATTTCAGGACCAATTCCGTCGCCAGGAAGTTTAGCAATTTTAAAATTCATGAGTTTATAAATTATTATTTTCTATAATGTTAAGCATTTTTATTGTAGCCTTGATAGCGGCAACAGTTTGGTCGCTATCTAAGCCCCTTGTCTTAAATTCCTTATTCAGTTTCCAAGTGATAACAGATTGCACAAGTGCATCTGTTTTACCTCCTGGAGGTATCGAAACGTAATAATCAACAAGCCTTGGTAAATTTCTTTCCAGATTAGCATAAATCTTACGTAATGCTTTCATAAAAGCATCATACTGACCATCACCTACAGAAGATTCTTCGTAAATATTTTTACCGATTTTTAATTTTAATGAAGCTACAGGTTTTAGTCCTTCTGCCATAGATAGCGAAAAATTCTTTACCTGTATGTTATTTTCTATTGATTCACTTCTTAATACATCTGAAATGATGTATGGCAAATCTTCCTGGGTCACGGTTTCTTTTTTATCCCCTAATTCGATTATCCTTTTGGTGACCTTCTTCATGGACGAAGCATCCAGTTCAATCCCCATTTCCTCGAGATTTTTCTGGATATTTGCTTTACCTGATGTTTTTCCCAGGGCATATGATCTTTTCCTGCCAAAACGTTCCGGAAGTAAATCATTAAAATAAAGGTTTTTCTTTTTATCTCCGTCAGCATGAATACCAGCAGTCTGAGTAAAAACATTCTCGCCGATAAGGGGTTTGTTTGGCGGGATACGAATACCTGAAAATGTCTCAACCATTTTACTAACAAAATTAAGTTGAGATTCATCTACATTCATATCAAAATGGAAATGGTCTTTAACGATAGCAATTACACTTGATAAAGGAACATTCCCTGCCCTTTCACCAAGTCCGTTTACTGTTGTATGGAAATTTACAACCCCGGCTTTTAATGCTGCATATACATTGGCCGATGCCAGGTCATAATCATTATGAGAATGAAAATCGAAATTCTGATCCGGATATTTATCAAGAATTTCTTTCAGGAATTCATAGGTCTCATCCGGATTTAGGATCCCTAAAGTATCTGGTAACATAATTGCATTTATGTCCATCTCTTTGAGCCCATCAATCATCTGAAAAACGTAGTCTTTCGAGTTTCTCATCCCATTTGACCAGTCTTCCAGGTAAACATTAACAGAAATCCCATTTTCCTTGGCTAGATCAACCGTTTCTTTAACATCCTTAAGATGTTCCTCCGGTGTTTTTTTGAGTTGGTAGGTTACATGGTTTAACGAACCTTTTGTAAGCAGGTTCAAAACTTTACATCCTGCTTCTTTTATCCATTCAATCGACTCACCACCATCAACAAAACCAAGCACTTCAATTTTGTTCAGATGGCCACTCTTAGCTGCCCATGAACTAATGCTTTTCACTGCCTGAAATTCTCCTTCTGAAACTCGTGCTGAAGCAACTTCTATTCGCTCTACTTTTAGATCATCAAGAAGTAATTTAGCCATGCTAAGCTTTTCAGCATCAGTAAAAGATACTCCCGAAGTTTGTTCCCCATCCCTCAGGGTAGTATCCATTATGGTGATAAGTCTTGACATATTCCTTATATTTTGTTCTTTTTTCTTTGTGTAGCTTTGCGTTCTTTGTGGTTTGAATTCTTAACCGCAAAGAGCACAAAGAACGCAAAGTTGGAAATCTTAAAAACTAATTCGTTTTTCTTCGTAAGCTTCTACCTTATCCTTAATACTTAAAAGATAATCAATGTCATCATAGCCATTTATCAGGCATTTTTTCTTATATGCACTAATCTCAAACTCTGTTTTTTCTCCTGTTGAGAGAATAGTTAATTCCTGATTGACAAGATCTACTTTTACTTCAGCGGTTGGATCTTTTTCAATCTCAGCAAAAAGTTTTGCAAGGAACTCTTCACTTACAACAACAGGTAATAGTCCATTGTTTAATGCATTGTTCTTAAAAATATCTGCAAAGAAACTTGAAATTACAACACGGAACCCATAATCGTAAACAGCCCATGCAGCGTGCTCGCGACTTGAACCACTTCCAAAGTTTTTACCTCCAACTAATACTGTTCCTGTATATGTTGAATCGTTTAATACAAAATCAGATTTTGGTTGATCATCTTTTGTGTATCTCCAGTCGCGGAAAAGGTTATCTCCAAATCCTTCCCTGCTTGTTGCTTTAAGAAAGCGTGCAGGAATAATCTGGTCTGTATCAACATTTTCTATTGGAAGCGGTACACAGCTTGATATAATTGTTTCGAATTTTTCTATTGCCATAATTCAATTAATTAATGATTATTGATAAATGTCTAATCCGACATTACATAAGATCCCTGGGATCTGTTACTACACCTGTTACTGCAGTTGCTGCTGCTGTTAACGGACTGGCCAAGAATGTTCTTGATCCCGGCCCCTGACGACCTTCAAAGTTCCTGTTTGATGTAGAAACCGCATACAAACCTTCAGGAACTTTATCATCATTCATTGCAAGACAAGCAGAACATCCAGGCTGACGCATTTCAAAACCTGCATCTTCCAATGTCTTAACAATACCTTCTTCAATCGCTTGTTTTTCTACTTGTTTAGAACCTGGAACAATCCATGCTGTAATGTTATCAGCTTTTTTCTTTCCTTTAATAAATTCAGCAAATTCTCTAAGATCTTCAATACGTCCGTTAGTACAAGACCCAACGAAAACATAATCAACCTTTTTACCTTTCATAGGTGAACCTGCTTCAATATCCATATATTTCAGTGATTTTACATACGAAGGTCTTTCACTTTCTTTCTGGCTTTCAACAGTAGGAATATTTTCAGTGATTTTTAGCCCCATACCAGGATTTGTACCATACGTAATCATTGGTTCGATATCCTCTGCATTGTAGGTTAATTCCCTGTCGAATACGGCATCATCATCAGTCTTTAATGTTTTCCAGTATTCAACAGCTTTATCCCATGCTTCACCTTTTGGAGCGAAATCACGCCCTTTGATATACTCAAATGTAGTTTCATCAGGAGCTATTAATCCGCCACGGGAACCGCATTCAATACTCATGTTACAAACAGTCATTCTTCCTTCCATTGACAGATTGGTAAATGCTGAACCGGCATATTCAATAAAATAGCCTGTTCCACCTGAAGCGGAAATCTGTGCAATAATATACAGAATAAGATCTTTTGCTGTAACACCAGGTTTTAAATCACCATCAACAGTGATACGCATTTTCTTTGGCTTTGGCTGCATAATGCATTGTGATGCTAGAACCATTTCTACCTCACTGGTTCCAATTCCGAAAGCTACACTTCCGAAAGCACCATGAGTAGCTGTATGGCTATCACCGCAAACAATGGTCATACCAGGTTGTGTAAGCCCTAGCTCAGGACCAATAACATGAACAATACCTTGGTACTTATGATTTAATCCATAAAGTGTAACTCCATGATTTTTTGTGTTCTCAGTTAATTTATCAACCTGAAATTTTGAAAGTTGATCCTTAATAGTAAGGTGTTGATCAACTGTTGGAACGTTATGATCCGGAGTTGCTACAGTATTCTCAGGACGAAATACTTTAATGCCTCTACTGTCTAACCCGTTAAAAGCAACCGGACTAGTAACTTCGTGTATTAAGTGACGATCGATGTACAATACACTGGGGCCATTTTCTATTTCTTCAATAACATGGCTGTCCCAAATTTTATCAAATAATGTCTTTCCCAATTTTATTTAATTTAAAGATTATACAATATTATTTACTGCATCAATTAAAGCCTCAACAGAAGCTGTGATAACGTCAACATTACCAGAGAAACCATAGTAATAATTGCCTTTGTTCTCAATCTGAATATGTACCTTTCCCAAATCATCACTTCCTCTTGTGATAGCTTGTACGAGATATTCCTCAAGGCGAAAACGATGATGGATTAATTTCTTAATTGCAGCAAACGAAGCATCAACCGGTCCAATTCCTGAAGCAGTTTCAGAAAATAACTCTCCGTTAAAATCTAGTGTTACAGTTGCAGTTGGGATTGTTGATTTTCCACAAAGGACCTGAAGGTTATGAAGTTTAACTTTTCTTTCTTTTGTTTCTTCTTTCCCAACTAAAAGAATAAGATCTTCATCTTTAATATCTTTTTTCTTATCAGCCAATTCAAGAAATTTCTCATATTTTTCATCCAATTCCTCTTTTGTTAACTCATAACCAAGTCGCTCCAAACGATGTTTTAAAGCCGCACGTCCACTTCTGGCAGTAAGATTGATAGAAGATTCACTAATACCAACATCAACAGGATCTATAATTTCATAGTTCTCACGATTTTTCAATACCCCATCCTGATGAATCCCTGAAGAGTGTGCAAATGCATTTCTTCCAACGATTGCTTTGTTTGGCTGGACAGGCATATTCATAAGGCTTGATACTAATTTACTAATACCGTAAATCTTCTTTGTATTAATCCCAGTCTCGATACCCAGGTTTTTACGACTACGCATAATCATAACAATTTCTTCGAGAGAAGTATTTCCAGCCCGCTCCCCAATGCCATTGATTGTTACCTCAACCTGGCGGGCGCCATTAAAAACTCCCATTGCAGTATTTGCTGTTGCCATTCCCAAATCATTATGACAGTGCGTTGAGATAATGGCTTTATCGATATTTTTTACGTTTTCTTTTAAGAAACGAATTTTCGCGCCATATTCTTCCGGAAGGCAATAACCTGTTGTATCCGGAATATTAACTACTGTAGCACCTACTCCAATAACAGCTTCTACCACCTTAGCTAGGTAAACATTATCAGTACGTCCCGCATCTTCAGCATAAAATTCAACATCTTCAACATATTTTTTCGCATATTTTACGGCTGCTTTAGCACGTTCAATAATTTCTTCTTCTGTTGAGTTAAATTTATATTTAATATGGTATTCTGATGTACCAATCCCTGTATGGATTCTTTTTCTACGTGCGTATTTGAGAGAGTCAGCAGCAACATCAATATCTTTTTCAACTGCCCGTGTTAATGCACAAATCACAGGATTAGATACGGCTTTTGAAATCTCTTCAACCGACTTAAAATCACCGGGACTAGAAATAGGAAAGCCAGCCTCAATGATATCAACACCGAGCGCTTCGAGAGCCTTTGCTACCTCAATTTTTTCAATTGTGTTCAACTGGCATCCGGGAACCTGCTCCCCATCACGAAGTGTCGTGTCAAAAATGTGAAGTTTGTCGCTCATGACCTAATATTTAAATTATACAAATAAAAAAGCCATTCTCTTGTGAGAATGGCCTGACGTTATATTCTTTTACTTATTGCATACCATTCTCACCTAAGTATCCAGAGAATACCGAGTAGGATAATAGAGATAATGATATGATTTAATTTCATGCTTCAAAATTTTCGTGTGCAAATATATTGATAAATATCATAAATAAAAACTATAACATCAAAAAATCAGAAATGTTGAATTAGAATCAGTTTTTATCTAACATAATTCTTGATTTTGGTAAACTTTCGGGATATTTATTTTGCAAAAACTGTATTAGTTTTTCCCGGACACTCACCCGTAAATCCCAGGCAGCCGGAGAATTCTTTGCACTAACCAATGCTCTTAGCTCCATGGTTTTCTCTGTAGCATCAGTTACCTGAAGCACATTTACTTTTCCATCCCAATTATCATCATTATTAAGTATTCTGGTAAGTTCTGCTCTAACTTCATCAACAGGTACAGTATAATCGGTATAAATAAATACTGTTCCCAAAATCTCTGCTGTGGTTCGGGTCCAATTCTGAAATGGTTTTTCAATAAAATATGTTGTTGGTACAATTAACCTGCGTTTATCCCAGATACGAACAACAACATAAGTAAGTGTAATTTCTTCAATCCATCCCCATTCCCCTTCTACTATAACAACATCTTCAATACGTATCGGCTGAGTGATGGCAATCTGAAGTCCTGCTAAAACAGTTGCAATTAATTTCTGGGCAGCAAAACCAATTATTATACCGGCAATGCCCGCAGAAGCTAAAAGGCTTAATCCTAATTTACGGATCTCTTCAAAATTTAAAAGAACCAAGGAAATCGCAATGATTATAACAACAAAGTTTATTACTCTTTGTACCAAACTAAACTGAGTATATACTTTCCTGGCTTTTAAATTATCTTCTTCACTAATATCATATTTTATTAGTAACAAATCTTTTCCATAACCGATTATTCGAATCAACAACCATGTGAACCCAATAATAAAAACAATCTTGCTTGCCCAATCATAAATTTCAATAAGAGACTTATCAATTTCATCTTTGCAAGAAAGAAAAAGTATATGAACACATATAAGTATTAATACAAATATGATAGGATATTTCATTCTTTTTAAAAAGTTAAAAATCACACTTTTCATATATCAAATGATTAACTAAAATAACTTTAAAAACTAATCGATATATCACTAAGACTATAAAACAAAAAGAAGCTGTCCAAAAAGTCATTTAATTGTAAACTCTGTCAGGTTCTTTGAACTCTGACAGGTTAAAAATCAATTAATTGTTAAAACCTGACAGAGTTGTTAGACCTGTCAGAGTTACTTATTGGACACCCTCTTCGCTATGGCAATTCTTTGTGAATAGCCCCAAGGATTTCTTCCTCTTCTGTTATGCTTCCTTTTGATAGATTTATTGCTGTCTCAATTAATGCCAGGTGCGAATATGCCTGGGGAAAATTTCCAAGTAACCGTTTTGTTTTAAAGTCAATATCTTCACTAAATAAACCAACGTGATTACTATAGGAAAGCAATGTCTCGAACATATTTTTTGCTTTCTTTTTCTCTCCTATTGCATTTAAAGCATTAATAAGCCAGAAAGTACATATTGTAAACGACGAGTTTGGCAATCCAAAATCATCTTTGTTTTTATAGCGATACATTAATCCATCTCTGCATAATTCTTTTTCTGTAGCAATCACGGTTTGGACATATTTCTCATCCATAGCATCAATAAAACCGTAGGATTCCATTAATAAAGTTGCAGCATCTAAATGTTCTGATCCATAGAACTGTGTAAAAGCTTTCACATCATTGTTCCAGGCATTCTGTAGAATATCCTCTTTAATTGTTGTAGCAAGAATTTTCCATTCCTTTATATACTTATCTTTTTTAATGATTTGAGCAATTTTCATTGCCCGATCAATAGCAACCCAACACAAAACTTTTGAGAATGTAAAATGCTTCTCTTCTGTTCTTATCTCCCAGATTCCTTTATCTGGCTTTTCCCAGTTATTACTTACAATCCTTACAATACTCCGAACAATTGTCCACAAAGCCTCACTGTTTTCCAGAGATAAATCGAACATTATAAACTGTTGATAGATTACATCCATAAGGATGCCATATATATCATTTTGCTTCTGAAGATATGCTGCATTACCAATTCTAACCGGTTTAGAATTTTTATACCCATCCAAATGATCCAGAGTCTCTTCAACAAGGATTTTTTCACGATTTATCCCATACATTATCTGAATCTTTTCATCCTTATCCGGTATTATATCAACAATAAAATTCATAAACCTTTTTGCAGTATTAAGATGCCCAAGGCTCGACATTACTTTTATTACCATAGATGCATCCCGAATCCAACAAAACCGATAATCCCAGTTTCTCTCTTCTCCAATTGTTTCTGGCAAAGAGGTTGTTATTGCAGCTAAAACAGCACCTGTCTTATCATAACTTAACAGTTTAAGAATTAACGCACTTCTTACAATTTCTATGTTGTAACTTTCATATGTAATTAACTTATCTGACCACTCTAACCAATAAACCTTGGTCTTTTGTAATTTTAAATATTGCTTGTGGAGTGTAGAATTAAGAATCTTCTGATTATAGCTAACAAGTGCAAAAGCATCTTTTTCTAATACAATTTTCTTATTACCTAAAATTGAGTTCTTGTCCAGATCTGTATAAAGATATATAGAATCATATTCTCCTTCCGAAGTATAACTTTTAATATATTCATCATCGACAACCGTAATCGTCTCATGTTTAGCATACTCTAATTTAGGATTATAATTAATAGTGATAACCGGCTTACCCGATCTGTAACGAAAATATCTCACAATATCAGGAGGCGTATAGAACTCCCCATTATCAATTTTATAACGAGGCATAAAGTCGATAACCTCGAAACAATCTACTCCATTATCAAAAATTGTTGAGACCAAATTGGTTGTTCGGATATAACTCTGGACAATCGTATAACTATCATCAACCTGAATATCAAAATTCCCTCCTTTTTTATCGTCCAGTATTTTTGCGAAAATCGATGAAGAATTAAAATCAGGCAGACAACACCAGTCTATACTTCCCTTCTCTGAAATTAACGCTGCACTTTTCCCATTTCCAATTACCGCATAATTTAAATTATCCATTCTCTTCTACTCCGCTTTATGTAATTGTTTTAACAAACTCCTAACCTCTTTGTAATTATCCACATAATATTTAGCTTCTGATCGATCTGTCCCAACTTTTATTGTAACAGTATCTTTGGGTAAATCCATAAACAGATATTCATCTGTCCAATCATCTCCTATTGCCAACATAAAATCATGCTCAATATTTTGTATATAATCAATTGCAGCACTTCCTTTGTTAATGCCGGCTGCCTTAACTTCAATTACTTTACTACCTTCTAAAATTTCTAACTCCTGATTGATTATAAAATTGGATAAATCGGTTGTTAGTTCCAATGCTCTCAATGCTCCGAGTTCAATATCAGACTTTCTGTAATGCCAGACTAACGAATGTGTTTTCTCTTCAATAAGGCTTCCCGGCGTTCTGTCAACATATGATTCAAGGACAGGCCTTATATTTCCTTTCCATGTTGCCTGCCCCTTATTTCGTGCATGCCAATCCCCATCTTTTTCTTTAAACCAGGCCCCATGTTCTGCAATAAGCGAATATCCACGATCTCCGAACCATTCGTTGAGCGTATTTTTATCCCGTCCGCTTATAATTACCAAATCCGTTTTTTCATCTGCACTTAAATTATCCAGGATTGATAATAAATCCTCATCGGGAACAGCATCAATAGGATTATCAAAGAAACGCTGTAATGTTCCATCATAATCTAAGAAAAGGACTCTTTTGGGAGCATTGTAATATTTAGTAGAAATTTGAGAAATAAGTTTCTCCGATACTCTCCTGGCCTGATGTTTCGCTTGCTTTTCACTTGTTTTTTCCAAGGCAACAATAAATTCTGATGCCCATTTATGAACGTCATATCGTTCTATTCTTTCCTGCATTGAAACAATTGACTTAGATTGTTCCTGGATGCTCATCGTTAAAGCTTTATAAATAGCATCGGAAGTTCCTTTTATATTATTGGGATTCACAAGTAATGCTTCACCAAGTTCTTTGGTTGCCCCAGCCATTTCACTCAAAATCAACACTCCTTTATGATTTATTTTAGTTGCAATAAATTCCTTGGCAACAAGATTCATCCCATCTCTTAACGGAGTTAATAATGCTACATCTGAAGAACTATATAATTCAATTAAATTATCAAAAGGTAACGAACGATAGAAATAGATTATTGGGTTCCAGTTTAACGTCCCAAATTCCCCATTAATGCCACCAACAAGTTCTTCTATCTCACTTTTTAGGTGTTGATACTGTTCAACATCAACCCTGGAAGGAACTGTAAGCATAATAAGGGACACCTTTTCTTTGAACTCTGGATGGTCGTAAAGGAACTTACGAAAAGCTTTAATCCGTTGTGGAATACCTTTTGTATAATCCAACCTGTCGATCGATAATATAAGTTTCCTATCCGGGGAATTCAATAAAAATCTATCCAAATCCTGGTGTTCTTTTGATCGCTCCTGTATAGGTTTACTTTGCACTTCTTGTGCTTTGTTTTTAAACTTATCATAGTCTATTCCCATCGGAAAAACATCAACACTTACTTCCCTGCTATCAACTGAGATTGTACTAAAATCAACATCATGCCCCAGTAGCCTTTTCACAGAACTAATAAAGTGTCGGGCATAATCATAGGTATGAAATCCTATTAAATCTGCCCCCAACATTCCGCTGATTATTTCTTCTCTCCAAGGAAGGATTCGAAAAACCTCGTACGAAGGAAAAGGAATGTGTAGAAAAAATCCAATATTTACACTTGGTAACTTTGATTTTAAAATTTGTGGTACCAAAAGCAATTGATAATCATGAATCCAGATGGTATCTCCCTCATCTGCTATATTAATGATAGATTCAGCAAAAATCTCATTAACCTTTTTATAGGCCTCCCAATATACATCTTTAAAAACTGTATAGTCTGTAAAATAATGAAACAATGGCCATAAAGTAGCATTGCTAAAACCATCGTAAAAATTCTCTATCAATTCCTCATCCAAAAAGATAGGAAGACATTTCTCTTTTTTTAACAGTGCAGTAATATCACCCTCCTCCTTGGCTGATTTTGGTTGGACACCCGGCCAGCCAAGCCAAACACTATTCCCTTTCTGATGATATGATTTCAATCCTGTAGCCAGGCCACCTTCACTGGGTTTTACCTGCAATTCATTGGATGCTTTTGTAATCTTTATAGGTAACCTGTTTGATGCTATTATAAGTCGGTTCATGATATATGTTTTCTTTTTATTTGTTGAACGATGAGATTGTAAAGCTATTAATTATAAGGCAAAAAGAGCTTTTTACAATGTTAAGCTTACATTATTAAAATTTCATCGCATCCAATTACTTTAATATTGAAGAAAACACAAAGAATCTATTTTGGTTGATATTTTTTAAGTAATCCTTTTTAAAGACAATAGCCCTGCAACTTAGAAATACTGTAAACCAGTAATTTAAAATCTTATTATTCTTTTACATACACTGGCATGGTACTATATTTACTCACATAGGAAGCTAAAAAATATCCAAAGGCATCACCTCCTTCTATATTACCAATTGGATTTGCAGGTGGCCCGGAAAAACCGAACGGATCATATCCTTGCGCTACTTGCTGCACTCCATCAATAAATTCATAATACCCTTTATCGACAGATCTAATTTCAATAGTTACTGTATCTGTCTGTTGAAAAGTCTCAAAGAAAAAGAATGCCATTACATTTTCTCCGTTAACCCCGCTTTCATCATCATAAAAAACTTCTTGTTCATCAATGGTATCATTTAACAAAATCGAGTTCTTATAAAGGTTAATAGCATAATAATTTCCAATTTCTTTTGGTTCTACCCCATAAATGTAGGTTAACAAAACTGTAGAATCGCCACTTCCTGCACCCTCAAGTGGATTATCATAAATAAAACTCATGGCGCTCTCAATATCAAATCCCCCATTTAATTTGCAGGTGGCAGAATACAATGTTTCATCATTAATCGCTGTTTCCAGTTCAATAGTTAATGTGTAAGTATTGCCTTTTATACCAGCAAATTCTATTTCAGATTTATATGTTCCCTTCGAATTTAAGTCTTCAACAAAATCATATGAATTTTCGCCATCAGTAACTGAAATTGTTGCTCCGGAAACCTTAGGCAATGCCTGATTGGAGAAATACGAATCGCTCTGTTTTAGAAGAATTGTGTGATATTTATATTCATTTGTTATTTCTCCAACAACGATCAACCGTGATGCTTGATCATTTACCTCCCATTCAATTTCCTGATAACTATCGTTACAAGAAGAAAACAAAACAATTATGATTGATATTGTATATAGTAACTTTTTCATCTTTTCTCAATTTAAAAATTTAGGGTATAACTTACCGACGGCAACATGTCTGGAAAAATTGATGTACTGTAAGCCTTGGTTACCAAAGGATTTTCATCATCGGGGTCGAACACTATTGCACTCGAATTGGCCCGCCTGTAAACATTATAAACAGACAAACTCCAGACCCCTCTTACATTTCGATTTTCCCTCTTCTTACTTTTAAATTGAACCCCCAAATCCATTCGGTGGTAATTTGGCAGCCTGTCATTGTTTCTCCCGCCATAATAAGGAAGTACAAGTCCCTCATCATCCGGATTATTAGTTGCAATAACCGGAAAAGTAACCCGGGCCTCAGGAGCTGTAAATGGTTTACCTGTTTGATAAACCCAATTTGTAGAAATAGACAACCGTTCTGTAATATCATATGTTAAAACCAGGGAAACATCATGAGGAGTATCATAAGGCGATAAAAACCAGTTTTTCTCCTGAATATCCTTAATTTTCCTTTCAGAACGCGAATATGTATAACTTAACCAACCCGAAATTTTCCCTTCTTGTTTTTGGAGTAAGAACTCAATTCCATATGCTCTTGCGATTCCAAAACGTAACTCGCTTTCAATTTTGGAATTTAACACCGGATCTGCAAAATCTTTGAAATCAACCTGATTTTTCATGTCTTTATAATAAACTTCAACGGAAGCCTGAATAGTATTATCAAAGAAATTATGAAAATAGCCTATACTATATTGATCGGATATCTGAGGTTTTATCTGCTCACTTGAAGGAATCCAGACATCAAGCGGTGTTCCCGAAATTGAGTTTGAAGCGGTTTGCATATACTGTCTTGATCTTGCATAACCTAATTTTATAGAATTTTTATCTGATAAAACGTAGGTAAATCCAATTCTTGGCTCGAATCCATCAGCATACGTATTGTAAATTTCTCCACTCTTATAATATGAAGTATCTATTACTTCGTAATTATCGTCTAAGTTATAAACAGTTGCTTTCCCAATATTTTGAAATACAGAAAACCGGATTCCATAAGACAACGAAATTTTTGAAGACAGTTTCTGGTCATTCCCTACATAAAAAGCATGTTCCAGGCTATGCACTTTTGGTATGCTAAAATTAAAATCGGTTGAATCTGATTTCCCGTTTACTCTTCCAATATTAAAATCGTGGAAAGTAGAATTAAGTCCAAACTTAATAGTATTATCAGAGTTCAGGTAATATCCAAAATCTGCCTTTACAGTATAATCTTTAAGCGCTGCATCCCAGGAAAAAACAAATTCTTTATCATCTCTACCAAGCGACAATTGCTGTTTTATTTTGTAATCGTAATGACTTGCGATAAATGTAATATTCGAAAATAGTTTATTTGTAATCATACTATTCCATCTGAGTGTCCCGGTGTAATTTCCCCAATTCATACCGATCTTAGCGTTTCCACCAGCATCCAGATCTAAATTATCCCTACCAAAATATCCTGACACATATATCCTGTTATTGCTATTGATGGCGTAATTAGCTTTCACATTTAAGTCGTAGAAATAATATGGGACTTCAGGAATACTATCGCTTATAATCCCAAGCCCTTTTGTGAATAAATCAATATAGGTTCTCCTGCCTGATACCATAAATGACCCTTTATCTTTAACTATGGGACCTTCAAGGGTTAACTTACTGGAAATTGTACCAATGCTTCCTGTTCCCTCGAATTCTTTCAAGTTTCCCTCTTTCATCCGAATATCAACAACCGAGGCTAAACGCCCACCATATTGAGGTGGCATATTTCCTTTGTATATTTCAACATTTTTAATTGCATCGTTATTAAAAACTGAAAACATACCTCCCATATGTGAAATACTATAAACATTGGCTTCGTCGAGCAAAATAATGTTTTGGTCCCGGTTACCTCCTCTTACGCTCATTCCAGAACTTGCTTCTCCCGTTGATTGAATACCCGGCAATAATTTTAGTGTTTTAATAACATCTGCCTCTCCCATTACAACTGGTACCTTTTTTATGATCTTATTCGGAATGCTTATTGCACTCATTTTTGTTGACGTAATATTCTCTGTTTTACTTTGCGCGGTAACAACTACTTCTTCAATCATTTCAGTTTCCTGGCTTAATTCTAGATCTAAGCGGATATTTTGATCCAGTTTAATGTTTTTTTCGACATCAGCATACCCCATATAACTAAAAATTATTGAATACTCTCCCTCTCGAAGAGTCAGTGAATAAAAACCATAGGCGTTGGTTACTGTTCCGGAATACGAATCTTTAATTATAATATTGGCCCCTATAAGAGATTCTCCACTACTCTTATCTTTAAGGTAACCACTAAGTGTATATTGTTGTGCAAAGAGGAATCCTGTATTAAATACAAGGAAAATCAGAAAAACTGGTGTAATTAGTTGTCTCATAAATAAAACAAAATTAATTTATTCTCAAGAAAAGACAGAACGGATATATAAAAGTTGCTTACAAAAAAAATCCACTTCGAATTTATCAAAATGGATTAATGTTTTTATATCAACTGTTACAATAAAATTCGGTGATATAGTTTTTTATTATTCTTCTAATGCTTTTGCTAAATCATCAGTCATTTCGAGGTTATGATATACGTTTTGTACATCATCTAAATCCTCAAAATCTTCTATCATTCTAAGAATCTGTTTTGACTCTTCAACGGATAGTTCTTTTGTGTTATTGGGGATCCTCTGTAGTTCGGCATTTTCAATTTCAATGCCCATCTCATCAAGCTTCTTTTGTACATTACCAAAATCTTCTAAAGCAGTTGTTATTACAAAATTTTCATCTGTAACCTCAAATTCTTCAACTCCAGCATCAATAACTTCTAATTCAAACTCATCAGGATCCAAATCATTCTTTGGCACTTGAAAAACCCCTTTTCTATCAAATATAAAACTCAACGAACCATTTGTACCAAGACTTCCATTACGCTTATTAAATATAGCGCGTACATTACTTACTGTCCGTAAATTATTATCCGTTAAACATTCAATAAAAATTGCAACTCCATGCGGGCCATAGCCTTCAAAAGTTGCCTCAGATAAATTTGCACCATCGCTACTAGCTTTATTAATAGCACGTTCAACATTATCTTTAGGCATATTTGCCCCTTTAGAATTTTGTATTGCCAGTCTTAACCTTGGATTTGCTTCAGGATCGGCCCCTCCCTCCCTAACAGCAATTTGAATTTCTTTAACTATTCTTGTAAATATTTTTCCTCGCTTAGCATCAAGTGCCCCTTTTTTCCGCTTTATCGTTGACCATTTACTATGTCCTGACATGGTGTAATCATTTTTGTTAGAAATCTGCGCAAAAATATAAAAAAGCCGAAAAATCTAAAATGAATAAAACGTATTGAAAGCGAACAAAATAATTGAATCATTGGTTCTTTCTATAATAGCATAGGGTATTTATTGATTTGACAATCATTAATAGAAAGGGAGATTTTTTGTAACTTATACTAAATTCTTTCAGTTATGAAAACAAAAGAAGTTGTTCTGATTTTTCTAATCAGCTTAGGATTTTTCTCATTATCATCAACCGCTCAAAATATGGACGATGAAGATCTAAGAGTTAAACGCATAAAAGAACAACTTACCAAATTCTATAACGACTTCTCACAAGAAAAGGTGTTTCTGCATCTTGACAAAAAAGAATACACAGTTGGGCAATCAATATGGTACAAAGCCTACCTTGTAAATGGCACGACGCATATACCTGAAGCAAAATCATTTAATCTTTATATCGAAATTGCAAACTCAGACAGAGAAGTTGTAAATATGCAGCGCCTTAAAGTAATTGATGGTTATGCAGAAGGGGATCTCCCTCTCAATGACACAATTCCGGAAGGATTTTATCACATCAGGGCATATACAGCCTGGATGACAAATTTCGATCCTGAGTTAATACCTTCCTATTCGATTTACATAAAAAACCCTAAAAACCAGGATTTTATGTCTAAAGAACAGCTCCGTTATAATAAGCGTCAAAACAAAGCTTATACAAAAGCTGAAACACAAAAAAACATTGAATTTTTCCCCGAAGGAGGAGTATTTATAAACGATCTTGAAAACAGTATTGGCTTCAAGGCATCAAATGGCTTAGGGCTTGGATTAGATATTAAAGGAAGCATCTTTGACGAGAACAACAATAAAATAACAGATTTTAAAAGCCTCTATAAAGGAATCGGGAAGTTCTCATTCACTCCAGAGAACAAAAAAAAATATTTCGCAATTTTTGAGGGTAACGACAAAAAATATGAATTACCAGAAAGGGTCGACAAAGGATCATTAATAAAAATAACAGAAGATGACAATAATTTTATTATAGAAATATTATCCAACAAAGAACTCAGTGCAGATAGAAACGCCAATGAGGTTATCCTTTTTGCTCATAGCAGGGGAGATATTAAATTCTCAAAAATTATTGCACTTGAGGATGTCCCAACAAAAATTAAAATTAACAAATCTCAATTTTCTGCTGGGATCTCTCACATAACCTTATTTAATGGAAGAGCTTTACCAATCGCAGAAAGACTCGTGTTTAAATATCCAGGAGAAAACATCAATTTCACAATTGAAATGAACATGAGTGAAAGTTTTTATAACACCGCAACTTTTGATGTACTCGCCCAGGATGATGCTGGGAAGCCTGTTCAGTCATTTTTTTCTGTAGCTGTAACCCCTGAATTTAAAAAGGGCACAACTGATTTATCTGCAAATATCAAAACTACTCTCCTATTCTCATCAGATATCAGAGGGGCAATCGAGGATCCAGGATTTTATTTTAGCGGTCACCCGAATGCCCCCCAGGCTCTTGATAATTTATTGCTAACGCAGGGCTGGAGAAGGTTCAACTGGAATAATCTCATGGCTGGAGAATTTCCTGAAATAAAAAACCAAAGAGAAACCGGTATCTCAGTTGCCGGAAAAATAACAAGGGAATTCTTTGATATACCTTTTGCAAATAGCCGGATTGAACTAACTGTTTTAAATAGTTATAATGATATCTACACAACATATTCAGACGAAAAAGGGAAGTTTCAGTTCGATAACTTAAATTACCCGGATACCATCGCAATAGAGATCTATGCGTTTAAGCCTAGTGGCAAAAGAAACCTGGTAATTAAAATTGATGAAGGAGAATTACCCAATGTTGAGCTCAACAAAGAAAAATATGAAAGATATGCAGAAGGTAAAGGCAAATTTGAATATCAACTTCATAGTAATGAAAATTATAAAAGCCCGTCTGAAATTTTAGAAGAAGAATTTAAAGAAGCAGGACATCATAAAATACATGGTGAACCTGATTATGTTATTACATCGGATCAAATACCAAGTGGATATAATAATATTTTCCAGGTATTGGATGGCAGGGTCCCTGGTGTTAATGTAAACGGTAATTCTATCAATATCAGAGGCCCAAGTAGTATCCTATTGAGCAACGAACCTCTTTATATTATTGATGGCGTTCCGTCTGACGCAAGCGGGGCCTATGTAATAAATCCCGAAGATGTTGATAGAATAGAAATACTCTCTGGCCCGAGCTCTTCTATTTATGGTTCAAGAGGAGCAAATGGGGTTATTGCCATCTATACAAAAAAAGGAAGATACATGAAAAAAGGGTTCCTTGAATTTGAAATGCTTGGCTATTATACTGCCAGGGACTTTTATAAACCAAAATATAATGAGTTTACTTCATTTGAAGAATTTAAAAACTATAATCCTACAATCTATTGGGCTCCTTTTATGGAAACAAATAAAATGGGCATGACCAAACTAAAGTTTGAGGTACCAGATTATGAATTTCCAATAAAAATTGATATTCAAGGAATCACAGAAAATGGAATTCCGGCATCCGGGGGGAAAACAATAACGCTAAGATAATTATGTCAACCCTTTCTCGGCAAAATGTTGCCTGTACTGTTGATCTTCTTTTTGAATATGATTAATCAACCAAGCTTTTAAAAAGTCAATTACTTCTAATGTAATCTTTAATTCACCCTTCTCAAATTTTTGTTTTAATTCACTTACCTGTTTTAAAAGATCTTCGTGAATATGCTTATGTTCTTCGTAATTTGAATATCCATAAACAAACATTAGCTTCTCCTCTGTAAAAAAATGATTTGTAGTATATTTTCTAAGTTCTTCAAATACACTTGCCATAACTTCCCTTCCTTTTCCTAAAGACATAGCATCAAAGAGACGATTAATTAAATCCACTAACTTTTGGTGCTGCTCATCAATTTGTTTTACACCTACAGAATAACTATCAGACCATTTAATTATTGACATATTTAAAATATTAGTTTATTATAAATTTAGGATTAACTTCTGATTATGCAAATACTTTATTCATTCAATTACAATGAAATTTGTGATAAAAATCACTTAATACTTGTTTGAAAAAAATAAAATAACTTACTTTGTTTTTAAATAATCTAAATAAAAGTACAACATATGTTAAAAGCATATTTACTTCCAATCATTTTGAGATTATATATGTTAAGGACTGAGAAATTCTTCTCTTCCATGTGTTGTTGTTAGATTACTTCTCCCTTCCTCCGCAAGGATTATTCAATAGAATTTCATCATTTATTAAACATTAATATTTTACGTCATGGACAAGAACTATCGTTTTGAAACATTACAGCTACACGCTGGCCAGGAAGTTGATCCTGTAACTAAATCACGCGCGGTACCTATCTACCAGACATCATCGTATGTTTTTGATAATTCAGAACATGCTGCTAAATTGTTTAGCCTTGAAGAATTTGGCAATATTTATACACGCATAATGAATCCAACAACGGATGTCTTTGAGAAAAGAATTGCAGCATTAGAGGGAGGCGTTGGAGCATTAGCTACCTCATCCGGGCAATCCGCACAATTTATTGCCTTAACTAATATCCTTGAGGCTGGGGATAACTTTGTTTCAACATCCTATATTTATGGTGGAACTTACAATCAATTTAAAGTTCAGTTTAAGCGTTTAGGAATTACAACAAAATTTGTAGATGGAGATAGTGCAGCTGAATTTGAAAAACAAATTGACGATAAAACAAAAGCGATCTATATTGAAACTATTGGCAATCCTAAATTTAACATTCCAGATTTTGAAGCTATTGCAAAAGTTGCTCAAAAAAATAATATCCCGTTAATAGTAGACAACACTTTCGGTGGCGCCGGATATTTATGTAGGCCTATCGAACACGGTGCTAACATCGTAGTAGAATCAGCTACAAAATGGATTGGCGGACATGGAACAAGCATTGGCGGAGTAATTGTAGACGGAGGTAATTTTAATTGGGGGAATGGAAAATTCCCAATATTTACTGAACCTTCAGAAGGATATCATGGCCTAAAATTCTGGGAAACTTTTGGAGAAGGGAGTCCATTTGGAAATATCGCATTCATTACCCGGGCAAGGGTAGAAGGACTTAGAGATTATGGAAATGCAGTAAGCCCATTTAATGCATTCTTATTTTTACAGGGCCTTGAGACTCTTTCATTAAGACTAGAAAGAACTACCCAAAATGCATTGGAAATAGCTCAATGGCTAAAATCACAAGATTGGGTTGAAGACGTTAACTATCCAGGATTAGAAAGCAGTCCATACAACAGTTTAGCAAAAAAATACTTACAAAACGGTTTTGGTGGTGTTATGACTTTCAAAATAAAAGGAGGCAAAAAAGTTGCGGATAATCTTGTTAATAATGTTGATTTGATTAGCCACCTGGCAAATATTGGCGATTTAAAAACATTAATAATTCATCCTAGTTCTACAACACATGACCAATTAACACTTGAAGAGCAAAAATCTTCGGGAGTGGAACCTGGTATTCTTCGATTATCTGTAGGAACAGAACATATAGAAGATATAAAAGAAGATCTCAAACAAGCATATTTGAAATCTAAATAAATCCCTGTGAATAAGAATTCTTTGCTAAAGAAGAACAAATAAGATTCTTGATTGCAGAATGATAATTTAAGATTTTTGATTTAAAAATTTTAAGCCAAAATATGGGTAAAAACCCGACAGAGTCGTTAGACCTGTCGGAGTTACCTTTTTAACAATCTCTACTATTTTCTTGCTTCGTTTTGCATTAACACTCTTAGAATTTTGTTGTTAAACCTATTAAGCCTCAAGTGTTCAATGTATTCAATTACTTTTCTTACCAAGTCGAAATAGAGCATAACAAACAATAATGCACTAACTAACCAGATAAAAAGAACATTAAAATAAAGCGTGTTAATATAAAAATTCCCAATGCGTTTTGCAGGGGCAAAGAAATGTGCCCTTCCAAATTTTGACTCAGGATACCGATATATTGCAGATTTTGTTCTAATAATCCTACTATCTTCTACAACCATTTGTTCGTCTTCAAGTTGGTTTGTTACTAACAACTCAACCCGTTTATTGGTGTTATCCAATATTAACTGTGTAAACTTATCTTTTCCTCCTACCTTCTCCATTTGTTTCTCGTAGAGCCGCTCTTTATCCTTTAATGCTATCGTATAACGCTTATGGAAAATATCATCTGCATATGCCAGAAAGTTCCGAAGTTGAACTGCAACACTAGCATTAAATGAATCTGTGGTTATACTTTCGTCATAATTCGACTTATTATCAATTATCTGATGGAGTTCTGACAATGAATTATTTAAAACCTCAATATCATGAAATGTTTTCAATAAATTATTTTTTTCCTCGAGATTTGTTTCTATTTCGTTTACCAACTCAACAAGGTATGGAATGTAATATGCTTTATAAAAATGGTTTTTATCAATTTGTTTTTCTATCTCCCAAAAATTCTTCTCAAATTTATTATCCCTGTATTGTGTCACCATCATAGCCTCAAAAGCCCACCGTGAAACCATTACATCTCCAATAATCGGGACATATTTATCAGACTTTATTGAATAATGCATCTTGTTATATTCTACTACTACCCCACTTAATAATAACTGTGGTACGAGAATCATCGGGATTAAAATATAAATGGTTACAATTGAATTTAGCCCGGCCGAAATATTTAAGCCAGCCAGATTCGCCCAACATGCTGCTGAAAATAATATTAACCAGAAATTAAAATTCATCCCGTGAAAATCAAGTATATGATTTCCGACTAAAACAAATATAAGAGTTTGTATTCCTGAGATAAAAAACAAAATAATAGCCTTGGCAGAAAGATAACTACTTCTGCTTAAATCCAGAAAACTCTCACGTTTCAAAATTCTTCTGTCTTTAAATATCTCTTCAGCAGAATTAACCAGTCCCAGAAACAGTGCAACAATAACACACATAAACAGATAAGAAGGAATATTTACATTTTCATTAAATACATATCTAAAACCTTCATCGAGATTTCCGATATATTGTTTTGTAAAAAATGAGAGAATAAGAGCAAGGATAGGTGCTTCAAGTGCAGTTAAAAGTAAATATTGCTGGTTCGATAATTTAGATAAAATATCTCTTTTTGCAAAAATTGCAAACTGCTTAAATTTTGTTGGTTTCTTAAATTTATTTTCCGGCAAGATTGATGTAAAAGAACGTTTTATCCTGCTAATTATAGGTTTATCAACAGCCTCAATGTAGATATCATACCATTCTTGCGGTGTTGTTTTTCTTTTCCTTGTTAGCCTACCATTTACATCAACAACCCGTGCTTCTATAATCTTTAAGATCTGATCGGCATTAATATTACCACAAGTTGGACATTCACTTTGTTCTGCATCAGGAAACTGACTTATCTTTTTAAAGTAGCTAATTGCATCCAGTGGATTTCCGTAATAAACAACACGTCCTCCCTGATCTACAATTAATATTTTATCTATTAATTTATAGATATCTGATGAAGGTTGGTGAATTGTTGTAATTACCATTCTCCCTCTAAAAGTTTGTCTTTTTAACATTGACATAACCTTCTCAGAATCAGAAGAAGACAAACCGGATGTTGGTTCATCAACAAATAAAATTGCAGGTTCACGAATAAGTTCGAGAGCTATATTTAATCGTTTACGCTGCCCTCCACTGAGTATTGTGTTTATTTCATCTCCTACCTGTAAATCCCTTGCCTCTTCGAGATCAAAATTTAGTAGGGCTTCTTCAACAAGGCTATGAATTTCTTCTTCACTATAGTTGGCAAGACACAACTTTGCATTGTAGTAAAGATTCTCATAGGCCGTTAATTCCTTTATAAGTAAGTCTTCCTGAGGAACATATCCAATAAGCCCTTTAATTTCTTCTTTGTTCTCATGAATATCAAAATCATTTATTTTGATTGTTCCATTTTTCAATTTTAAACTCCCATTAAGGACTTTTAAAAGAGTTGATTTTCCCGAACCACTTCCCCCAATAATTCCAATGATACGACCTGATTCTTCTGTGAAATTAAAGCGTTCAACTCCTTTTGTACTATTGGCATACTTAAACTCAATGTCCCTGGCTGTATAGGTAAATTTTGCCTGTACACGAGACTGTATAAATTTACCCGCTACATGGGTGTAATAGAATGAACCAACTTTAGAACTTTTAATTACAGAACCTATAGACCAAATATAGGTACGTTCTGTTTTAATATTTAATCCGTTAAGGAATAGCTCAGAATTTCCGAAATATTTAAATATTAAAAGGTTAACTGAAGGGACGTGCATCACTTTAATGGCTCCGTCTAAACCTTCATTATGTAAATGTTTAATTTCAGGATGTCCAGCATCCTTTTTTGAATCTATATAAAGTAAGTTTGATTTACGTTTTATCTTTTCTGTCTCTCCAAATGTGAACAGGCGTATATCATCAAAATCGCTTTTATCAATCTTTAGTTCTTTCGCAATCCTATCAACGAAAGTCATCTCTGTTGGAGTAAGAATATTATCACTATTGATAAAATCCAATAAATGGGCTACAACAATAACTTTCTGTATCTGCTCAAGCTCTTCGTTTATCTGCCTGCATATTTCAAGAATTATATTATAGTTAATATTGGTTTGTTTTTGTGCTTCATCCTCGCTTTTATACATCAATTCAGGATGATACCGATGCAGGTATTCATCATAGTAGCGAATATAATTGTTTATATGATCACTACTGAATTGTCGTTGAAGATATTCTAAAACAATTCCTCTCTCGTTACCGGATAACCCCTCTTTGTTTACATCGGCAACGATAGCAAAAAGTCTCATTAACGCTTTTAATACACTCTCGTTCATATGTCAAAAACAAAAAAGCCCCTGAATAACCAAGGGCTTTATATTTTATATAATAATCAAAACGTACCTATATCACTAATTACGAAATAATCTTTGTTCTTAGTGATTCTATTTTTGTTTCTAATTTATCTAAATCTTCTGCAGATAAACTTCCTTCAGTACCTTCGTACAATGCCTTTAATTCTGTTAAATCACCCTTAATTTCAGTGATATCTTCATCGCCCCCAAATCCTGCCATCAAATTAAGAAGGCTATCTAATGATTTACTTTGATCATAAATGATTTTAACCATTTCAACATTGTTGTATGTGTCTTCTGAAATATGTGTAGCGATATAAAGACCTTCAATCCAGGAACCTGCTGCCATTAATACACTAAGTTCAGGAGAATTATTTTTATTTAAAAAATCATATACTTCAAAGAATGTATTTGTAATAACAGCAACAGCTGTATCTTTATTCTCAAGGCGCTCTTTTTGACTCTCATCAATAAGATATTCGTAATCTACTTCTACTTTAACCTCGTCTAATAATTCTTTTACAGCTTTAAAATATTTTCTGGTCTCTTGTTTTTTCTCGTAGATAGTAGTATAACCTAAATCTGTTCCATAAACACCAAGGTTTAAAGCTTTACTCTTCTCAGTAAAATATTTACTGATATTATCGGTTGAATTTAAATTTTCACCTACATAAACGGCTCCAATGTCATTTAACATTTCAGCTAAACCGAAAGGTGAGGGTAAACTTTGAATCAGTTGTTCAACACTTTTTTCAACTTCTTCTTTACTAACCATCTCTTCTGAGTTCTCAGTAGCATCGTTTTCTTTTTCACTGCTAACTGATTTGCAGCCAAAAGCTATTAAACCTAATGCAAGAACAAAAACAAAAGATGTTTTAAAAGCAGTACTAATTTTATTCATCTATCAATTTTTTTTGGGTTCTCTAATTGTACAAATATAATACTTGATTTTATATTTGATTTTTTTATTCGCACCAAAAAGTAATGTTTTTTTTAATAATTTTCCACATTTTATGAAATTTTAGTTGAAATCCGGTATTTATTTGTATAACATTTTAATTAATGCACAGAATAGAAAAAGATTTAGTAGGAGAAATTGAAATCGAAAAAAGTGCCCTTTATGGAATTCATTCTGTTAGGGCCAGAGAAAATTTTCCTGATAATACGCCATTTCATATCGAATGGTATAAAGCTCTGGGTAGTGTAAAAAGAGCCTGTTATGAAACCTATAAAAATTTTAAGTTCGCTGCACAACAAAAGTATGAGGATAAAAAAATAAATCTTCCTTTCTTTTCCGACGAGATAATTGATTCTATGACTTCTGTTGCAAAAGAAATAGAAGAAGGGAAATATTTTGAATGGTTTATTGTACCTGCTATTTCAGGGGGTGCCGGCACCAGCATTAATTTAAATATAAATGAGATAATCGCAAATGCCACTCTTTTAACGTTAAACTACCAACCTGGAGATTATAATAAAATTGATCCTTTCGAAAATGCAAATATTTATCAGTCAACCAATGATGTAATTCCAACTTCATTAAAGGTTGCGACGCTAAAATTATTACTCGAACTGGAAGATGAAATTAATTTACTTAGACAAGAAGTAGAAAAAAAAGAATCTAAATACAGAAATGCATTACGTATAGGGTATACACAAATGCAGGAAGCCGTTCCTACTTCTTATGGACGACTTTTTAGTACTTATTCTGATGCTTTATCGCGTGACTGGTGGCGCATTTCAAAATGTTTTGAAAGGATTAAAACTGTTAACCTTGGTGGTAGTGCGATTGGAACAGGTTTAACGGTTCCTAGATATTTCATCAAAGAAGTTGTAAAGACACTACAAAATATTACAGGTTTGCCAATAGCCCAGGCTGAGAACCTCCAGGATAATACATCAAACCACGACTCATTTGTAGAGATACATGGAATTCTTAAAGCTCATGCTGTAAATCTGGAAAAAATGGTTTCTGATCTCAGGTTACTTTCTTCAGATTTTCAAACACAAAAAGAATTGAACATCCCTGCAAAACAGACAGGAAGTTCCATTATGCCAGGAAAAATAAATCCGGTAATACCTGAATTTGTAATTAGTGCAGCACATAAAATTTACAGCAATGATAATCTAATTAGTTCACTTGCTGGTCAGGGATGTCTTGAATTAAACCCATATTTACCAACAATCGGCCATGCGCTTATTGAAAGTCTGAAACTCTTAATCGCTGCAAATAAAACACTGAAAGATAATTTATTCCCAGAACTGGAAGTAGAATCAGAAAAGGCACAAAAAAAACTTCTTTTAAGTCCAACGATAGCAACGGTTCTTTTACCTTTTATCGGATATAAAAAAGCAACACTGATTGCTAAAACAATGAAAAAGAAAAAATGTGATATTTTTACAGCCAACACCGAATTAGCATTTATCAATCCAGAAAAGTTGAAACAGCTGTTAGAAGCTGAAAATATTCTAAAAGAAGGTTTTACACTGGGAGAATTATATGATGATGGGAACTAGAGGAAAAGAATCAAAACCACATATCGGAATATTTGGACGTAGGAACAACGGCAAAAGTTCTGTTATGAATGCTTTGACGCAACAAGATATAGCCATCGTTTCCGATGTAGCCGGCACAACAACTGATCCAGTTAAAAAATCAGTAGAAATACCCGGAGTTGGACCGGCAATAATAATTGATACTGCGGGGATTGACGATACTGGAGATCTGGGAAACCAACGAATTGAAAAAAGTAAACAGGTAATTTCTACTATCGACTTAGCTATTTTGGTAATTATAGAAAACACTTTTGGAAGTTTTGAAACTGAGTTAATACAAGAATTTTATAATCAAGGAGTAACATTCTTTGTAATTCATAACAAATCAGACATCAAAAAAATAAGTGAGGAGCTTGATGAGCAAATAAGAAAAGAATATAAAGCTAAATGCATTAATTTTTGCGCGACAAATCCAGAAAACCTCAACGAACTAGTCGCTTTGTTAAAAACAACTATTCCAAAAACTGCATATGTTCATCCTTCAATCTTAGGAGATCTAACCTCTTATGGAGATATCGTACTGCTTATTACACCTATTGATATTGAAGCTCCTGAAGGCAGATTGATTTTACCACAGGTACAAACCATCCGCGATGCACTTGATAATGATTGTGTCGTCATCATACTTAAAGAAAGGGAAGTTGATGCTTTTCTGAGGAAAACCAAAATTAAGCCAAAACTTGCTATAACAGACAGTTCTATTTTTTTAAAAGCAAGTGCATCAATCCCCTCTGATATTCCACTAACTGGTTTTAGTGTCTTACTCGCCAGGTATAAAGGAGATTTTGAAGCTTATCTTAAAGGAACGCCTAAAATCTCTGAGCTTAAAAATGGCGATCGAATTCTTCTTTTAGAATCATGTACACATCATGTTTCCTGCGATGATATCGGAAGAATAAAAATCCCCCGATGGATAAATCAATTTACAGGAAAAAAACTGGAATATGATGTTGTTGCCGGATTAAATAAGTTATCCAAACCCATAGAAGAATATGCTCTAATTATACAATGTGGAGGCTGTGTTGTAACAAGGAAACAACTAGTAAATAGGCTACGACCTGCAAAAGAATTAAATATTCCTATTACGAACTATGGAATGGCAATTGCTTATGTTCAGGGAATCTACAATAGGGCAATTGCTCCATTTGTTGGAGAACAATCTATTGAAGAGGATTATTTATAATCTTTTTTTCGAAAAACAAATAAATAAATGGCCGAAAATCCTGCTGAAAAATTAAGAAACACAAAACTTATCAGACAAAAAGCTATTGATTTAGGCTTTGCTGATTGTGGATTTTCAAAGGCAGAATTCTTACCTACAGAAGCTGAACAGCTTAAAAAATGGCTTTCAAAAGGTATGCATGGTGAGATGCATTATATGGAAAACCACTTTGAAAAAAGAACCGATCCGACGAAACTTGTTGAAGGCACAAAATCAATTATCAGTGTTTTATTAAATTATTTCCCAAAAGAAACACAAAAGGATGTTGAAGCACCAGTCCTCTCAAAATACGCATATGGAAAAGATTATCATTTTGTATTCCGTGATAAACTTAATCAACTTTTTAACTATATAAACGATTGTATTACACCAATTAATGGGCGATGTTTTGTTGATTCCGCACCCGTTTTAGATAGAGTATGGGCCAGGAAAGCCGGTCTAGGCTGGATAGGTAAAAACTCCATGTTAATTTCACCCAAGCACGGATCATTTGTCTTTATTGGCTCAATTCTTATTGATATCGAACTTGAATATAATACATTAGAGATTAACAACTTCTGTGGTGACTGTTCGCGCTGTATTAAAGCTTGTCCAACAAATGCTATCGTTGAACCAAAAGTTATTGATAGCCGGAGATGCATTTCTTATTTAACAATTGAATACAAGGGAAATGAAATACCTAAAAAATTCAAAGATAAATTTCAGAATAGAGTCTTCGGTTGTGATATCTGTCAGGATGTTTGCCCATGGAATCGTAAAACAAAACCAACTTCCGTTGATGAATTCACTCCTTCATTAGCACTTTTGGAAATGAAAAAAGATGAATGGCAAACTATGGATAAAAAAAAGTTCGATGTACTATTTAGAGATTCAGCAGTAAAACGAACTAAATTTATCGGTATTCAAAGGAATCTAGGCTTTTTAAACAAAAAAACTGACAATACAGACTAAGAATACAACTTCACTTGCTAACCTATAGCAAGTATTCTTTTCATATTCCGATGAAAATCATTAACTATTTTTTTATGAAAAAAAGGATAAAGTTTATCTCTTGAATGAGAATTACTTTTAAAATAACTTACATGTTTTATTTTTATGTGCTCTTCATCAATCTCCTTGAATTTTATCTGTTGGACACCTAACGATTTATTTCCTTCTATATAGCTAAACTCAATAATCTTTTTATCGGTATCTATATTAATAATTTCAAAGGCAACAGGAAGATTATAGAAGCCCATTATTAATTTTAGATTAAGAAAATAAACCTGTCCTGTATCAATACTTATAGTAGATTCTTTGTTATAGAATATACTATTCGGAAATTTTTGCAATAATAATTCAAAAGAAATACGTCGTCCATTCCAGGAGTCTGTTGGGCTAGCAGATAAATATCCTTGCCATATAGCTTGCAAATCTCCCTTCAAAATAAAAGTCATTTCCTTTTTTTTGTAGCCCGAAAGGTCTTCTCCATCATTCCAGGAAGGACGAATATCACAAAACTGATGTTTCCCTTCCTCAATCTGGGTTTCTACATACTTTCTGATTTTTTTATGCTGAATCTGTGCTAATTTAATATCATCTAGCATTAACTGCCCGTAGGAATGTGTTGAATAGCACACAAGGATTATCAGCATTATAAAACTAAACTTCAATTTCATTTGTGGATAAAATAAAATGCTAAATAACTCTTTTGAAGATAATGAACAAATTTTAATTATTAAATAGTTTGGGTACTATTTATAACAAATAATTATTATGATAGTTTATTGACAGAATACAATTTTTAACACTTTATAGTGCTTTCCACCTCTCATAATCATACATAAGTTCCTGGATATTCATAAAATATATCTCTGTAGAAAGGTTCTCGATATAATTATTATCTACTTCATAGAGTTTTAATAAATCTATAATTGTGAGATCTTCGTTTTTCCAATTTACTTTGTTCAGTCCTTGTTTTTCATTGAATAAATAATAATCATAAAAAAGCATTGTTCTATTAAAATGCTCTGAGCCTACTGACACAGAACTTCGAAAAAGATCTCTATAAATTGACAACTCACCCTGGAAGACCAGATGTAAAAACTTAGTGATTTCCCGATCATTCCTTATAATACTATTTGTTTGTATTGTAAAACTCTTAAAGCGATATTCTACCGATCCCTTTAGAAAATAAAAACCAGCTATTTCTCCAGGACTATAAATCATAAATCGGTGTTTCCCATTTTCTTTAAATTCTACCATATGAGAAAATGGTTCCAGGTTAATATCATTAACTACGTATCCTCCTGTATAGAGATTAAATCTACTAACTCTTATTTTACCAAAAATTGTATCTGCATCATTGGTAATAATGTATCCACTTAATTTCTCCGCGTAGATATTATCCAGGAAACAAAATAGAATAAGTGCTATAAATACTTTTTTGATCATAAGAATTAATCTTTATAGTGTTCAAAAAACTCCTCTTTCTAAGTATTGTTGTAAGGAACAAAGAACTTTTTACTTTTCAAATACTAAAAAGAGGTGCAATAGTTTTTCGAACTACTATCAAAAGACAGTCCAAAAAGTCTTAATCTTAATAAAACCTTACTTTCGCAATAAATATTTAGAAGCCATAATCATGGCATCACTCTAAGCGATACCCTGACTAAGTTTGTATTTATTCTTTCAGCAATAGCTCTTTTACCTCTTTTCTGAAATTTCGAGAAACAGGCAGTTTATAATCCTTTATTTCCAATAAATTACCTTCTAACGAACTTACTTTCTCGATATTTATCACAAACGATTTGTGTATTTGTACAAAATTCTGCTGTGGTAATTTCTGCACAAAATCTTTTAGTGTTGAATGTGTAACCAACTTATTTTCGGTAGTTTGAATAGAAATGTAATTATCCAGTGCTTCAATAAAAAGAATATCGTTGAAAAAAACCTTTTCGAATTTTTGGGTTGTTTTTACAAAAATAGAATCGGGGAGAGGTGTTGCTGTAGTTGTAAATTGTTCATATACTTTGTTTACGGCTTTTAGAAAACGCTCGAACGAAACGGGTTTTAATAGATAATCCACCACATCCAATTCATAACCTTTCAGAGCATATTGTTCGTAAGCACTAACGATAATGACTTTGGGCGGATTGTTCAATCCCGACAAAAATTCTACGCCCGATAAGTAGGGCATCTCGATATCGAGAAAGATTAAATCGACCGTTTGTTCTTTCAGTGTATTTCCCAATTGAATGGCATCTTCGCATACGGCAACCAGTTCCAAAAAGTCGAGTTTTTTGATGTAGCCTTGCAGTCCTTTGCGTGCCATTGGTTCGTCGTCTGTGATGATGCAGCGTAGTTTTACCATTTGAGTTCTAATTTAGTAGTGAATGAGTTATCGGTTTGTGTGGTTTCAAAAGTATGCTTTTTCGGATACAGTAAATGAAGTCTTTTTTGAAGGTTATCCAGTCCAATACCACCGGCGTTTTTGTTGTGCTTTTGAGCAATTTCGGGGATGGAATTTTTTACAGAAAAACACAATCCGTTGTTTTGCAATTCGGCTTTGATGCCCATCCAATAGTCGCCACCAATATATTTGTAAGCGTTTTCAACCAACGGGAACAATAATAAAGGTTGAATTTGTTGTTCGTTCAAATTCGAATCAACATCAATTGTTAATTGAAACGGATCTTTCATTCGAACTTTTTGAAATTCAATATAGTTACGAATAAAATCAAGTTCTTGTTTAATGTAAACGGCTTGGTTGATATCATACAATTGATAACGTAGTAGTTCCGAAAGTTGTTCAATGGATTTGCGAGGGGCTTCGTTATTTTCGTCAATCTGAAAATAAATGGCATTGAGAGCATTAAACAGAAAATGAGGATGAAATTGTGCCTTCAAAAATTTCAATTCGGTTTCCATTTGTGTGTTTTGCATCTGCTGTGTTAGTGTTTTTTGCTTGACATAGGCTTGCAATAAGTCGCTTCCACGGAAAATGGAAAAATAAATAATTGTTAGTAGTGTCATCACAATAACAGCAATCACCAAATCTTCAAGACTAACCGGTTCGCTAATAAAGAAATGAATGACATACAAACACGGAATGGTAATCAAAACTGATGATAGCATTACGATAAGATATTCCTTAACAAGTTTTCTTATTGTGAGTCCTTTTGAGTCGGGATTTTGCTTTTCCACAAAGCGTTGCAGCAGAAATTCAATGCCGAATGATATGATAATGAGCGACACCAATTCGATGATATTGTGCAATGGCGGACGTTCCCAGAATTTGGCTTCTTTGGGAATATCGCTTACCAAGCGAATATTCGTCAGTACCACCGTACCAAAAATTATCGGCGAAATCCAAAACCATTTATTTTTTGTGTTCATAATTACAAAGATATGCGATTTGTATTTATCTCTTTATTGCTCTTAACATCTTTAACGTCAAGACCTTTCTTAATACGATAGGTAAACGAAACACCAATAATGGTATGGTCAGTAAAATCTTGTGTGCTTACATCGCTTCCACAAATTACACCTCCGGCTCGTATTTTATTGGAATGAAACCAATCGTTTGAGAGTATATTGAGCGTGGCATTATCGTTGAAAAAGTTGCGCTGAATACCTCCTGATAGTTGCCACACTGGTAATACATCCATTTGTCCGTAAGCCATTCGACTATTGTAAAAACCATTGATTTCTCCATTCCATCCCCACGGCAATTTAATGCGGTTTTGAATCCCGATTTGAAAGGTTATATTTTCATTTTTCACGGTTGTCCCATTTTCAATCCAACCGTAATTATTTTGCACTAATTCGGTATGAAGGCTGGTTTGTAGCCAATCTACAAATTTCAAATTTCCGGCATCGACCTGAATACCATACGAATTGTACGACGACATATTAGTGGGCATTACCCAAACACGTTTGCTGTCATCTCGTACAATATATGATTTAATGATAGCATCTAGAATATTGTTGTAAAACGCACTGACTTTGTAAGCACGTTGAATGGTGTACGATAACATAATACGGTTGGTAAACTGAGGTTGAAGTTCGGTATTCCCTTGTTCGTAGGTATATTCGTCAAACACATACACAAACGGGTTTAAATCCTTGTAGTTCGGGCGGTCTATACGACGGTCGTAGGTCAAACTGATGGCATTTGAATTTTCGAAACGCCAACTCGCCATCATATTCGGAAACAAATTGGTGTACGATTGTTCAAATTCGTCGCCTTCAACATTGGTGTTTTCAATACGTACTCCGACTTCGGCAGTAAATTTATGAACCTTATATTTACTACAAAAATATCCTGCATTGATATTCTCTTTGTAATAAAAGTTTGTGCTCAATTCGGGATTAACTACCCACATATTATTTTCGATATTTTGATAGTCGAAGGAGTTGTTGATGGTTACAAAATCGCTTTTGATTCCCGCATCGAAGCACCATTGTTCATTGATGGGATACTCCCAATCAATACGAGCAGACCCCATTTTTATGTTGCCGTCTTTTAGCGTTTGCGAAGAAGATTCTGATGATGCCCCATCGGGGCGTGATAGCACATCATTATGATATTGAGTTTCGTTAATCGAGTAGTAGACACCATCGACCGATGCCGATATTTCTTTCCCTAACGAATCAATTTTATGCTGAATATATAGTGATGAAGTGAGGTTCTTCCAGTCTCTATCATTATTGGTTTGCGAAATAACTGTAGAATCGTTGTCGGTTGTTTCAGAATAGAACTGCGAGTTTATTGTCCCATTTTCAATGCGATTTGATGTGTTTCCTCGTACGTTTAATCCGATGGTCGTTTTTTCGGTTGCATAAAAATCGGTTACCAAACTGAAGTATTTATTGTTGTCTTTTCGGCGGCGGTACGAATCCTGATCAAAGAAGGTCAATGGTTCTATGTTGGTTGCCGGATAATTGCGATTGGTGGTTAAATCGACATAGTCGCCACCACGGTAATAACCTAACATACTGGTAATATTCCACTTGTTTTTGCGGTATCCGAACGAAATATTGTTGTTGCTGCGACTGTATTTGCCTTGTTCATAGTAGGTGTTGAGTTTCACATTGTATCCAAACAGATTCGTTTTGTGTGTACAAATATCAATGATGCCCGCATTACCTGCAGCCTCGTACTTTGCCGACGGATGATTGATTAATTCAATGCGGTTAAGCGATGTTGCCGGGAGCGACATCAGGTAATTAATTAAATCGGTGCCACTCAGGTACGAGCTTTTGCCATCGACCAATACTTTAACACCCGATTTCCCATTCAGATAGATTGTTCCGTCGCTGTTGATAATTATGCCTGGTAAGTTTTTTAGCACCGAATAAGCATTGCCCGAAGCCGTAGTTGGTGACAGGGGTGGGAAAATCGTTGTTTTGTCGGCAGTAATCAGAACCATCGGTTTTTGAGCAGCAACCACCACTTCGTCAATTTGAACCACATCGGAAAGAAGAGTAATTGTCATATTATTACGAGGCGCAACATTTTGTGTTGTGTAGCCGATAAATGAAACGGTTAACGTATCTGTTGCATTGACAATTTCCAATTGAAATGTGCCATTGATACCGGTGATTGTTCCATTAGTTGTTTCCTTAACAAATACTGTTGCCCCAATTAATGGTTCTCCGATTTCGTCGATGATTTTTCCGTGAATGGTTTGTTGTCCCAATAACTGGGCGAAGCCAATACCTTGTAGCATTACTAAAAATAAAAACAGCTTTTTCATCCTTCTGAATTTTGAGCCAAAAGTATGTTGGCAATAAAGGGTGCTGAAATTTATTTGGTAAGGTGTGTTTTTTTATGGGTAACCTGTTTTTCTTTTGCAGTGCGAGAGCAAAAAACAGCTCTTTTTTATATAATGCTTATAGAATCCAATAACTTCTGAACCTCCTCTACATATTTACCAACATGCGAACCATCGACTAAAGCGTGATGCACTTGCACCGAAAACGGCAACATTATTTTACCTTCTTGTTCGAAATATTTTCCCCACGAAATTCGAGGCACCGAATCATTCCGATTGATTGAAATGGTGTGCGAAATATGCGTAAACGAAATCCACGGAACGCTTGTGATATAAAACAAATCGTCGCGACCTTCAAATCCGGTCATATCAAACGGATTGGTTTGT
The DNA here is from genome assembly GCA_963665085.2 of Bacteroidales bacterium. Classification (GTDB taxonomy): domain Bacteria; phylum Bacteroidota; class Bacteroidia; order Bacteroidales; family JAAAOM01. Next base: position 581,085 of record CAXXXS010000001.1, read on the forward strand.
TGTTCGCTTTTGGTTTTGGCTTCGTTGCAGAATGTTTTGATGTCATTACCACATTTGAGCGTGACAAATTTAAACAACTCATCGCCTTTGTTCATATCGGTGAACAACGGATGAACGTGTTCGTGCAACACGACTTTGCCATTGCGAATGCGGTAACGCATATTTTCAACGGCATTGGCGGCTTTGCAAACCACAAATATCATTGCCTGATAGAATGGTAATCCGTTTCCTTTGGTATATCGCAAAAAATTGGTTGCATCCACATTCATACAAATATTGTATTGCGGATAGTCCATTCGGTAAAAGAACTCGAAATGTTCTTTTCTGTTCCAAGTGTTTATGTCTATTTCTTTCATTGTGTTTTGCTTGCTGATTTGAGACACTTTATTAAATCTTTTTCATTGTCTGTAATATAATCTAACGACACTTTTATCATTGGATTTAGCTTTGCTCCTATAAAAGCTGCACGAATATCTGTCTGAAAACCAATTAGTCTTTTATACTTTAATGTTAACTCTCGATGAGAATAAGCAAGACCTAGTTCTACACAAGCACCTTCATCTGGGACTCTTCCATCTAATACAAACAAAAAAACATCACTTTCATATATCTTTTTAAGATCAAGATTAAACATATTTATTCGTCTTTCGTCTTTCGTCTTTATCCATTGTTTTGTATGGAAATTTTCCTTTTTCAACACCATCTCTTTGCGGTAAGAAAACATTATACCCCTCATATTCTAACTTATTACAAAGAGCTATATTGAATCTTTTTTCAGCTTCGCTAAACAATGGTGCCGCTAAATAAATATTCATATTATCATTGGTATTATTAATTCATACTGATCGGTGTATTGTACAAAATGAGCCGCATCCACATACATACAAATGTTGTATTGCGGATAATCCATTCGGTAAAAGAACTCGAAATGTTGTTTTCGGCTCCAAGTGTTTATGTTTATTTCTTTCATTGTATTGGTTGTTATTTACTCGTCATCTTTAAAACAATATTCTAAAGCATTTTTTAGTGCTTTATCGAAAAACTGCCAATTATGATTTCCTTCTGATTGATTGAACTTAACATTATAATCTAAATCTTTTAGTTTTTGATAAAATCGTTTGTTATCATTCAATAAAAAATCATCATCCCCGCAAGAGATATAAATGAAAGGTTTTTCTTTCTTTTTTGCTGTGTTGTTAGCCAGCTCAATTACATCTTCTTGTGGATTCCATTGTATATTTTCCCCGAATATTGCTTGAAAATCTTTAAATAATGCATTGCCCTATAATTCCTTAAATTTTTTAGAGCCTTCAGAACGTTCTAAATCCTCTTTGATAAACAAGCAAGGAGAAGAAAAAGCACAACAAATATTATAGTTTTCAGGGTATGTAAGCACACATTTTAAAGCTCCATATCCCCCCATTGATGCTCCAATAATATATGTATCTTCCTTTTTGTTTGAGATGTTAAAATTGCTTTTGCAAATTTGGGGTAATTCTTTAGTTATATATGAAAAATAATTCATTCCGATTTTCATATCCGAATAAAAACTCCGAGCAACTTCGGGCATTATAAATAGCACATTATATTTTTGAGCATAGACCGGTAGCATTGTGTAATCAATCCAATCTCCACTTCTTCCACATAATCCGTGTAAAAGATAAACGACTCGAAAAGTTTTTTCGCTCGTATTATCAGGTGTTAGAATCGAAATGCTTGTTTCCATTTCTAATTCTTGTGAAAAAAGATTTCCTTTTAATATCATATCGTTAATTTCTTTGATTTAGGTGCTTGAGCATATAGAAAGAACTTGAAATGTTGTTTTTCATTGTTGTCCCCATATTTTGAATCTAATAGGGTAGTTTTGTGTCTTTTTAATTCACATTACTACATTTATTCCTTAAAATTGCATTGCCGTATGTTTTCATTTGTAAGTCCATTTAAACTTTTATCTCTCGTTTCATTGCAAAATCGCAACAATCGATAAAATGCGAAGGGGTATAAGGTTCAAATCCGCATTTTCGGTACAGGCCAACAGCTTTATCTAACTGTTTATTGGTTTCCAAAATCATAGTTGAATAGCCTAATTCTGAGGCTTTTTGAATAGCTTTATTCATCATTTGTTTGCCAAAACCTTTTCCACGTAAATTTTCTGAAAGATACATTTTTCGTAATTCACAAGTCGTGTTGTCAATCTTGTAAATTCCATACGAACCCAATAACTGATTTTCATCTTCCAAAATTTCGAACCACCCGTTATTGTTAAAATAGTACTTTTCAATATCGGATAAGTCTTCATCTATTTCTGAACGATTGACATAAATCTCATAAGCGTCTAAAATATCTTTTATTAGATGTTTGATTTTATATTCATCGCTTTTATTGGCTTTTCTGAAATGAATCATTTTTCGTTTAATATATTTTTTAACTGATTAAATTGAATATTACATCCGCTCATTTGTAATACGACATTCTTGTTTTTTAATTTTTCTTTTATTTTAGTTGCCGCAATTAATGGTGCCGCACCGGCTCCTTCCGCTAAATTTTTTGTATGTTTAATTGATAATCTGACACCTTTCATAATTTCTTCTTCACTTAAAAGAATAAAATCATCCAAACTATTCTTATAAATTTCAAAAGGTATTTCATATCCACTTCCTGTTGCGAAACCGCCTGCAAATGTTTCATTTGAACATTGAACAATTTTATTAGCCTTCCACGACTCGTAAGCAGCCTTTGACTTTTCGGCCTGAACTGCAATGATTTTTATTTTAGAATTTACTCTTTTTAAAACAGATACGGCAGCCGCAATTTCGCTACCGCCTCCAATAGGCAGTATTATGTAATCAATATCTGGCAGTTCGTTGTAAATCTCAAGAAATTCAGTTCCAACACCATTAATTAAGTGCGGTTCGTTTGCTGCGTGAATAGCATATAAATTTCGTTCTCTACTTATTATCTCTACCATTTTTCGGGCTTCTTCAAAATCCTTTCCGGCCTCTACCAATTCAGCCCCAAGCCCTTTGATTAAATCGTTTTTTTCGGTATTATTACCTATCGGGACAACAACAACGGCTTTTATCCCATAATACCGAGCAGCAGTGGCAATCGAAATACCGTGATTTCCTGTCGAGAAAGTTATGACACCTTTTATGCCCGCTTGTTTGATATGATGAATAATATTTATCCCACCACGAATTTTAAAACTCCCTCCCGGGTTATGATTCTCATGTTTGACATAAACATTGGCATCAATAAGCTTTGATATACTCGGATAATAAATCAAAGGTGTTTGATGGATATATCTTTTAACAATCTCGTTCGCTTTTATTGTTTCTTCAAGCGATATTGTGTGATTTTTTAAGTTATTCATAATTAACGATTTGTTTTATTTTTTTTATCATAAACCAAGAATGTTAAATCGCTTACCCAATAACGTTATTTATCTAATATTTTTATTTTCAGTTGTTTAAAGTCAAGACAAAGCAGTTGACTCTGATTTATTTAATTTTTAAACTCCTTACTTGCCAACACCACCGATGTTTCTACCTGTCGTTCAGGAATTGTCCAATATTTTTTCAATAAAATGTTCTTGTTTTCTTCGGAAACCTGACGAAATCCGTGTTTCAGATAAAAACGAATTGCCCAATCGGCATCAGCCCAAGTGCCTATTAAAACGGGTGTTTTAGACATTGTAATTAAATATTTCAATAATTTTCCTCCAATGCCTTTTTGCCGAACTGCTGTACGTACATAGGCGTGACGAATCAGCGTTACATCGTCTTTATACTGAATGCCCATTACGCCAAGAATATTGCCATCTTCAACGTATTTCCAAAACTCTACGCCTTCGTTGATTTGAGTTTGTAATTCATCTTTGGGCATATAAGGCTCTTTCCAACGGTCGGGCGGAATAATGCCTTTATAGGCAATGGATGCGTCATTTATGATTTCGAAAATCGTGTCGAAATCGGTTGATATGTTGCACTTTATTATCATTGTTTTAATAATTGTTGTTGAATTAAGTGTTTTTGTCGATAAATAATTCAGGTACTAATTGAGTTTGGTCGTTCTGATAGGAACGTAGTTTTTTTTTCGTTGTAAAAATCCTATAAATCTATGTCAAGAGTGCCTGATTTGATATTTTTAATCACAAACATTTTATTTCCGTTTTTTTGAAATTCATAATCAACTGATTTAATTTCAATATCATAATCGGGACTAAAATGGTTAATTATCAAATCTAAGATTTCCGATTTTCGAGCATCCAACGTTAAAATGGGGAAAATTCTTATTTCTTTTGCAACTCTTATCATTTCGCTTATTGCCGCAATATGAAAATCGACTCCCAATTGGTCGTATAATATTAAAAAATGAGAACTTAACCCTAAATCGAAAGACAGCTCTTTAAAACTTGTCTTTTGAGGTAATTCGTGGTTGATATAGCGGCCTTCTGCCTTCCCTTTTTCAAAATCCGACAGAAAATTATCCATTGCAAACAAACGTGTATTTATCAACACATCAACGGTTTTGATTTGTTCCCAAACAAAATTATCGGCATTGTTTTTAGTCTGTTCGATAACAGCATCTTTGGTTTCATTAATTCTTTGCCTGATTTCGCTTTCCGAAAAACGATACACCGGGTCAATGGAAATAATCTGTTTGTTACGTTTTGTCATTTCACTATTGAAACTTGCCGGTCCATCTCCAAAACTGATGATTTTTTTGTTTAAATCGGCTTCCGATAGAGCAAACATCCTTTTGTACTCGGCAAAAGTTCTACCCCAGGGAACTACGTTTTTTAATTCAAATGCCATATTTTCTTGTTTAATTTTATCTCAACAACTTACGGTTAAACTCATCAAAATGCGTAATAATCGGAAACGAAAATTCAGAATAATCTTCGTTGTTCGAATTGACGATGATTACATTACCCACTTTGCAATTAATAGCGGCTTTAATGCCCGAAAAAGAGTCCTCGAAAATGATGGATTTTGAAGCATTTACGCCTAACTGTTCGATGGCTTTTTCAAAAATATCGGGAGCAGGTTTACCTTTTATTGTTCCATCGTTGTAGATGATGTGTTCTGCTTTGAAATAATCGAGCAAGTGAAATTGTTTAATAAAGAAATCGACATTCGATTTTCCGGCAGCGGTGGCAATTGCCATTGGTATTTGTCGTTCTTTTAGTCCTTCGAAAAGTCTGACAGCTCCAGGAGCGAGTTGCATTCCGTGTTTTAAGCATTCGTTGCGATAAAGTATCTCTTTCTGTTCTGAATATTCTTCTACTTCGGCATCTGAGAACTTACGTTTAAACAAAATTTCAAGCGTGTCTTTATTGTTACGACCGTGAATGTATTCCTTTTTTTGGGCAGCCGTTAATTTAATGTTGTGCTTCTCCAAGAATTTATCCCACGCTATTTCGTGGTATTCTGAATCCCAAAATAATGTGCCGTTAAAATCGAAAATTATTCCTTTTTTCATAATCTTGTTTTCTATCAATTTTGACTTTCCAATAATATTTTATGCGAAAAATGAGATAACCAAAGGTGTAATTGTATGCAAAATAATATCGGCTGAGAAATGAGCTATCATTGCAGATTCTAAACCTTTTTTCCAATAAAGCCAGCCGAATATGATGCCTCCTAATCCATTTAGCAGAATAGCACGTGTAATGACAAGTCCTGATAAAGGAACTATTTGAGCGGTTACAGGCAGATGTCCTAATCCAAAAATTATGGAGGCAAGAATAATGGATATCCATATTCCCAAATTCGTAGGTTTTCCTTTATTTGTCTTTTTTATTTTCCAGGTTATCCACACAAATAACGAAACCACAAATAATCGCAGCAGTATTTCTTCTGTTATGCCACCGTAAAAAGCGGCAAGAAAACCTTTCCATATTGGTGGAGATACATTCAAAAAATTTAACTCCGGTACTAATTTATTAAACGGAATGCTGACAAAAACAATTAAAATACCAGTAAAAAAACCCCAGCATACTGAAGGAACAGTTATGGCTTTTAGTTCTTTTCTTTGATTTTTTCTTTCTAAAATATTCTGCAAAATAGGCATTCCCATTTCGATACGTTTTGATAATATTAGTCCCAAAAATATGACTATCGAAAACATAATAATGCTTTGTAGCATTGCAAGAACTAACATCGAAACTGAAAACTCAATATTACTTGAACTTAATGCCAACGAATAGGGCATTACAAGTAGTGAGGCAATCACGGAGGAAATTAGTAGTGCATAAAATAACTTCCAATTAATTATACCTTTCATATTACATTATATCTTAATAGTTTTATATTGAATTTATAATCTTACACAGGCTTCCGTGTGGTTTTTTATCAGTCACCTTATTCCGTTATCTCCACCCAATTCCCTTTAAAAGGATTGTGTTGTAGCCTATTAGATTTTCTTTCATAACTATAATATGCTTCATAAAGGAGCTTATTTGTATTAACGATTGACTTTCGGTGGTTTTTATCTGGTTGTAGTTGTAGTTTTTCATAAACTCTTTTACTTGTGTCGAATAGTAGTTTTGATAATCGTAAATTCCCGATAATCCTTGTACCATTTCTTGCAGCATAGACTCGTTGTCGATAATTTCTGTTTTTCGATTGCTTTGCCAGTTGATTGTGGTTTCGGGTGTCTTTCCTCTGGCTCATCATTAAGCCCAAAAATACGGCGAACGTTACTGAGATAAATTCAACGATTAATGTTTTGTTGATTCTAATATGTTTTAAAGCCATTGTTTAAGAATTCTATCAGTATGATTTATTAAAAACGATATTCATTTTATGTTTTGTTTTGCTTATTTAGTCTTAATGATTTTCAAAAATAAAATTGATTTTGCTTAAAATGAATTCATTTGGGCAACGTGTAGCTTTTTGTGGGTAAAATACATTCTGGAGAGTCATAGTCACGGTGTCACTTGAAATGACGCAGTGACTTAATGTTTTCTACTTCCTTAAAAACTAAATATTCGTATTGGGCGCTTTTCAGAAAAACATTTCTCATTTCGTCTTTTAATTCTAAAGATACTTGTTGTCCATAATCCTCAACTAACTGAATGAAGTGATTTGTAACTTGGTCGTAAGACTCATCAATGTAAGTATCGATAAATTTTTGGTATTGATTTGGCTTAACCTGACTTGAAATGATATATCGCCCGATTTTCTGATATAACCAGAAACAAGGCAATAATGCAGCTAATGCAACAGAATAAAGGGCATTGGCAGCATTGTCAAGAATAAATGAGCCATATTCTTTAAAAGCAGGAGATTGCTGCTTTGCTTCTTGAATATTGTAAAAGGTCAAATAATCATTTCGCATAGCTTGCTCTACTGCAATACCATCTTGGGATAATTGCTTGAAAAATTGTTTTTCTGTTTCTGCTGATCCTCTTTGACACAGCATTTCCAACGCTTTATTATCTTGTTTCAGATAAAGCACGTCTTGCGACAAATAAAAAGCAAAACAACTTTCAGGAAGTGTTGCATCGGCTAATTCAACTACAAATTGGCAATTTATGATTTGATTATAAATTGGCTCAACCAATTCCCATAGTGTTTGTGTAAATTCTCCTTGTGCAGAAACCCTCATTATTTCCAAAATTTATTGAAGTGCTGAACGGGACCGTGTCCTTTGCCGATTTCATAATCCGCACCTGCCACAATAGCTTGATTAATATAATCTTTAGCGTGCTTTACGGCATCATTTAAAGGGAGCTGATGAGCCAAAAATGCTACTACAGCCGATGAAAATGTACAACCTGTTCCGTGCGTGTTTTTTGTAGCAATTCGTTTTGAAGATAATTCTACAATCTCATCTTTTTCCGCATTATAAAAAACATCAATCAATTCATCATCATCCAAATGTCCAGCTTTTAGCAATACCGAGACACGGCGATTACACGATAAATCTTTAACAACTTTTGGCAAATCATCTTGTCCGTTGATTTTACTGCCTAACAAGATTTCAGCTTCGGGAATATTGGGCGTAATCACACGCACCTCTGGGATTAATTCATCTTGTAACGTTTTTATCGCCAAGTCCAATAACAGTTTATCTCCGGACGTTGCTACCATTACCGGATCAAGAACAATATTTTTGATTTTATAACTCAATAAGGTGTCCTTGACAGTGCGAATTAATTCGGAAGAATGCAACATCCCAATCTTTACAGCATCAGCGCCAATATCATCTAAAACAGAGGTAATCTGTCCTTTAACAAAATCAACCGGAATAGGATGCACTCCATACACCCCAACTGTATTTTCATCGACAACAGCTGTTATAGCTGACATTGCATAACAACCGCAGGCTGACATCGTCTTCAAATCGGCCTGTATGCCGGCACCACCACTTGGGTCGCTACCCGCAATAGTTAACGTTCTTTTATAGTTCATTTTATTATTTTCTTTTTGTCGTTAATGCACAAATACTACTTTTATTTCTATTTATTAAACCATTCTAAACGAAGTGATTAAAGCCATTTTTTGTTATTTCTATGTTTTGATTACCTTTTCGGTAATGTATTTCAGACCTGCCGTCTTCTATTCTTCCTATTGGAATTAATGGCTTACCAATGTGACTCAGGAATTCTGCTTGAACAGAATTTAAAACCTCCGGCGCAACGGTAAGCAACAACTCATAGTCTTCACCACCGGACAATGCCAACTCAGTAGCATTCCACTGATTTTGCAGAGCTACTCTTTGTAATAAATCAGAAATTGGCAACTTATCCACATCAATAACAGCACTCTTGTTGGACGCCCTTAAAATATGGTTTAAATCAGAGGCAATACCATCCGAAATATCCATCATCGCGTGAACACCTGATTTTTCGATTAAGAACTGTCCTTCCAATAGTTGAGGTTCAGGCAAATGATGTTTCAATCGTAAAGATTCAATGTCAGCAGAACTTGACAGCTTATCCAATATTGTTTTTAATCCGGCGACAGAATCTCCTAATTTGCCAGTCACACAAATAATATCTCCCAACTGAGCCATTGCTCTGGTTCTTGCTTTTCCCTTGGCACATTTTCCAATTACCCCAACATTGATTACTAAATTCTTTAGCGATTTAGTGGTGTCTCCTCCCAATAATGGTGTTTGGTATTTTTCAGACAACGCGTGATAACCTCGCATCAACTCGTCTAAATATTCAACACTAACATCACTTGGTATGGCAATAGATAGAAAAGAAGCCACCGGCGTTCCACCCATTGCCGCCACATCACTCAGGTTTACCGCCAATGCTTTATAGCCCAATTGGTAAGGGGTAATAGAATCTTTCAAGAAATGTACATCTTCTACCAATAAATCGGTACTAATCAACCAGTCTTCTTGGTCGTTTTTTGAAATAATGGCACAATCATCCCCAATTCCAACCACATCGTCAGAAAGCAAATTCTCAAACAACGGTTGAAAACGCTTTATAAATCCAAATTCTCCTATTTCTTTTAAATTCATTATTTTTTTAGTACAAAGAATTCGTTTTTACGAATCTATCCTTTTACTATTTTACTCAACGTCAATGCTGCCTCTTTTGGTTGTTCTGCTGATACAATGGCAGAAACCACGGCAATACCATTAGCTCCGGCTTTCATCACGCTCTCGGCTGTTGTTTGATTCATCCCTCCAATGGCTACTGCCGGATGTTTCGTCAATTTCATTGCTTCTTCCAAACCTTTCAGTCCAAACGGCTGTGCTGTATCAGTCTTCGTCGGCGTTCTAAATACTGGTGAAATACCAATATAATCCACATCTAAATCATTAGCATCAGCTACCTGCGTCATATTCTCAACAGAGAGTCCGATAATTTTATCATATCCCAACAAACGACGAGCAATTTCATAGGGCATATCACACTGACCAATATGTAAACCATCCGCATCAGCTGCTAATGCCACATCTGCCCGGTCGTTTATAATCAAAGGAACATTCAAAGGTTGTAGCTTCTGTTTTAATCGTACTGCTAAATTAATAAATTCGCGTGTGTCACAATCTTTTTCGCGCAATTGCACCATTGTCACACCACCTTTCACGGCCTCTTCCACAATCCATTCCAAATCACGATCTAATGCTAATGGACGGTCCGTTACCAGATATAAACATAAATCCATCATAACGTTACGATTTTAGCTAGCTTCTCAACTGTTTCAGTATCTAAATTATACAATGTATCCAGAAAATTAGTCTGTAACGAACCGGGACCTGCCGATTGTTGTACCGCAATTTCTCCGGCAATACTCATCACTGCCATAGCAGATGTTGCCGCTTCCCTTTTATCCGAATTAACAGCAGCAAAAGCGCCTAATACTGCTGTTGCCGTACAGCCCATTCCGGTAACTTTCGCCATCATTGTTGAACCATTTTGCACTGACGTTACCACTGTTCCATCAGTTATAAAATCTTCCTGTCCGCTAATTACCACTACAGCTCCGGTTTTTTTTGCCAACGTTTTAGCGGCATCCAATGCAGCGTTAGACGAAGCTGTACTATCCACACCTTTGGTAATCACATTCTGATTGGTCAACGCCATAATCTCAGAACCATTTCCTCGGATAAAATCAGGCTGACATTGTTCCAAAATTTGCTTTGCTACCTCATTGCGATAGGGAGTTGCTCCCACACCAACAGGGTCAAAAATAATAGGAACACTTTTTTGTTTTGCAGTTTTACCAGCCAAAAGCATTCCTTCAACCCAACGTGGGCTTAATGTCCCCATATTAATCACCAATGCAGAAGCAATACCGGCCATATCAGCTACTTCTTCCTCAGCATGTGCCATTACCGGCGAGGCACCTAAAGCTAATAAGGTATTTGCGGTATTATTCATCACCACATAATTGGTAATATTATGCACCAATGGCGATTTTTCTCTAACCAATTTTAAATCCTTTGATACTGTTTTTCCGTTAATCATTGTCGTTTATTTTTTAATGGCACAAATCGCTACATAATCACCACAATCATACCCTTCGATGGGTTCCTCTAGTACATCACTGGAATATATTGGGTGTTTGGTCAGGGTCTGTGCAAATTTCAAATCGGAAAATCCAGTCTTATTCAACAACTCAATTTTTTCCTGAGTAGTGCGCCAATTCGCCAGTCTTACAAATTCGATGGGATACGGGTCACGAGGGTGCACATTCTCCAACAAAGGATGTTGCCAAGTATCTACTGCCTTCGCCAAATTGTACATCATCGCATACGAACCTTCTTTGGGTACATCAATCACAATAATGCGTCCATTGGGACGAAGAGCAGCATAGGCTTTATCAAAAGCCATTTGCAAATCTGTAATATAACTTGGAGTGCCATTAAAGAGAACAGTATTGTAACACGCTGTTCCCAAATCAGCATTTTCTACAGTGGTGATATCTACTGTCATTCCTCGTTTGCGAGCAATTTCTGCCATTCCTTCAGAAGGTTCCAATCCATTTTTAATAGAGATGTTGAAATCCTTTTCCAGAATCATTTCAAAGAGACCACTACCACACCCCACAGAGAATACCTCTCCGGCATCTTTTAGGAAATAGGCCACTAACTTAGCTTCAGAATACAACAGATTCTGATTGTCCATAAACCACGCATCATACTGCGATGCATATTCATCAAAATTACTTTTCATTTGTAAAATCCGTTTTTGCGGAATGCAAAAAACGATATAGCATCTGACAAATTATGTCAAAATAGATTGGCTATGACTCGTTTCCCTCCGCTGTTATTAAACATCTCAGGTTCTTGGGGTATGATCTCAGCCACCACAGTTAAGGCACCCCCAACGAGAATTTGATACAAAATTATAAATAAAATTTTGTGCGACAATTTTTTTTGGTAATGTGTTGGATTTTGTGGGTAGCCCTAAAATCCCTATTCAGGAGCACTTACATATTTTGCAGGCAATTGATTTAACCATTTATATCGTTCCGAATTGGGATCAATCTCGGCTTCTGATTCAACATCAATATGCATTTGAACATTTATATTCTCATTTGCAGCAGGCCATTCCGGTACTCCTAATCCATTTGGATTATGTGTTTTAATAAAATTTGCAAAAAACTCCTGCATCACTGTTGACACCATAAAGTCTTCAGGCTGCCAATCATATACTCTATTTGTTGGAAGATTTCCTAAAGCATATTCACCATAAAGGTTTTCTAATATTTTATTATAATTCTCTACTGTTGGCACATTTTGTCCAAAAATAAATCGATAATTCATCTCTTCTGAATTCCATCCGGCTAACAATGGAACTTTTGCTTGCTCTCCTCTTTCGAATATTTTTGAAGGAAAATCAGGAAAAAAATTATTATCTACATTCGGAGCAAAATATGGAGTATTAGGTAATCCACTTATTTCAAGGAGTTCCTGAGCGGTAAGAGCTCTTAATTCTTTTATAGATTTCTTTTTTGCTACTTCTGCGAATTGTAAACCTAATTTTTCAGCATCTTTTAAAGATAAAGGAACAATTGTTGAATTCATCAGTGCCCCACTTTCTCCAATAGCCGCAGAAAATAAACCTTTTGACAACGGAGATGCCATCTGTGCGCATACGGAGCGTGAACCACATGATTCGCCTGCAATGGTAACACGTGAAGGATCTCCTCCAAAAGCTTTAATATTTTCCTGAACCCATTTTAAAGCAACATTTTGATCCATTAAAGCATAATTTCCTGAACCTTTATAAGAATTCTCTGCTGACAATTCAGGGTGTGCCATAAACCCAAAAACACCTAACCTATAATTTATTGTAACCGAAACAATTCCTTTTCTGGAAAACAATTTTTTACCCCCAATATCTAAAGAGATACGTATATTCGCAAAAAACACTTAATTATGAAAACAACAAAACAAAAACTATTTCATTTTCTAATAATTCTGAGTTTAATTATTAGTTCGTGTGCCCCATCCTATGTCCCGAATGTTGTTAACACTCCTCTTTTAAGCAATAAAGGCGAATTTCAGGCTTCTGCAAATGTAGCACTTTCAGGTTTTGATCCTCAAATAGCCTATGCCATAACAGATAACATAGGCCTTATGGTTAATGGTAGTTTCGCTAATCAAACTTCAGACACAACGGATGACTATCACAAACATCAATTTGTTGAGTTTGGGGCTGGTTATTACAAAAGAATAGGTCCATTTTTTAGATTCGAATCCTATGGAGGCGTAGGTTTTGGCAACCTGGAAAGTAATGATAACGATGCTGTTTTTATTCCCTATTCTTCTGTTAAAACTACCCGTTTTTTTGTTCAGCCAACTATCGGGGCTACTTCACATATCATGGATAGCAGCTTCTCTTCAAGATTTGTAATTGTAAATATGAACCAGGGTTCTCATAGCGATATCGGTTATTTCCTGGAACCTGTAATGACTGCTAAATTAGGTTATAAATATGTGAAAGTTGTAACCCAGTTTGGTATCTCAATCCCTCTCAATTCAGAAATAGATTTTGGATATGAACCATTTATTTTTTCTCTTGGTTTGCAATTAAATCTTGGAAAACTTTAGCCGGAAAATTAAAAAACCTATTCTCACCTCTTTAGCAGCATCAACTTGATCAGGATTGAATGTAACAGTTCAATTTATCCTTTGCAGGCATATTGGTTGATATTAATAAGTTTAATGAAAACTAAACTTTATTGCTTATTTAACACAAAATCTGGATTAAAAAATTTGTAACTAAATATTTCTTATTAAAACCGTTACCGAGAAGTTTTGTATTTAAAAATGTTTTAATTTCGTATTTATAACCTAATACATTAATACCATGAAAACAATTGCCATTCTTTTTATTTCTAGTTCCCTGTCATTCTTATTATTTGTTGGAGCTAATAACATTAATAATGCGACAATAGAATATCCTGAAAATGTAAAACAAGTTATCGACAGTAAATGTTATAACTGCCATAGTGACAAAGGCCAATCTGATGATGCAAAAGAAGCCCTACACTGGGATAAACTCCTGACACTTGATAAAGCAGATCAAATTGCCACACTTGATGAAATAATTGAAGTTCTTGAAGAAGGAACTATGCCTCCTAAAAAAGCAATTGAACGTTTTCCTAATTTGAAAATGTCTGAAGAAGAAGTAGGAACACTTTTAGATTGGGCTGAAACAACTGCAGAAAATCTTATGGAATAAGGTTCTATTAAATAAATTGAGACTTCTTTTTTTAAAGAACATATAAAATTACGGACTCTTGAAAGTAATTAAATGGTCAGTAATTACAATAATCATTTGTATTATTGTAATCCAATTTATTCCAAAAAATTTACCTGTAAACTCAGATGATAGTACAACCAATATTCTCTACCTGGAAGAATCTTCGGCTGAGATAGCTGAAATAATCAGAGTATCATGCTTTGACTGTCACTCCACTCAAACAAATTATCCATGGTACTCAAAAATAATCCCCATCTATTTTTTAGTAAAACGTGATGTTAAACTAGGCAGAGATGAAGTTAACTTTTCTGAATGGGGGAATCTTTCAAAACGTAAAAAAATAAGAGTTTTATCGAGCAGCAAGAAGGAAGTCGAAAAAGGTAAAATGCCTTTGAAGATTCATACATTAGTTCATCAGGATGCAAAATTAACAGATTCAGAGAAGCAGTCTTTACTATCTTGGTTTGAAGAATTAAATGAAAATATCCTGGATGAATAACTATCATTAGCGCTGCCTTATTCCCATTTGTACGACAAATTTACAGATTTGAAGAAATAAAAAAACCTTCGCTATAAATAGCAAAGGTTTTTAATATATGTTTAAGGCCTACGATTACATCATACCGCCCATTCCACCCATACCTGGAGCACCAGCTGGCATTGGTGATTCTGGCTCAGGTTTTTCTGAGATAACACACTCTGTTGTTAAGAACATTCCTGCAATTGAAGAAGCATTCTCTAAAGCGATACGAGATACTTTAGCTGGATCAATTACACCTACAGCAAATAAATTTTCGTATTTATCAGTACGTGCATTGTAACCAAAGTCACCCTTACCTTCTTTAATTTTCTGAACAATAACAGAACCTTCTAAACCTGCATTTGCAACGATTTGACGAATTGGCTCTTCCAATGCCCTTTTTACGATAGCAATACCAGTAGTTTCATCATCGTTATCACCTGTTAAGTTTTCAATAGCTTCAATAGCTCTGATGTATGCAACACCACCACCAGGGATAATACCTTCTTCAACAGCGGCTCTTGTTGCACTTAATGCATCATCAACGCGGTCTTTTTTCTCTTTCATCTCAACTTCTGAAGCAGCACCTACATAAAGTACAGCTACACCACCTGCTAATTTAGCAAGACGCTCTTGTAATTTTTCGCGATCGTAATCAGAAGTAGTATTCTCGATTTGTTGTTTAATTTGTTTTACTCTTGCATCGATGTTAGATTTCTCACCAGCACCATTAACAACAGTAGAAGTTTCTTTATCGATAGTAATTTTCTCAGCATTTCCTAACATATCAGTAGTAGCTCCTTCTAAAGTAAGTCCTTTTTCTTCAGAAATAACAGTACCACCTGTTAAGATAGCGATATCTTCAAGCATTTCTTTTCTTCTGTCACCAAAACCTGGAGCTTTAACAGCAGCGATTTTTAATGACCCTCTTAATTTGTTAACGACTAATGTAGCTAAAGCTTCACCATCAACATCTTCTGCTATGATTAATAAAGGACGGCCTGATTGAGCAACTGGCTCAAGTACTGGCATTAGATCCTTCATTGTAGAAACTTTCTTATCAGTTAACATGATGAATGGGTTCTCCAATACAGCTTCCATTTTTTCTGTATCAGTCACAAAGTAAGGAGAGATGTATCCTCTGTCGAATTGCATACCTTCAACAACATCAACATAAGTTTCAGCAGTTTTAGATTCTTCTACAGTAATAACACCTTCTTTTTTAACTTTACCCATTGCCTCAGCAATTAATGAACCGATAGCCTGGTCGTTATTAGCAGAAATAGAAGCAACTTGTTGAATTTTCTCAGTATCCTCACCAATTCCGTGAGCTTGAGAAGCAAGATTTTCGATTACTGCAGTAACAGCTTTATCAATACCTCTTTTTAAATCCATTGGATTAGCACCAGCAGTTACGTTTTTTAATCCAACGTTTACAATTGACTGAGCCAATACTGTTGCAGTTGTTGTTCCATCACCTGCATCATCATTTGTTTTAGAAGCAACTTCTTTTACAAGTTGTGCCCCAATATTTTCGAAGTGATCCTCTAACTCAATTTCTTTTGCAACAGTAACACCATCTTTAGTTACCTGAGGAGCGCCAAATTTTTTGTCAAGGATAACATTACGGCCTTTTGGTCCTAATGTAACTTTTACAGCATTTGCTAAAGCGTCAACACCTTTTTTTAGAAGGTCGCGACTCTCAATATCAAATTTTATTTCTTTTGCCATATCTTAAATTGTTTTAACTTTTTTATCGAAAAAAAATTATTGATTATACAATTGCGAGAATATCAGATTGTCTCATGATTAAGTAATCCTTGCCATCAACAGAAAGTTCTGAACCTGCGTATTTTCCGTAAAGGACAACATCACCTACTTTAACTTCCATTTTCTCGTCGTTAGTACCAGGACCGGCAGCAACGATAGTTCCTTTTTGAGGTTTTTCCTTTGCAGAATCAGGAATGATAATTCCACTTGCAGTTTTCATTTCAGCTTCCAGTGGTTTTACTAAAACCCTATCAGCAAGAGGTTTGATAGTTACTTCTGACATATTTTTATGAATATTAATAGTTAAACATACAATTTTGCTGCACCAGACTAATCAGATTTTATGCCAAATAAAAAAATGGCACTTTTATAAAAAAACAAAGTCAAAATTACATTAATAAGAAATAAAGAAAATCCATCTGTATTCGTTTAAAATACTGTATTAAAGACACTTGGGCATCATTTAAAAGATTCAGCACAAACAAAAAAAAATGTCAGTATGAATGACATACTGACATTTTACAATATCTTATTTCTAAAAAAACTTATTCAGCAGTTTCTTCAGATGGAGTAGTTTCCGGAGTAGTAGTAGGAAAACTTGGTAAAGCAGAAGGATCGATAGCTTCTTCTACTTGTTCTTCAATTAAAGAACCATCTTCTTTATCACCACTAGAAATAGCAATACTGGCAAGTACACAAAGCACAAGTAAAGCTGACGCTAATGTCCAGGTTGCTTTTTCTAAGAAATCTGTAGTTCTCCTAACACCCATAATCTGGTTAGAAGATTGAAAATTTGCTGCTAATCCACCACCTTTTGAGTTTTGTACTAATACAATTAAAATAAGGAATATTGCTACAATTATAATTAGTACAGAAAGAAAGATAAACATAACTTATTTATTTTAAATCGTTTATTTTGTTTTTAATTTTCTCAATTTGCGTCGCAAAGTAACTATTTTTTTCTGGATATTTCAAACTTAATTTTTTATATGCCTCCAAAGCTTTATCGTATCTCCCTTGATTGTAATAAATTCTTGCCAAAGTGTCGGTAACAATGGTACCATCTTCTTTGACACTTTCCGTTGAGATATCCTCAAACTCAAATGGCTTATCTTCTGGTTTTAAGGAGGGATTTGATTGAATAAAATTCTCAATTATCTGATTTTTCAAAGTAAAAGTATCCAATTCTTCTTCCTTTTCAACTTCGGCTTGTTCCCTCGCCTGAGCTTCACCTGTTGAGTCTATAGTTTCAAGCCATTTTGTAAAACTATTACCCGTACTATCTATTGTATCTGGATTAGGATCTTCTTTTTTTATTTTATAATTAATTGTGTTTCTTAATACATAATCAAAATCAAGTAGATCCTTTGCATAGCTCACAGATGCAGCTATACGTTTTCTATCCTCAGAACTATTTGAATTAGCAACTTTTTCTGTCTCCTGCTCATCATCAAGAAGCTCAAAAACTTCTTGTTTTTTTGACACTTTTTCCAGATCCTTACCATATTCCTTTTCTACATCCATCTGAAACTGACTAATCTCTAATTCGTCTGTTTCTTTTTCAGCTGCCTTTAGTTGTTCATGAAGTATATCAGAAATATTATGTTTAATATTACTCGAAAAATCTCTTTTTATTGGCTGATCCTCTTCATCTTTTTTTTCTTCTACTAAATTCTCTGCATTAGATTCTTCTGAAAATGTTTCATCTTCCTCTAAAGTTTCATTAGTTTCTTCTTCTACAACAGTCCCTGCTGATTCAACCGGTTTATTTTCTTCAACCTGTTCTTCAGTTTCTTCTTTTGGTGGAATTACGGCATCTTCTACTTGTTCGAATAAAAAATCATGTAATAAAGGTCTGTTATAAACATAAACCGCTGAATTTTTGAGCTCACATTCAAAATTACTATCGTCAAGTACCGATAGATTTTTTAAATAAAGGAAACGGGCCATTTGAAAATATGGATATTCTTCAACAATACCCTTTAACTGAGTAAGCGTAAATTCATTCAGCTGATTACTATATTTTATGTAATGCCTAAAATTGAAATCCATAATTACCAATTTACAAATGCAGCATTAAAAATATCATCTACTAATTCTTCTAGTATCTCATCAACATATTGGGATTGAGCAGGACTCAAAACTCATTGAACTTTCATATTCCCTGTATCTCGAAAAACTCTTATCGTATTCAAAATCAGGCTCTAATGGATTACTATACTTTACTTTAACTGTAATTGTAAATTTATTCTGAGCAGCCGTTTCATCAGCCTGAATGGCTGTTGCCTGTGTTGAGTAACCAGTTATTGAACCTTCAAAATCTACATCACCTACTCCATTAACAAGAGTTAATGATGTCTCCGATTGAATCTTATCTTTCAATGCATCTGTTAGTTGTTGACTGAGGTTGGCATTTACTATTGGCGCCCTGTTTGGAAAATACTGTACAGAACAAGTTTTAATCTCAGGATTGATAGAAGCCCCTGAAAAACTATATTTTACCGAAAAACAACCATTCAAAAAAACAATTCCAAATATTGCTATAAATATGAGATTTATCTTTTTCATTTAGTTAATATCGTATTCTTTAATTTTTCTGTAAAGTGTGCGCTCTGATATACCCAAATCCTGTGCCGCATATTTACGTTTTCCGTTATGTTTTTCAAGAGCTTTTCGGATAAGTTCTATTTCTTTTTCTTCCAATGATAATGATTCTTCCACAATTTCTTCTGTATCTTCTATATTAGAATCATCTCGCTGAGAGACATCAATAGTTCTGTAATTCTTTTCTTCTGGCTCGTCTATTGTTGTGCCATCAACACTTTGATACAATTTTTTTATCAAATGTGCATTGTCTTCATGAATTTCGCTATCTACAGTTCCTTTTTGCATGATATCAAGAACGAGTTTTTTAAGATCATTCATATCATTCTTCATATCAAAAAGGAGTTTGTAAAGAATCTCCCTTTCTGAGGCAAATGTCTTTTGATCTACATTACTATCTGCATACAGTGCAGGTAACTTCGACTCGAAATAATCAGGAAGATACCGTCTTAATGTTTCTGCATCAATCTCTCGTTTTTCTTCAATGATTGAGAGTTGTTCTGTAATATTTTTTAGTTGCCTGATATTACCCGGCCAACGATAATTTAACAATAAATGTTGCCCTTCATCCGTAAGCCTGATTGCAGGCATCCTGTAACGTTCTGCAAAATCTGAAGCAAATTTCCTGAATAAAAGATAAATATCTTCTTTTCTTTCTCTTAAGGGAGGAATAACAATGGGTACGGTATTTAACCTGTAAAACAGATCCTCCCTGAATTTACCTTCCTGAACCATCTTTGGGACATTCACATTGGTTGCGGCAATTACCCTAACATTGGTCTTTATAACTTTTGAGGATCCTACTTTGATAAACTCGCCCGTTTCCAAAACCCTTAAAAGCCTAACCTGGGTAGAAAGAGGAAGCTCTGCAACTTCATCCAGGAAGATTGTCCCTTCGTTTGCTACTTCAAAATATCCTTTACGTTGATCTGTGGCTCCGGTAAAAGCCCCTTTTTCGTGACCAAATAATTCAGAATCGATTGTACCCTCTGGTATTGCCCCACAGTTTACTGCTATATATTGTCCGTGTTTTCTTGAACTAAAGTTGTGAATAATCTGGGGAAACACCTCTTTACCAACACCACTTTCCCCTGTTATCAAAACTGATAAATCTGTAGGAGCAACCTGACGGGCAATATCTATTCCCCTGTTAAGCTCATACGAGTTTCCGATTATCCCAAACCTTTGTTTTAATTGATGTACATCCATGTACAATTATATTTAATTTTTGAGACTTTTTGACAGATTCTTATCAAACAACAAAATTTTCAAGTGTTTGATGATTTCTTTGTTATGACAAAATTACAATATTAGATGTTTTTTTTACATTGTTCCAATAAAAAAATAATTTTGGCTTTATGACAAAAAAAATAAAATTTATTGCATTAATACCTGCAAGATATGCTTCGACAAGATTTCCTGGTAAGCCACTTGTCGAATTAGATGGTAAAACAATGATTCAACGCGTATATGAACAAGCTTCGAAAGTTTTTGAGAATGTTTATGTTGCAACTGATAATCAGAAAATTCTTAACGCTGTTAAATCATTTAAAGGAAATGTTGTGATGACTTCAACTTCTCACAGAAGTGGAACTGATCGTTGTGCTGAGGCTGTCACAAACATTGAAAAATCAGAGAACAAATATTTTGATGTTGTTTTTAACATACAGGGAGATGAGCCGTTTATTCAACCGGAACAACTAGAAAAATTAAAATTTTCATTTATAAATCCGGAAACTCAGATTGCCACACTTGTAAAACCAATAACCAATAATGAAGATATTTTTAATCCAAATCTTCCAAAGGTTGTTTTTGATGTTAACCAAAGGGCAATCTACTTTAGCCGTTCTCCAATTCCTTATATTCGCGACAATGAAAGATCCGATTGGCATTTACATCACCAGTTTTACAGACACTTGGGATTATATGCTTATAGAAAAAACACTTTACTGGAAATAACAAAACTTCAGCCATCATCTTTTGAAATTGCAGAGTCGCTTGAACAAAACAGATGGATTGAAAACGGATATTTTATTAAAGTTGAAAAAACTGAACTTGAAACAATTGGGATAGACACACCTACAGACTTAGAAAAAGCAGAGCTATGGATGAAGAAGAATTTGAAAAACGAATAAAAAATGAATAACAACAGTAATTTCTATCCTGCTAAAGTATTAAAATATTGTCCCCGTTGCGGTTCGAATAATTTTAAGCCAACCAGCAATAAATCGTTTTTTTGCGAAGATTGCCTGTTTCATTATTTCACAAATACTGCTGCTGCTGTTGCCGGAATTATTGAAAACAATAAAGGAGAAATTTTACTAACAATAAGAGGAAGAGATCCTGAGAAAGGAACACTTGATCTCCCTGGCGGATTTGTTGATCCTGGAGAAAAGGCTGAAGATGCTTTAAAAAGAGAAATCAAAGAAGAACTTAATCTCGACATCAGGATAAAAAGTTATTTCAATTCATTCTGCAATGAATATTTATTTGGAGGGCTAACGTATTCTACCCTTGATATGGTTTTTATATGCGAAGTGGATGATTTCACAGGAATAAATCCCGGTGAAGATGTTGCAGATTTTGTTTTTAAAAGTAAAGCTGATATTAATATCATTGAAATTGGACTTACTTCAATAAAAAAAGTAATGTTTGAATATTTAAATCAATTTCATCAATAAAGTGGAATTTCGGACTGAAATAATAATCCCCCAATCTAATATTGATATTAATTATCAGTCCAAGGTATTATTTATAGGTTCATGCTTCTCAAATAATATTGGGGAAAAACTTCAAGGCCTAAAATTCAATACCGGGATTAATCCTTTTGGTGTGCTTTATAATCCATTATCTGTTTCAGAAAACATCAACCTACTTTTAAATAAAACAGAAATTTCTGAAAAGGATATCTTTTTTGACAAGGACTTATGGGCAAGTTTTTCTTTCCATAGTTCTTTTTCCCGACCGGTAAAATCCGATTTTCTGGATAAAATCAACAACCAAATAAAAATTAATCATGAGAGGTTAAAAGAAACTGATGTACTTTTTATAACATGGGGGACCGCCTGGGTATATCAGATAAAAGATTCTAATAAGATTGCTGCAAATTGTCACAAAATACCTTCTTCACATTTTTTGCGCTTTTTACTTGAAACAGATGAAATAACAAAAACTTATGAAACATTCTTTCAAGAAATAAAACAATTTAACCCCACCTTAAAAATTGTATTAACTGTAAGTCCTATACGCCATTGGAAAGATGGGGCATCAGGCAACCAGGTAAGCAAGTCTACTTTATTGCTTGCTGCAAATAAGCTGGCAGAAAAATTTGACTTTGTAGAATATTTCCCTTCCTATGAAATAATGATGGATGATCTGCGGGATTACCGCTTTTATGAAAACGATATGCTCCACCCAAATTCCCTGGCAATTAAATATATATGGGGAAAATTTAAATCATGCTATTTTTCTAATAACACTGAACAAATACTAAAAAAGATAAAGACTATCATCCTTGCTGTTAATCATAAGCCTTTTAACCCACAAACCGATTCGCATCAGAAATTTATTCACCAGACTTTATCTAAAATCTGTGAGTTAAAAGAACTATTTCCCGAGCTTAATTTTACCGAAGAAATTGAAAATCTGAAAAAATATTTAAAATAATTAAAGAAGGTTATTGAACATTTTGAACTTTGTTTTGTTTAAAATTTTAAATAAATCATTAAACAAAATGAGATTGAAATATATAATACCCCTCTTTATTATTTTCAGCACTCCCCTATTTGCCCAAAACAACGGGGTAATTGTTGGCAGAATTCACAATGAAAAAAATAACGAACCAGTACCTTTTGCAAATATTGTTGTATGGGGGACAAACATCGGGGCTGTAAGTGATATTGACGGAAATTTCAATATAACCGATATAAAACCCGGATACATTGAGCTTCAGGCTACTTCAATAGGATATGAAACGTATATCTCATCTGAAATTTTAGTCACCAATGCAAAAAATGTATATGTTGAGATACCGATGAAAGAAACAGCCGTTGAACTCGATGAAGTTACCGTTACAGCTTCCCCATTCAGACGAAATGAGGAAAGTCCAGTTTCTTTAAGGAGAATTGGCATTGCAGAGATTGAAAAGAATCCCGGCGGCAATCGTGATATCTCGCGGGTCATTCAATCATTACCCGGTGTATCATCTTCGCCTTCATTTCGTAATGATGTAATTGTTCGCGGTGGAGGTTCCTCCGAAAATAGATTTTATCTTGATGGCGTTGAAATTCCTACAATAAACCATTTTGCTACACAAGGGGCTTCCGGTGGACCAGTAGGAATTATTAATGTAGACTTTATAAGGGAAGTAAATTTTTACTCTGGAGCTTTCCCTTCAAACAGGGGCAACGCATTATCATCAGTAATAGAATTTAATCAGATTGATGGAAACAAAGATAAATTAAAGTTCCGGGGATCTGTCGGGGCCTCTGATTTAGCATTAACACTCGATGGGCCTCTTACTGATAACACAACGTTTATAGTGTCTGCCAGAAGATCTTATCTCCAGTTTTTATTTGCAGCACTACAACTACCGTTTTTGCCTACCTATAATGATTTTCAGTTTAAATCGAGAACAAAAATCAATCAAAAAAATGAAATAACTCTAATTGGACTGGGAGCTATTGATAAATCTACCCTTAATCTGGATGCTAATGAAACTCCTTCTCAGCGCTATATATTAAGTTATCTCCCTGTAAACGATCAATGGAATTACACTGTTGGTGCTGTATTCAAACATTTTACAAAAAATGGATTTGATAGTTATGTAGTAAGCAGAAATCATCTGAATAACATCTCTTACAAATATGCAAACAATAACGAGGACTCGATCAAAGTCTTTGACTACTCATCAGCAGAAATAGAAAATAAATTCAGGTTCGAAAGTACCCGAAATTTCAGCTCAGATATAAAATTTAATTATGGTATCAACCTAGAACAGGCAACTTATACCAATTCAACATTAAGCAGGACTTATATTAATAATAACGAGTTTACAATAGACTATAATTCAAAATTAAATTTGACTAATTACGGCGGATTTACTCAGCTAAGTAAAACTTTTGGAGACAAACGCCTGAGCCTGTCTGGTGGCATCAGGATAGACGGTTCCTCCTATTCCAATGAAATGCAGAATCCTTTTAACCAGTTCTCACCAAGATTTTCATTATCCTATCAAATAGCAAATAATTTATTTCTGAATTTCAACACAGGAAGATACTACCAAAGACCCCCTTATACTACATTGGGATATGAAAACAATGATGGTACTCTTATTAATAAACAGAATGGAATAACATATATAAAAAGTGATCATTTTGTTGGAGGGATAGAACTAATACCCAATGAAAATTCAAAGATAAGTATTGAAGGATTTTATAAATTATATAAAAATTATCCTTTCTCTGTTAATGACTCTGTAGCAATTGCCAGTAAAGGAGCAGATTTTGGAACATTTGGAGATGAAGAAGTTTTATCAATTGGGGAAGGCCGTTCTTATGGTTTTGAGATACTTGCCCGTACAAGAAATTTATTTGGATTCACAGGTATACTTTCTTACACCCTTGTTAGAAGTGAATTTAAAGGGCACAATGGAATGTTAGAATTATCAGACAAATACATTCCAACAGCCTGGGATAACAGGCACATTTTTAATATTACAGCTACCAGAAGCTTTAAAGGCAATTGGGAGTTTGGTTTTAAATGGAGATATGTGGGTGGTTATCCATATACCCCGTATGATGAATACAAATCATCTATAGTGTCTGCGTGGGATGCCAAGAATGCCCCTTATTATGATTATTCCAGGTTTAACCAGGAACGCCTTGCCCCATTTCACCAGTTGGATATTCGGGTAGACAAACAATACTATTTAAATAAGTGGTCGCTCATTTTTTATGTTGACATACAAAATGTTTACAATTTTAAATCTGAAGAACAGGAACCCTATACCCGAAAGGCCCTAATTGAGGGAGTATCATTAGAAAACGATCCATATATTGATGAAAATGGTGTATTACGTTATCAAATGGACAGAATTAAAAATGATGGCTCAGGCACAATTTTGCCTACGGTTGGTATTATTGTAGAATTTTAATCCCTTCTAAAATTTATTTATTCTGCTCTCTCAAAGTTTAAGAGTGCTTTATTTAATGTTGTATCATAAAAATTACCAATAATTAAAATATTCTCTTCTTTTTTAAAATAATATGCTTTATTCCTAAATAAGCTCGACCAGGCTGCATTAATATAAATACTATCTCCCTGAATCTTGTAATCATATGGGCCAGAACCAGCAACAGGTAAATATTCATTATTCACTAACTCAGTTCCTCTATATAGCCACAAATAAGCAGACTGATCATCAAACTCAATCGTATCGGTTTTGAATTCCGTTTCAATCCATGTTCCATTCAGACTACCTCCTATTGAACTTTCAATATCAGAGCATCCAAAGATCAATATACATCCAACAATTAAAAAGATATATTTAAACATTTTTTTTCTTTAATCTATATGACACAAAAATTGTATTTATGGTTGCTTATTGTTTTTCATAAAACAAAAAACAATGCTTTACGTATTTTTTACGTTTTATTTGATTTTAAAAGAAAATATTAATATTTTTGAACTCTTAAATTAACAAATTTGAATAATTTAAATCCTCACATTTCGGTAGACTGCGTAGTCTTTGGGTATAATAAAGAAGGCTTAAGTGTATTATTGATCAGACGAGATCAAGAAAACAAAGAGAAGTATAAATTACCTGGAAGTCCAATTGTTTTTAAAGAAGTATTATATGATTCAGCACTTCGTACATTGAATGAATTAACAGGCATTCATGATTTATTTTTAAAACAATTTGGAGTCTTTGATGACCCTAAACGTTTGATGACAAGCGATGACCTTGAATGGTTACAAAGCACATCTGGATTAAATGATGTTGAAAGAATTGTTACGATAGCATACTATTCTTTGTTAAACATTGAAGATTACCAATCACTTCATGACTCAGCTCAATGGTTCCCTGTAAACAAACTTCCACAGTTAATATTCGACCACGAAAAAATTGTTATGTCAGGTTTGAAGACACTTCGAAGTGAATTACTAACTGAACCTCACGGGTATGAATTGTTACCTGATAAATTTTCACTTAATCAGCTTCAGGAGTTATACGAAAAAATACTAAACATACCTATTGACAACCGAAACTTCAGAAAAAAAATTAACCGTCTGGACTACATTATTCCATTAAATGAATATCAAAAAGGAGTATCTCATAAACCTGCCAGGCTTCATGTATTCGACAAAGAAAAATTTAAAGAATTCAAAAACAACAATATTGGACTTGTAATATAACAACAAACTAAAATTATGTATCTATTAGGATTCGACATTGGAAGCTCATCTGTAAAAGTGAGCATGGTTGAGGCAGAAACAGGAAAATTAATTGGTTCTTCTTTTCAGCCAAAAAAAGAAATGACTATTCATGCTCCCAAGGCTGGCTGGGCAGAACAAGATCCCGAATTATCATGGTGGGCAAACCTTAAACTTGCACTTTCCGATGTTTTAAATGAATCTAACGTAGATAAATCAGATATAAAAAGCATTGGTATTTCTTATCAAATGCATGGTTTGGTAGCGGTAGATAAGAACAGGGAAGTTGTTCGACCTTCAATAATCTGGTGTGACAGCCGTGCAGTTGAAATAGGCAATGCTGCATTTCAGGAAATAGGAGAAGAAAAGTGTCTTGAATATTTACTTAATTCTCCAGGAAACTTTACCGCATCAAAATTGGCGTGGATCAAAAAAAATGAGTCTGCTGTTTACGAAAAAATTGATAAAATCATGCTTCCAGGCGATTATATTGCCATGAAACTAACCGGTGAGTTAAACACTACTATTTCGGGTTTATCAGAAGGTATTTTTTGGAATTTCAAAGAAAATAACCGGGCTGATTTTTTACTGGAGCATTATGGTTTTGAAAAAAGTTTTATCCCGGAAATTGTTCCTACTTTCTCTGAACAAGGGAAATTAGCCCCGGCAATAGCAAAGGAATTAGGCCTTTCAGAAAACACAGCCGTAACCTATCGTGCAGGAGATCAACCCAACAATGCTTTTTCTTTAAATGTATTAAGTCCGGGAGAAATTGCTGCAACAGCCGGAACTTCAGGTGTTGTTTACGGTGTAAGCGAAGAAATAAAATATGATCCTCAGTCACGGGTAAATACGTTTGCCCATGTAAACCAAACAGAATCATTAAATCGATTAGGTGTTTTATTATGTGTCAATGGAACAGGTATTCTTAATGCATGGTTAAAACAAAACATGGCTTCTGATCTAAGCTACGAGGAGATAAATAATCTCGCATCAAGTGTAGCTATTGGCAGTAATGGCGTTTCAGTATTACCTTTTGGAAATGGCGCTGAGCGTGTTCTTGGTAATCTCGAAATTGGAAGCATAATTAAAAACATCAATTTCAATACACATAATCGGGCTCATGTTTTACGTGCAGCACAAGAAGGAATCGTTTTCTCCTTTAAATATGGAATTGATATAATGGAAGGTATTGGAATTAAACCATCTGTCATTCGTGCCGGAAATGCCAATATGTTCCTGAGCCCAATCTTCAGAGATACATTAGCGGGAGTCACTGGCTCATCAATAGAATTATATGATACTGATGGGGCACAAGGAGCAGCTCGAGCTTCAGGTGTTGGAAGTGGTTACTACAAATCCTTTGAAGATGCATTTACTTCATTAGAAAAAATTAAAGTAATAGAACCCGCGAAGGAAAATGAAGAGCAATACTCAGATGCTTATCAAAAATGGTTGAACGTGTTAAATAAAGAACTATAAATAAAGATTAAACAAAAAAAGAAATGGATTATTTATTAGGAAATAAAGAATTCTTTCCAGGAATTGGAAAAATTAAGTTTGAAGGTAAAGAATCAAAAAATCCTTTGGCTTTTAAATTTTATGATGAGAACAAAATCATCGGTGGTAAAACAATGAAGGAATACTTTCGGTTTGCAATTGCTTACTGGCATTCTTTCTGTGGAGATGGTGGCGATCCTTTTGGTGCAGCAACAATTAAACATCCATGGAGCACAAAAGCTGATGCTACAGAAAGAGCAAAAGACAAGATGGATGCAGCTTTCGAATTTATCACAAAAATTGGAGCCCCATATTACTGTTTTCATGATGTTGATATTATTGATGAAGGAAGCTCTATCTCAGAGTATGAAAGTCGTATGCAAACAATTGTTGATTACGCAAAAGAAAAACAAAAAGCATCGGGCGTAAAACTTCTTTGGGGAACTGCTAATGTATTTTCTAACCCAAGATATATGAATGGCGCTTCTACAAACCCGGATTTTAATGTTATCACCTATGCAGCTACACAGGTAAAAAATGCATTGGACGCAACCATAGCCCTTGGCGGTGAGAATTATGTTTTCTGGGGAGGTCGTGAAGGATACATGTCCTTATTAAACACAGATATGGGACGTGAACTTGACCATCTAGCAAAATTCCTTCATATGGCTAAAGATTATGCCAGGAAGCAAGGATTTACAGGACCATTTTTAATTGAGCCAAAACCTATGGAGCCAACAAAACATCAATATGATTTTGACACGGCAACAGTAATCGGATTCTTAAGAAAATATGGTTTAGAAAAAGATTTCAAAATGAATATTGAAGTAAACCATGCTACATTGGCTGGTCATACTTTCCAACACGAGCTACAGGTAGCTGCAGACGAAGGTATGTTTGGTAGTATTGACGCAAACCGCGGAGATTACCAAAATGGATGGGACACAGACCAATTCCCGGTTAACATCTACGAATTGGTTGAAGCAATGCTTGTAATTAAAGAAGTAGGCGGATTTACAACCGGAGGTGTTAACTTCGATGCAAAAATCAGAAGAAACTCAACCGATCCTGAAGATCTGTTTATTGCTCATATTTCAGGTATGGATGCATTTGCAAGGGCATTACTTGTTACAAATGATATTCTGGAAAAATCTGATTATCTAAAAATGAGAAAAGAGCGTTATGCCTCTTTTGATAGTGGTGACGGAAAAGCTTTTGAAGAAGGTAAACTTACTTTGGAACAAATGCGTGAATTGGCTATTAAAAATGGAGAGCCAAAACAAATAAGCGGAAAACAAGAATTATATGAGTCTATTATAATCCAGTATATTTAATAGAAGAACTAATCAAATATAACAAGGCTGTCCAAAAAGTCTTTTGATATATAACCTGACAGAGTCACTAGACCTGTCAGAGTTACTTTTTGGTCAGCTTTTATTATTTCTGTCTATAATTTATTAAAAACAGAAATCAATTTTTCTTTCTCATTCTCCCAGGTTAATTCCTGCTTTGCCTTTTCCAGGTTCATTTTCCAGCCTTTAATTTGTTCTTCATCACCGATCATTTCTATTAATACAGCAGCTAAATATTTAGGCGTTCTTTCCTTAAGAATCTTCCCAATACCATAGTCTTCTATGATTCTTCTCATCTCGGGGAAATCTGATACCAGAACAGGAATTTTTGCATTTATATAATCAAAAAGTTTATTGGGAAGCGCATAATAATAATTCAAGCCTAGGTTTTCTTCAATAGAAATACCTACGTCAGCCATCTTCGTGTAATATCCAAGTTGTTCAAAAGGAACCCGACCTAAAAATATTATGTTATTTCTTGAGTTAACTTTTTTTGCTTGTTGTTCCAGTTTTTCTTTAACATCTCCTCCTCCAATTACTACCAAGTTTGCCTCAACGTCTTGCATGGCCTCTATTATTAATTCCAATCCTCTTCCTATATTTACAGTGCCCTGGTATAGAATAATTTTACCGTCGGGAAGAGCAACAGGTGTTTTTGGTGTTGAAATTTCCTGCTTAGCAAAAGGTATATTTCTTACAACTTCAAATTTTACATTATATTTTTTTTGATAAAAATCTGCTATTGACTGACAAACTGTATAACAATTTTCAAGTTTAGGAATAAAATAATCTTCTATTTTTTGCCATACAGCCTTTACTTTTTTTCTATTTGTGAGTTCAGGCACTTCACTAAACAATTCATGACTATCAAATACCAGAGGTTTCTTTCGAATCCTGGCCGCAAAGAAATTAGCTGGGAGTACATCAACATCATTTGCCAGAAAAATATCAGCCTTCACAAATAAAAAATAAAAGAAAAGACGAATATTGTAAAATGCATAAAAAAGAGCGGACCTGTTAAAAATCAATCTAAATCTTTTTGTTTTATAAATTCTATGATTAACCGGCAAACTGGATTTTAATTTTCTCCCAACTAACAATACGTCATATCCTTCTTCTGTTAAAGTCCGGGCAACTTTATTAACTCGTTGGTCGGTAATTAAATCATTTATAACGGAAATAATTATTCGTTTATCCATAAATTATTTGCTACTTAACAAATATTTTTAGCTTTGTACACATTAACAAGAGCAAATGTACCAAAGAAAAGAAAACTTATCCCTAAAGCTTTTAAATACCTTTCATATTGATGCTTCAGCAAAAGAAGCTTTAATAATAAATTCAATAGATGATGCAAAAGAAATTGTGGCATCAGGGATTTTAAAAAACAAAGAACATTTTGTACTCGCTGGAGGCAGCAATATTTTATTTACATCTGATTATGATGGTACTTTGTTATTACCCCAGATTAAGGGAATTGAAATAGAAGAAGAAGACAAGAGCTATTACTGGATCAAGGCATATGCCGGAGAAAATTGGGATGATTTTGTAAATACAACTGTTGAAAATGGTTGGGGAGGACTTGAAAATCTATCCTCAATTCCTGGTACCGTTGGTGCCAGTCCAATACAAAATATTGGGGCTTACGGCGTTGAGGTCAAAGACAGAATAAGCCAGGTTGAGTACCTTGATTTAGAAACAGGGGATATCTTCAAGCTAAGCAAACCCAGGTGTGATTTCGAATATCGCTCCAGCATCTTTAAAAAAGAACTCAAGGGAAAAATAATAATACTATCAGTTATTTTCAGGCTAATGAAAAAACCAGTAGTCAACTACAAATACAAAAGTATCGCAGACAGATTTGATGGCAAATACTTAGATGATGTATCTATTAAGGACATACGTGACGTTGTTATTGAAATAAGAAACAGCAAATTACCTGACCCCGACAAAATTGGAAATGGAGGAAGTTTCTTTAAAAATCCAATCGTGAAAAAAGAAAATTTTAAAGAGATAAGTGCTGATACTCCAGATTTCCCTTTTTATGAAATAAATTCAGATTATGTAAAAATACCTGCCGCCTATCTAATTGAGAAATGTGGATTGAAAGGTTACCGTGATAATGATGCCGGTGTTCATGAAAATCATCCTTTAGTACTGGTAAATTATGGTAATGCAACAGGCAAAGAAATTTTTGATTTATCAGAAAAAATACGAAGGAAAGTTTTAGAGAGATATAACATTGAGCTGGAAAGAGAAATTAATGTTGTTTAGTTTATCTCATTTTTTATAGAAATCTATTATCGAGTTAAGTTCTTTCTCTATCTCAGCAGCCCCTTCTCCAAGGATAAAACCAATTTTCTGGACCAATTCGAGGTTCTTATCAATAACATCTGAAACCCTATTCATTACTTCTGCTTTTTGTACCTCCGGAGAACTCATATCCCTGAGGATTGCAGCTACAACCTCACCTTTTTTTATTGAAAACAAAGAAATATTAATAATCTTATCTTCAATATTCATATCGCGGTTATCAATATCCTCTCCGTTATTCAGAACAAATGAGAAAAGGTTGTGAATATCATACGGCAATAATTTAGTAAGATCTGCCCCCTGTAAACCAGGTATTACTTCATTTATCTCTTCAGCATCTTCTCCAACAATTCTAATAAATGTTTGATTTGTAAGTAATACTTTTAAGTCCTTATCGACGATTATAATCCCTGCCCTCAGTTTTTGCAAAACAGATTTCATCAACCCGGAAGTTGATTCATATGTGTTTTTTTCTTTAACAAAGGTATTTTCTGTTTCGTTAATAACACTCTTTAACTTTTTAATTTCATTTTCAGATTGCTCCTGTTGTTGTTCCAGGTTCTTAAGATTCTTATATATGTAAGAAATACATAAAATAGGTTTTGTCAATCCCTGGGCTACTGCTATTGCAAACTCCCTACATGATTTATATCCGCAAGAGGAACACCCGTTTCTATTACCACACTTACCAAGTATTTCTAATTGTTTACTAATTTCTTCTTCAGAAGGCAATTCAATTCTTTGATCATCGGGTTGGAATGTTGTAGAAAGATCAAACAGCAGATATTTTTGCAACTGTTGATTCCATTCAAACCGGAAGAAATTTTTCAACCTCTTGTTTGCATATTGAATAACCAGTGTTTCACGAAGTGTTTTTGTGGCATTTTTGGTCATCCCCGGGCCTGATAAAGAACTTCCGTAGGTTATATTAAAATGCTTTTTAATATCTTCAATTCGGGACTCAAATTCATTAATTGCATCAATCATTGCCTGTTTTCCTTCAATTGAAAACACTTCTTTATTAAGAAGGTTCTCACTCATCTCTGCCGCTTGCAATAAACCATTATTGATTGGAAATAACGAACCTTTGTATCCCAAAGGAGGATCAAATTCTGAATATTCAAGTGTCCCCTCAGAAATATTAAACTTTTTAAATAACTCTCTTAGTTCAGTAAATGTAATTGCAGCATCAATTCTAACTCTTTCTTTATACCTGAGAGCTTCATTCTTTCTTGCAATCTCGGGACCTATATAAACAAGATTTGCCTTGTCCCCATAAATTTCCCGAACCATTATTGATGTTGCAACCATTGGAGACACAAAAGGGGCAAGATTATTTGCCAGGTTCGGCTTATATTTCTCAATATAATTTACAACCACCGGATCTGTTGATGTTATGTAGTACCGACCTTTAAAATTATTGAGCAAATCCAGATATTTGTAGGCTATTAAATCTACACCAAATGATACTTCATGAACATGATCAAACCCAAGCTCTTTTATCATTTGAACAAATTTCCGGTAATCTGTAATATCGCTAAACTCTGCAGAGATACTTGGCGAAACAACTGCAACATTTTTCTTATCTGATGCCAAAAGAGTTTCAACCTCATTAATAGAGCTTCGATAATAAATAACATTCTCAGGACATTGTGTCACACAATTTCCACAACCAATACATCTACTGTCATTAACTTCGGGAAGATCATTATCATCCAGAAGAATTGCATTGACAGGGCAAGACCTTACACACGCAAAACAAGCACTACATTTTTCTTTTTCTATAGAAACGAGCGGTTCTATATTATTCATCCCAACGTTTTAGTTTGTTTTCTTTAATCCCTTATCCAGTATTTCAACTATATTTTCCTGAGAAATATTTTCAAATATTACATCGTTGATTTTTAGGTTTGGCCCATTACTGCAATTACCTAAACAATGATTTCCTAAAAATTCAACTTTTTCTTTTAACTTATTTTTAATAAGATATTCATTAATTAAAGCATACATCTTTTTATTTCCTCGTGCAAAACAGGAACTACCCATACATAACATTATTTCATCTTTTCCTTGCATGATGTCCCAATATCAAAGCATAAGTAAAATTAAGTATTTTTATTTTTGATGTTTATTAAAACACCTGCTCACTGAAAAACAAATCTGACAGTGATTTTTCTTTTTAGAATTTTAGTTATCGATAAAAATACAACATAAAAAGTTTTTTTGTTATTTTAATAACAATATTTTTATGAATTCCTTGTAATACTTATTTTTGTATAGTAGAAATTACATCCTACTTTTTAAGGATAGCCAAAAAGATGCAGAAAAGAACATTACCTGAAAAAACTGTTGAGCGGTTAAGCGAATATAGAAGGACTTTATTAGATTGCATGACTCGGGGAAAAACACACATCTATTCTCATGAGCTCGCCTCTCTGCACCACATTACCGCTGTACAGGTTCGAAGAGACATCATGTTTTTAGGCTATACTAGTTCTGGTCGAAAAGGTTATTCAATCAAAGATCTGATTAAATTTATTGGTAAAAAAATTGACTCAAAGATCACTTTGAATGTAGGTGTAATTGGTATGGGTAACTACGGGAAAGCAATCTCAACTTATTTTAAAGGAAAAAGACCTACATTAGAAATTGTTGCTGCGTTTGATATTGATCCTAAAAAATCAGGCAAAAACATTGCTGGAGTAGATTGTTACTCGATGGATGATTTACAAAAAATTATCGTTGACAAAGACATTTCTATTGCAATCTTAACAGTTCCACCTAAATCTGCTGAAGAAATCAGTCTTAAACTTGTTAATAGTGGAATCAAAGGAATTTTAAATTTTACTTCTGTTCTTCTAAATGTCCCTAACAATATCTATCTGGAAGAATACGATATGATTACTTCGATTGAAAAAGTTGCCTACTATGTAAAAAATCAAAATATAGAGTAACTCTTTTTCTTTTTCAACCTTTTAGGTTTTATCCTGTTAAAGGGCTATGATTACACAAAAGAAATATGAATTACATAAAGCCTATATTTTAAAGAATAAAGAAATTACACCCGGTACTTTCCTCCTATCCTTTAAAAGAACATTTAATTTCTCACCCGGGCAAGTGATGGCATTAACTACAAAGGAGAACATACCTGCCCGACTTTATAGCATCGCAAGTGGAAATTCTGATGAAACGATTGACATTCTTTACGATGTGAAAAACGAAGGAGAACTAACGCCCAGATTATCCATCCTTGAAAAAGATGACATGATCTTGTTTTCCTCTCCCTTTGGAAAATTTATTGATAACAACGAACCTTCATACTGGATTTCAACAGGTACAGGAATCGCTCCTTTTATCTCAATGATTAAATCAGGATTAATAAAAAATAAAAAACTTATCCATGGGGCAAGAAATCAATATTTTTTCTATTTCGAAGATTTTTTAAAATCCAAACTAGGTTCAAATTACATTCCGTGTTGCTCGCAGTGTGAGGATAACCGGTTTTTCAAGGGTCGGTTAACCGAGTATCTAAAACAAAAAGAAAATTTAAGCATCAACGAAAAATTCTATCTTTGCGGAAGTGCCGAAATGATCGTTGATGTGAGAGATATTTTAATTGACAAGGGAGTTCCTTTCAATAACATTATCTCAGAAATATATTTTTAAAAAGTTAATGGAAAAAGAAAATTTATTTGGCAAGTCATTAAGTGAAATTAAAGTAATTACCGATAATTATAATCTCCCAGGCTTTACTGCAAAACAAATTGCTTCCTGGATGTACCAGAAAAATGTTTCGTCGATTGATGAGATGACTAACTTATCAAAGAAAGCAAGAGAAAGTCTTTCCAATGATTTTTTTCTAAAAAAGGATAACCATACAAAATGCGAATCGTCGAGTGATGGGACAAAAAAATATCTTTTCCCCATTAAAGACAAATTTGTAGAAGCAGCTTATATTCCCGAAGAAGACAGAAGTACTTTATGTGTTTCTTCCCAGGTTGGATGTAAAATGGGATGCTTATTTTGTTTGACAGGCAAACAGGGGTACCAGGGCAATCTCTCTTCCGGTGAAATATTGAACCAAATTTACTCGTTACCAGAAAAAGAAAATCTTACCAATATTGTTTATATGGGAATGGGAGAACCCATGGATAATATAGATAACGTTCTCACATCGCTTGAAACCTTAACTTCTGAATACGGACAAGCCTGGAGCCCCAAAAGAATAACCGTTTCTACAATTGGGATTATCCCTTCCATGGAAAAATTTCTAACCCAGAGCAAATGCCATCTGGCTATAAGTTTGCATAATCCTTTTCATGAAGAAAGATTAAAAATAATGCCTATTGAAAATGTATATCCAATAAATGACATTATAACACTTCTAAAAAATCATGATTTTGGTAGACAAAGACGTGTCTCATTTGAATACATTATGTTCAAAGGATTTAATGACTCACAAAATCATATAAAAGGATTAACCCAATTATTAAACGGATTACGTTGCCGTGTAAACCTAATCCGTTTCCATTCCATCCCAGGAACACCTTTAGAAGGATCGGATGAAAAAACAATTCAAGAATTTAAAACGGCTCTTAACAATAAAGGTATAACTACGACAATAAGAGCTTCAAGGGGACAGGATATATCTGCAGCTTGCGGAATGTTGTCTACTAAATCGTTACTTAAAAATCAAGAAAAAAACTATTAGTTATATTTTTCCAACTTAGTTCATTTTATGTCCCAAAAAAATATAATTTTATCAATTAATTTAAAAATAATTATGCTACTTGGGGGTAGAAGCATTTCTTTTCTTACTGTATTTTTTTTATTGTTTTCTTTTGAATTATTTGCATTTCAGACTGATTCTTTAGAGGTTAATTATGCAACTAATGCTGATAGCGCCATTTTGCTGGTTAAACAGGCAAAAGAAAATTTCGAAAATAATCCTGATACCGCCATATACTTTGCAACACAAGCAATTTTAAAAGCAAAAAACACTGGGGATATCAATAACCTGGCTGATGCCCAGTATTATTTGGCTGAATCATATTATAACAAGAATGAATTCAAAAATGCAATTACCGAATTTAAAGCCTCACAAAAAAATTACCTCGAATTAAATAAATTATATGACGCCAATATCATCAACAAAAGGCTTGGTCTAACATATTATTATTTAGGAAATTACGAGCTTTCTATTAAAGCCTATCAAAATGCTATTGAATATTTTGCTGAAAACAACGATAACTTAAACCTGGCGATGTCATACCATAACCTGGGAATGGTGTATGGTGATTTAAAAGATCCCAATGGGGCGATTTCTTATTACAAAAAAGCTCAAGCAATCTATATAGTTCTGGGAGACACAGAAATGCTTGCTGCATTATACCAAAACATTGGTGTTGCATACGCTCAATTAGAAAACGATACAAGGGCATTAGAGAATTATCAGCGTTCCAGGATCCTTTACGAACAACTAGAGAATGAAATGGGAATAGCCATTACAAAAGTTAATATTGGTAATATCTATAAAAGGAAACACGAATATCAAAATGCCATAGATAATTATTATGACGCACTGGCTTACTTCAAAAAAGAGAATGCCAAATGGGAAATCATACAAACCTTACTTGATATCGGGGAAACATTCTATGAAACAAGTTATTTCCCCGGAGCCTTAGAAAATTTAAAAGAAGGCCTTGAAATGGCTTCAGAATATAATTTCATGGCAAATGAGTTAGAATTTTATGAAGCTTTAGCATCAACCTACGAAAAAATGGGTGATTATAAGAATGCCCTTATCTATTACAAAGAATCTGCCGACCTCGATGAAAAAATCTTTAGAGGCGAGAGCATGAATAAAATCAGAGAATTACAAACAAAATATAACGTTGAAGTTAAAGAAAGGGAATTAGCAGAAAAAATAGCTGAATTAAGACAAAATGAATTACAAAAGTTAATCTATTCCATTGGTTTTGGGTTAGCGCTTCTCATTGTATTATTTCTAATCTACAACAATTACAGAAAAGAAAAAGAAAAAAAAGCCCTTGAACTTTTGATTGACCTGCGAACCAAAGAACTTAAAACAGAAATTACTGAAAGAAAAATAGCTGAAGAATCAGATAAATTAAAATCTGCTTTCTTATCAAATATGAGTCATGAGATCAGGACTCCCATGAATGCTATTATCTCATTCTCAAATTTCCTGAAAAATCCCGATCTGGATGAAGAGCAAAAAGATGAATACATTAACTATATTGTCTCATCAGGAAATACATTGCTCAGACTAATTGATGATATAATCGATTCAGCAAAAATAGAATCGAACCAATTAAAAATTCAAAAATCCGTTTGCAACATTAATGCTCTTATGCGGGAATTATACTCTGTTTTCCATGAATCCAGGATTCAGTCTGAAAAACCAGAGATAAGCCTGGAATTAGAATCGCAGGTAATGTATAAAAACTATATCATACACACTGATAAAGTAAGGCTACGACAGGTATTAACAAATCTTTTAGAAAATGCCTATAAATACACGGTACAAGGAAAAATTGAATTTGGATTTTCTATATCGAAAGCTAACTATTTAATATTCCACGTAAGAGACACGGGCATAGGAATTTCTAAAGACAAAGAAGATAAAATTTTTGAACGATTCTCAAGAATCGAGCACAATGATCATAAAATGCAAAGCGGTACAGGTTTGGGATTATCTATATCTAAAGACCTGGTTACCTTATTAGGAGGGAAATTATGGTTCTCTTCTGAAGAAGATAAAGGTTCGACGTTCTTTTTCACAATCCCATTTAATGATATTCATGAAATTGAAGACGATGGTGATTTTAATGAACCAATCACCTCAACAGGTCAATTTAACTGGTCAGAAAAACTAATATTGGTAGCTGAAGATGATGATTTGAATTACAAAATTCTTGAAACCATAATAAAAAGAAATAATGGCGAAATAATCAGGGCAGAAGATGGGAAAAGAGCTGTTGAATATACCAAAGAACACGCTTTTGATCTTGTCTTGATGGATATTCAGATGCCTGAAATGAACGGGTACGAGGCAACCCGTGAAATAA
The DNA here is from genome assembly GCA_963665085.2 of Bacteroidales bacterium. Lineage (GTDB taxonomy): Bacteria > Bacteroidota > Bacteroidia > Bacteroidales > JAAAOM01. The sequence goes on from CAXXXS010000001.1 coordinate 619,857, forward strand.
AAAAAATGAATGTACGCTTGCCAATTATTGCCCAAACTGCTTTTGCAATGATGGATGAACGCACAAAATGTATCGATGCAGGTTGTGACGACTATATAGTTAAACCACTGAATATCGAAGAACTACAAGGAAAAATCAGTAAATTCCTGTTGTAAATTTCCATAACATTCGTTTTGTCAGCTTATTAATTATATATATTTTTGTTATCAAAATAACAGAAACTTTTCATCTACTGCGAAATAGGTATTTCCGGTTTCAAAGTTCAAGAAACGTTCTTACCCTAAAGTAATTCTGATGGAGAAGAGACTAGGTTCAACATTAATACTTATACAGGAAAAAGAAAGTATTCAAAGACTGAATACAATTCTTTCTGATTTTTCGGATATAATTCTTGGGAGACAAGGATTGCCCTTGAAGGATCGAGGAATAAGTATAATTTCTATTTTGTTTGATGGGACACAAGACGAAATTAGTTCTCTTACCGGTCAGATAGGTAGATTGAAAGGAGTTTCGGTAAAAACAGTTTTTGCCAAACAATAAAAAAGGTTAGAGACAAATGAAATTTACGCCAGAGAAATACGCCATCGCAGATGAGCGTATGAAACCATTTATTGATGTTGAAGAAATAGAAAATTTCTTAAAAAATTCAAATCAGACAAAACCCACGTCCGGGATATAATTCAAAAATCACTCGATAAAAACAGGCTTAACCTGGCTGATGTAGCAACGCTAATAAATGCAGATACCCCTGAACTAATTGAAGAAATAAAAGAAGGAGCAAGACAGTTAAAAGAAAAAGTCTATGGCAACCGCATTGTCCTTTTCGCCCCTCTTTATGTAGGAAACAATTGCACAAATAACTGTGCTTATTGCGGGTTTCGTGTTTCAAATGATGAATCCGTTCGCAAAACACTAAATAATCAGGAATTAATTCATGAAGTTGAAGCACTGGAAGATAACGGACAAAAAAGATTAATCCTTGTTTATGGAGAACACCCTAATTATTCTCCGGAATTTATCGCAGATTCAGTAAAAACTGTATACCAGGTAAAAAAAGGAAATGGTGAAATACGACGTGTAAATATTAATGCAGCCCCACTTGATATTGAAGGATTTCGTACTGTAAAAGAAGCAGGTATCGGAACTTACCAAATTTTTCAGGAAACATACCATCCCGAAGCTTATAAAAAATATCACCTGGGAGGTAAAAAAAGAAATTATGAATATCGTTTAACAGCCCTGGATAGGGCACAGGAAGCCGGTCTTGATGACATCGGATTAGGTGCATTATTTGGTTTATACGATTGGAAGTTTGAAGTGATGTCGTTAGTAAGGCACACAAATCACCTGGAGGCTTGTTATAATGTTGGCCCACATACAATTTCTTTCCCCAGGATACAGGAATATGCATCCTATCTGCTTGATGACTCTTTTCTTGTTAACGATAATGATCTTGCCCGGATTATTGCTATTCTTCGATTAGCAGTACCCTATACCGGACTTATCCTCACTGCCCGGGAAAATGCAGCCCTTAGAAAAGAAGTTATGCGTTTTGGTGTTTCCCAGATTGATGGCGGTACAAAACTGGAACTTGGCTCCTACTCAAAAAAAGAGGAAGAAGAACAAGACCTCAACAAAGAACAATTCCGGATAAATGACTCCCGCTCTTTAAATGATATTATTGAAGAATTACTAAACGAAGAATATCTACCTTCGTTTTGTACTGCCTGTTACCGACTTGGAAGAACCGGTGAACACTTTATGGAATTTTCTGTCCCTGGTTTTATTAAAAGATTCTGTACTCCCAATGCTATTCTCACATTAGCAGAATACCTTGTTGATTATGCTCCTGAACAAACTGCAAAACGGGGATGGGAAATGATAGATAAAAACATCGGGATGCTGGAAGGACAGCATAATGTACAGGAATTAAAAAACCGTATTGAAAAAATTAAGGAAGGAAAAAGGGATTTATACTTCTAGGGATACCGAAAGACGGAGAGGGGAAACCGAAAAGAGCAAAGTGTAGGAAGTTTGGAATAGAATCAATTTAAATTGTCTTCTCCCTTAATTTTTTTTAAATTTTATGGCTTAATTAGGGCTAAAAATAAAATTTCAATGGATAGAAGACAAATACTAAAATTAAGTGCAGGAGTTGCCGTAGGAGGTGGAGCTTGCGGAGTAGCGCTTGCCAATGTTTTTAAAACAGAACCTCAACCAAAGCCAGAACCTAAAAAATTAGAATATACAGAAACAGAAAGTAGTTGGAAATACCATCAGTTGGATCCTGAAAAAACTGCTGAATTAGCCTACATTAATTATAGTAATGGGGGTTGTATGTACGCAACTTTTACAAGTATTTTATCCCAATTGGCAGATGAATACGGTGCCCCTTATGATTCATTTCCAATACATATGATGGGATATGGCCATGGTGGAGTTGGTGGATTCGGATCCATCTGCGGAACACTCAATGGCGCAGCGTCGATAATTGGATTGTTTGTAGCTGATAAAAATACACGGGACACCTTGGTTACCGGTTTGTTTCGATGGTATGAGAAGAACCAACTTCCTGAATACAAACCTCAAACTGCATCTCTTGATTTTACCCCACCCACATCAACAGCAGAATCTATCCTTTGCCATGCATCTATTACAAAATGGGGATTAGAATCAGGCTACAAAGCACAAAGCAGTGAACGAAAAGAAAGATGCCGTCGCCTTACAGCTGATGTTGCAGCCAGGATTACAGTTGTTTTAAATGATTATATCAATAATAATTATATGACTGTCGGTCATGATGACGAAACCGTAAGAACTTGTATGACATGCCACGGCGGTGAAGGAAAACTTGACAATACTGCCGGTCAAATGACTTGCACTACCTGCCACGACAAATCACTTGCTCATAAAGTTTTTGCTGATGGCCATTACAAATTATTAAAAGAACAGTAAACGAAGGTTATAAGATTATTAGCTAATTTTTATAAATTGAACTTCTTTTTTTGAACTAACATACTCAATATTAACTAAAAATTAAGATCATGACAAACAGAAGGCAATTCTTAAAAACTTCCGGGGCTGTGGCTCTTGGTGGCTTGGTATTACCCAACATTTTACAAAGCTGCGCATCAGGTCAAAGTAAAACTTTTGCAGGCATCGGTATTCAAACTTATACTTTAAATTCTTTTATGGATGAAGATCCTAAAATAACATTTAAAAAGCTTGCTGATATCGGATATAAAAACATTGAAACTGCAACTTATGCAGATGAAACATTCTATGGCCTTAGCGCAAAAGAATTAAAAAAAGTTATTGAAGATTTAGGTATGAAATGGATTGGCCATCATGTGATGGGTGTTCCAATTACTGCGATGTATAGCCTTCCTGAAAATCCTACTCCCGACCAAATAGAAAGGGCAGAAATGATTAAACAAATGGCAGAATCTATGAAAGCCCCTAACCTTAGGGATAACCTGCAGCAATTGGTAGATACTGTCGCTGAAGGAGGACTTAAGTATCTGATTTGCGCAGGAACTTCTATTGAAACCATGGATAATATCAAAAAAGCCGTTGATGACTTTAGTAAGGCTGGTGAGGCTTGTAAAAAAGCCGGACTTCAGTTTGCATACCATAACCATGCAACTGAGTGGGATCCAATTGAAGGTACTACTGCTTATGATGTAATTATGTCTGAAACAGATAAAGACCTTGTAAAACTCGAACTTGACCTTGGCTGGGTAGCTACCGCTAAAAAAGATGCTGTAGAACTGTTCAAAAAACAACCAGGTCGTTTCCCTCTTTTCCATCTAAAAGATTTTAACCTGGAAACTAATACCATTGTTCCGGTTGGTGAAGGAAATGTTGATTTTAAACCAGCTTTTGATAATGCAGAACTGGCTGGAATGAAATATTTCTTCTATGAGCAGGATACTGCAAAATCCATGGAAGAAGTTACTCTCAGCTATAATAATATTAAAAAAATTATCGCATAGTTATCTTTAAAATTAGTAGCAGGAAAAACCAATCTTTTTCCTGCTACTAAAAATTAATTCACCTTCTATACCCCTTTAAAAAAACGAACTTATTATCCATCCCAGAGACCCATATTTCTCTATATATTCGCATAAAAATTAAACTTCATTATGCTAAAAGACAGGTTAAAAGCCGCATTTGAATAACTTTAAATTTTCTTTAGAATCTATAACGTACTTTGGACAGTGGAGTTATGTGTTTTTTTTAAATGCATATACTATTTTTACAATTAAATCAAACCCCCCTTAAATAATGTACAAATTATTTATTCTTCTATGTTGCTTTTTCCCACTCATTACTACCACAGCTCAAGAAACCGCATCTATTTCAGGTAGAATCTTCGACAGTAAAACTGGAGAAGTATTACCTTACACATCAGTAGCGATTAAAGCAAAACCTACGGGGGAACTTCTCTCAGGGGCAGTAACTAATAACGAAGGAAGATTTGAAATACTTGGGTTATCGCCGGGAGAATATATAATTCAAATTTCATTTGTGGGCTACGAGACCTACCAGGAAGAAATTCTTGTAGGAGAGTTAAATACCATTTTCGATTTAGGCAAAATTGAAATTAACCCGGAAATCGAACAACTTGATGAAGCTACGGTAACGGCACAAAAATCAGAAATAAGTGCTGATATGGAAATGAAAACATACGATTTAAGCGACAATATTGCTCAATCTGGTGGTTCTGTAATGGATGCTATGAAAACAATGCCTGGTGTAACAGTTAGCCAGGAAGGAAAAATAATACTTCGGGGAAGTGATAAAGTTATTGTATTAATTGATGGCAAACAATCCAGCCTAACAGGATTTGGTAACCAAAAAGGGCTTGACAATATCCCAGCAGCAAATATTGATAAAATTGAAATCATCAATAATCCTTCAGCAAAATATGATGCCGCCGGGATGGCGGGGATCATCAATATTGTATATAAAAAGGAAAAAGAGACCGGATTAAATGGAGAAATTGGATTTACCTATGGATTAGGTGCAATTGGTAAAGCAAAAAAAGATGTTCCTTCAGAACTGGGGAGTTATACTTCAAATCCCAAATATATTCCTAACCTAAATTTAAATTATAAAACTAAAAAATTAAATTTCTTTTTATTATCTGAGGCAATGTACCTAAATGGGCTACCAAATAATGAATTTACAACCCGCTATTATGATGATGGAAGGATAACAGCCTCACAAGTACCGGAGAACAGGACTCAACAACATTATATTCTAAACGGAGGAATAGATTATTCTATTGATGATAATAATATACTTACCTTATCGGGTATTTTCGATTGGGAAAAACATAACGACACGGCACAGGTTCCATATATCAATGAGCTTACTTCGTCACGTTACAGGTATATCAACTGGCACGAAGAAGAAATTACAGGATATATGAATTATGCTTTAAACTATGAACATAAATTTCCTCAACCCGGTCATGTTCTGGAAGCAAGTGCACAATATACAAAAGGCTGGGAAGACGAAACCTATCATATAAACGACAGTTCCAGTCTTCGGCAGGGAAGAGATGTAACCAGTATCCTGGCAACAGAACATACAACCAGTTTACAGGTTGACTATACAAAACCAATGGCCAGCGGAAGAATTGAAGCGGGCTCAAAATTACAGGTACGCCGGTTACCTGTTGACTTTACTGTTCAACGTGGTGAAAATTCGGTTATTTATCCCGGACTTGGTGATTGGTCAAAATGGGGAGAAAACATTTATGCCGGTTATATCAATTATGTTTACGAAAAACCATTATACGACATTGAAGCTGGACTTAGGGCAGAACAAACTGAAGTATTTTATGACATTGACCCGGATAACATCTATTATGATAAAAATGATGCTTACAATTATTTTGAATTATTTCCGAATGTGAGATTAAGCTTTAAATTCAACTCAAATAATAAAATCTCTGTATTTTATAACAGAAGAGTTGACAGGCCGGGAGAACCTGAATTACGTATTTTCACAAAATCGGATGATCAGGAATTATTAAAATCTGGCAATCCCTATTTAAGGCCACAGTTTACACAGTCTGTTGAAGCTGCATATAGATTAAAATGGCATTTGGGTTCATTTTTCCTTGCTGGCTACCATCGAATAATTAACGATCCGTTTATGCGTGTCTATACTATAGATTCAACCAATCCTCTTTATGAGGTTATCACAAAAACTTATGCAAATACAGGAAGTGCAACAAACACTGGTATTGAAATCGTTTTCAGTCAACAGATTACTAAATTTTGGAAACTTTCGGTAAATACCAACATTTACAAAAACAATATTGATGCATTCCAGGGTAGTTTACTATTTCCTTTTGAACACACATTCCAGTTTGAAGAATCATCCGATAATACATGGGATCTAAAGGTAAACAATCAATTTAAGCTTAATAATAATACAAGCATTCAGCTTACGGGAATCTACCTGGCGCCCAAAAATATACCCCAAGGGAACCAGAAAGCACGATCATCTGTTGACTTCGGGATAAAAAAAGTAATTATGAAAGGCAAGGGAGAAGTTAATCTCTCAGCAACAGATATTTTTAATAAGTATGGAATAAAACAAGAAATTATCGGCGACGGATTTAAAGCCATTTACGAAAATTACTACGAGACCCAGGTATTCCGTATGGGATTAAAGTATAAATTTTAAGTCTTTTAATCCCCTAAAAAAAGTTAATAACGATTTCTTCTTTATCATATAAAAGATTACACATCCCAATTGAATAGATGAATACTTTATTTTATCTAAGTAAAACTTATTGATACTCTATTTCAACAAATAGAAATAACTTTAATTTAAAACCAACATCAAAAATTATCCCTAATTTTGCACAATAAAAATTACTCGGATAAATATCAAAATATTTTTTGTTCAGAAATATGGATTTTAACCTTTACAATAGCATTATTTTAGCCGGTGTCGTTCAAGGATTTATTTTTGCCATAATTGTTCTGTCAACAAAAAAATACAAAAGCATAAGCAATTATTATCTGGTTGCATTTATCCTAAGCTTTTCCTTTTGCAACCTAATGTATTATTTACCCATAACTGGCTTAATGGATTATCCATTGCTATTCAAAACCTTCTATTTCCCTTGGGTAGTATTAGTCCCCGTTTTCTTTTATCGTTATGTAAAAACCTTACTATACCCAGAAGATAAGTTTTCGAAAAAACAAAATCTCCAATATTTACCATTTGTTGTTTTTTTGGTTCCAATGCTCATTTATAAGTTCATTGCATTTACAATTGGGGTTAATAAAGAGGTTGAAGTATTATTTGAAAAATTCATTTTATTTTTTGAAGTATTCTCTTCACTATTTCCATTTTACTTTATCGTAGCAATTTTCACGTTAATAATTAAATACAAAAAAGAACATAAGCAATTTAATATTACTGAAATAAATGAACGCCACATGTGGTTACAAATAACTATGTGGCTATTGACCCTTTTAAACATAGTATGGTTAGTTGTAATTATGCTTCAAGTTTTTTCTGATCATGAAGAATGTTATCCTGTTTGGATATCGGTTTCAGCAATTATTTACTGGATTGGCCATGCAGGAATTTACAAGTATGGGATAATACAAGAAAGAAAAAAAATACGCAGACAAACCCTTAACCAGGTTATAAATACCAGTGATATTTCACAAGAAGAAAACCAGCATGTAAAAGCTTTTAAGAACCAAATAATTAAAGAGAAATTATTTTTGGACTCTAGTATCACGCTAGAAAGTATTGCTGCTAAAATAGATATAAGCGTAAGTCTATTATCGCGAATTATCAATGAAGAATTACAGAGCAACTTTAATGATTATGTAAATAAATTAAGAGTAGAGGAAGTTAAACGTTATTTAAACAACCCAAGTTTCTCAAATTATACGATTACTTCCATAGGACTTGAAGCCGGTTTTAATTCTAAAACAACATTTTTTACTGCCTTTAAAAAATTTACCGGAACTACTCCCGCTAACTACAAAAAAAACTTAAGTAAGGTATAATTTTTTGTCCTCCATTTTTTCAGGAATAAGAAAAAACATGTATCTCTTTGGTGCTTTTCGCAAAACCCCATTAAAATGTAATTACTTTAGCACACCTTCCTTACAAGAAAAAACACAAACATCTAATTTACATTATTTTAACACGTATTCTTTTTTAGGTTCTCAACAAAAGAAACAAGTCCTATTATTTCCAGAATGGAAAATTTGGAACTTTTAAGCATAAAAATCCCTATAGATTTGCCCGATATTTTATATCCATGAAAAACTAAAAACATTTTTTATGAAACCATCAAAAAATTTATACTTATTTATAACATTTGCTCTTGTTATGTGTTTTGCTATAAGTTGCAAAAAAGAGAAAAGTTTATCAAATGAATCAATGCTTACAGGTAAAAATTGGAAGGTAGTCGGCTATACGGTAGATCCCGGCCTAAGTATTAATGGAACAATAGTTACCAATTTATACGAACAATTCGATCCTTGTGTGAAAGATGATATCTTTAATTGTAAAACAGATAGGACTTATACCATGGAAGAAGGACTGATAAAATGCAGTGTTGACGATCCTCAAGTATACGAATCTGGAACATGGACTTTTAATTCCGATGAAACTGTTTTAATTCTTACTACTTCAGGGGGCATAATGACTAATTATAATTTGGAAAACCTGAGCTCAACAGAAATTGTCTTAAAAACCGAAGTATTTATTGATAATTTAAAATACATAACAACTACTACTTATAACTTAGAAAAGTAATCATTCATGCCTAAAAATTATGAAACATCTATACCTTACTGCTATCATAATACTCCTTTCTTTTAACATTGTACTAAATGCAAAAGAAGTTCCTCTTTCTGTAGCAAAAAGTACAGCTGAGCAATATATTTCTTTGCAATTAGGCACTTATTTAAAAAGCACAAACATTGAGCTTAACTATTGTGGAAATATTTTCTCAGCAAGATTGTCTAAAAACAATTTAAAATCAGCTTCAGACACTATTGAACCCCTTTATATTTTTAATATAGAAAACGACAAAGGATATATTATTATAGCAGGAGACGATGCTTCTATTCCGGTTTTAGGGTATTCAACCAAAGGTAGTATTAACAGTGAAACAACACCGAATAATGTTATGAAATGGCTGGAAGGATACCGTAAACAAATTCAGTACATCCAGGAAAACAACATTGAACAGACAGAAGAAATTAAAGACTTATGGAGAAACAGTTATAGTAATTTAAAGTCGGCTAACGATGTTAGTCCCTTAATCCAGACACAATGGAACCAAGCACCTTATGTAAACGCGATGTGCCCATATGATTATGATTATAACGAAAATACCGTAACGGGATGCCCTGCAACAGCTATGTCCCAAATTATGCGGTTCTGGGAATATCCATCAAGTGGAACCGGATTTCATTCCTACTCACACAGCAAATACGGAACACTGTCTGCCAATTTTGGAACAACCACATATGACTGGGCTTCAATGCCAAACACAATTAACTCTACGAACAATTCAGTGGCTACATTAATGTATCATTGTGGGGTTGCAGTGGAGATGGAATATAATGTTTCAGCAGAAGGAGGAAGTGGTAGCTATGTAATAATTGATGCATACAACCGATATCCCGAGACACAAACCGTAGAATACGCTTTACCCACTTATTTTGGTTATGACAATACAATTCAAGGATTAGAAAGAGCTAATTACAGTGATGATGAATGGATAAGTATAATAAAAGCTGAACTCGATGCCGGTCGGCCAGTACAATATGCTGGTTACGGACAGGGTGGACATACATGGGTTTGTGATGGCTATCAAAATGGAACGTATTTTCATATGAATTGGGGATGGGGAGGATATTACGACGGATATTTTTTATTGGATGCCCTTAACCCGGGAAGCGGAGGTATTGGCTCTGGAGCAGGAACCTACAACAGTGGACAACAAGCTCTTATAGGCATTCAACCTAGAGATGGTTCCGGAGGAGGGGGCGGAGGATCGTCAACAGACGAAGATATTATTTTATATTCAGATATAACCCTTTCTGCAAATCCTGTACAATATGGTAGTGAGTTTAGTGCAAACGTCGATATTTTAAACAATACCAGTACTGACTTTAGTGGTGAATTTTGCTCCGCTATTTTTGATTATGACAATGTATTTATCGATTTTGTTGAGGTAATAACAGGAATTGATTTACCTGCTGGCTATCATTATACAAATGGAATAACTTTTACAAAAGAATCCAGTTTAAGCTTACTTCCTGGTAATTATTATGTCTGCTTTTTTATGAGAACTAGTACTTCTAATGAATGGACACTTATTACAACACAATCTGGGGACTTTTATTCGGATCTTCAGGTTACTTATGAAAATGACATAAGCCTTTACTCCGACATATCTGTTAACACAGAAGATATTATCTCTGGTGGCTCATTATCTGTAGATGTAAGTATTGGAAATTATTCATATTCTGATAATTTTTCTGGTCTATTTAATTTATCCATTTACGAAATGGACGGTGAAGGTAATTTTGTCGCTGAGGTAGAAGAATTGGATAATGTTTCATTAGATTCTCGTACTTATAATACATATACATTTACAACGAATGCACTTGATGCTGAACCCGGCACCTATTTACTTGCACTTACCCATCAACCAGATGGAGGAAGCTACCAACTCTCCGGTTCAACAACAGATTACTTTAATCCCATTAAAATTATTGTTCAGCAGGCCCCACTAACAGGTGATATCTATGAAAATAACAATGATATTAATAATGCCTATCAATTAAACACCTTCTATTCTAATAATACTTCTAACCAAGATACAGAAGGGGCTAATTTCCATGTAGGTAACGATTGGGATTATTATTCAATACAACTGGAAACTGGCTATAATTATGAAATATCTGCCCGCCTACATGATGCCTATAATAACGGCACCAGCAATAATTATACGGTAGATGCCATGTTCCTGTATTCTTTTGATGGTAATAAATGGTCTGACTCATATGATGATATTCTACCTGGAAACATAACTACTCAAGGGGGAAAAACTTTATATTTTGTGGTATCTCCGTTCTTCTTAGGGGAAACCGGCAATTATTTATTAGAAACAACTGTTACGAGAACATCAAACTCAAGTACAGATATTCAAATTACAACCGAGAATAATATTAAAATCTACCCTAATCCAGCAGAAGATTTTATTAACATAACATCTGATAATCAAACAATAACATCTGTTGCATTATATAATATTGATGGTAGGCTATTAGAAAGAAATAAACCCAATTCTAATAAAATACTTCTTAATATTGGGGAATATCCGGGAGGTGTTTACTTTATCGAAATAAAAAGTGACGAGAACGTAATAAAAAAGAAAATCATAAAAAAATGAGAGTCAATCTTTTAATACTTATTACATTACTGGTAACTATGTGTACCTCTAAAGTAGTTGTTCCGGAAATTGCTTATGCTAATGCCCCATTGATTTTATATAAAACAAAAGCTGATTACAGTCAATATATTCCTATAACCCTCAATAATGAGAGGAACAAGATAATAGCATATCCCGGAATCAAGGACATATATAATAATAAGGAATTTGCAGTTCCAACCAAATTAAAAAATGGATATCTTCTGGATAATTTAGGAATTTCTCCTCTTTCAGCATATACATCAATTACTTTCCAAGAATATGCCAGCTTCAAAACGCCTCCCAGTGTTGACTATCTAATGGAACATATTATTGACAAGAATCCTTTTTTAGAAGTATACAACTGTGGTGTGAGGAATTCCAACCTGGAGATAAAGACACTTAACAATATAATTGCAAAAAAATTTGAAAACTGTGAATTATTAAATAATAAATAATTAGACAACCCATATAGCTAATAATTACGTATAGAATTATTGTTATAAAGTATGAATTTTCAAAATTTAACCTCACAATTCAACAGGAACATGAATATAAAAATAATATTCACCTCCTTTTTTGCCCTATTTACAATTTCACTTTTTAGCCAGGAATTTGATTACTCCACAGAAAAACCTAAAATAAATGAATCATCATTATATGGTGGAATAGGCATTACTCCTCTTTATGGAAATTTCACCGTAAACTACGAAATTTTGCTTGTAGAACGGCCAAATTCTCTATTCAAAAAAAGAGGATTACGAGTTGGGACTGGAATTTATCAATATTATGATGATGGTAGTTTAAATCTTATTATAAATTATTCAAGCCTTACCGGTACAAAGAATAATCATTTCGAATTAGGTCTTGGTGCTGCCTACTTACATTTTCTTACCTCAACAAATAAATATTTCTCGCCAGCCGTAAACATTGGCTACCGCTTCAAAAAGACAGAAAGAAAGTTTATATTTCGGACAGGTATAGGATTTCCAGAGTTATTATACATTGGTTTTGGGTATGCATTCAATTGAATATCTCCGGAAAACATTTAAGAACAATACAATTGATTTTTTTCTAAACTCCACTCCCCTTCTTTATAAATCGTTTAACTATCATCACAATAAGAAATACCATACATACATATATCAGGATGTCACCAACTCTCGTATAAAACGTTTGCCTTGATTGAATAGGTACTTCACCGTACATAATCTTGTCATCAGAGGTAAATGTATTTAAAGACGAAAGGTTATTGCCCCTATCATCGTAAATTGCGGATAATCCCATTCCATTTGATCTAACTAACAAAAAGCCAAATTGAATAGCCTGGAGACTGGCCATCTGTGAATGAAGTGGTGTAATTCCTGCCCAGTCGAAAGCTGGCACCAACAAGATATCTACTGATTTTTTACCAGCTTGTTTTATATAATTCTGGATATCCAAATCAGAACAAATCACACTTCCCACTATTCCATATTGAGTTTGTGCAACAGGTAATTCAAAATCTCCTTTATTTACCATTGGAGCTTCTGCTGTTGGATGCAAAAATGATTTCTTATACTCAAATAATATTTCCTTTTCAGGAGAAACGAGAATACTTATATTATTAAATGGCTTCTTGTTTTGTTCTTCACTCTCTTCAAGAAAAGAAAGTAAAACATATACTTTTTGTTTTGCACAAATAGATTGTATTTCTGATATAAGTTCCTTTTTTTTATCCTTATTTAATATCAAAGCTGTCTCATTCCACACTATAATTTTTGCGTTTTGCTGTGAAGCATTATAGATCCTTTTTACAAGATTATTAATTGATAGGGAGTCGGAAAATATCCTTGCTGGTACTTCGATAGTATTATCTTCAGCCAGCTTAGCAAAAGCTTCTGCTTCTTCATGCATAATCTGGTGTATATTTGTTTCACTTAAAACAGTAGCTACTTTTACTGTCTTCTCAGCAGATCCTAAAGTTTTGATTTGTAATACACCAAATAAAAGAATAAATAAAAAGATACTGCTATAAATAATTGTTCCTTTAAAAATAATACGACGTTCAGCATTATTCTCTATAATCCAGTTAACAACAGAGGCAAACCATGATACGATAAACCAAATCCCATAGATTCCGGTTAATGATACTAATTGTATCAACACATTAAATTTATATTGTGTATGAGCAATACTTCCCCAGGTTCCTATTGCTTTACTGGCAACAAACTCTATTAATGCAATGGATACAGGAAAAATAAGACTATAATAGAACTTGTCTTTCTTTTTGTACAAAAGTCTGTCAATGATATAAGGGATGACAGTTAATATTCCATAACTTATTCCATTGGAGATATTAACAGCCGGCATATTCATTAAATTATTGCAAGTCTGTGAAATACCTCCAGAAATAGATATTAAAATAAAAAAAATAAACATTTCATACCATTTCGCCTTTCGTGTATACAATAGCAAAAACACAGGAGCAATCCATGCTGCAATACCGATATACCAGTTTATACCAGAAAATGTAATTGCAACAAGTCCTATAAGTAATGAAACTATCTTTAATATTTCCTTTTTAGTCTTCATATCTTTATTTTTGAAAATCAAAGGTAAAGTAGCTTAAGTATAAAAGAAATAGTGAATTATCATCAATTTTATGGCAGTAAAGCTTAATCAATTAAACGAAAAGAGACTTAAAAACAAACGCTCTCACCATTGCAACGTTACCGAAGAGGATTATAAAAAAATCATGCCTAAGATAGATATTCTCAAACGTCTATCCGAAGTTGAAAGCACTACTTATGCCGTGTATGATATGCATAAAAACAATTACCTCCTACAGAGTAATGAGCAAAAAAGACTATTTGGATTCACTGATGAGAGTAAGGATCAGGATATCGATTCAGAAATTCATTACCAAAACATACATCCTGATGATTTATCCTTTGTGTTGGAAACTGACAATTTCGTTTATGATTTTTTCTCAAATCTGCCTGCCTGCGAGAAAAAAAATTATAAGCTTGTGTATGATTTCAGGACCAGAAACACAGAGGGTAATTACATGAGGTACCTTCATCAAATGATTATTCTTGAACAGGATAGAGATGGGAAATCCTGGCTTACACTTATAATTTCAAATTTACTCTCAGAAAGAGCAGGCAAAGAACAATCCCATCGTAGGATGATTAATATGAAAACAGGAAAATTACACCTGTTTAACACAATAGATGATGTTTCAAATTCAGAAATAATACTTACTAAAAGGGAAACCGAAGTTTTAAGTATGATTGGCAGAGGTTACGACAGTATTAATATCTCAGACAAACTTCATATCAGTGTAAATACAGTAAATAATCATCGCCAGAACATTCTCAGAAAAACCTTTACTGAGAATACAACACAGGCTTTGTTGTATGCAAAAAGTTTAGGATTAGTCTAGAATGATGATAAATATAAAAAAACGGAAATATATTACTTATCACAAAGTAATAGTAATTTTTGTATGGATAATCGATATAATATCGATTATCTGTGTAATATTTACTATTTTTATAAAAAAATAAAATGATTCCGATTGAATATTTTGGGATAATTCCTGTAGAATTTGGAGCTATCGCAGAAATTATAGGAGATTATAAGGCTCCCAGGGATAAAATTAGTAAACTAGAAAAGACAGGCTCAGTGATCCGTTTAAAAAAAGGTTTGTTTGTTATTTCACCAGACCTTTCAAAAGAAAAACTTTCCACTGAATTAATAGCCAACCATTTGTTAGGTCCATCATATATTTCCATGGAAAGTGCACTTTCTTATTATGGACTAATCCCAGAACGGGTTTACACAATCCGATCAGCAACTATTAAAAGGTCGAAATCGTTTACAACTCCTATTAGCACTTTTGAATACTTGACAGTACCTGAATGTTATTTTCCAATTGGAATTAAAAACGAAATCATTGACAATTCCTTTGCATTCTTGATAGGATCACCGGAAAAAGCCCTATGTGATCTGATCCTAACAACTGCTAATCTTAGGATACAATCAAAAAAAGCAATGGAGACATATCTTCATAAGGATTTAAGGATCGATTTTTCTCAGGAACCAACATGGGATCTAGAAATTATTGAAAAATGTATTGAAAGGGGAAGAAAAAAAAATGAACTTAAAATATTATATGAAACCTTAAAATCATGAATGATATATTTGAACAAATGCTAGCGCGTTATAAAATAATCACTAAAAATGATGAACGTAATGCGATACATGAGATAATGCAACAAACTACACTTGCAGGCCTATACCGTGCAGGTTTTTTTGAGAAAGCTTCTTTTTATGGCGGGACATGCTTAAGAATTTTCCATAATTTGAATCGTTTTTCTGAAGACATGGACTTTTCTCTTCTCAAAAAAGATGAAAATTTTTTAATCGATAAATATTTTGATTCTATCCTAAATGAATTTAAAGCTATAGGGAGAACAGTTAAAATTTATAAAAAAGAAAAGTCTACAAAATCACAAGTCGAATCTGCATTCCTAAAAGATAATACTGATGTTTATAACATTCAATTTCAGAATGAGCCAACTATTAAAATAAAACTAGAGGTCGATACTGATCCTCCATTAAAATTTCAAACAGAGCATAAACTACTCCTGCTCCCATTTTCGTTTATGACCCGCTGTTTTACACTCCCAGGACTTTTTGCAGGAAAAATGCATGCCTTTCTTTTTAGAAGATGGAGAAACAGAGTTAAAGGACGTGACTGGTATGATTTTGAGTGGTATATCCGAAATCAAATACCCTTAGATTACAATCATTTTCTCGAAAGAACATATCAAAGTGAAGAAATAGACAAGAGCAATTTAAGCAAGGAAAAATTTAATGAATTGTTGAGAGAAAAAATTGAAAATACAAAAATGGACTTCGTAATATCTGATGTCAAACCTTTCCTAAAAAAACAAAAAGACTTGGAGATCTGGTCTACAGAATACTTTCTTCAATTAGCTGAAATGATAAAATTTACATGACTCCTTTCAATTTTCCATAAAAAAGTAACCTCTTACTCTATAAAATTAGATAGATTTTGAAGAAACACATTCACATAGTTTAGTTGAGAATTCTGTTTATCCTAAGATTAGGAAAATTTCGAACTTACCAGTTTTAAAGAAGGCTTTTTCTTAACAAATCACTATACATTGTATTCTCAATATTATTCATAGTATATTTACCTAAACTAACTTTTTTAACTGAAAAATGAAAACAAAATTTTTACTCTTATTTGGAGCAATTCTGATAACTACCAATAGTTTCTCTCAAGACCCGAATTTTTATATCTATATATGTTTCGGACAATCAAATATGGAAGGACAGGGAGCTATCGAATCCCAGGATCAAACAGTAGATAATCGGTTCCAAGTTTTCCAGTCGCTTGACTGCCCAAACCTTGAAAGAGAAAAAAATAACTGGTACACAGCTGTGCCACCCGTATGTCAATGTTGGTCTGGTCTTTCACCCGCTGACTATTTTGGCAGGACAATGGTTGATGTACTTCCAGACAGCATAAAAATAGGTGTTATTAGCGTTGCAGTTGGTGGATGCGACATTCGTTTATTTGACAAAGATATTTACGAAGAATATGATTCAACTTATGAAGAAAGTTGGTTTGCAGATAAAGTTAAGGCTTATGGAGGAAATCCTTACCAACATCTTTTGAATTTGGCAAAATTAGCTCAACAGGATGGCGTAATAAAGGGTGTCCTTCTTCACCAGGGTGAAACAAATACTGGTGACGAAAACTGGCCAACTTATGTCAAGAAAATCTATAATGACTTGCTAAATGATCTCTCTTTGGATAAAAATTCCATTCCTCTTTTGGCAGGAGAGACTGTTTCTGTTGGAGAAAATTGTTGTTCAAGCATGAATGAAATAATTAACCTATTACCTGATACGATTCCCAGTGCTCATGTTATATCATCAAGTGGTTGTCCTTCGAAAGACGAGGCACATTTTAATTCAGAAGGATACAGAATATTAGGTAAACGATATGCAAAAACAATGCTTTCAATAATGGGTTATGATATTTCTTCTATCAAAGAAGAATAAAACGTTGATAGACTGTTAATCTTTCTTCCTGCTGTAGAAATGTTTTGAATCGCCCCACTCCCCATATCCAATCTCATGATCGGTAATGGCAATACGCGCTTCCAAACAATTTTTACAGTCTTCTGCACTATCATCAGTACAAGGTTTATTATCGTAAAGAAAATAATCATCCCTATATTGACCAGGAGTAATATTTGGCATCACAACGTTTGCGCCAACCTTTATGGCTTTCTCACGTCCCAGCTTATCGATCGACTGCATAGCTGTTGTTGCAGCCATATTAATATCAGGCATCATCAGACGGAGAATAGCAATCATTTTAAGCGTACGATCAAAACGTTCTTCTTTAGGT
Organism: Bacteroidales bacterium; assembly: GCA_963665085.2. Taxonomy (GTDB): domain Bacteria; phylum Bacteroidota; class Bacteroidia; order Bacteroidales; family JAAAOM01. Next base: position 637,775 of record CAXXXS010000001.1, read on the forward strand.
AATAATTCATCTCTAAATTCATACAATGGAGTATCCTTATGTTCAATATAGGGTCCCATACCAACCATATCTATATCGAATGATTGCATGAACAACAAATCTTCTGCTAAAATCTCAGTCGTTTGAAATGGCAAACCAACCATAACCCCGGTACCTGTCTGATATCCAACTTCCTTTAAATCTTTAAGCGCTTGCAGACGTTTATCGAAATCATGGAGCTCATTGTTTGGATGAATTTTCGAATATAATTCCCGATTGCTGGATTCAATCCTAAGCAGGTATCGATGAGCACCGCTCTCAAACCATCTCTGGTAAGTCTCCTTGCTTTGTTCTCCCAGAGAAAGAGTCACTCCAACTTCATTATTTGAGATACGTTTTATTTCTCTTAACAGGTTATCTATCCGATCAACAAAAGCAATATCATCTCTTTCTCCTGATTGTAAAACTACTGAGCCATATTTATTTTGATAGGCAAATTCAACTGCTTTTAGTATCTCTTCATCATCAATATTATAACGATTTAGATCACTTCTTCCACTACGAATTCCACAATACAAACAATTCTTTTTGCAAATATTTGAGAACTCTATCAATCCCCGGAAATAAACTTTATCTGAAATAGTATTTTTTTTTACCCTGGCTGATGATTCAAAAAGAAATTGACGATCTTCTCCTTTGCTTTCCAAAAGAAAAACCAGATTCTCCTTTGTAAAAATTCTTTCTGCAATAATTTCTTTAATGTTCATCCTTTTAATTCCTCAAGCTCGAAATAATATTTTTTTCTCCTACTTCTTCAAGTCCTCCTCTAAGGAGGATTTAGGAGGTCATTCTTAATAAAAACAGGTTCTATTAACTAATGGCAATTACATCAATCTAAGATCTACTGATTCTTTTTTATCTGGTCAGATATTCTCTACTATAAAAGTCCAAGCTCTAATTTTGCTTCTTCACTAAGCATATCCTGATCCCATGGAGGATCAAAAACCAATTTTACTTCTGAAGAATTCACTCCGCTCACCATATCAACTGCATTTTGTACATCCATTAATACCTGATCGGCCATTGGACAGTTTGGAGCAGTAAGAGTCATGGTTACAGCAACATCGTAATTATCATTCACATCAATTTCGTAAATTAATCCAAGATCATAAACATTTACAGGAATTTCAGGATCGTAAACATGTTTTAATCCCATCACGATATCAGCCTCAATTTGTAATTTCTTATTTGGATCTGCCATGACAGTAATTTTTTTTTGTTAAATAATCTTGCAATTACCTAGCATGAGCTCATACTTCGTCACCGGTTTATTGCAGATACTTTTGTTACAATAGAATTTAAATAATTCAGATTTTCGATATTTGATTTCTGATTTCTGAAATCGAAAATCAACATACTAAAATCTCCAAAACAATTTATTTATTTTTTGCCTGGTATGCCAGTGCATATAATTTCATTTGTTTTATCATTGACACCAACCCATTTGAACGTGTTGGCGACAAATTTTCTTTTAATCCGATTTTATCAATAAAGTACAATTCGTTATTTAGAATTTCTTCAGGACTACGGTTTGAAAGAACCCGGATTAACAATGCAACCAAACCTTTTGTAATAATAGCATCGCTATCTGCAGTAAAAACAATTTTATCCCCATCTAGTTCAGCGTTAAGCCAAACTCTTGATTGACATCCCTGGATAAGATTCTGTGTTACTTTATATTTAGCATCAATCATGGGTACATCTTTGCTAATATCAATGAGGTAATTGTATTTTTCCATCCAATCCTCAAAAACAGAAAACTCTTCGATTATTTCGTCCTGTACTTCGTTAATTCCCATTTAACCAGATTTAAAAATAAAAATGCAAAGTTAATGAAAAGAGCAGGCTACCCAAACATTTCCTTCACTGTTATCAACCCATTAAACAGGATATCAATTTCTTCTTTTGTGTTATAAAATGATAATGATGCGCGGATTGTTCCCTCAATCCCAAAACGCTGCATGACAGGCTGTGTACAATGAGTTCCTGTACGAACTGCGATCCCAAGTTTATCGAGTACCATGCCCGTATCATATTGATGAATATTATCGATTAAAAAAGAAAGGATCGCAACCTTATGCTTTGCTGTTCCATATATTTTTAATCCTTCAATAGAAGTAAGTTTTTCTGTACCATATGCTAATAGTTCTGCTTCATAATCCCTGATATTTTCAAGACCTATTGTCTGAACATATTTTATTGCTTCTGCCAAACCAATAGCTCCAATATAATTCGTTGTTCCTGCTTCAAATTTAAAAGGTAACTCATTAAAAGTGGTTTCTTCAAGGGTAACAATATCAACCATATCTCCTCCTCCCTGGTAAGGAGGTATTTCATCAAGCCATTTTTCTTTCCCATACAACACACCAATGCCTGTTGGTCCATAAATTTTGTGACCTGCAAATACCAGAAAATCACAATCCAGATCCTGTACATTTATAGGCTCATGCTGAATTGCCTGGGCAGCATCCAACAATACAGGAACATTTTTCTGATGACAAATATCGATGATTTCCTTTGCAGGATTTACTGTCCCCAGCGAATTGGAAACATAAACCATTGACATTATTCGGGTCTTCTCTGTAATGAGTTGTTCTATCTTATCAAGCTCCAGCTCTCCCCTATCATTTATTGGAATGTACTTTAAAGTTGCTCCCTTTCTTTTACACAAAAGCTGCCAGGGAACAATATTAGCATGGTGTTCCATCTGGGTGATCAAAACCTCATCACCTTCTTTTATAAATCTTTCACCAAACGAATAAGCAACGGTATTAATTGAACCGGTAGCACCACTGGTAAAAATAATCTCATGTTGATGTTTAGCATTTATAAACTCCTGGATAGTTTTACGTGCATCTTCATAGTGCTGCGTCATTTTACCACTTAAACTATGCACACCACGATGTATACTACTATTCTCTTCAACATGAAGCTTGTTGATTGTATCAATTACAACCTGAGGTTTCTGAGTTGTTGCCCCATTATCAAAGTATACCAATGGTTTATTGTAGACAGTCTTTTTTAGAATTGGAAAGTCTTCCCGTATCTTGTTTACATCAAAACTCATTGTTAAATTTTTATCCTGCGCAATGAACGAAACAATTATTACATCTGCTTAATTCACCTCGCAAACGTTTATCCACCAGTTCATCAATCCTGTCTCTCAATGCTTCTGTTTTAATATTGCGAATAATCTCATTCGCAAAAGCAAATAACATTAAAAAGCGGGCTTCTTTTTCCCCAATTCCTCTTGAACGCAAATAAAACATCGCTTCTTTATCAATCTGACCAACAGTAGCGCCGTGGCTACATTTCACATCGTCGGCATAAATCTCTAACTGAGGTTTTGTATTCATCTTTGCTTCATCGGTAAGCAAAATGTTATTATTTCGCTGAAATGCCGAGGTCTTTTGAGCATCTTTTGCTACATAAATCTTTCCATTAAATGCACCAGTTGCCTTATTGTCAAGAATTCCTTTAAAAAGCTGATTACTTGTGCAATTCGGCACAGTATGTTCTATCAATGTATAGCTATCAACATGCTGATTGCTATCAGAAAGATATAGTCCGTTTGTATCATTATGAGCTCCTTCACCATTCAACTTTACATACACATTGTTACGAACCAATCCTCCATGCAGGGTTATTGTATTTTCCTCAACGGTACTGTTTGCTTCCTGATGAATAAATTGATTTGAGATCTGTACCGAACCATTGTGTTCATTTTGTACCCGGGTAATTGTAAGGTTAGCATTCTCTGCGATATAAATCTCCGAAACAGAATTTGTAAGAAATTTCTGTGGAGATAAAGTATGATCACAAATTATTAGTTCCAATTGTGAATTCTCATCAACAACGAATAAATTGCGGTGTTGAACCATTAATTCCTGTTCTGACAACAATAAATTCACAATCTGAATCGGTTTATCTACAACAACACCTTTAGGAACATATAGAAACAAACCATCTTGTGTGAATAGCGTATTTAAAGAAACTAATCCATCAGTTTCTGTTTTTGCATATTTACCATAATGTTTCTGATAAATATCTGAATGTTCCTCAGCCATTTTCTGAAAACTTCCGAAAATAATCCCCTCTATATTCACAGTTGAATTGAACTTCTCGTAATAAAATCCATTTAAAAGTATGATGTTGTGTGTATCCAACGATGGCACATCACACCTGAAAATATCATTTAAGTTAAATGGTATATTCTGTGGTTCAAATATAGTGTTGTAGCCATTTTTAAGATGAGGCTCTAAAAATGTATATTTATATTTTTCATCTTTTCGTGCAGGTAACCCTTTGGAGTTTAAATAATCCAAAGCTGCTTCTCGTCTGTTATTAACTATTGGCGAGGAGTTACCTATAATCTGCCCGCTAAAATCATTATAAAGCTGATTAAAATATGCTGTTAAATTCTCTTTACTAATTTCTGACGCCATAATACTAATCTTTATTCCTCAACCAATTCCTTTTTAATCCAATCATAACCTTTTTCTTCTAATTCTAAGGCTAGATCTTTATTTCCTGATTTAACAATTTTCCCTTTATAAAGAACATGAACAAAATCAGGGACAATATAATCCAGTAATCTTTGATAGTGAGTTATAACAATTGTAGCGGTATCACTAGATTTCAATTTAACAACACCATTTGCTACAATTCTTAAGGCATCAATATCAAGACCGGAATCTGTCTCGTCAAGAATTGACAGTTTAGGTTCAAGCATAGCCATTTGGAAAATCTCATTCTTTTTCTTTTCTCCTCCAGAGAATCCTTCATTTACCGAGCGATTGGTAAGCTGAGAATCAATTTCAACCAAAGCTTTTTTCTCTCGCATCAATTTCAAAAATTCAGCAGCACTAAGCGGAGCTAAGTTTTTATATTTTCTATGTTCATTAACAGCAGTCTTTAGGAAATTAACCATGCTGACACCCGGAATTTCAACCGGATATTGAAATCCTAAAAATATACCTTCTCTGGAACGATCTTCGGGAGATAACTCTAACAAATCCTTGCCCATAAAAGTTACTTCGCCATCGGTTACTACTGCATATTCCCTTCCTGAAAGTGCTGATGCCAATGTACTTTTCCCAGAACCATTAGGTCCCATTATAGCATGAACTTCTCCTGGTTTTACTTCGAGATTAATTCCTTTTAATATTTCTTTCCCCTCTATTGATGCATGTAAGTTCTTTATTGTAAGCATATATTAAATCTTTATTGTTCTATATTAAAATCATCCTCTGAGAGCTGGCCTGTTATCCAACACTTCCTTCCAGACTTATCTGTAATAATTTTTGAGCTTCAACAGCAAATTCCATGGGCAATTTGTTAAGCACTTCTTTTGCATATCCGTTAACAATTAAGCCAACTGCTGTCTCTGTATCAATCCCTCTTTGATTACAGTAAAAAATCTGGTCTTCGCCAATCTTTGAAGTAGTAGCCTCGTGTTCAACAACAGCTGTGCTGTTATCCGTTTCAATATAAGGGAATGTATGAGCTCCGCAAGTATCACCTAAGAGCAAAGAGTCGCATTGCGTAAAGTTTCTTGCATTTTCCGCATTTTTGGTAACCTTAACCAATCCCCGATAACTATTCTCGCTTTTCCCTGCTGAGATACCTTTTGAGATAATTGTACTTCTGGTATTTTTCCCTACATGAAGCATTTTTGTTCCAGTATCTGCCTGCTGATAATTATTTGTTACAGCTACTGAATAAAATTCCCCGATAGAATTATTTCCTCTAAGGATACAACTAGGGTATTTCCACGTAATGGCAGATCCTGTCTCAACCTGGGTCCAGGATATTTTGGAATTATCCCCTTTACAGATTCCTCGTTTCGTTACAAAATTATATACTCCACCCTTACCGTTTTTATCACCCGGATACCAGTTTTGTACGGTAGAGTACTTAACTTCTGCATTCTCCATTGCTACAATTTCTACTATTGCAGCATGAAGTTGGTTTTCATCACGCATTGGAGCTGTACATCCTTCCAGATAACTAACGTAACTATCGTCATCAGCAACAATCAGTGTTCTTTCAAACTGCCCCGTGTTTGCTGCATTGATTCGAAAGTAAGTTGATAATTCCATCGGACATCTAACTCCTTTCGGAATATAACAGAAAGAACCATCACTAAACACAGCTGAATTTAATGATGCAAAAAAATTATCTGTAAACGGTACTACCGATCCCATATATTTTTTTACCAAGTCAGGATGCTTCTGAACAGCTTCACTAAAGGAACAGAATATTATGCCCAGTTCAGCTAATGTATCCTGGAAAGTAGTTTTAACAGAAATGGAGTCCATTACAGCATCAACCGCAACGCCTGTTAAACGTTTTTGTTCGTCTAAAGGAATACCCAGCCTGCTAAAAGTATCTAATAACTCTGGATCTACTTCATCCAATGAGCTTAATTCTTTTTTCTTTTTAGGAGCTGCATAATATATAACATCCTGGTAATCGATTTCCGGAATATTTAAATGAGGCCAATCAGGCATTTTAAGAGTTTCCCAATGTTTGTAAGCTTTTAATCTAAATTCCAGCATCCATTCAGGCTCATTTTTTTTTGATGAAATCATGCGCACAACATCTTCACTTAATCCTTTGGGGATTGCATCTATCTCAACGTCTGTAGTAAAGCCGTACTTATATTCTCCCTGCGTTACTTCTCCTAATATCTTATCTTGTTCTTTCTCCATATCCAATCAGGTTTCAATACATTATTTAGATTTAATCTAAATAACAACAAAGATACAAAATCTATCGCAAACTTATGAATCTTTGTAACAATTGAAGACGAGTAAAAGTTTATAAAATGACAGATAAAAAGCAGGAGATACATAGTATTTCAGAGATTGGTGAATTTAAATTAATTGATGAATTAACAAAAGACATCAAGCTAAAAAATGAAAGTTCAGAAACTGGAATTGGTGATGATGCAGCGATTCTTAATTACGAAGATAAAAAAGTTGTTATAACAACAGATTTACTTACTGAAGGAATTCATTTCAACCTGATTTATACTCCCATAAAGCATCTTGGGTATAAAGCTGCAGTCATTAATTTCTCTGATATTTATGCGATGAATGCAATACCTAAACAAATTGTTGTTTCATTAGCAATTTCCAACAAATTCTCCAAAGAAGCTGTAGAAGCCCTGTATGATGGAATAAAATTAGCCTGCGAAAAATATAATGTTGATTTAGTTGGAGGCGACACATCAAGTTCATTAACGGGTCTTACTATCTCAATAACAGCTATTGGAGAAGGAGACGAAGACAAATTAGTTTATCGTAGCGGAGCACAAAAAAATGATTTAATATGTGTGTCAGGAAATCTGGGTGCAGCCTATATGGGAATCCAGATACTTGAAAGAGAACGATATGTTTTTGAGAATAACCCTGAACAACAACCGGACTTGAGTAACTACTCATACATCCTGGAAAGACAACTTAAACCGGAAGCAAGAAAGGATATCATAGAATTCCTTGACGAAAAAAATATTATCCCAACTTCAATGATCGATCTCTCTGATGGATTATCATCAGATATTCTACAGATTTGTAAAAGTAGCCAGTGCGGTTGCAGAATTTACCAGGAAAAAATACCTGTTGACACAGAAACTGCTGATACAGCGAAAGAGATGAATATTGAGCCACTGGTAGCAGCCCTAAACGGAGGAGAAGATTATGAAATGCTCTTTACTGTTCCGGTAACGTCTTATGAACGTATAAATAGTGTCCCCGGAATTTCTGTAATCGGACATATTACAAGCGAAAAAGAAGGCTGTTATTTAATTACTGAAGCTGAACAAGCTGTAGAGATAAAAGCCCAGGGGTGGGATACCAGCGAACAATAAAAAAATCCTCAGGTTTTACCTGAGGATTTTATTCTATATTTTCTTTGTAAATAATAATTATTATCCTACAAAATGATAATGCGAACCATAACGCTCAAAAGCAGACTTATCAAGAGATTCCCTGTGATCAGGGTGAGCAATGGAAATTAATAATTTTGCACGATCTTGCAATGTTTTCCCATAAAGGTTAACAGCTCCATACTCTGTAACTACCCAATGCATATTTGCACGTGTTGTTACTACACCAGAACCTTCAAGTAAAGTAGGAGATATTTTTGACACACCTTTCCCGGTAACAGAAGGAAGAGCAATAATAGGCTTACCCCCTTTTGAATAACCAGCCCCACGAATAAAATCGATCTGTCCACCAACTCCTGAATAATGTTTTGTTCCGATAGAATCAGCACAAACCTGACCAGTAATATCAACTGCCAAAGCTGAGTTAATTGCAGTCATTTTATCAAATTTACGAATGATGCTAACACTATTTGTGTGCCTTACATCCATCATTGCTACACGAGGGTTGTCATCAACAAAATCATATAAAGCCTGGGATCCCATCAAGAAAGAAGCAACCATCTTTCCACGATCAAGAGCTTTATGTTTTCCGGTAACAATACCTTTTTCAACTAATGGAAGAATACCATCAGCAAACATTTCTGTATGAACACCTAAATCTTTATGGTTTCCTAACTGAGCTAAAACTGCATTAGGGATACCACCAATCCCCATTTGTAAACAAGCACCGTCTTCAATTAGCTCTGCAACATTTTTACCAATTGCTTTATCCATTTCAGTTAATGGAGCAGGATCATGTACATACAGTGGAGAATCATCTTCAACAAACATGTCTATTTCGCTTACATGAATCATTGCGTCTCCCCAAGCACGCGGCACATTTGGATTTATAGCTGCGATAACAGTATCAGCATTTTGAATTGCCGCTAAAGTAGCATCAACAGAAGTACCAAGTGAAACGTAGCCATGCTTGTCTGGTTTTGATACCAAAACCATAACAACATTTACTTTTAGATAACCCTCACGGATAAGTTTTTGCGTCTCACTTAAAAAAACAGGAATATAATCTGCATAACCTGCTTGTGTTTGCTTACGTAAGTTTGCACCAACAAAAAATTGTTCAGAAACAAATATTCCTTCAAACTCAGGATCTGCAAAATCCACTTTGTTCTCAATATGAATGTGTTGAACTTTTACATTTGAAAATTCTTTATTTCGTCCTCTCTCAACCATAGGTTTGATAAGGCAATGAGGAGTAACTGCAACACTACTTAAATGTACCCTGTCTCCGGTCTTAATTACTTTTACGGCCTCTTCGGCTGATATTGTTTTATACATTTATCTTAATTATTTTGATTAATACTCAATATTTCCTTCAAACAACTACCCCTTACCACATCCCAGAACTAACAAGGCTTGTGGCTTATCATTCAAAAAAGAACTAAAAGGGTTTTCGGGAAGAGTAGGTTTTACTAATACTTTTTCCCCGTAAAAAAGTTTCAGCTAAGATGCGCAAGATTTTCAAAATCTGCAAATTAATTTTGAGTATTATCAAGCTTGAGGCTTTTTCTTTCCTTTAAAATTTTTTCTTTTATTTCTTGGTTTCCTTTTCTTATTCAATGTTTTATTGTCAAACCGGTTTATATCATCGACCTGACCAATAGTCATGCTATCTATTGCTTTTGTAGTTTCTATCTTTGCATCCACTAATTCTTCAACAACTTCCCCTTTTTTGTTTTTCATAATAATTTCTTTCACTCTATCCAGGGGAACCGGAGTTAAGTCAATTGGACCTTCTTTACTATACGAATACCAAAGAATTCTCTTAAAAATGTCTGTTTTGAAGTGATGTGCTATACCTTTTCTTGTTTCCAATTCCAGTAATTCTTTCGGAAATTCTGCACGTGCATCCAGGTAAGTATCGAGTTCGTACATAAGACAACATTTTAATTTACCACATTGTCCTGCCAATTTTTGTGCATTTACAGGTAATTCCTGGTATCGAGCAGCATTTGTACTAACCGAAGTGAAATTTGTCCGCCATGAAGAACAACATAATTCCCTGCCACAAGAACCTATTCCGCCGATCATTCCAGCTTCTTGCCGGGCACCAATTTGTTTCATCTCAACACGAATGCTGAATTCTCTCGCATAATGTTTAATTAATTCGCGAAAGTCAACCCTGTCTTCTGCTATGTAGTAAAAAATTGCTTTTGTACCGTCTCCTTGATATTCAACATCTCCTACTTTCATCTCAAGGCCAAGATTTTTTGCTATCTGCCTCGCCCGGATCATTGTCTGCGTTTCTTTACTTCTTGAATTCTCCAATTTCTCGATATCGCTTTCCCTTGCCTTTCGATATACTTTAGGAAACTCAATATTCTTTTTATCCAACCCCTTTTTCTTTAACTGGAGTAAGGCAAGCCTTCCTGTTAAAGTAACTGTTCCTATATCGTGTCCCGGAGATGATTCTACAGCAATAATATCACCACGTTTTAAATATATCCCAGCTTCATTTCTAAAAAATTCTTTCCTGGTATTTTTAAATTGTACCTCTATAAGATCTATCTCTTCTGAAGTATCTGGTAAATTTTCTAACCAATCGTATGATGATAATTTTGTATTATTAAATGTGCATCCTGCGCAACCCATATTCTATTCAAATTGTTAATTTCCAAAAAACTTAAATAAGATAAATAAAAATATCTTTATTATTCACCTTGTAATTATAAAATTCGCGTACGTTATTTTTATTTGATTTAAATAAGTAAAGATATGAATTCTATCTAATAAGCTTTACAATCTTTAAAGCCATATCGAGCAATGTAATTTTTCCGTATGCATTTCTCTCAATATCTGCCTGAGCTTGTGTTATTTCAGATGCAATCTGAAAGGCATTATTTTGATTTATGAATGGACAAAATTTCTCTGCCCAGCCATATTCAATATCGGATAGTCTAACAATATCATTCACTTTTAAATTTAACATAAAATTTTCCCTTATCATTCGCAATGCGTAAGCAAAAAAACTTTTCTGCTTCTCTCTACCAAGACCTGACAACTCATCAACCCAGGAAAAAATTTCTATTAGCTTTCGACTATAACATAGCCTCATTATTTCAACAAACTTATTAAAATTATACTCTCTGCTTTTAGAATGATTTAAAAGATTCTGAGCTTCGAGATAATTTCCATTTGCTACACGTATTATACTATCAATTTCATTTTCAGAAATATCAAGTGTATTATGCAAATACATTTTTAGATCCTCATTTTCTATTTTTGGTATTTTTATTATCTGAGTCCTAGAAAGAATTGTTTGCAAAATATTTCCAGTATCTTCAGTAACAAGTAAAAATAATGTCTTTTCAGGAGGCTCTTCGATAAGTTTAAGCAACTTGTTTGATGCTGTCAAATTCATTTTTTCCGGCATCCATATAATCATTATTTTATACTCCGACTCATAGCTCTTAAGACTAAGTTTTCTAATAATCTCATGAGACTCCCTCTCTCCTATCTGCCCTTGTTTGTTCTCAATATTAATTGATTCATACCACTGATTGGCATTTAAGTAAGAATTTTCAATTATCGTCCCTCTCCACTCTTTTATAAAATCATCACTCACAGGTTTTGTAATGGAACTACTCGCTACTGGATAAACAAAATGAAGATCCGGATGTTCTAATTTTGCAATTTTAGTACACGAAGGGCATTTCCCACATGAATCTTCACCTGATTTATTAACACATAAAACATACTGGGCAAAAGCAATTGCCAATGCAAGATTACCAGAACCTTCTTGTCCGACAAACAATTGTGCATGACTAATCCTGTTCTCTGAAACCATTTGAACAAGTTTCTTTTTTATTTCATTCTGTCCGATTACTTCTGCAAAGCGCATGAAAAAAAATATAATATTTCTTATTTATCAATATAAAGCTACAAATGTATATAAAATACTTTTTTTACCTTTGAGGCTTAAGTTAAACAATCAAATAAATTAACAATGCAAACAATTGAGAATTATAATTTTTCAGGTAAAAAAGCAATCGTTAGAGTAGATTTTAACGTGCCTTTGGACAAAGAAACGTTAGAAGTAACAGATGACACAAGAATTCGTGGTGCTTTGCCAACTATCAAAAAGATTTTAGATGATGGTGGTTCAGCAGTATTAATGTCTCACCTTGGCCGTCCGAAAGAAGGACCAGAAGAAAAATTCTCATTAAAGCATGTAGTTTCTACACTTTCAAAATTATCTGGTGTTGATGTAAAATTTGTTGATGATTGTATCGGCGAGAAAGTTTTAGAAGCAAAAGCTGCTCTTAAACCTGGTGAAATCCTACTTTTAGAAAACCTTCGTTTCTACAAACAAGAAAATAAAGATAAAGAAGGAATGCCAGAATTTGCTAAGAAATTAGCTGAAGGTTGCGACGTTTATGTAAATGATGCATTTGGTACAGCTCACCGTTCGCATGCATCAACTGCTGTAATAGCTCAATTTGTTGAAGACAAAATGGCTGGATTTCTACTTGAAAAAGAAATTAAATTCTTAGGAGATACTGTAGCTAATCCTGAAAAACCTTTTGTTGCGATCGTTGGTGGCGCTAAAGTTTCAGGCAAACTTGAAGTTTTAAAAACTTTTATTGAAAAAGTTGACACTATCTTAATTGGCGGTGGAATGGCTTATACATTCTACAAAGCTCAAGGTCATTCAATTGGCAACTCTTTATTAGAAGAAGAATTAATTGACACTGCAAAACAAATTTTAGCGGATGCTAAAGCAAAAGGTGTTAAATTCATGCTTCCTATTGATAACTTGGCTGCTGATAAATTCGATAACGATGCTACTATTGAGACTGTAGGTGTAGATATTCCTGAAGGAAAACTAGCATTAGATATAGGACCTGAAACAGTAAAAGCTTATGCTGCTGAAATAGCAAGTGCAAAAACAGTTGTATGGAATGGTCCAATGGGATGTTTTGAAATGCCAAATTTTGCAAAAGGAACATTTGGTGTATGCCAAGCTGTTGCTGATTCTTCTGCCGTTTCTATTATTGGAGGCGGAGATTCTGTAGCTGCCGTTAATCAAAGTGGATTAGCAGATAAAATGAGCCACATTTCAACAGGAGGTGGAGCTTCTTTAGAATTCCTTGAAGGTAAAGAATTACCAGGAATTAAAGCTGTAAGAGGATAAAACCTAAATAAATAAACTTTCAGCCGGAGTTATTTTTCTCCGGCTTTTTTATGATTAATGGATAATCCCTATCTTTGAAAACCATGACAAAAATCATATTAAATGAACAATAATAAAATAGCTATTTTAGGCGGAGGAAACCTTGGATCCGCAATTGCAGAAGGACTAATTAGTTCTGATTACACTGAAGGTAAGAACATAACTGTAACAAGAAGAAAAATACATTTAATTGAATATCTTACAAAAAAAGGGGCACATGTTACAAATGATAATATAGCTGCCGTTAAATCCTCTAATATCATTATTCTTGCAGTAAAACCATACCAGGTACTTAACCTTGTATCTGAAATATCATCTGCATTATCTGATAAAAAACATATATTAGTATCTGTTGTTACAGGGATTTCTATCAGGGAAATAAACAAAATAGTACCTAATATTCCTGTATACAGAGCAATGCCAAACACCGCAATTGCAATAAGAGAATCCATGACCTGTATTGCTTCAGGAAACGGACATGATAAAAAATTAGACATTGTTTGCAACATATTTGACCATCTCGGAAAAACGGTAATAATTAATGAAGAACTTATGGGTGCTGCTACAGTAATAGGTGCTTGTGGAGTTGCCTTTGCATTACGTTTTATGAGAGCAATGTCTCAGGGTGGTATTGAAATCGGTTTTAATTCAGAATTGTCACAATTTATTACAGCTCAGACCATTAAAGGTGCTACGCAACTAATCCTGGAAAGTGAAAATCATCCGGAAAAAGAAATTGATAAAGTTACTACCCCCCAGGGAATAACTATCTCAGGCCTGAATGAAATGGAACATCAAGGATTCAGTTCTGCAGTAATAAAAGGACTTCTTCAATCATTCAAAAAATTAGAAGCAATTGAAGAGAAAAAGAATAATAAAAATTAATATTTAATTAATCTTATTGATTCTGAGTAACCAGTTTCTAATTCTGTAACCCTCAAAAAATATAATCCAGAAGGAATTTCATAACCAAACTGTAGCGTTGATTCAGTTTCTTCTAGGATAGAGGAATGAAGTACATTACCAGAGATAGATATTAATTCCATCTTTAATTCACCACTTATTCCATTTCTAGCTATTAGAAGACTATTTTTAAACGGATTTGGATAGGCACTAACTTTGTTTAGTTTAGCACTCTTATGGTTCCCAATTCCTACTGTTGGCTCTAATTTTTTATTAATCACTGCCTGTAAAACACTATTATCATCTTCATCCTGCAAGAACAAAGCAACTTTCATATTGTCTACATTCTCAACATTGTCAACATCCCAGGTATAGCTATCTGAATATTCTTCATCTTCATCCCAGTCAGATTGTAATAAAATACCTCCTGCATCTGGCAAAAACTTCCTGAATGTATTCATAAAAATGATATTCTCCCCATCTACTTCCAGTTCAACAGAATCTTCAAGAATTACAATGTATAGATATAAATCCCTGTCATTTGTTGATTCTAACGATTTTACCGAATAATCAACGCCAAGGGTATTATCCTCAACAACTGTATTTAATTCTAATTCAAAGTTTGATTCTTCAAGTGATTTTACAATAATATCATTGCTTGAGATATCACTTGTCCCGTATTCATAAATATCAGTCCCATCCAACAAAGACAATGGCACTGTTGAAGAGCCATAATATAGAAGACGGGCATTTACTTCAAGTGGGTTTATTAAATTAAAAGGATCGCTCCCCGGAAAATCTGTGTGATATTGAATATCTATCAGATCGTTAATATTCTCTAATCTAAGTGTATTTATGAGATTGTCTTCTGTTAAACTAAGATCATCATTTGTGTTGGTAAAATGCTCTAAAAGAACCACATGATTTCGTTCCTGAAACCAAATATTATCAAAGCTTACACCACCATTCTCGTTATTAGTACCATCAGAACCATATACAATTCTAAACTGAATATTGGTTTTTCCAGCTAATTCGTCCAATCGATGTCTTACTTCTACCCACTTAGTATCCTTAATATTAGTCCAGCCTTCATCATGTCCGCCAGGGTTACCGTTTATCTGATATGAATTGTACCAATTAAGACCATCATCGACAGTACCAACTAGATTCCATGTTTTTCCATTATCCGTTGTATATTGCAGGTTTGCGCCGTCACGAACTTCCTCAAAATCCCTCCAAATATCAAACTTAACAAAAGGTTTCTCTATATCTTCAAAATTAAAACATGGACTTTTTATCCAAGAGGATTCTTCTCCCGTATATTCAAGTTGTGTGTACCATGCTTTATTGTTTGTTGTCTTACTAAGGCTTTCTTCTGTTGAGCCAAATAACCAACTGTTATTATTTAAAGCTTTGCTAAATTCATTTTCCCAATATGTATTAGTCACTTCAAAGTCCTGGAAATAAGGGCCATCAGCAATTTTAAAAGTAGGTTTGAGCTGAATATTATCCTCAACAGTATCTACACATCCTTGCGTAGTTTTTGCTATCAATTTCACCAGGTATTCATCAAGAAGACTGAATTTATAGTATATACTATCTCCATAAAAATATTCTGTCCCTACATCATCAGAAAAAATCCACTCATATTCAACTATATCGTAATTACTGGTAACTGTTTGCACAAAAAGAATTGAAGTATCTGGATCTAAACACTCAGAGGAAAAAGTAAAACTTGAAAGAGGGCTTTTCCCAAATTCAATATCTTTTGTAGCAGTAGCCACACAATTTTCACTAGTAGTTGCAGTAAGAGATACAGTATAATCATCTGCTGTTTCGTACGTATGAGAAGGATTTTCTATAGTACTGGTATTCTGAGAACTTCCAAAATCATTAAAATTCCATAACCAAGCAGTTATTTCATCTTCCGACTCGGTTTGGTTAATAAACCTAATTGCTAATGGGGAATTTTCATTTACACATGTATCCTGTGTTGTGAAATAAATATGCGGTATATCATTAACAACAACCGTTTCTATGGCTTTACTAATACATCCACTTGGCGCTTCATAACTAAATGTAAGATCATTAGTCCCAACACTAGCTTTTTTGGGATTAAAATAGAAATTAATTGCGTCTGTAGTATCTGATTCGACACCTGTACCAGAAAACACACCGTCCAGTTCACTTCCATTTAATACAATTCGTGAATCATTTCCACAAAATTCTGTTGTATTAAGTATAAAAAAGACCTCATCCACATATTCTATACTTATAATTCTTTCCAAAGCGTCATAAGAACTTCCGCTCCAATAGGTATACGTAATTGTATAATCGCCAACTCCAAGGACCTGGGGATTGATAGTAGCACTGTTGTCTCCATGGTTTGTTAACCCAACACCTCCTGATATTGAAAAAGTACCTACCTGCTCATAAATATTAGCCCCTGTTATAATAAAAGGATCTTCATTCGAACAAAACACATCCCTATCATCAGGAAAAAATATATTCGCAATCGAATCAATTATTGTAACCTCAGCTGTATCTGAATAAAAACAACCCGTAGTAGGATTTTCATAGCTGTAAATTATTTCGTATGGCGTTTCGCCATATTCAACTGCCAATTCAGGATAAAATATTGAAGTACTCGTTACAACACCATCTCCTTTAAATTCTCCTCCTGAAGGACTTGCCACTAGTTGAACAGGATTAGAGTTTATTGCATATGTTGAGCTCAGCCCAACAAACTGAATTTCAACATCAGGATAATTCGATACTGTTGCTGAACCGCTGGACGTTCCAATACAACCATTATTATCTGTAAATTCTAATATTTCATATTCTCCAGGCTCTGTAACATGGAAAGAAAAAGGTGTTGTATTAATTCCTTCTATCGTCCCAGCAGATTCATCATCAATCATATATTCCATATCATAAGGAGCAGAACCAGTAAATATTACACTCAACGGCGTTGATTCTTCTGCACATTTCTCATCTCCTCCCACTAAGTATGCAGTTGATTTATCATAATGCGATAATGTAAATGTTCCAACAGCTGTACCCGTACAGTTTTGATCACTAACAGTAAGAAGTGAATATGTTCCTTCCTGAGAAATATTTAAATAATAGGGTGAAGATTGAATCTTAGAAACTGTTACGGCAGTTCCTCCATTATAACTGTATGTTATCTTCCATGGGGCGTTACCGTTAAGATCTATCCTTGCATTGTACGAACTTTCTTCACAAATTGATCTATTGCCAGATATTATTGCTTCCGTTAATGGTGCAATGAGACTCGTTTTTATAGTATCTGTAGAATACGTTATTGGCCCATCATTATCAGAAGCCGCAATCAAATAGAACTCTCCTGTTTTGTCGAATTCTAAAATTGTATCTTGCTCATAAATATTATTATAGATATTTGTAAAATCACCTTCTGAATTATTAACCTGGATTGTTACACTCCATGGAGCGGTCCCCGCCAGGGATAAATTAATTTCCACAACCTCTCCATAACAAATAGCAGTCTCTCCAGTGATAACTGCTTGTTGAGCAAACACTGAATTAGAAGTCAATAAAAGGACTATAGTGACTCCAAGATATAATATCTTATTTGCTAACCCTCGTAAATATGCAAATGGCCAGAAATTATTATTTTTGTATTTATTATTCACTTGAATTCAATTTTAATAGTGCGACATCGCTACTCTCATTTTCATTATAGCCTACAAGATATAGTTCTCCATCAATTACTAATGAATTATTTACTTGTAATAGAGATGCATTTGAACTGTTATTTGCACCCAATTCTTTTTTTGCTAAAAAGTCACCATCAAAATCATAATATAATATACAAATATTACCATTTTTCTGGCCTTTAGGAAACCTGTTTGATATTACTGCAAATCCTTTATTCTGAAAAACAATATCAACAGGTACAATGTTTCTTGTATCTACAAAATCGGTTTCCCATTCAACACTCAAAAAATTATCCAGATCAACTCCATAAATCTTCAAACCGCTAACTTCATCATCTGAATTTTTTTCGTTTGCTGCAAAGATTATCGTATTATCATACTTTTTCAGACATAATCCTTCATTAATTTTCTCAGAACCATACGATTTATAACCTGTCTGTTTACCTGTACCCTTGAGATTAACAAGCCATATAGATCGTTCTCTACTGGATGTAACATTATAACTCTCTGAATAACCAATAAAATAGTATGAATCGTCTACTTCAATAATATTAGAAGCTATATCATCTGCATAACTTCCTCCATTAACGTATTGAGAAACAAGTTCCCCATCCAAATTAATTTTCAAAAAATAGGTGTCTGTTAAATCTCCAGTGCTTGTAGTATTTCCCAGTACAACAATCTCATTCCCTAAAATAATAGCATCAGAAGCACTAACGCTATTAAGATATTCTCCGTAATAATTGCTCCACTCGATTGAATTATTTTTTAACTTTCTAATAAGTATCCTTTCATTATACCCATCATCCATTACACTTGAAACTATGTATAAATTATTCGCTTCATCACAAAGAAGTTTTTGCCCGTACTCATCTTCATCCAAATCATCGAGGATAAAAGGTTTATTAATAAACTCTCCTTGCTTGTTTAAAAAATATAAACAAGTACTTGCCCTGCTTGTATCTGTAACCTGAAAATTCGATAAGACACAAATATTATTATTATACTCACAAATATCTACTCCAATATCGTTTTTACCTTCTCCAAAATATTTAACAAATGCAATATCTGATTGTGTTCCTTCATCAACACATCCCGTTATAAAACTAATAACAACAAAAACCGCAAATATGATATTTCTATAATTCATCTATCTGATTTTTGCTGGTTTATAAAATGTGTATCTGTATCCGATATTAATGAATACATTGTGTAAAAGAAAGTTATCATCAATATAATAGTTATCTGACCATAAAAAGTCATTATACGTTAACCTATTCTTACTCTGATAAGCAAATCCAATTTTCGAATGAACATCTAAAAAAACAGTCCCTTTAGAAATTGGATATGAATAATTAACTCCAACAAGAAGACTCGGTTCAAAAGATCTTCTATGAGATAATATTGATTCCTCTGAACCAGTATAAGATGTACCTGAGTAGTCACTCTTGGTTGGAGTTCCTTTTGCAGATGTAATAAATTCGAAATTTGCCCCCAGATAGAACTCGGGTGAAACAGATAATTCTGGAACAAGGTCACTTAAATCGTAACTTGCAAAAAGGGGTATATTTATTCTTGTCTGTTTTTCTGCAAAATTTATCAAAGCAGTATTCTCAATAGATTCTTCGAATTCAAAATTGCTTTGAGATAGTTCAAAACGAATATTTGCGTTCAAATTTTTAACATACTTACTTAAACTATAGGAGGCACCCGCCATAAAAGAAAAGCCTGTCTTCCCAAGTTTAATCCCTGTTGAACCGGGTGTTGGTGAAGCTGAATATACTTTTCTAATGTGAATTACTGACTGATTCGCCCCTAATCCACCATAAAATGAATATATTGGTACTGCTTTGTAAGACTCAAATAGATAGATAAATTCGGCAGGATCATCAGTCCTGACCTCGTAATTAGGAAATTCTTTGAAAAAATTTAAAATTGCTATTTCAGCATCTGCCTGGTTATCATCAAATAGATATGTTAATATCAATATTTTATACGCACTAATTTTTTCTTCCCTGGAAAATCCTTCATTAAGACAAGGGACAAGTAAACTGGGGATATCTTCAATAATTCCATCCTCAAAATTTTGTCTTGCCCTTCTTAGATTATCGGAGCAATCATTTTGTGCAAAGTTCTCAACACAAAAAAAAACTAATATTATTGTAAATAATACCCTAATCATTAAAGCTTAATTAATTACATGTTTTTTCATACGGAATATCATCACCAACATACGTATTCCATTCATTTTGAGAAAAGTTTCTCTCAATGTGTTTACACATTTTCTCTGCCATTACAGAGATAGAAGTTGGCCAAACATATACGTTGTTACCATCACGGCTTGATGACACTAAATATTTACTATTCGGGCTAAATTCAACCGAAAACACCCATGAATCGTGACCTGTTAGGACTATAGCTGGATCATTATCATCGGAAAGATTCCATAAAAGAATTGTTCCATCGCGACTTGATGACGCTAAAAATTGTCCATTCGGAGAAAAATCTACATCTTCAACCCTTGATTTATGTCCTTTTAAAGTTCTTATCACATTTCCCGAGAACGGATTAATAAGTTTTACATCTCCTGTTTTGTCGCCAAACGCCAAATACCTACCACTTTTATTGAATTTCAAAGTATATATAGAATTACCTGGCTGTTCATAAAGTGTACTTGGAGCGCCATCGGACAGACTCCACAGGACAATTTTACCATCCTCCGTACTTCCAACAACATATGAACTACTTGTTGGCCTGGTACAGATTGACAATATCCTAAGATCATTTTCTACGATGATCTTGCCTTTTAATGTTGATAGGTCCCAACTAATAATCGATTTATCAGCTCCGGTACTAAATAATAATTGATTATTTGGAGCAAATGCCAGCGACCAAACCTGGCCTGTATGTCCAGAAAGTTCTTTTGGAGATGCGTTGATGTTAGTTAAATCAAACAGGTATATTTTTGTCCCAGCACTTACACCTAACCATTTCCCATCATTACTAACTACTGCGCTTCTATACAACTGATTGTCATCTACAATAATAGATTTTGATTTGGGATTTGAAATATTCCAACTAATTATTTTTCCATCATTCCCGGTTGAATAGAAAACATCTGATGAATTAGGGCTGAAAGTGATGGCCCTAACTGCACCTACATGTTCTTTAAAGCTCATAAAAGACTCTTCTTCTGAGGCTTTTAATGCACTCATCATCCCATAATAAATATCTGTATTAAATTCTTTGCCATCAAATTTTTTATTTATTTTATATGCCTGGTATGCAAGAAGTGCTTTTAAATTTAAATTTTGATTGATTTGCCTGGACTGAATTGCCATTGTATTTGCAATTCCAACCATCCTTTGGTTATATTCACGTTCTTTCTCCCGTTCCGCCTCTGAAACTTGATCTTTTGTTTTTTCCAATGTTTGCTCAACTTGCTCAACCTGTTTTGCAGCTTGATCAATAGCTTGTTCAGATTCCTGTTTTGCAATATTTGCACCTTGTATAGCAAGTTCCTTTTCAACAACAGATTTTTCTGAAATAGCATCTGCTATCTTTCGTTTCTCTGATTCTTCTTCTGCAAATGATTCTGCTATTAATTGAAGTTCTTGTGCCCTAAGTGCATTCTGTTGCGCAATTTCTCTTTGCTTATCAGCCTCTTGTCTTGCTTCTTCTGCAATCTCTCTTTGTTTTGTTGCATCTAAACGTTGAAAATTTGCATAAAATACAAGTCCAAGAAAAATAAATGATGCTACCCCAAGTACTGCGGCGAATCTCCGGGTCCTAATAAGGGTCCGCTTTTGTAAGCGGATTTTTGTCCTTTCCTCAGATTCATATTTTTTCTCGCTGGTCTCAAGAAAAACCATAGTTCTTTCAAAGGCAGGATTGTAGCGTTTTGCCCAGGCAAGATTTGGTTTATATTTCTGTCTCCAATTCTGGGCAAGCAATAGATCCGGAGGCCTCCATAAGCCAGACTTTCCTAATTGATATAACTCAGCTGCTTCCGATAAACGAAGATACATCCTAACAGATTCTTGTTCCTCGTTAATCCATAATTTGAGTTTATCCCAATTTCGCATGATGCTTTCATGGGAAATATCAATAACCGTATTTGGAGTAAGTTCTACTTCTATTGCAGGAGTTAAAAATGCCCTACCCTCCATTCTAAACTTATCAATTACTTCTATTGTATCTCTAACAGAAGCTTGTGCTACTTCTGCTATTAAAGATACTTTTGCGGGATGCCTGATTCCCCGGTTATCTTCTCCCCTCTCTGTAAGGGTAGTAAACATACTCCTACATATTCTTTTCCCATCGTCTGTTAACTCATTGTATGCTTCATCAGCATGAATCGATATCGCCCTATCAATTCTTCCAACAGTTTCATAATCAACATAGGATATTGCAGCATCTTTATTGCCATATTTAGTCCAATGTTGATAGGTTCTCATTAATGCATGCTGAATTACTGATAACGAATCTATTTCATCCGTCACGTTATTCAACAATTCATATATTAACTGCTCTTCTATTTTATATCCCGCTACAGAAACAGGACCTGTTATTACTTTTCGATAATCTTCCCTAGACATCCTTGGGATCAAATAATTACTTTGATTAATCCTTCTTGCAAGATCCGGGAATTGAGAACATTCGCCCAAAAAATCCGAGCGCATTGTTACAATAACATAGATGGGAAGTTCGGTTTGAGAGACAGCCTCGGTCAACAACTTGATAAATGTCTCGGTCTCATTAATCACATCGAAGTTACGCGTAACCTCCCTGAACCTGAATAATTCCTCAAATTGATCGACAATCAATAATAAATTTTGTCCCTCCCTGAGTTTTAATTGTTTTACTACTTCAATTAAACCAAGTGTACTCCGTTTAAGCAATGATAAAATAACAGGTTTTGCTGCACTCCTATAGTCATTATCGTCCTTCCTGTTAAATGCCTTATAAATGGACTCAGCCATGTTTGAAATAGGGCTACTGCCAGGCCTAAAATGTACTATTTTCCAATTAGCACCGGCCTCTTTAATAAATCCTCCATGCAACCCAGATATTACGCCACAATACACAAGGGAAGATTTACCTTCGCCTGAAGCACCAGTTACTGCAGCAAATCTATATCTTGTCAGATTCCTGATAACTTCAGCACTCTGTCCTTCCCTGCCAAAAAACAAGTAATTATCCCCAATCGAAAAAGGCCTTAATCCAGGAAATGGATTATAGACACCTTTCACAGAGGTTTCTTGTTCTGTTTTTATGTCAATCTGAGCTTGACTCATTGGTATTTAATTCATTAAAAATAGGACTCAAAGATTTATCTAAAAGTTTGTCCTGATATATAATTTTTATAACGTCGCCAATATCTCTTTTAAATATCTTACTATAATCATCTTCTTCTAGCATTACTGCTTTAACCTTAAATTGTTTCTCCCGGCCATATCCCCAGACTTTCCTCAAATCATTTAATTTTGCGTCAAGCCATCCTTCAACACCATTATAGATTATTATAACCCCATCACAATTACTCAAATTCTCGTAGTGTTCGTTGAGTACATTTTGAGCCTCATAATTCAGCTCTAATGTTTTTATTTTATTTTCTGATAACAAAGATTTTATTCTATCTGCCTTTTCTTCAGCAGTTTTATCATATACAAGATATATTGATTTTTCATCCACTACTTTAGTGTTAGACAATTTAACACGGGCTGCAATCTTTTGAAAAATCATTTTTTTTAAGTCCTCAAGAGGAGCTTGAATTATCTCTGTTGATTCGTCTGTCTCTTCTCTTCGTATCCTTCGAAGATATAATTCCTGTCTTTGATCTGGAATTTTAAGATATGGTGGGATCCAAATTATACGTTGAAAACTTGCTTTTCCCCTGTTTGCTGCTATGAATTCTTTTACTTGCCTATTCTGAAAATCATTAAGAGAATATGCTGTACCTTTTATATAATCTCCATAAATTCCACCCATAATGTGAATACTGAGCTGAGATTTTTGACATATATCCAGGATCTCGTTCTTTAATTCATCTGATTGTCTTGGTAGAGAGGATTTCGGAAGCACATCAAATCCTCTTTGTCTTAACTCTCTAATAATTTTGTCTCTATATATTTCCTGATCCGGACTGGTCTCTGCAACAAAAACCTTGATAAAGTTATTCTGAGCCTGTTCTGAGTCTTTGTCGACAAATTGATGAATATCATATACAAGGTCAATTAAGTTGTCCCAGATTACAGAGTTATCCGGGATTTTTTTTGAAAAATCAATAGCCTTAAAACTTTTAATGCCAATATTCCTTTCAAAGATATTGTACGATGAAAAAGTATTTAGCCACTCTAATTTTGAATCATAAAGGGGTTTTTGGACAATTAACCGAAGTTTTTCTTCGTGTTTCCCATCCTCAAGCATTTTTTTTAATAATTCCTCATAGGATTTATTTTTAATATATTCAGGAGATATTATTGCAAATAAGATATCAAATTCATCTTTAAAACTTAAAAAAGTCTCTTCTTTCTCTATCGGGCGAAAATCTTTTATAACTATTTCGATTTTATCTTCGAAGAGCTGACTATATATTTCCTGTGTTAGATTAACAAATTCAGAAATCCATATAATAGATTTATCTGGTATATCTTTTTTAGATACAGGATAAAATGTTAATATTTTTAATGTTTTTGGCATAAGTTCTTAACTAGCTCTTCTTTTTTTTGATGCGTAAAAATCGTTCATTATTTTTTGAAAAACAATTTCTAACTCAGGAAAATCAAATATTTGCATATTGAGATCCTCTCTTGTGATAGTAATAATTGATGTCATCATTAACGTCTTTACATCAATTTCATCTATTTCCTTATCATGTAACAGTCCAAAATCAATCACACTGTTTTTATTTAACCTTAGAATTTTTTTTCCTTTATGTTGTATTTCTACTTCGCCTTCAGCTACAAAAAGAATTGGATAAGTCCATGGGTTTCCTTTATATGTAATTATCCTGTTTGCTTCCATTGTATCTTCCGTAAGGTAGATTGAAAGTTCTGTAAGTATTGCAGGCCTTAAACTACCGATATGTTTCAATTTTTTAAGAAAATTAACTTTATTAATGAGTAATCTTCTCTTAAAAGTTTTATAAAATTCTACTGAATTGTCAAGGAAGAGCCTTGTTTGCTGATCTAACCGTTCGAGCGTTTCGTAATAAAGATCCGGATCTTTATTAAAAACCAGGCATGCTGCTGTTTCTTGTAAAATTCTGGATTTATGAAACAAAAATGAAATAATTACATCATTTAATTGAAAATCATCATTATCAATTAAACTATATAAAACTTCGGCCTTTGTCCAAATACTAATTTGGCCTAGCTCAGAAGTCAGAATCTGGTTAATTATTTCATCTTTTTCTACTTTTTCAAAAGGAAAAAATTGACTTAATGACTTCATCTTTTGAAGCATTGAAGAACTTTGGAAAGCAGGTATTAAAATTGATTTTATGTTGCTATCAATTATATTATCAACTAATTCCAAGGCAAGATGGTTCGATGTTAAGTCTTCTTTTTCAATATAATCCCTCAATTTTGCAATAATGCTCCTGTTATGAATTAGGGAGAGCATCATGTATATCCTGTCAAAACTATTTTCTATATCATTTTTAAGTGATTCCTGTACTGTTTCAGAATATTCTGTTTTTGCTAATGATACCTGCAGGGTAAGATTTTGAGTGATTGAACTAACAATTTTAATAATAATATTAAGTATCTTATACTGTGATTTTTCGTTAGGCCTATATCCTGAATCTACTAAACTGGATGTTGCTTGTCTTGATACTTCAGGAGAAGAAAAATCAATTTTAGAAATAAGCAACATTTTAGCCTTTTCACTATTAAAATCTCCAACTAACTTAACTACTCGTTTAAGTAATTTATCGTCTATTTTAGGTTCAAAAAATAATTTTTCTAAATACTCAATGCATTTATCACCCACTCTAATTAAAACATCATAGGCATAAGCATAATTCTCTGCTGATGCCAGCTGATCAATCATAATGGGAGTAAGCTCATTGGCATTAAAATTTGTTGATGCAATAAATGCTGCATTTCTAACATTTGGATCATAATCTTTTAACAACAAGATAATCTGAGACATTAGTTTTTTATCCTGAATAGCTCCTATCATATTCGCTGCTAAAATCCGGTTATCAGAATCTCTTGAATCGACTAGTTTATAAATATTTGTATAGTCGTTCGTAGTTTTTAATTGAGTAGCAAAAATATCGGAAAGCTTTTTAAATCTTGTTTTTAAATACGCATCTTTCAGATTCTTTGTCTGTTTTTCTATCTGGTTCTGATATTGCAACATACTTAGTTTTTCTATCCTTTCTATTGCAAACTCTTTTATTACTTCTGGGCTATTTCCTAACAAGTAATATAAATTATTTCTAAAATCCGCAGGATAATTACTTTCAGCTAATTTTAATGTATAAAGCATTTTATCAGGATCGTCAAGCATATTAAGCTTATATAAACGCTGTTTTAATCCTATTACCTGATTTAAAAAATACTTTTTAGATTTTGCTAATTCATTTAAATGGGCCCTCAATAAAATCTGAAATTTCTTTAGTAAAAGAAATAACGATACAATTGCAGCGATACATAGGAAGAAAATGACTATTGCCACTACTACTTCCCGGTTTGATGATAGTTTTGTTATGATGTATATGATTCCTCCAGATATTGCAAGAGAAACAAAATAAAAAGTCCCCCTAAAAAGTCTTCTTAACAAATCATAAGTAGGAATCTTATTAATTCTTAATAAGATATTTAACGAAGGAGAGTAAACACTGTCGCGAAGAACATCATTCATTATTTTTAACAGAACAAAAAACAAAAACATGAGAGAATATTTACTAATAAAAACATTCTCTTTTATTAAAAAATTTATCGCCAGTAATAATCCAACCAGGATTAAGATAACAACTGGAATCACAAAAATATTAAATGGAGAGTCGTAACTATTTAAAATTCTTTTAATAAGGATATACTTAAAAAATAATGAGAACATGGACAAAGTCCCCAAGAATAAACCTAAAAACTTAGCATATCCGATACCTGATTCATAATTACCCTGAAGTAACGTATAAAACGAAAAATTTATATGAACAGTGATAAAAACAAGAAGCATACAGCTAATGATCATATAAATAAAATATGGATATTTAAAAATCATTCTAAGACTTACACTTTCATATTTTCCAGCTATTAATCTTTGTTTTGCGCCATAGTTTGCCTTAGTTGTACTTCCAATATTCATTTGTACAAACAAGATCACCAGCACTCCACCAAAAGCAAACAAAAGGAGCTCCCCAGAGTGGGGCCGTATTAATAAATAAACAATTATTAAAAATCCAACGGCTGCTACACCCAAATAGTAAAATGTATCAAGAAAAAACTTGTACCTCTTTGACTGGTCATTCGTAAAATACAGTCCTTGAATTCCTTGAGTTAAGTAAAAACTTAAATTATTAATCGGGATTGCAAAAATAACCCCAACATAAAAAATAACCGGAGTAAAGTAAAACAAAGATAATAAGCCTACTATTAGTAAAACTATTAGAAGCAATAAATAGTAATAGAAACTATAAAACCTAACTTTGGTTTGTATTTTCAATCCTGCAAAAACAGGGAATAGAATAACCCCTGCTATACCAGAAAAAACAAAAACTAATGGAAGCTCCCTTGCAGAATAATAATGTAAAAAATTTGAGAAGATATAAATATCAAACGCTCCAATAAAAACTCCTAAAAAAAAAGCTTGCAAAATAAACTTGGAAAGGAAAGACAGTTCATTAAAGTCAATGTTAAAATGACTAAAAAGGTAGTTCTTTATTTGGTTTCCCTTGAGCGATTTCAATTTCGGTATAATTTATTTTATGACAAATATAAAAATTGTAAATACAAATTGAACTTTATCTTTTGATTTGCAAAAGTAGTTAATCGCAATTTAAACAATTGTTTTTTTTTGATGTTACTGTCAAAAAAATAGATGTTCGACCCTTTTAGAAAAGAATTTGGAAAATTTGAGGCACGCAGAGAGTTAGTTTTTCTAATTCTATCTGGTTTATTTGTTGGCACACTCGCCATGCTCAATATTTTAGGAATAACACGGTTACTCGACCTATCGTTTACAATATTTAACAGAGAAATCCCTTTTAGGGTCTTTGTTGGAGTCCTGCCTTATCCGATTACATTTTTATGTACTGACCTAATTAGTGAATTCTATGGTAGAAAAAGAGCCTCTATTGTAGTTTGGGTTGGGCTTATACTTAATTTATGGGTAATTTTTATTTTATGGATTGGTGGAATACTACCACCAGTCCCAGAATTTAATCCTGAAAACGGATTACCCTACCCAGGTGATCCTAATCTATTATTTTTCGAGATAAGAAGATATACATTTAGTGCAACCTTTGCATCAATGATAGCATATCTAACAGCCCAGTTTGTTGACGTACATATTTTTCATTTCTTAAAAAACCTGTCTAAAGGAAAAATGTTATGGTTACGAAATAATGGATCAACAATAACCAGTCAATTAATAGATTCTTTAGCTGTTGTTTTAATAACCTATTTTTTTACTCACGCAATAGTAATAAACGAGGGAGAAAGTGTTTCAAAAGTTTTATTCGTATTAATTATATCTAACTACCTTTTTAAAATGTTTGCAGCCTTAATTGATACAATCCCATTCTATTTAGGAGTTAATTTTCTATCAAAATTTCTTGACATAGATCCTACAGAAGAATTCAAAAAATAATTTTAACAATCCTTCTTACTTTTCTCCTTTAACAACATCAATAAATCATCTGCATTAAGATTAAACCCAGATATAATATGCTTTGATTGTTCGTAATAATTTTCTCTTTCCTTCAATTTAGATTTTATAAAATCTATAAGTTCCTCCGGGCTTTTTCCCTTTATAAGGGGCCTGTCTGTTTTTGAAGAATTAAGACGACTTGAAAGAACTTCTGGAGATATTTTAAGATAAATAGAATCTGAGAATTCATTAATAAGTTTCATATTGTCCCCGAAACAAGGTGCGCCGCCTCCTGTTGCTAAAACAAATTCTTTTCTTTTAAGTACATTCATTAATGTAGTTCGCTCGATCTCCCTGAATTGTGGTTCACCGTCTTCAGCAAAAATATCCGGAATTGATTTCCCTGTAGTATCTTCGATTTCAGCATCTAAATCAACAAAGGGATGTTCTAGCCTTGAAGCTAAACGCTTCCCCAGTGTTGTTTTACCTGACCCCATAAATCCTACAAGAACTATCTTCATAGAATTATTTTTAAAAATTTAATTCCATTTGGTTAGAGTCTTCCGGATCTTGATCTTCATTGCTATCATCAAATTCTGGCTCTTCCTCTTCTACTATTTTGGGGTCAATCTCTTGAATTTCTTTAACCGTAAATGTTGTCAACCTTTTTCCTTTTGCTTTGTAACCTTTTACTGCTATAAATTCCTCTGCATCTACTATTTCCGAAGGCCTATCACTGTGTTTCCCTTTGAATGTTATTTCAAATTGAGGATATTTTTCTGATGTAATCAAGACCAACTTAGATTTAGGATGATCCCCGATAATGCTTTGTTTCTCATTGGTAGGTTCAAAGACAAAACGTTTCAAATAGAAGAACTCTACATCTGCATCGTAATAAACTACAGAATAAACTTTTGATTCATTAAATTTTTCAACCTGGGTAACATCATCCTCAAAGTGATTTGTAAGATCATAATCCATTGTTCTGTATGTACCTCTCTCGTTGATGGCGAGAATCTTATCATCTGCTTTGAATTCACCTAAATATTCCCCATTCCCATCATCTTTCAAACGATTAACCTCAGCATCGTACCAACGTTTAAGTCCGCCTAATGTAGATATACCTTTTTCTGAAAGTTTAATTTTATGGATCGCATGTTTTGTAAGAATATTACCCATGGATCCTCTTCCTTTTATTGCCAGCTCACTAAAATCTGTTTCAAAAACAAGCTTCTTCAAACGGGATTTTGGTTTTAAATAGACTTTTACAACTTCTGCCTCTCCGTTAGGATTGACTGTCATATAAAGAATTTTTGAACCTTTTTCACCTTTTGTAAAGTGATATTCTTTATCGCGCGTTATACCATAAATAGCGCAACGTTTCATATAAATTGCGCCATTAAGCCCATCTCTATAAATTACATTATAAATTGTACGCTTATCATTTTTCTTAAAAACGTCAACATGAACAATATCTTTTCCTACAAAAACCTTATCGTTAACTTTTGTAATTACATATGTCCCATCTGATTTTATTGCAATAATATCATCAATATCAGAACAATCACAAATAAATTCATCTTTCTTTAAACCTGTTCCTATAAAACCCTCTTCCCTGTTGGCATAAAGCTTTTCATTTGCAACTACAACATTTGTAGCCTCAATATTTTCAAAGTTCCTTATTTCTGTTTTTCTGTCCCTACCCTTGCCATACTTTCGTTTTATTTCTTTGAAATAATCGATGGTTACGTCTATTATGTTGGCAAGCTTATTTTTGACCTCATCCATTTGATCTTCCAAACCTTTGATATATTCATCGGCTTTGAAAGAACTAAATTTTGAAATCCTTTTAATTGGAATATTTGAAAGTCTTACACAATCTTCTTGTGTAACTTCACGCATTAAATTTTTTACGTAAGGTTGCAACCCATCATAAATTGCTTTGAGAATCTCCTCTTCTGTTTTACAAGTCTTGATATCTTCGTAAATCTCATTTAAGATAAAGATCTTTTCCAACGAAGACATATGCCATGTCTCTTGTAATTCAGCAAGTTTTATCTCAAGCTCTCTTTTTAACAGGTTTAATGTCTGATCCGTTGAGATTTTAAGCATCTCGCTTACCCCAAGAAACTTTGGTTTATCATCCTCTATAACACAACTATTAGGAGAAATAGAAATCTCACAATCGGTAAATGCATATAAAGCATCAATAGTTTGATCAGCATACACTCCTGGCCCTAGGTGAATTAAAATCTCAACCTCACCAGCAGTATTATCATCTACCTTTTTAATCTTTATCTTTCCCTTTTCGTTTGCTTTTAAAATAGACTCGATAAGACTGGATGTTGTTCTTCCGAAAGGAATGTCGCGAATGGCAAGTGTAGTTTTATTCTCTATATCAATTTTCGCCCTGATTTTTATACTGCCTCCCCGAATGCCATCATTGTATTTTGAAACATCAATATAACCGCCAGTCAAAAAATCAGGAAAAAGTTCGAATTCTTGATTTTTCAAATATTTAATCGATGCGTCTATTAATTCATTGAAGTTATGAGGTAATATTTTTGACGCCAAACCAACAGCAATACCTTCTACTCCCTGGGCCAAAAGCAACGGGAATTTAACAGGTAAGGTTACAGGTTCTTTATTTCTTCCATCATAGGATGATTTCCATTCCGTGGTTTTAGGATTGAAAACCACATCGAGCGCAAATTTTGACAATCTTGCTTCAATGTACCTGGGAGCAGCTGCGCTATCACCGGTAAAAACATTTCCCCAGTTACCCTGCGTGTCTACAAGAAGATCTTTCTGACCAAGTTGTACCAGTGCATCACCAATTGAAGCATCACCATGAGGGTGAAATTGCATGGTATGGCCAATAACATTTGCTACTTTGTTGTACCTACCATCATCAAGGCGTTGCATTGAATGCAGGATACGCCTTTGAACAGGTTTTAACCCATCATACAAATGAGGAACAGCTCTTTCAAGTATAACGTACGAAGCATAATCTAAAAACCAGGTTTCATACATCCCGGTTATTTTCATAATGTTCGCTGCTGAGGCCTCTGGATTCAGTCCGTTCTCGTCCTCTGTGTTATTTATATTTTGATTCTCGTCTGCCATATTAATTCTGTAACTTTCCCAGGTTTGTTATATATCAATTAACACATCTTGCACTACGCTTCAACAAGATCCTCTTCAACTCTTAAGTTATCAATTATAAAATTTTGCCTTTCTGGTGTATTTTTACCCATATAAAATTCCAACATTTCAGGAATTATATCATCCTTCTTAATTCTAACCGGATCGAGACGCATCTCTTTTCCAATAAAAAATTTAAATTCATCTGGAGAAATTTCACCCAATCCTTTAAACCTTGTTATTTCAGGATTTACTCCTAATGATTTTATAGCTTGTTCTTTTTCCTCATCAGAATAGCAGTAGATAGTTTTCTTTTTATTTCTCACCCTGAAAATTGGTGTTTGTAAAATATAAAGATGCCCCTCACGAATAAGATTTGGAAAAAACTGCAAAAAGAATGTTATGAGCAACAACCGAATATGCATCCCGTCAACATCAGCATCTGTAGCAATTACTACATTGTTGTAGCGTAGATCATCTAAACCTTCTTCAATATTTAATGCTGCTTGCAGAAGATTAAATTCTTCATTTTCATACACAATTTTTTTTGTCAACCCGTATGTATTTAATGGTTTACCTTTTAAACTGAATACGGCCTGGGTTGCAACACTTCTTGATTTTGTAATGGAACCACTAGCGGAATCACCCTCTGTAATAAAAATTGTACTATCAAGCTTTTGCTCATCCTTACTGTTCAAATGAACTTTACAATCCCTCAATTTTTTATTATGTAGATTGGCCTTTTTCGCCCTTTCCCGGGCAAGTTTTTTTATTCCACTGATAGCTTTACGCTCTTTCTCCGATTCCTGGATTCGTTTAAGTAAAATCTCAGCAGTATCTGAATGTTTGTGAAGGTAATTATCAAGATGAGTTTTTACGAAATCATTTATACAATTTCGTATTGATGGGGCATTGGGGCCCATATCTTTTGATCCAAGTTTTGTTTTTGTTTGCGATTCAAAAACGGGTTCTTCAACTTTTACACTTAAGGCAGCATTAATAGAAGACCTGATATCTGATGGGTCGAAATCTTTCTTATAAAATTCACGAACGGTTTTTACAATTGCTTCTTTGAATGCAATTAAATGAGTCCCCCCCTGAATGGTATTTTGTCCGTTAACAAAAGAATGGTACTCTTCGTCGTAATGGCTGCCATGAGTCATTGCTATTTCAATATCCTCTCCCTTAAAATGCATGGGAGGATATAGAGGCTCAGAACTCATTGATTCCTCAAGTAAATCCAGTAGTCCATTCTTTGAATAAAAACTTTGTCCGTTTAAATTTATGGTTAACCCTGAATTCAAAAACACATAATTTTTAACCATGGTTTCAACATAGTCATTTATGTATTTGAAATTACCGAATAATTCAGCATCTGGAGTAAACATTACCATTGTACCATTTGGTAACTCGGATGCTTCTTCAGGATTATCCTGTATTTTGTTTCCTTCAGAAAATTCGGCTGATTTTACTTTTCCATCACGGAATGCTTTTATCTTAAAATTTGTTGAAAGCGCATTTACAGCCTTGATACCAACGCCATTTAGACCTACCGACTTCTTAAAAACTTTAGAATCATATTTTGCACCGGTATTCATCTTTGAAACTACATCAACCAGTTTACCTAGAGGTATACCACGGCCATAATCCCTGATCTTTACAGTTTGTTCTGTTATTGTAATATCTATTTTTTTACCGAAACCCATCATAAATTCATCGATGGAGTTATCAAGCACTTCTTTAATAAGAATATAAATACCATCGTCTGAAGAAGAGCCATCGCCCAGTTTACCAATATACATACCAGGGCGCTTTCTAATGTGTTCCTTCCAATCGAGCGTTTTTATACTATCCTCTGAATAATTTGCTGCTGCTGACATTTTCCCTAATTTTATCCAAATATAATTAAAAGAAAAGCCTATATAAGGCTTAATTTGTTAACAAGGAAATTAACAATCATCAATATTTCTATTGAAAACGAAATTTTTAAGAAACTGTCTTTAATCTTATTAGTAGGCTCAAAAGAAGTAGATGTTAAAGTAGTATAATGTTAATAACTTACTCGATTATACCCATCTGCTTCATTAATAATGTTGCATTCATTTTTTGAGTAATGCCTTCTTTGAGTTTATAATCAAATCTTATTTCGGAATCGTCTATTTCGATCTCAAAACACATGTTTTTAACATATTCAGGAAATGCTTCTTCAATTTTACCTAACTCCAGATCATGAGTTGCAATAATTCCTGTAGCGCCCAATTTTATTAACCGTTCAAGAATAATTCGAGAACCATTTTGTTTATCGGTAGAGTTTGTCCCTTTTAAAATCTCATCGAGCAAGAAAAAAACATGATTATCAACCTTAATCTCATCCAACAATTGTTTTAGCCGTTTTAATTCAGCATAAAAATAGGATTCATTTTTACTTAACGAATCATTGGTTCTCATACTTGTAAACAGTTGAAACGATGTAAACTTCATATTTTTTGCCGGAACAGGCGCCCCGATATATGCCAATAGCATGTTTATTCCCAGACAACGCAGAAAAGTACTTTTACCGGCCATATTAGCCCCTGTAATAATTACAACTTCACCTTTTTTTTGCATTCTGTAAGAATTACTAACTGCAACTTTTGGGTCTATCAAAGGATGGGCTAATTCATCCACATCTATTACTACAGAATCATCAATATCAGGGTATATATTATCCTGATTGTTATATGCGTAATTGGCAATACTATTATATGCATCCACTTCACCAATTGCCTTAAACCATTTCTCTACATTATGTCCATGTTGAGACTTCCATTTATCGAGTTTTGCCAAACAATGATAATCCCATAAAAAAACACCATTTAATAATATTGCCACATATATATTCAGACGTGTATCAAAAGCCTCAACCAATTTCACAAGATTTTTTAGTTCTTTGCTCGCCTTTTTATCATCGGTAAACTTAAACACATCCAAAATTCCATTTAGATATTTACCGTCAAATGATTGTTTTTCAATTTGTAAAATTAAATTTTGATACATCTCAATGTATTCGGCAGATTTACTTATTTGTGAATGAACTGTGTTAACTTTTTTCATCGTAGAACTTATAATTCCCAGGCAGATGAGAAAGATAAGAATAGGAACATTCCACATAACCAGTCCGAAGCTTGCTAAAAATATCAAAACTATATTTAAAGCAGGAAGTATAAAACGAAGGTATTTTTTATAAATACTCAAACTACCAGAATCGTCATTGCCAATCCAGTTTAAAATCTTTTTTTTCTCATCCTGATTTTCTTCAAACATCTTAGCATTAGCTGAAAAATTCTGTCTGAATTCAACTTTCGACGATAGTTCTTTTATCACTTCCTGTCGCTTTTTAAGCTGAGATGACAATAAAAAAGAATCATTCAACCAGGATGCGAGAGTTTTTTTCCCATCGAAAGTATTTGTCCTGTTCAAAAATTGGAAAAGAGAACCCTCACCAAAAACATCAAGATCTCCAGAGTAATTATGCTGTGGTTTTATAAACTCCTTTCCGGTTTCAAACGAAAACCATTTCCAGTTGCATGCATCAATCTCTTGTTGGTTAATGTTGACAAGATTTTCGTAAAACTTTTTTTGTTCCTGAAGTGCGGCATATCGTTTTACAAAAAAAATAAGCGCTCCCAAAAAAAATACAAGCCCAAATACAGCAATAAAAATATTTATCTCGAATAATAAGTAAAAAGTTACCAGTGCTAAAAGAAAACTTAAAAGTCTAAACAATGAAGTAAATCCGATTTTTCTCTTTAACCTGTTTATTGTTGCTTGATGCGTTTCTAAGTTTTGTTGGTAAAAGGATATCATGCTCATAAATGCTTTAATTAGAATATCGTGTGTATCCAGTTATTAATTATTACTAAATAAAAGATTCTCGAAACCTATCAAAGTTTATACCTAAATTTTAAGATTGTCAAGTGCAATCACTTTTAATTCAGTCTTACAGTTATTTTTATATGTTTTCTGGGTATCAAACTGCCATGTCCATTTCTCAAAATTTTTATTCTTTGGCAGGGTAGCAAAGATTGTTGGTTTGTTATCGATCTTTTTCCCTTCGTCATTAAGGTAAACTTCCTCATAATCTGAAATTAAAAGATGAGGAATATGAGAAAGAAATTTCAAATGATTTTGTTGTATTTGTTTCCTTATTTTAACCTCGTCCCCATCAGTAAAGTTGGAGTATCCAAAAAGTAAATTATCCAGCTGGCTTAAAAGATTTAATGAAACAACAACTCCTTCTATATTTGATGGTTGCACAAGCGGTATATCAGATTTTGTGATTTGTTTTAATTGATAAAATTTATCAATTAGTCCTCCTGTAATATCTGCATCAATAAATTCTATCTTGCTTTCTTTTCTATATTTATGAGTGATTTGCCGAGGATGATTTACATCAAAACAATAGATTTTTTCAAAATGTTCTAGTAGAAATTCAATGGGTATATCTAAAAACCAACCTGATCCTAATATTGAAACAGTTTTAAAGTCGCAATCTTTTAACGAATTAACAATAAAATTTTGGGTCCTTTCAATATGTTTTTTCCAACCTGCTTCAACTAAATACCGGTTTACGATCCCTTTTTGATCAGCCAGGAAGCCAAGTTTTTTAAGCGCTTTTTTCGAAGGAACTGGGAAAATATCTTTATCCACGACTCTCCCTTAGTTTATCGAGTTCTGAAGAAATTAAATCATGCATCTTAATTGCAACTTCTTTCTCATTCAAATCTTTAAACGACTCGTAAGGAACTTCATCCAGAATTTTTACTATGATCTTTGAATTATTCCTGAAAATATATTCATTTTTTGGAAGTGCATTTGCAGAACCATCTAAAACAATGGGTAAAATTGGTGATTTTGTCTCTAGGGCTACACGAAATGCACCTTCTTTAAACCTTTGAATATTACCGTCTTTTGATCTTGTCCCTTCTGGAAAAATCATAATTGAACTCCCCTCCTTAATTCTTTCAACGCAATCATTTATCATTTTTACTATTCCAGACTTAGATTTCCTGTCAAAAAGAACATGCCTGTTCAATCTCATATTCCATCCCGAAAATGGTGCTTTGGCATTCTCAATTTTTGAGACCCATTTATAATGAGTAAAAAATCTATAAATAGCTAAAATATCAACCAATGATTGATGATTGGATATCATCACATATACTTTCTTTCTGTCGATTTTATGCTTATCTAATATCTTAACACTCCAGAAAGGATTCAACCAGGTATAAAGAGATGCCCAAAAACAGGAAACTTGTTGTAACGCAAAAAGATTTTTATCAAAAGGCCTGGTAATTATCCATACTAACAATGCTATTAAAAACATTATTGGGAATGTAACAAGGACAAGTAAATAAATATAAAAAGTAAACAGTACCGATTTCATTTAGATAGATTAAAAGATAAATGTAAGAAAAAAGAATAAATACGGATAATAAAAACTTTAATCATAGTTAATAGAACTTTTAGACTAAAAAACAGTCCAATAATCAACACAAACGAGACAATCACAAAAACTTTGTAAGATATGGGAAACACAAACAATTTTCTTTCGTAAGCACAGTTAAAAATATTAATGGCAAGCATTTTGAATCGTTATTAGTAATTTTTTAAATTTGATAAAAGAAATTTTTAGCATGAAGAAATTAGTTGTATTTATATTGTTCACTTTTTTAACAGTAGGTTTATTTGCACAGGAGAAGGCAGTTCTTGATACCATCTATAAATTAGGTGGAAGGGCAATGGTTGTTGATGTAAGAAAGGTTAGTTCTTCTGCCGTTGCTTATGCAGTTCCGGGAGAAAGAGGAACAAAAAGTATGGAACGTAAGGATATTCAAAAAATAGTTTACAATACAGGAAGGGTTGAAGTTTTCAATAAACCTGTACTTCTTATGGTTGAGGATTATATGTGGGAAGCCGTTGTTCTAACGGAGAAAGAAAGTGATATTGAAGGATTGTATGAACGGGGTCAGGTTTCTTCTAAATCACAACCAAGCAGCCGTAGTCCGAAAGCCGCAAAAAAAAGTTGCAGTATAAGGATACAGAAAAAAGCTGCTAACATGAAAGGGGTAATTGTATTTGTTACTCATAAAGAAGCTACAGGAGGCTACGGAGAAATGCCTGGTTATTATATGGAAGGTACCGTTTATGGTTTTGAACCATTAACCGATGAAGAAAAAGAAGAAATGCAGTAAGTAGATTATTTCTACTTACTAACTTCATATCTTAATTACCAGAAAAATCAAACAAGGCTAACCTCCCGATTTTTTTACTTTATACCCTTCGTTTTGAAGCAACTGTAAAATTTTATCCCGGAAATCTCCTTGAATAAGTATTTCTCCATCTTTAACAGATCCTCCTACTCCACATTTCGATTTTAAAAGTTTTCCTAATTCTTTTAAATCATCTTCGGTTCCAACAAAACCAGTTACTAATGTTACTGCTTTTCCTTTACGATTTTTTTTATCAAGGCATACCCTTAAATCTTGTTGATTGACAGGTAACGTTTCTGCTTCCTCATTCTGTCCTTTATCATAACTAAATTCGGAATTTGTGGAATAAACCACGCCCAATCTATCTTTCCAGTCTTTTGCCATAATCTTTCTATTCAACTAAATCAAAACCAAAATTTTCTCCTTTTTCTACTGCAGGAATACCCTCCTCAAGCCAAACTGGTGGTTTCTCATCTTTTAAATAATAATTAAAAAATTGAAACATCCGTTTACTCCAATCTTTTTGATTTGCTCTTTTCTCTGTTAAATTATGCGGGGCACCATTATAATTAATCAACCAACTTGGCTTATTTAATCTCCTAAGAGCAACAAACAATTCAATTCCCTGGTACCAGGGGACAGCGCCATCGTTATCATCATGCCTAATCAGCATAGGCGTATTAATTTTAGGCGCAAAAAACACAGGAGAATTTTCTATATATTGAAAAGGTTTATCCCATAATGTCCCTCCAATCCTGCTTTGTGTTTGCTCATATTGGAACATGCGACTCATACCAGATTGCCAACGTATACCACCATAAGCACTGGTCATATTACTTACCGGTGCGCCTGGAGATGCTGCTGCAAATAAATCGGTTTTTGTAACAATATAGGCAACCTGGTAACCTCCCCAACTTTGTCCCTGAATTCCAATATGTTCTTTATCAACAAATCCTTTATTGATAACAGCTAAAGTACCACTCACAACGGCATTAACAGAACTTTCTCCGGGGTATCCAATTTTATACCTGATATTCGGCATAAAAACCAGGTAATCATTACTCGTATAAAATGTTGGGTTAATAACTGATCTGCTTGGCCGTGGAGTGTAATGCTGGTGTAATTCATCTGAGTGAAGTCGATAGAAATAAACGATCATCGGGTATTTTTTTGTAGGATCGAAATTCTCTGGTTTATAAAGAAGCCCTTCTGTATCATTTCCATTTGCATCAACCCACTTAAATAATTCAACCGTTCCCCAATTATATTTTTCTTGTTGTGGATTTGCAGCAGTAAGTTTTACAGGTTTTTTAAAATTTAATGAACTAATCCAAATATCAGGATATTCATTATAGGACATTTTTCTCCAGATAACATCTACCGAATTTTTAGCTTTGGTAAGCCCATAATACGCATAATCACCTGATATTAATGTTACAGGTACACTCTTAGATTTTAATTCTGTTTTATAGAAACCCGATTGTTTCGTACTTTCATTAAATGAAGAAAGAATCATTTCTTGGTCCGGATCTACAAAAAATGCATCATCATCTAATTTCTGATATCTGAAGCTAATTTTATTCTCCCTTCCATAACCTTTTGTAACATTCTCTGGTTTTACCTTTGCCTCAGGTTGAAGTTTCCAGATATCATATCGATCATAAATTAAAAAAGACTCATCATTGGTTGTCCAACCAACATTTCCATACGAACTTGGATCTTCCGGATAATCATGATCTTCATCAAATAAGTTAACATTTATATCCTTGGTAAGACAAAACTTTTGTTTTTGAGAAATGGAATAAGAATACCAATTACTATCTGCTTGCTCATACCAATAAATATAATTTCCACCTGGAGAAAGACCTATTCCGGATTTGTTCCTTTCAAATAACAAATCTTTATCACCCGTTAAAAGGTTAATTAAATATACATCCCTATATAATTGCGCATCCCAAGAAGTTCGTTTTTGATATTTTACATCATTAAACCCCAGGGCAATATTCAAATTCCCTTTTTGAACGGTTCTAATCTGCCTGATATTAGTATCGGCCAATTGTACAATTTTATCTTCTTTTATATGATAAACAGCTAAATAAGTCCTTTTCTTTTCATCTTTTAATTCGGCCAGTTGCTGTGGTTGAAGCAAGGGATCCTTCCAATTCCAAATATCGACATGAACTTTCTCCTCTTCTAAAAGTGTATCTTTGGGTTCTGTTTTTGGAATTGGAGCTGTTCCGAAATACAATTTTGAGTCATCATCAGAAAAATAGACCCTGCCATTTTCACTAACACTCCATCCTTTGAAAGGAGCATTCGTAATTGTATCCATTATTAATTTTTGTTCACCTTTTCTTAGTTTTACACAATAAATTGAATATATCTTATTTTTTACAGAATCCTGAGTATGCAAAAAAGTATAATATTCACCATTATTACTTGTTTCTATTTTTTTTGAAATTCCTTCTTTCCCAGAAAGACTATCTAGTTTTTGAGATTCTGTATTGAAAGAATATATCGTTGATGTGAGCAAAGAATCACCGGTAACTCTTATAAAGTTAACCAGTTTTCCATTTTCTGAGATTGAATACTCACTAACACTATCATACTTAAAAAAAAGATTCTCATTTGGATTTATAATTACAAATTCTGATGTTTCCGGTACTCCCTCACCTTTCTTTTTCTCTTTCTTTTTACTTTCATCCTTTGAAGTATCTTTTACCTCTACTGCTTTGTGATAAAGAAAAGCCATCCATGATGATTCATCCGGCACTTTGTACGATTTTACCCGATCGTATTTTTTTGATTCTTCTGTCTTTAGACTAAAGATTACAAGACTATCTTTGGGTAGTTTATCATCATCTGTTTTTTCCAATTTAAGAGCCCGTAGTGTATCTGTCTGAGGTTTAATTTTAAAAACAACGTAGTCTGAATTAGGTGAAATAATTGCACTGCAACCTCGTTCTAAGCTCCAAACTTTTTTATTATCATTTGAAGTAATAAATAATTCTCCGTCCCCATATTGTGGATTTTTCTCATAGCAAATCCATTGTCCATCATTCGAAATCCTTTGATTTTCAATGTTCTCCCAGTCATCATATACAGAAAAATCCAGGGGGATTTTTTGGCAATAAGTAAAAAATGAGATACTCAAATAAATCAGAATAAAGATAACTCTTTTCATCTCCGTGGTTTTAAAAGATTGTTTTATAAAAGTTTAGAAACAAAACTTTTATGTTATTTAATTTGTAAAATAGGTTAAATCGTTATAATAATCTCAAACTAACAAAGATTATTTGTATATATATTTCCTGTAAAATTATAATCATCTTACAGAATAGTTTAACTTAAAATTCTACAAATTGTTTTTAGAAAACAATTGTGTTATTCTAATTATTTTTCCCTGAAATCTTAGCCCAGGAATCACGTAGCGTAACAGTTCGATTAATCACCAATTTATCTCCACTTGAACTCTTATCGATACAAAAATACCCTAATCGTTCGAACTGAAATTTTGTGTCTTTTTTTACCGTTTTAACAAAAGGTTCAATATATCCTGTTACGCAAGTTAAAGAATCAGGATTAAGATTAGACATACAATCCTTACCTTCTTCCACATCATATGGATCTTCTTTTAAGAATAACCTATCGTATAACCGCACTTCTGCTTTTACAGCATGTTCTTCGGAAACCCAGTGTAATGTTGCTTTTACTTTTCTTCCATCTGCAGATTGACCACCTTTTGTTTCCGGATCATATGTACAATGGAGTTCAGTAATATTTCCATTTTTATCTTTAACAACCCCGTCTTCTTTACAAGTAATATAGTAGGCATATCGTAGCCTAACTTCTCTACCCGGAGCAAGGCGGAAAAATTTCTTTGGAGGCTCTTCCATAAAATCATCTCGTTCGATATAAAGAACTTTAGAGAATGGAACCCTTCGTTTACCCATTCCTTCATCTTCAGGATTATTTACAGCTTCCAACTCCTCAGTCTGACCTTCTGGATAATTATCAATTATTACTTTTATTGGATCCAGGACTCCCATAATTCGTTGTGCTACCTTGTTCAAGTCCTCACGAACACAAAATTCCAAAAGTCCTACATCGATAACATTCTCGCGTTTTGCAACACCCACTTTATCAGCAAAAGCAAGAACAGATTCTGGAGTATAACCTCTTCTTCGTAAACCAGAGATAGTAGGCATTCTTGGATCATCCCATCCATCAACATAGTTATCTTTTACCAAAGAGAGAAGCAGACGCTTGCTCATCATGGTATAGTTAAGATTTAAACGGGCAAATTCTGTTTGTTCGGGCCTTACTTTATACTTACAGTCTTCATCAATTATCTGATCAAGAAACCAATCATATAATGGTCTGTGTACTTC
Source organism: Bacteroidales bacterium (assembly GCA_963665085.2). GTDB lineage: Bacteria > Bacteroidota > Bacteroidia > Bacteroidales > JAAAOM01. The sequence goes on from CAXXXS010000001.1 coordinate 680,149, forward strand.
AAATTCTAATGTACACAATGAATGCGTTATTCCTTCAATAAAATCTGACTGTCCGTGGGCAAAATCATACATTGGATAAATACACCATTTATCACCTGTCCGATGATGATGAGCATGTTTGATGCGATACATTACAGGATCGCGCATATGCATATTGGGTGATGCCATGTCTATCTTTGCTCGCAAAACCTTGGAGCCATCAGGAAATTCCCCATTTTTCATGCGCTCCAATAAATCCAGATTTTCTTCTATTGGCCTGTTCCTATAAGGACTTTCTTTACCTGGAACAGTTGGCGTACCGCGTGTAGCAGCTACCTCATCAGCACTGCTCTCATCAACATATGCTTTACCTTTTTTTACTATTTTTTGAGCCCATTCGTACAACTGGTCGAAATAATCTGAGGCATAAAAATCTGTATCTCCCCAATTAAATCCAAGCCACTTTATGTCTTCTTTAATTGACTCAACATATTCAATATCTTCTTTTACAGGATTTGTGTCATCAAATCGAAGATTGCATTTTCCATTATATTTTTTTGCCAAACCAAAATTTAAACAAATAGATTTAGCATGACCAATATGAAGATATCCATTGGGTTCTGGAGGAAACCGAAGCTGAATGTCTTTGCTGCGTTTTCCGCTACTAATATCATCTTCAATCTTTTGTTCAATAAAATTTAATGGCCGCTTTTCTTCAACATTATTCATAAATGCCTGAATTTTTACAGATTACAAATTATCATACGTGAATTCGCAAAAGTAGCTATTTTCCTGTTTTATGATTCTCTAATTTTGTATTTTCTTTGTTTTTGAAATAAAAAAGATAATTATGGGACTTATCCACATAGAAAATATGGAATTTTATGCTCTTATTGGGCATTATAAAGAAGAACAAATTGTAGGGACAAATTTTCTTGTTAACCTTACCCTTAAAACGAATATGGAAAAACCATCAATGTCGGATAACCTGGACGATGCCCTTGATTATCAGAAAGCGTATCAAATTGTGGCTAGTGTAATGAAAAAAAAAGCAAAACTTCTCGAATATGTTGCAAACAATATTCTGGATGACTTATTCTTGGAGTTTGAAAAGACATTAAAAGAGGCAACTGTTAAAATTTCAAAATTAAACCCTCCTTTTGGTGGTGGAAAAACAATGGCTGTTAGTGTGGAACTTTCTCGAGGGAAAACGGAGTCCGAAGACCGGTAACCGGAAAATGCAAAGGGCAGGGGGCATAGTGTTGGAGAACGAAAACCAGGGCACGAAAAGAGCAAATCCCGTGGATTTCTTCCACAAACCGATTTATTCTTATAAATACAGAAAGATATCCATTGCCCAGAAAAATCACAACGAAACTCTGCGCACTCAGCGGTAAAAATTCTTAAAAAAAATGGAAAAACAATATAAAATAGACGATAAAAAACTTAAGCGTTGCCCAGCCTGCGGCAACTTCTTTAATTGCTATACAGATGGAGATTGCTGGTGTCACAATTATAATATCACACAAAAAAACAGAATGATAATGTTAAACAAATATGATGATTGCCTCTGTCCTGAATGTTTAAAGGAATATGCCGAAAATTAAAATTCAATACTAAAAATTAATTTATTTTATTACCTTTGCAAGCCAAAATAAAAGGGTCGCGTGGCCGAGTGGCTAGGCAGAGGTCTGCAAAACCTTGTACGGCGGTTCGAATCCGCCCGTGACCTCAAAATAAAAAGCCCTCAAATTGAGGGCTTTTTATTTTAAAATTATTCCTATGCAAAACATTTTTTTATGTGAATTTGATGATCCAGTAAACAATCGATCTATCGTTGTAATATTAATGGAGATCAAAAACTAAAAATCGTTGGAAAAAGAAATAAAAATACCTATTGAGGATGCAGTCTTTTTTCTGAGAAAATATATTCCTCCTTCAATTTCTTTATTATTAATTCCATACATAATTTATAATCACAGCATATTTTATATTGAAATAAAATCTTCTATCTATTTCTATGAACTGTATTTAGCCCTTATAGAAAAAAAGGCCATTCTCAAAGTACTATTTTCTCCTCTTTTGCATTTTTTTAATTCATTTGATCATTTTGGGTTACTAATAATTTTAATGCTTCCATCTGTTATTTTTCATGAACTATTACATGCACTTACTGCAATTATCTTCTCAAAAGGGAAATTAAACACGGTAAGTTTTGGATTCGACAAAAAAACACTTTCGCCTTATACTCACTGCAAAAAACCACTATATGTATGGCAATATAAGATTGTTTTAATTCTACCTGGAATTATATTAGGAATTCTGCCCGGATTATTAAGTATTTTTATTTCATCTCCGGATTTATTGTTATTTGGAATTATTTTCTCAATAGGTGCTTTAGGAGATTTCCTAGTTTATTCCATCTTAAATAAATTCGATACTAAAACAAAAATAAAAGACCATCCTAATACCTTGGGATTTTTTATCGTTGAATAATATCTTACAGTATAATTTTTAGAAGATTATCTAGTTAAAGTTATCAATCTCTGCATAGGCATTCATTACTGCCTTTTCACCATCTTTCCCTTTACCAGATTTACCATGGGACATTCCCAAAATTCCTTCATATCCTTTTTTATAGATATGTTTTAATATATTTTTAAAATTAATCTCACCCGTTGTTGGTTCTGTTTTCCCAGGATTATCTGCTAAATGGAAATAACCTATTTCTTTCCAGGCCATATCAATATTTGCAATCAAATTTCCTCCCTGAACCTGTTGATTATAAATATCAAATAAAATCTTACACGAAGGACTTCCTACCGATTTGCATATTTCGTATGCTTGTGGTACGTCTTTCAGGAACATGCCTGGATATTCGTAAGAATTAAGTGGTTTGATAAGCATAACGAGTTTTTGAGATTCTAAAATCTCACAAGCCTGTTTTAGTGACTCAATAACATTAGCTGTTTGGTATCCAATATTCTTTTTTTGGTCTTCGAGTCCGGGAGAGACAAGTAAATATTTTGCATTAACTCTTTTAGCTACTTCAACAGATTCTTTTATTTGCATCAAGAAAGTATTACTTTCTCCACTTGCAAGCCCGGGTTCATTGTTGGTAAACTGGTTTGCATTAAAGCACCCCATTTCAAGTTTAAGGCGAGACAACTCATTTGCTATTTTCTCCTGGGAAGCAACATCCCTGCTTTTCATATCTGGATCTTCAAAAGCCGTAAAACCAGCATCCTCAATGAATTTTAACTCCTCAATTAAATCTTCACCTGCACTTTGTTGAAACAGTCCAAAATGTGGTGCATATTTAAGGTTAAATGCATATTGTCTTTTTAAACTACTCCCTGATTCAACAGGTGATTTAGCAAATGCTGTAGTCCCAGCTAACACAGACGATGAACTTATTGCGAAACCTTGCCTCAGAAAATTCCTTCTTCTCATAACTTCTCTTATTATCTAAGATACATTTAATTGATGTATCCCGACGCATAAAGTTCGCACCAATACACCTAATAAACTATAAATTTCCCGGAATTAAATTTATCGTCTGAAATAAATTTATAATAATACGTGCCTTGTCTGTATTTACTAATGTTTACCTCAAAAATTAATTTATTTACATTGGATGTAATTTGATGCTGTTCAATAACTGCTCCGGAAGTGTTATAAATTACTAAGTCCCCTTCTTGTACATTTCCTCCAAAAGAGAAATAAATAAAATCACTTGCCGGATTTGGATATACATTACTAATTAAATCATCATCAAATGAGATAGAATGTATACTTGTATGAAGTGGTAAACAAATCGAATCATTTATCTCGTTTCCATCAGACTCTGATTCAATAAATACACAAACATCATTATCCACATCTCTTGGTGTCCATAGTGTACTAAAAGAGTAATCAATAGAATCCCCTGCTTCTAAGGTGCTGGAATAATATTCAGAAACCAACTTATCGGCATCATCCTCTTTATCTACGTAATAAGATACATTAAATGCCCCTATTTCCCTATTACCAATATTTCGAATTCTTATTGTTACTGCTTCCGATCTATCCATTACAAGATCATCCCAGGAAGTTGGTGACACAAATTTAAGCACTTCCAGATCATAAACTGATTCAATAAAAGTAATTGAGGATTCAACCGAAGCTGAACTATAATTCTCATTACCTTCTTGTACTACCCTAAATTCAACTTTACCATAATCGTCAGGAGAAATTACATTCCCCTCGGCTGTTGCAGGTCCGGAAACTACTTCAAAAACAAGATCTAAACCTGATGATGCAGTTGCTGTAATAGCTACACCATCTAACCCGAATACTTCTGTTTCTTCCTGTTCTAATAAAATAGATTGAGTTGCTTTATCAATGGCAAAGCTCCTGGTTATTGTATCAGTAGGAAAATATCTATCATCTCCCGGATGCAATGCTGATACATAAACAGTTCCTGTACCAATTATGCTAAGTGAACTATTACTTAATTCAACAGGTCCCTGGATAATAAATTGAACAGGTAATCCTGATGAAATCTCAGTATATAAAGGAATAACAAATGAACCGTACGTTGTATCGCTTAGAGGCTCAAAAGTTAATGTTTGGCTTGCTTTAAATATTTCAAATGTCCTTACTATGCTTTCAGCTGGATTATAAAAACCATTTCCGCTCTGTGATGCCTGTACAGATATTGTTCCTGCTCCAGTAATCGTTAACTCACCATCCTTAACTTGGGCTGAACCACTTAGAACAGTATAACTAACAGGCAATCCGGATGTTGACGTAGCAGAAAGCGTAATTGGTTCATCTGAATAAACCTGATCCGCTATTTCATCAAATTGAAGAGATTGATCTGCTTTGTTTATAGTAAAGATACGTGAGACAGTATCTGCTTCAGCGTAGGTACTATTACCATCTTGATGGGCAACTATTTTTGCTTCCCCTACCCCGTTTATTTGTACAGTTGATGTATTCAATATTGTTAATGGCCCATATAATACTTGAAAAGTAATATCTAATCCAGAAGTACTTGTTGCATTTAATTCGAAATTTTCGTCTCCATATGTCTTATCCAAAATTTCGTCGAACGTTATTTCCTGTGTTAATTTTGATACTGTAAATGTTTGACTTACATCTGGCGCAGGCTCATAATCATCATTTCCATCTTGTGATGCTACGACTTCGATTTCGCCTGCCCCTAAAATATATAAAGAGTCATTACTAATTGTAGCCAGACCGCTTACTATCTCGAAACTTACGGGCAATCCAGATGTTGCAGTTGCTTCCAAAACAACAAATTCATCCTGTAAAGTTTTATCTGGAATTTCAGTAAAAGAGATTGTTTGTTCCCCTTTTTGATTTACACTCAACAGAAATGTTTTTGATGCCGTATCTTCACCATCATTGGCTGTGATTGTAAATCTCTTTTGCCCAACAGCTCCGGCAGGAATAGTTATATAAACAGTTCCATATCGATCATTTATACTAACAGTCGCAAATGACACTGTTGTAGGGGAAAGGCTATAGGTAGTACAGGCTAAATCACATTCATCCGATGGAACAGGATCCTTTGTTACCGTAACTTCGCTGTATTGTGCTACTTCATTTCCAATAAGTATTACATCTCCACTTGTGGTAAAAGTTGGGGCATCATTCACTGCTGTAACAGTTACATTAAATGAATTTGATACCGACTCTCCGTTTGAATTACACGTAACACTTATAGTAGGTTTATATCCGTATGCCCCTGAAGTTGTATTTCTATCCTCAAGGAATGTTAAGACTAATTTATCTTCACTGTTTATATTTGCGTTAACTACATTCTCATTAGAAATCCATAGACTGAAATCCATCTCTTCATTTGTATTATCTACATCATCAAATACATTATGTAAGTCGTAAACAATACTACTTGCATCCTCGAGGACAGTCAAATTATTTATTTGGCTAATAATAACCGGAGGATCATCTACAGGGTTAATTGTATAATGAAGAACAATTGTATCGCGCAGCTGCTCCGGTGTATCATCAACAATGTAGAACTCAAAATATCGCTCCCCAAAATAATTCTCAGGGACACTTGCCTGAATAAGGTAATTTGTATTTGTAAAAGTAAATGTGGTATCGCCTGTTGGTATTTCAAGGATCAAATCATCTCCATCCAATTCTTCTATATAAACAGAAGGATCCAGATAAAAAGAACTGATAACCTCATCCTCATCGCTTGGAGTAATGTGAATTGTATCAACTGTAAAATAAGGATAATCATCTACATTATTTACTATAATATTAATTGTATCTCTTGTCACCTCATTTCCTGATGGATCATTATCATTAATGTTAAGATAGATCTTTTCTGAGCCAAACCAATTTGTGTCCGGTGTGAATAAGAATAATGTATCTTCATTAATATATGAGCTAATATTTGTAGGATATGGAGTTCCAATTGAATAAGTTAACTCTGAAACAAGGGACTCTGAATCTTTAGCATAGTTAGAAAGTATAATAGCTGTAGTATCAGAACCTTCATTTCTTGTAATCTGAGTAAAATTTTCAAAATATGGAGGATCATTTACCGGTTCAATAATAAATCTTGCAATTGCAATATTTCCATTGGCGGTACCATCATTTGCCCTGTAAGTAAATGAGTCCAGAACAGTTTCCGAACCATCGTGAATATATGTGAACGAACCATCTTCCGTATCAAGGGTTAATACACCATGTTTAACATTTTTAACAATCGAACCAACTTCCAGGACATCTTCATCAACATCAATATCATTTGTTAGGACATTCCCTGTTATTGTCCCTCCTTCAGTCAGATTATACACATCATCAACACTTTCTGGAATATCATTAACAGCATCCACTGTTATTGAAATTGTTGCCTGATTAGATACTAAGCCTTCATTATCTTCAATGGTGTAATATATATCTGCTGGACCATTGTAATTTTCAATTGGAGTATAGATTAACTTCCCTGCTACATCAATACTATAGGTGCCTATTTCCACAATTTCTAGCGGATTGCCAGTTACTCCTTTATTGGAGGCATCATTTGGATCAATTAATACTATTGTACTTGCATCAACTGTACCATCTACATCAGTATCATTAATACTTATGTTGGTTAACTGCAATTGAGTATCTTCATCAATGCTTCCACCATTATCATCAACAGCAACCGGAGCATCATTTACCGGGGTCATTGTAAATATAACATCATCACTATCTTTTCCCCCGTCAGTATCTTCTGCTTCAAATGTTATTGTCTCGCTGCCATTCCAATTTGCCGGGGCTGTAATTGTTGCAACCCGGCTAGCCGACACACTAACTGTTAAGGCTGTATTTCCACTATAACTCCATGTTATTTCTGAGTCTAAATCCTCTACATCTTCAACAAACAAGTCTAAATTGATAGTAGTAAAAGTGCCATCCTCTAATTTCGTTTGGTTTGGGATATTACTTACTGCAGGAACATCATTTACAGATGTCATTTCAAATATTGCAGCATCACTATCTGTTGCTCCGTCGGTATCTTCTGCTTCAAATATTATTGTCTCACTGCCATTCCAGTTAGCAGGAGCTGTAATAGTTGCAATACGGCTGCTTGATATACTTACTATTAAATCTATATTGCCACTATAACTCCAGGTTATTTCTGAATCTAAATCCTCTATATCTGACACATAATTATCCAAATTAATGGTAGTAAAAGTGCCATCTTCCAATTTTGTTTGGTTAGGGATATCACCTACTACTGGCGCATCATTTACTGCTGTGACTTTAAATGTTGCCCCATCGCTATCGGTAGCATTATCTGTGTCCTTTGCTTCAAAAATTATTGTTTCACTACCACTCCAATTTGCCGGGGCTGTAATTGTGGCAATTCTGTTTACTATACTTACAGTTAAATATGTATTGTCACTATAAGACCAACTTATATCTGAATCAAGATCCTCAACATCTTCTACATAATTATCCAGATTGATAGTAGCAAAAGCTCCATCTTCTAGGATCGTTTGGTTCGGAATATTATCTACAACCGGAGCATCATTTACTGAAGTAACTGTAAATATAGCAGCATCACTATCTGTTCCTCCATCAAGATCTTCTGCTGTAAAAGTTATAGTTTCAGTTCCATTCCAATCTGCCGGGGCCGTTATTGTTGCAACTCTACTAACAATACTCACTGTTAAATATGTATTGCCACTGTAAGTCCAGTCTATATCAGAATCGGCATCCTCCAGATCTTCCACATAATTATCAAGATTAATAGTAGTGAAGGTTCCATCTTCCAGGATTGTTTGATTCGGAATATTACCTACAACCGGAGCATCATTTACTGAATTGACGGTAAATATTGCTGCATCACTACCCGTTGCTCCTTCTGTATCCTGTGCAGTAAAAGTAATGGTTTCACTCCCATTCCAATCTGCTGGCACAATTACTGAAGCAACCCTGTTTAAAAGATTAACTGTTAATTCTGTATTCCCGCTATAACTCCAGGTAATCTCTGAATCCAAATCTTCAACATCTGAAACATATCCATCCAGATTAATTGCTGAAAAAGTACTATTCTCTTCAATATTTTGATTTGGAATATCACCTACAACTGGGGCATCATTTACTGAATTGACCGTAAATAAAGCTGCATCACTATCCGTTGCTCCGTCTGTATCCTCTGCGGTAAAAGTAATTGTTTCGCTTCCAAACCAATTTGCTGGTGCTGTGATTGTAGCTATCCGTCCCGATGAGATATTTACACTTAACGATGATGCCCCACTATAACTCCAGTGAATATCTGAATCTGAATCCTCTTCATCTGACACATAATTATCCAGATTTATTGTAGCAAAGGTAGCATCTTCGAAAATTGTTTGTCCCGGAATATCACCAACGATCGGTAAATCATTGACAGGGGTAATCACTATACTTACTGTTGCAACACTGCCATCGGTACCATCGTCTGGCCTGTATGTGAACTGGTCGGTTGTTGAAGAACCACCATCGTGGGTATAAACAAAACTACCATTACTATTCAAAGTTAAACTACCATGACTTACAGTACTTACTAATTCTGCAGTTAAAGCATCTCCCTCATCATCTGTATCATTTGACAATACTCCTGGAGAACTTATATTTAATGTACCTCCCTCAGAAACTCCACTATAACTGTCTGCTACTCCTACCGGGGCATTATTTGCTTCAACATTAAATACAACATAAATACTATCTGACCTTTTAATATAATTACCATTCCCGTCATCTGTTATCTTAAAAAGTATACTGTCTTTGCCAGCCCAACTAGCAGAAGGACTCACAGAAGCTATACCCCCACTAATTGTAACAGAGACATGGGGATCTGCTGAATAAGTATATTCCCAATCTGTTAAGGTTGAAGATGCTTGATCTGAATCGGTAGTATAATTTCTTAGATCCAGATTTGTGAAATTTTGTCCTTCGGTAGTTGTTTGTTCAGGTATAGTTGAGATTACTGGTGCAGAATTAAGAGCCATAAGTGCCTCAAACCATTTTCCGGCAATCTTTCCATATCCACTTTCATAAGGATGCCACTGATCACGCATTTCAGTATAATAATTTATACCGGCACCGCTCTCTATATCTACCATTATAATTTTTGAATCTCCAAGACTATTTACATAATTTGTAACATTAGTATTATGAATTGTTGTCGTAGAAGAACTATTATTCAGCTGATTAATAATTTTTGCAACCAGAATAACTGCATTGGGTAAATATGATCGTATTGTTGTCAATAAAGTCTCAACATCAGCAGAACTTTCTACTACACCATTTGTCCCTATATGCAACAAAATTATATCAGCTGGGTAATCTGTTAAATATGGGCTATCGCTGTTAGATGTATTTTCATATTGAGATTGTACACCATTCCAACCTGTATTGATTAAAGTAATCATCTGGGCAGTAGTAATACCTGGGAAACCAGCAACATCACAATACTCTAAATTCCCAATAGAATCAATACCTGCACTTCTATTCCCAACAAAATCAAAATCAATACCCTCTCCTTTTAGAAGTCTATATAATGTATTTCGATAAGCTACTCTATCAGTTGTGCCACGAGTATCTCCAACATATTGATCATATGTGATTGAATTTCCCAAAGGCATTATCTTTACCTGGGCCTTTAAATCCGGCATAGAAAAAAATAAGGCAAACAGTGCAAAGTTTATAAGTATAAATATTTTGTTACTAGTTGCTTTCATGACGTTAAAATAGTATGAAACGCAAAAGTAAGTATTCTCCTTTACACTAAATAGTAATGTTCCATTAAATACAATAAATATTTGATTAATAAAGAAAAAAGATGACTAAGCTTATTCGTCGTCTTCAGGCTCTCCTTCTTTAGGAATGTATTCAAAATCAATGCTAACTGCCTCGGATAAATCCTCTCCGTCTTCCAGCATTTGATCATCCCATTCATCATAATACCATTCTACATTTACAGCGTGACCTGCATCAATATAAGCTTTAAACACTTCAAGTACCTGTAGTAAATATTTTGATGTTGATGAGTTAAAATAATCCAGTTTGAAAACAAGTTTTACAGAACCAACAGAACCAATAAATGTGTCAATTTTTTTCTCAAATTCCCTCAACCATCTAATTAGTGGATCATAGAAACCCATAACATTTTCAGGTCTTGACACACCAGCAATTTCAAAATAACATTTGTCAGGATCAAAATTGATATTTGGTGTAAATTCTGTTGATTCTATTATTAGTGATTTCATATTCTATAAATTTTTCTTTTTTGATTCCTTTGATATTTTTATTTCTAACGAAAAATACGAAAACTCGTTGTCTATTGTCGCAAAATCGTAATAAATTTTTTCCGGGGACATTTTGGCCATTTCAATAAATCCGAGACCTGCGCCTCCTTTATTTGAGAACTGGCCATTTGTAATTGTATCTTTATAAAGCATCCTTAATTCCTGTCTGTCAAGGTTGTTGATATTATCTATTCGGCCTTTTAACCCATCTACATCAGCATGAAGGATTGGATTACTTGCCAGTAAGAAAAAATCTGAATTTAATGTTTCAATTTTAAACTTAGGTATTAAGGCTTTATTTTCAATGATTTTATGTTCGAAAAACTCGTGATACTTATAGATATTCTCGAGTAACTCAATAGAGGCAGACAATAATTTTTTATAAACGGCAAGATCAAACTTGTAATATTTTGTCTTGCTTTTTAACTGATTCAATATCTCACTAATCTTATCATAAGAAAGTAAACCAGTATATTCTAATATAGTTTCTCTTTCAGACACAGAAAGCATTTAAACCTCCGAATTCTATTATTTTATCTAAAATAATAAATTTATTTCTAAAAATAATCTATAAATTATTAATAATGAAACACAATACATCACAAAGAGGTATTTTTTTCATATTCATAGTCAATTAAAAGGTTGCCAGACTCTGATGCTTCAACGGCTAATCTATCACAACGTTCGTTTTCCACAACATTTGCGTGCCCCTTAACCCATACAAACCTGACATTATGTTTTCTATATACATTTAGAAATCTTTTCCATAAATCAGGATTCTTTTTTTTCTTGAAGCCTGTTTTCTCCCATTGAAATACCCACCCTTTTTCTACTGCATCAGACACATATTTTGAATCAGTATAAAGAGTTATAATGGTATCTTCTTTTTTAATCGCTTCAAGGCCAACAATTGCAGCAAGTAATTCCATGCGATTGTTAGTGGTTAATCGGTAGCCTTCCGAAATCTCTTTTCTATGCTTCCCCGATAGCAAGACAACACCATAGCCTCCTGGCCCAGGATTACCTCTTGCTGCCCCGTCTGTATAAATAATAATATTTACGCTCAAATTAATTAACTAATTTTAATTCATCGATCAACCTGGTTGCCCCGGCGTATTTATCTATAATGAACAACACATACCGAATATCAACATTGATACATTTTTGCAACCCGGGTTCAAAAGCAATGTCCCCGCTCATTGCTTCCCAGTTTCCATCAAATGCAAGTCCAATAAGTTCTCCGCTACCATTAATTACAGGACTACCTGAATTACCTCCTGTAATATCATTATTTGTTGTAAAACAAGTTATCATTTCTCCGTCTTCACCATATTGACCGTAATCTTTTTTCTCATATAACTGTTTAAGTTTTTCAGGAACTATAAACTCCCTATTTGTTGGGTCTTCTTTTTCCATAACTCCTTTTAGCGTAGTTTTATAATCATAATAAACTGCATCTCGTGGCTTATAATCTCCAACCTTTCCGTACGTTAAACGCATTGTAAAATTAGCATCCGGATAAAATACTTTGTCTTTTTGCATTTCCATTAAACCGGCCATAAATAATCGACGCCCCTTTTCCGGACTATGCTGAGAAGACAAATATCTAATTTCCATATATTTACTCCTTACAGAATTAGCCCCCTGGAAAGCTAAATCACTTTTTAGTTTTTCTAAACTTGGAGAATTAAGAAATGCTTCAAAAGACTCTTCCGTTGAGAATATTGATTTGGCATACAATCTATCTACATATTTTCCAAAGTCATTTTTATATTTACTCTGAATATCATTGTAAAAATCAGGATGAAATTCTTTGGGCACGTCGTTATAAAACAACTTTAACATTGCTAAAGCGACCTTCTTATCTGTTTCAAGATTATAATTTTTAAAATGTTCTTTTGAAATCTCTAATAATTCTTCTTTAACACTTTCGCTTAAGTTCTTAGGATCTTTTTCCAACTCCATAATCAAATTATTGGTATTACGGGCTAAAACATAAATTTCTATAGGCCTGAGAAGGCATTCTACCATATATTGGCTTGCATTATTATAAGGTTTACTAGCATTTAAAGCATCCTCAATCATACTTAAAGCATCTCCATATTTTGCTTTTCTATCATTAGTTTGAGAAGCCCATTTTTGAAATTCTTCCTCCAAATCTTTCTTCTTTTCGTATATTTTTAATCGCTTCAAACCTTCACTTTGACCAATTGAAAATTTCCAATAATTACTTGAGCTACTATATTTAGAAGCATATTGAATCATTACTTTTTCATCTGCCATCATATCCTCCATAAGAATATCTTGTCTTAACCCTCTGATTTTAATCCTGTTTGGATGGGTGATTTCCAAAACCTCCTGTACCCCATAAGATGTCATATAACGTTGGGTTCCTCCAGGATAACCCAAAATCATAGCAAAATCGTCTTTCTGTACACCTTTTAATGATACTGGTAAAAAATGTTTAGGCTTTAACGGAATATTTTTCGTTGAATATTCTGCGGGAGAACCATCTGGAGCACTATAAATTCTAAAAATACTAAAATCGCCTGTATGTCTTGGCCACATCCAGTTATCAGTGTCGTCACCAAAATTTCCAATAGAAGAAGGAGGAGCTCCTACTAACCGAACATCCCTATAAATTTCATAGACAAACATAAAAAACTGGTTTCCCTCGAAAAAGCTTTGAATAGAAACTTCATACTGATTACCCTCTTTTGCATCTTCCTCCAATTGGGATACTTTTTGCCTTATTGCACTATTTCTTTCAGATTCCGACATTTGATCATTTAGGACAGAATTTATTTGTTCTGTTACATCCTCAATACGTATTAAAAAAGTTGCTGTTAAACCAGCGTTCGGCAACTCTTCATCATAAGATTTTGCCCAAAAACCATCGTCAAGGTAGTTATGTTCAACCGTACTATGACTTTGAACCGCTTCATAACCACAATGATGATTCGTAAAAAGTAATCCATTATCTGACACAACCTCACCTGTACAACCTCCACCAAAAATAACAATGGCATCTTTTATACTTGAATTATTTATTGAATAAATATCTTCGGCTGTTAACTTTAATCCCATCTCATTCATCTCGCCAATATTTAGCTTCTGTATTAAAGGCAACATCCACATTCCTTCGTCTGCTTTAACGGTTTGACCACCATAAAGAGACAATCCAATAATTAGTAAGAGTGTAAAATACTTTTTCATCCTTTTCATTTTTTACGATTCATTTTGAAAGATATAACGAAAATAAGAAATTAAATCTAATCCTTGAATGGTAATTCCAACTGTGGTTTTAGTAACTGAAAACTTTTCCTATGATAGATACAAGAACCAATATCAGAAATCGCTTTTCTATGTTCAACGGTTGGGTACCCTTTATTTTTTTTCCAATTATACTGAGGAAACTCATCATGCAATTTTTTCATAATATCATCTCTATATGTTTTTGCAAGTATAGAAGCAGCAGCTATAGAAAGATATTTGGAGTCACCCTTTACAATACAATAATATGGGATGCTATTGTATGGAAAAAATCTATTCCCATCAATTATTAAGTAATCAGGCCTATCTTTCAATTTATCAATCGCCAGGTGCATTGCTTTAATAGAAGCCTTTAAAATATTTATTTTATCTATCATTGCATGATCTACTATCCCAACGCCCCAACATAAAGCGTTTTTTTCAATTTCATCACGTAACAGGTATCGATTCTTTTCATTTATTTTTTTTGAGTCATTTAGCTTATTATTCGTATAACCCTCTGGTAAAATTACAGCTGCAGCAACTACCGGCCCTGCCAGGCATCCTCTTCCAGCTTCATCACACCCCGCTTCTAATCCTTTATCAGCTAAATATTTATTTTTTAATTCAAAAAATGCCAAATCCAAAATATTTATGATCCAAAAAATATTAACGACTAAAAATACGCTATAACCATCAGGCTTACAAACCAAAGAACTAAAAAAGTTATCAACCTTTGTTGAAAAACATATTATTATTAAATAAAAGATAATCTCTATTTTAGAAAAAATTTTTGATGTTATGCCTAAAAAGCTTGCCAAAAGAAAAAAAGCAAAAGATCCTAATTTAAAACGCATTAATCGCCAATCTATTATGTTTAATAATAGAGAGTTAAGTGCGATAGACAAGTATTGCAGGCAATACCGGGTCAAAAACAAATCAAAATTTATGAGGGAGATAATAATATCCTCTGTACTTAAAAAATTTAACGACGATTACCCAAAACTTTTTAACGACGGAACACCTTCTTTGTTTTCATGATTTTTTTTTTATTACCTTTAATTAAGTATTTTAGTTTTTGTTAAAAAAATCGTGAATGTACGTTAAGATTGAAAAATCTTTTAGCACTCCTGAAATAATTATACAGACAGGAAAGATTGAAATCAGAGGCAAATCCATCCCTGAGGATTCTTTTGATTTCTATAGCCCTGTTATTGAAAACATTAATAAATATCTTGAAGAGAATAATGAATTTACGGAGGTATTTATTTTTTTAGAATATATTAATAGTTCTTCAAAAAAATTCTTAACAAACATTTTAAACCTTTTGGAGAAAAGTTATCTAAAAGGGAAAAAAGTTGAGATTACATGGCAGTATGACGAAGATGATGAGTCTATATATGATCTTGGTAATGACTTAAAATCTTTTATTAAGATTCCAATCTACATGAAAGAGATAATATAAATCTATTAATATCGTTTATTATTTGAAGTGAAACAAAAAATATAGAATTATCGTTAAATTTATTGAAAATTAAATTAGATAACAGATTAATTAAATAATTTGTTTTTAATTTGTGGACAAAATTTATATAATTTTGCAAACCACATTAGGTTACACTTTACTATCAGCTTGAAGATTTAGAAAATGTTTGATTTAAAAAAATTAATTAAATTAAAACTTTTAATATTAAGAAACCACAGCCCTAGATGGATAATATTTATCTTTGATCTTGGAATTGTGGCTGTATCTATATTATTAGCCTATTTATTGAGATTCAATTTTCATGTTCCTCCACAATATATTGAAACATTAAAATATACTATCCCCATAATATTATCGGTACGGGCCCTTAGTTTCGTGTTTTTCAAAACATACTCAGGTATTATTCGTCACACAAGTATACGGGACATCGAAAAAATTCTGATTGTAATTTCGCTTGGAAGTTTAGTAATTATTGGAACAAATTTACTTCTTCGGGAATTCGCTAATATCAATCAATTTATCCCATACTCAATAATTTTAATTGATTTTATTGCCACGATTTATTTTATGACAACCCTCCGGTTGTTAACAAAATCACTTTATTTCGAACTTTTCAATTCAAGTAAAAACAAAAAGAATATAATAATTTTTGGGACCCAGGAATTTGCCCTACTAACAAGAAGGGCCATCTTGCTCGATAAAGCTAATGACTATAAAGTAATTGCCTTTTTTGATGAAAAACGTAAAAATGTTAAGAAAAAATTAGAAGGTGTTCCAATCTATCATTTAGATAGTTTAGCTGATTTTGTAGAAAAAAACAAAATTACAAGTTTAATAATCGCAAAAGAAAAGGTAAATCCAGCAATCAAAAACCATATTGCAGAGATTTGTATTAACAATGACATTAAAGTACAAACAATACCAGGCATAAATAGATGGGTAAACGGGGAATTAAATGTTAATCAGATTAAAAATATTAAAATTGAGGATCTTCTTGAGCGAGAACCGATTAATCTTGCCAAAAATAAAATCTGCAAAGAACTAAATAATAAAGTAATTCTTATTACAGGTGCTGCAGGATCGATAGGTAGCGAAATTGTCAGACAAGTTATCGAATATCACCCAAAAAAAATAATTCTACTAGATCAAGCAGAATCTCCCTTGTATGATATTGAATTAGAGATACAGGAAAAATATAATTTTAACCGATCTGAAATTATTATCGGTGATATTACTGATAAAAACCGGATGGAAAATATTTTCTATACATATAAACCATCCATTGTTTATCATGCTGCTGCGTATAAACATGTCCCAATGATGGAAAAACACCCCTCAGAAGGTATCCAAAACAATGTATTTGGGACTAAAATTCTAGCCGATTTATCTGTTAAATTTGAAGTTACCAAATTTATTATGATTTCTACAGATAAAGCTGTCAACCCTACAAATGTAATGGGTGCAACAAAACGAATTGCAGAAATGTATATTCAAGCGCTTAATACCCATACCTCTACAAATTTTATTACGACACGATTTGGAAATGTTTTAGGTTCAAATGGCTCTGTTATTCCACGCTTCAGGAAACAAATAGAAGAAGGTGGTCCAGTTACAGTAACACACCCTGATGTAACCCGATATTTTATGACCATCCCGGAAGCTTGTCAACTTGTTCTTGAAGCAAGCATCATGGGAAAAGGTGGTGAAATATACATATTTGATATGGGCAAGTCTGTAAAAATTGCCAATCTTGCCAAGAAAATGATTAAACTCTCTGGTCTTGATATTGGAAGTGATATAGAACTAAAATATACCGGATTACGACCTGGAGAAAAACTTTATGAAGAGCTGTTAAACAACAGCGAGAATACACTTCCTACCTATCATCCTAAGATTATGATAGCTAAAGTTTCTTCATTAAATTTTGATGAGATTGCATTGAAAATAAACAAATTTGCATCACCTATCTCTAAACAGGATAACCTACAGGTTGTTAAAATTATGAAAGAGATTGTTAAGGAGTTTATTAGTCAAAATTCTATATACGAAACTCTTGACCATGAAAAAATAGAATTAACAGGAACCGAAGGGTAACGATCTATAAGATGCGGAAATATTTAGTACTTTCCTCTCTATTCATCACTTTTACATTTACATTGTTCTCTCAAGAAGATTCAATAAAATATAACTTTCAAACAAGTTTTTTAGTTTCATCAAATAACACTCCTCCTTATTGGATTATATCAAATCAAAGAGGAAAATTCTCGACTAAACAATATCAGTCCGTAACATCCGGAGAAATAAACAAACAAATTAATCATTCAAAAGTATTTGATTATGGTTTTGGTCTGGAATTAGTCAACCGGTATGACTCAAAAAATAAATTCTGGTTACAACAAGGATATGGAGAAATAAAATACAAGTTTCTTAAATTCACTGCCGGCTCAAAAAATGAAGTATTTGGTGTTCAGGACACCCTATTAACCAGTGGTTCGTTTATTTGGTCAGAAAATACACAACCTATCCCTAAAATTACATTATCTACACCTGGATTTATAGATGTACCCTACACAAAAGGCCTATTAGAATTTAGCACATTACTTTCACATGGATGGTTTGAGAAAGATCGGTATGTTGAGAGCCCATATTTACACCACAAAAACATTTATTTATTGTTTGGTAGAAAGTTACCACTTGAAATACTTGTTGGTTTTGACCATTTTGCTATGTGGGGCGGAACTTCTTCTGATTCTACAATAGGGAAGATTCCTTCTGATTGGGATGCTTTTAAAAGAGTAATAATTGCTGACTCATACATTGAAGTGGATTCTGTCGAAAGAAATGCCTTTGGAAATCATTTAGGAGCCTATCATCTGGGGATAAAATATAAATTTGGAAACAATAATATTTTCTTTTATAAACAACACCCCTATGAAGATGGGTCAGGGTTAAAATTAAAAAATTGGAAAGATGGTTTGTGGGGAATCTCTGCCAGACTTAATAATCAATATATAAAAGGTATTATTTACGAATTTATAAATACAACAGATCAGGGCATAAATGGAAATTACACTGGGGAATATGATCCCGATAATTACTATAACAATTCTATCTACCAAAATGGATGGACAGTAGACAGATGGGTGATAGGAAATCCTATTATACAATCACAGCAATTTTCAAATACTCTTCGTCTTTTTGATAATATGCTAAAAGCTCATTTCTTCGGAATAAATGGGAAATACAAAAGCATGAATATATTATTAAACTATCAAGTAGTTAATTTTTATGGTAATATCTATGACCAATATGATAATCCTAAAAACCAATCTACCTACTTCATTAAAACTTCTTTCCCATTAAAGGAAAAACTCGAATTAGAAGCTACTTTTTCATATGAAAATGGTAGACTTTACGGTAATAACGCTGGATTTCTAATGACATTCCGCTATTATGGATTCAAGCATCTTTAGGAAAAGATTTTTTCTTTTCTACAAATAAGGAATATCCAAATTGTATAATAAGACATAGACCAAAACCCAGCATAATATTAAATCCAGTCTGAAAAGCAAAAACTATTAGAAAGAGAATTATATTAATAGCCAATCCTATTAAGGTAACTTTTTGATGACTAAAACCTGATTGGACTAACCGTTGATAACTATGTTTCCGGTGTGCCTGGCTCAACTTCTCTTTGTTTTTCCATCGCCTGAAAAGCGTAATTGTAGCATCAAACCAAAACAGGGATGTTAGTATTAACCAGTGTACAATTGAGATTTCACTTGTATTCTGGTAATAAATTGCAAAGATGGCTAATACAAAACCTAATAAAGTACTCCCCACATCTCCCATAAATATTTTTGCTCTTTGCCAATTCCAGGGCAGAAAGCCCAAGGTCGCAAAAGTAAGAAGCAAAGCTGTCATGCTCTTTGTTAAAAAGAATAATGCCCCCGCAACAAAAATCGCCTGCATAGAAGCATAACCATCAATGCCATCAATAAAATTATATAAATTGATAAACCATATTATTCCAATAACAGCTAGTATACTTAATATAATTTTGGCTTCTATCATAAAGAATCCCAAATCAAATTTATTTAAGCCCCCTAGAATATATATAGCAATTATTACAGTTAATGTTTGTATGGCAAATCGTAAAACTGGAGAAAGACTTATAACGTCATCCAATAAACCTACGATTACCAAAATCAATCCAACTAACAAGGCATAGAAAAGTTTTTTTTCTATTTCATTATTAAAAAACAACCACGCTAAACCAACATAGAAAGCTATTACAATTGCTAATCCTCCACCACGGGGTGTTGGGATAGAATGAGAACTACGATCATTTGGGATATCAAGGATTGACTTTTTTATGGCTATTTTACGGTAAAAAAAAGTTATAATAAAACTTAAAATTAATACGGCACTTAACAAATATAATATGGAGATAGGAATCATCAAATTCAATTTAATTAACAACAAAAGGTTTTTAATTTAACTATTCTGGTATCTATTTTTCCTTTTCGTGATTCTCTTTCTCTTTAAAAACAACTCTTTGGTTTGATGCCCCTTCAATTGCTTTAATTGCAATTTCTTTTACCTGATCCGATGAATTATCAGACTTTTTAGTTAACTGTTCAATTGTTGCAGTCTGTTCTTTGATTTTGTTTTCAAGGGTAACAATTGTCTGTTTTAACAATTTCATTTCGCCCTCTGTCTCTTTCTCCAGCAAATCTTTTTCAAATTTATGGCTGGTGACAAGCTCCTTTTCAACCTCCTGCTTTGTTTTACTTATGGCTTGTTCTATTTCTTTCGAAAAGCCTTCTACTTGTTTTTTAAGGGTTTTATACTCGTCTTCCCGGGCTTCCCATTCTTTTTGCTTTTCTTCTATTTCTTTGTCAAAAGCCTGCTTCTTTTCCTGATATGCATCTTCTTCTTTCTTACGGTTCAATTTTAGGTTATACGCATACTCTTCTTCTTCCCTTTTCCGTTGTTTCTCGGTTTCTTCTTTTAATTCTTTGTAGGATTGCTCCAGTTTTTGTTTCTCCTTTTGCCATGCTTCACGGTTTTCTTTCATCTCACTATCAAAGGCTTCTTTCTTTGATGCCACTTCAAGTTCAAACTGTTCTCTTTTTTCTTTTTGGGCCAGGAGCAATGCAGCCAAAGAATCAACATTAACAGAAACCTGATAAACTTCTTCTAATCTTTTCTCTTCTGTTTTTAAAGCCTCCTTTAAATCTGTAAACTTCTTAAACTCGTTAAGGAGATTGTCTTCTAGCTCATCAAGTTTTGAGTTTAAATTAATTTTCAGGTTGGCTATATTTTTTACAATTCCTTCATTTGATTGCGATGTAACTTGCTCAACTATCTTTTGTTTTTGATTCTGTTCAGCTACTGTTTTTGTATCTACTGACTTTTGTTCCTGAACTTTTTTCAGAAGTTCATCATAAGCCTGAAGTATCTCGTTCTTTGTACTTTTACTGTTAACTTGTTTTTCTGGCATTGTTAAAAAGTTGTGTTGATTAATAAAGTCACTAAATTAATACTTCAATTTCGAATTGTACAAATAAAATCTTTAATTTGAAGAATCACTTTTTACAAAACCTTTACAATTTTAGAATCAATATCCTGAAGGTTTTCATTTTTAAAACTTGTTCTAACAAAGCCTGAGGAACCTGTTATTGAAAGGTTCATATAAGAATTAATCAATAGTTAATAGTTCGTCATCCAGGGCAATAATAAATGAGTTATCTTTAAGCTTTTCTTGAATAATTAACCAATAACGATTGAAATATTCATGTAATTGAGATAATGTTTTATTCCCAAACTTAAAATAGACAATTTTGGGCGAAACATCTGAATACATAAACCTATTGTAATAATCCGTATCCTTGGTTAAAATAACAAAATTTTTTGCTAATGCATGCCTCCAGACCTCTTCATCAGACCAAAAGGGATCGATATCTATAACATGAGTAAAATTCGGGTGGTTAAAATATTGAAAGTATTTGGGTAAGTTGACATCAACTAAAAAGTTAAACATACTATGAAGCTTTTTCAAGAGGAAAAGAGTGAAAACCATTGTCTGCCAACTTTGCTGCAAATTCAAGGCAAGCAGCTATATCCTCCTTTTCCAGGATAGGGTAAGCTTTTAAAATATCTTCGACTGAATCACCCGCTGCTATATAACCCAGGATGGTATTAACTGTGATGCGCATCCCCCTTATTACAGGCTTTCCATTGCAAACTGCCGGATCTATAATTATTCTATTCATTGCGAACTAATTTATAATAAGCAAAGTTACGAAATCAAAACAAATTAGATTAAGAATGTAGTGAAATTTGTTGGCGCCTTTGTTGTACTCATTAATACAAAATGTTTTACTCCTTTTACCTTGGCATATTTTGCCGTTTCAAAAGCTAAATTTGAGTTTACATTGTAGTATTCTTTTTCCGGGGCAACTTTCATTTGGTGAACTAGGGCAGCGAGGTGAAGGAGAACATCAAAACTCTCAAAGTTTATCTCATGTGATTTAATTTTAAAAAGATCAATATCTCGTATTTGATAATCTAAGTTTTCTCTTTTGAAACTTTTTATGTCCCATCCTCAAGCCATTTATCCATGTCGTTCTGGGTATATCCTTTTTCTCCCCAAATCTTGGTTGCCTTATCTTTTATCCTGGTTGAAAAAAGTTCACAAGTGTTTTTTTTAATTGCCTTTCAGGTTATTTTGTATTTTTGCATTAATTCAATAGTTAGACAAAATGCGATACCTCGATCCAAAAAACGATCTTACTTTTAAAAAAGTTTTCGGCCAGCACCCCCACCTGCTGAGGAGCCTGCTCAACGCGTTACTTCCATTTTCTGATGAAGAAGCGATTGTAAGCTTAGAATACCTGCCGGCAGAATTATCTCCTGACCTGCCCCTGTTAAAAAACACAATTGTTGACGTAAGGTGTGTTGACAAACACGGCAGGCAGTTTATTGTCGAGATGCAGGTACTGTGGACTGACAGTTTTATGAACAGGGTTTTGTTTAATGCTTCGAAAGCTTATGTGAGGCAATTGGAAAAAGGTGAGAAATACAAATACCTGCAACCTGTCTACTCGCTCAACCTTATCGACGATACTTTCGATACCGATCCTTCGATGTTTTATCACCATTACAAAATTGTAAATAGTGAAAATACAGGTAAACAAATTAAAGGACTGGAGTTTGTATTTGTAGAACTGCCTAAATTTAAACCACAGGCGATATATCAAAAAAAACTGCAGGTGCTGTGGTTGCGGTATCTCACTGAAATTAACGACAATACCACCGACATACCCAGTGAACTTTTAGCTTCCCCTGAAGTGCGCGAGGCCATTGAATGCCTGCAGGAATCGGCCTTTACAAAAAACGAACTGGAAGCTTATGATAAGTACTGGGACCAGGTGAGGGTTGAACGTACCATCCGTGAAGACTCGCACCTAAAAGGAAAAGCAGAAGGAGAACAAATCGGGTTGAAAAAGGGCGAACAAATAGGTCTGGAAAAAGGTATTTTTATAACAGCCTTACGTATTTTACAAAAAGGGAATAGCGTTTCCGAAACAGCAGAACTGACCGGGCTGGCTGTCAAAACAGTAGATCAACTTAATCTTTTGTTAAAAAAATACGGGAATGGGGTTGAAGAGCATTTAGGGGAAGTGGGTTAAGAAAAATAATCACTAATTTTGTATATAACAAAAGATTCATAAAAATGAACACAGCAGAAATAAAACTAAATTTATTTCGAAAAATAGATAGCTTAAAGGCAGCACAACTCGAACAAGTATACGATAAACTCTTGTCTTTATTGAACACAACCTCTGCCTATAATTTATCAAAGGAAGAAAATCAAGCCATTGATGAAGCTATAGAGATTAGCAAGCACACAGAGCCTTATTCTCATGAACAGGTAATGCCTGAAGCTAAAAAGAAATTTCCAAAAATACACTTTAAATGAGAAAAATAAATTTGAACTAGCCAAAAAATGCCTTTACCATCTCATTTATGCCATCTTTAAAAGAGTATTTTGGTTTATAATCAAGCGTTTTACAAGTCAAAGTATTGTCTACCACTAAATCACCGAATAAACGCTGATAAATATTTGGTTTTACAACTTTAAGAGTTTTTTGAGCAATAGTTGGAATATTAATAATTCTCTTTCTTGATTCAAAATTACTGGCAATTTCTTTAACAAGTTTTGTAGTAGAAACAGATTCGCCATCTGATGCCAAAAATACGCCAGATTTTTGTTGCTTTATAACTTCATCAATTAATTGCACCAGATTGCCAACATATGTTAAACTCCTTCTGTTATTGATATTACCAAGAGGTATTAATTTATATTGACTTATCACTCTCATTAAATTATGCATATTGGCTCGTACTCCCGCTCCGTAAACAAGTGGAGTACGTATAATTGACACAACAAAATCTTTATCTTCTAATTCTTTGATGCGTTGTTCCCCTTCTAATTTGCTTTTCCCATAGGGATCAAGTGGCAAACAACTTGAATTCTCAGTCCATGGAATTTTATCGGTAAATTCACCATAAACTTTAACAGTGCTCATGAACAAAAAATGTTTTACTCCATTTTCTTTGGCATATTTTGCTGTTTCAAAAGCTAAATCGGAGTTTACTTTAAAATATTCTTTTTCTGGGGCTCTTTTCATTTGATGGACTAAAGCAGCAAGATGTAACAATGCTTTAGAGTTTTTAAATTCTATCTCTTCAGGTTTTATTTGCAAGAGATCGATATCCTAGATTTGATAACCGAGGTTTTCTTCTTTGAGGTTTGTTCCGACAAAGCCGGAGGAGCCGGTGATGGAGAGTATCATAAGTTTTGATATTTATATAAATATTTTTCCAAAAACGTTTTAAGACTGCAAACCCTGGTCTGTTCACTTACCATATAATCATCTGCATCAGGGCAGATGATATAATTTTCAGTTGTGCCTAAATCTTGAAATGCTATTGTATTTCCTTTGTTTTTTGAAGGTGAAGAGGATAATTTAAATTCAACAGCAAAAACAGGCTTAAGACCTTTAACCATAACCAAATCACATTCAGATCCGGCATGTGTCCTGTAAAAATAAGGATCAAAACTATCTTCTGTTGTGCTTAATATTTGCTGCATACAAAAATTCTCCCAAGAACTTCCGGCTACAGGATGCCCAAAAAGATCGTTTAATGAATTTAACCTAAGCAAGCTATGTAGAATTCCTGTATCCGGGATAAATATTTTAGGCGATTTAACTAAACGCTTGTTGAGGTTATGGTTGAATGGATAGAGTCGATGAATAAGAAATGAATTTTCTAGAAAATCCAAATAATTTCTTAATGTAGGAACCGAAATCCCTAAGGCTTTTGACAAGTTGGTATAATTTACCAATTGACCATTCATGTTGGCAAGCATGGTCCATAAGCGTTCTATTAGAACCGGGCTGGCGTTAATTCCCAGTATTGGCAAATCCCTTTCAACATAAGACCGGACAAAATTCTGCTTCCAGATGTTTGATAATTTTTTGTTTGGTGCAAGCAAAGAATCGGGGAAGCCACCCCGAAACCATAGTTGGTCATGTGTAATAGGCAAGCCTGAAATTTCACCCAATGAAATGGGATTAAGTTTAAGGTACGCAATCCTTCCGGCCAACGATTCTGAACTTTGCCTCAAAAGTTCGGGTGAAGCTGAGCCCAAAATTATAAATCTACCGGGCCAGCGGTGTTGATCAATTAACGATCGCATTAATGGGAATAAATCAGGATTTCGCTGAATCTCGTCAATAACGATGGTTTTATGTTCATTTCGTTTTAGAAATAATTCCGGTTCATGAAGTTTATCTAAGTCTGATGGCTTTTCCAGGTCAAGAAATAAAATTTCCTCTAAACCTTCGAAATAATTGCGGACAAATGTAGTTTTCCCAACCTGACGAGGACCTATAACGGCTACCGCCGGAAAAAATCCCAGAAGTTCGTTAAATTGATTTTTTATTTTTCGTTGAATATACACAATGTAAAATTACAATTATTCTTGAAAAATGCGAAATTGATTTATATTTTTTCAAGAAAATTTTTCGTGTGTGATTAGCGTATTCAAAGGCTAAATCTGAGTTTACTTTGAAATATTCGCTTTCCGGGGCACCTTTCATTTGGTGGACTAAGGCGGCGAGGTGGAGGAGTGAGACGCAATTATTAAAATTTATTTTTTGGGGCTTTATTTGTAATAAGTCTATATCCTGAATTTGGTAACCAAGGTTTTCGTTTTTAAAATTTGTTCCGACGAAGCCGGAAGAGCCGGTGATAGATATCTGCATATTATATGAATTTTGTTATAAGTCATCAAGGCTTAAAAAATCAAGCAGATGAATATGCCTGATACCTTTATAGGTTGTAATAGCGGGAAAATCATCCATTGTTACTACGTATTTCGGGTAATTGTCTTGTATATCCAATAAATTACCAAATTCTCTTTTTGTTACATTTTCGGATGATAAGAGGTAAGCCACTTGTACATATATGTATTCGCCATTTCGGTGTGCGATAAAATCAATTTCTTTATCATAATTTTTTCCGACGCAAACAGAATATCCAAAAAAACATAAATGGTTGTACACTACGTTTTCAAGAGTTTTAGCAATATCAGAAGGCTTATATCCACCTACTGCATTTCGCAGGCCTAAGTCTTCGAAAAAAAATTTCTCACCACTTTCAAATATTTTTCAGATAATCAAACACCATTTCATCCTCAGGCGGAACATGAACCAGATAGGGCATGCCACCATGTTTAAGATACCGCATGAGAGATTCATGGGTTCTATCTAATTTATGAAATAAAAGGAACTCACTAAAGGATAAACTGTGGACATGTATTCAACCTGTCTTCCACTAAGCAGGGTCGCTAACTCGCCTAAAAATACCGATGAATTGCTACCGGTGCAGTAAATATCGTAATTGCCATCAGAAAGCAGGCTGCGCAAAGCTTTTTCATAACCTTCAATCTCCTGTACCTCATCGATAAAACATAATTTGTTTTGTCGAGACTTTGCTTTTTGATGTATTCCATTAAATGGATGTAGGACTTTATTTCATCAAACTCAAATTTTTCCTTATCAATGTAAATAAAATTACCTGTGGGGGTTAAGTTAGCTAGTTCATCTACTATTTGCTTTAATAGATAGCTTTTGCCAACCCTGCGCTGCCCGGTAATAACCTTTATAAGTTGCTTATTGAAATATGGTCTTACCCTGCTAAGATATTTTTCGCGTTTTATTAGAACCATTTTCAGTATACTTCAAAACATCCCCAAATATATGATATTTATTCATTATACTGAACAAATATACTAGGTGGTTAAAAATCGAATTTATATTTACATACAAAAAAGTGAAAATCTGAATTAGCTTAACTGTACTCATGAATACGAAATGTTTTACAATTCTCTTTTTTGATTAAAAATTACTGGCAATTTCTTTGACAAATTATCTTGTTGATATTGCCTCATAACCATCAATGTTTATTAAATCGGGCTTAAAGTAAAATTGCCGCTGTCTTTTCAAAACTTTTTTTATAATTGCCTTTCAAGTTATTTTGTATTTTTGCATTAATTCAATAGTTAGACAAAATGCGATACCTCGATCCAAAAAACGATCTTACTTTTAAAAAAGTTTTCGGCCAGCACCCCCACCTGCTGCGGAGCCTGCTCAACGCGTTACTTCCATTTTCTGATGAAGAAGCGATTGTAAGCTTAGAATACCTGCCAGCAGAATTATCTCCTGACCTGCCCCTGTTAAAAAACACAATTGTTGACGTAAGGTGTGTTGACAAACACGGCAGGCAGTTTATTGTCGAGATGCAGGTACTGTGGACTGACAGTTTTATGAACAGGGTTTTGTTTAATGCTTCGAAAGCTTATGTGAGGCAATTGGAAAAAGGTGAGAAATACAAATACCTGCAACCTGTCTACTCGCTCAACCTTATCGACGATACTTTCGATACCGATCCTTCGATGTTTTATCACCATTACAAAATTGTAAATAGTGAAAATACAGGTAAACAAATCAAAGGACTGGAGTTTGTATTTGTAGAACTGCCTAAATTTAAACCACAGGCGATATATCAAAAAAAACTGCAGGTGCTGTGGTTGCGGTACCTCACTGAAATTAACGACAATACCACCGACATACCCAGTGAACTTTTAGCTGACCCTGAAGTGCGTGAAGCCATTGAATGCCTTCAGGAATCCGCATTTACAAAAAACGAACTGGACGCTTATGATAAGTACTGGGACCAGGTGAGGGTTGAACGTACCATTCGTGAAGACTCACATTTAAAAGGAAAAGCGGAAGGCGAACAAATTGGATTGGAAAAAGGCGAACGAACCGGTTTTTACAAAGCTGCCCTACGCATACTCCAAAAAGGAAATACTATTACCGAAGCAGCTGAGCTGACCGGACTGGGTATCGAAATAGTAGATCAACTTAATCTTTTGTTAAAAAAATATGGGGACGGGGCTGAAGAACATTTAGATGAGGTGGGATGAAAAAAATAAATTCCTCAGTATCGGCAGATGGGGCAAAATCCTAAGAAAGAAATGCCTTTACCATCTCATTTATGCCATCTTTAAAAGAGTATTTTGGTTTATAATCAAGCGTTTTACAAGTCAAAGTATTGTCTACCACTAAATCACCGAATAAACGCTGATAAATATTTGGTTTTACAACTTTAAGAGTTTTTTGAGCAATAGTTGGAATATTAATAATTCTCTTTCTTGATTCAAAATTACTGGCAATTTCTTTAACAAGTTTTGTAGTAGAAACAGGTTCTCCATCAGATGCCAAAAACACACCAGATTTTCGCTGCTTTATAACCTCATCAATTAATTGAACCAAATTTCCAACATAAGTTAGACTTCTTTTGTTGTTGATATTCCCTAGAGGGATAAATTGATATTTGCTTATCAACCTCATCAAATTATGCATATTGGCACGCACTCCGGCTCCGTAAACAAGTGGTGTGCGTATTATGGAAACAATAAAATTTTTATCTTCTAATTCTTTGATGCGTTGTTCCCCTTCCAATTTACTTTTCCCATAAGGGTCTAGCGGTTGACAGGTCGAGTTTTCACTCCATGGTGCTTCGTCTGTAAATTCTCCATAAACTTTTACAGTGCTCATGAATACAAAGTGTTTCACTCCGTTTTCTTTGGCATATTTTGCTGTTTCGAAAGCTAAGTCTGAATTTACATTGTAGTATTCTTTTTCCGGAGCGCCTTTCATTTGGTGGACAAGAGCAGCGAGATGGAGGAGTGAATCACAATTATCAAAATTTATTTCTTTAGGCTTTATTTGTAATAAGTCTATATCCTGAATTTGGTAACCAAGGTTTTCGTTTTTAAAGTTTGTTCCGACGAAGCCGGAAGAGCCGGTAATTGATAGGTTCATTAATTATAAGAAAATAATTGGTAAGTTATAATTTAAAATCAACTTATCTTCTGTGATAAGTTTAAAGTTATTTTCTATTGCTTGTGCGATAATAATCCTGTCAAAAGGATCTTTATGCAAAAGAGGAAGCCCTTCTATGTTATTGATAGTAGCTTCAGTAATAGTAAGAGATTCAATCTGATGAAGTATCCTTTTTTGAGACAAATATGAAGAAGGCTTTTCTGGTAAATCCAATTTCCCAATCTGACTTTTTATTACACATTCCCAAATAGAAGCAACACTTAGGTAAATATTATTGGGGTTCGATTCAATAATTTCTTTATATGATCTTTTCAGTTTTCTATCTCCGCTAATGTACCAAAGAAAAATATGAGTATCAATAAGAATATCCATCAATCTCTGTAAAAATTATTAATAATATCATCAGGCAAAGGTTCATTAAAACTTTCTGGCACAATAAACTCATCTTTTGCCAATGCGTAAGGTCGTTTAATTTCACTATTCTTCTTGTCAACCGTATATTTTTTAAGGAGAAATTCGTAATAATCTTGTATCTCACGCCTAACAACTTCTGGAAATATATCAATTCTTAATGTATCCATCATTCAAAATTTTAACCACTTACACAAAGTTAATAATTAATCTATATCTTGAAGTTGCCTCAATTAATATATCTCAGAACTCGAATTGCCTGTTTGTTTTTTTCTTTTTTTACGAATGAAGTCAATGATTATTGATGTGTCAACTAAAATTGCTATATGTCCCAATCTTTTAATTTTATATCATTTTCATTCATTTTCATTCATTTTCCATGTGCCCACAGACAACAAATCTTTTTGCCATGAAGGTTCATTTTTCTTCTTGTTATGCACATATTTTGAGACCAAAAACTCATAAAAATCCTGAATTTCCTTTTGTGCATTTTTTGGTAAAATATCTATGCGTAATGTTGACATACCAATTTATATTTACATATTCATATACAAATTTAGTAAAAACTAAATAAGCTTTAACAGTGCTCATAAACACAAAATATTTTACACCGTTTTCTTTTGCACATTTTGCTGTTTCGAAGGCTAGATTTGAGTTTACTTTGAAGTATTCTTTTTCCGGGGCTCCTTTCATTTGATGGCTTAGGGCGGCTAGGTGCAACAATGCTTTAGAGTCTTTAAATTCTATCTCTTCAGGTTTTATTTGCAAGAGATCGATATCCTGGATTTGGTAATCTAGAATTTCTTTTTGAAGTTTGTTCCTACGAAGCCGGAAAAGCCGGTTATTGCAAGCATTAGCTACTTATTCTATTTCTAGGATCAATTCTTTTCAAAAGATTTGATAAAAATATACCTAATCTTTTAGGAAATAAAATTTTTATCATGGGCACAAAAACCCCGACATAAGCAACTGGAGATAGTCTTAACATTTTACATCCTTTCCATCCCATTTTTACTTGTGTCCAGATTATATTTGAGTTATTTTTGTTAAACCAATCATCAGTAAATCTATATTTTAATAAAGGTTCTGGAAGGTTAGCAAATTGCAATCCAAGTTTAGCACATCTAAACCATAAATCATAATCTTGTCGTCGTTTTAAATTAACATTATATAAACCAGTCCTTAGTATTGATTCTCTGCGAAACATTACCGTAGGATGAATAAATGGACAGGTCCATATATATTTATATATTTGGCTGTGACCTATTGGTGTTTTTCTAAGAGTAAGTTCATTTCCATAAAGATCAATATCTTTTGCCCATGTTCCAATAATATCAATGTTATGATTCTTCTCCATAAAAGAAAATTGTTTCTCAATACGATGCTTCTCAGATATATCATCAGCATCCATTCTTGCATAGTACTTTGTTTCAGCTAATTTAATCGAATGATTCAATACATATGCTAGTCCATAATTTTTATTAAACACTAACAGATCAATAGTAGGCTGATGATTAAATTGTTGAACAATTCCTTCTAATTCAATTCCCACACTTCCATCTTGGATTAAATGTATTTTCTTAACCGCAACACTTTGATTAAGGATAGAGTCAATTGCAAGATATAATTGTTCTGGTTTGACCCCTGAATGATAAGGTATTCCTACTGTAACATCAATGCTCATTTTTCAACTAAAACAGTTTAGAAATATCAAAGATAATTACTTCTCTTTTACCTTGAAAAACAGAATCAACAGTTAAATATTTAAAGTCTTGCGAAACTCTTGGATGTAAATCACATCTATTGCTTGAGTCAAACCTTAAGCTATGAAATAATTCAGCAATTTTTACCATCTCATAATTCTTGAAATTATATACATATAGAGTTTGCATTCTCGATTTATCAGGGTATGTATCTGCAGACATCCAACTCTTATTAAAAATTTGAGGATGTCCATCTACCAAGCTCCCTTTCAAAGAATAGTTTAAATATTATTATAATGACTTAATTACTGATTCTATTTCCGATACAATATTTTCCCAAGTCAACTTATTTTGTTTCATATAAAGTGCTTTAGAAATTTGGTTGTACCTAAGCGGATTTTCAATCAATTGCAGGATTCCTTCTTTTATACTTTTAGGATCTTTATCAACGAATATACACTCACCTTCTTCTAGCTGTTCAGACAAGCCACTTCCTCGTGTTACAACCATAGGAATTGCAGCACCAATTCCTATGGTTAAAACACCAGATTGACTAGCTTCCTGATAAGGAAGTACAAGAATATCGGCTTTATTGAAATAATATGCTATCTCTTCTTCAGGTACGAATTCGTCAATAATTTCAATATTCATATTATTCCATATTACGGGGCGATAAGTTTGCTTGCCGATAATTAAAAGTTTATTATATCTTCTTTTATCAATCATTGACACGGCTTCAATAAGTTCGTCTACACCTTTTGATTTTAATACCCTACCAAAAAATAATATAGTGGGAGTATCATTAAATTGTCTATTGATATTCTTTAACCCTATAGGTCTAATAATTCCATGTGGAATAACATAAGAGATCTTTTTATCTATTTTTATGGTTTTAGAAGTAGAAATTTTAACGTGTCGAGATAAAAAAATCAATACCGTCGAAAATCTTATTGTTAAATTTTCAAGCATTTGAATGAACCTAATAAATAGGACGGGATTTTTTGTTCTTAGCGTTCCATCATGGACTGTCAAAATTATATCCTTCCTAAAAACCCTAAAAAGTAATATAAAAGCTACATTCCAAAAATGAAAATTTGGCAAATACAACTTATCATATTTCTTTTGAACAAGCCCTAAAAGAATTTTAAAAAAATAAATTGGGAAAATGAGAAATGAATACAAAAAAAAATCATTTCTATTTGTATGAACTGTCCAATATTCATTGGACATAGTTCGTTGAACCTTAGTATTTCTAGCTGATATTACATATTTATCCAAATTCAGTCTATGTATTATTTCTCTTGAGTATACTAAACCTCCCCCCCTTACTGCCAGAGATAGTACTAAAACTTTACTGCTTTTCATATTTTTTGTAAAGTATCTTTTGAAAGTTAATTTCTATAAAAAACTTAGATATAAAATCTTTAAGTAGAGTAAGGACAAACCATTTTGTTGAAATATAATGGCTATCCGAGATATTATTAATTTTTCTTGCAATATGATTTTCGTTAGCTCTCTTAAACAAATTTGAACTGGAAAAAGAAACACCTCCAACTCTCATATTAGTTAGCACGTTCTTGGTAAAAACAAAATTAACATTATTCACATACCATCTCAGCACAATTTCATAATCCGCAGAATATTTAAGCTTGAAATTAAATAGCCCATATTTCTCATATATCCCTTTAGTAACAAAAGTTGCAGGATGGTTAACTGGCATAAAATATTTTAACGATTTTTTAAAAAATTGTTCACTAGTGTTTTTTATTATTGTATATAAATATTTACCGGACTCATCCACTCTATTAATCCCCCCACAAATAATAAAATCTTTTAGTTTTGCATTTTCTTTATAAATATTATATACTTTTAACAATGCATCGTTTTGAAAAAAATCATCTGAATTTAGAAGCCCTATTATTTCTCCATTGCTTTGTTTAATACCTTTGTTCATTGCATCATAAATACCCTTGTCTGGTTCGCTTATCCAATAATCTATGGCAAGTTCATTCTTTTTAATAATATCCAAACTACAATCTGTTGAGCCTCCGTCAATAACTATATATTCAATGCTAACTCCTTTTTGATTCTTAATGCTATCAATTGTATTTTGCAGATACTTTTCACCATTATATACAACAGTAATTATTGAAAATTGAGGCCTCGATATTTCCTGTTCATCATGAACTAGCTTAAACCTTTTGCCTCCTTGAATAGATCGTTTAATATTATGAATTTTTAGTGATTTCATTTATAAGAAAATGTTTCATCTTTAAATTTATAAATATACACTGCAGTCAACAAAAATGCATTTGTAAAAGCATTTGAATCAAAAGCAATACCCTTATATTGGGCAAATAAAAAAATTAATATATATGCTAAAAGGTATAATTTCATATAAAAATTTTTGTTTTTAGCAAAACCTAAAATAAAAAGCAAAAAGAAAGAAAAATAAACTAAGATTGAGAAAATTAATCCCCCGAAATAAATATAATTTATATAACCAATATCCGAGTTATACATATCTAAATTATTTTTAAAAAGATAGCGCCCTTCACCAAAAATCCAATATTTTAGATTTTCTGGAAAAAAAACATGAGTACTTAAAACTTGAAAGGTGCGACTCCCTCTGGTTTCAAATGCCCCAAGTATCCAATTTAATGTAAATTCATATAAACTTGGATCAACAATATAAAATGATATAATAAATAATATAGCAACTATTACTAATATTAGGATAGCTATTTTAAATGTTTTACAGAAGACTTTAAATTTCATAGTTGATAGTGAAAGTAATATTATGCTCAATAAAAATAATGGAATAACAACTAAACCTACTCTTGCATTAAATAAAATACTAATCAATAAAAATGGAATCACATAAATATATTTATAGTTGCCAGAATACGCATACAAGATTGCAATCATAATTGCAATGCCCTGAAATATTGGCATAGGATACAGAAACTGTGATGAAAATCCATAGGAACGAATTAACCATAATTCAGGTTGAAATATTTTTTCATCTGTGAAATGCATAACACTTTTAAATGCAAATAACCGAAAACTTGGAAATACGATCATCAAGACCACAAAAAAAGATTGAATAACAGCCAATATGAGAAACATTTCCATTACTCCACTAACCTTTAACTCAAGTTTCTTAGTAAACATTGAAATGAAAAAAAAATTAACTACTGTAAAATTTAAAAGTAATGTTATCCATTTTAGAGAATAAGTTTGTGAAAGCGGGATCTTATCATTATAATCTGAAAATAAATCTATTATAAAAGTATATATTGTTATGACTAACATAAAAATAAGAATAACAATAAGATTTCTATCTGAAAAAAAATTCAAAAATGACCTATATTTAAGAATAACAAAAACTATTGAGATTCCAATAACCAGGTATGAAGGTGAAAATGGAACTAACTTTATGGGAGGTGTATATAAAAATAAAAATAACAATAAATAGATAAAATATTTACTTAAATTCTTTAGCGATATTTTGAACTTTTTTATCTCCACAGAATAAAAAGTTTTATAATAGATTGCAGAAACTCATAACGAAAACTATATTTTAAAGATTTTAACATGTTTGTTAATGCAAATAGCTTACTATCCTTGTAGGAGCAATATGTGCAAAAGTTGCGAAAATGCCACCTTGAAATCGCATTCTTGTATAATTTATTTCCCTTATAAAGCTTTATACAATCTAAATGAGAATAAATTATTTTATGAGATAAAGCTTTTTTCTTGTTATTTATAACACGATAATATGAAATAAAGGAATTAATAAATCCTATTTCATATTTTTTACTTATTTTCAAATTCATATAAAAATCTTCTGTCCACATGTCATTTTTATATCTCCCAATAGTATCGAATATCTCTTTCTTAAATAAATAATTTACTGGTGGGTGAAAATTGACTAAAATAATATCACGAAAAATGTTACCTCCTCTCAATGATTTATTCTTTGCTTTAGTAGATCTCGGCAAAATATTTCCGTTCTCGTCAACATGATACGCTTTCCCATAACACATTGGGATGTCTGGATTTCTTTCCATAAAATCCACCTGTTTTTCTAATTTATCTAAAGCCCAATAATCATCTGACGCACAAAAAGTAAAATACTTCCCCCCTGATAGTTCAATACCTTTATTAAGGGTATATGCAACACCATGGTTTTCTTGTTGAATTAAAGTAAAATCAAATTTAGATAAAAGTTGCTTTAAAATTTCAATAGAATTATCAGTTGAACCATCATCAATTACAAAAACCTCATAATTCTTATATGTTTGATTGAATACGCTCGTTATTGTTTGTTCAATAAACCTGGCATGATTGTATGATGGGATAATTACCGAAACTAATGGTTTTACTTCATTCTCGTTCATATTTTCCTTTTTAATTTTTCTAGTAGAGAGTACAATTCATCTACCTCCGATATTTTTAACAGAGAGCATATGAAAAAATAGGCCAAAAAACCAACCGTGATCCCTAAAATAAGCTCTAGAAAAAGATTATTAATTATTGAAGTTAAAATTATTACCGTCAGAGACATAGCAATAGTAGCAATAATAATATTTACCATGTCTTTTAATTGTTGAAGAGCTCCGTAGCCAAAAAGTTTCCCAGGAATATATGCGTTAATAAAAAAAGAAATAGCAGAGGTAACAACATGCCCTATAACTATAGCTTTAACGCCCATTGGAATTGTAATTAAGAGAGCTAAAACAATTAATGGTAACTTAGATAAATCCACTTTCAAAAATAAATCAGATCTGCCGATTGCATTTAGAATATTCATATTGACAACACTAATAGGTGTTACAATTCTTGCAAAACACATCCACTGAAAAAGTACTATTGTTGGAACCCATTTGTCTGTTAACAAAATTCTTATAAATGGATCTGCAAGGAGAGCTAACAGTGTCATAGCAGGAAAAATAAAAAAAGCGGTCATTTTAATAATACGACGATAAGCTGAAACCAATCTTTTCTTGTCGTCTTGCAATGAGGCCATGACAGGAAATGTAACTTGTTGCAAAACTGCTGTAACTGTACCAGCCGATATATCAGCAAATTTTTTACCATTCGTGTAAAATCCAAGCTCAGCAGCAGAATAAAATTTTCCAATTATAATATTGTATACTTCCTGAAAGGATCTAGCATATAAATTCGAGATAAGTATTTTAGAGCCAAAACCAAAAAGTTCTTTAAATGATTTCACAGAAAAAGATAATATTGGCATCCATTTTCCAAATAACCAAAACATTATAACAGATAATGCAGATCGTGTTATATTTTGAATTACCAATGACCAAACTCCAAATCCATTATATGCAAAATATATAGCAATAATTCCTCCCCCAATAACGGATACAACATTAACTTTTGCTATTGTTTTAAAATCTATATCAATCGTTAATTTCGACCTTTGGATTATTGAAAAGGAATTAATTATTACGTTTAATGAAAGTACTCTTGTTAAACTAATTAATTCTGATTTTTCATAAAATCCTGCGATTGATGGAGCAAAAATATAAAGTACTAAATATAATCCTAAGCTAATCGCAAGGTTAAAAATAAAAACAGTTGAGAAATCTTCCCCCGTACATTTTTTTTTTTGGATTAATCCTGCCCCCATTCCACTATCAACTATACTTTGCGATAGGACAATTAATATCGAAAGCATTCCTATCAAACCAAAATCTTCAGGCATAAGGATACGTGCTAGAAGGACACCAATTATAAACTGCCCACCTTGCACCGAAAATTTTTCTACCGCGCTCCAAAGCATCGCTATAGTTGCTTTTGATTTAAGTGATGTTGTATTAGTCATTAAATACTGAAATTCTAAGAAAAATCTAAAATAATTAAAACCGTTCTCTTACTAATATTGGAAAACCTTCTAGGGGTGATGCTTCAGATGTTAGACAATATAGAATTGTTTTTGCTACTGATTCTGGTTGCATAATTGATTTAGGATCTTCAAAAGGAGCTAAAATCTTTCTTAGAGGAGTTGCTGTTCTGCCAGGGCAAATAATAAATATTTTAATATTATATTCTGATAATTCTTCAGCAATTGCATTTGAAAAGCTTATTACACCACTTTTTGCCGCTGCATATGCACTCCAGCCAGGTCTTGGTGTTAAACCTGCTGTTGAAGCAATATTAACAATAATACCTCCTATATTTTTCATAGATTCTGTAACATGCTTACAGCATAAAAAAGTTCCTGTTAAATTAATGGACACTGTTTTGTTCCAATTATCTAAAGTAGTTGCAAGCATTCCTTCAGGATCTACATAACCTGCACAATTTATAAGTGCATCAATTTTTCCAAATTTTTTAATAATATAATTAAAAAAAAGTATTACATTTTTTTCATTAGCAACATCAATATTTTTAACTATACTTCCATTTTTTAGTAATGAGATAATTTTAGTATTAGCCTCAATAGATCGACTTGCCCATATTACGGTTGCACCTCTTTTTTGTGCTTCAACAGCTGTACTATATCCTATACCTGAACTAGCACCAGTAATTACAATTATTTTACCTATTAACATAGTTAATTCATTTTTAACAGCTTTTCAACTAATTCTACATCTAATGGTGTAGTAACTTTAATGTTAGATTCTCGACCTGGAATAAATTTAACTTTGCCTCCATAATGAAAAACAAGCATACCATCTTCAGTTGCATAATAATTGTCGTCAATTGCTCTTAGATGCGATTTTAATAAAATATCTTTATTAAAAACTTGAGGTAATTGTACATTGTGTAGTCTAGATCTATCAAGTTCAGCCTCCATATAATTTGAACCAACCGCAACTGTAAATTTTATTGGAATTGTTGGAATAACAGCATCGCAATTTTTAAATCCATTAATTACTTCATCTAAAAAATCGAGCCCAATTAAAGGGCGAGCAGCTTCATGAATTAATACATTATCGGATTTAATTTTACCCAAAGCAATTTTTACTGATTCTTGCCTTGTTTTACCACCTATAATACAAATTGCATTCTTTATATTGTATTCTTTAAGGTAAAATTCATAATCTTTAATAAAATCCATATTGCAGGTAATATATATCCTTTCAATATTTTTACATTTGTTAAATTTTTCTAAAGAATATATGAATAATGGTTTTCCTTTAATTCTAAAAAATTGTTTTGGCGTATCTATTTCCATTCGAGTACCTTTACCTGCAGCTAAAAGTATTGCTTCCATATAAATTTATTTAATAAGTTCTTTCTCCAATATATTTAAGATATTTTCACTTGCAGATTTTTGATTAGGAGGTGTTATTACTTCTTTTATAAATTTCATGCGTTCTTCTTTCATAAAATCATTATCATTTAAAACTACGTTAGTAATAAAAGATTCTAACTGTTCTTTATTCCTTGATTGATAATGCATCGAAATTGCTTTTTTGCCGTATAAACTCCAAGAATTCATTACATCGTCATTTCTAACCATAAATAAACTTGGTCTCCCCGTATATAAATATTCTGTGATAAATGAACCAGAATCATGTATCATAGCATCAGAGGTTAAAAATAAATCTACATAATCTGAATTTTCATATTGGCCATTTTCTAAATATTTCCATTTTTGAAAATATTTTTCAGTTTTTTCAATGCCCCAATTAGGAGTATTAAATAATTTCTCTTTTAAAATTGGGTGAGGTTTAAAGGCTATTTGTAATTTGTCTTTATATTTATTTGCTATTTCTAAAAACACATCATAATATTCTAAAAAATTTGACATCCTATTTAATTCATTCAGTAAATGATGAGGAGCCCAAATAATTCTTTTTATTTTTCGATTTTTTATTTTCCATACATCTTTAAAAGATTTTGATCCCATTTCTAAAGGATCACAACCAGGATGTCCAGTAATTATTATATTCTCCCCTCTTATTCTTTGAATATTCGATGCAATTGTCTTATGCATATTCGTTTCACCAAAAATTCTCCACACAATATTATGAAAATTCAAATCATAAAAGTCTTTATTATTAGTAGTCATAATAGCATATGGGACATAACAACTCAATGTATTTTTATAATTGTTTATATGGTATCTTTTATCAACAAGATTTTTATATGGGTTAGAATAAAATATTATATCAGGTGAAAAAAAGTCTTTAATATCAAGATATTTATTATTAGTAGAATCATAAGTTTTTATTGCATTATATTTTTTCCCCTTAAATAATTTATATGTTTTTTCCATTTCATTTATCATATTGTTTTTTCCATAGTTCACAATTGGACAAATGAATATTTGAGGTTTAAACTTTGGATGATTATATAATAAGTTATATAATTTGTCGTATTTCCATACAGAAGAAAAAGTTGAAAAAAAAGCAACTTTTATTATATTTTTATTTTTTATTTTTTTCTTAATTATAAAAAATCGCCATCTATAAAATATAAAGTAATATCTTGATAAGATTCTATAACAATAATGATATATTTTTTTTGTAGTATTTATAATTTCCTTTTTATATTTAATATAAAAACTCATTTTTTATATATATGTATTCAATAAACTAATTATATAATCTATGTTATCTCGGGTTAAAACAGGACTCAATGGTAAACTTAATACTTCTTGATGTATTTGCTCAGTTATAGGTAGATATATATCACTAAATGATTTATATGCCATTTGTTTGTGAGGTGGTATTGGATAATGAATTAATGTTTGAATATTGTTTTCAAGTAGATATTTCATTAATTTATTTCTTTGTCCATGTCTTATAATAAAAAGATGCCATACATGATTTAATTCATTTTCTGGCATTTCAGGCAAATAAATATTTTTATTATTTATATTGTTATAATAATATTTAGCAATATTTCTTCGGACCGAATTTTCTTTATCTAAATACTTTAATTTAACATTTAAGAAAGCTGCTTGTATTTCATCCATTCGACTATTGTAACCTTGAAACTCATTGATATATTTCTCTCTTGAGCCATAATTTCCTAAAGCACGTACTATATCAGCTAATTTAGCATCATTTGTAGTTATAGCGCCAGCATCACCTAATGCTCCCAGATTTTTACCAGGATAAAAGCTAAACCCAGCCGCATGCCCTAAAGCTCCTGATTTTTTATTATTCCAAATGGCACCAATTGCTTGAGCATTATCTTCAATTACTATAAGATTATTATCTTTTGCAATTGCCTCAATTTGTTCTGACCAACAAATTCTGCCATATAAATGAACAAGCAATAAAGCTTTAGTTCGCTTTGTAATACTTTTTTGAAGTAATGAATAATTAAGGTTTAAAGTTTCTATTTCAGGTTCAATAAATACTGGTGTTAATTGATTATCCGTAATTGCAAGTATAGTTGCGATATATGTATTGGCAGGGACAATAATTTCGTCCCCTTTTTGTAAAACACCTAATTCTATATAGGCTCTTAAAATTAATCTAAGCGCATCAAGCCCATTACCCAAGCCAACTGCATGATCAACACCAATGTAATTTGCCAAATTTTCTTCAAACTGTTTTAATCTTTCTCCTAGAAGATACCATCCAGAATCAACAACTTCTGATGCTACCTGTTTGAGCTCATCTGCATATTGCTTATTTATTTCCTTTAAATCTAGAAATTTTATCATTTTAATATTAATTCTCCATCAACAAAATCGTATATATTACCTTCTTTATCTTTCATATCTATATTTAATATTTTCCCTTCCTTTGTTACGTAACCTTTATGTTTAGAAGGATTTCCATACCATAATGTAAAAGGAGGAATGTCTTTAGTAACTAGGCTACCTGCACCTATCAATGCATATTTTCCAATATTATGACCTGCAATTATTGTAGAATTTGCTCCAATCGAGGCACCTTCACAAATGATTGTTTTCAAAAATGAATCAGGATAATGTTTTGATCTTGGTATAAGATCATTGGTAAATGTAACATTTGGACCAATAAAAACATTGTTTTCAATTTTTAACCCATCCCATAATTGAACTCCAGATTTTATAGTTACATTATCTCCAATTTCCACCTCATTTTCTATAAAAACATTACAATTTATATTACAATTTTTTCCTATACATGCTCCTTTAAGTATTACACAATATTGCCATATTTTAGTTCCCTCTCCAACATTTAGTGATTTAACTTCAGAATTTGGATGTATATATATACTCATTTCTTTAATTCATTAAATATAATGTAGTCCCTAATATAATCATCTTCAGAA
The DNA here is from genome assembly GCA_963665085.2 of Bacteroidales bacterium. Lineage (GTDB taxonomy): Bacteria > Bacteroidota > Bacteroidia > Bacteroidales > JAAAOM01. Next base: position 721,544 of record CAXXXS010000001.1, read on the forward strand.
TATTTCTCAGAGGCTAAAACTAAACATATAGAACCTGAAGAGAAATTCAATAACTCTCTCCATATCCCTGGAACAATATGTAAGCCGTAATAAGGTCTATCTAAATGTATTAACTTTTTGTTAATTCCATCGTCAATTAAAACATCGAAAGAACCACTTGCGGGTATAATAAATTGTTGTAACTCTTTATGAGCATGCCCTCCTCTTTCTGCACCTCCAGGCACATCGTATAAATAATATATTCTTTTTATATCAAATGGAATATTGATGTAATTTTCAAGAGCAGTAAGATTACCCGCTCTGTTATTTATTTTAGGAAGATAAACTATACTGCAATTATATACGGTTGACAGATTATTCATTTCCTCGATATTTTTTATAATAAATAAAATCTCTTATATAATCATTTTCATCGTAATTAGTTGAAGAAACCACTAAAACAACTGAGTTAGTTGAAAAATTATCCATATATCTCCATAAGCCGGAGGGTACAAATAATCCATAGTAAGAACGATTCAAATGATATCTTTGAGTAGTTTCTCCATCATTTATTTCAATATCAAGACTTCCGGAAAGTGCGATAATAAATTCATTTTGCTTTCTAAATGCGTGCCCTCCCCGAATTTGCCCTCCTGGAACATCATAAATCCAATATACCCTCTTTATTGCAAAAGGAATATGATTTTGCTCCTCAAAAAATGACAAATTACCTCTTTCATCTTCAATTTTTGGTAATTCTATTAATCTTACTTCACTAATTTTGCCTAATGACATTTTTTTTATTTAGAACCAATAATCTGTGCTAATAAAACTCCTTTAAATACACAATTGAAAATATTAACTATTGGTATATTTTGTAAATTTTAAAAATTTTTTTTATCACAATCAAACCAACTCCAACAATCCCCCCTACAAAAATCATCACGACCATTATCAACGATTTCTTTGGCTTACTCCTCTCCAACGGGACCTTCACCTCATTCACTACCTTAAAAACCGGCGTCTTCTCCTGCACTTCAATCTTTGCCTGCTCATATTGCTGAGCCAAACCATTATAAACATTAAATGCTAAATCATATTCTGCTTGCAACCTTTCTTCTTCTGTTTGAGCTTTTGCAGTTATAACATTCATGTTTCTATCTCTAAAGCTCGCCAATTTATCCTGGGCTTTTTGGAAACGTTTTTCAGCTTGAGCATATTGTCCTTCAATAAATTTTAGATCGGTTGTAGCTTTCTCTGTTTGATAGGCAATAATATATTCTGTTAAATCATCAAGAGCCAGACTTGTTACCTCTGCTGAGGCATTCGGATCGGGTAGTTCTGTTCCCAGGTTTAAGATACCTGTTTTCTCATCAAGATTTATTGTAATACGCTCTGATAGATTCTTTATTATATCTTGTTCTTTTCTGGTAAGTTTTAATGGCTTTTCCTGTGCTTCTATCTTTTGAATTAATTCATCTTTAAACACCTTTTCTTCAGGTAATCTTCCTTTAAATAAAACCAAAATTTTGCCAGGAAGTCCTATTGTAAATCCCATTATGTGATTAACTAATGAAGGTTTATCAACCTCATTAAAATATTCACCCAATGTATAAGTGGCATCCAATTCTTCAAAATAAACAGGTTGCCGGGCAAGTTTTACCAAAAATGAGGTACTATTAATTATATTAGGGAATAACTCCGGACTTAATATATCTCCCGATTCAGTTCCTCCCAGACTTATACCGGCCAAACCACTTACCTGGGATAACAATCCAGAAGCAGTACTCCCTCCACTATTATCTTCCATGATAAATGTTGTCTCAGCTTTATATTCTTTCTTACTCCCAAAAGCAATAATCAATCCCAGCACAAAAAATACAGCTACAACCTTTAGAATAAATCTTCGTTCTGCCCATATCTTAAGTGCCACTTCTATCAGATCGATTTCGTCTTCTGAGGTTTGTCTTTTTTCTATATCTGTTTGTTCTGTCATTATTTATTTTTGATTGTGGATTGTTGATTTATGAAGTTATCTTTCACTTCTTCAATCTGCAATCTCTTCGATTTCTGATTGATGATCGGCGATTTAAGATTTTTGAAGTATGGGAATTGCTCCTCACTACATCAATCTTCAATCATAAATCATCATTCTTAATTCTCCTTGATTTTTGAATGTTGAATGTTGATTGCTGATTTTTGAAGTATCCTTAAACTTCTTCAATCAAAAATCGCCGTTCTTCAATCTTCAATCATTCCTGTTCTTTTCCGCTGTTATTATACTCTTTACAAAAATGGAAATTAATTCATTATTTTCTTTTAATGCTTTTTCTATTTCTTCTTTTGTCTTAAATAATTTAGCTTTTTCTAAAATCCTCAAATTTACAAATGTCTCTCTTAATTCCTTAAGACAAATCTTCATTTTATGAACAAAATCTTTTCTTGACTCACCTGCCTGTGCCTCTCCGTAATTTAAAGCAGGCGAAGTTCCTGAACGAATAATTTGATTAGCCAAATGTTTGCCTGCAACTGTATGGGGCGTATTATCTGCAATCCTAATAATCATTACAGAAAAATTAATCAGTCTTTCTTCAAGATCGTTTTTGTTCATAGTGCCTTTTGATTTATGAATGTTGAATGTTGATTTTCGAAGTTTTTCTTAAACTTCTACATTCTAAAATCTTCAATCATCACTCTTAATTCTCTTTTATTTTAGATTGTTGATTGATGAATGCTGATTTTTGAAGTTATGCTTTTCTTCCACTTCTGCAATCTGAAATCATCATTCTTAATTCTTCAATCTCTTATATTTTTGATTGTTGAATGTTGATCTATGATTTTTGAAGTTTTATGGTACTTCTTAAATCAAAAATCACCGTTCATCATTCTTCAATCTTTTATTTCTTATACACCAAAATACCAACCCGATTAATATGATCTTTTAAATCCTTATTTTCTATTTGTTGAAAAATCGAGACATCAAATTTATAGGGAAAATCAAGATCATCAAGTTTATTATCAATTAAATTTAATAGATGCAGGTCTAAGTTAACGCCTTTAATTGTTAAATCTATATCGGAGCCAGGCTTGCTATTTCCTTTTGCTCTTGATCCATATAAAATCACCTCATCAATCTCTTTGAATTTTGAAAAGACCAAATTAATTTTTTGAAGTTCATTTTCTTTTAATCTTGCACCCATATCACAAAAAAGTCTCCATCTTTTTTTCTAAATCGAGGAATAATTTATTGTACACATTAAAAACTGCGTTTACAATTTCTGTAGCAGTTTCCTCATTATATGTATGAACTGTTTTGTTCCTACTTTTAAACATATCCATCCAGACTTCACCTTCCTCTATTATTCCTGCACTAAATGCCTCTCGAATAGCATCCCTTGAACCTGTGATTAATTGACTCCCCTGATATACCATATAATCTTTTAAAACATTCCAACTCAATTCATACGTATATTCAAAAGCTTTTATGAGTCCCTGTTCTTCCAATTCTGTTAATTCACCCTTTTGAATAAATTTCTGAAGCTGAGAAAGAGCCTTTTTGTAATTGGAAAATCGTTGTTTCCAACGTATATCATCGCTTTTATATGTCTCTTCCATCTTTTATGTTCTTTATCCCTGGTAAAAACCATTTGATTTCTGAGTTACGAATGCTGATTTATGATTTTTGAAGTATCCTTGAACTTCTGCAATCTAAAATCGCCAATCATCATTCTTAATTCTCTTATATTTTTGATTGTTGAATGTTGATTAATGATTTTTGAAGTATTTCTTCCACTTCTTAAATCAAAAATCACCGTTCTTCAATCTTCAATCATTCCTATTCTTTTCCGCTGTTATTATACTTTTTAACAAAAATGGAAATTAACTCATTATTTTCTTTTAATACTTTTTCTATTTCTTCTTTTGACTTAAATAATTTAGCTTTTTCTAAAATCCTCAAATTTACAAATGTCTCTCTTAATTCCCTTTTATTTTAGATTGTTGATTGCTGATTTTTGAAGTTTTCTTGAACTTCTTCAATCAGAAATCGTCATTCTTCATTCTTAAATCTTCTCTTATTTTTAAACTATTCTCTTACCATTTTTACACGAAAGACACCCGCATCATATAAAAATTCGGGTTCCTTTTTCCCTTCTTTCTTTAATTGAGAAATAACTTTTAGTGTCCCACTCCCCCAATTTTCAAACAATCCACTCATATAAAAAACTTTTGCTATAAGTTTATTTCCAGGTTTTGATACATGGTGCCTATATAATTTTTCAAGCGTTATAGTTGGTTCAAAAAGGGTTCCGGGATTCTGAAACTGGATAAACCCGGGTCTGATTTCGACCGTGTTTTTAATCCCTTCCCTATAATTTTTATGTACTATCATATTGGTTAAAAGTTCCCTGATTACTGTTGTGGGAAATTCATATTTTTCTTGTGAATATGCACCTTCTTTTAATAAGGAACTTTTTATGGAAGATAAAATAAAACTATAAACAAGTTCAAAATTCTCTAACAGGCTTTTGTTATATTCTTTATGGTTTAAAATTTCATCATAGCCCTCATCTTCATTGAACAAACCACATTTGATCTCAAAATTGCCTTCAAAAAATTTTGATGGTTTTTTCCCAAATAATAATATGGCTGCATTTGTAAGTTGCCCTTCTATAATTAATCCTAACTTCTCCAGCAAAACTTCTATGGGCAAAAACAAACTTTCATTAAGGTTGCGCAATGAATTAGCTTTCTCAATAAAAGCCAACACCTTATTCTCGTCAATATCCTCTATTGAAGCCTTATTTGCTATTTGATAGTCAAATCCATAACCATTTAACCTTTGTTGCAATAGATATTCATAACCATCCCTGTCTATTTTGTGGTTTGATGCCCCCACCCTTTTAAATGGCCTTCCGTATGCCAAATGAGGTTTTAACGGGCTTTCTTCTATAACAATGGCTACACATGTTTTACCTTCAAAGGTAATTTTCTCAACTGTGGGATAAAGTTTTGGCTCTGTATTTAACTGAACGGCATTTGAAATATTTTTTAGAGTATCATCTGTGACTTGTTGACCTAGAATTTTTCCATCGTCATCAACACAAAAAAACAAATACCCTCCTTTTGTGTTAGCAAATGCACACAATGTTTCTGTTGCATCACGTAGTGATGCAGTAGATTTTTTAAATTCAACTGTTTCTGACTCTCCTTTTGAGATTATTTTTAAGTACTCGTCCATTTACCTTCAAAATGCCAAGCTAAAGCTAGTTTTATTTTTTAAAATCAAAAATCATCGTTCTTCAATCTGCATTCCTTTGATTGTTGATTGTTGAATGTTGATTGCTGATTTTTGAAGTATTTCTTAAACTTCTTAAATCAAAAATCGCCATTCTTCAATCTTCAATCCTTCTTATTATTTTCCACTGTTATTATACTTTTTACAAAAATGGAAATTAATTCATTATTTTCTGTTATTACTTTGTCTAACTCATTTTCCGACTTAAATAGCTTTGCCTTTTCTAATATTTTTAAATTTATAAATGTTTCTCTTAATTCTCTTTTATTTTTGATTGTTGAATGCTGATTGCTGATTTTTGAAGTTTCCCTCCACTTCTACATTCAGAAATCGCCGTTCTTCAATCTGCATTTCTTTGATTGTTGATTGTTGAATGATGATTGCTGATTTTTGAAGTATCCTTGAACTTCTGCATTCTAAAATCGTCAATCATCATTCTTAATTCTCTTTTATTTTTGATTGTTGAATGCTGATTTATGATTTTTGAAGTTCTCTTCCACTTCTACATTCAGAAATCGCCGTTCTTCAATCTTCAATCAATATTCATATACATACGTAAATCTACACTAATTATTTTGTTTCAAAAATACGAGTTATTAACTAACCATTGCCCCTTCGTTTGTTTTATCTCCCGGAGAAACAAAAACTAATTTTCCGTCTGAATTCTCTGCCATCAATATCATTCCTTGTGATTCTATCCCTTTTATCTTACGTGGTGCAAGGTTGACAAGGATAGAAACTTGCTGACCAATTATTTTTTCCGGTTCAAAATATTCAGCAATACCAGAAACAACTGTTCTCACATCAATGCCTGTATTTATTTTTAGCTTCAACAGCTTTTTTGTTTTTGGAACTTTTTCAGCTTCGAGGATGGTACCAATCCGGATATCCATTTTTGTAAAATCATCGAATGTAATAACTTCTTTCTGAGGTTCTACATTTGTTGCCTGATTTGCCAACTTTGTTTTCTCGAGTTTCTCAAGCTGAAGTTCTATTTCCTGATCCTCAACTTTTTCAAAAAGTAATACTGGCTTTTTAATTACATGACCTTCGTTAAGAATATTTGTGCCAATAGTTTCCCAAGATACTTTTTCCAGATTCAAAAAGTCATAAATTTTTTTCGATGTAAATGGTAAGAATGGCTCTGACATTACCGCTAAGTTTGCAGTTATCTGCAACGCTACATATAAAATACTTTTTACCCGCTCTTCATCTGTTTTAATAAGTTTCCAGGGTTCTGTATCGGCAAGGTATTTATTACCCAGCCTGGCTAAATCCATAAAATATTTTAATGCTTCACGAAAACGGTATGTCTCCATGCTTTTTTCGAGATTCTGCTTAATCGTAATAATCTCGCTCAGTGTTTGTTGATCTTCTTCTGTTAACTCACCAGGAGAAGGGACTTCACCATCAAAATATTTATTTGTTAAGACAACTGTTCGATTCACAAAATTTCCAAGGACAGCTACCAACTCATTGTTGTTTCGCGTTTGAAAATCTTTCCATGTAAAATCATTATCCTTTGCCTCTGGCATGTTAGCCGTTAACACGTAACGCAACACATCTTGTTTGTCTTTAAAATCTTCCAGATATTCGTGTAACCAAACTGCCCAATTCCTTGATGTTGATATCTTATCATTCTCAAGGTTCAGGAATTCATTAGCTGGGACATTTTCCGGTAAATTATAGCTCCCTTCTGCTTTCAGCATTGACGGGAAAATAATACAATGGAAAACAATATTGTCTTTCCCGATAAAATGTACCAACTTAGTTTCTTTATCTTTCCAGTACAATTCCCAATCCGGGGTAAGATCTTTGGTTGCAGAGATATAACCAATTGGAGCATCAAACCAAACATATAGAACTTTTCCTTCTGCTTCTTCAACCGGAACAGGAATACCCCAGTTTAAATCACGACTTACGGCACGGGGTTGAAGTCCCTGATCAATCCATGATTTACACTGACCATAAACATTCGCTTTCCATTCTTTGTGATCTTCTAAAATCCACTTCTTTAGAAATGGTTCATGCTTATCAAGTGGCAAATACCAATGCTTTGTTTCTTTTAAAATCGGAGAACTTCCTGAAAGCATCGATTTTGGTTCTTTCAATTCAGTAGGGCTTAATGATGTGCCACAGCTCTCGCATTGATCTCCATATGCTTTATCAAAACCACATTTGGGACAAGTCCCCATAATGTATCGGTCTGCAAGGAATTGGTTCGCTTCTACATCGAAATATTGTTCCGATGTTTTTTCAATGAACTCACCTTTATCATACAAAGCCTTAAAAAATCCTGAAGCAGTTTCATGATGCGTTTTAGACGATGTCCTGTGATAGATATCGAAAGAAATCCCAAAATCTTCAAATGCCTTTTTTATTATGCTGTGATATTTATCAACAACATCCTGAGGTGTAATGCCTTCATTACGCGCTTTTATAGTAATTGGAACGCCATGCTCATCTGAGCCACAAACAAATTTAACATCTTTACCTTTCAGCCTTAAATACCTTACATAAATATCTGCTGGAACGTACACTCCGGCAAGGTGCCCGATATGTACAGGCCCATTGGCATAAGGCAAAGCCGCGGTAACTAAATGGCGTTTAAAATCTTTCATCCTATTTATTCTCCTACTAATTTACTTTTTGTAAAAATGGGAACAAATATATTGAAATCATTGGTTTTAAGGAATTGAAAAGAAAAGAAAGTATCTTCGAAGTAATTATATTGTACATAGAGTCCGCCTTAAATCTTTACGCAGAAACAAAAAGCATAAATGAATTATCACACAAAATATCAAGAGCTGCAATAGACTTATATAAACATTCTCCAGCCATCATCAAGAAACTGGTTTGGACTTTAAATACTCAATTTCATCCATGTATTTGTCCGTTTTTTCTATAACGCACACTTTTGCAAGCTTGTAATTGGCTGGTCAACGCAAAAACCTACAAATTACAAGCTTGCAATTGGTCGATCAACGCGTAAACCACACTTTTGCATGTGTGCAAAAACGTGGTTAATGCGTAAAACACCGTTTTGCAAGCATGCAAAACGATGAAAAATCTGTTGAACAGTATTTATAGGGCTTTCAGGGACATGATAGATCCATTTTTAGTATTATTGAAATCGAGTCAGGGTTATTAATCAACTTTAATTTTAAAAATGATATCCACCGATTAGTAAATAAGTTATAAACTTTTTAATCTTTGCGTAACATTTCTTTACGAACTTTGCGTGGAAAATAAATGTCATCAACTTATAAATATGATTATTCCTTCCTTTTTAAAACATAAAGATAGTATTGCAATAACTGCCCCGGCAGGAAAAATTGGGCATACCGATGTTGAAAAAAGCATCGAAATATTCGAATCATGGGGACTTAACATAATTGTAGGCGAAACAATTGGAACTCACTTCAACAAGTTTTCTGCACCTAAAGAAAAGAGATTACAGGAACTTCAAAATTTTCTTGACGATCCAACAATCAAAGCTATTATCTGTGCAAGGGGTGGATATGGCCTCATTCAGATATTGGATAAACTGAATCTGGATAAATTTAAAAACAATCCTAAATGGTTAGTTGGGTTGAGCGATATCACTAATCTCCATTCTTTGTTTAATAAAAATGATATAGCAAGTATTCATGGCTTTATGCCGGTTAGTTTTTCAAAAAAAGATGCGGGCACATCTATTCAATCGTTGTATGATGCGTTGTTTGGAAACCTGAAAAATTTAGAAATTACTCCATCCGGATCTAATATTCCAGGTGAAAACAAAGGTAAAATTGTTGGCGGAAACCTATCTATTTTATATAGCCTATTAGGAACCCCTTATGATATTGAAACAACAAACAAAATACTGTTTATTGAAGAAGTGGCAGAACACCACTATCATATTGATAGAATAATAAACAGTTTCAAATTGGCAGGCAAATTCAATGGGTTAAAAGGACTTATAATAGGTGGCTTTACGGATATAAAAGATTCCAGTGAAGAATTTGGGTCTACTGTGGAAGAAATAATACTTGACGCTGTTAAAGAATATAATTTCCCCGTCGCTTTTGGTTTTAGTGCCGGGCATATTAATCCAAATATTTCTTTTTACCTTGGAAAAGAAATCAATTTAAATGTTACAGAAAATTCAACAACTATAGCATATATTTAAAATGAAAAGCACACAATCTATAGGCAACCAGGGAGAAGAAACTGCAGCAGAATTTCTTGTAAAAAAAGGATATTTAATCCTGCACAAAAACTGGAGATACAAACATTTGGAGATAGATATTATTGCAAGAGATAAAAACGAACTTGTAATTGTTGAAGTAAAAACCAGAAAAAATGAAGATTTTGAAGGCCCTCAGGATGTTGTAACAAAAAAGAAACAGAAATTTTTAATTGAAGCAACAGCAGCTTTTATCGAAAAATATGATATTGATTTGGAAACCCGGTTTGACATCATACACATCATTACAGAAAACAAGGGACCAAAAATAGAACATATAAAAGATGCGTTTTACCCTCAACTCAGATAAAAAATGGATATCGAATTATTACGGGAATACTGTTTAAAGAAAAAAGGAGTAACCGAAAGTATGCCATTTGGGCCGGATGTTTTGGTATTTAAAGTAATGGACAAAATGTTTGCCCTCACAAATTTAGAGGGTGAATTCAGGATTGCACTTAAGTGCGACCCCGATTATGCCATTGAGCTACGAGAAAACTATCCATCTGTAATACCGGGCTATCACATGAACAAAAAGCATTGGAACACAATAATAGTAGATGGAAGTATTCAAGATAAATTAATTTTTGAGTGGATTAACGACTCATATAACCTTATCGTTGAAAGTCTCCCAAAGAAAAAACAACAGGAATTAATTAAAAAATAATGAGAAAGATTGGGACATATTTTCTGGAGGGCCTATTATTTATTGCGCCTATTGCTGTTACATTTTATATTCTGTATTTCATATTTACGTTTGTTGACGGACTATTACAGCATTACCTCGACAAATGGATCGATAAAAGTATTCCGGGATTAGGCATTCTCGTAATCATTTTGTTATTAACACTAATTGGTTTTATTGGCTCAACAATTATTGCCCGCCCTTTTAAAATCCTTTTCAATAACATTATGGAAAGAGCCCCTATTGTTAAGCTCATTTATTCTGCTATTAGTGACTTATTATCAGCCTTTGTTTCAAAAGAGAAAAAATTTAATAAACCTGTTCTTGTAAAAGTTAACTCAATCTCGGAGCTTGAAAAAATTGGATTTCTTACACAAGAAGATCTAACACAAATCGGTATCAAGGATAAAGTATCAGTATATTTCCCGCACTCCTATAACTTCTCTGGTGAAATGTTTATTGTACCCACAGAAAACATAAAATTATTGGATATCCCCGCAGCAGAAGCAATGAAGTTTGTTGTTTCGGGAGGTGTTTCCAAGGCATGGGAATGAAATCGATTTAAAAGGACAGACATGGTCAACAAGTTTTGCAAGACTAACACAGAAAAAATTGTCTAATTCTACTCCCCAGATTTCTCAGCAAGTTCCATCCAACGCATTGTCTTCTCATCAATCTGATCCATAAGCGTTGCAATGTTGTTTGACTTTTCAACCAATTCATCGGGAGTTAATGTTCCAGAATTAAGTAATTCTTCAATCTTACTTTTTTCTTCCTCCAAATCGGCTATTTCCTTCTCCAGGGTTTCATACTCTAACTTTTCTTTATAGGTAAGTTTTTTTGTTGTAGGAGCTGATTTTGGTTTCTCCTTTTTTACAGGTTGGGCTTCACGTTGTTTTATCTTGTCCTGTTCCTGCTTCCATTCAAAATACTGCGAATAGTTGCCCGGAAAATCTTTTATTTTACCCTCGCCTTCAAAAACAAAAACATGATCCACAATCTCATCAAGGAAATACCTGTCGTGCGAAACTACCATAACACAACCGGCAAATTCGCTAAGGTAATCTTCCAATACTTCGAGCGTAGCAATATCCAGATCATTCGTAGGCTCATCGAGAATAAGAAAATTTGGGTTCTGCATTAAGACAGTACAAAGGTATAAACGACGTTTCTCTCCGCCACTTAACTTGTATATTAAATCATGTTGACGTTGAGGAGGAAATAAAAAATGATTTAAGAATTGAGATGCAGTAATTACACTCCCATCTGCTAATTTTATTGTTTCTGCAATATCGGTAACAGCATCCAGAACTTTCATGTTATCATCAAAATCCATCCCTTTCTGTTCGTAAAATCCGAACTTAATAGTCTCCCCTGTTTCTATAGTTCCTTTATCCGGTGATAGTTGCTGGGTTAAAATATTCAGAAAGGTTGACTTGCCACAACCATTTTTCCCAAGAATTCCAATTTTCTCAAAACGGTTAAATGTGTAACTAAAATTATCGAGGTATTTCACACTATCCCAAGAGAAATCGAGATCTTTGGCAACAAGAATCTTGCTACCAATTCTTCCTCCTTTAACATTTATTTTTACATTATCCTCATTATAATTTTTTGATGCTTTGTCTTTAAGATCGTAATAATTATCAATTCTATATTTTGCTTTTGTCCCCCGGGCTTTGGGCATACGGCGCATCCAGTCTTCCTCTTTACGCAACAAATTTTCTGCTTTCTCAACTTCTTTAATCTGAAGTTCAATCCGCTCCTGTCTTTTCCTTAGAAAATATGAATAGTTGCCTTTATACCGGTAAAGTTGTTTATTGTCAAGCTCAATAATTTCATTGCAAACCCTGTCGAGAAAATACCGATCGTGCGTAACCATTAACAACGTAATATTTGTACGGGTTAAATAATTCTCCAGCCAGGCAATGGCTTCAATATCCAGGTGGTTAGTTGGCTCGTCGAGAATTAAAAAATCAGGTTCGTCAATCAGGGCTGTTGCCAAAGCAATTCTACGTTTTTGTCCTCCTGATAACTCAGAGATAGGCTGGTTTAGATTATGAATATTTAATTGCGACAATAACTGTCGAATCCTATTCTCATAATCCCACAATTTGTTGTTATCTAATATAATTGATAATCGTTCAATCTCACTTGAATTATTTGACTCAATCGCAGACTCATACTCTTTTAAAAGCTGAAGCGTTGTGTTTTCAGTATTAAAAACTGCTTCAATTATTTTTTGATCTTCTTTAAATTCGGGAGTCTGTGAGAGATATCCATATTTTCTATCGGGCAAATATTTTATCGTCCCACTATCCTGGGAATCATTCGACGTTAATATGTTAAGAAGTGTGGTTTTTCCTGTTCCATTTTTAGCTATTAGTCCTGTTTTTTCACCTTCTGCAATAGAGAAAGTAATATCAGAGAATAACTCTAAATCCCCAATTGCCTTTGATAATCCTTCAACTTCAAGTAATGCTGACATATTTTAACGTAGAATTAAATCACAATTTTGTTCTGTCCAGGAAATTTCTGCACCCAGGCTTTTATAAAATTCAATAGCTGGTTTGTTCCAATCAGAAACCTGCCATTTTAATTTGCTACACTTTTCCTGCTTTGCAAAATCAATTACTCTATTAATAAGTTGTGTTCCCAATCCTTTGCCCCGAAATTCTGGTTTCACATATAAATCGTCCATATATAGAGACTTACCAATCCAAGTGTAATAGGCGAAAAAACAGATTACATAACCAATTATTCCGTTATTGCTATCAACAGCTACAAATCCGTTTATATAATCTTTCTCCTCTTGCATCTTCTCAACAGTGTTGACCATTTTTTCGGGTAACTTTTCAAATACAGCAAATTCCTTGAAGAGAGCCACTAATGTCGAAAAATCCGATTCTGCAATTTCTCTGATAGTAATATCCATCCCTTTTATTCTTTTACGACTGCGAAGTACGTTATTTTTTATGAATCATTAAGACAAAATCTTTTGGAAAGCAACTACATCAAGAATTTTATTGAATTTCTCTCCCACTTGTTTATAGTGAGCACATTTCTCAAATCCACATTTTTCAAATAGAGAAACGCTTGAGATATTTTCGGAGGTTATCACTCCAATTAACACTCTTAAACCAAGCTCATTTGCAATTTCAATCATTTTGGCAATAACCTGTTTCCCGATTCCTTTCCTTGTACATTCTGGTTTGAGATAAAGTGTTATTTCGGCTGTTTTATTATATGCCTGTCTTTTCTTAAATGCCGAAAAATAGCAATAGCCGCACTCATTATTATTAAAGGTGATTATATACGATTTGTATAAGGGATGATTTATCAGAATAACCTCTTTTAACTCCTCAATTGTTATTTCTTCAGTGTGAAAAGTTGCTATTGAGTTGAAAATATAATAATCGTAAATTTCTTTAATAAAAGAATAATGTTTTTCCTGAAGAGGAATTAGCTGTACACCCATTTGTTTTCATTTTGAAATAATGTGCGAACATACTACAAATTGTAAAATCCGGGAAATAAGTATTAGCCTAAAATTTAATTGCCCTGTAAGATAAAACTGAAGGTGCTTCCTTTCCCAAACTCTGATTCAACGGATACTTCACCATCTAGTTTCTCAATTATCCTTTTCACAATTGATAAGCCAAGACCATATCCTTTGGTAAGCTTTTTCTTTTCCGAATTATTCTCATCAAAAATTATTGGTTTTAGTTCGTCTGGAACTCCTTCTCCATTGTCTGTTACGTTATATTTTATAAATCCATTATCAAGCTTTTCATTTGTAATCTCAATAACAGGTGGTTTTCCTCCGTATTTAATCGCATTACTTATAAAATTATACAATACTTCTTCAATCCATTTTCCATAGCCTATACAGTCGAAGATATTCTCATCAGTTGTAATTAATACAGATGACTCTTCAATCTGATATTTAAATCTATCACAAGCTCTTTTAATTACACTTTTCATATTAACGTTACTCTTTTCTACGTCTTCCTTTTTCATGCTTGCAAAAAGAAGAATTTCTTTTACCACATCATTGAGTTTTCTTCCATTATCAGCAATACTTTTCAGGAAGGTTAATTCCATTTCTTTCGGATTTTCTCCCCAGGTATCAACAAGTATTTCACTTAAACCGATAATGCCGCTTAATAATGAATTAATGTTATGTGCAACTGTATGTGCATATTTATCCAATTCTTTGTTCCTAATCTTTAAATCGTCCTCTGCTCTTTTTCTTAATGTGATATCTGTTAAAAAAGCAATCCCTAACTTTCCCATCCCGGTATCTAAATGACTTAGACTAACCTCGACCGGAAATACAGAACCATCCTTGCATCTTGCCAATAAATTAAACCCTGTTCCCATAGATCTTTTCTTGGGGCTTTGGAAATATTTATTTATATGCTGCTGGTGAACTGCAGAAAACTGTTCAGGAATGATAAGACTAAGATATTTACCAACTATTTCGTCTTTCTCATAGCCTGTAAGATTTATTATTCTTTCATTTATAAAAACAACAGCCCCTCTTTCATTAATCATAATAACTCCTTCAGATAAAGAATCTAATAGTTTTATGAGATCTATATTTTCTGCTTTTTCGATCATATTTTAATTTTCAATAAAGAAATTTACTTCAAATTAGTTTAAATATCTATAAAACAAAGGAGCTTTGAAAAAGATGAATAAAAAAACTTATTCCTATAAACAACGCTTATAGCTTGCTATTAACGGTACAAAACATCCAATAATAACCAAACTCTATTTCAACATATTGATTTTCAATATAAAAAAAGCTAATTTTACTAATACCCATTAAAAAAAAAGAAAGATGAATTACTCATTCACAATCGATCATTCTTTAAAAATTATTAAGTATAAACATTCCGGCAATTTGAATTATGAAGATATAGGTAAAGCCTGGTATCAATTACTTGCAATAAAAGAATTTACAGAAGAAAAATATAACCTGTTCTCAGATTACAGAGAAGCCTCATTTAAAATGAAGGTTGACGATATTAATAATATTATTGAATTTATGTCTGGTATTAAAGATGTTGTAAACGGGAAAAAACAAAGTATCTTAATTCTCGATCCTTATTCAACGGCAGGGTCAATATTATTTGGAGATCAAGTTTATGAAGAAATAGGTTTTGAGGTAAAAATTTTCACCACTGAAACTGCTGCAATAAAATGGTTAACCAGTTCATAAATCTATTTAATGTCATTTTCATGCTCCTCCTTTTCCTTGTTAAAAATATTATTGCTGAAAAATGAAAGATTAAGATTTGAGGTTTGTCTTACTGGATTAACAAACATATTCAGAAAAAATATTGGTACATATTTAAAGAGAATAATTGAATGAAACTTATTCCTTCTTACTAATAATCTTTGCTACTGGTTTTATTTTAAAGTTTGAGAGGCCCATCTGCTGTGCCAAATCTTTTGCCATCTCAATATTCTGAGCATAAAGAAATTGTTTTTGATTAGCAGTCTCAACCTCATATCTGTATTTGTTTCGGTAAATTGGATTATGTTTAAGCTCCTGCCATTGTTTCTCGCTGTAAAGATCCAGCCCCGGGTGATCCTGTTCAAAATGTTTTAAGGTTATCTCGTTGGGATTAACCCAAATTTCTTCATATTCTGCATAGCCCTCAGAATAAGCCTTTATCGCCCTAACTTTAAAATTTTTCTCTCCGATGGGCTTAAAACCAGTAACCAACAACCAGATAGGTTTTCCCTTGATACCCATTCCCATCTGAAAAAATGGGGAACTATTTTTAATTTTTGCCTTTAAAATTTTCATTATTAAGCAAAACTAGTTATTACGCATGTATTTTAAAAAGATCTAAGGCAATAGAATAAATACTATATTTTGATAAAAATCAAATGTAGATTACTGCTTTATAATATTTAACGGTGAGACTTTATTCTAAGTAATTAGAATCCAAATTTATCATGACCCACAGCAGAACAACTACATTTAAAATTATAATTTAATCTAAACCCGTAAGATATATCAAAACCTCGAAAAACATATAAATTATAATCCTTTAGCAATAATTCATCAAATAAATGGTTTATAGTATTTTATAGAAATCTTTAATATTGTAATATTACCGTTTAGAAACAAAGGTTAATAAAAACATTGAAAATTTTAGTGGTTTTTGGTTTTCTTCGTAAAATATTCAAGAAGTAACATTACTAGCTTATAAACATGACTCTAAAACAAATAAAAGTCTTACTTATAGAAGATGATGAAGAGGATTTTATTGTTACAAAACACTTTCTAAAGAACATCAAAACATGTCAATACATAATTGATTGGGAAAAAGATTTCAATGAAGCATTAAACAGGGTTATTCTTCAAGAACACGATATCTATCTTGTAAATTACGACTTAGGCACAAACAATGGCCTTGAACTAGTTAAACAAGTAATTAACAGTGGGATTAATGTACCTTTTATTTTTCTAACAAATAAAGATGATTATTCTATTGATAATGAGGCTATGCAAGTTGGAGCTATTGACTATCTCATAAAAAGTAAAGTAAGTGAAGATCTTCTTGAACGCTCAATTAGATATGCCATTGGAAGAAAAAAAACAGAGCAGGCATTAATAGAAGCAAATACAACAAAAGATAAGCTGTTTTCTATTATTAGTCACGACCTAAGATCGCCAATGGGCAGCCTTTTAAATGCTATTGATATTATCATGGATTCACGAAATGATATCGATCCGGATACGCTGTCTCAATTACTCAGGGAATTACAAAAAACTACCAAATCAGCTTTTAACCTACTTGATAATTTATTAACATGGTCCAGAAGTCAGATTGGGGCATTAAGATGCAGGCCTGTAAATATTCAACCCTACCATATTATAGAAGAAATCAACATCCAGTTAGCCAGGACAGCAAAAGTTAAGTCAATTTCAATAGTTTCTAATATTGAAGAAAATCTTGAAGTCCTTGCTGATCCTAATATGCTGCATACGGTTATCAGAAACCTTATATCGAATGCTATAAAATATACCCATGAAATGGGTGCAATAAACATTGATGCCATTGAAGAAGCTGACACTGTAACTTTTATAATAAAAGATAATGGTATTGGCATGGACGAGATTATTTTAGAGAAAATATTTGATCCTCAACTCTTCGAATCTAAAAAAGGCACTAATAATGAGTCTGGCACCGGGATAGGATTAAAAATCTGTTACGACTTTATTGCCAGAAACAATGGTATATTGTGGGCAGAGTCAAAAGAAGGTGAAGGTAGCACGTTCTTCTTTTCGCTTCCTAAAAATTAATTTTCAGAAAAGAATTATTATTTTCCGATAGAGTTTTCGGGGTTTTTAGATTAACTCCCAATGCAGTGTTCAATTTATTAATAAAATATGCTGATAATAAAGGCGATTCAACTTCTATATTTTGATGCACAAAAAAATAAAGATTTTTGAGCCCATTTTTTTCCCATTCTACTATTCTATCAATCCAATCATCCAACCTTGAATAATCGGAGATATGATTTGAGCCTACATAACGAATAAATGCCGTTGGGGTTGTGAGCCGCATATGCAATAAATCTCTTCTCCCAGCCGTATCGGTTATAACATTTGCAACCTTATTTTTTTCAAGTAAACCATACAATTCTTTAGCAACACTTTCTTCGTTGAACCATTCTGAATTTCTTAGCTCAACAGCCAAAGGGATTTCTTTGGGAAATGCCTTTACAAAACTTGTCAACCGGTCAAAATTATTGTATTTAAAATTATCGTGCATCTGCAGAAAAACCATACCCAGCTTTTCTTTGAAATTAGAAACAGACATACAATATTCTTCCACCAGGTTATAAACATCATTAAGCCTTTTTCTGTGACTTATAGTCCCAGTAATCTTCGGAAAAAATTTAAAGCCTTCCGGCGTCTTATTTCTCCATGTTATTACCTGGGTAACGGATGGGATTTTATAAAATGTAGCATTCATTTCTATGCAATTAAATTGAGATGAATAGTATGTTAATTCATCTTTTGTCCCTTTTGGATAAAACCCTTTTAAATCCTGCCTGTTCCATTTTGCACATCCTACAAATACAGAAAATGGTGGTTCATTCTTACTCGTATCCAAAACCTTAATTGTACTGCAATGATCGGGTGGTAGAGTAAAATCTATTTTTTCTGGATGCTCAACACTGCCAAATTTCATAACTTATTTTATCTAGCCTTAATAATAACACATTTTACCGATTATTAGCCCTAAGTTATCGATTAGATTTGATAGTTGAATAAAAACCTCCCATTTTTGATATCGAATTTACACACTGTATCCTTTGTATAAAATTGTTTTAGAGGCCTCTTTTCAATTTTCAGGGGAATTTTAGTCTTGAAATACCCAATCGAAAAATCTTTTTTGCAAGATTAGTAAATAGAATAATATATTATTGAGTTTTATTTACATCTAAAAAGAGATATGGACTCTGCACTGATTTTAAAACAAAAGTATGACTCTGGAGAGATAATAGAATTTGAGCAAGCAATACCATTTCTCAATCGTTCTGAAATTCTTAAAGAACTTCTCGTTGACTTCGATATTGATGTATTGAATTTGTTGAACAGACTTACTGAAATATCAGAAATCCCTTTCACTTACCATTTAGAAAAAGTAAAGAACTGGATAAAAAGACTTGTGGAATTATCCTATTGTGAAGAAGGTTTTTCGTTCTCGGGAAAAAAAGATGATATCCTGTCTTGTTACAATTCAATGACAACAAGTATCCTGATTCGTATGCAATATAACGATACCGATAAAATTCAAGCTGGAATAAATTGGATCTTAAAATATCAAAATGTAAAACGAAACCAGGAAAATAAATGGGACGGATCGCGAATACAGAAGTATGGTGGCTGCATGAAAAAAACTCCCTGTTATATAGGAGTTGTTAAAGCAATGATTGCCCTTTCTGATTTTACTAAGCAAACATATTATAAACCTAATACACTTATTGAAGAAAAACTTAATACCGGACTGCAATACATTCTTGACCACCAACTTTATAAAAAGAATTCGAATGGACAACCCATAACCAAGGATATTTTAAAGTTTACATACCCATTCTCTTATAAAACAAATATTATTGAGATTCTAAGGTTGTTAAAATCACACAACCTTCACACAGATTCTAGATGCGATCTGGCCAAAGATTATATTATAGCAAAAAAACAAAAGGAAGGCTATTGGAAAATTAATAGTACATATCTTCCCAAGTATTTTTTACTGTTTGACAAGACAAAAGAACCCGGGTTATGGATTAGTTATGAGATTGAGAAATTGTTGAGCTAAAAAAGAGAGAGGTTGTCCAAAAAAATGGCTATTATAAGTTTGCCATCATCACCCATAAGTTGCAAATACAAAAATTTATAGTACTTATTATGCTCTCAGCAGTTTTTGCCTTTATGGATAATTTAATTTTTGGACACGCTCTCTATCGCAAATTCGAAAAGGTGTTAGATAAATCTTTTATATTTTGCAGGCATAAGTTCACGTAATTTTCTATCTGGATCATTCATAACTTTGCACTCACTATCTAAAATCATAACAGCTCCTTCTTCCTCTGTATATTCAGGCCATTCTGGCAAACCATTTTCTTTTCCCGAATTAGGATTGCCTGTCCGCATAAATGCACCAAGAGCATCACTCATCTTTTCAGATAGCATTCTTGGAACTTTTCCGCCTCCTGTTTGAGAAAGATATAAATCTGTATTATTGAACCAGAAACAAATATCAATACAATGGAATGCTCTCATTCGTCCGTTAAACATGTCAGGACTCCAACCAAACCATGCTGTATAAACTGGTGATTTTTGTTGACGTTTTGCATTTGCCGTATTTATAACACTCTCCCGCACACCATTTGTTTTAATTGTGGCAAGAACATCTGCCGGCGAAGATGATTCAGGTAAAATTTCTTCAAATCCATTATAAATAGCATCACTATTTGCACCACATTCTTCAGCCAACTGTTCTATAACATCTTCTTTTGTCCATGAACTCTCTTCAGGTTTTGTCATCCCATCCTGAAACTCATGAAATGTAGAGCAAATAATCATCGGCACATCGGGTAAATCGTTTCTGTCCCCAGAGAAAAAAGTTCCGCTCGGTATATCAACATCATCTCCAACAGGATTAAAACCTAAACGCATTCCAAAAACACCAGTTGCATTGTTTTCTTTATTGAAATTAGCTAAGGCTCTATTAGCAAGCGCTAAGTATTCCTTCCAGGGCATTTGTTGTAGTTTGTCAATCTCAGAAGGTTTGAGGTTTGCTTCTTTAAGAATATATTCACCAAGCTTTTCCGAATTTTCAGCACTACCTAATTTAATAGAATTCCCACTTAATGCAACAGCTTTATGAATAAGGCCTTTAGCTGCTGGCATTGTAGCAATTACGCATACTTTTGAACCACCACCGGATTGACCAATAATAGTAACATTACCCGGATCTCCTCCAAAATTTTCAATATTATCATGAATCCATTGCAGAGACGCAATTATATCAAGCATCCCAACGTTACCCGAATGCTTATATTTTTCACCTCCAACAGAAGCAAAATCAGAAAAACCAAAACTATTTAATCGGTGATTTATTGAACAATATACAGCATCCTGGGCCCTTGCAAAATTTTCGCCATAGTAACCATCTTGTTCTATCGCATTACCAAATGAATACCCCCCACCATGTATCCATACAATAACAGGGCGTTTGAAATTATCAAGTGCAGGAGACCAAACATTTAATCTAAGGCAATCTTCACTTTTTGTTGTATAGTTATCATGATCCCTGAAAGTATCATAACTCTCAGGACTCTGAATAATTTCATGTTGTGGAGCACAGTTACTAAAATATACAGTAGGTTTTACCCCATCCCACGGCTCTGGAGGTTGTGGAGGCATAAAACGATTTTTCCCTTCTGTGCTTGCTCCATAGGGAATACCCATAAAGGTGTAAATTCCTCTGCTAATGTATCCCTTTACTTTACCATATTGTGTATTGGCAATAGCTATATCATCTCCAATTAAAATTTGTTGCTCATCAGGATCATAACCTTTATTCCCTGATATGGATGAACCAACATTGCTATTATTGGTACAAGAATTCACCAAAAACGAAAATACCGCTATAACAGCAATTGTAAATTTGATTTTAACGTTTTTCATAACTGAAATATTTTAATCATTATTTTAACTTTTCTGCTACATTCAAGAACTACAGCTCCCGAATCCAGATATTTCTAAAACTAATCGGTTCACTCCTGTCCATATGCGCCTGTAATCGAATAGGACCATCACCATGAAGTGTTGGCTGCGGTACACCAATCCATTTTGTTGGGCCCAAAATAATGGTATTGCTTTGAACTAACACTCCATTATGGATAACTGTAACTTTTGGCAGAGTACGATAAGTCCCATTTTCTCTAAAAGTTGGTGCGGTATAGATTACATCATAAACATTCCAGTTTCCAGGGCCACGCATAGCATTTACTAAAGGAGCTGTTTGTTTATAAATACTTCCTGATTGACCATTAACATATGTTTCCTGCTGATATGAATCAAGTATTTGTAGCTCATAAACTCCCTGAATTATAATGCCGCTATTTCCTCTCCATTGTCCTTCTCCCGTTATATCTTCTGGGACACGCCACTCTATATGAAGTTGAAAATCACCAAAATTCTTTTTAGTTTGTATATCTCCTTCTTTCTTATTTACAGTCATAAGACCATCTTTAACATCCCATTTAGCCTCAACTCCTGTAGAAAAATTAAAACTATTGGTGCTTTCATCAATAGTATAATAAGCACTCCTATCAGGTGCTTTCTCCCATTGAGATAAATCACTTCCGTTAAATAAAATGATAGCATCAGAAGGTGGTTGAACAAGAATATCATCGGATATCCTTTTCCCTGGCGTTACAACGTTTGGTACAGGTGAATAAAATTCGGTCATGGCCGGGGTCATTTTATTTGGATCCGAATTGGGTTGTTGTGCCTGACCATAAGTTAAAAAACAGCCTCCCATAAGTAATAGTAATACAATCTTTTTCATTCTTTTATTATTTTTTATGCTAGTTGTGTCAATTAAAAATTGAATTAATTTTATTCGAGTTTCTTTTGTTAATTTTTATTTATTAATGATTGCATCATGAATATCATCTGAAAATTCATTTGCATAGCTACAGTCAATTGGCATTAACTGTGTAAAACCCAATATAAACATGTTATTTCTGGGATCTACAGATAAATAGGTAGATGCAGCACCAGTCCATCCATATTCACCAGTTTTTATATTATACATTCCTCCTAAACCATAGCCACCAACAGCTCGGTTTGATGGGCCAAGCCCATTAAATACTACCCCTTTTTCCAGATTATTAGACATAATTAAGTCAACGGTAAATGCTTTTAATAATCTCACTCCATTTACTTCTCCCTTATTCACAAGCATTCTTGCAAATTTTGAATAATCTTCAATGGTAGTAGTTAAGCCCGCTCCACCCTGGAATAATGTAGTCGGTTTTAAAGCACTATCTTCAGAAGGATTTTTAGGGCCTTCAAGTTCTCCCATTAAATTTTTTTTGTAGGTTAAGGCAAATCTTGAGTGTTTCTCTTCAGGAACAAAAAATCCCGAATCATCCATCCCTAGTGGTTCAAAAATCTGTGTTTTAAAATATTTATCCAGAGGCATTCCTGATAAAACTTCAACCAGATAGCCAGCAACATCAATTGAATAACTATATTCCCATTTTGTTCCAGGTTGAAATTTTAACGGTAGCTTAGCAAACTTCTTCACCTGATCCTCAAGTTTTGGCCCCCAGCCGTTTGATGATGCAACCTGGTACATTGAATCGACATAGGATGATTGACTAAATCCGTATACTAAACCAGAAGTATGAGTCAATAAATGTCTGATTGTCATCGGTTTTTTTTGTGGCTCTAGTTCTTTTGTCTCAGCATTATATACTTTTGTGTTTGCAAACTCAGGGATATATTTTGAAACCTCATCATCCAATTTAAATTTACCTTTATCATATAACATCATCAAGGCAACAGAAGTAACAGGTTTTGTCATTGAATACGCCTTAAAAATTGTTTTACTGTTCATTGGCGTCTTTTTTGACAAATCGGAATATCCAAAAGATTCAGATACAACAATTTCACCATCTTTTACTACCATAATGTTAACACCGGAAAGTTTCCCTTCATCCACATATTTTTTCACATTCTTTACAGCCAAGTCTACTTTTTCTTTCGAAAGTCCTTTAACAGGATCGTTCTCTTGTTTAGAATCATTCCCATAAACTTTTGTAAAACAAAAAATAATGGAAATAAAAAGAATATTTAAAAATGCTTTCTTCATCGTTGTGTATTTTATATTGTTAATCTATTTTTAGTATAACTTTCTAAATTCTAATTTTTTGTATACCTATCACATATTTCTGTTATAGCAAATAGTAAAGCTTTTATACAAAATTCCGGGGAAGGATTCCCCCAGAATTTTTAAACTAACTAACTCTAACTAACTTTGGCAAAGGATTTACTTTACCTTTAATACTAAAAAGACGTGATTTTTTATTTCTTAAATACCTTTTATTCATTGCGATATATTTCTTCTTTTTCTTAAAATATGTTTAAGTAAACTGTTCTATGATTCAGACTTTATTGATGAGTCTTTCGAAAACTTTTTAATAAAAAATGTAATTCAAATTTAAAGTATAGAGAGAGGAGTGACCTTAAGTCGCTCCTCTCACCCTGTTTAGAGATCATAACAGAATTTTTACCAACCCTCGTTTTGTTCATATCCATTTTCGCACTTATCTATCTGATCCTGTGGAATTGGTCTTAGATAGTGTTTATCTGAGATATTACTTGCTGCATAATTTGTATAATTCACTGCATTACAATATGTTTTCACACGATCAACCAAAGTCTTGGTTCTTGTAAGATCATTAAAACGTTCAGCTTCTCCGAATAATTCGCGGGCTCTTTCTTCTAAAATAAAATCAAGGGTAACATCACTTGCTGAAATTTCCATTTCCGTTTCAAAACCGGGCCATGCAGCTCTTTCACGAACAACATTAATCATTTCAGCAGCTTCTGTAGTTTGCCCGAGTTTAAAATATGCTTCTGCAGCAATAAGATATGCTTCTGCAAAACGCATAACAACCCAATCCCGCGTACCTTCTGCTAGGTTTTTATCGCTTCTTGCCGGATCCAAAAATTTTACCAGGTTTGGATAAATTTTTAATGAATATCCTGTTGTTGCATCATCATTTCTGTAATGAGGCGTGTAAATTTTCATTGAAATATCATGTCGTGCATCAACATATTCCTCTGTAAGTGTCTTAGTAACTCTATTTCCACTCTCGTCGGCTACATAATATACTTCGCCAACATCAACTCCGGGAATAAATATTGCCGTGTCTCCAATGCTTTGATTACTCAGCAAGGTACTTGAATTATTTGCATACCAAACATGTTGGAAACCTTTAAAATAACGAGCATCGTATTGACGATCCCACAAAGTAAGAAGATACTCAGTTGGACAATAACGTTTCCATGGACGACCATATTCAATAGAACGATCCATACCAGCTATTTTATCATATTCCATCAAGAAAAAAAGATGGGCCTGGTTGCCATTACCGTTATCCAAAACATTTGTTGTATTTTGTACGCTCCAGACAACTTCAGCATTTTCCTGATTTTCAATATCAAATAATTCTGCATAGTCATCAAGTAATGTATATTGTCCACTTGAAATTACTGCATTTGCATAGGTTACAGCATTCTCAAAAGCTTCAGAATCATCATTATCCCAGCCCATTCTTAAATAGACTTTTGCTAATAACATCTGGGCTGCTCCTTTGGTTGCCCGGCCATATTCACTTTGACTCTCTGGTAATACACTAATTCCAAATTCTAAATCAGGTATTATACCTTCTTCATAGATTGTATTCTTGGGTGTTTTATTTGCATCTAGCTCTACTCCAATAGTTTCTTCTAAAGTAAAATGAATGTCTCCCCATTGTTGTACTGCTATGAAATAATATAATGCACGTAAAAACCTGGCTTCAGCAATTATCTCTTGTTTTTCCGAATCTTCAATATCTCCAATATCTTCTATTCGGTTTAATACTCCATTACATTGGTTAATGGCAGCATACATACTAATCCAAAGATTTTTTACATAGTAATTAGATTCATCAAAATAATATTGTCCAATAGATTTAAACCAACCATCCGAACCGGTTGTCCATGTATCTACTCCATAATTAGTTAAACTGAAACCATTTTCTTGTCCGTAATAAGTATCTTTTAAATAAGAGTAAGCGCCATCAAGAGCATCTTCAATACCTGATAAGGTTGTTAAATATGAGTCGCCGCTAACGTCGGAAACCATCTCTTCATCTAGATATTCTTCACAAGACTGAAACGTTAACATTCCAGTCAGGATAAATATGATATATATAAATTTTTTCATTTTCTTAGACATTTAAAAATTAACATTAACACCAAAAATTATTGCTCTGTTACTAGGTACAGATGTATTTACATAACCTGTATCATCTTCAGGATCATAACCTTCATACTTTGTAAACATAAATGGTTGATCCGCTGTTGCATAAACTCTCAAGTTGTCGACGCCAATTTTTTTTGTGAATTGTTTTGGTAAAGTATACCCTAATGTAATATTACGAACCTTAACAAAGGTTCCATTAAAATAGGCCATTGACGATGCATAACGCGGAACTTCCTGGTTAACATTAGGCCGAGGATAAGCATTGGTAGGATTATCTTCTGTCCAGTAATCTACATCAATATTATTATATCTTCCAAAAAGGGAGTTATATGTGTAATGGAAATAACTGTAAATGGTTGATCCATATCGTGTATATACGAAACAGGAAAAATCGAAATTTTTATAGTCCATTCTAGTTGTTACACCTAATGTCCATTTAGGAACATCAGAACCAAGGATAACCCTGTCGTTAGTAGCATCAATTACTCCGTCATTATTTTGATCCTTTAGTTTTATCTCTCCAGGATTAAATCCATAACTACTAGCAACATCAGCTTCATCAGTTTGCCAAATTCCTATCTTTTCATAATCATAAAAAGCAGTAATAGGTTCCCCGATAAACCAGCTATTACCAATATCATCATCTGTACCACCGTATAATTCAACAATTTCTTCTTTATTTTTGAACCAGTTAACATCTAAGGTCCAGCCAAAGCCTTCATCTCTTTTACTTTCAATTAAGACAGTATTAAGATTAATTTCGATTCCTTGATTTCGTGTTGCACCAATATTCTCTATTACACTCGTATAACCTGATGATGCAGGAACTTGTCTCTCCATTAGAAGATCCGTAGTATTTGCCCTATATATATCTACAGAACCTGATAACTTTCCATTAAAGAAACCAAAATCCAATCCTGCATCTACTGTTGCAGTACTTTCCCATCTCAAATCAGGATTTGGAATATCTGTAAGTATGTAACCATAGGCAGATGTGCTTCCATACGCATAAGAAGATCGCTCAAGGGCTCCCTGAGTTTGATAAGGAGAAATTGCAGAATTACCTACAACTCCATAACTTGTACGAAGTTTTAAGTTTTGTACCCAATCAATATTTTGCATAAAAGGCTCATTAATAATTCTCCATCCAAAAGCAGCTGATGGGAAATAACCCCATTTTTTCCCTGGAGATAATCTTGAAGAACCATCTGCACGAAGTGTTGCCTGTATTAAATATCTTCCATCATAATCGTAGTTTAACCTACCCATAAATGAAGCCAATTGCCATTCGGTAAGTTGACTTGCTATATCTTCAACAGTCCCTGCACTATCCATATTATAAAACTTCTGGGTTTCATAAGGAAGATCACTTACTTCCGAGTAATAATTCTCATATCTCATTTTTTGGATAGACTGCATGAAGGTGACATCTACTTTATGTATTTGATTAAAATCACGATTGAATTTTAGAATATTTTCCAACGTATAAGTAAAATAATCATTTTGTGAAACCAATGCTGAAGAATTTCCACCCAACTGACTCAATGAATAGGTCCCTGCAAATCTTCCCCTTCGCCTATACCTACTGTCGATTCCAGCATTTAAGCGGTAATTAAAATATTTCAGGAAGGTAACATCAGCATAAAGAGAAGAAAAAACACGATTTGTTTTAGTTTCATCCTGTATATTTTCTGATTTTGTATCAAAAATCGGGTTATCTAAAAGTCCATCAGTAGTAGGATAAAAATTTAGTCCTCCATCTTCATCATAGCATGCTCCTAACGGAGAATTCTTTAAGGCACTTTCAATTGCATCATTAGAATGGCTATCGAAATCACTACCTCCCCGTTGTTGAAGACTGTGAGACATAGTAGTAGCTGTACCCACTTTTATATAATCTGTAATTTTGTGATCTAAATTTACTCGTACAGAATAACGGTTAAAATGTAAATTTTCTATTACGCCTTGTTCATCAAAATAACCCGTACTTATAGCAAACTGTGTTTTTTGGTTACCCCCGGAAACACCAAGCTGATGATCCATTTTAGCTCCCTTATCAAAAATTAATTCCGGATAATTGTACCATACACCATTTGCCAGGTTTTCGAGTTCGCTGGCACTAAAAATAGCGGCATCTGAGGTATAAGCATCAGCTGCTCTATAAGCTTCACGCCGATATTCTGCAAATTCTTCTCCATTGAACAAATCAACCATACGGCTTACATCGGTGACACCATAATACCCGGAATATGAAATGTGAGTTTCACCTGTTGATTCTCCTTTTTTGGTTGTCACCAATATAACACCATTTGCACCTCTTGAGCCATAAATTGCAGCCGAAGCAGCATCCTTTAAAACCTCAATTGATATAATATCATTAGGATTAATATCATTTATTCCATCCTGCAAAGGAATACCATCGACAACGTAAAGAGGATCGTTTGTAGCACTAAATGATCTTCGCCCCCTAATACGTACTGTTGGCTCACTACCAGGCTGCCCTGTACTTTTGGTAATGTCAACACCAGCAGCTTTTCCTTGCATTTTCTCAATCATACCGGCACCAGGTCTCTCTTTTAAATCATCAGCTTTTACAGATACAATGGAACCTGTTAAATCTGATTTCTTCTGTGTACCATAGCCTACAACTACTACTTCATCCATACCAACGATATCTTGAAGTAATTGAACCTGAAAATTGGTTTGATCCCCAACTTCAATTTTCTGTGTGACCATCCCAATAAAGCTTACTTCTATGATTTTTGCATCATTAGGGATATCAAGAGTAAAATTCCCTTCAAGATCTGTAATTGCACCTATTGTTGTACCTTGTACAATTACACTTGCTCCTGGTAAAGGATCATTAAAATCATCCGTTACATTCCCCATTATTTTTCTCTGTTGTGCCATAGCTCCTAATTGGCATAAAATAAATATGCCAATTAAGAATAGCTTTCTCAGAGATATATAATTCCTCTGAGAAAATAAAAAAGTGATTTTCATAATAGTTTAAGTGTTAAATTAAATAATTGCTTTTTAGTTATATTAGTATTTTAAATTATGCTGTTATTTCACTACAATGTTGGTTCCCAGCCTGGAGCATATTCACGTTTCCATAATTTCATTGCATCTCTGTTATACATCTTTCCTGAAACTTCATCTATATCAAATCCCGAATCAATACGATAAGCAATATTTGCATAATGAACCATCGCTTGACTTTTTGAAGCATCCTCTATGCCTGCATTGAGTTCATTTTCCTTGCCCCGGATTACATTAAACCAGTTTTCTACATGTTCCGTACTTGTATCACCACCTCCACCAAGAGCTGTACCGGCTTCATTAGACGACGAAACACTTTCTTTCACGACATTTCCTTTTCTGTCGTATAGTATATATCTCCCCCGATCTACGTACACGGAACCATCACTACCATAAATAATTGTACCTCGTCCGCCATCTCCCCCAACGAAAGTCTTGTGAGCATTTCTACTACGACCTTCCCAGTTAATAATTTTATCTCCTTGAAAACGGTATTGAGCATCCATAGTATCATACATTTCCCAGCCATCATCTAAAAAATGACGTTTTGCCGCTTGAACGTCAACATGCAAAGGATAATCTACCTGTAATGCCCAACGTGCTACATCTAACTCATGAGTAGCATTATTTCCTGCTTCTGCTGTTCCATAATTCCATCCATACCAATGCCAGTTGTAGTTCCATGTTTCTTCAGTATATTCTCTCCTTATTGCAGGGCCTTGCCATAATTCCCAGTCAAGTCCATCTGGAACAGGAGCCTGTTTTTGAACAGGGACTGCATCTCTGCTATTTGCATAAAATGCAATAGCACGATAGGGAACACCTATTGCCCCCTTATGTATTTCAGAGATTATCTCAATGGTATGGCCAGATGACCGCTGCTGATTCCCCATTTGAACAACCTTGTTGTATTTCTTCATGGCAGCAACAATTAATTCATTTTCGTGCATGTTATGGCTACATGGTTTTTCCACATAGACATCTTTACCGCTCTTCATGGCCATTATCGCTCCAGGAGTATGCCAATGATCGGGTGTAGCCAGGAATACAGCATCTACATTCTTATCTTCAAGTATATTGCGATAATCATTTTCTAATTTAGGTTTATAATCAATGCGCTTACCAAGGAACTCCATTGTCCTTTCACAGTTTTTTTTCATTACATCGCATAAATAAAGCACTTCAACGTTATTTTCTTTTTTAGAAACCGGTGCATAATATGCGAATACTCTTCGGCCTAAACCGACCAAAGCGACGTTAATCTTTTCGTTAGAACCAATAATCCTGCTATAACTTTTAGCAGTCATACCCATTGTAGAACCTCCTACTGTAATACCTGCAGTACCAATAGTTACTTTTTTTATAAAATTTCTTCTATCTGAATTCATTGAACTATATTTTATTAGATGTTTGTTAGCATATTAAACTTCTTTCTTATATGTCTTTTTAGACTATAAAATCACACGAGAACACTGTGTATCCCTCAATAAATAATGCTTTTCTGTTGAAATTAAACAATAAGCATACAGTGAGACATTCTTAGAAGCCTAAAATCTCACAACAAATACTATTAGCAAAACATTTATAATTAATAAGTTATCCTCCCAATAGATATGTTAAAAAAAGTCTGTTCATAGTTTTATTATTTCTAGTGTTATGTTAATATTCGTGTTCGTACACGGAATTGATTCTTATTTTATTTTTTTTGTTTTCTTACAGCTTAAATTATTAATGTTGAAAATTTTGTTACTGATTTTCGTTTTAGCCTTCTTAGGAAAGTATTAAATTCTTCTTCTTTTCTCAAACAAAAGTACTTTTGTCTTTTGTTTTATTATCTCATTCAATTAATGAAGCTCCTGCCTTAGGAATAAATTAATATATAAAAGTCTTTGACTAAACAATATCAATTCTTATTTATAATCTTCATTGAATAATTATTCTGTTAGTTTTTATGTGTTAATTAGATTCAGTATTATAATGAACTTCCCAAAAATAAAAAAAATACCTAGTATAACAAAGTAAATAGGAAAATAAAATGCAATCCTATAACATATATTTGTGTATACCTTGTTATCATAGGTTTTTCAACTAGTTTTTTTTAATAAAATTTTAATCTATATACATCAACTTACCCATAATTTTCTTGTTGCTTCAACATCCAAAGCCTCGGCCAAAATTGAAATAGGATTTTTCACCTTAGTTGAAGTCGACATTTCAATTTGCCATTTACAAGTTTCACAATCCGTTGCTACAAAATCAACCTTTGAGTTTTCTATCTGGTCGAAAAGAGATTGTCCCACATCCTGGGATATTTTATAGTTTTCTTTTTTAAATCCATATGTTCCTGCAATTCCACAACATTGCGATTCTAACTGAACAAAATCAACGCCGGGAATCATTCTTAACAATTCCATAGAATAAACTGACCACCCCAGTTTCTCCATGTGACAAGGTGTGTGGTATGCAATACGTTTCTTATAACCTTCCTTAAATACAAGTTTAAGTTGACCTAAATCAATCAATCGAAATAAAAAACGTGTTGCCAATTCAACATCCTCACGAATCTCATCATTGTTAATTCCTAATAAATGTGGATATTCATCGCGAATTGTCAGTGTACAGGTAGAAGAAGTTCCTATTACCGGCCTTTTATTTTCTACGATTGATTTTCTGAGCGATTTTACATTATGGAGGGCCTGTTTCGTAGCTTGATTTATCAGTCCATTTGATATTAAAGCTACACCACAGCATTTTTCTTTCTTTAGAAGATGCACACCATATCCGGCGGCATTCATAATCTTGATTAGATCTTTTCCAAGTTGTGGAAAATTATAATTTACATAACATCCATGAAAGTAACTTACATGATTCGAATAATCATTTTGTTTCGAAGCAGCTTCCTTTCGATACCATGTTTCAAAACGTTCTCCTGAGTATTTAGGAAAAATACGATGGTGATCAATATTTAATATCCCATCCATTATTTTTCTAACAGGTTTCATTGCAACCGTTGTATTTACTAAGGGAGCAACTGTGCTTGCCAATGTACCAACTACATCTGTATTTGCCAAAATTATATCCCTGAGCTTTGGCTTCTTTTTGCTATGTCTAATTCGTGCAACCTGGATAATGTCACCTATTTTTACTTCGGCAGGACAAGCTACTTCACAACGCTTACAATTCATGCACAATTTAAGCGAATCATCATAAAAATTCGGATTTTTAAGTCTTAACCGTTCTCCATCAGGACCCGATTGTTTGGGGCCAGGGAAATTGGAGTTTACTTCCAAAACGGGACAATAAACCGTACAGATAGTGCATTTTACACACTGTTCAAAATTATTATCGCTTATATTAAATGGATTGAATACTTTTTTTTTCATACTCTCTCTTTTAGAATACGTTCTGCTACATGAAGTGAGGAAAGTAAACTAATCCCGGCGCCACAGCCTTCTTTTAAAGGATTTGCCCCACTAAGTATTGATCCTGCGACATAAAGATTATCGATGGACTGATTATTTTTTAATGCACAGAAACGATCATTAATCTTTACACCATAGCTCATAAAAGGTTGTTCATTAAAAAACTGTTCATCAACCCATCTACTTCGATCTTTCTCTGCATCGATGTCCAATCCAAAAATTGGTTCGTAAATTTCATGTGGCGTTGCCATCAAGCCTTTACTGTAAAAACTTCCACTTGCCAAAACAAAATGGTCTGCCTCTAATTTTATGTCTCCATGATTCGTTGAATTTACTGACAACAAACGGTTACCGCCAAAAATTCCTTTTTCAATATTATCTCCAAGAAAATAAGTTCCTCCCAAATGTTGAAAACGGTTACGGAGTAAAATCTGACTTCTGATACCAGGAACAGATGGTGGTACAACAGGAAGTAAAACAACTGTTTTTTTTATTTCTGATTTTAATTCGCTAACTACATCTTTATTAAATAAGCCAAAAACTGCCGGCAGAATAACTACCTCATTATCGCCACTAAGTCTATTTATTTTTATTACCAGCTCTTTCAACGCATCTCCCTTATCCAGAACTTTAGCAATGTTTGTTGAACGCATTTCACTTGGATTTCGTCTAATGGTTTCAAACTGTTTCATAGCAATACTTTCTATATCAGCTTGAACACCTAATCTTGAAAGTCCATCTTTTACAAATAAAGTATGAAAATCAAGGAATCCATCAAAATTAAAGATAACAGCCTTTTCCCAGGATATTTTATTTTGATCTTCAAACATACTAAAATCATTAAGCGTTAGCCACGTTGGTTTCATTGTTCCCATTGGAGTTAAGACATAATGATTTTGATAAGCATTGCCCGATAAATTAAGTCCTCCCCGCTGTAAAAATTGAGGGACCTCATCCACTAATCTTAAAATATTATCCAATCCAATTCTAGAATATGGATGTTTGCCAGGAAGTAACTCCATTGATTCAATTGGATTACTTACTTCTTGCCCATCAATACTTCCAAGTAGATCAAAAGAGCCACAGAAAAAATGTAGCGCACTTTGACCGGAAGAAATAATTGCACATTTTCTTCCTTGCTCTGCCAGCTTTATACCGGTTGTAAGTCCACTCAGGCCCCCTCCGATTATAATCGTATCAAATTTCATCCGTTAATAATTATTTTGAGGTTTCAACCCATAAATACCTTTATAGATCCACGATGTAAACTGAATCTCATTGATAGTTTCTCCCCAGGCAATTGGCAACATACCTTTCCAGCGCTCCTGAAGGAAATTTGCCAAATCATCTTTTTCCTCACCAGGATTTCCCATTATTTCACTAAGTAACCCGGCTGCACGACAAGCACACAACTCTCCCTGACAGGTTCCCATACCAATCCTTGTGCGCCTTCGCAGATCAACAAGGTTATTTGCATGTAATTCGTTAATAGCATATTTCACTTCAGCAATTGAAACCCCTTCACATTCACATACCATCGATTCCTCCTTCTTACCTTTATTGGCAATCATTTGAACCATAAATCCATGCCTGTCGTGAGCTGATTTTTGTGTAATACTGGCTTCTGAATAAATTTGCTCTATTCTTTTCTTAAACGATTCACTCTCTTCTGAACCTGGTAAAGGTCTTTCTGCTGTCTTACAATTTTTGTTTATTGAAAATTTTTTACATATCAAATCTGTAGTCCATTCCGCCATTAATCGGTAAGTCATGAGTTTACCTCCGGTAATCGTAATAAATCCCGAAAGTCCATCACGAACTTCATGATCCAATAGAATAATTCCCCGACTAATATTTCTGCCACTGGGATCATTATCAGCAGCTACCAATGGTCGTACTCCGGCATAGGCTCTTAATATTCGGGTTGAAGCCAATACCGGGGCTAGTTTTTCGCCTTCTCTCATAAGTTCGTCTACCTCTTCTCGTGTAACAAACATATCATCAATTTTATCGTAAGGAATACGTTCTGAGGTAGTACCAATCAGACTAATAGTGTCCCCGGGAACAAGGATATCAGCATTCGCAGGTTTTCGACAACGGTTCAATACCATATTGTTCACTCTGTGTCCGAAAATCAGTAAAGAACCTTTCGCAGGAAACATATTTACAGTTACCCCGGCTAATTTTGCTATGTGATGTCCCCAAATACCTCCGGCATTTACTATGATTTTCCCAAAATAATTAACAGTCTCACTATTTTCATGATTAAGCAGCTTTACTCCAACAACCCGATCTTGATTTCTTATAATATCTATAACCTCATGCTGGGTTAGAAATTCGGCTCCATGAATCCGTGCATCTAATGCATTTGATATGGTCAGTTGAAAAGGATCGACGGATCCATCTGGTACTCTAACTGCTCCAATCAAATTAGGATTGACAGAAGGTTCTAACTGTCTGGCCAAAGTAGGATCAATAACTTCAGCACGAATACCAGCCTTTTGACAGGCTTCAACAAACTGAGACTGATAAGCAATATCGTCTTCAGGTAATGTTATAAACAATCCATCATTTTGTTCAATACAATGACTGGCAATCCGTCGTAGAATCATATTCTCTTTAATACATTCTGTTGCGGATTCATGGTCGTTTACAGCATACCTTGCACCACTATGCAACAAACCGTGATTTCTTCCGGTTGCCCCACTGGAAAAATCATAACGCTCAACAAGCAAAACGCTGAGTCCACGTAATGCACAATCACGGGCTGTTCCTGCCCCGGTTGCTCCCCCTCCTATGATGATTACATCATATTCCTTGTGTTTATCTGCCGTCATTATTTACCCCTATTTAATATTTCATTAATTCATTTTTGAACGAAAATGCTTATCCGTCATAATTAAAAAACAATTAATTACAGAATAAGAAAAAGTCCAGCAGCAATAGCTGCTCCGGTAATTGGTGCCAACACAGGCACCCATGAATAAGACCAATCTGAATTCCCTTTATTTTTTATCGGTAAAATAGCATGCATAATTCGTGGCCCAAGATCCCTGGCTGGATTAATAGCATAACCTGTTGGGCCTCCCAGACTTAATCCGATAGCTACTACAAGAAACGCCACTGGTAATGCCCCAAGAGAACCTAACCCAGCTTTTATATCTTTCATCTCGGTACATGAAAATTCAAAGCCTGATAAATTAAATATCACAAAAACAAGAACAAATGTTCCAATTACTTCTGTTATAAAATTTTTTGTTGAATTACGAATTGCCGGCCCGGTAGAAAAAGTTCCGAGTATTCCCCCCTTATCTTCTTCTGCCTGGTAATGATCGTAATAAGCCAGCCAAACTAAAAGTGAGCCAAGCATTGCCCCAATCATTTCAGCAACTATATACAAACCTACTTTTGCCCATGGAAACAAACCGCCCATGGCGAGTCCCAGTGTAACCGCCGGATTTAGATGTGCCCCACTGATAGGACCGGCAACAAAAACACCTGCCATAACACCAAATCCCCATCCGAATGTTATTACAATCCAACCACTGTTATTTCCTTTTGTCCCTTTTAAAACGACATTAGCTACTACACCATTTCCTAATAAAATTAGTAGCATCGTTCCAATAATTTCAGCTATAAATTCTGTCATGTCTTATCTTTTTTTTGTTAGTAAATTGGGAGCTTAATATTTATGTGTTAGCTTTTTACTCCCGTGTTTTTATTAGTTTATTTGTTATTCATCATCTTCGTCAATCCAATCTTTAGCCCTGCTTAATGCCTTTTCCCATTTACGAATGGATTTAGCCATTTTCTCCGAACTAACTTCAGGAATAAATATTTTATCTTTTGACCATTGTGACTGGAGTTCATCAAGATCTTTCCAATATCCTACAGCCAGGCCAGCCAGGTAGGCAGCTCCCAATGCAGTTGTTTCCAGTTGTTTTGGACGAATCACAGGTGTTTGTAATGTTTCAGACTGGAACTGAAGCAAAAGATTATTTGCAGCCGCACCACCATCAACTCTTAATTCTTTTACCTCAATACCCGAATCAGCTTCCATTGATTTTAATACATCCATAACCTGGAAAGCAATCCCTTCCAATGTTGCCCTTGCAAAATGTCCATTTGATGTTCCACGGGTTATTCCAATCACAATTCCCCGCGCATACTGATCCCAATGTGGTGCACCTAAACCTGTAAGGGCGGGAACAAAATATACACCACCGTTATCTTCTACCGTAAGGGCAAGTTTTTCAATGTCTGATGATGATTTAATCAGTCCAAGTTGATCACGCAACCACTGTACAGAAGCCCCTGCAATAAATATTGATCCTTCAAGGGCATACGTTACTTCTCCATTAATTTTCCATGCAATGGTAGTAAGCAAATTATTTTCTGATTTTATAGCTTTGTTTCCTGTATTCATTAACATAAAACAACCTGTTCCATAGGTGTTTTTTGCCATTCCAGGTTGAATACATTGTTGCCCAAAAAGTGCTGCTTGTTGATCTCCGGCAATACCAGCAATTGGAATCTCATGAGCAAAAATTGTAGTCTTTGTATGCCCAACAATTTCGCTTGAAGCTGTTACAGTAGGTAACATATTTTCCGGAATATCAAAAAGCCCTAAAAGTTCTTTGTCCCAACAATTATCTTTTATGTTATACAATAAAGTACGGCTGGCATTGGTTACATCAGTCACATGTTTTTCTCCCTGTGTTAATTTCCATATAAGCCATGAATCAACAGTGCCAAAAGCAAGTTTTCCTTCTTCTGCTTTCTTACGTGCACCTTCTACATTATCTAATATCCATTTTACTTTTGTCCCAGAAAAATAGGCATCGATTACTAAACCTGTTTTCTCCCGAATCATTTCTTCATACCCTTGGCTTTTAAGTGCATCACAATATTTTGCAGTGCGTCGATCTTGCCATACAATAGCATTATACACAGGCTCACCGGTTTGTCGATCCCATACTATTGTTGTTTCTCGCTGATTTGTAATACCAATAGCTGATATGTTTTTCCCGTTAATCCCAATTTTAGTAATTGCCTCAGCAGCAACAGCAGCTTGAGAAGACCAGATTTCATTTGGATTATGTTCTATCCAGCCCGGTTTAGGAAAAATCTGTTCAAACTCTTTTTGCGCAACTGATCTTATAGTCCCTTCCTTATCAAATACAATCGCACGAGAACTTGTTGTTCCCTGGTCAAATGATAAAATATATTTCTCCATATTTTACTAGATTAGTTGTAATTAATATTGTTTTGCTTAGTAAGTTATTATAAATAATATATAGTATTACTATGTATAGGGTTAAAAAAAGGGAATAATAAAATTATTCTCTTTTTAGCCATCCTTTCGTTCTTTCAACTGCTTTATGCCAGAAGTACATAAGTTCTTCTACCTTTTCACTATCCATTGTTGGATCAAACACAGTTAATGGATTATCATTTTCTATTATCTCATCGGTTGATTTCCAAAAATTTGTTGCAAGTCCTGCTAAGTATGCTGCCCCAAGTGCTGTAACCTCAGAAATTTCCGGTTTAATCAATTCATAACCTAAAATATCTGATTGAAACTGCATTAAAACATTGTTTGTACTAGGCATACCATCAACGCGCAATTCATTAAATTTTTTCTTGGTATAATCTGCCTGCATTGCATGAATAAGATCATAAACCTGGAATGCAATACTTTCCAGGGAAGCGCGAGCAATATGCCCAACTTCTGTACCCCGTGTAATTCCGATAATCAATCCACGCGAATACTGATCCCAATGTGGTGCACCTAAACCAGCAAAAGATGGAACCACATAAATCCCTCCATTATCATCAACTGAAGTTGCCAGGTCTTCTACTTCTGCAGCAACTTCAAAAAAGTTCATATTATCCCTTAACCATTGTACTAAAGCTCCTCCAATAAAAACACTACCCTCAAGGGCATAGGTTACTTTATCCCCAATTTTCCAGGCAATGGTCGACAGTAAATTATTTTTTGAATTAACTATTTCATTTCCTGTGTTTAACATTAAAAAACAACCTGTCCCATAAGTTGTTTTTAAAGAACCAGAGTCAAAACATTTGTGTCCAAACAATGCTGCTTGCTGGTCGCCTATTATTCCGGCAATTTTTATTTTAGTACCAAAAAGAGAAGTAGATGTTTCTCCATAAATTTCACTTGATGATCGCACTTCCGGCAAAATACTCTCAGGAATATCAAAAATTTCCAATAATTCTTTGTCCCAACACAGATTATGTATATTGTATAACATTGTTCGACATGCATTCGAAACGTCTGTTATATGTAGATTTCCATTTGTAAATTTCCAGACTAACCACGAATCAACTGTCCCAAACGCTAGTTTTCCTTGCTCTGCTTTTTCTTTTGCTCCAGCAACATTATCCAGAATCCATTTGATTTTTGCTGCTGAAAAATAAGCATCGATTATCAAACCGGTTTTCTGATGTATTATTTTATGTAATCCTTTTTTGCTAAGCTCATCGCAATATTCCGAAACACGACGATCCTGCCAGACAATAGCATTATAAATAGGTTCACCGGTTTCTCTGTCCCAGATAATAGTTGTCTCGCGTTGATTTGTTATTCCTAAACCAGCAATTTCATCGCCATGAATATTAGCCCGGAAAAGTGCATCTGCCGCGACAGAAGCCTGGGAATACCAAATCTCATTTGGATCGTGTTCTACCCACCCTCTGCGTGGATAATGCTGTTCATACTCTTTTTGAGCAATTGATACAACCTGCCCACTTTTGTTAAAAACGATGGCGCGAGAAGAGGTTGTGCCTTGATCGAGTGCGAGTATGTAGTTTTTCATACTTTATTTTGTTGATTCTATTTCTTTATTCTCAATATTGAAGAGTATATTAAATCAAAATATTTATTCATCAATATGATTTGATTTTTACCATTCTCTGTTATTGTATAATATTTTCTGGGAATTCCTGATTCAAGTTCCTGCCATCGGGATGTAAGCATTCCATCTTTTTTCAGTCTGTTAAGCAATGGATACAGTGTACCTTCTGCTATCTCTATAGAAGACTCCTGTTTTAACATATCTATAAGTTCATAACCATAATATGTCTTTTTTTCTAACAAAAGCAGAATCATATACTCGATCAATCCCTTCTTTATTTGAGATCTCCATCGGATATTAAATTCTTTGTCAGATCTTTCAATGGCCATTAATTCAGTCTTTGGTATTAATATTAGCGTGACAAATGTAAACAAAAATTACCTAGCAATACAAAGTATTTGGTATTTTGATAGCTTTTTTTAAAGAAATATTTATAAACATGTTTGATATAGAATGTTTTAAATGTATCTAGCCATATTATACAATAAGAAATCTCTAAAGTATTGTTCTCTTATGCTCTCTTCTAATTCAAAAAATATTTTTGGATTATAAATACCACAAAATTAATGATACATATTTAATCTCATATCAATAATAATACTTGTTATCGATTATATTTTTCCTACCGTCGATTTAATTTTAAAATGGAAAAAAGTGTTAGCAATTTTGTTAGCGAATTAACCATTTACTGCATCCTTTTAAATTAATCATAAATCATTTGAAGTTAAATCGGATTTGACTTTAAACAGATTCATTTTTTTTGATTTTGAGCAATAATAGAGTAATAAATAAAAAAATTGAAAGGATGAGAAAAAATCTTTTAGTTATCAATTATCTGATAATAAGTTTCGTATTGTTTTCAGTTGGATGTAATAAAGATAATGTAAATGCTAGTTTTACTTCCAGCATTAATGAAGCAGAAGTTGGAGATACAATTGTATTTACAAATGAATCTGTGAATGCTAGTTATTATCAATGGGATTTTGGAGATGGAGAACAATCGTATGATAAAAATCCCTCTCATGTCTATTCAAATGGGGGGACCTATGTTGTATCTCTTGAAGCTATCGGAGATAAAGCTTCTGACAATGCAACTGATACAATTTCTGTTGTTTATAAGAACGTTTCAATCTATGAGGGAACGGGCATTGACGGTGTAGATATCTATGATACCTGGGACGATATCCAGTCTATCTATACCTCTGATACTATAACCTATTTAGATGATTATACAGATACTTATGGATTCTATTTCCTTCAGGTATATTTTTATAATGAAGGTGTTGCTTTTGGTTTTTATTCAAATTCATCATCATTAAGTGCTACTGATGTTGTATATGCGATATTTTTAGTTTCTCCTTATAGTGGATCAACATCAAAAGGTATATCTATTGGAGATGATATGGATATAATTGAGGATAGATATGGGGAACCAGAATCTACGTATAACGGATCATATGGAACCTACGGATATTACTATGATAGTCAAGGTGTTGATTTTTATTCTTATGCTTCAGGAGTAGTAGACGAAATAGACATTTATGAATCGTATGTATCCTATAGTTCTGAGAAGCCAGTTTCTCTGAAAAAACAAATTATTCGAAATGGTTTACTGAAAAATGAAAAATTCCCTTTTTAAATAATTTTAGGAGAGTAATTTAAAAAATATCGACTCTGTCTTACTATTTATATTTTTTCGGACAGAGCCGATTTTTCGTCTATAAGTGAGTTTTTTTTAATAATCAATAACCAATCCCAAATCGAACCCCAAAAACAAACATAGTTCCTGTATATCCGTAATCAAAATATCCCCGGTTATATTTTATGGTTACATCCTGGGGTGATGAATGATGAGAAAAGCGTAAACCAACCCCCATAAAAACATCAGTAAACAGAAAAGCAAACAGCTCGCTTTGAAAACCAATATAAGCTTTTAAACTTCCAGTGTTTATTTTCATTTGATAATCAATATCATCCATATGCTGATATAACAATCCATCTTCCCCGGTATATTCAACATACGTATAATTATCCCCTTCAATTTGAAAATACTTATACTCTCCACCTGCAGCAAGGTAGATTCTTCGATCATCATACTTTTGTGATAAATACTTTTTTCTGAAAACTCCTAAACCTCCTCCGATTAGATTATCATACGAATACGCATCATAATAATCGTCAACACTCAAGTTTAATAAATCAAGGGATGATTTATCGGAATAAAAATATGGAGATATTATCCACCATTTTTTTGTGCCTTTAGTATGAATATCAAAATCTATACGGATACCATTCGTAACAATATATTGCGGCACACCGAACACATAAAAATCGAAATTATTTTTTCTTTCCTGTGCCTGAACACTGGTTGAAACAAGAAAAATAGTTAAAAGTGATGTATATAATTTCATTGTTAGCCTATTATAAAATTACTCCTAAACGTAAACCCAAATGCATAATATTACCAGTGTATGCATATCCATAAAATCCGCTGTTAAACCTGTCTTTATCTGTTCCATTCGTATCCATAAAACTAAATCGGGTCCCTAAGCCACTATAAATATCAATGGTAAGGATATCTCCGGCAAATATCTGGTACCCCAGGAGAACATCCAGTCCGGTTTTAAAAACATCAGCTTTTGCTGCTATAGTAAGATTATCAGAATCATCTGTATATTCAATATTGAAATAGTTTAACGAGACTCCATAACTGAGATACAAGCCATATCTTTTATAATTAGAAGAAGCAAATATTTTATGGTAGATATTCATTCCCCCTCCAATGAGGAAACTGTATTTGTTTTTATCAGTAAAAAAATCATCTTCATCCCTCTCACTTAAATAAAATTGTGGGCAAAACTGGATGACATGATTATTTTTGATATGCTTTTCCACATCAATCCTAATACCATGGTTTATCAAATATTGAGGCACAAATGAATAAACTGTTTTATTTTTCTCTGTTTCGATTTCCTGCGAATAAGAACGGGTTAAAACCAACAGGAATAGTATAATTGTCAGTAATCTTTGCATGGCTTAATCCTCATTGTAAATGTATAATGAACTTAAGTATTCCAACTCATTGTCTTCCGTAATCTCATATTCAAACAGCCCGTTATCCGTGGCAACTAATAAAAGAGTATCCAAAGGGATAACATCATATGCTGATACAGATATCGTTTTTTCGTAAACCGGAGATTCCGGATTTGAGATATCATAAACCCGAATTCCATTATCGCAAACAAAAAGCAAATCTCCTGAAACGCCAAGTCCCTGCGGACTATCCATAGTTATCGATTTTACAAGTACGGGGCTCTCCGGGTTAGAAACATCAATTACATCAAGTTCATCTGTCCCTCTTGAACAGGCCCCACTTGAATTTAATGTTGAATAAGCATAATTACCACTGACAACAACAGGATCGCAACTATAACTATGTTCATAAATTGATAATTTGAACGGATCTGAAGGATCTTCTATTGAATAAATATAAACGCCCCACCTTGAACCCAGAAATAACAAATCTCCTTTGGGAAATATTGTCTCGATTTCAAATCCTACATATTCCCTTTTAATAAATTTTGGGGAAGACTCATCTGAGATATTGTATATACTTAAACTTTCGCTGTCAACTGTATATAGATAATTATTAGAAATTGCAAATCTGGCTAAAGAACCAGCTGTCCCTGTTGATGATTCATTGCTCGAAGAATAATCAAATGTACCATCCTCACAAGCTTGAATAAAAAATATAATGAGTAGTAAATAGAATATTTTTTTCATTATGTATATTTTTGTAAATGATTAATCCTGTTTCTCCCAACCCACGATAATTGTATTATCAGGACGGTTACTTGCACTAAACATATAGGGAATATAGGTCTCCCCGGGAGGTGTACACTCAGGAAATGTATTTTGTATTCTGCTAACAACTGTAATTTGTGGAAACTCGCTGATATTTACTGTTACCAGATCTACTGCATTGTCAACCATTAAACTATTATTTTTAATAGCCATATCAATACAACCCGGCACATTAATAAATCCAATATTTTGCGGAGCTGACGGATTTGAATTATCAATTACATGAATACCTTTATATTTCTCATTGAGATAAATAATTTTATCCTTGTAATAAATTTTACCGGGATCAACTATCTCTTGTGGTTCTCGATACATCACACTTTTTTCGAGCTGTTTCCGTTCCATTAGGATGGGGAGATACTCATAAGAATTGTAATAATCATCACTATCTGTGGATGCAAGCAAAACAAATAATGATAAAAAGATCATTAGTCTTTTCATAATTTCTAAATAAATTGTTTGCTATACAGATGATAGTTTTAGAAAAAAGGTTGCTTGCTTATTATTTAGACTACTTGATTTTTTTGAGTTCGATGTTAATTTATTTTGCATTGACTTCCTAAATAGGGTATCTAAAAAGTCATTTGATTATTAACTCTGTCAGGTTCTTCGAACTCTGACAGGTTATAAATCAATTATCTGCTTAAACCTGACAGAATCACTAGGCCTGTCAGAGTTAATCTAAAAAACTTATTCTGATTCAATCATTTTCATTAATCGATCGATAAGTTCTGCTTGTCTTTCGTTCAATTTAATTTTTGCAACTTCACCAACAAACCATTCTCCTTTATCAACTTCCGGAATATGGATAAATTTTCCCGAACGAGGTGGCCACTCCAGGTCAAAGGTATTACAAACAATGGGGTTATCATCGGGCCAATCTCCTTCAAATGCCCACGCATGGACTA
Organism: Bacteroidales bacterium; assembly: GCA_963665085.2. GTDB lineage: Bacteria > Bacteroidota > Bacteroidia > Bacteroidales > JAAAOM01. Next base: position 765,436 of record CAXXXS010000001.1, read on the forward strand.
CTTTTCCGTTTTTTTGAGTGATTGTGCCCAATTCCTGATACGGACCTTTCGGTTCAATACTAGTTTCTTCTTTGAATTCCCTGATGGCTACAACAAGGTTATCGGGCTCTCCATCTTCTGGTTCTCCCTTTGGGATTGACCAATACCCGTCATCCTTATTTTTAAAATACGGTCCTCCCGGATGAACCAGAAAAAATTCTGGTTCTACATTTTTCTTACGATACATTAACAAACCAGCGCTAAGCTTCTTCATTCAATTGAATTTTTCACAAAAATAGTATTTGCTGTTGACATAGGATTGTCACACCCTTTTTATAATTTTAACCTCATGGATGAAATAATTAACATACAAGCAAAAAAAATATTGCAGCATGTGAAAAATATTGATCCTTATTTTGGAATTAAATATAACATGAACCTTTACAGGGGATGCCAACATGCCTGTATCTATTGCGATACACGCAGTGAATGTTATGGTATTATTGATATTTCAAAGATATCTGTTAAAGAAAATGCACTGGAGCTTCTCCCGAAAGAAATAAAATCGAAACGTAAAAAAGGCACCATTGGTTTTGGGAGTATGAACGACTGCTATATGCCTATTGAGAAAAAAATGCAGTTTACCCGAAAAGCTTTAGAAATAATAGAACAACATCGTTTCCCTGTTCACATCATTACAAAAAGTGATCTTGTTACCCGTGATATAGATATCCTAAAAGAAATAAATAAAATTTATGCTGCTATTACATTTACAATAACCTGTGCAGATGATAACTTGTCAAAAAACATAGAACTTAATGCCGCTGTTTCTTCCAGAAGATTTGAAGCAATGGAAAATCTTTCAAAAAACGGCATTTATACAGGCGTAATCGTAACTCCAATTTTACCGTTTATTAATGACAACTGGGAAAATATTAAAACAATCATTCTAAAAGCAAAAGACGCCGGTGCTCAATATATTTTTGGTTGGATGGCAGTTACTATGCGCGATAGTCAGCGCGAATATTTCTACAATGAACTTGACAAACGTTATCCGGGATTAAAGCAGAAATACATTTCAAAATTTGGAAACCAATATGGGTGTGCTTCTCCGAACGCCAAAGAGCTTGAAGAAAAATTCAACGAACTCTGTGATAAATTAAATATCGATACACGGATGAAATTCTATCAACCCGATGAACCTAAACAAATGCAATTAAATCTTTAAAATGGAAGAATACAAAATACTTACGATTACTGAAGATAATCTGGAAAAAGAACATATCTGTTGCGCTATTGGAAATGATGCAAGAAATAAAAAGCGATCCGATATCAAAAAAGCATGGATGAAAGACCGGTTAAGAGAAGGTTTACAGTTTAAAAAGATCGATATCCGCGGAAAAGCTTTTATTGAATACATCCCTGCCGAATATGCCTGGAAACCTGTTATTGCTCCCGGTTATACCATCATCCATTGTTTATGGATTTCAGGCAAATACAAAAAACAAGGATTAAGCAGGGAACTCATGGAGCTGTGTCTAGATGATTCTAAAGATAAAAACGGAGTATGTGTAGTTGTAGCCAACAAAACAAAACCCTTTCTAACAGATAAAAAATTTTACGCAAAATTTGGGTTTACAACTTGTGATACCGCCCCACCCTATTTTGAATTATTAGTTAAGAAAAATATAAAAAAGGCTCCCGATCCAACTTTTAATGAATCCGCAAAAAATCTTCAAATTGAAAATAAAAAAGGATTCTCATTCTTTTATACAAATCAGTGTACATTCCCTGAAGATGTAATCAGAGAGCATGTCGCTATTTTAAATGACAAAGGAATACCTTATACTGTTAATCATCTTAAAACAATTGAAGAAGCACAAAACTCACCCTGTGCGTTTGCAACATTTTCATATTTTATTGATGGTGAATTTCAATCACATGTTATGCCCGGATATAAGGAATTTGAAAAATTAGTGGATGGCTATATAGATTAGAGCCAAAAATAATCAAAAAAACACTTCCAGGTCTTGTATTGTAGACACTGGAAGGTTATTTCTCAATTCCTCGTAGCATGATCCAAATAACTAAAGATAAAACATCAAAGCAGTTGGGCGTTTGCATTTGCAACGTCCAATCTTGTGTGGTAGCATTCGCTACTCTTTAGTAACAAAAAAATTATGAATACTACGACTATCAAGGCTCAAGCAAAATGCTTGCGCCATGTAGGATTAAATTTAACCTATATAAAATACAGGAAGTTCCGTTATTAAATATCTTTTTTTGCTGCTTTTTCTACCTCGGCAAAAACCCTGAAGAAATTTCCACCCCAAACTTTTGCAATTTCTTCTTCCGTGTAACCACGTTTTAACATTTCTGCAGTTATGTTTGGCATCTGGCTAACATCCTGACAGTCTGCAATAGCACCACCGCCGTCAAAATCAGTTCCAATTCCAACATAGTCAATTCCAACAAGGTTCTTTACATAGTCAATATGATCAACACAGTCTGCTACGGTTGGTAGATCTGCCGGGTATTTTGTATATAATTCTTCGTATTGTTTATCCAGGTCTTTTCTCTCTGCGTCAGTCATTGTTTCGTAAGAGGTTTTATAAATTTTCTCAAGTTCCTGTTCTTTCTTATAATGAATGGTCGTTGTATCCGGATCCTTAATATAAACGTCGAGCAAACAAATTTGAATAACACCCCCATTTTTAGCTAAGGCTTTAATCATATCGTCTGTCATGTTTCTTGGATGGTGCGCGATGCTTCGTACACTTGAATGAGATGCAATTACAGGCGCTTTACTAAGCTCAACAACGTCATAAAATGATTTGTCGGAAATATGAGATACATCTACAAGCATTCCCAATTCGTTCATCTCTTTTACAACTTCCTCCCCAAATTTACTTAATCCGTTATGTTCTGATCCATTATGATCGGTTGAAGAATCACAAATATCATTATTAGAAGAATGGCTAAGTGTTATATACCGAACTCCCTTATCATAGAATTCTTTTACACGGCTCAATTCAGTTCCAAGTGGAAACCCATTCTCCATTCCAATATATATAGCACGCTTTCCCTCTGCTTCTATACGTTTTGCATCGTCCACTTTTGTAGCAACTTCGGCCAGGTCACTGTATCGTTTACAAACAGCATAAGTAGAATCAATCATTTTATTCGCCATTTGATATACAGCATCTGTATTTTCGGGAGTTCTCTCCCTTTGAGCTGTAAATGCAGCAAAAAACATTGCATCAAGCCCTCCTTCTTTCATTCGCACAAAATCTACCCTGCTTTTAGGAGCTTCATTTCGTTTTCCTACGTCAATTGTTCCTTCAACCAGTAACATTGGCGTATCACAATGTGTATCTACTGTTAATGCCTTTTCATGGATTTCTCCTGAGTCTTTTTCCTGACAACTCCAGGTAAAAATCGATATTAAAGAGATTAGAATGATTCCTTTTCTTTTCATGTTGTTATATTAAATACAATTAATAATTCATTTACAGGTTTTATTTGGGTTTGAAATATAATCCAGAGCGTAAAATACTACATCTGAGATTTGAATTAATTCTAACAGGATATAAATCCAGACACCAAAGTTATATTTTAAAAAAAAACCTGATTAAAATATTCTAATTTATCGGCTTATTAGGTGCAAAAATAACAGGTTCATATTTATCACAAAGAAAAAATACGAATTCTTGATAAAAATCATCTAAATTTATTTTCTTAAACTTTTTTTAACCTAATATCTTCTTCGAAGCACGGAAAATAAAATACTTTTGCTCGAAAGTATAAGAGAGAGGAGTTTTAGGGTATTGATGTTTTACTTTCAACAGGAAAACCGGTTATCATTGCACATCCATACGTATTTAATACAAACTTGGATAAAATTCCTGATTCTTGTTTTGTAGAGATTAATAACCGGTATATTTTCCGATACGACTGGAGAAATTACCTTAGAAATTTCTTAAACAAATTCCGTTTTGTTATGAGTTCTAATGCACATCAGCCAAACTGGTTAAACCAAAATATCTCAATGTACGTTGCAGAAGAACTTGGAATAAAAGAAACTTTAATCTTTTCTTAAAAATCTTCAGAATTACTATTGAAATATCATATTCCTTTTTCTTCAAGGAGGTTGTCTATAAAGCCTTTGTGCCTCCTCTGCAGTTCTATGCGTTATACTCTAAAATAACTATGACACAAAGATTCTCAGAGAATACGCAAAGTTTCACAGAGAAAAGATAAATAGAACTTTCATGTATTTTTTTCTTTTTGGATTGATTAAATCCTCTTTTATTTCACTGTCAACTTTTTTAACAACTGCCGTAAAAATTTTTTACGTTTATCATTAAATTTATTTTCACAAGTTATTGATAACAAATACATTTTTAATCTTGGTGCAACTATTGTGGTTGAAAGAGAACTAACAAAAACGATATGCATAACCTTAAACAAATTTTTAGATTAATCCTCAAACACAAACGCTCTACACTTTTATCTATATGCTCATTATTTATTGGTCTATGTGCTTTTGTTTTAATATCAGCAAAAATAAATTACCACTTATCTTTTGATAAACATTTTGATGGTTATGAAGATATTTATAGAGTTGTAACATCTGTTATTACAGATAATATCGTTACTGTAAGCGAACCTCGAAGTCAACGTGCCTTGGGGAAAACACTTCAGGAACAATATCCGGAAGTAAAACAGTCAGCTTACCTCTGTGGTGCAGTACAAAATAATTTTAGGATAGGCGAGAATACCTTTATTAACAAAAATGCATACCACTGCTCCAATGATTTTTTAGACCTTTTTTCAATAGAAATTCTTCAGGGAGAAACAGAAGGTGTATTAGATGCTCCCTACGTAGCAATAGTCTCAGAAAGTTTTGCGAAAAAATATCTTGGCAGCAAAAATCCAATTGATGAAATTATCCACCAGTTTCCTGCTGGTCAAATTAAAATAGTTGGAATTTATAAGGACTTACCTTCAAATACCCATTTTCATGCAGACTTTTTAATGTCTTTCCATGATAATATGCATTTACCTCCTCCTCTTAAAGAAAATTGGGGAGAATATAGTTTTTACAACTATCTGAAGTTGGATCATAAAGCTGATATAAAGAAGCTTGAAAAAGCCATGACACAAATAAGCATGGAACATCAATCAGGCTTCTTTAAAAATTCACGAACAGAATATAAATATGAGTTACAACCTTTAACGGATATCCATACGTTGTCTAATTTAAAAAATGAGATTAGTAAAAATATCAGCAGGGAATATTTAACCATTTTACAATTAGTGAGCATCCTGATATTAATTGCGGCTGGATTAAATTATGTGTATTTCTCACATACTCGATTTACAAGTAATTCGCTGAAATATGGAATTCAAAAAACATTAGGTGCAAATAACAGATCGTTATTTCTCAATTTCTTAACAGAATCAATTCTCATTCACGTTGTTGCTTTTACAATTGTTTTATTTGTTGTTTCATTAATCAAACAATATCCTTTATTGTCAGAAGGTATAAACGAAATAAATCAGACAGGAAGCACCTTTCTGATAAAACTTTTTATACTATTTATTGCAAGTGCTGTTATTAATCCATCTATGCTGTTAATACTTATTTATAGAAAAAGTTCTTTGTCTCTGCTAAATAAGATTGAATCGAAAAAAAAATTAGGTTTTTCATATCGTCAGTTTTTAACAGTTATTCAATTTGTAGTGATTATTTTTTTAATTACATCCATTTTGGGAATAACAAAGCAGGTTAAATACCTCACAGAAAAGGATAAAGGAATAAACATTGAAAATAAACTTGTAATAAAAACACCTCAAAACCTAAGAAGAACAAGTAGCAGGCTAGTAAATCTTAATGCATTTGAGCAGGAATTACAAAAAATGCCTGGTGTTAATCATATGGCAATATCAAATAATGTCCCCGGAGACATAACTACTTTTGGATTTTCAGTTTCAGAGACGCAAAATAGTAATGGAATTAAAACCGCATTATTCATCGCTGATAAATCGTTTGTTGAGAGTTACGAAATTGAAATTGTAGGAGGGAGTAATTTTAGTGTTGAGAGAGATAATAGTGGAAGCATTATTAACGAAAGTTGCATGAAACAATTAGGTTATGAAAATCCAAAAGATATTATTGGAAAAAAACTTTTTATGCAAGATGAAAGTGGATTACAACAATTTGAAACAACTATCATTGGAATTTGTAATGATTTTAATTTTTCTTCTGTAAAAGAACTTCCCGGCCCCATTATTTTATTAGACTGGACAAAAGAAATAATGTGGAGTAATTACACTTTATCCCTTACTCCAAATGCAGATAAGGAAATGATAATTTCCAATGCTGAAAAGTATTTCAGGAAAACTTTCCCTAATTATTCATTTGAATATTTTTGGGTAGATGATTTTTACAACCAACAATTTGAGGAAGAACAAACGATAAACAATCACTTAAAAATATTTGCATTAATTGCATTGCTGTTAGGTATTTTAAGCATGTTCTCAATGGTATGGCATATTTCCCTGGCCAGAACCAAAGAAATAGGAATACGAAAAGTTAATGGCGCAAAAAAATCCAACATAGTCTGGATGTTAAACTTCGACTTTTTAAAATGGATTTTAGTTTCCGGATTATTAGCTATTCCATTCTCATGGATTTTCCTATCGAAGTGGTTACACAATTTTTCGTATCAGGTTCAATTAGGCTTTGGAATATTTATCTTATCAATCATTGGAGTTATGTTAGTTGGATTCTTAACAGCAACCTGGCAATCTTTTAAAGTTGCCAAAATGAATCCTGTAAAATCTCTTAAATATGAATAAATAACCAAAGAATAATTTTACTTTGCAGCAAAAATTGTCATACAACAGCAGATAGGCCCGGCATAAAGGCAAAACAAGTTATTGATCATTATAACTGGGTTTGGAGCGAAATGACTACCACAAAGGGAAAAATCACCATCTGTAATTTTGAAGATTGTTTGAAAAATTAATCCTTCGATTTTGATTATTAACCTCCTGACTTGTCCCTTTTAGTGCGGTGCATTTAACTTTTCTATAAGTTCCTTCATTTTGTGAGTTGGTTCGGCTTTTAGTATTACTGTTTTGTTTGTGATCTGGTTCAATATTTCTCCATCCACAACTTTCTTTGATTCGTCGATGAATTTTCTAATTGACACACCAGTTTTTAGTTCGATATGCTTTGCTATGACAAGCGCCATGAAGCAAATCAGTATATGCAATTTTATCGGTTGTTCCTTATAATGAAAGATGGGTCTTGTTTGTAGGTCATTTTTTGATATCCTAAAGTTCTGCTCTATTTTATAAAGTTCATGGTATCGCTCCATTATTGTTTTATTATTGGCAACCGATTCTTCCAGATTGGTATAATATCCTTTGACGCCTAATAGCTTCTGAGTCTTTTCAATAAGTGCTTCATTGAGTCCCATTTCCTGGTTTTTAATCCGGGTAAATTTCAACTTTTTGCTTTTCGATGGTTTTGAAATTGCTTGTTTTGCTTTTTCGATTTGCTTCTCCATTTCGTATTTATCCTTACGGTACCTGACTGAAGAATAGCTACAAACCAGATAACCGTTATCCATTTTAATCCGTATGCTTTTACCATCTTCGCGGCTGATGTTTTTATCGATCGTCTCAAACAGTGCTGTTGGGATATTGCCAAGTCTGGCTCCAACGATGTAGTTGATATTGTTTTGAACCAATTTTTGTACATTTTCGGTACTGATCATGGCAGCATCGGCCACTACGGTAAAATCTTTTACATTATTCCTTTCAATAAAATCTTTAATGACAGGAATGATTGTGTGCCCTTCAAAAGTATTGCCTGAAAATACCTCATAGGCAACAGGGAAGCCTTCTTTACTTACCATCAGGGCTATGAGTATTTGCGGTTGTTGGGATTTGTTGTCTTTTGAGAAACCGTTCTTGCGTAACTCATCCTCTTCAAAAGTCTCGAAATACAATGTTGTTACATCGTAAAACAAAATGTCGAAATTAAAGGAGTAATGAACTTTTGCAAAATCAACAACCTTCTGTTCAATAATTTTCTTTAGCCCGATACAATTAGGGGCTATTTTGTAATAATTTTTGCGGCTATGGCTGAGGCTGAAAAATTGTTCCATCAATTCCAGTGAGCGGAGCTTCGATGCAGGCTCAAATATCCTTATTGTTACTAAATCATTTAATAACGCAGGCAGTTCATCTAACTTAATTTTATCCTGAATTGAACGGATCTGCTTTTGGAAAAAATGGTATTTGACTCCAAGAAATGTGCAATGATTGAGATGCAACAACTTGTTGGGGTTTTCATCAGGGAAGATAGACAATTGTTTGGAGTAATCTTTGATCCATTCTTCTGCCAAAATCAATAAATCGCTTAATGCCCCCTCTGTGTGAGCAGAACCAATATGCTGCAAAATGACCCTTTTATTATTCCGGTAATGCACTACCTGTACAGCTTTTGCATTTGAGCCTGTTTTAACAACCCTGATTTTCATGCTAAAATAAACCTTAGTGCGGTAAATTTAGCATTTTTTAAAACACAAAACCTGATAATCAGCTGTTTACAACCGCACTAATTCCCAAGGGTACAAGTCAGGAAAAATTGTCATACAACAGCAGATAGGCCCGGCATAAAGGCAAAACAAGTTATTGATCATTATAACTGGGTTTGGAGCGAAATGACTACCACAAAGGGAAAAATCACCATCTGTAATTTTGAAGATTGTTTGAAAAATTAATCCTTCGATTTTGATTATTAACCTATTTTTTCCTGGTTAGATTCTGAAAGTTTCTTTTTGTAAATCTCAAAAAAAATGAGGTATACTACAAAAGGGAAAATAATGTTTATAATTAAGACCCCTATAAATACTGCACCATAAAAAAAGAGAACTGAAAATAACATCCATCCGAAAAAGATAATACATGTTTTTTGTACTGCTTTAATCCTACAATCTCTGTAAAAAGGCAGTTCGTCTTTTTCTTTTGTGAAAACAAGAAAAAAGAATCCTACAATAAAAAGAAGAAGGATGGATTCATCAGCAAAATTAGTTTTAAAAACGGTAAAATATTTTGTTTCTGCAAATACTGAAAGAACTGCAAAAACAGGCACTTTAAATCTAAAATCGATAGAAAAATATAAAATAGCCAAAATGGAGGCTACAAAAAGCAACCCCCATCCTAATTTCTTAAATTTATATGATATTAAAGGCATTTCTGCTTCTTTCTATTCTGCAGATACAGATGTATAAATTGGACAACTTACTGTTGATTCATCATCAAAAGTAATATCAACACCAACTATACCGTACTTATGGTTAGCATAATATTTAAAACTCTGGATTCCTTCATAACTATCTGTTGGTTCTTCCACTCCTACAACTTTAAGTAACCAATACCCCCATTGATAATCATCTTCTGTAGAATGTTTAAATACTTTTCGTTTTTGAGAAGAACCATTAACGGTATATTCATCTCCAACTTCTGATGAATAATTGACAACAACTCCTTTTAGACCTCCATCCATCAGTTCAATACCATCAGTAGCAACTTTTACTTCAGCTGTAACAGTCATTTGATCTCCATTAAAACTGACATTGGGGAGATTTTCAAGAACATTTTTAATAACTGAATTTGTAACGGTAGCAGAACCTTCCATTGTAGAAACGCCATCATTTAAAGATATTACCTCAGCAACAATACCACTTACTCCGGCAACACTGTAAGATGGTCCCTCAACGGTAACACCAACTTCTCCCATAGAAGATTGATCCCCACTAATTGATGTTGTTGAATCTTTCTCGCAGGCAGTAAATAAAAATACGAGAAATAAAATTAAAATAGAGTAGATTAACTTCATAAAAAATGTATTTAAAAATTGTGTTTTTGATAACTACATTAAAGTTAGACAATTTTTAAATATCTTCACTTTGTTTTAGTAATCTTTTCTAAATTCCAGCCAGTTCAATCATTATAAGCAGAACTGACCCGTTCCTTATCATTGCAGCAATAAAATCAGGTTAGAATTATGTAAAACATAAGTGTTATTCTCTTTCTAAAAAATAACACTCATGAATATATCTATATTGGCTTATTTCAATTTTTTTGCAACCTCTATTTCTTTAAACGATTCAACAATATCCCCTACTTTAATATCGTTAAAGTTTTCGATATTTAATCCACATTCAAGGCCCATTACAACCTCTTTTGCATCATCTTTAAATCGTTTAAGCGATCCTAAATTACCGGTATAAACAACGATACCATCACGTATAATACGAACTTTAGAATCTCTGAATACTTTTCCTTCCTTAACAATACATCCTGCAATTGTACCGACTTTCGTAATCTTGAAAGTTTCAAGAATTTCTGCAGTACCCGTAATTTCTTCCTTAATTTCAGGAGAAAGCATACCTTCCATTGCAGCTTTTACATCATTTATTGCATCATAAATAATGGAGTATAGTCGGATATCAATTTCTTCTTTTTCAGCTAATCTTCGTGCATTTACCGATGGCCTTACCTGGAATCCAATGATAATTGCATCAGAAGCAGCAGCTAACAGAATATCAGCTTCAGAGATTTGTCCAACAGCTTTGTGTTTAATATTAACCTGAATTTCTTCTGTTGATAATTTTATAAGTGAATCAGAAAGAGCTTCAATAGAACCGTCAACATCACCTTTTACAATAACGTTAAGTTCCTGGAAGTTTCCAATTGCTATACGACGTCCAATTTCATCAAGTGTAATATGCTTCTGAGCTCTTAGTCCTTGCTCACGTTGTAATTGTTCACGTTTAGAAGCTATTTCTTTGGCTTCTTTATCGCTGTCCATTACATTAAATTTATCACCAGCCTGAGGTGCCCCGTTTAAACCGAGGATAACTACCGGCGTTGCTGGCCCTGCCACATCAATACGCTTACCTCTTTCGTTAAACATTGCCTTAACGTGGCCAGTATGATGCCCGGCTAGTAAAATATCTCCTACACGTAAAGATCCTTCTTCAACCAATATTGTGGCAACAAACCCCCTACCTTTATCGAGAGTAGATTCAATAATAGTCCCACTAGCCCGTTTATTTGGATTTGCTTTTAATTCCAGCAATTCTGCTTCAAGCAGAACCTTCTCAAGCAACTCTTCGATATTTAATCCATTTTTAGCAGAAATCTCCTGAGATTGATATTTACCTCCCCAATCTTCAACCATATAGTTCATATTGGCAAGTTCTTCTTTTATCTTATCAGGATTTGCTGAAGGTTTATCTATCTTATTGATTGCAAACACCATTGGCACACCAGCAGCTGAAGCATGGTTAATTGCTTCAACGGTTTGTGGCATCACGCCATCATCTGCAGCAACCACAATAATAGCAACATCAGTGATTTGGGCACCCCTTGCACGCATTGCTGTAAATGCCTCGTGACCGGGAGTATCAAGGAATGTTATATTTCTTCCATCATCCAATTGCACACTATAGGCCCCAATGTGCTGGGTTATTCCTCCAGCCTCACCCGCAATAACGTTCGCGCTACGGATGTGATCCAGTAATTTTGTTTTTCCGTGATCCACGTGTCCCATAACTGTAACAATTGGTGGACGTGGTTCTAAATTAGCAGGATCTTCCTCCTCATCGTCACCAATAGATTCTTGTATTTCTACACTTACAAATTCTACTTTGAAATTGTATTCATCAGCTATTAATGCCATGGTTTCAGCATCCAATCTTTGGTTTATTGATACAAATAATCCTAAATTCATACATGTAGCAATAACATCTGTTGGAGGTACATCCATCATGTTTGCAAGCTCATTGACAGAGACAAACTCTGTTACTTTTATAATATTCTTTTCTTGAAGTTTACGTTCTTCTTCCTCCATCAACTCCTGTCTGATGGCATCACGTTTCTCTCTTCTATATTTTGAACCTTTTGATTTATTTCCTTTAGAGGTAAGACGCGCTAGCGTGTCTTTAACTTGTTTTTGTATTTCTTCATCACTAATTTCAGCTTTATTAAAATGCTTACCTCTTCTCTTATCATGTTGTTGTTGGCCTTTTTTTACGAGGGTTTTTCCGCCTCCGGCCCTACCATCCCTTGAATCCCTGTCTTGCCTGTTATTGTTGTTGGTATTATTATTATCTGACGGAACTTTATCTTGCTTTTTAATTCGTTTTCTTTTCTTCTTCTTATCAATCGGTTCTGATGAACTTGCAACCGGTTTTTTCTTGTCGGGTAAATCAATTTTTCCAACAACAACAGGTCCTGTAGGTTTTTTAACATTAACTCTTTCTACGCGTCTTTCATTTGTAGAATCTTGTCTTTCCCCTTCAAAACCTCTTGTTTCTCTAACCTGGACTTCTCTTCCCCTCTTTTCTTTTTCTTCCGCTTGTTGTTTTTCGATTTTAGCTTTTCTCTCCTCTTCTCTCTGCTCTTTTGTTTTTCTTGGTGGCCTTGTTCGTTGATTCATTGAACTTAAGTCAATCTTCCCTACAACAGTAGGAGCACTTATTTTCTCTACTTCTGTTCTAACAAAAATCTCCTGTTTTATTTCTTCAGGAACAACTTCTTCTTTTTCTTCTTTCTCTTGTATTTCTAATGTTTCAACTTCATTAGTTTCTACTAATTCCTCCACTTTTTCTTCTTTTACTTCTTCTTTTACAGGAGGTTGATTTTCTAAAGGTTTTACTTCTTCCTTTTTCTTTTCCTCAACTTGTTCCTTTTCTGATTGTTGTTTTGATTCGATATCAACCTTTGGCTCTGGCTTGGGTTCTATTTTCGGCTCGGGTTTTGGTTCAGGTTTTGGTTCCTCAACTTTCTTCTCTTCTTCAATCTTTTCTTCTTTAACAGGTTTTCTCTTCCCGGTTATAGAATCTATATCTATTTTACCAACAACTCTGATATTTTCCTTGATCTTATTTTGGGAAGGGACGGGCACTTCTTTTGGTTTTCCCGCACTTAAGTCTTTTATCAATACTTCATCTGTAGGTTCTTCCGCTTCTTCATCAATGCTTTCTTCTTCTACAGTTTCTATATTACCAACTTCTTTTGTCTCCCTAACTTTTCGCAGGCTTACTTTTTCAGATTCTTTTTTAACGTTTAAATCATTGCTATACTCCTGGACTAAAACGCTATAAATTTCAGGGGAGATCTTTGTGTTTGGATTTGTATCAATAGTATACCCCTTCTTATGAAGGAATTCAACTATTGTTGATATACCAACATTAAACTCTCTTGCTATTTTACTTAGCCTTGTAGCCTTGTTTACTGCCATAAATTGCCTTACAAATTTTAACTATAACAATGACTCTGTTGAAGCACTGCTAAGATATAATAATAAAAATCAATTATTCAAATTCTGCTTTAAGAATTTTTCTTACTTCCTGAATGGTTTCTTCTTCCAAATCAGTACGTTTCACCAGATCCGCTATGCTCAATTCTAAAACGCTCTTAGCTGTATCGCATCCAACAGCTTTAAGCTCATCAATAATCCAACTTTCAATCTCATCTGCAAACTCTTCAATGTTCACATCTTCATCATCTTCCTCTTCGGCCTCTCTGTAAACATCAATTTCGTACCCAGTTAATTGTCCGGCAAGTTTAATATTTAAACCACCCTTACCGATAGCAAGCGAAACTTCGTTAGGCTTCAAAAATACTTCAGCTCTTTTATCTTCTTCAAGTATTTTTATGGAACTAATCTTCGCAGGACTTAATGCCCTTTGAATATACAATTGGACGTTATTCGTATAATTAATAACATCAATATTTTCGTTTCTTAATTCTCTTACAATACCATGAATCCTGGAACCTTTCATTCCAACACAAGCACCAACAGGATCAATCCTCTCATCGTATGATTCTACAGCAACTTTTGCTCTTTCTCCCGGGACGCGAACAATATTTTTAATTGTAATAAGGCCATCAAAAATCTCAGGCACTTCCAATTCAAAGAGTCTTTCAAGAAATACAGGAGATGTACGCGATAAAATAATTAGTGGGTTATTGTTTCTCATATCAACTTTAACAACAACTGCCCTTATAGTATCTCCTTTTCTAAAATAATCGCTGGGAATTTGTTCTGTTTTAGGTAAAATAAGTTCATTCCCTTCATCATCAAGAACAAGTAGTTCGCGTTTCCATACCTGATATACTTCACCAGTAACTATTTCACCAATACGATCTTTATACTTGTCGTAAACATTTCCTTTTTCAAGCTCCAAAATTTTTGAGGTAAGATTTTGTCTAAGTGCTAAAATTGCCCTTCTTCCAAAATCTAAAAGTTTTACTTCGTCAGTAACATCTTCACCAACAACGTAATCTTCGTCAATCTTCTGAGCTTGAGAAAGTGGAATCTGCAATACAGGATCATCAAAATCTTCATCCTCTACTACTTCCCTGTTTCTCCATATTTCAAAGTCACCTTTATCAATATTAATAATGATATCGAAATTTTCATCGGTACCAAACATTTTATGCAACGTACTTCGGAATACATCTTCCAGAACTTTCATCATTGTAGCTCTGTCTATGCTTTTTAATTCTTTAAATTCCGAAAAAGTGTCTATTAAATTTATTGTTTCCATATTGCCAATAAATTGAAGTATTTTGTTTTGCTATTTGAATGATATTATAACTTTCGCCGTATTTATATCGTTTATCTCTATTTCTTTTGTCTCAGTAACAAGTTGTTTGTTTTTTTTACCCTCAATTTTTACTTTTTGTTGAAATTCAATTTTTATTTTGTCATTTACAACATCAAGTAATTTCCCTTTAATCTTTTTCGAATCATCTTTTAGTAAAATTCCCAACTCGCGCCCAATATTTTTTTGGTATTGTTGAACAACTCTTAATGGTTCACTAAGGCCTGGCGAAGAAACCTCAAGTTCAAAATCTTCTTTTTCTCTATCCAACGAACCTTCTATAGCCCTGCTTATTTCTACACATTCTGCAATTGTAATTCCTTTCATAGAGTCTACTAAGACAGAGATTCTATTTCCCGTAGAAATTTTTAATTCTACCACAAAATAGTCTCTTTCTTCAACGAAAGGTTTCAGTATCTGCTCAATATGTTCTTTAACAATCATTTCAACATGCCAACAAAATAGGGGACTTATGTCCCCTATAACGACTTATTATCTCCTAATCAGGATGCAAAACTATTAATAATCATTTAATCTACAAAAAAAGAAGGCTTTAATTTAACTCTTTTGCTAAAAGAAAGAAAAATAGTTTTTACTTTTGCCCTCGAATTATAGCCTTTTTTTGAATAGTTGATAGTGAATAAACGTAAAATAATTAATGATCCGGTTTACGGATTTATCACCATAAAATCAGAACTTCTTTTTGACATTATCGAACATCCCTATTTTCAGAGGTTACGAAGAATAAGGCAATTAGGGCTTACCAACCTTGTTTATCCAGGAGCTACACATACACGGTTTCAACATGCTATTGGTGCGATGCATTTAATGGATATGGCATTAAATACCATAAAATCGAAAGGACATGTAATAACCGATGAAGAATTTGAAGCGGCAATGGCTGCAATTTTATTGCATGACATTGGACATGGTCCCTATTCGCATACCTTGGAGAATTCAATTATTGAAGGCCTGAACCATGAGGCTCTCTCTTTAATCCTTATGGAAGAATTAAATAAAGAGCTGGATAACAAACTTGATCTGGCTATAAAAATATTTAAAAACGAGTACCACAAAAAATTTTTACATGAGTTAATTTCTGGCCAACTTGATATGGACAGGATGGATTACCTGAAGCGTGATGTGTTTTTTACCGGTGTTTATGAAGGAGTAATTGGTTCCGACAGAATAATAAAAATGCTTGATGTTATCGACGACCATTTAGTTGTTGAAGCAAAAGGCATCTATTCAATTGAAAAATTTTTAATCGCCCGTAGATTGATGTACTGGCAAGTTTATTTTCACAAAACAGTATTATCAGCAGAAATCCTTTTAAATAAAGTTCTTAAACGCGCAAAAGATCTAATAAAAGAAAATAAAGGAATCCTTTCTACGCCATCACTGGCTTATTTTTTAAATAATCCAAAGGCATCGAGCACATTTAATAAAGATTTTGTAAAACATTATAATCTTCTTGATGATTCTGATATCATGGCTTCTACTAAAATATGGTTCAATCATGACGATAAAATATTATCGATGTTATCTTCTAATTTAATCAACAGAAAATTATTTAAAATTGAGATTAGAAACGAACCGATTTCAAAGGAAGAATTAACTGAGAAACAAAAAAGGGCAGCTGAGATTTTATCAATTACAGAAGAAGAAACAAATTATTTTGTTTCTTCAGATTCTATCTCAAACCACGCATATTCATATGATGGCAACAATATACTTATTCAATATAAAAATAAATTAATTGACATTTCGGAAGCATCTGATATTTTCCATTTCAACGCATTAACTAAAGTTGACAAAAAATATTATTTATGCTACCCAAAAGAAATTTAACATATAACTCATTTATAATATGGAATTTACAGCAAAACTTATCGCTGAATACCTTAATGGTGAAGTAGTCGGAGATGAAAATACTAAGGTTACAAAACCCGCTCGAATCGAAGATGGAAAACCAGGTTCTTTATGTTTTCTTGCAAATCCAAAATATGAAAAACACATTTATACAACAAAAGCTTCTATTATACTCATCAATAAAGATTTTAAGTTAGAAAATCCTGTAAATGCAACCCTTGTTAAAGTTGATGATGCTTATCAAGGTATTGCTACGATGTTGGATTTATTTAGTAAAAACAAAAGAAAATACAAAGGGAGGAAATGGGGCTCAAAAGTAGCTTTCTCTGCTAAATTAGGTAAAGGAGTCTATGTTGGCACTCAATCTTGTGTGGCAAAAAAAGCAAAAATTGGAAATAATGTCAAAATATATCCACAGGTCTATGTGGGAGAAAATGTTGAAATTGGCGATAACACTATTCTTTATCCCGGTGTAAAAATTTATGCTGATTGTAAAGTTGGAGAAAATTGTATTATCCATTCCGGAACTGTAATTGGTTCCGATGGTTTTGGGTTCGCTCCCGATGAAAATAACATTTATAAAAAAATTCCTCAACTGGGTAATGTTATCATTGAAGACAATGTTGAAATAGGTGCAAACTGTGCTATTGACAGGGCTACGATGGGCTCAACAATAATTAGAAACGGCTCAAAATTGGATAACCTTATCCAGGTTGCCCATAACGTTGAAATAGGTGAAAATACTGTATTGGCCTCGCAAGTTGGAATAGCAGGTTCAGCAAAGATTGGCAAAAACTGTATGCTCGGGGGCCAGGCAGGAATTTCAGGCCATATCAGCATTGCAAACAACACAAAAATTGCTGCCCAGGCCGGTATATCAAACACCATAAAAAAAGAAAATACCATATTATTTGGTTCTCCTGCCCAAGACATAGGAAAAGAAAGACGAGCTATTGCAGCTTACAGAAACGGCCCTGACATTATGATGAAAATCAGACAATTAGAAAAAGAGATTGAGAAATTAAAGAATAATTAAACAAAATAAAATACCCTAAATCTTAGTTTATTTTAAATTAGTTCTATTCAAAGTAATGCTTCTTTGAATTTAACTTTTTTTTATAACTTGCGCCCTAATTTTTTTGAACCTTAATTTATTAGATATCACATGTCAGATAAACAAAAGACATTAAAAAACGAAATCAAATTTACAGGTAAAGGGCTTCATTCCGGAGCTAAAGTCGAATTAACGTTGAAGCCAGCAGCAGAAAATTATGGATTCAAATTTCAACGAATTGATTTAGAAAATAAACCGATAATCCGTGCAGTTGCAGAAAATGTGACTGAAACGTCAAGAGGTACAACAATAACAGAAAAGGGCGTTAGTATTTCAACCATAGAACATGTTATGGCCGCCATGAATGGCCTTGATCTTGACAATGTTTTGCTTGAGATTGATGGTCCTGAAATGCCAATTATTGATGGGAGTTCAAAACCATTTGTTGAAGGCATTAAAAATGCCGGTATTGTTGAGCAGGAAGCTGAACGTGAATACTTTGTTGTAAAAACACCAATTAATTTTACTATCCCTGAAAAAGGAATTGAGATTGATGTTTATCCATATGATGGTTTTTGCATTGATGTGCTTATTGATTACAACTCAAAAATATTAGGAAATCAATATGCAACTATGCGAAATATTGAAGAATTCGAAGGGCAGATTGCACCAAGCCGAACCTTCGTTTTCTTACGTGAGGTTGAATTTCTGTTCAAAAATAACCTGATTAAAGGCGGGGATCTGGAGAATGCAATTGTTATTATGGAAAATGCAGTTGCTCAAGAGGAACTAGACAGGCTTGCCGATCTTTTTAACATGCCTAAAATTAAAGCAAAACCAGAAGGAATCCTAAACAATATTGATCTACGATTTAGTAATGAGCCTGCCCGTCACAAATTGCTTGATATTGTTGGAGATATCGCTTTAACAGGGAAGAAACTTAAAGCAAAAATTGTTGCTACAAAACCAGGTCATTTTGCCAATACTGAATTAGCAAAAATTATCCGTAAAGAGATAAAGAAAAAACTTGGTAAACCAGTTGCCCCGGATTATGATCCAAATGAAAAGCCTTTGCTTGATGTAAATCAAATTAAAGCAATGCTCCCTCACCGTTCGCCATTTTTGTTAGTCGATAAATTAATTAAACGTACAGATGATTTGGTTGTTGGTGTTAAGAATGTAACAATGGACGAACCATTTTTTGTTGGGCACTTCCCTGATGAACCAGTTATGCCTGGTGTTCTTCAGATAGAATCAATGGCCCAAGTAGGTGGATTACTTGTTCTTAATACAGTACCTGATCCTGAAAATTACACAACATACTTTTTAAAAATTGATAAAGCAAGGTTTAAACAAAAAGTTGTACCTGGAGATACTTTAATTATACGAATGTCGTTGGTTGATCCAATCAGAAGAGGGATTGCATTAATGTATGGCGAAGCATTTGTAGGAGACACATTGGTTGCAGAAGCAGAAATGATGGCGCAAATTGTTAAGGTTAAATAACCCTTTTTTGATGATTTTTTACATTGTGGTTTTATACTAATAATTACATCTTTACGCAAATTAACACAAATAATAATTATGATTCATTCATTAGCAGTAGTACATCCAGATAGTAAAATTGCTGAAAGTGCTGAGATTTCTCAATTTGCAACAATTGAGAAAAATGTTGAAATAGACGAAGGAACATGGATTGGCCCTAATGCAGTAATTATGGAAGGATCAAGGATTGGGAAAAATTGCAAAGTATTTCCTGGAGCTGTAATTTCTGCAATTCCACAAGACTTAAAATTTGATGGAGAAGAAACAACTGTAAATATTGGAGACAATACAACAATAAGGGAATGTGCAACAATTAACCGGGGAACAAAAGCCAAAGGTGCTACAATAATTGGTAAAAACTGCCTGATCATGTCCTATGTCCACATCGCCCATGATTCAATAATTGGCAACAACTGTATCTTAGTTAGTTATTCTGGTGTTGCCGGAGAAGTAGTAGTAGAAGATTGGGCTACAATTGCCTCTGGAGCATTGGTCCATCAATTCGTTCATGTAGGAAAGCATGTTTTCATTCAAGGATTAAGTAAAGTACTAAAAGATGTGCCTCCGTATATTCTGGCTGGTCGCGAACCATTAGCATTTGCAGGACTTAATAGTGTTGGATTAAAAAGAAGAGGATTTTCTACAGATAAAATCCGGGAGATGCAGGAAATCTATCGCCTTATTTATCAAAACGGGATGAATAACAGTGATGCTATAGAATATGTAGAGAAAAATATCCCTCAATCTACTGAAAGAGATGACATTCTTAACTTCATCAAAAATTCAAAAAGAGGGATAATCAGGGGATTACTTGACTAAATATTCCCTGCTATTTTTATATACAAATATTCTAAATGGTTTAGAATTTCTCAAAAAGTGCGCGAAGTTTATTTTTCCTCCTGTGTTGGAAAAATTATTTTGAAAGTTGTTCCTTTGTCTTCTTTACTTGTAACGTCTAAAGTACATCTGTTCAGCTTTAAAAACTCATCACAAAGGAGAAGTCCTAAACCAGAACCTTTTTCCCTGTTTGTACCAAAAGTAGATTCTGTTTTATCTATTTTAAAAAGGTTGGCAATTTGTTCTTCACTCATACCAACACCTGTGTCGGATATTTTCAGTATCGTCCTATTTTGTTGGCCTTCAGCATTAATGTTTATTTCTCCCCCGGTATAAGTAAATTTAATGGCATTGCTTACTAAATTCCTAATAACCGTGTCAATCATATTCATATCAGCATAAACAATCAATTCTCGATTACAATTAATAACCAACTTAATATTTTTCTCTGCAAGGTTTTGTTGAGCAAGTCTTTGATTTTTTATTAATACATCACAAAGAGAAAATAAAATTTTATTTGGTTTAATACTTCCTAATTGTGCCCGCGACCAATCTAGCAGGTTCAAAACTAACGTCTTAAGATTATTAGCTGATTCTCCAATTCCTATTGTGAATTTTTTTATCTTTTCAATATCGTAAACATCAATCTTTTCATTCAAAATATCCGTTAAACCAACTAAAGATGATAATGGATTTTTTAAATCGTGAGCAATAATGGAAAAAAATTTATCCTTAGTTTTATTTGCTACTTCAAGTTCAATATTTTGTTTATATAACAATTCAAGATTAGCCTGCAGCTCTTCATTAAGTTGCATCTGAGTTTCTTTTTGTACCTCAAGTTCTTGTTGTATTTCTTCTAGTTGGCAATTAATTTCCTGAAGCTGGTTTTGATTTTGAACTAGTTCTTCATCTTTTATTTCGTTGTTTCTAAAATAGAGATAAAAAATATAAAAAATTATCATATAGCTCATAAACATACATGTCATTCGAAAAATCGATGACAATCTTTCAGGAAGTTCAATTACAGAAAAATCTTGTATTAAATTATATTCTGCTACCGCAAATAAAATATAATTAATAATTAACATTAAAATTGAAAGCTCTAATCCTTTTTTTCTGTATATGGGCAAAGCCAGAATTGCAAAAATCAAAAAGAAATAATGTGTTCCGGAATCGAAGCCAACAATAAAGTATGATAATGCAACCAAAAGTATTTCATTAATTGCCAGGAATATAATATTTGTGAGTTTGTATAGATTTTTTTTAAGGAGAAAAATTAGAATCAGGTGTATAAAAATTCCTATTCCAAGAGTGATAATTGCAAATGCATATTTTTGTAAGGAAAGAATTGTATAAAGTAAAAAATAAAATGTATATGATACTAAAGCAATGTAAATTGCTTTCTTTAGTGTAATCTGGAGAAGTTTTCTATCAATATCTTTAATCGATTTGTCCATCTTAAATATGATATTAGATTAAATATACTGATTTTTTCAAATATTTTTCTATTGCAAAGCCTGCTTATTTCCACTTCACAAAAAAACAGAAACGGATTTTATAAATCAGAGAGCTTTTCTTAGCCTTGCTACAGGAATATTTAATTGTTCCCTATACTTAGCAACCGTTCTTCTGGCAATTTGATAACCTTTTTCTTTTAAAATTTCTGCCAACTTATCATCAGTAAGGGGTTTCTTCTTCTCTTCTGCATCAATACAATCCTGAAGTATCTTTTTTATCTCTCGTGTTGAAACTTCTTCACCTGAATCAGTTTGTAACCCTTCTGAGAAAAAATATTTTAAGGGATAAATACCAAAGTGTGTCTGAATATATTTACTGTTTGCCACCCTTGAAATAGTAGAGATATCGAGTCCTGTTATATCAGCAATATCTTTTAAAATCATGGGGCGCATTTTAGTCTCATCACCTTCTTGAAAATATTCTTCCTGATAATTGATTATTGCCTCCATAGTCAATAATAACGTATTCTGCCTTTGCCTGATGGCATCGATAAACCATTTTGCAGAATCCAGTTTATGCTTAACAAAACTTACGGCATCTTTCTGCTGCTTATTATTCTTTTTATTTTTTGAATAAGTGCTAAGCATTTCTGTATATGTCCTGTTTAATCTTAAGTCTGGAACATTTCTTTGGTTTAAACTAAGTTCAAGTTCCCCATCGTTATTATCAAGAATAAAATCAGGAATAATATGTTGTGCTGTTTTATTTGATGGATCTGAATACGAACTGCCAGGTTTAGGGTTAAGATGGACTATTTCTTCAATTGCATCTTTAAGGTCTTCTTCCTCAATATTTAACCGGGCAATAATCTTCTCATAATGCTTCTTGGTAAACTCATCAAAATGATATTTTAGAATTTGCCTCGATAACTTAATTATGGGATCATCCTGATTTTTCTTTTCTATCTGTAATAAGAGGCACTCTCTTAAATCGCGTGCACCAACGCCAATAGGATCAAAATCCTGTATGACACGTAAGATTTCCAGCAACTCTTCTTCCGTAGTACTTATATTCAAAGAAAAAGCTAAATCGTCAACAATTGCCTCTAACTTTCTACGTAGATACCCATCCTCATCAATATTTCCTAATAGGTAGAGTGCAAGATTATACTGTTTTTCTCCTAGTTTTCTGAGACCTAGTTGAGTTTCCAGGTGATCATGAAATGTTGCTCCCACAGAAAAGGGAATATCCTCCCGTTTATCATCCTTGGAATAATTTCTTGCCTGAAGTTTATATTCCGGGATATCCTCTTCATTTAAGTAATCATCCAGAGAAAATTCATCCTGATCTTTCTCAGAAGTATTATCATCCTGGGGTTCTCCATCTTCATCAGTCTCTTTACCCATTTCCAAAACAGGGTTTTCCTCTATCTCCCTCTTTATCCTTTGTTCTAGCTGCATTGTTGGAACTTCTAACAGCTTGATCATCTGAATCTGCTGAGGAGATAACTTTTGTAATAACTTTTGTTGTAACCTCTGTTTTAACATATATTTTTCTAAATGAAAAAAATAAATCCAATCACAAAATTAAAAAAATATGTGAATGTTTACCCTAGAACTCAGCGTTCTTTGGTGTTCTTGGAAATGGAATTACATCGCGTATATTACTCATTCCTGTTACAAATTGCACCATACGTTCAAAACCAAGGCCAAATCCGCTATGAGGAGCTGTACCAAATCTTCGTGTATCAATATACCACCACATTTCTTCCTCATTCATGCCCATTTCCCTAATACGCTGTAAAAGTTTCTCTAAATCTTCTTCTCTTTGAGAACCTCCGATTATTTCTCCAATTTTAGGGAAAAGTACGTCCATTGCCCTTACTGTCTTACCATCCTCATTCTGTTTCATATAGAATGCTTTGATATCTTTTGGATAGTCAACAAGTATAACAGGCTTTTTGAAATGTTTCTCTACAAGATATCTTTCATGCTCTGATTGAAGATCCAATCCCCATTCAACAGGATATTCGAACTTTTGATCTGATTTTTTAAGAATCTCTATTCCCTCTGTATATGTTAACCTAACAAAATCGTTATCAACAATAAACCTTAAACGTTCAATAAGTTCTTTATCAAACATTGAATTTAGAAATTCAAGATCATCCTGACAATTATCAAGCGCAAATTGTATTAAGTATTTAACAAATTCCTCTGCTAAATCCATGTTATCATTAATATCATAAAACGCCATTTCTGGTTCGTTCATCCAGAATTCTGCAAGGTGACGTGGGGTATTCGAATTTTCCGCACGGAAAGTTGGCCCAAACGTGTAGATCTCACTGAAAGCCATTGCCCCTAATTCTCCTTCAAGTTGACCGGAAACAGTTAAATTTGTTTCACGTCCAAAAAAATCTTCAGCAAAATTAATAGCCCCATCTTCAGTTTTTGGAGCATTATTTAAATCGAACGTAGTTACACGAAACATCTCGCCTGCCCCTTCACAATCAGATGCTGTTACTATAGGTGTGTGTAAATACACAAAACCCTTTTCATGGTAAAATTTATGAATTGCATAGGCAAGGTTATGCCTGATCCTGAAAACTGCACCAAATGTATTTGTACGAAAGCGCAAATGTGCAATCTCCCTTAAGAATTCCATTGAATGGCCTTTTTTCTGTAAAGGATACTTATCTGGATCTGCTGCACCATATAATTCAATTTCTTTTGCCTGGATTTCAACGGTCTGTCCTTTCCCTTCAGACTTTACGAGATTTCCATTTACTGCGATACACGCACCTGTGGTAATATCTTTCAAAACTGCTTCATCAAAAGAAGCAACATCAATCACAATCTGTATATTTTTTACTGTTGAGCCATCATTTAAATGAACAAAAGCAACATTTTTATTGCCTCGTTTTGTTCTTACCCAACCTTTTACCAACACATCTACATCATACTCAGTTGACAGAAGTAATTCTTTTATTTTTGTTCGCTTCATCCTAAAAAATTTTGAACCACAAAAATATAATATATTCTATGATTCTGGATTTTGAAATTTATTTAAAACAAAAAAAGCTGCAAAAATGCAGCTTTTTATATATTATTTTTCGCTTTTATTCACCGCATTTTAGTACTTGCTCCATTTGGTAATTTGCTGATTCAGCATATTTACCAACTGCTGCTTTGCTGTATGTTGAGCAAGCATTTATTTTATCTCCTTTTCCTTCGTAAGCTTTTGCTAATTCATAATTTACTTTTGCTACTTCTTCTTCATCCCCAGTAGCTATTTCAACAGCTTTTACGCCATTTTCAATTGCTTTATCCCAATCTTCTAAACTGTTATAAGACATTGTAATATAATAATATGTATCTGCATCTGCTTCCACATATTTTAGCGAAGATTCGAATGATTCAGCTGCAGTTTTAAAATCTCTACTATTAATAGCTTTTTTAGCTGTATTTTGATAATGATTACCCAATGTTTCAACAGCCTTTTTAACAGTTGAATTACTTTCAGGTCCAATTTCAACAATCTTATTAAAAGTTGAAATCATTTCATCTTCATTTCCTAAATTTTTTTCTGATAATCCTAAATAAAAATAAGCATTGATATATTCTGGATCTATTTCAACAGCTTTTGCAAATTTTGGTTTGGCATTAACATAATCTTTTGCTTTATAAGATTCTAAAGCCTGGGCATAATAAAATTTAGGGAGATTTTCTTTTGCTTTATCTTCTGTACTAACATCCTCATATTTTTGAGCTACCTCTATTGTCTTCTCGAGGCCTTTAATAGCATCATCCATTTGCTTTGCTTTATAAGAATCTAAAGCTACACTATAATACAGGTTTGGTAATAAACCTTGTGCTTTCAATTTATGCTCATCTGCTTCAGTTCCAACCCCTTCACAAACAACAATACAATTTTCAAATTTTTCGATAGCAGCAGCATTATCGCCAGCGTTTAAGGCTTCAGCTCCAGCGTTAAACGCTTCTATTGCCTCTGTTAACGTTTGCGCAAAACTTTTGCTAGTTAGGCCTGCCAGTGCCATAACAATTACTAATAGAAATACTCTTCCTTTAAATTCCTTCATATTAATTCATTTTGGTTAAACTATTTAACAAGTGGCCATAAAAATAGTTAACATAAACGAAATATAAAAAATTATTCCTGATAGATATAAAAAAACAGCTGCCAAAATTCTCGGCAGCTGTGCATAATTTCTAGTTTTCCTTAAAAATTACATTTATATATTATCTCCAGTTTTCAGTTGAATTCATCCACTCTTCAAGTGCTAAATCTGAATCTTGTAAGTCATTTAACAAACTGAAATTCAACATCCACTCTTCAAGAGCTAGTTCTTCTTCAAAAAATTCATCTGTTTGAACATTGCTTTCCCACTCAGAAGCATCTGTCATCCAATCTTCCAATTCAACTTTATCTTCGATAATAAAATCCAGCGTCTTTAAATAATTATCATAACTAACTACTGCTACTGATGAAGGTGCTGAATAAACTACCTCAGCTTCTGCTTTATTAGTTTCGAAAAGTCTCCATTTTGAAACTGATTTTTGTGCAAATAATCCACTAGTTGAAATTAATGCTATTGAAACGATAACTAAAACTCTTTTACTATTTACTGATATATTTTCTACCCTTTTCATGATTCCTGTTTTTTAAGTTCAAAACATTTATTTGAAATCTATCATTACACATGCTATGCCAAAATCAACAATTAATTGTTTTACTGATAATTACAAATGGCATTAGAAGAATAAAACTTTCTATTCTGAACGCTTTTAAAACAACCCATGTACGAAATCGAACAGAAGATGAAATTAAGTTATAAAATTTCCTTCATTTCAGCTTATAAGTATAATTAAGGCACACGAATTTTTAAGATATTGTATAGATTTGTTAAAAAAAGGAAAAATTCAATGTCGATTAAAATTGAATCGCTAACTAAATTTTATGGCAAACAAGAGGTTTTAAAAAATATCTCTTTTGAAATACAGGATAATGAAATTGTTGGTTTTATTGGTCCAAATGGTGCTGGAAAAACAACAACAATGAAAATAATCTGTGGATTAATACCACCTTCCAGCGGGCTTGTTGAAATTAATGGAAAAAATATTTCGATAAATATTACAGAAAACAAAAAAATGATTGGATACCTCCCGGAACATAATCCTGTTTATAAGGATATGTATATAAAAGAATATCTTGCCTTTATTGCTGATATCTATAAAATACAGGGAGATAAAAATCAATTAATCAGAAATATTATTGATAAAACAGGACTAAACAGGGAACAACATAAAAAAATTGGAGAATTGTCGAAAGGATACAGGCAACGTGTAGGACTTGCCCAGGCAATGATACATGATCCTAAAATTCTAATTCTTGATGAACCAACAACGGGGCTGGATCCAAACCAGATTGTAGAAATAAGAAACCTGATAGCAGAAGCGGGCAGCAAAAAAACCATTATCCTTTCTACACATATTATGCAAGAAGTTGAAGCTATATGCGATAGAATAATTATTATCAATAAAGGTGAAATTATTGCTAATGGAACGCGAGAAGAAATCCGTGAACTTGTAGTGAACCCAATTCAGGAAGTACTTGTGGAATTTGACAAACCCACAGATATAGAATGGTTAAAAAATATCCCCAATATTCATGAGATAGAAAAACTCAATGGTAATAACTGGATATTTACAGGGAATCCCGACAAAGATATCAGAAGTGAAATATTTACCTTTGCTGTAAATAATAATTTAAAAGTTCTTACCTTGCAAGAAAAAGCCTCAAACCTTGAAAACATTTTCCAGGAGTTAACTAAAAGTGATACCTAAATCATTTTTGAATAAATATAAATTATAGCTTTACATTACAAATTTTATTAGAAAGACTAAAAATGAGTTATTTTTTTACATCAGAATCTGTGTCTGAAGGTCATCCGGATAAAGTATCCGATCAAATTTCAGATGCGTTATTAGATGAATTCCTAAAACAGGATCCAAATTCAAAAGTTGCTTGTGAAACGCTTGTAACAACTGGTTTAGTTGTATTAAGTGGAGAAGTTAAAACAAATGGTTATGTAGATGTTCAAAAGGCAGCACGGGAAGTAATTCGTGAGATTGGTTATACAAAATCTGAATATATGTTTGATTGCGATTCATGTGGTGTAATTTCTGCCATCCATGAACAGTCTCCAGATATTAACCAGGGTGTTGACAGGGCAAACGAAGAAGACCAAGGCGCCGGCGATCAGGGAATGATGTTCGGATATGCTTCTAAAGAAACTGATAATTACATGCCCCTTGCTTTAAGTATTTCTCATCTACTCCTGCAAGAATTGGCTACTATTAGAAAAGAAGGCAAAGCAATGACATACCTTCGTCCCGACTCGAAATCTCAGGTTACAATTGAATACGATGAGGATAACCAACCCATAAAAGTACATACTGTTGTTGTTTCCACACAACATGATGACTTTGATGAAGATGAACAAATGCTCGCTAAAATTAAAAGCGATGTAAAAGATATTTTATTACCAAAAGTTATTGAAATTCTTCCAGAAAGAGTTCAGAAATTATTTGGTGCCGACATTATCTTGCACGTAAACCCTACAGGAAAATTTGTAATTGGAGGGCCTCATGGTGATACAGGTTTAACAGGCAGAAAAATTATTGTTGATACATATGGAGGAAAAGGAGCTCACGGAGGGGGTGCATTCTCTGGCAAAGACAGCTCAAAAGTAGACCGATCTGCAGCATACGCAACTCGACATATCGCGAAAAATCTTGTTGCTGCCGGTGTTGCTGATGAAGCCTTGGTTCAGGTTGCTTATGCTATTGGTGTTGCTAAACCTGTTGGTATCTATGTAAATACTTACGGAACAGCTAATATACCTATGAGTGATGGGGAAATTGCACAAAAAGTAAATGAAATATTCGATCTTAGGCCCGTTGCAATAGTAAGACGTTTTGGTTTAAAAAGCCCCATTTTTAAGGAGACTGCGGCGTATGGACATATGGGACGTAAGCCTTATACAAAAACCATTTCTTATAAAAAGAACGATGGCGAAGAAATCACAAAAGAAGTTGAATTTTTCGCTTGGGAAAAACTAGATTATGTTGATAAAATAAAAGAATCATTTAATTTATAGATGAATCCCAAATAATATAAGACCTGTTCTGTTTTAGAACAGGTTTTTTTATTTATCGGCATCTTTTTTGATCCTGCTAACTAAACCTAAAAAATATGAAGAAGCCAATTTTAATACTAACCTCCTTATTACTAGTTTTAAATTCATATAGTCAAATAACAAAAAAAGGAGTAATTAAAAGCTTTACACCGGGCCTATCAACAGGAGATACTGTATTAATAATTGGAGAACAAATGAGCTATGGAAAAACCAGATACTTTGTTCAAGCTTACAAAAATGGAATTATAGAAAAAACCTATATTCCCGAGAAAAAAATCGCATTGCTCCCTGACAGCTTGTGTTTTTGGGAAAACATTTGGTTTAACACATTAAACATTGATTATCAGCTAACCCCAAACAAATACATATTAAGTTCAAATAGTGAAGAGAAACTTCTTGGTTATCTGGGAGAATTGGAAAGTAACAATAAATTCTATGATGACCCTTACGTTGAGGATTATATTTATCAACTTATCTACCGAATATATCCTAAAAAATTAATACTGGAAGAAAAAGAAATCAATATAACACCTAAACTGATTAATGATCCAAAAACAAAAATCAAATCTCTTGCTAATGGTTTTTTACTTATAGGGATTGATTTTTTAGCCAAACAGAAAACTGAAGAAGAACTTATGCTAGAACTAACAAAAGGAATTTCACATATTGTATTAAGACATGGAACGATAAATATAAATCAGGATACTTACAACACGAATCCATTTGGATGGGATTATACTGAAAATCAAAGCAAGATTGCAGAGAATGTGGCAAAAAAGTATATTAATTCAAAAAAAGAAAAAGATTTTAAACTGAATTATTTCATTACAGATAAAGAGCTCACATCAAAATTATCTGGGATAATTAACTATGTAGCCTGGCAAGAATACTATAGCAATCACTATGAAAACTCAATTAATCTACTTGACAGATTAATTAATAATGACCTCGCTGTTGAAGAAACTTACTTTTTGAAAGCAAAAATAATTATACAAAATCAAAATACATATCAATCTAATACGCAAGCCCTTGATTTACTATACAAAGCAGAAGAAAACAGTATGCATGGATATATGGATTTATTCAAAGAAAAAGGATTGGTTTTACTTCGACTGGGGAAAGTACCAGAAGCCTATGAATCTTTCCTGCAATACAGAGATGCTCTAAATCAACAGGAACAAATAGATCCTGTTAAAATAAAATGGTGTAACTCCATGATTTATAAATGCTCAAAAGAATCGAACAATACAGCTAAGCTTCAGTAATCTTACCAATAAATTCTTGTGGTACAGCAGCAAGTCTATTTGTCTGATAGTCAAAAAAAGCTATGTTTGTTTTTATCCGGGCTACTTCTTTATTATCCTGGTTTATTAACAGGTAATACATGTCGAATCCAAGTTTTGTTATATCATCAATATTGATTTTAATAGTAAGTTGATCGCCATAATAGCCCTGATTTTTATAAGCAATAGCAGCATCAGCCATAATTATTCCCAACCCTTCAATATCTTTTTCTGTATAACCAAATTTTTGCAGAAACCTTATTCTTGCTTCGTGCACAATAGAAAGAACAGCATCATTAGCCATGTGTCCGCCATAATTAATATCAGAAATACGTAAAACTATTTCTGTCTCAAAAATAAATTTCTCGGGTAATGTGATTTTAATTCGTGCCATTTTTAAATATCTCTATAATTTGTAAAGGTTTTTTTAAATGAAATGCATGTAATCCAGCTTTCAATGCCCCCTCAATGTGTTGCATTGTATCATCGATAAAAAGTGTTTCTGTTTTTTTTAGATTATTCTCGTTGATCACAAAATCGAATATCTCTACATGAGGTTTTCTTAGACCAACTTCATGAGAATAATACACTTTCTGAAATAATCCTTTGAATTTCTCAAAACCATAAACTTTATCAATATATTTTGAGTAACGGGATACATGGATAATGTTTGTATTGCTGAGTAGAAATATGCGATAGCTCTCTTTTACCTTTTCAAGCAGGGATAACCTTTCTTGTGGCAACTCGAGTAACATTGCAGACCATGCTGCATCAATTTCCTCATTGGTAGGGTTTTGATTTAACATTTTTCGGATTTGAGTCCTGAAATCCTGGGGATCAATGGTGCCGATTTCTAACCTGTCAAAAAGATCGGTTTGTTTAAGTTGGGTATAAATCTCATCGAAATTATCGAGCCCAATCTTTTTAAATTCCTCTACCGTTTTGTTGTAATCAATATTAGAGATTACTCCTCCCCAATCGAATATAATATTCTTTATATTACTACTATCTGTAACTTTTGATGGATCTAAAATCATAGTTTTTTATTGTAAAAAAATAAAAATCAAAACAGAATCAAAAACTTTGGAGTAAATATAATTAAACCGATTAAGGCAGCCGTAATAGCTCCAACCAAAACTGCCCCGGCAGCTAAATCTTTAGCCAGCCCAGCTGTTTTTTTGTGCTCAGGAGAAAGCAAATCTACAATATATTCTATGGCTGTATTCACAATTTCGAGGCATAAAACAAGGCCCATTGCAAATATCAGTAACAACCACTCTGCTTTGCTTACATTTAAAATTAATCCAAGAACTATAACAGCAATCATAGCGGTTAAATGTACCCAGAAATTATGCTGTGTCTTCAAACAGAAAATAATTCCATTAAATGCATAAGAGAAACTTTTTATCCTGGCTTTAATTGAAAATCTGGCCATCGCTATTTTGTTAACAATTTTATTATTTCTTCATGCTGTGGAAATAATTCCAATAATTCTTTACACTTCATCAATTCAAAATCTACAAAATCAAAACCCGGAGCTACAACACATCCCATAAGTGTATAGTCTTTTCCTGAATTGACTTTGGCCCCAAAAATAGAACCTGCCTGAATTATAACCTGAAACTCTTCATCTTCATCCGGATTTGGACCTAACTTTCTTGTCTCTATATTTCCTTGTTTATCAAGTATATAAATGTTTAAAGGTTCTCCGCTATGATAATACCATATTTCATCGGATGCTAACCGGTGAAAAGCTGAGATATCTTCATGTCCCAATAAAAAATAAATACTTGTTGCATAATTGCGATTGCCTTCATATTCATCAGGTAAGCAGTTTTGCGAAATTGTTCCGGCAGAACGATAAATTTCCCTGAAATAACCCCCTTCAGGATGTTGCTGGAGATTTAATCTTTCTATCCAATATTCTTTTGTAACCATTCAAGAAAATTATGAAAATTCTAGCTTTTTATCTGATAAAAGAACATAAAAAATTATCTTAGACCACGATTAATCAAACTTAATGTTATGTTCCACTTCCTATCAAAAATAATTAATGTCTTTATATCACCATTCATTTGGTTTCTTGTATTATTTATCCTGGCTCTTTTCGTGAAAAAGAAAAAGCTAAAAAGAATATTTACCATCTTAGTCATTTTTGTATTATGGTTTTTCAGTAATTCATTTATTTTCAACCAAGTTGTAAAACTGTGGGAAGTAAAACCGGTACAAATATCAGAATTGGAACCTATCTATGAATATGGAATTGTATTAGGAGGAATTGCATCCTATGATGAAGATTATCAACGTACTGTTTTTACAGGCAGCACAGATAGGATAATGCAGACAATTTATCTGTATAAAACCGGCAAAATAAAAAAAATTGCAATTATTGGAGGAAGTTACAGGATTATGCTAAAAGTACGTAAGGAAGCAGAATTCCTGAAAGAATTTTTGGTTGACCTGGGAATACCCGAAGAAGATATAATAACCGAATCAGAATCAAGGAACACCCATGAAAATGCAGAAAATGCAGCTGAAATTTTAGAAGATTCTTTAGATAAAAAAATGTTGCTAGTGACATCAGCATTTCATATAAGAAGAGCAAAAGGTTGCTTTGAGAAAAAAGGTTTTACGGTTGATGTTTTTCCTGTACAGCCAATGGCATCTGTCGGATCTTTTGATCCTTCTTCCTTGATTATTCCTTATGCCGGAGTTTTCGGAAGCTGGAATTTAATGCTTAAAGAAATTTTGGGTTTTATGACTTATAAAGTCAGTGGGTATCTTTAAGATTTATTAATGAGAATATCTTTTGAAAAGATATTCAACTGGGCATACTAGTTTATTTAATGTTTCAGAATTAATTAAAGGAATTTACAAATAGACTCCCCCTTGAAAATGTAATCATCATGATTAATAATACTATATAGTGTTATACAACACCTCAAACAATTTTTATCTTCCATATTTTTTCCGATATTCGTAGCACGTTTTTTTATTACGTGTTAATCATGAGTGTAAAAAGATTTGGCGTTTCTTTAGAAGATGATATTCTGGAAAAACTTGATAACTATGTTGAGGAGAATAAATTTCCAAATCGTTCTCAGGCAATTCGTCATTTAATAGAAAAAAATGCTGTAGAAGAAAAATGGAAATGCAACAACATTGTTGCTGGAGCTATTGTGCTTGTTTATGATCACCATAAAAAAGACATCAACAATAAAAATAATGACTTACAACATGATTATCACGATGTAATTTTATCAACACAACACATTCATTTGGATCATCACAACTGTTTAGAAACAATTGCGGTAAAAGGCGAAGCAAATAAACTTACAGACCTTGCCGAAAAATTAATTGCACTAAAAGGTGTTACGCACGGGAAATTAGTGATGACAAGAGCTGATTAATTTTTATAGCAAGCAAAGTCTTGCTTTAAATATATTTTTTTCATTTAAAGTGTCACGAATTTTAAAAACATAATACCCGAAACATGTCAATCTTTGAACTCTACCTTAAACTTGGATACCAACACATTGCTGATTTAAAAGGTTATGACCATATACTTTTCATCCTTACTTTATGTGGTATTTACCTGTTAACACAATGGAGAAATGTATTAATCCTTGTAACCGCTTTTACAATTGGTCATTCAATAACGCTTGCTCTTGCAACCTTAAACATTGTTCATGTTTCTACAGCATGGGTAGAATTTTTAATTCCCCTAACTATTTTCATTACGGCACTGGGAAATATTTTTCACAAAGGAGTAACTTTTTCAAAAAGTCTACACCTGTTTAAATATTCATTAGCCCTTTTTTTCGGATTAATACATGGTCTCGGTTTCTCAAACTATTTGAGAGAATTATTGGGAATGGAAGACAATATCGTTATGCCGTTATTTGCATTTAACGTAGGATTAGAATTGGGACAAATCCTTATATTATCAATTATTCTTATGGTTGCCCAACTTTTTATTTCTGTTTTTTCTACTCCAAGAAGAGAATGGAATCTTGTTATTTCCGGGGCAAGCTTAGGAGTATCATTGATCTTAATGCTAGAACGCTTTCCCTAGAAAAAATAAATATCAATCAAAAACTCACCTCTATTAAAAATTTAAACAAATGAAAACTTTACCCTTACACCTGATTTTATTGAGTATCCTGGTCAACTCAGTTTTTGCACAGGAAAATTTAAAAGACACAATCCCTATTAATGAAGCTGTAATAACCGGCTCAAAAGTTGAAGTTTCACGAAAAAACATTCCTCTAAGTGTTACAAGTATTACAGAGGAGGAAATTGTACAATCCAATGAAACTAATGTTTTACCACTAATTAGTCAACAGGTTCCCGGTGTTTTTGTAACAGAAAAAGGTGTTACTGGATTTGGCGTTTCTGACGGTGCTGCAGGAAAAATCTCAATGCGGGGAATTGGTGGCAGTCCCAACACACAGGTTTTAATGCTAATTGATGGTCACCCACAATACATGGGAATATTTGGCCACCCACTGCCCGATGCTTACGTAACAACAGATGTCGAAAAAATTGAAGTAATCCGTGGACCGGCATCCATCCTTTACGGTTCAAATGCGATGGGAGGCGTTATCAATATCATCACAAAAAAACAAAAGAAAGACGGGCTAAATGGTAATTTCCATGCCATGTATGGTTCATACAACACTCAAAAATATTCGGGTTCTGTTGGATACAAAAAAGACAAACTATCTACGTTTATTTCTATCAATCGCGAACATACTGATGGACACAGAGACACTTCTAACTTTGATATTACAAATGGATACATAAAAATGGATTACAAAGTCAACGAGCATTTCACTGCTACAGCCGACTTTAGTATTGCTGACTTTATATCCGAAGATCCAGGAGCCGAGAGCACTGTAGGCACAACACCCCAATTTTTTGAGGTTGATATTACAAGAGGAAAAGCAGCCCTTTCAATAGATAATAAATATGCTTCTTTTGAAGGGGCTTTTAAAGTTTTCTACAATTTTGGAGAACATGATCTTTCTGATGGCTGGCATTCTAATGACCGAAATACCGGTTTAATGTTTTACCAGAGTTTTCATCCATTTACTGGTAATACTTTTACCTTTGGTGTTGATTATAAAAATTTTGGCGGAAAAGGAAGTCCAATTTCTACGATGGCTAAAGACGAGGACGGAAATGTAATATTTGAAAATGGAAGTCCTAAAATGATCGTTTCTCCGTATAATAATGTATGGACTACAATAAACGAATATGCCTTTTATGCATATTCACAACAAAAAATACTTGAAGATCTACGACTAAGTGCAGGAATCCGATACGAAAATAACAGCGCATATGGAGATGAATGGATTCCGCAAGTAGGATTGGTTTACCGACCATTTGCAAGTACTACATTAAAAACTTCTGTTTCTAAAGGTTTCAGAAGCCCTACAATCAGGGAACTATATCTATTCCCTCCAGCAAATGATGAGTTAGAACCGGAACGAATGATGAGTTATGATTTTACTATCATGCAAGAGCTATTTAATAATAAGCTCAATATTGAATTAACAGGATATATTGCAGATGGAGAAAATCTTATCATAACAATTCCTGCACCTCCTCCTCCACCGAGAAATGTGAATAGTGATGCATTCCATCATAAAGGAATTGAGTTTCTAGCAAAATGGCAAATAACAAAAACTACTTTCTTTCACTTGAACTATGCTTATCTTTCAATGAAAGAGCCTTTACTTGCTGCCCCTGAAAATCAACTATTTTTAAATCTACGACAACAATTTGGCAAATTCAATCTTTCTCTAAACTCAGAATTTGTAAATAATCTTTACCTCAAGGTAGAAGAAAATAATACAGTTACAGAAGATTATGTATTAGTCAATGCGCGTTTGAATTATAAAATCAACAAATCCATTTCTGTTTACACAAACGCAAAAAATATCCTTAACCAGGATTACGCTATTAATTATGACTATCCAATGCCAGGATTTACGATGTTTGCCGGTATTAACATACATTTTGATTAATGATGATGAAAAAAATAATAATTAATTTTCTATTAATAATTACAACTGCATTAAGTGTTTTAGCACACTCAGGAAAAGCAAAGTATCATGCTATCATAGAGATGGACAATAGTCCATCGTCTATGAATGCGCTTACATTAGCACTCGCTAATACAGAAATCGAGATATTGGCTGTTCTAACAAATAGTATTGAAAGTGAGAAAGATATTTCGGAAATGCTTAAATCTTTCTTCCATGATGGAATTCCCGTTTATGAATCGTCTACAAAAGAAAAAGCTATTAAGAATCTTACAGAGATATTTAACAATGAGCCAGACTCAAGTATCTACCTTGGTTTCTGCGGACTTGCAAAATTATCTGCTATTATGGAGTTCGAAAAAGGACAATTTCTATTATCTCAAATCATTGTGTTCGAAAATGATAAGAATCTAAAATCAA
Source organism: Bacteroidales bacterium (assembly GCA_963665085.2). Classification (GTDB taxonomy): domain Bacteria; phylum Bacteroidota; class Bacteroidia; order Bacteroidales; family JAAAOM01. The sequence goes on from CAXXXS010000001.1 coordinate 801,849, forward strand.
AAGAGATTAAACCCATTTTAGAATTTCTATCAAACAATAAAATCCCTTTAAATCTGATAGAAGGACAAGTATTGGTCAACAATTGGAGAAATAGCCTCAAATACAATCTCTATGCTGATGAAATAGAAAAACAATACAAAAAAAATCAAAACAAAATAGTACTTGAAAAAGAATTGGTTTCCTGTTTCTTAAAAGAAAACTCAGCATTCAAATTACAAGTCTCTAATGAAACCAACAATCAATATGTTTTTGATAGTGAAAAACAAAGTCCAGACGAATTATTAAACAATACCTTAACCCAGGATTTTTCAAAAGAAAATAAAGTATTTGCCACATTTCCGCAGGATAAGGGTGTCTTTGCAGAAGATGTACAACAGATAATGGACGAAACAATGTTTATGCATGGTTATTCAGAATGGCGCGCATGTGTAATAACAAACGAGTTACACGGACATTTAGGAATTTATGCTGTTGTAGGAGCAAAGATGGGTATTCGGGCAAGAGAATATTTCCGTATAGGTGTTGATGATATCGAAATAACTACCTATGCCGGTACAACTCCTCCTTTTAGTTGTCTTAATGATGGCTTGCAAGTTGGTACAGGAGGAACTCTCGGGCATGGATTAATCGAAGTTGATACCACAGTAAAGACAAAGCCAGCAGCTACATTTCAATTTAAAAACAACTCTGTGTACATGGAACTAAAACCCGAATATTGGGACCAGGTAAAAAAAGATATCAAATACGGAGTAGTAACATTTGGTATGGATACAGAAAAATATTGGGCATATGTACGAAAACTTGCATTAAAATACTGGCATGATTGGGACAGGCATCATATCTTTATAATAAACTAAAAAATAAAGATATGGCATCTTACAAAATTTTATTTTTCGTTATTGGAACTCTTATCAGTGCAAATATTGGCTTCTCGCAAAGTGACGCCCCAAAATGTAAAGCAGATAAAATAATAATAGAAGAACAAAGAGAACTAAATAAAAACAATAACGTCTTTCAAAAAATAAGATTTGATTACTCCGTTAAGGGCGATGCCTTGACAACAGATAAAAAAAGAACCGAAGTTATATCATACGACAAATCAGGAAGAATTTCTGAATGGGCTTATTACAAAAATAACACCCAGGTTGAAGCCATTTACAGATACAGTTACGACTCACGAAATAATATTTCTGAACTTACATTGTTTTCTGATATTGGTGATGTACTCGAAAAAACAGTTTATAACTATGATCACACCGGCAATCTCTCCCAGGAAACTTTTTTTGAAGCAGGGAATACATTTGTATCTCGCTCTACGTATGAAATAAACACAGAATCAAAAACAATAACAGAAACAGAATATTCTCTCAATAACGCTCCCCTATCTAAAAGGATATATTATTACTCTGACCTTGATAGTGGAAAGATTACCAAAGAAGAAGTATTCAAACAAGGTAATAACTTATATTATACAGTTGAGCGAATTTTTAATAATAAAGGAAATATAGAAAGAGAAGATTTTTTCTCACCTTCAGGTAATCTGGCTTATCAATTCATGTATAATTATGATGAAAGTGGTAATAATACAGAAAAAATAAAATATTCGCCAACAAGAGATGTGTTACAGAAATTTACTAATGCTTATACCAAATCAGGACTCGAAATGGGCATGATTGAATATGACAGGCAGGGAAGAATAATTTCCTATTTAAAATATGATTATGAAAATTATTAAACTATAATTTATTATTAGTACCATTATAAACTTACTAAACCTATTTTATGGAAAGTACATTATGGGTATTATGCTTAACAGCAGCTTCAGTCGGGTTTGCACACACCATACTTGGGCCTGATCATTATTTACCATTTGTTGTGATGGCTAAAGCACGAGGCTGGAATATTTTTAAGACCATTTGGATAACATTTACTTGTGGGCTGGGACATGTACTTAGTTCAGTTGTAATTGGTGTGGTTGGCATAGCAATGGGTGTTGGCGTAGGAAAACTGGAAAATATTGAAGCATTTAGGGGGGATATTGCAGCATGGGCATTATTTATTTTTGGTCTTGTATATTTATTTTGGGGTTTATGGCGGGTTTATTTAATGCGCCCCCATAAACACAAACACATCCATGACGATGGAATTGTTCACGAACATAAGCATTCTCATAGCCATGGACATGGACACCTGCATAAGTATGAAAAAGGCGCAACTTTAACTCCATGGATACTTTTTGTTGTTTTTGTTTTGGGCCCTTGTGAAGTGCTAATCCCCATCCTAATGTACCCGGCAGCAAAACTATCAACAGGTGGGATTGTACTTGTAAGTCTTGTATTTTCTATTGCTACAATTGCAACCATGATAACGACAACAATTCTTATTATAAAAGGCATCAATTTTTTTAAACCAAATATTCTTGAAAAATATACCCATGCAATTGCCGGAGCTGCAATTTCAATAAGCGCTGCAGCAATTTTATTTCTAGGACTTTAATAGACATTTTATGACTCCGTCATTTCAAATTAACTAGATTAAGCAGTGTAATGAAAATCAAAATTTAATTTTCGTACTTTTATTATTTTCCTTATTTTCGACCCCATTTTTGAAATTGAAGGGAAGACTATGTTTATTTTAATGATATTTATTTTTGTGGCGGGTTATACTGCTATTGCTCTCGAACACAATATACATGTTGATAAAGCTGCGACTGCATTAGTTACAGGTGTTTTAATATGGATACTTTATATTTTAGATGCAAACCACATTGTTGCTGGTTTATCTGAATCACAAAACTGGCTTGATTTTTTAAGCATACACCCACATGGAGAAGCCACAGAGTTTATAGTTCATTATGAACTTATGCACCACCTAAGTGAAATATCAGAAATTATTTTCTTTTTGATTGGTGCTATGACAATCGTTGAAGTAGTTGATCATCATCAGGGATTTTCTTTAATCACCAATCGCATAAAAACCACAAACAAACAAAAACTGATGTGGATAATCTGTATTCTTACTTTTTTCATGTCAGCAACACTTGACAATTTAACTACAACAATTGTAATGGTTACGCTATTACGAAAATTGATTGCAAACAAAAAAAACCGATGGATATTTGTTGGTATGGTGGTAATTGCAGCTAACTCTGGAGGGGCTTGGTCCCCGATTGGAGACGTAACAACCATTATGCTATGGGTAAAAGGACAAATAACAGCCGGGAGTGTTATCGTTGATGTTATTGTACCTTCTTTAGTTTCACTTCTAGTCCCTTTAATTGTACTCACTTTCTTTTTGAAAGGGAATATTCAACGTCCAATAGATGATAGTTTATCAAATACAGAACACCCTATTTCCGAAGGAGAAAAAAAGTTATTTCTTGCTTTTGGTGTTGCTGCATTGGTAAGTGTCCCTATATTTAAAATGGTTACGCATCTGCCTCCATACATGGGAATGTTACTCGGATTAGGTGCTCTGTGGATACTTAATGAAATAAAACACCGTAATAAAACAATGCAAGTACGTAGGCAATTATCAGTTAACCATATCATAACACGAATTGATATGCCAACAATTATGTTTTTTATTGGTATCCTACTCGCTGTTGGGGGATTACAATCGGCAGGCCATCTGTCTGACCTCGCACAATGGCTTGATAACACAACAAAAGGTAATATCTATATTATTGATATAGCAATTGGAGCGTTATCATCTATTGTTGATAATGTTCCGCTTGTAGCAGCTGCCATGGGTATGTATCCTGTTGCTGACCCTGTCTCTGGAATTGCTGCTTCTAACCCATTCATGGTTGATGGAAATTTCTGGAAATTCCTTGCCTACTGTGCAGGTACCGGTGGAAGTATGCTAATAATTGGCTCAGCTGCCGGTGTTGCAGCGATGGGATTAGAAAAAATCGATTTTGTATGGTACCTGAAACGAATTAGTGTATTTGCATTGATAGGTTATGTTTCAGGAGCGTTTACTTATTTTCTGATGTTTAACTAAAAAATTTAGAAGATGTTTGTTACAATACGATCATACAATAGCTTAAAAAAAGCAGATTTTATAAAATATAAACTCGGATTAGCTGGTGTAGAATGCAAAACCATTTCTCAAAAAGAAGGAACGCAGAATTCCCCGAAGTATAAAATTGAGGTTCTTGCTGAACAGGCAGAAAAAGCCGTTCAGGTACTTTTAACACTTGCAGCAGAATATCCTAAGGAAGATTTCGAATTAAAAAATGACCCTAACGGATTATTACATATTCTTATACCTATAGATTTTTCTGTAAAATCTTTTGAAGCAGCTAAATATACTATCGAAATTGCTAAAAGACGTCCGGTTGAAATTAAGTTTCTCCATGTCTGGAATGACGACTTAGACGACTTTATCGCCGAACGAGGTTCCCTTGAGATTGAAGACTTTAAACGCTTGCAATGCAATGAGATTAAAAGAAACATTAACAACAGTTTAGATGTTTTCAGGCAAAAGCTAAATAAACTCATTGACGAAACAAAAACACGGGATAACCTGCTTTATCATTTCACCATTGTAGAAGGGGAAGTTAGTAGACAAATTGAAAAAACTATTTATCGCTGTAAACCTCAATTAATAATAATTGCACATAATACAGACAAAGACTTCAGGTTTAGGATTAGCCGGGAGATTGCCAGTGGTATTATCAATTTAGCCTATTGTCCGGTTTTTTATATCCCTCAAAAACTCTATCATCACCCGATAGAAAAACTGCATGTAATGTATATCACAAACTTTGATAAAAATGTATATCAATCATTTAAAATTTTCCAGGAAATTACAAATGGTTTTGATACAAACATCAATATCACGCATGTGGCCCAGGAAGGTTCAGAAAAACAAGTACAGGAAAAAATGGATACACTTGTAAAGGAGTTGCAGGCAATAAAAGAATTAAAGGAGCTAAAAATAAAATCAACTATTTTAAACAATAAAGACCTGCTAAAAGGTTTTGATACCTATATAGAAGAAAATCATATTGATATAATATCGTTTATTTCCCAGGAATATAGTATCTGGCATAAACTTTTTAATCCTGATAACCTCAGAAATTTAATGAATGGGAGCACTTTGCCATTGCTTGTCTTTAAATACAAAGGATAAATAAGCTGAATACTCTTATCCTGTTTTACTTATTTGTTCGAGCGCCTCAATATTTAGGATTTCAAAATATCCATTTTTATCCAGAATTATTTTCTCCTCCTTAAAATCGTTTAAAACACGTATGGCACTCATTGTAGACATACCTGTAAAATCAGCAAGATCTTTTCTTGATAGGGACATATTAAACGTTTTACTTTTAAAGACTTCCTTTGTAAGATAAAGAAGGGCCCCTGCAATTCTTCCGTTTAATTGTTTATTTACTATATCATATAATTGATAATATGTATACAAGGTAGTTCCGCTCATCTTTTTGATTAGTGATGTAGCAAAAGCTCCATTACCATGAATAAGATTACGAACTATATTGATATCTATTAAACACAAGATAGAATTTTCAACTGCAGCTACAGAAAAATCAAATGTGCTTTTACCAAAAAGTGAAGCAAGTCCTATAATTTGTCCTGGAGGAAAAAAATTAAGAATTACATCTTTATGTCCTTGCTCTCCTTCAATGTACTGTTTTACCAAACCTTTTTTAACGTACATAACATGAGAAGCAAATGCTCCCTGTTTTGCAATTATTTCTGATTTATTAAACTTTATTTCAACTTTGCCTTTATCAGCGATTTCAAGCTCGCTATCACCAAGGCGCTTAAAGCATTCTGACTTGCTTTGGCAAAACAAACAATTTGCTTTTTCGTTAGAACTCATTTAGTTAACTAGTTAATGGTAATCTAAATCACCTTTTTAATAGATATTGATCTATAATCATTATGTTTTGATTATATTTTATTCATGCCATTTGTCTCTGGCACATTTCAACTATTAAAAGAATATAAAGGTAATATTGTTCATGATTTTTTCACATAGTAAAAAATCAGATAATCAATGAATAAACAAGCTTTTGGAAATATTGTAAAGAAAGAACAGCTTAAAAGCCTAAGTGATTCGATTGATAAAGATATTATGTTGCTCGTAGCATCTCAGCCTTTTCCAGGATATAAAGGAAATTTCGACAAAAATTATTTCTACCTAGTTTTGGATAGTTCTACAAACATAAATACAGATGAATTAATTCAACTGACACAAAATGTTATAGACTCTTTACCTGTAAAACCTGATATTTTTCCATGTGAAATCACCGTTTATAATAAGTTATATCAGGCTATACGAATTTACGGAGAAGATTACGAGAGTATTCACAAACTTATTTCTCAGTTTCGAATATATGGTGTGAAATTTCAAAAATATCAGGTAGTAAAACCTTATATAAGCCAGATTAAAGTCACAAAATATTTTGAATTAGAAAAAATTAATGAGGGAATCTACAAAAGCACTAACACTCCTGAATTCAAATATATAGAGCTTACAAAGAAAATAGGTTGGGAAGAATTTGAATCGCTGATTAATAAAATAAATTACATAGAAGCTTATAAGAATTGTGATTTTGCCATAGCTACTTTTCATAGCAAAGAAGGATTTGACTATTACTTAAGAATATTCTCCGAGAGTTGTACCCTTGATAAACTATCAGGTTTTCGGACTCTGGTCTTAAATATACTGGAACAACTTTCGATAAAATAACTGTAAAAAAATGAAGTTAAAAAATGGATTTGTAATGCTAATAGTGCTCTTTTTGTTTTGGGTACTTATGAGTAATTCACTTAACATTACTGTATTAATTTCGGGTCTGATAATTACAACGATACTCTCAATAATCGTTGCTCAGAATCTGAATATTTTTTCAGAAATAAAACTAACACCCAAAGCTATTATTTATACAATTGTTTATTTGTTAGTGTTCTTAAAAGAACTTATTCTCTCGAATCTGGATGTAGCTTTTCGTGTTATATCTCCTAAACTACCAATTAATCCCGGAATTGTTGAAGCAAAAACAAGTTTAAAATCTCCCATGGCAAGAATGATACTTGCAAATTCTATAACCCTTACACCTGGTACGTTTACCGTAGAGATTGAAGATGACACGCTTTTCATCCATTGCATCGATATAAAAAGTCAAAACGTAACGGATGTTACAAACCGAGTAATTCGAAAATTTGAAAAATACCTGGAGGTAATTTATGGTTAGTACAATTTTAAATATATCATTGGTACTTATTGTACTTAGTCTGGTTATGTCTACAATAAGATTTATAACCGGCCCGGCAGCAGTAGATAGAATGGTTTCATTCGATGTGTTGACCATAGCTTCTATCGCACTGATTGGAATTATCGCATATTCATCAGGGAGGATAATATACCTTGATATTGCCCTAGTATATGGACTCCTGAGTTTTATGGGTGTAATAATAGTTGCCAAATACCTCGAAAAAGGTCTATAGAAAAAGATTTGAAAAATTAATAATAATAGAATGGATTCAATTTCAGAAATAACTGGAGCAATAATCGTACTAGCGGGATCAGTGTTTTTGTTCCTGGCATCAGTAGGATTACTAAGGATGCCCGATTTTTATACACGTATTCAGGCAGGGACAAAAGCCTCAACACTAGGAACGATAATGGTTTTTATTGGTCTGGCTTTTCTTGTTCCGGGTTGGATTGGTAAATTAATAGTCCTCATCTTATTTGTGCTAATTACCAATCCCATTTCGTCGCATGTTCTTGCACGCGCTGCTCATTATATAAAAATTCCATTGGCAGGAGTTTCCGTTGCTGATAAACTCGAGGAAGCAGAACATGCCAATCCTAAAGAAAATAGTGTTGAATCAATAGAAAGCATTGAAAATGTATAACACAATAATTCCTATCCTATTAGCTGTGGTTATGATTACTGCTGCACTGATGGCAGTTTATCAACAGAAGTTATCCATCGCTGTTATTGCTGCCGGAGCAGTAAGCCTTATGGCATCGGTATTATACCTTTTATTGGCAGCTCCTGATGTTGCCCTTACTGAGGCAGCTATCGGAAGTGGTTTATCAACCATCATATTTTTTTATGTACTAAACAAAATACGAAAAGAGAATGGTGCGCAATAGTTTCATATTTTTTATTCTTGTTGGTTTATCGGCTGTTTTTATTAGCCTGATTATAGATTTTTCCGGTAATGAGAATCTCAATGATCTGGCAAAATTTTATACAGCCCCGAAAAATATTCAGGATGTAAATGCAGCAAACCTGGTTTCTGCTGTTGTGGTTACCTATCGTGGATTAGATACATTGGGTGAAGTAACCATATTATTTATTACTGCTGCAATTATTGGATTTTTCCTGAAAACTCAGGTTTCAGGCAGAAAAGATAACGATGTACGAAAATCCAGTGATATATTGATTACAGCGTCAAAAATACTTGTGCCTGTCATCATTCTTTTTGGTATTTATGTGATAATCAACGGACACCTTACTCCGGGAGGTGGTTTCCAGGGAGGAGCCATCATTGCATCGGCAGTGGTATTGGCTATGCTTGCTAATCCTGACATGAAATTTAATCACAAACTGTTTACCGTACTGGAAAGTATTTCGGGTGTAAGCTTCGTGTTGATTGGTATTGCTGGTGTGGTGTACGCTGGCGGATTCCTTGATAACAGGTTTATACCAACAGGCAAAGTTGGCGATTTAATAAGTGCCGGGGCAATACCTCTTATTTACATATTTATAGGGTTAAAAGTAGGTTCAGAATTATCGAATATTCTGGGTAGCCTTAAAGAAACTCAACAGGCGGATGTTGAGCATGCGGAATAAAAATAGATAAAACGATATCAAAATAATAACATGGAATACATTAGTTTAATCACCGGTTTTATTTTAATAATCATTGGCTTATGGGGTATTCTCACGCAAAAGAATATCATTAAAATAATTATCGGTTTTTCAATTTTTGATACAGGCTTGCATATTGTCCTTGTATCCATTGCTAACGTACATGGCCGTACTGCACCTATTATTGATAAAGCAGTGGGGATTTCAGAAGCAACACAAAAGGTTGTTGATCCTGTTCCTCAAGCCCTGGTACTTACTGCAATTGTGATTGGACTGGGAGTTACTGCTCTTATGTTAGTTTATGCTCTGAAGCTTTATCAGAATAAAAAATCCCTTGAGATAAAAGATTTCAACGACTTAAAATGGTAATCATTATTAAAGAATAATAGAATGATATCTCCAATACATATTATTACGATAACCCTGGGAATAGCCTTCCTGCTGGGTTTATTGAAGAAACTTAACAGTAATATTTCAACTCTTTTGATGCTGGGTGCCATTGGCGCCGCAGGGATCATTTCTGCTGTGTGGTATAGCAAGTTAACTGCGGGTATAGCACAAGCTGATATTTTTACTGCCGGTTTTAGGCCCCCTTATTCGATTAACCTTTTAATGGGCAGGGCTGAGGCTTTGATTACACTTTTGATAAATGTTGCAGGATTCCTAGGTGGTATTTACCTATATAATATTTTCAAGAAACAGGGAATCTATACCATGATCATCTTCCTGGTTTTTATCATGTCTCTAAATGTTATTGTAATGACCCGCGATATTTTCAACCTGTTTGTGTTTATGGAAGTGGCTAGTATTGCCATTGCAGGATTGACCATTCTTGATAAAAATTCAAAAGCATCGCAGGCTGGTTTTAAATACCTCATCGCAACAGGAATTATTTCCGGTATCTTCTTAATTGGCATAGCTTTCACCTATTATTTTTCAGGAACATTAAATATTGATTTTATCAGCAATGCAAATCTGGCTGCTTTTAAAGCCGGAGGAGTAACGTTATTTTTATTACTTATTGCCTTGGTTCTTGAACTTAAACCATTTCCAGCCAATGGTTGGGCAATTGATGTATATCATGGGGCAAATCCAGGAGTGGGGGCTATGGTCTCAGCTGCTTCAGCAACAGCATTACTTTTTGTTTTACATAAGGTGTTATTTTTAATGCCAGAGAGCTACATGAATATTGTTGCCATCATAGGAATTGTAACTTTTGTTGGTTCAAATTTGATGGGACTTAAACAAACCGAAGCAAACAGGCTGTTGGGTTATTCTTCTGTTGGACAGATTGGTTTGCTTCTTTCAATATTGGGATTATCGGACTCATTAGGTGAAAAATTTTCGTTTATTGCTGTATCAATTTTAGTGAGTCATTTCCTTGCCAAAGCCGGATTGTTTTGGTTATCAGGAATTGTAAAACAAGAAAATATCAAAGGGTGGGCTAATTTGCGCCGCAAGCCATTTTTGTTAGTAATATTCGGAACATTCATTTTTACCCTAATTGGATTTCCTCCATTTCCTTCTTTTTTTGGAAAATGGGAACTCATCATGGAACTATCGGCTTCTAACCAAATGACCTGGGTTGTTTTGATTCTTATTGGATCATTTATAGAAGGTATTTACCTTTTCCGTTGGCTGGGTTATGCCATTAAGCTTGATTTTGTAGACCTGCCAGAATTCAAAATCGATTATAATAAAATTCTACCTGTTGCTGTTGTTGCGCTATTAACATACATTATTGGATATCACAGCAGCACCTTTGTCCAAGGAATGGAATTCAAAAATTTTATCCCTCTGTTTTTTGTTGCGGCAATTTTTATCCTTGATTTTTTACCCGTTTTTGTAAAAAACACAATCTCTATTGCTGCCATGGCATACTATGCTTTTCTGATGTTACCTGGCTACTACGAAACTGATTTGTTGCGATTTATTTTTGCTTCTATCTTTATCGTTGGCGGTATTTTAACACTGGTTGCAGGATTTTATAAAAAAGGTAAAAGAGAAGGATTTTACCCGGCAGCTCTCATCATGTTCGCGGGGCTGGCTGGTATCATAGAGGCAAAGACATTAATCCAGTTCTTTTTTTCATGGGAACTAATGACATTGGGTTCATATATTCTCATCATCCGTGGTAAAAAATCAATGCCGCACGGTTTAAGTTATATGTTATTTTCTGTTGCAGGAGCATATAGTATTCTTACTGCTTTTGGTATGGTCAATAGCATTACTGGTGATGCTCTTAGCGCCATGAATTTATTGCCAGCAGGATCAATTTTAATATTCACTCTTTTAGCCATTGGATTTATGACCAAAACAGCATCCCTGGGATTACACATTTGGTTACCCGGCGCACATGCCGAAGCAGAATCGGATGTATCTCCAATGGTATCTGCCATCTTGCTTAAGGCTGGAGTTTTCGGGTTAATCCTTACATTTCTTGCAATGGGTGGCGAACACGCTGGAAATAATCCACTGTTGTATACCCTGGGTTGGTTGGGGGCAATCACTGCGTTGATAGGGAACCTGGCTGCAAGTTTTCAGGAAGATGCAAAACGATTATTGGCTTATTCAAGTATTGGTCAGTTAGGGTACATTTTGTTTGCTTTTGCCATGGCATCTAACCTGGGTTGGATGGGGGGTATTACCTACACATTGAATCACTTTGCTTTCAAAGCAATCCTTTTCTTAACCATCGGTGGAATTGTTTACAGACTCGGAACGCACAATATGTACGAGATGGGTGGCCTGATTAAAAGAATGCCTTTCTCGTTTATTGCTGTATTAATTGGTATTATTACCCTTTCTGGTGTTCCTCCATTATCTGGTTTTGCCGGTAAATGGCTTTTTTATAATGCCGTACTTGCAAAAGGATGGTATTTCCAAGGTGCAGTTGTATTTTTTGCCGGGGTAATAGCTTTTTTGTATTGTTTCCGACTTATCTATGTAATTTTCCTTGGACAGTTAAAAGATAATCACCGAAGGGTGAAAGAAATTCCGGCATCATTCCTTATTCCAATTTATATATTGATAATAGGGATCATGATTTTCTCTGCCATGCCTAACTTAATACTTGAACCCGTAAGTCGCATGCTGGTAGGTAGTTTTCCTTCGGATGTAATAACATGGTCGGGTGCTGCTGCAACGACTAAAATTGGCTATTGGAACGGCACATGGATAATGGTAATTGTGGGGATTATGTTTATGATTCTTCTGGGATGGCTTCTTATGCTGAATGCAAAAGCACAAAAAGTGAAACAATTTAATATTGTCTATGCTGCTGAACGTCCTCATACACCAGAGACAACACACATGGCCCATAATCTCTATGCAGGATACAACAAAGCATTGGGTATATTGGTACTTCCATACATCACTAATTTCTGGAATTGGATGTCTGAGTCGTTGCACGCAATAGCCGATTTTATCCGCAGGATATACTCAGGTAATGGACAAGCATATGTTTTGCACATCATAGCATATATACTGATTATTTATTTCTCAATTTTTTAATTAAGAATTATTTACGAATGAATACGATAGTCATAAAGCTTTTATACACCCTTCTGGGTCTATTCATTTTGGTGAACTGGGGATTTTTAATGGGAGCTTCCATGCGCAAAATTGTAGCACGATTAGCCGGAAGACACGGCATCCCAATTTATCAGCCCTGGATTGATATGATAAAATTATACGGAAAAAGGTCTTCCATATCGCATGGTGTGATGTTTTACTTAGGTCCCGTATTTCGACTTGGAGGAGGAGTTGGTCTGTTCCTGTTTATCCCAATGATTTATAGTTCAGAAGCGTTTAGCAACTTTTCATGGGCTGGCGATTTAGTCCTGATTTTATACTTCCAGTTTTTTGGGATGCTTGGAATGGCATTAGGTGCCGGAGAAGGAGGTCATCCTCATTCAGCTATCGGAATTAGTCGTGGATTGGCACAATTTACAACTGTTGAGATTCCAATGACACTGGCCGTAATCTCTATCGCTATTCAGTATCATACCCTATCAATTGATGATATTGTTGCTGCGCAGCAAGGATCGGTTTTAAACTGGACATTATTTACAAATCCTATTGCAACCGCAGCATCCATGTTGTCTTTGCTGGGCGCATTTCGGCACGCACCATTTAACCTTGTAAAAGCACCAAACGAAATACCTATCGGGCCTCCTACCGAATATCACTCCGCATTTTTAGGAGTATTGAGAACAAATAATGCATTGCTGCATGTTGTTGAAGCTGCATTATTCATGAACCTGTTTTTTGGAGGAGCAAGCAATTGGATTATGTTTTTTGTAAAAACCTTTTTAATCTATTTCTGGTCTGTATTTGTGGGAGTAGTTTTCCCAAGATTCAAAATAGAGCAGTCTGTTACATGGTTTCTTAAAATCCCTTTGGTGTTGGGTATACTCGCAATTATTCTTCTTCTGTAAAAGATTGAGCAATGGAAAACATAGATAATATAAATTCAGAAAAGCCAATGGATAAGTTCCTGGCAAAAGAGAACGAGAAAAGAACGGTTACAGGGCCTGATGGCGTTCAATTTGAAATTGACCCGATACAGGATTATTTCTGCCAGGAAAGGCCATCTGTTAAAGATCCAAGGAATAAAGTAATAGAGAAATTTTTGAATTGGGCTCGTTCAGAATCGTTGTGGGTACTGGGTTTTGGTACCGGATGTGGTAGCATTGAGTTACCTCCGTTAATGACTCCCCGTTTCGATGCGTTTCGTTTTGGGGTTCAGATGAGGCCAACTCCCCGACAATCTTCGGTTTTGATTATTTCTGGCTACCTGGCAGTTAAAACATTAAAGCGTGCCATCCGCTCTTATGAGCAGATGCAAAGCCCTAAGTATGTTTTGGCTCTTGGAAGCTGTACCATAAATGGTGGAATGTATTGGGATAGCTACAATACTATCAACAGGGTAGATCATTATTTGCCTGTGGATGTTTATGTGGCTGGTTGTATGCCTCGCCCTGAAGCTTTGTTGGCCGGATTCAATCTGTTGAAAAAACGGATAAAAGAAGGCCGAGCAGAAGGAGCCAATAAGTATGCAACAGAATTCGATTGGTATAAAGCAAATCAAAAAAAAATTATTAAAGATTGGAATATGCCGGATTACAACTGGTAGAAGAATGTTTATTTGGGGATTTGTTTATGCGATTATTACAAAACAAATCATCAAATAAACAGATATACAAATCAACATAAAAAATTATGGAAAACATCATACAAGACATAAAAAAAAGGTTCCGGGTAACCGACGTGTTTGAGCAGGATAAGAATTTTCGATATGTTACCTGTAGCAAAGAACTTACTATAGCCTTGATTACTCATTTAAAGGACGTTGAAGGATTTACTCATTTTGTTCTTCTAACAGCGGTTGACTGGATTGAGGATAACCAGTTTCAATTGACGTACATCCTTAATCATCCAGATAAACACATGGATATTACGGTAAGAACCTATATCGATCGCGATGAGGCAACGATGGATTCTGCCCATCACCTGTGGCAGCATGTCGCAACGTATCAGAGAGAACTAAAAGAAATGTTCGGGATAGATTTTCCGGGAAGTCCGCGAGTTGATGAATCATTCATTCTTGAAGGATGGGACGATATTCCCCCTTACCGACGTGATTTTGACACAAAAAAATATTCAGAGGAAACATATTTTCCAAGACCGGGACGCAGTACAAATGATCCGGCAGAATACATGAAGAGTAAATTATACCCCGATAAATCTGAAAAAGAATAAGTATCGGGATAAAATATGCAGTATAAAATAAGTGCAGATGAGAAATAATAAGCTGTTAAACTTGCAACACGATAGATCTAAGTATCCGGAATTGGATAAGGATGGCAAACCCATTGTTGATCTGTCGTCTCAAAAATATACGAAGGTATGGCACGGGCCGAACCATCCGGGTGTGACAGGGAATATGTCGTTGGAGCTTACCCTTAGCGGGGATGAGATTGTTGAAGCAAAGACGCATGTTGGTTACCTGCATCGCGGATTTGAAAAACTTATGGAACGCCGTAGCTATATTCAATGTTTTCCAACCTGTATTAGGATGTGTGTGCCTGAGGCTGATTCAAATGAATATGTGTTGGCACAATGTATTGAAAATCTTTCCGGAATAGAAGCTCCCGAAACTGCACAATGGTTACGCATGCTTACACTAGAGATGGCCCGTCTACAAGTATTATTACGTGTTGTACCCGGACAGGCAGCAACACTTTCACTGGGGTTAGGTGGCCAGTGGGGAATGTATTTGCGTGATTTAATTCTCGACCGCTTCGAAGAGCTGACAGGTGGAAGAATCTATCACATGTACATTTTGCCTGGTGGTGTCCGTGGATTCTTACCTGACGGTTTCAAAAAACGATTGGAAGAAAACCTAAAAGGCATCGAAGAGTTTATCGAAAAAATTGAAGATCTAATATTTACCAACTCAGTATTCAAAAAACGAACTGTGGGGATTGGTGTCATCGATCCTTCCTGGGTGAGCCAATATGGTATTGTTGGGCCCAATGCACGCGGTGCTGGTTTCAAAAGGGATGTAAGAAAAGATTATCCTTACTTAAAATACAACGAACTGGATTTTGAACCTCATGTAGAAACCAACTCAGACATCTTTTCTCGGGCACAAGTAAGAAAGAATGATTTAATCATGACCATCGATATCCTTCGTCAGATTATGGCCAAGATGCCGGAAGGTGGAGAGATTAAAGCTCCAACACCAAACGTGATGCACTGGGAAATCCCTAAAGGAGAGACTTACGTCCGTTCCGAATCATCGCGGGGTGAATATGGAATGTACATGGTTTCTGATGGATCAAAATATCCAAGGCGAATCAATTTGCGCGGGCCGAGTTATACGCATGCTGTGTCGCTTCTGGAAAGAATGCTGATTAATGCAAACATCGCTGATGTACATGCTATCATGGTTTCATTACAGACATGTCCTCCGGAGATTGAAAGATAGGGGTATGAGGATTTGTTTATCTGAGGATTCGTTTAATTGGGGATTTGAGGATGTGTTGATTTTATTATTTGAAGATATAATGATAATTGAAATTAAATATTAGAAAATGAAGATATATTCTTTTGAAAAGCTTGAGGTTTGGCAGATTGGAAGAGATATTACAAAAGATATTTATGAAATAACCAGGGATTTTCCGGATGATGAAAAATTTGGGTTGACATCACAAATTAGGAGGGCATGCATATCAATAACATCAAATATAGCAGAAGGAAGTTCCCGAAATTCAGAAAAGGAACAGGCAAGGTATACAGAGATTGCGTTTGGTAGTTTATTAGAAGTATTAAATCAATTAATAGTTGCACATGATCTGGGATATATCAAAGAAGAATTTTTAACAAAAGAAAGAGCACTGCTCGAAGAACTTGGCAATAAACTTAACAAACTCCACGCCGCCCAATTAAGAAAAAATCAATAATCAAAAAACACATAAACATATCATCAAATAAACAAATAAACATAAATAGATATGAGCTTAAAAGATATACTTACTCCTTTCACTGCATGGAAAAACATTGTGAAAGATCCTGTTACGGTCAAGGATCCTTTGAATGACAGACCAGGGGCAGATAGGTACAGGGGATTTCATAAAAACGATATTGAAAAGTGTATCGGATGTGGCACGTGTGAAGAGATCTGCGAAAATAAAGCAATCGATTTGGTTCCGGTAGAAGGTGTTGATACCAAAGATGGGGATAGCGGACTTCGACCCAAAGTTGATTACGGCCGGTGTTGCTGGTGTGCTTTATGCGTGGATGTTTGTACCACTGGCTCATTGAGCCTGTCAAATCATTATACCTGGGTAAGTGAAAATCCTGACGATTTTATTTTCACTCCTGGTATTGACGAAAAAGAATGGAACAACAATAAAAAGGGCTGGAAAAAGCCCGAAGGAAATTATGAGTTTTACAATACCAGCCGAGTTAAGATGGAGGAATTAACTCCTGAAACGAGAGATAAATCTTTTATCGAAATTGTTAAAGGCTATTCAAAAGAACAAGCAAAACTTGAGGCAGACCGATGTGTGGAGTGCGGTATCTGTACAGCAACTTGTCCGGCACACATGGGTATACCGGATTATATCAAAGCAATTCGAAACGATGATTTAGAGGAAGGCCTCCGCATTTTATACGATACAAATCCTCTGCCTGAAATATGCGGACGAATCTGTACCCATAAATGTGAAACAGTCTGTACCATGGGTCACAAGGGCGATCCAATATCCATCCGCTGGTTAAAGCGGTATATTGCCGACCAGAATCCATCAGAAGAATACAAAAAAATATTAAATACTGGTAACATAGAACCTAATGGTAAAAAAGTAGCCATCATCGGTGGTGGGCCATCTGGTTTATCGGCAGCACACTATCTTGCTTTGATGGGATATCAATGTACAATCTATGAAAAACTACCCGAACTGGGAGGAATGATGCGATACGGTATTCCTGAATATCGTTTGCCTTACGATCAGCTTGATAAAGATATCAATTATATCAAGTCGTTGGGAGTTGATGTGAAAAACAATGTGACTATAGGAAAAGATATCAGCCTTAGCGAATTGCACAATCAATACGATGCTGTTTTTGGCGGGACAGGTTTGCATTTAGGCCGCAGCACCAGGGTACCGGGTACCGACCACAAAGAAGTATATCAGGCAGTGGATTTGTTGAGGGATATTGTTCTTGGCAAAGAAATCCCTGTGAAAGAAAAAATCGTGGTTATTGGTGGTGGTAATGTTGCCATGGATATCACCCGTTCGTTGGCACGTCTGCAAAAAGTGAAATACGGCAAAGTAAGTTTAATCACTACTTCGCTGGAATCTGAAGATATTATGCCGGCAGACCGTGAAGAGGTGGTTGAAGCAAGAGAAGAGAATGCCACTGTTATTCCGGGATGGGGTCCTGTTGAAATTGAGACTGAAGGTGATAAAGTAAAAGGATTGCACGTGGTAAAATGCCTCTCAGTATTTGACGAGAACAGGCGTTTCAATCCCAAATTTGACGAAGAACAAAAAGAATTCTTTGAGGGTGATATGGTTGTTGAGTCAATCGGACAAGGAATGGATATTTCTTATTTCGAAGGGGAGATAAAAGAAAACTTAAAGCTTAACGAACGCGGAAGGATAATCGTAAACGACGATTTTCAATCAAGCATCGACTGGTTGTTTGTTGGTGGTGACATCATTCAAGGCCCGGATGTAATCCACGGAATAGCCAACGGGCATAAAGCTGCTATAGGCATTGATAGATTTTTGGGAGAGGGATAGTGACCCCCTAAATCCCCCTGAGAGGGAGACTTTCTGGGAAACAACAAAATTGTAGCATTCTTCAGGTCCTCCTTTGCCTTCGGCGAGTTCGCAAGCTCGGTTGAGGAGGATTTAGGAGGTCAATAATAGTAAGATGAATTTTTTGGATTCAAACAATTATATCGCTTTTTATATAACATAAAAAATACACGCATGGCTAACTTATCAATTGATTACATGGGGTTACAATTGAAGAACCCAATTATTGTTGCCAGTTCAGGTTTAACAGACTCTGCTAACAAAATTGTTGAATTGGAAAAAAATGGTGCTGCAGCGGTGGTTTTAAAATCCCTTTTCGAGGAACAAATCCTTATGGATGTTGATGAACAGCGTGTGAACAACATGTTCGAGTCTTTTTCTGATACGGAAAATTATGTTTCGTTCTACACAAAAAAACACAAGGTAGATGCCTACCTGCAACTGATAAAAGAATCAAAAGAAAAAACAACAATACCGATTATTGCGAGCATTAATTGCGTATCAGCCTATGAGTGGACAGAGTTTGCCGCAAAAATTCAAAATGCTGGCGCTGATGCATTGGAATTAAACATGTTTATCATGCCTTCTGATGCTGACATAGAAGGGACGGATATCGAAAAAATATATTTTGATGTTGTTGAGAAGATAAAAACGGAAATAACAATGCCTGTTTCATTGAAGATTAGCTATTTCTTTTCAGGCATGGCCAATTTTGCTGTGGAGTTATCAAAAACGGGCATCGCCTCTTTGGTATTGTTTAACCGTTTCTACAAACCTGATGTTGACCTGGATAATCTGAAAATAACATCTTCACACATCTACAGCAATCCTGATGAGAATGCCATGGTTTTACGCTGGGTTGGCATACTCAGTGGGAGAGTAGCTTGTGATTTGGCTGCAACAACTGGTATCCACGATGGAAAAACCGTACTAAAAAACCTGTTGGTCGGAGCAAAAGCCATTCAGTTGGCATCAGTAATTTATCATAAAGGCCCTGCCGTTATTCAAACAATACTTGATGAGATGAATGAGTGGCTTGATGGTAAAGGATTTTCATCCGTTTCAGAAATTATTGGTAAACTAAGACAATCGGATTTGGTTAAGCCGTTGGTCTACGAGCGAGCTCAGTTCATGAAGTATTTTTCTGATGCACGTTAAAGATTAAATTCATCAATAAAAATTGAATATTCCCTCTTTAAACTTATCCCTTCATAAACAAAAAACATCAAAATTTTATTAAGGCCGTATTAGACTTCTAGAATATTTAAGTATAAAAAATGCAGGATAATCCGATTGTAGAGATGAAAAAGATTAACAATGTTGATTGTATCAATTTTGTTTTTACTTCATTTGATATTATAACAGCTAGTTCAGAAGCTGCAATTATTGGATAATAAACGCTAACCTAACAATTAAAAGCGGTGTTGTAGACATCGCTTTTTTTATTTAAAACGGCGTTTTTTTAATTACCAGTTAAATTTTTCAAAGTAAAAATGTAACTTGATCAAGTCTAGATTAATTGTTTTGATTATTTTAGAATTCAACTAACAATATTATACTAACTAACTATTTTAAAAAATGCACAAATACCATTTCTCTCATTCAATTTTATTCCTACTAATTTATTTGCTTCTATCTTCTTGTTCTAAAGAAGAAGAAATCATAAAAAAAGAAAATAATACTGTTGAAGATATCATTGGAATAGCTGAAGTATTTATTAATACTAACGGACAAACCATTGTAGATGAACCAAAAATAAATGCCGAGATAAAAATCACTGATGATAATGAACAAACCAATTATGAAGGATTAATTGGAATCGAAATTAGGGGGCAATCTTCACAAATGTTTCCTAAAAAACAATATGGTTTTGAAACCAGGGACTCTAACAATGAAGATATTTCTGTTTCCTTGCTCGATTTTCCGGAAGAAGAAGATTGGATTTTATACGCACCTTACAGCGATAAAAGCCTGCTGCGAAATGTAATTATGTATGACCTTTCCAGGTCAATAGGAAGGTATACATCCAGGGTAAAATTTTTAAATCTTTACATAAACAATTCATACAAAGGTGTATATGTATTAATGGAGAAATTAAAGAGAGATAAAAACAGAATTGATATCAACAAACTTAAAGACGATGAAATTTCAGGTGAAGATTTAACAGGTGGTTATATACTAAAAATAGATAAGGAAAATGAATACACCGAATATAATTGTATCACTTCTTCATACCAACCTAATCATGCGATATACAACCAAACAATCAAATTTTTATATGATACGCCAGGCCCTGAAGATATCACAACAGAACAAAGAGAATACATTTCTACCTATCTATCGGAATTCGAAAATATTTTAAAAAGTGAATCCTTTTCTGATATCTCATCAGGATATCCAAAGTATATTGATGTAGATAGCTTTGTTGATTTTTTCCTGCTAAATGAATTATCGAATAATGTTGATGGTTATCGATTAAGTACATGGTTAGTTAAAGACAAAAACTCAAAACTAAATATGGGCCCTATTTGGGATTTCAATCTAGCGTTTGGTAATGCAGATTATTGTTCTGGCGGTGAATATGATGTTTGGGCGTATAAATTTAACAATAGATGCCCCGGTGATTATTGGCAGATACCATTTTGGTGGGAAAGATTATTACAGGACGAAAACTTCACATCAAAAATAAAATCAAGATGGAATGAATTAAAGGAAAATGAATTTTCTGAATCAATAATTCTTCAAAAAATAGATGCTTATGTTGACATGCTTGATGAATCAAATAGTATAACAAGTAATTTTAATCGCTGGCCTATTCTTGGAGAATACATATGGCCCAATAATTATATTGGTTCCAGTTACGAAAATGAAATAGATTATCTAAAAACCTGGATATCGAACAGGCTTGTATGGCTGGATAATGAAATAACTAATTTATAGAAAGAATAAAAAAAGGGAGACTGGAAAACGGAAACATTTAGGTGGAGATCCACCATTATTAATTAGACATGAGTAGAGACAAAACATTCAAATTCCTTTTCTAATTCTATTCGATCCTATACTTATACAAACAAAACGAATTTGCTTCTTTTACGATAAATACTGTTTTCCCTTCCTCATCCGTATTAGCGATAAAATCCTGACCATCACCATATACTTTATTAAAAAAAATAGTTTTGCTGGCTCCGAACAGGGCTGAGATTTTAAATTTTTCCTGGTTATTCAATTCACGAAATATTAATATATATCCTTCTGTATAGGAAATGATAAATTGAAAGCCGGTGTATGTTGTACCATTTGGCTCGTTACCAATCGGGAATATCAAAGCACTATTTAATTCAGCACTAATATTGCGGTACATATGGATTAAGTCAATAGATTTATCGGCTTCGGACGGAAGTCCTGTAGTTTCGAACCACGCTAAAGGCTGGCCTGGCATTGTAATGGCAAATAAATAATCAAAAGAATAGTTTGCCGGACCAAATGGATCGTTAGCATACAAGTCCTGGTTTCTCCATTTATTCAAAAATTCGAGCTGAATTTTTTGTGACGGGACATATTCAGACAACATCCATATATTTCTTAAGGTTTGATAGGGGTAGTAAGTTTTCCAATCTGTATACCTGTTCTCAAGAAAAATATTTCCCAGGTGGTTGTTGTAATGATATCCATAACGGTTATCAGCTGTTGCATCTAGGTTAAAAACAACCTGGTAGTTTGTTTCAGTAAGGATTTTATTAAAAAAACGAGCCAGGTTTAAATCGGCTTCTTTTGTAGGAAGCTTAACACCGTCTATCTTAAAGTTATTTATGCCAAATTTTTTGTGAAGTGCGATTAGAATATCTGCATCCTGTTCCCAGTTCCTATAGTTATTTTCGTTGCTGGGGTGAAACCACAAACCTATCTTAATATTTAGAGAATCTGCACACTGTTTAATGTTTTTAAAACCATTCGGAAAACGTTGTTTATTTGGTTGCCAATCTTCGAGTGACCATTGATCCCACAACTGTTCTCCCTGCTGTGCAGAATTCATTGAGAGGCCTTGTTGCCATCCATCATCAATCTGGTAATGTGTAAATCCAAATTTATGTGCTGTTTTTAGCTCATCGAGGATAAATTTCTCATTTAGTTTGGCGTCTTTGTTTCTGTCTCCCCAGGTATTTACCATCATCATACCATCTCTTTCAGGTTTAAAAATTCGGATGTTGTTTTGATAGCTGCGGATTGCTATTTTTTTGTTTAAGTCGTGAGTATTATGCACCCCTAGGACATAGCTAAAAGTTTTTATCCATTCGCCACTGATTAAGTCTTCCAGCCTGACGCCTAATCCAACAGATTTAATTGTTGTGGTATTTGATGTGGCTTTTGTTTCTGAAAGGAAGTCATAACCCGGGTAATTGACTTGAATACCTGATACAGGAGATTCTTTTAATAGGAAAATTCCTTTGTCTTCTCTTAAGTTTGACAGATATATTATGTTACCAACATATCTGGTTTCATGGAATGGAAGTATTGATTCTTTTTTAACAAATGTGTTGTTGTCGTCTGTACAATCTATGAATTCAACAGCTTCAGCATTCCAGTGGATATTGTTAAGGCTTAATTGTTCTATGTTAATTTCATCGGGTTTGAAATCTAAATTAGGATCAGTCTTTTTTAAATAATATTCGCAGCAAATACCCATTGATGAGGGAAAAATTTTAAAGACTTGTTTTACCTCTAAACCTTTATATTCAGTTATTATTTCTGTGCTTACATATGATGTAATTATTGGAGTAGCATTTACAATGGTTATGGTGTAATTATTTTTTTTCTGAATGGATTTAAGGACTTTGATGTTAAAATCCGGGGTATTGTTGTTTTTTATTTGAATCGTTTTATTCTCAACCTTGTTAATTATTTCTGTGCTAATGATATTTCCGTTGTTCCATTTAAATTTTCGTTCAATAAAAGAATTCCCTATGGTTAACGTATCGTTTTGTAATAGTGAATAGCAGTTTTCTATTTTATTTTTCTCTGTATTTAATGATTCTACTATCCCTTTGTTTTGTGCAATTGAGTAATTTAAAATGCAAAAAAATGATACAATTATTATTAAGTTCTTCATGTATGTTTTTTGTAATTAGTTAGCGATATATGTTGTTTTTTAATTCGTATATAGAATTTATAAACTGTAGAGGGTGCATAGATAATGCAGAGAATACTTGTTCTAAATGGATAAAGTAAAATTTGAGGTTCAACGAATACATTTTTGAAATTTAGTATTTACAAATCTATTAATATTACCATGAGCCAGGCATTAAAACATCAGGTTAAATTTATCAAGCCCCCTTTTTAATGTGATTAGCCCCAGGCTACCCGTACGTTGATATCCTTTCCATCCTCCCATCCTGGCTATTATCCATGACATCCTAAAATACCGGAAGTAAAAAAACAACCCCATTAAACCGGTGGCAATGGGGTTCAAGGTGTCCTCTGATAAATGACACACTTTCTGTTACATCTTTTGCCCTAGTTGGCAATAACTTAAAATAATCCTTCTACAGAAAGATATCTTTCACCTGTATCGTAATTAAATCCAAGAATTTTTTTACCTGGCTCTATTTCACAAAGCTTTTTGTTAATAGCTGCCAGAGTTGCTCCTGAAGAAATTCCACATAATAAGCCTTCCTCTTTTGCTGCTCTTTGGGCAAACTCAAAAGCTTCTTCTTTGGTTATTTGTACTGTTCCGTCTAATACTTCAATGTGTAAGTTTTCTGGAATAAATCCAGCACCAATCCCTTGTATAGGATGCGGACCTGGTTTTCCCCCACTGATAACAGGAGAATTAGCCGGCTCAACAGCAAAGACCTTCAGGTTTGGAAATTTTTCTTTTAAGACTTCACTTACTCCCGTAATATGTCCTCCAGTACCAACACCGGTAATCAGGTAATCAACTCCTTCCTGGAAATCACCTAATATTTCCTGGGCTGTAGTCTTTTTATGGATTTCAACATTCGCAGGGTTATCAAATTGTGAAGGCATCCAGGCATTAGGATTTGAACTAACAATCTCTTTCGCCTTTTCAATAGCTGCTTTCATTCCCCCTTCACGAGGTGTTAACTCAAACTCGGCACCGTAAGCTGCCATTAACCTTCTCCTCTCAAGAGACATCGATTCTGGCATAACTAAGATTAACTTATATTTTTTTACAGCTGCAACAATAGCCAAACCAATGCCGGTATTCCCCGATGTTGGTTCAACAATTATTGAGTCACTGTTTAAAATACCTTCCTTCTCAGCATGCTCGATCATTGCCAACGCAATTCTGTCTTTAATACTACCTCCCGGATTTACCCTTTCCAATTTCACCCATACTTCATGCTGCGGAAATAAATTACTTAATCTCACATGAGGGGTATTACCAATTGTCTCTAAAATATTATTTACTCTCATACATGGTGTTTTTAAAATCTATTGTTAGATAACAAAGTCAATAGGTAAATTGTTGTTTTTATTTCTAATAACTGTTTTACTCTCATGATATACAAGCGAATAAGGCTCTACACTTTTGGTTAACCACACATTACCTCCAATAATAGTATTGTGCCCAACAACTGTGTTACCGCCCAATATACTACTCCCTGAGTAAATAATTACATTATCTTCAATAGTAGGATGGCGTTTTGTATTTGCCAAACCTTTTTCAACACATGCTGCTCCCAATGTTACTCCCTGGTATATCTTAACATTGTTACCTATTACCGTTGTTTCGCCTATAACTACACCCGTTCCATGGTCAATTAAAAAGTTATCTCCAATCTTAGCTCCAGGATGAAGATCAATACCTGTTTTACCATGTGCATACTCTGATATCATCCGCGGAACAAAAGGGATCTTTAGTTCATATAATTCATGGGCAAGACGGTATACAGCTATGGAGTAAAAACCCGGATAATAAATTATAATCCCTTCGATTGATTTAGCAGCAGGATCAAAACCTAAAAACGCAGAAGCATCTTTCATTAAATTTTTGTAAATATCTGGAACTCTCGAAAAAAACTTATTGCTGAGATCATCAATAGAAAGTGTAAGCTTTTGTTCTAACGGCTCTAGTAATTTTTGAAAATCGATTTGCAACTGCAATAAATTAAGCTTAACCTGTTGGATTACACATTCTTTATCTGCTTTTATAGGAAAAAGAAATGTAATTAAATCATCGATAAATTTATGTGTTTTAACTATCGATGGAACTTCCCTACTGAAATTCTTATATTGTTCAAACAAATATTTTGGCAAATCTTTTATGTTACTCATGATTCATTTATTGATAGTACACAAAAGTAGAAAATTTGAATTGCATAGAAACTGTTTTAAATTTAAATATTCATTCTACTCATATTGTTTGTAACCAACTCATACTAAGGCTACCCCTAAATCCCCCTGAGAGGGTGACTTATCCTACCATCTATGTAACAACTGTCCCGTAATCGGCGGGAAGGATTTAGGATGTCATTCCTATAAATTCTGACTATTGTATCTCATTTAAATGATTTAAACTATTACTTCCTACAATAAATACAGCTGATATTTAAATTTTATCTTAAATACTTGTTTAACATTTTATTAAAACATTTAAATAGTAAACACATCATAAAAAAACTTATTTTTGCCGTCCATTTTTAAAAATTAGAAAATTGAGAGGACTTTGGAAAGATATTATTGAATCGATTAGCGGAACAGAACAAGATTTTACAACAGGAAAATTAAGTAGGGCTATTATATTGCTTTCAATCCCAATGGTCTTAGAAATGGGAATGGAATCAATTTTTGCTGTTGTAGATATTTTCTTTGTATCGCGTTTAGGTTCTGGTGCAGTTGCTATAGTCGGAATTACTGAGACATTAATGACTATTATCTATGCAATTGGAATGGGACTAAGCATGGCTACAACCGCATTAGTTGCAAGGAGAATCGGCCAGAAAGACAATGAACGTGCATCAAATGCTGCGTTCCAGTCTATTATTATGGGAATCTTTGTCTCATTAGCAATTGCTATTCCAACTACAATTCTTGCTAAAGACATCCTGAGGTTAATGAAAACTGAGGAACACGTCATTCAGGAAGGTTATCACTATACAATCCTTATGCTCGGGGGAAACGTAATTATAATGTTACTATTTATTATTAACGCTATTTTTCGCAGTGCTGGTGATGCAGCAATTTCTATGCGGGTACTTGCTTTGGCAAATCTTATCAATATTATTTTAGATCCCTGTCTTATTTTTGGATTGGGACCGTTTCCTGAGTTGGGAGTAAAGGGTGCTGCAATTGCAACAAATACAGGTCGGGGTATAGCAGTAATCTATCAGTTTTACCTATTATTTTTCAAAGGGCATCGCATTGCGATAACAAAGAAAAATATCAAAATAAGAATAAATGTAATACTCAATCTATTAAAACTTTCACTTGGAGGTATCGGTCAATTTTTAATTGCTACCACCAGTTGGATAGGACTAATGTGGATAATGGCAAATTTTGGAAGCGAAGCACAAGCGGGTTATACTATTGCTATTCGTATCATTCTTTTTGCTTTATTACCTTCATGGGGCATGAGTAATGCAGCGGCCACATTAGTAGGCCAGAACCTCGGTGCTAAAAAACCCGAACGTGCCGAACGTGCAGTTTGGTTAACGGCCTATGCAAACATGGCATTTTTGCTGTTTGTAGCTATATTCTTTATTTCTGTTCCAGGAATTTTTGTGAAAATATTTACAACAGAATCAAAAGTAATTGAGGTTGGTATTACTTGCCTGCGCGTTATGAGCTACGGATATATATTTTATGCACTTGGGATGGTTATGTCACAATCTTTCAATGGAGCAGGAGATACTACTACTCCTACTCTACTAAATTTTATATGCTTCTGGATAATTGAACTTCCTCTCGCTTATATCCTTTCATTAAATCTAGGATTTAATGAGTTAGGAATATTTATGTCTATCACAATATCAGAATCTATTCTTGGCATATTAGGCATGATGGTATTTAGGAGAGGAAGATGGAAGACGAGAGAAATATAACAAAAAAGGTTTCCCGAAAAATCGAGAAACCTTTATTTGACAAATCTTTATATTTATTATGCAGGCATATCTGGTAATTTATAACCATTTAGATAGTCATGCTTAATTAATTTAGAAACAAATTGTTTTGCATTAACCTCGTTAGGATTTGCTGGAGGTGCTCCACCAGGACCACCGGCATTAGCATTACCGGCAGCTCTTTCTGCAAAGGCCATCATTTTTGCAAAGTCAAATTGAGAATCTACAATTAATACTTTCTCATCATCTGCAATGTTAGTGAACTCCATATTTTCACCATCCCATTCCAAAATTTTATTAAGATTTTGAAGACGAACTGCAAGAACACCCATTAATACCATTTCGTTGAATGGGCCTGCTTCACCAAAGTGAGATGCAGTTTTATCGCGAAGATCAGGATTTTTACATGCAGCAACCCAATCCAGATAATGATCGTTATTAGGAATGTCTCTTAATACCTTAGGAGAACTAGGCTTACGACCAGAAAGTAAATATGGATCAGAACCATGGCTTCCTAATATTAATGTATCTTTTGTTCCGTAGATAGCACAACCTTCACCTTGCCATTGTTTTCCTTCAGGAAGTGAATCAGGAATCATAGCAAGCATACCACCATCATGCCAGGTAACTTCTACCTCAGGCATAGCCATAAATGGAAGGTTTGGACGTGCTGGGAAAGTCATTTTTACAGTTTGAGCGTGAGGGCAAGAATCCTTTTTTAATTGAGTTGACATTCCCTGAACTTTAGTTGGGTATGTATTTTCAAGTTTTAACACTTTAAATACGGGATGCATATTGTGGCAAGCCATATCACCAAAAGCACCAGTACCAAAATCCCACCATCCGCGGAAGTTCCAAGGAGTGTAAGCACTATGATAATCACGGTATGGCATATGTGCAATCCATAAATTCCAATCTAACCCTTTGGGCACTTTTTGCTTTTCAGTAGGTGTATCAAGACCTTGAGGCCAAATAGGACGAGCAGACCATACGTCAACTTTTTTTACCTCTCCTATTTCTCCAGCCCATGCCCATGCACAAGCTTGGTTTACTCCACCACTTGAAGCACCTTGGTTACCCATCTGAGTGGCAACACCATGCTTCTTTGTAAGTTTTGTAAGTAAACGAGACTCGTATATTGTATGCGTTAATGGTTTTTCACAATATACATGTTTTCCCATTGTAATTGCTGTAGCAGTAGGATTGGCATGGCTATGGTCAGCTGTAGCAACAACAACAGCATCAATATCTTTGCCCATCTCATCATATAAAACTCTCCAGTCTTTGTATTTTTTCGCATCTGGATAGTTGTTAAATGTAGCTTGGACTCTACTGTAGTTCCAGTCAACATCACAAACAGCAACTAATTTCTCAGTGCCTTTTGCATTTGATACAGAACCACCAGTAGGCTTACAGATATTAAGGATATCTCCACCACCCTGACTACCAGCACCAACCAAAGCAACATTTAGTGTATCACTCGGAGCTGTATGCCCAAGTGTTTTACCCATTGCAGCACTAGGAATAATAGAAAAAGCTGCAGAAGCAGCAGTAGTTGTTTTCAAGAAATTTCTTCTTGAAACAGATTTACCATTGGATTGTTCCTCATTTATTTTTTTTGTATTCATGAATATATTTAATTAAGGAGTTAGTAATTTTCTTTTAAAAAGATTCTTTCATTAGTTGCCATCCAATTTAGTGTATTTTTTAGTTGTAAAAAACTTTTTTTAACGAATGAAAAACTGTTTTTTTTTCGAATTCGTTTTAATAAACTAAAATACAGCTGTTTAAATATTATTCAAATTTCCTAACAGCTCCATACTAATCAAGGATTTATGAACGAACGTTACATATTTCAAAATGAAACAACCCGTTCTAATCCCTATCTTACTATATTTTTAATGTTAATATTTCTTATGAATCTTTTAAATAAACCTTCTCCGTCCGCTTCTGATTAATATAAGCAAGAACAGATATTACGGCAATTATACTTACTGTATAATACACAAAACCCGGAACTGGTAAAGGATCTCCAGCTGCATATGAATGCAATCCAGATAGGTAATAGTTCACTCCAAAATAAGTCATGATAACTGAACTATAACCTATAAGTGACATAAAGTTAAATGCAAAAACGCCACGAAATCCGGGTATCACCCGCATATGGGCAATAAATGCATAAACAATAACTGTAATTAAGGCCCAGGTTTCTTTTGGATCCCAACCCCAATATCGTCCCCAGGATTCATTAGCCCATACTCCTCCAAGGAAAGTCCCGATTGTAAGCATGTACAAACCAACAATTAATGTTTTTTCTATTACATTGCTAAGTTCTTGTATCACAAGATCAAGCCGTTTGGTATTTTTCTCTGATTTCAAAAACATAATTATAAGGTTAACGGCAGCAAGTAAAGAACCTAATGCTAAAAAACCATAACTCGCCGTAATAACTGCAACATGGATTACTAACCAATACGATTTCAATACTGGAACAAGGTTTGTAATCTGGGGATCCATCCAGCTTAAATGAGCTACATGAAGAATAACAAATACAAGTATTGCAGTTACAGATAAGGTTATCTTAACATTCCGTGAGAATACCAATCCCGCCAAAATAGTGGCCCAACCAATAAAAACCAATGCTTCATAACCGTTACTCCAGGGTGCGTGACCAGATATATACCAACGTATCCCTAAACCCATTGTATGAAGAACAAATGCTATAATTATTAACCATGAGGAAATACCTATAACCTTATCAAGTTTTAAGTTAGGAACAAAAATATTTATGAAATGAAGGATTAATAATATAAATCCAATTAGCCCATAAATCGATGATAAACGTTCGAATAAACTGGAATTATTGTAAAAAGTTTCAAGCTTTATTTTTGACCCTGAAGGAAGAATGTCACTTCCATTTTTTTGTTGATATACAATAATCGAATTTAATATTTCATCGGCCTGCGTATAATCTCCTGTTTCAATTGCTCTATTTAAGGTTTCAAAATAAAGTGGTATTATTTTGTCTACAAAAATTGTATCTGCACCTGTAAAAGCAGAGGCTGCATTCAATGGGGTATACCAGGTCTGATTTATATCATCTGCTTTAGGAAATATCTTTAAAAGTCCTGCTGTATAAGCCATATAGCAAACATTCACCCTTTCATCCACCTTAATAAGCTCAGTGTCAAATTTATTTCTGTAAGCAGGTTTTTTCTTGTATACTTCGTCAACCAGATCATTTAAAATATAGCCTGTTTCTTTACTGATAAAATCTTCAAATGAAGCGTATTTTGAGTTAATGCGCAGAAAATCCTGAAGTTCATCGTTTGATACCCTAATCATAGGGACAGTTTGCCAATAAGAAGGATTAGATAACATCCCAAGAAATACCTGATCGCTGGATAATCCCTGGATTGATGTTTTACGGGCAACTTTTCTTAGAATTTCGGATGACATAGTATTTATTGGTTTTATGCGTCCTCCGTTATCCTGAATTAGAACTTTTCCGAATGCCTCAGCATGTTTTGAATCAATTATGGCCCTTTTATCAATTGATATACCTTGCGAAAATGTTGGAAGTATTGAAAGTAAAGCCAACAAAGTAATTGCAGTTACTTTTCGGGTGTTTCTAAGTTCTTCTGATAACTTGCTTAATTTAACAAATCGGCTATTCTTATTAAAAACACTAAAAAACATACCTAATCCCATTAAGATATAACCAATATATGTTACCCAGGTTCCAACAAAATCATGATTAACAGATAAAATTGTCCCTCCTTCATCAGAATCATACGATGACTGATAAAATCTAAAGCTTCTGTGTTTTAATACGTTATTCATAAAGATCCGCCTGTTTTCTTCTATTCCTTTTTCTTTATCAATAAGAACTACCTCACTTTCGAACCATGAAGGACTATTAGACCCCGGATATCTATTTAAAATAAAATCTAAAAGCTGAATCGAGAATGATGTTTTTATTTGTTTTGCACCATAGGACAGACTTAGTTCCACCCCATCAATAGTTGTATTTACCTTTTGCCCTTCATACCCGTTCTTTCCCCATAAAAGGATATTTTTTGTTATTTCCCCAGATGTAATATCCAAAGAGATTGCATCATAAAAAACATTTTCTCCCGCGTCTGTTACCATCTTGGCTGTTACATGCCCTTTATCATAATAATCTCTTAAAACCAATTGGTTCCCATCAATATTATATAGCTTTCGGATTTCTAGCGGATGCAACGTATCAGGGCCTAAAACTAAATTAGTTTGCTCAGCCATACTCATTACTCCAATTTCAAATTTCGATTTAATATAAAGATCGATTCCCTCCATTGTAATCTGAATAGCATCTGTAACGGTTGTATCATTAAAACTAAGAACATATCCCTGCACCAGTCTTTTATCACCACTTTTCATTATTACAGATTCCCTTCCATTCATGCCTGCAAAAATCAATTCAATTACAGGTACACCATCGTAGGGAGCCGGTTCTATTGATTCAACTGCATTTTGAATATATTCTTCCGTTTCAAGTTTGATCTTTTTATCATTGATATAAATTTCTTTTTTGAATTTATTGGATGTAACAGGAGTAAATGTTACTCTTTTTTCGAATGTTTGAGTTTTATTTCCAGAAATAGCTTCTGCCAGAATATATGTTTTCTCAGAAATTATTGTATTTGAAGTTTCCCCCTCACGAATATGCATTGTCCCTTCATACCCAATATATCGTGTAATGCCAGCACCAAGTATTATCAGAACAAAGGACAGGTGAAATAGAAACATAGTTAATTTTTCTCTTCGATATAATTTTTGAATTAAAATGTTTCCGCCAATATTTATCATTCCTAAGGCAAGTATTGCTTCAAACCAGGCAGCATCATAAACTAAGGCCCTTGCAGATACAGTTCCATAATCATTTTCAATAAATGTTGCCAGGGCCATTGAAACTCCGAAAACAATAAACAAAACAGCGGTAAACTGCATAGAAAATAAGTAGGAAATAAGCCTTTTCATATAAGTTGGTTTTCAAAATATAATTACTGTAAATATATACAAATATTGATGTGTCTTTAACGTTAACACATAATATTGTATTAATTATACTACTTAAATAGAAGTGTAATATTCTCCTGATTTTTTGCCAGCATTTTAGAGAAAAACTCCTGTAGAAAAGGATAATATTCTGTAGCATAATATGTTGAATTAAACAACAACTCACTTCGGATATAAACCTTGTTGTTCTCTAATTCTGTAGAAATATACTTATAAACAGCATGATCCCCTGCAAAACGGACTTCTGCAGATCCAGGAATTTCAAGCACCTCAGTTTCATTAGGATAATGTATGGTATAAATAGATATTTCCCTAAAAGGATAAAGAAAATCAACTGGATATTCCCGTTGAGGATCTTTAAATGGATTTTCTTTTATCGTGTTATAAATAACAGGCTTAATATATGAAAATGAATAGGATGTATCATTCTTCTCTGAAAGATAACATTTGATTTCGAGGTTCCCTTCAATATTTAAAATGTTTTTATAGGAAACACTGTCAACATTTACATATAAACCCTGGGGCAACAAATATTTTACTACATATTCTTCAAGGCTATTTTGACTGTTAATCAATTTTCTGTTTTCCAGGGCATAATAACCAGAGAATGCATAATTAAGCTCATAGTTAATTAACGAATCAGAATAATAGACATCACCATATAAAAACAGGACCGAATATCTGTCAAGATTTAATGAAATCCACCTTAAATTATCTTTTTCGAGCAACAAACCCCTATCATTAAGTTCTGTTTTTGCTAACAAAAAATATGGTCTAAAATCATCTGTTGCATTTAATAAAATTTCTTGCCCATCGATAACAACATGCACAATTACCTGGTTAAACTCAGTAATAACAGGATATTGCGAAACAGTTCCATTTTCTTTTGTGCTTATCAAAACTGGATTAGAATTTAACCCCGCTTCATTGAGCAACAGGTTTAAGAGCAAATTTATTTCTGCACTGTTTCCCTTTTTTATTTCAGTAAATGCATTTAAGGAAGAATTTGGGAATATAGAAGTCTGTCCGTCCCAAGTAAATTCATTCAAGACATAGTAATATATTTCCCTTAATTTTTCCTCCTCCGAATCTAATTCTTTAATTAATTCTTTGAGAATATCATCAACAAAAAATGATGAAGTAGAAACAAATGTAGACCAAGCCGGGGAACCTAAAACGCTAACTGCCAAGTCTCCCCATGTATTTAGAAAATTTGTATAATAAGTCCTCGATTCATTTAAGTCATATACCCCAACTAACTGCACTTGTATCCTTTCAATATAGTCATTTGTTGTATAGAAGAAGGGTTCATTTTTTATGGCCGGCAAATCATAGAGTTCCCAATGATCCCGCTTTTCATATCCAAAATTTTTTAGTAACCTGGGACTATTATAAAAAGTTTTCACATCAAGATGTTTATCTATATCCACCTCATACTCGCTCACCATCGTTGGAAGCTCTGACGACTGAAAACTCCATTCAAAATTTGGAATAAATTCATTAAAAACTTTAATGTACTGATATTCTAAAATTGAACCTACCTTAACATCAGGAAAAGAAAACCGTACCTCACTCCAATATTCATCAATCCTTACCAGGTAAATATCTTTAGGCTCTATTTTGGTTTTTATTAAATTTCCATTATCTGAAACATTTATGGTATGGGCTTTAATATTTTTTATGTACTCAATATTGTTGTTTGAATAATAGCGTATTACAACATTGGCATATTTATTACCATTTTGGTTTAACACTTTAAGTTTTCTATGCCTGTACAAATCAGATACATTGTTATATCGGTAATTTAATTTTCCATAATCATACAAAATTGCAGCAGAAGCCGTTGAGTCGAAAGTGCAATTTTCGAGAGCAAGATCGTTTTTGCTCACTTTACCCCACTTATAAACTTTACCTGAAAACGCTTTTAAGCTGAACAGAAAGACTAACAATAAAACCAAACACACCCACTTTTTCATGGTAGCCCCCTTTCTTCCTCTACATATAAAGTTACGAATATGAAACAAATCCTGAAAAATTTAGTTTGAAAAAATAACGTAAAAATTATGTTAAAAATATAGTTGTTAGCACATTACATATACATATTGATAGTTATCAAATCAAATACCCTACGTAACAAACAAACTATTTTTCTTACCTCAAATCATCTTCTTCCTCTGAGGATTTAAGACTATATAAAATCAGAATAAGGTTTAGGGAAGTGCCGGTATAAAAGAGTCTTAAAGTGAATGACCACCGTCAAAGACGGTGGCTTCAATTACAGCACCCTCTAAAAGAGGGATAGGCTAACGTTCTCTGTTCTTTTTGTCTTCGTGCTGTTGATACTTTACATATTTGCGAATCATTTCTTCATCAAGACCAACTGTACAAATGAAGTATCCTCTTGACCAAAAATGATTTCCCCAATACGGCTTAGACTTCAAACTCGGATATGTCTTGAAAAGTCGTATGGCTGTTTTACCTTTTAAGATGCCCATGAAATCGGAAATGGATATTTTTGGCGGCACTGAACATAACATGTGCACATGATCTTTTTGCACACTCAGTTCATCAACTATGACCTCTTTCCATTGACAAATTGCGAGAATATCGTGTTCAAGCAATGATTTGATCATACCTTCTAATACCTGAAAACGATACTTCGGCGTAAAAACAATATGGTATTCGCATTTGTAAAAAACATGTGTTAGTTTTCGAAATTTACCCATAATTTTACTTTTTTAAGTTTATATTATGGGCAAAGCTATATGGCTAAGCCTAACTTACATGACCACCGCCTAAGGCGGTGGTTTTTCAGATTTTAAATAAAATAGAAGAAATCAAATTCCATTGTTATTTTTATTTTCAGCAGTTTGGGTTAAATAAATATCTTTGTACTCCTAAATTTTAAGGATAGCTTTAATGGAGCACATACGTAATTTTTGTATTATAGCGCACATTGACCATGGAAAAAGTACATTGGCTGACAGGCTACTGATATCTACAAATACAGTCAATGAAAGAGAGTTTCAGGATCAGGTGCTTGATAATATGGATCTGGAGAGGGAAAGAGGGATAACCATTAAAAGTCACGCCATCCAGATGACTTATGAACATGAAGGTGAAAAATATACATTAAACCTAATTGATACCCCTGGGCATGTTGATTTCTCATATGAGGTATCACGCTCAATTGCTGCATGTGAGGGAGCATTACTAATAGTTGATGCCACTCAGGGGATTCAGGCCCAAACAATATCTAATCTTTACCAGGCAATCGATCACGATTTGGAAATTATTCCTGTATTGAATAAAATGGATATGCAAAGTGCCATGCCGGAGGAGGTAAAAGATCAAATTGTAGATTTAATTGGTTGCAACCGCGATGATATTATTGAAGCAAGTGGCAAAACAGGTTTGGGTGTTGAGAGAATTCTCGCAGATATTGTAGAAAAAATACCGCCACCAAAAGGTGATCCCAAAGCTCCGTTGCAAGCACTGATCTTCGATTCTGTTTTTAACTCATTCAGGGGTATTATTGCCTATTTCAAAGTTGTAAATGGAGAAATTAAAAAAAATGACCTTGTCAAATTTTTCAACACAAAAAAAGAATACGAAGCCGATGAAATAGGCGTCCTTCAATTAAAACTGTCGCCCAAAGATGTAGTTAAAACAGGTGATGTTGGATACATCATATCGGGTATCAAAACTGCACGGGAGGTTAAAGTTGGGGATACAATTACGCATGTTAAAAGACAATGCGAAAAAGCAATTTCTGGTTTCGAAGATGTAAAACCAATGGTTTTTGCCGGCATCTACCCAGTTGATGCTGACGATTACGAAGAACTAAGAGCTTCGCTTGAAAAACTTCAACTTAATGATGCTTCCCTTACTTTTGAGCCAGAATCATCAGCTGCGCTAGGTTTTGGTTTCAGGGCAGGATTTCTTGGCCTTTTGCACATGGAAATTATCCAGGAGAGACTTGACCGTGAATACAATATGGACGTAATTACAACAGTCCCTAACGTTTCATACAATGTTTATACAACAAAAGATGAAATTATAGAAGTTCATAATCCTTCCGGTCTTCCAGCACCTAACTATATCGATTATATTGAAGAACCTGTAATCATTTCACAGATTATCTCTAAATCTGAATATATTGGTCAGATAATGACCCTTTGTATTGAAAAAAGAGGGACGCTTAAGAATCAGGTTTATTTAACAAGTGATAGGGTTGAATTAACTTTTGAACTTCCTCTCTCTGAAATCGTTTTTGACTTTTATGACAAACTTAAAAGTATCTCAAAAGGATATGCATCTTTTGATTATCACCAATCAGGATATCAAAAAGCTAAGCTGGTTAGACTTGATGTGCTCTTAAATAGCGAGATGGTTGATGCATTA
The DNA here is from genome assembly GCA_963665085.2 of Bacteroidales bacterium. Classification (GTDB taxonomy): domain Bacteria; phylum Bacteroidota; class Bacteroidia; order Bacteroidales; family JAAAOM01. The sequence continues at coordinate 838,586 of CAXXXS010000001.1, forward strand.
TCTTGCCTAATCCATGTTGATAATGCCTACTCATTTGGCAGAAAAATGTGTGAGAAACTAAAAGAATTAATTCCTAGACAACAATTTGATATTGCAATACAAGCAGCCATTGGCTCAAAAATAATTGCACGAGAAACAATTAAAGCCTATAGAAAAGATGTTACTGCTAAATGTTATGGTGGTGATATTACCAGGAAACGTAAACTTATCGAAAAACAAAAAAAAGGAAAAAAGAGAATGCGCCAGGTTGGAAATGTAGAAGTCCCTCAATCTGCATTCCTTGCAGTACTTAAGCTTGATTAATGGTTAACGTTTGATTATTTAATTTATCTTATGGCTAAAAAGAAGGTTAAAAAAATAGTACATTCATTTGATACTCCTGAAAAGGCAATTAAAGAAAGAGCTAGAAAATTACCCATTAATGAATGTTTAATATCCAACAACTGGCACAAACTTAAGATGGCTGAGGTTATCATCTCACGAAAACACGCCAATGGGAATATCACATATGGAGTTTTCTTGACTGATTTATATTGTACTGGACTTCGTGACACTTTTTATAGTTTCAATATTTCTCAGCAGAATTACGAAGCCATGTTACAAAGAATGAACAAAAACGTTAGTTTAATACCTTGTAGTTACCAGTTGGCACACAATATTATTTATGGCTCTATTGAATATGCCGAACAATTTGGATTTTATCCAGAAAAAAATTTCGCCATCACGGAATATATCCTGGAAGAAGATAATGAAGACATTCCATTAATGGATATTAATTTCGGATACAAAGGAAAGCCAACAATTTTATTGTTACAGGATAATAGTTCCGAGAACGATATAAATACGCTAAGAAAAAATGCTGGAGAAGGTAATTATTACCTTTTTAATATATCTCAAAGTTCTATGCATTCGGATCCCGAAAATGCAATGTTTGAAGATTCGAATATTTCCTTAGACAACTTCCTTAAAAACTCTCCAAAAGATAATTTTAGTGAAGGCTATTTTATTGATTTTGTAAAAAATTCATTTAACAAAAAACTTATTAAGAACAAAGAACTCCAGGAGAAAAATAAACTTACCTATTACATAAACGACTTACTAGGATTTCAGGTAACAAAAGAAGAAGGCCTTATAAAATTAAAAGACCCTGACACAAAAGATAAATACTTTGAATTTTATGATGCAATTAATGACCAAAAAACCAGGAAGGTTAAAAAGTATATTCCTGAAATAGAAGAATATTACAATTCTCACAAAGATATTCCTGAGTTTGCAGCTTTATTGCTAAAATGCTATAATGAACTTAACGACACTGAAAAGTTTGAGCAACTTATCCAGGATTCTTTAACCCGATATCCAGAAGATTTCTCAACCCGGTCAATAGCATTGGATTATTTCCTTGCGAAAAATGAATATGATAAGGTATTAGAGTTATTTAACCATTCTTATACTTTAAAAGATTATGTAAAAGAAAAAAAATCTGTTAACCTTACAGAAGCAAGATTATTTCATCTCGCATACTTCTATTATTTTCTTGAAAAGGAAAATATTGTCCAGGCCGAAGAATACCTAAAAGTCCTTTCAATGTATCAGAATGATGAAAAAGCTATTAAAAAAATCATCTTAAAGCTGACATTGGCAAAGATGTTTTTTATTTCTGAACGAGAGCAAATAGAACAAAACTTACCGAAGTATATTTTGGAGTTATTATAAATCTACAGTAACTCAAATCAGCTCAAGTTTATAATACAAAAAAGAGGGCTTAAAAATATTTTCTAACCCCTCTTTAATTTTTTTTGATTATTGTTTTTCTAATTCCTTCCAGGCTAAAGCACTAGCACCCAAAACAGCAGCTGTTGATTCCTGTATTTGAGAAGGTAAAATCTTTACTTTATTTCTGAAAATAGCAAGTAAATTTTCCTCCAGGTATTTTTTAGTAGGCTTAAAAATAAAGTCCCCTGCTTTTGATAATCCTCCAAATAAAAATATTGCCTCGGGGCTAAGATGTTCTACTGTGTCAGACAGTGCCCGGCCTAATATTTTTCCGGTATACTCAAATGCCTCAATCGCTATTTTATCCCCTTTTTTAGCTGCATCTGTAATCATAGCAGATGTTAACTGATTATATGTAATATCCCTGAATTCGCTGTCTTCAACAGAATCTGCCAGTAGTGAAAAAACAGTTCTTTTGATTCCTGTTGCTGAGACATATGTTTCTAAACTTCCTCTTCGTCCGGTAGAACACATCCGCCCCTCGGGAATAACGGTAACATGTCCTAACTCTCCTGCAAACCCATCGTTACCATAAACCAATTCACCATTTACAACAATTCCGCTACCAAGTCCGGTACCTAAGGTGATCACGATAAAATTCTTCATGTTTTTTGCGCCACCATAAATCATTTCACCTAAAGCTGCAGCATTTGCATCGTTTGTTAATACAATTGGTTTATCAAAGTATCCTTTTAAGAGTTCAACGAAAGGGACAATCCCTTTCCATTTTAAGTTTGGGGCTTGCTCAATTGTTCCACGATAATAATTACCATTTGGTGCGCCAATACCAATCCCTTTAATGTCAACCTTTTCAGAAACATCGGCCAATGTGTTTTTTATCTCCATATTTAGATTGTCTAAATATGTATTAATATCATTATACCTATCTGTACTGGTATAGCTTTCGGCCAAACATACACCATTGCGATCTACCACACCATACTTTGTATACGTGCCTCCGATATCAATCCCAATTACAACTTCTTTCATCTGTATTAAAGTTTAATTTTTGATTTACTTAAGCTTTCGTATCCAACATTTTTAATGCATAGGCATAAGCACCTATTGATACTGCTTTGCTTGTACCTAAGCGGGATAATCCAACACCTATTCTTTTCATTGGATCATACATCATTTTTTTATCTGTTCCTGGAATAATAATTTCTTTTGCTTCTCCTTGTAAAAATTTACCAAGTTGTGATTCATCTTCCAGATTAAAAGCTTTAACTTCCATCCGGGAAATAATATCTCCATCATATGATTCAATACCACCATTCATCTCTTTGATTACTTTTGGCAAAAAAAGTTCGCTTGCACCGGTTAACCCACCTCCAATAACAACCAATCCATCAACAAGAGTTAGTGCATTTGCGAGGGCATCACCTACTGCTTCTCCCAATCTTTCAAAAGATTTTTTTGCAGCTTCCTGGTTTCCTTCTTTCTCACCGGTAGCAATATCGAAGATATCTTTCGGAGTTAAATCCGCAAATTTTAATTTAGCAAACTCGCAATACTCTCTTTGCACAGCGCGAATACTAACGCTTTCTTCTGAAAACACATTTGGATAGATTTTATTTCTTGTTACCCATATTTCTCCTGCCGCAGAATTATCACCGATAAATAACTCATTATTTCTTACTATTCCTCCGCCAAAACCAGTTCCAAGAGTAATCCCAAACAGATTTTTATATTGTTTAGGGCTTCCAGCTTCTTTTAATTTCTGATTTATCTCTGGTAACAAACCCGATATTGCTTCACCATAAGCAAAAAGATCCCCATCGTTATTTAGGTATACCGGGATTCCAAATTTTTCCTGCAACATAGGCCCTAAAGCAACTCCTCCCCTAAACGCTGGTAAATTACCCAAATCACCGATTATTCCAGCAGGGTAATCTGCCGGGCCAGGAAATGCAAAACTTATGGCACAAGGTTCTCCACTTAATTTATTCTTCACTTCTTGAAAACCTTCAATAATTGTTTGGAGGCATAGATCTAAATTCCCTGCATTTGAAGGAAACCTAACTGGTTCAACAATTTCTTCTCCTCCTTTTATAGCAGAAAACACAAAATTAGTCCCTCCTGCATCAAGAGTCATTACTATGCGGTTATCACTACTTAAATTCATTTCTTATGTATATTTAAATAACAATTTAATTTTTAGTCAAATTCGGTAGCTAAAATACGATTTATTCATTTTAGAAAAAATCTAAACTCAATGAATAAAATTTGTCCATTTACATAACAAATTACAATTGATTTATAACTAAAAAGATAACTCGAACGTATATTAGTATTGATTTAATTAAGTTTTTCTTAATTTTAATAAGAAATCTATAATAGATTTCGTTAGTTCCAAGTAAATAATTTAAGAATGGCAACAAATTTTATTGTACCTATAGACTTTTCAGAGAACTCTTTAAAAGGTTTACAAATTGCACTCACATACTCAAGATATGGAAGTTCAAATATCCAAATGGTATATGTACAAAAAAAGAGTAGTGACTATACGGCTTCCTTATCAGAAGAACATAAATATGCTACCCAAAGATTTGAACAAATAATTGAAGAGTATTCACCTTCCCTTGCTAACGAATCAAGACTCAGGTTTATAATTAAGCAAGGTAAAATTTATGAAGAAATAGTTAACCAGGCCCATTCATACAGAGAAAGTATTATTGCAACTTCTACTCACGGAGCCTCAGGATTTGAAGAAATTTTTATTGGGAGTAATACATTTAAAATAATAGAAACTACTCAAAGACCTGTTGTTACAATTCGAAAAGGAGATGTACCTAAAGAAATTAATAATATTGTACTCCCGGTAAATTTAATCCACGAGAGCAGACAGAAGGTGCCTTATACTGCAATGCTTGCCAGGTACTTTGGTGCTAAATTGCATATAATTACCATCTGCTCGGGAAAAAATGAAAAGGATAAAAACAAATTAAACTCATACCTCAAACAGATAAAGACTTATCTTGATGATAAACATATACCCTATGTTGTAGATGATCTTTGTGGAGATAATATTGCTGATTTAACTGTAGAATATAGCAATAGTATAAATGCAGAACTTATCTCCATAACAGCTGAAAAAGAAAGCGGTTTAGGTTTATTTGGAGGAAGTTATGCCCACCAGATTGTTAACAATGCGAATTGTTTAGTTTTGAACCTAACTCCCCGAGAACTTGGCTTATCTGGTTCTTTCAGGACTACCGGCGGAGGTTGAAATTAAAATTCAACAACAAAACATCCGGGGAAAAGGCTATTTAAACGCTGTTTTAAGGAATCTGCTTGCTTTCTGTTGCTTACGCTTCCCAGTATAACTTTATAAAAAATCGTATCGTTCTGTTTTGACACGTTAATAAAAACAGGTTCATTTACTTGCTTTTTAATCTCACTTATTGTTCCTAAAAAATTAAAAGACTCATTAAAACTTGCAACTTGAACACCAAATCCGGAAGCAGGAATTTTTGCAATATCAACCTTAAATAAATCTGTGTTGCTTATAGGTGTATTTGTTGGTTTCTCAACGGGCTTAACAGTATTCTGCACTATTGGTTTTTCTTCGGGTTTTACCTCTACGGTTTTTGTTTCCAGATTATCCTTAACAACTTCAACCCGAACTTTTACCATTCCTTTATTGATCATGTCAATAGCTTCTGCTGCACTTTTTGAAAGATCAATAATTCGCCCCTGTACAAAAGGACCTCTGTCATTAACAGTTACCATTACAGATTTGTTGTTCTCGTAATTTGTAACCAAAACTTTTGTACCAAAAGGTAAAGTTAAATGAGCAGCAGTTAATTTATTATGCTCATACTTCTCTCCACTCGCTGTATATTTTCCTTCAAATTCGTCACCATAAAAAGAAGCATTTCCAATCTGCACAAAATCTTTTTGGGCTTGGATGGTTATAACAACAAAAATAAAAACTGTTAATAAGATATAATTCTTTCGCATCGTTGATAATTTTGGACAAAAATAGTTTAGTTAAAAACTTAATAACGGACAAATAACATGAATATTTAAACGATTTAAAATTTTTCTTAACAATTGTAAAACTATTATTGAAGATTCTCTGTTTTGATTTCCATTGAAATTTAAAAACTTATTATCATAAAAAGAGCTATGACTCAGTTGTTGCATCGTTTTCATTAATAAAAGTATTTTATTAATGTCTATATCAAGAGATTCGGGCAATTCTATTATGTTGTGTATACTGGCAGTCTTTCTCTTTTAGGTGTAGCAAAATATTTATAGTTCATAAAATCACGCTAAAATTTTTATCCCTTTCAAATACGAAAATTGTCAAATTAACATATCAAAAAAATTTTTACTTAAAAAATATATATTTGCAACCTTCTTACAATATACTGCAAATAGAATGTATGAGAATGAAAGCTACCTAATAAAACAATTACAAAAAGGCGATGAAAAAGCATTTGAAAAGATTTTCAAAACATATTATATCTCTTTAGTAAACTATGCAATCGGTCTTGTTTCAGATATTGAAACAGCCAAAGATTTAACCGAAGATATCTTTTATTTTATTTGGGACAATCGGAAGATAATTCACATCTCTCAATCCCTTAGAGGATATTTATATAAAATAACACACAATAAATGCCTAGACTATCTTAAACGTCAACAAGTTAAACAAAAACACATTAAAGAAGTTATTATCTCAAAAAAACAAGAAGAACAAGAAAATATTCTATTTGCATCATTCTATCAACCAGATTATTTTTCAGAAGAATTAGAACTAAAACTTAAAACTGCAATTGATAGTTTACCAAAACAGGCGAAAATAATCTTCATCATGAAAAGGCTTAAAGGTATGTCTTACAAAGAAATATCAAAAGAACTTAATATTTCAGAGAATACTATTAGGAAACAAATGTCGCGTTCACTTCAAAAAATTATGACCGCATTAAAAATTGGCTAAAAAAATTACAAACAAAAATATCTGTATACCAGCCACTATACATGTAAAGTGATTTTTTTAAAAATTTTTAAAAAAATCTGTCACACTAAATAATATTCAAATCGTCTAATAAGTGAAAATATGAAACAAATAGAAGATAATATTAAGGATCTGATTATTGATTATATTGCTGGTGAATGTAACACTGAGCAAGAGGAACTTATTCATATTTGGATAAATGAATCAGAAGAGAATATGTTATATTATCTCGAGGTAAAAATGGCTTGGAATAGATCAATTGGAGATCAGAATCCATATGATATTAATGCAGATTCTGATTGGAATAAATTGAATGATAGAATTGGCCATAGATTAAAAATTAATTTTGAAAGAATTGTTAGAGTCGCTGCCATTATTGTAATTGCGTTTTCATTTGGTTTTCTAACAAACAAGATTCTACAAAAAAACTCATTTATAGATAATACAGCTGTATACCATGAAGTAATTGCTCCATATGGTTCTAGAACTCAACTTACATTAGGAGATGGAAGTCATGTTTGGCTCAACGCTGGTAGCAAGTTAAAATATCCGTCAGTGTTTAGTGGATATTTCAGGGAAGTATCACTCGAAGGAGAGGCTTTCTTTGACATTTTCACCGATAAGTCAAACCCATTTGTAGTTCATGTAAACGATATAAAGGTAAAAGCATTTGGTACTAAATTTAACGTAAAGGCATACCCGGAAGAGGATATTGTTGAGACAACATTAGTAGAAGGTATAATTTCTTTAAATATGAACTCTATGAAAGAAGTTTTTCTTAAGGAGAGTCAAAAAGCTTATATATATGCAGAGTCAAAAAACATAAAACAAGATAAAAAAGAGATTGAATATTTACCCATACACTCAAAGCGAGTACAAATTATTAAGGAGCTTGAAAAGGAATCATTGTATATTGAAGATGATATCGATACTAAATTATCAACGTCATGGAAAGAAAATGAATGGATCTTTAAAGAAACAACCATTGAAGACATGGCTAAAATTTTAGAGAGAAGATACAATGTATCATTTCGTTTTCGAACAAAAGAAACCGGATATCTTGAATTCTCAGGTACTTTGAGAGATGAAACACTAAAGATGGTATTGGATGCATTATCACTTATTGCTCCAATAAAATATGAAATGACAGGTAATAAAGTAGAAATTATTGAAGATCCAGAAAGAAAATCTGAATACCTAAAACATATTGAGAATAACTAATAATTATTAACTAAAATCTTAGATATATGACAAATACATAAACAAAACTCAAATTTTTCAAAACAAAAAAAATGGGAGTTGTACCCCCCATTTTTAATTTAATTATTAACCAGTCAGCAATTTTTCGCGGAATTCCTTGACTGATTTTACTAACATAATTTATACAAATTTATGAAAAAAAATGTAAATAAATTTCTTTGCAATTTTGTGAAGGGACGGTTTAAAACACTACTAATTATGAAAATGACATTCTTATTTAGTTTTTTGTTTCTTTTTGTAATTCAGGCTAAAGTTTTACCCCAAGACAAAAAGATCTCTATTGAAGCCACAAATTCTACCGTACGAGAAATATTACATCAGGTTGAAGAAAGTAGTGACTATCGATTTTTCTATAATGATAAATTAACTGATTTAAATAAGCCTATTAATTTTAAAATAATAAACAAATCTGAACTCGAAACTCTACAATCTCTTTTTAAAGAATTATCGTTAACATTCCAAGTATTAGATAATAATCTGGTTCTTATTGTTCCAAAAGTTAATTCTCAAGAAATACTTATAAAAGGTACAGTTACAGATGCTTCAGGTAATCCTCTTCCAGGGGTCAACGTTTTAGAAAAAGGGACAATAAATGGAACTGTTACAAATCTTGATGGTGATTATTCTATTTCAGTAAGCTCTAAAGATGCCATCTTGAGTTTTTCATATGTTGGCTACTTAACAGAAGATTTCCAAGTTGGTGATCAAACAACAATTAATTTTACTTTGATTGAGGATATTCAATCTTTAGAAGAGGTTATTGTAATTGGTTATGGCACGCAAAAAAAACGAGATCTTACAGGTTCTGTAGCTTCTGTTCGTGAAGAAGTATTAAAAAGTATGTCTGTTACATCTATCGATCAAACTCTTCAGGGATTAGCTTCAGGTGTTGTAGTACAACAACAATCAGGTCAACCGGGAGGAGCAACCAGTATTCGCATTCGGGGCGGTAATTCAATTAACGCAGGGAGTGAACCACTATACGTAATTGATGGATTTCCTATTTATAATGAAAACACATCTGCTTCATCGGGTATATTATCTGGTATCCCATCTGAAAATGCACTTTCAACCATTAACCCAAGCGATATTGTAAGTATAGAGATTCTAAAAGATGCGTCTGCTACTGCAATATATGGCTCAAGAGCAGCCAATGGAGTAATCCTTATTACAACAAAAAGAGGAAAACAAGGAACAAGTAATATCGATTTCGAAGCCTACTATGGTATTCAGGAAGCAGCTAGAACATACGATCTTTTAAATGCTTATGAATATGCTATATTTAGAAATGATGTATATAAAAGCACTCAAAGTTCAGTTACGTATACTGATGAACAAATTGAGGAATTTAAGAAAACAGGAGGAACCGACTGGCAAGATGAAATGTTAAGGATAGCTCCTGTACAAAATTACCAGTTATCAGTTTCAGGTGGCTCAGAAAAAATGCAATATGCAATATCGGGGAATTATTACAATCAAGAAGGAATTATTATAAATAGTTATTTAAAACGATTCTCTTTTAGGTCAAATTTAGATGTCCAGGCTAATAAATGGATAAAATTTGGGGAAAGTTTAACAGCCAGCCGTTCATTTTCTAATCAAATTCCTTCTGGAGGTGGTGCAGATGGTACCGTTACTCAAACTCCATCTAATATATGGTCAAGTGCATTATTTATGAACCCTTGTTTACCTGTATACGATGAAGATGGGGAGTATATTTATGATAACACATATGAGGTAGGAGAAGCAGAAGGGGCTAACAATTCTAATGTAGCTTATAATAATCCGGTTGCTTATGCAAAACTAGTGGATAGTAAAAATATTTCTACTAGAGTAATTGGCAATATTTACAGTGAATTTGAATTTATAGAAGGATTAAGATTAAAGATTCTCGGAGGAACTAATATTATTTATAATAAACAAAATCTTTATGTGCCTTCTACTATTCGTGATGGAGACCGGGCACCAGACGGTAAAGCATCTATTGGAACCATTCAAAATATTGAATATCTGAATGAAAATACATTAACATATGATAAAGAATTCAATGATATTCACCATTTAACTCTATTGGCGGGGGCTACTTATCAAACTTTTGAAAGTGAAGGATTTTATGGCAGTAGTGTTGAATTTGCCACTGATGAATTAAGTTATAACAATATACAAAGTGGAAATTTAAGTGGGGATTATTACCCAAGTATTGCTTCGGATAAAAATGAATGGACAATAATGTCTGGCATTTTCAGGGGTTTTTATTCTTTAAAAGAGAAGTACTTGTTTACAATTACCGGACGTTATGATGGGTCATCAAAATTCGGAGCCAATAATAAATGGGCTTTTTTCCCTTCTGCCGCTTTTGGATGGAGGATTTCAGAAGAAGAATTTTTGAAAAATACCAAAATACATAATTTAAAATTAAGATTAAGTTGGGGAAAATCAGGAAATCAAAATATTCCAACTTATCAATCACTTTCCTCTTTAACCAACGGAAGCTATGCAATTGGAGGGAGTCTACAAACTGGTTTTATCCCCGAAAAAATAGGTAATCCTGATTTGAAATGGGAAACTACCGCACAAACAAATATTGGTGTTGATTTAGGATTGTTTAATAGCAGGTTAAACTTAACATTTGATGCTTATTACAAAAAAACAACAGATCTACTCTTTGATGTTCCTGTCCCTTATGAATCAGGATTTTCAAGTGCATATAAAAATATCGGAAGCCTAGAAAACAAAGGAATTGAGATTGCAGTTCAATCCGCAATTCTAACGGGAGAACTAAAATGGGATATAAGTGCAAACTGGGCTCTGAATAGAAACAAAATTCTTGAACTTCAGGGAGAAGATGAAATTGCAATAGATCCAGATCTAAATTTGTTAAAGACACAAAACTCATTGCTATTAAAAGTAGGGGAACCGATAGGTAATTTTTATGGCTATGTAAATGACGGGATATGGCAATCTCAAGAAGAAATTGATGCTGAAAATATGCAAACTACCTGGAATCCAGGCCAAAGACGATTTGTAGATCAAAATAATGATGGATTAATTAGCAGTGAAGATAGAGTTATAATTGGCAATGCGTTACCTTCATTTACCGGAGGTATAACAAACAGGTTTTCTTATAAAGATTTTGATTTTAGCTTCTATATTGATTATTCCTATGGTAACGAAGTTGCAAACCTAACTCAAATTGAATTCGAATTTTTGAATGGACGGCAGAACGGAAATAAAGAAGTATTAAATCGCTGGCAACCTGATGATATTACTTTAGACAGAAATCTTTGGACAAATTCCACCAATCCTGATACGGACGTACAAGCTGTTGGCTATGATTCTTATACAAGGCAATTGCACTCAGGTCGTATTGAAGACGGTTCGTTTATTAAACTTCGCACTGTTACTCTAGGCTATACTTTACCTCTAAATAAATTGAGACAAGATTTATTTAAAAATGCCAGAGTATATTTTTCTGCACGTAACCTGCTTACATTAACGAAATATACCGGACTTGACCCGGAAGCTTCCATATTCCAAAATGACAATGTAAAGTTAGGATTGGATTATGCCGTTTATCCCACTATGAAAAGCTATACTTTCGGAATAAACATTAGTTTTTAATAATTCTATAAATTTTAATGAAATAAAATGAAAAATAATAATATAAAATTCCGCATACTACTTTTAATCTTAATGGTGTTTACGTTTTTCACCGGTTGTGATTTGGATGAAGTACCGGAAGATTTCTTAGCACTAGATCAATTCTACAAAACTGAAAGTCAGGCAAATGCAGGTGTCATAGGGGTTTATTCCCTCTTATATAACCTACAAGGACCAAAGGGATTATTTGCTTTTACTGAAATAGGAACTGATAATGTTGGTGGTGCCCCAACTTATTTTGTAAAAACTTATAATCCACCAACAATAACTATAGATCCGGGAGATAATGTTATTTCAAATTATTATTTATATGCATATGAAGCAATTAATGCGGCGAATGCGGTTGTTGATAAGGTTTCTGAGTCAGATTTAAGTGAATCTTTTATTTCTGAAATTGTTGCAGAAGCTAAATTATTGCGAGCTTCTATATATTTTGATATGGTTCGCTTATTTGGAGATATCGTTGTTTTTGATAACACCACAACTTCTCTTGAAGGCTTGGAAAAAGCACGTTCGTCAGAAGATGAAGTATATGCAAAAATTGTTGATGATTTAACAGAAGCAGAAGAAAACCTAAGTGATGATGGTCTGGACACTGGCAGGGCTAACAAATGGGTTGCCAAAGCTTTATTGGCAAAAGTATACCTCACTATTGGCAGTTACAGTGATGCTGCTTCAAAAACGGATGAAATTATTAGCTCAGATAGGTATAGTTTAGTTAGTGAATACAACGAATTGTTTAAACCAGGCAATAGTAGCCTTGATTCGGAGATTATGTTTGCTCTTCAATACTCTGCAAATTATCGTTGTGCTTTTTCCCTATGGCTAGCTCCTACTTCAGGATCAGGTTCATCGGTCTTTTATGCTGATCGCGATTTATACAGTGAATCGATTTATGAAGCTAATGATTTAAGGAAAGAATGGACGGTATATGATTCCATTCAATATGATGGAAAATTGTATTATAACGAAGGCTATACTTACTTTCTTAAATTTGCTGAAGACTATTTGATTGATTTAGTCCCACAAGCGGAACTAGGTGAATACAATTATCCAGTCTTAAGATATGCAGATGTTTTGCTTATGAATTCAGAAGCAATAGCCAGGAGAGATGGAAGTCCAGAAAATGCTTATGAAGGTATAAATGCTGTAAGAGCAAGGAGCGGGCTGTCGTCTTTGTCAAGTTTGACACAAGAGGAATTTATGGAAAAACTGTTACATGAACGACGTGTTGAACTTGTTTTAGAAAGTCACCGTTGGTTCGATTTAAAACGTTTTGGTAAACTGTATGAGGTGATGAGCCATTTCAGTGGATACCAAACTTACCATGAACTTTATCCTATCCCTTCCAATGCGTTAACAGCAAATCCAGCGTTAACACAGAATGAGGGATACTAAATTCAATCAACAAGTGCACATTTAATATTACAGATTATCGTTTAAATACGATTTCTGTAGTATTAATTGCACTTGCTTAAATTCTTGTCTGTAGTTCGGGGAAGAAAATAATATAACTGATTTTATCAAAATCGACCATAAATTCGAAAATCTTATCTAATTGTTTCTTGTCTTTGAACCGTAGTATTCGTGGTGAAAAAAATGGAATTGGTATAATCAGTGAGAAACTTTTTAACCTTTAATTATATCAGGAACAATGATGAGTACAAGAAAAGATGTTGACCTATAAAAAAAGATTTGTTCCAGCTAGGATAAATAAAACAATGAAACGAAGAAAATTTATACAAAATACAGTATTAACGACAACATTTGGAACAACGATCCCTTTCTCCTTTTCTTGTGGAAAGGTTCGATCCTCTCTTGAAACTTCTTTTCAATTTCCTCCAAATGAATCGCACCCCTGGGTATTCTGGTTCTGGATAAATGGGAATATCTCCAAAGAAAGTATTACTGCCGACTTGGAAGCAATGAAAGAAGTTGGGGTTGGCGGTGTGATTTGGATGGAAGTAAGCGGGTCATACTGGGCTCCCAAAGGCTCTATTAAGTCCAATAGCCCGGAATGGCACGAAGCTTTTCAATGGGCAATTAGTGAAAGTAAAAGACTAGAGTTACAATTCAACATGACTTTTAATTTTGGGTATGGTTGTGGTGGCCCTTGGATAACACCTGAGAATTCGATGCAAAAGCTAATTTGGACTGAGACTGTAATAGATGGGGGTAAAAAAAAGAGTATTTCACTTAAAAAACCAACAATTGACAGATCCAAGCTTGAATCGTTTGAAAAAGAATGGTTTAGGCCTGATGAGCCAATGAATCCCGAGGTAAGAAATTTTATAGATAATGTCGATTCTTACAAAGATGTTGCGGTCCTTGCCTTACCATTGCAAGAAAATGAAAAAGCTGCTAATTATCGTATTCCTCAACTTGAATTTGAGTCAGGTCTTAAACGAGATCGGGATGATAGTAGTTTTAGAATGTACCCATATGACATTACCACTCTTCAAGACGCACTGTTATCAAAGGATAAGGTGATTGACATTACAAAATTTATGGATAGAAATGACACGCTTAACTGGGATGCCCCAAAAGGAAAGTGGCAAATAATCCGTTTCGGTCATGCATCTAACCTGCAATTAACCCGTCCGTGTCCTGGTGATATTATTGGATTGGAATGTGACAGACTAAGCAAAAAAGGTATTGATAGCCATTATGATGCATTCACAAAAAAAATTATTGAAGAATGTGAAACTATGGCAAATTCATTTCCTTTTGTCCATATAGATAGCTGGGAAGCTCACGGACAAAACTGGACATCTCAATTTCCTGAAGAGTTTAAAAGACGAAGAGGATATAGTCTTATATCCTGGTTACCGGTCTTGAGTGGCCGCATAATTGACACTCCGGAGCTCAGTTCAAGATTTATGTATGATTTCAGGCTTACAGTAAGTGAAATGATACTTGATAATTTTGTCAGTCGGTTCAAGCAGCTTCTAAAACCTCATAACATAAACCTTTCCATTGAAGCCTATGGAAATATGGCTATAGACAATCTTGCGTATGCAGGAATTGCAGATATTCCTGTAAGTGAATTCTTCCCAAGCAAAGAAGGTGAAATCCCTGTAACACTAGATAAAACAAAGAAGTTCTACTTAAGTAATAAAGCAATGTCATCAGCAGCTCATACTTATGGGAAGGCAATTAATGGTTGTGAGGCTTGGTCCAGCGACAGAGGATGGAGAGATCATCCATTTACTCTTAAAGCAATTGGAGATATGATGTTTTGTAAAGGAGTGAATAAAATGATTGGTCATTTATCGGCTCATCAACCCTATGAAAATATGGTTCCTGGCTTAACACACCGTAAATGGGGAATGCACTTCAATCGGTTTAATACATGGTGGTTTTACAGTCGTCCCTGGAATGATTATTTAGCACGCTGCCAGTTGATGCTTCAGAAAGGAGAATTTGTTGCTGATATACTTTATTGGTTTGGAGAAGGTTCTCCTATAAATGTTGTTCATATGGATTTTCAAGCCCCTTCGGGCTATGATTTTGATTACGTTTCCACTGAAATTGTAAAACAAATTCAGGTAAAAAAGGGGATGCTAACCTTACCTTCAGGAATGACTTATAGATATTTGCTTCTGCCTGACGATGAAAGAATTACTCTATCCATGATGAAAAAAGTAAAAGAATTGGTTGATGCTGGAGCAAAAGTGATCGCACAAAAAAGATTCACTGGTTCGCCAAGTCTGGTTGACTACCCCGAGGGTGATGAGGAAATTAAAAAGATAGCTGATGATTTATATAACAATCACCGAATAATATATGGAAAAACAGTTACCCAGGTGTTAACTGAAGATAAATTATCCCCAGATTTTTCAGGTAGAAACCTGAATTTTATTCACCGTAGAACTCAGACAGAAGACATATTTTTTATTGCAAATACTAAAAATGAAAGAATTGAGAGAGTAACATGTACATTCCGTGTCTCTAGTAAAATTCCTGAACTTTGGGATCCTGAAACAGGAAAAATACAAAATCTTCCAGAATATTATGAAGAAGAAAGTTGCACAAGTATTCCAATTGATTTTGAGCCTTTTCAAAGTTGGTTTGTAGTTTTTAGAAAAACCCCATCTATAAATAGAGTAACAGTAAAATCAAATTTTCTAAGACAAATTGATTTATATACAATTACAGGTTCTTGGTTAGTGAAGTTCGACCAAAATTGGAGTAGGTTAAGAGAACCTGTAGTTTTTGATGACTTGATTGATTGGAGCAAACATCCCAATCCAGAAATACAATATTTTTCAGGTACTGCTTCATATAGAAAAAATTTTGAGTTTACTCAAAAACCTGAATCCCCAATTTTTCTGGATTTGGGAAATGTACAAATCATTGCCCGCGTCCGGGTAAACGAAGAGGATTGTGGAATTGCCTGGAAACCTCCCTACAGGGTTGACATTACATCTGCAATTCGTGAGGGCAATAATATACTTGAAATTGACGTGGTAAATACATGGGTTAACCGTTTGATTGGAGACGAGCAATTGCCTCTTGATAGTGAATGGAAGGACTGGGAAACCCTTGACCATTGGCCTAAATGGTTTTTAAATAATGAACATCGTTCATCAGGAAGGTTTACTTTCACCTCATGCAGACATTATAATAAAAATTCAAAGCTTACTGCATCGGGATTGTTGAGCCCAGTGAAATTAATCTCTTTTACCTAAAGATAAAGTTTCTATTTGGGGTCAATAAAGAGAGCTGATAAAAATGAATATGGATTGATTAATAACACAGAATAGAATTAAATATAAGAAAACTATGAAAAAAATACTACTTCTTTTTGTTTGTATATCCTTTTTATCTCAAGGATTTTCTCAACCCAACATTGAAAAAATGATGTGGTGGAAAGAAGCTAAATTCGGAATGTTTATCCACTGGGGTGTTTATTCTGTTCCAGCCGGGACATACAATGGAAAAGAGATAAAAGGGATTAGTGAATGGATTATGAGCCGGGGTAAAATTCCTGTATCCGAATACAAACCTTATGCAAAACAATTCAACCCGGTAAAATATGATCCGGAAGTTTGGGTAAAATTAGCAAAAGAAGCTGGAATGAAATACATCGTAATTACCACAAAACATCATGATGGATTTGCTTTATTCGATTCAAAAGTAACAGATTGGGATGTTGTTGATGCTACTCCTTTTGGAAAAGATCTGCTAACACCTCTAGCAGAAGCTTGCCACCGTGAGGGGATCAAATTAGGCTTTTATTACTCACAGGCTCAGGACTGGAACCACCCAGGCGGGGCAGCAAGTGGTGGGCATTGGGACAAAGCCCAGGATGGCTCAATGGATGAATACCTTCAAAATATTGCAGTGCCACAGGTAAAAGAGATACTTTCTAATTATGGGCCGATTGATATTTTGTGGTGGGATACAGCTACAGATATGACAGAAGAACGTGCAGAAATGTTTTTGCCAATCATCAACCAATATCCTAATCTAATAATTAATAATCGTTTAGGTGGTGGATACCAGGGAGATATAGATACTCCCGAACAAACTGTTCCAGAGACAGGCTTTCCCGGAAGAAACTGGGAAACCTGTATGACCATGAATGACAGCTGGGGATATAAATCGACCGATCATAACTGGAAATCAACAGAAACAATTATCCACAAACTGATTGAGATTATAAGCAAAGGGGGGAATTACTTGTTAAACGTTGGCCCTACATCAGAAGGTTTGATTCCACAGCCCAGTATTGAGCGTTTACAAGAAGTTGGAAACTGGATGAAAATAAATGGAGAGTCGATATACGGAGCATCAGCAAGCCCATTCCCATATCTTTCGTGGGGTCGCTGTACCCAAAAAGAAAACAAACTTTACCTTCATGTTTTTGATTGGCCTAAAAATGGCAAACTATCTGTTCCTCTTTTAAATAATGTTAAAAAGGCATATCTGTTAAGTAATCCTAAACAAACATTCAAAGTAAAAAAATCAAAGAACAAAAATATCATACAACTAAACTGTTCTGCTCCGGATCCGATTGCTTCTGTGATTGTTTTGGAATTAAATGAAACCCCTCGTGTACTCCCTATACCTTCTGCAGGGAAAAAAGTCCTGGCTTCTTCAACAAAAAAAGATACAGATGCCGCTTTCTTGGTTGATGGCAATCCAAAAAACAAATGGCAACCAGAAGACAGTGACTTAGAGAGATGGGTGGAAATTGATTTAGGGGAAAATATTAAAATCGGTTCATTTTCTTTGGTCGAGCCTTGGCATCCCTGGAACCTAAAAACCCAAAAAATTGAAATTCAATACAAGAAAAAAGAAAAATGGCTCCCTCTTACAAATATTACAACAACAGGAATAGGAACCACACAGTCAATTGAGCCAGTAAAAGCCCGGTATTTCAGATTAAGAATAATTGATTCGAATGCTGAGCCTACTTTAAATGAATGGATCTTATATAGGGCAGAATAAACTATTAAAATGAAATCAATAAATCTATCAAGTCCTATCGAAAGTTAAAATAATTCGAAATGAAAAAAATGCTATTATTCTTCGGTTTATCTTTAGTAATATTTAGCTGTACTGTAAAACTGCCAATTAAATACTCATACAATATTTCTGATAAAAAAGAATACAAAATTGTTTTAATGGGAGGGCAATCAAATATGGTTGGAAAAGGAAAAATTGAAGTCCTAAATAAAATGAACTTTAAAAATATATCCTACTTTGATTTTGGACTAGAGCCAAACTTCATAAACCCAATCGATAATTTTGGTCCTGAAGTTGGAGTTGCAGAAGAACTAAACAATAATTTTCCAAATGAAAACTTTATCCTGATTAAATATGCAATTGGTGGTTCTTCTTTGTTAGATTGGTCTCCAAACTACAGTAAAGAAAAAGCTGAAATAACCGGATATCCTGAATTTGGCAACATGTATGAAAAACTATTAAACAAAATTGACAGTGTGACAGCTGGTTTAAATTATGAAATAGTTGCTTTATTATGGATGCAGGGAGAAAGAGATGCAAGAATACCTGAAGCAGGGAAGGATTATTATAATAATTTTAAACTACTAATTAGTTCTCTACGAAATGATTTAAATAGTCCGAATTTGCCTATAATTTATGGAAAAATTAGTCCTCCCAAAGATAAATATCCGGCAGTTGATACTGTTGTTAGTGCGCAATTAAAAATAAATCAAGACCTCCATAACATGTATATTATCAGCACTGACGATATCGAAAAATGGGATGATAATACTCATTATTCATCAAATGGCCAATTAGAACTTGGAAGAGAATTCGGTTCAAAGTTAGTTGAAATACTAGAAAATTGAAGGATATAACATTTTATGTTAAAGCATGATAGATAATTGACTACCAAACTTAAAGTATTTAGAATTATATGACTATGAACAAATATTTTAACAAAACAAAAATTCCTTTATTTACAGGATTATTTCTGGCGTCTTGTAACCCACAGTCACAAAAAGATATTATAAGCTCGCATCCCAATATTATTATAATTAATTCTGATGACATGGGATGGAACGATTTAGCTTGTTATGGTAATACCATACACGAAACACCACATATTGATGCATTTGCAAAAGAATCGGTTAGGTTTACCGACTTTTATGCAGCAGCCCCAGTTTGTACACCAACGCGTGCATCTATAATGACAGGGAAATACCCAGCCCGTTTGCACATGACTGTTTGGAGTGAAAATGCCAGAGGTGAACATGGTATTATCAATGGGAAAAAATTAATACCAGGTGAAGCAATTGCCGATCTTCCATTAGATGAAATTACGATAGCCGAAGTATTAAAAAAGCAAGGTTACCATACTATACATATAGGAAAATGGCATCTCGGAGAATCAGAATATTATCCTGAGACACAAGGATTTGATATTAATATTGGTGGTGGTTCATGGGGATGCCCGGCTACCTTTTTTTACCCTTATACCGGTCCTTTTAGCGGTGGCCAAAGATATATTCCAGGTCTTGGGCGTTTGGGTTCAGAAAAAAACAACTACTTTAAAAACAGGGAAAACGAATATTTGACTGATCGTTTAACAGAAGAAGCTATATCAATTATACAAGATGCTGTGTCTACAGATAAGCCATTTTTCCTAAATCTAAACTACTATGCCGTACATACCCCGATTGAAGCTCCCAACAGCATTGTAGAATATTACCAAGATAAAATTTCAAAAACAGGAAAAAAATTAAATCCTGTATATGCGGCAATGGTTCATAAAGTTGACCAAAATGTAGGGCGAATTTTAAAAGCCATTGAAAATTTAGGAATATACAATAATACAATTGTTGTTTTTACATCCGATAACGGAGGCTTTATATTTACTGACAAAGGCGAAAAAATAGCGGATAACTTCCCCTTGCGTTCCGGGAAAGGTTCGTTGTATGAGGGAGGAATTCGTATCCCATTGATTGTCCGTTATCCGGGGATAACACCCAAGGGGGCAAACTGTAATATCCCGGTAATTAGCAACGATTTTTTTCCAACTTTTTGTGAGATAGCAGGGATTGACACAAAACTTTTTGTAACAGATGGTATGAGTTTATTGCCCGTGTTACAAAACCCAAAGGTAGATTTGCCAAGAGAATCTTTATTTTGGCATTATCCACATTATTACTTAACAACTACACCGGTGTCTGCGGTAAGGTGCGGTGACTGGAAACTGCTAAAATATTACGAAAACAGTACAGTTGAACTTTATAATCTGAAAGATGACATTGCCGAAAAAATAAATTTGGCAGAGAAAAAACCAGAAATTACCAATGAAATCTTAAAAAAACTTGACAACTGGTTGGAAGAAACAAATGCATCAATGCCTAAAATAAATCCAGTCTATTCAACAAAAAAATAATTATTGAAAAATGAATTTATTGACAAAATCAACATCCTTTTATATAGTCTTATTCCTTGTAATCATTAACACTGCATGTAAAAAGAATAATGTAAAAAAAATTCGGCCTAATGTTATAATAATTTATACTGATGATCAAGGAGCTATCGATTTGAATTGTTATGGGGCAAAAGATTTGGAAACGCCCAATATGGACAAACTTGTACAAAGCGGAATAAAATTTTCTAGTTTTTATGCTGCTCCAATATGTGGTCCATCCCGAGCCGGATTGATGACAGGAAAGGTTCCCCAACGAACAGGTATGTTGGAAAACGATAAAGGGGCAGGAGATATGGAACATTCAGGAATGCCCACAGAAGAATATACCATGGCTGAAATGTTTAAAAATGCCGGATATAATACAGCACTCTTAGGAAAATGGCATTTAGGGTATACCAAAGAACGACAACCAGGAGAACAAGGATTTGATTATTGGTTCGGCCATTTGGTAGGATGTATGGACAATTATTCACATTATTTCTATTGGAACGGGGCTAATCGTCATGTTTTGTACAGAAATGGTAAAGAAGTATTTTACCCTGGACAGTATTTTCCGGATTTAATGGTAAAAGAAGCCTCTGCTTTTATCGATAAAAATAAAGAACAACCATTTTTCCTATATTTTGCAATGAACACGCCTCATTATCCCTATCAAGGAACTCCCGAATGGTTAAAATATTATCAAGATAAAGGTGTTGTTTACCCACGCGATTTATATGCAGCATTCATTTCTACCATGGACGATAAGATTGGCGAGTTATTAAATAAACTGGAAAAAGAAGGTTTACGTGAAAATACGATTATTATTTTTCAGAGCGATAACGGTTATTCTACCGAGAAACGCGCCCACTGCGGAGGAGGAACTGCAGGTAATCTTAGAGGTTCAAAATTCAGTTTGTTTGAAGGAGGAATTCGTGTTCCGGCAGCTATAAGTTGGCCTGGCAAACTAAAAGCAGGTGAAACTCGGGAACAAATGGCATCTAATTGCGATTGGATGCCAACTTTGGCTGAATTATGTGGGATTGATTTGGATACCAGTGATTTGGATGGCCGAAGCCTTGTTCCACTTTTAGAAGATAATAATTTAGAAAGCAGACATTCCGATGGGTTTTGTTGGAAATTCCAAGAGCAATGGGTTGCAAGAAAAGGAGATTGGAAATTGTTAGGAAACCCAAAGATCATGGGTGAAGAATTTACTTACGGGGATTCACTCTTTCTTGTTAATTTAAATAAAGATCCTGGTGAAAAAAACAATCTTTCTTTAAAATATCCTGAAAAAGTAGACGAACTGTTAAAACAATATAAAAAATGGCAGGAGAGAAATTACGAATCCAATAAAAAAACATATGAAATCTCCGCGAGCAAATAATCATTAACAGACACATGAGAATGAGCATTCCCGAATATTAAATTACACTTTACCGTTATAAACAAAAAAAATGAGAAACAAAAAATTCAATATTCGAAATCTATATTTTTCAATAAAAAAGAGAAGAATAATCCTTGTTTTATCACTTTTCTTATTGTTATCCTGTACAAATAAAAATACTACTAAAGATTATACACAATATGTCAATCCGATGATAGGAACGGGAGCTAATGGAGCAATATCTCCTATTTCAGGTATTCCGTTTGGTATGATTCAGGTAGGTCCTGACAGCCGTGAAGGTGGTTCTGGTTATCATTACAGTGACAACACAATACAGGGATTTAGTCATTTTCATAAAAGTGGTGGTGGCTGTAGTGATTATTTAGATATTTTATTACAACCCATATCTGGCGCATTGTGGAATAATGATATACAATATCCTACAGATGGTTTTTCTTTCCCTTTTACTCATGAAAATGAAAAGGCGACTCCTGGCAATTACACAATTAAATTCGACAATCCTAACATAAAGGTATCATTAACAGCGACTGCCAGGTGTGCTTTTCATCAGTATATATTTCCAGAAAAGGGTAAAAATTTTGTTGCTATCGATCTAAAACATGGAGCAAGAGGAGGATGTACCATTGTTCCCGAAGATAATTATGATACTGTTAAGATATCGAATATCAAAATTATAGATGAATACACAATTGAAGGATGCCGTATTTCTGTCGGGCAAGCTAAAGAGGCTCATGCCTATTTTTATGCAGTATTTTCAAAGCCATTCAAATCGGTTCAACTTTTTAAAAACAGGCAAAAACACAAGAATAACACATTTGCAGAAGGAACAGATATCCGTTCAATTTTACAATTTGATTTATCAAAAGAAAAAGATTTATATGTAAAAGTTGGAATATCAAATGTAGGGACAGAAGGAGCCAGAAAAAACCTTGAGAAAGAAATTCCTGATTGGAATTTCCAACAGGTAAAAGAACAGGCAAAAAAGGCATGGAACCGCGAATTATCAAAAATTGAGATAGAAACTGATAATGTAAAACAACGAGAGATATTTTACAGTTCTCTCTATTTTACAAAAATGTATCCCATGTTATGGATGGATGTAGACGGGAGCTATCGAGGTGCAGATTACAAAATTCATAAAGCAGAAGGATTCAATTATTATGGTGGACATATGGGTTTCTGGGATACATACAGGGCATCTTATCCATTGTTAACAATTACCAATCCGGAAGTAGCTAACGATATTGTAAAAACCAGTCTCGCATTTTATAACGATTGCGGACAACTACCTATATTACCAGCTTTTGGATGTGAATCGTACCAGATGACTGGGCTTCATGTTATGCAATTTATAGCAGATTGTTATATAAAAGGAATCCGAAATTACGATGCAGAAAAAGTATTTGAAGCAATGAAATCCACATCTATGCGAGACACTACTGGCTTTTCGATGCGTTACTTCACCGGTTTAAAAAACTACAAAAAATATGGCTATATCCCGGCAGATCTTGAAATGGAGGCTGTTGCCAGAACCCTTGATTATGCATACAACGATTGGGGAGTTGCCCAAATGGCAAAAATGTTGAAAAAAACAGATGATTATAATTTTTTTATAAAACGAGCTGGTTCTTACAAAAATATTTTTGACACCTCAACAGGGTTTATGCGCGGAAAAAAAGTTGATGGTTCCTGGAGCAGCCCTTTCGATCCATATTCAACTAGTCATCGCAGGGATAATTATTGCGAGGGCAATGCCTGGCAATGGACATTCTCTGTGCCACATGATGCAGCAGGTTTAGCAAAGTTATTTGGAGGGAATGAAAAAATGAGTAAAAAGCTTGATAGCTATTTTACGGCATCTTCTCAACTTACAGGAGATATTCCTTCAACAGATATTTCCGGTTTTATTGGACAATATGCACATGGGAATGAACCGGGTCATCATAATATCTATTTATACAGCTATTTGGGGCAACCCTGGAAAACACAAAAGTATGTAAACCAAGTGTTAAATACACTTTACGACAATACCCCAGAAGGTATTTGTGGTAATGAAGACACAGGACAGATGTCTGCATGGTATGTTTTTAGTGCTTTAGGGATTTACCCTGCTCGCCCAGGAGATGGTAATTATATTATTGCAAGTCCTTTGTTTAAGAAAGTAACTATTAGCCTTCCTAACGGGAAAAAACTAATTATTAAAACAACTAAACAATCGGATCAAGATATTTATATCCAGTCGGTTACTTTTAATGGAGATCCATATCATAAAGTCTTTTTTGAACATAAAGATCTGATGGAAGGTGGCGAGATTATTTTTGAAATGGGAACTGAAGCTAACCAATTTTGGGGAACAAGTGAAAGTGATTGGCCTCCTTCTATGCAAAACGAATTAACAGAATAAACAAATAACAATTGTTTTTAACCAAAATAAATCTTGATATGAAGACACAAAATCATATTTTTTTTATTATTCGGCATATGTTATTAATAGCATCTCTTTTATTAATCGTAAGTGGATTTACTACTTATGCACAAAAAATACCGGAAAATAAAGGATTGCCAGAAAAACAATTTCGTCAGGAAATTTGCCTGAATGGCTTATGGGATTTTAAAAGTGATGTAGACTCAATCTGGACAAAAATCAGGGTTCCTGGCCTGTATTCAGTTCTAATGAACGCTAATTTTGGACGAGAAATCTGGGATCCATTTAAATATCCCATGAGATGGAACAAAAAAGGCGGTATTTATAAAAAATCAATATCCTTACCCAAGGATATGAACGGAAAAGTTGCTGCTTTTTACTGTGGTTCAAGTTGTTTTCATACCTATGTTGAATTAAATAACAAATCGGTTGGCGAATTTCATGATGGTTTTTTCCCTTTTGAATTTAAACTAAATGATGCAATAAATAAGGTTGGAGAGGAAAATCTCCTTACCGTGAGGGTAAGCGGTGAAGATGAACTTACTTCCAGTGGTGAATCCAGAGGTAATAGAGGAATACGGGAAGATACTTACCTAAAAATTTATCCTGAAATTTATATTGATCCGCTATCTACAGTTATTAATACCCATCTTACAGAAAAACAATTGGAAGTTTCTGTAAGAATTAACAATACAAGTGGAAAAGAAGTAAAAATATTTGTCCGTAATTTCATTACCGACAGTCTAGGCCAAGTTGTAAAAGAATTTGACGGAGGTTGGGAAACTATTTCTGCTAATAATACAGTACAAAAAAGAATGGTTAGCCCTTGGGATAAACCACATTTATGGACCTTGTACGATCCGTATCTTTACCACCTACATACAGTTCTTTATACAGAAGAAGGTACCCCTTTTGATAAGAACACTCAAAGGTTTGGATTCCGGGAAATTAGTATAAACAAACATCACATTTACCTTAACGGAGAAGAACTTTACCTGCATGGTAGTTCTGGCCATGATCTTGGCGATCTCCAGGGGACAAAAGAATACATGAAAGAATGGCTTCTCCAATTAAAAGCAATGGGAATCAATTTTGCCAGGATGCATATTTATCCCCGTCACAAGGTTCTTTACGATGCAGCTGACGAAGTAGGCTTCCTATTAGAAGCGGAAGCAGCATTCCATTTTGTTGTGCCCGAAAATGAATCTGTATGGAAAATGCACCTTGATAACTTGGTCAAAAGTCAACGCAACCATCCCAGTATTTTCCTATGGAGTGTATCAAATGAACTACGCTGGCAAGGCGGTGGTGAACACAAAGAGCTTATTGATTATGTTAAAACGTTAGATAATACCCGTCCTGTATTCGCCAGTGACTTTTCCCTGGAATCCCAACATGGAGATGTGTTAGGCCATCATTACAACCCTGAAACCGCATTTGAAGAGTGGGAGAAATTTGGATCCGACAAGCCTATGATATGGGACGAACTGGGTAGCGTGTGGCAAAAAGAGAGGCCCCTTTATAACGGTACTGCCGGTTACGAAGCAAGTTCCCAGGATTGGGCAACTGGTATGTGGCGTGATGGATACGACCAAATTTTTTCGGACATACAAGGAATGGTAGATGGAAAAATTATCAACGGTGAATTACATCGTGTAAATGCATATGTTCCCTGGGATTTTAGCTATTGTTTTATGCGCTGGCAACCAACAAATAAATTTCGTGATTTATGGCTGCAACACGATAGTCTTACTGGTTTTGGCACTAAATTAAGGATAATTCAGTCCTGTGCATCAACTGTAAATGTATGGGATAAAACCCTACCTGTTTTTGAGCCGAATCCAGGCTACTACATTTTTGAAAAACATATTCGAACAGTCCGTTTTTTTGATACAGATGATATTCAAAGTTATTTTGGGGGTACTAACATACAAAAAAGAGGTAAGTTGTACTATGAAGCCCTTAGAACGGCTGATGCTATTCATAGCAGCATTGAACTTGAGAATGGAAAGGAACAAAACACAAATATTCAGCAAATAAGTTTATCGCCCGGCGATATCCGTGATGATGTAGTTTGCAATTTTTCTGTCCCAACAGTACATA
This sequence comes from Bacteroidales bacterium, assembly GCA_963665085.2. GTDB lineage: Bacteria > Bacteroidota > Bacteroidia > Bacteroidales > JAAAOM01. The sequence goes on from CAXXXS010000001.1 coordinate 865,080, forward strand.
AAGTCACTCCTGCTTATTTGAATAGGAATTTCTATAAAGGACAGGAACTAATATTTACAGATAAATTGGCAATAAAACTATTTCCAACATTAAAGGAAATCATTGGTTCTGTACCCACAGGTAAAATCGCTATATTGAACAACAAAGATTTAATCAACTTTTTCAATAACAACGGATTAAGTATTTCCTCTATAGAAAAGATCAAACCAGAAAAATTAAAAAAGTATGATTTAATCATAATAAATAGTCGTTCTGAAATTCCTTCTCCTATGCTAAACAGCTATTTAACTAATGGAGGGAAAGTACTTGTATTGGATAATGGAAAAGAAAATGAAGGCAAGAAGGCTATTATAAAAGACATTGTTGATGAAAATTTTAAAGGCTCAGAAGTAAAATCGTTTACAAAGGATAGAAATTTTATTTCTTCAACAACAGGACTTTGTTGGCGTGTAAGCAAAGCAGAAGGTTCCGTGACAATGAATAAAATTACAGAACAATATGGAAAACTTACTGTAAACTCACAAGAAGGCTCTCCCTGTTTTATTTATGCCCGTTTCGATGAGGGAGATACTCCTTTCATAATACAAGGTGTGAATGATAATGAAATTAGTTTTAGCTACCAGAATCTATCAATTGACCATAAATACGAAATTCTTGTTAAAGACAGACCAGTCCCAGACATTCATCTCATCGTTTGTGACAAATCAGGAAAATGGTATATTTCAGACCAAACTGTATCTATTGACCTAAAACAAAAAAGAGAGAATTTATCATTTGTTATCAAAAATCTTAGCTGGAAGCAAGTAAAAGAGAATGAAAAAGAACTCTCTCTCTTAGAAAAAATTGGAAGCCCTGATTTATCAGAACTACATGGAGCAGGATTAGCTTTTACAGGAGATGAAACTCGTTCAGATATTTTTGCCATAACTACTTTTACCCTTAGAGGAGAAAGTCTCCCTGCTGCAAAAATCCCTTTAAATGGAGGCATACATAAATTATTGGAAGGTTTAAACCAGGCGGATTTTTCTTTTTGGCGGGAAGGTTCATGCACTAAAATATTAGACTTACCTGTTGAACAGAGTAATTTTCGTACCATTTTGCTGGGAAATAAAGATGGTGACGGAGCTGCACTTTATGAAAAATTTGTTGGGAAAGGGATTATGCTTCATTCTGGATTAAATATAACATCACAACTCTTATCAGAACCACTATCTACTTATATGCTAGTATCCATGCTCCGGTACTTGATGGACTATCAACCGGGAGTATCTCCTTCAAAATGCGGAATCTTGGCAGAAAATATAGTGGCGAATATTTATCTTCAGAATACCGGTCTAGTCGCGGACAAACTGGATGAAAATAATATCCCCGATTTGTCTGGGTACCGAACTTTGATTGTGGATGGTGGCAGCCTGCACATTGCAACCCTGTTGAATAGTAAATCGAATGTGGCAAAAATCCGCAGTTTTGTGGAAAACGGGGGCAAAATCATGTTAACAGCAATGAATGACACGACAATAGAAGTTTATCGTCAGATAACAGGAAAAAACATCCGGTTAACTGCTCCTTACTTAAAAGAAAGGAAACATTGCGTAAAAGCTGCTATTTGCTGGACGCTAAAGGATAGTCCTAAGAATCCTGTTGAATATCATGAAAAAATAATGATCCCTCAACCATTTGAATGGAACTATGATCCTCTGATATCAGGAATGGCAAATAAAGATCTGTACTGGGACAATAAACAAATGTTTTATAAAGGGATTGAATTAGAAGGAATGGATCCAGTAGTTGCTTCACCCAATTATAATATTCTAATTAGTAACTGGCAAATTGATTGGGAATCATTCGGGACCAAATACGGAAATGAATATACTAATCAGGCAAAAGACATAAGAAGAGCGCTTTGGTTTATAAATCGTGATCCAGTAGTATTTAAATTGAGCGAAGGGAAAGGTTTCTACTTGTTCAATCAATTACAATTTGAGCCAGATAATAAAAAAGCAGCCAAAGTTACAAGTCAATTATTAACCAACTTGGGTTGTTCTATTGGAGGAAATAATTCTTTACCAAGCATAAACACAACTTTCCAATTTAAATCACAGGCAGAGCAATTAGACCGATTTAAAAAGAGCACCAATTTATTATCTCCAGTTAAAAGAAATATTTATGGAGGTATGCCGGAAGAACCCTTGAGATCATTTATATTTTCAGACAAGAAAAAAATAGACAAAATAAAGGTTACTCCAAGAGTACTTATTTTAGGTGATGGCCTTATCAACCAAATGGCTCCTGTAATAAAAAATCGAATGGGCAATGATTATGAAGTTATATGGAATACCGAAAAACTGGGAACCTCAGATATGATGCTGAATAATCTTGAACAATATCTTCCTGAAAAAGAAGACTGGGATATTATTCTTGTGTCTGTTGGAAATGCAGAGACAGAAGAGTATTCACAAGGGCAAACAATCCCTATAAATAAATACCAAGAAAATGTAATGAAAATAGTTGAGCGGCTCAAAAAAACAAATGCAAAGTTATATTTGGCAACACTACCTCCATTCCCTGATACTAAAAATTCAAATAACCTAATTATGCTACAATCAAGCTTAAATGAAAAAGCCAAAGAAATAGCAGCAAAGAATAATGTTTACACTTATGACTTAGATAATTATATACATCGTAAATATCCTCAATTTATACAATCAGGCACTAAGGTCTACTCCAAAGAAATGCTAAATATTTTAGGCATCCAATTGGGCGAAGCATTAATCAGTTTTGGTGCACAAGTACAATAACATTACTTAAAAAAGTTAGAAAAATGAATTCAATAGGCAAAATAAAACTTTTTATAGAATCATTATACAGCATATAAAAACTTAGATGAACTTGAATTATGAAAAACAATAAAAATCAAAAAAGTAAGGTGTATCCAGTTTTTCTTTCATTTATCGTTATGGGATTTGTTGATATCATTGGTATTGCAACAGGATATATCAAACTGGATTTTGAATTATCAAATTTCACTGTTCAATTTTTACCAATGATGGTCTTATTGTGGTTTTTTATCCTTTCAGTACCAGTAGGAATTTTACAGGATAAATATGGAAAACGTAATATGTTAAATATTGGGATGATGATGCAGGCAATTGGATTAAGCTTGTCATTTATCCATTATTCATTTGAAATGGTATTCGCGTCGTTTATTCTACTTGGCATAGGAAATACTGTAATTCAGGTTTCTGCAAATCCTCTTTTACAGGATGTTTCCCCTTCTGAAAAATTTGCCAGTTACCTGAGTATTTCCCAGTTTTTAAAAGCTATAATTTCATTCTCCGGCCCGTTAATTGTAACATTCCTAGCCATAACTTATGGTGATTGGCAGTTGATTTTTGCAGTTTATGGGACGACCTCGATACTAGCAGCTATTTGGCTTGGAGTAACTCCTATCCAGGAATCAAAACCTGAACGTAAACCGGCAACTTTTGCTTCCTGTTTTGGTTTATTAAGAAGTCGTTTTGTAGCTTTTATGAGCCTGTCTATTTTTTTAATAGTAGGTACTGAAGTAGCTATAAATACAAATATTACCAACATTCTTATAGACAGGTTCGAAATCTCAATGGAAACGGCAGCCTTAGGGATTAGCCTCTTTTTTGCCGGAGAAACGGTTGCCCGTTTGGCAGGAGCTATAATTCTAAACTGGATAAAACCACGGTTATTTCTTCTACTTACCACACTGATTTCACTTTCAGGTATTTCTGGAATATTTCTGGCTTCGGTTGATATTGTTGCATTTGTTTCGATATTTATTACCGGCTTGGGCATAGGGAATATGTTCCCGTTAATTTTTTCATTCGCATTAAATAAAATGCCCGACCGGGCAAACGAAATCTCAGGATTATTGATCATGGCCGTTTCAGGCGGAGCTTTTATTCCTCTATTAACAGGATTTATTAGTACTACCTTGGGGGCAATTTCAAGCATCTTGGTAATTGGATTCTGTATGCTTTATATTCTATGGGTTTCTCTGTATATAAGAAACAAAACCGATTAATATATTATGTTATTGAAACAACCTTTAAAGTAATTAAAAATGGAAAAAAAAATTAGTGAATATTATTTAGGTCTTGATATTGGAGGAACCAAGTGCGCAATAGTAATTGGAGATAAAAATTTTCAGATTCACCGGAAAGTAAAATTTGAAACACGAACGAAAAGAGGTTACGAAGCTATATTAAATAAATTTCATCAGTATATTGAAGAATTATTTTTAGAATTTCCAAAGGAAAACCTAAAAGGAATAGGAATCAGTTGTGGAGGTCCCCTTGATTCAAAAAAAGGAGTGATTTATTCACCACCTAATCTCCCCGGATGGGATAATATCCCAATAGTAAAAATTTTTAGAGAAAAATACGGAGTCCCAGCAGCCATACAAAACGATGCAAATGCCTGTGCTTTGGCAGAATGGCTTATGGGAGCAGGAAAAGGAACTGATAATATGATATTTCTGACATTTGGGACAGGAATGGGATCTGGGTTAATAATTAACGGACGGCTTTATGCAGGAACCAATGATTTGGGTGGCGAGGTTGGACATATCAGGCTGTCCAAAGATGGTCCGATTGGATTTGGCAAAGCGGGTTCATTCGAAGGTTTCTGCAGTGGAGGTGGAATTGCCCAATTGGCCAAATCTGTCATTTCTAAAAAATTAGAAAGCAACGAGTTTGTTGGATTTTGTCCTACTATTGAAATGATTACGGAATTGACGGCAAAAGATGTTGCTTTAGCTGCCCGAAAGGGAGATGCTACTGCTGCAGAAATCATTAAAATTTCTGCGGAATATCTAGGTCAGGGACTTGCAATTCTAATTGATGTTATTAATCCACAATGTATTGTAATAGGAAGCATTTATGCACGTAATGTCGAACTTTTTAAACCACATGTTGAACGTATTTTAAAAGAAGAAGCCATTTCAACTGCCGTTGAAGTTTGCGAGATTAAACCAGCAGAACTTGGTGAATCTATTGGTGATTTTGCTGCGCTTTGTGTTGCACTTTATGAAAATCAATTTTAATTAGTCTTAAATCTGATATGAAGAACAATAATATTTTTCAAGAATTATTAAATCGTAACAGTAAATTAATCTCTTTAGAAAATGAAATAACCCTTGCAGCCGAACTTATCATCAATTGTTATAAAATGGGAGGCAAAGTTTTAACTTGCGGTAATGGTGGAAGTGCCTCCGATGCTGACCATATTGTAGGCGAACTAATGAAAAGTTTTGAAGCTAAACGTCCTTTGGAGTCAAAATTGCAGGAAAACCTGAAAAAAAATTCGCCTATACGTGGCAGTGTGTTGGCCGAAAATCTACAACAAGGATTACCAGCAGTTTCGCTTACAGTACATAATGCTTTAGTTTCTGCTATTATCAATGATATAAATGGAGATCTCATATTTGCTCAACAGATTATCGGACTTGGAAAAAAAGGAGATGTTCTTATTGGATTAAGTACATCGGGAAATTCACAAAATGTTGTTGATGCTATAACTGTAGCCAAAGCAAAAGGACTAATAACTATAGGTTTTACTGGAGAAACAGGAGGCAAAATGAAAGATTTATGTGATGTGCTTATTAATGTTCCTGAAAGACGCACTGCATATGTTCAAGAGTTACATTTGCCTGTGTACCATGCCATTTGTATGATGGTTGAAAATCATTTCTTTTCGATTGATTTAACTGAAAGTGAATTTATAGTTGAAAAGAAATAAGTATTGACTTGACATTTTAGCTTGAAAAAAATAAAACTAAATATTTCAAATTGTGAGAATAATAATTTTGTTTCTGTATATAATTTTTATCTTTTTTCTATGTAATTGTACTCAAGAAACAGCAAAAAACGATTTCGAAAAAGAGCTATTCAGGAGTCCTCCAACAGAAGTTAGAGTTCATACCTGGTGGCACTGGATTGATGGACGTATAACCCGTAAAGGTATTACCCGCGATCTTGAATCAATGAAAGAGCGTGGGATTGTACAGGCTACTATCTTAAATATTGGCATGCCATCAGGCCAAAACATTAACGTCAAAAAAGTTCTTTTTGATTCAGATGAATGGTACGAGATGTTTAAATGGGCACTCAAAGAAGCTAATCGTCTTGATATTTCAATTGGAGTTCATAACTGTGATGGATGGAGCGAAAGCGGTGGCCCCTGGATTACGCCAGAAATGTCGATGAAAAAGTTTGTTTTTAGCAAGACCAAAATTCAGGCGAACCAACAAAAAATAATTCTACCACAACCTTTATGCGAAACCAATTTTTATCGTGATGTAGCTGTAATTGCATATAAAAAACAAAGTACCCTAAATACAATATTAAATGAAGTTCCTAAAGTAATAGTGAATGATACGATTGATGGGAAAGCTTTGGTTGATGGCAATCCTGAAAGTATGATTGAGATTAGAAATGGTGATATTTTAAATTTTATCAATAGTGATAAAGAACTTAAAACAAGAATATCTCTTTTACAAAATTTTAAAGGAACATTTTATTTCCCAGAACCAAAAACCATTGAATACATAATTAAAGCATCAAATGATGGTGTTCATTTCAAAAAAATTACAGAAGTTGCCACCAATAAATTTTATGGAAATGAGCTTTTTAATATTCCACCTACGACAGCAAAATATTTTCAGGTAGAAGTAAAAAAGATCCATAACTTACGTCCATGGCATCACGCAGCATTAGCTGAACTTCAATTATTAGACAATAACGAAGAGCCTGCTTACAATCCTTCGATTTTAAATACTCTCGAAAAAACTGCTTCTGCAAGAATTGTAGATATAAATAAATTATATGCCGATAATACAGATATTGAAGAAGATGAAATAATAGATGTAGAATCAATTATTGATATTACGGATAAAATGTTACCTGATGGAACTCTAAAATGTGATATTCTGGATCAGAATTGGACAGTTATTCGTTTTGGCTATACAACTACTGGTGCACAAAATGATCCTGCAACAGAAGAAGGCAAAGGATTAGAATGCGATAAAATGGATACAGTAGCAGTTAACTTCCATTTTAGAAACTTTCCAAAAAAACTAATAGAAGAGGCTGGCGTATTCACTGGGAACACTTTTAAGTTCCTTTTGATAGATAGTTGGGAACGCGGATACCAAACATGGACAAAAGCTATGCCTGAAGAATTTGAAAAATTGCGTGGTTACGAATTAAAAAAATGGATACCGGTTTTATGTGGCGAAACTATTGGAAGTACAAAGCAATCTGATGCATTTCTATATGATTTCCGAAAAACAATAGCAGATTTGTTTGAACAGAACTATTATAAGCACTTTCATGAATTATGTCATAGGAATGGTTTAGAATTACATGGTGAGGTTATTTACGGTGATACTGGACCATTCCCTCCGATTGATGTGTTGAGGACGAATAATTATATGGATATGCCTATGTACGAATTCTGGGCTGACGTAGATGAACAAAACTTAGTAAAATATATTCCTAAAGCCGACCTTATTAAAAACTTACCTGTATTTACATCTAATTTTTATAATAAACCGATAATTGGTACAGAGGCATTCACCGGATTTGCTCACTATAGCGAGTCTCCTGCTGATTTAAAATTATTTGGAGATAGGGCATTTTGTTCAGGGATTAATCAAATGATACTACACAGCTATGTCCATCAGCCTAACGAAAAAAAACCTGGTCTAAGCCTCGGACAACATGGTTCATATTTTAACAGACATTATCCATCGTGGAATCATTCAGAAAGTTGGTTGGAATACTTATCAAGAATCCAATATATTTTACAAAAGGGCAATATATCGGCTGATATCCTTTACTATTTGGGAGATCAGTATCCTCAATTTTTCGAAAATAAAAGTATTAATAGCTTACCATCGAACTTTCAAATGATACCCTGCAATTATGATGTATTAAAGAAACTTACAGTTAGAAATAACAAAATGTACTTTTCGGATAATCAAAGCTTTTCAATACTTGTTTTACCCGACCATAACGCAATTGAATTTGAAACACTTTGTGAGATTCAACGCTTATTAAAAGAAGGAGCTATGGTATATGGTGACAAACCTACTCAAATGTTTTCGCTAAATGCTACAATGAAGAAAACATCAGAATTCGAAAAACTATCAAATGAAATTTGGTTAAAGTACACTGACAACAAATCCGGCAAAAATAATTATGGAAAAGGAACAATTATTTGGGGAGGATCATTTCTCGATATTATAGAAAACAAAAATATTAAGCCAGATTTTACAAGCAACCAGCCAGATTCTTTAAACCTTATGTATATTCATAAAAATACGAAATACAACGATGTTTTTTTTATTGTAAATCAGAAAGATTCTGCTTACTACAGAGAATGTATTTTTAAGGTCTCGGGAAACCGAATTCCAACTATCTGGGATCCGATGACAGGCGAAGTTAGAAATCTTACAATTTATGCTTCTGATTCAGGACAAATTCAGATTCCGATTGAATTTAAACCGCAACAGTCTTTGTTTTTTATTTTTTCAGATTACGAAAGTCCAAAACATATTTGTAAAATTGAAACGGATGGTGAAATATTATTCCCTTCAAAAGATGTATCTCAGATTTCAAATTTTCCAATGATAAACTATAATTCAAATGGAAAATTTTCCTGTGTTTCAGCTACAGAAAAGAAGTATAGATTAACAACAAATGAAGGGGACATTATTGAGGTAAATAGCAAGGTGCCTGAAATTGTTCAGATAGACAATATCAGCGGGAGAATAATATTTAATCCATTAAATTCCATTAAAACTGATACTTTAGAAATTGACGATTTAAAATCATTTACCTCTTACGATGATTCAAAGATTAAATATTTCTCAGGTGATGCTGTTTATGAAATTGATTTCAAAATCCCTGAATATTTTCCCGATAGTGAAAGCCTAATTTATCTCTCATTGGGTAATTTCGATGCAACAGCCGAAGTTATTTTAAATAATCATTCATTGGGCTCAATTTGGTTTCCTGGAAATCGAATTCAGATACAACAATTTTTAAAAACAAACAATCACCTCGAAATTTCACTGGGGACTACCGTTCGCAACCGTGTAATAGGTGATCTAAAAGAATTTGGAGAGTTAAAGAATTTGTGGACTTCGGCTCCTGTAGAACGATTTCTGGATGTAGATTCAGAACTAAAACCATCAGGATTAATAGGTCCTTTACTGCTGATTAAATATTAAACTAGCTACAAACAAAATATTAATATGAAACGAAGAAATTTCATTAAACAAAGTACAATGTTATCAACGGGAGCCCTTTTTTCAGGTTCTCTGCAAGCAATGAGGATTAATACAATTGCTCGTAACATGGATGTAAACAGTAGAAATTTATATTCAATATTTAAAGAACCCGATTCTTGCTACTATCCTTTTGTGCGTTGGTGGTGGAATGGTAACAAAATTGAAAAAAAAGAACTAATTCGTGAGTTACGCTTACTTAAAGAAGCTGGTATCGGAGGGGTAGAAATCAACCCGATAGAGTTTCCTTCAACAGGAGATGATATAGGAATAGAGTCTTTGACATGGCTCAGCGATGAATGGCTTGAAATGCTTCAGATAACTTTTGATGAAGCTAAAAGACTTGATATGACTTGCGATCTCATTGTTGGCTCTGGCTGGCCTTTCGGATCAGAAACTCTTCCTCGTGACGAGAGAGCTCAAATTGTCTTAGTTTATGCAGAAGAAATCGAAGGGCCAACAATTTTTGAAACCTCACAATATAATATTTTCAATCAAGTTGATCCGAAAATAACTGTTACATCGCCGGGACGAACCTTTGAAATTCTGTCACTTAAACTAGTAGCTGATCCTATGAGCAGTTTGGATCAGATAATTGATATTTCTGACAAAAAAAATGAAAACATTATATATATAAATGTACCAACAGGAAAACATGTACTTTACGCATTGGTGAAAGTTGAATCTTTTGCCAGTGTAATAAACGGTGCACCAGGTGCAGCAGGGCCTATTCTGGATCACATGAATAAAAAAGCTGTTTGGAATTACCTTAATCATATGTCTGATAAAATCCAGAAAAAAAATGGAGGTTTATCCCAACATATTCGGACCCTGTTTACTGATTCAATGGAACTAGAAGGATGTAACTGGACGAAAGATTTTAATGAAGAATTTAAAAAACGAAGAGGGTATGATGTTATGTTATATCTACCGTTTATCCTGTATAAAATTGGAAGATTAGGCAGTGTTGTTGATTACAATTACGGGGCAACGAAAACACAAGAACTTGATGAAATTCTCAAACGTGTAAGGTTTGATTTTGAGTTAACCAAAGCGGAATTACTTAATGAACGTTTTACACAAACTTATTTACAGTGGTGTAAAGAGCAAAATGTAAAATCCCGGGCTCAATCATATGGTTCAGGATTTTTTCCATTAGAATCAAGCCTGGGGTATGATATTCCGGAAGGAGAGTCGTGGACAACCAACTGGTTAAAACATTGTGTTGGAGAAGAGATGTCAGATGATGATTATCGTCGGGGACGTGGTTATACAATGATCAATAAATACGTTTCATCGGCTGCACACCTTGAGGGAAAACGTGTAGTAAGTTGTGAAGAGATGACCAATACTTACAACGTATTTAATATTACACTTGAACAACTTAAAATCGGATCAGATATGAGTATCATGTCAGGGATTACTCATTCAGTGTGGCACGGATTTAATTACTCACCACCCGAAGTCCCTTTCCCTGGTTGGGTTCAATATGGTTCGTATTACAACGAGAACAACAATTGGTGGCCATATTTCAAGTTTCTAAATCAATATAAAGCTCGGCTTTCCTCTTTACTACAGAATGCTGATATGTATACAGACATTGCAATATTGCCACCTAACTACGATATGTGGAGTGAAATAGGTGCGCAAACAGAACCATTCCCTGGAAAACTGAATGTATCCTATACTTCATTAATTTGGGAATCAATTAATAAAACAGGAGGAGCTGCTGATTATATCTCAGAGATTATTATTAATAAGTCGACAATTAATAAAGGAAAGCTTTGTTACGGAGCCAAAAAATATGAAATTCTTTTCCTCCCCGAAGTGACTAGTATAGGTATATCAACTATGAAAAAATTATATGAATTTGTTTCGACAGGCGGACACATTTTTTGTATAGAAAAATATCCTGAAAAATCATTAGGCTTAAAGAACTGGGAACAACTCGATATAGAAGTTGCAGATATGGTTGCAAAGCTTAAAAAACAAAATAATAGGTTTTTTCTGATTAGAAAACCAATAGACAATCGTTTTCTGGAATGGTACATGCAAATGTTGGAACAATATAAATTACCTCACTATATGGCAATTGAAAAACCAGATCGGTTTTTTATGCAAACCCGTTATCGGACAGATGACGGAAGTGAGATATTTTTCTTCCAAAATGTTCATATACATAACAGGTATAAGACCAATGTTAGCTTTTCAGAATCAATATCAAAAGGATTGTACCCCTGGATCTGGGACTTAGAAACAGGTAACCGTTATCGCATTTTCATATCAAATAACAGTTATGAAATAGATCTGGGACCCGCTGAATCACGCATCATTATTTTTAGAGAAGAAAAAGAAGGTGAGGATTATAAACCAGTACCTATAACCGGCTCATATATAGAAGAAATAAATAATGATTGGGAAGTTGAACTCCGACATAATCGAGAACATACTGTCCAATCATTTAAAATGTATGCTTTAAAAGACCTTAAAGACACAGATTATGTGAACTTTACGGGGACTGTTATTTATAAGAAAACCATCATCTATAACCGAGAAAAGTTGCATTATCTGAACCTGGGTAAGGTTTTTGGGGTATCTGAACTATTTATTAATGGTGAGTCTTTAGGAGTAAAATGGTATGGCGACCGGATATATGATCTTTCAGGAATACCCAAAGAAGTTAAAAATGAAATAGAAATAGAAATACACGTAGTTACTTCAATGGGTAACTACATGAAAACCCTAAAAGATAATAAGACAGCACAAAAATTTCTTTGTATTGGAAGTAAAAATCAATCTTTACAATCAATGGGGCTGATTGGTCCAGTAACAATATATTCATAAAACAATAAAGAATTAAGAACATGATTAAATTGAAATTTAGATTATTATTATTTACGTTATTCTATTTTTGTGTAGGCTATGCAAAAGATTATAATGCCTCAATTTTTGGAATAAAATCAAACGGAACAGTCTTAAACACTACATCAATCCAAAAAGCCATCGATTATATTTATAACGAAGGTGGTGGAAACCTCAACTTTTATGTAGGCAGATATCTTACAGGTACTATCGAACTAAAATCGAATGTACATATTATTTTACATGAAGGGGCCATTCTGGTTGGTTCAACAAATATTTATGATTATAATATTGAGAAACCATATAACTCAATGATTTTTGCAAAAAATGCTACTAATATTTCAATTATGGGGGACGGTGTTATTGATGGTCAGGGAAGTGAGGTTGCTTATAATATCATAGACCAAATTAATAAAGGAATATTAGAAGACACTTTGGATAATAGTCTTACAGGAAAATATGCTCCAAAAGAAATTTACCTCAAAGAATGCAAGAATATCAAAATTGAAGGTATTACCTTAAAAAATGCTGCCGGATGGACACAAATATACGATCAATGCTATGATTTAACGATTAATAATATTACTGTCGATAGTAAAGCTTTTCTGGATAATGACGGATTAGATGTCATCGATTGTAAAAATGTGCAAGTCACCAACTCGTTTTTTGACACTTCGGGTGATGCAATCTGTTTTAAATCACTCGACACAAATAAATCTTGTGAAAATATTTTGGTATATAATAATGTTACGCGTTCTAGTGCCAACGGTATTAAATTAGGAACTGAAACATTTGGAGGTTGTAAGGATATTAAAATTATTAAGAATAAAGTATATGATACCTACAAATCAGCAATTACGATTTCAACCCCTGATGGAGGAACAATTGATAATATATTAGTAGATAGTCTTATGGCTTATAATATAGGAAATGCTATTTACTTGAGGATTGGTGCGCGTTCTTCAAAAAAACAAGGAAGTATAAAAAATATTACAATTCAGAATTTTTATGCTGAAATCTCCGCAGAAAAACCTGATGCTGGTTATGCATATGAGGGACCGAATGAAAATATGCCTCGTAATGTATCTCCTTCAGGAATTGTTGGTCTCCGTGGTTGTGATATTACAAATATAACACTGCGAAATATTGAAATTATATATCCAGGAGGAAGTAATCCTAAATATGCATATAGAGGAACAAAATCTTCTGACTTGGATGATATTCCTGAAATGGAAGATTCTTATCCTGAATTTTCTCAGTTTAAAGAATTACCTGCTTGGGGTTTTTATGTCCGCTATGCAAAAGATATTAAATTCGAAAACGTTACTCTTACAGCAAAAGGGAAAGAATACAGGCCAGCTATTGTTTTCCATGATGTTAAAGGAGCAGAATTATCAGGAATGAAATACAATAGAACCGACAAAGGAAAAACGGTCTATAGTTATAAATCAAGCGGAATTATTCAGAATAAATAAAAAGAAACTATGAAAAAAAATAAATTTCTTCTATCATCTATTTTTTTACTTGCCTTTATACATCTATCAGCCAAAGATTATTATGTTTCTGATTTTGATATCAAAGGAGACGGAATAACACTAAATACACGTTCCATTCAGTGGGCAATCGATTATATTAGCGAAAATGGAGGTGGGCGTCTGGTTTTTGAAGCCGGAAATTATGTGACCGGAACATTTTATATTAAATCAAATGTTACACTTCACTTAAAATACGGGGCGACAATTTTGGGCTCCACTAATCCGTTCGATTATGTTCGTGATCCGAAAGTAAAATGGACATCTATGATCTTTGCTATAGGACAGGAGAATATTGGTATTACAGGAAAAGGAACAATTAACGGGCGCGGTTTTATAACAGCCAATAACCTTGTAAACTATATACACCGTGGTGTTTTTCAAGATGATCTTAAACTAGATAGGCCTAATGAATTAAAACGCCCTGAAAACATTTATTTTCGCGAATGCACTAATGTTAAGATTATTGATATTACTTTACGCGACCCAGCAAGTTGGAACCAAACGTACGATCAATGCAAAAATGTCTATGTTGATAATATTTATGTTGATAGTAAATCGTATTGGAACAATGATGGTATTGATATTGTTGACTGCGACGGAGTTATCCTGAAAAATTCATACTTCGATGCGGCTGATGATGTGTTGTGTTTCAAATCGCATGATGAAAATTGTATTTGCCAAAATGTTGTAGTTGAAAATTGTGTTGGACGTTCGAGTGCTAATGGATTAAAATTTGGAACTTTTTCAAAAGGAGGATTTCGAAATTTTAAAATTAAAAATATTACTATTTTCGATACGTTTCGCTCTGCTATAACTTTTGCTGCTGTTGATGGAGGTATTGTTGAAAATATTGAAGTTGATAGTGTACGATCAATAAATACTGGAAATGTAATATTCTTGCGCATAGGTGATCGTAGAAACTATGGTAAGCCTCCAGCAATGAAAAATATTCGCATTTCTAATGTGTATGCTGAAGTGCCTTTCTCTAAACCAGATGCAGGCTATAGTTACGAAGGTCCAATTGAAGATAATCCTCGTAATATTTCTCCAGCAAGTATTGTGGGGCTTCCTGAATACAAAATAGAAGATGTCGTGCTAAAAAATATTGAGATTGTATTTCCCGGAGGAGGAAATCCATATTATGCCTATAGAGGTACATCTGCATCAGAACTAGACAGTATTCCAGAGATGCGCAAAAGATATCCCGAATTCTCGCAATGGAAAGAATTGCCTGCATGGGGATTTTATATACGTCATACTGACGGAATTAAATTCCAAAATATTACACTTACAGCTTTGGAAAAAGATTACCGCCCTGCCATTGTTATGGATGATGTAATGGGTGGTTCTTTTAAAAAAGTAATTTTTGTTGAACCTGGAAGTAAAGATAAAAATCAAATTATTCAACATAATACAGAAGGCATTATTATAGAGTAATAGCTATTCTTAATTAGGATTATTTAACACATACAGAAAATGAAAAATTTTAAAATAAGTATATTCTACATCTTGTTGTTGTACACATTCCCGCTTGTTGCTAAAGATTATAAAGCTTCACTTTTTGGAATAGTCCCTGATGGGATAACTACAAATACCGGATCGATTCAATATGCAATAGATTATATCAATAAGAATGGAGGTGGACGTCTTATCTTTCCTGTTGGCCGCTATCTCACAGGAAGTTTTGAATTAAAATCGAATGTTATCTTAGAGCTGAATGAAGGAGCTGTATTGGTTGGTGTAAGTTCTATTTATGATTACTGCGGATTAAAAGGGACAAAGGCTTTAATTACGGCAAACGGACAGCAAAACATCGGGATTACCGGCAAAGGTATGATTGATGGACAAGGAGAAGCTTTATTAAACAGTATAAAAAAACAGGTTCAAAAAGGATATGTAAAAGAAGACATTGTGAAAGAAGGACCTTTATTGATTTATTTCAATTCTTGTTCCAATGTGTCAATTGAAGGGATTTACTTAAAAGAATCCTGTGGTAATATACAGTCCTATACAGATTGTAATAATATGCTCATCAAAGGAATTACAGTCTTGAATAATTCAGCTATTGAAAGTATAGGTATTGGATTAGATTCGTGTATCGAAGTTCAATTGTCTGATTCGTATTTCAATACTTCAGGCATAGAACTTTCTAAAAAAGGAATTTTAAAAAATATTGTAGTTAAGAATTGTATTAACGCAAAAGGGAAAAAAATAAAATAACCATATGTAAATAAAGGTAAATATACTTTGAGTGTTATTTACAAGATTATTAATTGAACAAATCCCAAACGAAACCTTAATCCAAAATGCTTTTCTTTATATATAATTGGATAGGGAAACTCTCAAAAAAGAATATTTATATTCAGTTGGTTACCTTAAAGGTATAACCATATTCAAAAGTATATTTTGAACATCAAAATTTGATTGAAGGTTTCGAAACTGTTTTAGAAAAGGAATCAGAAACCAACCATAGTTGGAGAACCGAAAATGATTAGTATCCCGCGACACTAAACGAATTAACAGAAAGTAAATAATAAAAAATAAACATATGACTAAAGTTGGATTATTTGGAATTGGCCTTAATACATATTGGGATCAATTTGATGGATTACTTAACAAGCTAGAATGTTATCAGGAACAAATAAAAATACGAATTGAAAAATTCGGAGTGGAGGTAGTTGATGGCGGAATGGTAGACAGTCCTTCTAAAGCCCAAAAAGCAATAGAAAAATTTAAATTTAACGATGTAGAAATTGTATTTCTTTACGTTTCGACGTATGCTCTATCATCTACAGTTTTACCTGTGGCTCAAAAAATAAAAGTCCCAATTATAATATTAAATCTTCAGCCGGTTCCTCAATTGGATTATGAATCGTTTAATCAACTTCGGGATCGAGGAAAAATGACAGGCGTTTGGCTTGAACATTGTCAGGCTTGCTCTATTCCCGAAATTGCTAGTGTATTTAATCGTTCAGGAATTCAGTATGATTTTGTAACCGGATATATGCAGGATGATAAAGCATGGAAGCAAATTGAAGCCTGGGTAGAGGCAGCTCAGGTTGTAGTTTCAATACGAAATAACCGTTTAGGAATACTCGGTCATTATTACGGCGGAATGCTCGATGTATACACAGATCTTACAAAACAAAGCGCTACATTTGGGACTCACATCGAGATATTAGAAATGTGTGAACTTAAGAAATATCGTGATGAAGTAACAAATGATGAGGTTGAGGAAAAAATAAAAGAATTTAATGAAACATTCGATGTAACAGCAGAATGTCATACAACAGAAATTGAACGTACAGCACGAACTTCAGTAGCGCTAGATAAATTGATAGAAAAACATAAGTTGGGCTCAATGGCTTATTATTATGAAGGCGAATCGGGTAATGAATATGAAAATATTGTTACGTCTGTAATTGCTGGATATACTTTACTTACAGGGAAAGGCATACCTATTGCTGGAGAGTTTGAAGTGAAAAATGCTCAAGCTATGAAAATTATGTCTGAGTTTGGCGCCGGAGGATCTTTCGCTGAATTTTACCTCATGGATTATATTGATGATGTAGTGTATCTTGGTCATGATGGTCCCGCTCATTTTGCGATTGCCGAGGGTAGCGTAAAATTAGTGCCATTACCTATTTACCATGGAAAACCTGGTAAAGGACTTTCCATCCAAATGACGGTCAAGCACGGACCAATTACTTTGCTGTCTGTTGATGAGGGGAAAGACCATGTTTTTTTATTAGTTGCTGAAGGAGAATCAGTTGCCGGTCCAATACTAAAAATCGGAAATACAAACAGTCGGTATCATTTCTCAATTGGTGCAAAAAATTTTATGAACGAATGGTCGAAACAAGGCCCTGCACATCATTGTGCTATCGGGGTGGGGCATATTGCTAATAAAATTAAAAAACTAGGTAGGATTCTAAATTTAGACGTTGTAACAATTTGTTAATTACTTAACGAGGTAGAGCTACAGGAAATATTAAAGCTTAACTTTTTTTGAATGATAATGGTAAATTACTGAATTTAAAATAAAAATTATGGTTTCAAATTTGGCAAAAAACAAAAAATATCAAAAAATATTTAACCTATTATTTAGTCTATTGGTGATACAACTGCTTTCCTCCTGTAATGGAGGTAAAACGGATATAAAACAATTAACCAATCCATTAATTGCTGAACCCGGCATGTCAGATCCTCATGCCATAGTAGTAAATGATGTTTGTTATTTATTTACAGGGCATGATGTGGGTTTTGGTATTGCGGACTGGGTAATGCCCGACTGGAGGATTTATCGCTCTGAAGACCTGAAAAAATGGGAACATGTTGGAACTATCAGCCCAGAAGATAACTATATGGGAAAAGGTAATACATCTTGTTGGGCTGGAGATATTGTGGAACGGAATAAAAAATATTACTGGTATTTTTCTAATCGGAAAGAAAGTACTGGGGTAATGGTTGCTTCAAAACCTGAAGGTCCTTATGTAGATGTTCTAGGAAAACCACTTGTCAATTCATTTGATCCCTCGATATTTATAGATGATGATAACACTCCTTATATAATTTATGGCGAAAAGGGATATAAAATCGCACGCTTAAAAGATTCTATGATTGAATTGGATGAAGAACCAAAGGAAATTTTAATTAACCAGACTTGCTATTTCCCCTATACTGACAAAAATTCGTTACATAAGAATAATGGAATATATTACCTGAGCTGTTCTGGATATTACGCCACATCGAAAAATGTTTATGGCCCGTATGAAACAAAAGGAGCTGTAGGTAAAAGCTGGGGACTTGACACAGATTATGGCCATGGAGATTTTTTTATATGGAAAGGTGACTGGTATCACACCTGGTGTAAATATCGCAATCGAGATTTAGATCGAATTAGGGATTGTTTTATTGCTCCGGTTACATATAATAAGAAAGGATTAATGCTTGATGACCTAAGAGGATTGGAAGAATATTAATCATTATTATTAGAAGTATTTCTTACTGAACTTACCATGAAAAATAAATAATTTAAATAATATGAAAATAAAAACTTCTCATTATATCAGTGTGTATTTATTATCATCACTCGCTTTCACAAGCTGCAAAAGCAATAAAAATGAAGACACTCCTCCCAATATTTTGTTTATCATGAGTGATGATCATGCTTACCAGGCTATTAGCGCATATGGCTATGGTTTGAATAAAACTCCTAATATCGACAGGATTGCCAATGAGGGAGCTATTTTTACCCGGTCGTGTGTTACCAATTCGATTTGTGCGCCTAGCCGGGCAGTGATGCTTACCGGCAAACATAGTTTTAAAAACGGGAAGGTAGATAATGTACAGCCTTTTGATTGGGAGCAGCCTAATTATCCTAAATTGCTGCAGGCAAATGGATACCAGACAGCAATGATTGGTAAAATTCACCTGGATGGCCTGCCACAAGGTTTTGATTTTTCAGCAGTTTTAGAAGGACAAGGTTCCTATTATTCCCCGGATTTTTATATAAATGGAGAGAAGAAAAGAATTCCCGGGTACACAACAGATATTATTACCAACATGGCACTTGAGTGGCTTCAAAAAAGAGAAAAGAATAAACCTTTCTGTTTGTTGTATCACCATAAAGCCCCACACCGTGAGTGGTTGCCTTCTCCAAAATATCAAAAAGAATATACAGAGGGGGAATACAAAGAACCCGAAACGCTTTTTGATAATTACGAAGGAAGAGGTACTGCTGCCAAAACCGCAGAGATGAATATATTAAAGGATATGAATTGGGCAGGCGACTCAAAAATTTATCCCGAAGTAATGGATGAATTGGGCATTGAACAAAACTTAAACTGGGATAAATCGGCTTTGTTAAATGAGTTTAAACGCATGGATGAAGCTCAGAAAGCTGCGTGGGATTCTGTTTATATGCCAATAAACGAAGAATTCAAAAAAGCTTATCCCGACATGAGCGAAGAAGATTTAATGCATTGGCGGTATCAGCGGTACATGCAGGATTACCTGGGATGTATCGCATCCGTTGATGAAGGAGTAGGGGAGGTGCTCGATTTTCTCGACGAAAATGGTTTGACAGAGAATACAATTGTCGTTTATACTTCCGACCAGGGATTTTATCTGGGGGAGCATGGTTGGTTTGATAAACGGTTTATGTACAAAGAATCATTTAGGACCCCACTATTGGTTCGATATCCAAAAGAAATTAAACCGGGAACAAAGATTGATAAGTTAGTACAAAACCTGGATTTGGCCCCAACATTCCTTGATTATACAGGAATAGATATCCCCGAAGAGATGCAGGGCATTTCTTTTAGAAAACTGGTTGCCGGAGAAACTAGCGAATACAGGGATGCAGTGTATTATACGTATTATGAATATCCTTCTATTCATATGGTGAAGCGTCATTATGGAGTTGCCACAGAGCGGTATAAATTAATGCATTTCTATTATGATGTTGATGAATGGGAAATGTATGATTTAGAAACCGATCCGAATGAAATGAAAAATATATATGGTAATCCAGAATATGCAGATGTTCAAAAAATGATGCATGCGAAGCTTGATGAACTTCGGGAATACTATGGAGATAGCGATGAAAATGAAGAGCATTTTCTAAAGGAATATTTAGAATATCAGGAGTAATTATAACTTTGGTTAATATCAATACTTAATTCAATTAACATTTTAGAATAACTGACACTATGAAACAATTAAAAATTAACCATTTGTATCTATACAATATAAAGTCATCAATTATATTACTAATTACCGCATTTTTTCTTACTAATTGCAGTAACAATTCGGTCTCTGAAAACACAACAAGTGTAGAATCATCGGTTGAAAATACAACTTCAGAAATTCATCCCGGAGCTTTATCCTATAAAAAATATTGTGCCTCTTGTCACCAAACAAATGGAGAGGGAATTCAAGGATTGTATCCTCCAATAAAAGAAACCGAAACAGTAAATGGAGATAAACACGTATTAATAGGAATTATTCTAAATGGAATGTCTGGGGAAACAGAAGTAAAAGGACAAACATATAATGGAACCATGTCATCTTATGAATATCTAACAGATCAAGAAATTGCAGATTTATTAAGTTATGTTCGTTCTAATTTTAACAACTCTTCAGAAAGTATAACTGCGGAGGAAGTAAAAGAAGTTAGAGAATCTTTACAATAATCATTTTACTCCCCCGGATGCTCGTAGTTTGCACAAATAGCTAATAATAAAACATCAAGGCAGTTGGGCGTTTGCATTTGCAACGTCCAATCTTACTTGGTAGCATTTGCTGCCATTTAGTAACAATAAACGAATATTATTTGAGCAATGCTGTAAAAACGATGAGATAATTTGCCAAAGGCAAAGCAGCAAATGCTGCCAGAAAGAAAAAATCGTAGAGAATTCTATGATTAACTGAGGTGGTTTTTATAATAATTTTAAATCATAAAAGAGGCTTCCATCCTGTAAAACAAGAGGAGCCTCTTTTTTATAAATTTCTATTTTGTTAATTTATTTTTCTGAAACAGGACTTACAACACCATTTTTCTTAATCTTTAGTTTAGCGTTTAACTTGAGAAATGCTTTTTGTGCTAGTGTAGTTAAACGGTACATTACCGGCACAATTACCAATGTTAAGAAAGTTGCAAACGTAAGACCAAATATTACCGTTAATGACATTGGGCTCCAGAAAGCTGCATTGTCTCCCCCAAAGTAAATATCCGGTTTATAATAATATAGAAGTCCTGCAAAATCTATATTTAACCCAATTGCCATCGGGAATAATCCCAGGATAGTTGTAATTGCTGTCAAAAGTACCGGACGAAGCCTTGTTTTACCTCCCTGCACGATACACTCTGTTGCTACATCGATGGGTAAAAATGCACCAGGCTCTAATCCCAACTCCTCTCTCTTTCTGCCTTTAAGCAACTCAATATAATCAATTAATACAATGGCATTATTCACCACAATTCCTGCTAATGAAATAATTCCAACACCGGTCATGATAATAACAAATTCCATTCTAAATGTTGCCAGTCCGCCAAATACTCCAATTGTACTAAACAAGATACTGGCGAGAATAATTATAGGTCTTACAATTGAATTAAACTGTGTTATCAATATTACAAGAACCAGGGCAATTGCTATCATAAATGCCTGCACAAGGAATGCCATGGATTCTTCCTGTTCCTCTTGCTCTCCGGTAAATTCATAGCGATAACCTTCTGGCATTTCAAAATCTTCAAGAAGGCTTTTAATTTCGTTGTTAACTTCTGTTGCATTATAGCCCTCAATAACATTAGAATATACGGTTATTGCCCTATCCAAATCAATACGCCTAACAGAACTCACTGTACTTGTAAATTCAAATTCTGCTACACTTGATGCAGGGATATAAACAGGGTTTCCATCGTTATCATAAGTCTGAATTGTTAGATTCTGCAACGTAGAAATATTGTACCTGTATTGATCTTTTAACCGCACATTGATGGGATAATCATCTTCTCCAATTTTTAGCTCAGATGCTTCAACACCAAATAATGCTTGTCTTAATGTATAAGCAATCATGCTGGTATTTAATCCATTTCGGGTAGCTTTATCCCTATCGATAGTTACAGACAACTCAGGTTTAGCCGTATTGATATTTAGTTTCAATCCTTCAATCCCTTCAATATCTGAATTCTCAATAATAGTCTCGATTGTATCAGCTAAATAAACAAGTTTATTAAAATCCTGTCCTGTAATCTCGATATTGATAGGCTTTCCGGTAGGAGGACCATTTTCATCTTTAGAAATTTCTATGTCGATTCCCGGGTAATAATTTATCAGTTTATCGCTTAACATTCGCATTATTTCGCGGGTACTAATACCTTTTCTATCCTCATAATCAACAAAATTAATTGTTGTAATTGCCTGATTGGGTTTTGCTTCCGTGCTTATTTCATTTGGATCTCCCCTCCCAACAGTCGTTAATATTGATTCTACAATTGAATCCTGTATGTATGGATTTAAAAGAGTACTGATTCTATCTTCAATTTCCATCATTTTTTCGTTTGTTGCAGTGATGTCTGTACCCACAGGTAATTCACATACCACATTGACATAGTTTGGCTCGCTGTCTGGAAACAATAAAACCTTTGGATTACTTAATCCAAAAAACATAATTGTCAGAATCAATAATAAAATTGTCCCTCCCAGAAATAATGCAGGACGTTTTCCTCTCAACGCAAATCTTAGAATACGTATATAAAAATTCTCCAGCTTCACTAAGAAAACATCCTGAAACCAGGATTCTGTTCGATATAAAAATGTATGATAGATGATCCCTAATAGGCCAAATATTATTAAAAGGTTTCCAACAGCCCTGGTTTTCAAACTAATAATTGCAAGCAGCAAACCAAAAAATACAATTATGGAAGCAACCGCAATTCCACGTCTTTTTGTTTCTGTAGTTTGCTTATGATCGTTATTCTTGCTGATAAATGTAGCAGATATTACAGGTATTATAACCAGTGCAACAAACAAAGACGACGTAAGAACTATGATAAGAGTTATAGGAAGGTACTTCATAAACTCTCCCATTATTCCCTGCCACATCGCCAATGGAAAAAATGCTGCAAGTGTTGTAGCAGTAGATGCAATAATCGGAATAGCTATTTCGCCAACAGCCTGACGAGCTGCTTCAAGAGGTTTATATCCATTATCAACAAACCTGTAAATATTTTCTACAACAACAATGGCATTGTCGACGAGCATCCCGAGGGCCAGAATAAGCCCAAACAACACAATCATATTGATTCTAAAATCGATAATTCCAATAACAACAAATGAAAGAAAAATGGAAAGAGGTATTGCTAATCCAACAAACAAGGCATTTCTTGTACCTAAGAAAAAGAACAATACCGCCACAACAAAAATAACCCCGAGTACCATACTATTTTCAAGGTTATCAAGTTGCATGTTAATCATTTCGCTTTGATCGTTTGTAATATCAATCGACAAATCACTTGGAATCATATTGTCTTCACGGGCTTTGTCTAATACATCAAAAACTTCGTCTGTTGTTGCTAAAAGATTTTCTCCGCCTTTCTTTACAACCTGGATCGAGATTACAGGATTACTGTTCAGCCGTGCAAAACTATTAGGTTCAGCATAACCATATTCTACATCTGCAACATCTTTCAGATAGACAATATTACCTTCCTTTGTTTTTATTATTAAATTTTCCAGTTCTTTCGGATCATCAAATTCACCAATAATCCTCACATTACGCCTTGTATCTCCAAGCTTAATTTCACCGGCAGACATTGATGTATTTTCATATCCGATTGCACTAACAATATCACTAAAACTTAATTCAACAGCTTCTAACTTTATTAAATCAACTTTTACCTTTATCTCTTTCTCGTTAATCCCTTCAACATTAACTTTTGATACCTGGTTGATTTCCTCTAATTCGTCTTCAAGATATTCAGCATATTCTTTCAGTTCTTCAATGCTATACTCCCCAGAAAGATTAATGCTTAAAATCGGAAATTCAGATAAATCAATTTCATAAATATTGGGGCCAATAAGATTCACATCATTGGCAGGCAGCTCACTTTTTGCCATATCAACAGCATCTTTAACACGGATCTTCGCATCTTCCATGTTAACATCGGTATTAAATTCTACAATTATCATAGACGCATCCTGCGCAGAAATAGAACTTATTTCTTTCAAGCCTTTTACACTTTCGAGTTCTTTCTCAATAGGCCTTGTAATAATATTTTCTACATCTTCCGGTGAATTCCCAAGATAAGTGGTTTGAACCATTATTTGTGGCCATACGATCTCTGGGAACAATTCTTTCGGTAAGTTTCGGTATGTATAAATACCAAAAACTAATATAATAAACAGTAAAGAATAAACTGTATTCCGGTTTTTTAAAGCAAAGGTAGTTAGCTTAAACTCCCGCTCAACTTTTTTATTTAGATCTGGTGTATCACTCATTGCCCTGATTTTTAAGCGTTCGTGTTTTTTTCTGAGATAATTGAGCCATTGCTAACCTGATTGTATCCATGAACAATTACGTTATCTCCCTTTTTGAGGCCTTCTGTTATTGTGGTATTATCATCATACGTTAACCCTGTTTTTACATAAACTTTTTCAGCTATAAGTTTGCCATCTTTATTTACAGCTCTATAAACATACTTCCCGCTTATATCTTGTTTAATAATAATTGATGGCACAACAAAAGCATCATCCTGGCTAAAATCATTTATCCGGATGGTTGAGATCATATTGGGTTTAATTTTTTCATCTGCGTTATCCAAAGACAATTCTATCTCAAAAGTCCTGCTTTGTGGATTTATTACATTCGATATTCTTTCTATTTTTGGAGTCTTAAGCATATCCGGGTAAGTGTCAAACGTAACCTCTACTTTCTCACCTTTTTCTATTACGGAGATATAATTTTCTGGAATATTTGCAGTAATTTTTAATACATTAAGATTGACCATTTGCACTAAAGGAGTCATCTGAGAGGCCAGTTCTCCAACTTTCTGATTAATCTTATTTACATAACCGCTAAACGGAGCTCTTACTTCATTCATTCTCACCTGGGATTTTAGCGCATCCAGCTGGGCTTCCAGGGCCTCAACATTTGATTTTGCTTGAAGATATTGAATCTCTGAACCAATTTTTTGATCCCATAAATTCTTCTGCTTTTCATAGGTTATTCTTGCCAGATCCAGGTTACTTTCCAACTGTTTTATCTGATTCCTGGTTGCCTCAGTATTGACAGAAACTAATAAATCTCCTTTTGCAACTTTCTGTCCTTCTTCAACATGAATTTGCTTAATTTGACCACCAATTTCGGGTGATATATATGCATATTGATCAGCCTCAACACTTGCATAAACAATTATATAGTGATTAAAAGGTTCTCCTGACATAGGCTTAATAATTACCGGTATAGAAGAGACAGACTCATCTTTAGGGGATAATTTTTCTTCTAACGTTGCAATTTTATTTTCTATTTTTTTTATCTGGGATTTCTTTCGGGTAATTTGTTTTTTTATCGTTTCTTCTCCCGGCTGACATCCGGCAATAAGAACAACAAGTAGTAATTTGATTAACGTTTTCATAATTATATTTTTTTGACTGTTTTCTTGTTTAAGCTATCCTATAATTTATTCTGAATTTTATTTAACTGCGTCTTCGCATTTAGTAATTCCAGCAATGAAGTTGTATAATTTGTAAGACTTTCTATATATTGATTATTTGCTTGCGATAAGTCCAGGCTTGAAACCATTCCTTGTTTGTATTTGATTGAAGTCTGATTATAAATTTTCTTTGTTAACGCAATATTTAACTCTTCAGTCTTAAACTTGTCATAAGCATTTCTAAAATTCATCTGTGCCTGATCAAATCCCATCATCAGATTTTTAGCAACCTGTGTTTTTGCATTTTTTGACTTATCGAGTTCTATCTTTGCCTGCTGTACAACCGACAATTTCTGACCACTGGAAAATATTGGCATTGATACAGTCATCCCTAAAATATGGTTAAATGTTATATCGAAGTCTGCTTTGTTGGTCTTATCCTGGTACAGATAAAAGCCTGATACTGTTGGCAAAAACTTAGACTTTTCTCTTCTCAGGCTTAATTGGTTTATCTTCTCCTGGGTGTCAAGCATCCTGTAATCAATATTATTATTTAAATCAAATGTTGGATTTAACAACTCAGTTTCGTTTACTGATGCTAATATTTCATCTAAGTTATTTGTTAATGTAACCTCACTATCAAGATCTAATCCAAGAAGAATTTTAAATAATTTATATGAAATTTCTATTTGCCTTTCTACAGCAATGGTTGAATTCCCCACACTATTATAAGTTATCTGCATCTGTTCGTAATCGGTTTCTTCCATAAACCCATTATCTACAAATGCTTTTGTTTCGGTCATTATCTGTTTAATATTTAACAGGGAAGAATCAAGAAATGCTTTGTTCCTTTCCAACGCCAGGATAGTATAATAGCTTGATAAGACACTTTCTTTTGTATCAATCTCTGTTTTTTCGTTAGAGTTCTTTGATAGTTCAAGATATGTTTTTGATGCTTGCAGCCCAACGATGTACTCACCACTAAATATCAATTGTGATACAGTGACATTATAAGTTGAGCTGTTTTTTACCCCCAATTTAATTGGATCCATATTGGGATCGAATTGAATAACTGGCAAATCTCCTGGCAGATGTTGATAATCCAATCCTGCAGTAGCCTGGGGAAGGCCAATAGCCGTGGTTTCCCAAATTTGCTTTTTTGCCACTGCAATATCAAGTTCTGAATTAATAACATCCGTATTGTTATTAATTGCATATTCCTGCGCCTCTTTTATACTAAGGTTTAATGCAGTATCGCTCTGAGCAAAAACAAGATTACTCAGAATTAGCCATAAGCTGGCTAATATTTCTGTTTTTAGTAACATAGATTTAATTTTTGTTTTTCTGTTCTCTATTCTTTTTTAATTGCCTCTAATTTTTTTAACCCATTATCGTTTGCAATGCCACGAATGTGATAGGTAAATAATTCATTTATAAATTGTGATGAAATAATTTCGTCTCTTGAAAATAACTCTGAAGACAGAAATGCTTCAAACCTGGAAACACAAAATCTTGAAATAATATCCGCTTGAAAATCGTTTCTATACAGGTTCTCTTTTTTTCCTTTTTCAATGTTACTTAACACAGAACTTGAAATTACGTTTTGTCTGGCTTCCGTTATTTTTAATGCTAACTCTGGATAATATTTTTTTAGATCATAATCTGCAGTAGGACTAAAATCTTTTAACATGGATAAGGTATAACTTATAATCTCAAACATTTCCTCAAGCGCATTCAAATTTTTACTTAAAATAGCTTCATAGTCAATCTTCCTATGTTCAAACTCAAGCTCAATAACCTTTTCAACTAATTCTGTCTTATCAGAAACATGCTGATAAAGTGTTTTTTTTGAAATCCCTAGTTCGCGGGAAATGTCATCCATTGTCACACTCTTTATTCCATATCTTAGGAACATATACCTAATCTTTTCTATTATTGATTTAATCTCTTCAGCCATGTAAAATTTTTACACAAAGGAAACAAAAAATATACCAAAAGTTTCCATGGTGTTGTAAGTTTATTCTTTTTTTTAATTAAAATTATACTCAATACAACAAAACCATATTAGATTAAGTTTAATTAACCAATAAATATTAATCGTGGTTAATATTTATTAGACAAAAACGATTGTTTTCTAAACATTTATACATTAATTTTACTAATCATATAATTACAGACGATAACATAAAGTAATTATTTCGCATGTAAGCAAGAAATGGAAAAAATAATAATAAATAAAACTATGGAGTCTCCCGGATTAATTATAGACTCCTATGCCGGTTATATAGAAATAAGTGGCAACTCAACACTCACCAATCCAACAAGGTTTTTTAAAGAGATATTAAGAAATATAATTGACTATTTTGAAACTCCAAAACCTATTACTTCAATAAACTTCCGTCTTAACTATGTAAATACTTCATCATCAAAATGGTTATTTTATATTCTTAAGAATATTGAAGCCAGGCATAATAAAAAAACATCTGTACAAATTAACTGGTACTACGAATATGACGATGAGGTAATTCTTGAGGCCGGTGAAACATACAAGACACTCGTAAAAGTTCCTTTTAATCTTTTGCCTGAATTTGATTAAGGAAAGATATTATTTTTGTGCCTTCATTTAAAAAGTAACCTACATGTTTGAAGGCATAAGTTTACCCGATCTATCTACTCTTCAATGGAGTTTAGTTATTATTGCAGCTATACTTATTGGAGCTTCTAAAACCGGCATCTCCGGAGCAGGAATGATTTCCATCCCTATCCTGGCAACAATTTTTGGTGGTAAAATGTCCGCAGGCCTCGTACTTCCCATGCTTTCTGTTGCTGATACTTTTGCAGTAATTTATTATAATCGCCATGCGCAATGGAAATATGTATTAAAACTTTTACCATGGACCGTGCTTGGAATATTCCTGGGAATTTTTGTGGGAGACAAAATCTCAGATACAGCCTTTAAACAGCTCATTGGAATTATTGTTATTAGCAGTATTGCTATAATGATTTGGCAAGACATAAAAAAGAAAAAAATTAATGTCCCGGATTATTGGTGGTTTGCTGCTTTAATGGGATTTTCCGGTGGATTTGCTACTATGATAGGCAATGCTGCTGGAGGAATTATGGCCTTATACCTTTTATCAATGAGACTGCCAAAAAATTCATACATTGGCACAGGTGCTTGGTTTTTCTTTGTTGTAAACCTCTTTAAAATTCCTTTTCACATTTTTATCTGGAAAACAATATCGCTCGAATCTTTTGCTTTTGACTTAACCCTGATTCCGGCTTTGGCAATTGGGGCTTTACTGGGAATTAAAATTGTTAAACTAATTCCAGAGAAGGCTTACCGAATCTTTGTCATTATAATTACCATAATATCTGCTATATTCTTGTTTTAATTTAACCATACGTGTGGAATCTCAGCAGAAATGCCTTCATGATATAAAAGTGATGTATAGGATATACTTAGAAAATATGCTGAAATTGGAGAATCATAAATTATTTCTTTCACCTTTTCTTCATCTTTTTCAGAAAAAGCAATCCACAATTTATCTTTTGAACTGGACAATGCATAACTAAGTATCACACCTTCTGTAATTAAACGGTTGACCATCTTCCTGTGATCGGGTAATTTTTCATAAAATTTTTCATCCAACATTTTTGGAAATATTATTTCAACCATAAAACCGCTCATAAAACTTCTTTATTTTTATTGTATAACAAAGTTACACATTGTGAGTTTAGTAAAATATATTAAGAGAAAAAACTCTAATTTCGACGCATAAATTTACACAATTGGAAGAAGCAAAACATATAAAAAAGATATTTAAAAAAACCGGAAAAATTATCTATGATTATGAACTGTTAAAGCCCAATGATAAAGTTCTTGTTGCTTTATCAGGAGGTAAAGACTCCCTCATTCTCTTAGAATCGCTTGCTGAAAGAAAAAAATCTTTGCCTTTCAATATAGAACTTATAGCCGTTCATATTCATATTGATAATATTGGATACCAAACAAATCTTAAGTTCTTAACCGAGTTTTGTAACAGTATAAACGTCCCATTTCATGTTGACCATTTTGATATTGATTTGGAAAAAGACAAAAAAAAATCTACTTGCTTTATTTGTTCCTGGAACAGGCGAAAACGCATCTTTGAATTAACAAAAGAATTGAATTGCAATAAACTGGCATTTGGTCACCATATGGATGATGCCCTTGAAACATTATTTATGAATATGATGTACCATGGTTCTATTAGTTCTTTGCCTCAAAAATTCTTTATGTTTGAAGGTAGAGTAGAAGTTATCCGACCATTATTAAATATAACTGAAGAAGAATTGGTGAAATTTGCAGAAATAAGAGATTATCCAAAGGATCTTAAATCCTGCCCGCATGAAGACAAAACAAAACGCAAAAAAACCCGTGAGATTATTGAATTAATGCAGGGTAGTTATAACCGCTCAAAATTAAATATTTTCAGGGCTATGGATAACATTTATGAAGAGTATTTGCCAAAAACTATAAAAAGAAACAAAACCCAATAAATAAAACTACTTCCCTTTTTTAATAAAAGTAACAATTGTTTTTGCAAGTTCATCTGCCAGGGGCAAATCCGGATTTGAATATGCAGCTATATTTTTCTCAAGATCATCCCCAGTAATTTTCAGAACATGATTCATATTCTCTATTACAAATAATTTTGCATTTCCAGAGGCTTTTGAGAGAATTTCTCCATTCTCTTTTAAAACTTGTATATCACTTGTTCCCTGTACAATTAAAACAGGTACTTCTAATTTCTTAATAACTTCAACCGGATTATAAGCAAACCACGAAATGAGGTAAGGTTGAACACTAGGACGAAAAATAGAAAATAACAAAGGATTGACAGAATCCACGGTAAAACCTTCATCCAATTGTTCTAAAATTCTATTTGCACCTTCTACAATTTCCTCAGGCTGATCTTTGAGTTGTTGCTGTATTATTTCATTTGCAGGGTAGGCTGCTCCGGCCAGAGAGATGTAGAAATCTATGTTCACCTTTGTTGCTGCTACCATACCGATTAACGAACCCTCACTATGGCCAATAATTCCAATTTTCTTAAATCTCTTATCATCTCTAAGCTTTCGAATCCAAAAAACAACATCGTAAATATAATGATCAAAACGTAAATCGTTTTCGGAAAATCCAGATTTACGGCTTGCCCCAATGCCTCTCTTATCATACCTTACATTTGCAATTCCTTTCTCAGCGAGTTCATGACTAAGCATTAAAAGAGAATTGTTATCACCCGGCATTACAGAAGAATTTCCATTTCTATCTGTTGGACCTGATCCTGAAATAAGTAAAGCAACTGGGTATTTCTTGCCCTTTGCAGGAAGTGTAAGTGTACCATAAATTTTTCCTGTAGGTGAATCAAGTACTATTTCTTCTTCAATATATTTTTGAGAAAAATTATTTTGAAAACAAACTAGGGATACGCTGAAAATAAATAGAAGCTTAATCTTTATCATAAGATATTTATGTGTTAATAGGTAATTCTATCATAAAAATAGTCCCTTCTCCTTCATTAGAAATAAAAGACACCTTTCCTCCCAGGTAATTCTCTCCTATTAATTTCATGCTATATGTGCCGAGCCCTCTCCCACTTCCTTTTGTTGAAAATGATCGTTGAAAAATCTGAAGCTGAATATGCCTAGGAATCACTTTTCTATTCTTTACTTTAAATGTGATAAAATTCCCATCTTGTTTTGACTCTAGAATAACATTCTGATTTTGCGAACTTGCTTCTAAAGCATTTTTTGTCATATTTGTTAGCACCCGTTTTAATAGAAGGGGATCCGTTTTTAATTCAACATTATCTGAGGAACCATCAATAAAAATCTCTTTCCCGGCCGAAACAGGATGATGCTTTAACTGAACCACAACAGATCTTAGAATTAAAAGACTCTCACATACATCTTCATCGAGTCTTAATTCATTATTCTCTGCATCCAGAAGCTGACGCTGGGCTAAAATCTCTTCGTTTAAATCGTGCATCACTTCCTGCATCATCATAGTGATTTCCTTTATCCGTTCCTTATCATCAAGTTCATTAATAATCTCAAGAAAACCACTCAATCCACCAGTTTTATTAATAATATCGTGAAAGAAAATACGCTCTAAAGCCCTTCTCCTTTTTTCATCACTTTTATCAAGAATAGTAAATATGGTATACCCTTTGTCTAACCACTTAAAAGGTGTTGCGCTCACTTCAAAATCATATGAAATCAATTCTTCTCCTCGTTTTGAAGTTATTCTGCACTCATCTACAACTTTTGTTTTTAATTGCCGGCTTTTTTCAATACTTCTAACAGCACCACAAACTTTGCAGTATTCCGATGTTCCACATCCACCTTCTTCCAAGTTTGAATGAATACATTGGATAACCTCTCCGGGCCTGAATCCCAACACTTCATCAATAGAATTTAATCCAAACATTTCAAGAAGACTGTTATTTGTGAAAATAATCTGCCTTTCTTCATTTAATACCGTTGCTACATATGGGAGTGCATTAATTAATTCTTGAATACTTCCAATTTTTTTTAGTTCATGAAATTCTTGTATAACATCTTTCAGGTTTTTTCTTTCAGGTGAAGCGAATTTTGTATCCATTATTTCCCTAATTGAATTATTTCTAAATTAATTAAAATATCATGAAATATAGACATATCAGGAAGAATTTAACAATTAAATAAATCGCCCCAGTGAAAAGATTTTTATGAAATTGTATTTAAACTAACTTAGCAGTTTTGATAGCTAACGAATATAAATGGATAAAAAGGATAATCTGAAAATTGTTCATAAAAACGAAAATGATGACGAGAATAAAAATGTTCTCGATGATTTATTTGGTACAATTGAAAGATTAAATAATACACCTGTGCAATCCTCAAATAAAGGATTAGGGGCAATAGACATTACAGACTACGAAGAAATAGAAATAGATGAATCAACTCATGATAAGGTAAGTGAATTAAAAGAAATTGCCAAGAGATATGAATTATCTAATGCAGTGCTTGAAATTCCTGAAGAATATAAACCCGATCAACTAAAAATAAATTATCTCCAAGAGCTTAACAAAAGGCAATGTATCGCTGCTGTAAGCACAAAAGGAGCATGCCTTGTTATTGCCGGGGCAGGGAGCGGAAAAACACGGATTATCGTTTACAGGGTTAGTTATCTGTTAGAACAGGGTGTAAATCCCCAGGAAATTTTATTACTTACTTTTACTCGAAAAGCAGCCCGGGAAATGTTAGACAGGGTTGAGAAACTTTTGCAAAACAATGCTGCAGACAAAATCCCCGGAGGTACATTTCATGCATTTGCCAATTATACGTTACGCAAATATGCCAACCTATTGGGGATAAGTTCTAATTTTACGATTATTGATTCTGAAGATTCTGCAGATGCTATCGATTTAATTAAAACCGAATTAGGATTCCATAAGTCCATTAAAAAATTTCCTAAGAAAAACAGGTTACAGGAGATTTATTCGTCTGCCCGTAACCGGATGATTTCAATTCGCGAAGTAATAGAGAATGATTTTACAGGCCTTATTGATTACATAAAAGAAATTGAACTTGTATACGAAGGATTTAAACGTTACAAAGCTATCTCTAATATTTTTGATTATGATGATTTAATGGATGTGTTTCATCATCATCTTAAAACCAATTCCCATTTCAGAAAAAGGCTTCAGGATTCGTACAAATATGTTCTGGTTGATGAATTTCAGGACACAAACATCGTACAGAAAGAAATCGTAGATTTTATAGCCGGTGGATACAAAAATATAATGGTTGTAGGAGACGACACTCAGAGTATATATGCATTTCGTGGTGCTAATTTTGAGAATATACTTCGATTTCCACAAACCTATCCCGATTGTAAAATTATTAAGATAGAACAGAATTACAGGAGTAACCAGGGAATCTTAAATTTCACTAACTCAATTATTGAAACAGCTAAAATTGGTTATCAGAAAAAACTTTATTCTGAAAATAAATCAGAATGGAAACCCATTGTTAAAAAATTTTATTCCCAAATAGAAGAAGCAGAATTTATCGTTGACAGAATTTTAGAGTTACGCGAAAAAGGAATTGAACTAAACCAGATGGCTGTTTTATCCAGGGCTATGTGGCATGGAAATTTTGTTCAGACCGAATTATTACGCAGAGGCATTCCATACATTGTAGTGGGAGGAATAAAATTTACAGAACGAAGGCATATAAAAGATCTAATTGCATTTCTCCGAATATTGGTAAATCCGTCTGATGCTGTTGCCTGGCACCGAATTCTTAAGTTATTACCCGGTATTGGCAGAGTAACGGCCAGCAATATTATCAAAGCTATTCGAATTGATAACGGAGTAATCTCCTTCGAAGATTTTTCAAAAAGAGTATTTTTTGCTGAATTAAAAAAACTCGCTAATGTTCTAAATGCTGCAAATAATGAAGAAAAATCTGTAAGCACTAAAATTGAATATATAAAGGAATATTATGCTCCCATACTCGAGTCAAAAGAATACGATTTTAATATTCGCTTAAACGACATAAAAGTATTTATTGAGCTTGCTGAAAAATATAATGAAATCAGTAAATTTCTTTCTGATTTTGCCTTGGATCCACCATCCAA
The DNA here is from genome assembly GCA_963665085.2 of Bacteroidales bacterium. Taxonomy (GTDB): domain Bacteria; phylum Bacteroidota; class Bacteroidia; order Bacteroidales; family JAAAOM01. Next base: position 899,630 of record CAXXXS010000001.1, read on the forward strand.
TAAATTCCAAGATAAAGGAACACCTTTGATTGATGAAGGGGAAGATAAACCGTTGGTATTATCTACTGTACATTCAGCAAAGGGATTAGAATGGTATGCTGTTTTTATTCCATTTGCGTTGGATGGACTTTTCCCTTCCGTTCGGGCATTAAAAAAATTCGAGGAACTGGAAGAAGAACGACGCCTTTTTTATGTTGCCTGCAGTAGGGCAAAAGAACAATTGTATATTACCATGCCCTCATATGTGTCTTCTTACAATGCATTTTTTTCTTATCCTTCAAGGTTTTTGGCTGAGATTGATAAGGGATTGTATGTAGTGTAACAGAAAAAATAATATTAATGCCCATATTACACGTTACAAAATATTGAACCGAAGTACAACATGAAATACACTAAATTGATTATCGGATTTCTGCTGGTTACATTAAATGTTTTCGCAAAAAACGACACTATAAATGTTATAATTGACCTAAAGCAAGTTGACTCATTAGGATTAAAAGTTAAAGTTTCTCCACCAACAAATTTAAAAGGTAATGTTACATATAAGTTCCCAAAAACTGTTCCTGGAATTTATGAATATTTGCACAGCCATAATACACTGATTAAATTACAACAAAACGATAAGGAAATTTCTTGTATTGATAATTCCTTTTCGATTCAATGTGATTCTGTTTCAAACAACTTTTCTTATTCTGCTAAAAGTTCAGTAAATATAAAAATCGGGGTATCAGCTGAAGATACTTATTATTTGAAAGACTCTATTTATATTTTAAACTGGCATTATCTACTTGGATTTTTTCAAAATGAAACTGACAGCCCATTTAGAATTAAAATCATTAAAAACAATAGACTTTACGGTTCAAGCTCTCTTGACAAAAAAATCTTAAATGATACAGTTGATATTTTTACTGCAAACAATTACAAAGACTTAATTCATAGCCCTCTATTATATTGTATTCCTGATACTGTCAGTTTTCAAATTGGAGAAAGTAACTTTAATGTTTCGTGTGTAGGTGATGATTCGTTGTTAAACGCACAAAAAATAAAAGACCTTTTAATTGTTCCGTTAAATGAATTATTGAAACATTCTGAATACAAACATAAAAACTATACTTTTATTTATTATTCAGAGTACTCTATTACTGCACCTGGATTAAGAGCATTAGAACATCCAAACTCCACTTTGGTCTGCTATCACTCAGCGTTACTTGATAATGATATTTTGATTGGGTCTTCGATACACGAGTATATTCATGCAATTTATGCTCCTTTAAGAATAAGAAGTGAAATTATAAATGATTTTAATTTTATTAATCCCACATGTGATGAGTTTTTATGGTTTTACGAAGGTGTTACAGAATATCTTTCAATTAAAACGTTACTTGATTCAAAATTCTTCTCAAACGAGGACTTCTTAAACGAAATTAAGTTGTCTGATGAGTATTCAAAAAATTACATTCTTAGCAAAACAAGTCAGAATGTATATTCTAAAAAAGGGCAGAAACTATACGAAAATTATTATACAACAGGTAGTTTATTTGCGTTGCAACTAGATTTGAAAATAATGAGAATGTCAAATGGTAAAAAAAACTTATTTGACGTTATGAATGAATTACAACAAAAGTATTCACCAGAAAAACCTTTTAACTCAAAGACTTTTTTAAAGGAATTCATTACTGTGTCTGGAATTGAGAAATCATTTGTTGAAAATAACACGGAAAAGAAAACAAAAATTGATTTTTCAAAGTTGGTAAATAATATAGGCTATAATTTTGCTACTGTAAAATATGATACGCTGATTTATAGCTATAGTCCCCAAAAAATCTACAATATTGCGAATTTTAAGAAAAATCAACTGGAAATTGGATTTTTCGGCTCAATACTTAATAAAGAACTAAATACGAGAAAAATAGTAATATCTGAAATTAATGGGAAACCTATAAATTGGTTTAATCGGGACATATTGATAATTCCACCATCGGATAATGAATTAGAACTATTAGTAACAATTGGAGATAATGAACAGATAATTAAATCAAAACCACGTTTGATTAGTAAAAAAAGAAAAAAAACAGTTTGGACTAAAAACGAAAATTATAATACTGATTTAGTAAAACTCTTTTGGAATGAGTAGTAAAATACGTTTGGCAACAATGCATTCTAAAATCCTTATTTATCGACATTTTTTGTATAAAAAACAATATGGCATAATTTGCTGAAAAATATATAAACCCATTTACCGATTACGGTTTTAAAAAGCAATTTGGAGATGCCCAAATTCAACAAGTCGATTGATGAATTAAATACGCGATTTGAGAAATGGTTGTTTGTATTGAGAAACTTAAACAGGCTCGATAGGGTTCCTGATAAACTTAAAGAGCAGATTTTTGAGAAGTTGTTTGAAACAGCAGAGATTGCAAAATTTACGCCGGATCAGGTTCGTTCATACGAGGATAGAAAAATTTGGAACGATATTTTTGCATATCTTGATTGTAAGGCATAGAACACAGTTTTCCGCCCTTAATTTATACACCCTCTAAATTTCACTATAAAATATACCTACTCAACGAATATTAAATACTCAAATTAATATTTCAGATTCACCCGACAACATTTATTCCATTCATTTATTGGAAGATATAAATGAAAATAGTAAATTTATTATATGCAAATAACCGTAAACAGAAAATCTATCACTATGAGCAAGCCTGGAGCTTGTTTTAGTAGAATTAACATAAATTAAATTTAAGTATGACAAAAAATCACCTATTAACAGCAGTACTTCTGCTAATTACAATGGTTACAAAGGCACAAACCTACTCGGGCGGAGCTGGTACAGAAACCGATCCCTATCAAATTGCAACGCTTACAGACTTACAGTATCTCAGCGAAAACACTAGTGAATGGTCAAAACACTTTATCCAAACCACAAATATTAATGCTTCTGATACAAAAACCTGGAACATTGGCGACCATGACGAGAATGCAGGTACGCCGGATGAAGCCATGGGATTTTCACCGATTGGAAAAAATCCAACAGATAATTTTTCTGGTTCATACAACGGGAAAGGACATGTAATTGACTCCTTATATATTAATAGGGCTAAAACTAATTATATTGGATTGTTTGGTTACATGTCTTTTGGGGCTTCTATAGATAGTTTAGGTGTTACTAATGTAGATATTGAAGGATACGCCCTTGTCGGAAGTCTTGCCGGAGAAAGTCAATATTCCTGTATAATAAATAATTGCTTTAGTACAGGTAACATACGTAATAACCACATGTATCTTGGTGGCCTGGTAGGTTATAACTATGAATCAACTATAAATAATTGTTATAGCCAGGTAAATGCTAATAGTAACTATAATTATGTTGGTGGGCTTGTCGGATACAATACCGGCAGCATTAACAAATGTTATTCTTCAGGTCCTGTTGATGGGAACTCATACCTGGGTGGATTAATTGGCAGTGGGAATGGAAACGGAACAGTAAGCGATTCTTTCTGGGACACAGAAACAAGTGGACAAACCGTAAGCAATGGCGGAACAGGTTTAAAAACTATTCAAATGAAAGGAATGTGCGTTTATGCCGATAGTTTATGGGATTTTATGATAGAAAATGCAAATGGCACATACGATTTCTGGGGATTAAATCCAGATGTAAACAACGGATACCCTTTCTTATCCTGGCAAAACTATTTGCATACAGAAAGTTGTTGTGGGTATACTATCCCTCAAGGTGAAGGCACCGAAGACAACCCATACGAAATTGCTACACTATGCGATTTAAAATGGTTAAGTATGCATAATTCTGTTTGGGACAAATATTTTATCCAAACTGCCAATATTAATGCTTCTACCACGAAAAACTGGAATATTGGCAACCACGATAACGACACAGGAACCCCAAATGAAGCTATGGGTTTCTCTCCTATCGGAGAAAAACCAGTAAACAATTTTTCTGGTTCATATAATGGACAAGGACATGTAATTGACTCCTTGTATATCAATAGAACTAAAACTAATTACATTGGATTGTTCGGCTACATGTCTTTTGGGGCTTCTATAGATAGTTTAGGTGTTACTAATGTTGATATTACCGGATATGCGACTGTAGGAAGCCTTGCAGGAGAAAGCCAATATTCTTGTGAAATAAATAATTGCTTTAGTACAGGTAACATAAGTAACAACCACATGTATCTTGGTGGCCTGGTTGGTATTAACTATGAATCATCAATAAATAATTGTTATAGCCAGGTAAATGCCAATAGTAACTATAGTTATGTTGGCGGTCTTGTAGGATACAATGCAGGCAGTATAAACAAATGTTATTCTTCAGGTTCTGTTGATGGAAACTCGTACCCGGGTGGATTAATTGGTAGTGGAAATGGAAGTGGAACAGTAAGCAACTCTTTCTGGGACACAGAAACAAGTGGACAAACCGTAAGTGATGGAGGAACAGGTTTAAATACAACACAAATGCAAGAAATGTGTGCGTATGCCGATAGTACCTGGGATTTTATGATGGAAGATATAAATGGCACAGATGATATATGGGGATTGAATGCAAACGAAAATGAAGGATACCCGTTTTTATCATGGCAAGGTTTTTATCATACAGGAAGCTGCTGTGGATATATTGATTTAATCGCCCCAACAATCACCTGCTTTGACAATCAAACCATCGATTTAACAAGTGGGCAAACAGTATATACAGTTTCAGGTACCGAGTTTGACCCAGACACTACTTATGACAATTGTACGATTGCAAGTATAACTAACGACTTTAACAGTTCCTCAACACTTGCCGGGGTAGAATTACCAATAGGAACTTCAACTATAGCCTGGACTGTTACAGATGAAGCAGGTTACACATCTACCTGTAGTTTCAATATTGAGGTAAATGAATTTACAGGCCTAAACAATATAAAAGACAAAACAGGATTTACAATTTATCCAAATCCGGCAAACGATTATATTGAAATAGAAATTAACAATTCAGAAATTAAAAAAATTGAAGTACTTGATATTTTAGGAAAAATTGTAAAAAGCACGTCAGTCATCCAGAATAAATCAATCATTCAAATTGATGATTTAAAAAGCGGGGTATATTTTATAACGATTGACAGACAAACACAAAAGTTTATTAAACAATAATTGAATAAATAAATGAGGGGTGTAACTATAAGTTCACACCCTCATTATATAAATTTGATAAATCATTCTCTGCGTTACCCAGCGTCCTCTACGGTTTATTAATACCAATTTGTAGCTTAAAAGACTAATGTATTATCTATAACCTGATACGGTTAATATGCTCACCCATAATTTGAACAGAACGTGCATATTTAACACCCGGTTTCCCGAATGACATTACATTTCCAATAATATGATCGTCAGGTATTCCAATTTGTTTTCTTAATTCCGGGGCAATTTCATTAATAGCCCATTTTACCATACCGTTCCAAAGGGTACCAATATTATGTGTATTAGCATAAAGCTCAAAATAACATAATGCAATATTGGTGTCGGCTTCGGGTGTAGTAACAGTTTTTGGAACTGAAGCAACAATTAAATGTGGGGTATTTCTAAACAAGACATCAACTTGTTTAGCTACCCATAAACGTTGAAAGTCAAACATAAACTTTCTGTTTAGAGCAAGGCGGTCTTCTTCATGGGCCCTGCGAATACCTTCGTATGTTAACTCACGTAATCTTTTGAAATCCTCTTTGTTATCTACAACAGAAAATAAAACCGAATTTATATTATGTCCAGTAGGTGCATAGATAGCAGCTTCTAAAAGCTCTTGAATAACTTCTTTGTCGAGTTCCTCATATTTAAATTTACGAATAGAACGCCTTGTTTTTATTAAATTAGCCATTTGCTCAGGTTGGGGGAAGTTTCCGGTAACAGGCATACTGTTTTCTGGTTGAAGGTTCCAGATAGAGAGGGCACCTGTGGGGCATATAGCTAAACAATGCTGACATTTAATACAATTCTTTTCTTTCCCTTCTTTTATCGCAGGAAATTCTGTTTTGGGATTAATAATCAACATAGGACAATCCTGCGCACAAAGTCCACATTGAATACATTTTTTAGTGTCTATCCTAAAATTAATTGCATTACTCATTATTTCTTTTTTTGAGTGCGCAAAAATACCTTAATATTTGAAATAGCTAAAATTAATATTATTGGAAATATCGATGTAATTTGTTAACCACAGACAACGCGGAGTTTCACAAAAAAATTCAATCATCCTTTACTTCTAATTTTATTCAAAGATTCCCGGATAAATAATAATGATATTGTAATTTTACCCTCTATCAGAATTTATAAAGATATCAATATAGTGATTAAAAATATTTTATTAATTGGAATGGGTGGTTTTGTAGGAAGTGTTGCAAGATATTTTGTGTCAAAACTTAATCTTTATTTTGACTTCTTTGCACTTCCCTTGGGAACTTTAAGTGTTAATGTTCTGGGTAGCTTTATTCTCGGTTTTTTAACCGGAATCTCTGAAAAAAGTACCATTATAACTACAGACCTAAGGTTATTGTTAATGGTTGGAGTTTGTGGTGGATTTACCACCTTCTCTACATTTACAAACGAAAACCTGATGTTAATGCATAATGGTCAGTTTTTCTCTCTTTTTTTGTATACAGGAATAACTATTTTATTTGGATTCCTGGCTGTTTATCTGGGTTATACCTCATCAAATTTATTATAATATGGAAACAGGTGATTTTAGCGTTTTAAAGATTTACGCGAGTTCAACAGATAAGATGGGAAATAAATTGTTGTATGAAGAAATTGTTTATACAGCAAGAAGGAATGGTATTTCTGGTATAACCGTTTACCGTGGAATAATGGGTTTTGGGCAAAGTAGTAAACACATAAGTTCTTCTAAATTCTGGGAATTAACGGAGAAACTTCCAATAACCATTGAAATAATAGATAAGACAGATACTCTCGAAAATTTTTATGCGATGATTGAACCCGATCTTCTGGAAATTCAAAAAGGGTGTTTGGTTACTATTGAACCAATAAAAATAAAATTATCAAAAACCGGTAAGAAAAGAGAATAAGACAGAAACCGAATTTGTAATGTTACATTACAATCCTATTTCCCAAAGATTTTGACAACTCCTGCTTTACTTGATTTAAAATAACAACCCGCTGCTGAATATCCCGTATTTCTTCCAGATCATCATTTCCCATAGCGGCTTTTAAGTTATTGTATGCATCATTTAACATTGCATTTAACCGCTTACTTTTTAATGTTATTATTGTTTCAGGTACAATCTCTTTTAACTTCATATCCTCAGTCTCAATAAAATTATCCTTCTTAGTCCAGATTTTACTCAATTCATAATTTGATGTTAAAAGTTCTACCGATTTTCGACTAATTGTTTCGTCCGGATGTTGTGTATAATAGTTTTCGGGGATATCCGTTGGATTTTCAATAAACATTGCAAAAAACTTATTGTATATAGGATTTAGAAACTCAAGTTCATCTTTCTGGATTTCCTGCACAATAAAATCTCTTACTGTCACTATTTTTTCTTCAAGTTTTTCTTTATCCTTTAAACGATAAAATTCATTTCGCCCATAATTCAATAAAATACGAATGATCTCTCTCTCATAAATATCATCCTGATAAATAACAACCTGAGGCTCTTCCTTTGGCTTAAATTGTTCTTCCCGCTTTTTTTCGTAATCTTCCCTTTTTGCTTTGTCCTGAATTCGTTTGCCACGGAATTTTGCTATTTCAGAAAAGATAACCTGCTCGTCGACATCAAGCAATCTGCTACTTTCCCTAATATATACTGTTCGGGTGATTCCATTTGGAATAACAGAAATTGAACGGACAATATCGGTAATTGCATTTGCTTTTTTTACCGGATCATCTTTCGTGTCTCCCAGTAATAATTTTGTTTTGAAAGTGATAAAGTCTTTTTCATTGTTTTGAATAAACGTCTCAAATTCTTCTGCCGAATGGCTTTTCGAAAAAGAATCAGGATCTTCTCCATCAGGAAGAAGAACAACCTTTACATTTAATCCCTCCTCAAGAACCATGTCAATCCCCCGTAATGAAGCTTTTATTCCTGCTGCATCACCATCAAACAAAATTGTTATATTGGATGTAAACCTCTTTACTAAACGAATTTGCTGGACTGTTAAGGCCGTTCCGGAAGATGCTACGACATTTTCAATACCAGCCTGATGCATCGAAATTACATCGGTATAACCCTCGACAAGATAACATTTCTCAGCTTTGATAATGGCTTGTTTGGCAAAATACAATCCATACAAAACCTCGCTCTTATGATAAATATCCGATTCTGGGGAATTAAGGTATTTTGCTGTCTTTTCTTCCTTCTTTAATACCCGGCCTCCAAAACCGATAATCTTACCAGACAACGAATGGATAGGAAAAATAACACGGTTAAAAAACCTATCGAACTTATAATCCCCTTTCTGAATAGTAAGTCCGGTTTTCGTTAAAAAATCAAGTTTATAACCGTTTTGAAGAGCATGTGAGGTAAATGCATCTCTTTTTTCGGGTGAATATCCCAGCTCAAACTTCTTTATCGTTTCTGTTCGTATTCCTCTTTCCTTAAAATAGCTCAAACCAACAGCAATACCTTCCTGTTGGTTATGCAAAAACTCTTTAAAAATCTTTGAAGCATAAGCAGTAACAGCCATTAAACTTTCACGTTCATTGTGCCGCTCTACTTCCTCAGGCGACTGAACTTCTTCAATAATTTCAATGTTGTATTTCTTCGCTAAAAAACGCAAAGCTTCCGGGTAGGTAAGCTTTTCATGTTCCATTAAAAAAGTTACAACATTACCTCCTTTCCCGGAACTAAAATCCTTAAATATCCCTTTGGATGGAGAAACCATAAAGGAAGGGGTCTTTTCATTAGCAAAAGGACTTAATCCCTTAAAATTTTGTCCAGCTTTTTTAAGTGAAACAAATTCTCCTACTACTTCTACTATATCTGCTGTATCAAAAATCCTTTGGATGGTCTGCTGATCAATCATCTATTGTTCTCTTCAAAAATATTAGCGAAATTATTAAAAATATTGACCTATATAAACAATAAAAGCCGGATGATTTTCCGGCTTGCCCTGAATATTTTCAAGTATATGATGAAAGAACTGCTGATATAATACTTGCAATAACTGTGCCATTATTGACTTTTCTATTATTTTGAATCGATTATTCAGTTTCATACAAAGCTCTTTTGTAATTAAAAAAGTTTTTCCCAGGATAGTAATTTTATAAAAAATAAAAGCCAGGTTAATAACCTGGCTTGTCCCATTCGGGTATATTTTTGAAAGAACTGCTATCTATAAAATAGCAAATCCTATGCCATAATCAGAATAGTTTTTAAAATCTAAAAATCAATCTGTTAGAGTTTCATACTCAAAGCCTTTTAACGTTTTGATTTCTTTTTTAAGCTTTTCAATCTCTTTTTTCTTTTTTGATCTTGATGGTATTGAAACAAGTACTCCAATAATAGAACCTAATGCAAGTGTAATAAGGATAATAAGTGCCTGAGAACTTTTCACCTCCCAGAACCAGAGTTTTAAATCAACAATAGCGGCATTTTGTATTGTAAATACAACAAGGATTATAGCTGCAATTAGGGCAAAAATTAATGTTCGTTGCATAGTTGCTAATTTTTAAAAATGTATCATAGAATAAATATCAAATCGTTTATCGATGTTACTGCGTCCATCCAGAAAATCAAGTTCGGCAATGAAGCAGATTTGTATATTTTGCACTCCTACCCTTTCCATCAAATCAAGCGAAGCGCTAACTGTTCCCCCTGTTGCCAGCAAATCATCATGAAGCAAAACTTTATCAGATTGAGAAAGAGCATCTTTATGTAGTTCTATTTTATTAGTTCCATATTCTAAATCATATTCAACAGATATTTTTTCTGCAGGTAGCTTTCCCGGTTTTCTTATGGGCACAAAGGCTGCATTAAGCTTATATGCTAGCGCAGCTCCTATTACGAATCCTCTGGCTTCTATCCCAACAACTTTTGTTATTTCATCATTTTTATATTTCTCATAGAAATGATCAACTAAAAACTGAAAGTACGCAGGATTTAACCATGCAGTGGTAAGATCTTTAAATTGGATCCCTTTTTTAGGAAAATCAGGAATATTACGTATAGACTGCTTAATTTCTTCAATCATCAATTATCGTTTATAATAAACGAAAGCAAAAGTAAAAAGTATTTGCTTAAAAAGCAGTCTGAGATAAAAATGTCTTTGAAAAATGTTTACAAAAGTCCACGTTGTAAAATCATCTCTATGATGGAATTTACGATCTCATCAACAGTTAAGGTCATACAGTTAAACGTCATATCAAACCGGGTATAATCGGTGTTCTTCCCTTGGAAATAATCCCTGAATTCCTGTCTTTTCTTGTCAATATCAATAGCCAGGTTTCGTGCATCTTCCTGACTCATTTCTTCTTTCTCGGCAATTCGGACAGCTCTCCATTCAAGCGGGGCCTCCAGATTAATATGAAGTGATCTGGGAATGTCCTTCGTTATTGCTACTCCACCTCGTCCAATTATAATAGCATGTCCATCGTAAGATAAATTACGGATAACTTTGGCTATCGTATTTCTTATTTTCCTATCACTTTTATAATACTTGTTTAGGTGAGCAGATAAGATATCATCAAGAATACCTTTTTTCTTATAATCAAAAACATATTTAATATTAGAAGGGTCGAGCTCCAGTTCTTTTGCGGCTTCAAATAATATTTCCTTGCTTATTACTCTCCACTCTTTATCTTGTCCTTTTCTTTTAAGTCTTTCAGTTAATCCTTCGGCAAGTTTTTTTGCTATAGGTTTAGCGGGGCATCCAAATTGTCGTGAGATTGTTAAAACAGGACCAGGCTGTTTAGTTTTTTCAATTTCTTTCTGAAATCTCTCAGACATGTATTTTAAAAGGTCGCTCGTATTGTAGTAGTACATAACACCTTCTTTTATTGAGTTTCTTAAATATACAAAAAATATAGCATTATTTCAACTAATCATTTGCTGTCTTAAAACATTTTAGTTCACTTTGCAAACGAACTATGTAAAAAAATATCAATGAAGACTTTTCAAATATCTTTCTTTATCTTTTTATTCTTTTTTTTAGTAGTATCCGGACAAAAAAATGATTTGTTTCTCCCTTTAAATTTCAGCTCTGCTTTTGAGAATAACACACGCTCAGAGGATGGAAACCCAGGAGAAAATTATTGGCAAAATTCAGCGAAATATAAAATTAATATCGAATTCTTTCCTGAAGATGCTTATCTAAAAGGAAATGCAAAAATCACATATACAAATAATAGCCCGGACACTTTAACTAGTCTTGTAATTCGTTTTTATCAAGATTTATATAAAGCTGGCGAGATGAAGGATTTCAATATCGAAGCCAGTGATCTTCACAACGGGACAAAGGTCACAAAAATGGAGATTAACAATATTGATTTATTACAAAAAAAGAAAGTTTTCGCTCTAGGTACCAATAAAATAGTTACACTCCCGGAAAAAGTTGTCCCAAACTCATCTGTTACCTTAAATATCGATTGGGAATTCCCACTCCCAAAAACATCAAAAATCCGCCAGGGTGTTTATCCAGATTCTAGCTACTTTATCGCATATTGGTATCCACAAATTTCTGTTTACGATGATATTGATGGTTGGGATAAATTTTCATATGGAGGAATGCAGGAATTCTACGGCGATTTTTCTGATTTTGATGTCGAGATAACAGTCCCTAAAGATTATATTGTTTGGGCTACAGGAGAATTACAAAACCCAAAACAAGTGCTTAATGAAAAAATCTATTCCCGCTATGAAGAAGCAAAAAACGCAGATAAAATTGTAAACATTATTACCAGGGATGATATTTATAACACCACACTTACAGCAGATAAAAAATCTCTGAAATGGAGATTTAAGGCTGATAATGTTACTGATTTTGCTTTTGGAACAAGTAAATATTACTTGTGGGATGGTGTAGCCTATAAATCCGATAAATTACCAACAAAAAAAGTATTTATCTCAGCTGCTTACAATGAAAAATCCAGCGATTTTTATGAAGTTGCATCTGTTGCGAAATCATCAATACAATATTATTCTGAGAAACTACCTCATGTTCCTTTCCCTTACCCAAGTCTTACTGTATTTAATGGTTCCGGAGGCATGGAATTCCCAATGATTGTAAATGATGGTTCTTCGAGTTCACGAAAAGGAATGGTTAGTGTTACTGCCCATGAAATAGCACATACCTACTTTCCGTTTATGACAGGCATAAATGAAAAAAAATATGCTTGGATGGACGAAGGATGGGCTGTCTTTATACCTATCGAAATTCAACATGAACTTGAAAATTCATTTATCCCTATGGGCGAAGCTCTTGAACGTTATGAAGAATTTGCCGGAAAAGATGTAGAAGTACCTCCAATGATTTCTACCATAACACTGGGTGGCAATACTTACCGAAGCACATATCGAACCGCTTCTTACTATCGCTCTGCAATTGCTTATTCCATATTAAAAAATGCATTAGGAGAAGACCTTTTCAAAAAATGTTTAATCGAATATATCAACAGATGGGAAAGTAAACATCCTATTCCTTTCGACTTTTTTAATACGTTTAATGATGTGTCAAAAATGGATCTTAACTGGTTCTGGAAAGCATGGTTCTACGAGTTTGGATATCCGGATTTAAAAATATCTTCGGTGCAGCATAATGAAAATAATTATTCTATTGAAATCGAAAAAACAGGAAACCTCCCTGTCCCTATAGTTGTAACAATCACTGATACAGATGGACAGGAATATGTAAAAGAATTAAATGTAAACTGTTGGAAAAATGGAGAGACAAAACAAATCCTTACTTTTGAGAATATAAAAAATGCTAAGAATATAGTTTTGGGAAACTCTAATATTCCAGATATAAATAAGAAAAATAATAACTGGGATTTATAATAATCCCAGAAATAATATTAATAAGATACCGATATGTTAATCAACTAATTTCATCTCATCAATTAGATAAGATGCTCCGGCAAATTTATCTATAAGAAAGAGTGCATATCGGATATCCAAGGAAATATTTCTACACTGGGAAGGATCATACATAATATCACTCATTGTTCCTTCCCAATTTCGATCGAAGTTTACTCCAATCAGTTGTCCTTTTGAATTCAAAACAGGACTTCCTGAATTTCCCCCTGAAGTATGGTTTGAAGCAATAAAACAAACTGGCATTGTTTGATCCTTACCATATCTGCCATAATCTTTATTGTTATATAAATCGATCAATCTTTGAGGAACATTGTAATCATATATTTCCGGATTTATTTTCTCGATAACTCCTTTCAAAGTCGTATTTATCTCATAATTTACCGCATCGCGAGGAGTATAATCACTAACACTTCCAAATGTAATTCTTAAAGTGCTATTTGCATCAGGAGAAAAGATACTATCAGGATACATTTTTTGGAGGGCATCTGTATATTTCCTATACAAACTATCCAATGTGTTATCAAAAGGGCTTAAATAGCCATAAACTTTTTGTATGTAGGCATCATAGAAACTTGATGTTAGTTGTAAAACAGGATCTTTTTCTAAGGTTTTTAAAGCATTATCATCAAAATTATTTAAAAGGGATAAGGTTTTAGATTGATCCAGAAAAATAGTTTTATTAAACAAATACTCTGTATATTTTTCAAAATCATCCTTGAATTTTTTCTCAACCAAATTGTATATTTCCGGATGAAACCTATTTTCTACATCATTGTTAAAAGAAGCCAACATATATGCTGTTATATCCTTGTCAATTGGCTGATGATAATCTTTATAAAAAGACTCTAACCTTCCTTTCAATACAGGAATAAACCTAGTCTTTGCCATTTCTGGATTCGTGTGATAAGTCTCAACAAATTGTTCAAATCCATAAGCCAACGCTAAAATCTCAGAGCCGGAGAAAAGTTCAGACCAATTTGCCACAAAAAATGAATATATATTGTAATCCTTATAAACATTTTCAAACTCATTTATTATCCCCTTATATTCTTTGTGATTTAATTCGGCCCAGGATATAAATTTTTTCTCATTTGATTTTTTAACTTCAACAGCATCCAATCTGTTTAGTCCACGGATTACACCTTGCCATTTTTTCCATGCATTGCTTGTACCAGCATATTTTGCAGAATATTTAATTCTAACCTCAGGATTTTCATCCATTGCCTGTTGCATAACTTTTAACCTGTAATCTCTCAATTTAATGCGCTGTGGATATTCTTTATTTAATAGATAATCTACCTCGTAAGAAGCCAAATAACGCTGGGTTCTACCCGGAAAACCATAAACCATTGTAAATTCACCATCTTTAACGCCATCTAAAGCTATCTCAAAGGATTTTTTTGGTGTATAAGGTATATTATCTTCTGAATACTCAGCAGGTTCATTATTCTTATTTGCATAAATTCTGAATAATGAAAAATCTCCTGTATGACGGGGCCAAATCCAATTATCCGTATCGCCACCAAATTTTCCTATTGATGATGGTGGAGCACCAACTAATCGAACATCTTTGTATATATCATAAACAAACATAAAATATTGATTACCATAAAAAAATGGTTGAATATCTGCAAACTTGAAAGGATTATTACCTATCTCAATATTTACTAGTTCTTTAATTTTATTTGATATAGAATCACTACGTTGATATTCCGAGAAATCATCTCCTATATTCTTTAAGACCTCATCTGTTACATCAATTATTTTATCCAGGAAACGAACTTCTAACCCTGGATTTACTAACTCATCTTTTTGAGACATTGCCCAGAATCCATCGGTTAAATAATCATGTTCTATTGAGCTATGCCTTTGAATCTGACCATAACCACAGTGATGGTTTGTTATTAATAATCCTTTATCTGAAATAAGTTCACCAGTACATCCTCCACCAAATCTTACAACAGCATCTTTTAAACTGGATTGATTCATACTAAAGACATCTTCTGCCGTAAGTTTGAAGCCTTTCTTTTGCATATCTTCTATCTTTTGTTCATTTAGCAAAAGAGGCAGCCACATTCCTTCGTCAGCACGCAGGGATTTAACAGAAACACTTGAAACAACACATAAAATCACTATAAATTTAAACTTGCTCATAGTTAATTATCTTTATACCCAATAAAATTCTTTAATTCAACATACAACTGATGGATAGGTAATCCCATCACATTATAAAATGATCCTTTAATTTTTTTAATGCCAATATACCCAATCCATTCCTGGATACCATATGCACCGGCTTTGTCAAAAGGTTTATATTTTTCTATGTAATAATTGATCTCGTCTTTTCTTATTTTATCAAAAAAAACAGTAGACTTTGAAAAAAATGAAATCTTCTTTTTTAGAGAAGTGAGTGTAACACCAGTGTAAACATAATGTTTGTTATCTGATAATTGTTTTAGTATTTCAACTGCATCTTTCTTAGATTTTGGTTTACCTAACATATTTTTTTTTTGCCAAACAATTGTATCTGCGGTAATCAAAATTTGATTTTTATGTGTTAGGTTACTTTCATAAGCATCTGCTTTAAGCTCGGAAAGGAAAAGTGGAATTTGTTCTTTTTTTAATTTCTTACTAAAACTCTCATCAACATCAATTTTAGGTGCAAGTGTATAATCAATTCCCGCTTCTTTTAATAAAATCTGCCTACGTGGTGACTGTGATGCAAGAATTATTTCATACTTTTTAAGCAATTCTAAAAAGATCATAGGCTAGGTTACAAAATAGTATTTCACAAAAAAAGTAAAAAGAATACCAAAAAGCATTACAAACTTGGTAATTAAACTTGCTTTGGAGTAATCTTTCTTTTCTTCTGCATCGTTAATCAGATAAATAATATACAACAGAGGAGAAACTATTAATATAAAAACATATAAAATTGGGAAAAGCATATTTACAGGTTGAAGCTTAAGAATAAAATATTTGAGGGAAATAATTAATATAAGCAGCAACGTAATTACTGTTAGTGAAATGATGATAATTTTAGTCCATTTAATTCCAAAAGCAATTGGAATAGAATTACGACCAAATGCTATATCTCCTTCAAAATCTTCTGTATCTTTTATTATCTCCCGTATTAAATTCATTAAAAAAGCAAATCCTGCCAGTGCCAGACTCCACGCAATAATATATTTAAAAGAAATATTCATTAAAATAATATGTTTTCCATATACCTGGTTCAATAATGGAATCTCAAACATTATTACCATTAACGGTACTAAACCCGTTAGAAGTGCAACAATTATATTCCCAACTAACAATTGCCTTTTATAGGTTGTTGAATAAAACCATAATATTCCTGATATAATAGGAAAGATTGTTCCAATAACGGGATATCCTATGTAGAATGATATGTACAAACCAAATGCTATTCCTATTGCATTTAATACTAAATGTAAAAGCATGGCATTTCGTCTCTTAATTTTTATTCCTACAATAACTTTATCTGGTTTATTTAACAAATCTGTTTTCCTGTCGAAATAATCATTGATTACATATCCACCTCCAGCGATAAGCATTGTTGCAGCTACCAGCAAAAAGAAATATATGTCGCCAAACTGCAATTCAAGATTGTGGTGTGTTAAATAAGGTTGAACAACAAAATAGCGTACAATATACAACGTAATTGCAATAATTATCAGGTTTGCTGCTCTTACAAGCCTAAAGAGTGATAATATTTTGTTTTCTTTTACCATACAAAAGCTTCTGAATCCATCCAGGTCCCTTGCACCCTCATTACTTGCTCAATCACATCACGAACACAACCTGCACCTCCGTTTTTATCAGAAATATATGTTGACACACCTTTAATTTCCATAACAGCATCAGCAGGGCATGTTGGTAAACCAACTTTCTTCATAACCTCATAATCAGGTAAGTCATCACCCATATACAGAATATCTTCCAGTTCAAGTGAATATTTGAAACGAAAATCTTCCAAATTTTCAATTTTATTAAACGATTTCATATAAATATCTGTAATTCCAAGATTTGCAAAACGGGTTTTTACCATCTCAGAACTACCACCGGTAATAATTGCAATGGGATAATTTTTCTTTACACAATATTGAATGGCATATCCGTCTTTGATATTCATTGCCCTCATCATATCACCACCTGGGTGCAGCATTACAGAACCATCTGTTAAAACCCCATCTACATCAAACGCAAAACCTTTTACTTTTTTAAATAACTCTTTTATATTGGGCATAATTTCCTTTTTCTATTCAAAGATAAAATTTGTTGACTTACATCTTCCCATAAAATTCCAGAATATTTTCAGAAAGAAGGGAATACACATTTAAAAGTTGCGGTTCATCCTTTAGCATCTCTTTATGTTTTTCAATGATATTCTTATTCCCTCTCACAGCAGGTCCTGTTTGTGCATCTTTTGGTGATAAAAATTTGAGTTTCTCCAGAGTTTCTTCAAGCAAGGGCAGTAACATATCAAATTTCATCCCTTCTTTTTCTAAATACTCTCCAGCCAATGTAAACAAGAAATTCGAGAAATTATTTGATATAATTCCACATAAATGAAGCTTCTTTCGCTGTTCAGAAGTTAGCTCTGTTATTTGATCTGAGAGTAAACCTCCCAATTTAAATAAATTATCTGTTAACTCTTTTCTATTAGCCTCAATACAAATAGGGATATTTTTAAAACTGATTACTCTTTCTTTGCTAAATGATTGAAACGGATAAAACACTCCATATTGTGGAAACCGGTTTTGAAAAATACCTAAAGATAAACTACCTGCTGTATGTACGATAGGAACATTTCTAAATACAATTTGATCGATAACCTCACTATAGGCATTATCCGTTACAGAAAGAATTATTAGATCTACATCGCCTCTTAAATTTCTGAGATTATCGGTAGGCTCAGACTTTGTTTTTGCTGCAAGTAATTCAGCATTTATTAAAGACTTTGAATAAACCTGAGCAATCTCGATATCTTTTTGAATTAAAGATAAAGAAAGATTTGTTGCAAGATTTCCAGCTCCTATTAATGATACCTTTTTAATTGGATCCATTGGTAAAAAAGTTTTCATCTATTTTATATGCATCATAGTTTATCTTAAAAAGATAGGCTGGCTCATTATCATTTTCTCCAATCTGTTGCTCAAGTTTGAAGATACCGGGATACTTTAATTCGATATAATACATATATCTGGAAACAGTATTTATGGTCCTGTTTGTCTTCATCTTGGGATTTACCCGCAGACTTCCTCTAATAAGATAATCTACATCATTTTTATATAAATAATGAAGTAAACTATCTGATGATGTTGAGTTATAACCTCCAATTTTATCTTTAATCTTAGAGTAGAATTCTTCATATGATGGTACAATCTCAAAATTGTTTGAAGTCAGTTCATTAACAACTAAGTTGCTTACAGAACTATTTTTATCAATCAAAATATAATTCTCTGAATTATTATACACAAAACCCACGTTACTCCGCCCTAAAAAATATTGTAACTGTTTTGAGATGGTACCTCCTTGGAGTTGTTTCATGTCGAACGCTAGTATATCTCCATGTTTTTCTTTTATTGCAGATAACAATTCCTGTACATCATACATTAAGAACTTATACAAGCCAAAGAAATCCCCTCCATTTCCATATATAAAAGACATTGACGGCTTTCTTGATCCAATACGAGCAGAATCTGGCAAATTCTTAGATGCCCATTCACTCATTCTCAAAAAATTTTCCCAATCAGGAGTGAAACCTGCATACATGTTGCCCTTCATATTTTTTTTCAGATCTTTTTTATGATCATCTATCTTATCAATTGAGACTGCTAAGGTTTTGAATAAGACCAACCCCAAAAATACGAGCATTATAATTTTTATATAATTGTATTTTTTGATAGATGCAAGCTGCATAACTAACCAGGTAACCATAATCAAGATAAAAGGCATAAAAATCAAAATCAATCTCGACTGTCCCCAGAATACCTGCTGTGTAATAAATGTTGCGACAATTCCTCCTATTGTAGTAGTTGCTACAAAAAATATCTTTAAATTCTTCTTAAAAGAAACTACAAAAACAGTGAGCAATAATGCAGATATTAAAATTGCAAGAAGTATATTTTTATCAGTCGAATCTTCTGGTCTCAATCCCAGAATTATCGGTAAATGTCTTGACAGATATATCTCAACATTTTCAAAAAAACGGGTAATCATTCCATTAAAATCCTCAGTCCCTGCCGTTGGGTTATAAGGGTTTTTCAGAAACATGGTTTGAAACTGTTGATTGGCAGATCCTTCATTAATATTCCATGCTACAGCCTTATAAATTCTTAATGGAAGTGAAAATGCTGCATAAGCAACTATGCCAGAAAGTGCCAGATAAAATTTTTTATTAACTGCAAAAACAAAAACAATACTTAAAAGCAATGCCAAACCCACATTCCTGGTTTGAGCAATAAGTAAAACAACAAAACCCAGTAACAACCAAATTTTCCAGTTTGACAATTGATACTTTAAATCATTCTTATTGTGTTTTTCAATAATAATGAGGGCTAACATAACACCTAACATCTGGAGCATGATATACAATGCCTCTGAATAGGTTTGACTGGCATAATAGAGTAAATGCGAATTTACAGCCAGAATAAGATATATGACTGATAAAAAAGTAGGTGAAATATATTTTCGAAATGTGTAATGGAAAAATGTTAAATGTAAAACAATACAGATTAACGATAATAACTTAAAAACGAATAGATTTATTCCAAAAATGGCGAGAAAAGGACTAAGGAAGATTGGATAAAAAGAACCATGCCAGGTAGGAAAACTTTTTCCCTTAATAAAATCCATTGCAGCGACAATATAACCTGAATCATCCCCTCCTTCACTTACTTTTAAATCGAATAATTTTGCACCTATTATTACAGTAATAACAATTGATACGTAAAAGATTAGTTCAAGTCTTTTACTGAGAACCTTGTCAAGCTTAGGAAATACCCAATATTCAGGTAACTTTTCCTGCTCTGGTTTCTTACTTGTTGTTTTTTTTAAACTTAATGTCTGTTGATTTTTCCTCATTTTTTTCCTATAATTTCATTATGGAAAAGTAATAAGGAATATTTATTAAACCAAGATTACTGTCTATTTATGGTCATGAAAAAATAAATCTGAACTCAATTTTTTAAAAAACGAGACAATTTCTCACATTTCTCATAATCCTCATTCTTAATATAGTGATCCATTAACTTATTAATAAATCCCCTGTTTGAGAAAAACGGATGTGTCCTATTATATTCCAGTTTACCTTCTATGGTATGCTGAAAAACTTCCTCTTCATCTGAAAAATTAATATTCTCACAACATTCATCCATCAGCGGAGTATTTTTATATTTCTCAAAAAACTTAACTAAGGTAAGTTGTACATTGATAAAATCATTATTCTCACTTAGAAGACGTTTATTTGTATTGTATCGCTCGTCAAACAACCGTGTTCTCTCTGCTGATGTGGGCCTGTTTAATATCTCCTTAATTTGAAGTTGGTTCTCCTTAATCTCTTCCAGGTTATTTTTTACCTTCAATTTTAAGAGTTCTATTGTCTGTTGGATGAAATCTTTCATAGCTGTAAAATTTTATACAAAAATAATTTGAGGTTTCATATATGTTGCATTTGTTTGACTAATAACGGTTATTTATTAATAAATTTATTCTTTTTATTAATTAAAATTTCTGGCACAAAAATAACTCATAAACAAAAAAAGCCCCATAATCGGGGCTTTTTCTTATTGCAATTTTACACTAAATCTTAGTTTTTAAATTTTCCTAAATCGTTAACAGTTGACATTCTGATATATTCAGCTTTTGCACGATTCTCTGCTCTCGCATGCTTTAGAAAAACTTCAAGTGATTTCCAATACTTATGATCACGATTTGTATCCATCACCAACAAATAACCCATAATAATATGCCCGGCCATTTCAACTAAACGTCGTGCATGAAAATCAGTAAACTCACTATCATCAATAGATATTACCTTATTTACAGCTTCTTCATATTCTTCAGTCATACTGATAAGATATCTTCTGTATGAATGTAACTCAGGTTTTATCTCTTCAGCCTCGTAAGCTCTAATCTGGTTTAGATAACCACCTGTTGTTACTCCACGGATTGCTGCAACAACTTGTAACTGGGTAGTACCTTCATAGATTGAAGTAATCCTGGCATCTCTATAGATACGTTCAACAGGATAATCTTTCATAAATCCAGATCCACCATGAATTTGAACCGCATCGTAAGCTATTTGGTTTGAATATTCAGAAGAAAGTCCTTTTGCCAATGGAGTAAAAATATCAGCTAATTTCTGATACTTCTTCATTTCATCTCTTTCTTCTTTCTCAAGTTTTCGTTCTTCAGAAATAAAAGAATATGTCTTATACATATCCACAAATCTTGATGTTTCGTACAATAAGGAACGAGAAGCATCAAGTTTTGCTTTCATCATAGCAAGCATTTCATAAACAGCAGGAAATTTAATAATCTCTTTTCCGAATTGTTTACGTTCATTGGCATATGCTAAAGATTCTCTGTATGCAGCCTCAATAACTCCAACAGATTGAGCAGCGATTCCTAAACGGGCACTGTTCATTAACGCCATTACATACTTAATAAGTCCCATTTTTCTACTACCTACTAATTCAGCAGGTGCATCTTTGAAAACAAGCTCACAAGTTGGAGAACCGATGATACCCATTTTATGCTCTATCCTACGAACTTTAACAGCATCATTTCTTTTATCGTAAATAAACATTGATAACCCACGGGCATCTGTAGTTCCTTCTTCAGAACGGGCTAATACAAGTGATACATCACCATCACCGTTTGTAATGAAACGTTTTACACCATTTAAAATCCATTGATCTTTTGCTTCGTCGTATGTAGCTTTTAACTGAACAGCCTGAAGGTCAGAACCCGCATCCGGCTCAGTCAAATCCATTGCCGCTGTTTCTCCGTTTGATATTCTTGGAAGATATTTTTCTTTTTGCTCTTCAGAAGCAAATTCATGGATTGTTTCAGCACAATCCTGTAATCCCCAAATATTAACAAACCCAGCATCAGCACGAGATACAATGTCTGCTGCCATGATATATGGAACAATAGGGAAATTTAAACCATCATATTTTCTTGGAAGTGTTATCCCCATTAATCCAGCTTTTTTAAGGGCATCAAGGTTTTCTTGTGTTCCTCTGGCATAGATAACATGATTGTCAACAACCTCGGGCCCTTCAGCGTCAACAGACTCTGCATTCGGACCAATAATTTCACCACAAATTTCACCTACAATATCTAACACTTTATCGTAATTGTCCATTGCATCTTCGAAATCTATTGGTGCATAATCGAAGCTGTCTTTATCTGCAAAATTTCTTTCTTTAAGAGCTACAATCTTTTTCATCAAAGGATGTGTAAGATGGAATTTTAGCTCTGGATTATCTGTATAAAAATTTGCCATTTTATTCTATTTTAATGCTTTCTATCCTATTTTGTGTTTTGTTTATAGTACTTGATCAATTTTGGTACTACAGTCTCAATATCACCTGTAATCACATAATCGGCAATCTGATTAATGGGCGCCTCCGAATCATTGTTGATTGAGATAATCATACTTGATTCTTCCATACCAGCTGTATGCTGAATCTGTCCTGAGATACCACAAGCGATGTATAATTTAGGACGTACAGTAACTCCTGTCTGGCCAATTTGTCTTTCATGACCAGCAAAACCAGCATCTACTGCTGCACGTGATGCCCCAACCTCGGCTCCAATTGTGTTAGCAAGATCGAATAATAAATCAAAGTTTTCTTTGCTTCCAACACCATATCCACCAGATACAATAATTGAAGAATTTTTTATGTTAACTTTTGATTTTTCAATATGTCTCTCTATAACCTTTACAACAAAGTCTTCATCTGAAACATATTTGCTAATATCTAATTTTACAAGCTCTCCCTGGTGTGTCTCAGAATAAATTTCTTTTTTCATAACACCCTCACGAACTGTAGCCATTTGAGGCCTGTGATCGGGATTAATAATTGTAGCCACAATATTACCTCCAAAAGCAGGACGAATCTGATATAATAGATTTTCGTATGTTTTACCAGCTTTTTTATCTGTATGCTCTCCTATTTCTAGGCTTGTACAATCGGCAGTTAACCCACTTGTTAAGGCAGAAGAAACGCGAGGTCCTAAATCACGACCAATACTGGTTGCTCCCATAAGGGCAATTTGTGGTTTTTGTTCTTTAAAAAGATTTACTGTAATAGAAGTATGAGGTAATGTAGTATAAGGATCTAATCTTGGATCATCTGCTACAAACACCGTGTTGGCACCATATAAATAAAGTTGTTTTTCAATACCTCCAAGATCACAACCGATAACCAGGGCATCTAAATTACAACCTAATGAATCAGCAAGTTTACGGCCTTTTGTTAATAGCTCAAGACTAACATCAGCAACCTTGCCTTCATCTAATTCGCAATAAACAAATATATTATTCATTTTTTTTCAATTTAAATAAGTGATTTTAAGGTTTACCCAAGTGTATGGTTACCAATTAATTCTTTCATTAACTCATCCATATCATCATCACTTGGCGTAAGAACTTTTGATTCTTTTGCCTGAAAAACAATATTTTCAATAGTTTTTACTTTTGTTGGTGAACCTGAAAGGCCAAGTTGTTCTACATCTGTCTCAATATCATTTACAGTCAATTCATCAATATTCAGATAAGGCCTGTCCGAATGAAGAGCCAGATAATCCTCGGAGGCATCTTGCCTTTCTGTAATGGTAGTTGCTTTTTTATACTTCATAACCAATTTGGCATTTCTCGGTCTACACGCAGGCGCAGAACCGTGAACAGTAAGAACAAGAGGAAACGGGCCTTCGACTGTTTCAACTCCGCGTTCAAGACGACGTTTTACAGTAATCTTATCTTCAGTAGCATCAACTATCTCTTCAACATACGTAATTTGAGGGATATCTAACTTCTCTGCAACCTGAGGTCCTACCTGAGCAGTATCACCATCAATTGCCTGACGTCCGCCAATAATTACATCCACATCACCTATTTTTTTAATTGCACATGATAATGCGTATGATGTTGCCAATGTATCTGCTCCGGCAAATGCCCTATCTGTTAATAAATAACCATTATCTGCTCCACGGTATAAACTTTCTCTGATAATTTCAGCAGCTCTGCCAGGTCCCATTGTTAAAATGGTAACTGTAGACCCTTCAAATTTATCTTTTAATCGTAATGCTTGTTCTAAAGCATTCAAATCATCCGGATTAAAAATTGCTGGTAAAGCAGCCCTATTAACAGTACCATCAGCCTTCATAGCGTCTTTCCCTACATTTCTGGTATCGGGAACCTGCTTGGCCAACACAATAATTTTTAAAGCTTTCATTTCTATACTTTTCTGATTTATTTGGGGTTGGCAAATATAAGATAAAATCGAAAATGGGCAATAAGGGATAGTTATTTAGAATCTGACTAAACACAAAGCCCAACCAAAAATTGGCTGGGCTTTGTGTTTATTATGCTTGAGCAGCAGGGCCTCCGAATCCCATTGGAATTACTGGTGGGGCACCACCACCATCAACTTTTTTAATTTCTCCATGCAAACTCTCAAACTTTGCAATGTTATCCTGCAACGCGTGTAACAAGCGTTTTGCATGTTCAGGAGTAAGAATAATTCTTGATTTAACTTCAGCCTTGGGTGTACCAGGCATAATTCGAACAAAATCCAAAACAAATTCCGAAGATGAATGTGTAATTATTGCAAGGTTTGAATATGTACCTTGCGCAATATCTTCTTTTAATTCAATATTAATTTGATTTTGTTTCTTTTCTTTTTCGTTCATTTCTACAAATTTTATTCTTCTCTCCTTCAAAATCCCCTTTTCAGGGGGATTAGGAGTCACTTATGTGACTATTAATTTTCTTCTGAAACTAGTTCTGAATCTGCACTTTTTTCGGAAGTTAATTTCTCATATTCGCTTTTAGAACCAACAATCAATTTATTGAAAGCCCGGGTTCCTGTTCCTGCAGGTATTAAGTGACCTACAATAACGTTTTCTTTCAATCCATCAAGACCATCAACTTTTCCAAAAATTGCAGCTTCGTTAAGAACTTTCGTAGTTTCCTGAAATGAAGCGGCAGACATAAAGCTTTGTGTTTGAAGTGCTGCTTTAGTGATACCTTGTAACATTACACTTGATGTTGCAGGTACTGCATCACGGGCAGTAATAGGCCTCATATCCTTACGCTTTAATAATGAATTTTCATCACGAAGTTTTCTAGCTGTAATGATCTGTCCAGGTTTTACATTATTTGAATCACCAGCTTCTTCTACAACTTTCTTTCCATAGATCCAGTCGTTTTCTTCTGTGAAATCCCATTTATCAACAACTTGTTTTTCAAGGAATTTAGTATCACCTGGGTCAAGAATATGTACTTTACGCATCATCTGGCGTACAATAACCTCAAAATGCTTGTCATTAATCTTCACACCTTGTAAACGATAAACTTCCTGAACCTCGTTTACGATATATTCCTGAACCTTAGTAGGCCCTTTAATCGCAAGGATATCTGAAGGTGTAATAGCACCGTCAGAAAGTGATACACCAGCTTTTACATAATCATTTTCTTGTACAAGAATCTGTTTTGAAAGTGGAACCAGGTATTTTTTAACCTCACCTGTTTTTGAAGTAACAACTATCTCCCTGTTACCGCGTTTAATTTTTCCAAAAGCAATTTCACCATCAATCTCGGAAACAACTGCAGGATTAGAAGGATTTCTCGCCTCAAATAACTCCGTAACCCTAGGAAGACCACCAGTGATATCACCAGATTTTCCAATAGCACGAGGAATTTTCACAAGTATTTGTCCTAGTTTAACAGGCTCTCCTTCATTAACGGCAATGTGAGCTCCAACAGGAAGGTTATAATTCTTTAATACTTCACCATCACTTGATAATACGCGAACACTTGGGTTCTTTGTCTTATCCCTGGTTTCAATAATAACTTTTTCTTTAAAACCTGTCTGTTCATCAGATTCTTCTTTAAATGTAATACCATCAATTACATTTTCGAATCCAATCTTTCCAGATGCTTCAGAAACAATTACTGCATTGTATGGATCCCAATCACAGACAGTAGTTCCTTTTTCTACTTCAGCACCATTCTTTACATAAAGTTTAGAACCATATGGTATATTCTGAGTTGTTAACGTAATGCCTGTTTTCTTATCAACAACACGCATTTCTGCCATACGGCCAATAACAATATCAATGAAATTACCTGTATCATCTTTTGTTTCAACAGTACGTAATTCATCAATCTCAACAATACCATTGTATTTTGAAACGATACTACTTTCCGCAGCAATGTTAGAAGCTGTACCCCCAACGTGGAAAGTTCTTAATGTAAGCTGTGTACCAGGTTCTCCAATTGATTGTGCCGCGATAACCCCAGCAGCCTCGCCATTTTGAACCATACGGCCGGTAGCAAGGTTACGTCCGTAACATTTTGCACAAACACCTTTTCTTGATTCACAAGTTAATACAGAACGAATCTCAATTTGTTCAAGAGGAGACTCCTCTATTTTTTGAGCGATTTCTTCTGTAATTTGCTCTCCGGCTTTTATTATTAATTCTCCATCAAGTGGATTATAAATATCATGAACAGTAGTTCTACCAAGTATTCTTTCTTCTAATGACTCAACAACTTCTTCGTTATTTTTGATAGCTGTTGCCATGATACCCCTTAATGTACCACAGTCTTCCTCGGTAATAATAACATCCTGTGCAACATCAACCAAACGACGGGTAAGGTAACCCGCATCCGCAGTTTTAAGAGCGGTATCCGCAAGACCTTTACGGGCACCGTGTGTTGAAATAAAGTACTCAAGAACTGAAAGCCCCTCTTTAAAGTTAGAAAGAATTGGGTTTTCAATAATCTCAGAACCTGTAGCCCCAGATTTTTGTGGTTTTGCCATCAATCCCCTCATACCAGAAAGCTGACGAATCTGTTCTTTAGAACCACGAGCTCCTGAGTCTAACATCATATAAACAGAGTTAAATCCTTGGTTATCTGATGAAAGTTGGTTCATTAATGTTTGGGTCAAACGAGCATTCGTATGTGTCCAGATGTCAATAATCTGGTTGTAACGTTCGTTGTTTGTAATGAAACCCATGTTATAGTTATTCAATACTTCATCAACTTGCTCGTAACCATCGTTTACCAATTCAACTTTTTCCTTCGGAATAATTACGTCATTTAAGTTAAATGATAAACCACCCCTGAATGCCATTGTAAAACCAAGAGATTTAATGTCATCAAGGAAATCAGCAGTTTTAGAAACGCTTGTTCTTTTAAGAACTTTATTAATAATGGTACGAAGTGATTTTTTTGTTAAGATTTCATTGATATAACCAACTTCTACAGGTACAACTTCATTAAAAATAACCCTACCTACAGTAGTTTCGATTATTTTAATTACTTGTTCCCCATTCTCAACATCTCTTGTTTTTACCTTTATCTCAGCATGAAGGTCAATCTTCTTTTCATTATAAGCAATGATAACCTCTTCTGGAGAATAAAAAGTTAAACCTTCACCTCTAACAACATGCTCTGGTGTACTCTTTCTAGCTTTTGTAATATAATAAAGCCCTAATACCATATCCTGAGAAGGTACAGCAATAGGAGCACCATTTGCAGGGTTTAAGATATTATGAGATGCTAACATTAACAATTGAGCTTCAAGAACTGCTGCATGTCCTAAAGGTAAATGCACCGCCATCTGGTCACCATCGAAGTCAGCGTTAAATGCTGTACAAACAAGAGGGTGTAACTGAATAGCTTTACCTTCAATTAATTTTGGCTGGAATGCCTGAATACCTAATCGGTGAAGAGTAGGAGCACGGTTTAATAATATAGGATGGCCTTTCAATACATTTTCCAGGATATCCCAAACAACAGGATCTTTTCTATCAACAATTTTCTTAGCAGACTTAACAGTTTTTACAATACCTCTTTCAATTAATTTTCTAATTACAAAAGGTTTGTAAAGTTCAGCTGCCATATCTTTTGGGATACCACATTCATGAAGTTTTAATTCCGGACCAACAACAATTACTGAACGTGCAGAATAGTCAACCCTTTTACCTAAGAGGTTTTGCCTAAAACGACCTTGCTTACCTTTTAAACTATCACTAAGTGATTTTAAAGGCCTGTTTGCATCTGTTTTAACAGCATTTGCCTTTCTTGAGTTATCAAATAATGAATCGACAGCTTCTTGAAGCATCCTTTTCTCGTTTCTAAGAATAACTTCCGGAGCTTTAATTTCAATAAGTCTTTTCAGACGGTTATTTCTAATAATAACCCTTCTGTATAAGTCATTTAAATCTGAAGTTGCAAACCTACCTCCATCAAGTGGGACAAGAGGGCGAAGTTCTGGTGGAATTACCGGAACAACTTTAACAATCATCCACTCCGGACGGTTTACATTTTTAGATTCCCTGAAAGCTTCAACAACCTGAAGTCTTTTTAAAGCCTCGTTTTTACGTTGTTGAGATGTCTCATGATTAGCTTTATGTCGAAGTGAATATGATAACTCATCCAAATCAATACGTTGCAAAATATCATGAAGTGCTTCAGCACCCATTTTCGCAATAAATTTACTTGGATCTGTATCATCAAGATATTGATTCTCTTTTGGGAGAGTTTCTGCTATATCAAGATATTCTTCCTCTGTTAAGAAATCAAGAAAATTAATTCCATCTTCAGCTTTAATCCCTGGATTTATTACAACATATCTTTCGTAATAAATTATAGAATCTAATTTTTTTGTTGGTAATCCAAGTAAATAACCAATCTTATTAGGTAATGAACGGAAATACCAAATATGAGCAACAGGTACAACCAAAGAGATGTGCCCCATTCTTTCACGACGAACTTTCTTTTCAGTAACTTCAACACCACAACGGTCACAAACAATTCCTTTATAACGAATACGTTTGTATTTACCACAGTGGCATTCATAATCTTTTACAGGACCAAAAATACGCTCACAGAATAAACCATCGCGCTCAGGTTTATAGGTTCTGTAATTGATTGTTTCTGGTTTTAATACTTCACCACTGGATCGTTCTAAAATCTCCTCAGGTGAAGATAAACCAATAGCTATTTTAGTAAATGTTGACTTAGTTTTTGTGTCTTTTCGAAATGACATACAGTAATGTATTTATAAGTTAAACTACTGACTATCTAAATTAAACGAGGTTAATGCTTAACCCTAAACCTCTAAGTTCATGTAACAATACATTAAATGATTCAGGAATACCTGGTGTAGGCATATTGTCTCCTTTAACAATTGCTTCATAAGCTTTAGCACGACCGACAACATCATCGGATTTAACAGTAAGTATTTCTTGTAAGATATTTGATGCACCGAATGCTTCAAGTGCCCAAACTTCCATCTCTCCAAAACGCTGACCACCAAACTGTGCTTTACCTCCAAGAGGCTGTTGAGTAATAAGTGAGTATGGACCGATTGAACGGGCATGCATCTTATCATCAACCATGTGACCAAGCTTAAGCATATAAATGATACCTACTGTTGCAGGCTGGTCAAAACGCTCTCCTGTGCTACCATCATGTAGATATGTCCTACCATAACGTGGCACACCAGCTTTATCAGTATATTCGTTAATCTCATCCAATGTAGCACCATCAAAAATTGGAGTGGCAAACTTAACTCCAAGTTTTTCTCCTGCCCAACCGAGAACAGTTTCGTAAATCTGTCCTAGGTTCATCCTTGAAGGCACACCCAGTGGATTAAGAACAATATCAACAGGGGTTCCATCTTCTAAGAAAGGCATATCTTCGTCACGAACAATTTTAGCAACAATACCTTTGTTACCATGACGTCCAGCCATCTTATCACCAACTTTAAGTTTACGCTTTTTAGCAATATAAACTTTAGCTAGCTGAATAATACCTGCTGGTAGTTCATCGCCAATAGTAATATTAAACTTCTTGCGTTTGTTAACACTATCAATCTCTTTAAATTTATTGATATAGTTGTGTATTAAAACTTCAACAAGTTCATTTTTATCTTCATCAGTAGTCCAATCACTAGGATCAATGTTTAGATAATCTATATCCTGTAGAATTTTCTGAGTGAATTTTGTTCCTTTTGGGACGATATCTACACTAAGATAATCTTTAACTCCCTGAGACGTTTTTCCATTAAGAACAACAAATAACTTATCTGTTAACCGTCCTTTCAGGCTTAAAATTTCCCTATCAAACTCTTCCTCAATTTTTGTTAAAAGAGGTTTAGTTGATGCCTTATGCTTCTTGTCCTTGACAGAACGTGAGAAAAGCTTTTTATCAATAACAATACCTCTAAGTGATGGAGAGGCTTTTAATGAAGCATCTTTAACATCACCGGCCTTATCACCGAAAATAGCACGAAGCAATTTTTCCTCAGGAGAAGGATCTGATTCACCTTTAGGAGTAATCTTACCAATAAGAATATCTCCAGGTTTAACATCAGCACCTATTCGAATTAAACCATTTTCATCAAGGTTTTTAGTTGCATCCTCACTAACATTTGGAATATCTGATGTTAGTTCCTCCAAGCCACGTTTTGTATCACGTACCTCAAGAAGATACTCATCAATGTGAATAGACGTGAAAATATCTTCTCTAACTACTCTTTCAGAAATAACAATTGCATCCTCAAAGTTGTACCCCTTCCAAGGCATGAATGCAACTTTCAGGTTTTTACCTAAACCTAGTTCACCTTGTTGGGTTGCATAACCTTCGGTAAGAACTTGTCCCTTCTCAACTTTATCACCTTTTCTAACAATAGGTTTTAAGTTAATACAAGTACTTTGGTTTGTTTTCCTGTATTTTGGAAGTTTATATCTTTTTGTTTCGCCTTCAAAGCTCACAAATTTTTCTTCTTCTGTTTTGTCGTATCGAACAATAACCTCATTTGCATCAACATATTCAACTACTCCATCGCCTTCACCAACAACCATTAAACGAGAATCCCGGGCAACAATTGGTTCAATACCTGTACCAACAATTGGAGATTGTGCCCTGATACAGGGCACAGCCTGACGCATCATGTTTGACCCCATCAATGCACGGTTCGCATCATCATGCTCAAGGAATGGAATTAAAGAAGCAGCTATAGAAGCGATTTGGTTTGGGGCAACGTCCATCAAATCAACTGTTTCTTTTTCGGCAAGAGGATAATCAGCTTCGTAACGAGCTTTAACTTTAGCATTTACAAAATTACCATCATCATGAAATGGTGCGTTTGCCTGTGCAATAATTTTATTTTCTTCCTCTTCGGCGCTTAAATAAATAACACCTTCTGGATCAAGATTTATCTTTCCTTCTTCAACTTGTCTGTAAGGAGTTTCAATAAATCCAAGATCATTAATTTTTGCAAAAACACATAATGAAGAAATCAAACCAATGTTAGGTCCTTCAGGTGTTTCAATTGGACATAACCTACCATAGTGTGTGTAGTGAACGTCACGAACTTCGAAACCTGCCCTTTCTCTGGAAAGACCTCCAGGCCCTAAGGCAGATAACCTACGTTTGTGAGTCATTTCAGCCAATGGGTTTGTTTGATCCATAAACTGAGAAAGCTGGTTTGTTCCAAAGAATGAATTAATTACGGATGATAATGTTTTTGAATTGATCAAATCAATAGGCGTAAATACCTCATTATCCCTTACATTCATTCTCTCACGTATTGTTCTTGCCATACGTGCAAGCCCAACACTAAATTGATTACCAAGCTGTTCACCAACTGTACGTACCCTTCTATTACTTAAGTGGTCGATATCATCAACATCTGTTTTTGAATTTATTAATTCAATAAGATATTTAATGATTTCAATTATATCTTCTTTGGTTAAGACTTTAACATCAATATCTGTCTTTAAACCAAGTTTTTTATTTATTCTATATCTACCTACCTCACCAAGATCATATCGCTTGTCTGAGAAAAACAATTTATCGATAACATCTCGTGCAGTTGCCTCATCTGGTGGTTCAGAATTTCTTAATTGACGATAAATATGCAGTACCGCCTCTTTTTCTGAGTTACAAGGATCTTTTTGTAACGTATTATAAATAATTGCATAATCTGCAAGGTTGGTATCTTCTTTATGAAGTAAGATTGTTTTAGAACCAGAATCGATAATTTCATCGATATGGTCATCTTCTAAAACAGTTTCACGATCGATAATTACTTCATTACGTTCAATTGAAACTACTTCTCCTGTATCTTCATCAACAAAATCTTCTACCCATGATTTTAATACCCTAGCGGCTAATTTTCTGCCGACGAGTTTCTTCAATGCTGCTTTAGATACTTTAATTTCATCAGCAAGGTTAAAGATTTCTAAAATATCCTTATCCGCCTCATAGCCAATTGCTCTAAGAAGAGTAGTTACAGGTAATTTCTTCTTACGATCAATATACGCATACATAACGCTGTTAATGTCAGTAGCGAATTCAATCCAAGAGCCTTTAAAAGGAATAATACGTGCTGAATACAGTTTGGTACCATTCGCATGTAAGCTTTGACCAAAGAAAACACCAGGCGAACGGTGTAACTGAGAAACAACAACACGTTCTGCTCCGTTAATTACAAAAAGTCCCCTTTCGGTCATATAAGGTATAGTACCTAAATATACTTCTTGAACAACGGTATCAAAATCCTCATGTTCTGGATCTGTACAGTATAATTTTAGTTTTGCCTTTAATGGAACACTAAAGGTTAATCCACGTTCTATACACTCTTCAATAGAGTATCTTGGTGGATCAATTTGATAATCTAGAAACTCGAGTACAAAATTGTTTCGTGTATCCGTTATTGGGAAATTTTCTTCAAATACCTGGTTAAGCCCTTCTTTTTTCCTTTGCTTGGGAGTTGTCCCTAATTGGAAAAATTCTTTGAATGCTTTTAATTGTATTTCAAGAAAATCTGGATAGTCTAACTGATTCTTAATCGAAGCGAAACTTACTCTCTTAGCGGATCTTGTTAACTCTGCCATTTACTATGAGGAATAATATTTAACTAAACTAAATAAATAGAAATACGAAAAAGGCTTAGAATCCCCAACAAGGGTTTCTAAACCTTAATAAAGTTACTAAAAAATTATTTTATTTCAACTTCAGCACCTGCTTCCTCTAATTGAGCTTTAAGTGCTTCAGCTTCATCTTTTGGAACTCCTTCTTTGATTGGAGAAGGTACAGCATCAACAATACCTTTTGCTTCTTTAAGTCCAAGGCCTGTTAATTCTTTAACTAATTTTACGATTTGTAATTTAGCTCCACCTGGTGATTTTAAGATAACATCAAATTCTGTTTTCTCGTCAGCGGCAGCACCACCTTCAGCTCCACCAGCAACTGGACCTGCTACAGCAACTGCAGCGGCAGCTGGTTCAATTCCATATTCTTCTTTAAGGATATCGGCTAATTCGTTAACTTCTTTAACTGTTAGATTAACCAATTGTTCTGCAAATGCTTTTAAATCTGCCATTTTTATTCTAGTTTAATAAATTTAATACTTTTTAACCTTCTTTTTCTGATAATGTTTTCAATATGCCTGTTAATTTTTGACCACCTGATTGAAGTGCAGAAATAACATTCTTAGCAGGTGATTGTAACAAGCCTATGATATCTCCGATAAGCTCTTCTTTAGATTTGATATTAATAAGAGCTTCCAAGTTCTCCTCTCCTACATATGCTGATTCTTCAACATACGCAGCTTTAAGTACAGGCTTATCATTTCCTCTTCTAAACTCTTTAATAAGTTTAGCAGGAACATTGCCTACCTCGCAGAACATTACAGATGTATTTCTTTTTAATACACCGTATAACTCTTCATATCTATCGTCACCAAAACTTTCAAAAGCTTTTCTTAGTAAGGTATTTTTTACCATCACTAATTTAATATCGCTTTCAAAACATTTTTTACGGAGATTTGAACTTTGCTCCGCATTTAATGCCTCAATATCGGTAAGATAGAAATTCTTCGTTGCCGTAATTTGTTCAACGAGACTTTCGATTATTTCGCTTTTTTCTTCTCTTGTCATAAAGATTGAGTTTTTTATTACTCATCTATCGTTTTTGCATCAACCCTAATACCAGGGCTCATTGTGCTTGAAAGACATATACTAAGGATATAAGTACCCTTTGCTGCTGTAGGCTTTAATTTATTTAAGGTATGAATAAATTCTTTCGCATTGTCAATAATCTTCTCAGCAGAAAAAGATGATTTTCCTATTGAAGTATGAACAATACCAAACTTATCTACTTTAAAATCAATTTTACCTTGTTTAACTTCTTGAACAGCTTTACCTACGTCCATTGTTACAGTACCGCTTTTAGGATTAGGCATTAATCCACGCGGGCCAAGTACTCTTCCGAGTTTACCAATTTTACCCATTACAGGTGGCATGGTAATAATTACATCAACATCTGTCCAACCTCCCTGAATTTTATCGATATAATCGTCAAGTCCAACATAATCCGCGCCGGCATCGTTAGCTTCCTGTTCTTTATCTGGTGTACATAACACAAGAACACGAACTTCTTTACCAGTACCATGAGGTAATGAAACAACGCCCCTTACCATCTGGTTTGCTTTTCTTGGATCTACGCCTAACCTTACGTCGATATCTACAGAAGAATCGAACTTAGCATTCGTAATCTCTTTTACAAGGCCTGCAGCTTCACTAAGTTTGTACTGTTTACCTACTTCTATTTTTTCAAGCGCTGCTTTTCGATTTTTTGTTAATCGTGCCATCTGTAAATTTAATAATGTTAAACTTCAGCAGGGAACTGCCCTTTAATGGTGATTCCCATGCTTCTGGCTGTACCAGCTACCATTTTCATAGCTGACTTAACCGTAAAGGCATTTAAGTCGGCCATCTTTTCTTCAGCTATTCCTTTTACTTGTTCCCAAGTAATAGAAGCTACTTTGTTTCTGTTTGGTTCTGGAGAACCAGACTTTAATTTTGCAACTTCTTTTAGTTGTACAGCCACAGGTGGTGATTTAATTATGAAATCGAACGATTTATCGCCATAAACTGTAATAATAACAGGTAATACTTTACCAGCTTTATCCTGAGTCCTTGCGTTAAATTGTTTACAAAACTCCATAATATTCACTCCTTTGGAACCTAAAGCAGGTCCTACAGGAGGTGAAGGATTAGCCGCACCACCTTTAATTTGTAATTTAATTAATCCTGCGACTTCTTTTGCCATAATTTGATTATTTCAATCTAATTGTAAACTAATATTCACTGATGAGTAAAAGTTGGAAGCGATTTTCATCAGTAAACATAACACGTAACAGCTATATTGTATTTATTCTTTTTCTACTTGCATAAAACTAAGCTCAAGTGGCGTTTTTCTACCAAAAATTTTAACCATAACCTTAAGCTTTTTCTTTTCTTCGTTAACATCTTCAATAATCCCTGTAAAACTATTAAAAGGACCATCTATTACTTTAACTGATTCACCAACGAAGAAAGGAGTCGTATTTTCTTCATCACTAGCAGCTAACTCATCAACTTTTCCAAGGATCCTGTTAACTTCAGACATTCTTAATGGAGTTGGTTCATCTTCACCTTTTGATTCTAAGAATCCAACAACATTTGGTATGTTCTTAAGTATATGAGGGATTTCACCAACTAATGCAGCCTCAATTAAAATATAACCAGGAAAAAAATTTCGTTCTTTACTTATCTTTTTTCCATTTCTAATTTGATAAACTTTTTCAGTTGGAATAAGTACTTGACTTACATATTCCTGTAAGTTTAGACCGCTGATTTCACTTTCGATGTATTCTTTTACTTTCTTTTCTTTTCCACCAACAGCTCTAAGAACGTACCATTTTCTTTCGATGTCACCCATAATATTGTAAAACTTCTTTTTAGGAATGCTTAATAGAACATACCATAAACGAATTGCATAATTTTCTCAAAACTGATGTCCATCGCAAAAATTACAAGAGCAATGATCAAAGAAGCAACCATCACAACAACGGCACTACTTTGCAGTTCTGCCCATGTAGGCCAGGTTACCTTATGCATCAATTCTTTGAATGATTCCTCAAAATACCTAATAATCCTTTTCATATCACATTTAGTTGCACGGGAGGAGAGACTCGAACTCCCGACACCTGGTTTTGGAGACCAGTGCTCTACCAACTGAGCTACACCCGTAAAGATATAAATTCGTCAGCGCATATCTGTGCTGACGAATTTATTCAAAGAACAAATAATATATTATTGAAATATTTTACTCAACGATTTCAATAACCTGTCCAGCACCAACTGTTCTACCACCTTCACGGATAGCAAAACGTAACCCTTGGTTAATAGCAACAGGATATATCAAATCTACAGTGATAGTTACGTTATCACCAGGCATTACCATTTCAGTTCCTTCTGGAAGAGTAATTTCTCCTGTGATATCAAGTGTCCTAAGATAGAACTGAGGTCTGTATTTGTTATGGAATGGAGTATGACGTCCACCTTCTTCTTTTTTCAATACGTAAACTTCAGCTTTAAACCTAGTATGAGGAGTAATTGAACTTGGTTTAGCCAATACCATACCCCTTTTTATTTCGTTTTTATCAACACCTCTTAACAATAATCCAACGTTATCACCAGCTTCACCAGTGTCAAGGATTTTACGGAACATTTCTACTCCCGTACATACTGTTTTGCTTTTTTCAGCACCAAGACCTACCATCTCTAATTCATCACCAGTATGAACAACACCGGTTTCAATTCTACCAGTAGCAACTGTACCACGACCAGTGATAGAGAATACGTCCTCAACAGGCATTAGGAATGGCTTATCTTTGTCACGAGGAGGGATTGGAATCCACTCATCTACAGCATCCATAAGCTCCATAATTTTATCAACCCATTCTGCCTCTCCGTTTAATCCACCTAATGCAGATCCATGAATAACAGGAGCATTGTCGCCATCAAATTCGTAGAAATCAAGAAGTTCACGAACTTCCATTTCAACAAGCTCAAGAAGTTCTGGGTCATCAACCATATCCACTTTATTAAGGAAAACTACAATCTTAGGTACGTTTACCTGACGTGCCAATAGAATGTGTTCACGAGTTTGTGGCATAGGACCATCTGTACCTGCTACAACAAGAATAGCACCATCCATTTGGGCAGCACCAGTAACCATGTTTTTAACATAGTCAGCGTGACCAGGACAGTCTACGTGAGCATAATGCCTGTTTGCTGTTTGATATTCTACGTGAGCAGTGTTAATTGTAATACCACGTTCTTTTTCTTCAGGGGCATTATCAATAGAGTCAAAGTCTCTAACTTCTGATAAACCTTTATCTGCTAACACTTTTGTAATAGCAGCAGTAAGTGTTGTTTTCCCGTGGTCTACGTGGCCGATAGTACCAATGTTGACATGAGGTTTAGACCTGTCGAATTTTTCTTTAGCCATATCTCAAATAATATTAGAATTTGTATTCCTTAAAATAATTATGTTAATTTTAAATTGTCCAATCGTTAAGAGCCAATGATGGGATTTGAACCCATGACCTCTTCCTTACCAAGGAAACGCTCTACCCCTGAGCTACATCGGCTTAAAAGCTGAGCGGGAAACGAGGCTCGAACTCGCGACCCCAACCTTGGAAGGGTTGTGCTCTACCAACTGAGCTATTCCCGCTTTTGAAAAACCAAAATTTAGTAGCTCAGAGCTTATAACTAAATATTAGCTCTTTTTTAGTGGGGAGAGGAGGATTCGAACCTCCGAAGTCGTACGACAACAGATTTACAGTCTGCCCCAGTTGGCCACTTTGGTATCTCCCCAACTACGAAATGATTTATTTATATGATAAACGATTATCATTTATTCTACAAACTTCATCATTTATGATGAGCCGATGGAGGGATTCGAACCCACGACCTGCTGATTACAAATCAGCTGCTCTGGCCAACTGAGCTACATCGGCTTTTAGAAAGAACGACCGATTCTGGAGCTTTTTTAACACCTCTCAAAATCGGTTCGCAAATGTATGGAAAAATATTTTATATCAAAATATATTTCAACATTTTTTTAACGTTTTTTAAATTCTTTTACTTTTTGCTTGTGTTTTGTTATTTGTTTAATAAGTGCTTCGCAAGCTATATCAGTAGATTCCTCGAATGTTTTTGACTGTTTCTTTGCGAAAAGTTCACTGCCCGGAATTTCAAGTTTAATCTCCGTAATCTTATTTTCATTATCCTGCGTGTTTTCTAAACGTAGAAAAACCTCAGCCCCAATAATACCTTCATAATACTGTGCTAATTTTTTAACTTTTGCGTTAATAAAATCTTCTAACCTACTAGAAGCATTAAACTTGACTGAATTAATCTTAATATTCATAATTCACCTCCTTATTTTACGCCCTTGGATGGGCTTGTTTATAAATAGATTTCAATTTACTAAAAGTATTATGCGTGTAAATCTGTGTTGCAGATAAATTTGCATGTCCTAATAACTCTTTTATAGCATTTAAATCGGCTCCATTATTTAACATATGAGTAGCAAATGTGTGCCTCAATATATGTGGACTCCTTTTAGAATTAGATGTTGCCAAGGACAAATATTTATATACGATTCTGTAAACTAATTTAGGATAAAGCATGTTTCCTTTTTCTGTTATAAACAAAAAATCAGTCGTTGTGATTATTGAATCGCGATATTTAATATAATTTTTTATTGATTCTGAAAGTTTGTTGGAAATTGGTATAATTCTTTGCTTGTTTCTTTTCCCAAGCACTTTAAAAGAAAAATTAGCAAAATCTAAATCCCGCATACGTAAAAAAATGAGTTCCGATAAACGTATCCCAGACAAGTATAGTAATTCAACAATTAAATAGTTCCTTACACCAACAAAATCTTCTTCAAGCGGACCAGAATCCAGTAATAAATTTAATTTGTTCTGGTCTATAAACTCAGGTAGTCGTTTTTCCAATTTAGGTGTAATAACTACATCCGTTGGATTTCTTATGATAACCCCCTCCCTTTGAAGATATTTATAAAATGATTTTAAAGTGGAAATTTTTCTGTTGATTGTTTTAGTGCTCAGAGAATTTTCCAGTAATGCGACAATCCATAATCTTATCTCAGAAGATGCAACAGTGACAACATCTTTATCTTTAGACTCTAAATAATCCTGAAACTGGATAAGATCTAATTGATAAGCTTGTGTAGTATGTTTAGAATACCTTTTTTCGTTGGTTAAACGATGTATATATTTTTGTATGTAACTCATTTAGGAACGCAATTTATATTCGCGTTCCTTGAGAATTTAGTCCTCTTGTTGTTGCAAAGACTGTACGTAACGAGCTTTAATAATAAGTTGTCTGCGAGTTTCAGACTTTTTCTTATACGCTTGTCTGTCACGTAATTCTCTGATTACACCGGTCTTTTCAAATTTTCTTTTGAATTTTTTTAACGACCTTTCAATATTTTCGCCTTCTTTTACTGGTATAATTATCATCTTCTTCTAATTTTACGGCTGGCAAAGGTAAACATTAAGTTTTGTAAAACAAATATCTTTAAAGTTTTTTTCAACAATTAAAATAGCCAGCTTGAAAAAACCTGTAAATTCAGAGCTTACAGACAATCTTCTCGTTACTAATTATTCTCAAGGAACATGGTTAAATTTACGATTTTTTACCTAAAAATAAAACTTAATTTATGTTAAAACATTATGGTTTTAAATAGATGAAAATTCTATTGTAAGTCTCTTGAGGTAAGACATTGTCTTTAAGAAGATCTTCTCTTGAAATTCCTTTTTTTACATATTTTCTGTAATTTAAAATCGCTTTAGAATTATATGAATCCAGATAGGGATGTTTAACTAAATCTTCATATGAAACTGCGTTCAGATCTATCTTTCTTAGGTATGATGTATCAATATTTATTTTAAAATCTACCTGGCTTAAAAGTGAATCATTTATACCATAAACTTCGAGTAATTGATCAATATGGGAATATCCTCCTAATAATTCCCTATATTTAATAATCCGTGAAGCAAACACCTCCCCAATTCCTTTTAAGATCATCAATTCATACTCTTTAGCAGAATTTAATTCAATTTCTTCTTCCTTATTTAAATTTTGATTTAAAATAGAACCGTTTTCCTCTGCAAAGAACTGCTCTTCTATAGTTATAGTTTTACTAACTGAATTATTGGGAGCGTTTATTTGAATGTAAGGTTCATATAATATATATTGCTCCTCGCTAATATTATATATTTTCTTTAGATCGTGATTCTGATAAAATTTCCCGCCCGCCGCTAAATAATTCCTAATGGTATTTATTTGCCTTGTCGAAAACCCTAACTTGACAAGTTCTTCTTTGGATGCAGTATTCGGGTCAAAGTAAAAAAATTCTTTAGGTGTATTTTTTAATTCATCTGAAAAAATCTTTTTTGATTCCTCCTCTTTTGATAGCATTGCAACTAAACTATCAATTTCCCTCAATTCTTCTTTTGAATATTGGAATTTCTTCCCAGGTACATGCTTAATTATTACAGACGCAATTATTATAAGAAAAATAAAAATTGATACAATATAAATACTTCTTTTTTCTGATGCTGAAAAACTAAAATATTCATTAAACAAAGATCTCTTCACAGAATCAGATAAATTATTTCCAATTAAAACAACCGCCTAATTTATCAAAAATGCCATAGGCAAAGGCTATTAAGATGGCAACTGGTGCTATATAACGAACAAGAAACATAAAAATATTTAAGAACCAACCTTTTAAACTACCTCCTGAAGCAATTTCTTTAAAAACCCTGTATTTCCCAAATCTCCATCCTACAAATAAAGCAATAAACATCCCTCCAATTGGCAATAAAACATTTGAAGCGATAAAGTCCATTAAATCAAAGAAATTAAAACATAAGAACTCATATTCGCCGAAGATCCCCATTGAAAGAGAACAAATAATTCCAAGAAGTGCTGTTAGAACAGCAGCAAAAGTTGTAGCAATATTTCTATTTAACTTTAATTCCTCGGTAAAATAAGCTACAATTACTTCAAGTATCGAAATAGAAGAAGTGAGAGCTGCAATAGTTAATAATAGAAAAAAAAGAACAGATATAATTGTACCTCCTGGCATTTGAATAAAAACATTCGGCAGGGTTATAAAAACCAATCCAGGTCCGGCATCAGGTTCAATTCCAAAAGCAAAAACGGCAGGAAATATGGCAATTCCGGCTAAAATTGCAATTAAAGTGTCAGCAAGAGTTACCTGAATAGATGTTTTCACTAAATTATTATCCTTCTTAATATAAGAACCATAGGTAATTAAGGTACCCATCCCCAGGCTTAATGAAAAAAATGCATGTCCGAGTGCGCTTAGGACACCCTCCCAACTAAGTTTTGAAAAATCTGGATGAAATAAAAATTTTAGCCCTTCAATAGAACCAGGCAATGTTATAGCCCTTACATCTAGAATGAGAATGATTAACAAAAGAATAGGCATCAGAATTTTTGAAAACCGTTCAATTCCTTTTTGTACACCAACAATTACAACCATAGCGGTTATGAGTACAAAAAGTAATTGAAAAAATAAAGGACTTATTGGAGATTCAATAAAATTAAAAAAACCAGATTCTACTTCCTCTGGGCTTAATTGTTCAAATCCATTAGATAAAGCAATTACTACATATTTTAACCCCCAACCAGCAACAACACCGTAAAATGAAAGAATTAAAAAAGCAGCTAAAACTCCTAAAAATCCGATGTATTGCCAACTTGATTTTGGGGCTAATTTTTTGAATGCACCAAATGCATTTTTTCTTGATTTTCTACCAATTATAAATTCAGAAAGCATTACTGGTAAGCCAACCGCTAAAATAAAACCTAAATAAACGAATAAAAAAGCGGCACCTCCATAAACTCCTGTAATGTAAGGGAACTTCCAAATATTTCCTAAACCTATTGCTGAACCAGCTGCAGCAGCTATTACACCAAATTTACTTGAAAAAACTGCTCTACTCTTTTTACTTTTCGCCATCCTACTAAATTTCTACCAAAAGGGTTTCTATTTCACAAAATACCAATCTAAAAGGGAATTTTTGTTAGTTGCTCTATGCAAAAAGACCCTTGCTTACGCAAGGGTCCATTGTAATATTTAATAAAAATTAATTTTTATCAATGCAGTTAAGGTCTTCGAAAGCTACTTTTAATCTATCGATCATTGAAACTTCACCTTCTCTTAACCATACTCTCGGATCATATTTTTTCTTATTTGGCTTATCATCACCTTCCGGGTTACCAATTTGTCCTTGAAGATAATCGTGATTAGCAGCCTCAAATTTTCTGATACCATCCCAGAATGCCCATTGAGTATCTGTATCAATGTTCATTTTGATAACGCCATAGCTAATAGCCTCACGGATTTCTTCTTGAGTAGATCCAGAACCACCGTGGAATACAAAATTAACAGGCTTAGCACCAGTTGATAATTTATTAGCAATATATTCCTGAGAATTTTTAAGAATTACAGGAGTTAATTTAACATTACCTGGCTTGTAAACACCATGAACATTACCGAAAGAAGCAGCAATAGTAAAGTTAGGGCTAATTTTGCTTAATTCTTCGTATGCATAACAAACCTCCTCAGGTTGAGTGTATAATTTTGAGCTATCAACATCAGTATTGTCAACACCATCTTCTTCTCCACCTGTAACACCAAGCTCTATTTCAAGGGTCATGCCCATTTTGCTCATTCTTTCGAAATAAGTTTTACAAGTAGCAATATTTTCTTCGATAGGCTCTTCTGAAAGATCCAACATGTGAGAACTAAATAATGGTTTTCCTGTTTCTTTAAAAAATTCTTCACCTGCATCTAATAAACCATCAATCCAAGGCAATAATTTTTTTGCTGCATGGTCTGTATGAAGTACTACGGGTACACCATATAACTCAGCCATCATATGAACATGTTTTGCTCCCGACACAGCACCAGCAACAGCTGCAGCTGTTTTATCAGCAGGACATCCTTTTCCAGCATAAAATGCAGCACCACCGTTTGAAAATTGAATCATAACAGGTGAGTTAACTTTTGCTGCTGCTTCAATAACAGCATTAATTGAATCTGTACTAACAACATTAACTGCTGGCAGAGCAAATTCACCCTCTTTTGCTATTTTAAAAAGTTCTTGTAAATCAGAACCTGTAACAACACCTGGCTTAATCTTGTCTAAAACTTTCATTATATAACTTTTTATTGTTTAACGTATACTTTTTCGAAATTCTACGCAAATTTAAGAAAATATCCCAGATTGAAAATTTTCTAATTATCTCAATTACAGATTTAAGTTTAATTTAATAATCAACTTACATATATTAGAACGGATAACCAAGGCCTATTTGAAAAGCAAAATAATTATATCCGTCCCGTAAATATGGATTACCTAGTACAAATTTTGTTGGTTTCTTGTAGGGGATATCTTGCGGATCTGTATATTCTGGTAATTCTATGGATGGATCTCGTAATTTTAGACCAACATCTACCCTGACTAATGTAAAAGATAGATCCAGTCGGAAACCAAATCCTGTTCCAACGGCTAAATCCTTATAAAAATCATTTATATTAAACCGTGCCCCTTCCCTATCATCTTCTTTTGATATTGACCAGATATTTCCTACATCAAGAAAAACCGCACCCTCTAATAACCAAAACATTTTAAATCTTTGCTCAAGATTTAATTCTAATTTGATATCCCCTGTATTATAAATTGAATCATTATAATATGTACCGGGACCTAATGACCAGATTCTCCAGGCTCTCATTCCATTTGCGCCTCCTGAATAATATTGCCTTTCAAAAGGTATCACATCAGAATTTTTATATGGAATCCCTACCCCGGCAAAAATTCGGTAAACAAAATTATTCGTCTCTGATGTTTGAAAAGATTGCCGAAAATCAATATCCGCTTTTACATATTGTGCATATTCTAATCCAAATACTTCAAATTTATTGTCTTCATTCGGAACGGCATTTGTTAATGTACTGTACCAATTTAACATATTACCAGCTGATTCAATATTAATCCTAAAAAATGTGTAATCTAATTGTTGATTATTCAATTGCTGGTTATTATAAATTAAACTATAACTGGTAACCCCAACAAAGTGAGAATTATAAATGCTGAGCAAATAATTATTGCCTGCATATCTTTCTGATAGAATAGAATCATTTCTTGCTTTAACTGAATTTATATCGATAGGATTGAAGTAATGCGTTAAATATTTACCCGACTGCCAATTGTACCCATAAGTAAGATTAGATATTGTCCCAGAATAAAATGGCCAGTTCTGATAGTCATAACCAACTTGTACAGCTGTTTTTGTTGTATAATTTT
The DNA here is from genome assembly GCA_963665085.2 of Bacteroidales bacterium. Lineage (GTDB taxonomy): Bacteria > Bacteroidota > Bacteroidia > Bacteroidales > JAAAOM01. The sequence goes on from CAXXXS010000001.1 coordinate 944,229, forward strand.
TACGGTTTAATTTTTTTGAAAATGGGACAATCAGTTTTGGAAACATTAGTTGGGCCTGAAGGCCATAGCTGGCAAAATTTTCATATCCTTCATTACTTTTTCTCCATTGATTGGCCATATTAAAGTTCACATCAAGAATTTCAGCGCCTCGAAAAATATTTTTTCGTTGATAATCAAAATTGCCTCCAATACCAAAATTGCCACCAGAATTTGTAAACTCTCCAGAAACATCATACTTCTGTTTTTTATAGGGAACTAACCTTACGTCTACGTTTAGTGGATAAAGATCATTAATAGAAGTATCCTCTTCCATAAAATTCATATTTATAAACCTAAACATTCGTAAAGATGAAAGATTACTATATGTTTGTGTTGCACTTTCAAGGTTATAAATAGAATCCTTTTGGATTTTATTCGTGTTTGATAATAATTTTGGCGACATTGTTTTCTTCTCTGGATATAAAATCTCCAAACTATTTATATCTGCTGTATCTAAATATTCAATTTTTTGAGTTTCAAAACTTAGTGGTTCGTTGGGATAAATTTTTATGTCATTAATAAAATACCTTTTGTGCTTTGTTATTGAACCACTCACGTCTTTTGGTGCATTAATAACAATTAAAATATTTACCTTATTCTGCCCTATTGCACTATCTAATCTAAATGCTATATATTCTTTTGTGAATTGATAAAATCCTTCATTCTTCAATGTTTTTTCTAATCTTTTTCGCTCTTCCTGAAGAATTTCAAGTTGATACCTCTGTCCGGATTTTATCAAAGAATTAACAGTGTCAGCAAATATATATTTTGAGATACTGGTATCTTCAAAGAAATAATTCTTGCTATTAATAAAGTATGGTTGATCTGCATCTATTGTAAATATATTAATTGCTTTTTTCTTTTTTAAAATAGAAGTGTCTTTAACTTCAACTTTATAGTAGCCATTGTTAACGAAAAGCTGCTCCAACTGATTTGATGTTCTTCCTTTCATCAATTCATCCAAAACAACAGGCGATTCTCCAATTTCTCTTAACCAATTATTAAAGCGGTTATTTTTATCTTTTTTTGATAAGTTATAAACTCGTAAATGAAACCGAATCCCAAGGATCCGTTTGTTTGGTTTTTGTTTTACATAATTTTTTATTTCCTGTTTGCTGATATCACTCTCACTAACTTTAAATTCATTTCTTTTCAGCAAATAGTTATCATCAGGAACATACTTTGTTATACTACATCCTGAACCAAACAACAACATTGTCAACACAACATACAAAATATATCCCCTCGAAGCTCCTAATCTCATTCACTAATTATTTTTTGGAAACATATGTATTTGTCAATTTTTATTTTAGTGGTAAGGTTTATGTGAAAAATAATACCAAAGACATACACAGTTCCATCCCTTCTTAATCAAAAAATATCTTATTTTCGAATCCTAGTTCAAATATAGAATTATTCCTACATAAAATATTGTGCCAATTGTTAAGTAAAAGCAAAATAAAATTAATTAACAAATTAAAAACCAATAAAGGACGAAAAGAATTGGGTTTGTTTATTGTTGAAGGGGAAAAGATGATAAACGAACTGATTCATAGCAGTTTTAACATTGAATTTATCGTAGCTGTCCCTGATTGGATTTTAAACAACTCATCTATTATAGGTTCAATACTTATTATTGAAACAGATGATGCTACCCTAAAAAAGATAAGTTTGTTAACAACTCCAAACAAAGTTCTTGCTGTTGCAGAGATTAAAAAACAAGCTCTAAATTACGAAGAACTGAAAAATGAACTTACCATAATTCTTGACACAATACAGGATCCCGGAAATCTAGGTACAATAATAAGAACTGCTAATTGGTTTGGAATAAAAAAAATAATTTGTTCTGAAAATTCAGCTGATGTTTTTAATCCAAAAGTTATCCAGGCTACAATGGGGGCTATTTTTAGGGTGCACGTATTTTATGAAGAATTAGAGGCCCTGTTTCAAAAACTTCCTCCATCTTTCCCCGTATTTGGAACTTTTCTGGAAGGAGAAAATATCTACTCTCAAAATTTAAGTGATTTTGGTTTTATTGTATTTGGGAATGAATCAAAAGGGATAAATAAATCCATCGAAAATTATATTTCCCATAAAATAACCATTCCCCCATTTCCTGAATCAACAAGGTCAATGGAGTCTCTTAATATAACCTCAGCTGCTTCCATTATCTGTGCTGAATTCAGGAGAAGAATATTATAAGTTATTCGAAATGAAAAGAAACCATGAAAATTGAAGAGTTCAATTTATCAATTGTATTGGTATACACTGATGTTTCTTTATATGAATCATGATTCAATATATCAAGAACACCCATTGACATCTTTAGCTCAACGGCAAATTTGAAAAAAGGAAGATAAAAATCCAAACCCATTCCCGCTTCATAAGCTATATCAAACGGTTTAACTCGAATATAAACTTCTGCCATTTCCGGGTATTCCTTATTAGCTGCTATATCGTACCTGAAATTCACTCCTCCAATTAAGTAAGCACCATAATTATTTACTCTCTTGGATCTGTATTTTAAAAGACAAGGAATTTCAATATAAGACGTTTCCAAGATCATTGAATGCTCTATTTCTGAATTTCCAGTGAGACTCATAAAATTAACCTCTCTTTGTCCAAACGATAATCCTGGCAAACATCTAAATGTTACATATTTATTGAGTTTAAAACTGGAAACCATCTGAACATGAAATCCAGGCTGTGGACTAAGAACATCAGCTATTAGGGAATCATTTGTTGGTCGTACGGAGTAATCCATCGTATTTAATCCAATGGTAAAACCAAAATGAATTGGACGATCATCATAATTTGGAAAATTCTTTACCTTGGGCATTTGTCCATAGGCTATTGAGATGCAAAAAATAAATGCTGTAAAAAATAGACCTTTCAAGAAAACAATTTTAAATTTCATTGTAGATAAAAACGTACTTGTTTCAAAAATAGTATTTTCCCTCTTACAATCTTAACTTTTAATGTTACTTGTGCCCATAATAGATTGAAGCAACACCGAAAGTTAACGCCTTATAATTTACATCTTTGAATCCTACGCTTTTGAAAATCTCAACGAAATTTTTCCCTTCTGGAAAAGCTTTTACTGACTCAGGCAAATAAGAATAAGCTCTATTATCTTTAGAGATAATGCGTCCTACAGTTGGAAGAATAAACTTAAAATAAAAGGAAAATAACTGTTTAAATGGAAAGCCCCGGGGTTTAGAAAACTCCAAAACAATACAAATCCCATCATCATTTAGTACTCGATGTATTTCTGAAAGCCCCTTTTTTAGATTCTCAAAATTACGAACGCCAAAAGCAACGGTAACAGCATCAAAGAAATTTTCCTCAAAAGGAAGATTTTCCGCATCTGAATGGATGAAAGAAATTTTTTTATCCAAACCTCTTTGTTTTGCTTTTTTTTCAGCGAAACTTAACATCTGTTGAGATAAATCAGCACCTGTAACATTTGGAATTCCCTGTCTTAATGCTTCAAAAGAAAAATCCCCTGTCCCACAGGCTAAATCCAGTAAATTATTAACATTCTTATCCTTAATAATTTTTAATGCTTTTTTACGCCAGATATTATCAATCCCCAACGACAAAAAATGATTCAAAAAATCATATTTTGGAGCTATCGAATCAAACATCTGATTTATTTGCTCCTTTTTGCTTTTTTCAGAATTATATGGTTTTACTTCTTTCAATTTTTCAAATATTTTTCGAGCAACAAAAATAATTTAATTCCTTAAAAAGCTTGAATTATTAATTTTCTATGAAATCAAACTTACTTACATTTGCCGATTCATCAGGAAACATGTCAAATTTTAAAAAGTTTAAAAGATGAACAAAATTGCACTTATTACGGGGGCAACATCGGGAATCGGAGAAGCAACAGCAAAAATTCTTGCAAAAAATAATTTCGATTTAATAGTAACCGGTCGGAGAAAAGAAAGATTAGGATTATTAAAAAATAACATCGAAAATAATTTCAATATTAAAGTGCTTACATTAAATTTTGATGTTCGAGATCAAAAAGAAACAGAAAATGCCATCCTTTCTTTACCTGAAAACTGGAAAGCAATAGATGTTTTAATCAACAATGCAGGTCTTGCGGCAGGCTTTGATCCTATTCACAATGGAAATATAAATGACTGGGATCAAATGATTGATACAAATATTAAAGGACTGCTTTATGTAACAAGAGTTGTATCTCCGTTGATGGTCAATAGAAAATCCGGACATATCATTAACATTGGTTCTATCGCTGGAAAAGAATCATATGAAAACGGCAATGTCTACAATGCAACAAAGCATGCTGTTGAAGGCGTCACAAAAGGAATGCGTATCGACCTTGTTAAATATAACATTAAAGCAACCTCCATTTGTCCGGGGGCAGTTGATACAGAATTCTCAAATGTGCGTTTTAAAGGCGATAATGAAAAAGCAAAAAATGTTTACAAAGGTTTTACTCCACTTTTTGCTGAAGATATTGCAGAGGCAATATATTTTGTAGTTTCCAGACCTGCTCATGTAAATATTAACGACATGCTAATCATGCCAACAGCGCAGGCATCTGCAACTGTATTTAACAAAGAATAATAATACTCAATTAATACTTCGGGACTATGACGCAACAAACAAAAAATATAAACTATTATAATTGGGAAAAGCTTAAGCTTTTTGTTCAAGATGTTTTTATGCACCTGGATTTTTCAGAAAAAGATGCGAAATTGGCATCTGATGTTTTAATTTCTGCAGATTTAAGAGGAATTGATTCTCATGGCGTTGCACGTTTAATTGGTTACAAACGTCTACTCGATAAAAACAGGGCTAATGCAAAACCAATCCTGAGAATTGAGCATGAAACCCCGTCAACAGCAACAATAGATGGAGATAAAAGTCTGGGGCTGATCTCTGCACCCTATGCAATGGATATTGCAATTGAAAAAGCTAAAAATGTTGGAAGTGGATGGGTCGCAGTTAATAATTCCAATCATTTCGGTATTGCTGCATATCATGCTATGAAAGGTTTAGATAAAGATATGATTGGAATAGCAATGACAAATGCAAGCCCGATAGTTTCCCCTACTCACTCGAAAGCCAGGTTATTAGGGACAAACCCTATTTGTGTTGCATTCCCTACAGATAAAGAACCTGCAATAGTTATTGATATGGCAACTACTACAGCTTCAAATGGCAAATTAGAGATTCTCCAACGTAAAAATGAACAAGCACCTAAAGGTTGGATTCAAAATGCAGATGGAGGATCTTCTTTAGATCCTAATGAAATTCAATCAGGTGGAGCATTGTTACCTCTTGGAAGCGACCCTGAACATGCAAGCTATAAAGGATATTGCCTGGGGGCCATGGTTGATATTTTTACGGCGGTTTTGTCCGGGGCAAATTATGGCCCGTGGGTTCCGCCGTTTGTAGCATTTCTTAATCCACTGGATAATCTGGTTGGAAAAGGAATTGGACATTTTGTGGGAGCTATACGTGTTGATGCTTTTCGCCCGGCAGCAGACTTTAAATCTCATATGGATAACTGGATAAAAACTTTCCGTTCTGCAACTCCAATTGATGAATCAAAAAAAGTACTTATCCCTGGAGATCCCGAGAGAGAAAATGAACAAATAAGAAAACAAAGCGGGATACCTCTTTTATCTAAAGTAGTTGAAAGTTTGTCTGAAATAGCAAACGATTTACAACTTGAAATGATTATGCCTGAAAATCAATAACCGTAATTTATTCTACGGTTACTGATTTTGCTAAATTTCTTGGCTGGTCAACATTACAACCTCTCATTACAGCAATATGATATGATAAAAGTTGTAATGGAATAACTGTTAATAATGGCTCAAGTTGCTCAAGAGAATGAGGAACTTCAATAATATGATCTGCCATTTCTGCAAGAATTTTATCCCCTTGCGTAACTAAGGCTATTACATTTCCATTTCTTGCTTTTACTTCCTGAATATTGCTTACAACTTTTTCATATGATTTACCTTGTGTCGCAATAACAACAACCGGCATATTTTCATCAATAAGGGCAATAGGACCATGTTTCATTTCTGCAGCAGGATATCCTTCAGCATGGATGTACGAAATTTCTTTCAATTTTAAAGCCCCTTCTAGTGCTACCGGAAATGAATATCCCCTTCCCAGATATAAAGCATTGGTTGCATCTTTATAAAGTTCTGCTAATTTTTTATAATCTTCATTGTATTTTAACAGTACTTCTATTTTTTCAGGAATTTTTGTTAATTCTTCAATATGTTGTTGAAATTCGGCATCTGTAATCTGCATTTTTTTGTGTCCCACGATCAATGCCATCATAGCAAGTACAGTTACCTGTGCAGTAAATGCTTTTGTTGACGCTACTCCAATTTCTGGTCCTGCATGTGTATAAACACCGCCATCTGTCTCGCGTGGAATACTTGAACCAACGACATTGCAAATACCCAGAACCAACGCCCCAGCTTCTTTTGCCATTTTAATAGCAGCAAGGGTATCCGCTGTTTCTCCACTTTGACTAATTGCAATTACAATATCCTCTGAATTGATTACCGGATTTCTATACCTAAATTCTGAAGCATACTCAACTTCGACAGAGACGCGTGCAAATTCTTCAAATAAATATTCACCTACAAGACCTGCATGCCATGAAGTTCCACAACCAATTATAATAATTCTCTTGGCAGAAATTAAATTGGGTAAAACATGATACATCCCGCCTAAAATAACATCTTTTTTGTCTGCTGAAACCCTACCTCTAAACGTATCTAAAATAGACCTTGGCTGCTCAAAAATCTCTTTTAACATAAAATGATCATAACCTGCCTTGTCTATCTCTCCAATATCTAAATCCAGGGTATGTATTTTAGGCGTTTGTTTGTCATTTTTAACAGTCTTTAGTACAAGCTGATCTTTACGGATTATAGCAACATCATTATCATTTAGGTAAATAACACTTTTAGTGTATTCAACAATGGGAGTTGCATCAGATGCTATAAAATATTCATTATTTCCTACACCTATTACAAGTGGACTACCTTTCCTTGCAGCAATAAGTTTATCGGGTTCATCTTTACAAATAACAACCAGTCCATAAGCACCAACAACTTTTGATAAAGCAAGTCTAACCGCGTATTCAGCATCTACATTGCCTTTTAAATAGATATATTCTATAAGGTTAGCCAATACTTCGGTATCGGTTTCGCTTTGAAATTTTACACCTCTGTTTTCTAACCGCTCTTTTAACCGGGCATAATTCTCAATAATCCCATTATGTATAATTACAAATTTCCCGTTTTCTGATGAATGAGGATGGGCATTTACATCACTAGGCTCTCCATGGGTTGCCCATCTTGTATGGCCTATACCAATAGTCCCATGAACATTTTTAGTACTTACATATTGATCAAGGTCGTTTACTTTTCCCTTACGTTTATATAATCCAATTTGATCATTTAATACTGCTACACCAGCCGAGTCATATCCACGGTATTCTAATCTTCTTAATCCATTAACAAGTACAGGGTAGGCTTCCCTGTCCCCAATATAACCAACAATTCCACACATAGTTATTCAGTGTTTTTATATAGTAAAACTAATATTTACAAAGCTTAGATGAAACTCTTTTTATCAAATATAACGACAATTTAATCAATTTGGAAGCTTCGTATATAGAACTTATAGTTTTATTTTAATGTATCTTGAGTTGGAAATAAAAGTTGTCCTGCAATTTTATCCTCAAAAAAAATCTTTATTTAAACCTTAATTGATTTACATTTTCAAGGGATGCAACCTTACTATAATTTTGCATACAGAAACAGATATTCAGTACACGATTATTATATATTTCATGTACTGCGCAGTAATTATATTGCTTTTGGAAAAAAAATTGAACAAATAAAGTTCAATTTCACAATTTGAAATCAAAAATTAACTGTTATGAATTTTTGCAGTAAGGGTAATGATTAAAAAGTAAATTCTTTAATGTTCATTAACTTCTACAGCTAAAACCTTGTCATAAAAATCAGAATACTCATCAACATACGTTTCAGGTGATTGATAATCCAATTTTACAACATCGTTATCATCTATATATTTTAATACATCATTGTTGATTCCTTCACTTCCCAAAATTATACCATCAGAATAATCAATTGCAAATTTTGTAAGATTTGTATAATCAAGTGGTTTATCTAACTTACTTAAATCAGAGTCTCCAATCCCATTTAACCATACTTTCTCTTTCATATTGGTATTGAAAGTATTTTCAAATTCATTGTTATAAATAGAATGAACAACTCTTGCATTAGAAAACAATGGGTCATCCTTATAATACGTTTTCAGATAGAATGGTACAAAAGACGTAAACCATCCATGACAATGGACTATATCCGGAGACCATCTTAATTTTTTTACAGTTTCTACAACGCCACGGGCAAAAAATATTGCTCGTTCGTCATTATCATTAAAATGTTTTCCCTTTTCGTCTTTTAACACATGTCTTCGTTGAAAATAATCTTCATTATCAATAAAATAAACCTGCATCCTGGCTGCCTGAATAGAAGCAACTTTAATAATTAATGGATGATCGTTGTCATTGATAATAATATTCATCCCTGATAACCTAATTACTTCGTGTAATTGGTTTCTCCTTTCATTAATACACCCGTATCTTGGCATAAAAGTTCTAATCTCACGCCCCTTTTCTTGTATGCCCTGGGGTAGATTTCTGCTAATTACGGATATTTCTGTTTCTGGTAAATAGGGAGTTATTTCTTGTGAAACATACAATACTTTAACACTTTCCATTTATATCGATCCTTTGTCTAAAATATGCGCAAAAATACAAAAAATCTTTCGTTTCCGAAAATATTAATCATACAGATTATTTTCAACTGAAGTTTTAAACTAATTTTTAGCAGTATTTTACTCGAAACATTTCTATACTTTTGCCGGGATTTTTTTAAAATTGATTGAAATTTTTTACAGATGAAAGTTGTAAAGACAAAAGCAGAATGTATTGAATATATTTCAGCTTGGAGAAGAGATAAAATGAAAATAGGTTTTGTCCCAACAATGGGAGCATTGCACGAGGGGCATATTTCATTGGTTGATAAATCCTGTAGCGAAAATGAAAAAACAATTGTCAGCATTTTTGTTAATCCTACCCAGTTTAATAACAAAACCGATTTGGAAAAATACCCAAGAAATTTAGATCTTGATGCAGAAATGTTGTCAAAGCATGAAGTTGATATAATATTTGCTCCTGATGTTGATGAGATCTACCCGGATAAAAATGATGAACAATACGATTTAGGAGGATTAGATTTATACATGGAGGGAAAACACCGCCCAGGACATTTTCAGGGTGTTGCCATGGTTATTGACAGATTATTTAAGATAATTACAGCAGATAATGCCTATTTTGGAGAAAAGGATTTCCAACAACTGGCTATTATACGATATATCACAAAAAATCTTGGTTTTAATACCAATATTATTGGTTGTCCTATAATAAGAGACCACGAAGGCCTTGCTTTAAGTTCCAGGAATCTACTTCTTAATGAAGAATGCAAAAAAAATGCCCCTAAAATTTATGAAGCGTTAAAAAGCTCAAAAGAAGAAATAAACAAATACCCTATAGTTACTGTAAAGAAAAATATTACAGAAAAATTAAACAGTATAGCCTGTTTTGATGTTGAATACTTTGAAATAGTAGATGCTTACAATTTAACACCTATTGAACAATACAATCCTTCTGTTCCAACTATCGGTTGTATTGCTGTTTGGGCAAATAAGGTAAGATTAATCGATAACATTATTTATATGAGTTAAGTATAACCTAAATACTGGTTAATTAACTAAATAATAGTATCATTTTTCTAAAGTGTTATAGCAGACAAAACAGAATTCTTTCAGTATTAATTCGTAATTTTGCAGTATGAATATTGAAGTTGTAAAATCAAAAATTCACAGGGTAACAATAACCGAAGCCAATCTAAATTATGTTGGAAGCATTACTATTGATGAAGATTTGATGGATGCGGCAAATGTGATTGCTGGGGAGAAAGTGCAAATTGTTAATATTAACAATGGGGAAAGACTTGAGACTTACATAATTACAGGCGAACGTGGTTCAGGGGAAATTTGCTTAAATGGTCCGGCTGCCAGAAAAGTTGCTGTTGGTGATGTTATTATTATTATCTCTTATGCATCAATGGACTTTGAGGAAGCAAAAACTTTTAAGCCTACCCTTATTTTTCCTGACACTGCAACCAATAAACTTGTATAATCCTCATATGTACATCATATCTTATTCCAATATTAATTTAAGCAGGTAACTTATACCCTTTTTTAAGATGACGCATACAGAAACAATCCAAAATAAAATAATAACAGATAAAAACAGCTTAACCCATTTACTTGATTCCTGGAAGGAAAAAGGATTAAGAATTGTTTTCTCAAATGGCTGTTTTGATATTTTACATCGTGGTCATGTTGAATATCTATCAAAAGCCGCTGACTTGGGAGATGTTTTGTTCTTAGGTTTAAATACGGATGCTTCCGTAAAAAAATTAAAAGGATCAGATCGTCCAATCCAGGATGAAACTTCCAGGGCTATTATACTTGCTTCGCTATCTTTTGTAAGTGCTGTTATGCTTTTTGATGAAGAAACTCCGTACGAACTTATTAAAAAAGTTCAACCTGATATATTAGTAAAAGGGAGTGACTATAAACCAGAAGAAATTGTTGGATACGATATTGTAACTCAAAAGGGAGGTAAAGTAGAAACAATTACTCTCGTAGATGGATATTCAACAACAAACATAGTCTCTAAAATGCAAAAATAATGACTCAAAGTGGCTAAAGAAAAAACAATTTTTTTCTGCAGAGAATGTGGTTACGAATCTCCAAAGTGGTTAGGTAAATGTCCTTCGTGTAATAAATGGAATACTTTTACAGAAGAAGTTCTAAGAAAATCATCAACAAAAACTTCGGTTGCCAAAAGAAGTGAAGATCTAAAAATAAAAACACTCGATGAGATAAGTATCACCGATTATGTTCGGATTGATACCGGAATTTCTGAACTAAACAGGGTTTTAGGAGGAGGAATTGTTCCCGGAGCGGTTGTTTTATTAGGAGGAGAACCCGGAATTGGCAAATCAACCCTTGCCTTGCAATTTGCCCTAAGCATAAAAAAGAAAATTATTTATATCTCGGGAGAAGAGAGTGAGCAACAAATAAAATTCAGGGCGAATAGGTTAAAAGAAAAAAATAATAACCTTTTTATCTATTCAGGAACAAGTTTGGAAGATATTGAAACTATCTTTAAAAACGAAAAACCTGATATTGCTATTATTGATTCCATTCAAACAATTAAAACAGAATTGTTAGATTCTCCTGCAGGAACAATTACTCAAATAAGAGAAAGTGCTTCAAAACTCCAAGAGATTGCAAAAACTTTAAACATCAATATTATTTTAATCGGGCATATTACCAAGGATGGCTCTATTGCAGGTCCAAAAATTCTTGAGCATATTGTAGATACGGTTTTACAATTTGAAGGAGACAGAAACTATTTTTTCAGGATGCTTCGGGTTAACAAAAATCGATATGGCGCAACTTCAGAACTTGGTATTTTCGAAATGCGTGAAGATGGATTAAAAGAAGTTCTTAATCCTTCCGAAGTACTGATTAATAAAAACCACCCTGATTTGAGTGGTTCTGCTATTGGCGCAACAATAGATGGTATGCGTCCTTTCCTTGTTGAAATACAAGCTTTGGTAAGTACTGCTGCCTATGGGACACCTCAACGATCAACTACAGGTTTTGACACAAGAAGGCTGAACATGTTGCTTGCTGTACTTGAAAAAAGGGCTGGTTTCAAATTATCGATTAAAGATGTTTTCCTGAATATTGCAGGAGGGATTAAATTAACAGATCCCGGAATCGATCTTGCAGTTATATCAGCAATCTTATCTTCTTATCTGGATATTCCCATTGATAACTCAGTTTGTTTTGCTGCTGAAATAGGCTTATCCGGAGAAATTCGATCCATTTCGCGAATAGAACAAAGGATTAAAGAAGCTGAAAAATTAGGCTTTTCAAAAATATTTCTACCGGCTCATCTCCAAAAAAATATGAAAACCCCCAACGGATCTATCAAATTCGAATTTGTTGAAAATGTTGGAGAGCTTGTAAAAAAACTTTTTGCCAATAAAAATTAGTATCCTATTCCTTCTGATAAACCATAATCCTCAGGCGTATCATATGTTTGATTAGATCCTGGGCTACAATTGATATCCACATTTAAATTTTCCGGAACTTCAAAAACGTCCTCAATAGAATAAGATAAATCCTCATCTCCATAAACTTTCTTCATGTACAACGCCCAGATAGGCAATGCCATATGTGCACCTTGTCCAATATAACTATTCTCAAAATTTATTGAACGATCTTCTCCTCCAACCCAAACTCCTGTAACAAGATCAGGAATAATTCCCATAAACCAACCATCTGAGCTTTCCTGGGTGGTACCAGTTTTTCCGGCAATTTCAGACGTAAATTGATATTTTGTCCTAAGCCATACAGCTGTACCCCTGTTAACTACTTCCTCCATTGCATTTAGCATAAGATACGCTGTATTTTCACTTATCGCTTCGCTGATTTGAGGTTTAAATGTTGCCAGAAGGTTCCCGTTCTTATCTTCAATCCTAGAAACAAATATAGGTTTTACATGAATTCCTTTATTAGCAAATGTACCAAAAGCACTAACCATCTCATATACAGTCATGTCAGAAACCCCATAAATCATGGAATATACAGGGTCTATATAACTTTCAATACCAACTTTATGAGCCATGTCAACAATAGGTTGAATAGAAAATTGTTTTAAAAGCCAAGCTGATACTAAATTCTCCGATTGAGCAAGTCCCCATTTTAGTGTTTGAACTGTCCCAATATATTTTGTCCCGGTAGTTCGTGGTATCCAGACTGAATCTTTATCAGGAAAAGTTTGTGGGACAACCTCAACCTGATAACAGGGTGAATAGCCATTTTGCCAGGCCAATGTATAAAGAAAAGGTTTAAAAAGCGAGCCTGCCTGGCGATGTGCTAACTTAACATGATCATACTGAAAGTATTTCATATCCAATCCTCCCACATAGGTTTTTACATGACCCGTATGTGGATTTGCAGACATAACCCCTGCACGCAGAAAATGCTTATAATATCGAATTGAATCCCAGGGAGTCATAATCGTATCTTTATCTCCATCCCAACTAAAAACAGTCATTTCTGTTGGAGCATCAAAATTTTGTCTAATGGAATCAACAGAAATACCTGCTCTTCTCATTAAGCGGTAACGTTCAGACATCGTCATTGCCCGTGTCATAATTTCTTCCCGCTGCTCTTTTGTTAAATCCCTGGAAAAAGGTGCATTGCGCATACCTTTTTTCTCTTTATCAAAAGCTTTTTGAAGATCTTTTGATAAATGCTCCTTTACAGCCTCTTCTGCATACTCCTGCATTTTATAATTGATGGTTGTATAAATTCTTAACCCGTCTTTATAAAGATTGTAAGGAGTACCATCGGGTTTAAGGTTCTTGTTACACCAACCAAATAATGCATCATTGGCCCAATCTGCAGAGTCATCCTGATAACTTTTATAATTATTATAACTTTTCCTCTGCGGTTCGCTTGCAGTTAAAATCTTTCGTAAATATTCACGATAATGCGTCGCAAGGCCCGTATTATGATCAACTCTTTGATAATCAATATCCAAAGGCAACGTTTTTATTGAGTCATAGAGAGAATCAGCCAGATATCCATATTTATTCATCTGACTTAACACGATATTTCTTCTGTGAAGCGTAGTATCAGGTCTTCGTAAGGGATTAAATAAGGCTGGATTTTGAGCCATTCCAATTAATGTAGCTGCCTCTTCTATTTTTAGGGAATCAGGCGTAGAATTAAAATAAACTTTAGACGCTGACTCAATACCAATTGCCAGATGAAGGAAATCAAACTGATTAAGGTATAAGGCAATTATTTCTTCTTTTGTATAACTTTTTTCAAGTTTAACAGCAATAACCCATTCATTCAGTTTTTGCCATAAAGTCTTAAAAAAATTACTTGATCGTGTATGATATAATTGTTTTGCAAGCTGCTGGGTAATTGTACTTGCTCCTCCACGGCTTCCCATAAAAAATACAGCTCTTGCTAAACCACGCAAATCAATACCAGAATGTTTATAAAACCGTATATCTTCTGTTGCAACAAGTGCGTTTACCAGGTAAGGAGAAAGATCCTCATAGGTAACATTTGTACGGTTTGTTTCTGCTAATGAATATTTTGCAAGTAGCTCATTGTCCTCTGTAATAAGTTGTGCCGCAAGCCCCATTTTAGGATTTTCAAGTTCTTCCCAATCGGGCATATAACCCAATTTTCCTATTGATATTAAATAAAAAAGCAAGGCAACAATTAATATTGGGAGTATGTAAATAACCCAAAATAAGCTACTTAGTTTTTTCTTTGTTTCCTGATAAGTATCCATAATTCAATTGACGCTTTGCGGTAAAAGTAATAATTATTTACTTTACACATTTAGTGAAATATTAAATTATGCATAAACATAATTTATAAAAGAGAATAAAATGGCAGAAAATTTAGTGATAGTAGAGTCCCCCGCAAAAGCAAAAACAATCGAGAAATTTCTTGGGAAAGATTTTCTTGTTGTTTCCAGTTTTGGTCATATCCGAGATTTAGCAAAAAAAGACGGGATAGATATCGAAAACAAATTTGCCCCTCAATACATAGTCCCGGATGACAAAAAGAAAGTTGTCTCCGAACTAAAAAAACATGTAAAAAGTACTAAAAAAGTATGGCTTGCTTCCGATGAAGACCGCGAGGGAGAGGCTATTGCATGGCATTTATTGCAGGTTTTAAAACTTGATCCTGAAAATACAAATAGGATTGTCTTTCATGAAATCACAAAAGATGCTATCCTAAATGCGATTAAAAAACCTCGAAAAATTGATCTGAATTTAGTAAATGCCCAACAAGCCCGCAGGATCCTTGACAGGATAGTAGGTTTTGAACTATCCCCTGTTTTATGGAGAAAAGTAAGACCAAGCCTCTCTGCTGGCAGGGTTCAATCTGTTGCAGTTAGATTACTCGTTGAAAGAGAACGTGAAATTTTAAATTTTGTAGCAGAATCATCTTATAAAGTAACTGCGGTCTTTTCTGGAAAAGATATTAACTCGAAAGAAATATCTTTTAAAGCAACATTAAAAAACAAAATAAAAACAAAACAAGAAGCCCTTGAATTTCTTAAGAAATGCCAGAATGCAGAATTTACTATTGAAGGAGTAACTAAAAAGCCATCGAAAAAAACTCCTTCTGCTCCATTTACTACATCGACATTGCAACAAGAAGCAAGCAGAAAACTTGGTTTTTCTGTTTCCCGGACAATGACTATTGCTCAAAAATTATACGAAGCAGGGATTATAACATACATGAGAACAGACTCTGTGAATCTTTCTCAAACTGCAATCAACGGAGCTAAAAATGTAATTCTAAACGAGTATGGAGAAAAATATCTAAACTCGAAGAACTTTACAACCAAATCAAAAGGAGCTCAAGAAGCCCACGAGGCCATACGCCCTACTTATTTGGAAAATAAAGATATATCTGGGAATGACACAGAAAAAAAATTATATGACCTTATCTGGAAAAGAACAATTGCCTCGCAAATGAGTGATGCTCAGCTTGAAAAAACTTCTATCAATATTAAACTTTCTAATACTGAAGAAATATTTCAAGCAACAGGAGAAGTAATTAAATTTGATGGTTTTTTAAAAGTCTATATAGAATCTACGGATGATGATCAGGAAGAAAAGACAGACGAAATACTTCCAGCTGTTAAAGAAGGCCAACTCCTAAAACATAAGGAAATAACAGCAACACAAAGATTCACGCACCATCCTCCAAGATATACCGAAGCAAGCCTAGTAAAAAAACTTGAAGAACTGGGAATAGGAAGGCCTTCTACATATGCCCCTACTATATCAACAATCCAAAACAGAGGATATGTAATAAAAGATAACAGGGAAGGTGTTGAACGTAATTTTGATTTTATCTCACTAAAAAACGAAAAAATTAACGAATCCATCAAAACTGAAATTACAGGAGCCGAAAAATCAAAACTATTCCCTAAAAACATAGGAATGGTCGTAAATGATTTCTTAACTGATAATTTCACAGATATATTAGATTATAACTTCACTGCTTCAGTAGAAAAAGAATTTGATGATATAGCAGAAGGAAAAGAAGAATGGACTTCAATGCTAGACAAATTCTACAAATCTTTCCACCCGGTAGTGGAAGAAACTATTGAGAAAAAAGAGAAGACAAAAGGAGAACGTTTACTTGGAACAGATCCTGAAACAGGAAAACCTGTTTTTGTAAGACTTGGAAAATTTGGGCCAATTGCACAAATTGGTGAAGCACGTCCAGAAGATGAAAACGCAGAGAAACCAAAATTTGCAAGCTTGTTAAGTGGCCAGTTACTTGAAACAATTACTTTAGAAGAAGCACTTGCCCTTTTTGCCTTACCTAGAAATTTAGGAGAATATGAAGGAAAAGATATAACGGTTAGCGTTGGCCGTTTTGGTCCTTATGTAAAACATAATAATCTCTTTGCATCGTTGAAAAAAGGTATGGACGATCCTTACACAATCAATAAGGAAAGGGCTATTGAACTTATCCTCGAAAAAATTGAAAAAGAGAAAAATCGTGTTGTTAAAACATTCAAAGAAAATAGCGATCTACAAATTCTAAATGGAAGATGGGGACCCTACATTGCATACAAAAAGAAAAATTATCCGATCCCTAAAAAAGAAAAAGAAAGAGCCAAGGAGCTCACTTTAAAAGAATGTATGGAAATTATTAATAATAAGGACAAAAAAACAAAATAGCACTCATTCCTAATGGACATTAACGATTTTCTAACTCCAGTAGCCTTGGAAAAAAAGGATTCTTTTTTTATTCCGGAGGAAAGTTCATTTATTTCATCAATTAAAGTTAATACGTCAAATTCTCCAATTGATGATTTAGAAGGTATACAAATCGCAATCTTAGGGATTCCAGAGTCTAGAAGTTCATACAACAAAGGCTCGGAGAAAGCACCAGATGCTATACGAAATAAACTTTATCAACTTAGGTTTACCTCAAAAAATAAAAATAGAAAAGTTATTTTCGACCTTGGTAATCTCAGGCCTGGAAATTCTTTTACAGATTCATACTTTGGATTAAAAGAAGTTTTAACCTATTTACTTGACAGGAATATAACAACAATCTTACTAGGCGGCACCCAAGACTTAACAATTGGGGGAGTCATGACATTGAATGCTCTAAATCTCCCTGTGAATCTTACTACTATCGATTCCAAAATTGATTACAATCAAAATAATGAAACGCCTAAGTCAACCAATTATTTGGCGGAATTAATTGAAAACGAAAAATATACATTAAAAGATTACTCTAACATCGGTCATCAGATTTACTTAAATGATAGTGATATACTTGAAAAATTGTATCAACATCAATATGATTGTATAAGATTGGGAGAAGCAAAAAATAAAATGCTTGAGTTAGAACCAATCCTCAGGGAAACCACATTCCTTAGTTTCGATATTTCTTCGATAAAACAAGGTGATGCCCCAGGAAATTATAATCCCTCACCCAATGGCTTTTTTGCTGATGAAGCCTGCTTATTGTCTCGTTTTGCTGGCCTTAGTGAAAGCTTAAAACTATTTGGCTTTTTTGAAATAAATCCCGACTATGATATAAATAACCAAACCTCTCACCTTGCCGCCCAGGCAATCTGGTACTTTATTGATGGTTTTCTTAACAAGTACAATGAATTTCCAGAAGAAAATAATGAAAATTACAAAAAATTTATTGTTGAAATAAGTAGCTTATCAGATCCTATCATTTTTTATAAAAGTCAAAAAAGTAATCGCTGGTGGATGAACACCAAAAACAGCTATAACCAAGGAAAAATTATTGCCTGCTCTTACAAAGACTATCAGACTGCATGCAAAAACGATATCCCTTCCAAATGGCTAAAATTTAGCTCATAGATTAAATAATTTTCCGGAATTAGTAACTATTTTAAACCTTTTACAGTATAAAACCAAGAAGAAGAGTTTTATTAACAATTTAGTGTTAATTGTTTGGTGTAGAAACTTTTTTTTTATTTACTTTACTTTAACAAGCAAGCGTTTGTTTTCAAAGAAATAAGTAAATAGAAGATAAAAAAATGAAGCGTATCCTCTTAACACTAAATTTAATATTTATAACAGTATTTATAATCGTTGCACAACAAGATGCACAATTTAGTCACAATATGTTTAACAATGCTTTCATAAATCCAGGTGCAGTAGGTAGTAGCAATAAAGTTTGCGCTACAGCAATCGCCCGAAACCAATGGCAAGGATTTGGTGATGGAGCTCCAACTACGTTCGCAGCGAACGTATATGCTCCCTTTACCTTATTTGGGGCATCTCATGGAGCAGGAATTAAACTTTACAGTGACGAATACGGTTTCTATACAGATATTAGCCTTTCAATAAGTTATGCTTTACAAATCAACATGGGCGAAGGGAAGTTAGGAATCGGATTAAATGGAGGATTTATAAACAACGCTTTGAACGGAGCAAATTGGGAATATTCTGATGGCAGCAGTTTAGCTTCAGAAGTATCTGCAGATGATGCTATTCCACAAGGAGACGAAAATGCAACAGCATTTAATGCAGATTTTGGACTCTACTATAGTACAGAAGATTTATATTTTGGTATTTCAGCAACAAATGTATTATCCGGCTTATTTCTGGAACCTATTATAGAATATACTGGTTCTGATAATACCTCTAATGCTACATATGCGTATCAAAGACATTACTATTTAACTGCAGGATATACATTGCAGTTACCGAATCCATCTTTTGAGTTATTACCATCTGTTTTGGTAAAATCAGACGGTAAATCATCTCAAATTGATATAAATACACTCCTTCGATACAATAAAAAGTTCTGGGGAGGCGTTTCTATTAGAACATCAGATATAGTTTTTCTAGCAGGGTTAGAACTTATGAACAATTTAAGACTAGGGATATCATACGACGTAACTACAAATCAGTTGATCGGATATCAAAACGGATCGTTCGAAATAATGTTAAATTATTGTTTCGAAATTAAAAAGGAAAAAGCTTTACAAAAATATAGAAGTATTAGATATTTATAAAAATTTGACTAAATTTAAGTGATAATTAAAGAACTTTAAAGCAGATAAATAAATAGCCATGAAAAAATTTGTCTCACTTTTTATTCTCTTAGCAATAATAATTAGCAGCTGCGGCGGCGGTTACAGTAAAGGAGAATTAACCGGTGCGCCGGACAGAAAAAGATACTTCGAACCAGATCCTTTCGGAATGGTATTTATACCTCAAGGAAGTTTTATTTTAGGTTCCAGTGATCAGGATGTAGCCTGGGCTCAAACAACAATGGCCAGGACTGTTTCTATCGACGCATTTTGGATGGATGAAACAGAAATCACAAATAACGAATACAGACAATTCGTTTATTGGGTTAGGGATTCTATCATGAGAAGAATGCTAGGGGAACAATTAGACGATTACGTTATTGCAGAAGACGAGCTAGGAAATCCTATCGACCCACCGCTTATTAATTGGGAAGAAAAAATCGACTTTAGAGATGAAGAGATCAACGAAATCTTGAATGATCTATACTATCCAACTGAAGAAAGATTTTTTGGCAGAAAACAACTTGACACAAGAAAACTTATGTATGAGTATTTCTGGGTAGACTTCCAGCAAGCCGCAAAATCTTCTAACAGGTATAATTTCGATACCCAGCAATATGAAGGTTACATCGTTAATAATAACGGGGAAAGAGTTGAGATTACAGATCGTTCATCGTTCATAATAAGAGATGTTGTAAAAGTTTATCCTGATACTTTATGCTGGATTGCAGACTTTACATATTCTTACAATGAACCTTTGGCCAATATGTATTTCTGGCATCCTGGATATGACAACTACCCTGTTGTAGGAGTAAACTGGAAACAAGCAAATGCATTTACTATCTGGAGAACTCAATTACTTAATAATGCATTGACTCAAGAAGGTGAACCTTGGGTTCACGATTATAGATTACCTATTGAATCTGAATGGGAATATGCTGCTCGTGGAGGCCTTGATCATGCTATGTATCCATGGGGAGGTATGTATACAAGAAATAAAGAAGGATGTTTCTTAGCAAACTTTAAACCATTACGTGGTAATTACACGGATGATGGTGCCCTTGCAACTTCTTCTGTTGGTACATATGAACCAAATGAATGGGGTTTGTATGATATGGCTGGAAACGTAGCTGAGTGGACAATAAATGCATTCGATGAGTCAGCGTATCAATTCTCACACGATATGAACCCTGATTACAAATACAATGCTTTACCAGACGATCCTCCAGTTCTTAAAAGAAAAGTAATCAGAGGTGGTTCTTGGAAAGATATTGGTTACTTTATGCAAAATGGTACAAGAACTTATGAGTACCAAGACTCATCAAAATCTTACATTGGTTTCAGATGCGTTCGTTCTTATATTGGTGGAAACTAATTATTTTATGAATTACATTTTAGTTAGCGTTATTTAATAAGACTTTAGTTTATGAACATTACTGAGTTAGTTGAAAGTTCGGGTTGGAAAAAATTCATGGCGAAGCTGTATGGAATGGGTGCAGCAGTCGTAATCGTTGGTGCATTATTTAAAATCATGCACTGGCCAGGAGCATCACTTATGTTAATTGTAGGTTTAAGCGTTGAAGCTTTAATATTCTTCTTTTCAGCATTTGAACCATTGCATGAGGAATTAGACTGGACACTGGTATATCCTGAGCTTGCAGGGATGACTGACCCAAATGAAATTGATAGTTTTAAAAGTCACGAAATAAAAGAAACCGGGCATAGCAAACCTGAAAAATTAGTTTCAAATAACAATGCTAATATAGGTGCAATGTCTTCTTTTAGCAATTTGCCAGAATTAGACGGCGAAACTATGTCAAAAATTGGTGATGGTTTAACAAAATTATCATCTACGGTCTCAAATCTTTCTGATATTTCAGATGCTTCAATTGCTACAAAAGAATACTTCCAAAATGTAAAAATTGCATCTGATTCAGTTAAAGAATTAACAGACACATACAGTAGTTCCAATGAAAGTCTAAAAGAATCTGTCGGAGTATTAAATACTTCATACCAAAATTCAGCAAATGTTATGCATAAAACAGGAGATGCAATCTCCGATGCATATCAAAGACTTGCCAATGCACTTGTAAATGAGCATGAAAATATAACAAGGAACAGTAAAAACTACGAAGGAAGCTTAGAATCTTTAAATAAAAACCTTTCAGCATTAAATACTGTCTACGAACTTCAACTTCAAAGTACAAATGAACATCTTAAAGAAACCAATTCTTTATACAAAGGTTTGGATGAAATGACTAAAAATTTAAAAGAATCAGTTGAAGAGACACTGCATTTTAAAAATGAAATGGGTAAGCTAGGCAATAATATAGCTGCGTTAAATGATGTTTACGGCAATATGTTATCTGCAGTAAACTCAGCTAAATAAAAAATCATAAATCACAACAGAGCAGTTAGAGTAATATGGGTCACGGTAAAGAAACACCTCGGCAAAAAATGATAGGTATGATGTACCTGGTACTTACAGCACTTCTTGCAATGAATGTGCAGAAGGAAGTACTAAATGCCTTCATAAACGTTGACGAAGGTCTACATAAAACAATAGGAACTTTTAATGGTAGAAATGAAGTAATCTACGATGACTTTCTTGAAAAAGCAGAACTTAATCCCAGCAAAGTTGCCCCCATAAAGGATGTAGCCCTAGAAATAAGAGAAAAAGCAGATCATCTATTTGAAATGATACAGGAGATGAAAATTGAAATTGTTAACACTTCAGAAGGAGAGGGAAACCCTGCAATTGATGAAGATAACAATGTTCAAATTAGCTTAATAAATGGAAAGGATAATATGAACATCCCTGCAGAAATAATGATAACCAAAGGCCGTGGCCTTGAACTCAAAAAAGAAATTGAAGAGTTCAGAGAATGGTTAATTGAGGATGTTGTAGATGAAGAAAAAAATAAGGAATTAGTAGAATCAATACATCATAGTCTTCATACAGAAGATCATAAAGCAGAAGATGGGCAAACACACCCTTGGGAATCAGCAAACTTTGAGCATCTCCCTCTGGCTGGTGTAGTTGCTATTATGTCTGGCATTCAAACGGATATTAGGAATGTTGAATCAGAAGTAATTTCATTTCTCCATAAACAAATAGACGCTGGATCTATAAAATTTACAGGTCTTGATGCTACAGTAATTCCTAATTCAAATTACATACTTAAAGGAGGACAGTATAAAGCAGAAATTTCTTTAGCTGCATTTGATACAACACAAGAACCTAAAATTTATATTGGTAAGATTGATTCTACTTTGGACGAAGAAACAGGAATATATACCTATTCCGTACCGAATCCGATAGATTCTGTTAAAGTAAAACAAGGTAAGGGAATATATACACGGCCAGCCAATTCAGTTGGTAACAGTTCTTATGAAGGTATAATCGTACTTCCAACATTAGATGGTGTTCCAATTGTACGTAAATTTAAACACACATACCAGGTTTCCGAAGGAAGTTATAGCGTTAACCCTTTGAAAATGAATGTTTTTTATACTGGCGTTGATAATCCTGTAGATATTCTTGTTGCTGGAGTTCCAATAGAAAATGTTAATGCAACAATAACAAATGGAATGATACGAAAACAACCTGATGGTTCTTGGATCGTACGCCCCAAGAATGTTGGAAATGCATTTGTTGAAGTATTTGCAGAAATTGAAGGAAAAAAACAATCTCAGGGATTTAAAGAATTTAGAGTAAAATCTGTACCAGATCCGGTTGCAAAAGTAAATAACCAAAAAGGAGGAGCAATAAATAAACAGGTGTTGTTAGCCCAATTTGGTGTAGCAGCAGAAATGGAAAACTTTGATTTCGAATTGGAATATAAAGTAACACAATTCACAGTTTCTGCAGTAATCAAAGGATTTAACCAAGAAGAGCCTGTTAAAGGAAATAGGTTCTCAGAAAAACAGAAACAATTAATAAACAATTTAAGCAGAGGCGATAAAGTATACATCGAAGATGTAAAAGCAGTTGGACCAGACGGAGTAGAACGGCCTTTGAATCAATTAATTTTTAAATTAAATTAACCTTAAAAATACTAAAAATGAAACGATTAGTAGTTATCTTGTTAGGTTTGCTTATTCTTGTTCCTTTTACAAGTAATGTTAAGGCACAAGATTTAAAAGAAGAGGTTTATACCAAAGAACACATACCATACAAAAAACCAGTTCCTTATCCTTATATTAGGGAAGCAGACGTAATGTGGTCAAAAACATTATGGCGTATTATTGATTTAAGAGAAAAACAAAATCTTCCATTGTACTATCCAAAGGTACCGATAGGAAAAAGAATGAGTCTAATTGACTTATTATTATGGGGTATCGACAATGAAGGATTAACGGCATATTCAACTTCTGATCCTTACAATGAATTTGCTGTTCAGATGACAAAAGATGAAGTTGATTTTAGTATGGATGCTGGTGTTGATACAATTAAAGTTTTAGATCCAAACACAAATGAATTAATTCCTCAAATAATTCAAAAAGAACGTAAATCTGAACAAGTCAAACAAATTCTTGTAAAAGAAAAATGGTTCTTTGACAAACAACATTCAACAATGCAGGTTCGTATTGTAGGACTTTGTCCAATTAGAATCTACAACCGAGAAGATGAAAATGGAATGCCTACAGAACAAATATTGAAATCTAAAACATTCTGGGTTTATTATCCAGAAGCAAGGCCACTTTTGGCGCGTCATGAAATATATAACAGATATAACGATGCCCAGAGAATTTCTTTCGAAGACTTTTTCTGGCAAAGAAGATTTAACAGTTACATTTATGCTGAATCTAACGTATATAGTAATCGTTTAATACAAGATTATAATGTAGGATTAGAAACATTAATGGAAGCTGACAGAATTAAAAACTGGTTGTTCGAAACTGAACATGACCTTTGGGAATATTAAGGAAGCATAACAAGATAATTATAAAAAA
Source organism: Bacteroidales bacterium (assembly GCA_963665085.2). GTDB lineage: Bacteria > Bacteroidota > Bacteroidia > Bacteroidales > JAAAOM01. The sequence continues at coordinate 968,563 of CAXXXS010000001.1, forward strand.
ACCTCAATGCTCTGGCATTGAGGTTTTTTTATAATCAAATTTATACTATAGACTAAATATAGTTATCACCCATTTTAATTTTTACATCATTTACAAACTGTTTTATTCGTTGCTCATCCTCTTTTTTACATACAAGTAATATATTATCAGATTCAACAACTAACATATCTTCCAGCCCCTGTAAAATCACAAGCTTTTCTTTCGGAACATTTACCAGACAATTTTTTAAATCATAAGACAAAACATTATCTCCTGTAATTGTATTCATTTCATTATCTTTAGATAACTTCTCATGCAATGAGCCCCAGGTTCCCAAATCAGACCATCCAAAATCTGAACATAACACATGAACATTATCTGCTTTCTCCATAACCCCATAATCAATAGAAATACTTTTACAATTTGTATATACTTGATTAATAAATTCATCTTCTTCTGGAGTATTGTATTTGCCCATGCCTTCTAGAAAAACATTATTCACTTCTGGTAAATATTGGTCAAAAGCATTTACTATTGAACTTAAGGACCAAATAAAAATGCCAGAATTCCAATAGAAATCCCCACTTTCAAAAAATACTTTAGCAAGTTCTAAATCAGGTTTCTCAGTAAAGGTTTTAACTTTTCGTAAACTCTCATTCACTTTTATTGGTTCATTACTTCCATTAACCTGAATATACCCATATCCTGTCTCAGGTCTGGAAGGTTTTATTCCAAGGGTAAGTAAAGCTTCATTTTCTGAAACAAAATCCAATCCTTTTTTTATAACATTTAAAAATTCTTCTTCTTTTGTTATTAAGTGATCGGATGGGGCAACAACTATCCTTGCATCTGGATTAGCAGTCTTTATTTTAAAATTAGCATACGCAATACAAGGTGCTGTGTTTCTTCTTAAAGGCTCATACAATATCTGTTCTGGTTTTAACCCAGGTAATTGCTCATTTACAATATCCTTATATTCTTCATTGGTAACAATGAGCATGTTTTCTTTTGGGATAATGGTTTGGAACCTTTCAAAAGTAAGTTGAATTAGAGTTTTTCCCAAACCGAGGACATCTAAAAATTGTTTTGGTTTTTCTGTTCTGCTAAGTGGCCAAAATCTGCTTCCAACGCCGCCTGCCATGATAACACAGTAATTGTTTTTATCCATATTTAATATAATTTATATTGGAATTAAATTTACTAAATATTAACTATGGGAAAAAACCGATTTTTATAAAATGCCCTTCTATTTGTATAAAAGTAGTTATCGCTTCTCTTAATGTAAAAAATATATAAATATTTTAATCTACATCTTCAAAATCAACATATTCACCTTTACCTTCGAAATGCTTTTTGCCGTTCTCTTTATTATAATTTATTGTTACATCTCCTTCATTTCTATTTGATTTGTAACTATTATCCTGAAACTGCCCTTTATTTTTTTCTATATAACCCTTTACCAGAAAAGGCAAAATATATCTATTGAAAAATCGAATTATATAATATACAATTACGATAATTAATATTGTTCGTAAAACACCCATATCGGAATTTTCCTTTTAGAAAGTTAGATGGCGAAGTTATAAAAAGGTTAGAAATAAAGAAAATATAGTTCCTCTACAAAAAAATAATAATTAACCCAGCTGTATAAAAAACAACTATTCCAACATAGGTTTATCTTTTAGGAGCTTCTTCTGACGATTGGTACCAAATACAAGATTAAAACCTAACTTAACATTAAAATTTTTAAGTGTATGAGGAATTGGATAATTATAATTCACTTCACGAGCCCAAAAAATTGGAATATTATCAAAGATTAGATACATGTTCATAGGTCCGATTGTAGAACCTAATGCAAATCCTAAGTTATCGTACGAATAGTTTTGAATTGAATACGATATTGATGTAGCCAATATTTTAGAAGGATAAACATTTGCTGAAAAAGTAATTTGATTAATAAATCTACTTTTATACAACTGTGTACGAGTAACAATACCTAATGACGATTTTTTAGATAAATGATAATTTAATCCCAGATACAATTTTGTGCTTAATAAAGATGTATAAGGATTAAAAGAAGGATTATAATCAAATTCATTTATTAACGTATCAACAAAGTTATCCATAAAACCATCATTACCAATTGAATCCAGATTTATACCTGTAAACTCGTAGTTTGAACTTTGTTTTAAATTATATACATCATTTGACCACCTGATATAGCCTAAATCTACCAAACTGGCTGAGAGTGTTACTTCATCAATAGGATGAAAAACAGCCCCAAAATCAAAGCCTAAACCAAAATTTCTGAATGCAGCACTTACATAATCCGAAACAGAAAGATCGTCTGTATTAAAATCCGCATTTTCAAAATCAAATTTTCCTTCTTCATTAAGTTTTAAATTTGAAAAAGGAAGTGAAGCATTAATGGTTAAATCAGATTCAATATTCCAACTATCTAGTGAAGTTGCCAACTCCATATTTTTATTGTTTGTGGTAATATTTGCCTGGCCAAATAATAATTTTCCCCTGGCACCAAGACTAAGCATTTCGGAGTATTTCCATGACACACCCAATCCCCATTCCATATATGCATTTACATTTAATCCCAGCTGACTTAAATCAAATACATCACCATCTTCATTTCCTTCTAATAACAACATTAGGAAATCGCCAGGGATAATTAAACTTGAAGAAACTTTTTCCCTGACATCAATAGAAAAAAATAAATTATTTGCACGAAATCCTATTGATGCTATATCTGTACTTACTTCTGTAGAGAGTATATTTCTCTTATGAATCTTATTTTTAAAAAGATCTTCATCTGCATTTGGATGTAAAAATGTTATTGTTGAATCTAACCCACTGTCGTACCAAACAGCATCCCTAAAACTAAATGGCAAACTAAAATTAACATTTAAAGGAGAAACCCCTGGCAATCCAAGATAAAGACCTGCGTTTGGTTGATATGCCGGATTCATAAGATTTTTCTGGGGAACAACTCCTCCCATATGATACATTGTCCCACTAAACTGCGCAAAATTGTTTGATACAAATGCTATAAGAATAATCCCTACTATTACAAACCTTTTCATCAATCAATGTTTTGTTTTAATTTTCAATAACGCGAACTACTCTCCACCTGTAACAATAGTCGCTTTTGCTTCCAATGAAAAATCAAATTTGATAGTATAATCTTTCAATATTTTAACTGTACTGGCCCCTTCTGTTGAACTAATAGATGCCTGAAGAATAATATTATCTGCTTCGTTAATGAGGTTATTGACTTGATCGTCTGTTAATGAAATAAAGCCAGAATACGGTTGAACCTGATCAATTATTGTTATTCCGTTTTCATCAACTGGTGCGGCAATAATAAGTCCCTGTTCTCCAGGAGTACTGAGCTTAACGGTATCTATTACAGAATTGGTTTCATAGTCGTATGCCAACAAAACGACATCAAAATTAATTGGGAATTGATTTTCGATATTATAATACAAATTAGCGTAATCAACTTCATCAAAATTCATATTGCCCAATTCTATTTCAAGGGTGTCTGTAAAAACCAAATCGGCACGGAACTCAAGGGGTACCTCGATTACCAAATCTACATTCAACTCACTATCTTTAAGGATAAAATTAGGGTCTCCATTATCTCCTGCTCCATTACTTATAGCAGCAACATATATATCAAAAGTTGATGCAGGAGGAAATGTAAGTAGAGAATCAATATTTGGAATTTCATCTCTGCTAAAAATAACTTCTCCTGAGGCTTCCGGATTTAAATAATCTGTTGATGAACTTACTTCTAAGTTTTCCGGAGCAATATTAACTTTTGTCCCATCATCAAACGTTGCAAGAATATTTAAATCAATATCAAAAGGGACACCCAGAGAATTATTATATTCGAGAGATAACTTTGGATTTGTAACAGAAAATGTCCCTTTCAAATTCTCAAAATCTTCTAAAGGAGACTCAAATATGGTATCATAAATTTCTTCATGGATACCCATAAATCCAAAAATACCTTTATAATCATTTAAATCATTAAATGTAAAATCAACAACAACTTCGTCACCACCTGAAATTCCTTCTCCCGTCTGTGTCCATAAAATAAGCTCAAAATCAAAAATTATATAATTCTGTTCCCCTGAGTTTATTAATACCAATTTATTATTATCAATTGAACAATCCTTAGAAGATGTATAATTTCCAGAAGCATTACTGATTTGAATTATTTCAGAAAAATACTGACCTGATTGGTTCATAATGTTTCTGGATGTGATATTCAAAACGCCAGTATGCCTAAAAGAAGAGTTTATATCGATGGTAAGTGTGCCGGTATTTAGAACAAAACTATCGAGCCTCATACCGTCTTCCAATACAAAAGTAAAAGTGTCACTCTGGACAAGTCTTACTTGTGTGGGCATTAAATCGGCAGGAATGTCCCCACTGGATTTAATTTTAAAATCAACAGATTTTTGCTCTGGAATATTTCCAAAATCTGAAACCCCAAAACTAAACAAAGAATCTTTTCTGTACGAATATACTATTGTACTTCCTACCGTGTCTAAATCAGAACTATCACTAAATTCATATAAATTCTCAATAGACAAATTCCCATTTGCTAATGGTGCTGCAATACTTGGAGAATATTCAATGTTGCCCGAGAAATTCTCGAAATCATAACTGTCCTTAAAACACGAGGCCAGCAATATCAATGATAGAATAAAAACCCAATTTCTTTTAACGTACATCACAGAAAAATTAAAAATTTTCTTCTATTGTACGGAATAGTTTAATAAAAAGTTGTTGTTGTTTCCAACAATAAGATTAAACCTACTACTACTTGTTAATTTACCGATACTATATAAACTGTTTCCTTGTAAAGGAAAGCCCTTGTATAGGTTTCCATCATTGTTTATGAGATAAACCTTATTATCTGTTTCGTCTATAATTCCAAGTTTTCTGTCAGAAAAAGAAAAATGAAAATAGATTGGTCTCTGGGTAATTTCGTTTTTAAACCGATATGAATATATTTCTTTCTCCGACCGTTGATCATAGACATAAAGCTCATCTTCGTCAAGAAAAATATAGTCTTTGTACCCATCAGCATTGATATCCTGGAAATCAAAAAAGTGTTTGGCTGAAAGTTTTCTAAAGGCTTTTGTTTTATGTGCCCCTTCAAAATCGAAAAACCATACCTGGCCGGATGTGTCTGTAACTGCCATCCTTGCATTATTTAAAGCTGTTTTTTCTTCGAAAACAAAATTATTATTTACAGATTTCTGAAAAATGATATTTGTTGGAACACGCTCTTGTCCTCTCCTATTGAGAATATATGTTTTAAGCCCATCTGAAAAAACAATATAATCTTTATCCTGATCACGGAAATGCTGTAATTGATTTTTTACTATCCGCTCCGATTTCTCAAATTCCCATCCATTTAAAATATTCCCTTCAATATCGTATGCATATACTTTTTTATCATTCGTTGGGATAAGGACCCTGTAATTTTTGTCATTGTCATAATCAAATAAAGCCAATGGTGCAGTTGCTTCTGCCCTGAGGTTTACAGGGTATCTTTCTACATAATTCCCGTTTCTATCAATAATATGAATTTTAGCCTTTGTTGAGAATAGATACTGTAGCTTGCCATTCTTATAAAAATCAATTTGTTGAACATCTCCCATAATTTGTTCGTCAAGTTTTACTTTCCATAAGACACGGCCAACTTTATTAATCAGGTAAATGCTATTTTTTAAATCCTGGACAAATATTTCATTTTCATCTGTATAATGATTCTTAAAGAGTGTTGGTTTAAATCGAATAGAAGTATCTAATAACGTTTCCCAAAGGGTATGAGCATCCGTTTCAACCCTATCAAAATACTGTATAAACATTGAAAAAAAAGTGAAATCCATGTCGCTATTAAATTGAAAACCAAAGGCTGGAATTTTATTAAACCCTTCCAGGTTGTCCCTTATAGAAGTAACTATTTTATCATTTGTGAGCTTACTAATGATATCTAGTGAATGTGGAATATCCTGATAATAATAAATATTAGAACTTGAAGAATAATACTGTCCCATCTTACTAAAAGCAAAATCGTTTTGTAATGTCTTGCCCAAAATTTTAAAATGGATGAATTTTTCTAGCGCATTGCGGCTGTTTGCAAAAACAACATAATCATCAACAAAGGCAAAATATGGTGTTTCAAGTTCATTAAATAAAGAGCCAAATGTATTACCTAAAAAATTCTTTACCGGGAGCTTAATAATTTCAAATTTTGTAGAATTATCAACCTGAAAGGTTTGCTGATAATTGTTTGAGTTAAGCTTATTTGTCTCGCAGTAATTTTTTACCAGCTGCTTGAGAAAATTTTTTGCTACTGATTGAGATTTAACTTTTACAAGACTAAAAACATTTTCATCGTAATTTTCAAAATCAAAATCAGTTCGAATATATGTTAATTCTTTATCGACCAAACTAAGAAACTCAGTAAGATTGGCGCTATATTGAGTTTTTAACTCACCCGCATAGCTTGTAACTTTTTTCTCAATTCCATTATTTATCAGATATTTTTTATAATTCTTATTAAACAAATCAGCATCACTGATATTCAGAGATAAAAATAATTTTGTATTTGCAGGGGCAACAGATGTAAAGGAGATTTTTGAAGGCTCTTGACCTCTAAAAACAGATAAATAATTACCTAACGAATCGGATGAATTGGAAAAACCAGTTGCTAAAATATTATTCTCCGCGAGATTTAAATCCAATACAGACCAATCAGAAAAAGACTCTAAAAATTTCGCAGGGACTAAATTATTTGAGCGGGATTGAGACTGAAAAAATTTGGACAGTTCTCTATGATTCGAAATTAAATTTGAGGAAACTGTTCGTCCTGCAGTATTTAACAACTTTGATAATGCTTCAGTTTCTTTACTATTAGCTTGCTGATTTTCTTGTCTTAATATATTTTCAAGAACTATTGCTGACGATGAAATTAAAAGTTGATTTTTAAAAAATGTATACGAAAAATCATTCTCTCCATCAATTGTAACATCATTAATTTCTTTTCCTTCATATTTCCGAGACGAATTAGAGCTGTTGTTATACAAGCCTTCTAGTTCCTGAGAAATATTTTTCTCATTGATAGCTCCCGGAAAAACAAAACGATACATATAATCTGGTTTACTTTTACCGATTACATGCAAGGAGATATATAGTTTTGTATTATCGTAATCTCCTAATCCTTTATGATTAAGTTCAAAAAGCGAATCAACTTTTAAAATATGTGATTCTAAATTTGAAAACGGAGAAATTTGGGAAAGCTGTTTCCAAACATTACTGTTGACAATATCATCCTTAAACTCTTCAATGTTATTTAATTTCAGGACAATTGCTGCGTCGAGTGGAATAAAGTTGTTGTTCTCACTCATTTTTTCAGTGCCTCGAATTTTTGCCAAAACCCACACAATTAATGTTGCGAGCAGAATAAAAACTGCAAAATTAATTACCTTCTTAACCATATCTCAAAATCTCTTAAATTAATATAATGCAACACATAATTCCATCACAAATTTATTCCCATCAAGAATTCAAGTAAAATAATAATTGTTTTACTTATTATTTACTATAATAACATGGTAAGTTTTTCACAAAAAATTTTTTTTATCAATCATTCAATCAGAATGTCTACTGATAACACTGTTGCATTTAAACAAACTTAAATATCAATGATTCTGATTAGATGCATAAAAAAGCAAACAAATTATCTCCAGTATATGCACCCAATGAAGAAGTCTTTCTAAAGTTAATGCTTAAGGCGTTAGTTCCCCAATAAGAAATTTTATCTTTACCACAAGAGAAAGTATGTAATAGATTATGCGAGGACTATATAAAAATTTAGACAACACATGGCTTAAAATCTTAAAACCAGAATTTAAAGCAGATTATTTTAAGGAATTACTTGAATTTCTTAACCAGGAGAAAAAAACAAAAACAATCTATCCAAAAGTAAATGATATATTCAATGCTTTCAAAACAACACCATTCGACTCTATTAAGGTTGTTATCATTGGACAAGATCCATACCATGGAGAAGGCCAGGCTCATGGTTTATGTTTTTCTGTTAATAATGGGATAAAGTTACCACCATCGCTTAAAAATATTTTCAAAGAGATGCACACTGATCTTGACTGTAATATTCCTGAGAATGGAAATCTAATAAAATGGTCAAAACAAGGAGTCTTACTTTTAAACTCTGTTCTTACTGTTGAAAAGAGTAAACCCGGTTCTCATCGGAATAAGGGATGGGAAGTCTTTACCGATAATATAATCTCAAAAATTAGTGATCAGCATAAGAATATTATTTTTCTCCTTTGGGGAAACTATGCAATTGAAAAAGAAAAATTGATTGATGCAAAAAATCATCACATTTTAAAAGCCCCACACCCATCACCTTTCTCAGCCTACCAGGGATTTTTTGGTTGCAAACATTTCTCAAAAACAAATGAGATTCTTAGAAAAATCGGAGAAAAAGAAATTGAATGGGAATTGTGATTCTTCCTGAAATCTTCAACTCCCTTTTCAACTTAAAAGGAACTTTTAAAACCTATTATTTCCCTAACCTCTTTCAATGTTTTACTTGCACTTTCGCGGGCTTTCTCTGCACCCAATTTTCGAACTTTATTTAAATATTCAGAGTCAGCTGAAACTTCGATGATTCTCTCTCTTAATGGAGCAGTATAACTAATAATATCTTCGGCCAATTGTTTTTTCAAATCACCATAACGGATGGTACAATCAGCATATTTTTCCTTGAAAAAATCCAGTGTATCTTTTGATGACATTACCTCCATTAAAGTAAAAAGATTCTGAATAGGTTCAGGAGGTGTTTGGTTCATTTCTGTTGGACCCGCATCAGTAACAGCCCGCATTACTTTTTTCTTGATTGACTTTGGATCTTCAGCGAGATAAATTCCATTACCATCTGACTTTCCCATTTTGCCACTACCATCCAATCCTGGAATCTTTATTAGGTTTTCACCAAAGTTAAATGGTTCTGGCATTGGAAAATATTCAGTGTTATACATGTTATTAAACCTGCGAGCATATTTTCGCGAAATTTCAACATGTTGTTCCTGATCTTTTCCAACAGGAACCTTATTCGCTTTATGAATAATAATATCAGCAGCCTGTAAAACAGGATATGTTAATAAGCCCGCATTTACGTTTTCTGGTTGTTTCCTCACTTTATCTTTAAATGTTGGAGTTCTTTCAAGCTCACCAATATAAGCATTCATGTTTAACAAAAGATAAAGTTCCGGAATTTCAGGAATATCGCTTTGGACATAAATTGTAGATTTCTCAGGATCTAAACCAGCAGCAAGATATTCTGCCAACACTGTTTTTACATTCCCGCTCAAATCTTCAGGGTTAGGGTGTGTTGTAAGTGAATGCCAATCAGCAATAAAAAAATAACAATTATAATCTTCCTGCATCTTAATAAAGTTGCGCAATGCACCAAAGTAATTACCCAGGTGCAAATTTCCTGTTGGCCTAATACCACTTAATACTGTTTCCATCTAATTCTTATGTCTTATCTATGAGGGCACAAAACTATTAAAATGTTACCTAAAAATCGTACTTTTACTCCTAAACTTGATTTAGAAATATGTCAACAACAAGGCAAAATAAAATAAGTAGATTGATACAGAAAGAGATCGGGGATATCTTTCAAAAAAATAGTCCTACTATTTATCCGGGAATTTTGTTAACCGTAACCGTTGTTCGGGTAACCGCTGATCTTTCCCTGGCAAAAATTTACGTTAGCATTTTCCCTTCTGATAATAAAGAGAAAGTTATCGATGCGATTAACCAGAATAAAAAATCGATAAGGCATGAACTCGGTAAAAAAGTAAAAAATCAACTTCGGGTTATCCCGGAATTAAGCTTTTTTATTGACGATTCGTTAGATTACGCTGATAACATCGAAAAACTTTTAAACGATTAAGAATTGAACTTCCCATTCTACGTCGCGAAACGATATCTCTTTTCAAGAAAGAAAAGGAATGCCATAAATATTATAACAAATATTTCTATAACTGGTATTGCTGTAAGTACCGCTGCTTTAATTATTATTCTTTCTGTTTATAATGGTTTCGAAAACCTTATCTATTCCCTTTCAAACTTTTCTGATGCTGATATTGAAATAACCCCCACAGAGGGTAAGACAATAAATATTACGAATGATAAAATAAAAAAGATCAAAGGTATAAACGGAATTGATGATATAGCTTATGCCTTAGAAGAAACCGTATTACTCCGGCACGAAGGCAAACAATATTTTGCAACAATAAAAGGTGTAAGCGATAATTATGCAAATATTAGCGGAATAGACAGCGCTATTGTTGATGGAGAATTTCTTTTAAAAAATAAAAATCACAGGTTTGCAATAATAGGAAGAGGAATTTCATATTTTCTGGGTGTAGGAACAGATGCTGTCAGGCCTATATCTGTATATGCACTTAAAAAAGATGCTAAAAGAAATATGAACCCTTCTGAAGCATTCAATCGAAAATTAATTTTCCCTATTGGCATTTTTTCTATTGAAGATGAAGTCGATACAAAATATATGATAGTCCCTATTGATTTTGCCAGGGAACTTCTGGACAATTCAGAAAATATTATTTCCTCCATTGAATTAAAAATTAATGAAACTGCAGATTTTGAAAACACCCAGTATCAGCTAGAGGAATTACTCTCTCCAGAATTTAGTGTTAAAAACAGATACCAACAGAATGAATTGTTTTATAAAGTAATGCAATCAGAGAAATGGGCAATCTATTTCATTCTTACATTTATTTTAATTATAGCATCATTTAACATTGTAGGTACATTAACCATGTTAATCCTGGAAAAAAAAGAGAACATAGAAACTCTAATTCATCTGGGCTCAGACAAAAAACTAATAAACCGTATATTTTTAATTGAAGGGTTATTGGTTTCAATATCCGGCGCATTTATTGGATTATTATTTGGTTTAGCAATCAGTTTTGCCCAGGCTAAATTTGAATTAATAAAACTAAAAGGAAGTGAATCCTTTTTAATTGATGCTTATCCCGTAGCAGTGGAATGGAGCAATGTCTTAGCTGTAGCGGCTACTGTAATTATAATTGGCTTCTTGGCTGCTTGGTTTCCTATCAAAACAGTTTCCAGCAAATTAGCAAAAATTTAATTAGATCGTAACCTGTTCTTTATTAGGACATAAAAGTTATTAACAGTTCAAAAAAAACAAGCGATAATAAAGAAATTTTTCTATCTTTATTTAAAGAGCTGTTTTTTAGTCTAATAAAACATTATTCAGACAAAGTGTACTGTAACTAAACAGCTCGTTATACGTAAAAAAACGATAGATAACAATTATGTTGTTGAAAATTATTTAAATTCTCTTTTATATATACAATAATTTTCATTTGAATAAGCTAATAATGAGGATCAAAGAAATAATAAAGGCTCTAATTTTAACTCTAATAATCTTATTGGAATTTATTCCTTCTGGATTATGTTATACTATCGATAAACTATCATTTACAGTAATCCCCCCTACTTGTTATAAAGAAAATAACGCCAAAATAAAAATTAATTCAGACTCAAGTAATCAAAATATACAAGTTCAAATATATGCCGATTCCAGTTTTAAAAAATTATTATTTGATATATCAATTGTCCAACCTGAAACTATTATCGAAAATTTAGAACCAAAAATATATTATTTAAAATACTTAAATAATGGAACAGAATTGACTGAAGTGATATCTATAAATGAACCCGACAAATTAGAGCCTGGAATTATTAAAATTGAAAAAGGTCTTGAAAATATTAATGATACAGATGCTATTATAGTAGCATCTCCAACAGGGGGCACAGAACCATATACCTACAAATGGAGTAGTAATATAAAAGATAATCAATCTCAAAAAGCTGAAAATATAGGAATTGGAACTTACTTCTGCGAAATAAATGACTCTAACAATTGCGGGCCTGTTCGTTCAACAATTTTTTTCAATCACATAACATTTCCTGATTACATAAAAGAATAGAAACATGAGTAAACATAACCAAATAGCAATTTCAATTTTATTCATTCTAAGTAGCTTTTCTAGTGTATGCTTTTCGCAGCCTAAAAAAGCTCCGAATTTTAGTTATGAAATTGAATGGAATTCCGATAAAACTTCTTTTGATCTTACTATCACAATTGAAAGAGGACAACCAGAATATACAGTAGAATTATATGATAAAGAACCCTGGGATAATGCAAAACTAATTTCATCAAAAAAAAATATTTCTGAAAATACTATCAGTTTCCTGAATATAGTTCCTCAAGAATTGTATATCCAGGTTTATGATGCTACCACATTAAAAAATGTAAAATATCTAAAGATAAACGAATAAACAGATGCGTAATAAGATACAATATTATCTTTATCGGTTGACCCTAGCAATAGTTTTGTCCAACCTTTTCTTACTCTCTTTTGGGCAATCTGCAAGTTATGACTGGCAATGTGAACCTGATGGAGATGCTGAAGTTACAGCAAGTGTTACTGGTGGTTCTGCAAACTATGGATTTTATTTATATGATGGAGGCCTAGGACATCCATTAGTTGATAGTTATGAAGGAACCAATTCATCTGTTACTTTTTCAAATATTACAGATGCAGGTTCATACGGTATTATAATTAGACATAATAATGGAACACTTTTATTAGCAACAGAATTTACAATTGATTTTCCGGAAGCGGGAAGTATTAGTGTTTTACAAACCCTATCTTGTTATGATGGAAATGATGCACAACTGCAAGTTAATCCAACCGGAGGCACCATTCCTTACAACTACAGCTGGAACAATGGTCAAACAACTCAAACAGCGATAAACTTAGCCCAAGGTGTTTATACTGTAACCGTAACTGATGATAAAAGCTGTTTTGATGCAGCTACCAAATTTTTTGTTCGACCTACGACTCCAGGTGTTGATCCACAAGCCACCGGAATACCAGATCCCTTGCTTACATCTGCAGGAACAGATACTGATGTCTGTCTTGGTAATAGTGTTACAATAGGTGGATCTCCTTCTGCAAGTGGAGGTGTTGGAGGTTATGTATATTCATGGGATAACGGTGCAAGTCTAGATGATCCAAGTGCATCCAACCCTAATGCCTCACCGGCTGTAACAACAACATATACTTTAACAGTAACAGATGGAAATTCATGTACAACAACAGATAATATTATAGTAACCGTTAATAATGGACCTAGTGCCAATGCAGGGGCTGACGCTACAATTGGCGCTTGTGCTGGGCAATCTACTACCCTTGATGCTTCAGCTTCTACAGGTTCTGGGCTTTCTTATGCCTGGGATAATGGAGGTAGTTTATCAAATTCAAATATTGTAAACCCAGTTGCTTCCCCTACAATAACTACAACTTATACTGTTACTGTTACGGATGCAAATACATGTACTGATACAGACCAGGTCACTGTTACCGTTGCTGCTGCACCTAATGCTAATGCAGGGGCGGATGTGACTATCGGGGCGTGTGCTGGGCAATCTACTACACTTAATGCTGCCGCTTCTACGGGCACAGGGCTTTCTTATGCTTGGGACAATGCAGCTTCGCTTTCTAATGCAAACATTGCAAACCCAGTTGCTTCCCCTGCTGTGACTACTACTTATACCGTCACTGTTACAGACTCTTATGGGTGTACTGATACAGACCAGGTCACTGTTACCGTTGCTGCTGCACCTAATGCTAATGCAGGGGCAGATGTGACTATCGGGGCGTGTGTTGGACAATCCACTACCCTTGATGCTACCGCTTCTACAGGTTCTGGGCTTTCTTATGCTTGGGACAATGCGGCTTCGCTTTCTAATGCAAACATTGTTAACCCAGTTGCTTCCCCTGCTGTGACTACTACTTATACCGTCACTGTTACAGACTCTTATGGATGTACTGATACAGACCAGGTCACTGTTACCGTTGCTGCTGCACCTAATGCTAATGCAGGGGCAGATGTGACTATCGGGGCGTGTGTTGGACAATCCACTACCCTTGATGCTACGGGTTCTACAGGTTCTGGGCTTTCTTATACCTGGGACAATGCGGCTTCGCTTTCTAATGCAAACATTGTTAACCCAGTTGCTTCCCCTGCTGTGACTACCACTTATACTGTTACTGTTACAGACTCTTATGGATGTACTGATACAGACCAGGTCACTGTTACCGTTGCTGCTGCACCTAATGCTAATGCAGGGGCAGATGTGACTATCGGGGCGTGTGTTGGACAATCCACTACCCTTGATGCTACGGGTTCTACAGGTTCTGGGCTTTCTTATACCTGGGACAATGCGGCTTCGCTTTCTAATGCAAACATTGTTAACCCAGTTGCTTCCCCTGCTGTGACTACCACTTATACGGTTACTGTTACAGACTCTTATGGGTGTACTGATACAGACCAGGTCACTGTTACCGTTGCTGCTGCACCTAATGCTAATGCAGGGGCAGATGTGACTATCGGGGCATGTGTTGGGCAGTCTACTACCCTTAATGCTGCCACTTCTACGGGCACAGGGCTTTCTTATGCCTGGGACAATGCAGCTTCGCTTTCGAATGCTAATATTGTTAACCCAGTTGCTTCACCTGCTGTGACTACTACTTATACTGTTACTGTTACAGACTCTTATGGGTGTACTGATACAGACCAGATCACTGTTACCGTTGCTGCTGCACCTAATGCTAATGCAGGGGCAGATGTGACTATCGGGGCGTGTGTTGGACAATCCACTACCCTTAATGCTACCGCTTCTACAGGCTCTGGGCTTTCTTATGCCTGGGACAATGCGGCTTCGCTTTCTAATGCAAACATTGTTAACCCAGTTGCTTCACCTGCTGTGACTACTACTTATACTGTTACTGTTACAGACTCTTATGGGTGTACTGATACAGACCAGGTCACTGTTACCGTTGCTGCTGCACCTAATGCTAATGCAGGGGCAGATGTGACTATCGGGGCATGTGTTGGGCAGTCTACTACCCTTAATGCTGCCACTTCTACGGGCACAGGGCTTTCTTATGCCTGGGACAATGCAGCTTCGCTTTCGAATGCTAATATTGTTAACCCAGTTGCTTCCCCTGCTGTGACTACCACTTATACGGTTACTGTTACAGACTCTTATGGGTGTACTGATACAGACCAGGTCACTGTTACCGTTGCTGCTGCACCTAATGCTAATGCAGGGGCAGATGTGACTATCGGAGCCTGTGTTGGCCAGTCCACTACCCTTAATGCTACCGCTTCTACAGGCTCTGGGCTTTCTTATGCCTGGGACAATGCAGCTTCGCTTTCGAATGCTAATATTGTTAACCCAGTTGCTTCACCTGCTGTGACTACCACTTATACTGTTACTGTTACGGATGCATACGGGTGTACCGATACGGACCAGGTTACTGTTACGGTAGATCCTGTTACAGCAAATGCCGGGGCAGATGTGACTATCGGGGCATGTGTTGGGCAGTCTACTACCCTTAATGCTGCCACTTCTACGGGCACAGGGCTTTCTTATACCTGGGACAATGCGGCTTCGCTTTCGAATGCTAATATTGTTAACCCAGTTGCTTCCCCTGCTGTGACTACCACTTATACGGTTACTGTTACAGACTCTTATGGGTGTACTGATACAGACCAGGTCACTGTTACCGTTGCTGCTGCACCTAATGCTAATGCGGGGGCAGATGTGACTATCGGGGCGTGTGTTGGACAATCCACTACCCTTGATGCTACAGGTTCTACAGGTTCTGGGCTTTCTTATGCCTGGGACAATGCGGCTTTGCTTTCGAATGCTAATATTGTTAACCCAATTGCTTCACCTGCTGTGACTACTACTTATACTGTTACTGTTACAGACTCTTATGGGTGTACTGATACAGACCAGGTCACTGTTACCGTTGCTGCTGCACCTAATGCTGATGCAGGGGCAGATGTGACTATCGGGGCGTGTGTTGGCCAGTCCACTACCCTTGATGCTACGGGTTCTACAGGCTCTGGGCTTTCTTATGCCTGGGACAATGCGGCTTCGCTTTCAAATGCAAACATTGCAAACCCAGTTGCTTCCCCTGCTGTGACTACTACTTATACCGTCACTGTTACAGACTCTTATGGGTGTACTGATACAGACCAGGTCACTGTTACCGTTGCTGCTGCACCTAATGCTAATGCAGGGGCGGATGTGACTATCGGGGCGTGTGCTGGGCAATCTACTACACTTAATGCTGCCGCTTCTACGGGCACAGGGCTTTCTTATGCTTGGGACAATGCAGCTTCGCTTTCTAATGCAAACATTGCAAACCCAGTTGCTTCCCCTGCTGTGACTACTACTTATACCGTCACTGTTACAGACTCTTATGGGTGTACTGATACAGACCAGGTCACTGTTACCGTTGCTGCTGCACCTAATGCTAATGCAGGGGCGGATGTGACTATCGGGGCGTGTGCTGGGCAATCTACTACACTTAATGCTGCCGCTTCTACGGGCACAGGGCTTTCTTATGCTTGGGACAATGCAGCTTCGCTTTCTAATGCAAACATTGCAAACCCAGTTGCTTCCCCTGCTGTGACTACTACTTATACCGTCACTGTTACAGACTCTTATGGGTGTACTGATACAGACCAGGTCACTGTTACCGTTGCTGTTGCACCTAATGCTAATGCAGGGGCAGATGTGACTATCGGGGCATGTGCTGGGCAATCTACTACACTTAATGCTGCCGCTTCTACGGGCACAGGGCTTTCTTATGCTTGGGACAATGCAGCTTCGCTTTCTAATGCAAACATTGCAAACCCAGTTGCTTCCCCTGCTGTGACTACCACTTATACGGTTACTGTTACAGACTCTTATGGGTGTACTGATACAGACCAGGTCACTGTTACCGTTGCTGCTGCACCTAATGCTGATGCAGGGGCGGATGTGACTATCGGGGCATGTGCTGGGCAATCTACTACCCTTAATGCTACCGCTTCTACGGGCACAGGCCTTTCTTATGCTTGGGACAATGCAGCTTCGCTTTCTAATGCTAATATTGTTAACCCAGTTGCTTCACCTGCTGTGACTACCACTTATACTGTTACTGTTACGGATGCATACGGGTGTACCGATACGGACCAGGTTACTGTTACGGTAGATCCTGTTACAGCAAATGCAGGGGCAGATGTGACTATCGGGGCGTGTGCCGGGCAGTCTACTACCCTTAATGCTGCCGCTTCTACGGGCACAGGGCTTTCTTATGCTTGGGACAATGCAGCTTCGCTTTCTAATGCTAATATTGTTAACCCAGTTGCTTCACCTGCTGTGACTACTACTTATACTGTTACTGTTACAGACTCTTATGGGTGTACCGATACAGACCAGGTCACTGTTACCGTTGCTGCTGCACCTAATGCTAATGCAGGGGCAGATGTGACCATCGGGGCGTGTGTTGGGCAATCCACTACCCTTAATGCTTCAACTTCTACAGGTTCTGGGCTTTCTTATACCTGGGACAATGCAGCTTCGCTTTCTAATGCAAACATTGTTAACCCAGTTGCTTCTCCGGGAGTAACTACTACTTATACGGTTACTGTTACAGACTCTTATGGGTGTACTGATACAGACCAGGTCACTGTTACCGTTGCTGCTGCACCTAATGCTAATGCAGGGGCAGATGTGACTATCGGAGCCTGTGTTGGCCAGTCCACTACCCTTAATGCTACCGCTTCTACAGGCTCTGGGCTTTCTTATACGTGGGACAATGCAGCTTCGCTTTCGAATGCTAATATTGTTAACCCAGTTGCTTCACCTGCTGTGACTACCACTTATACGGTTACTGTTACGGACTCTTATGGATGTACTGATACAGACCAGGTCACTGTTACCGTTGCTGCTGCACCTAATGCTAATGCAGGGGCAGATGTAACTATCGGGGCATGTGCTGGGCAGTCTACGACCCTTAATGCTACGGGTTCTACAGGTTCTGGGCTTTCTTATGCTTGGGACAATGCAGCTTCGCTTTCGAATGCTAATATTGTTAACCCAGTTGCTTCCCCTGCTGTGACTACCACTTATACGGTTACTGTTACAGACTCTTATGGCTGTACTGATACAGACCAGGTCACTGTTACCGTTGCTGCTGCACCTAATGCTAATGCAGGGGCAGATGTGACTATCGGGGCGTGTGTTGGACAATCCACTACACTTGATGCTACGGGTTCTACAGGTTCTGGGCTTTCTTATACCTGGGACAATGCGGCTTCGCTTTCTAATGCAAACATTGTTAACCCAGTTGCTTCACCTGCTGTGACTACTACTTATACTGTTACTGTTACAGACTCTTATGGGTGTACTGATACAGACCAGGTCACTGTTACCGTTGCTGCTGCACCTAATGCTAATGCAGGGGCAGATGTGACTATCGGGGCATGTGTTGGGCAGTCTACTACCCTTAATGCTGCCACTTCTACGGGCACAGGGCTTTCTTATGCCTGGGACAATGCAGCTTCGCTTTCGAATGCTAATATTGTTAACCCAGTTGCTTCCCCTGCTGTGACTACTACTTATACTGTTACTGTTACAGACTCTTATGGGTGTACTGATACAGACCAGGTCACTGTTACCGTTGCTGCTGCACCTAATGCTAATGCAGGGGCAGATGTGACTATCGGAGCCTGTGTTGGCCAGTCCACTACCCTTAATGCTACCGCTTCTACAGGCTCTGGGCTTTCTTATACGTGGGACAATGCAGCTTCGCTTTCGAATGCTAATATTGTTAACCCAGTTGCTTCCCCTGCTGTGACTACCACTTATACGGTTACTGTTACAGACTCTTATGGCTGTACTGATATAGACCAGGTCACTGTTACTGTAAATCCTGTTACAGCAAATGCAGGGGCAGATGTTACAATCGGATCGTGTGTTGGACAATCCACTACACTTGATGCTACGGGTTCTACAGGTTCTGGGCTTTCTTATGCCTGGGACAATGCGGCTTCGCTTTCTAATGCAAACATTGTTAACCCAGTTGCTTCACCTGCTGTGACTACTACTTATACTGTTACTGTTACAGACTCTTATGGGTGTACTGATACAGACCAGGTCACTGTTACCGTTGCTGCTGCACCTAATGCTAATGCAGGGGCAGATGTGACCATCGGGGCGTGTGTTGGCCAGTCTACTACCCTTAATGCTGCCGCTTCTACAGGCTCTGGGCTTTCTTATGCCTGGGACAATGCAGCTTCGCTTTCTAATGCTAATATTGTTAACCCAATTGCTTCACCTGCTGTGACTACTACTTATACTGTCACTGTTACGGATGCGTACGGATGTACAAGCACTGATCAGGTAACTGTTACAATAAATGCCGTTGATGCAGATGCCGGTAGTGATATAACAATTTGTGAAGGAAACACAACTAATTTAGATGCCTCTGGTTCAACAGGCACAGGATTATCTTTTGTATGGGATAATTCCGCATTCCTTAGTGATCCAAATATTAGTAATCCTCAAGCATTCCCAACTACCACAACGGAATTCATCCTAACTGTTACAGACTCATATGGATGTACGGATATTGATTCTGTGATAGTAAATGTAGTCCCTGCTCCAATTGTAGATGCCGGACCAAATGACACTTTAATTTGTCATGGAGATTCATATACTATATTAAATGCAAATGCTACGAATTACACAAATCTAAAATGGACCTCTAGTACAGGAAATTCTGGTTTTGATGATGACGCAATTCTTAGTCCTGTATACACACCAAATTTAGCTGACCTAGCCAATGGTACTGTAACACTATATCTTGAAGTTACAGGTCTTGGTGTGTGTGGTTCTGTTATTGATTCATTTGAATTAACAATACCAAGTGAACTTCAAGTGTCGATTGGTGCACCATCCCCTTTCATTATAAGTCCTAGTACAATAATTGAAGCAAATATTACAATCGATAATCATCAAGCAGCTCAAGATTTGGGCTACTACCTAGTAGCCCCTGACGGTATTACAAAACTCGTGCTTAAAGAATCTCCTATGAAAGATGATCCTGTTGCTACTTGTAATTTTTATTTTGGTGGATTTAACTTAGCTTTTACAAATGATCCCGCTCAAGTAACCCCTAATGATACGTTAAGATTGTGTTATGGATTCTTTGACTTTTCAGATCCATCAGGAGTCTATCATTCGAGTGGTGACTGGAATATATTAAATAACTTTAATCCTGCTGATGGAGGTTGGGCAATAGAAATAAAAGACTATGCAAGTAACGCTGGTGGAATTGATGGAGAAATCATTAATGCAACTATAAATTTTACAGATACTAATTCTGTTGGTGAACTAATCACTATTTCGTTTGACTCAGGCTCTGATGTCATCCCAATTGTAGAAGGTGATGGAATCACTCCAGGTTCAACTTCATATCAGGTACCATTAGGACTGAGAACAAGCTGCTATGATTCTGAAGATGCTATTGCTTTAGTTAATGTTATCGGAGGTATTCCTCCATATTATGGTTATGATTGGAGTGATAATAGATTTGATGGACTTGACAGTGTTAGTCTTGGAGGCGGTACATATTCAATTACTGTAACAGATGCTATGGGATGTCAAGCTACAACATCTGTTGATGTAAATACACCTCCTGAAATTATTATCCAGAATATAACATTTGTTGATTCGTTAAATTGCTATGGAGATAGTACTGATATTAGTATCACCGTAACAGGAGGAACCGGAGCAAAAGAATTCTCAACAAATGGGGTAGATTTTTATCCAGTTTCACAATCTATCAGGGATCTTTATAGGGATACTGTAACGATAAGTATTTTAGATAGAAATGGATGTTTTAAAGACACTTCCATATTTATTTACTCTCCTGATTCCATGATTGTTAATTATAATACAACTGATATTCTTTGCGCAGGCGATTCAAGCGGAATTATTGAAGTTTCAGCACAATATGGAACTCCTGATTATCAATTCTCACTATTCAAAGATGGTAATCCTATAGCTACTCAAAGTAGTTCTGATACCACAACTTTCTTAGTTGTTGCAGATCCTAATTATACAATAACAATTCAGGATGCAAATGGATGTATCGCAGACTTTACTGATATAATAGGTATTAGTGAACCTGCAAATGCATTGGTAATCGACACCGTCTATGTAACTCCAATTATCTGTAACAATGATAGTGCTACAATCGAAATTATTGCTAGTGGTGGAACACCAGGTTATGAATATTCTATCTTAGGCGACACCATTGCAAATTATCAAACAGATTCTCTATTTACCGGTGTTACCGAGGGAAATTACTTTATTTGGGTGAAGGATGCATTTGGTTGTACCACACAATACAGTGATACAATAACTATTGTAAATCCTGATCCAATTGCACTTGATTCCACTCAGATTTTTGATGTGAATACATGTCCGGGCGATAATTCAGGTGAGTTAATAATATATGCAACCGGAGGTCTAGGAGCATTTGATTATTCTATTAATGGAGGAACTTCTTACCAGGATACAGCTCATTTTGTTAACCTTCTTGCCGGGGATTATGATATCGCTGTAATGGATTCATTAACGGGATGCGAAGCTATCTTTGGAACTGTAACAATACAGGGACCAGACTCTCTTGAACTGGAAACTACCTTCACAAACATTTCATGTAATGGTTATGCCGATGGTATAATCACTGCTGTGATGACAGGAGGAACACAACCTTATACTTATGAGTTACATGATGGATTTGGAGGTGTTCTTGATACTCAGACCGCAAATGATACCGTTACATTTACAAATCTAATTCAGGGTAATTACCTTATTTATGCGTTCGATGCCAATAAATGTGATACAGTAATTAATTTAGAGACGATATCAGAACCTGGAATATTATCATACAATGTATCTTATACAGATATTGTTTGTTATGGAGATTCAGGTAACTTAATAATTGATGTAATAGGAGGAACATCACCATTCTATTACACAATAAATGATGGCGCTCAATTTAACTTTGCTGATTCATCAATAATAAAGATGGCTCCAGGTGTTGATACCATCAGTGTATACGATGTTAACAACTGTAAAGCAAGTCTAGATACAATAATTACATTTACTAATCCACCGGAAATTACGTTGGATAGTGTTTATAACTCAGAGATATTATGTGCTGGTTCAACAGCTGATACATTATTCTTTAGTGGTTCAGGTGATACATTAACATTGGAATACTCTATCAATGGAACAGATTATTACTCAGAAGGATTATTCACGGATGTTCCAGGTGGTCCAATAACCTTATACATCAAAGATCTGGAAAGAGGTTGTGTGATGATGTTCGACTCATCAATTTATGAACCTACGCCACTTGTTTTTGATAGTATACTGATTACTAATCCTACAAGTGATACGAGTAAAAACGGTATATTAGATATTTATGTATCTGGAGGATCAGGGGCATATATTTACTCAATAGACAATGCTGCAACGTTTAGCGCAGCCAGTACATATGGTTTATTAGAAACCGGAACGTATAATATTTTTGTGAGGGACGTAAACAATTGCGAAATAGATACAACCATTAACTTAGATTATAACATTGTTAATATTAACTATACATTCGACAGACCTTCATGTAATGGATATGATGATGGTTATATTACAGTTGAAGCATTAAATGGTACAGCTCCGTATATTTATACTTTATTTGACATAAGTAATAATGTACTTGAGCAAACACTTCCATTGGCTGCTACAACTTATAGTTTCGATTCATTGGTTGCGGGGACATATCAATTCCAGGTGGAAGATAACACCGGAAGATTGTCAAATAAATTATTAATTCCTTTAGATGACTTTGACCCTGTAGAATTTGGATCGATATACATTACACCTATAGCTTGTAATGGATCTAATATTGACACAATTATTCTTTCAGGTTCTGGTGGAACAGGAATTTACGAATATGCAGTTAATACAATCCCATTCCAGAATTCTGGTCAATTTACAAATATTGAAGGTGGATTAACTACACTGTACGTAAGGGATAATAATGGTTGTATATATAGTAAAGATACACTGCTTACTGAACCAACACCTCTTGTTTATGACAGTATTACAACTACTATAACAAGCGGCATTGGAATAAGTGATGGAACGATGACAATATATGCAAATGGTGGAACACCTCCGTATGAATATGCTCTTAATAGCGGCACATTCCAGTCTGCCCCACAATTTATTAATTTAGCAGAAGGTTTCTACGATCTTACACTAAAAGATGCAAATGGATGTACGCTAGATACCGTTGTTGAGATTGCTTCATTGAAAGTAACTATTACCAGCACAGAACCATTATGCTATGGTACTAATACAGGTACAATTACAATTACAATTTCTGATGAAGGAGCCCCTTCATTCTTATATTCAATTGTTGGTTTGCCTGACAATCTTATTTTCAGTGATTCAACTACTTATGTAGGTGATGAATATAGTCACACGTTTACAAAAGTACGTTATGGAGATCATCCAATCTACATTCAGGATGGAGCAGGAAGGGTATTTGAAACAACCTATTTCCTTGACCAGCCTGATCCATTATCATTGGATATAACTACAGGATATGCAGACTGCCAAATTCCTATTGATGGAACAGACGTTGGAACAATCACCATTGGAGTTAGTGGCGGAACACCCGGATACACATTTAATTCAATATTGGATTTTAGTTGGCTGGATGATTCAACTGTTCAGGTTCAGAACCTGTTAGCGAGTGATTATACAGTAAATATTTCGGATGCTAATAGTTGTAGTATAAATGGAAATGCTACTGTAGATCCTGATCCGGCTAATATCATTACTATAAATCCAACTATTAGTCCGGCTAATTTACCTGTATGCTTTGGAACAACAATCGATCTAAGTGTTAATCCTACGAATGCAAGTACAGTTAACTGGATAGATATTTCCAATGGAGATGTACTTACTGAAGGTGAATTCTTAACTTATGATATCGAACAATCAAAATATATAGAATATACCGCTGAGAATACAGTTACTGGATGTAAGTTGGATTATTTATTCTATATTCCAATGTATCCGCACCTTAATCTGTCATTAATAAGTGATACAATTTTGTTGAAAGGAACATCAACATATCTTGTACCTGAATTAAATACTTCATTGCTTGACAGTACAAACTTTACATGGGTATCTCTTCTTCAGCCTAGTGATATTGATTATTTAAATGAAAATAATATCCCATATCCAATATTTACAGCTCCGGAAGATGTTGATAGTGTTGCATACGAACTATTAACAATTACAAATCACAATTGTGAAGAATCTGATACAATAGGAATTAAAGTTATCAATACATTGAAATTTCCATCAGGATTCACACCAAATGGTGATGGTATAAATGATAAATGGATACCAAATGAAGCACTTCTGGGAAGATCCAAAGTAGAAATATTTAACCGATGGGGTAAACAGATATTCTATTCCGATGGCTATTCAGATCCATGGGATGGCACATACAATGGTAAGGAATTACCGATGGGTACATATTACTATATAGTTACTATAAAAATTGGTAACGAAGAAACCATAACAGGAACAGTAACAATAATGCGTTAGAAGAAATGAGAAGAGCCCTTATAATAACTTTAATATTAATGCCAATTTGTTCTAAATTGTTGGGACAGCAAGATCCACTGTATACACAGTATATGCTTAATCCTTACGTTATTAATCCGGCCATTGCAGGAACAAATAATTATTATCAAATCCGTTCGAACCATCGATTTCAATGGACAGGTTTACAAGATGCTCCAATTACAAATACATTAAGCATGTATGGCCCGTTAGAAAAACAACCTATGGGAATTGGTGGTTATATTTTTAGTGATGTTGTTGGTAATACAAGTTTAACAGGTGTTAATGGAACATATGCATATAATTATCCATTAACAGATGAAGTAAAAATCTCTATGGGATTAACAGTAGGCCTTTTACAATATAAAATTGATGGAACAACTCTAAATTATCAGGAAGAAAACGATCCTTTAGAAATGGGGATAGAATCAAAATTCATTCCTGATGCAAAATTTGGAATTTATGTATACTCATCAATGTTTCATGTTGGATTTTCTGCTTCTCAACTTATTAATAATAAATTGAATTTTGGAATAGAAGCAACAGGTCTTAGCAGACTAAAAAGTCACTTTTACTTAACAGGAGGTTATAAATATTTTATCAACCGGGACTGGGCAGTTGAGCCAACTTTAATTTTAAAAACTGTTCTCCCCACTCCTCCTCAATTAGATTTTAATACCAGGATTATTTATCAAAATATGGTTTGGCTGGGATTAGCTTTTAGAACGGCAGATGCTATTTCTGTTAATATTGGTTATGCATATGATGATAAATTTTATTTTGGATATTCATATGATTATGGAATTACGGACCTATCGAACTATCATTCAGGATCACATGAAGTAATGATTGGATTTAAATTTAACGACCTTAAATAAAAGCCTTGATGAAGAAAATATATTGGATTTTAATTTTTTTACCAGCACTTATCCTTAATTCATGTAAAGATAAAAATGAATATATTCTTTCTGAGGAAGAATTTATTGATGTCCTTGTTGATATTCACATTGCTGATGCATTTAATACAAGCCATTTATCAGGTTCAGTGCAACTCTCGAAAATTGATTCAGCTACATATTACAAAGTTATTTTCGAAAAACACCATATTGAAAAAGCACGTTTTGATTCAACGTTAAAAACCTATACGATGCAGCCAGAATTAATGGAATCGGTTTATGATAAAGTAATAGATAAATTACAAAAAATGGAAGCTCAAACCATTAAAGAAGAAGAAAAAGCATTAAAAGAAACGAAGAAATAATACAACAATAAAATTATCGTATATTTCTCACTCAAAAACTTATTGAATAAAGTGAGAAAAATTTCTGCAAATTATATATTCCCAGTATCATCACGTCCAATAAAAAATGGAATTATAATTTTAGATAATAAAACCATCACACAAATTATCGATCCTGGTGAAAACTTCTATGAACAAGCAAACCTGGAATTTTATAATGGAATTTTAATACCTGCCTTTGTTCATGATACCTTCAATAAGGACAATATTGAACAAAAACTTATTTCAAATTATTCAATTTTAAAGGCAGACCAATACATTTTGGATACTATATTTGCAGCCTTAAATACAAATCCGAAACTTTCGTTTGAGATACTCCTAATTAAATATACACTGAGTATGGCAAAATCATTGCAATGTAAAAATAGATTTGGAAGTTTGGAACAAGGAAAATCACCGGGAATTCTTTTAATATCACCGTTTGATTTTCAAAAATTCACATTAAAAGAAGAAAGTAAAATTAAAAGGTTGGTATAAAAAATGTCTACATTTCTATTTGATAAAATAATTTTTGGCCCTGTAAATAGCAGACGATTGGGTATTTCTTTGGGTATTAATCTACTCCCTACAGATTGTAAAGTTTGTAACTTTAACTGCATCTACTGCGAATGTGGTTGGACACTAAAGCCAAAGAAAAAAGATATGCCTACCCGCAAAGAAATTTATAAGGCATTACAAAACAGGCTTCAAACGGCAAAAGAAACAAACGAAAAATTAGATGTAATAACATTTGCAGGTAATGGTGAACCTACACTGCATAATGATTTCTCTGAGATATTAGATGATACAATTGAACTTAAAAATAAACTCTATCCTGAACTAAAAATAGCCATCTTATCAAATGCTACACTCATAACAAATAAAAAAATACTTAGAGCCCTTCAAAAAATAGATTATAATATTCTAAAATTAGATTCTGCTTTTGAAGAAACTGCACGATTAATAAATCAACCTATTGGGCATTTTAACCTGGAAGAATTAATTGAAATTCTTTCCAATAATAATACAAACCTTACAATACAAACTTTATTTCTGAAAGGTAAAGTAGGCGAAAAATCATTTGACAATTCAAGTGAACAGGAAGTTTCTGTCTGGTTAAAGATGCTTAAAAGAATAAATCCTAAGCAGGTAATGATCTATTCTATTGCGAGAGACACTCCAAGCGAGACTATAGAGCGAATTCCACAGAAAAAGCTTCTTGAAATAGCCCTACATGTTGAAAAATTAGGAATCAAAGCAAGTGTCTCTTAGTTAAAAAGAATGACTCCCTCTTGACCCAAAAGTTAGACAAAAACCAAATACAAGGTAACAATTATTAATCCCTGTAAAAAACCGGCATAAACCTGGGGTGGATTATGAGCTTTTAATTGCAACCTCGACGAACCAATTAGTCCGGCTAAAATGATCGTAGTTATAAAATAATACAAAATATTATTGTTTTCGTAGAGAGATAATGAAAAAACTAATCCAACCAATCCGCCGATGCCCACCATGTGTACACTAATTTTCCAACGAAGTGAAATTAATAATACGAGCAATACATTAATAGTAACCGCAATTACAAACTTCTTAAGAAAAACAGCAACCGGTATCCTGTAAATGAGAAAAGCAGCAAAAATATACATGACAGAAGTAACAATAAGTGGAATTATCCTTTCTTTTCTTTTTCTCATCATAATACCGGATATAAGTTTGTTATAAAGAAAAAAAGGAATAAAACTAAATGGTAAAACAAACGTGCTTAAAAAAACAATTAAATATACTGCCCTTTTTACCTCTGGTGGCTGGTAAACCATCAGGGTATTTGTACTAAACATAATAAAAACGCCCAGAGTAGGCATTATTAGCGGATTAAAAATATATGAAATTGTGGAAGCTATCTTGTTAAACATCAAATCGCCCTAACTTTAATTTTGCCAAACCTACACATTTTTTGTAAGCAATCGAAAGGTTAATATAAAAATCTTCCCGCTGGGATTTAATTTTATGTAAAGCAAAAAAAAAACCTATTTTCTTTCCTTAACCCTTTGTTTATTATACTTTTTTAAAGTCTTTTCTCTTTCCTTTACAAAATCATCTTTAACTTTTGACGACTCAACAAAATTAAAATAATCAAGACAAACCTGTGAAGAGTTTCTCTTTTTTGATTGTTTCATAGGAGAACAACCTGATAAAACGAATAACGAAATAATAGTAAAAAAAAACAAAAACCGAATAAATTTATACTTTCCCATTACCCCAATTTTTTGAACCTAACTCTTAATAAATTTAACAAGGTATTTTTGCATTTCAAAATAAATTGTTAATAAATTAGGTTACGTAAATAAATGATTTATGTTTCTCATATTTAAATTATTAATGCCATTATTAACACGCAACGTTCAATAAAGCTTCTTTCTCTTTAAGTAAACAAAAGTTTTATAACTCGGGCATTCCCAACCTTTTAATTGTTGAACATATCGCTTATGGCTGTTGCTCTTTGTAATATGAGATACTCTATAAACTTTAGCCCAGTTTTTACTGATTTTATGAGACTTTTGTAATTTATCAATACTATAATCCCTGGATTTATATTTTTTTTCTTTGATATTTAAAATGTTATTGGATGTTTTTTGTGCAAATAAATCATCCGTAAAATTAAAAAGAAATAAAACCACAAAAATTATTGTAAAATATACTCCCCCCCTATTCAGCATCTTCCAGATTAGTTGATTCTCACTTCATTTATACGTACCTAAAACGCAAAAAATTCAAATTGACAACTGATATATATTTTCGAAATTGGAAATATATATCATCGCATAAAATTTGTTTAAATGGACAGTCTTAGAAATGAGAATCTTATTCCTTAACTTAAGGCCGTTGGAGAAATAATATTGTTTAATATTGCATAAACTGTTAATCCTGAAATAGTTTTAATTCCTAACTTTGCTGTTATATTTTTTCGGTGCGTAATAACTGTATGCATTGAAATACATAGTCTATCACTAATTTCTTTATTAGTTAGCCCCAACGCAACTTCTTTTAAAATGGTAATTTCACGTTCACTCAAAACATTATTTTCAGTTATGTTTGATTTAGTATTTGATAAGATTTGATTTAATTTTTTGCTCAAATCTTCTTTTGAGACAGAAACAGGAATAGAAAAAAAATCATTGAAGTTCTCGACTTCAGAATCATTAGAATGCAATAAAATTATCGTTGTATTCTGACTTACAATATTTGTTAAACTTTTTAATCTTTCTTTCTTTGGTAGGGTTTTAATTTCGATAAACAAAACCTGATTTATTTCACTAGCATCATATTCAGATAAAAAATCCAGCCAACCATAAAAACTAAAAATTAAATGATTGCTCGTCAACTGCCGAATGGCACTCTTCAATCCTTCCGCAAGAATAAATGAAGACGATACTATATTTATTTTTGTAGCCATTACGCCAGAGATAGATCTAAAATTTCTTTTTTCATTAATCGCACTTTAGAAAATCACATCCATATAAAACATAAAAAACAATCAAATTAAATAAACCATACTCGCTTTTAACACGTTTTATAGAGCAATATTACTATGTAAAATTAATCTAAATAAATTAAAAAAGGAGTTAGACAGTATATCTAACTCCCCGGTTAAAAAGTCTGAAAAAGACTTACCTATCTACTCTTAGATTATATTACCAAATTTAATTCCAAAATATATTGTTCTCGGATTTACAGGCCCATAAATAAATGCAGGATCCCGATCAATACCACTGTCAAAATCTTCTTGATATGAGTTGAAAATATTTTTAATCCCTCCAAAAAATTGTACTGAGGCCCCATTTAATTTTACTGTATAAGATAATTTTGCCCCTAAATCAAAAAAACTATCTGAATCCAGCAATCCATTTTCATCCAAACCAGTTTTATTCTCAATGCCTTCATACAATACCTTCATAGTACCCGTGTAATTTCCTGTAGTTGACAAACAAAACTTCTTATTAAAATCCCAATCAATCGTAAAAAAGCCATATTGATTAGGAGTACGTAAGAATTTCTTGTCTCCCCAATCTTGTTCATCTTCGTATTCACTGGTCTGTATTGTAAAACCAGAAGACATCTCAAAATTCTTTAAGGGTTTTAACCTCAGCTCCATGTTAACACCCTGTACAGTTGCTCCTGTAGAATTAACACGTGTATAAGCAACAACACCATCTTCATTGGGTTCTCCGATCTCATTAGCAAAAGCATCTATTAACGTGGTGTGAAATCCCTCAACTAAAAATCCTGTGTATACAGTCCCTAAAAGTTTATTAAAATCGAGCGAAATCATAAAACTGTGACTGGTCTCCTGTTTTAAACCAGAAGAATTTTCATGAACAACCTGGCGAGAGCCTGATGTTTCAATATGTAAATCTTCATCAAATATTTGAGGAGCCCTATACCCTTGTGAATATGTTACCCTGGCCTGAAGTTCATTTAAAATATCATACATTAAACTAACACGCGGACTAAATACATCTCCCGATTTATCTTCCCCTTCATTTTGGTTATCAGATATTACATAATGATCGTACCTAGCACCTACAGAAGTTTTAAAATCTTTAATTGTCACATCGTATTGAGCAAATGTACCCGTTGTAATTAACGATTGATCGGAAACTACAGTATGGGCTTCATTACCAGTAATAACAATTTCCCCATCTTCATTTTCGCCAAAAATGGGTGCACCTATTTTTTTATCAACCAGGTAACCACTTGTATTTTCAATACCAACAATTAATGACGAGCTGCTAAAAACAGCTTTATATTGTATTCCTGTATTGTATGTATTATCGTTTGTATTTCCATAATCAGAAGTTGAATAATTAGCACCATAGTAAGAATCCCTATTTAAAAACTGACCCGATGCATAGATTGATAGCATATCATATTCTCTGAGATAATGATCGTAAGTAACTGCAGCAACTTTTAGATTATGAGCTACCATCTCAGCAATTTGTCGTTGATGAACCGGGTAATCCTGATCACTTCCCCCATCTCGCTGTTCATTGATAGCAAAAAAATCAACAGCTAATTTATCGCGGTATCCAAACTTATGAAAAGCCCTGGCCCCAAAAGTTAGATTTTCAATCGGGGCAATCTCTGAAAAGCCGTCATTATTTGCATCATACATATCTCTCTTACGTGTAAAACCGTATACAGATGCCCCAGATTTATGGTCATCAGAAACAACTGAAGTATTAAAATTTATTGTATAGTCTGGAGACTCTGTCCCTTCCGTTCCAACTCCAGTTATACCGTAGGTTGCGCCAGCTTCATAACTATTCTTTGTAGGCTCTTTCATAATAATGTTAATTGTTCCGGCAATAGCATTGCTTCCAAATAGTGCTGAACCACCGCCACGCACAACTTCAACCTTTTCAATCATATTGGAGGGAATTAATTCCAATCCATACACTCCCGCTAAACCGCTAAATATTGCCCGGCTATTAACGAGTATTTGAGAATAAGGGCCCTCCATCCCATTCATACGTACTTGAGAAAATCCACAATTCTGACAGTTGTTTTCCAAACGAAGCCCGGGAGAAAAATTTAATCCTTCTCCAAGCGTAACTGATTGTGTTGTACTAAATATCTGTGGTGAAATTGTATTTACAATTACAGGGGCTTGTGTTCGCTTTTGTTCAGCACGATCGGCAGAGACAACAACTTCATCAAGTCCTAATGCATCGCTTTCCAATTTAAAATTTACTTCTTTTGATTCTCCTGCCTTAATGGTTATTTCAACTTCTTGAGGCTTATAACCTAAATAAGTGGCAACTATTGAATGAGTTCCTTCCGGAAGATTTATTAGTTGATAATGGCCTGTTTCATCGGTTGTCGTTCCAATGGTTGTTCCCTTGACCATAACTGTAGCAAACGAAAGATGTTCATCGCAATCGGTACAAACTACATGCCCAAAAACATTAGCATCTGTTTTTTGTGCTTGTGAATAAGAAGTATTAGAAAACAAAATTAGAATATAGAGATATCTTAAAAATCGATTCATTTTAATTTAAAATTTATTAATAATATAAAGAGGAAAAAACTGTTACGCAATTTCAGTTGGAGGGCCTCTATTATCAATAAATTCAATTAAAAATATATCAATAGGACATTGACGATCTGCAAAGATTTCATAAAAAATATGTATCTCAGGTTTAAAATCAAAATCCTGAGAATCTACAGGGACATCGTCGTATCGATTAAATTGACCAATTAAATAAAATTGAAAATTAGTATGAGTATGGTTGGCTTGTTTAGGATTATTTGTCTGTTTCTTTTTAGAGAATGGGTGAGCATGAACAATTATATTTCCATCTGGTAGAATGTGGATGTGACTAAAAAAAGCCTTATTAGCTATTAAGCTAATAGTAATAAGGAAAAAAATTTGCGATATTATTATTTTTTTAGTCTTCACTTCTTATAAATCAGAAATTATGATGCAAATATAAGTTCTGTTATTTTTCTAACACATACCAACAAATAGGTATTTTACTTCTGAGCACAGTTTAGAAAAAATATAAATTACGTATTATCAGTCTATTAACCGTTTGGTTGTTTTTTATTGCCCCAATTATTAAGAGAGTTAGTAATCTTATACAGTTTTAAAAGAAAGAGTTAAGGAACTATCAACAAAAAACCTGGTTAAATTAACCAGGTTTTTCTTCAATCAAAATTTTTCATAATCATCGTCTGGAACCAGCACCTTATCATGGAGTTTAAGGTTTATTCCATCCTCATCCATTTTATTTCCTTTTTTATTACTTTCAATTTTTTTAGATGCTTCTGATTTATAAATATTCTTCTTATAAGAAGTCTTATTTATACTTCTGGATTGTGCACTATTATCATCAACCTTAAAATACGATATAATTTGTTTAAGTTGCTCTGCCTGGCTGGCAAGTTCCTCTGAACTTGTTGCTAATTCCTCGGAAGCTGCGGCATTCTGCTGAGTAACCTGGTTCAATTGTTGAATTGCACTATTTACTTGTTCAGCCCCAGATGATTGCTCTGAGCTTGCAGCTGCAATTTCCTGTACCAACTTAGCAGTCTTCTCTATCTCAGGAACAATTTCAGAAAGTTCTCTGCCAGCCTTATAGGCAATCTCAACTCCTGATTTTGAGACCTGTTCTATCTCATCGGCGGCTATTTTACTTCGCTCAGCCAACTTTCTAACTTCAGCAGCAACAACGGCAAATCCTTTCCCGTGCTCTCCAGCTCTTGCTGCTTCTACAGCAGCATTTAATGCCAAAATATTTGTTTGAAAGGCAATCTCGCTAATAATAGATATTTTTTCAGCTATGTTTTTCATAGATTCCGCAGACTGCGCTGCAGATTGATTTCCTTGTTTAATTTTATCTACAGCAACAAGTGTAATCTTTTCTGTTTGCATAGCATTATCCGTATTTTGTTCAATATTGGAAGCCATCTGTTCCATGGAAGAAGAAACCTCTTCTGCAGAACTAGCCTGTTCAGAAGCTCCCTGCGACATTTCCTGTGAACTGGAACTCATTTGATTACTGGCATCAGCAATATTATCTGCACCAGAGATAATACTTCCAACTATTTCACGTAGTTTAGATGCCATATTACGTAATGCATCGGCAAGCATTCCTATCTCATCTTTTTGGTCTACATCAACTATTGCATTTAGATTACCTTCTGATATCTCCTTCGCAAATAATACCCCTTTATTAACAGGATTTAATATTCCTTTTGTAATAACAACTGCTACAATAACTGCTACAATTGCCGCAATAATACTATAAAATATTACGCCACCTCTTGTTTTATCAGCTTCTTGCAGCATAACATCGTCTGTCATGATAAGATCTTTAGATTTATCAATTGTCTCGGTAAATAAATTCCCCATTTCGGCTAAAGTTGGCATTGTTTCCCAATTGTAAATTCGATTGGCTTCATTCATTCCTTCTATACGATTCTGATTCCAGTCAATCATATCATCAATTATACCGACAACTTCATTTGCTGCAGGCTCTGTTTGATCCTTAAAATAATTTTTACTTTCTGCAACAGCCCCTCTCGATATTAACTGTTCTATTCGAATAGCACTTTCATGCAACTGCTTATGAGGCTCTTCTATTCTATTAATTAAAGTTGCTAATTCCGGATTATCCTTTTTTAATGCTTGCACTTCATCAGAATATAACCACTCGCCAAAATCGCATTTATGATAATCTGTTTGCACATCAATAGATGATACATTACTACTTAAAAAGGCATCCTTTACTTTACTTAACCACAATATATGATCCCCTTTCATTTGAGCAAGAGTAACACCAAGCATAAGATCTGCCTGTACAAAATGTTCATTAATACTCACCGCTGATTCATGCAATTTTCTGTGTGGCCCTTCAAATTGATCAAACAACTCCTTTAGTTCTGGCACTAATTCTTCTGCCTCTTTTCTTCCTTCTCCATAATACCATTTACCAAATTCGCATTGCGTTGGATCCGTCTGAACATGTAATTCATGAACAGTTTCATCGGTCAATAACTTATTTACCTCCTGTGCCCATAATAAATGTTGAACATACTTATTCTCTAGATTTGCGCGTAGTTCATTGCCATCAATTACAGTCCCAGCATTATCAACAATACCGTTAATACCATAAATTGACCACAGGGCTACAATTGTTAACAAAAGGATTACAGATCCGAAAGCAATTATAAACTTTTGTCTTAGCTTAAAATTTTTCCATTTCATTTAACTATCTCCTATAATTCATGTTTCTCTTTAGCATAAAGCACACTTTTTATTTTACTTGCTAACTTTTCAACCTTTAATGGTTTTGTAAAGTATTCATCAATACCAAGTTTAAGAGCAGATTCAATATTTACAACTTTGGTATTTGCCGAAATCATAAATACTTTCATCCCCTCAGAAGGTTGAATCTTTTCCAATAATTCCAAACCACTTATCTGTGGCATAAACAAATCAATTATCAATAAATCTGGTTTATGAGCTTTAAGATATTTTAGTCCATATTCCGCTTTATCAAAACCCCTAACCTGAATCTTATTACTTATTTCGAATAGAAGATTCTCAATCAACATCAATGTTGTCCTTGAGTCATCAATTATAACAACCTTCTTGGCTTCACTTTCCATAACAAGTTGTTTAATACATAATTTGACTACATCGAATTTACGATGTTGATACAGAAAAGTAAATAAAAATTAACTGAGATTACTCACCTAAAAAAGGGACATTTGTCTCTTTTTCTCCAAAAAATTTACTACCTTGTCGCTCCGTTATTCACAAAAACATTAAATGGATATCAAAAGACAATGTAAAACATGTATTTTTTTACAAATGTTTGATATTCTTAATAATACAAACGAGCCCAATCTTTGGAAATACTGTAATACTGTTTTCTTTAAAAAAAACGAAAATATTTTTAGACAAAATACTCCTTCTAATTATATTATTTATGTTGAAGAAGGATTAATTAAAATTGTTAAAGAACTTAGAAATGAAAACCATTTAATCTTTAAAATATTAAAAGGGCCGGCTTATGTGGAGATTTCCTCAATTTTTGGAACATTTTACAATTACTCTGCTTACGCACTAATCGACAGCAGGATATGTTTTATTTCCAAAGAATGGTTTGGTAATGCCCTTGAAGAAAATGGAAAATTTGCAAAAATAATTCTTGAAATGAATTCAAAAGAAGAAACGAACTCTACCAATCGTTTACTTTCATTACTCAGAAAGCAAGTTCCAGGAAGAATGGCCGATGTTTTACTATACTTTTCAAAACAAATTTTCAAATCGAATGAATTTGATTTGCCCCTTAACAGAAACGAATTAGCAGATTTTATTGGTGTCTCAAAAAAAAGTTTTATAAGAACCCTAAATGAATTTAAAAATGATAAGCTAATATTGGTCGATGGGCGTAAAATACATATTGTAAGAGAAGATTTGCTCCAGATGTTAAGTAGAATGGGATGATTAGATATATTATTCTAAACTCAATAATCAAACTAACCTAAATTATTTCTAAAAACTCATTAAATAATCATTCGCCTTAAACATAGACACTGCAATACTAAAAATAATTTAAAATACTTTTGATTTTTTGGCAACAATTGTGTAATATTGCAAGCCGTTTTTGGATGGTACATGAATGTATTCATCAACGGTCCCATAGCTCAGCTGGTTAGAGCACCTGACTCATAATCAGGGGGTCCATGGTTCGAGCCCATGTGGGACCACTTAATAATTAACCACTTACGAAGTAAAAATTGTGAGTGGTTTTTTGTTTGCCTAACATTTTGCCCAACAATTATTCCTTTTTAAATTTTCTTGATCATACCCCTTATTACTTCGTAACTTGTACTTAAAAATGGAAAAAGTAATTGTTACAAGAAGTGAATTATATGAAATGGTATGGTCTGAAGCGCCAACTCGAATCGCCAAAAAATACAATATCAGATATACGGTTTTTAAAGAAAAGTGTAAGCAATACAAAAGAAACAATCCTAATTATTGGGGAAAAGGTTTTTCTTGGCTTTCAATTGCTGATATGAATCAAGGTTATGAATTGATAAAAACAAAAGAAGAAATTACTAAAAGTGCAATTTCAGAATGCAAAATGCAACTTGTACCACAAGGCACTCTTTTAATGAGTTTTAAACTTTCAGTAGGAAAAGTTGGATTTGCAGGTAAAGACATATACACAAATGAAGCCATTGCTTCATTGCCTGTGAAAAATGAAAAAGAAGTAAATAAAAACTATTTATTTCATGCTTTAAAATCTTTAAAATTTGATGGCGCCGGTGACAGAGCTGTAAAGGGCATTACTTTAAATAAAGCTAAACTGAATAATTTAAATATCCCTCTCCCCCCACTTCCCGAACAAAAACGCATTGCCACTATCTTAGACAAAGCCGATGCCCTACGCCAAAAGAACAAGCAACAACTGGCTGCCTACGATGAATTATTACAGGCTGTTTTTTGGAAATGTTTGGGGATCCCGTTCAGAATAATAAAAAGTGGCCTAAAGAGAAATTAGAAAACTTAATAAACAATATTGATGGAGGGTGGAGCCCTAAATGTGAAGGCTGCTCACGATCAAATACTAAACAATGGGCTATTTTAACTTTATCATCAATTTCAAGCAGGATTTTTCAGGAAAATTTCAATAAATTATTGCCTGAAAACTTAAGCCCTAAAGAGAACATAGAAGTAAAGAAAGGAGATTTACTGTTTTCAAGAAAGAATACCCGAGAATTAGTTGGAGCGTGTGCCTATGTATATGATTCTTCTCCTTATTTAATGATATCTGATACAATCTTTCGTATTAATTATTTATCTCAAAGATTTAATGGTATTTATGCTTCCTATCTCTTCAACTCACCAAATTATAGAAAAACAATACAAAAACTGGCAACTGGTAGTGCAGGCTCTATGCCTAATATCTCTAAAGAGAAACTTAAAAAGCTAAGAATTCCTCTGCCCTCAATTTTTCTCCAAACCCAATTTGCTCAAATAGTAGAAAATATTGAAGCATAAAAAAACCTGCTGAAACAAAGCATTCAGGAGAGTGAGGATTTGTTTAATGGTTTGGTGCAAAAAGCTTTTAAAGGAGGATTGTAGCATGGAGTGGTTACAGAGACAAATAGAAATGTATAATAGGTTAGCAGCTCCAGCCTTAAAAACTCAAGAACTTGTTAGTAAAGCTCTACCAAAGTATAAGCGTATTTTAAGTGACCCTTATATTTCTCAAATAATAAATTTGGAACGCTTGGTAAATAATCAAGCTGTTTTAGGATTTATCTACGAAAAATTAGAGCTAGAGAATGTAATAACCGTTTTCCCAAAAAATGGCTGGTACATGAGCGTTGATGTAATAGATACAATAAACAATGATGGTTTCATTAAGGCTGTGGCAAACAAATGGAGCGATGAGAAGGTAAAGGATGAATATAAAACTGTCATAAAAGAATATGTTAACTGCAATATTTCCGAAATTGAACAAAGAATACTTGGCATAGTTCCAGGGGAACGAGAGCTCATTTTAAAAGAAGTATTTACTCTACATAAAGAGAAGCGCTATATTGCTTCTATCCCATTAGCACTTGCTCAGATAGACGGTATTAGTAAAAAAGAATTTGGAGTAGGATTCTTTTCAAGTACACCCTATGATAAGAAGGAAAAGAAACCAAGTGAACAAGAAATGAACTACCCCGGGGCAGAGCCCCGAGGTATCAAAAGAGCGTAAGTTGCTGAACAAATATCTTTTTATATTCCTTTTCTTTGCCCTGACTTTCAACATATCTACGTATTACTTCTTCATTTGCATACTGACCAACTGTATTTGCATAATAACCGCTTGACCAAAAATTACCTCCCCATAATTTTGCCTCAATTTCTGGATGACGTTGAAAAAGTTGTTTGGCAGTTATACTTTTTATAATTCGTGCAATCTCTGAAACACTTAGGTTTGGAACACTTTGAACTAAGAAATGAACATGATCAGATTCATAACCTACTTCAACAAAATGTATTTCATAACGTTCTGAAATTTGCATACAAATTTCTTTTAGGGTCTCACCTATCTCTTTACTTATTACAATTCTACGATATTTCATCGGACAAACTATATGATATAGTAATAGCGTTTTATTATGTCTCTTTATAATATACTCACTCATGCAATAAATTTACGCTTTTTCAAAGCGTCATGAAAACCTTTAGGTTTTCAAACTTTCCTCTACACCCCGAGGCAGAGCCTCGAGGAATTCTTTTGATTAAAAAGTCAGGAAATACAAAATGAATTAAAGTCAGAATACAAAAACATTCTTGCTGTAAACAATCTGGATCCAGGTAATATTGAAGATCCGAATGATTTTGCTATTAATAACTTAATTGGCAGGGTAAATGAGAGGTTAATTAATATCAACCAAAAATTCCGTACAACTTTAGCCAAAAATGATATATCTGATTTTGAACAAATGGTAATTCACTTCAATATTTTTAATGAAATTGAAGCTAACAAAAGAAATTTTAAAGATGAATTAGGGTACTATTTTGAGTGTCACAAAATATTATTGCAAAAAGGGAATCAGTTTTCAAAAGAAACAATGATTATTGATTATACAGATATGATTTATCTGCCCTATACATGGCAGCTTTATCCAAATAACAGATATAATTTCCTTTTTATTGATGAATGCCAGGACCTATCGAAGGCACAATTACAAGCTGTAAAGTATGGGAAAAAAGGTAGCAGAATTTTAGCTGTTGGTGACCCGCACCAGTCAATTTATGGCTTTACCGGTGCCGATATTGAATCTTTTAATAGAGTAAAAACTTTAACCAAAGCAACAGAATTACCTTTAAAGTCTAGTTTTCGATGCCCTAAAAAAGTTATTGAAATAGCTCAAACACTTAGAAGTGACATTACAGGATTTAAAGAAGATGAGGGAAATGTTATCAATATAATGAGAGATGAAGTTACGGACTTGGCAAAACCTGGTGATTTAATAATCTCCAGATTAAGAGCACCTCTTGTTATTTTAGTTTTTAATTTCATCAATAAAAATATCAAGATACAGATACATGAAGATGAAAAAGAATATTTGAGGAACAAATTAGATTTTCTTTCGCAAAAATATTATCAATGGAATGATGAATGCCCTTCGATACTTGAACTTTTAAAGAAAATTAGAGCTTATATTTCGTCAAATGATAATCCAATAAAACTTTCAACCATACATCGTGCGAAAGGGCTAGAAGAAAATAGAATCTTTATCTTAAATTATAATGAACTACCCCTAAATAGAACTGACCAAAAGGATTGGGAAAAGGAGCAAGAATTAAACCTAAAATATGTGGCAGTGACCCGTGCAAAAAAGGAACTTTTTTTAGTTGAATCTGAAAATCACAATGATCTTGTTGATGAGGGAAGTTTATTTGATGAATTGCCTTTTGATTGAGTATTCCTTTCAAACCAACCTCTCCTCCAAATTCCCTTTCCAAATAATATATCCTTTTTTCTCATTAGAGTAATCATGTAGAATGCGGCTAAAATTAACCGGTGGATTTTCCAAAAAATATTGTCTGTCCTGATTTTTGATAACTTTCAGATCGTTATTTACCTGGTTTAAATGAATATCAAATTATTTTTATAAATATGCCAGATATACTTTTGAATTATTACAACTTTCTATCCTGCAACGAATTTCCCAGAAACTCTCGTATCAATTTAACTTTCTTTTTTCCTAACCCTTCTACTTCCAATAATTCTTCTTCATCAGCAAGGATAACATTCTCGATTGATTTGAATTTTTCAAGCAATGCTTTCGCTAAAAGCGGCCCAACAGAAGGTAGCCCCTGAAGAAAATAGATAGCCTTTCTCTTTGTATTTTTTGGACTTCTTGCATTTCTGAAATATGAATATTTTTCTTTTAACAACTGGTTGGCGGCCATAATCATCGTTTGGGCAGAATCATTGACATTAGCAGAATAAATTATGGGTATTTGCCAACATAAAGAAACTGATAAAAGGGCCCCTTTTATCGCTTGCCTGTCGATATCATGTTTGGTATGGTAAGGATTACCTTCGATCAATAAAATGAGATGCTTATCAGACTTTTTCATTTTGGAGCATTGTGAAAAAAGCCTTCCCTGGATTATGGATAAAACAAAATCTTCCCTCGATTTTCTTTCTACTATTATTTCATCATTGATAATGTAGTCCCCTGTTTTCAATTGCTTTCGTTCTACAGAAACTCCAAGTTCTTCCAAGATATCCGGTATTTTTGAGGGAACTTCCCGGTAATCAGCAACAATATTAATTTGACGGGGCATATATTCCTAAAACTATCTCTTAAACCTTTTAAAAAAACTATGCAGCTTATTCTTTAACCTCGAAAATAGCCCTTTGCCTATTTCGTTACTTTCTCTCTTAACTACTTGATGATCTGTTTTAATTTTTTCGTGTTTTGTTTCAACTTCTGGTGAACCATATTTTTCAAGAACTATCCTGTTATTTTCTTCAGCAAAATTATTGGAAATCCTGTGTTGGGTAAAATCTGGGGAAAAATCATTACCCGTTATTTTTTCTTCGAAATTAACCTCGGTAAGCGCCTTTACTGATTCTAGGAAACTCTCAAGCATTACGCTGTTTTCCCCATCTTCTTCGATGGCCCCTTTAAATAACGATCTTTTAAAATCGAGCAGATAAAGTATCCTGTGTTCAATAGATTTTTTAGCAATAAAGTTAAATATACTAACATGTTTCTTTTGTCCCAAACGGTAAATCCTTCCAATGCGTTGCTCTAAAACGGCAGGGTTCCAGGGCAAATCGAGATTAATCAATACATTTGCGCTTTGTAGGTTTACCCCAACACCACCCGCATCGGTAGATAAAAATATTTTTATTTCACGATTATCCTGAAAAGCATCTATTATCTGCTTTCTCTGCTGGGCAGAAATATCTCCATTAAGGTATACAAACGGAATATTAAGTTTCTCAATTTCTTTGATTACCAGTTCAAACATACGTTTCCACTGGCTGAAAATAACAATTTTATTTTCTTCATTTTGTAGCAGCTCCTTTATCAGCTCTTTAAATTCTACAATTTTATTTCCATGGTTGGTGTTCTGGTTTAAAATGTAGGTTGAATCACAAACCATCCTCATGCAATTGAGGTTTAACAGTAACTTATCCCTGTCGCTCTCAGACAACATTCCTTGCCGTATCCATTTATTTACAAGCTGACAAACAGAATCATAATAACTATTATGTTCTGTTTCCTGTTCATCGGTTAATTCAACAAAGAAATTTTTGTCAATTCTCCCAGGTAACTGATCCACAATTTCTTTTTTGGTTCTCCTCAATAAAACATCACTCAAAGTAGCATTAATTTCACGCAAATTTTTATAGCCTTTTAGTTTTCCTGAGTCATCCAATATCTGATGGTTGTGAAGAAAACGAAATAGAGGCCCAAGTTTGTACCTGTCTATATATTCAACAATCGAATGTAGTTCATCTATTTTATTTTCGAGAGGTGTTCCTGTCAATACAATCACATATTCAGATTCAATTTTTTTTACTGACTGTGCGATCTGCGTCTTCCAGTTTTTTATCCTTTGGGCTTCATCTAAAATTACCAAATCTGGATTGAAAGAATTGAGAATTTCTAAATCGTTACGGCAAATACCATAACTAATTATTTTATAAAATGAAGGCGATTGATATAACTCTTTTCGTTTGGCCCCTTCTACCACAGTTGCTTCTCTCTTACTAAACTTTTCTATTTCGCGCTTCCATTGAAACTTCAAAGAGGTTGGGCAAATAATTAAAACCTTGTTTACATTAAAGTGATTGGCAAAAATTTCAGTTGCTGCAATTGCCTGAATAGTTTTTCCCAAACCCATTTCATCTGCCAACAAGATCCGCCTTTCTTCAACAATTTTTCGAACACCCTCTTTCTGGTACTCGTATAATTGGGCATTTATCAGGTTGTCAAAAATTTCTGAATGAACGCCTTTTGTAAACAATTGTTTTGCCCTACTTTTTTCTTCTTCCCCCTTCTTAAAATTTGCTATAAGCTCTTTAACATCAGGATAAATAATTATTTTCGGATCAGTTGTCACGGCAGCTTCGATAAACTCATCAATTTTGAAAAGCATATTAGGTTTTAAGTAACCATATTCATCAAAATAATCTTCTTCGTGATCGAACCTAACAATTCCATCAGCTTTTTCTAATCGTATTTTACGCTCTTTTCCATAAAAAATACTCAGGGAAGAATAATCCGGGTTACAGGGGTTCGTTAAGTATTTTTGGTATTTTTTATATTTTGAAAAATAATGTAACATGTACTCAATATGCTTACATGTACCTAACGAGTTTATTTTAAAATCAGGGCACGAACAGAAATTATAGCTTTCTTTCCCGTCTCTCAGGCTTACTTTGTATGTATTATCAGTCTTGGGGTTATAAACCTTAAAATCAGAATAAACAGGGTGATCGCCAATATTGGTAAATTTAAAATTTTGTTCTTTGGCATACTGTTTCCGAAGACCAGCCTGCCATTCTTCTACTGATAATTCATCAGGTTTGTTGTGATAGGGAATTTTTTTCTCTGACATACACTTTTTTCCAAAAATATAAAGGTCACCACTACAAATAAATTATCTGTGTCTCAATTTTTAAACAGTTTTTTAACATGACCGGAATAATAATTATTTTAAATTCATATTTCCTGTAACCTATCGATTATAAAAATGCCCCGGGTTTCCCCAGGGCACGGACAAAAAACTTTGTCCTATCCACACTTGAAGTCTATTACAATTTAAAAAGAAAGCCTTCCCAGGGAGGGAAGGCTT
Organism: Bacteroidales bacterium; assembly: GCA_963665085.2. GTDB lineage: Bacteria > Bacteroidota > Bacteroidia > Bacteroidales > JAAAOM01. Next base: position 1,011,979 of record CAXXXS010000001.1, read on the forward strand.
TTCATGAACGCAGAAAACTGCTACTAAACTATATTAAAAAACCAAAAACACCTTCCTTAATCTAATCGAATTTCGATCGTATAAACCACCAGTCATGCAATGTAAAACTTAGAAAAAACGAATTATAAGTTTTCTCCATAAGTCCATTGCTTTTTGTTCCAAATTCCCCTCTCATATAAGTTAAATTAATGCTCGATTTATTTCTTTGAAGAGGCAAACTAAGTCCGCAAGTAACACCGTAATCCTTTGTTGTTTCTCCCTTAATCCTCAAATAATAATCATCCATATAACAACCAGCCCTATAAGTTATTTTCTCAAAATAACTACTTGTAGTTCTATTAGATGGTATAAATTCAACACCAACCCTAAAATTTTCTGTATCAATATATTTGTAAGTTGTAGTATTTGATTCTGTATTACTCCAGCGATAAAAACCATAATCACCAGTAATCATTAGTTTATTATATAGGGTTAGTGAAAAACCTCCTCCATAGTTCATAGGATATATGAACTTTCCAACATATGTTGTTTCGTCCTCTAAAACATTATATAATTCATCTGTTATTTTTATCTCTTTCTTAAAATAAAACGGCGTTTCATAACCAAATACACCACCAAGAGTAAAATCTATCTTATCCTTTTTAATTATATCTAATTGAAGGCCAAAATCTGCATTAAGATTATTCAGAAATGACGACTCTTTTGTTATAATTGATCCCTCAAATGCAGCATATTGAGCTATTTCGTATTTCTCAATAGAACCAAAAGTATAATTCAAATTTATTCCTGCATGGATTCTTTCGAAGAAACTAATTGTATTGCCCCAATAAAATCTATTGAGCCCTCCATAACCATTTAAGGCTAAACTATATTCATCATTTACCGTCCCTTCAACAGCCTTTGTAGCATTAACTTTATAACCCACAGTACTAAAAGGTATAAGTCCTATACTGGCCTTCCACCAACGTGTTATAGGAAATCCTATAGCTAAACTGTGTAGATTTCCATCATAAGCCTTTTGTTTATCAGTGCTTGTTCGATATTTTACAATATCACCACTTACCCCTACATCAAAAAAGAAAGAAATACTATCAATAGAATGATACGATGCAGGATTCACATTATTTAGCCCTGAACCAGAAGATAAAGCATAACCTGTTTTTCCTAATGCCAGGTTTCTGTTAAATCCAAGAGGGGCTAATTCTCCGATACCAAAAATAGAATAAGGTAAATGAGTCTTTTCTTGCGCCTGTATTAAATTCAGGCTGCTAATAAGTAATAAAATTACTATAAAATATATTTTGATACTATTATTATTCATAATCCATGTAATAAATTTTGAGCACTAACTTACTTTCCCTATTGTTACAACTTCCGATAATACATCTATCGATAGTTGTATAAAGTTCATCTGCCGGAATTGTAATAAGTAATGCCGGTGCCTCCTCATTTGTTATATTCGCCTCAATAAAACTTGTTATCTCAAACGAATAATTCGTCTCCTCATAATAAATAGTATCTTTAACTAGGTTCCCAGTTTGGGATGCAGCCTTTAATGTATAGATTTCATCTCCAAATTGGTTTAGCCTGTCGGTTTCGTAAACCATTAATTCCTTTGGTAAAGAATTCTTCAGATAGGTTCCACTTATCGGCTCAAGAACTAAATATACTTTTAATATATTAACATTATTATATAATTCTAACAATGTTCTAATGTTATTAAATTCAACTCTTGTAACAACAGGGTTCCCAGCCTGTATATATGTTTCATTATATGTTTCAGAAGCAGGCAATTTTTCGAGTTGGCTCGTTATTGTATCAAGATCTGAATTTTCCCGGGTTATATTGTTAAACTGTTTTCCATCATTAACAAGCGGAAAATCAATAAAATCTTTTGTATACTCATAATCTATATAATGATAATGTAACCTAAGAAACATTGTAGTATCAGTAGCATCGTAACGTAAAACAAGTTGATCATTAGATCCGTCGGGTGTTACTAAAAATCCATTTTTATAATCGATAAAATTATTGTCATCAGAGACTTCATCAGCATCATCAATTAATTTATTATATAGGCCTAATCCAAATTCTTTATTAACCGAAATAAATGCTGTGTCCTCACCCCGCTTAGGCCAAGGATAAAATGATGTAGAACCTAATAAATCGGGTTTAATACTTACTTTAGAAGTATTATAAAAATAACTAGATTCATCACCTAACGTGATTTTTTCAGATAATTCATATAAATTAATACCATATAGCATTGTTGTATCTCCAACATAATAGCCATCGGGTATCATTACTAAACTTACAGAATCAAAAACTGCATTAGTTGGAATATCAACTGTAGTTGTTGGCACACCTAATTCAAAATATGACTGAGCGGTTAATGTCCCAAACTCACCATCAGTGTATTTTCCAACCAATGCTTTATTATTTCCTGATGTTTGTATCGAATCCAAAGCAACTGTGTAACTACTAACAGAAAATGTATCAACATATCTTATATTAGTAGTAATGTCAAAATAACTCTCTCCAATATTATAAGAGTCATCGTTATTACATGATATTATTATAATACTAAGAATAACTATTAAAATATACTTCATTAGCAATCTCTATATTTGTTAACAAATTAAACTGGCTTTAAAATTTTTATAAAATATTTTATACTGAAAGACTAGAATTCATAGATAGTTTTGTAATTTACATCGACCAATCATACAATAAAATATTTACATTTATTTTTATTTTTTTTATTTTCGACCCCTGATTTCAAAAAGAGTACAAAAATGATAAAAAATGATTAAATTAAAAAGAGTAACTTAGCCAAAGATAAATCACAAAAAACTGTCGATAAATCAAGAGAGTTTATCTATTTTTTTTTTTGGCAACTTTAATTAAAAATAAGTTCGCAATGTTTAAATATATTATATTAAATCGAAAACGTATGAAATTAAAATATTTTAGTTGGTTATTTATTGGCCTAATGCTTATAGTAGTATCCTGTGATAACGATGATGATGATGAAGAGTTAATAGGTAACTGGATTAAAAAGTCTCAATTAGATGGTCCGGCACGTAGTATGGCAACATCTTTTTCTATAGGTAAATATGGATATGTAGGAACCGGTTTTGATGGAACAGACCGCTTAAGTGATTTTTGGAGATACGATTCCGAAAATAATGTTTGGACCCAAATTGCTCCTTACCCTGGTGGAGAAGTTCAAAATGCTGTAGGATTCACTATTAATGATAAAGGTTATGTGGGTACTGGTTATGATGGTACTTACAAAAAGAATGATTTTTATGAATATAACCCATCAACAAATGAATGGACAGATAAAGAACCTTTCCCAGGTTCTGAACGTTATGGTGCAGTAGGCTTTGCAATTGGAGATACTGGATATATTGGATTTGGTTATGATGGAAACTACTTAAAAGACTTTTATCGATACGATCCTTCAACGGATAGCTGGGAAAGCAGATATACCATGGGAGGAGATAAAAGAAGATATGCTGTAGCTTTTGTTCTTAATGGATTAGGCTACGTTTGTACAGGTGTAAACAACTCACAATACCTAAAAGACTTATGGGTGTATAATCCCTCTACTGGTTATTGGACTGAAAAAAGAAAGATTTATGATGTAGACGAGGATGAGGATGATTATGATGAAGATTACGATATGTTAAGAAGTAACGGTGTTGCATTTGTAATGGATGACAGAGCATACATGACTACGGGCAATTCAGGATCATTACTAGTTGATGTGTGGGAATATGAACCATTGAGTGACTTATGGGAAAGAAAATCAGGTTTTGAGGGAAGTCAGCGTCAAGATGCGGTTGCATTTTCTATTAATGAAAGCAGGGGTTTTGTATTAACAGGTAGAAATGGCAGTGAACCATACTCAGATATTTGGGAATTTAAACCAGATGATGAACTTGATACAGACGATTAATAAAAAAGTAGTAATAGGTGTTACTATTATCCTAATTGCCACAGCTGTTACTTTAATATTAAATAAACCTGCGTATAAAGTAGAATTATTTAAAGTAGATAATGGTTGGGGTTACGAAATAGAATTGGCTGGTGAAACATACATTCACCAGCCATTTATTCCTTCCATTCAATCAATAAAACCATTCCCCAGTAAAAAGTTAGCTAAGAAAACTGCATATCTTGTTATTAAAAAATTAAAACACGGAGAACTACCAACACTAACAATTGAAGATATAAATAACCTGGGCCTTCTTAATGAAGACAGGTAATATAAAAAGTTTTTTAAAGCTAATTTTTGTTCGTAAAACATGTTGAGAAAAATTTTAATTGTACTTACCCACGTTATTCTGTGGGGTTTATTTTCTTTTTACCCCTTGTTTTTGTTTAATATACAAATACAAGATTCATCCTTTCTTGTAAGGTTAATTATACATGGTACAATACTGGCAAGTATTTTCTATCTAAACATGTATTATTTGATTCCTAAATTTTATGCGAAAAAAAAATACGTAGCTTATTTTATCTCTGCTTTATTAATGCTATCCATAGTTTTCTTAGAAGATACAATAACAACAAAACTTATTTCTCCTCCCAGGGATGAATTCCAACCATTTAGAATTGAGAATAGAACAAACGCTGGACAACAACAAAAAATTTTTGAATTTAAAAACGACAGCTTAATAGGAGAACGACCTCCTCAACCTAATTCGCCATTTGAAAGAAATCAAAATCCTCCTGGCAGGGAAGAGTTCAAACCCGGGACATTCGATTTTATATTTAATCCAAGAACAATAGGCCGGGTATTTACTTCAGGGATTATTATTCTTGCTTTAAGCGGTTTTTTTAGTATGGCAAAAGAGTGGGCTTTTCTGGATCAACAAAAAAAGGAACTTGAAAAATCGAAACTAAATGCAGAGTTAACACTTCTAAAATCACAGGTTAATCCTCATTTTCTTTTTAATAGTTTAAATTCTATTTATTCTCTGGCACATAAAAAGTCTGATTTCACCGAAGCTGCAATTGTTAAATTATCTCATCTCATGCGTTATATGATATATGACGTTAACGAAGAACTTGTTCCTCTGGGCAAGGAAATAAACTATTTAAAAAATTATGTTGAATTGCAAAAATTAAGAATGTCAGATAAAATGTCTGTCTTTTTTGAGGTTGATGAAAATTTAATTGACAGTAAAATTAATATAGCTCCTATGCTTTTAATCGTTTTAGTCGAAAATGCTTTTAAACATGGAATTAGTTATTTAAATCCGGGTAAAATAAATATTAAACTAGATGCCACCGATAAGGAAATTGATTTTTTGGCATCAAACGAAATTGCACCAAAATCAGAAGAAACAAAACATAAAGGGAAAGGTATAGAGAATTTAACAAAACGATTACAACTTATCTATCCTGACAAACATCAGATGACAGTAAGCAAAGAGAACAACACATATATTGTTAAATTAAAAATAACTGTATAGCTATGATTAGATGTTTAATAGTTGATGACGAGCCTTTAGCCCTGGATATCTTGGAAGATTTTATTAATAAAACTCCTTCCTTACAACTTATTGGGAAGTATGAAAATCCTATCGAGGCAATCCAGTTTTTACAAACAAACGATATTGATCTATTATTTTTAGATATAAAAATGCCCGATATATCAGGTATTCAACTATTAAAATCACTTAACAAAAAACCTGTAGTTATATTAACAACCGCATTTAAGGAATATGCTATAGACGGATATGAACTTGATGTGTTAGATTACCTTTTAAAACCAATAGAATTTGAACGATTTCTTAGAGCAGTTAACAAAGCATCTGAATATTTTAATTCTTTAGAAAACAGAAATAGTAAAGACAGGGATTTTCTTTTTGTTAAGGCTGATTATAAATTAGTTAAAATAAAATTTAACGATATACTTTTTATCGAAGCAGTTAAAGACTACGTGAAAATTAAAACTGAAAAAAGCTATGTATTAACCTTAATGAGCATGGCTGGAATAGAAGAAAAACTTCCTCCTGATAATTTTATACGGGTCCATCGTTCCTATATTGTCTCACTTAACAACGTAAACACAATAAGCCGACACAGAATTATAATAGGTGATAAATATATTCCTATCAGCACACCTTATAGGGATAAATTTTATGATTTGATTAAAGGATTCTCTTAAAAAAAGAATTAAAACTCATTAACATAATTACTAACTTCACTATGCTAAAAATAAAATCCACATTTATTCTGGTAGGAGTATTCTTTTTAGTTCCTGAATTGTTCGGACAGGATGCAACAGAAAACAGTGAACAAACCGCAAAAAACACAGAATTTATCCAATTACTAAATCAAAAAAATGATGGCTTTTTATGGAGTTTTGATCTTAGTTCAAAAGAAGTAATAGGAACTCCTTTTTTATATGATGATTGGAAAGATGGAATAATATTTATGTACGACAAAAAAGAATTTATCGGTCTGAAACTAAAATTTGACATTTATAACAATGAATTATTATACCTCAACACAAATGATCACAAAACATATAGCATCAATAAAAATGCAATACAAAAATTCATAATTAAAGATGGGAGTGTTGAAGAAATATATACTAAATATTTCTTGAAAGGCATATCAGGAATATCACCCGAGATGAATTTTGTAAAACTTTTATTTGCTGGAGATTCTAAATTAATTAAGCTGTCAAAAAAAAATCTGGTTAAAGGTAAAGAAGTACAAGCATATAGCTCAAGCAGCAATGATAAGTTCGTTTATCAGGAATTCTATCTTATTTTAAAAAAAAATGGCGAATTAATAAAGATTAAACAAAACAAAAATTCAATTATAAAAGTTTTTCCTGAAAAAGAATCTGAGATAAATACCTTTCTAAAAAAGAATCCTCTTGATCTAAAGATAGAGGAAAATCTTATTAAAATATTAGAATTTATAGAACAGCATTAGATCTATTGATGAAGATAAAACAAAAGCCCATGATTTCTATAACCACGGGCTTTTTATATATTTCATTTTCAGTTGTTAAACCAAAACTTTTCCTTTCATATCAGAAGGAACATCAAGTCCCATTATAGTTAAAAGAGTTGGTGCAACATCAGCCAGGATACCATCTTTAATTGATGTGTAATCTTTGTCAATCAACACACAAGGTACTGGATTTAACGAGTGAGCTGTGTTTGGAGAACCATCTGCATTTACAGCGTTATCAGCATTACCATGGTCTGCAATAATAACAACTGAATAACCTCCTTCTTTTGCTGCAGTAACAACGTCTTTCACACATTCATCAACAGCAACAACTGCTTTATAAATAGCTTCGTAAACACCTGTGTGACCAACCATATCGCCATTAGCGAAATTCAAACAAACAAAATCTGCTGTCTGATTTTTCAACTCAGGTACAATTGCATCACGTACATCAAAAGCACTCATTTCTGGTTTTAAATCGTATGTTGCAACTTTTGGTGAAGGACATAAAATTCTTTTTTCTCCTGGAAATTCTTTCTCACGACCTCCAGAAAAGAAGAATGTTACATGGGCATACTTCTCTGTCTCAGCGATACGAATTTGTTTTAATCCGGCATTTGAAACAACTTCACCCATTGTATTTTTAACATCTTCTTTACTATAAATGACATTAATACCTTTGAAATCTGCTTTATATTCTGTCATGGTATACCACTCAAGATTCTGAGTTTTCATACCAAAATCCGGAAGATCTTGCTGTGTAAATGCTATTGTTGCCTGACGCAGTCTATCAGTACGGAAGTTAAAACAGATTACAACATCACCTTCTTTAAACGTTGCAACAGGTTCTCCATTTTCATCAGTAACAACAGTAGGCTTTAAAAATTCATCGGTAACATCATTTGCATAACTTTTTTCAATAGCATCAACTATATCCGTAGTTTTCTCGCCTTTACCATCTAACCATAGGTCATATGCTAATTTCATACGATCCCAGTTTGTGTCACGGTCCATTCCAAAATATCTTCCAACTAAAGAAGCAAATTTTGCATTGGTTGGTTTCAAGCTTTCAATATCAGTTTTAACAAAACCAAGTCCTGATCTTGGATCAGTATCACGACCATCGGTAAGACCATGAACAAAAATATTTTCCAATCCCATATCTGTTGCAATTTGAGCAAGAGCAACCATATGAGAACTTAATGAGTGAACCCCACCAGGACCGATAAGACCTACAAGGTGAACATTTTTGTTATTCTCTTTTGCATAAGAATATGCTTTCACAATTTGTTCATGCTCCCAAAGTGATTTATCTCTTATTGCGCGGGTTATTTTTACCATATCCTGGTAAAGTACACGTCCGGCACCAATATTAAGATGCCCAACTTCAGAGTTACCCATTTGTCCTTCGGGTAATCCAACATCTTCACCACAAGCCATTAACTTCGAAGTTGGCTGAGAAGCCATCAACGAATCCATAAATGGAGTTGGAGCCGAAGCTATAACATCAGATTTATCTCCTTTACCCATTCCCCAACCATCGAGGATAATTAATATTGCTTTTTTCATATTATTATTTTTATTTAATTGCAACTACGAAGGGGCAAAAGTAACATTTCCCTCCTTAAACTTCCTTAACAAAAGATTATTTTTTTGTAGATAAATAAGTTACACTTTTCTTACTTGATAGGTATTCCAATACTTCCAATCGTTGATTTTGCCTTTTCCTGCATCTAAAATTTGTTGAAGAAATATAATACAATAATTTTTTCTGCGTTCTTTGTCAAACAAAACCTCTGAGCAAATAAGGAATCATACTAGCTCGTATATAACCATTTTCAATCAGGTTAAACAACGTAATAAGATGAATGTTTGTTTTTTTAGCAAATAATATCTCTACACAAATTTATCCATAATATTTTCAATCCATTTGTTTACTCTTGGTTGAGTTAATTCCGGCTGTGTATCTTCGTCTATAGCTAACCCAATAAAATGACCATCAACTAAAGCTTTTGAGAAATCGAAGTCATAACCTTCCGCTGGCCAACTACCAATTATTTTGCAATTCCAATCTTTAACTTTATTATAAAGAATCCCTAACCCATCACAAAAGGATTCAGAATAAGTATCCTGATCCCCTAAACCATATAAAGCAATAACTTTATCATATAAATGATCCTTGCTGATATGCTTTACAAACTCTTCCCAATCTTCCTGAAACTCACCTACGCCCCATGTAGATATCCCGAATATAATATTCTCAAAATCAGAAATTTTCGTTGGATTTGTTTCAGAGATATCATGAAGCTCAACATAGTAATTATGAAGTTTACGTTTTATCATAACTGCTACAGTTTCACAATTACCCGTAGTTGAGCCATAAAATATTCCAATAGGTTTCATCGGATTTATCTTTGTTTAAATAACAATTAAGAAGTTAGAAAATTAATCTTTATATAACTAATATAAAAATTAAATAACGTTAGGCTTAAATAGCTAATTATTAAAACAATAAAAACCTATTTCTTAATAAGATCTATTATGCTTTATTAAATTTTTTATTTCGAAAAGACCAATAAAGCACAATTATTCCTGTAATTATAAATGGAAGACTAAGACTTTGCCCTAATTTTAATGACCATCCTTGCTCTGCCTCAACTTGTACTTCTTTTACGAACTCGATAAAAAAACGCGCAGTAAATACAAGAATTAAAAATAAAGAAAATAATAAACCCGGTCTTGGGTTTCCTTTTTTAGGGGCTTTGAAATAAATAAAATATAGGATTACAAAAATTACCAAATAAGAAAGTGACTCATAGATTTGGGTAGGATGTTTGGCAACCGTCTCACCGTTTCTCACAAAAATAAACCCCCAGGGTAAATCTGTTTGGTAGCCATAAATCTCTGAATTCATTAAATTACCTAGCCGTATAAAACATCCTGCTAAAGCCGTTGGGACAACAACTCTATCAAGTACCCAGATATATGGTTTTTTGTATTTCCTCGAAAAAATAAACAATGCAACTAAAATTCCAATTGCACCACCATGGCTGGCTAGTCCTCCATGCCAAACCATTAATATTTCCATTGGGTTACTGAGATAATATTTTGGTTCATAAACAAACAATGTCCTAATCTGGCCCCAACTACAGTAGCTACAACCATATAAATTGTGAGTTTATCAAGAAGCTCATCAGAAAGGCCCTCTATTCTAAACATTTTTCTAACAATCATATAGCTTATATAAAATGCAGCGGCAAATAATAGTCCATAATATCTTATTGAAAATGGACCTAAAGGAAATATCTCTGGATTAACATTCCAGGTTATAAAGTTTATAATCATTTTTTTATTGCTTTGACGAAGTCACAAATGTAATAAAACCAATATTTAATCCAATTTAGTTATTCTTAAATTTAAATTAAGCATAGATTTTGTAAAGAAAGTAAGATGATTTTTCTGATTCAAATCGTTTTATTTATATTCGTATCTTTTTATTATAAAATATAAAGAATTGAAAATTAAATATTTATTCATTATAACAGCTCTATTACTTCTCGTTTTAACGAAATGTGCAAAGGTTAGTTCCCCAACAGGAGGGCCTCGGGATTCTATTCCCCCCCAATTAATCTCAAGTGATCCCAGAAACTATTCTTCAAACACAAATGAACAAAATATTGAAATTACTTTTGATGAGTTTATTCAATTAAAGGATGTAAACAGCACACTTATTATATCTCCTCCCCTGGAAGAAAAACCTATTGTTAAATTAAAGGGAAAGACTGTTTCCATAGAGCTAAAGAATGAATTAAAAGATAGTACAACCTATACATTAAATTTTGGAAATTCAATTGTTGATAACAACGAGGGAAACCCAAATGAAAATTTTGAATTTGTATTCAGTACTGGAAATTATGTAGATTCATTTTCAGTAACTGGTACATTACTAAATAGTTTTACACTCGAACCTTCCGAGAATCAAGTTTATATTTCGTTATATAAAAATCTTTCTGACACAGCCCCACTTACACAGATTCCTTTTTACCTGGGAAGAACGGATGAATTTGGGAATTACAGTATAAATAATATATCGGAAGGGAAATATAGGCTTTTTGCCATTGAAGATGCCAATAATAATCTTTATTATGATCTTCCGAATGAAAAAATAGCATTTTTTGATTCAGTCATAACCATTAACCAATCGTTTTTCTCTGAATTAGATTCTAAACCAGATACTATGCTATTGGATAGTTTATCTAATAATACTATTAGTCTAGAAAAAGATACTTTGACTAATATTCTCTATAAGAAAAAATATGCATTTCATGCTCCATTGTTTTTTTTCCAGGAAAGTTTTCCCAACCAATATATTCAAGACAATGAGCGTTCAGAAAAATATAAAATGCAGATTTTTTTAAATGAACCTTACAGGGATTCTATCCTCTTTAAAATTATTGATCCTCCTACTGAGAATATTGAGCTGACACCTTCATTCTCGGCAAAATTTGACACACTATCCTTTTGGATTTCGGATACTACTATTGCGAATAGAGACAGTTTAAAAGCACAATTCTCTTTTTATGCAACCGATAGTACTAATAATTATTATTGGAAAACCGACACGCTAGATTTTAATTACAGAAAACCAAAAATAGTCCAGGATAGAAAAAAAAGAAAACCTGAAGAAAACTCTAAAGTTGAAAATCAAAATTTAAAACTTAAAACAAATATTAGTCAAAATAAAGTATTCGATCTAAATAAGAACATTGTTGTCAATACAATTTATCCAATTGATTCAATAATTAAGGATGGCATTGTCCTATATTCAGTGATTGATTCAATAAAAACAATTGAAAAATTTGATGTTTTAAGAAACTCTCTTGAAATAACAAAATTTCAATTACATCCGGAATGGAAACCTTCAACTACCTATGAGTTACTAATTATTCCTTCAGCAGTTAAAAACATCTACGAGTTAGATTATGATAGTTTAAACCTTTCATTTAAGACACAAGAAAAAGAATATTATGGATCATTTATCCTTAATATTAAAAATTATAAAAATCCGTTAATCATACAATTATTGAACGAAGACAGATCAAAAATTTTGGATGAAAGGTATTGTGCTGGGGACACTGCTTTAAAATTTGATTATCTCCAACCAGAAACCTACCAACTAAAAATGATTTATGATCTAGATTCCAATAGGCAATGGACGACAGGAAATTATATTAAAAACAGACAGCCTGAAAAAATCGAATATTACCCAAAACCTATAAACATACGCTCAAATTGGGATATAGAAGAAACTTGGGATTACACGAGTGCTCCAAAGGAATATAAGTTAGAACCTCAACAAGATAAAAAGGATGACAAGAAAAAACAACCAAGGGCAAGATAGCTTTTAATATTTTTCAAATACATTAGATAGCAATTCTCTGTTTATCTCTTCTTTTACGATATAGCTTCTAGCCCCAGCTTCAATCATTTGGATAACATAATTCATGTCTGTGTGAAAAGATAGTGCAATAATAATTAGACTTCTATAAATATCAGAGGCTATTTTTGTAGCTTTTATCCCATTCATCACAGGCATATCAATGTCCATAAAAACAATGTCGATTACTTTTTCTGAAAGAATATCTAAACACTCCTGGCCATTTGAAGCAATATCAATAGATTCAACTTTATCTTCAAAAAAATCTAAAATTAGAAATTTAAGAGCATTTATGAAATGAGGGTGATCATCAACTAAAAGAATTCGATATTTTTTCATAAAGCTGAATTTGCTCAAATATATTCTGAACTATCCAGAAAAAATTGAGAAAAAATACTCAATATATAGTAAAAAATGCTTATTAAAGAATACGTATTTTCCGACAAAAAAAACAGGGCGATAGCAAGGACTGCCACCGCCCTGAAAACCAAACCACACTAAAACAACCCTAAATCAAACTTATTCTTCACTTACAACTTTGATGTTGTAAAAATACAAATTATCTAACCAATCTCCTCAATATATTATAATCTTTTTTTAATTTTCTTTCGTGGAAGAAGTTAACTCAACTATGCAACAATCACTTATGCTACTTATTCCTAACGCCTCAATCTTTCTACCTCAATCAAAACCCCTCTTCTTCCTTTTCTTCATAGTCTAAGTAATGTATAACTTAATCTCCCCCTACTTATCATCTTTTTTGTATCATTAACTTCAGTTCTCCACGAAGAAAATAAAAACATTATATTAAGAACTTTCTTATTTACTTTTGGCTTTCATTATTAACCATTACAAAAATATGATGCTTTTTGCTATTAATATTGAGAGATTTTACTCAAATTAGAAAATTAAATACTCAATTAATTTGCGTGGTTATTTACAAAAACTACCCACATAAATATGAGTAGTTACCGCCATGCGGCAATCTTGTTATTTATCTGTAAATCAGATTTTTACAATGTTATTTTTAATAGCATAAACTACAAGGCTGATAGAATTTGACGATTCCGTCTTTAATAATAAATTAGAACGATGCCTCTCAACGGTCCTTTGACTAATATTTAAATGATCAGAAATCTGACTATTTGAAAAGCCTTTACATATAAGGATTAATATTTCTCTTTCGCGTTTCGTGAAATTTATTGTTGGATTTTCAGTTTTACTTTTTATGAGACTTAATAATAATTCTTGCGAAAAGAATGTCCCTCCCGCTAATATTGTTTTAATACCATTCATTAGCTCTTCATTGTCAGCATCTTTAAGTATAAAACCTTTAACGCCAAGTTCAATCATTGAATTATAATAAGCATCTTCGCCAAACATAGATAAAACAAGAATAGCCAAGTGAGGATATTTTTTAAGTGCAATTTGTGTAGCATCAACGCCATTTAGTACCGGCATACTTATATCCATTAACACCAAATCAGGTTTAATAATATCAAGAAGATCTAAAAACTCCTGTCCGTTTGCAGCCTCTGCAACTACCTCAACGCCTTCCATCTCATTAACAATAAATTTAAGACCAGTCCTGAACAGGCGATGGTCATCAACAATTATTATTTTCCGATTTGGTGTATCCATTATAAGGGTATTTTTATTAACGAATATAAATATTTATTGGACTATAGGTGTATCTATTTTAATTTTTATTCCTTTCTCAGGATTCTCAAACTCAAATTTACCATTTAAAGATTTTATCCTACTCATTAAATTATATAGCCCCATTCCTTTTTTATCAATTGTATTGATATCAAAACCAATACCATCATCCAGATACAATAAGATTAGTTTTTTCTTCTTTTTGTTCAATTTAATCACAATATTTTTTGCTTTGGCATGCTTTATAGTATTGTTAATTAACTCTTTTACAATTCTGTAAAATGTAGTTTCTAAACTATTTTCAAACCGGATATTTTCCAGGTTAGACTCAAATTTTATTGCTATATAATCCGATAGTTTACTAATAAAATTTTCGACAGCTGATACAATTCCGTAATTAGTTAAAATATGCGGGCTCAAATCATTTGAAACTTGTTTAGTTGTTTGAATTGCCTCCATTATTATTTCATTGACCTGATCAATTATATAAACTTGTTTTTTAGCATCAACTGTATTCATAAATGAATTCATATACATTTTAATGCTGGATAACAATGGGCCTAAATCGTCATGAAGATTTTTTGCAAAACGTTCTCGTTCTCGTTCTTCTGTGCTAATTACTGCATCTAAAACTTTTCTTTCAGTAATTTTTCTTTCGGCAATATCCCTAATAACAGTTAAAATGGCATCCTCACCACTATAATTGATTAGTTTGCTATCTAACTCAACAGGAAAAGCTACACCATTTTCATTTACTAACTCTAATTCTATATTGGAAGTATATCCCTTTGAAATAATTTCTGCGATCCTTTTGTTCCTTGCCTTGTGGTATTCAACAGGCATCAAATCAAAAAGATTTATATTCTGAAGTTTTTCCTTATTAAATTGTATTTTTTCATAAAAAACATTATTCCCTTCAACTAATTTACCGTCTATTGTAGAGATTAGAATAGCGTCATTACTATTATTAAAAATATTTCTGAATTTATTTTCGCTCTCTACAAGGGCTTCCCTTGTTATTCTTTCCTGGGTAATGTCGCGGAAAAGAACTTGAAGCCTGCCGTCTTCTAATCTTTTAGTACTCATCTCAACAAAAACTTCACTTTGTTTCCTTGTATTAATATTTCGTTGAGTTACTGTTATTTCGCCTTTATTTAATAAATCGTATCGAAGAGGGTTTTCTTTCAGTTCGGTTTGTAAGAATAATATATTAATATTTTTACCTATAATATCTTCTTTATCATAATTTATAATTTCAAGCATCCTTGAGTTTACATCAATGATTATTCCATCTGGATTACCAACAAGAATACCATCACCTGCTTGTTCAAATAAAGTTCTAAACCTGATTTCACTTTCTTTAAGCCTGCTATTTGATCTCTCTAAATCTTCATTCGTTCGTTTAAGATTTTTTAGTAAATCTAAATTCTCCTTACGAAGGAGGAAAGTCTCAATTGCATTTTCAATTGTAAATAATAAATCCTCCCTATTCCAAGGTTTAGTGTGAAATCTATAAACATTTCCTTTATTTATAGCCTCTATTAAAGTATCAATATCTGCATAGGCGGTTAGAATAATCCTAACAATATTTGGATATTGTTTCTCAACTTCATTAAGAAATTGTATCCCTGTATTCTCGGGCATACGCTGATCGGAAATTATAACTTTTATTTCGTTATTTGCTAATATTTCCCAAGCTGTTGAGAGATCTTTGGCAATAAAAATTTTGAATTCTTTAGCAAAAGAATATAAAAACCCATCGAGATTTTCTTGATCATCATCGACATATAAAACCTGCTTTTCTTCGATGTTTAGTGTTTTCATAAGTCAAATTTGTTATTGCTACTACTGTAAAAAATAATTAAGTAATAACGTTAACAGTGTTTTGCTTTTTTCAATTCCAACCTGGATAATTAATAAAAGTGAATAATAATCAAAATTTTATCTTACTAAAAATGATTTATTTGTGCTAATAAAGATAATTTATTTAAAAATATTTCCAATATCGTTAGATGTATTAGTAAATGGTTGGGTATGTTTTAGACATCAACATATGCGACAAAACTAAAAGTGAGTTTGGATATTAGAGAAGCATAATGTTTTCCTGAATCATAAATATCCTCATCATCTTCAGGGTAAAACCATTCAATTTTTATGTTACATGTATCAGATCTGTCTTCTAATGCTTTAAAAATGAGGAAAATTTGTTTTGCAGAAGCTGTGTTTATATATTCTAGTTTTACGTTCAAAGTAATAGTATCGCATTGTAAATCGTGAATAAACTTAATTAATTTACTATAGAATTTACCAGCATCTTCAGGTAAAGTAACCCCTTCTAGTTTTAGTTCTCCATTAATTTTAAAATCTACTTCCGGTGTAACCCTGGTTTTTTTAATTATTAAATCTCTCATGTTTAATTTTAATTACTCAAACATATTAATATCACTCAAGACAATGATAATCGAAATGCTCTTTTTATCAACAATTTTAATATTTTCACCGAAAATATACTTAAAAAAATGGAAACAAATCTTGCTAATTTTAACAATGATTGGTTTAATCCGGGCAATAGACTAAAAAGATTATGCTGGTACTTCGTAAATCTTTTTTTCTTTAAAACAGGATTATTTCCATTTTCTGGTTTAAAGGTCTTAATTCTTAAAAGTTTTGGTGCACAGATTGGAAACAACGTTAATATCAAGCCATCTGTAAATATTAAATACGCCTGGAATTTAAAAATTGGTAACAATACATGGATTGGTGAAAATGTATGGATTGACAACCTAGTAACGATATATATTGGATCGAATGTATGTATTTCTCAAGGCGCTTTCTTACTTACTGGTAATCATAATTATAAAAAAGAAACTTTTGACCTTATTGTAAAAGAGATTAGATTGGAAGATGGCGTATGGATTGGAGCAAAATGTACAGTTTGTCCCGGGGTAATATGCAAATCACATAGCATTCTAACTGTTCAATCAACAGCTACAAAAGACATGGAACCTTATTCAATCTACCAGGGAAACCCAGCTGTCTTTATAAGGAAAAGAACATTTGAAAATGAAGGCAAATGAAGATCTCAATAATAACTGCCGTTTATAATAATAAATCACACTTACAGGATGCTATTGATTCTGTTTATAATCAGACTTATAATAATATTGAATACATAATTATTGATGGAAACTCTACTGACGGGACATTAGATTTAATAAAAAAAAATGCGCATAAGATATCAAAATGGATAAGCGAAAAAGACAATGGTATTTATGACGCTTTGAATAAAGGTATTGAATTAGCCTCAGGAGAAATAATTGGATTTTTACACTCCGATGATATGTATTCTTCCAATAGTATTATAGAAGATATTGTAAACCAATTTAAAATATCTGGCAATGATTCAATTTATGGTGATCTTTGTTATGTCTCAAAAACAAATATCGAAACGACCATCCGTTATTGGAAAAGTAAACCTTTTCACCAAAAACTGCTAAAAAAAGGATGGATGCCTCCACATCCAACATTTTTTGTAAAAAAAGATATTTACAATAACTTTGGGACATTTAACGTTACGTTTAAAATCGCAGCAGATTATGATTTAATGCTACGATTTTTGGGACAAAAAAAAATCAGTACGTCATATTTACCTAAAACAATAATTAAAATGAGAACTGGAGGAGTAAGTAATAACAGCGTAAAAAACGTTCTTCAAAAAAGTTGCGAAGACTATATTGCTTTAAAAAACAACTCAATAGGAGGAATAGCAACGTTAATACTCAAGAACATTTCTAAAATATCACAGTTTTTTATCAGAAATTAGCAGTTTTTTATATACATAAGTTTAACTTTTAAATAACTGTTTTTTTTGGAAGAAACGAAAATATTTGCTTACCTTTAATATTAAATAGTTAGTAGTTTATGAATTTGAACCAAGAAATCCTCTTTATATTCGGGTTAGTGTTGTCTTTCATAGTAACGTATCTATCCATACCAACCCTTGTGAAAGTTGCTAAAGCAAAGAATCTTTATGACCTGCCAGGCCTTAGAAAATCTCACAAGAACAATACACCAACATTAGGAGGCGTAGCTATTTTTGCTGGCGTCCTAATAGCCACAAGTATGTTCATTAACACTTCTAGTTTTCATGAATTTAAATATATCGTTGCTGCTATAACGATCATCTTTTTTATTGGTATTAAAGATGATATTTTAGTGATTGCTCCAAATAAAAAACTTATTGGTGAATTTTTTGCCGCTTTTATTCTAATTATATTTGCTGATGTAAGAATTACAAGCCTTCATGGTTTTCTTGGGATACATGAAATCCCTTATCTTGCAAGTGCTTTACTTACTTTGTTTGTAATTATTGTTATTTTAAACGGTATAAATCTTATTGATGGGATTGATGGATTAGCCTCAAGTGTTGGAATAATAACAGCAACAACATTTGGAATATGGTTCTTCCTAATTGGTCAATATCAATATGCTATAATTGCTATTACTTTAATAGGATCGTTACTGGCATTTCTCCGTTATAATATTTATCACGGGACGTACAAAATTTTTATGGGAGATACTGGATCATTAATTATTGGTTTAATATTATCAATCTTCGCCATAAAATTTAATCAATTTAGTACAAAAGAGATAGCTAATGAGTATGCGCTTGCTTCTGCACCTGCGGTTTCTATAGGAATTTTAATTGTACCTCTATTTGATACATTAAGGGTTTTCTATATCAGAATAAAAAATAAAAGAAGCCCATTTTCTGCAGATAAAAATCATGTTCACCATAGGTTATTAAAATTGGGGTATTCTCATCTTGGTTCTACGTTACGTATTTTAATTGTAAATATTCTTTTCATTGCTTTATCTTTTGCTTTTGATAAAATTGGAATATTTTATCTCAGTGCTGGATTATTTCTTTTAGCATCCTTCTTTTCTTATATTCCATATCTGATCCTAAAACAACGAAAATCAAAAATCAAAGTAGGAAAACCTGTAACGAGATTTCCATTCGAAATTACACTTCCACCAAGAGAAAAATTGCTTCATGAGAAAACTGTTACTAAAACCAAGGAAAGTGTATCCGCTTAACTATTTTCATTTTCTAAAATGAAAATTAAATTTACTTTAATTATAGATTTTCTTTTACTCTTTACTAATCTTAGTTATTCGCAAAATATTTCCTTGCCATTACATTCTGAAATTTATTATAAAGAGTTGCCTGAATCAAAAGCTTTACTTAAAAGCCCAGTACAGCCATACGTTATAAATTATTCTTTATTGAGACAAATTAGTGGACATTCATCAGAATATGAATCTTCCAAAGATTTTACTCTTCAGCTATATCCAATTATTAACAATTCTTTTTTTTCAAATTTTTCAAACGATAATTTTTTTCAAACTGGTAATGGATTAAAAATTACTTCTACAATTTTTAAAAATCTATCTATTGATGTAAATTATACTTATAACTATATTTCATTACCTCATTTTGCAAAGACAAAAATTGACTCTACATCTATAATTCCACATTATTCAAAAGCAAGCAAAACAGGAAATAATTATTATTTTAATGATATTGTTGGAGAAATAAATTATAGTCCAAACTCCTACATCAATTTAAGTTTTGGAAACAAACATTCATTTCTGGGAAATGGAAACCGTTCATTATTTCTATCGGATAATGCTGGTAATTTTTGGAGTTTTAAAGCACTCGTTGAAATATGGAATATAGATTACCTTTTTCAAACTAGCTTTTTACAGGACATACACAAAACAGGACAACCCTATGATTTAGAGAAAAAATTTGGAACCTTTCATTTTATATCATGGGATGTAACCCCGCGATTTAATTTAAACTTCTTTGAATCTGTTGTTTGGGCCCCAGATGATTCAACAATTAATAGAGGATATGATATTAATTATTTAAATCCCGTAGTTTTTTTCAGGCCTGTTGAATTTTCTGTTGGTTCTCCTGATAATATTTTACTAGGTTTAGGCAGCAATGTTGAAATTTTAAAAAATACACTTCTTTACTCTCAATTTATTCTGGACGAATTTAATCTATCGTTTATTAAAGAAACCGAAAAATGGTGGGCTAATAAATTTGGATATCAATTTGGTATTAAGTATTGGAAACAAACGAAAAATAACTCGCTAATAATAAGTCTTGAACATAACTGGATGAGACCTTTTACTTACTCGCATGCGTATTCATCGAAATCGTATGGGAATTCTTTACAGGCGTTAGCTCATCCGCTTGGTGCAAACTTTCGGGAATGGATTTTAAATATCAACTACTCAAGAAAAAAAATATTTATAGAAAACAATCTCATTTTTCAGCAATACGGAACAGATTCTTTACATACGAATTATGGTAATAACATCTATAAATCAAATCTAAATCGTTCATTGGATTATGGAAGTGAAATATTGCAAGGCATACAAAACAATGTATTACTAAATCAAACTACAATTAGTTATTTGTTTATTCCTAAATGGTTTACATTCATAGATTTTGGCATAACATTAAGAAGTCATAAATACGAAAAAACAACAGAAAACGATTTATATTTCTCATTAGGAATAAGAACTGGAATTAACAGAAAAAATGTATTTGACAGTAAATATTAAAAAATATTGTTCCATTCTGTTTTTGCTGGTAACATTTAAGTTATCAGCACAGCACCATGTGCCTTTAAATTCAGAATATCAAACTCCTATTGAAAAGGAATTAATAACAAAAAAACACAATACTTCCCTAAAACCTCTCTATAAAAAAGATATAAGAAATTTTATTGATTACGATTCAACTATCAACAGATATTATACTTTATATTCAGACACAACAAAATCGTGGTTTAACAGAAAATTACTTCAAGAAAATTTTATTGCGGTTAATTCAGATAATTTTCATCTTACCATTGATCCTGTTGTAATCCTCTCTCTGGGGAAACAACAAGAAAACTCTATAAATACTTTTAGAAATACCCGGGCATTAATACTTGAGGGAAGCTTAGGCGATAAAATTACATTTTCATCCGAGTTTTATGAAAACCAGGCAAAATTTCCAGATTATGTAACAACCAATATTAATAATACGATTGTTGTTCCGGGGCAGGGAGTTAAAAGGGATTTTGGGGATGGTGGATTCGATTTCAACTGGGCTGAAGGTCAGATTGCATTTTATCCATCTCAGAAAATAACGCTCGAATTCGGAAATGGGAAACATTTCATTGGCAATGGTTATCGGTCTTTATTGTTATCGGACAATGCCTTTAACTATCCCTATTTTAAAGCAATTTATTCTTCTGAAAGATTTTTTTACTCAAAAATAGTAATGAGTCTGATGCATGGAATTTTTGATGTAAATCGAAGTAATGTACTTTACGACAGAAAAACAGCTAACATCCATTATTTTGGATTTAATCTCAGTGAAAATATCCAGTTATCATTTTTTGAAGCTAACATTTGGGCATCACCAGATACGACAGGAAGTAATAATTTCAGTATAGGATATATTAATCCGATCCCTTTTTTAAATGGAATTATGGATAACTCTTCAAAGATTAAAGAGAACAATACATCTGTTGGAATAAATCTTTCCGTAAATTTATTTCAATCACTTATCTTATACCATCAATCCCTTTTTGACAATTTCAAAGACCTAAAAGAAAATTTTCCAACCCAATATGGTACACAGAACGGAATAAAATATTTTGATGCTTTTTCCATTAAAAATTTATTTCTTCAATCAGAAATAAATATCGTGCAACCTTATACGTATGCCAAAAAAAATTCAGAAATAAGTTATACCCATTATAACCAGGCTTTAGCACATCCGCTGGGAGCAAATTTTATTGAAGGAATATTTATAGCAAAGTACAATTACAAACGATTTGGAATAAATTATAAAGTAATTTTAGCGAAATACGGAGCAGATGATCAGGAAACAAACTATGGCCAAAATATTTTTAAATCACTAGAGACAAAAACTATTAAAGTTCCGGAAAGTACACTTTTACAAGGAATAAAAACCAGCCTAAACCATAACGAACTCTTTTTAACATACCTCATTAATCCGAAAACAAATCTTCAATTCAAAATTGGATTTTTAAGAAGAAATCTAACTTCTAATATTAATTCTGAAGAGACTACTTATCTTTACCTCTCATTTGAATCTGCTTTAAAAAACTTTTATTACGATTTTTAATGATTTTAGTAACCGGAGGTACGGGAATGGTTGGCGCTCACATTCTATTTGAGCTTACCAATAAAGGAAATATGGTTAAAGCCATTTACAGAAATGAAAATAATATTAAGAAAGCAGAAAAAATATTTTCCTTTTATACAAACGATAAAACTCTTTTTAAAAAAATAACCTGGGTAAACGCAGATACCTGTAATTATTATTCCCTTGAAAATATTTTTGAAGATATCGACATAGTCTATCATTGCGCGGCAATGGTTTCTTTTAATCCAAGAAACAGAAAAAAAATCATACAAAATAATATTCTCAGCACTGAAAATATTGTAAATCTCTGCCTGAACAAAAATGTTAAGAAATTATTACATGTTAGTTCTATTGCCAGTTTGGAGCAATCTGAAATTAACGATACCATAACCGAAGAAAATAAATGGAAAAATAGTGAAGGAAAATCGCCATATTCCTTAAGTAAGTTTAAATCCGAAATGGAGGTATGGAGAGGAATCAACGAAGGGTTGAACGCAATCATCGTTAATCCATCTGTAATAATTGGACCGGGAGATTGGTCAACTGGCAGTCCTTCGATAATTGATGCAATTGGTAAAGGTTTAAAATTTTATTTGCCAGGGATGACAGGTTTCGTTGATGTTCGTGATGTAGCAAAAGCATCAATAGAACTTATGGAAAGTGAAATAACCAACGAAAGATTTATCTTAAATACAAGTAATCAAACCTATCCGGAATTATTTAAAATGATTGCACAAGAATTAAATGTAAAAGCACCTAATATTCTTGTAAATAAATTTCTGGCATCAATTACCTGGAGAATACTAAAAATAATTAGTTTAGTGTTTAACACAAATCCTAAGGTAACAAAAGAGACAGTTACATCAGGATTCAATTTCAATAAATACTCTAGTAAAAAAATTAGAGAAACAATAAATTATAATTTTATTCCCATTGAAGAAGCAATAACAAATGCTTGTAGATGTTATAAAATAGATACTAAATAAATGGAAAAATTAGTTGTTTTATCAGGTTCGGGGATTAGTGCAGAAAGTGGATTAAAAACTTTTCGTGAAACGGGCGGTTTATGGGAAACCTATGACGTTATGGAAGTTGCCAGTATTGAGGGTTGGGAAAAGAACAAAGAGTTAGTTTTAAAATTCTACAACGAAAGAAGAAAACAGCTGGAAAATGCAAAACCGAATGCTGCTCATTTTGGATTTGCCGAATTAGAAGAGAATTATGATGTTAGGATTATCACACAAAATGTAGATAACCTTCATGAAAAAGCTGGAAGCAAAAATATACTCCATCTCCATGGAGAACTAACCAAAGTAAGAAGTTTAGGAGATGAGAATCTTATTTATGATATTGGCTATAAAGAAATAAACCTTGGCGACAAATGTGAAAAAGGATTCCAGTTACGTCCACATATTGTTTGGTTTGGAGAAGCAGTCCCTGCAATTGAAGAAGCTGCAGAAATTTGTCAGGAAGCGGATATTTTTGTTGTTGTTGGAACATCCATGAATGTTTACCCTGCAGCAGGACTTATTAATTATGTGCCAAGGGATGCACGTATTTTTGTTATTGATCCCAATGAACCATACATGAAATTGTCTGGAAATATAAATTTCATCCAGGAAAAAGCAACATTGGGTGTAGAAAAATTAAAAAATAAACTGAATTCACTATAACAATGAAAAACACACTATTCAAATTAGTTATTTTTATTTTTTCACTAGCATTATTTCCCAATTCTAAAAATTTCGCACAGCCTTTTGGCGGGGGAATTTTTGCAGGAGGTAACTTCAGCCAAATTCAAGGTGATATATTTTCGGGTTATAACCTTCCCGGTTTTTATGGTGGAGGGTTTGTCAACCTTGAATTACAAGAAAACCTTAAAGTTCAATTTGAAATTTCTTATATCAGAAAAGGTGCGGGAAATAATTTCGATGAAACTAACACAACATACTACAAAGTAAAACTTGATTATATCGATGTGCCAATTTTATTAGAATATAACGTATACAAAAAATTTTGGGTACATGCCGGATTAGCCTATGGGCTTTTATTTAAACAAACGGAGGATCTTGATGGCGCCGGCGATTTAACTCCAATCCCTTTATTCCATAATTATGATTTTTCTGGTCTTGCTGGTTTTGATTATTATTTTTTCAAAAAATTTGCAATTACTTCACGTTTTGGTTATTCAATTCTACCAATAAGGGAACATCCCGGAAATCAAACTTATTTTTTGAACCGAGGACAATATAACAATTGTGTAAGTTTATCACTGCGATACCATATTTTATAGATTAAATAACTGCAACGCCTAAGGTTAAAATACTAACTCTTACTTCTGGTTCTTTTTGTAATGTTAGGGCGGCGGATTCTAATGTAGAACCTGTTGTTACAATATCATCAACCAATAATATATGTTTTCCTGCGATCTTCTTTTTTTCGCAAACTTCAAAAATAGATTCTACATTTTGCCACCTGTCTATTCTGCTTCTTTTGGTTTGTGTTTCTGTGTATATATTTCTTGTTAACAAATTAGTATACATTGGAATTTTTAAACTTTCTGATAAACCTTTCCCAAAATATTCACTCTGATTAAACCCACGTTTTTTCTGTTTCTTTTTATGTAAAGGGATGGGAATAATAAAATCTACATCCTTTATAAATCCAACTAATTCATTTCCATATTGCTTTCCTAATAAATATCCAAGTTCTTTTCTTCCCTGATACTTAAAATTATGGATAATCCGTTGTGTTATATTTCCTTTGGTATAAAATAAAAAACTGCTGGCAAATTGCAGTTTTACCTTTCCCCAGAATAATTTTTCTACCTCATTTTCGTTTTGTGTATGGAAATTTGTTCTTGGTAATTCATAGTTACATGCTAAGCAAATCTCTTGCTCATTAGAAAGAAGAAGTTGGTTACATGCGACACAATATCGGGGATAAAAAAAATCTAATAAACTATTTACCCATAATTTCGTATTTTTCATCGTGCGAATTTGGTTTGGTGTCTAAATTATAAAAATGAAAACAATATTTTCTTTTCTACTCGTTATAAATTTTCTTCATACTGGTCTGCTTTATAGCCAGGTAAAAAAGTTAGAGACTATTAAAAATATAAGTGCCCTTGAATTTGTAAAGATATCAGAATCAGATCCTACTTCTGTAATCATTGATGTCAGGACAAAAAAAGAATACAAAAAAGGTCATATTATAAACAGTCTAAATGCAGAGGATAGTCAAGCCTTAACTAAGCTAACTGCTAATCTCGATTTTGACCAACCTCTTTTAATTTACTGCGATGAAGGAACACGTAGTATTACAGCATGTACCATCCTAAAAGAAAAAGGATTTGTTACTGTCTATAATTTAGAAACAGGCCTTTTAGAATGGGAAAAATCCGGATATATGCTAACGAAGAAATAACTATTCAATCAGTTTTATTTCGTATGAGAGATCCATTACATCTTTGTATACAGCACTAACACCGCAGTATTTTTCTTCAGACATCTTCACAGCTTTTTCAATCTTATCAAGTGGTAAGTCTTTACCTTTTACTTCATAAATAATCTTCATAGCAATGAATTTCTTTGGATGTTCTTCTGTAAGATCCCCTTCAACTTTAATATTCAATCCTTCGAAGTTAACTCTCATTTTTTTTAGGATTGAAACCACGTCCATTCCAGTACAACCGGCAAGAGCAACCATCATTAATGGTTTAGGTTTAGGCCCTTTGTTTTCTCCTCCCACAGATGGATCTGCATCCAAAGCTATTTTATAACCAGCAACATCTGCTTCAAAAGACATATTTCCTGTCCACTCAACATTTACTGAATCTTTCATATTAAAATTTTTAGGTTAATACTTTGTCGTTTACTGTTAAAATTAATCATTTTTGCAGTTTTGAGATAGAAGAGCAAATAAAAATGATTTTTGTTCTATTTTCGTCAAAAAAAACTAATTTAGATTAACATAATAGACTTAAGATGAAACTAAATAAAAACGAGCAAGAAGAATTTAATTGTATCGATAGTTCTGTTTCAATATTTAAAAATCTGACTGAAGAAGAAACCCAGATGATCTCTAATGAGGGAGGTGCAGATTTCTATAAACGTGGAACTGTTATTTATGAAGAAGGTTCTCGGATTAATGGTTTTTATGTTGTACAAAAAGGAATTATAAAAATTTTTAAAACAGGAATTGATGGAAAAGAACAAATAATCCGTTTTGCTAAAAAAGGGGATATTATGGGGTTCCGTTCTACATTAAGTTACGAACTTGCCTGTACTACCGCAAAAATTATTGAAGACGCTTACATATGTTATATCCCTGGAGACATTCTAATTGATCTTGTTAAAACCAATGGAAATTTTGCTTTTGATCTACTTCAAATTGCATGCAAAGAGCTGGGAGAAGCAAACGATTATATTACTGATATTGCACAGAAAACAGTAAGGGAAAGACTTGCCGAAATTTTGATTCATCTTAAGACTACATTTGATATGGACGATGAAAATTTTTTAAAAGTATCATTAACAAGAGAAGAGCTGGCAAACATGGTAGGGACAGCTACAGAATCAGTAATTCGTCTTTTATCTGAATTTAAGCAAGACAGATTAATAGAACTTCATGGAAGAAAAATAAAATTACTGGATATCCCTAAGCTTCAGAAAATGGGAAATGTATATGAGTAAGTAATCCATTTTGTTCCTTAAAAATTTTCATTCGTTTATTTTTCATAGAATATTATAGATTTGCAGTCAATCAATTTCTCTATTCATGGAATTTAATGTAATTCTATTAGCTTTTGGTCTAACCCTTTTTGCTGGCTTATCAACAGGTATTGGAAGTGCAATAGCTTTTTTTGCAAAAACAACCAATACAAGATTTCTATCTATTTCCCTGGGATTTTCTGCCGGGGTTATGATTTATGTTTCATTTGTAGAAATTTTTCTAAAAGCAAAGGTTTCTTTAGTAGCAGAACTAGGAGATAAAATGGGGGCATGGATAACAACAATCTCTTTTTTTGGCGGGATGTTTTTAATCGCAATCATTGATAAACTTGTCCCCTCTTTTGGAAATCCACACGAACCAAGACTTATAGAAGATGCCACGCATCACGAAAAAGAAATTAATAAACGGGCCTTACTAAGGATGGGAATGTTTTCTGCTATGGCTATTGCAATTCATAATTTTCCTGAAGGCCTTGCAACTTTTACAGCTGCTTTAAAAGATCCAAGCCTTGGTATTGCCATTGCAGTTGCCATTGCTATCCATAATATTCCTGAAGGTATTGCTGTATCTGTTCCAATCTTTTATGCAACCGGAAACAAGAAAAAGGCTTTCAACTATTCATTTCTTTCTGGTTTAGCTGAGCCCGTAGGGGCTTTAGTTGGTTACCTCATCCTCATGCCATTTATGAATGATATTATTTTTGGAGTAATCTTCGCTGGAGTAGCAGGTATTATGGTATTTATTTCCTTAGACGAATTATTACCTGCTGCCAGAGAATATGGAGAAGCCCACTTATCCATTTATGGAATGATAGCTGGAATGATTGTAATGGCTTTTAGCTTATTGATGTTTATATAATGACTAAAATCACCTGATTTTTTTTATCAATTTATTTGTTTCTCTATAATTTTAACGTGTGGATAAAGAAAATAAAATAGTATTTGCATCTACAGTTGCTTTAATTGCAAATAGTATTCTAACATTAGCAAAGATTATTGTTGGAGTTATATCTGGAAGTCTTGCTGTTTTAGCCGATGGTTTCGACTCAGCAAGTGATATTATTTCTTCATCAATTTCTTTATTTGCTGCAAAATTACTTAAACGTCCACCCGATGCCAAATATTCATATGGCTATGATAAAGCAGATACAATTGCTGCAAAAATTATAGCTTTTGTGATGTTATTTGCCGGGACACAATTATGTGTGAGTGTAATTAAACAATTTATAAGTGGTGAAGCCAGAGAAATTCCAACAGTATTAGCAATCATCGTAACATTACTATCTATCATCGTAAAATTATTCCTGTCACTTTATTTACGAAAAACCGGAAAATCAACAAAAAGTCAAATGTTAATAGCAAATGCTAAAAACATGAAAATGGATATTATCCTTTCACTTTCTGTATTATTCGGTTTATTTTTTACCATTTATCTTAAACTGCCAATAATCGACCAAATAGCTGCTTTGGGAATTAGTCTATGGATAATTTATACCGGCTCCAGCATTTTTATTGAAACCAGTCGAGATTTAATGGACGGATTAAAAGATGATAAAATCTACCGGGAAATTTTTTGCGCCATTGATTCTGTTGAAGGGGTATTTAATCCTCACCGGGTTAGAACCCGAAAAATTGGTTCAAAATATATGATAAATATTGACATAGAAGTAAATGGCAATATCACTCTAAAAGCTGCGCATGATCTTGCCCATAAAGTTGAAAGAACCATTAAAACCAAAGTAGAGGATGTCTTTGATGTAGCCATTCATGTTGAACCTTTAGGAGATAAAACGCAAGAAAAACAATTCGGTCTAACCCGGGAAAATTTAGATTAATTCACAATCATAAAATCAAATTGGTTTTTTTTATTTATCCATCTATCTTTGTGGACATTTTTTTGACAGGTAATTATTTAATTAAAATACACATTTTCAGATGAGCAAGAAGTTTCCGGAATACAAAACGCTTAATTTATCAGAAATTAATAAAGAAATTTTATCGTTCTGGAAAGAAAATAAAATCTTCGAGAAAAGTATTAAACCTCAGGATGAAAGTAAAGGATCATATATATTTTACGAAGGCCCCCCTTCTGCGAATGGTATTCCAGGAATTCATCATGTTATTTCACGTACCATAAAGGATATATTTTGCCGGTTTAAAACCATGCAGGGATTTACCGTTGAACGTAAAGCCGGATGGGATACACATGGTTTGCCTGTTGAACTTCAGGTAGAAAAATCTCTTGGCATTACAAAAGAAGATATTGGTTCAAAGATTTCTATTGCAGAATATAATAAACTTTGCCGCGAAAATGTAATGAAATACACTAAGGAGTGGGAAGACTTAACAGAAAAAATGGGATACTGGGTAAATATGGATGACCCATATATTACCTATGACAACCGCTATGTTGAAACTCTTTGGTATCTGTTAAAAGAACTTTATAAAAAAAACCTTTTATATAAAGGTTATACTATTCAACCTTATTCTCCAGCTGCGGGAACGGGTTTAAGTACGCATGAATTAAACCAGCCCGGCTGTTACAGGGATGTGAAAGATACTACCTGTGTAGCTCAATTTGAGATTATAAAAAACGACACATCTAATTTCCTTTACGAAGATGTAAATACTGACCTCTTTTTCTTGGCCTGGACAACTACACCCTGGACATTGCCTTCGAACATGGCTTTGGCTGTTGGCCCAGAAATTAGCTATGTTAAAGTAGAAACATATAATCCATATACATATCAACCTGTAACTGTTATTCTTGCAAAAGATCTATTTTCTAATTTCTTCAATAAAAAACATGAAGAACTCAGCTTAGAAGATTACAAACCGGGTGATAAAGCGATCCCATTCAAGGTTATTAAAGAATACAAAGGAAAAGAATTAAAAGGTGTTGAATATAATCAATTAATTGACTGGATAAAACCAAAAGGTGATGCTTTCAGAGTAGTTCTTGGCGATTTTGTTACTACTGAAGATGGTACAGGAATCGTTCACATCGCCCCTACCTTTGGTGCTGATGACTATCGTGTTGGAAAACAAAACAACATCGATGGACTCATGGTTGATACAACAAATGGTACCGAAAGTCCATTAGTTGATAAACAAGGAAGATTTATACCTCTGAAAAATATAGATGAAGATTTTACAAAATCGAACGTAAATGATTCATACAAAGAGTTTGCTGGTCGATTTGTAAAAAATGCATACGACGAATCTCTGACAGAAAACGATAACACCGTAGATGTTGATATTTGTGTAATGCTTAAAAAAGACAATAAAGCATTCAAAATTGAAAAACATGTTCACAATTACCCACACTGCTGGCGTACTGATAAACCTGTGCTTTATTATCCACTTGATTCATGGTTTATAAAAACAACAGCATTAAAGGATAAATTAATTGAACACAACAATACCATCAATTGGAAACCAGAATCAACCGGAACAGGAAGATTTGGTAAATGGTTGGAAAATCTTCTTGACTGGAACCTTTCTCGTTCCCGTTATTGGGGTACACCTCTTCCAATTTGGATTTCAGAAGATAAGACCGAGCAAAAATGCGTTGGTTCTGTTATTGAATTAAAAGAAGAAATTAATAAATCTATCGAAGCTGGATTTATGAAAGATAATCCTTTGAAGGATTATGAAGAAAAAAATTATTTAAAAACTAATTACGAATCATTCGATTTGCATAGGCCTTTTGTAGATGATATTGTTTTAGTTTCAGAAACTGGTAAAGAAATGTTCCGTGAACCGGATTTAATTGATGTTTGGTTTGATTCCGGAGCTATGCCATATGCACAGCAACATTATCCATTTGCTATAGATAAAGAAACATTTAAAAAACATTATCCTGCTGATTTTATTGCGGAAGGAGTTGATCAAACAAGAGGTTGGTTCTTTACCTTGCATGCAATTGCTGTAATGCTATTTGATTCTGTTGCATTTAAAAATATCATCTCAAACGGATTGGTACTCGACAAAAACGGCAACAAAATGTCGAAGCGTCTGGGCAATGCAGTTGATCCATTTACAGCAATCGAAGAACATGGATCTGACTCACTTCGTTGGTACATGATGACCAATGCCCAACCCTGGGATAATTTAAAGTTTGATATTGCTGGTGTTGAAGAAGTAAAACGTAAATTCTTCAGTACATTATATAATACATATTCTTTTTTCTCTCTGTATGCTAACATTGATAAATTTACTGGGAAAGAAGAACAAATTCCAGTTAATGAAAGACCTGAGATCGATCGTTGGATACTTTCTTTGTTAAATTCATTAATTAAAGAAACGGAAGAACATTATAAAAATTACGAACCAACAAAAGCAGGGAGGGCAATACAAAACTTTGTTACAGAGAATTTAAGTAACTGGTATGTAAGATTAAATAGAAAAAGATATTGGGGTGGCGAATTTGATAAAGATAAATTATCAGCTTATCAGACTTTATATTCTTGCTTGGATATTATCTCAAAACTAGCATCACCAATTGCTCCATTTTATATGGAAAAACTTTATCTTGATTTACATCCTGATTTATCTGGCAATACGGATGCTTCAATTCACTTAGAAAAATTCCCTGTTTATAGTCCAGAACTTATAGACAAAGTGTTGGAAGAACAGATGAACATCGCCCAAAAAGTTTCTTCAATGATACTTGGGCTAAGGAGAAAAGTAAATATCAAAGTAAGACAACCTCTTCAAAAAATAATGGTTCCGTTACTTGATGATACTTTCGAGGATAAATTTGAAGCAGTTAAAAACCTTATTTTATCTGAAGTAAATGTTAAGGAAGTTGAATACTTGAAAGATACAACAGGTATTCTTGTTAAAAAGATAAAGCCAAACTTCAAGACATTGGGCCCAAAATATGGTAAAATGATGAAACAAATATCTGGTGCCATCAATGCTTTTGAACAAACAGATATTGCTTCGTTAGAAAAATCGGGATCCTATGAATTAGATCTGGAAGGAGAAAAAATCACAGTCTCATTAGAAGATGTTGAGATTTTATCTGAAGATATTCCAGGATGGTTGGTTTCATCAGAAGGAGCACTAACCATTGCCCTTGATGTAACAATCTCTGAAGATCTAAAAAAAGAAGGAATTGCCAGAGAATTTGTAAACCGGATTCAAAACTTACGTAAAGACAGCAACTTTGATGTTACTGATAAAATAAATATTGAGATTCAGAAACATAAGGCAATAAACGATGCTGTTTTAGCGTATGAGGAATATATTAGTTCTCAAACTTTAGCAAAGACAATTACGCTTGTTGATAACTTTTTAGATAACGGAGCCATAAACATACCATTAGATGAAGAGATTTCAACATACATTAAAATAAATAAGATTTAACCAAATTGATTTTTAAATTGGTTTTTTTGTTATATTAGTTTTTTTAAATAATTCGGGCTATGGCTGAAAAAACAAGATACTCAGATGAGGAGCTTCAGGAATTCAAAGAGATTATCCTGAACAAACTAGAAAAAGCGAAAAAAGATTATGAACTTTTAAAAAGTGCTATTACCCAAAGTGAGAGCAATGATACTCAAGATACTTCCCCAACATTTAAGGTGCTAGAAGAAGGTGCTGCAACTCTGTCTAAAGAAGAATCGGGAAGACTTGCACAAAGGCAACAAAAATTTATTCAACATTTGCAAGCTGCTTTGGTGAGAATTGAAAACAAAACCTATGGTATTTGCAGAGAAACAGGTAAACTTATTTCAAAAGAAAGGTTACGTGCTGTTCCTCACGCAACACTAAGTATCGATGCAAAGCAAAAGCAACGATAATATTTTTTGAATTATTATAACGGTGACTGGATCCTCTCCAGTCATTTTTTTGTCCAGAATAGAATCAAATTAAGGGACTCGTTTACTATTAAATTTTATTAAATGTCAGCAACTAAAAAGTCAATATTAATAATATTATTAATTCTTATCCTCGATCAAACATTAAAGATTATTATTAAAACAAATTTGATGCTTGGACAAGAAATCCATGTCTTGGGCAATTGGTTTATTCTACATTTCACAGAAAATGAAGGAATGGCTTTTGGTTGGAACATTCCCGGTTCATTCGGAAAACTGATATTGACCCTTTTTAGAATTTTTGCTGTTGTTGGAATTGGGTTCTATCTAAAATATATCATAAATCAAAAAGCCCATGTTGGTCTGGTAATATGCATATCTATGATATTAGCCGGTGCAATCGGAAATATTATAGATAGCGTTTTCTATGGAGTAATTTTCGATGATAGCCTTTATAATGTAGCATCTCTTTTACCTGAAGAACCCTATGGCAAATTATTGCATGGAAAAGTAGTTGATATGCTATATTTCCCAATTATTAATGCACGATATCCTGAGTGGTTTCCTTTTTTTGGGGGCAATCAACTTGTTTTTTTCAGGCCTGTATTTAACCTGGCAGATTCTTCTATTTCTGTAGGTGTAATTGTAATCTTATTTTTTCAGAAAAAATTTTTTAAAGGGCTTAATTAATTTCTAAGATCTCAATTCCAACAGCGTTGAGATTTTTTGGAAAGCTCTTTCTTTGTCTATTGGTTTAGTAATAATTTCGTCTGCACCAACTTTTTTTGCCTGCACAAAATCGCTTTTTGAATTGAATGCAGTTTGCATAATAATTAGTGTATTCTTATTCAAATCCTTTATTTTTGAGCATGCTTCAAAACCATCCATAACTGGCATCTGAATATCCATTAAAACTATATCTGGATTTAGTTCCTGAAATTTTTCAACGCCTTCTTTCCCATTCTTGGCACTATAGAAAGAAGCTTTTGTTTCATCGAATGATTCCTGAAAATAAAAATGCACATCTTCATTATCATCTACAATAAGAATTTTTTTTCCTTCCCAGGCATTGGCAATTTCATATTGTTTAGAATCTTTAAAAAGATAACTATAATCTGTGCTGCTTTTAAATGGAATTGTGAAATAAAAAGTTGAGCCTTTATTGGGTTCTGATTCTATCCAAATATGCCCGCCCATTCTTTCCACAAATGATTTTGTAATAGAGAGGCCTAAACCTGTTCCACCATATTCGCGCGTTTCGCCTTCATCAATTTGTCTGAATCTTTCGAATATTATCTTCTGTTTCTCGGGATTAATACCAATACCTGTATCCTTAACGAAAAACAACAATGTTTTTTCATTTAAAAAATGATATCCAAACTCAACACTACCTGCATTTGTGAATTTAATCGCATTCCCCAATAAATTATCCAAAATCCTTTTAACCATCACCTCATCTGTCTCACAATGTAGTTCAAGTAATTCTTTAGGCTTTGTGAAATGCAGGCTTATCTCCTCAATATTCTTCCTTCTTAATTGCCCCAGATGTGTATCATAAATCTCTTTACAGAATGAGTTCAGTTCTACTTTACTATTAAAAACTTCAAACTGACCGGATTCAATCTTAGAAATATCAATTATATCATCAATAATAGTAAGAAGCTGTTTTGTGCTTTGTTGAATAATATCAATGTATCTCTTTTGTTTGTTTCTATCAACCTGCATTCTTGATAATATCTCTGTAAACCCAAGAATACCATTCATTGGGGTTCTTATTTCGTGAGACATATTTGATAAAAATACAGATTTCAACCTATCAGATTCTTCAGCTTTTTCTTTTGCATGTATCAACTCATCTATTGCATTTCGCCTTTCTATTGAATTAGAAATAATTTGAGCTGTCAGTTGAAGTTCATCAGATAGCATCTCATTTACGCCACTGAGCTTTGTCTTATAGTCGAACCCTAAAAATCCTAAAAAAACATTTTCAACACTTAATGGAACGGTAAGGATTCCTTCCAATTCCCTGCCTTTTAATGCTTCATTTAAAGAAAAAGTTGAGAGCCGTTCATCTTTCCAAAGAAAAATATTATTTCGAATCTGTCGTGTTGAGAATTCAGGGAATTCATCTTCAGGTAAGACTTTTAATAATTTTCTTTTACTATTATAAGGCCAAAGATTTTTTAATTCAAGTTGATTTTTTTCTTCGTTAACCAAATAAATATATCCACAATGAGCAGATACATGCTTTGTAATAAATTGTAATAAGCTGTTAAGATGACTATTTAATCCTCTTTTACTTTCGATTAATTTTGAAGAAATACTTGAAATATTTTTTATAAATGTATACCGTTCGTTTAGGTTTTTTTCATTTAAAATATTATCAGTGATATCTTTTAAAAAGGATAATTGCAATGTTTCCCCATCTTTATCTTTTATAGGATAATGAGCAATAAAAAGAGTCTTCTTTGTATCGTCTTCAAAAACAATACGTTCATTTCTTTCATTAACACCCTTACACCAATGACACCTCTCAGAACTATAAAAAAAGGTATGATAACATTTAATGCCTAGTACATCACCATATTTCTTTTTTATATACCTGTTTGCATAAATTACATCCGAATCTTTATCGCAAATAAAAATTCCATCCGGGAAATTATCTAGAATTTCCTCATAGAAACTTTTTGTCTTAAAAAGTTGATCCTTGATATAATTTAGTTTGCTAATAGTATCCCTTACGACAATATCATTATTCAGATTTTCTGAATAATCCATTATTGCAAGCCGACAATAGAATTTATTTGCTATTTGAAACCTATCGCTTTTTATTAGTACAGTATAAGATTCACCAAGCAAATTAGTTAACTGTACCTTGCATAAATTCTGTTTTTGATTTTTAAGGGCTGCATTAAGATGACTATAAAATTTAACCTTGTCATCTTTATGGATAAAAGAGATAAGCAATCGATTTTCAAGTAATTTTCCTTCAGCAGCCAAAAAGCTTTTAGCTGTTTCATTAAACTCCATTATTTTACTGTCCTCATCTAAAACGAGCAGGGCAACTGGAGCATAATTAAATAAATCACTGGATTTATTCTCCTGAAATTCAACTAGGTTATCAGAAAAATTATTCAATGTAACATCATTAATCCTGTTGGAATAATCAGTTACATGTCGGTAATCAGGTTCTTTTCTTTTTAGACCTATATTTTTATTACTCTTTGATCCGGACACAAAAATGGGTTTAATAAGTATTTAAAAAACAATTTTAAGTAACACTAATAAATCACTTAATAGATAAAGAGTTAATCCTTTAAAGTGTGATAATTTACTATTTTTTTCTAATTTAAAAAAATTGTTCCGTCACATAATTCAGAATGAATAATTTCTTTTTAAAAGAAAAAGCCTCTGTTTACCGATAAAATAAAGCAATTTACCGATATCTAATTTTTAACCACATTTTATAAACATACATTTGTACGAAATATAAAATTCAATAAAGATGGAAAATAAAACATTTGATAAACGCATTATCGCAGGGTTTATAATATTAGCTGCAGGCATAATTATTTTAGGATCCAATATTGGATTAATTCCTTATTCACTTAAAGATGCTTTGATAAATTGGAAAATGCTGTTAATGGCAATAGGATTAGTAATAGTCCTAATATCAGATAATAAATCTACCGGTATAATCCTTATACTTGTTGGAGGATTCTTTTACTTACCTGAATTTTTTGATTTTAATTTTGATTTCAGAGACCTGTTTTGGCCTGTTATATTAATTACGGTTGGCTTAGTATTTATTTTTAGGAAAAGTCATATTTCGTCAACTAAGTTTGATGAAAATGATACAGATTTTATTGATGATCTTGATGTATTTGGAGGAGGGGATAAAATTATCAATTCTCAAAATTTTAAAGGTGGACGTATGACCTGTATTTTTGGAGGATCGAACATAAACATGACTCCCGCAAAACTTGCTCCTGGTGTTCATACAATTGATGTTTTCATGGTTTTTGGCGGAACAAAATTATTAATCCCTTCTGATTGGAATGTAAAAGTTGATGTTATACCAATTTTTGGTGGATTTGCAGATAAAAGACAACCTATATCCAATTTTAATAGTGAAAGTAAAATTGTAATAAAAGGCATAGTGATTTTTGGGGGTGGAGAAATTAAATCATTTTAAAAAATGGAACATCCACTTTTTGAAAAAAGAAAAGGATTTATTTTTTACATATTTAATTGGATACTTATTGCTAGTGTCCATTTTTACCTTCTAAAAACAAATTATGAAGTCAGCATATGGTATGCCCTAACAGATAGCCTGGTACACAATTTCCTTTTTGCATTTATCGGGGTAAGTTTGTGGTACCCGATGGACTACATAAAGATTGAGCAAAACAATAACTTATGGCAATTTGGTCGATTAGCATTAGCAGGAATTATTATTGTTTTATTGTGGTTACTGTTATCTGAAGGATTAGTAAATTTAATCGTCAAACCATCTGACAGAATACCAGATTTTTTTAAAGAAACATATCAATGGCGTTTAGTTGCCGGATTTTTATACTTCTTTCTGGTTACATTAGTATATAACTTGTTTATTAATTTCAAAAATCTTCGTGAAAAAAGTCTAAAAGAAATTGAACTAAAATCTTTAGTAACAGAAACTGAATTAAAATCTCTTAAAGCACAAATAAATCCTCACTTTTTATTTAATAGTTTAAATTCAATTAGTGCATTAACGTTAACAAGCCCAGACAAAGCTCACGAAATGATTATCAAATTATCCGATTTCATTCGGTATTCTCTTAAAAACAGGGATCAGCAATTTACAACATTAAAAGAGGAGTTGGAGAACATAAAAAAATATCTTGACATAGAAAAAATCCGCTTTGGTAAACGATTAGTAATAAGCTATACGGTTGAAGATGAATGTATGGAAACAAAAATTCCTCATTTAATCTTACAACCTCTTTTTGAAAATGCCATCAAATATGGGATATATGAAAATCTGGAAGAAAATAATATTGAAGTAAAATGCAAAAAACATAGTTTGTATACAGAATTTATAATAGCTAACACATTTGATGAAAATGCGCATACAAAAAAAGGAGAAGGACTTGGATTGAATAATGTAAGAAAAAGACTATTAATTACATTTAATCAACCCGATCTTTTTTTAAAAACTATAGAAGAGAATAAATTCATTGCAACATTAAAATTTCCAAATTATGTCTGAGAACAAAATTTCAACATTAATAATAGACGATGAAGAGCTGGCAAGAACAATTATCAAAAAATTTGCTGAAGACATAGATTACATTGATATTGTATCTGAATGCGAGAACGGCTTTGATGGAATAAAAAAAATTAATGAACTTAAACCTCAACTTATTTTCCTGGATATACAAATGCCTAAATTAACGGGATTTGAAATGCTGGAACTCCTGGAGGAAAAACCTACTATTATTTTTTCTACTGCTTACGATGAATATGCTATCAAAGCATTTGAACAAAATGCTGTAGATTATTTACTCAAACCTTACTCAAAGGAAAGATTTTTTGAGGCATGTAATAGAGCAAAGGAAAAAATTGAAAGTAATACCAGCGATAAAGAAAAAATATCAAAACTTCAGGATGATACTGCTGATGAAATTTTAAAAAGAGTTGTAGTAAAAACTAAAAGTTCTATTGAAATAATTCCAACATCAGATATTTCCATGATTGAGGCTCAAGACGATTATGTAATGATTTACAGTAAAAACCGAAAATATTTAAAACAACAAACCATGAAATTTTTTGAGACTCACCTTAACAGCAAAGATTTTATAAGAGTCCATCGATCATGTATAGTAAATGTGAGTGAAATTTTAAAAATAGAACCATTCGAAAAAGATTCTTATATTGTTGTAATGAAAAACCAGGAAAGGATAAGAGCTAGTAGAACTGGATATAAAACGTTAAAAGAAATACTGGATATTTAGTTCAGCTCAATATTAGAAAGACGTTGCCTGATAAATTCCATTTTCTGATTTCTTTCCATTGAGAATGTTTTTTCCTCCGTATCAATATAATTGAACAAAGTTAAAGAATGAGCTAAAAAGATACTTGCATCAATCATATCAAATTGCTGAAAATATGTCTCTCCTTTCTCATTTAATAGTTCCGCAAGGATCTTCATTTTCTCGAAAGTGAAATTTTGCTTTTTAAGAATAAAATCAATTAGCTCCTGGTTATCGATTTCTTTAAATTCATTTATATCAATTCCCAAAAAATTGTTAGACACTTCATCTATATACTCATGAGCGTGTTCCCAATCTTTTCGTTTTCTAAAACCAATCATTCGGGCAATAACTTCACCAAGTTGCTCGAAATACCGCATTAAAAAATCTTTTCGTTCCATTTAGTGAGTTTTAGTTATACTCTTAATAACAAATATATTGAAATCTTTGCTCATCTTTTCTTCAATATTATCAATATGTTACACTTTTTAGTCCTAAATTGGTTTTGGTACATTGTTAAACTAAAAATAATCTTTGCCATACTTTAAAATAAATTTTATTTCTTTAACTTTAGATAAAGAGTTAATCGGAAATTAATGAATCTTCTTCCCTTTTTTTTTGTAATTACAATTGTTTTGATTGTTATAGTTGTTCTATACAATCATCTTATTAAATATTTTGTAGAAAGATCTATCAATGTTAGAAAAGGTATTCCCAGATGGACAGCGGAATTAAACTCAAATGACAGCCTTACTAAGATAAAACACGAAAGATTTCAATTCACAACAACAGATAATTTATTGATAGATTCTCTATTCATACCCTCCATAGAAGGAAATAAAGGAAACATCCTTTTTCTGCATGGCATAAGAACGAACAAATACTATTTTCTTGAACAGGCAATCTTTTTAAGTAAAAAGGGATATAATTGTATTTTACCTGATCTGAGAGGCCATGGAGAAAGCGAAGGTATCTATTGCACATATGGATATTTAGAAAAAATAGATATCTCGCTATTAATAGATAATCTTTCTTCCAGGTATAAACTACCAAGTAGCTTAGGATTGTGGGGGCATTCTATGGGAGCCTCAATAGCATTACAAACGTTAGAATTAGATAAACGAATTCATTTTGCAATTTTAGAAGCTCCTTTTTCAAATCTTAAAATAATTTTTGCTGAGTACTTCAGAAGAAAACTTTGGTATTTTTCTTTTCTTTTCTTTAAACAAGTTATAAGATTAATAGAAAAAAAATTAGGTTTTTCAATTGATGAAGTTAATCCAGCAAAATCAGCTAAAAACATTCAACAACCATCCATATTACTGCATGGATTGGATGACAAAAAAATACTTCCTTATCATAGTAATATAATATTTGACAACCTGCCATCAAACAACAAACTTTTTTATGAAATAAAAAATGCAAATCACAACAACATAAAAGAAATATGGAAAAATGAATATTATGATGTTTCATTACGGTTTATTAGTAATTACATTAACCAATTTCATTATACAAATTAGATTATTAATCAAAAAAAATACGATTCACTCTCTATGAGCGTTACAGTATATTATTTATTCTATAATTTTAAAACCCTTTTGGCTCCTATTTATTATGAATTTATTTGAAAAATTAGTTAAAAAAGAATCAAAGTTATCGGTAATAGGCCTTGGATATGTAGGATTACCTATTGCACTAGAATTTGCAAAAAAAATATCGGTTATCGGTTTTGATATAAAAACGGATCGTATCGAATTAATGCGAAATGGGATTGATCCAAGCAAAGAATTAGATAATTCAGCATTTGAAAGCACTGATATTTTGTTTACAGATAATCCAATAGATCTCAAACAAGCAGACTTCCATATTGTAGCAGTACCTACTCCTATAACAAAAAACAATCTCCCAGATTTAACACCGTTACTAGGTGCAACAAAATTACTTGGGAAAGTATTAAAAAAAGGAGATTACGTGGTTTATGAATCAACTGTATACCCTGGAGCCACTGAAGAAGACTGCGTGCCAATCCTGGAAGAATTATCCGGGTTAAAATTTAATATTGATTTTAAAGTTGGTTATTCTCCAGAAAGAATAAATCCAGGCGATAAAGAACATACACTTAGCAAAATAGTAAAAGTTGTTTCAGGATGTGATGAAGAATCGCTACAAAATATTGCTAAAACGTATGAATT
Source organism: Bacteroidales bacterium (assembly GCA_963665085.2). Classification (GTDB taxonomy): domain Bacteria; phylum Bacteroidota; class Bacteroidia; order Bacteroidales; family JAAAOM01. The sequence goes on from CAXXXS010000001.1 coordinate 1,053,071, forward strand.
AGTTGTGCAGGCCGGAGTTCACAAAGCCTCTTCAATAAAAGTTGCTGAAGCCGCAAAAGTCATTGAAAATACACAACGCGATGTGAATATTGCATTAATGAATGAACTATCAATGATTTTTAACAAAATAGGGATAAACACTTTTGAAGTGCTTGAAGCAGCTGGGACGAAGTGGAATTTTTTAAAATTCTTTCCTGGATTGGTCGGTGGTCATTGTATCGGTGTTGACCCATATTATTTAGTTTATAAAGCTGCTGAACTAGGACATACTGCACAAATAATAAACGCAGGGAGATCAGTAAATGATGGAATGGGCAAACATATAGCCCAGGAAGCAGTTAAAAAACTAATTTTTGCTGGAAAAAACATAATAAAATCGCGAGCTTTAATATTAGGGGCTACTTTCAAAGAGAATGTCAGTGATATCAGGAATTCAAAAGTTGTTGACGTAGTTAATGAGCTAAAAGAATTTGGTATAAATGTAGATGTTATCGATCCCTATGCAGATAATAACGAAGTTAAACATGAATATGGTTTTGAAATCATTCCTGAACCAAATGGTAAATATGATTTAATAGTAGCTGCTGTAGCTCATGATCAATACAAAGTTTTGGATGAAACATATTTCAAAAGTATTGCTGAAGACATTTGTGTATTTGTTGATATAAAAGGGCTTTTTAAAAACAAAATTAAAAAGCTATCGTATTTTAGTTTATAATTTTTTAAGTAAGAATAATTGAATTTAAACTCCAACACGTTATTTGGAGATTTTGATAAATTTTAAAAACTAATATTTTTTACATGAGTAAAGTTGCATTAATAACAGGCGTTACAGGTCAGGATGGTGCTTATTTAGCTGAATACCTGCTAAAAAAAGGTTATGAAGTCCACGGAACTAAAAGAAGGAGTTCTCTCTTTAATACAGATAGAATTGATCATCTTTATTTGGATCCTCACGTAGAAAACAGAAATTTTGTATTACACTATGCAGATTTAACTGACTCTACGAACTTAATCAGAATTATTCAAGAAATTCAGCCAGATGAAATTTATAATCTTGCTGCAATGAGCCATGTCCAGGTTAGTTTTGATACTCCTGAATATACTGCTAATGCAGACGGCATAGGAACATTAAGAATACTTGAAGCAATACGAATTCTTGGATTAACTGAAAAAACAAGAATGTACCAGGCATCAACAAGTGAATTATATGGATTGGTACAAGAAGTTCCTCAATCAGAAAAAACTCCTTTTTATCCAAGAAGTCCATATGGTGTAGCCAAATTATACGGTTACTGGATTACCGTGAATTACCGTGAAGCTTACAATATGTTTGCTTGTAATGGCATTCTTTTCAACCACGAATCGCCTATCAGGGGTGAAACTTTCGTTACAAGAAAAATTACCAGGGCTGTTGCACGTATTGCTCTTGGATTACAAGATAAATTATACCTTGGGAACCTTTCTGCAAAACGTGACTGGGGACATGCCAAAGATTATGTAAAAGCAATGTACCTTATTCTTCAACAAGATGAGCCAGAGGATTTTGTTATTGCTACCGGAATAACAACTGAGATCAGGGAATTTGTTAGAATGGCTTTTCTTGAAGTAGGAATCACTTTAGAATTCAAAGGAAAAGATGCTGATGAAAAAGCTTATGTTGTTGAATGTACCAATCCTGAGTTCCAATTAGAAAAAGGAAAACAGGTTCTTGAAGTTGATCCAAGGTATTTTAGGCCTACCGAGGTTGATCTATTAATTGGTGACCCAACAAAAGCAAAAACAAAATTAAACTGGGAGCCTAAATATGATCTTAGTGGTCTTGTACAAGATATGATCCAATCAGATATTAAAGTGATGCAAAAACAACAATATCTTAAAAATGGTGGCTACCAGATAATGAATTATTTCGAATAAGAAAAGATTTTATTTAATGCAAAAAACAGATAAAATATTCATTGCCGGGGGTACTGGCATGGTAGGAAGCGCGATAATCCGAAATTTACAAAATAAAGGATATACCAATCTTATTGCTTCTTACCATTCTCGTAAACCCAAGTATGATGAAGGCCTGAATTCCGTAGAAACAATTCAAATAGATTTACTTGACAGCAATGCTGTCAAGTCTTTTTTTGAATTAAAAAAACCTGATTATGTTGTTTTAGCTGCCGCCAAAGTTGGCGGAATTATGGCAAATAACATATACAGGGCACAATTCTTATATGAGAATTTACAGATACAAAATAATATCATACATAACAGCTATTTGAATGGTGTTAAAAAACTTCTTTTCTTAGGAAGTTCATGCATCTATCCAAAAAATGCCCCTCAACCATTAAAAGAAGAATATCTATTAACAGATACTCTTGAGTATACAAATGAACCTTATGCTATTGCAAAAATTGCAGGGATAAAAACATGTGAAAGTTACAATTTGCAGTACGGAACTAATTATATTTCTGTAATGCCAACGAATTTATACGGCCCAAACGATAATTACGATTTGGAAAAATCGCATGTACTCCCGGCATTAATAAGAAAAATGCATCTTGGTAAATGTTTAATAGATAGCGATTGGGAAGCGATTAGAGATGATTTCAATAATAATCCTGTCCTAAAAGTTGATGGAAAAGCATCACAAGAAGAAATCCTGGGAGCTTTAGGTCATTTTGGAATTACATCAAATGGGGGTGAAACAAAAATAACACTCTGGGGATCAGGAAAACCGATGCGTGAGTTTTTACATGCTGATGATATGGCTGATGCTTGTGTTTATATCCTGGAAAATATTGATTTTGATAATGACCTTCTTGGTGGTATTAAAGGCGGTATTGATCCAAAAAATCCAAAACCAATAAATAAAGAAGTAAGAAATACCCATATCAACATTGGTACAGGTAAAGATTTAACGATACATGATTTAGCATACCTTATAAAAGATATTGTTGGTTATACGGGTGAAATTATCTGGGATGCAGAGAAACCAGACGGAACTTTCCGTAAGCTCCTAAATGTTTCTAAACTCAATAATCTTGGTTGGAAAGAAAAATACTCATTAGAAGATGGTATAAAAATGGTATATAAAATGTATGCAGGGAATTAATAATAATTCTCTGTTTACTTTTTTATATTTTTGCATCTATAAATTTTAAGATACAATTATGCTTAATAAATTACTGGCAATATGCATATTGTGCTTATCCTTCTCTATAAATGCAAAATGTAATACTCCTACCTTTTCAAACAGCAATGATACCGTTGCTTTAAGTGACTTTGATAAAATAATCCGAATAGATTCCACTGAAATAATTGTACGTATAAACCGTTTTTCAAACTCTGATATATTTTATGTTTATCCCTTAAACAAAGAAGAACTTTCTATTCCGCGAAAGACAGTACACAAAATAATTTATTCAACAGGAAAAATTGAGACTCTTAATCCACTATTTAAGGAGATAGATGTTGAAGAAGAAACTATTCCATGGGAACAAGTTGAAATTTTAGATGATGTATCCCAAACAGATACACTAATTGAAATATCTGATTTTGATGCTTTGTTTGAAAGCACAAAAATGAAAATATCAACTACCCAACTTGAGAAAAATGCCTTAATAATACTCAAGAAAAAGGCAGCAAATGCCGGAGGCAAGTATCTTCTAATTACTAATAAAATCATACATAAAGCTTATGGAGATCTTCCATCCATAGAAATGTATGGGAAAGCTTATAGGAAAAAATAATATGTAACAGTAGAAATCCAAAAAAAAATTATTGGAGAACTCCTTAAGCAGGGCAACATAGAAATAACTCTCACTCCCATATCAACCAAAATACAGGAAGCAAAAATTGTTTCAACCAAATTAAAAAGAAAATATCCTTATTCCCTTGCATAAAGATGACACTGGAAATTATAAACTTGATTTAAGCAAGTACAATATTTGTGTATATGATAATGTATTTATTGCTTTGGAAAATGTCGCAGTTTATACCTCCGAAACAACAAACCCAGAATCCAAAAAGGTCTCTCCAACAATTTATATTTCCGGAACAGCCGCAGGTTCAAGAGGACTTGTTAAAAATGTAAGTATGGGAAAATGGAAAGAGCTACCATTAACAGTTTCTCCGGGTTTTTGGGTAACAGTCCTAAATTAATCGTTACCCTAATTCCCAATCAAAACCATCTTTTTTGTCTTTAATAACAATGCCGAGTTTTGTTAATTCATCACGGATTTTATCGGCTGTTGAATAATCTTTGTTTGCTTTAATATCCATCCTTAGATTAAGGATCATATTTATTAAATCGGATGAAAGATCATCACTGCTTGATTCTTCTTCAACCAACCCGAGAATTTCAAAAATAAATATTTGAAAAAGGGCTTTAAGTTTTTCTAATGAATCAGCATCTATCTTTTCTTTTCCATCGTTTATCGAATTGATTATACGGACTGCATCAAACAAGTAAGAAATCGCTATTGGCGTATTCAAGTCATCAGACATTGCCTCATAACATTGTTCTTCAATTTTATTTACATCAATAGTTGACTCTTTACCTGCTGCAATCTTTTGTAATGTTTTGTATCCCTGGAAAAGTCTTTTCAAACCTTTTTCTGACGCTTGTAAAGCTTCATTCGAAAAATCAAGTGTACTTCGGTAATGAGCCTGAAGAATAAAAAACCTAACTGTCATTGGTGAGTATGCCTGCTCAAGTTTTTCGTGGCTTCCTGCAAACAATTCTTCTAATGTGATAAAATTCTGCAACGAACGAGCCATCTTCTGCCCGTTGATGGTTATCATGTTATTATGCATCCAATATTTAACAGCTTCCTTTCCAAATGCACCTTTAGTTTGTGCTATTTCACATTCATGGTGAGGAAACATTAAATCCATTCCACCGCCATGGATATCAAATTGTTCTCCCAGGTATTTATTTCCCATGGCAGAACATTCCAGGTGCCAGCCCGGAAAACCATCACTCCACTCCGATGGCCAACGCATAATATGTTCGGGTGATGCTTTTTTCCAAAGGGCAAAATCAAGACTGTTTTTCTTTTCGGATTGCCCGTCTAAATCTCTTGTGTTGCTTAATAAATCTTCAATCTTACGGCCTGATAATTTTCCGTAATCATTGTCCTTATCGTACTTTTCAACATCAAAATAGATTGACCCATTTGATTCGTACGCAAATCCATTTTCAAGAAGTTTACGGATTAATTGTTGTTGCTCAATTATATGTCCAGATGCCCGTGGTTCAATACTTGGACGTTTTACATTTAATCGGTCAAGAAAAAGGTGATAACGATTTGTATAATACTGAACAACTTCCATCGGTTCAAGCTGTTCTAACCTGGCTTTTTTTGTAATCCTGTCTTCGCCTTCACCGGAGACTTCGTCTTCCAGATGTCCTACATCAGTTATATTTCTGACATATCGCATCTTGTAACCGATATGTGTGTAATACCTAAAAAGTATATCAAAAGTAATTGCCTGACGTGCATGGCCTAAATGAGGATCGCTGTAAACTGTTGGACCGCATGCATACAAACCAACATGAGGTGAATTTACAGGTTCAAAAACTTCTTTTTTCTTTGTGAGTGTGTTGTAAATTAAAGTCTGTCGAGGCATTTTACTTCTTTTTTAATAAAGTTTACAAAGTTAACATTAGGCACGGATTCCTTCTTTCTTTTGAGTAAGAATTTTTTTTGCTTCTGCATATCCGATATCAAACATATCTTTTGCTTTCACTAAATCCAACAAACCATAGTCCTTTAATCCAAGGGGTTCTATAAAAATATCAATATTATCTTTTTTGAATTCAATTCCTGCAGCAACACTTAAATGAAATGAGCGGAATGCAATTTTTACAATTCCTTTTAAATTCTTCTCTTCTCCAATAGGATTTACATGTACCGCAATTATTTTTTTGCATTTATCCTGTATTGGTTCAACAGGTAAATTATCAACGATGCCTCCATCCATATAAATATCATTATTGATTTTTGCCGACTCAAACAAAACAGGAATGCTGGAGGAAGCTAAAATAGTATCTATCAGATTTCCCTTTTCAAAATATTCCCCTTTACCTGTACGCATATTTGTGGCCCCAATAATCAGGGGTGTTTCCAGATCATCAAAAGTTTTTGCCCGGAGATTTCTTTCCAATAATTTTTTTAATCCTGTAGCCCGAAGTACACCATTTTTTCGAAACCTGAATTCTGCCAGTGAAATCAATTTCTTATCCTGGAACATCTCCAGTATCTTTTCCGGAGAATTACCGTCGCAATACAATGCCCCCACAATAGAACCCGCGCTTACACCAGACACAATATCTGGTTTAATATCATTTTCTTCCAGTGCCTTTAATACACCTAGATGGGCAAATCCTCTTGCAGCACCGCCACTCAAAACGAGTCCGTATTTATATTTCGAAAATGTTTTAAATATGTTTTTAATCATCCCAATTAAACTTTAAAAAAATATAAAATTGAACTAATTTTATAAAAAATCAATCCTGTTCACAAAAAGTTAAAACAACGTTAACGTAAATATTATCCTATGAGTACAAAAATTGCTTTTTTTGATACAAAACCGTATGATAAAGAAATTTTCGAATCCATCAACAAAAAAAATGGGTATGAAATAAAATATTTCAAATTTCACCTCAATGTTGATAATGCTATTTTAGCAAATGGGTATGATGTTGTAATAGCTTTTGTAAATGATACCATTGATAAAAACACCATTGAAAAACTACATTCCTTTGGTATAAAATTAATTGCACTTAGATGTGCTGGCTTTAACAATGTAGATTTAAAAGCGGCAAAAGACAAAATAAAAGTTGTTCGGGTCCCTGCTTATTCCCCCCATGCAATTGCTGAACATACCGTAGCATTAATGCTTACACTAAACCGTAAAATACACCGGGCATATTTTAGGACCCGGGAAGCAAATTTTACTTTAAACGGTTTGATGGGTTTTGATCTGTACGGAAAAACCGTAGGGGTTATTGGAACAGGAAAAATCGGTAAAGAACTGATAAAAATACTCAGCGGTTTTGGCATGAACATACTTGCCTACGATATCCATCCTGACAGAGAATTTGAGGAAAAGAACGGTTTTGAATATGTCGGCATGGAAGCGCTTTTTGCAAATTCAGATATTATTTCTTTAAACTGCCCTTTAACAAAAGAAACGCAGTATTTAATCAACCGGCATAGCATCGAAAGGATGAAAACAGGTGTTATGATTATTAATACCGGAAGAGGAAAACTCATTAATTCCTCAGATCTAATCAAGGGATTAAAAACCGGGAAAATTGGATGGGCAGGCCTTGATGTTTACGAAGAAGAAAGTGAATATTTCTTTGAAGATTTATCAGATAAAATCCTTACAGACGATGTACTTGCCCGGCTCCTTACTTTTAATAATGTTATCGTTACCTCACACCAGGGATTTTTCACAAAAGAGGCAATGCAAAATATTGCCAATACAACAATGAATAACATTAAAGCTTTTATTGAAGGAAACGAATTAAAAAACGAAGTTATATATCAAGGGTAATTCTTTTTCATAACTTTAGTCCATATTAATAAGTTCGTATTAGATGGCTAAGAAAAAAAGCAAAAAGAAAGGCAAAGAAAATATCTCCAGAACATCCATGACAAACCAAATCATGGGAGTATTCTATAACAATCCTTCAAAATCCTTTAATTATAAACAAGTTGCAAATCAACTGCTTGTAAAAAGTTCAGAAGAAAAAAACCTGATTATCGAAGTTCTCCATAATCTTACAGTTAATGACGATCTCGAAGAGATTGGCCGCGGCAAATTTAAATTGAAATCAAAAATTGGTTATATCACAGGAACCGTTGAACTTACCGATGCTGGTTATGCATTTATTCATTCCGATGAGTTCCCTGAAGATATTTTTGTCTCACAGAGGAACCTCAACCATGCGATGAACGGGGATAAAGTCCGTGTCTACCTTTTTGCCAAAAAGAAAAGCCATTATTACGAAGGAGAAGTTATTGAGGTAATCGAAAGAGCTAAAAAAACATTTACCGGTATTATAGAAATATCAAAAAATTATGCATTTCTGGTACCGGATAAAAACATGCCATTTGACTTATTTATCCCAAAAGACAAATTAAAGGGTGCTCAAAATGGACAAAAAGCTGTTGGTAAAATCACAGACTGGCCAAAAAAAGCAAAAAATCCATTTGGTGAGATTATTGACATTCTTGGATTTGCCGGGGAGAATGATACAGAGATGCATGCTATCCTGGCAGAATATGAGTTACCTTATCATTATCCTGAAGAAATTGATTTAGAAGCCGAAAAAATAAGTGAAAAAATCACTCCCCAGGATTATAAAGAACGAAGAGATTTTAGGGATGTCCCCACACTAACTATTGACCCGCATGACGCAAAAGATTTTGATGATGCCCTTTCATTTCAAATCCTGGATAATGGTCATTTTGAAATTGGGGTACATATTGCAGATGTTACCCATTATGTAAAACCCAAATCTCCCATCGATATTGAAGGCCTGAATCGGGCTACTTCGGTATATTTGGTAGACAGGGTAGTTCCTATGCTACCAGAACGGTTGTCAAACTTCATTTGCTCCCTTCGTCCCCATGAGGAAAAACTTTGTTTCTCAGCAGTTTTTGAACTCAACCTTGATGCTGAAGTAATTTCAGAGTGGTTTGGCCGTACTATAATTTATTCTGATAGACGGTTTACTTATGAAGAAGCACAGGAAATCATAGAAACCGAAGAAGGCGATATGAAAAAAGAAATCCTGATGTTAAACCAACTAGCTAAAAAACTTAGAAAACGCAGGTTTAAAAAAGGTTCTATTGCATTTGACAGGGATGAAGTAAAATTTGAGATTGATGAAAATGGAAAGCCACTAAGGGTATACTTTAAAACCATGGCTGAATCAAACCAGCTGATTGAAGAGTTTATGCTTTTAGCGAATAAACGTGTGGCGAAATTAATTGGCCACGTTGACGATAAAAACACAAAAGCCAAAACATTTGTTTACCGTATCCATGATAAACCAGATCCAGAAAAACTTGACTCTTTTAATCTTTTTATCAAGCGTTTCGGATTAAATGTCAACACCGTTTCACCGCAAAAAATATCAGAATCACTTAATGATGTTTTAAATGATGTTAAAGGCAAACGGGAACAAAATATTGTTGAAAATCTCGCTTTACGGGCAATGGCTAAGGCAGTTTATTCAACAAAAAATATTGGCCACTACGGTTTAAATTTCAAATATTACACCCATTTCACCTCTCCTATCCGACGCTATCCGGATATGATGGTACATCGATTATTGGACCATTACCTGAATGGAGAAAGTTCCAAGAATGCAAAAATTTATGAAAAATGGTGCCAGCATTCATCCGAAATGGAACGACGTGCAACCGATGCAGAAAGAGCTTCCATCAAATATAAACAGGTAGAATTTATGATGGATAAGGTTGGAAAAACTTTTGAGGGAGTTATTTCCGGAGTTACAGACTGGGGTATTTACGTCGAAATTACAGAAAATAAATGCGAGGGTATGATTCCTATCCGGGAAATGGTTGATGATTTCTATGAATTAGATGATAAGAATTATTGCCTTGTTGGAAGACGTACCCAGAAAAAATATCAATTGGGGGATACTGCAAATATTGTGATAGTAAGGGCAAACCTTGCAAGAAAACAACTTGACTTTGCTTTTGCTGATGAAGAAAATTTAGTGTAGTAACTTATTTTATATTTTGATCATAAAAGATAAGCTTTACTTCTGCCCCACCATCTTCTTTATTGTTTAATTCAATTTTACCAGACAAGGCACTCATAATTAATTTAGCTGTAGCAAGCCCAAGCCCGAATCCGGCTTCCTCCTGATTATAGGTTGTAAAAATATCCAACTTATCAGTGCGGTATTGATCCGGTATACCATAACCTTGATCTGTAATTACTATGGTGCTCCCATCTTCAAAATGTTGCGTATCAATAGTGATAATACCATCTTCAGGAGAATATTTTATTGCATTATCCAAAATAATATTAAAACAACGATGGATTAAATTATCATCTCCAAAAATCTGAAAATCAATATTTGCCAGACTATTTTTTATGTTTATTCTTTTGTTCTCATAACGTTTTTTCACAACCAAAAGTGATTGTAAAATCATTTCGTTTGCAGATAAAACCTGCATATTCAATTTATATTTATCGGCCCTTAATTCTGTAAACAAAAGTGATCGTTCCGAGAGTTTAACTAACCTGTCAACAAGATTTTTTATTTCGTTAACAAAATCCTTTTGCTCGCAGTTTATATTTGTATGGGCCAATAATTCAGAATACCCAAGTATTCCGTTTAACGGGGTCCTTAATTGGTGATTGATATGAATTAAAAACTCATTTTTTGCTTTATCGAGATTAGAAAGGTCTTCATTTGCTAATTTTAACTTTTCGGTATTAGATTTAACAGCTTCAATAAGTTTTGAATTCATAAGTTGAAGCTTATCCTGCTCATTCTTTAAAGATAAATGTTTTTTCACCCTAGAAGTTAATTCTAGTAAATTAAACGGCTTTGTAATATAATCAACGCCACCAACTTCAAATCCTTTTACAATATCTTCTGTTTCAACTTTTGCCGTAAGAAAAATTACCGGGATATTTTGAGTGGCAGGATTTTCTTTTAGTCTTTTGCAGGTTTCAAAGCCATCCAGCATTGGCATAGCAATGTCTAATAAAACCAAATCTGGTAATTCAGTTTCACAAATTTCCAGAGCTAGTTTTCCATTTGTTGCAAACTTTACATCAATATTATGTTGTTTAAGATATTCGCCGACAAAAATTAAGTTCTCAGGAAAATCGTCAACAACTAAAACTTCGCTCTTTTTTTGCCTCTTTCGCTCAATTTTTTCAAGATCAATACTAGTTTCTAAATCTTTCAAGTTTTATAAAAAATAAGTTAGTATAACAAAAATAAAGCGAAAGAAATTCTTAAACGATCGCAAAACACAGATAGTTATTAAAACTATTGATAACTTATTAACAATTTGGTAGATTGGGATTTATATCGTTATCTAAAATTAGATAACAATTAAATGAAATAAAAGCCATTTTTAATTGGCGATCTCCGGATTAAATTTTGGAGATTATTTTTTCTTAATTGCTGTGGCCGGATAAGTAAAAATACCAATTCCTGCACCGACATAAAAAACATTGCCTTTAAAAACATTATTATCGTCTTCAAAGTTAGGAGTGATAAATCCTGCTTTCAAACGAAATATCCAGTATGTATTATCAAATTCGGAAATTAACCTGTCTTTGTATTCGCTGATATGAATTTTATGTTTTAGCTTATAATCAAATGTAATTGATGTGTGTAAAACAGGGGTATTATCTATTTTTAAATTAATTGCTTCTCCATCTTCTGCCCTTACATAAGATGATATATTTGTTGAAGCCATGCCAATACTGGGCGTAATCATCATCTTATCATTGTTGATAATGGCATACCCTAAATTTAAACTACCGAAAGCTAATGTTGTTCGGGAATTTTTTTCCCATAATTCCTTAAATGTAAAATCCTGTTTTACCCTGCTAATAAGACTTCCTGTGAATTGAAAATCCAGAATTAAATTCTTATATGCAGCATTTATAATTCCCCCTATTGGCATTCCTCCTGAAATATTATCTCCCAGATTTTCTGTAAATGAACAACTCCCAATGAATAGAGTAGATCCCAATCCAAAATTGCTTGTTTTATAGCCTATATCGATATTAGAGGACACAAAATCATTATAGCTTTCATCCTGGTATTTCCCCTTATATTCTTTTGCCTGTTGTATTAATAAATCTTTATCAAAGCCTTCCAGGTTTGCTTCTGCCAATCTAAAATCTAAATAAAGCATTAAAAAATCCTTTTCCTCAGGATTTAAATTACTCGATTTTATATGTGCTTTTAACTCTTCCTGATTTTCGTAACTAAGCTTTAAGAGATCATCATAAAAAGAATTCTTGTAAGGAATAATTGCTTGCTGTTCTTTTCCGGTTTCAATTATTGAACCTCGTGGATTTGTATTATTTACTACGTGCTTTAAAATATTTTGGTACTCTCCTAACCAATAAAACATTAGAATTATTTCCTCTTTATAAAAAGATTGAAGATTTTCTTTATATCCGGTAGGTAGTTCCAGGATTAAAGGATTTTCGAAAATCTCTGAAATTTTATCAAATTCCTTATTGGTCAAATACTCATAGGTAAGATTTCTTCTACCTGTAAATTTCTTGTGTGCATCATCAAGTGATGAAACAATATTTTGATCCAATCCTTGCGCACTAAGATCTATACAGACAGAGAGAATAGTAAAAAATAAAATAACGATTCGCATAAATGAATTTTTGATAGTATCTAATTTACTATTTTTTTTCATTCAATACGTAGCAATTGCATGTAAGTTCTGTTGTTAGGCTAAAGATTTAGTGTTTTCACTTATATTTTTATGCATTACTACCATAATCTATGTTAAAAAGATGCCATTTTACAAACCAATTTCATCTAACGGTATCTTATACAATGCAACTCGCGGATATTTATTTGTAACCAGGGTTTTACATAAAACTAGTAGTGCATCACTTGTTTGTTTTATAGTTACCGGGGCTATATCATTTGTGCTTCCTACATAATAAATATTATGAAGAGAATAATCTTCGGTTTCATAAATAAATAAAGCTACCTGTTCTCCTTTTGTTGCTATTGCAGATATTAGAAAATTTTCATTATTGAAACTAATAATTTCAGATGGGATTAGAGCGTTACCATCCAATTCTATAAATTCTGTTGTTTCTGTTAAATCATCAATATCATATCGATTATCGTTGTTTAGTAAAAGATCCGATTTTATGGATATTTTGTTATTGTCATTTTTCACAAATGCGAATAAACTGTCACTTAGTTGCTGAAAAGAAGCTACATATACTTTATTTCTGGAACCCGTAATCCATTTGCTTTGACTGGAGCCATCCTTATCTACATTATACAAACTAAATAAATCGTTACCAAAACAATTTACACAATAAGAATCGAGGTTATTGTTGTTCTTGTATTCTTTTATTGAAAAAGGATACTGCTTATTATAATGTCCCAGATGTTCTAAAATTGTAGGAACAATAACGTTTATTCCATGGTTGGAAGAATTGGTCATCGTCCCTATAACATTGACCTGGGGATTTGATGTTATATTAGAAATTTTTCGAAGTTCTGCATCTCTTGTCCCACTATTGCTATTTGTCAACAATAATATATTTCCTTCACTATCAACGATTGATTTTAATGCAAAAGTATTACTACCAAAATCGCCACCAGAGACCAAATCAATGCTTTCTGAAGATAAATCAATTTCGAAAAGTATTGGTTCCAAACTCGTATTGTGAAGGGTGAAAAAATAATATTCTCCATTTATTTCCAAGATATTGGCTATTGGACTAACGTAAGGATAATTACCTACGGTGGTCCACTCTACATTACCTTCTATATCAGTTTTAATAATAAAAGGGAGGTGATATTCATACGAATATGTGAGCGTATCCGAATCAATTATTCGTGATGAAAGAATTAAAAATCCATCATTTAACTCAACTACATCAAGAGGATAATAATTATTATTTAGGTTATCATCGTGGTAGATTCGGATAAAACTTTCACTATTTTCAATATCACTGTTTGTGATGTCGCACTGAACGAGTATTAATCCAGAGAATAGTATGATAATAAATTGGTATATCTTCATTTTTTTATTCAAATCATTGTTTGCATTTCAGGCTCTTTGCCAAGCTACTTGGTTTATTTAACGGGAATAAAACCCTTAAATTTAGAACTACAGAATTTAGGAGCATGTTATCATTAACATCATAAGAACTCCCGGTAATCAACTGGTTTGAATACCGGGCATCTTCCCTTGAAATGTTATTGAAACTATAGTGATAGCCTACTCCCAACATAAGTTGCAAATTTTCTAAATCGTAGATAGCACCTATCTCAGCAACAGCAGCTAGTCGCGATTTTATATACTGATCATTGTAAAAGAGATGTTGATCTTCTGATGAAGTTGTAAAATCCTGTTCATCAATAGTAGTAATCTCTGTGACATGCATCAATTTTTCAGCCCCTAACAGACGGCCATAATATCCTCCAACTAAAAAATAGGGTTTAACAGGCGATATATCTTTGGTAAATTGCAAAAGCAAGGGTAGTTCCAAATAATGAAGGTTATTGTTATGTTCCTGTTCACTTGAACGAGAAACTCCTTCATTCTCTGTATCCACCCATATGTTTTCTGTTGAATAACCAAAACGATAATGGGCAAATGTTGGTTCAAAAATCAGATTGATCCTGTCACTCAATTTATATAAACCAACAAACCCATACTGGTAACCCCAATTCTGATAGATTTTATTATACTCTTTCGAACTGGCATCAACATCACCAATGCTTGAAAATATCTGAAACTGTTCCAGAACCATCACATGGCTTACATTTGCACCCCCTTTTAGTCCCAGGTAAAAAGGGCTCTCAATTGTAGTTTTCGATTGAGCAGATACAACTAAACAAGAGCAACAAAAAAAAGTTACCAGTAATATGATTTTCAAAAGAAATTTTCTCATTGGCTGATATTAATGCTTTGTAAACTTACACTGATATGGATAATCATTTACATAAGCAACAGCAACATAAGTTCCTTTTAGAAGACTACTTGTGTTATAATTAAATGATGCCATTCCATATTGTTTCTTGCCCTGGAAAACAGATGCTACATATTTACCATTGGTATCCATGATAGCTAATTTCACATTTGATACCCGTAACAATGGTATTTGAAAGGTAGCAACATTTTTTACCGGATTGGGAGTACATGTAAGTTTAACTTCACCTATACCATTTAAATCATTAATACTACTCGAACCTTCAATTAAAGGAAGACGATTGGAAGTCCATGCATCGAAATAGGTATCTTGCATAGCTTCTTCTGATGCTCCAAACCAGTCCATCACAACTGAAGTATAAACCTGCCTGTAATCAATAGCGTATTTTGTGTTCCCGTTATCCAAATCATCCAAATCTGGATTTTCACCATAGATGCCTCCCTGTAAACCACTCCCAAATAAAAATACCGGAGTTGACTTTCCATGATCAGTCCCATAACTATCATTTGAGTAAGCCCTTCGTCCAAACTCGGTAAAAGTCATTGTGAGCACACGCTCCTCGATACCCATTGCAGCCAAATCATTGTGGAATGCTTTTATGGCACTTGAAAGGTGATATAATAAAGCTGCATGACCACCCATAGTTGAATCATCACTTAACACCTGATCGGCATGCGTATCAAATAATCCGATACGACAGAGGAAAATACGTGTTTTAATACCTCCATCAAGAAGCCTGGCAATTAATCGTAACTGACCGGAAAGTGGATTTGAGATAAACCTGTCAGGAGCATTCTGAGAATAGGTTTCCGGATAAACAACAGATGATGAATTGCTTCCTGCATTATAAACATCACGTAATCGCTCTGAATAATCGATGGCTTTATCTTCAAAATCCATTAAATATTTTAATTCATCACCAGCGTGTGAATCAGGGAAAGACATTGGAGGTTGATCAAGTCCGACAGTGTTTACAAGATTATAATAACCGATGGGATCGTTAATATTAAATCCAATAGGAATTCCAACATCACGGTGAAACGAAAGGGATAGATCCCCACTAAGTTCGATTCCCGGAGGATCGGGCATTTCAGCAGAAGGATAACTATCCGGATAATCCGGATATTCATGATTTAAAAATCGCCCCATCCACCCAGAATGGAATGTATCATTGTAATCACCTCCCATAAAAACAATATCGCGACCACGAAAATGGGAAAGGTTCATGTTTTCATAACCAACATTATGAACAACAGCTGCACGGCCATCATCATATAAATCTTTAAAGCCTTGCATGTCTGGATGTAAACCTGCTTGTTGAGCAGAAGGTAACGTACCATCTAACGGAATATACGATCGCCCACCTGATTTAGGAATATAAATATTGGAACGAATGTCCTTGTATTTATCATACTGTTCAATTGGGATCAAGGTATTTAAGCCATCGTTACCACCATGAAGTTGCACAAAAACCAGAACGTGGTCATTTGAAGCATTCATAGCAATTTCCTTGAGTGCCTCATTACCCGCTAATACATTTAACGGCATTCCTCCCAATGTTATAGCACCTGATCCTGCTAACGATATATTTTTAATGAAATTTCTTCTTTTCATAATGTTTAGTTTTAGTATAATTGAAATTCTGGCGTTTGCATAATAGAGGCAACAAAGTCCTCAAGCTTTGACCTTACTGTTGAATCATCACCTCCTGAGGTATAACTATTCCAGGCTGCAGTCCATTCTGTTGAAGTCATCTCTTCCCCCAGAAAAATTGTGTTAAGGAAGTAATCTAATCGATCTGTTCCAATCTCAACAGCAAAAAAATAATTTGCTAAGCTGGATACAATATCACTTGCACTTGATGCATCAGAGACATGGTTTGAATCTTCAACCCAGGCAACAACATCAGCTTTGTATCCAACATTTTCACCACCATTCTCTCCCTTAATAACATGATTTGAAAAATGATACCGCTGTGCTAACGTAATGGGTGTTATCCAGTTACGATTATACGCTGGAAACTGATGATATGCCGGGTAACCAGCTACTTCGTAAGGTTCAAAAAAACTTAACCCCTGATCGAAGATATCACTTAGAATTCCATTTTGATATGCATCTTCATATAACTTTTGAAGTTCAGTCTCAGGATCAGGCATTACAACATCAAAAAAGTTTAATGTTCCCAACATCAAATCAATAGGTGATTTTATTATGGCACCTATGTTGTTATCCGACGTTTCGGTTGTATCTACATCATAAAAATGCTGACTGGATAAAAGTTCTTTTACTACAACGGATAGATTATATCCTGAAGTTTTAAAATTTGCTGCAAGAGGTACAATAATATCATTCTCAACCTCATCAGAAATATCATAATACACAAAGAACCGATATAACTTACGCGTTATAAACCGGGCTGTCTCGTCCTGATTAAAAATCATGGTGATCATTTCATCCAGTTCGTTTAACATATCTTCTTCTGTTGAACCGGAACCTCCTATGGTTGCATTAGAAAATTTGGATGAGAATTGTTTTACAGTAAAATCATGCAACGTTGGATCAGGTATTCCAATAGGTAATTCCGTATCCTCATCAATATTTGTAAAAGTATTATCACGTCGGAACCCGGTAAGAACTTTTCCCGCAGCTTTGATATCGTCTTCTGTATAATTGGTGTAATCGCCATCGTCTAGCTGTTCGCCTTTACCTATTGAGTAAAGTTCGAACATCTCCCTGGCAAAATTTTCATTGAAATTTCCTATTACATTGGTAGCACCATCCAGATAGATAAGCATCGCATTATCAATACAAACTTTTTTAAAAAGTGTTTTAAAATCGCCTGTAGCATAAAACCGATGCAACTGATTCTGATAATAAATTGCCTCACTGCTTTGAATCACTGTTCGTCGCGCAGGCAGGTGTGAATGGATGAAATAAACCATTCGTTCGCGTATGCTGGTCCCTGAGTTTCTCATTTGCTCCAGAAACCAAATCATAAAATAACTCTCCAGCGTGCCATTTTCACTATTGGATTCTGTTGCAACAGGATTTAACCAGGTTTCCCCTGTTTGAAGGTCAACTGGTGGTTCAGGTGTTTCTACCTCTGCAAAAAGTATGTTCATTGCCTCGGTTACTGTCATTGTGCTAAATGACTTAATAGTTTGCACGTTAGGACCAAATGTTGCTCTACGTAAAAGATGAGCCGCATTTTTCTCCCCCAACGTTCCACTTAAGGGTGTAAGTGACGCCATAAATTGTTTTTTTAGGTTTTGTTAATATTAACGGTACAATGTTTATTACACTAACTTTTATAATAACGTTTATAAAATATTTTATTGTTTGTAATAACTAAAAAATGGAAAGAATGTTTACGGAAATTTTGATTGGAAGGGAAAAATTTTTGGAAATGAGGGGATTTTTGAAGAAAGAAATACGGAAAATGAAAACCGGATTGATTGGAAGGGAATGAGGGATGGGTAATTAAGGAATTTTGGGGTTATAATAGTTTTCTAAGAAATAAACCGCGAAGAGCACGAAGAGACGCTAAGAAGAATTTTGTGAGAAGCAAAGGGGATTTTGTGGTTATCTGTAACGTAATTCTAAAGTATTTGAAAAAGGTTTTATGATAAATGCTCTGGTTATTTTTTTTGCAATAGCATGTTGCATACTTTGGTTAAGAAAAAATTAACGACAAAGAGCGCGAAGAGGCGCTAAGAAAAATTTGTAAGAAGTAATGGAGCGTTTTGATTTTTTGTAAAGTATTTCTAAATATGATTAATCATATAATTAAGAATTTAATAATTGAGACAGTAAATTAAATTGTAAATCTGAAATCTTTTCTATAGAGTAATTTTCAGATATATAAATTCTGCATTTATCACCCAATTCTTCTCTTTGACTTTCTGAGAATTCTATGGATTTATTCAGTGCATTCATTATTGAATACTCATTGGGTTCAGCATTTATTGCGATATCTTCCACAAATACTTCCGGGAAATTACAACCTTTGCTAATAATAGGAACGATGTTCCACTGCATTGCTTCAAGAATACTTGTTGGAAATCCCTCAGAATAAGAGGGTAACAGATAAAAACTAGATTTTTGTAGCAACTCTTCTTTTTCTTTACCATATTTAGCCCCTACATAACTAATATTTTCTGTTCCACTTGAAAGTAAATCATTTACCTCATCAACGACCCCATCATCCGGACCAGCTATTATAAACTCATAATTTTTATGCATATTTAGTTTACTATTTTTCCAGGCATTTATCAATGGTATAATTCCTTTCTTGTGATGAAGCCTTGCCATAAATAAATAGATGATTGGTTTATTGCTTTTTTTTTCAAATTTATTAGTAGCATTTATTATTGTAGTACCATTTGGTATTAGTTTTAATTTATTTGTGGAATAATATTTTGTAAGATTTTTATATTCCGGAGATCCTACAGCACGAACCGAATCAGCTTTTTTTGATAATGAATATTCCCAAATATTCCAATAAAGCATTTTAACAATTCTTTTTTGTTTCAAACTCCAGGGTTCTAACATACCATGAGGCACATAAATCCATAAAAATCCCATCTCCTTGAGAATTGCACCCCATCTGGTTGGAAACTGCCAACAACCATGCGTGACAATTATTGTATTATTTCTTCCTAGACTATATTTCTTTAAAATATTATCAATATAAGAAATTGTAGCTTGTTTATTAAAGAGAAATTTATTGATGGAAGAATGCTTTATCGGTATTTTAATAACTTCTTTGAGTTCAGGTGAATCGTTAATCTCTGGATAAAGTAAAAAGGATTGTATCGAATATTTATTTTTTAATTTCTCTGCCGTTGAAATAGCAGCATTCCAAATTCCAAAATTTACCTGAGTAATATTATCAACTATATTAAGAACATTCATATAAAATAGTTGGATATCTTTATGATCTAATTATTACAAATAAAATCGGTTGTTTTCATTGCACTTTCTATCGCTTTATCCATGTTATAGTACTCCCATTCAGCAAAACGTCCAACAAGATAGAAATTGATTGGTTCCAGGTTATTTTTTAAAGCAGCTATTTTTTCACGATCTCCTTTATTTTGGATTACATAAGAGTTAGGCTCATAATTCATATCCAAAATCTCCAAATTTCCAGGTAATTTATTAATCTCTCTTTCCATCTGCTCAAACGTAACATTTCCTGAAAATTCAACCGAACAAGTTTTACGACCTTTTGATGGATTGTTATTCTTACTAAAATTACCTGTATAAATTATTCTATGGGCATTTGTATTTTTATCAGGTAAATAAAGCCAGGATAAATCCGTGTCATCCGTCTGACAAAATAAATTACTTGTTCCATTGGATCTTAAACCCTCAACATTTTTTGTAAGTTGATTTACCTGGTTAGGTAAATCTCTTACTACTTTATTTAATTTTCTAACATCTCCTGTATAAATTACTTTATCAAATATTTCATCTCCATTAATTCTCCATCCCGATCCTAAAAAAGTAATCTCTGAGACTTCATAATCATTCACTATTTTGAGATCTTTACCTAACCTATCAACTATAAATTGAGAGCCAAAATTTACAGGATAAAAAAATGAACTATGAACCATATTTTTTTCTTCTTCCCTTATAATATTGGAAGTAAAAACCTGCAAAAAATCCGGCATGGGTAATTTACCTTCCAACCATTCAAGAGCAACGTTTGACAAATCTGTTTTCCAGATTTTTGCATTATAAGGTTTAAAATATAAGTCGTACAAAGTTTGTCCAAAATTTCCCTTCAGAAAATCTTCAAATGATGCATATGTAAAAGGTTCCTTATATCCAGTTTTATTCAACTCAAGTAATTCTGAAATTATTTTTGAAATAACTCCACCCTCGAGTTGATAGATGTGATTTTCAATTGGGTATCCAATATATTTATTATCCATAAATATTTTTGCATTACGCTTTGCCTGCAAAAATTCTTTATCCTTATCAAACCACTGCCAAAACCAATTTAAAACCTCTTTGTTTTTTGTATTAAATACATGACCTCCCACACGATGAAACACTCCACCATTAATAACATCACAACGGATAAGTCCTCCCGGTTTTTCTCCTTTTTCGAAAACTGTAACCTTATACCCTTTTTGTTGTAATAATTTTGCTGATGAAAGACCTGATATTCCTGCACCTATAACTGCTATGTTCATGCTTCAGCAATTTTTTTCGCCCAAATTTCACATGTATAATCTATTATTATTTCTTGTGAAGATTGTCCCATTTGACTTAATTTCTCTTCGGATATTTCTCCAAGAATATTTAAAACATTAATTAATTGAGCTTCATTCTCAGATTCAAAAATCCAACTATTGGTTTCTTTACATAATTCTGGAACTGCACCTACGGCATCAGACACAATAACAGGCAGTCCAGCTGACATGGCTTCATTCACGACCAAACCCCATGGTTCAAAATTACTGGGTAAGACAAAACATGATGCTTGTTGGTAAAAACCCGGTAATTCTTTATAAGATACCCATTCATGCAAAAAAATATGATTTTGCATGTTTAAAATTTCAATTTGTTTTACAAGTTGATCCTTGAGGGGACCTCCTCCTATAATCATTAAGCCATACCCTACTTTTAGCAGGTTAGATTTTGCAAATGCATCAATTAATATCTCAAGATTTTTCTCTGGAGCAAAGCGGGCAATACAAAGAAGTGTTTTTGAAGGATTATTGAAAAATGGTGATTTAATAAGCTGAGATGACGGTATTAAATTATCTGTTTTGGAGAAATGTTCATTATCTACAACAGAGTATCCGGTTAAAATTGATTTAGCATCATAGTTTAAGTTTTGAATAAAATGTTGCTTTGCTCGTTCTCCTGATACAAATACAAAATTAGTTGTCACTCTAACAAAAAGACCTTTTACCCTATCAAAAACTTTTATTTTATTGGGATACCAACTCTCTGCAAACATGATTATTTTTTTGCTGTGTATCCATGACCAAAGAAGAATTAAAACATAAATCAATCTCCCATAACCAGGAATACAGAAAGTATTTATATCATTTTTCTTCACAAATTGAATAAATCTCTTTAACTGACCATAAACAGATTTCTGTTGAACATCATTACCAGAGAGGCAAACATAATTTTGTTGATTATTGGTATTTTCCCATTTATATAAATTATCAGCAAATAATAAATCTGCCCCAAATACATTTTCATTTCCCAAAAGTTGTTGTAAAGCTTTCCAACGTGCACGGTGATAATCACCCATTCTATCCCAAAGCAACAGTACTTTCATTCATTTCTTGTTTAGATTTCACGGGTATTGTCTTTAAAAATCTATTGTATTGCCATAAAATAATAAATACTGGCCAATAAGTCATCCCCAACCAGGCATAAATACCTGGTAAATCCCCTCCCCGAAGTAACGGTATTGCCCATCCAATAATAACTGCACGAAGTATCCATCGCATATCCGAGTTGTACCGTTCTGAATATTTAAAAGCCCATACAAATAACATTGCATACAAAAAGCTAAAAATAACAATACCAGCTACTCCTCCTTCACCATAAAATGATCCATATAAGGTTTGAGATATTCCTACTGTTCCGGAATTCTCATAATCATTTAAACCTAATTTATTCGCATATCCTCCAACAGGTTTTCCAACCCACAACCTCCTGGGTATGGGCCTGTATAAAATTTCCAGATGTTCACCTCCTTTATGATAATCAAGATATTCCGGATAAACATCCAATACCATCATAAAACCGTCTAACATATTCTGGTCTGTTGCACCGGACATCCTGTCCCAGGCTGCAGTTACCTTCTCATTAAATGTAAGCCTTTGTATATTTACTTGTCTTTCAACACCTGCAAGAGAAAAAACTGTTAACACTATTACCCCCCCTATGGCAAAATATTTAAGTTTTTGAATGGATGTTCTGTCCTGTAAATAAATTATGCCTAATCCAATTGACCAGGATAAAAATCGAAAACGCATGGATGTAGTATAAGACAATGATGCTGAATAAACAATCAGCCCCAATATCACCAATTTAAGAACTGAATTTTGAGTAAACTTTGTTCGAAGGAATAAAACAAACATCAGCAATATCATTCCGCCTAGAGCCATGCTGAACAATACAAAATAACTATTTCCATAAGAAACAGCACCCCTAATCATTCCCCTGAACCAACTATTAATAATTAAAAACAAAACAAAAAGAGTAATTATAAAAAACGATTTACTCTTAAGAAATGCAGTAAATAATTCAGAATTATCGATTGATGGTTGGGAAGGATGTTTATGCCTTCTAAACAAAACATAAAACAAATAAAACAACAATGTTCCCAAAAAAAAATAACCCAACGCTAACTCAGCTTTATAGGGTGTCATCACAAAAATATCAAAACGATAGGCTACGTTTACATAATCAGCCCTTCCTGATTGTAGTGCATTGTACCTGAATAAACCTGTAAAATAAAAAAAGGCAATGATAAGTCCGGGGAATTCATCGTTACGCCGTATATAATAAAAAATGGCGTGTGCCATTAACAAATAAGATACTATTTTTATTATTTCAATCATTGTTCAAGAGGCAAATATAGTTGGGAATTTGAATTTTAATCCACTAATTACACGGATTAACACGAATTGTGGATGTTATTTTAACTTTTTCCCTATGATGGTTGATCCCTAATTCCTTCTGATAGGGGGTACATGTCAGGGATCAATAGAAATAGTTGTGAAGAAATATGAATTTTTAATTTTAGTGTATTTTTATCGATTTCCGCGTAGCGGATAAATATTGGTAGAAAAATATGACGATAATACTAATTCAACCCAGTATGGGTTGCACGAAACAATAACAAATTAAACAAATATGAAACCAGGTACATTTACTCAGATTTATATTCAATTTGTATTCTCTCCAAAAAGTAGGGAATATTTAATCAAGAGAGAAATAAAAACAGTTATTTATAAATATATTAATTCAACTATACAAAAGCTTGGTCATAAAGTATTAAATATTAATGGTATGCCAGACCACATACACATCCTGATTGGCCTTAATCCAAAACAATCAATCTCAGATTTAGTAAGGGAAACAAAAAGAAGCTCATCCCTTTTTATAAATGGGAAAAAATGGTTCCCTGGAAAATTTCAATGGCAAGAGGGATATGGGGGATTTTCATATGGTAAATCGCAGTTAAAAGATGTCCATGCTTATATTAACAACCAAGAGTTCCATCACAAAAAAAGATCATTTAGGGAAGAGTATATATCATTTCTTGAAAAATTTGAGATTGAATATGATAAACGGTTTCTATTTGATTTTTTTGATTAAAAAAAACCGAAATTTGTGCAACCACTTACGTGGTTGTAAAAACAGATAGAATTTTCATCTACCAATATTTATCCGCTACGCGGAATTTAGAAATACTCAAAATCACTATATAACCTGAACAATTATATTTCAGATTTCATCCTGATTGTTCTCAGCAAAGAAAAATATATTATTATTTTAAAGTCCATTACTTTTCTGACTAATCCCTTGTCAGGATTTCAATAAATTTTGTTCAATAATATTTTTTAGACGGTTTTGGTATTCTGCCCAGGTAAATTTTAAGACACTCTCACGAGCATAAACAGACATTTTATTATATTCTTCCTCAGAAAGATTAATCATCTTTCCTATTGATTTTTTTATTGAATTGATGTCTCTTATAGGAATAAGATATCCATTTTTACCTTCTTCAATGACATCGGGTCCCATAGTATGGGAAGTTGCTATTACGGGCAGTCCGGCAGCCATTGCTTCAACAATTACCAATCCAAATCCTTCAAAAATACTGGGAAGGATTAAAGCATCATATTCTTTATATAAACTAAACATTTCGTATTGTGAAACAGGTGGATGATAGACAAAATGATTTTTATATTTTTGAAACGCTTCTCCACTCCCTTGAATTCCGCCAATAATATGTAATTCAACTTCTGCTTTTTTAAAAAATTTTATTGCTTCCAACAAATAAAAGATACCCTTGCGCTGGGTTACAGTGCCGCAATAGAGAAGCCTAATGGGACGATTTTTGAATGTTGATTGATGATTTTCGATTTTTGATTTTAGGGAGGAAGAGGAGGTATTTGATTGTGTTTGTAAATGTTCTTTGGGAGTGATATAGTCCAAATCGAAACCTAGAGGAAGCTTTATAATTTTTTCTTTTGATATTTTATCGTCAAGCAATGTTTGAGTTGTAAAATCTGATGCAGAAATAATCATGTGTGCAATATGAGGCTCTTCTTTTAGCCTTTTCTCATAAAAAGAGGGGAAAACCAAATTATCAATGCTATCGGCCCAATGAGGTAAAAGTCTCTGTTCTTCTCCTAAAATTTTTTGAGCAGCTGTTACATGGGCAGTTGCCAACTCGGTGATTGAAGAAATGCCCAGTTCGTTTGCTCTTAATAAGGAGGAATGGCAGGAGCCTTGGAAACCCCAAAAAAAATTTTTATTGATGAATGATGAATGATTAATTGAGGGGAAAAAAGGAGGTATAGTTTTGATTTTCGATTTTCGATTTTCGATTTTCGATTTATTTGGAGAAAACCAAGTATTTAAGTTTTTAGCTACGTAGTAATCGAAGTTTATGTCGCGTTGGTAAACAGCACGCTGGGTTTTGGGACTTTTGCCTGTTAATTGTCTAAAAATAATTTCCGGAAGTTCAAAGCGCCAATTGGAATCAACCTTTTTGCCAGAAAGACCTTCAATAAATCTTCTGGAAAAATATTGGTTGCCGGTATTGGTTACCCATCTTTGGAGCCTTGGTGAACGGATATAACTACTGGTAACAAATTTTTTAAGATAACTTAAATTAAATAAAGCTTTGGCTACGTGATAGCTATGTTGTTTTCCGGAATGGGAAAGAAGAATCATTCTGGTTTTATATTTAAAATTTTATAAAAATAATACACCGTGAAAGACACAAAGTTTCGCGGAAAAATTTATTTCAGATATTCGATTCAATGGAGTTAAATTATGGGGTACCAACGCTGTCAGGAGCTACGCACGCTGACAGGTTTAAGTCGCACAGTATATCGACATTGATAACGTCAATTATAAAATCGTTAACTAAACGATATTGATTGACAATTTATGAATTAAGATAAATTTGATTTCGAAAACCGAAAATTATCAATCTGAAATTTAACATACGATTTTGGCTCCTCATGGAGCTTGGTTTAATGGAATATTCTGTTTTTACAAATATTTCACAATGCTGTCGCTTGAATGAAAGCTGCAGATCAGCGGAATATAAAAAAATAGCACAAAATAAATTTCCCACATATCAGTGATAAGTTATCGGTTTTTTAAACAAGCGAATGTTAATTCTACTTGTTGATTCCAATCTGCGGCTTTATAATAGGCATCCCAATCAGTTATATGATTAGGTTGTACCAAAAATTCACGAAAGGCTTCTTTCAAGCTATCCACATCACCTGTTTTGCATAATCTGCCCAGATTAAATTCTTTAACTGTTTGTGTTAGCGCATTGGGATTATCGGATACTAAAACGGGTCTTTTATAAACAACAACCTGATTAAGAATTCCACTTTGTGCGCTAAACGAGGCAGAATAATATAATATAATCCAATCAGATATTGAAATAACAACTGCCATTTCCTGATCCGTAAGAAATCGGTCTATAATTTTTAACTGATTATAACTACCACTATCCCTGGCTATTTGTATTAAGTCATTTATATCTACTGAACTATTCGAAGCACTACCGGCAATAATTAATCCTATTTCAGGAAAATCTGCCAGAACATTTAGAATTAATTTGTAATTTTTTTCATAACGAATGTTTCCGGGGACAGATACAATTATCTTAAAATTCTTTGTCCAATTTTCTAAATCAATTTTTAATTGTTTATCTAAAGGAAAAGACGGGTATAAGCCATGTATAACTTTAAGATATTTTGTCTTGCTATTATTATAATAAGGTTTATTGGGTAGCAAACCATGATAATAAGCAATTTCTACAGTAGACATTATTTGTTTCATACAAAATACCGAGTACTTATACGAAGGTGGATAATCGTCACGATTGGTATCATGCAAAAAAACCGAAAATAAATGTTTTCTTAAAAATAGCCTGTAAAAAATTGTCCATATCGGAGCACTGATTTGCTCAAAATCATTCAATAATACAAATGATTTTGGCTGATTAATAAGATAATAAAATAAAATAAAGGGGTTTATAAAAGTTCGCCAAAGAAAATTTAGTTTTCCCTTTTTCTGATCATTTATTAATTTTTTTATTACTCCTGTATTGCAATAATCTGCTGTATTTGGCAACAATATTTTTGCTTCTTCGAATTTATTTGAATTTTGGTAGGCAACCAGAAGATGTTTGGAATACTCGTAACAACCTCCAAAAGAACTGGATTCATAAATGATGACGTTCATTTTATGTTAAAAAATATAATAACGTTTGAAGAAGGGGAATAACGATATTGTTTTTCTGTCCTCTTTCTTGACAAAAAGGACAAACAACAAATTATCAATGTGTTATATATTAAGCAAATTCGACAAGAACTTCCCAGGAGTATTCGATTATTCACATTCGAAAAATTAAGTATCCAGAACTTTCCATAAATTTTGACGTCCTTCTTGTTTTTGCTTGTCTTTATTTCGTAATCCTTGTATATACCCTTTTATGTATTGGAACCTGCTTAGTTCTAATTGCCATAACGCATTCATGAAGACTTTTAAGTTATATTTTTTTGATTTGAGTGAACGCCAGTTTATAAAAGCATAGTAATAGGAACGAAGGCCGGGGAGGAAGAGAAGGGGGAGGAGGGGTGATAAGTGATAAGTGATAAGTGATAAGTGATAAGTGATAAGTTGAAAGAAAGGGAGAAAAAGAAAAATTATTATAATTGACAGGAAAAGGCAGTAGCGCAATCCTGTTTCGAAAAGGTTGCTCCAGAAATTATGATAATTTATTCGGCTTTCTCCATCTCCTAGACCATAACGAAATGCTTCTTTTGCAAAAGCTTTATTTGTTTGATGTCGGTTCCAATATACATTTGGATTTTTTACAAATAAATATTTAAACTCATCTTTTTTTACTAATTTCCAAAAAATGGTATCATCAGCAGCCAGGGTAAGCCACTCCGGATATCCGCCTACTTTTTCCCATACTTTTTTCTTATACGCTATTGAACGACTAGAGACTGAGAAATATTCGTCCATTATTACCGGATACCCTTTTTGTAGAATATAATCACTTTTTGCTGCCAGTGTATTTATCTTTTCTTCCTGTACTGAGAATGCTCCTCCAACAACATCTATTGATTTATCTTCAAAGGGCTCGATAACTGATTTAAGCCAATCTTTATTAAACCTACATCCAAAATCTGTTGAGACAATAATATCATTTGATGCTTCTTTTATTGCCAGGTTTCGTCCCCTGGCGACATTGCAACCTTTTTCCTGTAATATTTTAACAGGGAAAGATTTTTGTTTTCCCCATTCCACAAGTTTTTCATATGTCCCATCTGTTGATCCGGCATCGGTTACTATAATTTCATTGGGTTGTAGGGTTTGGGCATCAAAATCAGCTAATGTATCATCAAGTCGTGAAAATTCGTTAAAGACGGTGGATACAAGGGTGAAAGAGGTATGATTATATTCTATCATAAATGTTTATTGAAAAGCGGAATTTAATATGTTTATCCACGAATTTCACTAATTATCACTAATTTTTTTGAATATTGACCTCCTAAATCCTCCTCTGAGGAGGACAATTCGCCTACGTGACAAATTAGTATGATTGGAAGATATCTGTTTTTATTTCAGAAGTCAGATTTTCGATTGACGATTTATGAATTAAGATGAATATATGTTAAATCTGATTTCGAAAATCGTAAATCATCAATCTGAAATTAATCTTATTTTTGAATAAAAAAGTAGTAAAAATGACCTCCTAAATCCTCCTCTGAGGAGGACTTCAAGAAGAGCTACTTTGATAGTTCTGTAAAAACTCGTTTTCTGTTTTCTTGTTCTTATCGCACAGGGCTAACGTGAACCAAGGATGAACAACTTGAATTACGCACCAGAGGTGGACAATCTGTAATTAATTCAGAAGTCAGATTTTCGATTAACGATTTATGAACTTAAGATGAATGTATATTAAATCTGATTTCGAAAATCGTAAATCATCAATCTGAAATTAATCTTATTTTTTTGATAAATACTACAAGAAGGTGATAGTTGCTTTTCTTGGGGAAGATTATTGTCGCTTAACCGAAACAAAACAATAAACGTTTCGCATGAATTTTATAAAAACACACTTTTATGCAACAAACAACCGTTGAAAGTGAAATATAATTAAACGATGTGGGCGAGACTGGTTTTGTTTTTTTTGTCCACGGATTAGCTCAGATTATTTAGTCCACTAATTACACTAATTTTCACTAATTGGTATTTGAATGATGATTAATTATAAAATTACAGGCAATAATATCCCCCGTTTTTTGAACTACCCCTGAATTCAATTTTTTTTTCGGTTTTTAACTTTGCCAGCCATTTTTCAATTGTTTTATATGGTTTTTTCATTTTATTGGCTAATTCTTTCGTATTTTCACCAGGGAATGAGTTAATTAACTGGTATAAATCATTTACTCCCCCATTTACTCCCCCATTTACTCCCCCATTTACTCCCCCATTCCCTAACGAACCAGAATAAATTGTTACCCTGAAGCCATCTTGAAAATTCTCGAATAAAGGTACTTTTAATTTTTCGTTCCGGAATGTTTTGATTATTCTCGTTAAACCTGATCCATATTTTTCAATAAGTTTTACTTCTTTAAAAAGGGTCGCAATTTTAAGGTTTCTAATTTGTGAAACATAATTCCCACTAAAAATATTCTCAATACTTAAATTTTCAGGTAGTTTGCCTGGATTATAAAATTCAATTTTGTTATCATATATTTTAATTGACGAAGCGCCGTAATGCTGATAATCTCTGTGAACAATCATATTTACTACAATCTCCCTAATTGCAGACATGGGATATTGCCACTTTTCTTCTCGTTCGGGCGAACCATTAAAAACATATTGCTTATTTATATGCTTTTTTATAAAGAATAGAATATTATTTACTTGGGCGAACAAATCTGAACGGATTGTAATACCATCTTTTATACTAACTTCATCAGAAAATCGCCCCAACTCAATAGTGGCATAAAAAACATCATTCTGGGAAAATAAAAGGTGGCAGGCATTTGTAATTTGGGTATCTTTTATTAATTCAAATTTTCGAAGAAATTGCATGGGATCATCTTCAAGAATTACATCTCTGCTACTGTTAACTCTATCAATGAGCGATTGTATTTTATCAATTGAGACATCTGTAATTGAATAATTGTTTGTTAAATAGTTGTCCCAACTTGTATTGAATGATTTTAAATGCAATTCGGATATTTCCTGCAAACTAAGTTGGTGGTTTGAATTTTTTACACGCTTATAATATTTTCCTTTAACCGCAACAGGTTTTACTGGGAATTCTTTTATTGAGAGTTTGATAATCTTTTTTTTATCAACTTCAAATATTTCAATTTCAGGTATTAAAACAGGGTATGTTTTTGTTTTTATTTCATTGAGTATGTGTGCAGGTGTTTCAGGTAATATGTTTGTTCCCACAATATTTCCATCGTTAGAAATACCAATATATACACTGCCACCTTTGGTATTTGCAAAAGCATTTAAAGCTAATATTGTTTCAGCATTGAAGTTTAATTTAAACTCAACACTTTCATTTTCGCCTTGTTCAATAAGCCGGAATATCTCTTCGGGAGTCATGTGCTGCTTTTAGTGGTATTAAATAATTAAAGTTAAGGTAATTGTATTTATTAAGGATATTAAAAGTTGTAGATTACGAATTTGCACTAATTTTTTGTTTTTTGTCCACGGATTGCACTAATTATTAATTCAGAAGTCAGATTTTCGATTGACGATTTATGAACTTAAGATGAATGTATATTAAATCTGATTTCGAAAATCGAAAATCATCAATCTGAAATTAATCTTATTTTTTTGATAAATACTACAAAAAGGTGATAGTTGCTTTTCTTGGGAAAAATTATTGTCGCTTAACCGAAACAAAACAGTAAACGTTTCGTATGAATTTTATAAAAACACACTTTTATGCAACAAACAACCGTTGAAAGTGAAATTTAATTAAACGATGTGGGTAAGACTGGTTTTGTATTTTTGTCCACGGATTTTACGAATTTTCACTAATTAGTTAAACGTGATAAATAGTTTAACCAATTAATTTTCAAAATATAAGTCAAAAAAGGCTGTATTCGAATCTACCAACTTCTTGTTAAGTTAATCAATTATCTGGTAGAAAAATACTTATTCTTTTTGCCTCTAGTCGGCAGGGCTTTTACTTTTTCCTTGATGAAAAAGTAAACAAAAAATCAAAAAAAATCGGAGGCCAGCACACATTCCACGGCCTACCCGATATCATCCGATTTTTAGCCAACGCACATTGGAAACCTAATTAATTTGACGATAATATTTTGGACTTTTTTACGTTCGACTAATTAAAATAACCTCCTAAATCCTCCTCACAGGAGGACTTCAAAAAGATACTACAAAATAGATTTACCTGTAAAGCTGTATCAAATCAGAAAACATGCCGAACTAAAATTACATTCAAAATTTAGGACTTTCTATATTCAATCATTTAATTTTATTCGTGAAAATTTGTGGGATTGACTACCCCGAGCTCGTCCTGCATCCACGGTTTATGGATTATTTTGCCTTATTTTTTATTTACAAATTTAAGTTTTTTGAATCTTTGATGCCCCCTACATCCCTCTCAAAGGAGGACTTTCAGGAATGTTAAATTTATATATGACAAAAATGCATGTTCATGTATTTAGCCGCGAATTTCATGAATAATCGCTATTTTTTGATTTTCAGGGATGAATATAATTTTGTTAACTCATTATTTATTTGAAATCTGATAAAATTAATATGCCTTGATGATCTAGTAATATAGATATGTTATTACAACAAAGACAAATAATGTTGAAATTGTTCTGGATTCTTATTGATTCCATGCATTCTTTCCCATTCACTTTTTGTGAAAAATCGTTCTATTTTATTAGTGCCCCTAAATACTAAACTACTTAAATATTCTTTTATTGAAGTATCTACTGAATAATTTTCTATTTTTTGTTGATTTATGAAAGACTTAGAACTATATTGCTTTGCTTTGAAATATATTTTCGATAAATTGTTAATTTCATTATTTAAAAGTTTTGACCAATCTTTTAGCACAGCTAGATGATTCTTTGTATAATTTATTTTTTTAGTCATTTCATCAGTAAGTTGCGCCCCATGTTGCCTATAAAAAACACAACAATTGTTTGAATGAATCATTGATGGATTTGCATACGCCACTCTAAACCAAAAATCTAAGTCTTCATGAGTAAAAACATCTTCGCGCCATCCTCCTATTTTCTCAACAAAATCACGACGGAACAAAGATGCCTGAGTGATGGGGCACCAACCACGGGCAACGTAATTAAACATGGAGTGTTTTTTTGGGAGGGAGTAATAATTCATAATGACATCTAGTTGTTCCCAACTTGTAGAAGGTTGAAAGCTGAAAGCTGAAAGTTTTTTTTGACTTTTAGGTTCTGAGTTTTTGACTTCTTTCACTTTAACAAAAGGGCTATACACAAAGTCTGCTTCAGATCCTCTTAACAATTCAGCCTGAACTTCAAGTTTATTATTAGTCATAATATCATCTGAATCAAAAAACTGAATATAATCGCCTGTTGCTATTTTTAAGCCTTGGTTGCGGGCTGCACCGGGGCCAGCATTTGTGGCTTTTATTAGTTTTATTTTTTCTTTATATGGTTCAATGGCTTCGATAAGGTTATCTTTTGAATTATCGTTTATTACAATAATTTCTTTAGCCTGTAGGGTTTGCGCCAGTATCGAATCTAATGTTGCTGGGAGGAGATGGGCACGGTTTTTTATGGGGATGAGGACTGATATTTTCAATGTGTTCTGCTAACTGTTTAACCAATAATGTTTTTCCCCAAATAAAAATTTTAAGTATTGTTTAGCTTTCCAATTATCTGTTTCTGTACGTAGTGTTAAGTGATGCAAACATTTAACAAAATAAAGTAACCATG
Organism: Bacteroidales bacterium; assembly: GCA_963665085.2. GTDB lineage: Bacteria > Bacteroidota > Bacteroidia > Bacteroidales > JAAAOM01. Next base: position 1,086,028 of record CAXXXS010000001.1, read on the forward strand.
CATACAGATATGATTTATTTTCTTTAACAACAAAAAATTTATTAGGAAACATGTATTTATGAAATTTTATGTCTTCTTTTTGGTTAGGCATACTTTTTCCCCCATAATGAATTACTTCCGCCTTGGGATAATACCAAATTTTATAACCCAGTCTTTTAATTTTCCAACACCAATCCATATCCTCTGCGTACATAAATATTTTATCTGGTAACTTGCCACCTAATTCTTCTATTATTCTGCGAGGAATCATAAAAAAAGTACCCCATATCCAATCTGCTTCTTTTTCTGATTGATGATCAAATGAAGCCCCTAAATACATGTTGACTTTTTGTGTTTCTGATAGACACTTATTGAAACGTAATAATTCTTTGATTTCTGTTTTTAATGATGGAAAACGTTCCGCAGCATATTGCATTGCACCATCCGACGAAATAAGCATGGAAGACAGTGCTCCTAATTCAGGATTAGATTTCATTTTCTGCCATGCATAATAAATGGCATTGTTTTTTAATATAGTATCGCTGTTCAATAATAAAATGTAATCTCCTTTTGAAATTTTAATTCCGGAATTATTGCCTCTGGCAAATCCAATATTTTGATTGTTTTTTACCAGATTAACTTGAGGGAATAGAATTTTAAATTTGTCGGCATTTTCTTCTGTTGATGCATTATCAACCAATATTATTTCATAAGTAATATCTTTGGTTTTAGTTATGATAGATCGAATACATTCTTCTGTAAGTTGAAAAGTATTATAGTTGATAATAATAATAGAAATATTGAGCATTTTATACCAATATCCTTACTTTCATACATTAATTATTGCCTCTATTTTTTTACAAATAGCATCTTGGTTATGAGACTCTCGAACTTTTTTTTGTGCATTTAAACCTATAGTATTTCGAAGTTCTTTTGAGTTATATAAATTAATGAGTTTTGTAGCCATTATATCTAAATCTAAGTAAGGCACTACTATGCCATTGTTATCATATATAAATTCTTTTATTCCCCCTGCTTTATCAAAGCATAAAATTGGATTTCCAAACGCAGCATTCTCTAGACAAACTAGTGGAAATGAATCTTCTCTAGATGTTAAAGCAAATGCATCAAATATATTGTAGTAATCATATGGATTTGTTACTGAACCTGTAAAAATAAGTTTATTCGAAATTTCCAATTTATCCATATCATAATGTAATTGATTATAAAATTCTTCAAGCCAACCAGTATTTGCTCCGACCCAGACAAAGTAGAAATTTGGATTTTTTTTGATTAGCTTAAATGCTAATTGTACAAAGAGATCAGTACCCTTACCCCAACTTGCATTCCCAGAACCACCAATAATAAAGGCTTCATTTGGAATATTCAATAGTTTTCTTAATTGAGATGAGAGTTCTTTATTGAATTTTAAGGCGACTTTTGGTAGAAAACCATAAACGGTATTTATTTTTACATCTTCAATATCGAATGTATTTACCAATCCATTTTTAACAGCTTCTGAAACGGCAATATATTCATGAGTGTATTTCTTTATTGCATCATTATTTTCATCCCCGAATGATCGAATTGTGTAGACCATTTCATGAACATGAGTTATTACCCTAATGCCCTTCGGATTAATGAATTTTAGTATAAACCCCACACTAAATGTGTTTGCATAAATTAAATCAATTTTTTTTGTATTTAATCTATGCTTTATAAAAAATAAGTGGCAAGGGTCAATCAGTTTTTTGTAAATTTTAGAAAAAATCGGATTTTTCCATTTATTATTTTTTGAAATAATATATGTTTTTCCAAATTTTTGAAACTCTTTTTCTAATTCACCAGATTCTCCTAGTACAATAAGAATCTCCAGACTACGAGTCCTTTTTAAATACTCAATAAGACTCAACAATAAAATAGGAGCACCTGACCTTGTTGCGTTATGTGAAATAAATAAGATTCTCATTGAAATTTTAGTCAAATATGATACGAAACAAATATTTTTTTAGAAAGTATTTTTTGATTTTTCCAGTATTAAGCCAAGTAATTAAATCAATATAGTTTAACCATTCTTGCCTTTCAATTAAGTCACCTATCTCGGTTCTATTATTATATTTTTCGATATGGATAACACTTTTTAAGCTAGGGTAATTTTTAGCTGAAAAGAAGATTTTATTTTTAAATTGTAATTTATCAAATCTTTCAATATGATCGAATTGACATAAATCTTTATCTGAACCAATAATAAATAAATTATTTTTATTAATTCTATCTATTCGTTTATTCCATTTAATATAAGCTTCTTTTTCCGAGGTATAGTGTAAAAAGTGGACTTCAATATCAAAAAGTAAACCGATTGGATATGAAGGCTTTTCATCAAAATATTTTGATTTTTTTACGAAATTCAATTCTTGATTTATATAAAATTCAAAATTTTCTAGAAATTTGATATAATCAGGGCTGAAAAAAAATAAATTTATAGTTGGACTTTTAAACTCTAGATCAAAATTATGATATATTACGCCAGCAATACAATTATTACATATAATAGTGAAATCTTTATTTTGTAAGTTTTCTTTATTGAAACGAATTCTGCTTACATTATTGTATATCCATCTTTTCAAAAACACAACTTTCTTGTGGAATTTATAAAGAATATTATTTTTAAGCATTATATTTTCGGATTCTAATTCATGAGAATATTTAAAATACTCTCGCATATATTTAGAAAATAGCATTTTTTTAGCACTATGTTTTTCATTCTGTATTAATAACTGATTTTCTGGGTCAAATGATATACCTGAAATATCAATAACTGAACAAAATATTTCTGCATGCCTATATGTAACATCTTGATTAACAAAACATTTTAATGTCCAAAACCAATCAGATACAATTTTAAATTCTGTGTTGTAAAAACCTACAGATTTGAATAAAATACGCTTAATAAATGTTGCTTGGTGTGGAATGCCATTTTCAAGGAGGTAATTAATACTTAACGATTTTGTATATGTAAAAGGTTCCAAATTCCCGTTTTTGTCAAGATATAAATTCCCGTAAAAGATATCTTCATTTTTCAGCTCTTGAAAGATTTTGTCAATTACAATATTTGAGAATAAATAATCTCCAGAATTCAAAAAGAGGCAATATTTTCCAGTTGCTAATTCTAGTCCCTTATTCATTGCATCATAAATACCTTTGTCTGGTTCACTTACGACTTGATCTATCTTGTTCCGATATTGTTCGATTATTTTTACACTTTTGTCATCTGAATTTCCATCAATAATGATATATTCATAATCATGAAATGTTTGATTTATAACGCTCTGTATAGTCTTATCTAAACCACTTGCGTTATTTTTATTTATTGTAATAATTGATAATAACAATTTTTATAGACTTAATATTATTAAGAAAGGTGTTTTAGCTTATACGCAGTATTCCAAAAATGTAAATTAATAAGTTGATATTTTATATATGCGGCATTATTTTTTTTCCAGTTATTATATTTTTCCAACATACAATCGTAAAGCATTAAATCATATTTGTTTCTTTCTTTAATCAAAGAAATTATTTCTTCGGATATTGTATGATTGGAGTAATTTCCTCTATTTTTTTTTTCAAAATATATTTTTTTCCAGTTTAATTTTTGTTTAAACAATAATAAACTGGTTTTATAATCTTCAATAAAACCAATAGCTGAAAAGTCATTTTTAATATTGTTAAAAGCAATCTCTAACATTTTTGTTTCTTCAACTTCTAAACCTGCAATCAATCTGGTTTGGCCATTATGTACGTCTCCTGATTTTGTTTTTGAAACAAAGTCATAAAGAGAGTTAAGGTTATAGTTTTCATCAAAAGCTTCTGGATATTTAAGCGCATAATTATAGAATGATAAAATTCGGGAAACCGGATGGCGTAATATTGTAAAATACTTGCAAGGTTGTTCAAACTGATTATGTACGCCAAAGGAGCCATGCCCAGTTAGTATTTCAATTTTTTTTCTTTCAGTTTTTGAAAGGGAATATAAATTTGTAAAATTAGGCTTATGATTAATAGTATCTATTAAACATGTTGTATTTGAAGGGTATTGTCGTAAAATAATATCTGTTAAAGTAGATCCTCCATTTTTTGGGATATGTAAAAATATATGTGTCATGCGTAGTACTTATATCTGCTGTTCGGAAGTATATATTTCTTTCAAGATTGAATCAATAAATTTAATTAATTCATTTGGCATTTTTTTCTCACTCGATTTATTTGAATGAGGTAAGTTGATAATTCCTTTTTTTAATTTAAGAAATTTAACCAATCGCTCTAAATCTCCATTCGAACTTTTTTGATTAGTTATATTTATCTTAATTAAACGAGAGTTATCATTTTGACGAAAAAAATTTTCAACTTTTTTTTCATAATTTATCTTATGTTCTACATATTTTCTTACAGTGAGTAATGACTTATATTCCCAGTCATTATGATTTATTTTGTTTATATCATCCTTTTCTATTTCAGTGCTAGAATGCCAGCCTGCATGCTTACACTTAGAAATAACCCAATCTCTAGTATTTCTTGTTTGTAGGATAAATCGTGAATTAGGAAATTTATAATATAAATATTCAAAGTCAATTTCATTAATATCATCAAAATGACTTCCTCCGTCACTAAAAAAATTAAATTTTTTAAGATCCTCATAATTATACATCCATTCTATAGAATGTATTGCCTTGAAACCGTTTTTAATAGCCATTTCATGTAAACTTGTTGTTCCAGTTTTATGAAGACCAATACAAAATATTTTTCGTTTATTCCATTGTTTAAAAAGTGATACCATCATAGTTATTAAAACATTTCTTTATATATTTTTTTTGATATTAGATTTCTTCCTAAACTATTTAAGTGGTTAAAATCGTAAAAAATATTTTTATGATAACAGAATTCCCGAAAATCAATAAGTGAAATATTTTTTGTTTCTGTAACATTTTTTTCGAATTCTGTTATTAAATTCCAGCAATTTGAATTTTTAATTAACTCATCCAGTTCAGCTGTAATAGGGAACTTTAAAAAGATTACCTGAATATCACGGTCAGCCATTTTTTTAAATTCGCAAACCAACATCTGATTTTTAATATTTATAAAACTGGTGTCTAAAAACATTTCTGAAAATGAATCCATTGTTTGTGTACATACAATTGTATCAGCAAATGGTAAGGCTGTTGTATGGGTCGAAAATATTTTGTTTTGTTTCAAATTATCAAAAAACAGGTTCTTTAAACTAATACTTGGGAAGTTATATTTCGTTTTCCATAATGCTGAAAGAGAAAATACAGTTCGGTTATATTCAACTTCCGGATTTTTCACAAGCATAAATTCAGACCACCCTATAAAAAAAACAGATGAATCTGGGATATACTTCGAAACTGCAATAAGATCATAAATCCCTGCGCCATTATGAGAAGCTGTAAGAACCTGTTTGTTCGTGAGTGAGCTTAATAAAGATGGATCGATTGCATGATGAATAATTGAATCGCCCCATATATAAATAGCACCCTTTTTTTTATCACCGTTTTGAAGATAGGTTACAATAAAAAAAATAACAAAACTTGCAGTTAATATTAAACAGCAGTGAGCAATAGAACGTTTAATAAATCTTTTCAATTAGAACTGAAAATAAATAAACTCTTGTTGATGGCCTGAATGAAAAATTATTAAATAACCAATTAATATATATGCAAATTGCCTTAATATAATATTATTTGGTATTCTTGCCAAGCCGTGATCTAAATTTCTGTTAAGCCATTCAACTATAAGCAAAATTAGAATTGCATAGAATGTAAATTGAGTAAGAAGCGTTTTTACAAATAACAAAATGATACCAGGATTATGAATTAGTGAGTTAAACAAATCACTAAGATAAGATAATGCCACGTCAATGCTATTAGCCCTGAAAAATACCCAGGCTATTGAAACCATAAAATAAGTACTTACGATTGCAATTAAAGTCGTAAATGAAGACAATTTCAAATCTAGCGTTAACGATCCTGTATGCTTCCTGTTTTTATTTGCCAATAAAAGCGGGATAAATAATATAGCGTGTATCGTCCCCCAGCTAATGAATGTCCAATTTGCACCATGCCAGAATCCGCTTATAAGAAAAATTATGAAGGTATTTCTAATTTTTTTTAACAAACTTCCCCTGCTTCCACCAAGTGGAATATAAACATAGTCTCTAAACCAGGTTGAGAGGGAAATGTGCCAACGTCTCCAAAATTCAGCGATATCACGTGAAAAATATGGATACCTGAAATTTGTACATAATCTAATATTAAATAATTTGCTTGTACCAATGGCAATATCAGAATATCCAGAAAAATCGCCATAAATTTGAAAAGAAAAGAAAACGATACCAATAAGTAACATAGCACCGTTGAAATTTTCAGGATGTTCGAATATCGGATTTACAATTCGTGCACAATTATCTGCAATTACCATTTTTTTAAAGAAACCCCAAAACATTTGCCTTAACCCATCAAAAGCTAATTGATCATTAAATACCCTTTTTTTTGTAAACTGTGGCAATAAATTGACAGCCCTTTCAATAGGGCCTGCAACAAGCTGCGGAAAAAAACTTACAAATGTTAAAAAGGCTATGAGATCAGAGGTTGCCGTTATTTTTTTCCTATAAATATCAATGCTATAGCTAAGCGTTTGAAAGGTATAAAAACTAATACCAACAGGTAAAATAATTTTAATTGTATGTATGTTTGGAGCAACCCCAAAAAATGTGCATGCTGATACGAAACTTTCTATGAAAAAATTAAAGTATTTAAATAAAACAAGTAGTCCTAAATTACTTAAAATACTAACAATAAGTAATGTTTTTTGTTTTAAAGTAGAATTTGAATTTTGTATTGCTTTGCCCAACCAGAAGTCTAAGAGAGAACTATATAATATCAATGTTAAAAAGCGCCAATCCCACCAACCATAAAAAATATAGCTGCTTAATAATAAGAAAAGGTTCTGATAAACCAATCTTTTATTCAGTGCCCAATAAACTATAAATACAACAGGAAGAAAAATGCTAAATTCAATTGAATTAAAGAGCATTCTAATTAATGTTTATTTTGTCAATGGCATTGATGATTTCTGAGGGCGATATTTCATTGATATTTAGTGTTGATTCATACCTGTATTTCCCCTCTATATCTTCTTTGCTAAATGACTTAAACTGTGGTGGATAAAATGATTTCACAAGGTTTTCGTTTGGATATGGGCTAAATCGACCGTAATGCTGCCCATTTAATACCGTAATTACTTTACAACCAACTGCGGCAGCAAGGTGAACAGCTACTGTATCATTTGAGATCAATAATTTTGAGATACTCAATAATTCTGTGAGTTGAGGTAAACTTGTTTTTCCGCTTAAATCTATCAGGCGTGTATTTGAACCAACGAAGGACAGTATTCTTTGGGCATGGATTTTATCATCGTTGCTACCTGCAATTAACACGGTATTATTAGTTTGGAGGATATGGTTAACCACAACTGAAAAATTGGTTGAATCCCAAATTTTTTTTTTTTGGCTTGCTCCGGGGAAAATTACAATGCAAGATTTATACTTAATCAGAAAGTCTGATATGCTATCTACGTGAATCTTTGGTTTTTCAAGGGTTACATTGGTATTTAAAAGTTTTGAAAAAAACTCTTTGTTTCGCTCAAACTCAAACTTTATTGCCGGGTCAGAAGGTATTAGCGTATGATATATTTTGTTGGGACTAATTTGGTTATTCGTGTTGTAGTTGACATTATCCCCCTTAAATGCAATTTTTGTTTTGCAGTTTAGCTGGGCAATGAGATTTTCGTCAATAAAATAATTGCGGGAATAAGTGGGATTTATTAGTATTTCAAAATTGTGAAGAATTAATTTTAGTATCAATATTTTTCTATACAATTTTTTTTCCCAAAATTTTTTGGTGTTTATCCAGATACAGTTTTTAAAGTATTTATTATCGTAGGTTAATGCTAAAGATTTAAAGGCAATGTTACCTAACAAGTAGAAGTTATATCCTGAATATTGGTCTGAATTTATTAATGTTTCAATAAAATTTCTAAAAAGCACATAATCTCCTATTGCATCAGTTCTAACAAGTAATAGCTTTTTGTTTGCGTAATTTTTGGCCTGTACTTTTTTAATAATAAAAATAATGGATACAATAAAATGTGCCGAAATGGATAACGACAGATTACGGAGGCGATAAATATTTTTTTTAAAGAAATTCATTTTTAGAATGAATTAGCCTTGCCATCTGAAGGAGACTTTAAGAACCTTAACCTAAAAAAGATCTCCCTTACATAGCTTAGCGGGGGGTGCATACGTTTTTGAAGATATGATGGTTTGATTTTAAAAAAATTACATACTGATAAATCGAATATTTCCCTGATTGGCTGCTTATTTATTTTTTTTACATATTTTTTTGAATAATCCCATATCGCCATTTCAGCAGCTGACTTAGATATATTGTAATAATGTTTTACCATTGTTTTTTTACCACATATTTTTTCAATGAGTACTTTATGTTTTTCTATAACATATTCGTATCCCTGAATATGCCGTAATTGATTTTTTGAGATTGTATCTCCTTCGTGCCAGTGATACACAAACTGAGGATTTTTGATGTAGAAAAACTGACAGTGTTGAGCTAGTCTCAATGATGTCTCCCATTCATCGTGAGATGGTGTATTTTCGTCTAAATATCCAATTTTTTCAAGTGCATTTTTGCTTGTAAGCATTCCCTGGAACATTGTGCCAGATTTTTTGAGCAAAATATCAAGTACATTTTCCCCTTCAATTTGTGGCAATTTAAGGAGTTTTCGCTCATTTGTTTTTGTATATAGTATTTCACCTTCTGAGTGTACTACTGTGTAAGGATTAAAATAAACAGATGATAATTTTGAAACAAGGGTTTCTAACGTATTCGGTAACCATTCATCATCTGAATCTAAAAATGCTATCCATGGGTATTTGGCTGCTTTAATTCCTCTATTCCTGGCAGCTTGGGCTCCTGTGTTTTTTATTGAATAAAGAATTCTAAGGTTCCCGATATTAAGCTTTAAGATAAGATTGATTGTGTCATCATTGGAATTATCGTCTGAAATTATTATCTCATCAGGTTTTCTTGTTTGATTTAAAACTGATTGTAGGCAATATCCAATTGTTTTTTCCCTGTTATAAGTAGGTATAATTAATGTTACCTTAGTATTGTCTTTCATAGAAATGAAGTACCAACTCTTTGTGACTGTTTTCTGGAACTATAAATTTTAGGTGTTGTATATAATATTTTTGCTGCTAAGTACAACCTAAAAAGGCATCCAATAATATTTCGGGCTATAAGGTCGTGAAAAAAGGATGAAATTAATGTAATAATTTCATCTGCCACCATTTTAACAAACATACCATTACTTTTTTTGATATTTAATACATGATAGCTGTAACTTCGGTGTTTATTAGAAAATATTTTTGCCCAGTTGTTTTTATGTTGTTTTTTATTATTATCAACCGCATGGTAAACTTTTGCATCGGTAACAATGCCTATTTTAAAACCATGACTTTTTACCCTATGGCAATAATCATCATCTTCAACATAATGAAAAAACAGTGGGTCAAAACCCCCAACACGTTTTATACATTCCTTTGATATTAGCCAACATGCAGCATTAACAAAGTCAATTTCATATATATTTTTTAATTTTTGTTGAAATAGATCGTTTAGCAATGCTTGGCTAGAATTTCTTCCAATAAAATTTGCAAAATTCTCCTCTAACTTTTTACCTTCATAATTATAATGAATTGCACTTATTATTCCAAATTCTGGATTTACTAATGATCTTTTTACGAGGACATTTAATGTTTCTTCATCTAATTTTGCATCTTGATTTAGCAAAAATGCATAATCATACTTTTCATTAAGTGCTCTTTTTAACCCAATATTGTTACCTTGGCCAAAACCTAGATTTAGGGGATTATCAATAAACTTTACATTATTAAATTTTTGAACAATAGAAACAGTATTATCAGTTGATTTGTTATCAATTACAATGATGTCTGTTTTAATTTTCGAATTGTTTAAACTTTTTATGCAAGAATTAATCCAATTCTCTCCGTTAAATGTCACAATTATGGTTAATATTTTTTTTGTTAACATTATAATCTTAGGAATTTAATTCCATTCATATTTACCTGATTTATCAACTCTTTTATACCAAGAACTGCTAATTTCAGCTGATTGTATGTAATATTTTTCCTCCTCACTAAGATTATTTGAATCTAAATACCATGGTAAATGTTTTGCTACATAGGGAAATCCTGTCCTTAAAGCAATTGTTGATTCAGCATCTCCTGCTGCAAACGGCCTATATAGTGCAAAGGTAGTTGCAATATTTGCGCGATATACATTGTTTTCTATCTCCTTTTCCCAAAATTTATTTTCCCATTTTATAACTTGTTGTTTTAAATTATAATAATCTGGTAAGTCATCAATTCGAAGGCCAAAACCCACTTTGTCGTACTTGGGGTATTTTTCTAAAAGCTGCTTAAAGATTGCTATATAATCAGATGGACAATCATTGTCTGGGATCATGTCTGAGTCTGTAAATACAAAATAATCATTTTGAAAGAGACCATAAAGGTGTGTATGCCATAATGCATGTTTTCCAATATTCTTGTTCAACCTAAATATTGTATAATTTATGTTTTTATAATAATTCAACAGTTCTTGATATGTTGAATTATTATCAATTATATATATATTTTTATAGCCATCCTCCTCAAGTCTTTTTATCAATGACATCAAAAATGTAAGCCTATTAAAATTATTAATGATGATAGGTATATCGGTTTTTTTTTTGGAAAATTTTTTTAATTTACTCTTGAATCTTATTGATAGGTTATTATACCTTTTCATTGTTGCATCTACATTAACAATCATATGTTTTTATTTAAAAAATTTTTGAAATAATTTATTCTTTTTTTCAATAGGAAAATACATCTTCATATTTTCAGAACAAAATACAGGTTTATTCGACAATCTAAATATTTCTTTTGCTTGCCATTCTGCACTTTCAATAAATAATTGTGTTTCACTTTTCTTATAAATTTGTGCCTTGAAACTTGCATGATTTCCCGCCTTTATTCTCGCATCTTTATTAGGTAAATTCATCATAATAAGAGAATCAAACTCAATATTATTATCTTCTAACCATTTTATAGTTAAAGAACGATATTTTTCAAGCCTTGCAGTAACAATTGTATTGACTTTTAAAAAAGGGGTGAATTTTGGTTTTGCATTTAGAATAAAATTTTCATATTTTTTGCCATCATCATTCTCTTCTTCAGTTGGATCAAAACACAATATTCCATCCAAATCTGTGCATGATTTAGAATAGATCCAAGAGTTGAGAATGTTCCATTCAAAAATTCTAGGACCATTAACGCTTTCGAAAAAAATATCAACTAATGATATTTTTTTAGGATTAATTATGCCGACTAAAAAAATAAATTCAATATTGGATGACTTAAGTGAGTTGATTTTAGTTTTTGCTTCATTTATTTCATCCCCACTCCATAAGGAATCGTCTACAATTAATATTTTATTGAATTCAATGTTTTCTTTTAATTTTCTTTTTCCATGGCTTAGTATTTGTCCATTCAAAAAACCATTAAGATCACTAATGGGTTTGTTAATATATAGTGAAATAAGATTAGCGAGCAACAAACCACTTCTAGGTATACCTACAACTAAATCAATATCCTTTGGAATTTTATCCAAATTTTTTTTTGTTAAAAAAATTAAATCTTCTAAACTTCGATAGTTGAAATTCATTTACTTCTGTCCTTTTATGCCTAAATTAATCCAACCGTGATCATATCCTCTTATTTCATTTTTGGTCATTTTAGAAATATTTTTAAGACCAATTTTTAAAAATACTTTTTCTAAATAATTAAATGTAAAAATAGCCCGATGCCAATTAGGATTCGCCAAATTATCTTTGCCATCACCATAGGAAAAACATCTTCCACTTAGCCAAATACAAGGATCTTTTTCTTGATTAAATTTGTACCAACCATCAGATTCTATATTGTTATCTCCATTCTCAGCATCTAAAAATGTTTTTATTATCTTATAACCATCAGGTATCCATATTTCAATCCATCCTTCTTTTTTAAGAGTTCTTATCCAGTCTTGAAGGACTACCTCTGTTTTATACCAGGGAATATGTTCCAAAACATGACTAGCATATATAATAGAAAAAGTGTCATTCTCAAACGGCAATTGAATTGATGCATCATGATAATAATCAATATTATTTCCAGGAATGATATTTAGGGTTTCAAAATTATTGATTCTATCAACTCCAGGGCCTATTTCAAGATTTCTATTTTTTTTAATTTTATTCTTTTTTAGTAAGTGATATTTTTTTATTTTATAATAAAAATGTTTAATAAGTCTCATAATCAATCAATTTTGTAGTTATTTCTCGATGATGCATAAAACCGTAAGATGATGACCAATTATACATAATTTCTTCTTTACAACCAGAATTTTGAACTTCAAAACTTAAAATATTTGGTAAAACATCAAATTCCTCTCTATTCTCATTTAATGCACCTTTACCAAGAGAGAATGACATATGGTAAATTCCAGGTGCAATATTCAAATTATTTATTGAAAATTGAACAACTATTTTTTTCCCCTTTGTTGAATGGAAAAAATGGTCACTTGTTGCTGAAAGTATTGGTGTTAAATTGAAATCAAGAATTGTAATTCCGATTCTTAAATTGCTATCAATATTTTCCAAACATGTAATTCTAAAAATAAATTCTATAGGTTCACCTATATTAAATGTAAAATTATTTTTTGTGTAGATTGGTTCAATTGACGAAAATTTAATCTTTTGACCAAATTTTTCATTTCTTGGATAATCATCTAAGCTTATTTTTGAGTCTGTTACTAATTTTTTTTCATTTAAGTAAAAATTTACCGCAGAAACAGTTGCTCCTTCAAATAAGATTTGACCCTTTTGTAAAATAACACATTTCTCGGTAAGTTTTTGTATGCTATCCATATTGTGACTTACAAAAAGTACAGTTCTACCTTCTCCCTTACTTACATCTTGCATTTTACCAATAGCTTTTTTTTGGAATTCAGCATCGCCAACAGCGAGAACTTCATCTACTATGAGGATCTCAGGATCTAAAAAGGCAGCAATTGCAAAACCTAAACGTACACCCATTCCGCTACTGAAACGTTTTATTGGAGTGTCCACATATTTTGCAATACCTGCAAAGTTCACTATTTCATCAAATTTGTCTTTTATTTCCCATTTAGTCATGCCCAGAATGGCACCGTTTAAGAAGATGTTTTCACGGCCGGTCATCTCTTGGTGCATACCGGTGCCTACTTCTAATAAACTGGCAATGCGGCCTTTAACCTTTATACTGCCTGTAGTTGGACTGGTTACGCGGGAGAGGATTTTTAGGAGGGTGCTTTTGCCTGCGCCGTTTTTGCCTATGATGCCTAGCACTTCGCCTTGTTTAACCTCCAGATTTATATCCTTAAGAGCCCAAACGTAATTTTCATCCACAGTATCTAATGTATTTGCGGAACCGATGGTGAGGGTGGGGTCTTCTTTGCCCCGGAGGCGTGCCCATCCGCGGGCGAATTCGTCGCGCAGTGTGCTACTGCCCCATACGCCGAGGCGGTATTGTTTGGATAAGTTTTCTATTTTAATTACTGTATTGCTCATATTGTATCCACAAATATATTTTTATTTTTTGTCCACTAATTTCACAAATTTTCACTGATTTTATATTTCTTGTTCGTGTTAATTAGTGTAATTGGTGGACAGTTCTTTATCTTAATTGATATTTAGTTCATGTTGTCCACGAATGTTATTTCTAATATTCGTCCACGAATTTCGCGGATTAACACTAATTTATTTTTTCTTATTTGTGTTAATTAGTGTAATTCGTGGACTATTCTTCATTAAAGTTTGAGGATTGTTCTTGCTTTCCACGAATTTCACTAATTAGCACTAATTAATATTTTTTCTCTTATTCGTGTCAATTGGTGCAATTGGTGGACTGGTTCTTTATCTTTTTTGATATTTAGTTCATGTTGTCCACAAATGTTATTTCTAATATTTGTCCACGAATTTCGCGGATTAACACTAATTTATTTTTTCTTATTTGTGTTAATTAGTGTAATTCGTGGACTATTCTTCATTAAAGTTTGAGGATTGTTCTTGCTTTCCACGAATTTCACTAATTAGCACTAATTAATATTTTTTCTCTTATTCGTGTCAATTGGAGTAATTGGTGGACAGTTCTTTATCTTAATTGATATTTAGTTCATGATGTCCACAAATGTTATTTCTAATATTTGTCCACGAATTTCGCGGATTAACACTAATTTATTTTTTCTTATTTGTGTTAATTAGTGTAATTAGTGGACTATTCTTCATTAAAGTTTGAGGATTGTTCTTGCTTTCCACGAATTTCACTAATTAGCACTAATTAATATTTTTTCTCTTATTCGTGTTAATTAGTGTAATTGGTGGACAGTTCTTTATCTTAATTGATATTTAGTTCATGATGTCCACAAATGTTATTTCTAATATTTGTCCACGAATTTCACGGATTAACACTAATTTATTTTTTCTTATTTGTGTCAATTGGTGTAATTGGTTGACAGTATTTTTATAAATCAATTCCTAAATCATCAGGGTTCTGTCTGCTGTCCCAAATAAGTTGAATGATTATATGATTTAATGTAACTGTATAGAAAATTTTGAATTCTTTGTAAATTGCTACCCTTAGATTCTTATGATTTGCAGGTCTTCCGAGAAATGGTTGTTTTATAAGAACTTTTAGGTATTGCTTTATTTCATTACTCAGTTTTCTACTATATGTTTTTGTACCATTTCTTTTAACATAAAATTCAAGAATCTTTCGGAAGATAAATTCAGAATATTTTGTCCAGATTATTTTTCTTTGAACCATTCATCGATTTTATCAAAAACTTCATCATTATCAACTGTAAGTCCCTTTTTATAGTCTTGTTCACTCTCTTTTATTAGTTGCATTTCAGTGCTATTTAAGTTATACGGCTGTTCATTTTCTTTATCCAGAATACTTTTTATATAAAGGAGCAATTCGTTGTTATCTGTATTTTTGATTTGATGTATAATTTTTTTATGAAGCGTATCCATGTTTTTTTATTTTATGGTTTGCAAAATTAACTAATTTTTATAGCGAGGTTACTTATGCTTCCACAAATATTGTTTTTATTTTTTGTCCTCGAATTTCACGAATTAGCTCTAATTAATTTTTTATAAGTATGATTGGTGGACAATTAAACTGTATCAACAAATCGGTTTTCAATCCTGTTAAATAGAACAATACCAATAAAAAAGATAACCAGTGCTGTTATGGTTGATATAAATAATAGATGTGTATTAAATGTCCCTGCCCCGAGCAATGCATATTTAAATCCCTCCACAACCGGGGCCATGGGATTAAACATGATGTATTTCTGAAACATAGAAGGTATTGCTGATACAGGATATATAACCGGTGTTATGTACATTAACAATTGAACACCAAAACCAATAAAAAAACTTAAATCTTTGTATTTTGTTGTTAAAGAACTGATAATGATTCCTAAACCTAAACCCAATGTTGCCATAATTAGTAAAAGTAATGGCAAAGTTGCCAATGCCCAACTAATTTGAAAAGGATAGCCTTTGAATAGGAAAGTGGCATAAATAATTAAGAATATTAAAAATTGGATGCCAAATGCAATAAGAGCTGAAACGACTGCTGAAAGTGGCATAACCAATCTTGGGAAATATACTTTGCTAAAGATATTGGCATTTGCGATAAATGTGTTGGATGTTGATGTGAGACATTTAGAGAAAAAGTTCCAGATGGTAATTCCAGAATAATAAAATAAAATGGGAGGAATACCATCGGTAGAAATTCTTGCTACACGATTAAATACAATGGTAAATGTAATGGTTGTTAATATGGGTTGGACAATATGCCAAAATGGTCCAAGAATTGTTTGTTTGTAAACCGCGATAAAATCCCGACGAACAAAAAGAAGTAATAAATCCCTGTAACGCCATATCTCTTTTAAATGGAGGTTAAGAAGACTTCCCTGGGGTTTTATTTCCATGTCCCATTGCTCTTCTTGTAAAATCTGTGTTTCTGTATTAGTCATTTATGTTGTTATATGAATTATATTTATTTATTCCCACTGATCGCACAAATTATCACGAATTGTACTTATTAATAAATGTGAATAGTGGATATTTTTAATTTTATTTCAGAATGGTGATTTTTGATTTTCGATTTCAGATCTAATTATCGTAATAATCTTTTATTAAAAATTATTATTATAAAAGTTATTCCATAATTTCCCAATACCCACCTTTTTCGCTTCCAATTCGTTTTATTTTGTTTTGTTTTTTTAGTTTTTCAATATCGCGCTCAATGGTCCGATCAGAAAGGTTAAGTTTTTTTGCCAGTTGTTTGGCTGATAATTTATTATCGTTCTTTATCCATTTTATGATATTCTCCAGCCGGTTTTCTCCGACATTTTCTCCGACATTTTCTCCGACATTTTCTCCGACATTTTCTGAACTATTGAACACAGTTACTAAAAATCCTCCTTGGGTCTCCTCAAACACCGGTGGTTTTAATTTATATGCTTTAAATGCTTCCATAGCCCGCTTAATACCCGTACCATACTTTTCGATAATACCTGCCTCTTTAAATATATTAGCTATTTGTTTATTTCTTAAATGCGATCGGTACTTCCCGCTTAAAACCTGCTCGATAGTGAGGTTGTCAAAAAGCTTTCCAGGATTAAAAAACTCTATTCTATCATCAAATATTTTAATAATTGAATCATTTGAACTTTGGTAGTCCCTATGAACAATCATATTGATTACAATCTCCCTGATGGCATCCATCGGGTATTCCCATCTTTCTTCACGTTGTGGTTTCCCGGTTATAACATAGGATTTGTTTAAATGTTTTTGAATAAATTCTAATACTAAATTAACTTCCGTTAAGATATCAGTTCGAATTGTAACGCTGTCTTTAATAATGGTTTCTGATGAAAACCTGCCAATCTCTATGGTAGTTATAAGGGATTCGTTGCTTGTAAAAAGGAGAAAGGCTCCAAAAGTTATTTGACCGTTTTTAATAAGTTCAAATTTGTTGAGAAAAGTTAACACGTCAACTTCCAAATCTATTTTATCCAGGAAACGATATATTTTTTCATCAGAAAGTATATCAATTGCGTGTTCTGGATCCGGATAAAAATCCCAACTTGAATTTACTGTTTTTAGATGAGCACCTGATATCTCTGAAATACTCATTTGATGATTTGAATTTTTTACCCTTTTAAAATACCTGCCTTTAAAAGAAACGGGTTTAACAGGAAATTCATTGATTTCCAGAACGACAATATTTCTATTCCTGTCCTCTTTAACCTCAACATCCGGAATAATAGAAGGACTTGTTTTTTGTTTGATTTCGTTTATCCAGTTTTGAATTGTTTCATTTCCTAACTGAACTCCAGTAATTTCATTTGTATCAGATATACCTATATAAACTTTACCTCCTTGGGTATTGGCGAATGCAACAAGGGTTTCAATTACAGTGTCATTAAATGATTGTTTAAACTCATTTACCTCGTTTTCTGTTAAGGTTGAAATTATATTTTGTTCTTTAACTGTCACTTATTTCCCTGTTTCTACTCCTTTTCGAATATCATGTACAATTTTAATAGAATTCCGTGCTTCTTCTATACCAAATCCATTTCCTTTTAATATCTCCTGGTAACTCAATGTATGTAAATCGGTAAAACCATCACTAAATTCAATTTCTTCACCATCAATTTTAATTGAACGGAAGGTACTTTGTTTCTTTTTGCTGATTTCAGGAGGTAAATCATTTTCATTCAGTGATAAAAACCAATTAACGTTAGCTTTTTCAAGCGTTAAAATACCTGCTGCTTTTCTGGGATCATATTGTTGAACAGTACTATTTTTTACAGAACCAAAAATCCAAACAAGCATATCAAAAAAATGAACTCCAATGTTTGTGGCAATTCCGCCTGATTTTTCTATGTTTCCTTTCCAGCTTATATCATACCATTTGCCTCTTGATGTAATATAGGTAAGATCTACTTTGTATTTTTTATTATTGTCATCTTTTTCAACTTGCTGTTTTAGTTGTGTCATAGATGAATGCAAACGTAGCTGAAGTATTGTATTAATTTTTAATCCGGACTCTGCTTCTATCTCTTTTAATGCATCTACATTCCAGGGATTTAACACCAATGGCTTTTCACATATTGGAATAGCCTGGTTTCTGAGTGCAAAACGAACATGGGCATCATGTAAATAATTTGGAGAACAGATACTTATGTAATCAACTTTTTCCCCTTTTCTTCTTAGTTTATCCAAATGGCGATCAAAGCGTTCAAATTCGGTGAAAAAATGTGCATTTGGGAAATAGGAGTCGATGATACCAACAGAATCAGATGGATCAAAGGCAGCGATTAGCTCATTACCGGTTTCTTTGATGGCTCTCATGTGGCGTGGGGCGATGTAGCCAGCGGCACCGATTAATGCAAATTTTTTCATGATTTAAACCGCAGATTATACGAATTGTACGAATAAAAGAAAGACTATAGGTTTAAGACTCCTTTATTATTCTTTTATAGTGGAGAGATTGTTCTCCGAAATTTAATAATAATGCAAGTTTGTACCCAGTTGCTTTTAAGTAATTAAATACTTGTGCATAATGCGAATTATTCAATTCACTTACTGCTTTAAGTTCAAGGATTATTTTATTGTAACAAATGATATCAGCATAGTACTTCTTGCTAAGTTCTTGTCCATCATAATAAATGGATAATTCTACTTCTGAGTTATATGGGATATTTCTTTTTTTTAATTCAATTAACATTGCTTCATGGTATACAGCTTCTAAAAAACCAGCACCCAGCTCACTATGGACACTCATAGCTGCACCAATAATTTTATACGACTCTTCTTTATATAGTATTTCAATATTTTGGTTTAGTAAATCAGGCGGCATAATTGAATTTTCAACCGCAGATTACGCAAATTATACAAATAAAAACATTCGCGTTAATTAGCATAATTTGCGGTTATTTATGTTTTTAATTACAATCATTCGCTGCACCGGGAGTACCCAAATCTCCGCCTGCTGACATTTCGGATACGGCTGTGCACCAATTGACACCGCTAGCTGCATCTGCAGCATTTAAGTGGTTTGTAGATAATTCCATGGATGCCCCGCTTTGAACTGTTGGAAAATCTGCATTACTAAAATTTAACGATGACAATTCTGTCTCAACTGTATTTATAACAAAAAATAAAGCAAGTGCTTCTCCAGAATTGGTTAAGCCAAGGCTTGAGGAAACATAATCCGGAACAAATGTTACCGCATCTGTTTTTGCAATGGTAGCGTAATCATGAGACTGGATAATAACATCTTGAGAAACAGTAAAATCAGAGGAGCCATCTCTTACAATTAATCCATTTATATTAATTGCATCCGATGATGCATTGTAAATCTCAATATATTCTCCTTCAGAATCACCCAGTGCCTCGGGATTTGCCATAATCTCAGAAATAATTAACTCTCCTGCTGCAGGTTCACGACCTGTTGTAGCATCTTCGCCTACTAAAATAATTTGTGTCGTAGTTGTCCCATCTTCAACTAGATTGATGGATAACCCGGTTTCTTCAGAAGCCGATGCATTAAGTTGTACCTCATATACTATTGCAGCCTCAGGATTTGTTATATCAGCTGTCAACGTTTTTGTTTCTGATGAATTTGTAAGCGTAGCAACAATATGAATTGGACTCAAACTAAAATATCCTGGTCTTGTTTCATCTTCATCGTACGTTAAAGAACCTCCATCATCATTTGTCACAACGGTAGAGTGTGTATCAAACCCATCTACGATATCTTGTGAATAGACAATGCGAACAGCGCAGTTGGCCATTGTACAGGTAACAGTTTCGGTTTTCGATTCTCCTTCTATTAATGTAATTTCTAATTCACCATAATAATAAGGTGTATCGAAGGCAGCACTTGTAAGATTATCAGAATGTGCAATTACTGTATAAGTGCCTGCTACAAGTTCTATAACTTCAGGCATATCCGATGCAGGCTGGTATTCTTCAACAATTTCTCCTTCTGAATTATAAATTTCAACTTTATAATCCCCAACGGCTGAAGTAGACTTTGTTATTTTATACGCATCCATTTCTACAATATTGACCCCGATGTTAAGAGATAAACTGGCTGTTTTGTTTTCTGGTGTGAGTTTGTCTTTTTGGCAAGAAAAAATTAAAATAAAACTTGCGAGGAAAAAGGTTACATTTTTCATGTTTATTGGTTTTAATGGGTTATATCCGTCAAAACTAACAAACGGAATGATATAAAGCAAGTTTTTTTGTTTATTTTTTCAAAAAAATTTATACTAACGGTTTAATTATCGATGCCAAATCAACATATAGTCATTATTATTCAAGGATAATTTTTTAAAATCAACGGAATCATAATGAATATATCGTATTCTTTTATTAATTTTTTCTTCTGCCTTTTCAATTAACGATATCAGTATATCTTTTTTTATATCTCCTACAATTACCAAATCAATAATGGTTGAATCCTTACCTTTTACGAAATCTCCAGTTAAATAAACTTTTTCAGGATTTCCCAAATTTTTAATAACATGTTCAATTACCTGGTCAATACCAACTGTTTTGAGGATAATATTTCGTATATCAGGAAATAATGGATGATTTTTATTGGCTTTAAAAAACTTCCTGTTGCCCTGATTTGTTGTGCTTAACATACCAGCCTCTTCAAACTTATTAAGCTCAAGCCTGATAGCATTTGTACTTTCACCAAATTCATCGGAAAGGCTACGTAAATATGCCGTACTCTCAGGATTTAAAAAAAACTTGAGTAATAAATTGATACGGGTTTTAGAACTAATTAACGTGTCAAGCACAATAAAAATGATTATTGATAAGTGATAAATGTCAAATGTTAATCATTATTCAATAACAATTAATCATTAGATATGGCTCCGCCTCCTCAGTCACATTTAAATTACTAAGAAGGCAAAACAAAACCAAAAACGAGTAAAATAATTACTCAATTTAAAGTTATGTCAAAAGATTTTTTTTTGCAATAGAAGTTATTAAAAGTTATTGTTGATAATTTTTTAAGGACAACGAATATTTTTTGAAATTAACATCGCCAGTTCTTTTGTTGGGTTTTGCAAATTAGACGCTTCCAGGTTGGGAAACGCAGGAAGGTCTATTTTTTTTCAGGGATGATTTCAAGATAATCAGGGGAAATCTGGACGGATAAAGAAAATCCAACCTGATCGATACGAACAATTAATTTTTTGTTATTGGCTACCTCATGAATCTCTCCTTCAATATCTTTTAAAGATCCATACGTAACTTTTACCCTGCTACCCTTTGGGAAATTCTCCGGACTTATTTCAAAAGGAGTGTCAGATTCTACAATCCGTTTAAAAGCTTCAATTTGTTTATCGGGTATTACTGCTGGTTTTCCTTCATATCTAACATACGCAACCAAATGGTCTGAGACAAACACACTATCTGTTAAATTTGATTCTATACGAACAAAAATATACGATGGAAGAACTACTTTCTCAATCTTCTTTTTACGATCACTCCATTGACGAAGTGTTTTCTGAATAGGTAAGTAACATTCAATTCCGGCTTCTAAAAGTTGTTGTTTGGCTTTTTTTTCTGCTCTTGACCGTGTATAAATAGCAAACCACTTTTTTTCTTTCTTTTCCTTAAAATCCATTATCTAAAAAAATGCTACTTAAACAAGTTTATGATTCTCTATTCTTCTTTCCAAACGAAAATGACTTCTTAATTTTTTTTGATGGTTTTTCCTCATCATAATATCCTTCATAATAATCATTTCCATAACCACTACTATACCCATAACCATATGAATAACCATAATTGTAGCCATATCCGTATCTGCCAGACATTTCAATATCATTAATAATAATATTCAGCTGTTTAACCTTTCCTTTTTCGACCACATCATTTGCAAGCTCTAAAACATCTTTTGAAGAATATTTTTGCCTCACAACAAATAAATTAGTATCTGCATATCTTGAAATAAATAAAGAATCTGCAACAATGGCAAGAGGAGGTGTATCAATAATCACATAATCATATCTTTTACTTGCTTCTTCAAAGAAATTTTTCATTTCTTCCGTTTCAATTAATTCGGCAGGATTAGGAGGCACAGGGCCTGACACAGCAATATCAAGATTTTTTACTTCAATATTTTGAATAATCTCCTCACGAGTATGTTTACCAATCAAATAAGTAGAAATACCTTTCTCGTTGGATAATCCAAGAGACTTATGAATTTTTGGTCTTCTTAAATCCAAACCCACTAAAAGAACTTTTTTATTCGAAACAGCCAAAATTATTGCCAGGTTAATAGAACAAAATGTTTTCCCTTCTCCACTTATGGTTGACGTAACCATAACAGAATGACTCTTGTTAACATGTTTTAAGTACTGCAAATTCGTTCGCAAAGCACGAAAATTCTCAGCAATCAATGATTTTGGATTTTCAAATGCTGGTATTGTTGAATCGCGATGACTATGATTAATTGTTCCAATAATAGGAAGGTTTGTACGTTTATCAACATCGCTTTTATCAACTATTTTTGTGTTTAAAACCTCCAATATAACTAATACAGCTAAAGGAAGAAAAATACCAATAAACAAAGCTTTAGATCTATTACTATTGGGTTTTGGACTTATCTTATACGCATTTTGTAATCTTGCTAAATCCATTTGTTTGTTTGCAGCAACATTGGAAGCTTTTGCTATTCCGGCCTCGGCTCTTTTTTCCAATAAGAAAGTATATAAATTATCATTTAATTTATAACTCCTTTGTATATTAATGTATTCCCTTTCAATCTCTGGAATACCAATAATACTTTCCTGTAAAGAGGCAATTTTATCATCATGTTCTTTTATCTGATTTTGATTAAACGTCTTACTCTTTTTAATCAGTTCTCTGATAATTTCCTTGTTTTCAAGAAGTTCTTTACGAATTTCAACCCTATCAGGACTTTTCGGATTTACATAATTCCTAAGTATTTTCAAACGTAATATAACTTCATTAAATTCGGAAACTTTATTATTTAAAAATTCCAAATCTAAACCAGGGATAACAGGTAAAATTTCCAGTGAATCAATATTTAACTTTTCAACACTTTCAATCAAATAATTTAAATAATTCTCCTGTACAATTAACTGAGTTTTACTTTTCTGATAATCCTGAAGTTTTTCAGTATATTCTTCTGTTTGTTTACTAATATCTATTACATCATTTTTTTGGCGAAAATCTTGTAATTTCTTTTCCTCCTTTTTTAAAGTATCACCCATAGTATTTAACTGCTCCTCAATAAAATCAATGGCTTGTTCAGCTATCTTATTTTTCTCATCTAACTCCTCTCTGATATAAACTTCACTTAATTTATTTAAAAAATCAACCTCCTGTTTTTTGTTTGATCCATTTGTACGAAGAACAATCATTCTGGCGACCTTATTACTCTGCGTAATTGATAACTTATTACGGTATGTATTGGCTAATTGATTGATATCATTGAAAATAAAATTAAATCGAGACTGTTTGGTATTTCCATTTCTATAAATTGATTCTTTTATTTCATCCCTGAATTCGATTGTAAAATGGAAATCATTATGTTTAAATGGTTCTCCAAAAAAATGTTCCTCTTTAAAAGCATACTCGTTATCCATCTCAATAATAAATTTTTTATCATCAAGAATAGTAATATAAACCGGATAATTTGTTCTATTTTTTTGGGATTCATCAGGTATTACTTTAAAGGGCCCCTCATCATAAATATTAGTTTCCATAATATCCCCAACAGCATTATAGGAACAACGAAATTCAGGAAGTTCTTCAAGCGTTTGATGTGATAGCTGATAAGATTTGAGAACCTCTATTTCAGTTAAAATATCTGTCCTTTGTTGTCTTCTAAAAAACCCCAATTCTGCAATTAACCCTTCTATACCTTGGTATGCCTGCGAAGAACCAGATATTAACATCGTTGTATGTACAGAGTAAACAGGAGGTGTATATCTGTTTATCATCCAAGCTACAATCATACCTACTGAAAGAGATAACACAAACCAATACCAGTTTTTTAAAATACGGCGAATATATTTTTTAAAATCGATTGCGTCTTGCTGGGGTAATCCACTAATATTGTATTCTGCCATTATATAAGCACTGTTTATTTTGTATTGTTTAAAGTAAATATTAAAAGTATGATGGATGCCAATGATGTAAATGTACTCAACACAGATAAAACATCACCAGACCGTATCTTAAATACCTTAACCTTCATTGGTTTAACATAAATAATATCATTAGGCATGACATAAAAATCCGGGCTACCCAAAATATCGTCCTGTGTTAAATCAACAGTATACGAGTAAATACCTTCGGGTTTTTGTCTCATAATAACAACCTGATTACGTAATCCATAATCAGTAATGCCACCAGCCAAAGCAAGAGCATCAATAATATTCAATTCTTCACCATTAAAAGTATGTGTGCCTGTTGTCTTAATTTCTCCCAATGTGGTATAACTAAAACCCGGGGCTTTAACCTGCACATAGGCCTCTTTTAAGTATACTTTTACTTTTTCTTCAACTGTTTTCTTAACTTCAGGCAAAGTTAACCCCCCAACTTTAATATAACCCAGTACCGGCATTTCAATAAATCCAGAGTCTGAAACATAATACCCGTACATATACATATTTCCCCCACTCATCATAGAAGAATTCATACTATTGCTACCGGAAGAATTGATGTTATAAAACTGATCGGTTTCTTCGTTATTGGTTTTTATCCTGATGTATAAATTATCATGTGGTTGTATAATATATTCCGTCTTCTGCTTTGCATACAAACTATCTCTCGGGCTTTTATCCACACCTTCAAGATAGGTCAAATTTTTATATGTGTTACAGGAAGAAAAAAATAGTAGCCCAAAAAAAACAAGCCATCCAAGATTTCGAATCATTCGGTTTTATAATATTAAATTACATACTAACGTAAAGTTAATATAGGAATTAAATAATCAAGTGCTTTTTTTACACATTCTTCAGCATTTGAATTATCTGTTTTTAATTCCAACTCAAAATTTTTTGGAGGCACAAAAGGTGAATCAATTCCGGTAAAATTTTTAATCTTACCTTCTCTGGCCTTTTTATAAAGCCCCTTTGTATCCCTTTCTTCACACGTTTCAAGAGAAGCATTAATGTATACTTCTATTAGATCGGGTTTACCGATAATGCTTCTGGGAATATCCCTTAATTCTTTTGTTGGGGTAATAAAACTGTTTATTGTAATAATACCTGAATTAAGATATAACTTAGAAACTTCTGCTATTCTTCGGATATTTTCTTGTCTACCCTCTTCCGTAAAATCAAGATTATTATTTATTCCTGAACGAATATTATCTCCATCCAATATTTGACAGAAAAATCCCATCTTAAATAATTCTCTTTCTAAAATTTTTGAAATAGTTGTTTTTCCAGCTCCGGACAATCCAGTAAACCAAATAACGCGTGAGTTTTGTTTTAAAAATTTTTCTTTAACACTCCTTGGTAGTATTCCCTCATCAGGAAAAATATTCTCTCTAACGTTCTCCATTAATTAATCTAATCGTTTTCAAATTATAAAAATGAGCATAAAAATAAACGTTTTTTAAAATAACTAAATGATTCAACGCTTATCTTTTGTAATCACAGATGTTGAAATTATATAAATTTATTGATCCAAACTATATATTACAGTTTTCTTTTTCTAATTCTTATCTGTCTCGATAAAGAAATGCAATTAAGAATTTAACCGCGAAGAACACGAAGAAACGCTAAGCTAAAAATTATTAAGACCTTACTCAGTGCCTATCTATATCGTAATTCTAAAGAGTTATAAAACAGATTTATAGAAGAATTTTTTGCGTTTGAGTATTTATCGATAGACCGGGCAGAGAAATTTTTCTCTACAAATCTTATATCCAATCATAAATTCATGGCTCCCAAAATTATAGCGCTGGATATTTGTTAATCCGATATCAAAACCGTAGGCAAATGAAAACGAATTGTAATTCAACCCGATATATGTTAATATTGAATTGGGAGTTCCCGGTAAATTATTTAAGACATGTCGATAAGAAATCTGTACCCAATAATCATTTCGATAAATAAATTTTGTATTAAAATCAATCTGTTTCTCCTGTTGGTTATTCATTTTAAATAATAGAGATGGTAAATACATCATCTTTCCCCTGGAATTTCCTGCCAGAAATCCAGTATGAAAAAAATAACCTGTTTGATTTTTGTAAGTATTAAAAGCTGATGTTGTTGGTAACAATTGCACAGCTGATAATCCTGCAAAAAAATTGTCGTTGTACAGAAAAATACCTGTATTTGCATTTGGGACTATCTCTCTTTCTATTGAATAGGTAACAATGGGATCATAAACCGGAGAAAAATCCCTCTCGTCAATAGTTATTTGATTGACACTAGCCAAAAGTCCCATTCCCAGTTTTATATCATGCTCCCTACTTACAAAAAAATGGAATGAATATCCAAAATTTAATCCCAACTGCTTATTTGCTCCATTTGCATCGTAATAAATATGTGTCCCCAATCCATGCCATCTGGTTTTTTCATTTTTAATCGTTGTTTCGGCACAAAACAATTGGGTATTGGGAGCATTCTTTATTCCCAACCACTGATGCCTGTCGCATAATTTAAAAACAGAACAATCTCCACTACCAATCACCGCCGGATTTATTACTGCAGGATGTAAAATATATTTTTGATAGACCGGGAATTCTTGTGAAAATACATTTTGATAAAAAATAATTGAAACGATAAATAATACTCCAATTTTTACTAAAGACACTTTATACTTATGCCTAATCCCAAATTTCTGTCCCCCAAATATTTTTTTATTGAAGATAGTATTGGTAATCATCAATCTTTATCTTTTTATGGTTACAGAACCTTTAAAAGGTTTGGAAGATGAATCTGTTTCGATAATATACCAATAGGTATCTGCACTGGCTGGTTCCCCGTTAGTTGTTCCATCCCAGGGGCCCTCCCCATAACGGAATGATGCTACGGAATTTCCAAATCTGTCAAATACCTGGATGAATGCTTCCGGTGCTGATCTGAGAAAAGGGATTTCCCAGGTATCATTATAACCATCACCATTGGGAGTAAAAAAATTAGGGACTCCAATATCAAGAATAACCTCAATCTCATCTTCTGCCGTACAACCAAATTCATTGGTTACCCTTAACGTATAAATTCCAGCTTTATCTACTGAGATAGTTTGTGAAGATCCCCCGGTAGACCATTCATATTCTGTATAATCATCTTCAGGGCCAATCTCAATGGAAGTGCCTGGTGTTAAAGATGTATCATTCCCCAGTTCCAGCTGGGGGGCTTCCAATACTACGATATCACGACAGTAATTTTCCTGATCTGCAGTGCTTTCATCAATCACCAATGAGATGTTATAAATTCCGGGTTGGTTATAGATAACTGTAGGAGGATCTTTTTCTGTTGAAGATGCAGGGATGGCATTGTCACAACCCGGAAAATAAAGCTGAGTTATTGTTGAATTATCGATGTTGGCAACAAAAGTATATAATGTATCGCCAACACGAAAAACATCGGATATTCCATGCGGATTATAAAGATTACTATTCTGTCCCAATGAAATAAACTCCGGCTCTGATTCAATACCCTGATCAAATTCCATCCTGATAATATCACCAAAACGATTCAGGACAAAACCATAAATCCGCTCACAATCCCGTATGATAGTCATATCAAAAGGATAGGACAAATAGTCCGGATTACCAATGTCGGTTCCGGTTGGTGTCCCCGTTATTGAAGCTCCAAAATCAAGACGTGTAATATGATCCCCTTCATAATTGGAAACAAAAATGTACCAATTACCATTATACTTTATAGGAAAAATACCTGTTGGCCTTTCTAATCCACCAATATTTCCCAGATTTGTATCGGTTGGTGTATTTTCAATATTAGTCCCAAAATCGAATCGTGTAATAGAATTTGTGTTCAGATTAACTGTAAATCCATACCAGTTGCCACTTTCACTGACAATAAACAAATCAGCAGGATAATCCAGAGACGCAATGTTTTGAAAAACATGTGCTGTTGGATTATTTGAAAGTGTTGATCCAAAATCCAACCTGACAAGCCTCGATTCATCGCGTTGACCTCCAACAATAAATGCATACCAGTTATCATCATCATTTACAATTTGAATTCCCTGTACATGTTGTGGGATCATCCCTCCAAAATTTCCCAGATTTTGTGATGAAGGATCGGATAAAAAATTTTCTCCATACGAATAGCGGGTAATTGTTGCAGAATTATGATTGGTAATCAAAGCAAAATACCCGGTTCCGTCATCAGCAAAATCAATAAAAGCCGGTCCATCTAATGTTCCCTGATTTCCCAGGTTTTCAGCTTCAGGATTGTAGGCCAGATTCCCTGAACAAAAATTCCAGTAATAAGTATTCGCTTCCCTTGATTGATTTTCTATCACCACCGAATCATCAATACAGACAGTATCGGGGACTAAAAATAAAGCTTGTCCGAAGCTTTGTTCTAATGAAATTAATATAAGTAAGAATATAAAAAGTTTATTTCTGAGCATAACAGGGGTCGTTTACGAGAGTGTCTAAAAGAATCATTTGATTTTAAACTCTGTCAGGTTCTTCGGACTCTGACAGGTTATAAATCAGTAGATTGCTGAAACCTGACAGAGTCGATAGACCTGTTGGAGCTACTTTGTGGACATTCTCATTATCTTGAATGAACAATTATTGTTTTATCATTTTACGTTTTGCAATAACTATATTTCCAAACGAAGATGATTGCCCGGTTATTTCATAGAGATAAACACCCGTTTTTAATTCATCCATATTCAATCTCAAAACATGATGACCTGAACCCATTGGACAATCCTCAACAACCTTTTGCAACCTTCCCTGAAGATCATAAACTCTTATGTTGACATTTTCCAAATCATTTTCATTGTAGTAGCTTACAAACAATTCATCGCTAAATGGATTGGGGTACATTTCAACCTCTTTTTGATTACCATATAGATCATCTATTCCCGTTGAAACTCCAAAAGTTACTCTTAATGAATTATTTATTTCTATCCATTCGTGGTAAGACTTGCTGTCATCTACGATTGCAACAAAACTAATCGGTTTATCAGTTTCCGGTAAATCATACGTACCTGTGATTGTTATTTTATCCCCTGTTTTAAATGTATCAATTTTAATCTCTGCAATCTGCATTTCAAGGGCACCATCCTCGCCAACAGAAGGATAAATCCTGAACCAAACGTCGGTTGCAGTTATACCCCGGTTGTGTGCTGTTGCTGTTACAGTAACAGAATTCGCAGAACTATCCGAATAACTGATTTCAATCGATTCGAAATCATACAAATCCAATGTTACTTCTTTTGGATCCGTAAAATGGAAGGATGCATCAATCGCTGTTCCTTCATAATCAATATCAGACATGGCAATAACGGTTTCAATATCTACTTCCTGCGGAATATCTGCACTAATGAGGAATGGTAAAATTTGTTCTTTTTTCTCACCAGGAATGATGGTTCCTATTGAGATTTTTAACAATCCATCCTGATACGTACAATTTGCAGGCAGGCTGTCTTCCAGAACAGTGTAATATTCTCCCGGGTAAATGGTAATAACCGTGTTCGCTGAAACATCTGTACCATAATTTTTTACTTGCAGCAGCGTTTCTGCGAACAAATCCTCATTTGATTCATATTGAATTGTATCGCTTACAAGGATACCATTAACACGATACATTTTATTTGTAATTTTAATCTTTGGTCCTACCGGAGTCACAACAAGTTTATTTGAAGTGACAACCATATCGCCTTCGGGAGGATAATTATAGTACAACTCCTGACCATTTGTAATTACCAATTTTTCTGCTGTTGTGTTATAACTATCAATAATTCCTCGTTGTAAGATATAAAGTTTGGTTGTGTCTTTTGAGGGGAATTCAGAAAAATCAGATAGATCGATGATTTCTGAACCACTTACACTCAGTTCATTCTCAAGATTATCAAAATCTTCACCTTCCACATCATTTACTGTCCATTTTGCCGAACCAAGTCCGGTAAAATTACTTGTTAGGTTAACCTTTAAATTACTTAATGACGTCTGTTCTAAAATTATTTTTTCAAAATCCTGTACTATCCCGTTTTCATCTTTATCAACAATACTGAATTTGGCATCTGGTATAGCGTAACTAACCTCTCCATGATTTTCACCCGTATAATATCTTTTTTCTCCACTGATAGTGAATGGAATTTCATAAATACCTTTTTCAAGGGAAGCATCAATATTAAACAGGAATACAAAGTACGCCCTGCGTGTGGGTTGCAACAGGTTAAGTGTATCACCCATTTTTACAAGCACCTCTCCTTCCGGCTGATTAAAACGCCAACCCGTAGTAAATGTACCTGGCTGATCTCCCGGAATAATTTCATCTCCTTCTACATGCGAAGGAACTAATGGACGAGGATAAGCCACATAACTCATCTCAAGTTTTGTGTTACCAAGCTCCATCGGAATAACCGGATTCACTGAAGTATTTATCCAATTGTCATCGGTGCCATTCATCACCTCAATCCTGACTTCGAGCAAAGTACCTTCTACTTGTTTCGGGTAATTTGTCAAATCTTCATTCTCAGGATCAGCAAGCGGAACAAGCGTTACCTGGTGATGATCGTATTCAGGATCGAGAATAGCCGGCATTGAGATTACAGGATCAATCAAACTGCACGGATCTTTTGCCCCAACATAAGTAGTAATGGTAGCTTCGCTATATCCATAGGAAATATGATACGGATCAAAATTGATATCAAAATTATGAGGCTCATTTATATCTTCAATGGTATGTTTTATACATACTGTATCAATACCAAATTTAACCAGAGAAGGGCTTACTTCAGAAGTGATTTCGATATCAACACCTTTTGCAAAACCTGACATAACATGCGAGAAAATTACCCAGGGAGAACCTCCAAAGATCTCTTCAACAACGAGCGTACCGCCTTTGCTGATTTCTACAGCCCCTTCACGGCCTTTACCCTCATATTCAGCATGAATCTGGATATGCGTTTTTCCAAGTTTTTCGAACCAATCGTCGCCAGGTTCTCCATCAGCGCCAATGTCCCAACCAGAATCTACATAACCAGCCATGCCCTCATCTGTAAATGGAACATCGGGTTTATTCTCGTAATCCTGCCCATCTCCAAGCATAAAAGCATCGTTTAGATAACCTGTATTTGATTCAAAACGATCCCCACGATCATCAATCCAATCATCGATACCGTCAAAGTTATCATCATCAAGTGCCGGTGGAATTAACAATTGTGGGATATAGACCTGGTAACTGAATGCTGTTTCCCAGATTTCAACTTCATTCCACGTATTGGGATTATCAATCCATTTGCTAAATGACTTATCATCAATCTTAACAATAGAATCGATATTAAAGGATCCATCTTTATTTTTTGGCAGGGTAATCTTGTATCCTCCAAGCCCTTTAGGTATTTCATAAATAAAATAACCAAATACTCCATCACCTAGTTCCTCAACTCCTTCCTGAGATTCGGAAGGATCGTTATAATCCACATCATATCCAACGTTTCGTATCCAATAATATGAGTATTCTGTGGAAGCATCCATATCGAAAATCAAATGGGCATTCCCCCATTCCGGAAGATCTTCAACGGTGCTTCCTGTCGAGTCAATAATCTGATAATTGTTTGATAGATATTCAAACTGAAGCGGATTGGGTAGCGGGGCATAATATGTGTAAGTTGTCCTTATAGGCGTAACACGCTCTTCTTCAAAAATCGTCTCATAATCAACCTTTGAATATAAAGATTGCGTAGGTGTTGGGTTACGCATATCAATTTCTTCACCTCCCATTGAAAGGACTGCGATAAATTCGCGACAAGGCTGGGGAACTGTTCCCAATACTGTATCTGTAGGCAATAACTGGTATTCCGAAGTATCAACAAAAGTAAAACCTTCGTAGTTATTTATTTTTTGATCGACCAATTGTTTCCAGACAATATTTCCATCATCATCCCGCATCATCCAATGTGTCCAGGTAGTATCGCTTAAATCGGCAGTTTCTATATCGGGCGTATTTGGATAAAACATACCGGGATAATCAACCTGTAAAGAATCGTAGGCATATCCGACACCTGCTGAAAGAGGTACAAGATCTGGTGGATCAACCCATATTTCGTAGCTACAATACGGATCGTAATATTCGTAACCGGCCATGGCCCCTACGTCCCAGGTAACCTTCCATACGCGTATTTTGTCACCGGGTTCTTCAACATCAACGATGCCATCACCATCTGTATCTTCAGCAACAAGTCCATCGTGATCAATATCTTCAAAAACAAAACTCTCTTCATCGGATCGAAGGTGGTTCCATGGATTTGCCCAATATACTTCTTCTTCAATAAGGGTGTATCCTTTTGGATAAATAGTAGTTGTATCCAGCCAAACATCCGGATGACCGTCGCTATCCATATCAAAATCGGGATTTGACTCATCATTACTACCCTTGAGTACATCTACAAATTTACCGCCCGGCGTTTTTAGTATGGGTATGTTGATTGATTGATCGACCCAATAAAATGGGACATCTTTAGGAATATATTGTGTATAAACAACATTCTCAGCAGCCGAACGGGATTTGTTTTCCATTATCATAAAAACTTTGAAAGGCTGGTACTCGAGTCCTAAGAAATTTTTCCAGTTTACATCGGCATCCGCAAAAATCCTGGAAGAAAACATTAAGTCTGCATAGTCCTTTTCTTTTGAAGGACTGTATTTTATATTATCATAAACAAAAGAAATTTCACTTTTTGATGCAGGTATGTAAGTATCTTCTTTTATATAGGTATCAACATCTTCGTACAATTCACTATCGGGTAATGGAGTCGTTAATCGGAATACAATTTTTTTCTCTGTCTGCGAAGGCATTGAAACACTGTTAAATGTAAGGGTATTTCCATTTATCGTATAAGAATCGCCGGAAACAACATCAAGAAAAGTAAAATAAGGCGTGATGTTTTCTTTAATAGTAATGCTATTTATAGCCTCATCGCTAAGGTTTCTGACAAGCAATTCTACATTGAAAGTATCAACACGATCATAAGAAATTGCATTATCTCCAACCGGATAAGTTCCTAAAATCTCATTTCGGGCAGATCTTGTCACATCAACCGGAGAGGTGAAAGCTGTGAGAATGCTGTTAATCGTCCATTGTAATTGCCTGCTTCCACTTTCCAACCCGGCAATTCCGTTTACCGTGGTAAGCCCTAAATTACATAGAATTAATCCGTTGTTACTATGTTCGCCAGAAACTGTAAAAATCACAGGCTGCTGTTCTTCTGATAAAGAAACAATTTTATTGATTTGTTGAGAAGTAACATTTGGAATGGCATTGCTATATACTGAATTAGAATTTGGATCAGCAGCAAATGAAACCGGATGCTGGCTATCATCAATAGAAATTTCAAAAATGTCATTATCCCGGGTATACGGATCAGAAAAATCAATAGACCCACTCTCAAGAAAACCAAACTTTTCTATCATATAAGCGGCATTTCCTTCTGTATAGATTTTCCCTCCCTGGCTTAAGAAATACTTAATAGGTGTAGTCAAATCATTTCCCAGTGAAAAAATACTATCTATATAATAGGTATAATCATCGTCTTTTACAGTGAACGCCGGAATAATCAATAACTCTGTATTATCCTCAAATCCTTTAGAAGTTAAAGAATCTTCATTTACAAAATAAAACACATCGCTAAAAAAATAAGATTCGAATAAACCCTGAAAATATAGAGCTTCCCAGTTTAAGGTATTGCCGTCAGCTTCGTATTTGCTTTTAAATATTGCTATTGAATTTTTTTTGCCTTGATACGTAACCGCTAAGTGTTGTTGATCCTGCCAATTGTAATTTGAATAAGTCTCATTTACAAGATAACTATATTCATCGGGAATAGAATCAGGAAAAATAAAATTCCCTTTATTCTCCCCACCGGTTACCCAATAGATAGATTGTTCCCCATATGCCGGGAACAAATTTTTATCTAGCAGGCTACCATTAGACCGGTAATTATTTGCAGAAGCATCTAAAACTAATTCGTATGCTTTCACAAATTTAGACTGACTATTGGAAACAGGAATAATATTTCCGCTTTGCGCTTGAGACTTTTGAGAACTGAATACAAAAAAATTCACAATGCAAATTAAGGTGGTAAAAAGTTTTGGTTTCATAATAAATAAAATTTCTAGTTAAATAGGATATTGACTTAGCTTATACGTAATCGTTCATTGAATTGTTGTTCAATTGCCCTAAAAATATATAAACATTGCAAGCAAAATTAAGAGACTGTTTTAATTAATTTATATGAAACAAAAATAATTTCCTTTTACATAGAATAAACCAAGTCCTCCTTAACCACTTCTTATAGTAGTATAAAGGCATAGAAAAGCTTTTTTAATTTAAACAAATTTATACCTGTTAGATAGCTTTCTTTGTATATAACCTTTAAAAAAATTAAATCCATCAATTAAAAGGTTCAATTCATCAATAGAATATATCAAATTTTATACGGCTCCGTAACTATGGTTATAATAAGAATGATATAAATCACTTGGATATGGATAATTTAATCATCGAAGCAACATTTAGCAGCCCTACAGTTTTTTTAAGTGAAAAAAGCGTTAGTAAGATTGAAGGCAGGATGATACCTGAGGATGCAAAAAAATTATTTCAACCATTATTAGAATGGACAGAGTCTTGTGAAACAAACAGATTTATACTGGATGTTAACCTGTATTACTACAATACAGCAGTATCTAAAATGTTGTATGATCTTTTTGATAAAATGGAGAAAAACCCAAAAATTGGCGAGATACATATAAACTGGCATTACGAAGAAGGCGATGATGAAGCGAAAGAATCCGGAGAACTTTATGCAGATATCTTAGAGCGAACGAACTTTAGCTTTATTGAGTACGCCGAAGCGTAATTAAAAAATTTGTAAGGAATAGTCTCATTCAAAAAATAGACAAAGAAAACCCCGCTTCCAAAATAGAAGCGGGGCAATTAAAAATAGAGAGCTGAAAAATCATTATATATAAGGCGAGTGATCGCTACTCATAACGTAATGCATCTATTGGATTTAAATTCGCTGCTTTTTTAGCAGGATAATAACCAAAGAACACACCAATAGCTGTACAAACAGCAAAAGACAGAAAAACAGCCGGCCACATAATTACTACTGCCCATCCAACAATAGCTGATAGTATTTTTCCTGTCAAAAAACCTAAAAGGATTCCGACAATACCTCCTGTAACACTTAATAAAATTGATTCTATTAAGAACTGCATCATGATATCACTTTCTTTTCCTCCAACAGACAGACGTAAACCAATTTCTTTTGTCCTTTCCGTTACAGAAACAAACATAATATTCATAATACCAATACCTCCAACTAAAAGTGATATACCTGCAATTGCACCCAAAAGGATGGTCATCATATCACTTACAGAACTAAACGTTTCCACGAGCTCAGACTGGGATCTTACATGAAAATCATCATCGTCTCCATCTTTTAATTTATGAGTCCGTCTCAACGTTTCAGTTATTTGTTCAATAGCCGCATCATTTAACTCTTCTGAAGCTGCGGATGCACTAATAGAATTAATGTACGTAATGGATAAAATTCTCTTTTGAACGGTAGTATAAGGGGTCAACATAATGTCATCCTGATCCTGGCCCATGCCACTCTCCCCTTTTTCTTCCAAAACTCCAATAATTTTAAATGGTATGCTATTAAATCGAATGGACTGTCCTATTGGCTCCTCTTCCCCAAAAAGGTTTTCTACCACGGTTTGACCAAGGATACAAACCTTTGCAAAGGTTTTAACCTCTTGATCGGTAAATATCCGGCCCGATTTTAATTCATATTTTCTTATGCTTAAATAATCAGCATTTACCCCATAAATTGAGGTTGGCCAGTTTTGATTACCGTACACCACCTGTCCACTTGAATTAACCTGTGGAGAGATAGCACTAACAGCGTCACAGTGAGTTCTTATGGCCTCAACATCTGTCATTTCCAATGATTGAGCATCATCACGGGCACCTCTAACACCGCCTCTAAAATCTCCCCCTGGCATAACAAAAACAAGATTTGTACCCATCCCGGACATCTCTTCCCTAATACTTTGTTTAGAACCTTGTCCGATAGCTAACATAACAATAACAGATCCGACACCGATTATAATTCCCAACATCGTCAGGAACGCCCTAAATTTATTTCTTTTCAAGGCATTTACAGAAATCTTTAATGTATTTGCGTAATTCATCTGTTTATTTTTTTAACAGTTATGTTTCCAACCCATAGAAAAATTATATTCTATGGATTGCAACGTAACCTTTATATTGTTTTAATCATCAAATTCCTCAACTGGCAAAGCTTTTAATGCTTCAGAAGCAATTAGCCTGTTGGTTACAGGAACCTTTTTAATTATATGCCCATCACGGAACACAACATTCCTTGTCATACATCGGGAAACATCATCTTCGTGGGTAACAAACACTATTGTTTTACCCTTTTCATTTAATTCCTGGAACAATGCCAAAATCTCATATGATGTTCTTGTATCGAGGTTACCTGTAGCTTCGTCAGCTAAAATAACAACCGGATCATTAACCAATGAACGTGCGATAGCAACACGTTGTTGTTGCCCGCCAGATAACTGATTTGGCAAATGATACATTCTATCCGATAAGCCAACAGATTCCAATGCATGAATAGCTCTTTCCCTTCTCTCTTTTGATTTTACCCTTGAATTATAAAATAAAGGTAATTCAACATTCTCCAGGGCAGTAGTTCTTGGCAATAAATTATATGATTGAAAAACAAACCCCAGTTTATTATTACGTAACTCAGCAAGTTCATTTTTATTTAGCAGTCCAATATCTACACCATCTAAAAAATATTTACCGCTGGAAGGCACATCCAAACAACCCAATACATTCAACATCGTAGATTTTCCTGAACCACTGGTCCCCATTATCGCTACAAATTCACCTTCTTTTATATCAAGATCTATTCCTCTTAATGCATGAACTGTAATCTCTTCGAGATGAAAATCCTTTTTAAGACTTTCTACTTTTATTATTGATTTTTTCTCAGACATAATAACTTTTTTAGATTACCTTTCTACTCATTATCTTGGAGGTCCACCTGGTCTGCCTCCACCTGGCATAAACGGACTTCCAGTAGCAGTTGACGCTTTAGAAGCATTATTACCTCCAGTTGCTTCCACAGATACAATTACTTCATCACCATCTTTAAGTCCATCCAAAACTTCATAATACAATTCGTTTGTTTCACCCACCTTAACCAGTTGGGTTTTGATTGTATTATCTTCTTTTAACAATACCATTTTTGAAGTTCCCTCTCCATCTGATTGATTTTGCATATCAGCCGGGTTTGGAAAATCGCCTCCCATTTCTCCTCCTGCTGGTGGCTGAGGTCTTCCTCCTTCTGCTCCTGCAGGGCCCATTACCAAATTAATCTCAGGATGTTTCTCTTTATACGCCATTAACAATGATGGATCCGGATTAAGATCCAATGCTTTTGCAGCAACCAATAAAATATTTTTCTTTTCAGTAACATAGAAAGATACACTGGCTGTCATCCCCGGAAGTAACTTTTTATCTGGGTTAGGAGCATCAATTACAACTGTATATGTAATTACATTAGACGTTTCTACCGGTTGATAACGTATCTCAGTTACAGTTCCTTCGAACTTTAAATCAGGGAATGCATCAACAGTAAACTCTACTCTTTGTCCTTGTG
This sequence comes from Bacteroidales bacterium, assembly GCA_963665085.2. Classification (GTDB taxonomy): domain Bacteria; phylum Bacteroidota; class Bacteroidia; order Bacteroidales; family JAAAOM01. The sequence goes on from CAXXXS010000001.1 coordinate 1,124,248, forward strand.
CTAATCTTCCTATATCTGCTTCATCAACATCAGCCTCAACCTGCATCTGAGTAAGATCGTTTGCAATGGTAAACATTGTTGGTGTGCTGAAACTTGCAGCTACAGTTTGTCCTTCGTCTACTTCACGGCCCAATATTACACCATCAATAGGTGAATAAATCGAAGCATATTCCAGGTTAATTTTATTTTTCTGATACGCTAATTTTGCGTTTTTCAAAGAAGCTACAGCTGTTTTATAATTATATACTACCAAGTCATAATCTGCCTGTGCAATTAATTTCTTCTCGGCCATTGCTTTGTAACGCTCGTATTCTGATTTTTGATATTCAACCTGGGCTTCTGCACTTTCTACTGTTGACAAGCTTTGCTCTAATGTAGCAATTAATGGGGTTTCATCAATTTTTGCTAAAAGTTGACCTTTTTTAACAACTGAGTTATAATCAACAAAAACAGATTCAACAATACCTGAAACCTGGGTACCAACTTCTACGGTTTCCAATGCTTCCAGAGTACCTGTTGCCGTAATAATCTCATTAATCCCCCCTCTTGAAACTTTTTCTGTACTTATTTCAATTTTTTGTTCATTTTTCCCAAACGGTTTAAAAAATACAAATACCACTGCTAAAACTACCAGTGCAATTATTATATATATATATTTCTTTTTCATTTTATTATTTTTTGGACATTATAGTTTAATTCTTTCCCCTTTATAAAAATCAACTACTTTATTGCTAAAAATTAAGTTATATTTTGATTGAAGCAACGAACTCTCAGAAACAATTAAATTTGTTTTTTCATACAGAAAATCCACGGAATTCATCATTCCTTGTTTGAATTTCTCTGAAGCTACTTCGAATGATTCGAGGGTAACTTCATAGTCTTCTGTACTTGCTTCAAATTCTTGTTTCGCTGTTTCCACATTAATTATAGCTTGTTCGACATTTTTTCTTAACTCATTCTTAGTTTCAATTTCACTAAGCTGAGCCTGATCAACCCCTATTTCAGCAATACCAATACTGGTTTTTGCCTGTTTCTTTTGATAAATGGGTATAGAAAGTGATAAACCAAGCGAAGGGCTAACTCCGTCTCCAAGTTGACCAAAATAGGTTTGATCCTTTGTGCTTAAATAATTTGTTCCAATACCAGCACTCATAGATAAACTAGGCATTAATGCAGCTTTAGCAATTTTTATGTCAAGTTCTGCACTTTGCGTATTCAATTCTGCCTGCTTAATCTGAGGTTTAATACTTAACGCTTGTTGGTAAACGTTAGTAGAAGATAAGTTCTCTTCTTTTGGATTTAATAAATTATCCATCTCAGGAATTGAGATAGCAAAAGTATCTGTGACCGGCAATTCCATTAATTGCATAAGAGTAAGCTTTGTCAGCCTGACATTACCCTCGGCATTTACTAAAGTAAGCTTTTCACTTGCCAATTGAGACTTAATCTGTAAATAATCAGATTTAGAAATAATGCCAAGATCCATACGTTCTTTTGCCAAGTCAAGTTCCTCCTGGGTTGATTCTACCTGTTTCGCAGAATTCGTAACATTCTCAATTGCATACAACACTTGGAGGTATGCATCCAGAATATTAAGTTCAACCGATTCTCTAACCTGTTCAGAATAGAACTGATTCCCCAGCAAATCCAAATTTGCCTGTTTTAACTGGTTGTTCAATTTCATACCATTGAACAACTGTACACTAGAACTCAATGAATACGACGTGCTACTAGAGCTTTTCAAATTCGAAGATTCATTCGTCACAGTATTTTGGCTGTTATCCCAACCAAAACTATTACTAATACCCGCACTCAACGAAGGTAACCGCGCAGCCTTAGCCTGGTTGAGATACAACTGGCTTTGCTGCTCTGATAAACCTGCTTGTTGAATTTGGATATTTTTTGAAAAAGCGTATTGGATACAATCGTCCAATGTCCACACTTTTTCATTCTGGGCATTGCTGGTTGTTAAAAAACCAACAATACAGAATCCGATAAGATTCAATCTTTTAAAATGCAGTGTCATAATACTAGTTTTAATTAATAACCCATCTGCTACTAAATAATTCAATAACAGATGGATTTATATGAAAAAGTCACGAAAAATTTAAAAATTTTTTAATCATTTATATAATATTTAAAAATTCATTATCTATAGCTTCCATATCTCTTCAAGTTTAATAGTCTCCTATAAATCTGTTCTCAACATTTTAATTTTTTTAATAATTATCCTTAAAAGTTTAAAGATGTTGAGCGTGGTACATAAAGATTTCTTCTAAAATCTTCTTTTTTGTTAAGTATTTGATCCAACTGAATACTGTAATCTCGTTTATCGATTTTTGCTGAACGTATGGATGCTCCAGAGATTTGTTCTATTGCCGTAGCCAGCAAATCATCTTCAATATCTCCAAACGGTACGGCGTACAACATATAATCTGTTACTTCATAATCAGGGGTCAATCCATCATCAAAGTCGGTATATCCTTCAGAGTTTGCATATTTCATAACTACAGGCAAAAGGCACCAATCATGCTCACGAGGTTCATGATCTGTATCATAAATTACCCACATCCCTGTATATTTACCATAAGTTGGTTCTCCAACTATAGTAACATCCATATAAGGATCAAGTCCGGTAATTAAAAGCTCACTTGCAGAAGCTGTCCCGGAGGTTGTTAAAAAACTAACAGAAGAAATTTCAAAATCATTTACTTTATTTAAAAATTTCGTTTCCAGGTAGTCATCATAATGATAATATTCAAAATATGATTGATACAAATCATTATATTCATACGTAACAAATACATTGCTTCCATTAGCAACAGAGGCAGGAGCGATTGATGAAGCCAGATAGGTAGAAGCATCTATTTCACCTCCTCCATTATAGCGTAAATCAACAATTAAATCGGTAACCCCTGCAGTGGTAAAATTGCTAAATACATTATCAATTGATTCTAAGTATTCATCGTTATCTCCACTTACAAATTCAGTGTAAACAAAATATCCTATTTTTTTACCCGAGACTTCGAATATAGTATCATAAATTAATGGATCTGCAGCAATCGTTGTAGCTGTCATAGAAATAGTTTCACCTGAACTTAGAATAGAACTATTATTTAAATATCCCAACCCAACGGTATAACTCGTTTGGCTATATAAATCATAATAGTTAGTGGTATCCATATATTCGCCATCAATGGTAAGAATAATATCCCCTCTTTTTAAACCGGCCGTTTCTGCAGGGGAATCGGGATATACAAATTCTACAATAATGATAACCTGGTTTTCTGAAATTAGACCAAACATGGGAGAATATCCCATTGATACAGGTACACCCGATAATTCTGCTTCTAATGAGGTAAAGTCATCTGTAATATATGACCATTTATCTTCTTCATCGTAAACCAATTCATCATAATAAAAACTTTCAGGATCTGTTTTACTGGAAAAATCCGTATAATCAGGCATTTCTGAAGTCCAATAATAAACCTCATCCATAACCTCATATATCCATTCTGAAATTCCAATATTTGTGCTATCCTCAGCAGATAGCCCCTCTTCTTCTGTTCCTGTTTCATCATTAACAGAATTTTCCTCCTCACATGACAAAAAAAATGCAGAGGATATTAAAGTAAAAACGAAAAGTAAACTATACTTTAATATAAAATTAAATACAAAAATGTTTTTCATCTCTCCAAAAAATAGTTCTTATCGATACAAGGATATTTATATTTTATTGTATGATAAACTAAAATCGACAGAATGGACATTTGCATAGATGATTGCACATGTTTATTATGTAACCCTTAGATTTAGCTATATAATTACTAAAAAGGAATAATTATACCATTTAATTAAATTTATCCATGGTTATTTCCAAGCAAAAATCACAAACTGTTTTAGAAAAAAAAGATTTACTTCTATTCTATATTAATTCAATATTTACTCTCCCTGATTGAGTCTCTGACTCAATCTCTCCCTCTCTTGAAAGAAAGGGAAAAAATTCCAGCTTTGCAAGATTAGAGTGTGCTCTTTAACATCTTATCCTGACGGCTATGTGCTGTGTGTGGTGAGGTCTCACAGAGAAAACTTCACCCAAATGGGTGAAGAAATATTAACTTTGCTGAGTTCGTCATTTGTCCTTGGTTCATGCTTATGGTCTTGATTAGCAGTTTTATAGAAACAACTTTCAACCCGCTGCAATTTATAGATTGTTATATCAATTTAAACCTGAACGTGTCATAAAAAGATTTTTCTTGTAATCTTCTTTTTTATTATATACCTGATTGAATTGAATAGTGTTATCACGTTTATCAACTTTTGCAGATCGTAAGGATACCCCTGTAATCTGTTCAACAGCTGTAGCAAGTAAATCATCATCCAAATCACCAAATGCTTTGGCAGTTAATAAATAATCTGTTACTTCGTAATCAGGAGTTAATCCATCATGAAAATCTGTGTATCCCTGGGAGTTTGCATATTTCATAACTACAGGCATAATGCACCAATCGTGCTCACGAGGTTCATGATCTGTATCATAAATTACCCACATACCTGTATATTTACCATAAGTTGGTTCTCCAACTATAGTAACATCCATATACGGATCTAGTCCTGTAATTAATAGTTCACTGGCAGAAGCAGTTCCCGAAGTTGTCAAAAAACTAACAGAAGAAATTTCAAAATCATTTACTTTATTCAGAAACTTAGTTTCTAAGTTATCATCATAATGATATTCTTCAAAATATGATTGGTACAAATCGTTATACTCATAGGTTACAAATACATTACTACCATTTGCAACAGACGAAGGGGCGATTGATGATGCCAAATACGTAGAAGCAGTTATTTCTCCTCCACCATTATATCTCAAATCAACAATTAAATCGGTAACCCCTGCGGTGGTAAAATTGCTAAATACATTATCAATAGTAGCTAAGTATTCATCGTCATCTCCACTTACAAATTCGGTGTACACAAAATATCCTATTTTTTTACCAGAAACTTCAAATATAGTATCATAAACTAATGGATCTGCGGCAATCGTTGTTGCTGTAATAGAGATAGTCTCACCTGAATCTCCAATTGTATTGCCTTCGAGATAACCTAATCCAACTGTATAAGATGTTTGGCTATACAAATCGTAATAGTTTGTTGTATCCATATATTGGCCATCAATACTAACAATTATATCGCCTCTTTCTATACCAGCATCAGCAGCCGGAGAATTTGGATAAACAAATTCTACAACTATAATTACCTGATTTTCTGAAATAAGTCCAAACGCAGGAGAGTACCCCATTGAAACTGGGACCCCAGATAATTCTGCTTCTAACGAAGTAAAATCATCTGTAATATACGACCATTTATCTTCATTGCTATAGACTAGTTCATCATAATAAAAACTTTCTGGATCTGTTTTACTGGTAAAAATGGAATAATCAGGCATTTCTGAAGTCCAATAATAAACCTCATCCATAACATCATATATCCATTCTGAAATTCCAATATTTATGCTATCCTCAGCAGATAGCCCCTCTTCTTTTGTACCTGTTTCATCACTATCAGGCTCTTCTTTCTTACAAGACCAAAAAACTGTTAGGGAAAACAAAGTAAAAGCAAAAAGTAAATTGTACTTTAATCTAAAAATGTTTTTCATCTCTCTAAAATTGGTTTTTATTGATCCAAAGATATAATATCTATTATCTTTTTATACTTAAATTGACAGAATATACGAATACATTGATAATCTAATCTGTTTGTTTTATATAACTATTTATAAGGAATATTTGCGCCAATTTCTTATATTTATTTAAATTATTCTCAAACGTACTTCTGTTAATTTTATATATTAAAAAACTTCGCAAGTATTATTTTAATATTAATCGAAATGGAACAAAAATTTAAATGGAAAGTCTTTATTAGCATCTCCTTATTTTTTTCATTCTTTATCATTTTCTTTTCGGGAATAATACTCTTTATGGCACCTCCGGGGAGAATTGCAAACTGGTCTGATTGGAACATAATGGGTTTAAAAAAAAGTGAATGGCAGGCATTGCACATAATATTCTCATTTACCTTTGCCATTCTATCCATTTTTCACCTGTTTACGGTTAACTGGAAAGCATTTTGGTCTTACATAATTCTAAAATCTAAAAAAGGATTAAACAGAAAAACTGAAGTAACTACCGGCACTATATTTATTATATTATTTTTTATCGGTACCAGGACTTTAATACCTCCATTTAGTACAATAATAGATTTTGGTGAAAACCTAACCCAGAGCTGGGAAGAAAAGAAAAACGATGCTACTCCTCCTGTACCACATACTGAAACATATACACTGGATAAATTAGCAACTTCAATTTTAGAAATACCTGTTGAAGAAATAGTTTCCATACTGGAAAACAATGGTTATAATATTGAAAACACTTCTGTTACCCTTGCAGATATAGGTAAACAATATAATGTTTCCCCACAGGTCCTTTATAATCTAATAACAGGTCACCAAGAACCAGAAATACATGAAGAACACCTTGAAGGAAGTGGAAATCAAAATGGACAGGGAAAAGGTTACGGGAAAATAACAATAGAAGATGTTGCTAATGAATTAAATATTGATGTTTCTGATCTAATTAATAAATTAAAAGAACATAATATTAGTGCCAGCAAAACAGAGACATTAAGAGATATCTCTACAAGAGAGAATACAACGCCTAAAGATATCTATGATATTCTAAATAACTAGTAAATAGAAAACACGGTTGATCCTATAACTCTTTTTTGCGAAAAATAATTTTACTAAAGGGGCAAAAATCTTACTTCCCCAACTTAAAAAAATATCCGACTGATAATTGAATTACAGAAATGTTTGGATACTCAATATCATTAACAAAATTTTGAGGGATATTATATTGGTAAGTAAGTTGAAAATCAAAATTATTATATGTGATATACAATGGCAAATCGAATTGAATATTCATTAATCCAAATACATCTTTATAATATGAGGTGTACTCAATCCCTGTATAAGGATCGATTATACTTTCATCGAGCATAAATTCCTGGTAATCTACACCAAACGATAATGAAGCCTCTGGACGTAAACGTATTTTTTTTCTGTATCCATTTTTATACAAAATAATATTTCCATAAATATCGGCAGATAAATTTTTACCGGTTTCGTAACTACCAAAATTCAAAGAACCGTCTAACCGGATACCTATCTTATCATTTTTTAAGGTAATTCCTGTACTTATACCTTGATTATACAAAGGTTCATAAAGAGGATCTGTAATGTGTGAGATATAACGTTGATAAGAAAATCTAACCCTGAGGGCATCAGATTTTACTAAACTTTTATTGTAACCTCCCATTAATACAGTTGTACGGTATCCGGGATCGAGCTGGCTGTACCAAACACCTGAAAGCCCGAAATAAAATCCGGCTCCATTCAAATAAAAAAGTTGATTTCCCAAATTTATTTGATCTTCGCCAATCTCCCTGCCCGAAAAGATGGTTTTTGTATTTAATGAACTCCTGTAATACACATAATGCATCTGCAGTGGTTTACCGCCCTCAACTAAATTTCGTAGTTCCGGATCATTCGTAAAAAGGTCGCTAATTAAAGAATCCAGTTTGTCTTCCCTTTCAGAGTCTAAAACGTTATTAACAATTTTATCAGCCTGACTATACGAAGAAGCTGTAAAAAACCATGCTAGAACGATTGTGATATAAACAAAGGATTTCATTTTTTAACTGTTATTAATTATGAAAATCTTACAAAAAATCTATTTTTCATCGAAAATATTCTCGACCCTACTCGAACTGACCTTACTTACCACTTTATTGTCAAATCGAATAGAGTCGAGATATCCTTTTATCAATTAACTCTCTTTAAATTTTATGACTAGTTTCTACCTTTTTGCCAGCCATTTCTAACTGCTGTTCCCATTTGCTCTTCACTTAATGCATTAGAACTTCTCAATGCTTGTCTTTCTGCAACTTCTGCCATATGATTTTCATACAACTCCTGTTGAGCTTCAGAAAATGTTGCTTGTAAAGCCTCTCTTTTCTCGTCACGTGTCATCTCAAGATTTTGGATAATAGCAAGTTGTTCCTCTGTTAAAGTTGCTTTGAAGGCTGCCTGAAACTCTTCACCATTATTTTTAAATTGAGACATTACTCCATTACCTGAACCTTGTAATCCCGAACCTGAACCATCATGTAATTGAAGTTGAATATTAGTACCATCACATGTTGTTCCATCATCAACTACTGTTGTCTCATCAGTAATAACTACTACTTCTTCAGTTTGAGCAAAAATTGGATTTGATACAAATACTACAAATAAAACTGCTACTAAAATTTTCATTAATGTTTTCATAACTCCTAAATTTTTAATTTCTATAATTAATGTTCACATAATCATACCGCATTACTTCACCTTACCCCTACCTTTTAAGAAATTTTTGCGTCTATTTATAAATATTTGATTATTAATACACTAAAATCAATTGAAACTTTATTTCAAAAAAAACTCCGGTTGAAATTTCAACCGGAGTTTTTATATTTTTATAATTATCTAATTTTATAGAACAAAATTATCTGTTTCTTCCATATTGACTACCATTTCCACCAACAACAGTTGTTGCAAGAATTTCTTCATAAACAGAAAGTTCTAATTTCTGAGGCGTATACGTCACTCCATAATTTTCAAGATTTTTTACAAACGATACAAGATGCTTTTTTGATGCTGCTAACAATTTCCCATAAACTAAAAGGATATTTGAATTACTCGTTTGCGCTATTTCTTCTTGTAAATCTAAAATATCAGTTTCTTCAATTAAAGCACCAGCCATTAAAGCTTCAACTAGAGATGTAGCTCCCATAAGTACCAGTTCATCATATAATTGCTGTAATTCTGTAATCGTAAATTCACCTGGAGTGGCAGAAGCAGGATCATCATAGCCATAAAATGCTAAAAGAGATAAAACAGCTTCTGTATGAGTTAATTCACTGTTCGAAATATTATCAAAAATTTTCAACCCATATTCATCATAAAATAGATCATAAACATCCATCGCTAATTTTTCTTCCTCACGCATCCAGAATAATCCATTTATTTCATCCTGATTGAGACTATCCGTTTCAATAAATGCAAGAGTAGCTAATTTTAAATCGCTATCTTCATTAATCGCAGCTTCTGAAGAAGCTGTTAGATCAAGAATACCTGAGTCTTCTTTTGCACAACTTGCAAATCCGATAATTAAACTCAAAATCACAATTGAGTTTCTTATTCTACATTTTTTCATATTAAAGTGTATTTTATGTGTATATTAAATGAAATTACACTTACACCGCATAGCTCAATTTTACCCCTACCTTTTTAAAAATATTTTATTAAAAACCGCATCAATTCGCTAACAATCAAAAGGATGCAATTAAATAAAACTTTCCTATGAATTTTTCAAAAAGACAAATTGAAATAGAGAGTAGGTGTAAAAGGAATCGCCTGGGCATGCAGGGTTACTTCACCTTCTTCATCTTCTAACCGATAAAAATTATCGTATTTAATATTCTGGTGATTGAGCACGTTCATAATTGAAAAACCCATATTCATGCTCAGTTTTTTATATGGAACCGATCTGTTTATTGCCATATCCAAACGCTGATAATCATTTAGAATTTCCGGATCAATTAACTCCGGAAAGCCCGATCCATAAACATAGTTAGCCGAAAAATGCCATTTTTTCAGTTGATAAATAAGTGCACCTTTTAGCTCATGGCGCTGATCATGCAATGCCCTGACATACTCATCAGAATTTAAATAATCAAAATGCTCAAGGGTTTTGCTATAGGTGTATGCCACCCAAAAATTAAAATTTTGTAAGGTTGTACTACACAAAAAATCTACCCCTTTTGATATACCTTCTCCATTATAAACTGTAGAATGGTAATCATAATCATTGTAACGAGTTAATCCTGAAGTATTTTTTTGAAATAAGTTAACATTTATTTTTAATCTCTCTTTATGATAATTTAATGATACTACCTTATGGATTCCCTTCTGAACAGTAATACCTTCAAAGTCACTATTCATCCAAAAATACCTGATATTATCAAAATCATCAATATGTGGTAACTGGGTAACAAATTGATTATACACGCCATATGCGATATTAACATCAAAATTTTGATGTATTTTGTAGCTTAGACTAATCCGGGGCTGCCAGAAATCTTTGTTATAATTTAAAATTCGTTCATAAAGCAATCCTACATTAACATTTAACTTCTCCGTAATTGCCCAATTATCCTTTAATCTTAAATTAATACTATGAATATTGCTTGAAAAATGATGTACATTAATGTCCAACGAATCTTCAACATAATGGGTTAGTTGGTTACTCAATCCCATAATATATTTAATATGATGTTGTTCCCCCAACTGCATTTGAGTTTCAAACTCTATGTCCTGCTCCTCAATTTGATTTTCAATTTGATCGTAAATAAGTGTTTGATAAATTTTAGTGGTAGACTGGCCTTTTGGATCAGAGGGGCCTCCATTTCCGCCAACCTGTTGATGATTCTCAACCATCCTGGTTAACATCGAACTGGAAATCCGAATACGGCTGGTAATCCCATTTGAAAAATTATGATTTAACTGTGCAGACCATCCATTTTGAATATTTTGTTCGGAATCTTCATAAATAAAATTGGATTGAACACCATCGAGAGTAAGCGAATAAATAAAATCATCTTTACCATGCAAAAAATTAAGCTGATAGCTTGTACTTGTACCTAAATCACCCGATAGTTTCGTATTAAAATCCCTGAAATTATAATCAGGGTATAATACCCGGTCGGTAGTCGAATTTTCATTTCTCCCTACCCCTAAAGTAATACTGCTTGGGTCATATAGTTCATAATAAGTTTGTCTTACAGCCATTAAAAGAGAAGCCTTATGCTTAAAAAGAGGCACTGAAGTCACTCCACTTAATGTTTGGTTATTAATATTTAAAATTGCATTAAACTTCTGCCTGTTCCCTTCCCTGCCTGTTACATCTACAACGCCGCCAACCCTGTCGTTATATTCTATGTTATATCCACCTTTTAAAACGTTTAGATCTTTTACAGCCAGAGGATTTATCGTACTTATATTATCGTTATAATTTTTCATGTTAAATAGGGTGATACCGTCAAATATAAGCTTGCTTTGTCCCTCATAACTCCCCCAAATAAGTAAATCTGCAGATTGCTCACCGGCAGCAAGAATACCCGGCTGCAACCGTAGTAAATTAAATACAGACTGATCACCGTTTCCGGGCAAATAATTAGTAACAAAAGTATTTAACCGTATTGATCCGGGTTGACCGCCATCCCCGGTTTTATGCACACTTTGACTGGAGCTAACTTTTATTTCATCTATTTTATAAATAATGGGGCGCAAAGCCAACTTGTGATTAACGGAAGCTACTAAATTAGTGTCGCATACATAAAATCCCAGGTAACTTATTTTGACCTGAAACAAAGAATCAGTTTTTGATTTTACTGAAAAATCCCCATTTTGATTGGCAATCAATGGATTATTGTTTACCAATAGATGGGCAAATGGTAAACGTTCTCCCGTATTTTTATCAATTACTGAAGCTGATAAAATATACTGTTTAATTTCAACTTCTTTTGTCTGTTTAATTATATAAACATCACCAAACTTTTGAAGTTCTAAAGGTTTCTCTAAAAGTAAAAATTCCAATGCTTCATAAACATTGGAAAAATTCTTGTGTATCGTGATTTTATACTTAGAAAGCTGATTATTACCAAAAGACAGGTCAATTCCGTATTCGTCCCTTATATCCAGTAATATCTTATCGAGCGACTCATCTTCGTAATCAAGATGAATAGTTTGGGCATAATTTGTATAAACGTATAACGACAGTATAACTAATAATAGTAGATGCTTCAAAGTTTAATCATGTTTTATTACATAATCTCCTGATTGTTGCTTTACAAATTTAAGATTTAATGGTACACAAACTATACTAAGTACATCTTCTATATTTTCAAGTTTTTTAAAACTCCCGCTATATGGAATTGTATCATTGTCAATCATATCAATTTTGATATTATAGGCAATTTCTATCTCCCGAAATACCCTTTTTACAGGAGTAGACGTAAAATAAAAGGTGTTATTTTTCCAGTCAGTTGATCGTGCAGCATTGGATTCAGATACATCCAATTGATTATTATTTAATACAGCTTTTTGATTCGGATAAATTATCTTTTGTAATCCATCTAAAACTTCTACCTGTACTTTTCCGGTTAAACAATTTACTTCATATTCTTCATCACGGGAATAAATATTAAAACTGGTCCCCAAAACTGAGGTCATTCCATTTTTACTAATCACAGAAAAACGCTTACCCTTTTCTACTTCGAAATAACCTTCTCCTTCAAATTCCAGCGATCGATTAACTTTCCACCACAAAGGATAAAATTTAACTGTTGACTGACCATTTAAATCAACAACTGAACCATCGGGTAAATCAACAGCGAGTTGTTCTCCTGCAATAGTAATATATTCAACCTGGTGAAACCTGATAAATAAACCAAGTCCTAATAAAATGGTTACAGAAGCTGCTATAGCCCATTTCTTAAAGCTTAATTTTATAACTTTATTATTATCGTTTACCCTGTTGGTTAATTTGCTTTCCATTAAATCCCAAATTTCCTGCTTTGATTGTGGATAATCTACTTCAGAAATTATATTCAACCGATCAATTTTTTCAGTATTATCTTTTTTCATCATTCCTCTTTTTAAGCATTAACCATTATAATTCAATCTTAATCTTAACAGACTTAAAGCATTTCTCATCCGTTTTTCAACAGATTTAATACTAATACCCAATTGTTCAGCAATTTCTATCTGTTTAAACCCATCGCGCCTGTTTAATAAGAACACCGTTCGTTGTTTCTCGGTCATTTCAGCAAGAGTTTTTTCATATTCAACCTTAAGTTGCTCATATTCCATCACTTCGTCCGGTTTTATTTCTCCATCATTATATCTAAACTGAATATAATCTTTATAATTTTCAGCAGCTTTATCATGTCGATATCGGGAAATAAATTCATCAGATGCCAATTTGTATAGTAATCCAACATTTTTCTGAGGATGGTACTCAAAATTCTTTTCCCAAAATTTCATGAACACATCTTGTGCGATATCAGTAGCCAACTCTTTATCACCTGAACGGTAATAGATGTAGTTCCTTATCCGATCAAATTGCCCGTCAAATAATATTTTAAACTCTTCTTTGGTCAATTTATTAATTTTTAACCGTTTAAGATTACATTGTTTTCTGATAAACTAATTAAAATCATTTTTCTATTAAATTTTTTGAACCTATATTCTTATACCGTATAAAATTATTTCTCCCCTACCCTATAAATAAATTAATTTAAAGTTACTGAATAGGATGAAATTAAAATATCTATTAATTGCCATACCTCATACGTTTTTAGAGACTATTTTTTCATCAATATTTGTCATTTTTCGTTGATTTCAGATAAAAATTCACTGATTCTTTGACATTATATTATAAATAGAATCGCATATATTTTTTTAAAATAAAATTATAATGCCAAATATTTAATAAAATTATTATTTAAAAGTAAATTTTTCATGTGTTTTATTAAATGCAAGTATTTTATATTAATTTATTGTTAAATTTTTTACAGATGCAACCGATTGAGATTTCTCCGCAACCGATTGATTGTTTAGAATTTCTCCAAATACTTAACAATTAATTAACTAACTATTTGACACCTAGGCACTGAAATTGCCGTATAACCACTAAAATTTGAAAATAAATTTAAATATTATAGACAATGAAAAATTTAGTATTAAAATTAGCAAAAAGCACATTAGTTGCAGTATTAGTTCTAGGTTCAAACAGTATTTATGCTGTTGGTGATGTTAAAGTAGCACCTATTTCAGGTAGTAAAAAAGCAAGAATTTATGTAGCTCCAGAACAAAACGAAAATGTAAAACTTACAGTTTTAAATGAGTACGGAAGTGAATTTATATATTCAGCAGTACTTTCAGAAAAAACTTCTTACAACAAAGTTTATGATTTCAACAATTTAAGTGAAGGAACTTATAAAATCGTTGCTGAATCAAACAGTAAAATCATTGAAAATGATATCGCTGTAAGTAAAGAAGGAATTACAGTTCTTAGTGAGAATGAAAAATACAAACCATTTTTTAATCTTAAAGAAGGTAAATTAATCATTAGCTATTTAAATAAAGGTCTAGAAGACGTAAGTGTTAGTTTTTCAAGTAAAACTTCAACTTTCTTTTCTGACGAACCAATTAGTGAAATGGACTTTATGAAAGCTTATGATTTAGCAAACCTAGTTCAAGGTGAATATTATGTAAGCGTTAATTCAGGTGCTGATACTTACAGCTACTACTTCGAAGTTAAGTAATTTAATAATTTATAATTCTAACCCCTGGCAAATTTTTGTCAGGGGTTTTTTTTTACCTATTTATGTATAATACTACACTGAACAATTTTATATGATTCTTGTTTTTACTACTTTGCATCTAAAATATTATTTAACCCTTATTTAGAATCATGTTTGAAAAAATCATTGATTTCTCCATACGCAACAAACCCATCATTGGTTTTCTTGTTTTTGTCCTTATTGGTTTTGGCATCTATTCTTTGTCACAACTTTCTATAGATGCCGTGCCAGATATCACAAACAACCAGGTTCAGGTTGTTACGCAGTCTCCATCGTTGTCTCCGCAAGAAATGGAACGATTTATAACCTATCCGTTGGAAATAACAATGGCAAACATCAAAGACGTTATTGAAATACGATCGGTTTCCCGATACGGGTTATCAGTATTAACAGTTGTCTTTAAAGATAACGTCCCTATTCTTGAAGCCCGACAATTAGTAAATGAACAAATTCAACTTGCAAAAGCTGATATTCCTGAAGAACTAGGTACACCAGAAATGCTACCAATTACTACTGGTTTAGGTGAAATTTACCAGTACACCCTGGATGTCAAAAAAGGTTACGAAGGGAAATATTCTTCAACAGATCTAAGAGAAATCCAAGACTGGATTGTTAAACGCCAATTGTCGGGTATTCCGGGAATTGTTGAGATTAGCAGTTTTGGTGGTTATTTTAAACAATATGAAATAGCCATTGATCCTACCTTACTAAGAAATCATAAATTAACTGTTGCTGATGTATATGAAGCTGTTGCCAGTAATAACCAGAATACCGGCGGAAGTTATATTGAAAAAAACACTAATGCGTTCTATATCAGAGCAGAAGGACTTCTGGAAGATATAAAAGAGATTGAAAATATAGTTGTAAAATCCAACAATGGCATCCCTGTATTTATTAAACATATTGGCGAGGTAAAAATTGGTGCAGCCCCCCGTTTTGGTGCTATGACAAAAAATGGCCAGGGAGAAGCAATAGGTGGTATTACGCTCATGCTGAAAGGTGCTAATTCATCCAAAGTAATTAATGAGGTTAAAGAACGAATTAAACTGGTTGAAACCTCCTTACCAGAGGGTATTACCATAAAACCGTATCTTGACCGTGCTGCTTTTGTGGCAAAAACAACATCTACCGTTGCAGAAAACTTAGTGGTTGGTGGGTTAATTGTAATTTTTATTTTAATCCTCCTTTTAGGTAATTTTAGATCTGGTTTAATTGTTGCTTCAGTAATTCCGCTATCGCTGCTGTTCGGATTTATTTTAATGAATATCTTTAATGTTTCGGCAAACCTGATGTCTTTAGGTGCTATTGATTTTGGGATTGTTATTGATGGAGCTGTAATTATTGTTGAAAACATTCTTTATCAAATCTACCAACATCATCATAACAGGCAATTAACGCAAAAAGAAATAGATGATGAAGTCTCAAAAGCTTCAGCAAGTATTTATAAATCGGCAGCTTTTGGCGTAATCATTATCCTTATTGTATTTATTCCGATAATTACTTTAACAGGCATTGAAGGAAAAACATTCAAGCCACTGGCACAAGTGTTTATGTTTGTAATTCTCGGAGCTTTCATTTTATCGATGACATATGTTCCAATGATGTCTGCACTGATAACAAATAAAAATGTCTTCAAGAAAAAAAATCTATCGGATAAGATTATTAAATTTTTAAAACTCTCTTATCATCCTGTTTTACGATATTCTTTAGCAAACAGAAAAACAATATTAATTATTACAGGCATTGTTTTTCTTATCAGTATATGGTCTTTTACAAAGTTAGGAGGTGAATTTATTCCCACACTGGACGAAGGCGATCTGGCAATGCAAATGACTGTTCCTACCGGAAGTTCATTATCTCAAAGTATAGCAACAGCTACAAAAGCAGAAAAAATCCTGATGGATAATTTTCCTGAAGTTGAACAAGTAATATCAAAAATAGGAACAGCAGAAGTTCCAACCGATCCAATGGCTATTGAGGATGCTGATATAATGATTATCCTCAAAAAAAGAAAAGAATGGGTTTCTGCCGAATCTCGTGATGAGCTTATTGATAAAATGAAAGAAAAACTGGAAGTAATAACAGCTGCTTCTTTCGAATTTACCCAACCCATTCAACTTCGTTTTAACGAACTTATGACTGGTGTTAAAACAGATATCGCCATAAAAATCTATGGAGAAGATATCGATGAATTATTCGATAAAGCCAATGAAGCTGCCAACATTATTTCCGGACTTGATGGTGCTGCGGATATTCGAGTTGAGCAAATAACCGGTCTACCCCAGCTTTTAATTAATTATGACAGGGAAAAAATCGCAAAATATGGTTTATCCATAACAGAGCTTAATACCATTGTTGAAACTTCATTTGCGGGGAAAAAAGCCGGTGTATTTTTCGAAAATGACAGAAAATTTGACATTGTTGTCCGTTTAGATAGTTCATACAGAAAAGATCTCGATCTGGACAGAATGTATGTAAGGTTAGATAACAATACTACAATTCCTTTCTCTGAAATCGCTTCTTTGGAATATTATGAAGGTCCTGTACAAATATCCAGGGATGATACAAAACGAAGGGTAACCATAGGAATTAATGTACGAAACAGGGATGTTGAAAGTCTTGTTGAAGAAATCGACCAAGAATTAACAGCTAAACTAATATTGAACCCCGGTTATTATATTTCATATGGAGGTCAATTTGAAAACCTTGAAAATGCACGAAAAAGATTAAAAGTTGCAGTTCCTATCGCTCTCCTTTTAATTTTGATCCTGTTATTTTTTACTTTCAACTCCATTCGTTATGCCTTACTTATTTTCACAGCTGTCCCATTATCTGCAGTGGGTGGTATCGCTGCTCTGTGGATTCGTGGATTACCCTTTAGTATTTCAGCCGGGGTAGGTTTTATAGCATTATTTGGTGTTGCGGTATTAAATGGCATTGTTCTCATATCATATTATAACGAATTATCATCGCAAGGAATCGCTAACGTAAAATATATCGTTGTAAAAGGCGCGTGTACGCGCCTGCGCCCGGTTATGATGACAGCCACTACTGATATTTTAGGTTTTTTACCTATGGCAATATCAACTTCTGCAGGTGCAGAAGTACAACGTCCGCTTGCAACTGTTGTAATTGGCGGAATTATCTCTTCCACATTACTAACATTGATAATTCTTCCTATTTTGTATATGATGATTAATGAAAGACAAAACAAAAAGAATAATAAAAAACTATTAAAGTCTACAGCTGTTATTGTTTTATTTTTATTAGGCCTTTCACCTCTTTCAGTAAATGCACAAAATCAACCAGCATTTCAAAAACTAACAATGCAGCAAGCAGTAGAAAATGGTTTAAATAACAATCCACAGCTAAAAAATGCAGAATTAGAAATTAAATTCGCAAAAACTGAAAAAGGAGAAATTATAGATTTTTCACCAACTGAATTTAATTATCAATACGGTGAAATAAATTCATCTATAAAAGATAAATACTGGGATATAAACCAAAATGTTGGTTCTTTAATAACTCCAATATATAAATCAAAATATGTTAAAAACAACATTGAATTACAAACACTAAATTATAACCTCGCTAAAAACAGGCTATCTGCAGAAATTAAAACTGCATATAATAATTGGATATATTCTCATGACCGTTTAAATCTATTATTTGAAGAAAAAAATATTTACAGTGACTTTATAAGAATCTCAGAACTCCATTATAAACTTGGTGAAACTGATTTACTAGCAAAAACAATTGCTCAGACTCGTTTTGCTGAAGTAAATAATAAATATTTACAAGCTCAGGAAGATCTCTCTATCGCTGAAAACAAACTCAAACAAATTATTTTTATTGAAGGTGATTTGGTGCCAGAAACTGAAGAATTGGTTATCTATGAAATCTCTAAAAACGAAAATCCAGACAGTTTAAATTCTACCTTGAATTATTACAAAAAAAATATCGATGTGATGGTAGCAAAAACGCAGGTTGAAAAATCTAAATTTTTTCCAACCCTATCTGCAGGTTATTTTAATCAGGAAATTGATGGTAATTCGGGATTTACAGGTTGGAAAGCCGGATTAACTTTTCCACTATTTTTTTTCAATCAAAACACTCAAATTTCTAAATCAAAAATAAACCAGGAAATTGCTAGCAATGAATTTTATCACAATCAAATTTCAATAAAAAAAGAAATTGAAAATTTAAAAATTCAGCTTGATAAATATTTCAATCAAATAAATTACTATAAAGACAATGCCTTAAAACAAGCAGATTTATTAATTAAAACAGCCAACATTAAATTCGAAAAAGAAGACATAGAATATTTTGAATATCTACAGAGCATAAGCACTGCACTCGAAATTAAATTAAATTATATAGAAACTATAAAATCATATAATGAAACTGCTATTCAACTTGAATACTATCTAAATTAAAATTACAAACCTTTAAAAATTACGTTCATGTTCAGAAATTTAAAATATACAGCAACACTATTTTTATTAATTCTCGCTTTTTCATGTAAGCCAGGAAAAGAAGAAAATGAAAATCCTACACCTGAATCATTAAACATCAATAAAATTAATTTAAGCCAACAACAGGAAGAATTAGCAGGTATAGAATTAGGTCAAATTAAAAAACAATTAATATCCGAAATTGTAGAGTGTTCAGGTAATATTGAAGTTCCTCCTCAAAGTTTAGCTTCGGTAAATGCACCATTGGGAGGTTTTGTAAAAGAAGCCAAATACTATGTTGGAAATTTTGTATCAAAAGGAACATTGCTGGCCGTTCTTGAACATCAAAACTATATTGAATTGCAACAAAAATTCCTCGAAGCAAAAAGTAGTATCGAATATTATCAGGAAGAATATAAACGTCAGGGAGAACTAACTGTCGAAGACGCTGCTTCAATGAAAAAACTACAAAAAGCAAAAGCAGATTTTGAAAATTATGAAGCAGTCTTTCTTTCTTTAAAATCACAACTTGAAATGATTGGAATTAATCCTGATGATATTAAAATCAATGGAATCACTTCAACTATTGAAATTAAATCTCCCATTAATGGATATATTTCAAAATTAAATGCCAACATTGGTAAGTATGTTAACGAAAATGAATCTCTTTATGAAATAGTAAATAAAGAGCATTTACATTTACATCTTAAAATTTTTGAAAATGATATTCTTAAAATACAAACAGGCCAACATATAAAATTTTCGTTACCTGGAAATAAAAATGAAATCTATGAAGCTGTTGTAAATACAATTGGACAAGATGTAGATGAAACGGAACGAACCATAAATATTCATGCTCATTTAACAGAAAACAACTCTGTATTCAGACCTGGAATGTTTGTTAATGCAATAATTCAACTATCCGGTGATTCTGTCTATTCTTTACCTTCAGAAGCAATTATTAGTGCAGATAATCAAAATTTCATCTTTATTAGAGACAACAATGGTTTTACTAAAATTCCAATAGAAAAAGGAATTGAACAAAACAACCTTGTAGAAATTATAAATCCACCTCAAGAACTTTTAAATGCAGAAATTGTAACAAAAGGGGCATATTATTTGAATGCAGAAATAGAATCTGAAGAATAATATTACAAACTAAAAAGAGTTATACTTAACACCTTTATAAATTAAGTTAACGCTTATTATAAAGGTTATTTAAAATATTTTATTTTTGTTGTTGCTTAATTAAACCCAAAACAAATGGTAGAAGAGAAAAATTATATTCCTAAACAAGAGAAAAAACCTCCCTATGTTTTAATTATTTTAATAATAATTTTGATTGGAGGATTAGGTATTATTTCAAGTCAATATTTAAGGCTTAAAAAGAGTTCTGAAGAGAGAGAAGTGTTTTTAGAAGGTGAAAAAAATGATCTTACAAATCAATTAAATCACATGTACACTCAGTATGATTCCCTGAAAACAGAAAATGATACTATTAATCTTAAGTTAGAAGCAGAACAAGCAAAAATTCAAAGGCTTCTTTCAGTAAACGCATCCAATGTTCAAAAAATTAAATTATACAAAAAAGAACTTGGTACGCTCAGAGACATAATGAAAAGTTATATCATACAGATCGATTCTTTAAACAGGCGTAACCAGGAATTGGTTGCAGAGAACCAGGAAGTACGCACACAACTTTACCAGATTGAGTCAAGTAAAAAGCAATTAGAGGAACAAAATGTAGAACTCTCAACCAAAGTTGAGACCGCATCTATTTTACAAGCAAAAAATATTTCTTCTACTCCACTTAACAAAAGGAGCAAAGAAATCTTTAGTACTACCAAAGTGGAAAAAATTAAAACCTGTTTTACTGTAAGAGAAAATGCAATTGTTCCCTCAGGAACCAAAACATTATACATTAGAATAATACGTCCAGATGAAGTTGTTCTTGCAAACTCTCCAGATAATCTATTTGAATATAATGATGAAATGGTAGTATATTCAGCCAAAAGAGATTTAGAGTATGAAAATCAAGATATAGATATTTGTATTTATTGGGATAGAGAAATCCCTGAATCGGGAATAACAAAACTAAGTGAAGATTTAATTGGAGGTACTTACAGTGTAGATATCTTCCACAATGGAAATATAATTGGAACAACTACTTTTACGCTTAAAGATGGAGGTGGATTATTTAATTAATAATTCCAATAAATAATTTATTAAAGGGCTATTTCAAATATGAATAGCCCTTTTTTTATTCTTCAAAAAAAAGATCTTCCATAATTTTATCTGCAACTAGCATTCCCTTTTCAGTTAATTTAAATGTATTATTTTTCTGAACCATTAAATCCTTATCAATAATTTCTTTGGTTTTATTAAGAAAAAAAGAAAGGTATTTTTTCTTCAGTTCATTTTTTTGAATGCCCCACATTGTTCGTAAACGTGTTAAAATTATTTCATTGTATTTTTTTACATCATCTAATTTTTCTTCTTCAAAATAGTTTTCAGCACGTATATATTTTTTTATACTGGAATAATTCCATCTTCTTTTAGAAATACCATCATAAGTATGTGCCCCTGCACCAAGTCCTAAATATTTTTCTCCGTTCCAATACATTGAATTATGTTTCGAATACATCCCTGGTTTAGCAAAATTTGAAACCTCATAATGTTCATAACCCATATTTTTTAAAAATTCAATTATTAAATTGTATTGTTCCTCACTATCACTTTGAGATTGTACTTCTACCCTACCCTTTCTTAATTTATATTCTAAAGGAGTTCCTGGTTCATAGGTCAACTGATAAATTGAAACATGAGGAGGATCAATTTCTTGTATTTTATATAGATCATCCTGTAACTCTTTTTTTGTTTGACCGGGAATTCCAAAAATAAGGTCAATAGAAAAATTAGAGAATCTACTTTTTTTAATTTGAGTTAATGCTTCCAGGGCACCTTTAGCATCATGTCGTCTATTCATCAATCTTAAATAATTATCATTAAAAGATTGTATTCCTATACTTAGTCTATTAATATTTGTTTGTGATATTTCTTCAATATAGTTTTCAGTAATATCATCGGCATTACATTCTAACGTTATTTCCTCTAATTTATTAAAATTAAAAGTTTGAGATAATTGAAAAATTATCTCTTTTATTTCATCAGCAGATAAAATACTTGGAGTTCCACCTCCAAAGTAAACAGTACTTATAGTATCACTTTCAGAAAAAAAATTTTGTTGGTTTGAAATTTCATTTTTAAGAGCTATCAAAAAATTATCTTTTTGACTAAGTGACAAACAAAAATAGAAATCACAATAAGAACAATTTTTTCTACAAAATGGAATATGAATATAAATTCCTGCCATCAATTACATCTATTTATTTATTGAAATATTATTTTTATTCAATTTTTATCGCAAAAAGTAAAAAACACGCTCGTTATTAACAAATTTTATAAAAAATTAACCTAAAAAATCACTATAAATTATTGAAAAACAATGTTCCACGTGGAACATTAACAAGTTATAAACAGTGTTTAAAACCTTAAAAATTAACTCTTATCTTTGTTGGATTATTTATTAACACATTATAAATGAGTTATTTATTCAAAAATTTCTGGAAAACCAGCATTTGGCTATTAATAATCTGTTATCTTACATTAACTCCTTCTCAAAATTTACCTAAAATGCCACATCTTTTCGAGTATGATAAAATTGGACATATTATGCTTTTTCTAATTTTTACTTTACTCCTAATTAAAAGTATTTCTTTATCAACAACAGAACTAACACTTCAAAAAATAAAATTTATTGTTTTTATATCTTCTACTTTTATAAGTGGATTGATAGAAATTTTACAAGCCAACTTTATTCAAAATAGAAGTGGAGATGTAAGAGATTTAATTGCTGATATTTTTGGAACTTTAATAGGTTTATTAATTTACAATAACGTAGCAAAAAAGTTCTATAGATTAATATAAAAATTTGATTCCTTTTATAAATAAACTTGCTCCTCGTTTTCGTAATTATCAACTAAATCTGCAATAGTTTTATTCGTAAATAACTCTTTGATTTTTTTTCTAATAATACTATACTCTTTATGCAGGGTACACTCCTTTCCTCTTTCACTACACTTTTTTAAAGAAATTAAGCAATTTTCAAAAAGATCATCCCCATCAAGTAATAATACAATATCTATTAACCTGATTTCAGATGCATTTTTAGCTAAACCAAATCCTCCATTTGGTCCTTTTGTACTTATTAAAATTTTGTGTCGGGCAAGAGTTTGTAATATCTTCCCTAAAAAAGGTGTTGGAATCTCTAAATCTTCTGAGATCTTTTTGATTCCAACAAGTTTATTTTCTTTTGAATGTACAGCTAAGTAAATAACTCCTCTTAAACCATATTTACATGTTTTCGATAACATCTTTAACTTATCATTTATTATATGGAATTTTATCAATTCTTTTTTGATGCCTTCCTCCTTCAAATTCAGTAGAAAGAAATGCACCTAAAATATCTTTAGCTTCTTGTAAAGAAATAAAACGCGCAGGCAATGAACATATATTTGCATTGTTATGCGATCTGGCTAAAACTGAAATTTCTTTATTCCAACATAACGCTGAGCGTATTCCCTGATGCTTATTAGCAGTCATGTTAATTCCATTACCACTTCCACAAATTGTTATTCCTAATTCAACTTTTCCATTTTCAACAGCTTCAGCCAATGGATGTGCATAATCCGGATAATCAACACTGTCTGAAGAATCTGTACCAAAATCAACAGTATCAATATTTTTTTCTTTTAAAAATGCCTTAAGCTCTTCTTTTAGCTCAAATCCAGCATGATCTGATGCAATAGCAATTTTACTCCACTTCATATCTATATATAATTAACTTTTTTAATGATTCAATGTTAAAACACTGTTAACAATAGTCAATAACTGGTGATTATTTTTTCTTGTAAATTTATGAAATTGTCCTATGTATTCATCATTGGCATATGAAACCATATTTTTTTTAATCAGATTTCCACTTTTATCACCAGAGGTTTTTAACAAAATACAAGATTAATAAATAATAAAATTATTAAGTATATGGATTATTCACTAATTGTTAATTTTGTTTGTAAAATTTTAATAATCAAGCGATCTTTAAATTCATTATTGTTAATATTATGTTGGAGAACTCTTAAAATCGAGTTTAACAAAAAAATTCTTTCTAATTTTCAACAGAATTAACAGGATAATATTATCATTATATAAATTTAAAAATTTCATAAAAGATAAATATGATATATAATATAGATGTTAATAAAAAAGGATTTGTTGATATCCCTATTGATCCATCTATTGATTTGGTAAGAGAAATCAATAAAATTAAAAAAAAGAAAAACGCTATTATCCTTGCTCATTATTATCAAACATCAGATATACAGGATATTGCAGATTTTGTGGGAGACAGTTTGGCTCTTGCTCAAATATCAAAAGATAATAATGCCGATATAATGTTAATGGCAGGTGTGCATTTTATGGCAGAAACTACCAAAATGTTATCGCCTGATAAAAAGGTTTTAATTCCGGATTTAAATGCGGGTTGTTCTTTAGCTGATAGCTGTCCTCCAGAAGAATTTAAAAAACTTTTAGATAAATATCCTGATTATACAGTTATTTCATATGTTAATACTACTGTTGAAATAAAAGCTTTAACTGATATTTGTTGTACTTCAACAAATGCCGTTGATGTTGTTAACAGTTTACCTAAAGATGAAAAAATAATTTTTGCTCCAGATAGAAATCTAGGTAATTACATAAAAAGTCTTACTGGTCGAGAAAATATGATGATTTGGGATGGTGCTTGTCATGTTCATGAAGAATTTTCACTGGAACGAATTTTGGAGTTAAAAAACGAATTTCCGGATGCAAAAATAATTGCACATCCTGAATGTAAAAAACCTATTCTTTTAGTATCAGATCATATTGGTTCTACACAGAGCTTATTAAATTTTACTAAAAAAGATAATGGTGATAAATATATTGTTGCTACTGAATCTGGAATATTACATCAAATGCAAAAAGAAAGTCCCGATAAAATATTTCTTGCTGCTCCTCCAAAAGATTCTTCTTGTGGTTGTAATGATTGTAATTTTATGAAGCTGATTTCGTTAAAAAAAATATATAACACTTTACTTTATGAACAACCAGAAGTAATTATTGATATAGAAAAAAGTCGTAAGGCGAGAAAATGTATAGACAGAATGTTAGATATTTCTGCTAAAATCAAAAAGTAAGATGAAACCAGTTGCTAGATATTTCCTTTTTTATTTACTTATATTTTGTACGTTTTATAAAACAAATGCACAAGAAACAGATGTTACCCCCAATGCTTATAATAAGTTCTATTATCCAAATGGTCAATTATCATCAGAAGGATTAATGAAAAATGGACAGCCAGATGGATATTGGATTACATATCATGTAAATGGGGAAAAGAAATCAGAAGGCAACAGAAGTAATTTTCAATTAGATAGTGTTTGGAGTTTTTATGATACTGATGGAAAAATTATTGAAAAGATTGAATATAAATTTGGAAAGAAAAATGGTTATCACCTCTCCTACTCTTATCGAAAAGATGATCCTTTAAATACTCCTATTCTTACTTCAAAAGAATTATATCTGAATGGCATAAAAGAAGGTACTTCTTTTTATTATTATTCTGATGATGGTAAAATTAAAGAAACTGTTATTTATGTTGATGGAAAGAAAAATGGTGTTGCAAAAGAGTTTTCAAAAGATAGTATAATCATTACATTAAGAGATTATCATAATAATTATGTTATTGACAGAGAAATAATTAATAGATATAATGATAGCAATGAAAAAGACGGTATTTGGAAAACTTTTTTCGAAAATGGAAAAGTAAAAACTGAAGCTTCTTATAAAGATGGATTATTATCTGGTCTTTATAAAGAATTTAACATAAAAGGAAATCTTATAAATTCTTATTATTACGATAAAGGACAAATTGTTTTAGCTGATACATTAAATTTTAAAAATGATGTTATCGTAAAAGAAGATTTTGATGAAGAAGGTAATTTAATTTCAAGCGGGCCATATAAAGATGATATTCCTGTTGGTATTCACCGATTTTACAATAGTGAAGGTGCTATTATTGCTGGAAAAACTTATGATGACAAAGGCAATTTATTGTCAGAGGGTATAATTGATGAAGAAGGTAACAGACAGGGAGACTGGAAAGATTTCTTTTTAGATGGAAATTTAAAGGCAGAAGGAAAATATAGTGATAGTAAACGTACAGGTAATTGGAAGTTTTATTTTGAAAACGGTAAGGTAGAACAAACTGGTAATTTTAGAAATGGTAAATATACAGGTAATTGGAATTGGTATTATCCTGATGGTTCAAAATGGAGAGAAGAAGAATATGTGAATGGTCGATTAGAAGGCCTATACACGGAGTTTGATGAGTTGGGTAATGTAATTGCCGAAGGAGAGTATTTTGATGGTGAAAAAGAGGCTTTATGGACGTATAAAGTAGGAGATCATAAAGAGATTGGTAAATATGTTACAGGACTTCGTGATGGTGACTGGAAATATTATTATGATAATGGTAATTTGAATTTTGAAGGTACTTATGTCCAGGGAAATCCTGATGGAAAACATAAATTATATTATGAAAATGAAATTCTAAAAGAAGAAAGAATCTATGTTATGGGGTATAAAGAAAAGAATTGGAGAAAGTTTGATGAAGAAGGTAATCTAATTGTAACCATCACTTATAAGGATGATAAGGAAGTTAGAATTAATGGTCAAAAAATTGATTTAGATTACGGTACTACTACTTTAATAAAATAAGTTTAATGGAAGATTTCAATCCTCATTTATCTGCGAATAAAAAGGAAGTAGATAATAAACTCAGACCATTAACATTTTCTGATTTTCAAGGGCAAGATAAAATTGTAAATAATCTTAAAATATTTGTTGAAGCTGCTAAATTAAGAGAAGAAGCTCTCGATCATGTTTTATTATATGGTCCTCCGGGATTAGGTAAAACAACACTTGCTCATATAATTTCAAATGAATTAAATGTTGATATAAAAATTACTTCAGGTCCAGTTCTTGAAAAACCTGGGGATCTTGCTGGTATATTAACAAATCTTAATAAAGGTGATATACTTTTTATAGATGAAATTCACCGATTAAGTCCAGTTGTAGAAGAATTTTTGTATTCAGCAATGGAAGATTATGTAATAGATATTCTTATTGATAAAGGTCCGGCAGCACGTACAATTCAACTTCAAATAAGTCCATTTACACTTATAGGTGCAACAACAAGGGCTGGTTTGTTAACTAGTCCATTAAGGGCACGGTTTGGTATTCATTCTCATCTTGAATATTATAAAAAAGAAATATTAAAAGGTATTGTATCTCGTTCATCTGAAATATTAAATACTGAAATTAATGATGAATCTGCTGTTGAAATTGCGTCACGAAGTAGAGGAACACCACGTATTGCAAATGCTTTATTAAAGAGGGTAAGAGATTTTGCACAAATTAAAGGGAATGGTAATATTGAGTTAAAAATAACAAAATATGCCTTACAGGAATTATGTATAGACAAATACGGTCTAGATGATATGGATAATAAAATTCTACGAATCATCATTGATAAGTTTAGTGGAGGGCCTGTAGGATTAAGTACAATATCTACTGCTGTTGGTGAAGATGCAGGAACTATTGAAGAAGTTTATGAACCTTATTTAATACAGGAAGGATTTTTAAAACGAACTCCCAGAGGTAGAGAAGTTACAGAGTTAACTTATTCACATTTAGGCATAAAACCAGATAAACAACAGCTTTTATTTTAGATAGTTTTTATAATTTAGTCTTTATTATTTTATAACTACTAAATTATGAAAACACTACTACAATATCTTGGTTTATTTATTATTCTATTAGGATTTTTAATTCTAATTATTGTTGGTTTTCAAGGTATAACTGGTAATTCGATGCTTTTACTAAGCGGAGGATTTATTGTTGTTGGTTTATTTGGATATATTTTTTTAAACAAACATTCATCTTAAGGTTTTAAAATAATTTCTCCCAGTAGTATTATCCACTGGGAAAAATTATTTTATTCTATTTTTTTGATATATAATTTTAGTTGAAAGTTTCGAATTGATTTAAGAATCGTAAATCGTTTTCAAAGAAGTGGCGAATATCATTAATATTGAATAACATCATAGCAAGACGTTCTATACCCATTCCAAAGGCAAAACCTGTATATTCCTTACTATCAATATTTGATGATTCTAACACATTTGGGTCTACCATTCCACAACCTAAAATTTCTAACCATCCGGTATATTTACATACATTACATCCTTTACCTCCACAAATTTTGCAGGATACATCCATTTCAGCAGAAGGCTCTGTAAATGGGAAATAGGAGGGACGTAACCTGATTTTTGTTTGTGTTCCAAACATTTCTTTAGCAAAGTATAATAAGGTTTGCTTTAAGTCTATAAATGATACGTTTTTATCAATATATAACCCTTCTACCTGATGAAATATGCAATGAGATCGAGCGGATACAGCTTCATTTCTAAAAACCCTGCCAGGCATAATTATTCTGATAGGAGGTTTTTCGGTTTCCATTTCTCTAACTTGAACAGAAGAAGTATGTGTGCGTAAAAGAATATCAGGTTCTTCAATAAAAAATGTATCCTGCATATCTCTTGCAGGATGTTCTGGTGGAAAATTAAGTGCAGAAAATACATGCCAGTCATCTTCGATTTCAGGTCCTTCAGATACTGTAAAACCAATTCTGTTAAAAATATCTATTATCTGATTTTTTACTAGCGAAATAGGGTGTCTGCTACCTGTTTTAACAAAATCTCCAGGTAATGACAGATCTATTTTTATATCTTTTTTATCTGCATTAGAAAGTTCTTCTCGTATATTATTTATTCTGTCAACTGCAAAAATTTTTAATTCATTGAGGACCTTACCATATTTTCTTTTTTCATCACCAGATATATTCTTGAAATCATCGAATAATTGAGAAACTAATCCTTTTTTTGAAATATATTTTATACGTATTTGTTCTAGTTCATCTAAAGTTTTAACCTTTATTTCTTCTAATTCTTTTTTTATTTGATCAATTTTTTCTTGCATCTCTTTTATTTTATTATCCTGATAGATTCTATAATTACGTCTTCCAATGGTCTGTCTCTTTGATCTGTTTCTACACCTGCTATTCTATCAATAACATCCAATCCTTCTGTTATTTCTCCAAATACAGTATACGAGTAATCCAAGTGTGGAGATCCTCCTAAGGTTTTATATACATTTCTATGTTCATCGGTAAACTTTATACGCATACCACGTTCTTCAAATATATTAAGTTGTTCATCAGTAAATTTTTGTCCTTGTACTATATAGAATTGAGATCCTGATGATTCTTTTGCAGGATTAACATTATCACCTTGTCTTGCAGCTGCTAACGCTCCTTTTTTATGAATATATTCAGGATTAAATTCTGCTGGTGTTGTATATCCAACATCTCCATGACCAAGAGATTGTCCTTTTCTTGCATTTTTTGAATTTGTATCTCCTGTTTGTATCATAAAATTCTTAATAACCCTGTGAAATAGCATTCCATCATAGTGTTTTTTATTTACTAATTCTATAAAATTATCTGTATGCATAGGTGTACCATCATAAAGTATCCCCTGCATAGTACCCATAGAAGTTACAATTTCAAATTTTGTTTGTGCTTGCAAATAAATTAATCCATTTATACTTAATAATATAAGAAGTAAAAATTTTCTCATTTTTATAATATTTGTAACAAACTATTTTTACCTAGTATCGTTTATTGGATACAAAAATATGTAATTATGAACATTGTCATTACAGGTTCAAGTGGTTTTTTAGGTAAAACAGTAAAAGAATATCTATTAAATAAAGGTCATAACGTTATTTCTGTTTATCGTAATGACTTTATTGATAGTGATTTATTATACAATAAAATTGAAAATTGTGATGTTATAATCAATTTTGCTGGTGAACCAATAATAAAAAGATGGAATGCAAATAATAAAAAAAGTATTCTTGAAAGTAGAATTTATACAACTCAAAAAATAGTTTCGTATCTCAATGAAAATAAAAAGAATGTACATTTGATAAATACTTCTGCTATTGGTATTTATAATACTATTTCAAAACATGATGAGAATAGTTTAGACTATGCTAATAACTTTCTTTCTGAAGTTGTTTTAAAATGGGAAAATGAAGCAAATAAATTAAATACTGATATAAATAAGTTAACTATTATTCGTATAGGCGTTGTTCTTGCTAATAGTGGAGGTGCTTTTCCAGTATATAAAAAATTAACGAAACAATTTTTAGGGGCAATTTTTGGGAATGGAAAACAATGGATGAGTTTTATACATATAGATGATTTTTGTAGGGCTATTGATTTTATTGTTACAAATAAGGTTTTTGGGGTTGTTAATCTTACTTGTCCGAATCCTACTACTAATAAAAATTTCACAAAATCATTATGTACCTATTTAAAAAGACCTCTTTTTTTTATTGTTCCTAAAATATTTTTAAGAATTATTTTTGGTGAATCTCATATTTTATTTACTGATAGTCAATACGTAATATCAAAAAAGTTGAATAATTACGGATTTACATTTAATTATACTAATATTGGCGATTCTTTTAAAGCGTTAATTTAATCTTATCCTAGGTGAATTATTTAAAAAAGCTTGCTGGACAAAGTTTAGTTTATGGGTTAGGAACTATAGTACCACGGCTTTTAAATTTTGCCATCTTAACCCCATTCTATACTCGTGTTTTTGGCAAAGCGGAGTATGGTATTATTTCTGAACTATATGCCTATATCGTTGTATTTATGGTTATCCTCACCTATGGTTTAGAAACTAGTTTCTTTCGTTTTACAAATAAAAATAGAGATAAGAAATCTGTTATATACAGCACATTGAGTATTTCCTTAATTTTTACTTCTATTTTATTTGTTTTACTTATTTATACTAATTTATTACCTATTGCAAATGCTATTGATTATGGAGATAAACCTCAATATATTCTTTGGTGCTCTTTAATTTTAGGAATTGATGCATTTACTTCTTTGCCTTTTGCTCTGTTACGATTACAGGGAAAAGTTAGAAAGTTTTCTCTAATAAAAGTTGCAAATATTTTCTTTATTCTAATTGTATCATTTGTAGTTTTGAAATTTGCCAGGGAATACGAAGGAGATAATACTTTTATTAAATGGCTTTACAATCCGGAAATTGGTGTTGGTTATGTTTTTCTTATAAATTTATTTGGTAGTGTTATCAGTTTTATTCTTCTTTTCAAAGAAATATTTTCAATTTCTTTTAAATTCGATTTTTCGCTTTATAAAAACGTTTTGTTCTATTCCTTTCCATTGTTAATTAGCGGATTAGCTGGTTCTATTAATGAAGCTATAGATAGAATATTACTGAAACATTTTAGCGCTGATCCAACAATTGCCATGGAAACTGTTGGTGTTTATGGTGCAAATTATAAGCTTGCTGTATTTATGACTCTGTATATTCAAATGTTTAAGTATGCTGTAGAGCCTTTTTTCTTTGAACAAGCTAAAAACAGTGATGCTAAAACTATGTATTCTACCATCTTAAACTACTTTTTTATTTTAGGATTGATTATTTTTTTAGGAATAACCGTATACATAGATATTTTTAAACATTTTTTAGGGTCAAGTTTTCATGAAGGTATTGCTATTGTACCAGTTGTTTTACTTGCAAATCTATTTCTTGGAGTATTTTATAATCTTTCTGTTTGGTATAAAATAAATGATTTAACTAAAATTGGAGCCTACATTACTTTAAGCGGTTCCATTATTACAATCGTTTCAAATTTTATTCTTATTCCAAGAATTGGTTATATGGGTTCAGCGGTTACTCATTTAATCTGCTATTCTTTTATGGTTGTTTTATCGTATTTATTAAGCAAAAAATTTTATTTTATTAAATATCCGATTTATAAGCTTTTAGGTTATTTGGTGATAGCTTTATTAATATTTGTTATTTCTAATTATATGTTAATAAATCTTAATATCATTTTAAGCTTTATATTAAGAACTGCTCTTTTTGCGTTATTTATTATCTTTATCAATTACAAAGAAAAATTATTACATACATTTATATTGAAATAGAAACATGGAAGTTAGGATTGTAAATAAATCTCAAAATCCATTACCTGCTTATTCTACAGAACATAGCTCAGGTGTTGATTTGAGGGCATATTTAGAAGAAGATATAATTCTTAAACC
Organism: Bacteroidales bacterium; assembly: GCA_963665085.2. GTDB lineage: Bacteria > Bacteroidota > Bacteroidia > Bacteroidales > JAAAOM01. The sequence goes on from CAXXXS010000001.1 coordinate 1,156,600, forward strand.
TTTAGAAAGAAAATTAATACCAACCGGCTTATATATATCTTTACCCGAGGGAACGGAGGCTCAAATACGACCAAGAAGCGGATTAGCTATTAAAAACGGTATATCTGTTTTAAATTCACCAGGTACTATTGATGCTGATTATAGGGGAGAAGTTAAAATTATCCTAATCAACTTATCCAATGAAGATTTTGTTATCTCTAATGGAGATAGAATTTGTCAAATGATTATTGCTAAGTATGAAAAAGTCAGTTTTTCTCTTGTGGAAGAGCTTGATGAGACTGTAAGGGGAGAAGGGGGCTTTGGCCATAGCGGTATTAATTAAGAGTAAATGAATAAATTAGGTTTTTTCTTTTCTTTCATTATTGTTATTTCTGTAATTAGTTGTTCTAAAAAAACAATTCCAGTTAGCAGTAAACAAAATGAAATTTTTGACGCGTCATCAGAAAGTGAACTTGAATTTCAATATACTTTTACTGAAGCTAATAAGCAGTTATTATTTGGTAATATAAAACAAGCAGCTCTTCTGTTTTCTAAATGTATAGAACTAGATAGTACGCGCTCAATGCCGTATTATCAATTAGCAAATATTTATTATCAGGCTGGAGATTCTAAAACAGCTTTAGATTATAGTAAAAAAGCATATTTATATGAACCCTCCAATGTTTGGGTTGATCGATTAACGATTGAACTTTATAGAGCAAATAATAACTTGGAGGATGCAATAAAAGTTACTGAAAAAACAATCAATACTAATACTGAATCTATTGAGTTCCAATTTACGTTGGCTTCATTGTATCATGATCAAGGCAAAGCCAAAACATCCTTGGAAGTTTTAGATAAAATTGAAAATAATTTTGGTATATCTGAAGAAGTAAGCCTTTATAAGCATCAAATTTATAATGAGCTCGGCAAAGAAAAAGAAGCAGAAGAAGTTTTATTAAACTTAATTGAATTAAATCCAAATGAATACCGGTTTCTTGGTATTCTTGCTGAGTTTTATTCCTCAATAAATAAAAATTCGCAAGCTGAAGAGATATATGATAAATTACTTAGTGAAAATGCAGATAATCCTTATATAATATTATCTGCTGCAGAACATTACCGTAATATCAATAATTATTCGGAATCTAAGAATTTATATTCAAAAGTACTTTTAGATAAAAATTTTGATTTAAACATTAGAATTCGGACTATTATTGGTTTAATATCAAATCAAAATTTTATTACTAATAATCAGACATATTTAAGAAATTTGATTGATAGTATTATCATTCAAAATGAAGAGCCTGATATTAAATTACTTACATTAAGAGCAGATTATTGTATCAGGATTAATGATTTTGATAGTGCTGAAAAAGATTTAATAAAAGTCCTTGATATCGATAAATCTAATTATGTTATTTGGGAACAGCTTTTATACATTAATAATAGCCAGAACGATAATGAATCTTTATTAAATTATAGTGAACAGGCAATTAATTATTTCCCGGAACAACCCAATCTTTATTTGTTAAAAGGTATTGCAGAAATGAATTTGTCTAAGTACGATAAGGCTGTTAGTTCTTATAAATATGGATTGAAGTTACTTCAACCTAATGATCCTCTAGAAATACAATTTCTAACTTTTTTAGGGGATGTATATAGAAATTTGGGTAATGATAAAAAGTCTGATGAATATTTTGAAAAGGTTTTGGAAATGGATCCTAATAACATGATAGTTTTAAATAATTATAGTTATTATCTTTCATTACGTGACGAAAAATTAGATGTTGCTGAAAAATACAGTAAAAAGACTGTAGATAATGATCCGAATAATTCTACTTATCTTGATACTTATGCATGGATATTATTCAAGTTAAGCCGATACAATGATGCAAAAAAATATATTGAAAAAGCCATAAACAATAACGGGAGTGGTAATAGTGAAATTCTCGATCATTATGGAGAGATTCTTGTTAAATTAGAAGATTATCACAATGCTGTGAAATATTGGCGGCTTGCTATAGAAAATGGGGGAGAAGAAGAGGTTATTCAACAAAAAATAGAGAGTGTATTGAATTTTATAGATGAAAAATAATTTTTCTACATATAGGACTTTAATACTTTCGATAATCTTTATTGGTTCATTTAATTTATTTGGACAGAATATTTCTGATTTAAAAAGCAAGAAAAGCGCTACCCAGAAAGAGATTGAACGAACAAATCAATTAATCAGTAAGACTACAAAGGACAAAGAATCTTCTTTGCATGAGATACTCCTTATAGAACGGAATATTTTTTTAAGAGAAAAGTTATTATCTGATATTGATAATCAAATTACATATTTACAAACTAAAATTGCTGATAATTCAATTGTTATAGAATCTTTAGAAGGTGATCTTAAAAAGATTAAGGATGAATATGCCAGGATAATATATCATTCTTATATACATCAAAAATTTCAGAATAATTTAATGTTTGTTCTTTCGTCAGAATCTTTTAATCAGGCTTATAGAAGAATTAAATATATTCAATATTATACGCGTTTTAGAAATAAGCAAGTTCAATTAATTAATGTTATTCATCAAACGTTATACGATCAACTTTTAGCTATTGAGAAACAAATTGAAGAAAAGAAAGAGTTATTAGATGAAAAACAAACTGAGTCTATTAACTTGGCAAAAGAAAAATTAAATAAAGAGAATTTTGTTGCTAAATTATCTAAAGATGAAGAATCTCTAAAAAAACAATTAGCTGAACAACGAAGAATTGCTAGTGCATTAGAAAAAGAAATTGAAAATTTTATTTTAGCCGAGACTAAATCAAAAAGTTCTGGTTCTAACAAATTTGTTTTAACTCCGGAAGAAACAATTACGTCAAAAGATTTTCAAAAAAATATGGGTTCCTTGCCTTGGCCTACTGAATATGGTGTAATTATAAGGCCTTTTGGTGTACATGAGCATCCTGTTTTAAAAGGAAATATGGTTTCTAATCCTGGAATTGATATTTCAACGAATGAAGGAGCTGTTGTTAGGGCATTATTTGATGGGGAAGTTAGAAGAATTTTTTCGATATTAGGGGCTAATTATGTTGTACTTATTAGTCATGGTAAGTTTTTTACAGTCTATAAGAATCTTGTAGAAGTTAGTGTTCAACCTGGTCAAAAAGTATCTGTTAAGGAGCCTATTGGCAAAGTTTTTACAGATAAAAGTGCAAATACTACAATTTTACATTTAGAGATTTGGGAGGAGAGAAAAAAATTAAATCCCGAAGTTTGGCTATCTAGTCTAGATAATAGTTAATTTGACTAAAAAAAATGTAAAATGTACGTAAAAATTAATTATTTTAGTATTTGATATTTAAAGAGAAAAATACCTCGATGATGGAAAATAAATTAGTCATTCCTTCTAAGATTGAGAACCTAAGGAAAGTTGAAAAAGCTGTTGATGAATTATCTTCAGAGCATAATTTTCATTCAGATTTATATGGCAATATTTTAATAGCTGCTTTAGAAGCTGCAAATAATGCTATATTGCACGGTAATAAACAAGATGAAGCTAAATCTGTTGAAATTACTTTTATTATTAATGATGATAATTCTGAATTAATCATTCGTGTTATTGATCAAGGTCCTGGATTTGATTTTAAAAACATACCTGATCCTACTGCTCCAGAAAATATCGAAAATATAAGTGGAAGAGGTATTTTTTTAATGGAAAAACTTTCAGATGGAATAGAATTTTTTGATGAAGGTAGACAAGTAGATATTACTTTCAAGTTAAACTAACCTTGATTGAATTTCATACAGTTGATTCCGACTTTGTATTTCCTTACGATAAAAAATTATTAAATGATTTCCTTCTTATGTTAGCTAACTTAGAAGGGAAATCCATATCTAATCTGGAATATATATTTACATCCAACAGTTATCTTCTGGATATTAATAAACAATTTTTAAATCACGACTACTTAACTGATGTTATAACATTTGATAACAGCACTCACTTTGGAGTTGAAGGTGAAGTTTTTATTAGTATAGAATATATAAAGGCTAATTATTTGCGATTTTCTTTATCTTTTAAACGCGAACTACTACGCTGTATTATCCATGGGCTATTACATATGATCGGCTATAATGATCATTCCTTTCAGGAACGTTCAATAATGAGAAATAAAGAAAATCATTATTTAGGTTTGATTCATATAATGTAATTTTGCATTTCTAAATTTTTTTTATGGAACTTAAATATGATGTAATTGTTGTTGGAGCTGGACATGCTGGTTCAGAAGCCGCAGCTGCTTCGGCTAATTTAGGTGCGAAGACTTTGCTAATTACCATGGATATGACAAAAATTGCACAAATGTCCTGTAATCCTGCAATGGGTGGAATAGCTAAAGGACAAATTATTAGAGAAATTGATGCAATAGGAGGGTATAGTGGATTAATTACTGATAGGTCAAGTATCCAGTTTCGTATGTTAAATCAGAGTAAAGGGCCAGCTATGTGGAGTCCTCGGGCTCAGTGTGATAGGTTTTTATTTACATATGAATGGAGGACTCAATTAGAAAGTTTAACTAATGTTGATTTTTGGCAAGATACAGTTCAATCGCTAATATTTGATAATAATGCAGTTGCTGGTGTTTTAACCAAACTCGGAGTAAAATTTTATGCCAAATCCGTTGTAATTACTGCTGGCACATTTCAAAATGGTTTAATTCATATTGGAAGATACAATACTCAGGGAGGGCGTATTTCTGAAGAGGCTTCCATTGGTTTAAGTGATCAATTAAAAGAGTTTGGTTTTACTACAGAAAGAATGAAAACAGGTACACCTGCCAGAATTGATGGAAGATCCATAGATTTCTCAAAATTAACTGAACAGAAAGGAGAGGAGGGGTACTATAAATTTTCATATTTGCCAGAACAGCCAAAAATTAAGCAACAAAGAAGTTGTTACATAACTTATACCAATACTGAGGTTCATAATATTTTATCAAGAGGATTTAAAGATTCGCCGCTATATAATGGAACTATCAATGGCATAGGTCCAAGGTATTGTCCTAGTATAGAAGATAAGATTGTAACTTTTGCCTCAAAAGATCAACATCTTCTTTTCTTAGAACCTGAAGGTGTTGACACAGTTGAATATTATATTAATGGTTTTTCTTCATCTTTACCCTATGATATTCAATATAAAGCTTTAAAATCTATTTCTGGCCTTGAGAATGTAAAAATATTTAGACCTGGCTATGCCATTGAGTATGATTACTATGACCCTACTCAATTAAAAGCAACACTTGAAACAAAACTTGTTTCAGGGTTATATTTTGCCGGTCAGATTAATGGAACGACTGGATATGAGGAGGCGGCTGCACAGGGTCTTATGGCTGGAATAAATGCTGCTTTATTTGCTGCTGGAGGTGGAACTACATTTACCTTAAATAGGGATGAAGCCTATATAGGTGTACTCATTGATGATTTAATTACAAAAGGTGTTGATGAACCGTATAGGATGTTTACTTCAAGAGCAGAATATAGAACAATGTTGCGTCAGGATAATGCTGATTCACGATTAACCCCAAAATCATTTTCTATTGGTCTAGCCAACCAAAATAGAATGGATTTATTAAAATACAAAGAAGAATTAGTAAACAAAATTATTGAATTAACAAAATCAGAAAGTGTTATTCCTAAATATGTTAATGGTTATTTAGAGACTAGTAACACTGCGATATTAAAACAAAAAACTAAATTTTACAATTTGGTTTTGCGACCTCAATTAAAATTAATTGATTTAATTTCTTTTTCTGAAAAGCTTTCAAATTTAGTTTCAAAAATTGAATATCGAAAAGAAGAAATTATTGAAAGTGCTGAAATTTTAATAAAATACGAAGGTTATATTGAAAGAGAGCGTAATGTTGCTGATAAATTATCCAGGTTAGAGGACATTAAATTGAATGAAGAGCTAAATTACAACCAGTTTAACTCAATATCAACAGAAGCTCGTCAAAAACTTAATAAAATTAAACCCCGTACACTTGGTCAGGCTGCCAGAATAAGTGGCGTTTCACCCAGTGATATAAACGTCTTATTAATGTATTTAGGAAGATAATATGTTCCACGTGGAACTTTTTGGACTAATTAATTAAATGTTCCACGTGGAACATGATTTTATATGGAACAAAAAAGGTTTAATCAAGATTTAACATCTATTATTCACAATTTACCAAACAAACCTGGCATTTATCAGTATTACGATAAAAACCAAAAAATAATTTATATTGGAAAAGCAAAGAATTTAAAGAAAAGAGTTTCGTCATACTTCACAAAAAACCATGATTCTTATAAATTAAAGATTTTAGTCAGAAACATTTTTGATATTAAGCATATCGTTTTAGAAAATGAATCAGATGCTTTGTTGCTGGAAAATAATTTAATAAAAAAGTACCAACCAAAATACAATGTTCAATTAAAGGATGATAAATCTTTTCCTTGGATTTGTATTAAAAATGAAAATTTCCCAAGGATTTATTTGACTAGAAATCTTGTTGATGATGGTTCAGATTATTATGGACCATATACATCGGCTAAAATGGTAAGAGAATTGATTAATCTTACAAAGCAGATATTTAAAATCAGGACTTGCGCATATCAGCTTTCTCCGCAAAATATACGTGCAAAAAAATTTAAAAAATGTCTAGAATATCATATCGGTAATTGTTATGCACCTTGTGAAGAACTTCAATCAGAAGTAGAATACAATGAGTCAATAAACAATATTAAAGATATTTTAAAAGGGAATATTAACCAGGTTATTTTTTATCTTAAAGATCATATGCAGGAATTAGCTTCTTCTTTCCGATATGAAGAAGCTCAAATTGTAAAAGATAAAATTGATTTGCTTGAAAAATACAGAAGCAAATCTACTATTGTTAACCCTTCAATTCATGATTTAGAAGTCTATTCAATTGCGTCAGATGAAAAATATGGTTTCGTGAATTATTTTAAAATAATAAATGGAGCAATTATGCAGGCTCATACGATCGAAGTAAGTAAAAAATTAGATGAAACGGATGATGAAGTATTAGAACTTGCAATTTTTGAAATCAGAAATAAGTTGAAAAGTATAACAAGAGAAATACTTTTGCCGTCTGAAGTAAATTTTGAAATTCCTGGAGTGAAAATTTCTATCCCAAAAATAGGGGATAAAAATAAATTAGTTCAATTGTCTTTAAGAAACGCAAAATATTCATTAATCGATAAGCATAAACAAGATAGTGAGATTAAACGTTCAAAAGAAGAGTCTAAGATTAAAGTTTTGGATCAGATACAAAAAGATTTACAAACAACAAAATTACCTGTTCATATAGAATGCTTTGATAATTCTAATTTACAAGGTTCTAATCCTGTTGCTGCATGTGTAGTATTTAAAAATGGTAAACCAAGCAATAAAGATTATCGGCACTATAATATAAAAACTGTTGTTGGGGCAAATGATTTTGCTTCTATGGAAGAAGTTGTGTTTCGTAGGTATCGAAGATTAATTGATGAAGGAGAAGATATCCCACAGGTTATTGTAATTGATGGGGGGAAAGGGCAACTTAGTTCTGCATATAAAAGCATAAAAACGTTGGGTTTAGAAAATGATGTTACTATTATTGGAATTGCAAAGAAGCTTGAAGAAATCTTTTTTCCGGGGGATAATATACCTTTGTATCTCGATAAAAACAGCCCAACTTTAAAAACAATACAGCATATCCGTAACGAAGCGCATCGATTTGGTATTACATTTCATCGTGATAAACGGTCTAAGAATTTTCAAAAATCGGAATTAGAATTGATTGCTGGAATAGGGGAGAAGACAATACAATTGCTGTATAAACACTTTAAAGGGTATGATAACATAAAAACTGCAAGTCCGGAAGAACTTGTTAAACTTATTGGTCAAAAGAAGACAGACTTGTTAATTGGATATTTTAGTTCTGAAAAGCAGGGATTGAAATGATTTTAGTTTTTTCTTTTTATTGTGAATTCTACAAGTTTAATTAAACTTTGTTTGGACTCGTTTTCTGGAAAATCTTTTATAAGTTCAAGAGCTTCATCTTTATATTTTTCCATCATTTGAATAGAATACGTATCACCTTCTTTTTCTTTAACAAACGATATAATTTGTTCTACAGAATTTTTGTGACTTTTAGTATTACCTAGTTTTTTGAGTATGTTATTTCTTTCTGAATTTGTGGAATTTTGTAATGAATAAATTAAAGGTAGTGTTAGTTTTTTCTCTTTTATATCATTCCCACGCGGTTTACCAATAGAGTTATTAGAGGTATAATCAAATAGATCGTCTTTTATTTGAAACGCAATTCCAGCTTTTTCTCCAAATAGATGCATTTTTTTAACTATTTCATCATTATTTGGTTTTGTTGATTTTGCGCCACAAGCTGTACAGGTAGCAATTAAAGAAGCTGTTTTTTTGCGAATAATTTCAAAATATTCATTTTCTGTAAGATCTAAATTTCTTGATTTGTGAATTTGTAATAATTCTCCTTCACTCATTTCTTTTACGGCTTTTGATACAATTTCCAAAAGTTCATATTCTTTATTTTCTACTGAAATTAGCAATCCTTGAGCTAATAAATAATCACCCATTAACACTGCAATTTTTGATTTCCATAAAGCATTAATTGAAAAGAAATTACGCCTTTCGTATGAATCATCAATAACATCATCATGTATTAAGGTGGCTGTATGGAGTAATTCAATTAAGGAAGCAGCAACATATGTTGAATCTGAAATCTCACCTAACATTTTAGATGACAACAAAACGAACATTGGCCGTATCTGTTTTCCTTTGCGGTGTAAAACAAATTTTGTAATTATATTCAAAAGTGAAACTTGGGTATTTATAGAAGATTGAAATCGTTTTTCAAACTCTTTTATTTCCTTTTTTATGGGTGATTTTATATCGTTTATTGAAATCATTATTTATTTATAAATTCATATAATAATAACACATTTTAATGGAAAATATGCTTACAACTGACAAAATTTTTATAAAAAACATAATATATTTATATATTTGTATTTGTTGTTGTGTGTTAAAATAATTACAAAATTTTGAAGTAATAAGAATAGGAAAAATGAATATCAGTACGTTAACAACTGAGCAATTAGAGAAGGCAGCAAATATGTTAAAAGCCATTGCACATCCTATGAGGATTGCTATTTTAAATCATTTGGAAGATGGTAAAGCCTTAACTGTTACCGAAATTCATGAATTGTTGGGGATAGAGCAATCTACAACTTCACATCATCTAGGTATACTTAAAGACAAAGGGGTTTTAAATTCTAAACGTGAAGGAAAAAATACGTATTATTCATTACGTAATGATAATTTGAGTAATATTGTTGAATGTGTAAGTAAATGTGCTTGCGATTAAAAATATATTGCTACTCAATTTTTATATGCTTTGATTAAAAACTTTCAAAGCATTTTTTGTTTTATATAAATCGAATAAATCTTGTAAAATGAATACAAAACCTCGTGTTTTTTTTATCGATGCTTATGCTTTAATATTTCGTTCCTATTATGCATTTATTAATAGGCCAATAATTAATTCAAAAGGAGTAAATACTTCTGCAGTTTATGGTTTTACAAATTCTTTAATTGAATTAATTAAAACTGAAACTCCTAGTCATTTAGCAGTTGTTTTTGATCCTCCTTCACCTACATTTAGAAGTGAATTGTTCCCAGAATATAAAGCAAACAGAGATGAAACGCCAGAGGATATAAAACTTTCTGTTCCATTAATTAAGGATTTATTAGATGGTTTTAATATTTCTGTTATTGAAGTTCCAAATTATGAAGCAGATGATGTTATTGGGACACTTGCAAAAAGGACTAGTGAGCAAGGATGTGAAGTATATATGGTAACTCCTGATAAAGATTACGGTCAACTTATTTCCGAATCAGTTTTTATGTATAAACCTAGGAAAGCTGGGGCTGATATCGAAATTGTTGATTTGGAAAAGATAAAAGAAAAATATTCTATTCAACGTTCTGATCAGGTAATTGATATCTTAGCGTTAATGGGTGATGCAGCTGATAATGTTCCGGGTGTTCCTGGAATAGGCGAAAAGACTGCTATTAAGTTAATTGAAAAATATGGTACGGTTGAAAATTTGATAAACAATGTAAATGAACTAAAGGGCAAACAAAAAGAAAATGTTGTTAATAACCTGGATCAATTAAAACTTTCAAAAAAATTAGTTACGATTGCTCTTGATGTTCCTGTTGATTTTGAAATTGATTCTATAAAACTAAGATCGTATAATAAAGATAGGCTTCTCGAACTTTTTAAAGAATTAGAATTTCGTTCTATTCCTGAAAGATTATTTGGTCAAAATACGGGTACTACTGAAAATATCAAAAAGCCTGTTCAGCAAGATTTATTTTCCCAGGAAATTGAAAGTTCTCCTGAAACAGCCGCAAATAATAAATCTATTGATACAATTGAACATAAATACAAAGTTATAGAGGATAATGGATTAGATGAATTTGTTACATTATTATCTAAGCAAGAAGTATTTTGTTTTGACACGGAAACTACTGGTCTCGATTCATTGTCTTCTGAAATAGTTGGTTTAGCTATAAGCTTTAAATCAAGTGAGGGGTATTATATTTCTTTCCCGGCTAATAGAGAAACAGCAAAAGAAAAGTTAAATTACTTCAAGGATATATTTGCTGATAGCGCAAAAATTGCTGTTGGCCAGAATCTTAAATATGATATTCAAATATTGAGTCAATATGGAATTGCTGTTGAAAATAAACTTTTCGATACAATGATAGCTCATTATCTAATGTATCCGGAGGCAAAACACAATATGGATTATCTGTCAGAAGTTTATTTAGGTTATACTCCGGTTTCAATAGAATCATTAATTGGTAAAAAAGGAAATTTCCAAGGTAACATGAGAAATGTTCCTTTAGAAAAAATAAAAGAATATGCATGCGAAGATGCAGACATAACCTGGCAATTGTATTTGAAACTTAAAGATGAATTAGAAAAATCAGGTTTAAATCATTTATTTACAGATATTGAAATACCTTTACTTAAAGTGTTATCAGAAGTTGAAAGTTATGGGGTTAAACTTGATGTAGATTCTTTAAAAGCTTATTCTCTTACATTAAAAGATATTGTTCAAAATATTGAAAAAGAAATATTTGATTTATCTGGTGAAAAATTTAATATAGCTTCACCAAAACAAATGGGAGAAGTGTTGTTTGAAAAAATGAAAATTATCGACAATCCCCAAAAAACTAAGACTAAACAATATTCAACAAGTGAAGAAACGTTAAGTAAATTAAGAGACATACATCCGATAATAGATAAAATACTGAAATACAGGCGATTATCTAAATTAATATCTACATATGTAGATTCTTTGCCTAATTTAATAAATCCCCAAACAAATAAAATTCATACTTCATTTAATCAGACTATTGCTGCAACGGGACGCTTAAGCTCTGTAAATCCCAATCTTCAAAATATTCCTATACGTGAGGAAGAGGGTAGGGAAATAAGAAAAGCATTTATTGGTTCTAACAGTGATTTTAAAATAATTTCAGTTGACTATTCGCAAATTGAGTTACGATTAATGGCTCATATGAGTGGGGATAAAGAAATGATTTCTGCATTTAAGAGTGGAGAGGATATTCATACAGCTACAGCTGCCAAAATTTATAAGGTTTCTTTATCTGATGTTTCAAAAGAACAAAGAAGTCGTGCTAAAACTGCCAATTTTGGGATTATTTATGGGATATCGGCGTTTGGGTTATCTCAGCGCTTAAATATTCCAAGAGGAGAAGCTAAAGAGCTTATCGACGGGTATTTTATGTCTTATCCCAGGGTTAGAGAATATATGAATGAATGTGTTGAAATCGCAAAGGAAAAAGGATTTGTAACTACATTAATGGGAAGAAAACGTTGGCTAAAAGATATTAACTCTGGAAATGCAGTTGTAAGAGGGGTAGCAGAACGGAATGCTATTAATTCTCCTATCCAGGGTTCTGCTGCTGATATTATAAAAATTGCCATGATTCAGGTATTTAATTTTATGAAGGCTGAACAACTTAAATCTAAAATGGTATTACAGGTTCATGATGAACTTGTTTTTGATGCACACATTTCTGAAATTGATTACCTAAAAGAAAACGTAATTCGGATAATGGAAAATGTTGTTAATCTTGAAGTTCCTTTAATAGCTGAAGCTGGGATTGGGCAGAATTGGATGGAGGCCCATTAAATCATAGAAATATCAGTTACCCTTATTTTTTAATTATACACAATACATTTTTAAAGAATTTTTATTAAAAATGTAACTTAAATCGCGCTCTATTTTGTAACTTTCATTTAGTTAAAAAGTATATCAAAAAGTAGTTGTCACGAATATTCGTGAAACGTTAAAGGTAAGAAAATAGAATCCTTAATAATTCTGTATTAAGAATATTAGACTTTACATATAATTAAATACTAAATTAAATGAAAAGAAAAGCAATCCTGTTTTTGCTCTTTTGTTTGTTTGGAACTTTTATTGTTTCTGCCCAGGAGGATATGTTCAAAGCGCTTTTTATGTACAATTTTACAAAATACATAGAATGGCCGGATGAATATAAAAGTGGTGATTTTGTAATTACTGTAGTTGGTAATTCTGGACTAATTTCTGAATTGGAAAAATTAGCAACTAAAAAGAAAGTTGAAAATCAAGCGATTATCGTTAAAAAAGTAAATGATGTGAGTGAAATATCCAAATCTCACATTATTTATGTTTCTCCTACAAAGAGTTCACAATTATCTGAATTAAAATCCAGTTTAGCATCAAATCCTACATTGATTGTTACAGATAAGGAAGGATTGGCAAATAGTGGTGCATGCATCAATTTTGTAAGAGTTGATGGAAAACAAAAATTTGAGATTAATCCGAATAATATTCAATCGGTTGGCCTCAAATTAAATTCAACATTAACTGCCCTGGGAATAGTTATAAAATAACTTATCAAACAAATAAAAGTTAGAAGAAATGAAATTATATATTAAAGCCATAGTATTTATTATTTTGATTCAATCGGTTGTGGTTGATTTATCTGCACAGGAAATCACAAAGAATATTGAAGAAATGACTCGTGAGGAAATATTAAATATTCCTTATGATGAACTTATAGAATTACCTCTTGATCAATTATTAAAATTAGCAGATATTGTTGGTGTTTCGCTCGAAGAGCTTTACGAAATGATTTTAAATAAGGATGTTGTATCAGCTTCAAAAAAAGTAGAAAGTAGTTTTGAAGCCCCACTTTCAACATCTGTTGTGTCATATGATGAAATTGTTTCCTCCGGGGCCAGAACAATCGAAGAGGCATTACGACTTGTACCTGGTATGATAGTTCGTGAAAAGACAAATGGTAATTTTGATATTCATATTCGGGGAAATGATAACTTACCTTCAAACCATATGACTTTATACTCTGAGAATTCTATTTCGCTTGTAATGATAGATGGACGTCCGGTCTATAATTATGTTCACGGAGGTACATTTTGGGAATCTCTTCCAATTGGTATTGTTGATGTTGATAGAATTGAAGTAGTTCGAGGAGCTTCAAGTGCCCTTTATGGACCGAACGCTGTGTCTGGGGTTGTTAATATCATTACGAAAAAACAAAACAAAAAGGAATTAAGTATAGTAGGCGATGTTGAAGGTGGTTCGTTAAGCACATTTAAGACGAATATAGGAATTGGTAAAGGTTTGGGAGAAAAATTTGCTTTCCGGGTTACTGGAAATTATCTGAAAATGGAGAGAACCTCAGATTTACTTTATGTTTATCTGGCAAAAGGTGGTAATGGAGGATATATTACAAAGCAGGAACTCGAAGATTTAGATAATCCATCTTCACCAGGCTATAAGGTGTTTGATCCAAGTGATGATATAGATGCAATGTATCCCAACCCGAAATTAGCCAGAGAATCAATGGGGGCTAATGCATATTTGTTTTTTAATGCATCCGAAGACGTTTCAGCCGATGTTAAATTTGGATTTCAAAATTCAGATGTAATATCTTCTACAATGGGAGATAATCCAACTCCTTTTGTTGGGAGGTTATCCAATACAGGATATTTTGATATCAATGGAAAGATAAAGAATTTGAATTTGAAAATAAACGGAGTAAGCGGTTGGCAGGATATTGTTAGGCAAGATACAGGATTCAAAGTTGATCTTAAAACAATTAACGCCAGTGCTGAGCATAATATTAAATTAAACAATCTTGAAATCCGTCCGGGATTTTATTACCAGTTAGCTTCTTATGATGATAGGGAATATATTAATCAGGTTGGGGATGGATTTCTAAATGGAGAGAAACAGTTGTTATCTTCAGCAGCAAGTCTACGCGTTGATTATAGGCCAATAGAAAAATTAAGATTTATTGCTGCGTTACGTGGCGAAAAATATAATACGCATGATGATCCCTATTTTTCATATCAATTATTGGGAGTTTATTCGATTAATGAAAATAATCTTTTTAGGGTTGGGTATTCAAAAGCTAATCGGGGACCTTTTATAATAGATTCGTATGCGAATTATTTATGGGTTCGTGATGGAAGACCTGATCCGGGATATATCTATTTCCAAGGCAATGAGAATCTAAACTTATTAACAATGAATCTTCTAGAAGTGGGCTATCGTTGGAAACCAGTCAAAAATATACAAGTTGATGTAGAAGGATTTATGACGAATACAGTTAATTATAGTGCTTTATATCCAGATTCTGTAAATTTAAATATTGGGGATAGGCCGTATGCACGAATGACATACCAAAGTATTGATCTGGAATCAAAACAGATGGGGGTTACAGCTGTATTAAGTTATGTTGCTACAGAGAATCTAATTATTAAAGCTTTTGGGACATATCAAAAAACAACGGTCTATAATTCAATTCCGGATGTACAGGATAAAACAATTCAGGATATGCTGGTAACAGCAACCGTGGCATATACTGTTAGTGGTACAATTACTTCATCAGAGGCATTTACAGATGAAAGGATAGATGAAAAAACACATAAATGGACTCCGGCTGTATTTGGTGGTTTAACCATTGATTATAAATTTCTGGATAAAAGAGCAAATATTTTTAGTAGTACATACTTCTATACGTCAGAAATATTTGAAGGGAAATATGGTGTGCGCGAAATAGATGGGCGAATGATTCAGAATATTAAACTATCATATAATCTTAATCAATCGCTTGTACTGTTTGTAAATGCAAGGAATATAATAGGCAAAAAAATTGAATTTCCATATATGGATGAAACAGAACCAGTATTCCTGGGTGGTTTAACAATAAAAATTAATTAGAATTAAAAACGTTATATGTATTAAAAATCAATGTTATGAGTAAAAAAGGTGTTTTATTTTTAGTATTATCTATTTCCATGTTAATTGTTTCATGCGAAAAGGAAGGAGAAAGCGATGCCCCTTATGTTGGTTCTTGGGAAACAGTTGTTTATGATGCTATTGATCCAACAACACAAGTAGCTATTAAACAAAAAGTTGATTTTGAGTTTGAAAATAAATCATTTGAAGCCCAAATAAGTAATGGGGTAACAGAAGATGCTCTGGCTACTGCTCTTGGTGTTCGTGGAGATATTGAGGATAAAGGCGAACAGGTTATAAGTGTAGAAATAATGGAACTTGGTATTGCTGTCAGTGGCGCAATCGCCTGGTCAAGCAAAAGTAGCACAGATGCTGCAGAAATAACTACTTATAATACGTTAATGAGTATGGTAGGAACTATGTTACCAGAGACATTTGATGCAAATTATGTGGTTGATGGAGATAACATGGACTTGATAATTCCATCAGTACAGGATACAATTCATTTGTATAAGAAATAAGATTGTTTCTAAATGTAAAGAGTTAAGAGGCTGTCCAAAAAGTCAATTATTGAAGAACATCTCGACTCCACTCAATGTGACAATTACCTGATAAAAAGGTCAGTTCGAGCGAAGTCTTGAATACTTTCTTTAAAATATCAACTTTTTGGGCAACCTCTTTTTTTTTAATTATTGGAATACAATTAATTATGTCATCTAGGTAAAATAAGTAATCTAAATAACTTTCTATTTTGTAACTTTCATATACGTTAAAAAGTATATCCAGTATCATAAAGATTTGTGAGACGTTAAAGGAAAGAAACTAAAATTCCAAACAATTCTGTGTTTGGTACATGTATTACATATTAAAATTAGATTAAATGAAAAGAAAAGCAACCCTGTTTTTGCTCTTTTGTTTGTGGGGAACATTTATTGCCTCTGCCCAGGAGGATATGTTCAAGGCACTTTTTATGTATAATTTCACAAAATACATAGAATGGCCGGATGAATATAAAAGTGGTGATTTTGTAATTACTGTAATTGGTAATTCTGGATTAATTTCTGAATTGGAAAAATTGGCAACTAAAAAGAAAGTTGAAAATCAATCAATTGTCATTAACAAAGTGAATGATGTTGCAGAAATATCAAAATCGCATATCGTTTATCTTTCTCCTGCTAAAAGTTCTCAGATAGATGAATTAAAATCCAGTTTAACCTCAAATCCCACATTGGTTGTAACAGATAAGGAAGGATTGGCAAATAATGGTGCCTGTATTAACTATGTAAAAGTTGATGGAAAACAAAAGTTTGAGATTAATCCAAATAATATTCAATCGGTTGGCCTCAAATTAAATTCAACATTAACTGCCCTGGGAATAGTTATAAAATAACTTATCAAACAAATAAAAGTTAGAAGAAATGAAATTATATATTAAAGCCATAGTATTTATTATTTTGATTCAGTTGTTTGTGGTTAATTTATCTGCACAGGAAATCACAAAGAATATTGAGGAAATGACTCGTGAGGAAATATTAAATATCCCTTATGATGAACTTATTGAATTACCACTCGAACAGTTATTAAAATTAGCTGATATTGTTGGTGTTTCGCTGGAAGAACTTTATGAAATGATTTTAAATAAAGACATTGTTGCTGCTTCAAAAACAGAAGAATCATCCTTTGAATCTCCTTTGTCAACAACTGTGATTTCAGGAGATGAACTACGTAATGCCGGGGCAACATCAATTCCTGATGCTTTGCGAATGGCACCGGGAATTATTGTCCGCGAGAAAACGCCGGGAAATTATGATGTTCATATCCGGGGTAATGATAATTTACCAGATAACCATATGCTGTTATATTCAGAAAACTCATTGTCATTGATTATGATTGATAATATGCCGGTTTATAATTATGGTCATGGTGGAACATTTTGGGAATTATTTCCTATAGATGTAAACGATATCGATCGTATCGAAGTAATCCGTGGCCCTGCTTCTGCTCTTTACGGCCCAAATGCCGCATCTGGGGCTATCAATATAGTTACATTAAAACCAGAAAAAGAAAATTTAGGTGTTACTGCTGATATTCAATATGGAACACCATCAACTACCATAGCCAATGGTTCTGTTTCTTTTGTCCCTAACAACAAACTTTCTGTTCGCTTATCAGGTAATTACCAGAAAAGAGAACGTTGGAATGACGATTTTTATGTGTGGAAATATGCAGGTGATGTTGTTAATACATCTTTTGAATCTGGATATTATGACAGGACAGATGAAGTCTTTACCATGCTTAATCCCGGAACAGGTATTGCTTATGGAGATTCTTCATTTGATATAATAACAAATCCCGAAGTATCGATTGATAAATATGGAGTAAATGCATTTTTATATTATACATTAAACGAAGATGCAAATTTTAGTGTCCATGCAGGACACCAGAATTCTACGGCATTAACTACAATTATTGGAGATGGTTCTGTACCTCTGACACAAAGACTTTCAGAATCTGATTTTTTGAACTTTAATGGGAATATGTATGGTTTTACAACGCAGTTATCTTATAACTGGGGTTATCATAACGTTGAAAATACAACTCCGGGGATGGAACATGATATTAAAGATCTAAGTTTTTCATTAGAATATGATTTTAATAAAATAAAAAATCTATCCATTCGACCAGGTATCAGCTATAAAGATTCAAAATATACCGATCTACCGTATGCTTCAAAAGAATTACCTACCGATGAATTAGTCTTATTTAATGCGGAGAATCAAATAAACGCATTAGCATTTTCGCTAAGATTAGATTATACGGTATTTGAAAAACTGCGCCTCATTGCAGCTATGCGCCATGATACTTATTTGAATCCGGATCAGAAGAAATTATCGTATCAATTTGTAGGTTCATATAAGATTAATGATAAAAATATGTTACGTGCAGTTTATTCGCGTGCACATCGTGCTCCTTTTATGGCAGATACATATGCTGAATACTATTATCCAAAGGCTGTAAGCGGAGATAGAACTGTTACAACGGTAACATTTTTTGGAAATGAGGATGTTGAGTTGTTTGAGACAGATATGTTTGAATTGGGTTACAGAATGAAGCCGGTTAAAAATATCCAGGCAAGTATTGAAGCTTTCTACAACAAAGGTCAGAATTACGGATATTATAAAGTGGATACCGTAAGAGCTACATACTTTGCTGATAATGTTTACGGAGTTCCAACGGTAGTCCCAAATTTAATTGGCTTACGATATGGTAATTTAGATATGGTTTCAAAACAAATGGGATTAACAATTGAAATAGACTGGGTTGTCTCACAAAAATTCATTGTATCAATGTTTGAAACCTGGCAAAAAACAGTACTCGATAATTATTTTCCGTATTCTCCAGATAGACTTGCACAACTGATGTTGGCCGATGTAGCAAATCTCGAATATGTCGGAATAACTTCCTATCCAATAATTCACCCGGTTACGGGGCAACAAATTGATGCTGTATCTGGTGTTATTATGCAAAATGGTAATCCTACAACCACTACTCAAGATAGTGTTACACATAAGTCAACGCCAACATTCTACGGTGGAGGAAATATTATCTATAAACCTATCGATAAAATCGACATTAATTTAGGATTTTATCATTATGGAAAACAAACGTTTAATAATAAAAATGCTTCCATAGATATTAATAGCAAAAATATTTTCAACCTTAAGTTGAATTATAAATTTTATAATGAAAACGCAGTATACGTCAATGTAAGAAATCTATTAGGTAATAAAGACAATGAATTTGCTTTTACAGATGAAATAGGACGTCTTGTTATGCTTGGTTTAAAAGTAGATTTTTAGGTTTTACTGAAATGATTATTTTTTTATCATGACGTTGATGTGATTATATAGATAATTCTATATTGTAGTTTTTCTTCAAGTCCTCCTGTGAGGAGGATTTCGGGGTCTTCTATAAAATAAAACTTGGAATTGTTAGAGAGGGTGTCCAATAACTAACTCTGACAGGTCTAACGACTCTGACAGGTTTTAACAATTAATTGATTTTTAACCTGTCAGAGTTCAAAGAACCTGACAGAGTTTACAATTAAATGATTTTTTGGGCAGCTTCTTTTTTATATGTAAATATCAAAGAATACTATGTTAATTAAAATTTTATTGTATAGGTAATAAACATTGCTTAGGTTTGAAGTATTAAAATTTAAAAATATAGTTAGATGAAAACAGCTGAGATTCATACAGAAAAGGGTGTAATGAAAGTTGAGTTTTATGAAAAAGATGCTCCAAATACTGTAGATAACTTTGTTAAGTTATCAAAACAAGGATTCTATGATGGATTAACTTTTCATAGAGTAATCCCTGATTTTGTTATCCAGGGAGGATGTCCTGATGGAACCGGGGCAGGCGGACCAGGATATTCAATTGATTGTGAACTAGACGGAGATAATCAGTATCATGATAGGGGAGTTCTTTCAATGGCTCATGCAGGAAGAAATACAGGTGGATCACAGTTCTTCATTTGCCACAACAGGCAGAACACACAACATCTTGACAGAAACCATACCTGTTTTGGTAAAGTTGTTGAAGGAGTTGATGTTATTGATGATATCCGTCAGGGAGATAAAATTGAGAAGATTGTAATTTCTGAAGATTAAGTCTTTATAAAAGAAAACATAAAAAAAGGGCAGCTATTAATAGCTGCCCTTTTTTATTTTCATATTTTTTAGTCGTTTATTTAATCACCATAGCAGAGTTGTTATTATAACTTCCGTCTAGAATAGAATTATAATCATTTGAAGCTGATAAAATTTCAACTGCTTTAAATACAGTTTCATTATTATCAATAGAAGCTTGAATTCTACCATCTTGGTAATAATACCTTCCTACAATTTCTTCACGTAGATATTCTTTAATGTCATCCTGGAACGTTTCTAAATCTTTTTCTTTGTCATGAGCAAGTTTAATTTCCAGTTTTTCAAATTCTTCTTTTGCTTTTTCATAATATTTTTCACGCTTAGCAGACTCAATTAACTCTTTTAGATTTTCATCTGAACTGGTTTCATAATCGTAATCTTTATCTCTTAAGAAGTTTTTAAAGTCATCATAAATTTCATTTGTAATCTGAAATTCAGAAATGGATGGAATTGATTCATGATTTATTGCATATTGCGTACCATAATCAAAAAATAAATTTTTAATGTATAAGCTGATAGCTATGTTACTTAATTGATTTTGTTCCATTTTAATATCCGGAGCAATTCCACCTCCATCATATACTTTACGTCCCGCTTTGGTATTGAATTCTGAGATTAAACTATCTGGAACATAACCAACACTACCATCTTCATTTCTGTGGGTGTAGTCTAACGCCTGTATACATCTTCCACTAGGAATATAATATTTAGCTGTTGTTACCTTAAGTTGAGCGTTATAACTTAGTGGTCTTGTTGTTTGTACGAGACCTTTTCCAAAAGTTTTTTGCCCGATAATAACTGCCCTGTCTAAATCCTGTAACGCCCCGGTAACAATTTCAGATGCAGAAGCAGATCCACGACTAACAAGTACAGCCAGTGGAATAGTTGTATCAAGAGGCTCGTTCTGGGTTTTGTAAACATTATCCCATTGTTTAACCTTTCCGCGGGTGCTAACAATTTCTTGTCCTTTTGGTACAAATAAATTAGCAATTTCAACGGCTTCAATTAAAAGTCCTCCGGGATTATTTCTGAGGTCAAGGACAAGACTTTCTACGCCTTGATTCTTCAAACTGATTACTGCATTTTTTACATCTTCGTTTACATTTTGTGTGAAACTTGAAATTCTGATGTAACCAATTTTATCGTTTAATTTTCCATAATAAGGAACTCCTGAGATACTAATTTTTTCCCGTAAGATTGTTTTTTCAAGATTTTCTTTAACACCGGGCCTTTCAATTGATAATTTTACCTCCGTGTTGGGATTACCTTTTAATAATTCACTTACATCATCTGCCGATTTATCTTTTATAGACTGTCCATCTATTTCAATAATTACATCACCCGCTTTTAATCCTGCTTTGTCTGCCGGAAAACCTCTGTAAGGATCAGTTATTACCGTATAATGTTCGTTTCTTCTGATAAGGGCCCCAATTCCTCCATATTTCCCAGTAGTCATAAATTTAAAATCGTCCATTTCAGATTCTGGAATATAGGTAGTATATGGATCCAGTGTTTCAAGCATCCCTTCAATACTTTTTTCTACCAGATCTTCAGGATTTGTTTCATCTACATAAAAAAGATTTACTTCTCTGAAAAGAGTATAGAAAATATCAAGGTTTTTTACGATTTCAAAATCCTTATTAGTGAATGAAAAAATTGTTGTTCCAATAACTGTTGTTAGGATTATCCCAAAAATTATTTTTTTGGTTTTTCCTTTTGCAAATGTTTTTTTCATAATCTTTTGTTTATTCTATAATTGAAAAACGTAAACTAAAAAAACTTGTTTTAGTAAAACGATATTAAATTCAAAGATAGGGATATAAAGCGTATTAGAAATCTTAAAAAAACTTAATTTTTTATCAGAATTTCACTTTTTGGATAGTATAAATCAATGATAGAATTTATTTCTGTTGGGGTATAATAATAGGTTGCTTTATATTCTTTGTATTCATCATTAGCAGAAGATTCATCCAAAACATATCTTGAAAAATCATAAATTTGCCACCCTAATCCTCTATCAATAGCAATTTTATCTATTTTTTTTTCAAGCTTTTCTTTAAATTTTTTGCTGGTGAGATATAAGAACCCAAATTTTACCAAATCTAATTTTGATTGTCCCATATAATCTATAATATGGCTGTATTCATGTCCTATTACCCCGATTTGCGCATTGAAACTTAACTCATCAATTGTTACTTTGTTTGAGTTTAATGAATCAGAATTGAAAATAATTTTATAGACTCTGTTTTCTTTTTTACGAAAAAGAAAATCCCACCTTGGCCTGCATAACATGGTAGTTTTTATTTTTTTCTTTGAAAAAATAATTTTTGTGTTTTTTAATTCATTGAAATATGATAAAGCATATAAAGACTGTAAGTTATAATCTTTAACTAATTTTTTACTTTTACCATAATTTAATAATAAGTGATTATGATTTTCTTTGATATTTTTTTTATGGATTGTTTTTTCATAAGCAAATTCTTGTGCAGGAGTTAATTGTGTCGATAAATAAGTTAGACTGCTGACTAATAAAAATTTATGTATTCCCCTCATGCCTTCAACAATAACGATTTAGATTATTTAACGGCAGTTTTTAGAATTAGTTAGTTATATCTTTGCGTTTTTTATAAAAAGCAAAAAAAGTAAGACAAAATGTAAATTTTTTATTTTTAACGTGTAAAAAAATAAGAGTAAAACAGAATTAGATATGCGGGTTGTAATACAAAGAGTTTTAAATTCTGAGGTAAATATTAATAATGTAGAGACAAGATCCATTGATCAAGGTCTATTGGTATTAGTTGGGATAGAAGATTCAGATTCAAATGATGATATAGAATGGTTGGTAAAAAAAATAGTAAATCTTCGAATTTTCGATGATGAAAACGGAGTTATGAATTTATCTGTACAAGATGTTAAAGGAGATGTTATGATAATAAGTCAGTTTACTTTACACGCCAGTACAAAGAAAGGGAACAGGCCATCGTATATAAAAGCATCAAAACCCGATATAGCAATACCTTTATATAATAAATTTATTGAGATATTCTCAGTAAACTTCAACGGGAAGATACAAACTGGTGAATTTGGGGCAGACATGAAAATTAGTCTGGTAAATGACGGCCCGGTTACTATTATAATAGACACTAAAAACAAAGAATAATGACAATTGCTGAAGCACAACAAATTGTTGACCGCTGGATAAAAGATTACGGGGTTCGATATTTCAATGAGCTCACAAATATGGCTATTCTTACTGAAGAGGTTGGAGAAGTTGCCCGGATTATTTCAAGAAAATATGGAGAGCAATCATATAAAGAAAATGAAAAGGAAGAAGAGGATCTTGCAGGTGAACTTGCAGATGTAATGTTTGTATTAATATGTCTTGCTAACCAAACAGGGATAGATTTATCAACAGCATTTTCGGAAAAACTTAATAAAAAAACAAAAAGAGATAAAAACAGGCATAAAATGAATGATAAATTAAAGTAGGTATAAGCTATATTTGTTAGAGCTTATGAAAAATTATTATTTTTTTTATCAGGATACTATTGTAAGTGTACAAAAAGACACTCTTGACGTTAATGCTATTGAGGCAACTCAGGATAGTTCGGAAATTCTGAAAACAGAAAATGATTCAATAAGCAGTCAAACGATACAAACACAACCTTCTATAGTTAAAAAACCTGTTCAAAAAGTTACTTCTATTGAAACGCAGAATACCCAGATAGTTCAAACTAAACCTTCTGACAAACCGGAAATTATAGAGGGAAAGAAAATAGTTAATACGCAGCCAAAAAATTTTTTAAAAATTATTGAGAAAGATAATTCTATAATTAAACCTGAAAATGTATTTGTTGAACAGCAACCTAAACTAAAAAACAGTTATTATAGTGACCTTGGTAAAGGTCAACCATTACAAACAAATGACTGGTTATTACCTGTATTTTTTATTTGTTTGGCCATTATGATTTGGGTTAGAAAATTGTATGACAGACAAATAAGTTTGTTGTTTAGTTCGGTAAATAACTATCAAATGTCCATGAAGCTCTTTAATGATCCAAGTTCGCGGTTTAAACAATTATCTTACATATTAAATTTTAATGCAGCATTAACAGTTGGATTATTTCTATTTCAATTATTGAATTTTTACAATCTCCGCATTTTTGATGGCAATCAGCTTATTAATTTTTTGTTTATTGTAGCATTTTTATTGTTACTCTATATTATTCAATTTATTTCATATTCAGTTTTAGGTAATATTCTCAAGGGCCAAAAAGAGTATTATGAATTTTTACATCATACGTATACTTTAATTAAAGTACTGGGAATTATAATTATACCCGTTACCGTAATTAATGCTTATGCAGCAAAAATAATTATCCCATTCTTTTTATATATAGGCCTATTAATAAGTATCTTTTTTTATTTCAAAAGGATACAAAGAGGTGTTTTAATTTTAATGCAAAAACAATTTTTAAAATTTCACCAAATTTTATACTTTTGTATCCTTGAAATTTTACCTCTTATGGTGCTTTCAAAATTTGTTAATAGCTTGATAGAGAGAAGTTTTTGATAATTAGTTGAATTAAAAACTCAGAACATTGAAGATAAAAAAGATATTGGTTTCGCAGCCTAAACCTTCCAACGAGAGATCTCCTTATTTTGATCTTGCTGAAAAGAATAATGTAAAAATTGATTTTAGGCCGTTTATTGAAGTAGAGGGAATACCAGGAAAAGAATTTAGAAAGTCGAAAGTTGATATTGCTGAACATGGGGCAGTAATATTTACTAGTAAGACCGCTATAGATAACTTTTTCAGGATTTGTGAGGAATTGAGAATTACCGTACCTGACACAATGAAATATTTTTGTCAGACGGAATCAATAGCTTTTTATTTACAGAAGTATATAGTTTATAGAAAAAGAAAAATTTTCTTCGCACATAAAAAATTTGAAGAATTAATTGAATTAATGCAGAAACACAAGGATGAGAAATTTCTTGTCCCAATGTCTGAGCAGCATAATGGTCAGGCTATTGCTTTATTAGATAAGAATAAATACAAATATTCTAAAGCGATAATATATAGGACTGTTAGCAGCGATTTATCGGATCTATCTAAACTAAATTATGATATATTAGTGTTTTTTAGTCCATCCGGGATACAATCATTGTTAAGTAATTTCCCAGAATTTGAACAGAACAATATAAAGATTGCTTCATTTGGTACAAGTACTGCAAAAGCTGTTAAAGAAGCAGGATTAAGGTTGGATATTCAGGCTCCACAGCCACAAGCTCCTTCCATGACAATGGCTTTAGAACAGTTTATTAAAAAGCATAATAAAGGAAAGTAAAAATTATTTAACCTCAGTTTTTATTATTTCTATTTCAATCTCTGCGGTTTTATATGGGATCTCCCGTATTAAACGAAGGATTGAATGTTAAGAAGTGGATATTTAATAAATGCATTTTTTCATGCAACTTATCTCATCTATTCTTGTCATTGATTAAAAAAACATGAAAAAAATTATTTTTTTAATCATTGGTGTTCTATTAAGCTTTACAATAACAGCACAAGAAGATGAGTTTAAAACAATATTTGGCAATAGACCTTTGCATATTAGTGGGTTTGCTGCGCCAATTATGAGTTTTACAACTTTTAATGGAGAATTTGCCCATATGATGGGTGGGGGAGGTGGGGTTGTAATTAATGACTTTTTCTTTGGAGGATTTGGCCAGGGATTAACGACCTCACACGATCCACTATATTTTGATGGTGAACAATCTGTAGAATTTGGTTTCGGAGGATTTTGGTTAGGACAAACATTTTATTCTAAAAAAGCAATACATCCTGCTGCTAGTTTAAGAATTGGCTGGGGAGGGATTACAATTTGGGAAGATGATTATAATGCCGATCATTTTTTAGAAAAGGATGGTGTTTTTGTTTTAATCCCAACCGTTGAATTAGAAGCAAATGTTACCCGTTTTTTAAAAATGGGATTAGGAGTTAGCTATAGAATTGTTGAAGGGGTTGATTTGTTGAGTTATAATGACACTGATTTTTCTGACTTAGGCGTTTTTCTGAGCTTTAAATTTGGATGGTTTGATCATTATTAAATAACTTCTTTTATTTTGTTAAAGGTTTAAAAAGAGCTTTCTCTTCTTTCAACTTCTGTAAGTAATTTTTTTATTCCCAGGTTTACTTTTTTATTGATTTCGTTATAAGGGAGTACTTCATTTGAAGTATAGATAATTGCAAGGTTTATTTTGGTTTTTTTAAATAAGGTTTCTTCAAGAAATGAAGGTTTAATTTTTCTGTACGCTTCTTTTATTCGTCTTTTCAATAGGTTGCGTTTTACTGCCCTTTTATGAATTCTTTTCGGAACAGAAACAAGAAGTTTTACAGGGACAGAATTTTCGGGATCATTATTAATAACGTAGAGAAATCGTAAAGGGTAAATTGTAAAACTATAACTTTCACTAAAAAGTTTATTTATTTCAACTTTTTTATTTAAACGTTCTTGTTTATTGAAGGTATATTTATGTGTAATCACGTTCAATTAGAATTCAGCAAATTTTTTTAGTACAATACGTATTTTTGTCCCTTTATCAATCTCTGAGAAATGTACGAATATTCTACCATCGTGATATTCTTCTATAATTCTTTTAGAGAGTGATAATCCCAACCCCCAACCTCGTTTTTTAGTGGTATATCCGGGTTTAAATATAGTTTTGAATTTACTTTTTGCAATTCCTTTTCCATTATCAGCAACGTCAATGTAAAGAACCTGGGTATTATCTTTTATGGTTATTTCTAGAAGTCCTTCACCATTCATGGCATCAACAGCATTTTTACAGAGATTTTCTATTACCCATTCAAAAAGTTCTGCATTTACCGGAACCATTATTTTTTCTTCCGGTTTTGTAAAATTTATTAATACTTTGCTTGATGTTCTCGAATTGATATAGTTTCTGCTATTGTTAATGATTGATATAATATTTTCATATTTTAATTTTGGTTTAGAACCAATTTTTGAGAACCGTTCTGCTATTTTTTCAAGTCTTTTAATATCTTTTCCTAACTCAAAATATGCGTCTGGCTGAATTTTATCTGTATCAAGCATTTCATACCATGCCATTAATGAAGATATGGGCGTTCCCAGTTGATGTGCAGTTTCTTTAGAAAGTCCCAACCATACCTGGTTTTGTTCCGCTTTACGAGAGGAACTGAAAGCAAAGTAAGCTACAAGAATAAACAACATAATTACTAAAAGCTGTACATATGGGTAATATGTTAATCGTTTTAATAAGGTTGATTTTCCATAATATACCATCTGTGTATAGCCTTCAAAAAGGTTAATGGGAATCGGTTCATACGATTCCTGCATTTTTTTTATTGTTTTTTCAAGGCCTTTTTTTGTGCTTATTTTAAGAGAATCAATATTTCGGGGTTGATTAATTGTACCGTCCGGTTCAAGAACAATGATGGGTATTGTAGTGTTGTTACTAAGAATTTTTAGATTGTTTTCATATATTTTCACATAATCTGGTGAGTTAGAGTCTAAATTTGTAGACTCAATCATCCACTGCATGGCATCTGCCCAAATTTCTATTTTTTTCTGTTCTTCTATAGATAGCTCTTTTACCAACTGATTGGTGTACCACAATGATCCTAAACCTATTATCGACGCTGACACAAACAATAAAAATTTCCAGCGTATTTTTCTCGTATAAAAATTCAATGTTTAAGGCTTTTAATATTTAATTTTCCTCTTCTTCCCACTCTATTTTAAATGCTGCTTTTTTCTTTTTAGTTGTATCTGATTTTGTACTGTCAGTTTTATTCTTCCCAAATTCTTCATTGAAGATAGTTTTTATTGTTTGTTTTTTAGATTCTATATTGGTTTTTATACTTTTTTTCGTTTCTTCAAAATCCGGGCTTACTTTATAATCATCACCTACACCTGATATTTTTATCGGGATGTAAGTGTTTTTTAATTCTTCTTTTTCAATTTCTCCAAACTGTGATTCTGTGATTATAGGTTTATCAATTTTACCAGATAATATTTCAGATAACTTAATCTTTACTTTATATTCATATGAATTGTCAAAGCTATGTATACCTGAACCCAACAGATCTGTTACGGAAGAATTTATTTTCATATCAGTAAAGTAAATAGTTTTATCAGAAATAGCAATAGAATTTTCAAATCTTGAGAAATGAATATCAGCCAATTCGGAAGCTCTGAAGAATTTTGATAACCCCATTAAAGGAGTGAAATTAGCAAGGCGTCCATTGTTTATTTCCATATAGGAATTAAGTGAGATAGAATTTTTATCAAGTTTAAAATTATTATACAATCTTGTTGATAAAGTAATGTTACCTGTTAAGGCCCCGGAAATTTGGTTTTCATTAATAATATTTTGGCCGAAATTATGAAAAGACTTCATCATTTCGCTGATGTTGATGTTATGTAGATTTGATTGTGCTTTTATTGAAAATGTATTATCTGTTGTCTGAGCTAAGACACCTCCACCATTTATATTACCCTCCATTGATTCAAAGAAGACAGAATGTAAGGTCAAAATTTTATTTTCATATCTCATTTTCCCTCTTCCATTTCGTGCATTAAAGTCTCCAAGCACAAAATTATTTAATATAAAATTGCCATTAACAATCAAATTTTCAGGAAGTTTAAATATATAATCGTCATTGTTTGTTTTATGTTTTGATTCCTTTTTTGAGTTGCTTATTAGATAGGTAACATCAATTTTGTTTGAGAAGAGGTCAATTTCGGCATTTAGATTTGCGTCGTCTAACACATATTCTTTTAAATTTTTTATGGAACCATTAACCAGAAAATCATTTTCATTTATAAAGAAGCTAAGATTATTTATGGTTGTTAAATCCTTAAAATCAAATTTTCCATTTATATTATTTATTTGTTTTAAATTACTATTTAACAATATATTACAATTATCTAATTGTATTTCTCCTTTAATATTTATGTATTTAATATTTTCCTTCTTAACTTTATTTATTTTGTTTAGTTGTCCTTCAAGATCTAGATTATAAGATATATTTCCATCAGCTTCTTTAACATCATCTATCAGATTAATTAAAATTGGCTCAAGCAGTTTTATTGGAGTATTACCATTAATAGATAAAATAATTTTAGGTTTGTGAAAGTTTTCAATTAAAAGATTTCCTTTTGATATTTTATTTTCAATGGAATAAGAAAAATCATTTATATTTAGCGTACTATAATCCAGTGTTTTTTTATTGTGATTATCAAAAAGACCTGTAAGGTTTATATTTTCAACATTAATTTTTTCCTTTTTAAAAGAAATTTTTCCTCCTTGTAAATTAAAATTTCCGGAAATATGTGGGAGTTGGTTGTGTGATATCTTTCCTTTTAGAGAAGCCTGAAAATCTATATTTCCATCTCCTTTTATTGATTTATAATTAACTGGTTCAATGTCAGATAATAGTTCTGTTGCATTTTTTATGTTTAACTTATTTCCTTTTACAATCAAGTCTAATTCAGGGATATTGTTTTTATTAATTTTCCCTTCAACCAGGAAATTGGTTTTATCAATGGCTATATTTCCATGGTTAATAAATATGTTATTTGAGTCGCTTGAAACAGATATTTTTGTTTGAATACTCTGTGGTGAGGTAATATAATTAGACTTTTTAAGTTCAAACTTCGATAAGAGTAGATCTTGCGAAATATCAAATGACCAGTGATCCTTTTTAATTCCTCCTGAAAGAATAGAATTTTTTATATTTATTTGTGTATTAAATAATTTTAATTGGTTATTGTAAGTAACCAATAAGTTATTTACTTTGATTTTGTTAAGCTTTAAATCTAATGCTGTATTTTTATTTTCGGTTGAAACCCAAAAGACATAGTTTTTTTCTCCCTTATTTGAAATATTAAGATTGCAGGTTCCGTTTGATATTTCAACCGATTTTATTTCATATTCTTTTTTTAAGAGTTTAAATAAGTCTAGCTGCACATATATATCATTAACAAAGAGCAATGTATCACTTATTGTTTTATCTTGAGATTCAATGTATGAATTTTTTAACCAAACGGAAATATTGGGGAATTTTTTTATAAAGGTTACATCAACTTTGTTAATACGGATTTCTGATTTAACAATTTTATTAATGTCTTTTATAAAATAATTTATAATTACCTTTTCGTATTTTTCTGCAATGAATATACCTGTAATAAAAAATAGCACAAATAGGCCTAGAATGATGAAAACTATTTTCCTTATCAATTTCATTAATAACTTAAATTTGAGATGCAAAGAAATAAAAAACGGGATAATTGATAATTTATTTATTTTGTGATCTTAAATTTTAGTAAAATAATTATTTAACTTGGGTAAAGGTATTGTAATACGATCAACAGGGAGTTGGTATTCTGTAGAAGATGAAAATGGGCAGATATTTAATTGTCGCATTAAAGGTAAACTCAGACTTTCTGGCATTAAAGCAACAAATCCTGTTGCAATAGGAGATGAAGTTATTTTTGAGGTTGATGAAAAATTGAATCAAAGTGTAATTAACACTATTGTTCAACGAAAAAATTATATTATTCGGAAAGCCTCCAAATTATCAAAACAATATCAAATAATAGCTTCAAATCTTGATTTGGCCGTAATTCTTATAACTATTAAAGAACCCGTTACATATACTGAATTTATTGATAGATTTTTAGTTACAGCCGAAGCCTATAATATTCCTGTACTGATTGTAATTAACAAGATTGATATTTATACAGGGGATGATATCAAAAAGATGGAAGCTATAAGGTACTTATACAATTCTGTCGGGTACGAGACGTTAGAAATTTCTATAAAACAATCTATTAATATCGAAAATTTTAGAGAGATCATACAAAATAAAAAAGTACTATTAACAGGAAATTCAGGTTCTGGGAAAAGCTCATTAATTAATAAAATTATCCCAGGGAAAAAACTAAAGACAAATCAGATTTCTGCATACCATAAGAAAGGCCAACATACTACCACTTTTCCTGAAATGTTTAAAGTAGGCGATAATACCTATTTAATAGATACACCCGGAATAAAAAGTTTTGGTATTATAGATATAGGTGCTGAAGAATTATTCCACTATTTTCCAGAAATTTTTAAAATTTCCCATAATTGTAGATATAACAATTGTATTCATGTAAATGAACCAGATTGTGCGGTAAGAGAATCTGTTGCACAGTCAATTATTAGTGCTGAACGGTATGAAAATTATTTAAAAATATTGTATGATAATAATGAAAAGTACCGTACAATGTGAGTAAATATTATTAACTTTTGCTATTGATATCCGTATTTTAAATTTTTAAAATATCAGAACCTGCAAATTGAATTTATGAAGCGCCTGTATTATATTATTGCATCTATTACCTTTGTTATTCTCCTGGTAGATGTATTTTATTACTTGCAAAATCACAAAACACAAGTTGGATTTCAACGAGAATTGTTATCGTCTCAAGTGAAAGTATGTTCCTCAAAAATTGAGAAAACAGCCGATAATTTTGAAAATGACATAAATTTTATCCTTTTTTCAGATGAAATAAATAGTCTATTTGAAGAAGAGATTGAATATTTTTCAGCAATACAGAAATTGCAGATTTTTTATTACAAGTATGACGATTTGATTACTAATATCTATGTGACGGATACAACCAGTAAAGTATTTAGTGTTTATAAGGACAATAAGAACAAATTTATTAATGATTTATATACCTCTCAAAAGAAAAATGATTTATCAGAAAAAGAAGGTTTTGTAGAAAGAGATGGAAGATATTTTTACAGGGTCCCTGTATTTAATGAAAATGTGCTTACCGCTAATATTGCTGTTGATATTGATATTCAAAACTACATAAAGCACGAATTTGAAAACTATAAGTTGGGGGATAACCTTTGGCAATGGATACTTTTTTCTAATGAGATTGTTTATGATAACAATAAAAATGTTACAGGATATTCATTACTTGATGAAATAATTGAAAATTCAAATAAAAAATTTAACGGTTTTTTACAGCATAAAGCTAAACTCGATAAAGGTTCAAGGCTAAATGTAATTACATGTTACCAAACATTAGAATTTATAGGGAATGCATATACAATTGCATTTTCGTTAAAAACAAAAGTTCTATTTAGTGCAATGAATAAGAAAACTTTAATAGTTGTTATTTTAAGTTTAATTTTATTGATTGTCTGTATTTATCTTATTTATAGTTCAAATTCCAAAACAAAAGAAATAATTGTTGAAGTTGAAAAAGAAGTTGATGTTACAGAAAATGTGATAACTCAGGTTGTTGAAGCCTTACCAATAGGAATAATCTTATCAGATAAGAATCAAATAATCAGAAATTTAAATATATCGGCAAAAAAATTACTTTTGGTTGATGATAAAACAGTTTTGAAAGGAGAGAAGATTTCAAGTATTAAATTGTTAGAAGATAATTTTCTGAAAAAGAAGTCAACAAATTCTGTTTTTGATGAAAATCAATTTATTAGTTATGAGAAAAATGGATTACAAACTGTAATAGCATTTAGAGAAGTACCAGTAAAATTTAAAAAAGAAGATTATATCATCAATATATTAATTGATATTACCTCAATAGAAAAATCCAGAAAACAAGCAGACAGTGCAAATTTTGCAAAATCAGAATTTTTGGCAAAAATGAGCCATGAGATCCGAACCCCTATGAATGGAATTATAGGTATGATTGATGTATTAACAAAGGCTGAATTACAAAACGATCAAAAAGAAAAATTAGAGATCATAAAAAAATCTGCAAATCTCTTACTTACTTTAATTAATGATATTCTTGATTTTTCAAAGATAGAATCCGGTAAAATGAACCTGGAAGAAATTCCATTTAAACTAAGCGAGGAGATAAAGTTTTCTATCGATGTATTCCGGTCACTTGCTGAAAGGAAACATATTATGATTACATCTGAGATTGACAGTAATATCCCAGATGATATTGTTGGCGATCCCTATCGGCTACGACAGGTTATTTCTAACCTTGTTGGAAATGCCGTTAAATTTACCAATGAAGGTGAAATTAAAATATCAGTTAAACTAGAAGAAGATTATAACGATAACCTAACATTACTTTTTTCTATTGAAGATACAGGAATTGGAATACCTCAAAAAGAAATTGAAAATATTTTTGCTTCTTATGTTCAGGCAGATGGTTCAATTACCAGAAAATATGGAGGGACAGGTTTAGGAACTACTATTTCAAAACAATTGGTGAATTTAATGAATGGTGAGATTTGGGTAGAAAGTCCTTCTTCTATTTCAACCAACAAAAAATATCCAGGTTCAAATTTTAGTTTTACTATAGAAGCTTATGCAGATAGAAGAATAAAAAAAGAGTTGAGTTTTGATAATACTTGCAAACCAGGGGATGTTAAATTGCTTGTAATAAACGAAAGAAAAGTTGGGAATAGTTTTTTTAGGCCGTTGGGAAAAGCTGGGTTTCAAATTATAAATTCTGATTTTTCAGAATCATTAATAGAAGAGTTAGATGCAAATAAAGACAACGAGGATAGTAAATATCATTTTATCTTCATAATGGATATGGTCGATCGTAGTGGTTTTGAAATTGCACAACGTATTTTCGACTCAAAAATTAGCAGTAGTTACGTAATATGTATGTTAAGTCGAAATGATAAGCATGGAAATTATATTCAAAGTAAGCGATTAGGTATTGATCAGTATCTTATTGAACCTTTTGAGATTAACGATATATTCAGGTTAATTAAAAAGTATATTAGTTGTCTGGATTTAGAAATAAACGAAACAGACGAAATAAGAAAAGATATCAAGATTTTGGTAGCAGATGATAATATCATTAATCAGAAAGTTGCTGAAATGATTTTTGGAAATCTTGGCTTTAAAATTGATTTGGCAAATAATGGCATTGAAGCCGTTAAATTGGTAAATGAGAAAAATTATGATATTGTTTTCACAGATTTAATGATGCCTGAATTAGATGGCTGGGGTGTAGTAGAAAAATTACGGGGGTCGGGTTTTGATAAACCCATTATTGCAATGACAGCAACTGCTAGTAATGAAATAAAGCGAAAAGCTTTTAAAGCAGGCATGAATGATTATCTGATAAAACCTGTTGAGATAAAAACAATTAAGAATCTACTTCTTAAATTTTTTACCAACTAAAAATATATTTATGACTTCACACGAAATTGATTATAAGATTTTTGGGGATGACATTCAATTAGTAGAGATAGAATTAGATCCTTCTGAGACTGTTATTGCCGAAGCTGGGGCAATGGTATACATGGAAGAAGGAATTCAGTTTGAAGCTAAGATGGGCGACGGCTCTGATCCAAACCAGGGATTTCTTGGAAAAATAATGTCTGCTGGCACAAGGCTTTTAACAGGAGAATCTTTATTTATTACTCATTTTACAAATCGTGGAATAGGAAAGCAACATCTTGCATTTGCTGCGCCCTATCCAGGAACAATTATTCCAATTGATTTGCCTAAACACAACAACCAGCTTATCGTTCAAAAAGATGGATTTTTATGTGCTGCTTATGGGACTAAAATTTCACTTCAGTTTAATAAAAGGATAGGATCAGGTTTAGTAGGCGGTGAAGGTTTTATTTTACAGCGATTGGAAGGTGATGGAAAAGCTTTTGTTCATGCAGGAGGGACTATCATTGAAAAGCAACTTAATAATGAAACATTACGAATTGATACGGGTTGTGTTGTTGCTTTTGAACCGCAAATAGATTTTAGTGTAGAAAGTGCAGGGAGCCTTAAATCAATGATTTTTGGAGGAGAAGGTATGTTTTTAGCTACTCTTCGTGGATCTGGTAAAGTATGGCTTCAATCAATGCCAATTCGTAAACTTATTCAGGCAATCTCGCCTTATAGCAGAAACCGGGGGAAAGAATCTCAGTCTATTTTAGGAGATATATTTGAGCGGTAATAAATCGGATTACTTCAATTTTTGAATTACAAGCAAAAGTCTTGCTGGTCTTTTTATGATTTTTGTTGTCACAGAATCAATGGCCTGCCATAGTTTAAAAGGAAGGAAAGAAAAAAACTTCTGAATTCGAAGTTTTGTCAAAATTGTATTATTAACCAGTTTTAGCTTATAATCAATAGCTTTTAAATTATCAGGCAGGTAATCTTTTATATTCTTTTCTGAAAATGAATGAATATGTGCGTTTCTCGGAGTTGGTTTATTGCAATGCACACAAAGTGAATATTCAATTTTTTCATTGTAAGGTGTACTTATAATCAGTTTTCCTTTTGGTTTAAGAACTTCTATAAGCTTATCGATAAAAATTTTTGGGTCTGCAACATGTTCAATTATTTCTGATGCTATAATAGTATCAAACGTGTCGGGTTTAAAAGGTAGATTGTATACATCTGCAACAACCGCAAAATGGTTATTTTTTGGGTTGTTTTTTATTGCATTAATAGGATTTGCCCGGGAGATGTCCATCGATATTACCCGGTTATTTTTATCAACACATAATTGTTGTGCCACCCACGCTCTGCCACAGCCAACATCTAAAACCAGGTCCGATGCTTCTATTTCACTTAAAATAGCTTCATGCAATCTTTTCTGTTCACTATAAACTAAAGCATCTGTAATTGTTCTCGAGTAATCAAAAAACAGGGCATCTTTTTCGTAATGGTCAATATATTCAAAAGTTGAATTTTGTTCTTTATGAAAAGAAGATTTGGTTGAATTTTTTTCTTTTGATTTTAAAAGAATAGGTACATTTTCTAGAATTTCAAATTGTTCGCCCGATTGTTCTGATTGGAGTATGTTTTCTTTTTCTAAATAATTTAGAACAGATTTAGAAAGTGGATGAACAAGTAATTTATAGAATTCATTTTTCATAAAGAAAAACTTTTTATTTAGTTTTCATTATTTATAATTAGCACTTGATGCTCTGGCAAATGTGCTAAAAATTAATTAAATTACTACGTAGATTTTGAAAAGGGAAATTCCGTAATTTTATACTATCTTTCCTATGAACCATTTTGTTTTTCCGGCATATTTTCAAATATTTAAAATAGTAACATATGGAAATAAATGCAATTGAAACTTTTGGCTCTATTGCCAAAGAAGAAAATCTTTGTACTGTTAGTGATGGGATACTTCCTAACACATTAGTACTTGAAAGTGCTGAACCATTTCCTGGTTATCATGGTGAAAATTTACCTATAGATTCACCGCCGAATTGGTTGTTCTTTGTTACAAATAAAGAATTATCCCTAGAGAAAGTAATTCGTTCTACAAAAGAAGTGAAGCCACTTTTTCCGTACGATTTTGATGCCTCTGTAGGAAATATATGCGTAAATAATCAAACCTATTCTTCAATTCGAATAAGAGGTTTAAAAAGCTTTAACGATATCAAAGATCTTCAAAGTTTATATTTGGATAAGGATATATCTTTTATTAAAAAGAAAAATATTAATAATAAAGCGGTTATACAGATTAAGAAAATATTCAATATTAAAAAAATAAGCGAAACTATTTATAAAGATCTTGATGATAATCAAATGTATTATCTGGATATCCCATATCAGTTAAAATGGAATGCATTAGTAAAAATTACCCGATCAGTTAAAAATAATATTGAAAACACAAATTTTGATGCTGCACTGGGTGCAATTTATACTGAAGGGGTGAAAGATGTTGTTCGTATTTATTGTCAGGAAAAAGATTCTATTAATCTTGATAAGATACACAACCAGTATCTACAAAAGATAAAAAGTGTTTTGAACCAATAAAAATTGAAGGTATCAAGAAAGCAACGAGGTTGTCCAAAAAGTCATTTGATCATAAACTCTTTCAGAGTTCGAAGAACCTGAAAGAGTAACTTTATGAACAGCCTCGTTTATCAATTTATAATTTTTTATTCGAAAATATTCTCGTCTATTTCCGTGTTTAATTCAATATTTTCTATTGCAATATCTGTGCTTTGTTGATTTAAGGATTGAGTCATCTTTGTAGCAAATTTAACCCCATCAAAATCTTTATATTCAGAAATAGTAGTAACCTGCTGAATTTGCATTCCTTGCATCTCCACCTCAGCTTCAGTTTTTAGTTTTAAACCCGATTCAATGCTATAATATTCTTTTATTAAATCTCCTTGTGGCATTGTTACATCAACAACATATGCATCTTCTCCATCTACTTTTGAGATAGTTTTTAATTCTGTTTTAAATCCAAGTTCTTCATATTTTGATTCAAGACTGATATATGTCTGAAGTTTATATCGCTCCAGGTCATTTCCTGTTAATTCCTGTGTCTGGCCCATTGCACTCATGCTGCCTTTATCTCCGTTAACAACTTGTTTTTGGATTATATTTTCTCCCATTTTAACCAACATAGCCATTTTCCCGGGTTCTTGTACATATTGATCTACATTGAGGTTCATGCCTTGAATGGTCATAATCATTGTAGCATGGATGGATTTTATTTGATCTAATTTTTCTTTTCCACCAATCGCTTCAATGTATTTATTTATAACATCTTGTGCTGTTAAATTTTCAGGTAATTCTGCTGTAATAATTTTGGGCTCATAATAATTCCCGTTTTCGTCTATATATTCAATTTTTCCGTCTGTATCAATTTTAGAGAGATTGTTTCCTATTTCTTCTGCTTTTCCAACCACAAAAATATATGCATCTTCAGGTTTCATATATTTTTGAGCCATCTCGAAGATATCATCTGCACTTACAGCATTGAGATTTTTCAAATAGTTCTTGTAATAATCAGCAGGCAGGTTATATCGTTCAATGTTAAGTGCAAAACGTGCAACTGTTTCGGGCCTTTCAAGCGATAATGCAAAGTTTCCTGATAAATAATTTTTAACACGTTGCAATTCATCTTCAGGGACTTTGTCTGTTCTTAGTTTTTTTATTTCGGCAAGTATTTCATAAACGGCACTGTCTGTTACTTCATTTCGTGTTGAGGTAAAAGCCATAAAACTGCCTGTTAATTTGTCTGAGCTGATCCTGGAATAAGCTCCATAAGTCCATCCGTGCGTTTCTCTGAGGTTTTGAAAAAGTCTGTATGTTCCTCCCCCTAGGATAGTATTCATAACAGAAGCTTTGATATAATCTTCGGAACCTACTTTTAATTCAACAGGGTATTCTACTTTTATTACTGATTGGACGGCATTGGGCCTGTCAAACATCACTACTTTATTTTCTGAAGGGATTTTTTTTGGTTGATAAATTTTTTCAGGAACTTCACCTTTTTCCCATTCTCCAAAATATTGTTTAATAAGTGGTTCTGCTTCTTTTTTTGTTATATCTCCTACTATAGCCAAATAAGCGATGTTAGGTTTATAGTAACTTTTATAGAATTTTTCACACATATCAAGTGTAATGGAATTAACAGATTCTTCTGTTTCAAGTTCTCCATAAGGATGATCCTTGCCATAAAGAATTACACTGCTTAGC
Organism: Bacteroidales bacterium; assembly: GCA_963665085.2. GTDB lineage: Bacteria > Bacteroidota > Bacteroidia > Bacteroidales > JAAAOM01. Next base: position 1,195,231 of record CAXXXS010000001.1, read on the forward strand.
GCATCGGACATTGAATTAGGATCGTTTTTAGCTGCTTTTAATCCGGATATTGTTTGTGTTTTTATTTTATCCAGTTCTTCTTGTTTGAATGTTGAGTTTAATACAACGTCAGACATTAACTCAAGAATTTTTTTGTTGTGTTTTTTCAATCCTGCTGCATATGCTGAAGAACTTCCGGCACTTAAAGAAGCTCCGATAAAATCTATTTCTTCATCCAGTTGTTCTTTTGTCCGGCTTGTTGTTGTTGTACCGATAAGGTCACCGGCGATGCTAACCATCCCAGCATTTTCTTTTTCAAGAATCGGATCGTATTCAAATATTAAAGAATAGGCGACTCTTGGAATTTTATGGTTTTCTACAACAAATACTTTTAAACCATTTTTTAATTCAAAAGATTCAAAATCTGAAATTTGTATATCAGGAGCTGGTCCCGGCGCAGGTGGTTCGGTTCTGTCTATTTGAGAAAATACGTTTGACAGGTAAAAAAGAATTAAGGTTATGGATAATATAATATTTTTCATTTTTTTCTGATTTATTGGTTATTGGCTAAGTCTGATTTAGGTAAATAATAAAGGACTACCCGATTCTCTGGGATCAGGTATTTTTTTGCTACCCGAACTATATCATCTTTTGTAACTGCCAGGTATTTATTGATTTCTGTGTTAATCAGGCCTGCATCATTATAGAATGTGTAATAATTTGCTAAGCTACTGGCAATTCCTTCCATGGTTGAATTTCCACCAATAAAATCACTTTCTGTTATGTTTTGTAGTTTTTGAAATTCTTTGTCTGTCAGGCCTTCCAATTTTATTTTTTCGATTTCTTCTTCTAAAAGAGATTCAATTTCTTTTAAATCAACACCCATATTAGCCAGGCCTAATGTTATAAAAAGTCCGGCATTTTCTAGTCCATACGGAAATGCTGCTACCTGGATTGCTTTTTGTTCCTGGTCAACCAGTCTTTTATAAAATTTAGAACTTTCGCCACCAGAAAGTAAAGTTTGTAACATGCTTAGGGCATAATAATCAGATGTTCCTTGTGCAGGCATATGGTAGCCCAGAAATACTGCCGGTAATTGAATGTTATCATAAACAGTATCTCTTATCTCTATATTTTTAGGTTTGTATTCTGCTGTAGGTCTGTAAATTTCGTGTCCGCCTTTGGGTATTTCTTCGAAGTATGCTTGAACGAGTTTTTTAGTTTCTTCGGTATTTATATCACCAGCAACTACCAAAACGGCATTTTCCGGGACATAGAATTGATCATGAAACTCTCGGAACTCTTCTATTTTTGCTTCATCAATATATTGAACTTCGCCGATAGGGGTCCATTCGTATGGATAACCTTCAAAGGCTCTTTCAAAAACCTCTGCAGTCCATGAACCATAGGGCTGATTTTCATAGCGTTGTTTTCTTTCTTCTTTAACAACTTTTCTTTGTGTTTCTACGCCCTCAGTATCAATTTTCAGAGACATTAATCTTTCTGATTCCAGCCATAGTGCTAATTCGAGCTGGTTCGAAGGAAGTATTTCATAGTACATGGTATAATCGTACGATGTACCAGCATTGTTTCTTCCTCCAGCATTCTGAATAAGCTTATCGATCTCTCCTCGATCAATGTTTTCAGTTCCTTCAAACATTAGATGTTCAAAAAAGTGAGCAAATCCGGTTCTGTCTGCTTTCTCATTTTTAGAACCTACATGATACATGATATCAACTGCAATAACAGGGGATGAATTATCCTGATGAAGGATAACATGTAAGCCATTTTTTAGTGTGAACTCAGTAAATTCAACTTTATTACTTTGTGAGAATGCCATAAAATGGCATGAAAGAAAAAATAAACTGATAAATAATAATTTTTTCATAATCCAACGGTTTAGTTATTGTATCTGCGAAAATAGAGAAACAATTATTATATTTCCAATTAATAAGTTATTTAAGGGTAAATTGTTTTCCATACGTAGATAAGAAAATATATTTTTGTTATAAATCTGTTAGTGTCAAGTGGAAAAATTCAAAAAACTTATTGAAGAAAATATTACGGGAATACTCGGAACCATTGTATTTCATTTAGTTCTTTTGAATGTATTTTTCTTTGTGCAGTTAAACTCCTTAAAATCTGAGAAACATATAGAATTTGAGATCAAATTTGATGAGTTACAACAAGAAGAAGAAATACTTCCAAAAGATGAGAAACAAGAGTTTATTGAAGAAGAACTCAGTAATCTTTCCAGTGAAATGAGAAGTAATATTGCTGTTAACAAAGCTAACCAGGAATTGGCAGAGGAAATAAGTTCAGAGAATTACGAACGGGAGGTGATGAGGGAACTCAATATGGATGAGCTTTTTCCCGATAATGAAGCAGATATTAATATTCCGGAATTTAAAGAGGATACTAAAAAAGAAAATAAACCTGCAGTACATAAAGAATATTCCGGGCCAACAAATATTACCTATTATCTTGAAAACCGGACAAAGAGATATTTTCATATTCCTGTTTATCAATGCGAGGGTGGAGGAACAGTAAAATTAAATATCGTTGTCGATCAGCAAGGAAATGTTGTTAATGCAACAGTAGATCCTTCCGCTTCCAATGCGCATTCAGAATGTTTGGAGTTAGCTGCCCTTAATGCTGCAAAAATTTCACGATTTAATGCCGATTATAATGCCCCGAACAGACAGAAGGGAACAATCACTTATCAATTTATAGCTCAGTAAAAATCTATTTATCAATTTATTAATTAAAAATTGACAAGAAAAATAAAATTATTTTAGTACTATGTATTGCATGATACTATAATTATTATATATCTTTGTATAGTAAATTATTATTAAAAACAAAGTAGTATATAAATACTTATAACAATGAAAAAGACAGTGAGTGTAAACCTTAATGGTCAGGTATTTAGTATTGATGAAGATGCATTTGACAAGCTGAGTCAATATTTGCAGAACATTGAGCAACATTTTGCTAACGAGAATGAGAGAAAAGAAATAATTGCTGATATTGAAGCCCGCATTGCTGAACTTTTAAAAGAGAATATTACAGATTTTAAGGAGGTTATAAATATTTCAGATGTAGAAGCAGTTATAAAAGTAATGGGAGAACCGAATGATTTTGCCGATGAAGAGGAATCAAATCAAAGTCAATCGCAGGAACAATATATAAATTATAAAAGATACAGAAGAATGTATCGCGATCCGGATAATCGTATTATAGGTGGTGTTTGTAGCGGATTAAGTGCGTATTGGGCTTTGGATCCTTCTTTAGTTCGCGTAATTTTTATTGTCCTGGCAATTTTTGGAGGTTCGGGTTTAATTATCTATCTCATTTTATGGATTGTTCTTCCTGAAGCAAGAACGACAGTTCAAAAGTTAGAGATGCGCGGAGAACCTGTAAATGTTTCCAACATAGGAAGTTTTGTAAAAGAAGAGTTTGAACATGTGAAAAATCAATTTAAAAAGAAAAGAAAATGAAAATAGAGAATGCTACAGCACAGATGAGAAAGGGTGTTCTGGAATATTGCATTCTAACAATACTATCAAAGAAAGATGCATATACTTCAGAAATAATAAATAAACTTAAAGAAGCTAAGTTGATTGTTGTTGAAGGTACGTTATATCCTCTCTTAACCCGGCAAAAAAATGCCGGACTTTTAAGTTATCGATGGGAAGAATCTACTCAAGGACCACCCCGTAAATATTATGCTATCACCGAAGAAGGGCGAAAATTTTTAAGTGAGCTTGATGATTCATGGAAAGAGCTTGTTGAAGCTGTTAGTTCAATTACAAATCTTGAATAGTCATGATCAAAACCATTAAAATTAATATTAGCGGACTTGTTTTCCATATTGATGAGGACGCTTATAATGAACTTCAGGGTTATCTGAATTCATTAAAAGGACATTTTAATAATCAGCCGGAAGGTGAAGAAATTGTTTCGGATATTGAAGCGCGTATTGCTGAATTATTCCAGGAAAAAATAAAGCCATCCAAAGAATCGATTTCATCAGATGATGTAAAAACAGTAATTGGAATCCTGGGGACTCCCAGTGATTTTAGTTTGGAAAACGAGCAGGAAGAAGAACAGAAATCGAGCAATCATAAAACAGAAAAAGATTATTCGAAAGGCAAAACTCAAAAAAGACTGTATCGCGATCCGGATAATTCGTATTTGGGAGGTGTTGCCGGTGGATTAGGTGCTTACCTCAATATCGATCCTTTTTGGATAAGAATTATTTTTGTTATCCTCACTTTTGTGAACGTTATTTATTTGCCCTTTATGAGTATCGTGGGTTTTGGTATAGTCCTCTATTTGATTCTTTGGGTTGTTGTGCCTAAAGCGGTAACAACAGCACAAAAACTTGAGATGAGAGGTGAAAATGTTAATCTTTCAAATATTGAAAAATCCATTAATCAAGAATATCAGCAGGTTAGGAAAAATTATCAAAAGTTTAAAAAATCAGAGTCTTATAAAAATACTCATAATGCAGTTAATAATTTATTTCAGGGGATTGGTTATTTTCTTAAAGGGATTATAAAAATTATATTATTTATTGTTGGGTTTGTATTTATTATCACCGGGACTTTTACAATAATTGCTTTAGCTGGATTCACATTTTTTGATTTCGATTGGTTATCATTCTTTACCGATATTGACTTTGTGTCTTTCCGTGATTTTTTAGGATTTATAACATCGGGTGATGATTTTACACTGCTGTTAATATCAACATTCCTGGCAATAGCTTTGCCATTGTTAGCGTTGGTTTATGGTGGAATAAAGTTAATATTCCCGATTAAAGCTAATGATAAACCCTTTGGGCTTGGAATGTTTGTGTTATGGTTTTTGATGGTATGTCTTTCTGTCTCACTTATATTTATTGAAGTGCAGGACTTTCGTAAGACTGAAACAAAAACATTATCCTATGATGTAACACCAAATAAATCAGAAATTCTTTATATTTCTGTCAATGAGAATTATGATTCACCAAAGAATTATTGGAATTTTTTCTTTTTCGACGATGATATTAAGTATGCTTATAAGGATGGCGAGAAAGTAATCTATGGAATCCCAGATTTTTATGTTATCGAAAACGAAGATGATGATTATAAATTAATAATTGAAACAGAATCCCGGGGAATGAACTATGATGAGGCACGATATAATATCAGTCAAATAGAATATAACTGGTATATTAAAGACTCCATATTGTATCTCGATCCATATTTTATGGTAAAACCACCGTCAAAATGGAGAGAGCCAGAAGTAGATATAGATTTAGCTATTCCGGAAGGCAGGGAAGTGGTTTTTATGGATAACATGCGGCCTTTTATTCCATATATTAAAGACAAAGACGGCAGGTATACAAAAGATGTAACAAATCGTGTACTTGTTATGACGGATGATGGTTTAATTGAGAAAGATTAAAAAGGGACTATTTATCAATTAATTTAAAGAGTGTAGCAACTTTAAGTAACGATACTAATAAATATGAAAAAAGGAATTTTGGAGTTTTGTGGAATAAAACCAGTAAAGATTACAACATTCGGACCAATTAAATCTTCGGATGAAAATAAACGGCAACGATGGATCAAAAAAATTGAAAAAATTGGACAAAATCAAAATTAACCTATACTCATAATATGTAATAGTTGATATTCAAAGATTTGATGATATTTAGTTAGAAAAAATTTTGTAGCCCTTCATTGAGGATAATTTAGCAGGTCAACTAATTAAAATGAATAATAACAGCTAGTTAACAGATGTTTAACTAGCATGCATTATGTTTTTTAATATTTTTTTTGCTTAAAAGAAAATACTTTATAATTTTGCACAACCTTTTTGAGGGTATAAGGATTTGTCCGATGGTGTAATGGCAGCACTTATGATTTTGGTTCATACAGTCAAGGTTCGAGTCCTTGTCGGACAGCCAAAAATAGGCCCGTCAGATTTCTGGCGGGTTTTTTATTTTACTCTTTTTAGGCAAATTTTTTTATCAGATCTCCATTGCTTTATATTTATTACTTTACCTGCCATTACTTGTACATAGTGGGCTGGTGGTATTTATTTTGATTTTGTTTTTCCATATAGAATTGGAAATTTTCTATAAGTAAAATATATAGGAAAATAGTATAGTAGTGTTATAATTAATGATATAACAACTGAGAAAACGAAATTAAGATTAGGTGTGAAATGAGTGAAAAAAACAATAATAATCCAATGTGTCCCAACAATTAACATCGTACCCCTTGATACGGTTTTTATAATATTGTTTTTAAGAGGAAGAAAATTTGATAAATAAACGATAGCTATTGAAACAATAGCTCCAATGGCAAAATAAAATACGATACTTTTAAAAATCCCAAGATACATATTTACATAACCATATTTGTTCACAAATACTATCAAAAGAAATAGTACAATAATAAATATGAATGTTGAGTATTTTGGTTTTATTAACTTAAAAGGCTTGTCTTTAAGTAAAAAACCTATAACAAAAAAAGGAAAAGCTGCAAAAGCGGCTTTTATACCAAATGTTTCAGGATAAGGGAAAAAATTATTTATATATAATGCAACAACACATAATAAAGAAATTATTATATACATCTGTTTTGATTTACAAAACATGGAAAAAACTTTAACCCAAAATAATGAAACAAAAAACCATGTTGGAATATTTGCAGGAAACCGTACTAAACAAATGTTTTTTAAATCTTCAACAATTATGCTAAAATCATACCTAATGAAGTGCGGAACAATAAAAACAACATTGTAAATTATATATGGAACAATCAATGAATATAATATCTTCTTTAATATCGGAAGTGAAAACATTGTGTCTTTGTGCAGGTATCCTGAAATGAAGAAAAAGAGGGGCATATGAAATGCATATATCAATTTTTCAAAAAAAACATTACTTTCATTAAAAGGGAAATGACCAAGTATAACCAAATAAATTCCTATAAATCTGGCTACATCAAGATAATTACATTCTTCTTTTTTAATCATATTTTTTTTGTTGTTAATGTAATAACGTATTTGAAAATTATCACATAATTCTTCAGATCTTTATTAGTCTTTATACTCGTAGGTAACATTAAATATTTGTATATTAGCGGATTGTTGGTTTCAAGCTTATCAAACGGTTACAATTTTGAAGTGTATTACAATCGTTGAATTTAAAACTATATTGCTTATTTTTTAAATATCTATCCTATTTTGCTATCTAATCCACCAATGACTTGAAGTGTTCTGGGATTGCTGGCATTTTACCTATCAAAATTACAAGTGATTTTAGTACGGGTTACTATGCCCCGAAAACCATTAAGTCTTTCATCAGTCATACCTTGTGTTAGGCTTAGATTATTTTGTTTTCAAACTATTCAAGTATTCGTCTGGCGTTAAAATGGGAATTTCTGATTCTTTAAAATCTTTACCATTTCTTGTTATCAATATATTACAATCCATTTTTATTGCACAGTAATATTGTAATGAGTCCTCAAAATTTGAGAATTTTGACGATAATCCTTTATCAACAATTTTATCTGTCAAATCTGATGTTCCAGCAATGATTTTAAACTTTCGTATTTTTTCCTAATAAATCAAGCACTACGTTTGTGTCAAGGAAAATTCTGTCTTTCATTTATATTTCTCCGCTAAGTAATCACCATATTCTTTTTTATAATCAAAATCTGCTGGAAGCTTTACTCCTGTTTGCATGCTTTTAACAAAGGGTGATATTTCAATATCATTATTAGAAGGTTTATTTTCTTTATCAATCACTAATCTTAAATCTTGAGAATTTTAATTTGTTACCGGTATCAGTAAGTAATTTTATAGAAGTTTCATAGATTTTGTGGTAATTGAAGTAGTAAAGCTGTTTAATAAGAACTCCGACAGGCCTGACGACTCTGTCGGAGTTAATCAATCTACTGATTTAAAATCTATCAAAATTTTAATCACCTGGTAGAGTTTAGTTTTCAATTTATTGACTTTTACACACTCATATTCTTTTATTTTTCATCCAAAAATGGAAGCGCAAATTCGATGTACATTGCTTTATTAACTAAAGCGCCAACATGATCATTGTTTGGAAGGATTAATAATTTCGAATTGGGAATAACCGAATACATCTTTTGAAATGCATCAATTGGAAAATAAGCGTCACGGTCTCCACCAACAACTAATACGGGTGCTGTAATTTTAGAAGCATCATTTTCACTTATCCAAATAGGATCAGTATCAACTTTCATCAGTTTTTCATAAAAATCAGTAAATCTATCAGGTTCTGGCATCAACTTTTTTCGGTTTTCTACAAATTCTTTATTGCTGGCGACAAATTCATCTGCTGTCATTTCTTTTTGTTGTTTTATCCTTTCAGGTGTTTTATCTTTTCCACTAAGTGCTCCTGCAATACTCACAACTTTTATTACTCTTTCAGGATATTCTGCAGCTAATTTAATTGAAGTAATAGCTCCGGAACTAAATCCCATTATATCTGTTCGATCAATTTTTTCTGCATTTAAAACCTCAATCATATCTTGTGCTAATAAATCATAGCTATAGTTTCTGTCTCCAATTTCAGATTTTCCATGTCCTCTTAATGCAACAGCAATTACTTTGTATTTTTTTGTTAGCGTGGGTAAGATATTCTCAAATTCACTAATGTAACCATATAAGCTTCCATGAATCAATAAAAGAGGTTTGCCGCTTCCGTAAACTTCATAGTAGATTTTTGCATCTTTGGTTTGAATATATTTCCCTGCATTGGGATTATTTCCATAGAGTATTTGAGCAAATAGTTGGATGGGTAATAATACAACTAAAAAGATGAATGCTTTTTTAAAAATTTGATTTTTCATTGATTTATATGTTATGATTTAAAATCCAGTTAATTTTATGTTATTGAGGTTTTCGAATTGGGCTTTAAACCCCCAGCCACCAAAATTTTCGGCAACCATTACAATTATTTCATTCTCACCACTATTTAAATTAAGAAAAACAGAGTCAAAATAACCGATGGTGCCCAGAAAACGATAGTCTCTGCTTCCGTAAGTGTCTGTTCCTTGCCAAACAGCCTTTCCGTTTACAAAAATTTTAGCGATGTCACTAAAGCCAAAATTCATTTTTTTGATTAAATCAGTATCTGAATGAATATTGATTTTTAGTAATACAGCATTTTTATCTTTTTCTAAAGAACCTGTTTGAGATATATTCAGGAGGCCATCTGCTTCGGTTTTGTATTCTTTAAATTGTAGCTTCTTGATAAAATCAGTTGAGAGGGTAGTATTGTTTATTAGAGATTCTGCATCAAAGATTGATGAAACCTGGTATTTTTGAATAACCTCTTTTCCTGCTTTATGGATTGTTTTAAACGCTCCTTTTAATTCGGGAGAATCAAGATTGGTGATTTTTATATCTGAAAATCTGGCAGGTCCGTAAAGAGCTATTTTCCCTCCACATTCACCCAGTTTAAGTTCATGAATAAGTAACACGGGTTTCTCCATATCAGAAATATATACTTCACCACGGGTTCCGGAAATAACCAGTCTAATCGTAAACCATTGATCAAAAACATGGGTTTTTGCAGCACTGTAGCCATCACCGTAATATAGTTGCCAACCAGCATTTCCGTTATATACAGGGCTATATTGCATCGCATCGGGATTTCCACTCTGATGTTTGCGGATGTAAAATTCTTCGGTGTTTTTTCCACCATCGCCATGAAATTGAATTCCAGCAAAACCACGTCCCGGCTGGATACACATGGAAAATTCAATGATACCATTTCTAAAATCAATGCCTTTGGCAATAGCGGTACCTTCGTCTGTTTTTAGGCAATCTTTTCCTTTGTAGTTTTCCGTGATTACTTTTCCGTCCAATTGCCAATCTATTCCACTAAGATGAACTGTTTGTTGTGCAAAAAGGGCACTACTAATCACTGTAAATAATAAATAAAGAATTGTTTTCATCGTCTTTTGATAATGTTATTATTTTGTTTGACGATGCAATATTAATTACGGGAATATTTTTTAGATGGTCACAGGCTATTCAAGTTTGTTCAAGTTTGTTCAAGGCATAAAATCAAACATTGAATATTCTGTTTTAGAGGATTTTAAAGTGAAATCATAAATTTCGCCGGTTCCATGAAATTCAAATTTAATACCTACAATTTTGCCGGGATCTACCTTAAAGAAATCTTTTATGTTTGAGTTATTATTGACAACCAAATCAAAAATTCCATCAGATACGTTGAGTTTTAAATGGATTGTGTCTGTAGTTTCAACTCCTAAACTTCTCAAATCTGTATCTTTTGCACTCAGGGTTTTGCCTGGAAGATTCATCTTAAGTTCATTCACACAGCCTTTGATTGAAAAGGGAATATAGAAATAGTTTTCAGAACATGTTATCATGAGTCCGGCTTTCTGGCATATGGCTTCTCCTTTGGGATAAGTTTGTTTAAAACTTGCAGTAAGTTCAAAGTCGTTACCTGAAATACTGTCAAATTTTTCTACGAGGTTAATTGTTGTTTTGGGAATTTTATTTTTTAAATCAAATCCGGCTTTAATTAGCTGGTTTTCTTTTATTAATAATATATTGTTATCAGTAATATCTTCGGCGTTCAGATAAATTGGAACCGTTTCTTTATCAATTATGCCAAGCCATCCGTTTGATGTGATATACAAATCTTCTTGAGCAACAACATTGTTATCTAATACCAGTTTGGCTTTGTAATATCCCGGATAATAATAGATACATGAAAAATCTGTTTTGTTTTTATCAACCAGGTGATGATACCTGGGATCCCAGGATTGTTGTATGATAACAGAATCTGCATCCGTGTTTTTTACATTGTAGTTAAAATAAACAGTGTTTGGAATGCTGGGAGATAATTTTTGAACAGAAAATTCAAAATTTGAATAATCTCTTGTTTTTAGTCGGGTTATAAACTTCATGGAAAAACCAATCAAAACAAATGCAACTAAAATGAGAGATGTAAAAAAAACTGCTTTTTTATTTTTTAGATAATTAAACTTAAACTTTCTAATCTCTCCTTTTTGATTGTTTTGAAAGTTAATCCAGTCTTTGTAGTCCAGAAATTGAGCCAGTGTATCTAAAGTAGTGGCTGATGGGTTCGACTCGTATTTTGTTTTTCCCCAAAGTCTTTTTAGCGTTAACGGGCTTAAACGTATTTTTGTTTTTTCATAAATCAATTCGCTTAATGATTCAAAATGTTTTTGTTGCCATTGATTTGAATCGATCCAGCTTAATCTTTGTTCGATTCCTTTAAGGCATTTTATTAACAGGTGATTTTGAGTCATATGCGAATCTAGTATTTTTTTGAAAAATAACCTTCCAGTGTCTGGAGGACTTGGAAACGTTTCAAGCGTTGTTTTTATTTCTTTTTTGTGTAGCAGACAAAAAAGAAAGTAAAAAACAGATAATTATTGTTTTGCATATAAGCGAGTTGCAAACTTCGCTGAGTATCGCGGCTGTCCTAAGGTTGACGCTTCCAGGTCTCCCGACGCTGGAAGGTCAGTTCAGGTAACAACAAATCAAAAAAAATCTTCCTCTGAAAGAGGTGGAAGTGTTTTGCCATTTAGCCTCCACTGCGGTTTATCAATTTTTATTCTACTCTTTTATAAGCAAATTTTATTTCCCTGTTTTTTCCTTCATAATCAACAATAACATACATGTTAATTTCATCAGCATTAATTTTTTCGATGGTAAGTCCATTAAAGAAGGCTTTGTTTTTCATCATTAAAACTAATTTAAAATCAATGGTTTTATCTGTTTCTTCCCAGGCTTTTAAGTCTGGTCCAAAATGTCTGAGCCGTAAGATTAGTGTTTCGTCTTCTTCGCTGATGGTTTCCAGCTCGTAGAATTGAACCATTTCGTCGGCAACAAGTTTGAAGCTTCCCATCATCGATCCTTCAAAAGGAGGAGACCAAAGTTCTTCAACAATTCCTCCATATGCTTCCCCTTTCCAATGTCCGGCAAGCCATGCTATATCTTCAATGTTCACTTTTGGAGAACCTGCCACGCTATCGTAGAATAGTATATTTGGATATTCGTCTTGCGCCTGCACCGACAAAGGCATGAGAATTAGCACTGCAATAAAAATCAGAAATTGTTGTCTTTTCATTGTTGAATTATTTATCCCTATTCATTAAATACTCGGCAAAAGCTTTTAGTTCATTTTTTTTATCATCGTTTGCGGAGATATTTTCTAGCGAACGTATACTGATGTCAAAAAACCCGTTGATCTTCGCATGAGTTTTTTCCTTAATATGTAATTCGTTATAGATTTCTTTTACAGCATCTATTTTTTCTTCAGGATTAAATTCTTTTTTATTCAACCAATCTATTAAATTCTTTTTTGTGTTTCCTGATGCATTATCTAGAGCTTGAATTAAAAGAAATGTTTTTTTGTTTGCTAAGATGTCTCCACCGCTTTTTTTACCAAATTTTTGAGTTTCTCCATATACATCAAGGAGATCGTCCTGCAATTGAAAAGCAATTCCCAGGTTTTTGCCATATTCATAAATATGTTCGCTATTTGATTTATTTGCACCCCCAATAATTGCCCCCATTTTAAATGAAGCAGCTATTAAAACAGAGGTTTTTAATTCTATCATTTTTAGATAGTCTTCTATGATGACATTTTGCGAAGATTCAAAATTCATGTCATATTGCTGGCCTTCGCATACTTCCAATGCTGTTTTATTAAAAACCTGGAATAATTTTGAAAACAGCACAGGTTCATACCTGGCTAAAAATTGATACGCTAAAATCATCATGGCATCTCCAGAGAGAATCGCAATATTTTCATCCCATTTTTTGTGAACTGTTTGTTTGTTTCTTCTGATATCTGCTTTATCCATAATATCATCATGCAACAATGTAAAGTTGTGGAATATTTCTATGGCCAATGCGGCATCCATAGCCTTTTCAATTTCGTTGCTGAAAATATTACATCCTAAAAGGACAAGGGATGGACGGATTCGTTTTCCTCCTATTCCTAAAATATATTCTATCGGTTTATAAAGTTCTTTTGGATAACCGTTAATAGTCAGTTTATTCAGTCTTTCTTCAATTTTTTGTTGGCATTCAGAAAACAAGTTCATGTTAAATAATTATTAATTATTATTTATGTACCTCTTACAACCAAAGTGATTTGCTATATTCGGCTCATTTTGAACGGCAAAATAATAGATTAATATCAATTTGTCTAATGTATTTTAATAATTAATTTTGTCCGCCCTTATTTTTGAGGTTTATGCAATTTACGATACTTGATATTTTAACTGTACTGGGAGCCTTAGGGTTATTCATCTTTGGAATGAAGAAGATGAGCGAAGGTTTACAAAAAGTGGCAGGTGCCAGGATGAGAAACATTTTGGCTGCTATTACTTCAAATAAGTACAAAAGTTTGTTAACAGGATTAACCATTACATTACTTATCCAGTCTTCGTCTGCATCAACAGTAATGGTTGTGAGTTTTGTTAATGCCGGACTACTATCATTAACAGAATCCATCGGAATTATTTTAGGGGCAAATATTGGCACAACCATAACAGCTTGGATAATAGCAGGATTAGGGCTTAGTTTAAAAATAAGCACATTAGCTCTTCCCATAATAGGATTAAGTTTTATTTTGTTGTTATCCCGCCGAAACAGGAATCAGAATATTGCGGAATTAGTAATAGGTTTTGCCCTTATATTTCTGGGATTAGATTTTTTAAAATCCACAATCCCAGATGTAAGCAAAAATCCAGAAATATTGGAATTCCTTGCAAATTATATTCATTATGGATTCCTTTCAAAAATGTTGTTCTTTTTTATAGGGCTTCTGGTTACTGCAATTATTCAGTCTTCGAGTGTGTCTTCTGCTCTTACAATTGTTATGTGCTATAATGGATGGATTACATATGAATTTGCTGCAGCAATGATTGTTGGGGAAAATATTGGTACAACCATAACAGCAAATATTGCTGCAATTGTTGGAAATTCTGTTTCGAAATATGCTGCAAGGGCTCATTTTATCGTTAATGTTATTGGAGCTGTTGGAGTATTCCTTGTTTTTAATATCTTTCTTGATGTAGTTGATTGGATAACTCAAATACTTACAAATAAATCGGCGTATACAGATGTTTCGGCAATTCCTATTGCGCTTGCATTATTTCATACATTATTTAATGTAGTTAACGTATTAATTTTAATAAACTTTATTCCATTGATTATTAATTTATCAAAGAGATTAGTAATCAAAAGACAAGAAACGAATGAATTTAAATTAAAATATATTTCAGGAGGGATTCTTTCAACATCAGAATTATCGCTTGTTCAGGCACGAAGGGAAGTTGTAGGTTTCGGTAAAAGAGTATACAAAATGTTTGGTTTGGTAAAAAAACTTTTTGCTGAAACAAATGATATTGAATTTCAAAATTTATATGAAACCATATCCAGTTATGAGAATTATAGCGATCAAATAGAGATTGAAATAGCTAATTATTTAACAAAAGCATCGGAGGGCGAATTAAGTATGCCTGCATCAAGAAGAATAAGTTTGATGTTGAGGCTGGTAGATTCATTAGAAAGTGTTGCCGATTCATGTAACTCAATTTCTAAAACATTACGACGTAAAAAGAAAAATAAAATTTGGTTTACACAGGATTTAAGAGATAATATTAATGATATGTTTGCTCTTGTTACAGAATCATTATCAGTAATGCTGGATAATTTAAATGGGGATTATGATAATTTTGATTCAGAAAGAGCTATGGAAATTGAGAAAAGTATAAATAAAAAAAGAAAAAATCTGAGTAAAGAACATATTAACAATATAGAACAAAAAAATTATACGTACCAGGCAGGTATTATCTATACAGATATAGTATCACAGTGCGAAATATTAGGAAACGAAATTTATAATATTACAAAAACATTAATTGATTATAAGGAGAATATTACAAATAGAGCTTGAAACAAAGCTTACACACTTCAAGTATAAATTCATTAAATTTGTCACCCAAAACATGAAAGTTATGCGAAAGCGATTTTTAATTAATGGATTTGTATTTTTTTTCTTTTTGATTTCTGTTTGTGCAAAAGCCCAGGAGGGATATTCAATAAAAATAAAAGTTGATGGTATTAAAGATACTACTGTTATTCTGGGGCATTATTTAAGTAAAGGAGGCTCTTTGTATCCTGATGATACCATACGTCTTGATAAAAAAGGAGTTGGTGTTTTTTCCGGGAAGGAGAAATTTCCTGGAGGGATGTATTTGATTATTTTACCAGACACAAAATATTTTGATTTTATTTTGGATGAGGATCAGCATTTCTCAATGGAGACAGATACACTCGATCTTTTTGGTAACCTTATTATAAAAGACAATGAGGTAGCAGAGGGATTTTTGAAATATCAAAAATTTTTAGTTACTAAGAGTAATGAGGCTAAGGAAACAAGAGGAAGGTTAGACAAGGCAGAGAGTGATGGTGCAAAAGATCAATTTACTGAACAATTAAAATCAATCGATAAAGAGGTAAAAGATTACCTGGCTCAAATAATACAAGATAATTCAGATAACTTTCTAGGAGTTTTTATTAAGGCAACACAAAGAATTGAAGTGCCGGATCCTCCAAAAGACGAAAATGGAAATATACTTGATTCATTATTTCAGTACAATTACTACAAATCTCATTATTTTGACAATTTTGATATCTCAGATTACAGGTTGTTGCGAACACCTTTGTATGAAGATAAGGTTATGACCTATATCGAGAAAGTAATTCCTCAGTTACCTGATTCTATTATTAATGAGGTAGATATGCTCGTCGAAAAATCCAGAAGTTCAGATGAATTATTTCGCTATATGTTAATTACACTTTTTAATCATTATGCGAAAAGTAAAATAATGGGAATGGATGCTGTTTATGTTCATTTAGCTGAAAAATATTATATTCCCGAGGCTGATTGGAGCGATGAACAGTTTATTACTGATTTAAAAGAGCGAGTTGCAAAAGCAAAGCCAACTCTTCTTGGTAAAGTTCCACCCAATGAAGAAATGGTTCTTGTTCCTTTTGAGCATTTTATGGAGGCCGAAAATGATACGGCATTAAAACGTTATCCCTATGTGGGAGAAACATTTAATATTTTAGATGATAATGCAAAATATACCGTGTTGCTTTTCTGGGAATGCGATTGTGGGCACTGCAAAACAGAAGTTCCTAAATTATATGGTTTTTATGAAGAAGAATTGAAAGACTTAGGAACTGAAGTTATTGCAATTCATATGCTTGGGGGAGAAGAAGGCAAGGAAAAATGGATTAATTTTATTAATAAGAATCAATTGTACGAATGGAAAAATGTGTGGAGTCCATACACGTATCAATATAAAATTGATTATGACATTCATACAACACCTGTTATCTTTTTGTTAGACAAAGACAAAAAAATTATTGCAAAGCGATTGGGTGCAGAACAGGTAAGAGATATTATAAAACTTAAAGAAGAAAATAAAATATAACAGAAAAAAGTAATATAGTGAACGAGAAAGAGATAAAGCTTATTTTAGAAGATGGTACAGTGTTCAATGGTAAATCTTTTGGATACGAAGGATCGATTTCTGGTGAGGTTGTATTTAATACGGCCATGACCGGGTATCCTGAGAGTTTAACGGATCCTTCGTACAAAGGACAAATACTGGTTCTAACCTATCCATTAATAGGAAATTATGGTGTTCCCGGAGTTGAAAGCGAAGATGAACTTTATAAGTTTTTTGAATCGTATGCTTTGCATATTTCAGGACTGGTAATTTCTGATTATTCCCATGAATTCAGTCATTGGAATGCTGATAAGTCACTGGGAGATTGGTTGAAAGAATTCAAAATACCAGGCATTTATGATATTGATACCAGGGCATTAACAAAAATACTTCGTGAGAAAGGAACAATGCTTGGCAAAATCGTTTTTGATGAAAAGGATGTTGACTGGTATGATCCAAATGAGGATAACCTTGTTGCCCAGGTAAGTATCAAAGAAAAGAAAGTATTTGGAAATGGGAAATACAATGTAACTCTTATTGATTGTGGAGTTAAGTATAACATTATCCGTAATTTGTTAAAACGCGATGTTACGGTTACACTTGTACCTTGGGATTACGATTTTATCGCAGATGATGATTACGATGGCTTATTCATTTCTAACGGACCGGGAGATCCAAAGAAATGCGATGTAACCATTAATAACATAGCAAAAGCACTTAAAAAAGACACGCCCATTTGTGGTATTTGTCTGGGTAACCAATTGTTAGCGTTGGCTGCAGGTGCAGATTCTTATAAGTTGAAGTATGGACACAGGAGTCATAACCAACCGGTATTAAAAGTTGGTACGAATAACTCGTATATTACTTCACAAAATCATGGATTTGCTATTGATAATAATACTTTACCAGAGGATTGGGAACCATTATTTATCAATTTAAATGATGATACCAATGAGGGAATGAGGCATAAAACAAAACCTTATTTTACATCACAGTTTCACCCGGAAGCATCTAGTGGTCCTACTGATACAGAATTTTTATTTGATGATTTTGTTGAATTAGTTAAGAAAAATAAAGGATAAGATTTAGTTTATCTTTTGTTTTTCAATAGCATCCTTCATTTTATATAATTTATCAGAACGTCTTACAATTTGGTCAACGGGAATTGAAAACCGTTGACCTTTTGTTACATTATCAACATTCTCTAAATCAACCCTGATTTCAGTAATTTTTGTCTGGATAACACCTGTTGTTGGTCCGGTTATAAGAATATCATCACCAACTTCCAATTCGCCTGTTTCACATAAAAATTCGGCAACTTTTAGTTTATTGAAGTAATTGGTTCCTTTGGCTACATAAATTTTCTTTTTAGTTGCCCTTGAACCATAAACCTCGCTCCATTCTCCTAATCGTTGACCTAAATAGTATCCATCCCAAAATCCACGGTTAAAAACCGTAGCAAGTCGTTTGTCCCAATCTTCAATTTTATCTTTTGTGAAATCATTTTCAATATATGCTTTGATAGCTTCATCGTAACATTTAACAACAGTATGAACGTATTCTGCAGGTCTTGCACGTCCTTCAATTTTTAGAACTGTTACACCAGAATCTAATACTTTATTCAGGAAATGGATTGTCTTTAAATCTTTTGGAGACATGATATATTCATTATCAATTCCCAGCTCTTCTCCTGATTCATTATTGATAACCGTATATCCTTTTCTGCATGTTTGAAGACAAGCACCACGGTTTGCAGAGTAATTCATTTCATGCAGACTGAGATAACATTTCCCGGAAATCGACATACAAAGTGCTCCGTGAGCAAAAATTTCAATCTTAATTAATTCACCTTTTGGACCCCATATATCTTCTTCTTTTATCTTATCAGTTATATATTTTACCTTGTTGAGGTCCAGTTCCCTGGCAAGAACCATAACATCAGCAAAATTAGAGTAGAATTTAACTGTTTCAAAGTTACTGATGCTTAATTGAGTTGAGATGTGAATTTCAACACCCTTCTCAAATGCATATTGAATAATTGATTGGTCGGAAGCAATAATAGCAGTAATCTCAGCCTCTTTAGCGAAATCTACAAGCTCCTTCGCCTGTTCAATCTCTTCATCGTAAATAATAATATTAACAGTTAAGTATGTCTTTATATTATTCTTTTTGCAGATTCTTACAATTTCTTTTAAATCATCTTTTGTGAAATTTACAGATGAACGTGCACGCATGTTCATTTTTTCAATACCAAAATAAACACTGTCAGTCCCCGCCTGAATAGCTGCCTGTAACGATTCAAATGAACCAACAGGAGCCATAATCTCATAATTCTTACGTATATTTTTCATCTTATTCATTAATGTGCATCCATTCTCTTGTCCCAAAATATTTGCATGATTTTGCAGCTATTTTCGAAGCGTTTAAGAGTGAGCTGACAAAATCGTTGTCTTTTGCAAAATAATAACAAAATGCGCCGTGAAAAAAGTCACCAGCGCCTAATGTGTCAACTACATTTATTTTGTCTATATGAATTTCTCCTTTTGATTTATTATTTGAATAGAGAATAGGTTTTTCACCCCTTGTAATAGCAACTTTTTTAATGCCGTGGTTATGCATAAATTTAAATATTTCATCCTGCGAATTTGTTTCTGGTGGGAAAAAATTCTCGGAGCAAATGGCAATATCTATGTATTTTAAAAGTTTCTCCATATTTGGTTTCCAGCTCCCTCCATCCAAAATAATTGGAGTTGAATTAACGGGATTATTTGTTAAAATATCAATAACATTTTCTAAATAGAATCCATCAGTCAGAATAACATCAGCTTCATTCAAAGAATATTTTTCAGACTTAATTTTTACATGATTTGGATGATAAGAAAATATTGTTCTGTTTCCATTTGATTCAGTTGTAACAATACTAGCCATTATTGGTTCGGCATCTTGATTTTTTATAAGATCAATAATTTCAATGTTATATTTTTCAAGATCCTCAAAGATAAAATTGGTAAAATGATGGTTTCCAATGGGAGAAAGAAGTCTGCTTTTACCATTTAGATAAGAAAAACAAACAGCAGCATTGGTTGCCGGTCCGCCAACATGGGTACCTATTTTATGTGCTTTGTATTTCGAATTTTCACGAATTTCCGAATCAATAAGAAATTGATTATCAATAGTATTAAGTCCAATAAATATTCCTTTTATAGACATATTTTTTCAGGCAAAAATGTAAAAAATTATGAGGAGGTAAAAATTAACGGGAGAAAATTTTCTTAAGACCTTTTTTTGATTTGCTTTCATAACCATAGCCATAACCATAACCATAGCCATAACCTGCACCGTAACCCATTGAATTTGAAGTTATTTTAATGTCATTAATAACGATGCTAACGTTTTTAATCGCTCGTTTATTTAAATCATTAATTATGTGTTTGAACATACTAACTTTTGTATAGTTATGCCGAACGATGTAGAGAATGATATTGGCATAGT
The DNA here is from genome assembly GCA_963665085.2 of Bacteroidales bacterium. Taxonomy (GTDB): domain Bacteria; phylum Bacteroidota; class Bacteroidia; order Bacteroidales; family JAAAOM01. The sequence goes on from CAXXXS010000001.1 coordinate 1,215,276, forward strand.
CCATTAAAAGCAAAGAATCTGTAACCCTTCCGATTGGAGGGCTGTCTACAATAATGTAGGTGTATTTTTTTCTTAGTTCGGTAAAAAGATCATTAGTTGCTTTAGAGGATAATAATTCACTGGGATTTGGTGGAATAGGTCCGGCTGGGATAAAATCCAGGTTATCTTGTTTTGTTGAGTAGATTATTTTTTCAATTGTTTCTGCATTGCAGAGGTAGTTGCTTATTCCATTATAAATATTCTCGTTATCAATATATTTATTAAGTTTTGGTTTTCTCAAATCAAAACTTAATAGAACAACTTTTTCTCCGTTCTGGGCAAGAGAAGAAGCTAAATTAAGAGAAACAAAGCTTTTGCCTTCACCTGAAGTTGTAGAAGTTAAAAGAATCACATTAGATTCCTGAGACTTCAATATAAATCTGAAATTTGTTCTTATTGATCGAAAAGATTCAGCTACAAGCGATTTTGGCCTCTTAGTAACGATAAAATTATCTAAATGTTTTGAATGGATAATATGCCCAAGTAATGGAAAGTCAGTTGATTTTTCAACATCAGAGTTTTCAGCTACTTTATCGTAAAAATAGAAATATAGGGAAATAAGAAGAATAGGGATTCCAACACCAAGAATTCCTGCTACAGATAAATTCTTTTTTTTATTGGGAGAAACCCTATAGGCATCTTCTTTCCTTGCAAATTCAAGAACTTCATGCAAAGGTAGATTGGATGCTTTTGCTATTTCCATTTCAGAACGTTTCTCTAAAAGGAAAGTATATATAGCATCATTTAACTTAAATTTTCTTTCCAGTCCAAAAAGTTTTCGTTGCGATGTAGGTAAATTTTCAAGTTGTTCTTCAATTTCACCTAGCTGTTCTTCAATAACTTGATTGGCAACTACATCAGATTTTTCGATACTGGTAAGTGTGCTCAGAAGACTTTTCTTTAGGTTTTCTATTTTTTGTTGATTTACAAGGGAATAAGGATTTTCTTTTAAAGTATTTGATTCAATATCAATTTTTTCCTGGTACATTTCAGCAAGTTCAATAATAATATCGTTAAGAACCGGATCTTCAATTTGCATCGATGAGGGAATAATAAGATTCTCAGAGCTTTGATTTTCTCTGACAAAAGTTTTTAAATAGGCATAGTAGCGCTGTTTTATTAATAGCTGGGCTTTCTGGTTTTGTAAATTTTCATATTTAGAATATAGTTGCTGGGATTGGTTATCAATATTAAAATAACGGCTGGCTGAACGAAAATTTTGAATTTCCTGTTCGGATGAATACAAAGAATCCCCTACATCCGTAAGTTGGGCATCAATAAAGTTAATTGTGTTAGTTGCAATTTGACTTTTTCGTTCAATACCTTTTTCAAGGTATTCTTCGGTTAATTGGTTTAGGTAGGCAACAGATTTATTAATGTTTTCCCCGGTTCTGCTTAAAGTAATAATAGAAGAATTTGGGGATTCGGAAATTTTGATGTTTCTATATTTATTGATTAAAGATTTTAGTGTATTAAATTCGAAAAATAACTCTGTATCAGAGTTATAGAAATTACCTTTAGGAATAATTTTGAATTTGTAATTTGAAGTTTCGATATCTGAATTTACTTCAACAATTGTATCAATTTTAAAGTTAGGTATAGTGTTAATAAAGGTGTTTTCATGAAAATTGTATAGTTGTACATTATCATATTCTGTTAATAGATGTACTTTGTTTGAGTCTATAGCTTTAATATGAAATTTAGCATTAACAGGTTGAGGATGTTTATTGTCAAATTCTATTTGATATGAGTTGCATGGGTATTCTTCAATATAGTTGAAATTGTGTTTCTTAAAATAGCTAACTTGAAAATCAAGCTTTTCGATTGTTCTTTTTGTTAATTCATAAGATTTTAATATTCCAATTTCATTCTTTAAGTCAAATTGAATTAGTTTTCCTAGAGAACCTAAACCGATTATAGATTGAGGATCATTTGCTTTGTTTGCTTGAATTAAAAGCGAACTGTTGACATTGTAGCTTGGGAGCGAGATTTTGTTTTTTATAATTGCTATAGCATAACATATAATAATAGAAATAAAAAATAAAGGCCAAAAACGGATGGCCTTTAATAAATAAGTTTTAAAATCGAATGGATCCTGAGTTTGCACGACAAGTAATTATTTTTTTATTACATCAAATAAGACCAATAAACTTAGAGCTGATGAAGCTAAGCCAAAGAACATGCCATAAGGCATAGTTTTAAACACAAATGGTTTACTACCTCTAGGATCAACATAAATTATGTCATTTGGTTTTAAGTACATGAACTGTGATTGTAAGAACCCATTATCTGTCAAGTCAATCTTATAGATTTTAGAACCGTTTGGAGTCTGGCGAACCAGTTTTATAGCTTTTGCTTTGCTGTATTCAGTAAAACCACCGGCCATACCTAGTGCTTCATACATGTTTATTTCTTCTTTGTTTATATCAAAAGTACCCGGACTTTTTACCTCTCCCAATACTGTAACCTGGAAATTAACAAGTTTTACCAACACTGTAGTTTCTTTGAAATATTGGTCGAGGGTATTTTGTATAACGTCATTAATTTCGTTTATCGTTAGGCCTTTTACATACATTTTTTCGACAAAAGAAAAGCTTAAATAACCTTCTTCATCAACTTTGTATGAGTTTAGGTATAAATATGTGGAGCTCATCAGTTGAGGGAAATCCGTTTGAAAAAACTTACTTGTTTTCGGATCCACACTGTATATTTTAATGTAAAGGTGATCTCCGGATTTTACCCTATATGCATCCCCTCGTTGGCTTGTTAATTCCTGGGATAAATCAGTAATTGATTTTTCTTGAAATAAATTTACTTTTTTGTAGTTCACACACGAATGAAATGTGAACATAAATATCACCACAGCGATGTAAAAGTACTTTTGATGTTTAGCCTTTTTCATGATCCTTCGATTTTAATTTGATGTTTCTTTTATTGCTTGTCTAATATCTATTTTTGTATTGTTTTTATATGCAACAATAAAGGCGTTTTTAATACCCCATAAATTTTTAAACCTTCGGGCTGCATCATATGTGTTACCACAAACAATATGATACTTGTACCATCCTTCTTCATATATCTCGATTACATAGTCATTACCACTAAAAATTGAATTAATTTTTTCGTCACTCAATTTTGTTTTGCTGGCAGCAATCTGTAATACAAACATAATCTTATCATCTGAAGAATGGACGATTCTAATTGCCTGCCATAATTTTAATTTTGTATCTCCATTATATGCAACAATGAATGCTCCCTTAACATCTACAGTTTTTCTAATTTCTTTAATATCCAGGTAGGAATTAGTTTCGCCAATTTGATATTTATACCAGTTATCCTCCAATCTTGATTTAATTGGAAGATCGCCGTTGTACAATCTTTTTAGACTTGATTCACTCATCGTTTCACGACTAGCTGCTATTTGAACAACAAACGTTATATCTTCAGCATTAATATCTGGGCGTTTTTTAGCCATAACAACTCCAACAGTCCCTTGAGATTTTGTGGTTTCATCTTTTTCAAGATACTGTACATTGATAGCATCACGGTAGGCAACTACAAACGCATCATCTCTATTTAGGGTTTTTCTGAATTCATCGGCATCAGAAAAATTATCAAATTCTCCTATTGAATATTTATACCAACCACCTTCATCTACCATTGCAATTTTATGTTTAGCATAAAAGAGTTTTTGTAGCATACCCTGAGATAGAGGTGCTTTTTCAGCTGCTATTTGAATTCTGTAAATAATTTTTGAATCTGGATCTGGCACAACAGTTTCTGTAACTTTTCCAATTTCAACTTCTGTATCCGTATTTGCATTTTGTTTGTTTTCTGTAGAAGTTTTTGTTTGAGTAATATTCTCAGATGTAGTATTAACAGAAATATTTTCGTTTTCGAATTCTTCGGTAGTAGTTTCGATGTCAGCTGACTCTTCTTTATTTTCTGCCAAGTATTGATCAGGTTCGTCTGTATATTCAACATTTCTGTAGTTATCCCAGAATTTTCGGATGGATTCCATATCATATCCTTCAATTCCATTAGCCAGATAATATACGGTATCGTTTTCTTCCTCCATGTATCGGAGTATTTTATCTACCTGGCCAGAGTTTATCTGCACATCGTTATTGGAAGTAGTCTCTGATATTGTTTGATTTTCAGAAATATAAGTATTTGTTGATTCATAAATGTTGGTAGGTTCTGAATTAATTGGTTCTTCGATGTATCCAGATTGTGTTTCTTCCTGTATATCTGAAGTTGAATTGTCTGTTTCTTCCGTTTCTGAGTAATTTTCATCGATATATGTATCTGAAATTTGAAAATTGATATTATCATCTGAACTATCGTTATCCTCAATATCGGGCCAATTTTTATAAATGTTATAAGCTGTTTGAAGTTTTTCAATTCCAATCAATTCATATTCATATGCTTCAGAAAGTTTTAAAAATTTTTCGGTTTGATTGTCAATACGTTTTCCATCATCCCTGGCAGTAGATGCCCTTACAAAATATTCTTTGGATGTTTCTTCAATTAACCGGGCATTGGTAAGTACACTCTCATCCCCATAAAATGATTTCCAGAAATCATTAATGTATTTCTGATAGATATTAATTTTAATCTTATTTGCTTCTTCGAATTTTTCGGCTGCTTTTAATTCTGTTTTTTGAGCATCATCTTGATTTTTTTTGTATTCCTTTTGTATCTTTTTGTCTGAAGCAAAATTTTCATTTTGCTCCAACATAGCTGCTTCAAGATATAAATCATTTGCAGTAATTTGTAATTGCTCTGCTTCACTTTTCAATTGTTCAGACTCGGCAAGGGTTTCATTATCTTTTTCGGAAAAATCTTGCATCTGTCCCAAAAGTGGATGATTGTATATTCCAAAAATCAAGATGAAAATAGCAACAAGAAATCTTCTATTATCATAAGAAGATTTATGCTTATTTCGTTTATATATTATATTATGTGAAGTCAAACTTCAAATAGTTTATGCTAAACGTTAATGATTAGTTATTTTAAACGCAAAGTAATATTTTTTTCATTTATGAATAACTACTTTTAAATAAATTTATGAAATTTCGTGATTTTAACTGACTTTTTTAATGTTCTTGTTTAAAGATTATTAACAAGGTTTTAAAGTAATTAACAATTTATATGCAGCAAAGCTTAACTGTTTAATAAGCGGCGAATAATAATAAGTATGTTAAGAAGAACTTAATCCAGAAATAAATTTAAAGCAATAAAAAATAATAGTTGAAGACAGAAGTATACAACGAGAATTCGTAGTGAGGTTTTAATTTTAAGAAAATTAATAAGATACGAAAACTGGACTGCGAGTAAAAACCATATTAGATAATTTTGAAAAGGGATTATGTTATTCTTCCATTGCCAATAGTCTAATTTCATTGCTACGGGTTCCATTACATAATCAAAAATTACTATGATAATGCCAGCCAGGATAGGAATTAAGTTTTTTTTTGGTGAAATTAACCTGGAAATTTCAAAAGAGGCAAGGATTAATATTGCCCAATTAATCCCTATAATAATTGGAACTCCTCTTATTTTTAGTCTCATGGTATCACCATAATAATAAGTACCAAATATTTTTCCAGTATCAACACCAATAATTTCTAGTATTAATGTTATGAAGACTGTTAGAAGCAACCAGGTAAATGCATTTTGATTTTCTTTATTTATGAGAAAATAATAGATAATAATTAAAGCATTGCATACATATAAAGTAATTTCTGTTAACCCGGTTACTAAAGGTCCCGTTTTATTCCATAGGTGAAAAATAATCCCAAATAAATAGAAACCAGTTAGAATTACTGTAATTATGTTTCTTTTGAAAATTAAAGGTTTCATTTGTTTACTTTATTTAATGAAAAATTAAACAAAAGTTCTTGTTCTATGTTTTCATTTATAATTTGAACGTGTAATTGTAGTTAAAATTATTGTTTTTATGGCAAATCAAAAAATTGCGATAATTGGAGCTGGTTTTTCTGGGATTTCTGCTGCTTCTACTCTTGCAAAAGAAGGATATGAAGTTCATATATATGAAAAAAATAGTATTCCAGGTGGTAGGGCAAGAAATTTTACTGCTCAGGGTTACACTTTTGATATGGGGCCTACGTGGTATTGGATGCCTGATATTTTTGAGAATTATTTTTCATATTTTAATAGACAAGTCAATGATTATTACCAATTAAAAAGAGTTTCACCTTCTTATAGGACTTTCTTTGGGATAAATGATTATGTTGATTTACCTTCATCATTAGAAGAAGTATATAAATTGTTTGAAAGTCTTGAAAAAGGGAGTAGTAAAAAATTAAAGAAGTTTTTAAAAGATTCAGAATATAAATACAACATTGGCATTAATAAATTAGTACATAAGCCTGCTAAATCATTTACTGAATTTTTAGATTTTTCTGTTATTAGTGGTGCATTAAGGCTTGATTTATTGAAGTCTATGTCTTCTTATATAAGAAAAAATTTTAAGCATCCAAGATTAATTCGTTTGTTAGAATTTCCGGTAATTTTTCTGGGAGCTACACCTAAAAAGACTCCCGCATTATACAGTTTGATGAATTATGCTGATCTCAGCTTAGGAACATGGTATCCTGTTGGGGGAATGTATAGTGTTGTAGAGGGAATGGTAAAATTAGCCGAAGAGTTAGGAGTACACTTTCATTACAATAGCCCTGTTTCTCGAATAAATATCAAGAATAGGAATGTTAATTACTTGGAAATAAATGAACAAAAAATTAAAGCGGATTATGTAATAGCTAGCGCCGATTATAATCATATTGAAGGGATTTTATTGTCGGAAGAAAACAGAAATTACCCTGATAAATACTGGGAAAAAAGAGACATGGCTCCTTCTGCGTTGTTATTTTATGTGGGGGTAAATAAAAGGTTAGAGAATTTGCAGCATCATAATTTATTTTTTGATACAGATTTTGATGTGCATGCTTCTGAAATTTATGATAATCCCAAATGGCCAACAGATCCTGCCTTATATGTTTCTTGTTCTACAAAAACTGATAAATCTGTTGCTCCTGAGGACTCAGAAAATCTAATTATTTTAATTCCTGTTGCACCTGGATTAAAAGACACAGATGAAATAAAAGAAAATTATTATAACTTATCAATTAATAGGTTAGAACAACTAACGAATCAAAAAATTAAAGAAAATATAGTGTATAAAAGATCGTATGCACAAAGTAATTTTATGGAAGATTATAATTCCTATAAAGGAAATGCCTATGGATTAGCAAATACATTAAGACAAACAGCATTTTTAAAGCCTAAAATTTATAATAAAAAAGTTAGAAATCTTTTTTATTCAGGTCAACTTACTACACCTGGCCCTGGGGTTCCGCCGACAATTATTTCTGGTCAAGTTGCAGCAAAAGAGATTGTTAAAATAATTAATGTAGACTAAAAAATTGAGATTATGAAACATGTTTTTGATATAGTTTCCATTAAAACGAGTAAGCTTGTAACTAAATCTTATAGTACATCTTTTTCTTTAGGAATTAAGTTTCTAAATGAAAGATTTCAAAAACCTATTTATGCGATATATGGTTTTGTTCGTCTTGGTGATGAAATTGTTGATTCATTTCATAGTTATGATAAGAAAAAATTAATGGAAACTTTCAAAAAGGAAGTTTATGCTTCAATAGAAGCGGGGATTAGTTTAAATCCTATTCTTAATAGTTTTCAGCATGTTTATAGTAAATATAATATAGATAAAGAGTTAGTTGATTTATTCATCCAAAGCATGGAGATGGATTTGCAAAAAAAAGATTACAACCAGTTGGAATATCAGAAATATATATTGGGTTCTGCTAAAGTTGTTGGGTTAATGTGTTTAAAAATATTTTGTGAAGGAGACAGTAAACTTTATGAAAATCTTAAGTTTAATGCGATGAGTTTGGGTTCTGCTTTTCAAAAGATAAATTTTTTACGGGACTTAAAGGCAGACTTTGAGGGTATGGGTAGAACATATTTCCCAGGTGTTGATTTAACTAATTTTAATGCTAGGGCAAAAAAACAAGTTGAAGAAGATATTGAGAAAGATTTTAAAGATGGATTGGAAGGGATAAAAAATCTTCCACATGGTTCCAGGTTGGGTGTTTATATGGCTTATATATACTTTTTTAGTTTATACAAAAAAATAAAAAGAACTTCACCAATTGTAATTCTAAAAAAGAGGATTAGAATTTCAAATTTCTCAAAATATATCTTGTTTATTAATTCCTATTTAAGGTATAAATTAAATATTTTATAATATTAATTTAGATAATACATTGTAATTATCATTAAGCAAATATGTTATTTAAATATTTCTTCAAGTATTTTAAGAGATTTTAAGTTTATAGTGTAATCAATATGTATTTGGTAATATTTAATGAGTTTATGAAGTAGTTCGCTTCTATCAGCTTTTTTTATAGATAATAGCCCGAGTTCTTCATAATTTGAAGATAGAAGTGTTTTAAAAGTATTACTTAACTTTAAATCAAGACAAGTTGTAGAATTGAAAATTGCAGAAAAGTAACCTTTCTTTAGATCAAAAAAGGCATTTGTCTCTGAAAAATTGTTGGTTGGTTTAATCCCTACATATTTAGTTAGTTGAGTTAGTAATATTAAATTAAAAAGAGAAATATTTTTATTTGATTTGTCCAGGTATAAGATAGAATAGTATAAAAATTCGAAAAGGGGTTCATTTTTATCTTCTTCCCTTATTACTTTATAAATAAATTCAGCTATAAAAGTAGCGATTGAGTTTTTATCTATTCGAAATGGTATCTCAGAAAATATATGGTATAGTCTCGCTTCTTTAATCCTGCAAAGCTCATTGTTTTCCTTCGAATAATAAATTAAGTCAACTATATTAAGACTTTGAAAGACATTTATTTTTAGTTTAGCCTTTTTTTTTCTTACTCCATTTACAATAAAAGAAATTCTACCAGATTCTTTTGAATATGCGTAAACAATTATGCTGGTATCTTTATAAGGAATGGTATGAAGAATAATAGCCTTTGTGTTTACTAACATTTATTTTTAATGGATAAATAATAATTTGGTCACGTGAGTTTTTGATCCATCGTCATTTGTACAAAAAACAAGATAAACTCCCGTATGAACACGTTCTCCGTTATAATTGGATCCATCCCAAATTGCTTGTCCTCCAAGAGAAGTAGTTTCGAAAACTATGTTCCCGCTGATATCAGTTATTTTAACATTTACATCAGCTACTAATCCTGTTATTGTAATGTCTCCTGTGTAATCCGGTCTAATCGGATTTGGATATACATAAACATCCTTAAAGTATTCGTTTCCTTCTGTTGCCTGCCCCATGTAAGATAAAAGTCCCTTATTTGTCGAGATAAATACCTCACCAGTTTCAGGATGTATTTTAATATCATTTATTTGATTTGAAATAAGCGGACTATTATCCACATTAAAATTTAGTATTTCTTCTGTTCCATCTTCTGACATAAGAAATACTCCCGAACTTAGTGTCCCAAGCCATTTCCTGTTAGCCCCATCTATTGCAATTGCGCTGATGGTTTCATGCTCAAGAAGTGGATCTGCATATCCTGAACCATCAGTTCGTGGAATATATATTCTGCTTGCAAGAATATCTTCATCGAAAACCAGTTGAGGAGAGTAATAAACTACAGGCCCTTCATTTGATCCAATCCAGATATCTCCGTTTAAATCTTCTGCTATTGAAAATACAGTGTTATAATATTTTCCATCTTCATCAACGATACTTAATACTTTTGTCAAATCATCGTCTTCATTATCAATGTCATCGCCTATATCAAAAACAAATAAACCATCGCCGTTTCTCCGTAAAACCCATTTTTGATCAATGGAGGTGGATATTATATCACCATAGATCGATTTATTTTCATCTGTATACTCCATCTGTTTCCAGTTTCCTTCTGATTTTAAAACAGAGATAGGATTTTCAACTCCCGAGTTGGTTATCCAAAGGTTGTTGTCGTCATCATACGTGAGTCCTCCAATTCTAATATTCTCTCCACCTGTTGTTTGTGGTTGAAGTGTATGTTTATCTGAGTTAGTTGCAACAAAACTTTCAGTTAATTCGCCTTCTGTATAACCGAACATTCCATATCCCCATGTCCCAATGTAAACTTGTTCTGAGTTTTCAGGATCAACAGCTATTTTAATAACATCACGGATATTTTCATTCGTATATGAAGCCCAGTTTTCATCGTAAAAAACAGAATAATTTCCTGTTAAATAAGTATTTCCATAATTACTTGTTATTGATCCGCGGGTTAGAAAAACCTTATTGTCTTGTATTTTTAAGGAGTACGATTCATTATATTTTGGCCCATTTGGTAAACTACTTGAATAATCTGTCCGGTTAGATTCTGTAAAATGCATTAAACCAATTGTTTTATCTGAAATCCAAATGTCATTTTCTCCTTTTAAACTAACTCCAGTTGGAATTCCTCCAGACCAGAAATCTTTCTGCTCTTTTGTTTTTACATTAAACCTGACAACCCGTCCGTAATAGATAATAAATAAATAGTCTCCGTAAGAATCAATGTCACTAACCGGTCCATTCTGATCGAATTCGGAAATTGACCAAGTACCGTTTTCAAATACATAGATATTATCATCATCTGCTACACCTTCTACTCTGTCATAAAGGGATGAATATAATTTATTACTGTGATAGTGAATGTAGCTGTAATTGGATTCTGCAGATATTAAATCCCAGTTATTATAATCAACAAGTAGGGTGTTACTTAAGTCCGCAGAATAAATACCTTGTGTAGTAGCTGCAAAAATTGTATTACCATCTGACGTAATATCATTTACACAGATAATTGTTCCTCCTGGGCCGAAAAAATAGGTGCCTTTTATTTCTTTTTCTGCATAATCAAGAACTACAATTCCAAATCCTGTAGCTAAATATGCTAAATCATTGATAATTTCAATGGCATTAATAGATTTATCACCAAGCGTACTTTTTCGCTTTATATCCGTTAGGTTTGTAATTATATTATTTTGGATAATGTCAATATTTCCATTGTCATAGGTGACAATTAAAGCGTCTTGATCATCTGCATATTTTATTTTGCTAATGTTTACATCTGATAAACCATTTACCTTGGAAAGTTTCTGAATTGAATTATCCGATAAATCAAGAATTGAAATTCCACCGTAAGCAGCGCAATAAATTTTTTCATCAGAAGCAGCTATACTGTTTGTACTGGTATATGAGAAATGATCTCTCCATGTGTTGTTTGGGATCTGACTTGAGAGTTCTAATTTAGGAACTAGAAAAAATAAGGTAAGAAGTAAAAAATGTTTCATAGTAAAATTATAAGTTCTCAAGGAACAATTTTAATTTATTAAAAGCAATTGCCCTGTGACTGATTTTGTTTTTTTCTTCTAAGTTCATCTCAGCAAATGATTTTGAATATCCTTTAGGAATAAAAATTGGATCGTATCCAAAACCACCAGAACCAATTTTTTCTTTAATAATTTCTCCTTTAACAATTCCCTCAAAAAAATATTCTTTGTCATTTAACCAAAGAGATATTACAGTCCTAAATTGAGCATTTCTATTAGCAATACCCTTTAGTTCGTTTAGAACTTTTAAAATATTTAATTCTGGATTTTTTGATTCTCCTCCGTAACGGGCAGAAAAAACGCCAGGCCTGCCATTAAGGGCTTCAATTTCAAGGCCTGTATCATCTGCAAAACAATTAACGGAGAAATTGTCATATACAAATTTTGCTTTTTCACTGGCATTACCTTCAAGGGTCAATTGATTTTCAGGAAGTTCTTCGTGGAAATTTAGATCAAGTAAGTTTGAAAGCTCATACCCCTTGGGAATTAATTTACTTATCTCAATAAATTTGTTTTTATTCTGTGTTGCAAAAACTAATTTCATAGTTAACTATAATTTGTTTGCTAATTTATATAAACAAAAAAACAAGGAAAAAATTTCCTTGTTTTATCTTAAATATGAGTATTTTCTAATAATTTTCATCCAGCCCCGGCACGGAAACCTCCAAGATTTTTAGCTGGTCTAGGATTAATACACATTACGGGTATTTTTGAACTATTTGCAATTACAAATTGCTCGTGGGCGCCAAGAACATAATCCGTAAATCCTATTGATTTTGTGGTCATTACCAATATTAAATCTGCATCTATCTGGGATGCATATTCAATTGCTTCTCTAGAGAAATCTTTTTTTCCTTCAGCTTCGCTTATATCATATCGAATTCCCTTAGCATCAAAAAATCGTTTTGTGAAAATAACATTTGATTCAACACCTTTTTTAAATAGCGAATCTGTGTTTTTAGCCCTTAAAAGGTGAAATTTTGATTGATAATAGTTTGCCAGATAATCCAACCAAAGTACGCATTCTTTATTTTCTTTTTTAAAGTTGATAGGGAGTGCAATATTTTCAAAAATATTATCTTTTTCTTTTGGTGGTTCCTGTACAATAATAAAAGGGACTTTTGAACTAACAATTACTTTTAAAGCCCAGCTTCCGGTAAGTTTTTGCATTCCCCTAATACCATGCGTACCCATTATTACAAGGTTTGCTGCAACTTCTTCCGCAACTTCACCTATTGTAGAAAAAATGGTGCCTTCTCTGGCAATGATATTCGGACGAATACCAAAATTAGCAAAAGTTTTTTCTGCTATTTCTGTGAGTTTTTTTGTTGCAGGATTAATCTCAGAATTTTTTTTAACAATATGTATTAATGATATATTGTTGTTAACCCTTTTGGCAACTTTTAAAGCATGTTTCAATGCATATTCCGCTACTGGTGTAAAATCCCACGGAACAAGTATGGTTCTCCTATCTTCCATTCTTATAAAGTTTTGTAAGCCTTTTTTTGGTATAAAAGGTTGTTGTAATCAACGTGAAAATTATTCATTCATTTTACAATGTATAAATTTATTTTCATTTTTTTATATTCTTCTTTATATTTTCTTTGTTTTTTCACTTTTCTATTTTGAATTACGCATTTAATTATGCAGAAGTTATATCTTTAGTAATAGTTATTTGTGCCAATATAAAAAAATTACTATTATCGAATTTTTGTCGTCATCGGTTTTTAATCTGATTCTGTTAATTGCAGTTATAATTATCTCATTTTTCTTTTTTATGTATGTTAAGAAAAAAAAGAATCTCGAAACTCAATTAAAAGAAAAAACAAAGGAATTGCTCCTTGAAAAGGAGAGAACAGATAAATTATTAGCGAATGTTTTACCAAAAAGCGCTGCTGATGAATTAAGGACAAAAGGAAGGGCAACAAGTAAGATATTTGATTTTGTAACTGTTTTATTTTGCGATATTGAGGGATTTACTAAAATCGCTGAACAACTCAATCCAGAAGTGTTGGTTGACAGACTAGATTCTTATTATTTTTATTTTGATAATGTTGTTGAGAAATACAATATTGAAAAGATAAAAACTATTGGCGATGCATACATGTGTGTAGGAGGCTTACCAAAGTCCAATAGAACAAATCCAATAGAAGTAATACTGGTTGCCCTTGAAATGTTAGAATATATTAAGAATCTTAAACAAACCCAGTCTACTATATGGGATTTAAGAATTGGGATACATACAGGGGCTGTTATAGGTGGTGTTATCGGGCAAAAAAGATTAACATTTGATATTTGGGGAGATACTGTTAATACAGCCAGTAGGATGGAATCATCAGGTGAATCCGGAAGAATCAATATCTCGGAGCAGACACATAAATATGTAAAAGATTTTTTTATTTGTGAGTATAGAGGAAAAATGCCTGTTAAGTATAAAGGTAATGTAGATATGTATTTTGTTAACGGTATTCGTCCTGAATTATCAGAGGGATCGTTATTTAAACCTAATGGCCTGTTTAATCTTAAATTCCAGTTTGTCAGAATACAGGATTTAGAAAAAGAAGTTATTGCATTAACAGAAAAATATTTTCCTGATTATCTTACATATCATAGTCTGAAGCATACCATTGATTTATATTCAAAAGCAGAATTATATGGTAGGGCTGAAAAACTGGAAAAATCAGAAATGATTATATTGATAACTGCTGCATTAGTGCATGATATCTACTTTTTTGAGACCAAAATTAATAAAGGGGCAGAGTTGATTTCAATTGAAAAGCTTCTCTTAAATTTTAAGTATAGTGAGCATCAAATAAAAGATATTTTTCAATTAATCAATGCTATTGCTAAACCTTTTGAAGCGCTATCATTATCCCAGAAAATTATTGTTGATGCCGAATATGATTGTTTCGGTAGGATTGATTTTTTTAATATCCTGAAACGGAGATTCGATGAAGAGAAGTTTTTTGATTCACATCTGGATTGGGATAAATGGCTAAGATTTCAATATAGTTTTTTTCAAGAATATGATTTTTATACCTTTACTGCCAGTAGACTCAGAGAAATATCGAAAGAAAACCAACTAAAATTTCTTGAAAACAAGCTAAATCTATTATTAAGCTGATATTTCTTATTGTCTGAGTCTGTTTAAATATCTAAATTTGAGCGATAACTGTAAATATAAACCATATGGAAAATATTGATTGGAAAAGTTTGCCTTTTGCATATATGAAAACGGATTATAATGTAAGATGTTATTATAAAAATGGCAAATGGGGAGAATTAGAAGTTAGTGATTCTGAAGAGATTTCAATCAGTATTGCATCTACATGTTTACATTATGGGCAGGAAGCTTTTGAGGGATTGAAAGCCTATATGGGAAAGGATGGGAGAGTTAGGCTTTTTCGTTGGCAGGAAAATGCAAAAAGACTTCAGAGAACAGCACGTGGAATTTTAATGCAGGAAGTACCTACAGAACTTTTTGAAAAAGCTGTTAAGAAAGTTGTATCACTTAATAAAAAATATATTCCCCCTTATGGTCAGGGTGCAACACTTTATATCCGTCCATTATTGGTTGGATTAGGCCCTGAAGTTGGGGTTAAGGCTGCGAAGGAATATTTGTTTATGGTTTTTGTTACTCCGGTTGGACCTTATTTTAAAGGAGGATTTAAACCTACAAATATTATGATCACCAGGGACTTTGATCGGGCAGCACCTCTTGGTACAGGATGTTTTAAGGTAGGTGGAAATTATGCTGCTAGTCTTAGAAGTTTAAAAGTAGCAGCCGAAGCCGGATATTCAACTGCTTTATACCTTGATGCAAGAGAAAAGAAATACATTGATGAGGCAGGACCTGCTAATTTTTTTGGGATTAAAGAAAACAAATATATAACTCCGCTTTCCGAATCAATTTTGCCATCAATAACAAATATGTGTTTGATGACTTTGGCAAAAGATATGGGTATGGTTGTTGAAAGGAGGCAAATACCTCTTGATGAGTTAGAATCATTTGAGGAAGTTGGGGAATGTGGAACAGCTGCCGTAATTACTCCTATCAATAAAATATATGATCCCGACAAAGAGAAAACTTATTCATTTTGTGTTGATGATAAACCGGGGGAGATAAGTAGTAAACTATATCATCATTTAGTCAATATTCAGTTTGGTGATGAGGAGGATAAATTTGGATGGATTGACTTTGTGGAGTAATTCATACAGATTTTAACACTTACAATTCTAAAACAGCCCTTTTAAACTAGGTTAATATCCTGAAAATGTCAACTATAAAGGGGTGTTGAAAAAGTTGAAATAAAAAAGAAATAATTTTTCTTATTGCCTGTAACTTTTTATTTCATTCACCGTCTTACAGTCGCTATAAATAATAATGACGACAGAAGAATATAACATAAGCGTTGATAAGTTTGCCGATAACCTGTATAGGTTTGTCTTAAAAAATATTAAATCAGAGGACAAAGCACAGGATATAGTACAAGATACATTTGAAAAATTATGGATTAAAAAAGAAAATGTATCGTATGGTAAGGTTAAATCATACTTATTCACAACTGCTTATCATACGATGATAGACAATATCCGAAAAGATAAAAGAATAGAAGGAACAGGAGAAATGGAAGAGTATAAAAATTATTCACACAGCAAACAATATTCAGATCTCAAAGAGGTTTTGAATGAAGCAGTGAATAAGCTTCCTGAAGTACAAAAGTCGGTTTTGTTATTAAGAGATTATGAAGGGTATTCTTACGAAGAAATTGGTCAGATTTGTGGATTAAATGAATCGCAGGTAAAAGTATATATTTACAGAGCAAGAACTTTTTTGAAGAATTATATTGGAAGTCTAGAAACAGTAATATAAAATGTTAAAGGTTAATATACATAATTACGAAGCTTATTTCCTTGATTATATTGAAGGAAATCTTTCTGATGAAGATCGTCAGGAAGTAGAGAAGTTTCTGGCCCTTTATCCTGATAAATTTGATGAATTGCATGAATTTGAAAACATTACAATTCCTGTAGAAGAGTCAATATCATTTGATAAGTCTATTTTAAAAAAAGGATTATCAGATGTAAAGATTATCAATGATCAAAATTTTGAAGAATTCTGTATTGCTAATCTCGAGGGAGATTTAGATAAAAGTACTTCAGATAAATACCAGGAACATTTAACCCAACATCCCGAAAAACAAAAAACAGAAGATCTTTATAGAAAAGTTTATTTAGTTGCTGAAGAGTCAATTAAGTATCCACATAAAAGTAAGTTAAAACATTTTGACAAGGCACTTTTTGTGCGAAGACTGGCATTTACAGGTGTTGCAGCAGCTTCAATAGGTTTATTGTTTACGATACAAAATCCATTTAACAGGCAAGATATAGAACAGCCCGCACAGGTAATATCACAGACGGTTGAGACACCCACACAGGAAACCAGAATTAATGAAAATAGTCAAGTAGGAATTCAACTACAACAAACTCTAAATAATTCAGAGTCAAAGAAAACTATTAAGCATTCTCAAAGTAAACTCAACATCTCAACTGATAAGAATCTTCAGACAGTATCTTATGAAACAGAACAACCTGTAATTCTTGAAAAAGTATCAGTATCAAAACCTAAAATTGGGGTAAGCAGCATTGCTTCAAATCAACTTGCATACAGAAATACAAACGAAACTAAAGAAGCCAAAGAGGTAATACCTCCTGTTGAAAGTAAAAAAGTTGTTTCATTGACTGAACTTGCATTTAACGAAGTTAAAAAAGTAGTCCCTAAAGGAGTTCAGGAATTGGCGGACAAAAGACCTGACATTAAGGGCGTTGCGGAAAACAGCAGAAAAGAAATTAATGAATTGCTAAATAAGCAGGTTACTATTGAGAAAGAAATAGATGAAGAAGGCAATATTCGATCCTTTTCACTTAATACCTCCCTATTTGCTTTTTATACAACAAAGGTTAAAAAATAAACACTCAGTTTATTTAGACCATTCAATACTTAGGTTTAATTTTTTATTAATTTAAGGATTATGAATTCATAAAATTGTTATAAGTCTTTTTTATTTGCAATAAGCGTTTTTTTATTTTACTATTTTTGACTTTTGATGGATAAAAATGCTTATCATAAAAAATTAATCGAGCAAATTATTAAAGTCAATAATAAAAAAGCTTTTGATGAATTTTATGATTTGTTTTATAACAGGCTTGTCCAATTTGCTGTAAATTTTTCAGGAAATCAAGATAACGCTGAAGATATCGTTTCTGATTTGTTTGTAAACATACTTCAAAATAAAGAGTTATTTTTAAAAATATTTAACGTTGAAAGTTATTTGTTTTACTGTGTTAGAAACGAATGTATCAGGCAGTCAAAAAAGATAAATCAAAGAATCGAATCTGATTTATTTTTGTATTTACCCTCCCAAGATTTAAATCCTCTCAATGAATTAGAATTTAATGAATTGTATTCAGAAATTGAAAGAGCAATTAACGATTTACCCCCTAAAAGGAAAGAAATATTTAAACTGATAAGGGAAGAAGGACTAAAGTATAAAGAAGTTGCTAAACGTTTAGGAGTATCAGTAAAAACTTTAGAAAATCAAATGACACACGCATTGGCATTTCTTAGGGAACGAATTCAATCTACATTGAATGATATTAAGAAATGATATTCTATATATTTGAAAATAAATCTTTTATTGTTTTCTTTTTAAAAAGAGGTTAGTTTTTTTTATTTAGGGTAGGGGATTTTAAATATTTATTACTCTTTATCTATAGAAAGAAGAAGATGGAAAGAAATCAGGAAGAAATAAACAGATTAGTTGGGAGATATTTATCTTCAGATGCAACCGAAGAAGAAAAGGCACAATTAGCTGATATGATTAAAGATGAAGGTGAAGATCTTCAACAATTTATTTTGCTGGATTCTTTATTTAGAAGGGAAGAGAAAAACGTCTTAACCAAAAAAATTAAAGATAGAAAACCTGATATTTGGGATAAGTTGCAAGCAAAAGAAAAACCATTAAGAATTTATAAATTTTCAGTTGGATTTAGACGTGTTGCTGCAATTTTTGTTATTCAATTGGTTCTTACAAGCCTTGCATATTTTTATTTTCAATTTAAAAATAGCCTTGTTGATTCAGTTTTTGCCGAAATACAGTGCCCAATGGGCGCAAGGATTAATTTTGCATTGCCAGATGGAACTACAGGGTATCTCAATAGTGGTTCAAGCTTATGGTATTCCGTTGATTTTCAAAAATCTCGAAATGTAAAGGTCACTGGAGAAGCATATTTCGATGTTTTTCACGATTCCAAACATCCATTTATTGTTCAGGCTGAGAACATAAACGTTAAAGTTTTAGGAACTAAATTTAATTTAATTTCCTACAAAGATGATATAACAGAGGAAGTTATTCTAAATGAAGGAAGCGTTGAAATCTTTGGAGCCAATGGAAAAATAATTTCTAGAATTAAACCAAACCAGATGTTTACACTTGAAAAAGATAAAAAGGGTTATCGAATCGATGAGGTTGATTCTGAGCAATATTCTTCTTGGACTAATGGGAAATTGGCATTTAAAAATGAATCCATGGGAAAAGTTGCCAAACGTCTAGGTCGTTGGTACAATGTTGATATCATAATTGAAGATAAAGAATTATTACAATATACTTTCCGGGCTACTTTTATTAATGAGGGTTTGGAAGAAGTATTAAAACTGATAGCCTTAACTACACCTATAAAATTTGAAGAAATAAAGCGCGAGATAACTAATGACACTTATAGTAAAAGAAAAATAATACTAAAACTAGATGAAAAAAGAAAAATAGGCTTTTAGATAAAAACAGGAAAGTGCCCCACACTCTCCTGTTTAACTAAGCAGCGTGAATATTACTAATTGTTTAACTACTTAATTTTTCGAATTTATGAAAAAAAAATGTATTCGGAATGCAATTTCGTATTGCATCAAAACTAAAACTTGGAAGATTATGAGACTAAGCATTCTCTTTTTCTTAACTACTATGATGCAAATCTGGGCTGCTTCGAGCTATTCCCAGGATGCAAGGCTAACTCTAAAAATGAAGAACTCAAAAGTAATTGATGTTCTTGACGAAATTGAGCAAAAAAGTGAATTCTACTTTTTGTTAAATCAAAAATTGGTAGATGTTGAAAGAAAGGTTGACATTCAAGTTAAAGAACAGAAAATTTCTAATATTCTTTCTGAGATTTTTCTTGGAACGGATGTTAGTTATCAGGTAAATGACAGGTTAATTATCCTGACTACCTATAAAGACATGAAAATTTTTCAAAATCAGCAAAAGCCAATTTCGGGTAAGGTTATTGATCCTGACGGAAATCCGTTACCTGGTGTTAATGTTATAATTCAAGGGACATCTGAAGGAACAGTTACAAATCTTGATGGGGAATACACGATTCAAGTTCCTTCAGATAACAGTGTTTTACTATTCTCTTTTGTTGGGATGCTTTCAGAGAAAGTTGAAGTCGCAGGACAAACCATTATTAATGTAACATTGTTACCTGATATTGTTTCAATGGAAGAAATTGTTGTTGTTGGATATGGTGTACAGAAAAGAAGCGATATTACCGGATCAGTCGCCTCTATACCTGTAGATCGTTTAGCAGATATTCCGGTTACGAATATTTTGCATGCCATTCAAGGTTCAACAGCGGGATTAAATATTTCACAAGGAGAAGGTAGTCCAGGTAGCGATGCTACAATGCAGATAAGAGGAGTAAATTCAATTAATGCAAAGACAGATCCTTTTATTGTTTTAGATGGAATACCATTTTTCGGAAAAACGAATGATATTAATCCGAGAGATATTGAATCAATAGAAATCTTAAAAGATGCTTCTGCAGTTGCTATTTACGGGACAAGAGGTGCAAATGGTGTTATTTTAATTACTACAAAAAGAGGTAAATCGGCACAAGGAAAACCGACTGTAACTTATAGTGGATATGGCGGAGTTGAAGATATTTCGCATGTTTTAGAGTCCATGTCTCCAGAAGCATATGTACAAAAATATGCTGATTATTTAGAGCAAAATGGAATAACCCAGACACAGGTTTTACCTAATGCTTCTGAGGTTGAAAATTATAATAACGGAATAACAACTGATTGGCTTGATGAAGCAACACAACCAGGCGTTATCCAAGAGCATAATGTTAGTATTACCGGAGGAACAGAAAATGTTCAATACTATGTTTCTGGGGGGCATCTGGATCAAAAAGGGGTAGTGAAAGGATGGCAATACCAGAGAACAAGTTTTCGATCAAATATCGACACAAAAATTGCAGACTTTTTGAAACTTGGAACTTCTGCTTTCCTGGCGGCTAATAATTCTGATGGTGGCAGGACAAGATGGTTGGAAGCTACTGCAATGAGTCCATATTCAGTTCCTTACGATGAAAATGGAAATTATATTATTTATCCAATGTCGCCAGAACAATTGTTTTTAAATCCATTATTAGGATTAACAAAAACAAGGTATGACAGGGGTTTAAATCTTACAGGAAATACTTATTTAGAATTTACGCCTGAATTAATAGAGGGATTTAAGTATAGAATAAATGCTTCATATGCATATAACATAAATCGTTATTCTTCTTACAGCGGACGTGAAGCTAACGACCAAAATGGTACGGCAGAAAATAATAATTATGAAACAAAAAACTGGATTGTAGAGAATATAGTTAGCTACTCAAAAGATTTTGGTGTTCATCATTTCGATTTTACGGGATTATATAGCGCCCAGGAAACAGAATATTATGAGTCTGAAGCTAAGTCAGTTGGGTTTGTTAATGATGCTCTAACTTATTATGATTTGTATGCAGGTTCTTCAAAATCATTGGATTCAGAAGGATATAAAAAGAGTATGGCCTCGCAAATGGGTAGGATTAATTATTCGTATGATAGTCGATATCTTTTAACTATTACTGCAAGACGTGATGGCTCTTCAGTGTTTGGATCGAATACAAGTAAGTATGCTGTTTTTCCTTCAATTGCACTAGGTTGGAATATTGCAAATGAAAGTTTTCTTTCAACAAATGATTTTATTAATACGTTGAAATTAAGACTTTCTTATGGAAAATCCGGAAATGAAGCAATTGAGGTAAATCAGACATCAACTACTGCAAGCGCAGTCCAATATCCATTTGGTGGTTCAGCATTAACAGGTGTTATATATGATAAAATTGGAAATGCAGATCTTAATTGGGAAACTACAACAGGATTAAATGTTGGTGTAGACTTTGGCATATTTACAAACAGAATTAATGGTACAATAGAGTTTTATAAAACTACAACAGAGGATATCTTGCTCGAAAGAAATTTACCATCTATCACTGGATATGATAATATTTGGGTAAATCTCGGAAAAATGCAAAATGTTGGGATAGAAGTTAGCTTAAGTACAGTTAATCTTGTTTTGGGGAGTTTTAGATGGGATACAGATATTAATTTCTCAACGTATAAAAATGAAATTCTGGAACTTTACGGTGATGGTAAAGACGATATAGGTAATTCCTGGTTTATAGGCCAGCCATTACGTGTTATATATGATTTTGAGAAATTAGGAATTTGGCAAGAAGATGAAGATCCATCAGGCTCCGATCCAATTGCAATTCCTGGCGATATTAAATTTAAGGATCAGCTTACAATTGATTCAAATAGCGATGGAATAGCTGACGAAGCTGATGGTTCAATTACTTCTGAAGACAAAGTGGTTATTGGTCAAAAAGATCCTAATTGGACAGGTGGTATAACAAATACATTTTCTTATAAGAATTTTAGTTTAAGAGTATTCCTACAAATGTCACATGGAGGATTAAAATCAAATAGAAATTTAACATATGCTGATGAAGCTTGGCGTAGGAATCTTCCAGCTGATTTTAAATACTGGACTCCTGAGAATAAAGATAATTACTGGCCATCTCTTGCTGCCTATACAAACTATAGAGGATATCAATTTGCAGAAGATTACAGTTATGTTCGAATAAAAGATATTACACTAAGTTATGTTGTTCCTAAAGATTTTTTAAATAAATATAAAATTTCGGGATTAACAATATATGCTTCAGGCAGGAACCTGTATACGTTTACAGATTGGTTTGGCTGGGATCCAGAAATAATATCTTATTCAAGAGGTCATAGTAATTCTGATGATACAGTAAACTGGGAGGATAATTATCCTTTAGTTAGAACTATTTCATTTGGTGTAAATCTTACTTTATAACAATAAAAAAATTGGATAAAAACATGAAAAAATATATAAAACTATTTATCAATGGATTATTGATTCTGATATTGATATCTGCATGTCAGGAAGATTTTCTCGAAGAAGAGGTACTTGATGCTTATGCTCCAGTAACATTAACTAATCAGTTAGGTTTTGAAGCTTCAGCAATTGGACTTTATAATAAATTTAGTACATGGCTTACCACTACCGACGATCAGGGCATCCACGGGATGTTCCAATTAGGAACGGATGTTTGCTGGAATCCGATGGGACGTTGCAATGGAAATGCTCGTCCATACCATGATTATGCTACATTAACTGCCAGTGATGATGCTGCAAGAAAATTTTGGGAATATTTATACAGTCTAGTAAATAATGCTAATGTAATGATTGCAAATGCAGAAGGAGAACTCCCTTCTGATATGACCCAAGATGAAGTTGATAGTTACAATGCAGAAGGAAAATTTTTTAGGGCTTATGCGTATAATGAATTAGCAACATTTTACGGAGGTGTACCCTTGTTAACAGAACCATTAACAGAAGCAAGGACGGATTTTGTTAGAGCATCTCTTTCCGAAATAAATTCCATAATAATTAGTGACTTACTATTTTCTATTGAGTATTTACCATCAATAGATGAGGCAGATGAAGCAAGAGCAAATCAGTCTATGGCTCGCCAACTTTTGGCTGAAGTTTATTTAAGAACTGGCGTTCCTGCCTCTGCAGAATCTCAATTGGATGAAATTATTAATAGTGGAAGCTTTAGTTTAATTACCGAACGATATGGCAGCACAACTACTGCTGGCGATGCTTTTTCAGATATGTTTAGAGTAGGGAAACAACGCAGGGGTGAAGGCAATACCGAAGCTATTTGGATCCTTGAACAAGAGAATCCATCTGATGTTTCTGGAGGTAGCACTGGATGGCCTCAACAGAGAAGAGTTTGGGGAGCTGCATATCACGATATCCCGGGGATGGAACCATGTGATTCACTAGGTGGTCGAGGTCTAACCCGTTTGCGTTTAAATAATTGGGTTTTGTATGATTTATATGAAGAAGGAGATATGCGTAATTCTGAGTTTAGCATCCATCGGCAACATTATTTTAATAATACAGATGAAAATTATGATCCAATTCGCGGATTACCTGTTCCTTATGGTGAAAATGCGATATTTACTCTAAGTGATGGATCAACCATAGAAATAAATGAATTAGACTCTGTTTATAAATTAGCTCCATATACCCTAAAATGGGGACAGTTTGATTCTCGTGATGTGTTTGGTTATGGTATGTGGAAAGATTATGTATTAATGCGACTTGGAGAGACATACCTTTTAAGGGCTGAAGCAAGATTCAAGCAAGGAGATTTGCAAGGTGCTGCAGATGATATCAATGTTCTTAGAAATAGGGCTCAGGCTTCAAATGTTTCTTCTTCTGATGTTACACTGGATTTAATTCTTGATGAAAGAGTTAGAGAACTCATCGGAGAAGAAAATAGAAGAAAAACTTTAGTAAGAACTGGAACATTAATTGAACGTACAAAAAGATTAAACGGAACAGGGAGCCTGGCAGATGGTAATATAGAAGCTACAATAGACATACAGTCTCATAATGTTTTACTACCCATCCCGCAGACTGAAATTGATTTGAATAAAGATGCTGTTCTGGAACAAAATTCAGGATATTAGCAGAAATTAAAATATTTTAAATATAAAGAGGCTGTCAAATTGAAAAGGACAGCCTCTTTAGTTTAATATGACAGATCTTATTTTTAATTACAAATGTTTCTAAATGGAGAATCTGTTTATTTCTATTCATGAAATAGCTCCTTTTACATCCGGACGTGTAACAGCACGAGAACAAGATAATACACGCTTGCTAACAGGTGCACTAGAACCACATTCAAAAGATGGTTACCGAATACTTGAAGATCCTTTTGGTGGATATCTTGATGTGATTGGAGTAAATAATTATTGTGGCTGGTATTGGGGAACTCCTGAAAATTGTGCTTGTGAACAATGGAAAATGATTTATGATAAACCTTTAGTTATGAGTGAACTCGGAGCAGGAGCTTTACAAGGTATGCATGGTGCTAATGACAAACGTTGGACAGAAGAATACCAGGAACAAGTATTTATATATAACATTGAAATGTTTAAAAAGATACCTTTTCTTCGAGGCGCCTCTCCGTGGATATTAATGGATTTCTATTCAGCAAGAAGACCATTACCAGATATCCAGGATTATTTCAACAGGAAAGGATTGATATCGGAACAAGGAATTAAAAAGAAAGCGTTTTATATACTTCAGGAATATTATAAGGAAGTTCCTAAGCAGATTCGTAAATAAAATAAATAAGGAAATTTTTTTTAATCTGAAAGGTTCATTGCTCTGAGAAATGAGGGTATGAATCTTTTTGTTTTATTGTGTATAAGTCTGCTTTTTAAGGTGTTGTAATCATCAGAAACGATGATAATGTAGTTGTATATTTTGTAAATAGGTGTAATAATTTTCTGCTAAATATCATTACCGAAAAATATTTTTTAAAATGCCTGTAACTTTTAAAAAACATGCCCGTCGTACAGGCAACAATAATTTAAAAACAAAAAAGATGAAAAAGATAGCGATGATATGTATGATGGTAGGGATTTTTTATCAACTAAGTGCATTTTCAAATGAATCGTTTACTGTTGCAGTACCTGATACAATTTCAAATCCAAATGACGAAAGTGATACGACACGTATTGTAATTGGTAAGAAAGAAGTAAATATTTTCGAAAGCGAAGATGGAACTACGGTTGATATTAAAAAACGTAGCGATGAAGAAGATGAGGATGAAATGGAATTTGATGAAGAAAGTGAACCTAGAAAGAAAAAATTTACAGGTCACTGGGATAGCTTCGGAATTGGTATGGCAAATTTTATGGATGCTGATTATAGCATGAGTAGAACACCTGAAACAAACTTTATGGATTTAAATACGGGTAAGTCAACCAATATTAATATTAATGCTTTTCAGCAAGGATTTGGTTTAGGAACTAATCATGTAGGTATTGTAACTGGATTAGGTCTTGAGATAAACGATTATTTCTTTGATAATAATAATTCAATTATTAAAAATTCAGAAACTGGTGTTATTGAAGAATATGATTATGATTTATTGGGTGTTAATTTAAATAAAAGTAAGCTTGTTACAACATACTTAGTTTTACCTTTACTTATTGAGTTTAATTTTGGGAAAAATTCAAATCCATACGATAGATTTTATATCAGTGGTGGTGTAATTGGAGGCGTTAAATTAGGTTCTAAGACAAAAGTTGTATACAAAGAAGATGGTAACAAAGAGAAAAGAAAAAATAAAGATGATTTTAATATCAATCCATTAAAATATGGGTTAACATTACGGGCTGGATATAAAGATTTTCAGGTTTATACAAATTATTTTCTTACACCATTCTTTGAGGATAATAAAGGGCCTGAGTTATATGCTTTTTCAATAGGAGTAGCATTTAATATCGATTAATACCCGGGTTTTATTACAAAGTACAAGGGTTATGTTAACATATTAAGTTGCCTAAATATCAAGGACTATAAACTGATATTTAGGCAACTTTTTTATTACAATCAATTCATATTTAAATTAAATTTGAAAAAGATACTATTTTGTCTGAATTTATAATATCCAGAACGATAATAGTATTTTGTTGTTGTATAGAAAATAGATACACCTTATTTTTCTAACATATGGAATCAAAAATTCTCTCTCCTCAGGAAATTAGAAGATATCAAAAACTAATTGCCAATGAGCAAATTGGTCTTACCGGTCAGGAAAAAATTAAACAAACAAGTGTATTGGTAATAGGAGCAGGATGTTTAGGCTCGCCAGTCCTTATGTACCTTACAGCATTGGGTGTCGGAAAAATAGGAATTCTGGATAATGATTCAATTGAAGAAAAAAATCTCCCGGGACAAACACTTTACGGTTCCAAAGATTTAGGAAAACAGAAAGCAATTGTTGCTAAACAAAGGCTAGAAGGGCTTAATCACAATGTTAAATTCGTAATTCATAACATTTGTGTTTCTCCAAAAAATGTGATTGGTTTTTGTCAGGATTATGATTTTGTTGTGGATGCAACCGATAATTTTTCTGCTAAATTTTTAATTAATGATGCATGCGTTATTTTAAAGAAACAGTGGGTATCTGGAACTGTAAATAACTTTGAAGGAAGTTTTGCCAAATTTGATGGGAAAAATGGACCCACGTTACGATGTCTGTATCAAAAGAAAGGAGAAGAGGAATCTTTGCATAACATAACCCAGCTTGGTATTCTGCCTGGAATTATAGGAACATTTTTAGCCGATGAAGTTGTTCGGTTAATTACAGGATATGGAAATTTTGGAACAGGGGAAGTAAAAAAAATTAATTTGTTAGAAAATTTGCTGCTATCTGAAAAAATTAATATTTTGCCGGAAAACCTTAGTATCGCATCAATTTCTGAGTAGGACTTTTATTAAATAAACCATCATAAATTATGGTTAAGAGGCGATTATTATTTTTATTGGCATTAACTTTTTCTTTGAATTTTCTATTTGCTCAATCAGAAAAGATAGATTCTTTAATTGTTGAGCTTAAAACTGCTTCACCTGAAGAAACGTTTAAAATTTATTCTCAATTATTCGAAGAATTTGAAGGGACTGATTTTGAGAAAGCTTTGGAGTATGGTAAGATGGCTTGTTCACAAGCAAAGAAAATAGATTCTAAAAGAGGTATTGGTGACTCCCATAACCGAATAGCTATAGCTTATGATTATCTGGGCAATATAAAATTAGAAGAGGCACATTTTGATAGTGCATTGATTTTTTATAGAGAGGTAGGATATGATATGGGCACAGCCATGGTTTATACAAACCTGGGAGTACTAAACAGAAAAACAGGAAATACAGATAGTGCTATTGACTATTTATTAAAATCCGTTAGGATGCGTGAAGAATTAGATGATTCTGTCGGGATTGCTATGAGTTTTCATAACATCGGAGGGGTTTATTATATGATAGATGAATATGATAAGGCTATCGAGTATTTTTTAAGATCACTGGAATACAATACATTACTAGGCAGGGAATTGGGAATGGCTCAAAATAATAATAATATAGGGAGTGTATATCAACAAATAAATAACTACGATGAGGCATTACAACATTATACGGCAGCTCTCGATTATTTTAAAACAACAAATTATAGAATATATATTGGCATTATTCAGGATAACATCGGGTTAATATATAATCGCCTTGAGGAATATGATAAAGCACTTGAATATCATACAGAAGCTCTTAAGATTCATGAGGAATTAAATAATGCAAGTGGATTGGCACATTCCAATAATAATATTGGAAATTTGTATTTAAAGATAGGCCAGTATTCTAAAGCTGATTACTATCTGAAAAAGAGTTTACAATATGCTAAACAAATTGAAGATATTGATGAATTATATCAGATAAATCATAGTTTATCTGAGAATTATGAGAATTTAGGGGATTATAAAAAGGCGTTAACATTTTTTAAAGAGTATGCGACATTAAAAGATTCGTTTTTAAATAAAAATACCCGTACTCAGATTGCTGAATTAGAAACTAAATATGAGACAGAAAAAAAGGAAAATCAAATACAGCTACAGAAGTTAGATTTAGAAAGGAAGGAAGTTGAATTAAATAAAAATAGAGTTGAAAAGAGTGCTTTTATTATCAGTCTTGTCCTTATTTCTGCCATAGTGGTTATCCTGGGCGTTCGTTATTATGAAAAAAGAAAATCAAATAAATTATTAGCTGATAAAAACAGGAGCATAACAGAAAGTATAACATATGCCCGCAAAATTCAAAATGCGGTGCTTCCTCCCCAGGAGCTTATTAAAAATATTTTGTTAGAACATTTTATTCTATATAGGCCAAGGGATATTGTTAGTGGAGATTTTTACTGGATTACCCAGGTAAATAATAAAACGGTTGTGGCTGCTGCAGACTGCACGGGACACGGCGTTCCTGGAGCTTTTATGAGTGTGTTAGGTTTTACATTATTAAATGAAGTGATTGGAGATTTGGAGGAAATAAAACCTAATTTGATATTGAACAGTTTAAGAACTAAAATTAAAATTGCGTTGAGACAGGAAGGAAATGTTTTCGAAACACAAGATGGTATTGATGTTGCGTTATGTGTAATTGATAGAGATAATTTGACCCTTGAATATTCCGGGGCACATAATCCTATGTTAATTGTAAAAAATAATGGAGAATTTATTAAGATAAAAGGTGATAACATGCCTGTTGGTTTCCAGATTAAAGAGTTAGATTCTTTCACAAATCATACAGTTAATTATTCGAAAGGAGATATGCTTTATCTTTATTCTGATGGGTATATCGATCAATTTGGAGGAGAACAGGGAAACCGTTTTAAGGCTGGTAACTTTGAACGTATGCTAAGCGATATTTATACGAAACCGGTTGATTCTCAAAAAAAATATTTGGAAAAAACGCTTTCGGATTGGATGGGGGACTTCGAACAGATTGATGATATATTGGTTATGGGAATTCGTTTAAGTTAGACTTTTAATGAATTCAGTAATTATATTTGTTACCTTCGATCTTAAAATTAGATAGCTATGAAACTCCTTTTATTCAGTAACTCAACAAATGCCGGCGAAAATTACCTTGAATTTACAATACCCTACATTCAGGATTTTTTTGAAGATCTTAAAAAAGATGGGGGCGTTTTTATCCCTTATGCTGGCGTAACAGTTACTTATGACGATTATTATAGCAGAGTGAACCAGGTTTTTTCTGGTTTGGGATTAGAGCTCAAAAGCATCCATAATTTTGATGATCCAGGAAAAGCAGTTGAAAATTCTAATTTTATAGTTATTGGGGGAGGCAATACATTTCATTTATTGAATGAGCTGCAAAATAAGGGCCTACTGGAAAAAATAAGTAAGAAAATACATGAAGGAACGCCATATATTGGATGGAGTGCTGGTTCAAATGTAACGTGCCCAACTATTAAAACAACCAATGATATGCCAATTGTTGAACCTGTAAATTTTAAAGCACTTAATCTGATACCTTTCCAAATAAATCCGCATTACACAGATAAAAATCCTGATGGACATGCAGGAGAGACACGTGAAGACAGGATAAATGAGTTTCTAGTTGTAAATCCTGAAACATATGTATTAGGACTTCGAGAAGGAACTTTATTGCACTATCAGGATAATCGATTAAAATTAAAAGGGAAAAAAACGGCCAGGGTCTTTAAATCAGGAATGGAGCCATTGGAATTAAATTATAACGATAATTTTGATTTTCTTCTTAAAGAAGATTAATCAAAAACTGTAGGATGGCTGCTATCCAAAGCTATCTCAAAAGCTTTTTTAATCTGGAAATCAGTATTTCTTTCAATAGACAGCGGAGGTAATTCGTTTAGGTTAAAAAATTCTACCTCACTTGTTTCCATACCAATATTTATTTTTCCTCCAATTTCTTCACACAGAAAAAATAATTTGTATGCATGATAAATATCTTGCGGATGATTGTGATGGTGTTTATCGAAAACAGCAAGTAATTTAGTTGCTGTTACTTTTAATCCGGCTTCTTCGAAGACTTCTTTTTCACAATTTTCTTTGGCAGATAAACCAACATCGCACCAGCCACCAGGGAGAGACCATTTACCGTCAATGGTCTCTTTTACCATTAATATTTTGTTATCTCTGATAACAACGCCACGAACATCAACCTTAGGGGTTTGATAGCCTTTTTCTGTAGCAAAAATATCAGTAATATGTGTTTCGTCTCCATCTGAGAATTCAGTAAGTATCTTTACACTTAGTTCCCTAAGCTGTTCATAACGTTCTACATCGTATTTGTTTTCAGTAAATGTTATTCCTGCCTGGGCAATTGCCTGGATTTGTTTTGCTACATCAAGCCATTTAAAACTCATAACTAATTTTTATATTCATCCCAGCTTTTTATCGCGATATCTTCGATGTTTAATTTACAAATACCTATAAGGAATGCACTTGCTAATCGTGCATTTGTTATAATTGGGATATTATAATCAACAGCGCTTCTTCTTATGGTGTAATCGTTACTTAATTCTGAAGAAGTAAGATCCTTAGGAATATTGATAACCAAATCAATCATATTATTTTTTAGATAATCCAATGTATTTGGTTTTTCTTTTTCATCTGGCCAGTGAAGTGTTGTTGCTTCTATTCCATTTAACTCCAGAAATTGTGCTGTGCCTTTTGTCGCAAAAAGGTTATATCCTTTTTCTTCAAGTAATCTGCAGCTATTTAGAAGTTCAACTTTTGAACGCATTGGTCCGGTTGATAGTAGAATATTTTTCTTAGGTATCTTATAACCAACAGAAAGCATTGATTTAAGTATTGCCTCATAATAGTTATCGCCGATACACCCAACTTCACCTGTTGATGACATGTCTACACCGAGCACTGGGTCAGCTTTCTTCAATCTTGAGAATGAAAATTGAGGCGCTTTAACACCAATGTATTCAAGTTCAAAAATTGATTTACTGGGTTTTTCAACAGGAAGGCCTAGCATCACTTTTGTTGCAATTTCAATAAGGTTGATCTTAAGCACCTTAGAAACAAAAGGAAAACTTCTGGATGCCCTTAAGTTACATTCGATAACTTTAATATCGTTATCCTTTGCAAGAAATTGAATATTGAATGGCCCGCTTATATTCAATGCTTCTGTAATCTGTCTTGTAATTTTCTTGATTCTCCTGATAGTTTCAAAATAGATTTTTTGAGGAGGGAAAACGATAGTTGCATCTCCAGAGTGGACTCCGGCAAATTCAACGTGTTCTGAAATGGCATAGGCTGTTAAATCTCCTTTATTGGCAACGCCGTCAATCTCAATTTCTTTTGCTTGTTGAATAAACTCTGAAACGACTACCGGATATTGTTTTGAAACATTTGCTGCAAGATTTAAGAAATACTCTAGTTCGTCTTTGTTTGATACAACGTTCATCGCAGCACCAGAAAGAACATATGAAGGGCGAATTAATACCGGGAAGCCAACTTCATCAATAAAATCATAAATTTCGCGAATGCTGGTTAACTCTTTCCATTTTGGCTGATCAACTTTTAAGTTATCAAGCATCATGGAGAATTTATGCCTGTTTTCGGCATTGTCAATAGATTTTGCTGAAGTACCTAATATCGATACATTTTGGCTATCAAGTCTAATAGCTAAATTGTTAGGAATCTGTCCCCCGGTTGATATGATAACACCTTTTGGTAATTCTAATTCGTAAATATCAAGTACACGTTCAAAGGATAACTCATCAAAATATAATCTGTCGCAAACATCATAGTCAGTACTAACTGTTTCAGGATTATAATTAATCATGATAGAACGATATCCTTCTTTATTAACAGCATCGAGCGCACTTACGCTACACCAGTCGAATTCAACACTACTACCAATTCTGTATGCTCCAGAACCAAGTACAATTACAGATTTGTCGTCGTTTATAAAATCGATATCATGACTACTTGCATTATACGATAAGTATAAATAATTTGTCTGGGCTGGATATTCTGCTGCCAGAGTATCAATCTGTTTTACAAAAGGTAATATGTTATTTTTTTTGCGATATTCTCTTACTTTTAATAAGTCGGAATCAACAAAGTCATTTTCTATGTTATAGACAAAACGAGCGACTTGAAAATCAGAAAAACCAGATTTTTTCGCTTTTAAAAGCGTTTCGTTTGGCAATGCTTCCAGGTCATTATATTTTTTTAGTTCATTACCCAGGTTGAATATATTTTTAAGTTTTTGTAGAAACCATTTATCAATTTTAGTTAAATCATGGATTCTGTCTATTGTATAGCCTTTTTCGAAAGCATCTTCAATAACAAAAATTCGCATGTCAGTAGGTTCCGAAAGTTCTTTGTCGACGTCTTCATAGGTCAGGTCGCGATTTCCAACAAAACCGTGCATCCCCTGGCCAATCATTCGTAAACCTTTTTGGATGGCTTCTTCAAAGCTACGTCCGATAGACATAACTTCACCAACACTTTTCATGCTGCTGCCAATTTGTTTTGATACGCCTGAAAATTTATTTAAGTCCCAACGAGGAATTTTACAAACGATATAATCAAGGGCAGGTTCAAAAAATGCTGAAGTTGTTTTGGTAATTGAATTTTTAAGTTCATGTAAACCAAAACCAAGGGCTAATTTAGCAGCAACAAAAGCAAGAGGATAACCGGTAGCTTTAGATGCAAGGGCACTGGAACGAGAAAGACGTGCGTTAACCTCAATCACACGATAATCTTCCGATTCCGGATCAAGGGCATATTGCACATTACATTCTCCAACAATACCAATATGCCTGATGATTTTAATGGCTAACTGACGTAATTTATGATATTCTGCATTTGTAAGTGTTTGCGAAGGTGCAACAACAATACTTTCACCTGTATGAATCCCCAGGGGATCGAAATTTTCCATGTTACATACGGTGATGCAATTGTCATGTTTATCTCTTACAACTTCATACTCTATTTCTTTCCAGCCTTTTAATGATTTTTCTATAAGGATCTGGTTTGTATATGAGAAAGAACTTTCTGCCAATTGTTCAAGTTCTTCATCGTTGTTACAAAAGCCACTACCTTGGCCACCTAATGTATAAGCAGCGCGAAGAATTACAGGGTAACCAATTTTATTTGCAGCGTCGATAGCATCAGGAGTAGAATTAACAGCTATACTTTCAATTGTTTTTACATCAATTTCATCTAGCTTGTTAACAAACAGTTCCCTGTCTTCAGTATCCATAATTGCCTGAACTGGGGTCCCTAATACTCTTACATTATTTTTTTCTAGAACACCGGTTTGGTATAATTCAGTACCGCAATTTAATGCAGTCTGGCCACCAAAAGAAAGGAGAATACCATCTGGTTTCTCCTTTTCAATAACTTTTTCTACAAAATAAGGTGTTACGGGTAGAAAATATATTTTATCTGCTAATTCTTCCGATGTTTGGACGGTTGCAATATTGGGATTTATCAGAACCGTTTTTATTCCTTCTTCACTTAATGCTTTTAATGCTTGTGATCCTGAGTAGTCGAATTCTCCTGCTTCTCCAATCTTTAATGCCCCAGAACCTAGTATTACAACTTTTTTAATTGATTTATCCATTGATTACCATTTTCAAAAATTCGCACAAAAGTACGAAATAATTTTTTCATACGAGTTGATGAAAATGATTTTTTGTATAAAAATTCGCCAAATATGAATATTTATACATGAGTGACGAATTAAAATTAATTTTTATACAAAAAGATTGGGTTAAACAATCTTCATTTTTATCGGATCCCAGCTTACTTTTCTTTGTTCACGGTAAGCAGTTGTTGCCATATGACAAGCTATTGTCGCCTCGTATGCCTTTTCAATTCCGCAACTAGGCGCACCACCAAAACGAATACTTTCCATCCATTCTTTTAGATGTAAGAAGGCAATATCTACAATTTTGTTTCCATTGCCGTATGTATAAGAAAGGCCTTTTTGTGCGTAATATTTTTCTGTTGCGGAAGTAACGGCATCTAATTCTTCCATTCCGGGTCGATACTCAAAAAATACCTCATTAGCGGAAATCTCACCATTTTTTAAATATTTTTCATATTGTGTTGAATTAGCATCAATATTAACCATTAGGTCTCCGCTAACATCCATAGAACCATCATGTCCCATAAAGATTCTGCCTCTACCTCTGCTGGAAGCTAAAGAGGCACTATAAACAACGGTAACATCTTTTTTAGGAAAATTACATACTACATTGAATATATCAGGAATTTCCCGGCCATCTTTATAAAAATAGATTCCTCCTTCTGCTGATACAGTTTCAGGAATCCCTAATTCCAATAATTGATTTGCAGCATCGTACTCATGTCCCATAAGCTGACCGGCAAGCCCCGTACCATATTCCCAATATTGTGTCCAACTATAATATCTTTTTATATCAAAAGGAATTTTGGGCCTGTCTCCCAGAAATAAATTCCAATCGATAGATTTTTCATCCCCAGGCTTCAGGTTTCCATTTGCATCAAGATGCCTGACCCAAGCCCCGTCAGGAGTGTTTCTGTTTGTTGTGGTTTCTACCAAGGAAACTTTACCAATAGCATTTTTATCAATTAATTCTTTTGCTTTATAAAAACAAGCATTTTGGTGGTATTGGTGCCCTACCTGGAATACAGAATTTGGGTATGCCTTTGCTGTTTTGTAAACTTCATGGGCCTCTTCTTCAGTGCGGGTCATACATTTTTCGCAATAAACATGTTTGCCAGCTTTTATTGCAGCTAGTGTAATTGGGGCATGCCAAAAATCAGGTGTTGTTACAATTACAGCATCAACATTTTTATCGTCAATCAGATCTCTGAAATTTTTATACCCTTTTGCTGCTTTACCTGAGAAGTCGTTATTTTTTTTGTTGTATTTAGATATTTCAACTCCTTTTTCGAGATGAAGATCAAATACGTCACAAATAGCTGTGATTTCTACATTCAATTCTTCCTGTTCAATGAAACTTTGAAGAAAAATATTTGGTTTACCAGTTGTGTCAGTATTACTTTCTATCCAGTTTTTTTCTGTAAAGCCTAATGAACGTAGTAATTGTGTTCCCCTAACGCCTATGCCAACTACGCCAATTCTTAGTAAATCAGCTTTTCCCATTGGCACTGCTTTACGCTTTGGAGAAACATCATCAATAGTGAATCCCAAGTCATTGTAGAGCTTTTTTGTTTTTTCTACTTGTAAAGAATCATAGTTTTGTTTTTTGGACCAACCAATTCCTAATCCTCCAACTATAGGAATCGTTGCCAAACCTTTAATTAAGTCTCTTCTATTAAGTTTACCCATTGTGTTAAGTGTTAAAAATTATTTTCGAGAGGTACGAATATAATAATGAAATGGTTAAAACAAAAAATGTTCGAAAGGATTTAGGGATTTATCTAAACTCAACAAAATTTTATCAGTGCCAGGATTTTTTAATTAGAACTATACTAAGAAAGGACTGATTATAGCAAGAATAAATCTTTTTTGAAGATTTATTGGACAAGTCTAAAATTATGTATATTTTTGCAGGCTAAATGAATATTTATTCAAATGAAAAATAAAACGCAAAGGCTCCTGGCAATAAAAAGTATTCTATTAGAAAAAAAAATTTCTAATCAGGAGGAGCTGATGCAAGAGTTGGAAACAAAAGGGTATCAACTTACACAGGCTACCTTATCAAGAGATTTAAAGTTTTTAAAAGTAAGTAAAGTAGTAGATACTGATAAAGGATATATTTATCAGATACCTGAAAGTAATAGTAAAAGAAGTAGTTCTTCCGCAGATAAATTTCCTGTAACTGGTTTTCAAACCATTGAGTTCTCAGAGAATTTAGCTGTAATTAAAACAATGCCTGGCTATGCAAGTAGTATTGCATCAAGAATTGACAAAGAAAATTTTTTTGAAATTCTTGCTACTATAGCCGGAGATGATACAATTCTGGTTATACCAAGAGAAGGCGTTGGCAAAACAGATGTAATTAATGTACTGGCAATGATAATGCCTGAAATGAACAATAACAAGTAATAATTAAATAAATGAGCAAAGAGAAAGTAGTTTTGGCGTATAGCGGTGGCTTAGACACTTCTGTAATCCTAAAGTGGTTAATTGATAAAGATTATGAAGTAATTGCTTATGTCGCTGATGTTGGTCAGGATGACGATTATTCTGAAGTTGAGAAAAAAGCTTTACAAATAGGGGCTAGCAAAGTTTATATTGAAGATTTAAAAGAGGAACTTGTAACGGATTATATTTTTCCTGCCATAAAAGCAAATGCTGTATATGAGAACAGGTATCTTTTAGGAACAGCTTTAGCCAGGCCTTTAATTGCAAAGCGGCATATTGAAATTGCTGAAAAAGAGAATGCTCAATATGTTTCGCACGGAGCAACAGGAAAAGGAAACGATCAGGTACGATTCGAGCTTTCTTTTTATGCCCTTAATCCAAAGATAAAAGTATTAGCTCCTTGGAAAATGCAGGAATTCCTTAATCAATTTAAAGGAAGGACTGACATGTTAAATTATGCTGAAGAGAAAGGGATTCCTGTTAAAGCAACATTGAAGAAACCTTATAGCGAGGATGATAATTTATTACATATCAGCCATGAAGCAGGAATTTTAGAAGATCCAAAATACAAAGCAGAAAAAGAAATGTTTACAAAAATGGTACATCCAACTGATGCACCAGACAAAGAAACAAACATTGAGATCCATTTTAAAGATGGAACACCTGTTTTAGTAAAAAATAATACTACAGGAGAGAGTTTCAGTAAACCACTTGAATTATTTACTTATTTAAACAAAATAGGTGGAGAAAATGGTATTGGTTTACTTGATATGGTTGAAAACCGTTTTGTTGGGATTAAATCCCGTGGTGTTTATGAAACTCCTGCAGGAACAATACTTTTACATGCACATCGCGATATCGAAGGAATTGCAATGGATAGGGAAGTAATGAAAATTCGCGACATGCTTTCTCCAAAATTTGCAGAATTGGTTTATAATGGTTTCTGGTTTAGTCCGGAAATGGATTTCCTTTCAGCTGCAATAGAAAAAAGTCAGGAATTAATAGACGGTGTTGTTTATCTAACATTATATAAAGGAAATATTTTGATTGATGGACGTGAATCTCCAAGTTCTTTATACAACAAAGAATTGTCAAGTATGGACATTGAAGGAGGATTTGATCAAAAAGACAGTGAAGGATTTATAAAAATTAATGCTATACGACTAATGGCCCATCATGCTATCCTCAGTAAAAATAGGTAATTTAGGTTAATAAATAGGTTTATAATTTCCCAAAGGGCCTTAAATAAAAAGTCGTTTTGGGAACCCCTTATTCAAAAAGGGGTTCCTTCTTATGTAAAAAAATATACTTGTGAAACTCTGGAGTAAAAATATTGATGTAAATAAAGCAGTCGAAGTATTCACCATTGGCAAAGATCGTGAATTGGATCTGTATTTAGCAAAATACGATGTTTTAGGGTCGTTAGCGCATACTCAAATGCTTACAAAAATTGGACTTCTTGAAGAAGAGGATTTTAAAATTCTGAAAAAAGAATTCATAAATATTCTTGATTCAATTGAAGAGGGACAATTTATAATTGAAGAAGGAATTGAGGATGTTCACTCACAAGTAGAGTTTTTACTTACAAATCGATGCGGGGATATTGGAAAAAAAATTCATAGCGGACGTTCACGAAACGATCAGGTTTTGTTGGATTTGAAATTATTTTTCCGTGATGAATTAGGGCAAATTGTCAACCTATCTAAATACTTATTTGAGGTTCTTATTAGTCTTAGCGAAAAGAATAAGGAAATATTACTGCCTGGATATACACATTTACAGGCAGCAATGCCTTCTTCTTTTGGATTGTGGTTTGGAGCATATGCTGAAGGATTATCAGATGATCTTACGTTACTTGAAGCAGCATATCAGGTTGTCAATCAAAATCCATTGGGTTCTGCTGCTGGTTATGGTAATTCTTTTCCTCTTGATAGGGAAATGACAACCCGTCTACTAGGATTTAAAAGTTTAAATGTGAATTCTGTTTATGCTCAAATGGGCAGAGGTAAAGTTGAGCGGACAATGGCTTTTGCCATGGGGTCTGTTGCAGCTACACTTTCTAAATTTGCGATGGATGTTTGTTTGTACGCAAATCAGGATTTTCAATTTATTAAACTTGCAGATGAATTTACTACCGGCTCCAGCATTATGCCACACAAAAAGAATCCTGATGTATTTGAATTAATCCGTGCAAAGTGTAATAAAGTGCAAGGTGTTTATAGTGAGATTCAATTGGTAACAAATAATCTTCCTTCAGGATATTTCAGAGATATGCAAATTGTTAAGGAGATAATATTTCCAGCAATTTTTGATCTTAAACAATGCCTGGAGATATGCACATTAGCTGTACAGAATATCGAAGTAAATAAAGAAATAATCTACAAAGAAAAATATAAATATGTCTTCAGTGTAGAAGAAGTTAATAAACTTGTTCTGCAAGGAGTTCCATTTAGAGATGCTTATAAAACCGTATCTAGTAAAATTGAAGATGGAAGTTTTGAACCAGATCTCAATGTTAAGCACGAACACATTGGAAGTGTTGGAAATTTAAGAAATGATTTAATTACACGAAAGTTTAATGAAGGTCTACAGAAGTTTCCATTCGAAGAGGTAAATGAAGCACTTAGTAATTTAGTTAAAGAGTAGCAAGTGAAGGAAAATTTTAAAATAGTTGTAAAGATTGAAATACAATCGTTGCTGGATGATCAGGGAAATTTTGATACAACAAAGATGGAGCGACTCGCTATGGTCCTTGCTAATTTACAGAATAGTAGTAAAAGTTTGTTGGTTGTTTCATCAGGAGCAATTGTATTGGGGACTAAGAAACTTGGACTTGAATCTACACCTATATCTTTAACTGATAAACAAGCTATTTCTGCTGTTGGTCAGGCTGAGTTAATAAAAAAATATCAGCGGTATTTTGGTGAATACAATCAAATCGTTGCCCAGGTACTTTTAACCAAAGATGTAGTAATGTTTGCTGATAGATCACAAAATGCAACAAATACACTTAATGAGTTGCTTAGTATGAATATTATTCCTGTTATCAATGAGAATGATGTTGTCTCTGTTGATGATATTATTCTTGAGGATAATTATCCACTGGCTTTAAATGTTTCTGATCTTGTTGATGCCCAAATGATTCTCATAAAATGCCAGGAAAATGGTAAATATGTAATACTTGGGAGAGGCGATAATGAATATCATTTAGTTACCGAAGATGATTTATTTGATAAGATTGAGGAAAAGAAAAGTGAGTATTTTATTGTTGATAAAGAAAAATCGTTTCCTAAAGATTATCGGGATTTAATTGTTTGCTGATGAATAGCGAGGTTATAAAAAGAGAAGAATTAAAATTGAAGTCAAAACTTGTTATAAAAATTGGGACTTCAACATTGTCGTTTGCAAGTGGGAGATTAAATCTACAGCGAATTGAGAAATTAGCAGAATATCTCTGCAAACTAACAAAGTCTGGTAAGAAAGTAGTTTTGGTTAGCTCAGGAGCAATTGGTGTTGGGGCAGGTAGATTGGGAATGACTGAGAAACCCAAAAATTTAAATGCAAAACAAGCGTTAGCAGCCATTGGCCAGGCTGAACTTATAAAAATTTATCAGCGCTTTTTCGAACGATATGATCAAAAAGTAGCCCAGGTATTGCTAACCAAAGATGTTATGACAGATGACGTTAAGAATAAAAATGCTAAAAATACATTGAATAAGTTACTTGATATGGGAATAATCCCAATCATAAATGAGAACGATACTATTTCCACTGATGAAATTTTATTTGGGGACAATGATACGCTCTCAGCAAATGTTGCAACGCTTGTTCAAGCTGAGTTATTAATCATGTTGTCCGATATTGATGGATTATATTCCGATAATCCTAAAAATAATCCGGATGCTAAAAAGATCTCATTTGTGGACAGTATCACCCCAGAGATAGAAAGTATATCAAATGATACGGATTCTTCATTTGGTACCGGAGGAATGGTAACAAAAATACTGGCTGCAAAAATTTGTTTTGAATCAGGTATTGATTCTATTATAACAAATGGGAAAGACCCATCAATCTTATTTAGTATATTGGATGGAGATGATGTAGGTACGCTATTTTCAGCGAATCAAAAAAAATTATCGTAAGAATGGAAGAGTTAACTATCAAAGGCAAATTGGCCAAAGATGCAAGCCGTTTTTTGGTAAAAGCTTCAACACAGCAGAAAAATGATGTGCTGTTAAAGTCAGCAGATTATCTGGAAGAAAAGAAGTCGGAGATTCTAACGGCCAACGCAAAGGATATGGCCAATGCAGAAGAAAATGGAGTAAAAGGTGCATTGTTGGATCGATTACTTCTTACAGCGGAAAGAATTGAAGGAATGGCTGATGGTTTAAGGCAAATAGCAGGCCTTGATGATCCGGTTGGGGAAGTGTTGTCAATGAAAAAAAGGCCAAACGGTATGACTATCGGCCAACGCAGGGTTCCCATGGGAGTCATTGGAATTATATATGAAGCTCGGCCCAATGTTACAGCAGATGCCTTTGGTCTTTGTCTTAAAACTGGAAATGCAACCATTTTGCGTGGGGGAAAAGAAGCAATTAATTCAAATTCGGCTATCATTAAAATTTTACAAGAAGCATTGGTAGCACAGGATTTTCCAAAGGAATCTGTTCAGTTAGTTGAAAATACTTCACGGGATAGTGCTGTTGCTTTAATGAAACTAAATGAGTATCTGGATTTGTTGATCCCTCGGGGAGGTTCAGGATTAATAAATGCTGTTGTGCAAAATTCAACT
The DNA here is from genome assembly GCA_963665085.2 of Bacteroidales bacterium. Taxonomy (GTDB): domain Bacteria; phylum Bacteroidota; class Bacteroidia; order Bacteroidales; family JAAAOM01. The sequence goes on from CAXXXS010000001.1 coordinate 1,256,454, forward strand.
GTGCCGGTAATTGAAACAGGAGTAGGAAATTGTCATGTATATATTGATGATGATGCAGACATTGATATGGCGTTAGCAATTACCCATAACTCAAAAACCCATAGGCCTGGAGTTTGTAATGCAGCGGAATCATTATTAATACATAAAGATATTGCAGAAGAATTTGTACCTAAGGTTTGCAAATTATTACAGGAAAATAATGTTGAGTTAAGAGGCGATGAGATCATTCAAAAACTGGCAGATAATATAATTCCTGCAACAGAAGAAGATTGGGGGACAGAATATTTGAACTATATCATGTCCGTAAAAGTTGTTGATTCTATTGATGATGCTATCGATCATATTAATAAGTATGGAACGATGCATACAGAAGTTATTGTAACAAATAATTATAGTAACGCACAGCGTTTTCTAGAAGAAGTAGATGCTGCTGCTGTCAACGTTAATGCATCTTCGAGGTTTACAGATGGAATGCAGTACGGATTTGGTGCTGAGATAGGAATAAGCACTCAAAAACTTCATGCACGTGGGCCAATGGGCTTAAGGGAATTAACTTCTACTAAATATATTATTTATGGTTCAGGACAAATTAGGATTTAGGCATTAATTTATATTTGATCTAAATATATGTAGATAAATCAATAATAAAATAAAAAGGCTATTTTCGCAGGCTCGCAACATGATAATTATCATAATTCAGGATTAAAATATTAATACTATAAACTATGGAAATACTTCAAAAACTCGAAGAACTTTTTGTTAAATCCTCAAATATAGAAAGGGAACTTTTTAATACATATAATGTAAAACGAGGATTAAGAAATCAAGATGGTTCTGGAGTGTTAGTCGGACTAACACATATTGGTGATGTTGTTGGGTATGAAAAAAATAACGACCAGGTAATACCTACGGAAGGAAGATTATATTATAGAGGAATTGATGTAAATGATTTAGTGGAGGGTTTTCAAGCGGATGGCAGGCACGGATTTGATGAAACAACTTTTCTTCTTTTAACGGGAAGGCTTCCAAATAAAGAGGAATTAGCTCAATTTACTTCTTATCTTTCTCCTCAACGTGAATTACCGGGATTTTTTACAAAAAATATGATTCTTACCCTAAGGGGCAAGAATATTATGAATATGTTAGCACGTTCTGTTTTGGTATTATATACGTTAGACGATCATGCTGAGGATTTTTCTCATCAGGCCCAACTTAAACAATGTATAGATCTGATTGCTAAATTTCCAACGATAACAGCATATTCATTGTTTGGTTTTAGACATTCTTATCAAAGAAAATCTTTAATTATCAGGCATCCAGAGCCAGGTTTAAGTACAGCTGAAAATTTTCTTTATATGCTTAAAGGAGAAGATTATACTAAACTAGAAGCTGATATTCTGGATTTAAACCTGGTGCTTCATGCAGAACACGGAGGTGGTAATAACTCTTCTTTTACGACCCGTGTGGTTAGTTCTTCCGGAACAGACACATATTCAGCTATTGCAGCTGCGTTAGGTTCATTAAAAGGACCATTACACGGGGGCGCAAATCTTAGGGTTATCCAGATGATGCATGATATCAAGCAGCATGTTAAGAACTGGAATGATAAGAAAGAAATCAGCGAATATCTTTTAAAAATTCTTAAGAGAGAAGCCGGAGACGGTTCCGGAAAAATATATGGAATTGGCCATGCAATTTATACATTATCTGATCCAAGGGCAGTATTGCTTAAACAAAAAGCAAAGGAATTGGCAGAAGAAAAAGGAAGAGTGGATGAATTTAATCTTTATGCGAATATTGAAGAATTAGCACCTGAGGTATTTGGCAAGTTCAAAGGAGAAAATGCAAAAGTAATATGTGCCAACGTTGACTTTTACTCAGGATTTGTTTATTCATGTATTGGAATACCAAAGGAGATATACACACCTATTTTCGCAGTTTCAAGAATTGCGGGATGGTGTGCACATAGGCTTGAAGAGATTACTTTCTCAAGTAAAAGGATTATCAGGCCGGCATACAAAAATGTTTCGGATAGAAAAAATTACATTCCTATCGAAGAAAGGGAATAAAAAAGTTCTGTTAATTGATTGAATAAACTTAAGAAATTGATTTTTATCATATCATTCTAATTTGTACCTTTGCAGGAATTTATTAGAAAGCGGTAGATGAATATCAATCTTTATACTAATAAGAAAAATAATAAACTCATGATTTTATTGTGAGAATGGTATAACATATAAGAAATTTTGAAGCCATTCTCACTAAAAGAGAATGGCTTTTTTAACAAATAAAATTAGAAACAATAATACGATATTACCATGGGAAAAGGACTTCCAAAGGCTCAGGGACTTTATGATCCAAAGAATGAGCATGATAATTGTGGGATTGGATTTGTAACACAGATAAATGGTGTAAAGTCGCACGATATTGTTAAAAGGGGACTGGAGGTATTAGTTAACATGACACACCGCGGGGCAGAGAGTTCTGATAATGTTTCTGGTGATGGAGCGGGCATCTTAATGCAGGTACCTCATGATTTTATCGTCTCCAAAGGGATAAAAGTGCCAAAAGTTGGGCAATATGGGACAGGATTGGTATTTCTTCCTAAGAATCCTAAAGAACAAAAAAGTTGCGAGAAGATTTTAATAGATACTGCTGTTAGCGAAGGATTAGATGTAATTGACTTTCAGGAGGTGCCGGTAGATAGTTCTGTTCTTGGTGAGATATCAAGGAGTACTGAACCTACAATCAAACAAATATATATTACAGGAAAATTTGAACAAGAAGAGCTTGAAAGAAAACTATTCATTGTTCGTAAACTTTCAGAAAGACAAATACGTGAGTCAAAAATAAAAGATAAAGAAGCGTTCTATATTCCAAGTTTATCTTCAAAAGTATTTATATACAAAGGAATGTTAACGCCTGCTCAGGTAGGACAATATTTCTTGGATTTAAAGAATGAAAAACTTACAAGCGCAATTGCACTTGTACACTCAAGATTTAGTACAAATACATTCCCAACCTGGGATCTTGCCCAGCCATTCCGTTTTGTTGCACACAATGGTGAGATTAATACAATTGCTGGTAACCGTATGTGGATGCAAGCAAGGGAATCGTTAATGAAAACTGATTTATTTGGAGAGGATCTTAAAAAAGTATTCCCAATTATTGAACCAAATAAAAGTGATTCAGCTTCATTCGATAATGCTCTGGAATTTTTAGTACTTACCGGAAAATCTTTACCTCATGCGTTAAGTATGTTAATTCCGGAATCATGGAATGATAAAAACCCAATACCTCCAAGCTTAAAAGCATTTTATGAGTATCATTCAACAATTATGGAGCCATGGGATGGCCCTGCTTCAATTGTATTTAGTGATGGTAGATATATTGGTGGGACTTTGGATAGAAACGGACTAAGGCCTTCTCGTTTTGTTATTACAAAAGATAACATGATTGTGATGGGTTCTGAAGTAGGGGTCCAGATTTTTCCACCGGAACAAATAAAAGAAAAGGGTAGGTTACGTCCCGGTAAAATTCTTTTGGTTGACACAAAATTTGGAATAATTGTTCCTGATGATGAGATTAAAGCGCAATTAACTTCTCAAAACCCATATACAAATTGGTTAAATGAGAACAGATTGGATCTTGAAGATATCAAGGTTAAAGAAAGAGTCCCATCATCAATGGGAGATGATTATAAAACTTACTTAAATGCTTTTGGATACTCAAAAGAAGATGTAGAGTTTATTATCAAACCAATGTCAACAGAAGGACAGGAGCCTGTGCATTCAATGGGTAATGATACCCCATTGGCGGTAATGTCTGAGAAACCTCAGCGAATGTTTAATTATTTTAAACAATTATTTGCTCAGGTTACTAACCCTGCAATTGATCCAATCAGGGAAGGGCTTGTTATGGCATTAACAAATTACATTGGATCTGTATCAAAAAATATCCTAACAGAATCTCCGTCACATTGTAAGCTTATAAAATTCAGGACTCCGATTGTTACTAATACGGATCTTAAGAAAATAAAAGATTTAGATACAGAACAATTTCCAAATGTTACACTTCCAATGCATTTCTCTGCAACCGGAGGGAAAAAGACATTGGAATATGCTTTAAATGAACTTTGTGAGAATGCTGAGAAAGCAGTAGATGATGGAAAACATTTTATTATTTTATCGGATAGAAATATCGATAAAGATAAGGCAGCAATTCCTTCATTGTTGGCTGTGTCTGCAGTACATCATCATTTAATAAATACCAAAAAGAGGATGCAGGTAGGTCTTGTTGTTGAGACTGCTGAGGCAAGAGAAGTTAGTCATTTTGCATTATTATTTGGTTATGGGGCAAGTGTTGTAAATCCGTATTTAGCATTTGCTGTAATTGATGATTTAGTTAATTCTGGTTCCATTACGTTAGATTATGGTAAGGCAAGAGAAAATTATATCAAAGCTATAAGTAAAGGATTATTAAAGATTCTTTCTAAAATGGGAATCTCTACTCTAAGGAGTTATCATGGAGCTCAGATTTTTGAGGCTATTGGTTTAGGAGATGAATTAATAGAAAAATATTTTACAGGAACTGATTCCCGAATAGGAGGTATTGGTCTTGAAGAAATAACTAGAGAAACTTTAATTCCGCATGAGAGGGCATTTAGCGAAAGTAATGTTGATCCAAAACGTCTGCATACAAATGGTGTATACCATTTCCGCCGTGATGGGGAATATCATGCATGGAACCCGGAGACAATAGGGTTACTTCAATGGTCAACAAAAACAAACGATTATAAAAAGTTTAAGGAGTTTTCTTCAATTGTAAATAATCAATACAGAAAACCAGTATTCTTACGTGGTTGTTTTGATATAAAGAAAGGAAAATCTATTGATATTTCTGAGGTTGAACCAGCTTCAGAAATTATGAAACGTTTTGTTACGGGCGCTATGTCATTTGGTTCAATCAGTAAAGAAGCCCATGAAGCCCTGGCTATTGCCATGAACCAAATTGGAGGTAAAAGTAATACCGGTGAAGGAGGAGAAGATCCTGAAAGGTTCAAAAGGCGCCCTGACGGAACGTTGGCCAGAAGTGCAATTAAGCAGGTAGCATCTGGACGATTTGGTGTAACTGTTAATTATCTTGTTAATGCTGATGAGATTCAAATTAAAGTTGCCCAGGGTGCTAAACCTGGTGAAGGAGGACAGTTACCAGGACATAAAATTGATAAGATAATTGGAAAAATCAGAAATTCAACACCTGGAATTACACTGATTTCCCCACCACCTCACCATGATATCTATTCCATTGAGGATTTGGCACAGTTAATCTTTGACCTGAAAAATGTTAATCCTTCAGCAAAAATTAATGTAAAACTGGTTTCTGAAAGAGGTGTTGGAACAGTTGCAGCCGGTGTTGCTAAAGCATATGCTGACAGTATTACAATCAGTGGGGCTGAGGGTGGCACAGGAGCAAGCCCTGCAAGTTCAATTAAACATGCAGGTTTACCAATGGAACTTGGTATTTCTGAAGTACAACAAACCCTTGTAATGAATAACCTTCGAGACAGGGTTGTATTGCAGACTGACGGACAGATGAAAACCGGTAGGGATGTAATTCATGCTGCATTAATGGGAGCAGAAGAATTTGGTTTTGCTACTTCAGCACTTATTGTATTAGGTTGTGTGATGATGCGCAAGTGTCATCTTAATACATGTCCGGTTGGTGTAGCAACTCAAGATAAACAATTAAGAAAACGTTTTCTTGGTAAAGCTACCTATATTGTAAACTTCTTTAATTTTATTGCAGAGGAAGTTAGAGAATATCTTGCTGAGATGGGCTTTAAAAAATTCGAGGATATTGTAGGACGTGCAGATTTATTAGAGCAACGAAAAGATATTACACATTGGAAAGCCCAAAAACTTGATTTTTCCAGAATCTTATTTGTGCCAAAAGAAGCATCAAAATATCCTACTCACAATGTTAATATCCAGCATCATAAAATTGATGATATTCTTGATAAGGAATTAATCAAGCAGACCAATAAAGCTGTTAAAAATAAAGAAAGAGTTTGGTTGTCCAATACAATTGAAAATACAGATCGTACTGTTGGGGCAATGTTATCAGGAGAAATAACAAAAATCCATGGTAAAATTGGCTTGCCGGAAGATACTATCAATTGCAAGTTTAAAGGTTCAGCAGGACAGAGTTTTGGGGCGTTTTTAACAACCGGTGTTACATTTAGGCTGGAAGGTGATGCCAATGATTACCTTGGAAAAGGCCTGTCAGGAGGTAAAGTTATTGTTACACCTCCCAATGGTTCTACTTTTAAACCTGATGAGAATATTATTATTGGTAACACTGTATTATACGGGGCTACAGATGGTGAAGTATATGTTAGGGGTGTTGCCGGTGAGCGTTTCTGTGTACGTAATAGTGGGGCAAAAGCTGTAATCGAAGGCGTAGGCGATCACTGTTGTGAATATATGACAGGCGGGCGTACTGTTGTTCTGGGTAAAACAGGACGAAACTTCGCTGCTGGTATGAGTGGCGGTATTGCTTATGTTCTTGATGTAACAGGTAACTTTAGTTACTATTGTAATCAAGGACTGGTAGAATTATCTCAAGTTGGCGATTTAGATGATATAAAAGAGCTTCAAAATTTAATCGGAAATCATTATGAATATACAGGAAGCGAATTAGCAGAGAAAATCCTGGTTAATTGGGATGAGTATCTTCCAAAATTCATAAAAGTTATTCCATTTGAGTACAAGAAAGTACTTGAAGAGATTAAGTTAGCGAAGCTTAGAAAGAAAATTAAGAGTACAGAAGATGAACCTCATTTTCAATATTAATATTGAAAATGAAGTTTTGAATGTGAATTAGATAATAGACAGTCATCAATAATAAATATCACTTACAATGGGAAACCCGAAAGGATTTTTAGAAGTTGAAAGAAAAGAAAGTGGTTACAGACCAGTGAATGAACGTATCCACGATTTTAGCGAGGTTGAACAAAAACTTGACGAACAAGATAGAAAGGCCCAGGCTTCAAGATGTATGGATTGTGGCGTTCCATTTTGCCAGTGGGGATGTCCGATTATGAATAATATGCCCGAATGGCAGGATGCTATTTACAGAGGCGAATGGGAATTAGCAATTGATATTCTTCAGGTAACAAATAACTTTCCTGAATTTACAGGTAAAATATGTCCGGCACCTTGCCAGCATGCATGTACTTTAAATATTCATGAACAACCTGTAACGATTCGTGAAAATGAATCAGCAGTTGCTGAAAAAGCTTTTGAGATGGGGTATATTAAACCCAATCCTCCAAAATTCAGAACTGGTAAAAAAGTAGCTGTAATAGGTTCTGGTCCCGCTGGAATGGCATGTGCAGATTTGTTAAATAAATGGGGACATGACGTAACACTTTTTGAAAAAGATGATGCAGTAGGTGGATTATTACGTTATGGTATCCCGGATTTTAAACTCAACAAAGGAGTTATTGACAGGCGATTGGATATATTAGTTGCTGAGGGCCTTAAAATAAAAACGGGTGTAGACGTTGGTGTTGATGTTAGTGGCAAAGAACTGTTAAAGGAGTTTGATGCTGTTTGTCTTACAATCGGTGCGATGAAACCCAGAGATCTTCCAGTTGAAGGAAGAGAATTAGAAGGAATACATTTTGCTATGGATTTCTTAAGACAGCAAAATCAGGCAATACGTGGAATAGAGGTTTCTGAGGAAATAAAAATATTAGCAAAAGATAAAAATGTACTTGTTATAGGTGGTGGTGATACTGGTTCTGACTGTGTTGGCACATCTGCACGACAAGGAGCAAAAAGTATTACCCAGATTGAGATTTTGCCAAAACCACCAGAAAAAAGGGAAGAAAATAATCCTTGGCCTTATTGGGGAAATACATTACGTACATCAAGTTCTCATGGAGAAGGTTGTGATCGTAAATGGAGCCTGGCAACAAAGAAATTTATCGGTGAAAAAGGTAAATTAAAACAGGTTGAGATTGTTGAGGTAGAATGGGAAAAAGTAGATGGACGAATGGTAATGAAAGAAAAAGAAGGTTCCATTCAAAAAATAGATGCTGAATTAGTGCTTTTATCTATGGGTTTCCTTCATCCGGTACACGAGGGTATTGCTGATAGTTTTGAATTGGAATACGACCAAAGAGGTAACATAAAGGTTGATGAAAATAATCAAACGAGTAAGGCAAAAGTATTTGCTGCAGGTGATGCTGTATCTGGTGCCAGTCTTGTCGTAAGAGCTATTGGAGCAGGTAGAAAAGTTGCTGAAAGTGTAGATAAATTTCTTGGTGGAACATATTCTGGAAAATAATCGTATTTTTTTTGCAAAAAAAATTTGATAATATGAATTAAACGATTAGTTTTGCACTCCGATTTTCCTCATTAGCTCAGTTGGTTAGAGCACCTGACTGTTAATCAGGGGGTCCTAGGTTCAAGTCCTAGATGGGGAGCAAAAAGCCATTCGATTTTTCGGGTGGCTTTTTTGTTTTTATTTTTCCGTGTAAAAGCTTCAATTATATTATACCCACATAAATCAAATTCATAGTAAAACTGTTAGTAAGTTTTTCCACTTTTTTATTTTGAAAAAGCCTAAGATTTTATTTTTGCAGCAAAAATAATTTTATGAGTAGTTGGTTTGAATGTAAAGTAAATTATCAAAAAATTGATGAACAAGGTGCTGAAAAATCAGTAACCGAACCTTATTTAATTGATGCGGTATCATTCACAGATGCCGAGGTGAGAATCCATAAAGAGATGGAACCTTATATAAGTGGTGTGTTTGAAGTAAAAAACATAAAACGGGCCAATTATGCAGAATTGATACCAAATGAAACGGGTGATCGATGGTTTAAATGTAAATTAAGCTTTATAACCATTGATGAAGAAAAAGGTAAAGAAAAACGTTCAAATTCTATTTACCTGGTTCAGGCAAATGATGTGAAAGAAGCTTATGATATATTGGAAAATCTAATGGGAGGTTCTATAAGCGATTATGAGATACCTGCAATACAACAATCTAATATATTGGATGTTTTTCCTTATAATGCCGATTTTTTTGAAGAAACAAACAAACAAGAGGCTTCATCTGAAAATATTTAGTAAATCAAAAGCCAGCCGAAATAACGGCTGGCTTTTGATTTACTACAGGTAGTAAGAAAAAATTTTTATTTTAAGACAGTCTTTTCAGTTTGAGCAATGATCTTTTTTACTTGTTTTGTGTATTTCTTTCCTATTTCATCAAGAGGGGTTATTTTTTCGATGTTAAAATAGGCTTTACCACTATAAATTTTGCCGTTATCTTCGTTTAGAATGCTGTAATTTATCACGTGGAATAATGTGTTAAAAGGATCTCCTTCCCAGTTAAGTTCATATTTATCTATAAAAAGGACATGATTTGCATTATACTCGTTAAGAATATTTTTTATCTGCATCGCATCTTTTATTTCTATAGTACCTTCTTTTTCTGTTTTACTGTAATCAATGCAATTGTAAAACTGGTTTAATGTTTTTCCATTGTCTACTGGAATTAGCACTAATGCAGTTTCCGAGTCCTCGGAGAGTTGATTTAATAAATAGCTGTTATAAAAATATTCAAGGCTGTCTATTGTAAGACCACTGTTTTCTGCAATTTGTTCATTCATATAATAATTAGAAACAAAGTTTGTTGTTTCAAATCCAATAACCAATACCCGATTGTAGCCAGCATCAGAAGTTACTTTTTTAGGCTCTTCTTTGCCGAAAGTCAGCTCTGCCAAGCTTGAAATAATCAAGGCTAACACTAAGAATTTACTAGTTGCTTTCATATGTATTGCTAATATTTATTACGCTTTGTTTTTTATACACCACACATTTTATATCCTACACTACGAATAGTTTTTATTAATTTTCCAGAGGCTCCCAGTTTTTTTCTAAGCCCAACCATTCTTACATCTATTGCCCTTTCATTTACCAGGTATTCTGACCCAAATTCACTTTCAATAATTTGAGATCGTGTAAATACTTTCCCTGGTCTGTCTGCTAAAAGTTCCAAAAGTTTGAATTCTGAGTAAGTTAGGTTGATAAATCTATCATCTACATGTACTTCATGATTAATTTTATCAATTAAGATTTTATCGAATTTAATTTTTGAGCTTTCGTACTTTTTATTTAGGTGACTAATAGTTTCCTCTGTTTTTTTTATTATGGGAGTATGAGCTTTAAGAATTTCTCTTTTTAAGACTTTTTTGATTCGGGTTGTGAGCTCTTTCATTCTGAAAGGTTTGGTTATATAGTCTTCTGCAACCATCTCAAGAGCAGTAACTATATCAACTTCTTCATTTTTCTCGCTTAGAATTATTATTGGGATAGATGAAGTTGCTGGATTTAATTTTAATTTTTTACAAAGTTCGAGGCCGTCAAGTTCAAATTTAAGCCAATCTGTAATTATTAAATCCGGTTTGTAATTTTCAATAAGTTCTAAGGTATCCAATGCACCAGTAAACGTATCAACTTCAAAACCTTCTTTTTTTAAGTTATATGATAAAATTTCCCTGGTTTCAAATTCATCATCAATAATGAATATTTTTCTTGGGTTCATAGCTTGGATATTAGGATTAGCAAGTTATTAATTCAAAAATATTTGTTTACTTATATTCAATACAAAATTAGAATTCAGGTATTACATATTTTTGAAACCAATCTTAATATTATATTAAATTATCGATGTTGTCAATGATTCTATCTTATTTTTAGGTAATTTGGCAGATATAAAATCAGTTTACAAATAGTAAACTTTTTTAATTATATGAATACAGAAGTACTCTTACATATTGGCCAAAGAATTAAAAAGTTCAGGCGAGAAAAAAATCTTCGGATACATGAAATGGCTAGAAAAGCCAATGTAAGTAAAGGGTTGATTTCAAAAATTGAGAATGGACGAACGATTCCTTCTCTACCGGTTTTAATATCTCTTATAAAAACACTTGATATTGATCTTGAAGTCTTTTTTAAAGATATCGATACCAGTGATAAATCTTTTTATATCCACAAAAAAAGGAATGAATATATACCTATTACAAAAGAAAATTCTGTAGGATTTGATTATAATGTTATTCTTAATCAAAGTTTTTCTAATACAGCTATTGAGGCTGTTTTTTTAAATATTAAACCCAATGCCCGTCGTAAAAAAGTTGTTACTGATGGCTATGAGTTTTTGTTTCTGTTAAAAGGCAAACTAGACTACTACCTTGATACAGATTTAGTAGTCCTCGAAGAAGGTGATTCTTTATTTTTTGACGGGGCGATTCCTCATGTCCCAAAAAACAATTCGGATGAGGTTGCAACATTGCTTGTTCTTTACATAATAACACAAGAAAAAAACTAAGTATGAAATCAAAAATAGCAGTTTTTACTGCACCCAATAATCCTATAACTCTTAATGAAACTCACTTTTCTGGGCTTAAAGAAGGGGAATTATTGGTAAAAATGAGATGTGCTACAATTTGTGGCAGTGATATTCATACACTTAAAGGAATTAGAAAAGAACCGGCACCTACAGTTTTAGGCCATGAGATTGTTGGTGAAGTTGTTGATATTCATCCCGAGACAATTCCTGAAGATCTATACGGAAAAGTGATAAATATAGGAGATCGTATTACGTGGACGATTTATGCGAGTTGTGGGAAATGTGAAATGTGCCTTAAAGGAATGCCCCAGAAGTGTGAATTTCTTTTTAAATATGGTCATCAGTGTATTTTAAATCCCGATCATGTGCTTTCAGGAGGATATGCGAATTATGTTAAAATAGAAAAAGGAACTGGAATAATTAAAATTGAAGGTTCTATTCCTGATTATCTTATCAGCCAGGTGAATTGTGCTACAGCAACAATTTCTGCGGCATTTTCCAGGGTACCTTCTCCAAACGGTAAAACAGTTCTTATTGTTGGGGGTGGAATGCTTGGAATAACTGCTTGTGCAATGGCTAAAGCGAAAGGTGCAAAAAATGTTTTCCTTGTTGAAAAAAATTCTTTTAGAGCAGAACTAAGCTACAATTTTGGTGTGAACAGAGCATTTATTTTAACAAATGAATATGATGTGATATCTGAAGAAATAAAAAATGATACCGATAATAAATTGATTGATATAATCATTGAAACGAGTGGAAAAAAAGAAGCGATTGAGTTTGGAGTCAATAATCTTGCTATAGGAGGTCATTTGGCTTTAGTAGGATCTGCATACCCTCAACCCAATATTTCTATTTCTGCAGAATATTTATTGCGTAGATTAGCCACAATACATGGTGTACATAATTATACGGCAAATGATTTGAAAACGGCATATGAATTTATGATAGAGAATTACAAGAAATATCCATTTGAAAAATGTGTTTATCAGGATATGTTCAAATTAGAAAATATAAATGAAGCATTTAATGTAGCAATGGATGAAAAATTTCTGAGAGTAGCAATTATTGGATCATAATTATTCTGTTCATTTTACAATAATGATTTGAAATTCTTACAAACTAATAAAACACTAATAAAAATAAATCTCTCCCAAATAATTCACTAACATACAAAGTTTAGTTTAGCCGAAATAACTAGACAAGCTAATAAAGGCAAAGAAAATTGGGAGAATAGTATGTTAAAGAGATATGTATTCTTTTTATTAGTATTTTTTGTTCAAAGGATTACTCCAAGCTTCGGACAACTTATTTTTGAAGAAAATTTTTTCCCTGGTTATTCTTTAGAGAGGAATGTTCGATCTTATTCAGGACCTAAGTCAACTCTGAATTTAGAAAAAAATCAACTTTTATTTAAGGAAAACAATACCCCGGTCTTATTTGGATGTCAAAAATCCAAAGGAATAATTAATTTATTTTCCCATGCTTTTACAAATAATGAATTTAGTCTTGAATTTTTACTTATAGATCATGTTAATCAACCTATTGGACTTTTATTAAATCTTCAGAGTGATTACAATACAAATAATTCATTATTAAATATTGCATATTACGATAAGCAGTTTATCTTTTTTTTGAATGATAGTACGTATACATTTTCAAGTAACAAGGAATTTAAAAAATACTGGCAACATGTTGTTTTAACGTATAAGAATCACGCGCTGAAAATTTATCTCAACGGTATAGAAGAAACATCTATTCCTTTTTATAAAGATGATTGTATCACAGGTAAAGAGACTGTTCTAAATATATTTGGATATTTTGAGAATGAGCCTTTTATGGATATTCCTAACCTTTTAAAAAATATCAGGATATATGATAATGAGTTAAGTTCTGAAAAAATCAAATCTAGATATGATACTGTTTATAATAAAATTGATAATGGTAAATTTTTGGATAATACGCTCCATTTTATAGTACAACCATATTTACATTATGTAACTCAAAATAGTATTAATATAACTTGGGAAACAAGCGAGCCATGCAAATCAATTATTCGATATGGAGAAGAGTTACCATTACAAAATATTATAGTTGTTGAAAATCCTGACGATATAAATGAGTTAGAAATCAAAGGATTAAAACAAGAGACTCCATATTTTTATTCGATAATATCAACAAATAAAGCTGGAGAAGAAGTTAATTCTGGAATCTTAACGTTAAAAACAGCGAATAAAGAAACAACGCCTTTTGCCTTTGCTGTTATTGGGGATACAGAATCCCGACCTCATATAAACAATAGAGTTTCACATTTAATCTGGGATGAAAGACCCGATTTTTTAGTTCATTTAGGAGACATTACTGATGGTGGAAAGCAATCCCATAAATTTGAATGGACCTACGAATATTTCGAAGGGATGTCTTCTTTGATTTCCAGAGTTCCTGTTTTTCCCGTTCCCGGAAATGGAGAGGGAGATCTTTTTTGGTATAAGGCATATCATAAACTTCCCGGGCAGGAAGAATTCTATTCTTTCAAATATGGGAATGCAGAATTTTTTATGCTTAATAGTGTAGAAAAAGAAGAGTTTAAACCAGGGGGAAAACAATACGAGTGGCTTGATGAAAGTTTAGCTAATTCAGATGCTACCTGGAAGTTTGTTTGTCACCACTATGCCCCTTACTCTTCAGACGAGGATGACTATGGCAATACTTGGGAGGGGAAGTCAACAAGGGGAGATGAACAGATAAGAGAAATTGTTCCTATTTATGAAAAATACAATGTGGATGTTGTTTTCTACGGTCATCTTCATTGCTACGAACGTTCGCATAAGATTTTAAAAAATCAAGTATCAGATACAGATGGTGTTACTTATGTTATGTCAGGCGGAGCTGGTGGAAATCTTGAGGATTTTGCTCCAACCCGTTCATTTTTTGCTGCAAAAACTTTTCGAGGTCACCATTATGTTATTGTTACAATTAATAACAATACGCTGCAGCTACGAATGTATGATTTGGAAGGAAGAATGTTGGATTATCTGGATTTTAAAAAATAAAAAAATATGACAGTTAAACATTTTTGTATACTATTAATTTGTTTTTCTATCCTTTCGTGTGAAAGAAATAAAATCCTTACAATAAAAGATTATGCAGAGGTTGATGAATTATCAACTGAGATTAAAAAACCTGAAATTACAGATTTTATTTTTTTGGATAGTGCATGGCATAAAGGTATTGCTTCCGGGAATGAGAATTCTGTGCCTGACATCACCTCAAAACCAGCATTGATAGAGCTTGTTTCCTTACCTGATAAAAAGAACCTAAAGCCTTATACTTCCATCTGGTATCAAAAAACAATTCATGCTGATAAAGATTATATTCTTTTTGTTAATCCGGATGATGGTGCTCAGGTATTTTTAGATTCTGTTTATATAGAATCTATTGAACCTGACATTTATGATTTATCCGAAAAAACTGGAAAAGATAGTGTAACGCTAACCATTCGTTGTATGAACCAGGCGATGAGTGGAGGGCTTAAAGAAGTTAAACTTTTAGAGAAAGAACAATTTGAAGTATATAAGAATGAGGTTACTTTAAATAATAACCTGATTTTAATAGAAACTAAATTACAGTTACTCCCTGGTCTGGAAAAAGAGATTAAGGAGATAGCCAACAAAGCATTAACATCAAGAAAAGAGACTATTGTTAAATCTGCATTGAAATATTTATCAAAGTATCCCATCAATCTTGTTGATCCTTTTTTGCAAAAAACAGATTCTACGATTCATATAATTTGGGAAACAGATGTTAAATCAACAGCACAATTTTTTTGGGGATATGATTCTACAAAGCTTGATAATTCTATTTCTGTTCAATCTGATTCATTAAACATGTTCAGGGTAAGTGAGAAATTCGATAAAGGAAAGGCCGTTTATTATCAAATAAATTATCCAACAACAAAATCACATATTTATCAATTTAATAGTTTTAATTCTGACAGTACTTCTAAATTTATTGTGTGGGCCGATAGTCAAAGTGGTTGGGAAACATTCAAAAAACTGTCTGATATTACTTCTCATTATCCAATTACTTTTTCAATAGGAGTAGGTGATTTAGTAAACAATGGTAAAAATGAAGATGAGTACAGAAAATTACATCGGGCACATCATGCTATATCATCAAAGTTCCCCGTATACCTGATTCCCGGAAATCACGATTACGATGGAAACTATGATACATTTTATGCAAGAAACTTTCATAAATACAGTTTCAATCAATATAAAAATTTGAAAGGAAACTATTTTTCCTTCAAGGAAGGTAATACAATGTTTATTGTTTTAGATCCCAATGAGAATTTCCCTTTGGGTATTCCAGAATCATCTCATCAATACGAATGGTTTTTTGAGCAACTTAAAAGCGCTGATTGGAACAATGCAAAATGGCGATTTATTTTAGTACATCAACCTCCTTTCTCTCAAGGCTGGCCAGGATATCATGGCACTCCTTCCATCACAAAATTATTAGATCCCTTGTATGAAAAATTTAAAATTGATGCTGTTATTTCTGGTCATACCCATGATTATGAGCGTTTAAGTGAAAATTTTGGGGATCAAACGGTAGAGTTTATAATCTGTGGGACAGCAGGTGGAGGAATAGAGCCCTTAAATGAAAATTCGGGATGGCCTGTGATGGATACAATTATAAAAAAACATCTTTTTGTTTATGTTGAACTTGAAAAAGATACAGCAACTTTTAAAGCTATTAGCATTGAAAATAAGGTAATTGATAAATTTCAAATAATAAAATAGTAGGATAAGATGAATAACATCAAAGCAATAATTTTCGATTGGGCGGGTACATTAGTAGATTATGGCTGTTTAGCACCAACATCAGTATTTGTTGAAGTTTTTGCAAAAAGAGGAATAGAAGTAACTCTTGAACAAGCGCGTGGTCCTATGGGGCTTGCAAAAAATATACACCTGACTGAACTTTTAAAGATAGATGAGATAAAGAAACAATGGGAGAAAAAATATAATCGCCTTCCCAATGAAGATGATGTTGACGACTTATTCTCACACCTGGAACCTACATTAGCACAAATTGTAAAAGAATATTCAAAACCAATACCAGGAGCTGTTGAAGTAGTAAACGAACTAAAATCAAAGGGAATAAAAATTGGTTCTACAACAGGCTATGTAGCATCAATGATGAAAAATGTTGTGCCCATTGCAAAGTCTTTTGGACTTGAACCAGACTGCATTGTAAATTCATCGGATGTTCCTAGTGGAAGGCCAAAACCATATATGTGCTATTTAAATGCTATTAGGTTGGATGTTTTTCCCTTTAGCCATATGATTAAAGTTGGTGACACAGTAGCAGATATTAAAGAAGGTATAAATGCTGGCATGTGGACAATTGGTTTTACAAAATCAGGTAATGGAGTAGGTTTTTCTGAAGAAGGAATTAAAGATGTTCCTGAAGAATATCTGAAAGATAAAATAGAAGCTGCAACAATAAAGTTAAAGAATGCCGGGGCTCATTATATTGTTGATGGAATATGGGATATGCTGCCCATTGTTGAGAAGATCAGTCAACGAATCGAGAATGGAGAGAAACCCTAGGTTGATCTTATAAAACTTATTTGAGAATAAGTACCATGTAGCAATACAATTAATTCATTTTAGAAAATAAGTTACAATTTAGATCATGAATCAGTTGCTTGAAGAACTAAAAATTTTTAAACGTGAAGGCGATATTAACCTTTCAAGTGAACGTAAGGTTTGGCAGGATGAGAATCTAGATGATAAGACATGGAATTTATTAAAAGAAGACTCTAAATATTTTATTCATCAGGCATTATCGACACCTTGTCTGAATGCACTTAAATCTTGTGATGGAGTTTTCCTTGAAGATACTCAAGGTCGTAAATACATGGATTTTCATGGTAATTCAGCCCATCAGGTTGGTTTTAGGAATAATTATGTAATTGGTAAAATAATTGAGCAGCTACAAACATTACCATTTTCTCCCAGAAGGTATACAAATGAAACGGCAATCAATCTAGCTAAAAAACTATGTGACATTGCTCCCGATCCGTTAAATAAGATACTTTTTACTACAGGAGGAGCAACGGCGAATAGTACAGCTATTAAATTGGCAAGAGCCTATACCGGCAAACATAAAATATTATCCATGTGGGATTCATTTCATGGAGCAACACTTGATACTATTTCAATAGGAGGAGAATCTTCTTTTCGATACAATGCCGGGCCACTTTTACCTGGAGTAGAACATGTTCCACCACCAGCTTCATTTCGTGGAATCTGGTGTAACGGCAAGGGACAAAATAATTACGATAAGGTTCTGGAGTATATTGATTATGTTCTTGAACGAGAAGGCGACTTTGCCGCAATTATTACTGAAACAATTCGAAATACTGTGGTTCAGATTCCATCACAGGAATATTATCAGTCGTTAAGAGAAATATGTGATAAACACAATGTTTTGCTTATTCTTGATGAAATCCCTATAGCTCTTGGAAGAACAGGAAAACTATTTGCTTTCGAAAATTTTGGTATAGTACCGGATATAGTAACATTAGGAAAAGGTCTTGGAGGAGGAGTTGTTCCTTTTGCTGCAGTTTTAACAGACGAGAGGTTTGATGCTTTTCCTGAGAAATCTGTGGGTCATTTTACTCACGAGAAAAGTCCTATCGGTACAGCTGCTGCTATGGCTACACTTGAATATATGGAGCAGGAACAATTGTTGAAAAGAACGTTGGTAATGGAAGAATATCTGAGAGGCAGGCTTCTTCATATGAAAGAAAAATATGAATGTATTGGAGATATTCGTGGAATTGGACTTTTGTGGGGAATCGAAATTGTAAAAGACAAACAATGCATTGAACCCGATAATCTTCTTACGGAGAAAATAATGTATTATTCACTTTCTAAAGGCT
The DNA here is from genome assembly GCA_963665085.2 of Bacteroidales bacterium. GTDB lineage: Bacteria > Bacteroidota > Bacteroidia > Bacteroidales > JAAAOM01. The sequence goes on from CAXXXS010000001.1 coordinate 1,274,833, forward strand.
TGAGTTTTAAAATAGGTGGAGGGAACACTATATTATTATCACCACCTCTTGTTATTGAGAAACTTCAAATAGATTTTGCACTAAATATTTTAGAATCGGCTTTCTCAAATTTTAAATAAGAATAATTAGTTAAAGTCAATTAAATCCGATAAAAAAACCAAAAATGAAAATATTAGCATTAGGTGGAGGTGGTAAAATTTGCAGGGAAGCTGTATTTGATTTGGTTCAATTCGGAAGTTTTGATAAAATTACGATTGCTGATTTTAATCTTGATGCTGCAAAATTTGTTAAAGAACAATGTGCGAATAGCCGTGTGGACTCCTGTTTTATTGATATTCGTAATAAAGAGGAAAGCATTAAGTTAATGCAGGGTTATGACCTAGTGATGGATGGTACAACCATCTCGTTAAATGAAATTTCAACAGAGTGTATTGCTAAAGCTGGTTGTCATGGAATTAATCTCAATGGCTTTGGAGAAGAGTATAAATTTGATTCTATTTTTAAATCATTTAACAAAATATTTATTCCCGGATTTGGAATGACCCCGGGAACAACTAATATGATGGTTGCTTTTGCAACCCGTCAGATGGAAAAAGTAAATACAGTTCGGGTAAGTCATGGAGCATTTAGGCCTGTTGCTTTTTCAGAATCAATTGCTGAAACTACAGTTTATGAATACGACCCAAAATTACCCGGCCGTGTAGTATTTGAAGATGGGGAATTTATCCAGGTCCCACCTTTTGCCAGGCCCAGGGATATTAAACTACCCGAGCCCTACGGTACACATACACAGTATATAATTCCGCATTCAGAAACAGTAACGCTGTCTTCATTTCTAAAAAATAAAGGAGTGCAGCTTATTGAGGTTCGTGGCACATGGCCACCCGAGAATATGCAACTGATAAAAACGCTGAATGACTGGGGGTTTTTAATGAATCCTAAAATAGAGGTAAACAACAAAAAGATAGGGATAATGGATCTTGTTGCTAAGTATCTTGTTGAATCAGAAAAAGGCACAAAAACAAATCTTTATGGATATGCTCTTCATGTTGAAATTACTGGGAAAGAAGATGGATTAGATATTATAAAGACACTAACACATACACATCCATCTTCAGATGGATCTATACCTGATTGGAAAGGTCTACGGGCTTATACCCGAAATGTAGGAATCCCAATGAGTATCGCTGTTACAGCTATTGCTAATAATCATTACAAAGGCACTGGTGTAATTTCACCTGAAAATGCGCTTTTGCCCGAATATATTTTTAACGAACTCGAAAAACGAAAAATATTCATTCACGAAAAAATACATGCATTAAATGAAATCAGATAAATTATTATTTACCCCGGGACCACTTACTACAAGTTCAACAGTAAAAGGGGCAATGCTTAGAGATCTTGGCAGCCGGGATTTTGAATTTATAAATACAGTAAAAGAAATTCGTGAAGAACTCTTGAAGCTTGGAAATGTATCAAAAGAAAAGGGGTATGAAGCAATTATTATGCAGGGCTCTGGTACTTTTGGTATCGAGTCAGTTATTAGTTCAGTAATTCCAAAGAACGGGAAATTACTAATTATAATAAACGGAGCTTATGGTGAGCGAATAAAAAAGATGGCATTGATTTATGAGATTGATATTGTTACAATCTACTCATTAGAGAACGAGCTTCCAAAGCTAACTGAAATAGAAAAAACTCTTGCTAGTGACACAGCCATAACCCATGTAGTCATCGTTCATTGTGAAACAACAACAGGTATCATAAATCCAATTGAAGAAGTAGGAGAGATTTGTAAAAAATACAACATGACTTACATCGTTGATGCAATGAGCAGTTTTGGAGCAGTGCCAACAGATATAGAAGCCATAAACATTGATTACCTGATATCTTCTTCCAATAAATGTGTTGAAGGAGTACCCGGTTTTTCTTTTGTTATTGCAAATAGGAAAAACCTGGAAACTATAAAAGGAGATGCCAGAACTCTTAGCCTTGATTTATATAACCAGTGGACGGGTTTAGAAACTAACGGTCAATTCCGGTTTACTCCACCTACCCATGTTTTATTAGCTTTCAGACAAGCATTAAAAGAATTAGAAAACGAGGGTGGTGTTGAAGGCAGGGCACAACGTTACAGTGAAAATTACAATACCCTTATTGAGAATATGGAAGAAATGGGCTTCAAGGCATTTGTTGATGCTGAATTAAGAGGATATATCATTACTTCATTTCTTTATCCTGACGATCCTAATTTTGATTTTGCCACTTTTTATTCAAAATTAAATGATAGAGACTGTGTTATTTATCCCGGTAAACTCAGCCAGGTAGATTGTTTCAGGATTGGAAACATAGGACGAATGGATAAAAAAGATATTATTTTTTTAATTGAAAATATGAAAGATGTGTTAGAAGAGATGGGAGTTAAATTGGAGAGATAATCTGAAATCTTATAGAATAATAGATTGATAATTATTTAATAGATAAAACATAAAATCAAAAAACATGAAAAATTCATTATTTATTTTTTTAGTATTTATTTCATTTAACCAGTTAAAGGCACAAGAATTAGGAAGCACTTTTTTTGGAGGAAATTTTAGTTTTGCCTTAGAGAGCATAGACTCAGAAACTCAGGATGAAAGTGAAATTCAGTTATCGATAAATCCAGTTATTGGTAAAATGGTAAGTGATAAAATTGCATTAGGAGTGGCTTTTGGATTTATATATTCAAAATACGATGATAACAGTCAATATGGATATTCTGGAGACAGTAAAGCCTTAGCAATTGCACCATTTATTAGGATTCACAACAATATAACAGAGAATTTCAAATATTATATTACACCCAATTTTGGAAAAACATTTGTTCTAGGCGATAAATCTGATAATAAAACTCAAATATATAATGTGGGGATAAATGTTGGATTATTATATTTTATTTCTCAAAAGATGAGCGTAGAACTTAATATAGCTGGAATTAATTATATTCATATGTCAGACAAAGATTATGACATGAAAAGCAATAATGTTTCATTAGACTGTAATTTATCATCACCAAATATTGGATTAAAATATTATTTCTGATACTTTGTAATGAGTAATGGCAGAGAAAGTGCAAATTATCAGGATTTGTGAATTGTTCAGTTGGTTAAAGTCTTGTTGACTGGTAATTATCAGTACTCTGCCAATACTCATATAATTTGACTTTTTCAGTAATTAAATAAAAAAAATGCTTGAGAGATGCAGCCCAATCACTTCAACACCTGTTCTAATCACTGTAATTTGTAAAACTAATCAGGTATTTACCCGTCCCAATCACTATAAATGGTAAAACCAATCAGTAAAATTGTAAAACCAATCAAAGTTGTTATTACATAAACTTTCTGGATGCTAAATATTATAACTTCTTTAATGAGAATATTTCAAATTTAGATTCTAAAATAAATTATTGTTCTAATCTAAAGCGAACAGATTACCCTATTTTCTCCAGCTAATAAAACCCTAATAAATAAAAATTTTTACCAAATAAACCGCTAACATACTTGCTATAGCTTTGATTTCATAAATAATCTTAGCTAAACCTTTTAATAATTAAAAATTAGTAAGTATGAAAAGAAATCTTTTTTCGGGCTCTCTTGGCACTGCAATAAGAAATATTGCTACTGCTATGTGTTGCCTTTTTCTGGCGGCAGGAGTTGCCCAGTCGCAATCTACCATTACGGGTACTGTCACTGATGCTGCAGACGGTATGCCACTAATCGGGGCTACTGTGATTGTTAAAGAATCTGCAAAAGGTACAGTAACTAACATTAATGGTTCGTATTCTTTAGAGGATGTTGATCCTGAATCCACACTTGTTTTTTCGTATGTTGGTTATGGTACAAAAGAAGTAATTGCAAATGGGACTATAATCGACATTCAGCTTTCAGAAGACATCACTGAATTAGAGGGTGTTGTTGTTACAGCCCTTGGTGTTGAGAGAGAAGAGAAAGCATTGGGTTATGCAGTTCAAGCTGTTGAAGGTAATGATTTAGTTGAAGCTCGTGAAGCGAACTTAGTTAACTCACTTTCTGGTAAGGTTGCTGGTGTACAAATTACAAATGGTAACTCAGGCATTGGTTCAACTTCTCGTATTGTAATTCGTGGTGAGTCTTCATTGATTGGAGACAATCAGCCATTATTTGTTGTTGATGGTATTCCGATTTCAAACTCAACTGATACTAGATCAAATTCCAGCGTTGCAGATAATATGGAGCTTGATTATGGAAATGGTTCTGCTGACATTAATCCGGATGATATTGAATCTGTATCTGTTCTTAAAGGAGCAAGTGCTGCTGCACTTTATGGTTCTAGAGCAGCAAATGGTGTTGTTATTATTACTACAAAATCAGGACGGGGTAAAAAAGGTATTGGGGTAAGTATTAATTCAAATGTTACATTCGAGACTGTATTAGCATCTCCAGAATACCAGGATAAATTTGGCCAGGGTAAAAACGGTCAATTCTCATTTGTTGATGGTTATGGTAGCGGTTTATATGATGGTGTTGATGAAAGCTGGGGGCCCGCTCTTGATGGTCGATTAATCGCACAGTTCGATTCTCCAACAGCGAATGGACTTCGTGGTGGTGATGTGCATGGTTTATCAAATACCTTAGGTTCAAGTGGTGTTGATTTAGAACGAAGAGGTGATATTACTCCAACTCCCTGGATTTCTCATGGCGATCCTGTTGATCAATTTTTTGAAATGGGTGTTACTCTTACAAATAATATTGCATTTTTTGGAAGTAATGATAAAGCTGACTTCAGGGTTTCTTACACAAACTTCGATAATAAAGGGATGTTGCCAAATACGGATCTTAAAAGACATACCTTAAATGTTAACACAACTTATAATCTAAGTGATAAATTAAAAGTTAGCGCTAAAGTAAGTTATATTAACAGTCAGAGCGAGAACAGAGCAGTGAACAGTTACGGTACAGAAAGTGTAATGTATCTATTCACATGGTATGGTATGCAAATTAATACAGAAAGTCTAAAAGATTATTGGCAGACTGGTCGTGAGGGTTTCCAACAATTTAACTACAATTATAACTATCACGATAACCCATATTTCAACATGTACGAAAATACCAATGGTTTAAATAAAAACAGAATTATTGGTAACGTATCTGCAACTTATGATATTACAAATGAATTAAGTTTTATGTTACGTGTTGGTACTGATACTTATGATGAGCTACGTCCGATTAAAAGGGCATATAGTACACAACGTTTCCCTCATGGGCAGTATCGAGAAGATCAAATCAACTTTCAGGAAGTTAATGCTGACTGGTTACTTACATACAAGAAGCCTTTATCTCTTGATTTTCAATTGTTAGCTTCTGTTGGGGGAAATATGATGAAACAAAAAAATCATTTCCTTGCTGTAAGTGCCAACCAACTGGTTATTCCGGATGTATATACATTTAGTAATTCTGATGTTAATCTTGCTACTGAATTTGAAAAATATGATAAACAGATAAATAGTTTATATGGCTTCGCACAGTTTGGGTATAAGAATTTTCTTTTCTTAGATATTACCGGACGTAATGACTGGTCAAGTACGTTACCTGAAAATAACAACTCATATTTCTATCCATCATTTACTTTAAGTGGTGTAATAAGTGATATGGTTCAGCTACCTTCAGCTATTTCATTTGCTAAAGTTAGATTGGGTTGGGCGCAAGTTGGTAACGATACAGATCCTTATATGTTATCAAGTACATATAGTTTCCAACAAGCTTTTGGTTCAAACCTTATGGCAGAAGAATCTTCAACAATACCTCCAACAGATTTAAAAAATGAGCTTGTTACATCTTTAGAAATCGGTACGGATTTAAGATTTTTAGATAACAGGTTAGGCTTGGATTTCACATACTATAATTCTTCATCGACAAACCAGATTTTACCTATTACAATTCCTCATACAACAGGTTATACAAGCAAGATAATTAATGCCGGAGAAATTGTAAATAAAGGAGTTGAAATTATGGTTACCGCGATTCCGGTTAAAACAAGCGGTTTCAATTGGGATTTAAATGTAAACTTTTCAAAAAACATAAACGAAGTTGTTGAGCTTAGCGATGAAAACGATATTGATACTTATACCATAAGCGAAAACAGGGCCAGAATAGAAGCAAGAAAAGGTGAAAGTATGGGTAGTATGTGGGGTACCGGATTTGTTGAACATGATGGACAGATAGTTTACAGAAGTGGTTTACCGGTTCAGGATACAGAGCTAAGATATTTAGGTAATTATAATCCAGATTTTATTGTTGGTTTAAATAATTCATTCCAGTATAAAAATATATCGTTAAGTTTCTTATTCGATTGGAGAAAAGGTGGAGATTTATTATCTGCAACACGATTAATCGCAGCTACTTCAGGAAATATTGTAGAAACTCTTTGGGGACGTACTCCTGAGTATGGCGGGGCTCATCCTGGAATTAAAGATAGTGGTTTAGAATGGGTTGACGACAGTGATGACATAACATATACTGATGGTGTAATTGGTGAAGGTCTGATGGAGATTACAGATGCAGATGGAAATGTTACGGGTTATACTGAAAATGACGTAATTGTACATGCTTCTGCTTACCATAATAAAAGATACAAAAGAGAGAACGAAACAGAAGGTATGTACGATGCATCTTACGTAAAACTTCGTGAAGTGAAACTTGGTGTTACAATTCCTCAACGTTGGGTATCCAGAACATTTATTAGTAGTGCAAAAATTTCTTTTGTAGGCCGTAATTTATTCGTATGGTCAGATTTCAACCATGGTGATCCGGAAACTATTTCTTTCAATGGTTCTGGCCAGTTAATCCCAGGTATTGAAGATATGTCTATCCCAAGTGCAAGAAGTTTAGGCTTTAATGTAAACATCAACTTTTAATCTATTAATCAAAAGAAGATTAAATATTTAATTATGAAAAATATATCAAAAATCATAGTAAGTCTTTTTATCACCTTAGGATTGTTTTCTTGTGAAGATTTTGGTGATATGAACGAAAATCCAAATGCTCCTTCTTCAATCGAAAATAATCCGGAGCTGATCTTAACAAATTTATGTTATGATCCGATTAATGAACTTGTAGGTACAGGATGGTCAGAAGGAAACTTAATGGCTCAGTACTCTGCACGTATTGTATTTACTTCATTCGATCAATTTGAATGGGGTAGCAACAGTGGAACATGGAACGAGTTATATACATCAATAAGAAATGCCAGTAACCTTGAACAAATTGGTATTGATAAAGAGAATAAAAGTTACGAGGCAATTGCTCTTATTCTACAATCGTATATGTTTCAGATTTTAACTGATATGTGGGGAGATGTTCCTTATTCGGAAGCGATTACAGGTAAGACAGAGGAAAATTTTAAACCAGCTTATGATGAACAATCTGATATTTACGATGGAATCCTTGCTGATTTAGAAACTGCCAATCAATTGCTTTCCAGTTCGGATGCTGTTGAAGTAAGTGGAGATTTAATTTTTGATGGTGATATTACCATGTGGAGAAAATTTGCAAATTCATTAAAATTGAGGGCGTTAATGCGTCTTTCAAATGTAAATGCATCTCTTGCTGAATCAGGAATTGCAACAATTGTAAAAGATCCTTCTACCTATCCAATTATGGAGAGTAACGATGATAATGCAGTTCTACATTATCTGGAATCATATCCAAATACTCACCCACTTGCAGAAGAATCTGGATATAGAGTTGGATCTTTCAATGAATATCGTATGAGTGAAACGGTTGAAAAAATACTAAAAGCTTATGATGATCCAAGAATTGAAAATTGGTTTGCACCAACTTCGAATTCTGTAAGCGAAGGTACAGAAGAATGGGCCGGTATGGCAAATGGTCTTGTTGACGGAACAGCCTATACATATAAAGGAGGAGATGCTTATTTATCAAAATTTGCTAATAAATTTTTCTACGAACCAAATACCATCGAAGGATTATTAATGACTTATGCTGAGGTTGAATTTATTTTAGCTGAGGCTGCAGAAAGATATGCAAGCATAGATGGTGCGAAGGAACACTATGAAAATGGTATTGAGGCATCTTTCGAATACTGGGGGGCAGAAATGCCAGCTGACTATCTTACAAGAACATCAAATGATGAAGAATTGACTACACCTGTCGCTTATGATGGAAATATTGAGACCATCATAACACAAAAGTGGTTAGCACTTATTTATACTGATTTTCAAGGATTTTGTGAATTTAAAAGAACAGGATTTCCTTCAGTTATAAAACCTGGTCCTGATGCATTTTTATCAATATATCCCAGCAGATTTGTATATCCTGATGAAGAACAGAGTTTAAATGCAGAAAATCGTCAGGCTGCTATTGACAGACAAGGAGCTGATAATATCTCAACAAAAGTTTGGTGGGAAGGAGATTAATGGCTTTGCTTTATATTATTAGACAATTCTTTAGGTTTAATTATCGAAAAGGTCGTTCTTTTGAACGGCCTTTTATGTTTATTCTTGTATCATGAATAGAATCTTCCTTTCTTAGAAATTAATTAATGAATGTTGAAACAATTCTAACACATCCTTAATATTTCACAAATATTTCCATAACATTAAAATAATAGTTTTCGCATTTTTCAATAAGGAGAGAAATGCAAAAATCAAAAATTACTCGTTGGCTGATAAAACATCAAAATGATTCTTTATTTGTTATTTATTCATCGATTGCGGCATTTATGGTGTATTTCTGTATGTATGCTTTTAGAAAACCATTTGCAGTAGCTATGTTCGAAGGAATAACCTTATGGGGATTGAATTACAAAATTGTTCTAATAATTTCACAGGTAAGTGGTTATGCCTTATCAAAATTTATTGGCATAAAAATCATTTCTGAAATGAATCCAGCCCGGAGAGCGACTTTAGTAATATTATTTATTTTTTTGGCAGAGATAGCTTTGCTGTTTTTTGGTTTGATAAAGCCTCCATATAATTTTATTTTTTTGTTTTTAAATGGCTTGCCACTAGGAATGATATGGGGTCTTGTATTTTCATATCTTGAGGGAAGAAGAACAACGGAGGTACTAGCAGCTTGCTTAAGTGTTAGTTATATATTTTCTACAGGCACAGTTAAAAGTGTTGGTAAGTGGGCTATAATTGAATTAGGAGTAAGTGATTTCTGGATGCCTTTTATTACCGGGGCTATATTTATTGTTCCATTATTATTTTCCATTTGGTTGTTAAAGCAAATACCTTCGCCAAATAATACAGATAGATTGTTGCGGGTAGAAAGGGTTCCAATGTCAAAAAAAGACAGGTTAAATGTATTTGCTTCACTTGCACCTGGATTAGTTATGTTAATCTCTTTCTTTTTTCTTTTAACAGCGTACCGCGATTTCAGGGATAATTTTGCAGTAGAGATATGGTCTTATATGGGTTATGAAGATAAAATTGATGTTTTTGCAAAATCAGAAATTCCAGTTTCTGTTATTGTTTTAGTCTTTTTGGGATTATTCTTTTTGATTAAAGAAAATGTTTCTGCAGTAAGGCTTATGCTAATTACAATGACTTTGGGTGTTGCGTTGGTTGGAATAAGTACATATTTATTTGAACAAAAAATTATGGCATCACCCATGACATGGATGATATGTGTTGGGACAGGTTTATATATTGCATATGTTCCTCATGGGAGTATGTTATTTGAACGCTTGGTAGCCCTGTTTAAATTTAAAGGGAATGCAGGATATCTTATTTATCTTGCTGACTCTTTTGGTTATTTGGGAAGTATTCTGGTATTGTTGTACAAAGAGTTTTTCTTTGGTGAATTATCAATGTATACCTTTTTTATCAGGTTTAGTTATTTGATATTTTTTACAGGAATAGGGGCATTATTATTTTCGAATGTTTTTTTTATTTTGAAATATAAAAGAGCAAACAAAAGAAAAATTATCCAACCAGAAGAATTGAAGGTAATAGAACAAATGATATAAATCAAATTAATTTATCGTACTGAAAATATTGTTCCATTTTTCAGCTGGAATTTTAGCTCCAACCTGTTCAATTACATTTCCTGCAAGTAGAGCTCCATATTTACCGCAATCTTCTAAAGAAGCTTTTGTAATTAATCCAAATAAAAATCCTGCAGCGTATAAGTCTCCTGCACCTGTTGTATCAACAGCTTTAACGGGGATAATACCTGCTTTAACTTTATACTCCCCTTTTTTTATTAAAGAACCTTTTTCTCCAATTTTTACAACAGCAATTTCACACATTGCAGAAATTGTTTCAAGGGCATTATCTGGTTCCTGTTCTGTTAGTGCTTTTGCTTCTTCTTCATTAGCAAAGACATAATCCACATAGTTTTTGATTAGAGAAACTAAAAATTCGCGGTTTTCTTCAACAATATTATAGCTGGCTAAATCTATAGATACTTTTAAACCCAGTTTTTTTGCTTTTGCAAGAGCACTTTCTATTAACTCTTTATTTTGAACCAGGTAACCTTCGATATGCAAAATATCATATTGTTTAAAAATATCGTCAGATAAATCATCCTTGGTGAGTTCTATGGCTGAACCCAGGTAAGTAGCAAAAGTCCTTTCACTATCAGGGCTGATTAGCGCCATTGCTTTCCCTGTTTCATTCTTTCCTAATGAAAGGTGAGGTTGGATTTTATTTTGGTTTAAATCGGTTTTAAAAAAATCGCCATGGGTATCACTCCCTACTTTACCTAAGTAGCCGGCTTTTGCGCCAAGTTTTGCAAGTCCATGAATTGTGTTAGCTGCACTTCCCCCAGAATTAAAAAAGATTTTTGCGGGGTTAACATCAGCAAGTATCCCATTTACTACATCAATACTCGAAATTTGCATGCTCCCCTTTGGAAGGTTAAATTTTGAGAGTAAGTCTTCGTTTTCCATTGGCACTAAAATATCAACGAGTGCATTTCCTATTCCTAATACTTTCATGAAATTCTGTTTATTCAAATATATTATTTTCTTGAATATTACAACCAAAATATCTCATTCTTGATATTTATATCAAATTGTATATTTCTGTATAAATGAGTAAATATACATTTTTGTTAATGTTAATATTTTGTAATTCAATACTTTAATTTTTACGGTATGATTTTAAAAATATAAAATGTTAAGAATTATACATTGAACTTTTTTATCAAAAGTATTTTTTTCGAAAAAAATTTTCTAACTTGGTTCAGGATTTTTGGTAGTAAAAAGTGATTAATTGTTTGGTTATCAAACTAAAATGGTTAAATTTTTACATGAAAAAGATAAAAACTGACATATCATCTCTATACTTTGAAAAAAGTAGATTCAGGAAAATCCAACATCCAAAGAATATTTCACTGACACTTTGTATATTTCCAATTACTAACTAACAGGGCATAGAAAAATTATTGCTAATGACTATTGTATTTAAATTTAGTATAACCAATGGGCTTTACAAGAATGCCTCTAATAAATAAAGGTCTAACTTAAAGTGCGAATTATGGAAACAAAAAAAGCAATTCAGAATCTAATTGATCAAAATCAATTTAAGTCTGAAAATCTATTAAAAATTAAACAGAGCAAATCAAATGTTCATGTTGATGAGTTTGAGATTTATTCAGAACTGGATTTTGGCGATGGATTCAACGCATTTGATGAAGATTTTTACGCGAATTACACGTATTAATAAAAAACTGCAAATTTTAAAGGTCGCTTCTAAATTAAATAATTGAAGCGACCTTTTTTGATTAAACCCTTTTTTTCTTATCAATAAATGAACAAACTGATAGATGTAGAAGATCTTGCCAGAGCTTCTAGTATGAATGGATTTGGTGGGGAGATAACGGCAAAAGTTATCATGCAGCTTTTTAAATTAAACAGGGTCAATAGAATTTATTCCCACAATATTGACAAAAAAGGGATTGAATTTATAAATTCAGTTCTTGACCAGCTCCAATTGAAGTTTGATTTTGCAGAAGAAGAATTAAAAAGAATTCCAAAATCAGGTTCATTTATAACTGTGTCAAATCATCCGTATGGAGGTATTGAAGGGCTTATTCTTTTAAAAATTCTTAACCAGGTTAGGCCCGATTATAAACTTATGGCCAATTTTTTATTGCAAAAAATTAAGCCTTTAGAAGAACTTTTTCTTCCTGTAAATCCTTTTGAAAATTATAAAGAATTAAAATCAAGCTATTCTGGTTTAAAAACTGGACTTGAATATATAAAATCTGGAAAAGGTCTGGGTATTTTTCCGGCAGGGGAAGTTTCCAGTTATTTTAAAGATGTGAATAAAGTAACAGATAGGGAATGGAGTAAATCGGCCCTTAAGTTTATAAAAAAAGCAAATGTTCCTGTAATTCCGATATATTTTAGTGGGAATAATAGTGCATTGTTTCAACTAATGGCTAGATTGCATCCTAATCTTCGCACTATAAAATTACCTTCCGAATTATTTAACAAAAAGAAACAATTAATTCGTATTCGAATTGGACATCCAATTTCTGTTAACGATCAGAAAGAATTTAGTTCTATTTATAAATATGGTCAGTTTTTACGTTTAAAAACATATTCTTTGGGCAGTTCGGTAGAAGTTAAAAAATCTTTTTTCAAACCCCGATTTGAGCAAAAGAAAAAAGCACCTATCTCAGGGGCTGTTGCTACCAGTTTAATAAATTTAGAACTCGAAAAAATAAAACAAAACTACCTTTTATATTCTACCAAAGGTTATGATATCTATTGTGCCCCTTATCAGTATATTCCAAATATTACCCGTGAGATTGCTCGTTTACGTGAGATTACTTTCAGAGAAGTAGGTGAGGGGACAAATAAAGCATTGGATATCGATGAATATGATCTTTATTATGATCAGATGTTTATTTGGGATAATGTTAATGAAAAAATAATAGGAGCTTATCGTTTAGGTAAAGGGGAGGATATCTATTCCCAGTATGGATTAAAAGGCTTTTACATTAGAAGTCTTTTTAAAATAAACAAGCGAATGATCCCTGTTTTGATTAAATCCATCGAACTAGGGAGATCCTTTATCATTAAAGAGTATCAAACCAAGCCTCTTTCATTATACTTACTGTGGAAGGGTATTTTACATTTTTTAATTAACAATCCGGAATACAGATATTTAGTTGGTCCGGTAAGCATAAGTAATAATTACTCTACTTTTTCAAAAGAGTTGATAATTGAATTTATTAAAACAAATTTTTATGCTAAAGAGTATTCAAAATTTGTCGAGCCCAAAAAAGCGTATAAAATAAAACTTGATAAAGATCTAGATAGAAAATTAATTTTAAAGATTGCACGAAAAGACTTTAATAAGCTAGATAGCTTTATCAAGGATATTGAGCCAAATTATAAAATGCCAGTATTACTTAAAAAATATCTCCAACAAAATGCAAAGATCGCTGCATTTAATGTTGACCCTAAGTTTAATAATTGTTTGGATGGTTTGTTGATCCAGGATTTGGAAGATATTCCATTTTCTATTCTCCAGTTTATGTTAAGAGGAGAAATTGAAGAAGAACAATTATATAAACGATTTAAGGATTGGTAATTATTGGTTTGGTAGATTCAGTTATAAACCATGGAAATTGTTAGAGGAGAAACTTTTTTATTTAATGGAGTTCTGCTTAATGCAGATCGACTTGACGATGTATTGAAACCAGATTCGTTAAAAATTTACGAGGTTTTCAGGGTTATTAATTCAAAATCAATATTGCTTGACGATCATTTAGATAGATTAATATTATCCATCCTTGGCATTGGAAAGCAAATACCTGAAAATTTTAAACTTCGTCTTCAAAATAACATTGATAAGCTCATTGAGAAATCTTCAATTCAGGAAGGTAACATTAAAATAGTAGTACAGTATTATTCAGATAAGGAGGAAATAGTGATTTATTTCATTCCTCATTTTTATCCTATGGATGAAGATTATAAAAATGGTGTTGATGTTGGATTATTTAAGTCTATAAGAGAAAATCCGAATATAAAAGCTGAAAGTAACAAACGTGTTTTAATCAATTCGATAATTAAGCAAAAAAAATTGTACGAGGTTCTATTGGTAAATGAAATGGATAAGATAACCGAAGGAAGCCGGACAAATATTTTTTTTATTGATTTTGAAAACAAGGTGTATACTGCTCCCGATAATTGTGTCCTGAAAGGCATAACAAGAAAATATGCGATAAAAATTTGTAATGATGGTCAAATACCATGTTTATTAAATGAAGTAACTGTTAATGAACTTAAAAATTATCAATCTGCTTTTTTAACGGGAACATCTCCTAAAATATTACCTGTAAAAAGAATTGAAAATATTACTTTTGACGTCAATTCTCCTGTGTTAAAAACTATAATGAAAGCATATGACAGATTTTTAAATGTCAGGTAGAATTTAATCTAAATCTAAATTTAATGGTATACGATATTGTTATTGTAGGAGCTGGTATTGTTGGTCTGGCAACTGCATTGAAACTAAAAGAAAAGAATAGCGAATTAAAGATTGTTGTGCTTGAAAAAGAAAATGAAGTAGCACAGCATCAAACAGCAAACAATAGTGGTGTAATACACTCAGGTATTTATTACAGGCCTGGTAGTTTAAAAGCCATAAACTGCAAAAAAGGATACCAGATGCTTCTAGATTTTTGCGATAAAGAAGGAGTAGAATATGATTTATGCGGGAAGGTAATTGTTGCTACGCGCGAAAAAGATCTTCCAAGATTAGAAGAATTGTATAAGAGAGGAATTGAAAATGGCCTTGAAAACATCAAGAAAATAACTCCTGAAGAGATAAAAGAAATTGAACCACATTGTGATGGTTTAGCTGGAATCTGGGTTCCATATACGGGTATTATCGATTTTTTAGATGTAGCAAAAAAATATGCTGAGATTTTTACTCAGAGATATGATGGAGAGCTACAACTGAATCAAAAAGTTGTAAATATAAAACTGAAAGGAGAGCACGAAGCGGAAGTAATCACTCAAAATAACACATATAAAACCAAAATGGTTGTCAATACAGCAGGTTTATATTGTGATAAAATAGCAGGATTTAACATTAAAAACCTGGATTATAAAATAATACCATTTCGTGGGGAATATAGTGATATTAAAGAAGAGAGTCATTATTTAGTTAAGAACCTGATTTATCCTGTACCAGATCCTGATTTACCATTCCTTGGCGTCCATTTCACGAGAATGAAAAACGGAAAATTTGAAGCGGGACCAAACTCTGTATGGGCATTTAAACGCGAAGGATATAAGAAAACAGATATATCCTTAAAAGATATGTGGGATGCTTTAGCATGGAAAGGATTCCGTAAGGTAATTTATAAATATTGGAAAAGTATTGGCCTTGGTGAGTATTGGCGTTCATTTAACAAATATGCAATGGTTCGTTCATTGCAAAAATTGATTCCTGAACTGAAGAATTCAGATATTGAAAGAGGTGGGGCCGGTATACGTGCTCAAGCGTGCGACAGACAAGGAAAATTAATTGATGATTTCTTAATAATTGAAGACAGAAATGTGATGAATGTTTTAAATGCCCCATCACCGGCAGCAACTTCATCGCTTTCTATTGGCGATACAATTTCGGATAAAATAATTGAGAAAATAGGATAAAAAGATAACTTCTTTTGTAGCCTTATTGTATAATCTTTTATAATAAGGCTATTTTTGTATTTAAAGATTTATATATAATGAAGAAGATTTTATTAGTATTTAGCTCATTTCTATTATTTATTAACACGGCAAAATCTCAGGAAGTATACCCAATTTCAAGTGGAGAATTTATTTTTTCATTTGCAGATGTAGAACAAAACGGACAAGATATCCCTACAGATATGCGTTTTTCTTTGTTCTTTCATTATGGTCAATATTGGCATTTCGATTTATTTAATAACCTTGGTTTTTATACGGGAGGGGCAATTAGAAATGTTGGTTTTATAACAGATGAAGATAATTATAAAGTTAAACGCAGATCGTATACACTAGGTGTTCCACTGGCAGTAAAACTTGGGTCATTTAAGGATGGTATTTTTCTGTATGGTGGGGCTGAGTACGAATTATTATTTCATTATAAACAAAAAATATTTACTGACGGGAACAAGATAAAATCAAAAGAGTGGTTTAGTGATAGAACAAACCGTTTAGTCCCTTCGGTTTTTGCCGGAATACAATTTCCGGGAGGGATCAATATACAATTCAAATATTACTTAGATAACTTCTTAAATCCTGATTATAAGGGTTATGATAATGGCCTGCCTGTTGATTATTCACAATATAATAAGATGCAACTGTATTATATTTCTGTGTCAAAACAAATAAGGACTCAACAGATTAAGGAAAAAGCAAAAGAAAATGAATATGTAGTAACAAATCTATAGCATTTAATTCTATACCAGATTTTTACAACTACATAAAACTTTTTTTAGTTGTTTTGTTTAAATGTTAAATGTAATAAATAAACAAAATGATTAAAAATATCTCATATAACGATAAAAAAGTTACAGGTGAGATCAATTCTTTAGTTGGGGATGCATATAGTTGGTTCGAACGAATTAAAATTGCCGGGATTAAAGGTTCTCCTAAGTTTAAAGTTTTATTGGCAAGAGAGAACATTAAAAATATTTTTTTAAAGACTAATTCGAATGGATTATGTCCCATCGAATTAAGGCCCAAAGGAATAATTGTGTGGTTTTCTTGGTGATATTTTTCATAATCTTTTTATAAAGAGAAAGTTAAAAAATATATTTGGCCATCGCTATTTCTCAATAACAAAATTTTTTAGCTCTGTTGGTTAAGTCTATTGTGGAATTTATTAACAACACGAAAACCTTGTAACTGTTAATACTTAATTTAATTAAGTTAAATTTCTGTTCAAAACTCCAGTTTTTTTCAATCATAATTTAATGTAAAATTGCTTTTAAACTTATTGGTTACCTGTATCTATAAAATAGGACAGGATGAAAAGGGAATCCGGTGATTCATGTTTTGATGAAAATTCCGGAGCTGTCCCCGCAGCTGTAAGTCTGAAGAATGTTTTGGTATCTCGAAGGCCATTGATTGCCCTATAGCGATTGAGAAGGCCGCCAAAATCAGATAAGCCAGAAGACCTGCCAATAGTAATTTATCCGTAGCTTTCGGGCGAAAAGCATAGGAAAGTAATCCGCACAGGCGTAAACTATCCTTACTTATTTTCCGGGAGTTGCATTTTAGTTAAGTGTAATAAAAATATTTGGGTATGAAAAAAAATGCAGCTTTAACAAAAAAGACAATTATTAAACGTGACGGTCAGCATGTACCTTTCGATGCAGAGAAAATTTCATTTGCTATTTTTAAAGCATTACGGGCAGTGGGTAAACCAAATCGTAACAAGGCAGAAATCTATGGTAATAAAATTGTTGAAAAATTACAATTCAATGCCAGATTAGAACCACCAACTGTTGAGGAGATACAAGATATTGCGGAACAAACGCTTTTTGAAAATAAGGAATATAAAGCTGCTAAAGCATATATAATTTATCGGTTCCAGCATCAACATATAAGGGATACAAAAGAGATTTTTTCTAATATTGATATGATTGAAGATTATATCAGCCTTAGGGACTGGCGTGTTAGAGAAAGTGCAAATTCTACATACTCTCTGCAAGGGCTTAACCAACATATTTCTACACTTGTTAGTTCACAATATTGGCTTAATGAAATTTATCCAAAAGAGATTGCTGATACACATAAACTGGGAAAATTTCATATTCATGATTTAGGTTTTTTAAGCGTTTATTGTGTTGGTTGGGATTTAGAAGATTTACTTTTAACAGGATTTCGTGGTGTTGAGGGTAAAACCCAGAGTAAACCAGCTAAGCACCTTCGCACTGCTTTAGGGCAGATAGTAAATTTTTTCTATACCATGCAAGGTGAGGCTGCTGGTGCACAAGCCTTTTCTAATTTTGATACATACCTGGCCCCTTTTATCCGTTACGATAACCTTTCATATACCCAGGTTAAACAATGTTTGCAAGAATTTTTCTTTAACATTAATGTTCCTACAAGAGTTGGGTTTCAAACACCTTTTACCAATGTTACCCTTGACCTTGAAGTTCCAAATTTTATGAAAGAACAACCTGTAATCATTGGAGGAAAGCTTAAAGAAGAACCCTATGGCGATTTTCAAAATGAGTTGGACATTTTTAATAAAGCATTTGCTGAGGTAATGATTGATGGCGATGCTAATGGTAGTGTATTCTCTTTTCCTATCCCAACATATAACATCACTCCGGATTTTGATTATGATAATCCGAATTATGAGATGATTTGGGAAATGACGGCCAAATACGGAATCCCTTATTTTTCAAATTTTGTTAATTCCGATATGAGCCCTGATGATGTTAGAAGCATGTGTTGCAGATTGCGTTTGGATAAAAGAGAACTTCAAAAAAGAGGTGGGGGTTTGTTTGGGGCTAATCCACTAACAGGGTCTATCGGCGTTGTAACAATCAATTTACCAAAGTTAGCCTACGAAGCAAAATCAGAAGAGGACTTTTTTAACAGATTGACTCATTTAATGGAAATGGCAAAAAGTAGCCTTGAAATTAAAAGAAAAGTAATAGAACGATTAACAGGCCAGGGACTGTATCCGTATTCAAAATTTTATCTAAGGCATTTGTATAAAAAGAATGGAACATATTGGAACAATCATTTTTCAACTATTGGAATAGTAGGAATGAATGAATGTTGTTTAAACTTTAAAGGAATCTCAATTGCAGAAAATGAAGGGCATGAGTTTGCAGTAAAGATTATGGATTTTATGCGTAGTAAATTGGAGAAATTTCAGGAAGAGACTGGGCATATCTATAACTTAGAAGCAACACCTGCTGAAGGTACATCGTACCGTTTGGCCAGGATAGACAAAATGCAATACCCGGATATTATTGTTGCTAATGAATCTGTTTATCAAAAAGGAGGGCAACCTTATTATACGAATTCAACACAATTACCTGTAAATTATACAGATGATTTGTTTGAAGCATTGAGATTACAAGATGGATTACAGACTAAATACACGGGCGGGACTGTATTTCATACATTTCTTGGAGAAAGTCAGTTACCTGTGGTATCAGTTAAACAGTTAATTAAAAAGATTACAGAAAATTTTAGATTACCCTATATCACACTGTCTCCAACATTTAGCATTTGCCCAGAACATGGATATTTGTTTGGAGAACATAAGACTTGTCCGAAATGTAAGATAGAGGATAAGGAACAGGAATGCACTGTATATTCAAGAATTGTTGGTTATTTGAGGCCTGTTGATCAATGGAACGAAGGAAAGCAACAAGAGTTTAAAGAACGTGCATTATTTGACAGAAAAGTTAGTGCAGAAGAAATCCATGTTACTGAAGTGAAAAAACAGTTTGAAGGAGTAATTAGTAATCAGTAAACGGTATTCAGTTTGAGGAAGTAATCTGTTTATATAAAGATTAAAACAAAATTTATTTAATACGGATTACTTTTTTAAACCTAACACAGAATTCTAAATAAACTAAAGTCTAACAAAATGTCAAGCACCAACAACAAATTTCTCCCTATAGGAGGATTTATTAAACAAAGCCTGATAGATTATCCTGGGAATATTTCTTCTGTGATTTTTACACAAGGATGTAATTTTCGCTGTATCTATTGTCACAATCAGGATTTGATATGGCCGAAGCGAATACAACAATCAAAAAAGTTAGATATTGATGCTATTCTTAATTGGATATTTCAAAATAAACTGTTGCTTGATGCTGTAGTGATTACCGGAGGTGAACCTACAATGCATTCTTCACTAGAGAATTTTATTATTCAAATAAAAAATTTAGGACTTAAAGTTAAGCTTGATTCCAACGGAACTAATCCTGATGTATTACAAAAATTAATTGCACAGAATTTAGTTGATTATATTGCTATGGATGTTAAAGCCCCGGTTAATCTGGAAGAATATAAAAAACTTGTTGGTGAAGCCTTTAATAAGAATCAGTTAGAAAATATAAAGCGATCGATAGAAATTATAAAGAATAGTAGGGTCGAATTTGAATTTAGAACTACAGTTTTAAATGAGTTTCATACTACTGAAAGCATTGAAGAAATAGCAGCATTTATTAATAGTAATGTATATTTACAAAATTACAAGTCGGTTGAAAGTAATGATACTATGCATCTTAGACCGTTTAAAAATCTTCATGATTTTGTTAGAAATTCAAATTTTTCTTCATACTTCAAGTTAAGAGAATAAAAATTTTAATATATTGAATAACAGGTAATTATAAAATTAGTGATATTTTTTATTCGATTATTAAATAAAAATTACTTTATATTTGTCACCAAGTTCGTTCAAATAATTAATTATTAAGATACTCTGTAAAAAGGGTTTAATAGGGAATCATGTGATCCGCATAAAATACGGAAAATCATGAGCTGACGCGCAACTGTAAGTTTCTATAATTTTACTGCAACATGTCACTGTCCAATCTCCAGAAGGATGGGAAGGCGCTGTAAAATGAAACAAGCCAGGAGACCTGTCTTGATATGTTTGAATGATATTTGCTTTCGCGGTATAAAAGCAAGTGTCAATGAGTATATCAAATTTTTTCAACCTCATTGTATTATTTATCCGCGTGAGCATACACGATGTTTTAGTATTTATTTTATTAAAAAAGTATGCTTACACAAAATTTAGGGTACCCGCGTATTGGTATCAATCGTGAATTAAAAAAAGCTTGTGAAAAGTATTGGGCAGGTGGTTTAGATGAAAATCAATTACAAGAAATTGGTAGTCAGGAACGTAAAAAAAACTGGCAAGTACAAAAAGAGGCAGGGGTAGATTTAATTCCCTGCAATGATTTTTCATTTTATGATCATGTTCAGGATATCTCATTTATGTTAGATGTTATACCTGCTCGATTTCGTTCTTTAGAGGGAAAACTTTCAGCATTGGATTTGTATTTTGCTATGTGTCGGGGTTATCAAAAAGATAATCTTGATGTTACAGCTATGGAAATGACAAAGTGGTTTGATACAAACTATCATTACATTGTTCCAGAATTCGTAAAAAATCAATCATTTAAGCTTAGAAATAAAAAGATTATTGAAGAATTTTTGGAGTGTAAAAAGAATGGAGTTATAGATCCTAAGCCTGTAATTGTTGGACCGATCTCTTTTCTTTTACTTGGGAAAGAGAAAGAATCCGACTTTCATAGGATTGATTTAATAGATTCATTAACCGATGTTTACATAGAATTTTTAAAGGAACTATCGGGTTATGGTTGCAAGTACATTCAAATTGATGAGCCTTTTTTAGTTACTGATTTAGAAGATCAGGTAAAGGAAACTTATAGCAGGGTGTATAGAAGGATCAGAAACGAAATTCCAGATCTAAAAATAATTCTTGCTACTTATTTTGATGATTTAGGAAAGAATTTAATCCTAGCCGTTGATTTACCTGTTTATGCATTGCATATTGATTTGATTAGAGGGGAAAATCAATTAGAAAATGTTTTGAATACGATTCCTAAAGACATGATTTTATCATTAGGAATAGTTGATGGTCGTAATATCTGGAAAAATAATTTTGAGACCTCACTTAAACTTATCGATATAGCTATTCAAAATCATGGATTTAAAAAAGTATGGCTAGCTCCATCGTGTTCACTGCTTCATTGCCCTTATGATTTAGCCCTGGAAACCAACGAAGATTCTTTGCCCAAAGAGGTTAAATCCTGGATGGCTTTTGCAAAACAAAAATTGAAAGAGTTAATTACGCTAAAAAAACTGAAGAGTATTAAAGAAAATGTTTATAACGAGTTATTTACCGACCTTGTGTTTAATGCAAAATTGCACGCAGAGAAGAAAATTTCTCCATTAATTAATAACCCAAAAGTAGAAAATAAGCTTCAAAGGTTATTGAAAAATCAAGCAAAAAGAAATTCAGAATTTCAAATACGGATTGAAAAGCAAGATGCTAAATATGGATTCGGTATTCTTCCAACAACCACCATTGGTTCTTTCCCACAGACAAAAGAAATAAGGGGAAAAAGGAGTGATTTTAAAAAGGGGGAAATATCAGAAGAAGAATATGAATCATTCATAAAATCAGAAATTAAAAATGCCGTACAGTGGCAGGAAAATATTGGTCTGGATGTATTGGTTCATGGTGAGTTTGAACGAAATGATATGGTTGAATATTTTGGTGAGCAGTTAGATGGTTTTGCCTTTACGGAAAATGGGTGGGTGCAGAGTTACGGTTCAAGAGGAGTTAAGCCCCCAATTATTTTTGGTGATGTAAGTCGTTCAAAGCCAATGACAGTAAAATGGTCTCAATATGCTCAATCCCTTACCGATAAAAAAATGAAAGGAATGTTAACCGGGCCTATCACTATTTTACAGTGGTCTTTTGTAAGGAATGATCAACCCCGGATGCTAACAGCTTTTCAAATCGCAGATGCTCTTCGTGAGGAAGTTTTGGATTTGGAAAAAGCGGGTATAGATATTATTCAAATCGATGAACCTGCCTTGAGGGAGGGATTACCATTAAAGCAGTCAAGATGGGAGAAATATCTTAATTGGGCAGTTAAAGCTTTTAGAATTTGTTCATTAGGATTAAAAGATGAGACGCAGGTACATACCCATATGTGTTATTCAGAATTTAATGATATTATTAAAGCTATTGCCGACATGGATGCCGATGTTATTTCCATTGAGACATCCCGTTCTCAAATGGAATTGCTTGAAGTTTTTTCTGATTTTGAATATCCAAATCAGATTGGTCCCGGTGTCTATGATATTCATTCTCCACGAATATCCTCAGTTTCGGAGATGAAAGATTTACTTGAAAAAGCTTCGGAAATAATTACTATAAAAAATTTATGGGTAAATCCGGATTGTGGTTTAAAAACCCGTCAATGGGATGAGGTAAAACCGGCTCTGGAAAATATGGTAAAGGCTGCCCAGATGATAAGGAAGGAGAAGGTTTTAAATAATCATATAACAATAAATTAGGAAAAAAGAGAGATGAATTTTTTAGAGTTGTTTGGGGAAGTTGGTACAACATCAACCTTATTAAATCTTGCCCTGGTTGCTATAACAGGAATTTTAATAGGGAAGATAAAGTTTGTAAAAATTAAGCTTGGCATAGCAGGCGTTTTATTTACCGGGATTATAGCTGGTCATTTGGGTGCACAATTAGATTCACATGTTTTGCATTTTGTTAAGGAATTTGGATTGATTTTGTTTGTTTATTCCATTGGTATCGACATTGGCCCAAGGTTTATTTCTTCTTTTCGAAGTAATGGTGTGAAATTAAATTTGCTTGCAGCTTCAATCGTCTTTATGGGCTTTGCTATAGCATTATCCTTGAAATTTATCTTTGATATTGATGTGCCTGTAATTGCTGGAATATTCTGTGGTAGTGTAACCAATACACCTGCGTTAGGTGCTGTTCAATCTCTTATTACAGAACAATTTCAAAATGGAGAACTACTAGCAGAGACAAGTGGAACAGCCTATGCTGTAGCTTATCCTTTCGGAATTCTCGGAATAATCATTGTCATGTTTATTATACGGGCATTTTTTCGTTTAAAAGTAAATGATGAGATAGATTCTTTTAAGGTAGAAGAAGATTCAAAATCACAAAAGCTTGAAACGGTTAATCTGGTTATTACAAACCCAAATTTATTTGGTAAGACCCTAAAATTTTTTAAAAGTAGTGTAAAAGAAGCATTTGTTTTCTCAAGACTGCAAAGAGAAGGTAATTACCTTATAACTGAGGAAGATTCTATTTTAAAAGAAAATGATATTATCTATGGATTGGCTTCAAAACAAAACTTTGCCCATCTGGAAATTACGGTGGGCAAAGTTTCTTTAACAAAAAAGGTTGAGATGTCAGGTCAATTAGCGATGAGGCATATTATCCTTACAAACCGAAAACTGGTTGGGAAAAGAATAAATGATATTGGATTTTCTGATTTATATCCGGCTAATATAACTCGAATTTTTCGAGGGCAAATAGAGATAGTTGCTTCTGGAGATACCTCACTAGAATTTGGAGATACAGTAAGGGTTGTTGGTTCAAGAGAAAGAATGACAGAAATTGCAAAATTTCTTGGAAACTCAATGCGAGAACTTTCTAACCCCAATCTTATCCCTTTATTCATAGGGATTTTTCTGGGGATATTATTAGGAAGTATTTCTTTTACCATTCCTAATCTTCCATCCCCTGCAAAATTAGGACTTGCAGGAGGCCCCCTTGTTATTGCTTTGATATTAGGACATAAAGGAAGAATTGGATCATTTGATTTTTATATGACACCGGGTGCCAACTTATTTATTCGTGAAATGGGGATTGTTCTATTTTTAGCTTGTGTTGGATTAGGATCAGGGAAATATTTCTGGGAAACCTTAATCAATGGGGGATACATATGGATGCTCTATGGAGCAACAATAACTTTTATTCCTCTGTTTGTTGTTGGTGTGATTAGCAGAATGTTAAAATTCAATTATTTAACAATTTGCGGAATGCTTTCGGGTTCAATGACAGATCCTCCAGCTCTAGAATTTGCTAATTCTATTGCTCCAGTTCATGCACAAGCAAGTGCATATGCCACAGTTTACCCATTAACAATGTTTTTAAGGATTTTATTAGCTCAAATACTGGTTTTAATTCTAACATAACTAGAAAGTCAATGCGAGAAAACAGACCTCCTTATAAAAAATTTTTTCAAAGAAAGGAAAAACTTGAGAATCAATATTCAGATTCGTATTTTGAAAAGCAACATGCGAAAGGGAAGCTAACAGCAAAAGAAAGAATAGAATTCTTATTGGATGAAGGTAGTTTTTATGAAATAGATGCTTATGTAACATCTTTGAATGGGAAAGATTCTGATAAATACGGGGATGGTGTTATATGTGGTTATGGAACCATAAGTGGACGTAAAGTGATGATTTTTGCTCAGGATTTTACGTATATGGGTGGTTCATTGGGATATGTTCATGCGTCAAAAATACAAAAGATACAGGATTTGGCCTTAAGAATGGGTCACCCAATTATTGGTTTAATTGATTCGGGTGGCGCCAGGATACAAGAAGGAGTGGCGAGCCTCGCTGGTTATGCAGGTATTTTCCAACGCAATGTAAAATCGTCTGGGATTATTCCTCAGATCTCAATTATCCTCGGTCCTGCAGCCGGTGGGGCGGTCTACTCTCCAGCCCTTACAGATTTTCGTTTTATGGTAAGGCATACATCACATATGTTTGTAACAGGCCCTCAAGTAATAAAAGAAGTTTTAAATGAGGATATCTCTTTTGAAGAATTAGGTGGAGCAGATGTACATTCTTCTGTAAGTGGGGTTACCGATTTTGTTTATAATGATGAAGAAAATTGTTTTTTAGGGGTGAAAAAATTATTGAGTTATTTGCCTTCTAATAACGTAGAGCCAACTAATATTTTAAATAAGGAGGATATTGAACCATTAAGAGCAGATAAGATTTCACTTATTCTACCTGAGGATTCTGGTAAACCTTATGATATTGCAGAGATCATTTTTAGAATTGTTGATAAAGATAGTTTTTTCGAAACCGGTGAGAATCATGCACAAAATATAGTTACAGGTTTTGCACGGTTAAACAATCAGGTAATTGGAATAATTGCAAATCAGCCTAAGGTAATGGCAGGTACGCTCGATATTAATGCTTCAAGAAAGGCTGCTCGATTTGTTCGTTATTGTGATGCATTTAATATTCCATTGTTGGTGTTAGAAGATGTCCCGGGATTTATGCCAGGACAAAATCAGGAACATAATGCTATAATTTTCCATGGTGCAAAACTTCTTTATGCCTTTGCTGAGGCAACTGTTCCAAAAATTACGATAATCATCCGAAAAGCATATGGAGGTGCTTACATTGTTATGAATAGTAAGAATATGGGTGGGGATTTTAATTTTGCTTGGCCAACAGCAGAGATTGCTGTTATGGGGCCTGAAGGAGCAGTAAAGATTTTAAATAGAAAAGAGCTGGAGAGGAGTAATAATTCTGAGCTCCTAAAGAAAAACCTTGCTGAAGAATACAAGGAAAAGATTGCTAATCCATACATTGCCGATGAAAAAGGATATGTTGATGAAGTGATCGATCCCATTGATACAAGACGAGTATTAATTTCTGCATTTGCACTGCTTGAAAATAAATGTGAAGAGAAGCCCCCGAGAAAACATGGTAATATTCCATTGTAATAGGCTTGATTTACTATCAACCAAAATTATCTATGAAAAAAGAACAAATAAAAAAAATAGAAATTAAATCAATTTTACTTGCAAATAGGGGAGAGATAGCAATCCGAATTTCAAAAACGGCAAGAAAAATGGGGATAAAAATATATATGTTTCTTACTCATCAGGAACCGAATGCTTATTACCTTGATTTTGCAGATGAAATTATTGATGTTTCTGGGGATACATTTACTAACATTTTTATGAATGTTGAAAAAATTGTTGATCTAGCTGTTGAAAATAACATAGATGCTATTCATCCGGGCTATGGATTTCTTTCTGAAAATCCATTTCTTCCAAAGGAATGTCAAAATAAAAATATTGTTTTTATTGGCCCGTCTGATTCGTTAGTTCAGAAAATGGGCAATAAAGGGATTGCCAGAAAAATAGCATCAGAAAATAAAGTTCCGGTTCTTCCCGGGAGCAATGGAAGTATTTCTTCATTAACAAAGGCAAAACAAGTTGCAGCAAAGATTGGGTATCCAATAATTATAAAGGCTGTTGCCGGTGGTGGAGGAAAAGGTATGCGAATTGTAAAAACCGCTAAAGACTTACCATTAATGTATAACATAGCGGTAAATGAAGCAAAGTCTGTTTTTGGCAATGCTTCCGTTTTTATCGAAAAATATGTTGAAAATCCTCGACATATTGAATTCCAGGTATTGGGTGATATGTCTGGTAATGTTATTCATTTGTATGACAGGGAATGTTCCATCCAAAGAAAACATCAGAAATTATTAGAAGAAGCTCCTTCTCCAGCACTTAATGAAGATAAAAGAACTATGATTGGAGAAGATGCTGTGAGACTTTGCAAGGCCGTAGGGTATTATAGTGCCGGAACTGTTGAGTTTTTGCTGGACGACAAAGGGAACCATTATTTTATGGAGATGAATACACGTGTTCAAGTAGAACATCCTGTTACAGAGGAAATAACAGGTGTTGATATTATTAAACAACAAATAAGAATTGCACAAGGTGAAGAATTAACTTTAAATCAAAAAGATATTTCGGTTCATGGGTGTGCTATCGAATTTAGGATTAATGCAGAAGATGTCCAGTCTGAATTTTCTCCTTCTACAGGAATTATTGATAAAATAGAAATAAAAGAAAGCAAGGATATTCGTTTTGATAGTGGTTTTATTTCTGGTAAAGTAATACCGTCTTGTTTTGATTCATTGATTGCCAAACTTATTGTGAGGGCAGAAAACAGAGAAGAATTAATTAAGAAAGCATATAAGGCGATTAAAGATGTCCATATTAAAGGCATAAAAACAACCCTACCTTTTTTTAAAATGGTATTGCAAAACGAAGTTTTTCGATTAGGTGAATACAGCACCTCTTTTATAGAAAAAGAGCTTAGTAAAAATTATTATCAGGAAGATGATGAATTTCTAGCAGCAGTTTCACTTGCTATGAATGCATACTTAAAAGAGCTTCGGTCTATTGATTCTGACAATAAAAGCGAAAAGAAAATCAGTCCCTGGGTACTTAGTAAATATTTTTCGAAATAATAATTAATTTATCCATTATGAAAAATTCAGCATCAAAATTTATTGTTTCAGGAGAGGAAAAAATAACTGTTTATGTTAAAAATGATAAGATTTACAAGGTAGGTAGAAAGCGACATGAAATTGAGATTGAGCAGCAAGTAAATGATGAATATATTATAGGAATTGATGGGAAAAAGCACTTAGGAGAATTATTTTGTTTAAAACAAAATCAATGTGTAGTAATAATTAATGGAAATACTTACAATCTAACAATAGAGACAGAACTTGCACATAAAAGATCAAAAAAGATTAACACAGGAGAGGGATTGAAAATGATTAATCTCACCGCTCCACTACCCGGAGTTGTTTCGGATATTTTTGTTGGACAAAATCAAAAGGTAAATAAAGACGAACCACTTTTTACACTTGAAGCAATGAAAATGCAAAATGAGATAAAAAGCCCGGTAAAGGGAATCGTAAAAAAGTTGTTAGTTAATCCTGGCGACAGTGTTTCAAAAGATCAATTTGTACTTGAGATAGAAAATGTCTAGTTTGATGGGGATTAATAAAGATAAATATCAACCAAAAATATGCCCACGATGCGGTCAGTCATTTATCTGTTATTGCTCTGTTGATTGTTGGTGTTTTGAAATCTCTATTCCTGAAAAACTAAATGAGTACTTGGAGAATAATTATGAAAGTTGTCTATGTGAAAATTGTATTCGTGAACTAAAAGAAGAATTAGTGTGAAACAAAAAAAATATTAATATGGATATTCCTCAATCATCAGAGAAAAAATTATACGACGGAAAACCAGCTCCGCTTTTATGTTGGGATATTTTTTCGGATTATTTAGCAAGACAGAGAAGTAGAGAAAATGATATAATTTTTATAAGTAATTTTTTAAAAGATAAATTTTGTCCTACTTTGAGCAATTGGAAAAATCGTATTAAGAACACCGATGCTGTCGTTATTACTTCTGTAGGGCAGATTATAGAATGGGTAAGTTCAGGTTTTTTTACGATGACTGGTTATACAAAAGATGAAGCATTAAATAAAAAACCTTCCTTTTTACAAGGAGAAAAAACTAATATTCTTCAAAAACAAGAAATAAAGGATAAGCTTTTTTATTCAAAACAGGTAGATGAAAATTTAATTAATTATAAAAAAAGTGGAAAAGAATATTTATGTCACATTGAAGTAGAACCTGTCTTCGATAAAAAGAAAAAGTTGATAAACTTTATTGCTTTTGAAAAAGAAGTAATATGAATTATCGGTTTAAAAGAAGATTTTTTCTATTTATTGTAAAATCACTTTTTTTCAAGTTATAAATAATGGTTGTAACCACAGTAAGTATAATTGTTATTGTTCTGAAGAGATTGGTCGAATTATCACCAAGTGCATTGCCTCCAACATCAAATAACGACCAGGATAAATTCATAAAAGTATGAAGTAATATAGGGATCCACAGGTTTTCATTCCATTCAATAAATAACCAACCGAACCATGCAGAGCCGATAAAGGTTATCATAAAAATCCCAATAGATTCATTTACTGATTCCCCTTGATATAAATGTCCGAGCCCAAAAACAACTGCTCCAACTAATGTTGCGGGTATAAATCCCCATTTCAGTTTTCTGAATAATAATCCAACCAAAAAACCCCGAAACAGGAGTTCTTCCATGAATCCCGCCAGAGCTGATTTATGGAAAATGTCGAGAAATGTTAGTTCAGGATCAATTTTACCATTTATGGCAGAACTGATAAACATAGGGGAAACCATGATTGCCGCAAAACCCAGTGCAAATAGAAACCCTTTTTGTATTCTTAATTCTAAAGCAATATTTCGAAAGCCATAAAGCGCTCCTACTGAAATTATTACCGGAATTATCCACCATGAATAGCTATAGATTAAACGAAGGATTGGAGAATTAAAAGAAACATCAACAAAATATCCTAAAATTCTTTTCCCATAAACAGACAAGAGAAAAATTAAAATAATAATGATTGAATTATTGGTATTTTGTTTCATACAGTGATAAAAAAGGGTTAATTGCTTACCAACACATAAAATGATAAATTGTTATTTCGAATACTGAAAATGACCAATAATTTTATATTCAAAAAGGCAATCAGCCAGTACCTGTCCTGCGCCAATATTGTGAACGATAAGGAATCTTTTTCCATCCTCGGATTTTTTGTTTACGACTAATCCAATATGTGTTATACCTCTATCTAAATCCCAACAAACAATATCTCCCGGAACATAATCTTCTGCGTTGTTAGAAATAGGCTTTACAGTGCCAAAGCGTTTAAAAAATACCATTAGGTTTGGTACTCTTCTGTGATCAATATTGGTATCTGTATGTGTAAGCCCCCAGTTTTTTGGATATTTTTCAAAGTTGACTTTCATATCCTCATGTACTTCTTTTTGCAAATCGATTCCAAGTTTTCTGTATGCTCTTATTATAACATCTGTACAAACTCCTTTACCTTCTGGGATATCTCCATTAGGATATGAAATTGAAAAGTAGGAAGGATCATAGACAACTTGTTGTTTGGTTAATTCGAGAGCTGCATCAGAAAGTTGGACTTGAAAGCTATTTTGACAAAAAATTGAAATTGAGCTGACTATGAGAACAAGAAAACTTAGTGTTAATTTATGCATAGAGTTATAATATTGAGAGTTAAGGTATTTTATTTAAATGATGAATTAAAGTTGTAATCTCTGCGAAACTCCGCGTTCTCCGCGGTTAAAAGGCTTTAAAATTCAATCCCTTTGCGAGCCTTCACACCATTGTTGTAATAATGCTTAATTTCTTTCATCTCAGTAACTAAATCTGCAATTTCAATTATTTCCGGGGGAGCATACCTTCCGGTTATTACAATTTCAGTTTCTGCCTTTTTCTGTTTAATACTTTCAATAAGTTCATTAGGAGAAAATAGTTTATAAAATAATGCGATATTTGCTTCATCTAGAATAACTAAATCATAATTACCTGAACTAATAATTTTAGTTATTTCTTTTAATCCTTCTCGAGCGGCATCAATATCTTCCTGTTTTGGAGACTCAACAATAAAACAGCCTAATCCATATTGTTTAACAGTAATGTCTGGTAAATATTTTTGTACTGCCTCTATTTCAGAATAAGTTTTTCCTTTCACAAATTGCGCAAAATAGACTTTTTTGCCAGCTCCAACAGCCCGTAAAGCCAGTCCAAAAGCCGCTGTAGTTTTGCCTTTACCATTTCCAGTATATACGTGTATGTAACCTTTCATATTCTTTAATAAAGTATTCAGTAAGCAGTATTCAGTGTTTGAAAAGTTCCATATTTGCAGAATACTTCCCCACTGATTACCGAATACTTCTTCAACTGAACACTGTTCACTGATTACTTCTTCAAATTTGATATCTCCTCAATTTTCTTTACAAAATGAGCTTGATTTATTAATCATAGATTGTATCATTTTCCCAATTGACTCACAAGCTGTAATAAATATTCATTTGCTTTGTTATCTAAGTAACCACATTCTAACGCGACTTCAATCCAATGTTGAGTTTCAAATTGTTCTGAATCTGCATCTGTCAATTTAGAAATAAAATGCTTCTCATACCTTCGCTTTCCCTAGGATTCTGCAATCTGAGCTCCAATTGATCGTGATGAACGCCTAACTTGATCCACTAATGAATATTTCTCTTCTTTTGGGAATAATTTAGTTATTTCAAATATCTCTTTAGACAATATTCTAGCCTGTTTGTAAACCTCTAATTCCCTGTAGCTTTTTACGTAACCATTAGAATGTTTTTTTTAACAAAGATCAAAAATTAATTCAATCATTTTTCAAATCACTAAATATCTAAACTTCTTAAACCGAATACTTCCTCAACTTAACACTGATTACTTCTTCACTTATGACTTATCCACTTATCACGTCTCATTTAAAACAAAACTCTCCGGGAATAATTCCAACTTTAAACGTATCAACAGGATTTCCGTCTGGCTTAAACCTGTAAACAACTCCTTGTTGTACATTATCTATAGCATCTGCTACATATATTTCTGATGTAGTCGGGTCGATTCCAAGCCCATAATATCCTCCAACACTACCGGAATAGCTGCTCTCAATTAATTTTTCAGGCTCGTTATCAGAATACGTCGGATGAAAATAAATATGTTTATTAATAAAATATAATGTATCACCAGTACCATTAATTTTTAGTTCAGAGGGGCTGTCTGAAAGATCAAATCTGAATGTTTTATCTATTTGTCTTGTTGCAGCATCAATGCAGATTAAACCAGGTTCTTCATGGCCATAGCTACTTCCTTCAAAACCTCCATCTGTTAATGTCCATATCTTGTTGTATTTGTCTATAATAAGTGATGTTGGTTGTATTAATACTTCAATTGAATCTACAACTTGATCTGTTTCTGTGTCAACAACCAATATCTTATTATCATAACTCCAGCAATTCGTAAAAACAAAATTTTTATATTGAACTATTTGGTCAGTTGAATGCTGATAATATTCTTTATTATTGTTGTTTACATTAATTGAATTTGTGACTTCAAAAGTTTGTGGGTTAACTACTGAGATTGATTTTGAATACAGATCGGTAACATAAGCCTTGGAGTCATCAATAAAATGAATATACCTTGGAGATGTTAAACCTGTTATTTTACCAACATATTCAAACGTATTGATATTGAATACATAAATTTTTCCGCTGTTATTAATAACAACATATCCTAAGCTGTCTCTTATTGTCATTGACTGGGCCACATCACCTAGAAAAAGAGCATTTGTATTGAAGAAGATATTGTTACTTATTTTTTTTGTTTCTATATCGTAATATGATAAAGAAGCATTGTCGTACATGAAATTACCTTCGTTAACAACAAAAAGCCCCTCATAAGATGTTGCTGATGTGCTTTCGGACTTTTTCCATAGTTCGTCATCTTTCATGCACGAAAACAGTGTTAATAGCGTTAAAAACCATATTTGATATCTTCTTAGCTTCATTAAAAATCAAACATTAATGTTAACATATAATTTCTGCCTGGCATAGGTCGATAAAGTACGGAATGATATGTTTCGTTAAATAAATTATAAATTTTAAATTCAGTGGATAAAGTTAAGTTCTCAAACTTGAATTTTTTCCCAATAATTACATCATTCATGAAATAAGGATATAACCAGTCTCTGCGTGTTATATCGTTACTTGATGTTGTGAAGCGTTCGCTGTATAAATTATGTTGATAGGTTATATGGTATGTTTTATAGGCTAAATTGACCATAATATTTCCCGAATGCAAAGGAATATAAACCAGCTGTTTTCCATATGATTCATCTCCCCAGGTTAATGGATCACCATAGTTAACAGAGCTGGTGTAAGCATAACTTCCCGATAGATTGTAATTAATGTTATTGTATTGGCCATTTAATTTTGTGTTTATTTCAATTCCCTGAGATAATACACGCTTGATATTCTTTGGTTCCCAATATCCTTTATAACTTGGAATCCAGATTATCCAATTGTTTATATCCGATCGATATGCAGTTATTTCTGTTGTAAACTTGGCGTTATTTGAGTTAAAATGGAATTCTGAGCCTACTTCATAACTGATTCCTTTTTCAGGCAATAGATTTTCGTTTCCTCCGGGTTGCCAGTATAAGTCGTTCAGCGAAGGTTGATGAAAGTTCCTGGCAATATTTCCTTTAATGATTATGTTTTTATTTTCAGTTATTTTTAAATCAAAACCAAGATAGGGAATAACTGGGTTCCATTTATTATCAATATATTCCTGGCGGAGCATGAAATTAAGATTTAATCTCTCAAAGAAACTCTTTCTTAAAGCTAAGAAAGAAGATAGTTCAGTCCGTTCTTTTTCATATCCGGTTTTTTTAACCGTATCTTCAGACGCTACATCATGAAAATTAGCATTAAAGCTTGTTTCAATGGAAAAGTCGGGATTAAAATCATAATTATAGGAAACGAAATTCAGGAAACTACTTTGCGTACTGGTTGAATAGATGGCTGGAATAATGCCATATCCGTTAACATTATTATTCAAAGTATAATCCAGTTGTTTTCCTGACCAGGCTGAGCGCACAATCAATTTATTGTTTTCTCCAAATCGTTTCCAGTCCGCAACAATTTTATGGTCAATATCCTTTTGTCTGTTAAGATTGGAATTATCCGGACCTTCATAGCTGGTTGCCCGTGGTATCGTTCTTTTTGCAAATTGGCCCCAGTATTTTATTGATACTATATTTATTTCATTGGGCCTGTAATAAAGTTCCTGTAAGAGGCCATATTTTTTATAATCAGCATTATCGTTTGTATCAAGAGGATTTGTGATTTCACCGGTAATTGGGTCAATATTTCCAATTCCTCTGTTGATATATGTAAAATCGTTTTTAGAATAGTTGTGGTAAATACGGGATTTTACCTGTAATTTATTATTTCCGAAACCAAACTTTAAGAATTCATCATACGAATTATAGCTACCCACTCCCTGCAGGTATTTTAAATGGAATGTGTTACTCCAATCTACAGAGTTGTTTAGATTGATAGAACCACCTAATCCGCCACTTTGATCTGAAATAGATGCCGTTCCGTGTTTGAGGTTCATATCATCAATTACATAAACAGGGATTAAGGAAAAATCTACCATTCCTGCCATAGGAGAATTAAGATTGATTCCATTCCAGTTTACTTGTGTGTGCGAAGATGCTGTTCCCCTAAAAGATGCAGTTGCCAACGCACCCCTACCATTATTTTTTATGAAAATAGGTGTGTTTTCTGATATAAGTTCTGATAGAGAAAGGTTTACCTTTTCCAGTAGAATTAAAGTATCAACCTTTGTCTCCTTCATTCCAGCTTCTTCTTTCTTAAACAGTTTTTCGGCCGTAACTTGTGCCTGCTGGATGTAAAAGATCGAATCTTTTATTCCCTGAGAAAAAGAAACATTCCCCAGGAGGGTAATAAATAATATAAGTAAAACGTATTTTTTCAAATCTTTTCTTCGCCCAATTATCCTGATTAGTTTCCTACAATTATTTTTGTAATCACTGATAGTTCAGGTATTTCTACAAAATATATTCCTCGGACAAAATTAGGCATATTAATACTTATTTCTTCCTGATAATTTGTGGATGTGTTATGAATTAGTTTTCCAGTTAAATCATAAAAATTGATTGATAGCTGTTTTCCTAATTGATTTTGAGATACTAATTTGATCGTTAGAGCCTGACCAGATTGTATGGGATTTGGGAAAATCTTCAGGTCATTAGTTTTTGTTTCTGTAATTGAACTGGTTTGTTCGTTGGATGAATGAATTACTCCTACAGCATCCAGGTCAAATCCACAACTTGCAAATGGGGTAGGATAGGGATCATTAATAATATCTCCTAGAGCATCGTAACTAGCATATTCAGGATCTATTGAGCCTACAACATCAATAATTTTTATATGGGTGATATTTTGTAAGTCGATTTCGGTACTGTCCTGCAGATCGTCCAAATCAAAAGGAGTTCCGTAATTAACGATATATTTTCCTGCCAGGTTATGAATCTGAGTTGGGTCAAGCTGACCAAATGTTTCGATTTGTGATGTGGTTTGGGTTTCAGAAGTGGAAGGAAATCTTACAAAATGCACGCCATCACTACTAACTTCAACAAAAGCAAGTTCAAGGAAATAGTTATAAGGTGATTCCTGGGATTTAAAACTGTTTTCAAAAACTGCAAAATCTGCACCTTCTCCGTTTATTATCGGATATTCAAAAGTTAAGACTGCTTTTCCATTATCTCCCAGGCTAATTAATTTTCCATCGGCTTTAGCAATTGCATTTGTGTCATTTCCATAGGCAGCCCTGTTATTTTCTTCGTAAGTAAACGTTGTATCAGATAGTTTTACATAACCTCTTTCTACTTCACAACTTACAGCCCACCCAATAAATATTGAACTGTCCTTATGAATTGCTGATGAGCCTTCTTCCCCTGCTGCAGGAGCATACTGAGCATAAATAGTTATGGTTGTTGTGTAGAAAAAAATGAATATATAAACTAGTTTCTTCAATGTTTAAAATTTAATGATATTTATTTTGTTACAACCCTGACTCCTGGCTTTGGTTGAAACAGCAATAAATTGCCAGAAGTCAGGTTATTGTAACTGAAAAATACTCGATTGATATTTAAATTTTACTTATTGTTTTATTACCTTTTTGATTAGCGTATCTTTTGAGGTTTCAATCTGGATAAATAATAATCCTGATTTTAAGTTATCGAGTGAAAGCTCAAGTTCAGTTCTGGAACCTGCTACCTGAATACTTTCAACCATTTTACCAGAAATATCATATATCCTGATATTTTGGATATTTTCCGTTCCTTGAATTGTAATTCTTGAAGCAAATGGATTTGGATAAACCTTAAAGTTATCAGTATTCAAAGTTAGAGTTTCTATACCTGTTGGAACTGTTCCGTTTAGGTTGTCCATACAAAAGTAAGAGGGTGTATTCATTCCCCAATCTCCATTATCAGATGAAGATAAACTGAAAACAATTTTGTCAACATTACCTAAATCAGAAAAATCAACCCATTCCCATTCATCAACAATGTAGTCTTCATCGCTATTATCAGATCGGAAATCAGCTAAATAAAAATCTACTGTATCTGTAACAGTTCCCTCATTGAGCCCTACGATCGAAAGTTTAAACCAATCAGCTTCTGTTCCATCTTCACCGCCGAATTTTTTTGCAAAGGAGTCACCATCTCTCATTGATAGATACGGATAAGTGCCATTTGTGAAATATGCCCCGGTCAATGTTGTTGCAGAAGAAAGGGAAATAGTATCTGAATAACTGTTGTAACAAACAGCATAGGTAGAAGAATTATCGGCACCCGTGGCAGGGTAAGCGCTGTATTGGTTTGAGTAACCTGCAGTGCTATTGTCTGTCATGCTTGAGTAAACAAAACCACTCCATGATCCGGAAATTCCATATCCATAATCACTAACTGTGTAGGTATTTGGGAAAGTAGCAATACCATCTGTAAAAGTTGAAGGATAAGTACCTATCAATGCAGATTTTCCATTCCAATACTCACCGGATGTATAAGTTAATTCTTCAAAATCAGCTCCGCTTAAATTATCAAGACAAAAATATCCCGGAGTATTCATTCCCCAATCTCCAATATCTGAGGATGA
Source organism: Bacteroidales bacterium (assembly GCA_963665085.2). Classification (GTDB taxonomy): domain Bacteria; phylum Bacteroidota; class Bacteroidia; order Bacteroidales; family JAAAOM01. Next base: position 1,311,861 of record CAXXXS010000001.1, read on the forward strand.
CAAACTGAATTCTAACATATCAACACTGTCAAGTACTGATAAATCAACTTTTGTCCATTCATCAATGATATAGTCTTCTTCATTGTTTTCAGATCTAAAATCTGCCAGGTAAAATTCAATGGTATCTGTAGCAACACCGTCTTTGATACCTCGGATAGTAAGCATGAACCAGTCTTCATCGTTACCAGTATCCCCTCCAAATTTTTTAGCAAAAGAATCTCCGTCTTTCATGGAAAGGTAAGGATACGTAGCATTTGTGATAAACACAGAATCGAGTTTCATGGTTTGGCATAACCAAACAGTATCTTTACTGCTTCCTGTATAATAAACAGCATAATTATCGGATTCGAAAGCACCTGATGCTGTTATTGCGCTGTAATCATTTGTGTAGCCAGAAGTAGAATCATTTCCTGAACTTGAATAAGAAAAGCCACTCCATGATTCGGATAGGCCATAACCATAATCGGTGCGGCTAAAGTGATTTTCAAAAGTAAAAATAGAGTCTGTTATTTCTGATACATATGAACCATAAGAACTTGTAATCCCGTTCCAATAGGAATTATCACTTAGCCCAAGGCTTTCAAATGATGATATATCTTGCGCTGCAAGAAAAAACGTAGCACAAAATAAACTAATTAAACTAAAGTAGAGTTTTTTCATATACTATTGATTTATTGTTAATATTTGATATTATGCGTTTTGATAAATGAGTTGGACTAGAGAAATTGTCCGGAATAACTACAAAAACAATAATAAATACGATTGTAATTAATGAAGTGAAATTTAGCAGATAAAGAAGTAACCTGCTGAAAGCGACTTCTGCTATCAATATTGATAGGAAACTAAAATGAGTACTTATTTTTGAATTTTTCATCGTTGCCGCAATTGTATTTGTTACATTTAGGATTTTGCAGCATACGATATATTAGAAAAGCCAATGAATCATCGTATTGATTAGCTACCCGTTCTCCGCAGGCTGCAAAACCTATATTTCATTGGCAGGTCTTCTGACTTACCCCTGTTTTTAGCGCCTTCCCCTTAAAACTTTAAGAGTGACATGATGCTAAATCCAGTAGCGGGATTCACAGCAGCGGGAACTGTAGTTGATTTTCACAACTTTCCCTTTTAATTCTACTTAGAAACCAATGAGGTGCCAAAATTACAATTAGTTTTTTATTTGGCAAGATTAAAATTTAGATTTCAGTTTTTGTGTGAGAATAAAACATTTTAATTATTACTTTGTTACTTTCGTATTTAATTCTAATTAGAACAAAAGGTGGACGAGGAGCTATTTTAAAATGATGCCGCATAAAAACAAAAATATAGCATATTTTTTATTCCTGGTTTTCATCATCCCGGTTTCATATCAGTCTTACCATGTTTTATTGCATCACTCACATGATGAATCACATTGTTGTATTCTGGATGATAAAGGCAAATATACATTTCATGGTGATGATGAAAAAAGTCATTGTGTTATTGCAGATTATACCTTCACCTACAAGGATTTACCTCAAGATTATACCCAGTCTTCAAATAGTCTCAACTTTATAGGAATAAATAATTTTTATATCCATTCTGGTTATAGAACAATAAAAAGAGAAAAGAAATCCTCCCGGGCACCACCTTTTGCCTGAACAATTCACATACAATTTTTCAATTTAAATTTTTGGACTTAAAAAGTATTCTAATATGAAGAATATTATCTTGGCTATTGCCATATTTTGGATTATTCCAAATATGGTGAATGGTCAAAATATGATTGTATTCTCCGGAGTGATATTGGATGAAAAAAATGATCCACTTCCCGGAGCAACAGTTATATTGAATTTTGATAAAGAAATAACAGTATCTGATAGACTCGGTAGATTTAAGTTTGATAACCTCGAAGCAGGAAATTATTTGCTTCAGATCTCTTTTCTGGGCTATAGAAAATATGAAGAAAAAATATCTATCAATGAAAATATAGATGTTACAGTTAATTTAGAACCTGAATTAAAGACACTTCAAGAGGTTGTTATAACAGACAGTTATACAGAAATTCGAAAAAACGAAGAATCACTAAATATTGAAGTGGTTAATGAAAATTATCTGCGACAAAATTTGGGCGGTAGTTTGATGAAATCGTTAGAAAGACTTCCTGGAGTAACTACTATTGATATAGGTTCCGGACAGTCGAAACCTGTTATTCGTGGATTAGGATTTAACAGAATTGTTGTTGTAGAAAATGGTGTGAAACATGAAGGACAACAGTGGGGGGCAGATCATGGATTGGAAATAGACCAGTTTTCTGTCGATCGTGTTGAGGTTCTTAAAGGGCCAGCCTCTCTTATGTATGGTTCAGATGCCATTGCTGGTGTTGTAGATTTAAAACAGATCGAAATTCCTACAATGAATTCATTTGGAGGTTCAATTGATGTAATAGGAAAAAGCAACAATAATCTTCTGGGTTCCTCAGTATTCCTTTATGCCAGGAAGAATAAAATATTTTATACAATCCGTGGAACAGTTCAAGATTTTGCAGATTATAGGGTTCCTACCGATAGTATTGATATTTATTCCTATAGGGCTCCACTTTATAAAAATAGGTTGAGAAATACCGCTGGTAAAGAACATGGTTTGCATTTATCTTTTGGATATGTTGGAAAGCAATTTTCAAATAGAACTTATTTCAGTATTCTCGACAATAAGTATGGATTTTTTGCAAATGCACATGGACTTGAACCAAGAGGTGTAGATACTGAACTTCATGATAAGTCTGATCGAGATATTCAATATCCTTATCAAAAAGTAAAACATATAAAGCTTATCAATAAAAATGAGTGGAGGAAGGATAATTTTCGTTTTGAATCAGAAATTGGATTTCAGCGAAATTTTAGGGAAGAGGTTAGTAAATATGTTCAACATGGATACATGCCGGCAACTTTTCCTGATACCCTTACTTTCTCATCTGATCTGGAGCGACTGTTCGATAAGTATATTTATTCGGCAAATGCAAAGGTAGAATACACAAATAATTATAATTCAACTATTGTAGTTGGAATGAATACTGAATACCAGGATAATAGCATTGATGGAAGAGGATTTATTATTCCTGCTTTTAAGCAATTAAAGACAGGTGGATTTATTTATGCGAAACATAAATTCTCTGATAAAAGTTTGTTACAAGCTGGTTTACGTTATGATTATGGACATCTTGCAATGGAAAGTTATTCAGATTGGTTTTCTTCACCGGTTGTATTTGATAGTGATACAACATATGAATATTTACAACGGGCTGAGGATTCTGAGCTAAATTTCTCCAATATTTCATGGTCGTTAGGGTATAACTACAATTCAAATAATTTAGCATTCAAATTTAATTTTGGGAAAAGTTTTAGAATGCCCATTGCAAAAGAATTGGGAGCTAATGGAGTTAATTACCATCATTTTAGTTATGAAGTTGGTGATCCTGATCTTTCTCCTGAGATTTCTTATCAATTTGATGCAGGGGTTGAATTGAAAACTAAAACTTTTGCAATTGGATTTACTCCTTTCGTAAATTATTTTCCGAATTATATTTATTTGAATCCAAGTTCAGAACACGATAATCTATATGGAAATGGCAACCAGGTGTATTATTATACTCAAAGTGAAGTTTTTCGTTTTGGTGGGGAAATACATACGCATTACGATATATTAAAATTTCTACAAGTTGGATTAATTGGTGAATATGTTTATTCTGAACAGTTATCGGGTGCGAAGAGAGGTTTTACATTGCCTTTTTCTCCACCTGCGTCAGCATTACTAAATGCGAAATTTATACCTGCCGATAAAGGATTCTTTTCCAATAATTATTTATCTGTTGACTATAAAATTGTTATGGGGCAGAATAGAATTGTTCCCCCTGAGATAAAAACTGACGGATATAAAATAGTTAATTTAGGTATTGGAACGGATATACTTTTTAAACACCAAAAAATTTCATTATCAATTCAAGTCCAAAATTTTTTAAATACAAAGTATTATAACCATACAAGTTATTACAGGTTAATTAATGTTCCTGAGCCTGGTAGAAATTATGTCATTAATATTTCAATGCCTTTTTCAGGGAACTTTAAAAAATAAATAATCAATTAAAATAAGGTGAGATTACCATGAAAAATAATGATGATTTAACACACACAATCATAATTTTTATTTCATAGGAAGTTCCATCTAACCATCAAAAAATTAAATAGATGAAAACACAATTTTATATAGCAAGTATTATATTTATTATAAGTTCTTTTTTAGTGTCATGCGACAAAGAAGAAACAGATAAACCAACGATAAGTGACTTTGAACTCGGTTTGGAAGACAGTAAAACAGGTTATCTAAACAGCGATCTGCATGTTGAAGCAGAGGTTGTAGCAGCAGGAACTATATCTACGGTTGAGATAGAGATACATCTTGAAGAATCAGAAGAAGAAGGATGGGTTTATGATTCAATATTTACTGAATTTTCAGGACTTAAGAACACAACATTCCACAAACACATCGATATCCCGAGTGATGCAGATACTGGTTCCTATCATTTTCATTTTATTGTAACTGATATGGAAGGCTATCAAACGGAAGTTGAAGATGATCTTTATGTTACATATCCAACAGATTCTGTAGCTCCTGAAGTTTCCGTTACATCTGCTCCAAATGAAAATCAAATTTTTGCTGATGGAGATGTTATAAGTATCTCAGGAACAATTACAGATAATCAGAAATTAGGAGGATTGTATATCGGATTGGTGAGAGCAGATCAGAATTTAGAAGATTCTGAGGTCGATGCTACAAATACAATTACACTACTTCATACACATGACTTTGAGGAAGGAGATTCGTATACTTTTTCTGCAAATATTGAGGTAGGTGCAAGCCAGGATAATAATATTACTCCAAAAGATATCACCGGGGATATATCCTGGCAAACATCTGATTATTATATTGTTGTTAAATGCAAAGATGCTTATGGTGCAAACTGGGCGTTTTCAGATCACTATCCGATAAAAATAAACTATTAATCAACGGAGAGTACTCTAGAATTTTTTTTTAGAAAAAAAGGTTGTCTAAGAAGTATAAAATTCTCCTGGTAAGTTTCTAATACCATGACTTTATTCTTGAATGGGCTAAAGTTGGATAAGAAACTTAGTGAAGTTATCGTGAATATTTCTTTTTAGACAGCCTTTAAAAATTATTAGTACACATTAAATTTTTTATTGTCATGAAAATCAGATTTTTATATATATATATTCTTTTATTATTTTTTGTTTTATCCTGTACAGATGAAAAAGTGGACGACCAAACTCCAGAAATTGATTTGAGTTTTGAAGAAGCTTTCCCAACTAATTGTGATACTTTGTATTTTGGAGAAGCTTTCACGATTAAAGCCTTATTTACTGATAATGTAGAATTAGGCTCAGTTACTGCATTCAGTATAGATATTCATAATAATTTTGATCATCATTCACATAGTACAGAAGTTACAGAATGTAGTCTCGATGACGTTAAAGATCCTGTTAATCCTTTGTTATTAATACAGAGTTTTGATTTGCCAGAGGGTCAAACGAGATATGAAACCTCTTTTGAAATTAATTTGGAAACAGGTGATGAGGACGGTATTTATGACGAAGGAGATTATCATTTTTTTATGAATGTAACAGATAAGGAAGGTTGGACAGCATCAAAAGGGTTAAGTATTAAGATTTTGTATAGAAAATAAACAGGATTTTTGATTTTAAAAAATATACAGTAATTAAAATCCGAACCTATTTCACAGGGAATCGTAAAAATATCCAGACGATTGGCTTTTTTAGATGTATGTTAGAGGTGTAAAGATCCACCGCTAACTAAGCCTAATAGTCTGGATGATCATTCAGAGATCCCGGTGAGGTTAATCTTTCCGGGATTTTTTTATTGATTTTCGATTTCTTCAACTGTTTTTGGAATTGGTTTACCAATAACTTTTGAGCCATCTGACGTAACAGCTATATTGTCTTCAATTCGAACTCCACCAAAATCAAAATAATCTTCAAGTTTTGAATAATTTATAAAATCGGTGAACTTGTTCTCTGCTTTCCATTTTTTAATTAGTTGGGGAATAAAATATATACCGGGTTCTACAGTTAAAACATATCCTTCTTTTAGTTTTTTTCCTAGTCTCAGATAGGCTGTACCAAACTGACTGCTTCGCTTAATTGTATCATCATAGGCAAAATTATCTTCACCAAGATCTTCCATATCATGAACATCTAGTCCAATCATATGCCCGAGACCATGAGGCATAAACATTGCATGTGCCCCTTCTGATACAATATCATCAATGTTTCCTGTGATGAAACCAAGATTCTTTAAACCTTCAGCAATTATTTTACAGGTATTTATATGAATATCAAAATAGGGAATACCTGGTTTTATATTTTCAATTGAATAGAGTTGTGCGGCAAGTACAATCTCATAAATATCTTTTTGTTTAGGCGTAAATTTTCGATTTACAGGAAATGTTCGTGTTATATCTGTAGCATAATGCATTTTTGATTCTGCACCAGCATCAATTATAAGTAACTGGTCTTTTTTTAATGTATTATCATGAAGATGGTTGTGTAGAATTTCTCCACGTACAGAACATATTATAGGGTATGCAAGCTGGACGTTGTTTTGCAAAGCAATTCCTTCCATTGTACCTGCAATTTCATATTCTGTTTTGCCTTCATTTGCCATTCTCATGGCGGCAGAGTACATCTCATAGGTTATATTAGACATTGTACTATCCATCTCTTCGATTTCTTCTGCCGATTTTATCTCCCGTTGTGCTGCAACAGCTTTTATCAAATCAATCGATACATGATTATCTATTTCATTAACAGAAATACTTAACCATTTGCCTAATGCTATTTTTCTATCAGCTGGATAAGGTGGAAGAAAATGAATAGTTCGTTGAATACTTTTTGAATTGTTAATGTATTTTATTACATCGTTATAGGGTAAAACTTTTTTTATTCCAATCTTTTCAGCTTTTTTAGCAATGGTTTCCTGCATACCAATCCAGATGATATCTTCCATATCAGCTTCATTGCCAAAAACGATTTCCTCGCCACTTTCTGTATCAATAAAACCAATGAGATTAGGCTGATCTATGCCAAAGAAATACAGAAAGTTACTGTCTTGTCTAAAATGAAATGCATTATCCGTATAATTCATCGGGAGTTCTGTATTCCCGGGGATAAGTATAATCCCACTATTTATGGATTCTGCTAGTTTCTTTCGCCTTTTAATGTATATCTCTTTATTAAACATAACCTAAAATTTTAGGCTAAAATAGATAAAATTGAAGGATATACTATTTATTATACTTTGTTTTAAATATACTTATTTGCTTGTATAAAATAAATAATAATATTTTCCAATTATTCATTCGGTGTTCTATAAATTATTCCTGAATCAGGAACAGGTTCTGCCTGAATTGTTATTTCATTTGAATATTTTGTTGAACAACCTGTTGCTTCGGCTTTTCTTACAAATTTGGTATCTTCTGTTATCGTACCATAATCTAATGTAAGCGAATTTGAACCCGTGATATCTGTCCAGTTTGTATCGCCCGGTACTGCGCTCATGGTTATTGAATATTGCCATGTATACGTATAATTAATCCCTCCATTTGGAGATACGCTGCTATTAAATGGAACAAGGTCGTCCCCTTCACATACAGTTGCATTGCTGCCAACAGTCCCCCCATTACAAGTTACTACACCCAAACAAAAATCGGTATATGTAGTGGAAATGCCACTCATTCCATTACGATAGCATTCTGTTCCAGATGAATTTGAATGATTTCCGTCTACTCCCCAGTTCCCTCCATCTGTTCTTTTTAAGACACGTGTTACCGGAACAATCGCATGACTGCTAAACCCATCCCCATTCAATGAAACATTATAGTTTGACGGTGTTAAAGAATTCTGGGCTGTAAATCTCCAGAAACCATCTGTAAATACATCTTCAACGTGGGTTACTCCATCATTGAGTGGCAAGCCCGAATTTCCGGGATTTGTTGTATTAAATTCCCCAATCAACGAACCTGCTGTAAGCGATGTTATAAATCGTATTGTTGCAGAATTATTTGTTGTTGATGTTCCAAGTGGATACAGGTAATCTGTCTCAATAGCATTTAACCATCTCTCAAATTTTCCGGTAATTGCCCCTGCAGTATAATCTAATGTCCCGGTATTTGATGTGCTTGTTCCAAGAACAATCTTATTTGTTAAAGTATTGATATTACCCGATGATAACGTAAATATATTGGAAATATCTATCTCATTGTTAAGGGTAAGGCTGTCTCCAGAGAAAGTAAAATTATAAAATACCTCGGGAGTTGATTTTGTTATCGACTGGTTAACTCCATCAAAAGTCACCCTACCTGCCCGTGGCTCAAAAGAACTGTTGTTTTCCCAGTTTCCTCCGACAAAAATATTATACGATGGTGCTGTAGCAGCATCCAGGTTACCTGTATTTATAGTCAAATTATTATCGACATCGAGATTGCTCGAAAGCCTGAATGTAGCATTACCATCTATTGTAAGGTTGTAGAACGCATTGTTCCTCGGATAAACGGTTCTTGTTCCAGAAGCGGCATTCAGTGTAACTGTACTTGTCCCTGCATTAAACACAGCAATTCCTGCAGCAATCCAGTTCTCTCCAACCAATATCTCCCCAGCATTGGCATTGAAAGTACCAGAAACATTATACCATCGTTTTCCAATTGAAAGTGTATAGTTATTTGTCCCTCCATCTGGTGACAGACCAAAAGTTCCTTTTGTTAACGTGTAATTGTTGCTGATATCCATATCGCCACTGAGCAAATAAGTTGCAGCTCCTGTGCTACTGTTTATCTCAACATTATAGAATGTTGCACTACCAGAATTAATGGAATGCGTACCTGAAGTTCCATTGAAAGTTACTTTTTGTGTCCCAATACTGAAAGTCCCATTATTGTTTATGCCTCCTCCAATATTGATATCAAAACCATTTAGATCAAAAGTTCCATTTGTTATTATTAAGTCATTCTCAATTACCAGTTCTGATGTTTGATGATATGTATAACCTGATGCATCTATTTCCAGGTTATAAAAAGAACCATCGCTTAGAACAATGTCTTTTGAATCTGACTGGGTATTAAGTTTTACTGTTGAGTTTCCTGGTGTAAAACTTCCTTCATCATCCTGCCAGTTTTCGCCAACAGTAATTATCGGTGAGCCAACAGCAGTAATAGAACCTCCATAGAATAAGTCTTCTATTATTGTGATGTTTCTACCCATCGTAAGTTGTGCCCCTGATTTAACTGTCACCTTTTTCGCTACTGCTGTATCTGCTGTTATCTCGGGGAAATTAGGAGCAGTTGACAGAATCAAGGCAGATTTTGATGTATCCGGTATAGCATTGCTCGCCCAGTTACCGGTATTGTGCCAGTCTGAGTCGATAGCACCTGTCCACACATATGTATTTTTGTATGGCCAGTACAACAATCCACTACTTGGATCGGGAGCACTTATGTCATTTTCAAATTCATAATCGCCCAAAGAGCCGGCAGCATCCTGGAAATGATATTCTGAAGTACCCGATGTCCTTGTGACATTATATACTGGCCCTGTATTAAAAATCACATTCCTGATTGTATCATTATACCCCATTTCATGTTGTAGGGTAATGAAAGAGCCACTTCCCGGATTTCCGTATGAGAAAACACCTTCTGAAAGATTATATAGTGAATCTACAGTTGCTCCATTATGGACATATAAGCCATTAGCATCTGTATATTCTATTTCGTAATAAGAAGCAAGTAGATTTGCCCCACTGTTCACATCCAATGAATATCGCCCTCCACTCTGTCCGGTAACTTTGGCCCTGTTGGAAGCATCTGTACCTACTAAACTAAGAGTACCTCCTGAGTTTACGCTCAACCTTGCGCTATTGCCCATCTCAACAGATGAATTGTCGTTTACCAACAAGGTTCCGGTTATGGTAAGGTTATCTGTACCTGAACCATCTCCATTCTGCAACTTATAATTATTTAGGTCTAATGTACCGTCAATAATATTCAGGTTCCTGTTTAGCCCCATATCATCTAAAAGTTGATAGGTTATTCCCGGGGCATTAATATCAACATCATAGAATCTCGATCCCCCGCTGGTTATTGTCCTTGGATCAGCAGTTGAGTTTAAGGTGACTTTCCCTGTATGTGATAAGAACGTTCCATTGTTTATCCAGTCGCCCTTAACAGTAAGCGCATAATTTGAGGTTGAAACATCAAATGTAGCCCCACTTTCGATAACAAGGTCATTTTTTATTGTTGTTGCATATCCCAACTGATATTGACTTGTTCCTGAAATTGTAAGATCGTTGAATGCTACACCCCTACAATCAATAACTTTTGAGCCTCCTGTACCATCAAAAGTAATATTACCATTCATGATAATGGCTCCTGTTGTTGCCCTGGTCCAGCTTCCTTCAACAGTCATAATATCATCACTGGACATTAATCGTAAAGAACCTTTTATTGTAATATCACCATTGACATCTAAATCAGAAAGGCCTCCATCAGCAGGAGTATTGATTGTTATTGAAGCCCCCGCCATAATCTCCAGATTTGCTGTTATTGCACCATAAGTAGTAAGTATTGGCTGATTGCTGGCAACAGCGATATAAACATTCTCTGCTCCTGTCGGCACTATAGGCGGGCCGTAACTGGCAGTCCAGTTTAATGAGTCATTCCAATCTGTGCTAACCGAACCATTCCATGTAAGTTCAATCGGGCCTGTCCACATTATCAGGTCTGCTGGATCATTATCATAATCTTCGCCGGCAAAGATTCCTGTAGAATTATAAAATTCTAAGGTTCCTGTTGAAGTAATATTTTTAGTGACATTCGAAGCACTTCCTCCCGGGTTAATCGGGAAGGTAACTTCTTCAATATAGTTTGGATCAACAAAACTTTGTGTGTTTTCAATCCTAAGCAACTGCCCGGAACTGGTACCCCTTGAGAATGTCCCAAAGCTAAAGTTGTTCGCAGGATCTATTGTTGAAGTATTGGTTAAATAAATACCTCCACTTGCCATATACTCGAACATATAATATTTAGCGGCGATAGTTCCGTTTACTATAAAATTATACCTTCCGCCAGAGTTGTTATTTGTTACGCGGGCAATTGTTGAGAGGCTTCCAACAACTTCAATGCTACCCGCTGGTTCAACAGTTAATGTTGTTCCATTTCCTAGCCCCAGGCTACCACCATCTCCAACAATATAATTGCCGGAAATCGTTACAATATCTGTTGTCCCGTTCCCAAGGTTGATATCGTTACCGTTTCCATCAAAAGTACCAGAAACGAGGTTGAAATCACCAACCAGATCAATGTCATCTAAAGCAGTATAAGTTGCACCTCCACTACTGTTGATAGTCATATTCAGAATTGAAGAATTATTTGTAGTGATGTTTGCAGAACCTGAAGTTTTATTTAGATAATAAGTTCCGGAATTTGAGTATAAAGTACCGTTTCCTGATGCTTCTAAATCTCCACTTAAATAAATAATCCTGCCATTAGCATGAAACTGTCCATTGGTAACTTTTAATTTATTCTTAATGATAAAATCATTTGTGGTATTGTTAGCTGCATTGGCATACCCGGCAGATTTGTTTACTGTGAGGTTATAGAATTCATTTACATTTGAAGCTCCAAAGGCTATATACTGATTGGCATCTCCGTTAAATACAACCTCTCCATTTCTACAGATAAAGCTACCGGTGCTGTTATTGTTCCATGTTCCTGCAATAGTTAATGTATAAAAGTTTGGACTTACATCTACCGTAGAGGTATTAAAAATTAAGTTTCCTTTAACTGTCACATCCCCTTTAAGTGTTTTTGTATTAGCCTCGTTAAAGTATAAATTTCCATAAGAAACCCCTGTCACGTCCTGATCTGTAGTTCCATAATAATAGGTAGTACTGGATGTTTCTAAATCATACAAACCAAACCCTTTAGGGAAATTTGATGCACCATATACATACAACCTCTCATTATCTTCCAGGGTAAATGTTCCTGATTCATCTGGATTTGTAAATACATTGCTAAGCAGGTTCGCATAGTTAATTCCTTCACGAATGGTTAAGTCATTATTGATGGTGACACTGTCTCTCAAGTAGAATATTACACCCTGGCAATTAACAATTAAATTATAGAATGATCCTTTATAAAGGTTTTGATTGTTTTCAGTTCTATCAAAAATAACAGTACCAAATCCAGAATATGTTCCATTATCAGTCCAGCTTTGTCCTGAGAATGTATGTGTTTCGTCTCCATCAATAAATTTTCCTGTAGACGATATCTCCATGTTTCCATTGAAATCTATATTACATCCAGAAGATGCCTCCAAGGTAGAATTAATGGTTGTTGTTCCATTTATCGTAATAGTACCTTCACAGGTTTTATTACCACTACCAGATACTTCAAGATTGTAGAAAATACCGTTTGTTATTGTCTGATCTGAAGAAGAAGAAAGTGTAATTGTTCCATTGGTAACTCCACCTTGGTTTGGAGTAAATGTTCCGCCAGAGATTGTATAATTTCCTTCAAAATTGTAATTGTAATTATTTGTTGAAGGAGTTACAGTTCCATTTAAAATTTCAAATTTTCCTTTGAAATTTATTGTTGAGCCAGAAATATAAAACGTTGTAAGTGAATTATCGAATACTACGTTATAGAAATCTGAAGTTCTTGGGTCAATGGTTGTTGAACCTGCACCTGAGTTAAATACAACAGTTCCATTACCATGCAGGAATACACCACTAACACCTCTTGACCAAAGGCCGCCTACAGTTAATAAACTGTTTGACGTATTTACCGAAAGAATCCCGACACTCGTGCCTGTACCGATGCTTACATCACCTGTTGTTGTCAGGTTCCTGTTGTTATCAAGCAACAAGGTTCCATTAGAAATGATAAGATTTTTACACTCTGCATCTCCATTAGAAATTATCGGATCATTTGCACGGTCAGGAATGATAGCATCAAGGGTTGCAGTAGGGATGCCATTATCCCAGTTCCCATCATTATGCCAATCAGAACTAATTGCACCTGTCCAGTTGGTTTCTGTTATTGGTGGCCACTTCAGCAAACCCGTTGTTGCAGATGCAGAAGCTTCATCATCATCTTCGTATTTATAACTTCCCAGGTTACCTCCCACAACGTCAAAAGTGATTGGTGTAGCAGCAATTTCTCTTATTACATTAAAGTGTGTTCCTTCTGTTGGCGTACCTGAGAAATTAAATGTAATGTTTGAAATATCTCCCCCAGTATAATCTGATTCCAGTGTTAAGTACCTTACATTTGCTGCATCCCGAATATTTGACCATGTACCATTCGAGAAGTTGTTTGTTGCATCAAGCACTGAACCGGGTTCAAGGTTCATCCCTGCATCCTGTAAATGCTCAATCAAATAATAATTTGCTGCAATTGTACCACCTGACAGAACATTAATCTGCGTTTCGCTTCCTGTAATTCCGGTTGTTTCCCGGGTAATTGTAGCGATATTGGAAGCATCTGACCCAACAATTGATAATGAACCACTAACATTCATTACACTTTGTGATGTTCTGTTGTTGAACTTCAAGAATGCATTCTCGTTTATATTGATACTTCCACTGACATCATATGTTTTTCCTGAACTGATACTACTTCCCAGGATAAGTTCTTTTGAGTTGAGGTTTAATTCTGCGTCAGAACCTACAGTCATTGTTCGTGCAATCCTTGTTGAAGGGGATTGTAAGTAATATGAAACAGCTGCTCCGGGATTGAAATTAACATCATAGAAGTCAGAACCCCCGCTGGTAATATTTACCGGTGATGCAGAACCATTAAACGTAACCAAGGATGTATTGTCAACAAAAGTTCCGTAGTTTGTCCAGTCTCCGCCAATATTGATATTATAATAGGTTGGGATAACATTATCCGAAGTGTTTAAATATGTGCCGACATTAATTATAAGATCCCCGCCAATTGTCCAATCAGAAAACAAACGTTTTGTTCCATAATTGCTAATTGTAATGTTATTTGCTTCAAAGGGAGGGGTAATTATATCCTGGTTTCCCCCGTCAAATGTAATATCTGCATTGCTGCTAATAAGTGTCCCTCCTGTTGAATCGGTTACCTGTCCACTAATGGTGTAAGCAAGTGAACCAATATCAACCGTTCCTGAAGTAAGGGTAAAATTCCCATTGATATCAGCACCATTATTAATAAAAGTTTTGGTTGATGTATTTGTAAAGTCCAGATTCCTGAAATAATTGGACGAATGGATTTCTCCCGGATCAATGGTCTGATCGCTTGCTCCATTAAAAGTGACAGTTCTATTTGATAAATGGGAAAATATACCATTGTTTGTCCAGTTTTCTCCGTTAAATTCAATATCAAGATAGCTGGTTGTTGTTACTCCTGAATTGATTAATAAATCACCATCAATTGTAATCTCATCATTCCAATCTCCGATTCTTTTTGTTCCGGAGCCTGATAAGGTTATTGCTCCCAACAATAAATCATCTTCTTGATCATCTCTCAGGTATTGGTCTACTAATCCATCAAGTGTTAGCATGATAGATGGGTCGGAAGGAATATAATAAGTAAGGATTACATTTGCCCCTGCTACTTTTATATTTTTTCCGTTATCAAAATAAGTTGAATTATTAAAATCCAGTTCTCCATTTACATCAATGTCAGCAATACCATCAGAAGTTACATTTTTATCTTCTACAAAATATAAAGAACCATATTGTATAGAGTTACCTGTGTATAGAGTCTGGTCGACTCCAAACGGACTGTAGAGATAATATGAACTATTTTCATGCAGATCATAAGAAGAGAATCCCTCAGGAATAGCGTCAGCAACAGAAGCTGGTGTACAATTTATTACTCGGCCAGCACTTTCAAGGGTAAATGAACCGGTACCGTCACTTGTAATTGTATGATAATCTTCACGGCCTGTTGTTTGGTACATGCGTAAATCGATGTTATCTTTTACTATAAGATCACCGGTAATTATCAGGTCACCTTGCATGTATTTATCATCGGATCCATTTAGAATTAGGTTGTTAAAATCAGTGATATCTGCATCTATATTCCAATATCCTCCAATATGTTCAAGCGTAGAAGTACCAGTTCCCCAGTCGATATCGCTACCGGGAACTATTGATATTGATCCGGTTAGAGTGACATAAATATCATTGCTTACATCGAAGGTTGTACTGGAATCGCTATTCAGGTATAATGATCCTGTTATTTCCAAATCCCCGTCTGCTATTTTTACTGTGTTTCCTGTGTCTAATCTGCGTAACCTAAGGTTTCCATACGTGGTTGGATAAATATGCTGAACTGTATCAGATTGGTAAGTTACTGTGCTTGTATTCGCAAAGGAGATGTCCTCAAATCCCTGGGGAAAATTATTTTCACCCCTCAATTCAAAATCATCAAAACAATTAAATTCGTTGTTTGAGCCTACACCTGTAATTAAAAATGTATCAGCATTAACAACACCACTTCCTCCATTAATCATTAATGAACCTGTTACATTGGAGTTGTTGTAGAAAGTTTTTCCTCCAGCGTTCATAAAGCTGATGTTATGGAACGTAGTTACATCTGAGCCTATATCAATATTTTGTCCTCCTGTTCCATTAAATAGTATGGTTCCTAAGCCAGTTTGTGCCAGGGTACCTCCATTGTTAAACCAATCGTCTGCAACATGAATTGTGTTTTCTAATCCGTCCAGCGTTGCGCTCGACTCAATGGTCAGGTCATTATCAACAACAATATTCGATGTTACAGTCTTTGTACCGGTTCCTGCAACAATAAAATTGTAGAAAGTTCCATTATAAATTGATTGGTCTGCCCCGGCGAAGATAATATCTGCTGTTGAAGCTGAAAAGGTAGCACCATTAAGCTGGTCAAGATACCAGTCGCCACCTATCTTCAAGTCATAACTGCCGGAAGCCAGATTAAAAGTACCATTAGTTATTGTAATATCGTTTTCGATGTTGGTTGCATTTCCGAGGCTGTATGTGGCATCTGTTGCATCGATAATAACATTGTAGAAAGATTTTCCAGCCCCAGTGCCTCCACTTGAAATGATATAATTTCCAACTGGTCCGTCAAAATAGATAGTTGAGTTACCGTGATTTAAAGTACCGAGGTTTGTCCAGTTCTTACCTACGTAAATAACAGAGTTATTATCTGTTTGTGTTAAAATGGAATTAGCCCCGATTTGCACATGTTCTTCAACATCTAGGTCGTATCCATTCTCTAGAATAAGTTCGAGATTGCTGCCCCCCTGATCATCCATAATAACTCTTTGGGCAACTGCATTATCAGAAGTAATACGTATGGTATAGGCACCTCCTAAAAAATCATGATTTAAATAGACTATATCGGTGGATGTTGGAACAGTGTTCGATGACCAGTTATTTGCATCGTGCCAATTATCAGTCCCGGCACCTCCATCCCAAAAGAATCCGGATGGGAATACCCATTCAATAAGGGTACCCGGATCGCTGTCGTCCTTATCATAGTTTTCTCCGGCCAAAGCTCCAGATGCATCCTGAAATGTAACAGCCCCTGTGCCTGATGTACGGGAAATATTGTAAGTTGGTCCAGAATTAAAAATTACATTATCAACTGTAAAATCAGAAAAATTAAGCCCTGTAAGATCTAAATACGAGGTTCCTCCACCTCCTGCAAAAGTTCCATTGCTGAAATTGTTTGTTCCATCAATAGTTCCTCCGGAAACAGTAAAATTACCGTTTTGGATGGTGTAATATTTTGCGTGCATGGTGCCACCAATTTGATTCACAAAAAATCTCCCGGAGTTTCTTTTTAGAACCGCAGGTTTGCTAATGCTTCCAACAAGGATTAATTCCCCGGAATTCAGGTAAATCGTATCATTATTACCTGTAAATTCAACTGTTGAGGCAGAATCTACCTGAAGCGTTCCCCCGTTAATATTGATAGCGATGCTGCTACTTGCTACAGTTAATGCATTTCCGTTTAAAACAAGTGTTCCTGCATTTAGATCCATATCGGCATACCTGAAATTGAAATCACTTTGAACCGAATACGTAGCTCCGGGAGCATCTACAACAATTCCCCTGAAGTAAGTATCATTTGGATCAAGTAATTTTGTGCCACCTGTCGCATCAAGTGTTAGTACACTACTGGTATTGTTATTGTAAAATGTACCATTATTGGTGAAGTTTCCGCCAAGCCAGATATCGTATTCGTAAGTAATAAAAGTACCTGTTGTAAGGGTAAAATCGTTTTCAATATCCAAATCACCTGCAAGATATGCAGATGCGGAATTTTTATTTATTTCAATGTTATAGAAACCTTTTCCATCTATTGGCCCAGATGTTGTACCTGTGTATATATAGGCATACCCTCCGTTAAAAGTTACTTTTCCTGTTCCCGGGATGAAAAATCCACTCGCTGATGTGTTATCCCAGTTTCCGTCTATACTGATATTGTTATTGTTTGCATTTAATGTATCGGATGAGATAAATAAATTCGAATAAACAGAAATATTCCCTTGAAGGATCTTTTCATTAGTGCCGCCAAAATCAACATTCCAAAAACCCGATGAACTGATATTTTGGTCGTTTATGCCGTCAAAAAACACAGTGTGGTTGTTGTTATGTTGGAAGGTTCCGGTATTTTCCCAGTCTCCCCTCACATAAATATCTATACCACCAC
Organism: Bacteroidales bacterium; assembly: GCA_963665085.2. Taxonomy (GTDB): domain Bacteria; phylum Bacteroidota; class Bacteroidia; order Bacteroidales; family JAAAOM01. The sequence continues at coordinate 1,329,652 of CAXXXS010000001.1, forward strand.
CATCTGTTGCTACAACTGTTGATCCACTAATATCAAAATTACCATTGACTTCCATAATATCAGAACCACCGCCCTGAACGCCTAATGTTTTATCTCCTGCCCCGGTAAACTGAACGTTATTGAACACAAAAGGGTGTATATTATAATTTCTGATATATTGGGCATCAGAGCCATCAAAAATAACGTTGCTCCCTGTTGCTATAAAGGAAGGATCTGATTCTACAGTATTTGCATTAACATAAAGATATCCTGAGAAATAGACATCCTGATTGGATATATCCAGAACCCCTGCATCTTCGCCAATAATGGTATTACCATATACATGAAGTTCACTTAAAACATTAACATTTTGTAATCCTGTTGTATTGGGTTTATCAATATAAAAACGACCCAAATAACTATTGGCATTGGATGTTATTATTTGTGTATCTAATCCATTAAACGTAGTGGTTCCTGTGGTTTGGGTAAATAATCCATTCCCCAGGATTGTCAGATCTCCACTTAAATCGATATTTCTTGTGGATACGTCGATATTAGCACCGGCATTGACTGACAAATCTCCGAAAACTATAAGATTGTTGACTATACTGGCTGTTCCTGAATTAGCGATTGAAATGTTATTGAAATTAACGCCATTGATATCCTGATCAGCCCCATCAAAAATAATTGTTCCTGTTGCTGAAGCCTGGGTATAGTAATTTGAACTATTTAATAACCAATTTCCTGCTACCGTATGGGTAAATCCCCCATCATAGAATACGGTGGCACCTGTGCGTGAGATGTTTCCATCAATGTCAAGAGCTCCACGTGCAGTTTTATCTTCTTCGTAAAAAGTTATGTTTCCATAAGTAAATCCGTCTGCTATAGTTTGGGGTTCGTCTAAATTATAATAAATGGTACTGTTTGTATTTAGACTTTTTGAGCCGGTAAAATTATCGGTGACACTAACACCAAAATCAACAGCATCTGTATTAATTTGGCAATAAGCACCGAGATTCATATCGTTTGGTGTGCCCCCGATTCCATTTTCATTTAGGTCGACAATAAGAAGAACCGAAGAAGTGCCCCCAATGTTAGAAATTGTAAGATCGTTATTTATGTTGATATCACAGTCATTGTAAAAATATTTAGTACGATCTGCTGTGGCCCCGGTTTGTGTAAATGCAAGGTTGTTAAATGTATAAGATCCGTTTCCACTGGCATAGATATATTGGTTTGCATCGCTGGCATCGAATGTAAAGGTTGCCAACAGACCATCAATCGAACTGTTTGTGCTATTAAATAAATATGTGCCTGAAAATGTATGTGAAAAGTTTTGGAGATCAAAAATACTTGAGAGGTTCAGGTCTATATTACCATCTATATCCAAAGGACCATCAACTGTTTTTCTTGCATTGCCATCAATTTCGATATGACCGTATGTAAGATTTCCTCTCACTACCTGATCAAATGAAGCATCGTATCGGATCCAGGCAGCTGGATCAATCTCGTATGTACCAAAGCCTGTCGGGAAATTATCTGTTCCTCTGACGTAGAGAGATTTGCTCGCATCAATTTTAAATGTATTGCCAGGCTGACCAATTAATTGCGTATTATTATTGACTATCAGATAACCATTTTTTATTGTAACATTGTTGTTGACATTGGCTGTAAGTGCCGTAGCCGGAGAACTGTAGCCTAACGACACATATCCATCAATTATTAGTTCAGCAGAACCTAAAGTTAGTGTATTTCCTGCATCATAGGTTGTTAAATAATTTCCTAAAAGGGTTACCGAACCCGAAAAATTACATGTACCATCTATTCTTAATCCTCCACTTATAGTATAATCTCCTGAACCTTCAACAGTAGAGCCGTTGTAAATATTTACTCTTCCTGTGGCTGTAAAATCACCGTTTATGGTTTTTGCTGTAACACCTCCATTATTAAAACTTAAATTATAGAAAGATGCATTACCTGTCAGGTTTAAGCTTTGTGCGGTAGTGCTGGCAAAGTCTGTTGTATTTGCTGTTTGTGAGTATGTAGAATTAGGGTCAATGGTTAAATTACCCAATACTGTAATTGTATAATTTGCAATTGAGGCTACGGTGCTATTTGTTACCAGGATGTCTCCATTTACAGTTGTATTTTCCTGTATTGAACCAACCCCTCCGCCCATAAAAGTTATGTTGTTAAAACTTACCGATGAGGCTGATGGATTATCGTTTATTGTATTTACGAGGCCATCAAAAACAATGGTTCCTGTTGCATCGTAATTGCCATTGCCGGTAACCGACCAATTACCTGCTACTGTATGAGATAAGCCGCCATCATTGAAAGTTGCATTGTCTTCAATAAATACATTCCCATTAATATCCAGAGAAACATTTGCAGTAGCAAAACATCCGTTATTAAAGGTAATATCATTAAAAGTAGGAGAGGTAGTTCCATTAAATACCATCTCACCATATACCTCTGTATTGACAACATTTGAAGAAGTGGTCTTTAAATTGATAGTTCCTTCGTTTTTTACATTTCCATATAATATTAATTCATGAGCAGGAGAACCAGGAGAACCAGCATTTATGATAGCCCCATCTTTTACCTCTAATTTTTCACGAATTGTTGCAGTTCGTTGTGTTGCATCTGTGCCAATACGGAATATTCCTGTTGTCCCTTCACCTATTTGTAGGTTTAACACATCGATATCGCCGTTGTTGTCTACAGTTACTGTATGTCCATCTTGTACAATTAAAGTGGCTAAGCCATCTGTTACACTCGCTGGATTAGCGCCGGTACCATCGGGATTACTGGTCCAGCTGGTGGTTAAACCAGCCGAAACGTTTCCTGTAGAATAGTAGGTAGAACCCGGGTATGTCCAGTTGATTAAACTTCCGGGATTTCCATTATCTTCATCATAGTGTTCGCCGGAAAGATCACCACTAGCATCTTCGAAATTGATAGTTCCAGTACCTGATGTTCTGCTAACATTATAAGTTGGTCCAGCATTAAATACAATATCAGACACACTTGATAATCCAGAAAGATCTATTCCTGTGATGTTAATACTTTGATTACCTGTTCCATTCGAAAAGGAACCATTGCTTAAATTATTTGTAGAATTAATACTCCCTCCAGAGATATTTAACCCATTATTTAGGTTATCAAACTGGTAATATTGTGCGTTTATTTCTGCTGTTGCACCTGTTTGATTATAATAATACGTGCCCGAACCATTGATTGAAACGATAGCTGGATTTCCCTCTGAACCAACAATTGAAAATGTTCCGTTATTTGTTATAATGTTATTATTAGCGATTAATAATGATGCATTATCGTTTATTTCTATTCCAGCTCCTGCTGCTATATTTACGGAATCACTTGTGATTAATGTGTTTGAGTTTAATTGTAACGTACCACCATCTATAGAGACAACACTGGCAACAGAAATATCTCCATTTAATGTTTTGTTACCGGAACCTGCACTTACTAACCTTCTATAGTTTAAAGATGAAAATATTTGTTGATCCCCGATTCTGTTATAAATAATGCTTGTATTATCTCCGTAGTTTGTATATGTAGATATTGTATTATTTTCTCCGCCTAAATTGATGGAGTGAGTGTTGTTTCGCCCATCAGGACGTAATTCTCCTGTCCCTGCAAGATCTCCGGAGATTGATAAGGTTTGATCCTGATACCTGTAAAAACTTAAAATTCCATCAATTGAAACATTCCCTGTTACATTTATATTACTTGCCACTGTTCCTAAATACAGTGTTGAATTAACTGTTAAATTGTTATTGACATCAATATCGTTTTGTAAAGATTTTGTGTTTGTCCCATCTAAAACAAGATCATAATAAGTTGCACTGGTAATAGTTTGATCACCATTTCGATTGTATGTCACCGTATTTCCTGTTGCTGAAGCATCAAAAACACCGGTTGTGCTCATAGGCCCAGAAGCGTTTCCTATTGTAAGAAATCCTTCATTGATAAATTGAGAGGTTAAGTCTGCTCCATTAATAATTCCATTTATTAACAAGCCATCAGTATTTTCAGTATTCTGATTGGTAATTGAAATGCCCGATGCTATTGTTATTACTCCATTAAGTATTATTGATGAATCCCCTTCAATAACCTGTGAGTTAGTGTTAAAAGAAATAGTGGTACTACCATTAGTAATAGCAAATGTTCCATTGTTGGTAATTCCTCCTTCAAAAATGAAAGGGGAGATGTTATTGGTTGTAAATGAGCCCTCGGGAAAAACAATAAGATTGCCAGTAAAAGTATTTGTCCCACTATTATTGTTATCAATAAGATTTCCATATATTTCTGTGGTGGTTGTTACGGTGATATCCTGGTTATACAAATTTAGGGAAGCCGCTTTTGTTATTTTCAAGCTATTGACAGTTGCCCCAGTATTAAGTGTAACAGTGTGTAAGATAGCAACATCATCCGTACTTGAGGGAAGCGTTCCATTGTTCCAGGTTGAGGTGGAGTTCCAATTTCCATTGTTGACAGTAAATTTATCAGGAATACTACCATCAAAACAAGCTGAGCTTTCTCCTAGGGTCCATGCACCATCAAGAGAAGGCGCGGCTCCATTTAGTACAATCTGGTTTGTAGAATGATCGTAACCTGTACCAGTTTCATTGGTTTGCCAACTGGAACCAAACAATCTACCAACCATAGTTAAATTGGATTCATTGATTGGAACTGCAACATCAGAATCATTATAAGTAAGACTTCCTTGAATATCTGTAATTGTAATATTGGAAGTAGCAATATCCCAATATTTCGTTATTTCGTTATCTGTACCTGATGTTAAAGGATGATTATTATCAGAGAGGCTTATTTGAATGTATCCACTGCCAATTGTTCCTGATAAAGAAGTAATTTCAAGAGGAGAATACTCACTGCCAACACCTAAGGGATAAATCATCTGGTATAAAGCAGCATTATTACCATCTCTACGAAAAGTACCTCCATTTTTAAAATCAATCATTTTAGAAGCATCATAACCTCCTGTAACGGTTATAGTACCTGAATTAGTTATTCTTAACAGATTTGAATTCAGTTCAATTACATTATCAAGCAATAATGTGTCATAAATCAGTGTTGTATTTCGTAAACTTTTTATTCCCCCATTACTTACACCAAGATTATTGTAATTGTAATTTGCTATTACCTGGTCTCCTGTTCCATTGTAGTTTACTGTTGAACCTCCTCTGTAAAAAGTACCCCCATAGAAATCACCTGAAATATTAATAATTCCGTCCCCTGTAACTACCATATAATTACGGGCACCATTGCCCGACATGATAAATGCCCCGGAGATATTTACTGTTCCATTATTTAGGATTAAAGAGTCTTTCCTTGTGTCACTGCCGGTATTTGGCATAGTAATACCAGAACAGGATAAATTTCCGTCACCAATATTTATCTTTTGAGAAACATTGTCAGAATCAGGAGTCCCAAATACTAAGTCTCCTGAAATTGATAATTGAATTCCTGATGATAGAAAAATACGGGTATTTGTATTGTTATTACTTAAAGTTAATGAGGCACAGGTAGCGTCTGCGTCAATATTAATGTTATATCCGGAACCAATGGTAACATCCTCCGAGACAAGAGGGGTTCCATCAGGAGACCAGTTGGCTGCATCATTCCAATTACTTGTTCCTGCTCCACCATCCCAGGATTTTTGTGAAAAAATGAGAGAATGAAAAATAAAAATATTTAATAGGATTAATAGGAGGATTTTTTTCTTCATAAAGAACTAATAATTATTTTTTGACATTACATAAGCCATCTTAAAAAACAATAAAAATGTTGTGGCATGCTATTAAAAAAAGAAGAAATACAGGCACTAAATTCTATTGCTTATAACTGTTGCCTAAATTGCCACATATTAGCCATTAGCATTTATACGGGAGTATATTAAAAAGGTTATATGAAGAAAATTTGTCTACCTTAATCGATTGTTTAACAATTCCTTGTTAATCTATAAGAAAGGGGATAGGTTCAAAGGCCTATAAATTAATGCTATCTCAATTCATATTTGATGTTAAAATAAACCATGAATTTGGGCATCAACTTTATCTATTACGGTACTTAAGTCTTCGGGCTTATCAATAAAGTTAAGATTATCAACATCTACAACCAATAATTTACTTATAGCATAAGACTCAATCCATGCCTCATACCTCTCGTTAAGTCTTTTTAGATAATCAAGACGGATGGTATTTTCGTATTTACGGCCTCTCTTTTGGATTTGATTTACAAGAGTTGGTATAGAAGCACGTAAATAGATTAATAAATCTGGTGGATGAATTAATGAACTAAGTAAATTAAAAAGGGTGAAATAATTTTCAAAATCCCTGGTAGACATTAATCCCATTGAATGCAGGTTTGGGGCAAAGATGTAAGCATCTTCATAGATTGTTCTGTCCTGTATAATGTTTTTTCCTGATTTGCGAATTTCAAGCATCTGATTGAAACGCATGTTCAGAAAGTAAATTTGAAGGTTGAAAGACCATCGTTGCATATCTTCATAAAAATCATTGATATACGGATTGTCATCAGCATCTTCATAATGTGGTTCCCATTTGTAATGTTTTGAAAGTAATTCTGTTAAAGAAGTTTTTCCTGAGCCAATATTACCGGCAACTGCAATATGCATAATCTATCGTTTTAATACTAATATACAATATTTCTTTAAGAAATAGAATCATTAATTGAAAGTATCTCTTCAAGAATTTTTCTGTCGTTTGATAATCGGGGAATTTTGTTTTGGCCCCCGATTTTACCTTTTTTGTGGAGCCATTCAAAGAATATTCCACTTTTTATTTGTCTTACTGTAGGTTTCTCAAGTGTGATGTTTTTATATCTTTTCGCTTCATAATCAGAATTAAGGGACATTAATGCATGATCAAGCATCGATGTAAAATATTCTATATCTGAAGGGGGTTTTGCAAATTCAATAAGCCATTCGTGTGATCCTTTTGAGTCATCGCTAAAATAAATTGGGGCTGCTGTGTAATCCGTTATTTCTGCTCCTGATTTTTCACATGCTATTTTAAGAGCTTTTTCTGCATTATCTATGATTATTTCCTCTCCAAAAGCATTGATATAATGTTTTGTCCTCCCAGATATTTTTATTTTATGTGGAAAGAGAGAGGTAAATCTAACTGTATCGCCAATTATATATCGCCATAGGCCAGCATTTGTAGAAATAACTAAAGCATAATTTTTCCCGATTTCAACATCTTTTATGCTTAAAACACTTGGGTTCTCATTTTCAAATTCGCTCATTGGAATGAATTCGTAGAAAATACCCATATCAAGCATTAATAGCATATCATCTTTATTGGGCTCATCCTGGATAGCGAAAAATCCTTCTGAAGCATTGTATGTTTCCATATAATTCATGGTATCAGAGGGGATTATTTTTTTGAATTGTTCCTTATAAGGAATAAAACTTACCCCACCATGAGTAAATAATTCCATATTGGGCCATAATTCGAGTACATTTTTTTTTCCTGTAAATTCAAGAATATGTTTTAACATAACAAGGTTCCATGAAGGGACTCCTGCAATGTTTGTAACATTTTCTTCTATGGTTTCTTTTGTTATTTTATCAAGTTTTTCTTCCCATTTATCTAAGAGAGCAACTTCCTGGCTTGGGGTCCGGATAAAATCTACCCAGAAAGGAAGGTTTTCAATTAATATGGCTGACAAATCACCGAAATATGCCTGATTACTAAAATTATCAATTTTATGACTTCCTCCTAGGGTCAAACCTTTTCCCTTAAATATTCCTGTTTCTGGATAGTTTTGTGTATAGATTACCAAAACATCTTTTCCTCCTCTAAAGTGGCAATCTTCTAACGCTTCTTTACTTACCGGAATGAATTTACTTTTATCACTTGTTGTGCCTGATGATTTTGCAAACCATTTAATTTCACCGGGCCATAATATATTTTGTTCCCCTTTTCTAAGCCTTGTTATATATGGTTTTACATCTTCGTAGGTCTGTAGGGGGACTCTTTCCTGAAATTTTCTGATTGAGTCGATTTCATCGTATCTATATTTTTTGCCCCATTCTGTGTCTTTTGCTTTTGATAATAATTTGAAGAAAACTTCTTTTTGAACATCGTAGGGATATTTCCTGATTAAATCGAGCTGATGGGCTCTTTTGATTGTTAACCAGTTAATTATAGAAGGGATTATAGGCATTGTTAATATGTATATTGATTTAAATACATCAAAGATAAAAGAAATAAAAAACCCTCAGCTAATAACTGAGGGTTGAAATATAAATTCTGTATTTTTAAATAATAAGCATTGCATCACCATAAGTACCAAACCTGTATTTTTCTTTGATTGCTAATTTATAAGCTTCAAAAAGCAAATCATAACCTGAAAATGCAGATACCATCATCAATAAAGTTGATAAGGGGAGATGAAAATTAGAAATCATTGCTGTTGGGACACTAAAATCATAAGGAGGGAAAATAAATTTATTTGTCCATCCTTCGTAAGGTTTTAATTCGCCTGCAGTTGATACAGAACTTTCAAGGGTCCTTAATACAGTAGTTCCTACGGCACAAATTTGTTTTTTCTTTTCTTTTGCCCCGTTTACAATATTTGCAGCTTTTTCTGGAATGATAATTTGTTCAGAATCCATTTTGTGCTTTGTAAGATCTTCAACATCTACAGTCCTGAAGTTTCCTAATCCTACATGAAGTGTTATTTCGGCAAAATTAAGTCCTTTAATTTCTAATCTTTTTAATAGCTCTCTACTAAAATGCATTCCTGCTGTTGGGGCCGCAACTGCCCCTTCATGTTTTGCAAATATTGTTTGATATCGTTCTTTATCTTCTGGCTGAACATCTCTTTTGATAAATTTTGGAAGGGGCGTTTCTCCCATTCCGTAAAGAGTCTTCTTAAATTCATCATACGATCCATCAAAAAGAAATCGTAATGTTCTTCCTCTTGAAGTTGTATTGTCAATTACTTCGGCAACAAGCAGATCATTATCACCAAAATAAAGTTTGTTGCCAATACGGATTTTTCGGGCAGGATCAACTAAAACATCCCATAAACGTTGTTCCTGATTTAACTCCCTTAGCAAAAACACTTCTATTTCAGCGCCTGTTTTTTCCTTTTTACCATACAACCTAGCCGGAAAAACTTTAGTGTTGTTAAACACCATCACATCTTCATCGTCAAAATAATCTATTACATCCTTAAAGATTTTGTGTTCGATTTTTCCAGAATCCTTATGAACAACCATCAATCTTGACTCATCTCTGTTTTTAGAAGGGAATTCTGCTATTAAGTCCTCTGGCAAATTGTACTTGTATTGGGATAATTTCATATTTATTTGTATATTATATAATTCTACATTAGGGGTACCCTTATACGTAAGGATCCCAGGATTGTTACAAATTATTTACAATTTCTTCAAATTTTTTTACATCCATTGATTCTTCAATTCTGTAACTTCCTATAGCTGTTCTTTTTAGAGCTGATAAATAAGCTCCTGAAAGAAGTGCATTACCTATATCTTTAGCAAGGGAGCGAATATACGTTCCTTTACTGCATGTTACTTTTATTGTTAACTCTGGTAAAGAGAATTCTATAATTTCTATATTCGTTATTGTAATCTTGTTTGCTTTTAATTCTGCTTCTTCTCCTTTTCTTGCAAACTCATATGCTCTTTTACCATCTATTTTTTTCGCTGAGAAGAGAGGTGGAACCTGATCTATCTCACCAATAAATCTTTGTAATGTTTCTTTAACTAATTCAAGTGTGATATGTTCAGTTGGGTATGTTTTTTCTACTTCGGTTTCCAAGTCATAGGATGGTGTTGATTCTCCTAATTTAAGTGTTGCAACATATTCTTTTGGAAGATCCTGAAATTGGTTTAGGTTTTTTGTTTGTTTTCCTGTACAAATTATCATCATACCTGTAGCCAAAGGATCAAGTGTGCCTGCATGGCCTACTTTTAGCTTTTTAACTTTTAATTTTCGTTGAAGTTTGTATTTTACCTTTTTTACGAGATCAAAAGAAGACCATTCATATGGTTTGTCAATTGTTAATACTACTCCGTTTATAAAATCTTCCAGCGAATTTATTTCGTTTGCCATCTATTTTTAACCAACAATAAGAGCAATAACACCGATTATAAAGCAGTATATTGCGAAATAAATAAGTTTGCTTCTTTTTACAATAGCAATCATCCATTTGCAGGCAAGTAATCCTGAGATAAAAGCAGTTACAAAGCCTATTAGTAAAGGAACAAAATCAATTGATGTTGCCTGGCCTGATGAAGTCATGTCCTTTAAATCCAATATGTTTGCACCAATAATTGGCAGGAGGACCATCAAAAAAGAGAATTTTGCAACGTCTTCTCTTTTTATACCAAGCAAAAGGCCTGTTGAGATTGTTGAGCCTGATCTTGATATTCCTGGCAATACAGCAAGTCCCTGAGCAATTCCAATAATTAGCGAATCCAAATAACTTACAGGTTTTTTTCTGTCCTTCGCATAATTTGAAAATGTAAGTAAAGTGGCTGTAATCAAAAGCATTGAACCTACAAACCGTATATTTCCGTTAAAGAAGCTTTCAACTTTTTCTTTAAAAAACATACCAATTATCAAAACCGGGATCATTGAAATGAAGATCTTTAGGACATATTGTTTTTCTTCATTCCATTTAAGGTTGAAGGATCCTTTAATTAAATTTAACAATTCACTTAAAAAAATGATAATTGTACTAAGAACAGTAGCACCATGCACAACAACAGTAAACGTAAGGTTCTCTTTATTTTCAACACCAAGAATTGCTTGTCCTAATTCAAGATGTCCACTGCTGCTAACTGGCAGAAATTCGGTAAGCCCTTGAATAAGGCCTAATAAAAATGCTTCGATTGCGTTCATATAAGAGTCTGATTATTGGATTTCTGATTTAGGTTTTTTCATTATTGCCCAGATTTCAAATATAAATCCAAACAAAACTACTATAGGGGCTAGTGTAATACGTCTCCAACTAAATATTTTTTCGCTAAAAACATTTGGGTCATCAGATTTTCCACCAACCATTAACATAAATCCAATAATAATAATAACAAATCCAATAACAAGTAATTTGTAGTTGTTTTTGCCAATAGCAAAATCCGCTTTGTTTTGTTGTACTTTTTGCGTTTTTTCTTTTTTCATTACTTAAATATATAAGTTGTCTTTTTTGATATTCAAATATTTATTTACTGCAAAATAAGTGGAAATAAATGTGATAAGTACTCCCAACAAGATTATTCCTGCAAATAATATAATAATTGAATAAAGGCCTTCGATAATAAAAATTTCGCTGTATTCTTTCCTTGATAAATAAAGCAACCCACTTATTAGAAGTATGGATATAAGAGCTCCGTAGCTTCCATGCAAGAAACTTTTTAATAAGAATGGTTTCCTGATAAAATTTCTGGAGGCACCAACTAACTGCATAGTCCTTATTAAAAATCGTTTAGAATAGATGGATAATCGAATGGTGTTATTAATTAATACAATAGACACAAAAAACAGCAAAGAACTAAAAACAAGAATAATGAGACTTATTTTTCTGATGTTTTCATTTACTGCATGGACCAACGATTCCTGGTAGGTTACTTCTTTTATTATCGAATAATTTTTAAAGTCTTCCTCGATTTTTTTTATACTATCGTTGTTGGCATATTGAGCATATAGTTTTACATCGATAGAAACAGGAAGGGGATTATATCCCAGAAATTCAACAAAATTTTCACCCAGGGTCTCCGTATATTCTCTTGCTGCCTCTTCTTTTGTTACATATTTTGTTGATTTAACATATTTTTTAGCATCAAGTAATTTTTGGAGCCTGATAGTTTCTATTTCACTAACTTCTTCTTTTACAATTATCGAAAAGCCAATATTTTCTTTTACATAGTCAGATATTTTTTTTGCATTTAATACAAGTAATCCAACCATACCAATAAGGAAAAGTACCAATGAAATACTTATGATAGAGGTTACATACGAACTTCTCAGTCTACCTTTTGTATTTGTTGTTTCTTGTCCCTTCATATTGACTCAATTCAAGCTGCGAAGATATATATTTTAACGGAAATAGCCCCTTATAATTAAGCTTTTGACTGGCGTTTCCTTTCGTTCTCATCAAGCAGGATTTTACGAAGCCTGATTGATTTTGGTGTTACTTCAACATATTCGTCTTCCTGTATATATTCTAATGCTTCTTCAAGACTGAACTTAATAGCCGGCGCAATGCGTACTTTATCGTCTGAACCTGAAGCTCTCATGTTTGTTAATTTTTTCGATTTAGTAACATTTAACACAAGGTCCCCGGGACGTGTATTTTCACCAACCACCTGGCCGGCATAGACTTCTTCCTGCGGTTCGATAAAGAATTTTCCCCTGTCCTGGAATTTATCCAATGCATAAGCATATGCAGTACCTTTTTCAATGGCGATTAACGATCCATTTTGTCTTTTTTCAATAGGGCCTTTAAAAGGTTCAAAGTCTTTAAATCGATGGGCCATTATCGCTTCTCCTGCAGTGGCAGTTAAAATTTGATTCCGTAAGCCAATAATTCCTCTTGATGGAATTGTAAATTCAAGTTGTACCCTCTCACCCTTTTTTTCCATAGATTGAAGTTCGCCTTTCCTTTTGGTAACTAATTCTATGGCTTTACCTGAAATTTCGTCTGGAACATCTATGGTTAAATTCTCAATAGGTTCGTTTTTAACGCCATCAATTTCTTTGATAATAACCCGGGGCTGACCAACCTGAAGCTCATATCCCTCACGACGCATTGTTTCAATTAAGACAGATAAATGTAAAACACCTCTTCCATAAACTGTAAATGAGTCTGCTGAGTTTGTTTCTTCTACCCGAAGGGCAAGGTTTTTTTCAAGTTCACGTTCCAGTCGCTCAAATATATGACGAGAAGTAACAAATTTACCTTCTTTACCAAAAAATGGAGAATCGTTTACAGTGAATAACATGCTCATCGTTGGTTCGTCGATAGCTATTGTTGGCAATGCCTCTGGATTTTCAATATCAGCTATGGTATCTCCAATATCAAATGATTCCAGACCAACAATTGCACAGATATCGCCAGATTCTGCTTTTTCAACTTTTTTCTTTCCAAGGCCTTCAAAAAGGTATAATTCTTTTATTTGGGTTTTTACAAGAGTTTTATCTCTTTTTACTAAACCTACTCTTTGACCTTCTTTTAATTCTCCACGGTGTAATCTTCCAATTGCTATCCTTCCAACATATGCAGAATATTCTAATGAAGTTATTAGCATTTGTGGAGTTCCTTCTCTTTTTATAGGTGCTGGAATTGTATTAATAATTGTGTCGAGTAAGAAACTAATATCTTCTGTTTCTGTTTTCCAATCTTCACCCATCCATCCATTTTTTGCAGAGCCATATGCTGTTGGGAAGTCAAGCTGATCTTCATTTGCTTCTAATTCAAACATAAGGTCAAATACAGATTCATGAACTTCATCGGGCCTACAATTAGGCTTATCAACCTTATTGATGACAACAATTGGTTTAAGACCAATTTCTATAGCTTTTTTTAATACAAATCGTGTTTGAGGCATGGGGCCTTCAAAAGCATCAACCAACAAAAGTGCTCCGTCTGCCATATTTAGGACCCGTTCTACTTCTCCACCAAAATCGGCGTGTCCAGGTGTATCTATAATATTTATTTTAATGTCTTTATAAACAACAGAAACATTTTTTGATAAAATAGTTATCCCCCTCTCGCGCTCCAAATCATTACTGTCCATGATAAGATCTCCAGGATTTTCATTATCCCGGAATAATTTGCATTGGTGCAAAATCTTGTCAACCAAAGTAGTTTTTCCATGGTCAACATGGGCAATAATGGCAATATTCCTAATATTCTGTTCCATACTATTTAAAAATTAAGCCTGCAAAAGTAATTTTATATTCTTAATTATGAAGAAGATATTATATTAAATATTTTTAAATATTGTTTTCATTAAATATTAAAAGGTTAGCGAAGTATTACTATGTACAGTAATTATAATACTCAATCCGGGGTTTTAACCAGTTTTTATTAAAACTCTGCAAACGAACAAAGATGAAGAAAAGATATTTTTTTAGTTTCAGATAAATTTATACTTTTGCAGCGCTAAAATTTTGGGCTGTGACTAAGGATAATAATTATATCGTCCAATTCAAGGGCTTAAGCGATGGTTCGCATGAGTTTGATTTTGAAATAAAGGACGATTTTTTTGTTGGGCTTGATTATTCTGAAATAAAAGAAGGAAATCTTAAGTCAAAAGTTATCCTTATTAAACATGCTACTTTTTTAGAATTTGAGGTAGAAATAGATGGTTGGGTTAAAGTTCCTTGCGATTTATGCCTCGAAGAATTTGAACAGGATATCCATTATTTTGGAAAATTGTTTGTTAAGTTTGGAAATGAACTAACAGATGACGATGATGTTATGGTTATACCTGTTGAAGAACATGAAATTGATTTGTCGCATTATATCTATGAAAGTATAAATTTGAGTCTTCCATATAAAAAAATACATCCAGAAGATGAAAATGGAAACTCAACTTGTGATGAGGAAATGCTTAAAAAGATAGAACAGCATTCAATTTCAGAGGAGAAAGAGAATATAGATCCCAGGTGGGACAAATTGAAGGATTTTTTATCGAATAATTAAAAGATTGTAAAATGGCACATCCAAAGCGTAAGACATCAAAACAAAGAAGAGACAAACGTAGGACTCATGATAAAGCAATAGCTCCAACGTTAGTTAAATGCCAGAATTGTAACACAACAATTCTTTACCACAGGGTTTGTCCAGAGTGTGGTCACTATAAAGGAAAGTTAGCAATCGAGAAAGAAGTAATGGCCTAATTCAATAACCTATTTTAAGGTTTTATGAGGATAGGCATCGACATTCACGGTGGCGATTACGCTCCTGAGGTTACTGTAAAAGGTTCAATAGAAGCTGTTAAATACCTTAGTGCTGATGATAAATTGGTATTAATTGGTGATTCGGCTGATGCTGAACGTATTTGTAAAGAAAACAATTTCGATTCAGCTGTTTTTGAGATCGTCCATACGGAAGAAAAAATTAGTATGGGGGAGCATCCTGCAAAAGCATTTACAAGAAAAACCAATGCCAGTATAGTTTTGGGTTTTGGCCTTTTATCCCAGGATAAAATAGATGCGTTTGCCAGTGCTGGAAATACTGGGGCCATGTTAGTTGGCGCCATGCAAGTTGTAAAATCCATCCCGGGTGTTATACGTCCAAGCATAACAGCAACAATACCAAGATTATCAGATAAACCTACTCTTTTATTAGATGTGGGTATAAATCCTGATTGTAAACCCGATGTGTTATATCAATATGCTATTTTAGGTTCTCTTTATGCAGAACATGTATTGAATATAAACAAACCAAAAGTAGGTTTACTAAATATTGGTTCTGAAGAAGAAAAAGGAAATCTTTTAGCAAAAACAACTTTCCAGGCTATGAAAGATACAACAGAATTTAATTTTATTGGAAATGTTGAAGGGAGTGATTTTTTCTCCGAAAATGTTGATGTTGTAGTCTGTGATGGATTTGTTGGAAATGTAATCCTTAAAACAGCTGAAAGTGTTTATCGGTTAATAAAACAAAGAAATATAACCGATGATTTTTTCGAAAAGTTTAATTTTGAAAATTATGGTGGAACACCTGTGCTTGGTGTTAATAAACCAGTAATTATTGGGCACGGTGTTTCCAATGAGAAGGCAATAAAAAATATGATTCTTCATACAAGGGAGGTTGTACAATCCAATCTTCTTGATAAAATAAAAAGAGCTTTTAAATAATGAGTAAATTTAGGGCAGCAATAACAGGATTAGAGGCTTTCTTACCAGAGTATAAATTGACCAATGACGAACTCAGTAAAATGGTCGATACTTCGGATGAATGGATAATGCAGCGGATTGGAATTAAAGAAAGGCGAATTTTAAAAGGAGAAGGCAAAGCTACATCTGATATGGGTGCTGAGGCTGTAAAAAAACTTCTAAAGAAGAAAAACCTTAATCCTGATGAAATTGATGTTGTAATTTGTACGACTGTTACAGCAGATATGCATTTCCCTGCTACTGCAAATATAATTTCTGATAAAGCTGGAATTAAAAATGCTTTTAGTTTTGATTTGAATGCTGCTTGCTCCGGATTTTTATTCGGACTTGAAACTGCAACGGGTTTTATTGAATCAGGAAAATATAAAAAAGTTTTGGTTGTTGCAGCTGATAAAATGTCTGCCATAACTGATTACACAGATAGATCAACTTGTCCTTTATTTGGAGATGCTGCCGTTGCCGTTTTAATTGAACCAACAGAAGAAGAAGTTGGTGTAATGGATAGTATTCTTAAAGTTGATGGTTCTGGAGCAAAGCATTTGAAAATGAAAGCTGGAGGTTCGTTAAAACCTCCTACGCATGAAACTGTTGATGCAAGAGAACATTATATTTATCAGGAAGGACAGACAGTATTTAAATTTGCTGTTTCCAATATGGCTGATGTCTCTGTGGAAATGATGGAAAAACATAATCTTACAGCAGACGATCTCGCTTATCTTGTTCCTCATCAGGCAAACATGAGAATTATTGAGGCCACAGCAAGACGAATGGGGCTTGAGAAAGAGAAAGTAATGATTAATATAGAACGATACGGGAATACTACTTCTGCTACTATTCCTTTATGTTTATGGGAATGGGAAGATAAACTAAAGAAAGGGGATAATTTAATCCTATCAGCCTTTGGAGGTGGATTCACATGGGGATCTATTTACTTGAAATGGGCATATTAAAATCAAATTATTCAAAGTTGATTTTAAAATAATTCTATTTCTGTTCGTTTTTCTTAACATAATTCCGATATATTTTCACTGTGTTGTTTACACATACAAAAAAAAAATCCGTACGTTTGTAGGATCTTAAAATATTTTAAATAAAAAAACTATGGCAAAAGTTGTTGAAGTTGATGTAAATGCTCTTAATAAAATTAGTAATGGCACTACCATTAATGGAGACATTGTCTCAAGCACTGATATCCGTTTAGATGGAATATTGGTTGGAAATATTTCAACTAAAGGTAAAGTTGTAATAGGAAAATCCGGTAAAGTAACGGGTGAAGTTACTTGCAAAAATAGCGATATTGAAGGAAGCCTTGAAGGTAAAATTATGGTTGGAGAACTTTTATCCCTTAAAGAATCTTCTAACATTAAAGGTGACATCATTACTGCTAAGTTAGCAATTGAACCAGGAGCAAAATTTACTGGAACATGTAATATGTCTGGTAATGAATCAACAGGAATTAACACCCAAAGAGGTTCAGAAGAAAAAGCTAAATAGTTACGCGAAATATTCGGGTGTAGCTTTTCAAATGGTTGTTGTTATCCTACTGGGTGTTTTTGGTGGGATAAAAGCAGATAATTATTTTGGAATGAAATTCCCGTTATTTACTATTATTTTTTCGCTTCTTGGGGTAATATTGGCTATATATTACGCTGTGAAAGATTTATTAAAATTTAAATGATTCCACTACCAATAAAAAGCTATAGCACCTTTTTGTTAAAACGTCTATCCATATTTTCAATTATAATTTTTTCTATTTCCGCATTCGTATTTATTTTGTTATTTAAGTCCTATTACAATAATATCTACACCTTATTATTAATTTTTAATATCTGTGTAACGTACATTTTGCTTTTGGTTTTTTATAAAACATTCATTGAGTCACCCGAAAAATTCAACAAAATATTTTTATTTTTCCTGCCAATTAAATTGTTGATTTACCTTATTTTTTTTGGAGTATATATCTTTCTAAACAAGTCTGGTGCTATACCTTTCACAATAATTTTCCTTAGTTTATATTTAGTATTTTCTGTATTTGAAGTAAAAGAGATTCTTAGATTTTCAAAAAATTAATAGGTAAAAATTTCTTTTTTAGAAAAAACTTTTATTAATTTTAATAAGAAATAAGAGTGGTTACATCGTTTATGGAAATTTATGAAATTTAATAATTTTATTACACGTATCTCTTTTGTTCTCCTTTTTGTATCGTTTATCATAAACCCAGTTTTTTCATTAGAATCGGAACCACAAGAACATAAGAAATCTGATAAAGAGGTACATCAGGCAGAACATTCAGGGCAACATGATGTGTTAGCAGGGCATGAAGAGAGTTCTCACCCTACGCAAACTGCAACCCATGAAAGTAATGAGGAAAGTAAGGGATTTGATCCCGGAAGTTTTATTTTTGATCATATAGGGGACGGGTATGGATGGCATATTCTTACCTGGAATGAAAAACATATTACTGTTCCTTTGCCGGTAATCCTATATAGTAAGAATGTTGGACTTGTTAGTTTTATGTCTAATAAACTAGGGCATGGACATTCAGATATTGAAAAAAAAGGAGCGATGTTTCGATTAGCTCTTGATGGTGAATTTGAAAATAAGGTGGTTGAAGTTGATGCTCAAGGTAACTATATAAGGCCTTTTGATATATCCATTACAAAGAACGTAGCTTCTTTATTTTTTGGTGTAATTATTTTACTTTTTGTTTTCTTAGGAATAGCAAAACGATATAAAGATAAACCTGATTCAGCACCCAAAGGCCTTCAATCTTTACTGGAACCTATTATACTTTTTATCCGTGATGATGTTGCAAAACCATCTATTGGGGAGAGGTATAATGCATTTATGCCGTACCTTTTAACCCTGTTTTTCTTTATTTGGTTTAATAATATACTTGGATTGATACCCATTATTCCAGGAGGTGCAAATTTGACAGGTAATATTGCTGTAACTGGTGTTTTAGCGTTTTTCACATTTGTTATTACAACAGCTATTGGGAATAAACAATATTGGTCACATATTTTTAATATGCCAGGTGTTCCTTGGTGGTTAAAATTTCCTATTCCATTAATGCCACTGGTAGAATTTTTTGGAGTGATTACAAAACCTGTAATTCTTATGGTGCGTCTTTTTGCTAATATAACAGCAGGGCACATCATTGCACTGGGATTCTTAAGTTTGATATTTATTTTTGGAGATATGAAACCTGCTCTTGGTTTTGCTGTTGCTCCATTATCAATATTTTTTGAGATTTTTATGTCGTTACTTGAATTATTAGTGACATTTATACAGGCATATGTTTTTACATTTTTATCCGCATTGTTTTTCGGAATGGCAATAGAAGAACATCATTAGTTTTTTAATTAAATATTCACGTTATGGTAAGTTTATTTGTACTACTTCAAGCTGCTGCATCAGGAATTGGTTTAGCTAAAATGGGTGCTGCAATAGGTGCTGGATTAGCTGCAATCGGTGCAGGTATTGGTATTGGCCAAATTGGTGGTCACGCAATGGATGCGATTGCCCGTCAACCAGAAGCTGCTGGTGATATTCGTTCGAATATGATCGTTTCTGCGGCACTTGTTGAAGGTGTTGCTTTGTTTGGTGTGATTATTAGCTTGTTAGCATTAGTACTTTAATTTTTTGAACCGGGTCAACGGTTGGTTGACCTTTGGTTTTTTTAATTTAAAAACAAAAAGATATGCAATTTATTACTCCTGAAGCAGGGACAATTTTTTGGATGCTCATCGTATTTGGGGCATTATTATTTATACTTGGGAAATTTGCATGGAAGCCCATTTTAAATGCTTTAAGTCAAAGAGAAGATAAAATAGAAAAAGCTTTAAAAGCAGCAGAGAAAGCTAAAAAAGAAATGGCAAAGTTAGAAGCCAATAATGAGAAAATTTTAGCAATGGCGAAACAAGAGCGTGATACTCTTTTGAAAGAAGCAAGAGAAATGAAAGAAAAACTTATTGCTGAAGCAAAAGAAGAAGCATCTAAGCAGGCTGACTTGATACTGGTAAAGGCAAAAGAGATGATTGAAAAAGAAAAAGCCTCAATGGTGAATGATATCAGGCAACAAATTGCCATATTCTCTGTAGAGATAGCTGAAAAACTCCTACGTCAAAAGTTGAGTAGTGATGAGCAACATAGCGAGATGGTTAAAAAATTAGTAGACGAAATTAAATTAAATTAGGATATGAACGAAAGTCAGATTTCAGTTCGTTATGCAAAAGCCTTTTTCTCGCTTGTAAAAAGTAAAAATCTTGTCGATGAAGCTAATAAGGATGTAGAACTTATACTACAGGTTTTTGAAGAATCAGTACCTTTAAAAATTGTATTAGAAAGCCCTACTATTCAAACTTCAAAAAAGGAATCAATTATTTCTGAAATCTTTAAAAATCATATTTCAGATGTATCGCTTAGTTTTTTAAAAACAATCTTTGAAAATAAAAGAGAGAGTTTTTTAAATCTAATCTTATTAAATGTTCAGCAATATTGCAGAATAGAAAAAGGAATCCGAACCGCTTTAATTACTACAGCAGTTCCTATATCAAAAGAGATAAAAGATGAGTTGAGTAGCAAGATAAATGAAAGTTATCAATGTACAACTGAATTATCAGAAAATATAGATGAAGATATAATTGGAGGATTTATTCTCCAGATAGATGATGTGCAGTATAACGCAAGTTTGAAAATGCAATTAAATAAAATAAAATATAACCTTGTAAACAGGGCATAGTAAATTTGATTATAAAAATATTTTATTCATAAAGATATGGCAGGAATAAAACCTTCTGAAGTGTCAGAAATATTAAAAAAACAAATAGAAGGAATAACTACAGATGTTAACCTGGAAGAGGTTGGTACTATTCTTCAAGTTGGAGATGGTATTGCCAGGATTTATGGTCTTTCTAAAGTTCGTGCAAATGAATTAATTGAATTTGAAAATGGAGTAAAAGGCATTGTTCTCAACCTGGAAGAAGACAATGTTGGCGCTGTACTTTTAGGTTCTTCAGAAGGAATTAAAGAAGGTGATTCGGTAAAAAGATTAAACAGAATTGCCTCAATAAATGTGGGAGAAGGATTGGTTGGAAGAATTATTAATACCTTGGGAGAACCCCTGGATGGCAGAGGTCCAATTAGTGGGAAATTATACGAAATGCCTCTTGAGCGAAAAGCTCCAGGCGTAATTTTTAGGCAACCCGTAAACGAACCACTTCAGACAGGTATTAAAGCAATTGACTCAATGATTCCGATTGGTAGAGGACAAAGAGAGCTTATTATCGGCGACAGGCAAACGGGTAAGACAGCTATTGCAATCGATACAATTATCAATCAAAAGGAGTTTTACGATAAAGGTGAACCAGTTTATTGTGTTTATGTAGCAATCGGGCAAAAAGGTTCTACTGTAGCAAATATTTATAATACACTCGAAAGATATGGAGCATTGCCTTATACAGTGATTGTAACTGCTACGGCTTCTGATCCTGCAGCAATGCAATTTTATGCCCCTTTTGCAGGCGCTTCAATAGGTGAGTTTTTTCGAGATACAGGTCGTCCTGCATTAATAATCTATGATGATTTATCGAAGCAAGCGGTTGCTTATAGAGAAGTTTCATTACTTCTTAGGCGTCCTCCAGGACGTGAAGCATACCCCGGAGATATTTTTTATCTTCACTCCCGTTTACTTGAAAGAGCAGCTAAAGTTATTGCATCTGATGACATTGCTAAACAGATGAATGATCTGCCTGAATCATTAAAAAGTATTGTTAAGGGGGGAGGGTCGTTAACCGCACTGCCAATTATTGAGACGCAAGCTGGGGACGTTTCTGCCTACATTCCAACAAATGTTATTTCTATTACTGACGGGCAGATATTCCTTGAATCGAATTTATTCAATGCAGGTATAAGGCCCGCCATCAACGTTGGTATTTCAGTATCAAGGGTTGGAGGTAATGCCCAGATAAAATCAATGAAGAAGATTGCAGGAACACTGAAACTTGATCAGGCTCAATACCGGGAGTTAGAAGCTTTTGCTAAGTTTGGTTCGGACCTCGATGCAGCTACACTTGCAATACTTGATAAAGGAGCAAAAAATGTTGAGATATTAAAGCAAGGTCAATACAGCCCTTTTTCTGTTGAAAAACAAATTGTAATTATTTATTGTGGTTCAAAAGGCTTGCTTAAAAAAGTACCAATAGAAAAGATTAAGGAGTTTGAGGCGGAATACATTGATTATGTATCGCTAAAATATCCGGATGTACTCGAACAGTTGAGAGCTGGAAAGTTAAGTGATGAAATAACCAATACTCTAGAAGAGGCAGCTAATGAATTAACTTCTAAGTATGTAGCGTAATCCATAGTAAATATTATGGCTAATTTAAAAGAAATACGATCCAGGATAAGTTCTGTAAAGTCAACAATGCAGATAACAAGTGCCATGAAAATGGTTTCTGCTGCAAAATTGCGCAAGGCACAGGATGCAATAATTCAGATGAGGCCTTATGCTACAAAGTTGAAATTAATTCTGGACAATGTTAGTGGCAGTCTCGAGAGAGGAAGCGATAATGTTTATGGTAATAAGCGTGAAATTAAAAAAGTTCTACTTGTAGTTGTAACTTCAAACAGGGGTTTGTGTGGAGCTTTTAATGCAAATATTATTAAAGCAACGGAACGGCGCATTAACGAAGATTACCGTTATATTGGTGGTAAAGATATGGTTCAGATTCTTCCAATTGGTAAAAAAGGATTTGATTTTTTCAAAGGGAAAAAATATAAAATGCTTGAAAACCAATCTGGGTTATTTGATAATTTAGAATATGAAAATATTCTTCCTGTTGTTAATTCAATAATGAAAGATTTTGTTGTTGGGAAATATGATAAGGTAGAAATTATCTATAATCAATTTGTTAATGCTGCAGCACAATCTTTACAAATTGAAAATTTTTTACCTACTAGTTTGGAAGAAAATGAGGACGAAAAAAGTACTATAGAGAAGACTCAGACTAATTATATTTTTGAACCTGATGAGAATTCCATTGTACATGAACTTATTCCTAAGTCTTTAAGGACACAATTTTTCAAGACTTTATTAGATTCTCATGCAGCTGAGCATGGTGCAAGGATGACAGCAATGCACAAAGCAACGGATAATGCTTCAGAACTTATTAAAGCTTTATCACTTAATTATAATAAGGCAAGACAGGCAAGTATTACAAACGAGATTCTTGAGATTGTTGGTGGTGCGGAAGCGCTACAAAATAAATAACATGGTTTAATTACTAAGAGGTAATGTAAAGTAGAAGGTGCTTCCTTTTCCTATTGCACTTTCTGCCCAAATATTACCTTTATTTTTTTCGATAAATTCTTTAGAAAGAATTAAACCTAAGCCGGTTCCTTGTTCTCCATTAGTACCTGGTATAGATTTATTAGAATCAATACTGAATAACTGTTCCAGGTGTTTCTTATTCATTCCTACACCTTTATCCTCAACAGCTATTTCAACAAAGCTGTTATCTGTTTTATTGGCTGAGATTGTTATTGTAGATAGGGGATTTGAATATTTTATAGCGTTTGACAATATATTCCTAAACACTGTGTTTATCATGTCTTCATCAATAAAGACATTAAAATCTTTTGGGTTTAAATATTCTATTTTATGTTGTTTGTTTTCTGCAGATTCCTTTAAAATATTAATGTTGTTGGTTATTATTTCGTTTAGGGAAATGTTATTGGGACTGTATTTTAATGTTCCATTTTGAGATCGGGACCAGGCAAGGAGATTTTCTAATAATTCAAATCCATGTTTTGATGCGCTATGGATAATCCTGGCATAATGTTGTATTTTATCCAGGTTGGTTGGACTAAGTTTTCTCAGTATTAACTCTGAAAACCCCATGATACTTCCAAAGGGATTTTTTAGGTCATGTGCAATTATTGAAAAGAATTTGTCTTTGGTAGCAACGGTTTCTTTGAGCGATAGTTCAGATCTAAGTAATTCGTCTTCTATTTGTCTTCGCTCTGTAATATCCCTAAATAAGATAAATGAACCTACTAAATAGCCATTATCATTAAAAAAAGGTGATATTGTTAGGAGTACATATTTTTTTGTGTTTCTAAGGCTGATAATCTCGAATTCGAATGATTGAGTCTGTACTGTGTCCGTCCGGTTGAATTTGTTTTTAATTATGTTGTAATCGGGTTCTTTTAAGAACTCATTCAATGAACGATCAATAAGGCCATGACGTTTTGTTTCAAATAATTTTTCTGCCGCTGAATTTGCAAAAATGAAATTGTCATAGCTATCCAAGATGCATGCACCTTCTCCTTGGTTTTCAATAATCATCCTGTATTTTTCTTCGCTCCTTAACAATTTTCGATGTTCATTTTTAAGGCTGGTAATATCACGATAAATACTTGCGGTTGCGATTAATACGTCTCCGTTATAAATAGGGAATCTTTTTACCAGAGTATCTATTGTTGAACCATCTCCTAGTATAAATTCCCCTTCACTCTCAATAGATTCCCCTTTTTTGAGTTTTAGAGCTATCAAGTCTTCTTTTTCACTTTTGTGATGCTTAATGAAATCTTGCTCTTGTAAACCAATAATCTCGTTAAGATTTTTTCTGCCTATAGCTTCTAAGTAGGCTTTATTTGCAATAATTATTTTTTGATTAAGATCTTTTATTACAACAAAATCATCGGAAGTGTTAAAAATAAGTTCTTGGATTTCTGATTGTTCTGAAATGTATTTTGTTGAGATATCTCTTACTAATGTTAGAATTTTTGAAAATTGATTGTCAATTAACAAAGGAGTCTTAATAAATTCAAGATGATATGTTTTGCCTTTGTAATTTAGGCTACCTTTTGAGCGAACTGGATTTCCTGCCTTTACAATTCCTTGCTTATTATCTGAATTGTTGTAAGATATTTTTTCTTCTTGAAAGAGGCCTGGATCTGAAACTAATAGATTCTGAGA
Source organism: Bacteroidales bacterium (assembly GCA_963665085.2). Lineage (GTDB taxonomy): Bacteria > Bacteroidota > Bacteroidia > Bacteroidales > JAAAOM01. Next base: position 1,354,564 of record CAXXXS010000001.1, read on the forward strand.
ATTTTCATCCGTTATTAAAACACCAAATTCGTTTTTCGGATTATTATCTTTTTGTGTAGAAGATTTTCTGTTGCTGCTGTTTTCCTCAAAAAAATCATTAGTAGAAGATTTTATTTCAATCTCTAGATTTTTTAGTTTAGCAAGTAATTGTTCCTTTTCTTGAATCAGCGAATGATAGTTTCTCCCACGGTCCATTATTAAGAAAGGCTAACATATTATTTCCCCACTATCTAAATATTTATAAAATAGTAAAGGAATTTTCAATAGGGTTTATTAATTATTGCGGCTAAAGTATAGCTTTTTTTTGAAAATAAAAATCATAACCCTCAAAACCTTATAACCTTAGAAGTTGTATTTAAACCGGAGGAATCCCATATTAAAACTTTGTTTTTGAGGTTCAGCTCCTCCTTGTGCTGGAAATTTCCCTGTAAAGGATTGAATAAAAAATGAAAATCCTAAATTATCTCCAAGCGAATAGTCTATTGATGGGCCTATAAAATAGCCATTTAACTTAGGATAATAGATGGTTGAAAAAGTACCATTTACCAAAGGTGTGATTGGATATGTAACCTGAGCAAAAAGAGAATAATCTGTAAACGCAAGATTTTTTACGGTTAATGGTTGATTATAAAATTCCTGAAAATTGGTTATAACCGTTGCGTCAAAGTCACTATACAAAGCTTCAAACTGTATATATAACGAGTTTTCGAATGTATAACCCCCTCCAATGGTCATTAAAAAAACTCCGGTTGTGTCAGAGAAATTATTTTTGGGATGAATATAAGATGCTTCACCTGTAAAACTTATACTGTTAATATTTCCTGTCCAACCTAATCCTCCTACCCAATCAGAATTATCTATGATACCTCCCAGGAATTGAAAGTCATAATTCCATTTGTTAAATCTACCTAAAAATGCTGCGGTAACATTATCGTTATTATCTACTTTTATAGCTGCTTCAATACTTGAGGTATAACCGGCATAATACTGAATCCTGATGGCATCACTTCCTGGTCTTTCGGGGTAATCAAAATCGAAAAATGAATATGCATTAAAAATATCATTTGGATTCCAGACAAAAGCCTGACCCCAGTTAATACGTTGGCGACCAGCTGTAATTTCCAGACTATTTTTTGTGTATTTTAAGTATGCACGATCTATGTTTGAATTCAAAAGAAATGAGCTGGCTTTATTATAACTCCATGACAAATCTATCCAACCACGATCAGTATCAATTCCTTCTTTATAATTGTACAAATTATATCTCACCTGATCACCAAACATAAACCTGTTTCTCATCTGAATACTGGTACTAAAATTGTCTCCGTACCAATCAAAATTGAGGCGGTTATGGATGAGGTTATCTATTATCCAAATATTTTTTAGAGTGTCGAACATAACAGATTGCATGCTGGAAACATATCCATTGAGGCTGATATTCTCAAACGTTTTTTTGTTTTCTTCCTGAGCTGAAGAACAAAGTGAAAATGAAATAAAAATTGATGAGAGAATCAATATTTTAAGGGATTTCATGATATTTATTTTAAAATCCTTCCAGGTTTCAAAAACCTGGAAGGATTGGTACTACTTATTTCCTTTCGTCTTTCAGTATTTTCCCATCTTCTATGGTAATAACTCTTCTGGCTTTTTTAACAACTCTTGCATCATGGGTAGAAAAAATAAAGGTGATGTTCTCTTCCTCATTTAATCGTTCCATAATGTCCAGAAGATTTTCTGTTGTTTTTGAATCCAGGTTTGCAGTAGGTTCATCTGCAAGAATAAATTTTGGCTTTGAGGCGAGTGCCCTTGCAACAGCAACACGTTGTTGTTGTCCTCCGGATAGTTTTGATGGACGACTGTCTAACCTGTCTCCAAGTCCTACTTCTTCTAGTAAATCGGAGGCTCTTTTACGTCTTTCTTTTTTTGATTGTCCCTGCAATTGCATAATAAATTCAACATTCTCTAAAGCAGTTAATACCGGGATTAAATTGTATGCCTGAAAAACAAAACCAATGTTGTTAAGGCGAAAATCAATTAATTGTGAGGAGTTAAGTTCACCAACATTGGTATTGCCAACTCGTATTTCACCTTCTGTTGGTTTGTCGAGACCACCCAGCATATTAAGAAAAGTTGTTTTTCCTGATCCTGAAGGACCTACTATTGCAGCAAATTCTCCTTCTTCAAAGTCAATATCAATTCCCTGTACGGCATGTACCTTAACTTCAGAATCGTTATAAATTTTATGTAGATTTTTAATTTCTATTACTTTCATGACTAATGTTTTTAATGTTATTATTCAGTGCGTAATGCTTCGGCGGGTTTTAATTTTAATGCCCGGTATGCCGGATATAATGAAGCAATAAATCCAGTTAGGATGACCAGACCAGTTACAATTATAACTTCCTCTACACCTATTTCTGTATAAATTTTGGATTCAAATCCATACGTTTCCAAACCTTCACTAAACTGAGACATATTAAAACCTACTTTACCAACATATTTGGTAAGGGCAACTCCCAGTCCAACTCCTAATATCCCTCCGGTTATTGATAAGAATATTGTTTCCAGAACAATCATCATAAATACCCGTAATTTATTCATGCCAATTGCCATGAGCATACCCAATTCTTTAACTCTTTCCAGAATAACCATAAGCATGGTATTAATAATACCGAATAATAATGCCGCAAGAATTATAATGATAAATATGTACATGTAGCTGGACATTGAATCATTCATATAACCAAGGTCGGGTAAAATCTCACCCCAGGAAAGAACTTCAAGGTCAGGATATTCATTTTTTAATTCTTCCTTAACGGGATTGGTCATGTCATTTTCATTTAGGTAAACGGCTATTTCATGACCACTTCCTTCTTTAATGCCAGTTATTTTTGAAAGATCTTCGAATTTCACAAATGCTACTAACTCATCGTAGGTTGTGTTTGATGTTTTGTAAATTCCAGCAACCCGGAAAGCTCCTGTTGTCATTGTTCCATCTGCTTGTTGAAGTGTAACAACAACTTTAGAACGGATTTTTACATTGAGTTTTTCTGCAAGCTTCTGTCCAATAAGGATAGGATTTCGTTTTATTCCTTCAAGATAAGCACCGTCAATTACTTTTTCATGAATATTGGTTACTTTTTCTTCATCTTCAGGATTTATACCTACCAGTTTTACTCCCGAACCTGTTTCTGCAGATGTAATCATAGCTTGCGAGATAAGCCTGCTACTTGCCGCTGAAACTGAATTTTTTTGTTCAATTTTATTTTTTAATTGTTGAATATCCGGGATAATATAATCCATCTCATTTGTAGAGATATAATTCTTATGATGAAGTTGAATATTTGATGTTTCTGTTTTTATGGCTGTGTTAATTCGCTGCTCAATCATTCCAATAGAAAAACCCATTGAAAAGATCCCTGCTAACACGCCTAATGTAATGGCAGCAATTATAACGATACTACGTATTCTGCTTCGCCATACATTTCTCCATGATACTGATGTTAACATGATTAGTATATTTATAGTTAAGCCTTTAAAGCATTGATAACTTTCATTTTGCCAATTGTATAAATCGGGTATACAACTACACCCAAAGTGATTAGGAATACTACAATAACCTGGTTAATGAATATTTGCGGATCACCACTAAATGCAAACACAGGTTCAAATCCATAGAGTTCGTACATTTCTGCCATATCAGGAGGTAATTGTATCGGTTTTTCAATGAATGCTGCAATTATTGGTATACTTACAAGAAAACCTGAAAGTGTGCCAATAAAACCAATAAAAAGAGTTTCAAAAAAGAGGATGATGATAAGTCTTATTTTTTTCATTCCAACTGCTATCATAACACCCAGTTCGCGGTGGCGTTCAGCTATCATCATTATTACTGTCCCAAGAATACCAAAAGCAATTACGATATATAAAATTGCTTTCATAACGATTCCACCTTGTCGGTCACTGTCAATGAACTGAACAATTTCTGGATTCATCTCATCCCACGACATAACATTGTAATCGCCATTTAATACATTTTGGAGCTTGTTTTGCGTCTTTTCTACTGTCTGATAGTCATCTACCATTACAATCAGGGAAGTAAGTCTATTATTGGCGGAAAAGAACTCCTGGGTCATAGAAAGAGGAACATATACTCCTAGATTATTAAGCTGTGGAGCTGCAAATTTTAAAATTCCACGTACTGGAAATAATCCAGCTGCACTTGCTCCATGATATCCCTGACTAATAAGCACTAATGTGTCTCCTATTCCAACTTCAAGGTTTTCTGCCAGGTTGTATGTAATTAATAATCCATCATCATTTTGGTTTAAGAACTCACCTTCATAAAGCCAGTGAGAGAGGTTTGTCATCTCATTTTCTTTTTCGGGATCGACACCAATAATTGCAGCGCCCTTTGTTTTATCCTTGTATGAGAGCAAGGTAAATGATTCTAACCGGGGAACGATTTGTGAAACTTCATCAACCGAATTAATTTTGTTTATCAGCTCATCATTTGCCTCCAGTGTGTTGTTGATGGTTTTGTTTTCCCAAAAACTCGTATCCTGAATTTGAATATAGCCTGAATACATTTTTACAACATTGTCTATCATACTCTGGTATGTACCTTCTTGTAAGGAGGTCATTCCAACAGATAGGATAACGGCAAAAAATACGGCTGAGGCTGTGATGATTGTCCTGGATCGGCTCCTCCAGAGATTCTTCCATGCCATTGTTATTAAATTCATAACTCTGTATTTTTTTAAGTTTTTAACGAACTTGTTTCATATTCTGTTGAGAGAAGAAAGAAGCCGGGATAGGTTTATTAAATTTCATGTCATCAACGGTAACAATTGTTTTGTTTCCTTCTTTATCAGCAGGTAATATTTCCATGATGGATGGTAATGTTCTTCCATCAAAATTTTTGATGTCTTTACCCAACATTGTTCGAACAAGGTATTCATCCTCATCGTAGTATTCTACTTTCAGCTGCAGGAATTCTTCCTTTGAGATCCACATAAAGATTTTTCCCCAAACTACAGCAGCATCTTCATGAGGAATGAGTTCTATCTTGTAACAATCTTTTCCTTCTAATGTCTCACTACCAATAATAGAATGTGAGTAATCCTTTACGATGGAGGATTCACGAAGAATATCATCATTGGTATAGTCGGAACCCATCCAGCCCTGCGACATCATCGAAGGAGGTAATTTTATCATTCGTTGAATGGTAGGATTCCAACTCCACATTTCATTTTCCCGTTTAAGGAATGTTTGACCTTTTTCTTTTGCCGGATCGGTAATCAGTGTTAGTGCCAGATCTTTACCTGAAGTCCAGCTTTTTAGGCTGATGGTTCTTTCCCAGGTGGGACGAACAATCTTCATGGTCATAACACTTTCACTTGTTTTTTCTCCCTGGAATTTTTCGTCTGCTTTTCGCACTATTTCTTTGGCATCTTGTGCAGATAGTGCTAAAAGAACGAATAATCCTGTTGTAAGTGCAAATAACTTTTTCATTTTTTTACTTTTTTAATCTCAATTTGAAATAAAGTTTTTTAATGTATTGTTGAAGTTTAGCTCTGTTGACCTTTCTGGAAATGCTACTGGTTGCTTGTTACAAGAGGTGAAGATTTAATATTAAGCCAACTTGCAACTGTGTAACCAGGAAGCAGGAACTAGGTCGGCTTATGAACTCTACAGTATCGTTCAATCAATTCATTTTTTATTAAATCAACCGGGAATAAATCCGGTTTCATAACATAATCAATGCCTACTCCGTCTAACATGGCTCCAAACAGTAACATTTCAACCTGAGGATTTTCGTATCCCATTTTTTCGAAATAAACACCCAACATTTTAAACATTGATTGATATATTTCATCAATTTTCGGTTCGAAAAATTTAAAAACAGAAGGTTGTAGGGCAATTTGAAAGTAGAGTTTCCAAAACCGTCTTTCTTTTTTTAGAATCTCAAACATTTTGTTTATAAAGAATTCTAATTCTTCAGGTTCAAGGATACCATCATTGTTTTGATCAAAATCTCCAAACATCTCATCCATTCCCCGATTTATAACTGCAATTAACAATTCTTCTTTACTCTCAAAATAATTGTACATTAAACCTTTTGAAATGGATGCTGCTTTTGCTATGTTACTGATACTTGAGTTTTCGTATCCCTTTTCTGCAAAAAGTTGAAGAGCGGAATTCATTATCAGCTCTTTTTTTTCCTGCCTTATTGCCTCATATTGTTCTTCTGATCGTGGTGCCATATTTTTCGAATGAACGGTTAGTCAAAATTTAACTATTTGAAAAAGAGTTTTTAAGACTCTTTTATTATATTGATTGAACGATTGGTCAAAGGTAAAAGTTTCAAGAATTAAAAGCAAAATTTTTTGGATTTTTTTGTGAAATTTTTAATCAAAAGAATTCCTCGAGGCTCTGCCTCGGGGTGTAGAGGAAAGTTTGAAAACCTAAAGGTTTTCATGACGCTTTGAAAAAGCGTAAATTTATTGCATGAGTGAACATATTATAAAGCGACATAATAAAACACTATTGCTATATCATATAGTTTGTCCGATGAAATATCGTAGAAGTATGATAAGTAAGGAGATAGGGGAGAGCCTACAAGAAATTTGTATACAAATTTCAGAACGTTATGAAATACATTTTGTTGAAATAGGTCATGAGTCTGACCATGTTCATTTTTTGGTTCAAAGCGTTCCAAATCTAAGTGTTTCAGAGATTACACGGACAATAAAAAGTATAACAGCCAAACAACTTTTTCAACGTCATCCGGAAATTGAAGTAAAGTTATGGGGTGGAAATTTCTGGACAAGTGGTTATTACGCGAATACAGTTGGTCAATATGCAAATGAAGAAGTAATACGAAAATATGTTGAAAGCCAAGGCAAAGAAAAAGAATATAAGAAGATATTTGATCAGCAACTTACGCTCTTCTGATACCTCGGGGCTCTGCCCCGGGGTAGTTCATTTAAGTGATTAAATGCCAATTGTAACTAATAATGATTTATGAAATTTTCGGTTTATAGAGGTCGGTAGTTAAGTACATATTAATTTTTGTTGATATATTTTATCAGTACTAACCATTCTTCGGAGTAAATTATTAAAAATATTATCCTTCATTTGAGAACGATTAATCCGATAACAAAATTCATCAAGGTATCGGTTGATATTAAAATCACTTACCCAAGAATAAGTTGTCCTAATCCAAGACTTAACTTGGTGTATCATAGTATGGAGTGCCTTAAAATTTAAACCTCCAGCACTTTCTATCTGTGTAATATTGTATTCTTTCATTATTGGACGATAGCCTTTCCAATAATCAGTAGGTACTTTGGCTTCTTGGGATATATGACAAACAAACAGTCTTTTAAGTTCTTTTGAGGAATAGTTCTCAATTTTCATAGAATACATACGTTTAACTTTGCCTTCTTCTGTAAGTTGAACTGCGCATACAATTTTCTTTTTTCTGGAATTATAACTGCGTCCTACTTTGCCTTCTTCTTTTCCACCAATTACAAACTCATCTACATGGACATTGCCATCCATTGGATTGTTGCCACTTGATTTCATCGCTTCCCTGACTTTGTGCATAAACAAACGGGCAGTCTTTTCGGTTACCCCAAATCGCTCCCCTACATATCTGGCTGAAAGGCTTTTTGTTGTGGTTGCCATTTCAAAACATATAAAGAATGCTTTTCTGACTCCAAATTTAACTTTATGAAACAATGTATTAGCTGTTGCTGATTCGGTGTGGCTACATTTATTGCAGGTCCTTGAATGATTCCTTCTTATTTGATTTCCTATATGTCCGCATTTTACACACTTGAAGCCATCTTTCCATTTGATATTTGCCAGATATTCAATACAACTTTCTTCCGAATTGAACCGTTCAGCAAACTCTATAAGGTTTTGTCCTTTGAATAATTCCATCAATCTGTTATTTTTACTGGAGGCTAATATATGAATTTATCTACTGACCTCTATCGGTTTATTTTAGTTGATCTTTTGAATTTTATTGAGCCTTATTGAGTCCTCCTATTAGGAGGACTTGGGAGATCAGATGAAAATACATAGGAATTTTATAGCAATTTAAAACTTAAATGGAGTATTACAGTCTTCGCAATAAAATACTAAACTTATATCACAAAATTGTTTGAGCAATTTGGTTATAACTCGCTATAATTGAAAACCAACTCCCAAGTTAAAGAGCTGAATATTTCGATTATACGGAATATCTACTGCTGGTTCTTTTACTCGAAATTTAACGAAATCGTAGCTGATATTTGCAAATAGCTTTGGTAAAATATGAAACTTCAAGCCTAGATTAATAGTTGGACCATCGTTTGATTTCTCACTTACATATTCCATTGAATAGGAAAAAAAAGAATACCCTAACCCGATATATGGACTAAATTTTAGAATACGTGTTTCCATTGATAATCCTGTATTAAATGTAAGAATATCAGAATCTCCTATTAATCCTACATTCTCCGATACACCGATATTAAGTTTTGATATATCGATAAAGTTATATTTAACTCCAACACCTAGACCTAACTCATTATGATTTTCTCCTATAAAGTTATTGCCAAATGGTTTGATGAAGTTAAGGTCAAAGCTCAATTTATTAGTTTGGGCATTGATTTGAGAAGAAATAATTAAAAGGAGGATAAAAACAGAAAGCAAAAATGTTTTTGTCATATTTTAATATGGGTTTATTTACAAACAAATATAACTAGTTTTAAAAACTATTATTAGTCTGTAGCTAAGTAGGATGTTCTAGCTGTAGAACATCGTGTACTATATTATCTTCTTCGTTACTGCTATTTTAATCAGCGATGCAACGTTTTTTGCATTGAATTTTAGTAGTAAGTTTTTCCGGTGACTATCTACTGTAAAATGGCTTATAAAAAGTTTTTCTGCAATTTCATTGTTTGTAAAACCATCAGAAAGTAAGCGTAAGACTTCAAGTTCTCGCCGGGTAAGCAATATCTCTGCATTCTTTCTATTGTTGATTTTAGAGATTTCCCCGCATAAATATTTTTCGCCTTCTAAAATAGTATGTAAGGCATCTAAAATTTCTGTGGATGGGGCATTTTTTAAGATATACCCCATGGCTCCGTTTGTCAACATTTCTTTAACAGTAAACGGATCGCCAAGCATACTAATGGCAAGTACTTTTTGTGTGGGATAAAGTTCAAGTATTTTTTTGCATAATGCTGTACCTTGAATATCGGGCAGGTTAATATCCATTAGGATAATATCTGGTTGGTTGAACTTGAGAAAATCTAAACACACTTTTGCTGTACCTGCAATTCCTATAATTTTAAATTCATCGTGATTTAAGAATAAATTTTCAAGACCGTTTACTACGATGGGGTGATCCTCAACAATAAGAAGTGTATTTGCCATGTTCTGTATTTAATTAACAGGTAAGTTCAAATTCAATACTGATTTCAGTTCCGTTTTCCGGTGATGAGTATAAATCGAACCTGCCTTCGAAGGAATTTACTCTTGCTTGTATATTCGAAAGGCCATTTCCTTTACAACCGGTTATTGTTTTGGGATCGAAACCACACCCGTTATCCTGTATGTTAAGGTTGATTCTTTTTTCTTCCTGGATGAATTGTACTGTAATTTCTGATGCTTTAGAATGTTTTAGGGCATTGTTGATAAGCTCCTGGGCAACACGGTAACAAGTAATTTCCAGTTTTTCCTCAAAACGTTGACTCTCGCCGTAGAAATAGAACTTCACATCTGTAGTTTTACTTGATATATTATTGCAAAAGTTTTCTAATGCATCTTTTAATCCGTTTTTTATTAAGATTTCGGGCATCATGTTGTGGGCAATTTGTCGTAATTCTTTTATTGAAGAATCCATTAATGAAAGGGCGTGTTCGTATTGCTGAAGCCCTTCTTCTGAAATAACTGCATTACCTTTCATATTCATTAAAGTTAGTTTAACACCTGATAAGATTCCACCAAGACCATCGTGCAGATCCCTGGCTAATCTTGATCGCTCTGCTTCTTCTCCTTGCAAGGTAGAGTTCAGCGCGACCAGCTCTTTTTCTTTTTCTAATGTTTGTATTTGTTGTTCTTGTATAAGTGCATTTTGTGTTGCTAGCTTTTGTTTGTCCTTAAAATTTCTGTACATGGAAACACCACTTACAATCAATAAAAGTAAAGCTATAACAAACCCATAAAGCATTTGCGTCCTTTTCTGTATGGTGGCTTTTTGTAGCATTTTTTCTGTTTCCAGTTTCTCAATTTCATATTCGCGTTTCTTTTTCTCGAATTTGGCTTCTAAAAAGTTGATTTGTTTTCTTGTTTCTTCTGAGTATACTTTCTCTGATTCATCAATAGAGTTATTTAGGTAATCCCATGCTTTTTTATAATTTTTCCTGTCGTATTCCATATAGGTATATGTATCATAAATATTCCGTAGCAACAATGATGAATTTAATCTTTGCGCAAACCTGAAAGCTGAGTCCAGTATTTCTTCGGCTTTTCTAAACTGGCTGTTATAGTAATAATTCGTTCCTATTTTGTACAATGCATCACATTGATCAAATGTATTGTTGGCAGCTTTCGATTCTTGATAAGCAAGTTCGTAACTTTCTAGCGCCTGTTGGTATTTATCCTGTTGACTGTATATAAAACCTTTGTTATAGTAGATATTATGTTTTAATATGTGCGAATTTGTTTGGAATGATATTTCTAAAGCTTTGTTATACATTAATTCTGCAGAGTCGTACTTGTTTTCGTATGTAAGGCTATTGCCATAGTTAATAAACATTTCTGCCTTACTTTTAGGAGAGTTTGCTTTGTCTGTCAGGGCAAATGCCTTCTGGAAATAGGAAATACCTTTATCATCCTCTCTTGTTTTGTAATAGCAATCGCTTATCCTAATGTATAGTTTTATCAAGGAGTCAAAATCATCTGTTTTTATGAGGTATTCAAGTGACTCAAAATACATTTCAAGGGCAATATCAAAATCACCATTTAAATGATATAAGAGGGCATAACTGCTTAGTATAGCTCCAAGTTCTTTTTGATAAGCAGGGGCATTGGATTCCTTGAGAACGGCATTTTTAGCACTTTCAAGATATTTAATTGCTTTTTCGAAAATGTAAATATTGGTATAATATTTTCCTAAAACGTGAAATGTTTTAGCCCTTTGAAGATCATTGTTTGTTTTTTCTGCAAGCTTTATAGCATTTGCAATGTAGGGATTTAGCTCAATTGAATCTTTCTCCAAAGATTCTCCAAGATATTCGTTTAGTAAATCGAGTTTTACTGAATCATTTGAAGCTAAAAGGATTGCCTTTTTTAATGGGGCGTGATCTGAAGCAAATACATTAAGTGTAGTAATAATAAAAAAGAAAGGGACATAACATAATAGCTGTTTCATCGATTAAAAATTTACCCAAAGTTAATCTTGTGCTCAAATAAAAAATCCCGTAAATGAGGGATTGTTAATTTTTTTTTCGGCCGTTACTTTTGATTTGTTAAAAACTAAAAATCAATTAATTATGAAAAAGAGCAATCTTAGTTTATCGGTTTATATTAATGCAATTGTGTTTTTGTTGTGCCTCACATTTTTTATTTCTTGTGAAAAGGAGACAGAGAGTAGTGAAAAAATCATTTCCAGTTTCCAGTTTGAAGCTTTTGATCCTGATGTAGTTGCTGCAATTGATAATGCAACGGGCAATATTACCGCTACCCTGCCTTATGATGCTGATGTAACGAGCCTTATCCCTACCATTTCAGTTTCTCCCAATGCTGAAGTGAATCCCGCATCTGGTGTTGTTAACGATTTTACTGGTTCTGTTATTTACACTGTTACCGCAGAAGATGGTTCTACTGCTACATATACAGTAACTGTTTCTTTACAAGCAGCTCCTGTTGAAGATCCTTTGACACTAAGTGGTTCTATGAGTGAGAATAGAATACTGGAAGACAGGAATGATGGGATAGATTATATTATTGAAGGATCTTTTTTTGTAGAGGGAAATGCTTTATTAACTGTTGAGCCTGGTGTTAAAATTGCTTTTACTGGTGTAGATGGGCAAATAGTTGTTGGGGAAAATGCAGGGTTGAAGATGCAGGGAACTGCAGAAAAAAACATTATTCTTACCGGACCTGTGAATAATCCAAGTAAAGGAGCCTGGAAGGGTGTAGATTATGGTTCATCCCGTTCTGATAACCTTATGGAGTATGTCCAGATTTTAAATGCAGGGGCTGGGGAGAATGAAGCAGTATGGATAAGGAGCTCAGCAAAAGTCTCCATCAGAAATTGCCGTATCGCCGGTTCTGAAGCGATTGGAATTTATCAGGAAGGAAGTTTTATAGAATTTAAAAACAATGTGATTGAAGAATGCGAAAAATATCCTATTTATGTTGAAAATCTAAACCAGACAACCTTATTTGACAGTACATCAATATTTATTAACAATACAGAACCTTATATTTTTATTGATGGGTATACTGATATTACTAATGATATTGTTATAAATCCATTGGATGTACCCTATTTTATAAATAGGACTATCATAATTTCGAAATCACTCACGATAAAACCCGGTGTTGAATTTCTGGTCAATTTCGATGGGTATATTTCAGTTTCAGAAAGTGGTAAATTAGTTGCTGAAGGAAAACCGGAAAGACAAATATTATTTACCGGGGTAGAAAAAGAATCTGGTTATTGGATAGGAATTAATTTTCATTCGAAACTAAGTAATACTTTGAAAAATTGTATTATAGAATATGCTGGTAATGATTTTAATGAAGCTATAATCTATCTTGAATATGCAAAATTAAACATAGAGGATTGCACATTAAGAAACAGCATGAACTATGGAGTATATTATGGATATGATGCTACTATAACTCATAGTAATGTTTCGTTTGACAATTGCGGAACAGGAAACGTATACCTTTGGGATACGGATGAGGTAGTAACGCAGCTTCCATAATAAAAAAATCAAACAACAATTATAAACATCAAACAATGAATAAAATATTATCAATTGCAATATTATTGCTAACTGTGATATTTGCAAATGCACAAGAGCCTGTTTTTGTACAGGGTGATAAAGTGGCCAATCTTTCCATTGGATTTGGAAATACTCTTTATTCAGGATCTTTATATTCTTCGACGGTACCGCCTTTATCTCTTTCTTTTGAATATGGATTTAAAGATGGCATTGTAGAAAAGGGTAGTATTGGTTTAGGCGGATATCTGGGTTATTCTTCTTATAAATGGGAATACCTAGGTTGGGGTTATAAATATTCAAATTTAATAATTGGTGCCCGTGGAACTTTTCATTATCCCTTACTTGAAAAATTAGATACCTACACAGGGCTTATGATTGGTGTTGATATTGTTTCGGATAAAGAATTTGGGAGCACTTATAATTACAATTATTCTGCACAGAGTGGAGGCCTGATGTGGGCATGGTATGCAGGAGGCAGGTATTATTTTACCGATAACCTTGCAGGGTTGTTGGAATTAGGGTACGGAATTGCCTATTTTAATATTGGATTGGCATTAAAACTATAATTTTGAAAATAGAAAAATACACCTACAGTTTTTATAAGTAAATATTTGAAATACATCTCCCTGTGTCAAAAGACCTGGGAGATTTTTTACTGCACAATCGTAGAAACCTCTTCCAGCGATTTACGAACAGAAGCTCCTGTTACTCCGTCTGCAGTCATATCAATACTTGAATCTGGTTTCCCAATTAATAAAATTGCTACAACATTCATATCTTCTGGTATTTCAAGCATAATCCTATTTTCTGGCTCATTTAGCTGGGCAGCCCCTCCCATAACTATTTTAGCTCCATAGCCAATGGCATTTGCAGCAATTACCATGTTTTGTGTAGCGAGACCCAAATCAAATGTATTGTTAGGGGTACAAGCAAGGGCAATTGCTGCAGGAGCATCAGCAAAACCTGCTTTTGGATATGCTGTTGAAGTAGGAGGCAACATAGAGCCAGCTTTGTTAGTTGTATCTTTTGGGGCAGGAGGAGGAGGCATTCTTTGTGGCATTTTACTGGCAATTTCTTTTATAATATTTGGATTTAAGATTGTACCAAAATGCCAGGATTGCATATTTCTTCCGCTCATCGCATTTCTTCCCGCATCAAGTATAATTGAAATGTCTTCTACAGATACTGTCTCATCAGAAAAATATTGAGTTGTACGTGTTTCTGTTAGAAGTGATAATGCTGTGTCTTTTTTATCAGTTTGAGGTTCAATTTCTCCGGTGTTTGTTGTTTCCTTACATCCGAAGATTAGGATTGCAAGAAATACAAAAAGTAAATTTTTCTTAGTTGTGTTCATAGCGTTATAAATTAAGGTTGTATAGAAATCTTTTGAAAGATACAAATATAAAATAACTTGACTTTGAAATAAATAGAAGGGTTAATTTATTTTTCCGGAATTACTTAATCCTTTTTCAATTTTAATAAACAGGAAAGTTAAGTATATGAACCATACAGACCATCCCAGGTGAAATAATCGCTGTTTGAGGCCAAAATAGTCTTGTAGGATGTTTGGAAACAAAACTAAAAACCCAAGTAACATGACTGCAAAACTTAAAAAAAAGTAAAGTTTGATATTTTTAACAGAATATATTTTCCAGTAGAATATAGCAAGAAGAGGAGAAAGGAATAAAATAATAGAAGGCGAACCTAAGATTCCATGTAATTTAAGTGGAAGGGGAAATATAGCTGCGCCTAATATTGAAAATGAAAAAGTCCAAAGCAATAGAACAGGAATTACATTTAGGCCCGATTTTCTGCATGTTTTGTAGAGGCTGATGTTAAAGAAGATGCTCAAAATGGCTGTTAGAATAAGTCCGGATGCGAAAATATATTGAGTTTGACTTCCAATTTCACCCAATTCGCTAACCATATTTTCCATATGGCTATAACCTGGTGTTAGAAAACCACATATTAAAATTGTAATCCAAAACAAAATAGGAGATAAGTACCCTGTCTTTAGCAGCCAATTATTTTTCATTATAAGTTAGGATTTTTTCAAAGCAAATGCTATTTGGCAAATCTATATATTGTCCGTAATTATCGAGCTGTTTAAAATGAAAATTTTGGTAAAGGGCAATTGCTTTGTGTTGTTTACTTTTTTTGCAGAAGAATAACCGCTGAGAACGCAGAGAGAATTTCTCCCAAATGGATAAACAAAATAAACTTTTTATGGTGAATCTGTTTTTTTAATTACAAGAACTTCAATTCGTTGATCCAATTTTCCAGTTCTTTAAGTCCTCCTTTGAGGAGGATTTAGGAGGTCAATATAGCCTATTAGTGTTCAGTAGCATATCTACTGAACACTAATAGTAATTTCTTATTGAAATGTATATGAATTTTTCACTTCAAAATTATCTTTCAACTTAATATCCTCGGATGAACTTCCAATCATTACTTCGAAAGTTCCTGATTCTGTCACCCAGTTTTTATTGAGGTCGTAAAGCATTAAATCTTCCTTATCAAGTGTAAAAGTGATTTCTTTTTTCTCACCTGCTTTTATGTTTGTTCGTTCAAAACGTTTTAATTGTTTTAATGGCATCACAACAGAGCTGTTCTTATCGCGGATGTAAAGCTGAATAACCTCGTCTCCATCTAGTTCTCCAATATTCTTAACAGAGACAGAGATTGAAATATTTAGATTAGAAGGTTCTTCCTTCACATTGATATTTAAGTCAGAATATTCAAATGAAGTGTAACTAAGTCCGTATCCAAAAGGGTAAAGTGGTTCTGCATCACCTTCTACGTAGTTGTGTTTTTCAGGTGGTTTATGGCTGTAGTAAATAGGTAATTGTCCAACACTTTTTGGAACAGAAACGGCTAAACGACCCGCCGGGTTGTAATCCCCAAATAAAACATCTGCAATTGCATTACCACCTTCCTGTCCGGGATACCAGGCATCAAGGATAGCTGGTATATTTTCACTAATCCAGTTTATTGTCAGTGGTCTTCCTTTAATTAAAACAACCACAACAGGAGTTCCTGTTTTAGCAATTTTTTCTACGAGCAGTTGTTGTTTGCCCAATAAATCAAGAGTTTTTCGATCATAACCTTCACCGCTTTCCATGTCGCTGATGGCTTCTTTAGAATCAGATTTAACACTGGCAGCACCTGTACTCTCATAATTTGTTTTGAAATCGCGGGCACTGGAACCTCCTAAAACAACGATGGCAACCTGAGATTTACGGGCAACTTCAACAGCTTCTTTTATTTGTAGGTTTGTAGTATCTCGAATGGCACATCCTTTAACGTAATTGATAGTAGCCGTTTGTCCAACTTTATTTCGAATTCCCTGAAGAACTGTAACAACATTTCCAGCTTCCTGTGGCGCAGTATAATCTCCCAATTGGTTGTAGGGAATATCAGCATTTGGACCAATGACAGCAATCTCTTTTATATTTTTATCTAGTGGAAGAAGTGCTTTCTCATTTTTTAAAAGTATTATCGATTCTTTGGCCACTTGTCGTGCTAAAGCGATGTTTTCTTCTGATCGCACTTCCTTTTCAGCTTTGTTTGGATCAACATAAGGATTCTCAAATAATCCCATTTCAAACTTAAGCTTTAAAACATTTTTTACCGCCCAATCGATTTGTTCTTCTGTAACCAATCCTTTCTCAATAGCAATAAGCAATTCTTTTCCAAATCCTTTTGCTCCAAGATCAGCATCAACCCCAGCTTTTAGAGCCAGTGCAGCGGCATCGGCAGCAATTTCACCTATGTGATGGGTATAATAAATTCCTTCAATGCTTCCTAAATCAGAAACCACAAAACCATTAAATCCCCATTGTTTACGAAGAACATCTGTCAATAAAAATTTATTGGATGTACAAGGAATTCCGTCTAAAGAATTGTAAGAAGTCATTACCGACCAAGCCCCTGCATCTACAGTAGTTTTAAACGGAGGCAGGTAATACTGGAAAAGATCCCTTTCTCCAAGTGAAGTAATACCACCATTCTGTCCGCCTTCGGTAATACCATAAGCAGCAAAATGTTTTAAGGTTGATGCGACGTTAACACCACTATTTAGATTTTCTCCCTGGAATCCTTTTACAACAGCTTTTCCCATTTGGGAAATTAGATAAGTGTCTTCTCCAAATGTTTCTTCAACACGGGACCAACGTGGTTCTCTCGCTACATCCAAAATAGGGCCATAACCAATGTGTCCGCCCTGAAGCCGGGTTTCTTTGGCAATGGTTGCAGCCATTTTTTCAATTAGCTCTGGGTTCCATGTGCTTGCCTGGCCGATGGCTGTTGGGAAAACAGTTGTTCCAATAGCCATGTGTCCGTGCATACATTCTTCGGCAAAAAGAACCGGTATTCCAAGTCGTGAGTTATTTATCGCATATTTCTGTAATGCGTTGGTTGCTTCTGCTGCCTCCTTTGGATTGAGTCCGGTAGTTAATGTTTTTTGTGTCCAGGGATCAGCACGTAAAGTAGCCCAAAACATTCCAGAAAAATTTTGAGTTATTGTTTCTTCAAATTTCTGGCTGTGAGAAATTTTATCGTTTTGTTTTTGATACATCTCCCAGCCGAGTGGAATACTAATCTGACCTACTTTTTCTTCAAGGCTCATTCTGCTGACTAAGTCATTTACCCTTTCTTCAATAGGGGCCTTTGGATTTAGGTATAGTGGATTTTTGTCTTTTTTTGACTGACACCAAATGTTTGTATTTGCAGCTAATAATAAAGCAAACAATACTGAAAATAACTTTTTAATCATAATCATTCAATTAGAATCTTAAACCTGCAAGTATATTTTTGAAGAGAACAGCAAATTTAAGAAGAGTAATAATTTATTTTATTTAGATACAACATCAATTAATTTTTCGCTTACATTCCATCCCCTTACTGAGACTTGATAATCACCATCAAGATTAACCTTAGAGTAATCAATGGTTATTAATTTTGAATCGCCGGGTAATATGGATACATAATTATCGTCATAAAAAACCGGTAAAACTCTTTCACCTGTATTCTTATCAACCAAAGAAATTCGATTAAAAAAGGCAAGAGGACTTTTTTCAGGATTTGTAATAGTTACTTCAATTTTATTATTCCCGAGCATAAGGGCATCAACACTTACTTCTGTTTGTTCCATTGTTTGCAAACCAGAATAATTCTCTGTTGAATCTGGATACCAATAGATGTTTTCACTGATAGTTTCTCCTGTTAATTCACTCAGTGATAAATACAGGAATACTCCTTCTTCTTTTGAGTATTCGTCGATTTGATTTTTCACGGATAAATATTTTTGTAGGAGGCTTGCTCCAACTTCTAGTATCAGTTTGGTCACAGGAATTTCAGAACCATCTAATTTAATAAATTTGGCATCGAGCATTAGATCCCGTTTTGTCTCAAATGTATTGTTTACAGCCATAATCATACCATCAACCGGATTACACATTATGTGAATAGGTTCTGCACCATGATTAAGTCCATATAAGCAGGCGTTGGGATCTAAATAATAATCGTACATCTGTCCGCGTAGAGAAGTCCATGGATTTTGTGTTTTCCAAATCATATAACCCGTGTACCAATCCCACATGTGGGCGCTAAATCCCTCGGCCAATGCCCTGTATTGATTGTAATTTACCAATTGGGCTTTTTCTCCGAAATCTTTAATGTCAGTTGCTTCTCCATATAAATTGATATGATGGCCATACCCTAAATCTTTGTGATAAGCCCACACAGAATCTATTTTTCGGTTTATATAATCAGGAACAACCATATTTTCTTCCGGAATGAAACGTTTGATAGATTCGTAATCTCCTGTTCCAACAGAACCTACTTCCGAATTAAAAGGGTATGTTCTGTGTTCCCAGAAAGTATTCATGTTTTGAATTCCATAAGGCCCGTCTCCATTTCCACCAAGGAAATTATAAGACATTTCATCTGAGTTGGAGTAAGGGAAGAAAAAACGTGTTCCATCAAGAACTGGTATAATAGAATCCTGTAACGCAGTTAAAATATCTTCGGGAGGTGTAATCTCATTACCTCCGCACCAGAATGCCAGAGAAGCATGATTTCTTACCATTTTAATCTGGTCTGCTGCTGATTCTATTACAAGGTGATGATCATCCGGGTATTTCCTGCGGGCATATTGATCCTCTTTTTTCTTTGGATCTAACCATTTCCCGTTGCAGTCGCCTGAGAACCAAAAATCCTGCATAACAAGTATTCCGTATTTATCACATGCCTGGTAAAATTCTGGGCGTTCAAGCAGGGCTCCACCCCAAATTCGGATAAGGTTAAGGTTCATATCGCGATGGAACCGGACTTCTGTATCATATCTATCGGGTGATAATCTCAACATTGCATCTGAGATTATCCAGTTTCCCCCTTTTATAAAAATTTTCTGACCGTTTACTTTAATTTCTGCACTTCGGGTTCTTTCGTTCCACTCCGTAGTGATTTCACGAATTCCAATAGCTACATTTTCTTCATCAAGAAGATTTCTTTTTGTATCGATAAATTTTAAGTTAAAGTCATAAAGATTCTGTTCTCCATAGCCATTTGGCCACCATAGTTTTGGATTCTCGACCAACAAGTCGGGTAATTCAATTTTAGTTGTTGTATGAGGTTGTAAGGTAACGTTAACATCTGCTAACTTATCATCTATCGTACATTCAATAATTCCTTCTATGATTTCATCTGTTGGATTTTCCACTTCAACCGAAGAAGTAATAATTGCAGCTTCTTGATTTTTTCCTGGAAATCGTTTACCAGGAACCTTTGTTATAACATGAGGATTTTTAAGATTGACTAAAAGATTTTTCTCAATGGTAACAATATCCCATATTCCTGTGTTTCTATCGCGAATGGGTTGAATCCAGTCCCAGCCAGCAACATATTGATGCATTACATTTTTTGCAATGGTTCCA
This sequence comes from Bacteroidales bacterium, assembly GCA_963665085.2. Classification (GTDB taxonomy): domain Bacteria; phylum Bacteroidota; class Bacteroidia; order Bacteroidales; family JAAAOM01. Next base: position 1,374,515 of record CAXXXS010000001.1, read on the forward strand.
TCGCCACCTTGTCCTCCATTCGGATTTCCAACAGGATCAGGAGGAAGAACCAGTACTGCAAGACGGTTATCACCTTTGCGGGAAAGAAAAGAAGTGATGTTATAGCTTTGTCGCAGGTACATCCCTTCATGTGTTTTTTTATTTAGTTTTTTTCCATTCAGGTATACTTCGCAAGAGTAATTAACGCCACGAAGATGAAGCCATACCTGTTCCTCTTTTGAAGATAATTTTTCGTTAAAATCACAGACAAACCAATAAGTGTAGCAATTCCTACCTGTATCATAGATATCGGGAATTTTTTTATTGTTCATACCGTAAAATGGATCAGGAACAAGATCGTTGTTGAGAAGTGTTGTTAAAACAGTACCCGGAACTGTGGCAGGTAACCAGTTTTGAAGTTCCAGATCAGAAGATGACAGCTGTTCTCCACTTATATTAATACTGTCAATATTTTTACAAATCCAGTTCTTATCTAAATTATATTCGTTTTGGGCAACAGCAGGAATTAAACTAAAAAAGAATAAGCTAATTACTGCAAACTGCTTTAGGTATTTGGCAGGTCTCATTGTATTGTTTAATTGTTTATGGATTATCTGTCTCATTCTGAAATAATTTTAACATTATCTATATAATAATTACACACATCAATTGGTTCGTCAGCACTAGGCAATGGTGGTTTTTCCTTTTGATTTGGTGTTTTCCTATTTGGCAGGGAGCGATAAGTTCCAGTGAAAAAAGATACCCGTTCAACTGATTTTACAGCCTCTGATAGCTGAAGATTTTCTTTAATTAATTGGTCGGCTATTGAAACATCATAGCTGCCATAAAGGTTCGCATTTATTGTAAGTTTAATATTATACCATTTATTGGCATCGTACTTTTGAAGAATTGTTTCATTTGATCCGTCCATGGCTATAATGTTTCCTTTATTGCTAAACCATAAACGAACAGGTCTGTTGCCATAACGATCAAGAACATTAATCTCTAATCGTCCGCTTTCCTGTTCAGTAAAGACAGAGAATTCCATTTCTATTTTATTTCCTTCCTGAAAGACTCGTGTAGCTTTTGCGTAATCGTACAAATCACTATCTGATAATCTTAAACTTTTATCAGATTTATTTGGGAAGGGAGCAATATCAATCGAAGCCCATTTGGGAGCGTAAATATTCCAGTCTGTTATAGCCTTTGTCTGTAAATCATTGAAATTATCATTCACAGAGCCATCAACTGCATATTTAATAGGAACGGGAATACGACTAATCCAGATGTCTTCTTTATTAACACTGTAGGTTAACCACATATCTTCACCCGGAGGATTACCATTTCCTTCAACGATTCCTCTCATGTAATTTGGACCGAAATCTTTCCATCTTCCGAAAAATCGCCTGGGAGGGACTTCTCCCTGTACGGTGAGCATGTTATCATAAATGATCCCGTCATCACTGGTTACTACGATAAGTGGATATCTGTATTCCTGCGTATAAATGGGATTGTACGACATAGCATATCGACCATCTTCGGTTTGTTGCCCCCAGTTTTTACCGCCGGGCATAATTAAGGATGGCACTTTTACAGGTTGAGAAAATGTTTTTCCTTCATCTGAAGAAATTGCGGCTGTTGAGAATTTCCATAAAGCAACAACCTTACCATCTTTCCTGTGATAATAAGATGTTGCTTCTACACTGTCTTTATATTCTTTAAATGAAGGGTAAAAATTATCGTTCCCACTATCTTCATCAATCCATTGGAGCGTCATTAATTTATCGGATAAAAGAGCATTACAAGCGTCAACAAATCCTTTGTCTTTTGATTTTGTATAGAAAGGATAGCTTGTATTTGATTCATCCCAGTGATTATAGCTGCTATAACGAATAAAATAGATCGGTCCAAAAGAACCGTCTTTATAAATTTCACGAACAACACGGCCAATTCCACCATATTTAAAAGGATGCTGGGTATGGCCATAAAAGCCACAAGCCAGAAGGCGGTTGTTTGGCGCAACAAAGAACCCCATTCGCTGGTGCATCATGTAGCCATCATATCCCTCTGGTATCTCAACATTATCCAGAGCTTCATAAACAGGGAATACTACCTTTGGCATATCCCAATTTCGTCCGTCTTTTGAGGTAGCTAATAAAGTATGTTCCGGTGCAATATGTTCATCTTTTGGATTGCTTAAATACTGAACAAAGAACTGGTTATTCCAATAAGCTATGTTGGGGGCATGGTTATATGTCCATCCAAAATTATCAGACCATTCAGGATGCGTTTTATTTGCCCTTAAGATTTGACGGTTTTCAACTCCAACAACTGGCCTGAGCGCACCATCATGCACTGTAGGATCAGCAATTTCTCCGCCAACATAACGTACGGGTTCGTTAACACTTCCTGTTTGCGATAAAACACATCTGGTAGTAAATAAAACACCAACCAGGATTAATTTAATTTGTTTATACATCTCTCTATTTATCCTATTATATATACTATTGAATTAATACTTCATCTGTAAACATCCATGAATTTGTTCCTTTGAAAAGATATCCTTCCGGAATTTCACCAAAAGTTTTTATTACAATCCGCACATATCGTGCATTCGTTTTATTACAATTAACCTTGAAAGGAACCAGATACGGCTCGCCCCGTTTTGAAACCATGTTGTTCTTTTTCTCTGCAGATAATTTGAAATCCACTCCTGAATTTGAGGTGTAAACAAAAGCCTCTTTTGGCAAGAAGATACCACTATTGGGATCGCAGAGTAAATTAATTGTTACATTATTTATCTCTGTTTTCTTTTCCATATCGATGGTAAAAACAACTGTTGAATCAAGGAATCCCAGCCAATTTCCGTCTTTAAACGATGTAGTTCCCATTATTGCGTTGGTTAAACCGGAATCGCCCTGTGCCTTGTAATTATCATGATATTTTGTATCGTAGCTGATTGGCTTACCAAGTGCTTTGTTCACAGGAACAAAAATTTTACTCTCCGCCAGTGTTTTTTGTTTCTCAACTAAAACTGCTTTTATTTCTGATGCGTTTTTTATATTAAAAGGCTGTTTATAAGGCGTCATTTTTTTGTTGTTAAGCGCATACTTTAAGGAAGCATTTTTAAGATTGGTATGGATGGATACCGTTGCAGTTTTATTCTCGTTTATAGTATAATTGATAATTGGATCGGGTGCTATTTTAAGTTGATCAAACCAGGCTGTCCCTTTATCAAGCAGTTCTAATTGAACAATAGCATTTGTTGTAGTAGTATCTGCTTTGAAATAGAAAGAATATTCTTTCCACTGATTACTTAACTCAAATATTTTTTCTTGTCCGGCTGTTTCTATTGAAAACTTAAACCTTGGAGACGATGTTTTATCTGAAGATTTTGCCCAGATGGAAGTGCTGTATGTATTTCCTGATTTTAGAATAATTGGAATGAATTTTACTTTTTTTCCAGCGCTATCAGCAGGATTTGTAATTTGCAAACTGTATTTGCCTTCAATACTTTCCTTTGAATCAATAAAAACAGTAGCGCCCGGATCTGCTTTTTGAGGAAAAGAATAGGAGAGACTTTGTCCATCTGCTAAACCTGGATTGGTAGTTTTTTCAAAGCCGGGATTATAAATCAGGTTACCATCAGTTTGTTTATTTTCAGAATTATTTGGTTTAATCATATATACTCTTGTTCCCAGCGCATCAATAATATCTTCTATTGCACCTGAATTTGTTGTTAGTTCCCTGTTTTCGAAACAAACTTCAATGTTACTATTAGGAGAAACATATTCTTTAAATTGTGCAATAAAAGGTTCTGGAGTATTTGATTTATTAACGACTATGACCAATTTTTCATTTTTATAAGAAAAGTATCGTGCTATTATTTCGGAGTCATTTGTTTTTAACACTTCCGATTTTTCATCAGATAATAAAAACGGAGCCATATTTTTTAGTTCAACCGCCATTTTGCTACATTCTGCCCAGGCAGAAACAGACTGAGGATTTAGGTTATCTTTAGAACGAATAAAATATTGTATTCCTTTTGCACCATAGGCCAATCCTAAATATGTCATTGCCCTGATTTCCTGGGCGCTTGGTTCCCTGGGCCACATTTCAGAACCACCAAAAGCCTGAGGAACAAGCCAAACGGATTTTTCATGCTGAAAAAGTTGAAATAACTGATCAACATAATCCTGTACAGATCCTACTGATTTAGGAATCGGATAAGGATCGGTCATAGCAATATCCATCGTATTTCGAAAAGCATCCACTTTAGAAGGCATCATAAATACAATGGAAACTGGATGATAAGGGTCGAGTTGATGAATAAAATTATATGCTTTCTCCAATAATTCGGGAGGGCGCCCCTGCCCGTCGGGTTCATCATTGATGTACCAGGATAACAAAGCAGGATGATCTTTGAATGTCAGAATCTCATTTTTGAGTAGCTCAAATTTCTCTTCTTCTGTTTTATCCAAACCTTTCGCGCCATTATGGCCAGAGCCGATAAGAGAATTAACAGAATACTGTACTTTAATTCCAAGCGCTGCACATCGATCCATATATTCTTTTCGCAAATCAATTCCTTCGGGGAGATTACTCTGATAAGGACCGATCATATTAAAACCTTTTACAACTTCTTGTTCGGGCAAATCGTTTACGGGTCCACAATAAAAGCCAAAGGGGAAAAATGGCCGACCGTCAGCAATAAGGCCACCTGTCTCTAAATCAATTTTCACTTCATTGTTTGCTGGTGCCAGGTGCTGAATTTTTACAGTGTCTGTTTTTATTAGATGATGGTTTTCAGAAATATGAGCAATAATCTGTGTCTCACCAATAACGTATTGACTTAAAGGTAAATTTATTTTCAGCGTAGCTGAGGTGAATTGAGAATGTAATATTTTTTCATTTTTGTTATTGAACAAAGTAATTTGATAATCATTGAAATGACTATTCCCGTTCAACTTTGCAATTATAGCGATACTGTCTTCGGTAGTGTAATAGTTGTATTTGCTAAATACTTTTGGATAAATAGTTTGTGATTTTGCATCAACAAAAAATCCACAAATAATTATGAATATAATTGCCAACTGTCTAATAATTCTTAAAGAATTCTTTTTTATTGAATATACCTGCATCTATATTTTTTTACAAAAAACTAATCGATAGATTTTATAATCGTTTTGAGACTTTTTAAAATTGAGATAACTATTTTCATGGCCTCCTAAATCCTCCTCAGAGAAGGACTTGAAGAAGAACTATAAAATAACTCGATCCTGAAATAACATCGAAGACTTGATAAGTCACCCTTTTAGGAGGTCTTCAAAAGGAAAGTTATTTTATATCTCATTTTAAATCAAAACTGTCTCTTAGTTTTAATAAATATTTAGCAGGTGTGCACGCGAATATATTAAGATATTTTGTAATATGATTAACTAAAACGTTAAAAATACGTTGTGATATTTTTCTGCTAAAAAATAGAACGCTTTAATTGAGGCGTTTGTAAATAAATATTCAATATCAGTTACTGTTTAAAAGATAATAGTTAAAAAAAATTATGTCCATCCTATAATTCGATTTTTTTAACTTTACACAAAACTATATAAATGGAAGAATCTCGGAGATTTTCAGTTGGGGAAGAAATTGCAAATGCTATATCGCATGGATTAGGTATTGTTTTTGGTATTGTTGCATTAACACTAATGGTTGTGTTTGCTGCAATACATGGGAATGCATGGCATATAGTCAGCTTTTCAATTTTTGGGGCCACCATGATTCTTCTCTATTTATCATCAACATTTAATCATGCACTTCCTTTTGGAACCAAGGCGAAAGATTTCTTTCACAATTTTGATCAAATAGCAATCTATTTACTTATTGCCGGAACTTATACTCCTCTCTCTTTAGTTGTTATAAGGAATGATTGGGGCTGGGTAATGTTTGGAATTGAATGGGGTTTTGCATTGGCAGGTATAATCATAAAATTAGCAAAACCAAATAAGTTCTCTGCAGGAGTAAAATGGTTCTACCTAATTTCATATATAGTTATGGGGTGGTTATTGCTTTTCTTTTTAAATCCACTCTTTAGTAATATGGAACCAATGGGGATGGGTTTTATTTTTATTGGAGGCGCATTTTATACTTTGGGTACAATTTTTTTTAGATGGGAAAAATTAAATTACAACCATCTTATCTGGCATATATTTGTTCTGGCAGGGAGTGCCTGCCACTGGATTGCTATATTATTTTATACTTTACCCTGGAACAACAGTTAATTTAAGCTTCTGTCGTTTGATAACACTTTACCCAGTCAATATCCATTTCTACAGGCTCTGTATAATTATTAAATTCAGAATATAATCCAGAACTTAAAGCGATATACATTGGAGTATCAGGTATTCCTTTTGTTTGTTTCGCAACAGTAATTCCGTTTATTTTCCATTCCAGATATTCAGGAGTCCACTCGAGACTATAGATATAGTATTTACTATTATACCTTGAGGTCTTTACAAGATTCACGTTTTTGTGAACATTGGGGCTTCCGTTCATCCAAAAGTTGTTAAAGCTGAGATGTTTATCAGATTTAACGATATCAATATGAGGGACTTTTTTGTCTGAGACCATCCAGAATGCATGGTTAACAGGTTGGTGTTTGTTAAAACGAATTTTAGCTTCGAATTTTCCGTATTTTTGCCTGAAACTATTACCTGTATTTACTACACCAGATGTAAATTCAAAATCTTTTTCTATAAAACCAACGGAAGGATCCCATGCTTTTCCTTTTACACTCTCTCTTTTTGTTATTATTTTAAGTGCACTTTCTTCTACACGTAAGTTATTTTTGGTAACAAAATGTTTATCGCTGGCTAGGGAATAACTATCTTTAAGTAATTTATCCCCCCAGAAATAACGGGTGCACCATCTGTTTATATCAATGGTGTTATCTTTAAAATCCTCTGCAAAAGTTTCCTGCCATTTTTGAAATTCCTCGTATCGTTTGGAATGAATATTCTTTTGATAGTATTTAACGTCTTCGTTATTTTTAAGATTATTATATTCCTCCAACATTTGTTTTTCTTCTGACTGCTCAAATTTCTTTTTTGGAGAAAGCAACATATATTTTTTTACTTCCGAAAATTCTTCTGAATTAACAAATGTTTCTAGTTTCTCAAATCGGGCAAGCTTTTCGAGCTTTTCAACTTGATTATATGTCTCAAAATCTTTTGAATCTTTAAATTTATTATATTCTTTAAATGCTTTTGATTTTTTCAATTTAAGGTATTCCTGCTCTTTGGAATATTCAGGTGTATCCTTGAATTTTTGTGATTCTATTTTCTTTTTTGTTTGTTTAAATTCGTTTGATTTAATATACTTTTCAAGTTCCTGAAATGCTACAACTTCACCTGAATCTTTCATTTTCAGGTAATCATCATAAAACTTAGATTTTTGTAAGTTTTTATAATTTTTTATTTTTTTCGATTTAGAAAGTTCTCTGAATTTTAGAATCTTTTGATAATCAGAATTGGTCTCTTTTTCTTCTTTTGAGAGTTGCTTTGGATTTGTAGTGTAAACAGACGATGCTGCAAATTTTTCCAAATTTTCAAACTCTTTAAGTTCAGCAGAACCTTCAAATGACTCAAACTCTTTATATCCTGAAATTTTTATAAACTTAAAATAGTTTTGTAGCGACTGTAACTTTTTAAGTTTATTATAATCTTGAAGAGCTTTATATTCTTTTGATTGTTCGAATTTTTTCTTGGAAGGAAGAGCCATGTATTCTTTTACCTTATTAAAAGATTCTGACTTTAGAAAAATCTCAAGTTCATTGAATTTGACTAAATCCTGTGATTTTTGCATATTCTGAAATTCAACAAGGTTTTTTGATTTTTTTACAGAATAATATGTCTTAAGATCTTTATCTTTTTTTAATTCAAGATATTCTTGTTCTTTTTTATATTCTTCCGTATCGCTGAATTTTTGAGATTCTATTTCTTCTTTACGAGTTGTAAATTCTGCTGAATTTATGAATTTGTCAAGTTCAAGAAAACGCTTTAAACCGGTTGAAGCTTCAATTTCTTTTAACTTCGACCACTCTATATTTATTTTCTCTCGAGAAGACTCTATTTTTTCAGTTGAAGGCACAAAGCCTAAAGTAATTCGCAAGCTAGCCATGTAACGACAATTTTATAAATGCATCTAACTTATTATCCTACGTATAAAACTACAAAAAAGTTGTTTAATTGTAAAGTTCAATAAATAATTAGATTGATATTTAATAAATTATTTATCTAAAATCTTAATTTATTTGAAAAATGATTGAATATCTTCAGCAATGGTTTGTTCATTTTGATCAATCATACATTTGAAATGTTTTTTAGGGCATTCCTTAAAACCAATCTTTGAACAGGGTCTGCATGTAAGATTTTTTATTTCATAGATTTTTGAATTTTTATCTGCTAAATAGGGATACATGCCAAACTCCGGAATGGTATTTCCCCAAAATGAAAAAATTGGTTTTTTAAAAGCTGCGGCAATATGCATAAGCCCTGTATCATTTGTTAAAATTAATTTGGCATAAGATACTAAATCTGCTGATTGATTTATGGAGTATTTACCACAGGCATTAAAAATTTTATCTCCAACGGCCTTTTCAATTATTGATGCTTCTTCTTTATCATCAGGGCCTCCTAATAAAATAACAGGAATATCAATAGAATTAATTATTCGAATTATTTTTTCAGGGGGGATTTTTTTTGTTTTATGCATGGCTCCGATTACCCAACCAACATAGCCATTTTTAAATTTTTCAGGAAGTTCATTAAGATTAATTTTATCTTTTTCAGGAATAAAATAATCCAAGCCCTTTCCATCATTTTTCACATCAAAAACAGAGAGTGTTTCAAAAGTGCGATCAACAATATGTTTATCAGGGAGTTTATCTATTTTTAGATTTACAATTAACCATTTCTCAAAATTGATTTTGTTAAAAGTAAAAGCTATTCTCTTTAATTTTGATTTTAGTACAGAACTTCTTAGGTTTTTATGCAGGTCAATTATATAATCGAAGTTTTCTTGTTTTAGTTCGTTTATAAGCACTTTTATGTCGGTATCTAAAACATGAACCTTGTCAAGATATGGATTGTTTTCCAGGACAGGGAGATATGTTTTTTTGCTTACATAATGAACAATGGCACCTTCTACCTGATTTTTCAGGCATCGTATCAGAGGAGTAGTTAATACAATGTCTCCTATTGAACTAAATCGTATAATTAAAAATTTTACCACAATTGCACGAAGATAACAATCACATTACAATATGATTGTATTTAAGAATTTAATTGTTTGAAAAAAAGTAGGAGGTCGAGCCAGAATTTGTCGCTTGATTTATTTTTCTCATCTAAAAGAAAACTACCTCTCATTTGCATAGAAGACTCATAGGCGGAAAATGTTTTCAAAGAATTTGTTACTGGGGACATTAATTCTTTTGCGTATTCTGACTCATCTTTTCGGGTTCCGACAAAAACTTTTTTATCATAATTCGTTAATTCATCTTTAATTGAAATAGATGGCTTTAAATATTCTCCCGGGCTAAATGCTATTACTGATTGTACTTTTTTATTGTTTTTTGCAGCAATAAGACAGAGCGAGGCTGAAAAGCCGCTGCCAAATAGAATTACCGGTTTTTTTGTTTTTGAATATGCATAATCAATCGATGCCTCAATATCAGCAAGGCAATCGGCCAAACTATAATTTTTTTTGACTGATTTTATAGTTTTATTTTCGATAAAGCCGGTTTCTCCGCCTACCCGTAAATCAACGGCTAGACAATTATATTCAAGGTTTAAAAGTCTTTCTGCAATAGTTTTATATTCACCCCTGCTAGAATTTTCCTGGTGAAAAAGTATAACATAGGGGTTATCATTTTTCGAATAAAAAATATCAGCAAAAATCTCAACACTATCTTCAGATAAATAAGAAATAGTTCTTTTTTGAGAATTTGCTGATTGAGCAACCAGGATTAAGAAGAAAAAAGAAATAAGAAATCGGCCAAACATAGTCTTTAATCTTGTTCGGCCAATATAGTTATTACATTTTTATTTACCTCAACAATTCCACTCGATATTTTATAGGATGTATCAATATTATTCATATCTACAACTCTTACATCTCCTCTTTGTAACGTTGAAATGATTGGTGAGTGGTTAGCAAGAATTTGGAAAGAGCCATCTGTGCCGGGAACCTGAACAAGTTTCACTTCTCCAGAATATATTTTTTCTTTTGGGGTAATAATATCAACCGTCATTTTGTTCAGATTTAATTTGCTTCAGCAAGCATTTTTTCGCCTGTTTCAATGACTTCCTCAATAGTTCCTTTCAGGTTAAATGCTGCTTCAGGATATTTATCAACTTCACCGTTCATAATCATATTGAAGCCTTTAATTGTATCTTCAATTGAAACGACGCAACCCGGAATATTTGTAAATGCTTCAGCAACATGGAAAGGCTGCGACAAGAAACGTTGTACACGGCGTGCCCTGTGAACTACTAGTTTATCTTCTTCAGAAAGTTCATCCATACCAAGGATCGCAATAATATCTTGCAATTCGTTATAGCGTTGTAATATTTCTTTTACTTTTTGTGCTGTACGGTAGTGCTCTTCTCCAACAATTTCAGGAGTTAAAATACGAGATGTTGAGTCTAATGGGTCTACCGCAGGATAGATACCTAATGATGAAATTTTTCGACTAAGAACGGTTGTAGCATCAAGGTGGGCAAAAGTTGTTGCAGGGGCTGGGTCAGTTAAGTCATCAGCAGGAACGTAAACAGCTTGTACAGATGTAATTGAACCATTTTTTGTTGATGTAATTCTTTCCTGCATTAACCCCATCTCTGTTGCCAGCGTAGGTTGATATCCTACAGCTGATGGCATACGGCCAAGAAGGGCAGAAACTTCTGATCCTGCTTGAGTAAAACGGAAAATATTATCAATAAAAAATAATATATCCCTACCACCTTCACTTTTACTTCCCGCACCATCCCTGAAAGATTCTGCAATAGATAAACCAGACAAAGCAACACTTGCACGTGCTCCAGGAGGTTCGTTCATTTGTCCAAACACAAGTGAAATTTGAGATTTTTTAATTGCTTCGTGATCAACTTTTGAAAGATCCCAACCTCCTTCTTCCATACTTTTTTTGAAGTCTTCACCGTATGTCATTACACCAGACTCAAGCATTTCTCTTAGTAGGTCATTTCCCTCGCGGGTACGTTCTCCAACACCTGCAAAAACAGATAATCCGGAGTGTACCTTAGCAATATTATTTATTAATTCCTGGATAAGTACAGTTTTTCCAACACCTGCACCACCAAAAAGACCAATTTTTCCTCCTTTTAAATAAGGCTCAATAAGGTCAATAACTTTAATTCCTGTGAATAATACTTCGGACTCTGTAGCTAAATCTTCAAATTTTGGAGGTGTATTATGAATATGGTAGCCACCTGTTTTATCTAATGGACCGATACCGTCTACAGGATCTCCCGTTACATTAACTAATCGGCCACGTATCTGATCTCCTACCGGAACAGTAATTTGAGCGCCTGATGCAACTACTTCCATTCCTCTTTGCAAACCATCTGTTGAATCCATCGCAATGGTTCTTACTGTATGTTCTCCAATATGTTGTTGACATTCAACAATTAACAACTCCCCGTTTTCACGGGTAATCTCTAAGGCATCATGAATATCTGGCAATAAAGCACCTTCTTTTTCGAAACTGATGTCTATAACAGGACCAATAACCTGGATAATTTCTCCTTTTAACTGTGCCATCTAAAAATTATTTTTAATTATTAACCTTATCTCATAAAGTTAATAAACATTTTTCATTCAGAGATACTAGTATTGAAATAAATATTTTTATAGATGAAAAAGTAATATCTACTGGACAGTTAATCCAGTGCTTTTTTTAATAAATTTTGTAAAGGAGGGTGATAGGATATAATATATTTTTTATTGTAATTTTTAGATTTTAAAGTATCTTAGAGACGTGAAGTGAATAAGGTGCTAGCCTAATTTTTACACTCATGGAGAGAAAACTTATTTTTTTTGTTGATGATGAAAAGGTTATACTAAACCTTTTAGAGTATACGTTTAGCAGCAGGGATGGCTATGAAGTAAAAACTTTTAGTTCTGGGGAGGAATGTGTTGAGCATCTTTCTATGAAGCCAAATCTTATTGTACTTGATCATATGTTAGCTAGTAAAAATGAGTCGGACTGGACAGGAATGGACGTATTAAAACGAATAAGAGAAAAATATACAGATATCCCTGTTTTTATCCTTTCTGGTAACCAGGAGGATGATATTATAGAAAAATATTATTCAAACGGGGCAACAAAGTATATTGCTAAAAATAGTTATTTCATTGATAGTTTAATTGATGAGATTAAGAATGTGTTCTCTTCTAATAGTTCAAATCACCGAACTGTTTAGTTAAGCTTCTCGAAATTTTTTTTATTCTTTATTAAATTTATTTATTTTCACTTGTGGTGTAATTTTAGACTAACTGTACTCTAATCCCAAAGTATGCGTTTAAGTGTAAAAATGGTAATATTGGTTTTTTTGCCTACAGCAGTGATATTTCTTTCAGCTTTGGGATTTATCAATATACGTTATAGAAATATGGCTCTTAAAGATGCTATGGATATAGCAGATTCCTATGCCCGGGAATATGCAAATAAGGTTCAGTCTGAGTTAAATATTGATCTAGGAGTTGCTCGAAATCTAGCAACTATTTTTTCAAATTATGATTTACAAAATTCCGAAGTTTCTGATGCTGAAAATTCTAAAATTCTTAAGGAAGTTTTAGAAGTAAACTCCGATTATATTGCGGTATTTTTGCAATGGGAGTTAAGTTTTATTCAAAAAAAGAGTGAGCATTTACATGGCATGAGAAGTGAAAGTTTTTTTAGAACTCATGATGCAGGGATAGATTCTAGAAAAGAATATTTAAATATTAACAATAATAGTGATACAACAGGTGGATATTATCATGTGAGGGTAAATAAAAAAGAATATGTTATTGATCCATATTTTTTCTCATATCTAGAATCACAAGCTCTTCCAAAGGAGAAACTAACAAGTGCAGATGCAGTATTAGAAACAACGATTATTGTCCCGATTCTAAAGGATAATAAATTTTTAGGACTTACAGGTATGGATTTGCCATTATCCCATTTTCAATCAATGATTGACTCTATCAAGCCATTTAAATATAGTTATGCTTTTTTGGCTTCCAATAATGGTAAATGGGTTGCACACCCTGATACTAGCTATATTAATCAAAGATTGGCTGATGATAATCAGGAGGATAATGAAAGGTATCATTTCGAAGAAAGAATAAAACGGGGAGAAACTTTTTCTTTTACTTCAGAACACTCAAGAATTGGAGATAGCGTATATGTTACTTTTGCACCTGTTTTTATTGGAAATTCGGAAACACCCTGGTCATTTGGGATTGTCGTTCCTGTTAAGGCAATCATGCAACAGGCAAACACACATTTAAGATTTTCTACAATAGTCGGGATTTTGGGTATAATTATACTTCTGTTGTTAATCATTTTTATATCTAATCGTGTAACAAAACCAATAACCGAAGCCACAAATAAGTTAAGGAGTTTATCATTGGGAGAGATTTTTGCTTCAAAAATTGAGGAAGCAAATACCTATGATGAAATCGGAGAGATGACCCGTTCTGTTAATACATTAATTGAAGCATTAAACAGGATTGCAAAATTTGCCACTGAAATTGGCAAAGAAAATTTAGATGAGGATTATCAGTTATTAGGAGAATACGATATTTTGGGGCATACATTAATCCAGATGCGAAATAACATTAGAAATACGAATAGTGAATTAAAAAAATTATCGATTGTTGCTTGTCGAACAGATACAGCCGTAGTAATCATGACTTCGGAGGGAGTAATAGAGTGGGCTAATGAAGCCCTAAAAAATATATACGGATATTCACTATCTGAGGTAACAGGAAAAAATATAATGTATATTAGTCATAACCCGGATATTCCAAAATTTATCCATGAATGTATTCAGAAGAAATCATCTGTGATTTACCAAACAAATGCAAAAACTAAACAGGGAGAAAGGACCTGGGTTCAGACAACGATTACTCCTATTATGGATAATGGTGAAATTACAAGACTTGTAGCTATTGATTCTGATATTAATGATGTTAAGGCAGCAGAGAATGAGATTAGTTTACAAAAAGAAAAACTTGAAATTCAGAGAGATAAGCTTGAACATTTAAATGCGATGAAGGATAAATTTTTCACAATTATTGCGCATGATATGAAGAATCCTTTTGCTTCTTTATTGTCTATTACTCAGTCATTATCAGAAGCATTTAATGATATATCAAAGGAAGAGTTTCAATTTTATCTAAAGCGGGTATTTAAATCAACAGAACTTTTACATGAACTCCTTGATAATTTGTTGCAATGGGCTAATTCACAAACGGGTAGGATAGATTACACGCCTGTTCAATTTAATTTATCGGAGGTGGTTAATAAGAATATACAGCTACTAAATATTTTTTCAGAAAAGAAAGAAATAGATATTATTTCAAATGTTTCGGATGCTATCGAAGTGTTTGGGGATAAAAATATGATTACTACAGTTATCAGAAACTTGGTTAATAATAGTATAAAGTTTACTCCAGAAGGAGGTTCTGTTAGAATAGAAGCAAATAAGTTGGATAAAGATATTGTTGTTGAAGTACATGATACGGGTATTGGTATTTCTGAAGAAGATCAGGATAAATTGTTTAGGATTGATGTTAAAACTAAATCAATTGGGCCGGAGGATAAACCTAGTGGAACAGGTGTTGGTTTAATCCTTTGCAAAGAATTTGTAGAACGCAACGGGGGAAAGATCTGGGTAGAAAGCGAACCCGGTAAAGGGAGTTGTTTTAAGTTTAGCTTAAAATTTGTCTAGAAAAAATCATCCAACTATTTCAATTTCTTTTAACGTAAAATCAAGTTTTTCATTTAGAACGATTAGTTTATAATAGAACTCATAGTCATGCATTATTTCATTGGTATTTAGAATTGCATTTTGGTTAATGTCTAGAAATTTCTTCATAACAACTTAATTTTGTTCAAGCCAAATGTAATGTTGTTACTTTAATTCTATGTTAAGTATTGATTAAGTATATGAAAGACAATTTGTTTTTATTAACAATTAATGTGTTAATAACATTGGGTTAAATATCATCAATGAAATAACTGCAAGGGATACCAGTTATCCCCGATTTAAGTTTAAACAACCTTCCTGCTAATGGGTATTTTTTTTGATCTGACTCACTCATGCCTTGTTGGGAGGATGTAACATACATAATATCAAGATTTTTCCCGCCAAAAGCAATGGAAGTTATATTTTTTGCAGGGATATTTATTTTTGTGAGCAATTTTCCTGATACAGGATCCCAGCGAGTTATACAACCGCCGCCCCACATGGCAATCCATAGCATCCCTTCAGAATCTAAAGTGCTGCCATCAGGGTATCCGAGAGAATCAGGAATAATAATAGCGTCACGAGGGTTAGATATTTTTCCTGAATTATTATCATACTTATACTCAACAACTTTTTTTGTAGGAGTATCTATATAATACATCTTTGTTTTATCTATTGACCATGCAATACCATTTGAATTTCCAACTCTTTTACCTTTTGATTTTTACAACTTAAAATAAAAAAAAGGAGAATAAATATGTTTAAGGACTTCATAGAATAAAATTTTATGGTAGCATTATTTATAGACAAGTTAGAAAAATATTTTATATAGCTATTCGTTTGTATCTTAATTTTGCATTGCAGAATTTGTAATTTAATTGAGGTTAGTTATGAAAAAAATATTTGTTTTAGTTTTTATATCATTTTTGTTTATTCAGAATTCTCTAAAAGCACAACAGGCTGGAAATTTAGCCTATGAAATTGATGATATTTATTTACATGCAGGAATTGGGATTGGATATTACAATTATGGTTATGATCATCTTCGGTATGGTTTGGCCATTCCATTGACAGTTTCTGTTGAATATGGCTTTCATGAGTATTTAAGTGCAGGTGTATTTATTGGATTTGCTAATTATAAGTATGATACTTACGTGTATAAGTATAGTGTGTCTCACATAAATTTTGGTGGTAGGGGAACATTTCATTTTGCTGGGTTGATGAACGATAATATAAATACAAATATTGACTTACAGAAGTTTGATTTATACCTGTCATTTGCGGCAGGTTTAAGTGCACGTACAGTACGAGAAATTTCAGGGACGATTCCTCCAAGTGGGCCTGATGGGGGTATAGGGATACTTTTTGGGCCATCCTTGGGTGTTAAGTATAAGTTAAATGATAAAATTGGTGCCTATCTAGAAGGAGGACGGGCAAGTTATGGTTGGGGAACTATTGGAGTTTCCGTAAATCTTAATTAGTAGAAATTATTTAGTAAACAGAAAATTTTCTGGAATAGTTTTTGTAAAATCCCGCGAAAAATTATTTATGAGACAGATTATATTTTTCGCGGGATTTTTATTTCTAATAAATCAAATTTCTTTTTCTCAACAAGTAACATTTCATTATGATCAGTCCTACCCGTTAAATTTTAAAAAAAGGGTTCCTATTGGTTTTAAAGTTGTTTTAGATAAAAAAGATACGTTAAAAACCAAAGGGTTTTTAAACGGTAATTTATCCTGGAAAAAATTAGATATAGCAGTTTCTGGCGGATATATTAAAAATGGATATCTATTTATTGATGATTTTGACCAATTTAATAAGGATTATCAACTTGTTTTTGAAGTAACATATAAAAACAAAAATCTAAAAGAGACAATAAAATGCTATCTTAATTTTAAAGGGGTTGAAGTAGCAGATTATCGTCCTGAAAAAGGCAAGGATGCCCGTAACAGACTTGGTAGATTTTTTTCGTCCATGTTCTTTAAGTCCATTTGTTTCGATGGGAAAGATGGCAGGAATGGAGAAAATGGGAAAGATGGCCCTTATTTACATGTGGTGCCAGAGCTGATTGAAATAAATTCTCAAAGAATACTTGCAGTTCATATAGATAGTCAAGAAAATGGTAAAGCCAGGATCTACTATATTAACACACAAGAAGGTGAACTAAGAATTCTCGCTGATGGTTCAGATGGAGGTAAAGGAGGTAAAGGCGGCCCCGGGGAAGAAAGTGAAGATTGTGGTGGAGCTGGAGGTAGAGGCGGTAACGGAGGTAATGGTGGTAAAGGTGGGGTTGTTGAAATCTTAGTAGATGAACAATCAAAACCATATCTTGATCGTATTATTATTTCTAACAAAGGAGGTAGAGGTGGTGATTTTGGCAGAGGTGGCATCGATGGTAGCTCCTTCTATGATCCCTATGCCGGATTGAATGATGGAAAACAAGGGGAAAAAGGTTCTGATGGGTTGGATGGGCCTGAGATAATAATTCTTAAAAAAGAAGATTAAATAAAATATAAGTTTTTTACCGCCCAATAAATCGTAATGCCCCGCCAATTAATGTATTTGCCTTAAATAAAAATTTATTGCTAAGTTTTGTGAGATAGATTAATCTGTCCATTCGTGTTAAGAAATTTTCTTCGATTGGTGAAATAATAGAACAAACGGCTTTTTTAACTAACCATGTCACGGTTTTGTTCTTATTAATTAAAGATCGGATCTCCCCTGGAATGGGGGAATTAAAAAATAGGTTGCACAATAAAACTGATTGAAATAATGCATTTTCTACTCCCAGCTTTTTAGAATATTCTAAGATGTCTGTCCAATTAATTTTTTTAATTGCAATAAAGTCGGCTAGGTCTTTAAGCCAGAATAACCTAAACCATTGATGATTACTTCCATGAAGAACAAGAAAGAGAATATTGGCTTCTGTTGTTAAGACATTTACCTCCTTGTTCTGAATTGTTATTGCTTTGGTAAGAACAGGAAAAATGTTTTTAAATCTTTTATCCAGGGATTTATTAGGAAAAAATCTATAATGAATTTCAATAGAAATTTTTTTTTCCTGATGAAAATAATAATTGTCTTTTAAGATAAATTTTCGAAATTGTGTATTGGGGATTTCAGTAGAGTAATATCCTAAATTTAAAAGGATGTTGTGAATACCCATAATTTCATTTCTATCAATAAATATATCAAGATCTATCATTTGCCTTGATGCACTATCATTATGTAAATCATAAGCTAATGCAGGGCCTTTAAGAAAAATTGGATTTAGATTATTTGTTTTGCAGTTATCATTAATTGTAAGAAGTTCATTTGTAAAAAGAAGCATACGTTGCGAATTTCGCAGGAACCTGTTTGCCACATATTCTTGTAGAGATGGAGAAATAAAATTTTTGTTTTTAAAGAAAAAGGGGATTAACCGGTGGCGTTCAACCAATTCTTTTATTTCGTTTTTTAAAAAAGTATTGCCATCTGGAATTATATTTTCTTCAGGAGCTTTTAAGAAGCTATAAAAGCAATGCTGTTCATTTGTAAGTTCGTCTTTTATGTAATTTTCTATTTCCATTAAAATTTATCTAAAAAACGGAGTAACATCAAGAAATTAAAAAATTGTCCCTGATGAACAGGAATTTTGTCTTTTTCAGTACGGTATTTTATTGTTTCTTGCCATTTTAACATGGTATCAAAATTAAAAAATTCATCACCAACACCATTTTTTCTGCAATGAAGAATGAAATTTTTTATGTTTTCGTAATCATTAAGAAACCTGTATTGGATAGAGGGTATTGTTGCCCCGCTTTTATCATTACGCCAACGAATTGAATCCGGGACAATACCTTTTATGGCTTTTCTATATAGATATCTTTTAGTATTTCCTTTTATCTTTAAATGTGTCGGCAAAGAGTAATAAAATTCAATTAATCGTACATCCAGAAGTGGATATCGGTATTCAATTTTATGATGTAAAGCAGCAATAGCAGAATATTCAAGACGCTGAGAGACATGGGCGTGCATTATTCTTTCGTATTGCCTTTCATGAACATTTGATTGATTCGGAAAACGGGATTTTGATAATGCCCTGTCAACCATGTCATATTTTTTTATAATTTCTTTTTTTAACGCGTTATTTTTATAAAGATTTACGGATATACGTTTTCTCTCCTGCCCGGCAAAAGTCAACCAACTATTATAGATCCAAGGCATTTTTGCTGCTATACTTATTTCAATGGTAGCTTTTATTTTTTTTGACAAACTTTTTTTTGTTTTCATTAGTCCGGAAAAGAAGTGCATCCATTCTGTAGTTGCTAATTCATGAAAGTAACCAGGCGTTTGAGAGCTCACCATCTCATCACCGCCAAAACCTGACAATAACGTATGGACATTATTTTCTTCTGCTTTTTCATATAAATTGTCAGAAAAAAGATAGAATCTTTGTTGTGTCGGGCCATCCATCAGGTTAAGGCTTTGATCAATCCTGTCAAGAATTTTTTTCCCTTTAGAGTCAACAAACACACAATTTTTGATTTGGGCGTGGTTTACTATTTCTCTGATTTGGGATTTTTCATCGTTGAAAGGGAAAATGTGATAATCAGGATTAATATGACTAAACGTATAAAATGGGATATTTTTATCTAAACAAAAGGAATTAGCAACAGAAGCAATTACAGATGAATCTAATCCTCCACTTAATTCGGAGCCAACAGGATAGCTGCTTAACGATTTTTCTTCAATACTTTGCGCCAGCAGATCCCTAAATTTACAGATAGCTTCTTGTTCTGTTATATCCTTGTTCTTACTGTATTGTAAATTCCAATATTTAACCTGTTTAGTCTCATGCTTAGTAACTTCTAAAATATTACCCGGTTTTAGCTTTTTAATTCCTTTATAAGGGGTAATTTCTTTATCTGATATAGAGTTTGATAGTAAGTCTAGCATCCATTCGTCGGATAGTTTTTTTTGAATATCAAAAACTGGAAAAAGTCCTTTAATTTCTGATGCAAATGCAAAAATATTTTCTGAGTCAAAATAAAAAAGGGGCTTACAACCAAAATGGTCGCAACCCAGTGTTAATATGTTTTTTTGAAAAGAAGCAAATGCAAAATCATCAGTAACATTTCTAAATTTGTTGATATCATTTTCTTGAAGTAATTGGTTACTTTTTTCTTTGTTTTCATGAAATGTTGAAATAAAAAATGAACTAATGTCGTTTTTTTTCACCGGTTGAAATGAAAGCTTTCCAAATGCCACATTCTCTTTACAAACAAACCATTGAAAATTGGCATTCCAGTGATTTAGTGCAAACAACATATTTTTAATGTCCTGTTCGTCAACAGAATTACCTTTTTTATTATAAATACCACAAATGCTGCCCATAAAAAGTTATATGTTTTTTGTCTTTCTTTGTGCCAAATCTGCAAATTAAAAACTTTTTGGTTTGAGAAACTATTTGTATAAAGCTTTTGGTGTATTGTTTTCTGTCCCTTTTGAAATGGAAGGATTAATAGAAACAGATGGGCAGCCTGAAATAATTGTTAGATTTGGCGATACTCCTGACAGGCTGCAAAATATTTTAAAAAAAGGGGTGTTGTTTCAAGTAAATGCAGAGGGCTTCTTGTTTGAGTTAGATGGAGTGGCAAAGTATTGTGCAAAAAATAATGGGGAGATATTTATAACAAAACATCCACAAGCTACCGTTGATGATATTAGTGTTTTCCTTTTTAGTTCAGTATTTGCTTATGTATTGCAAAGCAAAGGATTATTAACCTTACATGCCAATGTTGTTTACAAAAACAATAAAGCTTTACTTATCACAGGTCATTCTGGTGCCGGGAAAAGCACACTTACCTATTCGTTGCTTCAAAAAGATTTTTTATTTTTCAGTGATGATATTGCTACAATAAAATTTAATAAGGGTAATCGTCCAGTCGTTGTTCCAGGTTTGCCCAGGATAAAGTTGTGGCAAGATGCATTGTTGCATTTTTCAATTAACAGGAATAAGTTAAAGCCTATTCGTAGCCAATTGAAAAAATATTATTACCCAATTTTAATTGATAATTCGCCCGAAAATTTAGAAATAAAAAAGATGGTTATTCTTTCCAGCCATAATAAAGAAGATATAACTGTTGAGAAGATAACAGGGACAGATAAATTTACTGCTTTAAAGTCCAATACATATCGGTATCAATTTTTGTCGGAAGAAAAAGGGATAAAACCTCATTTTATGTTATCAACAAAGTTTATTAATGCAGTTGATATTTACCGGGTAACAAGGCCCAATTCAGGCTTTAAAACAGAATTGCTTCAAAAAGAAGTTGAAAAGATTTTTAACGATGGACAATAAGAAGATTATTTGGTTGGCATCCTATCCAAAATCTGGCAATACTTGGTTTCGTATCCTTCTTACAAATTATTTAAAAGAAGAAGAAAAACCTCTTGATATAAATAATCTTTATCCTGCAACAATAGCCAGTAGCCGTCTTCTTTTCGACGAAACACTGGGCTTATCTTCATCAGATTTAACATTTGATGAAATTGATTTGTTGCGCCCTCAGGTTTATAAACATGTTGCAGAAACCACAGAAGATATTTTTTTTCATAAAATCCATGATGCCTGGCAAATCCTGCCAAATGGTGAGGCAATGATTCCTGGGGATGTAACAAAAGGAGTAATCTATATTGTCCGTAACCCCCTTGATGTTGCGGTATCTTTTGCACATCATTCTGTAATAAGTATTGATTCTATGATTAAGGCAATGAATCAATCTGATTATTCCTTTTGCAATAAAGGGACAAAACTTCATATTCAGTTACGTCAAAAGTTATTTACATGGAGCGGACATGTAAGAAGCTGGTTAGATAATTCTGATTTGTCTGTTTTATTGATGAAATACGAAGATATGTTGAGTAATCCCTTTGAAACGTTCAAAAAAGCACTTAAATTTGTTTACAATGATGTAGATGAGAATAAACTGATTAAGGCAATTGAAGACAGTAGTTTTCAAAAGATAAAAGAACAGGAATTAGAAAAAGGATTTAAGGAAAAAAACCAGAAATCAGCCTCATTCTTCAGAAAAGGAAAAGTGGATTCATGGAGAGACGAATTAACCGAAAAACAAATTCAGATAATTTGTTCAAACCATAAAGAAACAATGAGGAGGTTTAATTATTTGCCGGAAGAATATAATGAAGTCAGAAAATAAAATAGGTTCAGACACTATAATAAGAAGAAACGAATCATTACTTTTTTCTAAAATGGATGAAGAAGTAGTAATGCTAAGTATTGAAAACAGTGAATATTATGGAATGAACAATGTAGGTTCACGTATCTGGGAGCTTATTGAACACCCCCAAAAAGTAGGGGATCTAATACAACTCCTTACAAAAGAATATGAAGTTGAGCAGAAAGAATGTGAGAATGATGTTTTGTTTTATTTAGATGAACTTTTAAAAAAAAATGTAATTTTAAGATCAGGGAATTCATAGCTATATGAAAAAACTACAAACCTTTTTTAATTTATCAGTAGCAGAAAAAACAATGTTTTTTAAAGCATATTTTTTATCTGCTTTTGTGCGGTTTGTAACGCGTTATCTGCCTATGCGTTGGTGGTATAAAAAATTAATGGGCCCCCGGGTAGAAATTTCTAATTCTGTTTCATTTACTAAATTTACAATAAATGAAAAAAACAGAATGCTAAAAACAATACAAATAGTAAGGCTGGCTTGCCGCTATACGCCCTGGAAAACAAAGTGCCTTGTAGAAAGTATTTTAGTAAAAAAGTTAGTTAACAAAAATTTACCCATTTATCTGGGATTAAATAAAACTAAAAATAGATACAATGCCCATGCGTGGGTAATCCCTGGAAAACAAAATAATAGTATGTATAAAGTTGTTAGTGTACACATCTAGTTGTTTTGTGGATGTATTAGATTAATTTAAAAAATTGTTGGACAAAATTTTAAATACAAACGTAAAACGGAAATGGAGATTAAAGAACAATATAAAAAGAGGTGGGAAAAACCTCAGCTAAAAATAATTAAAATTGATAAAACTTCTGGTGGACCAGATAATACTTATAAAGAAGATACCTTTGGCATGGATGGATACGATGCCTCATAAAATAAAATGTTAATGAAAAAGATAATATTACTTTGTGTCTTAAGTATAACAGTTTTCAAAGCAATATATTCCCAAAACTGGGAGTATTCTGCTGTGTTAAAAAGTAATGAAATTAAGCCTGTTTATACTGCAATAGATGAGGATAAAAATTTTTTTACATTATCTGAGTTTAAAGATACAGCTTATGTTGGTCAGGAAGCTATTATTTCTAATGGAATAAGAGATTTAGTGATTACAAAATATGATAACTCTGGGAATCTCCTATGGTACAATCACATTCGTTCTGCGGCAAATATGACCGCTGGAGGATTGGCAATAAGTAAAAATAATTCTGTTACGATTGCTGGAAATTTTATGAATACAATTTACTTTAGTGATATTGATTCATTAGTTTCAACAGGATCTAACGATTTATTCATTGCAACTTATAATATTAATTCTGGTGATTTAGTTGATAATCAACATTTAGGAAAAGGAATAGGGAATAGCTTTATTAAAGATATTGAATTTGATAATGATAATAATTTAATTTTTTGCGGATTCTATCTTGATACACTTTTTATAGATGACAATTTTGGCCTTGATACTTTGATTGGTTCCAGCACAATTGCATATAGTTTTGCTGCAAAATTAAATAGTAGTGGCAGTGTTATGTGGACTAAAAATATTCCACAGTCAACAAATTCATGTAGACTATTAGAATTGACTATCGATAATACAGGATATTATTTTGGGGGGTATGTAGCAGGTTCTGTCACACTTGATCTTGAAAAAATAACAAGCCAAGGTAGTTTAGCAGATGTTTATTTCTATAAAACAGATTTTAATGGTAATGGAGAATGGGTTAGGAAGGTTGCCGGTTCTGATTCCGAAACTATTGCAAGTATAACAACAGATAATTATAATAATCTTTATTTTTTGGGAAGCTATAAAAGTAGCTCATTAACAATTGATTCAACAAGTACATCTCAAGCAATAATAAATGGTAATGTTGGTGGATGGGATACTTATATAGGTAAATATAATAGAAGTGGAACATTACAATGGATTATTACTAAAGGGGGGACTTTAATAGATGCTTATAACGATATTTCTATTTCGGGCGATATCATATATGCAAGTGGAACATTTACAGAAGAAATTATTTTTAATAATGATACATTAACAACTACTTCTGATACAAATCAAGATGTGTTTTTGGCAGCCTTAAACAGTATTGGAGATCCTATATCCGGAATCAGTATAAAAGGAGAGGGAGACTTAAAAGATGCTGGTGTACTTGTTAATTCAGATGATGATGTTAATGCCTATATTGCAGGGTATTATCAATCGAGTGAAATTACAATCGGGGATAGTGTTTATACTAATCTTGTTAATGGACAAAGTCAGTTTTTTGCAAAATATACACACCCCTTTAAAGCTGCATTTACCAATGAAAATAAAATTTCTTGCTTCGGGCAATCAGATGGGATGGTAACTGTAACACCTTATTTTGGGGTTCCTCCTTATTCATATAGTTGGACTAAAGATGGGGCACCGATATCAGAAATAGATTCTATAGCGGAAGGGCTTAATGCTGGGTTATATTCTGTAAGTGTAACTGATAATAGGGATTCTGTTGCTGTAGTACAGGTAAATTTAAATAATCCGTCAAATATTAATATTGGCTATACAGTATCCGATGTATCTTGTTACAACGGTTCAAATGGAGAAATAGATATAACTGTTTCCGGAGGGAACAATGGTTATAAGTATACCTGGGCTGGAGGAACCGGGCTTAATCCTACTGTAGAAGATCAAACAGGATTAACGGCAACAAATTATTCTGTAACTGTTACAGATAAAAATGGTTGTACAGCTTCAGAAATAATAACGGTTGCTCAACCTGGGGCAATAACGTTTTTTGAAACAGTAGTTGTCTCTACAAATGCAGATGTTGATACAGGACGTATTGATTTAGTAATTTCTGGCGGCACACCACCTTTTACAGATTTTTACTGGGAGGGGCCAAACGGATATATTTCAACAGATGATAGCATTGCCAACCTGAACGGTGGTAATTATTCAGTAACAGTAACCGATGCAAATTTATGCCTTGCCGATACAACATTTCTGGTACCTAATGACAGTTTGTTTATTGGTTATATGACATTGGTACAGGACGTGTCTTGTGGCAATTTAACAAATGGACAGGCCGGAGTTTCTTCAAACAGGCATCCAGGTTCGTTTGAATATATATGGATTGATTTACAGGATAGTACAAGAGTGGGGGGGAGTTTTGCCAGTATTTCGGCGTTAGATTCTTCTGATTACAGGGTTTATATTGTTGATGCTGTAAAAGAAGATACTACATCTGTAGATTTTACTATTAAAAAGCCAAATTTATTGGTGGCAAATTCAATTGCAGCAAATCCAACATGCAATGGAACGGATGATGGTTTTATAAATGCAATTATATCAGGAGGTACTTTGCCATATTCATACGATTGGTCAAATAGTTCGACTAATGAAGATTTGACTGATATAAAAGCTAATGGGACTTACACTTTGACAGTTACCGATGCAAACAACTGTACAGCAGAAACTTCAGAGACTCTCGAAGATCCAGAGGTATTACAGATATCAATGGATAAAATTGATCCATTATGTAGGGATGAGCTTAATGGGGAAGCTACAGCCAATATAACCGGCGGTGTATTTCCTTATATTTATGTTTGGGATGATCCTGGAAATCAAACAGAACAAACTGCTACAGATTTAGAAGCAGGTACCTATTTTGTTTCAGTAACAGATCAAAATGGATGTACGATTATATCTTCTGTAACATTAAATAATCCAACATTAATCTCTATCCTTGGCGTAGATTCATCTAATATTTCTTGCTATGGTTTAAATAATGGCTGGATAAAAATTATTCCAACAGGAGGCTCAGGAAGTTATACCTATGACTGGGGCCATACCGGATTGGATACAGATTCAATCGGGAATCTTTCTTCTGGTAATTATACTGTTACAGTTAACGATGTAAATAATTGCGAACCCGTTGTAGAATCTGTTTCAATTAATGAGCCACCAGAGTTAATTATAGATATTGATACCACAGATGTTAGTTGCCAAGGGTTTGCCAATGGTGTTATTTCAGTAAATGTTACCGGGGGAAGCGAAGCCTATTCATACAGCTGGGGACATACAACTTCGAATATATCGCAATTAGGTGGATTAAGCGGGGGAACCTATAATTTAACAGTTTCGGATGGCTCTTGTCCCGATGAAGTATTTGCTATACCTGTTAATGAACCTGCCAAATTATTAGTTAGTGTTGATAAAGAAGATATAACCTGTTACAATGAAGGGGATGGCTCCATAGGACTTACAATTAGTGGAGGTTCAGAAAGTTATGATATTAGCTGGTCACATACAACAGAGAAAGTAGCATCTTTAAGTAGTCTTTCTGCAGGAAAATACAATGTTACTGTAAATGATGGAAATTGTCCGGTAGTATCTGAAACCATTGAACTTACTGAACCAGGGGAATTTAGTGTAGCAGGCTATGATACAATAAATCTTACAGCTATTGGGGCAAGAGACGGTAAAATTACAATACATGTTGCTGGGGGTGTTGAACCTTATAGGTACTTAATTTCCGGAACAACCGTACCACAATTAGATAGCGTCTTTAATAATTTGGCAGCAGGTGAATACACAGTTATTGTGAATGACGCAAATAACTGTGGCCCCATAGAGTCAGATACCATTGAATTGAAGGAGCCAACGTCAGGTGTTAAAAATTACTGGGACGAATCAAATATCTCATATTATCCAAATCCAGCCGATGATAAAGTTACAATCGAAATTAACAATTTAAAGAAAAACAGTGTTGATTTAAAAGTTGTAACCTCAATGGGAAGTCTATTAATAAATGAAAAAATAGAAATCCCGAATAATAAAAACGCAATAGAATTAAAAATAGGACACCTGTCCCAGGGAGTTTATTTTATTCTTATAGATAACATAAGAGTGAAGACGCCTTTGATTGTTAAGTGACATTATCAATAATATTTTAATAAATGGAGGATAGTATTGGTTTACTATCTTCCATTTTTAGTTTTTAATAGTATTTAATCTTATCAAAAAAGGGAATTTGCTATTTTTGCAACCGCTAAAAAAGATAGGTTGAAGGTATATAGAGATTTAAATAATTTTGAAGTCAAGAATCCGGTTGTTACAATTGGTAATTTTGATGGAATTCATCTAGGACATAAAAGCATTATTTCCAGGGCTAAATATCTTGCCAAAGAAATAGAAGGGGAAACTGTGATACTTACTCTATGGCCACACCCCAGAATTGTTTTAAATAAAGCGTCATCAGACCTCAAATTTCTGACATTGATTGATGAAAAAATCGAAATTCTCGAAAGAACAGGTGTTGACCACCTGGTAATACTTCCATTTACAAAAGAATTTTCAAATGTATCGTATCATAAATTTGTTGTTGATTACATACTTGAAAAAATTCAGACTAAAAAAATTATTGTTGGATATAATCATCATTTTGGTAAAAACAGAGAAGGAAACTTTGAAAGTCTTAAAAAACTAGCAACTGAATATAATTTCTATGCAGAGCAAAAAAATCCGGAGATTGTTGATGGATTAAGTGTCAGTTCTTCTGAAATCAGAAATGCATTATTAAAAGGAAAGGTTCAATTAGCAAATAAATTCCTGGGGTATAATTATTTTATCAATGGTGGTGTTGTTGAAGGCAAAAAACTTGGTAGGAGCATTGGATTTCCAACTGCTAATATTGATGTTAGGGATAATTTAAAACTAATTCCCCGGGAGGGTGTTTATGTTACAAAAGTACATGTAAATTCAAATGTTTATGGAGGAATGATGAATATTGGTATAAAACCCACTGTAGATCATTCTGGAAGGCAATCTTTAGAAGTCAATTTGTTTGATTTTAATGATGATATCTACGGACAAAACGTTAAAATAGAATTTATAAAAAGAATCCGTGACGAAAAAAAATTTAGTGGATTACAAGAACTAAAAGAGCAACTATCAATGGATAAAAAAGTTGCAGCAGATATATTAAATAGCTTATGAATTGTTATAGATTAAAATAGTATTCGTAACTTGAATGTTAAATCTGATAAATTAAATAATTATTGAAATAATGGGAACATTAACCGAACAGTTACCTTATAAGGTGAAAGATTTAGGCCTTGCAGATTTCGGACGTAAAGAAATTGAAATTGCAGAAAAAGAAATGCCTGGATTAATGGCAGTTAGAAAAAAATATTCTGCGGAAAAACCGTTAAAGGGCGCTAAAATCACAGGATCATTGCATATGACAATCCAAACAGCTGTTCTTATTGAAACATTGGTTGAACTTGGAGCTGATGTTCGTTGGGCAAGTTGTAATATATTTTCAACTCAGGATCATGCTGCTGCAGCCATTGCAAAAGCAGGGATACCTGTATATGCCTGGAAAGGTGAAACATTAGCTGAATATTGGTGGTGCACAGAACAAGCTTTAATTTTTCCTGATGGTTCTGGACCTGATATGATTGTTGACGATGGTGGAGATGCAACGATGATGGTCCTGGTAGGGGCTAAAGCAGAAAAAGATCCGTCATTATTAGATAAAGCTGTTGAAGCAGAAGATGAAATTCAACTGTTCAAAAAATTAAAAGAATCACTCTCTGTCGCTCCAAATCGATGGACTAAAATCTCTTCGAAAATTAAAGGAGTTTCTGAAGAAACTACTACGGGGGTTCATCGTTTATACCAATTAATGGAAAAAGGTGAGTTGCCTTTCCCAGCAATTAATGTTAACGATTCAGTAACAAAATCAAAATTTGACAATCTTTATGGATGCCGGGAGTCTTTGGCTGATGGTATAAAACGGGCTACTGATGTTATGATTGCTGGAAAAGTGGTAGTTGTTTTAGGTTATGGTGATGTAGGAAAAGGTTGTGCCGCTTCAATGCGTTCTTATGGAGCAAGAGTAATTATTACTGAGATAGACCCAATTTGTGCCCTTCAGGCAGCAATGGAAGGTTTTGAGGTAAAAACCATGGAACAAGCTGTAGAAGAAGGAAACATTTTTGTAACTACAACTGGTAACAAAGATGTTGTAACAATCAGCCATATGGAAAAAATGAAGGATCAGGCTATCGTATGTAATATTGGTCACTTTGATAATGAAATTCAGGTTTCAAAACTTGAGGCTTTCCCTGGAATTAAGAAAATTAACATCAAACCTCAGGTTGATGAGTATGTGTTCCCAAGTGGAAATTCAATTATCCTTCTTGCTGAAGGTCGTCTTGTAAATCTTGGTTGCGCTACTGGCCACCCATCATTTGTTATGAGTAACTCATTTACAAATCAAACGTTGGCCCAACTTGATCTTTGGCAAAAAGATTATAAGGTAGGTGTATTTACATTGTCAAAATTTCTTGATGAAGAAGTAGCACGGTTACACTTAGAGCAGTTGGGAGTGCATCTTACAAAACTTACAGATGAACAAGCGGCATACCTGGGTATCCCCAAAAATGGCCCGTTTAAACCGGAACATTACAGGTATTAGAGAAACTATTTAAGATAGAAATGGAAAAGAGGCTGTCCAAAAAGTCATTTAATTGTAAACTCTGTCAGGTTCTTTGAACTCTGACAGGTTAAAAATCAATTAATTGTTAAAACCTGACAGAGTCGTTAGACCTGACAGAGTTACCTTTTGGGCAGCCTCTTTTTATATTATTAATTTGAAATTTTTAAAATCCCATTTGAAATCGTAGTCTTGTATTGTTTTAAAGCTAAAGCTGCCTGACTGTCACTTGTTGGATAACCTGTTGCTTCTCCTGCATACGAAACTATAAATCTCGATTCGCAGCATGGACAAGTAGGCAGAATTCCAGAATCATCAAATTCAAGACCACAATAATTGGTTGCAGGTTTAAAAGTACAAGTCCTGTCGTAAGCTAAAAAAGCCTCTTGATCGTATCTGTACAGGATTATCCCATTGCCATATACCTTGGAGGTAAGATAGATATCACTTCGGCTATCATCGTTAAAGCGAATATAGCCATAGTTGCTGTCATCAGGTAAAATCATAACAGTTTCTCCAATGCCCATAAATGTAAGATTTGAGTATATATTGATTTTTACATTTACAGAAACATAGGGAACTTGTTCATAATTATTTTTATCGCAGGAGAGAAACCCGGTAAACAGAAAGGTAAAAAGTAAAAAAAACTTTATTTTTGATATTGTATTCATTAATATTAATATTTGTCAATAGTGATAAAAAGAACGAAATTAGATTATAAAAAAGTATTTGCATTTATTTTCATCATATTTATTTCTTTAAGCGGATATTCTCAATCAAGAGAAACTGTAAGGAAACAAAAGAAATCGGAGCAAGCAACAATTGATCAAAAAAGAGATTACCAAAAAGCACGAAAAAAAACAATAAAACACAGGCAAAGCATACAAACAAAAGATGTTCAAAAAAGGATGAAAGCAAGCAAAAAAGAAGCTGATAAGTATAATAAAAGCTTTGCCCACAAAAAAGGAATTTTAAACAGAAAGAAAAAACGAAAATAAAATGGGAGACGATATTGGAAATATTATCTATGTAGTAGTTATTCTACTTTCTTTGATTTTCAGTGCTTTCAAAAAAAAGAAAAAACCTGTTGCGCCGCCTGTTCCTCAACAGGAAAAGAAACGTCCTTCGTTCGATCCTTTAAAGGAACTGGAGACGTTTTTAGAAATGTATGATGACAAAGAACAAAAACCAATTCAACAGGAAGTAGAGATTCCAGAGGTTCTTATAAAAGAAGATTATGTTGCTCCTACAGTAAAAGAAGAGCAAAATACGTATATGGAATATTTGGAAGATGAACGTTTTCAGGAAGCTGTACCCCAGACCTTTTCTGAAGATAAACTTTACTCAGATGACATAAAAGATATTGCGCCACCAGAAGGTTCAGATAACATCGAATTTTCAACAGAAAGAACATTTGATGAACAAATACAATATGAAAAAGATTTAAAAAGACGTTGTAAAGTTTTGAAAAACTTCAATGTAAAAGATGCGGTTATATATTCGGTTATTATAAACCGCCCGTATCAATAAAACTTTATTCATAAAAACTTTTAGAATCGCAGAAAAATTATTTAACTTTGTATCGCTTAAAGAGTTCCGAAACCTCGGGATTCTTTTTCTTTTTTAGGGTACTTAAAAAATTGGAGGAAATTACAATGAGTAAACTCTCGTATGTAACAGAAGAAGGTTTACGAAAACTTAAAGATGAATTAGAGCATTTAACAAGCGTTGAAAGACCATCAATTTCAAGGCAAATTGCTGAAGCAAGAGATAAAGGTGATCTTTCTGAAAATGCTGAATATGATGCTGCAAAAGAAGCACAAGGCCTTCTTGAAATGAAAATTGCAAAATTGCAGGAGCAAGTTGCAAGCGCGCGAATTATTGATGAATCAAAAATCGACACAAATTCGGTCCAGATTCTTAATAAAGTAAAAATTAAGAATAAGAAAAATAATACGATCATGGAGTACATGCTTGTATCTCCTTCTGAAGCTGATTTAAAAGCAGGAAAACTATCGGTTGACACTCCCATTGCAAAAGGATTACTTGGCAAAAAAGTTGGTGATTCTGTTGAGGTTCAGGTGCCATCGGGCATTATTCCTTTTGAAGTTGTAGAAATATCAAGATAAAAACCTATGGCATCAATATTTACAAAAATAGTTAATGGCGAAATACCTTCCTTTAAAATAGCGGAGGATGAAAATTATTATGCTTTTTTAGATATTAATCCTTTAGTAAAGGGACATACACTATGTATTCCTAAAAAGGAAATCAATTATATTTTTGATATTGATGATGATTTATTGGCAGGGCTTCATGTATTTGCAAAAAAAGTAGCCCTTGCCATTGATAAAGCGATGGATTGCAAGCGAGTAGGCATGGCAGTACTTGGTTTAGAAGTTCCACATGCCCACATTCATTTAATACCAATAAATAAGTTGGGGGATATTAATTTTGATAATCCAAAACTGACATTGGAAAAAGAAGAACAAGAGAAAATTGCTGCTTCAATTCGTAAAAATCTTTAAATTTTAATAGAAGATATAAGCAATAAAGATTGCAGCAATCATTCCGGCTAAATCAGCAATTAATCCACAAGAAACAGTATAACGGGTATTTTTAATTTTTACAGCACCGTAATATACAGCAAGCGTGTAAAAAGTTGTTTCTGTTGATCCCTGGAAAGTAGAAGCAAGCCTGCCGACAAAGGAATCAACGCCAAAGGTATTTATTGCATCTACCATCATTCCTCTCGCCCCACTTCCACTAAGAGGTTTCATAAAGGCTGTTGGAAGGGCGTCAACAAATTCGGTGTTAATATTAAAGATTGAGAAGAAACCACGAAATCCGGAAATTAATAATTCCATTGTTCCAGAGGCTCTAAAA
Source organism: Bacteroidales bacterium (assembly GCA_963665085.2). GTDB lineage: Bacteria > Bacteroidota > Bacteroidia > Bacteroidales > JAAAOM01. Next base: position 1,407,141 of record CAXXXS010000001.1, read on the forward strand.
ATGCCAATAGCAACAAGCATGGCAACAAGATATGGAATTATACCAATAGATACTTTAAAGCCTTCTTTTGCGCCTTCAATGAATGCCTCGTAGATGTTTATTTTACGTCTTATTCCTAATACTATAAACCCAACGATAATTAGCATTATTAAAAAGTGGCCAGAAAATCTGGTTATCGAAGCGATTTGTTCTTGTTCAAGACGATTAATGTACATGATTAGAGCAACAATCAGTAAAGAGAAAAATCCTATGTACCCAATTATAACTTTATTAAAAAGATTTATTTTTTGAACTACTGATACAGCTATTAATCCGGCAAGAGAAGAAAAGAATGTTGCCAGAATTAAAGGGACAAAAACATCAGCTGGATTTGCTGCTCCCATACTTGCTCGTATGGCCATAATACTAACAGGAATTATCGTTAATCCTGATGTGTTTAAAACAATAAACATAATCTGGCCATTGGAGGCTGTATCTTTCTTTTTATTTAATTCTTGGAGTTCGTTCATGGCTTTTAATCCAAGAGGTGTTGCAGCATTGTCAAGTCCAAGCATATTCGCAGCAAAATTCATCAGCATAGAACCCATTGCCGGATGATTTTCCGGTACTTCCGGGAATAATTTTTTAAAAAATGGATTAACAACTTTACCAATTGCATTGATGGCACCTCCTTTTTCACCAATTTTCATAATTCCTAACCACAATGTCATCACACCAATCAGGTAAATAGAAATATCAACACTTGTTTTTGCCATATCAAATGTACTGTCAACCATTGCACTGAAAACTTGTAAGTCGGCAGCGTCGAAGATTACACCCAGTTTATCAGCAAAAAAATCGCGGAACAGATAACCAAATGCCCTTAATAATGCAACTAAAAATCCAATTATTATGAAACCTACCCAGATATAATTTAATGCCATTCCTTGAGTGTCTATTGTTTATTGATGAGACATAAATATGAGTATTTTTATTTATAAAAAATAATTTACTATTTATATTTTATCGTTTCGTTCTATCCAATCGCCGTTTTCTTTTATTAGCGAGATGAGTTCATCAACTGCTTTATCTTCGTCAATATTACGTTTTACAACTTCTTTGTTTTTGTACAATGAAATCTTTTTAGGGCCTGTTCCAACATATCCATAATCTGCGTCGGCCATTTCTCCGGGGCCATTTACAATACAGCCCATAATACCAATTTTTAATCCTTTTAGATGTGATGTCTCCTTTTTTATTTTAGCAACGGTTTCTTCGAGTTTATACAACGTTCTTCCACATCCGGGACAAGAAATATAATCTGGTTTTGACATTCGAAGTCTGCAAGCCTGGAGTATTGAAAATGCAGTTTTATTTATTTCACAAGTCTCAATTTTTCCTTTATTGCTAATCCAGATCCCATCAGTTAAGCCGTCTAAACAATGAGATCCAAAATCAATAGCTGATTTTATTTGAAGGTCTTCCAGATTATTTTCAACGTAATTTTTACGTAAAATAACAGGCGCCTGTATTTCTGATTTTTGAAAGGCTGCAATGAAATGCCTGTACTCAGCAAAGCTATTTGTTTTATTGCCCTTGTAAATTATAACCAGATTTTTGAAAAGTTTTATTTTTTCAAGAAGGGTTGTATTCTCCTTTCCAGAGTTTATAAGTATAAAAGATAAAGCATTACCCGGATTGCTTTCTAAAAATTCTTTTGTGTTCAATAAAGGATAAACATTTGATGGGAGTGTATTTTTATTCCATTTTTCAAATGGGAGAATGTATTTCTTGTTTGTATCAAAAGGAATTATCTCTTCAGTAAATAAATAATCGGGATTAAAATCAGGTGAATTTTTCTCTGAATTATTCCCAATAACAATAGGAACATTAGTCTCTCCAATTTCTTCAACAGGAAAAGTTTTTCTTCTGTTAAATTCGAATGGTGTAATTTCAAACTCAAAGGGCGATATATCTAGATCTTTTTGAGAACGGGAAGTTACATAGTCAACTATTTTTTTTGCTACAGGAATTTCATTTTCCGGTGGTTCTGTTAAGGAAACGCGAACTGTATCTCCTATTCCTTCTGCCAGCAAAGTTCCTATACCGATTGCTGATTTTATACGTCCGTCTTCTCCTTCTCCCGCTTCAGTAACACCAAGATGCAAAGGATAATACATTTCTTCCTTTTGCATCAAATCAACAAGTTTGCGGGTTGCCTGAACCATTATTCGGGTGTTGCTTGCTTTCATTGAAACAACAACTTTGTAGAATTCATTTTTCTTGCATATCCTTAAAAATTCCATGGCAGATTCAGCCATTCCTGCAGGTGTGTCTCCGTACCTGCTTAAAATACGATCAGATAATGAGCCATGGTTTACTCCTATTCGCATGGCAGTTCCGCTTTCCCTACATTTTAGTAAGAGAGGGGTAAATCTTTCTTCAATCTTTTTGATCTCAGATTGATAATCATCGTCTGAGTATTCTATCGTTTTGAAAAATTTTTTATCTGTATAATTCCCAGGATTAATACGGATTTTAGGAACCCTTTCCGCAGCATAATCTGCTACTGTTGGAGAGAAATGGATATCCGCAATTAAAGGTGTAGGATAACCTCTTTTTTTGAGTTCTTCCTGAATTGCAAGAAGGCTGTCTACATCTCTTGTACAGGGTGTTGTAACGCGAACATATTCTCCACCGGCCTCAATTATTCGAATGCTTTGGTTAAGAGTTGCCTCAAAATCATGCGTAGAAGTGTTTGTCATGCTTTGAAGCCTGATCGGATTATTGCCTCCCAGCGTAACTCCATTTATTTCAACTTTCCACGATTTTAACCTCTTGTATTTATCAGTAATATTCTTCATCGATTAAATATTGTACAGCGAAGGTATAACAGTTTTTTTAAATGGCTCCTGAAGCTAAAAAAGATTCTATATTCTCAGATAATTAATTTTTTGAGGCCCAATATTAACCTTTATCGATATGCTCCGTATATAAATTAAGTAGCAAAAAAACTGTTTTTTTTTGTAATTTGGTAAAAAATTGATTGTTGATATGGATGTAATAAAAATAAAAGGTACTGATGATACACCGTCAATAGTATTGGATTCTGAAAGGGAGATCTACGAGATTTCCGGAAGATCCTTACCTGAAGATGTTGTACATTTTTTTGAACCTGTCCTGTCCTGGCTGGATGAATATATTGCTTCCCCCAATGATAAAACAGAATTCGCTTTTAAACTCACATATTTCAATACAGCATCTTCTAAATTGTTGTTAGATATATTACTTAAGCTTGAAGAATTAAGCGAATCAGGCAAGGAAGTAAAAGTCTTATGGTTTTATCCGGAGGAAGATGAGGACATGCAGGAAGCGGGTGAGGAATTTAATGAAATCGTAGATGTTTCATTTGAACATATTCCATACCCGGGATAAGCAATAGCTTACTCTTCGTTATCTATTCCTTCATTTAAAAACTGCACAATAGGCTTCATCAAAGTAAAAAGTCGTATAACTTCATCTGCAAAATTCCCGGATAGGATAGAATTTCTGTTAACATTTTTCATAACCGTATAACTTTTAAATTTCAGCCATTCTATACCCTCAAATTCTTTGGGATATCCTTTGGGTGGATTAGTAAGTTTTTCTCCCTGTATACCACCAAATTCATTCTTAAATTCATTGTTCTCAACAATGGTTAAGAATTTATCCAGGTTGAAATAAATCTCGTTCCTAATCAATTTTAATGTTGGTGTTGGCGGATGGTATAGGCCTCCTCCAACAAAGAACCCATCAGGTTCAATATGAACGTAATATCCAGAGTATTTACTTTTTTTTCCTCCTTTAGAAAAATAGATTCCAAAATTTGTTTTGTACGGGCTTTTATCATTTGAAAATCGGATATCCCGGTTTATTCTGAACATACAGTCTTTGGGATTTAGCGAAAGTATCGATTCGTCAACTTTTCCAAATTCAAGAATGATTTTGTTTATAAAGTCTTCAATATTTTTTTTTGCCTTTTGGTAGGTGGCTTTGTTTTCATGAAACCATTCTTTGTAGTTGTTCCTCTTTAGTTCTTCTAAAAAATCTATAGTGCCAGGTAGAATCATTTCTTTTGTAAATTTTATTTTTTTGCAAAATAACTACATTTAATAATCATTTAAAGCTTATTTTGTTCATTATGCGGAAAGCTATTGTTATCGTTGCAGGAGGTTCAGGCACACGGATGAATGCAGATATTCCAAAGCAATTCATTGAAATTGAAGGATGTCCAATATTAATGCATACCATTCGCAAATTCTATTTTTATGATAAAAAAATAAAAATTGTAGTGGTTTTACCTGAAAATCAAATTCCATTATGGGAAGTGTTAAAACAGAAATATCAATTTAACATTCCTCATGTGGTTGTATGCGGAGGAGAAACCCGGTTTCATTCTGTAAGGAATGGTTTATCCGTTGTTGAGCATGATTTTTTAATTGCGGTCCATGATGGAGTAAGGCCATTTGTTTCAGAAGAAACTATTAAGAGATGTTTTGAAATTGCCCAGGAGAAAGGAAATGCTATCCCTGCCTTGCCAGTGAAAGAATCTATTCGTTGGGTAGAAGGAGAAATAAATAAACCAATTGACAGAAAAAATATTTGGGGAATTCAAACACCCCAGATTTTTCATGGAGAATTGATAAAGAAAGCATTTGAACAAAAATACAAACCCGGTTTCACTGATGATGCCAGTGTTTTAGAATCAGCTGGGTACAAAATAAATATTGTAGAAGGAAATCCTGAAAATATTAAAATTACCGAGAAGATTGATCTTATTTTTGCAACCGCCCTTTTAAAAAGTAAAAAATTGAATTAATCATGAAAGCATCTAACATCGCATACAGTTTAATAATTGCAATTGGGGTTGTTATAATTTTTATTTTTGGGAAAAATATTCTCCTTCCTCTAGTACTGGCCATTACAATATGGTTTTTAATTAAAGCTGTCCGTGCTTTTGTTGCCGGAATAAAGGTTAAAGGCAAAATTTTTCCTCTATGGATCCAGAATTCATTGGTATTTATTGTAATTGTTTCAGTTTTAGGATTAATAGGAATGCTTTTAACTTCAAGTATTAATAAAATGACTGATGCTATTCCCAGCTATGAAAAAAATGTTGAGACAATAGCTGCTTCTTTGAATAATATGCTTGGAATTGATATTAGTGATTGGTTGGAAGAATATTCTGGAAACATTGATTTTTCAACAATATTAAAAAACATTCTAACTTCAATTTCCGATTTGTTAGGCAATGCATTTCTTGTGGTTATTTATATTGTATTTCTATTGCTTGAAGAATCTGCTTTCCCAGGTAAATTAAGTGCTATTTTTAGCAGAAAAGAGAGCAAAGAAAAGACTACAGAGTTAATTAAAAATCTTAATAATACCATAAATGATTATATCCTGGTTAAAACATTAATTAGTCTTATTACAGGCATATTAAGTTATATTGCCTTGGTTATTATCGGGATTGATTTTGCTTTTTTCTGGGCTTTTCTCATTTTTCTTTTGAATTATATCCCAACTGTTGGCTCACTAATAGCTACAATTTTTCCAGCACTTGCTGCGATTTTGCAAATAGGAGATGCGACTCCTTTTTTTATTGTTTTAGGGAGCGTTGGTGCTATACAAATTATTATGGGAAATATTGTTGAGCCAAGATTTATGGGAAACAGTCTTAATATTAGCCCTTTGGTTGTATTGTTAAGTCTGGCCTTCTGGGGAAGTATCTGGGGAATAATCGGGATGCTACTATGTGTTCCATTAACTGTAATAATGATTAAAGTTTTTGCATTGTTTCCAAAAACAAGAACTATCTCGATCCTTTTATCTAAAAGTGGAAAAATTGATTAATAACATTTCTTGAAAACAACAAAATAGTGTTGTATGACAAGGTATAAAATATCGAAATTTCCAAAATCAAGGATTGCTACCTTAGATGTTTGTGAAATTGGTAGAAAAAAGCATCATGTAACTGGGTTAATTGAAGTAGACGTAACAGCGAGTAGAAAAAAAATCAGGGATTATAATAAAAATCATACGAGCAAAATATCGTTTACATCCTGGCTTTTAAGTGTTATAAGTATTACTATAAAAAAACATGAGACTGTATCTGCATACCTTAAAGGGAAGAATAAGTTACTGATTTTTGAAGATATAAATATTTCTATTATTATAGAAAAATCAATAGATGGGCATAAAGTACCAATACCTCTCATTATTGAAAAGGCTCAAGAAAAAAGTGTAGAAGAGATTTTTGATTTAATAAATGAAGCTAAAAATTCAACTTTTTCTAATGAAGATATTGTCCTTCAAAAAAAAGCAAATATTTATGAGAAGATGTATTATAACCTTCCTGGGTTTTTGAGAAGATATGTCTGGCAGGTCTTATTGAATCATCGTAAGATTAGTAATAAGAAAATGGGAAATGTTGCTATAACTTCCTTAGGTATGGTTGGACAAATAAAGGGTTGGTTTATTCCAATTTCTGTACATCCTATTTGTTTTGGTTTAGGGTCAATTATTAAAAAACCCATTGTTGTAGATGATAAAATTGTAGTAAGAGATATGCTTAGCATCTCAATTCTTATCGATCACGATGTTGTTGATGGTGCACCTATGGCTAGATTCATAAATGATTTAGTGAAAAGAATTGAAAACGGTGATTAATTTTAGATAATTAGCCTAACCCTAGAAACTTAAAAAGTATAACATAAGGTATTTTTTATAATCTTTTTTGTTTTAGCCTTAAAATTTAGCTAAATTGGAGATAAAGAGAAAAAAATTGGAATAGTGAAAAACTTTAAATTTATAATTCTAGCAATTTGTATTATTTTTATTATCCCTTCCTGTAGTACTTCAAGCAAAACATCAGTGGATCCCTGGCCAGGTTTGTTTAAACCGAAAGAAACAAATAAAAATGGGGTTAAGAAGAAGAAAAAGAGAGATAAGCAACTGGAGAAATCTAAAAAAAGGCGATTAAGTTCAACTAATTTCATGTCTATTTACAAGCTTGAACAGGAAAAACTAGTGTAAAAAATTGATTGTTTCTTATTCATAGTCGCATCACTTTTATTGGATTATGTTTTATAATTCTATTATGTCATTATTTCACTTAAAAACGGACACTTCAATTATGGCATAAAATATGGATATATCTATATATGTTTATTAAATAATTGCAAAATGGAACTTAAAACAATTAATTCGTTTGATGAACTTAATTCTAACCTTGTTTCAGATAAGGGGAAGACGTATCTTTTACTTTATAAAAAGGGACTTGATCAGAGTGATAAAGCTTTTGAAGAAATAAGTAAAGCGTCAACAGGGATTGATGATGAAATAAAGCTTTTAGCAGCTGATTTAAATATTGTCCGGGATATACATCCAAAATATGAAATTAAAACAGCCCCAACTCTTATTGAATTTGATGGAAAAGAATTAAGGAACCTTTATAAAGGGGCAAACAATAGTTCTTATTATAAAGCTTTGTTTAAAGATGCAGTTTATATTGCAAAATCATCAAAAGAAGGTAAAGTTCAAAAACGGGTCACGGTATATTCAACACCAACCTGTTCATGGTGTAATACATTAAAGTCATACTTACGCCAACATCATATCAGGTATTCAGATGTTGATGTTTCAAGGGATACTGAAAGGGCACAAGAGATGGTAAGGAAAAGTGGTCAGCAAGGAGTGCCACAGACGGATATTAATGGTCAAATTATAGTTGGATTTGATAAAGCTAGAATTAATTCATTATTAGATAGTTCCTGCCCAGAAATCTGAAGTTGTTTGATATTCAATGTGTTATTGTTGATAACTAAGTTAAATCTTTACGGGGTTTTAGTTGCTTAATTTAATTAAAATACAGATATTCAACTTATTAATTAATTTAGATTCGAGTATTTCGAGGCTACTTTTCAAACAGGTTAGAATATGAGAAAAAGATTCGAGCAAGAAATTACCATTGGGCGACTATTAATTCAGGACACAATAATTCCAACAAAAAAACGCAGTGGGGCATTACCAGGTTTATGTGCAGCGCTAAAAGAAATATTTATCAGTCCAAAATGGAACGAAAGAGTGTTTCAGGTGCTTGAGGATAAAATACTTTCAAGCAACAATAACATGGGGCGTCCTGGAATGAACCTTTGGCAAATATTTGTCCTTTCACAAGTCCGTCTTTGTCAAAATATTAGCTATGATGACCTGCATCATATTGCAAATTATGACAGTATGGTACGTCAGATTCTAGGTGTTGAAAGCGAGTTTGGCGCAGGGAAACAAGAGTTTGGTTACCAGAGCATTATTGATAATGTTGGGCTTTTGACCAATGAAACAGTACAAGAGCTTAATACTATTATCGTAGAATTTGGACACGAAGTGTTTAAAAAAAAAGAGGTGGCAGCATTGTGCTTAAAAACTGATAGTTTTGTTGTAGAGAGCAATGTTCATTTCCCAACCGACTATAATCTACTGTGGGACAGCGCCAGGAAAAGTATCGACATGGTTACCAAGTTACAGGATAAGCACAACCTACCGGGATGGCGAAAAATAAAAAACTGGCGCAGCGACTTAAAAAATAAAATGCGGGCGTTAGGAAGGGCCAGTGCATCCGGAGGCAAAGGAAAAACTGATCGTATTAAGGAGTGCGCAAAAAATTACCTTGCTAAAGCTAAAGCCCTGTATGCAAAAATTGAAAAAGAGAAGGGGAACTTCCCCCAGGCCGATATAATCGATACTATAATATTTATGGAGCTTGAACGGTTTATGGAGTTACTGCAAAAACACATAAGCTTGGTTGAGAGACGAATAATAAAAGGGGAAGAAATCCCACATGAAGAAAAGATGTTCTCCATCTTCGAGCAGTATACCGAATGGGTTACCAAAGGGAAAATGCGCCCTAATGTTGAATTGGGTAAGAAAGTTGCCATTACTACTGACCAGTTTAACTTAATTGTCGATTACCATATTATGGATCACGAATCTGACTCAGAAATAGTTTCTGGGTTGGCGGAACGCATATTAACTAGTTACCAGGTAAAAAGCTGGAGCTTCGACAAAGGTTTTTGGAACAAAACAAATAAAAACCTATTATCAGAGAGTGTTGAAACACTGGTTCTTCCTAAAAAAGGAAAATGTAACAAACAAGAATACGAACAAGAACACCAACCTAAATTTATTCGTAACCGAAATAAACACAGCGCAGTTGAATCAAATATTAACGAACTGGAGCACAGAGGCTTAGATCGCTGTCCCGACAAGGGCTATGGGCATTTTAAAAGGTACATTGGCTTAGCCGTTTGTTCCTTCAATCTGAAAAAAATTGGGGAGCACATAATTTCCCAACAACGACAGAAAATTGAAGATGCCCAAGTCAAGCAAGCTGCTTAATAAAACCGCATAAACATCTATTAATCTGCATTTAACAGGATACTTATGCGCTCTTACGAGCAAAAATATGCCTTTTCCGGTTGGTAGCTAACATTTTTCACAATAAATCTATATTTTTTGATACTGAAGAATATTTTGTGTGAAAGAAGCTATCAAAATAAATTCCCAATTTGGGATTTTTTAGGCGACAATCTCAAAAAAAGCTACTTTTCTTGCCGGCACTAGATATAAAAGAACATATAAATTAAATTATTAGAAGATGAAAGAGTTACAACCAATCAATCAAAATGTATTGTTGGATTTTTCGGAAGTAGAAAAAGAACAGAAGACGGCATCAGGAATAATCATTCCGAATAGTGCAAAGGAAAAGCCAAAATTTGCAAAAGTTGTCGGAATGAGTAGTGTAGAAAATGCTGAGATTTCTGTTGGCGATAGGGTATTGTTTAGAGAATATTCTGGAACAGAGACTGAACTTGAAGGGAAAAAATATCTTTTAATTCCATATGCTGACATATTGGCAAAAGTTGTTGAAACAGAAGAAATCTAATGAATTAACAATACTTCTTATCTTTTATTAATGAATAAATTTATAGTTAAACAAGAATATTAGGTGTTTTTAAAAGTAAGGTTTGATAGACAGGATAGTACATTTGTATTGTCCTGTTTTTTTATGGCGGTATTTACGTATTTTAAATTACGTAGTTGGGATTACCTGAATAGCCAGAAAAAAGAGTGTTTACCGCATCAAGAATGAGTGATCTTTCTGATGAATTAAGCAGTAATACATAATAATTTTGTGCAAAATTGGATTATGGATAGATATAAGATTTTAGTGGTAGACGATCACCCTAAATTCTTAAAAGCTTTTGAGTTTATGTTAATGGATTCGTTTCCCGAAAAGATAGAACAAATAGCTTTTGCACAGAATGGGGAAGAGTGTCTTGAAGAGTTAAAGGAAAATATTTATGATATTGTCTTTATGGATATTGATATGCCAATAATGAATGGTATCTCTGCAACACAAAAGATTAATGAGCTGTACAGAGATATAAAAGTTATTGCCCTTTCTCTACACTCTGATTTAAAATATATGATTAAAATGATAGAAGCCGGAGCCAGAAATTATCTTGTAAAAGATGATATCAATAAAGAAAAGCTTGAAGAGGCAATGAATGCGTAAGTATCTGCAATTATTTTTTCATTAAAGCTGCACCGCTTGAATATCCACCACCAAATACACTAAATACAATAATATCCCCTTTTTTGAATTTATCAATATTTTCTGCTAAGCCAATTACTGTACTTGCACTTCCGGTATTTCCGTATTTATCAATATTTACAATTACCTGTTCTTTCTTAAGTTTTAAGTTATCTCCTACATTATTGATAATTCGAATGTTTGCCTGGTGAGGGATAAGATATGAAAGATCTTTAACAGATAAATTATTTTTTTCAAGGATTTCTATTGCAACTTCTCTCATATAGTTGCAGGCATTAATAAAAACATCTTTTCCGTAAGGCATTACAAGGCCTTCTGTTTTAGGGCGTAAATAAACACCATCAGGGCCTTTCCCTTCAAAGGCAACTCCTCTTGTTTTAATGTCTACAATCTCAATATCTTCTTCGCTACTGCGTTCTTTCGTGATAATCATAGCAGATGCCCCATCGCCCCATAGATGACCCGATTTGTCATCTTTTTCGTTTCCGTAAAGTGTATTTTGTTCAGAATTAATAACAAGTACTTTAGATGCTTTGTTTAAAGCAAAATAACCTTCTACAACTTCCAGGCAATTAATAAATGTAGAGCATGCTGTTGATACAGATGTTACAATTGCATCTCTTATATCTAATTTTTGTTGTACATAGTGTGCACTTGTTACAACAGTATCATAAGGGGCATAACTACCACTTATTATCAAATCAATATCACTGGTATCTCCTTTATATTTTTCAAGAACATTTTTTGCAGCCTCTAAGGCCATTGTATTTGAATTTTCATTTTTACCAGCTTTTCTCCTGGTTTCAATACCTGTTCGGGTTACTATCCATTCATTTGTTAACCCATTAACATCTTTAAAATATGAATTTGGTATTATATTTTTAGGCAAGTAATACCCAACCTCATTAATGTACATACGCACTACGTGAAATAAATTCTTTATTATATTGACTGAAATCGAGCACAATATTAAGCATTTTTAATAAAAGAAATAAAAGAATAATTTTAAATGCTCATTTATAACTTAATTCAATGATAAAATTCAATAACTTTTTTGTTGGTTACAATGGCAATATGATATTAAAAAATTTTTCTTTTGAAATTGAAACCGGTGAGAAAGTTTTAGTATGTGGAAAATCCGGTATTGGAAAATCATCGTTATTAAAAGCTATCCTTGGATTTATTGATTTTGAAGGTGATATAAGCATTGAAGGGCTAAATGTTGATGTCAATAATATCGAAAAAATAAGGAAATTGATTGCATATATGCCCCAGGAAATAAACGCTCCTTTTAGTTCTGTTAAGGAATTTTTTAATTTCTCTACTACTTGGAATTCAACAAAAAAAGGTACTAAGAAATGGGCATTAGAGATATTAAAGCGGTTCAAAATCGAAGAAAGTTTACTAAAAAAACAGGTTTCTGAGATATCAGGTGGACAAAAACAGAGAATATTATTAGCCTCTTGCATCGCACTTGATAAGCCTATACTCCTTCTCGATGAACCAGATAGTTCAATGGATACCGAGAATAAAGAAATTATACGGGATTATTTGTTGGGGCTGGACAAAACAATATTGTTAGTTTCTCATGATATGGGATGGAGTAACTACATGAACAAAATTATAAATCTTGACACAAATGGATAAGACTGTAGATATTTCGTGGGTAGATCTTAGTTTGGGTTATTTATTACTATTAATACCGGTTCTCATCTTTTTGTATTTCAAGATTAATTTGGTTAAGGATACAATAATTGCTGCGGTAAGAATGACCGTTCAATTGTTACTTGTAGGAATTTATCTTGGCTACCTGTTTAAGTGGGATAACATTTTTTTAAATGTTTCCTGGGTAGTTGTAATGATTGTTGCTGCCTCTTTTACTGTTGTAAAAAGGAGTAATGTTAGTTTGAAATTATATTTTATTCCAGTACTATCTGGTTTGTTGATATCTGTTTTGCTCGTAGATTTTTATTTTCTGGCAATTGTAATTAAGCCTGAGCCTATACTTACGGCACGATATATCATACCAATTACAGGTATGCTAATCGGAAATACGATGAAAAGTAATATCATTGTATTAAATTCTTTTTATACTTCCCTTAAACAGAATCTTTCTTTTTACCAGTATGCTATTGGAAATGGAGCAACACGAAAAGAAGCATTGGCCCCCTTTTATAAGGCGGCTTTAAAACAAAGTATTAATCCCAACATTGCTACTATGGCAATTGTTGGCCTTGTTTCTCTTCCCGGTATGATGACAGGACAGATCCTGGGTGGAAATGATCCTTCTTTAGCAGTGAGATACCAAATTGTAATCATGATTTCTGTTTTTGTGATTGGCTCCATATCGGCAGTCCTTAGTTTGCTTATCACCAATAGATTTGTTTTTGATCTATTTGATATGCCGAAAAAAGAAGTTCTAAAGGTTGAATAATTTTATCGTAGAGAGCGAAAACAGAAGGCCGGAAAACGGGAAATAAGAACTAAAGCAAAATCAGCTTGCTTTCCATAATATAGATTATGCTTTTTTTAGCGTAAAAGCAAAAGAACTTCCTTTTCCAAGTGTACTTCTAACGTTGATGGTTTGATTGTGTGCTTCAATTATATGTTTCACAATGGATAAACCAAGACCTGTTCCGCCCATGTCTCTTGAGCGGCTCTTATCTGTACGATAGAATCTTTCGAAAATTCTTTTAATATCTTTTTCTGCTATGCCGATACCATTGTCAGTAACCTCAATTAATAAATTTTCGCCCATACTCATAAAACTTACGGTTGTAACTCCTCCTTCTTTCCCATATTTAATGGAATTGACAACGAGGTTATTTGCGACCTCCAGGATTCTATGCCTATCTGCCAATACAGGTAATGCTTTTTCGTAACTTTTATCAAATTTGAGTTTTATTTTTCGCTCTTTCGCCATCATCTCCTGAAGTTCGAAAGCTTCTTCAAAAAGTTTTATGATATTGAATTTTTGTGTTTCCATTAAAATCTCACCCGATTCAAGTAAGGAGATTGATTCCAAATCTTCTACAATGGAAATCATCCTATTGATACTTTTTTCGGTTCTCTCCAGGTATCTTTTGTTAACATTTGGATCGTCGAGGCCTCCATCAAGAAGTGTTAAAACATACCCCTGAATATTGAATATTGGGGTTTTCAATTCATGAGATACATTCCCCAGGAATTCTTTTCTGTATTTTTCGAGCTTTTTTAATTCCGCAATTTCTTTTGTTTTGTCTTTTGCCCAGGCAATTACTTCAACTTTAACATCTGTAATCAGATCTTTCTTTTTTTCAAGATCTCTACGAAACTCTTTTTCAGGAACATTTATGTTATGAATGGTTTTATAAATAGGGTTAATCTTATCGATAATGAAGCTTTGTAATAAATATAAGACAATGAAGTAAATAATAACAAATGTTGCAATAATCATTATCGGTGTTAGAAGAACAAACTGGTGCTTTACCAATAAAGATTCAAATGTCATTATCAGAGCTGATAGTGCAGCGGCTACAAGTGCAATAAATAATGCAATTTGCTTTGGTGATGATGTTTTCATATTTACATTCTAAAAAGAGCCGCTAATTTAACTACAAGCGTGTGAATGAAAAAAATCATATTCGCTTAAAATGAAAAATTTAACGCAAAATTAAATTTACTTGTTTAATTGTTGCTTTGCTATTTTAGCGATGTATTTTCCAATAATATCAAATTCAAGATTTACAGTTGTTCCTGCTTTAATCTGGCAGAAATTTGTGTTTTCATAAGTATAAGGAATAATTGCTACCTGAAAAGATTTATCCTTTGAGTTAACAACAGTAAGACTAACACCATTTACAGAAACAGAACCTTTTTCAACTGTGATGTAATCATCTTGTAAAGGTTCGTATTCAAATGTAAAGTACCAGCTACCATCAGCTTCTTTAACTTCTTTACAAGTTGCAGTTTGATCAACATGCCCCTGAACAAAGTGTCCATCAACACGGGCTTCGAATTTCATGCTGCGTTCTAAGTTTACTTTGTCACCTACCTGTAATTTACCAAGATTTGATTTGTCTAATGTTTCTTTTATGGCAGTAACGACATAACTATCTCCTTCCTGTTTTACTACAGTTAGACAAACACCATTGTGTGATACACTTTGGTCGATCTTTAGATCTTTTGCAAAAGAACATGAAAGAGTAAGATGTAAATTCTCCTGGTCTTTCTCTAATGCGACAACTGTTGCAGCTTCTTCTACTATTCCTGAAAACATGATTAATCTATTTTTGAGTTTGCGACTAAATTATCTAAAAATAAGCAGCTTTAAAAATTTAGTTTCACCTCTTGGGCTATCAATATGAATTTATAGTCTAGTTTCAAGTCAAGTATATTTTTTCGGTTGAATCCCAGTCAAGGTTTGCAGCTATTGAAAAGATGTGCCCTGCCAGTGGTCAACGACTTAAGCGTACTTTGCACTTGATTTACTAGTAATCTTAAATATTGTTAGGAGCAATTTCTTGTGTATGAACAGAATTTTATTCCAAGATATAATATCTTTAAATTATGGATTATTTTTCCAGATAAATATTAAAAACTGATAACATGAAAAGCAAAAAAATAGCAATGCTTGGTGGTGGTTTTATAGGTGATTTTTATACCCAGGCATTACATAGTCAACGAAGGATTGATCGTGTGCATATTGTTTATTCTCGTAGCGAAGCCAGCGCCAGAAAAGTTGTCGAAAGATGGGATATCCCCGAGTGGACAACTGATATGGCAAAAGCCGTGAATCATCCGGAGATTGATACAGTTGTAATTGCCTTACCAAATTTTCTACATCTTGAAGCCGTAAAGATGGCAGCAGAAGCTGGCAAAGCTGTGCTAATTACAAAGCCATTAGGGAGAAATGCTGAGGAAGCAAAGGAAATGTTAGAACTAGTCGAGAAACATAATGTGTTTCACGGATATTTGGAGGATTTATGCTATACTCCCAAAACTCTGAAAGCGGTTGAATCTGTGAAAAAAGGGGCAATGGGCGATATCCTTTGGGTGCGTTCCAGGGAAACACATCCTGGGCCTCATAGTGATTGGTTTTGGAATTCCGAATTATCTGGTGGAGGTGCAATTATCGATTTGGGTTGCCATTGCATTGAAGTTGCCCGTAATTATATCGGTAAAGATGTAAAACCTATTGAGGTAATGTGTTGGGCAGATACGCAGGTAAAACCTATAGAGGCAGAAGATCATGCTATTGCGCTTGTTAAATATGCATCTGGTGCTATTGCCCAGTTTGAAGTGAGTTGGTGTTTTCGTGGTGGATTGGATCTTCGCGATGAGGTAATGGGTGTTGAAGGGACTATTTTTCTTAATCATTTTTTGCGTACAGGTTTCGAGATGTTTACCGCAGTTGGCGAAGGAGATTATGTTGCTGAAAAGACAGAGTCTTCAAAAGGGTGGTTATTCCCAATAGGTGACGAAATTAATACCCTTGGTTATGATTTTATGTTTACTGATATGTTCACCGCTATGGAAAATGGGGCACAACCCATGGAAAGTTTTTATGATGGTTATGTAGTTAATGCCATTATGGATGCCTGTTATAAATCCGCTCAATCAAAAAAATGGGAACCTGTTGAATTGGATATCTGGAGAGGAAGTGAAGAAATAAAAAAAGGTCCCAGATTAAAAGATTTTGATGATACCTATTATTTAATCAAAGAAGAAAAAATTCCTGATGGTACAGTAAAATTAATTCTAAAAAATAAAGTTAGTGGGGAGATTGTGCAGAAGATTAAGAAATAGAAGATGTCTCAAATTTCCAATTTTATGATTTAACAGGCGAATACTTTTGCATTGTAAATTTTTAACAAAAAAGTAAAAAGCAATGAAAAAGTTAATTTCCTGGTTAGAAGTACCAGCAGTAAATTTTGATAGAGCCGTGAGATTTTACAGCTCAGTTTTTAATCTTAACATGGAGAAGATTGATTGTGGTGAAGAAAAGATGGCCTGTTTTCCCGGAGGAGAAGGGGCTGTTTCCTATGCACCCAATTTTAATCCTTCAAGTGATGGTTTACTCGTAAGTTTTAATGTAAGCGATAACCTGGAATCTACTATCCTTAGAATAGAAGAAAATGGGGGAAAGATTGTACAACCAAAAACAAAAATTGAAGCCGAAGGCCGTGGCTATTTTGCTGTTTTTATTGATTGTGAAGGAAACAAAGTTGGTTTATATGCAGATGAGTAGTAAATAAACTTTAAGTCCCCCTTTGCCTTCGATAAGATCGGAGGCAAAGGGGGAGGATTTATTAGATGAAGATTTAGTTACTTTTGCAAAAATTAATACCAAATACATGAGCTATTGCATAGCAAAGCCTTCTTCTGTATTATCAAAATTTATAAAGCATTATTGGGCAATTGAGAATTGTATTCCTACAGGAGATGAACACATCCAGCGTGTTGTTCCCAATGGATTGCCTGAACTTATTTTTTATCTTGGAGACAAGCCGAAATCAACAGCAAAAAACAAAAATATTTTTGAGAATTCAATTCTAACAGGTCAAATAAATGAATATTATGATATCAGCATAACGGGTAAGTTATCCCTGTTTTCAATTATGTTTCAACCTAGCGGATTGGCTGCATTTTTTAATATTCCGGTGATTGAACTTCTTAACCAGACCGTCCCACTTAATTATTTTTTAAAAGATACTGTGAACGAAATCGAGAATAAATTATATAGAGAACCTACGTTTGCAGGAAGAGTTAGAATTGCAGAGCAGTTTTTAATGAAACGACTTCAACAGGCTTCAAAGAAATATCAACTAAACAGGATTGAGGAAACTATTGGAATTATTAATAAGAGACGGGGATTGGTGAATATAAATGAACTAGCTTCTATTGCTTGCCTTAGCAGGAAACAATACGAGCGTATTTTTATTGAATTGATAGGAACATCGCCTAAACAGTTTTTGAAAGTTGTGAGGTTTCAGAATGCAATTCATGAAAAAATCAAAAACCGGGATTCTAATTTAACATTTCTTACATACCAGTGTGGGTATTACGATCAATCACATATGACAAATGATTTTGTACAATTATCAGGACTCACACCAAAACAATTCTTTAATGAATGCGAACCATATTCTGATTATTTTAATTAATGTTTTGAGAGGGAAACAGAATGATTTTGTGCTTCTCCCCTTTAATCCTTTTTTAAAGCTTCTTTTACTGCCTTACTGTAACTTCTTCCTATAGGTAATTGAATATTATCAACCAAAATTTCATCATACGAGAAATTCTTTATTCTTTCTTTATTGATTATAAACGAACGATGAATCCTCAAAAATATATCGGGTAGCCTGTTGGCTAAATTACTTATCCTTTCTTTACTAATTATTTGGTCGTTGATGGTATTTACTTTGATGTAATCTGAGAGGCTTTCAATGTAAATAATTTCGTCATAGGGTATCTTGGTGATTTTTCTGTTGGACGTGATTTCAAGAAAGGATTTTTTCATCTTTTCTTTCTCAATCAGGAGTTGAGTAATTGTTTGTTGATTTTCTTTTATCTGGCGAATCATTAATAAAAAAGATCCGATAAATACCAAGAGATACATAACAACTGCCAGCAAAATAATGTCTGATGCATTCGGATCTAATATGCGAAAACTAAAATGTCCCAAGTACATATAGGCAAACATCAGCACAAACATCTCAAGATATAATGATACTACTACAGTATAAAAAGAATACAATCCAAACCAGAAATATTTCTTTTTCATTAAATAACGCGGAACAAGTACATAATTAAAAAAATAAGAAGTACCTAATACAACTGGAAGAAGCATTGTGATGAAAAAAAATGCAGCAACATTATTGCCCCATGACATTCCAAATACCATTGTTAAGATGGCTATTACAAAAAACCAATAAAATATATGGTAATATGGATTTGTTGATTTAAAGACCATATTTTTAGATTTTCACACCTAATTTCGCTAAAATATTAGAAATCCCTATATTAGGTCGATAAACAACATGTCTAGAACGGGATTCAACCTTGATTTAATACTAATATCACCTTTAATTTGACAGTAGTATTAATCAAAAAATATTTAACTATGAAAGATTTATTTATTACAGGTGGGACCCTTTTCATGAGTATTCTTACCATTCTTTTAGTAGCAATGGTGGCATGGTTTATTTATCATTATATTTCATTTTTAAATTCAAAGCAAATTTCACAAGAAAAAGCTCTTCGAAAATTGACCTATGGAAAATCCATCGGGTTGTTTGCAATGATCATTGGAATTTTGGCCCAATTAATTGGTATTTATGAAGCTTTTTCTTGTATCCAACAAGCAGGTGATATTTCACCAATGCTGGTTTATGGGGGAATAAAAGTCTCTATGATTACAACACTTTATGGTATAGCAATTTATCTGTTGTCATTAATTCTTTGGTTTGTAATCAGTTTTTTTGTTGAGAAGAAAGTTAGCTGATAAGTTTAAACCAAAATAAATAAAATTTTCCAATAAAGTCATGTCCGACCGGTAGGGAGTTATTTTTCCACGGTCGGATATGATTCTTTTGTGGTCGCCTGTGATTTTTTCTTGGTGGTGTGCCATTCCTCTATGGTCGGATATGATTTTTCTTTGGGAGTATGTAATTCCTCGATGAGCGATTATGAATTTTATACAGGAGTGAATCATTTTTCTATAGTCGGATATGATTCTTAGGAGGCCGTGTGTGTGTTTATCCAAAATCCTATCTTTGAGAGAATAATAAAAACTAACTATTATGTCTCAGAACTTACTTTTAATCATAACCTTGCTGATTTCAGTTTTATTTATCATTATTGGGACAACAAAATTAAAGATTCACCCTTTTCTTGTTTTATTACTGGCTTCTTATATCACTGGTTTTATGAGTGGCATGCCAACCGGAGAAATAGTGAAAGTTATCACGGATGGTTTTGGAAATATTCTGGCTTATATAGGCATTGTAATTATTCTTGGGACAATTATAGGGACTATTCTCGAGAAATCAGGGGCAGCTATTAAACTGGCAGAGCTGGTAGTAAAAGTTGTTGGGAAAAAGCGGCCTGCACTGGCAATGGGAATTATTGGATACATTGTTTCTATTCCAGTGTTTTGTGATTCGGCATTTGTAATCCTGTCATCCTTAAAAAAATCGTTAATTCGAAAAACAGGCAAGTCAGCAGTTGCTATGAGTGTGGCTTTATCAACAGGATTGTATGCAACACATACACTTGTTCCTCCCACGCCAGGGCCCATCGCTGCGGCAGGAAACCTGGGGGTTAATGATCAGCTTGGAATGGTTATTTTATTTGGACTATTTATATCGCTGATAGCTATGCTTGCAGGTTATGGGTGGGCAAATTATTCTGGGAAACACCATCAGAGTGAAGAGGATAACCTCTTAGAAATGGAATTGGAAGATGAAATTCAGCAGGAACTACCTTCTGCATTTCTTTCTGTCCTGCCTATTATTTTGCCAATTTTATTAATTGCATTTCGTTCTGTTGTTCTTTTATTGATGCCCGTAAACGAAAGTTTTCTGTTTAAATCAGTTGATTTCCTTGGAGATCCTGTTAATGCTTTGCTTTTGGGACTATTTTCCTCTTTGTTTTTACTTAAGAAAGGTTCTGTAAAGCTAAACGATTGTATGGGAGAAGGTATAAAAGCATCGGCAGCAATATTAATAATTACCGGAGCAGGAGGTGCGTTTGGTGCGATGTTAAAAGCTACCCATATCGGAGATTCGTTGGGAGAGATGCTTGCCGGATTTAACCTGGGTATATTTCTACCCTTTATTATTGCAGCAGCATTAAAAACAGCTCAGGGATCTTCAACAGTTGCGTTGGTTGCCACATCCGCATTGGTTGCTCCCTTATTGAGTAGTTTAGGCCTGGATTCAGCTACAGGAAAAGCCCTTACTGTAATGGCAATTGGTGCCGGGGCTATGACCATCTCTCATGCAAACGATAGTTTTTTCTGGGTTGTAGCACAATTCAGCAAGATGAAAGTTGCTACCGGATATAAAACCCATAGCATGGCAACATTACTCCAGGGAATTGTTTCGATTGTAGTTGTTTATCTGTTAAGTCTGGTTTTTTTATAGTAAAAAAAGGTGTATATCAAAGTATACATTAGAATTTAAATTGTCTTGGCCTACTTTTTTGTCAACCACACAAAAAAGGTAGCAAAAAAAGTCTCCACGGCTAAAACCATGCTTTACATTTGTAATGTTAAAAATGGATATTCGAAAAGCGCATGGTTCACACAGCCGTGGACATCCTCCCACCCATGCCTTCTGAGATATAAAAAAAGTTTTTGAATAGCCTCTTTATTTGAATATATCAAATTTAGCAGTTTCTTTTCAGGGAAGGATTTAAAAGCTTATATCAAATAATTCTAGTTACAATAAATATGTAATGGTGATTATTTCCTATTCAGGATAAGACTTTTTATTTGATTTATTTACAGCATCTCCTTTGCCATTGATAACACTTTTTACCTCACTATCTTCATTTCCTCCCAGCCATATGGTAAATTTATGATGAATATTTTTCTCCAGATGCTCCGGAGTTTCAATAGCATTATCTACAATTATTGGGGCATTGAAAAAGACATTGTAAATACCTACTCCCCATGCTTCATGGGATGAAACATTATTGGGCACTTTATAAGATGCATAACCATATGTTTCTCCATGTTTCCAGGCTTCTGGTGATGGGGCATAATATGGCATTTCGCTTTGATAAAAATAAACCTTGCCATTATCACCATTCCATAAGGTTTGGTATTCTTGCATGTGTTCATTAAAAAGGCCATAAGCAGTAACATTATCTCCGTTTACAATTAGTCCGTTTGCTGCTTTGTTTAAATCCCATCCAACCCCATTTCCATGGTCTGCCCTCCATAACCAGACATGATCGATATATACATCATTAGAGTTAATCTCCAGGCAACATTTTGTTGTGCCAATATGAGGCCCCCCAACTCTTATAAAGACGTCATAAATAAATGTAGGATTGGATGAATGATCCGCATCTGAACCAGGTTCTCCAATTTCTATTAAAGTTTCTGTTTTTATCTCTCCTGCATCAACCAGGATTCCACTTAATGTCACACCGTCAACATCTGCAATTTTAATAACAGGATTACCTTGTTTTGGTACAAGGGAAGGCATTCCTATACCCATAATTATTGTACCTGGCTTAGAAACTTCTATACTGTTCTCAAGTTCATAAATCCCAGGAGTGAACAATATATTTTTTCCTGTTTCTAATGCTGCATTTATCGTTGTTGAATTATCGTTTTCGGGTTTTGTAATATAAAAATCTTTAATTGGTAATGTCTTTAGGTTTTTATTATCATCATCAATCCAGCTTGGCCCTGATGAATTAGTTTTAAGTTCAGGGATAACCAGCGAGATATTTTTTTTAGAACTGATTAGGTAAGGCTTTTCTCTTATTCGTGGAGTTTTATCAAGTGAAAGGTATGGAGTTTCGGGCCAGTTTTCTTTCGGAGGATTTGGAACTCCGAGTGTCATGATATTCCATATTCCTTTTATATAACTACCCCATTCACTATTACGGGTGAACCATTGCTGCTGAGGTCCGAAATCAATCTCTCCATCAATTTTAGAATCAGCTAGAAAACCACCACTCGCGGGACCTTTGTCATGAAGTTGTAAATTCCCTTTAATGTGAATTCTTCTCAGGGGGGCAGCTTGTGACACGCCCCATACATTTGTTGAGTCAATAGTTGGGATAACTGTTAAATTTTCTGCGGCTCTCCAAAAATTAATTAATACGTTGCCATGAAATTCAGTCATAGAATTTGAGCGGACAGCACCTGTAATTATTACATCTTCAGGCGATTTTCCAAGGCCGATTATATGTGTGTAGTAGCCAACTTTTATATCCAGGTTATATTCACCAGGCGCAAATAAAAGTGCAAACCTATTCTTGTTGAACTCACTGCTCCTTTGAGATTGCAAATTATAAATCGAGTCGATAGTGTGTTGAATTTTAGAGTTATCCATATTTGGCGTAAAGAATAATACGTTTTCACCAAATTCAGGTTTTGTATATTCTTCAGTAATTAATTTAGGCGAATTTACACAAGCGCTTAAGCCAATAATTAAAATCAGGAAAACATTTATTGCAGGATTGTATTTCATAGTGAAGTGTATAATTTAAATGTTGTTAAATATTGAATTCGATAATTTTTATAATATAAATATAGTTAGTCAATATTTGAATATTTGGATCCACATTTTTTACATACCAAAGTATACGTTGCATTTTTAATGTTTTTATCAACAATAGTAAAAAGGGGAGAATTATCAGTTGGGCAGCATAACCGATTTTTAACTGAGATGAGTTCTTTTTTAGATTCTATGGCAGGGATATCAGATTTGTAACTTAATTTGAAAGAACCTTTATTTCCACAATTACAATAGAAGTTAAATTGAAAAGATTGATAGGTAGTGTAACAGAGATAGGCAACTGTTTTGTTACATTTATCGCAATACATCCAGCTTCCGGTATTTTTGAGCATCCGGCCGTTAATTATTTCTTTTTTTAATTCGCTCATCTATCCAATAAATTTAGCTCCGGCAATACCTATTGCAGCGCCTAAAATAACAGAGAAAATAATCATCGGGATAATTGCTTTTTTATCTTCTGAGGAAACAATTATCATTGTAGGGATAGCTGTTATAAATGCTATTATTATTCCTTTAAGCCAGGGTGCCATATCCCAATTAACAAAAGGGATTATTAGTCCAAGAGCAAGATAATGTATAAAAGCAGATATGTTAGAGCGTTTATCCAGTTTTTGGATAATCATTGGAATTACATCAATTGTAGCAGCAACAAGGCCAATAATGATGGCGATAAAGAAACTATTCATGGTAGGGTATTGAGTTTTATGGCTTTAATTCATTGGTTAGTTTACCAGGGAATAACGCTGCCAGCGTGCATAGCACGCTGGCAGGTTAATAACATTCAACATTAATTGATAATCATTAATAGTTTTCTTCTCTAACTTGCATGTATGCTTTTGGGTGAAGGCAAGCAGGACATTTTTCCAATGCTTTTTCTGATTCGTAAACATATCCGCAGTTAAGGCATTTCCACCAAATTTTTCCGTCTTTCATAAATACCTTGTCTTCAGAAATATTTTGAAGAAGTTTTAAATATCTTCTTTCGTGTTCTACCTCAACTTTAGCGATCATTTTAAAAGCGACAGAGATTTCAGTAAATCCTTCTTCTTTTGCTACTTCAGCAAATTCAGGATAAAGTTCAGACCATTCTTCGTTCTCACCCTCAGCAGCAGCTTTAAGGTTTTCTTTTGTTGTGCCAATTACACCAGCAGGATAACTAGCTGTAATCTCAACCATTCCTCCTTCAAGGAATTTAAAAAATCTTTTTGCATGTTCTTTTTCCTGGCTTGCTGTTTCTAAAAAAATAGCAGCTATTTGTTCATAACCTTCTTTCTTTGCAACTTTTGCAAAAAATTCATATCGGTTTCTAGCTTGTGATTCTCCAGCAAAAGCTTTTAACAAGTTTTGTTCGGTCTTTGTACCTTTTATTGATTTTTCCATTTTTATATTTATATATTACATTTTAACAAAGTCTTCTTTATCTGCGCCACAAACAGGGCATTTCCAATCTCCTGGCAATTCAGAAAAAGGAATTTCTTCTTCAGCATCATCATAGATATACCCACAAATTAGGCACTTATATTTTGCTTTGGTTTCTGTTTTTTTCTGAAGTTTTGATTTATCAACATAAGTAGGAGCATTTTTTGGTGCAACTCCTTTTTTTGTTTTGCGGTAATGGGAATATGTTAGGGGTTCCAGACTTTCATCAACAATTTGTGCATCTATCAATTCGCCAATAAAAATCCAGTGTGTGCCTACATCAAATTTGTCAACTACTTTACATTCAAGAAATGCCAGACAACCATCCATTATAATAGGAGTTCCTGTACTGCCATATGATACATTTGTTCCTTCAAGTTTATTGATATCTTTCCCAGTTTTATATCCAAATTTTCCAAAAATTTTTGTGTCAATATCCTGATGAAGAATTGAGACAGAAAAGTATCCGTGTTTTTCAATGACACTACTTGAGAAATTATCTTTATTGCAACATGCAGCAAATTTTGCAGGCTCTGAAGTTACTTGAAAAACGGTGTTAGAAACAAAACCATTTCCCTGTGTTTTATCTCCTGAAGCTACAATGTAGAGTCCATAGCTAATTTTAAATAGGGTTTCAAAGTTTATCATGATTCCATTTATTTGTGTTATGAAAATTTGCCGTTTATCTGAAGTTTTATTTCTTCAACCTTGAAGTTTGGAATTTTTTTCTTTTTGAAATATTCCAGCAGTAGATGATCTAATTCTTCATCCGAATAATCTTCAATTCTATTAGTTGCATCGCAATACAGATGATGATGAGAATTCAGAATTGCATCATACCGCATAATGTCTTTTTCAGTTTTTACTTTCTTAATGAGTTTTTTTTCTACGAGAGTTTCCAAAACTTTATAGACAGTCCCGGTAGCTATATTTGGATGTATTTTTCGAATATATTCGATAATATTTTCAGCAGTTGGATGATTTTTAAGGGAATTCATCGCTTCCAGGATGGCAATTCTTTGTGGGGTAATTTTTAATCCGCAGCCCGAAAGTTTTTCTTTTATTTCTGAAATATCCACAATAAAACTAGTTAAAACTTAGATAAGAATTATTCTTATTAAGAGACAACTAAAATATGAAAATAGCACATCATTTTGAAAGGTTTGAAAGAAGAAGATTGTAAATTATATCTAGTCTAAATAACATAAAAAAGGGCAATGCTAAGTAACATTGCCCTTTGAAATTATTATAAAATAATTTTACTTCAGAAGCAATCAGTTTTATTTAACTCCAGCAGCTAAGAACTCTCTATTCATTCTTGCAATGTGAGTCAAAGAAATTTGTTTTGGACACTCAGCTTCACAAGCACCTGTGTTAGAACAGTTACCAAAACCTAGTTCATCCATCTGAGCAATCATGTTTTGAGCACGTTCTTTTGCTTCAACTTTACCTTGTGGTAATACTGCAAACTGAGAAACTTTTGCAGAAACAAATAACATTGCAGAAGCATTTTTACAAGCAGCAACACAAGCACCACATCCGATACAAGAAGCTGCATCCATTGCTATATCAGCATTTTCCTTACGAATTGCAATTGCATTTGCATCTGGAACTCCTCCTGTATTAACAGAAACATATCCACCAGCCTGAATAATTTTATCGAATGCTGTACGATCCACAACCAAATCTTTTATAATTGGGAATGGTTTCGCTCGCCATGGCTCAATTACAATTGTATCTCCATCTTTGAATTTACGCATGTGTAATTGGCAAGTTGTTCCTGTATCTGGTCCATGAGGTCTACCATTAATGTATAATCCACACATACCGCATATACCTTCGCGACAATCATGGTCGAAACAAACTGGTTTCTCGATTTTATCGATTAATTGTTGGTTTAAAATGTCCAACATTTCTAAAAACGATGAATCGGGGGATATATCTTTTACTTGGTAAGTGACAAACTTACCTTTTGCTTTTGCGTTTTCTTGTCTCCAAATTTTTAAAGTAAGATCCATTTTAA
Source organism: Bacteroidales bacterium (assembly GCA_963665085.2). Lineage (GTDB taxonomy): Bacteria > Bacteroidota > Bacteroidia > Bacteroidales > JAAAOM01. The sequence goes on from CAXXXS010000001.1 coordinate 1,433,458, forward strand.
ATTTTTTAAATGATTATGTTCTAATGAATCACTATTTCTTATAGTTCCTAGTTTGAACTTTAATATTCTCGTAAATTAAAGGCTCTTTATTTAATACAGGATCAGCATCTTCTCCTTTGTATTCCCACGCGCCTGCAAACATATAGTTTGCATCATCACGTTTTGCTTCTCCTTCTTCTGTTTGATGTTCTTCGCGGAAGTGTCCACCACAAGATTCTTCACGTTGTAAAGCATCACGAGCCATTAATTCTCCAATTTCGATAAAATCTGCTAATCTAGCAGCTTTTTCTAGTTCTGGATTAAATTCATTAGTTTCTCCTGTAATTCGTAAGTCTTTCCAGAATTCTTCTTTGATTTGTTTGAAATCTTCAAGAGCTTTTTCAAGGCCTTCTTTATTACGTGCCATACCAACAAAATCCCAAAGTTTTAAACCAAATTTTTTATGTAAGCTATCAACAGATTGAGTACCTTTTATACTCATCAGTTTATCTATTTTATCTTTAATAGCTTGTTCAGCTTCTTTAAATTCTGGAAGATCTGTTGCCATTCTTGGAGTCATAATCTCATCAGAAAGGTAATTTTGAATTGTATAAGGCAATACAAAATAACCATCAGCTAAACCTTGCATTAATGCTGAAGCACCAAGACGGTTAGCTCCGTGATCAGAGAAGTTTGCTTCACCAATAGCAAATAAACCAGGAATTGTTGTACTTAATTCGTAATCTACCCATATACCACCCATTGTGTAGTGAATTGCAGGGTAAATCATCATTGGAGTTTCATATGGATTATCGTCAACAATCTTTTCGTACATTTCGAAAAGGTTGCCGTAACGAGCTTCAATAACATTTTTGCCTAATCGATTTATTGCATCAGAAAAATCAAGATAAACAGCAAGACCAGAACCAACACCGAAACCGGCATCGCAGCGTTCTTTTGCAGCTCTTGATGCAACATCACGAGGAACAAGGTTACCAAACGCTGGATATCTTCTTTCCAAATAGTAATCTCTATCTTCTTCTTTTAAATCTGTTGGTTTTAATTTACCGGCACGAATTGCTTCTGCATCTTCTTTTTTCTTTGGAACCCAGATACGTCCGTCATTACGGAGACTTTCACTCATCAATGTAAGTTTAGATTGGAAGTCACCATGAACAGGAATACAGGTTGGGTGAATCTGAACAAATGCAGGATTTGCAAAACAAGCTCCTTTTTTATAGCATTGCCAAGCTGCACTACCATTAGAACCCATTGCATTAGTAGATAAGAAAAATGCATTTCCATATCCTCCTGTTGCAATAACAACAGCATGACCGAAATGACTTTCTAATTCACCAGTTACAAGATTACGTGTTACAATACCACGAGCTTTACCATCTACAACTACAAGATCAAGCATCTCGTGGCGAGCATACATTGTAACAGAACCTTTTTTTACCTGGCGGCTTAATGCACTATATGCACCAAGTAATAATTGTTGTCCGGTTTGACCACGAGCATAAAATGTACGGGATACCTGGGCACCACCAAAAGAACGGTTATCTAATAAACCGCCATATTCACGTGCAAAAGGAACACCTTGTGCAACACATTGGTCGATAATATCATTACTAACCTCAGCTAAACGGTGAACGTTTGCTTCACGTGCACGGTAGTCACCACCCTTAATTGTATCATAAAATAATCTGTAAACACTGTCACCATCGTTTTGATAGTTTTTAGCAGCATTGATACCTCCTTGTGCTGCAATACTGTGAGCACGACGAGGACTATCCTGGTAGCAGAAGTTTTTAACATTAAATCCAAGTTCTCCTAATGAAGCAGCAGCGGCTCCACCTGCAAGACCTGTTCCTACAACGATAATATCAAGCTTACGTTTGTTAGCTGGATTCACCAATCGCTGAGTTGATTTATATTTAGACCACTTCTCGGCCAATGGCCCTTCTGGTATTTTAGAATCTAAACTTGCCATCTTATTATATGTTTTCTAATTTTTTTATTTAATAAAGTAAAAGTAGATTGGAATGATCATAAATCCCAAAGGAATAATAATTGAGTAAATCACACCAATTGCTTTAATTGTTGGGGTATACGTTTTATGATTAATACCCAAAGTCTGGAAAGCTGATTGGAATCCATGATGAAGATGGAATGCCAGGATTACCATACAAACCAGGTAGAAAATTACAAAGCCAATCATTTGAAATCGTTGTTCAACTAACCATGCAAGATCATGAGAAGGTTTCTCATGAATCATTATTTCCGGTGCTTTTCCAAGAAATTTTGAACCTACATAAAAATCAGCAATGTGTAATACCAAAAATACGATAATGATAACAGCTGTGTGAAACATGTACTTTGAGAAGAACGATGTTTGTGAGTTGTTTGTAATTTTATATCCTACATTACCTCTTGAAACTTTGTTTTGAACAACCAAAACAAGACCATAGATCATGTGGATAAAAAATCCACCAAACAGAACTACCTCAAAAACCTTAATAACCGGATTTGTAGCCATAAAATGGGCTGCAATGTTAAACGGTTCGGAGGTTTTTGCAAAAACCAACAATAAATTAATCCCCAAGTGTACAACCAGAAATGCTAAAAGAAACAATCCAGCCAACGACATGATTAATTTTTTTCCAATCGATGAACTAAAAAACTTGCTCATAATTTTATATTTAACAATAGTTACTTAATTTGCGTTTTTACTTTTTTATAAAAGAACTTGATTAAAGGAATTCCTCGTCTTGGTTAGAACGAGAATAAGTCGATTATTAAAGGGGGTCAAATTTACTTTTTTGCGGGGGATTACCAAAAACGAAAAATACATTTTATATTATTTATATTAAGTCTAAGATATGAAGAATTGGAATATTTCTAAAGAATTATTTTCTAAAAACAGGAAGAAGGTTATTTCTCAAATTGAAAAAGGTTCAATTGTAGTGGTTCCTTCTAATGATCAGATGTATAGAAATGGGGATCAGTACTTTCCTTATCGACCGAGTTCAGATTTGTTTTATTTAACCGGGATTTATCAGGAGAAAACCATTTTAGTATTGTGTCCGGATCATCACGATAAAAAATACAGGGAAGCTTTGTTTATAATCCATGCGAACGAGTTATTAGAGACCTGGGAAGGACATAAACTAACTAAAAAAGAAGCATCGGAGATTTCAGGAATAGAAAATATTTATTTCCTGGAAGATTTTGATTCGTTTATTCAGAATCTGATGTACAACTTTGGAAAGGTTTATATTAATGTCCAGGAAAATTTAAAATTTCCTCCTATTGTTGAAAGTGCAGAGATTAAAATGCTCAATGCTTTAAAAACAAAGTATCCGCTTTACGAATACAAAAGATTATCCCCAATCTTAAAAACATTAAGGATTGTTAAAGAATCAGAAGAACTTGATTTAATTAAAAAAGCGTGCGAAATTACCGGAGAGGGTTTTCAAAGAGTTCTTTCTAATATTAAACCAGGTATGTTTGAATATGAGATTGAAGCAGACCTTAATTATGAATTTACAAGGAAAGGAGCAGGGGGACATGCATTTCCTCCTATAGTTGCTTCAGGAAAGAATGCTGTTTGTCTACATTATGTTGACAATAATGATGAGGTAAAAGATGGAGAGCTGGTTTTGATGGATTTCGGCGCTGAGGTTGCCAATTATGCCGCTGATTGTTCACGGACATTTCCTGCAAACGGAAAATTTTCTCCACGTCAACTTGATTTATACAACGCAACTCTTCGGGTATTTAAATATGCAAGAAGCCTGATGGTACCAGGAGCAACTATAAATGGATTACATAAAAAAGTATGTGAAAAGTGGCAGGAAGAGCATATTAAACTAGGTTTATATACAAAAGAAGAAGCTGAGAAATCAGAAAAACCTTTATGGTTTAAATATTATATGCATGGAACAATGCATCCGGTAGGGCTAGATGTACACGATGTTGGAACAAATAAAGACGAAGCATTTGTTCCAGGAATGGTTTTAACTTGTGAACCGGGAATCTATATTGCTGAAGAAGGAATTGGAATTCGTATAGAAGATGATATTTTAATTACAAAAGATGGAAATATAGATTTGATGGAACATATTCCTCTTGAACCAGAAGAATTAGAAGCATTAATTCAAAAAGCAAAAAAATGATCGGTTTTTTAGATATCACTGAAGGAAAAGTTCGCTTCAAAGTAGAAGGAGAAGGAACATCAATAGTTTTTTTACACGGTTATCTAGAGTCATTTGATGTTTGGGAAATTTTTTCAGAAGAACTGGCAAAAAATTATCAGGTCATATTAATTGATTTACCTGGCCATGGGCAATCTGAATTTTTTGGAGATGTGGCAAGTATGGATATCATGGCTGGAGCTGTTAAGTCTGTGCTTGATCATTTATCAGTTGAGAAATGTTTTTTGATAGGTCATTCAATGGGCGGATATGCTACGTTGGCATTTGCTGATAAATTCCCTGATAGACTTTTCGGATTGTGTCTTTTCCATTCATCACCATTTGCTGATGCTGAAGAGAAAAAAGAGGCACGACAACGAGAAGTCGATCTTGTTAAGCAGGGCAAAAAAGATTTAATTATTAAGGCTAATATCCCAAAACTTTTTGCAACTGATAACCTGGATAAATTCAAGGAAGAATTTGAAAAATCAAAAAGCATTGCTTTAAGTATTGCTGATGACGGAGTTATTTCTGCGCTAAAAGGAATGATGCAACGATCGGAGAGATTAAATACTCTTGATAATGATTTACCAAAACTTTTTATTCTAGGGGCAAAAGATAATTACATACCAGTTGAAAAAATGTCTCCGGTTCTTGATAATAGGAAGAATGGAAAATTAGTTGTTTTAAAAGAATCAGGACATATGGGATTTGTGGAGGAGAAAGAGAAGGCTTTGAAGATTATCGAGGAATTTTTAGAAGATCTTTAACCGCAGAGAGCGCGGAGAAACGCGGAGGAATTTCTCTGTGAAACTCCGCGTTCACTGAGGTTTCATAAACTAAATAAAAACAAAATCAAATTACTACTTGTTTTTTTCAAAAAAACTGCTTTAACTTTACACCGTCTTTTGGGGGTGCCTTTCCCGTTAAGATTATTTAACAGGATGAAATGAAGGCTGAGATCATACCCTTAAACCTGATCCGGGTAATGCCGGCGTAGGAAGTTTGATCAACATACTCCATACAGATTTTTTTATCAGTCAGCTGACTGACGATTTGTATGTTTAATTTTTAAATGGTTTTTTACTATGAAAAAGACAATTTTATTTTTTGTCGCACAATTTGTGTTATGGTCCCTCTTTGCACAAAATCAACAACTATCTATTAAAGGAAAAATTTTAGATGAATCTGGCAGTCCACTTCCCGGGGCCTCAGTATTTCTTGAAAACACATCTATTGGATCAGTCTCAGACTCAAATGGCTCCTACGAGCTGCAAGTTATTGAAAAAGGAAATTATGTTATTGGTGTTGAGTTTCTGGGATATAAGAGTTTTCGCGAGTCTATTAACGTTGAAACTAATTTTTCTATCTTGAATGTAACACTCACAGAAGAAGATATTTTACTTGAGGAAGTCACTGTTGAGGCTATTCGCGCTGGAGAATCAACTCCATTTGCATATTCAAATCTAAAAGCAGATGAACTCAAAGAGATTTCTCAGGTGGCCGATATTCCTTATCTGCTGGAATTAACACCATCTGTTGTTGCTACATCAGAAACCGGAACTGGGATTGGTTATACAGGTGTCCGGATTCGTGGAACCAGTGAAAGCAGAATTAATATTACGATTAATGGTGTGCCTCTGAACGATGCAGAATCCCTTGGGGCATTCTGGGTTAACCTTCCTGATTTTTCATCTTCGGTAAATGATGTCCAGATTCAACGTGGTGTGGGAACTTCATCAAATGGCTCATCAGCATTTGGAGCTACAATCAATTTTAAAACGAATAACCTTTCTCGTGATCCTCATGCAGAGATATATTCAACTTTTGGATCGTTTAATACTTTTAAACGGTCAATTTCTTCAGGGACAGGATTAATTAAGGAAAAATTTGCTTTTGATATGCGTGTAAGCAAGATAACTTCAGATGGGTATATCAAAAGAGCATTTGTTGATCATACCTCAACCTATTTGTCTGGTGGATATTTTGGAGAAAAAACCGTTGTAAAAGCAAGTGTTTTATTAGGAGATCAACGTACAGGTATCTCGTGGTGGGGAACACCTGTGGAGATACTAGATATAGACAGAACTTATAATCCGGCAGGAAAATATATTGATGACAATGGTGAAACTCAGTTCTATGATGGACAAACAGATAATTATAAACAGAATCATTATCAATTATCATTGTCGCATGTTTTTAATAAAAATCTGAACATGAATGCTACATTTCATACAACAACCGGTGAAGGATATTATGAACAATATATTCCTGAGTTTGATGACTGGGATAGTCCGAATTTATTTACAGATTATGGTCTAAGCCCTATTTATATTGGAAATGATACAATAACCGAGACGGATATGATTCGTCAAAAATGGATGGAAAATATTTTTTATGGAGGAATTTTTTCCTTGAATTATTCTAAAGAAAACATAGAATTATCATTTGGGGCATCAGTAAACAGATATGAAGGGGATCATTTTGGAAATATTCTTTGGACAAAAGTTAACTCAGGAATTCCCAAAGACTATGAGTGGTATAGAAATCAGGCAGAGAAAACAGATATAAGCGGTTTCTTAAAAGCAAACTGGTTTGTAACAGAGCAACTAAATATTTATGCTGATGTTCAACAGCGTTTTTTGAATTATATGATGGAAGGTCCTGACGATGATGGTGTCCTCCTTGATCAAGAACATGATTATTCATTTTTTAATCCAAAATTTGGAATTCTTTTCCAGATATCAGATAACTCAAAAGCATATCTTTCTTATGCATTATCTCACAGGGAACCAACAAGGGCTGATCTAAAAGATGCAGTAAAAGGTTCTTCTGAAAATAATGTTAAATATCCTCAGCCGGAAGCATTGCATGATTATGAATTGGGTTATTCATACCAGGGAAAAACACTTGCAGGTGGAATTAATATATACTACATGAATTATATCGATCAGCTTGTGTTAACAGGAGAGTTAAGTGATGCAGGATATCCGCTTATGACAAATGTTCCAAAAAGTTATCGTGCCGGAGTTGAACTAATGGGAGGTGTGAAGTTATTTAACAAAATCGAGTGGCAGGCAAACATGACACTATCAAGTAACAAAATTGTAGACTATGTTGAAATAGCTGATGCCTACGATGAGAATTGGGACTATTATAGTGCTACAATAGAATATGGTAATTCAAATATTTCTTATTCGCCAGAGATAGTTGCCGGATCTATTTTAAACTACAATTTCAATAAAGATTTAACCATCAGTTTTATTAGTAAATATGTAGGAGAGCAGTATTTTGACAATACATCCAGTAACGATCGAAAAATTGATCCTTATTTTCTTCAAAATGCCAGTATAGATTATCAAAAAGATATAAAAAGCTGTGGTAAGCTAATCGTTAAATTTATGGTGAATAATCTGTTAGATACAAAATATTCAAACAATGCTTACGGTGGATATTGGCTCGAACAAGGTAACGATGTTACCTGGGCTTATTATTATCCGCAGGCAGGAAGACATTTTATGGTTACTTTAGGGTTAGAATTTTAATAGCTTTGCGTTCCTTTGTGCTCTTTGCGGTTTAAGAGATTAACCACGAAGGGCGCAAAGAACACAAAGTAAGAGAATGGAAAATGATTGAATATATATCATCACATTGGGTAGAAATTTTTGGAGTTATTTCCGGACTGCTCTTTATTTACTTTGAAATTAAAGCGAGTATTTGGTTATGGCCAATCAGCATTATTAGTGCAGCCGCTTATATTATAATTTTTTATACTTCAAAGTTTTATGCTGATATGGGGCTGCAAGTCTATTTTTTAATTGTAGGGATTTATGGTTGGATTCACTGGTTGCGAGGGAAGAGTAATAACCAAAAAGAAGAATTACCCATTGCTAATACAACAAGAAATCATGTATTGATTCTTTCAGTTATTACGGTTGTACTATTTTTTTTAATTAAATATATTTTATCAGAATTTACAGATTCGCCCTTACCCGGATGGGATTCGTTTACCACTTCATTAAGTATAACAGGAACATGGATGCTAGCCAGAAAGATAATAGAACAGTGGTGGGTATGGGTGGTTGTCAATTTTGTATCTTTATCGCTTTACATATACAAAGGCCTTTATCCAACAGCATTTTTATATTTTGTGTATGGTATAATGGCGATTTACGGATATTTTGAATGGAGAAAATTACAGAGAAATCAGTTGATAAGATAAAATCAGCAGTAATTGTAGCGAATGGTAAATTCCCGGTTCACCCAATTCCCTTGCAAAAGTTGCATTCAGCAGGATTTATTATTGCATGTGATGGGGCAGTAAAAAAACTGGTCGATAAAAAAATAACTCCAGATATTATTATAGGTGATCTGGATTCAATTTCAAAAAAACTAAAAAAGCGCTTTACAGATAGGATAATAGAAGATCATGATCAACTAACAAACGATCTTACAAAATCAGTCACCTGGGCAAAAAATAAAGGTTTCGAAAAAGTTACAATATTAAGCGCGACCGGGAAACGGGAAGATCATACTCTTGGGAATATTTCTCTGATGTATAGTTACTCACGAATGTTGGAGGTAGAGATGATAACAAATAAAGGTGTATTTAAACCAATACGCAAAACAACCACTTTCGATTGCAGTGAGGGACAGCAAATCTCAATTTTTTCAAATCGGCCAGAATTAAAAATAAATTCGGAAGGATTGAAATATCCGTTAGAAGAACTTCAACTTAGGGAACTTTGGATGGGAACATTAAATGAAGCCCTTGGAAACAAGTTTACGCTTGAGTTTAAGGATGGGGAAATAATTGTATTTTTTAGTTTTGATTAGTTATAACAATTCCAGCATCTCCATTACAAACTTTGCAGAATTTTCAGCTGCAGTCTTATAAAATCCTTCAAGTGTAGTTTGTGCTTCTTCGTCAGCTTTGTCACTAATACTGCGGATGATAATAACTGGCACCTCAAATTGTTTGCAGACTTGAGCAATAGCAGCACCTTCCATTTCTGCTGCGTCTGCACCAAATTTATCTATCAATTCTTTTCCTTTTATTGATGAGGCAATAAAAGCGTCACCGCAGGCAATTGTTCCAATCAATATTTTTGGATTTCGATCTCCATGAATTGTTTTTATAGTGTTAAGATTTACTTTATGAATTGCATTATTAGCGACACTTAATAAAAGACTGTCAGCTTCGTGAAATAAAGGAACAGCTTCACCATTTGTAGGATTGTATATCTCAAAAGGTATTAATGTATCATTAGTCCATGTAACTAAATCATGCTGAACAGTTTTTTCTCCAATTACGATATCACCAGGTTCCAAATTCAAGCTTAATCCTCCGGCAATTCCTGAAAATATTATTTTTTGGGGATGATATTGTTGGATAACGTAAGTTGTTGTCATTGAAGCATTTACTTTTCCCATTCCACTAAGGGCAAGAACAACATTTTTACCGTTTAAAATTCCCTTAACAACACGCATATTATTGGCTTCAATAATTTCGCTTTCCTGCATTTCAGCTTTCAATAATTCCAGTTCTTCATCAAATGCACCAATAATAGCAATTAAAGACTCATTTTTATTATTTGTTTCAGTTAAATTACATCCTGTAAAAAATGGAATAATCAATACGATGTATAAAATATATTTTTTCATCTTTAAAACTTGATTAGCGCAGGAAATATAGAATTTACAATTGAGAAAATTGTTAAACTCAATATTAAATAAAAAAGAATATTTCCTAAACGTACTTTTTTTAACAGGTAAAAATAGTGTGAGAATAGATAAGCCAGGGAAAGTATTGCAATAACTAAAAAACTTAATCTAGAAAAAGCAATACTTATAATTAAACTGGTAATAAATAAAATAAGTAAGGCGCTAAATAGTTTTCTTGATTTTATTTTTTTTAGGTTAAAAATGCTAACCATTTGGAAACTGGCTATTATTAAAAAAATACTAATAGCTATTAAAAATATTTTATTACCCAGATTATATTCAAAAATATTTTCATTACGAGTAAAAATGTCACTGTAAGCCGTTTGAAAAGTTGTACTAAAAGTATATGAGATACTCCACATAACAGCAAATGGAATGATAGCACCTATTATTATCAGCATCCATTCTTTCCATGAATAATCCTGAAGAATAAATAATGAAATTAATAAATACAGGTGAAGTAATATTATTGGTGGATAAAATATACTGCCCAGACTAATCAAAACACCTGCATCGATAAGTTCAAAAGATAACCCTTTTTTATCATAAGATTCAAACAATTGATATAGGCTGAAAACAACAAAAAGGGATGCGATTAACAAAGGGAGTAAATCAAATATATAAATAAAAGGTGCTGTTAACAGGATAAACCAGAAGCCGGGCATGTGTGTCCGAAAATTAATAAATAGAAAGCTGGTATTTAACCTGGATAACAACAACGAAATAGTGATGATAAGCAGGATGGAAAGAAAATTTCTTAAGAAAAACCGTGCACCCAAAAATTGGTATAATTTTCCGACTATACCTGAGAAATTGCAATCTATTTGCTGTTGTTCCGGTTTAAATATAAATAAAGGCACCCATAGCAAGATGCCTATGAAAATTATAAATAAAATTATATTGGGCTGATTTCGTTTGAATAGTTTTATCATATGAACTTATAGATCAAAACCGATATCTTTTCTGTAATTTTTCTTTTCGAATTGGATTAATTCAACGTTTTTATAAGATACAGCAAGTGCTTCTTTCATTGAATCTCCGAGTGTTGTAACACTTATAACACGCCCACCATTTGTTACTACTTTGCCATTTTCAAGTTTTGTTCCAGCATGAAAAACAATGCTACCCGTAACATTCTCGGTTCCTGTGACAACTTTCCCTTTTTCATAATCCTCAGGATATCCACCAGAAACAAGCATTACAGTTACAGATGTTTTAGGCTCTATTTCCAGAGTAACTTTGTTAAGCGTATTATTCGCAACATGTTTAAAGATTTCAAGAAGATCGCTCTTAATTTTTGGAATAACAACTTCACTCTCAGGATCTCCCATGCGTACATTATATTCAATTACTTTTGGAGTGCCATCTGAATTCATTAACCCGATAAAAATAAAACCTTTGTATTTTAATTCTTCGTTTTTTAGTCCATGAATAGTTGGTTTTACAATTTGTTCTTCAACCTTGGTCATAAACTCTTTATCCGCAAAAGGAACAGGTGTAATAGCTCCCATACCGCCAGTGTTCAGGCCGGTATCTCCTTCGCCTATTCGTTTGTAATCTTTTGCTTCAGGTAAGATCAAATAGTTTTCTCCATCAGTAAGTACAAAAACAGAAAGTTCAATTCCTTTCAGGTGTTCTTCAATAACAACTTTATGACTTGCTTCACCAAATTTTCCATCGAGCATAGCCTTTAGCTGATTTTTTGTTTCTTCCAAATCATCAAGGATTAGTACACCTTTACCTGCTGCTAAACCATCTGCTTTAAGTACATAGGGAGCTGTCATTGTATCAAGGAATTTTATTCCTTCTTCTAGATTATCTTTTGTAACGCTTATAAATTTAGCTGTTGGAATTGCGTAACGCTGCATAAATTCTTTAGCATATTCCTTGCTCCCTTCAAGCATTGCAGCTTGTTTTTCCGGGCCAATAAATGCAATGTTTTTTAGTTCTTCAGAATTTTGAAAGTAATCGTAAATACCTTTTACAAGAGGGTCTTCCGGACCCACTACAACCATATCGATTGATTTTTCGAGGCAAAAATTTCCTAGTTTTTCAAAATCGTTAACAGAAATATCAACGTTTGTACCTACTTCTGCTGTTCCGGCATTTCCGGGAGCAATAAATAGTTCGGTTAATGATTTGCTTTGTGCTATTTTCCATGAAAGAGCATGTTCTCTTCCTCCTGATCCAATTACTAATACTTTCATTTTAATTTTCTGAATTTTGCGCAAAGATAATATATATTCTTAAGCCTAAATTAGGGTTGTTTTTTCAAGATAGCAAGTTCTGGTTTTAATAATAAAAATTAAAATGATGTTTAACCTAATATCTACCCAAGTCTACTTCAAATAAAAGTTCTGTAAAAGGTGAATTCGTATTTGTTTCAAATCCTGTTCTAATTCCAATACTTATTGGAAAAACAAAATGTGCAAGATGCATATCAGAAATAATATCAAGACCATACGATGTAGCGTAATAAGTAGCTGTAACAAAATTGCTGTTTGCAATAGTTAAATACTGAAATCTTGAATAATCAACAAATCCATTTAGCCTGATTCGCATGATATAAGCAAGTCTTCCAATGTTCAAATCGGGGTAGAGAAGGGGCATAGCGTAATCAACAGAAAGACTGGATATGCCTGTAAATCTTTGTGCTTGAATTCCTCTTGGATAAGTAAATCCAAAAGGCATGTAATTAGAGGTAAAATATCTGACTTCTTTGCCTTGTTCGATTTGAGTAAAATTATGTATTTTATAATATTGTTTCTGATAATTCCCTTGTAGTTTTATGCTATGATTTTTTGCCAGTCCAGGAAAATAAAGCGTTCCGTACATTCGCAACAAAGAGCCGTAATTTCCATTGTCATTTGGTGAAGTAACATAATTGAGTTGAAATATTTGACCAAATTTTGATCGTATATCCCGGGTAGATTGTTTTAAAAGCCTGTAATACAACATTCCATATTCAATAAAATTTAATCCTTGGGCAAATTTTTCATCAATATAATCGTAATATTGATAGTTGTAGAATTTTGCTTCTACAAAAGGTGTAAATCGTTCTGAATACCTGTTATTTGTTAAATCAATTGGGAGATACAGACGTAAATTATTTGATATGTTGCTTGAATTTGTTGCCGGGATAGAATCAAAAGGACTTAGAGTTCCTATATCGCCACCATATTCCATGGAATATTGGATCGCAGGACGAGTTCCTTTATAATCATAAGTGATGTTAAAATAATGTCCATTATCGTGATACGAATACCCCAGTGAACCAATAGAAGTAGATAATAGATTCTGAAAGAAAAGTTGAACTCCCGGATATATTCCCGGATTTTGAAAATCTATTTCATCATAATCAAAATAAAACGGAGCCCAGCTGTGAATATTAATCAAGTGTCCCAGTTTATTGTATTTCTTTATTTCCAGTTCGTTATTGGGGATATTTTTGTCTTCCAGTTTCCATCCTTCTTGCTCAGATAAATTTTTGTAAAGATTAATTTCTTTTTTCTCAACCTGATTAAGCGGAATCCAATCATCAGGGTTATAATCGGCTAAATTAAGATCATAACCTTTGTTGGTGTAATTTGTGTAGATTAATTGATTTTCATTCGGTAATACACAGGCATCATAAGCACCAAATCGGGAATTAGTAATCTGAAAAATTTTTTTTGTCTCAACATTTAATGTATAGATATTGTCCGTGCCAGAGAATGACCCATTAAATAAAATAGTGTTTTTGAAAAATTTGGGTTTAGAGATAATGGAATAGGTCGGACCAAACAGGGTTTCCCATTTTTCTGTTTTGTAGTTGAATATTTCCAGGGTAGAACCATTACTGCCAAGCAAGGTCATTACAATTTTTTCACCATCTTTTTTCCAACTTGGATATTGGGGGAATTTATTTTCCGGCACAGCGAATTTTTTAAGTATTTCTCCTGTTTCAGCATTAAGAAATACCAGGTAATTTTGGATTGATTGATCCGATTCAACACAAACAATTGTTTTCCCATCAGATGAAATATTCGGATGGAAATATCTTGATTTTGATGTTAATTTTTTTTCTTTATTTGATGTGATATCAAATACTTTTATGACACTATAAATTTTCTTTGGCCAAAGTGGATCGTATACAATCTCGTCCCAGATTAATTTTCCATTTGCGTATGAGATGCTATTATCTGAAGTATAACCAGGAGTACATAATATTTTTTCGTTGCCCTTATCATCAATGATTACAATTTTTTTGATATCGCTAAGACTGCTCTTTTCTACAATATAAAAAGAGTTATCCATAACAATTGGCTTCTGATAGCTGGTATATACTTTTTTATTTGTGTTGTTGATAACAGAATATTTATTTTCTTCAATTTCTGAATCGATTTTTCCCCATTCTGTTTTTAAAAAATCCATGGTTTCATTATACAGTTTCACTTTGGATGATTTGGCATATTTTTTTAATCCAAAATAGAAAGGGTAAAGTTGATATGGATTTCGGCCAACATGATTTAAGACATTGTCCCAGATATCATCTCCATAATTATTGCGGGCATAACTGGTAAGCTGATAACCTAATTCATAATGGTCGGGAATATAATCTTTGAAAGAACCATAATAAGCTTTTTCGTAACTATAGGATTTATTATTTTCAATTAATATTGAACGCCATCCACTTTGAAAAGAAGGATTTCTTCCACGACCCGATTCAGATAAAGCTGTTTCGGTGCAGACAGCATCACCCTCAAGAAACCAAAAAGGGAGCATTCCTGTAACTCCTCCTGCCATCATTTCACCAAAGCCAATCCCTGCAATTTTTGTTAATCCCTGGTTCATTTTAGCTATTTGAATTACGTGTCTGGATTCATGTAAAACAAGTTCTTTCATCCATTCCTGTGAATAGTTATTTCGCGAAGGTGTTGTAACGACTTCCATTCGTTTGGGGGCCCAGGAAACATATCCGTTTGATAGTACCGATGAACTATTAAGCAGAACAGGTACCTTCTTAGGATTGTAATTTAATGACTTTGTAATATGCGAATACGAATATTCCATTGTATTTGCCATTCTTGTGGCATAATCTATCAGATTCTCAGGAAATACCAGTTTAAAATGTTCGGTATTTATTTGATTATATTTTTGAGAGAAAGGAACTTCTCCGGTTTCATAAAACTGACTGAAGATATTTAAGCTAAAAAAAAACAGGATTATAAATAAAAAATGGAACTTCATTATTTTTTGTTTTTGCATATCATCAATCAATATTTTTCTTTGAATATCAACAGTAAAAAAAGTTAAAAAGTATATTAAATATTTGTTTACAGGCAAAATTTACCTAAAAATAAATTACAAATGCATGTCGGCGATAAATCATTTGTTATTTTAGCACACCAAATATTGATGTAAGAATTTAATTATGACAAATTATAAGCGGTTTAACCTGATAATTGCATGGTTAGCCTTTTTAGTAGCTGCGATAACTTATCTTTTAACTATAGAACCAACTACTAGTTTATGGGATTGTGGAGAATTTATAGCAACAGCATTTAAGTTGCAAGTAGGCCATCCTCCGGGAGCACCCTTATTTATGATAATAGCTCGGCTGTTTTCATTGTTTGCCGGAGATGTTACCCAGGTGGCAAAGATGGTGAATTCTTTATCTGCCCTGGCAAGTGCGTTTACTATTTTATTTCTTTTTTGGTCAATTACACACTTACTTAAAAAAGTAATAATAAAAACAGATGAAGATTACAATCTGGGGAACATGATTGCTATTCTCGGAAGTGGATTGGTAGGGGCATTGGCTTATACTTTTTCGGATACTTTTTGGTTCTCTGCTGTTGAAGGGGAGGTTTATGCAAGTTCTTCGCTGTTTACATCAGTTGTATTTTGGGCTATTTTGAAATGGGAAAACGAGGCCGATCAACAATATGCAAATCGTTGGATAATACTTATTGCCTATCTAATGGGACTTTCAATTGGAGTCCATCTGTTGAATTTGTTAGCAATACCTGCAATTGTTTTTGTATACTATTTTAAAAATTATGAAGTAACCCGAAATGGAGTAATCAAAGCATTAGTTCTAACTATAGTTCTGCTAGGTGGAGTTATGTATGGTATAATTCCTGGTATTATAAAAATGGCCTCAAAGTTTGAGCTGTTCTCAGTTAATTCGATGGGGCTTCCCTATACTTCCGGAGTATTAATCTATGCATTAATGCTTCTTGCGTCAATTGCTGCCGGAATGTTTTTTACAATCAAGCAAGATAAGAATCACACAAAAATATCGATTCTTGTTACAGCTGCAGTTTTTTTAATAGGTATACCACTGGTGGCAGATAATTTTTTATTGGTAATTCTAATTACATGTGGAGTTTATTTCTTGATATATAAGTTTGCTGAGAATCAACATGCCATTTTAAATACTGTGTTGTTAGCATTTGCCGTCATTATTTTAGGGTATTCATCCTATTCAATGATTGTTATCCGTTCATTGGCAAATCCTCCAGTTGATGAGAACAATCCGGAAACAGTATTTTCACTATTATCCTATTTAAATCGTGAGCAATATGGTGACAGGCCTTTGTTTTTTGGTCAATATTATAATGCCCCTGCAGTTGACACAAAAGATGGAAGTAAAACTTATACACAGATTGATGGCAAGTACGAAATAACCCATGTTAAAACAGATTATATTTTTGATGATAGGTTTACAACAATTTTTCCAAGAATGTATAGTCCGGATCCGAGCCATGAAGATGCCTATAAAACCTATGGCAGAATAAAAGGAAGGCCAATTCGCGTCCGTCAATCAAATGGAGAGTATGAGACGATGATGAGGCCAACGATGGTTGAAAACCTCAGGTTTTTTATTAATTACCAGGTAGGCCATATGTATTTACGTTATTTTCTATGGAATTTTGCTGGCAGACAGAATGATATTCAGTCCGACGGTGGAATTCTAAAAGGAAACTGGATTACCGGGATTAATGTTCTTGATGCCCGAAGAATTGGGCCACAGGATAACCTCCCCGATTTTTGGAAAAATCACAAAGCAAGAAATAAGTATTATATGCTTCCTCTTTTGTTAGGGATTGTAGGGATGTTTTATCAATACAAGAAAAATAAAAATGATTTCTGGGTAGTAATGTTGCTGTTCTTTTTTACAGGAATTGCCATCGTAATATATCTGAATCAAACACCTTTACAACCACGGGAGAGGGATTATGCCTACGCAGGATCCTTTTATGCATTTGCTATTTGGATTGGAATTGGTGTTGCCGGGATAGTTGATTTTTTAAAGAAAATAATGAACAAAACAATTGCCGGTTCACTTGCTTCAGTAATTTGCATGGTCGCTGTGCCTGGAGTTATGGCCAGCGAGAACTGGAATGACCATGATAGAAGCGGACGATACCTGACAAGAGATATTGCTGCTAATTTCCTAAATTCTTGTGAACCCAATGCAATATTGTTTACGGGAGGAGATAATGATACCTTCCCTCTCTGGTACGCGCAAGAGGTAGAAGGGATTAGAACAGATGTGAGAGTTGTTAACTTAATGCTTCTAAATACAGATTGGTATATCGATCAATCTAAAAGAAAGGCATACGAGTCAGAGCCAATTCCTTCGCAATTAACGCCTGATAAATACATTCAGGGAACACGAGATGCAGTTGTAGTATATGAACGGTTAAAACAAGTTGTAGATTTAAAACAAGTTGTAGATTTTGTTGCAAATGATGATCCTAAAACAAAAGTACAAACATCTACTGGTAAGCAAATTGATTATGTGCCTACAAAACAATTAAGATTACCTGTTGATACGACAAAAGTTCTTGAATACGGTGTTGTAAAACCAGAAGATGCAGATAAAATTGTTTCGCCAATTGAGTGGACAATTAAAGATCGACAAATAACAAAATCAGGATTATTGGTTATGGATATTCTGGCAAATAATAATTGGAAACGCCCTATTTATTTTATGGCACTGGGTCAGGATGGCACCTTGGGATTGGATCAATATATGCAGCAGGAAGGGCTTGTCTATAGACTTGTTCCTATAAAATCGACTGGTAACAGTTATCTGACTTATGGAAGAATGGATACAGAGGATATGTACGATAAGTTAATGAATGTATTTACCTGGGGAGATATGGAAAAAGATGATGTGTATCTTGATCATTTTCATCTTCGAAATCTTTCAGTAATAAAATTCAGACATAATTTTAATCGTCTGGCAGATGAACTAATTAAAGAAAATAAAAATGACTCCGCAATTGCTGTGCTAGATCGATGTATAGAACTTGCCCCTCATAAAAAGGTTGCATATGACATGTTTACAGTAACTACCATAGAGAATTATTTTAAAGCAGGTGCTATCGAGAAAGGTCAGGAAGTTTTGAATGAATATAAAAGCATAACAGAAAATAATCTTGACTATTATACATCTTTAGATCTTGAATATCTGAAAGGAGCTGATTACGAAACTAGGTATAATCTTCAAGTATATAGAGACATCGCACAATTAGCTCAAGTTTATAATATTGATTATGCAGAGGAAATGACTGAAAAGGCAACACAATATTTAAATACATACTCGCTAAAGGTTAATTCAGATAGGAAATAAAGTTTAGTTAAGGATATTTCGGGCAAGTGTATTTTTTTTGTTAAAAGTCTGATTGTCAGACAAGATACTTTGCGAATGTTATAATTTGTAACAAAGGTGCTTGATATTCGTATATCACGGTAAAAGAGTTAGTTATGCCGTATAGGAGATTGCCCAATACAGATGTTGCAAGAATTAAAGCATTAAAATTAGCGTATATTAAAGGAAAAGAGTTACCACCTTTTAAGTTAGCATTTAGTCAGGCGAGTTTACAAAAGATTTTATCATTTTTACCCGCATTTGAGAAAGCTGTCCTGGAGTATAAACAAAATTATATCAAGCAGATACAAAGCAATACGAGCTATCAAAAAGAATTAAAAAAGGCAAGATTATTTATATCTCATTTTATTCAGGTAGTAAATATGGCTGTTATGCGTGGGGATATACCGGAGTCTGTTAAGAGTTTCTATGAAATTGAAAAGGATGATTTTCGTGTCCCTTCATTACAAACTGAGATGGAATTAATTAATTGGGGCAGAATAATTATTGAAGGTGAACAGAAACGAATCAGAAATGGACAAAGTCCGATTACAAATCCCACAATTGCTGTTGTAAAAGTGAGGTATGAGAAATTTGTTGAATTGCATCATTTTCAAAGTATGCTAAAACAGAATGTGCAACGGACCCAGGAGAGATTGAGTTCACTTAGAGAAGATGCTGATAGAATAATTCAACATGTTTGGAATGAAATAGAAACTACATATAATGATGAAACAGACAAATTAAAACGCTCAAAGGCAAGTTTATATGGAGTAGTTTATGTTTTTAGAAAGAATGAATTAAACGATGTAGATTTCCATACTTCAGTGGAAGAAGCTAAGTGAGAGTATGCTTTTTTTCTTGTTTATAGATTTGAACAAGAATAATTGTTATTAAAAAGATACTAATTGGCAAATACATAAAAATACCATGTCCCGTGGTACCAATTTCTTCAAAATAGTTACCAATTATCCCTTTATTTATTAAGAAATATGCTGAAACAGCCATTGCGTTATTTATAAAATGACCAATAATTGGTAACCAGATTGTTCCGCTCCAATAAAACAGATAACCAAAAATAACTCCTAAAAATAACCTTGGGAAAAATCCGTAAAACTGCATATGTAAGGCGCTAAAAAGAATGGCAGAAATCCAGATTCCCCAATGGATATTATTGAACCATTCAGTAAATTGTTTTTGTAAAATACCCCTAAACATAAATTCTTCTCCAATAGCAGGAAGAATCGCGGTCATAAAGATATTAAACAGAAAACCTCCAGTAGTATGCGTGTTAAGAAATAACTCTGTTAGTTTCATTGCATTATCTTCCATAGACTTCATCCAGGTTTCAAGGCCACTGAATGAGCTGGGTAGATTCATTTTTGAATTCATTTCCGCCAGAAAGTTAATAAAAGGGGGCATTGCAATAATTAGAAGAATTGCAGTAAGTAAAAAAGAAATGCCTTTGGGAGCAACATCTAATTTAAGGTATGATTGGGTACTATTTCCAAAAAGAAGAGCGATAATTAATGGAGGGACTACAAATAGTCCAATACTCTGAAAGGTCTGGAAAAATTTAAGAATTGGCACATTTTCTTTAGAATAAACAGCAGCTTTGGCAATAATTTCAAGAAAGCCTCCCTCAAAAATAAGCATTCCCAGTACTGAACTTAAAAATATGGTTATCATAAAAACGGAGAAAATAATAAATAAGCTAAACAGTATTTTTAAACCGGGGGATGTGTTTTTATATTTTTCCATTCTTTTATTATTCTTAAGTAGAAGTCCCAAAAATAAATAAACTTTTATAATTGGTTTAATTCAAGAAAAATATGTTGAAAATAATCTTTAACAATAGAAGTTTTTTAATGTATCTCAATATAGGAGGATATAAAAAACCCATCGGTATTAGTTTTACTGATGGGTTTTTTATATGTAATATCTTACTAGTTATACCTTAAGAAATATTTTCTTCTTATATAGGATATAGAGGAATGTCCATACGCAAAGTATGTGGGCGATATTAAAATAGATACTCTGATTTAATGGATCAAGCGTTGAAATAATTCCACCGAAAAAGAATTTTGTAGGACGATAAAAATCTATGACATCACCTTGTAACATATAAATTGTAATGGAATTTAATCCTATCACTTTAAAAGGGAATGCCCATTTTTTTAATCCCCATGCATCAATTATTATATAAAAGACAGAAAGAAAGATGAGGCTCCATCCACCAGCAAAAAGGACAAATGAACTTGACCAAAGATTTTTGTTGATTGGAAAATCAAGGTTCCATAATTTAGCCAATCCCAGTGATACTAATCCTGCAAGAAGTATAATCAACCCTTTTTTAAGTTTGGTAAGATTGAATTTATCGTCCATCAGGAAGTTTCCTGTTAATGCTCCTAACAAAGCGGTTGATATGGCGGGAATATTTGATAATATTCCTTCAGGATCATGAATTGTTTTATGAAGCCTTCCAGGTAAAATCATTCGATCGATATAACTTGCCAGGTTACCTTCCATAGATAGATCGCCTGCTCCATGCCCCGGGACGGGTATAAATTTCATCATTAACCAGTATAAAATCAGGAAACCCGAGAACCAGTAAATTTGTGTCCTGGGTTTTGAATTAAATACAATAATTGCAGCAAAAAACCATGCGATACCAATTCTTGACAGAACACTTGCATAACGCATTTCTTCCCATTTAAAATCCAATAAATTGTTATGGATAGCTCCAAGTAAAATAAGAAGGAGTAGTCTTGTAAAGGCATGTTTATAGAACTTTTTACTGCTTTCTCCTTTTGCTCTTCTTTTTTGAATTGAAAAGGGTAACGATACACCTGCAATAAAAAGGAAAAGGGGGAATATCATATCATAAAATACAAAGCCATCCCAAGGAACGTGTTCCATTTGTTCTGCAGCCCAGTAAGTGAAATTTGTGTTTTTTGCTTTATCCAAAGCAAAGATTATCCCTTCCCCGCCGGCAATCCAGAACATATCAAATCCTCGAAGTGCATCAAGGGATTCAAGCCTGTTTGATGTGAAGTTTTCTTTTGACATAGCTGTTGGTTTACAATTCTTTTATTTTGATGTTTCTGAAATAGACTTTGTTGCCATGATCCTGAAGGCCAATATGCCCTTTTGAGGCAGTTCCGTATTTTGGATAATCATCCCATTTACCGGAATTTCTTAATTGATACCATTCATCAGTCCATTGTTTGTACTCAAGAATAAATTCTCCATTTAGATAATGTTGGACTAAACTATCATTCACTACAATCTTACTTGAGTTATATTCACCCACAGGCATTAATTTTTTGTTTTCATTAGGAAGGTGCATAGCATAATTAGCTCCTGCCTTTTGCCATTCTTCCAATTCACCAGGCCACGTTACTTCATCTATTAATTGATATTCTGGTGCTACTGCATAAATAGCATCAACATCATCTTCAACAGCGTTAAAGAAAATACCGGAGTTAGCACCTTCAGATACTTTCCATTCAAGATATAATTCGAAATTATCGTATTCATCAATCGTGATTATGTCATTGGCATGATCACCTCCCTGGCCAAGGGCAATAAGTTCACCATCTTTAACCTCCCAGCCAATAAGTGTGTCTGATTTGAAATTTCTCCATCCGTTGGTAGTTTCACCATCAAAAAGCAATTTCCATCCTTCTTGTTTTTCTTGCTCAGAGAGTTGATTGACCAAAGGTTTTTCTGTTTCTGAACTTTCTGTGTTTCCAACTTTTCCGGAATTTTTGCATTGACTTAGCGAGAAACATGTTATGGCACCGATAAGCGCCAGGTTGATAATTGCTTTTATGTTTTTCATAATTTAAGTTTGAGGATTACTATTATTTAGAGATATACTTATTTTAAATCAAGGGCAAATTTGGCTGCTCCAATAACACCAGCTTTAACTTCAAGAGTAGCTTTTACAACATTAATATTTCTTTTTTCAGCATCGAAGACTTGTTTTGCCAGGGATTCTTTTAATGTTTTCTCAAAGACGCCCCATGCATTAGAAATTCCTCCGCCAATAATAAAATTTGTTACTCCAAGGGTATTAGAGATATTAGCCATGCCTGTAGCCAGACCATTAATCCCTTCTTTAATAACATCAAGGGCAACCGGATCTTTTTCTTTTGCCAATGTAGCCAATAACAAGGGCGTGATATTTTCTTCTGGATATGAACTTAATTTTGTTGTTTTACCTTTTTTTAGATGATTTTTTGAGAGTTGTAAAAGGCCATATCTGCTAAAATAAGTTTCAACACATCCTCTTCTTCCGCAAGAACATAATGCACCATCAAGGTTAACAACCATATGGCCAAATTCTCCTGAAATATTATTTATTTCCAGTAGTTTTTTATTTACGACCAATGCTCCTCCTACACCCGATCCCAGTGTAATCATAAAAGCATCGTTAAATAGTTTTCCGGAACCAACCCATGTTTCACCAAGGGCAGCTAAATCAGCATCGTTTTTAATAACCACCGGCATATTTAATGCAGTAGAAAGTGCACTACGAAATGGATATCCTTCCCATCCCGGTAAATTTGCAGCTTGAATAATTGTTCCTTTTTTCTGATCAAAGATTCCGGGAAGACCTACAACCAAAGTTTTATTTACAGGTTTTGCTTCGAAGGTTTTTTCGAGCTCGTTTAAGGCATTAATAATTCTTGAAATGGCTTTTTCAGGGCCAGAAGAAGGATTTGTATTTAACATATGCTCTTCCATTACATTACCATCTAATGAAAGTGCCCCAATATTAATTGTTGTTCCCCCAAGATCGATACCAATAATATATTCCATAATCTTTCTTCCTATTTTTTCAGTAATTATTTATGAAGCATAAATCTATCATATAATTGCAGAAACTTTATTATACCACAAGTGTGCTAATTTTAAATATTTTAATGAACGACCGATAGTTTGTTCAATGAATGAACAAACTTAGAAATTTGTTTCCAATATTTCAAGTCTTTTTTGTTTTTTTGTAACGGATTAAAGTAATGTGATGAAGATTGGAAATATAGAGTTAGGGGAGCGCCCATTATTTTTGGCACCAATGGAAGATGTAACAGATCCATCATTTCGTTATATCTGTAAAAGGTTTGGGGCAAATGTTGTGTATACCGAGTTTGTAGCCAGTGAGGCATTGATAAGAAACATTAAAAAAACAGAAAAGAAGCTGGAAATCAATGATTTTGAAAGGCCTGTAGGGATTCAGATATATGGGCATATTCTTGAATCAATGGTTGAAGCAGCAAAGATTGTAGAGACAGTTAAACCAGATATTATAGATATAAACTATGGATGCCCGGTTAGAAAAATTGCTACTCGCGGTGCTGGCGCAGGTTTACTTCAGAACATTCCTTTGATGATAGAGATGACGGCTGAAATAGTAAAGGCAGTAAAAACTCCGGTTACAGTAAAAACCCGTTTGGGGTGGGACGATGATTCAAAAGAAATTGTTGATATAGCAGAACGGCTGCAGGATGTTGGAATAAAAGCATTAACTATCCATGGAAGAACAAGGTCACAGTTTTACCGGGGCGAAGCAGATTGGACGTTAATCCGTGAAGTAAAAGATAATCCCAGGATGTTTATTCCTATTATTGGGAATGGAGACATTGATTCTCCCCAAAAAGCAAAAGAGTATTTTGAAAAGTATAAAGTTGACGGGATGATGATAGGTCGATCTTCAGTAGGGAGGCCATGGATTTTTAGAGATATCCATTCTTATCTTAAAGATAATACATTACTTCCTGAACCTTCATTGAATGAAAAAGTTGATTTGGCAAAAGAACACTTTACCAAATCGTATGAGATAAAAGGAGATAAAGTTGGTATCTATGAAATGCGCAAACATTTCTCAAATTATTTTAAAGGCTTGCCGGATTTTAAGGATCTGAGACTTAAATTGCTTACTGAAACAGATTATGATAAAATATTAGGCCTTTTAGAAACGATACGGGAGAGATATTCATAATATTTAGGAGGTACTATGTTGTTTCCTGTGTTTATCCAAACGTAAAAGAAACATTTTGCTTTAACGTAGATTAATATCAATAAAAAGGGTTTTAGATTTTTTTTATCTTTGGCTGTTTCACAGGACTAACTTTTTTATAACACTTTAAATGCCATTAGATAAAAAAATAATAAAAAGATTTACGCAAGGAGATACAGAGGCATTTGATATCATTTATAAACAATTTAGTAAGAAAATATATCATTTTACATTAGGCTTAGTAAAAGATGAGAATATTTCAAAGGATTTAGTGCAGGAAATATTTGTTAGCCTTTGGGAAAAAAGTGATAGTGTAAATCTTGAATTGAACTTTGATAATTATATTTTTACTATTACCTATAATGCTATTAGAAAATATTTCAGACGTAAATCAATAGAAGCAAAAGCGTTTAATTATTTTCTTAAAAATTCTCCAGAATATATTGATAATGGTGATGATGTTATAATTTTTAAGGAATTGATGGAAATTGCAAACAAAGCCATAGAGAATCTTCCTCCTCAACGAAAAAAGGTTTATACGATGAGTAAACAGGAAGGATTAAAAATAAAAGAGATTGCTAATAAACTTAATATATCTCCACGCACCGCTGAAAACCATCTTGCAAATGCTTTAAAATATTTGAAGGAAGAATTAGCAGGACTTTCACTTCTTTCATTATTATTTTTCTACTTATTTATAAAATAGCTGCAATTTTATTTGTTGGATAAGTATATAATTATCAATTAATTATAATAGCTAAATCATTTAACAATGATTTTTTTCTTATCCATGAGTAGGTAGTTTTATATCTTCAAGGATATATATTATTAAATAACTTGAGATAATTGAACGGAAGCGATGTCAAGAAATTGACGAATAGGCTTCCAATTAAATTTTATGCATCGATGAGTTTGAGGCAAAGTAATTTAGAATATAGTGCGTTAAAGAAATACTTTGATGGAAAATCTTCAAAAGAAGAAGATGAATTAATGAAGAAATGGCTTTCTGGTTTTGATGAAGAATATAGGCATGAGAATTTTTTACATTTACTTTGGAATGGATTTAAACCAGAAGAAAAAAATGAAGATGTAGATTTAAGTCCGTTGCTTGATAAGATTCACCATACAATTCATTTACGGAATGGAAATATAACAAAGACAAAAAGACTAGCTCCTCATTCAAAACCTAAGATTGAATTCAATCTCTTACTAAAGAATTTAGGGCGGGTTGCAGCTATTTTTTTACTGCCTGTTATGGTTTATCTGAGTTGGGAAATGTATAGTCAAAAAGCCTGGATAGAAAATCAGGCGGATATAGTTTATTATGAAATACGTTCACCTCAAGGAGCACAGAGTCAGTTTGAATTACCAGATGGAACTACAGGTAATTTGAATAATGGAAGCCGTTTAAAGTATCCGTCTAAGTTTACAGGGAAAAATCGGGAAATAGAATTGTATGGAGAGGCATACCTGGATGTGAAACATAGCAAGAGCCATCCTTTTATTGTGCATACAGCCGGATTAGATGTTAAAGTTCTTGGAACAAGTCTAAATATTTATTCATATCCGGATGAAGAATATCAGGAAGTTTCTCTTAAATCCGGTTCTATTGAATTAATTAGGGAAGAAGAAGACAGAGAAGTTGTTATTGCTAAAATGAAACCGGGTCAACATGCCGTATATAATTTTGGAGACACCAAAAATTCAACAATTAAGAAAAATACGGAAAAGGAGTTAGTTGTTCTTAAAGATAAGGAGCAATTGCAAAAAATTGCCCCAAAACTAAAATCGAACCAACAGGCAATGGTTAATATTCATGGAGGAGAATTATATATGGAATATGCAGATATAGACCGTTATACAGGGTGGACAGAAGGTAAACTCATATTAAGAAATGAACCCTTGGATATTATGCTGAAAAGAATTGGAAGATGGTATGGGGTGAAATTTAATATAAATGCACAAAATATAAATAAATATACGTACTGGGCCACATTTGAGGAGGAAAATATTGAAGAGGTATTAAAACTTTTATCTCTAACAGGGCCATTAAAATTTGAGATATTACCCAGGCAAAAGGTGAAAGACGGGTCATACAAAATACAAGAAATAGATGTATCAATAAAATAGAAGAATGAAAATTATTACTAACTAAATCTGTTGCTTATGAAATAAATACTAACTAAAGGATTGAAAGAAAAAAACTACCTGCCAATTTTAAAAGCTAATATTCATAACAATTATAGTGAAATGTTAAAATAAAGGGAAAGTGCAGCAACACTTCCCCTTCAATTTATGGCTTTAACACTAACAACGAGAACAAAAATTTTTTTGGTTAATGCTAAAACTTGATAAAAGTATGAAAATTTTGAAAAAAAGCATCGATCCAGGATTGGTATCCTGTTTCATGTATAAACTAATTAGAATTATGAAACTATCTGTCTTATTACTAACGGTTGCTACATTAAATATTATGGCAGAAGAAGTTTATTCTCAGAATAAAGTATTCTCCCTTAATTATGATATGGCAAATATGGGCAATGTACTCAAGGAAATAGAAGAACAAAGTGATTACTATTTTCTTTTTAATCAGGAATTGGTTGATGTAGATGCAGAGGTCAGTATAAATTTACAAAACAAGAGAGTTGAAGAGATTCTCGATTACTTATTAAAAGATACTGATGTCAGCTATGCTGTGTTTGGAAAACAAATTATTCTGTCTCCACGAAAATATTTGGAGGGAATTACAAATCAAAATCAACAATTAACAATTTCCGGTATCGTTACCGACGAAAATAATTTACCTCTTATAGGCGTAAATATTGTTATTAAAGGAACTACAACAGGTACTGTAACGAATCCTGATGGAAGGTACAGTCTGGAAATACCATCAGAGGATGTTACTATAGTCTATTCATCAATAGGTTATTTAAGTGAAGAGATAATTCCAGGAAGCAGGACAGAGATAAATGTTTCTCTGATACCGGATATAAAAGAACTTGATGAAGTAGTTGTAATCGGTTATGGTGTACAAAAGAAAAGTAATGTAACGGGTGCAATATCCAGTGTAAAATCTGAAGAGCTCTCAAACCGTTCTACGTCAAATGTTGCCTCGGCACTCCAGGGAAAAGTCTCAGGAGTTCAGATTATGAATACTTCAGGAGCTCCGGGTTCTGGCTCAACAATTAGAATCCGCGGTTTTTCTTCAAATGGAGTTTCAGATCCGCTTTACATTGTTGATGGATTAAAAGTCCCGGATATTGATTACCTGGATCCTGATAATATCGAAAGTATCGAAATATTGAAAGATGGTGCATCTGCTGCAATTTATGGCGCTGAGGCTGGAAATGGTGTTGTTCTTATTACAACAAAATCTGGTGGGAAGATGGGAGGGAAAATATTTGTAAATACACAAAACTCATTTTCACAGGTTGCAAAAAAAATGGATTTGCTTAATGCTGAGGAATTCATAAATTATATTTTGGAGGCTGAGCCTACACGATCAGAAGAATTTGATATGTTCTATTACAACGATCCTAGCAGCTATGTTAATAACAAATTAGCAGATACTGATTGGCAGGATGAGTTATTCACAATAGGCTATCGCCAACGATATAGTGTTGGTTTTCAGGGGGGGACTGATAAAGGTTCCTTATTTGTTTCTTTAAATTACCTCGATCACAATGGAATTGTTACAGGTTCTAAGGATTCATATAAACGAATTACGGGACAGATCAATGGTACTTATAAAATAAAAAAATGGTTGGATATTGGAATTACCAATTCAATTGAATCATCAAAAACTAAAAATGTAACAGAAAACAATGTCTTAGAAGGGTCTTTAATGAGTTTGGCATATATCATGGACCCCCTTACTCCCGCAGAATATTCTGATGGTTTAATTGGTGCATCTTCATTGGTTCAGGATGCTGTTTCTCAGGGATATCACCCCTTAATTAATCAGGAAACAGGAAATTATTATGGAGTTACACATTGGTCGGATTCGAATCCTTTAGCATTATTAGAAAAAGATGACCGTTATTCTGATAACTTTAGGATCAACGGTACTTTTTATGCTAATATTTCTCCAATTAAAAATTTAGTTTTTACATCCCGTTTAGGATATAGGTTCAGCAATAGTTATTCGTACCTGTATACTTCTCCAAACTGGTTAACAACAACAACTTTTACTACGATTCCTGATCTGGAAGTCTCACAGTTAAGCCTGAAGTATTATCAATGGGAAAATTTTGCAAATTATAACCTGGAGATTGGTGAATCCACCTTTGGCGTTCTGGCTGGGTTGTCATTTATTAATTCCACAACAAATTATATGGAAGTTATTACAAATGAACTAAGTAGTTTGGAAAATAACTATCATTATCTGGACTATTCAACAACGACTGCAAATGATGAGGTTGAAGGAAATTCCACAGAGAAAGCACAAATAGCTTATTATGGCCGTTTTACCTGGGATTTTACAAACAGGTACAACCTACAGTTCAATTTTAGGGCAGATTCTTATGATGCCGCTTATCTTGATCTCGAACATAACTGGGGGTATTTCCCTTCGGTATCAGCAGGATGGACTGTTTCTAATGAGAGTTTTATGCAAAATCGTAATACTGATTTTTTATCTTTTCTTAAAATACGGGCAGCTTATGGTAAGAACGGGAGTATTAGTAACCTGGGAGGATATATGTATGCCGCTAATTTAAATGCAGGGGCTGCAGAAGTTGGAGAATATAATTACTATGTGAACAATCAGTTATATACAGGGATTTATCCAAGTGCCTACCTGGCCAATCCTAAATTACGATGGGAAGAATCAATTCAGTTTGATGCTGGTATCGACATTCGATTATTTGAAAGCAGACTTAGCTTAACAGCCGATTATTTTAATAAGAATACAGACGGTCTTCTTATACAGTCAACAGCAAGCCTTACAACAGGGACAAATTACGTTTTTCAAAATGTAGGACTGGTAAATAACCATGGTTTCGAATTTGATTTTGAATGGAAAGATTTGGTTAATAAAGATTTTAGTTATAGCGTAAAAGCTAATTTAGCAACTATATCTAATAATGTCGATAAATACAAAGGGAAAGGGACAAGAATTCAAGGTAGTGAAATTGCACATAGTAAAATTACATCAACATATTTTGAAGAAGGATATCCAATTTGGTATATCCGGGGCTATAAAGTTGCTGATATAGATAATGCTACAGGTGAACCTATTTACGAAGATTTGGATGGGGATGAAGCCATTACTGACGCAGACAGAACTTATCTTGGCTCCGGAATACCGGATTTTACTTTCGGGGCAACAGTGTCATTTACATATAAAAATTTTGATTTTGTAGCATATGCTACTGGTGCATATGGCAATGAAATTCTTTATGGAGTATCACGGGCATTGTCGCATGTCCTGCAAAATAAGCCTCAATTTGTTTATGACGAAAGATGGACTTCTGAAAACCCGGAAGCTTCAAGAACAGCACCTTTTTACAATACAGATCCTATTTACTTAAACTCAGATGCCTGGGTGTTTGACGGCTCATATGTAAAGATTAAACAAATACAATTTGGATATAATGTTCCTTCATCGATTTTAGAACGATTTAATGCATCAGCAATGAGAGTTTATGTCTCGTTAGACGATTTTTTCACTTTCACATCCTACCCGGGATTGGATCCGGAAGTTCGTCCTAACTCAACCACCTCAATGGCAATTGACTTTGGTGGATATCCTGTTGCCAAATCTGTAATGTTTGGGGTTAATTTAACATTTTAATAAAAATTAGAATACTATGAAAAGATTCATAATTACCATAATAATTGTTGCAGGTTTGGTTTCCTGTAACGAAGATGTTCTAGAAATTACACAGCAAGGAGTATTGCCGGTTAATGTATATACTAGTGCTGATGATGATGAAGTTATTGGTTTTATTTCCGCAATATATTATAAGATCCGTGGTGATGTATACGAAGATCGATTTGTCGGAACTTCAGCAAGTGCTATGTCTATAAAGTTTCACCTGGGAATGATGGGTGGTGAATTTGCAGATTATTTTTCATATTCAGAAACCGCGGAATCTCCCAGATATACTAAGATGTGGACATACTACTATAGTATAATTTATTGGTGCAATATGATAATTACCAATTTACCGGAAAACAATGTTGCATCGGATTTAGTAAAAGATCAGGTTATTGCAGAAGCAAAAGCAATTCGGGCCATTATGATGATGCAGCTTGTTCAATTGTGGGGTAATCCTCCTTTGGCAGATCATATAATGACAGGAGAAGAAGGTAATACACCTGCCGAGGAATCCTGGACCTTTATAGAAGACGAACTAAATGAAGCAGCGCTTAATTTACCTTCA
Source organism: Bacteroidales bacterium (assembly GCA_963665085.2). Classification (GTDB taxonomy): domain Bacteria; phylum Bacteroidota; class Bacteroidia; order Bacteroidales; family JAAAOM01. The sequence continues at coordinate 1,464,412 of CAXXXS010000001.1, forward strand.
AAAAACAGTATTGATGATCAATCTACAATCGGGGGACGAATAACTAAAGAGGCTGCTTATGCATACCTTGGAAAAGCATACCTGTGGCAGGAAAAATATTCGGAAGCAGCCGGGGTATTGTATGATAACGTTATTTCTACAGGTCTTTACGGTTTAATGGAAGATTATAGTGATTTGAATAGCTATTCATCGGATTTTTGTTCTGAATATTTATGGGAGTGTGATATAAATAGCGGTGCAGACTATTCGCTTTCACAAGCAGGATACATGGATGTCGTTTACAATTGGTCAAGTAGTGGGCTCTATTTTCCGGATGGTATATACGATAATGTAGGATGGGGCAGTGTTTCATGTGCATCTGAATCTTTTGGGTCATTTATGGATAATCATGATATTGTTGGAAGTACAAAGTCAAATCGTTATTTAGGTACTTTGGCAACATATGAAGATTTACTTGATGGGTCAATATATTCTTATTCAGGAGGAGAAAAAGGTGTTAAGGATGCTGGAGTAATTTACTGCGAAGGTTATTTTAGGGTTAAATTACTTCCCCGATGGGAAAATGTTATGGGAGGTGTAGACTGGTACGATCAATATATGCATAATAATTTACCTTATATGCGTTATTCGGAAGTGTTGCTGAATTATTCAGAAGCAGTTGCAATGGGAGGTTCTCCTGGTGCCTTAAGTGGATTAGATGCTTTAAATGAAGTAAGACAAAGAGCAGGATTAACAGATGCACCTTCACTCGATATGGATAACGACGAGTATGGCGTTAAGGCAGAAAGAAGAGCAGAATTATTTTTTGAGGCAACAAGATTTATCGACCTTGTACGATGGGGGGATGCTCCTTCTGTATTGGCTAATATTGGTGATTACAATCCAACTTTTTATGGGTATGCCGATGGAAATAATTCTACTGAGCAGGCTAAAGAAAATTGGAAGATTGTAAAAAATCCTATTATATCAGAAGGTTTTGTTACCAATAAACACGAGTTGTTTCCAATCCCTGCAGTCGATAAAAACAACAATCCAAATTTGGTTCAGAACACTGGTTGGTAGTCATCTAAAATTAAACAATTATGAAAAATAAATATTTAATTTACAACATACTAATAGCACTTGTAATATCAATGCTATTTACATCCTGCGAAGAAGAAAACGAAGAGTTAATAACACCTGTTATTGAAGTCAACAATCCCAATGTTAATGTTGGATATGCTGCAGGAGATACAGTTGTTAATTTTTCTTCAAATGTTATATTGTATGCAACTGTTGATGAAACCAGTAAAAGTTGGTTGTCTTACAAATTTGAAGATAATTGTAAAACCCTTGTTGTAAAATACATTGAAAATGATACAACAGTTGAAAGAGTTGGCCATATTACGCTATCAAAAACTGGAGTAGAAAAAGTCCTAACTGTTACCCAGGAAGCAAACCCAAATGTTAGCACAGGTGGCGCACAAAAAGTTGATCTTGAATTTTCAATAAGTAGTTCAAGCGGGTATACTATTCTTAGTGCATCAGCTGAAGATGCGGCAAAAATCCCAATTGGGGCAACTGTAGTAATGGAATGCCCAAGTGATGATGGTTCTATATCATTAATAAATTCTGCTACTTATGCAGAATACGCTGGAGGAAGCCCTGTAAATGGAGAGTTCAAATTTGTTTGGACACAAGAGATGGCTAATATTACACTAAGTTCAGGTATTACAGGACTTATAAATGGTGGATTTGATGTGTCTGCAATGTATTGTTTATTTGAAAAGACGGATATTGAGTTTGTTGTTGATAATTCAAGCGGCTATACTATTTTAAATGTTAATGCAGAGTTATCTGATGCGATTCCAATAGGTGCTACTGTAATTCTCGAATGTTCTAGTGATGCAGGTACAATCTCCCTAATAAATCCATCTACTTATGCAGAATATGCCGGGGGAAGTCCTGAGAATGGCATATTTGCTTTTAAATGGACACAGGAAATTGTTGATATAACTTCAGGTGCTGGCATGATGGGAATCCTTCGCGATGGATTTGATATTACATCGATTTACACAATTTATGTTAAAACAGACCTTGAATTTGCCATAGATAATTCAAGTGGTTATACAATTCTTAGTGCATCAGCTGAAGAAGCTGCAAAAATACCTATTGGGGCAACTGTAGTTTTTGAGTGCCCAAGTGATGCAGGAACAGCTTCGTTCATAAATCCTACAAACTATGCAGAATATGCCGGAGGAAGTCCCGTAGATGGTATATTTTCGTTTGTGTGGACAAAAGATATAATCGAGATAACACGTACAGCTGGCATAATGGCTATTCTGAGTAATGGCTTTGATGCATCAGCTATGTATTGTTTAAATTAAAAACTGCTAAATCTTGGCAGATAAAATATCAAAATGCCGATATTTTATCTGCCAGCAAAGTAAATAAATCCATTTGTTAATATTAAAATTTCAAATTATGAGAAAAGTATTTTTTTTATTTGTGAGTCTGGTATTATTACAAATATCCTATGTTGATGCTGCCCAAAATCCTTCTGACTACTTTGTAGGTGATTGGGAAGTTGTTGTTTCCGGAACTCCAAGCGGAGATGCAAAAATGGTGCTGCATCTTGAAAGAGTAGATGGTAAGCTAACAGGTGAGATGAGAGCAGAGCAGGGAGATCCAACTAAAATAAATAGTGTAGATGAAAAAGAATCATCCATAGTAGTATACTACAATACAATGGGATATGATATTAATCTTTCCTTTGAAAAAGTAGATGACAACAATATTAAAGGTAGCATGATGGGGATGTTTGATGCTAAAGGTGTAAGAAAAACAGAATAAAAATTATTTTAAAAGGAGATTGTCTAAAAAATCATTTGATTGGGAAACCTGTCAGAGTTTTCGAACTCTGACAGGGTATGAATCAGCGGGTTGCTGAAATACGACAAAGTTGTTTGATCTGTCGGAGTTACTTTTTTTGACAACCTCCTTGTTAAGGGTAATACAAGGACAGTCAACCGGGAAAACAGAAAACATAAAGAGTTTATATAAAACTTCAGGTTATTCAATAATAAAAATTCAAATAAATCATAAAACATTAGGTGTTATGATTTTAAAATCTATTTAAAACAATGAAATCCGTAAGATACAATTTATACTTATCACTAGCATTTCTAATATATTCTGTCAATATAATGGCTCAGAATAGTGAATTACCACAACTTGGAAAAGCATCTGTTAACGAAGTAATTGCTGCAATGATACTGGAAGAAAAAGCAGGTATAGTGGTTGGGGCCGGACTAAAAATTGATCCTGCGGTAGCTAATATGCTGGATGAGGATATGAAAAGAATGATTCCTGATCCAGGTAGTCTGGCAGCCAAAACAAATAGCCCGGTACCACCGGCAGCGGGTACCACAGTGGAAATACCAAGATTAGGAATACCCTGTATTGTTGTAAATGACGGTCCTGCAGGTTTACGTATGATGGGAGGAAATTATCAATGCACAGCGTTTCCAATTGGTTCTTTGTTAGCATCAACCTGGAATTGTGACCTGATATATCAAGCTGGCCAGGCCTATGGAAACGAAACCTTAGAATATGGTGTAGATGTTCTTCTTGCTCCCGGCTTAAATATTCAACGAGATCCGTTATGTGGAAGAAACTTTGAGTATTTTTCTGAAGATCCTTTTCTATCAGGAAAGATTGCTTCCGCAATGGTTAGAGGCATCCAATCACAAGGAGTTGGCACATCGGTAAAACATTTCGTGGTTAATAACCAGGAAACAGACAGAAAAACCGTTAATAGTGTTGTAAGCGAACGGGCGCTTCGCGAAATTTACCTGGAAGGTTTTAGAATTGCCATTCAAGAAGCACAGCCCTGGACAGTTATGTCGTCATATAATTTAGTAAATGGCCTTTATACCTCTGAAAATCCTGATCTTTTAATCAAAATATTAAGAGACGACTGGGGATATAAAGGACTTGTTACCAGTGATTGGATTTCAGGAAACGATTTTGTAGCTCAGGTTAAAGCAGGAAACGATTTGTTAATGCCTGGTCCATATCAGGTTAATTCTATAATTCAGGCAGTGAATGATGGACAGTTAGATGAGAAAATTTTGGATAGGAATGTTGAGAATATTCTTAACTTGGTTTTAAAATCTCCTCGTTTTAAAAAATATCAATATTCAAGCAAACCAAATACTGATGAAAACACTAAAAAATCACGAATAGCAGCCACTGAGGGAATGGTTTTACTTAAAAATACGGGCAATACGCTACCTCTTTCGGAAAATATCCCAAATATAGCCTTGTTTGGGAATAGCTCTTATCAAACACATATCGGTGGTTCCGGAAGTGGTTCTGTTGCTACATCTTATAAAATTAATATTGTTGATGGCCTTGAAAAAGCTGGTTATATTCCTAATAAGGTTTTGCAGGAAGCTTATGTTTCTTTCATTAAGGAAAATGAGCCAAGGCCAACCAATATGTTGGATGCGATGATGGGACGTAAACCACAGGCACCGGAAATGCTAATTGATGTTTCTCTGGCAAAAAAACTGGCAGATGAAACTGATATTGCAATTATTACTATTGGTCGCAAATCAGGCGAAACTTCTGATCGTGAAATCGAAAACGATTTTAACCTATCTAAAACAGAGAAAACAAATATCGAGTTGATTACAGAAACTTTTCATTCTAAGGGTAAAAAAGTTATTGTATTGCTTAACATTGGTGGAGTTATAGAAACTGCAAGCTGGAAAAATATTCCAGATGCTATTTTACTAACATGGCAACCCGGAATTGAAGCCGGAAATGCAATTGCTGATTTGATTTCAGGAAAAGTAAACCCTTCTGGTAAATTGGCTGTAACATTTCCAAATTCATACTCCGATGTTCCTTCTGCTAAAAATTTTCCTGGCGAAATTGTTACAAATGATTCAGTAATAACCAGGCAAGTAGTGTATGAAGAGGGTATTTATGTGGGATACAGATATTATAACACCTTTGATATTAATACTTCTTATCCTTTTGGTTTTGGTTTAAGTTACACTAATTTCACTTATAACAATCTGAAATTGAGTTCCGGAAAGTTTAAAGATGAGATAACGGTAAGTGTAACAATTACTAATACTGGAAAAATAGCAGGAAAAGAAATTGTTCAATTGTACCTGAGTGCCCCGAAAAAAGAATTAGATAAACCTTCTCAGGAACTGAAAGAATTTGCTAAAACACGATCGTTAAATCCAGGCGAATCACAAACCGTTGAATTTACAATTGATGCGAAAAGTCTTTCTTCCTTTAATTCTGAAAGATCAGCATGGATTGCCGATGCTGGTAAATATACTGTAAATATTGGGGCATCTGGTGAAGATATTGTGCTTACAAAAGCTTTTAAGTTATCAGATGATATTTTGGTCGCAAGAGTGAGTAAAGCACTTGAACCTCAAATTAATATTAATGAATTAAAGGGTAAATAGGCTTATACATTAAACATAAATAAAATTAAGTAATCTTAAAATAATAAATTCTAAAATTATGAAAACATACATACCTTTAGCTGTACTTCTACTTTTTATAATCGGCTACTCTTGCAAAAACGGAAAGGATATAGATAATAACGCTTCTAAACTTGAGCTGTCTACACTAAAATTAATTGGTCATGTGGATGACAGGTATCAATCTGTAAACGTCGAAATGTGTGAAGTAGTTGGCGGCGATTTCTGGATACCTTATGAGTTAGTGGATCAAACTAAAGTTCAAACGCAAGGCTTGAGTGCATTAAAACGTACCATTCCTCCGGTAAACTTATATGATACTAAATTACGTACACTGGCTTCTGCACTGAAACCTATGTATATCAGGGTTAGCGGGACCTGGGCTAATACAACGTATTTCCAGGATAATAATGAACCTAAATTGAGTCCTGCTCCTGATGGTTATGAGAATGTCCTGACCAGGGCAGAGTGGAAAGGTGTTATCGATTTTTGTAATGCTACTAATAGTAAATTGGTTACATCATTTGCGATTAGCAATGGAATGAGAGATGATGAGGGGAACTGGACTCCGGCACAAATCGAACCATTAATTAATTATACAAAATCGATTGGAGGTGAAATTTATGCAGCCGAAATGTTTAACGAGCCATCGCATGCAAGTTATGGAGGAACTCCCGAAGGATATGACGCTTCATCCTTTGCAAAGGATTTCGTTGCATTTAAAAATTACGTTGATAAGGCAATTCCTGAAATGAAAATTATGGGGCCTGGATCAACTGGTGAAGGTGGAATTTTAGGTGAAGGTGGAGAAATGTCAACTGATAATTTGATGACAGCGACACCAAATCCAAAATTTGATATTTTCTCGTATCATTATTATGGAGGCGTGTCAGCAAGGTGTCAGGGACAGCTTACCCCCGATAATGCATTAACGAGCGATTGGTTATCAAAAACAGAATTGGGGCTCAAATATTACGAAGGTGCAAGAAATAAATATAACCCGGGTGCACCTATTTGGTTATCTGAAACAGCAGAAGCGGCATGTGGTGGTAATCCTTGGGCTGCTACTTATATCGATTGTTTCAGATATCTTGAGCAACTTGGAAGATTAGCAAAAAAGAGTGTTCAGGTGGTTATGCACAACACACTTTGTGCGAGTGAGTATGCTTTACTTGAGCAGGATACCCACGAACCAAGACCCAATTATTGGGCAGCACTTCTATGGAGCAAACTCATGGGCACTGAGGTATATGATGCTGGCATTTCTAATGATAATGTTGATGTTTTTGTACACAACCTAAAAAAATCAAAAAATGGATATGCTGTGCTGGTTGTAAATCCAAATGATTCTGCATCAACGATTAATATACCCAAAAGTGCAGAAAAATACTTAATTACATCCGATGAGTTATTATCAAAAACTGTAAAACTGAATGGTGAAGTTTTAAAATTAAACTCGGATGATACATTGCCATTAATTGAAGGTGAAGTGATTAAAGCCGGTGCAATTGAAATACCACCAAGAAGCATTCTGTTTTTAGCCATTAAGAAATAATTTTTGCAGTGAAAATTTTAAAATATTGTAGTGTAATACTTTTTATGTTCTGGGGTCTATCGCTTGATGCCCAGTATAATACAGATTTTTTCTGTAATCCTCTGGATCTTAGTTACAGATACCAGTTAGATGAGCCTTCTCGTAGAGAAGCAGCAGATCCTACTGTAATATGGTTTAAAGACAGGTATTACCTGTTTGCTTCTAAATCTGGTGGTTACTGGCATTCGTTTGATCTCAAAAAATGGAATTTTGTTCAAACCAACGAAATTCCAACCGAAGATTATGCTCCAACAGCAATTGCAATCGGTGATACTATCTATTTTTTAGCATCTTCATATGTTAAAAGCACAATTTATAAGTCTGCTGATCCTCTGTCAGGCAAATGGAGCATAGCAAAAGAAAAGTTGGAAAAAGCTATGTGGGATCCGGCTTTCTTTTTGGATACTGATAATCGGCTTTTTGTTTATTGGGGTATTATGAGCCCCATTTATGGAGTAGAACTTGATTACAATAATGACTTTTCATTTATAGGAGAACCAGAAATTCTTATCAAACCAAACGTCGATTTATATGGATGGGAAGTAAATGGGGATGATAATAAAATGATAGAAAAAGGTTCTTTTATTGAAGGGGCATGGATGAACAAAATTAAAGGGAAATATTATCTTCAATATGCAACTCCGGGTACTCAATTTAAAAGTTATGCAGATGGGGTTTATATATCGGAAAATCCATTGGGGCCGTTTTCTCTCCAGGATACAAATCCATTTGCTTACAAACCAGAAGGATTTATTAACGGTGCCGGCCATGGAAGTACTTTTCAGGATCGATATGGAAATTTTTGGCACATGGGCTCAATGTCCATTTCTGTAAACCACAAATTTGAAAGACGATTGGGAATGTGGCCTGTATTTATTGATGAAGACGGCACATTGTACACCCATACTGCATTTGGCGATTATCCTCATAAAATCCCTGGGAAAAAATTAGAGGGACCTGCTGATTATTACCCATCTGCCATGTTATTGTCCTATAAAAAACCAGTTGAGGTTTCATCTTTTTTACCTGAACATCCTAAAGAAAATGCAGTCAATGAAGAAGTCCGGGAATACTGGAGTGCAAAAACAGGTGGCAAAGATGAATGGATTTTGGTTGATTTACAAAGTACAAGCGAGGTAAGTAGCATACAAATAAATTATGCTGACGACTCTACCGGTATATTGGGGCGCCAGGGTGAAATCGGCTATCAATATTTGTTGGAATATTCTGTCGACAAAGAAAATTGGAAAGTCCTGGCTGACAATATGAAAAGTGTTTTGGATTCTCCGCATAGTTTTATTGAATTTATAAAACCAATTAGTGCCCGATATGTACGACTTACAAATTATCATGTGCCTGGAGGAAAATTTGCAATATCCGGTTTCAGAATTTTTGGTAGTAGTAAAGGCAATCTGCCACAACAAGTATCTAATTTCACAGCCACCAGAAATCCGAATGATTCCAGAAGTGTTGAATTAAAATGGGAAAAAAGTCCGGATGCTATCGGATATAATATTCGTTTTGGTATTCATCCCGATAAACTTTACCAGAATTACCAGGTGTTCGAAACAGATAATCTGTATATAAACAGTTTAAATGCAGAACTAGACTATTATTTTACAATAGATGCCTTTAATGAAAATGGTATTTCAAAAGGAGAAAAAATTAATGTTGCTACTAACAAATAAGGTGCGATTTTAATAATTAATAAAACCTAAAAAATTACAAGATGAAAAACATGTTGAAATTACTTACAATATTCATATTTAGTGCAGTCTTAAATAATTGTACAAGCAAGACAGTAGAAACAGCAACTGAACAGATAGAGGCAAGTGTAATTTCAAATGAACTACCTGCCCCTCCTAATCCAGAATCATTTGAACTCAGCACTATTCTTTTACCTGACAGTGTAATGGATGCAGTATTGGTAAATTATCTGCCAGATTACGAGCATATTATTATGGAAATTAGGTTTAGCGGTAGGGAGAAATCTGATTTGGCTGTGATGAAAGAGGATGGAAGTGATTTTAAATGTTTAACATATGGATTAAAAGAGAAAATAGGAGGTGAAATGCCTGTTCCCTTGTCTGATGGAAAAACAGTTTATACGCCAACAGGTATTCTGGAATGTAGCCCCTCGATTGTTAATTGTAAAGAAGCAAAGATCCTTCCATTGATCTATCCCGAAATATCGGGAGAGAAAATATTGGCCAGAATTGCAACTAATATGTCGCAGGACGGAATCCATGTCGCTTATACGCTTCTGACAGCGAGGGGGGCAGCTTATGTCCTGATGAGTGAACTGACCCGTATCTCGGATGAAGAGGGAGAGCGATATGAATTGGCGAATACTAAAATTATTGCAGGAGATAAAAATTTTGAAGGCGATCCTGCTAATTTTCGGCCATTTTTTTATGGAAACGGCGAAGTGAAAAGTTTTACAGAGATGGGGAAAAGTTTAATGACGATTTCATCGTTTGAAGCCAATAATTACGATTTGGCGAAAATAGATCTAATCACCGGAGAGGTAAGCCGTTTTACCCGCCATTACAGTTACGATGAAGGGGTTTATCCTTCTCCCGATGGGAACTGGATTATTTTTCAAACACACCGGCATACGCAAAGAATGGATGCCTTTAGTTTAATTCCGCGTCCGTTAATTGCAGGGGAAATAATTGGTGCAGGAATGGCAGAATACCGCAACCAATGGGTTGCCCCCATAAAAAATCCGGATGGGGACCGGAGAAGATTTTATGGCCTTACCATGCTCGATAAATACGGAGACAGGGCACGATTACCTGAGGACGGTTATACCGGACAAAATTTAACCATAGCCGATGATAACCTTACCGAATATACCCACTTTGGAAATTTCACCTGGCATAAAAGCAGCACCAAAGGTATATTTTGGGAACAGAAAGACCACTTAAAACTTAAAGAAGGGGAACAGAGGGGCAGGCTTCGGATGATCCAGTTTACATCGCGAAAACCTACTCAGCCAATAGAAATTACAACACCTGATTTAGAATGGGCTACCAATCTAAAGGAATTTCAACCGGTAGAACAATCGTTTCCTGAAGAAGGGGAACTGGAGGGAAAGGTCTCTGGCTATGCTTTAATAAGTATTGACTCTACCAATGTTGATGAGCCTATGTTTCAGATTGCTTATTATGATTTTACCGATGATGGAGAATATATACTGAATGGATATGAGAAACGAACTACAGGATCTTATTTCAAAGGTTCACATTGGATTGCAGATATCCAGGTTTCTGGCAAGCGCAATGGTTTTTTGAAAGCAGATGACGTTAGATTTTATTTTGACAAAATAGGCTCTGGTACCCTTCATACAAAATTAGGTGATCACGAAGTAAAAGTTGATTTAGCAAAAGGATTACCCACCGGTGTGCCCAGAGAACTTAGATAAATTTTAAATAAAAATAAATCAGACATGAAATCATTAATTTTAATTCTAACTGTTATTTTAAGCAGTAATTTTTGCTTTGCCCAGTCAAAATCAATCCCACATTTGAAAAAGCAAAATGGAAAAGTTCAGTTAATTGTCGATGATGAACCTTTTTTTATGTTTTCTGGAGAACTGCATAATTCAAGTACCGGAAGTGCTCATTATATGCGTCCAATTTGGAAACGAATGGCCGACCAAAACCTGAATACCGTGATTGCACCGGTTACCTGGGAGTTGGTTGAACCGGTGGAAGGTGAGTTTGATTTTTCCTTGGTTGACAGCATGGTTTTGGGAGCTCGAAAAGAAGACCTCAAACTGGTGGTGTTATGGTTTGGTAGCTGGAAAAACGGGAAATCAACCTATGTGCCAGAATGGGTAAAAATCGATACCAAACGGTTTCCGTTGGCAAAAGATAAAAACGGCAAAACGCTGAACATTCTTTCAACATTGGGAAAAAATACGCTTAAGGCTGATGCAAAAGCTTTTACTGAATTAATGAAGCATATTAAAGAAATTGATAGCAAAGAACAAACTGTGATCTTGGTTCAGGTTGAGAACGAAATAGGTGTTTTAGACCAGACGGCCTCCTTTATGGGTGGTGCTAACAACCATATGCGCGATTATTCTGACGAAGCTACCAAGGCATTTAATGGCAAGGTTCCCCCACAATTGATTACTTACCTGGAACAACATAAAGATGAATTGTATCCGGCATTAAAAAGTGCATGGGCAACAAATGGATATAAAAAAACAGGCACCTGGGAAGAGGTCTTTGGTAAAGGAATAAAGTACGAAAGCGAGGGAGAAGAGTGGAAAACAAGTTTTCCGTATTATACCGAAGAAATTTTTATGGCATGGAACTATGCTAACTATGTGGGTCAGATCGCAAAAACAGGAAAGGAAGAATACAATCTTCCCATGTTTGCAAATGCGTGGTTAAAACAACCACGAGCGAAAGAACCCGGACAATATCCATCAGGTGGTCCGTTGCCACATGTCATTGACATTTGGCGGGCAGCTGGCCCTTCCATCGATTTTATTGCAGCGGATATATATGAAGTAGAAGAATTCGATTGGATTTGTGAAGAATTTACCCGCTCGGGAAATCCTTTATTTATTCCTGAAACAAGAGTGGGGCCCGCAGGTTCGGCGCGTGCCTTTTATGCTTTTGGAAAATACAATGCACTTGGTTACGCTCCATTTGGAATTGATGGAAATGGAATTATGAATACTGCCGATCCAAACGATAATTCCATTGAAAAAGTGTATGAATGCTTGAGTAACCTTACACCATATCTGCAGAAATATCATGGAACTGAACAAATGTTGGCACTATTTATCGGCGCCGATGAATCTGTAGACCAGTTGCAAATGGGGGATTACAACGTATCTATACGCAGAATGGATTTTAGTGGCTCTTTAGGATTGTTTGGTGCCCAGTTCGATGCAGATGAACAAAAAGAAAAAAGTTCGGCGGGATTAATTGTATTTCAATTAGCCGGCAATGAATTTTTGGTTGCAGGAGGTGTTGGTGGGATCATGATCAACATTGGAAAAAGTAAATCAAATAAATCGGAAAATATCGGCCTTGCTTCGGTTGATGAAATTTCTTTTGAAAAAGGTGTAATGAGAACACACCGATTGAATGGAGATGAAACCGCATATGGCGGCCCGGTAATAAAGGAAGGTGAAGTAAAAATTTTCAGAATTAAAATGTATGGGTATTAGAATATCCTGAGAAAGAATGAAACTAAAAAAAATGAATATTGAGGACAAAATAATTGTAGTAACCGGAGCAGGTTCTGGCATGGGGCGCGAAATTTGTTTGCAACTGCTTAAAAAGGGAGCCAACATTGCAGGTATTGACTTAAATGCTGATGCGCTTGCTGAAACGCAAAAAGGAGCTAATGTTGGCGAATCACGTTTTAAAGCGTTCGTCTTAAATATTGCAGAAAATTCCAAAGTAGTGCGATTGCCTGAACAAGTAATAGAACACTTTGGAAGTGTGGATGGAATTATAAATAATGCCGGAATTATTCAGCCCTTTGTAAATGTTACAGATTTGGAATATTCGATAATCGAACGGTTGATGAATGTAAATTTCTACGGAACAGTTTATATAACAAAAGCTTTTTTACCTTATTTGTTAAAACGTCCAGAGGCTCATATCGTAAATGTATCAAGTATGGGTGGGTTTATGCCATTCCCAAAACAGACTGTTTATGGAGCATCAAAGGCTGCAGTAAAAATTTTTACCGAAGGACTTTATGCTGAACTAAAAAATACTTCAGTGCACGTAACAGTAGTGCATCCCGGAGCAGTGGCCACCAACATTACTAAAAACTCAGGGCTAAAAAATACTGCTGGCGCAGATCCGTCGTCTGCAAACTCTTCCATGATTCTTACCCCGTCAAAAGCAGCAACAATTATCATAAAAGGTATGGAGAAGAATAAATATCGCGTAAAAGTTGGTAAAGATGCAAAAGTACTGGATCTGCTTTATCGATTGAGTCCAAGATTCGCAACCGGCTTTATCAGTAAAATGATGAAAAAGAGTTTAAAAAGCCTTTCGTGATTTGTTTCACTTTAGATAAATTAAAAACATGTCGTATCATTTTAAAAGTATAAACATAATCTCTGTAATTCTTAGTAGTTTAATCCTATTAACCAGTGTTTCAACTATTACTGCAAATTGTCTCCCGGAGAAAACACCTGCTTATCCGGTAAAGCTAAAATGCAATTACCGCGAAAATCCGATTGGATTGGAAGATTTGTCTCCTGATTTTTCCTGGCAAACACTTGCGTCCGAAAATAACTGGCTTCAGTCTGCTTACCAGGTAATTGTTTCTACCAATCTTGAATTATTAAATGAGAAAAACTGTGATATTTGGAACAGTGGAAAAATAACCGGAGGAGAATCGGTTTGTATACCTTACAATGGTTTATCATTGGAAAGCCGGCATCGGTATTATTGGAAAGTTCGGGTTTGGGATAAAGATGGAAATCCTTCTTCATGGTCAGAGCCGGCATTTTGGGAGATGGGTCTTTTAAATCCTGATGAATGGAGTGCAAAATGGATTTCTTTTATTGATGAGAAATCAAAACACGATCGGGATAATATTCAATGGATATGGTTGGCTGATCAGGATGCAACAGATGTCCCTCAAAGTACGGTGGCCATATTTCAGCAAAAAGTCAATATTGATGAAATGCCAGCTATTGCTTCAATGCAGACTGTCGCACGTGGTAATTATCGGTTATTTGTAAACGGTACACTTGTTGATTCAAAGGATAAATCATGGCAGGTTTTCGAAAGGCAGGATATCCTGGGATATATTCGTCCGGGAGAAAATACAATCGAAGTTGAGGTTTCTTCTACGCCAGGTGCTTCCTTTGATCAGGCCACAGGAAAAGCGCTTAGGGGTAACTATGCTGCATTTGCAGCACTTCTAAAAATAGAAGAAAAAGATGGTTCAATTCGAAAATATCCGACTTCGGTTGAGAATTGGGAATCAAGAAACCAAACCAGTGCCGAATATAATAGATCGGTTGTTGTTGGCGAATTAAATAATCCCAAATTTGGGTTAGATCCCGGACCTTTATCGGTACCTGCTTCAGTTTTTCGTAAAGGGTTTAAACTTAAAAAGGCTATAAAATCAGCCAGGTTGTATGTTTCTGCATTAGGAAGCTATAAAATGTATATAAATGGCGATAAGGTAGGACGTTATGTTCTGACACCTGAGTTTACCAATTATCAATCAAGAATTACTTACCAGGTATATAATATTACAGAAATGCTGGAAAAAGGCAACAATGTTGTCGGATCACTATTAGGAGACGGTTGGTATGGAAGCCCTCTTGGTTGGAATGGAGAATACGATATTTTTGGCAATACGCCAAATATGTTGTTAGCCGAAGTATACATTGAATATAATGATGGAACAACAGAGAAAATACTGACTGATGATTCATGGAAAGCCAGTCGTTCGCCAATTCTTAAATCAGAAGTTTATTCAGGCGAATTTTATGATGCCAGGTTAGAACTGGATGGTTGGAATACAAAGGGATTTAACGATAAAGAGTGGGATGTGGCACGTATCATGGGTAATAATTATAAGGTCCTTTCACCCCAGGTTACTACTCCTGTTATGGTTACACAAGTGGTAAAGCCTGTCAAAATTCATAAGTCAGGAGAACAAAAGTGGATTGTTGACATGGGGCAGAACCTGGTTGGATGGGTTAGGTTAAAAGTACAAGGCGAAGCAGGTACTGTAATTAAAATGCGGTTTGCTGAAATATTAGGTTCAGAAGATAGCTTATATGTTGATAATCTTCGTAATGCGACTACCACAGATTGTTATGTGCTAAATGGAAAAGGTGAAGAAGTTTTTACACCAAATTTTACTTTTCACGGTTTCAGGTATGTTGAAGTTACAGGATATCCCGGGGAATTAGGCAATGATGCTATAGTGGCTGAAGTAATCAGTTCCGTGGAAAATCCAACCGGATACATTCATACATCCGATTCCCTCGTAAATAAAATGTATTCTCTAGGTATTTGGGGCCAGCGGAGTAATTTTATCAGTGTGCCGACTGATTGTCCACAGCGTGATGAACGATTGGGATATACCGGTGATGGACAGGTATTCTGGCGTACAGGAACATATAATTTTGATATTGCAGCTTTTACTCATAAATGGATGAGGGATATTAAAGACGAACAAACTCCGGATGGCAGTTTTCCTAATACTGCACCAACAGTGCCAAAGAGCAATAGAAAAAACGGGGCTCCCGGCTGGGAAGATGCAGGTGTTATTGTGCCATGGAGCTCGTGGATGCAATATGGCGATAAAGGTATTATTGAAGAAAACTGGTCGATAATGGTTCGTTATATGGAATTTCTTGAAAAACGTAGCCAGGGCTATATCCGTCCCGGTTATTTTTTAGGAGATCATCTTGCAACAGACTTTAGCACTCCAAGCACTTTGATAAGTACGGGCCTTTGGGCATTAACTGCTGATATGATGTCACAAATGGCAACAGCAATCGGAAAAACTGTAGAAGCAGAGAAATATGTGCAATTAAAGAAGAAAATTCAGGTAGCATTTCAAAAAGAATTTATTTCTACAGAAGGAAAAATAGGTTCCGGAAGCCAGGCTTCTTATGCCATAGCATTACATGCCGGATTGGTTCCCGATTCTTTGTTGAAAGTAGTAACGGATAATTTTGTTAAAGCAATTGAAGATCGTGACTGGCATGTATCAACCGGATTTATTGGAACGCCATACTTGCTTTTTGCCTTATCTGAAAATGGAAGGGACGATATTGCCTATCGTTTGTTGTTGAATGAAACATATCCTTCCTGGGGATATATGGTAAAATCAGGAGCAACAACCTGGTGGGAACGCTGGAACAGCGATTCGGGGGATCCGAGTATGAATTCGTTTAACCACTATGCTTTTGGTTCTGTTTTAGAATGGGTTTATCGCAGAATGGCTGGTATAAATACAAATCCTGATTCTCCTGGATTTAAAAAGATAATAATCAGTCCGATTTTTGACAGATCGGGTAAAATTAATCATATAAAGGGCGAATATTTGTCTGTTTATGGTAAAATAGAATCCGAATGGACCATTAATAATAATCTTGCGACGTTGAAGGTTACTGTTCCGGCAAATACTACTGCCCGGATTATTTTGCCTGATAAAGCAGTATTTAAAACCGTTCCTGGTAATGACGATCATACATCTGTAGAAGTAGGTTCAGGTGTACATGAGTTTACGATAGACTTGCTTTAATAAATAATTATAGATTATTCATTTGTAAACCTGAATTAAAATGATTTTTTCTAATAAATATAAAGTGTTAATAATTATCGGTTTAATTGTTAGCACAGCCATGTATAGTCAGGATAATCACTTCACCCTATTGAGTTCGGCTCAATACGAGGACTACGATTTGATTGACAATTCTGCAGTGGCAACCTTGCATTCTGAAATTAATCCTAACAGCTTTAACAATAGTGATATGGTAACTATGGCAATTCAGCAATTTCAGCTGAGAAAAGTGATTAAAACAGAGAAAAAAGCTAGAGCTACTTTGCAGTTGGTTAAGGAGGCCGGATTTGAAGGTATTGAACTAAACGGTTTTATGATTAAAAAGATGCCTTTAATTGTACCCCTTTTAACCAGGCTTGCCGGTATGCCCGTGGGACGAAGCGGGAGATTTGACTGGAAAACAATGATCGCCGAATCCGGGCTGAAAGTAGTTAGCATTCACGAAGATCTGGGTAGTATTTTAAATAATACCCAGGAAATTATAAATGAAGCAAAAGCTTTTGGTACCGATAATATTGTTGTGACCGGGATGTTTCGATATGATTATTCCAACCAACAGGCTGTAACTGAACTGGCCGAAAAACTTAATAAAGCAGGCAGACTATTAAAAGAAAGCGGAATAAATTTTATGTATCATAACCATAACTGTGAATTTCAAAAAGTAGGGTCAGGAATAACTGCCTTTGAACTCTTGCTACAGAAAACCGACCCTCAGTATGTAAGTTTTGAATTTGATTCGTATTGGGCAATCGAAGCAGGCTGCGATGCTGTGAAATTAATGGAAATGCTTGGGGAACGTATGAAATTGTATCATATAAATGATAGAGGTTCCAGGGTAACAGGTAAATCCGGATCAATATTAAAATCTGATAATATGGAATTAGGAACTGGAAATATTAATCTGGTTGACCTTATAAATACGGCCAAAAAATATAACGTAAAAGCAATAATCTTAGAAACCCACAGAAATTGGATTGATAAATCACCTGTAAAGTCGTTTCAGTTAAGTGCCAGGTATTTGAATGATAAAATTTAATTTTTGGGTGTGTTAAAAATATTTTTCCCCGGATAATCAATATTATAATGTAATCCTCTGCTTTCATTACGTTGCTGCGCCATTTTAATAACCAGATATCCTACATTAATAAGATTTCTAAGCTCGCAAAGCTTTTGAGAAAGTTTAGATTTTTTATATAGTTCTTCTGTTTCCAGATAGATTATTTCTAGTCTGTCTAAAGCTCTTTTTAAACGTAAGTTTGAACGAACAATGCCAACATAATAACTAAATATTTGTTGCATCTCCTTATAATTTTGGGTGATTAACACCATTTCCTCTGGATGTGTCGTTCCTTCTTCATTCCATTCGGGTATATTTTTATCTATTTTTATTTCTGAAATTATACTTAACGAATGTTTTGCGGCTTTATCTGCATAAACAATTCCTTCTACCAAAGAATTACTTGCCAGTCGATTTGCTCCATGAAGTCCTGTTGAAGAAGTTTCTCCAGCAGCATATAAGCGGTTAATCCAAGTTTTAGCGTTTTTGTCAACTTTTATTCCCCCGCATAAGTAATGTGCAGCAGGTACTACAGGAATCATATCTTTGGTTAGATCAATATCCAAGGATAAACATTTTTCATAGATATTCGGAAAATGACTTTTTAGGTTTTCTGAGTCGAGATGTGATGCATCAAGATAAACAAAATCATCCCCCCTTGTTTTCATCTCATTATCAATTGCACGTGCAACAATATCTCTAGGAGCCAGGCATCCTCGTTCATCATATTTTTTCATGAATTCTTTGCCATCCTGAGTTTTTAAGATAGCTCCAAATCCTCTCATTGCTTCAGTAATCAAAAAAGAAGGGCGTTCTTCAGGATTGTATAATGATGTTGGATGGAATTGGACAAATTCCATGTTTTCAACAATTCCTTTTGCACGATAAACCATAGCAATTCCATCGCCTGTTGCAACAACAGGATTTGTAGTTGTATGGTATAGGTTTCCAATCCCTCCAGTTGCAATTAATGTAATCTTAGAAAGGAACGTTTCAACCTTATTGTTTTTTAAATTTAGTGCATAGGCCCCAAAACATTCTGTATCTGTATGATATCTTTTAACTAATTGGCCTAAGTGGTGCTGAGTGATTAAATCAATAGCAAAGTAATTTTCAAAAATGGTAATGTTGGGATGTTTTCTTACAGCATTGCTTAAAGCTCTTTGGATTTCAAAACCAGTTTGATCCTTATGATGAAGAATTCGATGTTCTGAATGTCCTCCCTCCCGGGCAAGATCAAATTTACCAGATTCGTCTTTATCGAATTTTGTTCCCCATTCAACTAATTCTTTGATTTGTTGTGGGGCTTCCTCAACAACCAATCGTACAACATCCTCATCACAAAGACCGTCTCCTGCTATTAAAGTATCCTGTATATGTTTTTCGTAAGAATCCGGACTATATGTTACAGCAGCAATACCTCCTTGGGCATAACTTGTATTTGTTTCCTCAAGATTCGATTTTGTAAGAATTACTACTTTTCCCTTCTCAGCTACTTTTAATGCAAAACTTAATCCGGCTAAACCCGAACCAATAACAAGAAAATCAGTTTCCATTTGATAGAATTTTGGCAAATATATAGATTAACGTGTAATGGTAAAATAAAGGTTAATTTGTTAGAATCTTATTATTCGTAAATAATTTTTATATGAACATACCTGAAATAATTTTCTATGAAGGTCATTTTCTTTACATTTGCGACAATTTAAAATTAAGGTGAATTAATAATGGCTCAGGAAGATATATTCAAAAAATTAGTTTCGCATTCGAAAGAATATGGTTTTATTTTTCCTTCAAGTGAAATTTATGATGGTTTAGGTGCTGTATATGATTATGGACAAAACGGGGTAGAACTCAAAAACAATATCCGTAAATACTGGTGGGAGTCGATGGTGCGTTTGCACGAAAACATAGTTGGTATTGATGCCGCAATTTTTATGCATCCTACTACCTGGAAAGCATCGGGTCATGTTGATGCTTTTAATGATCCATTAATTGATAATAAAGACTCAAAAAAGAGATACCGTGCTGATGTATTGATTGAAGAATATCTTCAAAAGATAGAAGATAAGATAAGCAAAGAGGTTGATAAAGCACGAAAAAGATTTGGAGATGATTTTGATGAAGTAAAATTTAAGGAGACAAATCCCAGAGTTTTGGCCAACAAACAAAAATACGAAGAGACTCATTCAAGATTTGTAAAAGCTTTAGAAGATGAGAATCTGGCAGAAGTAAAACAAATTATCCTCGATGCAGAGATTGTTTGTCCTATTTCTGGTTCAAAAAACTGGACAGATGTTCGTCAGTTTAACCTGATGTTTGAGACCAAAATGGGTTCAGTGAGTGATGATGCAAATTCAATTTATCTTCGTCCTGAGACTGCACAGGGAATCTTTGTTAATTACCTGAATGTACAGAAGACCGGTAGGATGAAAATTCCATTCGGAATAGCGCAGGTTGGAAAAGCGTTCCGAAACGAAATTGTAGCCCGTCAGTTTATTTTCCGCATGCGTGAGTTTGAACAGATGGAAATGCAATTTTTTATCAAACCCGGTACAGAAATGGAGTGGTTTAAATTCTGGAAAGAATTCCGTATGAAATGGCATAAATCATTAGGAATGGGCGATGATAAATATCGCTACCACGATCATGATAAATTAGCACATTATGCGAATGCAGCAACAGATATTGAATTCCAATTTCCATTTGGTTTTAAAGAAGTTGAGGGAATCCATTCACGTACTGATTTTGATTTAAAACAACACGAAAAATTTTCCAGTAAGAAAATACAATATTTTGATCCTGAAATAGGAGAGAACTATACACCGTATGTAATTGAGACATCAATTGGTCTTGACAGGATGTTCCTTAGTGTTTTAGCAAATTCATACCACGAAGAAGTTGTAAGTGCTGAGAAGAACGATTCAAGGGTTGTATTACGTATTCCTCCTGCAATTGCTCCGGTTAAAATTGCTGTTATGCCATTAACTAAAAAAGATGGGTTACCTGAAATTGCACGCAATATTATTGATTCAATTAAGTTTGATTATAATGTTCAATATGATGAAAAAGACTCTATAGGAAAGAGATATCGTCGTCAGGATGCAATAGGTACACCTTATTGTATTACAATTGATCACAGTACTAAAGAAGATAATACAGTAACTATACGAGACAGAGATTCAATGGAACAGGAACGTATCAAAATAGAGGATTTACGTTCTATTCTTGAGGACAAAGTAAGTATGAGAAAACTGTTTGAAAAATTAGCATAAAATTAGCTCAATCTAAAAAACCCTATAAGTATGAAAAAGATAGATTATAAAAAGCTTTTTTCATATGTTGCACCTGTTCTGATAATTCTGGCAATTGGAATTGCCTATTTCAGTCCTGCACTTGAAGGAAAAGTTCTAAATCAAAATGATGTTCTTCAAGGAATTTCTTCTCAACAGGAAATTATTAAATATGAGAAAGAGGCAGGAGAACGTTCACTTTGGACGAATTCAATGTTTGGAGGTATGCCAGCATATCAGATTGGGATGAAAACTTTTTCGAGATATTTATTAAAGATTCGTAAGATTTTTGAGTTGTGGATGCCCGCAGAAATTGGTTTTATTCTTTTATATGGCATAGGATTTTATATTTTAATGTTGAGTTTTGGATTAAATCCATGGTTGAGCTTATTAGGTGCATTGGCATTTACTTTTTCTTCTTATCATTTTATTATTATTGACGCCGGACATAATTGGAAAGTGCGAACTATTGCTTTTATGGCTCCTAGTCTTGCGGGTTTTATTTTGATGAACAAAAAGAAATATTTATTGGGTTTTGCCATTCTATCTTTTTTCCTGAGCTTGCAGTTTTTCTCGAATCATATTCAAATGACTTACTATTTTTTCCTTTTAGTTGGTATTTTGTTTATTTACTTTCTATGGCAAGCTTTTCAAGCAAAAGAATATAAACATTTTGGTATAGTTGCCGGATTAAGTATTATTTCAATTATTATTTCGGTAGGTGTAAATGCTACAAATTTGTATACAACTTACGAATATGGTAAATATTCTCAACGAGGAAATAGTAATCTGGAACATGAAGATGATGAAAATCAGACAGGAGGGCTTGAAAGAGATTACATAAGCATGTGGGCTTATGGAAAGCAAGAAACATTTTCTATAATTATTCCAAGTGCAAAAGGAGGAGGAACAGGTTTAATTTCAAGCAATAAAAAGGCCCTTCAAGCTGTTGAACCTCAATACAGGGAACAGATAGGTCAAAATAATAAATATTGGGGAGACCAAACATTTGTGGGAGGTCCAGATTATTACTTTGGTGCTGTCGTTATGTTCCTGATGGTTCTTGGGATGTTTTTTATAAAGGATAAGATTAAGTGGGTTTTCTTTGCTGGATTTGTTTTATCGATTTTGCTTTGTTGGGGTGGAAATTTTCCAGCTTTCACAAATTTTTTTATTGATTATTTCCCTCTTTATAATAAGTTTAGGGCAGTTGCTTCAATCCTTGTAATCGCTGGTTTTTGTACTGCAATTCTTGCGGCATTAGCTTTAAAAGAGATTTTTGAGGAACCGGAAATTATTCAGAAAAATAAAAAGAAGTTTTATTATGCGTTTGGTTTAACAGGAGGTCTATTACTGTTGTTTTATTTATTGCCTGAGACATTTTTTGATTTTTTAAGTAAGAACGAAGAGTCTTATTTTAATAATTATCGTCAGACAAATCCTCAGCAAACGGCTGGACTTGATGAATTTGTTAGTAATCTGGAGGCTGCCAGAATTTATATCTTTAAATCAGATACCATCCGAAGTTTTCTTTTTATATTGTTAAGTGCAGTTATAGCCTGGTTTTATTCTCTAAAAAAACTTAAAGCTAATGCGTTTATGGCATTGGTTGGATTATTAATTCTTATTGATTTGTGGGGAGTAAATGCTAGATATTTAAATAAGGATAGCTTTATGACAAAGAAACAACGGGAAAATACAATAGCTATGAAACCTGTTGATGAATTTATTCTTAAAGATAAAGAGTATCATAGAGTATTGAATCTTACAAAGAGTCCTTTTCAAGATGCAACAACATCCTACTATCATAAATCTATTGGAGGATACCATGGTGCAAAATTAATGAGGTATAAAGAATTAATAGATGTTCAACTAGCACAAGAAATTTCCTTGCTACAAAAAACATTGCAATCAGAAGGAGTTACTGAAGGAACAATAGATGCAGTCTTCAAAAAGACAGAATCATTAAACATGCTTGCTACTAAATATGTGATTTATAATCCTAATAGTCAACCATTGGTAAATCCTTATGCTAAATCAGATGCTTGGTTTGTTGATAGTTTAGTTTTTGTAAAGACGACAAATGAAGAAATTGAAGGGCTAAATAAAATTGAGCTTAATACACAAGCAATATTAAATGAATCTTTGTCTAAAGCTATAGTAGAGCAAGGATATAAAAATGGGGAAGATTCGACAGCAACAATAAGTCTGGTAGATTATAACCCCAATCATTTAACATATAAATCGAAAGCTAATAAAAGTAGAGTAGCATTGTTTTCTGAAATCTATTATCCGAAGGGGTGGAATGTAACTGTTGACGGAAAAGAAGCCTCGTATTTTGTTGCTAATTTTCTACTAAGAGCTATGGTTGTACCATCTGGAGAACACACAATAGAATTTGAATTTAAACCCCAAAGTTATTATCTGGGAGAGAAAGTATCCAAAGCTTCAAGTTTAATATTACTTATTGTTCTTTTAGGCTCAGTTTCTTTCCTTGTTTTTAAAAAATGAATAAGGTTTTAATTGTAACTTATTATTGGCCTCCTTCTGGTGGAGGGGGTGTTCAGCGTTGGCTGAAATTTGTAAAGTATCTCCCGGAATATGATATTGACCCAATTGTTGTAATACCGGAAAATCCAGAGTACCCGGTTATTGATAATTCATTACTTTCAGACGTATCTCCTGATTTAGCGATAATAAGAATTCCAATTTGGGAGCCTTATAGTCTATTTAAAAGATTTACTGGAAAAAAAAAGGAGGAAAATGTTAACACAGGACTTCTTTCAAAAGGGACTAAGAAGAGTTTAACTGAAAAAATTTCAATTTGGTTAAGAGGGAATGTGTTAATTCCTGATCCACGCGTATTTTGGGTACGCCCAGTTAAAAAGCAATTGGTCAGATACCTTAAAAAAAGTACGGTAGATACAATTATTACTACAGGGCCACCACATAGTGTTCATCTTATTGGTCTTGGAATTAAGAAAAGACTTAAAAACATAAAATGGGTAGCAGATTTTCGTGATCCCTGGTCGGAGATAGATTATCTGGAGGAGTTTAATCCTTCTTTTATTGCCAGAAGGATTCAGAAGAAACTTGAGAATAAGGTTTTAACAAGAGCGGACGAAGTTGTAACTGTTAGCCATAACTGGGCAAAAGATTTAGAGCGATTAGGAGCAAAGAGCGTTTCGGTTATAACAAATGGATATGATGAAGAAGATTTTAAATCGATTCCTTTAGAAAAAACAAACGATAACTTTGTTATGCTCTATTCTGGTATTCTTCACGACTACCGTAATCCGGAATATCTTTGGGAAGTTATTGATAATATTCTGGAAACAGAAAAAGAATTTGCAGAAAAATTTATTTTGAAGTTGTTCGGCACTATTGATGAACGTGTAATTGAGTATATCCAAAAGCTACCGAATTTATCACAAAGATTTATTTATGGAGGGTATGTATCACATAAACAGATATTAAAAGAATATCAACAAGCAGATTTGTTGTTATTACTTCAAAATAACTCAAAAAACGCTTTGGGGCACATTCCTGGTAAATTATTTGAGTATTTGGCATCGAAAAAGATTATTTTAGCAATTGGGCCTTCAGGAAACAGTGATGTTTCAAGAATAATAAGTCAATGTGATGCAGGAGTATGTTGTAATTTTGGGGATAGATATGTGTTGAGTGAATTTTTAGTATCTATTTTCAAGAAGAATTTAGATAATAATGAGGTTCAAGAAAAAAATATTTCGGAACAATATTCACGAAAAAATTTAACAAAATATATTGCAGAATATTCTAAAAAGCAGAATAGAATATGAAGGTTATCTCACGAAAAAATTTTGTAAAGAATAGAAATGAATTTATTTTAAATTGTTGTAGGGATAAAAAAGTGCTTCATATTGGAGCATGTGATGCTCCATTTACAAAAATTAAATTTTATAATAATTCGCTTTTATTTAAGCAGATTAATGATGTTGCGATGAATCAATTAGGCATTGATATAGATGTCGAAGGAATAAAAATTATGAAAGAATTAGGTTTCTCAAATGTAATTTTTGCAGATATGAATATAGATACGTCATTTGATTTTGAGCCTGATATCATAATTTTCGGTGAAACTATAGAGCATATTATGAATTTAGAAAGTGCTTTTAATTCACTAAAAAAATTAATGGGAGCCAATACAGAATTATTGATTAGCACCCCCAATTTCATAACATTTTCAAAATTATTTCATGCTTTCTTTGGAAAAGAATTTATGCATCCTGATCATAATTTAGTCTTTACACCAAGAGCTTTGGAACAATTATTAGGAAAAGTTGAATTAGATATTACTCAAAAGATTGTTACATTTTTACCAAATCACCTCAGTAATTTCTGGGGAAAACTTGATTTTATTTTTGCTAGATTATTCCCTATGTTTTCTTCAACGCTATTATTTAGTGTGAAGAAAAAATAAAAAAAGTAAATTAATAATAATTGCAACTGATACAATAGTTATTGACTCAATATTTTATAATTGAAAATGCTGGCTACTAAAATAAGTTGTAGTTAATCCTTTGTATTTACTAAAAGTGATATAATGGAATCAGTCTGCTACTTTAAATATTAAGCCATATGATATTAATAGAAAAGATAGTATTAAAAACGGAAAAAGTTTATTCTATGGTTGTTTATAATGATAAACAAACTCTTGTTGGTATATTTGACTTAGTAAAACTTAGTAATTAAGATAAAATGAAAGTTGTTGCATTTGTTCCAATACGTTTAAATAGCAAAAGAGTTGCTGGTAAAAATTTAAAACAATTAGGTTCAAAGCCTCTTATGACATATATTCTGGAAACTTTATCAAATTCAGAACTAATAGACGATGTGTATGTTTATTGTAGCTCTGAGGAAATAATTGAGTTTTTACCGGATGGAGTTAAATTTTTAAAAAGAAGTGAAGAGCTAGATAAAGACACTACTCTTGGAGAAGAAATATATAGTTCATTCATTGCCTGTGTTGACGCAGATATATACATATTAGCACATACTACTTCACCATTTATTAAACAATCATCTATTGATGATGCATTACATCATCTTATAAATGGAGAATACGATTCTGCATTTAGTGCAGAAGAATTAAAAACGTTTGCTTGGTTTAAAGGAGAGACATTAAATTATAGTTTAAAACAAATCCCTCGCACTCAGGATCTTGAGCCTGTGTATGTAGAAACAAGTGCTTTTTTTATGTTTAAAAAGGAAATATGGACGGACTATCATCAGCGTATTGGTTTCAAACCATATATTTCTGTTGTAGATAAAATTGAGGGTGTAGACATAGATACTCCAAAAGACTTTGAATTTGCAGAAAAAATAATAGAGTTGTTATAAATTTATGTTTGAAGAGGCTCAGAACTATAATAAATACAAAGACTTCCTGTTTTTTGAATCCAATTTTAAGTATGAATTTAAAGGAATAGATTTAGTAAAGGTTTCTGCTATTGATTTTATTAATTTTATTGCTTATGATAAGTCAGTAAGTTTGGGTGAAATAGCCTACTTAATGTTCAAAGAACTTGATGTTCATAGATTAAAGCAAGAGTTTTTTAGAGCGAATACAGTTTTTACAATGGATCTTCCCAAAAGGAAAGACCATATGAAATTGATAAAATCTATGCAGGAAGGAGTAGATGATTCATCTTTGCATGTCCTTAAATATCGGTTTCGTCCCTATTTTTATTTATATGATGCTATTCAGAGTTATGTTAAAATATCAAAATCATTAATAGCAATAAAATTATCTTTATTACAAAAGGTATTCATTGCATTACGTTTATCCAATAACAAACACTTAGTTAAAAAATTAAAGAGTGCATTTAAAAGTGTTAGTTTGAATGGAAAAAATTATGTGCCATTTATATCATCTACTTATACGGAAGCTTTATTAACGGCATTTCTTAGAAAAGAAGGACTAAAAACATTTCATATCTCACATGGTTTATTTGGTCGTTATAAAAGGTATATTGCAAAAGATATTCTAACAGGCACACATGTTCAAGCCGAGTATGTTATAACTCTTGGAGAAATAGGGAAACATGATTTAATAAATGATTATTCAATTCCAGAAGATAAGATTTTTGTTGCTGGAAATCCCAAGTATCCTTTAAGAAAAATAGAATTAGCATCAAATATAAAAAACTGCCTTGTTTTAAATGGTATTGCATTATATGATGAGGATTTTGAAAAAGTTTTGCCAATTCTTGAAGAGGCTGCTAATCTGAAAAAATTGTTGTTTGAAATTAAATTGCATCCTCTATCCAAACTTAAAGGTGAGGAAATAAGTGCAAAATATAAAAATATTAAAGTTTTAAGTCAACAACAATCAGTTCAAGAATTGTTAATTTCAGGGAGGTATGATTTCGCTGTAACCTTCAATACATTTGCGTACTATGAATGTATGTATTATGGTGTTGTCCCATTACGTTGGGGGTTGAATGAAAATCTTGATTTTGAGGGCTTAGACGATAGGTTTTATAATTTACAAGACTTTTTATTAAAGTTAGAGAGATATAATTTATTAAATAAAAATGAATTAAAAACTTTAATAGAAGATTTGTTAGTGAGAGCATTAGGAATGGGCATAAATAAGTATAATGAAATTATCAATCATAAATGTTTATAAAGGACAAATGAGGAGAATAAAATATTTCAGTATTGTTTTTGAGAACCTTTAATACGCCATCATATTAAATTTATGGAAAATTCTATAGCCGCAATTGTAGTTACGTATAACAGGGAAAAACTATTAATAGAATGTTTGGATTCTTTGTTTTCTCAAAGTAGAACGCCTGACGCTATTTTTATAATAGATAATAAATCAAATATAACTACGCCCGAGATACTTTTACAAAATAATTGGATTGATAAACTTCCAGATTTGAATGGAGATAGAAATCAGATACTAACTAAAATTCTAAAAAGATCGAAAAAAGAAGTATCTATATTTTATATCCGAAAAAAAATAAATGACGGGGGAGCTGGTGGATTTTATGAGGGAATTAAACAAGCTTATGAGAATCATTTTGATCGCTTCTGGATCATGGATGATGATGTTATTGCAGATTTTTCTGCTCTCGAAGAACTTGAAAAAGCAGAAAAGATTAATAGTCAAGGTTTTTTTTGTAGTAGGGTTGTCGGAACAAATGGTATTTCAATGAATAATCCGGAGGTGGATTTAAAGAAGGGAAAAAATTATTATTCTGTTTGGGATGATCAACTTGATAAAGGACTTGTACGGGTTAAATCAGCAACATTTGTATCAGTATACCTAACAAAAGAACTGGTTAAGGAGGTTGGGTATCCAATTCAAAAAATGTTTATTTGGGGTGACGATATGGAATATACGTTACGTATTTCAAAAAAGTATTCCAGTTATTTGGTAGGGAAAAGTATTGTCTGTCATAAAAGAGAAATAAGTAAGCCACCCAGTATAAAAACTGAAAAAAACAGGAACCGCATAAAAATGCATTATTATCGTTTCCGAAATCAAATTTATTATACCTGGAATCATTACAGAAAAATTGATCTTGTATTAGTCTTAATGGAAACAATGTATAAATTCTTTTTCTCATTGTTTCGTTTGCGGTTTTATGCGTGCTATATAATTGTAAAAGGGACAATGGCGGGATTGTTTTTTCATCCTCAAATAAAATATCCTGAATAAAATAATTACTACTTTTTAACTAACATTTTTTTTGGCAATTCTTTAATAGCAATTAGAATGTTTTTGATATCAGGTGAAAATTGAAAACGCCAGAAAAACAGTAAAGTCAATATGCTAACAATCATTGACCTGATAATTATATCTAAAATAACATTTTGTTGAGGGATTATTTTAATTATTAAAAATAGGAAAAAATAAAATGCAATTATTATGAGGTATGCATAATTAAAGGGTTGAAAATCATATTTTATTTTCAAAAAAAGGAATCTCAAAAAATTATTCAGCGTTATTGATAGAGTAATAGCAATAGCTGCCCCTGTAATACCCCAAATAGGTATTAATATGAACATTGTTCCTACAGCTATTATATCAAGCAGAATTTGAAAAATGGGATTTATTTTGTAATATTTTGAAAGACCAATAATTAGAGCATTTGCTCCAGTACTCATGTCAACTAGATAAGCTAATCCAGTAAAAAATATAACCCATTTTGCTTCCAGGTATTCATCACCAAGGATGAACAAAATATTCTCAATGTTAACCCAGATTCCAAGAAATATAAATCCTCCAATGATGATTTGATTTAAGCAACTTTTATAATAGATTATTTTTATTTTTTGTGCATCGTTTGTTTTCCATGCTTCAGCAATGAGCGTTCCGGATATCTTCAATAAGGAAATGGAGGGTTTTGCTACCACAGCACCAAAAAAATATCCGATAGTATAAATGCCTGTTTTTGATAAATCAAGAAACTTATAAATAACAATTTTGTCAATATTGAAAATTAATATAGATCCGACACCACTTAAGAGACCAAATACAGAAACATTTAGAATTTCTTTTATGAGTTTTTTTGATAGGAAAGAATATTTGGGACTAATATTAATTTCACCTCGAGATAATAGGTATAAGAGCAGAAAAAATCCTTTTAAAGAAACTACTATTGAATAAGATAAAATTAATTGGTGAAGAGTAATTATTTTAAATGCATAGGATAGTGTTATTAAAAGAATTAAAAGGCGCTGTATAAATTCCTGTAAAAAAGTTCCTAAAACGGCATTATATAACATTTTACAGTAACCATCAAGGAACAAATAAACCATATAACTAATAGTTACAGGAATTATATATATGAAATAATTATATAATAATGGGGATTTAGTAATATTTGCTTCAATAAACTGATTTTTAAAAAGAGAATATACAACAATAAATAGTATACTGCCTAAAACGATGTATATGAGAGCAATAAATAAAAAACCATTGTGCCTTTTATTTTCATCTCTAAAGTATGGAAACATCCTACTTGTGACACCGGGTAATCCTAATAAAAAAATACGTCCCAATAAAATAGAATAGGAAACTAACAAACTAAACAAACCTACTACCTCTGGTTTTAGATAATTAGGATATAAATAAGTAGTTGTAATAAATCCAATAAGAACTCCTACATAAATCCAAAATGTTCCCTTTATACTTTGTTTAATAATTATTCCCAATTCCAATAATTTTTATTTGCCTAACAAATATTCGAAAAGATTTTGTAATAATAGTTAACAGAAAGGATAAATATTCCACTAATACCTTTTTATCCACCTATATCTTCTGGCAGAATCTCCAAGTTTTGCAGAAACCATTATTTCGTGAGAGCCGTAACTATGTCTTGAGCTAATTGCATCAAGGCCGTATTCAAAGGCATATCCGATATACAATTTCCCTGTTTTTATACCTAACATAGGGACAACAGATTTATTAGTGCGAATAGATATTCCTCCCCAGAAATTATCTTCGTATATTAATTTGGCATTGATGTCTGCTTGCAGAGAAAGTCCCTCAGAAGCTTTAATTAAAACAGATGGTTCGAAAACATAGGATTCATTTTTTAATTCGTGCCTTAGTCCTGCAGTTAAGAAATAATGTCGTTGAACCTGGTAATCATCGTATATGCTCGAGCTTGAAAAACTAAATTTTGCTATTGATTCGAACAACTGGGTTATTGATAATCCTATATAATACTTTGGATGATTGTAAAATGCGCCACAATTTGCATCAGGGACATAGAGTATCCTATCTACGCTAGCAGCAAGGGGATCATCCGGATTTCTAAAGGTTACTTCCGATTTATCGATTTTAAATTGATAGATAGAGCCAGATACACCAAATGAGAGTTGTGATACTCCCATGTAAATATGATATGCATATGTAAATTGGCCTCCGGTCCTGTCAACCAATCCATTTCTATCGTTAAAAATATAACCTCCCAGGCCAACCCTCCCTGATTGTCCTTTTTTATATTTTGTTTTCCCATCTTTGGTGCGGACAATCGTAGAGTTTTTCTGCATGAGCCTGGTTTGATAACTCAGGGAATAAGTTCGTGGAGGATTTTCGAACCCAAGCCATTGCTCTCTTCCGGTTAGGCCAATAATAGAATATCCCTCGCTTCCGGCAAGCGAAGGATTTAACAAATATCCATTCAACATATATTGACTATAAAGCGGTACTTGTTGGGCTTTTATAGTTAATGTCGATAAGAATAAAATAATTATGACCAATAACCTTATCAATCTATATTATCTAATAATTGTAACGTTACCTGTTCTCGCTCTGCCATCACCAAAATCTATTATGTAGTGATATGAGTCAACAGGTAAACTTTTTCCGTTTTTCATATTTTTTCCGTCCCATTCATTTACATATCCATTTTCGGAAACGAAAATGAGTTCTCCCCATCGATTATATATCTCAACAATTACATCAGGATAAATATCACCGACTTTTGGTAATTCCGGGTATTTATCAGAAGAAACTACTATTTCCCAGGTGTCGTTAAATCCATCTCCATTAGGTGTGAATGCTGTAGGGATATCCAAACAATCCCTTGCATCACTTTGTAGATTTACAGTATCCGTTAATTCACACTGATTAGCATCTGTAATGGTAAGTATATAATCGTTCTCATCCAAATCATTGAGATAATCCGAAGTACTTCCATTGTACCAGTTATAATTGTATCCGGGAGTACCTCCCGATGCTGTTGCATAAATGCTACCATCCTTCATATCCGGACAGAAAGGTTTTTCTATTTCATAATCTAAACTTAACGCAGTAGGTTGTTCAATTGTAAACAAAGTGTCTTTACTACAATTATTTGCATCGTAGATCGTAACATTATAATTTCCTGCATTTAGACCACTATAATTTGGAATAGTGTTAGTGATATTATTTATCCAGTTAAAAGTATAAGGACCTGTTCCTCCATAGGTATTAAGAGAGACTAAGCCATCACTGTAACTAAAACAACTAACATTTGATGTTGAAATATCAACATTTATTACAGAAGGCTGATTAATATAGATTGTTTGTGTTCCTTGGCATTGCAGGATATCTGTAATGGTAACATCATATCTTCCTTGTCCCAGGTTTGTGATAGATGAATCTGTATCGCCTGTATTCCACATATATGTGTATGGTTGTTGCCCATATGAAACATAGGCTAAAATTTCACCATCGTTATTTCCATAACAGGATATTACTTCTCCGGAATATTGTTCTACGGGTATTAATTCAATATTTAATGAATCTGTTTTTTCAACTTGAACTGAGCCTAAAGTCTGACATTCATTTTTATCTGTTACAGTAATAGTAAAAAATAAAGCATTGAGATTTTCTATTCGTTGGGTAGTTTCTCCATTTGACCATAGATATGTATTTTCGCCAGCTCCCCCGGATGTAAATACTTCTGCATAACCTTTTATTCTACCATCGCAGCTTACATTTTGTTTTTCAATATCAAGAATTGTAAGTTGTTCTGGCTCTATTAATTCGATGGTTGAACTATCAATACATGAATTACCGTCAGATACAATTACGCGATAATTGCCTGCTGTAATATTGGTTTGATCTTTTGATGTTTCTGAAATGCCGGTAGCTTCTTCAGATAAAGTTTTCCATAAATAATTATATGATGTATTATCACCTCCGGATGGGGTTAATTCGATATTTCCTGATTTACCTCCATAGCACCTGATGTTGTAACCGGAGTAATCACTTATCGTATAGTTGATGTCTAATATGTCAGGTTGTGTAAGATTGAAGGATCTTTCTGTTTGACAGGAAATATCATCTTCAACAACCAAAGAATATGATTTTGCAGAAAGGCCTGTTACAATTGAATCATTATCGCCCGTTGACCAATTGTATGTGTAAGATCCATCTGGTATATAACCTCCTCTTACATTTACGCTAATTTCACCGTCTGAATTTCCTTCACAGGAAATATTAAATCCCCCGCTATAACTTTTTATCGTTGCATTTATTTGCATTTCTTCGGGTTCATTTAGTTCGAATGTGTCTGTAAATTCGCATATTCCGTTTATGATTGTGACATAATAAGTCCCCGAAATTAAGTTGTCCTGGAAAGCTTTATTTTGTATTATACCTGCTTCATATTGAGAAAGTGAATCATATTCCGGATTTTCCCATTCATAGATGTACGTATTTTCGCTATAATCTATTCCTCCTGTTATGTTACTGAGGTGGATGTAACCATCTTTCTCGCCATAACAACTGATGTTAAATATATCGTAACTTGAAATATCTGCATTACCAATGTTAATTGGCTCAGGTTCTCTTAAGGAAAATGTGTCTACAGATTGACAATTATTTACATCTGTTGCAATCAGTTCATAGTATCCTGCCGGTAGATTTTTTACCGTTGTTATATCTGTTTCAAAATTTAATGTATCTCCATCTGGGTAAATCAGGTTATAGCTGTAATCTCCTTTCCCAATAAAAATTGTAGAATCCATTGTCCCTCCATAGCAGGCTATGTGATAACCATTCAATGAAGGTGGGGTAAATCCTTTAAAAACATCCGGATTTCTTGTTTGTACCTGTACACTGCTGGTGGCAGCGAGTAGTGTATTAGTAAAAGCTACACATTGATTTGTATCAATAATAGTTAGATCGTACGGGCCTTCGATAAGATTTTCTATGTATTGTGTTTCCCAGGTTTGCGAACTTGTTCCTTGTCGTACCCAGGTTATATCATAACCTTCAGTACCTCCATTAATGATGGCTTCCATAGCACCATCTTCATCTCCTTCACAAGCAAGGTTCTCAATTATATTAATTTGAACTTCCAGCAAATCAGGTTCTTTAAGTTCAATTGATGATTCTGCAATACACCCAATTTCATCCGTAGCAGTTACATTATAGATACCAGCAGTTAACCCTGTGATTGTTTTTGTATTATAACTTCCACCTCCATCTTTTGCCCATTCATACGTAACATCATCTTCTGTATATCCTGAAACGGAAACGTATCCTCCTGTTGTGTTAACACTGGCTTGTGCCGTACTTTGTCCAAAACATTTTACATCCCATCCGCCAATAATAGAAGGTCCCCGGGTTAAACTTATGGCTTCGGTTTCAAAAGTTGGAGTGATATAAACCCGCACTGTTGCCGTAATTCCGTTGTTGCAAGTTGGTGTTGAAGATGGGACATTGTTTATTTTCGGAGTTACAGTATAATCGATGTAATGTAAAAGAGATGTTTCGTTATTGAGTATATCACTAAAGTTACTTAGCGTATGGTCAGTTGTACCGTTGCTGGAACCGGATATTGTTCCGGATGCAACAGCATCAATATCAAATTCCAAAGTTCCAAGTACTTTAGTCGTTACAGAATTTACCAGGAATTCTACAGTTGATTCATTACAATATATAGTATCTACAACAGCAATACTAATTCTGGGTGTTGGATTTAGATAGATATCAACCGTTGTTTCTTCTCCCCCGCATTTCATATCTCCTTTTCCCGGCCGGGTGTCTTTTATTTTGGGTGTAAAATAATAGTTAATGACTTGATATTCGAAAGAGTTGTTTGTTAAATCATCTGTTAAATTATGTGTAGAAAGATAATGATCTTCAACAGCTGTATTAGATACGGAGTCGCTATTAAAGTTTGTTCCTAAATAGTAATATAGTTCTCCTATAATATTCCCGGTTGTATTGTTTACATTAAACGTAATTGAGCTATTATCACAGTATACCGTATCATTTATCTGTATATCGATTGTTGGAGTAGGGTTAATATATATTCGGATTGTTGTATCCATGCCATTATCACAATAGGTTAAGCCAGTTCTTGGATTTTTTATCCTGGCTTTAAATGTGTATTCAACAATTTGAAAACTATCTGTTAAATTGTCAAGATCATCACTGAAACTAAACGTGTTTGTAGGACTAAAATTGTAATCTGCATCATTTTGGACACCATCAATTGCACCTGAAACATAATTTGTCTCCAGTGTAAAGATTTTGTTTCCAAGTACTTTCCCATTGAGACTGTTTAAATCAAACTGGACTTCATCTAAATCGCAAAACAGGGTATCAGGAACCGAAACATTTAATTTCGGTGTAGGATTCAGATAGATCGTGACAGTAGAAATTGTTCCATTTCCACAGGAATTATGACTGGATGATACATTATCAAATACTGCTTCAAACTGATATGTTATTATTTGTACGGAATCTGTTAAGTTGACCAATGTGTCTGTAACATTTGTAATGTCATAGGAATTCGATTCCTGAACACCTGAAACAGTTCCAACGACATAGCTTGTTGTAAGATTGTATTTTTTATCTCCGATGATGGTTCCATTTAAGCTGTTAACCTGAATAATTAATTCACTATTATCACAAATAATTGTATCCGGAATAATGTTACTAATTTCTATTCCTGGCGTTGGATTAATCCAGATAAAAGCTGTGTCGTTTATGCCTGTACATTTCTCAGAAGTTCCATTTGTTTCTGTTGAATAAGGAGTAATGATAAACTGCACAAGTTGTGCTTCACCCGTATTATTATCAATCTGATTTGTAAGGGTTGTATTGTTAGTTAATCCAGTACCATTTGCAGGAGTAACTATAACTCCGGCAGGAATAATGGTAGAATATTTAAATTTAACGGGCAAAGTAGGATTTGAGGAACTGTTTAGTTCTATTGAAATATTATCTCCGTCACAAATTGTATCTTGCTGAGGTGAAGCCGTAACATTTACAATAGGTTCTACCCATATAAATATTGTGTCGTTAATACCTGTACATTTTTCAGAAGTTCCATCTGTTTCGGTTGAATAAGGCGTAACAATAAATTGTACAAGTTGTGCTTCATCCGTATCATTCGTTATTAGGTTAGTAAGTGTTGTGCTATTAGCTAAACCTGTTTCACTATTTGGAGTAACCGTTACTCCAGCTGGCGTGATACTACTATATTTAAATTTTACAGGGAGGGTTGGTATTGAAGTGCTACTTAGATTTACAGAAATATTTTCACCACTACAAATGGTATCTTGTTTGGGAGATACAGAAATATTCGTGGTTGGTTCAACCCA
The DNA here is from genome assembly GCA_963665085.2 of Bacteroidales bacterium. GTDB lineage: Bacteria > Bacteroidota > Bacteroidia > Bacteroidales > JAAAOM01. Next base: position 1,500,262 of record CAXXXS010000001.1, read on the forward strand.
AACGTAGGCTGTATCCCTGATACCTTCGCATTTTACAGACATTCCATCATCTTCAGTTGAATAAGGAGTTATAAAAAACGTAACAAGTTTTGCCTCATTAGTCGTGTTATTAATTTGATTTGTGAGCGTTGCATTGTTTGCCAGGTTCGAACCACTGGTAGGTGTTATAGTTACTCCTGCTGGTACTTGTGTTGTATATTTAAATTTAACAGGTAAAGTAGGCGTAGAAGGACTGTTAAGTTCAATTGCAACATTTTCGCCATTACAAATAGTATCCTGTTGAGGGGAAGCAGTTACTTGGGTAACAGGTTCTATCCAAATGGATACCGTATCATTTATACCCGAACATTTCTCAGTCGTCCCATTATTTTCTGTAGTATAAGGAGAAATGATAAATTGAACAATTTGTGCAGTATTTGAATTGTTGTTGATTTGGTTTGTTAATATATCACCATTCGAAATATTAGAACCAGTAGCAGGAGACACTGTTACATCAACAGGAATAACTGTAGTATACCTGAATTTAACAGGTAAAGCCGGATTGGAATCACTGTCTAATCTTATCGAAATATTATCGCCACCGCAGATGGTGTCTTCCTGTGGTGAGGCAATAACCATTGCTGTTGGTTCTACCCATATGTATGCTGTGTCATTTACTCCTGAACAATGAAGTGTTGAACCATCGCTTGTTGTAGTGTAAGGTTTTGCAATTAACCTAACAAGTTTAATCTCATCTGTATTGTTTATTACTTCTGTAACAATATCATCACTAGTACTTAATCCGGTAGCACTGCTGTTAGTCAAAGATACTCCTGCAGGAACGATAGATTCATAATCAATTCGTATTGGAAGAGTAGGTTTTGTATTACTGGATAAGGATATCGTTACTTCTTCTGAATTACAAATTGTATCGGTTGATGGATTAACAATAACATGAGGTGTTGGTTCAAGATAAATGGTAATGGTTGTATCTTCAGTACCTGCACAACTTTCTGTTCCTGATTCTGTATTATCAAACCACGGTGTGAATTTATAGGTGATAACCTGGGCAGAATCTGTTAAGTTTTTAGGGGTATCATTAATTACATCATCCAGCGTATAGTCACCATCGGCCTTGATACCATTAATTGTTCCCGAGATAGTATCAATATCCAGCGTATAATATGCATCTCCACCAATATTTAAATTTAGTTTGGTGACATTGATATTAATGGCCCCTTGATTACAAATTGTATCGGGTGTTAAAAGTTCAACATCTAAATCTGGAGTTGGATTAATATAAATTCTGACTGTGTCGTTGTTGTTTGTGTTTTTACATATTTCGTTGCCTCCATTATCGAGTAGATAAGGAGTAATCACATAATCAATATAACGAATATTGTTTGATGTGTTTGTTAAAGCCTGATAAATATTTTCATTAGGTTTTAATCTTGTTATATCCATATGCCCCTCAACCATGTTACTCGGATCAAGAACGATTACATCAAAACGAATACTGTCTGTTGGAGATGTTGGTGTTTCCAGTTTAATATTGGCATATTCTCCGTTACAAATTGTATCAATGGTATATGTTGGATTTACAACGGGAAACGGATTTACCCAGATAGTAATGGTGTCTTTCAAATCTGACAGGATACAAGTTTCATATATTCTGGGAGTAATAATATATTCTGTATATCCTACATTATCATTCGGATTTGTGAGTGTGCGTGTAATATAATTTCCGCTTGTGTCTGCACCTGCCAGGGCTCCTGTAACTCCTATGCTGGAAGTTCCCCAGAAAAAGTCCATGGGTATATTTCCATCTAATAAAATTGAAGTTGCATCACCTGAGCAAATTGTATCGCTTTGAGGGAGGATATAAGTTTGAGGATCGGTTTCGTATTCTACTGTTATTGTTATCTCTGTACTATCAATATTTCCACAATGATCCTGTGCATAAAAGATTATGGTTGTATCACCAATATAGCTACAGTCAAATGTCGAGTCACTAACCCACATCGTAAAACTGCTACTGTCTGTAGTTCCTAAATCAATATCTGTATAAGAAATAGAATTGGTTCCTGTAGATTCTGGCAAAGTAATCGTTATGTTTTGCGTACTTAAATCTGGTGCACTTGTATCGATTCGAATAATATTTTGTATCCAGATGGAATCATTCAGGGATTCATCTATTACATGCCAGGTACGTTTTATCGTGTCAATTACCGGGCATGTGCCGGAAACAAAAGCATCTGTATGATTAATGATAATATCAGCAGGGTCAGAACAATTATCTGCAAGATTTAGAGGATATTCCAAATCAACAGTATCCGTACTTGTACCAAAATTTATTATGGTGTCAGATGGAGGAGTGAACGATGGTTTGTAAATATCATTTATGGTTACATTCAGTTTTGTAGAATCTTTGTTCCCTGCCAAATCCTCAACATACCACCATACTTCAGTTGTGCCAACAGAAAAAGTTATTGTTGTATCTGTTGAGTTTGTAATGTTGTTCCAGGTAGAATCAATGTTGCAGTTTTCATCAATATTGAACAACGTACTTGGGAAAGTAACCAGGGTATCACATGAATTTTCTTTACTAGGAAGAATAATGTCACTAATTGGAGATAGTTTTGGCCTTGAGGTATCACTAACAATTACGTATTGATCGGCAATGGAATCATTTCCGCTATCATCAGCTGCTGTCCAGGTAATTTTTGTTGTACCCACTGGATAATTATCCGTTAAGGATTGACCATCTCCACGTACTCCGGAAATTGTTGGCGAGCCATCACAAATATCATTTGTTGTAGCTGTTGTTACATCAATGGAAGAAAAACATTCGTTTGCATCATTTTGCCAAAATATTGTATCTCCTCCTTGGAGCGAAATATTTGGGGGAGTGCTGTCGTTTACGGTAACTTTAAATGAATTACTAGTAATGTTACCAACAGCATCAGACACAAGGTAAGTGACTATCGTAGTCCCAAAGTCAAATGTTGTTCCGCTGGCAAAACCTACTATGGTATCATTTAAATCTGAGCTAAGAATGTATTTAAAAGATAAAGAAACCGAGTCAGTACAGTTATCTGAGGCTTCAAGAATATCAATATTATTAACAACAGCAGAACAGTCAGAAATATCACTTTTTACGATTGTATCAATAGGAACAGTAATACTTGGAGGTTTGTCGTCTTTAACCAGAATATTGATTGAAATACTATCTTTATTTCCTGCTGCATCTGTAAAAACATATTTTATATTTGTAGTTCCGATATTGAATACTTGGTTCATTACATATCCTGTACCTGTTCCATTTGTTACGCCTGACATGGTATAATCAATGGAAAAATCAGAACATTCTCCAATATCAAAACCATTTATATTTGTTGGTGGACTTTCACAAGAGCTGGAACTTGTTGAAACGATTTTAGGATCAGAATCAAGATAAGTTATATCGGGAGGAATTGTATCAAGAATTAAAACATTTATTGTGTCTTTTGTTTCGTGAAATGAATTATCAAGAAGAGTTAGAATTACTTGAACAGTTGAGCCATGATTGTATAATGATGAAGTGCTTTTTTTGAATCCTGATGAAGGTGATTGGGTTTGTAAAAAGAGAGCGCCACAATTATCTGCTACATTAGCTGAATCTAGATAATTAGGCATGAATATCCAGCAACTATCATTTATATACAATGTGTCATTAGGTAACTTTGTCAAAGTTGGGAATTCAGTATCTTCAATTCTAATAGCAATTGTATCCGATGAAGAACAACCTAATGTTGTTGTATCATATACAATTAAAGAGCCATCCCCTGTTGCTGTTTGCCAATCTATAAAGACAGTATCATTTGGATTATCTCCCGGTATTGCACCAATATCTGGATCCCACCAATAGGTATGACCATCAGATTCGTCTATGTAATACATCTCGTTTGATCCAGGACATACCGTATCAGCACCTGTAACATTAATTTGGTTTTCAGAAAAAATTAAAACATTATCAAATCTAAATGTATCCCATAAAGCAAATATTATTGCATTATAAACTTGAACAATTAGTTTTATTGAATCCCCAGAGATTCCTTCACCATAACAGGAATAGATTTCTTTTGTACCTGGAGGGCTGCTAACAATACCGTTGTTGAGTAATACGGAATCATTATTATCAATAGAATAAAAGATTTTAAGGGTGTCTTCATCAGTAATTTTTTCACCACTTGTAACGTCAAAATAAATCCCAACACTTGATTTATCTCCTATGTAGAAGTTTTTGGTTTTCCAATATCCGATACTATCTAAAGTACAAGCAGAGAATGTTTCACTGCTTAGATTAACTTCGAAATGTCCACCTGTTGAGTCTAAATTACATTGAGTTGTATCTATAAACCAATCTGTGTTAAGGCCACTGGCATCGTCGAAATCTTCAAACCAAATAGTATCGTACTGGGCAAGAAGGGAAACTTTGCTCAGTAGAAGTATAAAAAAGAGCACAGTGGCTCTTCTTAAAATTGTATTTGAAGTCGGTTCGCGCATTTCTGTAAAACTCAAACTGCAAAAATAGTTTTAGTGAGTTCTTATATTATATTTTTCATAAAATAAAACAATGCTTTAATGGAAATATTATACGTTCGATAACCTAAAAGGTTATTAAAATTCTGGTTTGTAATAGCTTAACTTTAAATTAGTTGCATAATAAGCATATTTAGCTGTGTTGTAATATTTTGATTTTTAACTATTTAAAATTTAACGTTTATGTTATTAAGGAGATATTCGTTGTTAAAATTATACCTTTTGTAAAAAAATGAGCTTTTTTGACCAATGATGTATTTATGGAATTTAATATACGAAAAGTATAACCTTTACGTTAAATTATCCGTACTAACTTATGGAATTAAAAAGGATTGAACCGTTTTTGGTAATATAAGCAACAAATCACTAAATCATAAGTGTTTGTTATTTAGCTTTATATGCTGAGTTGAAAAGTTTAAATAGTTGAAAATTATAGGACTAAATTTTGATTAGTCTCTGCAATTTCGTAATTTAATTAATTAGAAAACACTGGAAATATGCCGGCCGAGTCTCGCAAAATAACAGTTAAGCATTATTTAAATAAAAGGGCTAAAGCAAAGTCATTTAATAATGATAGTTTTTACCCAATGTATATACAATTGATTGTTGCTGGGAAAAAAGCTCAGATAAAAAGTAAGATTAACGATCACCTAAAAATATACAGGAGTGATATAGCCAGGCTTACTGAGAATAACAAGGAGTTAAGCAGCCTTATTATTGATGGATATTTCTCAGAAAATCTGTTAGACGAAATTAGAGGAGAAAATAAATTCCCGATAAATCATTTATTATCCGATGAAGTTGAGGTAATTAAAAAAGTCATCAAGTTTTTAAAACCGTTTAACAATGATGATTTTACGCTTAATAATTTCAGCTTCGAATATCAGAAACATACAGAAGAGATTACCCAGGTTCTTGATTCTTCAATAAAAAAACTTTTTAGGGATGAACTAAAAGTTATTTTTTTAAGGGCAATAGATGAAGATGATAACAGAAACCTGTTTACTATCTCAAATTATCTTATTCACTTCATTAATTGGAATTCTACGTTTAGTAATTTTTATGAATCAACCTACGAAATATTACCAACAGAGCTTAAAACAATAGAGAATGTGTTAAATAAAGAATTAAGGGCAACAATAAAAGCGTTTATGGCATATCATGCCAACGTAAATATACTTAAGCGATTTTTTGAAAAAAGGGAACAGGGAAAAATATCAACCCTCTCATTTCTCGATTGGCAGACAAACATAAAGGAATTTATTTTAAAACAATTTGAGAAAGTTTTCGGAGAACAGAGGGCATTGGAATATGTTGTTTGTCTTGATAATCTGCTTGTTGAAGCAATTAATGCTACAGAACCTGTTCAGAATTCAAGTGAGTAGGCTCTAAGTTCCCGCTGCAATTCTCTTGCATTTCCTACATGTTTGTCGAGTGTCCTCCAAAAAGTTATTCCATGGTTTTTATGGATTGTATGAACCAGTTCATGAACAAGAACATATTCCATTAGGTGTTCAGGAAGTCTAACAAGGTGTAAATTTAAGTTGATGTTGTTTTTTGAAGAACAACTTCCCCATCGGGATTTAAGATTTTTTATTGTTACGTTATTGTATTGAAAATGATGTTTTATTGCTAATTCATTTAATTTCTTTGGGAGTATTTGTTTTGCTTCTCTTCGGAATGTTTCTGTTATAGCTTTTCTAATGAATTCTTGAACTTCTGGATTGTTAATTTCTAAATCGTTAGGGCAAGATATTTTTATTATTCCTTTGTTAATTCTTGCTGTTAGTTTTGGTTTCTGGTGGAATCCGATTGAAAGCTTATGATAAAGAGTAGAAAATTCCGTTTCTGGAGTGAAGCTGGTTCTTTGATTTTCAATCTCAGAAATTTTGCTTTTTGCTTTTTTTATCCATTCTTTTTTTGTTGAAACAAATTGATAAGCAGTATCATAAGATACAAAATATGGAATATGCGTCGTTACAGGTTCATGTGGTTCAACCTTAATACGAATTTTTTTTGATCGTTTCGACTTAACAAAAACACACTCACCAATTCCCTCAAGAAATATAATTTTCTTTCCCACAATGCAAAAATACAAAATCATTCGATTTAGATATCTTTGTTTAATTTCTAAATAACTATGAATTTGATATTAAATATAGAAACAAGTGCTGATTATTGTTCTGTAACCCTTGCAGAAAGCGGGAAGATTATTGATTCGTTAACTGAAAAAGAAGAACGTTCACATGCATCAGTATTGGCAGTATTAATCGATACAATTCTTAAAAAGAATAATACTAACATTGAAAATCTTAATGCTGTTGCAATAAGTAAAGGGCCTGGTTCCTATACCGGATTAAGAATTGGCACTTCTACTGCAAAAGGTATTTGCTATGGTTTAAATATTCCTCTTATAGCAATTGATACATTAAAGGCAATGACATGGGGGGCAAAGCAGGAATGGTTGTCGAAGGGGGGAAGTAAAGATGTTAACTTCTGCCCGATGATAGACGCCCGACGGATGGAAATTTATACTGCTTTATTCGATTTTGATTTGAAAAACTTAGAACCAGCATCTCCCTATATCCTGGATGAAGAGAGTATACATGTTTACGAAAATAAGAATTTTGTTTTTTTTGGTTCCGGGATAGAAAAATTCAAAACAATAATAGATGTGGAAAAATATCAATTTGTAGATAATTTATCTGCCAGCTCTGACTTCCTGGTTGAATTATCTTATCTGGCATTTCAAAAAAGTGAGTTTGAAAATACAGCCTATTTTGAGCCTTTTTATCTTAAAGAATTTGTAGCGACTACTCCAAAACGAAAAGTTATTTAACTTTATAAGAGGAACAGATCAAAAAAAAACAAGGCATAGAATTTGACCTTACGTATTAAAAACAGCAAAATGAGAGTAATATTTACACTACTGTTCTTGTCTCTTGGCTTGATAAATATTAGTTCACAATCTTTAAAATCAGGCTATGATTTACCCTTTAGAGGAGGAGAAAAAGTTATTTATACACTAAAATATGGACTTTTAGTAGGAGGAGAGGCTCATATAGAAATAAATACAGATACATACCAGGGGCAAAAAGTTTTTCATGCTACAGCACTCGGAAAAACAGTTGGGCTTGTTGATAAACTGTTTGGTGTTGAGGATATATATCAAAGCTATTTTGATCCTGAAACAAACAAACCCTATAAATCTATCCGTGATATTCACGAAGGGAATTATGAACGTTATAATGCAGTAACATTTTACCATAAAGATTCTCTTGTCTATAGCCAGAAATCAGGTTATAAAAAAGTACCGGCAGAAATTTACGACATGGTTTCCGCGCTTTTCTATATCAGGAGGTTAGATTATTCTAAGATGAAGATTGGAGATAGAATTAAATTAGATACATATTTTGATGATGATTTATTCCCGTTTGATGTTCGTTACGAAGGCAAAGGAGAAATAAAAACGGCTTTAGGAAAAATAAAATGTCATAAACTAGTACCTGTTGTTGAGCCAGGAAGAATCTTTAAAAATGATGATGACATGACGGTTTGGATTACTGATGATAAAAACCTGCTCCCTGTTAGAATTGAATTTGATTTGATAGTTGGCTCAGTTAAATGCGACCTGAAAGAATACAAAAATGTAAAGTATTCATTAAACTTTGAATAAGGGTAATTTGAGAAAAAATTTTCTCCGCTAAACAAAAAAATTATTTTTGCAGAAAAATTATATAAAATGGCAACAACGGCTGATATTAAAAACGGATTGTGTATTGAATTTAATAATGGACTGTATACAGTAATTCAGTTCCAACATGTTAAACCAGGGAAAGGCCCGGCATTTGTTAGGACCAAACTAAAGAATTTAAGTACAGGAAAAGTAATTGATAATACATTTTCTTCAGGCCACAAAATAACTACAGCAAGGATAGAGCGTCGTCCTTATCAATATCTTTATTCTGATGACACCGGATATGTTTTTATGCATAATGAGACATTTGAGCAAATTCCTATTCAGCAGGATTTAATTGAGAACGCCGATTTGTTAAAAGAAGGACAAGATGTAGAGATAGTTTTTCACTCAGAAACAGAAACTGCTTTAACATGCGAACTACCTCCATTTGTAGAAATGGAGATAACATATACAGAACCTGGTATGAAAGGGGACACTGCTTCATCCAATTCTTTGAAGGCGGCAACAATTGAAACCGGTGCAACAATTATGGTTCCTTTGTTTATCGACACAGGAGAGATAATTAAAGTTGATACCAGGGATAGATCTTACTCAGAAAGAGTTAAAAAATAAGTACTTACTTAAGGAATTCTTGTATCTTCCTTTTTTTCTATATAAATTTACTATTGATGATTATAAATCATTAGTATAAGATTATTGGGAATTTGTAATCGGGGTAATAAATGTTTTGTATTCGTACAGACAACCCTATTAGTAACATCATTATAAGATACAAGTGAATAAAGCTTCTGTTAAGAGATTAAAGATTTCGAATTTTAAGCTTAATGCTTTGCTTGATATTACACAAGCAATTAACGAAAACCTTGATAAGGAAGAGTTATTAAAGCGGTATGAGAATATTCTTCGTGAAGATTTAAATATCGGAAAGATTGTAATATTCAAGAAAGGTGATGAGGAATGGGATACAATATTGGTGTCCGGAGTAATTGATGATACATATAAGTCCATTGATGTTGATAAGGATTTAATAAATCATAATGAGATTACTTTTGTTACTGCTTCGAAATCAGAAATTTTAGAATCTTTTGATATTATTATCCCGGTTTATAATAATAATGCCCCACTTGCTTTTGTATTAATCGGTGATATTGAAGAAGAGGGAGAAGGGGTGAGCCCGATAATAAAACATTTAAATTTTATCCAGACTCTTTCTAATATTATTATTGTAGCGATAGAGAATATTCGTTTGTTTACTGAGAGTCTCAGGCAAGAAGCCTTAAAGAAAGAGCTTGAACTTGCATCTAAAATGCAAACAATGCTAATTCCCGATAATGCAACACTTCCATCTAATGATATTGTAAAAATGACATCTTGTTATCACCCACATTTTGATGTCGGGGGTGATTATTATGATGTGCTTGAACTTGATAAAAATGAGGTAGGTTTTTGCATAGCAGATGTTTCAGGGAAAGGTATTTCCGCAGCACTTCTTATGTCTAATTTTCAGGCTAACCTGAGGGCATTGTTTACACATGAGATTGCTCTACCTGCATTACTGGAAAAATTAAATAGAAAAGTAATGGCAGCAGCAAAAGGCGAAAAATTTATTACACTTTTTATTGCTAAGTACCATTATAAAACAAAAGAGCTCGAATATGTAAATGCTGGGCACAATCCTCCCTTGATGTATCTTAAAAAACAAAAGAAATTATTAAAACTTACCAGTGGTTGTGTGGGCATGGGAATGCTCGATGAAATTCCTTTGATTAAAAAAGGTTTCATGATACTTGATGAACCTGCTAAAATTCTATGTTATACCGATGGAATTGTAGAACTCGCAAATAAGGGAGAAATCTCTCATGAAACAGATGAGCTAGAGAATAAAATTGTTAACTCAGCGACTGTTGAAGAAAATATTAATGATATTGTTAGGGATAATAACATCATTGAGGGCAGCACGGCGATATTTGATGATATTACATTACTCGGTTTTGAGTTGTTCTAATTCGTTTTCTTTTTTTTGTTTTACATCATAAGCTACCAAGATTGCTATAAATCCCCAGAACGGAGCCGATATCTTATCTGTATCAAGGAAATTATTGAGAAATCCGTGAACAAAATAGGTGATAAGTCCCAATAAAATTCCCATAATAATTATTTTGTCCCTATTTGAAGTGAGTTTGTAATAAACCCTTGTCCCTGTTATTATAGTTGCAACAATAATGGCAATAAATGTTAGGGTTCCTAAAATTCCTGATTCTGATAATGCGCCGAGGTATTCACTGTGGGCATTTCCACGGCTTCCGGCATTTGTGCTGATAATGGTTTTTTCATCAGGCTTTTGAAAAGGTGCATATTGAAACATATATGTTCCAGGGCCCCAGCCAAAAAAAGGTTTTTCGCGATACATCCGTAATGCACAGTTCCAACGGTTTATTCTTTCCAGGTTTGAGGCATCACTTGATATGTTAGACATGGATTGTAAATGTTCATTCAATTCTCCGGATGAGTCTTGCTTATTTTTTTCAAGCGACATTTCAATCTCGGACCAGTTTGAGAATAAAACGAAACCTGCTGTTACAGAAATCAACAAAATCCATTTAAGTGATATTTTTAAATGGATGGTAATTAAAACCCCTGCAGCAACAATTAAAGAAAGCCAGGCTGCACGAGTATGCGAAAGTATAATTGCTAATGTTACTATGGCAAGAATAAGAATTGATAATAATCTTTTCCAGTTTTCGTATCCTTTGTCTATAATAAAACCTATTAATATTGGAAAATACATAGCAAGCGCAGCTCCATACGAAGTATGATCTTTGTAAAAAGGGTTCATTACAAAGTGGGCAGCTTGATTATCGTCAAATCCATAGCTGTGATGTCTAATAGTTGCATAAGAAATCACAATGATAAGAGGGATTATATATAACCAGAAATAGGTCCGGATGATTTTTTGGTTCTGGAATAATAATAAACCAATAAAATAGAAAGTTACAAGAAACCAGATACGCGCAATAAAAAATTTAAACGATACAATTGGCATTGTGCTCGTAACACTTGTTATAAAGATCCAAAAAAGATTTATAAAGATAGCAACACTAACCGGGTGTCTTAAATATTCAACAGGAAATTTATTTTTAGTCTTTAACCAACTTAAAATAAAGATTAATAAAATTAGTGCCATCAGAGGTTCAGTAGGCAGAAATAAGTCTACCGACAGATCCGGCATTATCTCATGCAGGGGAAGAGAAAGTGGAGTAAAAAAAACAATGATGTAGAAAATATAGTCAAGCCGTAGAAATGCTAGCCCAACAACAATAAGAATTAATGGCAGTGCTGCTAAATAAAAAATTTCATTGGCAATTAGAATAGCGTTTGCCAGGATGAAACCAAGCAGGATAAGATAAAACCTGGTATTTTTTTTAAGTATTGCCAGCAAGTTGTTTATTTCTTTGTTTTACCCAACGAAACGGAATCCAAAATAATCAATACAATTAATCCTAGTAAAAATGTTGCCATTGTTGAAATAAAAACAATGATTGATTTTTTGGGATAGGATTTTTTTTCGGCCTCGTAAGCATTGTTAACCACAAATTTTTGAGGGAGGTTCTGTTCAAGCTCAACTTTTGCTTCTGTATACCTGCCTTTTAATTCAATCAATTGTTCTCTTTCGTAGGTTAACTGATCATTAATATACGAGTAAGAGCCACCATATTTTGCTAAAAGATTTAATTTTTCTTCAAGTCTTCTTGCCCCATCTAGTTTTCCTTCACTTAAAGCAACAGCGTAAGCATCATTAATTACTTCAGATTGTGATTCGTAATCAAGGATACCATATCCCCGAAGAACATTTAAGGAGTCTTCCAATTCGTTAATTTTTTTTTGCAAATCATTGTATTCGTTCTCAACAAGTTTAAAAGCCATTAGCGCCCTGTCATGTTGAATTCGGTTCATTGTTGAATCAATAAGATTTGAAATATCATTTGCAATGTTTGCAGCAGTTTCGGGAGATTTATCCATTACTGTTATCGAAACAGATTGATATTCTGTTCGTTTAAAAGTGATATATTTGTTATATTTTTTATGAAGTGTTGTGATGGGATATTTAGATTCTATTTCATAATGATCCATCAAATCATATTTGCTGATTATCCTATCCCGTATTTCATCGGAATAAAGAACTTGTAAAAGTTGATCCGCTTGTTCTTCTTCTCCGAAATTTAATAAGCCTGTTCTTGATGCAAAGTTTGTAGACAAGAGCGACTTTGAAGTTGAGATATTTGGAGCAGGGAAAACAACAACTTCAGATTTAAATAAGGGTGTTATTTGAAACGAAGCAATTATTGAGATTATTCCAGCCAAAACAGTAATAATAATTAGAGGGATACGTTTTTCCCAGGCAAAAACAACAACATCAACCGCACTAAAATTTTTAAAGTCGATTTTCTTCATAAATTAAAATAGGTTAAGTAAGTAAAAACTACTAAACTCAATATCGGAAAAATTATTGTGTAAACCGAAAAATTACTTGGCAATTATTATATAATAGTTCTTTTTTCCTTTTTGTACCAGTAAATAGGTGTCATTTAAAAGGAAAGAACCATCAATTGTAAGCTCGGCATCATCAAGTTTTTGTTTGTTTAAACTTAATCCACCACCTTTAAGCATTCTTCGTAATTCTCCTTTTGAAGGGAAAACTTCTGTTTTTTCAGCAAGAAGATCAAGAATATTAACTCCAGCAACTAATTCATCTTTTGATATCTCAAATGTTGGGACGCCTTCAAAAACTGATAAAAAGGTTTTTGAATCTAATTTTTTTAGTTCCTCTGCAGTAGCTTTACCAAAAAGTACCTGCGATGCAGCAACAGCATTGTTATATTCTTCCTCAGAATGTACCATTGTAGTAATTTCCTGGGCTAATTTTTTCTGTAAGACTCTTAGATGAGGGGCTTCTTTATGCTCATTAATTAATGTTTCTATTTCTTCTTTTGATAAGAATGTAAAAACCTTAATAAAGTTCCCGGCATCATCATCTGACGTATTTAGCCAGAACTGGTAAAACTGGTAAGGAGTAGTTTTTTCCGGATCAAGCCAAACGTTACCCGACTCTGTTTTTCCAAATTTCCCTCCATCAGCTTTTTTGATTAAAGGAATCGTTAAAGCATAAGCTTCACCACCTACTTTTCGGCGTATTAGCTCTGTTCCGCTGGTGATATTTCCCCATTGGTCGGAACCTCCCATTTGTAGTTTGCAGTTGTTATTTTCGAATAAGTGAAGGAAATCATACCCCTGGACCAGTTGATAGCTGAATTCAGTGAAAGACATTCCTTGTTTTGTTTCGTCGCCAAGGCGTTTTTTTACACTGTCTTTTGCCATCATGTAATTAACGGTGAGATGTTTCCCAATATCCCTGATAAACTCAAGAAATGAGAAATTTTTCATCCAGTCGTAATTGTTTACCATTTCGGCTTTATTGGGTGCGTTTGAATCAAAATCGAGAAATTTTGATAACTGGGCTTTTATTCCATTTAGATTTTTTTCTAAAGTCTCTTCGTTTAAAAGATTTCGTTCCTGTGATTTTCCGGATGGATCACCAATCATCCCGGTAGCCCCGCCAACCAAGGCGATAGGTTTGTGTCCTGCCATCTGGAATCGTTTCAATAACATAATCTGGGCAAAACTACCAACATGTAACGAATCGGATGTAGGATCAAAGCCGATGTATGCCGAAGTCATTTCTTTTTCAAGTTGTTCCTTTGTTCCTGGCATCATATCGTGAATCATGCCTCTCCACGTAAGATCTTCTATAAAATCCATTTTATATTTTTTTTGGCAAAGATAATATTTGCATTGAAAGGGGGCTTATGAATGATTAAGTATTACGAATGAATTATAAATTGGGCTACTTCTTTTCGTGGTATGGCTAGATTATCGATTTCTATTTTATCTATGTTTTCTTTTACAAAGGGAAAGATTTTTGGGGCAAAATTGTGAATGGGTTCATAGAGTATTGATGTGTCAATTTGCTCTTTGGGCATAAACGAGAACCTGTTGTCGAATGCCTGTAAGATCACCAAAAAAATGCTGAGGATAAATGCCATTTTAACGATACTGAAAATAACACCTGCTATGCGGTTGAAAATGCCCAAGGCAACAGCTTTAACAAGTTTGTCTAAAAGAAAAGAGACGAGGTGCACAGCAACCACAATTAAAATAAAGGTGATTGTGAACGATGCAATGGGGAGGTATTTTCCGGTTAATTCAAATTTTTGTATTAAAAAATCAGAAGTGATGGCTGAGAAAACAACAGCACCATATATTCCTAATACCAGCGCAGCAAGGGAAGCAGCCTGATAAATTAATCCTTTGGTAAAACCTTTATAAACAGCCCATAATAAGAACGCTGTTAAAACGATATCAACAATATTCATCGAAAAAATATTTTTTGTCAAAAGTAAGATTTACAGAATAAATTAAAACGATTGAGGCAGGTGTAATATTCACTAACTCTTAACATTTTTGAAATCTAAACTTATTTTAAGTTCAGTTTCAATCTTTAAACTGTAGAGAACTTAGAGGCACGAAGAGAATATTTAATCTAGATAGATGCAGTAAAGCTTGTGTTAATCCATATAATTTTTATCCGGCTAATACACTTGCGGATATTAAGGTAAAAATAAAATTTTTGTCAGATTGGTTAAATTACCTACTTTTGTGTTCCAAAATTTTTCAATAGAAAAAGTTGGCCCTGTAGTTCAATGGATAGAATAGCGGTTTCCTAAACCGTAGATTCAGGTTCGATTCCTGGCAGGGCTACAAAAAACCTCAATTCCTTAGTAGAGTTTTTTGTTTAAAAAATTAAAAAATCAGAAAGATATTATATCCTTTTAAGGAAGAACGTAATTTGGAACCAAAGTTTAGTTCTTTTTATTTGTTGTTATGTTCAAAACTATAAATTTGCATTTTTTTAATTAGAAAGATTCTACTTCAAACAAAACAATAATGGCTGGCAACAATTTAATAAACCTGGATTTTTTTTATGATATAATTATAAAAGGTAAAAGAATTGAGATCTCAAAAGAAGATCTGGCTGATGTTGACGCTTCTTTTCGTTTTTTAACAGATTTTGCCAAACAGAAGATTATTTATGGAATTAATACTGGTTTCGGCCCAATGGCCCAGTATAAAATTGAAGACGAAAACCAGATAGCTTTACAATATAATTTAATCAGGAGTCATGCTTCGGGGTGTGGAAACCCAATATCAGAAAATGATATTAAGGCAGCAATGATTTGCCGCTTGCAAAATTTTATGCAAGCCTATTCAGGAATACACCCTTCCATCCCATTATTATTAAAAGATTTTATAAATTTTGACATCTGTCCGGTTTTATATGAGCATGGAGGTGTAGGTGCCAGTGGCGATTTGGTACAACTCTCTCACATGGCGTTATCGCTTATCGGCGAAGGAGAGGTTTTTTATAAAGGTGAAATAAGGTCTACTTCAGAAGTAATGGAAATACACCAGCTTAAACCTGTCCAGATACATCTGAGAGAAGGTTTGTCAATGATTAACGGGACATCAGTTATGACCGGGATCGGGGTTGTAAACCTGTTAAAGGCAAAAAACCTTTTTAACTGGACACTGATTTCCTCCGCAATAATTAATGAAATTGTAAGTTCGTACGATGATAGTTTTGCAGAAGTTCTCAATGCAGTTAAATTACATGAAGGACAAAATTATGTAGCCTTAAAAATGAGAGAATTGCTTTCGGGCAGTAAAATGATAAAGGATAGAAACAAGTACCTCTATAATGGGGTGAAAGAAAAAATATTTGGAAAGAAAGTTCAGGAATTTTATTCACTTCGTTGTATCCCACAAATACTTGGCCCTATTTATGACACAATAAACTATACAGAGAAGGTTGTAATCAATGAAGTAAATTCGGTTAACGATAATCCGATTATTGATTATAAAAATCAAAATGTCTACCATGGAGGGAATTTTCATGGAGATTATATTTCTTTGGAGATGGATAAGTTGAAAATTGCAACAACCCGATTATCAATGCTTACTGAGCGTCATCTTAATTTCATTTTAAATCCAAAACTTAATGAAATATTTCCTGCTTTTGTTAACCTTGGGACATATGGGCTGAATTTAGGCATGCAAGGTGTTCAATTTACGGCAACATCAACAACAGCAGAAAATCAAACTTACTCTTTTCCTAATTATGTTCACAGTATTCCTAACAATAATGATAATCAGGATATTGTTAGTATGGGAACAAATTCAGCGTTGATTGCCAGAAAGGTTATAGACAATGCCTATCAGGTACTGGCGATTCAATTTATGAGCCTGCTTCAGGCAATTGATTATTCCAAATGCAATAAAGAAATGGCTCCGTTCACCAAAAAAATCTACGAACAATTAAGGGAAGTATTTCCTGTATTTGTTGAGGATTCTATAAAATATAAAGAAATTGCAAAGGTCAGGAATTTCCTTATGGATACAATTATCGAGATTTAATTGGTAAATAAAACAGAAAACTATTTTAAAAAACTGACAATATATGAAATATGCATTGGTAACCGGAGGTTCGCGTGGTATAGGGAGGGAAATATGTTTGCAATTATCGGAAATGGGTTATCCTGTTTTAATTAATTATACATCGAACGATGAAGCTGCAAATGCTACAAAAACGATGATTGAAGAAAAAGGGGGAGAAGCCGAATTATTAAAATTTGACGTTTCTGATACTCAGCAGGTAGATGATGCCCTAATTGGATGGATGGAGAAAAACCCAGGTTCTGTTATTGAAGTACTTGTTAATAATGCAGGAATAAGAAAAGACAACCTGTTGCTTTGGATGACAAACGAGGATTGGAAAAGTGTATTGGATATTTCCCTTAATGGATTTTTTTATGTTACCCGTAGACTTGTTAAAGATATGCTAACCAATCGTTATGGTAGAATTATCAATGTTGTATCACTTTCCGGATTAAAAGGTCTTCCAGGCCAAGCAAATTATTCTGCTGCAAAAGCTGGTATTATTGGTGCTACTAAAGCACTATCGCAAGAAGTAGCTAAAAGAAATGTTACTGTAAATGCTGTTGCTCCAGGATTTATTCAAACTGATATGACTAAGGATTTGGATGAAACAACACTCAAAACTTTAATACCAATGAATCGTTTTGGTAAAGCAGAAGAAGTTGCCAACCTGGTGAGTTTTCTTGCATCAGATAAATCATCATATATTACAGGTCAAACAATTTCAATTAACGGAGGTTTACATACATAATACTTGAATATGAAGCGTGTTGTAATAACAGGAATGGGTATTTATGCCTGCATTGGGAAAAATATTGAAGAGGTAAAAAAATCTTTATATAATGGTACCTCAGGTATCGGTATTGAAGAAATAAGAAAAGAAATTGGGTATCGTTCTCCATTAACTGGAATTGTTGAACGGCCGATTTTAAAAGGTAAACTTGATCGTCGACTAAGAGTAGGTTTAGCAGAACAAGGAGAATATGCTTATGTTGCTACTGAAGAAGCGCTTAAAAACGCTGAAATGGATTTTGATTTTTTAGAAAAGAATGAGGTTGGTATATTATATGGCAACGATAGTTCTGCAAAAGCGGTTATTGAGGCTAATAATACCATCGTGGCAAAACGGGACACGGCCCTTTTAGGTTCAGGTGCTATTTTTCAATCGATGAACTCAACGGTTACGATGAACCTCTCGGTTATTTTTAAATTAAGAGGTGTTAACATGACTATCAGTGCTGCTTGTGCAAGTGGTTCCCATTCTATAGGACTAGGCTATTTTTTAATTAAAAATGGATTACAAAAAACCATAATCTGCGGAGGGGCTCAAGAAACTAATTATTATTCAATGGGAAGTTTCGATTCCTTAAATGCTTTCTCTGTAAGGGTTGACGAGCCAATAAAAGCATCCAGGCCTTTTGATAAAAACCGGGATGGTTTGGTACCAAGTGGGGGGGCAGCAACAGTTATCCTAGAAGAATACGAACAAGCGGTAAAACGTGGAGTGCCAATATTAGGGGAAATAATAGGCTATGGTTTTTCATCAAATGGGGGCCATATTTCGCAACCAACTAATGATGGATCATACAGGGCAATGAAAATGTCCCTTGAAGATGCAGGGATAAAACCTGGTGAGATAGATTATATTAATGCACACGCTACTTCTACACCGGTAGGCGATATGCACGAAGCGGAAGCGATAAACCAATTATTTGGTGATGTTAAAACCCCTGTTAGTTCCACGAAAGGGATGACCGGCCATGAATGCTGGATGGCTGGTGCCAGTGAAATTGTATACTCAACCTTGATGATGCAAAACAGTTTTATCGCACCTAATATTAACTTTGAAGAAGGTGATGAACAATCTTCAAAATTAAATATTATTGCAAAAACCAAGGAACAAAAGATAGATACGTATCTATCCAATTCTTTTGGTTTTGGAGGAACAAACTCAGCATTAATCGTTAAAAAAATTTAGTTTAAACCATAAAATCAATAAAATGAAAAAGTTATTATTAGTATTGTTTGCAAGTGTTCTTATTTTTAGCGTTGCAAATTCGCAAGCTATTAAAACTGGTGACCAGGCAGTTAATGTTGGGCTTGGGCTTGGAGGTTCGATGATTGAAGGTGTTGGCCTTCCTGCCCTGATTCTTTCATACGAAACTCTACCTTTTGAAAAGTTAGGTATTGGCTATCTTAGTGTTGGTGGCTATTTTGCCTTCAAACATTCGAATTACGACTATGGCTATTGGGGCACTAATTATGATCTTAAATATAATTATTGGGTCTTTGGTGGCCGTGCAGCATATCACTTCGATTTTTACGAAATGAATGGAGATGATTTTTTTAATCAATTCGATGTTTATGCCGGTGTCTTTCTGGGGTTCGGTATCAATACAGTGAAGTACGATTCTAGCTGGGGTATTGATTTTGATAATGATTTTTTCATCAGGGAGGATATGTTTGTTGGTTGCCGTTACAAATTTAGCGATAACCTTTCTGTTTTCTCCGAATTAAGTTATGGAATTTCCTGGCTAAGCGGTGGTGTTAGTTTCTTGTTTTAAGCCATAAATAAATTTGAAAATTGAGCCTACAAAAACTATATTTGTAGGCTTTAGTTTTTGCTATCAAAATGTATTTAAAATAGAAGATGGAAAGAGAAGAAGTAGTTAAAATTGTGAATGAATTCCTTATCGAAGAAATTGAAGTTGATGAAGACAGAATTTCTCCGGATGCCAGGATAAAAGATGATTTAGAGATTGATAGCCTTGATTTTGTAGATATTGTTGTTATTGTTGAGAACAACTTTGGTTTTAAAATCAAACAGGAAGAAATGTCAAACGTTATGGTTCTTGACGATTTCTACGATTACATATATAATAAAGTAAAATAAATTGTGGAGAATGAACGGGACTGGCAGGGTACAACCAGAGGGAACCTGGGAGTAAAATTGCTGTTTTGGTTTTTTAAAATTTTCCCATTATCATTAGGTTATTTTATTCTCTGGTTTGTTATTCCATTTTATCTTCTTTTTTCCCGAAATGGTTATAAGGCCATTTATAATTATTGCCGCAACAGATTGATGTTGTCACCGTTAAAGGCTTTTATCAAGACTTTTCACAACCATTATACTTTTGGACAGGTATTATTGGATCGCGTTGCGTTATTTGCCGGCAAGAAGAATATATTTAAAGTCTCCGTAGAAGGTGAAGAGGTCATAACAGATCTCCTTGAAAAAAAGCAAGGGGCTATTATACTGAGCTCTCATATCGGAAATTTTGAAATAGCCGGGTATCTTTTTAAAATGGGTAACAAAAAAATGTATGGATTAGTTTTTGGAGGTGAAAATCCAAACTGGCAGGAATACAGGATTAAGAAATTAAACGAAAACAATATTTACCCAATACCAGTATCTTCAGACTTATCTCATATTTTCACACTGACAAATGCCATAAAATCTGGCGAATTCGTTGGAATTCCTGGCGATCGCGTTTTTCATGGGACACGAAAACAAACATGTAATTTTTTGGGCAAACCAGCTGATTTCCCTGTTGGGGCATTTCTTATGGCCGAAAAACTGCATGTTCCATTGCTTTCATTTTTTGTTATGAAAACAGGAGCTTTTTCATATAAGTTTTTTATCAAAGAAATTAAAGCTGAAAGCACTTCAGAAAAGATTAATTGTTTTGTAAACGAAATAGAAAACCGGTTAAAAGAATATCCCGAGCAGTGGTTTAATTTTTACGATTTCTGGAATGAAAAAACACGCAATCCGTATGAGTAAAAGTAAATCCATATTACTTATTTCTGCCAACAGGCATTGCGATCCATATCCGGTGTATCCCATTGGTATTTCATATCTTTCAACATACATTTCTAAACATTTATCCGACTACAAATTATTGGTGCTGGATTTGAACCTGGATGGACTAAATGAAATCGATGAACTTGTTAATAAAAGCGATATCAGGTATATAGGTGTTTCACTCCGTAATATCGACGATAATAATATATACACGAAAAACAGTTTTATCGACTGGTACAAACAGATTGTTGATAAAGCGAAGAGCGTGTCAAAAGCTCCTGTTATTGTTGGAGGGGCAGGATTTTCAATTTTTCCTGAATTCCTTCTGGAATATCTTGGTGCAGACTTTGGCATAAAAGGAGAAGGAGAAGGAAGCTTTGTCGAGTTAGTCCAATTATTAGACCGCAAACAAGATGTTAGTAAGATAGAAGGCCTAATTTTTAAATCAGGAAGGACTATTATTCAAAACAAGAGGACAAAATATCTTAGAGAGCTTGACCTTGAATTTAACCCGGAGACACTTGGCTATTATTGGGAAAAAAGCGGTATGCTTAACATACAGACAAAACGTGGTTGCCCAAAGAGATGTATTTATTGCAGCTATCCTATTATTGAGGGGACAAAAGTAAGGACACTTGAAATAGACACAATTATAAAAACATTAAGAAAACTTACTATAGAACAGAAAATCAGTTATGTTTTCTTTACGGATTCAATTTTTAATATCGAAAAAAATTATAACCGTGAATTATGTCAAAGTATTATCGATAATAACATAAAAATACAATGGGGGGCTTATTTTGCTCCTGACGCTTCTTTGAAATATGAGGATTTGGAGTTGTACAAAAAAGCCGGGCTTACTCATATTGAGTTTGGGACCGATTCTTTTTGCGATACAACATTAAAAAGCTATAATAAATCTTTTCGTTTTGAGGATGTACTTGAAAAGTCGCAGATTTGTAACGAACTTTGTATTTTTTTTTCTCATTTTCTTATTTTAGGAGGAATTGGCGAAACCAATTTAACACTCAAGGAAACATTTGAAAATAGCAAACAAATAAACCACTCTGTTTTTTTTCCATATATTGGGATGCGTATTTATCCGGGGACAGAATTATATGAAGCGGCCCTTCGCAAGAAGAAGATTAAACCTGGAGACAGATTGCTGGAACCTGTGTATTATATTTCAGATGATGTTAATTTGGAAGGCATAAAAGAGATGGGGCAGGCAACAGGGAAAAAATGGGTTTTTCCGGGCGATGAAAAAAGCGATTTTTACAACGTACTGCGGGCCAGAAAACGACGAGGCCCACTCTGGGAATATTTAAGATATTAATTATGATGGAATTAGATAAAATAGAAATTACAGAACTTATTCCGCAACGTGCACCGTTTTTAATGGTTGACAAGTTAGTTTCATTTGACACTGATGTCACTAAAACAACTTTTACAGTACAAGAAAATAACATTTTTGTCGAAAATGGACTTTTTGCCGAGGCCGGGATTATAGAAAATATAGCCCAGACATGTGCAGCCTACATGGGGTATTTCAATAAGTATATAAACAATAAAGAGGTGCAATTGGGATTTATTGGTGCTATTAAGAATTTAAACATTCATTCCTTGCCAGAAACAGGAGAAAAGGTAGAAACAACAATAGAAATTTTAAGTGAATATTTTAATTTAACTTTAGCCCGTGCAAAATCAATTTGCAACCACGAGGTAATTGCAGAATGTGAAATGAAAATTTCGTTGGTTGAAGAGAAATAATATCAGAATGAAACAAGATACAAATTTGTTTGCAACCAAAGAAATAGTGGTTCGATTTAGTGAAGTAGATTCAATGGGGATATTGTGGCATGGTAGTTATGTAAATTATCTTGAAGATGGACGTGAAGCTTTTGGCAAAAAATATAACATTGGATATCTTGACATTGTTAAAAACGGATATTTTGTCCCTCTTACACAGATGAACATGGATTTTAAGAGGCCTTTGGTCTATGGTGATTCAGTAATCATTAAAACTACTTTTGTAAATTGTGATGCTGCTAAAATTATTTATAAATATGAAATAAGAAATACAAAAGATAACTCTATTATACTTACTGGGAACAGTGTCCAGGTTTTTTTAGATAAAAACTACCAATTAATATGGAACACACCAGAATTTTTTACCGAGTGGAAAAGGAATTGGAAAATTATAGAATAAAATGTATCCTGTTTATTATATAGCACACGATATTATCAGTTCATTAGGGTTTGGATCAGACGAAAATGCCCAAAGTTTGTTTGCGAACAATAGTGGCATAAAAAAACTAAATAATTCTTATTTTATTCCAGACACGTTTTGCGCCTCACAAGTTGATGACAGAGAATTGGGAAACGCATTTAATTCTATTAACACAGAAAAAAAATATACGCGGTTTGAGAAAATGATGATGTGTTCTATATTCAATGCTCTTTCCAAAACAAGGGTGGATACAAAATCAAAAGAAACACTATTTGTGATTTCTTCCACAAAGGGAAATATCGATTTACTGGAAGAAGACAAAAAATCATTGTACGAAGACGACAGGGTAAACCTTTGGAAAAGTGCTGCGTTGGTTCAGGAACATTTTGGGAACCCGAATAAACCGCTCATCATTTCACATGCCTGTATATCAGGATTAGCTGCACAAATAATTGCCAAACGCTATATCGAATCAGGACAATATAAAAATGCGATTGTAGTGGGCTGCGATATGGTAACACCATTTGTTGCCTCAGGTTTCCAATCTTTTAAAGCACTATCGCCAAATCCTTGCAAACCATTCGACAAAACCCGTGATGGATTGTCTTTGGGTGAAGGCGCTGCCACGGTGATATTATCATCAGATGAGAAGTTATTAAATTCAGATGTGGCATTTTCTTTTGTATCAGGCAGTATAACCAACGATGCCAATCATATTTCAGGGCCATCTAGAACAGGCGAGGGATTGTACCTGGCCATAGAGAATGTGGTAAAAGAAATAGACAATCAGTCAATTGATTTTATCAGTGCACATGGAACCGCAACCATTTATAACGACGAAATGGAGTCGATTGCCATAAGCCGTGCCGGTTTACTAAATGTTCCGGTTAACAGTTACAAAGGCTATATAGGGCATACATTGGGTGCAGCAGGAGTAATCGAAACCGTGTTCACACTCCTTTCGATGGGAAATAATTTACTGGTAAAAAGTATAGGTTACGAGAATATTGGGGTGTCGCATTCTTTGAATATTATTGAAGAAAACACACTTTCGGAAATAAATACCTGTTTAAAAATGGCATCCGGTTTTGGCGGTTGCAATGCAGCAATTCTAATTCAAAAACAAAGCCGATGAATCTACAAATTTCAAAATATTGTTTGATTACAGATGGCGAAATTCATCTTGACGGGAAAATGGTTTTTTCCGATAAAAGCCGTGAGAATTTTAAAGAATTTATCATTGAAGCTTACAAACAGAATTACATTACCTACCCTAAGTTTTTTAAAATGGACAACCTGTCGAAACTGGGTTTCCTGGCATCGGAATTGATATTGCGCGAAGAAACTGAGCGTGATATACCAAAACCAGATATGGGTGTGGGATTAATGAATAGTAGCTCATCACTTGATACGGATATGGCTTACCAGGAAACGATTAACCCGGGTGAAAATTATTTTCCGAGCCCGTCAGTTTTTGTTTATACATTACCTAATATTGTTATCGGCGAAATTTGCATCAGAAATAAAATTCAAGGAGAAAACACATTTCTCATTTCTGAACATTTTAATGCAAATATATTGAACGATACAATTACTCATCTGTTTAATTCAACAACAACAAAGAAATGTTTAACTGGCTGGCTTGAATTGAAAAATGATTTTTATTATGCATTTTTAATGCTTGTGGAAACTCAAAAGGAAACAGATAGAATTATCTTTGAAACGAATTCAATAAATAATCTTTTTAACAAAAAATAGACTGTGGAAGAATTAATTTTAAAATTAAAAGAAGAGATCATCGAGATTTTAAACCTGGAAGGTATGACACCTGCAGATATTGATAACGAACTTCCGCTTTTTGGTGATGGTTTGGGATTAGACTCAATAGATGCATTAGAATTGATTGTGTTGATGGAAAAGAATTATGGAATTAAAATAGAAGATCCGAATAAAGGACGCGAGATATTCAAGTCGATTAACACAATGGCAACTTATATCTCTGAAAATAAGGCTTAATAAGTATGGCTCATCGCATAGTAGTTACCGGAATGGGTATTATTTCGGGTATTGGTAATAATGTTGAAGAAACAATAGAGTCTATCCTTCAGCAAAAAACTGGTATTGGAACTTTAAGATATCTGGATACCGTTCATGCAGGAGAATTACCCGGAGCCGAAGTAAAATGTAGCGATGAAGAATTAAAACAAGCTCTGAAGTTACCTGAAAACGAAATTATTACGCGTACAACTCTTTTTAGCCTACATGCTGTAAAAGAAGCCATAGCAAATCTTACGATTTTTCCGGGTATGCGCATTGGCTTTATCTCGGCAACTACCGTGGGTGGAATGGAAAAAAGCGAACTTTTTTATAACGATTTTCTAACATCAGACAAACACAAGGAATTTATTGAGGTTCATGACTGTGGCGAAGGAACTGAAAAAATAGCCGATATACTCGGTATTAAATCTTTTGTTACAACTATTTCAACAGCTTGTTCGTCTGCAGCAAATGCTATTATGTTGGGCGCCAGATTAATTAAACATAATAAGCTTGATTGTGTAATTGCCGGGGGAAGTGAGTGTCTGACCAGATTTCACCTTAACGGCTTTAATTCGTTGATGATCCTGGATAAAAATCCATGTCGTCCTTTCGATAAAAACCGTGCTGGCATAACACTTGGCGAAGGCGCTGCTTATCTGGTGCTCGAATCAGAGGAATATGCATCAAAAAGAGGCGCTAAAGTACGTTGCGAACTTTCGGGATACGGAAATGCCTGCGATGCGTATCATCAAACAGCATCTTCACCGGAAGGAATTGGTGCTTCACTAGCCATGAAACAAGCTATTAAATCCGGTGGACTTTCTGCATCCGACATTGATTATATCAATGCTCACGGAACTGGGACGCCTAACAATGATGTTTCGGAAGGAACTGCCATTCAGAATGTTTTCGAAGGAAATATTCCGCCAGTGAGTTCAACAAAATCGTTTACCGGGCATACTACAAGCGCCTCCGGGGGAGTAGAAGCGGTTATTTCTATCTTAATGATGGAGCAAAATATTATTCCTCCTAATTTACACTTCGAAAGCCAGATGGACGAATTGTCTTTCGCACCCGAAAAAGAGCTAAAAAGAAATATTGAACTAAAGCATGTTTTAAGCAACTCATTTGGGTTTGGCGGGAACAATACATCACTCATTTTTTCTAAAATTTAATTCTTTGAATACACCGGTTTACATACAAAGTTCTGGAATTATATCGCCTCAAAACGATAATCAAAACCAGGGATTGCCTTCTGCGATGATAGAATACGGGTCGAATCATTTGCGTTGTCTGGAGCCAAACACAAAAGGTTTTATTTCACCTGTTGCCGTGCGACGGATGAGCCAGGTAATAAAGCGTGCCATTGTTTCGGCCAAATTATGCCTTGCTGAATCGGGAATTGAAAAACCGGACGCCATTATCTCGGGAACAGGTCTTGGATGTATGGAAGACACCGAGAAATTTCTGAAAGCAATGATCGAAAACGAAGAGAAATTTTTACAACCCACTTCGTTTATACAGTCAACTCACAATACGGTAAGTTCGCAAATAGCCATTGCCCTAAAATGCCATGGTTATAACTCAACCTATGTGAACCGCGGATTTTCATTCGAAAGTTCATTGATTGACGGCCTTATGCTTTTAGAAGATAAACAGGCAGAAAACCTTATGGTAGGCAGTTACGATGAAATGACACCTTCTTATTTCCAACTGCTTTCCAGAATTGATTATTGGAAGAAAGAAAAGATAAAAAATACAGAATTATTGAATAATTCAGAGTCAGAGGGAACGATTGCAGGCGAAGGATGCGTTTATTTTATGCTTTCCAACGAAAAAAAGGAAAAGTCGAATACAGAAATCTGTGATATAGAAATGATTTATAAACCCGAAGATACAGATGACTTACAGCAACAAATTTCTGCATTTCTCGAAAGGAATAACCTGGAAAACGACCAGATTGATTTACTTGTTTCGGGGATAAATGGGGATAAAAGGCTCAATGAAACCTATACAGCGGTTCACAACAGATTCGATACAAATATTGCATGGTACAAACATATGTCGGGCGATTATTACACAGCCTCGTCGTTTGGCTTATGGGCCGCAGTTCAAATACTAAAAAATCAATTTATTCCGGATTATATGCTCTTAAAAAAGAAAACCGGGAAAAATGGACTCTCAAACGTATTGCTTTTTAATAATTACAAGGGATCAAATATCTCACTTATTCTATTAAAATCATGTTAAGGCTTATTACAATTATGATCGTTCAGACTTCCCTGCTGGTTACCTCACAGGTTACGTTAAAAATAGCAATGAATAAATTGGGAAAATTTGAATGGACTATGGAATACATTATAAATGTTGTAAAAAATATTCCACTGGCAATTTCAGGGATTACCATTGTAGGAGCAACGATGCTTTGGTTTCAGGTACTTAAAAAATATGAATTCAGCCTTGCTTACCCGCTTGTGGCCATGAGTTATGTTTTTGGAATGATTGCTGCTGTTGTTGTATTTAAGGAAACAGTACCTATTGCACGGTGGATTGGTGTCTCACTGATAGTTGTAGGTGTGATAATAGTGGCAAAAACCGCTTAATCCAAAGATATTTCTTTCAAACTACAAATTCCTATAAGCTAAACCGTCCACTTATTTTGATGCCAAAATCTGAAGCATAGCTCTCGTAATAAGGATTTCCCCTGAAAATAAAATCGACCCTGAAAATTTTTAAAATATTCTCTACCCCGACAAAAAATTCAGAATACGGTTCACTGGCCTGCAAGGTCTGAAAAGAACTGGTTGTAAGCCCGCTTATATCGATAGATGAGAGGACTCCCCGGGGGTTGGTATTGTAATCGTAAAAACCATTTTTGTTTTCATTAAAACTGCCAATGGCGATATTTCCCCCTGCCAACAAACGTACATCGAGTAACTTAATCAACGGTAACTTTCTAATGATACACCCGTCAAAATGCCATTCGGCACGGGCTGTAAATAGTTTGTCGGCTACAACTGTACCTTTATCAACCAGGTTAAACTGTTTCCACGAACGCCAAATTGATTCGTTTCCGGGAAGCACATTCAACAAAGGATAAACGGATTGCCCGAAGGTTTGCTCAAAAGCAGCAAAATAATGAAGATATCCAAATCCGGTTGTATATAATTTCTGCTCAAAAGAAAATTTAAGTTTTTGATAATCGAAGTTGCCCCCTAATACATCATTTAACGCTTTGACATAGCCTATTTCTACTACAGGAGATGAATTATTTCCTGTCAGGAATCTACGGTTTCCGTCAACAATGTAATTATTGCCGGGATGATAATTTATGCTAGCCTGAATTTCTGTGGTAGAAAAATCAGATGCAAGGTTTGTTTTTGTATCGTTATTATACCAGGCAAAAACAAATTTCTCTCCAACAGGAGAATAGTCTGTCTGCGAAAAAGCAGTCTCAAAAGTAAAATTCTGGAAAAGATCCACTTGCCCGTAAACCGATTTTAGCTGAACCCTGTTAACATCAATGGCACTATTGATGCCTGTTGATAAAGCAAAAAACGCATCTTCCTGTTCAAATGGATTTGCATTTCCGATATTGGCCAAATCGTTACCATACCTAAAACCCAGTAACCCCCATTTTCTTTTGCTAAAAAAGAAATAAGTATTGAATGCACCTTTCCATTTTTGGTCACCACAACCGTATGCCAGGTAGCCATCCAAATGGTATTTTGGACTAAAAGCCTTCGTTGTATTTACCCCTAAACGTAAGCGGGAACCTTCTATCTCGTTTGATGAATACAAAAGTAGCCAGGAGCCGTAGTCCAGGTATTTTGTTTTATATAAGCCGGTTATTGATGTTTCAATTAACTTTGAGAATATTTTAATTTTTGCGCTTTCTGAAAGCTGATTTAGATTATCTAAAGCCAGTTTATCGTAATCAGAGAAGTAGTCGTTCCTTTTTTCTAATAATTTGTTTGTATCCTCACCTGCTTTCTGTTCTGTTTTTTCCGTGTAAAATGCTGTGTTTCTGGGCATGGAAAGAACGTAATTGTCTTTTACGCTCAGTACATCGATAAGCAGGTTTAACCCTGTTATTCCAATACGTGTTTCAGAAGGGACACACTTTGAACCCATTACATCAAAATCCTGGTGGATACGAATAGCATCGATGTAGTTAATATCCGTTTTTATGGAAGTATGGACACTTATTCTTTTAGGAATAAACAAAGAGTCAACAATCCACATAGAACCTGAAAAACACAGGTTCTCTTTTTGTTTTGGATAGAAATAGATTTCTAGGCACCGCTCATCTTCAATATAAACAGAATCAACCAATACGTACTTATAAAAGCTTCTTGCTGTATTTGCCAGTGGACTGATAAAACTCCTGCCGAAAAGTTGTACCTGGTTGTCATATAAATTCAAATCCAGCTGTTTGTTTATTAACTCATCCAGCATTTCGGTCTGGTTAAAGACGGTGCCTTCCATATTCCTTGATAACACATCCCGACGCACCATTTGTGGAGTTTTCAAAGTATATACTTTCGACAGGCTTTCAATCATATATCCAGGTAAACCGGGTATATGATCATCTTCTGAAAGGATAGAAAACTGTTTAAACTCTTTCCTGAAAAAGCGGGTATTTAAAGACGAATCATTTTTGAAATTAAACTTGCGAAAGGTGGCCATGGCTTTGGTGTACATCTCGTATTCCTGAGCCGGACACCTGTCCACTGAAAATTCTGTTTTATTATCAATCACCCTTTTAACAAGTAGATTTGCTGTTTTATCAGGTTTAATAGTAATTTCTTCAATTGCTATAACGGAAGGTTCAAGTAATACAGTTATAGAAGTATCTTTTGAAACTTTATATTCCTGGGTCTTGTAGCCTAATACCAATACACTGATAGTGTAATTTTGATTATCAGTTAGTTCAAGAAAAAATTCTCCTTTAATGTCAGACATGGTACCCAGCATTGTTCCCTGAACAGCAATATTTGCAAAAGGCAAAGCTTCAAAAGTTTTGGCATCAAGAATCTTCCCCTTAAAAGTTAGTTTCTGTGAGAAACAGTTAAGGGAAAGCAACAAAATAAAAAAGACGGAAATGCGATGTAATCCGCACTTTCTATTCAATACTTTTTTTATTGATAACCGGATTGGCATATAATTTTAGGAATAAATTTTCTATTTCTTCCCTTGGCCCTTCTACTACCTTTTCAATGGTTTTTTTCATATATTCAGTAAACCCTTCCATCTCCTCTTGGCTGTATTTCTCTGAATATTCTCCGCTCTTCATCAGGATATCGTAGGCCATAAAATTAGTTTTCCATAACTTATAGTTTTTGAAAATCTCACGATCGATAAGTGCTGCTAACTGCAAGTATTTTTTGCTTCCAACAAATGAATTGGCCTCTTCCAGCATTTCTTTCGAAACAGTTTGTCCTATCGCCAGATGCATTCCCCCTTTGTATCCCTGAACACCACTAATAATACTTTTCAGGTCTTCTCCGGGTGCTTTTACATATGGCATTTTCGATGAGATGTAAATCTCTCTGATTTTTTCAACCGTGCAAGGTTCGTATTCATACGAAACGCTTATCGGGGTTATATTCAATTCTAAAAAGCAGGAAATAAAATCCTTTCCTCCTGACATAGACAACATTCGAAGCAAGCCAGGTTCTGTTCGATCGTCACCATCTTTGGAACGTCCGTTACGATGTGCAATCCAGGTTGAACTGTGCTTCTCTGTTATTGTATGGCGCAAATAATCTGACAAGTGCCTTGAATTTTCTATCAGTTCTTTTTTATTGGTAGCCCTGATGGTTTTATACATTTTATTTGACTTACCAATATCAACTACAAATTCATTCATCATTAGATTGCTGCCAAACGACATTTCTGAACATTCTAAACCAAAATCATGCAGTTTTACCTGGAGAATACCGGAGTCAAGAATAATATCCCGGTGATTGGCCAGAAAAATGTGCGCCCCTTTTGGTTTTATCCTCTCAAAACCCGATGTAGTACAACCCAGAGTAGTTTCAGCCAAAATTGTATTCATGGCCATATACATAAACGTAGTTTGAAATTCGTATGTACTTCTGGTATTTTTTACTTTATCTTTTAATACTTCAAGAGGGAGCTGTGGAAATATTTTTTGTCTGACTACATCTAATAAGGGATTCTCAGCAATTCGCTGCATTGCTTCTTTTACCTCATGGTCATAATACGGACGAATGTCATCAAATCGAGTTATGCTCATTTTTTATTTTTCGATTATCAATAAAATTGAGTGGTTTTCTGTTACCATTCGGGAAATGTCTTTTGGCTATTTCATCAATCCCCAAAAATTGGATTTCAGGGGCAACCCTTAATTTTGCCCTGAAATTATCTTTTATTTCTTTTTCGAAATCTTCACTGGGTTTTGTACATCCTATGGTTACTTTAATATTATCGGTTCCGTAATCATTAGACCCAACCTCAACAATGTAATTTTTTACATCTTCCAGATTATTCAAAACATCAAAGATCATAGGAGGATAGAGCGTTGTCCCCTTGTATTTTATCATTTGGTTTTTCCTCCCGATTATAGGACTGATTCGCGCTGTCTTCCGGCCACAACTACATGGCTCTGTGTGAAAACGACATATGTCACCTGTCTTAAAACGAAGCAATGGCATACCTTCTACTCCTAAAGTAGTAATAACCAACTCACCTATTTCACCTTCTGGAACAGGATTATTGTCCTCATCCAGCAGTTCTGTAATAATCAATTCCGGGTGATGATGTCCTCCTTTGTGGGCATAGCATTCAGCAAAAGTTGTTGCCATTTCAGTAGAAGCATACGTAGAATATAAATCGATATCCCATTTGCTTTTGATACGTTGCCCTAAAGTGTTTAATTCAAATTCGTCATTCCTCAGGTTTTCTCCAATACATATTGCTTTTTTAACGGATGAGTTTTTATAATCGATTCCATGTTTCTCGGCATACTCAATTATCTTAAGGATAAACGAAGGAACGCAGATAATGGCATCGGGGGACATGCGGTTAATAGTATCCCATTGCAACTCGGGAATACCGTTTCCCACACGGATAATACCGGCACCCATTTTTCGTATTCCAAGGAAATAAGCCAGGCCTGCCATAAAGCGTTTGTCAATAGTAGTCATCAACTGATATTTTACACCAGCATGACCGCCTGTACAAGCAAAAGATATAAATTCGTTATATGCCAGCCTTTCCAGATCTTTATCAGTCATGGCAAAAGTGACCGGATCGCCTAACGTTCCTGAGGTTGTTATATAATCAATTATTTTATCTTCATTAACACAAATAAAGTCACTGTTACGTTCCTGTAAATCCTTTTTTTCAGTAACCGGAATACATGTTAAGTCCTCCAGTGTCTTAACTTTTTCAAGATCAATTTTCTCTTGCTTAAACAGAGAAGAATAATATTTTGAATTGGGTTTTAAATATTTTAGATGTTCCTCTAATTTTTTCTCCTGAAACTTCTTTATCGTTTTAGAATCCTGTAACTCTATTTCTGGAATAAAACCGGCCATACTTATTTTATTGAGTCTATCAATTCATCAACCTGTTGGCGGGTTAATTTTTCCCATTTAGGTGATGCGAATTTACCTTCATTAAGATCAAAATCAACTCTAAAAAAGGTTTCTCCATAGAAAGAGAGTTTCGAATTCATATCCGGGGTATGCTCAATATATAATATACTTTCAGGTTGAATATGGTGATGTTCACATACCTGACGAGCCAGATCAGAACTAACTGATGTGATTTGTGTACCCGGATTATCAGGTAATTCACTGGTAATAACAATATTTTTTTGTTTTCCCTTAATAATTTTTAGTCCGCATTTTGATTCAACCCCCCAATCTCCTTCAAAGTCGAAAGTTGTATCAATATAATCCAAAGAAGCTTTCATTTTTCGATTTACTTAGGCAGTTTGAATATTTCTGACTACTTTCTTACCAAAACTCTGATTGGCCAATTTTCTGTCACGAGGGCGAAATGTTCCATCGGACATTTCGCGTATCATCACATTGGTAAACAGTTTAAACATTTTTTGTTCCTGCGATTCATCCTTATAGAAAGTATCCCATGCGTATTGGTATAATTCCTGTAAACGTTCAGGGCTCATATGTTTTGGCTGATATACCACCTTTCCTGCATTGTAATGATCCCAGTTGTAATCAAAAATACGTCCTTCCTTCATCAAATCATTATAAGCCTTGGTGTGTGGGAATGGAGCCAAGACTGTAAACTCAGCCAGGTCAAGATTAATCTCCAGCAAGAAATCGATCAGACGTTTAATATCATCCTCAGTTTGATTATCAAGCCCGAGTAAAATAGTCCCTTCTACACCTATACCGTAATCATGATAACGTTTCACCCGTTCTTTAATATAATTAGAAGTATCGAACACAGCCTGATAAACATACCAGGCACCAGCCTGTGCAGCAAGGTCAAGTACTTTTGGGTCGTCTTCAATGGTGTGGCTGATAAATTTCTTTTTTAGCGGGATCATCTCTCTAAACAAATCCATTTCCCATTCCGTATTTTGTGCCAATGAATTGTCAACAATAAAAATACGGTTATTGTCGATGGCTTCCAGTTCTGCTATTGATTTTTCTATGGGGCGAGGCCTGAATTGCCTACTACCCAGATATGCTACAGCACAGGGATAACAAGAAAATCGGCAACCCCGTGAAGCATGGAAAAGATCAACCATTTGAACGCCTTTATGATTATATAATGAGCGGTCGAGGATATCCCTTCTTGCTGTACCGACAAGATTTATGTCGGGTAATTTATTCATGAAGTTATATACTTTCTGAAGGTTATTTTTTCTGAAATCATCAAAAACCTGTTCCATGTATCCTTCGGCTTCTCCCAGAAATACAGAATCAGCATGTTCCATTGTTTCTTTGGCATGGAGCATGGTTGAGATACCCCCGAAAATTACTTTCTTTCCCCTTTCTCTAAATTCTTTTGCAATCTGCCATCCTCTATTGACCTGGGTGCTAAGCATCATTGAAATACCAACAAAATCACACTCCTCGTTGAAATCAATTTCCTGGACATTTTCATCGGTAAATGAAACGTCAACATATTCAGGTAATGCTGCAGCAAATACCACCGGCCCGTGGGGTGGTAAATTAAAAGTGGTTTGCCCTTCCAATTTTGTCCACTTTGGGTATATAAGCTTAAATTTCATTATTAATCAATATTAAATGCGATAAAATTTAAATTACAAAAGTATTCCCGTTATCTTATAAATGTTATTTAAAACATTATTTTATTCTATAATACACCTTAAACCATCAACAAATATTTGAGCCAATGAATGGATAAAGATTAACATGATTCCTGGATTGTTCTTAAAAAATGACGTCAGTAACATGAAAAGTAATGGTCCAATGAAAACTCATAAAATTCCTGTAGGATTAAGTATATATTATTTTCCAAAAATAAGATCCTTAACTCTTATTAACAACTATAATAATAACATTTAGAAATTTCTTAAAATTAAGAGGCTTTTTCATATAAAATAGAATGATAGATTTTTAGAAACATGCCGAATTAGCTTCGTTGTTGATTTTATTAATCAGTGTGTTCAAACCAATTAATTCGCCACAGGTTTGAACGGCTGTCAACGGCACACCAAGGATACCATGCATATTCAGGTTTTGGCCGGTAAAGAGCAGATTACCCAGTTTTGTTCGTGGAGAAATGTAGGATGTAACCATTTCATTAATGCTTTTCTGTTTCCCGTAAAGACTTCCTTCTTTTGAGCCGGTATAATTGCCTATTGTTAAGGGAGTAGCAGAAAAAACAGATTCTATAGCATCTTCAAAACCGGGTATGCATTTTTCAATCATATTTATTATGCGCTCGGCACAATTTTTCTTAAACTGATTATATTCCGCACCACGTTGGCCAATTTTTGTGTTTTCCCATTGCTTTACGTCATCATAACTCATTAAAACATTAACGATTGCCGTTTTTGCGTATTCTGGCGAATCAGAATGTGGGGGTGTCAGCATCATAAAACCTTTTGGCCATTCTTTTTCAAGATCATATCGGGTCATTTCCCATATTGACTGATAATCTTTTGAGTAGTAATAATTATATCCCAGACATTTAAATTGTTCTTTTTTAAATTTGATAAAAAGAGAAAAACTAGAGGTAGTATTTTTAATAGCCTTAATCCGTTTACGAAACGATTTCTGAATTTGGGTATCTTCAATCATATCAAGTGTAACCGACGGGTGAACAGAAGAGATATAAGTATCTGCACTATATTTTTTTCCATCAGCAGTTTCAACCCATTGAACCATTTTATCAGCCGCTTCAATGTGAACTACTTTGCTTTTGGTAAATAGTTCGCCACCGTAGCCCCGGATTAGTTCAACCATTTCGTCTGCCAATTGCTGCGAACCATCAATAAAATATTTTGCGCCTGTTATAAACGTATTACTGATCAATGCATGGACAAAGACTGGTGTCTCATATCTTTCCCCGGCATATAGCATATTATTTCCAGCAAGTATAGTACGCAACTTCTCGTTGCTTGTTATTGAATCAATAAATGCCCCTACACTAATGGTTGAGTACTCATCGGTCATATGGCTACTGCCATCATCTGCTTCCAACGAGTATAAGTGAAATCTTTTACAAATAGCCTGAATAGAGCTGGCATATTGTTCAATATTTGACTTTTCTTCCGGGAATATATCGGAAAGGTTTTTTACAAATTTTTCATATCCCAGGCCAAAGGGATATTTAATATTGTCGCTTCCGATATGGATTAAATCGAAGTGTTCCGGGTGAAGGGACTGTAATTTTAATTTATGGTAGATACCTAAATACGAATATATTTTCCAGAGTGACTGTCCTTTATCAAATCCTCCTACATAATGCATTCCGGTATCAAAAACTTCACCATTTCTCCTGAAGTTTTGCAGGCTCCCTCCAAGTTGAGCGTTTTGTTCAAGTATACCAACCTTGTATCCTTCTTTGCTTAAGATACTGCCGCAGGTGAGACCCCCCAAACCACTCCCAATTATCAAAACATCGTACTTCTTACCCATTGAGCAGCAAAAGTAATATAATAATGCACATCAGGAATTCCTTAACTGATTTATCAGATTCTCGGAACCGATTAACTCGGAACAGGTAATAACAGAGCCAACTGCCACACCCAGCATACCATGTGCATTAATATTTTGACCTGAAAAGAAGAGATTGGGGATTTTAGTCTTTTGGGTAACCATTAGTTGAGAAGACATGCTACAATCGCGTAATACACCATACATTGAGCCGTCCGTAGTAGCTGTGTAATCGCGGTAGGTTAGCGGCGATGAGGTATAATAAGTTTCTATGCAGCTGTTTATTCCCGGACAACAGATTTCCAATTCCTGTAACAATTTTTCTGCTTTACGTTTTTTGAAATCAAGGTACTCATGCCCGCGTTTCCCAACTGTGGTATCACTCCATTTTATAACATCTTCAAAATTCATGTAGGCAATCACTATGGCACTGTCGGCATAACCAGAACTATCGTTTGAGCGCGCTTGGTGCATAAACAAAAAACTTTTTGGCCAGTCGTTTTCGGTATAGGTAAACGAATCCCATACATTTTCATTTCTGTAATAATATAGATTGTAATTGGCGTACCTATAACAATCCTTCTTAAACTTGATATAAACAGTAAAATTCGAAATTGTATTTTTTAATTCCTTAATCCTTGTTCGAAAAGCCTTACGGAACAAAGGAGTATCTCCAATTCTCTCGAGGGTTGCCTGCGGATGTATTGCGGAGATAATATAATCGGCTTCAAGCCTTTCTTTGCCATTAATGATCACGGCTTCCATCTGTTTGTCACCTACTTCAAAGCTTGTTACTTCTGAATTCAGGAAAATTTCGCCACCAAAACTTTTAATTGATTTAGTTAATGCATCTGTTATGGTATCGCTTCCATCAACAATACGGTAAGCGCTATTGATGTAGGTATTAGTAACCAAAGAATGTACATACATGGAAGTTTTATCAAGGTGACCCGCATACAATGGGTTGTTGGCTGCTAATACATTTTGCAGTAATTTATTATCAGTAGTGGATTCTAAAAATTGACGCACAGGCGTAGTAATGAATTCTGGCGGGAATAATTTTGAAAGGCCATTTTTTTTCATGTTATTAACAAAGGAATGCTGGGCAACATTACGAATTGCATCAATATATTTTTTTAAAGATTCTTTTTCTGAAGGGAAGTTCGTTGCCAGCACATCAATAAAACGATCGGCTCCCATACCATAGCGGTATTCTTTACCTTTGAGCAGAAAATGATCGAACCCATCCTCATTAAGTTTTTGGAGTTTAATATTACCGAATAAATTAAAATACTTCAGAAACAGGTGAAGTTCTTGCCCTTCTTCAACTCCCCCGATATAATGCATCCCCGTGTCAAAGGAAGTACCTTTGCGTGAAAAAGACTGAAGGCATCCGCCGGGCTGATAGTGTTTTTCAAAAATGGCCACCTTCATCCCGTTTTTAGAAAGGATGTAGCCACACAACAAACCACCGAGGCCACTACCAACTATTACTACATCATATTTCATTATTTTTTCTTTTTTCCATTAAGAAAATGCCCGATGAAAGTTCCCTAAGCCTTTATATATTTATTTATAAACCTCTATTATTTCCATCCCTTTCTCATTGAATCGTAACACTTCGCCCACATTATCCTTAAGCTTCATTACTAATGCATCAAAATTCACAGGGAAAGCTTTTGACCCTTTTCTGTTTAGTCTTGCAAGTGTTTTGTCAATTCTTTTTATATTAGTTTTTTCCCCTATAATTAGTTTACCACCATTTTCCAAATGCTCAAGTGCTGTCGCAATAATTTTTTGTTGTGTTTCAGCATCAATAAACTTAAGTTGGTTGATCAGGGTTACTGTATTAAATTTTTTCCCTTCAATACTATCTAAGGTACTTATAAATTCAACAGTTTCCGGTTTTGTTAAAATTGTCTGTGCAAAAAGGATGTCTTCCTGGTCGTCATCAAAAGCAACAATTGATTTATTTCTTTTTACCATTGAAAGTAACAAGGGGAAAACACCTTTTCCGCACGATAAATCGAGATGGTTGCCAGAATCTGTTATCCTGGAAATAATGGCATTATAAGAATTATTTGTTTTTAACGATAAGCGTGCGTACCATTCGGATGTTGTTCCTTTATAAATATAACTGTCGATAATATTGTGCCTGAAATAATCAGGTGTAAACATCTCGTTAGCTATTGATTCGTATTTTTCTCTATACATTCTACGAACCCATTTAGCCCTTTTAGAATATGTTTCTCCATAAGAAATATCATCAGGATTAATTCTGGGTAAAATAGTCACCCTTATTTTTCCGGGCTTTAACACCAGTTCTCCTTTGGTAACCCTGTGACCTGCTCCATGGAGCATTAAAGGAAGAATATCAACACCAAATTTTTCGGCCAGATAGAAAGCCCCTTTGTGGAAACGGTTAATGGAACAATCAACCGACCTTGTGCCTTCAGGAAAAATCAATATGGAATAACCTTCTTTTATTTTTTCTCCCAACATATCAACGCTTTCTTCAATACCTGAGGCAACAGGGTAAAAATCAAGATATTTAATAATTCTTCCATAAAAAGGTGAATTCCATACCCACTGGTTTGTTAGGATTATTATCTTAGGGGTTAACATCATGGTAAGCACCAAATCAATGTGTGACTGATGGTTGCAAATAATCACTGCCGGTTTTTCGAAATTTTCATTGGTCTCGTTTATTACTTCAGTGTTAACGCCCGGCATATATTTAACAACAAAACCGGTAACAAAACGAAGTATTTTATGGTATTTAAGTTTTTGTTTTGCGTTAATATTTTTTCTTCCGGCAAACATTACAATCCCAATCAGGTTCAATATAATGCTGCCAATCAGAAAAACCAGAAAAGAATAAATTGATTTTAACAGGTTACGAAAAGTTAATGGAGTTGGGCGCATTTTTCCCGATTTTATCGTTAGCCATCTGAATAAAAAAGGGGATATGGTATAAGATAAAACCACTACTGTAACCATACCGATTAAGGTAACTGCTCCCAGTGATTTCATTGCAGGATGCTTGGCAAACACCAATACACCGATACCGATGATCATAGTAATAGCAGCCAATAACATTGCCGTTTTATAGGAATTTAGCGTTTTACGTTTATAGGAATATTCCTGCATTAGCCCTTCCGTCATAAAAATGCTGAAATCGTCACCAAGTCCAAAAATAAAGGTGGAGATAATAATGTTGATGATGTTAAATTTCATGCCAAACAGGCTCATCAACCCCAATATCCATATCCATCCAATCAGCATAGGAATAAAGGAGATGACACTCATTTCTATCCGTCCAAAACAAAAGGTAAGAAAAACGAAAACGAGTAATCCACAGAAAAACAGGACAAAATTAAAATCGGAAGAAAGTAGTTTTACCAAAGTTTTTGAAAGATAATACTGGTCATAAATAACAATTCCCTTGAAGCCAGAGAATGCTTTTACAATACTATCATCACCGGCGTTATTTGTTTTTAGGATTGAATAAACCATTGATTCGCCCGGTTTAATAGTTATGAAATCGCTAAAAAACGTATTTATGACAGGCTGGAAATATTTAACTTGCTGGACTGTATATGTGTCATTGATCAACGATTGGAAAGGATCAAAAGCCGATTGTCTAAAACCATTTTCGGTTCCTGCCGCATCGAGCATTTCAAAAAGCTTGTCTTTCCGTTCTGCCCAGAAATCATTCCAGATATCTATGCGTTTAAGCTGTAATTTTTCTGAGGGGAGGAGATTGTTAATCCCTGAATAGGAAGTAATTTCATTTTTCTCTTTCATTCCCTGCATAGCTGTTACAGCCTTTTCATGATTTTCAAGTGCCTGATTTAAATCATTCCCTTTGGCAATACAATAAACCGTGTTGTTATCAATATCAGTAAATCTTGCCAATTTCTGATGGGCCTGAGATAATTGCGGTGATATGTAGTTTATGGATGAAAAATTACTGTCGAACCCAATGTTGCGTGCATGGAATGCCAGAAAAATTGTAATAACAACAATTGCGATTAAAATGTATTTGTTTTTTTCAGGATGTAAAGACGCAATTTTATCGATAAAAATAGTTTTATGCTCTCCTTTCACCCTTACTTTGCTGTACCATTGGGGTAAAACAATCAATACGAAAAAGATGGTGCCAATCAGCGTAAAGGCTGAAAATAAACCGAAATCCTGTAATGCCTCTGCACTAACAAACAACAGGCTTAAAAAGGCTCCAATGGTTGTCAGACTGCCAACTATCATTGGCGTTGAGATATCTTTTAATGTTTGTTTTACAGAACGGACATGCTGATAATGTGTAAGGAAGTGTAAAGAATAATCAATGGCTATCCCTAAAACTACAGAAGCAGCACCAATGGCAATAGCAGAAATTTGTGTTTTTATTAAATACATTAGTGCTAATGAGAATAAAACGCCAAACAAAACCGGGACAATTAAATAAATAGCCGTACTTTTTCTTTGAAAATAAAGACTTAACAGTATAAAAATTAATACAATAGCTATAATTGAAGTGATGTAGCTATCCTTTTTTATCTGGCTGGCATTACTTACAGCTATCGGGACTCCACCAAAATACTGGATGTCAATTAAATTTCCTGAAGAGCTTTTAATAATATTTATTACGTTATCCAGGCTGTCAATTAAAGTTTGATTTTCAGATGTAGCGTTTACAGGATGAGCAGCCTCAACAAAGAGTAAGAGATTTTTACGATCGGTAGTGATAATGCAGCCATCAAAAAGTGAATAATTGTCCTGTAAGCTTAAGCGGTTAAATTTTTCTAATATGATGTTCGCCAGGTGAAGCGGATCTTTAACTACACTTTTTTTCAAAACCAATCCGGCCGGTGATGTAAGTATCTTTTTGTTCGCTTTTACTATTTCTGAAATACTATTGAAATTAAGTATAGAATCAATTTTTTGATAATCCGATTCTTCAAGCAGGTAAGGTAATGATTGATAGATAAAGTCCCACATCTCCATTATTTGACCGTCATCAACCTTAAATTTTATTGCGGAAATCAAATCTGGAGACAACTGTTTCATTGAATCGATTAAAACCCCTGCCCAGTTTACCAGGCTGTCAGGAGCAATTCCCGATGTGTCTGCTAGGGATACATTAATAATTATTTTTTCACTGATATCTATTTCAGAGAAGGTGGTTGTAATTTCATTTATTTCAGGATTTTTGGGAAGGAATTTCGAAATATCTTCTTCCAGGCTGATTTTCATTCCCCAAAAAGCAATAATTACGAAAACAGCTATTATTGATAACCAAAACAATAGCTTTCGTTTTTGAAAAAAGGAGAAAATATAGATAAAAAATGATCCCATTTACACTTTCTTATTTAGAGATAACAATTTATGAATAAGGACTGAAGGAAGCCCGTAGACTATGGCCAATGGAACCAAAAGAGTGTTTAGGACGCTTATCCGCATAAAATCCCGGGAGGGACGAAAATGTGAAACCCGAAGCTCTTTTGGCGAGTAATATACTGATACGGGAACCGGAACAATCTTTATCCCTCGCCATAAACAACGTACAAGGATTTCAATTTCAAACTCGTACCGTGTAGAAAAGAAGCGGATACTTTTCATTTTCCAGATAGGGTACAACCTGTATCCTGATTGAGTATCAGGTAACTTCGTGCCCGTTTCAATCAACACCCAAAAATTAGAAAATTTATTAGCAAACGTACTGCCCGAAGCCATGTTCTTGTGTTTTAATCCACGGCTTCCTATCAAAATTGTATCAGGAGTTTCCTTTAATTTCTCGGCAAGAGTTATCAAATCGCTGGCATAGTGCTGGCCATCGGCATCAATAGTTATCACATAATCATACCCAAGCAGGAATGCTTTTTTAAATGCTTTTTTTATTGCATAACCTTTTCCCCTATTTGGAGTGTATTGTACGATGTGACACTCTTTATTCTGTTCTAATATTTCTGAAGTAGAGTCTGTAGATCCATCATTGACCACCATCAGGTTTCCGGTGTATTGCTTTACATCGTTAATAACATCCTGCAATGTCCCCTGATTATTGTACGTGGGAATAACGACGCAACATTTTAATTTATCAAACAATAATCTGGTTTCCGAAGCTGTCATCAGTTAGAGTTCGTTAAAAAAACCACTTATTTTAGCATAAGTTTTATCTTCATCAGCAACTATCGCATCTACCTTTATTTTTCTTTTATCAAATCGGTATTTTATATTGTATGTAACTTCTGTAGTTTCTTCAGGTTTTAACACATTTAAAAATTTAACATTTGATATTGGATTAAACGAATATTTTTTATCAAAATGTAAGCACATCAGGTCTTTTAATATCTGAACAATACAAGCCCCCGGAGTAATTGCATTTCCCGGGAAATGTGCTTTGTAGATTTTGT
This sequence comes from Bacteroidales bacterium, assembly GCA_963665085.2. Taxonomy (GTDB): domain Bacteria; phylum Bacteroidota; class Bacteroidia; order Bacteroidales; family JAAAOM01. Next base: position 1,542,695 of record CAXXXS010000001.1, read on the forward strand.
GTTCTTTATTTAAACTGATAGTTGCACAAAAACCTGTTTCGTTCGCAGTATGTGATAAAACAGTGTAAAATCCTTCTAAAAGCATAACGAGATTAAATGAGTTTTAATGAAATTTTAATTCTTATGTCAGGATGCGTAACTTTATATTCTTCATTTGATTCCTGCAAATATATACTTACTAATTTCTTTTTTTTGTATTCTTCTATTTGTTCTTTTTTATTTTCAAGCTTTGAGTAATGATAGGAAAAATTATTCAGCGAGTAATTTTTTTTATTGGCTCCTTCGTTAGCAGAAGGGAGGAAAAAGATAGATAGATCGTGTAATACTACATTTGTAAATTTTCTTTTGTCAAGGGGTTTGATGCAGTAAATCATTTTTGTATCAGGGGCATCTAGATGAGCATCAAAATATTTTAAGCCAAATTCATTGACAAACGTTACAAACACATCCCCTTTGTTTCCTTTTTTTGCAATCATAATCCCGGATAAAGAGATATCGTAAATAGTTAGTTCAGCTTTAAATTTTAACGATGTTTCGGAAAGGGATATCAGTGAAGGTAAGCTTGCAAAGTCCTGTTTTTCTATTTGTAACAGTCCTTGCATACACGACCCTAAAAACAGGCTAATGAATATCAAACAAACTAGTCTCAACCGGCTCATTAAGCTTTTGCTTTTTAAAAAAGATTGTTGTTACATCACCCTGTTCTTCCAGCATTTCGATTTGGGAAACAAGATAGTTGCTTTTGCTGATATGAAGGATTATCTTATTGAATAGCTTACCCAGCTCTTTAGTTTTTGGTTTCATCTGAACAAGTAGTTCCTTATTATTTTCAAAAAGTTCTGTTTCAAAAGCTGTATTATCAGAAATAATTTTACCATTTACACTTTTTATAATGATATCGCTGATTTCACGAAACATTCGGTTGGATCGGGTGTCAAAGCTCATTTTAGAATCGGAATCATCAATCTCCATACGATCGCCATTTATTACAACTTTATAGAAATAAGGTGTATGATATTCCCATAATAATTTATCGTCGTCTTTTAAAAGGAAAATTCCTTCAGAAGTAATTGTCTCCGATAAAACAGATAACTCTTTCTCCTGAACAAAATCACATGAAATAGTTGATACATTTTTATTGGCAGCCATCAACTTTGCTATTTCTGCCTGGGGATTATTAACTTTTGAATAAGATTCTTGCCCAAATGAAATAACCGGCATGGTTAAACAGAGTCCAAAAATCATAATTTTAACCATCCTGAATGATCTTATCTTTAATATTTTAATCATCTGCCAAATATAACAAACATCAATGATATTCTATTTTCCTTTCTGGATTTCAATATTCATTAAGTAGCCTTCTTAGCATATTTACATGCTTCAACCATCAACTTAATTGCTTTCTCAAATATTTCGGGTTCTTCAAAACCATAAGAAAGACGAAGCTGATAATTCGCTTTTTTATCGTTACTACAAATGGTTCCGGGAATATAGATCAGTCTGGGATTTTTTTCTTTTATTCCATCAATTTCAGGGATTCCTGTAATTCTGGAAAGGTAATTGAAAAAATCAGAGCCTTTATCTGTTCTTATTTCTTTAAAAGTAAGGTAAAAATAAAAAGCTGCATCGCCACCAGTATAGTATTCTAAGTACTCACTCAAATACATTTCTAGCTGATTTTTAATAAAGCTTGCTTTTTGCTGGTATCCTTTATTTACCGTTTCTTTTTGAATGTGAATATAATTATCCAGTAACCAGCTTCCAATTTCCTGGTTAATAAGGGATGAGCTAAATCCAATATCGGAAGTGCGCTGTGTTAATGTTTCGGCAAATAAATTATTTGGGCAAATAACATAACCAATTCGTAAAGCAGGTGCAAGGATCTTTGAAAGCGTTCCTATCTCAAAAACATGATTTAGTTTATCGAACTTAATGCCTGATATGGGTTTTTCTACTTCAGGATTATGTATAATATCTTCATAAGCTTTATCAAAAATAACCGGAATTAGCTTACCTGTTTTTTTAGAAATTTCTTCTGCAATTTCTACAATGGCTTTTCTTTTTTTATTTGATAAAATAGTGGTTGAAGGGTTGTTAACGGTTACAATATAAAAAAGGCTAATTTTGTTAAGGTCAATATTTTCTATTGCCTTTCTTAAAAGTTCAATATTAATACCATCATTTTCTTCAGGAATCGTTAACAGTTCAAATTTTTTTCTTTCTAGGGTTTCTGTATAAATATAATAATAGGGATCAGCAGTAATAACAATTCCTGGTTGTAATAAATCAGAAAAAGAGTCAAGAATGCTGGTTGCACCATTTGCACCGATTAAAATTTTTCGGTTATTAAAATCTTGTTCTGTTAATTCTCCTAATTTAAAACGGAGGTAATAATTTTTAATTGATTTTCGAAGGTTTGGAGAACCGTCGGAACCACCATAATTAAGTGCGTTTCTGTATTTTTCGGGTTGGGAAATAATTTCCTGGTAGGCATTATTAATGGCTTTAATAGGAATTGTTTTGTCGTTTACATATCCTACACCAAGGTTTATATCAACTCCTTCTCTGAAATCTTCTGCAAATTCAGCAGTAAGTTGATTTACGGCAGAAGGTATTAGTGATGCTTTTGCAAGGTCAGACAAACCAAATTCCATGATATTTTTTTTGCAAGTTAATTTATTGTCACCTTTGAAAAAATGACCTTTCTAATTATTCAGACCGTTTATTTATCTTTTATTTGAATTACTACTTTTCCTTTTAAATGTGCCTTTTCTGCATATTCATGCGCTTTCCCCATTTCTTCTAATTTAAATACAGAGTCAACATAAGGTAAAAGTTCTCCATTTTCAACCTTTTCTTTTAAAAATGCAAGATCCTTTGCATTAGGTTTCATAAAAAAGGTTTTGACTCTTTTGCCAGCGGTAAGTATTGAATATAATTTGTGCTTAAGGACTTTGGGTCTGGGTAAAGTAGTTATATAGATTCCTTTTTTCTTCAATGCTTTGTTTGTTGTCATAAAAGATTCTTTGCCGGCAACATCAAAAATGATATCATATTTATTATGATGTGTTGTGAAATCTTCTTTGTTATAATCAATCCAATGGTCAGGTTTTAACTTTTTAATAAAATCAACACGATAAGACGAAGAAACTGCTGTAACCTCAGCGCCAAAAAGTTTTGCGATTTGGACAGCAAATTGACCTACTCCTCCGGTTGCTCCGTTTATTAACACCTGTTTCCCTTTTTCTATTTTTCCATAGTCCCGTAAAGATTGAAGAGCAGTCCCTGCAGCCAGTGGGATGGAAGCCGCATCTATAAAATTTAGGTTTGTTGGTTTTTTTGTAATAACCATTTCTTTAGCTAAAGCATATTCTGCATAAGCACCTCCGTATTTATTGGTTATTCGTCCCCATACTTCATCTCCAACTTTAAATTTAGTAATAGATGCCCCACATTCTACAACTTTTCCGGCAACATCAAATCCGAGTACAATCGGGAAGTTAGAACCGAAAATAAATTTCCAGTTTCCGTTTCGCATTTTGTAATCAACCGGGTTAATACTTGACGCATAAACTTCTATTAACACTTCATTTTTTCCAGGGGAAGGTTTTTCGATATCCTGAATCTCAAACACATCGCTATCTCCAAAGCGATTAATCACAGATGCTTTCATTACATTTTTTTATTTATAAATCGAAAAATTATTGCATAAATACTAAGAAGTATTTAGAAATGTTTCTATCTTTCGGATACAAATATACTTTATCATGCAAAATTTGAACATTGTTGAAGGTAATGAAACACCAGAGGTGAACATGGATGTTGAAACAGGATTAATAGAATTCAAAGGGCGTTCTTTACCCGAAGATGTTAATTCTTTTTATCAACCCGTAATAAAATGGATTGATGAATACCTACAAAGTCCTGCAAAAGAAACTTCTGTTGTATTTCAGTTAGAATATTTTAATACAGCTTCTTCAAAAGTTATTTACGAAATTCTAATGAAGCTGGATAAAATAACTTCCGATCAAAGTGATGTAAAAGTTTCCTGGTATTATGAAACTGACGATGAAGATATGTTAGATATAGGGAAGGAGTATAAAGAAAACCTTCAGCTTAATTTTAACATGATCTCTATCGATGCAATTTTATAATTGCAAGTCAAGAAAAAGAGGATTTACCCCAGCTAAATAAATATCATCATTTAAATAGAGGTCGTATTCAAAACGGCCTTTTCTTTTGTTTGCAACCCTTACTGCATCAAATACAAGATGTTTCTTGGACTCATTAAAAATTTTACCTCTTGCAATTTTAGCTTTTGCTGTTTTAGGCCAATCTGTAGTATCAACAAATTTTTCAGTAATGTCTAAGAATTTTTCCATGTTATTTTTTACTATGCTTTACTCAAAGTTTTAAAATTTTGTGTTCTATTACCACTTATTAGCCTTTATTTTATTAACAGGGTTTTATTTTTATTGTTAATATCTATTAGGATTAATGATAAAATTCTTAATCTATCAATGGGCGAGAATTTTTTTAGTAGAAAATTAGAGGGATTTCTTTTTTGAAAAAACTAAATCATTTAGTTTTTCTTGATCTGAATTCTTTTTTATATTCTCTGTAATTGTATGTTGTTCAAATGCTGGCATTAGAAGAGGTTGCCCTTCCAGGTTTAGTGTTTTTTCATTTTTTTCAACTTCCAGGGAGATAGGTTCCTCCGTAGAAGGACTAATAATAAGATCACTTAATTCTTTAAAATTGTTTACAGTAACTTCTTTACCATTAACTAATTTAATTCTTTCGCCACCTTCAAAGTGAAACATATTTTGATTTGGATTACATTCTTCAGTAATCAGGGCATCATATTCAGAACTAAATGTAAGATTAACTTTTCCAAAAGTAAACTGCGTTTCTTTTTTTATTTTTTCATGTTGCCAACCAATTTCTTCTAAATAATTGGATAATGGTAAAGGTTTATTTCCGATTACATAATCAGTAAAAAAAGGTTTTAACTCAGGAGAGACCATCGAGACTATCTCATCAATTAATAAATCATCTTCAAAGGGTGTTGAATTATATTTTTCATAAAGTTCAAGTAAGATATTTTGAAGGTTTTTTTCTCCATTGGTTAGTTTATTAATTTCAATATCAAGAAGAAAAGCTATTAGAGCGCCTTTATTGTAAACATTATTATACATATCGAGATAAGGTTCCTGGGTGATTTTTTTGCTCATTTCAGTAAAAGAGACGTCTTTGTATTTTTCTGCCTGAATCATTTTATGGCGTAGTTCAAGTATGAAATCGTCTTTTGAAATCAGGGAATCAGTATAGAGTAGCCACATTGACAGATACTCAATGACTCCTTCGTACATCCATAAATGAGAGGATAGAACCGGTTTATAATAGTTGAAATTTTCAATTTCTTTGCTGTGAAGGTTTAAAGGTGTTGTTATATGCAAAAATTCGTGCGTTGCTATTTCTAGTATCGTATTTCGTAAGAATTCTCCGATAGGCATCTCAGGAAGAAAATAAACACTGCTGGTCTTATGTTCAAGTGCACCGTACATCTCATTTTTTGTAATATCGGTTTCTTGAAATCCTGCAAAATAGAAATAAAAAGAATATTCGGGAATAGGAATTTCACCAAAGAAGTCCTTTATAGTCTTACTAACTTGTTCAATAATTGGTTTAAGATAATTAGTGGTAATAATTTTATTGGGAGAATAAGATGTAATATTGATTTTTGTTTTATCAATCAAAAAGCTTAGTGTGTCAGGATTTGTATAAAAGACAGGATTATCGGCCAATAGTGTATAGCTTACATTTTCTAGTATATCAGTTGTGTCGTTTAGCCTATTGAGCTCTAATGGTGTAGAGGCATATAGGTTTTGAGGTTTTACATACGTAATTGAATAATTATAATCTTCATAATTTTTTAAAAATCCAAGAAATCCAAAGTGATTAATAAGAAAAATTTTTTCAGGATTAATTTGCGTTCCTCCAGGAGGGAAAATATAATCTGATTTTCTGGATAAATCATCCCACGTGTCATTAACGTTGTATGATATTCTTTTTAATGCTTTGGCTTTTTTAATAACGTATTTTCCCTCCTTGGTTTTATTAACAGGAAGTTTTTCCCCCGAATAGGAGTAAGCTTTAAAATCGTCTATGTAATCAGTATAATAATACAATGCATATGAGCCGGGAGTTATGTCTGGCAATTGATATATAACTGTATTCTCATTTATCTTAGGAACAATTATTTCTACTGTGGCCTTGTCTTCAGAAATGTTTTTTAAGTCAATGATTGCATTATAAGAATCTTGTCCATGAGCAGAGAAAAATAAAAATGTTCCGAAAACTAACTCAACCAATCCTTTCATAAAGAGACTTCTTTAATACTAATACGCAAATATGTTAAAAGTGTTTAATCAGGGTACTATCTGGTACAAAGAAGGAAGTCTTTCTTTAGAAAAAAAAGAATTATTGTCAATATAGTTATGCTACATTGATTTTTTTTGCGACACTACTTTTAAGTTATGAGAAAGAAAGCTTAATGGATGGTTTTTTCAAATAAAAATTATGTCAAAGTTTAGTAAAACTTAATACTTTTAATTCTGTTATTTTTTTAAGGATCTGCTAATGTTTTTCTCATGAATGAAATTTTTCGTATTCATAAGGTTACTCCTATAGAAGTTGATAAAATTGCTGCATCAGAGAATGAACCTCATTCTCATGATTACGAAGAATTAATGATTGGTATTGAAGGTATTTTAGAACATTTTATTGATTTTAAAACTACGTTGATGGAAGCACCTTTTGTTAGTTTTGTTGCCAGAAATAAAATTCATAAGGTAGTTCCAAAAGTTAAAGATGGGAAATGTCAGATTTGGGCTATTCGATTTAAAAGCGAATTTATACCTGAAACAACGTTTCAATTGTATTCATTGTATCATAACAGGGCTAATATTGAATTAAGGAAGGATCGATGTTTTTCGCGACTTGAAACTCTTTGTAACCTTATGGATGAAGAAGCACGGCAAAATAATCCAGATTATGGTATTGTAAGGCATTTACTGAGTGCCCTTTTTACAATGATAGAGGCGGAAAGAAAAAAAAATGAGCCAGATGAAGAACTTCAAAAAACTGAAAATATAACCTTTAAAAATTTTCTTAAAATATTAGAAGAAAATTTTAGACGTTCAGAAAGTGTGGACTTTTATGCAGAGAAATTATTTATGACCTCTCGAAATCTTAATATAATCTGCCAGAATATTTTACAGCAGAGTGTCTCGGAAATAGTAGAAACCCGAAAACTAATTGAGGCTAAAAATTTGTTGGTGTCAACAAATATGTCCATTTCGGAAATTGGCTTCGAGCTTGGGTACAAGGAGAAATCACACTTTACAAATGTGTTTAAAAAGAAATCCGGACAGACTCCTTCAGACTTTAGAAAAGAAATTAAGACCTTAATTTCTTAAATTAACAACTCCTTTTCCGAAATGTGTAACCACAAGGGGTGTGGTAGGTTGTATCTTTGTATTGTCAATTTAAAGTATAATTAAAAAACAAGAAAATGGATACAACAACAATGAACAAAACAAAGACAACCTGGGCATTAGATCCTTCACACAGTGAAATAGAATTTAAGGTAAAACATCTTATGATTTCAAATGTAAAAGGTGCTTTTACAAAATTTAATGTAGAGGTACAGGGAGAAGATATTTTTACAGCTCCTGTAAAAGCTACTATAGATGCTAGCTCAATCAGTACAAAAGATAACGATAGAGATAACCATCTTAAAAGTGCAGATTTTTTTGATGCAGAAAATTTCAAAGATTTAGTTTTTGAGAGTACTGGATTTAAAAAAGTTGATGATGATGAATACAAACTTGAGGGCGTTCTTACCATTAAAGATAAGTCAAACAAGGTAACATTAAATGTTGAATTTGGTGGTGTAAACAAAGATCCATGGGGAAATGAAAAAGCTGGATTTTCTATCTCAGGTAAGCTAAACAGAAAAGATTGGGGACTTACATGGAACGCAGCATTAGAAACAGGTGGCGTACTTGTAGGCGAAGAAGTAAAAATTATGGCTGAAATTCAGTTGTTGAAACAAGTAGGTTAATTTTTCAATGATAAATCCTTATGAACAGAAAATTCTTTTTAAAAACATTGGCAGCAATGCCATTAATTGGATCTGCTATGAAGGTTAATGAATTAAATAAAATAACGACAAATTTTGATAGCACAGAGAGAATGCCTGTGTTGTTTCTAGGACATGGCAGCCCAATGAATGCTATTGAAGAGAATGAGTTTGTAGCAGGCTTTCGGGAAATTGAGAAAACAATTCCAAGGCCTAATGCAGTACTCTGTATTTCTGCTCATTGGGAAACAAAGGGGACTTTTGTTACGGCGATGCAAAACCCTAAAACGATTCATGATTTTGGGGGATTTTCCAGGGAATTATTTGAGGTGCAGTATCCTGCTCCGGGAAGTCCGGAATTAGCTGGAGAAGTAAAGAAATTAGTATCAAAGACAGATATTGGCTTAGATGAGAAATGGGGACTTGATCATGGTGCATGGAGCGTAATTCGACATTTATATCCTGAAGCTGATGTTCCTGTTATCGAGTTAAGTCTTGATTATTATATTAAACCAGAGCAACATTTTGAGTTGGCCAGGGAATTGGTCTCACTTCGTGAAAAAGGAATTCTAATTATAGGAAGTGGTAATATGATTCATAATCTTGGAATGGTGGCCTGGAACAGATTAAATGATGATGAATATGGTTATGATTGGGCTATAGAAGCTAATACCAGGATGAGACAATATATTTTAGATGGCGATCATCAATCATTAATAAAGTTCAGGTCGCAGGGAAAAGCATTTGATTTAGCAATTCCAACGCCTGAACACTTTCTACCTTTACTTTATTCACTGGCAATGAAGCAGAATAAGGAAGAAATAAAAGTTTTTAATGATAAGGTAATTGCAGGATCATTAAATATGATGTCAATAAAAATAGGTTAATAAAAACCTATTTTTTTTCTTCCATGCTAATTGTCTTTATTGAGGCAATTTTTTCCCAATCATAATAAGTATTACTAACTTTTCCTCCTTCTGATTCTGAAATCCAAACAACAGATTCTTCCAGGAAGATAGTTGCATTTTCGTAAATTTTACCGTCGTTTATTTGTAATTGAACACCTTTTCTTTGCTTTCTTGATAATGTTCCGTGTAATGGCATTGTTGCATATTCCAATACCTTCTCCCAAGTTTGTTTAATATCCATAATATAATCGTTAAATTTCAATTTGTGGTTGAATAGAGTCGTATGCTAAATTTTTTATTTCTCTAATTGCTCCATCAAGGTCGCTTAATTCTTCATCTGTTGGTGGAGTTCTGTGGTATTTTTCAATGGAACATATTGATTGTATATTTTCATATTTAAGAATACGTTCTTTTAGAGATTTGTCAACCTTCATTACCCTTTCCAGACCATTCATTAGGTCAGTATACGTATGATTATCAGGAAGAGCGTTATGAAAATCTAATATGGCCATAATGTATCCTTCCAACGACATAGAAAGTAAATTATACCTGATATCATTATTAAAACGGCTTTTCTCTTTTTTAGGTGTGGCAGCTTTTAAGTATTGATCTCCTTCTTTTAGAAATCTTCTCCAGGTAATTTGTTCTAACTCCATAACATAAAATTTTAAAAAGGTTAATTACAAGATGTGCCACAAGATGAGCATGAACCACTACAGCTTGAACTATTCATTGCACCAAGTGGAGTGAATAGATCCAGTTGTTCGTCCTGTAAAAATTTAATATTCTCCTGAACACTTTTTCCTCTGGCTTTATAAACTTTAAGTCCACTCTCTACAAATAATCCTAAAGCCATGAATGTAATATCGCTACTAATTACTGCTTTGATACCTTTTTGCTTAAGTTCAATGGTCATATTACCAGCTTGTTGGCTGATATCCTCGATAGGAAGCCATTCATAAGTTTGGCTTTCATTATTGTACACGCAGACATATTCAGAATTTAGAAAACCGTTGGCAATAAAATTCTTTTCTTTCTCATTGTCTATGACAGGCATAATCACTTTCATAACCACCACGTTTTTGTTAAACATTCAATAAAAATTTACAAGACTTACGCCAAAATAGATATTGTGTTTTATGTCAGTTATTTATATAAAAGATAATCCTATGAAAAATTACGAATTGGTAAAAAATAAATTATGAGGTTTACAAAAATGTGAAAAAGAGATCTAATAAAAATAGATTGACATAGTTCGGGGAAATTTATGGAGATACATTGTGGTAGTTATAATTAAAGTAGAAAATAAAAACCCCCAAGGAGTAAAAATTCCTTGAGGGTAATAACTACAAACTAAAGTCAATGTTATTTTAACAACCACATAAGTTTGTTAATTTCATCATAGCCATCATACTGTCGGTCTAGTGCTTCGGTTAGGTTATCCCTGTTATATGTAGATTCTGAATCAGGGTATAACCAACGCATTGGTATCGCATTTTTATCATTTTCATTTAAACTGGTTTCAGGGTTAATCGGGAAGTCCGGATAACCGGTACGTCTGTATTCAAAGAAACTACCCGGAGCATCTTGAAAGAAGTTAAGGATATAACGTTGGCTCCATATCTGTTCAAGTTGCTCAGTTGTTGTTGCTTTAAACGCTGCTTCATCTGCAAAATAATTGTCGATATAATCCTGATCAATTGCCATTCCATGGGCATAATCAGCATTGTAACCCATTACAGTAGTTAAAGCAGCTTTTACTCCTTGCTCATAATATTCCTGTGCTGTTCCAGAAGAAATCCAGCCTTTAATTCTTGCTTCTGCAAGGATAAGCTGTTGTTCTTCATAGGTTAACAACATTCTGGGTTCACAATCATCTTCTTCACGATATCGATTATTAACAAGTGAATAAACATCTGCACTGTGATTTGCATTCATTTCTGCATACACCATGTCAACATCTACACCAACATAAGCATCTGGATCTGTTTCAGTAAGTCCACCAAGAATTTGTGCCCCTGAAGGTTCTGCATAATAGTACATACGTCTGTCATTTAAGTTCTTTAGCATATCAAGAAATAAAGAACTTAGAATTGTTTTACTTGTAAACAGATCATTTGTACTATTAAGAGGATATAAATCCTGAGACGAGTATTCTAATCCAAAAAATCCGGTAGATTCTTCCATTATATTTCCACTGGAAACAATACTTGAGAAACGATTTTTTACATCCAAAGAACTAACATCTGTTTTTTCACTAAGAGACATCAGGATTTTTAAAGCTAGGGTATTGGTAGCCTTTCTCCAGCTGTCCGCATTTCCATCGTACGGTGTAGGATCTCCATCAAAATCTTCTCCATAAGAAAAGTATTCATCAGCTTCTTCTAACTCGTTAAGAATACTAATAAATATACTCTCCTGTTCATCATAACTGGGTTGGTACACTCCATCAGCACCCTGGCTTGCTTCACTATAAGGGATATCCCCCATTTTCATGGTTAGATTATAAAATAAGTATGCACGGGCAAACTTTGCAACACCTTTATAAGAATTTTCTCCCTGGTTTCCTTCTGCATATTCAACCATTTTTTCAATGTTAGGAAGAAGAGTCATCCCGCCAAAACTGGAACTACCCAATTTGTTATATTGCTCATTCATTTGTCCTTCATTGGCATAACCAAGATATTTAGATAAAACACTCTCGGTAATAAATGCTTTATCTTCAGAGCTATACTCTGTAATAGCTAAAATTACTTTTGTGCAAAGAAGAGAAGCACTTGCTTCTGTTGTAGTATCCGGATTTGTATTTATTTCCTCAAAATTCTCGCAACTATATAGTGCAAAGAATAATACGAGGCTGATGATTTTTATATAATTATTTATATTCTTCATATCTATACGATTAATTGTTCTGGTTATTACTTTTATCACTCTTACTTGACTTAGAAAGAAAGTTTTACATTGAGTCCTAAATATCTGATTGAAGGATCACTAAAGTTTTCACTTCCACCATCAGGGTCTGAGTATTTAAAGTCTTTAGCCCAAAGGAATACGTTTTGTCCAACTGCTGAAATAGAACCTCCTTTTGCCTTAATCCTGGAATACAATTTTTCAGGGAGTGAATAAGTAAGCGATACTTCCCTTATTTTGAAGAAAGTAGTGCTATAAACGTCATAAGGAGATGGATTACCACCCCATGCAGTTCCCCTGTGAATTCTTTTTATATAGTTTTCATATGTTACAGCTACGTCGTTGGTTGTATATTCACGTGTGTCTTCTGTGATATTTCCATACGTATCAAAAGTTACAGAACCGGATGATACTTGTACTCCGTCCCCAACATAGTTGGCAGTTCCAGTAGTTGCATCCAGGTATCTTTCATCCGTAACTGATTCTGGATGGTTACCGGAATTCCACATATACATCTCAGTAATAGTCTGGGCAATTCCTCCAACTCTACCATCAGCTGAAATACTTAATTTGAAGTTTTTATAATCAACAGAAGTAGCCAATCCCCAAATCCAATCTGGATCAGAATAACCAAATAATGAATTATAAGAAGAATAAACAGGTAAACCACTGCTATAAATTATATTTCCATTAGGGTCTTGTAAAAATTCTTTAGAAACATAATGGTCGGTTCTTTCTCCAACTTTTACCCAAGGTAGATCTTGAGAGAATTCGTCAAGTTGGGTATAAAACTTCGCGTATTTGGTCCAGTTGAAAGTTAAATCCCATCTCCAGTCAGTTGATTTTACCGGTACTACATTTGCTGTAATTTCCACACCTTTACGTTCATATTCTTCGTCCCTGTTGATATAATTTGTAGTATAACCTGAAGCAGCACTAATGGTGGCGTCATCAATAATATCATAAAAACGTTTTTTATAATATGCAATATCGAAAGATGCCCTGTTATTGAAAAGATTAATCATTGTTCCAACTTCGTAGGTTTCTGTTGATTCTGGCCTTAAATCTGTTCCTCGTATTGTAGTTGGGTACGAAGCTGAATTTAAATCACCCCAATCATTTTGTGTTATGGAGTAAACCGCATTGATATCATAGATTCCTGCAGGAATTTTTGAGTTTGTCCATGAACCTCTCAATTTCCAGAAGGATAACCAATCTGTTTCAGGTAATAATTCAGAAAGAACAAAACTTGATGCGATAGATGGGTACAAGTATGAACGAGTAGACTCTGGCAATGTTGAACTCCAGTCATTACGTAAAGTTCCTTCTACAAATAAGAGGCTTTCCCATGATAATGATAATCTACCAAGCAAACTGTTTACTTGTCTTTTATATATTCTTGAGCTTACTGCAACTGAGTTAACAGATGCTTGTAATGAATAGAAACCGGGTATAGATAAACCTCCCTGGGTTCTTGCCTGCATACCTTCATCTTTCGTATAAAATAATGAACCTCCAAATAATCCATCTACTGTAAGTTTACCAATAGTTTTGTTTACAGATAGTAAAAGATCATTGTTTAAACTATATCCTCTTTCTAACCCAAAGTTATAGGAACCTTTCATTGATTCCCCCCAGATTTGTGTTCCATTGGTTATAACTGTTGAGCTACCACCGCCCTGGAAAGAACCTTTCGAAATACGTACAATTTGATTGTTGCTATATGTGTCATATCCCGTTCTAAAAGTTGCTTTTAATCCAGGTAGAAATTCATAATCCAAAGAAAGCGTTCCATTGAAGATGTCGCGATCAACACTGTGTATACGTTCGTATCTATCAAAATAAGGGTTGTTATTTATCGATGTATAACTACTATTTTGAGTCTCGTTCTCTACTAACCAATAATCTTTATAATCTCGGATATCATAGTCAGGAGAAGACCAGATTAAAATGTTATACATTGGGTCATAACCTGTATAACCACTAAATCCAACATTCGGAGAAGTTTGTTTGTTATAGGTAAAAGAAGAGCTTAAACTAAATTTATCCAGTTTAATATCTCCGCCTAAGCTATAGGTGATTTTGTCGAACATAGAATTGGGATATTGCCCTTTGTTTTTAACCCAGGTTGCAGAAGATCGAACACTTCCATATTCTCCCTGCTGGGTAATACTTAAGTTATTGTTAACAATAAAACCTGGTTCAAGGTAATTTTTGAAGTTGTCTTTACCAATTGGCAAATAAGGCATTGATTGGTACGATTTTGAAATAGGATCCCATTGTATGATATTTTGTCCTTCCATTGGAACGCCCCATGAACCTTGACCTGCTAAATTGTATGTGTTTGTAGAAGTGTTAACTTTTCGTCCAAAAGTGGATTGCATTTCTGGTATGGCAAGATAACCAGCGGCAAACATTGTACTACTATTAACAGAAACACTGATTCCTTTATTTTTACTTCCTTTTTTGGTTGTAACCATAATAGCCCCACTTTCACCACGATAACCATAAAGTGCAGAAGCAGTGGCACCTTTTAAGACACTGATGGTTTCAATATCATCTGAAGGGATATCACGAAGTGTCATATTTCCATAAGGTACACCATCAATTACTAGAAGTGGTTCTTCTCCCCTTATTTCTATTGTAGGATCTGTTGCAAATTCGGTACTGTTTTTAACAAGTAAACCGGCAATTTTTCCTGTTAAAGATGTACCAATATCAACTCCTTTTACAGTTTGTAATTCATCGCCCTCGAAAGCTTGAATAGAGTAACCCAAGGCTTTTTTTTCTCTTTGGATTCCTAACGCTGTAACTACAACTTCATCAAGTTGCATGATATCTTCAACTAAAATGATATCTATCGTTGTTTTGCCTCCTACGGCAATTTCCTCTGTAAGATATCCAACAAAAGAAAAAGAAAGGGTAGCATTTAATGAGGAAACCTCAATAGTATATTTACCATCTAAATTTGAGACAGTTCCATTAGTAGTTCCTTTTTCTATAACGTTTACTCCAGGAAGGGGATTACCTTGCGAATCTTTAACTATACCAGTAACATTTATAGATTGATTGTTATTGGCAATTTCTTCGGGCGCAAGAATTATTATTTTATCAATAATAGAATATTTTATGTTTGTGCCGTCAAATAGTTGCCTAAGTATCTCTATTACATTTTTGTCATTGGCGTTAAGACTAACTTCACGTTTAGCATTGATTAATTTTTCATTATACAAGAAGTAAAATTCGCTTTGTGACTCAATTATGTCGAATACTTCTTCCAAAGGTTTATTTTCCAGGTTCACTGTTAAACTTGTTATCTGAGAGTAAGAGTTTTCAGCATGAACCTGAAAAAGCATAAATACAAGTAGGAATATTGATAGTTTCATAATCAATAGAATTTTCTGTAGGGACTGTAAATAACTCCTACAGTTAATGTTAGATTTTTTCATAAATTTGTAAGATTAGTTATTAAAAAAAATTATTTAATTTTTAAGGAGGCCGTTGGCGCGGTTTCCTTTTTTTTAATATTAAGGGCCTTTTATTAATCTCATTTTTTATTTTTTTATTGAAAATATTACTGTTTCTTTTTCCCAGTTGTCATTAGAATTCATATAGGCAGGTTTAATATTATATTCTAATGGAGATGTCATGCTTAATAAATTCAAAACATCTTCAAGAGCAGCATCTATAAATGTCCCTCGAAAAGAATAGTCTAATAACTTTTCATTGGTAATAATAACTTTTATATTATACCATCTTTCTAATCGTCTCGCTATCTCTTCCATTTTATCCCCTCTAAAGACTAACTCTCCTTTTGTCCAGCCACTGTATTTTTTAGGTTCAACTTTATCTATGGTAATGGATTTATCTTTAAACAACAGGCGCTCGTTAGGTTTAAGATGAGTTATCCTTGCTTTAGGATCTGCTTTGAAGGCAACACTTCCTTCTTCAAGAACAACTTCTATGTAATTGTCTTCGGGATATGCTGTTAGATTAAATGAAGTACCTAAAACCTCAATTGTTGAATTTCCTGCTTTTACTTCAAAAGGGTTTTTTCGGTCTTTGACCACAGAAAACCAGGCCTCGCCTTTAAGTTCTACTTTTCTGTTTTCATTAAATGGAATAGAATATGTGAGTGTTGAGCCACTATTTAAATATCCGTGGGAACCATCTGGCAATTCAAAAGTGATACGGGAACCAGGGGGGGCATTAATTGTAGAAGTAGAGATATTGTTGGATAATATTGAAATTTTTTGATGTTGGCTAAAAAAGAAAATAGATCCGGCAATCACTAATGGTAATAATAATATAGCTGCAACCTTAAGATAA
Source organism: Bacteroidales bacterium (assembly GCA_963665085.2). Taxonomy (GTDB): domain Bacteria; phylum Bacteroidota; class Bacteroidia; order Bacteroidales; family JAAAOM01. Next base: position 1,558,988 of record CAXXXS010000001.1, read on the forward strand.
ATATCAAGTACCCTGTTTAATTTTACTGTTCTTGAGGCCGTGCCTTTCTCATTAATTTTATCAAGAACTTTTTCAAATAGGTAACTGAGATCAATTTCTTCTGTTGAATTGAAATCTTTCCAGTCTCTTTTTACTTTCTTTTTTAAGAAAGGCTCTAATTCACCAGAGGCAAACTGCTTCTCTACCCAAATGGTCTCAGGTTCATTTGCTTCGCCTGATATATAGCGCTCAATAATATTTATTTTTTTCTTTTTCAAAAAATTAAATTATATATTTTAACAATCAATTTATTTCGTAAGTAACACACTTGAGAAAGAATTTTCTCATATTAAAAAATTGCAAATTTTATGTAAATAATATCTGAAGTGGTTTGTTGGTTTACGAAAGTCGTCCACCCCTAATAAAAGATTATCAGGAATAATATGATATAGAGTGAATTTTTCCCTAATTTTTTTGAAAGGTATTTTAGTGTTGAAGAAATATAATTGTCAACAGTTCCACTTGAAATATTAAGCTCCTTTGCAATTTCTTTTGAGGATAATCCTTCATTCTTGCTCTTTTGAAATGCTAATCTTTGATTTTCGGGTAGTTTAGAGACGAGCTGTTCAACCTGTTCAAGTGTGTTTTTATAATCTATATTATCATCAGCTGGTTTATCAATAAATGTGTCTTCTGAAAGATGCTCTAAGTATATACGTTGGTTTAATCGTTTCCTAAAAGTGTTACATATATTGTGATAGGCAATATTAAATAGAAAAGATTGGAATGAACCTTCCGTTTTGAGATGATCTTTTTTCTCCCATATCTTTAAAAAGACATTCTGCACAAGTTCTTCAGCGTCTTCTTTACTTTTTAAATATTTAATTCCAAATGAATAAATACGGTTTGCGTATTTATTAAATAAATCCTCAAAGTCGTTAACGTTACCTTTTCTTAATCCTTCTATTTTTTCTTGTTCTGTAGAAACTCTCACATTAATAGAATCTTGACGTTATTCCTCTATGAAAGAATAGATACACTTAATTATGATCTCAAATATAAAAATTCTTTTTATATATACTAATTAAGCTTGTTTTATTAAAATATTAATCTATCCAGCCCAGGAATCCCTGTCTAAGCTTCTATATTGAATTGCTTCTGCCAAATGGTGTGTTTCTATATTTATACTCTGTTCTAAATCTGCAATGGTACGGCTTACTTTTAAAATTCGGTCATAAGCACGCGCACTTAATCCAAGCTTTTCCATTGCATTTTTTAGGATGTTTTGTCCTGCTTCATCAATTCGACAAAATTTACGAAGCAATTTTGAGGTCATCTGTGAGTTGCTGTGCAGGCCATCAATATTTTTATAACGTTCTTCCTGGATTTTTCTGGCTGCTGTTACTCTTTTTCTGATTTCTGCACTGGATTCTGTTGTGTTCTCCTCACTTAATTTTTTGAAAGGTACAGGAACAACCTCTATGTGAATATCAATTCGATCTAAAAGTGGACCGGAGATTTTATTGAGGTATTTCTGTACAACCCCAGGAGAACAAACACAATCTTTTTCGGGATGATTGTAATATCCACACGGACAAGGGTTCATTGAACTAACCAACATAAAACTAGCGGGATATTCAACAGAAAATCGCGCACGGGATATTGTAATAATCCTGTCTTCCAATGGTTGTCTCATTACTTCGAGCACAGTTCTTTTGAATTCCGGCAGTTCATCTAAAAATAATACGCCATTATGGGCAAGAGATATTTCACCAGGTTGAGGGTAGGTTCCTCCACCAACTAAAGCAACATCAGAGATTGTATGATGAGGACTGCGAAAAGGTCTTTTGGTTGTTAAAGATGTATTATCATCAATTTTCCCAGCAACAGAATGAATCTTTGTTGTTTCTAAGGCTTCATTAATGGTTAATGGAGGTAAAATTGTAGGGATTCGTTTTGCTAACATGGTTTTGCCAGAACCTGGTGCACCAATCATAAGTATATTGTGCATTCCTGCAGCTGCAATTTCCAAGGCTCTTTTTACATCTTCCTGGCCTTTTACATCGTTAAAATCAAATTCATATTGATTTCCGGCTGAAGAAAATTCTTTGGAGATATCAATCTCTTCTGGCTGTAGTTCTGATTTATTGTTGAAAAAATCAATTACCTGTTTTATGTTTTCGACCCCATAAACAGACAATCCTTCTACAACGGCAGCTTCCTTTGCATTTTTTGCAGGTAGTATTATACCTTCAAATCCTTCTTCTTTTGCCTGTATTGCAATGGGTAAAACGCCTTTAATGGGGTTTAATCCACCATCAAGGGAAAGTTCGCCCATAATGATGAATCTGTTTAATTTCTCATGGGCGATGTGTTCTGAAGCTGCTAAAATTCCAATGGCCAGGGGTAAGTCATAGGCTGAACCTTCTTTCCGGATATCAGCAGGGGCCATATTGATTACGATTTTTTTACCAGGAATTTTATAGTCGTTGGTCCTAAGGGCAGAGTCGATTCGCTGCTGGCTTTCTTTTACCGCAGAGTCGGGTAATCCAACAAGAAAAAAGTTAATTCCCTGGCTAACATTGACTTCGATTGTGATAGTGGTGGCATTAATTCCATAGACTGCACTTCCATAGGTTTTTACAAGCATAATTAGCGTCTTCGTTTTGGTTTACGGTAATCATCGTAGCAAGAACAGTTTCCATTATATGATCCTGACGATGTGTTTTTTAAATCTTTTAAGTTACAGCCCAATAAAATATTAAGGCCAAACCGTAAATTTACATTACGCGTTCTTAATGGCCAAATTAATCCTGTAATATTATCGGTTATTGCATAAAACTGAACCGGATTTTTACCCAAAATTATACCAACCCCGAGGTGATTATAACTCGAATATTGAAATGAATAGGAGGCTAAAAGGTGAATGTTATCATATGGCACAAAATGCCCACTAAATGTGAGCGAAGGGACTATCTTTGTTCTGTATAATACAACTTCGCTGTTAGCCCCAACATCGAAATTATCGTTTATGGTATATCTTGCCCCGGCTAATAATCGTGGTGGCAAAATAGATATGTATCCATCATGTTGCGAAGTAATATCAAAAGAGTCAACAATTGATTCTGATAAATCCTGAAAATATGATTCTGTGGTTTGAGTATTATTCAGGTTGCCTTCATATAAAAAATTTCCTTCTCCTTTAAAGTTATTCAGGTTTGAATTCCATTTTATAAAACCTAGATCAAGTATTGAAGCTGAAAATTCGAGGTTTGTATTTTTTAGATTGATGAGGCCAGCATCAATAGCAAAACCAGGATTCTTTCGGTTAAAAAGCAACTGCATCATATTGATGTTATCATCTAAAGAAATATTGTCAACCATCCCATTATTTCCTGTAATGGTTATTGGTAGCGATGTGTTAATATTAATATCGCCACTTATGTTTAGATTAAAAGTGGTTTCGTCTGTGTATAAGTTTAAATTGCTTGATCGGGTATCTATATTTAACTTTCCAAATAATAGTTTTGCCCTAATGCCATAGATTATGCCCGATTTATTATAAGTTGAATAGGTAAATGCGTATTCACGATAATGGTTAAAATAAAAGCCAGTACCTTTTAAACCTGAATTTTCTCCTTCAAACATAGAGTTCCCATTCCACAGGAGTTGGATAAAATTCTTTGGATAAACCAATGGGGCATTAATCTTTTCAGTAATAGTAAAAAAGAATGAGTTATTATTTTTTCTATAACCAAGGGCAAGCCATTGTAAATGTAATTCACCCCCAATAAAGTTTCTGCGGTGCAATTTGTTTACAACATTATCAATATTACTGGAATACTCCCCAGAACCTGGATTATTAAATAAATCCGTAAAACTAAAACCACTACTTGCTGCATTTAGGTGAATTGACGATAGCAAAGGAGCTCCGATATACCATTCACATTCCAATGGAACTGCCGGATTAAGCAGGTTACTCTCCGGGAGGTAATGTTGAAGATACATGGCATGATTTTGCTGTGCATCTATATCTGAAAAAAACAGAAAAAAAATGGTTGTAAGGGTAATGATATATCTAGAGTTCATCGGGTTCTATTTCAAGGCCTAATCGAACAGCAAACTGGAAGTATAAAGTTTGATCGCTTTTAAACTCAATTATTTGATCAGGAGGGTTTTCAACAGTTAGAAAAATTTTTATACGGATATCTTGTTTGTCATTCAGGGTAGATATCTGATCGAGGTCAAAATAAATATCATTTTTTAATTGCTCAGAAGGGATGATACTTCCATTATTATAATCAGCAGCATTTATAGGAAGCCACGTATTATCAAATAAGTATTGGCGTTCTGTTGTCTCATTGTTTGTAAAATATACCATTGCCTGACATCTTCCAGGAATACTGTTAATCGTATTAAACCGAAACATGAGGGAGCTTACTTTATTAATATCTAATTGTCCGGGCAGTTTATTAAATTCAAAACCAAATGTTTTACTGAGATATAATCTGGCAGGTATTTGGTAGTTGACACCATCGTAATTGAAAACCTGATTGGCTACTTCATTAGGATTTTGAACTTCTATTAAACCATCACTGTAAGAATCAACAAAATTTTTTAATGAGAATGTAGTATCTCCAATAGGTAAAGAATACTCTGTTTGAAAAACTAAATTATCTTCTATCTCATTCAAATCATTTTTAATGCAGGAAACTACTATTGGCAATAAAAGTAGAATAATTAGGGTTTTATGGTTTAGGGTTTTAATCATTGAATATATTTTTCAATATATTGTATTAATGTGTGAATAATTTTTATGTGAACCTCTTGAATCCTATCTGAATAACCAGAATGTGGAACACGGATTTCAACATCAGCTAATTCCGCTAATTTACCTCCGGATTTTCCTGTAAGTGCAATTACTTTCATGTTTTTATCCTTTGCAACGATGGCTGCATTAACACAGTTTTTACTATTACCACTTGTTGATATACAAAGTAAAACATCGTCTTTTTGACCAAGTGCTTCAACGAAACGGGAGAAAATAGCATCAAAGCCATAATCATTTGCAACACAGGTTATGTGTGAAGCATCTGAAATGGAAATTGCAGGAATTGCTTTTCTTTTATCCCTGAACTGACCTGTTAATTCTTCTGCAAAATGCATAGCATCACTCATGGAGCCGCCATTTCCACAAGAAATTATTTTGTTGCCTTTTTGTAGTATTTCTACCATTAGGTTCCCCGCTTTTTCTATGGCTAATAGGTTATTAGAATCTCCAGTAAACTTTTCTAGAACGGTTTTCGCCTCAATAAAATTGTTTAAAATAAAATTATCCATTGTTTTAAAATCATCATTGCGGGCAAAGATCACAATAAAATTGTTAATATTGATTGTGGAATTACAATAAATATGCAAACCTGTTGATAATGAATAATAAGACAAAGCAAAAACTTTATGAAATAATATACGAGGCAGACACAAAAGCCGGAAAAGCATTCGATATTGTGCTTCTTATTTTAATTCTTTTAAGTGTTCTGGTTGTTATTGTAGAAAGTGTTAGTTCAATACGAACAGATTTTTCTATTGAATTAAAAATTCTTGAATGGGTGATTACCTTACTTTTTACGCTGGAATATTTTGTTAGGATTTGGATAATCAGGAAACCCATAAAATATATTGTAAGTTTTTACGGAATAGTTGACTTGCTGGCAATAATACCAACATTCCTGGCTTTATTTATTGCAGGTACCCAAAGTTTAATAATTATTCGGGCGATAAGATTACTTCGTGTTTTTAGGATTCTAAAAATAACACGTTACACAAAAGAAGGAAAAATATTATTGCAGGCATTAATTGCCAGTAGGGTAAAAATCAGCGTGTTCCTTTTTAGTGTTTTAACAATTATACTGATAATAGGTACGGTAATGTATATGGTTGAAGGCGAACCCAATGGATTTGATAATATTCCAAAAAGTATCTATTGGGCTGTTGTTACCCTTACAACAGTCGGTTATGGTGATATCACCCCCCAAACACCACTTGGGCAATTAATTTCTGGATTTGTGATGGTTCTTGGATATGCAATTATTGCTGTGCCAACAGGAATAGTATCTGTAGAAATATCAAATGAAGTGAGACGGGCTAAGAGAGAAAGAGTATGTCCAAAATGCCAATTTGCCGATCATGATGAAGATGCAAATTTTTGTAAAAAGTGTGGAAATGAGATTTGATGTGCATCTTAAGAAATAAAGAATTTGGAGCGGCTTAAGTTTATTTGAATATCTATAGTCTCTTCGTTTGATATGGTTATCTTTGTTAACTAAAATATTGTATCATGGGCATACCAAGTTTATTTAAAATTCCAAAGCATAAAAATTTCAGCTATCGTCCAATTTATTTTGACCCAGAAAAAGAAGAGAGGGAGGAACGGGTAAGAAGGATAAAATCAGAAATGGGTATAAAAGGAGAAGAAGATAGAGCATACAAGCCCGGGATTATTCGTGGACAAATGCGTGGTCAGTTTAGAGAATACACTAAAACAAAGCGTCAGTCGAATATTAGGTTAATTGTTATTTTATTCGTTTTATTTGGCTTAGCATATTTTCTACTTTATAACAATCTGCTTAAGTAATTTATGATCGATAAAATAAAGTTACTTCCTGATGCTGTTGCAAATCAGATTGCTGCTGGTGAGGTAATTCAAAGGCCTGCTTCTGTAATAAAAGAGTTGGTTGAGAATGCAGTTGATGCAGGAAGTGATACAATTACAGTGAATATTGTTGATGGGGGGCGTACATTAATCCAGGTTATTGATAATGGATGTGGGATGTCCGAGACAGATGCCCGAATGAGTTTTGAGCGTCATGCAACATCAAAAATTCGAAATGCAAACGATTTATTCTGTATTCGTACCATGGGGTTTCGTGGTGAAGCCCTGGCATCCATTGCTTCAATCGCTGATGTTAAACTAAAAACCAGGAGACCAGAAGATGAATTAGGTACAGAGGTAAATATTAAAGGTTCAAAAGTTGAATACCAGGAGGCGGTATCTTGTCCTTCGGGAACAAACTTTGCTATCAGAAGTTTATTTTATAATGTACCTGCCCGTCGAAAATTTTTGAAAAATGATTCAACAGAATTCAGGCATATTATTTCAGAATTTCAACGGATCGTATTATGTCATCCTGACATTGAATTTGCCTTGCATCATAACAATAGCGAAATATATAATTTGCCTAAGGCAAATTTAAAACAACGTATATCTCATGTTTTTGGTAAAGCTATTGTTCCAAAATTAGCATCAATAAAAACCAATACAAGTATTGTAACAATTGGGGGTTATATTGGAAAACCGGAGAATGCGAGGAAAAAATCCGGGGAGCAATATTTTTTCATTAACAACCGGTACATGAGGCACCCCTATTTCCATAAAGCGGTAATGAATGCCTACGAACAAATTTTGCCCCAGGGAATGTTGCCTACTTATTTTATTTATTTTGAAGCAGATCCGGATACGATTGATATAAATATCCATCCAACAAAAACAGAAATTAAATTTGAAAATGAGCATGCCATTTTTCAAATGTTGCAATCATCGGTAAAAGAAGGCTTGGGGAAATTTAACTTGGTGCCTTCTATTGATTTTGAGACTTCGGGAGTTGTTGATATTCCAGTGTTATCAAAGCATTCTGGATTTAATCCTCCACAAGTAACTATTAATCATAATTTTAATCCGTTTGAAAGTCAAGAACAATCAACTTCTTCAAAACCGAAATATTCATATCCTACACGAGAGAAGAAAGAAACGGAAAACTGGGAACAGCTTTATGCTGGATTTGATTTAAGTACAGAGCAAAAAGAAACCCCTGTAACCGTTTCAGAAAGAAAAACAAATAATCTTTTTCAACTGAAAGGGAAATATATACTTACACCAGTTAAATCTGGGTTAATGATGATTGACCAGAAACGCGCTCATGAGAGAATTCTTTATGAGTCGTTTATCCATTCGCTATCATCAAAAGATTTGGTGACACAAAAAAGTATGTTTCCACAAAAGATAGATTTGTCGCATGATGATTTGCTAATTGTTGAACAGCTCAATAATGATTTGGTTGCATTGGGTTTTAAAATAAAGCTAGATAAAGAAAGTGTTACAATAGAGGCATATCCACCAGAATTAGAAAATATTAATCCGCAGGAGATAATTGATGGATTGCTCCAAAACTGTCGTGATTGTGATAATAGTAATACTTCACCTTTTGAAAATATTGCTATTACAATGGCAAAAGCAGGGGCAATAAAATACGGGCAGGTATTATCACAGGATGAGATGCAGGAGGTTTTTGATAAACTCTTTGCTACACCCATGCCAAATTATAGCCCAACAGGTAGAATTGTGATATCAATTATTTCTAACGATGAAATATTGGAACGGTTTAAATAGTTAAATAAGGAATACTTTTTGTTCTGCTAAGAACCAACCAATTTTTAAGTCAACTTGTCACGCTAGTAAGTTTGACTCGATTTTTGAAGAAGGGGCTAGGTAATAAATATTTATTAATTCAGTCTATAAAAACTTTTAATTCGTATTTTAGTTTTATAGTTTGAGGAAAAAGAAGATATATGAATCAATTTGGTAGGGGAGGGTTTGCAAGTATTCCCCCAGTCGTAAAGAATTTGTTAATTATTAATATATTAATGCTTTTCGCAACGTATGTTGGCGAAAATGCATTTGGTATAGATTTAAGTAGAATATTGGGATTATTCTTTATTAAATCAGAATATTTTAAGCCTTTCCAGATAGTAACACATATGTTTATGCATGGGAGTTTAGCCCATTTGTTCTTCAATATGTTTGCTTTGTATATGTTTGGCCGTGTATTAGAAAGCGTATGGGGACCCAAGCGATTTTTTATTTTTTATATTGTTACCGGATTAGGAGCTGCATTTCTGCATACTTTAGTCAATTATATAAATTTTAAGGTTTTAGAAAATTCCATTGGGCCAGAGAATGTACAGATGGTAATTGATAAAGGGTATGATGCTTTTCAACAGGGTAAAACGTTTTCGGATGAAAGCATGAAGAAATTACAGTTTTTATTAAACATACCAACGGTTGGTGCGTCAGGAGCTGTATTTGGGGTTTTACTTGGATTTGGGATGTTATTCCCAAATACACAACTTATGTTGTTGTTTCCTCCGATTCCAATCAAAGCCAAATATCTTGTAATAGGTTATGGGGCTATTGAATTAATTTTAGGGGTTACACAACCGGGAAGTAATATTGCTCACTTTGCACATCTTGGAGGAATGCTATTTGGTTATTTTATGATAAAGTACTGGAATAAAAGCAGTAATAATTTTTATTGATAGAATTATACGAAGATGAACAGCATATTAGAAGAAATAAAAGATTCATTTAAACGAGGCGGAGTCCTCATCCAATTGATATACATCAACCTGGCAATATTTCTTGTGATTAAACTCCTGTTTGTAGTTCTATTCCTGGGGAATGTTCAGAATTTAAATCAGTCTGTTATTAATATTTTGGCTGTTCCTGCATCATTGCATGAATTGTTGTTTAAGCCATGGACACTAATAACGTACATGTTTTTGCACCTGGAATTTTTCCATATACTGTTTAATTTATTATGGTTGTATTGGTTTGGACAAATATTTTTACGATATCTCACCCCTAAACAACTTTTATCAAATTATTTATTGGGTGGATTATCTGGAGCATTTTTATACATTTTGTTGTTTAATCTCCTTCCTGTATTTCAGGCTTCTGTGCCGGTTTCTTTTGCTTTAGGTGCTTCGGCGGCTGTAATGGCAATTGCAATTGCGATATCTGTTTATGCCCCGGATTATACAATGCATTTAATGTTTATTGGGCCTGTAAAATTAAAATGGCTTGCTGTGGTTTTTATTGTAACAGATATTATTCAAATAGCATCAACAAATGCAGGAGGCCATATTGCTCACCTGGGGGGTGCACTGTTTGGATATTTATATGTATCTCAACTAAAAAAAGGAAAAGATATCTCAAAAGGTTTTAACAGGATCATGGATAGTATTGCTTCAGTTTTTTCTTCTAAAAGAAAGATGAGGGTTACTTACCGAAAATCATCAGCAACAAAAGAAGATGATTGGGAATATAATAAGCGGAAGGTAAACGAACAGGAAGAGATAGATAAAATTTTAGATAAAATAGCAAAGTCTGGATACGAGAGCCTTACAAAAAGAGAAAAAGAAATATTATTTAAAGCGGGTAATAATAATTAATCATAATTTGCTAAACCTTTGAAATTTATTAGAAATATATTTGTTTTAATAAATATCTTTTTAGCAATTCTTTTGCTACTGGCCTATTTATCTTTTCATGTGAGCCCAAGAATAATTGGAGTTTTGTCTTTCTTTGGTTTAGCGTATCCATATATTTTAATTGTTAATGTAATCTTCTGTTTATATTGGATATTCTGGAAAAAGAAAGCTTTTTTGATATCTTTTATCATTATCGTTATTGGTTTTAATCACGTTAAAACTACAGCGATGATTTTTCATTTTAAAAAAGAAAAGTCAAATGATTTTAGCGATTTGAAGGTGTGTACTTATAATGTACGGTTGTTTAACCATTATGAGTGGGATAAACAGAAGAATGTTTACGATAGTATTCTACGTTTTGTAAGTAAGGAAGATGTTGATGTTGTTTGCTTTCAGGAGTTTTTCTATTTAGAAGACATGTCACCATCATTAGACAACATCAAAGAGGGGTTAAAAACATTGAAATATTATCATATTGATCATTTTGAGCACACAAAAAATATATATTATGGAATAGCAACTTTTAGCAGGTATCCTATAATTAATAGAGGTGATATTCATTTTAAAAATTCAGTAAATTCAGCAATCTATTCTGATATTCTAGTTAAAGGAGATACAATCAGGATATTTAATAATCATTTACAATCATATAAAATTATTAACGAGGACATTGAATTTATAGGTAATATTAAGCTGGAATACAATGAAGATCAAGTAAGACAAGCTAAAAAGTTATCTCATAAAATGCACGAAGCTTATGTAATGCGGGCAGATCAGGCAGATCAGGTTTCCGACTATATTAAAGGCTCTCCATTTCCTGTAATTGTATGTGGTGATTTTAATGATACGCCTGTTTCTTATACTTATAATAAAATGAGAGGTAAGTTAAAGGATAGTTTTATTGGTTCAGGTTTTGGCATCAGCAATACGTATAACGGAAATACACCTTCATATAGAATTGATTATATTCTTTACGATCCTGTTTTTATATCTCAGAATTATGAGAGAAAAAAGATCAAATTTTCTGATCATTATCCCGTTATATGTGAGTTTAAAATTAAATAGAATATCTTAAAAAGGTAATTTTCCCAGGTCTACATTTCCTCCAGAAAGAATAATTCCCACTTTTTTATCTTCAAATTTACTTGTGTTCTCTATGATTGAAGCAAGCGGAACAGCGGAGCTAGGTTCAACAATAATTTTCATGCGTTCCCATATTAATCGCATTGCTTCTACAATAGTATTTTCTGTAACAGTTAAGATTTCATCAACATATTTTCGGATGATTGAAAATGTTAAATCGCCCAGTGATGTTAACAATCCATCTGCAATGGTATTGGGATTTTCTGAAGGAATTAGTTTGCCCTGAGTAAAAGAACGAAAAGCATCATCAGCACCTTTGGGTTCTGCAGCTATTACTTTAATGGTAGAATTTAATTCTTTTGTTGCGATTGCTGTTCCACTTAACAATCCGCCTCCTCCTACGGGAGCGATAATTATATCAAGCTTCTTTGTTTGCTCAATAAGTTCTTTGGCAGCTGTTCCTTGTCCACAAATAACTTCAAATTTGTTATAGGGGTGAATAAATGTTGCTCCTGTTTGTTCTACTATTTGAGAAAGAGTATCTTCTCTGGCTTGTAAAGTGGGTTTACAAAATGTTATTTCTGCTCCATAATCAGCTACGGCTTTTTTCTTTATTTCAGGAGAATTATCGGGCATTACAATATATGCAGGGATATGTTTTAATTTTGCTGCCAATGCTAGTGCTGCAGCATGGTTTCCCGAAGAATGCGTGGCAACACCTCTTTGTAATTCCGAATCAGGTAATGACATGATTGCATTCGTTGCTCCACGGAATTTAAATGCCCCAACTTTTTGGAAATTTTCACATTTGAAAAAAAGTTCAGCCCCAATTATTTTATTTATACTGGATGAAGTCAATACAGGGGTGTGATTAATGTAGGGAGTAATTCGTTTGTGTGCAGTATCAATATCAATTAGCGATGGTATCTTTTGTTCCATTTTGTTTCTCTTTCATGGCTAAATATAATGTATATTTCTCTTTTATAGCCTCCTGTACTTCGTAATCAGAAACTACATATAAAAATTCTTCATCGAAGTCACAGTAAACAAAAAAATCTGTTAGCTCAGGTTCTTCCAATGTTGTTAACTTTTGGACAATCACCTTGTTGAATTTAGCATACATAATGGCTTTACGCTCTTCTTTTTTGAGCATTTCATTATATTGTTTTATTTGTCTTTCAGTTTCAGAAAGTATAGGGACCGTTGCTATTGTAACTCTTTCTATTGGAGATGTTGCGAGTAATTTTTCTGATTTTGCTTTTTCAAATGCGTCTTTTGCCTCTTTAACAGATTGTTCTTTTAAGTCAATTCTTAATTGTTCTGTCTCTGTGTATGCTAAATCCAGGTTCTCAACTTTTTTTTTGAATTGTTGGTAAGTACCTAAAGCATGAACAGAGACTTCTTTTATTTCATAAGTTCTTCTTTTAAGAATGGTAGTAACCGGATAATCAGAAGTTAGGTGCATTTCATTCACAACAATTAGTTTTGGGTAATAACCTACAGCTGTTATTACTAATGTATCACTAATATTTGCCCTGATTTTGATTATACCTAAAGTGTCACTAATTGCGGATGATCGAAAACTTTCATTGTATACATGGGCAAAAGGTATAGAGATGCTGTTATCCTCATTATCAAGGGCCTTGGTTATAAAAAAAGTTCTTTTTTCAAACAGGCCATCTTGTCCATAAACTGAATAGGAAAGGAGAAAAAAAAACAATATTAAGAATAGCTTATTCACTAAATGCATTTTTTTGCAAGTTCTTAAAAAAATGAATAAGTAAAAGTTAAATACTGTTAAGAATTATTAAGTAGGATTTGATTTTGATGCGTATTAATATTAGTTTGCAATGGTGTCATTTATCTTTTCTTCTCTCATAGCTAAATAAATAGCAAATTTATTCTTAATAGCTTCTCCAACTTCATAATCTGTCGCGTCATATAAGAATTCTTCATTGAAATTACAAAACACATAAAAATCGGTCAGTTCAGGCTCTTCCAGATCAGTTATATTTTTAATAATTATTTTGTTAAACTTTGAGTAAATAACTTCTTTACGCGCTTCTTGCTTAATTATTTCCTTATACCTTTTTAATTGAATATCTTCCCGGGAGGGTATTGAGGTCCCAATAATTCTGATATCATTAGGATGTTCAGCAAGTCTTCTCTCATTTGATGCCATTGCATAGGCTTCCCTGGCTATAGCTTGGCACTGTTCCTTAAGCTCAGCTCTTAACTTTTCGGCTTTAGTATACGGTAAATCCAGGTTTTTAACTTTTGTCTTGAATTGTTGATATGTACCCAATGCCAGGACTGAAACTTCCTGAATGTTATATGTCCTTCTTTCAAGAATAGTTTGTATTGGGAACTCAGGATTAATTTGTTGCTTATCTACCACGATTAATTTTGGATAATATCCTACGGCTGTAATAACCAATGTATCGTTTAAATTTGCCCTAATTGTTATTACTCCTGAAGTATCACTGATTGCTGATGTCCGAAGGCTTTCATTAAATACATGGGCAAAGGGGATGTATATTTTATTATCCTCATTATCTATTGCCTTTGCAGTAAAATATGTGCGTTTATTTTTTAATTCTTCTTGTCCAAAAAGCGAACACGAAATGGAGAAAAAGAATAGTATTGAAATTAGTTTATTCACATTTTAAATTTCATGCAAGTTTCTAAAAATTCTGAAAATGAAAAAGTTAAATTGTGTTAAGAAATATAAAAAAAGCTTTAAATAGCTAATTGATGAGTTCTATCGCAGTGTTCCTTTTGCCATCCTGTTTTTTGAGTTTAGATCTTTTCGGATTTCAATGTCTTTGTATCCTTGAGTCTCCAATAGCTGGTATATTTCCTTTCCTTTCTGCTCATTGATTTCAAAAAACAATTTTCCTCCGGGATTAAGCCATTCTTTTGCTTTTGATGCAATTTGAGAATAGTAAATTAAAGCATCTTCGTCTTCCACAAAAAGGGCAAGATTAGGCTCAAAATTAAGAACGTTTTTGTGCATTAAAACTTTCTCGCTTTGTAAAACATATGGAGGGTTACTGACAATAATATCATATCTGTTTTGAAAAGGATTTTCCTGATTTTTTAGGATGTCATGCAAAGCGAAGAAGACAGAGAGGTTATTATTTTTTGCATTTTGTTTTGCAATTTCTAGAGCTCCTTGCGAAATATCTGTGGCAAAACATTCTGCTTTTGGAAAATTCCTGGCAAGAGATAAAATAATACATCCACTCCCGGTTCCAATATCCAGAATTTTTAACTTAGGACCAACTTTATTTTCTTTGATTATCCAGTCAACTAACTCTTCCGTTTCTTGCCTGGGGATTAGCACATTTTTATCTACAATAAAATTGAGATCGTAGAATTCTGTACGACCAAATATGTATTGAATAGGTACTTCTTTTTTCAACTGGTTGACGGCATCCATAAACTGAGACTCTTGGACAGTTTCAATTTGTTGATCATACGATAATATTAATTCTGCCTGGGAAATATTGAATATCTCTTCAAAAGAAATTTGTTGTAGGGCAAGGAGTTCATTCTGTGCATAAACAGAAGATAAAATATTCTGAAAATACGTTTTTGCTTCCTTTAATGTCATTTGAATAAAAGTTTGGTGTTAACCGAGTTGTTTCAGGATCATTTCTTTTTCAATGGGAACAACACCAACTTTTTCACAAACCAAACCTCCGGCCAGGTTAGAAAGGGTGGCAGTAGAAATATAGTCTAAACCTGAAGCAAGGCAAAGACTTGCCATGCTAATAACCGTGTCTCCTGCGCCAGAAACATCAGCGATATCGATTACCTGCGTGGGAATAACTTTATATTCTTTTCCATTGCTGATAAAAACACCTAGTTCCGAAAGTGTTATTAAGATGTATTTGTAGTTTTTATCTGTTAAGAATGAGTTGGCCTCTTTCGATAATTGTTCGAAATCTCCTTTTTGGAGGGAGATATTTAATCCTTCTTTAAGCTCTTTAAAGTTTGGCTTAAACAGAGTTACATTATCAAAGTCAAGAAAGTGTTTCTTTTTAGGATCAACCAATGTAGGGATTTTTAACTCATTGGCTTTAGCAACAACGGTTTTTACCATCCCGGTTGTTATTACTCCTTTATCATAATCTTGAAAGATGATAGCATCAACTTTCTTGTTTTTGAGGATATTTAATATTTTCTC
This sequence comes from Bacteroidales bacterium, assembly GCA_963665085.2. Classification (GTDB taxonomy): domain Bacteria; phylum Bacteroidota; class Bacteroidia; order Bacteroidales; family JAAAOM01. The sequence continues at coordinate 1,574,568 of CAXXXS010000001.1, forward strand.
TGTAAATTCTGCTTCCAGGTTTTTACTAAGTTCTTGTGTTGTTTCTCTGTCTACTCGTATTAATTGCTGGCTATTACTAATAATTCTTGTCTTTATTGTTGTTGGCCGAGACGAATCTTTGATAATACCTTCAGTAGGCATGCCCCTTTTTTCAAGGAGTTCAATAAATTTTGTGGCATTATTATCATAGCCAACAGCAGCACAAAGGATTGGCGTTGCACCAAGAGAATGAATGTTTAGGGCCACATTTGCAGCTCCCCCCATACGGAATTCTTCTTTGTTTAATGAAACTACCGGTACAGGAGCTTCGGGTGATATTCGATCTACATTTCCCCAGATATAGGCATCAATCATTACATCACCTATAATAAGAATATTTTTATCTTCAAATTGGTTGAAAAGGTTATTAACCTGGTCAATTGTCATATTATCTATTTTAATGAGCGTCAAAGATAAGACTTCGATGAGATTGGGCAAAGGAAATTAGTCTTATTGAAATTTAAGATGAGCCTTTCTTGATATTAAGTAGATTATTATCCTTGAACTCTTAGGATATAGCAGGTAAGAGATCTTTCTATATGTAAAAATTACTTGGCTTTTTTATGTAACGAAACAAAATAACTTAATATCACTCCCAAAATAAAAATTCCTGATATTACAATTGCCCATAAGTTTGGTTTGCGTGATTTAGCAAAGATTTCATAGTCGCACTCTGTAAAACGAAAGGTATTTACTTCCCAGAATAATGTGTCTGCTTTTACTATCGAAGAATTTGTTTGAAGAATCTTACCGGGCATTAACAATTTGTAGTTTAAAACCATCTCATAATAATCTAAAAAATCGAATAAACTTTCTACTTCATTTTCTACATCTTTATTTTTTCCTATTTTTTCAGAGAATTCAGTTGTCCTAAAAGTTGTGTCCATGATATGAAGTAATTCAGGGAAATCATCATCCATCTCTCTGTACTTTTTGAAGATAGAATCTTTTTTAGTAGTAATTTCTTTTTCTGTAATTTTTAGGTCTTTTACTAAAAAAAGGTATTTTAAGATAACCTGATATTGTTCTTCAAAGAAATTTCGTTCTAACCAGATTTCGTATTGTTTTTCAATTTTATTTAAGCGGTCGTTTATTTCAATGCCATTCATCCCATTAAAAAAATTATCATCTCCCTGAAACCAGAGCTTTATTTCGTCTTCTTCCAAAAAATCAGAAATTGGAAGTTTTTGAAAAGGTCTGAATCTTTGGTACTTTTCAGAAAATTGGTAATAGGTATAAAACCATCTAAATGATTTTTCGAAAATTATTTCAGGATGAAATGATTTCCAATTTGTTAATTCAAAAAAGTTGGGTTGGTTTAATTCAGAAACTGAAGGGAAATAACGTTCTGCAGTAAAATATATTTTTTTACTTGCTGTATCATACTCCCATATTTTTAGGGGCCAATCATCATTTCGGGTTTTAGTAAGGTACGACCAGGATATTGACCACGAAGAATCGAGATTAAAAGGAAAGGGATTATGTTTTGTTGTGTCACCAACCATAAATGCAGAATCTCCTTCCACAGTAAAACTTCTTAGGCATGATCCATCGGGATTTATTTTAGTGAGCATATTAATAGGCTCATTAGTACATGAAAAAAGAATAATTGAAAAAAGGATTATAATCGAAAAAGATATTGATTTCTTCATGGCATTCTAATTTATTGGTTTAACCAGTTTCTTAGTTTTTGTTTATAAGATTTAGTTTGTTGTTTCTCCATTTCTTTATAGAGTCTTAATAACTTGATAACACATCGATGATTTGCTTCTTCAGAATTTGATTTTACTTTGTTTATACAAAATTTGAATTCCTCTGATAGCTCTTTATCCATTGCTTTTGATTGAGGCATATTCAATAATTCTTTTTGAACATTTGTTTTTGATATTTCATGTTGATTTGAAAAGGATGAGTACGTAGACTGTTCAAAAAGAAAAAAGCCAATTAAAAAGATAGCCGCAACAGTTATAACCGGACGGATAACAGTTTTAAATACATTAACTTCTTTTGATAGTATTGATTTATTTTCTCTAATCAGGGAAACAATAATATTGGCAAGTTCTTCTTTGTTTTCTAGAACAGGTTCTGTCTCTCTTAATTGGGCAATAATATTTTTATATTTATTTTTCATCATTAACTATCCTTATCAAGATTTTCAATTTTTTCGCGTATTTGTTTTCTCGCCAGATACAAATTGCTTTTTATTTTTTTTGCAGTTTGTCCTGTTATTTTAATTATCTCGTCTATCTCTAATCCTTCTAAATCGCGTAAGGTGAAGACTATTTTTTGTTTTGGAGTGAGTTCCGTTGTCAGAATTTTAATTCTTTTTATCAGTTCTTTATTAATGTAATCGCTCTCTACATTTTCACTGGAGAAGGGTTGTAAAATATTTCCTTCTTCTAAATCAACAGCATGATTATTAATCTTATATTTTATTGATTTTAATCTATCATAACAGAGGTTCGAAGTAATTTTATAAAGCCATGTTGTGAATTTCTGTTTTACATCGAATTTGTTGAGGTTTTTCCAGACCCGGATAAATGTTTCCTGAACAATATCTTTAGCATCTTCGGTGTTGCATAATAGCCTGAATGCAAGTCTGAAAACCATACCCTGATGCATTTCAACGATTTTTTGAAAAGCCATATGATTATTTTTTTTACAATCTTCTATTAATCCAGTAATTTCTCGCTGGGTCATTCAATTTTTATTAGTTCTGTTTGTGATACGATTGGATAGGGAGTCGGTCGAATAATTATTAATTTATTTGATTTAAGAACGATGATCGCTGATTTTTGATTGTTGAAGTTTTTCTATCCCCAAATACTTCAATAATCTACATTCTCAAATCGAAAATCAATAATCTTATCCTCTCCTGTCCCTCACACTTGCCGTCGGAACAAACTTAAATACAATACCCGTTCTGCTGGGCAAATATATTTTGAGATAAAAAGGTGAAGATATTTTTCCTGTTCGTTGCGTGAAATAGGTTATCGAATCATCTATTCTTGAAAAACCTCCAAATTCTGTTTTGTCAGTATGTAAGACTACATTGTATTTTCCACCAGGTGTATGAATACCGTAATCTGAATAAGAATTTGTAGGATGAAAGTTAAAAGCAAATAAAAAGTTACCTCTTTTATAGACTAATACTTTGTCATTATTGTCATCATGGATTTTTTCTATGTACATCTCAGACAAAAGATTTTCAGTCTTTAGTAAATGAATTAATTCATTGTCAAAATTATTTAGATGTTGATAACGTAAATTTGGATTGTCAACAAGAGACCATTGTCTTCGGGCATGTTTAAACGACCAGTTATTACCTTCTCGTGGGAAATCTATCCATTCAGGGTGGCCAAACTCGTTTCCCATAAAATTAAGATATCCGCCACCGGCTGTTGATGCAGTAATTAAACGGATCATTTTATGAAGGGCTATTCCTCGTTCAATAATAAGGTTTTCGCTACCGGTATTCATGTGCCAGTACATGTCTTTATCGATTAGTCGGAATATGATTGTTTTATCTCCAACGAGGGCCTGGTCATGGGATTCAGCATAACCAATCGTTTTTTCTTCAACTCTTCGACTGGTCAACTCATGAAAGAGTTCTCCCATGTCCCATTCGTTATCAGTACGCTCTTTAATTATTTTGATCCAGAAATCAGGGATACCCATTGCCATCCGGTAATCAAAACCTAGCCCACCCCATAATGTTGGAGTTGCTAAACCGGGCATGCCACTCATTTCTTCAGCAATGCTTATTGCCTTTGGATTGATTTCATGAATAAGATTATTTGCCAGCTTTAAATATGTAATGGCATCTTCATCTTCACCTTCATCAAAATAGAAATTGTAATGTGTAAAATCGCGTGAAAGGCCATGATCAAGATAAATCATACTGGTAACACCATCAAAGCGGAACCCGTCAAATTTAAATTCTTGCATCCAGTACTGAACATTAGATAGAAGAAAATGAAGCACCTGGGGTTTGCTATAGTTAAAACATAAAGAGTCCCAGGCAACATGTTCCCTGCGTTCCCCTTCATGAAAATACTGGTATGGTGTTCCGTCAAAATGAGCAAGACCTTCAGCTTCATTCCTAGCAGAATGCGAGTGGACAATATCCATGATAACAGCGATCCCCATTCCATGCGCTTCGTCTATTAATTCCTTGAGTTCCTCAGGTGTGCCAAACCTTGATGAAGGAGCATAAAAATTAGTAACATGATACCCAAAAGATCCATAGTAAGGATGTTCCAGAATGGCCATCAGTTGCACAGTATTATATCCTGCTTTTTTGATGCGGGGAAGGATTCGTTCTTTAAATTCAGTGTAAGTCCCAACACTTTCATTTTCTGTAGCCATACCTACATGCGCTTCATAAATTAAGGGGGATTTTATATTGGATATGGGTGATTCATTTTTCCATTCATATAGTTGGGTAGGAGCCCATACTTGTGCATCAAAACCTTTGGTGTTTTCGTCCTGAATAATACGTTTAACATAGGAAGGGAGCCTTTCTGCATTTCCGTTATTCCAATAGACTTTTAATCTGTATTTATCTTTATGGCTTAACTGGGTGTGTTGAAGTTTAATCTCCCAATTCTCATCATCGATTTTTTTTAGTATGTATTCATCTGTTTCCTGCCAATTGTTAAATTCTCCAACTAAATATATTTTTGTTGCATTAGGTGCCCATTCTCTAAATACCCATCCATTTTCTGTTTTATGCAATCCATAAAATAAATAGCCTAATGCAAAATCTTTGATTTTTTGGTTGGAGTTTAAAAGTTTCCTTTTGGTTTTATCATACTTTTCAATTCGATAGTTAATCTTGCCTAAATAGGGCTCCAGCCAGGGATCCATCTCAACTAATCGGGGCTTTTCCATAACAAGCTAGTTTTTTTTGAAAGGTATGAAATAAAACAAAAAAAGCCTCGCAATTTGCGAGGCTTTTGAGAATATATAATAGGTTATAGTTAGCTAAATAAACCAGCAGCAACAGTTAAACCAGCCATAACAACAGAAACCATTGTCATAAGCTTGATAAGAATGTTTAATGAAGGTCCAGAAGTATCTTTAAATGGATCGCCAACTGTATCTCCAACAACACTTGCTTTGTGAGCTTCGCTACCTTTACCACCGAAGTTTCCTTTTTCGATGTATTTTTTAGCATTGTCCCATGCTCCACCGGCATTGTTAAGCATAACAGCTAATGTAAACCCAGCAGTTAAACCTCCGGCAAGTAACCCAACAACACCAGCAACACCTAAAAGAATACCTACAACAATAGGCACAGCAATTGCTAATAAAGAAGGAACTAACATTTCTTTTTGTGCCCCTTTTGTTGAAATCTCAACGCATTTTGCATATTCAGGAGTACCTGTACCTTCTAAGATACCGGGAATTTCTCTAAATTGACGACGAACTTCATCAACCATTGAACCAGCAGCACGGCCAACAGCTTTCATTGTCATGGCACAGAAAACAAATGCCATCATAGCTCCAATGAAAAGACCGCCTAATACCATTGGATTAAATAAAGATAAATCGTATGCATAAACAAAATCGCGTATTGTTGCTTCAGAAAGCTTAATAGCTTGTTGGCCTTTTTCAACAGCTGGTGCAATATCTGTATAGAATAATGTTTCGCCAACTTGTTTAAACCCTTCTATACTCGCATTAGCAAGTTTTCCTAACCATAGTCTAACTTCTTCCATATATGCAGCAAGAAGGGCCATAGCAGTAAGAGCAGCAGAACCAATAGCAAAACCTTTTCCTGTAGCAGCAGTTGTATTACCAAGCATATCTAATGCATCTGTACGGTCACGTACTTCTGGAGCTAATTCAGCCATTTCAGCATTACCACCAGCGTTATCTGCGATAGGGCCAAAAGCATCAGTAGCAAGAGTGATACCTAGAGTAGATAACATACCAACAGCAGCAAAACCGATGCCGTATACACCTTGGGCAAAATCAGTAAATCCACCAGCAAAGCCGAAAGAACCAATAATACCAAGTACAATTGTTACAACAGGTAACCAGGTAGAAAACATACCAACAGCCATACCATCAATAATTGTTGTAGCAGGGCCTTGTAACGCTTGTTTTGCAATTCCTTTAGTAGGTTTATATTCATCAGATGTAAAATATTCTGTTCCTTGACCAATAATTACACCCGCAGCAAGACCAACAACCACAGAGCCAAATACACCCCATGTTACCCAGCCGGCACCAGCTAGACCTGCCATAGCAACCAGGATTAAAACAGAACTACCTCCGGTTCCTAATAATAATGCATTTAATAAGTTTTTCTGAGTAGCAGATTCTTTGGTGCGAACCATGAAAATACCGATAATTGATAGTATGATACCAATCGCAGCAACAATCATAGGAGCAATAATTGCTTTTTCTTGCTCAGCTCCCGTAAGACCAGGAAGTGCAGCGCCTAATGCAGCAGTTGCAAGAATAGAACCAGCATAAGACTCGTAAAGGTCAGCACCCATACCAGCTACGTCACCTACGTTATCACCTACGTTATCAGCAATAGTTGCAGGGTTACGTGGATCATCTTCAGGGATTCCAGCTTCAACTTTTCCTACTAAGTCAGCTCCAACATCAGCAGCTTTTGTATAGATACCACCACCAACACGTGCAAATAATGCCTGGGTAGAAGCACCCATACCAAATGTTAGCATGGTAGCCGTAATTTCAATCATTTTTTCGTGCTCAGTAGTTCCTTCATGAACAAATGTTAATCCAAGAAGATGAACTCCATTTTGCATGTGTTCAACGGTATAAACAAGTTTGTTTAAGATGTAGTACCAGATTGCAATGTCAAGCAAAGCAAATCCAACAACAACAAGTCCCATTACAGCACCACTTCTAAAAGCAACCTGAAGTCCTTTGTTAAGTGAAGTTGCTGCTCCATGAGCTGTTCTTGCTGATGCATATGTCGCAGTTTTCATTCCCAAAAATCCACAAAGGCCAGAGAAGAAACCTCCGGTAAGGAATGCCACAGGTACAAATGGATTTTGAATACCAAAATAGGCTAAGATTGCAAGCAGAACTAATAATACAAGAAAAACTTTTAGTACAACACTATACTGACGATTTAAGTAAGCCATAGCCCCATCTCGTACATATTGGGCAATTTCTTTCATACGGTCAGTACCTTCAGAATTTTTCATCATATTCTTAAAGAATAGATAAGCAAATATTAATGCCACAACAGCGGCAATTGGAATTAACCAGAATATAGATCCCATAAATTAAAATTTATTGATTTAACATTGATTTTTAGATTATTTTCATAGGTAGGCAAATAGAGTTTAGCGTTTAATCTAAATTGAGATATGTAATATTGATGTAACACTTAAACCTCTAATTTTGAATGAGCAGCAAAGATAAATAAAAAACTAAGTAAAGAAAGTTCATCAAAAAATACTTTGACTTTTGAATGAGGCATGATTTACAAAAAATATCATAATTTAATAATTAGTTGATTAGTTTTCAATATCTTGAAAAGATACTGGTTATTATTTAGGTTGATTCTAAATTTCATGACATAAATCAATGTTTAATTTTTCGTCATAAATTAAATGTATTTTATCATTTTTGTTTTCTATATGGACAGAAAAGAACAAGATAATATTTATATAAGACGTTGCCTTGAACTGGCAAGAATGGGAATTGGACATACACGTTCAAATCCTATGGTTGGGGCTGTTATCGTTTTTGATAATAGGATTATAGGTGAAGGATATCATCAGAAATATGGACAGGCACATGCAGAAGTTAATGCAATAAACTCAGTAAAAGACAAGCAGCTTTTAGAAAAATCCACAATTTATGTTAGTCTTGAACCATGTTCCCACCATGGAAAAACACCTCCATGTTCAGATCTGATTATTGAGAAAAAGATACCCAGGGTGGTAATTGGAGCAACTGATACAAATGATATGGTAGGAGGCAAAGGTGTTGCCAAGTTAATCAATGCAGGGCTAGACGTGAGAGTTGGAGTACTTGAACGCGAGTGCAGAGAGCTAAACAGTAGATTTTATACGTTTCATGAAAAACAACGGCCTTATGTAATTCTAAAATGGGCACAGACTATTGATGGATTTATTGATAAAGAAAGGAGCCCAACAGAAGATGCACATGTAAACTGGATTACTTCGAAAACATCACGTATGCTTGTGCACAAATGGCGTAGCGAGGAAATGGCAATTATGGTTGGAAAAAATACTGTTTTAAAAGATAATCCAAGTCTGACAGTACGTGATTGGAATGGGACCCAGCCAACGAGAATAATATTAGATAAAAATCTTGAACTCCCTAGAGATAAGGCTGTGTTTGATAACTCGGCAACGACTATTGTTTTTAATCTTGTAAAAAATAAAATAGAAGATAATATTGAATTTATAAAAATAGAGAGCGGAAATAAAGCTCTTGATGACATATTAAAGGCGCTTCACGGCAAAGGGGTTGTTTCGCTTTTTGTTGAAGGTGGAGCAAATCTTCTACAATCTTTTATTGATAAAAATATTTGGGATGAGGCCCGTGTTTTTATTGGGAACAAATATTTTAAAAATGGATTAACAGCTCCTGAAATAAAACAAGATTGTTTTAACCAACATCTTTTTAACGAAGACGAATTAAAGATTTTCAAAAATAACTTAAAATAAAATCTGCATAGTAGTTAATTAATTATCTGAATGCTCTTTATAGAATGTATAATTATTATTTTTGCGGCATTAATATTGAGAGAATACAGTTCAAGAATGTCAGCATAGTTTTAATGAAGAGTTTCAGTAAAATATTATTTTTATTCATAATTTTTGCCCCGTCCATCCTATTTGCGCAGAATCCGAAGAAATATTATAAAACTGCCGAGGAATTTATAGCAAGTAATAGGTATAAAGATGCAATTGATTTACTGACAAAAGCAATAGACATTGAGCCAGACAATGAAGAAATTTATTTATTAAGGGCTTCAGCATATGAGCTTATAGAGGACTATCGGAATGCCGTGGAAGATTATAAACGTGCATCTGTTTTTATGGGTAAAGAAAGCGATGTGTTTTATAAAGCCGGGATGGCCTATTATAAGCTCAAAAGATATAATGAAGCTTTGGAGATGACAAACCAGGCATTGGAGTTAAAGAAAAGTAATCTTGAAGCCCTTCAATTAAAAGTTTTAGTATTGATAGAACTTGAAGATTATTTTAATGCTCTTCAGGCTGCAGAAGATGCGGTTAAAATAAAATCGAGTGCGCAAAATTTTTATTTCCAGGGATTAGTTTCTGAGAAATTAAAAAATGAGCGAGGTGCTGTTTTTGATTATGAGAGGGCATTGAAAAAAGATAAAGATTTTGTGCCTGCATACATTGCCTTATCAAAATTGGCGTTAGATAGAAATGAAATAAAGAATGCTTTGAATAATATTGAGCAGGCATTAATCCGTGAATCAGAGAATGTTGAGGCTATCTTGGTGCGAAGTAATATTTATAAAGTAAATCACGACTATTCAAACGCGATTACGGATCTCTCCGAAGCAATTTTGATTGATTATAATAATCCGGAATTATATTTTGCCAGGGGTAATTTATATGTAGATTTGAAACAATATCAGAATGCGATTTATGATTTTTCGCAGGTTATAAAGTTTAACGGGAATTATATTGATGCATATTATCAAAGAGGATTGTGTAATGAGCAGATCAGGAATAAACAATCAGCAATAGAAGATTACAAAAAACTTGTTGACTTATCAGAAAAAGAGGCTGTTGATATTAAAAATGTGTTGGATGCACAAAAAAGATTATTTGAGCTCAGACGTGAAAATAATAAGCCAGGATTAATATTACAGGAGCCCCTGTTTCAAAAAGGGATTATTGAAATACCTCAAAGAACTGCCGAAATAAAAATACGGGGAAGAGTATCCGATGAGAGTGAGATTAATTTTTTGAAAATTAATAATGATGATGTTACAATAGTAGAGGATATTGATGGATTGGGATTTGACTATAATTTATATCTGGGTGAGGAAAATACAATATCAATCATTCTTGGAGATGTTTACAATAATATTCTTCAGGAAACATTTCAAGTAATCAGAACAGAAGTAATTCCTCCTTCAATTTCGGTATTAGCACCTTACGCATCAGAAAATGGCGATGTTTATTTATCGGACTCTAGTTCAACTATAAATATTGAAGGAGTTGTAACAGATGAAAGTACAATATCATCAATAATTATTGAAGGCATTTCTGCAAGTTATCGGCTTGATGATATTAATCCAACATTTACGGCGACAATTAATATAGCTAATAAGAATAAATTTAAAATAACAGCAATCGATAAATTTGGAAATGAAACAGTAGAAGTATACAGGATAACCAGGGAAGTAGATGATGTTTTATCAACCAATCCAATGGGAAAAACATGGGTAGTATTTATCGAGAATTCAGATTATCAAAATTTCCCAAAGCAAGAAAATGTATCAAAAGAGATAGAATTAATACAAAATTCTTTAGCCAGCTATTCAATTCTTAACTTTTTGCATAAGAAGGATTATAGCAAACATGATTTAGAGCGTTTTTTTGCGATTGAACTGAGGGATCTGATTAGAAGCAATAAAGTAAATTCATTAATTGTTGTGTATGCAGGTAAAAGTGAGTTTTCTGACGGGAAGGTTTATTGGTTACCATATGATGCACGAGAGGATGAGAAATTCTCATATTTTAACATAAATGCATTAAAAGCATCTTTACAAGGATATACAAATTATCTTACACATATATTGGTTATAACTAATGTATGTAATCTTGGCTCGCAGTTTTATCAATTAAATGAAAAACAAAATTCAACTTTTCCAGATTGTAATGACTCTGAAAAAACAACAAATAAATCTGCTCAGGTTTTAGGGTTGTCAACGGAAGACAAATCCCCCGATGGCATGCTTTTTTCACAAGCCTTTTCTAAGGTTTTAGAAGAAAATAAAAATAGGTGTTTGTCTATTGAGGAGGTACAAAGTGAAATTTCCAAAATACTCAAAAGTGATTTAAATGAAAATGTGGTATTAGGTGATATTTTAGGTTTAGAAAATGAAAATGGAACTTTTTTCTTTATCTCAAAGAAAAATAAAGGCATGGTCTCACAAGGTAAATAATAATTTCTAATTTTTTTACAGTAAATAACTGATAATTAATCATTAAACTATATCCTGTAAAAATATTTTGAAATTTTATTGGGGTTGAAAGGGATTTATACGTCTTGATATTACTTGTAATATAAAAAGAGAAACTGTAAAGTATATAAATATCACAACATGAAAAGAAGGCAATTTATTCAAACCACCGGAATTCTTACAACTGGAGTTATTTTAAACCAATGCATGAATGCATCAGCAAATGAGCTTGCTATAGTAAGGATTCCTGAGTCTAAAAGAAATTTTACAAGTAAAGCAATCGAAGAAGCAATAAAAGAATTTAAATCAGGAGTAAAAGACAAAGAGTTAGGTTGGCTTTTCGAGAATTGTTTCCCAAATACATTAGATACAACTGTATTTCATACCATAGATGCTGGTAAACCAGATACTTATGTAATTACAGGAGATATTGATGCGATGTGGCTTAGAGATAGTAGTGCCCAGGTTTGGCCATATCTGCAATTTATTGGAGAAGATAAACCATTACAGGATCTTATTAAAGGAGTTATTTATCGTCAGATTTCATGTGTGAATAAAGATCCTTATGCGAATGCTTTTTATGGAGATCCTGATAGGGTAGGGGAATGGGCATCAGACCTTACCGATATGCAACCTGGAGTTCATGAAAGAAAATGGGAGATTGATTCACTGTGTTATCCTATCCGGTTATCCTATGGTTATTGGAAAGAATCTGGCGATGTAGAACCTTTTGATGCAGCTTGGGTAGAGTCAATAAAGCTTACTTTAAAAACGTTTAAAGAACAGCAAAGAAAAGATAACCTGGGACCATATAAATTTCAACGTACAACGGCTGTTGCAACAGACACCCAACCAATGGGAGGATATGGTTATCCGGTGAAACCAGTCGGATTAATTTGTTCTGCTTTTAGACCAAGTGATGATGCTACATTATATTCATTCTTGATTCCTTCTAACTTTTTTGCCGTTGTAAGTTTGCGTGAAGCAGCAGAGATGATTGAAGCCCTGGCAAATAAAGAGCAAAAATTAAAAGAAGAATTATTAGCATTGGCTGATGAAGTAGCAGAAGCATTAAAAAAATATGCAGTAATAAAACATGATGAATTTGGAGATATATTTGCTTACGAAATAAATGGTTTTGGAAGCTTCAACTTAATGGATGATGCAAACATCCCAAGTCTTTTATCTCTGCCTTATCTTAATGCGATAGATAATGCTGATACGATTTATCAGAACACAAGAAAATTTGTTCTATCTGGGCATAATCCATTCTTTTTTAAAGGAACAGCTGCTGAAGGTATTGGTGGCCCCCATATTGGTCAGGATATGATTTGGCCAATGGCAATTACAATGAGGGGACTTACAAGTACCAGTGAGAGCGAGATTAAAGAATGTGTTAAAATGTTAAAAGCAACTCATGGTGAAACGGGTTTTATGCATGAGACTTTTCATAAAGATGATCCAAAGAATTTTACTCGTTCCTGGTTTGCTTGGGCTAATACTTTGTTTGGCGAATTCTTATGGAAAACATATAAACAAAATCCATCATTGTTAGCATAAATAACGGAACAATAGCAGTTTTATAATCAATATAGTTAGTTTCAAAATTTGGGGGGTACATTTTTGTACTTCCCATTTTTGTTTTATAGACAGTAGGACAAGTATTGAAAATAACTTTTAGAATTTTCTTCCTTTCCAACTATATTTAACAAAAAAGCTTAAAAATCCGATTGTTACCACGTAAAACGGATAGATTATTTGTACAGGTAAGAATAATCTGAGAAGATATTTTTTATTGAAGAATAATGAAACTCTGGAAAGTAAAGAATAATCTGCAATAGACTTTGCTGTAAATAAAATAATAAAGGAGAGAAAGTAAAAGATATTAAAAAGACTTATGACTAAGCTTAAAAGGATAAGAAAATTTAAGATAAAAACATTTATTCCAGTTGAGATAATGTCTTTATCAGAATAATGTTTGTTTTTAGATGCCCACCGAATTCTTTGGTTAAAAAAGGCGGTTAGATTTTGAGGAGGTTCTGTTTTTACAATGCAATTTTTATCTTTCAAAAAAAATATCTTTTCTGAATAATTTTTTTTAGCTTCCTGAAGTAAGAAAACATCATCTCCTGAGGGAATTGAGGTGTTTAGTTTTTCTTTTAATTCGCAATAGATTTTTTTTGAAAATGACATGTTTGCAGCATTTCCCATAATAGGTTTTCCTATTGCTGTTGATCCGGCAGCAGAACCAATCAAAGAGAAAAATTCCAGGTTAAGTATCGCCTGAAATTTATTTTTAGATAAAAAATCAACAGGGGCAAGTTGTAATACACTTCCTTTTGCCTCATATAACTTGGCATGCGATAAAATCCATTTATCAGGAACAATGCAATCTGCATCTGTTGTTAAAATTAATTCACCAGAAGCTTTTTCTATTCCGCAGCTAATTGCATTTTTTTTGCCAGGCAAGTGAGAAGAAAGAATAGTAATTTTATCCTTGTACCTATTTAAAATTGCAATTGTAGAATCATCAGAAAAATCGTCGATAATTATAATCTCATATTTTTCTTGAGGGTATTTCTGATTTAATAAACCTGTTACAAGATTTTCAATTGAAGATTCTTCATTTCTACAAGCAATAACTACAGAGATTAACGGATAAGATTTAATATCAATAGGATTTTCAGGGAGTTTGATCCAACCCTTTGTGTAATTTCTAATTAAGAAAATGTAATAAATCAGGGGAATGATTGATATAATTAGAAAGCCGTAAAATAATAATTGAAAGATTGTCACCCTTTTTTTGTGAGGTATTTATCAATTTTTGAATAAAGCTCTTGGATATTAACTGGTTTTGTCACAAAATCATCGCATCCTGCTTCAAAACATTTTTCTCTTTCTTCAATAATTGCATTTGCTGTTTGAGCAATTATCGGCAACTCCTTTTTTGTTTGTTTTATCAAAGCTGTTGCTTCGTAACCATTCATCTCTGGCATTTGAATATCCATTAAAACCAAATCGATTTCTTGATCTTCGCTGCAAAGATCAACAGCTCGTTTGCCATTTTCTGCATGGATAACATTTACATTTGTCTGTCTAAGAAATCCTTCTAAAAATTTAAACGAAAATTTATCATCCTCTGCAATAAGAATTTTTTTATTGTTCCAGTTGTATTGTTTCTTTTTGGTAGGTTTATTTATTTCTTCTTCAGCACCTTTAACAGGTTTGTAAGGAGCTGTAAAGTAAAAGGTTGAGCCTTTTCCTTCTTCAGACTCGGCCCACATCTTTCCGCCTAAGATTTCAACAAAACCCCTGGATATTGCAAGGCCAAGACCTGAACCTCCATATTTTCGTGTTGAAGAACTGTCTGCCTGGATAAAACGATTAAAGATTTGATCTATTTTTTCCTGTGCTATTCCAATTCCTGAGTCTTTTACATAGAATTCAATCATTACAGAATCAACAATTCTATAACCAAATTCAATATATCCGTCATCGGTGAATTTAAAAGCATTTCCTACCAGGTTGGTGAGTATTTGTCTCAATCTATTGGGATCGGAATTAATATAACAACTATCATTGCTAAGACTTTTCCTCATTCTTAGTTTAACTTTTGATTTGTTGTTAATTAAGTTTTCTGTTAAGAAAGATGAATGTACCTGTTGAAGTAATGAATTCAATGAGAAATCTTTCTTAATAATTTTTACCTGGCCGGCTTCTATTTTTGAGAAATCAATAATATCGTCAATAAGATTGATGAGCATTTTGCCGTTGTTATCAATGATTTCTATGTATTTTTTTCTGTTTCCGGGTGAAATGTTTTCATCTTTGAGTAGCTCAGCAAATCCTAAAATCCCATTCATCGGGGTTCGAATCTCATGGCTCATATTGGCAAGAAAGGCCGATTTTAATTTATCTGATTCTTCAGCTCTTTCTTTGGCGTTTATAAGTTCACCCTCCAGGTGGCTTCTATGTAAAGCAACCGAAACCTGATGAAGGAAGGTTTCTATAATGTGCTTAAATTTTATTATTGATTTATGGGTTGTAATAATAGTTACATTACCCAAGATTTTATTGTGCCGGGCAAGACTAATATTATAGATTTTGTTTATTTCTACTTTTTCTTTAAAGAAATTAAAGTCTTCCAGGGAGAATCCTAATAATGGCCATTCTTCAAATTCACCAGGGTTCAATGTAATTAATCTTCCTGTGAAAATTTCATTATTTATTTCTTCAATAATTGGAAATTCAATCTCATACTCCATTTTTCGTGTTCTGGCAAATAATACTGATTTTATTCTGCCAAAACCACTCGTTTTCTCAATGGTAAACGATTTTTTTGATTCATTATAGGAGCAAACGATTATAATTGAATTCTCAAGATATTCGTGTAACCGGGTGGCAATATATTTATAGATATCATCTTTATCGGATAATCCCAATAAATCAAGAGCAGAGTTGCTTAAAAAAATTAAGTTATTATGATAAACCCGCTCTTTTAATTCAGCACGTTTTCTTTCAGATATATCACGAGAATTAACAACAATCCCACTTATATCTTTATTATCTAATTTATTGAGGAAGATACTTTCTACATAAATCCACCTTTTATTTTTGTGTAAGCTTCTGTATTCTTTTTTGATTTCTATGTTGGGGTTATCCATTACATAGTTGAAAGTATCTATTACATCATCTTTATCTTCAGGGTGGACAATCTCAAATATCGGATGTCCAATTAGTTCATTTTTTTCAAATTCCGTTATTCTATTCTTTTGTGAACTTTCGAATATTATCCTGCCATGTTCATCCAGCACTGAAATTGCATCAGATGAATTTTGGAGTAAAGACCTATAACGCCCTTCGAGCAGTTTATTATCGTTGTTATCCCTCATTGGCAAAATTACCGCTTAATACAAAAATATCATAACTTTTGAAAATTCAGAACCTAACTTGATTTTTGTAACAAAAAATATGGTTTGTTTGAAGATTGCCGTAAGTTTTTTATTTATCTGTACTCTCGTCTCTTCTGTTTATCTCATCTCGTATTTCAGATGCTCTTTCGTAATCTTCTTTAGAGATGGCTTCTTGTAGCATTTCATAAAGAGTCCCGGTCTCGTAAGATTTAAGTTCATCAGATTTTCTTTCTTTACTTTCAATATCAATACTAAATGATTTTGATCGCGAACTAGTACTTTTTTTAACTTTTGATTCTTTTTCAAAGTCAAGAATAATACCCGCTCTTGACATGATATCTTCAGTTGTGTATATAGGGCAATTAAATCGTAATGCTAAGGCAATTGCATCTGAAGTTCTTGCATCTATAGTAATTCTATTTACACCGTTGTCACAGGTTAGTTTTGAGTAAAAAACACCTTCCTCCAATTTATATACTTCAACTTCAAGTAATTTTATATTAAATGCATTTGAAAACTTTAGGAATAAATCATGAGTAAGAGGCCTGGGAGGCCGAAGACCTTCAAGTTGGATAGCAATGGCCTGTGCTTCAAAACCACCTACAATAATAGGAATGCGCCTTTCTCCCTCTTCTTCTGTTAACACAAGTGCATAAGCACCTGATTGTGTTTGGCTGTACGATATACCTAAAACGTTAAGTTTTATTTTGTTCATATCCTGTAAATATAACCTTTTTGGTTATTTTAAACTCTCTTTGCTTATTACAAATATAATGGAATAAATCAAATATTTTTCCTTTAGGGGAAGTAGAAAAGAATGAATAGAGTTGACTTTTCATCTAAAAATTAATAATTAATAACTTTTTTTTAAATAATTTTAACTCATTCTTTTGCAGTTAAATTTAACTTTTATATTTTTGCACTCCCAAAAAGTTGGGGGAGAATTTAAAACGTTGAAAATGTACGCAATTGTTGATATAGCAGGACAGCAATTTAAAGTTGAAAAAGAACAAAAAATCTTTGTTCACCGTTTAGAAGCTGAACAGGGTCAAAAAATTGAGTTTGATAAGGTTTTACTTATAGATAACGATGGTAAAATCAACGTAGGTGCACCTACTGTTGAAGGAGCTATGGTTACCGCTGAAGTAGTAAGCCATCTTAAAGGGGACAAAGTAAAAGTCTTTAAAAAGAAACGTAGAAAAGGGTATAAAAAATTTAATGGTCACAGACAATATTTGTCTGAGATTATTATTGAAGATATTCTTGAAAAAGGAAAAAAAGCTAAAGCTGCATCTGCAAAAGCAGAAGCTAAAACAGAAGAACCTGTTGTTGAAACAACACAGGAAGAGAAAACAGAAGATTAAAAACATTAAAATAAAATACAATGGCACATAAGAAAGGAGCAGGTAGTTCACGAAACGGTAGAGAATCAGAAAGTAAACGTTTAGGTGTGAAACTATATGGTGGCCAGGTTGCAAAAGCTGGTAACATTATCGTGCGCCAACGTGGAACACAACATTTTCCAGCAGAAAATGTAGGAATTGGTAAAGATCATACTCTTTTTGCATTAATCGACGGAAAAGTAGAATTTAGGAAAAAAAGAAATAATAAATCTTATGTTTCAGTAGTTCCAGTTACTGAATAATAATTTTATTTAACGATATTTGAAATCTCCTGTATTTTCCTCAAGGATTATCAGGAGATTTTTTATTGGTATTAATCACAATTTTATTTGCAATGTTAGCCTTACACTTTATCCAGGAAAATCAGGAAGAAGTAATTAAGAAACTTCAGGTAAAAAATTTTAATGCACAAGAAATCGTAAAAGAGATTGTGCTATTAAATGAAGAACGAAAACAACTTCAACAACAGGCTGATGAAAGTCAGATGAAGATGAACCAAATCTCGAAAGAGGTTGGGAAACTTTTTAAAGAAGGGAAAAAAGATGAGGCTGAAAACGCAAAAAAGGAAACTGCGTCCTTAAAGGAAACGATTAAGGATTTACAGTCCCAACAGGCTACAGTCTCAAATAAATTGAATGACTTGGTTGTTCAATTGCCCAATCTTCCTCATGAATCTGTACCAAAAGGGAGTACTGCCGAAGATAACGAAGAAGTAAAATCAGGCGGAGAAGTTCCTAGGTTAACAGAAAAGGCGTTGCCTCACTGGGAGTTAGCACAGAAATATAACATCATCGATTTTGAGTTGGGAAATAAATTAACCGGTTCCGGTTTCCCGGTTTACAGAAATAAAGGCGCAAGACTTCAACGAGCCCTAATAAGTTTTTTCCTTGATGAAAATCAAAAAGCAGGTTACGAAGAAATACAACCTCCACTTGTTGTAAATGAAGATTCTGGTTTTGGAACAGGTCAACTTCCTGATAAGGAAGGTCAGATGTATCATATTACGGAAGATAATTTTTATTTAATTCCAACAGCAGAAGTTCCTGTTACTAATATTTACCGAGATGTAATCTTAGATGCAAATGATTTTCCTATCAAGAATACCGCATATACTCCATGTTTCAGAAGAGAAGCCGGTTCTTACGGAAAAGATGTTAGAGGATTAAACCGACTTCATCAATTTGATAAAGTAGAGATTGTACAGATACAACATCCTGATAAGTCTTATGAAACTCTACAGGAGATGGTAAACCATGTTGAGTCATTGGTTAAAAAGCTTAGTCTTCCATTCAGAATTCTTAGGCTTTGTGGTGGGGATATGAGTTTTACTTCAGCATTAACCTATGATTTTGAAGTTTATTCAACAGCGCAGAAAAGATGGTTGGAAGTAAGTTCCGTATCAAATTTTGAATCATTCCAGGCAAACCGGCTTAAACTTAGGTTTAAAGAACAAGGAAGCAAAAAAACTGTTATTGCACATACATTAAATGGAAGTGCTTTGGCATTACCAAGAATACTTGCTGCAATTCTTGAAAATAATCAAACAGAGGCTGGGATTAAAATTCCTGAATGCCTCGTTAAATATACAGGATTTGAAATGATAGACTAATGAGCAGTAATGCTCAAAAGTCTCTTTTTTTTGCAGGTGGGGCAATTTTATTTTGGTCAACGGTTGCTTCTGCCTTTAAGATAGCACTTAAGCATGTAGACTATATAACTCTATTGCTGGTATCTTCTTATGTTTCTTTATTTACCTATGGTATTCTCATTCTTCTCCAGAAGAAAATTAAATTATTACGGAGTCAGCAAAAGAAAGATTTGTTTCGATCAATGCTTTATGGCGGACTAAATCCGTTTTTGTATTATCTATTTATTTTTAAATCATATTCATTACTGCCTGCACAGATCGCTCAGCCATTAAATTTCACTTGGCCACTTGTGCTTGTTTTATTTTCAATGTTATTTTTCAAGGAGAAAGTAAGATGGCAGATATTTATAGCTCTTTTTATAAGTTTTGTTGGGATAATTTTTATATCATCAGAAGGGCGTTGGTTTACTTTTAATTTTAAAGAACCTTTAGGTATAACATTAGCATTGTCAAGTTCTATTATTTGGGCTGGTTATTGGTTGCTCAACCGAAACGACAAAAGAGATGCAATAATAAAGTTGTTTTTTAATTTTTTGTTTGCATCGCTATATATTAGTTTTGTGTTTGTGTTAACTCATGAGTTATATTTGCCAACAGTAAAGGGGATATTAGCATCAGCTTATATTGGCTTATTTGAGATGGGAATTACTTTTGTCTTGTGGATGAAAGCATTAGAGTATGCAAAAAACACACAGTTCTTAGGCAACTTAATTTATTTAACACCGTTTTTGTCTTTGTTACTGATACATTTTGTTTTAAAAGAACAAATTTATTATTCATCAGTTACCGGGCTGGGATTGATAATATTAGGAATTATAATTCAAGGAGAAATAAGAAAAAGTCATGATTAATTTATCAAAAATTCAATTTAAAAGTTTATTATCAATAATAGCTTTTAGTTTAGTTTTTTTAGTTCTGGGGTGTGAAAAAGAAAAAGTTACTCCCGACGATGAAGAAGAAGAAGAGGAAGAGGAGGAACTCTCTCCTTATACAAGTTTAAACAGAGCTATATATGAGCAAATGGAAGATATCTATCTATGGAACGATAGTCTTCCTGATATTAACCCAAGTGAATATGATACTCCGGAAGAGTTTCTTGCTGCATTGCGATATCAGCCTCTTGATAAATGGAGTTTTATAATGACAACAACTGAATTCAACGAATATTTTGGAGCAGGAGAATACCTGGGACATGGATTTATGATCACCCTTGATGATGATGATAATATTAGAATAGGATTTGTATATAAAAATACACAATCATACCGAGAAGGAATTCGACGTTCATGGATTATTAAAAAAGTAAATGGAACGGATGCTACGGCCGAAAATGTAAGTGAGCTTCTTGGAAGTACTGAAGAAGCAATTACCAATACTATTCTATTTCTTGATACAGAAGGGAATGAACAAGAAATATCACTTACAAAAGAGACTGTAGAAATAAATACGGTGTTACATAGCGAGATTATTGAGCAAGGTTCAAAGAAAATAGGTTACATGGTCTTTGAGACTTTTATTTCGACTGCAATAGAAGAACTTGAAGCAGTTTTTGAAGAATTCAAAGCTGAATCAATCGATGAATTGATTATTGATTTAAGATACAATGGAGGAGGAATGAATACTGTTGCCGAATATATAGGTAGCTGGATAGGAGGTAATCGTTCAAACAGTGTGTTCTATAAGCTGATACACAATGAGAATAATGAATCAAGAGATGTAACAGTTAATTTTACTGAGAATGCAGAAGCCCTTGATTTAAGTAGGATATTTTTTATTACAACAGGTAGTTCAGCTTCTGCCAGTGAGTTGTTAATTAACGGACTTACACCTTATTATGATGTTAATATAGTTGGTTCAACTACTGGAGGTAAACCTGTAGGGATGTATACTATTTCTTTTACAAGATACAATTACACATTAGCACCTATTAGTTTTAAATATGTTAATGCGGATGATTATGGCGATTTTTATGACGGATTATCAGTAGATTATGAAGCAGAAGATGATAAGACACGTTTATTTGGAGATCAGGAAGAAAGTTCTCTCAAAACTGCATTAAGTGTAATCGCAGGAGAAACTGTTTCTGTACAGAGATCAGCTGCATTACCATCAGAAAGCAAGATTATCCTTCCTAAACGAGGTGGATTAGATCAATTCTTGAAGGCTTACTAGGAAAAAAGTTCAAAATAATATATAGCCGGCTAATTGTCGGCTATTTTATTATCTAAGAGAATAAATTACGGTGTTATCTTGTTTGTATAAACAAGCATAAACAAATAATTTTAGAATCTTTGTATCTTCGAGGAAAAAAGGTTTGACAGAAAAACGAGTCATTTTAGGAATCGATCCGGGAACGAATTTAATGGGGTATGGCATTATTGAAGTAATAAATAAAAAGCCGTCAGTTGTAGATTTAGGTGTTATAACCTTAAAAAAGAATTCCGATCATTTTCAGAAACTTCAACAGATATTTAATCAAACAGATGATTTAATAAAAAATTATAAACCCGATGAACTGGCAATTGAAGCCCAGTTTTTTGGTAAGAATGTGCAATCTATGTTAAAACTTGGCAGAGCACAAGGAGTTGCAATATCTGCAGCACTCTCACATCAATTACCGGTAACTGAATATGCACCAAGAAAAATTAAAATGTCGATTACCGGTAGGGGAGATGCCTCCAAAGAACAAGTTGCTGCTTTTCTAAAAAGTATTTTTGGGCTTAAAGAAATCCCTGAGAATTTAGATGCTACAGATGGTTTGGCAACGGCATTGTGTCACTACTATCAGACATCTCAACCCCAACAAGAAACCAGTTATAAGAGTTGGAAAGATTTTATTAATAAGAATCCAAAAAAGGTTGTATAGTCGGTGTAAAGTTAAATGATATGAAAGCCAACAATGAACTTTTCGCGGATGTTATCTTACCTCTTCCCTTGCAAAATCTTTTCACTTATGAAGTGCCGGAAAAGTTCCGTGATTGTACTTTGTTATATAAAAGAGTAACGGTTTCTTTTGGAAAGAAAAAATTATATAGTGCGATTGTTGTTCGTTTACATGGAGAAAAACCTACTGCATACCAGACAAAAGAGATTCTGGAGGTTTTAGATGATGGACCTATTATAACGGAGGAGCAATATAGTTTTTGGAAATGGATTTCTAGCTATTATTTATGCTCTATCGGTGAAGTTCAAAAAGCAGCACTTCCTTCCGGTCTTAAGTTGGAAAGTGAGACAAAAGTTTTTATTAATCCCCAGTTTGAAGACTATGCATCTGTTTCTCCAAAAGAGGAGTTGGTTTTGCAATTTATCGAAAGCAGGCAGATTGTAACAATTTCTGAGATATCTAATAATGCTGAAATAAAATCATCACTTAATATCTTAAAATCTCTTCAGACAAAAAAAGCGATTGTTCTGGAGGAAAAGCTAAAAGAAAGTTTCAAACCCAAAACTGAACCTTATGTTTATCTTTCTACAGAATATGATAGTGACGAAAAACTAAATAACTTATTTGAGGATTTACATAAAGCTCCTAAACAGATGGCCTTGGTAATGGGATATATAACACTTTCTGATTATTTTAAATCTCAGAAGCGGGACGTTCGACAGCAAGACTTACTAATTAAAGTTGATGCAACCAGCCAGATACTAAAAGCCCTAGTAGATAAAGGGATATTTTTTATTGAGCAAAAAGAAGTTGGGAGAATAATTTCAGAAGGGAATTCAGGTTCAAAACTTAAAATGTTGTCTCCCGTTCAAAAACAAAAGTTTGAGGAGATAAAGAATTCTTTTAACACGAAAGAAGTTGTCCTCTTTCACGGTGTGACATCAAGTGGGAAAACAGAAGTTTATATCCACCTGATGAAAGATGAGATAGAAAAAGGTAAACAGGTACTTTATCTGTTGCCGGAGATAGCATTGACAGCACAAATAATTCACCGGTTAAGGAATGTTTTTGGAGATGATGTAGGAATCTATCATTCAAAATTTAGTGATGCAGAGCGTGTAGAGGTTTATCAGAAAATGCTGTCAGATAAACCATACAAAGTTATCCTTGGTGTTCGATCTTCAGTGTTTTTACCTTATCAAAACCTGGGATTAATAGTTGTTGACGAGGAACATGAGAATACCTATAAACAATTCGATCCGGCACCAAGATACAATGCTAGAGATGTGTCAATTGTTCTTGCTCAGCTTTATAAATCAAAAGTGTTGTTGGGGACAGCAACACCATCAATCGAAACATATTACAATACCAAATCAGGGAAGTATGGATTGGTAGAACTTTTTGAGCGGCATAAAAATCTTCAGATGCCCGAAATTATTGTTGCTGATGTTAGAGAGGCTCGTCGCAAGAAAAAGATGAAATCGATTTTTACACCTTTGTTATTTTCAGCGGTTGATGAAAGTCTGGCTAACAATGAACAGGTTATTCTTTTTCAAAATAGAAGAGGATTTTCTCCTTATCTTGAGTGTACATTGTGTGGATGGGTTCCACAGTGTGAACATTGTGCGGTAAGTCTTACATATCATAAACACACAAACTCGTTAGTATGTCATTACTGTGGTTATACCATTAGAAATCCGAAACGTTGCAGTGCGTGTGGAGGAACGTCACTAGAAACAAGGGGCTTTGGTACAGAGAAGATAGAAGAAGAAATATCTCTATTATTCCCTGATGCACGCATAGCAAGAATGGATCTGGACAGTACTCGAAAAAAGAAGGCATATGAGACACTCATCGAAGCGTTTCAGAGTCATAAAGTTGATATTCTCGTAGGAACCCAGATGGTTTCTAAAGGCCTTGATTTTGATAATGTATCTGTTGTTGGGATTCTTAATGCCGATAACATGCTTAACTTCCCCGATTTTAGAGCATACGAACGTAGTTTCCATTTGATGACACAGGTTAGTGGCAGGGCTGGTCGTGATAAAAAACAAGGAAAAGTTATCATTCAGACTTCGCAACCAGAAAATGAGATAATCTCCTTTACCAAAAATTATGAGTTCCTTAAGATGTATCATACACAAATAAATGAGAGGAGAGCATACCGATATCCTCCTTTTTATCGGCTTATAAACTTATCGCTAAAACACAAAGATCATGTTGTAGTAACAAAAGCTGCAAAAGAAATGGCTGTGTTAATGCGACAAAGTTTTGGAAAACGTGTTTTGGGACCTGAATCTCCTGTGATAAACAGAATACAGACGTATTATATAAAAAATATTATTCTAAAAGTAGAAAGGGAACGATCGTTTCAAAGAGCAAAAGATATTTTAAAAGATATCATCGATCAAATTTCAATGCAAGAGTCATATAAATCATTGCAAGTTGTAGCTGATGTTGATCCGATGTAGCTTATTTAAAATCTTGTAATTTAAAAAAGGATATTTTATCCTCTATACATGTTAATACTTCCATTATATAGCTTAAAGGGAAAAGTATGAAGATGAAAGAAATGCTTCTGCTTTCATCTTTCAGCCTTAAGCTTTTAGTAAAATTTCTAATGTATAGTAGTTTAGTTTTATTATAAAGGATGGTATAAAATATTGCAATGAGTCAATCTTTATTTTGAACCTTACGTCTTATTATTGGTTACTTTTGCTATAATGTTGAAAAAAGTTGTTCGTACAATATATATTATTCCCATTAAATTATACAAGTGGTTTATTTCACCCTTGTTACCAATGGCTTGCCGGCATGTTCCAACATGTTCAGAATATGCGATACAAGCGATTTTGATTCATGGGATTTTTAAAGGAACCTGGTTAGCAGCAAAGAGAATTGCCAGGTGTCATCCTTGGGGTACTCATGGATATGATCCGGTTCCAGAAAAGAAGATAAAAACGAAAAAAATAAAACTTAATAATGAAAAATAAAATACGATATAAGAGAACTTTTTGGACTCCTTTTTTGATTCTTCTTTTTACCTTAATTACAACATCGTGTCAGCAAAAAAAAGAAGAATCAACAAAGTCGAAAATAACAGTGAGTATACTTCCTCAGAAGTATCTTGTTGAACAGATAGCTGGGAATAATTTTGAGATTGAAGTATTAATTCCCCCAGGAGCCAGCCCTGTTACATATGAGCCTCTGCCAAAACAATTGGCAAACGTAAAGGGAAGCGAAATTTATTTTCAGATAGGACACTTAGTTTTTGAAGAAACCTGGGGAGATAAAATAAAAAGCATAAACCCAGGATTAAGAGTTGTAAACTTATCTGAGAATTTGAATTTAATTGAAGGAGATCATGCTCATGGTGAAGTACATGATGGACATGAAGAACATGTTAATCCGCATATCTGGATGTCTCCTGTTTTAATGAAGACAATGGCAAAGTATGTTTCAGAAGTATTACAAGATACTCATCCGGAAAACAAACAATTGTTTGAATCTAATTTCAATGTCTTTGCAAAGAAAATAGACTCACTGGATGTAGAATTAAGAGATTTATTTTCTGGATTAGAGAATAAGAATTTTTTAATATATCATCCTGCATTAACCTATTTTGCAAGAGATTATGGATTAAGCGAATTTTCTTTGGAAAAGGATGGAAAAGAACCATCACCAAAGGAGTTTGCAGAATTAGTCGTTTTTGCCAGGGAAAATAAAATAAATAAGATACTTGTTCAGAGTCAGTTTGATAAGAATAATGCGATTACTTTAGCGAAAGAAATTAATGCTGAAATTGTTACTATCGATCCATTATCAGAAGATTGGATGCAAGAAGTCATAAATTTGAAGAATATTTTTATTGGAGAATGATGGAACTTAAAGTTAGTAAGCCTCTTATTGAATTATTAAATGTTTCAACAGGATATGAAAGCACAAATGTTCTGGAAAATGTAAATCTAAAAATTTTTCCTAATGATTTTATTGGAGTTATAGGTCCAAATGGTGGAGGTAAAACAACTTTGGTTAAGGTAATTCTTGGTAGTTTAAAACCTAGAGGAGGAAAAATATCTTTTTATGACAGAAAAATAAAAATAGGATATCTACCTCAATATCATAATTTTGATTCTTCTTTCCCAATATCTGTTGAGGAAACCATATTAATGGGACTTATGAATCAATGGACTCCTTTTTTTCAGAGGAAAAATATCATTCAGCAAAAACTTCTACAAACATTGGAAAGGTTGAATATTTCTCATTTGCGAAATAAATATATAGGTGAGTTAAGTGGTGGTGAAATGCAAAAAGTATTTCTTGCCAGAGCAGTTATCTCCGAACCTGAACTTTTACTCCTCGATGAACCTGATACGTATATCGATAATCGGTTTGAAAATGAGTTGTATGAGATATTGAAAGAGATCAATAAAACTACGGCAATTGTTCTAGTAAGTCATGATGCAGGAATAATATCATCATATGTGAAAAGTATTGCCTGTGTTAATAAACAGGTTCATTATCACCCTTCTAATGAGATTACTGAAAAGATGCTCAAAGTGTATAATTGTCCCATTGATCTAATAACACACGGAAATGTTCCTCACAGGGTTTTAAAATTACACTAACATTATGTTGAATATACTAACAGAATATAATTTTCTTTTTAATACGTTTCTGGTTGCCTTATTTACAAGCATTTCTTGTGGAATTATAGGGACATATGTTGTTAGTAGAAGAGTTGTATTTATTGCTGGAGGAGTAACACATGCTTCATTTGGAGGAATAGGTATGGGCTATTTTCTTGGATTTAATCCAATTGTTGGTGCAACTTTTTTTGCCGTATTATCTGCATTTGGGATAGAAGGTTTAACAAAAAGGATGAAATTGAGAAATGACTCAGTAATTGCAATGGTGTGGGCTTTTGGAATGGCAATTGGAATTATCTTTATTCATTTAACTCCAGGTTATGCACCTAATTTAATGAGTTATCTATTTGGTAGTATCTTAACAGTAACATCAACAGAGTTATTGTTTTTATTTTTGTTAACGATAGCAATTATTCTGGTGTTTACATTTTTTTATAAACCAATTCAGTACCTGGCTTTTGATGAAGATTATCTGAAAACAATAAAGTTTCCTCTTCGGGTATTTAATATTTTACTTACAATAATTTTAGCATTGACAATTGTTTTAAATATAAAAACAGTTGGGATTATTTTGTTGCTATCGCTTTTAACAATTCCACAAAACATTGGTGTTTTAATAACTAAAAGTTTCAAGAGATTATTAATCTATTCATCTATAATAGCATTTATTGCATCAGTTATTGGATTAGCAGGAGCTTATTTTTTGAATATACCTACAGGAGCCACAATTGTATTTGTGCTAGTTATACTTTTTTTATTAGTAAAAGCTTATTATTTAATTAAGGAGAGGATATAAAAAAAGATGGGAATTTGCGTAAAAGTATGATTGCAAATTCCCATGAAGCCCATCATTTAAAACAAAATTAACGTTCTCTTAATATTAAAATAATGATCTTTGTAAGGTTTTTTATAAGGTAATTATGTTTTATAACATAACATTTGCTTCCCAGATAATCCAGGAATAAACAGCATATCTTAGAAATCGTGATAAGCTAAAAAAAAGAAAACGCTTCATGGGAAATTTCACTGCTCCTACCAACATACAAATTCCAGAGAAGGGGAGTGGAGTAATTGCTGCGACTAGAATAAGAAATAAGCCATAATCAAGTAGTTTTTTTTCATATCTTCTTAAGATACGAACACGAAAAATTCTATATAGTCTGGTGTTTTGCAGATAACGACCAAATAAAAAACCTATTATACCAGCCCCGTAAGATAATGAAGCTAAAAGAATAACAATCATAATATAATCAGACAGAATTCCTCCTTGTAAACCCCAAATCATAAATAATTCAGGAGGGATTATTCCAAAGATTATTTCAGAAATAACATATATTGAGAACATGATTAAGGGTTTATCAAGTACTGGTTTTAGCCAATTCCAAAAATCAACATTGACATAATTTTTGAAAATTATAAAACCAGCAAGAATAACAGAGAGCCAAACTAAACCTCTCCAAAGATTTTTAAGAAAGAATTTAGATTTATCATTAAGGTTTATAATGCCCACAAAATTTTATTTTAATTATATGGTAAAAAGGACTACAAATATCATTCATTTACCTTGAAGGGCATGAATAATATTGAGCTTTTAAAATAAAATTTAGTAATAATCTGGGTGCACGGTAATTAATTATTTCTTTAACCTTAGAACAAAAAAGATTGCACCTAATGCCAGAACAGCAGTAATTTTAAATGTTTGTAATAAGCCAATATGATCAGAAACCCATCCAACAGCAAGCAGGCATAATGAACTTATCAGGAAATTAATAGTCATATATACCCCGTTAACAAAGGGAAGATTATCAGTATCTAAATCATGAATAACAGCCAGCATTACTGACTGTGGAGCAACAAGGAAAAATCCAATTATAATTAGAATTGGAAAAGCCAGTATCTCATGGTAACTTACAAATAGCCACATAAGTATGGGAGAGGCAATAGCAATAATCATTAACATTTTTTTTCTTCCTATTTTATCGGATAATGTTCCAGAGAAAAATGTCCCTGCTACTCCAGAAAGTTGAAGTGTAGAAAGAGCTACCCCGGCAGTCCAGATATCGTTCCCCTGTTCACGTAAAAATGTTGGAAGATAAAGAGTCAATGCCGATTTCATGAATCCCCTGGTTAATGTTATTCCTGCAAGTACCATAAAAACAGGTAGAAATTGTTTAAATGATGACATATAATGAGAAAAATCTTTACGCACCTCAATGTCTTTTCTTATATCTATCTTTTTTAATCGAAAGAATAAAATTGCAGAAGCGATTAATCCCAGGGGCATTACTTTATAAGTCCCTTCAAGTCCCCATTGTGTAACAGCAGCAACAATAATAAGTGGGCCAATTGTTCTAGCCAATTCTCCTCCAACCATGTAGAAGCTCATACCTTTGCCAACTTTACTTCCGGAAACTTTTTTTATCATAACAGGAGTAGGTACATGAAATAACGATGAGCTAATTCCAGCAACAAAAAAAAGGATAATAAGAATCGTGTAACTTGGAGCAACGCCAATAAGACTCATGCATATAGCCGTTAAAGCAGGTGCGAAAATGATAAAAAATCGCATTTTAAATCGTTCTGCCATAACTCCAATAATTGGATTTAACAGAAATGGGATTCGCATCATAACACTGAGAAAACCAATTTGGGCATTATTGATTGATAATTTTTGTTTTAATTCATCAACAATTGGTGCAACAAATGCTGGATATACATCGTGAATAAAATGCGATATTGATATCGCCAGTATATTAAAATATTGAAATTGTTTTTTCTCCTTCACTGATTAGTTATTTTGAGGTGGGCAAATGTAGGAAAATAATCTTTAACCAATATTTGTGCTCTCAGCAATATAAAGAAATATATCTAAAGTGCCTTAAGAATCAAATCTAATAAAATAGCCAGGTGAGGACCTGCTTTTTTTGCTGCATTTAATACATCCTGAAGTGATGTTTTTTCAATTCTTCCTGGTACACCAAGATCTGTAATGACAGAGGCCGCAAAACATTTCATTCCCATTTGGTGTGCAGCAATAATCTCAGGTACTGTAGACATTCCAACAGCATCGCCACCAATTGCATGCATGTATTCATATTCTTTAGGGGTCTCCAATGTCGGTCCTGTTACTCCTACATAACAACCTTTTTGTAACCTGAATTTTTGTGTTGCACCCCATTCAATAGCTTTATTGATTAGTGTAAGGTCGTATGTTTCGCTCATATCTGGAAAACGATCTCCAAATTCAGCGTAATGTTTTCCGATAAGGGGATTTGGCATGAGATTTATATGATCATTAATAATCATAATATCCCCCACTTCGAAACTTGGATTCATTCCCCCGGCAGCATTGGTGACTAGCAGGTTTTTTACACCCATAAATTTCATCACCCTTACCGGGAAAATTACTTCTTCCATTAAGTATCCTTCGTAGTAATGAAATCTTCCCTGCATCACTAGAACATGATGCCCATCAACATCACCAAAAATTAAATTTCCTTTATGACTTTCTACTGTTGAATGGGGGAAATTAGGAATTTCTTTATATGGAATTGTATGATGAATATTTATTGATTCTGAGAAGTCTCCCAAGCCTGTTCCCAGGATAATACCAGATTCTGGAATATTTTCTATTCTTTCAGTGATGAATGAAACCGTTTCGTTTATCTTTTGTAACATAGTTTAATATCCTTTCATTAAATTTCTCACAGTCGTCTCCCAAAAAATTAATACCTACAGGGATGTAAAAGAAAACCTTTTTTGTCTTTTTATCAATGTTAGGTAATTCTCTTAATCTTGTTGCATCTTTTTCTGTAGTTAAAATAATGCTATTTTTTGGTAATGAAGCAAATTTTGTTTGGATATTGTGAAAGTCGTTCTCATTAAATTTATAATGATCCGGAAAAATTATTTCTTCTACGGTTTTTGCAAATTTCTTAGTGTAACTGATTAATGGAGCCGGATTAGCTATTCCACAAACCAACAAAACATTCGGACGTTTATCGAGTAATTCTCTGTTCGAAAGTATGTTGTTAGGATCAAAAACAGATACAGGTTCTTTGTATCGAATTGAGGTAAATAGTAAATCCTGAAATGGGAAAGGTCTTAACTCATTTATCACTAATCGTTTTTCAATAGGTTTTAGTCCTACAGGACATTTAGTAACAATGATAATATTTGCTCTTTGCCTTTCAATTCTTTTTTCCCTAAGCATTCCATAGGGAAGGAGATGATCGCGGGTAATAAGGCGGTTATAATCAATCAATAATATAGATAAACCGGGTTTTACATACCGATGTTGATAGGCATCATCAAGAAGTATCGTTTCTGCGGGATTATCCTTGTTTAAGAGTTTAGTTATTCCATTTACTCTTTTCTCATCTACGGCAACAGTTATTTTTGGGAATTTCTTTTTAATCTGGAGTGGTTCATCCCCAATTTTATCAACAGTAGAATTTTTATCAGCAATTAGAAATCCTTTTGTTTTTCTTTTATATCCCCTGCTTAGTGTTGCAATTTTATACTTATCCTGTAACAATTCTATCAGATATTCAATATGTGGAGTTTTGCCTGTTCCTCCAACAGTAATGTTTCCAACTGAAATTGTAGGGATGCTAAACTCCTTTGATTTAAGAATCTTAAGATCAAAGAGCGTATTACGCGTAGACATTACAATCCCATATAAAATGGATAAAGGGTAGAGCAAAAGAGCTCTTAAGAAAGGGGGCAAGTTAACAGGCATACTTCCAGGCTTAGGATTTCCGTTCGAAATATAACAATAATATTTAAAAACAGCCTAACGAATACCGTTAAATCACGGGAAGAATTAAGAATTTTCTGGTTTAATCATAATACATTAATTAACAATGTGTAACATGCCTTATGTATAGCTCGGGATTTAAAGAGTAAGAGACATATCATATCCTCTTACTTTAATAAGAGGTAAATTATCCGATTTTTTTCCTTTGTAGCCTTTATATTCCAATTCGTCATCTTTATTTAGATGAATTTGGGTGTCGAATTCTTCTTTATCAAAAGTTAGCTTACCATATTTTGATTTAACATCAAGCTCAACAGATAGCTCACTGGAAATATCAAGAACAATTTTCCCATACTTAATATCTGCCTCAAATAGTTTGAAGCTTTCTTCCAGATCCTCAATAAGAATGTTATCATCATATCCATTAATCGTCATTACGCTCTTTAATGTCTCAATTTCGTATGTTGAATATTTTGACTCTTTAATATCAATAGAATTAATGATACCAGCAGAAATTTCATCATCATAAGAGAGAAGAAGTTGAATATTATTGGCCTGATCAAATTCGAGTGAGGAATACTTAGATTCTTTTATAATTAGATTTTTAAGTTCATCTATTTCAAAGTTGCTATCATATATATCCAGGGTCATATTTTCGCATTCACCCAAACTAAAATCTGTATATTTTGAAACGATGGTGATATTTCCTGTTTTTTCGAAATCAAATTTATCATCATAACTATCAATACTGATGGTTGATGTGTTCTCAATCTCAATATCAGAATATTTAGATTTTATTGAGGTAATTTCAGAGTTATTTGCTTCAAACGTACAGTCATAAAGGTCGAGGGATAAATTTTTTGTTTCTTCAAATTCCATCTTGCTGTATTTAGCTTCGATTTTTGCGGGTTGTCTTAAGTTATTGCCATAAATCTTATCGTTATAGCTTTTAAGCTCAAACCGGTGAAGATTGTCAAGTGTGAGAGTTGAATATTTTGATTCAAGTTTTAGAAATACAGATTCTGGGATTTTGAGAGTTGCTTCACGTTCGAACTCCGATAATGTTATCTTTTCCCCATTTAGAAGTGTTACTTCACTTTTACTTGTATTTAGGAAACTTGTTGAATTCATTTTTTGCCATAGCTGAGTAGAAATTTCTATACGCTCTTCGGAAACGTTAAATTTTAAGTTATCAAGGAATTCCTGTAGTTTCTTGATATCCTTTTCGTCTGAAGACTCAGCATAAACAGACATTTCAAAGGTTACTTCATTGCCACCTGTAATATCAATCTCAACATCGCATTCATAATTGTTAAGAATTACTTCTGTCAGCTCACTGGATTTAAATTTCCAAACTTTCGTTTTGTCCAGTTCGTTCTGCGCTGATAACGAATAGACAAATCCTTCAATAAAAAGTATAACGATGATACTATAATAGTATTTTATTTTTTTTGTCTTCATACATTTTTTCTTTGTTAGTTTCATGAATAATCTGTTCCAAAATATCAATCCTTTTTTCGTATGTGTCGAAGATGGTATTTACAATTTGTTCTAGATAACCAGACTCTTGCAGGTCGGCTATGCACTCGCTATAGATCGTGTCCAGATAGTTTAGTTCGTTAAAAAGAGATTGAATAATTTCATTGTCTGTAGTAGAACTAACTTCTAATTCTGTTTTCTTTTGTTCAACTAATTTTCTGTATTCTTTTTCTTTGTTTCCGAGAATTTCACTGAATTGGTCCAGACTATAAGAGTATGTGTTTTTCCTGTTAATTTCATTTACGGTAACATATATTCCTCCAATAATCAGCAGCGCAATAGCAGCTATTTTCCAGAAGTTTATGTACGATGTATTTTTATCTTTAATAATTTCTTTTCGAATACCTTCCCAAAGAATCTGTTCATCGGGTTTTTCTACGTCAAGTGATTCCCTGTGACTTTTTAAGAATTGTTCAATTTTAATTCTCATACCTTAGCTGTTAAGTTTTTCAACAAGAAGTTTTTTTGCACGCATAAATTGTGTTTTACTCGTAGAAGCAGATATGCCTAACATCCTGGCAATTTCATCGTGTTTAAAACCTTCCAGAGCATAAAGATTTATTATTGTTCTTGCTCCATCAGGTAATGCTTTTATTGCATTGTGCACCTTTTCAGGTTCAATAAAACTGTCAATCTTTTCATCAATTAAGTTTCCTGTTGACTCTTCATTGATTTCCTCAAAAGTTATTTTCCTTTTTCTTATTTCTGATATACATCCATTTACAACGATTCTTTTTAACCAATATCCAAAAGACGAAAGGCCATTGAATTCATCTATTTTTTGAAAAGCTTTAATGAACGACTCCTGAATGATATCTTCAGCATCCATCTTATTATTAAAAAACCGAATAGCGATATTGTACATTGCTTTTGAATGCATTTTGAACAAAGCAAATTGGGCTTTTATATCGCCCTTTCTGCATCGCTCTACTAATTTATTTTGTAGCTCGATTTCGCCCATTTATTGTTTTTCAACTTAATGACGCAAAGTTTTTAAAATGGTTGGAATGTTTTGTTAATTTTTTTTTAATAATTTTCTAAAATCCGCAAGTGTATTTTTAAAACCGCTAATTAAGCGGATTATCGCGAACTTTGTTTCACCCATTTGGGTGAAGTTACCTCTGCGTAACTCAGCGTACTCTGCGGTTTATGACTTTTTTCTGCGGATTTAAGGAATTTCATAAATGACACGGATTTAACAGATTATCGCAGATTCTAATTGTGCTATTAGAGACTTTTTATTACTTCTACGTTTACTCACCCTGATTGATTCAGGGACTCAATTTCTCCCTCTCTTGAAAGAGAGGGAGAAATATACAGCTTTGCCGGATGAGAGGGTGAGCATAAAACATTTTTAAAATCTATTTTGGAACTCTTCCTTAAGTCCTCCTTTTCAGGAGGATTTAGGAGGTCATTAAAAATTTAAAAAATGCATTCCCCAATTATAAACACACTCTTAAAGTTTCCTAAAAGTATATCCTTCATTACTAAAATAGTTCAATGTTTTTTCTAATGCTG
This sequence comes from Bacteroidales bacterium, assembly GCA_963665085.2. Classification (GTDB taxonomy): domain Bacteria; phylum Bacteroidota; class Bacteroidia; order Bacteroidales; family JAAAOM01. The sequence continues at coordinate 1,609,114 of CAXXXS010000001.1, forward strand.
GCAACATTGTAGCACAAGCTTTTTCATTATCATGAAAGACAATGATGGAACCCGGTTTTGTATATTTTTTTATTATTTTAAAACATTTCTCAGCATTTATATCTGGGAAAAAATCATAGGTAATAATATCCCAGAAAACAATCCTGAAGTTCTTTTTGAGAACATAATACTGACTTAGCTTTAATGATCCATAAGGAGGACGAAGAAGTGTACTATTAATAATTTCCAGTGCCTTATTTATATCATGAAAAAAGTTTTTGTTTTTTGTTTTTCTTCCTTTTGGGTGTGAATAAGAATGATTGCCGACAGAATGCCCGGAATCTAAAATGGAGTTAAAGAGGTAAGGGCTGTTTTTAACTTTTGAACCCAGGCAAAAGAAAGTAGCTTTTGCATTATATTGTTCCAGAAGCTCAAGAATTGTTTCAGTAATGCCGGGAGTTGGGCCATCATCAAAAGTAAGGTATAACTCTTTTTGGTTTGTTTTCACCCTCCAAAGGGCATCAGGATACAAAATCCTGATTGCCTTATTGGGGTGAGGGAATATCATTGTTGAACCTGAGGTGAAGACATTTGTAATTGAACCATCAGGCTTTGAAAGACTTCGCTTAACTCGTTTGATAATTCTTCCTGGTTATAAGTTCTGGTCATCCTCTGTAATTCCTGGAGAATATGTAGGTTCAAACGTTTTTCGTAATCAAATACATTGTTGTATTTCATCGGTAGGTTAAGATAGTAGTCAAGCTCATCTTGTGCTACCTCAGAAAGTTGTTTTGTAATTTCATTCGCTTTTTCAATTTCATTTATTTTATAATATGCTTCTGTAATCTGCAACATAAAATAATTGAAAGGTACACGTTCATGTGGCATTAAGTCCATACATTTATCAAGAACTACTTTGGCTGAATCATTTTTTCCTTCAACGATTAGAGCATCAGCTAAACGGGCAAAACTGTTTCTGAAATTAGATAACATACGAAGATTATTCTCGTCTAGATAAACATTTGGATCTTCTATATTTCCCCATTTGAATTTATTGATAACATTGTCATACATCGTCTCGGTATCGATAAATCCACGTTGTCCCATTACCGATTCTGTTGAGTAAACTGGAGTAACACGATAAGCTAGTCCATGTACAGTAAAATAATCCTCAAGATTCAGGTAATTATCGCTTGAAACTGTAATTGCAAAATAAATAGGTCGCTCCCAGTTGTTTGTTCCAAGAAGGTCGAGAACCATAAGATGATTCTTGGCAACATAGTTTTGACTTACAGACCAGCTTACAGGTTTTATCTTATCAGCTAACCTGGCAGGAACTGTTCCATTCTCAATTAATTTTGCAGAATCATAAGGAATAAAGAAATGTTTTGATGGGAAATATTCAAGCTCAGTTCCATTTGGAAGCGTTTTTGTTTTTGGATTGTCGCTTGCCACAAAGTCAATAGCTTCTTTCAGGTTTATGGGTTGTTTAATCTGATCGATCATATAAACAATATCCCGTGTTCCCTGCCTGTATTTATCCGGGGTCAGCGTGAAAGGAACAGGATCCGAATCATAAGCTTTGCGGTGCATTTGTTCTATGTACCAGTCAGCTCCCAGGTAACTTAAGTTGATAACCCTGACATCTGTACGAACGCCTTCAACTTCCTGTGCGTACCATAGAGGGAAAGTATCGTTATCTCCATTGGTAAACAGAATAGCATTAGGAGCACAAGAATTTAAATAGTTATAAGCAAAATCCCTGGCTGTATATCTTCCGGAGCGATCGTGATCATCCCAGTTCTCATTTGCCATAACAACAGGTACTGCAACAGTACATAAAAGAGTTGCTATGGATGCACTTGCTGTTGCCGGTATTTTTTTCTTTAAAAGATCTGTGACGGCAGCAACACCAATTCCTATCCAAATAGCAAAAGCATAAAAAGAACCAGCGTAAGCATAATCCCTTTCCCGGGGCTGGTAAGGTGTTTGGTTCAGGTATATAACAATTGCTAAACCGGTAAAGAAGAATAAGAGTAAGACGATCCAAAAATCTTTTTTGTTTTTCTTATAATGGAAATAAGCACCAGCTAATCCCAAAATAAGAGGTAACAGGTAATATTTATTCTGGGCCTTATTACTTTTTAGACTTTCGGGTAAATTATCCATGGAGCCGAGTCTGGCTTCATCAATAAATTTAATTCCGCTAATCCAGCTTCCTTTGGTTATTTCTTCTTTATAGTGCCCTTGAATATCATTCAATCTTCCGGCAAAATTCCACATGAAATATCTTAAGTACATATATCCCACCTGGTATCGTAGGAAGAAGCGTATGTTTTCGCCCATTGTTGGCTTTATTAACGTTTCTTCTCCATCCCGGCTTTGTACCCGTACTTTTGATCCTTTTATGCTTGCCCAGCTCTCATAAGCCTCGATATGACTTTCTTCCCGGCTATACATCCTTGGAAATAATGTAAGAAAACGTTCATCATATTTATATTCCAGCTTATGACCTGTTATTACATACTTACCATCTTCCTGTGTATAGGTAGGATTACCATCTTCAGAATCGACGATAGGGGCACTGTAGCATTGACCATAAAATAGAGGCCTGTCACCATATTGTTCCCTGTTTAAATAAGACAGTAACTGGAAAAGCGTTTCCGGGTTATTCTGATCCATTGGGGGATCGGCTAACGAGCGAATAAAAATCATTGAGAAGGATGAATAACCGATAATAATTACGGTAAAACCTAAAATAATCGTATTAAGAAGGGCATGTTGATTTTTTCCGAATTGGTAAACAACAAAATAAATAATACCGGCAATTACCAGGGCAATAAAAAAGTTGCCGAGAATCAAAGGGATACCTGTAAGGAAAAATGCGATGGTAAAAGTCGCTGAAACGATCGTATGATTTTCATGTTCGATGTTTGTGTAATAAAGGCTTAACACCAAGGCTGCAAGGAGTAGAGCGATAAAAATAAGAACGCCTGAGTTATAGGATAATCCAATGGTATTAACAAAAAACAATTCAAATTTTGATGCCATCTCTACGAGGCCTGGAATGATACCGTACATAATTGCAGCCAGCAAAATAGCTGAAACGACAACGGAAATAATTACCCCGTTTCTTGAAGTCTGGTAATTTTTAAAGTAATATACCATTACAATGGCAGGGATAGCAAGTAAGTTCAACAAGTGAACACCAATGGAGAGACCAACCAGGTAGGCAATAAAAATAATCCATCGATTGGCATATTGTTGATCCGCTTCGTTCTCCCATTTAAGAATTGCCCAGAATACTACAGCAGTGAAAAGGGAAGAGCTGGCATACACCTCGCCTTCAACAGCAGAGAACCAGAATGTATCCGAAAAAGTATAAGCAAGGGCTCCAACCAAACCACTACCAATAACAGTGATGGTTTCACCAAGTGTAAGTTCTGCACCTGCTTTAAGAATAAATTTTTTAACAAAATGTGTGATGGTCCAAAAAAGAAACAAGATAGTAAGGGCACTTGCCAAAGCAGATAGGGCATTTACCATTTTTGCAACCTGTGTAACATCGGATGCAAATTTTGTAAACAGATTTCCTACAATCATAAAAAACGGTGCTCCCGGAGGGTGGCCTACTTCAAGTTTAAAGGCACTGGATATAAATTCACCACAATCCCAAAAACTTGCTGTTGGTTCAATGGTCATTAAATAAACCACCGAAGCAATTAGAAAAACAACCCATCCTGTAATAATATTGGCTAGCCGATATTGTTTCATTGATCAATCAAATTAAATTTTAACGCAAATAAACTGAAATTTTATCAAATGCTTGTAGAAGGAGGTTATTAAAATTGGAGGATAATTTAATTATATCCAGATTAAGAAATAGATTTTTTTATTCTTTCTTATGTCTTTTTTCTTGGCAAAAAGGACACAAAAGCCAAGGACAGCTTAAACTGAAGGACGACTATTCCTTGATATACTCTATTAGCAATTAACCAATTTAATCATTCTTCTGTTGCAGGGGGCTTCGCAAGCTGTCCCGGCCAGTGCCTAGCATACAACGGCAGAAGCTTTTTTACTTTTTAAGTAACCTGATAAGAACTTGATTGGAGCGATGGCTCCTGATGCTCGGAGTATGTCTGAATAGTAATAAGTAAAATTATTAAAGAAGAAATCGTAGAGGATTCTTCAATTAACAAGGAAATTAAATAAATGAGGTACACGATTGAATAAACGAGGTACAGAGTTAGATAAATGAACTTGAGAAGTGAATAAATGACAGTCGCGGTTCAACAAATGAGGTTCGGGACTGACTAGGTGACAGTTTGAGGTAGATAAATGAGGTATGAAGTTCAACAAATGAGGTTTCAGGATCAATAAATGAGGTTATGACTTTAACAGAAGCATTATTGAAGTAAATAAATGGATGTTTCGTAATAAAATTAGCACTAAACCGTATTATTTATCTATATTCACCGTTATTTATTAAACATTAAAACACAATTCGTATGAACAAACAACAAAACAATCATTTCCGTATGTTTTTAAATACCCAGGAATTTCTTGATTCTCAAACCACAGTATGGAGCACCATAAACCGAATTAGCGTATACAAAAACGATTTTGATGAGATTATCTCTCGTATTTATGAAAAATCCAACGAAGCAGAAGCTACAATTGGTATAACTGAACGAAAAACTTCATTGCGAAAGGCATTAGCTGTTAAAGTATCTTCTTTATCCGGAGTTTTGCAGGCTTTTGAGTACGACAAAGGAGATGTAGACCTTGCAAATAAAGTAAAAGCTACAAAAACAGATGTAGAGAAGATGCGCGAGCAAGAAGTGGATGATTTTGTGAAGAGCTTAACAAATGAAGCAACAGCTAACCTTACTAAACTGGCTGATTTTGGAATAACCGAAGCAACCATTACCGAACTTCTTACTACCCTATCTGAATTTAATACCCTGATAGGTAAACCCCGCAGTATCCTTAACAGCAAATATGTTGCACTCGACACCCTTGAACTCCTGATTGATGAAGGGAATGTTTTGTTAAAAAACAAAATGGACAAAATAATGATGATGTTTGCAGAAAACAACCCGGAGTTTTATAATGGTTATAACAGGGCACGGACGATAGTTGATAACTAATAATTATTTAAAAGGTACATATATACTGCTTAGTTGGAGGGTATGTGTGCCTTTTGTTGGGTATATAAATTAGTTAGCACCAATAAGACAAAATTCGAATAAATGATATATAAATGTTTAACTTTAAAAATTAGATCATGAAAAACAGAAATTTAAGACAAATTCCTTACATTATTCTTGTAGCAATAATTATTATTAGCTTTATAACTTCTTGTAGTAAAGAATTTAGTTATGAAGAAGCAGATATGCTCACTTTTAATAATTTATTAGTAATAATGCCAGATAGTCATTTTGAAAGCGAGTTATATCTGTCAGAAGAAGATTACAAACAAATATTCAAAGATAAAAATCCATCGCTTAAATCTGGTGAAATAAAAGTTGAATATCCTTTAAGTTCAATGGTTAGCCTTTGCAATAAAGTATTAGAAAATTATCCTATCATTGATAGCATAATTGAATTTGATAAAATAAAACTTAATTTTCCTGACCTCAGTGATGAACAAATTATGGATAATATAGGCACAATTGATAGCTTTTATAATTGTTTAATTCGTTATGATTTAGCCAATGAAATAAAAAGAAATGATTTAAAAAATAGTAAACTAACTAAAACTCCAGAACTGAGATCCGATTTCACAGACTATTTTAGCGATGGAGAACTTAATGAAGATGAATTTTGGTTTATTTTTTACCATGCAAGATTTGCTACACCAATTGAAACTGCAACGAATGATGCAATTTCTTATACTAATGATTATTTTCCAGCTCAATCACAATATCAAAATAAAGCAGACGCATACAGACATGCTGTTTGGAATGCTTTAATTTGTAAAGAATCTGCTCCTAAAAAAGAATGGGTAAGCGAATGTCAAAAGATAGCTAAAGGTTTTACAGATGCGCACGAAAGTGGTGCAACTAAACCAGATAATATGACAGACAATCAATTTGCTATTGATAAGTCCATGGATTTACATAATAATAGTGTTGGCCGCTATTATTTTGGAACAGTTGCATATTCTTATAAAAGGAAATGGTATACAGATAGGTATGTTAAATGTCCTTCTTCAGATGATATTGCATCAGATATATATGATGATTATTTACCATCGGCTATAAAAGTCAATTCAGAAACAATAGTAAGTGGTTATTCAAATTCAAAATTAGTTTATTTTAAATAATGAAAAAAATGAAAATAATATATTTTTTGGTGATTTTTATGGCATTATTATCTTGTAAGAAAGATAATCAAAAAGTAAACGAGATTGAGATTCGAATTATTAATAATTCAGAATTGAAATTAGATTCAGCAAAAGTATATACAACAGCGGGAGATTGTTGTACTTGTGATTCAATAATAATTAAAGCGATTGAACCTAAAACTGAAGCGACAACTCAATGGCATGATGTAACTACTTGCGAGTCAGATGGAGAATATTTAATAAAGGTGTTTTTTGAAGAAAGATTAATCGAAAAAACTTTTGGTTATTATACGAATGGGATTTTACTTGATAAACAAATCTCAATTTCAACTTATAGTGATTCGATCAATGTAACATCAGTTATAAAGTAATTTATTGCTCTGTGAACGTTGCTATATCTAAATTTAGACGATAGCAACGTTCAATCTAGCCTGGTGGTATTTACTACCATTTTGTAATACTAAAATGATATTGCATCTATTTTTTTAAAAAGGCTGATTGTCATTGCGTATGGTAAAGTAGCTGATGCTGTCAGAGAGAAGGACCCCTGCTCCCGCGCGTTTGCAACGCGTGGCGCAGAAACAACGGCACAATTGTAGCCAAAAAGTAAAAAAGAGCATCAGAACTGGTTTACGGCCATTTTTTATATAAAAAATCAATAATGAAAAAGCACAACATAAAAATTAAAATACTAAGGCTATTGCTGGCGCGATTATCTTATTTGACGATAGGCCACGCGTTGCAAACGCGCGGGAGGGGAGTTACACATAAAAATTCGCCAAATAAGAATCCTGACTATAAAAATATCGGAGATATAAGTCTAATCGATACAAGAAGTAGGCGAACAGTGTCTATTGACAATGGAGAATCACAACAAACAGAATACACTTCAATAAAATTAAGGGATTTTACTCCTTTTTATTTTGGGGTAAAAATGCCAATGCTATATGTCGCTCAACATGGAGGAAATTTTGTTGAGCAAGCTACCTAACCTGATGAAATAATCTATTTAGCTTGTTCTTTGAATAAGATAATATCAAACAGCAGGGATTATTATTTTTCGGATGGTCATGCTACAGATATGTTAACTTCGTTTTATGATGAAACAAAAATTAATGAACTTGTTAATATAGTGGATTGGACTGCAATAAAAACATCATATTGGGGCGGAACTGAAAACTTAAACATAAAACGAAAAAAACAAGCGGAGTTCTTAATTTCAGGGGATTTGTCTCCTGATTTTATAATTGGATTTGGTTGCAATAGTAACGAAACTAAAAACAGATTAATTCAAATGGGTATAGCAGAAGATAAAATTAAAGTTATCCCGAACGCTTATTACTAAATAAAAAAAACATGATTAAGTATATAACAGGAAATATTCTAGAAAGTAATGCAAAAGCGCTTATTAATACAGTTAACACAGTTGGTGTTATGGGTAAAGGAATTGCATTGCAATTTAAGAAAGCATACCATAACAATTTCAAAACCTACGTAGATGCTTGTAAACGTAAAGAGATTGAAATTGGAAAACTACTTGTAACTAAAGATTCAAATCTTAACTCAGGTGAAAAATATATTATAAATTTTCCAACAAAAAAGGATTGGCGAAAACCATCTGAATATTTTTATATTGAGTCAGGTTTAGATGATTTGATTCGAGTTATAAAAGAAAATAATATTGACAGTGTTGCCATACCTCCACTTGGAGCTGGTAACGGCGGGCTTGAATGGGAAAAAGTAAAAAAAATTATTGAGCAGAAATTAGGTCATCTTGATACCGAAATTATTGTATATGAGCCTACACAACAAATAAAAGAAAAATTAAAAAAGGAAAGAGTAAAGTTAACAGATGCCAGAGCCTTACTGCTATACGTATTGTATGATTTAGTAAAAAATGGAGAATATGTCTCTGAATTTTCTAGTGAAAAAGTCTGCTATTTTTTACAAAGATTCGGAGGCAAAAAGTACTTTAAATTAGAATTTAGTCCGAACTTTTATGGTCCCTATTCTGGTAAGGTGAGATTTGTATTAAATGTGTTAAATGGGAGTTATATAATGGGCTATAGTGATATGAACAAAAAACCGTTTGAACCTCTCACTTTGATTGCAGATGGTTACCAAGATGTAAAAAAACATATTGAAAATAATTCAGACTTATTAAAAATTGCAAGAAGAACAATTGACTTTTTGACTGGTTTCTATTCAGATTTTGCACTAGAACTTTTATCATCAATTGACTTTATTTCTACTTCCCAAAAAACATCTGATAAAAATATAATATCAGAACAATTAAATAATTGGAGTGATAGAAAAAGGAGTATGTTTTCTAATCCAAAATACATTGACATATCTCTTAAACAGTTAAGTCTTGCTGATTTTGAGTAAAACACGATTGCCCAACACGGTATATAAAACATTTAGCGGGAAGTACTAATTTTAAGGTTGGTACAATTAACAAACATCGCAATGGTTTGATAGGAAATGGCTTTAAAATGCCAAATGTTTCATGTACCCATCCGTTAAAAGAATCAATCACTTATTATATATGAAAAACTCAATTAATAAAACATTTTTGGTCTTATGTATTATCATTTTATTTTCTAGTTGTGCTGGAACAATAAAAACAGTTAGAAAAGATCCACTGTATTATCCTGAGTATGAAAATGCATATATTATTTCAGCAGAAAATTCACAATACATAAAGTTTAAATTTGGAATAATTACACCTTATGCTTATATCGTATTACCGGATTCTCCTGCTGCAGAACACGAAATAATTGGAAATACAGATGCTGTAATAAAAAATGAACTCCAAAAATATGGTATTAATGCCGAAATTGGAATAAAAGGAGATATTCCAGAAAATATCGATTTAATAGTTCTGTACAATGATATTTGGAGATGGGATTTCAAGAAAGTATTAGATAGACTTGACATTGTATTTATTTCACCGGGTGATAATAAGGAAATTGCTAAATCAACATATAATATTTATAAGAATAAAGAATTGCATAATTTTCCAACGCCAGAGAAAGAAGTTCCTAAAATGATAAAAGAATTATTGAACAAATAGGATGCTGTAAGAGAGAAGAATTCTACGATTAACAGGGATAAGAGAAATTATTTTGGAATTTGTTAACTATGTGTGTTTTTAGAGGAAGTATAAATAAATTAGTCAACATAAAAGGCAATATAAAATTACTCATAGAATGAAAAGGTAATATTTGTTAGTTTCCAATTAGTTGGATTTTCAACAGTTATGGGGCCAATAAGAATAGAAATTCTTGGACTAGATACTCAGAATAATATTATATATTTTGCACGTACTGACTGGGTTGAATGTGATTGTGATAAATATTACATAGATTCTGATTCTTTAGAGATTATAACGAGTTGGAGTGGTAGACTTAGATTACATAGACAAGAAGTTTTAGAAGAAAAAGGTCTGAACCAATTACAAAAAATTGATACTTCAATTTTAAAGGATCCGAAAACAGTCTGCTAGCCCCCCTGATGTTAGTAGTATGTCCGAATAACAAAAACAAAACATCAAAACGGTTGGTAGCAATTTATTCACTAGCTTTTCAAAAATATGATTATCAAATTTCAGATAGCTCAGAAATTCATCATCGTAAAAAATGATATGGAAATAATATTAAACCTATTAGAAAAGTGATTAAGAAAATTTTTGTACCCGGAGCCGGGATCGAACCGGCACGGGCAAAGCCCACTGGTTTTTGAGACCAGCGCGTCTACCAATTCCGCCATCCGGGCAAAAATTTGTGGTGTGCGAAGATATAAATTCTTTGTAAGTGAGCAAAAAAATATTGCTATTAACTTACATTCGATAAAATCCTTGGTTTAACAAGTTTATGAATCGTATTGAGAATTCCTTCGGTATCAAATCCACATTCTTTATAAAGTTCCTCCTGTGTTCCTTGATCAATAAACCGGTCTGGAACTCCTAAACGAACAACCTGAGATAAATAACCTTTATCTACCATATATTCAATAACTGCACTTCCAAAACCTCCTTGAATTACACCATCTTCTACGGTAATAACATATTTAAAATCTTTAAATATCTTGTCAAGAAGACCTGTATCAAGAGGTTTGACAAAACGCATATCAAAATGAGCAACATCAATATTATACTTATCTAAAAGTTGTTGCGAAGCTTCTTTTGCCATATTACCAGCAGTACCTATCGATAAGATTGCGGCATCAGTCCCTTCTTTAATTTTTCTCCCCTTCCCAATTTCTATTTTCTCGAAAGGTTGTTTCCAGTTTAATGTAACTCCACCACCTCGCGGATAACGTATAGAAAATGGCCCAAGATTTGAATTCTGCGCTGTAAACATAAGATTCCGAAGTTCTACTTCATCCATTGGCGCAGAAACTATCATATCTGGTATATTTCTTAAATATGCTAAGTCAAATACTCCATGATGCGTTGCTCCATCATCGCCAACAAGACCGGCTCTGTCAAGACAAAAAATTACAGGTAAGTTCTGCAATGCTACATCATGGAGAATCTGATCATATGCCCTCTGTGCAAATGTTGAATATATATTACAGAAAGGAATTAATCCTTCTGCTGCCATGCCTGCTGAAAATGTTACTGCATGTTGTTCTGCAATCCCAACATCAAAGGTACGGTTAGGCATTTCAGCCATCATTTTATTAAGTGATGAACCTGCAAGCATAGCTGGTGTTATACCCACTATATTTTTATTTTCCCTGGCTAATTCTAATATTGTTTCTCCGAATACATCCTGATATTTAGGCGGTTTTTTATCTGATTTTACTGTTAAAATCTCGCCTGTCTTTTTATCAAATTTCCCAGGTGCATGAAAAACAGTTTGGTTCATCTCTGCATACTTAAATCCCTTGCCTTTTTTGGTAAGGACATGAAGCAGTTTAGGACCTTTAATTTCTTTCAGATCCTCAAGTAATTTTGAAAGATGAACAACATCATGACCATCAACCGGCCCAAAATATCTAAAATTGAGAGATTCAAAAAGATTACTTTGTTTTAATATGATTGATTTTAATCCATTCTCAATTTTCTGGGCATACTTTTGAGCATTTGGCCCAACTTTACTTAACAGACCTAAAAGATTCCAAACATCTTTTTTTACCTTATTATATGTTTTTGAAGTAGCTATATCAACAAGGTATTCTTTTAATGCCCCAACATTCGGATCAATTGCAATGTTGTTATCATTTAGAATTACAAGAATATTTGATTTGGATGCTCCAGCATTATTTAGTCCTTCAAAAGCCATTCCTCCTGTAAGGGAACCATCTCCAATAACTGCAACAACATGATTATCTTTTTTATAGATGTGATCTGCTTCAGCAATTCCAAGTGCAGCAGAAATAGAAGTTGATGAATGTCCTACACCAAAAGCATCATGAACACTCTCGCTTCTTTTTGGAAACCCACTAATCCCATTTCGCTTTCTGTTTGTATGAAATACATCTCGACGACCTGTTAAAATTTTATGAACATAAGCCTGATGCCCAACATCGAAAATAATTTTATCTTCAGGTGAATTAAATGCTTTATGAAGAGCTACGGTAAGTTCAACAACACCCAGGTTTGCCCCAAAATGCCCTGAATTTGTTGATACAACATCAATAATAAATTCCCTAAGTTCTCTGCTTAACTGAATTAATTCCTCTTCATTTAATTTCTTGAGATCTTTTGGTGAATTGATTTTACTCAATAGCTCCGTACTGTGTTTCTCCAACATTCTTTCTCTATTCTTTTGCAGAGATTAAAGTTAACAAAGTTAAATAAAATATATACGTCAGGCAATGATATCAATAACCTGTCGTTTTTCTATATTTGTCATTAATACCAAAATTAAACGCATTTACGATGAAATTATTGAAAAATTTGATAAAGTTTCTACCTATAATAAGCATCATTTTTGTAAGCTCCTGTGTTTCATTAAAACAGTTTAAAGATTTACAAAGCAGAAATATGACGAGTGAATCTCAACGCGATAGTTTACTTGTTGAGAATGAAAAATTAAAGGTGAAGAATAATGAGTTTATTTCTAAGATTGATGTATTTGAAAAACAATTAGATGAACTAGAAAAAGACAGCTTAAATAAATCAATCGATATAAAAAATTTAAAGAAACAAATTAACAGTCTCAATTCTCAATACAAAGATCTTGAATATTCGCTTGAATCACTAAGACAAGGAAGCGCCGAAGAAACAAAACGTCTTTTACGCCAATTACAAACAACCCAAGAAGATTTACAAAAGAGAGAAGATCGATTAAATAAACTTGAAACAGATTTAACAGCAAAGCAATCTGATTTAGCCTCTATGCAACAAGAACTAAACTCAAGTAGTCTGCGGTTACAGGAACTTGAAAGGATACTTAGTCAAAAAGATTCTGCAACAAATGCTTTAAGGGAAAAAGTTACTAATGCACTGTTAGGATTTCAGAATGAAGGTTTAAAGGTGACAATGAAAAATGGTAAAGTTTATGTTTCCCTGGATGAACGTTTACTTTTCCCTTCAGGAAGTACACAGGTTAATGCTAGAGGAGTAAGTGCAATTAAAAAACTGGCAGAGGTACTGGAACAAAATGTAGATATTAATGTCATGATTGAAGGTCATACAGATAATGTTCCTATTCGAAATGGCTCGACATATAAAGACAATTGGGATTTAAGTGTTATGAGAGCTACAGCTATTGTACGAATTTTACTTGATGGTTCTACTATTGATCCGGAAAGGCTTATTCCTTCCGGACGTGGTGAATTTATGCCATTGGTTGAAAATACATCCAGTGAGACACGTCAACAAAACAGGAGAACAGAAATCATCTTAACTCCAAAATTAGATGAATTGCTTCAAATTCTGGAAACAAATTAATCTATTATTAAAAACATTTTATTCTAAATCAATGAGCTACTGTTATTTTAATGGCGATATCATTCCTTTTGCAGATTGTAATGTTCATATATCTGATTTACAAATACAAAGAGGCTATGGAATCTTTGATTATTTTAGGGCAAAAAACGGATATGTTCAATGGTTGGATGACTATATGGACAGATTTTTTAACTCACTTCTAATTTCTGAATTTGAAATAAATCTGACACGAAACGATATAAAATCAATTCTTGATGAGCTCCAGAAAAAAAATAACATAGAAGAGAGTGGTTTTAAAATTATGGTTACTGGGGGATATTCTGATGATTTAGGATCTGTAACCGGTAAACCAAATATTTTTTTGCTAAACTTCTCATTCACTAAATCAGCCGAATCCCTAGTAAACAATGGCACTAACCTGATTACATGTAATTATGTTAGACCTTTCGCTGAAGTAAAAACACTAAATTATTTTACTTCTCTACGATTACATAAAAAGAAAAATGAGTTTAAGGCTGCAGACGTTCTTTACCATGACAATTTCTTTTCAGAAACTTCAAGGGGGAATGTTTTCTTTATAAAAGGTGAAACTATTTATACACCGAAAAATAATATACTAAAAGGAATAACACGTAAACATATACTGGAAATGACACCTTCAATTAGAGTTGAAGATATACCTTTTGAAAGCCTGTTTGATTTTGACGAAATTTTTATATCCAGTTCCAACAAAGATATTCTCCCTGTTACAAAAATCGATGGTAAATCAATTGGTGATGGTAAAGTAGGACAAATAACCAAAGAACTAATTTCCTCCTTTGAAAAAGTGCGATTTTCATAATCGCTCAAGTGAAAAATTAATATTGTTTTAACTTTCGGAGAAGAGTCAAATTTTTATTTCTTGTTATTTCGCAATATTTTTGCGGTCAATCTAAAAAATTTTACCAAGATGTTTGAAGATATCAAAAAAGTTATTGAAAGAACCTGGGAGGACAGAACATTATTAGATAAGAAGGAAACCCAACAAGCCATACGAGAAGTAATAGAAAAACTTGATAAAGGACAAATCAGGGTTGCAGAACCAAACGGAGATAAGTGGCTAGTAAACGAATGGGTAAAAAAAGCTGTTATTTTATATTTTCCTATTCAAAAAATGGAAGTAATTGAAGCTGCACCATTTGAATTCCACGATAAAATCCCTTTGAAAAAAGGATTTGATAAACTGGGTGTTCGCGTTGTTCCTCATGCTATTGCCCGTTATGGTTCCTATGTTGCTAAAGGAGTAATAATGATGCCTTCATATGTTAACATTGGCAGTTATGTAGATTCAGGAACAATGGTTGATACCTGGGCAACAGTCGGTTCTTGTGCTCAAATCGGGAAAAATGTTCACCTTAGTGGTGGTGTTGGAATTGGTGGTGTGTTAGAACCTGTTCAAGCGGCACCAGTAATTATTGAAGATGATTGTTTTATTGGATCCCGTTGCATTGTTGTTGAAGGAGCTCATATTGAAAAAGAAGCTGTTTTAGGTGCCAATGTAGTTATTACTAAAACTACCCGAATAATTGATGTATCAAGCGAAGAACCAAAAGAATACCGTGGTTATGTACCTGCACGATCAGTTGTTATTCCAGGTTCAATTACAAAAAAATTTCCTGCCGGAGATTTTAATGTCCCTGCAGCATTAATTATTGGTCAACGTAAAGAATCTACGAATCTAAAGACATCTTTAAACGATGCCTTAAGAGATTTTGATGTTGCAGTATAACTATTACTTATTGTATAGTTTTTGTCCTGCTTCATAAAAATTATCTTCTGTTATCCAAAATGGCTGATCTGTCATATTACCTATAAATCGGAGGCTAAGGTTATATCCGCCACAGAATTTATATAGATAATTGTAATTGATAGACTCAGCCTCATCATTGGGTTGATGATAATATTTTCTTACCTCTGCATTAAACGAGGTAAATCCCAGACTGTACGTAACAGATGGTATTCCTATTTGTGAGAAACTAATATTGTCTGAAGCCGAATAAAGCATATCTGCTTCCGGAAAATCATCCGTTGCTGTTAATCCAAACTCAGCACAAGCTTCTTTAATCGGTTCTTCTGTATTAATCTTCGATAATCCTGGAATTGAAACAATGGTTGTATCTGTATAACTTCCATTATCATTATTCAGGCAATATACCATTGATTCGGGCTTAATTGGAGGATGCGTCATAAACCATTCGCTCCCAAGCAGCCCTTTCTCTTCACCCGTAAAAAACACAAATAACACAGATCGTTTAAGTGGATTCTTTGCAACGTTCTTTGCAGAAATCAACAAACTGGTAACACCAACTGCATTATCCCTGGCTCCATTGTAAATAGAATCACCTGTTGCATCAGGCTTTCCAATACCCAGATGATCATAATGTGCTGTGCAAACAACATACTCATCTCTAAGCTTTTTATCTGTTCCTTGCACATATCCCACAACATTATTAGTATAAAATATTTCATCTTCATCGCCAACTACATTCACTTCAACAGTTCCCTTAAATTGAAGAAACTCATCGATTTTTTCTTTCTGTGTATCCAGAAGAATATGTTGAAACCCTGTTGATGAGATTGTTTCCTCGTCGTCAATCTCCATTCTATCTCTCGATATATGCGCGACAATAGAAAATGGAATATCCGGAAAAATTTCAATTAAAGCTTTTGCTCCGGCTTCTTTTGCCCATTTACTTTTTTGGATACTTAAAAAATAATATTCTCTCGGATTTTGTGTCTTGCCATCACCAGCCTTTGAAACAACAACTTTTCCTGATACATTATTTGCTTGAAATTCCGATTCTAATCCGTAATCAAGAACAATAAAATCAGCTTTGGTACTTATCTTATTCCCATCGAATAAATATGCTTTTGAATCTCCCGTAATTTTAGTTTCTCCAAATTTAATTTCAATAGTTTTTGGAGCAATCCTATTTCTTAATGCTACCTTCTGGAAATAACTTTGCTGATCTGGCAATGTTTTTACTCCAAACTTTTTTAGTTCTTCTGAAAGATATGCCGCCGCTTTATCAAGGCCTTCTGAAGGAGTATCACGCCCTTCCAATTCATCGGAAGCCAAAAAATACATGTGAGATTTTATTTCATCTTGCCTTAAATCTTTCTTCACACTCTCAACATCTTTTTGAGAAAATGATAGTTGGACTAAAAGCAGAAGTAAAAAAAGGGTCGCTAAATACTTCATGGTTATATTGTTTAATCTTCTTTTATATCTTTTATATTAAGCTGAAGGGATTTTTGCCCCATGTATTCATTTTCAACAATAGAATAAGCTATATCAAAAGGAATTCCTTTCTTAAGAAGATGAAAATGGCGGGCTTGATTAAACGCTATTGCAGGAAATGGACGAAACGGGTTCTCTTCCTGAATTAAACTTAATTTAAGGTGCTCTTTTGTACTGCCAACAATCCTGCCATCACCATTATCCACAACATCCTCTGTAAAAAATACCGGAGACATATTCTCAGGGCCAAAGGGTTCGAATTGATTTATTATCCGAAATAATTTTGGCGTTATTTCATTTAACTCTAAGGGGCCATCAATTTCTACAAGCGGAATAAGCTGCTCTGAAGTAATTCTTTCTGACACAATTTGCTCAAACCTCTTTTTAAAAATTGGCACATTTTCAATCCTTAAGGTTAATCCGGCAGCAAATCTATGTCCCCCAAAACTTTCCAATAAATCTTCGCATTCGCCAATGGCTGAATAAAGATCGAAACCAAAAACAGAACGAGCAGAACCTGTAGCAAAACCATTTGATTCTGTAAGTACAACTGTAGGTTTATAATAATTTTCTATTAACCTTGAAGCAACAATACCAACTACTCCCTTATGCCAATTGGGATTGTATAACACAGTAGAGCGTCTATCCTTATTTTTATCTGAAGCAATTAATTCAAGAGCTTGTTCGGTTATTGAATGATCTATCGATCGTCGTTGATTGTTGTAGAGATTTATCTTTTCTCCCCTATCAAACGCTAAGGTATAATCCTGGGTTATTAAAAGCTCTACGGCTTTTGCACCTGCCTCCATTCTTCCTGCAGCATTGATTCGTGGCCCAATTTTAAAAACAATATCATCAATCTTAATTTCTTTCCCTTTTATTCCAGAAATCTCAATAATTGTTTTTAAACCCAGTCTGGGTCCCGAGTTTAATACCTGTAATCCGTAAAATGCCAGGATTCTATTTTCTCCGATAATCGGTACAATATCAGAGGCTATACTAACAACAACAAGATCTAGTAATGGGATAATCTCTTCAAAATCGATATTGTGTTTCTGAGAATATGCCTGTACAAGTTTAAACCCAACTCCACAACCTGACAATTCCTTAAACGGATACTCACAATCAACTCTTTTAGGATCTAACACAGCCAATGCATCAGGAATTTTTTCTCCGGGATTATGATGATCGCATATGATAAAATCAATACCCCTTTGTTTAGCATACTTAACTTTTTCTATGGCTTTTATGCCACAATCTAATGCTATAATTAATGAAACATCATTATTATGGGCATGATCAATACTCTTATAAGAAATTCCATAACCTTCACTATACCGATCAGGAATATAATATTCAAGACTGCTATATCGTTTCTGAAGAAAAGAATAAACCAGTGCAACAGAAGTTGTTCCATCTACATCATAATCTCCATAGATAAGAATTTTTTCATTGTTTTTTATTGCCCACTGTATTCTATCTACAGCCTTTTCCATATCTGTTAAAAGAAATGGATCATGCAGGTCTTTGAGATCGGGCCTAAAAAAGGATTTTGCCTCATCAAATGTTTTGACTCCGCGTTGAATCAATAGATTTGCAATCGGTGCAGGAACTCCAAGCACTTCCTTTAAGTGCTGAATATCATTTTCATCCCCACTTGCCTTAATCTTCCAGATTTTTTCCATGCTAATTGCGATTTGCAAATCTTAGTTTAGGTTTCGAAAAATAGCCATTTTAAGTGGTTTAATTGTTTTTTTTACTACAAAAAACCACAAAAATAGTATGAATTTGGTTAACTTTTTAATAATCAGTAAAAGTTTATCTTTCTAATAGCTTATTTAGTTCTTTAACAAGATGTTTTTTAACGTCATCCATGTTAACCTTTTCCCCAAGTTCTTTTTCCATTGAAGTAACTCCTTTATCTATAAATCCACAGGGATTTATATGTTTAAAATAATCAAGGTCTGTAGAAACATTTAAAGCATATCCATGCATAGAGACATACCTGCTTATACGTACACCTATTGCACAAATCTTTCTGGATTTTCCAGGTTTATCAGTATCTAGCCAAACTCCAGTTGCCCCTTCTAATCGGTTTGCTTTAATGTTGTACTTTGAAAGCGTATTAATTATTGAGGCTTCTAACAAATAAACATATTCTTTAACTGATAATTTAAAATGTTCTAGATCAATAATCGGATAACCTACAATTTGTCCTGGCCCATGATATGTGATATCACCACCTCGATTAATTTTATAAAACGTTGCTCCTATAGATTTTAAATAATTTTCCTGTATCAGAAGATTTTGTTCTTCTCCGCTTTTTCCTAATGTATAAACATGTGGATGTTCGCAAAACAATAAATAATCAGTTGTTTTGTGTTGTTCCCCTGGGCTAAGTTTGTTATTCTCAAGTTTCTGAGATACAATCTGCTGATGTTTCTCTTCTTGATAATCCCATGCCTCTTTGTAGTCTATTTCACCAAGATCTTCTACTTTCAATAAACTCATTTTACGCATTTATATGTCTTTCAGCATGATACGAAGAACGCACTAAAGGACTGCTTTCCACAAAAGTAAAACCTTTTTCTAAACCGATCTCTTTATATTTATCAAAAGTTTCCGGAGGAATATATTCAACAACTTTTGAGTGTTTATTTGACGGGCTTAAATATTGACCGATTGTTAATACTTTAACACCTGCCAATCTAAGATCATCCATTGTTTGGATTACTTCATCTTCAGTTTCCCCAAATCCTAACATAAATCCTGATTTAGCTACCAATCCCGAAGAAGCAATATATTTTAAAACATCTAAACTTCGATGATATCTCGCCATACTTCTGATAGAAGGAGTTAACCGAAGAACAGTTTCAATATTGTGCGAAATCACTTTAGGCTTTTCATTGATAATTAAGTCGTAAACTTCATAATCTCTATTAAAATCAGGAATTAGAACTTCCATGGTAGTCCCCGGATTTTCTTTCTTAATTGCCCGTATTGTTGCAGCCCAAAATTTTGCGCCACCATCAACTAAATCGTCTCTTGCCACAGAAGTAATAACACAATGATTAAGTTTTAACAATTTTATTGTTCTGGCTAAACGTTGTGGCTCTTCCCAATCAATGGGTTCTGGTTTTAGATAATTTACATTACAGAAACTACATGAGCGTGTACAATTATTTCCTAAAATCATAAAAGTAGCTGTACCAGCATTCCAACATTCCCCTTTATTCGGACAATTCCCACTTGTACAAATGGTATTTAAATTATTATCCCTAATAAGATTCTTTATTCGGGAATAATTCACGCCTTTAGGTATTTCTGCCTTCATCCACCTTGGTAATCTAACTCTCTGTTCGTCTATCTTTAAATTATTTTGCATATACAGATATTTTTATCCTATTAACAAGAAGTATAGACATAGGTTTAGATCTTTCTCATATAGGAGATTAAATTTTTTTAAAAATATGCTAAAGAATTTATTACTAAGGCAATCAAAAAGAAGTTTCAAGTATAACCTTTTTTTAAATATTCTAAAGAACAATATTTAGAACTTTTGTTATTTCTTCCCCTTTTGTAAGAACCATCATATGAGAGCCTCCATCAATTAGGAAGTCATAATCAATATTCTTATCTGGTAAAGTATGATCATTTTCGCCATGAATATGAATGATTTTATCATCATAGGTATCTCTTTCCCAAGTCACAATTAGTTGAACTGCCCGTTTCATAAAAACTTTGTCTTTATCATCAAGCATCGCTTTAAATATTTCTTCCTCCTTTTTTCTGTCTGGCTCTACAAGAGGTTGAGCAACTTTTGCTCCTTGCTTTACTAGTTCGGCAGGAAAGGCTTTATGCGTTGGAAAATATTTCAACATCCGATATCTTCCCGGGAGTTCCTGACGACATTTTGCACTTGAAATAATAATTGTTTTTTGGGGATTTAAAGTATTTGTTAACTCTGTAGCAATCATTCCTCCCAACGAAAATCCTATTATTATAAAATCTTGTGTTGTATCAATTTGTTCTGCTAGTTTCTTTGCATAGCTAAACATGGTATCGTCCTTGTCTGGAACAATGTATTTGATGTAATGGGGTGTATATTCCTCAGGTAAAACAAGATTTTTAAAAACCCGCTCATCGGAGCCATGTCCGGGGATAAGATAGGCATTACATCTTTGTTGAGACATTGTATTTATGGAACAAAAAATAACAAAATATAATAATGCTATAATCTTCTTCATCTTAATTAAAGAGTTCTATCCTGCATGAGCTTCAGCCCTGTATGATGATCTTACCAAAGGACTACTTTCAACAAATTTAAATCCTTTTTTAAGTCCAATCTCTTTAAAATTCTCAAACTCCTCTGGTGTGTAATATTTTGTTACTTGTAAATGTTCTCTTGTTGGAGCAAGGTATTGACCAATTGTAACTACAGATACTTTTGCTTCAAGTAAATCATCCATTGTTTGAAGAACTTCCTCTTCTGTTTCTCCCAAACCGAGCATTATCCCTGATTTAGCGATAATTCCTTTTTCAGCAATATATTTTAGCACATTCAAACTCCTTCTATATTTTGCAACACTTCTGATTTGAGGTGTTAATCGTTCAACAGTTTCGAGGTTATGAGATATCACATCAGGTTTTGCATCAATTACTTTTTGTAGGGCATCATAATCTTCTCTAAAATCCGGAATTAAGGTTTCTATTTTTGTTTCAGGATTAACACTTTTAATCTCTTGAATTGTTTTTGCCCAAATATCAGCACCTCCATCCTCTAAATCATCACGATCTACAGAGGTTACTACGCAATGTTTTAGTTCCATAATTCTTACAGATTCTGCTACTTTAGCAGGTTCTTCCAAATCAACAGGCAAAGGCTTACCTGTTTTAACCCCACAGAATTTACAGGAACGTGTACATATATCTCCCAAAATCATAAATGTAGCTGTTCCCCTATTCCAACATTCACCAATATTTGGACAATTCCCACTTGTACAGATTGTATGTAATTTATATTGATTTACCAGGTTCTTTACTTTTGAGTAACTTTCACCCTTTGGCATTTTCATCTTCATCCAGCGTGGAAGCCTGTTCACAGGCTTTTTATCATTTTCACTCATTTTTATTCAATTATAGAGCACAAAAGTAAAAGATTTTTATTGGCCTTACTAAAAAAACAAAAATCCGCATTCCTAATTAGAAGCAGGAATGCGGACTCTCAACATTTATATTATTAAATCATCTTACAATCACACCTTCGCTCTCTGCGTCAAAATTAGGAGGAAACAACGTATTTGAGTTTGCCTTTGCTCCTTTTAGTTTTGTGTTTTTCAATATCGCTTCACTCAAAATAGCGCCTGACAGATCTGCTTCTCTTAAATCAGCATCCGACAAGTCTGCTTCTTTAAGATTTGCAGAACGAAAACTAGCATGTCGAGCATCTGCATTTTTTAGAATCGCTTCTTTCATTTCTGCGCTGGTGAATGAAGCTTCTCGTAATATTGCACCGCTTAAATTTGCTTCTTTTAAATTTGAACTGCGTAGCTGAGCATTAAATAAATTAGCATTCGATAAATTTATTTCTTTTAACTCTGCACCATTTAAGTTAACCTCTTCGAAATTGATCCCAGTCAAATCAAAATCATACAAATTCGCTCCTTTTAATTGAGGAATCAATCCAGGAGAATTAATCCTCCATTCATTCCACGCGTCAACTCCTTCTGTTAATTTCGACATATGCTCACTAACCATATCATCATCACTATTATAGTGACGTACCTGGGTCCTGACTTCATACCTGGCTTCACGAACACCTTCTTTAATCTCATCAATTATTTCATCAACATCAATTTCAACGGCTATTTCATGAATAGCATCTGAGATTTCTTCATAAATCTCATCAAAGTCAATATCGTTGATGGCGTCACCGACTTCATCCATCGCATCTTCAATTGCTTCGCCAATATCATCTTTGTCTATGTCCTCAATGATAATTTCAATCTCTTCCATGGCATCTTCGATAATTTCATCGATATCATCACTTGAGTTATGCTTAACATGTACGACATATTTGCGTTCCATTTCTGCTTCATCAACTTCTTTCTGTGCCCGCTCCATCTCTTCTTGAGCTTGCTGAAGTTCTGCCTTGGCTTCTTCTAATTCTTTTCTTTCTTTTTTAGAAAGTTTTTCATGAGCTTTCTGAAGTTCATATTCTGCTCTTTCTAATTCTTTTTGAGCTTTTTCTAATTCCAGTTTCGCATTCTTTAATTCTTCTGCGTCCTGTTCTTCATTAATTTCTTTTTTTATAACATACTTTCTTTCCTTTTCTATAATCTTTTTTGATTCTCCTGAAACAGAATCATCTCCTTCTTCCAGACTTTTCAATTGATCATATTGAATATCATTTTTTGTGGTATCTTTTAATTCAATCTTTATTACCTTAACATCTTCTGGATCCTGGTTTCGAATTTCACTCTTATCGGATGTAAAACCAGTAGAAAAAGCGATTGTTAAGAAGCCAAGAAAAATTACACAGGAAGCAATAAATCCCTCGTTAAAATTAGATTTCATTTTTCTTTGATTTAAAATTCTTTGCACTCGTTTTAATAATTGATTTTTAGACGTAGAAAATGCAACAGCTAAATGTCCCGATCGAATACGTCTCTCTTCCATATTAGCTAACGCTTTTACAAAATTTACAGAATCACCTGTTAAAGAAATAGCGATATCATCACAACAATTCTCTCTTTCCATTTTTACAACTGTAGAAATCCACCATACAGCCGGGTGATAGAAAAACAGAATCTCAACAATTTTCTGCAGAATATTTATGAAATAATCGTTCCTTTTTATATGTGCTAATTCATGGGCAATAATACACTCTATTTCCTTTGTAGACAATCCGCTTAATGCTGAAAGGGGAATTAAAATTACAGGTTTAATAAATCCAATTACCAGAGGTACTTTTGTTAACGAAGATTGTAATAGTTGAATTTTTTGCTTCATTCCCAGTTTTTCCTCAAGAGATAATAATTTATCCTGCCAATTTTTATTCAATGGAATAACCCTGTAATTTTTCATTCGCTGTAGATAAACAAGGTTGCCAATAAATCTTAACGATAGCAGTAATATGCCAAATACCCAAACCATTGCTATAAAAGTAAAATAGCGACTAAAAAAAGATTTAATAACTTCAACCTGGGCTCTTAGAAATGGCTCCTCTTCACTCTCCTCCAGCATAATCTCCGGGACAACCCAACCATTAGTTTTTTCTTGAACTTCAGTTATTTGTATATTGCTCACAAAAGCAATTTCTTTTTGAGCTTTGAAATTATTCGTGAAAGTATACACGCCAACACCAAGAATAAAGATATAGGATACAGAAGCAATAAAATATCTTAGCTGTGCGGAAAATCTACCGAGAATTATTAAAAGTATACCTAATAAAGCTGCAATTACCGCAATCTGCCAAATGGAATGAAAAATTGTCCATCCAATGGCTTCCGTAAAGTTATCTGGTAGTATATTTTTCATGATTCAAGGCTTTTACTTTTCTTCAATTTCGTTAATTATACTTTTTATTTTCTGTAATTCTTCAGATGAAGTTTTATGATTACCCAATAATTGCATTACCATCTCTGATGCAGATCCGGCAAAAGTATTTTCCAAAAAACGTTCAAGTAAATTCGAACGGGTCTTTTCTTTTCCAATATTTGGATAATAAACATGGCCACGCCCTTCTGTTTCTCTCGTTAGAAATCCTTTCTCATGCATATTTTGCATAATTTTTAACGTTGTAGTATAAGTGACAGTTTTTATTTCACTTAGTTGCTCGTGAACAAAACGAACTGTTGCTGAACCACTCTCCCATAAAACATTTAAGATCTCTAATTCTGCTGCTGTAGGATTCTGATTTTCCATAAATTATTTATCTACGACTAATTTCGTAGACAAATATATACGACAACAATCGTAATTGCAAGTTTTTAATACGAAAAAAATCGTAATAAATGTTAAAATTTTGGATTAGTACATATAAAATGCTGGTTATTGGTTCTTTAACCATTCAAGCCACTGTTCCATACCTTCTCCGGTTTTAACAGACAATTCTATAAATTCAAGATGATGATTAACGCGCATTGCGTATTGTTTTATTTTTTCAACATCTATATCCAGGTAGGGAACAAGATCCATTTTATTGATAATACAAAGATGGGAAGACTCAAACATATAAGGATATTTTAAGGGTTTATCTTCACCTTCTGTTGTACTTATAATAACTACTCTTTTGCTTTCGCCTAAATCAAACAATGAAGGACAAACCAGGTTTCCAACATTTTCTATCATCAACAGAGAATCAGCTTCTACTTCTAATTCTTTTATTGCAGAATTTATCATTTCAGAATCAAGGTGACAGCCATTACCTGTATTAATTTGAATGGCAGGTACACCTGTAGCATGAATCCTATCTGCATCATTTGAAGTTTGTTGGTCACCTTCGATAACAAAAAACTTCATTGTAGATTTTAAAGCTTCAATGGTTTTCTCTAACAATGATGTTTTTCCAGAGCCCGGAGAACTAACCAGGTTAAATGCTTTAATATTTTTTGCATCAAAATATCCCCTGTTTCGCTCGGCTAGCAAATTGTTTTTTAGGAGTACGTCTTGCTGAATTTCAATTGTTTTTTCGTGAGAATGTGAATGATTATGCTCATGCTCATGATGATGGTGGTGATGTTCATGATCATGGTGGTGATGATTATGTTGACTACCCGGTTTTGTCAAAACAAATTTTTCGTCAGGATTGGAACATCCGCAAGTATCACACATAAGAACAAGTTTTAGTTAATTTGAATAGATTTTATCTTTAACTCTTTTCCCTCAATAACTTCGGTAAATGAGTTACACACAGGGCAAAGTACAAATAATTCTTTACTTTTTATAATTTTTCCGCACGAAATACATCTTAATTTTGAAGTGACTTGAATTATTTCAACTATAGCAGCTTCTAAAATGGTTTGTTTCACTGCAGAATCCATTGCAACTTTTAATGTTTCAACTACAACACCTGACGCTTCTCCTACCAAAAGTTCAATTTTGGAGACTTTTTCATGCTCAGCATTATTTTCCTTTACTGATTCTAAAACAATTTCTACAATATTATGTGCTATTGATAACTCATGCATTGTACATAACGAATCATCCCAGTGTAAATCCGGCTATCATAATCTCTTGCTCAATATTTCTAAGTGTATGCTTTAACGCTTCAATATCTGAAAAACTATTCGAATTTATACTTTCAACATAATTCTCATATTTTGATGCAAATAACAACATCTTATCTGACGCATTAAAATATCCATTATCACTAATTGATTTTATTTCATGACCTTCTGTATTTATTGATAATATCCTTATCTCAATATTTAAGGTTATTGTTCTATACTTATGATGAATTCTATCAATTTCAACTAAGGCAAAAGAAGCTTTTTCTGAGATAGACTGTTGAAAACGATCCTGAAAATACTTATCTAACCGGATTATTATTTCATCAAACGTACTTCTTAAGCCAATCTCAGACTTAATATTAATCATTTTAGGAAACAAACTATTTAAAATAATAGCTGCTTCATTGCAAAATTGTTCTTGCCCACAATGAAAATACAACAAATTAATTAATCCATTTTTTTCATATACAAACGATCCTGAATGTGTTTGAACTTCAGTCTGAGATTTTAATTCTATATAATCAGGAAAAAAAGATTTAATATTTTCATCCTCATCTTGCATAATATATTGATTTATTTGCTCTAAAAAGTCTTGAGGGGTTTCCAATATTTTTGTGACCTCTTGGTTGCCTGATATTCCTGCAGATTGCTTTTTATATCTAAACAGTTGAGTTAAATTTTTTACTCTGGCGAGTAACTCAAGCCTATCAATAGGTTTTGATACGTAATCGTTTGCCCCCGATTCAAAACCATTAAGCCTTGAATCACGATCGTCAAGGGCAGTAACAAGAATTATAGGAGTATCTTTAATCTTCTCGTCGCCTCTTACTCTTCTACAAACCTCAAACCCATCAATATGCGGCATCATCACATCCAGCAGAACTACGTCAGGCTGATGTTCATAAATTTGATCCAGGGCTTGTTGTCCGTCTTCTGCAAAAAATAACTCGTAATCTTCCCTGAACAAAATAGATTCTAAAAGTTGTCTTCCAATTAACTGATCGTCTACAATCAAAATTTTATAAATATCCATTAACTTAAGAATTTACAAAGAGTAAGTTAAAGTTAGATGTTTTCATTATATTTAACTAAAGCTTATCTTTAAATGTTGAAGTTTTTTTTATTTGATATCCAGATAAATTTAAATTATAAATAGTATTTGTGAATACAATTGCCCTAAAATCTATTGTACGACTTTTCTCGATAACTTCCCTGATTCCTGCAAAAGATGACCAGGAAAACCATGAAGTTATTATTAACGAATATTTAAGTCAATACACTGGAACAGATGAAATTTTTCAATTCATCGGCATGTATGCTTTTTACAGAAATCAATTAAAAAAGAAAGAATCATCAGATTTTCACAAAAGAATTTCCTCTTTATCTGTCAAATCACTTCAAATTTGTTACCAGTTAATCGAACAGCTTTCTCAAAAAGAACGTCTGATACTCTTATCTCAGCTTCTTGAGATTCTTAAATCGCAACTGCAAAAAATTGAAATATTCGACTATATATCGACAATCTCAAAAGTATTGCGTATTGAAGAACTGGACTTTAACCGACTCTTTAAATATGTTTTACGACAAGATGTTGAAGGTCTGCTTATTTATACGGACTCATCGAGAACAGAAGAAAAAAAACCAGGATATGTAAACTGGAGGCACCTTAAAGGAGAAATTCATCTCATCTATTTTGACAATATAAAAACATGCTTTTTTTACATAATTTTCGAAGATGATCATATAACCCTGAATGACCAAAAAATAAAATCAAACAAAATTTATAGTCTCAACTGGGGAGAAACTATTCGTAGTTTTAAGTTTAAGCCTATTATCTTTAGTGATGTTATTAAAGAATTCCACAATCCTGAACTATTAAAAAACAGAAAATTAATCATAAAAGATTTAGAATATTCTTTTCAGAATGGATTAAAAGGAATGCATCCTTTTAATCTTGATGAAGAAACCGGACAATTAATAGGAATCATAGGTGGTAGTGGTACTGGCAAGACTACACTTTTAAATTTATTAAATGGTAATCTCAAACCAGAAAAAGGAAATATTTACATTAATGGTAAGGATTTACATAATAACCTTAGCGAACTAAAAAGTCTCATTGGTTATGTGCCTCAAGACGAATTATTACTTGAGGACTTAACCGTTTACCAAAACTTATATTTTAATGCCAAGTTATGTTTTGGTGATAAACCTGAAGAATTTATTATCTCCCGGGTTTACAAAATTCTTAAAGAATTACAATTAGAAAACATAAAGGACCTAACTGTAGGAAACCCTCTCCAAAAAGTTATTAGTGGTGGACAAAGGAAAAGAATAAATATTGCATTGGAGCTGATGCGTGAGCCATCTGTTTTTATGGTGGATGAACCAACATCCGGATTATCTTCCAACGATTCATTAAAAGTTATGAGCCTTTTAAAAGAACAAACTTTTAAGGGAAAAATGGTTTTTGTAAATATCCACCAACCTTCTTCTGAAATCTATAAAATGTTCGATAAAATAATCGTTCTTGATAAAGGTGGATATGTAATTTATCAGGGTAATCCACTTGATGCTATTGTATATTTTAAAGAAAAAACAAATCAGATAGGGGCTAACATCAGGGAATGTGTTCATTGTGGAAATGTTAAACCAGAACAAATACTGGAAATTATTGAACACCCAAAAATTGATGAATTCGGTAATCTTACATCACATCGGGCCATTGAACCCAAAGATTGGTATGATGAATATAAAAAATCGTTAGACCCAGTAAACATTATAGTTACAGAACCTGAAAAATCACAGGAACAACTTTTTAATCCGCCAAAATCATTAACTCAGTTTAACATTTTTTTCAAAAGAAATTTTTTGTCAAAAATCCAGGACAAACAATACTTACTTATCAGCCTACTGGAAGCTCCAATGCTTGCTGCAATCTTGGGATACTTTTCCAGGTATGCAGCAGGAACAGAAGAAAATCCTGCTAAATATATTTTCCTTGAAAACAGCAGCATGCCTGTTTATTTTTTCATGTCAGTCATTGTTGCACTTTTTATTGGATTAATTGTTAGTGCAGAACAAATTATTCAAGACCAAAAAATAATCAATCGAGAGAAATTTTTAAGCCTGAGCAGAACAAGTTATTTAAATTCAAAAATAAGTTTTCTGTTTTTACTCTCTGCTGTCCAGATGCTCTTATATGTAATAATTGGAAATTTCATTGTTGGATTGAAAGGGATGAATTTCACATTCTGGCTAGTGCTTTTTACAATAGCTTGCAATGCCAATATGATGGGGTTAAATATTTCAGCCGGATTGAAATCTTTAATTGCTATTTATGTACTGGTCCCTTTACTTATTGTCCCTCAACTTCTATTAAGCGGTTCTGCTATAAAATTTGACAAACTCCCTAAGTCTTTATCTTCTGATAAATATGTGCCCTTAGTAGGGGATCTAATGGTATCAAGATGGGCGTACGAGGCATTACTTGTTGATCAATTCAAAAAAAACAAATACAACAATAATTTTTATGTAATTGATAAAGAATTAAGTAAAATAAATTACAAACTAAGTTTTCTTATCCCGGAAATTGAATGGAGACTAATGAGTTTAAAATCCGAAAATGAAAAAGATAATAACCTTGACACGGCCCTTTATTCTTTTGTTGATTCTGAAATCAATAAACATTTTGATTTTGAAAAGAATAACCGACCTAATAAATTAGTACAAATAGAAGAATGGGATGAAAACTTACAAATTGAAAAAACAAAGCTTTCAAAGATTAAAATTAATCTTATCAAGTATCGCGATAAACAAATAAATGAGCTGCGAAAAAATAACGATCCGGGTTATCTTGTCAGGACAAAAGAAATTTATCATAATCAAGCCATTGATGATTTAGTAACCGCAAAAGATGAAAGGAATAAATTTGTTCTTACTGAAAATGGTATTATTCAAAAAGCTGATCCTGTTTATGAAGAACCTCTATCAAACTTTGGACGGGCTCATTTTTTTGCCCCAGTTAAAATTGCAGGAAAAATAAAAGTTGATACACTATGGTTCAATATTTTTGTAATCTGGTTAATTACTTTTTTCTTATATTTTGCACTAATTAACGATAGTTTTAGAAAATTCAGTGAGTTAAGTATTAATAAAATATATGTATATTTAAAAAAGCTGTTTTAAATTTGTATAAGTACAACAAGCAAATCTAATATGCCAGTAAAAAAAATATTTGTCTTTTTATCAATGGTGATGTTTCTACAATTATCTGCACTAAGTCAGGATTGTTCAGACTTTCACCTTTCTTTTTGTGTAATACCAGATTTTACTTTTTTTTATAATCAACAGTCGAGAAGTTTTAACATGAGGGTTGGTGAGACAAAAGAGCTACGGATTATTGCGTATGAAAATACGGATTATTTTGTCTCAGCATGCAAGCACAGAAAATTTAACACCCTACAATTTAGAATTTATGAAGATAGTGAAACAAAAGATTTACTATTTGATAATTCAACAAACAATTATGCTGATTTTATAAAGTTTGCAAATACTGAAACCCGGAAATTAATCATTGAAATTAGCCTTCCACCGGAAAAAAATGATCCTGAAGATCATAAAATGAGGTGTGCCGGTATTCTTGTTGCAAGCAGATTAAGAAAAGTTGACTAGAAATAATTACTTATTTAAATTTTTAAGTAAAAAAATAGTATCTTTTATAATGGTAAGTCGTATCAACAAATAATTTTAATTACTGTGGATAGAAAAAGTCTCGTAGTTTATTTTCTGATTATTTTTTTCGTCTCTTGCCAACAAACAGGCAAAGACAAAAATGCTGAAAATGTTTCATCAATAATTCTGGATGATGAAATTGATAATGTTGATGAACTCTCTGAAAGAACGGTATATTACCGCTTCCCATCACCTGAAGACATGCTTCAATATATAAACCGGGAAAAACTGGAATACATTCCTGATTTATTAAATTCAGACAATAACGCAAAAAAATATATCGGTTCTAGTTCCCAGGCAATTAATTTAGGGGTATATATTTCAGAACTTGCTTATGTTATAATTTTCAAGAAACTTAACCAGGCGTCTAATTACCTTTCAGCAGTTAATTATCTTAGTGACGAATTACTTATATCCCCCACAGATAATTCAGACATGGAAAATCGTGTAAAAAGAAACTTAAACAACATTGATTCATTAACTGTAATATCAAGGGATGCTTATAATGATATGGTTGAATATCTTGCCAACACAGAGAACGAACAAACTCTAGCTTTAATATCGACCGGGGCTTACATTGAGGCATTATACCTGGCTTTTAATCAAATTGAAGATTTTTATCCTACAAGCCCACTTGTAAAGAAAATTTTCGAACAAAAATATGCACTTGAAAATCTATATCTTTTCCTAAAAGAGAATGCAGGAGAAGATGATGAAGATATCTTATCTGATCTAAAAACTATAAAATCAAAATTTGATCAGGTAGATATTGTTAAAAAAACAAAAACCGAGGTTAAACAAGAGGGTGATTTGTTAGTTTTTGGTGGAGGAAAAACCGAGGTTCAGGTCACTAAAGAGCAGTTTAACGATTTAAAAAAGACTATCTCTCGAATAAGGACTAAGATTGTAAAAATATAGGAAGCGAAAATTCTATTTAAATATTGAACTGAACCGAAAGGCAATTATCTTTGTCTCTCCTTTAAAGCAGAGAACAATGATAAGCCCCGATCAACATATTATCGACCTTATTAATGAAGGCGAACATCAACAATTAGACTTCAAATTCGAAATATCAGATTCAAAAAAAATCGCAAGAACCTTAGCTGCATTTTCAAATACTGATGGAGGCACACTACTTATCGGTGTAAAAGATAATGGTGCAATCGCAGGGGTACGTTCAGAAGAAGAATTTTATATGATAGAAGCTGCTGCTCAATTATATTGTAAGCCATCTGTAGAATTTACATCAAAAGAATGGCATATTAATGGAAAAGCCATCTTAGAAGTAATGATTCCCAAAAGCGATAAAAAACCTCATTCTGCCCCGGACAAAACAGGAAAGTATATGGTATATGTCCGCGTAGAGGATCAAAATCTGCTGGCAAACAGTATCCTCCTTAAAGTATGGAAACAGGAAAAACAGAGCAAAGGAGTCTACATAAAATTTACAACGAAAGAAAAAATCTTATTAGAATACCTAGAAAATAACCCACAAATAACTTTTAGCCAGTTTAAAAAACTTGCCAGAATATCCCATAGAGCCGCTGAAAACATCCTTGTGAAATTAATCTCAATAGATGTAATTGAAATTGTAATTGAAGAAAGCGGATCTTTTTATAGGCTCAAAAATAATTAGTTCATAAGTTCAGTCAAAACAGTTGACCCTATTAAAACGTCATTTCTGTTATAGGTCTCAGACTTTATCATACCAACGTCCTCACAAATCCATTCCGCAGCTTTTACCCTTATCGTAACTACCATATCTGTGGTAATATCATAGGATATTTTAACACAATCAAAAGTGCCAGCAGGTGTTGTTATTTTCTCTTTGGCTTCAACCTTCCTATTTGAAACTGTTACTGTCATATCCATTATTGGAATGGAATTATTTTTAACAGACATTTCTACCCTCCCATCAGGAAGAGTACCCCCTACGTCTAAATTATCAGGAAACATCAATTCATCGCTTTCAATTTCAACATCCATATCCTGGTAGGCCGCAATTGATTCTGATGTAAGAAACCGTTCCATAGACACAAAAAATACTCCATCAATACATTTAACTGTCATTGTTGATTCTGTTACTGGAACATCCTTTTTATCAAAAGATTTGATAATTACCTCTGCTGCAGTAGAATTTGAAGCCGTTGATATCTCAGTTATTTCCTGTGTTGATGTACCTGTGATTTTATTTTTTTTATCATAGTTTGTATATGATAACTTTGCCCCTTCTTTCATCGGATAATAAAAAGCGCAATTTTGAGCTTTTACAAGTCCCCCAATGGCAATTATCAGAAATAAAGCAAATATTTTTCTCATTTTTTCTAAATATATTTTTAATAATTCTACTATTTAAACCAGACTATTTCTTCTGCAATATTTTTCTTGCTCTTTGGCTTTCCTGAAGTTTTTGGTTTTCCTAAGGCTACAAATGTTGTTAACTTCCAGGGATCACCAATCTGTAACAGTTTTTCGAGTTTTTCCTTAGCAAATAATGGGCCACTTAACCAACATGCTCCATAGCCTAAATCAACTGCCGACAAAAGCAAGTTCTGCATGCACGCACCAACACTTTGGATATCAGGATGATTTCTAATCTCATTTATTTCAACATTTGAAAGACAAACCCCTCTTGATAAAACAGATTCATAGGGTTCTGTTACCAAGGCAAGAACAACAGGGGCATCCTCAAAAAAACTCGAATACCACGCTACCTGAGATTTAATATTCTTTGCCATTCTTGATTGATTTGACGGAATCTCATTAATTGATTGAATAACAATTGAAGCCATGTTTTGTAATATCTCCTTATTAGAAATAACTATAAATTTCCATGGCTGCGAATTATTGACACTTGGAGCTAAACCCGCAAGCCTCACTATCTCTTTTACATCTTCATCAGGAATAACTTCATCAGTAAAGCTCCTAATACTGGATCTTTTTTCAATTGCTTCCTTTAATTCCATAATTACTTACAAAAACATTCTTTAACAATATTACCAATTTTATTGCTAATCTGCCTTATTCAGGTGTAATATTTTACCATTCAATACGAGTGCGTCCAATTTCATATTTCTTGCTGAAATAAGGGCATCTTCTTTTGTATTAACAATTGGTTCTCCTTTTCTATTAAAAGAAGTGTTAATTAAAGCTTTTATTTGATATTCTTTATCCAAAAAATCAAGTAAATCATACATAAATGGGTTTTGTCCCCTATTAAATATTGTTTGGATCCTTGATGTGCCATCTATATGAGTCCCTCCTCCTAATTCAGTTTGTTTCTCCTTTAAAACATTAAAATCTAGGAGCATATATTGTGATAAGTGGGAAATTTTAGCTAATCCAGTAAAATATTTTGTATTACGTTCAAGCATTACAGGGGCTACCGGACGATACCACTCTCTTTTTTTGCATTGTACACTAACTTTTTTTGCTAAATCTTTTGAATTGGCTAAAGCTAAAATGCTCCTGTTTCCAAGAGCTCTTGGCCCTATCTCTCCATTTTCATTGCATACACCAATAATCTTTTTATTGATAAGCAAAACAGATAACGCTTTTATTGTATCTAAGGAGTAGTCCAATGGATTATTAGCCCCAAAAACTGAATTAAGGTATGGCGAATGCCTCTCTATTTTATTACCCTTTTTATATTCAAGAAAAGCAGCTGCCCCGAGTGAAAGACCAGAATCTCCGGGACACGGAGGGATAAAAACATCTTTAAATAATTTTCCATTATACAACCTTGAATTTAAAACAATATTTAAAGCTGCCCCTCCTGAATAATATAAATAATCAGCTTTAACATTTTCCTGTATCTGGCTTAATTTCTTAATAAAATCTCTCTCAAAAATTTCCTGAACAGTTGCTACAATTGATTGAAGAAACCTATTCTTTGTATCAAACTGCCTAATTTCTAGGCCAAATTGATTTTTTACCTGCTCAATAAAAACTTGTTTCTTACCCCATATATTTTTAAAGAAACTATTTCGTTCAAGCCATTTTTCAATATTCAAATCATATTCTCCATATCCCGCTAATCCCATTAATTTACCAGGCACACTATTTTGTTCTTGCCTTTTCGCCCCAATTATAGAAAATAACAGTGCATTTGAGTTATAAAACGAAGAAAGGTATTCTAACTCCCACCCATAATCTAAAAGTTCTAATTTGTCGTTTTTAAACAACCAAACAGACAGATTACTCTTACTGGCACCACCATCGAAGTGTACAAGCAAACTATTGTCCTTAAATTCTCCGTAAAAAGGAAGTGCGCTAAAAACGTGAGACAATTCGTGATTTAGTACATAACCTTTTCTTTCTTCTCCATACCATCTCAAGATTCCTTCTTCGCAATCTGTTTTTATAGATTTTGATATCGGTGCTTCAAATCGAATGTCTCCATTTGAAGCAATCATAGAACGCCCTAAAACATTATCAGAAAAAATAAGATCTACATTTTTTTTTCCTGAAAGACCTGTTTTTTT
Organism: Bacteroidales bacterium; assembly: GCA_963665085.2. Taxonomy (GTDB): domain Bacteria; phylum Bacteroidota; class Bacteroidia; order Bacteroidales; family JAAAOM01. The sequence continues at coordinate 1,644,074 of CAXXXS010000001.1, forward strand.
AAAAATTTCATATAAAAAATCTTGTATCCTATTATCAAATTTCCTCCGCGAATACCTTTCAAGATGTAAATAATCCACACATTCGCCTTTATAAAATACTGATATAGAGTGATCATGAACAAATTCTGAATATTCGGATAACTTTATGTCCTGAATTCCGTAAATGCCAATTGTATAATTTGTTTCGAACAAAACCTTTTGAGTTGAAATTCGCAAAGAAATTAAATTTATTTATCTAATTTTAGTATATTAGATAAAAGTTTCGCTTAAATGTAAGCGTTTATATGGGTAATGATGTCTTGAATATTTATTTTTTATGACCATAACGGAACAAGATTTTCAGTTTTTCTTGTATGCTATAAAAAGCTCTTCGAAATATGATTTTTCGGAATATTCGGAGAAATCCCTAACGAGGAGATTAGCTAAGGTTTTAGTTGATAACAAAACTAACATCTCTCAGTTAGTAAGCAAAATAAAAAATGATTCTGATTTTCTTGAAAAAATCATTAAAGAAATAACTGTTAATACGACAGAGCTTTTTAGGGATCCTCCTATTTGGCATGTTTTAAAATACAAAATACTTCCAGCCCTGGCTTCTCAACCACAAATCAATATCTGGCATGCTGGATGTTCAACTGGCCAGGAAGTTTATTCAATGATGATTTTACTGAGCGAACTTAATTTGTTAGGAAAAACTAAAATAGTTGCAACTGATCTTAATACAGATGTATTAAACATTGCAAAAAAAGGAGAATATAAATATCGCTTTAATATAGGCTATCTTGATAATTTTGATAAAGTAATTAAAGAAAATCCTTATAACTACGAGGAGTATAAGGAAGTCCCCTATGACAAGTATTTTCAGGTAGACAAAGAGAATGATACAATTAGAATGGATGAAAGGTTAAGAAAAATACCTTTATTCCGAAAACATGATCTAGTAAAAGACGAAAATACAGCATATGTAAAATTCGATCTCATTCTATGCAGAAACGTTATTATTTATTTCAACTATAGTTTACAAAACAAGGTATTTGACCTTTTCTACAAAAATATTTATGACAATGGGATACTTATCCTGGGAATGCATGAAACAATTCTGGGAGAATATGCTAATCGTTTTCAAAAAAAAGGGCAATACTATGTTAAAAATTAATATCGATTACTAACTTTAATAAAGTACTTGAATATTATACATTCAACATGATGAAAAATAAACAACTGTCATTTAATGTTAAAGTTTTAATTCTAATTATCGTTGTAGGAATAAGTTGGATAATCTTTGGACTTTTATCCCTTAATTCAAACAAAAAGTTAATTGACTATCAATCGCTCCAGAACAACGTAAATTCTTATGTTAATCTACTTCCTTCTCTTTCATCAGCAATATACTCGATTGACAAAGAAATAAAAGAAGGTAACATTGTTGCAAAAGGAAGCAACAAATCGGGTGCAATAACTGATTTTACAAATAATTTAAGTGAGATTAAAAATCAATATAACCAAATAGGAAACAGTCAATATTTTTTCTTTCATCCTGAGCAGGAGGCAATATTAATTGAGATAGACAAAACATTAACTGAAGTAAAAGAAAACTTTGCTGACTTATTAGGAACTATAGAAGAACGAGGATCATCTAATGAAGGACTTTTTTCCGAATGGGAAGCGGTAGAACAAGAATTAGAAAGCAAAATTTTTAATGTCTCAAATCCAGACATAGTTTCTAATATACAACAGATCATTGCATATAAAAAACAATATATCCGTTCTGGAGAAAGTGATTTAATTAATAGCATTACGCAATTAGCGGAACAGGTAAAACAAGATATTGAATATGAACAATCAAATGCTGAGATTGATACTGTGCCAGAAATAGCTGAAGACTCTTTTGATTCATTTGATACATTTAATGCAAGTACAACATCAATCTTAGATATTAATGAAATATTAGATTCTTATACTTCATATGCAAACAAAATCCTTGAAAAAGATATTCAAATAGGTATTGGAAATGAGTCAGGTATTATCTATAAAATTCTTAACAAATTAGAAGATGTTGGAAATAGTATTACTTCCGTTTCTGAAGATATCTCCTCAGATTATGCTAAAATCAGAAAACGCAATCAAATAGTATTGATTATTTTCTGGATATTATTCACGCTAATATCTGTAGGAATTTTCTTGTCATTATACTTTGTGCTAAGTAAGCCCCTTATACTTATAAAGAATTCTATGACGTCCCTTTCTCTTGGAAAATCTCCCGAAAAATTAGCCATTAAAACAGGAGGTGAATTTGAAGAAATTGCAGGAAACATTAATAAATATTCAGAATCATTAAAAGAAAAAGTAAATTTCTCCAATGATTTAGCTAATGGAAATATTAATAACGATTTTTCTCCTGTCAGTGAATATGATGAGTTGGGAAATTCTCTTGTCTTATTAAAACAGAATTTAATAAAAGCCAGAAAAGAGGAAGAAAACCATAAAATTGAAAACGAGAAAAGACGATGGACAAATGAAGGTTTGGCAAAATTTGCAGATATTTTACGCCAAAATAACGATAGCCTTGATGAGTTATCCTCAGTTCTTATCATGAACCTGGTTAAATACATTGATGCAACCCAAGGCGGATTATTTCTTATTAATGATGATGATAAAGATAATATTACTCTTGAGTTAAAAGCTGCCGTTGCATATAACAGAAAAAAATTCATTACAAAATCTATTGAACTGGGCGAAGGTTTAGTCGGGACATGTGCTGTAGAGAAAAAAACAACATATCTTACAGAAATTCCTGACAATTATTTAGAAATAACAAGTGGTTTAGGAGATGCAAGTCCAAAATGTATCCTAATAGTTCCATTAAATCTTGAAAATGAAATTCTTGGAGTAATAGAACTTGCGGCATTCACTGAATTTGAAAATCATGAAATTGAGTTTATTGAAAAATTAGCAGAGAGTATCGCTTCTACCTTAACAACTGTTAAAATAAACGAACGCACATCTGAACTTCTTGAACAATCTCAAAGACAAGCACAAGAAATGGCAGAACAAGAAGAGGAGATGAGGCAAAATATGGAAGAGCTTCAAGCTACTCAAGAAGAAGCTGCCAGACGTGAATCAGAAATATCCAGCATTTTTGACGCTATCAATAGCACTTCATTAGTTGTTGAATATGATATTAGTGGGCATATTACAAATATAAATCAGAAATTTTTAGAATTACTGGGAGCACCTAAGAATGACATCATGGGAATGCACCATAGTGATTTTACTTCAAAAGTAAGAACAGAAAATACATACATCGATTTCTGGAATACGTTAAAGGCTGGAAACTCAATTAACAACATGGAGGTTATCAAGCTTTTAAACGGAAAAAAACTCTGGCTAAATCAAACATATAACCCAATCCAGAATACAGATGGTGTAGCATATAAAGTATTAAATATTGCAGTTGATATTTCTGAATCAAAAATAAAAGAACAGGAATTTGAAAAGAGCGTAAGGGAGATGAGACGTAAATCCAATGAAATGGATACGTTAAATGAAGCTATAAATCAGGCAATTATAAAATGCGAATACTCAACAGACAGTATGATTCTTAATGCAAACGAGAACTTTGCTAATCTGATGGGACACTCTCTTGAAGAACTAAAAGGAAAAAAAGTTACACAGTTTTTTAATACAGAAGAATTAGCCGTTTTTAATGAGCTTTGGCTTAAAATAGCCAATAATGAAACTCAAAAGGCAAACATCAAAAGAACTCTCCCTAATGGTGAGGAGAGATGGATAGTTTCAACATTTTCACCTGTTTTAGATGAAAATGGAAAGATATACAAAATCTATTATTTGGGACAAGATATTACAGAACAAAAGCAAAGGTTCCAGCTATTAGTAGATGCTAATAAGGAAATAGATCGCTTAAAAGAGTTAGTTGAAAAAAAATAATACCACCATTCTTAATGGACGTTATTGAAATAGGCATAGTAGACACCAGGAATATCATTAGGATACTTAACGAAAGTCATGACCTTGATTTTTCTAATCATGCATTGACATCGTTTAAAAGACGTTTAGAAAAAGCAATTTTGGTCAACAATCTAAAAAATGCTGACAATCTAATTCTAAGATTAAAAGACGATAAAAATTTTATTAAAAAATTTCTAAAGGATATTGCTATTGAATCAACAGAAATGTTCAGGGATCCTTCTCTCTGGAGATGGCTTAGGGATGAATTTTTTCCTCAACAAATTAAACCTAATCAAAGATTTAAAATATGGCTCCCTGATTGCGTTTCAGGAGATGAGCTCTTTACACTTTGTATTCAGCTTCTAGAGCATGGCTGGTTAGACAAAGTTACGATTATCGCATCCTCCATAATTGAGGAACAAATAGAAACCATTAAATCAGGACTTCTACACTTCAAAAAAATTGATCTTAGTAGTGAAAACTACAAACGATATAACGGGCTTAGAAATTTCACAGATTATTATAAATTAGAAAATAATATGGCTTATCGGGATACTAGTTTAATTGAACGTGTAGATTTTCAAGTACACAATATTACTAGCGACGCCCCTCTTAAAGATATAAAGCTTATTATTTTCAGAAATCATATGATATATTACAATCCTACACTCCAAACTAAAATCCTGAGGAAGCTACACGAAAGTTTGTCCTATAATGGACATCTGATTATCGGGATACAAGAAAATTTGGAAGGATATAGCAAAGGAAATGAATTTGCGTTAGTGAATAAAAACGAAAACATTTATAAAAAACGATCTTAATAGATGTATAAAGCTGTTATTATAGGTGGATCAGCGGGAAGTTTTCAGGTAGTGACAAAGATTTTAAATTCATTACCAAATAATTTTCCTATTCCTGTACTTCTTTGTTTGCACAGGCTAAAACATGTACGCTCAGGTTTCGTTGAAGCTTTATCATTAAAATCAAGCATACCGGTTATCGAACCATTTGATAAAGAACAATTAAAGCCAGGAAAAGCTTATCTGGCCCCTGCAAACTATCATATGTTCCTTGAATTGGCAAACAGAATTGCTTTATCAACAGAAGAACCTGTTAACCACTCGAGGCCTTCTATCGATTTATCATTTATAACTGCAGCCTATGCATACAGAAAAAATTTATTAGGAATAATTCTTTCCGGGGCAAATAAAGATGGAGCATTAGGATTAAAAAAAGTACATGATTTAGGGGGGACAACAATTGTACAAGATCCTGAAGAATGTGAAGTCAGAACTATGACTGATTCCTCATTAAAAGTAACTGAGGTTAATCATGTTTATAAAACAGATGAAATAATTCGATTTTTACAAAAGATAAATTTATAGCACGATATGAAATTTTCTTTTTTACATAGGGCACTTTCTATTTTACTTGTTGTCGTGTTTTTGATAACTGGGTTCATTCTAGTAGCAAACACACAGGATCTAATCTCTAATACTGAAACCGATCCTGGAAAATCGTTAACCTTTAAATTTATCGTTCTGTTCTTTAGTGGATTTTCACTCTTTATCCTCAACCTGTTTCGTCCTTGTAAAGAAGTAGTTGTAGAGAAACTTATTTCACATGAACCTGCAACAAAAGAAAAAGAAACAAAGGAAGGACAAGAAATAGAACAAGAAGAAAAATTAGAACTTCGTTCCGAAGAAGAATTAGAGAAGGAAGCTGATGAGTTGTTCCCAAAGATTGAAATAGACAATATTGATATCTATACAGATAAATTATTGACCAATATCTCTAGAAAACTAGAACTTGCTCAAGGATTAATATTCCTGAGAGACGAAAAAGATAATATTTTCAAGGTGTCTGGTAAATACGCCTATTTCGCTGAAGAACCTCCGAAAGATTTCATTGAAGGAGAAACCCTTTCAGGACAAGTTGCAAAGAATCAACAATTAGTTAATATCGATGATATTCCTGAAGGATACGTAAAAGCAATTTCAGGTTTAGGTACAAGTTACCCAAACCATTTATTAATTGTTCCAGCAATTTATAACGACAAAACTGTTGGAATAATAGAAATAGCATCATTTAAATTCTTAGATAAAAACTTTGAAAACTTGATGCAGTTAGTGGCAAATAAACTAGTTGAGAAAATAACTAAAGTTACAGGGGAATAATTATGGATGGTAATAAAGTAAATCATTCACAGCAAAACTTAATTATTGGTGGATTTGCAATTGGTTTAATTGTACCAATTATATCTTGGCTTCTATTAATTATAGGGCATGATTATTCTTTTTCTCTAAGTGATATTGCCAGGATGCATGGTGAAACGCCTATTATATGGTTCACTTATTTATTCCCAATAATTACATCTCTGGGTATATATTACAATCAGGAGAGTTTGAAAAAAATTAGTTCAAAATTTAAAAAAGAACTCTCTGAAAGAGAACAAAGGATAAACAAAATTGCAGATTTTGCAAAAGAGATAGGACAGGGGAATTACGAAAGTCAATTCGAAACTTCCGGCAATACAGATCTCCTTGGAAACTCTCTACTCCTGATGAGGGATAACCTTCTTGAAAACAGTAAAAAAGAAGCCGATCAAAGTTGGATTGCAGAGGGTAAAGATATTGTCTCTAATATTCTTAGGATGCACAATAAGATGGACGAACTCTCTTATGATGTACTTGTAAACCTAATTAGATATATTAAAGTAATTCAAGGTGCATTATATATCTATGATGATGAAAAAAAGGTTTTGGTAAATATGTCTACCTATGCATATAATCGCAAAAAATATGTAAATCAGGAATTCAAAATCGGACATGGCCTTATTGGACAATGTGCCTATGAAATGGATATCATTTACCGAACAGAAATATCTGATGACTATGTAACAATTACATCCGGAATATTAGGAGATAAAAAGCCCAAAAGCATTCTTATTGTCCCTCTTATCTCTGATGAAAATCTCCAAGGTGTTATTGAATTTGCTTCATTAGAAGAATCATTTTCAGATCTCACCATTCAATTTCTTCGTGAATTAGGAGAAATTTTATCAAGAACAATTTTTAACCTTAAGGTAAATCAGCGCACTGAGCAATTGTTACAGGAATCGCAAAAGATGACCGAAGAACTTCGCGAAAACGAAGAACAACTCAGACAGAATGCTGAAGAAATGCGGGCAACTCAGGAAGAACTTGAGAAATCTAACGAAAAACTCGAAGCTCAAATTCAAAAAGTTGAAAATGCCCAGAAACGGCTTTACTCTCTACTGGAAAATGCATCTGAAATAATCTCTATATATGACATAAACCTAAAAATGTCATACGTAAGTCCGTCCGTAACAAAGATCCTTGGTTTTACCCCAGAAGAAATGATGAGGGGCAAAGATATGGATCGCCTTACAAGAAGAGGTGAAGCTCTTATGGCAGAGATGTTCACATACTTAAAAGAAAATCCTGAAAAATCTTATACCATTCAGTATACATATATGAAAAAGAATGGAGAAAAGATTTTTATTGAGGCTACAGGACGAAATTTACTTGACGACCCTGCTATTAACGGTATTATAATTAACTCACAAGATATTACAGAAAGAAAGCGTGCTGAAAAAGAAGAACGGCTAAAAAGTAAAATGCAAGCTTTATCTGAAAACTCTGTCGATCTAATTGTAAGACTTAGTACTGCAGGACAATTCTTTTATGCAAACCCTATCATGGAAGATTATGTCGGATTAAAGCCCAAAGATGTAATCAACAAAACACTTAAACAAGTAACAATTGTTGATGTGTTGCAAAACTATTTCCGTGAAACAACGATTGAAATAAAAGAAGACCCTAAAAAACTAAGTAAAGAACTTAAAATTCCAGCTATTCAAGGCGTTCATGAGGAAGAACGGATTATGAGTATTGATGCCATTCCTGAATTTAATGAGAACGAACTTGAAACAATATTATTCGTAGGACATGATGTTACTGAAGCAAAAAGAATTGAGCACGAGATACAAGAAAAAAACAAAAAAATTGAAGACAGTATCAACTATGCTGAACGAATACAGGGCTCTATTCTTCCAGACAATAATATAATTAGGGAATATTTACCTAAATCATTTATTTTCTATGTCCCTAGAGATGTAGTTAGTGGCGATTTCCCATGGTTCTTTAAAAAAGGAGAAAATATCTATATCGCTGCCGTAGATTGTACAGGTCACGGTGTGCCAGGCGCCCTCCTTTCATTTATCGGATATTTTATTTTAAATAATGTAGTAGATAAAGATGTTGATTTAACAGCAGCAGAAGTATGCGATCAGCTTCATTATGGAGTAAGAACAACATTGAAACAAGATAGAGAAGGCGCAAATGCAAGAGATGGTATGGACATTGCCCTTTGTAAAATAAATTTCAATAAAAAAGAACTACAATTTGCTGGGGCCCACCGTCCGTTATATATGCTAAGAGGAGATGAACTTATTCAATATAAGGGCGATAGAAAAGCAATTGGAGGAATACCACATAAAAATAAACAAGAAAAAGACTTTACAAATCATGTTATCAACTACCAGAAGAATGATAAATTTTTCTTCTTTTCTGATGGATTACCCGATCAATTAGGAGGGCCGGAAAAGAAGAAATATTCGGCACAAAGAATTAGAGAAGCTATTATTGAAAATAAAGATATTACAATGGAAGGGTTCCATAAATATTTCGAACAAGACTTCCAACAATGGAAACACGATATAAAACAGATAGATGACGTTTTGTTAATAGGTATTGAATTTTAAAATAAACAGTCTAAATTTAGGTAGCTATGGATAATGATAAGGATGTTAAAGGCTTTCTAGAATTTGTTTACGAATTCTATAAATCGATGAAAGCACATGAAATCACCTTAGTGTATGAAGGTGAAATCACACACCAAATTACCAAGGCATTCACATCTTTGACCGAAATTAATATGGCGAAAGATGAAGAGTCTGGTAGTGTACAACGCAGAGTCTTCCATGTAATGGTAGAATGCTTACAAAACATTAGTAAACATGCTGAAGATTTTGGTTCTGAGGATTACTTATTTTCTGGAAGAGGAATATTCCTGGTAAGTAAAGGAGATAATGAATACAGTGTTACAACCGGAAACGCAGTTGAGAATGACAAGATTGAAGAGTTGTCTACGATCCTTGAGAAGATAAACAAAATGGACAAGGAGGAATTAAAACAACTCTACAAAAAACAAATGAAAGAAGGAAGATTATCAGATAAAGGAGGAGCAGGTCTCGGCTTCATCGACATTAGAAGAAAAACAGACCATGAATTAGAATATCACTTCCTCCCAATCAATAATGATACATCATTTTTCTTATTAACATCAACTATAGAAAGAAGCTAAAAGTCATAAAATGGAAACAATAAAAATTGCAGGAACAGAAGATACGCCGAAAGTAATTCTTGACGCGGATAACGAGATATTTGAAATTTCAGGAAGATCATTGCCAGAAGATGTTGCTTCTTTTTATGATCCAGTTCTAAACTGGCTCGACGAATATATTGAGAATCCTTTGGATAGTACAATCTTTAATTTCAAATTAGTTTACTTTAATACTGCTTCATCAAAATTACTCCTTGATATTTTAATGAAACTTGAAGGTTTGCTTGAAAAAGATAAAGAGATTCTAGTGAAATGGCATTTCCCCGAAGATGACGAAGATATGGAGGAAGCCGGTGAAGAATATGCAGATATTGTTGACGTGCCATTTGAACAGGTCCCTTATTAATTGTTTTTTTAGCCAAGACGTACATTTATAACCTGATATATGAGTGAAGAGATCTTACGGGCCTTAATGCAACTATTTGCAATTATTGCAAAGCAGGACGAAGGGGTTGAAGAAAATGAAATCGAGTATGTAAAAAATTTTCTGATACAGCAACTAAATGAAGATGCTGTTAAAGAGTATTTTGCATTATTCGAAAAAAATGCAGGTTTACAAAAAGATGAAGAGAATAAAGAACGAAAACGAAAACTTACATCTGTAAAAGATTCCGTTCGTATTCTTGGACTCTGTAAGAAAATCAATAAGAGTCTTACCCAAAATCAAAAAGTAGTTGTATTAGTTCGTCTATTCGAGTTAGTAAATGCTGATCGAAAATTCTCAGAACAACGGATGGCAATTATTAATACCGTAGCTGAGGTTTTTACAATCTCTCCAGAAGAATTTAAAAGCATAGAAAACTTTGTTATTGAAAATGATCCCAATAACCTTAAAGATTCCAATTTAATGGTTATTAATGATAAAGAGGGATGTAAAAATAACGAATGTAAACATATTAAAACGGAGAAGCTCGACGAAAACATTTTTATTCTTCATATTGTAAGTGTAGATCTCTATTTCTTAAAATATACAGGCAATGAGTATTTATTCCTCAATGGATTAAGTATCAACAATAAAAAAATCTATTTATTTGCAAACGGAAGCACCGTAAAGCTACCAAAAGGAAAACCAATTTACTATAGCGATGTCCTTTCTCATTTTATGGAGGATATTACTTCCAGTAAATTATCCTACGAGATTAAAGATATCGAATACCGTTTTGCAAATGGAAATATTGGATTAAGAAATATTACATTCGCCGAAAATCACGGTAAGTTAATCGGAATAATGGGTGCCAGTGGCGCAGGTAAAACTACGCTTCTTAATGTTCTTTCAGGAATAAATGCACCTTCTCAGGGAGCGGTCTTAATAAACGGTATCGATCTCCATAAAGAACCTGAAAAACTTGAAGGGGTTATTGGCTTAATACCTCAAGACGATTTATTAATAGAAGAATTAACAGTTTTTGAAAATCTTTATTATAACGCTAAACTTTGTTTCAAAGACAAATCAGAGGAAGATATTGTAAAACTCGTTGAAAAAACATTATCCAGCCTTGGTTTATTAGACCGAAAAGATTTAAAAGTTGGTTCTCCATTAAATAAAACAATATCAGGAGGACAGCGCAAAAGATTAAACATTGCGCTAGAGCTTATTAGAGAACCTTCTATTCTATTTGTAGATGAACCTACATCCGGCCTCTCATCAAGGGATTCAGAAAATGTCATGGACCTTCTTCGTGAGTTGGCCCTAAAAGGCAAATTAATTTTTGTAGTAATTCACCAACCATCGTCAGAGATTTATAAAATGTTTGACAAAATGGTGATTCTCGATACGGGTGGTTACCTAATTTATTATGGTAATCCTGTTGAAGCAGTAATGTATTTTAAACGTATCGATCAACAAATAAATAGCGATGTTGGTGAATGTCCTACATGTGGTAATGTAAATCCCGAACTTATCTTCAATATCATTGAAGCAAGGATTGTTGATGAATTTGGTAATTACACAGACAGCCGTAAGGTTGCTCCTACAAAATGGGAGGAACATTACATTGAGGAGATTTCCCTTGAACCAACAAAAACAATAAGTGAAAAACCTCCAAAAGGATTAAATATACCTAATTGGTTTAATCAATTTAAAATCTATACACTTAGGGATTTCTTTTCTAAAATAAGTAATACACAGTATATAGCGCTAAATTTATTGGAAGCCCCAGTTCTTGGGTTTATTCTATCCTATATAATCCGTTATATCGCTGACCCAAAGTCAAAAATTTATATTTTCAGAGAAAACGAAAACATTCATATTTATATATTCATGGCATTGATTGTTGCCTTGTTCCTGGGGTTAACAGTAAGTGCTGAAGAAATCTTTAGAGATCGAAAAATATTAAAAAGAGAGGCATTTCTAAACCTGAGCCGCTCCAGTTATTTAGCCTCAAAAATCATTATTCTTGTCGGAATATCTGCTATACAAGCGTTCTCTTTCCTTATTATTGCAAATTCTATTTTAGGGATTAAAGGAATGTTATTCCACTATTGGTTTGTACTTTTCTCTACTGCTGTATTTGCAAATATGCTAGGCTTGAATATCTCCGCAACATTTAATTCAGCAGTCACAATTTATATTTTAATTCCCCTCTTAATGATTCCAATGATGATCCTAAGTGGGGCCATGTTTAGTTTCGATAAATTAAACCGTAAAGTTAGCAGTGTTGGAAAGGTACCATTAATAGCCGAGTTTATGGTTACCAAATGGTCATATGAAGCTTTATTGGTACATCAGTTTAAAGACAATCGGTATAGGGGTACGGTAGTTGATCCAGAAAATAATCTTACTCTTTTTGATCTGGAAAAATTTGAAAGTATTGCCGATTTTAAGACGGTACATTTAATCCCCGGACTAAACAATAAGCTTGAAGCTGCTCAAAAAGAATTTGAAACGAAAGGAAAAATTGAAGAAACGTCTGATAACATCAAGTTATTAAGAAATGAAATTGTAAAAGAACAAAAAAAATATCCCCATTTAGCGATTGAAAATATTGAAAACCTAGAGCCCGAGAATTACACTTCAGAATATTATTATTTGATTTATGATTTTCTACAAAAGCTTGAAAGTGAATATATCGAAATGTTTACGCTCGCTAACGAGAAAAAAGAAAACATAATAAATTACTGGCTTGAACAGGATGCCGAAAAATATAGGGCTTTTAGAGATGCATATGATAATGAAAGTGTTTCTGATATAGCTTTAAAAGTATACGAAAAGAATAAAATTATTGAATACAACAACGAATATATCCAGCAATTTCACCCTGTTTATCAGGATCCAGTTGTAACGGGAAAATTAGACTTCCGTTCACACTTCCTGGCGCCCAGAAAACATTTTATGGGTATGTATTTTGAAACATACTGGTTTAATGTTACGTTTATTTGGTTGTTAACAATAATACTTTATATAACTTTATATTACGAACACCTGAAAAAACTTTTAGGATTATTCGATAAAATAAAGGTTAAACAGTAAATTTTAAGAAAATATTTAGATTTTATTATATTTATAAATAAATACTAACTTTGTTATAACAACTTTAAACAAGTTTGTAAATGGTAAAAAGATTCATTTTAATATTCTCAATTGCACTCATAATTTTTGGCTGTAAGTCGAATGACAAAAGCCTAAAAGGTGGGTTAGATGTACCTGCTTCTGAGGCAAAAGCAGAATTAGAGGTTTCGGATGAAACTATGGAAAGCATTGTAGAAAATGTTTCATCGCCAATTGAAATGGCAGCGTTGATTAAAGCTTTAGGCGTTCCATTTTCAAAGAAATATCTTGCAACAACAGATTATGTTGATGAGTATGTAACAAGTTCAAAAAGGGCTTTTTGTTTGGGTATTTTTGGCGCAGATATGGGGTACTTAAATATGTATGAAAAAACAGCATCTGTTATTGACTACTTATCCGCAATTAAAACATTGGCAGATGGTATTAATGTTGGCCAGTATTTTGATTTTCCAACACTAAAAAGACTTGCAACAAACAGTCAGAACATTGATTCATTGATGTATATCTCTGTCCATAGCTTTAACCAAATGGACAAATATCTTAGAGAAAATAAAAGAGGTAACCTAAGTTCACTTATGATTGCAGGCGTATGGGTTGAAGGATTATATTTAGCAACCCAGGTGGCATTGGAAAGTAATTCTGAGCAGCTTGCAGAAAGAATTGGTGAGCAGAAATCAATACTAACACAGCTTATGATTATTCTAAATAATTATAAAAGCGACAAATACATTAGTGATTTAATTGTTGATTTCAACGAAATAAAAACTTTATTCGATAATGTAGAAATAACCATTGAGCGGGGTGAACCTGAGGCTATTGAAGAGAATGGCATGTTGGTTATTGTACAAAACGAAAAAAGTATTGTAAATATTAGTTCTGAAACTTTAACTGATATTACAAAAAAAACTGAAGAAATTAGAAATAAGTTAATAAATTTATAATATGAAAAATATTATAGTAATTATTCTACTGGCAATATTTTCTTCTATCAAGGTACAGGCTCAAATGGATGAGGCCCTTGTTAGAGAATGCGCCAAGAGTGTTGCTGGTGATGCAACTTATTTAAAAGATTTTGTTGTTGATTTAGGCCCTGCAGAAGCAGATGGCAGACCACCTCAGGCAAAATATTCGATGATATTACAGAAAAACAATGAGTATAATTTTACCATTTGTAATTCTGACACAAAACCAGGCAAAGGAGTAATTCAGCTTTTTGATACAAACAGACTTCAGGGAAGTTCATTTATTGAAACTACAGGAAAAGACTTTGGAGGCTTTAATTTTAAATGCCAGAAGACGGGAGTCTACCATTTATGGATATTCTTTCAAAATGGTGAACCGGGATTAGCTGTTTCTATTGTCTCCTTTGTTGGAACGATGTAAAAAGAAAATTTCAAAAAAAAATATTTAAAACCTGTTTAAACTTTAAGCAGGTTTTTTGTTTTTAACAGGAATGCATAATTCAGGAATTTTGAAGAATAAAAAAAGGTAGCCCCTTTGTTAAAGGCTACCCTCCCGATTGACTTTAGTTAGTAGTTAGCAGAGTGTTATATTGTCATAATATCTTTTTCTTTAGCTTCTATTAAGGCATCAACTTTCTTAATAAACCTATCTGTTACCTCTTGAATAACAACTTCAGCATCTTTGGCAAGATCCTCAGATAAGCCATCTTTTTGTAACTTTTTTATTTCTTCATTCGCATCTCTACGTGCATTTCTCACACTAACCTTTGCTTCTTCTCCCATTGATTTAACTTGTTTTGTTAAATCTTTTCTTCGTTCTTCTGTTAGTGGTGGAAAAACTAAACGAATTAACTCTCCATTATTTATTGGAGTAATACCAATATTCGCATGTAAAATCGCTTTTTCAATAGGATCAATCATTTTTTTCTCCCATGGTTGGATAGCAATTGTTTTTGCGTCTGGAGTATTAATATTTGCAACTTGATTAAGTGGAGTATTTGTTCCGTAATAATCAACAAAGATTCCGTCTAGAATATGAATTGAGGCTTTCCCCGCTCTTACTTTCCCTAGCTCAGCATCCAAGTGGCTTATCGCCTTTTCCATCTTTTCCTGGGAAACTTCTAAATTTAACTGAACTTCCTCTTGCATCCTTAGGAATTAATTAATTATAATTTAAAACTTCGCTAATATATTTAATTTTTAATTAATGTCCCAACTTTTTCCGAAGAAATCAATCGGTTGAGTTCCCCATTTTTATTCATATTAAATACTATGATTGGGAGGTTATTTTCTTTACACATTGCAAATGCTGTTTGATCCATTATTTTCAACCCCTTATTTAAAGCTTCATCAAAGGTCAATTCATCAAATTTAGTTGCTGTTAGATCCTTTTCCGGGTCTGCGGTATAAACGCCGTCTACACGGGTCCCTTTTAGTACAATATCAGCTTCTATTTCTATACCACGCAATGTTGCTGCAGTATCTGTTGTAAAATATGGATTCCCGGTGCCAAATGTAAAAATTACTACTTCTTTTTTCTTTAGAGCATCGATTGCCTTTTGTTTTGAATACCTCTCCCCGACAGGTTCCATATTAATCGCTGTAATAACTTTAGTAGGGACATTAATATTCTCAAGGGCAGATTGTATTGCTAAACCATTAATAACAGTGGCTAACATACCCATATAATCTCCTTTAACCCTATCAAAGCCTGATGCTGCTCCAGACATCCCACGAAAAATATTTCCACCACCTATAACAACACCAACTTCAACGCCTTTTTCAACTATCTCTTTTATTTGAACAACATATTCATTCAATCTTTCAGGGTCAATCCCATATTGTTGGTTACCCATTAAAGCTTCTCCACTAAGTTTTAAAAGTATTCTATTGTATTTTACCATTGTGCTAATAGTTTTATTATTGTTTATTAAAAATAAAAAAAGAGGGTCATATGACCCTCTTTTTTGTAAAGTATTTTTTAAAAAATATTTTTTACGCAGTTAAACTGAAACGTTTGAATCCAGTTACTTTAACATCTTTATCTGCTTGTTGTAAATATTCTTTTACGGTCATTTTTGATTCTTTAATAAAATCTTGGTTTACAAGAGTACTATCTTTAAAGAACTTATTTAATTTACCCTCTGCAATTTTATCAAGGATTTGTTCAGGTTTACCTTCCTGACGAGCTTGTTCTCTTCCTATCTCTTTTTCTTTTTCTTTTACATCTTCAGGAACATCATCTTTATCAACTGCAACAGGGTTCATTGCTGCTACTTGCATTGCAACATCTTTTGCAATAGCATCATCAATTTCTTTTGAGAAACCCACTAATGTAGCTAACTTATTTCCCGGGTGGATATAATTAATAACTTTCTCTGCAGCGATAAACTCAAATGCTGATAAATCCAGTTTTTCACCTATTACACCAACTTGTTCTGTTACTTTATCCTCAACTGTTTTACCTTCCATTGGTAAAGCTTTTAATGCAGCAAGATCAGCTGGTTTACTCTCTAATGCAAGATCCAAAATACTTTCTGCGAAAGAAATAAAATCCTGGTTTTTTGCTACGAAGTCTGTTTCGCAATTTAAAACTACTAAAGCACCGAATTTACTGTCTCCAGTTGTTTTTGCAAGAGCAACACCTTCACTAGCTTCACGGTCTGCTCTCTTATTTGCAAGAGCCTGACCTTTTTTACGTATAATTTCAACTGCTTTTTCAAAATCACCATCTGCTTCAGAAAGTGCTTTTTTACAATCCATCATACCTGCGCCGGTAGCTTTTCTTAATTTGCTAACATCAGCAGCACTAATTTGACCCATGATTAATTTTTTTTCAGATTATATATTAATTACCTTCTTCTTCTTCGTTTCTTGCTGGCTCTTTAGCTACAGATTTTTTAGCCCTTGCAGGTCTTCTTTTTCCCTCTCCTTCTCCAGCATTTCCTCTATCTTTCTTTTCAGAAGCATCTTTTTCTTTTTCTAATTTTCTCTGCTGAAGCCCTTCTTCGATATTTTTACAAACGAGATCAATAATTAAAGCAATTGATTTTGATGCATCGTCGTTTGCAGGAATTGGGAAATCGATGTTGCTAGGATCTGAGTTTGTATCAACCATAGCAAAAACTGGAATATTTAACCTATTAGCCTCACGGACTGCAATGTATTCTTTATGAACATCGACAACAAAAAGTGCAGCAGGTAATCTTGTTAAATCAGAAATGCTACCAAGCGTTTTGTCTAATTTAGCGCGTTGACGGCCAATTTGAAGTTTTTCTCTTTTTGATAAGACATCGAATGTTCCATCAACTTCCATCTTATCAATAGAAGCCATTTTCTTAACAGCTTTTCTAATTGTAGGGAAGTTTGTTAACATTCCACCAGGCCAACGTTCAGTAACGTAAGGCATTCCTGTCTGTTTAACACGATCAGCAACGATATCTTTTGCCTGTTTTTTAGTAGCTACAAAAAGTATTTTTCTGCCTGATTTTGCTATTTGCTTTAATGCATTTGCTGCTTCTTCAAGCTTCGCATTAGTTTTATGCAAATCGATGATGTGGATTCCATTTTGCTCCATTACGATATAAGGAGCCATCTGTGGATTCCATTTTCTTTTTAGGTGTCCAAAATGCACACCTGCTTCTAGTAATTCTTTAAATGTTGTAATTGCCATTTTAAATTATTTAAATTGTTTACATTCACGATTGTCAATTGGCAAGTAGTCTTTGTAAAACAAAGAGTCTTACCAATTTGGATACTAAACAACCGATGGCAGTGTAGCGATTAACGCTTACTGAACTGGAATCTTTTACGTGCTTTTGGTCTACCTGGCTTCTTACGTTCTACAACTCTTGGGTCTCTGGTTAGAAGACCATTAGACTTAAGAACTGGTCTAGCCTCTGGATCCATTTTTATCATTGCACGGGAAATAGCTAAACGTAAAGCTTCAGCTTGTCCTTTGATTCCGCCTCCATACAAATTAACTTTGATATCGAATTTACCTTCTTGCTCAGTTAACAGTAGAGGTTGTTTAACTATATATTGTAATGTTTCGAATGGGAAATATTCGGTATAATCTTTATTATTGATAGTAATTTGACCTTTCCCGCTGTTTACATATATTCTTGCTACAGCAGCTTTACGTCTTCCTAATGTATTTACTACTTCCATATCTTATTTAATTGTATTCAAATTAACTTCGCGTGGTTTTTGTGCATCGTGTGGATGCTCTGCAGTAGCATAAACATGAAGGTTTTTCATGATTGCACGGCTTAACCTGTTTCTTGGCATCATCCCTTTTACTGATTTTTCAATCACATCAGTAGGTTTTTTGTTTAACAACTCTGCTGGATTTGTTACCCTTTGTCCACCAGGATATCCAGTATGCCTTAGATATTGCTTATCTGTAAGCTTGTTTCCTGTTAATTTAACTTTATCAGCATTGATAATAATTACATTATCTCCACAATCAACATGAGGAGTGTAACTTGTCTTGTATTTTCCACGAAGCATTTTAGCAACAACAGATGAAAGACGACCTAAAACTTGATCCCTTGCATCAATTACTACCCATTCCTTGTTTACAGTCTCTTTGTTTGCCGATACTGTTTTATAACTCAATGTATTCACTTTCTTTCAATTAATTAATTTGAAATACAAATATACCACCCGAATTTTAACGGGTTGCAAAAATACAACTATTTTTCTTTTCGCCATAAAAATATTAACAATTTATTCAGGTTTTTATTTTTTTTTAATCTAAATGTGCATGTTAATATTATGATAGCATTAGTTAGTCTTAGCCTTGAGTGGATATGCGGTTCTTTTTTAGGCTACACAAATTTAAGGATAAAAAGTATTTATATTTTAAGAATATTACCTAACGTGTAATTATTATTAAAAATTCTATAAACAGATTCTCTACATGTAAGGTTATGTAATTAATCTACTCTCTTATTAAACCGCTTAATCCCAAAGCCTTTATAAGCTACTCCCAGATTCCATTCAAAATACCCATTATCCAAATCAGGATGGACAGTCTCATAATCTACAAAGCCATAGCCAAAAGTCGCAAACACAGATATATACTCATAACCTTTTATTTTGAAATACTTATTCAAAGTAGTTCCGATAATTAATCCGCCTGTTTTATTAAAAGAAAATTCCTGGTTTATTTCATCTTCATTAATAACAAGGAAAGATGTGCGATTATATCCTAGATATGGCTCTAAGGAGATACGTTTTTCAAAATCAAAAGAATAACCAACATAATAATCAAGCCTGATATTATTTAGCCTGGCTGTTGTTGGTAATATTTGTCCATTAAAGTTTATCTCCTTTTTAGGGTCAATCGACCAGGGTTTAAACCTAAACCCGAAATTGAACCTGTTTGAAGCAAAAATAAAATTAAAATTTGGCCCTCCATGCTGCCCAATCCAGTTTGTTGTTTTGTCTCCGTAATAATAATTGGATACTGCAAATTCAATTCGAAATCCGACATTCGAACGTGTTCGACATTGTATTATTTTGTAAGGGCTCAGGTTTAAACTATCTGTTTTTTCAGGATTATATATTTTGGAGATATAAGGTTGTACAATGAAAGTATCTGTTGAGCAGATTATCTCTGGATTCCATTTTTGTCCAAATGAAATGGAATTAATAAAAGTTGCCACTAAAATAATTAGAAATAGTTGCTTCATTGCATGTAGTATAAGCTTTTTGTAAAGCTATTATATAAATTCATCAATTACTTATATGAATATTAAAACATCAATTCTACACCTAGTTTTTGGATTGAAGTTACATAATGAAAAAGCTAAGTTGTATATTTTTCTCAGCTAGAAAAAGAGAGTAGAAAGAACGAAACGAGGCTGCTCGAATATTCCATCAACTTGTCATTCATTTTTCCCAAATCTATATCTCAATCCCCAAGATCCCTGGAATATCAAATCAGTGTCGGTATCCAGTGTTGGTTGAAGTTCAATGTGCAATGAAAACCTGTCAAATTTTTCTATCGGGGCAAACTGAACACCAATGGGTAGAACAAATCCGTTGAAATAATTAACATTCACTCCTAAACCCAGATATACATTATGATTCTCCTTTTTTACAATATTAAAACATGCTACTAATTCAGGTGTTAAATCATGTATCGTTGTATTACTATATATTCTTAATTCACTCCAAAATCTATCACTAAAATTGTATCCCATTCCAATCTTTGAGAGAGAAGAAGCGTAATATGAAACACTTAATTGAGAAAAACCGGTTTTACTAAACAATGCTACTACAGAAACAAGCATTAATATTCTAATCAATCGTGTCATAGTTTTTGTTTTTTAATTTATAATATTTATCTGTGAATTTTTATTGTGATGCTGTTAATCTCAATTAACGTAACCAGCTTGTAGTTATTAAACAAGGCAATATGTTGAGTATTTATCTTATATCCCTGTTTTTATTTTCGATATTATACCATTGAACAATTCCTGAAATTAAGCCTCCTAAAAATCCTCCTATTAACATCCCAATAGCTGAAGATGAAATAAATCTACTTAAATAAAATTCCTTGTCAATAATCATGGTTACTAATGAACTGAATAGTGACATTAATATTCCAAATAATATAGCATAGATAATAATAAATTTTGTTTTACCTATTTTTCTAATTTGTGGCCAGTATTTATCCATATGACTTTTTTTTAATTCTACTTACTCATTATCAGTTTATAGGATGCCAATCTTTGGTTCAAAAATCAAAATATACACGAATCCACTTTAATCATGCTCTGCTAAAATTTCACTTCATAATAACCAATAATAATTATTGTCTACATACATAGACTGTTACAAACAGTCTATTAAAATTCGGCGTAAATCTGCTTTCACAAATCTACACCGAAAGAGGGACTTTCATATCGTATTTTAAGTTATAATTCTATTTTTCTTTTTGGAATATAAAAATCATCTTTGGTAAGATTACATTTTTCTGCGATCCGTTTACAATAGGCTAAACGTCCGGCATTTTGATTATGAGAATCTGAACCAAACGTAAATTTTAATCCTTGTTCTTTAGCTTTTTTTATGAATTCCTCATGTGGTGTGTGTGCCATATCATTTATTTCAATAGCGATATTTCTTTTCTTTGCAGCTGTAATAATTTGATTCATACGTTCCTCTGTCCATAATGAATAATAATCACGGGCAATGCATACTGGTAAAAAAAAGTGGCCATCCAAATATAGTCAGTGATTCGTTTTCAAGTATTTCCATGGTATAATCAATATATCGTTTCATAAACTCATCCGTATCTTCCACGTAGGTATCAAAATTCCAAATCTTTAATATTTCTCCATTTCCCATTGGAACTCTTTGGGGATCCATTAATATATAATTAATCTGGTCTAATAATTCTGATGAAAAGTTTTTTGACCATCCAAGTTCAATCGGCTGTAAACCAATATAGACAGGGAATTTACGTAACGCATCTATATATTTTTTAAATCGTCATCATTTTTTATCGCCCATGAAGCCGGGTGCTCAACAATTCCAAATTGAACATCTCTTTTTTTTGCTATACCCTTAAATCCGCAGATTAATAATTTGGAATAGAAAAAACTCTTATTTATCATTATTTTCAGGGAAAACTACTGCATTTCGAGTATGTTATAAAAGCTTACTGGTATAATTTTATTTTCAAGAAGCAATTTTTGGGTATCTAGCCTTTATTATTGTTATATATATGTAGGCTACCAATCGTTGCTAGTATACAATCCTGATATACAGATATTTAGTTTTTACACATGAATGCAGTTTTCCCAAGCCTTATTAAAATATTTGTCTGTTAATCAAGCAACAATAGGTGATATTGTTTTGTGGAAAACAGCTTCAAAATATGCTGTCGTCCACGTTTTATCCATTTTGAAGGGACCACCATAAACCGGAATATAAACTTCTTTAATCTGAAGTTTGGTTTGATAAAATCTAATTTGGCACTAAGGAAGTTTGTCAGGAAATGAAACATATTTCGGCAAATTGCCATCAATATTAAGAATACCGTATTTTCATGAAGAAAAGAGAATGGCATTTTTTTCCATAAAAAGTCATTGTTCATTTCATCGAACAGACGTTCGCTTTCACCCCTATCGTTGTAGAACAGGATCACTTCCAAATCAGACATCAGCGGTTCATTGGTCATAATAGCCCTGTATTTAAAATCATCGCCGGTAAAAAGGTCTGTTTGTCCATCGCTGTTCTTTTCCCTACTGATTACATAGCGGTAAGTTTTTTCTTGGCCAAAGGGGGCGTACCAGATTGATGCTACTTGATATTTCTTAAAGCCTATTTCTACTTCTTGCCATGTTCCGATTTGTTTTATTTCATCATACAAAGAGGCACAACGTTGCGCCCTGATAAAAAAGTATTGGCTATTGGATTCTATCACGGGAAGGACTTCTTTGTCGAAAGAGCCACAGTCCATACGGCTGTACTTTGGTTTTATCCCAAATTCTTTTAAAATGCCATATGCATTTTCAAGTGTCTGTTCCTGTTTGTATTTTACATTGTTGTTCCCGTTTCTGTTTTCAATATAAACCGGGTGGTTCCCTATAGTTGCAATGCCCGGGAAATATCCATCGTCCTTCTTATAACTGCGTTTAGAATCGTATTTCCCTGTGGGGATAAACTGGTTGTCGTAATCAAATATATAATTGTCAGTATTGGCAGAAAGTTGTTTTGTCTTGACCAACAACTGGACCATAAGCCTATTAAGGTTTAGGTTGATATTGAAGTCGTGCTCAATATTCCCTTTTGATATAAATGTTTCCTTTTCGGTTGACAGTTCTTTTTGCATACGCAGCAATGTATCTGCAGAACATACCTTAAACTCTTTTACTTGTTCGAGCTCATCGCGTAAGTGTTCTGTGATATCCTCTGCACACCCGCCTCCACATAAAACAAGTAAAAAATATGAACGGACTAAATCACTATAACTGTATTCTGCTCGTATGCCCCTACTGCCAAGGCTTTCGTCAATAGTTTTATATAGATTTGCGTTCTTGATTATTTCATCAGCGAAATTTATTCCGCCAAAAGACTTGATATTTTCTTTAGAATATGTAATTTTCATCAGCTACGATGTTTTGCACCTAAATAGGTGAAAACATTTTAATCGGCAATGCTTTGAATGATTTTATTTTTCAAGGCTTGCCGATTTTTAACTATTTTTTGATGCGGATTTAAGGTATACTCATAACTTGTTTAAGTGTAAACTCATTGGTCAAGTGTACATGTAAATCCATTAAAGGAAAATTATAGTCATAAGCATTACTTGTTGAACTTAATAAGGGTGATACGGTTACTGCACCTAAAGCAATACCGGAGTTTTTAATGAAGGTTCGTCGTTTCATAATGTTGATTTAAGATATATTAATACTAAAAATAAAACTTGTATCTATGTTTATATTTAAATCTAAGATTATTAAGAAAGTAATTATTCATGGTAGTCTGTGTAAATATTAATTAAAGGCGTTTCAATTTACACGTAACATCCTTACAAAATGTTTGCCAACAATATAAGTATCTCTAATATAATATTTAAACAACCAATGATGCCCAAACACAATAATATATAAGCTGTTGTTAGAAGTTGATTTCGTGTTATAGTCTCCTAAGTTCGATGGGTTTTATTTTTAAAGATTAGCAATAAACAAATTCAGCATATTCCTCAAATGTGCCTGCAAAAAAAGATTAAGTATATTTGGCCTTGTATAAAATTTAACAGACCTAAATCTATATTGAGATATGAGAAAATTTTGGAAAATTTTAAAATATCTTATCCTATCAATAATAGCATTTTTGCTTGTACTAACTATTACTGCAAAATTAACCGAAAATACAATTACAGATTTTGTAACCGAAAAAATCAGTCAATCAATAACTGCACCTATAACTATCGACGATGCCTCATTTACCCTTATTCGCCGTTTCCCGCTTTCTACGATTGAATTTAAAGGTATTAACATGGGAACTCAAATTTGCGAAATTGATTCGTTACAAACTTCTAATCACTGCGACACATTGGCGAGTATTGAACAATTGTTTGTGTCGGTTAGGTCAAAAGAACTTTTAAAAAAAAAGATAGAAATTGTAAAAATTGAAATTAAGGATGCTACATTAAACTACTATACCGATAGTCTGGGAAAAAGTAATATTGATTTTTTAATTGACACCACAGCAACAGAAAAAGATACTTCAGAAGCAGCCCCGTTAAACCTGGCTTTAAACCAGCTATTGCTGAAAAATATTCAGTTTAATTATATAGATGATAAACTAAAGGCTTCTGCCCGTGCAACTATTCCTGAAATAGAATTATCCGGGTTTATTAGCGAAAATAACTATGAAGGAAAAATTACCGGGGACTTATTAATCGCTAATTGCGCCTTCCAGGAAACGCCGGTAAACAAAATGGACTTAGCTACATTAAAACTTGACCTCGACTACCTTCACGATTCGGTCTTTCTTAACAAAATGGAAATAACAACCGAAGGTGCTAATTTTAATATTACCGGAAATATACTTTTGAAAGATAAAATCCCCGGAGACATTAACATAGCCGGAAAAAACCTGGAATTAAAAAATCTGGTAAAATATGTTCCCAACAATTTACTTGAAGATTATGGATTAAGTCAACTCGATGGTACATTTAATTTTAATGCAACTATAGAGGGCGAACTTGCTGACACCATTTTACCGCAGGTAACTTCTGATTTTGTATTTGAAAATGGTACCGTTAAATACTTCGATTATCCATTAATCAGGAAAATATTCTTAAGAGGAAATGCAACCAACGGCTTTCTGCGAAATAATAAAACTACACAGGCAACGATTAAAACGTTACAATTCGAAACAAAAGAAAGTTCAGGAATAATATCAGCATCATTTCAAAATCTAAATCAGATAAAATATAAAGTCCAAAGTAAATTAGATTTAAATCTCAATGACTTTACTGAATTCGCACCCGATACTTTGATCGAATACATGAATGGCCATGTTAATGTAGTATTGGCTACAGAAGGCGAACTTCCGGACTCTATCGATTCTACTTTTACTGATTACTTATTGGCAAATACCCGATTTAACATCACGACAAATAACGTGAATATCGGATATGTTCCTGACATGAAAATTGATTCGATTAATAGCTCCATCATCTATGAACCTTTTCATATTTCAGTAAATAATTTAAAGCTAATGCTCCCGGCCTACAATCTTACAATCGACGATAGCAACCTTGATGCTAATTTCTCTGGAAGTATTTTGGTGCCGGATTCCATGAATATTAAAATTGAATCGATGGATATTAAGACTCCCGGGTCGTTTTTTAGGACATCAACATCGCTTAGTAATCTTAAGAGACCTACGTTTTACACAAATACCCACCTTGATTTAGGAATAAACGAATGGCTCTCCTTTTTTCCTGATTCACTAATAAACAACATGACGGGAAATGTATTAATGGATTTAAAATCGTCAGGAACTGTAAACCTGGATTCAATTTCGGAGGAGCAAATTTTCCCTATCATTTTTAATAACAGTATTGTTTCTCTAAATCTCAATAAGCTAACGCTCGACATGACTGATACGCTAATGAACATGAATGAAATCTCGGGAAATATTTCGCTAATAGACGGAACGCTTAATGTTAACAAATTAAAAGGCGAATACATGAACGTTCCCTGGCGTATAGACTCAACATCTGTCGGGAATCTTTATCCTGCTTATTTTCTCAAAACCACCGACACTCTTAAAGTAGATACCCGTCTGTATCTGGGGGATATCGACTATTCTGCTTTTGCCTCATTGTTAGTTACTGACTCAACAGAAATATCAGAAGACGACTCGATAACAAATACCACCACAGAAATTTTTATTCCGGCTTACGAGATAAAAGGTAAAGTAAATATCAATAGTGTAACTTACGGAAAAGCCCTATTAAATAATATCTCCTCAAAATTCAAAGTTAAGAACGATTTGTATATTGCCGAGCAGCTTAAATTCGAAGGTTTCGATGGAAAAATGAATTCATCGATAAAATATTATACCGATGAAAATGATCTTACCACGATTAATATGATGAACAATATCGAAAGTATGGATATTAAAAAATTACTTTACGATTTCGATGATTTTCACCAAAGCGATATTACCCACGAAAATATTTCGGGACTTATTACTTCAGAAACGCATAGCTTAATAAAAATGCTTGGTGATTCGGTGCTTCAAGATGAAATAAGATTAAGTGGAGATTTTACCATCGAAAACGGGGGAATATACGATTATGCTCCTTTACGTGAACTGCCAAAAATTACCAGCCTCGACGAACTGGATAAGATCGAATTCAAAACATTTAATACGAATGTCTTTATAATTCAAGGCGGGATATATGTACCCAAAACGTATATTTCAAGCACCGCATTCGATATCTCAGCTTTTGGCATGCAAAAATTCAATGACGATTACGAATACCACCTACAGTTACACCTGCAAGATCTTTTAATGGGAAAATCAAAAAAGCTTAAAAAAGAACAAGCTAAACTGGGAGATGAAGCAGGAAATGATAATCGTTCTACCAGAGATATTATTTCAGAAATGAAAAACGGAAAACCGAGTACAAGATTAGATAATAAAGATTCGAAAAATGAAATGGGGCGTACCATAAAAGTCCAGGAAACACTTTTAAATTTAAAATTTTATCCAAAAATAGTTGTTTACGACACTGGTGTAAAATAATCCCAACTTAATCAAGGATTTTATATAATCATTTTCAAATCCTTTTTGTTATCATTAAATTTGGCACAAAAATAAATACTATGAAAAAGAAAATACTATATCTGGGACTTGCCTTATTTACTGCGACTTTCCTATTTGCAATCAGTTGTGAAGAAGATGACGATGAAACATGTGGAGAAGAAGAAATCTGTGATAATAAAACTGTATCAGCCTGTTGTTCAACCGATAATAATGGAGACTATACTTGTGTTTACAAATACAATGGCGTAGAATATCCAGAAAGCGCAATAGACGATTTAGCTGATGTATTAGGATGCAGCTCAACAAAATCAACTGATTGTGACGGAGACAACGAATATGTAATTGCAGCTTTAGAAGAGTTGATGGAAAGTGTAAAATGTAATTGTAGCAAGGATTAAAAGAAGAAATATTTTTTCTTCTTCAACCGTCGGAGTTTTGATTCCAAAGCATCTCCCCGCGGGTTTACTGCTACAACAACTCCATTGCCATCTATTAAATAACTTAGTGGAATTGATTTAATTCCGTATTCTTTGGCAATCGAACCTTTGAATCCTTGTAAATCGCTTACATGGTATGGCCATATCAACGAATCTTTTTTAACAATTGATTCCCACATTTTTTTATCGGTGTCGAGCGAAATACTAAAAACAGTAAAACCTTCTCCATTTTCAAAACTTTCGTCTTTATATTCTTTATAAACTTTTGCAATGATAGGATTTTCTCTCCGACACGGCGCACACCATCCGGCCCAAAAATCGACCAACACCATTTCCCCATTTAATGAGGATAACCGAATCTCGTTCCCGTTGATACCGGATGCGACTATATCAGGCAATTTATCACCAACCTCAAATATTTGCCCGTTCACTGTTGTTATAAAAAAAAACGAGAAAAATATATTTAGTAAGCTTTTCATAGTCTATTTTTATTTTATGTTAAAGCCACTTCTGTTTATCAAAGAAAAAACAAATTAATATTATATAACAATCCTTCATCGAAAAATGTATAGGAACTTCTGTGGTGCTTTAGTTTACTCATATTACAATATCACTCCCAATTGTTTTATACTGCATATTATGTTTTTTGTTATTGTCCTTCCAACATTCTTATTAAATCTTCATTAGTATAAAAAATTTCTACTCCATCTTTTCTGGGTGTAAGTATTTTTTAATAGACTAATTCATTCATATATTTTGTTAATGTTGTTCTTGAAGTTTTTCCAATTATTTTGCCAATCAGACTGGGCTTAATGTGTGGTTGACTCAACAGTCCCTTACTCAATTAATACTGATTAGTGAACATTTCAAACTGTCTATTATGACATGACGTGGATACACTTTCGCTAATCCATACTAAACGGGGGAGGATTTACTATAAAAGTCTAAATCCGTTAAAATAATTTTTCGTATTTATATGTACGTTTTCATTATTGAGCAATTCCTCTTTGCTTGCCCACCAGTAATCGGCATGTTGTTCTTTAGGCAAGGTATTTAAATTGCTTTCTAGATCTATCTGAAAACCGTGGACGATATAATGTGTGGTACCAATTTCAGAATCGTTAAAGTAATTGTCGTTTGGGTAAATATGTTCATATAAACCCAAGTATTCAGCCTGTTTTAATTTAAACTCAATGCCCAGTTCTGCTGTTGTGATACGGGAAAAAGCTTGTTCAATAGTTTCTCCTTTCTTTATTCTGCCTCCGGGAACAAACCAGGTATCCTTTGCAGGCTTGTTAGTGCGGTATCCAAGAAGATATTGTCCATTGATATTTTTCACAATTAAATCAATTGAAATTAAAGGGGTATTCTGAATTATTTGTTTAAAGTCTTTTTCTGAAAGCATTCGTATCAAATTTATATGAACTGTAAATTTAGTATTCTAATGACAACATCATTATTAAGATCGAAAATCTATACGATTTATTCTTTTTGGCAGCATCTACTACCTTACTTTAGGCAAAGGCAGTCAGCCCTCTTTAAAACATTTCAGATGCAATATCATTTTAGTGTTAAAAAAGTAGGTGTCCAAAAGGTAACTCAGACAGGTCCGGTGACTCTACTTGGCATCTTCAATTAATTGATTTGCAGTCTATCATAGTTCGAAGAACCTGACGGAGTTTACAATCGAATGACTTTTTGTACAGTCCCTACAAAATTAGACGTTAAAAAAAACACCCAACCGCTCACAGAATTGTAAGTTACAATTTATTATAAAACGATTTTTTAGTTAATCTTCAGTAAAAAAATCGTTTAATAGTTAAAAAGCCCGAATTGCACGCACATGGCGTTCATTGCTCTTATAGAAGAAGTCCCTGGTACCACTGGCGAAGTCTATCCCCCATGCGTTGTAGTTGTTGACTTCGTTAGAACTCCAATAGATGGTACTGTCGAAACCGCCAACCACATCTTTTTGCTGGTATAATAAATTAAGCTCATATTTTGAAGGTAAATACCAGTCGCCAAAAGTAATTCCATTATCTATTACATAATAATTGGTACAGACTTTTGCAGCAAAATTCCCTGCCTGGTTATCTGCTATTTGAGTGGCTACAATCATTACAGTATTCATAGCACCTGCATACAAGCCATTGTCTGAAACATTTGTTTCAGTACCCGTATATCTTTCAGTACCGTTATACCATTGTATGCCGGTACTTTGGTCTGTAGTTGCTGCTATTAAACCATGCTGGCCAGTTTCATCTAACCAGAAAATAACACCTCCCTGGTAGCTTTGTCCAATGGTAAGTGTTTTTTCATTTACCACATAAGGGCTTGCTGTGGTTCCGTCTCCTGTTATGGTTATATTGGTGCCGGCGGTTACTTTGGTTTCAGATCCGTCGGGTACAGCAGGTGTATTAATAAGTTCTGCATAGTCTCCATCCCATGCACTAAAAAAAGGATCGGTTTCAGCAGTGGTTTCGGCAGCAGGAAGTTTCACAAATCCGCCATTGCTTAAATAAATCGTATCATGGCTAATGGTTAATGCCTGTAGCTCGTTGGTCACAGAACTGTCAACTTCTGAAGTCAGGTAACTGGTAAATTGTCTTATCTGGCTTTCTCGTATCGAAATGCTTGTGCTTTTGTCCCATGCTTTAAAAACAGGGTCGGTTTCAGTTATTGTAAATGTTTCTGCTGTTCTTGCATGAAAAGCATAAGGCACACTCAGCAATTGAGATGTTCTGGAAGTGGTATAGCTTGTTCCACCTGTAGGATCGGTTTCGGTTTTAATGAAATACGTCCCGTTTGCCCAGTCGATGTTTGCAAAACAGCCACTTACAATTACTCCTTCTCCAATTAATATACTTGCCAAACCATTGGCATTAGTACGTTTGATTTGAGTTTCCACATAAGCCGGTGTAGCATCGACAGAGCCTTGCAGAATGCTTATTTGCATTCTCACATAACGATTCGTCACTAATTGGTCGCTGCTGTTGCGGATTACTCTCTGGTAACTAATTTTCAAAGGTGATTGAGAGAACACACTAGCTGTTATTAATACTGTGACTAGGATTGCAACTATTTTTTTCATGTTATTTTTTTTTTACTCCTTTTAAGGTGTGATGTTCAGATGTTACTAAATGGCAGCAAATGCCACCAGGCAAGATTGGACGTTGCAAAAACAAACGCCCAACCGTTTTGATGTTTTGTTTATGCGTAAATACTTTAAGCATCAGGGGATTTTAATACATAATCCGGGTTTAACAGATAAATTGTTAAAAAGCACGAATAGCACGCACGTTGCATGGAAAAAACTTATTGCAGACGTCCTGTCTACGGACAATTTCTGAGAATTGTGTCCATGCGTTTTCTATGTAGTCCTCGGTAGAACTCCAGTAGGTGGCGTTTTCAAAACCATCAATCACATCCTTTTGCTTAGTTAATAAATTAAGCTCATATTTTGAAGGCAAGTACCAGTCTCCATAAATAACTCCATTAACTGTTACTGAATAATCGGCACAGACTTTCGCAGCAAAACTCCCTGTTTGGTCATCTGCCATTTGTGAGGCTATTATAATTGCCGTATTCATAGCCCCGGCATATATACCATCGCCTGAAGAACCTATATATTTATGAGTCCCATTATACCATCGTACGTCACCTTGATCAGAAGTTGCTGCTATTAAACCATGCTGACCTGTTTCATCTAACCAGAAAATGATACCTCCCTGGTAACTTTGTCCAATGGTAAGTGTTTTTTCATTTACTACATAAGGGCTTGCTGTGGTCCCGTCACCTGTTATGGTTATATTGGTGCCGGCGGTAACATTGGTTTCCGATCCGTCGGGTTCAGCAGGCGTATTAATAAGGTCTTCATAATCTTTGTCCCATGCACTAAAAACAGGATCCGTTTCAGCGGTGGTTTCGGTAGTAGGAAGTTTCACAAATCCGCCATTGCTTAAATAAATCGTATCATTACTTATGGTTAATGCCTGTAGCTCGTTAGTCACAGAACCATCAACTTCTGAGGTTAAATAGCTTTGTAAATCGCTTATCTGGCTTTCTCGTATGGAAATGCCTGTGCTTTTATCCCATTCATTAAAAACAGGGTCGGTTTCGGTTATTGTACCGGTAATTGTTTCGGCTGTTTTTGCATGTAAAGCATAAGGAACGCTTAACAACTGGCTTGTTCCGATAATGGTATAGTTTGTTCCACCTGTCGGGTCGGTTTCGGTTTTAACGAAATGCGGCCCTTCTTCCCAGTCGATGCTCGCAAAACTGCCCTCTGAAATTGTTCCTCCTCCAATTTCAACACTCACCAATCCGTTTGCATTGGTATATACTGCATGGGTTTCAACATAAACCGGTGTACCATCAGCAGAGCCTTGCAGAATACTAATTTGCATAAATACACCTTGGTCTGTAATTAATTGGTCGCTGCTGTTACGGATTACTGCCTGGTAGCTCATTTTTTCGGGTGATTGAGAGTACACACCAGCTGTTATTAATACTGTGGCTAAGATTGTAAATATTTTTCTCATACTATTTTTAGTTTTTAATGATTTTGAATTCTTTTAAGGATTGATTACCTGATATTACCTTAATAAAATAGGTTGATGGTATATAATCAGTCATATCTATTTGAGTATTGCTGCTAGTGAGCTTTTGGGTTTGCAAAAGTCTCCCATGAATATCAAATAGTTGAAACGATAAATCTTTTGTGTTTTCCATTTCTACCGATAATTCCAGGTAATTGGTTACCGGGTTTGGATATGCTGCTATTTGTACCAGGCTTATGGCCGTGTTTTCTATTCCTGTAACCGTAAAAATCTCGCAGGGTTGTTGTACGCCTTGTGCAACAGAACCATTTGTTCCGGTGTTTGTGGTATAAATAACCTGTCCAACGGAGTAACTCACCGAACCTCCGCTGCCCGAAGCACTACTGCCTGTGGCGTTAACGCTTTCCTGTGCCTGTAAACTTGTTAGTGTAATTCCTAACAAAAGTATTGCACTTAATTTTAATCGTTTGTGTCTCATTGGTGTTGTTATTTTTAAAGGTTAATA
The DNA here is from genome assembly GCA_963665085.2 of Bacteroidales bacterium. Classification (GTDB taxonomy): domain Bacteria; phylum Bacteroidota; class Bacteroidia; order Bacteroidales; family JAAAOM01. The sequence goes on from CAXXXS010000001.1 coordinate 1,676,251, forward strand.
TTCATTTTAATTTTTCTGTTTTTATTCTTTTAATATAAAGTTAAAAAGCACGAACAGCACGTACCCTGGCTGTTCTATCCTTCGAAAGGGAGTTCTTGCTATCATAGTGGAAGAGTTGCATCCATGCATCATATTTACTATCCTCGGTAGAACTCCAATACCAGCCTATGGCAAGATTGCTACCCCCGTTATCTCCTGCTGCGGAATTAATAGCTGCGCTATGGTTGTTCATTATCATCAACTCATATTTTGATGGTAGATACCAATCGCCATATGTTACGCCATTTTGACTAACACTATAATTAGCACATAAACCTGCTGCATAATTGGTTAAAGTCGCACCCTGGTTGGCTATTATTAATAGTGTGTTCATTTCACCAGCATAAACACCATCGCCCACTGCAGAAGTAGTTGTAGAACTACCATTATACCATTGTATGCTACTTCCTCCATCTTGGTCCTCTATGGCACATGCCAGACCGTGTTGTCCGGTTTCATCAACCCAAAATACGACACCACCTTGGGCAAAGTCGCCTACAGAATAGGTAGTAACTGTTGGAATATCGGCACGTATTTGGTTTTCGGTATCTTGTATAACAGTTGAAAGGGCCGCGTTTAAAGCTAAAAGGGAGTCTGAGATTTCTGTTCGCACCTCTGCTCTTACCAAGCTACTATCGGCATCCCAAACAAGGTCGGTCTCGGTAGAAAGAAAACTGCTGACATCGGGAATTTCGCTTCGTACCCGGGCAATAGAATCGCTTAATGCTGTTTTTGTTGCATAAGCGCTTAGATCCTGGTCGCCAGTATTTGTGCCGCTTAAGTTCCCCAGGTTGGTAATGTCAGTAGCTGTTATATTGGCTGCATCGCTTTCAGTAAAAACAGGATCGGTTTCTGTTATTGTTCCTGTAATTGTTTCGGCCGTTTTTGCATGCAAAGCATACGGTACGCTTAATAATTGACTTACACCTGTAATGGTGTAGCTTGTTTCGCCTGTCGGGTCGGTTTCGGTTTTTATAAAATAGGGGCCGTTTGCCCAGTCGATGGTTGCAAAACTACCGCTTACAATTGTTCCTGCTCCAATTTCAAAACTTACCAAACCGTTTGCATTGGTTGTAGGGGTTTGGATTTCCTCATAAACTGATGTGCCATCGGCAGTACCTTGCAAAATACTAATTTGCATGCCAATCGTTTGATTCGTAATCAGGTTATTACCTGTATCTCTGATGACTGCCTGGTAGCTTATTTTTTCAGGTGGTTGAGCGAACACGCTGGTTGTTATCCATACTGCGGCTATGATTATAAATATTTTTCTCATGATACCTTAATTTTTAATATTTTAAGTTTGTTCTTGTTCCAATCGGGTAGTTTTATTGGGATTTTACCTCCTAAATCACTCATCCCGAAGCATCGCGATACGTTAATAAATAGTTAAAAAGCACGAACTGCACGAACACTAGCAGCGCTTTCCTTGTCGTCCTGATCCTGGTTACCATTACCGAAAAACTTCTCCAAAGCGTAGTCGCTATTGTACTCGACAGAACTCCAATAGTAGTAACTAGCAAAACTGCCAAATCCGTTTAAATGTAGGTTTTCATACATCAGATTAAGCTCTACCATTGTAGGTAGATACCAATCGATATAACTTCCAATACTATAATCTGAACAATATGTAAATGCCGTTTCCCAAATTGAAATTGAACTTTGGTCTGTTATCGCTGCCACCATCCCGTGGCCTGAATTGTCAAAATCAAAAACAAGCCCACCGGCATAGCTGACACCGTAATATAAATTGGTAAATTGAACATCGTTGCTGTAAAAAGTACCAAATATGTTTTCTACTACCATACGTACGTGGTACACAACACCTAAGGTTAAACCAGTAATGACTGCGGAGCTTACTGTTTCGCTGTTACTACTGCTTACAGGGCTTGCTGTGGCAGTTATGGTATTGCCATAGTTGGTGTCGATTCCGTATTCAAAAGCAATGGAGCTGGAGTAGCCATTAGCATTTATTACACCTGTAAATACCACACCGTTCTCGTCAATTTCCGGCAGAGTAGTATAGGCTGTTTTTAAAGCCGAAGGGTTTTGCCATTCGGGCACTCCCGAGGCATTTACACTAAGCAACTGTCCGGTTGTCCCGGCTGAAACAGCAACCCAAGCTGTTCCGTTCCAATATTGCATATCGCCGGTTTGGGTGCCAGCAGGGACATTGGGTATATCGACACGTATTTGAGATGCGGTGTCTTGTATGATAGTTAAAAATTTAGCGTTTAAAGTTGATAGAGAGTCGGATATTTCTGTTTTTAATTCTGCTCTTACTACACTACTATCAGCAAGCCAAACCGGATCAGTTTCAGTAGAAAGGAAACTATTTAAATCAGGTATTTCGCTGCGTAGTTTTGCTGTAGAATCGCTCAATGCTGTTTTTGTTGCAAAAGCGCCTAGATCCTGGTCGCCAGTATTGGTGCCGCTTAAGTTCTTGAGGTTGGTAATGTCAGTAGCTGTTATATTGGCTGCATCGCTTTCAGTAAAAACAGGATCGGTTTCTGTTATTGTTCCTCTAATTGTTTCGGCCGTTTTTGCATGCAAAGCATACGGTACGCTTAATAATTGACTTACACCTGTAATGGTGTAACTTGTCCCTCCTGTTGGATCAGTTTCTGTTTTTATGAAATAAGTGCCGTTTGCCCATTCGATGGCAAAAAAATCGCCACTTACTGCGGTTCCTGCACCAATTTCAAAACTCACCAAACCGTTTGCATTGGTTGTTGGTTTTTGGGTTTCGCTGTAAACGGTGGAGCCATTGGCTGTACCTTGCAGGATGCTAATTTGCATACCAATCACCTGATTCGTAACCAGGTTATTACTTGCATCTCTGATGACTGCCTGGTAGCTTATTTTTTCAGGTGGTTGAGCGAACACGCTGGTTGTTATCCATACTGCGGCTATGATTATAAATATTTTTCTCATGATACCTTTTTTTGATATTTTAAATTTGTTCTTGTTCCAATCAGTTAGTTTTATTGGGATTTCACTTTCTAAATCACTCATCCCAAAGTGTCGGAAAACATTAAATGGATTAATAGTTAAAAAGCACGAACTGCACGAACCCTAAATGCGGCGCTCTTAAGGCTGGTGACCTGGGAGCCATCGGCGAAGGTCTGTAACCAAGCACTGTCGACACCGTACTCGGTAGAACTCCAATAGTAATAACTAGCAAAACTGTTACCTGAATTTGCTCCAGCTATTGCATCAATGGTTGCTTTGTTGGTGTACATCAGGTTTAATTCATAATTTGATGGTAAATACCAATCGCCATATGTTACGCCATTTTGCTCAACACTGTAATTAATACATAGTTCCTGCCCAGAAATCTGAAGTTGTTTGATATTCAATGTGTTATTGTTGATAACTAAGTTAAATCTTTACGGGGTTTTAGTTGCTTAATTTAATTAAAATACAGATATTCAACTTATTAATTAATTTAGATTCGAGTATTTCGAGGCTACTTTTCAAACAGGTTAGAATATGAGAAAAAGATTCGAGCAAGAAATTACCATTGGGCGACTATTAATTCAGGACACAATAATTCCAACAAAAAAACGCAGTGGGGCATTACCAGGTTTATGTGCAGCGCTAAAAGAAATATTTATCAGTCCAAAATGGAACGAAAGAGTGTTTCAGGTGCTTGAGGATAAAATACTTTCAAGCAACAATAACATGGGGCGTCCTGGAATGAACCTTTGGCAAATATTTGTCCTTTCACAAGTCCGTCTTTGTCAAAATATTAGCTATGATGACCTGCATCATATTGCAAATTATGACAGTATGGTACGTCAGATTCTAGGTGTTGAAAGCGAGTTTGGCGCAGGGAAACAAGAGTTTGGTTACCAGAGCATTATTGATAATGTTGGGCTTTTGACCAATGAAACAGTACAAGAGCTTAATACTATTATCGTAGAATTTGGACACGAAGTGTTTAAAAAAAAAGAGGTGGCAGCATTGTGCTTAAAAACTGATAGTTTTGTTGTAGAGAGCAATGTTCATTTCCCAACCGACTATAATCTACTGTGGGACAGCGCCAGGAAAAGTATCGACATGGTTACCAAGTTACAGGATAAGCACAACCTACCGGGATGGCGAAAAATAAAAAACTGGCGCAGCGACTTAAAAAATAAAATGCGGGCGTTAGGAAGGGCCAGTGCATCCGGAGGCAAAGGAAAAACTGATCGTATTAAGGAGTGCGCAAAAAATTACCTTGCTAAAGCTAAAGCCCTGTATGCAAAAATTGAAAAAGAGAAGGGGAACTTCCCCCAGGCCGATATAATCGATACTATAATATTTATGGAGCTTGAACGGTTTATGGAGTTACTGCAAAAACACATAAGCTTGGTTGAGAGACGAATAATAAAAGGGGAAGAAATCCCACATGAAGAAAAGATGTTCTCCATCTTCGAGCAGTATACCGAATGGGTTACCAAAGGGAAAATGCGCCCTAATGTTGAATTGGGTAAGAAAGTTGCCATTACTACTGACCAGTTTAACTTAATTGTCGATTACCATATTATGGATCACGAATCTGACTCAGAAATAGTTTCTGGGTTGGCGGAACGCATATTAACTAGTTACCAGGTAAAAAGCTGGAGCTTCGACAAAGGTTTTTGGAACAAAACAAATAAAAACCTATTATCAGAGAGTGTTGAAACACTGGTTCTTCCTAAAAAAGGAAAATGTAACAAACAAGAATACGAACAAGAACACCAACCTAAATTTATTCGTAACCGAAATAAACACAGCGCAGTTGAATCAAATATTAACGAACTGGAGCACAGAGGCTTAGATCGCTGTCCCGACAAGGGCTATGGGCATTTTAAAAGGTACATTGGCTTAGCCGTTTGTTCCTTCAATCTGAAAAAAATTGGGGAGCACATAATTTCCCAACAACGACAGAAAATTGAAGATGCCCAAGTCAAGCAAGCTGCTTAATAAAACCGCATAAACATCTATTAATCTGCATTTAACAGGATACTTATGCGCTCTTACGAGCAAAAATATGCCTTTTCCGGTTGGTAGCTAACATTTTTCACAATAAATCTATATTTTTTGATACTGAAGAATATTTTGTGTGAAAGAAGCTATCAAAATAAATTCCCAATTTGGGATTTTTTAGGCGACAATCTCAAAAAAAGCTACTTTTCTTGCCGGCACTACATATACCTGCAGCATAATTGGATAAGTTAGCTCCCTGGTTAACAATTATTAATCGCGTATTCATGTCACCGGCATAAACACCATTGTCCTCTGCAGAAGTAGTTGTATAACTTCCATTATACCACTGTATGCCACTGCCTCCATCCAGATCTTCTATGGCACATGCCAGACCGTGTTGTCCGATTTCATCAACCCAAAATATGACACCACCTTGAGCAAAGTCGCCTACAGAATAGGTCTTAATTTTTGGGATATCTGTACGTATTTGACTAGCTGTGATTTCTAAGGCAGTTGAAATTGCTGCGTTTAAAGTTGATAGTGAGTCGGATATTTCTGTTCGTACTTCTGCTCGTACTACGCTGCTATCTGCATTCCAAACAGGATCGGTCTCGTATGAAAGTAAACTGCTTATACCGGGGATTTCGCTACTTACCCGGGCGATAGAATCGCTTAATGCTGCTTTTGTTGCTAAAGTGCTTAGATCCTGGTTGCCAGTATTGGTACCACTTAAATACCCGAGGTTAGTAATGTCGGTAGCTGTTATATTGGCTGCATTGCTTGCAGTATAAACAGGATCAGTTTCGGTTATTGTACCTGTAATTGTTTCGGCTGTTTTTGCATGTAAAGCATAAGGCACACTTAACAACTGGCTTGTTGCGATAATGGTATAGCTTGTTCCGCCTGTTGGGTCAATCTCGGTTTTGAAAAAATACGACCCGTTTGCCCAGTCGATGGTTGCAAAACTGCCGCTTACGACTCCTCCAACACCAATTGCAATGCTTACCAATCCATTGGCATTGGTGGTTGGTGTTTGCATTTCCTCATAAACCGGTGTACCATCAGCAGTACCTTTCAAGATGCTAATTTGCATGCCTATTGGTTGATTTTTTACAAGCTCGTTATTGCTATTTCGTATTATAGCCTGGTAGCTCATTTTTTCAGGAGATTGAGAAAACACAATTGTTGTTATCAATAATGCTGCTGCGAGGGTAAACATTATTCTCATAATATTATTAGTTTTTAATGATTTTGAATTCTTTTAAGGATTGATTTCCTGATATTACTTTAATAAAATAGGTTGACGGTATATAATCAGTCATATCTATTTGAGTGTTGCTGTTAGTGAGCTTTTGGGTTTGCAAAAGTCTCCCATGAATATCAAATAGTTGAAACGAAAAATCTTCTGTATTTTCCATTTCTACAAATAATTCCAGATAATTGGTTACCGGGTTTGGATATGCCGATATTTGCACCAAGCTTATGGCTATATTTTCGATTTCTGTAATCGTAAAAATCTCGCAGGGTTGTTGTACGCCTTGTGCAACAGAAGCATTTGTTCCGGTGTTTGTGGTATAAACAACCTGTCCAACGGAGTAGCTTACCGAGCCACCGCTGCCCGAAGCATTACTGCCTGTGGCGTTAACGCTTTCCTGTGCCTGTAAGCTTGTAAGTGCAATTCCTAACAAGAATACTGCACTTAATTTTAATCGTTTGTGTCTCATTAGTATTATTATTTTCTCGTAACTACTATTCATTTTGATTTTTCTGTTGTCTCCAATATTTTAATAGATAAATTGTTAAAATGCCCGAACAGCACGTACACCGGCAGGGCCGTTTTTTCCGAGACCGTACTTGTCGCCACCGACGAAGAACACTGCCCATGCATAGGTGTTGTTACTTTTCTCGGTAGAACTCCAATAATCCCAAGGAATAAAATAACTGCCACCATTCGAAGTTGCCGTAGCACTAATAGTTGTCTCTCTTTGATACATTAGCTCAAGTTCTTTTATTGAGGGTAAGTACCAATCGCCATATGTTACACCATTTTGAGTGACGCTATAATTAGCACATAAACCTGCTGCATAATTGGTTAAAGTTGCACCCTGGTTGGCTATTATTAATAGCGTGTTCATTTCGCCGGCATAAATACCATCGCCCACTGCAGATGTAGTTGTATAACTACCATTATACCACTGTAAGCCATTGCCTCCATCTAGGTCTTCTATGGCACATGCCAGGCCATGCTGGCCTGTTTCGTCAACATAAAACACAACACCGCCCTGGGCAAAGTCGCCTACAGAATAGGTAGTAACTGTTGGGATATCGGCACGTATTTGGTTTGCTGTATCTTGTAATGCAGTTGAAAGTGCAGCATTTAAAGTTGACAGTGAGTCTGAGATTTCTGTTCGTACTTCTGCCCGTACTATGCTACTATCGGCATACCAAACAGGGTCTGTTTCGGGAATGGTACCTGTAATTGTTTCGGCAGTTTTTGCATGTAAAGCATAAGGTACACTTAATAATTGGTTTACTCCTGTTATGGTGTAACTTGTTCCTCCTGTTGGGTCGGTTTCGGTTTTTATGAAATAAGAGCCGTTTGCCCAGTCGATGGCAAAAAAATCGCCGCTTACTACGGTTCCTGCTCCAATTTCAAAACTCACTAAACCGTTTGCATTGGGTGTTGGGTTTTGGGTTTCACTGTAAACGATGGAGCCATCGGTAGCACCTTGTAGGATGCTAATTTGCATGCCAACCGATTGATTTATGACCAGGTTATTACCTGCATCTCTAACGACTGCCTGGTAGCTAATTTTTTCGGGGCTTTGTGCCCATAGTGTTGCCGTTAATAATACTACGCCTAAAAACGTAAATATTTTCTTCATATAGTTTTTTCTTTAATAACTTTAAATGTTTTTACTTTTTTGTGGCTTGATTAAAGCCGCTCATATCAATTTCTGTTTTATTAGTTTCAATTGTTTTGTGCCTAAAAATTTATTGTTGAAATTTTCAGATTTATAGCTCTCTGCAATGTTTATTATAAGCAAAACGACAGGATTTGGATATACTAAAACGGAAAGCGATATACTTCTATTCTCTTTGATTACGGTAAGGGGAAAAATCTCATAAGATAGCCGAACTCACGGTTTTACTTAAAAAATTCCCTATAAGGCCGTATCCATTGTTTGTATAGGGTTGAACGCCCATTTACGGAGGCTTCACCTCTGAGTGCATAAGTTGTTTCACAGGGACATAGGTTTAATGTAAAAGTCTGCAAAAATGCTGAAATAGTTTTTTCTACCATATTTATAGATTTAGAATTAGCTAAATTACGGCATCGAGCCAAAAAATGTTTGATGTTATTGCCTTACAAAATCTGTACATCCTAACGTAAAACACATAAAATGAGTGTTTTATTTTCTTACATGAGATTCATATTCTTTGAAGGTTTTCAACTTTAACAATAAGAGAAGGCAACAAAAACAGATTAAGTATCTGGGTTTTTATTGGTAAGTTATAGGTTAAAAGATCTATTCTTTGTTACAACTACTTCAAATTATAGCGCTTTACTTAATTTCAAAGATTCCTGTTAATCGATGAATCCTCTACAATTTCTTCTTTGATATTTTGTTTTTGGTTATTCGGATAAACTACGAGTATCAGAGGAAAGTACTCAAATCTACCAGCTTCTTGTTTATTTCTTTAAATCCACAGGAAAAAGTCATAAACCGCATAGTACGCAGGGTTACGCAGAGAAAACTTCACCCAAATGGGTGAAACAAAAATCGCGATAATCCGCTTAATTAGCGGTTTAAAAATACACTTGCGAATTTGAGGTATTTAATCAATATTGTTTATAACAGTCTGTAGGTTTTCGTTGCTTTGGAGATTCATTTTTTTTCTTAACCTGCTGCGTGCAACATCAATTGTATTTAGGCTTTTGCCATTGATGGAAGCAATATCTTTGGAAGTCATATTTAATTTAAGAAAAGCACATAGTTTTCGTTCTCCGGCAGTCAGGTTTGGAAATTTTTGGTTTAAGATTTTGTAGAATTTCGGGTGAACCTGGTTGAAATGTATTTCAAATTCGTTCCATGAGTTAGTGGAAAGATTTAATTTAAGATTTCTGATTATGTTCTGAATATCGATGTTTGTCTTTTTATCGGGTTTTAATGTTCTAAGCTGTTTAATTAAGCCTGAAATTAACGTTTCTTTTTCAGAGAGTACCATTACCTTGGATGCAATTTCCCTGTTTTTGTAATCTATCTCTTCCTTTAGTTTACGGTTTTCTTTTTCTTTTTGAATGGTATCCAGTTCAAGTAACGAACTTTTATATAAGATTTCAACATTTTTAAGATGCTCCTTTATATATGTATAATTGATAGCAAGGGTAAAAAGAAGTAATTCAATAAATATTCCGATTTGGAAATACGCCATGTTAGTAACGGAAACTTTAGAAAAACTTACAACCGTTGTAATAATTGCACCTATAGTCTCAGCTAGTGCACCATTAAGAATAATTTTAGGAGTGAGTTTTACTTTTTTTCGAAAGATAAAATAGGAACTTATTATAAAAATTGCATTTAGTACCGTATAATAATCACTAATCATTATACCAAGGTGATAGTCTATTTGTCCTATTATCAATATAAAGAAACAAAAAGAAAAGATTACCCAGGCATAATATTTTATATACTTTCTCCAAAATGATACGTTTTCGGTTTTTAATAATTCCAGAAAAAATAAAAGATAAACCGCCTGGGCGATAAATATGCTAAAGAAAAGCCTGAGGTCGATATTGGGATAATTGAAAAGTATATATTTTTCAGAAAATTGATAATAATGGAGAAAAAATATTGAGGTGAATAATATGTATAGTGCGTAATATAGATAAAGTCGGTTTCCTGATAAAAAAAACAAGATAAAGTTTACAATCATAATAATTACCATCGTTCCCTGGAAAATCCCCTGGATAAAATTTATGCCAGAAGTTTCTTCAATTAATTCTGTTTCAGAAATAAGTTGTAGCCGGTCAATTGTATATGAATGTTCAATATTATTTATTGCTCTTAAATAAAATACTGTTTTATCCTGTTGTAGTTGAAACGACACTTTGTCTTTTATAAATCCTTTCGCATCTCTTTTATTTTGAGGTAAAAGACATCCTCCAATTTTTGTTGTCAAAGAGTTATCTTCTTTAAGTTGAAATAACTTAATAAAAGAAAAAGTGTTGTCGAAATGAATAAAGTAATTCTGTGTTGGAAGATTTTTGTTGTCTATAATTATTTTAAACCAATAGATTCTATCTTTTAAAAGAATATTATTGTTATAGTTAATAAATTCAGAAGTCTCATTTTTTTTTATTTCTTGAAATGAAAGATTGCTGGTATCATTAAAAAACGTTATGGAAGATATCTCTAATGATTGGGGACTATCGTTTTTCTTGTCATTTATTTTATTTGCTTTTACAGATATTAATAAGAAGTTTAATAGACAGGCGATTAGGATACACTTATTCATGTAAATTTTATTGAATACATTCATAATTGATTTGCTGAAAAAAAGATTAGCATTAAAAGATTGACGTTCAATTGCAATTAATCATATTAATAGCAAGCATTTGAATAGCCTTAAAACTGGAATAAAATAGAATATGGCAAATAAAAATAACGTTAGAACTATCTTCTTTATAAATAAATCGATCCATTTAGCATTAGGGCAAATATAATAATTAAGGCACTACTTTATTAATTTCATAAAATTGTTTTGGATGAAAGCAAAACTATAGCTTGTCTCGTCCTAAAATACATTTACATAAAAAAGAAAAAAATGGAAAGAAATTTTTTGAGTCGATGGGATGCCCAAAAACAGGCTGCAAAAATTCTCATAGATCAAATATATAAATTCTCAGGAATTATTTTTAGTAGGACCTAAAATCCGCAAAACTTTTGTTTATCCACGAATTACGCTAATTACGCGAAACAATTGGTTTCGCAACTTAAAAATATAGCAGTTTTCAAGTTATCAGACACAGTTTCCCTTACCCACTTTATTAAGGCTATTGAGGGAGAGCCTGAAAAACCAATAAGTTTTTCTATTAAGATGAATTGGATATTTGTATCAACTTTTGGTTGTTTGTTGCCAAATGTACAACGGTTCTTCGTCCGCTGCGTGTGAACTTTGCAACAATAGCGACAAAACAAAAAATAAATTTTTTAAGTCTCGATGTTTTGGTCAGCCCTTGAATAACTCCAGCAAAAATATTTAGCAGCCATTTATAGATAATATGAGCAACAGCCATTATTATCAGAAAGACAGTATTCTCTTCAAGGAAGCTGTGAGGCATTGAGTCTCAATTGAAATCGTTGTTTTGTATATCGAAAACCCGTTCACTGTCGCCACGTTTGTTGTAAAATATTATTGCTTCTTTTTCAGAAATATCCCAATCATTGGTAATAATGAACAGGTAGTTTTTAGCATCGTTTGTAAAAACCGATCTTTGCCCGGTTTTGTTTGGCATGCGGTAAGCGACAATACGGTGCTCGAATTTCCCAAATCGATATTTGAAACTGTTCACTTCCATGTCCTGGAAATTAATGGTGCAAGGTTTCCAATCCTCGGTATCGGCAGCCATTGTCAACAAGGTCTCTGAATTTGAAGCTCTTATTGAAAATAAAATATTTTCTCCGTGAAAATAGTCTGTAACTTCTTTTATATATGAGCCGCAGTCCATACGGGCATAGCGAGGCTTTACCCCTTTATCCGCTAATAGCTTTAATGCCCTTTTATGAGTTGATAGCTGTGCCGCTTTAACATTGCAGTTACCATTTCGTCCCTCGATATAAACCGGTATGTTTGAGATAGTAGCTACCCCAGGGAAATATCCCTTTTTGTTTTTGTAGCTATATTCCGCATCGTATTTGTTGGCAGCTATAAACTGGTGGTCAAAATCATAAACCAGCCCCTTGGCGTTAGGGTCAAGCTGCTTGAATTCTAGGGCACTGTCAACCAAAAGATTATTCATCCTGGTATTGACATTGATTTTATTTGTTATGCCCGGGGCTGTTTCTATGTACTCGCATGGCACAGAGAGTTCTTTGTCGCCTCGAAGGATTGTATCGGCAGAAGGTGTTGAAATCCCTTTAAGGTTCTTTAATGTGTTCTCTTTAAGATAATTTACATCTTCTGTGGCATTGCCGCCACAAAAAGCGGTATATATCCGGCTCAATAATAAATCAGAGTAATTATAGCCTATTGTTTTTACTCTTGCACCAAGTTGATTATCAATAAAATCAATTGCGCCATGTGCAAAAAGTTGCTTATGTATTAGGTGGATACCACCAAATGGCGTTACATTTGAATCGAAAATTTTAGTCACACACCTAAATAGGTGAAAATTTTCGAGACCTGCATTCACTTGCAGGTCTTATTTATAAAAACTTTGCTAGTTTTTGCTAAATATTTGTTGCGGAAGTAAGGTAGGAACCTCTTCAATGTCCTATTGTGAGCTGAAATCAGGAATTGTTTCAATCAAATAATAAATTAGCGTTAATTTTTTATTAACTCGCGATTTAACACAATCGGTTGACAAATTTAACACAACCGGTTGATTATTTAGAATTAATCCAAATAATTAATAATAACTTAATCCATTGTATAACAGTTGTGTTATAAAACCAATTTATCTTTGTCTCAACGATTGATTTAAGATAGTAACCTTTAAAAATTAGGAGTTATGAAAAAGTTAGTAGTAAATTTAGCAAAAAGCACATTTGTTATTGCTTTAGCAATATTAAGTTCAAACAGTATTTATGCTGTAGGTGATGTAAAAGTTGCTCCTATCCAGGGAAGCAAAAAGGCACGAGTATATATCGCTGCCACTCAAGATGCAAATGTGCGTCTTACAATCCTAAGTCAGGATGGAAAAGAATATCTTTATTCAGAAGCAATTGAAAATGCAGAAGATGAATCAGCATATAAAAGAGTATATGATTTTGACCTTTTAGATGAAGGAACATATAAAATTGTAGCTGAATCTGATTCAAAAATTGTAGAAAAAGATATTACAGTAAGTAAAGATGGGATTGCTGTAGTTGGAGAAAATGAAAAATTTAAGCCTTACTTTAAAATAGCAAACGATAAATTAATTGTAAGTTATTTGAATAAAGAATCAGAAAATGTTAATGTTACATTCTCTGATAAGAGTGAGACTTTCTTCTCTGACGAAAAAGTTAATGATGTTAACTTTATGAAGGCTTATAGCCTTGCAGATCTTGTAGCTGGAAATTATACTGTAAGTTTAAATTCTGGTGATAGCTCTTACAACTATTATTTTGAAGTGAAATAATTTATTTAACTAAGAAATATATAATGGACCCAGGTAGAAATACCTGGGTTTTTTGTTTTAAAATGTTTTATAATAGTCCCTCGTCAAGAAAACTGAAATACCCCAGATTGGATATAATGAGATGATCAATAATTTTTATATCCATCAGTTCTGCTGCATTCTTAGCTTTTTCAGTAACCTTTATATCCTCGCCACTTGGTTTTAAATTACCTGAGGGGTGATTATGACAAAGTATTACTGAAGATGCCAGTTTATCAATTGCAGGTTTTAAAATCAGTTTTGTGTCGATAACAGTTCCTGAAACACCCCCTTGGCTAATTTTTATGGTGTCTATCACAGAATTAGATCGGTTTAGGAGTAATATCCAAAATTCTTCGTGGAGTAAGTCAGATAGTTTAGGTGTAAAAATATTAGCAACATCTTTGCTGGAGGTAATTTTTGGATTTACAAAGGTCTCAGATAGTTTTCTTCTTCTTCCTAACTCAAGAGCTACGACAATGTTTATTGCTTTTGCTTCGCCAATTCCTTTAATTTTTGTTAAATCGGTTACATTTAACCTGGCTAATTCATCAAGTCGATTCTTTGCACTGTGAAGGATATTTTTTGCTAATTCAACAGCACTTAATTGTCTTGTACCTGAACCAATTAAAATAGCTATGATTTCTGCATCACTTAAGCTTGAAATTCCTTTCTGAAGTAATTTTTCGCGAGGGCGATCTTCTAAAGCCCATTGTTTAATACTTAGCTTTTTGTACTCCATTTCTAATAGTGGTTTAGTTAGAAATGGTTTAAAGATAAAAGAATTTTGAAATACTATAAATAAAAATACCCCCAATGAAAATAATCAAAGGGGGTTAAGCATTTATGTTGGTAAATATTATAAGCTATTTACGTGTTTTGCAAGTTTAGATTTAATATTACCAGCTTTACTTTTGTGGATAATATTCTTTTTTGCAAGTTTATCAAGCATGCTGGAAACTTTCTTTAAAGATTCGCTAGCTTCTTCTTTATCAGTTAATGAACGAAGATCTTTAATTGCATTTCTTGTAGTTTTTGCATAATATTTATTATGCACTCTTTTAATTTCTGTTTGTCGAATCCTTTTTATAGACGATTTATGATTTGCCATTGCCTAATAATTATTTTCTTAAATTCTTAAAATGGCTGCAAAAATAGTTAAAATATTAATTATAACAAATACTTTTTCTTAGATTTTTACATAACACGATATATGCTTTACAAATAATTAATTGCTTGTTTATCAAAAGCCAAAACAATCTTCTTTGAAAGAAGAAGAATAATTGTCAAAACTTTTATACTGTTAATGTAAAAAAACAATCCTTTTTATAACCCGGGCGTAAATTTAATTATATCGTGAAAGAATAAAGATACAATCGAAATGGAGATGGAAAATTTGGAGCGGGAGACTACTAATAAAACTATAAAAAACATGAGTATTCAAAAAAGAATTTTTCAGACAAAGAATCTTATAATAATGTTTTTTGGCTTAATTATAATAGGAAGTGGATATAGCCTTAGGCTCAACGATATTCATGAGAGGGAGTCAAAAGCAGCGCTACAGAGCACAACCAAGTCTATTAATAGAATTTTAGATGCTTCAAATGGCAAGTATAAATTAGCCCGTGCTTTTTATGAGCAATATGAATTTCATCCTCTATGGACAAACGGGTTTCAAGAAAACATTTATGCGAAATCGTTAGAAGGTGTTCTTTCGAGAACTGCAACATATGGAATTCCAGACAATGAAAATCTTATTAAAGATTTGGATATTTTGAAGGAGAAAATGCTTTCAGATAAACCTGTGGATAAACTATCAAATATTCGTGCCGAATATGAAATAAAGTTATCAGAAGCAGCTATTAGAACATTGATTCAACTTGATAAGGGAATTATGTATTATGACACATTAAAAAATGATAGTTGTATAAATGTTTATGTAAATTATCTTTTAAAATCAATTCAATCAGAAAATTTTAATGATACATTTTTAGCAATACAGCCAAAAAATATAGTCTACAAACAGCTTGTAAAAGGATTAAAATCATTTCTTGAGCGCTCATCTTTATCAAAAACAAAAAATGAAATTGATAAAGATAATTTTGCTTCAGTAAAAGAAATTGCAATTCCTGTATTTTATGAGCTTGGATATATATCCGATAATCAGGATATTGATTCTGTAGAGTTTATAAATACATTAAAAGTATTTCAGAAATATCATGGGATAAAAGAATCAGGTGAGTTAAACAAAAAAACAATTTCTGCTTTAGCAAAAAGTTCATATGAGAGATACGAACAAATGGTTTTAAATATAGAACGTGCACGTTCAGAAGGTGAATTAGGTGAAACGTATGTATATGTAAATATTCCATCCTATAATTTGAGGTTATATAACAATGGAAATATAGAGGCGCAGCATCGGGCTATGGTTGGAAAGCCTGATTCACAAACACCTGTGCTTTCAAGTAAGATGGAATTTATGGTGGCAAACCCCAAATGGTTTGTCCCAAAGAGTATTACAAGTGGAGAGATCTTACAAAAGCTTAAAAAGGACTCAACATATTTAGAGAAAAGGAACTTTGTTCTTCTGGATAAAAATTATCAAGAAATATCTCAGTCAGATATAAATTGGAGTGAGGTGAACAAAAGCAATTTTAATTATAAGATATATCAAGAATCAGGAAGTGGTAATGCGTTGGGGAAAATAAAATTTATGTTCCCCAACGATTACAGTGTTTATGTACATGACACACAGTCGAAGAAGCTTTTTAATAATGAATACAGGGCGTATTCGCATGGATGTGTCAGGTTGGAAAATCCATTAGATTTTGCAGATCACCTGTTAACGCATATTGATACTGAAAATTTTTATAAGACAATAAAGCCCTTAGTAAAAAGTAAAAAAACAAAAGAAATAAGGTTTACCGAACCCATTGATATCCATATAAGATATTATACATGTGAAGTTGACGAAAATAACAGGATATATTTCTTTGATGATATATATGATAAAGATGGAGTTTTAAGCGATCAGTTATTTCCTAATTAGATCTGGGTTATCTTATTAAAAAGGGATTATTTGTTCGTATCGTTTTGTGCCAGCATAAGGATTTTTGAGTGGGAGAGGTAATCTTCACTTGGGAAATAAGCAAAAACACAACTTCCGTCTTTAATAATATCGATTAAATTTTTTGAATCATCATATGGTACGGCAGGACAACCAAAACTTCTGCCAAGCCTGCCTTGTTCTTCTATAAAAAGGGGGGTTACATAATACGCTCCGTGAATTACGATTGCCCGTTCTAATGCATTGTTATTAGACATCTCTAAGCCATCCAGGCGCAACGAATAACCGTGTTTGCCCATGTAAGTGTTTTTTGTAACAAAAAAGCCCAGGCAAGACATGTTTGAACCTTTTCGATTGGAGAAACTCTCAGCATAATTTATACCTGTATTCTTTCCATGTGCGACATATAAGTTAAGCAGTAATTTGTTGTTTTTAATATCAAGTACAAACAATCTTTTTTCTGTTGATGGTAAAGAATAATCAATAATTGTAAGAACGGTGTCGTTTTGAAGTTTGTCACTAATCTTTTCTACTCCTTTTAGGGCTAGGCTATAAGCAATAATATTAATTTCAGGAGTGTTAATATCGTTATAACTGCCTATAAAGCCCTCAACATAATCTGAAATATTATTTGTACTGTATTTTCTAAAATCAGAATATCGTTCCCATGATACTGAGAATATCAAGCTAAAAAGTATAAAAAGAATTAATGGTTTTGAATTCATCTATTTGTACTCTTTTACTACAGTAGGGGCATATATCTTTAAATTATCAATTGCTATGGGACAATCTTCTGTAAATATCTTTATGCCACCTAGAACAAGCTGACGATTTGTTATTTCCAAAATCGGGGTTTTACTTTTATGTAGAAAAATATCAATCGAACCATTTACAATATTTCTTGAAATAGCAAATTTTGTCCAGGGATCTTCATTCAGAAATGAGTTATCAATCTCAATTGATTCAATCTGAGTAATACTGGTATCTTTAACAATATCTAAGTTTAGTCGTAGGATATCGCCTTCGTTTTTTAATTTAAGCTGATAGTAATTATTTTCCCTTTCTGTGAAATTTAGTCCAAAGGTTGAGTTACAATTTTGGCTCATCAGGAAATTTAAATCAAGAAATAAAACAAAGTCTCCTAGCATAAATGAATCAATAGAGAATGATGGTTTTACTATGCTATCTACAGAAGAGAAATTTAATGCACAATCACCGGTACTACGTTGTGATAGTTCAGTTGCATTTTGCGGAGTTATAGTATATTGACTTAGATTAGATTTTTTATTAAAAGACTCATTAATATATTCAATAAATTGGTCGGGTATATTTTGGGCAGACCCATTTATTGAATACAAGAATAATAGGGTAAGGATACAATTCTTAATCATTAGGTTAAATTTTTCGTTTGCAAATATAATTTAACCTGCTAAGAAAAAAATTCCTAATTATAAATACTTGAGAAACCTGCTATGATTTTGTTCTTGTTATTCAAAAAAGCTTCTCATTCTTTCAAAGAAGTTTTTGTCTCCGTCGTCGGGATTTGGCTGAAAATTCGGAGAACTTTCTAACTTTTCAAGAGTTTGTTTTTCTTCTTTTGATAAATTTTTTGGGACCCAGATGTTAATGTTAACAAGTAAATCGCCTCTGCCGTAGCCATTTACGTCAGGTAAACCTTTTCCCCTTAATCGTAAAATTTTTCCAGGCTGAGTTCCGGGATCAACTTTAATCTTTACTTTTCCGTCAATGGTTGGGATTTCTACCGGGCCACCGATAGCAGCTGTCGTAAAACTGACATAGGCCGGATATAGCAGGTCATTGCCATCACGAACCAAATCAGGGTGTTTTTCTTCTTCGATATAAACAAGCATGTCACCATTGATTCCACCTCTGCGGCCAGCATTACCTTTTCCACTCACGGATAGCTGCATTCCTTCTGCAACCCCTGCAGGAATATTTATTTTTACTACTTCCTGGTCTTTAACTATTCCCTCTCCATAACAGGAAGTACATTTTTCTTTAATTATTTTGCCTTCTCCTCCACAAGTTGGGCAGGTTGTGGTTGTTTGCATCTGGCCAAGAAGGGTATTTGCAATTCGGGTTACCTGTCCCGTTCCCCGACACATTGAGCAGGTGTCATAACCAGAACCATTTTTTGCCCCGGTTCCATGGCATGAATTACAGCTTACGTATTTATTTACTTTAATTTTTTTCTCAACACCGTTAGCAATTTCCTGAAGATTAAGTTTTACCTTAACACGTATATTTGAACCACGGTTTGCACTTCTGCCACCTCGGCTGCTTCTTCCAAAACCACCAAAACCACCAAAAGCGTCACCAAAAATATCTCCGAAAGAAGAGAAAATATCATCCATGGACATTCCTCCACCAAAACCGCCACCTCCACTTGCAGCACCGCCTACACCAGCGTGACCAAATTGATCGTAGCGTGAGCGTTTCTGGTCATCACTTAGCACTTCATAAGCTTCTGCCGCTTCCTTAAATTTTTCTTCCGCTTCAGCATTACCAGGATTTTTGTCAGGGTGGAATTTTATCGCCTGCTTACGATAAGCTTTTTTGATTTCATCCTTTGATGCACTTTTTGAAACCCCAAGTATTTCGTAAAAATCTCTCTTCGTCGACATTTAAATTTCCTTTTTTTATTCTCCTACAACCACTTTTGAATGACGGATAACCTTGTCGTTAAGCCTGTAACCTTTTTGAACGACATCAACAATTTTACCCTTTAATTTCTCTTCTGGAGCTGGAATTTTTGTTATTGCATCATGAAGATCCGTATCTAATTCTCCATGCATTGCTTCAATTTCTTTTACTCCATTTTGTTTCAGGAACTCCTGGAATTTGTTGTGAATAAGTTCAACTCCTTGCTTAACTGCATCAACATCTTTTGCTTCTGAGATTGAAGTCATGCCACGCTCAAAGTCATCAACTACAGGCAAAATACTCAAAATAACTTGCTCTCCTGCTGTTTTTGATAATTCCATTTTTTCTTTCAGCGTACGTTTTCGGTAATTATCAAATTCTGCTGACAAACGAAGATATTTGTCTTTTGCTTCGTTTAGTTCTGTCTGTAATTTCTCTTCAACTGAAATTTCGTCACCTTTTGATTCCTCTTCCTCTGTAACTTCGTCTTTTGACTCGTCTATAGCATCCTCTTTTGAGGTTTCATCCACTGTTTGATGCTCTGTTTCTTTTTCAGATTTTATTTCAGTTTCTTCTTTCTTGCTCTTTTTGCTCATATTAATCTCAATGAATTAACATTCAACTTATTTTTTAGCTTCTTGGGAAGAGCAAAATTTTTGCCAGAAAGTCTGACGCGCCAAATTGACAGGAAAACATTTTCTTAGTGTTACTAAATTGTAGCAAATGCCCAATTGTGAGACCTGATTTAATAGGACATTTTATTTAAAATACATGGGCTGAAATAAAATGCAATAAAATATAAGTTATTAACTTTAATACTTTACTAGTTAGAATATTCGTTGATGATTAAGGTAAAAACAAAAGTTATGATGTTATTGCGCTCGCTGTTTATCTTAGGTTTGACAATTTGGAGCCATTTAATATATGCACAAGGCAACCTGGATTTCACAAAAACACAACATGATTTTGGGCGTGTGGCAAACCTGGATTATCCGCCGGCAAGTTTCTCTTTTACCAATGTGGGTGACGAAAAAGTGGCTATTCTAATGGTTCTGATGTCGAAAGATATAAAAGTAAATTATCCGCGTAACTTTATTCAACCCGGTGAGAAAGGCCAGATTTATATCTTGCCTAACCTCAATGTTTTGGGAAAATTTAATGAAACTATAACCGTAGTAACCAATAGCTCGGAAACAAAACTGAATATTACAGGTGAAGTTATTTCAATACAGCAATGTTTTCCTAATCCTGATAATTTGAATATACGGGAAATCCGAGTTACCGACATCGTTACTAAGCTCCCTATAAAAGACACAAAAATTATAATGACACATAACCAACGAAATACCGCAACTGTAAGCACCAACAAAGAAGGACTGTGGACAGGTGAAATGCCCATTGGTCAATATGCTTTCGAACTTACTAAACAAGGCTATGAAATGCTGCAAAAAGAAGAGTTTATTTCAAAATCAGTACCCGTAATATTTTTTGAAATGACACCGCAAACTACACCCGAAGTGGAAGAAATACCTGAAGAACCAGAACCCATTATTAGCAATGTGCAGAATGTGCCTGAGCCCGAGTCTGAATTACAACCTGAAAATCCAAACCAGCTATCGCGCAACGAGTTTGGGGCGAACAACATCGTATTGCTGGTAGATGTTTCCTTATCCATGCGCTCTGGCAATAAGCTTGAATTGCTGAAAGAATCCATGTCGAACCTGGTAGGTGTATTGCGCGATATCGATAATGTGTCGCTTATTTCGTATGCGCAAAGCCCCACCATTCTTATTGAGGGCATACCCGGCAACCAAAAAGACGAAATTATGGGACAAATTAGCACGTTGGAGGCCAAAGGTATTACCAATGGGGTAAAAGGCTTGCATAAAGCGTACGAGCTTGCCCAGCTAAAAAGAGTACAAGGGGGAAACAACCAGGTTATTCTTGCCACAGACGGCAAATTTACAGGCGGTACGGTGCAGCCCGTGGAAGTTCAGCAGTTTATCCGCCAACAGGCCGAGGCAGGTTATATATTATCGATTATCGGATATGGTGTAGATGAAGATGCCAAGGCATTTATGGCACGCATGGCACAATCAGGTAATGGAGCCTACATCCATGTTACTACCAAAGATGATATTTCTCAAATACTCATAGAAGAAATTAAACAGAAGAGTAGGATCAGGTGATGTTGATAAATTGGAGAATCTGCCTTTATTGTCTTTGAAGTTCCTTGGGCGATAGGCCTTTTTTGTTATAGCTCATAAAAGCCATTGCCAGATACCACTTTCTAAAGGGAAGGTTAGAATTTTCAAAAATAGTCCCACTCCTTAGTGGCTGTATGATATTAAATCTGCCATAGAGTAGATAGAAAGTTTTTTCATTGATAAAATCTGCAATTTCGATCAATATAAGTCAAATCGTATCTTAAAAATGGCAATTGAAAAGCAGGCAACTTTGCTAAACTTTATATGCAAAAGATCCCTATTTCGATAAAATAGCCCGCAAATAAAGTCTATATAAGATCCTGCAATAGACAAAATGGATTTTTTAATCGCATTTTAAATGTGAAATCATTCTAAATAACAAAGAAATATTTTTTTGAAAGAATTAAGTGTTAAATTTACACTTAATTAAACTAGCAATATAAGACACTTACTATGTTTATCTTAGGTTCAATAATAACTAAACATAAATTAGAGATAAAGCTAAGCTATGAAAGAAGAAATAAGATTTCTATTCATACATTTTTCATCAAAAAAACTAATCTAAAATTCTATTTCTAATCAGAATAAATGGTACAAAAATCATTTTATAGTAAAGATTCATTTTGTGTTGCAGTAGATTGTATCGTTTTTGGATTCGATGACTCAAAATTGAAATTATTAATAATAAAACGTGACTTTGAACCGGAGAAAGGGAAGTGGTCTCTTATGGGAGGATTTCTTCGAAAAGATGAGAGCCTGGATGAGGCAGCTCAACGAATTTTAAAAAAGCTTACCGGTTTATCAGATATCTTTCTGGAGCAACTTTATACGTATGGTGAGATAGAAAGAGATACTGTTGAGCGTGTAATTTCTGTGGCTTATTATGCATTAATTCGGGCAGATGGTTATATTTCTGAAGTTGGTGAAAAACATAATGCACGGTGGGTTGATTTTGAAGAGGTGCCAGATTTGATTTTTGATCATAATATTATGGTTGATAAAGCTTTAAGAAGATTACAGCGTAAATCAAAATCACAGCCTATTGGATTAGAACTTCTACCAGAAAAATTTACTATTCCCCAGATTCAAAATTTATATGAAGCAATAAATCAGAAAGAATTTGACAAACGAAATTTTCGAAAAAAGATTCTTTCCATGGGAATATTCGAAAAACTTGAGGAAAAAGAAAAGGATTCATCCAAAAAAGGAGCATTTCTTTACCGCTTTGACAAAGAGAAATATGATGAATTATTAAATAATGGTTATCACTTTGAATTATAAAACAAAAAACTAAGAAAATGAAAATATTTGAAGGATTGGAAGTATGGTTTGTAACAGGCAGCCAGCATTTATACGGAGAAGAAACATTAAAGCAAGTTGCTGAAGATTCAGAGACAATAGTAAAAAAAATGAATGAAGCAGGTAAATTACCTGTTGAGTTGGTATTTAAACCAACAGTAAAAACACCAGATGAGATCTACAATATTTGTATAGAGGCAAATTCTGCAAAAAATTGTATTGGATTAATTACCTGGATGCATACATTTTCCCCTGCAAAAATGTGGATTGCAGGTCTGAATTCTTTGAATAAACCATTTATGCATTTGCATACACAGTTTAATAGTGAAATTCCATGGAATGACATTGACATGGATTTCATGAATCTGAATCAATCTGCTCATGGTGGACGTGAATTTGGATTTATTTGTTCACGTATGCGTTTAAATAGAAAAGTAGTTGTAGGACATTGGAGCCAGGATGATGTTCAGGAGAAAGTTGCCACCTGGATGCGTGCAGCTGTTGGTGTAAACGAGTCAAAAGGTCTGAAGATTTGTCGTTTTGGTGATAATATGCGCGAGGTTGCAGTTACTGAAGGGGATAAAGTAGAAGCTCAAAAAGTACTGGGCTGGCAGGTTGCATATCATGGAGTGGGAGATTTGGTAGCTAGCATGGATTCATGTTCAGATGCAGAAATTGATGCTGTTTTGGATAGCTACAAAAAGAAATACCAGATGCCAACAGAAAAACTTGAAAATGTAAGATACCAGGCAAAAATCGAGGCAGGGATGAAAAAGTTCCTTGATAAATATAATTACAAAGTATTTACAACAAACTTTGAAGATCTTCACGGGCTGGAACAGCTTCCTGGATTGGCAAGTCAAAGTTTAATGGAACAAGGTTATGGATTTGGTGCAGAAGGCGACTGGAAACAGGCAGCACTTGTTCGTATTATGAAAGTTATGTCAAAAGGAATGAAAGGCGGTTGTTCTTTCATGGAAGATTATACCTATGATTTAAATCCTTTAAATCCGGCAGTGTTAAGTGCTCATATGCTGGAGATTTGTCCATCTGTAGCAGAAAGCCAACCAGCAATTGAGGTTCATCATTTAGGAATTGGCGATAAGGATGATCCTGCACGTTTAGTATTTAATGTGCCAGAAGGACGAGGAATAAATGCAACATTAATTGATATGGGGGGGAGAATGCGAATGATGGTAAATCCGGTTCAGGTTATCAAACCAAAACCACTTCCTAAATTACCTGTTGCACGAGCTTTATGGATTCCGGAACCAAACCTTGAAATTGGTGCTACAGCATGGATTCTTGGTGGTGGTGCTCATCATACTAGTTTTAGTATGGCTTTAGATGTTGAATTTATGGAAGATTTTGCTGAGATGATAGGACTCGAATTTGTAATTATCGATAATAATACTAATATTCGCGAGTTTAAAAAAGAATTGCGCTTTAACGATGTATATTATCACTTAAAATCTTAATATTGAAATGACTATGACAGAGTCGTATTCTCTGTTTAACTAATACAAACTTAATAACATAAAAAAGCTATGAATGCAGGTTTCACCGTAATTGATTACGTAATTTTCATTGTTTATGCCATCCTTATTGTAGGATTGGGTTTATTCTTATCCAGGGGGAAAGAAGGTAAAGAAGAAGATTCAAAAGATTATTTCTTAGCTGGGGGTACTTTAACCTGGTGGGCAATTGGAGCTTCTTTAATTGCTGCAAATATTTCTGCCGAGCATTTTATCGGAATGTCTGGTTCCGGTTTTAGAGTGGGTCTTGGAATTGCTGCTTATGAATGGATTGGTGCTATTACTCTTATATTGGTAGCCAAGTTTTTATTGCCTTTGATGATTGAAAAGAAAATTTTTACAATGCCTCAGTTAGCTAAAGAACGCTATGGACAAGGTGTTAGTTTCTTTTTCTCATTTTTCTGGTTATTGGTTTATGTTTTTGTAAACTTAACTTCTGTTGCCTGGCTTGGAGCAATTGCGATGGAGCAAATTCTGGGTATACCAAAAGTTTACGGTGTACTTGGATTGTTGGTGTTTGCAGGTGTTTATTCAATATATGGAGGATTAAAAGCTGTTGCCTGGACAGATGTTCTTCAGGTAGTATTTCTTGTAGGTGGCGGTTTAATAACAGCATTTTTTGCATTGGCTGCGGTATCTGCTAATGGAAATGCATTTGAAGGATTTTCAATTGTTTTAAACAAAGTAAGAGAAATTCCTGGCGATATGCACTTCAATATGATTATTGATAAGAATCTTGACAGCACTTTATTTAAAGATTTACCAGGAGTAGCAGTAATTTTTGGTGCTATGTGGTTAACAAACCTTGGTTATTGGGGATTTAACCAATATATTATTCAAAAAGGATTAGCTGCTAAGAACTTAAAAGAAGCAAAAAGAGGTTTAATTTTTGCCGGATTTTTAAAAATTCTTATTCCAATAATTGTAATTGTTCCTGGTATCACAGCTTATGTTTTGTTTAATCACCCAGATTTACAACAAAACTTAGAAGGACTTCAAGGAACTATTCAAGTAGCAGATGAGGCTTATCCATGGTTATTAAGAAATTTTGCTCCTGTAGGAATCAGAGGTCTTGCTTTTGCTGCATTGGTTGCCGCGGTTGTTTCTTCACTTGCATCCATGTTGAACTCTACTTCAACAATTTTCACATTAGATATTTATAAAGAATTGATTAATAAAGAGGCAAGTGAAAAACAACTTGTTCGTGTAGGTAGGATTACTGCATTTGTTTCTCTTGTTATTGCCATGATTGCTGCAAAACCTCTTCTTGGAGGATTGGATCAGGCATTCCAGTACATCCAGGAATATACCGGATTTATTTATCCGGGCGTTGTTGTTGTATTTGGTATGGGACTTCTTTGGAAACGGGCAACAAACAGAGCCGCTTTATGGACTACAATTCTAACTTTACCTGTGGGTATAGCGATGAAGATAATGTTACCTGATTTACCATTTATTATCAGAATGGGATATGTATGTATGGTATTAATTTCATTTGCGGTTATTGTTACACTAACTGATAAACATCATGTTACAACTGAGTTACCAGCAGAATCTGAAAGAGCTAATATGCGTCGTGCAGGATTTATTTTTGCCTTACTTGCAGTTATTAGTTTAATAGCAGGATTTATTTGGGGAACAAATATTCTAGGTGTTGGACTTACTCATTTAGGATTCCATTCTTTATTTATGTTGGCTTTCTTGTTAGCATTTGTATCATTAATGATGTATACAAATTCTTCTTCAACTCAAAAAGATGCAAAAGCATATGAGTTTGAACCAACAATCTTTAAAACAGATAAAACATTCCTATTCGGAGCAATGGGTATTGTTGTTATCATTGTTTCGTTATATGCATACTTCTGGTAAAATATCAGAAGTATTTATAGAAGTTTATTTTGAAAGAATTATAACCCCGGGCTTTGACCCGGGGGAATAAATACAATATAGTTATTGTGGCAGTTAATGCTTTAGTTTATAATCAGGTGTAGATCTAAGCACCTATAAAAAATGTAACTATGAGATCTGTATTTATCATTTTTTTTCTATTTCTTATTTTATCAAAAAGTAATGCGCAGGAATACACGTTAACATCTCCTAATCAGAAGATTAATGTCGGAGTTAAGGTAAACGATGTATTTACTTACAGCGTTGAGTATAAAAACAGTTCTATTGTTTTACCTTCTGTTTTTCGGTTAGAGTTTAGCCAATCTCCTGCTTTGGGAAATGATTTATCAGTAAAAGAAGAAAAACGTACTACAATTGATGAAACCTGGGAACCTGTTCTTCGTCAGCATGCAAGTATCAGAAATTACTGTAATGAGCTTTCACTTCTTCTTGAAGAAAAACGTTTTCCGGGAAGAACAATAGAGATTGTTTTCAGGGCTTATAATGATGGGATAGCTTTTCGGTATCGGTTTCCAGAGCAAAAAAGTATGCCGGAACTTACGTTAAAAGAGGAAAAAACAGCGATTACCTTTCCTGAAGATTATAATGTTTGGATGACAGATTATGGAGCATTCAATACACATCAGGAGAATTTGTTTTCGAAGAAAAAATTATCAGATATTGAACATACAACTGCAGTTGGATTACCTATGGTTATTGAAGCTAAAAAGGATCTTTACCTGGCGTTAACAGAAGCAGGATTAACAAATTGGTCTGGTATGTATGTGGGTTTTGAAAAGATTTTACCTGATGGTAGTATCCAGTTATATCCTAAATTATCACCATTTAAAGGAGATCCTAAGCAAAGTGATAGGGTGAAAATTTCAACGCCACAGGAATCACCATGGAGAGTTATTATGATAGGTGAATCACCGGGTGATTTGATAGAATCAGAAATAGTAATGAACTTAAATGAGCCATTAGCTATCGATGATCCCTCCTGGATAAAACCCGGTAGATGTGCTTGGGATAACTGGTGGAGCGGTGATGTAAAAATGAATACTGAAACGATTAAGAAATATATTGATTTGGCTTATGAGATGGGATTCGAATATCAGCTAATTGACTGGCATTGGTATGGAGATCCGTTTTCTGACGAATCAAAAAAACCACTAGATATCACGACTGTTAATCCTGATGTTGATATGCCGGAGGTTCTAAAATATGCCAAAGAAAAGAATGTAAAACTTTGGTTATGGTTATTATGGAATCATGCAGAAAGACAAATGGATGAAGCTTTTGCTTTATATGAATCCTGGGGTATTGCCGGAGTTAAGATAGATTTTATGGCATCCGATCATCAGGAAATGGTGCAGTGGTATCAAAAAACAATAAAAAAAGCAGCCGAACATCATCTAATGGTTAATTTCCATGGTGCTTATAAACCAACCGGGATACGAAGAACATATCCTAATTTAATGACCCGTGAAGGAGTAATGGGAAATGAACACAATGCCTGGTCAACTTTGATAACGCCGGAGCATGATGTTACGCTTCCATTTACACGGATGTTGGTAGGTCCTATGGACTATACTCCTGGCGGATTTTTAAACAGGAACAAAGGTGAGTTTGTCGTTGGTCATCCTACTCAGGTTATGGGAACCCGTTGTCATGAACTTGCGAAACTGGTTGTTTACGATAGCCCGATAATTACAGTTTGTGATCATCCTGATAATTATTATGGACAACAAGGATTGGAGGTTTTAAAAGAAGTATCAGCAGAGTGGGACGATACAAAAGTGTTGACTGGTGAAATCGGAGAATATATTGTTATGGCCAGAAATATTGGAGAGAAATGGTTTATCGCTGCAATGACAAATAGCTTCGAGCGTGAAGTAAAAATCAATCTTGATTTTCTTGATAAAGGAAAATATACGTTGCGAGCATTTGAAGATTCTGAAGAAACAAAAAAAGACGCAACGAAATTGAATAGATCAGAGAAAACAGTTCAACAAACGGATGACCTTACGATCACAATGAATCCGGGTGGAGGTTTTGTAGGGATAATAGATAAAAAGTGATTATTGGGAGAAATGCAAATAATAAAAGTATTGTTATGCTAGAAGAATTGAAAAAAAAAGTTTTTCAAGCCAATTTAGATTTGGTTAATCATGGCTTGGTAATTTTTACATGGGGAAATGTAAGTGGGATAGACAGAGAAAAAGGAATAGTTGTAATAAAACCAAGTGGAGTTTCATATGAGAAGATGACTGCTGATGATATGGTTTTGGTCGATCTTGATGGCAAAGTTTTGGAAGGAAATTTAAAACCTTCTTCTGATACAGCTACGCATGTTATTTTATATAAAAATTTTCCAAATATTGGAGGTGTAGTTCATACCCATTCAGAATGGGCTACAAGCTGGGCTCAGTCAGGAAGATCTGTTCCTGCTCACGGTACAACTCATGCAGATTATTTTTATGGTGATATCCCATGTACCCGAAAACTTAGTGAAGTAGAAATAAAAGAAAATTATGAGGTAGAAACGGGAAATGTTATTGTAGAAACATTTAAATCCTTGGATCCTGATGCAATCCCAGGAGTTTTGGTAAATGATCATGGTCCATTTTCATGGGGGAAAGATCCCGATAATGCCGTTCATAATGCCGTTGTGATGGAACAAGTCTCAAAAATGGCATTCAGGACAGAAATGATTGGAGACAAAGCTCCGGTTGATAAATACCTGCTTGATAAACACTATTTAAGAAAACACGGAAAAGACGCTTATTACGGACAATAAAACTTAAATAAATGAAAAAATATACGATAGGACTAGATTATGGCTCAGATTCAGTTCGTGCAGTAATCATAGATACATCAAACGGAAATGAATTAGCAAGTTCAGTTTTTTATTATCCCCGATGGAAAGAAGGGAAATATTGCGATCCGGCAAAGAATCAATTTCGTCAACATCCTTTGGATTACCTGGAAGGATTGGAAAAAACAATAAAAGATATTTTAACCGAAGCAGGTAGCGAAGCTGCACAAAATGTTGTAGCTATCTCTGTTGATACAACAGGTTCCACTCCTGTGGCAGTAAATAAAGAAGGTACTCCATTAGCCCTTACTCCTGAATATGCCGAGAATCCGAATGGTATGTTTGTTCTTTGGAAAGATCATACAGCCGTAAATGAGGCGAAAGAAATTAATGAATTAGCTCGTAGCTGGGGTGGCGTAGATTACACAAAATATGAAGGTGGCGTTTATTCTTCAGAATGGTTTTGGGCAAAATTACTGCATGTTATCAGGGAAGATGAGGCTGTTAGAAAAGATGCTTTCTCGTGGGTAGAGCATTGCGACTGGATTCCTGCGGTTCTTACTGATGAGACAGATCCGGTAAAAATGAAAAGAAGCCGTTGTGCTGCAGGTCATAAAGCGATGTGGCATCCGGACTGGGAAGGCCTGCCATCAGAAGAATTTTTAACCAAGCTGGATCCACTTTTAGAAGGATTACGGGATAGATTGTTTAAAGATACCTATACCTCTGATGTTAAAATTGGAAACCTGACAAAAGAATGGGCAACGAGATTAGGTTTACCCGAATCAGTAGTAGTAGGGGTTGGAGCTTTTGATGCCCATCTGGGTGCTGTTGGTGGCGAGATTAAACCTTACTACCTAAGTAAAGTAATGGGAACATCAACATGCGATATGTTAATTGCTCCTGAAAACGAAGTAGGTAAAAATCTTGTAAAAGGTATATGTGGCCAGGTTGATGGATCAATTACTCCAGGTTTGGTTGGGCTTGAAGCAGGACAATCAGCATTTGGTGATATTTATGCCTGGTTTAAAAAAGTTTTGATGTGGCCTACACAACAGATTCTTGCAGAAAGCAGTATTGTTGATGAAGCAACCAAAGAAAAGTTAATTGAAGAAATAGCAGATAAGATGATTCCTGTTTTATCAAAACAGGCAGCTAATATTCCGTTGGAAGAAACCGGAATTATTGCTCTCGACTGGATGAATGGTCGTCGAACTCCTGATGCAAACCAAAACTTAAAAGGTGCTATTATGGGACTCACATTAGGTTCTGATGCACCTCGTATCTTCAAAGCATTGGTGGAAGCAACTGCTTTTGGATCTAAAAAGATTGTTGACAGGTTTATTGATGAAGGTATTCGTATTGATGGCGTTATTGCATTGGGAGGTGTAGCCAAAAAATCAACATTTGTTATGCAGATTGTTGCTGATGTGCTTAACATGCCTATTCTTGTAGCATCCTCAGAGCAAACATGCGCACTGGGTTCTGCTATGGCAGCCAGTGTGGTAGGTGGTGTTTATGATAATTTTGAAGATGCACAAAAAGCAATGGGTAGTGGTTTCGAAAAAGAATACAAACCCATCCCTGAAAATGCTGAGAAATACAAAAAGCTTTACGAAGAATATTCTAAGTTTGGAGCTTTTGTAGAAAATAACTTATAGAAAAATCTTCTTTGCGTCTCTTTGTGTGTTTTGCGGTTTAAGATCTTAACCACGAAGAGCACAAAGGGACGCAAAGTTTATTCTTAAAATAAATTAAACCATGTCAAAAACATTCTTTTCTTCTTCTGTTTTATTTGTAAAAGATATTGAAACTTCCCAAAAATTCTACAAAGACTTAATGGGACTTGAGATAAAAGATGATTTCGGAGCTTGTAAAATATTTTCCTGTGGATTAGCTCTTTGGGCTGTAAACGACGATCACCTTATTAACCAAAAATGGAAAAGAGAGAAACAGAACGGGAACCTCGAAATCTGTTTTGAAACCGAAGATTTTGATGCTATCTACAAAACCATAAAAGATCTTGATATACCTGTTTTACATGATTTCCATGTAGAATCCTGGGGACAAAAAACCATTCGAGTATTTGATCCGGATAATAACCTTGTAGAAATTGGCGAATCCATTCCAACCTTTATTAAACGAATGTATAAGGAGGGGATGAGTGTTGAGGCTATTGCAGAGAAGAGTTCGGTGCCGAAGGAGCAGGTTGAAAATATATTAAATAGCTAGTGCGATATAAACATCAAAAAAAGAAATTTTCTTTGCGATTCTTTGTGCCCTTTGCGGTTTAAGATTTTTAACCACGAAGGGCACAAAGGGAGACGAAGTTGATGGTAATAATAGAGATCCTAAAAATAAAACCATATTGGTTTCTATTTGATAGGACAGATGTTTCCCTAAGATCTGTTTATGCTGAATATTCCTATAATTAGAATAATTAATTTTTCAGCTCATTCTTAAGCATATCATGAAGTGCTTCTTCTCTCAGGTTTTTAGCAATAATAACGCCATCCCCATCAATTAAGAAGTTTGAAGGAATTCCTGAGATATCATAAATCTCAGCTGCTTTTGAGCTCCATCCTTTCAAATCGCTCACCTGGCTTTCCCAGATTAAGCCATCTTTTTCAACAGCCTGAAGCCACAGTTCTTTATTATTATCAAAAGAAACTCCATAAACTGTAAAACCATCTCCATTAATAAATTCAGAATCTTTGTAAGTGTTATATGCTTTTACAACATTTGGATTTTCTCTTCTACAGGGAGGGCACCAGCTTGCCCAAAAATCAATAAGGACCATTTTACCCCTTAAGGACGATAAAGCTATTGGAGTTCCATCTGCTGTATTAAACTCAAGTTCTGGTGCTTGATCGCCAATATCCAGCCCAACTTTAACCTCAATAGATTTTTCTGTTTTGGGTTCAGAATTATCAATCTTTGCATTTTTACTACCACAGCTAACCAAGAATAGAATGATCAGTAAAGTAATTCCAGTAATTCTCATATCTTATCTTTTTATTTCTTAAACATTATTAAAAGGAAAAGTTTCAATTTGATCAACAAGTTTATCAACAAATTCCTTTAATGGCTTCTTAACTACAGCCTTCATCATCATATTCACTTCAGGCTGAATTGTTATTTTAATCCTTGTATCGTTTTCTGCAACTTGCTTTAACTGAATCCAAAGAAAAAAACTCATAGGAGTTGTTTCATCATTAGCAATTTTTATCAGTTTATTGGGTTCTTTCTCAATAATCTTTAAGCCAGCTTTTCCAATGCCGGAAACAGCAAAGCTGCAGGTTTCTTCTGTTGATTCAAAATCTGAAACTTTATCGGCTGGTATAAAATTCTTGAAATTGTTAAAGTTCGATATAAACCGATATATTTTTTCGTCGTTATTTAGAATCTTTCCTATTCGGCTTTCAATCTTCATCTTATTTTATTTTCCCCAGGTTTCAGGAGACTTTCTCCATTCTTTAAGAAGCTCCATTTTATCTGCATCAATTGTTTTTGTTTCCAGACCAAGTTCCAGCAAAGCATTGTAATTACTTAACGTTAACAACTTACATCCAGTTTCTTTAAAGTTTTCTTCAGCAACAGGGAATCCATACGTAAAAATAGCAACCATCCCTAGTACTTCAGCCCCTGCATTTCTTAATGCATCAACTGCATTTAGACTACTTTTTCCTGTCGATACCAAGTCCTCAATTACAACAACCTTATCGCCTTTAGAAAAAACTCCTTCAATCATATTTTCCATGCCATGCCCTTTTGCTTTGGAACGGACATAAATAAATGGCAGATCCATCTCGTCAGCAATTAATGCGCCCTGAGCAATAGCCCCTGTTGCAACTCCAGCTATTGTTTTGCACTCTGGAAAATTAGCTTTAATAACTTCAACAAACGCATTTTTAATTTTTGTTCTTATCTCAGGAAAAGAAAGCGTTTTTCTGTTATCACAATATATTGGTGATTTCCATCCAGAAGCCCATGTAAAAGGGCTTGTTGGTTCTAACTTTATTGCTTTACTTTGCAATAAATAAGAAGCTATTTCTTTTTCAAAATTTTTCATGGCGCAAATGTATAAAGTTTTTTTTAACGACCGATTCATAACTCTCACTGATAAAGTACCTACAGAAGAGATAAATATATACCAGGTAATACATCCTTTTACAAACAGGATAAACCTGGAAGAGACTATAGAACATTTTAAAAACAATTCCATTAAAAACATGGCTGTTGTTTATAACGATGTTCCATATCTAAAAAAAACATTTTTTTCGTTGTTTAAAAATATTTCTGCTGCAGGGGGATTGGTTATCAATAAGGAAAAACAATTCCTTATGATTTATCGAAGAGAAAAATGGGATTTACCAAAAGGTAAGGCAGAAAAAAACGAAAGTATTGCAGAAACTGCTCTTCGAGAAGTATCGGAAGAAACAGGTTTAACTAAACTAAAGCTGGTAGATAAAATTTGTGATACTTATCATACTTATCAAATAGGAACAGATTATGTTATTAAAGATACAAGCTGGTACCTAATGAAAAGTAAAAAAGAAGAAAAACTTATTCCCCAGGAAAAAGAAGATATTGCTGAAGCCAGATGGGTTAACGAACCTGAAGTTGATTTTCTACTTCAAAACTCATTTGGGGCTATCCACGATGTATTTGAAAAATATAGGGCTATGAATAAATAATTTTGTGATAAACAGAAAAATGAAAGCAGAAAGTCAAAAGCATTTGCTTAGAGCTTTAGACTTTTAACTTTCTGCTATTGTAATACTTGCAACTGCAAAAAAAATGATCCACATCCGAATTTATTTCGGAGGTTTTAAGCTTTAATTAAGTTCTTTCTTCCAGTCTTCAAGAGAAAAAGTTTTATCAACACGTACCCCTTTCGGTGTTGATTTTAGGGTACAACATTCCTGGTAAATATCATGCTCAAAAAACAACACATAGTTATTTTCAACTGCTTCATTTAAGAATTTTTCTTTTTCTTCCAATCCTTCAATGGGTTTCATATCATACGCAGTTAGCCATGCTAATGGAATATTTGCAACAGCAGGAATAAGATCGCCTGTGTATACAATGGTTTGGCCTTTATAGGTAATGAAAGGAATTGCTTGTCCCTCTGTATGTCCCACAAAAGTCCTAATCTCAATATTTTCGGTTAACTTATATCCATTTGCCAAGAACCGAAGATGTCCACTTTCTTCAATCGGCAGTATATTTTCTTTTAAAAATGAAGCTTCTTCCCTCGCATTTGGATAAACTGCAGCATACCACTGTTCTTTACTTACCCAATAATTTGCATTTGGAAATGTTAAAACGGCTTTTCGTTCATCATTATACTGAACTGCACCACCGCAGTGGTCAAAATGAAGATGCGTAAAAACAACATCTGTTATATCATTAACAGTTAAGTTTCTTTCTTTTAAAATTTCATCGAATGTCCGGGCTTCGCTGATAAAATAATGGCTAAAAAACTTTTCATCCTGTTTATCTCCCATTCCTGCATCGATAATTATCTTTTTATCTCCATCAATAATTAACAAGCTACGCATTGAAAGCGTTACATAATTATTCTCATCTGCTTCGTAAACTTTATTCCATAAAACTTTAGGAACAACACCAAACATCGCTCCTCCATCCAATCTCAAATTTCCTGTGTTAAAAGAAAATATTTCCATCTATCTTTTTTTGTAAATAATAAATTCAACTTTCCTGTCTATTTCATTTTCCAGACTACTATATTCAAGGGGTGTCGTATCTCTATCTCCGCTATATTTCTCGCCATAACTCCTGATTATAATCCTATTTTCAGATATACCCTTACCAACAAAATAGTTTTTCATTGTTCTCCCTCTTTCTGTTGAAAGAGCCAGGTTATAATCAGAACTTCCCCAATAATCTGCGAATGCAAAAATAGCTAATTGATAATTTATGTCCTTATCTATTAAACTAACAATCTCATTTAGCAGACTGCTAATCTTATTTGACTCATCAAAAGAGTTAAGATCAAAATATATTTCCTGTTGCTCAATAATCTCCCAATTACCCGGTATATCTTTATTAATCGATTTATATTCTTTTCTTACTTCCTGATATTGAGCCCGGATTGCATCCATCAATATTAGTTTCTCATCTTGTTTATAAGCAGCAATAAAAGCATCCTTAACACCTGATTCTTTTTTGAACTTATCAGCCACAAAATAATTGTCAAATTCTCCAATATAGTATTTATGCCATCCTTCCTCCTGAAACATTAAAACCGGATTATACCCTTTGTATTTTAGCTTTAATTCTTTTTCTGATAATTGTTTCTTGCTGGCAGCAATTTGTACCCTGTAAACTAAATTATTTTGATGTTTTATTTCCATTTCTTGTTGTTGGATCGGTTGCTTATTTTCTTTAGAAACACTTTCAATCGATTCGTCCGTTTTATTCTGTGTTCCTTCATCCAGGTTTAAAGAAATATCCACCGGTTCAACTATATCGTCATATATTTCTTTTTTTTCATCATCATAAAAAACGCTTTTAACAAGTTCTTGTATGGAACCAAAATCCAAATCAAACCGATAAATATCTTCCTGGCTTGTATCTTCTCGATTTGAAGAAAAGTACCCATAATCTCCATCAGCAGAAATTATTAAAGAAAAATCATCCTCCTCCGAATTAATAGGAGTTCCAAGATTTAAAGGTGCTGAAGTATTATTCAAGGTTGTTATATACACATCAAATTTTCCAACTCCTCCTGGCCTGTTTGAAGTAAAAATTAAAATAGAGTCTTGAAACAAATATGGGAAATATTCATCATTTTGACTGTTTATCCTGTCTCCCATATTTTCAGGAGGTGACCAAAAACCTCTGTTTTGTTTGGTTATGTACAAATCTGTACCACCATTTCCATCAGAAAGATCAGATGCAAAAATTACTGTATTACCATCGGACGATACTGTTGGGTGCATGGATGAAAACCCCTGGACATTAAATGAAAGCATATCCAGTGTATACAATTTATTTGAAGAAGTATCGATATCCGAATTAAAAATGCGTAATCCGTTAAGTTTATCTTTTTCTTTGATCTTACCACTCAGTGAAGATGTATACTTACTCAACAACATTTTATTATCGTTATTATAAAAAGTGAATGCTCCTTCGTAGTAAACATAACCAATTAACTCGTTAAAATAAACAGGGTCTGAGTAAGAATCATTTTTGATATTTACAAAAAAAATATCAGCATTTGTATTACTGATGAAACCAGAAGGTATTTTCTCCGACTTTTCCCGATTTGAATAAAAAATTATACCATCCTTATAAAAAACAGGACAAAAATCTGACTTACGACTATTAAAATTCAATCTGAAAATTTTTACGTTCGAAGTATCTTTTAAAAAGATATTTGTTGATTCTTCATCCAAATCCTGGGTAAATGATGGTAACACAGAAATAATAATTGCACTACAGAAAAAAAACATTCTATAAAACGATACAATATTGAAAGAACTGTGCTTCATTTTATTGTCTAGAATTTAAGTTGATAACAAATTTAAAGAAAAATCATTATTCATAAATTTATTTCATAACATGTTATGAGCCCTATACACAACCTTTTTTATTCTTAAATTAGTAAATTAATAACGTTTCAAATCGAAAAAATATAACAGAAAATTTATTATGAAAAATATACACTTTATTGCAATAGGCGGGGCTGCAATGCATAACCTGGCCATCGCCCTACATAAAAAAGGTTATAAAATTACAGGTTCTGATGATGAAATTTTTAATCCATCAAAAGGTAGGCTAGAGAAATATGGTTTGCTTCCAACTGATTTTGGCTGGTATCCGGAAAAAATAAATTCTGAACTTGATATGATAATCCTAGGCATGCATGCCAGAAAGGATAATCCTGAAATGTTAAAAGCAAAAGAATTAAATATTCCAATCTATTCTTTTCCTGAATTTATTTATGAACAAACAAAAAATAAAACTCGTGTTGTTATTGGTGGTAGCCACGGAAAAACAACCATCACTGCCATGGTTATGCATGTATTGAAATATGCTGGGATTAGTTTTGATTACCTGGTTGGTTCTCAACTTGAGGGATTCGAAACCATGGTAGATTTTTTTCCTGATTCTGAAATTGCGGTTATCGAAGGCGATGAGTACCTTACTTCACCAATTGATCCGCGTCCTAAATTTTTCCTTTACAAACCAAATATTGCCTTGATTTCAGGCATTGCATGGGATCATATTAATGTTTTTCCAACTTTTGATATTTATGTTGAACAGTTTAAGAAGTTCACCGAACTAATTGAACCTAACGGTACACTTGTTCATTATGATGGAGACAGCAACTTATCAAAAATAGCTGAAAATGTGAGAAAAGATATTACTACAATAGGCTATACTGCACATACCGCAAAAGTAAAGGATGGCTCAACCTATTTAATAAATAATAACAAAGAGTATCCATTAAAGATATTTGGTTCGCATAACCTTCAAAATATCCAGGGTGCATACCATATCTGCAAAAAATTGAATGTCCCTGAGGAGAAATTCTATGAGGCCATGTCAGAATTTATGGGAACGAAAAAAAGGCTCGAATTGGTTGAAGATGGAAAAACATCAAAATTATATATTGACTTTGCCCATTCTCCATCAAAAGTAAGAGCCACTATTAAAAGTGTAAGAGAACAATATCCTGAAAAAAATCTAATTGCCTGTCTGGAACTTCATACTTTTAGCAGCTTAAAAATGGATTTTCTCCCTGAATACAATAGCAGCATGGATGATGCAGATATCCCCATTGTTTACTTTAATGAAAATGTAATTAGACACAAAAAGCTCGAGTCTCTTTCAACATATAATGTTCTTAAAGCCTTCAATAACAACAAACTTATAGTTTACAAAGATTTAACAGAATTACAAAACTATTTAACGTCCTGCACGTATGAGAATACAATTCTATTACTTATGAGCTCTGGGAATTTCTCAGATCTCGATATAGATTTGTTAAGGCAATTTTTTTAAGAAACACTCTAATTATTCAAGGTTATGGAAGTTAAAGGTACAGCTGTTAAGTCTATTTCCAGTTACGTTAAATTAAACTATGATACCAGGTATAAGGAATGGTTTGACAACCTGGATAAAGACACACAAAAAATTATGATGGGGCCTATTTTACCAACAGATTGGTATGATGTTGAAAAAGCAACTGTAAAACCTACTGTAACCATGGGCAAACTTTTTTTCTATGGAGACACAGAAAAAGCAGCATGGGAATCTGGCAGATATAGTGCAGAAATAGCTTTAAAAGGGATTTATAAATTTTTTGTAAAAGCATCTTCCCCTTCTTTTATTATTTCCAGGGCAAGTAGAGTTTTCTCAACGTATTACAGGCCTTGTTCATTATCAACAGCATCAACCTCGAATAATTCACTGCAATTGCATCTGGAAAGTAATGGTATAGATAAGACCTGTGTTGTTACTCAAGCAAGAATTGCGGGATGGATAGAAAGGGCATTAGAAATTTCAGGATGTGATAATGTGGAAATAACTTTTCCTGAATCGATGACAAGAGGAGACAGAAAAACAATTTTTGACATAAAATGGTAAATATTTTTGCGTTTTTTTTTGTCGGAATAAAAAAAATACTACTTTTGCAGTCCCTAAACAATAGGAGAACAAAAAATGGTCCGTTCGTCTAGGGGTTAGGACGCCAGGTTTTCATCCTGGTAACAGGGGTTCGATTCCCCTACGGACTGCTTAAAATAAATTAAAACCCTTGAAAATAAAAGTTTTCAAGGGTTTTTTGTTTTATAGTATTTTGTTTAATACTCCTTCAACAATAGGTTCCATAATTTTATAACCGTCTAGGTTTGGATGAACACTATCTTTTGCTAATTTTTCTTTTAGCCCTTTTTCATTATCAACCATTGCAGAATAGTAATCAACATAAGGGATGTTTTGTGATTGGGCATATGATTTTATCATCTTGTTTAATTCTATTACATCATCAGCTGGTTTTTTTTCAGGTCTCCAGGAAATTTGGTTGGCAGGTAAAACAGAACATAATACCACTTTAATTTTATTTGTCTTTGCAATTTCTGCCATTGACATTATATTATTCATTGTCATTTCAAGGGTAGAAGGCCCTGTGTTTCCAGCTATATCATTAATTCCGGCAAGAATTACAACCGCAGCAGGATTTAAGTCTACTACATCCTGCCTGAAACGGATCAACATTTGAGGTGTTGTCTGGCCGCTTATTCCACGATCTACATAAGGTTTTCCTTCAAAAAATTCAGGATGGATGTTTATCCATGCATCGGTAATTGAATTACCCATAAATACAACTCTTTTCTCATTCTTCGTGGGCACAGAAAGTTCTGCATTTTTATCTTGGTAACGCTCTAGGTTTGGCCAATCTTGCGCATTTATTGTACTTTCAAATAATAAAGAGGATAACATAATAATGATTAAACTTGATTTTTTCATGGTTATTTAATTTTTAATAAAAACACTTTGTTAAAATATACGTCTCAAAAGTACTAATTCCTGAGGCATCAGCACAACGTAATTATTGTAAGGATTCTTTTTTTAAGAAAAGAGAATTCTCTCTTTTCTAGACGAAAGCCCTATCTTCGTAAAAAATTAGAATTTAAAATATGCTTTTTGAGAATTATATATTTGACCTTGATGGCACACTAACCGATTCAAGGTTAGGAATATTTAACTCGTTGGTTTACGCGTTGGAACAGATGAATGCATCAGGGATCCCTGACGATTTGCCAGCCGGATTTATTGGCCCTCCGCTACAAAAAGGTTTTGAACAGGTTTTTGGGATGAACGATGCAGAGGTGAAACAAGCAGTACGTCTTTTCCGGGATTATTATAACGACCGCGGATGGATGGAAAACATGCCCTATGCTGGCATCATAGATTTATTGGAAGAACTTTCTTGTTCCAATGCTAATGTTTACGTGGCAACAGCCAAACTTGAAGATTATGCGAGACGTATTATTTCTCATTTTGATATGGATAAGTACGTTGCAAAACTTTACGGGACTAGTTATGACGAGAAGCAAGCAGGAAAAACTCATATTATAGAACGCGCTGTTTTAGAAAACCGATTGAACAAAGAAACAACAGTTGTTATCGGTGACACACATTATGATATACAGGGGGCAAGAGATATTGAGCTAAAGTCGATTGCTGTTGGGTATGGGTTTTCAAACGAAGCGGATTTAATGGCGTTTTCACCTGATTATTTTGCCAGGGAGGTGGAAGATTTGTATGAGGTGATCTTTAATTCGTAGTTAATGGATAATTTTTATCCAATACTTTTTAAATAAGTGCTAAACCAACCGATAATTGGATGTTGATCATGAATGACATCTTGTGGTTAGCAAAACCTGAAGACCTATCAGCATTTGCTAAGCCTTTCTTTTTAATTCAATAACAGTTACTTCAGGAGGCATACCAATTCTACCAGAAAGAGCAATAAAACCAATTCCTCTGTTAACATAAAGGTATTGTCCATCCTGTTCGTACAATCCATGCCACTCTTTGTATCTGTATTTAACAGGGCTCCATTTAAACCAGGGAGTTAGGATTCCCATTTGCATTCCATGCGTGTGGCCCGATAGTACCAAGTTAATATGTTTATAATTTATAACTTCTGCTTTCCAATGAGAAGGATCGTGGCTAAGTAACACGGTGAAATCAGACTGGACACTGTCAGGTATCGCTTTTTTAATGTCTCCATACTGGGGGAATGGAGGCTCTCCCCAGTTCTCAACACCTGCAATAACAAGTTTCTTCCCATCAATATTTATTGTGTCATGTGAATTAAGAAGCATGTTAAACCCGATCTCTTTCTGGTATTCAACCAATTTTTTTGTGTCGTTGTATTTATCCTGTTTGTCATTCCACGAGAAATATTCGCTGTAATCATGGTTTCCTAATACAGAATATTTACCGTATTTGGCTTTAAGTTTTTCTAAAGTTGGCAGAAAACGTACTACTTCATCAGAAAAGTTATTCACCATATCACCTGTAAAAAGGAGGACATCGGGTTCCAGATTATTAATATATTCAACAGCTTTGTCAACCTGTTTTTCGTGTTTCCAAAAACTACCGATATGAAAATCAGAAATTTGTACCAACCGAACACCTTCAAGTTCTTTAGGGAGATTTTCTACTTCAAGTTTCACATGTTCAGTTTTAAAATTGAATTTATTCCAGATAACCCCCTGAAGAGCAGCAATAAATAGGAAAGCTGTAAATGTTAGCCCTACCTTAAGAATAATTCCCGGTTTTGCCAATGATAAGTTTGCTTCCGATACTTTATTAATTATCCAGACAATGGAATTTATGATTTGATCAATAATGACAAAAACAGAAAAATTTAGTTTTGGCAGGTAAAAAATAGCCATCATGCTTACAAGGAAGTAATATTTATTGTTAATCATCATCGTTTTTACATCCAGATTAGCAAATGCGATGTAAGCTGCATATGAAATAATTATTATCGGGATTAACCAATAAGAGATAGTAATCAACCTGCTTGTTAATACATTGGTGTTTTGGTAAAATCGATAAAAGGAACGAAATGTAATTAAATCAATTATTAGAACAAGGGTTGAAATAACAAAGAATATACGCGCCATGTATTATATTTTAAACTTAAATTATGTTATTATTACTATGACTCACCTGTTGCTTAAATATTGCATTTTGATGAGTAAAATTTTTTCTTTAGAAAGAAACGTTTGTAAATATCGAATTGTTAAATCTACAATAAAAGACGATGAATAATTATCTTTTTGTTTACGGGACATTAATGAAAAAATATACGGGGTATGCACCAATTAATTTGGAAGACTTTGGAAAATATATTTGTGAAGGATTTATAAATGGTAGAATGTATGAAATTGATAATTATCCCGGGGTAATAAGAAGTCAAAATCCTCAGGATAAGATTTATGGCGAATTATTTTTATTGTCTGATTTTGAAGCTTCAATTCAGAAGCTTGATGTCTATGAAGATTATTTCCCGGAAAATTTAGGCGAGTCATTATACTTAAGAAAGATTGAAGATATTTATTTGTCTGATGGAGAAATAAAGCCTGCCTGGATTTATCTTTTTAATAAAGAGGTTAATGTAGAAAAACGAATTTTATCAGGTAATTATCTTGATTTTTCTTGTTAGATTAGACAATTCAAATTCATAAACTACTTTTTAATAACAAAACAATTATGAAAAGGCGAAAGTTTATTCGCTCAACAGCCTTTGGAGCAACATTTATTTCAAATTATGGTTTTCTGCATGCAAGTGGGAATTATATAAATACAGATAATTTAGAATTATTTTGTCCTCAGACAGCAAGAGATATCCCAATAATTGAAGAAGTTGATGTATTAGTAGCTGGTGGTTCTGCCGCAGGAGTACAAGCAGCCGTTTCAGCTTCGTTGGCAGGGGCAAAAGTTTTTTTGATTTGTTATGATCCATATTTGGGGGAAGATATTTGCGGGACATACCGTTTTTGGAATGATGTTGAAGATTTATCTGCACCTGTTGCAAAGAAAATTTTTGAACGCAAAGGTATTCTTACTCCTCTTGAAGTGAAAAAACTACTCGATGACGAGTTGCTGGAAAACGGTGTAGAATACCTATACAGTAGCTATATTACAGATCTGCTTTTTGATGAAGCAAACAAAACTGCCGGGGTAGTAATTGTAAATCGTTCAGGAAGACAAGCAATAAAAGCGAAAACAATTATTGATGCTACCCCAAGAGCATCACTTGTACGTATGGCAGGAACACAATTTACGGCGTACCCTTCGGGAAAACAGGAATTTCAGTTTATTGTTGTTGGTAATCAGCCAGAAAAGATGGCTGGATTAAATAGTAAAAAGATGTTAACTCCTGTTCTGTCGGGAGATAAAAAATATGATGCATTTGAGGTTTCTTTGGAAATTAACATGGCTGATGATTCTTATGATTCATTTGCTAAGGCAGAACAAATTTTACGTTCGGCAGCATGGGATCCTAAACAAGTAGATTCCGGAGATGTTATTTTTCAAGTTCCACCAGAT
This sequence comes from Bacteroidales bacterium, assembly GCA_963665085.2. Classification (GTDB taxonomy): domain Bacteria; phylum Bacteroidota; class Bacteroidia; order Bacteroidales; family JAAAOM01. Next base: position 1,719,191 of record CAXXXS010000001.1, read on the forward strand.
AATATGCATGGAACTAAAAGATTAAAGGATGATTCTATCAATATTCATACGGTTGAACTTGATGTGTTTAGACCGAAGAAGGAGGAAAGGATATATGTGCTTGGTGGATGTGCAGATATTAGTAGGAATGCTGCAAAAGATTTGTTAAAACCTGCAAATTTAATAGCCTTGGGAGAAAGAATAGGAAAAGCTGCGTCAGAATCAGCTAAAAGTATTGCTGTTCTTAAAGAGGTAAAGGTTCCAGGTAACAATCAGTCAAATCAGATCAAGGGAGATGTTGGTGAGATTTTGGAGAATCTGCGTCCAAATTTGAATAAAGGAACTATTCCCTCAGAACTTGATACACTTCCAATTCTGGGGAATTATGATGTAGTTGTTATTGGAGGTGGAACTTCAGGAGCCCCCGCGGGAATTGGGGCAGCCCGTCATGGAGCAAAAACACTTGTGATTGATTATCTACATGGCCTGGGAGGACAAGGAACCATGGGATTAATCGGAGTATATTATCATGGATATAAGAAAGGATTCACTGCTGAAATTGATAAAGGTGTTATTGATATTGGAGAAGGATTTGAACAAAAAGGAAACAGGGAAGATGGCTGGGATAAAAACTGGAAAATGGAATGGTTTCGCAGACAAATGCTTAATGCCGGAGGAGAGATCTGGTTTGGTTGTCTGGCTTGTGGTGCTTTCGTTGATGGCAATCAAGTAAAAGGTGTAGTTGTAGCAACTCCTTTTGGACGTGGAGTAGTAATGGCTCATACAATTATCGACTCAACAGGAAGTGCTGATGTTGCTATAGCTGCCGGTGCTCCTTACAAATATACAGATGGAAACCATATAGCTGTGCAGGGGGCTGGACTTCATTTTTATCAGCCGGACGAAAATTATAAAAACAGCGATTGGACTTTTATGGATGATAGCGATGTTTTGGACGTATGGCGTTCATTTATTTTGGCAAAGGATAAATATAACGATGCGTACGATGTTGGAAAATTATTACAAACGCGTGAGCGAAGAAGAATTATCGGTGATTTCGAAGTTTCTGTTCTTGATATTTATAATACCAGAACCTATCCCGATACTATTTCTATACACGAAAGTTCATTTGATACCCATGGGTTTACGGTAGATCCATTTTTTAGCCTTAAACCACCAGAAGGGGCATCCATTAAGGTTTTGGCTTATGTTCCGTTTAGAAGCTTACTGCCAAGAAATATGGAAGGAATCATTGTAACAGGACTTGGGGTAAGTGCTCATCGTGATGCCATGCCGGTAATTCGTATGCAGGCCTGTATCCAGAATCAGGGTTATGCCGTAGGTTATTCAGCGGCTTTGGCAGCAGCAGGAGATTTCAACATCAGAAAAGCAGATATTAAAAAAGTGCAAAAATACCTTGTCCAAATTGGAAACCTGGAAGAGGAAGTTTTAACACACAAGGATAATTATCCGTTGCCTGACGAGAAAATAATTCATGCAGCTGAAACAATTACAAATAATTTTGAAGGACTGGAAATTCTTTTGTGGCATCCCAAAAAAGCTGTACCGCTGCTTCAGGATAAATTTGAAAAAGAACAAAATTCAGATGATAAATTCATATATGCCTATATCTTAGGTATGATGGGCATTAGTGATGGATGGAAGTTATTATCTGAAAAAATAAAAACGTATAATGAATGGGATGATGGATGGAACTACCGGGGAATGGGACAGTTTGGCCTCAGCATGAGTTTATTGGATAGTTATATTATTGCTTTAGGAAAAACAAAAGAAAAAGAAGCTATTCCTGTGATTGCAGAGATTTCAAAAAAATTAAAAACAGAGAGTGAATTTTCTCATTTCAGGGCTGTCGCGGTTGCTATGGAGGAAATAGGCAATGTGCAAGGAGCAGATGTAGTTTATGATTTACTTCAGTTACCCGATGTTCAGGGATATGCTACAACAACGATTGAAGAGGCTAAAAAACAGGTTGATAATGATCCAGAGAATACGAACAATAGGAATAGTTCATTAAAAGAAATTGTCTTGGCGAGATCTTTATTTAAATGTGGGGATAAAAATGGTCTTGGCGAGGAAATTTTAACAAAATATTCGAATGATTTACGTGGGCACTATTATCGACACGCTTCAGCTGTACTGGAAAGCAAGAAAATGGATGTAGAAATGGAAAAAGAGAAAATGAGGTAATAAACATAATTAGTGTTTCCTGAATTAGATTTTACTTGATATTTTTTAGTTATAGCGCTGTATTCTTAAAGGCCTCCCCTCAGGCTACTCTTTATACATATCTTTTTTATATTATGGGATATGATACCGTTTTGATCATATAACAATTTTTAATTTTTATGATTTTTTATGTCCTCTAGGGGCTATCTACTAATAGGCAGGCACTTTAGTGCCTGTGAAAAGCATCCGCATATTATCCCTTCAGGCCGTAGGCCTAGAATGAATCATCGTGCATGGTATCATTCTATCCCTATCAGGATGAGCGGAAAGTTTGCATTTTGTAGCAGGCATTTAAATGCCTGCCTATTACAATTCTGTCCTTACAGGACGGAAGAAATCTAAAATTAAACGTGCGATTTTAGCTCTTTAGGGGCTTAACTTATGTATAAAGAGTAGCCCCTCAGGAGGATTTAGGAGGTTATTTCATTATCCCTCAAAAATTTTCACTTTCAGGTTATCATCACAATCATTTAAAAGCTTAGTTATACTCTTGTTAAGTACAGGATGTATAAAATCGGGTGCGATATCGTTTAGAGGAATTAATACAAATTTTCGTTCATGCAATCGGGGATGAGGAGCTTCAATAATATCTGTTTTTATTATTTGTTGCCCCACAAATAAGATATCAATATCAATTATTCTAGAACTATATCTTTCCAAACCTCTTTCTCTTCCCATTTCTTTTTCAGTGGATAGAAGAATTCCCATAAGAGATTGAGGAGATTTGTTAGATTTGAGACAAATTACCTGGTTGAGAAACTGATCGGAACTATTAAATCCCCAGGGTTCTGTTTCATAGATTTTAGATATTAATTCTATTTTGCCCAATTGATTTTCGATTAACTTACAGGCTTCTAGAAGGTTGTTCTGCCTGTCTCCTAAATTACTGCCTAAAGAAATATAGATATTCTCCATGAATCACATTTTACCTAAACAAGTTTTATTATTTTTATCCAAATTTAAACCTCTTAAATAAAATAGACTGAAACAAAGCATTTTTTAGTATGCAAAGTTCATTTACCAATAAAAAAATAGTAAAATGAAAAGCTTTTTTAAGTTCACAATCGCTTCTATCCTAGGTTTTATCCTCGGATCAATTTTGTTAGTATTAATATTCATTGGTGTTGTTAGTGTTTTTGTTTCATCTCAGGATGATCCTGTAGAGGTAAAAGCTAACTCAGTATTGGTACTTAACCTTTCAAAAGAAATTGTTGATCGCGCATCGGAAGATCCCTTTGATAATTTCAATCCAATGAATCTTGAAGCAGAATGGCAATTAGGATTAAGTTCAATCCTGGAAAATATAGATAAAGCAAAACTTCATGAAAATATTAAAGGAATTTTTCTCGATTTATCGGATGTGCAAGCCGCATGGGCAACAACAGAAGAAATAAGAGAAGAATTAGCTGACTTTAAATCGTCAGGAAAATTTATTGTTGCTTATGGCGATTCATATTCACAGAAAGCATATTATCTGGCTTCTGTTGCTGACGAGGTATATGTAAATCCAGAAGGGATGCTTGAATTTCATGGAATGGGCTCGCAGGTAATGTTTTATAAAGAAGCATTTAAAAAATTGGGTGTGGAATTTCAGGCAATACGAATGGGAAAATTCAAAAGTGCCATCGAACCCTTTGTGAACGATGAGATGAGCCCTGAAAACAGGGAGCAGATCAATCGATTTATAGGCATGATTTGGGATAATGTCCTAACATCAATTTCTGAAAGCAGGAGTGTTTCGAAAGAATTACTTAAAAAAACAGCAGACGAGATAAGTACATTTGCTGATTTAGATTATGCTATTGAAAATAATATCGTTGATGGCCTTAAGTATAAAGATGAGGTAGAGCTTATCTTAAAAGAAAAACTTGGCACAGGAAAAGTAAATAAAATAAAATTATCAAGCTTCAAAAAAGTTCCTAAACCTAAAGATTATAAAGGACTGGCAAAGGATAAAATAGCTGTTGTTTATGCCCAGGGTAATGTAGTTGTCGGTAACGAAGGAGAAGGATATATTAGTTCAGAAAGAATTTCAAAAGCGATACGTGAAGCAAGGGACGATTCTGCTGTAAAAGCTATCGTTTTTAGGGTTAATTCTGGAGGGGGAAGTGCCCTGGCATCAGATATTATTCACCATGAACTTGAAAAAGCAGCAGAAGTGAAACCAGTAATCGCATCCATGGGAGATTACGCTGCTTCAGGCGGATATTATGTGCTTGCATGTGCGGATACAATTGTTGCTTGTCCAAATACAATTACCGGATCAATCGGTGTTTTGGGGCTTATTCCAAATGCAAAAGAATTGTTGGATGATAAATTAGGCATTAAGATTGAGACTGTAAAAACAAGTCCTTCTGCTGATTTATTAACTCCATTCAGGCCCATGACTAACTATGAGAAAGATGTAATGCAGAAAATGGTTGCAGAAACTTATGATACATTTTTGACTCGTGTTTCTGATGGCAGGAACATTTCAAAAGTTTATGTTGATAGTATCGGCCAGGGTAGAGTGTGGAATGCAATTGATGCTCAAAGACTCGGACTTGTTGATGTTTTAGGAGGATTAAATACAGCCATTGATATTGCTGTTGAGAAAACAGGCGTTGAACAATATCGCATAGTTTCTTTACCAAAACAGGAAGACCCATTTGAAGCTGTTTTAAATAAACTGTCCGGAGAAACTCAAACAAGGATTTTAACCAGGAATTTTGGCGCATTAGCGGGTTATATCAAAGGTCTTAAAGGAATTGATAAAAATAAAGGAATACAGGCAATCATGCCTTTTGCAATAGAAATTGAATAAAAAATATCTATAAAATTGAGAGGTTTACTTTTTGTAAGCCTCTCTTTATATTGTTTGTTGAGATATTCTAAATCGCAGAGAGGACTTTTCTTATTTAGCTAAATATAAAATATGTGTTAGTCTGTGATTTTTGGAAATAACCAGAAGTTAAATTTTAAATATCAACCGATATCTTTAAAAAATCATGATAGTTTTGATTTTTGAAAGCTTTTAACTCCATTTTTTCTCCGTCAAAAACAGCGTAGGTAAAATTATTAATCCAATCTCCAAGATTTATCATCCTTGGTTTTTCTCCAAAAGTGATATCCATTGGTAAATGCCTGTGGCCAAAAACAAAGAAGTCGAAATACTCGTTATTTTGGAGCGTTTCTTTTACAAATTTTGGTTGGTATTCTTTATCTACACCTAGAAATTCTTCAGGAATGATCCCCTTCGAATAGCGACTGTTTTTTGACCATGACAGACCAAATCCCATAGAAAAATTTGGATGTAATCTCTTAAACATCCACTGAAGGATAGGATTCGTAAAGATTCCTTTTAATAACTTATATCCTGTATCTCCTTTTCCAACACCATCACCATGGCCAATAAAAAATTTTTTGCCTTCTATTTCACGGGAGATATGTTCTTTATGCAGAATAACACCGGTTTCTTTTGGTAAATAATCATAAGTCCAGATATCATGGTTGCCGGTAAAAAAATGAACGTTAATACCCGCATCTGTTAGTGAAGATATTGTCCCCAGTGTTCTGGTAAAACCTCGAGGTACAACTCTTTTCCATTCGTGCCAAAAATCAAATATATCGCCGCATAAGAAAACTTCTTTTGCGTCTGTTTTTATTTCATTTAACCACTCAACAAAAAGTTTCTCGCGCTCGCGACTTCTTTCTGGTGGGTATAAACCTAAATGAACATCGGAAGCAAAATAGTACTTTGTTTTTTCAGGCAAAATAATTATTTCAAATAATTAGACAATCTTTTTTCTAAATCGCGGCTTGAAAGGTTTTTTCCAAGTATATCGGATTGATCCTTGCTCAAAAGGAAATGAGTTGGTAATGATTGAATATTATATTTTACGGCTGCTTCTGAGTTAGGATAAGATAAATCGCTGACATTTATCCATGGCAGCTCATCGAAATTAATTGCTTTTTGCCATGCTTCTTTATTGTTATCAAGAGAAACCTGATAGATTTCAAATCCTTTGTTTTTATATTTTTCATAGAAGGATTTAAGCTTTAGGTTTTCTTGTATGCTTGCGCTGTTCCATGAAGCCCAGAAGCTCAGTAACACGAGTTTTTTATCTTTTAATGATGATAAAGCAATAGTATCCCCCTCTGGTGTAGGAAGTTTAATATCAGGTAAAGATGTTTCAGATGAGGCCATCTTTTCCATTTTTTTTATATTGATTTTTCCTAAAAATTCTTTGGTATTCTGTTGTAATGCTTTAACGTAAGGGGAAGTTGGGTGATATTTTGATAGCGAGTCTGATAATATTTTGTAGTATTGAACATCCCTGTTTCTGTTAAACAGATAGGTATTGTCATCAATCTTTTGATAGAGGGCATATAAACTTGCAAGATTGTTATAGAAATTTAAAATAAAAACGGTATTAAATTTCCTTTGAGCATCAATAACAGACTCGTAATGTTTACTTATTGTATCAATCTCAGCATTGCTGGCCCCATCATTTATTGCTTTTTGATATACTTTTGTCAATGAGTCAATCTCAATTTTTGATTCAGCCATTCTTTCATTTAACTTCTGGATTAATAATGTTCCGTCTGAACCGTCAACATCATAGCTGTTTGGGTTTTCAATATCTCCGGTGATTGTTATTTTTTCTCCGGGTTCTACTAAAAGACTAAAAATTTTATTGTCTATTCGTAATTGGTAGAAGCCTGTATTTTCACACTCCGCTTTAAAAGAAAATTTACCTTCTCCTTTTATTTTTGTTGAATCAATTATATTTATTTGACTTAAAATAACTTCTTCAAGGTAGACAGTTTCATTTTTTTCAACGTTTTTAACCGTTCCTTCTATTTGAAAGTTTTTCTTACTGCATCCAGCCAACAGGATTAAAATAGCGATAATTGTATTTCTGGCTAAAATCTTCATACTTTAAAATTGAATTAAATGTGGCGCAATTTAATTAAAAATTTCCTTCAATTTACGTTCTATTTCAATTCCTCGTAAATCTGTTTCTATAACAACACCTTGAGGGTTTATAAGAAAATTTAAAGGCAACTGTTTTATATGATACATCCTGGCAGCCACAGAATTCCAAAATTGAAGATCGCTCACGTTGGGCCAGTCAAGTTTTTCATCTATGATGGCTTGATGCCAGGAAGCTGAGTCTTTGTCAAGGCTTACCTGGAGAATTTCAAAAGGCTGGTTTTTATACGCTGCATATGCATTTTGCAGATATTTGTTTTCGTCCAGGCTTTCTTTATTCCATGATGCCCAAAATTGTAACAAAACATATTTCCCTTTTAAGTCGCTTAGCTTTAAAATTTCACCTTGGGGGTTTGGTAATGCAATTTCTGGGGCTTGTTCATTTATCCCAATACTTTGTCCTTTTATTCTATTTTTTACTACCCATTTATTTAAAGTCTGAACAGCTTCTGATTCTGGGTATAATTGAGTTAAGTTTGAGTCAACAAGTTCGAAAATATCGAAATCGGTTTTGGGATCCAGAATAGGCGTATTTGGATCCAGGTATTGATACAGGGCCATTAAGCTGGCAATTGATTGAGGATTGTTTCTGATAAGTTGAAGTGTTTTTTCTCTTTGTTCAGCTATTAATTCCTCTCTTTTTTTATTCCTTCTTTTAATTATATTTTCAATATCAGGTTGATCAATGCTGTCTTTGTATAGTTCGGCAAGTTCTTGCATCTGACTGGTAGTTTTTTGTTGGCTAATAACCATGTCTCGAATTAGTTGAGAATCGAATGAACCTTTAATGATGTATTCGGTTTCAAAATTAGTTGCATTCGATTTAATTTCAATTTCATCCTTTGGAGCAACAGCCAGATAGATGATTTTTTTATTATCTAGCGTTAGTGTGAAAAAAGTTGGGAGATCGGTTGATCCTTTAAGTCCAAATTTGTTGTTTTCGCTAATAGATATAGAGTCTACAGTTATTTCATTCTTAGTTGTTAAGCGAGATAGTTTGATGTATTTTTCCGCTCCGTTCTCTATAAATCCATGAATTACAAAGTTTGTGTCAGGATTTGAACATCTGGCAAGAAAAAAAAGTGATAAAATGAAAAACAAAATCCTTAATGAAGTGTTAAATAGTTTCATTGTTGCTTAAAACAGTTTTAATTTGAAATTTATTTTAAAATAAAACAAACAAATTATAATTAATATTATGAAAACTTAAATAGAAAAAGTTTCTCAAAGCTAAATAAATTCTAATTTTTAGCTACAGTATAAACAATTTATTCGTAACTTTTCTAATGAATAATTTAACCCGAAATAAAAATTATTTTTCTGATTAATAATGTATTAACCAAAACAACCTTATAATTATGAGTTACATTCAGTTTGACAAGTCCCAACTAATCAATCTTGAGTATTCTCTAAACAAAGAAATAATAAGAACAAACAGGGCAGGAACATATTCCTGTACGACATTAGTTGGATGTAATACACGAAAATACCATGGTTTGCTAATTGCTCCTATTCCAAACCTGGATAATAATCATCATGTGCTGTTGTCATCACTTGATGAAACGGTTGTTCAAAACGAACAAAGTTTTAATCTTGGGATACACAAATATCAGGGAGATAATTATATTCCAAAAGGACATAAATATATTCGTGATTTTAATATAGGAAATACACCTCAAATTACATATCGTGTAGGAAATGTAGTTTTAAATAAAACCAGTCTTTTAGTTGAAAAAGAAGAACAGATTCTTATAAGATATGAATTGCTTGAAGCTAGTTCCCCTGTAATAATGCAATTCAAGCCATTTCTGGTTTTTCGGAATTTTCATGAATTGAGTAAATCCAATATGTTTGTACATAAAAAAGTTCGTCATATAGCTAATGGGGTCAAGTCTAAAATGTATGATGGATATCCCTATCTCAATATGCAATTCTCAAAAGAACCTGAATTTGTCCCAGTGCCAGATTGGTATTATAACGTTGAGTATTTAAAAGAACAAGAGAGAGGCTATGATTATAAAGAAGACCTTTATACCCCTGGATATTTTGAATTATCATTAAAAAAAGGAGAATCTGTGATCTTCTCTGCGAGCTTGAAAGAAGCAAATCCAACGGGATTGAAGAGAAAATTTACGGCAGAATTAAATAAGCGTCCTCCAAAATTTTCGTTTAGAGAATGTCTGATTGGCTCAGCAGATCAGTTTTTTGTAAAAAATGAAAAGGAAACACAGATTATAGGAGGTTATCCCTGGTATGGTACTGTTCGTAGAGAGGCCTTTATTGCTTTGCCTGGGTTAACACTATCAACAGGTAATCGTCAATTATTTAAGTTGGTGTTAGACAGCAACTTAAAAAGGCTTAAAAATTGTATCTTGAAAGAGTCTGTCCGGGAGCATGACACAGAATTATTATCTGCTGATATACCTTTGTGGGCTATATGGGATATTCAACAGTATTATCTGAAGGGGGGCAGCCATACAGAAATTTGGGAAAAATATGAAAAAGCGATTAAAGCTATATTTAAATGTTATCGGGAAGGCGTTTCTGGTTTATTTGGGTTAGAGGAAAACGGATTAATTAATATTTATGAGTATGGCACGGCTTTAACCTGGATGGATTCTACATTATATAGTAAACCGGTTCTTAATAGAATAGGTTTTGTTATAGAAGTTAATGCTTTGTGGTATAACTCATTAATGTTCATGTCGGAGTTGGCGGAAAGGAATAACGATACCAGGTTTTCAAATTTAGTAAAAGGAATTGCAAGGAAAGCTGAAAAATCATTTATTGAGCTTTTTTGGGATGGGCGTAGAAAATATTTAGCAGATTCATTTTCAAATAATGAAAAAGATCTTACAGTAAGGGCAAATCAGGTAATCGCTATCTCAATGCAATACTCTCCCTTAAGCAAAGAAATGAAAAAAGCTGTTCTTGATATTGCTCACAAAGAATTATTGACACCCCGTGGCCTGAGAACATTATCACCTAATAGTCCGAATTATCACGGGAGATATCATGGGAGTCCGGAAGAGAGAGAGATTGCAATTCATCAAGGAGCAGTCTTCCCATGGTTATTCCAACATTTTGCAGAAGCATATTTATCCATACATAATGAGTCTGGAATTTCATTTATTAAAAAGATAGTTGCAGATTTTGAGAAGGAAATGAGTGAAGGAAGTATCGGTACACTTTCAGAATTATATGAAGGAGATCCTCCGCATAAAGGGAAAGGGGCAATCTCATACGCACCAAGTGTTGCCGCAATTTTACGAGTACTGGATCTTGTTGATAAAATGAATGGTAAAAAGTAAAAAAATCACAATATGAAGGTACTAATGTTTGGGTGGGAATTTCCACCACACATCTCTGGAGGACTTGGTACTGCCTGTTATGGACTTACAAAAGGTATGTCGCAATTTGATGATCTGGACATACATTTTGTTGTGCCAAAAGCTTATGGAGATGAGGATCAGTCAGCAGTTAATATAATCGGTGCGGAAAATGTTGAAATTAGCAGCAGGGTTAGAAATTATGAGGGTTTCTTTAAAGAAATAAATTTTATCGAGGTAAATTCCAGAATAATACCATATGTAACTCCAGAAGAATATTTCAATTTATTGAGTAAAAAAGAAACACAGAATAAGTATCTCATAAAGACAGAGTTTAATGGGAGACTTAAATTTACTGGTAAATATGGGAATGATTTATTCCAGGAGATAGCGAACTATGCTGTTGTGGCTTCTGTAATTGGAGTTGATTATGATTTTGATATTATTCATGCCCATGATTGGTTAACATATCCTGCTGGAATAGCAGCAAAAAAAGTATCGGGAAAACCCCTTGTTATTCATGTACATGCTACTGATTTTGACAGGAGTGGGGGAAGTGTAAATCCCGGGGTATATGAAATTGAGAAGCAGGGAATGGAAGCTGCCGATAAAATAATAGCTGTTAGTAACCTTACCCGAAATACAATAATCAATAACTATGGAATTTCTCCTGATAAGGTAGTTACTATTTATAACGCAGTAGATCCGATTACCAGGCAGCAAGATTTAACACTTCGAAAAGGTGTTTCCGAGAAGATAGTAACATTCTTAGGTAGGATTACCTTACAAAAAGGGCCGGAGTATTTTATAGAGGCAGCATACAAAGTGCTTCAATCTATGAGAAATGTGAGATTTGTTATGGCAGGGAGTGGGGATCTGATGCAACGAATGGTTTCCAGGGTTGCTACCCTGCGTATTTCTGACAGGTTTCATTTCACTGGTTTTTTAACAGGTAGTGATGTATACAATATGTTTAACTTAAGCGATGTGTATGTTATGCCTTCCGTATCTGAACCTTTTGGGATATCTCCACTTGAAGCAATGCAATCCAATGTCCCGGTTATAATTTCACATCAATCCGGTGTTTCTGAAATTTTAAAACATGCCATAAAAGTTGATTTTTGGGACATTGATAGTATGGCCGATGCAATTTATGCCGTGCTGAATTACAATGGTATTTCTGACATGTTTAAGAAGCATGGAAAAGCTGAAGTGGAAACTTTGAAGTGGGAAGATTCTGCTTTAAAAGTTAAAAACCTTTATCATTCCGTTTTATCATAATCGAAACAAGAAAACAAACACTATATGAAAACTATTTGTCTGTATTTCCAGGTTCATCAGCCATTTCGCTTACGTAGATATCGTTTTTTTGATATAGGTAATGATCATTATTACTATGATGATTATATGAACGAATCTATCGTAAGGAAGATCTCTGATAACTGTTATTTGCCAACAAATAAAATTATAAAAGAGATAATAGAAGAATATGGCTCAAAATTTAAAGTTGCTTTTTCAATTTCAGGATTAGCCTTGGATCAGTTTGAATTATATGCTCCGGATGTCCTGGAAAGTTTTAAAGAGCTTTCAGAAACGGATAGTGTTGAGTTTCTGGCTGAGACATATGCCCACTCTTTGGTTTCTTTGAAAAGCGAAGAAGAGTTTAGAAATCAAGTCACTAAACATCAAAATAAAATTGAGGCGTTATTTGGTAAACGTCCTCAGGTTTTCAGAAATACAGAGTTAATATATTCAGATGAAATTGGGGCAATGGTTCATAGGATGGGCTTTAAATCAATGCTCACTGAAGGGGCAAAACATATTTTGGGATGGAAAAGCCCTAATTATATGTACTGCAATGCACTTGAACCGAAATTGAAAATTCTTCTGAAAAATTATAAGCTGTCAGACGATATAGCTTTTAGGTTTTCGAACCAGGGATGGAGCGAATACCCATTAACAACAGAAAAATTTGTTGACTGGCTCAATGATACTGAACTAGAAGAAGAAACGGTAAATATTTTTATGGATTATGAAACTTTTGGCGAGCATCAACCTGAAGATACTGGTATTTTCGATTTCTTAAAATCATTGCCAACAACAGTATTTAAAAATTCTGATTTTACATTTGGTACGCCATCTGAAATAACAAAAAAATTACAACCTATATCATCAGTTCATGTTCCTCACCCTATCTCCTGGGCTGATGAGGAAAGAGATTTAACAGCATGGCTGGGGAATGAGTTGCAGGAAGATGCATTTAATAAATTATACGATCTAAGCAGCAGGATTAGAAATACGGATGATATGTATCTAATCCAGGATTGGGAGTATCTTCAAAGTAGTGATCATTTTTACTATATGTGTACTAAATTTTTCTCTGATGGTGATGTCCATTCTTATTTTAATCCATATGAATCTCCTTATGATGCATATATAAATTATATGAACGTATTAAGCGATTTTACCATACGGTTAAATGCTTCTACACCTATTTCCGATGTGGATGAAGAACTGGCTAGGTTATCAAATATTATTAAAGAAAAAGATGAGCAAATAGCTAAGGTAAATGCAGAAGTTAAAAGGTTAAGAAGTGCCAGGCCTTCAACAAAGCGAAAGACTACAGAGAAAAAAGTATCTAAAGAACCTTCTGAGCTGGGAAAAACAAAGAATGAAACAAAAACAACAAGCTCTAAAAAGAAAACTACAAGACAATCTAAGAGTGTAAAATCAAAATAATAAAAATAGCCTTTCAAGAGCTTATAAAATAAAATTGAGTTAGGCAGAATAGTAATAAATAAAAACTTTGAATAAAAATGAGTGAAAATATTTTACAACCGGATTATCTGTTTGAGACAAGTTGGGAAGTCTGCAATAAGATAGGGGGGATTCATACAGTAGTTACTTCAAAAGCATTGGAGTATGTACAAAAATTCGGTGATAAATATATCCTGTTTGGCCCCGATATTATTCGTGATGATATTGATCACCCAGAATTTGAAGAAGATAATCAACTTTATAAAGATTGGAGGACAGAGGCATTAAATGATGGAATGGGAATTAAAGTCGGAAGATGGAAAATACCCAGCAAACCTGTTGTTGTTCTCGTTGATTTTACAAAATTTATTAATCAAAAAGATTTAATTTTTACCCAATTCTGGGAAACGTATAAGCTTGACTCTATTTCCGGACAATGGGATTATGCAGAACCAGCACTTTTTGGCTATGCCGTAGGAAAAGTTATTGAGAGTTTTGTCCAATATTACATGAAGTCTACTGAGAAAATTATTGCCCAGTTTCATGAATGGATGACCGGGACTGGTGTTTTATATTTAAAACATAATCAGCCCAGGATAGCCACAGTTTTTACAACACATGCTACTGTTTTAGGCCGTTCTTTGGCTGGTAATAATAAACCTCTTTACGATAAAATTGATACATACGATCCTGCTGAAGTCGCAAAGATGTTTAACGTAATTTCAAAAGATTCTCTTGAAAGGAGTGCTGCCATTAATGCCGATTGTTTTACTACAGTAAGCGACATTACAGGAAATGAATGCGAGAAATTGCTCGGTAAAAAACCGGATATTATTACCCCTAATGGATTTGATAATACAATTGTATCCACTGGTAAAACTTTTGATGAAAAGAGAGCATCTTCAAGAAAAAAAATTATAAATGCAGCAGAAAAACTGTTGGGCTATTCTTTATCTGATGATGTAGTGATGACTGCCATAAGCGGGAGATATGAGTTCAAAAATAAAGGGATCGATTTATTTTTGGATTCTTTGGGCAAGCTAAATAGCTCAAACGATTTGCAAAAAGAAGTAATAGGATGGTTTTTAATTCCGGCAAATCATTATGGCCCAAGAAAGGATTTAAAAAGAAATATTAGCGAAGAAATATCAGAGCCACTTCCGGAGCCTTATCTTACTCATAATCTTCATTATGTAGAATATGATCCTATTCTGAAAAAACTTAAAGAGCTAAATCTTACGAATGCAAAAGAAAATAAGGTTAAAGTAATTTTTGTTCCTTCTTATCTTAATGGCGATGATGGTATTTTCAACCTTCATTATTACGATTATTTAATGGGGCTTGACTTAACCGTATTTCCATCATATTATGAACCATGGGGATATACACCCCTGGAAAGTCTTGCATACCATGTTCCTAGCATTACAACTACAGTTGCAGGATTTGGGAAATGGGTTATTGATCATTACAAAGAGCCCGAGAATGGATTGAAAGTAATTACTCGCAATGATATTAATGATGTTGATGTTGTGAATGACATCACTAATTTTATTGTAAAATTCACCAATTTATCAAAAGATGAAATACAAAAGGCTACTAATAAAGCATTTGATATTTCTAATATAGCCCTGTGGAAGAACTTTATTAATGAATATTGGAGTGCATATTCGTTAGCTCTCGATAAAGTTGAAAAGCGTGCGGGATATAAAGGACTTGATAAGGAAACTCAAACTACCCGTGTTCAAAAAATTCCAAGGCCAATAGTCAATACCCCAAAATGGACCCGAATTACTGTATTGTCAAATCTACCTGATAAGCTTAAATTATTTAATGAAATTATTCAAAATCTTTGGTGGAGTTGGTATTGTCCTGCCATTGAATTGTTTGAAGAAATAGATCCGGAAATGTGGCAAAGGAGTGGTCGGAACCCAATCCTTTTGTTTGATATGGTCGATTTTAGTCGATTACAGGAATTAGAAAAAGACAAAGAATTTTTGCAAAGATTGAAGTCTGTTCATCAACATCTTAAAGGATATTTGGCAAGGAAAGATTTTAGAGATCCTAAAATTGCGTATTTCAGTATGGAGTTCGGGTTGCAAGATTCTTTAAAAATATACTCAGGAGGTCTCGGTATTCTTGCTGGAGATTATTTAAAAGAAGCGAGTGACAGCAATATAAATATTACTGCAATTGGTCTTTTATACAGATATGGATATTTCAAACAAATGCTTTCTGTTTATGGAGATCAGATTGTGGCTTATGAACCTGAAGATTTTACAAAGGTACCCATTAGTCCTGTCAGGGATGAAAATGGAAATTTCATAACAATCACAATAGCTTTGCCAGGCCGTAAAATGTATGCAAGATTATGGAAAGTTAATGTTGGTCGAGTTGATTTGTATTTGCTTGATACAGATTTTGATGCAAATACTGAAGAAGATAAGTATATCACGCATCAATTGTACGGAGGGGATCATGAAAACAGGCTTAAGCAGGAGATTCTTTTAGGTATTGGAGGTATTAGGGCACTTGAGGCGCTTGGTATAAAACCACACATTTATCACAGTAACGAGGGGCATTCTGCGTTTATCGGGCTCGAACGTTTACGAAAATATATCAATGAAGATAATCTTACTTTCTATGAAGCAAAAGAAGTGGTAAGAGCTTCAACATTGTTTACAACACATACGCCTGTCCCTGCAGGTCATGATGCTTTTACCGAGGAATTACTCAGGAAATATATCGCCCATTATCCCGATCGTTTAAAAATTACTTGGGATGAGTTAATGAGTTTGGGTAAAGCAAATTCTAATGATCCCCATGAAAAATTCAACATGAGTTACCTCGCAGCCCATTTATCTCAAGAGGTAAACGGTGTAAGTATGTTGCACGGAAAAGTAACACGCGATATGTTTAGCATTTTGTACAAAGGATACTTACCGGAAGAATTATACATTGGTCATGTAACAAATGGGGTTCATTATCCTACTTGGGTAGCAAAAGATTTTAGGCGATTGTTTAATCTTAAGTTTGGTGATTTCTTTGAGGAGGATCTTACAAATAAGAAACACTGGGAAAAAGTTTATGATATTGATGACGAAGAAATCTGGGATGTTAAAAAGAAACTTAAACGAAGATTGATTTCTTATATCAAGATGCGTTTTAGGGATAATTGGGTTAAGCGACATGAAAATCCTCAACAGGTTATTGAGATTATAGACAAATTGGATGATACTAAATTAACCATTGGGTTTGCCAGGCGTTTTGCCACATATAAACGGGCCCACCTGTTGTTTAATAATCTTGAGAGATTATCCGATATTGTAAATAATCCAGACAGGCCAGTTCAATTTCTTTTTGCTGGAAAAGCACACCCTCACGATAAGGCCGGTCAGGATCTTATCAAGCGTGTAGTTAGTATTTCAAAGATGCCCGAATTTATGGGTAAGATACTATTCCTACAGAATTATGACATGGAGTTAGGAAGGCAGTTGGTCCAAGGAGTTGATATTTGGCTTAATACCCCAACCCGTCCATTAGAGGCTTCAGGTACAAGTGGAGAAAAAGCAGTTATGAACGGGACCCTTCATTTTAGTGTTCTTGATGGTTGGTGGGTTGAAGGATATGAACCAGGTGTAGGATGGGCACTATCACAGGAGAGGACCTATGACAACCAGGAATTTCAGGATAAACTTGATGCAGAAACTATTTATAGTATCATAGAAAATGAAATAGCCCCGGCATATTATGAAAAAAACAGAGATGGTCTCTCTGTAAAATGGGTGGGATTTATGAAAAACTCATTTGCAAAAGTTGCACCTAAATTCACTACAACAAGGATGATATTTGATTATCGGGATCAATATTATAGCAAACTCTTTGAACGGACCGTAAAAGTTGTGGATAATGATTTTAAAATGGCCAAAGAGATTGCACAATGGAAAGCGATAATGAGCAAAAACTGGCATGATATAAAAGTTGTTAATACGGATATTTTGCAAAAAGATTCTGACCATTATCTAATGAACATGGAGTATAAAGCATCGGTAGAACTTGATTTAGGAGATATTGATCCGGAAGATATTGGTGTTGAAATATTGGTGACAGAGCATTATTATCATGTTATCCAACATCAAGAACTGGAATGGGTTAGTAGCAAAAACGATCATGTTATTTTCGAGACATTTATTAAACCCCTTAAACCTGGAACTTTTGATTATGGGTTAAGGATATTTCCAAAAAATATTAATTTGCCACACAGGCAGGATTTTGGATTCTTAAAATGGATTTAATTCTTAAAGTAATTATTAAAAAAACAAAAAATACCTCAGTGTTTTATCCTGGGGTATTTTTGTTTTAGTGAAAGTTAGAAATGCAAGGGGTATTGAATTATTTTTATCATAATTTGCTCGCATCAAAAATATTATGTTATCTTTGCAGCCGCTTAAATAGTAGGTTAAATTAAAATTTTAGAATTATGCCCACAAAGATTAGACTATCAAGACATGGCCGTATGAGAAAGCCATTCTACTACATTGTAGTAGCAGATAGCAGGGCGCCACGAGATGGCAGATTTACTGAAAGGATTGGAAGTTACAATCCCAACACAAATCCTGCTACAATTGACCTTGATTTCGATAAGGCATTGGATTGGGTTCAAAAGGGCGCTCAACCTACCGACACCTGTAGGGCTATCTTATCTTACAAAGGTGTATTATACAAAAAACACTTATTAGACGGTGTTAAAAAAGGAGCTTTTTCTGAAGCTGTTGCTGAAGAACGTTTCAACAAATGGTTAGATGAAAAAGAAGCGAAAATCCAGGCAAAACGCGATAGCGTTGTTAAAGCTGCGGATGATTTTGCTAAAGGTCGTTTAGAAGTTGAAAAGAAAATCAACGAAGAACGTGCACAAGAAATAGCAAAACGCAAAATGGCTGAAAAAGAAGCTGAGGTTGTTGCAAAAGCTGAGGAAACTGAAGGTGCAGAAGAAGCACCCGCAGAAGAAACTGCTGAAGGTGAAGAGCCAAAGGCTGAATAAGCCATCTTTGTAAATGTTTGAAAAAAAAGACAGTTATAAGCTTGGCGTAATTTTAAAACCTCATGGTATTTCTGGTGAGGTAGTGCTTAAGTTTGATAACGACATCAAAGAAAAACATTTTGAATTGGAATCAATCCTTATCGATATCGATGGAGGATTGGTTCCTTTTCTTTTTGAAACAATCCAGCAGCAAACCAATGAAACTATTATTGCCAAGTTTATCCTGATAAACACAGTTGAGGAAGCACGAGAACTTAACGCAAAAACATTTTATGTAACAAATGATATTGCTGAAAAGCTTGGACTCACAATAGACGAATTATACAAAGACATTACTGGATTTAAAGTAGTAGATAAAAAACGGGGTGAAATAGGTATTGTTAATGATATTATAGACTATACAAATCATTCTGTTTTGCAGGCTTACCAAGGTAAAAAAGAAATATTGATTCCCTTCGATCCCGCACTTGTTAAAGAAATTGACCCATCCCAGAAAATAGTTTCTGTAGATCTACCTGATGGATTATTAGAAGTAAACGATTGATTTTACTTTTATAAAGTGTTGCTGAAATTGAAAAGTTAAAATAATTTTCTGTTTGCATGCAGCAGTTTGTATTCTGTCCCGTCTATAAATTACAAATCAATTAAATTAAAAAAGTAATGAAGACAATCGGAAAAATTACTACAATAATTGCAGCAATTGTTTTATTTTCTGCTTTTACTAATAGGCACGAGGTAAAGAACTTTTCTTCAGCAGCGGGTGAAGAGGAAAGGGATGTGAAGAATTTTAGTGAAATTGCCATGTCGATTTCAGGTACAGTTTATATAAAACAAGGTAGTTCGTTCAAGGTTATTCTTGAAGGTGATCAGAATGATTTAGATAAAATTGAAACCGTTGTTGAAGGAGATAAATTAAATATTAAAACAAAATCCTGGACAAATAATATTGGAAAAATTACAGCATATGTAACATGCCCCAAAATAGAAGGATTGTATGTGGCAGGTTCTGGAGCAATGATTGCTGAGAATGATATTGCAACAGGAGAACTTGATATTGCAGTGTCAGGTAGTGGAGAATTAAAATTAAAAGGTGTTCAGGGTGAAGAAATAGAAATACGTGTATCCGGTTCAGGAGATGTGTATTTTGAAAACGAAGGCCGAGCAGAAGAAGCTGATATTTCTATCAGTGGTTCTGGTAAAGTTTATGCCGATAATTTACAGGTGAACAAATGTGATGCCCATATAAGTGGTTCTGGTTCTTGCAAAATTCATGTTACAAATGAACTTGAAGCAAGAATTTCCGGTAGCGGCAGCGTTTATTATAAGGGTAATCCAAAGATAGATGCTTCTTCATCAGGATCGGGGAAAGTAAAGAGTTTGTAAGAAGATAATTATAGAACACGGATGACGCAGATAAAACTAATTTACGCGGATTTTTATTTGTGTCATCTGTTTTTTTAATTAATCTTTCATAAACCAAAAAGACATCCACATATTAGCCTGCGCCCAAAGTAAAGGCACAGTATCATTTACAACGTACTGTTCATCTTCAAGGTAATACATTTCCGGGCATTTAAAGTTTTCGAACATGCAATCTTCACCAGTAATCTGAGACAATGCACGATTAAAATAATAAGTTTGAAGTTTTCTATGTTCTTTGTTTTTGCTACGTTGGTATTTTATTCCGTAGATAACAGAAAGAATAGAATCGAAAATGCACCATTGAGCTTCTTCTCCCAGCATGTGGTTTTTATTGCGATCTTCAATCCGGTCGCTGTAATCTGCTGTTATTTCATCCTGGCTTTGTTTTTTTTTCGTGTCAGCTGTCCAGAATGAGTCGCCCATATATCGCCTGATTCCATAATTGCCTTGTAATTTCTCAATTACATTTTCGATTATTGTGTCTTCCAGTTTTTCGTTTTCCAACAGACCAAACGGAATATTTAAAGGATAAATTAAAAATAAAAGGGCGGCATCAGCATCGCGATATTTTAATTTATCTTGTTGGATACATTCGTTAGGAAGAATTTCTAATAGTGACGTTTTACCTTTTTCTATGAGGTTGATAATAAGTTCTTGGGTAATCGTATAGTTTTCAAAGGAAAAATTTATTAAAGGATTTTGTCTTAGGAACTCAAGAGCCTCTACTAAAGAACGCGTTACCGGCCCTATGCTTGACGCTTCTATTTTTCTTGTTTCTTCCCAATGTCCACTGTCTTCGTCTTGCCAGAATTCTATTTTTTTAAAGTAGAGAATAAACAGACTAAAAAGTTCTGTTTCTTCATCTGTAAATGTTACTTCTTTATTGTTCGCCAGTTGATTCAAAAACCAGAAATAGTAACCCAATGCATCATTTTCTGCGTGAGCCCAGTTTTCAGGTGATTCACTGAGATCTGAACCATTAAATCTGATGTGGGGCCGATTCATCGGATTGTTAAAGTCAGAAGTGTTGTTTATAATATCTTCAAACCGGTGTTTATGTTTATAAAAGAATTTACCTAGCGATCTTACCGTTTGGATAGCTTCTTGTTTTTTTCCATTGATGTAATGTGTATACGCAATAAATATATTATCCCGTACCCAGACTTTATCATAGTTGGTGTATATATTTTTATCTCCGAGGTCGGCAGCAGGGTATAAACCATTCTCGAGTTTATTGAAAAAAAATGTGTTGTTTTCCTGAAGAAGGTTGAATATGGAATTTAAATCATCGGGATGATATTCTTCCCTGATTAATTCTTTGATTGCCTTATTATGGATTTTATATTTCATTTTTTTAGTTAACTATGAGTCTTATCCATGAATTTATGTGAGATAATTAAATAATCTAGTCCCGACAATGAAACATGAATAAGACACAATGGTTTATAAGTAAATTTTTAATTTTTTATCAATTCAAATTCATCTGTTATTACATCAGAAGAACTTGTACCAACAAATACCTGGAATTTTCCAGGCTCTGCAGTAAATTCCTCATCAATATTGAAGAAAGCTAAATCATCTTTTGTCAATTCAAAAGAAATGGTTTTTGTTTCTCCTTTTTTGATAAGTGTTTTTTCAAATCCTTTTAGTTCTTTTACCGGACGGGTTACACTTCCTACTAAATCACGGATGTAGAGCTGTATAACTTCTTCACCATCATATTTTCCGGTATTTTTAACATCTACACTAATTTTTAGAGTTTCATTCCAACCCAGTTTTTGTGAGCTTAACTGCAGATTTTTATATTCAAAGGTTGTGTAACTCAAACCATGTCCGAATGGAAATAATGGAGTGTTAACTTCGTCCGTATAGCGTGATGTGAACAGCGAGTTATCCCCAAAATTAGGACGACCAGTACTTTTGTAGTTATAATAAATAGGAACTTGTCCTAGTGTTCTTGGGAAGCTTATCGGAAGTTTTCCTGATGGATTGTATTCGCCAAATAATACATCAGCAATAGCATTTCCTGCTTCAGAGCCTAATTGCCAAGCTTCAACAATAGTTGGTATATTCTCTGCTTCCCAGGCAATTGTTAATGGTCTTCCATTCATCAGGACCATAACGATGTTTTTATTTGCTTTATAAATCTCTTTGATAAATTCATGTTGTAGCCCTGGAAGTCCGATGTCTGTTTGACTACGTGCTTCTCCACTTTGGAAAGCATCTTCACCAACAGCTAAAATAACAATGTCTGCACTGGCTGCAATTTGTTTAGCTTTTGCAAAACCGCTGCGGTCATTATTTTTGATTACCTCTGAAGTAAAGGAACGTTCTTTATTTAGGTTTAGGTTATAACCTTCTGTATATAGAACCTGGGTGTTTTCAGAAACTGTATTTTTTATTCCTTCTAACAAAGAAACAGCGCTGTATGCTTGTGCTTGAGAGCGCCAGTTTCCCAGTGGTGTGTCTTTTTCGTCTGCCATTGGTCCAATAACAGCGAGTTTTTTAATGTCTTTTTTAAGCGGTAAAAGCTGTTTTTCATTTTTTAATAAAACGATTGATTTTTTTGCAACATCTCTTGCTGCAGCCATATGTTCAGCATTGCCCAAAAGTTCTTTTTCGCGAGCTTCGTCGCAATATTTGTATGGATCATCAAACAAGCCAAGCATGAATTTTACCCGAAGAATTCGTCGTGCTGCATCATCAATCAACGCTTCATCAATCTCTCCTTTTTCAACTAGTTCCTTAAGACTGTTTACATAAGCATCTGATTCCATATCCATATCACTTCCTGCTTTAACAGCAATTTTTGAAGCCTCTATTTTATCTGCGGCAGCTCCATGTGCAATCATTTCACCAATTGAACCCCAGTCTGAAACTACAAATCCGTTGAATCCCCATTCTCCTTTAAGAATATCTCGTTGAAGATGTTTGTTTCCGGTTGAAGGAATTCCTCCTATTTCATTGAAAGAATTCATGAATGT
Organism: Bacteroidales bacterium; assembly: GCA_963665085.2. Classification (GTDB taxonomy): domain Bacteria; phylum Bacteroidota; class Bacteroidia; order Bacteroidales; family JAAAOM01. The sequence goes on from CAXXXS010000001.1 coordinate 1,741,922, forward strand.
AACAACACCCGCATCTGATGCTGCTTTAAAAGGAGGGAGTATCACATTTCTGAGAGTATTCTCAGATAAATCAACCGTATTGTAATCGCGACCTGCTTCAACAAATCCATATGCTGCAAAATGTTTTGCGCAGGCGGCAATTGTATTGTTTGCAGAAAGATCGTCTCCCTGGAAACCTTTCACACGTGCAACGGCTATTTTAGAACCCAGGTATGTATCTTCTCCTGCACCTTCCATTATTCTTCCCCAACGGGCGTCGCGGGCTATATCAACCATAGGGGCAAAAGTCCAGTGTTGTCCGGCAGCAGCAGCTTCAATTGCAGCGATACGTGCTGATCTTTCTATAGCTTCCATATCCCAGCTAGCAGATTCTCCAAGTGGCACAGGAAACATTGTGCGGAAACCATGGATTACGTCATGGCCAAAGATTAAAGGAATACCCAATCTGCTTTTTTCGACTGCTATTTTTTGCATTTCACGGGTAGATTCAGCATAAAGTACATTAAGCATTGAACCGACTTGACCACTTGCTATTAACTCGTATCTTCTTTTGTTATCTCCTTCTTCCGGAGCAGGACCTGTAACATCCCAGGTGCCGCTGTATTGGTTCATTTGTCCAATTTTTTCTTCTAAGGTCATAATACTGAGCAGGGAGTCAACCTTTTGTTCAATGCTGTTATCTGTCCCCTCTTTCTTTTCCTGAACGCTGCAGTTGCTAAGAATGGCAATTCCTGCAATCAATAGAAATAATTTAAATTTCATTGTAATATTAATTTTCGACCAAATTAGGAATGAAAAGGAACTTTTCAAAGCAAATTTTCGATATATCAATTTTTTAAATTTTGAAGAGAAAGGAATACCCAAAACCATAGCCGTCAGGCTAACAGAAAAAGAAGACTTAGAAAATACGATAAAGGAGATTTAATTCTATTTTATATTAGTTTAACGTTTACTCTCCCTGATTGAGTCAGAGACTCAATCTTTCCCTCTCTTGAAAGAGAGGGAGAAATATCCAGCTTTGCTGGATGAGAGGGTGAGTACATAATATCCTTTAAATTATTTCTTTACATCTTTTAGATTGATTGCTATGGATTTAAGGGGGCTTCTTGGTATGAATAACTTTCTATTAATATAAGTAGAATTATTATTTAAATTTTAAACAGTTTCATATTTAATCAGTAAAAATAAATTTAATTACTTTGTGGCTTTAATTTTTGAAATATGGTTAGAAGAGGAATTTTGTTGTTTGTTGTTGGTATCGTTGTTTTAATAAGTTGTAACACAGAAAAGAAAATGGAAGATCAGGGAGCGTATATTGAATCGATTGAAACATATCGTACTACAAGGTTAGAACGGTTAAAGGCTCCAGATGGTTGGTTAAATTTAGCAGGTCTTCTATGGTTAAAAGAAGGAGAAAATACCTTGGGAAGTGATTCAACAAATACAATAGTTTTTCCTGAAAAAGCTGAAAGTAATCTAGGTGAAATTATTTTGGATGGAGACAAAGTTATTTTTAATCCAAACAAGGAATTAGATATACGAGTAAATGATGAGGTTGTTGAAAGTAAGGAATTAATTACGGATGTGAAAGATAAACCTGATATGGTTAAACACGGAGACTTTGGCTGGTTTATTATCAAAAGAGAAGATAGATATGGAATTCGGTTACGGGATTATAATTCACCATTATTAAGTCAACTAGATTCAATACCCGCCTATGAAATTAATCCAGATTGGAAAGTAGAGGCTACTTTTAAAGAGTTAGAAGAAAAAAGGAAGGTGAATGTTCAAACAGTTATTGGAACAGAAGAAGAATATACTGTTTCAGGAATTCTCGAATTTAATATCAATGAAAAAAAATATACATTAACTCCTTTTGATACAAAAGATGGTTTTTTTATAATTTTTGCTGACGAGACAAGTCAAAACGAGACATATCCGGCAGGTAGGTTCTTGTATGCAAATGCACCTGATAAAAGGGGACAAGTAGAGATTGATTTTAATAAGGCGTATAATCCTCCATGTGCTTTTACACCTTATGCAACATGTCCGTTACCTCCAAGAGATAATATTCTTGCTGTTGCTGTTAAGGCAGGAGAAAAGAATGTACATGTTTACGAACACTAATCGATTTTTTTCGTGAAGAAGTTTCTTGTTATACAAACAGCTTTTATTGGAGATGCTATTCTGGCTACTCCTGTTCTGGAAAAACTAAATCAGTTTTATCCCGATTCACAGATTGATTTATTGCTCAGAAAGGGGAATGAGAGTTTGTTTGGAGAGCATCCTTTTATAAAGAATTTGTTTGTATGGGACAAGAAAAAAGGAAAGTATAAGGCACTCTTCAGTATTCTAAAAAAAGTCAGAAAAGAAAAGTATGATTATGTTATCAACCTGCAAAGATTTGCCACAACAGGTTGGTTTACTTGTTTTTCGAGAGCAAAAACCAAAATAGGTTTTGCAAAGAATCCCTTTTCATTCTGTTTTGATATAAAAGGCGATCATAAATTAGAGAAAGGGATTCATGAGGTGAATCGAAATCTTGCATTGATTGAAGACTTAACAGATAGCAGTTTTATAAAACCAAAATTGTATCCTTCAAAACAGGCTTTTGAAAAGGTTAAACGCTATACAGAAAAACCCTATATCTGCATAGCACCTACATCCGTTTGGTTTACAAAACAGGCTCCCCAGAAGTTATGGATTAATTTAATTAATAGATTAAAACATAAGTATGTTGTTTATATGCTAGGAGGCAAAGCGGATTTTGCTGCATGTGATCTGATAAATAAAGAAACAGAAATGAGGGCTGTTAATCTTTGCGGCAGGCTTAATCTTTTGGAGTCTTCAGTTCTTATGAAAGGAGCAAGGATGAACTATGTAAATGACTCCGCCCCGTTGCATCTTACATCATCATTAAATGCACCTGTAAGGGCAGTGTTTTGTTCAACCGTTGAAGACTTTGGCTTTGGGCCGTTATCAGATGATTCAAAAGTGATAGAGGTAAAAGAAAAGCTTGAATGCCGGCCATGCGGGCTCCATGGTAAAAAACAATGTCCGCTGGAACATTTTAAGTGTGGGAATAATATAGATGTTAACGATTTGCTATTTGACTAATGAATAATGACATAATAAAAGCAATAGAAATTCTACAAAGCGGAGGGATTATACTCTATCCAACTGATACAATTTGGGGTATAGGTTGCGATGCAACAAATGTATCTGCTGTTGAGAAGATTTACAAATTAAAACAGCGTAGTGATTCAAAAAGTATGTTGGTATTGGTAGATATGGTATATCGTATTCCTCAGTATATTGATTCAATGCCTGATATAGCTTGGGATTTAACAGAACTTGCAGATAAACCGTTAACAATAATTTATCCGAACGCAAAAAATTTAGCTAAAAACTTAATCGCAGAAGACGGAAGTATAGGTATTAGAGTATCATCAGATGAATTCTGTCAAAAGTTAATTCAGCGATTTAAAAAACCCATTGTGTCTACATCAGCAAATATTAGTGGAGAGCCTTCTCCTTCAAATTTTTCAGAAATATCAGGAAAAATTAAAGAATCTGTTGATTATATTGTTGAATACAGACAAAACGACTTTTCTAAGGCTTCTCCGTCTGGAATAATTAAATTAGGTTTACACGGAGAAATACAAATTATTCGTAAGTAAAATAGCAGGGTTCATATTATTTAAGTTGTTGTATTTCTGCATAATTTTCATTAATTTGTTAGACAATCTGTTACTAACAAGAAAATCTTCATTTAGCAGGGAATTATACGTTTAAAGAATTTTCAGATGGATAATCAAATGTCAGAAGATATTTTCTCCAGATTCTTTGAAAACAGCTTGGATATACTATGTATCTTAGATATCAAAGGGCTTCTTAAAAAATGTAATACGGCATTTGAAAAAGAATTGGGCCATAATTCTTCAGAATTAATAGGATTATCATTTAAGGATTTTGTCAGAAATGATGACGTTGAAGTTTTTGTTGTAGGATTTAATAAGGCAATAAATAATGAAAAGGTAAAGAATGTTATAATACGCAATCTTCATAAAGATGGATTTTATAAGAGGTTTGGCTGGAGTTTTTTTAGGGACGGAGAAGAGATATTTGCATCTGCTCATAATGTAAAAATGTCAAAACACGCTGAAGAAGAATTGCTTCAGTATAAAAAAGAACTTACAGACTCCCCAAAAATATCAAATTTAGGGAGTTGGGAATATTTAATAGATAAAAATAAATTAATCTGGAATGAACAGACATTTAAAATTTACGGATTAGAATATAATTCAATAGAACCTAATTTTGATATTTCTTTTAAATTGATTCATCCTGATGACCGGGATTTTGTTGAGGAACAATATCGCAAAACGATTCAAACAGGTATTTTTAATAATTATGAATATAGAATAATTCACTCAGATAACTCAATACACAATATTCGAATTCAAGGTGAAGTAGAATATAAGAATAATAAGGCGTATCGGACATACGGTATAATTCAGGATATTACAGGGCAAAAAAGAGATGAAGAAAGATTGAAGGTATTTAAAAGTTCTGTAGATTTATCCAATAACGCTGTATTTTGGATCAATAAAGATGCAGGTATAGAATATGTTAATCAACAGGCATATAAATCTTTAGGATATACATATGAAGAATTAATATCTTTAAAGGTTTTTGATATTTATCCTTCTTATCTAAAGGAAATGTGGGATGAGTTTTGGGAAGAATCTTCAAAGCAGGAAGAAGGAATTATTGGATACCGTTTCGAAACTATACATAAGCGAAAGAATGGTGGTATTTTTCCTGTGGAGATAGAATTAAGTCACCTATGGGTAGGTAAAAAAGAACTTCAGGTTCTATATGCTAGAGATATTTCCGAGAGGAAAAAGAGCGAAGAAATTTTAAAGATGTTCAAGAAATCAGTTGACTTATCTAATGATGCAGTTTATTGGTTAAATAAAGATGCCGGTTTTGAATATATAAACGAGAAAGCTTATAATCTTCTGGGTTATACAAAAGAAGAAATGATGGCTCTTACAATTTTTGATATAGATCCTATATACACGAGGGAAACATGGGAGCAATTATTAAAAGAGTTTCATGCTCATCGTAACGAAGGAGTTTATTGGGCACAATTTGAGACCTGGCAAAAACGAAAGGATGGAACAATTTTTCCAGTAGAAGTTGTATCTAGTCAATTAATGCTTGATGGGAAGGAATTTCATGTAGCACATGTCAGGGATATAACTGAACGAAAGCAGAATGAGGAATATCTAAGGATGTTTAAAACATCAATTGACTTTGCAGATGATTCGGTGTTCTGGATTAATAAAGAGGGCAATTTTGATTATGTTAATGAAAAAGCCTGGAAGTCGTTGGGATATACAAAGGAAGAATTAATGAAAATGAAGATTGCGGATATAGATCCTTCTGCAAGTAAAGAGATGTGGGAAAATCGTTGGGAAAGTTTTCAAGCTAATAAGAAAGATGGCAATGCAAGTTTACGAATAGAGACATCACATATACGAAAAGATGGCTCCATCTTCCCCGTAGAAGTGCTTTCAAATCATCATTGGCTTGGTAAAAAAGAATTTCATAGTTCGTATTCTCGAGATATTTCAGAACGAAAGGAAAGTGAAGAGACACTTTTAAAGAATCAAAAGTTACTTGCCGAGACACAGCGAATAGCAAATATAGGTAGTTGGGAGTTGGATTTGGCAACTGAGAATTTAATCTGGAGTGAACAGACACATAAAATTTTTGGTGTGCCTGATTATGATATTCCTAAAAAACTAGATTTTTTCTTTAGGTTTGTTCATAAAGACGATTTGGCACGAATGAAAAAGGTTTTTCGTAAATCATTAGAATTAAATGAATTTATTAACTCTGAATTTCGTGTTGTAAGAACAGATAAAAAGATTATTAATGTACTTATTGAAGGTGAATTTACTTTTGATAAGGATAAAAGGCCAAAACAAATGCTGGGGTCAGTTCAGGATATAACCCTTCAGAAATTGGCTGAATTAGAGATTAGGAAATTAAACACTGAACTTGAAGCCAGGGTAGTTGAACGAACAGCGCAATTACATAAAGCAAATAAAGAACTTGAGGCTTTTGCTTATAGCGTATCACATGATTTGAGGGCGCCGTTAAGGCACATTGATGGATTTTTGCGGTTATTGTATTCAAGTATTGATGAGCCTGCTGAAAAGACAGCGGGCCATTATAAAAAAATATTGTCTGCTTCTACTCGAATGTCGGAGATGATAGATGGGTTATTAAAATTTTCCAGATTTGGCAGGGCTAGTTTAGTATTAAAATCAGTAAATCTATCGCAAATAATTAATGATTTGGTAGAACAATTAAAACCCGATTATGCAGAAAGGGATATTATCTGGGATATAAAAGATTTACCTGTTGTTGAGGGAGATGTTGTCTTATTAAGAAGTGCATTTGAAAATTTATTGTCAAATGCAATAAAATACACATCAAAAAAGGAACAAGCTATAATTGAAGTTGGTCAGGAGACTAAACAATCAGATATAGCTTGTGTTTATGTAAAAGATAATGGAGCAGGTTTTGATATGGCCTACAGAGAAAAGCTATTTGGGGTATTTCAAAGATTACATGCAGAAAGTGAATTTACTGGGATTGGAATAGGCCTTGCAAATGTTAGGCAGATTGTTTCTAAACACAATGGAACAATTGATGCTGTTTCAGAAATAAACAAAGGAGCAACTTTTTATATAACATTGCCATTATTAAAATAAACAAAATGAAACAACTAGACAGAATTCTTTATGCAGAAGATAATGAAAATGATGTTGAATTAACCCTGGCCGCATTTCAGGAAAGCAATCTTGCAAATCCGATTGATGTTGTAAAAGATGGAGCAGAAGTTCTAGATTATCTTTTTTACAGGGGTAAATATAAAGATCGGGAAAGGTTACTTCCTGCATTTATCTTACTGGATTTAAAAATGCCAAAGCTTGATGGTATACAGGTCCTAAAAGAGATCCGGAAATCCGAAGAACACAAAAATATTCCTGTTGTTATTTTAACATCTTCTAAGATGGAATCCGATATTGTAAGAAGTTATGAGTTAGGTGTAAACAGCTATGTCGTAAAACCTATTGATTTCACAGAATTTGTTAAGATAATCAAAAGTATAGGATATTTTTGGGCTATTATTAATACCTCTCCAGTAATTTTATAAAAATTTTTAGTCTCATGAGTTGATCCTTTAGTCTGCTAGAATTCTTATCCTGTTTATGTATTCAAAAAACAGAGTGTTATATTTCTAATAAATGCATCATCATTTGAAAATGAAAATTGATGATGCAATATTTTAACAGGCCTTATAAAATTTTAGAACGATATATAATAATCTATCCTATCATTCATTCATTTCCACTATATTCAAAATAACCTCAACGGCTTTTTGTATTGACTCCAGGGGAACGAATTCGTATTTGCCATGGAAATTATGACCGCCTGCAAAAATGTTTGGACAAGGAAGTCCCATGTATGACAAGCGAGAACCATCAGTACCGCCACGTATTGGTTTAATTATCGGGTTAACATCAGCTTTTTCAAAAGCTTTTTTGGCAAGTTCGATGATATGATAAACAGGTTCTACTTTCTCGCGCATGTTGTAGTACTGATCTTTTAAATCAAGCTGAAAGCGTTCGTTTCCATATTTTTTGTTCAGAAAGGAAATTGCTTCTATAAATACATTCTTTTTTGCTTCGAATTTTACACGATCATGATCACGAATAATGTATTGTACAAAAGATTCCTCAACCGAACCCTGAAAATCGATTAAATGATAAAATCCTTCGTAATGTTCTGTATATTCCGGACGTTCATTTACAGGTAACATTTGGTTAAGCTCCATGGCCATGAGCATGGCGTTAAGCATTTTATCTTTTGCGGTTCCGGGATGTACATTTCTTCCCTGGATTTTTACTTTTGCATGGGCAGCATTAAAATTCTCAAATTCTAACTCGCCAATTTCTCCTCCATCCAATGTGTAAGCAAAATCTGCATTGAATTTTTTCACATCAAATTTATCGGCACCACGACCTATTTCTTCATCAGGAGTAAAACCTATACGTATCTCACCATGTTTAATCTCCGGATGCTGTATAAGGTATTCCATAGCAGAAACTATCTCGGTAATACCGGCTTTATCATCGGCGCCCAGAAGCGTAGTCCCATCGGTAGTAATTAAAGTTTTTCCTTTATATTTTAATAATTCTGGGAATTCTTCAGGAGAAAGCTGAACTTCATTGGTTAAATTGAGTGTGCTTCCGTCATAATCCTTTATAATTTGAGGATTAACATCTTTTCCAGACATGTCCGGGCTGGTATCAATGTGTGCAATAAAACCAATTACCGGAACTTTTTTATCAATATTAGACGGTAACGTTGCCATGATGTAGCAGTTGTCATCAATGGTGACATCAGCTAAACCTATGGATTTTAATTCTCCTACTAAAAGATTGGCTAAATCCCATTGATTTTCTGTACTGGGACAAGTTTCGGATTCAGGATTAGATTTTGTGTCTATTTTAACATATTTCAGGAACCGTTCTAATATTTTGTCTGTCATTTTAAATTACTTTTTGTTAAAGGAACATGTAAACTTACAAAATAGTTAAAGCCAAAAACAGCATTTTTGTCACCTCTTCCAAAACCGGGAATCTCATAGGGTTCCATTTCTCTTCCATGAGAGTTAAATAATAAGAGCTTTCCCTGGACAGACCAACCCAGGTAAATATGTTTTATTACTTCTACCTTCATGTTAAAAGCCAGCTCTACCCAGGTAGCAAAAAAATTTTCAGGCTGAACAAATCCGTTCGTATAATTGGGCCAAATGCTGTCGTATGCAATTATTCCTACGTTGTTGGCTTCGTGTTCGTAAAAAGAAGTTCCTAATCTTCCACCAACAGTAAGAATGTTTTTTCGATCGTCGAACGTGTTATAATCTACTCCGGCTTTAAGAAAAAACCCCTGTTGTTTGTATAAGAAATTATTCTCATCCCTGTTTATCTCTGTAAATCCAAAACCTCCTGAGAGCAAATATTTCTCACTGATGTAAGCATCTAACTGAAATTCCTCTTCTTTCTTAAATGGCTTAAGGGCGGTTTCCAGAAAATTACTGATATCGTAACTGAAACGTACTCCATCAAAATACGACTTCTTTTTTTGCTCAGTATTTTGTGCGTTCTCTTGTCCATAAAATGGCATAGAGAAAAGTAAAAAACAAACTATACTAAAGATATATCTTAACATTATCTTGTTCACTATCATCAATCGTATTAGAGATTATTTCTATCGAATCAATAAAATTTGTTGTAAATGATTCGACCTGCAGCGAATCGAAAAACATAGCAAAACCACACTCATGAGAAACAAGAAAAGGATTTCTTTTGTACGAAAACACGACCTGATCGGAATTGCCTTCTTCGTTGAAATCAAAATAAAACTGGGTAGAATCGTTGTTTAAATCCAACACGAATTCGTAAGTGCTTCCTGTATATTCCAGTTGATAGGGACTCCCAACACCAGCAACATAAAGTGTATCAAAAACCGTATCGGTAGGTTGGCCTGTACTATCTATTGTATAAAAAGAAACATTCAGGAAAAAATCTGTTTCTTCGTAACAAGGTTTATCGCTACATCCTATAATAAAAGATAAAAGCCCTAACGCTAATAAAAAATTTTTCATTCTTGCTCAATTCACTTCAAATATAAAGCTATTTGTTCGATTCCATAAGATTAACGCTTATTTTTGTGGAACGTTAACAATGAATATTAAACGCCAAATGCTTATAATTCAAAATAATAATTCAAATCCTTATTTTAATATTGCTTCTGAAGAATATCTCCTAAAAAATTTTGATGAAGATATTTTCATGCTCTATATCAATAATCCTTCCATAATTGTTGGGAAACACCAAAATACTATTGCTGAAGTAAATTTTCCTTATATTCATAAGCATAACATACCGGTTGTTAGAAGATTGTCAGGTGGAGGCACCGTTTTTCATGATCCGGGAAATTTGAATTTTGCGTTTTTTCAAAACGGCAGTGAAGGAAACCTTGTAAACTTTAAAAAATTTACGACACCGATTATTGCTGTGTTACAATCGTTAGGCGTTGACGCCAGGCTGGAAGGGAAAAATGATTTACGTGTTAATGGATTAAAAATCTCCGGAAATGCTGAGCATGTATTTAAGAGAAGAGTGATTCATCACGGGACATTGTTATTTAACTCTGAATTGGAACAATTAAGAGAAGCAATAAAAGTTAAACCCGGGAAATATACCGACAAAGCCGTACAATCTATCCGTAGTAATGTAACGAATATTTATCCTTTTCTCAAGGAAGAATTTAGTACCAGTCAATTTAAAAAAAGCATTGAGGATTTTATAAAAGTTTCAAACAATGATTGGCAGGAATATTCCTTTTCCCCATATGACTTAATCCAAATTGAAACACTACAAAAAGAAAAATTCAGGACCTGGGAATGGAACTTCGGGTATTCACCCAATTATATGTTCCAAAACGAAATAAAAATGAAAGACTGGCTTTTTGAAATCAAACTTTGGATTGAAAAAGGCAAAATTACTGAATACGAAGTTCTATCATCAGAAGGGAAAAATCCCCAAGAAGATTTTCTAACAAAACTAACAGGAAAATATCATAAACTTGAAAATATTTCTGAACTTTTAAGTAACTATTTCTATCCTGATTCCGATATAACTAAGGACTCTTTATTGGAAATGGCATACCAGTTCTTTTAAATAGCTTGAACTCATAAAAACTTAATAGTAAGGTTATATGCAATTATTAAAAGTGTTATTTTTTAGTTTGGTTATTATTTATTTTTTTCAAATTTCCCAGGCACAGAATACTACAAAATACGAAGGAACCTTAACAACCAATTTTTCTACTGCAGGAGAAGAAAAATATGATTTTTATACGGATGAAAATTCGGGTAGAAAAATAAAACAAGGTTATTACCGATATACATTAAAATTAAACAGGGGATTTTCTAAGTTATACAAAACCATTAATGGTAATTACGAAAAAAATCTAAAAACCGGAGCCTGGAGTTATAAAATAACACTCCGTGATTACCAGGAGAAAGGAAAAAAGACATATACTACTGCTACGTTAAACTTAACAGCCCGGTATGAAAAGGGATTACCCAATGGAAAGTGGGTTTGCAGCGGGAATTTTAAAGAACGTAATATCGAATCGCAACAGGATGGTCGGATTAAATGGTCGGATTATTTAAATGTAACAGATGAAAAAATCATTTTGAATTTTGATAACGGAATACTTAAAGATACATTGGAATGCCAGGTTCCAGGAATGCATGTGTTTGGGATATTAAATGAAAAAGGATTTTTTTCCGGGAAATGGAGTTATACCTTAAGTAACAAAATAGAAGTACAGGAATTTAAAAATGGGTTAATGTACAAAAATGAATACCTAAACAGAGCAGACAGCATGGTTCTCAAATCGAATGATAATGCAGCCTATTTATTACCAAAACTGGAAGAGATTGAAAAACTAAAAAATACTAATCCAGATAACCTCATGGATATAAATTTTACAACAGACACAACATCGCTCTTATCAAGTTCTGAGAATATGATTACAAAAGCAATTCAAGATAATATTTTTGATAACCCTTACTTTTTATTTAGATATATAGAAGGCGATGACTATAAAATAAACCAGCTAAAAGGAGGTTGCCAACAAAAGATTGTCAATCAGGTTTCCAGGAAACAACAAGAAAGTATTGATCAGATTGTCGATCAAAAAGAAAACTTTAAACGAATAAACCAGAAGCTTCAGAATAAGGTAAAAGGTAAATTAATCTCAGACAGGAGCGAAGAATTAATGAACCTTATGAATTTCTATGAGCGCACAGCAGAAAAATATGTCTGCATGTCTCAAGCACTTTGTTCACAAATTGAGTATGAGAAGTCAGAAAAACATTGCGAAAAGGAATGCAGAAATACAGTCTCTATCCCGGAAGGTTTACCAACCTTTAGCTCACGAGAGGAAGCGTTGGATTTTTTTGTCAACGATTTAAATGAAAAAAGCAAAATGATGGAAACGTATTACCAGCAAATATCAGGACTAGTTGATTAATTACTTACAATCCGATTCTATAATTTAATTCTCTTTTATCTGACTGATAAACTGTTTTGTAAATTCAACAACTTCTTTACTCTGATCATTGTTAGGATAAAATTTAACTGCAAAACCGTCCTGAATAACATTAAGTTTCATAAGCTTAAGATGATTTTCTATCACTTTTACAGCTTCTCCACTCCACCCAAACGAACCAAATGAAGCAGCAAATTTACCTTTATCACGAATAGGATTTATCAAAGCAAACATCTTATAGATTGGCAGCAATGTATTTTGGTTGATGGTGGGAGAGCCAACTAACATGGCATCGCAACGAGTTATTTTCTCTTCTAAATCTCCGAGTAGGATATGTTCAATATCAACCAAATCAACTTCAAAGTCACTTTCTGAACGAATGGTATCAGCAATTGTTTCTGCAATTTTTTTTGTGTACCCGTATGCAGAAATATAAGCAACCATCACATTTGTTTTTTCATGGTTAACTTTTGCTAAATATTGCTCTGACAATACCTTACTTTTCTCAACTATTTCTTTCCAGTGAGAACGTAAAACTGGACCATGCCCTGGGCAAATCATTGAAATATCCAATGAGCTGATTTTTTCAATAGCCTTTAGCATAAATTTACTGTAAGGCTTAAGAATAACATCAAAATAATACTCGAAAGCATCGTTGTAGTCACCTACTTTATCATCAAATATTTCAGGATGAGAGAAATGAGCACCAAATGAGTCGCATGTAAATAATAACTTGTCCTCTTCAAGATACGTATACATAGAATCTGGCCAGTGTAAATTTGGGGCAGATATAAATCGTAATGTTTTGTTTCCTAAATCAAGTGTGTCACCTTCTTTTACATAACAATAATTAAAAGGTTCCCCTATCATTTCAATCAGGTAACTTATTGCTTGTCTGGTACCATATACTTTAGCTTTTGGAGCAAGTTTAAGGAGATGTTTTAAGGAACCAGAATGATCAGGCTCTGTGTGATTAACTACGATATAATCAATATCTTTTGGATCTACGAGTTTAGATAATTTTTCAAGGTATTCGTCTTTAAACTTTTCCTTTACAGTTTCGACAACAACTTTCTTTTCTGCATCGATAAAATATGAATTATAAGTTGTTCCATACTTTGTCTCCATTACAATATCAAATGTAACCAAGTCTTTATCCAATGCACCTACCCACTTTACATCTTTTGTTAAATCTACTATTTGCTCACTCATTCTTAATTGTTTTGAGCGCAAAAATAAAAAAAAAGCCTCTTTGTCAAGAGGCTTTTTCTAAGTAAGGTGTAAAATTTAAATTAAGCTTTTATTTTGCGCAGCCTGAAGAAGAACTTTCTTTTGCTTCTTTTTGAGCGCAACCTTCTGATTTTGTTTCTTTTGTTGCTTCTTTACTTTCAGATTTTTTCTCTTCTTTTTTCTTTGGTTTCTCGTCGTCTACAAGAACTTTATTATCTGATGCAACAGATGTTGCTTGTACTGGAATTGATATTACTGCAACAAACATTACCACTAATAAGCTTACTAATACTTTCTTCATGATCAATTTTTTTTCGATTATTACTACTTCAAAAATACGAGGTAAATTAACAGAAAGCTGTTAATAAGATGTTAAATAATTATAAAAAGATATTTTTATCCTTTATTGATTTCTTCTCTATATTAGATGAACTCAAATTGATTTTTAGTCTACAATATCGAACTTTACTATTTAGTATTTTACAGACAAGTGATGTTACAAAATAATTAATCTTTAATGTATTCATTAAAAATGACCTTCTAAATCCTCCTTACAGGAGGACTTTAAGAGAGCCTCTAAAACATTTAGATAAAACAAATACCGTCTGCAATTATTCTTTATTAATACCCACGTTAAGAGGTCTGTTCGGGTCACCTGCCAGGTACATTGTTTGAGTTGGAAATGCAAAGTCAATACCTTCTTCTCCAAATCTTTTAAAGATTTCAAAATTTACTTTTTCGGTGAAATCCATGTATTTCCAATAATCTGGAGGGAAATACCAGTAAATCATCATGATATTTAGAGAATCGCTGTTAAGGTCATTAAAATAAACCCGTGGTGGATATTCTTCATCCATTCCTTCATGATTATCAAGAATCTCCTTCAGAATATCAATGGCACGTTGGATTTTTTCAGGAGGAGTATCGTATGTTATTGTGATATTCGCCAGTCTCCTAATGTACGGCCGTTTCCCTATATTTTGTATGGTACGGTTAGCCAATTCGCCATTGGGGATGCTAACCAGGTGACCTTCCAATGTTCGAATCCTTGTACTTCGCAAGCCAATATATTCAATAGGTCCATCATGGCCATCAACAACAACTCTATCGCCAATATCAAATGGTTTATCTCCGGCAAGCACAAATGAGCCAATAAAATGCCTCAACGTATCTTGAGCAGCTAAGGCTACAGCAAGACCGCCAATACCAAGTCCTGCAATCAAAGAAGTTATGGGTTTGTCGATAACAACATCAATTATTTGAACCAGTGTTAAGACAATTATAACAGCCCTTATTGTCTTACGTATTACCGGTAAAAACATCTTATTCATTTTGCTTTCTGATTTCGAAACCAATTTCTCGAACCAGATACTGGGAACATCTGCCAGGTGAAGAACAAACAATCCGATTGCTACAATTACAATAATATTTGAAACAATTGATACAATCTCAGCCCATTTTTCATGGGGTATTTCAAGCATACTTATTCCGGAAGCAACACCCAGGCTAAACAAGACGAATGTAGCTGAACTGGCAATGGCTTCAATAAATGAAGCATAAATTTCATTCTCAGCAATTTTATGTTTGTTTGATAATCGGAATAAAATTTTCCTTACGATTCTTGCAATAACCACTAACAATATAATATATACAATAAAGATTGCCAGGTTTATCCAAAAATTTTCGTTTGTATAGGAATTGATAATATCGTTTAATTCTTTCACTGCTTTATTCTTTATGTTATTTTTTTCTTTTAACCCAACTCTTAGAGAATGTAAAAAAAAAATTGAAAAAATATTTTAATGACCTCCTAAATCCTCCTCATAGGAGGACTTCAAGAAGAGTTGCTAAACAAATTAAATTTTAATTGATACATCAAAAAGAAACAAGTCTTACTCTGAAGAGTAGCTAATAGATCTGTCATTACAAGGTCTTAAAAAAACACTCTCATAAGATGCTCATATATCTTTGTCTTCAATTAAAAATCCAAAATTATACAATTTCAAACTTATAAAACGCTTAATGTTTGAATTCTGTATTCAAAGTTTATTTATCTATATTAAAAAATCACATCTCTAAAAACCTAAATAAAATATGTGTTTGATCAAATAAATTTGTTATTCCTAACATAAGTTCTATTTTCGCGGCTTTTTTATTTTTTAATAGAATTTATTAAGCGTATGATGGAAAAATACCGGAAGGATTTATTAGGGGCAGGGATTAAACAAGAATTATTATCGGGATTAACCGTTGCTATTGCCTTGGTGCCAGAAGCTATAGCCTTCTCATTTATTGCAGGGGTTGATCCTTTGACCGGACTATATGCAGCGTCTATCATGGGGTTTTTCACTTCACTGCTTGGTGGAAGACCTGGAATGATCTCAGGGGCAACAGGAGCTGTTGCTGTAGTTGTTGCTGCAACTGTAAAAGAATTTGGAGAAATATATCTTTATCCAACAATAATTCTTGGCGGATTAATTCAGGCTCTGGTAGGATTTCTTCGCCTAGGAAAATTTATTCGTCTTGTGCCACACTCTGTAATGATAGGTTTTGTAAATGGATTAGCCATAGTAATATTTCTGGCTCAACTTCCTATGTTTGGAGAAAATATATCTGGTGAGCTCTCATATTACACGGGTGAAAAATTGGTGACAATGATAGGACTGGTACTTATTACCATGTCAATCATGATTTTTCTTCCACGTTTAACAAAGGCTGTTCCGTCTGCTCTTGTTGCAATATTTGTTATTGCCGGAATTTCTTTCATCCCCGGGGTAGAAACACCTACTGTACATAATTTATTACGAGGTAATTCGATGCAAGGTGGATTCCCAACATTATTTTTTGACTACCCTAAGGATTTCTTTTCGATGTCTACTCTTCATATAATTTTTTTACCCGCTTTAAGTGTTGCCGGAGTTGGTCTCATTGAAAGCTTGTTAACACTTACAATTATTGATGAACGAACAGATTCCAGGGGTAGTGGAAATAAAGAAAGTCTGGCCCAGGGTATTGCTAATATATTCTCCGGATTATTTGGAAGCATGGGAGGTTGTGCAATGATTGGTCAAAGTATGATAAACATTAATTCAGGAGCTAGAGGCCGACTTTCGGGTCTTTCCGCATCCATAACACTTTTGTTGTTTGTATTAGTCTTATCGCCTATAATTGAACAAATACCTGTGGCAGCATTGGTTGGTGTCATGTTTATGGTATCATATGGTACTTTTGAATGGTCCAGTCTCAAGAATTTTAAAAAGACTCCCCGTGCCGATTTTATTGTCATGTTTATTGTTGCCTTTATCACTGTAGTATTTCACAATTTAGCATTAGCGGTTTTAATCGGAGTAGTCATTTCAACATTGTCTTTTGCATGGGAACATGCAACCGGTATTCGTGCAAGGCCCAGAATCGATGTAAATCAAATAAAACATTACGATGTTCATGGATTACTCTTTTTTGGTTCTGCTACGGCTTTTATGGAACTCTTTGATGTAAAAAATGAACCCGATACCGTTGTCATTGATTTTGAACGAAGCCGTGTAGTTGATCAAAGTGGTGTGGAAGCCATTCGTAAGCTGGACGAAAAGTTTAAAGAAACAAAGAAGCATGTTTCATTTGTGAACCTCTCAAAAGGATGCAAAGAAATTCTGGCAAATGCCGAAATCGACATCACCATTAATCCGGATAAGAGGAAGTACATGGTGGTTTATGATGCTTAAGAAATTTTTATTCGTAATTAGATATCTTAAATAATACTTCTCATAAGATCAAAAAAATTGAAGCCTTTAAACAGACTTCATACTACTTTTTTGTGATAATAGGAATTCAATTTATATTTGACTTTTTTCACTTACTATAATTTTTTAAAACTAAAAAATCTCATAAATAAACCTCCCTTTTGCAGCAATCAACTGAACCTTTCGTCTCTAAAATGTATTATAATATAAATCTAAATAATGAAATCGCTCTCTAACCTTTTCTTAATCTACATTCTTATTCTGATACCAAATAACCTTTTTGGCAAAACCTTAGAAGATTCAACAAAAATTGAGAAACGAGAATATACATCAACCAGGATCTCAACAACCCCTCCACATATAGATGGTTTATTGGATGAAGAAAGCTGGAACCAGGTAGAATGGAGTGGCAATTTTGTTCAACGAGAACCATATGAAAATGAAGCTCCTTCTCAACAGACACAATTTAAACTACTCTATGATGATGATAATATATATGTAGGAATACGATGCTTCGACTCAGCCCCGGATAGTATAGAGAAACGAATGAGCCGTCGCGATGGATTTGATGGCGACTGGGTTGAAATAAACATTGACAGCTACCACGATTTACGTACAGCTTTTTCTTTTACTGTTTCTGCTTCCGGAGTTAAAGGCGATGAGGCAATTACCAATGATGATAACTGGGATGACAGTTGGGATCCTATCTGGTATGTAAAAACCAGTATCGATAATCAAGGATGGATAGCTGAAATGCGTATACCGTTATCACAATTACGATTCGGAAAACAAGAGGAATATATCTGGGGTTTGCAGATAAGCAGAAGACTTTTTAGAAAAGAAGAAATATCATGCTGGCAGTTTGTGCCACAAAACTCATCAGGATGGGTTCATGAATTTGGGAAATTATATGGAATTAAAAATATAACTCCCAAAAAACAAAAGGATCTGACTCCTTATGTTGTTGGCCGTATTGAGAACTACAAAGAAGAAGAAGAGAATCCTTTTGCAGACGGTCAAGACTTAACCGGTACTATTGGGCTTGACGGTAAAATCGGCCTAACAAATGATCTAACTTTGGACTTTACAATTAATCCTGATTTTGGTCAGGTAGAAGCCGACCCTTCGGAAGTAAATCTCACAACGTTTGAAACAAAATTCGATGAAAAACGCCCCTTCTTCATTGAAGGGAAAAATATTTTTGATTTCTCATTAACAGGAGGAGATGGACCTTTATCAAGCGATAATCTTTTCTATTCCAGAAGAATTGGTAAAACTCCCTCATTAACTCCAGACACAGAAGACGATGAATATGTTAAAACACCAAATAACACTACAATATTAGGCGCTTTTAAAATAAGCGGTAAAACAAAAAAAGGATGGTCTGTTGGTGTCCTGGAAAGTGTAACTGAAGAAGAGAAAGCTTTAATTGACAATAATGGTGTTCGCCGAAAAGAAATTATTGAGCCTTCTACAAACTATTTTATTGGAAGGCTGCAAAAAGAAATGAATAATTCGAATACCCGTATTGGTGGGATGATTACAGCAACCAATCGAAATCTTACAACTACTACCTTAAAAGATAACTTCCACCGGGCAGCATATACTGGAGGAATTGATTTTAACCATCAGTGGAAAGAACAAACTTATTATTTAAATGCGTCACTAGCATTTAGCGAAATACAAGGTTCAGAAAATGTGATCTATGAAACACAAACTTCAGCACCTCATTTCTTCCAGAGACCAGATGCAGATCACATTGAAGCCGACTCTACCCTCACAAGCTTATCCGGTTTTGCCGGCAATTTACAAATTGGTCGTGCAGGCAATAGTAAATGGATGTATACTTTTTGGGTTACCTGGCGATCCCCTGGATTCAACACCAACGATGTTGGATATGTAAGAAGAAATGATG
Source organism: Bacteroidales bacterium (assembly GCA_963665085.2). Taxonomy (GTDB): domain Bacteria; phylum Bacteroidota; class Bacteroidia; order Bacteroidales; family JAAAOM01. Next base: position 1,761,020 of record CAXXXS010000001.1, read on the forward strand.
AGATTCAACAAGTTGCCTGGGTAGGATTCTACCAGGGCGAACCATTTAGTATTTTCCGAAGTTTCAGGCTAAACATTAATCAATGGTCTGGCTTTACTTTTGGTTCGGAAACCCGTTATTACGGAGGAAATTTTAGCGCAAACTGGATGTTTAACAACTTTTACCGAATGGGTGGAGGTTACTCAAGAGAAGGAAAATCTATTTCCACATCGACATTACGCGGGGGACCATCGCTTTTATATGACGGAAACAACAGCATCTGGACATTCCTCAGTTCTGATCAAAGAAAGAAACTTCACTTTTTCGCACAATACTCAAATAGTTTCTATGATAAAAAGACAGCACAATCACAGAATTTTTATTTCGGTGCTTCCTTGCAATTATCAGATGCATTCAATCTATCTCTCTACCCTGGTATTTATTTGGAGAATGACAAAATTGCCTATGTAGAAACCTTAGATGATCTCGAAGAAATTCGGTATATACGGGGTAGCATTGAACAGACCCAAACCTATATGACGATTCGTTTCAATTATAACATAACGCCAGATTTTACAATCCAATATTATGGGATGCCATTTCTCTCTGCCAGAAAATACGATGATTTTAAATATATTAACGATTCAAAGGCACAAGACTTCAATCAACGTTATATAGCATATAACAATAGTCAAATCTCTTATAATGTTTCAGAAAATATTTACGAAGTTGATGAAGATCTTAACTCAGTAATTGATTATTCTTTTGATAATCCCAATACGAACTATTTTGATTTCAATTCAAACCTTGTTGTTCGTTGGGAGTATATGCCTGGTTCCGCATTGTATCTTGTCTGGACGCAAAGTAGAAACAATTATAATTCTCTGGGAGAGTTTAATCTCTGGGACGATACCCAATCACTTTTCAAAAGCTTTCCTCAAAATGTTTTTCTTATAAAACTATCATATCGATTTGGATTGTAAGATGATATTAAGTGTGAAATTCGACTGAAAACATAAAACTCATCGCAAAGCTTTGATAAGCTGTATGAAAAAAGATGAATTTTGTTGTTTCTTAACATGAGCACTGATTGATAATCAAAAGATAGCAACAATTTTAAATACACTTCTATGAAAGAATGGAATCAGACTATATACTTTTCCTTTTTTTAATCATCTGTTTCATATTTTCATTCGAAAAAATATTAGCATTTTTGTGGATTTTTAAGTGAGTACGCGCTCATGTATACAAGATGATTAGTAAAAAACGATACGTAAAAAAAGTGTAGCACTAAAAGATATGGAATCAATAAGCATATTTGAAATAATAAAAATTGGGATAGGTCCTTCTAGTTCGCATACTGTTGGACCTTGGCGTGCAGGTAGGTTATTCTTAAATTATTTAAAAACAAATGATAAGCTAGGAGAAATAAGTGAGATTAAAACTTATTTATTTGGCTCATTAGCAAAAACTGGATTAGGCCATGGTACTGATATTGCAATAATGTTAGGACTTTCTAATGAAGATTTTATTACAATTGATACAGATACAATATTTGAAAAAATAAAAACCATTAAACAAAATAGATTAATCAGTATTTCAGAGAATCTTAAAATTCCGTTTATTTACGAAAAGCACATCATTTTTGAGTTTAACAAAACCCTAGATTATCATCCTAACGGAATGCGATTTAATGCAATTTTAAAAGACGGGACTACTATCTCAAAAGAATATTTTTCAGTTGGTGGAGGATTTGTAGTAAGTCATGATTCTGAGCATGTGGCTAAAAATCCCATAAATACGAAGTATCCCTGTCATACAGCTCACGATATATTAAAAAATTGCGAGAAACTAAATCTAAAGATTTCTGAACTCATAATGCTTAATGAGACAGCATGGCGTACAGAAGCTGAAATTCGAAAGCAAGCGCTAAATATTTGGAGTGAAATAAAGAAATGTGTTTTTAGGGGAGTAAATAAAATGGGTGTTTTACCTGGTGGGTTAAACGTAAGAAGAAGGGCATCTGAATTAAATAACCAGTTATTACATGGTCAGAAATTTACTGACGTTGATAGTTGGCTTGATGCTATAAAACAAGGGGCTCAGGATTTCGCAACAGTTAGTAAATGGGTTAGTGTATTCGCTCTGGCAGCAAATGAAGAAAATGCTTCTTTTGGAAGAATTATTACTGCCCCTACCAATGGTTCTTCGGGTGTTATACCTGCAGTACTCATGTATGCATATTGTTTTACTCCTTATTTTGGAGATGATGAGATAGTAAAATTTATTCTAACTGCAGGGGAAATTGGCACATTTTATAAGAAAGGTGCTACTATCTCAGCTGCCATGGGGGGGTGTCAAGCAGAAATTGGTGTTTCTAGTTCCATGGCTGCAGCAGGTCTTACGGAAGCTCTTAGAGGAAGAAAAGAACAAGTTTTACAAGCAGCAGAAATAGCAATGGAACATCATTTAGGCCTAACGTGCGATCCGATAAAAGGACTGGTGCAAATACCTTGTATTGAGAGAAACACGATGGGGGCCATTAAAGCTATTACCGCTTCTAATATTGCATTAGAAAGTGACTCATCTGCTGCGCGATTAAGTTTGGATGATGTAATTAAAACTATGTGGGAAACCGCTTTAGATATGAAATCAAAGTACAAGGAAACATCTGAAGGTGGATTAGCAAAAATTCCTGTTAATATTTCAGAATGTTAATCCTTGTTTGTAAGAATTTTGTATTTTTTATGGCAACACCCGATAAACACCAATAATAACATATGGTTTCTCACCTTCCTGAAGTTTTGGGACAGTTAATGTTCCCAGAAAAATAGAATGGTTTAGGTAATCATATGGACTATCAATTGGTGCTTCCAGGTCAATTACCGATTTAACATACGGCTTTTCATTCTCTCCCTCTTTTGGAGGATGCTGTAAAACTCTGTTTATAATCTGGATAACAAAACCATCATCCGTTTTCAAAAGATAGCGGGCATATAATTCTGTATCACCATCGGGGCGTACCAATTGCCAGTCCTCTCCGCCGGGCAATACCTCTCCTTTTATCTTTGAACCTTCAAAAGTTCCTCCTGTTATTGGAATAACTCTCCGCACCCCTCTTTTACTTTCGCCAACCATAATCATATCTGCTATCGTAACTTTTGCATCCCACATGTGTTCCGACTTAAAGTACTTGTATAAATCATCGTCCTTAGGAGCATCTGTTTGTGCTATTGATGAATGGATACTCACAAATAAAAAAACAAGAAATAAACTGCTGTGGATAAGAAAAATGTTTGTCCTTTTTTTCATTTGACCAGGGATTTTAAATAATTTTTCAGTGTTAAAGCTACATCATTTTTAAAAGTAAATACAAGTACCTAAAAGAAATACATAATTAAAATTTAAGAGACTGTCAAAAAAATCTTTGAGTACCTCTATGTTTCGTTTTTTTCCTTGTTACAATCCTGAAAACTATTGCACAGAGCTTCACGAAGAATACACAAAGTTTCACAGAGAAAAGATAAATTCAAGATTAATGTTTTTACTTTTTAGACTACTTTACTTTTTTTATAACAAACTTAATTATTCGGTACAAAGCCCATACAATTACTCCGATTAGTAGTATTATAACCAGGAATAATAACGTAGGGTGACTTAGTATTGTTGATAACCTGATAATATTCTTAACCATTGAATTAACAGCCTCTACTTGTTCCGGATATTCTTCAACAGGAACACTAAAATCAAAATCAACAAGATGAGGTAAGAAACCTTTTTCAACAGCAGCTTCCAGGCAGAAAATATGTGTTTCTTTAGCATCCTTTGAAAGACGTAAATCATAAGCCAGATCATCCCATGTCATACTAGGCATTGATGGATCTACACCTCCTCCGGTACTTCCCAATGCTACATAATCCAGATTTTCGTCAATAGCCAGCACTTTTAATGTTCCATATGGATTTCCAAAAAAAGAAGTGTATAACATGGGGATATCCTTATCAGTTCGCAAATCCATAAATCCACTAGCTTGTTGCAAAGCTGATTGACCTTTTTCTGTTTCATAACGAATATAAGGTATGTAATAACTTTCGATGGAGAATCCATCTTTTCTAATGGTTTCAATTAATTTGTTATAACTCTCTTTCGCTTCAATAAAAGCTTTTTTACGGTATAAACGACCAATAATCTTTCCCAGTAACTTTATCTTGTTGGTCTGATAAAGTTCCATATCGTTTATATCCAGTTCCAGGTCAAGGCCAATTCCGCTAAACTTTATTCCAGCATCTTCTGCCCACTTTTTAATTTCATAATAGCGCTCGAAAGCCTGCTCAGAATTTCCACTGTGAAACCAATACCCATTCTCTTTTGAAAGAAGCAGCCAAGCTACAACCGGTATATCTGCATCGTTTAGTGCTTTTAACACCACTGCTCTCTCCGGGCTCAGGTCAAGCATACCCATGCGTATTTCTGCATTTATTTGCTTGAGGTATGGGATGAGCGTGGTATCTGAAAAAAGTTCTTTTAAATTTTTTCCCTCTTGCTCATTAAAAAATGATAATTGAGGATTAGCCGCAAAGCTTAATTGACTTAAAAATAAGACACAAAAGAGAGAAAACTGTTTCATAGCATAGTAATTAAATAAGACATTTTCAAAGATAATTTTTATTAAACATCAATAATGACACCTATTAGATTTTTATTATGTTTTAATCTTTTTGCAAGTATAAATTCGTTTAATAAATAAGCTATCTTAATTCTTTATTAGAAAAATACTACCAACACAAACAAAAAAAACAAACTGATTTAAAGGGTGTTGGAAACATAAAACACAAACTCATTTTCAGGTTTAACTATCTTTAACATTCGTTAAGATGTGTTAACTAAATTATGCTGTACTTTTGAATCAACAAAATGAGCAAATAGAAAATAGGTTACACAATAGATTTTTCATAGTTTTTAAAATAGTTAGTAGGATTGGTTAGTAAGCCAATATTTTTTTCATAGAATTAAAATTTTGTTTAGGTAGATTATTATTTTAGTTAATAGCAAAAAAAAGAGACCCATGAAGGTCTCTTTTTTCTTTATAAGAATCCTATTTAATTCAAAGGCATATAATCTATTTTATTAGATATTCTTATATCTCTTGAAGAAGCTCCAACTTTAATAACATACACACCATTCTCCAGTGCCCAATTTGAAGTTGACTCATCCCAATAGCTTAATTCTGAAACAGGTATAGTCAATAAAATTTCTTCTGAATTTCCTGGCTCAAGATTTTGAGTTTTTGCAAATGCTTTAAGTTCCTGTACTGGTCTATCAACAGCAGAATTCTCTTTTGAGACATAAATCTGCACAATTTCTTTTCCTGCCAGTTCTCCTGTATTTTTTACTGTTATTGCAATATTAATCGTATCATTTTTTAATGTTGCTTCCATTGCACTGTAATCAAATTCCGTATAAGAAAGTCCGTATCCAAAAGGATAAGACACTTCCAAACCTTCTGTATCAAAATATCTGTATCCAACAAAAATACCTTCCTCATACTTTGTATAATCTTTGTTTTTTATTTTTTCCTCTTCAGGTTTCTCTTTGCCTCCAGACATCATATCAAACACACTCATTGGTTCGCCACCCAAAGGAAAATTTGCATTTGAAGCATGATCATTAAGATTTACAGGAAATGTCATTGGAAGTTTACCGCTAGGATTTACTTTTCCGCATAATATATCCGCCGAAGAATTTCCTCCTTCTTGTCCACCTTGCCATGCTAGTAAAATAGCATCAGGTAGATTTTTCCATGAATCTGTTTCTATAACACCTCCAATATTTAGTACAACAATTACTTTTTTGTTCAATTCATGAAATATCTCACAAGTGCTTTCAATCATATCTTTCTCTTCCTTGGATAAAAGGAAATCGTCTTTTTCTACTCTATCGCCTCCTTCACCACTATTTCTTCCGATGGTTATGATTGCTATATCTGCATTATCCGCAATACTTTTCAACTGTTCTTGAGTAAAGACTGCTTCTGGAGGAGTATATGGTTGCAGCATAGCGCTAAGTCCCTCAGGTTTTTCAAATGCTTTTGCATTTGCCTTTTTAAATTCCTCAAAAATATCTTTTGCTACTTTATTAACCTCAAATCCTGCATTTTTTAAACCATCTTCTAAAGAGACAGTGTAAGCCTCATTGACATCACCAGAACCGGTTCCCCCAGCTATAAAATCATAGGAAGTAACTCCAAGCAATGCAACATTTTGAGCAGTCTCTAAAGGAAGTGTATTACTATTTTTAAGCAATACCATTCCTTCTGAAGCTGACTGCCTGGTAATTTTTGCATGAGCATCTAAATCCGGATTATTGTTATACTCCGTCGTCTGCATTTTTCTTGATTCTAAAATTAATTTCAGAATCCTTTTAACTGAGATGTCTATATCTTCAATGGATAATTCTCCATCATTATACGCTTCTTCCAAAGCATCCCATTGGCGTTTGGTGCCTGGTTCCAGAAGATCATTGCCGGCAGTAATTTGAGCAGGTGCATTTTGTCCGCCAAACCAATCTGTCATTACAAGGCCTTCAAATCCCCAATCATCACGTAGCACATCGGTTAATAGAAACTTACTCTCTGAAGAATATGTACCATTTACAAGATTGTAAGAAGACATGATTGTCCAAGGCTGTGCTTTCTTTACAATAATCTCAAATCCTTTCAGGTAAATTTCGCGCAATGCTCGTTGAGAAACAATTACATCATCTCCAAATCTGTTTGTTTCCTGATTATTGGCAACAAAATGTTTTACTGAAGAACCAACTCCATTCGATTCAATTCCATTTACCATCGCTGCTCCTATAAATCCTGTTAGCACCGGATCTTCAGAATAATACTCAAAGTTTCTACCACATAAGGGATGTCGGTGAATATTAGCTCCAGGCCCCAAAATAACATCTATTCCATATTCTTTTGCTTCATTGCCCATTGCAGTACCGACCTCTTCAACAAGATCTACATTCCAGGTTGATGACAACAATGTTCCTATGGGAAATGCCGTACAATAATACGTTCTGTCTTCATTTTCTCGTGTTGGTTGGATTCTTAACCCTGCCGGTCCATCAGACAGATATATAGTAGGAATTCCTAATCGTGGCGTAGGAACAATTGTTCCTACAGCTCCGGGTATTCCGGTTCCTTGTTCTACCCTGCCAACTCCGGATGCCATTCCAGAACCTTTAAGTAGATGTATTTTTTCATCTATGGTCATTTGAGATGACAAGTCATCAACTCTCTCCTCAATTGTTTGGCGGCCATCTTCATAAACATCAAGCTCTCCGTTTCCATTTCTATCCAGAAACGAATAACCATTAATCGTAACTTCTTTAATATTTGTATTCTCTACATATTTTTTCTCAAAATCTAAAAAAGTAGCTTTAACATATATCCAGCCACCTATTCCAACTATTAATATTAATCCTATTAATGATAATAGTGTAAGCAAAGAAATTTTTAATCCTTTTTTCATAATTATTTTTATTTGTGTCAGTCAGCCACAAATATAATAAATATTTTTGTGTCAAATAGTCACAAACTATTATTTTTGTCAAATGGATTTAAAACAATTTTTCGAAAAGGGAGGAGAATACTTCTTACCAAATTTATCGATTGATCTAGTTATTATTGGATATAAAGACAATAAACTTCAGTGTTTACTTCTTCAAATAGGAGACAAATGGTTACTTCCTGGGGGGTATATAAAAAAAGACGAATCTGTAAATGAAACAGCAAAAAACATATTAAAAATTCGCACAAACCTTGATGAGCCACACCTTAAGTTTTTATCGGTTTTTGGTGAGCAAGATCGCCAATTTAGCGATGAATTGAAAGAATTTTTAATCGGGAAAAGTGTTGCATGGAATAATGATTATTGGTTTAATAACCGATTTGTAACGCTGGCATATTATTCACTTGTAAATATTGAAAAAGTTGAGCCTAAAGTTGGGTATTATGATGAATCTTTTTCGTGGTTTGATTTTAACAATCTCCCAAAAATGTGGATGGATCATAAATCCATTGTTCTCGAAGCTAAAAACCGTTTAAAAAAAGATATCAATCAAGAACCATTAACATATAACCTTCTAAATGAGAAGTTCACTATGCCAGAGCTACACCAGCTACACCAGGTAATACTTGAAGAAAAACTTGATAGAAGTCGGTTTCAGAAAAAAATGATTTCTTCAGGAATTTTTGAAAGACTCCCAAAACTGAAAAAAGAGTCTCGAGGGAGTAATCCTTATCAATATAGAGTCAAGAAATCAGATAATTGATTAATAAAACCAGGAACTTTTACTACTATTTAATGGTTTTCTCATATCTTCGCGCCAAAATAGAACAATATATCTTGACGCAATAAAAATGGACGAAAAACTAATATACGGAATTCAACAGATTGGTGTAGGGGTAGAAAATGCGTATGTATCATTTGAATGGTATGCTACAAAACTGGGAGCAGACGTGCCTGTTTTTGAAGATAACAACGTAGCTACCTATATGGCTCCATACATGGGTGGAGAGCATCATAAGAAAAGAGCTATTCTTGCAGTGAATATGCAAGGTGGAAGTGGATATGAAATCTGGCAATATATGGATCGTACTCCTTCTAAGCCTACTCAGATAATCAATGTAGGGGATTTGGGAATTAATATAGCTAATATTAAGTCAAACAATATCAACAAAAGTTTCGCAAGATTAAAAAGTCAGGATGTTGAGATTCTATCAGAAATTAATGAAGAACCAGATGGAAAAAAATCTTTTTACATAAAAGACCTAAATAACAACACCCTCAAGATTAAAGAATCTGATTCATGGTACAGCATAAAAGGCAAAGATGTTGGTGGAAATTTTGGTTGTGTTATCGGGGTTTCTGATATTGATGCTTCTCTTAAATTATATTCTGATATTTTAGGGTATGATGTAGTTATCTATGATAAAACAGATATATTTTCTGACTTAAAAGATTTACCCGGAGGAGAGAATAAATTTCGACGTGTCTTACTTGGTCACAAACCTGACAGAATAGGTGGTTTTAGCAAACTTTTTGGTGAAAGTCAGATTGAGTTAATCCAAAATCTTGATTCAACTCCTAAAAAGATTTTTGAAGGCAGATATTGGGGAGATATCGGATTTATCCATTTATGCTTTGATATTCGAAACATGAAAGCATTAACAGAAGAATGTGCAGAAAAAGGTTTCCCATTTACCGTACTTAGTGATGCTAATTTTGATATGGGTGATGCTAATGGCCATTGGGGATATTTAGAAGATCCAGATGGAACATTGATAGAATTTGTTGAAACGCATAAAGTACCTGTTATTAAACCACTTGGTTTAGTAATCAATCTAAAAAACAGGGAGCCAAAGAAACCGTTACCAAACTGGTTGATAAAAGCAATGAATTTGAAGAGAGCAAAATTTTAGGTCATTTTCGATTTTAGAATTTTGATTGGTGATCTATGATTTTTGAAGTTTATTACTGTGCCTACTTCAAAAATCATAAATCTTAGTTCATCAATCGTAAATTATTTAACCCAGTAACTATTATCTATTAATAGATTAGGTTCTGTTAAAGATGCAATCTTATCCCAGGAAACGAGCTTAAAATTCTGATTTTGTAATGAATCACCTTCGTAATTAAATCCATCCTGAACAACTAAGAGACCGTTTGGGAATTTATCTCCCAAAGCTAAATTGATTACATCCAGGCCATCAGTTTCTTCAACACCATCTACTTCTCCATCTGCTATCCTGAAGCTTGTAATATAATCGTTATCTCCTGCTCTGGAGAAAATAGCATAGCTAAAGTTACCCTGACTTGATGCAATTAAATATCCTTGTCCTCCTTCAGCATAATAAATTGCAAGTCCCTCAATATCATATTCAATGAATTCATTCTCAGAACCAGAGTTGGCAATTAAAGTCCCCTGAATTGAATCTTCAGGCTCGGCATGAAACTTCCAAATTCCTTTATCTTCTTCTCCAACATAGAGTATCCCGTTTTCATCATCGGCGACCATACCCTCTGGCTGAGATTCTACTTTTAATTTTCTTACCAACTCTACATCAATTTTATTTTCAGGAGTTGCAATAAGAAGATATTGTTCAATCACACCATTTTTCCCATTTAGAAAAACATAATAATTGGATGTCTTTTGACTTTTGTACATGCATATTCCATAAACATCATCAACTTCTGAAACGATTAAACGGGCAGAAATATCTTCAAGACTTCCATCTTCTTTATTTATTTTCTGAATAAGTAGCGTATTGCTGCTTCTGTTTGTCCCAACAAGAATATCAATTGAATCAGTATTCAGCGGGAAATTATATCGGTTATCAATGTTATTTATTTTACCTACTGAATAATAAAAAACTTCTTCACCATCAAGATTATATACCGCAAGTCCATTTTTCTTGTTGGTTCCTATTATTTTACTTTTATTTATATCTGTTGGATGAACCCAAATAGCTGGATCATCAGCTGCATCTTCTCCTGCAACAGCAGGTACAGGTGTTGTTTCCAAATCAGCTACCACGCTGTTTTTGACAATGTGCTCTTTACTATTATTCGTGGTATTCGTACAAGAAAATATAATGATTAGTAGTAGTATTGAAAATATATTCTTCATAATAGAAATTAAGTTTAAAAATTAAGTTTTACTCCAATTTTGCCTGACCAGGAATAGAACTCGTGTTGTTTGAAATAATCCCGGCTTCCAAGGTAATATCTCAAAGGTTCATTCGTAAGGTTAATAAGATCAACAAAGCAATTGAGTGATTCTGTAAATTGGTAGTTTGCATTAAAATCCATGTGCAATGATTTTTCATAATATACATCCAAACCTGCATCATTACCTAATCTGCTTAAAAATTCGGAATGCATCACACTGGAAATTTTCATATATAATTTATCCCCTTCATAGAACAATGCCAGGTTACCAGAATGTTTTGCCTGACCTTGCAAAGGCACTGTCTCCTGATCTTCACTGGATGTGAAAAAGTCAGAACTATAATCGTCAAACGTATATACAACATCATTTTCATTTTGGGGATAACGCTTACTAATATCGGCTCGGGATTCAGTAAATGTATAATTTGCAAATACTCCAAGATTTCCTAAAATACCTGGCAGGCTAGTAAATTTAATTTGTGTTAAAGCCTCAAATCCAAAAACTGTTGCTTCTACACCATTTACAGCCATAGTGATTTCATGAAGTCCGAACTGATTAAAATTTTCTCCTTCGTGCGCTCGTCTTACATACTTAAATACAGGATTTTCAATTTTCTTGTAAAATATACCTCCCGAAATTAAGCCTCCTTGACTAAAATAGGTTTCTGCCAATAAATCGAAGTTAAGAGCAAGGGGAAATTTTAGAGTAGGATTTCCTTTTTTTATATCCCCTTCTTCATTTTCAATTCTATATGGCAGAATATCATCAAAGTTAGGTCGGGAATATGTATAAGTAGCTGCTGCTCGTATGTTTGTTTTATTATTAATCGAATATTTGATTTGCATTTGAGGCAAAACAAACGGGATAGTTCTTTTTGCCGTAATTTCTTGTTTTTTTAATAATCCCCTATTTGTTGAATCTTTATTTAACTCTAACCAGGCATTTTGTGTTGTATAATCAATATCCGTTCTTTCGTACCTTACACCTCCTAAAATCATAAGGTTATTTATATCATGACGGATCATAACATAACCAGCATAAATTTTTTCGGTTGCCCGATAGTCTTCCTGGTTGTTATCTTCCCAGGTGTCACTTTCATTTAATTTGAAATATTGCTGATTTACTTCATAAAAATTCCGCATATTATCAGCATTTGGAATCATCTCCAGCTCATAACCATGACCAAGTAAATTATGTTCCTCAAAATCATCAGCTATCACGTTAAGTGATAAATCCTGAGAAGGCTGTGTATTCGGATTCTTATAATTACTATTCTTACTGTAAAGATCGTATGTTGTATAAACACGAGCTGAGTGATCTCGTTCTTTCTCTTTTATCCTGGTTTTCCCTCCAATCTTAATATATCCAAATTGACTATTTGAAATGTTATAAGGAATTTTTAAATTTATTTTAGCTGTGTAGTTTTTATCATTAACCTTGTTATCTCTAAAAGTCAGTTTATCAAAATCATACGAACCATAGTTGTAAGCATTTATTGAATCGCTTTCATCTAAAAATTCGATGGTTGGCCATGTTGGATCTGTTTTATCTACTCTGATACTTACAAGCCCCTGATCGAAACTAGTACTTAGATAATTTGGCACTTTCTCTGATGCATCAGCATAAGAACCTTCATAATCAAGTTGCAGTCCATTAAAAAATTTATGTTCTGCACCAACGTTTACAGTCATAATTTCCTGTATCTCTATCCTGTCTCTAACATCACGTTCCATACCCGCAGAACGGTATGTTAACTCATCGTTTGCATCTGAAAGTTTATGCGATTTTCTTCTTCGAAGTTCATCATCTGTAAACCGATTATACATTCCCCTGATATAAATCCGACTATTATCATTCAGTTCATAATCAAGATTCGCACTTAAGCCAATTCTCTTTCTTGTAATTGTATAATGTCTATATTCAATATCATCATAAAGCACATGAAAATTCTCCTCTTCGGTATCTCCAGATTGTGCCTGAGTAAGTGTTGGCCCACGAGTATAATCGAATTCCATGTTATGAGAACCATAATTATTTACATTATAACTTGAATTGATTTGGAATCCGAGTTTATTATATCGATATCCATATTTGAACTGAAAATTTTGATTCCCGGTTCCCAAAAGATCACTATAACCACCTGCTAACGATACGCCTACCTCGGGTTCTCCTTCTTTAGCAGATTTTGTTATGATATTCACATTTCCGGCAATTCCGTCAGCATCCATATCCGGTGTTAATACTTTGGTGATCTCAATAAATTCGATTTGATCAGCGGCAATAATATCCATACCCACATATCTTACATTCCCTTCGGGAGACGGAATCTGTTCTCCGTTAACATTAAAGTTTGTATACTCCGGGGGAGTACCTCGAAGTTGAACATATTTTCCTTCCCCTTGATCGCGTTGAACTGTTACTCCTGGTATACGTTGCATTACTTCGGCAGCATTCATATCCGGGAACTCCATGATCTGTTCAGAAGAAACTACATTTTTTATATTTACCGCTACTTTTTGTTCAAGCATGGCTTTTACTGTACCAGCAGCTTTTCCAGTAACAACAGCTTCATTAAGTTTCTCTGATACAACGTCAAGTTTTATGTTAAGATTTACTGTTTTTCTTGATCCAAATTCTACTTCTACATTTTTGGCTTCATATCCAATATAAGAAATTGAAATTGTAACTTTTGAAAATTTAATTCCCTCAATAATAAATATTCCATTCAAATCGGTAACTGTACCTCTATTCGAGCCATCTACCCTTACAGCAGCGCCGGGCAAGACCTCTCCTGTCTTTGAATCTTTTATTTCTCCTCTAAGAGTATTTGAGCTTTGTGAGAAACTCAACTGAGATTGTACCAGAAATATTAGGGTTAGGAGTAAGTAAGATATTTTTCTTGTCATTATAACAATGGTATAGATTAGTATAAAAAACAGCCTGTTACAAAATAACAGGCTGTAAGTATTAAAAGAATTTTATTCCTTATTCTAGAATTATCTTTTGTGTAACAGAAGTATTATTTTGTTTAACATTAACAAAATAGATTCCTGATTTAAGTGATGAGACATCAACTTTAACATAATCAGTTTTAACATTGTCAATATTTTTAACTAATACACCAGTTATATTATAAATATTGATTTCTGAAGGATTGCTTGATGATAATCCTATGTTAATATATCCTTTATCAGAAGGATTTGGATATATATTGAAAGAAGAAATAGTAACTGATTTTACTGCAGTCGTTGTAGTACTAAAATATATTTTCAGTTTTGGGACTCTCTCTAAATGGAATAATCCATCACCTCCATCTTCCGGATCTTCGATGTTTTCAAAAGATTCGAAATCACGTGCATTGTCTAACTCACTTGCACCTTGATCTTCTCCTTTCATAAATACTGTTAGTGCATTTCCGGCTTTCCACCCGTCTCTATCAACTACTTCCTGTATTACTGTTTTAATATCCGGAGAACTGTATGCCTCCCACATTGTCCATTCTTCTGTAATGTCCCAATCTACGTATGTAGTTGTATATGTTCTGTCATCCAAAGCTTCTGTTTCAGTGAACGAAACCGAACTATCCACAGCTTCTGCATAGATTTTTATAATTGCCTCATCATACTCATCTTCGTGTGCATATAAATTAATAAAAGCAGAGTCAATAGAAGCACCAGCAGGAATTGGTACATTTTGGAATCGCGTATAGGCAGTCATGATATTTAAATCATCGCCTTCCCATCCCATATCTAAATCGTCGTCATCAACCTTATCGATTGAATCATTTTCATATTCTCCGTCATCAAAAGAAATATATACTCCGTCATCAACATGAGTTTGAACGATAGCTAATTCAACCGGAGATGTTGCAGTATAATAAATTACCAATTTAGGAATTCTTTCCGGGTGATGTAAACCGTCCCCTCCATCTTCCGGATCTTCAATATTCTCATAAGATTCGAAATCACGCGCATTATCTAATTCGCTGGCTCCCTGATCCTCACCTTTCAAAAATAATGTTAATGCATTTCCATATTGCCATCCGTCTCTGTCAATTACTTCCTGGATAACAGTTTTAATATCAGGAGTACTATATGCTTCCCACATGGTCCATTCTTCTGTAATATCCCAATCTACATACGAAGTTGTATATGTTCTATCATCCAATGCTTCGTCTTCAGAAAATTCCGAAGAATTATCATTTGCTTCTGCATAGATTTTTACAATAGCCTCATCATACTCATCTTCATGTGCATAAATTTTAAGGAAAGCTGAATCAATAATAGCACCCTTTGGAAGCGTAACATTTCTGAAACGGGTATAAGCAGTCATGATATTTAAGTCGTCACCTTCCCAACCCATGTCAAGATCATCATCATCAACCTTATCGATTGAATCATTTTCATATTCTCCATCATCAAAAGAAATAGAAACACCATCATCAACAGTTGTCTCAACAATTGTTAACTCCAACACCTGTTGCGCATTTACTGATATCAGTAAAAATGATATCATGTTAGCAACAAAAAACAGTAAAAGTTTTTTCATAATTTATTTTTTAAGGTTATCAACAGGCTGCAATATTATTGTCGAATTATTCCGAAATCAATAGTCATTTTTCCAATGAGTAATAGTCATTTTTACTAGTCCCTCTATCCCGCCTCAGACAAAGGATTCATTTATTGATAAAGGTTGAATTATTAATAAATTAATGATTATTTAATGTTAAGGAAAGAGCCATTTGACCATTGGCTCTTACATTTGACAATAAATCAATATTACTATGATTCGGGTTATTGTTGCGGATGATCATGCTGTAGTTCGTGCTGGCATAAAACTTATATTTGACTCTACAGCAGATCTAAAAATTGTTGATGAGGTAGATAAGGGTAATGACCTGGTAGAAAAGGTTAAAGAGAAAGATTATGACGTTGTAATTCTAGATCTTTGCATGCCCGGGAAAGATGGATTCGAAACGTTAAAAGTAATCAAAGATATAAAACCCAAACTCCCTGTTGTAATTTTCTCCATGAATCCGGAAGATCAGTATGCTGTTCGCATGATCAAAGCAGGAGCTTCTGCGTATGTTAACAAAGAATGTCCTGCTGAAGAACTAAATAAAGCCGTACGAACCGTAGCCCAAAACAAAAAATATTATACTGAAAGTCAAACTGAACTAATGATGGATTACCTAAACAATGAAAATGTAGGTAAACTCACCCCTCATGAAAGATTATCAGACAGGGAATTTCAAATTATGTGTTTATTGGCATCTGGCATTAAAAAGAAAAAAATTGCTGATGACTTATCCGTAAGCATTAATACGATAAGTAATCACAGAAATAATATCCTTAAAAAAATGGATTTACAGAGTAATTCAGAAATTACACGGTATGCAATTCATAATGGATTAATTGAGTAGGATGTATACTCAAAAAAACATTATAATTTCTTTAGCCCTCATCCTTTTACCTGGATTTTCAAGAATTGAAAAAAACCCAGATTATGATAATTCAGACATTGAAAAAATCTTGTTTTCTGATCTACATCAGGCTATATCCATGTCTGAATCGATGTATATAGAAGCAAAAAAAAACAGTAATATTAAAGAAGAAGCCCAGGCTCTTTATTACTTAGGAATTGGTTTAGTTAATACGGGGAAAGTTGATTCTGCTTTAACTCTCCAAAAAACATCCCTAGAAATTAATACGGAAATAAGCAATTTTACCGGAGTTGCAGATAATCTTTTTGAAATCGGTTCTATCTATTACAACAACGGTGAATATGATAAAGCATTAAAACAATTTCTTAAGTCTTTAGCCTTATGTAAAGATTACAATTATAAATCAGGTGAAGCTGCAACCCTCAATTTTATTGGAAAATATTATCATACAAAAGGGGACTTTGAAAAATCAACTAAATACTATAACGATGCGTTATCTATTGCCGAAAAAGAAAATGATAGCATTCGGTTAGCTTATTTATATAATAATATTGCCAATAATTATGAAACACTTGGCAATTATGTTGAGTCTCTAAGATTTTCTCTAAAATCAGTCAAGATTGCAGAAACATTAAACAACAAAATAATTCTTGGCACGGCATACAATCATTTAGGTGGTCTATATCTTATCTTAGGTGACAATGAACTTTCCCTGAAATTTCATAAAATGGCATTAAAAGCCCGTGAAGATTTAGACTATATAGAAGGAATGGGCAAATCGTATAAAAATATTGGTAACGTTTTTTTTGAACTAACAAATTACGAAGAAGCACTCAAGAATTTTAGAACTTCTTTAAAACTTTGCGAAGAAGTTGGTTATAAGAAAGGAATTACAAAAAGCCTGTTGGGTATAGGAAAAATCCTGGGTCTTACCGGGAAAACAGACGAGGCTATAGAAATACTGGAAGAATCCTTAATTGTCTCTACTGAAATGGGATACGATAAAGGTATAATGAATGCAAAATATGAACTCGGTCAATTATATCTTACGCTGAGTAAAATTGAAACAGCAAAACAACTGTTCGAAGAAACAATAGCAATTGCAGGCGAAGGCGAAATAAACGATATGATAGCTGATGTCTATTTAAGTTTATATACCATTGAAAAAACAAAATCTAATTACGAAAAAGCGCTAAACTATTATGTCCTTTATGAAGAAAAAAAGGACCTTCTTATTGATGAAGAAAAAAACAAACAGCTAGCATTGTTACAAACCCAGTTTGATACCGAGAAGAAAGAAAAGGAAAATGAATTGTTAAAACAAAAAAATGAGTTTCAAATTTTTCAATTAAAACAGAAAAATAAAATCATTCTTTTAACAACCTTTATCGCCCTACTTTTAATCGTCATGTTGTCTAATTATTACAAAAGATTCAAAACAAAGAGTAAAGACAATAACTTACTCCAGGAATTAAATCTAAAAATTACTACACAAAACAAACAACTCGAGAAACTTAACAAAAAGCTAAATATTGCTAATGCTGAAAAAGATAAGTTTTTTTCTATTATAGCCCACGAATTAAGAAATCCGCTTTGGTGGTTTAGAAACATAACCGATTTATTATCTAAAAATTATGATAATATGAGTAGGGATAAAATAAAAATTACCATCAAATCTCTCGATGAATCTGCAAAAAATTCTTTTCACTTAATCGATAATCTTCTGCAATGGTCGAGGGCGCAACTTAACAGGGTAAAGTTTAATCCCTTAAAACTTGATTTAAAACAAGTCGTTAATGAAAACATAGATTTTGCAAACTCCATAGCCAGTTATAAAAATATAAGTCTGTCTTCAGAAATTATGAATAACACATTTGTTAAGGCTGATAAAGATTTGTTAAATACTGTGTTACGAAATATCATGTCTAATTCTTTAAAGTATACATCTGAAGGAGGTAATATAATCGTTTCAAGCTATTCGGATGAAGAATTTGTTGAGATTTCTGTAAAAGATTCCGGAATAGGGATTAGTCCTAAAAACTTAAAAAAACTGTTTCGTGAGAATTTACAATTTACGACACTCGGAATTTCCCAGGAAAAAGGTTCTGGAATTGGACTTATCCTATGCAAAGAATTTGTAGAACGAAATGGTGGTAGAATCTGGGTTGAGAGCAAAGAGGGAGAAGGAACTACTTTCAAATTTACTGTTCCTGTATTTGCTCCTGTTTTGGTTGAAGCATAATATAGTACTTCGAAATCTAACTGTTAATATTTATTTTCCTAAAATCATTCTTTTCCAGTAATCTGCTTGGAATATTCTCAACGATAACAGCGCGAAGAGCTTCTACTAATCTATGTTTAACATAATTACGATGAAGAGCAAGGCTAACTTCCCGAACCGGGGCTGGAGAGTTAAATTTAATTAACTTTTTTCTCTCATCTTCAGAAAACTTTAAGGTTGCCAACTCAGGCATTATTGTTACTCCTTTATAATTATCTACTAATTGCTTCAATGTTTCAAGACTACCTGTCTTAAAAATAAAATTCATGTTGTTCTCTCTTTTTAAATCACATAGGTTCATTATCTGAGAACGCAGGCAATGCCCTTCTTCCAACAACCAGAGCTCATTGGGATCGATATCCTCAGGATTAATAATTTGTTGTGCTGAAGGAGTGGATTGATAGATAAGAAATTCTTCATTAAACATAGGAATCTCATTAATTGATGGATCATCCAATGGCGTTACTAGAATTGCAACATCTATTGTTCCCTTATGAAGCATATCAATTAAAATCTCGGTCGTATTTTCTGAGATCGACAAATTAATTTTTTCATATTTATCGGTAAAAGAATTTATAAAAAGTGGAACTAGGTATGGACTTAATGTTGGGATTATTCCCACAGCTAAATCACCGCTGAGTGTACCTTTGTATTCGCTTAGGATTTCATCCATAACTTTCGTTTCATTCAGAATTACCCTGGCCTGCTTAATAATTTGTTTGCCAATTTCTGTTGGTATAACCGGGTGTCTGGTTCTGTCAAAAATTACAACATCACTTTCAACCTCTAGCTTTTTAATCATCATACTTAAAGTCGGTTGGGTAACAAAACATTTTTCTGCAGCTTTTGCAAAGTTGCGGTAATCATCTACTGCTATAATATATTGTAGTTGTTGAAGGTTCATTGTTTATAAATTTATTCTATGCAAAAATAATTGATATTGATTATATTGATTGAAAATTAGTTTTTTTGTAAAAAATTGTACTTTTTTATAACTGTATTTATAAAAGATCGTACCAAAAACAGGTTAAAGGTACAAGTCTCTTTGAGGCGTTAGTTGAAATTAAAAAACAAAAACATGAATAATCAATAGATTTTTATTGATTGTTGTTCCTATGCTTATATTATTAAATCAAATACATCATTCATCAAACTAAAGAAAAACTGTATGAAAAGTAGACTTTTACTTTCTATTTTGGTGTTTTTTCTAGTACAAAACATCTCTGCCCAAATTATTTATGTGAACATGAATGCTTCCGGAACAAACGATGGAAGCAATTGGGCAAACGCTTATGTAGATTTGCAGGATGCATTAAGCGCTGCTACTTCTGGAGATACAATTGTAGTCGCGAGTGGAACCTACAAACCATCTTCAACTGATCGAAGTGTTTCGTTTTCCATTTCAGACGGGATTAAAATCTTTGGTGGATTTGCCGGAGATGAAACTAATTTCTCTCTAACAACACTATCAGGAAGAGATTTTAAAGGCAATGCAACTATTCTGAGTGGGGATATTAACGGTGACGACGGTAGTGAGTTTTCTAACTACAGCGATAACAGTTATCATGTAGTAAAATTCTCTCCTGATGCGGGAGACATCTCAGATGAAACAATTTTAGACGGATTTACAATTTCAGGTGGTAATTCAGACGGTACTTATCCTGATAACAGAGGAGGAGGTATATATTTCGACAATTCCACAAATAAAACTTCTTCACCTTTTCTTAGAAGCCTAATAGTCATGAATAACCTGGCCGTTTCCGGGGGAGGTATTGCAATACTACCAATTTATGGAGATGCCGCTATTAATCCTGTTTTTATAAATCTTATGGTTATAGAAAATAAAGCAACAGGGGATGTTTTTTGTGCTGGAGGGGGATTATACATTTTTGCCAGTAGTCCTGTTTTATACAATGCCGCATTTATTGGAAATACAGTAGAAGCTACTGGAACTGCTTGTGGAGGTGCTATTTATAACTTTTCACAGAACACAGGTGAAACAGCGAATATGAAAATTGTAAACGGATTATTTGAAGGAAACTATTCTTCCCATTTTGGAGGGGGAATTTACAATAGGAGCGGTAGTTCGGATGGTCTTCAAACATCAGTAACAGAACCGACACTTACTAACTGTACATTTTACAATAATCAGGATGGTTCTTCTACATTAGGTAAGGCTATTATGAATATTGAATACAATTCAAGTACTTGTCATGTTACAATCCAAAATTCTATATTATGGAACAACGGAAGCTACCAGGTAACCTATCATTATAGTGATGATGGAAGGCCTTCTGTTACATTTAAGAATTGTGTAGTTCAAAACTCAGATGATGTGAATTTTGAAACACGGACACTAAGCACTAACAATGAAAATCTTTATACTACCGATCCTCTTTTTGCAGATTCTGATGCACTCAATTTCCGTACGGAACACTTTACAAACAGCGGAAACAATGATTTTCTTCCTATCGACACTTATGATCTGGATGGCGATGGAGATTTAACAGAACTTATCCCTTATGATATTGAGGGGGCAGCAAGAATTTTAGAAGGCACAGTTGCTATTGGGGCATTTGAAACAAAACACGATCAAACTCCACCATCATTTTCAAGTGTAATACTTCAAAAAAATATATTCAGCCCTGGTGACTCTATAATAATTTCAGCAGAATTAACAGAATCAGGAGCAATTGTTTCAGCCGATTTATCAAATCTTGATTCAGATTTCCCCTCAGATGCATTATTTTCAGAATCTGAACCCGGAGTATATACGTATACAACAACACCTTTTGATGAAGGTGGAAATATGCAGGAAGGTACTTATAAAGTATACATTACGGCAGAAGATATTACAGGCAACGCGACTGTTGACAGCTCTCAGGTCGTAATTTTAGATAAAACACAACCTGTTTTTAACTCGGTTGATGTTGGAGAAGACACAACGTTTAGATCAGAAGAAACAATTACATTCACCATAGACATGGGAGAGAAAAATCTGCATGTATATGCCGATCTCTCAGTAATTGATGGGTCATTTAGTGATTCTATAGTATTTATAGATAATACAGATGGGACATACTCATACACAACAGAAGTGTTAAATAATTCAGGAGAAATGACTGTTGGCTCTGTAAATGTTTTTATCAATGCAATGGATGAGGCTGGAAATTTCTCAGTATATAATTCATTATGGTTAGTTCTAAAAAAAATCGACGGTTACTTTGTTAAAGCATCGGCAACAGGCACAAACGACGGAAGTAGCTGGGATAATGCTTTTACAAAACTGCAAGATGCATTAAGCATTGCCAAAGATGGAGATAAAATACTTGTTGCTGCTGGAACATATCGCACTGAAAGTAATTTAGACAGAAGTAACTCTTTCCTAATCACCAAAAAAATTGAAGTTTATGGCGGCTTTACCGGTGATGAAGAAGAAATAACCCAGGAAATTATTGATGACAGAGATTGGGAAACCAATGAAACTATTCTAAGCGGTGATGGCAATGGTGATGATGAGACTGATGGAGATAACAGCGAAAACAGCTACCATGTGGTTGACATTGAAAATGAAGTCCTAATAGATGGTTTTACAATCCGTGATGGAAATGCAAATGGAATAGATTTTGGCCAAGATCTGGGAGGTGGAATTTATACTTATGAATTTGAATTCACATTTCAACCAATACCAACAATAAGTAATTGTAAAATCATAAATAATAGTTCTGAAACAAAAGCTGGAGGTATTTATATTTATTATGATGGTTTTATTGATCATTGTTTGATAGCAGGAAATACTGCCGAAAATGGTGGAGGTATCTATCAGGGTGACCGGTATGGTGACTTGCTAATTACAAATACTTCTATTTGTAACAACACAGCAACAGATTTAGGCGGTGGATTCAACGGCTTCAGTTATTATAGTGATAATGCATGTATTGCATCAAACACAATTATAGCATTCAATAAAGCAGGAAATAGTAGTTATAGAGACATTGGTGGTTACATTTCGGCCTCTTATAGCTTAATTGGCCCATATGTACCCAGAATTAAAGATCAAGGTAATAATATTATTTGTGAAGAAAAGTGGGTTAATGAAGGCTATATAGTTAATTATCCTGTTGAATTTGTTGATACGGCAGCATTGAACTACAGCTTATATGCTTATTCTGAATTAATTGGAGCTGGAGACCCAACATACGGAAATAATATTGGTTTTTACCAGGGAGCAGGAGTAACTCCGGCAGAGGTACCAAATATATTGATTATTTCAACAATCGCTGAATTTGAATCAACCAAAGTTGGTGGGACCTCTTCAGAACAAAGTTTTAGTATATCCGGAGAAAATCTCTATGGCGATGTAAATATTATTCCTCCATCCGGTTTTGAGGTTTCTTTAGCCAGCGGAACATCATTTATAGCAGAAGACACCATTAAATTAGCCGCTACCGATCATACAGTAGATGCTACCACAATACATGTACGATTTGCACCAACGGTAGCTAAAAACTATAACGATTCAATAAAAATTGAAACAAAACTGTATACAGCTTATGTTAAAGTTAGCGGGAATACTGGAACTCAAGTAAACGCTATAATAGCAGCAGAGGGAACGCTTTTTAATTTTTATACCACCTCGACAAGCGAAGCATCGTCTGTTCAATATTTTTCTGTGTCGGGTAATAATTTAGAGGAAGATATAAAAATTGAAGCACCAGAAGGTTTTGAGCTTTCGCTGGTGACGGGTGATGTATTTTATGTAGAAAATCCAATACTTCTTGGCCCAACAGAAAATCAGGTTGAACCAACCAATATTTTTGTTCGTTTTAATCCAAGCGAAGAAAGAGAATATCAGGATTCAATAGAAGTAACAATTTCATCTGATACTATTTATATTCCGGTTCATGGATACGTACAATCACAAATCAATCCAATGATTTTTATTGAAGGAACACTAGCAGAATTTGATTCAACAAGTGTCGGTCAGGTTTCAACAGAACAAAGCTTCTCTGTCTCAGGAATAAATCTGGAAGGAGCAATCTATATAACTCCACCAGATGGCTTCGAAATATCTACAACCAGTGGTGAGGAATTTAGTGCAGAAAATTCGATAGTTATTACTCCTGAAGAAAACACAGTAAATGAGGTTGATATTTTTGTGAGATTTGCACCTGAAGAAAACAAAAACTATTCTGACACAATAAAACTAACATCTGCTTCTGCTGAACAAGCAATAGTTAAGGTATCTGGAGCAGTAAAATCTCAAAATTCAACTGATATAAAATCAATCCTTTCTAAAAAGGATGATTTTGAGGTATATCCAAATCCATCATCAGATTTTATTTTTATTCAACTGCATAATAAGACAATAGAAAACAATAACATTTCTATTTTTTCTTTTGGTGGTAAATTAATTTTTACAGAAAAATCACAAAGTGAAATTCTCAAAATTGATATTTCAACATATCAACCCGGAATTTATATTGTGAAAGTTAATGATGCGTATAAGAAATTAATTATTCAATAACACAATGACTAAGAGCCTGTAATCCAGACAGGCTCTTAGTTTCATCTATTCTTATAAACTTGAAAAGATTGAGAAACACATTAAAGCTGAATCCCAAGAAAAAGGCATAAAACAGATTTATTCTTTGCTATATATATAGAAATAAAGGGTAGAATCTAAGTGAAGAGCAAAGATTAAACTACAATCCATCCTATTTTCTAATAACCTTTTCCTTGAGAAATCATGATTTGATTAACTTCTTTTTATCAACCTGCTATCATTCTTTTTAGAAATTTTCTTCTATTTTGATTTGTGTTCATAGGGTATGTTTTTGGTACTACAATACATAGATATCTATACAAAAGAATACCCTATCTGTTTTTTTAATTTTTTTTGTCCTATCCCGTAAGTGTTTTAAAGATTTCAAATCCTATATCCAAAGAGTGATTATTTTATAAAATGTTTTGTAATACTTTTCCCCATTTTGTCAACACCACTTCTTTTTCTTTTTGTTATGGGGTAAATTTGTAGTTTGGAATTTTTACCCCAACGAAACAGAGATATGTTTTTAATTTTTGATACAGAGACTACCGGATTACCAAAGGATTACAGGGCACCATTAACCGATTTTGATAATTGGCCACGATTGGTGCAGTTAGCCTGGCAGGTTCATGATGACAAAGGCGAATTAATAGAAGTTAAAAATTATATCGTTAAACCAGAGGGTTTTGAAATTCCGTTTCAAGCAGCCAAAGTTCATGGAATATCAACTGAGCGGGCATTGAAAGACGGACTGGAACTTTCCTGGGTGTTAGAAGAATTCAATAAGTCGCTGGAAAAAGTCAATTATGTAGTTGGGCATAATGTTGAATTCGACTTAAATATTGTTGGTTGTGAATATCTAAGAAAAACGATAGATTCTCCTCTTCTTGATATTGAAGCGGTTGACACCAAAGACGAGAGTACTGATTATTGCGCAATTCCTGGTGGTCGCGGAGGTAAATTTAAATGGCCAAATTTATCAGAGCTGCACCACAAATTATTCAACGAAGGATTTGATGAAGCCCATAATGCATCTGCTGATGTGGTTGCTACAGCCAGATGTTTCCTTGAACTTGTAAGATTAGGGGTAATATCATCACAACGCTTAAAATTACCTCCTGAATTTCATTCTGCCTTTGTTGAAGCAAACCCGGACATAATTGCACGGGCAGAAATCGAGATAGAATCAAACTTTGAAGATTCTGATGTTGTTGAAGAAATATCTGTAGAAGATGAATTATCTCAGATAGAAGAACAAGCTCAGGAAGTTATCGGGGAAAAGGTATTTACCCATCTCCATGTTCACTCTCAATATTCAATACTGGATGGGGCAGCGCCAATATCTGGTCTTGTTAAAAAAGCCAAAGGAGATGGAATGAAAGCCCTGGCATTAACGGATCATGGTAATATGTTTGGGATAAAAGATTTTCATCAGGCTTGTAAAGGAGCTGATATTAAACCTATCTTAGGGTGCGAAGCTTACCTGGTTGATGATATCTCAAAAAAAGACAAAACAAATTATCACATCATCCTTTTGGCAAAGAATGAGAAGGGTTATAAAAATCTCTTGAAACTAATTTCTATTGCCAATATAGAAGGAATGTACTACAAGCCAAGGATTGATAAACCGTCGTTAAAAAAATACAGAGAGGGATTAATTGTTTCCACAGCCTGTTTAGGGGGTGAGGTAAGCCGTACATTGATGAACGAAGGTATTGAAGCAGCAGAACAAAAAGTTCAATGGTACAAAGATGTTTTTGGAGACGACTTCTATCTCGAACTACAACGTCACCCAACAAATGATGCCCGGTTAAAAGGAGAGATTTTTGAAAACCAAAAATATGTAAACGAGCAGCTTCTCAAATTCTCAGAAAAATATAGTATAAAACCTATCGTGACAAACGATGTTCACTTTCTTAATGAAGAGGACGCTACTGCCCACGATTTATTAATATGTTTAAATACAGGAAAGGATGTAAACGATCCGAAACGTATGCGTTACACCCAACAAGAGTGGTTCAAAACCACAGAGGAGATGTACGCATTGTGGGCTGACAATCCTCAGGCACTGCAAAATACCCAGGAAATTGTTGATAAAGTTGAATTCTATGAACTAAACAGCAATCCCATTATGCCTGAATTCCCAATCCCTGAGGAATTTGGGACCATGGATTCCTATAAAGAAAAATATTCTGAAGAAGCTTTAAAAGAAGAATTTGAACGATATGAAAATCTGGGAGGATATCTTTCTGTATTACGTATAAAATTAGAATCCGATTACCTGTCCCATTTAACTTATAAAGGGGCAAAAGAACGATATGGTGATGGTTTTGAAGGCGCAACAATGGAGCGCGTTGATTTCGAGCTTAACACCATTAAGCAGATGGGTTTCCCAGGATACTTTCTTATTGTACAAGACTTTATTGCTGCTGCCCGTGAAATGGGCGTTTTGGTGGGGCCGGGTAGGGGTTCTGCTGCAGGGGCCGTTGTTGCCTATTCCCTTAAAATTACCAATATAGACCCAATAAAATATGACTTGCTGTTTGAGCGTTTCTTAAATCCGGATCGTATCTCGATGCCTGATATCGATATCGACTTTGATGATGATGGAAGGCAATTGGTACTCGACTGGGTTACTGAGAAATATGGGAAAGATAAAGTTGCCCACATCTGTACGTTTGGTACCATGGCAGCTAAAATGGCAATGAAAGATGTTGCCCGTGTACTTAACCTTCCCCTGGATGAAGCTAACCGTCTGACAAAAGAATTTCCTGAAAATGGCAAGTTGGCGGGAGCGTATAAAATAATTACTGCACTTGAAAAAGAGTTAGGAAGCCTTGATAAAGCAGTTGAAAAAATAAAACAAGAAAGAAGTAAAGCTCAACGCGAAGATCAAGGAAAAGAAGTTCTTAAACGGGATGTACAACTATTCTTTGCCGATGAAATTGCAAATGCCCGTTCAGTAGACAACCAGGTTGAACTTGATACATTAAATTATGCCTGTACGCTGGAAGGGTCTGTTCGTCAGACAGGGGTGCATGCCTGCGGAATCCTTATCGGTAAAAATCCGCTAGACCAGCACATCCCTTTAATGCCAACCAAAGAGGAAGATCTGTTAACCACTCAATATGATGGCCGGTTTGTAGAAGATATCGGTCTTTTAAAAATGGACTTCCTGGGGTTACGAACACTCTCAATCATCAAAGAGACGCTGGAGAATATCAAGCTTTCAAAAGGTATTGATATCGACATTGAAACAATCTCACTTGAAGATCAAAAAACATTTGAACTGTTTAGTAACGGAGAAACAACAGCCATATTCCAGTTCGAATCACCCGGGATGAAAAAGCACCTTCGTGCTTTGCAACCCAACAGGTTTGAGGATCTTGTTGCTATGAACGCCCTTTACCGTCCGGGGCCAATGGAATATATCCCCGACTTTATTGAACGTAAACACGGAAGAAAAAAAGTAGAATACGACCACCCTTTAATGGAACAATACCTTAATGAATCTTATGGTATTACAGTGTTCCAGGAACAGGTGATGCTCCTGTCCCGTAAACTTGGTAATTTCACCAGGGGACAATCAGACACCTTGCGTAAAGCAATGGGTAAAAAGAAATTTAAGCTTATGGAAGAGCTTAAAGTCCTTTTTGTTGAGGGATGCTTGAAAAACGAAGCATTCATCAAAGGGTGTGAAGAAAACAAAAAAGAACCGAATGAACTCATCGAGAAAATATGGAAAGACTGGGCTGCTTTTGCCAGCTATGCATTTAACAAATCTCACTCTGTTTGTTATGCTTATGTAGCTTATCAAACCGGATATTTAAAAGCGCATTATCCGGCAGAATTTATGGCTGCAGTTCTTAGCCGTAACTTAAGTGACATCAAAAAAATCACATTCTTTATGGAAGAATGTAGAAGTTCCGGGTTAAATGTACTCGGTCCGGATGTCAACGAAAGTTATTCGAACTTTACCGTAAATACGGTGGGGGATATTCGTTTTGGAATGGCTGCCATAAAAGGGGTTGGTGAAGCTGCGGTTATGCATATTATTGAAGAAAGAGAAAAAAATGGCCCGTTCAAAGGTATTTATGATTTTGTTGAACGCGTAAACCTAAGTACGGTAAATAAACGAAGTATAGAAGCACTTGCTTACGCCGGGGGGTTTGACAGTTTTAAAGAAATCCAACGTCACCAGTTTTTTGCTGAAGATTCGGGTGCTACATTTATTGAAAACATTATTCGTTACGGAAGTAAAAGACAGAATGAAAGCAATGCAGCGCCAACCTTATTCGGAGGGATAGAAACCATAGAAATTGCAAAACCTATAATCCCTCAAAGCGAAGAATGGGCGAATATCTATCGGTTAAATAAAGAAAAAGAGCTAATTGGTATCTACCTCTCTTCTCATCCTCTCGACACGTTTAGGTTTGAACTCGAAAATCTTAATATCACAAGTCTTTCGGCATTAAAAGACATGGAGGCGCTGAAGGGAAAAGAAATTACAGTAGCAGGCATGGTTTCTTCAGCCGGCGAACGCATGACAAAAACGGGCAAACCTTTTGGCAGTATGACCATTGAAGATTATACCGATTCGTATAGTTTTGTTATGTTCTCAAAAGATTACCTGCAGTTTAAAAATTATTTTGGAAATGGCTATTACCTCTTGTTAAAAGGAAAAGTGCAGGAAAATCCATGGCGAAAAGAAACAAAAGAGTTAGAATTCAAAATCAATAGTATAAAGATGTTATCTGAAATCAGGGAAGAAGGTTTCAGTAAAATCTCATTGAAAGTACCTGTGGATTTTGTCTCAGATGATTTTATCACAAGTCTTGGTGACTATACAACAACAAAAGGAAAAGTACTGCTGAAATTTATGATCTTTGACAAAGAAAAAAATGTTTCTGTAGAAATGTTTTCAAGAACCAAAAAGGTTGATTTAACTGATGAATTCATTGGTTTTCTGAAAACCAACGAAGAAATTGAATACAAAGTCAGCTAACCAACTTTGATGGCTACAACATTTTTCATATTTTAGTGTTAACTTACTTTGACAATTAAACAAACAAATTAATTTAAATAATAAAAAAATGGCTTTAGAAATAACAGATGCGAATTTTGATGAGCTTATCCTTAATTCAGATAAGCCTGCAATCGTAGATTTTTGGGCAGAATGGTGTGGCCCTTGTAGAATGGTTGGACCAATCGTTGCAGATATTGCAGAAGAATATGGAGATAAAGTAGTGGTTGGAAAACTAGATGTTGACAGCAACCCTGGAGTTTCTTCTCGTTTTGGTATCCGTAATATTCCTACAATTCTTTTCTTTAAAGGAGGAGAGGTTGTTGATAAACAAGTTGGGGCAGTTCCAAAAGGCAATTTAACAAAGAAGCTTGATGCAATTCTTTAAAATATAAAAGGTGATAAACCAAAAAAATCCCGGTAGAATGCTACCGGGATTTTTTTTATGTGTAATGTGCATGGTAACATCCTGGAAATTAAAGTTACTTTGCTAAGCTTAGATTTGCGATAGCGTATCTACATCGATAAACCACAACGGTAAATTGTATGAGTAGTGGCAGATTGCGTGGTAGTTTCCTGTCAAACCGCTACGCAGTTTGAGCGGGCTACAAACTTTGATATTTGCTACATCGCCTGCCATTACTTATACAAAGTGTTGTGGCGTCGTTATTTATCCTCCAATATTTTTTAATGAGTTATTAATCAACTCTTTCGTTTCTTCAAAATCCTCCATGTTCTTTATAGTCAATTCAAAATCTCCTGTTCCAAAGTGTCCGATACTTCTTACGTCTCGCCCTTGTTTTGGCATTGGGTCTATTTCTTCTGGATTGAGTTTTAAAAACAAAGTCAACTTATTTTTATGAGTCTCAAGGCACACAAAATTTTGACTTGTCTTGTATGAAATATAATTTTTCTTCGGAGTCTCCTCAATTGAATTATCCAATCCAATTATGTAATCACGAATCTCCTTGAACAATTCAGTCATTTTATCATTAAGAATCGTTAAGTGTTCGTCTATTGTATACACCGCAGTCTTTCGGGTTTCTGCAGCTTTTTTTCCAGCTTGAACCATAACAGGATTTTTGCCATTAGATACAGAATCAGTATCCGAATGTGAAATTGTCTCAGAACGCCGAAAAATCTCCTCGATATTTAAAACTCCATTCTCATACAACTTATACTGCCAGAGTTCAATATTTGCCCCAATCACTTGAACAGCGTGTAAATCATACTTTTTATATTCAGGTGCAAGACAAATCACTCGGATTTCTGACCAATCCACCTCAATGTCAGTTCCCAATGCCTTATTTACAGCTATTTGAAAATCGCCTTTGTGGTCTGTAATCCAGTGTAGATAATACAAACTTTGATTTATCAGTTCAGATGAAGCAACTTTTTTATATTCAATTATTACTGGATTATTGTCTTCCGATAATGCCAAACTATCAATTCTTCCGGAATGCAAGCTTCCTGTCGAAAATTCTGTTGCAACAAATCGACAATTAAAAATCGTTTCAAGGTTTTGCTCAATCAAAGTTTGCAAATCCTTTTCTAATCGAAATTCCGATAATCTAATCCGATTTGCTTTTCCGTTATCTATCTGGAATATTGCCATATCTTATTTTTAATGTTTCAATTTAGCACTATCGTTGTTTTTAATGCGCCACAACTTGTTTATATAAGAATAAAATTTTCATTAAATATATCATATTGGGTTACAAAAGGAATGTTTTGTGCTTTTTTCATCCTGGTATATTTAGGGTTATTAAAATTGTTTTAAATAGTAATGTGTAAACATATAAAATCAACAACTAATTAACTAGTAATTAGCGGAGAAAGTAATTCACAAAAACATACAGCACCGTTTTCAAAAACCGACACGTGCATTTTTAAAAACCCTCATGTGCATTTTTCGAAATGCACGTGTCCGTTTTTAATAACACATACGGGTTACAGTAAAATTTAGAACGGGTTGCTTTGCAAACCACCGAAACCCTTATTAAATATACTGCGGGTGTAGTACGTTTAGTTACGTTGCTTTATAGGTTTTCTTTAATCATTTTTCTTGTCACAAACGATTCTTGTATATTAACGATAACTATGTAAATCCCTGTTTTTAAGTCAGAGATGTTAACTGTGTTTGTATTTTCAGCATATTTCAGTTTTTTCCCATCACAAGAATAAATTGTAATGCCAGAAGGAATTGTTTCGCCTTGGATATTTAAATAATCCCTTACAGGATTAGGAAATATAAGTAACTGTCCGTAACCTTTTCCGTTAGTTATTGAAGTATTATAGGAATTATCACATTCAGGGCATATATCAGATATATTAATTTTATCATTTTCAGGATCAAGATAGAACTCAATATCATCAAAATATACAATAAGGCTATCTATTTCATTATCTATATAATCATTCCATCTTGTGTATATCCCAAACTTATGAGCTAAATGCAAGCTTTCATTATCAGGTGCACAGTCTGGCAGTGTTTGTGCATTATCTCTTGAACTTATTAACTCCCCGTCTTTATAAAGCCTCCAATAACCTGTATCTGTTTTTGTCCAAAAG
Organism: Bacteroidales bacterium; assembly: GCA_963665085.2. GTDB lineage: Bacteria > Bacteroidota > Bacteroidia > Bacteroidales > JAAAOM01. Next base: position 1,792,590 of record CAXXXS010000001.1, read on the forward strand.
ATATCATAGGTAAAAGTCATCCATTTACCTATATCATATTTATACCTAACAAGTGCTGTGTCAGGCAAAACACGGAAACGGAAATACCATTCCAACCTCTTTTCCGGATCATTAACATAATCCGGTACAACCTCTTTTTCATTATCGTTAAATATGCCACCACTATAATAAATACCACCTTTTTCTCCGGCAAATGCATAACAATCACCATCATATAATTGAAAATTACCTGCTATTTGGTTATTGGTAAACCACATCATACTATCCAATTTAAGAACTGTTGAATCGTACATCATAACTTTCCATTGGTAAATATGGTGATGATCGCCCATATCGCCATCCGGAGTGTAGATTGTATATTCTTGTTTACGGCTTGGTGTTACTTCAGACATTAAATTACCAGAGCATGTTGTGGGAAAAGTAACTGCAGCCATACAAAAATCAGATGGATTAGCATCTGATTTTATTGGGTTTTCAACAGTAGTACAATAACTTAAATCATCTCCAACATGACCGTATATATGCCAATTGGAAGTTCCATCTTTTCCGCCAACATATTTTGCAGGATTTAAGTCACCGCGTTCAAAATCTGATACTAAAAAAGCATTTAATTTTGCGGCCCTGATGGCACCTGACAATCCTGATAATTGAGCGACCTCTAAATCATTTAAACATCTGTTGTAAACAGTAATATCGTCAATCCAACAAGTTGTGCTATTACCAATTACAAAATCATGGCCCGATGAAGCAGTACCGGTAACCTCTTTTTCTTCTACTAAACCGCCGTTAACATATGATTTCATTATTCCATTGTAATAGGTAAGTGTCAGCATATTCCAATTTTCTTCCAGAAAACGATCGTATTCCCCTTCTCGGATAATTGAATATACCGTATAAGCTGTTATTAGATAATAAACATCAGTAGAATAACTAAAGCTGTAGCTGTTGTGGCTCAGCACAGTTCCGTTGTCCGCAGCTGAAGTGTCCTGTCTTACCCAAAATGAAATAGTATATCCATCTGAATTTATATTGGGTAAGTTTTGTGAACTACTTATTTTCATATTAGCAGTACCATTAAAATAATAAGCTGAATTTTCATTTCCAAATCTATCGGAGGCTAATGTTGCCCCACTATTTGTAACGATGTATTCGTTCCCTGAATTATCTGCTATATTGCCTGAAAATGGTAAATACAAAACAAGGCTATCTGTTAGGCTTTGCCCAAATCCAGTTAAAGAAATTGAAATAATAATATAAATTAAACCATACCTTTTCATAATGTTATCTAAATTTTAGTTATTTAAGTAATAGCTTTACTAAAATTAAACCAATTGGTATAAAATTCGAATTCGTAACTCGTTTATCATCATACAAATAATCTTTTAATATTTTATCTAAAAGCACATAATTTTCCGAAATTTAAGCATTAGGAATATTTATTTTTAAATATTATATTTACTAATAAGCAAAACATATAAGACATATTTTTGAGCTTTCTGTCAAACATAAATCTTATCAAAAGAAATCAAACATAGTTTAATTCAAAATAATCTACACTTATGAAAAAATCTATTTTTTTACTATTTCACTTATCATTGCTACATTGACCGGGTTTTCTCAGGTACCTAATGCTTTTAACTATCAGGCTATAGTAAGGAATGCTTCGGGAGAAATCGTTGCAAACCAAGATGTCTCTTTTCAGATCAGTATTTTAGAAGGCTCAGCAACCGGTACCGTTGCTTATTCAGAGACACATCTGGTTACTAAAAGTAACTTTGGCCTGGCCAATCTTGTAATTGGATCGGGAACTGTTGTTGAAGGAACTTTAGATGCCAGTAATTGGGGAACAACATCGCATTTCCTGAAAATTGAAATTGATCCCGATGGTGGCGGTTCATACACAGACATGGGAACAACCCAGTTGCTATCGGTTCCCTATGCATTTCATGCCCAAACTGTTGAAGATGACCAGGTGGATGATGCTGATGCAGATCCTGCTAATGAATTACAAACACTTTCATTATCTGGTCAGGATTTAACTATTTCTGATGGCAATACTATCACTCTACCTTCAGACAGTTTATGGAAAGAAAGCGGAGGTGACATATACAGGGCAACAGGTCAAGTTGGAATTGGGACTGATAATCCAACTCAAGATTTAAGCATTGTTAAAAATAAACATGCATCTCTTGGCATACATGGTACAGGAGGTGATTATGATGCCATTCTATACCTCGATAAAGGAGCTACTTCGAGGTATTCTACCATAAGTTTCCAGGATCAGTCAACGTATAAATTTTGGGTAGGCTTGCTCACTGATAATAATTTTAGGATCTCTACCAGTTATAGTTCTCTAAATGGGCTTGAAGTTGAAGAAACCGGAGATGTTAACCTATCGGATAATTTGGATGTGAAAGGTAGCACTACACTTGGAGCTTCGGGAGTGACATTTACTGAGGTACGAGAGTTTACTGGCACTACCGGAACCGGACATTTTATAGAAGTAAGTTATCCAAGTGGGTATACTCTTACAAACACAAGAGTACTTAGTTTAGATGTATTTTATAACAATTCTCACTGGTGTTCAATGGGACAATGGACTGGATCAACTCCGGGGTATAACGTTTCTTGTTCTTTAAAATCTGATAAAATTTTAATTTACTATCCCGAAGAAGCTACGATGCAAAATAAGCCGTTCAGGATGATATTAATGAAAGTAGAATAGATAATCTTCAAAAATAGTATCATGAAAAAAATATTCTATGTAATTATTTTCATCTTAGCAAGCCCAGCCTTATTTGCCCAAGAAGTAACCTCTTCAGCGGGGAATTATACTGAAGCGGGCGGGGTACAACTAAGCTGGACATTGGGTGAACCTGTTATTGAAACGGTTACTAATGGAAATACTATTCTAACACAGGGATTTCACCAAACCAACCTTACGGTTACTGCCATTGGGCAATTACAAGCCGCTGACATGAGCCTGAAAGTTTACCCAAATCCAACAAGTGATTTTATCAAGATTGAACTTGAGAATGAAACAGGGCCAATTAATTATTCCTTATTTGACTTGAACGGAAAGTTGATTTTCCAGGATATTATTACAGACATAAATGCAAAAATACCAATGAGCAATTATGAAACAGGAGTATACTTTTTAGAAGTAAGCAATAAAAATAAAAGGGTCTTACAAACATTTAAAATTGTAAAACAATAAGAAATCAGTTCTTAAAAATCATAAAATTAGGGATGCCATCGTTTTGGATAGATGCCATCCCTAATTAATTGAACGTATCTTTTATTTTGAACAAAATCTTTGAACTATTCTTCCAACAAATTTACTTCAACAAAAGATTGATTCTCTTTTGAATGATATACCCGATGTGTTGCTTTAATAAAGTCTTCCGGCAATGCCTCAAAAATATTATCTACATATTTTTGAGGATTACGGTCAACCAACGGAAACCAGGTGCTTTGTACCTGGATCATTATTTTATGTCCTTTTTCAAAGCAATGCAATACATCTTGCAGTTCCAGGTTTATATCTTCCACTTTGCCGGGTTCAAAAGGTTCCGGATGGTCATAGCTATTCCGGAAACGGCCACGGATTACTTCACTGCGCACCATTTGCTGATATCCGGCCATTTTTAATCCTTGTTTTGTGTGTGGGTTATCTTCCGCATAGGGCGGATATACATCAATCAATTTTACGACCCAATCGGCATCGGTTCCGGTTGTTGAAACTTTTAACCGGGCCATTAGAGGACCAGCAAGTATAACCTCTTCGTCCAACACATCTGTTTCGAAAACCAGTACATCGGGACGGCGGGCTGCAAAGCGCTGATCGTCTGTCATATATTCCTTAGTCATGCCAAACTCTGTATCTTCTGAATAAGGTACAGGTTTTGCCGGATCGCTCACAAATTCATCATACGGTTGTTCTTTGTCTACCACAGCATTAAACGATAATTTATTCTGTTCATGCAGAAAAAGTTTTTTTGATTTCACGTTATTGGGCGGCCATTGTTCATATTCTCGCCATTCGTTCTTGCCAGTCATAAAAAGGGTTGCTTCAGCCAAATCTAAACACCCCTTATCTTTTAGATAAAATTTAAAAAAAGGTAATTCAACATGGTAACGATAATACAGAGATGTTTTCTGATCGAAAGATACACTTCCGAGGTAATCGCCGTCGGTACGGGCCCATCCGCCATGAATCCATGGGCCTATCACAATCCGGTTATTCCCGTCGGGAGAATTTTTCTCGATGTTTTTATAGGTATTGAACGTTCCATAAAGGTCTTCAGCATCATACCATCCGCCGACAATCAATACAGCAGGTTTTATATTTTTCAGGTGGGGAAGAATATTTCGGTCTTGCCAGAATTGGTCATAGTTAGGATGGTTTACCAGTTCATTCCAAAAAGCAATGCTGTCGCCAAAATAGTTTTTTTTCACATTAGACAACGTCCCCAAATTCATAAAAAAATCATACCCATCAACACTTTCCCAATCATATGGGTCGAGCCAGGTTTGATAAGGACGTGGCCTTGGAATATCCATCCCGGCAAAAAAACTCATATTTAATTGAAAAAATGCACCGTGATGATGCGGATCGTCATAAAACCAGTCGGATATCGGAGCCTGTGGTGAAACACATTTCAGTGCCGGATGCGCATCAATGGCTGCATACGATGTATAATAGCCCGGATATGAAATACCCCACATCCCGATACGCCCATTGTGATTATCGAGATTTTTAATCAGCCAATCCATGGTATCATAGGCATCGGAACTCTCGTCCACATCAGTATTTGATTTTTTATTCGGAATGTAAGGTTTCATATGTTGGTATTGCCCTTCTGACATAAAACGCCCACGTACATCCTGAAATACAAAAATGAATTTCTCACGAAGGAACTCAGGAAACAACCCCGCTCTGAAACTAAACCCATAATCTTCACCATAGGGAGCAACGCTATAAGGTGTCCGGTTATATAAAATCGGATATTTCTCGGAATTGTCTTTTGGCGAATAGATAACAGTAAATAATTTCACACCATCCCGCATGGGAATTTCTACTTCTGTTTTAGTATAATTTTCAATCAGGTAATCCAAATCAGGATCAGATCCATTAGCGGTAGTCCCAAAACTAATCAGAATTAAAAACAGTAACAAAGAACTCAATAAGGTATGTTTAAACATTCCAAATTGATTGGAGGTGTTAATTTTTAAAATTTGTTTAAAAAATAGCATCAGTACTTTTTTCATATTTATTTTTCATTATACAGGGTTTGTTTTACCATTTATTGTTTGCTGTTTTGTTATGGAAATCGTTTTGAAGCTATATAACATGGCAAATTGCGAACTGTTCACTTTTTAGGTTCCAGTAAAGCTGGGGTGGCGTATTGTAGCCTGCGAACCTTTTTCCATGCTTGATAGGTGCTGTTAGCAAAAGTAATTATTCTTCTTCGACTTTTTTAAGAATCTCATTTTTGAGTTTTTCATCAAGTATTATTAAGTCAGCATTTAATTCAGTCGCTAGTATAATTGCTTCTGCTTCTCCTGCATCTAAATCCAGAAAGTATTTGACAGCTTGTTTGTCTTTTGTTTCTATAATGTTTATCCAATCAATTTTGGATAAATCTTTGTAATATCCTTTTGATTTTCCTGCTTTAATCTCGTTATAGACTGCGGTTGGAATATAAATCCGTTTATAAAGTTTTTGTAATAATTCTAGCCGATTTAGTTTTAATAGAGATATAATTGGAGTGGTATTCGAAACAATCTTAGGCATTTGCGATATCTTCATTTAAATCATCAGTATCGTATCCACCGAGAACCGAAACATTATATTTAGGAAGTAATTCAAGAAAATCAAGTCTTGATAATCCTAAAACTCTTGCAGCAACTCCAGAAGAAACTTTACCTAGTTCATATAATTTTACTAAAGAATTTGTCCTCATTTCAGATACAAAATCTTTTTCGCTAAGTCTCAGATTATTAGCTAATGATTCTGGGTATTCTATATTTATCATCCCTTTCATATTCTGTTTTCTTATGCAAAGATAACGAAATCACTGACAATTTGAATGTTACAGCTTTTCTTTTTTATGTTTACTAACAGATAGTCATTAATTATCACACACATAGCGCAAGCGTTCCGCTTGTGCTACCCAAAAGTCATAGATACAAAAAAATCCCGATAGAATTCTACCGGGATCTCTAATTTATTTAAGTTCTATTCTTATTTTGAGATTGGTCCAATCATTTTACCTGGATCTACCCATTCATCAAATTGCTCTGCTGTTAAGTGTCCTAAAGCAACAGCCGCTTCTTTTAATGTTGAGTTTTCTTTGTGTGCTTTTTTCGCAATCTGGGCAGCTTTTTCATAACCAATATGTGTATTCAAAGCTGTAACAAGCATTAATGACTGTTCTAATAACATTTTAATTCTTACATCATTAGGTTTAATGCCGATTACACAGTTCTCTGTGAAAGAGACACAAGCATCTCCAATTAATCGTGCAGATTGTAAGAAGTTGGCTGCAATAACTGGTTTGAAAACATTTAATTCAAAATGGCCATTACTTCCACCAACAGAAATAGCAACGTCATTACCAATTACCTGTGCACTTACCATAGTGATAGCCTCAACCTGTGTAGGGTTAACTTTACCCGGCATAATTGAAGAACCTGGTTCGTTTTCAGGGATTATAATTTCACCAATTCCAGAACGTGGTCCGGAAGCAAGCATACGAATATCGTTTGCAATTTTCATTAAGCTAACTGCAATTTGTTTAAGCGCTCCATGTGATTCAACCATTGCATCATGAGCAGCAAGTGATTCGAATTTATTTTCAGCAGTAACAAATGGTAAACCTGTGAACTCAGCAATAAATTTTGCTACTTCTACATCATATCCTTTAGGTGTATTTAAACCTGTTCCTACTGCAGTTCCACCCAGGGCTAACTCAGAAAGATGGGCTAACGTGTTTTCTAACGCTTTAATTCCATGATCCAATTGAGATACATAACCAGAAAACTCCTGGCCTAATGTAAGTGGAGTTGCATCCATCCAGTGTGTACGACCGATTTTAACAACATCCTTCATTTCTTTAACTTTTTTAGCCAAAGCATCACGAAGTGTTTTAACACCAGGAATTGTTGTTTCAAAAATCATTTTATAAGCAGCAATATGCATTGCTGTTGGATATGTATCGTTTGATGATTGTGATTTATTTACATCATCATTTGGGTGAATTAATGGTTTGCCTTCACCTAATTTATTTCCATCAAGAACATGAGAACGATTAGATACAACCTCGTTAACGTTCATGTTTGATTGTGTGCCTGAACCTGTTTGCCAGATAACTAAAGGAAACTGATCGTTTAATTTTCCTTCTATAATTTCATCACAGGCTTTAGCGATTAGGTCTCTCTTTTTCTCATCAAGAATTCCTAATTTATGGTTTGTATAAGCAGCTGATTTTTTTAGATAACCAAAAGCTTTTACAATCTCGACAGGCATAGAAGCCTCAGGACCGATTTTAAAATTTTCTTTTGAACGTTGTGTTTGAGCACCCCAATACTTATCAGCAGGCACCTTTACTTCGCCCATTGTGTCTTTCTCAATTCTGTAATCCATGATTTTTATTTTTATTTGATTCTTTTACTATTAAATATACTTATAAATACCCAATTTTCGCTGTGCGTTTTTGCCTCCTTCCAAAGAACCTTGTTCATCTCCAACTCGGAAAGGTTATTATCAACCCTGTGAGCATTAATTAAAGCCAGTATTTTTTTCTAAACTACTGTAACTTTAGGTCTCTTTTTTTTCGCAAGAAAAGCAAAATATTGATAACAGTAAAATAAAAAAAAGATTTTTAAGCTTTATCATATTACTCAAAAAGGCAATCCATTTCTTCCGGTGGTCTTGCTATTACAGCTTTGTATTTCCCGACAATAATAGGTCTCTCAATTAACTTAGGATTCTCTACCAATATTTTAATCCATTCATCATCGGTAAAATTTTTGCCTTTTAATTCCTTTTTGTAAACCTCTTCTTGTGTCCTCACAATTTCAAAAGGTTTTTTGTTCAGTTTTAATAATATTTCCCTTAATTCATCTTCGGTAATAGTCTGTTTAAGGTATTCTACAATTTCGTAGTTATTGGTTTTTTTTGCTATGTAATCAAGGCCAGCCCTGCTTTTACTACACCTCGAATTATGATAAATTTTTACTGCCATGAATTTTATATTATTGTTTACCAAACTGCATTAAATAGGCTTTAATAAAATCATCTATTTCTCCATCCATCACTGCCTGAACATTACCTGTCTCATGATTTGTACGGATATCTTTAACAAGCTTGTAAGGGTGCATCACATAATTTCTGATTTGTGATCCCCATTCAATTTTCATCTTATTTCCTTCAATCTCGGCCTGCTTTTCTTTTTTCTTTCTCAGCTCCATCTCGTAAAGGTGAGATTTAAGAATTCGCAATGCATTTTCCCTGTTTTTTAACTGTGAACGGGTTTCTGTATTATCAACTGTAATCCCTGTTGGCAAGTGCCTCACACGAACTCCTGTTTCAACTTTGTTTACATTTTGACCGCCTGCACCACCGGAACGAAATGTGTCCCATTCAATATCTGCCGGATTAATAACAATCTCTATGTTATCATCTACAACAGGCGATACAAAAACAGAAGCAAAACTGGTATGGCGACGGGCATTTGAATCAAAAGGTGAGATTCGCACTAACCGGTGTACACCATTTTCGCTTTTCAGGTATCCATAAGCAAATTCTCCATCAATCTGTAATGTAACGGACTTAACTCCTGCCTCATCACCTGCAAGATAGGAGAGTTGTTTTACTTTATAATTGTTTCTTTCAGCCCAGCGTAGGTACATTCGCATAAGCATCTCGGTCCAATCCATGCTCTCCGTTCCACCTGCACCTGAATTAATTTTTAAGATTGCACTTAAAGCATCTTCTTCTTCTCCAAGCATGTTTTTTAATTCAAGCTCTTCGATGAGATTTATTGTCTTTTCGTATTGTGCGTCTACTTCTTCTTCTGTTGCTTCCCCTTCTTCTTTAAAATCGAAAAGAACTTGTAGATCTTCTATTGAAGATTTAATTTCTTCAAATGCTTCTAACCAGAACTTAATGCCAGCAACTTTTTTGAGTTGTTCTTCAGCATCTTTAGGGTCATCCCAAAAATCCGGAGCCTGGGTTTTTTGTTCCTCTTCTTCTAACTGTATCTTTCTGTTGTCGACGTCAAAGATGCCTCCTTAACGCATCCCGGCGTCCTTCAAGATCTTTTAATTGTTCTCTAATTATCATATTCTTCAAAAAATTATTTGGCCTGCAAAGGTAAAAAATATTGGCATTTCTTATCAATCGTCTTTTAGGTTATCCCATGCCCTTAATATAAAATCAAGCTCAAAACCCCTCGATTGAAAGTGCCTTACAATTTTTGCTTTGTCTTCAGGAGAATTATTTCTTTTTACCTTCTTTCTAACTTCTTCTTCGAGAGTTTGTTCATAATCGTCCTTGCTGATTTCACTTAAAGATTTGTTAATTAATCCATCAGGAATCATTTTTGCTTTTAATTGGAACCCAATTTTTATCCGACCCCATTTATTTAGTTTGAATTTATCCCTGACAAAAATCCTGGCATACCGTTCTTCATCAACAAATCCTTCGTTAACAAGGTTTTCAATAACCTCTGTTTTTTCTTCATCAGATAATTGGTAGTAGCCCAGTTTACGTTTAATATCAAACGTACAGGTCTCCTGCTTTGCACAATAACGTTGCATGGCATTGAGGGCAATTTTTTTTGAATCATTATCCATATCTGAAATATAACAAAATTATTCGGTTGAAAACAAAAAAACTGTTGCCCCTGAGAGACGGGACAACAGTTAACCTAAAACTAAATCTAACTACTAACTATTTGAGATTTAATTTTTTAATTGGTATTTAGGCGTAACATGAATTTTTTCTCTGACTCAAAGCTATCGTATAATGGTTGAAGGGGTTTAACATCTTCCATTTCGTTTTTAACGGCCGTAATCGACATTATTCTAATAGCATCGTTATCAGGTAGTGTTATACTTTTTGCATGTTGTGGTAAGTCAACCTTATACTTATAAATATAACTATAATGATATGAGTCATTTTTAGATGGATAAGCAAGATGTCTATGAGAAGCAAACCATGCAATATTATCTATTTTAACAGATGGAGAATCGATGTCGGTTACTGTAATGTTATCGATGGCAAATTTTCGATTATAATGTTGCCCTATGTAACCGCTCCAGTCCTGAATATTTAATTCAAAAGGTTTTTCATTAATGGTGAATATACCTTTTGTATCTTTCGTGGCAGTTGCAAGAATATATAGCGAAGTATATTCCCCTTCAGGTAAGTCTATCTTTTGACCTTTGCAATTAACTGCATTATCTTCACCGTCTTTTGTATCTCCCATCTTAAAATAAATATCCTCGCTAACAATCTCATTAGGTATTAACTCTGCCGGCATACTTGTTTTACCGTCTAAACGGCCATCATCTCTATTATCATCAAAGCTAAAAGCATCAAGATTATAAGGTAGATCTAAAGCGACTTGTTCAGATTTTTTTGAATTCCCGATAGTAGGCTTTAATTTAACAGCAAATGTTCGAAGGGTGTAATGAGAGATATCAAAATTCAGACTATTACCGGAAAAATAAGCCTCGCCGATTTTCTTTTCCTGTCCATTTACCTCATATGCATCTTCGATTTGAGAAGGAAATTCCAGGTGAACACCTTTTGCATCGTTGCCTAACAATTCATTCACCCTAACAATAATATAATCCCCGTTTTCTATTTTTTTTAGTGCCATTAATCCTACCTGTGGCGTACTAATTTTTAATAATGAAATTGATTTCCCAAATGCACCTTTATGCTGAGGCACTTCAAAAGCCATTAATGGCTGGTTCATAAATTTTCCCTGCCACGGAGAAAGTCCTTCTCTCCAATCACCTTTATGTGAATAAATCCCATATTTAAATGTATGAATACCCCAATCCTGAGAACCCTGAACTACATAACGCTTATTAGGTTTAGGCGTAAACATAAGTGTTAACCTCAATGTGTTTTCATCGGGTTTATCAGAACCATATTTGCAGTCTTCAAGAATAGAAACACCAAATTCAGATGATTTATCGGTCTGATCGAACCATTGCTTTGAGGGAACTTCAAATTTAATTTTATGATTAACTCCCCGCTCTATAGCCCCTACACCTAAATTATAGGTTGACATTGCATTAGTGGCTGTTAATGGAAATGCTGCTTTTAAGCTTACTCCTTTTGATTGCCAATCTATAACATTATCTATTTCCAGGCGTTTTCCTGCATCCCCAGATGATAAACTTAAAATTTGTGTTATTTCTGAATTTTGTCCTTTTCGTTTTATTTCTATTGCTACCCGAACACAACCGTCTTCTATAATACGAAATGAAGCATCTTCATCCATAAAATCGAAAGGAGGTTTTTGGCGTTCTTCCCAATGCATGTTCCATGCAGGCCATTCATAAGATTCTTCGGTTTGGAATTCAAGGCGTGCTGGCTTCGACAAAAGTTCCTGTTTAATTTTTTTATCAAAAATGCTTGCAATATCACCATTGTCGCTCAATATAACTTTATAAAATTCATTCTCTAACGTTCTATCTGTGACCTTTAAACCAGATTTTTCTTTTGAATTTGACGGAGTTACTCTCACATCAAAAACAGCAAGGCCGATGGATGGCACGTTTGCGCGAAAAATGAATTTAAGTGTTGTTCCTTTTTTTTCAATGATTTGACAAGGCACAGCTTTGCCCTTTTGATCTATTACCGTGATTCCCCCGGGTAACTGTTCGAAATTCAGTTGAGCAGTAACAATATCTTCTCTATCAATTGCAACCGGGTTATATACGACAACCGCCCTGCCTTTTCCCCTGGTATCTAATTCACCTGACAAAGAAGCAACTGAATTTTTCAATACTTCTGCAAACCCGTTTGCTGCAATAAATTCATCATTCCATGCATATTCATAAGCTTTAGGGATACTTGTCCCTGGTAAAATATCGTGAAATTGATTTCCTAATACAAGTTCCCAAGCATTGTTAAGCTTTGTAAATGGGTAATCTGCAACACCGTAATAATCAGCTAATGATGCTAGTTGCTCAGCTGATTTAGCCAGCAATTCGTTTTTTCTATTTATCTTTTTCATGAATGCCTGGGATGTTAATGAACCTGCACTATGCTCGGTTAACAATATATCTCCGGTATAGGTAGGTAATTTCTTTTGTATTTCAGGAGTAATATCTTTATACATTTGGTCAGAAGAGGTAAGTACAACCTGAAATTTGCTGTCATCGTTATCCAGGCTTTCGATAGCATTCTTTACATCTTTTTCTCTTGGAGCCCCGCCCATATCGCCAACCCCGTAATACCGATAATCAAAAGAATAACCTGTATTTTCAAAATCTTTGTTTAACCTTTTATCCCATCCTTCATCTAAATCTAACCGGGGTGTGATAGAGCCCACATAACTTGTTGCATTTAATGCAGCAAGAATGCCTTTCCCATCAGGGCCATACCATGTGCCAACATTAAAAGGGACACCAACTGCAGATTGCCATGTAAGTTTTTGGGTCGAAAAACCAATAAGTCCACAGTGGCTCCAAATAGAAGGCATATTTGCTAAAAAGCCGAAACAATCAGGTAACATATAATCATAACTTTCTACACCAAATTCTTTACGGAAATAATTATTCCCATACAATACTTGACGTATAAGTGACTCTGATGAAGACACATTAACTTCACCCTCGTCAACAGACGAACCAGATACATACCAACGCCCCTGATTAACATAATATTTCACTTTTTTGTACAGCTCAGGATAATATTCCTTCATCATATGGTACCGGCGCGAACCGGTAAAATTGAATACATACTCAGGATACTTTTCAAATAAATGAAAATTTTCTGTCATTATGTTTTTTATTAATTCATCTATGGAAGTGGTATAATCCCAGTTCCATTCTGTATCAAGATGAGAATACCCAACCGTATACAAAACCCTGTCTTTTGAAATATCGTATTCGTTTCTTAGTCCTATTGGTTGAGCTTTTAAAACAGCTCCTCCACAAAAACTAATAATTATATATAGAAGGAACCTATTAATCCTTAAACAACAATTATTTATATTATTTTTTAACATATACATACAATAATCTTCTAGAAACCAATTTGTTTTTAATTATTTGAATTCTATTTACAAAGTTGAAAGGGGATTGTAATAACCCCTTTCAACCTACAATCTAAAAAGCAATGAATTTATTTATTCACTATATCCCGGATTTTGTTCTAACACAGCTCCTGTGTTAAGATCAATTTCCGTTTGGGGAATGGGCCATAAATTCTGATGATCCTGGATTCCGAGTCCGGGATTGCTTGGATTATCATTATATTGACGGACTCGTTCTACAAGTTTGCCCAAACGCATTAGAGTAATCATTCTCCATTCTTCGGTGTAAAGCTCTCTTGCCCTTTCATCTAAAATATAATCGATTGTTACATCACTTGCAGAAATTGAAGTTGCATTGGAACGTGCCCTCACTGTATTGATATCACTTGCAGCCTTACCGGTCTCTCCTAATCCCAAGTATCCTTCAGCGCGTAACAAATAGGTTTCTGCTAATCGCATTGCATAAAGATCTTTATGATTTACCCCTCCTCCTGATCTTGATAAATCTGTATAATGATCGCATGGCGCAGCAACTTTCATAAAATAAGGATAAATATATTGGCAAGTATCTTTTAATGGGCTACTTCTGTCTCCATCATAAAGACTCCATTCGATTTTCATCCCATCATAAGCTGATTCCGGATTGTTAAAATAAAAATTTCTTTTTATACAAGCTTCAGCATTTCTAAGATCATTATTCCAATTATCTTTCCATATATCGTAAGCCACATAGTTTGTTGGACGGCTCCATGCTACAGGTCGACCTAATGTATCACTATACCCGGTATATGATCCTTCTTGTAATTCTCCAACAAAAGCCTTGTAACCGTCAGGAGTATTACCCATTCTGTAATAGGCAGGACCAAAACCTCTTTCTCCTGCATAAAAACCGCCTCCAATAATATCAGGATCATTTTGAATTACCCAAATAGCCTCCGTATTGTTACTCAAGTTATGATTATCCATCACAAACAAATCAGAGAATACATTCTCGCTATTAAAAATGTTTGGCTGAGAACCGAAACGTTCTGTCATTAAACCGTAGCCATAATCATCAATAACATGAGTAGCTGCATCAACAGCTAATTGAAATTCTTCTGTCGCCAGATATACTTCACTTAACATATTCCAGGCAGCTCCTTGTGTTAACCTCCCGGCAGCAATTTCTTCTCCTCTTTTGGGCAGATAAGTTGCAGCAAAATTTAAATCTTCTACCATTTGTGTATAAACATCTTCTTTAGGGGCTCTTTCAAAATCTGTTTTTGGCGAAGTTACAGGTTCAGTTAGCAAGGGAACATCTCCAAATAGTGTAACTAAAATGCGATAACCAAATGCCCTAACAAATTTTGCTTCGGCTATGTATGAGTTTTTTTCATTTTCATCCGACCACTCAACATTTTCAACGCCTTCCAGAATAGTATTAGCCTGGTAAACAAGATCAAAAGCTTTTGTCCAGAATCTTTCTGGTAAATCCCCTGTTGGTACAATCTCAACATCCCAGTTACACAACATCCCACCGCCAGGGTCTTCGCCAAAATAAGCCTCATCCGTACCAAGGGCAACATAAGTAAACATGTATTTCTCGTTAACGGCAGAATACCAATCTCTTGTTAAACTGTACAAGCCAACAACTCCCACTTCAACATCCTGGGGAGAGTTAAATGCATTAGATGCAGCAATAAAGTCTATCGGAACTTCCTCTAATACACTCTCATCACAGGAAGAAAAGAAAAGGGCAGATAAAAGCATCCATAAAATGCCTTTCCTTGTATATTTATATATTGAATTTTTATTATTCATATGTAATTTTTTATTCGTTATTTTTTGATAGGAATAATTTTTCAACTTAGTTAAAAGCTTATATTAACACCACCAATTACACTTCGCATCATAGGAGAACCTGTTTCGGGATCCCAACCAGACCAATCTGTCCATGTATATAGATTCTTACCCGTTACATAAACTTTTAAACCATTAATTTTAAGTTTTGCTAACATATCTGGGCTAAAAGTGTAAGCCAGTGTTACATCTTGTAAGCGTATATAGCTTTTATCCTGGTATACCCCTGGATTTATGGATGGGTTATAATACATTCCCGGAGCATTATTTACCGGATTATCGGGTCTCCAGTAATCCCTAATTGCTGTTCTGTTTAACCTGTAAGCCATATCTGTTCCTCCAGCGACAACAGCACCAGTATTACTTGCCATATAATATCCATTCCCACCTTGAATAGAATTCAAAAAGAAACTAAAACTTATGTTTTTATAAGAAAAACTATTATTGACACTAAATCGATAATTAGCATCTGTTGAACCTAATATTTCTCTATCATCTTCAGCCGTAATCTCACCGTCCTCATTAAGATCTTTTATTTTGAACTGACCAGGGTAATAATCCTCTATAATAGTTCCATTAAACAAATCTTCTTCTTGCCAAACTCCCATGTTTTTATATCCATAAATCGCATTAATCGACTCTCCTACAAACCAACTGTTACCAATATCCTCTGTAACATCATCATAAAGTTTTGTGATTTTATTTCTTACCATGGAATAAGCTAAGGATGTTCTCCAGTTAAAATCTGATGTCCGGATAATATCTGCTGATAGACTGACCTCAATACCTTTGTTTTCTATCCCTCCAATATTAGTCCATACACTTGAGTTCCCTGATGCTCTTGGTATCGATCTCTCAACTAAAACGTCTGTTGTTTCTGCCTTATATACATCGATACTTCCAGAAATTCTATTGTCCCATAAGTTATAATCTATACCAGTATTAAAAGATGCTGTTTTTTCCCAACCCAATTCACTATTACCCAATGAGTATGAATATATTCCAATAGCAGTTGCCCCGTCAAATACAGTGCTATTGCTGCCCATCTTAGATTGGCTGTAATATCGTCCAATTCCTTGGTTTCCATTGATACCGTAGGATACACGTAGTTTTAAGAAATCAATCCATTCCGTATTACCAAGAAAAGATTCTTCGGAAAGAACCCATCCTAAAGATAATGAAGGGAAATTACCGAATTTTTTACTTTTTCCAAATCCGGAGAAACCATCTCGCCTAATAGTTGCAGTAAGTAAATAACGACTATCATAACTGTAGTTAATTCTTCCCATATACGAAATTGTATTTTCTTCATAAGCACCAGTAGAAAATTCCTGATTTTCGGCAAGCTCCATTGAATTATATCCCAACATCTCGTTTTCAAAACCAGTTCCCTCCATAAATGAAGTTTCTCCGTAAAGATTTTCTCTACTAAACAGATAGGTTAAATTTAATTTGTGCTTGTCGGCAAATGTCCGGTCGTAGGTTATAATATTGTTCAATAACCAGTTTTTTTCTTCTTCATTTTCTTTTTCTGCCAAACCATCTACTTTAGAACCATCAGCAACAGTTGTTGGATAATATCGTGAATATCGGTCAAATGTATATGACTTAGAATAATTTATCTCATACCTTAATCCTCTTACCCATGGTACCTCAACTTTCCCTTTCAAAACTAAATTGAAAAAATCTTCGGGAGAACTATCATCTACTAATAAATTTCCAAGAGGGTGGTAATTATATGATTCGCCTGCAATATAAACTGGATAATTCCCATCTTCATCATACATATTTCCTAATGGACTTGCTTGTAGTGCATAACCTGCCGAAGCACTTAATCCAGAGTAATCCCTATGAGAATAAGTTGGATCGAATTCGATAGATAACCAATCATTTATCTTATTTTCAAATCTTCCAAAAAATGTTAGTCGTTGAAATTTATCATTTAATAAGATACCTTCTTGATTTGTATAAGAGGTTGATAAATAATAATTTGTTTTTTGAGTTTTTCCCGAAACACTCAAATTATAAGATTGAATGGGGGCAACCTGAAAAACTTCATCTAACCAGTCGACCTCATTTCCTGCAAGATAATTCTCTTGTTCCTCAGCTGTTCTAAGATATGATGCTACTAATTCTTTATCTGTAATATCTGGCCTAACGGGTCTGTCACCAGCGTTTATAGGATTTGTTTCATACCAATCGTACAAATCTTGCTGATAATAATAATCAACAAGCCGTACCGCATATTGTTCTGCATTCATAACCTTTGTTCTTTCTGTATTAGCAAGGTTTTGAAAGCCATAATATGTATTAAAGTTAAACTGAGGCTTTTCTGATGTTCCTTTTTTTGTGGTAATCGCAATTACACCATTGGCAGAACGGTAACCATATACAGCAGCAGCACTTGCATCTTTTAAAACATCTACAGATTGAATATCGTTAACATTTAAATCAGCGGTGCTTCCTTTGAAAATAATTCCATCCACCACAATTAAAGGGTAATCACTAGCGGACAAAGAAGTTTTTCCTCGAATTGATAATCCTCCAGTCTCCCCAGCACTTGAACCACTAGTTGCGTTTAAACCAGGCACATATCCCTGTAGCACTTGGGTTAAATCTGTAGTGGGGGTTAGTTCTTTTCCATCCATATCCATTCTTACAACGGAACCGGTTAAATCCTTCTTTTTTTGAGTGCCATAACCAACAACAACAACTTCTTCCAAACTTTCAATTAGTGGTACTAAGGCAACATCAACAGATAACCTACTATTAACTTCTACGCGCTCGGTATTATAACCAACAAATGAATAGAGCAATACAGAATTGGGGGAAGGAACGTCAATAGAATATTTTCCATCAACATCGGTTACAGTACCTGTAGTTGTACCTTCAATAACAATATTAACTCCCGGCAACGGTACGCCACTAACAGCATCGGTAATAACACCCTTTATAGTGCTCTGCTGAGTTGCATTGATAAAATTTTTAGGAGCAACAACAACCAATTGATCATCTAGCATTAAGTAACTAATGTTTGTTTGTTCAAAAGCTTTTGATAGCAGTTCTGCAAGCGTAAAGTCCTGCACATTCAAATTAATATAACTTGATTTAATATAATCTGAACGATAAAGAAATTTGTAATTACTTTCTGACTCTATCTTATCAAGAAGTTCTTGAACCTGAATCTTCTGAGCATTAATAGTAAACCGCTCATTTTGTGAATAGACTTTAGCACTAATATGAACTAAGTTTAAACACAACAATAAGGTAATTAATTTCATAATAATAAGTGTTTTTTTGAGACAGAACTTTCCCCTGTCTCGCTCAATAATTAAGAGTTTTTTCATAATTTTGATAATTGAAATTCGACCAATAGAATTTTAATTCACAGATAAACGGGGAATGTTGCGACCATTTCCCGTTTTTTAATTTGATTAATAAGTTTAGGTTTTTGTGTTTTTTACATAGGCATTAATTTTTTAGTTAAAGATTAAATTTTAAGTTTAGAGATAATAATATTGTTCTTTTTCATTTGATATCTAAATGGCGTAGCTACTCTTAAAGCACTCAACGCCTGTTCTACAGATTCTTTCTCAAAAACCCCGGATAATAAGACATTTGCCAAATCTTCATCTTGAATTTCTATCTTAACATCGTACCAACGTTCCATTTTTTTTGCTATGTCTGAAAACTTTTCATCTCTAAATACCAGCATATTATCTTTCCATGCAATAAATGTGTTGACAGCAACTTCTTCACTAATTGAAATTGGCAAATTGGATTTTTGAGTTGTAGATTTTGTGTCGGATAAAGCAATTGACTCGTCTTCACGTTGATATGTAGCCTCCTGGTTAGGCTCTAGGATTAACAATCTATTCTTTTCCTTAATTTGTTCTTTGTTTGAATAAATCTCAACTGAACCAGAAACTAAGACTGTTTGAACTATTTTTTCATCGTTATATGCTTTTACGTTGAATTCCGTCCCTAATACTCTTATTGTGATATCTTTTGTCTCAACTAAAAATGGATGAGCCGAATCTTTCTTCACATCAAAGAATGCTTCCCCTTCGATGTATACTCTTCTTGAAACACTATCGAATTGGGCGGGGTACCGCAATAAAGTTCCCGAGTTTAAATCCACAACTGACCCATCAGGTAATTTAACCTTGGTTTTTGATCCATAAGAAACTGTAATCTCGTTATCAGACACACATTCTAAACTATCAAATCCATATGTTTTTGTTGGATTAATTGTCCCCCTAATTAACCATCCTATTCCTAATGAGATTATAATAATCGCTGCATATTTTAAATAAGGTATTAGAAGGTTTTTTCTAGTATTGTTATCCTTAGTATCAAAGCCAGAAAGAGATTTAATTTTTTCTAACATCTTCTGGGTAGGCACATCAATTGAAGTATCTTTTGATTCTTTCCAGGCATTTTTTACAATATCAAACAGTTCCGGATTTTCATCTCTCGGGCGAATAATATTGTTAAGCTCTTGATACTCCCTTGCTGTAAGGTTTTTCTCTTTATATTTTTCCAGTAGTTTTTGTATGTGTTCTTTCTTATCCATAATTATCTTCTAAATAAGTAGTGTCGTAATTAATTTTTTTCCGTGAAGCAAAATCCATTTTTTTTGCAAAAAACTGCAAAATGTTTATTTCAGATTTTTATAATCAAATAATTGTTTACGAAGGAAATCAAGTGCATTTCTTATCTGAGTATCAACGGTATTCTCAGTAATATCTAATTTATTTGAGATTTCTTTGTAACTAAGGCCAGAGTATCTGCTAAGCATAAAAATCTCTTTTCTCCTCTCCGGTAATTTTTCTATAAGCTGCGAGAGCTTTTCCTCAAGTTCCCTATATTGCACATCATCATCGGTAACAAATGCAAATTCTTGGTTTTTATGGATATTATATTCTACAAAGGCATTAAAGCGTATTTTTTGTTGAATAAAATCATAAACCATATGACGTGTTATCCCAAAAAGGTATGATATAAAACTGGACGATATTTTTAATCTTTTTCTTTGATCCCAAATTGACATAAATACATTCTGAACAAGTTCCTCGGCATCTGAAGAATCTGAAAGAAGCTTATAGGCAAACACATATACTTTCTTATGATATTTTAGAAATAATTTTTCAAATGCATTCGAATCATCTCGTCGCATTAATAACAAAAGTTGCTGATCGTTTGATGAATCCATTTAAAAACTTTAACCTTTAGAATTTACTTGAAGAATAATTATTTTTATCGCTCTTTATAAAATTGGACGAAAATAATAATTTAACATTCAATAAAAATTACTATTATTTTTAAATAAACATTAATTCTGGATTAATTAGAAACAGCAATAAAAATAAATAAACATCTCTAAATAAAATTTTCAATAGCGAATAGAGATAAAAAAGTTGTCTAAAGACAAATAGAAAATTTTACTCCCAATGAATAACTTTTGTGAGTAATTCAATAAAACAACTGGTATAGGTCAAAATAGGTGTAAATTCTCCAAGGAATGAAGATTTCTCATAAGAACAAAACGGTAGAAAATATCAATTTTACTATATATTCAGTTCGATATCCCTTAATTTATAAGTAAATGTTAACATAATATATTGGGTCAAGACTTTTGACTCAGAATCTTCAACGTAGTATGTGTTTGTATTTCTTTTAACACTTAGGCGGGAATTTAGAAGATCATAGACCGAGAGTTTTAATTCTCCCTTATTATGCTTTAAAAATTTATAGGCCAATGCACCATTCCATAATATATCGCTTTCGCCTTCTGCCAGTTTAAGCCCGGAGTAATGCACCAAAGAAAAATCAGTTGTAAAAACTACCCGATAAATTGGCATTATATACAATTTCGAAGATAAACTTCCCTGGTAATAATCCTGGTCGTCTGTTGATTGTATGGTATATCTCAACATTGAATAATTTGCCCTGTAGGATATATTAAAATCAATTTTATCACTGATATTACTTGTTATTGATATAGATGAAGTACTTGTTGTATTATTCGAGAAATACTTATCCTCATTTAAAAATGTAGGTGTTTGAGAATAATTTATTCCTGTACTAACAGATAAGTTACTTCGAATTACTGTCCATGGAAAACTATATGTTGTTTGTGCTGAAAGTCTTCGGTATCCGCTTGTATTAATTGGTTTTGTATACGAAGAACCAGCGTGTAAAATAGTCCCATCACTTAAAGTTGTATCACTTAAAGCTGAAACAGTATTATTACAAATATATTTATCCGATAATTTGGCTTCCAGATTTAGCATTAAAAACGACGTAAAAGCTGCATTGGAAAATCGCCAGTTTGAACGAAGGGAATGCGTATATTCCGGAGTAAGATCAGGATTCCCCTGAGAAATTCGTAAAGGATTTGAATTATCAATTATATCGTATAAGTCCGAAACATTTGGAATACGACCTTGTCCATCATAGGATAACTTTATGTTGATCCTATTATTTTTTGAATAATTTAAATCCACCCTGGGTTCAAGAGCATTAAATACCATCCGGGTATCTGTATATTCAGAATAATCCTGTTCTCCTTCAAGTAAAACATGTTTTAATGCTGTAGCCAATGAAAAATGTAAATCTCTTCCCAAATTTAACCGGTAACCAACATTTGCTTTTTGTGTATACGTATTGTGTTTACTGGTTCCTGTTAACGATGAATCTATTAGTGAATAAGTTTGGATCTCACTGTCAAACTCATTGGTTTCCAGGTCAGAATAATTATTATCAATAGAACCTTCGTATGATAACAACAAAAGACTTTTGCTTCCTAATGCTTCTGTATAACTTAAATTTGTGGAAATACGCTTTGTGCTATTTTCTGTTGTTCTCTCCTGATTTATAATTTCTGATTCTCCTGTTTGAAAATATTCTGTATTTGAATTATTTATCTTTTTGGTATCTGTATTGTTTACACTCCCATCCAGACTTACAGAGAGTGTCCTTCCTCGTTTCCCGAATTTATGTCTGAGCAATATAGAATTTGAAAAATTATATCCTTGATTTTGATTCTCTGTTTTGTTCTCCATCGAATTAATATATTCACCATCCAAGGAATAACTGTTTCCATCTTCTTCCATCGCTGAATAAAAATCCTGAAACGAAAAAGATGGAGATATTAAAATGGAATTAGACGAATTTATGTCATTCTCAAGTCGCATGTTTAATCTATGATTTTGATTCTTTCCATCGTTTGAACCTGATTCATCATAGCTGCTTATTGAGGATTCCGGTAGGTAATAAGTTCTATCTAAATAGGTTTCATCTTCATTCGCAATGTGATTGTAAAAATAGCTTCCACTTACGGTCCAGTTTTCGCCCCATTTATCGTTTAAATTTAGACCTATTGAGTTTGTTGTTTTAATACCACCTTGATCTCCACCGGCACTTTCTGCCATCCCCATATTATCTTGTTTAAAGAATTCTTGCTGATTAATATTGTTTGATGATGCTATCAAAGACAGTCTTCGTGATTTATTAAATGAATGCACATTTGTTCCTACATTATAATTAATTCCCTCTCCTGCACCGGCATAAAAATTACCGAATTTACCTTTGATTCCACCACCTTTTGTCTTGATATTGATTGTTTTGTATGAATTTCCATCATCAAAACCTGTAAATTCTGATTGTTCGCTTTTCTTATCAATAACTTCAACCTTATCTACAACATCAGAAGGAAGTACATTTAATGCTATGCCGGGATCATCACTAAAAAATTCTTCCCCATCAATAAGAATTTTTACCACTTCTTCGCCATATGCAGTTACTTTATCATCTTCAACTGTTATTCCTGGCATTTTTGAAATAAGATCTCCAACTGTAGCATCAGGGTTTACTTTATATGCACTTGCAGAATATTCAACGGTATCTTCTTTAATTAAAATTCTGTTTTGAGTTTTTACTATTTCAACCTCATCGATTAAAAATATTCTTTTACGAAGTTTAATATGGTAATCGTTTAATGAATTTGTAGAAGCTGTAATAGTAGAGTTAAATGAATTAGGCCGATAGCCTAAAAAATTCACTTCTACCCGATATTCTCCTGCCTCTGCTACTCTTATATTAAATTCTCCCTCTGAATTTGCTGTTGTATAATAAACAATACTGGTATCTTCTATCATCTGGGCTATAACAGTTGCACCAACAAGCGGTTCGCTGTTCTCAATATCAATTATATCCCCTTTTATGGCAAGTCCTTGCCCATAAGAAAATCCTGTAACCAAAGTAAGGAGAAACAAAATACAA
This sequence comes from Bacteroidales bacterium, assembly GCA_963665085.2. Taxonomy (GTDB): domain Bacteria; phylum Bacteroidota; class Bacteroidia; order Bacteroidales; family JAAAOM01. The sequence continues at coordinate 1,816,001 of CAXXXS010000001.1, forward strand.
GTATTGAAAAAAATTCTCCTTCGATTTATTTTTAGATGGATTATTTTCATTTTTAATAAGATTTATCAACTGCTTTATCCTGGAATAACAAAGGCTTTTTTTTAGAAAACTTTATATGTAGCTTTTATGGATTTTAAAGTCTGTGATTTGTTAACAACGGTTTTAGTATAGAAAAGACATTGTTTTGTTCTTCTCTATACTAAAATTGGTATTCTATCAATTATATGACAGATGGAGTTCAAAGCTTATTTCAACATCATCCTCTGCAGAATTTTGGTTCATTCCACCGCCGGGACCACCTCCCGGAGCTCCGCCCGGTCCACCACCGGGGCCTCCTCCACCCATAGGGGGAGCACCTCCACCCCCCATTGAAGGTCTGCCACCCCCCATATCTGGCCGGCCTCCATTTTCACCCATAGAGGATGGATCTCCCATACCCGGCATCCCTGTACTTTCTAATGTAATCTTAAAACTTAAAATACCTAAGGTATCAAAAGGAGTTATATTCTCTTTATTATAAAATGTATTAAAAGGAATAACGGCTTCATAAAATAAAACATTAAGGCTATCTCTCTCGCACTTTACTCTAATCCCAGATGCATCCGAAATTTTAACTGATGTTTCTTCTTTTAGATCATTAAATCCAAAAAGTTGTATGTTATCTTGTTGTTCCATAAACATCGGATTATCATTAGGCTGGTTCATGTCTGGTCTTTGTGGCCTCTCTGAATTTTCATCACCCTGGCCCTGGAAATCTCCCATCGGTCCATTACCTGGAAATCCTCCTCTTTCTCCCATCATGGGCCTACCCATAACAGGAAATTTTAAACTAAAAGGATAACCATCACTTTTTGCAAATGTATCAATCTCTATTTTTAAACCTGCCATCATGATTTTTTGTATGGTAGTCTTATCTGTAGTTCTTGCAGCAAAATAAAGATTGGTTCGATCGTTAGAAACTTCATAATTTAATTGAGCTGTCTTATCATATTCTTTTAATGGGACATCCCAATCGTCTTCTTTTCCGTCGACCTTAATCTCTGAATTCTGCCAGCGTGTTCCCATATATACTTTATGCGAACAACCAGAGATAAGTAAAATAAACAATGCGGTTATTATATTTCTCATAACAAGTAAATTATTTGTCTGACAATATTAGTTGTAAATGGAGGTTGTATCCAACTAAAATAGATGGATTGAATATTTTAACCGCTCAATAGAGAAATTTTAAGAAATACTATTTATATAATTCCTTTGCAGAGAAAACTTTTTTGCTAAGGTTTATTCACTTAGCATGCATTATTTTGTGATTGTAAACTCAACAACAAGCCAGGAGGGGTATATAACCTTGTTTTTTTATCTAAAAAGATGCAAGAATCCAGCTTTGGAGATTTCTCCGTCGTCAGAAGTAATCACGTAATAATATACTCCTTCATTCATTTTTTGTCCATTCATGCTTATTCCATCCCAGACAATAACAGGAGCACTATTTTTGTATATAAGACCACCATACCGGCTATAGATATAAGCATTGAGATTTGTAGTATTGTTATATTCAACGATAAAAAGATCATTATATTCATCGCCGTTGGGAGAAAACACATTGGGTATATAGATCTGGCTATTAACTGGAATTGTTTTTGAGGACAACGATTTACATTGAGGCAACAGATCAACATAAATTTCTAACCCGACCTGATATGTACCTGTATCAGCAAATGTATGAACAAATTCTCTGGTTGAATATGTTGAGCCATCACTTATACTCCAGTCGCGTACATAGTCAATAACACTCTCAAATTCCTGAACAGGATTATGAAAAACATATGTTAACGCATTTAAATCTAATGTGTCAGAATACCAAAAAGAGGGATCGGGTGTTGAGAAAATCCTTATGTAATTTTCTTTTTTCTCAAAAGCAGAGCCATTAATAGTAAGTGTGACGTCATAAAATCCAGAAGAAGAATAAAAATGAGGAGGAGGGGTTTCTTCTGTAGATGTTGTCCCATCTCCAAAGTCCCATAACCAGGAAGTTGCACCTGTAGAAAGGTCAAAAAACTGTACCGTTAGTGTATCGCAGCCTATCATCTCATCCGAACTAAAATCCGATTGAGCTGCTATTGGGGCAGCAAGTATTAACAAAATAACATTAAAAAATAATAGTCTATGGCTCATTAATTATTTTAATTCATGTAAATATAGGAATTGCAAGGTCTTTCTAGGTAATTTTTTTTGTCAATTTTTTAACAACTTTTAAATGATTAAAAAATTCTTTAGCAAAAACCCTAAGAACAGTATACGATGGGATTGCTAAAACCATACCGATGATACCTGCCATACTACCGGCAATCATAATAACCAAAAAGATTTCCATCGGATGTGCATCAACGCTGCTGGAATATATAAGAGGTTGAAATAAAACATTGTCTGTTACCTGTACAACTACAAAAACCAGGATCATATAACCAATTAGCGGAAGTATCTCTGAATAGAATGCCATATCCAGATGGGTTGCAACACCCAGTATAATACCAATAACACTCCCTATCAGAGGGCCAATGTACGGTATAATATTCATTATTCCCGCCAAAAGTCCAATTACAAGACCTTGTCTAAATCCTATTCCGATTATAGTCATTCCTGTTGTAACAAGAATTATAATCCCTGTTACTTGCATACCTATACCCAGAAAATAACGCATTAAAAGTCTGCGAGTCGACTCCAATGCATGGGCCACGCCTTGCTCGTATTTTACGGGAACCAATGTAAGGATTGCGTCAGAAAACATCTTACTTTCTTTCAAAAAGAAAAATGTAATGAATGAAATAGAAAATGCTGCGACGAATATATTTCCAAGGGTTCCGGCAACAGAACTAAATAAGTTGGAAACCATTGAAAAACTAAATAATGAAACCAGGTATTCATGTAATCGAGCCTCAAGCGATGTTACATCACCTCCTGGATTTAATGTATATTTATTGTATAACTCTTCAATTTTTTCAAGGGGACTTTCAAGATTAAAAACCAAATCATCAACATTAATTTGAGAAAGTTCGTTTGCCTGGTTTGCAATGAGTGGAATAAAAACACGCAGAAAAGTTATAAATAAAACCCATAGGAGCAATAATGTAAAAAGGGCACAAAGTCCTCTCGGCATCCTTATATTTTTAATATGTAACTTGCCTAAAAAACTTACAACAGGGCCTCCTACCAATGAAAGAACCGATGAAATAAGTATATAAGCAACAATATTTTTAAAATACCATAAAATAGCAACGATTCCTGCTGCTATTATACCGATTATTATATATCGAGTTACTTTGTTCAACTGATGTAGTTTTAAACAAAGATAAAAATAATAAGAAACGATTCTATTTCGCAAGATTGAAGTACCTGTCTTTATTTGATACATTAACAGGAACTTTCTAAAAGTTACTCATTGTTGTTAGGCGGTAGAGTAGATATATTACCATACTATTTGGTATTAATCCTTTAAAAAAATAAAAAAAATACCTTGCCATTAAACCTTTTTAATTTTTTATCATCAAAAGGGTATTACAAACAATTTAAAATGCAGAAATGATGAGGACGATTTTTAGAATTTTACCGCTAGTTGTGATGATAACATTCATGTCTTGTGAAAAAGAAAAAGATTCTGATGTAAATGCAATATCTGAGGATGAAGCAGCAGACATAGTCGCAATGGCACTTGCAGAAAATAGTTCAGGAGCTGTATTAGTTGTAGAGACAACAACAGAAACTACTGATAAGGCAATAAATGAAGAATCTCTATCAAGTGAATCAGGATTAACTTTAAAAAGTGCCAGTACAAGTGCTTGTGGTTTTTCTCACGACACTACTTTCTCTATTCAAAATATGAATGGAACAGTCATAACTTTTGATTACTCTTTTTCTTACAGTTATAGTTTAACCTGTAATCAATACAGTATACCCGAATCAATGGGGATTTCTTATTCCTATAATGGAAATTTTGATGCACCAAGACTGGGTTCAAACAGTTCAGGGAATGGTTCTTTGACTATTTCCGGCCTGGAATTATCTGCTGCCAATTACACATTTGAGGGGTCATATAGGCAGGAAGGCTCTTCTGAATCTAAAGTCAGAAATCAATATACCACCAGCAATAGTTTAGAAATAAACTTTATGGCAATGGTTATTAATAAAAACACCTATAAAATTGAAGGTGGTACTGCATCTGCTTCTTTAGAAGGTACAGTTCCTCAAAAAGGAAGCTTTAGCTTTAGTTGTGCTATTACATTTAATGGTGATGACACTGCTACGGTTATTATAAATGGCAATAGTTATTTGATTGACCTTGAAGATGGTGAGATTATAGAATAATAGTTCTTATAAAATATTGTTTAAAAGCTCTATACATAAAACTATAGAGCTTTTTTATTTTAATAAATAATGTTCTAACTATTATTTAACAATAAATAAGGATTAATTTAAACAGAAAGTTCTTTGGCCTGATCTATTTTCGATTTTTAAAAGTTTAAAAGTTTAAAAGTTTAAAAGTTTAAAAGTTTAAAAGTTTAAAAGTTTAAAAGTTTAAAAGTTTAAAAGTTTAAAAGTTTAAAAGTTTAAAAGTTTAAAAGTTTAAAACAAAACTATTAACATAAATCATACATATGAAAATGAAAAATTATTCCTTATTAACTGCTTTTGTTTTTTTACTTACAATTAGTTTTTCTTTTACAAATATTTTTGCTCAGCATAAAGAAGAACGGGTTATTGAAATGCCTGATATTCCAGGATACAAAACAATGATTTGTGATTTTCACATGCATACTGTTCTCTCAGATGGTGAAGTTTGGCCGTCTATCCGTGTTCAGGAAGCTGTAAAAGATGGGCTCAATGCAATTTCAATTACTGATCATATAGAATATCAGCCACATACAGCCGACATCCCACATCCTGACAGAAACAGAAGTTTTGAACTTGCAACACAAGCAGCAAAGGGCAAAGACCTTATCATTATTAATGGTACTGAAATTACACGTAGTATGCCTCCCGGGCATTGCAATGCCATTTTTATTAAAGATGTAAATAAACTTAATACCGATGATGTAATGCAGGTTTTTTGGGAAGCAAAACAACAAGGAGCATTTGTATTTTGGAACCATCCTCATTGGACAGCTCAAAAACCTGATGGAATAGCTGAACTAACAGATCTACATAAACAACTCATTAAAGAAGGCTTAATTGACGGTATTGAGATAGTAAACGACTTAACCTATTCAGATGAAGCATTTCAAATCGCATTGGATAATAACCTTACCATCATGGGGACTTCCGATGTGCATGGGCTTGTTGATTGGCAATATCATGTTTCGGAAGGTGGCCATCGTCCTGTAACTTTAGTTTTCGCAAAAGAAAAAACAGAAGAAGCTATCAAAGAAGGTCTTGAAAACAGAAGAACAGCTGTATGGAATAACAATTCATTATTTGGTGATGCGCAATTTCTTGTTCCTCTGATAAAAGAATCTTTAATAGTTAAAAAAGTTGAAGCATTCACAAGAGGAGAAAATGAACTTCCTGTTAAAACTATTACATTTTATAATCCTTCTGATATAGATTTTATTCTTGAAAACAACAGCGAATACACATTACATGATAATGCAAAAGTGTTTACAATCGAAGCTCATAAATCAGCGGAAATACAGGTAAAAACCCGCGAGGTAAAACAAGAATTTGAATTAAAATTTAAAGTTTTAAATGCCTATACTTCACCAAAGGAAAATCCTGAAATTACTATTCAGATAAAATAATAGTAAACAGATATTTTTTTTACTCTTTAAACGCTCCCAGGTCTTTAAGACGCTGGGAGGTTTTATATATTATCGGAGTAAGTCATATCACGAATAAAAGTTATCTGGAAGATACCGGTTATTTACATCTTAATCGATTTTCTACCTGTCAAAAAGCTGCTTTATAGCAGGAATAATTCCCAATATATTCACATATCCATATCCGTTTCCTCCTTGTATTGTCCTGATAGTGTTACAGTAATTGGTATAACCATCATTATCGGGAACATATCCTGTCTTGTATTGATACATTAGTACATCAAAATTGGTATACACATTATTACTTAAATTATTGTCTAAATCCAGATCTATAACAGCCTGTTTAAATTCTTCATAAGTTTTATATGGCATGATAACAGCTTCCGATATATCGTAATTTCTTGCCTCAAGATATACACTGATATAAGTTATATTACTTATTTCCGGACCGATTAACTGGAACTCTGTATCAAAATATCCTATATGACTAAATTGTAATGTATCTCCTTTTGATAATGTTACAAGAAAACTTCCTTTGTCATCTGTAATAAATCCCTTGCCTTTATTAACTACAACGCTTGTAAATGGTAAAGAGTCAAGAGTTGTTTTATCGTATACAGTTCCGTATATTTTAATTTCATCTTTTTGTTCATTTAAATTCTGGGAAAAAACCGAAGAGAAAAAAACTAATTGCAATATAACTACCGCTGTTATTTTAGTATAGTTAATTTTTCTCATACATTTAATTATTGGCATTTTAACTGGTTTTTTTTTAATTTGAAAAATAGATACATTTCACTACAAATCAGACATATTCAATCCTAAAAAATGTTAAAGTATTTCCAAATCATATTAATAATTGTTAAAACATTAATCTTTGTCTTAAAATTTTCTCAAGTAGTATCTACAAATTTTTAATCCCCCTCCTTTTTCCTATTTTTGGCAATTCAAATTTTTACTCTATGAAGCAGTATCTTGATTTATTGGATCATGTATTAAAAACCGGCGTTGAAAAAGGAGACAGAACGGGAACCGGTACGTTAAGCACCTTTGGCTATCAAATGCGTTTTAACCTTGAAGATGGATTTCCTTTACTAACAACCAAAAAGCTTCATTTAAAATCAATCATTCACGAACTTTTATGGTTCTTAAAAGGAAGTACAAACGTAAAATACTTACAAGAAAATGGGGTTCGGATCTGGAACGAATGGGCTGATGAAAATGGCGAATTGGGGCCTGTTTATGGTTATCAATGGCGTTCCTGGCCAAATAGATCTGGTGAAAACATAGACCAGATAACACAAATTATTGATTCTATCAAAAATAATCCAGATTCACGAAGGCATATCGTTAGTGCATGGAATGTTGGCGAAATAGAAAACATGGCATTACCTCCCTGTCATATCCTTTTTCAATTTTATATTGCTAATGGAAAACTTTCTTGTCAGCTATACCAGCGCAGTGCTGATATTTTCCTTGGTGTACCTTTTAATATTGCATCCTATTCAATTCTTTTAATGATGGTTGCCCAGGTAACAGGATTAGTGCCTCATGAATTTATTCATACACTAGGGGATGCACATATTTATAACAATCACATTGAACAGGTAAAACTCCAGTTATCCAGGGAGCCAAGGCCTTTACCAACAATGAAGATAAACCCGGATAGAAAAAATATTTTTGATTTTACTTTCGATGATTTTGAATTGTCAAATTATGATCCGCACCCGCACATAAAAGGTGCTATATCTGTTTAAAAATATATTCGCTTAATATTTTAATTGAAGAATGCTGATTTTTGATTTTCGATTTCAGATTTTGTGAATAAAAATTTGAGGTCACTAAAATTTTATTAAATGATTACATCCATTATAGTAGCAGCAGGAGAGAATAACGAAATTGGTAAAGACAATGGTTTGCTGTGGCGTTTGCCTAACGACCTTAAATTCTTTAAAGAAAAAACATTGGGGCACCATGTTATTATGGGTAAAAAAACATTTTTATCAATACCTAACCATAAACCTCTGCCCAAAAGGACAAATATTGTTATAACGAGCGATAAATCGTTATCGTTTGAAGGTTGTGTTATGGCAAATTCAATTGAAGATGCTATGAATAAATCAATAGATGACGACGAGCGGTTTATTATTGGAGGGGCAACCATTTACAAACAATTCTTTTCTATCGTTGATAAAATTTACCTTACACGTGTTCACGCTTCTTTTGCTGATGCAGATACATTTTTTCCTGAGATTAATACTAATGAGTGGGAAGAAATAGAACGTGACATGCATGAGGCTGATGAGAAACATGCATTTGCGTATTCATTTACAACATTGAAAAGACGATAAGTTTGATCAATCTATTATAAGTAAGAAAAAAGTATTATGCTTTTTTTACTACCGCTGTAATTTATTATTTACTGGATTCTGAGCCATACTTTCATATATCTATTAAGTATTTATTTATATTAGTTGAGAATTGTATATGGTATATAATTTGCTCAGGGAAACCAAACATTTTAATTTTTAGCACATGAAAAAGATACTATCAATTGTAATATTTACAACTTTTTTAGGAACATTAACAAGTAATGCTCAATTACTAAAAAAAGCCCAAAAGTTAATCGAAGAAACTACCAGTAGTAGCTTTTCCGAAGAAGAAGCTGCATCAGGAATAAAAGAAGCATTAAACAATGGTATTACCAAGGGTGTTGAGATGGTCTCAAAAGAAAATGGATATTTTGGCGATGCGGCGATTAAAATCCCTTTTCCTGAGGAGGCAAAACAAATAGAAGAAAAGTTACGGGCTATTGGTATGGGAAACAAGGTTGATGAAGTCGTATTATCGATAAATCGGGCAGCAGAAGATGCAGCAAACAAAGCAACTGATATTTTTGTGGCAGCTATAAAAGAAATGACTGTTACCGATGCCATAAACATTGTGAAAGGCGAAGACGATGCTGCAACAAGCTACTTACAGAACCATACAACCGCAGAACTCACCAAACAATTTAGCCCTGTAATAGATGAATCTCTAGAAAAAGTGGATGCAACCAAATACTGGAGCGATGTTATTTCAACCTATAACAAGATTCCGTTGGTTAAAAAAATGAATCCTGATTTAACCGAATATGTTACCGAAAAAGCAATAGAAGGATTGTTTGTCAAGATAGCTGAGGAAGAAAAAGAAATTCGTGCTAATCCAGCAGCAAGAACTTCAGCATTGTTGAAAAAAGTATTCGGAAATTAGCATTTCCTACTCTTGACCTTCCAGCGTCACAGACCTGGAAGCGTCCCCAATATTTCTGATTTTATTCAATGTGAAATTTATCTCAATAGAATAAACATACTCTCTTTGCGACCCTTCGCGACCTTTGTGGTTTATATCTTAATCTTAGTCCTTTTATCCGTTTTTACAACCAGATTCAATCCCAGGTAAACTAACCATCCAATAAATATTCCCAATAAAGCACCACCAATAATATCTCCCGGATAATGAACCCCAAGATAAATCCTACTGTAACTGACCAGTGCTGCCCAAAAGAATATCAGGATTCCAAACAACTTTTTTCGAAATAGAAAGGTTAGAAACATAGCAAGTCCAAAAGAATTGGATGCATGCGAAGAAACAAAACCAAACTGACCGCCACATTTGTCGTTAACCTTGTGTACCAGGTCTTTTATTTCCGGGTTATGACAAGGCCTTAATCGTTCAAATTGAAACTTAAAAAGCTTAACAGAAACCTGATCGGTAAGCACAATTACTAAAATAACAGCAAGGATAATCCATATTGCTTTCATCTTATACTCTTTTATGATAAGATAAATTAGAAAAGCATAAAGAGGTATCCACTCAAGTTTTCCACTTATGTGCCACATGATGGTGTCCCAGAATGGAGAATGAATTCCATTAAGAAATAAAAATAGGTTTGTATCAAGGTTTTTTAATATCTCAAGCATGATGAAGAGTTTTCCAGATAATGTCTTTTAATTCTTGCAAGCCCATTTGAGCTACAGATGAAATAAATACGTAGGGCAATTTAGGTAAGTCAGGTTCTATTTCAGCAATAAGTTCTTCATCAAGCATGTCTGATTTTGAAATAGCCAGTATCCGTTGTTTGTCCAATAATTCAGGATTGTATTTTTCCAATTCATCAATTAGGATACGGTATTCCTGGTTAATGTCTTTACTATCTGCGGGAATTAAAAAAAGCAATACCGAGTTGCGTTCAATATGTCTTAGGAAACGGTGACCAAGTCCTTTTCCTTCGTGGGCCCCTTCAATAATTCCGGGAATATCTGCCATAACAAATGATTGGTCATCACGGTGACCAACAATTCCGAGGTTAGGTGTTAAAGTAGTGAATTCATAATCGGCAATTTTGGGTTTTGCCGCTGATACAACTGATAATAAAGTTGATTTACCGGCATTGGGAAAACCTACCAGGCCAACATCAGCAAGAACTTTTAATTCAAAGAAAAACCAGGCTTCTAAATAATCTTCACCTGGCTGCGCATATCTGGGAGTTTGGTTGGTTGGAGATTTAAAATTATTATTGCCCAATCCTCCACGACCACCTTGTAATAATATTTTTTCTTCGTTGTGATTGGTTATTTCAAACATTACTTCACCGGTCTCTTCTTCTTTAATGATGGTACCAAGAGGAACCTCTATATAAATATCATCTCCATCAGCCCCGGTTTTTAACCCACCACTGCCAGAATGCCCGTGTCCTGCATAGTTATGTTTCTGGTATCGCAGATGAAGCAATGTCCATAGGTTTTGGTTTCCTCGTATGATAACATGTCCACCCCGACCACCATCGCCACCATCCGGTCCACCTTTTGGGATGTATTTTTCCCTTCTAAAATGCGTAGAACCAGCACCACCTTTACCGGAGCGACAATATATTTTTATGTAATCAATAAAGTTTGAGCTTGCCACAATATTTTTCCTATTATTAAATTGGGCAACAAAAGTAGAAAATTTACCAGACTGTTCGAAATAAATATAAGAATGAAGTAGATATCTTTTCGTTAAAATTCAAATCGTTATCTGTAAAATCAGGTTTTTCTTATTCTGGTGGCCAATTTAGTTTTTATATTAGACCATTTAAATTCTTATCTAGCTAGAATTCTAATTAGTAACATAATATGTAGCATTTTTTCAAGTCCTCCTTTGCCTTCGGCGAGCTCGCAAGATCGGTTCAGGAGGATTTAGGAGATCATATTTTTAATAGGCCCAAAACCCGCTGGTGAAATTTATAAATCGCTTAGTTCGCAGAGAAAACTTCACCCAAATGAGTGAAAAAATTCATGCTTATAGACGTGGTTATTGGTTTTATAAAAACACTTGCGGATTTAAGGATAGATTATTTCCAAAAACATGTTAAAAAAAGTGAAATAATTTGAACCTTTATTTTTTTCAGTGTAATCTTGTATAAAAATGAAGAATAACTTTACCATATATTTTGATTCAAAGAGACTTAAGATTTTATTTCTGGGGATTGGATTATTGATTCTAGGAAATATACTGATGGCTGTTACTAAATCCGATCCAAATATGGTTGGTGATTTAAAAATCTACAATTTCCAAACAATTACATTAGCCCCAATTCTTATGTTATCAGGATATCTGGTAATTATAATTTCAATATTGAAAAAGCAAAAAACGAGTTGAATTTATTCTATAAAAAATACCGGGAGTCTACAGATGAAACATTAATGCGTCAAGTTATTGAGGGTGATGAGAAAGCGTTTAATGAGATTTATGAACGGTATAAAGACCGATTATTTTATTTCTTTTTTCGAATGTTAAACAATCAAAAAGACAAGGCAGAAGATTTTTTGCATGATGTTTTTTATAGGATAATACAACAACCTGAATCGTTCAATACCGAAAAGAATTTCTCTACATGGATATTTACTATTGCCTATAATCTCTGTAAAAATGATTATAGGCACCAAGAGGTTGTAAAACGATTTGCTGAAGAACTTAAACAAGATGATTTAATAACAGAGATAGTAACAGAAAACAGGGAGACACAACTTCAGGATTTTTCAAGATTAATTTTTGAAGAAATACAAAACGAGGACACCGACCATAAAACTTGTTTTTTACTGTTTTATCGAGAAGGCTTTACGCTTGATGAAATTCAAGAATGTACCGGGGCAACCAGGGGAACTATTAAGTCAAGATTGCATTATACGCGCAAGCGTTTAAAAGAGAGATTAGAAAAAAAGTATCCTGAATTTATTAAAGATATGCACTATGAATTTTGATGATTTTTTAAAGGATAGTATTAAGCAGGATAAATTAGATGTTTCTCCTGATAGTGGAATAAAAAACAGGTTATTCCAGAAGTATATGGCCCGGTCAATCAGAAGCTCAGTGCATCGTAATTCATTGTTTGCAAATTCATTTCTTTTAAAAGCTGCTTCAATTGCTCTTATATTTTATTTGGGATTAAACCTCAATAAACTACCCGATAAATTAGAAAATGTTTCCAGAAATGACAGTACCTATGTAATGCCACTTTTGGCTGATAGTGTTCATCGACATCAGGTTATAGATAGTATTGTGAGATAAATTTTCTCAAACACTTTTATAGCTCTCCCTTCATAGTAAGATTTGTCCCAACAAGCTACATAAGAATCCTTTAATGTTTAAATAAGAAAGGATTTACGATATGTTTCTCTCTCCTAAAACTGTAAATTTCTGGAACATTGCAATCCCAAACGAAATGATCTTTAAATTCTTAACTGAGGATGAGGTTTCTGAAGTTTTTTTTATTGGTGGGAAAAAATACTCGAAACAGACTGAGGTTTATAAAAAGAGATACAGTATAGTTAGTTCAGGAGATAAGTCTGTTAGCTTTTCTTTTCCAAAAGATGGAAGTTTGAGCTGGAATAACAATAATTTTTTAGGAGTCTGGAAAAACACACAAATAAAAGGGGAGATAATAAATACCGAAATGTCTATCGAAGATTATTTCAGACATTCATTTCCTTCTAATAAAATTAAACATACAGGACAGGAGGTGTCTGAAGGTTTAGGTGGTTCATTTTGGACAGAAAAAACAATTATTTCAGAAAAAGAAGGAAAGCAGTTTCAACATATCCTTTGCAAAACAACAAAAGGGGATACCTCTTATGTAATAACAATAACAACTTCAGAAAATATTAGCAGTAGAGCACATTTTATACTTTTCAATATACTCCAAACTTTCTATTGGAAAGAATAGAGGGCCTCGAACATTAAGAAAGAAAAGCGGAGAATTCATTAAAATAAAAATTAAGTAGATTCTCAAGGTCGTCATACTGACTTTCTCCAAATTGTTTTGATATAGTTACTAAAGTTTGAAGGCTATATAAACTTCTTCTGACATCATCAGCAGCAAGTGCTTTTCTGTTGGATTTAAGTTGAATAAAGAAATCCAGGTATTGTTTCTGATATTCCAGTATCTGCTTGAAAAGTTCTTCTGCTTTTTCTTTCTCATTTATAGCCAGCATCACTTTGAGTGTTTCTGTATCAAAAAAGTTAATCGGAACTTTTGAATAGGGGACTTCCTCTATTGCTTTATCAAGCACTTTTTTTGCATCATCAGTTTTTCCTTCGAGAACAAGCTGCTGGGCAAGTTCTGTATACATTTTTCTTATTCCTAAAACAAGACCAGCAGTACGAGAAATGGTATTGTCAAGGTACACCTTTGGCTTGTTAAGGTTTCCCCATGAAAAATGATTCATTATAAGATCGTAGTTTTTCTCGACGTTATAATCTTCCTGTCTAACTTTATAGGGAACCAGGCGATATGCCAAGCCTTCATGAAGCAAGTATTCTGATAATCCAAATTTTTGTGCTTCAAGGGTATTTACAAAATAGATGGGGCGCTCCCAGTTATTATTCGATAATATATCTAAAACAATAAGCTCGGATTTGTACAATCCTGATCCTGAAAGTGAAAGTTCAATAAAGTCCGGAATTGAGTCAGGGATACAATCTTTATTCTCAAAAGATGCTAGGAAATTTTTCTTGTTTACAGGAAATTTTAGTTTTCTTGTTGGGATATAGTCAGTGGAATCTCCACTACGTAAAACTGCCTTTGATTTTGGATTGTCTGAATAAACAAAGTCTAGTACCTGGTTTAAATCAAGTGCATCCTTGGTTTTCTCAATGATATATACGACATCTTTTTGTCCGTTGATAAGTTTATCTTTTGTGAAACGTGTATAAAGTCCTTTCGCTGTTGGATTATCCTTGCTGGCACCTTCAACATACCAGTTAGCAGAAAAATAGGGTAGAAGTGCTTGTCTAACATCACTTCGAAATCCTTCTACCCCTTGAGCATACCAAAGAGGATATGTGTCATTATCAGCAGTGGTTAATAATATACCGTTTTTATCGCATGATTGAAGATAGTTTTTTGCTACTTCGCCTGCTACATATCTGTCAGCTCTGCTGTGGTCGTCCCAGTTCTGCCAGATTAAGATTGCTGGTGCACCTAGAAATGCAACGGTCAGTGTAATCCATTGTGCGGTAGATGAGTTAACTTTTTTACTAAGATATTGAAATAGAGAGAGGACAGAAATTCCTATCCAAATAGCAAATGCATAAAACGAACCTACATAAACATAATCGCGTTCTCTGGGAGTAACGGGTATTTCGTTAAGGTATATTACAATTGCAATTCCTGTAAAAAAGAATAACAATAGGGTAATAAAAAAACCTTCTTTGTTTTCTTTGTATTGAAATATAGCACCGATTATTCCTAGCAAAAGAGGGATAAAGAAGTAAGTATTTCTACCACTGTTATGTTTTAAATCATCGGGTAGTGAATCTTGAGACCCAAGTCTCATTGAGTCAATAAAGTTAATGCCGCTAATCCAGTTTCCGTGATAGGATTCCCCAAATCCCTGTACATCATTTTGCCTACCGGCAAAATTCCACATCAGGTATCGAAAATACATATGTCCTATCTGATATCTGAAGAAGAAGGTTAAATTATTGGCAAATGTAGGATTTGATTCATTTTTGATGTTGCCCCATTTTTTATATGCCTCAATATGTTGCTGTTCGGAACTACTCATACGTGGAAAGATTGTACAATTTGCATCATTGTATTCAACCTTTGGATTTAGTTTATCTTCTACATATTTTTTATTCAAAGTAGAATATGTTTTTCTCGGGGTTATGTTACTAACATCAGCATTGTAATAAGGTCCATAAATTAAAGAGCGTGAACCATATTGTTCCCTGTTAAGATATTGTAAGAGGCTAAATGGATTATCTGGTTTACTCATGTTTATTGGAGTGTCCTGGTTCGATCGGATAACAACAACACTGTACGAAGAGAATCCGAGCAGCATCATGATAATTGCCCAGGAAGAAATGTACAAAAGATAATTCTTTTTAGATATGGCTCTTTTTATAGCAATTATGCCAATCACAGATAGTAATATCACCGTAAAAATTAAACCGGAATTTACAGGGAGTGAAAATGAATTTACAAATAGTAGATCAAAAATGGAAGCAACTTTTGCTATTCCAGGGATGAAACCAAAAACAATTAATCCGAGAATGATAAAAGATAAAACTAATGCGAGAATACTATTCTTTGGAGATTTTTTAGGTGTTTTTGAATAGATTACAAAAGCAATAGCTGGTATAGCTAGAAGATTTAGTAAGTGAATACCGATAGATGCACCAAGCAGGAAAAAAATAAGTAATATCCATCGAATTGATTGGCTTGATTCGTATTCTGTTTCCCATTTAAGAATTGCCCAGAATACAACAGCTGTTAATAAAGAAGAGGTTGCATAAACTTCACCTTCAACTGCAGAGAACCAGAAACTATCAGTAAATGCATATGCTAATGATCCAATTAAGGAAGCGCCATAGATTAGTAGGTTGTTTTCTGTTTTAGAGAGTTTTCTGGCAAACCATTCTATTGTCCAAAATAAGAACATAATGGTTAATGCGCTGGTAACTGCAGACAACATATTTACCCAGAAAGCAACTTGTTCAGGATTATTGCCGGCAAATAACGAAAATGCCCTGCCCAGTAATAAAAAGAAAGGGGCTCCCGGAGGATGTGGAACTTCGAGATGATATGCACAGGTAATAAATTCTCCACAATCCCAGAAACTGGCAGTGGGTTCAAGTGTTAAAGCATATACAATTAGAGAAATTACGAAAACAGCTATTCCGCCCCAAAGGCTTATTTTTTTACTCAGGTGCATATTTAAATTTTTTCAAGTATACACCTATTAAATTAAAGGTTCAAAATAGAAATAAAAAAAATCCCGAAACCGTAGTCCCGGGATTTTTGGTATGATTTAATGTCGTATATCTTAATAATTACAAATTATATCATCAAAATTTTCGTCCCAACATTTCCATTCATCAGGATTATAATTATTGATGCGTCCTACAATAGTTTCGCTGTTCCATTCAATAATTGCAGATTTATCTTCTGCTAGATTAAATATCGTGTATCGCCTATCGAAATTATTTTCATCAAGGTCATATTTTTCAAACATGATGTAATTTCCATAACCATCTTCACCAGGTTTTACGTATGTATATTTTAAGGTTCCTATATCATCTGATTCATAGGTCCAGTCTATTTGTAACAATTCGTTTGGAGAGGCATAGCTCTCATAAAGAATCCACCAGCCTCCGAATCTATCTAATGCAGAATGCCCTTCAAACCATAAAAAATCTTCGTAGCTTATTAGTCCGTCATAGGAAAGGTACATTCTCCATTCAACAGAATCCGATAAAACCTGGCCTTCAAGTCTTGCAGAGATTGTATATTCTCCAAGAGGAATATCATATTCCCATTTCCAGGTAGCATCATCAATAAAAACCGCATCGTGATTAAATGACTCGGCAAATGCTGTTATTGGAATTATAGTTGTAAATGTTGCTATCGAATTCCAAAAAGAGATGTTAAGTACAGCTGCAGCATAATTCCATTGAGATGCAACCTCAAGGGAAGCCGATTTTGTTTGTAGAAAGTTAGAAAAATCCATCTCTAAACCAGAGATAGGAGGTAATTCTGGAGCTTCTTCTGCCTCTTCTTTTTTACAAGAAAAAAAGATAGAACTTAGGGTTAACAAAAATAGAGTAGATAATAAAAATAACCTTTTCATCACATCGTATTTTAGTTATGCTCTTTATACGATGATATAATAAAAAAAGGTTTGTTTTTTAGTTATTTTTTTAAACTACTTTCGATTTAATTAAGAATAAGTTTTTCTAAAAGAAAGTCGATTAATATAGATTTCAGAAGCAGATTATTTTACATCCCATCCATAATCAACATATTTCCAGTCAACTTCATTTTTAGTAAAGGTTAAGAGAAGAAAACCTTCTTCTGTAAAGTTATAGGCTCCACCCCACCAACCGGCACAAACAGCACCTCCGGTAATAAATTTTATTTTGTTGGCGGCATTTATTTCTTCCAGATAATGAAGATGACCTTGTAACACGAGTTTGAGATTGTATTCCTGAAATAATTCTAATACTTCCTTTGTGTTATTTACCACCAATCCCTCTGTATTTGGCTCCATGCTTCCTTTTCCAATCTGAGTTAAAGAGGTAATAAGAGGAATATGAACAGAAACTACAATAGGAGTTGCTTTATCAATTTTGGACAGATCATTTTTTATCCACTCCAATTGATTTTTATCGATTTTACCGATATAAGTTCTTTCTGGAGTATCGTATGATGTTTGAAGAACCATAAAATGCCAGTTTTTATGATCGAAAGAGTAGTAAGGATCTCCAAAATATCGTTTATACATTCCTAAATCATAATCTTTATTTGTGGAGTCGATTCCACTTTTTTCATAGATACCATACAATTCATGGTTCCCAACTGTATTATAAACCGGTACATTTATTTTACTTACAGTCTCTTTGTACAATTTATATAAAGAATCTGCCCTTTCATGGGTTTGACCGAGAGCATCCATAATCTGGTCTCCGCCTGTAAGTACAAAATCAGGATTTAATTTATTAATTGTATCAATGGCTTTTTCAAATCCTTCAACGGCATTTTTCTCTGGTTGAAGATGGATGTCTGTCATAAACACCATTGAAAAAGATTCTTCTTCTGTAGTTGAAGAAGGCGTGTTATCACAAGCAAAGAATAGAATAGAGAATGATAAAATTGAAATAGAGAGTAGATTTTTCATGGCTAAATTATTTTCAGCCAAATTAAAAGAAATGTTTCTTTTGGATGTTAATTTTTAATGAATTTTTACTGAAATATTTTGAACGCAATCTAGTTATAACTCTTTTTTGATATCTCATTACCTTGACTATCATATGAAATCCATTCATTTATGCGGGAATCATTTTGATACTCTCCTTTTTCCTTTATTGATCCGTTTTGGTAGTATGCAATATAATTTCCATTGAGTTTACCATTTTGATAATTTATTTCGAATTCTTTTTTACCATTCTTAAACCATCCTTCCCATAGCCCCTCGTGATTGCCTGAAACATAATTTCCTTTTCTGTATAAAGTGCCATCTTCATGATACATTATTGTTTTGCCTTCTAATATTCCGTCACTATATGTTGATTCAAGTTTTGTGTTATCACTACCTACATAGCTAACAATGCATTTCCCACTGAAAGGATTATATGAGTTGCTGCTATAAAAACGATCTTGTTCTAAATCTATATCTGCTATCTCAATAGTCTTATTATTTGTGCATGAAGCAAAAAGTGATACGAAACTTAGAATTATTAATATTCTCACCATTGTTCTTTTGTTTTAACTAATAAACGATGAGAAAGTCTAGGTGTTAATTTTACTTGACGGGAGGGGTAATTTGAATCATAAATTAATTGCTTTTTTGGATGAAGCAAGATGAAAATACCTAAAGAGATTGTTAGAAACACTATAATCCAAGTCATCCCTGCTTTTAATAGAGGAGTTCTTTTTTTAATCTGAAAGCTAGGTTTTTAGTAATCTATACGTTTTATTTTGGGTTTTATCTAAAAAAATAAAAGCACTCCGTCGAGCGCTTTTATTTAGTATTACCTATTTAATAAACCTATACCTATATTAGAGAAGGGTAAGATGAGGTAACTTTAAACATTTATTGTGCCAAAAAAATCATAATATTGATAAACAGATGTTTATCTTTGTTTCAAGATTTAATAGTTTTTGAAAATGTGTTCGGATATAGTACACGGGTGTACGAAATCGTACAAAATAAAATAATTGAGCCAGAATAAATTGACTTATTCTAATAAATATTATTTTTGAACAAATAGTTGAAAAGAACTTATGGTTGATAATCCAAGATTTGCTGTTTTAGGTGGAGGGAGTTGGGGTACTGCTCTTGCGAAAATATTATTAAATAATCTGAATGAAATTAATTGGTATATAAGGGATAATAAACAGATTGAATATTTTAAGAAGAATCATCATAATTCTAAATACCTAAGCTCCATAACATTTGATGTCTCAAAGATTAATTTTGATACAGATATTAACTCCATTATTGATACCTCGGATGTCCTAATTTTTGCAATACCTGCACCATTTTTAATTTCTACGTTACCGGCAAATGTAAATTTTACAAAAAAGTTTGTTGTTTCTGCGATTAAGGGGATTGTTCCTGAATATAATATTACTATTGCAGAATTTTTTAATCAGGTTCATAACATACCATTTGATAATATCGGAATTATTTCTGGTCCCTGTCATGCAGAGGAAGTTGCTCTGGAACGATTATCCTACCTTACTATTGCGGCAAAGAATAATTCAAGTGCATCAATAATAGCAAAAACCTTAAGATGCAATTTTATAAAAACCAATTATATAAAAGATATTTATGGGACAGAGTATGCCTCTGTCTTAAAAAATATTTATGCAATTGCTTCTGGGATATGTCATGGTATTGGATACGGTGATAATTTTCAGGCTGTCCTGGTATCTAACTCCTTACAAGAATTAAAACGGTTTTTAGATAAG
Organism: Bacteroidales bacterium; assembly: GCA_963665085.2. Taxonomy (GTDB): domain Bacteria; phylum Bacteroidota; class Bacteroidia; order Bacteroidales; family JAAAOM01. The sequence continues at coordinate 1,835,810 of CAXXXS010000001.1, forward strand.
ACTTATCCGGATAAGAGAAAAATAAATACGTCTCCTTATTTGGGAGATCTATTGGTTACAACATATTCTCAATTCAGTAGGAATAGATTATTTGGTACTATGATAGGTAAAGGCTACACCGTTAAATCAGCGCAGATGGAAATGAATATGGTCGCAGAAGGTTACAATGCTGTAAAATGTATTTATGAGATAAATAAAAAGTTTAATGTAAAGATGCCCATTCTAAACGCTGTATATAATATTTTATACGAAAAAATTTCACCGATGATAGAAATTCGTTTACTTGCAGATAATTTAAAATAGTATAAATCAATAATCATGGGAGATATCAAAATTAATATTGAAAAAGTTTATGATTTTGTCTCAAAAGATGCAATCTATAAACTAGAGAAACAAGTTAAAGAAAGTAATGAAGCCTTGGCAAACAAAACAGGAAAGGGAAATGATTTTCTTGGTTGGGTTAATTTGCCTTCTTCAATTTCAGAAGATCATATTAAAGATATTGAAGCTACTGCAAAAAGCTTAAAAGACAAAGTAGAAGTTGTTGTAGTTGTAGGTATTGGGGGGTCTTACCTGGGTGCGAAATCATTTATTGAAGCACTTTCTCATTCTTTTAGCCATTTAAAAACTGATAATAAGGCTCCTCTAGTATTATTTGCCGGACAAAATATTGGAGAGGATTATCTTTATGAGTTATTGGAAATCCTGGATCAAAAGAAATATGGGGTTATCGTAATTTCCAAATCAGGAACTACAACTGAGCCAGCAATTGCATTCCGTATATTGAAAGACCATTTAGAAGCAAAAGTTGGTGCTGAAGAAGCAAATAAATTAATTGTTGCTATTACAGATGCCGAAAAAGGTGCTCTTAGAACGTTAGCAACTCAAAAAGGATATAAAACTTTTATAATTCCTGATGACGTTGGAGGAAGATATTCTGTTCTTACTCCAGTAGGATTATTGCCAATTGCTGTTGCTGGTTTCGATATAAGACAATTTATCGATGGGGCAAAACGAATGGAAGAAGTTTGTGGTGTTGATTCTCAATTTGAGAATAATCCTGCTGCTATTTATGCTGCAACAAGAAATGCATTGTATGCTCAAGGGAAAAAAATTGAGATTCTTGCTAATTACAATGGTAAATTACATTATGTGGCAGAGTGGTGGAAACAACTTTACGGAGAGAGTGAAGGAAAAGAAGGAAAAGGTATTTATCCTGCAAGTGTTGATTTAACAGCAGATCTTCACTCAATGGGACAATATATCCAGGAAGGGGAAAGAATCTTAATTGAGACAGTATTATCAATTAAAGAAACAGATTATAAAGTAACTGTACCTTCTGATAAAGAAAACCTTGATAAGTTAAATTATCTGGCCGATAAACGAATTGATGGTGTTAATAAGATGGCTGAGTTAGGTACAATGCTTGCACATGTTGATGGCGGGGTTCCAAATATTTTAATTGAACTACCTAAGTTAAATGAATATTATATAGGCCAGTTATTATATTTCTTTGAAAGAGCTTGTGGTATAAGTGGGTACATACTTGGCGTTAACCCATTTGATCAGCCTGGGGTAGAGGCATATAAAAAGAATATGTTTGCATTGTTAGAAAAACCAGGATTTGAGGAAGAAACAAAAGCGATAAAAAAAAGAATCTAATTTTTTAGTAATCAATATTTAAACCCTGGTCAAAAAACCAGGGTTTTTTGTATATAGAATGCAACTTTTTTTAATCTAAATAGTTAAATCTTTACAAGAAGTTAAAATTAAGATTGGTGTTAACATAATTTAAATTATATTATAACAACAAAATAAATAAAAAGTCAAAACTTCGGTATAGTATTTGTTTAAAGTATTAAAAAGTTGCAAATGAATTTTCTGGCTCACACATATCTTTCTGGAACATCTGATGAAATTCTTGTAGGAAATTTTATTGGCGATTATGTTAAGGGAAGGTATTTTTCAAACTATCCAGAGGAAATACGCCAGGGAATAATAATTCACCGAAATATCGACAATTATACAGATACCCATGCTATTGTAAAACAAACAAAATCTCATTTTGCAGAACGATATGGGAAGTATGCAGGAATAGTGGTAGATATTATTTACGATCATTATTTAGCCAAGTTTTGGAATCTGTATTGTGATATTCAACTTGATGAATTCATTATTAATTTGCATAAACGGTTATCAGGATTTTATCCAATCTTTCCACCCAGGGTAAAAGAGTTTTTTCCTAAATTCATTAAAAATAATTGGATTAAAGCATATACTAGTTTAGATGGATTGGAAAGGGTTTTGTTTGGTATGTCTCGTACAACATCATTGCCTAATGAAACCAGTTTTGCTATGCAATCATTAATTCTTAACTATGATGAAATAGGAGAAGAATTTAAAGCTTACTTTCCTCAACTAGTAAGCTTCATTATAAAAAGTTTTGATGTAAAGTTAGTTCATGATTTTGGAATGGATGAGGTAAAAGCACAAGCAAGTTAAATTATCTCATAATCTCCACTTTCCCTGCATCAAGTCTGATAAATATGAATAGTAAAATTGTGAATGACCACAATGAACTACCTCCATAACTAAAAAAAGGCAGAGGAATCCCCACAACAGGAAATAAGCCAATTGTCATTCCAATATTTATTATAAAATGGAAAAATAATATAGATATTACCGAATAACCATAAATGCGGCTGAACTTGGATTTTTGTTTTTCAGCGAGATAAAGTAGCCTTAATAATAATGAAATAAAAAGCAGTATAACAAGTAATGTGCCCAAAAAGCCCCATTCTTCGCCCACTGTACAAAAAATAAAATCAGTACTTTGTTCGGGCACAAAATTATATTTTGTTTGCGTTCCTTTAAGAAATCCTTTTCCAGAGATGCCACCTGAACCAATTGCTATTTTTGATTGTCGAACGTTATATCCTGCTCCCTGAGGATCTTCTTCAACACCAAGAAGTACGTTTATTCTTTTTTGCTGATGATCTTCTAAAAAATTGGTAAATACATAGTCAACGGAATATGTAATAAATAGAGAACCTCCTAATAATAATAAAATGGGTATTGCATATTTAATTTTGTTTCTAATTGAAACAATAAATAAAATTATAATTAATGCTGCAATGGATAAAGATGATATCAAAGTTTTTGAGTACCCCAGATCAATCATCTTATTGGAAAAATAGAAGACAACAAAAATTATTGAAAAAAGTAATAGTGATAAAATAGCGTTTTTAAGGTTTCGACTAATCAGAAAATATATGATTCCTGCTACAAATACCATTGAAATAGACATTGTAAAACTATCGATAACCAGAGAAAGGATAAATAAAGCAGCCAGATATATTCCTGCAATTGGAAATAAAGGTGAAAGCCCCTCTCTAAATAAAACAATAAAGAATGAGAAATAAACCAGTACTGAGCCCATATCTGGTTGGATAGCAATTAGTAAAGGTGGAAATAAAATAATTGCAGCGATAATAAGTAAAGAGTTTCTTTGAATTAGTTTAAAATTAAATCCACTCATAAATTTTGCCAAAGCCAGTCCTGTTGCGAATTTTGCAAATTCGGATGGTTGTATCTGAACTCCTCCAAACGAATACCAGGAACGGGCACCGTTAATTTCTTTTCCTATCAACAAAACACCGATGAGTAACAGTACAATAAATGCATATATTCCATATGCAAAGAAGTTATAGAATTTTTCATCTATTATTAAAGAGAATATAGCAAGTACTATGGCTGCAATAATCCACATCATTTGTTTTCCATAGCGTTGAGACACATCGAGAATACTGTGATGTTCAGCATTATAAACAGCAGCATAGATGTTTAACCATCCGAGCATAACAAGAAGGAGGTATATGATAATTGTTAACCAATCAAGATTTGTTATTATGTTGCCTCTTTTTGCCAAATTAATATTCTATTAGTTTGTTTAACATATATGTCTCCAGCCATTTCCTATTAACAGTGCCTGTTAAGTATTTTTCAATCATAAGACTTGCTACCGGAGCAGCATAACTAGCGCCCCATTCACCATGCTCAACATAAACAGCGATTGCGATTTGAGGATCATCTTTGGGGGCAAAAGCAGTAAAAACAGAATGGTCTGCCCCATGAGGATTTTCAGCGGTTCCTGTTTTACCACATACAATGATATCCTTTATTTTTGCTATTGTTGCAGTACTTCCAATACCTCCATTAACTGCTTGCTCCATTCCCTTAATAACGATATTAAAATGGGATGTGTCTATTAAGGAATAGTTTTTTTGAGTAAAAATAGAAGGGATTGTATCAATCCCAGCAATATTTTTAAGGACATGAGGGGTTACATAATATCCTTTATTGGCAATAGCGCAAGTCATATTTGCTTGTTGCAAAGGTGTTATTCCAAGTTCTCCCTGTCCAATTGATAAAGAAAGTATGGTTAGTGCCTTCCATCTGTTTTCGCCATAATATCTGTCATAATAGGAGGGTGTTGGCACAAATCCTTTTAATTCATTTGTAAAATCAGTGTTTAGTTTCTGATTAAATCCAAATGACACAACATATTTTCTCCAGTTTGAGTATGCATTACTGACAGATCCGTATTTTTTATCTTCTAATATATTTCTAAATAAATAGCAGAAATATGCATTTGAAGATTGCTGCAGTGCACCCACCAAATCTACATATCCATGTACATGATCCTTTACTGATATCCCGCGGGCATAATAACCTCCATCAACATAATACTGGTAATCCGGATTGATTACATTTTCTTGAAGCGCAATAAGGGCATTAATCATTTTAAAAGTAGAGCCTGGAGGGTATTGGGCCATTAAAGCCCTGTTAAAAAGAGGCTTGAGTGTATCATTTACAAGAACTTTATAATTATCAGTTCTTTCGCGACCGACAAGAAGAGAAGGATCAAAATTTGGAGTTGTTACTAAGGTTAGAATTTCGCCTGTTTTTGGTTCTATAGCGACAATACTTCCAATATAATTCTGCATTAAATGTTCGCCATATTCTTGCAATTCAGAGTCAATTGTTAATGAAATATTTTTTCCAACAACAGCTGGGTTATCAAACTTACCATCCTGATAAGTTCCTTGTACCCTTCCATGAACATCAACATTGAAAATTTGTCGGCCTTTTTCTCCTCTCAGAAATGGTTCATATGTTTTCTCAACACCACTGATCCCTATGTAATCTCCAAGAACATAATAATCATCATTTTCCATGGTTTTTTCATCTACCTCTCCAACATATCCTAATACATGGGCAGCTGTCTTTTTATTGTATTTTCTTAATGTCCTTGGGCGGACATAAAATCCTGGAAATTTATATAGTTTCTCTTGTAAAATAGCGTATGTCTCTGGTGAAATTTGTTTGATGAAAGGTTCTCTTCTATACCTGGGATTATAAGAGCGTTTGATGCTGTATTCTAGATCTGATTTTGTAATATTTAAGATGGAACAGAACTCCGCAGTATCAAATTCTTGTAGCTGGTAAGGAGATATCATTAAATCATAAGAGGCTTGATTAAAAACAAGAAGTTCTCCTTTTCTATCATAAATTAATCCTCTGGCAGGAAAAAGGGTTATAATTCTTTTAGAGTTATTCTCGGCAGAGATACTATACGTCTTATCTATTACCTGTAAAAAAAATAACTTGGTAATAAATAATAATGCAAATAAGATTATAACTGCTCCAACAATATATTTTCTGGAAGTAAAATGATCCATTATTTTCTTTCAAACAAGTACTGTTCTATTAATACGATAATCACAGTAAAAGTTACACTTAATATCACTCTAAGTAAAGTTCGAAAGAATCCGTGAAAAGAAAAAACATCAACATAGAATAATGCTAGGTGATGAAAAAAAATAAGAACAAAAGCATACCTAAAAAACCAGATAAACCCATAATCAGCTATTCGGGGAGATGTATTGGGGATATATCCCTCCCGGGTAGACAAAATTTTTAAAGTTATAGGTCTTAAGGCTGCCATAAATACACAGGCAAAGGCATGCATTCCTAATGTTTGAGAAAAAATGTCTACGGAAATTCCCAGAAAGAAGGATGAAAGTAATAGGAGCCAACCCGGGGTTGAAAATGGTAAAAGGAGTATAAACAACACATAAACATTGGGGTTTATTAATCCGCTAAATTGAATATTATTGAATATAAAAACCTGGGCAAAAACCAAGGATATAAATAATATTATTTCTTTTGGAAGACCTTTAATCATCTTTTAGTACAGATTTTTCTAAATTAATTTGTTCATCCTTAAAAAGATTATCTATTACATAAACATTAGAGATTTGCTTAAAGTCGTTAGCAAGGAGAACCTTTATAGTATAAAAGTTTCCATCCTTTACTTCAAAATCTTCAATGAATCCAACAATAATACCTTCTGGGAAGTGTGGCGAAAATCCACTTGTTACAATTGTGTCTCCTTTAAAAAGTTCTACATGGTATGGTATTTCATTTAATGTTGCAAATCTATAGTCTGAGCCATCCCATGAAAGAGAACCAAAGTAGTTATTTCTTTTTATCCGCGAACTTAACTTGAAATCCGAATTCAGTATCGGAAGGACTAATGCAAAATTTCTAGAAACTGAATGAACAATACCAACAACCCCATTTGAGGATATTACTCCCATTTCCGGTTCAATACCTTGTATTGAACCTTTATTTAGAGTAATATAATTATGTTGTTTGTTTGTTGAATTGTTAATGATTTTTACTTCCTCATAGTCGTACCACTTATTTTCAATTGAGTCGTCAATTGAAATAAAATCTGTAATACTTGTTTTGTAATTATCTTTTAAATAATTCCTGAGTTGTTTGTTTTCCTGGACAAGAGCATAGTTTATTTCATTCAGGTTAAGATATCTTCTTAAAGAATATGATTCGTTGTGTATCCTGCTTTTTAAGTTAGAGAAAGCATTAAAGAACGAAGCTCTTTGATAACTATTCTGATTTCTTATCAAATGAAAAGACAATAGCTCAAGCAGTACAAAAAGTATTGCAAAAAGATTATTTAAAATAAACCTTATTATATTTCCCATATGAAGGAAACGATAATGATATTAACGTAATAAGAAAGTAAATCTATCAGTATTCTTCAAAGCAATTCCCGTACCTCTGGCAACTGCATGTAGAGGATCTTCCGCTACATGAAATGGGATGCTTATTTTGTCTGTTAATCGTTTATCCAGGCCACGCAATAATGCCCCACCGCCGGCAAGATAAATTCCTTTATTAACGATGTCAGCATAAAGCTCTGGAGGTGTTTGTTCAAGAACCGATAATACAGCAGATTCAATCTTAGAAAGAGATTTATCTAAACAGTGAGCAATCTCCTGATATGAAATAGGAATTTCAATAGGCATTGCTGTCATTAAGTTTGGACCACGTACGTTAAAATCTGGTGGGGGATTATCTATATCTGGTAATGCAGATCCAACAGAGAGCTTAATATCTTCTGCTGTCCGTTCTCCGATTTTTATGTTGTGTTGGTGTCTCATATATGCCTGTATATCCGATGTGAAACCATCACCGGCAATTCTGATCGATTTATTGCAGACGATACCACCTAGAGCAATTACTGCTATTTCTGTGGTCCCACCTCCTATATCAACTACCATACTACCATCAGGGGCTTCTACATCAATTCCGATTCCGATAGCTGCTGCCATTGGTTCGTAAATCATGTAAACGTCCCTTCCTCCGGCGTGTTCTGAGGAGTCGCGTACTGCGCGTATTTCAACTTCTGTACTTCCAGATGGTATACACACAACCATCTTTAAGGAAGGGTTAAACATCCGTTGTTTGGGAGTCATCATTTTTATCATCCCCCGGATCATTTTTTCAGCAGCATCAAAATCAGCGATAACACCGTCTCTTAAAGGTCGGATAGTTTTGATGTTCTCGTGAGTCTTACCGTGCATTTGCCTTGCCTTATGACCAATAGCAATTAGATCTCCGCTATGCTGGTCTACCGCTACAATTGAAGGTTCATCAACAACGATTTTATCATTATGGATAATGATTGTGTTTGCTGTTCCCAAGTCAATTGCTAATTCTTGTGTTAAGAAAGAAAATAAACCCATAAAAAAAGTTTGATGTATTTTTTAATGTTTAAAGTGCCTAACTCCAGTAAATACCATTGCCATGTTATTTTCATTACAATAAGCAATCGATTCTTTATCTTTAATAGAGCCTCCTGGTTGTACTACGGCAACAATGCCTGCTTTGTTTGCAATTTCCACATTATCTGGAAAAGGGAAAAAAGCATCTGATGCCATAACCGCTCCATTTAAATCAAAACCAAAGGTTTTTGCTTTTTCAATAGCCTGCCTTAAAGCATCAACCCTTGAAGTCTGACCTACACCACTTGCATAAAGTTGTTTGTTTTTTGCAAGCACAATAGTATTTGATTTTGTGTGCTTAACAAGTTTGTTAGCAAATTCAAGATCTACAAGTTGCTCTTTTGTAGGTGCTTTTTCTGTTACCGTTGTCATTTCCCCTGCTGGCTCAATCTTAGTGTCTCTGTCCTGATACAAGATCCCATTTAGTAAAGTACGGGATTGTTGTTTAGGGAAATCTTTTTGTTTCTGGATTAAGATAATTCTGTTCTTTTTCTTTTTAAGAGTTTCAAGAGCATCATCACTATATGATGGTGCTATTATTACTTCAAAAAATAAATTATCAATTTCTAATGCTGTTTGATTGTCAACTTCAACATTTGTAATAAGGATTCCTCCAAAAGCAGAAACAGGATCTCCTGCTAAAGCATCTTTCCAAGCGTCTACTAATACATTTCTTGAAGCAAGTCCACATGCATTGTTATGTTTAAGAATTGCAAAAGTCGTTTCTGTAAATTCAGAAATAAGATAAACAGCTGCTTCAATATCAAGCAGGTTGTTATAAGAGATTTCTTTACCATGAATTTGGTCGAAAACATCTTCGAGCTTACCAAAGAATATTCCTTTCTGATGAGGGTTCTCACCGTAGCGTAAAGTTTTTGATTCTTGAATACTCTCTTTTAAAACAGTAAGGTCATTCTCCGAATTGAAATATTTAAAGATATGAGTATCATAATGAGAGGAAACATTAAATGCTTTTAATGCAAGTTTTTTTCGTTCATCAATAGTTGTTTCTGCATTGTTTTCGAGAATTTGCTGTAAATCGGCATATTCTTTTTGAGAAGGGATGATTACAACATCTTTATAATTTTTTGCAGCAGCTCTAATTAGACTGATACCACCAATATCAATTTTTTCAATAATATCTTCATGAGAAGCACCGGAAGCAACAGTTGCTTCAAATGGGTATAAGTCGACAACAACCAAATCAATTTCAGGGATTTCGTATTGAGACATATCTTTTGAGTCCTTATCAAGATTTCTTCTTGAAAGGATGCCTCCAAATACTTTCGGGTGTAAAGTTTTTACCCTTCCTCCGAGAATTGATGGGTATGATGTTATTTCTTCAACGGCAGTAACTTTGGCTCCAAGTTCTTCAATAAACTTTTTAGTACCACCTGTTGAGTAGATTTTTATCTTGTTATCAACAAGTAATTTTATGATTTTGTCTAGATTTTCTTTGTGGTAAACAGAAACTAATGCAGATTCTATTTTCTTAACTTCACTCATTTAGTTGATTTTAAAAACAATAAACACTAATTTTTATTAAATATAATATTTTTAACCCTATCAATTATTATTCAGGCTTTTAAAATTTTCATATTTTTTTAAACTAAAATATTGAATACATCAAACGCCCGATCATAAAATAAATAAAAAGTCCCATAATATCATTAAATGTTGTAATGAAAGGACCGGTTGCAAGAGCTGGATCAATTTTAAATCGGTTTAGTATTAAGGGTGTCATGGTTCCAAATATTGAGGCAAAAATTATTACAGATAATAATGCAGAACTAACAGTTATAGTTAAGGGTAATGATTCTGTTTGAAAATAACTATATGTTAATATTAATGTAGCAAGTGTTAAACCATTTATTAATGCAACACCTAATTCTTTAAAAAGCTTACTCATTGTAGATTCAAGACCAAGTGTTTTATTTGCGAGGCCTTGTACAATAATGGCAGATGATTGAACTCCCGCATTGCCTCCCATAGCAGCAATAAGTGGCACAAAATAAGCCATTTTAGGGTCGAATCTAAGTTGTGCTTCATATTTTCCCATTACAAGGGCACCACAGATGCCACCAACCAGCCCAACAAGTAGCCAGGGCAAACGTGCACGTGTTAATACCCATACACTGTCAGTCGATTCAACGTCCTGACTAATACCTGAGATCATCTGGTAGTCTTTTTCTGCTTCTTCACGAATAACATCTACAACATCATCAATTGTAATTCTACCCAAAAGCCTTCCTATCTGATCAATAACCGGCAATGAAACCAAATCGTATTTTTCCATTATCTGGGCAACTTCTTCTGAAGAAGTATCTGTCCTAACTGAAATTACCTCGTCATTTAATATGTTTTTAATTTTCGCAGAAGATTTTGAAAGTAACATTCTCTTGAGAGATAAAGTACCTTTTAATATATTTTCATTATCAACCACATATACGTAGTAGAGTTCGTCTACTTCTTCCGCTTGTTTTCTCATTTCTCTGATGCAGGTAAGCATTTCCCAGTTCTCATTTACTTTAATGAGCTCTTTTCCCATTAAACCACCTGCTGTGTCTTCTTTGTAGTTTAAGAGATCGACAATATCGCCAGCATGTTCAACATCGGGTATGTTTTGTAGGACTACTTCCTGTTTGCCTTCTTCAAGGCTAGCTAATACATCAGCTGCATCATCGGTGTCCATTTGCTCAATGATCTGGGTAGCAATAACTTCTCCGGGCAATACATCAAGTATTTTCCCCCTGTCGTCGTCCTCTAGTTCAAGGAGCATATCGGCAGCTTGTTCTTTATCTAATAATAGATATAAGAATTTTGCTTCGTTTTCATCAAGGTTTTCATAAATATCAGCAATATCTGCGGGATGCAGGTCTTGCATCATTTCTAAGGCCTGCTTTTCATTACGTTTCTCAATAAACGTTTTTAATTTATCCAGATATTCCTTGGTAAGCTCAAAATTCATGAAACTTGATATTATTTATTGTATTTTATTGACTTAACGACTCACACATTTTGGTCAGGTCTACAAAATTAGCAACGTCTAATTGTTCTGCACGTTTTTTTAATAAATTATCCTCAAAATTTATTTCAAATAAATCCTTTAAGCCATTCTTAATTGTTTTTCTTCGTTTATTAAAAGTTGCTTTTATTATTTTAAAGAATAACGATTCATCACAGTCTAGTTTCGCAGTATTATTCCGTTTTAATCTGATTACAGAAGAGTTGACCTTTGGTGGAGGGAAAAACACTCCTGGTTTAACAGTAAATAAATAATCTATATCAAAATAAGCCTGAAGTAAAACACTCAATATTCCATATGTTTTATTTCCTGGAGCTGAACAGATTCTTTCAGCAACTTCTTTTTGTATCATAAAAACACATTCATCTATCAGGTGTTTGTTATCATATATTTTGAAAAAAATTTGGTTGGATATATTGTATGGCAAGTTCCCAATAAGTTTTATTTTTTCCGAAGTAAGATTTCTGAGTTCTATCTTCAGAATATCATCGTGAATAATATATAGATCAGGATAATTTTTTGATAAATATTCTACAGATTCTGAATCTATTTCAGCAACCTTAAAATCGATTTCTTTGTTGTTAATAATATATTTTGTGAGGACTCCTTTTCCTGGTCCTATTTCAAGAAGATTATCTCCTGGTTGAATTTCAATAGAAGATACAATTCTTTTAGCGATATTCTCGTCAGTTAAAAAATGTTGTCCAAGATGTTTTTTAGGCCTAACAGACATTTAAATAATTTTTCCGAAGATAAGGAAACTATTTGGTTCAGGAAGCATTCAATTTGTTAACAATAATCAACTACTTATTTAGTGAACACTGTACTCAAGCTGGTGTTAATTATCTTTGAGAAAAATTTGAGTATGAAGTATAATTTTAATAAGCAGATAAAAAGAGAAGGGACAAATTGTTATAAGTATGATATCCGGAATGAATTATATGGAAGGGAAGATGTGTTGCCTATGTGGGTTGCTGATATGGATATAGAAGTTCCGGATTTTATTGTTGAAGCAATAAAAGAGAGGTTAAATCATAAAGTTTTTGGATATAGTTTTCATTCGGATGGATTTAAACAGTCAATAACTGATTGGAACAAGAGACGTAATAATTGGAATATAAAAAACGAATGGATTAGTTTTTCTCCGGGAATTGTTCCAGCGTTAAATATGTTAGTGATGGGTTTTACTGAACCAGGAGATAAGATATTGGTGCAGCCACCCGTATATTTCCCTTTTTTTAGTGCTGTTACAAATCATAGAAGAACATTAATTAAAAACTCACTTCAATTTGATGGTGAGAAATATATTATGGATTATGAGGATCTTGAGAACAAATTTAAAGAAGGTGTAAAAATGTTCTTTTTGTGCAGCCCACATAACCCAGTTGGACGTGTATGGAAAAAATATGAACTGGAAAAAGTAGCTGAACTTGCATTAAAATACAATGTGTTGGTAATAGCCGATGAAATTCATAGTGATATTATTATGCCCGGTAATAAGCATATTCCATTTGCATCATTAGGAGATGATATTTCTAAAAACACTATTACATGTATGGCCCCAAGCAAAACTTTTAATCTTGCAGGTTTATCAACTTCCTATCTTATTATACAGGATGATAAACTAAAAGAAAAGTATGAGAAAGTTCTTGATCATGTGCATGTAGGGCATGGAAATATTTTTGGTGATGTATCTTGCCAAGCTGCATATGAAAACGGGGATGATTGGGTTGATGCTTTAAACCAACACTTACAAGCGAATATTGATTATTTGTCAACAGAGATAGAAAATGAATTACCTAAAATAAAAGTAATAAAGCCAGAAGGGACATACCTTGTTTGGCTGGATTTTGGGGAATATAATATGGCTCCAGAAGAATTAAAGAATCTTCTAATAAATGAAGGTAAATTAGGATTAAGTGATGGTGGCATTTTTGGAAAAGAGGGAATAGGGTTTCAACGTGTTAATGTAGGCTGCCCACTTTCTACTGTTAAGGAGGCAATACAAAATTTGAAAAAAGCGATGGATTTTGCTAAAAAATAACATTTTAGCATGATAATTATTTTTAAAGTGGATAATTCTTCCATTAATTTTTATTAAATTGGCATAAAACGAATCTTTTAATTAAGAAAATTACATTTAATGAAAGTAAAATTATCTATTGCTGCAAGACTAGGAATTGGTTTTGGTATACTTACATTAGCCCTTATTATCAACGGTGTTTTAATAGGTATTACATTAAACAGGAGTGAACAAGTAAACAACGAAATAGAAACATTCTATACTCCTTCTGAGGTAAATATACATGAGCTGGTAAGTCTGGTTGAAGAATCCAGGATGTTGATACGAAGTTGGGTTTTTATTGATAAAAAACCGGAAACACCCGATAAGGTTAAACTTGTAAAAATTCATGAGGAAGACTTCCCTAAAGTAGATAGCTCCTTAACTGTTTTAAGTGATTATTGGGATGTTGATTCAATAAGTGATGAATATTTTGATATACGAACAACAATCAGGGATACATTGTTTCCAAAGCATCAATATATCATGGGGTTATTAAATACATTTGAAAGTTACGACGATCCGCTTACCTATTTTGAAGTTGTCCCTATGGTTGAAGAAGGAGGAGAAATTATGGTTCTTACAGATTCTTTGATCAATCGACTAAATGTAATTGTTCAACACCATGAACAAAACATTGCTGATGCAAGATTGGAAATGGAGAATTCGTTACGAATTTTTGGGAAAATAATTAATTATTCTTTAATACTGCTGACCATTTTTGCAATTAGTATCGGATATGTTACTTCTCGCTCTTTAAGAAGACCAATTGATAAAATAAAGAATGTACTGCTTCAGATGGCTAAAGGTATTTTGCCGGATGAAAAGATTGAGGAAGGAAAAGATGAAATAGGTCAGATGTCTTATGCATTAAACCAGTTAGTTGGGAGTTTAAAAGACGTATCAAATTTTGCTAATCAAATTGGGCGAGGAAATTTTGATACGGGTTTTAAACCTTTAAGCGAAGAGGATAAATTAGGAAATTCGTTAATTCAGATGCGGGATGAGTTAAAGTCTGCTTCGGATGAAGAAAAGAAAAGAAAAGAAGAAGACGATCAACGAAACTGGGCAACACAGGGGCAGGCAAAATTTGCAGAAATACTCCGCGAAAATAATGATAACATGGATGAACTTTCATACAACGTTATCAGTAACCTTGTGAAATATCTTGGGGCAAACCAAGGTGGGTTATTTTTAATTAATAATAATGATCCTAGTCATATTTTTATAGAGATGGCATCCTGCTATGCATATGACAGGCGAAAATATAGCCAAAAGAAATTAGAACTCGGCGAAGGCTTAATCGGTCGTTGTATCCAGGAAATGGAGTCTATTTACATGACAGATATTCCAAATGATTATATACAGATTACATCTGGATTAGGTGGTGAAAACCCAAGGAGCTTACTTTTAGTTCCACTTATTCTTAATGATGAGATATTTGGAGTACTCGAAATAGCTTCGTTTAATGAAATTTATCCTTATCAGGTTGAATTTGTTGAAAAGATAGCGGAAAGTATTGCCTCAACAATAGCAACTGTTCGAACAAATATAAAAACGGCCATACTTCTTGAACAATCTCAACAGCAAGCTGAAGAAATGTCTGCACAGGAAGAAGAGATGCGCCAAAATATGGAAGAATTGAGGGCTACCCAGGAACAGTCTGCAAGAAAAGAACAAGAACTTGGGAGAATGCTTGATGAGGCAAAAGCCAAGTTAAAAGAATTTGGAATAGAACTTTATTAAAAGTTGCGAAGACAAGTATAAAAAACTTCCAGGTCCTAAAAAAATCTGGAAGTTTTTTTATGTTTAAATATTTTCCAATATTCTTCCGATTCTAATATTAAGAGCAGTATCATTCAAAAAGATAGGATAATATTTGACGATGGTGAAAATGGCCTGCTAACTCTTTTTTATGGGGGAGCTACTTTAATTATTATTTTAAAGACATTTACCCAGGTGAAAAGTTTTAGTTGTTTTAACATTTTGGGGACGATAAGCATGATTACCCTTTGTAATATTTACAACCCATTTTTTAGCTGATAGAACGGTATTTTAACAATTTTTAGAACCATTGCCATTGTCTTTTATTAATAATTTATTGAAATAAAAATCCAGTAAAAATGGTTTTTGTACAAGCTTAAAAATCATATTTTTTTAAGAAAAGTTAGGAAGTTCCTTTGTGAGCATTACATAAATTTCCAAATTGGCAGAAAATACCAGAATGAATAGATAAAAAGAAATAGGGCAATTGTAGCGTCAAATAAAGTAAGTCTATTAAGATTGAGTTTTTCAGGACTATAGTGAAGTGATATGGAGATGAGAATTCGAAGAATAAATTGGATTAAAAAAAACATAAAAACTTTAATTCCATATGGGTTAAGTTCTTTTGCAGATGAAAAATTAAAGCGTACAATTTCACTAAAACTTCGAGATAAACCTAAGCTGGGACTATCCATCCCTGTTAGTTCTGTATAAATTGAGGGGATTGGATGATTATTTTTTTCAGCAGAAAAAATGCCGGAGTAGATAAAGATTAACAGTATCAATCCGGCAAAAGTAAGGTTAAAAATATGATAGTTTTTATTCCTTTGATTCTTCAATTTGTTTGAAAGCTTGTTCGTATTTATTGTTTAGTTCTTCGAATTTTTCTTCTTGTTCTTCTGTGAGGTTATCAGAAACTGAAGCAAGTTTAGCTGCAATTGCAGTGGCTTTTACGGCTACTTTTGCACCATTGGCTAAAGCACTAATTTTTCCTTCATCTACTTCTTTTGCAATTTCAAGATAATCTTTAATGAGACTTTCATATGCATTTAATAATTTTTCAAAATCTTTATCCGATAATTCTTTATCAAAATTATCAATATCAATTTCATCAATCTCAAGGTCTTCAAGTGTTTCCTCTAAATCATTACCAAAATCTTGAAAAGCTTCTTCAAATTTATCTTCGTAATCATCGCCAAATTCTTCTTCTAGTTCTTTTTTTACTTCCATTCCTACTTTGTTAAGTATAGTAGCACTGGTAGCAAAGAAGAATCCCCAGATTCCGGCTACAGCAGTTGCGAGAATGGATATTACAAGAGCGGCAATAATAACTCCTTTTGTTCCGTCTCCTTTATTAGCTTGGGAGAGCCCGACAACACTTAAAACAATAGCAATAATTCCAGGTATAAGTGCTAAAAGGCCAACACAGGGAATAAAAGCTATTAATAATGCAATAATACCTAGAATTAATCCGGCAATTCCAAGTCCTTGTCCAGCAGTTGAGCGTTGTTGTATTTCCATATTTAAATTTTAATTAATGATGAATAAAATTAAGAAATAATTTTATGAGAGTGTTATTTTATTCTGAATTTCTAATAAATCGGCCTCCAGCGTGTCTTTTGGGCTTTCAATAATTCTTCCAATTTCATTTTTGTCTTGATAAAATATAAATGTAGGGACACGATTTATTTCAAATGGAGTTATATCAAATCCAGGAATTTTTTTCAGTCTATTTACGTATAGCACAGTTACATTATCAAAAGGGATTTGGAGTGTGTCAAATATTTTATAAAATCGTGCGATTTCAACACGGCATGCTCCACACCAGGAAGCAGCAAAAATTATTATCTCAATATTTTTTAAAAATTCTTTGTTTAGTTTATTCAAAAAATAAATTTCTGGTTCTAGTTTTTCATACCATTTATCAAACCAATTTTTATAAGGTTCAATGTTGTAAGCCTTTCTATTACAATAGCCGATCAAGATTTCTTTGTTAAGCGCTAAATCTAATATTTGCTGGTTGGGATATTCTTTTGAATAAATCATAACCTGTATGTTAAAATAAAAAAGCACGGAAAATATATTTCCCGTGCTTAATATATAACAAAAATATTTACTATTCTTTATATGCCTCAATTAATACTTCAAGCATTTTTTGAGCGGCAACTGAAACAGAAGTTCCAGGGCCAAAGATAGCAACAACACCAGCATTGTAAAGGAAGTCATAATCCTGAGCTGGAATTACACCACCTGCAATTACCATGATGTCTTCTCTTCCAAGTTTCTTGAGTTCTTCAATAACTTGAGGGACGAGTGTTTTGTGACCAGCAGCAAGACTGGATACACCCAATACGTGAACATCATTTTCTACAGCCTGGCGAGCAGCTTCTTCCGGAGTTTGGAATAATGGTCCTATGTCTACATCGAATCCGATATCTGCATAACCTGTAGAAACTACTTTGGCGCCGCGATCGTGACCATCTTGCCCCATCTTAGCAACCATAATCCTTGGTTGACGGCCAACCATTTTTGCAAATTTCTCTGCTAATTCTTTTGCTCTTTGATATGATTTATCGTCAGCAGATTCTGCTGAGTAAACACCTGAAATAGAACGAATCACTGCTTTATACCTCCCTGAAACTTTTTCAATAGCATCTGAGATTTCACCTAAAGTAGCACGTTTTTTTGCTGCTTCAACAGAAAGCTCAAGAAGGTTTCCTTTTCCTGTTTCTGTTGCTTTTGTGATAGCATCAAGAATTTGTTGTACTTCGTTGTTATCTCGTTCTGCTTTTAATTTTTCAATTCGTTTGATTTGCGCCTGACGAACAGCTGTGTTATCAACTTCAAGAATTTCCAATGGATCTTCTTTGTCTAATCGATATTTGTTAACACCAACAATCGTATCTTTCTGAGCATCAATTCTTGCTTGTTTTCTTGCAGCAGCTTCTTCGATACGCATTTTTGGAATACCTGTCTCAATAGCTTTTGCCATTCCGCCTAAATCTTCAATTTCCTGGATGTGTTTCCAAGCCTGGTGAGCTAATTCGTGAGTTAAAGACTCAACATAATAAGAACCAGCCCATGGATCAATCTGACGACAAATTTGAGTTTCTTCCTGGATGTAAATCTGAGTGTTTCTAGCAATCCTTGCAGAGAAATCAGTAGGTAATGCAATCGCCTCATCAAGAGCGTTGGTGTGAAGAGATTGAGTATGACCTAATGCAGAAGCCATTGCTTCAATACATGTTCTGGCTACGTTGTTAAAAGGATCTTGCTCTGTTAAACTCCATCCAGAAGTTTGAGAGTGAGTTCTTAATGCAAGAGATTTTGGATTTTTAGGATTGAATTGTTTTACAATTTTAGCCCAAAGCATCCTTGCTGCGCGCATCTTTGCAATTTCCATGAAGTGATTCATACCAATTGCCCAGAAGAAAGATAAACGAGGAGCAAATGCATCAACATCAAGTCCGGCTTTCATACCTGTACGGATATAATCCAAACCATCAGCAAGTGTATAAGCCATCTCGATATCGTTTGTAGCACCAGCTTCCTGCATGTGATAACCAGAGATACTGATAGAGTTAAACTTCGGCATTTTTTGTGAAGTGTACTCAAAAATATCAGCGATTATTCTCATAGAAGTATCTGGTGGGTAGATGTATGTATTACGCACCATAAATTCTTTAAGAATATCATTTTGGATTGTACCTGCAAGTTCTTCCAGTTTTGCACCTTGTTCTAATGCTGTAACAATATAGAATGCCATAATTGGAAGTACAGCACCGTTCATTGTCATTGATACAGACATTTTATTCAATGGAATCTGGTCGAAAAGGATTTTCATATCCAAGATAGAATCAATAGCAACACCTGCTTTACCCACATCACCAACAACACGTTCGTGATCAGAGTCATATCCACGGTGAGTTGCAAGGTCAAATGCTACAGAAAGGCCTTTCTGACCTGCTGCAAGGTTTCTTCTATAGAATGCGTTAGATTCTTCAGCAGTAGAGAATCCTGCATATTGACGGATTGTCCAAGGACGAGTAACATACATTGTAGAGTATGGGCCTCTTAAATTTGGAGCCAATCCTGAAGCATAATTTAAATGCTCCATTTTTAGTAAATCGTCTTTTGTATAGACAGACTTAACTGGGATTTGCTCTGGAGTTAACCAATCTTTCTCTATTCCATGAGCTTTCGTCCAGTCAGTACCAGTCGATTGACTGGTCTTTGTTTTTATATTAATACTTTTAAAATCTGGTCTCATCTTTAATTATTTTTTTGTTTTACGATAGTGTAAACTACGTATTATTTAATACCCATTAACGCATTATAATTTGTTAATGCTTCAAGCAGATTTGTTTTAACATGGATGAAATTCTCAATGCCTTTCGCTTTTAAGTCTTCCATACAAGCTGGAGCACCAGCTACAACAAAGATTGCTTTGTCTTTAATTTGTTCAAACGCAGCAGGAGCATATTCAACGTATTCGTCGTCAGAACTACAAAGAACAACGATGTCAGCACCAGCTTCGGTAGCAGCTTTTGCACCATCTTCAACAGTTTCGAAACCTAAGTTGTCAACTACTTCATAGCCTGCACTTGCGAAGAAATTAGTAGAGAAACTTGCTCTTGCTTTACGCATGGTAAGATTACCAATAGTAAGCATATAAGCTTTAGGTCGTTTACTGTGTTTTTCAACAGCAAGTCTTAGTTTCTCAAATGCCATTGCTCCTCTATAAGGTGTAATAGGCTCAAGAATAGCATTATCTGCTTTTTTGCTTTCCGGAAATGCTATTGAAGTATCAACATCTTTTTCAATCTTTTCTAAAGAGTTTGCATATTGGTTTGTTCCAAGGAATACTTCTCTTTTCTGAGCAACCAATTTATCTCTTTTAGCTGATGTTTCTTTAATTTGAGATTGAATAAAACCTTCTTTTAAAGCAGCTAAATAACCACCTTTTTCCTCAACACTTAAGAAGATTTTCCAAGCCTCTTCAGCAATTGAGTTAGTAAGATTTTCGATATAGTACGAACCAGCAGATGGATCAACTATTTTATCAAGATATGCTTCTTCTTTAAGAATAATTTGTGTGTTGCGGGCAATTCTACCAGAGAATTTAGAAACCTCGCGATATGATTTGTCAAATGGTTGAACGTATAGAGAATCAACGCCACCAATTACTGCAGACATAGATTCTGTTGTTACACGAAGCATGTTTACATAAGGATCGTAAATTGTTTTGTTCCAATCAGAAGTTATTCCATGGATAAACATTTTACCGGCTTTTTTATCTTCAGGAAGATAAGCTTCAACGATTTTAGCCCATAATAATCTGGCAGCTCTAATTTTTGCAATTTCCATGAAATAGTTTGAACCAACGCCAAATACAAATTGAAGCTGTTTTGTTACATCTGCAAGATTTAAACCAGCTTCGCTCATTTTACTTAAATATTCAGCGCCTTGAGCTAAACCAAAACCAAGTTCTTGAACTATTGAAGAACCTGAATTACTAAAGTTTTGTGCATTTACAGAATATACACGATAGTTTGGAAGTTTTTCTACTCCAAACTGAATCAATTCTTTTAAAGCTTTGAAATCAGCTTCTTCGCTGTTGTAAAAAGCTCCGGTAACCGTTAAATTTCCTAATGGATCATAATCGGTAGAACCTAAGATTTTAGCAGAATCAATTTTTTTCTCGTCAACTTCATCAGCAAGGTAACAAAGGATATCTGGAGAATTCTTACCTGCTACAAAATTTAAATTGATACATTCAAAATATATCTTTTCTAAAAGACTTTTTAATGTTGCCTGGTCAGTAATTTTACCTTCAGGAACAGTAAAACCTAGTGATGTGATACCTCTGTCGAGGATAAATAATGCTTTTTGGTTAGCTTCTGCAACATCATCAACTTTGATGTCTTGTCTAACTTCCCAATCGTTATTTTTATTTTTGCTCCCTCTAACAAAAGGGAACTCTCCCGGATTAACTTCAAGATACCCCAACTCTTCGAGGTCCTCCTGCCTGTAATATGGCCTAACGTTAAATCCTTCTATTGTTCTCCAAACCAATTTCTTCTCGTAATCAGCGCCTTTGAGATCGGCTATGATTTTATCATCCCATTCCTGGGTAGAAACTGGCGGAAATTCAGAAAATAATTTTTCATTGCTGTTTTCAACCATAACTCATGTTTTAATTTGAAGGTGCAAAAATACGGCTTTTAGCTAAATAGAGAAACTAAACAAGCAATATATTGATGTTAAAAAACATAATTCAAAATGTATTTAAGTATGATAAACTGAAGCGTTGCTTTAAAAAACAAACCTTCTCAAAGTGGCTATTATTTTGAATTTCAGAAATTATAAGTTTAAAAAGATAAATATTCGAATCAAACAAAACTTTATTTTGAATTATTATAAATAGTAAGATCTAGATATTTTTTCATTTTATATATAATATATTTGCAATATATAAGTTTGTATAATATATAAAATTATGATAGCAAAAGAATTATTAAAAGGTTCGCTGAAATCTATTGTGCTAAAACTCTTGGATGAAAACGGGAGAATGTACGGATATGAAATAACCCAAAAAGTTAAAGAAATATCAAATGGCAAAATTTCGTTGACTTTTGGGGCACTTTATCCTATCCTTCATAAGCTGGAGAATGAAGGGGTTTTGATTACTGAAAAAGAAAATGTTAACAACCGGGTAAGAGTATATTATAAGTTAACAGAGATTGGAAGTAATACTGCAAAAGAAAAGGTTAAGGAGCTTGAAGATTTTATTGAAACAATTAGAATTATAATTAATCCAAATCCAGCGCTTGGTATATGCACGTGCTAACAAAAAATGAAATCCGATTTATTACCGAAACAGTTGACAAAGCCGGGATTACAATTTCTCATTTACATGAAGATTTAGTCGATCATATCTGCTGCGAAATTGAGTATGAGATTGAAAATGGACTAACATTCAGAGATGCATTTGAGAAAATTAAGACTGTAGTTGGTATTAAAGATCTGCAACAGGTGCAGATTAATACTTTATTATTAATTGATAAAAATTATCGGATCATGAAAACGATTATGAAAGTTTCCGGAGTTGTATCAACAACGTTGTTGATGTTTGGCTCGCTCTTTAAAATTATGCATTGGCCTTTAGCAACAATGCTTCTCATTATTGGGTTTATCCTAATGAGTTTTGTGTTTCTCCCTTCAGCTATGTATATCATAAACAGGGAGAATAAGGAAGTGAAAAAACCATTGCTTAATATAACTGCTTTTCTGGGGAGTTTTGGTTTTATTATGGGGAGTTTCTTTAAGATTATGCATTGGCCGGGAACGGCTTGGCTTTTAATATTAGGGATGGGCATTTTGAGTCTTTTGTTTATGCCAGCACTCATGATCTATCTAAGGGAAAAAGCTGAAAACAGAAAAGAAAAAAAAGTATATACTTCTGGCATTATCTCCGGGATGATTTACATGCTTGCTATTCTTTTTAAAATGATGCACTGGCCGGGTGCCAGTATTATGCTTATGTTAAGCTCTATAGCACTGGTCGTTTTATTTATTATACCTTATACTGTATATCATTTTAAAGATGAGGAATTTGTAAAAGCTAAGTTTGTATATCTTATAGCAGCTTTTACCTGGTTAATGCTTTTTACGATGCTGCTAGCACTAAATGTTGAAATTAGTGTTTTGAGAGGTTTTGATCAAGTTGATGAGAAGTTACACGAGACACAGGCATTTTATGAACTAAAAAATAAAAAGGCCTACCTGGTTCTTAAGGATAGTTCAGCTTATGAAGAAATGCAAGAAATCAGTAAAAATGCAGATGATTTAGTTCTGTATGCACATAATTTAAAATTACAAGTATTTCGGAAGTATTATGAAGGAGAAGTGTTTGATGAGTCTTTAATTGTTGATGCCTCAACAGTTAACCTTAAAAATTGGAATGACGGGGGAAGGAGTAACACATCTGCGCCACAATTTGTGATGATAGGAGGAGAAAATATACAAGGGAAAGCTCTTGAGTTAAAGGCTAAAATTGAAGGTTTTAAAGAAGGTCTTCTATTAAAACTTGATAGTGATAGTGAGAAAAGTAAATTGATTAATGAAATTTTAAAAACAGAAGTCCCTGATGATAATCCACAAGGTTTTTCAACATGGGAAGAATATTGTTTTAAGAGAGTAACAATTGTGGGCTGTATTAATATTCTTTCAAGTATTCAGCGTGATGTAAGGATCGCAGAATCAGAAGTTTTAGATTATTTAACGTATAACTATTAAAACTGAATACCATGAAAAATAAAATATATATCATAGGGCTCGTAGCGCTTTCCTTAACAGTTTTGGGAGGGATATTTAAAATTATGCACTGGCCTGGTGCCGGCTGGTTATTAATCTTTGGAAATGGATCATTAAGTTTCTTATTTTTTCCTTTGGCCCTTAGGAGTAGTTTTTTAGGAGCTGGAAAAAAAAGGATAGGACTTTATTTTGCTGCATTTATTGCATTGTTTGCAGATTTTATAGGTGCATTATTCAAAATAATGCATTGGCCTGGAGCTAGCTGGATGTTAGTTTTTGGAATTACTTTTCCGGTTATTATTTTTCTTCCCGTGTATATTTATTTCCATGTGAAAGAGAAAGAAAAATCGCTTGCGAATTTTATGTACATCATGTTCTTGCTGGTTTATCTCGGAGTTATGTCTGCTTTTCTTGCCGTTCGGGTACAGAAGGAAGTATTAGATGATGCAGTACGCGTTGCCTATATTACAAGTAATAAAGATTACTACGATCTAAAAAAAATATCTTTTAAAGAGTTAACTGATTTCTCAGATATAGAAGTTAATTCATCTGAATTAAGACAATATATTGAAGAAATAAAAAATGAGTTAGTCCAAATTGCAAATGATGAAGAAGTAGAAAGTTCGGTAAACACTTCAATAAATCTATGGCAAGTACAAGAAAAGGATAATTTTAGTATTTCAAAGAGTGTAATGATAGGAGATTCTGATGAGGGAATGACAGGAAAAGCTTTTGAACTTGAAACTAAGATTCAATCATATAAAGATTTATTGCTTTCCTATTCACTAGAAGATGAAATTTTAAAAAAGAGGATAGAACAATTATTCGAAATGAAAGACTATACCATTCAAGGTGAAGAGTTTTGCTGGGCTTCTTATCATTTTGAATATCAACCATTGATTTTTGTTTTGGGTACACTAAATAGTATTCAGGATGATGTGAAATTAGCTGAGACAGAAGTCTTATCTTATTTAAGCAGAAATTAGAAATATAAATATGAGCACGATTGTCATTTTTTTTAGTTTCCTGTTTTTCCAGGTAAATATAATGGCTCAGGAAGATCTACCTGTGAAAATAGATTTCACCTTTCAACAATTTCAATCCTGGAAAACACCTGGATTAAGTGTAGCTGTTGTAAAAAACGGAGAAACCATTTACAGCAAAGGATTTGGATTGTCCAATCTTGAGTATAATATTGAAAATACCGATACCAGTGTTTTTGATATTGGTTCTATAGCCAAACAATTTACAGCTACTACAATCTGGACATTAGTTGAAAAGGGGGGGATATCTTCCAGAACTCTGAAGGGACAGTAAAAGATATAGAATTTATTAAGAAACCCGGTAGTCACGTTTTGTAAATTTTGGATTTCAAAAAGGCTCTCAATTTCTGGGAGCCTTTTTTATATGGAAAGCATAAGAGATGAGTACGACTTAATTTTTCTGTTAAACTACCTGGCTAACACACATGTCTCTTTCTCCTTGTGTACATTTCCAAACTGATCAAAATATTCAATGTAAAGCAAGTAGATTCCATTTAAGGCATATTCATTTTTAAAATTTTCGCCTCTCCAAATAAATTCTCCTTCTGTTCCACATAAAAAGTTATTTGCTAATTGATTAATTAATCGACCTTTTGCATCGTATACCCTTATATTCATTATAATACCGGCCTCATTTAGATGATATTTTATAGATAGCTCATCGTTATATCCATCAAAATTTGGCGAAAAAACTTCAGGTTCAACGGTTATTGGTTTGTTAGATTCTGAATTATTAAGCAGTTGCGAGTTTGGCCAACCCGGGGTAGCATAATTTTCACTAACAGACGCAGACTGCCAATTGGTTTTATCAAGTGAAGAATTATCAAGATTAATTTTCTCCAGGGAAACTCCTGACTTGTCCCTTTTAGTGCGGTGCATTTAACTTTTCTATAAGTTCCTTCATTTTGTGAGTTGGTTCGGCTTTTAGTATTACTGTTTTGTTTGTGATCTGGTTCAATATTTCTCCATCCACAACTTTCTTTGATTCGTCGATGAATTTTCTAATTGACACACCAGTTTTTAGTTCGATATGCTTTGCTATGACAAGCGCCATGAAGCAAATCAGTATATGCAATTTTATCGGTTGTTCCTTATAATGAAAGATGGGTCTTGTTTGTAGGTCATTTTTTGATATCCTAAAGTTCTGCTCTATTTTATAAAGTTCATGGTATCGCTCCATTATTGTTTTATTATTGGCAACCGATTCTTCCAGATTGGTATAATATCCTTTGACGCCTAATAGCTTCTGAGTCTTTTCAATAAGTGCTTCATTGAGTCCCATTTCCTGGTTTTTAATCCGGGTAAATTTCAACTTTTTGCTTTTCGATGGTTTTGAAATTGCTTGTTTTGCTTTTTCGATTTGCTTCTCCATTTCGTATTTATCCTTACGGTACCTGACTGAAGAATAGCTACAAACCAGATAACCGTTATCCATTTTAATCCGTATGCTTTTACCATCTTCGCGGCTGATGTTTTTATCGATCGTCTCAAACAGTGCTGTTGGGATATTGCCAAGTCTGGCTCCAACGATGTAGTTGATATTGTTTTGAACCAATTTTTGTACATTTTCGGTACTGATCATGGCAGCATCGGCCACTACGGTAAAATCTTTTACATTATTCCTTTCAATAAAATCTTTAATGACAGGAATGATTGTGTGCCCTTCAAAAGTATTGCCTGAAAATACCTCATAGGCAACAGGGAAGCCTTCTTTACTTACCATCAGGGCTATGAGTATTTGCGGTTGTTGGGATTTGTTGTCTTTTGAGAAACCGTTCTTGCGTAACTCATCCTCTTCAAAAGTCTCGAAATACAATGTTGTTACATCGTAAAACAAAATGTCGAAATTAAAGGAGTAATGAACTTTTGCAAAATCAACAACCTTCTGTTCAATAATTTTCTTTAGCCCGATACAATTAGGGGCTATTTTGTAATAATTTTTGCGGCTATGGCTGAGGCTGAAAAATTGTTCCATCAATTCCAGTGAGCGGAGCTTCGATGCAGGCTCAAATATCCTTATTGTTACTAAATCATTTAATAACGCAGGCAGTTCATCTAACTTAATTTTATCCTGAATTGAACGGATCTGCTTTTGGAAAAAATGGTATTTGACTCCAAGAAATGTGCAATGATTGAGATGCAACAACTTGTTGGGGTTTTCATCAGGGAAGATAGACAATTGTTTGGAGTAATCTTTGATCCATTCTTCTGCCAAAATCAATAAATCGCTTAATGCCCCCTCTGTGTGAGCAGAACCAATATGCTGCAAAATGACCCTTTTATTATTCCGGTAATGCACTACCTGTACAGCTTTTGCATTTGAGCCTGTTTTAACAACCCTGATTTTCATGCTAAAATAAACCTTAGTGCGGTAAATTTAGCATTTTTTAAAACACAAAACCTGATAATCAGCTGTTTACAACCGCACTAATTCCCAAGGGTACAAGTCAGGAAGATTAATTTTCTCCAGGGAAACTCCTTTTATATCGAAAAGAAAATCAGAATGCATACGTTCTTCATATTCAAAAATATCTATCGCTTGACCTGTGGAATCTAATAAAGCAATAATACCAGATGTGTTTGTTAACGTCGGAAATTTTTCGAGTTCAATATATAGTGCATCAGGATTGATCGAATAATTGTTTGAAATCATTTCATTGCTTTCTGATAATACTGCAAGTTGGTTGGGAAGAAATAATGTTGAGCTTTCTATTATGTTATATGTATCGTATTCACCTGTAGATTTTCGTTTTCCCAGAGTGATGTCACTTATATCAATAAATTTATCAGTGTTGTTAATAATTTCCAGGTATTCAGGTTCATTCAATTCCGGGTTAAACATAATCTCGTTAAAAACTACATCATTTAATTCCACATCCTCGGTTTTTGCAAACTGATAATTTATTCGGTTGTCAATCTTATTTCCCGAACAATCCTTAATACCCGATATATTTAATTCATATAATTTTTGTGAAGTGATAGCTTTAGATGAATATGCGATTATTGTTTTAAGATCCAACAATTTTTTGTTTTTAAATTGATTGAGGTTAAAAGATATGTTTTGTGCCGAATAGAGACTATCAATAGATTCATTAAAAAGAATTTGTATTGAAGTGTCTGAAGAAACAGAAATGTTTTCGATAATAGGAGAATCATAATCTTCATTGTCAAAAAAAATGCTGTTTTGTCTTCCCGGGGTCCCACCAGATATATCCTTACTTTCTGCCCAGTTATTTTTAAAATGACAAGGATTATCCGGATCAATAATTTCCATTGTCCATCCTCCCTGTTGTTTAATCTCGGAACTAAAAGCATCGTCATTATATTCAAGCTGATGAATAAGTTGTCCCTTATTATTTCGTAATGTTATTTTACCATTCGATTTTGTGATGTTGGGTAAAGAATTTACATAGGTAACTTTTCCATAATCACTAAATTCTTCTACATCATTATCATCACAGACAATAAAATATTCTCCGGGCAAAATATATCCAGATTGGATATTTTGTTGATTATCATTTAAAAAAATTGAATAGTTTTTTAATGAAAAAGGCTTTTTACTGCGATTGTAGATTTCGATGAATTCCTGTTCGGGTAGACTAACAGCAGGAAGAGGATCTGCCATAATCTCCGTGATAACAATATCATTTTGAGAAGCTATGGAATATTGTATTGGAAGTGTAGTATCTTTTATAATATTACCACTCAAATCTGAAAATCCTGTTATTTTAAGTGAATATTGAAAATCTAATTCTAAAAGTTTTTCAAGTTGTATCTCTATAGATTTTGAATTTTCTGCATTAATATTGAATTTAATTTCTGGGGTTATAGATATTGCACTTTCATTTATTGATTTAGGGTTGATTAACTCTGAAAAATTCAGCGTTATTGTATTCTGCTGGATATCTTTCACGAAAACATTTGGGATAACTGTGTCAAGAATAGTATTTCCTTTGATTTCTAAATCATCAAACCATAATTTTTGATCTTGTGAAGAAGAATACTCGTAATAAACTCCAAAGTAATGAGCAATTTCTATATGGGGTGTATATAAACCGTTAAATGTAAATTTTTTGTTTTCATCTCCATTAATTGTAAGATAAATCATCCAATTTTCAGGAGGATAATAGAAGATATTAATTTCTGCAAAATCATTTATTCCTATATTATCCTGCCAGTTGAAATAAGTATTGAGGATTTCTGTGTTATTTTCTCCTGATTTTATCCAAAGTTTCAGGAAATCATCAGAACCTGTGAAATTAACGCCTAGTACCAAAGCATTACATTTTTTTGATGGAGTTAATTGTTGGGCACTTTCATCAGCAAATAGAAAAACCGACCAGTTGTTGGAAGAAGATGGAGGGTAGCTATGTTTAATTTTAAAATTCCACTCAATTGAATCTGTTAAATCAAAACAGCCAATAGGCAAAGCTATTTGGTCAATTCCTGATTCAGCATTGTCATAACTATGATGGAGTGAAAAATTACCATTGATACAATTTAAAGAAGAACATTCCCAATGTCCGGAATCAGATTGTATCCATTCATCAATAGTATTATTTTCGAAATCACATGATACTTGGGTGTAAGCGTTTGAAATGTAAATTAGAAGTAAAAAGGTAGAGATGTATTTAAGCATGTTGGTTTTGTGTTATTGGTTTTAGCTGATAAATATCATACAAATAATTGAAATTATTAAGAAAAAACAAAAATTATTAGCAATTTTGTAGGCTTAAAAATCGGCAGATAAAAATTTGTTAAACAATTAAAAATTAAAAATTTAAAATCATGAATGTTGCAATTGTAGGGGTCAGCGGGGCTGTTGGCCAAGAATTTCTTAAAGTGTTGGAGGAAAGGAATTTACCCATGGATGAGTTGGTGTTATTCGGTTCGAGCCGCAGTGCAGGTAAAGAATATACTTTCAAGGGAAAAACGTTAAAGGTTAAGGAATTAAAACACAACGATGATTTTAAGGATATTGATATCGCATTAACATCTGCCGGTGGCGGTACATCCAAGGAATTCGCTGAAACCATAACCAAACACGGTGCAGTTATGATCGATAATTCAAGTGCATTCCGTATGGACGAAGATGTACCATTGGTTGTTCCTGAAGTTAATCCTGAAGATTGTAAAAACAGGCCAAGAAATATTATTGCGAATCCAAACTGTACAACTATTCAGTTAGTAGTTGCTTTAAAACCTATTGAGAATCTTTCTCACATTAAAAAGATACATTTAGCAACTTACCAGGCATCAAGTGGTGCAGGTGCAGTAGCAATGAAAGAACTTGAGAATCAAACAAAACAATTAGTCAACGGGGAATCTCCAACGATAGAGAAATTTCCTTTTCAGTTGGCATTTAACGTAATCCCTCAGGTTGATGTATTCACAGACAATGATTATACAAAAGAGGAAATGAAAACATTTCATGAAACTCGTAAAATCATGCATTCGGATGTTGAAGTTAGTACAACTTGTGTTAGGGTTCCGGTTATGCGTGCACACTCAGAAGCTGTTTGGATAGAAACAGAAAAAGAGTTAACGGTTGAAGAAGTTCGCGAGGCATGTATTAATTTTAAAGGATTAACATTATTTGATGATCCTAAAGCTCAAAAATATCCTATGCCTCTTGATATTGCAGGTAAAGATGATGTTTATGTTGGAAGAATCAGAAAAGACTTAACAAATCCAAAGGGATTGGCATTATGGGTAGTAGGAGATCAGATTAAAAAAGGTGCTGCATTAAATGCTGTACAGATTGCTGAATACCTTGTTGAAAATAATTTATTATAAAAAAGAAAACCTTCCAGGTTTATAAAATCTGGAAGGTCTTTATTTTTTTATTCTTCTGAAAACTCTTCATTTTCTTCTTCAAAATAATCAAATAGAAAGTCATTATAAGGGAATCGTGTTACATGAATTTCTTTTACCTTATCATAGATCGTTTTCTTAAATTCTTCAATGTTTTGTCTCTCTTTGGCTGAGACAAAGATGCAATTATCATTTTTAGCAATCCATTGCTTTTTAAGCTCAGGAAGAGAATAATTAGATTTTGTTTTTGGAGTTAAATCATCCTCATCTTTTTTAGTATAAGTATATGCATCTATTTTATTAAAGATTAAATATGTAGGTTTATCAACAGCTTCAATTTCTTGTAAAGTCTGGTTAACAATATTAATCTGATCTTCAAAATTTGAATGTGAAATATCAACTACATGTAATAAAATGTCTGATTCTCTAACTTCATCAAGTGTTGATTTGAAAGATTCTACCAGTCCGTGAGGAAGTTTACGGATAAATCCAACAGTATCTGACAGCAAAAATGGAAGATTACCAATTACTACTTTTCTAACAGTAGTGTCTAGTGTGGCAAATAATTTATTCTCAGCGAATACCTCTGATTTACTAATTAAATTCATGATAGTTGATTTTCCAACATTGGTATAACCAACCAGAGATACCCGTACTAGTTTTCCTCTGTTTTTACGTTGCGTAGATTTTTGTTTATCAATCTTTATTAATTGTTCTTTGAGTTTTGCAATTTTATCAAGAATAATCCTGCGGTCTGTTTCAATCTGTGTTTCACCAGGTCCTCTCATACCAATTCCACCACGTTGACGTTCAAGGTGAGTCCACATCCTAGTAAGTCTTGGAAGTAAATATTGATATTGGGCCAATTCTACCTGTGTTTTTGCATGTGCTGTTTTTGCCCGGTTTGCAAAAATATCAAGAATTAGATTTGTCCTATCCAAAACTCTAATTTTTAATTCTCTTTCAATATTTCTTAATTGAGCAGGAGAGAGTTCATCATCAAAAATGATTAAATCAATTTCATTTTCCTGGATGTAGGTATTTACTTCATCGAGTTTTCCCGGGCCAATAAATGTTTTTGGATTGGGGGTATCTAGTTTTTGAGTAAATACTTTTTCGGTAATAGCACCAGCAGTTTCAGTAAGAAAAGCTAGTTCGTCAAGGTAGTCTTTTACCTCTTCTTCTGATTGATTGCCCTCAATAACACCAACAAGGACAGCTCTTTCAGTATCGTATTCTGTTAAATATCCTCCCATAATGAGAAAGAAAAGAAATTTAAATTATTATAAGATAAAAAACCCCGGAAAAATAATCCGGGGTGAATAATATATTTTGGGAGTTGGTTGGTCGAACTCTATCGACTTCCGCTTACTGAAGTACGAAAGAAATAGGGAAAGTAAACTGTACTTTTACAGCTTTACCCCTTTGTTTTCCTGGAGTCCATTTAGGAGAAGATTTAACAACACGTAAAGCTTCTTTATCTAAAGCTGGGTCAACTCCACGAACAACTACGGCATCAACAATTTCTCCTTTACCGTTAACAGCAAACTGAACGAATACACGTCCTGAAATACCGTTTTCAGCAGCAATTGCAGGATATTTTAAGTTTTGTTGAATCCAAACCCTGAAACCATTGTGGTCACCACCTTGGAATTTAGGCATGTCTTCTACAATAAAGAAAACTTCTTCTGCAACTTCTTCTTCTTCTTCTTCGAACTGAACTATTTCAACTTCCATGTCTTGATCAGCCTCAGCGTCGTCAATGACTAATTCATCTTCAATTTCGACATCGTCTTCAACAATAGTTAATTGTTCGATAACTTGTGGTGGTGGTGGTGGTGGTGGTGGTTTAACCTCCTGCTGACGAGTGATAGGAATAATCTCCTCCTCAATTTCAGCTTCGATCTCTTGTCCAAGAGTGTTAGTCATCTCAGGTTTACTAGTCCATTCAAATGCAATTAGAATAAGTGCAAGAACAGTAACTAAACCAATTTCTAGGAAAAGACCTTTCTTCTTTTCTAGATTTGCTCTATCTGTCTTTTTAACTTCCATTTTCCTTTTTATTTTTGCGGCATAAAAATAGAGATAAATGTTTTATTTGCCAAGCATATAAATATTTTTCTGGTAAAAAAGAATTAATAATGTTAAATTAATGTAATAGTCATGCAATTAAGAGTTAGAGAATTAAATATCTTGCTTAGAAATATTATAAATTGTGTGATTGATTACTTTTATTTTATAAATTCGCATTTTCTTAATTATTTAGATAAATAATTGGGGCTATAGCTCAGTTGGCTAGAGTGCTTGACTGGCAGTCAAGAGGTCACGGGTTCGACTCCCGTTAGCTCCACTTTGCTCTCGAACTTCGAGGGTCAAAAATGCCCGAAAGGGCTTTTTTTTATTGACTTCCAGCAAGACTCGAATTTTTCGACCGGGTCAACAAAAACTGGAAAAACCCGTTAATCGGGTCAAGTTTTGGGTCAATATTTTTGCTATTGACCCGTTTTACCAGTATATTAGCCAGAAACGTTTTAATATCAGTGCAATGGGCGTAAAAATAAGGCCGCGTTTTAACCGCAATGGCAAAAAACTGGACAAGGACGAAAAAGCAAGGATTTCTATCGGTGTGTATTGGGATACCAAAAAAAGGAAATTCCTGGCCACCGATTATTTTGTCACCGAGGAACAATGGGATGCAAAAAAACTCATTGTAAACAACCGCCATGAAAACTACCAGTACATCAATGCCAAAATCAAGGAGCTGGTATCCAAACTGGAAACCTACGAGTTCAAGCTCCAAAGCAACGGGCAACACCTAACGTTGGATTTATTGGATGATTTTGCCCGCAGGAATTTTGAGAACTATGACAACATGACCTTCAACCAGTATTTTAAGAAACAACTGGAGACAAGGAAATTCAATACGGTTGCCACATATCAAAGCCATAAAAAGACTTATAACAAATTTAACGAATTTAAGAAGAATGTCCATTTTCATGAATTTAATGTTCCTCTTGTAGAACAGTTTGATGATTTTATGAAAGAACAAGGATTAAAGGTAAACACACGTTCGAATCATCACAAGACTATAAAAGCTAACCTACATATTGCAGCCACAGAGGGGTATATAGAGTACCCAAAGATCCCATATTCAACGCAAATAGGTGGAGTCGCCGGGAAGTTTAAGGTAAAAAAAGAACAGGGGGGAATTATTAACTTGGACTTCGAAGAAAGGGAGCGCATCGAAGGTTTGGAATATAAAGACAAACCCCACCTTGAACGATATCGCAAAATATTTTTGTTCATGTGCTATACGGGATTGCGGATTTCTGACATGGAAAACCTCAGGCCTGAACACTTGCACCATACCCAAAAAGGCTACCAGATTGATTTAAAGAAGATGATAAAAACAAGGAAGCCTGTTTTCCTTGAACTGCACACCTTGTTTGAAGGCAAACCGGAGATAATACTAAAGGAATTCCTGGGAGAAACTTTCGGAACCAGTGATTACAATGAAATACGGGAAATGAAGGATGACCGCCCGGTATTCAGCAACCTCACGGGACAGGTTCTTAACCGTGAACTGAAAATTATTGCAGAAGATGCCAAAGTATATAAGAACATCTCTGCCCATGTAGGCCGACATACTTTCGGCACACAAATGGCAGTCTTGTCCAATGGTAATGTGTCCTTGATTCGTGACCTGCTAGGACATGGAAAAACTGAAACAACAATGATATACATCCGGCTGGCAGAAAATATGCGGGGACAGCAACTGAAAAAGGTCGATTGGAATGCCCATAAAGAAGTAAATGATACCAAAGGGGAATCAGTTCAACAAATTCCGGAACAGAATAAAAAGAAGTCTCAAAAAATAAAGGAAGATAATGTTTCAAAACCTACCAATCCTGATGTTGACAATCAACAAGTGCAGCAAATCAAGGATTATATTATCAAAAGTGTTTTCCCATCACTTGACCTAACCACAAAGGGTAAACTGGGTTTTACTTTAAGCACGGAAAGTATTAAAAACTATGTTTCCCTCTTGCCGTTCCGTCCCGAAGATTATAACAACTATAAAGAGAACCCGATAGAGATTCAGGGATATATTCAGGATGCGAGCTTTTTAAGTGAAACGGAAACAATCCAGGACAAATTCAACAATCACATCTGGGTTAAGGGGGCTTGCCTTAAACTTAGTATTTTGTTTATGCCTGTTTTGAGTGAAGATGAGATAATTCTAATATAAAGTTAATACTTAGCCTGTTTTGACTTCGTTTATACCTAACAAATTGTTTGCCCAAACCAAAAAGAAATTAAGCTTTTTTCTACTAAAATCAGTATTCTACTAAGGTTTGTTGTTAGCCATTTTAATAAATCTTTAGATATTTAATAGAACATAATAGCCATGCAATTGTCAACCCATAGTAAATTTTACATAAAAAACAGTAATAACAAATTACCATTTTTAATAGGGGATAGAAAAATATCTTCAATTACATTTTTTAGAGAGCATTAACAATAATTATCTTTCTGAACAAAACAAACTTTATTATCTAAAACAAGAATTTTCTAAACAAAATATTTCATTATTTTATGGTATTGTATCTATAAAGAATTTCTCTTTTTTTTGCTTTTTGGCTAAACCCTAGTTTTGTGTGATTTTATATTATGTAGTAAAAAAATAAAATAAGATCTCAAACATCACTCATATAAAGAACAATTTATCATGCTAACATCAAAAGATAAGGAATGTTTTTATTTCTGACATCTTTAGTTATATACATGGTTAAAAGCAAGCTTACTTACGAATCAAATAACACAGTTCGATAAATTTATATTTTTAGATTTTTCAGATATAGTACAAAACGATATGGAAATAAAAAACTTAGAGACAAAGGATGTTGAGACGGTTGTGGAACTTTGGTATAAAACATCAATAATTGCACATGATTTCATTCCTCAGAGTTATTGGGCAAAGAATAAAGATGCAATGGCATCAATTTATTTACCAAATTCGGAAACTTATGTAGCAATTGAAGATGAAAAGATTGTTGGTTTTATTTCAATGGCAGAAAACCTTTTAGCTGCAATTTTTGTAGATAATAAAATTCAAGGAAAAGGAGTCGGTAAAAAACTTTTAAACTTTATTAAAAAGAGAAGAAATAAAATTCAACTACAAGCTTATAAGAAGAATACTAAAACAGTTGATTTTTACAAAAGTCAGAATTTTAAAATTTTATCCGAAAATAAGGAAAAAGAGACAGGTGAATATGAATATCTAATGGAATGGATAACAAAATAAAGGTAGTATAATAATGACTAATAAAAACAATAGCAATTGGTTTACAATTGAAAAAATTGATGAGAATACATCAATAATAAGTGAATATAAGCATTGGGAAGAGACTCATTGTTACGTGCTAAATGGAACAGAAAGGTGCCTGTTGATTGACACAGGACTTGGAGTTGAAAACATATGGGAACAAGTACAAAAATTAACAGACAAGCCAGTGACAGTAGTTACAACACATGTACATTATGACCATTTTGGCGGACATAAGTATTTCCCAGATTTTTATGTACACGAAGCCGAAACAGAATGGATAAATGGAGGTTTCCCTTTAACAATAGAACAAGTTCGAAACTTCTTGATAGAAGAACCTTGTGAATTTCCAGAAGACTGTGACGTCAATAATTATTACTTGTTTAAAGGATTTCCCACAAGAGTACTACAAGATAATGACACAATTAAATTAGGAAAACGAACAATTCAAGTAATACATACTCCAGGACATTCACCAGGACATATGTGTTTTTACGAAAAAGATAAAGGATATTTATATACAGGAGATTTGATTTATATGGATGTATTGTTTGCAGATTTTCCATCAACAGACCCAATTGCTTATATGAATTCAATTAAAAAATTATTGTCGTTAACTGTAAAAAAAATTTTACCAGCACATCACGATTTAAATGTCCCGTTGTCGATTATTAAAGATATGGATAAAGCTTTTTCTGAATTGTACGAGCAAGGAAAATTAAAACACGGAAGCGGAATATTTACATATGATAATTTTGGAATAAGGCTCTGAAACAAGAAAATTGATTAAATAAAACCCACCCCATACAATCACATATAATTTTAAACGGTTAAATAAAAATGATATTGATATTGAGAGTATGAAATTACCCCTTCATGAAGTATGAACTTGAAAAAATAGATACGTTAATTGAAAAATGCTTATCCCTAGACTCGCCTGAACCCGCAAAAAATATGATGGGAGATGTTGATACTTTAATTACGGATGTTCGAAATGAAATAAAAAGAATTAAGAAATCTTTTGGGGAACAAATGTTCAACCTGAAAAATGACAAACAAGTGGAACGCTATATACAACGTCACCAAACCTGTTTGATTCGGTTGTGCAATTCTATTATTAACCATATACCCCCAGATAGTTTTGGAGCAAAAAGCAGGTCGGTAAAGATTAAAACATTACCTGAATTTTTGTTTTATCTATATTCCCAACTGGAGCAAGTACTTACTTATATTGAGAACTATTTTGGTAAATACTTCAACCAAAATGAATATATACCTGGCAGTTACAGGATAATTGGACAAATGGAGTTCAGAGAAAAACTGGTATCCCAGAAGTTACCATCTGATTGCGATTTATTAAAAATTGCAAGATATCCAATAGATGAATTTATCTACAATAACAAGAACATATCATTCAAAAAACTTATTTATTTAAAAGAACTTTATAAGGAAATCATCTCTGAATGTTCCGATTGCAGAAAAAAGAATGACGATTGCAAATTGACTTACAACCTAATTTATTTAAATTTTAATAGTTTCCGATTATTTAACTACTTAACGTCAATTATTACACAGGATATAAAAAAAGAAAATGATATAATCAAAAAGATTGAAAAATTGTCTTTCTACCAGAAAAAATTGAACCAAGCCCAAACCAAACCTAATTTCGCATATAAGACCAAACAAGAATCCATTAAGGAAAGGGTTGGAAACTGGATTTATGAGGAATTAGCACACTATGAGAAGATACATCAGCTTTCACTTAAATTTCCAGAAGAAAACATCCTGGAAGGACAAGAAAATTTTAAATTGATGACTGATTTATCTGTTTCTCAGTTTGCTTATTTTATAAGACTATTAATAGAAACCGGGGTTATACAGAACAAAAACCAAAAAGAAGTGATTTCTTTCTTTGCAAATCATCTTAAAACCAAGAAAACAGATAAAATTTCCATATCAAGTTTTCATAATAAGTATTATAATATTGATTACAACACAAAAGAAGATATTCGGGAACGCATAATAAAACTGCTTAATAAGACTCAGAAACCGATTTAATCTTCATCAATAATATCAAGCAAATTATTGTTATTGAGAATTTCACCCAATTCGGCCAACATTCGGTAGTTCATTCCAGGCTTTTTCATCAATTCCGAAACAGGATACCCTGTGATATCCTTCAAGTTTTTAAATCCGTTTGACCATGCCATTAACAGAAACTCAATACTGAGTTCAAGTAATTCTAAATCTTTTTGTAATATGGAATTTTCGTTTTGCATATTTTAAACAAGAAGCGTGAGCCAGATTTACCGACTCGGGGTACCGCCAAGCACCCACACACCCAATAAACTGAACCCACGCCATGCGTGAGCGACAGCCTATTTTCCAGGTGTGTTCTAAAAATTGGCGGTTTTCGAGCCTGAAAATAGCTTTCGCTATAATATTTTCTTCTATGTTTCCAATTACAAAGGTACAGCTTTAACTATTCAATTCAATTTTTACGTATAAATTTTCCTCTGTTCAGCTTTTTTAAAAAATTCTCTCCTCTGTATATCAATGTGTTACTTGGGGTTGTACAACCTTTACAACCCTTTTTTTTCATTGCTATGCCCTTGCTTTGTATTGTCAAAATTCAATAAGCTATGGATAGTGAAATATTAGTAATTAAAAAAGACGACCTGGTTGAAATACTGGAGCAGTTCAGCCAGAAGATAGCCTCCAAAATTCCAAACCGTAAACAAACCAAAAGTGAAGATGCGGAAAATCCTCGGATAAAAAGGCTCAATACCCGTCAGATTAAAGATATGTTAGGGATTGGCGATACTACTTTCGATAGTATCCACAGCAAACTTCCCATGCACCGGACGAAAACAGGAAGAATGTTTGCCTATGAACACGATATAATCATATACCTGTTCAGGGAACACCCACCCTATTTTGACTACACCCGGTTCTATGAATATATCAGTGAGGAAAACCTGATTAAACATATCTGTAAGTAATATGAAAACGTGGGGTTGCATATTTGCCTTGCCGTTGTACTCCTTCGGTTTTCTATTGCTTAACTGGCTGGTTCCCTTACCAACTTATCTGGTAATCATACTTAGCCCGTTTATTACCGGCAACCTTCTACTACTAATAGGTGCGTTATGGCAGCTATATAAAACTAATCAAAGTCTTCACGATTCTACCAATCATCAGAAATTTCAAATCTCAAAAAATTAAAGGTATGAGAGCTGCTTCATTTTTGGATATGGTGACACTGCTTACGGCTACAGCCAAAAGCGACAACGAGATTGACAGCAAACTATCGAAGCTTATTTTACTTTACAATAAACCACCCAAAAACCTATGCAGCATCTTTTCAAACCTTCACCAATTGGCAATTTGTTCTGATGATTATTTTGATAAAGACGACAACACCCTGCACTTTGACGGGGAAATACTTACCCTGAACTGTAACGGGAAACAACATATCCATAAAGCTCCTAAAAATATCAATGAGCTGATAACTGCCATAAATAATACCAATAGCCCTTTTAGACTTGATTTCAAAGAAACCCTGGTTAAAGAGCTTGATTTTAACGAAACCTTCAAAGATTTAATGAGTATTTATGGCATATAACAAGGAAAATAGAAGAAGGTATTATTTGCATAAACGTATCCGTGAAAGATATACTGTAAACGTTTTACAACGAACCATTTTTGTTCCGGGCAATGAATTAGGTGAGATACCTGAACCTTATAGCTCTTTCTGTTCAGAATTAGGAGATAAGAAAGGTTATGTGGTGCAGGGAACAATCAATTGAGGCAAGGGAGTATCCGAAGTTTGGCGACCAAAGGATACTCCCTTTTGTATTGAATTTATCACTGGGGAATAGCACAAACCG
The DNA here is from genome assembly GCA_963665085.2 of Bacteroidales bacterium. GTDB lineage: Bacteria > Bacteroidota > Bacteroidia > Bacteroidales > JAAAOM01. The sequence continues at coordinate 1,875,203 of CAXXXS010000001.1, forward strand.
GTGAGGGAAAAACAAGACTTCACCGGGCTATTCTTTCAGTTTAATTATAAACTAAAAACAATCGTACTATGGCGATATTACAATTTCCGGTACTGGATTTTAAAAGTTCGCTTGATGCTTTTCATCAGTTTGCAGGAGAGTACAATAAGGACAAGCCTTTAAGGGAACAATTGCGACCACAGCACTCCAAATTGTTTGCAAGGATACTTACCCTGCTTTCAAGACAGCTTTATAAGCGAAACGAGTTATTTAAAGATACGCCCGAATTCAGACGGATTGAAGACACAGAAACCATGCTGTTGTCAACCAACCGTAAAGCACTTTCCTGGGTAGAGAATACCATTCAAATCAATGGAAATACAGTTTACAGGCAAATCCTTCGGTTGATGGATGCCGGTGTGATTTCGGAAAAGGTCAATCATGGTTCACAAATGAATTTCGACTTGTTCATAACCCCGGATTTCTTGTTGATTAAGGATTTAATAACCCCGGATTATGTTCCCACATCGAAATACCTGAAAGCCGAAAAAACGCAAAATAAAACTTCCTTAAATACAAGTTTCACACCAGAACCTCTTACTCCTGAAAAAGAACTTTCTAATAATTCAAATATAACTGTTGATAAGGTATCCCTTCCTGCCGTCAGGGATGATATTGTTAAAGAACAGGAAAGAACAGAGAAAAAGACCTTTGAAAAAGAACACTGGGGAATATCACAAAATCAATCAGGAAACCAAACAGGAATTGATGAAAAATCCCGTCAGTTTATACAGCAATGGAAAGAAAAAGAACAGCAGGTTGCGCCGGCCCGCATTACGAAGCTAAGGGAATACCAAAAAGGTGCAGCCCGATGGTTTTTCTGGTATACAATCAACCAGTTATTTGACGGTCGTTCTATCAACACAGCCCATTTGGAAAATACCCTGTCCTATGTTGAACAGTATTATTTCACGCAATGTCATTCGTTAAAAACCATTGAAAATACCCGAAGGTTATTCCAGTGGCGCATTGATAAAGCAAAAAAGACAATTGAAAGGCACAATATCAACATGCAGTGGATTTTCCCAGGACATTATCTCGATTTAAACCGAAAAGGAAACAACCCACAAACCGGAAAACCCTACATGAGTTTTGCCAATACAGCAACCTGGCCCAAAAAGTATGTGCATTTACATCGCAAAAAGAATTTTGAGCTGCACAGGAACCAGGATTTTGAAAAACTGGACAAACAGCTCCGGCTATACCTGAACAATCCTAACCTGAACCAATTCAGAAGGTGTGAAGCCTATATCAGGAAAAATATTCCGCACTTGATGGAACATTTTCTGAGCCAGTTTACAACATCTAAAGTACAGACCTATGCCTAAGTTTTTCGATAAAGAAAGGTCATTGACTTTTGTGTGCCTGTATATGAAGAACGGAACAAAGGTTTACCGAAGCAGCCGGATTAAGGAAGATAAGATTAGCCAGGAAATGGGCATGAAAGGATTACGGCAAAGGTTTATCAATAGCCGATACAAAGGTCAGTACCATATTGCCATCATATTCGATAATAAAAGCAAAACCATTTTGGAACGATTCGATGAATACGGCAAAAAAATATATAACCATGCAAACGACCAGTTTTAAACTTGACTTCTACGAAATGCAAAGTCTGATGCTTTTTATAAGGGATTTTGATTGGGATATACTCAAAACCAGTAGCCAGGTTGTTGCGAAACTTACTTACGACACTTGTAAAATCCTCTACGAAAAACTTAAGAAAAAAGGGTTGCGAATGCTTACCTATAAGAAAACCAACAAGCCGGTAAAAATTGATTTGTCCGATATGGAAATGCTGAGTATTTCAATACTTGCTAAGTATCCACATGACAGCTCTCATATCAACATGGTTATCAATAAGCTTTTATTGGAACTGCCCATTGAAGTAATTAACATCTTAAATCCTTCAACTCATGAAAAATCCATTGATTAACATATTGGTTCGTACATCCAACCGTCCCAATTTCTTTGCCCATTGCTATCAAAGTATCCGGGAACAAGGCTACAAGAATATAAGGCTTATTGTCAGCTATGATGATGAACCGACCAAAACTTATTTGCAAAACTATGATATAGATGCCCTGGTTCAATTCGACAGGTGCATAGATTGGTCTACTATATCGGGCGAAGTATTTCTGCCTGGTTTCCCTGAAAAACCTTTTCCTTCAAACAAATATTTCAATCGAATGATGGAACACACCTTGCCGGGATATATTATAAAGTTGGATGATGACAATAAATTCAGCTCTCCTGAATCGCTTTCAAAGATTGTCGATAAAATCAACGCTTGCAATCAAATGATTCTTTGGCGGGTCCAGTTCCCAGGTTATGTGATTCCCGACAACCAACATTTTGGGAAAACTCCCCATTGCTGCCAAATAGATACAGCCTGTTTTGCTTTTCATACAGATTATATCCGTTTTGCCGGATGGGATGGGTACAATTACGGTGATTTCAGGGTAGCTATGTGCCTGTTTTTACACATTCCAAAAAAGGTATTTATCAATGAGGCACTGATTTCCTTACAAGGTACACCTGGTTCCGGATCACGAAACGATTTGCCAATTTCTAATTCCACAAGCAATGAGTTTTAAAATATTGGTCATAGTATATCCTAAAATTGGAGGTTGTCAGTATTTCAGGCAACTGCATCCACATGAAGAATTGAAAAGACTTCCTGACTTTGAGGTAAGCTTTAAACATGTTTTTGAATTTATTACAAACGAAGAATGGATAAAATATGACCTAGTACAATTTCATAAGAACTTCGTAACGCCTGAAATTCTAATTAAACTTAAAGTGCTTGGTGTAAAAACGCTTGTCGATTTTGATGACTACTGGCATTTGCCTTACAATCATTTGTCCTTTCAACACTACAAGAACAGCAACCAACCATACCGTTTTATCGAAATTCTAAAACAAGCGCAATACATTAGTACTACCACCAGAATACTTGCCAAAGAGATAAAAAAACACAATTCCAATATATTGGTATTGCCAAACTGTATCAGTCAAAAGTATTCCCAATCCTATCCAATTGATATTTTAAACGACACCCTTCGTTTCGGATACCTGGGTGGTTCATGTCATCTGCCCGATGTAGAATTATTACGGGGTTTAAATAACAAATTATTAGGGAGTGGTTTGCAGTACTCATTAAACCTGTTTGGGTATAAACAGGACAGTGTGTATTTCGATTACGCAAAGGTGTTGACCGATAACGGTGTATACTCTGACAATTTAACCTTATATCCTTCGCTTCCTGTACCGGATTATCTGTACTTCTATAATATGGTAGATGTCTCTTTAGTTCCTCTGGTTTCGAATAAATTCAATTCGTTAAAAAGTGAGCTAAAACTCGTAGAAGCAGGGATGTTTAAAATTCCGGTAATAGCCTCTAATGTGCTGCCCTATAAACCGCACTTAAAACATAAGCAAAATTGCTTTATAGCTGAATCTAAAACAGATTGGTTCAAAGGGATGAAATATTTTATTAAAAACCCGAATGCAGTTGAGGATTGCGGAAATCAGCTTTCCCATGATATACAAAAACATTTCAATTATGAACATATTGCAAAGAGCCGTACAGAAACTTATCGGCATATCATCCAAAAAGGTTAATCCGGTAGAGAAAAAAAATGACACTGGCTTTTTAATAAACGAAAGCCTGGTGAAAAGATATACTAAATCTGAGCTGGCAAGTCTTTATAACAGACAGGTCAGCACCCTAATGCGATGGATTTATCAGGATGATGAACTATCAGAAGCTTTGCATCTAACAGGATATAAACGATTCCAAAAAGAATTTAAAAAAGAACAGGTGCGAATTATATTTAAACACCTTGGTGAACCGGATTGCCCAAAATAGTATTCACCAAAATTTCAGAAAAATGACTTTATTAAGTAAAATTTCAGAATTCTTTTCCGGTTCGGGAGCCAATATTGTCGATTCCCTTACCGATGCAGTGGACACCTTCGTTACCACCAAAGAAGAAAAAGAAAAGCTCAAACAGGAGCTGCTCCGTATCCGGGAGGAAACCAAACAGAACCAAAGAAACTTCCTGATACGGATGGAAGAACTCACCCAGCAGAGAGAAAAGGAGGTAGAAGAAACCATTAGAATGGAACTCGATGCCAAGAAAAGTATTTTAATGGCTGAATTAAACCAAGATGACACCTGACTTGTACCCTTGGGAATTAGTGCGATTGTAAACAGCTGATTATCAGGTTTTGTGTTTTGAAAAATGCTAAATTTACCGCACTAAGGTTTATTTTAGCATGAAAATCAGGGTTGTTAAAACAGGCTCAAATGCAAAAGCTGTACAGGTAGTGCATTACCGGAATAATAAAAGGGTCATTTTGCAGCATATTGGTTCTGCTCACACAGAGGGGGCATTAAGCGATTTATTGATTTTGGCAGAAGAATGGATCAAAGATTACTCCAAACAATTGTCTATCTTCCCTGATGAAAACCCCAACAAGTTGTTGCATCTCAATCATTGCACATTTCTTGGAGTCAAATACCATTTTTTCCAAAAGCAGATCCGTTCAATTCAGGATAAAATTAAGTTAGATGAACTGCCTGCGTTATTAAATGATTTAGTAACAATAAGGATATTTGAGCCTGCATCGAAGCTCCGCTCACTGGAATTGATGGAACAATTTTTCAGCCTCAGCCATAGCCGCAAAAATTATTACAAAATAGCCCCTAATTGTATCGGGCTAAAGAAAATTATTGAACAGAAGGTTGTTGATTTTGCAAAAGTTCATTACTCCTTTAATTTCGACATTTTGTTTTACGATGTAACAACATTGTATTTCGAGACTTTTGAAGAGGATGAGTTACGCAAGAACGGTTTCTCAAAAGACAACAAATCCCAACAACCGCAAATACTCATAGCCCTGATGGTAAGTAAAGAAGGCTTCCCTGTTGCCTATGAGGTATTTTCAGGCAATACTTTTGAAGGGCACACAATCATTCCTGTCATTAAAGATTTTATTGAAAGGAATAATGTAAAAGATTTTACCGTAGTGGCCGATGCTGCCATGATCAGTACCGAAAATGTACAAAAATTGGTTCAAAACAATATCAACTACATCGTTGGAGCCAGACTTGGCAATATCCCAACAGCACTGTTTGAGACGATCGATAAAAACATCAGCCGCGAAGATGGTAAAAGCATACGGATTAAAATGGATAACGGTTATCTGGTTTGTAGCTATTCTTCAGTCAGGTACCGTAAGGATAAATACGAAATGGAGAAGCAAATCGAAAAAGCAAAACAAGCAATTTCAAAACCATCGAAAAGCAAAAAGTTGAAATTTACCCGGATTAAAAACCAGGAAATGGGACTCAATGAAGCACTTATTGAAAAGACTCAGAAGCTATTAGGCGTCAAAGGATATTATACCAATCTGGAAGAATCGGTTGCCAATAATAAAACAATAATGGAGCGATACCATGAACTTTATAAAATAGAGCAGAACTTTAGGATATCAAAAAATGACCTACAAACAAGACCCATCTTTCATTATAAGGAACAACCGATAAAATTGCATATACTGATTTGCTTCATGGCGCTTGTCATAGCAAAGCATATCGAACTAAAAACTGGTGTGTCAATTAGAAAATTCATCGACGAATCAAAGAAAGTTGTGGATGGAGAAATATTGAACCAGATCACAAACAAAACAGTAATACTAAAAGCCGAACCAACTCACAAAATGAAGGAACTTATAGAAAAGTTAAATGCACCGCACTAAAAGGGACAAGTCAGGAATTAAACCAAGATGACAGGTATACAAAACGGGCACGCCCGACAGTGGTGTATGTTGGTTTAATCTTTATCCTTCTCGAACTACTTGGCTTACGCCACATCATCATGCACTACCTGAGTGTAGATGCTGATATCATAGCCAACTCCGACCAGATATTCAAAATGTTTCTTGGTGTATGGGGCAGTGTATTGGGCGTGTATTCTATTGGAAGGTCAGTTGAAAAACGCGGAACCCGAAATTCATGGACTAGTTTAGTTACTGGAACAAAATCACAGAACAAACCGGAGGATACCCAAACAGAATCAGTGGTACAAACCATTAAACAGAAAATTAAATGGTAGCCATTGGCTTAGTATTCACCTTTAAAATCAATTTATCATGAGTGTAAAAATTGTATTGCATTGTTCCGATTCCGGTTTCGGTAATGCAGCGTTAATTACCAAATGGCACGCCCTGCCCAAACCTAATGGCAGGGGTTGGTCTGGAATTGGGTATCATTATGTAATCCTGAACGGATGGCTTACATCGACACATTTCAATGCCAAGTTTGACGGTCATATTGAAACTGGCCGCCCTTTAAACGATGACCCTTTTATCTCAAAAAATGAGATGGGTGCGCATGTGAAAGGTTTTAACACCAATTCCCTGGGCATTTGTTTAATTGGCAAATCGGGAAAGTTTACCGACAACCAATTAAATGCAGCCCTCGAACTGATTTATGATTTGGAAAACCAATTCCGGGATATTGAGTTATATCAACATGGGGAATTGGACAAAGCAAAGCCCTTTTGCGCCGGATTGGATATGACCCGGTTTAAAGAGAATTACCAGCTTTTTAAAGAATTAAAAAAGTTGAAGGGGATTAATGAACAGTTGAAGTGAAAAAGGCGGACTACCCTTTTTATTATCTCTCCAATATTAAACATCTCATATACAATTGTTTTTTCCAATAAATGTTCACTATATTTGTATGTTCACGTATTCGTGTACAAAATAATTAAATGAACGATAAAGATATCTATACTGCAATTGAAGCTTTGCAAAAGGCTGCACCTGTAAGGGCAAACTGGCTTGAACGCAATAAACCCACAGATTACGGAGATGGTAAATTGTTGATTGAAACCAACAAAAAGAATTACACTTTTACTGTTGAACTGAAAAAAGAACTTCGCACCATAAATATTCCCAAACTTGCTGAACTCAAAGAAAAATACGATAATTTACTGGTGATTGCCAGGGTAATTTATCCTAATATCAGGAAACAATTACAGGAATTAGATATCAATTACATGGACAACCTGGGCAATATTTTTATACATCAGGGTGAACTACTTTTGTTAATCAATGGGGACAAACCTCCAACTCAAATAGCTAACAATACAGGAAGGGCATTCAATAAAGCCGGACTAAGGTTCATTTTTAATTTATTGACCCGTGAAGATTTTTTGCAAAACACCTACCGTGAAATGGCAGTGGAATGTGAGACAGCTCTGGGAAACATCAATTACATTGTTAAAGATTTACAGGAACAGGGATACCTGGTAAAGAAAAATAAAAAGGACTGGTTGTTAAATAACCGGGAGGCACTTATTACCAAATGGGCTGAAAACTACATTAAAAAATTGCAACCGGATTTTCTAATGGGAGCTTTCCGGTTTCAGGATCCCGAAGGAATGAAAAACTGGAAGAACCTGAAATTTGAAACTACCAAAACACATTGGGGTGGTGAACCCGCTGCCGATATGCTGACCAACTACCTGCAACCGGCTACATTAACGCTATATACAGAAGAAAACAGGATTGACCTTGTAAAAAAATACCGGCTTATACCGGATACCAATGGGAACATAAAACTGTTCACAAAATTCTGGAAAACCACAGAAAAAACCGAAACGGTACATCCTTTAATTATTTATGCCGATTTAATTGGCATTAACGACCCACGAACTATTGAAGTGGCAAACATGATATACAATGAATACCTTAAAGAACAATTTTGACAATACAATACGGAACAAGTTTGGAGATGCCCTGAATGCATTAGAAAAGGCATTTCAGGACTTTGATATTGACTATTACCTTATTGGCGCTTTTGTGCGTGAAGTATGGACAGACCATATAAAAACCCTGCCGGACAAAAGGGCTACAAGAGATATTGATTTTGCCATCTATATCAATGAACACGAACAGTACGACAAACTCAAACTACATCTTGTTGAAAAGGCAGGTTTTAAAGAACATAAAGAGCCATACCGATTGCTTACACCCGATAAGAACATTGTTGATTTAATACCGTTCGGTGGTATTGAACAAAACGGGGAAGTTTTAATAAAAGGGCATAAAGTTGTAGAACTTTCGGTTTTCGGAACAAAAGAAGTAACAGAAAAAGCGGAAGTTATCGAAGATAATTTCAAAGTGATAACCTTACCGGGCCTGGCAGTTCTGAAGCTAATATCCTGGCATGAAACCGATGACAGGGCAAAAGACCTTGAAGATTTTTATTACATTCTCCAAAACTATGCTGATATAGCTACAGACGACTTGTACCTGGAAGAAAACCTTCATTTGCTGGAAGAATATGATGAAGTGCGATTCTCCGGGGCACGGTTACTTGGCAAAGAAATGTTGAAAATAATCAAAGGCTCTTCGGAACTGAAAAAAAGGGTAACCCAAATCTTATCTCAACTGATAAAGAATTATACGCCTGAAGATATTGACGAAATGTACGAAGACGAAAAAACCGACATTCAATTTCTTAGGCTTAAATTGGTTAAAGAATTAATGGTTGAATTGAAATGAGAAATTAAAATGTCAAGTATTTTGCGCAAAATACTTGACATTTTAAGTTTGTTCTTAAAGGATTTTATAACTCAGCCAATTCTTTAGGTATTGATAACTGGTATTTTGATACATATACACCGTTCTTAGTCAACATACGGTTACCATTTCCAAGATTTATTTGTTCAGTTTTTATAAATTGTAACCATTGGTGATTGTTTTTTTCTGCCATGTAAAGGAATAATCGTTTGACCTGTATGGAAGAACATTCTGCTAATAATTCAGATAAAAGCTTTGGCTTTAGGTTAACCAACCCTTCCATTAAATGATGACACTCTACCAAATCAAAATGCTTTGGAGCCAGGTATAAACATTCAAGCATTGCTCTTTCCGGTGTTGATATTCTCAGCGTGAAATTTCCTTCTTTATATGTAGTCAAACCCATTTCACCAGGTAAAAACTCCGTTTGCTTATGTAGTATTTTGAAATCCCAATCTGCATCCAGAAACCATTTGGGTAAGTTTTTTTTATGTGCCGTGAATAAAAACAGGCTCTCTTGGTTTAATCTCAAATAATGGCTGAATCCATGCATTGTTAAGGCTGAACCAGCACCAACATGAATATTTAATTCAGATTGTTGCTGTATTGCACTTATAGCTCCCTGCCATGTTATTGTATCTCCTTGTTTCTTATACGCACCTCTTCCGAAAGTTTCTAACCAACCATTTTTCAAGTAGTGTTTTTGCAGGCTTCGGGAAATACTTTTTGTTTCAAGATAACTTGACAACACTATATTACCTGAATTCAAATTTTGAAACAAAAATTTTATTTTATCCCTCATATAGATAGTTTAACTACCTAAATATAATAAATTATAAAACAACAAATATATTAAACATACTCAGTAATTTAATTGTTTATGTTTAAAAATACCGAATTTATAATTCTTATTCCCCTAGTTTTTGTATATTTTTGTACAGAATGAGTCAGTTTGATTACATAAAAGATATCGCACGTTATGGTCTTGAAAATGACCAAGAACAGCTACTTGATGTACTTAATAAGCTAATCGAATATTCACGAAAAACAAAGAAGGTGAATTTCGCACTTCAGCTTCAATCAATACTTAAGGAAGGATTACGCTCGCAACAAACTAAAGGTTTAGCTAAGGTTGGCTCACAAAAGTATTACCTCAGGGAGGATGACAGAGCTATCAATGAATTAATTATTGAAAAGCTTACATCGGATTATACATTCGATAACCTTGTTTGCTCAACAGAAATAAAAGACGAGCTTTCATACTTTGTTAAAGAACATCAGGGAATAGATTTACTTAATAAATTTGATTTACCTGTTTCAAATCGAATTTTATTTTACGGCCCCTCAGGTTGTGGAAAAACATTAGCCTCTTATGTGTTGGCAGGTGAATTAGACAAGATGATGTATGTAATCAATCTTGGAGCTATTGTTTCCTCAAAACTTGGCGAAACTAGTAAGAATCTAGCGAAGATATTTAGAAGAGCTTCCGGTGAAGACTGCATTATATTTCTTGATGAATTTGACTCACTCGGCAAAGTACGAGACTACAGTCAAGACCATGGTGAAATGAAACGTGTGGTAAACACAATCCTACAATTGTTTGACTATCTTCCTCAAAATAGTATTGTGATTGCTGCTACGAATCAATTACAAATGATAGATGATGCTTTACTAAGAAGGTTTGATTTAAAAGTTAATTTGAACTTACCTAGTAAGGTTCAGTTGGGTGAACTGATAGACAAAACCTTATCTAAAACACCGTTTAAGTTTAGAACTAAAAAAGAGCTTAACGAGGTGATCAAATTATCGGAAGGATTATCTTACTATCTTGTACAGAAAGCCATTTTAACAGCGGTCAAAAGAACTATTTTTGACACTAAGCCTAATTCCAAAGAGGGCTTTAATATCAATATTGATATTCTGAAAGCTTTAATTTTAAGAGAGAAAGAAGCTATCATTTAAATTTCTAAGTCTGCATCCAAATCCATACTACTGTCAAGTACAATATCTTGAATTGCTTCAAGCGTATTAATAGCAACCATTTCGTTGTATAAACTGCCAGACTTATTACCGTCAACTTCCAGTTCTTCAATTCTTATTGCGATTGAAAATTTGTGATTTCTATTTTGAAGTCGTCGAAGGTGTTCTTGGTCAATATTAGTCTTACAAGTACATCTAACAACAAGGTTCAATTTATTCCCTTTCTCTACTATATTTGGAGAACTTACATTGAAATCTAGTTTCTGGCAATTAGAATAAGCTTTGTTTTCTGTAGGAAAATAATCTTCAGACCATTTTATTCCATTCTTGAACTCCCTCTCCTTTTTTGCCAAATCTGATAATCTTTTCTTTTCCTGGTCGTTTTTTTTCTCACTTGGGGTGTAGTCTTTAATAATGTCAATACTTTTATTTAAATCGTCATCTAATGGTTTAAATATGGCAAAACTTATATGCAAAGGACAATAGGCAATAGAATTATTGAAAATAGGCTCAAAAGAATAACATAAAGTAGCGGAGATATTGATTACTCCTTTTCTTGTTGATTCAGACATCTTATTTAAATAAGAGGGTAACTCAATAATAAGACCTTTATGAGAATCAACACGAATGCTATTTTCTAGTAACATTGTTAGTGAATCATCATTAGAATAAAGAACTCTATTAATGTCAGGAACGCCATGTCCTGTTAAATATTTCATCAAACGCTCTGCACTATACAATTTTGAGAGCTGCATCTTTTCAGACCTAGTTAATTCTGCCAGTTCCCTACCTTCAAATTCGGAATCGATATATTCTTGTTTTAACTTGTTTATTAGCAAATTAAGGAATCCGCTTCCGTAATTAAATCGGGAAGCATTAATAAGTAAAGCTTTAATTGATTGGGTATTAATTTGAGGGTAAAGTTTAGATAACTGTGCAGCAATGCTCGTAACCAATGGAGTGGCATTGCTTGTCCCGTAACTAAACTCAGATAGCATCCCTGGTCTTGTTGACAACACTTCCATACCTGCATCATTTCTGACAGCATCACCACCTCCGAATACTAAATCTGGCTTATGAATGTTTTTATTAATTACAGATTTAGGAACAATGTATCCATTTATTTTCTTGCTAAAATCTAAATGAAATTTTTTAGTGTAATATGCCGGAAGACCTTTGTCATAGGTCAAGTCGGAATCATTTGCATTAAAATTCTCAGCAATAGCACCAACTGTAATATTGGAATATGATTCAGCAGGTGAGTTTATATTGCAACATTCACAAACATGTTCCAGACTTTCTTCATTGGGGTTGAAGAAATGGTTAGGGTATTCATGAAAGGGGATTGTGTTTTTTTGAATTTCCTCCATGTCTTCATGTCCAAGATTACCAGCAGAAATAAAGAAAATTATGTCTAATTCATAGGCAAGCTTATCAAATAGGTATGCATTTTCGGAAACTGATTCATTGTATGATTTGTTAGTAATGGATGTCATTGAAACATTAAAGAGTTTAACTCCTTTCTCTGCTGCACTTCTAATTACTTTCTCAAGTTCTATTAAACTATATGTTCCATTTTCACCATCTAATGCCTTAATTGGAATAATATTAGCAAATGATGTAAAGCTTGATTTGTTAGTATTAAAGAAATCCGTTCCTAATGCTATTAAACCAGCAATACCTGTTCCATGTCCATTCGTATCAACAATAGGAAGAGGGTTACCCATATTTGTCAAATCGTAATCATAGTTTGTAATTACGTTTCGCAAAACAGATGCTTGTTGAACACCTGTGTCGATGACACCTACTTGTGGTGCATTGACATCCGGTAATATTTCAAAACCAGCTACTGTTTGTCTCATACCAACAGTACTAGGCTTGACCTTATAGGTATGACTTTGAATTTTGTAAATTACATCAAAGTTCTTAGCAAGTTCTTCTAGTAAACCATTAGGGGCATTACTAATATCAATAAAAGAGTGACCACTTTCGATATAATATTTAAAGTCATCATGACTTTCCTCGATTTGCGTAAAGAAAGTGAATAGTTCCTCTTTTATTGCCCTGATAGATTCATCGAGCCTAGTATTATCTATCAACTCAACGATTACATTCTCATTCGAAAAACCTCTTATAATTTCTTGGGTACTTAACAGTTTAAAACTATCAAGTAGAACCAATAAATAACTCTCTTCGTTAAGCTGAATATCTCCTATTTGTCTTTGATAGAAAGTACTAATATGAGTTAGGAATAATTGAAACTTGTCATCGTCTTCAATACCCAGTAGGACAGTTTTATTAAACTGTTCGTATTTAACAGGTACTAGACCATATCTATTTGAAAATTCTTCTGATAAGTCTTTATTGAAGATTACATGAAAGTCTAGTTTTACATAATCAATATGGGTAGGAATTTCCAGTGTTCTTTCCGAATATTTTTTTTGAATATCAATATAGTATTCGTCGTAGCATCTTCTAAAAACAGCTTTTTTTGTTTCGTACTTATCAGGAAGATTCTCTCTTTCTTCATCTTCTTCTGGTACAAAACCACGTTTAGTGAACTTCGTAATAGTTTGAATCTGATTATTTAGATATAAATGCCGTTTATTCATAAATTGCTTTAGGGTTTATTATTTAAGTTATTTTGAGTAATCACATTCCATTGAAGCTAATACATTGTCAGCAAAATTTTCAATTTCTCTAAAATCATACTCATCAAGGTTAGTAATCCAAAGAGATTTTGCTTCATAATATAATATTATAATAAATTTATGATAGCTCTGATAAAAATCGGAAAGCGTTATAGTAGCCGAAGAACTTACTCTACCAATAAGTGTATGCGAATTTCTGTTTCGAATATACCTAAAATGTACACCAAATTCATAAGGTACTTCACGTTCATAAAACTGAATGTTGTGTCCAAGTGTATCTCTCTCTCCACGTAAGATTCTTTCTTTCCTGTTTCTATAAAGTTTGCGGACTTCCTCTGTAATTATGTTATCCAATTTCTCATAATCTTTTTTACCTATACAATCTGGATATAGCTTTCGGAGTAGTGAATCTTTTAAACCAGGATAATGATGATCTATTAAACCCTTATAAAACTCGTATAAGAACTTTATGAGATCTGCATATAGATTATAACATTCAATACGCTTCTCCTTTGTATTGTTTTCTGGAAGGTAAGCAATTACCTTAGCAAATTCATTAAACGAGTTGCTACAACGCCTAAACTCATGAGCTAATGTAATTTGTAGAGATTTCTTTTCTTCCATAACAAAATAAATTATTGCATTTATACCCTTCTTAATTTTCCTCCGTACTTTCACCCTCCCCCAACTCCAAAGCCTGTACTGGTTGTATTGCATTTCCGGCAATACCCTTAACAGAGCCGTACATATCTATTGTATTTGTTATTACCTTCTCAATTTGTTTCTCTCTTTGCTTCCAGATGCGCTGCATGCTCCGTTTTTCACTTTCCAGATCAGCTTTCATCTGAGAAAAACCTTCCACTATGGCTTCAACCTGCATTCTGAAAGTACTGCTAGTAAGAAAGTCATATAGCATGTGCATTTTGTCACCCTTATTTTCTTGTGTTGAAATCGCTAAACTTAATTGGATTATAGATTCTCTTAACACTGCACACAATCCTTTAAATTCTTCGTAATTACATATCCAAATACCGTCCTTTAATCCCATTCTATCCATATCTGAGGGCATTACTTCTGTAACCAACACACCAATATCAGCACTCTTATCCCGGATGTCGGCTTTAAATTTTTCTATCCAACTGTGTTGAAAGTCTTTGGTTCTTTTACTTTCGTAATAAATTATTCCACAATTCTGTTTGCTCCTGGTATTCACTGTTTGTATACAATCTCCACCTCTAGCGCCTTTCTTAATTTCTTCAACGGTATCTAATGGGAAACTTGCTATTAACCAATCTTCTATTGCAAGTTCCTGCACTTCACCCTGCATTTGCATGGAACCTTGTTCCTGCTTTCGTTTCATTTCTTCAGTCAGTTTTTTCTGGTCTTCAAGTTGCTTATGAAGCTCTTTTATTGCCAATTCATTTTTTTCTTGTTCTGCTTTGCGAATTTTCTCTTTTTCCTCTCCAAGCTTCTGATTAAGAATTTTCTGAGATTCGGCTTCAATGGCTTCCTTCAACTCCCCTTTTTCCCTTTTTAGTCGCTCAATTTCAGCTTTGCTTTTATTTAACTCTTTAATCTGTTCTGATTTTTCGTTTAGTTCCTTTTGCAATGCATTAAATTGTTCTGACTGTTCTTCCTGAAGTTTTTGCTTCAATTTCTCCTCAATGGACTTTTTTTCTTCCTTAATCTGCTTATCAAAACGTTCCTGGAAAAGCTCGTTCTCCTTTTTTTTCTTCTGTTCAAATTCCTCTTTTTCTTTGTTTAACAACTCAAAATCCTGCTCATATTTTTTCTTTTCTTCGGCTAACTGTAATTGATATTTCTGTTTAATTTCTTCCTCTAACTGATGTGATAAAATATCCTGTACATCAATGGAAGTTCCACAATTAGGGCATTTTATTTTCGTTTGATTGTCCATATCTTAATATTTTTTCATTCTTCATTTTTAACCTTTCCAAATGTCTCTAATTCCATAAATTTTGACTTAAAAAGTCCTGAGGGCATTTTCTTTTTAAGAAGATTATGAAAGTTTTCGTCATGTGTTGACAAGATGATTTGTTTCTCTTGGTTAACAACAATTCCTCTAAATAAGTCTATTGTTGAAAGAATATTAATACTATCCATAGATTGGATTGGGTCATCAATAAAAATGCTTTCAATAGGATTCCCTTTATCATCTTTTGCATTTAATGCTTTAGCTAGAAATATGCTAAGGCTTAATATATTCAATTGGGCTGTACTAAAATACAGGTTTGGAATAATTGGGTCTTCATCAATGTCATCTTTATATAAGCAAACATTTAGTTTCGGTTTGTCATCTTTGAAATCGCAAATAAACTTTAACCTTTTATAATCAGGATGAGGGTCAATTCTTTTGTATAGGTCATTTATTAATTCTTCATAAAAAAATGAGCTTATTTGGTTATCCAGATAGTCTGAGACCTTTTGCTTTTCATTTTCCAATAATGGCTTAACATTCTTTTCCAAGAATTGCTTTTGTTTGATAATGTCAGCTTCTTTCTTTTTAGCTTTCTGATACTTTAAGAAAGGTTCAACATTTTGTTTGAGTTCTTTGAGTAAATTGAAATTGAGTGTTTTTTGTTTTGCTCTATCAATATTTAATAATTGCTCTTTTTTAGTCTTTTCAAGTTCTACTTTTAATGTGTCTTTGTTATGCTCATCAATTGTCAACCCTAACTTTGTATTCAGGCTTCGCTTAAACCCTACAATGTTTCTTTGGAAAGTTTGTGTTTGCTCATTTAATACAGATAACTCCTTGTTCAATAATTCTTCATTAGTAGTCTTTAATGTATTATCCAACTCCTTTATCTGAGTGCTTATTTTTTGAATCTCGGAGTTATAGTGATTTATTTCTTCAGTAATTTCCTTTTGTTTCCTGTTCAATAATTCAAGACTTATATTCTCATTTGAGAATTCTCTGTTAAAATATTCAAGTATTGCCTTATAAGTTTTATCAGACTTTAATTCATCAATTGATTTTCTTAATATCTCTATACTACTTTCAATACCTTTTATCTCAGATTGCTTTTTGACTAAGCTCTCCAGAACTTTTTTTAGTGAATTTATTTTGGATTTTACATCTTTTTCAGAATTTAATATTGATTCTGAAATCTTTTTTTCATAGGATTCAATCGCTATTCCATTCAATATAGTATTTAACTTATCAAGTTCATCCTGATAGGTTTTAATCTCAGCTTCAATATTTTTAATGACTTCGTTATTGGTAGAAAGTTTTTCCTGAAAAGCGTCATATTCTTTTTTCTTTTCGACCAAAGATTTTTGAAGAGACGATTGGAATAAGTTTAATTTTTCGTTAAATGATTTTTTTAAGTCATTTAGGACACTCTCAACATCACTTCTTGATTTTAGTAATTCAGATTGCTTTTGGGAAAGGAATTTATTATTGTAGATTTTAGCTGATAGTTCATTGTATGATTTATATTCATAGCTACATAAAGGACAGACTGAACTATGTGCTTTATCAATTAATTCCGCACCTTTTGTAATGAATTCTTCAATATCTTTGGTTAACTTTTTTTGTTCCTTTATTTCTTGATTTAACTTATTGAGTTTTCCTTCTTCATTTTTGATGTTCTCTTGAATTTTTTCTAGCTCTATAATTGCTTCCTTGTATTCTAGAAACTCTTTTTCGAATTTGGAGGGAAGTTGCTTGTTTTCTAAGTCCTTAATTGCCTTTTGCAGGTTATCTATTTCAAGCTTTATTAATTGAGATTGTTTGCTAAGTAATTCAGCATCATCTTTTTTCTTTTTCAAATTATCAATACTACCTGTACGTTTTTCTTTATCGTCAGTTGTTTTCTTGTATAACTCTTTGCACTCCTGTAATTTGGTATTTACACTTTTAATTTCATCTTGTGTTTTTGTAATATTTGTCTGTAATTCAGACGCCTCAAGTTTTAGATTTTTAACATCATCATTAAGCGTGTTTTTACTCTTTTTAGCCTCTTCAATTTCCGATTCGTTTTTTTGAATCTTTTTCAAAACAGCTTCATACGAGGCAAATGATTTTATTAATTCATTTAAAGATTCATCTGTTTTAAAAAATCCTTGTCGTTTAGTGTCTATGTTTTTGTTTTCAGCAATAAGGTTGTTCCTTTTCTTAAACTCATTTTGAGTTGCTACTATACCTTTTATCTTGTTATCGACTTCAGATTTCTTCTCCACAGAATCAAAATAGGCATCCACACTAATAATCGAATCATTTCCAGAGAATACAATATCAATAAACTGGATTAGTTCTGCACTTGTGTTTTTTACAGATTCAAGATTGGCTATCTTTTCTGTAATAACATTGCTTAGTTCGATAGAATCAAATTCTGTGAAGGAATCATCAACTAATTTTAGTGATTCATTGTCTTTATTAAGTTCACTAATCTTATTATTTACCTTCTTTAAAATATCTTTATCAACTTCAAAATTTATTTCTTTTTGAACCCATTGAAGTGATTGTTTTAATTCTTCAATTTCCTTTTCATTAGCAGATAACAGATTAACAACTTTTTTATAATATTCTCCTGTTTCTGTATCTCCAAAATAGGTCATAAATTTTTCATAACGTTCTTTTGGGTCATCCACTTTTAGAAAAGCATCTATCCATTCCTGAGATAAGATTACGGTTTGGAAATATTTATTTTTTACCTGGTTATCATCAAAATGAAAGTCTTTACTGTTTTTCCTTTTTGCATCAGGAACTTTGTTAATTATTGGTTTATCCGAATTTGTAGTGTATAAACGAACCTCAGAAGGGGTATTGTCGTCTATTACATATCTGTTTCGTAATATCTTTTGACCGCCACTGTTTTTCTTTAATGCTCTCTCATTTGAAGCAATGTCTCTTGGTAATCTATTTTTTAAAAATCGGTCTATGCTGTTTGTTATCCCAAATTCAACAGCATCATAAAACGATGTTTTTCCAAAACCATTTGGTGCATAAATTGAAATAAAGTCGGCAATATCTTTTCCTGTTTCACTATTAACTTCAAAATCAAAAGTCCCATCTTCAACTTTTTGGTATGCCCTAAATGCTTGTATTTCTACTTTCTTAAATTTCATCTCTCAATGATTTTTCAATTTGCTTAAGAACTGATTTTGAATATTCTGCCTGGTCACTTTTTTTTGAAGGCTCATCAAACATATTAATAGCAGTATCAATTATGGCATTTCTTTCAATGCCAGTGATATTAGGGGCTTTAGCCACCTTTAAAATATCTTCATTCGTAATATATTTCCTTACAATATTGAAAATGCTATTTTCATCTAACTCACTTGGATAATCTTCCAGTACAATTTTCCTACTACTAAATTTGTTGTTTTCAATTTCATATTTAAGCTCTTTGTCAGCTTCTTTCGATAAATAAAAAACATAAAAATTCCACTTTGAAAATTCATCCTTTTTTAAAGAAAGTACCTCCGCAGAAATGAAGCTATTAAAATGCTTCCATTGCGATTTAAAAAAATCAAGGTTTTTAAATTGCACAACCGCTATTAAGATATTGCCTCCCCAAGAAATCTCTCCGACAGATAAATAACTAATAGGGAAAGCATTCTTTACCATCTCAATAAATTTAGTATTTCCTATTTCATTATAGTGTATTTTCGGTTTCATCTTTTAATAGTTTTTTAATTGTCATTCCTGTAGCACTACTATAAGCTGCAACATTATTAATTATGTGGCTTTGAAATTTATACAAATTAGCAAGCTTTAAATCTTTAAAAGGATTTTCTATGGTATTACTAATATTCATCTCGCTAAAAGACACACTAATGTCTATTAAAGGAAGTTCAGCTGGTGATATTTCAACTTTATTGGTTATTTTTTCTCTTGTGGCACAAACAACAACAGTTCCTCCTTTTTCCACATCCGATAAATCAGACCTGTAAATGTCCTCTAACTTTTTAGTCCATGCATCAGTATCTACTAAAATTAGCTTTCTTCTCTTGTGCATATCTTTTAATTCATCGTAAGTCAATTTATTTTCTGAATGTAATTGGTTTATGGTCATTAACTCTAAAAATGATACCCATAATGATTTATGATTAATAAGCGATGGGTTACAATTGTGAGCAAGAAGAGAATTTCCAAATAATTCTAATATTTTTTCAGGGCTAAAATCACTGCACAACTGACGTGCAATAACAAGTAACTCATTTTGAATTAATTTTCTTTTTACTACAAGATTATCCAGTGTAAAGATTTCTTTGGTCAAATTTGAGAAAGAAACTACGTAAGGAGGATATAATGGTGAAAGTTCATTTGAATTATTTTCAATGATTTCATCAAAAAAGGATAATGGAGCAAATTCAATTCTTCCTAAAGATTCATTCTCATCTGCGGTTGACATTTTCTTTTGTATCCCTGCTAATAAAAAACAGCTATCCTCAATCTTAATAATTCCACCTCCGGACTGCCCAATAACTTCATGATGTAGTGCAACCCTTGCCAACTCACCTTCAATATAACCATGCTGTTGTCGATGCTGAATGGTAAGTTCATTCTCTCGGAATGAAAATTCATTGTCCTCTCTAGCTTTAGGATGACCGCATAGAAAATAACTATGGAAACTATTGTGCGATAAATCATCTCTAAGTAAGAAGTCAATATCTTTAGCGGGAGTGATTTTAATGATTGCAGCATCTTTATTATTATCGGGATGGACGTATGGAGTTCCAATAATATCGAATTTTTCATGATTAATAGTGCCGTCATTATTTACCGTTTGTCTTTCAATTGTATTCACACCCCCATTTAATACATGTTTTGCAGTTAAAACATAACTGTAATCCTCGCAAGCTGGTTGAAATAAACAGCCACTTCCTAGATTTACGATAACGGTATAATATGGTAACTTATCCTTAGTCATCTATTTTATTAGTATGTATCCACAGTTTTTAAAGCTTTAAATACAGGAAAGGATTCATAATCTTCTTTTAAGAAAATGTCCTCAATTAGTCTTGGGTAATTAAAATATATCTCGCAATTGTTATTATGATTTATCAATCTCGCTAATAACTGTTTGTTTGGATGTGAATGTTTTTCTCCATTGGTGGAAATGATATATTTCTTTGAATCAATTAATCTTAAAAGCTCATAACTATTATTGGCTTTACTACCATGATGCGAAACTTTAACAAACTCACATGTTAACGGTGATTGTTCTGAATACCCTAACTTTTCAAGACTTGATGCAACAATGGTTGGAAAAGAATCGGCTAAGAATAAATAGTTTTTATTCTTGTATGTAAGAATAAAACTGATTGAGCTACCATTATGTTTTGATGAATCTTCTTCAAAAACGTCATCCTGAATATGTTGTGTTAATGTTTTGTCGTAATCATTTTTATGAGATGCTGTATCCAAAGAATCTGGCTTTTCCTTTTCCCACTTGCCAAGAAGGTCTTTTAGTCTTTCCTCATCAGGTGATAAAATTTGAAATTCAATTCCAAACAGCGATAGATTTTGCCCCGCCTTGATAATCCTTTCATCCCAAATCCCAGTTTTACTTTGGATTATATCTTCAAATTTCACTCCTTGTCCAATACTTGTATTTAATGAAGAGGTATCATCAAATTCAATAGAGTTGTCATATTCTCTCTGGTAGTCAGATTCAAGTTCCTTTTTAATTGTTCGCCCTGAATTAAACCAGACATTTTTAATCAAATCAAGAGCGTCTTTATCTTTGCTAAACCATTTAAGAATGCCACCTATATGGTCATCATCAACATGAGTTAGAACTAATAAATCAATATGTTCCCCTTTGTCTTTAATGGTTTTTAGCTCTTTGCACAGGTCTTTGGGAGTTGGCTTTCCTCGAAGCTTTTGAGAATAAGTATTTCCTGTACCTCCATCAATTAAAATATTTCGTTTATTGATACCTTCTGCAAAATGAATTAATATTGCATCTCCGTTATTGGCTTCAAGGAATTTGAATTTCATATTTAGGGTTTTAAAGATTTTTTATAACTATTTCAAGAGCTTCTTTCAAGTAAGGTTGTTTGTGAAAATCAATTTTAATTTTCTCGGAGATATATCTTATCTGTAACTCTTTAAAGCTTACCTCTATAGTCTCAGCCCAAGGCTTTATCATTCTTACAGATATTTGTCTTTCGCCTAATTCCATTTTTGATAAGGTGCTTGTATCCACATCAATTGCATGCGCAACTTTTCTTTGTGGAATACCTTTTTTCTCACGTAATGCTTTTATGTAAGCTCCAAATTCTACGCTTTTCATTAGAAATTTATGTTTAGACAAATAAGTCTAAAATACAAAATTGACTTTATAAAATGAATTGATTTACAATATTTTTAATACATAAAACGCCAAAACCTCCAAAATAACCCTAAATCCTCCCACAACCCTCCACAACCTCCCAAGCCCCTTAATTACAGGCGTATATTAGTCAAAACGCAAAATTTTGGCTAATAAAGATTTCATAAAATACGGTTTAATAATTGGCGGTGGAGGACTGGCAGCATGGGGACTTACCAAGCTTGCCAACTTTAAAGATACCGCCGATAAACTTACCTTTAACATCACCCGGTTAAATGTTGGCAATAAAGGATTGCAATATATCACCCTGGTGCTTGACCTGGAATTCGTTAATCCTTCCAACCAAACAATTTCACTAAGCCTTCCTTCAATAAAACCATATTACGGAGAAAGCGAATTGGGCTATTCTGTTCCAATGACAAGTGCCAAAGTAATTGCTCCGAATTCAATTTCAAAAATCACCAATGTTGAAATTCGCATTCCAACACAGAACCTTTTAACCAGCGGATTATTAACTGATGTTATCAGTATCAATCCAACCCAACTTACCGATACATTCAAACAAAAAATACTATTCAAAATCTTTGCGGTAGTAAATGGTCTTGAAGTAACTATTGAGCAACGATTTGGTGAAGAAGCCAAGGAGCTGGGGTATATAGATGAAGTTTCAGGGATTTTCGAAGGTTTGGGATTGGTTGCCGCCGGAAAGCGAAAAATTAAGGACGGCAGCGAATACAATTATCTTTTCCCTACTCCAAAAGGCACAAACGAAAGGGTACAAAACGATGGTGATGTTAACGATACCGTACTTTGGTGCGGCTATGTTGTGAAGACTTATCATGAAGATACCCGAAAGTTAGCGGAATACCTCCAAAAGAAAAGCAAAAACCAGAAAGACCTGTTCAGGAATATATTCGATTTCTGTTATAACCATATTCAGTATCACCTTGACCGTAAGGGTGTAGAAGAACTCCGAAGACCAGCTGTAACATGGCATGACAGAAAATACGGTGTCGATTGCGATGATTTTACTATGTTCATTGCCTCCATTCTTTACAATCTTGAAATCCCTTTTGAATTCAGGATAACAAAATATAACCGACCGAACTATCAGCATATCTATCTCATTGTCCCGGTCGAAAAGGGTACACATATAACCATTGACCCTGTCCTGGACACATTCAACTACGAGAAACCATATTCACAAAAAAAAGATTATGATATGAAAGCATTAAATCTGGCCGGAACAGATTCCAATATAGGCATACCCATCGAAATTTTAGCAGGAAACGAAGTAGACAACGATTTACTTAAAGTGGCTTTTGGAGAAGACTTGCAAGGCGTAATCAATGGATTGGGAAGCACTGAAGATGATGAAGCAGCAATGCTCCGACATTTAAAACGATTAAGAAATACCTATGTAAAGCATCCCGATTATATCGCTGACTTTCAAGACCCGAAACAAGCCGTTGAAATGCTTGATTATGCCATTAAGTATTGGAATTCCCCCAAACGCCAGGAGGCTATTGACCGTTTGGCCGAAATTGAAGATGATTTAATTGCCAAAGGAGAAATAAAGCTGGCCGGATTTGAGGATGATGATGAAGATTGGGAAGACGACACTGAATTTACAGGTGTTGAACCCGAACTGGCAGGTTTTGAATACAAGTATTTTGGAGAAACCGATGATTGGGAAGACGATATTGAATTTACGGGATCAGAACCTGAAATTGCAGGATACGAATACCGTTATGAAGAACCGGAATGGGAAGAAGATTTTGGATTTACAGGTGATGAACCTGAAGAACCCGAATTTGATTATGACTACTCTGTTGATGGTTTAGGAGCATCAAGAAGACGAAAAAGAAAAGCAAAAAGGGCAGCAAGACGTTCGAAACGCAAAGCCAAAAAAACAGCTCGAAGAGCAAAAAGAAAGGCTTCGGGCGGGTTATTCAAACGAGTTGGAACAGGTTTGAAAAAAGGTATCAAAAAAGTCGCAAGAGGTGTGATGAAAGTAAGTGCTGCACCTATGCGATTGGCTTTTCTTGCAGCTTTAAGAACCAATGTTGGTAAAGTATCCGACAAACTTAAATATGCTTACCTGACAGAGCAACAAGCAGTAGCAAAAGGCATTGACCGAAACGAATATAAAAAACTAAAAAGGGCACACTCCAAAGTTGAAAACATGTTTTTCAAAATGGGTGGAAACAAGAGTGCCTTAAAAAAAGCTATCCTTTCCGGAAAGCGCAAAAACCTGAGAGGGTTTGAAGAATTGAATGGTGGTATTTCGGGAATTGTGGAACTGGATGGTTTTGAGCAAGACCTTGGATTTACGGGAAACGAACCTGAAAATCCGGCTTACGAATACAAATACGACCACCAGGTTTGGGAACCGGACGAGGACTTTTCAGGAACTGAACCAGAATATGCTATTTATTATTATGACTATTCATTTGATGGTCTGGATGGCAGAAGGTTAAGGTTTAAAAAACGCAGAAAGCCCAAAACCCGTTACAGAAGAAAAAAAACAACGCCAAAAAGAGCCAGGAGAAATCCCAAGTTGCAAGACCCGATTAAACAAGTGGTCAAATGGCTGAAGGGTATCAATGTTACCCAGCTCAATAAAAAGAAACGTAAACAGGATTTCCTCAATTCACTGGCCAAAAACCAAAATAATGTCAGTTACATACTGTCGTTTGGATATAAATCGCAAAAAGCAGCAAATTCAGAAGGTGTTGATGCGAAAGAATGGAACAAAATCAGGAACAGCCTTAACAAAACAAGAAATCTCTTTAAAAAGGAATTTAGTGGAACCGATGCCGAACTTAAAAAAGCCATTCTACTCGGTAAAAACAAGCCCTATATAAGCGGTCTTGGAGCAGCTGTTGCAGCAGCAAGTGCAGCGGCCGGACTCATAAGTAAAATTGTGGGCTGGGTGAAGGATATAAGGCTAAAGAAAAAAGCCAAAAAAGAGGCAAAGTCATCCTTTAAAGAATCAGGTGGCACATCAAAAGATTGGAGACAAAACGGTAAGCAGGAATTTAATGACCAATGGAGTTCACAAGTGCAAACCCAACAACAATCTTCACAAAGTCAGCCTAACACAGATTTTTCAAACCTTATTGCCAACCAACTGAAAAGTAGTACTTCAAGCAGTAATTCTGTTCCGGGAATGGACATACAAAACCTGGCTCCTACCAACCAGAACAGCGGAATAAATACATCTATGCTAACACCGGTGAACTACACCGCCGGTGGAGGAAATGTAAAGGAAAGTGTGATGAAAAGTTTCTTGTCGAAGCATAAGAAAAAATTGCTTATCGGTGGTGGGATATTGGGAGCCGGTGCTTTGGCTTATGCCCTGTTCAAAGCAAAAGAGAAAGAAGAACCAGAAAAGAAAACAGCACCCAAAAGCCAGGGAGTAAGCGGAACAAAACCCAATACACGGAAGCCTGCAAAGGCAAAACCGAAAACTAAAAAAATCATTGAGGTTAAACTGAATTAACATGGCACAACGCTTTTCCATATCGAATAAACAGGCTGTTTTAATTGGCCTGGGAGCTACAGCAGTAATTGCTGGTTCAATCCTGTTGATCAGGCAAAAAAAGAAGAAAAAGGAGCTTGATGCAAAGACATCAGGCAAAAACAATAAATCATTAATGGTATAACCAAAATTCAAATAAAATGGCAACACAGACAAAAAGAAACTATAACCGGAAACAAGCCAAATCGTTGGCAGATATCGATACTAAAAAGATTTTAAAAGACCTGGACAAACCTATTAGCATACTGGTAGGGTTGGCAGCAGGTGTTCCCATTGCTATGATTGTTGAAAAAGCCGTTGGCAAAAAATCAACGGTCAGCGGCTTATTCGGGATTGATGGTACAAAATTGACCCGCATTTTAAAACCGGCAGTAAATATTGCTTTGGGTATGTCGGTACACCAACTGGTAAAGAACCCAAAGATAAAACTGGCAGGGATTGGACTTGCAGCCAATGGCGGTCTTATTGCTATTAAAGATTTTCTTGGAAAAGATATCCTGAAAGGTATATCGGATGGTGATTTGGGAAACACACCACAACCAACCCCGGTAGGTGTCATTGAAAGGGCAATTGAGCAAAATGCCTCACGCCCATTAGACCTACCCATTCTTGATATTGAAGAACCATCGGAAGAAGTAGAAGCCTACCTTGAAAACATGGCTAAGGATGAAACAGAAGTGTCCGGCCCTGCTCCACAAATTGAGGCAATCCCCGAAGAAAAGGAGATTATCCTTTCGTCTGACAGACCCGAAGACAACTATGAAAACGAGTCGGAAGTATCATCGGACGATGATGAAGATGAGTTTTCAGGTGATATTGAATCCGCGGAAGAACCAGTTTCAAAACCAGTACCAACACCAGTCATTGTAGAAAAGGATGTTGAGGAGGAGCTCGACTTCACCGATATTCCATAAGTAAATAACAGTAAATCAATTTTAAAAATTTTGAATTATGAACGAAGACAATTTAGGGTTCCTTTTAGAACAACCCGAAAATGATTTAGACGTCATTGTTGCACCAGACGATGTAATCGAGGGAGCAATAGACGAATTAGGCGCACTCGCTAAGGGAAATCCCCGTAGGCGAAAGTTCGTTGCCAGGACACGCAAAGCCTACAAGGCATTGTCGAAACGTCCTCCTGCAACAAAAGACCTTACCGCAAAAGCGGAGTTTGAAAAACGTATGGGGCAATTGCCCAAGGAAATCCAGAAAGCACTGGCCAGGGGCAAACTGCAAATCGTGGATGGCGATATCTACTCCATGAAAACCATATCGAGTAAGCAAACCGTGTTATTGCTCGAATCGAGTGATGACAAGAAGGTGGGTATCTGCAACCTGAACAGTGCCAAGCTCGATTCCAACAAATGGTTCCTGGTTACAGCCATTGAACTGCTGTATTGTGCCGATGCTTCGGGTACGAATGATGACCACTTACAGGTGGCTAATTACGAAGCTGATTTACCTCCCCAAATCAAAAATGGCGAATTTCAACTGGAACAGGATTCGGATGTGTTAATCCCTGAAATTAGCTGTGAAGTATTTGTTAATGAAGGCCAGACCAACATTAAGAAAGGACTTTACAAGCTGGATAATCCAAAATTCCTGAAACCGTTGAAAGAAATCTCACCGGAGATACGACTGGCAGGTATCGGGGCCAACAATGCAGCCGTGAAATTCCGGTTGATTGGGGCAACCATTGCAAAATATTAAAAATTAGGGTAGTCCGGTTTGACTGATAGAGGGGTGTATTTTCCTTGTGAAATGCTCACCCCTCTTATTTAAAAAAATTACACAATGAGAGATATAATTCAATTCTTAGAAAACCTGGTAAAAGCAGATAACCCACTTTGGCTAACGATACTTATTGCCATATTTATTTTGGTATTGGCATTCATCCTTTCGCCTCAGTTTGGAGCAAAAGTGATAGATGCAATCCTTTTAAAAAGAGCTAAGTCTGACAAAACCAGGTTAGATAAAAAGTATTTTCTGGGGCATCCCATTTACGATTATTTCTCTTATAACCTGGTACGCCTGAAAAACCTGGATTTTGGCAGTTCCGGAAAGTCCGATGCTATCAAGGATATGCTCTACCTAAAGTTTACCATTTATCATGACAGGATTAAAGAATTCATTTCAGAAGGGATTAACCAAACTGACCGGTTTGAATTTAAACGATTGGTGCATAATACGGTATTAAAAGCCGAGCAGGATTGCGAACTGGAATGGCGTAAACTGAACATTGAACTGCTGGATGAATTGATAAGGGATTACAATTCCTGGCACGCCCAAAGTGCTGCCTTTGCAAGTATGGCCATTTGCAATATTACCAATAGTGATATATACGATACGGTACTTGAACGGATGCAGGAAATACTGGCTATTCTCGAAACCAAGTTCAGGGTAACCATGCCCGATATTGAAAAAGGGCTAACCCAGGCAAATGGCAAATACAAAGAGTTACAGTATAAATCTATCTATTTCTGACAGGCTAAGCCTGATTAATAATAGAGATAAGGCAGGGCAATGATTAAACGATAGTACCAAACAGAAAGAACAGAATAATGAGTGTACAGATAATAATACAAAAGTTTCAAATTATTGAAATCGACATTCAGGGAGCGGGAAGTGTAGTTAAGCTTTCAAAAGCCACAGAAACCGACCATGATGAAATTGTTGGCGTGGTTCTGTTTAAAAATGCAGGTTCGCATGGTCACGGAACGTTTGGATTAAAAATAGATGGAGATGAAATTTTCCCGGATAATTTCCATGCGGATATTGTTACGCTGAATTACGAGAACAAGAACATCGTACTTAAAGATGTACTATGGCCAGTCCATAAACAAGGCAAAGGTTCGGTTATAAATATTGAATACCGTGAGCCATCAAATGGTTCAGCCGGAAAATTGTGGTTATACCTTGTTGCCAAAAAAATCAATAATTCATGAGCAGTGGAAAGCAACATATAACCGAAACATGCTATTTACCTATGGAAATTGTAATTGAGGGGGCCGGCAAGAAAGTCAATATCGAACAGGCTTTGCCATTGCTATATGAAAAAGTTGAAGGTGTAACCGTGCTACATCCTGGTGGAGACCATGGTAACGGAACATTGGCATTGGGAGTGGCAGGAGAAGAAATCTTTCCGAATGGTTTTCATGCAAGGGCTTTTATGATGATGCAAAGCAATCACCATAACGATGCCATTATCAACCGGGAGATAGATGATTACATGTATTCATTTGAAGAAAAGGCTGTTGGTGCAACAGTATCGGCAAAATATATCGAACCTGATAATGGAACCAGTGGGGTGTTGTATTTGATTTTTAAACTCACACGCCAAAAACCATGCGGATAAGACATGCCGAATTATTTGCTGGAATTGGCGGATTTAGCCTGGCTGCCAAGTGGATGAATTGGGAAAATGTATTCCAGGTTGAAAAAGATGAATGGTGTAGAAATAAATTGAAAATGAATTTCAGAGGAACTAACATATATGGCGACATTAAAGACTTCAAGGGGACAAAATACAAAGGACAAATCGATGTCCTATCAGGTGGTTTTCCCTGCCAGCCTTTCAGTGTCTCCGGGCAGCGAAAAGGCAAGGATGATGACCGTTATCTCTGGCCTGAGATGTATAGGGTATGCAAAGAAATCAGGCCTCGATTTATCGTGGCTGAAAACGTTCCTGGTATCATCGGTATGGAACTCGACAAGGTGCTTACTGACCTGGAGAATGAAAACTACACCTGCTGGCCGCCCTTTGTTATTCCTGCATGTGCAGTCGGTGCAGACCATCGACGGGACAGGGTTTGGATTATTGCCTACGCCAATGGCAACGGATTCAAAACACTTTTACATGGTAACAAGACGAACCGCCAAAAGAAGGGAAGAGCATCAGATAAATGTTATTCACACATTATTACTGCGGAGCAATTTGAGGAAAGCTTTGCTGAATCCTTATTACTCCATAACAAGGATGGGCTTCCCCCGACAATGGATGTTATGAATGCTTTGAAAGCTTCAGGAAATGCTATAGTACCACAAATTGCATATACAATATTTAAACATATTGAGATGATTTTAAACTGAATACCATGCTAACACTACATCAATATTATCAACAAGTACTTAAGGAAATCGAAAAGCAACAAATCATCGAAATCACCATTCCGGGAGCCGGTCAAATGGTTTCCTTTGATACTGATACACTAACGTCAATGCATGATGTTATTGGGATTGCACTTATCAATCCAAACCCTAAAACAGCTGGGCACGGCACTTTGAGATTAAGGATTGGTGATAAGGAAATATTACCTTCCGGTTTTCATGCCGATTTAATTACTAAATACAATCATGGTGATGTGGATGCCAAGGTTGAGTTTGGTTTTAAAGAGTATATTTTCCCAGTTAAAACAGAAGCAAAAGGCAAGCCTGTGCGGATAAATTATACTGAGCCGTCCAATGGTAGTAATGGTAAGTTGTTTTTGTATTTGCTTGGAAAGAACACTAGTTCGAATTTTTGTATCCCAAACTACAGGTTCCAGGTTATTGGTTTCACAATTCCCAAAGGAAGCTCTGATAGTGATGTAGAAATACCTATTAACGAAAAAACACTACAAAGTCATAACAAAGTTGCCGGGGCTTTTTTCCTTGGAAATACCAACCGATTAAAGCAGGTTAAACTTTGTATTGATGAAACATCTGTCTTTCCTGAAGGAATGATAGGACAACTCGTTACAAAAGAGATTATTGATGCTGATACCATTTCAAACGGCATTTTTTCAAAACATTTGATACCATTTACCTACCTGCTTCACCCATGCGATTTAAGAGCCAAAAACTCAAAAATTGAAGGCGAAATAATAGTTACTCCCATTCAGGACAAAGATTATAAAGTTTATCTCTACCTCTTAACAACAGTATAATGATTTGCGAAAATGAATACATACATATCATTGATTTACCGGATGCTCAAAACAACGTTTTGGTCAACATCCCCCTAAAAGATGAGATTGATATCGTAAAAGGCATTTTTGCAGTGGCTTACATTCCGGTTAATGGAGCAATAGGATTTAATGGATTTAAGGAAGAAGGTCAGTTTAAATCAGGATTGATTTCATTGCTTTTCAGTAGTTGCGAGATGGTTTATTCAGTTCCTCTCCATTTTCAGTGTTTGCAAGGTTTTACAAAAAGTGAAGAAAATAATTTCAATGCCAACAAGCAGCTTTTATTAAACCCTTTACCTATCTACAAGAAAGTAGAACCCAATACCTACCTGAAAATCATATACAGGGATTCGCTTTCAGCCTTTCGATTTAAGCATAATATCAAACTCATACTAACCTATATCGATAAATAATATGTATGGAACAAACGACATATTGCAAAACATTATAAGGCAATCGGTAAAAGGTTACAGCGATTGGCAGATAGAACCGATATGGATTTCAATTGAAAATAATGAGAAAGAAATCAATCGAATTGAAATATTGCCGGAAATTGGACAGGTCGGCTCTCAAATGTACAGGGAAGTATCAAAAACAATAAACCTGAACAATGATATACTTATCCTTACCAACAAAGAATTGGATATTCCCCTAAATGCTACGCTAACTTTAGAATCACACGGTAATCTCTTTACCATTACCAAAGCCGAGTTTGAAGTGATTACATTTCATAAGTTTCAGACATTTTCCAGATACTTGAAAATCCATTTAAAGGATTATGGTAACTACATTCCTTTTCAGCTTAAATTTTTAAGGGTATCCCCAAAATTGATTTCTGGTTTTTCTCATCATCACCATGGTTTCAAGCATGGACATGACAGAAATTGTAATTCCCAACACAATAACTAAAACCGGAACAAAATGATTGAACTGAACAAAATAGACGAAATAGCCAACAGGTTAAGGCAATATGAGCTGGACAAGAAACCAAGGTATTTTAACCTGAAATACATTAACCAGGCTTTCGAGGATCCTCAGTTAATAGCAGAACGAATATCCGGTGAAAAGGAATTTCGAAACCGGGTGAATGAAGCCATTAATACATACAAGGCAGATAAAATTATTATTGAAGAGTTCAATCAAAAAGCCAAGAGTGTCAAGGAGCCTGTCAGTGTTGTTGAAATTTCGGTCAATAGTGGATATACGATAACACTTCCACCCAACCATTATTCCAATCAACGAAGGGAAGAGCCAAAACCTAACCTTACTCCAAAAGAACCCGGTAGTTCAAATCCACTGGATATGTTTGGCGGGCTTGATGGATTTAAGCAGGAAATTAGAAGCGAGATTGCAAAGGAATATCAACTGCTGAAGGAACAGGATGAAAAGAAAAAACTGGTTGAAGAAAACGAGCGGTTAAAAGTTGACAATAAAGAACTACAGGAGGACAATACAAAGCTGTACGAACTCAATGAAGAACTTTCTGAAAAAGTGAAAGACCTGCAAAAGTACATTCCTGAAAACCTAAAAATAGGCAACCTGAGTGTAACCAAAGTACTGGGTTCAATATTAGGCACAGCAACCGAAGCAATGGTAAAAAACATTGTAGTGAAGCGCCCGGAAAAGGTAAAAGACATCATTGGTGAAACAGCATTTGAACAGCTCTCCGGTTTGGTTGGTAATGACGATGAGTTAGAAGATTTAGCAATTGACAGTTCTCAGTTGCAGGATGTACAGCCTTTAAATGGAATAGATAACAAAGATGCCCAGGAAAACCCAGTAGTGAATGCTATCAGTCAAATCAATGCGAACCTTCCGGTAAATCAACTATCCAAGGTACAAATGATTTACTACCATCTGCTGAACGATGATGAAAGCCTGGATGAAGAAAAACTGGATGACCTGGTAAGTTTTATTCGGGAAAATGAAAATACTGATGAAAAACCGGACGATGAATAAACTTAAAATACACGAGTATGGAAAAGTACACACCCAATTTTAAAATTGTAGCCAATTCACCTGAAGAGGCCGCTGAAATAAGCAACATGTTTATTAATATGATGAACTACATGCCCAATGATAAACTGGTGAAAGCTGCCAAAAAAGTAAATAAAGACCCGGTTAAGAAGGTCACTAAAATGAGTAAATACATCACGTTATTATGATTCCTGCTGCCTACATAGCAAAAAAAATAGCCAGTAAAAAGGCGGTTCCTGAGCAGATTACTCAGCAACCAGAAGATGGTTTGGATGAAGTGAAGGAAAAAGCCATCACCATTGGTTTGGGTGCTTTAGGTATTGGCGTTGCATATTTAGTAGGCAGGAAAATTTTTAAAAACCTCCGTGAGAAGCGTACTGAAAGGCGTTTCACCGAGGA
Source organism: Bacteroidales bacterium (assembly GCA_963665085.2). GTDB lineage: Bacteria > Bacteroidota > Bacteroidia > Bacteroidales > JAAAOM01. The sequence goes on from CAXXXS010000001.1 coordinate 1,907,646, forward strand.
ATCACAGCAAGCTTTACTTTTAAGGTCTGCAATGAACCCTTCTGGCGCTTCATGGCTCATTTGGATGGATGGTACCAAGGAAGAAACCATTTTCAATATTGCAGCACAAATAAACAATTTCAAAAAGGTACAACAGGATTACCAGAACCTTTACAACCGTTCCTTAATTAAGGACTTGCAGAAAGAATTGGACACTGATGATTATACGAAGTTTATGAACATCATTAACTCCGGTGGCATTCAAAACTCCAATGTTGAAGGTGGTTCAGGAGTGGACTACAGCTCACAAACCGAACTTACGGAAAGCTCAGTTAAAGGAAAGGTTATCCTCATTGAAAAGGGCACTAAGATTTATGAAAAGTTTACCTGGTACCCGTTTGGGAGTGTAAAAAAAATCGAACCCTTTTATTTCATTAACCATGTAGCTACCGGGAATATTAAAAAGTTGAATATTGGATACGGTATGACCGTTCCATTTGTCGAAACACGGATTAAGACGGCTGAGGGTAGTGTAAAGACCATTTATATACCTCAGAACGATGTGAAACTGGTATCAAATGAAGACTTTACTGCTCAATACAGGGACAAATACACAAAACTCATATTCAGAGACGATGACTTTTAATAAAAACATAGGGTTAGGTGTTGGTATTGGCGTAGGGGTTATCGGATTGGTAGCCCTTATTGTCAAAGAGAAAGACCATATAGCAGACTTTCTTCCGGTGTTTAGTAATTTCTTTGGAGGTTCCGAAGTGCTGGTAGGTTATCCCAGGGGTATCAGAAATAATAATCCGGGAAATATAGAAAAGACCACAACCCTTTGGAGAGGTGAAATGCCGCACTTCCAAAATACCGATGGTCGGTTCAAACAATTCTACAATTATGCCTATGGTGTTCGGGCTGCTATTCTAAATATTAAGGCTTACTTCAAAAAAGGCTATAAAACTCCCCGGCAAATCATCAACCGCTGGGCACCTCCGGGAGAAAACAATACTGAGAACTACATACGATTCGTTTCGAAATACACTGGGGTACCTGAAAACAATCCTGTCCCTTTTGATAAGCGAACCATTCAGAAGTTAATTGAAGCCATTATCATTAAGGAGAATGGCAAATTATACCTAAACCAAACCGATTTTGATAAAGCCTGGCAACTAGCATGATTAGATTATTCAAATATGATAAATGCAGCGAATATGCTGATTTCCCTAACGACTTGTTCAGGCGGACTGATATTACAATGAGTTTCATTCATAACGAGGACAAAGTTATTATTGACAACCAGAGTTTTAAACTTTCCACAGCTCTCTATATTCAAGGATGTGGTTCTCCTTCAAATAGTGTAGAAACTTCGCTTTTTATAAAGCTCAAAACCAATATCAAACTGGCATTACAAAACCTTTTAAGTTGCTAAAATGGATTTTAAGTATTTCAACATAAACAACAATAGTACACTTGAAGATATAAAGATTCAGTACCGAAACTTATCCAAAAAGTATCATCCGGATATGGGAGGCGATACTTCCATCTTCCAGCAAGTCAACCTAGAATACAGGAAGGCACTTGAACTTTTAAAACATAAAGCTTATCAGCAAAAGGACACTAACCTTTTTAAAATCATTAATGAGCATTTATACAGCATTGATAACTACATCAAAAAACTCAATGTACCAGAACCATTCAAGCCCGCAATTTCATATCTGGTTGAAAGGGGAATTAACGAATTGGGAAAAGTAATCACCTCAAAACTGAACAAAGATGCAACTAACTAAAACAGCTAAAATATTGATAACAACAGGGGCTACCTTACTGACCAGTGCTTTGTTTTTTGGTCGAAAAGCCAAAGCATCTTCACTCAATCAGTATACCATTCCATCCCAGGAAACTACAACAAGTGGAGCCTCAATTATCACAAACCATGATACGGTTTACGATTATAAATACGAAAAAGGAAGATGGTATACCCGAAAAAAAGGTTCAAATCAATGGATTGATATGCAAACCGCCCTTAATCCACAAGCTTATCAATTAGCAGTATCCAGGCTACAAAAATATGTTTAACAATAAATCATTTTACCATGGCAACAAAAAGAAGAAAAACCCGAAAGTCAGCAACCAGAACAACCAAAAGCAAAATAAGTAAACAAGGTTCCGAAATTATGCGAATAGCAAAGCGCATTCGCAAAGCCAATCCACGCAAAAAATGGCAAACCTGTGTGAAAGAAGCTGGTAAAGAATTCAAGAAAAAACACTAAGGAAATGAACCAGTTCCAACTAAATAAAAAGATTGAATATTTCATTAAGGCAAAGGATAGCAAAAAGGAAAACTATTCACAGGAGGATATTGCCTTTATTAATCAATATGAGGGAGCTGGTGGGCAAGGCACAAAAGGGGCAAAAGGTGAAGGAGTTCTTTATGAGTTTTATACACCTGATTTTGTTTGTGAATTGATGTATAAACTTGCTGTACATTATGACTACTCAGGTGGTTCAATCCTTGAACCATCCATTGCCACAGGAAGAATTATCAAACCATTCCCCGATAAAAGCAAAGTAGTGGGTTTCGAGATTAATCCAATTACCAAACGGATTGCTGAAATTACCTATCCAAAGGCAACCATTTATGAAGGGTATTTTGAAACTGCCTTTCTGAATCCACCCCGGTTCAGATCCAGAATACCAACAGGTCAGCTCACCTGGTTAGAACAGTATCCTTTCAGTTTGGTTATTGGCAATCCACCTTATGGGAAATACAAGAACCAGTATAGTTCTTACTTCCGAAAACCCAGGATGACACAAATTGAGATGTTCTTTATGTATTATGGTTTAATGCTTCTAAAGAAGGGCGGTTTATTGGTTTACCTGACAAGCAGTAACTTTTTAAGAAACGGCATAACCTATAATTCCGAAAAGAAAGAAATAGAACGAATTGCAAAAATGGTTGATGCATACCGACTCCCACCTGTTTTTAAAAACTCGCAAGTACCAACCGATATTATCATTTTCAGGAGGAAATAAATATGGCTAAATATCAGGAAGGAAAAGAAATATTGCTCTATGGAGTAGCTGAAAAGATTCAGGTGCCGGAAATAAGGGTGAGGTATAATAAAGGAAAGGAATTACCTAAAATCAAGGATAGTAAAAGCACCTATGAACTGCTCAAAAAAATCTATGGAAGGGATATTTCCATTCAGGAACAAATGGTAATCCTTTTCTTTGATAATTCCTTAAATGTTCTGGGGTATTATAAACACACTAAAGGTACACCTGTCGGGACAATGATTGATATACCTATGGTTCTTGGAATTACTGTTAAAGCAATGGCACGTTCTATTCTGCTTTCTCACAACCATCCATCAAATAATCCGAATCCTTCAGAAGCTGACAGAAAAATCACGACCGATTTAAAGAATGCAGCAAAAGTTTTAAAGCTCAATTTACTCGACCATATCATTGTTACCAAAGATAACGGCTATTACTCAATAGCAGATACCGAAAGGATATTGGAAGGATTGGGAACAGCAGAACAAACCATTGAACAGCAGTTAAGACAAGAGATATTTGAGCAATTGAGTAAAGTCAATTCTTCCAATGCACCAGAAGTATTTAGGTTAATCCAGACCGAAAGCGGATACCGCAATATTGAGCAAAGAATAATAAATCTTGTAATCCGTGATAGGATTACACCATCGGCTTCTATACCACAAATAGAGAATGAACTATAATGCAAAGAGATGCCACACAATGGAGAGCCCGCCTTGATGCAATTGAGCAAATAATTATTGAAGAAAAAGGCGGAGACCGGTCAGAGAAAAACAATTTTTCTGTACTGCTTAGAAACGGTATTGTACCCTCCGAACTAAAAAACCGCTACGATGAAGCATATAGGCAACACCTAAAAGCTTGGGTACAAAGTGGCAATGAGCAACCATTATCATTTTCAGAAATAACCCGCTTTAATACCTGGTTCCTAATCCACCCTGGAAAGGTTGCAGGAAAAGAAACTATCACGACAAGCAGGGAATTTCCTATTTCGGTAAAAGGTTCTGAAACCGATATATTAAAAACTGTAAATAGAACAATTCAGCCTAAACCGAACAGTAGTAGGGCTAGGATAGTCAGGGCAAAAGCAGAAGCAAAACTAAAATTATTAAACCTTTTAAAAGTCTGAATCATGGGATACATAGAAGGATTATCAGGAGCAAATAATCTCGGTGCATTGCCGGATTTTTATAGCAAGCTTATCAATAAAAACAGGGTCAGTATCAGCAAAGTTTTAAAACGGGCTGATAAATTAAACGGTTTGGGCAAGCTTCCCCAGACTACAAAGAAAATGTTATCCTTTAATGATATGGTTCGGCTTTATAATGCCGGTATTTCTGATGATGAAATCCGCGCCTGGGTTTGGTACAGGCGTTCCATAGGTATTCCCATGAATGGCTGGGAGAAATACTTCATTGATTCCAGCTCCGGACAAAGTGAAAACCTGTTAATAGCCAAACAAGGAACACTTATAAAAGACAATCATTTCAGGGACTTAAAATACGTGCCAACTGGGACTGTTTTGGGTAAGAAAATTAACAAAACCCACAAATATGACACAACCACTTACCAATTCTTCAGGGACAGTGAGGGAATTAAAATGGCAGACATTAACCATATCAAGGATAGCTTCAGCAATATCAAGACAGACCCGGAAAAATTAAACGACCTAGTAAAAAAAGGAGTCCTGTTTTATCTCAGTGGCGAACTTTTACCTTACCCTGTGTTTGCTTATGGCAATATGTATGACCGTGAATTGGAATTGAAAAAGGACGAAAAAAATATTATAGATACTTATGGAAAGTTAGTCTTTGAGAACCATAAAAAAGTAATTGAAGAAAGTAAACCCGAACTTCTTTCGATTACAAATCCTGACCCCAAACAACGACCCAAAATTCTATCAGTATCAAAATTTTCCATGAACAAAGAAGATGGAATAGATACCCGCATTGAAGAATTAAGGGCTGAAACCGGCTTGGTTCTGGATGCCAAAACAACTTTGCTTTCTGCTTTTAAAACATGGTTAAGAAGTCTTGACCGTAGTGAATTTGAAGAAAGCACCGCATACAATATCACTTATTACTATCTCGACAACCATAATGCACCGAGAGATAGCTCCCCTGAAGAAAAAGCAGAATTAAAACGTTCCACCCGTAATGAAGGAGAACGCCTCTTTGACCGCTTTCTACATGAAGCATTAGGCTTCGATGAACAACAGAAACTCGATTTTACCTGGAACAGAATGTACAATGGCCAGAGTAATATTGCTCACCACAAAATACCCATTGGTTTTGAAGCCAGCTCTCGTTTCCAAAATTTTGATTTTGAATTGAGACCTGCCCAACGTGAGGGGATTGCCTTTATGGAAATGGTTGGCTCAGGAATAATTGCTTACGATGTCGGAGTTGGTAAAACAATTACAGCCATTGCTGAGATAGCTAATTCGTTGCAATCAGGAAAATGTAAAAGACCTCTTATAATTGTTCCCAATCCAACTTATAAAAAATGGATTAATGAAATCATTGGCTCAAATGATGATAAAGGGAACTTTGTAGAAGGGATTTTGTCGGGCACAAAAATCATCATTAATGATTGGTATAACCTGGGTACTTCCTACACCCGTAAACACATTCAAATTGAAGTTAAAGATGGTAAACCGAAAGTAAGTTATCGTACGGATAAGAATATTGATTTTTCAAAACCTGTCCCAGAGAAATCCATTACTATGGTTACTTATGAAGGATTTAAGAAAATTGGATTTGGCAACCAGGTAGCCAACGAGCTATTTTATGAGTTGGTTAATATCCTTCACCAATCCAATGTAGATAAATCAGCCCGTGATACAGAAATTGAATATCAGAAATACCGCGAGAAAATTGGTGTAGGATTGAAGGATACCGTTGCCGACATTGATATATTAGGGTTTGATTACATTGTTATTGATGAAGCACACAATTGCAAGAATATCTTTGCCGGAGTCAAGAAAAATAATGAAGGACATAAACGCTTTGGTATGCAGGGAGCCGTTTCTGAATCAGGTATCAAAGCCTTTTTTCTGACTAACTATTTACAACGTAAGTTTGGCCGGAATGTAATGCTTCTAACAGCTACTCCGTTTACCAATTCACCACTTGAGATTTATTCTATGTTGTCTTTGGTAGCTTACCAGGGATTACATGATATGAAAATATACAACATCAATGATTTCTTTGAACGGCATGTATTGGAAACAACCGAAGATGTGGTGAATTACAAAGAAGAAATCGTTCAAAAGGATGTTGTCAAATCGTTTAACAATCGCTTACTCCTTCAAAAACTCATTTATAATCACATCAACTATAAAACTGGTGATGAAGCCGGTGTTCGCAGACCATGTAAGATAAACCTTCCAAAGGTCAATGAAATAAAGGATGGAATCATTAAGAAATTACCATCTAACAGACAGGTATTGACTTATCTTAGAATGACTGACCGCCAGAGAAAAAACCAAAATGCAATCCTAAGTTATGCCCGTACTGCTACGGCAAAAGGTGGTGAGATATTGAAAGCAATGAACTATTCGCTTAATAATGCTTTTCACCCATCCTTATTCGATAATATACCACCTGAAAGTTACAAGGAGTTTGTTGAAGAAAGCCCCAAAATCCTGTATACCATTGAGTGCATCCGTTCGGTTAAAGAATTCCACGAGCAAAGGAAAGAATCGGTTTCCGGTCAGGTAATCTACTCGAACAGGGGAAGGGATTATTTTCCATATATCAAAGAATATCTTGAAAAAGAAGTGGGATATAAAAGGGAGGTGAAATGGAACAAGTACAAGGTTGATGAAGTTGAAATTATTGACAGTTCGGTATCCCAAAACAAAAAGGAGAAAATTAAAGAGGCATTCCTTGATGGTGCATGTAAAATCATTATCGGAACAGCAACAATCCGTGAAGGCATAGACCTTCAAAAAAAAGGAACAGCCATTTATAACTTATATCCCGATTGGAACCCAACTGATATTCGCCAATTAGAAGGACGTATCTGGAGACAGAAAAACGAATATGGTTATGTCCGCATAGTAATGCCACTGGTTCAGGATTCAATGGATGTTTTCATTTTTCAAAAACTGGAAGAAAAAACAAGCAGGATAAATGATATCTGGTATCGGGGAGACCGAGGCAATGTACTTGACTTAGAAAGCCTCGACCCGGAAGAAGTGAAATTCGCATTACTCACTGACATATCAGCAATAGCAGCGACAATCCTTAAAAAGGAAATCAAAATACAGGAACGTAAAATCACTATTATCGAGAGCAACATATCAACGCTTAAAGATTTCAAAAGATACTATAATCAGTATGAGAATTATAAAACCAAAGTTGAAGATGCAGTAAAAAGGAAAGCTACCGAAATGGCTGACTTTGAATATATCCGCATCAAACCTACCGAAGAAAAGTTAAAGAAACTCGATAAGGAAAACAGGGACAAAATAAAAAAGGATATTGAGCTGTATGATGAACTAACAAAGTTTTTGGAGAAAACTCCTTTTGATGACCGGGAGCTATTGGCTATTGCCCGAAAACTTCAAAGAAGGTTTATGTATTTCGAAACCTATTCGATTAACTACTTTAAAGAAAGCCTTGCAGTAGTTAAGAAAGCTGAACGAACTATCTTAGCCAGTAAAGGATATACTGTTGATGATGACATCGACAAAGTAATAAAGGATTACCAGGGAGATTTAGAAAAAGAGACTGAAACCCTGAAAGAAATACAATCTGAGAAGCACAAAAAAGAAGTAGAAAGGGGTGTACAGGATAAAAAATCGGCTATGAAAATATCAGGCAAAACCATAGATGAACGTGTGGAAGAATTTAAAAAGCTAACCCACCTGCTAAGTTTTAAATTTCCTGATATCGACCCACAAGTTTGTATTATTCCAGATTCCGAATTGCCCCCGGAACCAGTTTCAAATTACGAAGACAAATCGAAACGAATCCGGATTGCCAAAGTCAAAGCCCAGGCTAAACTCAAATTACTTCAATTGTTGGACGCATAAATCAGAAAATTATGAAAATTACAGTAAGCAATATAGTTGAGCAGTATCCTAAGTTAAATATTCAACTGCCTAAAGAACTGAACCAGGATGAATTTGAGTTTATCAAAGAGAATATTGACTTGTATTCAGAAGACGATACAATAAAAAAGTACATAGATACTTTTGTGCTAAAACTAAATGAAATAGCCAGCAAAAAGAGCAGTCCAAAAGAAAACACTAAGTCGGATTCTCAGAAAAAGACTGAACCAAACCCTCAATCAGAGAAAAAGAAACCTACTGTTAGAAAAAAAACTGCTCAGAAAACTGCGAAATCAAAGAAAGAAACGCCAATAATCCCGGTTGAACATTTTTCTTTGGAAGAACGGTTCATTAAACGCTATCTTCTTTTAGATGGCAAGGTTAAAACGAAAGACCAATTGCTGAATTTCATCAAGGCATTGCAGAGGGCGATTACTGAAAAGAAAATTCGCAAAACATCAAAATACGCTGATATTATTGTTGATATTCAAAACAACCTGGTTAGTACCTACAATGCACTTCCAGAAAAAGCTGAAGGAATTAAGTTTACCTTGGTACCCAAAAAAGCAGAGGAACTTAAAAACTTAGTAGGTGATAAAAAAGTAAGATTGTCAGTTACCTACATAAAAAGGTTTATTGGGCTTTATGGAAAAGAAACAAAAGAGAAAGTGGAGAAACTTCAAGAGCTTATTGACAAGGCGATTGAAAAAGAGAAAATCCAATCCAATGACCCATATTATTCACAAATTAAAACAGTACAAAAAGCCCTTAACAACTACCTATTAAAAGACGATATCAAAATAAAAGATGCTGAATTGAGAGGATTAGCCGGTATAGCTGGAATATCAGTCCCGGATAATGGAATTGGCAATCCATTTGAAAGTACCGATGTAGTTTCGTCGCTTGACCTTCAAAAAGCTGTTTTTAGGCACATGGGGTTTACCGGAATATGGAAGAAAATAATTGGAGATCCGGAAGAACCTTTTCATGTGATGATTTATGGACCAGGAGGAAAAGGGAAATCAACTTTCGGAATCAAATTTGCCACCTATCTCAGCAAAGAGCTTCAACGAAAAGTACTTTATGTAGCTGATGAAGAAAAGATTTCAAACAAGTTAAAAGACAAGCTCCAGCTATTTAACGCCTACAATCAAAACCTTTCGGTTACCGGTAAAATGCCATCTTCTCTGAAGGAACATGAAGTAGTGTTTCTTGATAGTGTAACCTCGATGGGCATGGAACCCGAAGAGCTGGAAGAAATCCAGGAACAGTACCCACAAGTTTCTTTTATCTATATTCTTCAAACCAACAAGCAGGGAAGTTTCTACGGCAAAAAGAAATGGGAACATTTGTGTGATGTAGTCCTTCGTTTTGAAGATGGGGTTGTTAATGTTGAGAAGAATAGGTTTGGGAAGGTTGGGGAGTATAAGATTAACACTCAACAATATACTTGAATGACCTTTATTTTGATTTTGTAGGGGGGGGATTTCCTGAAATTTCAAGAACTTCAATCCAACAACTATTTCCTTCCCTTAAACTATAATTACATTTAAAGTCTGTTTATAGAAAAGAGATTAACAAATAAGGTTTTTATTTTTTACTGATTAATCTTTTTTTATATAATGTGCCTTCCAATACCAACGTAGCCGATATAATCATTAGATTTTTTATGATGTATTGTCCTTCTAAGGTCGGTTTTAAAACATTTCCTTGTTGGAAATTAACTTCCGTTAACAGAAACAGTGGCATAAAAGTTCCATCCATCTGCAGAAATAATAAAGCAATTGCAATTCTTGTGGTTTTATTAAAAAGAAGAGAGATACCGATTATCACTTCCCACCAACCAATTAAACTAATCCAAAAATCAGGAGTACCTAAAGGTAACCATTCTACAGAGGCTTTTAATAACCCTTCTGCTGATGAAACTCCTTTTGGCTTTAATATTCCAAACCAAATAAATATTATGCCAAAAGAAATCCGAATTGCCGGCAAACTCGAGGCTCTCATTTTTTCTGATTTTTTTTAATCAATATATAGAAAGCTTTTTTTCATCTTTAGTTTATTACTCATTTTTACTTTTCGTTCTGAAAAGATATCCTGCAAATAGAACACCTTTAAAACTTTTCTGTTTAATAAAATTTGCTGATTTCACAAAAAGGCAATAACTCAACATATATTTATGGCCTTGTATTATATGAAACATTCATCAAAGTCTAATTTGTATTAATTTGCTTTGTTTTCGCTAACAAGAAAGAAATATTAATATATTTAAGACAAAGCTTATCCTTAATTATACCAAAAACTTAACATAAAACTTATTTATATAAGTGTTTCAATGAATCCATCAGGTTAGAGATTTCTGCAAACGGCTTATCATAATGGTTTAGGTAAATATTGTTATGGAAATCGTTTATCTCTTTCAATACAGGCATAGATTTTTTCCATTTATTAGGGCTAATACAAGCCAGAAATGCGTTTCTGGCTTCTTCCATACGTTTATTTGCTTTTTTAAGCAGAGCTGAGCCCGATTCAGTAAGTACAAGGTTTTTTGCCCTCCTGTCTCCAGTATCTGGAAGTTCATTGATAAATTGATTCTTTACGAGCCTTCTTATAGTATCCATACCTGTTGTATATTCTACCAGGTGGATATTTATTAAATCGGTTTTCCTGGCTTTTTCCAGGTTATCTATAGTATACAAAAAAAGGTATTCCAGTCTGGAATTCAGTGGTAGATCAACCAAATATTTTCTAATATAAAAATCTTCAAGTCTGGCAATTCTAATAATATATTCCTGAAACTGGGTTTTTGAGTCTAATTTACTAATGTATTCTTCCGTTTCTGATTTGAGATTTTGATCATTTTTTGTTTCAAGCTTCGTATTACGAATTGATTTCTCCTTTATTTGTTCAACCATCCATTCAGAGAAATTGAGTAAATTATGCTCTTCAAGAGACTCGTTTTCAAAGTTTTCCCATAAATCTATCAGTTGCTTTACTATTTTGTATTTGCCTTCCATTGGTAAAAACATTTTAATACAAATATAATAATAAGCCAATTACATCGAATACGATTATAAAAACGTCGAAAATGTACTAATAAGTGATTTAAAACATCGAAATAAGTTGGCTTTATTAAAAATTAGGGTTAATTTTACATCGTATCCGATGTATGTATAATCGGATGCGATTTTATATAGTAATTAGTTAATATTTAAAATTATGGTAGGTATAAATAATAAGAGATCCACAGATAGGCATTTGACTTTCAAGGATTACAACTGCCTGATAAATTTAATTACTGATGATTTGGGGAAAACTCACGTATCTCCCCATGGTCTTCATAGGCTATATTTATTAGCAGAAAATAGTAAAAAATATAATTCTGATAACATTCCTTTTAACATTGTCACTTTAAATTCAGAAATAATTCTTGTAAGTGAAAAAATGCAGAAACAACTGGTTAAGATAGTACTTCCGAGTCACCTTAATGGAAAGAATGACATTTCTGTATATAGTCCGATTGGCATGGCATGCCTTGGTAAAAAAGAAAAGGACTATGTATATGTTAAGCATGGGAATAATCCTCATAAACTTCAAATTGAAAAAATAATATTTCAGCCTGAAAAAGAAAAGGCATATTATTTATAAGGCTTAAAATCAGATAAATACACAATATCAGTATTTATTTTGTTTGTAATAATTATTGTTACAAACTGTATTTATATAAATAAAAATAAAAAACTATGGAAACAAAGATATTAATTACAGAGCTTGATTATGTAAGATTAAGCAAAATTATTGGTTCTGCCAGAATTGAGAAAAGTACTGAACTTAAAAACCTGGAATACTTGGCTAATGAAATTAAAAGAGCAAACAGGGTAGATTCAAAAAAAATAGCCCCTGAGTTTGTTACTATGAATTCTGTAGTACAAGTATTTAACAAGGAGACAAAACAGACCATGACGCTTAAAATTGTGTACCCTAAAGAGGCTGACTTTAAGAACGGTAATGTTTCCGTATTTTCCCCGCTAGGAAGCGCCTTATTGGGCTATAAAGTTGGCGATAAAGTTTTATTTGATGCTCCTAAAGGGAAAGTGGAAATAACCATAAGAAAGATAGAGTATCAACCAGAAGCACATGGAGAATTCTTGGTATAAGAAAACCAAATAATATACTAATAGTTTCATTTTTATAAAAAAATAATCAATGTTCAATCCTAAACACTGATATGTATAAGGGTTATTATTAATAGAAATTATTATGAAAGAAAAAAAATATTTAAGAGTTGGGTATATAACTCATAAGAATGGCATGGAAAAATTTTCAATTGGAAGAAAAAATTATTTGAAAGAAAATAATACAACAAGATTTATCTCTAAAGAAGAATACAAATTTATTGTTCCTTGGCAACTATTATAAGGAAATAACAGAAAATTTATAAGAGAAATTATTTAGAATGGAAATAAAAGAAATTATTGCAAATGTTGTTACTATTATAACCTTGATTGATGATTTGGGAGATACTGATATTGAAAATATAAAAAATCGCACAAATTTAGATTCAGTTAATATTGGTCTGGCTTTAGGTTGGCTTATAAGAGGAAGCAATATTCATATATATAATGAAGCAGGAATTCTTCGTATTTCTAATATGTATTAATTCATAATATAGATTTTTAAATAATGATTTGAATAATAATTAGATAATACTTCCACAATTTATAAAAAGAAAAAATAAACATGGAAGAAAATATTTTGATACTAAATACAAGTAAAATAATTATCAGCATTTCAGTTGTAGTTACAGCTATAATTATAAAATTAATTTCTAATAGGATAATAAAAAGCGCTATTCGGAAATTTGAATTTAAATCTCCACGAAAAGCTATTATAGTAAAAATTATTAATTTTTTGCTTTTCTTAATTACAGGAATTGTTTTTCTGGGAGTGTGGGAGGTAGATACAAATGATTTGGTTCTCTATTTTGTATCTATTTTCACGGTTATAGGGATTGCCTTTTTTGCTCAATGGTCACACTTGTCCAATATCACTGCAGGTATAATAATTTTTTTTACACATCCGGCCAGGGTTAGTGATTCTATTTCTATACTCGACGGGGATATTACTATTGTAGGAAAAATTGTTGATATGGGACTGTTTTTTGTGACTATGTTATCATCTGATGAAAATAAGATTTTAATTTCAAATACTCTATTTCTTCAAAAAGTGGTTTCTGTAAATTCTATAAAGAAGCCTAGGAACAGTAAGACAAGACATATTGATTATAAATTTAAAAGCTATGGAGCAAATTTTAATTAAAAGGAAAAACAATACACAGGAAAAGTTTCAGTTTAAAGGTTTGTGCGTGAATTGTGATCTCCGATACAATTGTAATATTAGGGATAAATCCAAGACGGTTATAAATTGTGGAGAATACCAGTAAATCAAAATGATAGATATGAGGTGATAACCACTTATTATTTTTTTCGTAGGTCAATATATTCTCACTCCTCCTATTGAAAAAGACAGTCCTTTTTGTCTTGAAGTTAAAACCATAATTGCTTCAAATAGGGGGAGTTTTTTGTTTTACCAACCAGTTAAAAATAAATGTTATACCGAATTTTATGTGAATTCCACCCTGTTCTTACATTAAGAACGAGGACATGGTAAAAGAAAAAACACTTTTGCGAGAAAAGTATTGCTATTTAAACAGGGGTATGATTTGTTCTAACCAATTATCAATACGGCTTTCCGTTTGGTCACTTTCGTTATCTTCATCAAGTGGTAAACCGATAAATTTCCCATCATACACAGCTTTTGAATCTTCGAAACTATAGCCGTCTGTTTCCACCTGACCAACAAGGGTACAACCTTTGTCTTTGATTTCCTCATAGATAGTTCCAATTCCATCTACAAATGAATCGCCATAGGAGCTGGCATCGCCTAAACCAAATAATGCGATGGTTTTGCCCGATAAATCTATTTTTATCAAATTGGGTAAAAAGCCTTCCCAATCGTCCTGTAAGTCACCAATACCCCAAGTAGATGTCCCGAGGATTATGTTTGTATACTTTTCAGCATCGGCAGCATCAACATTGGCTACATTAAGGACTTCAATTCCATTTCCTATTTTTTTCGCTATTTGATTTGCTATTGATTCTGTTGCCCCGCCATTGGAGCCAAAAAAGATTGCTGATTTTTCCATGATTAATTATTTTTTATTTTCTCAATACTATTTTTCTATGTGTTTTTTTCTTGCATCCAGTCTTCGGTAAGCATATTAAATGTACCCAGCATTAATACCCTCATTCCCTGTAAGTCTTGTTGAATTTTTATCATTTTGGTCATTTTTTGATTATTAAATTGTTCAAACAAATTTAGAGTGAAAGAAAGCACTGAACAATACTTAACAATTACTATTTAGAACGAACGCTAAAGAACAATAACAATAGTATTTATGTTATAATAAATTGTCTGTCTGTTATATAGTCCTATTATCGTTAATGTATCATCAATAATTATTAGTAAGAATTGATGATACATTATGAACACTAAAAACTAAACTTCGCCTTTACCCAAACCTCTGTGTTGTTTTTATAATACCCGAACATTCCTTCGTTTCCATCAAACCAATCATATCCAAGCAACAAGTGTATTTGGTCACTTAATGAGTAATCAGCACTTGTTCTGTTAAAGATACCGCTATTGGTAAGGTCGTAGTAGATAAAACTAGTAAGCTTTAAGGTGTTTTGGATAGTACTTTTAGTAATGCCCATTGTACCAATAGCTGTGTTTTTATGTGTAGAAATATCTTCTGTATAATCGGGGATGAACTTATGCGAATATTGTGCAGTAACAGTCCAATCTTTTCCAGGATACCAATCAATACCCAATATAAAGTTGGTTGTGTTTCGTTTAATCTTTTCGGCTGAATTTGATTCCTGTAACTCTCTAAAATATTCTGCAACCTCGCCACGTATAACAAACTTTCTCAGAGGAAATGAAAAATCAGCTCCAATCATATCCATGCGATTGTATTGTCCGTTCACAAAAATGGTGTCATTGTTAGATGAATATCCGTAACTCAAAACAGGCATTTTGTTCCAGGTATGTAATGCAGCCACACTAAAATCAATGCCTGACAGAAAAAATGATAATCTTCCACCATACTCGCTGTTTTCTATGGTCTTTTCAGGATACTCTTCTAAGTTCGTCTCATAATGCAAATCCTCCATAGGTGGCAGCATAGACCACGGATTATTGCCTGAAATAGGGATAATGTAATAGGATGATATGGGAATAATGATTGCTTCTGCCGATAGTTTAGAATTAAAATATTTCAGTTTTAGGGCATTTACAGGAATACGAATATCATCGTATTCCCTGGCAAGGAACTCGGTCATATCCATTGGAGACACAATATCGGTAACACGCATTCCGTCCGACACACCCCATATTACTATTTGTCGTCCGGCTTTTAAATCCCAATGGTCACTGGTGTATTGCAAAAAGGCTTCGCGAAGTTCAATGCCTGTCTGTTCGGGTAAAAGGCTATTGTATTGTGAATTTAAGGACGCAAACAAATACGATTTACCTTTATTTACTTCCAGTTCGGCACGCAATCGGCTTCGGGAACTCATAAAGTTATAGGGATTTTGACTACGGACAGCATGGTATGTATCTGCAAATCCGTTGAATTTGAAGTCGATTTCCTCTTGTGCAGACATCGAAAGAGGAACAACTAACAATATGAAGATTAAATTTTTCATTTATCTTTTAAATTAGAAGTCAGGATTCTGGAATAACTTCTTCCTTCAGACTTAAATTCCACCTTTTTCCAATTTGGCAACAGTAAAAGAACTTTCGCTAATGCCTATGTTGTATTTAGGATTGTCTATTAATATTTCGGTTTGATGATCGGTTTGTAAATTGGTCATATGCATCTTTTTTTCAATCCAAAAACTATCCACCTTAACAATATCAGATATAATAAGGTTACGGTGCAGCTGACCTTGTTTGTCGTAATATTCCACTTTAACAGCCATATACATATCCTGACGAATCCATGACACCTTTTTCGAGTATATATCACGACTATCTTTTGATGTTGATTCAACAACCCAGCATTTATGCCCGTCAATCGTTTCGTCGTTAAGAAGTTTGTGGTCGTCTTCATCTACATTGCGGCTACCCATGTCATCATAAGTAAAGTCACTACCCATAAAATAATCTTTCTTTGCCGATGAACCACTAATACGCCTTGTTTTTTTCATTGCAGGAAGGTAGAGCCATTTGTCATCATCCTTACCTATCTCATCGTAATCCCAGGTAAGAAAACCTGTACCTTTAACATCGCCCGGATATTGAAAAAACATAAGTGTTTTGCGGTCTTTTTTATCCTTTCCCAAATCTATTGAGTACGAAATGATTTTGCGCTCGCGCATTTTTCCTTTTTTACTTATGAGTTTCATCGTCATTTCTAATGAGCGTGTATCACCATCAGGGCGGTCTTTTACTTTTTGGATAATATCCCGGCCTGTTTGGGCTTGTAAATTTGTTGCAAGAAAGAATACTGCAAGTAAAAAATTAAACTTTATTGTTTTCATATTTTCAATGTTTTGTTTTTTAAATTTTACTGTTTATTAAAGTTGTCTGATTATTACAGCAATTATATCCAGTCTGTAATGTAATATGTTGTATGTTAAACTTCTTGCGCAGAAGTTGTTCTATCTTCTGTTTAACTACCATCATTTTAACCATATCAATATTATTTTTGAGATTTACATGGGTTTCTAAATGTATCTGCGAATCGTTTAATTTCCATACATGGAGATGATGGATATTATCAACCTCCTCCAGTTTCTCTACCTGCAATTTGATTTGTTCCAGACTTAAACCGGGAGGGGTTGATTGCATCAGAATATCCACGGATTCTTTTACTATACTCCATGTATGCCATACTATATAAACACCTGCAAAAACAGTGATAAGCGGGTCAAGTAAATAGAGCTTGAAGAACCAGATAGCAATCCCACCTACAATTACAGCAGCTGATGATAACGTATCACCCAACAAATGCATATAGGCTGCCTTAACATTAAGATTCTGTGATTTGTCTTTGTGCAAAATAATTACTGAAATTAAGTTTGCCAGTAAACCAAAAACAGCAACAATCAGCATTAATAAACCTTTTACAGGCTCGGGGTTCATAAAACGCTTCCATGCTTCATAAAACAAGAAGAAACATATTGCAATTAATACAACTGCATTAAACAACGCAGCCAATATTTCGATCCGTTTGTAGCCAAAAGTATTTTTAACGTTGGGGTTTTTACGGCTTATCTTCCTTGCCATATAAGCAATAAAAATAGCTGATGAATCTCCAAGATTATGTAGGGCATCTGATAATAAAGACAAACTATTAGAAACAAAACCTCCTATTATTTGAACAATGGTTATAGACAGGTTTAACAAGGTTGCCCATAAAAGTCTTTTCCCAGACAATTTTTCATGGTGATGATGTGAATGAATATGTTTATGTTCCATATATTCAGATTATGGCTTTGCGACAAGATAAAGCATTGGTACCGGTCCTTTCAAAACCTGATACTTGATAATTTCGAACCCATTTTTGCGAACAAATTTTTGAAATGATTTTATTGACCAGCGCGAACGGGTCCGAAAACCCATAAGGTTCATGAGTCGTGAAAATAAGTGACTTTTCAAGCTTTCTCCATGACAATAAGTAGGTATAATTACTTTACCTCCAGGTTTTACAACCCGTTTTATTTCCTCCATGGCTTTGCCTGGTTCAAACAGTAAATGCAATACATTTGAAGCAATTACAGAATCAAAGAGATTATCAGAAAAATCCAAATTGCAAATATCCCCTGTCCTAAAATCAATATTGTCCACCGATTTTCTTACAGCTTTTTCTTTGGCAATCTTCAGCATTTCGGGTGACAGATCAATTGCGATAATTTTCGGAACCATGTTGCATAATTGTAAAGAAATTAAGCCTGTACCTGTAGCGGCTTCCAATAATTTTCCTGTTCCATAAATATCGGCCTTAAACATATTAAACAGGCTTTTGTAGGCTTCATTTGTCCCAGATTTTTTCCGATTGTTATCGTATTTTAGGGCAAATGAATCCCAGAATTTTCGTTCTTTCTGTAATCTATCTTTCATATCATTTTTGCTATTTCCCTATGGCTATTCGTTATTTTCCTTTCCAAATGGTTTTGTCAAACTAATTAAGGCGGGTGTCACAAAAAAGTCGGCAAGTAAAGCAGCAAGCAATCCCATTGGAGCCAGATAACCGATACGTACCATGTTGGCAACAGGCGAAAAAGTAAACATACCAAAACTGGCACACAATATTATTGTTGTCATAACCAGGTTTTTTCCTACTGTGTGAAAAGCTGTTATAATGGCATCGTTATACTTCCCACATTTCTCGAATTCAAATTTTATTTGATTAATGAAGTGAATGGTATCATCAACTGCAATACCCAAGAGCATTGGCATTATGGTCATGGTCATCATATCTAACGGCGAATGGAAATGCCCCATATAACCGCCAATTACAATTAATGGCATAAAGTTGGGTATTAAACCTATAAATCCGGTTTTTACGCTACTGAATACAATAATCAACAATATTCCGATAATGATAAGTGCCCATATAACCGATTTCAACTCGCCCGAAACAATTTTACTGTTTAACTCTGCAAACTGCACTGCACTGCCCACATAGCTTACTTTTGCTTCAGGAAAATTTACCTTTCCTATACTTAAAACCTTTTCCAGTTCTTTTACTATTTCATGTGTGGCAAATTTTTCGAGCTGAACCTGGGCACGAAGCATTGAATAGTCTTCATCTATCCATTTAAAGGTTTTTGTTCCGCCAGACATTTCGTAAAGCAACAACACCTGGGCAATCATGTCACTGTTATCAGGGATAGTATGGTATCCTATACTATCACTGTGCAGGGTTTGGTTCATTTCTTTAATTATATCGAGAATGGAAAACACCGAGGCTGCATCTTCGTTTTTTTTAGTTAGTTCAAATGCAGCGATCGTGTCAAGCAGGGCATCAAACTTTTTAAGCACTTTCGGATTTTTAATAGCATTGGGTTCTTCAAAATTTATGGTGACGTTGTAGGTAAGATATGAGCCTAACTGCGATTGGGTAATGTCGTATACCCGTTTTACATAAGGTATCTTTGTCCCCATAAACTTAAAAACATCCATGTCGGTTGTTACATTTCGGATACCAGGAGCTATAATAATCATAGCAGCTCCAAAAATAACGAGAATAGCTACACGCTTTCGCAATACAAAACGTCCAAGGCTTTCCATCCACTTTTCAAATAGTGGCATATTACTTTTTTCTTTCTCTGGCACTACCTTATCTTTACCAAAGCTCATTAATATTGGAATAAGGATGATAACAAAAAGGTAATCGACCAATACAAAAGCAGCACAAGCATACCCCACCCAGGCAATGGTAAAAATACCGGCTGTAATAAACGAAAGCACAGAGCCAATGGTAGTAATAGCTGTGAAAAAGACAGGCCAACCTGTTTCTTCAACCGCTAAAATAGTCGATTGCTTACGGTTACCAGTTTTTCGGAAAATACGTTTAAATGCATTGATTAGGTGAATGGAATAGCCAACCGAAAGTGCCATTCCCAGAATAACGGGAAGCATCATCATATTTTGGTCGACACCAACACCAAACCAACCCATGCCACCAAACACAACAATAACTCCCAAAATAGTGGTTATAGATGGCACCAACACACCTCGTAAGGAACGAATAAAAAGAGCTAACAGGAGTATCATGACAATAAAAGCAGATAAAAATCGTTTCATCATCTCCGGACCAAAAAAATTTCTTTCTTCGGTTTCAGTATAAGGCTGACCTACAGGTTTAATAGTATACTTATCGCTTTGCCATTTAGGATTAGTTACAATACGTATGGCAACTTCGCCTGTTTGAAACAAGGGGTCAATGTTTGTTATTTTTTCCCACTCTTCTTGTTCGGGGAATTCGAGTAATGAAAGAGTTAGCCATGTTTCTTTACAATCTCTTGAGACTATTTTCCCGACCAATGCATTCCGTGTAAGCACCAAATCGCGGATAGCTTCCAGTTCTTTCCTGCTGTCCGGAATTCCGTTTTCAAAAGGATTGATTACCTCAATACCTTCCTCTGTACCCACAGATATCTCCATTTTGACCAATGAAGTAATTTCATCGGCATAAGGAACACTATCGAGCAGATTATTGCCCAATTCTTTCATCATGCTTAATACTTCAGGGGCGAAAACATCTTCAGCCTCAATAAGGATGCTAATGTTATCATTATTGCCAAACTGGTCTTCAAATTCCTCGGTTGCTATTTCAATGGCTTCCTTATCATCGAACCAATCATCACGAGCATTGGCTATTTCAATATGCTTTAGCCCTGTAATCCCAAAAACCAAAAATATTAGCGCTGCAATAATTAAAGGCCACCTATGCTTAATTTGAAACTCACCAATTTTCCTAAAAAAGGTATTTATGTTTTTTATTTTCATGAATTTTAAATATTTGATTTCATATGTTTATAATTGCTTTATTTTATTGGCCACATGGAACTCACATAAATTTTGAGAATTCTCGTATATATATTATAGAATGATGAAAATTTATGTCCGTTTCACTTTACAACTTCGCCTATAAACATCGTATAGGTCAAAAATCCAGTATATCCAGGCTGATTTAGAATATACTTGTCCGATTGTGGATTTGTAATCTCTGTATATTTATTCCATATATCTTTTGAAACTTCCGCTTCGCTAGCTGACCAAAACATGTCAAACAAGCAGTGTAAACCTTTTTTATTCACTTTATTAAGTGGAGCAGAGATGTCTGAGGCAAAAGTTTGCACTGAAATATTCTGCAAGCCTGTTTTTTGAAACCATTCCGGTGTACGCATGAAGTATAATTCAGGAGTGCTTTCGTAGAAAGAAGGCATATTTGCAGACTTTGTAGTATTAAGTTTAGCTTCGATAAATGGATAACCTGGCAATAATTTTTGCGACGACCAAAACAGAACTGCAATCTTACCTCCCGTTTTTGTAATGCGTTCCAGATTCTTTAGAATATCATAAGGTTTTTCAGCAGGGCACCCCATTTCCTGTGGCCCAGGCCAAAGTCCATCGCAGCACCACACGAAGTCGAAAGTATTATCGGCAAATTCGAGTTTGTTCATATCAGCTATTATAAATTCACAACAACCGCTCTTATGGGCTTTAGAAAGTTTTTCTTTAGCATAGTTCACTTGAGCTTGGGCAATATCTACGCCAGTAATTTTAATATCAGGATACTTTTCTAGTAACCATAAAGCATGACTTCCCGTTCCGCTGGGAACATCTAAAACCCTATGACCCTTGTTAAGTTTTAATAATTGCATGGCTTTTTTGATTGCAGGCTCACTTAGGCGACCTGTACTTTCCAATGCTTTTATGTAAGTTGTATCTGTCATATTATTTCTTAGTTTAAAATTCAAAGTCATATGTTATAACCTGAAGCCAGGAACAAGCTTTGTCCCAGCATCAGGCTTATGTTATCTAACTACTTATCATTTGCCGTTCTACCATTTTGGTAAACGTACCGTTTTGTTTTTTGAGTTCTATAGGATTGCCTTGTTCCTTAACTTCTCCATTTTCAAGAACAATTACCTTATCAGCATTGGCAACGGTACGCATACGGTGGGCAATAATCAATACCGTCTTGTTTTTTATAAGTTCTGAAATACCTGCTTGAATCTTGGTTTCATTTTCTACATCAAGCGAAGCAGTGGCTTCATCAAGCAGCACAATTGGAGCATCTTTTAATAATGCACGGGCAATGGAAATACGCTGGCGTTCGCCTCCCGAAAGTGTTTCACCGTTTTCGCCAATAATGGTATTGTAACCATTGGGCATTTTGCTGACAAAATCTTCACACTGTGCGAGTTTTGCTACTCGAAATACTTCATCATCAGTTGCATTGCGCCGTCCAATTCGGATATTATCCATTATTGTGGTATTGAAAAGAACAACATCCTGAAAAACCACAGCATAGTTTTTTAAAAGGGCTTCCGGCTCAATTTCACTAATATCCTGTTCATCGAGGGTAATTTTTCCTCTCTGAATATCCCAAAAGCGGGCAGCTAATTTGACCGATGTACTTTTACCTCCACCAGATGGACCAACCAACGCGGTTATTTCGCCTTGTTTTGCCGTAAATGAGACATCTTGCAATATTTGTTTTCCTTCTTCGTAAGCAAAATCAACATTCTTAAATTCAATATCGTAGTTTTTAGGTTGGAATTTCGTTTTTCCCTGTTGTACAGGCATTGCCTGCATTTCATTCATCCTATTAATACGCACATTGAGGTACAACAGTGCTGCCAGGTTATTGAATACTTCATTGATAGGATTATAAATGCTCGCTGAAATCATTAGAAAGATAAAATAAACGAACAAACTTGTTGTTCCTGAAGCAACCATTCCTGCCCCGACAATAATAACACTTGCTAACCCGAGTTTTAGAAAAGCTGCGGAAGAATTGACAAACATACCTGTTAATAATTCACCGCTTATTAAATGTTTTTCATAAACATCAATAGTATCATCCAGTTCTTTAACATATGCGCTTTCCTGGTTGTATGATTTTATTTCCTGAACAGTATCCAACCCTTCCTGTATTTTCTCGCTTACATCGCGTTTTGTCTGGTACCCTATTTTATTTTCCATATCGATTTTCTTTTTTGATATAAGCAATATAGCAGTAGCAAAAGGCACTACCCAAAACAATGCTAATGACAATTGCCAATTGTAGGTAAACAAACCTATGGCTATGAGGGCAATACTAATAATTGAAGCAAATAATTGGGGCACAGCGTGTGAAAAGGTATGCTCCAAAGCTGTATTATCTTCCATAATGGTAGCGGAAAGGTCGGAAAGGTTTTTCTCACCAAAAAAAGCCAGCGGTAGTTTACGAAGTTTCTCAGCCAATGAAATGCGACGGTTGGCGCTTTCATCGTAAATGGTTTCATACGTACTTCTGTACTGGAGAACTGCAATAACAAACATAATAAGCATAAAACCTAGTGCAAGCGAAATGTAGTACCAGATAGTATGTCCAATGGATGTCGCAGGTTCAAGGACTTTGTTCAGGTATTCGTTCAAAAAGAAAAACATGAACACAGCGGGCAACATTAATGAAATATTAAGCATGGTGGTAAAAACTGTACCTTTTATAAAATCTTTTGCCCCTTTTTCCGAAAGAGCCAATCGGCGTTGAATTGTTTTAAGCATAATTAACCTCCTTTCCAATAGTCCAGTGTACAGACTGTTGATATTCGTTCCACATATTGGCATACATTCCATTTTTCTTTAATAGTTCTTTGTGTGTGCCTTGTTCGGTTATTTTTCCTTCGTTGATAACGAGGATATTGTCGACATTCATGACGCTGGTAAGGCGGTGGGCAATCATCATCACGGTTTTGCCTTCGGCCAGTTTTTTCAGAGCCTGCTGGATAAGGTGTTCATTTTCGGGGTCGGTAAAAGCGGTTGCCTCATCGAGAAGTACTATGGGGGCATTTTTTAGGAAAGCCCGTGCCAAAGCAATACGTTGTTGCTCTCCACCCGACAAATAGGTTCCTTCCGTACCAATTTTAGTATTTAAGCCATTTGGCAGGTTGTTGATTATTTCACGACATTGCGCCATGTCAACTGCACGGTTCACTTCTTCCATTGAAGCTTCGTGGTTGCCATATTTGATATTTTCCAGCAAAGAGGTCTTAAATAGCCGTGTATTTTGGAAAACGAACGAGATATGGTTCATTAAATCCTCGTGGGCGATATTTTTTATATTAATTCCGCCAATACAAATTTCACCTTCACCGGCATCCCAAAAGCGGGGTACAAGACGGGCTATAGTCGTTTTTCCGCCTCCCGAAGCACCTACAAGAGCAACAGTTTTCCCTGGCTGGATATTAAAACTCACATTGTCAACGGCCTTTTTGTTTGCCCCAGGGTAACTGAAAGATACATTTTTAAATTGAATGTCGTGGTTTATGATTTTCTGTGGATTGGCAGGCTCAGCCAATTGTTCCGCAGAAGTAAGGTTTTCCAAACGGTCGACAGCTTCTTTGGCCTGTCCAAGAGCTTGGGTTATATACATGCTTTTCATAATACTCTGGGAAAAAACAGGCGTAACAAGTATGTACAGGAACATATTGAGAATTACAGTTGCATAATTACCGTTATTTCCGATTAATAAAATACCGGC
Organism: Bacteroidales bacterium; assembly: GCA_963665085.2. GTDB lineage: Bacteria > Bacteroidota > Bacteroidia > Bacteroidales > JAAAOM01. Next base: position 1,932,074 of record CAXXXS010000001.1, read on the forward strand.
TGGTACCAGAAAGAAAGCAAACCCGTTGATAACTACCGTATATGCCGACATTGGAATTTTCCATAACCTGGTATATTTTATTACCATTTCCCGATATTTCACAATGCTGTCGTGGAAGCTCTTAAATGAAAAAACAGTTTGTTGGAAGACCTTAACCACAGGTATCCCGCGCACATATTCAACAGCTTCGGTGTTCATTTCTTCTAGTGAATCCATATAAGATTGCATAAAAGCACGGCTACTCGTTCCCATCATAATGCCCATTAAAAGCATGGAAATAATTAGCGGAATAAGACAGGCAACCCCCAAGCGCCAATCGAAAACAAATATGAGTACAGTAGTAGTCAGGGGCATTACTGCACTTCCTGCAAGGTCGGGCATTTGGTGTGCCAGGAACCCGTGGGTAATACCGGCGTTTTCATCAATAATTTTACGAATGCGCCCGGCGGTGTTATTATCGAAAAAACCAAGTGGCATATTCACCACTTTTTTCATAGCATGACGGCGCATATTGCATTCAACCCTGAAGGCTGCAAGGTGTGAAACACTTAGAGCCGCAAAATAAACCAGGATACTGCCAACCGCTAATCCGGCAGCCCACCATGCGTAAGTGTAAATAAGCGACTGTGATGAAGCTCCCACCATAATAAATTCGCGAATGATAAACCATACCAGAATGTAGGGTCCCATTCCCGTTAACGCACTAAGCGCTGAAAGCACTAAAGAAAGAGGCAGAAGGGCTTTCCTACCACTCATGTAAACTTGCAATTTTGAAAGTGTACTCATATTTTTTTCATTTTTAATTATTTATTCCGCACCTCAAAAAAGAACAATGTTCTTATTTGTTCAAAAAAATTAATCTTTCACCCGCATAACCTTTTTCCAGCCGGCAGTACCGAACTCCATATATTCCCTTATAAAATCTTCTAAGGCATCATGAGAAAGGTCGTGCATAACCAGTTCGGCAATAATGCTAATCCACCATGAGCTCATGGTATGGATGAAAAACCTAGATATCTCCCCATTAATTTCAGGATATTTTTCTTTCATCAGGGCAATGTATTCAACACCTATTTTCGTGTGCTTATCGGTAATTTCATTGCGAAAATTCTCCAATGAAGAACCTGCAGATTTAAAAAGTAATAGCTTAAAATTTTCTTTATGTTTCTCAACCAATTCAACAAACATATCAATCTGGCTGCGCATGTACTCATCTGAACAGAAAATATCAGTATTGATATAATCGGGGCTGTTATGTTCTCCCATAGTGGAATCTATAGCGTTTAGTAAATTGGAAAGTACTTCGCGGAATATTTCGTCTTTGTTCCTGAAATAATTATAAATATTGCTTAATACAACACCTGCCTTTAGGGCAATAGTCCGCATTGAAGTATCTTTAAAACCTTTCTCCATAAATTCAGAGTGAGCTACTTCCAGTATGACTTTTCGAATATTATCTTTTTGTGTTTGCATAAATGAACGATGTTCGTTTATGTAAAGAAAGGAAGTATTTTGTATTTGGGCAATCATAATACATTATGATTTTTCAGAAAAAATACAAAGAATAGGCCTATAACCTTAATGATGGTTATAAGCCAGTACTTCAATATATGATATCTATGAAAAGACATTTTATTCGAAAGCAACAAAAGAATATGGATATCCATCTGTTGTAACAAGTGCCGAAGAACTTGCTGTACCGCTTGAGGGTAAATAAGTAAAAAAGCCGTTGGAGGATTCAGTAGCCAGTCCAAAAACAACCTGCTCTTCAAAAACTCCAACAGATACACCAAAAGCATTACTGCGGGGAAAACCAAGAATTTTTATTGTTTTGGTATTCAAATCTACTTCGACAGGAATAATAGCCCTATCTTCAATATAGTTCACAGGGTTGCTATAGTATGCGGGGATGTCTGCAGTACCATACATTTTACCATTTCCAAAATACCTCACAGCATGAATGTAATCACAGGGATTTGCTTCGCCTGTAATTGGAGTTGTATTGAATACAAACTTGTAACTGTTATCAAACTCGGTTTCTCCAGATTTTATTCTAAGTATACCCGCAGTATGTATAGCTCCGAAACCACCAAGACAAACAACATAAATGTCATTGTTTTCATCCATAAATATGGAAAATGGGTCAATAGCTCTTGTTGGATAAGAAACACCTGTCGTACTGTCAGTTATCATTTTAACAACCTCATTATTATCGATATTTAATATTAAGACATCAGCATAAGGGCGTTCGGGAGCAGGATAATATCCTCCTACAGCTTGTATTAAACCAACATACAATAAATTGTCCCTGATAAGCATGGAGGAAGGATCTGGATTCTCATCACCGACTCCATACGATGTAATATCGATTTCTTTTACCATTGTCATTGTTATATGGTTAAAAACAAGTATCTTACCGATACCGGGACATGAGATATAGGCAATATCTCCTTTTGTAACAACATTTGTAGCCCATGATTGCGATGGTAATGTATATTCTCCCTGTTCTACCAGTACGCCATCTATCCTTGAATATTTGGTTATCACATCAGTTTCACCACCCCAGCCGGGCAATGAAAAAACATCATCTCCGCAAACAATAGGTACAGCACCGTATGAGATAGGTATTGCAGCAGAATTTGTTATTGCCTTTGGCTCTAAATTCTCCAAAAGCTGCATATACGAAGAACCTGACCATCCATCCGGATTAGGTAACATGGTCGAGATTAATATTTTGCCATCTGTAACGGATTCATTATCTTTTTCTTTTTCACATGAAATGAAAGCTACAGCTAAAAAGCTAAAAACTATAGGTATTGATTTGAATTTCATACTTTTTTATTTATTAGTTATTATTATTTCCAAACATATCTGATTTTCATTCCAAAGTTTCTACCCGGTAAAGGGCGGTTAAATTCAGACAGCAGTTTTGCATTGGTTAAGTTATTTGCCTGAATGCTGATGAAGACACTTTGTTTTTTCAAGCTGTGTTCGATACCTGAATTAATGGTAAAAGTTCTTGGGATACGGCGTTCCTGGTAAATACTCTGTTCAAAATCGTAAAAATATTCTTCAACAAAAGAGCCATCGGTAAACCAACGGGTATTTTGCCCTTTACCACCAAACAGGTTAGCCTGATGCAATTCTATACCTGCATTGGCAAAGAAATATGGTATATTGGGTATTCGGTCTCCTTTTGTTGGATTTGGTACTGACGAACCGGGTTCGTATTCACGGGTATCACGTAAATCCTGATATGTTACATTACCCCATAAATAAAACCAATTAGTTGCATCCCATTTAGTTTCAAATTCAGCTCCTATTGTTCGCATTTCCCCAAAATTTTCGTATTTGTTCTGCAATGGTCCACCGGTGAAACGTATCATGTTTTCCAATTGCATGTAAAAACCGTTTATTTCAATCTGAAACCGTTTACTATCGTTCGTTTTATCATACATTAAACCTAAATTAAAGCTTGTGTTACGCTCGGGTTCAAGATTGCCCGAAGGTGCTATGATAAAACCATCGCCCAACAATTCATTTTCGGCAGGTAAACGTACATCGTAAGCCAATGATGATTTAATTAGAAAATTGTTAGTAAACCTATACCTTACAGCATTGCTAATACCAAAATCATTTTTTCTCATATCAACATCTTCAGGAAGTTTGCTTACACCATACAAATCAACAAGTTGGGTTTGCATGGAATAGAAATAGTATTTAAGCGAGAAAGCATTAGTAAATTTTTGATTTGGTGAATTAAATTCATGAGATAAGCCCGAAATCCAGCTATTCATAACGCTATTGAATAATGTTTTGTAGCCAATAACTTTGTCTAATAAGGTATCGGTCGGTATCCCTTTAGCAAAATTGAATTGAGAATTAACGTTAAGTGAATGGTGTTCATTTATAAGATAGTTCAGATTGGTTTTTTGCATAAATGTATGTTTCTGAGTATAAACATCATTTGGCTGTACCCCTATCTCTCCTCCATATACAGTAACTGGCGGGCGGGTCTCTCCTTCCCAGGAATAGCGTTGCATGGCTTTGTCCTCAAAGCGGTAAATAGTATAGGCATACAAATTACTTAACTCTAGATCAAGCCCTCTTATTAGGAAATCATCCTTTTCATTTTTGTTTGATAAAGCATAGGCTGCCGAGTAACTCTTAGCCTCTTGTATGTTATATTCAATACCCTGGATTTCTTTTTCTGTAAATAGAACAACCGGTTCTAATTCAACTTCATCAAACCACCAGTTTTTTGAAGAAAAGCCTCCCGCTATGGCAATTTTTTTAAACTTATCGTGATCTCGTATTACTTTTTTACCAGGTTGCAAAGGCAGTTCCATTTCGTAGTTATTTTCAGCATAGGTATAGAAACCACCAATTCCTGCTTCATAACCTTTTTTGTTTCGTTTATATACTGCACTAGCCTTGTGTATGTTAAACGACTGGATTGAATAACTGGCATCCAGGTATTGAGGCGGATATTCTTTGGTTACAATATTAACAGCACCCCCTACAGCAGAACCTCCAAATTTTGCAGGCACAATCCCTTTATAAACTTCTATACGGTCAATCAAATCTATAGGAATATCATTAAGGTCAATAAATTCCGATTGGTCGTTCAAGGGAGTTCCATTAATAAAAAATCCGATACGTTTTCCTTCAAGTCCACGAACTGAAATACGGGTAGTACTGCCCTCACCACCCGAGGCCCGCAGTTGAACACCCGTTGTTTTAGACAGAACATCACTTACATCGCTTACAGTGCCCTGTAATTCATTCATCGTAATTACAGCAATTGGCATAGCTTGTTCCCGTAATTTTCGGGCTTCTGATTTACCGGTAATCACCACCTCTTCCATATGTGTTACCGATTTACTGACTTCTACATTCAGAATTACTTCATGCACATCACAACTTACCTGTTTTTCAATAGTTTCATACCCTATGGATGAGAATACAAGTGTGTATTTGCCATAGGGTACAGAGAAATTATATTTACCATTATCATCAGTAATTGTACCTTTTTGAAGTTCTTTTATAATGATGTTTTCTCCGACAATTGGCTGGTTAGTTTTGCCATCAGTAACCTTACCCGATAATTTGGTTTGGGCTGACAGATTTACCGATAAAAACAACAAAGAGATTAAATAGAAAAGAAAAATATGTTTTGACTGCATTTGTAGAGTTGTTTTGTACAATAAATATTTTCAATTATTATTACCTCATTAAAAACCGAATTCTAATAAAGAACAAAACTCGCATCTGTTCTCTAGCAGATTGATTATTAATTTAATACAAAACAATGCAACTAAAACTGAATGAGCAATCCTAAAATGTTATGATTTTGCTTTGAGAGAATGATTAAACAATTGTGAGGTTAGTGTAGAATAGGATCTTATATTTATCGGGATTCCGAATTAAAAACAAAGACTTTTTTTATCAGAGAATAAAATGACTATAAAGCAAATAGCAGAAGAAATTGTATATGAGAGACGGACTAATTTTGCAGTTGTTAAAAAAGTCTTTGTTTCTTATTGTTCGGTGTAGATTAATTTTTGAGTTTTTCTTTTTTCTCAAAAATTAAGAATGATTGTTTAAGCAAAAAATCAAAATCTTGTACTATTTTAAATCCCGCTTCATTTAATTCCTTAAATATCCTTGTCTTTTTTGTGTAATGTCCGGATAACCTAAAAAGAGAAAAGCTCTTATTATAATCAATTACAACAATTTTCCCTTTAGCCGACAGGGTATTTGACAATTTTCTAAAATAATCTGTTCGGTTCTTTATGTGATGATAAACATTTCGAGTAAAAATGAGATCTATTTTTTCCTGAAATACAGGAATCTCATTGGGTAATACATTTATGCCTGTAATATTCGGTTTAATCTTCTTAATTGCTAGTAAATTATCTATAAATGTTTTATTTGTATCGATGCCATAATATTTACCATCTTTCCCAACTAATTCGGAAAAGATATTGGCGTAAAATCCACCGCCAACACCAATTTCCAATATTTTATTTCCACTACAAATCCCCAAAGCTTTAACAATCTTTTCTGATTGATTTTTAGAAGATGAAGCTATCTTGTTATACCTGTTTATTTTACCCATATTGCTTTCAAAATATCATTTAACGTATTTTTTATTTCTCTAAAAAACGTGTTGTAAAATAATCGTCGGACACATTTGGATTATACTGTATTTGGTCGATTGTTGAAATAGATTGACGACCATTTAATAGATTCACCATTTTCATTTCTTTCATTTTATATTTATGATTTGTTTTATCGACTTCAATTACAGTGTCTACAGTCATTTCTTTTTCTTTATTGCCCGACAGGTTATAATAAAGAGCTTTACGCAACACAAAATCATTTTTACTTATGTAAGAAATTTTTTTTGAGAAGCCGTTTTCGTTTGCAATATCATCGTTTTTAGGAATAATTTCAATCACATAACAAGGTTCCTCAGTAATAGTCTCGGCATCTAAGAAATTGTAGGAAAAATCTTCAACTGTTGGCAGAGACATATCAGCATACGAAAATTCTGAACCCATAAAACTTTTAGCATTTTCAGAACTTATAATACGACGTGTTTTTCGCAAAGCTGGCATATAAATCCATTTATCATCTGGTTTATTCTTATAATCATAAGAAAGAAAACCTGTACCCTTAACATCTGCAGGTTCAGTAAATTTCACCAATTTCTTTTCGGTTTCGCCATTGTCGTATAATTTGCTTACCATCGACATTTTTCGTACCCGCATTTGTCCTTTCTTACTAATAATCGTTAATGTTGATGTGGCCTCTGTTCCTTTAATGCGTGAAACCTCAATGGATTTTTCCTGTACTTGTTTTGCTGTTATTTTTTGCGCAAAAACAGCATCATTTAAACTACTTAAACATAGTACTGCTAATAATAATTTCAATGTCTTCATTATATTATATTTTTTATGATTTATAATTTATTTTTCTTTTGGTTCTAAAAATTTTGGTTGTAATGCCATACATAGTGATGGAATCATTAACAGTCCGCCAATCAAGCAAACCATGATAATAACAACCATCAGGATGCCAAAAAAACGAACGGAAAGAAATGCTGAGAAAATTAGGGCAGTAAAACCGATGATAACAGAAATAGCATTCAGGATAATTCCACGACCTGAGGTGTGAATAGCTTTTTTTATAGCCTCTTCTGCAGCCAATCCGCCCCGGCGTTCTGCGCGATATCGCCATACCAGATGGATGGTGTAATCAACCCCAACTCCAATCATAATAGACGAAAGTAGTGCTGTGGTAAAGTTGAGCTCTATTCCTGCAAATCCCATCATTCCGAACAAAATAATAATGGCCATCAGCAATGGGATAATTTGCAGGACAGCACCTTTAACAGAACCTGCTCCAAACGCCAGGGTAATAATTATGAGTACAGCAATAAGCGACATAGCAATAGATTTAAACTGTCCTTCAACAATATGTTTGTCCATCGCAGAGAAAATATCTGCATTGCCGCCAATGTATTTTACCTCGGGAATATCGGCAACCATTGCTTTGATTTCTTTCACACATCGGCGCATAACAGGCGTATTCATATCTTTAAATCGAACTAAAATCATTGCCCTTTCAAAATCGAAATCCACCATTTTCTCCAGATCATCAGGGTCGCCACTCATCATATACAATTCGAAATACTGCGAAATAGCATCGTATGAACCTGGTATTTTATCATACATAGCTTCGCCTTCGTTGAATAAAGCACGACTGATTTGTTTAGTTACTTTGGCAATGGATTGAGTTGTGCCAACTTCGGGCATTACTTTAATCTTTTGCTCTACTTCATCAATTTTATGGAGCAATTCTGGCTCTCTAATATCACCTTCAAAAACAATAGAAACGGGCATAAATCCACCTAGTTTATCATTAATCAACAACGAAGATTCTTTTGCAGGATGACCGTCGGGATACATCCGAGCAGGGTTAGTATTTACTGATAGTTTGCTTATGCCAATACCTACAATAAATGTTATGGCAGTAAGTGCTGTTATAACAATTTTGGGCTTTCTGGTCACCAGATTTTCAACCAATATCAACAATTTATTTACAAGTCCACTGTTGCTTCTGGTATTCGCTGGTGTTGCAATAGGCTTTGGTTTAGGAAGTAAAGAGCTGATAGCTGGAACTAATAAGAGACTAGCCAACAAAGCAATGGCAATTCCGATAGCTGCCAGTATCCCCATTTGCCAGGCAGGGATCAGAATATGTCCCAGCATACATAACATACCCGCCATTGTTGTTAATCCTGCGATCAAAATGGGTTTTCCAAGGCTGATTACCATTCGCATAGAAATTTCTTTTTTACTGAATGTATTACCTTTGAAGTTATCATCCTGATAATGCGATACCATATGAATGCCGTAATCGTTGGCAACTGCAATCAGTAACACAGGCAGAATAATGGTTACAAGGGTAAAATCCCAGCCAAGTAGGGGAATAAAACCAAGAGCGATAACAATAGAGACAATTACTATCAAGGTTGGCAACCAAACACCACGAAACTGACGAAAGCTAATTAGCAGGAACACCAACATAAACAAAATCCCCAAAGGCAAAAGCTTACCAATATCATGCGACATACTGGCTCCATTTTGTACGCGCATATAAGGCGAACCCCCTAACAGAGTCTTTTCGTTACCGGGGTGTTTTTTAATTAATTCTTCTAAAGGGATGATCACTTCTTTGTCGGAAGCATCGGGCGTTAATAAGCCAATTATTGCCATGGTGGTAAAATCTTTCGAAACCACACTGCCATAGACTAAGTCATTGTCTTTAATCTCCTGTTTTACTTGATCAATTTCATCAGCATTGCGAGGAATCATATTAACAGCAGGATCAACTAACATGGCATCATTCTCGCTATGCACCTGTTTGGTATCGAATACCGACATTACCTTTTCAATACCTTTGATTTTTTTCATTTCTTTCGAGAAGAGTTTTGCTCTTTCCAAGGTAGATGACTTAATCACATCATCAGTTTTAAACACGACCATCACCATATCGGTACCTCCAAAAATGTTCTGAATTTCTTTTTGATGCACACGTGCTTCCATATCATCAGGAAGGTAAGTCATCATATCGGTGTTAAAACTTGCGTTTTTCATTTGTATTCCCATAAAGACTGTTCCCCCAAGGAATACTGCGATAATAGGCCACCTAAATCGAATAGCGAATTCTGCAATTTTTTTCATTGTTGTATCTTTTTATTTTGTTATTTTTTTTGTTTAAAAGGCTAATTGTACTTCCACGAATCCACTGTTTCTTACTTCACCCATAAACTTATAAAGTGTATTGCTGGAACCACCGTACAATTGTGCTCCAATGCAACAGCTCAAGGCATCAGTAATAGTGTAAGTAACTTTAGGAAGGCATAGCCATTCTTCGGTATTGAAGTTATATAACCCCAACAGTTCGCTTGTAAGCGTTTGGTTTAATAATTCGAATGAAGGTCGAAGCGAAACAGAATTATTCCATTGAGATGTTTGAGAAAACAACATCCTGTTCCAAACATTAACCAAATTGGTCAATGGATTTGTCGATGCAATATATTTATCAAAGTCAAACACATATTTACCAACATATTGTACGATTAGACTAAAATTTCCCCATTCACGATCAATGCCCAAGGTGTATTCCAGCTGCTTACAGGGAGTAGAAAAAAGCGAATCGGGGGCAATGTCAGGTAAAGTAAAAGCAAACTCACCTCGCAAACCATAGCTTCCTGTGGTAGTGGAAAAATCGGCACCAGGAATCTGTACCCGATATGGTTGTGTATAAGCTTCGATACCTGATGTGATAATATTATAGCCCAAGCTGGGCATTTTATGATAGCCGTTAAAGTATGATATCGAACCGTCAAATTTTGCCCCCTGATAATCGAGCTTTAGTCCAATAGAACTATTTTTCCATGTATCACGGGGTAATTGTGTCTCACCCCAATAAACATTTGTTGGTAAGGCTGCATTTTCAATAGGTAATTCAGTTGCACGATAATAAGGAATCCAATTGGCTTCTAACTTAAAAGGTTGAAAATTGTATGTGCCTTTGGCTACGAAATTAGATTGACGTTTATCATCTTCGTCAGGCGAATACACTGTAAAATCAGCAGGAGTAATATTGTTAGTTGAATTAAAACCGTCTGCACGTCCCCAAACTACAATCTGCTGACCTACACGAAAATCAAACTGTCCTAAATATAGGCTAACATAACCTTCACGCAACCAAATATCGTTACCAGAAGTGGTAATTCCTGAGGCTCTGCTACGCATTTCCACATAAGCATCGCCGTATTTATTGCCCGTTACACTAAGTTTTAAAGCTGCCTCTGCATATTTGTCAAGAATATTTTTATTGTTTCCAAAAATACCACTACACAGAAAACCATTCAATTGATATTTGGCTTCATCAGCAGAACAACTTTCCAAAAGAGAAGATTCGAAAAGACTTTGAGCTTTTAATGCAGGGGAAATTAGTGTCCCATGCAGAAGTAATATTGAAACAGAAAGAAACGTAGTATATGCTTTCATATCCTTGTCGATTAAATTTCACACAACAAAGATATTTTGGTATATAGGGATAAAATAACCTCAAAACAGCAAACAATACCCCTAAAACGTAAAATAACTTAATCAGATAACGAGGAAAGATAAGCCTTAGGATTAATGCCAAATTCATTATGAAAGGCTTTTGAAAAATGACTGAGATTGGTATAGCCAAGGTCGTAACCAATTTCGGAGATCGTATATTTTTGGGTGCTTAGCATTTGCTTTGCCATTTGCATTTTTTCTGATAAAGCATATTTTGAAATGCTTTTTCCGAACACTTGATGAAAACATTTTTGCAGTTTACTGATACTCATTCCGGCATCTTGAGAAACTTGTTTTAAGGAAGGAAGCGACGTTAAATTTTCTAGAATTATTTTCCGAACATTAAATATTTTTTGAATGTCAATGGGGTTGATAGCTGAAATATTTTCGTTTGTATCCCTTTTTTCTAATTGCTTCAAAAATAAAATAAACAGTTCTATCACTTTTTGATGTAGTTTAAAATGCTGTAAGTTATCATCAGAATTAATTAGTTGATGAATGTCAGTAATCAAATTTTTCATCGTACTTTGAAGCGATTCAAACAAATAAAACGGCTTGTTTGATGCCAACAACTGGTTTAAATAATTATCATCGAATGAGCTAAATATACTAGTAAACCAATCTTTCTCTATGGTTATAGTTATCTGGAAACCGGCCATATTTGCAGGGATACTCCAACGAGATTCAATTTGAGGAGATGACATAAAGATTCCATTGGATGTATGGTACCCAACCATTTGTTTCTTTTTATCAATGTTTTGCTCTAAAGGCAATTCCTGATTATAAAACATAATAGGGAATAACTTTGCATCTTTTATTGAATACCTTTTGAATTCTAATGGTTGACTAAGGTTGAAATGAAGGTAGGTAAGTGTAAACCCCTGAAAAAAGTAAACCTGCTTCATAATCCCGTTTCCAAATGACGCAGGAATTTTAAATGCATCATCATCAATCTCCGCCCCAAACTGACGGGCAATAGTTTTTAACCATTCTTGCGGTTTGTCTTTTGCTGAAAATTCGATTTGCATAGTTGGTGAATTCTATGAAAAACAAATTTAAAAAAAGCATCGAACAAGAAGCAACTCTATGCAATTTATGTAACTGCACCGGTGAAGTTTACTGGTAGCAGATTTAAAATTACCAGAAATGGGTGTAAATTATTCTCAATCAAGAATAAGTCTCTATAATGCCGACCTTTTCAATTGCATTACTCAATATGAAGAACGCTGCCATAACTACTGACAGGGCTGAAAAAACTGCTTATGTTAATGCTTGAAGTTGCCACATATTCTTAATGCAAAGGAGGATTATACAATCAAAAAAACATAAAAACTACTGCCAAAACAATCCCGCCAAGCATAAACCAGAATCCTCGTTTTTTAAATCCTTTCTTTCCTTTTACGATAAACAAGCCTGATAATGCCAGGAATATCAAACTAATTGAATACAAATCGGCTATATGCTTCCACCCTTTCATATGGTTTGAATGAAAACTGATAAATAAACCGTTTATTTTGTGCTTTTTGTACGTTTCAAAAACAATTTCTCCATTTTGAGCATCGTATTTTCCTCGCCCTCCATCAATAAAGAATTGAATTGTATTATCGCTTTTATAACACTTTGTTAATTCCAAGGTATTGTATTGCGTTTTCCAATATTCTGAAAAACTAGCAATATCAAGATGTGGAGAAAAATTATTACTCGTTTCAATAGTAGATATTACAGGAAAAACATCTTTGTGGGTCAATAAAATACCCGATATTCCATAGATTAGGGTTATTGCCACTGCGAAATATCCAATATCGCGATGCCAATTCCGCAGCAAACGGGTAATATTTTTATTCCAACTCATATTTTATGGCTTGTACTGAATAAGTGGTGTAATATAGAATTTCACCGGCTTTAATTTGTTCGAGTATTTCTTGAAGTTTGCTTAAATGAGCATTTTCACCTTCTTCCTTATGTTCTTCTCTTTCTTTGTTAATCATTGCTTTGAGCATATCGGCATCCATATTATAAGGAACAAGGATACCCACAATCTTTGCTGTTTTTCCGGCAATATCCGGATTAGGCATTTCAAAGCTTTCACCTAATTCTATTTTTATATCCTGATTGCCATTGCTACTTAATATTTTAAAGCGTTTATTCCCGTGTTTACATACATGGTCGATAATTCCGCTTACATAAACCGTATCTTTCAAAAGCCCATTGGCGTTTTGCAAAACATCTTCTACTGTAATATAGGTTATATTAGCAGTTTGTTCAGGTGTTGGGTTTTTGGTATTTTGTTTACAACTAAAACTTAATACCAATGTTGTTATTAGTAATACTACATTAATAATTTTCATTGCTTAGTTTATTATTTCAAGTTACTAAGTTGATTTCTATTTTATTTGTTTGTTTTTTCTACTGTTGTAGGCAACAACTTATTACTGCATAATACCTCCTATTTAATTTAAACTAAACGAAAGTGTTAGTTTAAAATTTCGCCCCATAGCCGGGATAAATGAACCAAAAGGCTGATAATTTGTGTTGAAAATATTTTTTACAATAAACCTGATTTTGGGGTGGCCGAGAAAGGCATTTGAATTTAAACCAAAAGCAAAATTAAAAACCGTATGCGGGTCGCATGGCACATAGCCCCAGGGGCCTGCTTCATTAATGTTTTCTACTTCAGGCACTCTGTTTTGTCGGGTAGCATGTTCGGTTTGAAATTTCACCGAATATCCGGTTAACCAATGCCTGTTGAACAATCCACGATATTTTAAATCGAAATTTAGCTTAAAAGGAGGAATGCCAAATAAGGGGGCATCGTTTCCAACAAATTTGTCGATACCATAAATATATGATGCCCCAACTCCTGTATATAAATCATTTCCACCTTTTAAAACATTGTAGAACCTGTATGAGGTCGAAAGTTCCCCTCCGTAAATTACCGCATCGGTATTTTTAAAAGTAAAATCGACACCTTCAATTTTAACAGCCTGAATTTCGCTTATGAAATCATCGAGAATATTATAAAATAGAGCCAGGTCGTATTGAAACTTGTTTTCGGCGAGGCTTCCCCTTATTCCAATATCATAATTCCAACTGTATTCAGGTTTTAAGTCGGAGTTACCTTGCTTGATGCCTTTACAGCTAATAACCTCGGTAAACATTTCTTCGGCTGTTGGCATGCGAAAAGCTCTTCCTACATTTGCCGATAAATGAGTGTTTGGGTTAAATGAGAATATCAATCCAAAGCTTCCACTTAGTGCAGTGCGATTTTCACTTTTACCGCCAAGCGTATCGCTTTTACCCTCTAATACTTCTGCATAATCGTATCTAAGCCCTGCAACAAGTTTAAGTTTTTCGCCTGCCTGCGTTTCATTAAGCAAATAAGCCCCAGCATTTTGCTGCCCGGCTTCTTTATTGCCTTCTAAAACACCTTCGGTATGATTGTAGTAATCTATTAGTTCGGTAGGATTATCCAATCGAAAAGCATAAGCGTCAGCACCAACAGTTAATTTGCTGTTTTCTGTTAGGTTTAAAATGGAAAATATCCGCCCGCCACCATATTTATTTTTATAATGAACCAATTCAAGGGAGGTTAAATTGTCGGTTATTTCGCTGTACTTATACTTAAAATAATCGCGCTCTCCGTTATCGTAGTAAAGGTTCACACTAAATTGTTCTACAAAACCTTTTGGTTTGTATGAATAATCTAGATCGGTATGGAAATTGGTTTCTTCGTTGTTAATTTTTGTAAACCGTTTGGTTGCCCCGTTAAAACCACGGGGTTTCCCCCAATCGCCATAATGATAATCGGCATTTAGCTTAATGGTTTGTTTAGGCGATAAGCGGAAACCTGTACCTAACGAAAAGTCACGGTCTTCAACATTGCTGTTTTCTGCAATTTCGCCATTGCTATACACCATATCATTGGTTTTTCTGTATTTAGCATTCGCTTGTAGCCCAAAGTTTTGCTTTTTATGGCAAATACTTGCCTGTTGAAGAAATTCGTTATTATTAGAACCATAGCCGGTTAAAGAATTCACTTTTGTTAGCCCATTGCCAAATGGTGAATGACTAATTACATTTATTATACCCGATATAGCTCCGCTACCATATATAACCGACCCCGGACCTTTAATGACCTCGATTTTTTTTATGTCGTAGATATTCATATCCTGAGCAAAGTAGCCACCGGGGAAAGTACCTATGCGCCTGCAACCGTTTTTCATTATTACAAGGCGTTTTGAGTTAAGCCCCCGAAGAATTAGAGGGGAATGATATTCCCATACCTGAGTAAATCCCGGGGTGTTTGCCAAAACGTCAATTACATTGGAATGAAAATTATCCTTAATTTCTTTCTGCCGGATAATAGCTACGGGCTTTGCCAATTTATTTTTCGATTGTTCGTATAGCGAAGCGGTAACTACCACATTATCTATTATTTCCTGTTTTGGTGTAAGATAAATGATTAACTCAGGATCTGATGTAAACTGTGAAATATCAATAACTTGTTTTTGGTAATTAATATGGCTGAAAATAATTTTTGTGGTTACGGTCGAATCAACCGAGATTAAGAAATATCCCGAATTATCGGTTGTTGTACCATGAGCTGCACCCATGATGCTAATGTTTACTAAACTAATAGGCGTATTATTGTTTTTATCGACAACTTTTGCCTTAATTTTATAAAGTGGTTGAGAAAAGATATTTGCCGATAAGAAGCAAAAAAGGCAGCAAAGGAAAAGATGTTTAATATTCTTCATTTGTATAAAAAAAGAACCGTACCCCGGTTTTAATGCAGGATACGGGTTTGTATAAAAAAATGCTTATTCAAACTATTTACCCTGCATTAATCCAAATAGTCCCAGGTTATATCAACAAAACCTGTTTCTGTTACTGCGGGTTCGTGATTAGGATAAGCAGCCGGGTCAGCAGGGAAATCGGTTATTATTAATTTAATTAACCTGCCTTCCTGGGTTTTTACAATCCAAATAGGTTCGTCTTCAGCTTTATCGTTATTAGCAGCAGCTTTCCATGCTTCGCCAAGTACCAATTTTGCATATTCAATTTGTAATTTCCCCATTAAAGGAGCACCTGTTTCTCCGGTCGTCACACTTAAAATATCAAATGAAGCATCATCGCTTGCCAAAGAGTATTCTTTTAGCCCGGAAGTTGTAAGTGAATTGAATTTGGTAATGCCTGTACAGGTAACATCCACAGTTGAATAATTGATTGCCTGAACATTATCATGTAATTGAATAAAAGGTGCACCGCCCATACTGCCATCGCTTTTTTCGCCTTTAATAGTGCGTATTTTTAAATCGTAAGAAAGGTTTGCTGATGCAAGACTGTCGTCTATATTATATGCCCCTCCTTTTTCTCCATCATATTCAAAATCCAAACCAATGCCTCCTGGATTTCGGTTTGCACAAACCAAATATGGTGTTTGGAGGCTTTCAAACTGAAATTCATCAACAAGGGTGTTATCATCATCATCTTTCTCGCATGAAACGCTTGCAAATATTAATAACGCAAATAATATGTATACAGGAAATATTTTCTTTTTCATAATAAATAATTGATTTAAAAATATGATTTATCGTACCAAAATTAGTTTTGGTTGTAGAGCTTTCCTATCGTAAAAAATGATGATTTTTTTATTAGGAATTTATGGTACAAACGGTTTTACCTAATTGTTCAAAAAATTTGTAAACCGACGATTTACAATGAGAATTATCTCATTATAAAGTTTGCCGAATAAAAAATCAGATCATAATATTTTATGAGGCTTTAACTTCAACCAAAAATTTTAACTCAGGTTCACTTGTGGACTTACACCTGATAAAAACTACTTAATTTGGCACATAAATAATCTCTTTTTTCTAACTGGTATGCTGTGCCCACTTTTTTCCACGGCTGCCATTGCTTTGTTGTCCGTCCGATGCTTTATGTTTCAACTTTCTCGCCTCTTTTAGTAATGATTTCCATTTGCTCGGTATCGGGATTGTTTACCACGGTATAAGTCTTCTTTCGAAAAAAATTCATTCATATTATACCGTATAACTAGCCACCATAAGCGCAACGGCATATACCATTGAAACATCGAACAGGTTGGTAAGACCGATAAAGAATTGTTATCGTCTGTTTTTTGGAGTAGCCTTGGTTTTTAGAAAAACTTAATAATTATTATTTGACAGAATATCAGACAAATAAAAAAACATTGCAACCATTATAAAGAGTTACTAACCTATCATTACTCACAATAAGTTATTAATAAAAAATTTTTATATTATAAACTAGCGTTTTTGTATTATCCTTTTTTTGCAATCAAGTACATTAATTTATCCTTTCCCGATTCTACCTTAAAAATAGATTTAATTTCCAACTGACTTTGATTTATTTGTTTAATTACATCATCTACCGAAAAACTAATTTGTATTCCAGCTTTCTCATCTTTTTTATTTTGTAGTAAAAGGATAATGTAACCATTTGGTTGTAGTGCTGGTAATACTTCTTCGATATAGTTTTTTTTACCCAATTTTGCATTTGCCAAAAGAATAATTCTTTGAAAACAGGGGGATGAATAGTTAAATTTTCCTTTTACTATTGGTTTCCCCTTCCTACATAAAAACCTGTATGGACATTTATTGCAATCGTAAAACGAAGTTGAATCTATTAATATAAAAGATAAACTATGAGTGTTGGTTCTTTTCTTATTAAGAAAAATTTCCAATGTATTTTAATCTGGGCCAACTTGAAGAATCCTATCACTTTTACCCAGCCATTTATCATTTAATAGTATGTTTTCAATATATTTAAAAGAGAGCATTGGTGCAAAAATGTTTTCTATTTTAAATCAGTTTAGAGACAAATCAGCTTCAATGCTATTCAATGCAATCATTTCAGAGTAATTCGATTTGGTTTTATGATTACCAAAAAGTTCTTTTATCTCATATATTTCATTAGAATGAAACATTATGGTAAAATTTCGGTGGCCAATAGGAACCATTATTTTCCTTTTGTAAATAGTATTCTGGTTAATTCTTTCCCACTTTTCTGGTTTAAGTTTCAGAAAATAATCCTTAAAAAAGAAGTATTCATTTTCAGAAAAGGCAAAATTCAGGTTTTTATACTCAATATGGATTTTATTGCAAGTATGACACTTAAAAATTTTACCATTTACTGAGCTGCTTAAAACCTCTAATTTACATTGTTTCATTTCCAGTTTAAATTTGTTGTTTAGATTCGTTCAAAATAAATTAATCTTCATTATCTGAGCAATCGTAAGATGTTAGGATTTTGAGAAGGTTTAGTTTTTCACTGTAAAGAAATTAATCCTTTATTATCAGTATCATCACAGAATAATAAATCATAACAAATAGGTATTCGTTAAACCGCTTACAAAATGTATTTTTGTAAAATGAATAATAAAAGAGGTATCAATATAAAGCAAAAAACAGCATATTTTTTACTTGTAGCATTTTGCATGATACTGGCTAACAATGTTATCTTTTTACATTCACATACAGCTCCTGATGGGACAAAGTACTTTCATGCACATCCATATCATAAGAACAACAAAATACCAGGAGAACAACACAAGCATACGAATATAGAACTTATGTTTCTGTCCCAGGCAAACCATTACCTTGCACCAAGAAATGAAACTGCTTTTTTATTACGTGTCCCTTATTTTGTTTTAGTGAACAACGTTCCAACGATAAACTATAAATCAGATTATTATCGTTTATTGAATCAACGTGGACCACCACCTTTTCATGTTTAGTTACCATGGTCTTTATTGACCTAATCCTTGATTAAAATGGAATTTAACGGATATTTAATGAACAAGAATTTACCATTTACGGCAAAAACAAAAATGGCAGATGTAATCCATCTGGATTATAGGCTTATTCCAATTATAGGCAGATTTGGAATTG
The DNA here is from genome assembly GCA_963665085.2 of Bacteroidales bacterium. GTDB lineage: Bacteria > Bacteroidota > Bacteroidia > Bacteroidales > JAAAOM01. The sequence goes on from CAXXXS010000001.1 coordinate 1,950,657, forward strand.
AATATGGATTCGGGAATAAAACTGTAATAGAGGTATGCGATGATTTCAATATAAATGTATGGTTTTTTCTTGAAATAGTTAATTCATACCATAACCATGAATATTTTCCGAAGAAGCAATTGCAAAATTTTAGTGCACGGTTGATTATTGATTATTTAAGAAATACTCACAGCTATTATTTAAAAAATAAGGTTCCTGAGATTGAAGGGTATATCGATGAGATGGAAAAGAGCGTTTCTGAGAAAAACCTAAAAAACATCCAATTGCTTAATAGTTTTTTTAATGAATATAAAAACGAGCTAAAGAAACACCTTGAAAGGGAAGATCACCATGTATTTCCTTATATACTTGACTTGGAAAGATCGTTGGAAGAAAAGAACATATTACCGGAATTACTTTTACAGGTTCAAAAAGAATCTATAGAGATTTATGAGCGGACACACGATGATATAGAGATGAAATTAGGCGATTTAAAAAATCTTATCATGCGACATCTGCCCCCGATTTTGTGTAAAGAACTATGCCAGAAACTGCTTACCGAATTGTTCCGTCTTGAGGCCGATTTGGAAAACCATGCAAGGATTGAAGACAAAGTATTAATCCCTAAAGTAAAGCTCCTTGAGCAAAAAATACTTGAAACGAGTGGAACAGAATGAAGTAGTTAAAATTAAAGTGGCTATTGCAGCCCGTCAGTTTTTATACAGGCTTGGTATTAAAACAATTATAAGTGTAATAGGAGTTGAACCGGAATTATTCGAAACCAATAGTTTTGAAGGCACAAAAAAGTGTTTGAAGGCTAATCCAGAGATCGATTACCTGGTTATGAACGATGATGTTTTACCAACACCAAAGGATATGCACTTAAAAGAATTAGACAAACTTTGTATGTGTGGAAAACTTATGCTGATAGGAGAAGATCCGATTGAAAACTGCCCTTGTGCTAATTACGCATTGAACAATGAAAATCAGCGGGAAATGGTAGAAAAATTTCAGGAATTTTTCTTTGAGCCGGATACACACAATGCTGATAAAGTTAAAGCTTTACTGAGCGATAGAGAACTTGATGTATTAAAAGCCGTAGCTCATGGGTACTCAAACAAAGAAATAGCAGACAAACTTTGTATAAGTATTAATACAGTTATTACCCACCGAAAAAATATAACCGATAAACTGGGTGTGAAAACAATTGCAGGCTTAACCGTTTATGCTATTATGAATAATATTATTAACCCAGAGGATGTGCAAACATAAGACATTAAACAAGTTTAAAAGAAAAACGCTGCAAGATTGTATTTGCAGCGTTTAAAATGAGTTTGTTTTATATTATGCTAAGAAGCTTCAGGTTTTCTTCAACTGTTCCAATTCCGGTAATTCCAAAGTTCTCAATAAGAACATTTATAATATCAGGAGAAAGGAAAGCTGGTAATGTTGGCCTTAGATGAATGATAAGTGCATTTCACAAGTTAAAACTTAAATATTGTTCCTGTTTTAACTTGTGAAATGTTGAATTCCTTTCTGAATGCCACAAGTGCATCTAATTCTGTGCAATGCGAGGGAAATACATGTTCAATATTTTGATTCTTTAAAAAGCGTATCGTTTCTTTGGTTTGCTTGTTATTGGTTTTAAGATGAAAACCACCAAAAACAGCTTTTACATCGTTAATCCCGGTGATTTTTTGAGCATATAATATAGTATTACAGATACCTGAATGAGCGCATCCACTTACTACAATTAGTTCGTTATTCTGCACAATGCAGATAGCAGAATCGTCAGGCACAAAATCGGGTTGATTTTGTTTATCGACAAAAGGTGTAGTTTTTGATTCAAATTCAGTAAGCCGGGGGATCTCACCAAGAAAGAAAATATTATCCGATATTTTATATGGTTCTTTGGTAAGCACTAAATTAAACCTGTCTGACAATTCATCTTTTGTTAAGACTAAACCTATAAAACTGTCATCGTGACCACGAAACCTTTCCATAAATGCCATCGGGTGAGTTATTAACCTTTTCCCTTCAAGAAAGGATAAACCATTTCCATGGTCCCAGTGACCATGACTGAGTAAAACTGTATTTACCTCATTGTGAATATCAATTCCAAGTTTTGCTGCATTTTTCAGAAAAACATCTGTATACCCTGTATCAAAAAGAATTTTATGCCCTTCATGACTAATCAGGTAAGAAAGTCCATGTTCAGCAAGGAAACCTGCTCCGGCACAATTATCGGTTAAGACTGTTAGTTGCATACATTTATTGTTTTAGCAGTTAGCAAAGCTTGTTCCACAAAATCAGGAGCTCCCATAGGAAACCGATTTTTGCTATCGACAAATACAACAGTCGATTTTGCCGTAGTCAAAAGAATGCCTTCTTCGTTCCATACTTCAAATTCAAAATTGAACCGTACTTCCGGCATATCTTTGATTGTGGTTCTTATCGTTAGAAGTTCATCGTAATGAGCAGGTTTTTTATAGTTTATTTCAAATGAAATTACCGGGAGCATCACATTATTTTCTTCGAGCAAACTGTCGTGAATGCCAATCTTTCGCAACAATTCTGTACGTGCCTGATGGCAATAGCTAACATAATTGGCATGGTAAACATATCCCATCTGGTCAACCTCTCCATATCTGGGGCGCAATTGTATTTCGTCTGTTATCATAATCATTTCAATATTCTATTCCTTTTCGGGCTTCGATGCCCGAATTATAGTAATGTTTAACTTCTTTCATTTCAGTTACCAGGTCGGCAATAGCAATAATTTCTTCGGGGGCATACCGTCCGGTAATTATTATCTCTGTTTCGGGTGGTTTAGATTGCATTATTTCAATCAAATCCTTTACCGAGAAAAGGTTGAAGAAAAGAGCAATATTGGCTTCATCCAATACAATTATATCATAGGAAGCTGCTTGAATATTTTTTTTGATTTCCATTAATCCTTTTTGTGCGCTTTCAATATCTGCTTTTGTTGGCTGTTTCTTTATAAAGCATCCTAAACCGTATTGCTTTAATGTAATAGCAGGTAATGATTCTTGCAACACGTTGATTTCCGAATAGGGTTTTCCCTTTACAAATTGGGCAAAAAACACCTTTTTCCCGGCACCAATCGCCCTGATTGATAAACCTATTGCTGCGGTTGTTTTTCCTTTTCCGTTTCCTGTATAAACCTGAATAAATCCTTTCATTGGCTAATTACTATAAGTTCTAACGTAATAATTAAATCCATTAAAGTTTGATTTCTTTATTTTTCCGTTTTGTATAAGCTGTTCAAGCACATGGTAATCGGCAGAATTTTTTTCAAGTAATTCGTTAATAGTATCCTCCCTTAAAGGATGAACGGCTGAAATAGTAAGAATATCTGCCTGAGCATCGCCAGTGTATCCTGTGTCTGTCCCTTCGAAACCTGTAAGGGTTTCTGCATTAATGTTGTGGTTTTTAAATATTTGCCATGCCTCCGCAATCCGAGCTTCCGAAACAGGTTTTACTCCCTTTTCAACAGGAGGACGGGTAGGGATTGATATATATGCTTTATGAGGTTTTAATCCTGAAATAAATTTTGCTGTAGCCTGAATATCAGATATACTATCATTATACCCTTCGACTAGCATAGTTTCAGTGTTTAAGATTCCTTTATAATCCTTGCTAAAGTTTTTAACTCCTTCAAGAATTGCATCAAGATTAAGCCAAATATACGGGCGGTTAATTTTTTCCCATGATTGTTCATTAACCGAATCTATTTTTACAGAAACCCAATCAGCATTATTTAAATCATTACGGGTATGTTCTTTGTCTAATAAACTTGCATTGGTAATTACCGCAACAGGCAAACCTAATTGCTGCAATAGCCTGATTAAAGTACCAAGGTTTATATCAAGGGTAGGTTCTCCATTGGCAACAATGGTAAGGTATTTCGGTCGGTGTGTAAGGTCTAATTTCTTTAAATGCGATTTAACTTGCTCATAAATGTTTTGTGGTTTGTAAAGTTCAGTCCTGAACATCGACTTATTGGAGGTTTCTCCAACCTGGCAGTACACACAGGAATAAGAACAATGTTTTGGTGGTAAAACATTGTTAATTCCTAAACTTGTTGTTAACCTTCTTGAGGGGACTGGTCCAAAAATTATCATGGTAAATTAATTAAATCGTTTAAACAGAGAAGTGAAAATATGCCCCCCAAATCCAAAGGTGTTGTTCAATACCGTATTTACTTCCTTTTTAACGGCTTTATTTGGAGTTAAATTCAGGGCATTGTCTATCGCAGGGTCAACTTCGTTAAGATTCATTGTCGGGGGTATAATGCCATCTTTTATTGCCATAACACAAGCCACAGCTTCAACTGCCCCGGCAGCACCCAATAAATGACCAATCATTGATTTATTAGCACTTACATGAAGATTTTTCAAATTATCTGAAAACACATTGCAAATAGCTTTACACTCGCTTAAATCACCCACAGGGGTTGAAGTTCCGTGTGCGCTGATATAATCAATGTCAGAAGGTGTAAGTCTGGCTTCGTTTATGGCATCAAGTATGGCAGTAAAAGCTCCTTCACCTTCGGGATGTGGTGCTGCAATGTGGTAGGCATCAGAACTAAAACCACCTCCGGCTAATTCGCAGTAGATTTTTGCCCTTCTTTTTTCAGCATGTTTAAGTTCTTCTAATAACAAAACTCCTGCACCTTCCCCCATTACAAAACCATCACGGGATTTGTCGAAGGGTCGTGAAGCCGTTTCGGGACTGTCGTTTTGTTCAGATATAGCTTTCATGGAACTAAAGCCTCCAATTCCTGATTGTGTGACACAAGCTTCGGAACCTCCGGCAAATATTGCATTGGCTTTACCCAGGCGAATTAGGTTAAAAGCATCAATTATGGCATTATTGCTCGATGCACAGGCAGATGTCGTAACATAACTAATGCCTTTTAAACCATAACGAATGGAAATATACCCGGCAGCCATATTAGAAATGAGCTTGGTAATAAAAAAAGGACTAAACCTGGGCATTTCGGGATTTCGGTTGAAGCTGGTCACCTCATCTTCAAATGTTTTTATCCCCCCGATACCTGACCCCCATATTACCCCTGTTCGTTTTAAATCTGTCTGCTCTAACTGTATCTTAGCATCGGCAAGGCATTCTTCCATTACCGCAATGGCATATTGCACAAAAGCGTCTTGTTTGCGTGCTTCGGCTTTTCCCAAATATTGTAAGGGGTCGAAATCTTTAACTTCTGCTGCTATTTGTGTCTTGAAATTTGAGGCATCAAATTTTGTAATTCTTGATACTCCGCTTATTCCTTTAATAAGGTTTTTCCAAAAATCATTTACATTATTACCAATTGGGGTTAATGCCCCCATGCCCGTAACTACTACTCGTTTCATAATTCAATTTTTTGGTTTAAATAATTTTCTCTGCTCCGGAGAATATCTCCTGTATTTCAATAACAGCAACACCGTAGCCGGGCAAATCAGCCCTGTTCCATCTTTTCATGTCGTTAAACTCATTGCCTTCCGTTTTGTAACTCACGCTTCCTTTTAATTGATATGATTTTGTCTCTTTGGTAATAAACAATACTGTTGCTTCTTTACTGGTTTCAATATTTTCAAGTGTCTTTTTAAACTTGTTATTAGCAATTAGCACTTTATTGTCGTTGTATAAAGCTGCCATTGTTGCGTAAATTGAATTTGGGATACCTGTGGCTGAAACCGTAGTTAACACTATTGCATCTTGTTTATTGCTCCATTCTTTTTTTATTGATTCTGGTATTGATATCATTTTGTATTTTATTTTTAGTTATAAAGTTCTAACTCGTTAATTGCTTTTAATGAGTTGTGTTTAGTAGTAAAGTCCTTGTCGAATAAGTTGGTTACTAAACCTTCGGATAGCTTACTGAATATCATATCGTGTCCTACACACAATCCCATTGAAATGTTAAGTTTTGTTTTATGTTGATTTAAAAAATCAGCCTGCCCGGCAGGATTGCACAAAATTCGTGTACTTTCTCCTCCCAACAGCTCTTTTTTAGTTAAGTTTCCGTATTTACAATCAACGGTAAAAACATCAAAATACATTGATAGATAAGTATTTAACAATTTTGCTTCGTGAGAAAAGGAAATACAATGAGCTATTCCTATTCGTGTTAATTTTAATTCTTGCGCAAAATTCTTTATTTCTTTAATCCGATTTGTCCTTAATTTAGAGCAAACAGCATTTGATTGCATGATTGCCCTAAATTCTTTAGTATATAAGTCTTTCATTTTTATTTGGAAATTATCCTCTCTTTTTGATTATCATAAGCCCATTTAAGGTATATTGAACCCCAGGTAAAGCCACCGCCAAAAGCCGATAAAATAAGCTTGTCCCCTTTTTTTAGTTCTTTTTCAAGCTCCCATAGGCATAAAGGGATAGTAGCAGCAGTGGTGTTGCCATAACGTTCAATGTTTATTTTAATCTTATCTTTCGTTAGCCCCATTCTTTTTCCTACAGCTTCAATAATGCGTAAATTTGCCTGGTGGGGAACAAACCATGCCAGTTCTTCGGTACTAATGTTATGTTTTTTCATCATGCCAACAGAGGCATCGGCCATACTTGTAACAGCGACTTTAAAAACTGATTTTCCTTCTTGGTATATAAAATGCTCTTTTGCATCAACCGTTTCATGCGAAGCAGGATTAAGCGAACCTCCCGCTTTCATATATAAAAAGTCTTTTCCCGAACCATCAATGTGCAAATCGTGGTCAAGTACCCCGGTTTCATCATCAGTAGGTTCTAATAGCATAGCAACGGCAGCATCGCCAAACAACACACAGGTTGTGCGATCGGTATAATCAGTTATGGCCGACATTTTATCAGCAGCAACTAATATCACTTTTTTGTTTTTACCCGTCTCAATAAATTGTGATGCTGTTTGAAGGGCAAAAATAAATCCTGAACATGCCGCACTTATATCAAAGCCCCATGCATTTTTTATCCCAGCTTTATCGGCTATTAAACATGAAGTTGAAGGAAAGAACATATCGGGTGTAATAGTAGCCGTAATAACAAGGTCAATTTCATCGGCTGTTGTATTAGTTTTTAGCAATAGTTTCTTTACCGCTTCCGCTCCCATATCGGATGTTGCCAGACCTTCGCCTTTTAGAATTCTTCGTTCTTTAATACCAACTCGCTTGGTAATCCATTCATCAGAAGTATCAACTATTTTGCTTAATTCTTCGTTGGTTAATTTGTAAGTTGGCAGATACGCCTCTATTCCTGAAATTTTAGCAGTTATCATTTTTATCTCCTATTATTTTTTCGCAAGGACAGGGTACAGCTTCATGATGATACCTTTGTGCATTACAACTATATAATACAAATTGAAGGCTTATCAACATTATCACTATTGCCTTACATACTATTTTTCGTTTTATTATCATATTATTTTAAGTATTTGGTTTAATACGGCTCCTGTAAGTATTGCCGTAATTAGCATGATTAGAACAGACTTTAGCATATCCTTTATTCCCAACTCTTTAATCAGGACAGAAAATGTAGCAACACAAGGAAAATAAACTGCTAATACTACCGAAGCCACAATAAGTTGATTGTACTCTAGTTGTAAAGGGATTAGCATTCCAACAGCCAGGTCTTTTCTCAATAATCCCAATATCAATGCGCCAACTGCTTCTTTGGGCAACCCTAAAAAATACACAAATAAGGGGGAGGTAATTTTTTCAATGCCTTGTAAAATTTCAAAGGCGTATAGAGAATTAGCAAGTAATACGCCTAACAACATAAAAGGAATGGCTTCTTTAACAAACCATTTTAAGCGCATAAACACCTTTTTGGTAATCCCTTTAAAATATGGCAGGCGATAAGGAGGTATCTCCATAAATATTTCAGGAGAAGTACCCTTAACTGTATATTTTAATATGTTTCCAACAATAAACCATACTACCACAAGAGTGGCAAAAACAACTACAAAACCTTTATAGCCATAACTACCTAACAAGCCAAACAGCATAGCTTGCAGCGCCATACAAGGTACTGCAATTGATAGTAATGTTGCCGTAATAAATTTTTCTTTACGTGTTTCAAGAATTCTTGTGGCAAGAGCTCCCGGCACATTGCACCCAAACCCCAGTAACATAGGAATTGTTGAAAGCCCATGCACACCTGCTTTGTGCATGGTAGTATCCATCATTACCGCAACCCATGGTAAATAACCCGAATCTTCCATGAGTGCCAGAATAGTATAGAATGAAAATACGTAAGGTAATACGATACCTATTGGAATATATAAGCCTGTTGAAAGCAAGCCAAAAGATGTTTCGTAGTCTATTGCATTATGAATTTCACCTATTAATAACCTGGTCAGTATTTCTTTGTTTTGAAGTAATGCAGCTAATTTTACTAAAACAGGCGTCCATATTATTTCAAATAACGGATTTGATACATGCTCAATAATAGTTTCACCTACAAATCGTATGGTTAAAAACATTAACATAAGCACACCAAGCAAAATAGGAATACCAGTAACAGGTTTAATGGAATAATCACGCAGGGTTTCTAAAAAAGTATGATGTTTGTGCTTGATACGTTGTGTTTCTCGTAATATTTTCCCAATAGTATTCCAACGATTTTCATTATCAAAATCAAAATTAGATACTTTAACTTCTTCTAATGAATTAACAAGTTTATTAATCCCTACCCCTGTTAACGCACAGGTTGGTATGCATTTAATATTAAGAATACGCTCAAGCACTTCAACATCAATAGAAATACCTGTGTGTTCAGCTTCATCAGATAAATTAAGGGCTGTTACAAAGGGAATTTTTTGTTTTATTAGTTGCAGTGTGAGGTTTAGACTACGTTCCAGGTTTGTCGCATCTATTACATTAATTACAACATCCCCTTCTTTCAGTAATTCAACAGCTATTTCCTCTGCTTTGCAGGTAGGTTCAAGTGTATATGTTCCGGGAACATCAATAAGTTCATGCCTTATTCCGCTAATTGTGATAAATCCTTTTGTGTAATCAACAGAAGTGCCGGGGTAGTTCGATGAAATTACATCTACCCCGGTAAGCCTGTTAAAAATTACGCTTTTACCAACATTCGGATTTCCAATTAGCAATACCTTCATTTTACATCAATAATTATTTTTTGAGCAATTCCTGAACCAATAGCTACCTGGGTGTTTCCTGATTTGATAACCACCGACCCCCGTTTCGATTGTTTTGAAATCAATTCTATTTCTTTGCCTATATAGAGAGAAAGACTGTCCATTTTTGCAAACAACCCTTTACCGCCTCTAATTTGCTTTATAATGCCTTTTTCAGCTCTCTGCATTTCACTAAGTATTTTTGTCATCTTCGCTTGCTAATTCCTTGTTAATTGCTGTAATTCTTCTTTATCCGGGAAATCATTATGATGCCATTTTTTGATTATTTTTCCATCTTTTATTAATACTAAACCGGGGTTTGAACGAACTACCGTTTTTAGCATTATATCATCGGCTGTATAAAAATTAAAGGGCAATTGATATTCGGTTGTGTAAAAGTCAATTTCTTCGTTAGTTGAAGCCGTTGCCAAATAAAAATTATAATTGTTTTGCCTGCTAAAATGATAATTCGATTTTAATTTTTCTAAACCTTTTGTATTTGCTTTATTTAGTTTATGAGAGATAGCTAGAAATACGTATGAAGAATCGTATAAAATGGAATCAGTGATATTATTCCCTTGTTTACTTGTAAATGAAAAATCGTGAATAGGTGGGTGGTAGCCTTTCCTGACCAGTTTCGATTTAGTTTCAATCCATTGCCATGTTGAATCCAAAGCTGTAACTTCATCAAGGGCAAATTCTTTAATTTCATCACATTTTTTATATACAAGTGTATAAGCAAAAGAATCCGTTGGCATTCCTTCAGGAATCGTCATGGCATCGGGAATGTATGTTCCCACTTTATAAGGGCGAAAGTCGATATAAGGCAGGTAGTGATAAGTTTGTGCAGAAATAAATAAAAAGCCTGATATAGCCACTCCTGTAATTAGCCATTGTTTTTTTAACGATAACGAACTTGTTAATTTATTTCGGTTCAGAAAGACAGGAATGAGGATAGCAACAATAACAAGGTTTTTAAAAAAGGTTTGCCAATTGGTCATTACAATGGCATCTCCGAAACAACCGCAATCGGTAACAGGATTATATATGGCCAACACAAAAGTTAGAGGAGTGAAAGCAAGCATATACACCGATGCCATCCATATAAAAAAACGTTGAAAAACACCTAATAACAGCCCTACACCAAGCAGGAACTCCGACATGTTTAGCAGAATTGAGAATGCCAATGCCAAAGGTTCGAGAAAACCCATGTTAAAAGCATTAAAATAGTCTGTTAGTTTGTATGTAGTTCCCAAGGGGTCTATCCCCTTTACAAAGCCGGATAACACAAATACAAGCCCTATAATTATCCGGCAACAAATCAATAGTATATTTTGTGTATTATTTATTTTCATGTTTACTGATATTAATTCTCTAACATATTGTACAAATGATTCATCCGTTCCTGTTTGGTATTCATATACTTCTCATTGTATTTGTTAGGTTTTATAACCAAAGGAATACGTTCAACAACCTGTATGTTGTTTAATTCAAGTCCCGTTATTTTATCCGGATTATTGGTAAGCAGGTTTACCTTTTCAATCCCAAGCAATTGAAGTATTGAAGAAGCGATGTTGTAGTTTCTTTCATCGGGGGCAAAACCAAGATGAATATTAGCTTCAACAGTATCTAAACCCTGTTCCTGGAGTTTGTAAGCCTTTATTTTGTTCATTAAACCGATACCCCGCCCTTCTTGTTGCAGGTAAAGTATTATACCCTGACCATGTTGCTCTATAATTGTCATGGCTTTTTCGAGCTGTTCCCCGCAATCGCACCTGAGTGAGCCAAATAAATCACCTGTTGCACAGGCAGAATGTATGCGGGTCAACACAAGATCACCTTTATTAAAATAGCCTTTTAATAAGGCAATATGCTCAAGTCCTATTTTTTTATCTAAAAAAGGAATTAACTTAAAATAGACGTATTTACTTGGTAACTCAACACATTCTCCTTTTTCTATATTATTGTTCATGTATTATAATTTCTTTGCTTGTCTGTTATTATTCGCATCCAACTTCCGAAATGGGTTTTTCGGACACGAAATCTATTATTTTGTAATGCAATTCTTTGGGGATACTTTCTATGGATTCGTTTATGTTATTAAAATTCAATGAATCTTTCCCAAACTCTATTTTGAGCGGAGATATAAAAAAGGCATTCTCGTTACAATAACTTGTCACAATTTTGGGTGAGAATCTTTTATATTCAGCACCATCTTTTTCTGCGACTACCTGATTAGACGAGGTGATAACACTCTGAATTGCACCATCTTCTTTAAAACATAACGAATGGCTTTCTGCCTGAATACCATTGGGGTCGGGGTCAAACACTTTTATTATGCCAATAGGGCTGTTTACGGTAAGTTCACTTACTGGCTCAAAGGCTCTTATTTTACCATTTTTATGAAAAGAGATACCATTGCGAATAAGTATTTCTCCCATATCTGTTGCTATTTCTACTTGTTCGTTTGGCCAGAATAGAATACTTTCTAATTCTCCTGTTTCATAAAACTACAAATAGATAGGTTTAACTTTTATTTCACCTACAGCTGTTGGTATATCAAGTGTTTCAGCTAATTCGTATTCATTCTCTTCTGTCCAGAAACCTGTCACTTTCCCATTTAACGGGAAAGTTCGGTACAATGCGCCACTCTTATAAAAAATTACCAACTCAGATTTTATAGCTCCAGCAGAAGTAGGTATTTCTGTTAACTTCTCTAAAGGCAAGGATTTTAGTTCTCCTGTTTTATAAAATTTTACAGGAGCTTCCTTCTTTCTTCCTGCATCATCATCAAGGGTATATCTTGGAATAAGATTTCCGACAGATGTTTCAAGAATTATTTCTTCGCCAACTAAAACGGTATCAATATTCCCATTTTTGTTCCTTGATATTAAGTGGTTTTGCGACGAAAATTGTTGTTGTATATCCATTATTTGATGTTTTAATTCATTAAATATTTAACCATATCTGCCGGAATGCCAATCACAACTTCATCATTCTGCACACCACCATGCTTTCTTGATTCCGGGCATCCAAATGAAATGCTTGTGGTTTTATTTATATAAGTATTGGCAATTACGTTTCCACAAACAGATAGCAAAGAATAGGGTGGAATTGCTACTTGTATATTTTGCTGTGCAAAAACATGCATAATTCTGGTTATTGCCAATGGGGCAACATAAGCAACGAATATATCGGGAGGCAATAATTTCTCAACATCTTCAGTTATTCCTAAATTCAAATGAGAAAAATCAGAATCAAACGTTGGGATATTTTCAAAAGCGTTTAAGATAAATGAGGTAGGTATTTTTGTGTTCTCAGATATAAATGCAGCTAAATCATTGTAATTAGTATCAATACCTATGCTTCTTCTTGCTCCCGGACACCCAACTTTATCTTTACTCATTTGTAACGGAACATTAAAAGAGTGGCTTAGAGCTTCACAAAGCTTCATTTGTTTTGATGGTATGTTTATACCGGATATTTTCCCGTTAATATTAATACCACTACATCTATTACCAACTACTTTCTTTAATTCATTTATCATTCTTTTGTGGTTTTACTTTCTATGTAATCTCGTAAATCATTTAACTGAAAATTATATCGCTTACGCAATCTTCCCAGCCTTTCATTATTGTTGCCTATGGGTACATTAATGTTTTTAGCCAGTTCTTGTGCAGGAATATTGTACTTTTCTGCAATTTCATTAATAGTCATGTTCCCATATATCTCTATTTCAGACTGATTTAAATGTTGGCGATTTTCTTGGTTTTTCTGCTTATCTTCAGTTAATACGACCTCCTGTTTTTCTTCAATAACAGCTTCTGTTCTGTTTTTATATTGTCTTTCTTCTGAATAATAACCTTTACCATTTTCGTTGTTGTGAGCATGATGAGAAACCCCTTCTTCAATTTCAGGGGTAAGGAAGAAAGGGGTGATTCCAAAAATAAATGTGAATACTACCAATAGTGAACTAAGGATAACTCTCAATGCCTTTGTAGGCACCATCTTTTTAAATATCCCAACAATTTGCTTCCAATGAAAAACAATATGCAGCAACAATAAGAACAATAAAACAAAACTTAGGATTAAATGAATTGTTCCCCACTGGTGTCGGTCAATCCCCCAATAGTAAAGTTCAACATCACTTCCATAAATATCATTCCGTTTGAATCCTGGAACAAGCACATATTTAATCAGGAAACCAATACCTGCAATAGGTATCATTAGCATAAACATGAGTATGTCTATTGATAAATTTAATTTTGGTTTATTGATTTTCATAACTATGCTTTTATTGCTTCAACAGGACATTCAGCAACGCAAGCCTGACAATTGCTACAATTGTCATTGTTAATTTGAGCTACACCATCAACAAGCTCAATGGCTTCCATAGGACAAACATCAATACAAGCACCACAACCAGTGCATTCATCTTTATTAACTACCGGATATTCCATGATTATACTTTTTATGTTAATACTTTATTTACCTGTTCTATTTTATTTACCAGCTTTTCAAAAGCCTGTACAATTAATTTGCTGTTTGATGCAAATACCGTTTTACCTGTATCTCCAAGTTCGCAAACATCACTTACAAGCGGTATTTCAGCCAGTAAAGGGCAACTAAGTTCTTTGGCAAGTTCAATACCTCCACCATTGCCAAATAAATAGTATTTTTCATCGGGGTGTTTTTCGGGGGTGAACCATGACATGTTTTCCACAACGCCCAATATCTCAATATCAATACCATTGGCTTTAAGCATATTGGCAGCTTTACGCCCATCGGCAATTGCCATTTGTTGTGGGGTAATTACTATTATTGCTTTTGCCTGTGGTAACTTTTGAGAAAGGGTTATACAAATATCTCCTGTTCCTGGGGGCATGTCAATAACAAGGTAATCCAGTTCGCCCCAAACCGTGTTTTCCAGTAACTGCGTTAAGGCATTTGATGCTATTGGGCCACGCCAAATAATGGCATCCTCCTTTTTCATGAGGAATCCGAGAGACATAATTTTAACTCCAAAATTTACAATAGGGCTTATTACATCTTTTTCACCTTCTTTTTCAACCATCGGATGTTTGTCGCTTACTCCAAGTGTTAATGGCACAGACGGGCCGTATAAATCGGCATCTAAAAGCCCGGCAGAAAACCCTTCTCTTGCTAATGCAACAGCGAGGTTAGTAGCTACTGTTGATTTTCCAACCCCTCCTTTTCCTGATGCTACAAGAATAATGTGTTTTACATTTTCCAAATTATTTTTCATTGTAATTCTTTTTATTTTTTACTTCAAACATGTTTCTGTTATTATCCCTTATAAAGCATGTACAGCCTTTTTCCTTTTGTCTTAAAAAAGTCCAGTATTTATTCTCTTTAGCTTTTTGATGTATTTGGATTGCATTTTCATGTGATATACACACATGCTCAAAACCTTTGTGTTCGGTTGCTTCATTGACAAATAATTCAAGTGTTATATTTTGAATCTTTAGAAAATAAACAGGCACTTCTTTATTAATCTGAAATATATCAGAAGCATCTTTTTCTTTAAGTACTGTTTGATTTTCAATAGTTCCCCCCATTACACCTACGTAGAAGTCTTGCAAATCCTTTTCTCTTATTTCTAAAGCGATATGTTGTAACATGCTATCTGTTTTTTAAATATTGAATGGGATAATCGGTTGGAATTTTGCCTTGTTTTACCTGTTTTAGTTTATTGCTCACAAGTTTTTTATTTAAAGCAGGTAGGTGGTCAATGAAAAGTACACCATTTGTGTGGTCATATTCATGTTGAATTACCCTTGCTGTATATCCCGAAAATTCCTGACGATGCAATATGAAGTCTTTATCGAGGTATTCAACTACAATATCCCAGGGGCGTTTTACATCCTGATTTATTCCGGGGATACTAAGACATCCCTCACTTATATTGTCCATTTCTTCAGAATAGGCTAATATTTTAGCATTAATAAATACCTCTTCAATGCCATTGTCGCCACAAAACAATTTATTTCGTGAATTAGTGTCCAGTTCATCATACATTAGGGTGCTTTTTACCACAAATGCCTTAAGCTGGCTGTCAATTTGAGGTGCAGCCAATCCAACCCCTCCTGATATTTCAAGCGTATTCCATAAATCCTTAATAAGTTTATCTACCAAAATATCCCTATCGTAGATGTTCTGGCTTTTTTGCCTCAAAACCGGATTACCATAGGCTATAATCGGCAGGGTTTTATTTGTTAGTTCATCAATCTTTTCCATACCGTTTTTATGATTTCTGTAATTTCTGATTCAGGTTGATATTCAACGATAGTTTGTCCTAGTGTCATTGCTTCAACCATTTTTTCATCAAAAGGAATTTGAGCCAACAAGGGGATGTTATTTTCATCCAGAAAAGTTTTAATTTCCTTTACAACCTCCATGTTAATGTCAAACTTGTTGATGACAGCATAAGTTTCGATATTGAACGAGTTAATCAATTCTATAAGACGAACAGCATCATGCAGTCCTGATTTCGTTGGTTCTATCACAAGTAAAACCCGGTTAGTACCCGATATTGAAGCTATGGTTGCACAACCAATTCCGGGAGGGCCATCACTAAGAATAAAATTGTTATTGGAATCCAGACAAATATCTTTTGCTTTTTTGCGAACCTGAGTAACCAGTTTGCCTGAATTTTCTTCACCTGGCCCCATTTCTGCATGAACTAAGGTTCCAAACCGAGAGGTAGAAATAAACCAATGATTGTTTGTATTTTCAATTGAAGAAATAGCATCATTCGGACATACACGCTCACATAACCGACAACCTTCGCATTGCAGGGAATTAATATATATTTCTCCATTGTCATGCTGATGAATCGCATCAAAACGACAATATTGCGAACAAAGATTGCAAGAAGAACATTTTTCGCTATCAATGCTAACCGCCCACCCACTTGAAAAATCGTATGTTTCTTGTATTGTTGGATTGAAAAGCAAATGAAGGTCAGCAGCATCAACATCATTATCGCAATAAACAGCATTTTTCGCTACCGAAGCCAAAGCTGCGTTAATGGTTGTTTTTCCTGTTCCGCCTTTACCACTTAAAATAGTTATCTCCTTCATAATTTATTAGTTTATGTGATAAATTCTCAATTATTTTTTCATAACTGAGTTTTATATTATCAGGTGTGTTTTCAACAATATCTCCTTTTGCGTAAATGCTTGCATAATCTCTGCTAAAGGGCAATTCACCCAAAAGTTCAATGCCTTCATTATTCAAATATTTATATACTTCATTATTGCCTAAACCAGCTTTGTTCACAATAACACCAAAAGGTATTTCTACTTCTTTCATAAGGTTTACCATTAATTTTAAATCATGTAAACCAAAAAGGGTTGGCTCTGTAACCAGTATCACGTAATTTGCATCGCTAATAGTTTCTACCACCGGACAGCTTGTTCCCGGAGGGGCATCAAAAATCACAATTTCATTATTTTGCGACACCCTTTTTTTAAGGTCTTTAATCAGCATTGTTTGCATAGCAGAACCAATTTTAAGCCTGCCTTCTTTTAAGCCATTGATATTTTTTGTCTGGTATATGTTTACCCAGCCAATTGTTTCAGGATGTTCTGTTATTGCATTATGGGTACAGGCAATCATACAAGCACCACAGGAATGGCACAGGCTTTTGTTTACTTCGGCAAAATTTACAGGTGGTATTACAACAATGGCATTAAACTCGCAATAATCAACACATTTACGACAAAAAGTACATTTATCTGTATCAATATGAGGTATTAATTGAAAAACCTCTTCCTGTTTTTCCTTATTCGCCCCCTCAAAGAATATCAGGTCATTTGGTTCTTCCACATCACAATCAACCAGTTCTATTTTGTTGCCAAATGCTTTATGTAGCATGGTATATAAGTTTACTGCAACTGTTGTTTTTCCGGTTCCTCCTTTTCCGCTTGCTATTGCAATTTTATATGACATGTCAATATTAATTTAATTGAGTTACTATAAGGTTATTTTTACTACACCCCAGCATTTCTGCCATTGGTTCGCATTTTGCCATAAGCAAGAAAAATGTATTTGGGTGTTTCTCGTTCATTAATCCTTCAAAATTGCCCTGACCTTTAGAAATGATTAAGTCTGCATTATTGTAAGCTTGTATAAACTCATCGGAACAAAATTCCAATAAAGTTGAAGGGGCATCAAAACCATTGTCTATTACCTTACATGTTTTGTTGATGCCGGTTTGTATAGCATCATCAAGTGTAATGTCATTAATTACCGGCGCACCCCTTGTAACAAAAGTTACATTGGGATGACATATCGTTTCAAGCAGCAATCGGTCGAAAAATACTTCTCCAGCATTGTCACCCAGGTACAATATCCTTTCAGCCTTTTCAATAGCTTTCTTGAACTCTTTTGATTTGTCAATGGCAAGGGGAGTGTTTAGTAAACTTTTTATTTGTTCCTTAATATCTCCATTTACACTGTGCGCCCCATAGTCGATAATGTTTCCTGCTACGGCAAGTTTTACTGCTGTATAAAAAGGATTGTCGCTGCTGTCGATATAGTTACGCCAATATTCGTAATCGGCTAATAATAATTTATTGGCACTTAGTTTTTCACTGGCATACAAATCTTTGGCATTCAGCTTTTGTTTGGCTATGCGGTGAATATCAGTTGCCAATTTGGGGTTAACCATATTGCGGTTATCACCTAATATTTCATGCACCGAAAAAATAAAATCCTCTGCTACATCTATTGGAGGATTAAACTTTACAAGCAGGTTTTGCACTGTTTTTATATGGCAGAAGTAGCACTCTGGTCTCATTCTAATTTCATATTAATGTCCACCACATTCATGATTAGCATCATGATTACAATAATTAGCCGTAAAACTTAATGTACCGTTTAAATGTCCTTTCACTAATTCAATGGCATTTAGTTGGGGTGCACCAACAAAAGCATTTACTCCGTTTTGGTTAAACAGTTGAATAGCTTTTTGACCCATCCCTCCAGCTATGATGTCTGTAACGCCATTTTCACCGAGCCATCGGGGCAATAAGCCAGGTTCATGTGGGGGAGGCACAACTTTTTCTTCTGATACAATTTTGTCGCCATTGGTATTTACTAAAGCAAAAAACTTACAATGTCCAAAATGGGCATCTAATAATCCTGTTTCGTTAACAGGCACTGCGATTTTTTTTGTCATATTGTTTAAATTTTTCCTATATTATTAAGGTGTAAATCCCTCTGCACTTTTATGAGAAATAAATAATCGTATACCTGGCAGGCATACGATTATTTGTAATTTAATTTTAAACTACCTGAAATTAAGCGTTACCTCTTCCATTCCTTCTACCCAAACCTCTACCTGCACCTTTACCAGTGCCTCTGCCAAATCCTCTTCCTATTCCTTGTCCAAATTTTCTTCCTAATCCACGAGAAGTTTCATTTACATCAAATTGTTCGGTAGTTTCCCGATTGTTGGAATTACATTTTCCCATTTTTCGGCCTGTCTGAGAACCTTGTCCCTCTGGGCCTGTTCTGTCAAATCCTGGCATAATTTTAATTTTTAAGTTTACTAATGATATTTTCAATAGTTAAATTATCATCCCGTAAGATGACCATTTGAATCTCGAACTTATCCAACAGGTCTTTAGCTTTTGGGCCAAAGTCGCCTGAGATTATTTTTTTCACATTTAGTTCAACAGCCGTTTCAGCAGCCTTCGTACCAGCACCATTAGATGCATTGAGGTTCACATTTTCAATGAACTCTGTTTCTCCCGTTTGTTCATCGTAAATACAAAACCAGGCAGCCCTTCCAAAACGTTTATCAAAAGCTGCTGATGATTTATTTTCAGATGACGTTATTATTGTTTTCATATATCATTTTTTAAAAGATTAATATCAGTAGATGAACATATTGCGCAATTATGTTTGTTTTGTGTTTTAGGTATGGTAAATCGTGCATGGCATACATGGCATTCATACCAGTTTTTATCTAATAATGCGTTTCCATAAACCGTTTTTATTTCTTTTACTTCAACCATTGCCTTTGCAATTTTTCTTCGTGCGCTTTCGTAGATTCGTGCGAAGGTTGGACGAGAAATATCCATCACTCTTGCAGCTGTTTCATGGTTCATAAAGTCATAATCCGATAATTTTATGGCTTCGTATTCTTCATAGAGCAATTCAATGAACTCATTTTTAGAATGATTTGCCCCATAAGGCTTATATCCTTTAAATCCAGGAGGAGCAACCACTTTTCTTAATCTTCTACGTCTTGGCATACAAGCAATTAAATATCTTAATGAGAATATTCTCATTACAAATATAATGAGAAATTTCTCATTATGAAAATTTTTATGCTTTTATTTAGACGCAAAACAAATTATAAGGATGGTATAAAGGATTTTCGTATATTTGAAATATTAAAAAGGATCCCGTTACGAACCCTGTTCCAAAATTCTTCAAAAAAACACGTTCGGGTCAATTCTGGGTCAAAGTAATCAAAAGATATTTAAATTCAAATAGTTACAAAGAGCGACCAGCTCCACTAGGTTTCGAAATAAACTAACTGAGTCTCTGAATATAATCTGTATACGCAAGTATTTTAAATTATAACCTTTCTTTTTTTTAGAATAAATAATTAGTAATCAAGGTTTTGTTGTTTACTCTAAAGTGTTTTTTAACTTTATGCAATATTTTGTTCAATAGTATGCATTTTAAACATACTTAATAATAGAATATGAGTGAGATTTTGATAAATACAATATGTGATATGAAAGAAATGTTTTACAAACATTTCAATAATGATTTTCCTTTAATGGAGATGTATAAACATAATTGGCTATTTCACATTAATAAAATTGAAGAAGTAAACAAATACATTAAATTTTCTCAATACATAACAAGTCGCAAACCTGTAAATATAGGTGTTTTTGTAAAGGAGGGTGAACTGAGGTGTACCAAAGCTTTAAACTCATATTCAATTCGAAAGAATACTTTTTTTTTCCTCCCAGCCTATCAGATAAGTACCCATGAATTTATGAGTAATGATATTCAAGGCTATTACCTTCATTTTCACCCTGATCTGTTTGCAAATTTTTTGCCCCAGGTAAATATTGAAAAGGAGTTTTCTTTTTTGAAACTTTTTAGTTACCCTATCAGTAAATATTCCGGAAACAATTATTCCTTATATAATACCTATATTTAATCGTCTTTTAATTGAGGTAAAAAACAATGACGATTCAAATTTTTCACTTATTTCATCTTATTTAATTACTTTATTTACTGAAATAAGAAGTTTATATGTAGAAACAGCTCCCTCCTCAAATACTTCAGCATATCTGATTACTGAAAAATACAAAGATCTTCTATCTCGATTTGTTTATGAAAAACATAAGGTGAAGGAATATGCCGATATCATATCTGTTTCTCCAAATCATCTAAATAAATGCGTGAAAGTTACAACGGGAAGGTCGGCCCATGATATTTTAAATCAAATGCTTTTACTCGAAGCAAAAGCTTTATTAATAAGTACGGGTTTATCAATTAGTGAAATTGCATTCAAATTAAATCATTCCGACCCAAGCTCATTTACTCGATTTTTTAAATCCAATACAGGAAAGAGCCCCAAAGAATATCGTCAGGAAAAATCTACTGAAATTTAAAATTCAGACCAAGGCTATTAATTGATTGATATTGTATATTTTGTGATTGTATTTAATTAATCGAAAAAAATCCTTTACCTATAAATTTGTGCATTTCAATTAATTCATATTAAAAATAGAGATGAAAAATTTACTCTTTTGTACCTTATTGGCGGGACACATGATTCTGCTTATGAAAATGCAAAAAAGATTTTTCCCGAATCTCAGGTATTCCTTTGGCAATGGTCAATTATGAGGTTGGACATGAGGCAACATATCGTGAAGAATATGGTGGACTTTTTACAAAGATTTCTTTAAAATGGCTTGACTGGCAATTAAAAGGATTAAAGAGTAATGCATCTTTTTTCTACGATGAAGATTATCTTAATAAACAATTTCCTGAAGGAACTTTAGAAACAAAAAATTTATAATGACATGAAAAATTTAGTAATTCTCTCAATCCTTTTAGCTTTTTTATCTTCTTGTTCTACGTCAGTTGCTAAGGATAAAAAAGAAGAAGGATATCAAGTATTGGATCCAATAAGGCTTTATGAAGGTCCAGCACCTGTTAGTGAAGACTGGGTAGACAATGAAATGTACAATGAAAATGCCTATGAAGGAGAAGATATGGTTATTAACGTAACCAATCCTACCATAACAGCATACCTTCCTGATCCTGAAAGAGCTACAGGTGCAGCAATGATTGTATGTCCAGGAGGTGGTTATATGGCATTGGCAATTAAATGCGAGGGCTATAATGTTGCTGAGTGGCTTGCAGAACATGGTATTGCAGCTTTTGTACTTAAATACCGCCTTAATAAAGTTGGAGATACACCAGAGGAAGTTGATAAAACATGGGGCAGATGTTTGGGGGAATGGTTGGAGCCGGATCTGAAAGCATGATTCCAGACGCATCTGCTGATAATTCAAACGAAGTTCTTTCAATGGATGACTTTAGAAAATTATTTGGTGAAAACTCAGCTGCAAAATTAGCAGGAGATGATGGTCGAAAGGCTATTGAAATAGTTCGCGAACGTGCAAGCGAATGGGGGATAAACCCTGATAAAATTGGAATTATCGGTTTTTCAGCTGGAAGCGGTGTCGCTTTAAATGTTTGCTTTGACCACAATGATGCAAGTAAGCCCAATTTAGTTGTTCCTGTTTATGGATCTGCATTCGAAGAAAATGTACCTGACGATGCAGCCCCTTTATTTGTATTGGCTCCTGAGTTTGACATGAATCCGCAAGCTTCCACGGGATTAAATCTTTATGAGATGTGGCATAAAGCCCAACTTCCGGCAGAACTCCATTATTTCCATGGTACAAATCACGGCTTTGGAATTAAAGATAATGGTGAGCCTGTAAATATTTGGCCATACCTGCTTTATAATTTTATAAATAAGGTAGACTTTATTGATAGCAAATATATTTTCAAATTGCAGGAATCATTAAATTGAGTTATGTACTGAAAAATGGTTGAA
This sequence comes from Bacteroidales bacterium, assembly GCA_963665085.2. Lineage (GTDB taxonomy): Bacteria > Bacteroidota > Bacteroidia > Bacteroidales > JAAAOM01. Next base: position 1,972,919 of record CAXXXS010000001.1, read on the forward strand.
GCATAAACAGTAAAACAGGGGCAGTCGAATTGGGCTGCCTTTTTTGATTTACGGGCATGCCAATATGGCTAAAAAAACACCTTTCATTTATGAAGTAAATGTACCACCTGATGAAGTTTATCCTAATGTCCCCTATGAAGTCAAGTGGTTTTTTAGACACAAAAAAAATCCTTCTATCTTATTTGTAGTCCTTGGAATTCCAGTATTTTACATTATTTAATCATTCATCATTGCATCTACAATAGTTACGGCATCTTCAATAAATTTTGTGCATTTTGTTTGAATTAGATTTTGTTCTACTGCATAATTATGTCCTTCTGGAGTAGAGATATCACATCCAAGTAAATCAATACAATTTAATGTTTTGTTTTTTTCAATAAATAACTTATCAAATGTCTTAACCTTTTCTTTGGTTAAAAACTTGCCTTCGATATCATCTTTAGATGTGTATCCAAATTTAAGGCCCAAGGCCATGTATGCACCTGTAACAGCGCCACATGTTTCGCCTTTGCACATCCCACCCCCAAAACCGGTAGCAAGTAAAAGCGTGTCTTTTTCATTCAGGTTAAAGTCATTTATAAATGCAGAAATAACTGATTGACAACAGTTGTTCTTGTTCTCTTTAAAATTTGTGAGGGCTAATTTTTGTTTGTCCATTTTGTTTGATTTAGATTGATTTCTTTCTTAATGTAACAGGTTTATTTCTTTTTCGAATCCGCATATTAATAAGTTCAACTCCGAGTGAGAAAAATACAGCGAAATAGATATATCCTTTGGGAACATGATAATGCAGCGCATCTACAATTAACATGAAGCCAATTAATATCAGAAATGAAAGTGCGAGTACTTGCAGAGTGGGGTGTTTGTTAATAAATTTACTAATAGAACCGGCAAACATCATCATTATTATTATCGCAATTACTACAGCTATTATCATAATCAGGACTTTGTCTGTAAGGCCAATCGCAGTTAGTATTGAATCAAAAGAAAAAACAATGTCAAGCATAACAATTTGAGAAATGATAGTTATTAAGCTTAGTCCTTTTTTAATTTTTACTTCAGATTCTTCTCCTTCCATTTTATGGTGAAGTTCATTGATGCTTTTTATCAACAGAAATATTCCTCCAACAAAAAGAATTAAGTCTCTTATTGATAAATCATATCCGGCAAAAGAGAACAAGGGTTCTTTAAATTTTATGATGTATGTAATTCCTAATAAAAGTCCGATTCGGAATAACATAGCCATTAATAATCCTAAAAATCTGGCTTTAGGCTGCTGTTCTTCAGGTAAGCGATTTGTTAAGAGTGAGATAAAAATAATATTGTCAATACCCAGAACAATTTCGAGGAAAGTAAGTGTTAGAATAGCAATCCAACTTTCTGGAGAAGCTAAAATGTTCATGTGTGAATCTTATTTTATTTACATAGGCGAAAGTAAACACATTTTTAGAAATCTAAATAAGAAATGAAATAATGTTAGAGCAGGATTAATTAAAAGGGGGGAGCAATATTTTTTGATTTTATATAGAAGTTTTGTAGAGATAAATTAAGCAGGTATTTAATGAGCACCAGCACCAAATGGAAGAAATATTTATATGTCTTTTAGGGGGGGTATAATAAAACAAACAGGTCTTTATCTGTTAAAAAGATTTAGACCTGTTTGCCGGTAAATGTTTGCTAATTATAAATACTTGAAAACTTAAATAGAATCGATGTTATAAGGTGCTCTCATTTCATATTTCATTATTCTGTGACGGTTCGCTTCATCGTCATTTAAGAATTGGTTTGTTAAAGGATTCCAATCTAATGTCCTTTTTAGATCATAAGCAATATTTCCGATATTACAGAGTACAGAAGAACTCTGACCAATTTCAACAGGAGTATTTGGATCTATCCTTGTTTTAATACCGTCAATAAATGATCTGTAGTGTTTTTGATTAACTTCATTACCATCACGGCCTTTTCCTGGGACAAAACCACCAGTTTCATCTGAGCCAGAAGGATTTCCTGATTTCATTTGTTCCATTATTTTTTTCTTTTCTTCTTCAGACATATTTGCAAAAGGATCTCTTCCACCTCCTGGACCACCTGGGCCATCAGCATTTGCTCCTGGCATTTGGCTGTCGTCCATGCCTTCTCTTGACCATTCAGGATTTGAACAATAATATTCGCTTCTGGATGCAAAAATCCAACCTTTTTCTCCAATAATTTTTACGCTATTACCTCGATTTCCATCCCATGGATCATAATGTTGTATCAATTCAATGCCATTGTCGTAAACATAAGTTAGACTTTTATACTTACTTTCTTCTGGAGGGATAACTTTAACAGGCCCATTACAGTCTTTGCCAATAGCCCATTGCGCACAATCGAACATATGAGCGCCCCAGTCTGTTGTATAACCACCACCAAGACCTTTATACCATCTCCATCCGCCCCAGCCGTTGCCAGTAGGGCATAATTCTTCATTATAATAATATTTTGTGGAAAGTGGTCCGAGCCATTTATCCCAGTTCAAACCAGAAGGTACAGGTTGTTCTTTATAATCTATTTCCCGGGGAGGATCACCAACCGGAGCATAAACCATATTAATTTTACCAAGTACACCAGAACGACCTATTTTTGCTAGTTGTTCAAATGTTTCCATTGAACGTTGCATACTTCCGGTTTGCATGATACGATTATATTTTCTAACAGCTTTGGAGAGTTGTTCGCCTTCATAAATACTGAATGCCAATGGTTTTTCTACAAAAAGATCCTTGCCAGCCTGACATGCAGCAACGCCTATTAAGCTATGCCAATGGTCTGGGGTGGCAATTATAACAGCGTCAATATCTTTATTTTCCATCAAGTCCTCAAAATGTTCGTACATTGTGAAATCCTTTGTACTGACACCTTGATTACTGTATGATTGTTTAACGGTTTGTTGAAACTGATTGCGTTTTAGTTCATATACATCGCATCCAGCAATACAACGAACATCGTTAAGTCCCATGAAACCTTTTGCTACATTTGGTCCCTGTGCTCCACAGCCAATAAGTGCAATATTTACAATATCACTTGGAGAGGCTTTTTTTGTAGAACTTGGGTTTGCTAAAATTGATTTTGTTGATAAAGCAGCGCCTCCGGTAACTAAAGCTGAGGCCCGCAAAAAATTCTTTCTGGATATTTTAGAACTCATAATTAAGATAATATTGGGTTAATATTTAAAAAGAATAAAAATTATTTAGAGGCTTATTTTTTTTTAAATTCTATTTAGAACCTTTAGGAGTTGTATCAACTCCGTCGATATCACCTAAAGCCCATTGAATACCTAATAGTAAATGTTCAATGTTTCTTGCATCTTCGAACTCAGCACATTTGTGGTTTCCCCCATGTCCTAACACAGTGTAAAATACCCTGCCATTTCCATAGTTTCTTATCCAACTAAAACCAACATCTTCTTGAGTTGAACTAGCTTCAGCGGCCGTTGTAGGATCGCTCATATCCAAACTCATAAGTACAAGCTGATTATCGCGGGAATAAATTTCAGAGGTTGTCTCATAAATTTCCTGGGTAACCTTAAAACCAGTTCCATTATAAGGAGCAGTTAGTATATTATCAGGTTCGTCAATTTTAACAGACCATGTCCCTTTCTCATTCCAGGGATGCCCTGTAAATTTATTCCCTGTTAATACCTGGCCAGGAATCCATTTATTGAAATTATCAACGGCTCCATGCATGGCTATAATTCCTTTCCCGCTTGACACGAAATCAAGGATGCTTTGGCAAATCTCTGGAGTAGTAGCTTCACTTATTGATTCACCATCTTTTTTCATATCCACAGTACTATTTAAAAGAAAGGCATCATATTGGTTTAGATTTTCGGGAAGGAATACATCAATATCTGAACTAAATGTTACTTCAAAAGCACCCGTTTTTTCGGATAGCATATCTATGACGAGGTCTACATATGGTTCTCCCGGAGTACGAAAACTGGTAGTTTCAATGTATACCAATAGTTTCCTTTTTTTCTTTGGCTTATATTTAAGTTTTGGCATTAAATTTTTAATTTTTTCCGGGTATGCTTTTACATCTTCTTTGTCTGAAAGGGAAGCTGTTTTCAATACAAATAAAGGATCATCTGAAGCCATGATAAATGGGCCTCCTTCAGAATTAAACATGTTCGGAGGTGGCATTCCTTCTGAGCCTCCCGGACCTTGTGGTGGGCGCTCTCCAACCTTGTCAGGCTGGGCATTTACATTCGTTAATATTGAAATGGATAATACGAATACAATAAGCGTATAAAAATACTTCTTCATGTTACTTAGATTTTATAAAGTTTATTAATTGAATTTTTATTTTGCTATTATATAATTACATCAGGAAGCATTAGGCTTTGAAAATACTGTTGCTTCTGGTGCTCATTCTATAAATTAGTTTTATCCTTACTTTTCAGGACAAATAAATTTCAGTTTTACGTAAGCCTGTGTTGTAAAGCTATTGATTTATAGGAGGTGTTGTTATAGGTATAGACAAAAGCAATGCTGGTGTCGACATACAACAGGTAACTCATGATGAGGTAAATAGTTTTTTGTGTTTTCTGTCTTTCGTTATTTATAACCTTACTTCCGCAACAAATATTTAGCAAAAACTAGCAAAGTTTTTATAAATAAGACCTGCAAGTGAATGCAGGTCTCGAAAATTTTCACCTATTTAGGTGTGTGACTAAAATTTTCGATTCAAATGTAACGCCATTTGGTGGTATCCACCTAATACATAAGCAACTTTTTGCACATGGCGCAATTGATTTTATTGATAATCAACTTGGTGCAAGAGTAAAAACAATAGGCTATAATTACTCTGATTTATTATTGAGCCGGATATATACCGCTTTTTGTGGCGGCAATGCCACAGAAGATGTAAATTATCTTAAAGAGAACACATTAAAGAACCTTAAAGGGATTTCAACACCTTCTGCCGATACAATCCTTCGAGGCGACAAAGAACTCTCTGTGCCATGCGAGTACATAGAAACAGCCCCGGGCATAACAAATAAAATCAATGTCAATACCAGGATGAATAATCTTTTGGTTGACAGTGCCCTAGAATTCAAGCAGCTTGACCCTAACGCCAAGGGGCTGGTTTATGATTTTGACCACCAGTTTATAGCTGCCGACAAATACGATGCGGAATATAGCTACAAAAACAAAAAGGGATATTTCCCTGGGGTAGCTACTATCTCAAACATACCGGTTTATATCGAGGGACGAAATGGTAACTGCAATGTTAAAGCGGCACAGCTATCAACTCATAAAAGGGCATTAAAGCTATTAGCGGATAAAGGGGTAAAGCCTCGCTATGCCCGTATGGACTGCGGCTCATATATAAAAGAAGTTACAGACTATTTTCACGGAGAAAATATTTTATTTTCAATAAGAGCTTCAAATTCAGAAACCTTGTTGACAATGGCTGCCGATACCGAGGATTGGAAACCTTGCACCATTAATTTCCAGGACATGGAAGTGAACAGTTTCAAATATCGATTTGGGAAATTCGAGCACCGTATTGTCGCTTACCGCATGCCAAACAAAACCGGGCAAAGATCGGTTTTTACAAACGATGCTAAAAACTACCTGTTCATTATTACCAATGATTGGGATATTTCTGAAAAAGAAGCAATAATATTTTACAACAAACGTGGCGACAGTGAACGGGTTTTCGATATACAAAACAACGATTTCAATTGGGACTCAATGCCTCACAGCTTCCTTGAAGAGAATACTGTCTTTCTGATAATAATGGCTGTTGCTCATATTATCTATAAATGGCTGCTAAATATTTTTGCTGGAGTTATTCAAGGGCTGACCAAAACATCGAGACTTAAAAAATTTATTTTTCGTTTTGTCGCTATTGTTGCAAAGTTCACACGCAGCGGACGAAGAACCGTTGTACATTTGGCAACAAACAACCAAAAGTTGATACAAATATCCAATTCATCTTAATAGAAAAACTTATTGGTTTTTCAGGCTCTCCCTCAATAGCCTTAATAAAGTGGGTAAGGGAAACTGTGTCTGATAACTTGAAAACTGCTATATTTTTAAGTTGCGAAACCAATTGTTTCGCGTAATTAGCGTAATTCGTGGATAAACAAAAGTTTTGCGGATTTTAGGTATAAAATCCAAGTACAATAAATTTACATCTTATATTGTAACCTTGAAAATACCAATTTGTGGAAATTGCGTCCAATAGGAATTTCTTTTAATCCCAGATCGATTGTGTTTGCTGTAAAACCTTTAATGTGCTTTAAAGAAATAATAAACGATCTGTGTATTCGTAAAAAGTCATTTTCCGGCAACTCCTTTTCAATAGTAGAGATGGTGTGTTTTACTACCAATTCATCGTTTTCAAGAAAAATACATATGTAATCCTTCTGGCTTTCAATATAGATAATATCATCTAGTCTAATTTTATATACTTTTTTATTCTTATTGACATAGATAAAATTATTTTCTTTTTTCGATGATAAGTTTGTGCTGTTTTCTGATAGGGTAGGATTTTTAATTTGGAGAAATTTATTTACTGCCTTTATGAATCGTTCAAAAGTAATAGGTTTTAGTAAATAATCGACGACGTTAAGTTCATATCCCTCCAACGCATATTCTCTGTATGCGGTAGTAAATATTACTTTTGGGGGCATTGCCAGACTTCCTAAAAAATCAGTTCCTTTAATGCCGGGTAATTCAATATCTAGAAAAATTAAATCAATATGAGTTGATGATAAAATATTGAAAGCTTCTATGGCATTGTTGCAAGAAGCAACTATTTCGAACATATCTAGCTTTTTAAGATGGGTCTGGATTACTTCTAATGCAAGAGGCGCATCGTCTACTATAAGACATTTGAAATTCATTTTAGTTTCTGATTTTTAAGATTTTTTAAAGTGCCATTTCCTAAATCTATGTCCAGAGATACTTGAAATACTCTATCGTTATTGTTAATTTTTAGTTGAAACATATCAGGGTACAGGAGTTCTAATCTTCTTTTTACATTATTTAAACCAATTCCTTCAGAATAACTACCTTTTTCGACTGAATGCAATTCATATGAATTTTCAATTTCAAAGTGAAATTTTGTTTCCTGCATATCAATTTTAATCCTAATAAATGGTGATTGGATATCATTACTAGCACCATGTTTAAAACTATTCTCTATAAAAGGCAACATTATTAACGGAGCTATTTTTTTATCTTTGGTATCACCGGATATATCTATAGTTAGTTTTAAACGATCACCGTAATTTATCTGCTCTAGTCTTATATAATCCTTTAACTGAACGATTTCTTTTTCTAAACAGACCTCGTTAGCTTTGCTATATAGCATATGGTCAAGCATATTAGATAGTTGGACAACTACTTCTGGTGCTTTATCTGATTTTTTTAGTGTTAAAGCATATAAATTATTTAGTGTGTTAAAAAGGAAATGAGGATGAATTTGGGATTTTAGAAAATTAAGTTCAGCTTCAAGTTTTTCTTTTTCTAACTTTAATGAATATTGCTGCATCAAATACCATTTTTTAAAGATAATAATTGCAGCGGCTGTAGCAGGAATCTGATAGTTTAATATGATGGGCCTGATAAATGGAAAATTCCCAGGTTCTGGTATTCTAAGCCAAATAAATATTAATACTATGGACAAACCAAATACTATTGCATGTAATATTGCTATTATAATAAATAACAGGTATTTTTTTGTAAACAAAAAAGAGGGTATTATCCAGTAAATAAAAATATAGGTAAATATTATCCGAACGGGTAATAAATACAAGTTCATCAAAAATTGTGATTTGTCTATATTTACTGGACTTGTATATGTTATTGAATAAAATATATACCAAACAAACCAAAACAAGAAATGCCAAATAAAACGGTACCGAAAAAATATGCTGGTTAAATTATTCACTTTATTGTAAGCTTATTGCTAAGCTAATATAAAAGTTTATTCGAAAATTCAATAAAAGAGGACAATAATATTTAGTTGTTTAAATATGAAAAAAAATAATCCATTTTTTTTAAGATAAAATGTTTTTGGTAATCGAACATAAACATGTTTTTATGCCTTTAATGTAACTTTATGGAGAATTAAAATTTAACTAAAATGAAAATAAGTAATAATATTTTATTGATTGTGCTTTCATTTTTCATGTTAAACATTCCTGTTTTGTATGGACAAAATTTTGTTAAATCAAAGATAGTTTCTGGAGATGTAAGAACAGGAGAAACATACCAATCACTAACATTTGATGGGGCATGGTGTTGGTTCTCGGATCCCCGTGCAATATATTATGAAGGTATCCATCAAAGAACATATTCAGCCTGGGTAGATAGTTACGGTGATATTCAAATAGGTTTTTATGATCACCAAACAAAAGAGATTAATACAAAAGTTCTATTCGATCGTTTTGAAGTTGATGATCATGATAATCCGGCAATTTTGTTCGATTCCAATGGACATTTGTTAGTTTTCTTTACGAAACATGCCGCAAAAGATCCTATATGTCTTGTTCGTTCATCTATTCCTGAATCAATAGAAGAATGGGAGCCAATAGAGCAGTTGGCAATAAATGATACAAATGCCTATAAAGGCATGAAAGATTCTTATACATATGCTAATCCGGTAAGGTTAACAGAAGAAGGTAACCGGATTTATCTGTTTTGGAGAGGAATGGATTTTAAGCCAAATTATTCATTCTCTGATGATAACGGGAAATCATGGGCAGATGGAAAAATTCTTATTCTTCCTGAGCGGAAATATGCAAACAGAAGGCCTTATGTAAAAGTCTCATCCAATGGAAAGGATAAGATACATATTGCGTTTACAGATGGGCACCCAAGAATGGAACCAAACAATAGTATCTATTATGTTTGTTATAAGAATGGGGCTTTTTACAAAGCAAATGGAGAAAAGATTAAAGATGTATCGGAACTTCCCTTTGAGCCAAGAGAAACAAGCGTTGTATATGATGCTGTTAAGACAAATCAAAAAGCCTGGATATGGGATGTAGCAGAAGATGAAAGGGGCCAACCGGTTTTGGTTTTTAGTAAATTTCCAGATGATGAAACCCATATTTATTGTTATGCCCGTTTTGATGGTAATAAATGGCTAACATACGATTTGGTTAATTCTGGGCGATGGTTTCCGAAAACACCAGAAGGAGAGGTCGAACGTGAACCTAATTATTCAGGAGGGATTATATTGGATCATGAGAATCCTAACATAGTATATCTTTCTGCAAACAGGGATAGTGTATTTGAGATTGAAAAATGGACTACTTCAAATGGAGGAAAGTCCTGGACTGTTAATCCAATCACTAAAGCTTCTGAAAAAGATAATGTTCGACCTTTTGCCGTTAGAGGGGCAAAAGAAGACAATCCGTTACAAGTTTTGTGGATGGTAAATACGAAATATATCCATTACACCGATTATCAATCTGCGATAAAAAGTAATATTTATAACCCCGTTGATAATACATTTAAAAAAGAAAGCATTAAAAATGTTATGCGAAAAGTTGCCGACTGGCAGCTTGCTAATCCAAAAGAAGAACATAAGCTCAATTGGCATTATGGTGCATTTTATACGGGATTAATGGCTCTGTATAAGACAACCGGAGAAGAACGTTATTATAACGAGATGGTTAATTTAGGTCAAAAACATAATTGGAAGTTGTTAAACGATATTTATCATGCCGATCGTCTAACAATAGCTCAGGTATTTACGGATATTTATCTGGATAAAAAGGAACCCGAAATGCTTGAAAAAATTCAATGGGTATTGGATATGCACATTGATAGAAATCCACAAGCAGATGTTCGTTACCACGATAACGATTATGCTTTGGAATGGTGGACCTGGTGTGATGCACTTTATATGGCCCCACCAACTTTTATGCGTGTTTATAAAGCTACTGGTGATGAGAAATACATGAATTATATGGATGAACACTGGTGGAAGACTTCGGATTATCTATATTCAAAAGAAGATTCTTTGTTCTTTAGAGATGACAGGTTTTTTGAAGATAAATCAAAGAATGGTAAGAAGGTATTCTGGTGTCGTGGAAATGGTTGGGTAATTGCCGGACTTGCCAGGGTTATGGATTACATGCCCAAAGATTACCCTTCTCGGAAAAAATATGAGACTCAATTTAAAGAGATGGCAGCTAAACTTCTTCGAATTCAGGATGAAGATGGATTATGGCGGGCCAGTTTAGATGATCCGGAAGAATTGCCAATAGGAGAGTCCAGTGGGAGTGCTTTTTTTTGTTTTGCATTAACCTGGGGAATAAATAATGGATTGTTGCCAGAGGAACAATATGGAACAGCTGTAAAAAAAGCATGGACTGCCCTTGTAAATAATATAAATGAAGAAGGTAGACTTGGGTATGTTCAACAAGTTGCAGGTTCTCCATATCCATTTTATGATAATCAATGGCATGTATATGCAAGTGGTGCTTTTCTATTGGCAGGAGCAGAGATGATAAAATACCTGGATTGAGTTATTGAAATGTAAACTTATAGTTGTTGGTTTATTTACGAATTTTAAATCACAAGAGGGATTAACAGAAAACCATAAAAAAATCGTAGAATAGTTATTTATTTCTGTAGAATCGCTTAATGAATTGATTTCTAAATGTAAATTATTGTAAATAAAAGCTTTAGTTTCTATCTTTGTTTGGATGAAAAATGGATATTTCTATGAGAAGGAATTTCTGTCAGAAGAATTAATTTTTCTAAAATATTTTGGAAGTATTGAAAATAATATTGAATACAGCAAAGAACTAAAACACATTATTAAGCTATGAAAACGATTATTTATATATCAGGGATTTTGGGGGCAATTTTATTAGTTGTAAGTTCAATCGGTATTTATGCTGAATTGCCTAACAACAGGTTTATTTTTATTTCATCACTACTATTATTGATCTTGATTTTTCTGCCTTTTTCAATTGTTGAAAAGTACAAGCAAAATAAAAAAGTAAACGATATTATAAGATCATACAAGGATAAGAACCAAGAGAACAAGTCGGTAAAACATGGTGAAGCAAAAACAAATGGTTGGGGAATGAATAATTCGCCTTTTAGAGAAAGAAAATCCGGGTTGAATTGGGGAGGGGGAAACGTAAAAGGTGCAAATGCAGCACGAGGAACAAGAAAATCTTTTTTTAAGTAAAAAGGCTTCTAAAAATTTTTAGAAGCCTTTTAAATTTTTAAAGACTTGGCATATAAATATCCTCTTTGGTTAAGCCACATTCTTCAATCATTTTTAGGCAATAATCAAGGGTTTCCAGATCTTTTTCACTTGTATTGTTTGTGCCAAAAGTAAATTTAACGCCTTTTTCTTTTGCTTTCAGTATTATCTTTTTGCTAGGAAGTTTATACCTATGATTTATTTCTAATGCAACATTATTTTCAGCCAATGCATTAACTACTTTTTCAATTCGTTCATCAGTCCATAATTCATCATATTCGTCTTCTATAACAGCAGGAATAAATGTAGAGTTAACATATATATCAATAGGTTCAGTTGATACGATTTTAACAATATAATTTGTTAACAGTTCCATGAAATCTTGCTTGTCTGATATGTTAACTTCTTCTGGGATCCAGAGGTGGACCCGTTCTCCGTATAAATCATTAAAAGTCATTGCATCGGTAAAAATGTAATCAAAAGTATTTATTGACTCATCCGAAAAGATATCGAGCCATTCCCTGCCTTCAGCCTGCATAGCCTTAAAAATTGGGAGGGACGCTAAGTTATTTTGGATATAGGTTTGAAGTTTTTCATCATTATTAATATCAAAGTCTAACCCACAATTAATTGCAATTCCATAGTTTATTCCAGTTTCTCTTGATTTTTTCAAGACATCATCCATAGTCAGTGTGCCTTTTAAATGCACATGAAAATCGATAATCGGAAATTCTTGCATATGGAGTTGGGTGATCTTTTTTACATAATCTTCAGGATAAATTTCTCTTTCATCTTCAAATACTGCATCATCTGGAAGTTGTTTAACCATTATGTTTTTGAAGTATACTTCACTTTCAGGATTTTGGCATTGAATGGCAAAAGTACCACTGGATAACAACCTGTTTTTATACAAATCTTCGCGATATGCATTTTCAGGTTCAATATAATCTACAACCTGAATGTCATTCACCCAAACTTTTATTCGTTTTCCTTTAACTGCAATGTGCATGGTAAACCATTCGTTATCATCAACAAACTTCATATAAAGATTCCTGATAGCGAATAAGCTCCCGGTTTTACCCCTTTCAATAGTTTTATTGTCTGAATTATAGCTGTTATTTATTTGAACTTCATAACCTTTTTCAGGAAAACCACTGTCTTGGAATGATGTGTGAAAAAATATTCCGGAATTAGTTCCTTCTGAAGCTTTAACTTCTGCTTTGAGTTCAAAATTTTTAAAATCAGCATTGTTTAACTTACCATTATAAAATAAGTGTGACCGTTCACCTTTACAGATAAGGGTGTTGTCTTCAACCCGAAAAGAATTTTCATGTTCACTGGATTTCCAGTCATCAAGATTTTTTCCGTTGAATATGGAAACCCATTCACTTTGAGGTTGATTACATGAGATTAAAAAAACAAGAAATAAGGGTAATAAGAGTTTTTTCATGATTAGTTATTGTTAGTAAAATTTGCGACAATTTATATCATAAAATTGAATTTTTAAAGAATACAGCAAGTATTTTCATAATACTTAATTATTCTTCTTTAGATGTTTATCGATAAAAAAAAGAATGGGAATCAGAGAGGACTTTAAATATGTTATTATTCATCATTTTTTTTTATCTTTAATAATATAAATCAGGTAGATAGTATGAGAAAGATTAAGTATTTATTGAGGATTACATTAGTTATTGGTCTCGTTATGTTCAATCTAATGCCTATTCATGCTGATATGTCAGTTATAGGATTATATCAGGATGATGAGAAAGCCAAACAGGCGGAATATGAAAAATTAATTCAAAATGGGGATCGCTTATTTAAAGCCAAGGAATTAAAAAAAGCTCTTGAAGCCTACCAAAAAGCTTCTGAATTAATGCCTTATGAGGAATATCCGAGAAATCAGATGCAGGTTATCGAAACAACATTAAGCCTGCAAGTAATTGAAGAAGAAAAAAGAAAAGAGGAGGAAGCCAAAAAAGCAGCAGAAGCAGCAGAGAAAAAACAAGCGGAACAACAGACAGAAGTGGTTGAAGAACCAGTAGCAGAGAAAGAAATCCCGCAGGCTGAAACAGAAAAAGTAACTATAGAATCGATATTGGCCCAATTTCAGGATAGGTTAGCTCAATTGGATGATAAAGAGGATAGGTTAGAGAAGGCCTTATTATTTACTGAAATAGCTGATAAATTAAGAGAAGCCGGGTTTCATGCAAAGGCGCTAGAGTATTTGCAAAAATCTTTAATGGTAGAGGATGAAACAGAAACAGGAACAAAAGCAGCTGCGACAATTTACGATGGTATGGCCGAAGTTTATTTAGATTCAGGAGCTGTAGACGAAGGAATTAAGGTACTCGAAAAAGCGATTGAATTAAAAACAGAATTAGGTGATAAAAAAGGTGTTTCAGAGAACTTGTCCAAAATAGGGAATGCGTATGAAAATACGTACAATTATGATAATGCTATTGAATACTACGAACGTTCGGCTAAAACAAAAACAGATATTGACGATAAGGAAGGCCTTTCGGAAGTGATGGGAAATATGGGGAATATCTATTACAAACAAAAAATTCTGGAGAAATCAATTGAGTCCTATGAGCAATCAGCTGCTTTGCAAGAAGAAATCGGAGATAACCAGAAATTACAAACAACATATAACAAATTGGGGGTTTCATATTATGAATTAGGTAATTTCGATGAAGCAGAAAAGTATTATAACCAAGCTTTGACAGCAAACGAAAGTACCGGGGATAAAAAAGAAGCTTCCTCTGTTCTGAACAATTTAGGTAATTTAAATTATTCTCAGAGTAAATTTAAAAAATCGGTTGACTTTTACGAGAAGTCAATCTCAATGAAAGAAGAACTAGATGATAAAGCAGGTTTAGGATTAGCCTATTACAACATGGCGAATTCTTACAGGCAAATGGGCGATAGTAAGAAAGCAATTGATTATTTTGAAAAAAGTAGGGAACAGGCTGTTGAACAAAAACAAGATGAGTTGATTGGACGCAACGTAACAGTCCTGGCAGAACTTTATTCAAAGGAAAAACAAGAATCTAAAGCCGCAGAATATAGTAAATTGGCAGAGAATTATTCAAATATGGGTTTTGATGTCGATGATCAGCTTTCAGAAAGCGATTTAACTTCTCTAGCTGGTTCGGATGAGGATCTAATAAGCATATTAAAAGAAGAAGTCCTTTTACAAAAGCGAAGAGCCGAGATAGAAGCAGAACAACGCGCAAAGGAAAATAAAATAAATAGTTTAAAGCTTCAGAATCAAACCGAACAAATAAAGCGTCAACGAATCTTGTTAAGTTTGGTGGCGGTTGTTGCTATTGTGGTTTTGATAGCGGTCATTCTGCTTAATATTCAAATAAAACAAAAGAAGAAAGCAAATAAAAAGCTGGTTGAACAAAATGAATTAATATCAAATCAACAAAAATTAATAACCGATAATATTAAATCGGCCAGTGTAATCCAAAGAGCAGTTATGCCTCCAGATAGTTTTGTCCAAAAAGAACTTCCGGAGCATTTTATACTAAACATGCCAAAAGATATTGTTAGTGGGGATTTTTATTGGATGGAGAAAAGGGGAGAAGATCTATTTGTTGCTGTTGCCGATTGTACCGGACATGGAGTTCAGGGCGCAATTGTAACAATGTTAGGTATCTCAACACTTAATGAAATTGTTAATAAAAATATTGATCAGCAACCAAGTACAATCCTTCAACAACTTAAAGAAAAAGTAACATCAACATTACATGCAGAAGGTGACGATGTGCAAAGACGAGAAGGAATGGATATGTCACTCATAAAAATTAATGAGAGTAGGACTAAACTCGAATTCTCTGGGGCAAAGAATCCATTATACATTGTTAGAAATAACGAAGTAATAGTATATAAAGCAGATCGTTCCCCGATAGGATATCATACCAAAGATGTAAAATTTACAACAACAACTGTTGATATCGAAAAAGGGGATTCTTTATATATGTTTTCTGATGGTTATGCCGATCAGCTTGGGGGTAAAGAATTGAAGAAGTTTCTTGCAAAACGGTTCCAGGATGTTCTAATTGAAGCGAATAACCTTTCAATGGGAGAAAGGAAAGAAAAATTAGTAGAACGATTTGATAAATGGAGAGGAGAATATCCACAGGTGGATGATATTATGGTAATGGGAATTAAAATAACTTAAAAAGATGTTTTTTAGAATAACATAAAGATGCCTGTTTTATAGCATTTAAGAATATAAAAAGTCTGGCTGGTGTAAGTACTTGTCAGACTTTTTTATGAGAATCTATCGAAAAATAAAAAACATATTATTTAGAATATTTTCAATTTTAGTAGTTAGATTTTAGAAAAATTTGCATCTTTCTGGGATAAAATTGTATTTTCAACACAAAATCCTGTCATTAACTAACTTTTAGATTTAGAATTGGAAAATCTGGATATAGAAAAGATATTAGAGGAATTATCAATTGGGACTGCTGTGATAGATAATTATTTTTCTATTACCCATTCGAATAAAAGTTTCGACAAACTTTTTAATTTTTCGGACGGACAAGCTATTGGACAGAATATTTTTGCTTTGTTATATAACTCTACCGAACCGAAAAATAATGGTCCAATAAAGAGTAGTATACAAGAAAAAAAAACACAATCGAGCGATCTTTTTATTAGTTCCATTAATAAATATATAAAGATAACAGCTATTCCCGAGTTTACAGGCGATGTTGTTGAATCTATAATTATTTATTTAACAGATATTACTACACAAAAAGAGGAGCAACAAGCATTCCTTGAGGCAAATGAAAAATATCGAAAGTTTATAGAAATATCACCCGATGGTATTGCCCAATATGATTTGGATGGAAATGTAACATTTATTTCACCTAAATCACTCGAATTGTTCGGACTTTCTAATGAAGAAGAAGGAATCGGGAAAAATGTATTGGATTATATTGCCGAAGAAGAACATAAAAAAGCTAAGGTTGATTTAGCCAATATTGTCGCAGATAAAGGGAGCCACTCTTATCAATACAAAGCCAAAAAAAAGAACGGAAGTACATTCTATATTGAGATAAACTCCAAAGGGCTGGTTGATAATGATGAGAATCTATATGCTATTTTATCTTTCATTCGGGATGTTTCTGATAAGGTTGAAGCAGAAAAAGCATTAAAAGAACAAAACAAACAATTAAAAATAGCAAAAGCCAGGGCAGAAGAGAGCGATCGTTTAAAATCTGCATTTCTTGCAAATATGAGTCATGAAATCCGAACTCCCATGAATGGGATTATAGGGTTTTCGAATTTATTAAAGAAAGATATTGTTACTGAAGAGCAAAGAAAAAAATATGCTGAAATAATTGATAAGCGGAGTAAGGATTTATTGCATCTTATTAATGATATTCTTGATATTTCTAAAATAGAAGCAGGACAAATTGAACTTGAAAAGGCACCATTTAACCCCGAACGTTTAATAAATGATTATAAACTTATTTATCAGCATCAATTAAATAATACAGAAAAGAAAATTGAATTCTGTGTCTCAACAGATAATCAGGTTGGTGATATTTGGGGCGATGAAGGTAGGATTAAGCAGGTACTTACAAATTTGATTGATAATGCTGTAAAATATACAGTAAAAGGAACAGTAGAAACGGGCTTTCATAAACAAGAGAACTCCGTATTGTTTTATGTAAAAGATACAGGGATTGGGATCCCGAAATCTAAAAGGGATTTAATTTTTGAACGGTTCAGGCAAGTTGATGAGTCGTTAACAAGAAAATATGGGGGGACAGGACTTGGTTTATCCATATCGAAAAGGCTGGTTAGTTTAATGGGTGGGGAACTTTTTGTGGAATCAAGGATTGGAAAAGGATCAGTTTTTAGTTTTACAATCCCCTTTGAGCCTCTCAAAATAAAGGCTGACACTACTACTGAAAATAATAATACTATGGACGCGCTACTAAAAAAGAAAATACTTATTGTTGAAGATGATGTTGTAAGCAGGGAATTCTTAAAGGAAATTTTTGAATTGAGCGAGTTGGAATTTGAAGAAACAGACTCCGGAAAGAAAGCCGTTGAACTGATAAAGGAGAAAAAATTTGATGTTGTTTTAATGGATATTCAATTACCGGATTTAAATGGACTAGAAGCAACAAAAAAGATTAGAAAATTTAATGAGGAAGTTGTAATTATAGCACAAACTGCATATGCCATGGATACAGACAGGATAAAATGTATTGAGGCAGGGTGTAGCGATTACATTTCAAAACCAATTGATATTGAAATTCTAATGAAAAAGATCAAGAATTTTTTTCCTGATTAAAATTTATTGAGCGAACGGACTATTTTATCTATACAGATGGAAGAAACCATGTTTTTCATATTTTACAGTCTTGTCGGCGTTGTCTTCCTGTTTATCCCATCCGCGCGCGCGCAAAACATAATAATAAACACCTTCAGGGGCTTGTCGGTTTGAGTCTTTGAAGTTCCCATCCCAACCTTCCCAGTCGCGGATATCATCTCCATCAAATTTATGTACCAATCGCCCCCATCGGTTAAAAATCCATAATTCAAAATCTCTTATGGAGACATCGTAAATGCGCCATACATCGTTTATGTCATCATTATTTGGAGAGAAAAAATTGGCAATAATTATATCAGAGTTTTCCAATGTTATCTCAATAGAATCTGAACTTGTACAGTTTGCTTCTTCACTGTATGTTGTTAGTACAATGGTATATGGGTTTAAATCATTCGCAGGATCTATGTAATAAAAAGTATGTTCAATAGAATCAGCCTCGTAGTAGGTCGTATCACTTCCCCTGTCCCCAAAGTTCCAGACATATTTATAAGCATTTTCAGATTGTTTTGGGCTAAATAGAATTGTTAACGGAGCTGATTCTTTTTCGTTATCACTATAATAATCGTCTCCATTATCAAAATATATCCATTGAGGGATTGTGTCAATAGTTGCTTTTGTATGAATGGTTTCATAAAAAACAGTGTCGTATTTTTTAATTCCATATTTATCGGTTACCTCCAGGAAGTAATACGTATCTTCAGTTGGCGGCTCATAGGTCCTTGCACGGATTTCGTCCAGGGTAATACCACTTTTTCTTGATGGGAGGGATTCCCAGTCATCTGGCGTAGGATCTGAATTCCAGTCGTAATCATAAGAAGTAACAATAACGTGTTGTTTTCCTGAAGCTTCGTCATAATAATAGAAAGTGTCAAGTTCTACATCAGCTTTAATCTCAACATATTCACACGTATATCTTGATGGTAATAGCTGTCCTTCAGAATCTTTGTGTGTAATTCCAAAATTGTTATTGGCAAAATTATTGGTAAATACCCACGCATAGGCAGTATCTTTTTCTGTTCCACTTGAATAAATCAACGAATATCCCCCTTCTGCTAAATTGCTGATTGAGGAATAATTCACATCAGCATCTGTTTTAATTAATTGCTGAAAATTGAATTTTAATTCATTATCATCAAATTTATACCAGGAAAAATCTCCGGTGGCAACACTGTCTGGCGAATAAGCTTCTAAAAAACCAATATTTAAATTAGTGCTGTTCTCTGTTACGTTAAAGACAAAAATGGAATCCTTACGTTTTAATGTGGTATATTCAGTAACTTCAATATAGTCGGAAGTTGAAGAGAAAATTTGTCCAAAACCACTTATTTCTGCGGCAAACAGTAATATTATTAAAAAAGTAAAAAAGTTTTTCATAAATGTTTTTCTAACCCAAATTACAAACTAACAAATTTAACATTTATTATATCAGAAAAATTTTGCTATACAATGATATAAAAAACATTGTATTCTGTTTGGATAACATGTTAAAAAATAAAGATTGTTTAACGTAAAAAAGATAGAGTCAAACTTTAACTTTGGAAATTTTAATTGAGATATTGTGGTAGATTTTATTGAACAACTAAATAGAGTACAAAAAGATGCGGTAACAAATGTAAAAGGGCCTTCACTGGTTATTGCAGGTGCCGGATCAGGTAAAACACGGGTGTTAACATTTCGTATTGCCTATTTACTCTCCAGGGGTGTTCCTCCTTACAAAATATTAGCCCTTACATTTACAAATAAAGCAGCACGAGAGATGAAAGATCGGATCTCAAGACTTATTGATTCGAAGCTGGCAAATCAGCTATGGATGGGAACTTTCCATTCTGTTTTCTCTAAAATACTTCGTTTTGAGGCTGAAAACCTGAATTATAGTTCGAATTTTACAATTTATGATACAGAAGACTCAAGAAGTCTTATAAAAAAAATAATAAAAGATTTAAATCTTGACGATCAAACCTATAAAGCAAATGATATTCAGTCCAGGATATCAATGGCAAAAAATAACCTGATTACATCAAAAGCATACGTTAGCAACAATGCCATACTTACCAATGATAAAAGTACGAATAAACCAATGATTGGTGATATCTACAGAAATTATGATTTGAGGTGCCGAAAAGCGGATGCTATGGATTTTGATGATTTATTGTTGAATACAAATGTCTTATTTCGTGATTTTCCGAATGTTCTTGAAAAATACCAGGATAGATTCGATTATGTATTGGTTGATGAGTACCAGGATACAAACTTTTCTCAGTACCTTATTGTAACAAAACTTGTTGCTAAACACAAGAATTTATGTGTTGTTGGAGATGATGCACAGAGTATTTATTCTTTTCGGGGAGCAAAAATTGAAAACATACTAAATTTTAGAAAAGATTTTCCTGATTATAATATCTATAAGTTAGAACAAAATTACAGGTCAACCCAAACAATTGTAAATGCAGCAAATAGCATAATCAACAAGAACCGAGAGCAAATAAAAAAAGATGTTTATTCGAAAAATGAAGAAGGAGAAAAAATAAAAGTATTTAAAGCATTTACTGATTCCGAGGAAGGAGTGAAAATTGCTGCTGATATTGTAGATAGGAAATATCAGCAACAACTGGAACACAAAGATTTTGCTATTCTTTACAGGACCAATGCCCAATCAAGAATTTTTGAAGAATCACTAAGGAGGAAGAATATCCCATACAGAATTTACGGAAGTATTTCTTTTTACCAAAGAAAAGAAATAAAAGATATTTTGGCATATTACAGGCTAATCATCAATAATAAAGATGATGTTGCTTTGAAAAGGATAATAAATTATCCTGCCAGGGGAATCGGACAAACAACTATAAATCGTTTGGAAGAAATTTCCGTTGCGCTTAATGTTAGTATTTGGGAGGTTCTCAGAAATTCTAAGGTGATCAAAGAGAGGTTTAATGCAGGGACAGTTACCAAACTTTTAAATTTCAGGAATTTAATTGATGAATTTATACCCTTGCTTGAGACAAAGGATGCTTATGAATTAGCCCAGGAAGTAGCAACAAAGGCAGGGATAATCCATGATCTTTCAAATGAGAGTGGTACAGAAGCAAGATCGAGATATGAAAATATAGAAGAATTACTTAATGGTATCAAAGAGTTTGTTGATAATCAGATTGAACTTGGAGAACCTTTAGGCTTGGGAAATTTCATGGAAAATGTTGCTTTGTTAACAGATGCAGACACCAATGACGAAGAAGGGAAAGATACGGTTAGCTTAATGACAATACACGCTGCAAAAGGACTCGAATTTAAAGTGGTTTATGTAGCAGGCTTGGAAGAAGAATTATTCCCCTCACGCCTTTCTGTTCAATCAGCAAAAGATCTTGAGGAAGAAAGACGTTTGTTTTATGTCGCGATAACAAGGGCAGAGAAATCGGCAGTACTTAGTTATGCAGAAACACGGTATAAGTGGGGGGGCCCAAACAATTGCACTCCAAGTAGGTTTATTAGTGAGATAGATGAAACTTATCTCGATCAACCCATGTTCCTGGATGATTTTTCGGTGACAGAAACCCAAAAGCCTTTACGCGACATACCAAAATTTAAGCAGAAAGCACAGAAACCATTAGTGAACAATCCGCATTTAAATAAAGTAAAACAAAATCTCAAAAAAATTAATGATGCAAAATCACAGCCTCAGGCAATGCCAAAGGATTTTAAACCTGATAATCCCAGTGAGATTCAAATAGGTATGAAAGTAAAACATATCCGTTTTGGAGAAGGTAAAGTAACACATTTAGAAGGTGCAGATTCTAATAAAAAAGCTACAGTATTTTTCACCGATCTTCAACAAGAAAAAACACTCTTGTTAAATTTTGCAAAATTGATGGTTGTTAGAACTGTTTAGTTTCTTATCTTTAATAATCTTTTGATAGCTAGTTGAAAAAAGTTAGCTTTGTAAAATATTACAATAATTATCCAATGAATTTTGATTATAACACAAGCAGAAAACAATTATCGCTTCCTGAGTACGGAAGAAATATTCAAAATATGATTGACCATGCCTTATCCATGGAGGACAGAGAAGAAAGGATTAGAGCAGCACAGAGCATAATTGATGTTATGGGAAACATGAACCCACACTTAAGGGATATTGATGATTTTAGGCATAAACTTTGGGATCACCTGGCAATAATGTCTAATTTCAAATTAGATATCGATTGGCCCTTCGATCTACCTACTAAAGAATCTCTAGAGGAAAGACCGAATAACATTCCCTATAACAATTATACAATTCGTTTTAAGCACTATGGGAAATCCATAGAACTTTTTATTGCTGAAGCTATTGAAATGGAAGACGAGGAAGAGCAAAATGCTTTGGTTAAGATGATTGCAAATCATATGAAAAAAGCATACTTGACCTGGAACAGGGAAAATGTTACAGACGAAGTTATTTTTAACGATTTGGTACATCTGTCCAGGGGTAAACTCACAATTCCAGAGGGATTAAAACTTACAGAAGTAAAAGAGATTATTACAAAAACGAAGAAAAAGAAAACCAATAAGAGAAATAAGTAAATAAAACTTACATGGCAACTTTTGAAGTTACCGGAGGGCAGCGCCTTAAAGGCGAATTGGTTCCTCAGGGGGCCAAAAATGAAGCACTGCAAGTAATTTGTGCTATACTTCTTACCTCAGAAGAGGTTATTATTGATAATATACCTAATATTCAGGATGTAAATGTTCTTATTACTTTGATAGCACAACTTGGTGTTGAGGTAAAACAACTTTCAGAATTAAAATATTCTTTTAAGGCAACAAATGTTGATATTGAATATCTAAAATCGGATGATTTTAAAGTTAAAGCGGCAAGATTAAGAGGTTCGATTATGATGATTGGTCCTTTACTGGCTCGTTTTGGGCTCGGATATGTTCCTAAGCCCGGTGGGGATAAAATCGGAAGGCGTAGGTTGGATACTCACTTTCAAGGTTTTCAAAACCTGGGTGCAACATTTACTGTTGAAGAAAATTTATTCTACAGGGTAGAAGCAAAACGATTAAAGGGGGCATACATGCTGCTTGATGAGGCTTCAGTTACGGGTACCGCAAATATACTAATGGCCGCTGTTTTAGCAGAAGGAAAAACGACAATCTATCATGCTGCCTGCGAACCATATGTTCAGCAATTGTGCAGGATGCTCGTTAAAATGGGGGCGAAAATAGAAGGAATAGGTTCAAATCTTTTAACAATAGATGGTGTTTCTGAATTAAAAGGCTGTAGCCATAATATTCTTCCAGATATGATTGAAGTAGGAAGTTTTATTGGTTTGGCAGCAATGACAAAATCAGAAGTAACAATAAAGAATACAGCCTATGAAGAGTTGGGGATTATCCCGGAATCGTTCCGTAGGTTAGGGATAAATTTTGAAAGGAGAGGGGATGATATTTTTGTCCCTGCACAAGATGGTTATGAAATAGAAACATTTATTGATGGTTCAATAATGACCATAGATGATGCCCCATGGCCTGGATTAACACCCGATTTACTTAGTGTCTTGCTTGTTATAGCAACGCAGGCAAAAGGAAGTGTGCTGATTCATCAAAAGATGTTTGAGAGCAGGCTTTTCTTTGTTGATAAACTTATTGATATGGGTGCCCAGATAATACTGTGCGATCCACATAGGGCAACTGTTATTGGACTTGATAATCAGCTTCAGCTTAGGGCAACAACAATGACATCTCCCGATATTCGCGCAGGTGTTGCTTTATTAATTGCAGCCATGTCAGCTGAAGGAACATCGGTTATTCATAACATTGAGCAAATAGACAGAGGCTACCAAAACATTGATGTTCGGTTAAATAATATTGGGGCAAAGATTAAAAGAGTTTCATAGGAAATCCTTTAAATAATAAATTCGACTTCTTTAAAAAAGTAGAGCCTTTGATTTTCTGTTTCGTCGTTGATAACTAATTCACCGGAGTCTAATACATTAATTATTTTTCCGCTAAACAATCCGTCTTTGTCTTTATATTTTTCAATTTTACCAAAACGATAAATATTTTTCATATATAAATCTTTTAATTGCAGGGTATCACCTTTTTTTAGTTTCTTGTAATAATAAAAAAAAATGTCTAACAATTCTTCTAAAAGGTTTTTGATATTGTATTCCTTATTTGTAATGTTGAAAACGGAAACCGGGTTGGGTACTTCTTTAGGAAAGTCTTTTTGATTAATATTCAATCCAATACCAATAATTGAGTTCCTGATAGATGAACCAAAAATTATGTTTTCGATTAAAATGCCTCCCAATTTTAGATTTTTGTAATAAATATCGTTGGGCCATTTTATGGACAGATTAGAATTAATCTTTTTTTTTAGGAATTCTAATATTGATACAGATGTTAGGACAGAGAGGAAGAATTGTTTGTCAATAGGTAAAAATTCCGGGGAAATAACAATGCTACAGGTAATGTTTTTGTAATCTTCGGAAGACCAAATATTTCCTTTTTGCCCACGGCCTTGGAATTGACATTGAGCCCAGATAATTGAACCTTCTGCCAATTTTTGTTTTTTCAACATTTCAGAGGCATAGTTGTTAGTTGAATCAACTGACGAAATTTCAATAATTTTTCCTTTATTGTCCATTTTTTTAGAAAATTTTTGTAATGGTACAAATATTGAAACATTCTTCGCTCAAAATCTGTTCTTTCTTTGCAAAATAGATTTGAAGAAAAAAAGTTATGTTTTTGTTGCCTTGATAATTTTAGGTGACAGTTAAAAACTTAGGAAATAAATAGATGAAATAGTTACATTTGTTGCAAAATTATTGAATAGGAGAAAATCAGATAGTGCAGGACGATAAATTATTATTAACGATATTAGACGGGATAATTGAGAAGAAGGGGAAAGAAATAGTAAATATTGATTTTACAAGAGTTGAGAATGCCATCTGTCAAAATTTCATAATTTGTCATGGAGACTCAAATACCCAGGTTGATGCAATAGCAGATAATGTTGTTAAACAGGTATCAGAAAAATTATCAACAAAGGTTTTGCATAAAGAAGGATTAGAAAATTGTCATTGGGTTTTGCTTGATTATGCAGATATCGTTGTTCATATTTTTCAAAAAGAATACAGAGATTATTATAAACTGGAAGAACTCTGGGCTGATGCAGAAATAGAAATGATTGATTCAGAATAAAATAAACTTTACGAATGGAAGATAATAATAAAAAAAATACTACTAATAATAACAAAAAAAATCCTGATCAGGGTGGAGATACTAAAAACCAGCCCCAGAAACCAAAATTTAATGTCTATTGGATTTATGGATTGATTTTTATTGCAATTCTTGGAATACAGTTTTTGAGTTTTGGGACGAAACCTATCGAAATCTATGAAGATAGATTTGTTAATGATATGTTGATTCCGGGAGATGTTAAGAAAATAGTAGTTGTTGAAAATGAGAAAATAGTAGAAGTTTATCTTAAATCAGATAAGCTGGATTCTCCTAAATATAGTGATCTTAAGGAAAAGGGAGGCAGTGTCACACGTTCTACACCTCAGTATCAGTTTGGTATCCTCTCTGTTGCTGAGTTTGAAAAACGTTTTGAGGAAGCAAGGCAAAAACTTCCAGCAGGAGAGTCTGTTAGTGCAAAAAGCATTAACCGGCCTGATGTAGTTGGAAATATACTTAGCTGGATTGTTCCGTTTTTGATATTAGCTGTGATTTGGATTTTTATATTCAGAAAGATGAGTGGTGGTGCCGGCGGAGGTGCTGGAGGAGCAAATATTTTTAATGTTGGGAAATCAAAAGCAAAACTATTCGATAAAGAATCGAATGTTAAGATTGACTTTAAAGACGTTGCAGGTCTTGAAGAAGCAAAGATTGAAATAAAAGAAATTGTGGATTTTCTTAAGAATCCCAAGAAATATACGGATCTGGGAGGTAAAATTCCAAAAGGGGCATTACTGATAGGCCCTCCGGGAACAGGAAAAACATTATTGGCAAAAGCCGTAGCAGGTGAAGCCCACGTGCCATTCTTCTCCATGTCAGGATCTGATTTTGTTGAAATGTTCGTAGGTGTTGGTGCATCCCGTGTTAGAGATTTATTTAAGCAGGCTAAAGAAAAAGCTCCATGTATTGTTTTTATCGATGAGATTGATGCCATTGGCAGGGCCCGTGGTAAAAATCCAAATATGGGGGCAAATGACGAAAGAGAAAATACATTAAACCAGCTTCTAACTGAGATGGATGGTTTTGGAACAAATAACGGAGTCATTATTTTAGCGGCAACAAACAGGGCAGATATATTAGACCGGGCATTAATGAGAGCTGGTAGGTTTGACAGGCAAATACATGTTGAATTACCAGATTTAAATGAGCGAGAAGCAATTTTTAAAGTACATCTAAAACCTCTGAAAATTGATAAGAATTTAGACTTAGGATTTTTATCAAAACAAACTCCTGGTTTTTCTGGCGCCGATATTGCCAATGTTTGTAATGAAGCAGCATTAATTGCAGCCCGAAAAAATAAAAAAGCTGTTGAAAAACAGGATTTTCTCGATGCTGTTGATAGAATCATAGGAGGCCTCGAACGTAAAAATAAGATTATCACATTACAGGAAAAGAAAACCATTGCTTATCATGAAGCAGGACATGCTACTGTTAGCTGGTTGCTTGAATATGCAAATCCTTTAGTTAAAGTAACTATTATTCCCAGGGGACGTGCTTTAGGGGCTGCATGGTATTTGCCAGAGGAAAGACAAATTACAACAAAAGAACAATTGCTTGACGAGATGTGTTCTGCACTCGGTGGACGTGCATCTGAAGAGATTGTTTTTGGAAAAACGTCTACGGGTGCTTTAAATGATCTGGAGAAGGTTACAAAACAAGCATTGGCAATGGTTACTTATTATGGATTAAGTTCAAAAGTTGGTAATATTAGTTATTATGATTCTACCGGCCAGGGTGAATATTCTTTCCAGAAACCTTACAGTGAACAACGGGCCCAGGTAATTGATGAGGAAATAAGTTCTATTGTTGAAGAACAATATAAGAGGGCAAAAGAAATTTTAACTAAAAATAAAGAAGGACTGGCTAAATTAGCGGATCTTCTATTAGAAAAAGAAGTAATTTTTAGTGAAGATTTGGAAGCTATATTTGGAGAAAGAAAGAAAACAGATGAGCCTCTTCCAACCAAAAAATTAATAAATTCTGAGGATGAGGAAAAAAAAGTTGAAACTGAGCCTGTAAATGAAGAGGTAAGGTCAGATGAATCATATGAGGGAGAAATAAAAAAGGAACCAAACGAAACTGATAAATGAATAAAGATTGGGTAGTTATATTTAATACTGCTCATCACTACAAGGCTATAATTGCCAGCCAAATTCTGGAGGAGGGTGAAATTGATTCAGTGATTATTGATAAAAGGGATTCCTCTTATAATGCTTTTGGCGAAGTAGAATTATGTGTTAGAAGAGATAATGTTATAAAAGCTAAATTGTTAATTAAAAATATAGAGGATTGAGGGTTTCTAAAAAGTCAATTGTTGAAGACATCTCGACTCCGATCGATGTGGCAGTTTTCTGATAAACACGGTCAGTTCGAACGAAGTCGAGAATACTTTTGTTGAAAGATTAACTTTTAGACACCCTTAATTAAACTTTAATTCATGAAGAACTTTGTTTCCAGGACTTTAAGCGGGGCAGTTTATGTTGCACTTATTATTTTTAGTTTAATTTTTCATAAGTATTCATTTCTTGTTTTGTTTATTATTCTTTCTTCCATAATGGTTTATGAGTTATCAAAGGGGTTCAATACCTTGAAAGAAGTAAATATTCGAGGAAGTATTTTAATCATTCTAAACGTTGTAGTTTTTCTTTCGTTTTTTTTTGCTGCCAATCTGGCTACCAACAGATTTTATGTTTTTGCAATAACTCCAATTTTAATTATCCCTTTGGTAGAGTTATTTCAAGACGCTAAAAATTCTATTTTAAACACGGCATTATCTTTTTTCATTATTTTATACATAGCTCTTCCATTTGGATTAGCAAATTTTCTCTATTTTAACGAAGACGGCTCATATTCCTATAAACTCCTATTAAGTATATATATTCTTATTTGGGTGAATGATACATTTGCCTATCTCTCCGGAATGCTTCTGGGCAGGCATAAATTATTCGAACGTATTTCACCAAAGAAAACCTGGGAAGGTTTTATTGGAGGGGGTGTTTTCTCTGTTGGTGCAGCAATCGCTCTCAGTAAAATATTTTTGATATTTTCTCTTCCGAATTGGATCGTTATTGCATTAATTGTAACTATTTTTGGCACGGCAGGAGATTTAATTGAATCAATGTTGAAAAGACAATTAAAATTGAAAGATATTGGAAATATCATGCCAGGACATGGTGGGATTCTTGACCGTAATGATTCATTTATTTTCGTTGTACCTGCTGTTTGCTTATTTCTTCAGATTTTAAACCTTATTTCATGAAATTACATAAGGAAGGACAAACACTAATTATTTCATTCTTTGTGGCCTTGTTGTCACTAAATTTATTACTTGGTTATCTAATAAATGAACTATTATTTCTGAAAATATTTTTAGGGACTATATCATTCGTATTCTGGGGTTTTATTCTTTGGTTTTTTCGAATACCTAAAAGAGATGTGATTCTTGATGAGAATGCAATTATGTCACCAGCCGACGGAAAAGTTGTTGTGATTGAAGAAACAGAAGAGACTGAATTTTTTAAAGATAAAAGGATACAGGTATCTATTTTTATGAGCCCGTTAAATGTACATTCAAATCTTTATCCAATTTCCGGAAATGTTGCATACACAAAATATCATCCAGGGAAATATCTTGTTGCATGGCATCCTAAATCTTCTACTGATAATGAACGTAGCACTGTTGTTGTCGAGTTAAAACAAGGTAAAAGTGTTTTGATGCGACAAATTGCAGGTGCAGTTGCAAGAAGAATCAGGACATATTCTGAAGTAGGACACGAAGCAAAACAATGTTCGGAAATGGGATTTATAAAATTTGGTTCCCGGGTTGATTTATTTTTACCACTAGATGCTAACATAAAAGTTGATTTAGAACAAAAATCTATTGCTGGAAAAACAATTATAGCTACCTGGTAATTGGTTACGAGAAATATAAATAACGAATTCTATTTTCTAAAGGACGGGCTTTTTCGCAGTAAAGTTTATTTAAATCAAAATATATACTTACAGAAAATTGTCAGTATTCTTTTCTAAAAAAGAATAGCAAAACTTTATTTCATTCTATGTTACAGTTTTATTGTAACGTTTATACATTAAATGAGTAAAAAATAAATATTTTTAGAAAGTGAGGCTTTCGATTTTACAATTATTAATGAATTTCGATTATAAATCAATACTGTTTTTTATAGTACTTACTAACATATCTATTATTGTTATTTTTTCATATGTAATGGTAATAAAAAACCTCCAGCGTTGGTTCCTGGTTGTTTTTCTGATAAGCAAAGTATTACATACCCTGGGTTTGGTCGGTGTAGCTATGCGGGGCATTATCCCGGACTTATTATCAATTCATTTTAGTAATTTTTTTTTATTAATAAGTTCTGCTGCAATTGCGATTAGTATAATAAGTTATGATGGTGAATTTTCACCTAAACTTAGTTATTCATTAATATTTACTTCAATATTATTTTTTATTGGGCGTACTATTTTAAAAGATAACCTTGCTTATAGAAGTGTTGCACAGACTCTTGGAGAAGTTATTATATATGGGATTAGCGGAATTGCTCTTTTTTACAGGAAAGAAAAATTGTATTTGAAATCTTTTATTGCTGTTACTTTTTTATTTTATTCTCTTTTTCAGCTGTTTAGGTCTTATGTTATTTTTAATATTAGAGAAGAATATTCTTTTTTTAATGGGTCTTCGATTGATTCTGTGTATCTCATAATATCTGTTTTTATTGTAAATATTAACAATATTGGTTTTATACTTATGTTGCTGGAAATAAATGAGATTGAGCTTTCTAAAAAAAATATTCTTATTGCTGCAGACCGAGAAGAACTAAAAGTATTAAATCAAACAAAAGATAAATTTTTTTCAATTATCGCCCATGATCTACGCTCTCCCATTGGGACAATGTCAGAGATGCTAACGATTATTAATACTAGTTTTAAGGATGAATTAAGTGACAGTATGCTTAAAATTTTTAAAGTTCTTAATGATTCTGCAAAAAATACATTTTCTTTAATTGAAAACCTATTAACCTGGTCACGCTCTCAAAGTGGTGCTATTAGATTTTCTCCCCAAAAGATTAATCTATTCGAGATAATAAAAAATAATATAAATCTCAATTTATACAGTGCGCAGGATAAAAATATAACAATTGAGAATAGAATTGATAGAGAAATTTTTGTTTATGTTGATTTTTCTATGATTGATGCTGTTGTTCGAAATTTACTTAACAATGCCGTAAAATATACTTTTGATAATGGTGTTATTGTTATTTCACATAGTTTTTTAGAAAATAAAGTGAAAGTTAGTATTAGTGATTCAGGTATAGGAATGTCAAATGAAACAGTCGGGAATCTATTTAAACCAAATTCAAGCAGAATCGTGAAAATTGGGACAAAGGGAGAGAAGGGTACAGGACTTGGACTTGTCTTATGCAAAGAATTTATTGAAAAAAATGAGGGGGAAATTTGGGTGGAAAGTAGTGAAGGCAATGGTTCTACCTTTTATTTTACACTGCCTTTTGCTACAATAGATTAGTTGAAAAATTGAAATGATTTATTTCCATTCATCTTCAACAATTGCATAATGATAATTGTCCTTCCATTGGCCACGGATGGGCAATATCTTTTTGCGCAATCCTTCACGTGTCATGCCACATTTTTCCAGAATACGAATTGATTTAGCATTTGAAGTTTCGACCCCAGCTTCTACTTTATGAAGTTTAAAGTCTTCAAAACCTAATTTTATAAGACGCTTAGCCACTTCAGTTGCATATCCGTTTCCCCAATAAGCTGGATTAAGTTTATAATAGATTTCTCCGAGTTTAAATTTATCCAGAGAAGGGAATAAACCACACATTCCGATAAATTCACCGGTTTCCTTTAATACAATCTTCCATTGATAAGATTTACGGGGATATTCTATTTGTGCGTCAATTATTGACTTAACAATGTCTTTTGTTTCTTCAATATCTTTTGGTATTCCAAGAGTGTTGAATTCATCAACTTCAGGAATTGAATGAAGCTCGTGTATCTTATCCAGATCGTTCCAGTTTATCTCTTTAATATATAATCTGTCAGTATCTAATTCAAATTGATTGGAGCAAATTATTCTATTCCAGTTTCTGGATTGTTTTCCTGTTATTTTGTCAATCTTTAATTTTTGGATAGTGATTGTGTTTATATGTATTTCTTCAAATGCCATGTCACCCTTTGCCCCATAATGGTGCATGATAATTTCAAGCGCTTTTTTCTTTTCTTCAAATTCTTCTATTAATTCTATTTTACCATATCCAATAACAGATCTGTAGTATGCAGACCATGCACAAGGTATATCAGCGCTTATTATGTCTGCTTTTTGTTCAATCTCAAAACAAACATTATTATTGTTTTTTAGAATATCTATCTTTTTACCAACATGTGCGGAGTGTATATAAATGTAGTTGTCTTTATATCCATAGTTATAAGGCACGATATATGGAATATTGTTTTCGTCTACCATTGCAATACGACAGACAATCGAATTTGATAATATTTCCTCTAATGCTTCTTTTGCTATAATTTCCTGCTTCGCTCTTCGCATATTTATTATTGTTTTGAGAAGCGCAAAATTAATATTTCTGATTAATCAGAGAAGAAAACATTGCAGTAAACCTAAATTATTTAGATACGTAGTAGGAATTTTAGGGAAGGAAAGAATAAAAAAAGAGGCTGTCTGAAAAGTAACTCTGACAGGCCTAGTGACTCTGTCAGGTTTTAGCAATTGATTGATTTATAACCTGTCAGAGTTCGAAGAACCTGACAGAGTTTACAATCAAATGACTTTTTGGACAGCCTCTTTTTGCAGTTTCAATTACTATTCTTCGTCTTCTTGTTCTGCTTCGTGAGCTTTTAGTAAGACTTCCTGAACATCGCCAGGAACAGCAGCGTACTCTGCAAATTTCATGTTATACATAGCACGTCCACCAGAAATTGAACTTAACGTTGTAGAATATTTATTCATTTCTGCCAATGGAACTTTAGCTTTGATTTTTTCAAAGCCTTTTTCACTACTCATTCCAAGTACCATTCCACGGCGTCCTTGTAGGTCACTCATTACATCTCCCATAGCATCAGATGGGACCCAAACTTCAACATCATAAACTGGTTCAAGAATTTTTGGTCCTGCTTCTTTAAAAGCTTTGCTAAATGCATTTCTACCAGCAAGTTTAAATGAAATTTCATTTGAATCTACCTGGTGCATTTTACCATCATAAACATAAACGCAGATGTCTCGGGCATATGAACCGGTTAAAGGTCCTTGCTCCATTCTTTCCATAATACCTTTTAAGATAGCAGGAAGAAAACGTGCATCAATAGAACCTCCAACGATACAGTTGTAGAAAACAAGTTTACCGCCCCATGCAAGAGGATGTTCTTCTTTGTTTCTAATAGATAGTTTATATTCTTTACCATTGAGTTTTACCATAGTCTTATCTGCAGAACCTTCAATATAAGGCTCGATAAGCATGTGTACCTCTCCAAATTGTCCTGAACCGCCAGATTGTTTTTTATGACGGTAATCTGCCTGGGCAATTTTTGTGATAGTCTCACGGTATGGTATTCTTGGAGAAATTAGTTCAGTTTCGATCTTAAAAATATTATCTAAATGCCATTTTAGGATATTGATATGATATTCCCCTTGTCCTGAAATGATAATTTGTTTAAGCTCTTTTGAATATTCAATAAGGATAGTAGGATCCTCATTATGCATTCTGTTTAGAGCTTCTCCAAGTTTTTCATCATCATTTTCGTTAACGGGTTTGATAGCCGTTCTAAATTTAGGATCTGGGAAATTTATTGCAGGGAATGTCCAATCCTGACCGGCAGCATTTAACGTATCGTTTACACGGACAGATTTTAGTTTAACAGTAACACCGATGTCACCGGCAACAAATTCACTTACCTTAGTACGGGTTTTTCCGGCAGATACAAATAGTTGCGATAATCTTTCTTTATTGCCATTTTTAGCATTAACTAAATCCATCCCTTCGCTGATTTTACCCGACATTACTTTAAAGTAACTTACATCGCCAATGTGAGGCTCAACAGCTGTTTTAAAAATAAAGATGGATGCTGGTCCGTTTGCATCTGGTTTTATTTCTTGTCCTTCAGAATTAACAGGAATAGGCATTTCGTCTGTTGTTGGACCAACATTTGTAAGGAATTCAGTAAGTCTTCCAACACCCATGTTTTTCTTTGCTGAAACACAAAAAACAGGGAATATTCCTCGTTCAAGTAATCCTGCTTTGATTCCTTGTCGCATTTCATCTTCAGTAAGGCTGTCGTTTTCAAAAAATAGTTCCATTAAGCCTTCATCGTTCTCAGCAGCTTTTTCTACGAGTTCATTATGAAGTTCGTCGGCACGTTCTTTATGTTCTGCAGGAATGTCAACTATCTCTGGTTTTCCTCCGTCCGGTCCATACTTGTACATCTTCATTTTAATAACGTCGATAACAGCATTGAATCCTGGGCCAACCTCAACAGGGAATTGTACCAAAATTACGTTGTTGCCAAATCTTTCTTTTGTTGATTCCAGGGTTTTTTCGAAGTTAGCTTTGTCGTGATCCAAGTGGTTAAAAACAAAAACCTGGGGCTTATTCGCAGCTTCTGTATAACGGCCATGGATTTCAGTACCCACTTCAATTCCATTCTGAGAATTGATGATAATTACAGCTAAATCTGCTACATTAAGTGATGAAACAACACCACCTACAAAATCGTCTGCGCCAGGTGCGTCGAGAATATTTACCTTCTTATTGTTGAATTCTGTATATAGTAAAGATGAAAATACAGAGTTCCCATTCTCGTGTTCGATTGGGTTATAGTCAGATACTGTATTTTTAGAACTCACATCGCCCCGGCGCTGGATGACCCCTCCGTGATGCAGCATAGATTCTGCCAATGTTGTTTTTCCGGAGCCTGCGTTACCGCACAAAACAACATTGAGGAGTTGATTGGTAGGATAAACTTTCATGTTAATCTTAATTTTAGTAATTATTTATTTTTCAACGAACCATACCGCCAATTATGGCAGTTCGCTAAAGTAATAATTTTTTTATATTATGTTAAGTTTAGGTTAAGGAAAATAGAACCATCTATGGGAATGCAAAATTTAAGTCGACACATGAAAGCTGAAATGTCCTATGACTAGTATTGTTTGAAGGGAATGTTAAAAATTCTTAAAGCTTACGAAGTTTCTGTTCCTAATTTTTAGTATTACCTTAAATCCGCATCAAAAAATAGTTAAAAATCGGCAAGCCTTGAAAAATAAAATCATTCAAAGCATTGCCGATTAAAATGTTTTCACCTATTTAGGTGCAAAACATCGTAGCTGATGAAAATTACATATTCTAAAGAAAATATCAAGTCTTTTGGCGGAATAAATTTCGCTGATGAAATAATCAAGAACGCAAATCTATATAAAACTATTGACGAAAGCCTTGGCAGTAGGGGCATACGAGCAGAATACAGTTATAGTGATTTAGTCCGTTCATATTTTTTACTTGTTTTATGTGGAGGCGGGTGTGCAGAGGATATCACAGAACACTTACGCGATGAGCTCGAACAAGTAAAAGAGTTTAAGGTATGTTCTGCAGATACATTGCTGCGTATGCAAAAAGAACTGTCAACCGAAAAGGAAACATTTATATCAAAAGGGAATATTGAGCACGACTTCAATATCAACCTAAACCTTAATAGGCTTATGGTCCAGTTGTTGGTCAAGACAAAACAACTTTCTGCCAATACTGACAATTATATATTTGATTACGACAACCAGTTTATCCCCACAGGGAAATACGATTCTAAACGCAGTTATAAGAAGGACGATGGATATTTCCCGGGCATTGCAACTATAGGGAACCACCCGGTTTATATTGAAAACAGAAACGGGAACAGCAATGTAAAATACAAACAGGAACAGACACTTGAAAATGCATATGGCATTTTAAAAGAATTTGGGATAAAACCAAAGTACAGCCGTATGGACTGTGGCTCTTTCGACAAAGAAGTCCTTCCCGTGATAGAATCCAATAGCGAATACTTTTTTATCAGGGCGCAACGTTGTGCCTCTTTGTATGATGAAATAAAACAAATCGGAACATGGCAAGAAGTAGAAATAGGCTTTAAGAAATATCAAGTAGCATCAATCTGGTACGCCCCCTTTGGCCAAGAAAAAACTTACCGCTATGTAATCAGTAGGGAAAAGAACAGCGATGGACAAACAGACCTTTTTACCGGCGATGATTTTAAATACAGGGCTATTATGACCAATGAACCGCTGATGTCTGATTTGGAAGTGATCCTGTTCTACAACGATAGAGGTGAAAGCGAACGTCTGTTCGATGAAATGAACAATGACTTTTTATGGAAAAAAATGCCATTCTCTTTTCTTCATGAAAATACGGTATTCTTAATATTGATGGCAATTTGCCGAAATATGTTTCATTTCCTGACAAACTTCCTTAGTGCCAAATTAGATTTTATCAAACCAAACTTCAGATTAAAGAAGTTTATATTCCGGTTTATGGTGGTCCCTTCAAAATGGATAAAACGTGGACGACAGCATATTTTGAAGCTGTTTTCCACAAAACAATATCACCTATTGTTGCTTGATTAACAGACAAATATTTTAATAAGGCTTGGGAAAACTGCATTCATGTGTAAAAACTAAATATCTGTATATCAGGATTGTATGCCAACAACGATTGGTAGCCTACATATATATAACAATAATAAAGGCTAGATACCCAAAAATTGCTTCTTGAAAATAAAATTATACCAGTAAGCTTTTATAACATACTCGAAATGCAGTAGTTTTCCCTGAAAATAATGATAAATAAGAGTTTTTTCTATTCCAAATTATTAATCTGCGGATTTAAGGTATTATGAAAAGAAGGAAGAATGGAATGAAGAGGAAATGGAATAATAACATTTTTGGAACCTAAAGCCATCTATTTTTTTTATTATTCCAAGAAACCAAATTTTGAATAAAATCAGTATCTCAAATTGGAAATATTAATATGAAAACACATACGAGATAAGGTGAAAGAGTTTATTTTGTCTTGAAAAGGCCATATTTCAAAATAACATAAAATGCCCTAAAGCCATCACGCCAACCAATTTTTTTACCTTCGTTATACGTTCTACCGTAATATGATATTCCAACTTCATAAATTCTTATGTTTGGAATTCTGGCAATTTTAGCCGTTACTTCAGGTTCAAATCCAAAACGCTTCTCATTAAGTTGAAGAGGTTTTAAAATATCCAATCTGAATAGTTTATAACAAGTTTCCATATCTGTTAGATTGATATTGGTAAACATATTAGAAGTTTTGGTTAAAATTTTGTTTCCAACCGAATGCCAAAAAAACAATACTCTGTGTGGCTGGGAGCCTATAAAACGAGAACCATAAACAACATCTGCTTTGTCTTTTAAAATAGGATCAAGTAATAAGTTAAATTCGTTAGGGTCGTATTCCAGATCTGCATCTTGAATAATTAAATAGTCTCCGGTTGCCAGGGCAATTCCAGTATGTAATGCAGCTCCTTTCCCCTGATTTTTTTTATGTTTTGAATATATGATATTTAGAGTAGGATTCTTTTCTATAAAATCTTTAATTAGATTTTCACTGTTATCAGATGAACAATCATTAACAAGAATAATCTCTTTTTCAATAGAATGGGGTAGATTAACTTCTAATACTTTGTTTATTAAATTAATAATTGTTTCTTCTTCGTTATATACGGGGATGAGGATTGACAGTTTTTTGGGACTCATGGATTTAGAATTTTACCAAATAAAGTAAATTTTGAATGAAAAAAGAAATTTAAGAATTTTCTTTAATCAGCGGGATTACATTTATAAATATGTTTTTTTGCCAATTCATAATCTGGGGCACATAACAATTCCCAATACCCATTGTACGGTTTTAATTTAAAAAAGCCTTTCCAGTAAGCTTCTTTTGTCATAGCATGATAGTTTATTGTCCCGTATTTATATTGAAAATTTGCATACCCTCCTTTCAATGCAAAGATGAGCATTATAGAAATTATGGATAACTGAATATGTTTTTTATTAAAAGTTACTAATTTTTGAATAGTCCCGGCCAAAGGGATTGACAGTAGTGTATACATGTCAATCATGGGGCGACTCCCAAAACTTCCACCATACCACCAGCACCACCAGGAGTATGTTATATAAATGAAGAAGATAAGAAAGACTACTGTACTAACTTGAAAACCTGTTTTTGCAAAAGATTTTAAAAATAAACCTAAAATTGCAAAGACCATTATAGGAGTATAGGGTAACCATCCATTTCTATAGCTGAATAATCCATTTAGAAAGTGAGAATGAACAAAATTAAATGTTTCATCACTTACACCATAAGAGTAATATATATAGTGTCCTGTAATCTCATGCCAATAGAGAAATTGAGGTGTCCAAATAATAAAAACAATAGCGGTAAATATTAATAAAGCGTGAAATTGCCCCATAAAAAGAATAAATCTTTCTTTTAGTTCTTTTAACGAGCTTATCTTGTACAAAAGAAAAATTATGATTATTAACCCATTAGTAGGCCTTATAAGGGATATAAGGCCGAATATAAATCCAAGTTTGACGATATCAATTATTTTTTTCTTTTCATACCATATTATTGTATAATAAAGAAATATTGAAATCAATGCAAAATTATATACATGCGGCATTGTGTTTTCTATTGTTGCATAATATAGTAGGTTGGTAAACAAGCCAATTGTCAGTAAAGTAAAGATTGCTATTTTATCAGAATACCAAAACAATAATACTTTTCGAATAAAAAAAAGACCAATAAGAGCAAATATTACTCCACCAATTTGAAGAAAGAATTTGTACGGAGTAGTATATCCATCAGCTTCGTAACCTGTAATTTTTGAGGTTAGATGGCCTAAAAAGAAAAAGGGACTGTATAAGTAAGATAAACCACAAGAATATTTTATTATGTTTTTATTGTCAGGAGTTTTATCAAACCAATAGATAAAATTATGAGGGCCTTCATACTTTTCAATAAATTCTAAAGTAACATCATGATAGATGAATAGTGAGGTTAAATATCCATAATAACCAATTGCATCTGATTCTATTACACCCGTCTCTTTTTTCCATCTGGACTGGTTAAATAAAATGAAAATATAAATTATAAAAATAATTAAGAGAGCAACCTTTGAATTAAATCTCACAACTTTTATATTTTAGTTGTGCAAATATGGAGAAACAGTTATAATATTTAATATTGAGGGACTAGTATTTTTAATATTTTTGGACGATTTAAACATAACAAATAAATATATGGATTGAATATGAAATCAAAGAACCACCTATTTAACAAAATTGTATTTATAATAATTATCCTAATTTCAGGCTACTTACTCTATTATTCCCTCAATCGCTCTCTAAACCTGTCTTTCACGCATGACGAAAGTTTTAGTTACATTCATTTTGTAAAACTTCCTATTTACAAGATTTTGCTTAATGATGGTCCAACGGCTAATAATCATATTGTAAACACTTTATTAATGAAGCTCTTTGGAAATCTGTTTGGTGAAAAAGAGATATGGCTTCGTTTACATTCTAATATATCTCATCTTTTTTTTATAATATTTAGTATTTTATTAGTACGGAATTTTCGTAATCCATTATTAAAACTGGCAGGTTTTTGTTTGCTTAATTTTAATCCGTATATGCTTGATTTTTTTAGTCTTGCAAGAGGCTATGGATTGACTTTTATATTTATACTATCAAGCATGTTTTTTTTGTTGATATTTATCTCTAAAAAGCAGAAAAAACATTTAATACTTGCTTATATTCTGGCAGGCCTTTCCGTGTATAGTAATTTTACGACGATCTATTACTACACCTCTTTGCTATTCTTTTCATCTGTATATTTTCTAATTGATAAGAAAGATGATGTCTTAAATATAAAAAGTTCTCTGCAAATAATTTTCAGGAATAATAGGGAAATATGGATTATTACTTTAATCGTTATTTTATTATCAGCTATTCCAATATTAGAATTGACAAAACACAATGAATTTTATGGGCACGGGAAATCTGGGTTTTGGGAAAATACTATATATAGTGTGTTAATTGCCTCATTTTATGATGTTTCTTATAGTATGATTCAACCAAAGACTGTTTTACTATTCGAGAAGATTTTATCTGCTATAATATTTGTAACTGTAATTGTAAGTTGTATTAAAAAAGGTTTGATGGCGATAAAAGAACCTTTTGTAATTTTTTCATTTTCATTTTTTGTTACAGCAGGTATTGAGGTTCTCCAACATATTCTTACAGGATCACAATTTATTTCTATGAGAGGTGCAGTTTTTTTTCAAATTTTATTTTGGACTATGTTTTTGTTTTGGCTGGATTTTTTGAGTAATCAAATTCAAATTAGAA
Source organism: Bacteroidales bacterium (assembly GCA_963665085.2). Lineage (GTDB taxonomy): Bacteria > Bacteroidota > Bacteroidia > Bacteroidales > JAAAOM01. Next base: position 2,012,206 of record CAXXXS010000001.1, read on the forward strand.
AGATAGGAGCACATTATTTGATAAGTTTTTTATCGTTGATTTTGTTAACAATGGCTGTTTCTCATTTTAATAAAGCAAAAAAATTTGAAAGTACTTTTGAATGGAAATATGAAAGTAACACAAGAACAGTAATAGATTTTTTAGAAAATAAGATAGAGGATAAGAATAAAAAATGTATGATTGGAGTAAATTGGCTTTTCGAACCAACTCTAAATTTTTATATCGAGTCAAGAGAGATAGATTTTATAGAACCAGTAACAAGAGATGGATTTTTTAACAAGGAGTATGACTATTTTTATGCTACCAAAGCGAGTTTTTCTGATGAGGTTGTTAACAATCTAGAAATAGTATCTGATTTTCCTGTTTCAAAAACAATTCTCACAGATAAGCTCTTCGAGAGGATATACAACAAACATCAATATCGTATTTATTCAGATTGGTCAACTTCTGATAGTGTTTTTTACATAAATGGAAATCTTTTAGGCCTTTGGGGGTTAACAGAGCCAGAATACGACCAACTTACAATTGAATCGATTTTCTCGATACCGAACAATAAATTTTATTTAGAACTCAAAGCCGGTCGTGTTTTATCATTTAATGGAGAATATGTAGAAGGAAAGACAGAACCATCTCCTTTATGTGAATACACGTTTGAGCCAACAAAAAAAATAGAAAGTGAGTTTTATATCAAGTCTCCGACAAACGAATACTTAGTGTTAATAAATGATACTCTTAGCCTTAGTAATGATATTTTAATGAATAGGTTAATTGTAAATTTCAATTCTGAGGATTACAATCATGGTATTTAGCAGCGTAGTTTTTTTATTTTATTTTTTTCCACTTTTTTTTCTTTTCTATTATCTCGTTCCTCGTAATTTCAAAAATTATGTAATCCTAATATTTAGTGTATTCTTTTATGCATGGGGCGCACCTAAATTTATTTTTCTCGTTTTGTTTTCCATGATACTGAATTATTTTTTGGTACGGGGCATTGAGAAAGCTAACTCGAAAAAAGAACGGAAAATCTACTTAATACTGTCATTGTTTATTAACGTAGGTCTGCTAGTCTATTTTAAATACTTCAATTTTTTTATAGAAAACATCAATGAGTTTTTAGCATTAACGGGTTTTGAAAATATTACATGGACAAGCATTGCTCTCCCTATTGGTATATCTTTTTTTACGTTTCAATCAATCACATATTCTGTTGATGTTTATCGTGGTATTCATAAGCCTTTAAAAAAACTTAGTGATTATCTGGTTTATATTTTAATGTTTCCACAACTTATAGCCGGACCTATTATACGATATAATACCATTGCAGATCAAATTGAAAACAGGGCGAAAAATGAAATTCTTGTTAACCGAATCAGTGGGTTTCAACGCTTTTGTATAGGCTTGGCCAAAAAAGTACTTATTGCTAATATTATGGCAGAAACTGTTGATAAAGTTTATGCCTTATCTCCGGAACAGTTATCTTTTTTTGATTCCTGGCTTGTTGCCCTGGGATATACCATTCAAATTTATTTTGACTTTAGTGGCTATTCAGATATGGCAATTGGGATTGGTAAAATGATTGGTTTTAAATTCCCCGAAAACTTCAATAATCCATATGTGTCAGGGAGCATTAGCGAATTCTGGAGAAGGTGGCACATAACCCTTGGCGAATGGATGAAAGAATACCTTTACATTCCGTTAGGAGGTAACAGGGTTTCTCAAATGCGGTTGTATTTAAACCTCTGGGTTGTTTTTTTACTAAGTGGTCTTTGGCACGGTGCTTCCTGGAATTTTGTTTTATGGGGTGCATGGCACGGGTTGTTCTTAATCTTTGACAGAATGTTTCTTCTTAAGTTTTACAAAGTGATAGGTAGAAGCCTGTCTGTTATTATAACCTTTCTAATTGTCGTTATTGGTTGGGTGTTTTTCAGGATAGAAAATATAAATGATGCTTTTGGATTTTTATTAAATATGTTTTCTGTAAAACAGAAAGGCCTTTCTTTACTTTTTGATAAAGAATTTTTTCTCATCCTTGGATTGGGCTTGTGTTTCTCCTTTTTTACTATTATGGGCATTGGTGCAAGAATTGAAAAATATGTTTTCTTTTCAAACAATGAATCAAAAAAAAGTTTAATATATAAAAGTATAGTGGCTGTTATTTTATTTCTATTATCAGTGTCTTTTATTGTTTCTGGAGGTTTTAACCCTTTTATTTATTTTAGATTTTGAGCAGCATGAAAATTAAAAAGGTAACATATCAGCATGTGTTGTTCATAATAATAATGTCTCTATTGTTATTACCATCAATTCAGAAAGAGGTGAAGATTTTTAAAATTAGAGCCCTAAAAGGATATTATATCCTGTCTAAAAAAGATTCGTTGAGTGTTAAATCATGGTTTGATGGTTCTTTTCAAGAGAAATACACCAATTATTTAAATGATCATGTCGGTTTTCGTCCTCCGCTTGTAAAAATTCATAACCAAATTAAATATTCGCTGTATGATGAGGTTGGGGCAGCAGGTGTCGTTGTTGGGAAAAACAATTATTTATATGAACAGAATTATATTGATGCATATTTTGGGAAAGACTTTCTCGGCGAAGACAGCATTCAATCTATTGTTAATTCTTTAACATTTATCCGGGACACTTTAAAAAGCAAAGGGACAGAAATGTTAGTTTGCCTGGCAGCTGGTAAAGGATCTTTTTATCCTGAATATTTTCCCAACGAATATGAGAACAACAAAAGGGGTAAGACAAATATGGAGATCTTCTCTAGCGAACTAACCAAGAAAGATATCCCTTTAATCAATTTTAATAGTTGGTTTTGTTCAATAAAAGATACTTCTAAGTATCCACTATACCCACAATATGGGATACATTGGAGTGAATACGGTATGACAATTGTAGCTGATTCATTAATCCGTTTTACTGAAAAGTTGTTACAGGTAGATATGCCTAATTATGTGATAACGGATGTGGAATTAAGCAAAAAACCATTGAAGACCGACTACGATGTGGGAGAATCATTAAATCTTTTATTTAAGATGCCTACATTTCCGATGGCGTATCCAAAAACATACTGGGAATCGGATTCAACCTTCCAGCGTGTAAAGGCCATTGTTATAAGCGATAGTTTTTTCTGGGGGATATATAATATGGGAATCATGTCTACTTCTTTTGAACCGGGAGGATTTTGGTATTATTTTGAACAGGCTTATCCGAACGACAAAAAAGTAAGTGAATTAAATATAAAAGAAGAATTAGAGTCACAAGACATAATTATATTTATCACAACAGAAGCAACTATTGCCCGTTTTCCTTTTGGATTTATTGAGGAAGTTTATCCTAAATTCTATTCGAATACGAATTAAAACAAACAATTATAATGGACTTATTTTTCATTATTGAATCCATCTATATAATATAATTCTGCCATTTCGTTTTGACCTATTTTTTTTATTGCGTATTTCATCTTTAGGTAATCTATAACTTCTGATTCTGAGGCTACTATCGTTTCTCCTGGCTGAATATTTTCTTTGTCAATAAAATATATATTGTTGATTTTCTTTTCTTTTCTTAGTGTTTTAACATAAAATTTAATATGACCTTCATAATCTTCATAGACAATACCTAATGATTCAGGGGCTTTTTCTTTTTCATTAAGATAGTCTTTTAACACATAACAAATAGAAAAATACCGAATCATATAGTAAGGGTCATTTTTTTCACTTACACGTTCTATGATTTCTTTGTAGGGAAAGAAAAAAATAGATATTGTTATTATTATTGCAATTGAGGTATGTATTACCCTTTTAGTATTGAAGAGATGAATTAATTTATCGATTACAGAATATATGAATTGGCCTACAATAATAGACATGAGCGGGTATGCAGGGGCATCGTACCATACATTATTAGTTCCGGTTGAAATTATTAAAAGGAAAATTAGCAAATTAAGGCTAATATAAATCATAAAAGATTTTTGGTTCTGGGGAATAATAAACCATTGAAAAAGAATAGCAATTGCACAAATATAAATCCAGGGGGAAAATCTTTCTTCATACATATTTTGAATGTAATAAAGAAAAGGGAGGTCGTGGAATTCTTTTTCTGTGTTTAGGTATCTTGGAATCAGCTCTTCAAACCAAACCATCTTAAGATAACCGGGATTGTATACTTCGCGAGTGATATAATAACTACCGATACACAGAATATATATAATTGTACCGGTATAAAATATTTTTAAAGAAAACACCTTTTTGATGTTACCAGAAATTAGTGTATATAAAAACATAGAAGGTAAGAACATTAAGGATGTTATACTTTTTGTTAATGTTCCTAAAACAAGAGCGATTATTGTGATAATAAAAAATACGTTTCGTCTTTTAGTATCTTTTTCTTCGAGGAATAAATAGTAAAATAAAAGAGCGCTTACCATAAATAGAATTACCAGGCTGTCATGATCCCCGGTTCGGGAAACATGCCTCCCAACATAACCTATTGATGTTACCAACACCAGTCCTGCTAAAATTCCGGGGTATGGAGATTTAAAGACTTTGTAGAAGAAAATAAGAATTAGAAGAATTGTGAATAGAGCTGCGAAAGCAGAGGGAAGTCGAATAGCAAGTTCATTACAGCCAAACAATTTTATACTCAGCGCTTGTAGCCATATTAAAAAAGGCGGTTTAACATCCCACATATCAGGAGCGCCATCATAATGGCGTATCAAGAAATTTTTGTTTTCTAACATCTCAATTGCTGAGTTTGCATTTCTTGCTTCATCAAAAACTCTTATAACAGATGCATCAAGTCGATAAAATAAGGGGAAATATAAAATGCATAAGAGAAGAATTGAGAATAACCAAATTTTCCAATTTTTCACTAGAGTATTTAATTTCATTCAGTGGGTTTTATTTTTTTTGAGTGTTCTCTAAGATCATAAATTTCAACTTGCTGATAAGAACCTATTTTGTTAGTCATATAAGGTTGTAACCACTTCCAATCTTTCGCAGAAGCTTCATGAACAACCAGATATTTGACTCCAAGTTCAAAAAATTTCTCCATTTCTTCTTCCGGTGATAATCCCCACATTGTATTTTCTGTGTATCCCTTTTGATCCATGAGGTAAAGAGAGATGTTAAAACTGAAATCCGGGACACTCAATACTAAATCGTCTCTTTTTATGCCGAGAGAGCGTAGATATGGATTAATGCCTCTTAGTGAACCATATGTTCTCTCTGTATAATCAACAAACCATTTTCCGTTATTTTTCTTGTTTTTTCTCAGTAAAAAATTTGAGTTTCCAAATTTATCATCAGTCGAATATTTTAACCTTTGGATCCCCGATGTTTGGTATATTAAAGCAAGCAGGGCAATACTAACTATAATCTTGAGATAATTATTGTTGAAAATAGAACTATAGTTGTCTTTTAAAAGATTTAGTGATGTAAGTAGAATAAATATAGGGAATGTTAGCAGGCTTATTAAATAATAATCATGAACGTTGAATTGCTCATAGAATAAAAACAGGTATGCAAGAGAGCCAACAAAAGTAAAAGTAGATATTGTAAAAAGAATTTTATCTGCCTTTTTATATAGAAATATATTTAAGAAAAATAAGCAAAGGGTTATCAGAATTATTACCCGATTTAGAAGTGAAGACATTGTCTCAGAATAAATTTTACGGGTTATGTTAACAAGCTGTTCAGGATTTATTTTCCAGATCGGTTTAATACCTAACAAAAAAAACTCATCGTTATGTTGTTGATTATACCAATGAGCATAATAGTACCATAAAAACACTAATACCAATACAATGGAAAAATAGATAGCATGTTTAATTGGTTTGAAAAAAATTTTTTTTTTCGTCTTAATCAGGTTTAACAGTTCAAATATAAACAGCCCCAGAATTGCAAAGTAGATAATTAGGGTTGTTATTTTTAATAGTCCTGCAAAAGCAAAAAGGAGCATCGCCCCTAATAAATGATTTGAGTTTTTCTGCTTATAGAATTTCCAGAAGAAATACCATCCGATCAACGTTAATCCAAAAGCTGGGGGGTCTGGAATAAAGTTATTTGTATAATATACCAATGAAGGGGAAGTAAAGATTAATAGAGGGATAAATAATGACCAGAAAGAATTACCAAGTAATGAATTGATAAATTTAAATAGGTAAAATAACCCCACAAAAACAATCAATATGTCAATAATTCTAAAAATATAATGTTGTTGTCCAAAAACAGACCATAACTTTCCAACAATAAAATAGATTATTGGGAATTCACCAACAGTTTTTCCGTCTCCTGTTTTTCCAGCGTTGAGAGTTGCGGGCTTAAAAAAAGGTAAATTTTCTTTATAATAATTTGATGCAAAAGATGTGCAGTCTACCTGCCTCCATTGGTGGATTGAATATGGAGGAAGATTTATAATTGAAAGGTAGCTGTAGATTATTGATATAATTAATAAGGAGAAAATAAAAATCGGTTTCTGATATGACTTTAGAGAATATCTCATTGTGATAATTTAGATTTCGAGCAAAAATATAATAATTTTTAATGGTGCAGTTATAATGACTTTTTACATAATGATGGTTATCTTCTTTTTTCGTTACGGTCATTCAAAAAAAACCACCAGCATCATTTTCAAAAATGGTCATGTTCATTTTTGAAAACCACCATGATGATTTTTCAAAACCGTCACGGTGGTTTTTAGGGAGAACTGTATCAGTTATAATTTTTCTTTTTGAAGGAGTGATAAAGCAAATGTTTGTGTTGTTAATCAAATGTTTTTTATAACCGAATACGCTAACAAATTTAGGAGGCAATTTTCTTTGGCTAATTATCAATGAAAAGGCATTAATTTTTTGTGAGTATACGTTTTTAAATTAGTTTATTTGCTGTAGCAACCGATAAAAACAGATAAAGCAGGAAACCAGATGCTGGGATTTAAAATAGATTTTGATAAAAGAATTTTTGGGTTTGATTTATTGCGGGCTTTCGCAATATTTTGTGTCGTCCATGGTCACGGAAAGAATCTATTAAAAGGTAGTTTGTTTGAAGGATTTCCTTGGATAAGATTACCTCATGGAGTGGATATATTCTTTGTGATTAGCGGGTTTTTAATAGGATATAGTTTTATTGTAAATTCTAATCGAACTCATGGTAAACTTACTTTAAGTAAGGCGTTAAACTTTTGGAAGCGTTCAGCATTAAGGATTCTTCCAAATTATTTTTTAATCCTTGGGATTAATTATTTATTAGTAAAAAGGGGGATTCTAAATGGTTCAATTGATAATTTAAGTATTTGGAAATTCATAACATTTACTCAAAACTTATTTTATCCATTCTATGATTTTTTCTGGGAATCATGGAGTTTAGCTACTCAGGAATGGTTTTATCTCTTGTTCCCAATATTTCTTATGCTACTTAGTAAAAAGTATAAAATAAAATATGTTATTCCATTTATATGTTTGCTATTTATTGTAGGATCAATGATATATCGATTAAGTATAAGCAATTTAGAGTATAACGGTTTTACGTGGGATGTCAATTTCAAAAAAGTAGCATTATCAAGAATTGACTGTGTATATTTTGGCGTGATTACTGCCTGGTTTCGGTTCTATTTTAAGGAGGCCTGGATAAGGTATGCAAAACCTATGTTTTTTATAGGTTTATTTCTTTTTTTATTTATTACTTACATTCCAGAAGATCTAAATTCTTTTTACACTAAAGTTTTCTACTTAAGTATACCACCCATATATATCTTTATGGTTTCCGTTAATTGACAGGTTAAAAGACGCAAAAACATTATTAGCTAGAGTTATAACTTATTTTAGTGTTTTGTCTTATGCCATGTACCTATTTAATTTAATGGTTAGCCAAATATTCAACAAATATTATTCAGAGGTTTTGGTAAATCATGCAACATTTAAATATTTAATATATTGGGGAATTACTATTCTTTTTTCTTATCTACTTTATATACTATATGAGCATCCAATTTCAACCTTTGGAAATAAATTATTACATACAACAAAAATGATGTATAAAAGAATAGGATTAACAACGAATAATAAAACTAATTGAGATGAATAGTATGTAAGGTGACCTCAAATTTTGGTTCAAACATTATTTTTAAATATAAATAATGTTTGATAATTAAAATATTTGTGCATGAAACAACTGAACTCTCTGCGTAAACTCCGCGTTCTCAGCGGTTAAAATTCCCTTTTTTTAAAACTGAAAATAAATAAATGGTTGTAAGTCAGCAGAGACAGATTGGTAGATAATAAATACCACCAAAGCAGAAATCAATATTTTCGCCCAGATAGGAGTTTCGATAAACCAATCTCTGTATCTTACCTTTAATGATTCAGGAAGCCAGTGGATAATAAGACCGAGAAAAAACACAAGCAAAACTTTATAATAGGCACCAATCATCGTGGGGACATTCTGCCAATCAAAACTAGTTGTGATTTGATTTAGCATATCGTATGTGCCCTGCATGGTTTCGCCACGGAACCAGATTCGTGTAAATGTTATAAATGTAAAAGTGAAAAATACCTTCCAGGCATGAACAAGCCAGAAATTGCTTTTTTCATACGGACTTATTTTTCTCCAGAATTTATAAGTAACCAGGCCGATTCCATTTAAACCGCCCCAAAGTACGAATGTCCAACTCGAACCATGCCATAAGCCACCAATTAACATCGTTAACATCAGGTTAATGTTTGTGCTTACGGTAAGTTTAAATTTGGGGAAATACCATGTTAGTAACCAAACAATTAAAATTACAGCTCCCATTATTGGGACGATGGTTAAGTTTCCGGTAAGTAAAACGATAAAAATAAAGATAACAGTTAAGCTGATATAGCTAAACGAAGAACCACCCCGGTTACCTCCCATAGGGATATATAAGTAATCTTTCAGCCATGATGAGAGTGAAATATGCCAGCGTTTCCAGAATTCACTTACACTGGTTGCTTTGTAGGGCGAATTGAAGTTTTTAGGGAGATAAAAACCCATAAGCAGAGCAACACCTATAGCAATATCTGTATACCCGGAGAAGTCACAATATACTTGTAAAGAATACCCATAGAGGCCCATGAGATTCTCAAAACCAGAATACGATGATGGATTAGCAAATACCCTGTCGATAAGATTAACAGCAATATAGTCGCCAATGAACATCTTTTTCATTAATCCTTTTAGGATAAGATAGATGCCGTAACCAAATTCACGATTCGATAGAGAATAATTTTTATATAGTTGAGGAATAAAATCAGCAGCGCGTACAATAGGGCCGGCTACCAGTTGAGGAAAAAACGAAACGTAAAATCCAAAATCGAGAAGACTATTTACGGGTTTTATTTTTTCTTTATAAATATCTAATGAGTAGCTTATTGTTTGAAAAGTAAAAAACGAGATTCCTACAGGAGGCAACATTCTATCGATATCGAAAGTAGTTCCCAGCAGTTTATTCGACCATAATGCAGAATGGGTGATAACCTCCAGGTTTGTATGAAAGACAGTATTTATTGTTTCTGTGAAAAAGTAATCATATTTAAAAAAGCCTAAAACAGCAAGATTTATAAATATACTTGATGCGACATAGAGTTTTTTTGATAGTTTCGAATTTGCCCTGTAGATAGCCTTTCCTATAAAAAAGTCGGTAAGCGTAGAGAAGATTAAAATAAAAAAGAATAATCCCCCTGTTTTGTAATAAAAGAATAAGCTAACAAAGAATAAATAAGCGTTTCTGAGCGATTTATTTTTGTAAATAAAAGAGTAAAAAAGCAATACAACAGCAAAGAATCCCCAAAAGAAAAACCGGGTGAAAATCAGGGGTGAATTCTGATTAAAAAGGAATATGTTTTTTAATGTTTCTATCATCCTTCTGAATAGTATTTAGAGACTGTTTTATTTTTTTTAAATTTCTTTTGACTTAGTAATTCTTTTTTTTCTAAATCCCCATCAAATGGCAACCTTCGCCATCTTTGGCGTTGCAACAAAGGTTCTACTTGTGTTGTAGAGCTTCTTTAAATCCTCCTTTCAGGAGGATTTAGGAGGTCGTCTTGTTTATTAGGCTGATGTATTATTTCATTATTAATAAATTTAAACAGAAACTTTATGTATTTTACATCAATTATTTTTTCATTATAAAATCCAAATGGTTGTCATAACTTTTTAAAATTGCATTAAAAAGCAAATCACCTTTCAACATATATCCTTTGTAGTTGAAATGAATCTTATCATATTTAGCTAATCCTTCTCTTTGCCATACGAAAATTGAATTTAACCCTCCCATGATCTCGTAGAAATCCCAAACTCCACAATTATGTTCTTTGGCTAGTTCAATAATGACTTCTTCAATCTTAGCGGTATTTTTATTTATATATTTTCGGTAAAGATAGCTGTCGTTCGGAACGGTCAGCAGAATTGCTGCATCCGGACTGGCATTTCTTATTTTTTGTATGAGTGAATCATAATTTAATTTATATAAATCGCGGTTAAAGTTTCTGGTGTTGCCGTCATTGGTTCCAATTGAAATTACTACTAAATCAGGGTTTACTACGGATAACTGTTCCTCAAATAATTGACATTTTAAATAGGATGGAAGACTGGATCCATTTATTCCTATAGAATTATAAACTACTCCGGGATTATCATTTATTAATTCAAATCCATAAAGTGTGAAATTATTTTGTATACTGTCTGTTTTTTCAAGAGAGAAAAACAATGTGTCAACATATTCTTTTAAAGTGTATTCTATAATTCCTTTTTTATAATCAAAGGATTTTGATTTTATGATGTTTTTATTTACTACAGGTATAAATGAGTTGGTATCAAGGGATGTATAAATTCGGACTTTGTTAAAATCGTAGAAGTCTGTGCTGTCTGGATTAATTGCAATTTCAATTGTAGAGTTTGAATTTTGTGTGTAACCAGCAATCCCCATTACACCGAGGGTGCATTGTTTTTTGTTCTGTGTGTTCTTACAATAATCCCATTCTCCTGTAAAATGTACCCGGTAGTTTCCTGGATTATTGGTTTGGGCAATTCTAAATGGGAAAATTAAACCTCTCCCCCCATTTGCCCCAGGCATAAAGGTCTGTAAACGATATCTGAGCCGGTGCGTGTAAATATCAGCCTGTATATGTGAACCGCCAAAATGGACGATGTTAAGTTTTCCTTTTCCATAAAAATTGATACTGTCATATTTACTAAAGAAGTTTTCAAACTGACTACTATCTGAAAAAAACTGTATAATGTTTTTATCATAGTGAATAAAATTATATTCAGGAATTTGATATGGATATTCATAAACCTGGGAAAAACTAAAAAATGAAATAAAAAGTAATTGTAATCCTATGATAATGTTTTTTGTCATCCGTTCCTTCATTTCCTTTTAACCGCAGAGGGCGCTGAGGTTCGCTGAGAAGCTCCTGCGCACCTCCGTCTTTTAAGATTTATCTTTCTTTATAGTTATTCACAACTCTTTTTCAACCTTTAGTCCCGATTCTATTAACTCATAATATAGACATTCTTTATAAACAGACTCTAAAAGACCAGGACCTAATTTTTTATGGACTTTTATAGACTTATCTATTATAATTCCTGTGATTTCGTTTGTTTTCATATTTTGTTTATTAATCCCAGTGAAACTCTGCGCTACCTCTGCGCCCTCAGCGGTTTAATCTTTTAATAACCGCAGAGGACACAGAGATTCGCTGAGAAAATTTCATGCTATTCAGTTGTCTCTGCCAGTTCATTTTCTTTTACATATAAATTGTATTCGTATATTAAAGCATTATAAAACATTTCAGCGATTATCCGTGCTCCTCTGTAATTAAAATGCACAAAGTCTGTTGATGCAAGAGCTGGTTTTGCAAATACCCAACTGGGCATAGAATTTTTTCCACCCATTGCTTCGTACATATCCCAATACATATGGCCTGCTTCAAAAGTTGCTTCTTTTAAAGCATCCCGTATATTCTCAAGGTTGGAGCGGGTAACATAACGTTGCTTGTCTTTTTCTGACATATCCGAAACACCTATTACAATTATCGGGACATTTGGTACAATCGTTTTTAGTTCATTTAATTGGTTTGAAAAATATCGTTTGTAGGTCGATTTATTTAAGTAAGGAACAACATTACCACCAAATTGAAGTATGATGAGTTTTACATTTAATTCCTTATACATTGTTTTTAGCTGATCCTTTTCAATCTTGGAGAAAATTAACCCTGAACTACCCCTAAGGGCGATATTATCAACGGCAACACCTTTTTTGTTGTCTAAGGCAATCCCGTAAAATTCAGGACTATGAACGCCACTAAAATTCAATGTAATATTTTTCACAGGCTCATCAAATTTCCATTTTACAATATTGAAACTGGAATTTGGGGCCATAACATCTGCATCAAATAATTCACCCTCAACGATAGCTTCATAATATACCGGGGTTTTGTTATACCCCCAGAAAATTCTGCATTGAGTAAAATCTCTGACAGAAGCGTAGGATTGAACAGCTTCCTCAAAACTTATCGACGCATTAATTTTGTTAGTGTCATTCTTATCGATTGTTTTGTCATGAGGGGTAAACTGGGAGAAACTGGCAAGAGCGCCATATCTATGATGCGTAATGGTAGTATCCCTGTCTCCATAAAGCGTATACCTATGCCAATCTCCAGTGTTTGTTTGTTTTATAGAATATTGAAAATCGTAGGGTTGAACGGCAGAAAGAAGTCCCGGGCCCGAGCCTCCAAATTGTTTCTGCATTTTATTGCGGATAAAAGCAGTCATCCGATCACCTTCAATTTGCGAATCTCCATAATGCATAATCCTGATAAGCTCGTTTGAGTTTTTTAGATTGTGCAAGGTTTTAAAGAATTTGTGCAGGTTCTTTTTGTTGTTGTCCGCAAATTCAATTTTATGGATTTTCTTTTTGAGTTCACCGGCATTTGCCCGGATGGTATCAAAACCTATTTCTTCAGGCTTAATATCAATAATTAATGCTGAATCACCAAGCTCCTCGCTTTGTTCAAGAATTCCGCTAATATCTGCATATTCATTATCACTATTCAGGATGAACTCTTTAAATGTAGGGAATTTTAGCACCAGGTTTTTACCAAGAGTTATTCCCTGCTCAGGGAAATAAAGCATGAGCGCAAAAAGAACTAGAAAAACCGTAACAATAAAAAACAGGGTTCTTTGAGGTTTCATCAACTTCTCGAGGATACTAGTTTGTTTTAATTTTTAACTTTTGACCAGGGTTAATCCTGTCGTTATATCCAAGGTTATTCCATTTCATTATATCAGAGTCTGAAACACCAGGGTATTTTTTAGCAATATCCCATAAAGTATCTCCGCTTCTCACCGTGTAATATTCAAAATCACCGGTAAGTCCTGTGCTGGAAGGTTGAGTTGAAGCCTGGGCAACAGTTTTTCCTTCTTTTTTCTGTTTTTCAGCAAAACTCATGGAATCAATATTCTGGTAATTTGCGATTACACTTTTTGGTTTGTAGATGGTAAGTTTTTGTCCAGCCCGGATTAGGTTTCTATTTATATTGTTCCAGTATTGGATGTCGCTTAATCGAACGTCATACCAATCTGCTATAAAACCTAAATTATCACCGCTTTTAACAACATACGTTAATTTTTCATGATCCTTACTTGGTGGACCTGGTGTTCTGTAAGAGGAAGTATATTGCTCTGGTGTTACTACTTGCTTTTTAGAATTGAAATATATTGAATCCTTGTAAGCAAATATTGAATCCTGAAAATCAATAAAAGCAGAAACTTTATCAATTGGTAGGCGAATTGCTAAAGGTTTACTTTTCCCGGGAACAATATCTTGACGGTATTGCGGGTTCATATCCCTTAATTTTTCTAGCGGGATGTCAATTACCCCGGAAATTTGCTCAAGATGAACATTGTCAGCAACAACAATTGTGTCTGAAGCTAATGGTAAATCAATGGCCCTGGCTTTTAAGTTATGTTCTTCATAATAATTCATGATATATGTTGCTGCTATAAAAGCTGGAACATGCCCCCTTGTTTCTCGTGGAAGATAATAATAAATATCCCAGTAATTTCTTTTGCCACCTGAACGTCTAATGGCCTTGTTTACATTACCTGGGCCACAATTGTATGCAGCAATTACGAGAATCCAATCTCCGTAGATGTTGTATAGGTCTTTAACAAATTTTGCTGCTGCATGGGTCGATTTTATTGGATCACGCCTTTCATCAATATAAGAATTAATGGTTAATCCATACAACCTTCCGGTTCCATACATAAATTGCCATAATCCTACAGCTTTTGCTTTTGAAAGGGCACGTGGATTTAAAGCCGATTCGATAATCGACATGTACTTCATTTCATTCGGGACATCATAATAATCAAAGATGTCGTCAAAAATGGGAAAGTAATAATCAGCCAATCCAAGCATAACTTCTACCTGCTCTGTTCTTTTCTTGGTATAGGCATGAATGTAATTCTTAACAATGTTATTATAGCTTAAATCAACAGCAGACGGGATTTTTGACAATCTTTCAATATAAACAGAATCAGGAAACTCCATGATAATGGAATCTTCTTCTAATACATCAACTATTTTTGAGGTGTCAAAATCAAAAGATTGTTGTACATACCAAAGGTTTAGGAGGCTATCGAGGTTAGCGTCCAGATTAGACTCAATAATAAGTTCTTCTTTTGTAATCGGGATAGTATCTGTTGATACCTGAAACGCAAAACTTTGCGAAAAAATATAAGTGCTAATTGCTAATAACTGAATTCTTCTCATTAATTCAAAATTTTTTAGGATAACAAAGGTATTAATTTAACGTGTATTAATTCTATTCATTGTTTTAAGGCTAATACGAGACAAGTTTTTTTTTGTTAGGCTTGTATTTCTTTTAAATATTGTTTAACATCTTCCAGTAACCAAGAAGGTGTGGAAGTAGCTCCGGATATACCTATTGAATTATTTTTAATTAGCCATTCTTTTTTTATGTCATCTGTAGAACTAATGAAATAAGAATTTTCATTTGCACTTTTACAGATGTTGAAAAGTACCCTGGCATTTGAACTTTTTGTACCACCAACAAAAATGATGATATCATGCTGCTCACAGAATATTTTTAAGTTATCATTTCTATTATGGACCTGTTTGCAGATTGAATTATTAAAATTTATTTTTTTTGAAGGATCATTGGAAATTTTTTCTTCGAGCTTTTCTTTAATCTTTAAATATTTGTCAAGGCTTTTTGTCGTTTGTGAAAAAAGGTGTGCTGATTTCAACAATTCTATTTTTTCTAAATCGTCTTCATTTTCTATAACTCGGGTATTTTGTGGGTTTTGTCCTGCTAGACCAATAACTTCGGGATGAGTTTTTTTTCCATAAATAAATATATCATCTCCGGTCTCTGCCGATTTTTTAACTTTCTTTTGAAGGTTTATTACCAATGGACAAGTAGCATCAATAATCGTTAAGTTATTTTTTTTAGCTATTTCATAAGTTTCAGGAGGCTCTCCATGAGCACGAAGTAAAACAGTAGTGTCTTTAAGGTTTTTATATGTATCTAGATTAATTGTAATTAAACCGAGTTGTTCTAACCGTTCAACTTCTGCCTCGTTATGAACCATTTCGCCCAGACAATATAAAGTACCGTTTTCTTTTAAATACTCTTCAGCTTTTTGAATAGCTTTTTCTACTCCAAAACAAAATCCCGCATTTTGATCTACCTGAATGGTTAATTGGTTACTCATAAAACATCCAGTTTTTTTAATTCATTCTGTACCCAGATCCATTCTTCCTCCATAGAAAGGTTACTGTTGTCGAGCAAAAGGGCGCCACTGGCTTGTTTTAATGGGGATTCTTTTCGTGTAGAATCTATTTCATCTCGTTTCATGACATTTTCTAGAACATCTTTATACGATACATTGTCACCTTTTTTAATGAGTTCCTGGTATCTGCGTTCTGCCCTGATTTCTGGTGAAGCGGTGAGAAAAATCTTCAATTCAGCATCAGGAAAAACAACAGTGCCAATATCCCTGCCATCCATTACTATTCCTTTTTTTTGTCCCATATCCTGTTGCAATGCAACCATTTTTTCTCGTACCTCTTTAATTGCACTAACCTCACTTACATAATTAGAAACTTCTAACGAACGAATTTGTTCTTCAACATTTTTACCGTTTAATATCAGATCATTAGTTTTTGTATCTGGGTTTTGTTGAAAGTCTATGTTGATTTTTGATAAGGAATTTACAAGAAATTCTGTATTTAGATTACCTGCACTGAAAAAATTACTTTGCAGGGCAAAAAGTGTTGCTGCCCGGTACATAGCTCCAGTGTCAATATATTTATAGCCCAGGTTTTTTGCAATAAGTTTTGCAAATGTGCTTTTTCCACATGAAGAATGCCCGTCAATGGCAATTATGATTGCTTTTTTTATCTGCATTGATAGAATTTTCTGTAAAGATAGAATTTATCAGTTCCTCCGATAAAATTCGTGAAGGTTTGTACTTATTGAGAAATGGTTGGAAGCCCCGGAAAGATGATACATTGCCCTGCCATAACTTAAATGGAAGCGTTTTATCTTTATTCCAAATCCCCATGAAAAACCGACCATTGCAACTCGGTCATCAATTTTTAATTCTTGTCTGCGGCGGTAATTGTATCCCATTCTTAAATAAAAATTATCCAGAGGTGTAAACTCAACACCAAGGTTAACATGTCGCATTGTATTATCCGCTACAGTTTCCAGTTTGCTTTTTTTACTTGAAGAGTCGTCATAAATACTCGACGTTGATTCATCTTCATCGGATTCATAACTCAGATTAAATTTTTGAAGGTTACTTATTGTTGCATAGATTCTAAAAGGGGCATATTGTAGTTTTTGAGAGATCCCAACCTGAATTTTAAAAGGTAAAGGTTCATTCTCTGCACCTGCATAATATTTTTTTAACTGTATACCCGCATTCTGAATTGCCAGTGAAGCAGAAAAAAGTTTGTCTTCGCTAAAATAACTTATGCCCAAATCAATTGCTAAAGCGAATGAATTGTATTGTTCAAGAGAATTATATATGGGTTTAATAGTTCCTCCAACATAAAACAAACTGTCGAGGTATTTTGACCACATGATGTTTACCGCATATTCTGCTGCAGAGAAGGTGCCAAGCTTTTGGGAGGTAGCATCAGCTTCGATAAATTCTCCATAATTGATGTGATGAATGCCTAGTGCAACATTTCCAATTTTTGGTAAATTTCTGGCATAACTGGCGTATCCATATTTAATATCAGCAAAATATCCTACGTAATTAAATACAAGATGATTATCCATGCTGTCGTTTAATAAAGCAGGATTATGAAATGCAAGGTTTAAATCATTATCATAAACAGAAATCATTTCTCCACCAAGGGCTGCTACTCTTGCTGAGTTTGTCAGGTTTAAAAAAGCATAGGAATAACTGCCTCCTAATTGGGCATTTGCGAAATTAATTGTGAATAAGGAAAATAGTAACAATAAAAGTTGATGTTTTCTCGCCAGCATATTTCTAAACCAAATATGTTTCTATAATTCAATGTTAAACGGCGTAAAAGTAGCCATTATTGTAATAAAACATTAGGATTTCTTTTTATAGAAACTTAAATTCGACGAACTTGTTTGAAAAATTATTTTTGAAATAGTAAAATGAAGGAGAAAATTTGTTTTATAATAAATCCAATTGCAGGCGGACGAAAAGTAAGTATTGCTGATTTAGTAAAGGAAAAACTCGACTTAACAAAATATGATTATGTTTTACTTGAAACCAAAGGGAAGGGTGATGGAAGAATTTATGCAAAGGAAGCATTAAAAGATGGTATTAAAAAAATAATTGCAGCAGGAGGGGATGGAACAGTAAACGAAGTAGGCTCAGCATTAATCGATACCGATGCAACAATGGGAATTATCCCATGTGGTTCAGGAAATGGATTAGCCCGACATTTAAATCTACCAATGAGACTGGATAAAGCAATAGAAGTTATTAACGATCCCGGAATTACTAAAATAGATTACGGATTAATTAATGAAATTCCATTTTTCTGTACTGCAGGTTTAGGATTTGATGCCCATATCGGAAAAGTATTTGACGAAGGCCATCAACGTGGATTCTGGGCTTATACAAATGCTGTTTTGAAAGAATTCTTTTCATATAAAGCAAAAAAATATACACTTCGGACTGATGACGAAAAAATAAAAGTACGGGCATTCTTATTAACTGTAGCAAACGCATCCCAATTTGGGAACAATGCCTATGTTTCCCCAGATGCTAAAATTTCAGATGGGTTACTCGATGTTACAGTTGTCAGGCCTTTTCCAAAGCCAAAAGCATTTAATTTAGGTGTGCGGTTATTTAATAAATCAATAGATAGGAGCAAATTTGCAGATATTTACCGTGGAGAGAAATTTATCGTAAAAAGAAAGAAAAAAGGAGCCGTACATTACGATGGAGAACCTATAGAAATGGGGAAGAAGATTCGATTTAATGTAGTATCACAAGGATTAAAAGTTATGGTAAAACGGAATAAAGTTTTTTAGTTATAATCTGTATGAAGCTCCAATTCTAAAACAATAGAGATTTGGAAAGGTTTCTCCCTTAAATGTACTAGTTTTTCGTTTCAGATTATCTATGTATTCTCTTTCATATTCAAACTGATAAAGCGTAAAAGGAATATCAGCACTAAGTGAAAATCGTTCTGATATTTTGAACTCGGCACCCAAAATTATATCAAGAGGCAAATTAATGTATGTATGAGAAATAGGAAAATTTAAACTTGTTATAGGGAGAATTTTATTGTACAGTGCATGTATTTTTGAGGCACCTCCAGTTACAAATCAATATTCAATGTCGTTTAGTTAAGGTACTTACTAACGCTGTCAGGAGCTACGCACGCTGACAGGTTTAAATCAGTACATCGACCTGTCAGCGTGCGTAGCTCCTGACAGCGTCAATTGCAGAATCGTTAACTAAACGACATTGAATCAATATTCTTGATAATCCAATAAACAGCAGGGCAGACATAAACATTTTTTTTTGTAAGGCTTAAAATCTGGAACATCTTATTCCTGTCTGTATGCGGGTACTCACGACATGCCTTGGGACGGTCTTCATAGACAGAACAACAATAATCTTCCATTAGAAACGGACAAGGGGTTTCTCTGAAAACATAATCATTTTCATCATCAATTCTAATGTGTTTTTCTACTACTTCAGAGGGTTTTAATCGAAGGGTAGAAGCAATCCTGTCAATATCACGGTTGTATAAAGTAGGACTTATAGAACTGCAACAATTGGCACAATCAAGGCAGTTGATATGTTCAAACACTTCTTCGTGAAGGGAATGGAAAAGTTTGTCTAGTTCCTTTTGCGGAGTCTTTTTTAGCTTTTTAAAAACCGCATCAATCTTTCTTTTATTTTTTTTTGCCTCAACGAGAAGGTCTTTAATATATTTTTCCATTTCTTTTTTAAGGTCGGCAAAAATAAATATTTATGCTTATTCGTTTATAAAATGTTAACATTTTTTAGGGTTTAATTTAGCATGAAACACGTATAATAATTTTATTTATACGCAGTTATTTTTTAACTTTGTACAATTTTTGAACAGATTGTTAAATAGAATTTCAAACAATTAGTTGCATTTTTTTGTTGTACCACTAAACCCAATGTATAGGTTGTAAGTAAGGAGGAAAGATGAGACAATTAAAGATTACAAAATCAATAACAAACAGAAACAGCGATTCATTAGAAAAGTATTTGCACGACATTAGTAAAGAGGAACTGATTACTCCTGAAGAGGAAGTAGAATTAGCTCAGAGAATTAAGAAAGGAGATCAAGCAGCACTAGAAAAATTAACCCGGGCAAACTTACGTTTTGTTGTATCTGTAGCAAAGCAATATCAACACCAGGGATTAAGCCTGCCAGATTTAATTAACGAAGGAAACCTTGGTTTGATAAAAGCAGCAAAAAAGTTTGATGAGACTAAAGGTTTTAAATTTATTTCATATGCTGTTTGGTGGATTCGCCAGTGTATTCTTCAGGCTTTGGCTGAACAATCACGTATAGTAAGACTTCCATTAAACAAAATTGGGGCTTTAAATAAAATCCACAAGACATTTGTAGAATTAGAGCAAGAGCACGAGAGGGAACCAACCTCTGAAGAAGTTGCCGAAGCATTAGATTTAGATAACGAAAAAGTATCAAGCACAATAAAACTATCAGGACGACATTTATCTGTAGATGCCCCATTCCAGGATGGAGAAGATAACAGCCTTTTAGATGTTCTTGAAAATAGTGAATCTCCAAGGGCTGATAGATCATTGATTGGAGAATCATTAAGCAGGGAAATTGACAGGACATTAAATACCTTGTCGGAAAAAGAAAGACAAGTAATCAGGGCATTTTACGGTATTGGTATCAAACAAAAGTCTTTGGAAGAAATTGGAAAAGATATTGGAATCTCAAGAGAGAGAACAAGACAAATTAAAGAAAAAGCTATAAAAAGACTTCGCCATAGTTCCAGGAACAAACTTTTGAAAGCTTATTTAGGTTAAGAAATACAACAAAAAATATAACTGACCCTGTCCTGATTTGGACAGGGTTTTTTATTTTATACTGTTTAACCAGTTCATGGCATCTACTCCCCAGGTGACAGCAGCTTCAGTATGATCCAAAGAATCGATTTGGACAATGTTTACATCTGCCCCCAAAAATTCAAAGTCTGTATAAATTGATTCTGTTTGAGTATGGGGAATACTCTTATCTCCTTTACTATGAAAAAATCTTATTGACGCCGATGTTTCCCAGGCAGAAACGCTATTACTTTCGAGTTCATCTTTTAAGGTTAATAGCTGTGTGGCGGAATTAATATTCTCAGTCAAACCTGACGATAAAAGAACAGATATTGTATCGTTTAATTGATCATTAATTGTACTGTTGCATTGTACTCCATCAAATAGAGAAGGGATCTCCTCTGCATAAGGAGAATTAAAGTAAGTTGTTATTGGTTCTGTTAAGATATTGTTTTGTCTCCTCGATTCAATAAAGTAGGGCATATAAAATGGATTAGGATATGTTTCTAATCCAAAAATATAATCTGACATTTCCAGTAAGTCATAGCTCCCGGCTCCACAAGCAGCAGCAGAAACTGTTAAGTCACCTGCCGGATTATTTTCTAAATCCTCCAGGGCAGAAAGTGTTGCCCATCCTCCCTGGCTATATCCCATAAGGTATAGTGTATTGTTAAGAGTAGGGGCGGAGCTTTCCTGTTCAATAAGCTCAACCATAGCTCTCAAAAGATCGGAAACAGCTTGATTTGAAGACTCCCTGTGCATGTATAGATGTAATTTGTCTTTAGATGCCCCAAAACCAACGTAATCAGGGATACAAAAGACATAGCCATTACTTGCCATGTAGTTTATAATTAAAAAAAAGGGATCTGTTAAATCAACACTGGGCGCATTTGAGTTGCATGTATTTGTGCCGTTTTGGAAACTGACTACAGGAAAACTTTCGCCAGAGTTTGGGATGCTTATCAGACCAGATGCTATAATTGGTTCTCCTAGAAATGTTGTGTTATATGTTACTTTGTAAATCTTTATTCCATAATCTGCAGCGTCGATTAATGAAGAAACCTCCGGATACAATAGCGAACCAATTGTAAGCTGAGTAATAACCTGATCTTTTGTATAACTTGAGATTAATTCGCGCGATACAAGATATTCCCCGGTTATATTATCTTCTACTTTCTCTTTTTCACAGGCAGATAAAATCACAATTAGAAAAAAGATGGAGGTAATATATTTTTTTAGCTTCATATTTTTTAACGTATTAATTAAATTTCTTTTTTATCTGTACGCTCAATTCTAAAATGTTCAACTCTGTTAGAATAAAGACCTGGTTTAACTTTTTGTTTCATGATTGCATATAATAGTTAGTGATTCCAACCCAATTTACAACATTTCCCCGGAAGGAGGCTGATTTTTACAGGAATGAAATTGTTTTTTTGTGGAATGAAGGCTTTTAGAATTGGAAAGAGCCTCCCCAAGGCTGGAAAGGCTCAATTTTTTCTGGAATTAACGGTGTGTTTTCCGGTAGCGGCTATAATAACCTTTTTGCCTGTCGGGATTGTTACGGAATGCATACACACCGCATGCGCGTATTTCTTTTATCGCTTTTTTCATGTAGGTAAATGCCTGGTCGCGGATAATCTTTTCTGCATTTTTTGAAAGGAGTGCCCCGTTTACCTCACCCCGTAATGAGCCAAGTTCATCAGATTTTGTTTCTGCTGTATCAAGCAGTGTCGCGTCAAATGAGATGCTTGTCAACAGATCGACATTTGCTTTGCCGAGTTCGGCCAGGTCGCTGAGATCCTGTATCATATCATCGTGGCCTGTACCTTCTGCTATCTGAGATACACGTGCTAACAAAGCATCGTCGTTACGAAAAGCAAAACGAAAAGAATCGAATAACTCTTGTCGAAGTTTATACGCTTCTGGCCCTTGCTCCTTCCAAAGTTTTTCTGCTTCTTCTGGTGTGTGGCGTTCTTTCATCCATTTTGATTGTGCTACACGGCATGCTCCGGCACGTTCGGGAAGAGATGTAACAAGAGTCCAGTCTAGCCCTACTTTGGTTAGTTCTGCCTCATCATCAAGGCTCCAGTGGTACAGGTCTTCGGCTTCTTGCACAGCTGCATCTACCGGGATGTCCGGGGTTTGGATTTTTTCTTCAGGAATAGCCTGAAAGGTTTCTAAAAGATTGGTGTAATTTTCAAGATTTGACATAATAAAAATTTTTAGTGTGAAACATATTATCCATTGGTTGGATAAAGTAAAATATACTAACGGTAAATATATAAATATTTATTTTGGAATAACAGTATTTATATGTTATACAGTATATTTTAATCTAAAATCAATTTAATAGCTTTGGTTTTATGGATGGTGGCTGCTTAAAACTAAGGTTGTAGTGTGTGGCTTTGCCAACCCTATATTTATAACAGCAGAAGTGCTTTTAACTAAATTTGAGGGGTATTTAATAATGGGCGGAGAACCCTTTGATTTTCCCGTAATCAAACAAGCTGTACGATACCATATTGAAAAATATTCGGGTAATTATTTTCTGTTTAGCAGGGAATATGTAGCAGGGTATTATAACAAATCTGTAACCCAGAAAGACAGGGATATGTATTATGTTTTTGGCTGATTGGAATTTTGTGTTGGAGATATATTTTTTCCATAAACAATGTTTTTAGTAAATTTGTGTAAAGAATAGATTTTAAATATTTTATGAGAACTACAAAATCGAAAGAAAAAAAATGGGCAATACCAGGAGAACCTCTCGATTCGGATGAATTTACCAAAGGGATTGAAGAAGCTGAGAAAGGTTCATTTTATTCCATAGAAGAGTCAAAACAATTATTAAAAGAATGGAGGAAAAACAAAACCTCCAGATAAAGGTCTCTGAAAGATTTATATCAGATCTTGATGATATTTATCAATATGGTGTAGAAACCTTTGGACTCAAACAGGCAGAACAATACGAAAATGAAATATGGAGATTGGTTGATACACTTCAATACAATTGGTCTTTGTTTTCGGAGTGTAAACATCTTCCCACAAAATCCAAAATGTATAGATGGATTATCTTAGAATCTCATTTAATAATTTACCGAATAACAGAAATTGAAATCCAGGTGCTTCGTGCTGTTCATGCAAAAAGAAGCATCGCCAAGATTAAGAGTTCAAGAAAAATACGTTTTGTACTCTAACTATCTTAGCCTTTTTACAAATCTTTCAACCTTCTCCTCCAATTTACCTTCTTCATCCAAAGCCTTTACAAAAGCACTTCCAATAATTGCCCCATTGGCGTATTTACAGGCAGTATCAAACGTATCTTTATTAGAAATACCAAACCCAATCACAGTAGGGTTTTTTAGGTTCATGGATTGGACACGATTAAAATACTCAATCTGTTTTTCAGAGATCCCGCTTTTTGCCCCGGTAATGGACGATGACGCAACCATATAAATAAACCCATCAGTCTCAGAGTCGATTAATCGGATACGCTCTTCAACTGTCTGTGGGGAGATTAGAAATATATTGTGAAGGTTATGTTTTCTGAATGTTTCCTGGTATTCTTTTACAAATATACTGATGGGCAAATCAGGCAAGATAAGGCCATCGATTCCAACTTCGTTACATTTTTTACAAAAGTTTTCAATACCATACTGTAAAACGGGGTTCAGATAGCCCATCATGATTAACGGGATATTTACACTTTCCCTGATGTTTTTGAGTTGTTCAAATAAAAGTTTAAGTGACATTCCATTATCCAATGCAACCTGGCTACTTTTTTGTATAACCAGGCCATCAGCAGTGGGATCCGAGAAAGGAATCCCAATCTCAATTAAATCTGCTCCACTATTTTCTAAAGTTTTTATGATAGTCTCAGTACTGTCTAATGTTGGATGTCCTGCCGTAAAAAAAACGGAAAGTATATTGTTTTTTTTCTCTTCAAATAATTTATTTATCCTATTCATGATTTTTTTCTTCTTTAATAACTATGTTATTTTATTTATTTTTTTGCTAAAACCATCCTCCGGTTCTCCTTTTCCCGTCTCCGGTCTCCCTTTCCCGGTCTCCTGTTTCCGTTTACCCTTTTTTATGTTTTAAATAGGTTTCCAGATCTTTGTCTCCACGACCAGAAAGGTTAATTACAACATGGTCATCGGGCTTGAAATTTAATTTTTCTAAAATTGCCAAAGCATGTGATGACTCAAGTGCGGGTATAATTCCTTCTAAACGGGTTAATTGGAATGCAGCATCTAACGCTTCTTTATCTGTTGCATTATAGAATTCAGCCCTGCCAGTTTTAAATAAGTGAGAATGTAAAGGGCCAATGCCCGGGTAATCTAATCCGGCTGAAATGGAATAGGGTTCGATAACTTGGCCATCCTCTGTTTGCATAAGCATAGTACGACTACCATGTAAAACGCCAGGTTTTCCAAGAACCATGGTTGCTGCAGATTCGCTGGAATCTACTCCCATTCCACTTGCTTCAACAGCAATGAGGCGAACATCTTTTTCATCAAGGTAATGATAAAAAGCACCGGCAGCATTACTTCCTCCACCAACACAAGCAATGATGGCAGTTGGATTTTCATTCCCGGTTTTTTCTTTTAATTGCCATTTCATCTCTTCGCTAATTACTGATTGGAAACGGGTAACCATGTCAGGGTAGGGGTGTGGGCCAACAATTGAACCAATGATATAGTGTGTATCTTCAGGATTATTTATCCAATCGCGCATTGCTTCGTTTGTGGCATCTTTCAGCGTTTTATTTCCGCTATGTACAGGTATTACTTCTGCTCCCAGCATTTTCATTCGTTCTACATTGGGAGCCTGCCTGTCTACATCAGTCTTGCCCATGTAAACCACACATTTGATATTTCTTAAAGCACATACTGTTGCTGTTGCCACGCCATGTTGACCGGCTCCGGTTTCTGCAATAATTCTTGTCTTTCCAAGTCTTTCTGCTATCAGAATCTGACCGATGGTATTATTTACTTTATGGGCACCTGTGTGATTCAGATCTTCTCGTTTAAGATAAATATTGGTATTGTATTTTTCTGAAAGGCGTTTTGCCAGGTACAAAGGACTTGGCCTACCAACATAATCTTTTAATAGTTCCTGAAATTCTTTTTGGAATTTATCTTCATTAATAATTTTCAGGTATGTGTCTTCAAGTTGTTTGATGTTTGGGTACATCATTTCAGGGATGTATGCCCCTCCAAATTCACCATAAAAACCATTGTTATCTACTTGAAATCCCATTTCGTATCGTTTTAATAAATTGATTTACTTGTGTTATATCTTTTAATCCTGGAACTGTTTCAAATTTACTGTTAATGTCCAGACAATAGAGCGACGGATGCTGAAGTTTTGATATTGTTTCCGCATCGTTAACAGAAATTCCTCCACTTAAAAAGAATTGTTTCTGTTGATTGTAATTACTTAAAATATTCCAGTCGAATTTTTTTCCACTACCACCATAAGCTTCTGTTTTGGTGTCAAAAAGGAAAAAATCAACAGCATCCACATATTTATTTGTTTGTTCAAAATCAGAAGGAATTAATATCGGGAATGCCTTGATTACCTCTACCTCTAATTCTTTTACTTTCAAACATAGTTCGATAGATTCATCTCCATGAAGTTGTACTGCATTCAGATGGAAAATAGAAACTTTTGTTTCTATTTCTTCGAAAGAAGAGTTAACAAATACTCCTGTTTTTTTGATGTTTTCAGGGATATTTCGAGCGATGGAATTATTCCATTCATTTCCTACAAATCTTTTTGATTTTGGGTAGAAAATAAATCCAATATAATCAGGTTGAAGCTTTACCAACTCCCCGATATTTTGGCTATCCCTCATTCCACATACTTTTATCTTCACTTTGTGTGTTTTTTTCTTTGTGTCCTTCGTGATCGTTGCGGTTTAAAGAGTTTGACCGCGAAGAGCACAAAGGGACGCAAAGGTTTATTTTAAATTTTTTATAAATTTTTCACAGGCTTTTTCGGGCATACGTCGAATAGGAGAAGAATAAGACTTAACATTGATGAATCTTTACCAACTCCCTGATATTTTTGCTGTCCCTCATTCCACATACTTTTATCTTCATTTTGTGTATTTTCTTCTTTGTGTCCTTCGTGATCGTTGCGGTTTAAAGATTTTTACCGCGAAGAGCGCAAAGGGACGCAAAGGTTATTTTAAATTTTGCCCTTCTTAAAGTCCTCCTCTTAGGGGGGGGTAGGGGGTCATCTTCCTAATTCTTTAATAAATTTCTCGCAAGCCTTTTCGGGCATGCTGGTCTTCATAAAGTTTTCTCCAATTAAAAATCCTTGGAAACCATATTTTTTTAATTCTTTGATTGCAGAAACATTACTGATTCCACTCTCAGAAATCTTTACAAAATCAGAAGGTATTTTCTCAGAAAGAATCTTGGAGTTTTCAATGCTAACTTCAAATGTCTTAAGGTTCCTGTTATTAACCCCTACAACATTTAAATGCTCATTTACCTTGTCGAGTTCTTCTTCTGTGTGAACTTCCATCAGGACTTCCAGACCAAGGTTTCGTGCTGTTTTTGCAAAATGAAAAATTTCTTCTTTTGTAAGACATGCTGCAATTAATAAGATAGCATCAGCACCAATTGATTTTGCTTCAATTATTTGATATTCATCAACGATAAAATCTTTTCGTAAGATCGGACAGTTATTAGATTTCCTGGCAGTTATTAAATCTTCATTTTTTCCGCCAAAAAATTTTAGGTCTGTCAATACCGAAAGCGCTGATGCTCCGGCTTGGATATATCCCATCGTGATTTTTTCAACATCAGCAAATTCGTTAATCATTCCTTTTGAAGGGGATTTTCTTTTGAATTCTGCGATGATTCCAGATTTATCTTCACGTAAAAGATATTTTGTTAAAGAGACAGGTGTTGTCTCAAAGGAGGTGCTTTTTTCCAGGAGCTTTATAGGATATAGTTCCTTGTTTTTTGCAACTACTTTACGCTTATGCTGAACAATTTCGTCTAAAATAGTCATTACTTTTTTTAATTGATGACTCTAAAAATTTTATAGAGAGTAAACTTGTAGAGCCTTTGATTATTTATGTAATAATTTCTAACCTTCTTAAAGTCCTCCTTTTAGGAGGATTTAGGAGGTCATTCTTCTATTTATTCAATTCTAACAATTTCTTTAAAACGTCATATGCCTTACCGCTTTCTAAAGATTCTTTAGCCATACCTAAACATTCTTCTAAAGACTTTTCAGGGAAATAGCATTTAATACCCATTGCAGAGTTTGCTATGGTTACCTCATTTTGAGTATTTGTGCCTTTACCTTCTAAAACAGAAGTAAATATTTTTACAGCATCTGCTACCGTTGCTCCTCCATACAATTCTTTTTCAGTATGATAAGAAAGATTTAGGTCGGTGGGAGTTATGAGTTGATCGGAAGAATTACTTATTGCCCTAAATGGTGAAGTTAAGGATATTTCATCATATCCATCAAGGCTATGAATGATTACAAAATCTTTATCCGTTTTTTGATAAATGTAACCATAAATTCTTGCCAGTTCAAGGTTAAACACTCCTACCATTTGTTTCTGAGGAAAACTTGGATTAACCATTGGCCCAAGCATATTAAAGAATGTTTTTACCCGCAACGCTTTTCTTACAGGGGCTACATTTTTCATGGCAGGATTAAATAAAGGGGCATGAATGAAACATACTCCGGATTTATCCATCTCATTTTTCAATTTATCATTGTCATTTGAGAATTTATACCCTAATGTTTCCATTACATTTGATGAGCCACAACTTGATGATACACTGTAATTCCCGTGTTTTGATACTTTGGCGCCAGCTCCGGCCATTACAAAAGTTGATAATGTTGAAATATTAAAAGTGTCCTTTCCATCTCCGCCAGTACCACAAACATCAATTGTTTCAAAATCAGAGAGGTCAACTGGAATACAAAGGTTTAACAATGCATTTCTAAAGCCAGTTAATTCTTCAACAGTAATAGAACGCATTAAATAAACTGTAACAAATGCTGCAATTTCCGGATCAGAGTATTTTCCCTGGGCGATATTTGTAAGAATCTCCTCTGCTTCCGATTGGTTTAATGTTTTATGTTCGAATAAGTAGTTTAATATCGTTCTCATTGTATATATTTTAGATTTTTAACCAGTTCTCCATAATTTTTAGTCCGTGCTCAGTTAACACAGATTCAGGATGGTACTGAACACCACGAACGTCAAAATTTTTGTGAGAGATTCCCATTATTTTTCCTTCTTCATCTTCAGAGGTGATATTAAAACAATCGGGTAGAGAGTCTTTGTCAACCAACCAGGAATGGTATCTGCCAACATTGATTTCTGTAGGAATACTTTCATACAAAGCATCATCTGGAGTTAAAATTTTTATCGGTGTAGAAACTCCATGGTAGACTTTATCCATGTTTATTAATTTACCATCAAATGCTTCTGCAATTGCCTGATGTCCCAGACATACCCCCATGATTGATTTGGAAGGAGCGTATGTTTTTATCAAATCCAACAGGATTCCTGATTCAACAGGTATTCCCGGACCAGGTGAGAGAAGAATCTTATCGTATCTGTTTACCTCTTCAACTGTGATTTCATCATTCCTGTATACATCTACTTTATCATCTGTAAGTTGATGCAGATAATGCACCAGGTTGTATGTGAATGAATCGTAATTATCTAAAACCAGTATTTTCATGTTAAATATCTTTTGCCAGGTTAATAGCGTTTTTCAACGCACCCAATTTATTATTTACTTCTTGTAATTCGCTCTCTTCTTTTGATACAGAAACAATTCCTGCGCCTGCCTGGTAAAATAAAGTGTTATTCTTGCTCAGGAATGAACGAATCATTATCGCATGGTTAAAATCACCGTTAAAATCTATGTTGCCGATAGCACCGCCATAGTATCCACGGTTTTGGTTTTCGTATTTATCAATAAGTTCCATTGCTTTGTATTTTGGAGCCCCTGATAATGTTCCGGCAGGGAAGGTTGCAGTCATTAAATCAATCGAGTTGGAATCTTTGTCAAGTTCGCCACTTACTGTAGAAACCATGTGTAAAACATGACTGTAATATTGAATCTCCCTGTAATTCTCTACGACTACACTTGATGTATGTCGGCTCAAATCATTTCTTGCCAGGTCAACTAACATAACATGCTCTGCATTTTCTTTTATATCCAGCATAAGATCCTTGGCCAGTTGTTTATCCTTTTCATCATCACCGGTTCGTTTGAATGTGCCAGCTATAGGATTTATATATGCTTTTCCATTTTTAATTTTTAACTGTGCCTCGGGTGATGAACCGAATATTTTGTAGCTGCCATAATCAAAATAAAACAAGTAAGGACTTGGATTAATAGAGCGTAGTGCACGGTATACATTGAACTCGTCTCCTGTGAAACCTCTTTTAAACTGACGGGAAAGAACAATCTGGAAAACATCCCCACGGTAGCAATGCTCTTTGCCCTTTGTTACCATTTGTTTATATTCGTCATCAGTGATATTTGAGATTTCTTTTTCATCAGGTGAAAAAGGATATGTAGCAATATTTCTGTTTTTTAATAATTGAACGATGTCTTCAATTTTACTTTCTTCTCCATCTAAAAGATTTTCAATGATATGAAGATTGTTTTTAAAGTGGTTTACAGCTATTATATACTTAAATACATTGTATCTTGCATCGGGAATTTTGTATTCTTCTTTTACCGGATTTTTAAGTTTTAGTGTTTCGAAATATTGGACTGCATCATAATTTGCGTAACCAAAAAGTCCATTAACAGGAACTTTTGTCTCATCATCATAATCAAATTCATTTATGAAATTATTGAGTTCTTTTGCAAATTGTTTTGAGTCAGAAAGAATAATTTCTTTGTTATTTCCATCAGGATATGTTGTGGTTATTTTTCCGTTGTCTGTTCTAAATTCAGCGATAGCCTCAAAGCAGATAAACGAATAGCTGTTTTCATTTCCATGGTAATCAGAAGATTCAAGTAAAATAGAGTTTTGATAAATATCTCTGATTTTAAGGTAGATACTCACTGGAGTGATGGTATCAGAAAGTATCGTTTTGACATTTGTTTTGAGTTTAAATTTATTCATCGTTTTATTTTTTTTATTTTTGAAATCGTCTAAAAACAAAAACGGCTTACCGTGAGTTACGATAAGCCGTTTTATATATTCTTTATATGCATACAGGGCCTAATCCTCACGGTATTCCGTAAAGTTTTGCCACCACCAATATGCATTTGTTAATATTTTCACTTTTTTATGACTTTTGTCAGGACAAATAAATTGAATTATTTAATAAAAACCAAATTTTTTATGCAACTTTTAATTGATGCAAGTTTACTTTTTCAAGTTTATCCATTGCATAATCAAGAGTTATCTCGATTTTTTCTTGACTTTCAGAAGGCGCATCAAACATAATATCAACCATAATTGCTTCACAGATTGAACGAAGTCCCCTTGCCCCTAATTTGAACTCTACAGCTTTGTCAACAATAAAATCCAAAACCTCTGCTTTGAATATTAGTTTCTTTTTGTCTATTTCAAAAAGTTTCTGATATTGTTTAATAAGTGAGTTTTTAGGTTCTGTTAAAATCAGACGAAGAGCATTTCTGTCAAGAGGATCTAAATAAGTTAGTATTGGAAGACGTCCAATTATTTCTGGAATCATACCAAACGATTTTAAATCCTGGGGAGCGATGTATTGAAGAAGATTATCCCTTTCAATTTCTTTTGCTCCTTTAGCAGCGCTGTAACCAACAACTTTTGTATTTAAACGCTGACCTATTTTTTTGTCAATACCATCAAAAGCACCACCACAAACGAATAAAATATTCTTTGTGTTGACGGGGATCATTTTTTGGTCAGGATGCTTTCTTCCTCCTTGCGGCGGAACATTAATAATGCTTCCTTCAAGAAGTTTTAATAAACCTTGTTGAACACCTTCACCAGAAACGTCCCTGGTAATTGAAGGGTTGTCACTTTTACGGGCAATTTTATCAATCTCATCAATAAATATAATCCCCTTTTCTGCGGCTTCAACATTGTAGTCAGCAACCTGGAGCAAACGGGTTAATATACTTTCAATATCTTCACCAACATAACCGGCTTCAGTAAGAATTGTAGCATCAACAATGGTGAAAGGGACATGTAACATTCTTGCAATTGTTCTTGCCAAAAGTGTTTTTCCTGTTCCGGTTTCTCCAACCAGGATAATATTCGATTTTTCAATTTCGACATCATCCTTGTCGTTTTTGTTCGATTGTAATAATCTTTTGTAGTGATTGTAAACAGCTACTGAAAGATATTTTTTTGCTTCATTTTGTCCAATAACATACTCATCAAGAAATTTTTTGATTTCAACGGGTTTAAGAAGGTTAATTCCGTTAACGTCGAATTCATGATTTTTTCTTTTCTCTTCCTGGATAATTTCGAACGCTTGTTCGATACAGCTGTCACAAATGTGACCAGAGATGCCAGCAATTAAAATGTTGGTATCTTTTTTATCCCTTCCACAAAATGAGCATTTATCCATAAAATATTAATTGTCTTTTTCTGGATTTCTAAATAAAACTTCATCAATCATACCATATTCCTTAGCTTCATAGGATGTCATCCAGTAATCCCTGTCAGAATCCTGTTCTATCTTTTCATAAGGCTGACCAGTATGATCAGATAGGATTTGATAAAGTTCTTTTTTCATTTTTAGGATCTCTTTAAGGGTAATTTCCATATCCTTTGCAACACCCTGAGCGCCGCCAGCAGGCTGGTGAATCATAACCCTTGAGTGTTTTAATGCTGAACGTTTACCCTTTTTTCCTGCACATAATAAAACTGCAGCCATTGATGCAGCCATACCTGTGCAAATTGTAGCAACATCAGAACTGATGAATTGCATTGTATCGTAAATTCCTAATCCTGCATGAACTGAACCTCCCGGAGAGTTAAAATAGATATGGATATCTTTTCCCGGATCAGAAGAATCAAGATAAAGTAATTGAGCCTGAATAATATTTGCCACATAATCATCAACAGGAAGTCCCATAAAAATGATACGATCCATCATTAATCGGGAGAAAACATCCATTGAAGCAACGTTAAGTTGTCGTTCTTCAATAATTGTTGGAGATATATAGCTGTTTGTAATTGCCGTATACTTATCAAAGGCAAGGCCATTAATGCCTTTGTGTTTTGTTGCGTATTTTCTAAAATCGTTTGCGTCCATGTTTAAATAAGTTTAAACAGTAAATATACTAACTATTATTCAAACAGTTTTACAAAATCGTCTTTTGATATTTTTTTATCGTCTATTTTTATGTCTTCCCTTATACTTGCAACAACTTTATTTTCCAATTCCCTTTCTGCAAGCCTTCTTCTGTCATTTTCATTCTGAATAATCTGTTTTGCATAGTTTACAAGGTACTCGTCAGGAATATTCATCATTCCATATTGCATGTATTGAGCTCTGGCAAAATCTTTTGCTTGTTCAAGAATATCTTCTTCTGTGAGACTTATTTCTTTATCTTTTGCAATTGTATTTTTAATTAATTGCCATTTTAAATCTTTCTCAAATTCAGGGAATTCTGCTTCAATTTGTTCGTCTGCTACTTCCTCTTTACTGGTTGCTTTCATCCATCTTTTTAGGAATTCAACAGGTAAATCCATAGGAACTTTTTTGATAAGCATTTCTTTTGCATCAATGCCAAATCTATAATCGCTTTCTCTGGAGAAAGTAGCATTTATTTCTTCGTCAATTTTGGCTTTAAATTCTTCATCGCTTTTTATTGTTCCTTCACCAAAAGCTTTGTCATAGAATTCCTGGTTTACTTCAGCATTAACGAATTTGGTAATTTCTTTTAACTCTAATAGGAAATTAGGTTGGATTGTTTCTACTTCTTCTTTATTTATTTTAAGTAAAGAAGCAATTTCAGTATCGTTAGGAAATGCTTTTTTGATATCGAATGTAAAAGAATCACCAATTTTTCTGGAAAGGAAAGAGGGTTTTATTGCCTCATCTTTTACCATTGCAATAGATATTTTAACATCTTCTACCTGGATACCTTCTTCAACAGGTTTTCCATCATTATCAGCTTGCTTTAAATCGCAAGAGATAACTTCTGAACCTTCTTCAGTAGATTCTACAGGTTTGTTCTCACCGTATCTACTTGTATATCCTTTAATGAATTCATCGCGCGTTTTATCGTCGATTGTTATTTCATATTGAGGTACTTTATCTTTCTTGGTAAATTTAATTTCAAGCTCTGGTGCAAGGCCAATATTATAAGTAAATTCAAATTCAGAATCAGTTTCCCAGTTTATTTCTGGTTTTTCTTTTTCTGATGGTAAAGGCTCACCCAGAATATTAAGCTTTTCATCAGTGATATATTTTGAAAGATTTTCGCTGATAAGTTTATTGATTTCGTCGACCATTACAGGTATTCTATACATTTTATTAATCATGCCCATAGGCACTTTACCCGGACGGAAACCATTTATATTTGCTTTTTTTCGGTAATCTTTAAGAACATTATTTACACGTTCATCGTAATCTGTTTTTTCGATTTTCAACTTAATTGAAGAATTAAGCTCATCTATTTTTTCGCTTGTAATATTCATAACTAGCCACTTAAATTAAATATTGTAAAAAAACCGCTCTAAATTCAACGATGAAATCGCGATTTTGAGCGGTTGATATTGTGCGGATGAAGGGACTCGAACCCCCACGCCGTAAGGCACTAGATCCTAAGTCTAGCGCGGCTACCAATTACGCCACATCCGCAAAAACGTCGCAAAGGTAATAAAATTTTTATATTGCAAGCCTTCTTTTTTAAAGAGTTTGAAATTTATGTGGTTTTTCGTTTCGTTTTAATTTTAAAAAACTGATTAATAGTGGTTTATTTCTTTAAAAAAATATTTAAAAATATTAATTCTATCGAAGTTCAAAGTTTTTACCCAGATATACCCTTCTAACTCTTTCGTCTGCTGCCAATTCTTCGTCTGTCCCTGATTTCAATATTTCACCTTCAAACAATAAATAGGCCCTATCTGTAATTGAAAGTGTTTCATGAACATTGTGATCGGTTATGATTACTCCGATATTTTTCGATTTTAATGTTTTTACAATTTCCTGGATATCTTCTACTGCAATCGGGTCTACTCCTGCAAAAGGTTCGTCAAGAAGAATAAATTTGGGATCAATGGCTAAAGCCCTGGCAATCTCGGTTCTTCTTCTTTCTCCACCGGATAGTTGTATTCCAAGACTTTTTCTGATTTTAGTTAGCCCAAATTCTTTTAATAATTCTTCTGTTCTTTGACGCTGATCTCTTTTTGAGAGATGCGATAGTTCCAAAACAGATAGAATATTATCTTCAACACTTAATTTTCTGAAAACTGAAGCTTCTTGTGCCAAGTAGCCAATACCTCGTTGTGCTCTTTTATAAACAGGTAGTTTTGTTATATTCTCATCCTCAAGGTAAATATCACCTTGGTTTGGAGTAATTAATCCAACAATCATATAAAAGGATGTTGTTTTGCCTGCTCCATTAGGGCCCAGTAATCCAACAATTTCACCTTGAGTTACTTCAATCGAAACACCTTTTACAACAGTTCGATTTCGGTATTTTTTTACAAGATTCTCAGTTCGTAACTTCATTAATATCTTTTAAAATGCTCTTTAAAATCTTTAACTTCCAACTTATCAAAGGATCCATCTTTATAATAAACTCGATAGAAGGATGGTTTATCTCCAATTGAACCAATAAAGTCAAAATCAAAATATTGATTTACTTCAAATATTTTGCCATTTGAAGAAACTTTAAAATTTTTTATGCATTTACATTTTGCCATCTAATGGATTTTTTTTGTTTAGGTTGCGAAACTAATGTTTAAACTTTAATTTAATTTTAAATTATTATTTTTTTACGGCAATTTCTTACACTTTTTTTTAATTTTTCACAGGCTTATTATCTTCCATTTCTTTTTTTTGTTTTTTAATCAATGAACGAGAGATGGAAATGCCAACTTCATATAAAACTAAAAGAGGTAAAGAAACCAATACCTGACTAAAAATATCTGGAGGAGTTATAATTGCAGATAATATTAGAATTAACACAAGAGAATGTTTTCTGTATTTTTTTAGAAACTCTGGTGTTACAAGTCCAACTTTAGTAAGAAAATAGGCAAGGATAGGTAATTCAAAAACGACTCCGGCAGCTAACGAAATAGATGCTACAGTAGTCATATAGCTTGTTAGGCTGATTCTGTTTGCAACTTCGCCACTTACTGAATAAGAGCCCAGAAAATGAACTGAAAGCGGAACAATCAGATAATAACCAAAGAGTACCCCGAGCATAAATAAGAAAGAACTAAAAAAAACTGCACCTTTAGCAACATTTTTCTCATTTGAGTATAATGCTGGGGCAACAAATCTCCAAAGTTCCCAAAATACATAAGGAAAGGCAACAATAAAACCGGCAATTAGAGAAACAATGATATGGGTTGAAAACTGTCCGGCCATTTTAATGTTTATGAGTTCCAGCGGTTGTGAATTAATACAGAGTCTTTTTAACCCGATGAAATTACCAAAGTGACAGAAATTTCTGTTGGTAAAAAAATCAGGGGATTTTGGGGCAATTAAAATAACATCAAAAACTATTTTTTTGAAAATAAACGCTACAATAGCAACTATTATAATTGATGTAATTGCTCGTACTAAATGCCATCGAAGCTCTTCAAGATGCTCCAGAAAACTCATGTCCCCCTCGTTGTTGGTATCCTTAGAATTTGTCATAATTAAGTGTTAAGCTTTTAATCTAAAATTTTTATTCTTCTTCGATTAAAGAATTATTTCGTAAATTTAGCGTACAAAAGTATTGAAATTTTGATTACACAATATATGATGTAACATAATTACTTATTATGCGTTAAAAATCAGCAGAATAGGTTTGTTCGTCATGTTATTTTCAAGAAGAATATTAAAAATATAAATAGTATAAGTAAGGTATGGGTGCTGTTAAGCAGGTATCGTTGATTGATGTACTAAAAAAACATTTTGGTTTCAATAGTTTTAAAGGTAATCAGGAGATTATTATAAAAAACGTGTTAGATGGTAATGACACGTTTGTTCTAATGCCAACTGGTGGCGGAAAATCGTTGTGCTATCAATTGCCATCGTTGATTTTGGAAGGAACGGCGATTGTAATTTCTCCTTTAATTGCATTAATGAAGAACCAGGTTGATGCGATGAGAAGTTTTAGTGAAGAAGAAGGGATAGCTCATTTTCTAAATTCATCATTAACAAAAAGTGAAATTGTTAAGGTTAAAGAAGACGTAAAAGCGCGTAAAACAAGGTTGTTATATGTTGCCCCGGAATCCTTAACTAAGGAAGAAAATGTTGAATTCCTGAAAAGCATAAAAATTTCATTTTATGCAATTGATGAGGCTCACTGTATTTCAGAATGGGGGCATGATTTCAGGCCAGAGTATAGAAGAATAAGGCCTATTATTAATGAAATAGGTGTTGCCCCTCTTATAGCCTTAACAGCTACAGCCACACCCAAGGTTCAAAATGATATCCAGAAGAACCTGAGTATGCTTGATGCAAATGTTTATAAATCTTCATTTAGGAGAGAAAATTTGTATTATGAGATAAGGCCTAAAATTAACGCCACTAAAGAAGTTATTAAATTTGTAAAGAATAATCCTGGTAAATCAGGTATTATATATTGTTTGAGCCGTAAAAAAGTTGAGGAACTTGCAGAATCATTAAAGGTTAATGGCATAAAAGCACTTCCGTATCATGCAGGAATGGATTCATCGACAAGGGCATCAAATCAGGATTTTTTCTTAATGGAAGAAGCGGATGTTATTGTTGCCACAATTGCCTTTGGAATGGGGATTGACAAGCCAGATGTTCGGTTTGTAATCCATTACGATATGCCGAAAAGTTTAGAAGGCTATTACCAGGAGACAGGTAGGGCCGGGCGAGATGGTGGTGAAGGCAGGTGTATTGCTTTTTACCGCTATAAAGATATTCAGAAGCTTGAAAAATTTATGCAAGGAAAACCTGTGGCAGAGCAGGAAATTGGTAAGCAATTATTGCTTGAGACAGTTAGTTATGCCGAATCATCGGTATGTCGCCCAAAACAGTTGCTAGCCTATTTTGGCGAGACCATGGAAGGGAAATGCGATAACTGCGATAACTGTCTGAATCCTAAAAAGCAATTTGAAGGGAAGGAATATATAGTACAGGTTTTAGAAACTGTTCTGGCAGTAAAAGAAAAGTTTAAGTTAGAACATGTTGCTAAAGTATTGATAGGAGAAAAAGATTCAGAGATAAAATCATATAAACATGATGACCTTGAAGTTTTTGGTCAAGGTTCTGAAAAAGACAAGAGGTTTTGGCAAGCAGTAATAAGACAGGCACTTATTGTTAAATTTCTTGATAAGGATATTGAAAATTATGGACTTCTGCAAATAACAGAAAGAGGCAGGGCGTTTTTACAAAAGCCTGTTTCTTTCATGCTTACTGAGGATCATGATTATGATGATATGTCAGAAGATGATTCTACAGCAGGTGGAAGAACTGCTGTTGTTGATAATGAGATTTTTCAGATTTTAAAAGATCTGCGAAAGAAAACAGCAAAAAAACTCAACTTACCTCCATTTGTTATTTTCCAGGATCCATCACTAGAGGATATGGCAACTCAATACCCGATTAGCATGGAAGAACTCCAAAATATAGTTGGTGTTGGAGCTGGAAAAGCTAAAAAGTACGGAAAAGAGTTTGTTGAAGTAATTAAGAAATACGTTGAAGAAAAAGATATTACGAGGCCTCAGGATATGGTGGTTAAATCCATCGTAAATAAGTCTGGATTAAAAGTATACATTATTCAGAGTATAGACAGGAAAATGTCCCTTTCTGATATTGCAGATGCAAAAAGTTTGGAGATGAGTGATTTACTTACCGAGATAGAGTCTATTGTAAATTCAGGAACAAGGCTGGATATAAATTATTATATCGATGAAGTACTTGATGAAGATCATCAGGAAGAAGTATATGATTATTTCAAGGAAGATGCTGAATCTGAATCTATCGAAGAGGCCTTGAAGGAACTTGGCGAAGATGAATATTCAGAGGAGGATATCAGGCTGATGCGAATTAAGTTTATATCAGAATTTGGTAATTAAAAAGTTTACCTTTACCCCAATAAAATAGAAACAACAACTTTTGGAAAAAGTACTTCAGATTAATAATGTCACTAAACGATACCCGAGGATAACAGCTGTATCTGATTTTTCATTAACCATAAATAAAGGTGAGACCTATGGAATATTGGGCCCTAATGGAAGTGGAAAAACTACAATTATTTCTGTAATTACAGGTGTAATTTCCCCTAATACGGGTAATTACTCCTGGTTTGGATCAGGGAATGCAGATTTCCTCAGAAAGAAAATAGGCTCATTGGTTGAAGTCCCCAATTTTTACCCTTATTTAACACTTGAAAAAAACTTAGAAATTGTTTCAGTTATTAAAGGCATTTCTAAGAATGATATTGACCGGGTCCTGAAATTAACAGGTTTGTTAGATCGTAAAAATGATCGGTTTTATAGCCTTTCACTAGGACTTAAACAGCGATTGGCTATAGCATCAACATTATTAGGAGATCCTGAGGTGTTAATTCTGGATGAACCAACAAATGGCCTCGACCCGGAAGGAATTGCAGAAGTTAGAAATCTTTTAATTGAAGAAGGTAAAAAAGGTAAGACGATTATCCTCGCAAGTCATATACTGGATGAAGTAGAGAAAATTTGTTCTCATGTGGCAATCCTCAAAGAAGGGAAATTATTGGCAAATGGTAATGTTAATAATCTGCTTACCATGGACGAGGTTGTTGTTTTGGAAAGTGAAAACATTAATCTTCTTGATTCTGTGTTAAAAGAAAAAGAGCTTGTAAAATGGACAAAGACTGATCAAGTTAGTCTTAAAGCCGGCTTGAAGGAAGGAATGACTCCCAGAGAATTAAATAAAGTTTTATTCGAGAACAACATTGTTTTGTCTAGACTAGAATTAGAAAAAGATAAACTAGAAGCACAGTTTCTTGAACTTGTTAAGGAATAGAAATATTGATTGATGAAAGAGCTACTAAAAATAGAATATATAAAAGGGATTAATAACAGGGCAGTTAAGACTTCTTTAATACTTTACCTGGCAATTTTTCTTGTCGTATTTATAGTCTTTTCTCAAGTTGAACTTGCAATTCCCGGATTTAATATCAGAAGGTTATATCGATTTCCCGGAGTTTGGACATCTACTACCTGGCTGGCAAGTTGGCTTAATATTCTTTTAGCAATTATTGTAATTTCACATACAGGCAATGAATTTACTTTTCGTACTTTCAAACAACATGTGATAGATGGATTATCGCGTCAGCAACTTTTATATGGGAAAGTGTTAGTTGTACTAATATTATCCTTAGCTTCCAGCGTGCTTGTAGGGTTTTCTGCTGTTATTTCTGATTTGTTTTTCGGAGTCAGGCAGAGTACAGAAGAAAGTTTTGTTCAATATTTACCTCAATTCTTTTTACAATCATTTGCCTATATGAGCCTGGCTTTAATGTTGACATTATTAATAAAGAACCCTGCGCTTTCAATCGTTGTTTTTATTCTTTACCGAATAGTCATCGAACCACTAGTAAGACTATCTGTTGGAGTTGAGTACAGGCACTTCTTCCCATCAAAGGCAATAGGAAATTTAACTCCTAATATTATTGATTTAGTTGGGACAGCAGGGGCAAATTATCAGGAACTCGATTTAAAAGATGCGGAGTTTCTATTATATAAATCACCTGAATTATTAAATGTGGCAATTGTTGTAATTTATATTATTATATTTTTGGGTATTTCTGTTAGTTTACTTTCAAAAAAAGATTTTTAAATATACTATTACCTTAAGTCGTCATCTCGTATAATATTTGTAAATTAGATCTGACCAGTTTTCAAATTAAAAAAATCATAAAGTATGAAGAGATTTTACAATTTCCTATTGGTAGTTTCTGTTTCATCAGCAATTTCGGCTCAAAATGTAGTATTAACTCATAACAACCATGCATTATCTGCAGATAATACCAATCAGATGAAACTAACAAAGTATGTTTCTCCCGGAAATGGCGGAGAGAATATGTTGTGGGACTTCTCTAATCTTGAAGAAGTGAACGATTTTGAAGGATTTATTAAGTCGTCTTATGAAGTGGATGAAGAAAATATATTTCCTGAGTCTAATGTTGTTTTAAATGAATTCGGAAATAAGTTTTATTTTAAACTAAATGAAGAGTCTTTGGAGCAATATGGAATGGCCAGCAGCAGCGGAAAAGTTGTTATTGAATACGATCGGCCTTATGTTAAAATGAAGTATCCATTCCAATATGGAAATAGTTTTACAGGTAGTTATGGAGGAACATATAAATCTTCAAATCTTGAGGTTGAAATTGATGGGACATACGAAGTTGAAGCAGATGGTTATGGAAAACTAATTCTTCCTGATGGTGTGGAAATTAAAAATACACTCAGGGTGGTGTCAAAAAGATTGTATACAAGAAAATTTTCAAATCCCAATGATGTCGAAATTATTACTTACAGATGGTACAATGACACTGAAAGATTTCCATTATTGGTTTTAACTACGATTAAATCTACAACAAATGGTAAATCCAGTACATCGTATCAGGCTGCTTACAGGGAGACTGTGGCGACAGCTATCGAAGAAATAGATGTGGAATTATTTGATGTTAAAATTTATCCTAATCCATTTGAGAATCAGTTCACAATCGATTATAGTGTTCAAAAAGATGCAGATATTCTAATTGAACTTTATGATAACACAGGAAAGAAAGTAAAAACATTAGTGGAGAATAAACTTCAGCAAGGAAATTATACATATCAATACAACGCGAAAGAGAATAATTTGTCTCAAGGAGTTTATTTTATTAATTATTTAGTAGATGGAAAATTAACCTCAACGAAAAAAATCGTTCAGGCAAAATAATTTTTTTATAATAAAATATAGCCCATACAGCTTGTGTTGTGTGGGCTTTTTTATTTTCTTACACGAACCTTTCTCAACATTCAGCCGATATTCTATCTTTGCACAAATTTTTAATAGAAGTAGAAAATGAATATGACTGGCCTGAGTGAACAGGAGCAATTAAGAAGAAAATCATTAGAAGAGCTAAGGAAACTAGGAATTAACCCATATCCGGCAGAAAGATATGAATCAAATATTACCACAAAGGAAATAAAGAAACAGTTTGATCCTGAAAAGAATAATTTACAGGATGTAATTATTTCAGGAAGGATTATGAGCCGCCGTATCATGGGGAGTGCTTCGTTTGCTGAGATTCAGGATCACACGGGCCGTATACAGGTATATTTTCGGCGCGATGATCTTTGTCCTGATGAAGACAAAACCATGTACAATTCAGTTTTTAAGAAATTGTTAGACATAGGTGATATCATTGGAATCAAAGGTTTTGTTTTTAAAACACAGGTAGGGGAGACTTCTGTTCATGTAACAGAATTTAAGGTGTTGAGCAAGGCGCTTCGCCCATTACCCATCGTAAAAGAAAAAGATGGTAAAGTTTATGACGCTGTTACAGATCCGGAAATACGTTATCGTCAGCGTTATGTTGATTTAATTGTAAATCCAGGGGTTCGTGAGGTTTTTGAGAAGAGAACAAAAATTATGAATTCGTTCAGAGAATTGTTTAACTCAAAAGGATATCTTGAAGTTGAAACTCCTGTTTTACAACCAATTCCTGGTGGAGCTGCAGCAAGACCATTTATTACCCATCATAATTATCTTGATATCCCATTATATCTTCGTATTGCCAATGAGTTATACCTAAAAAGACTTATTGTTGGCGGTTACGATGGCGTTTATGAGTTTGCAAAAGATTTCCGTAACGAGGGAATGGATCGTTCGCATAACCCGGAATTTACGGTCATGGAAATTTATGTAGCCTACAAAGATTATAACTGGATGATGGATTTTACCGAAGAAATGATCGAGAAAGCTTGTCTTGATATTCATGGTAAAACAGAAGTTCAGGTAGGAGATAAGACTATTGATTTTAAAAGGCCATTTAAACGAATTACCATGCTTGATTCAATTAAAGAGCATACAGGAATCGATATTAATGGGATGAATGAAACTCAGCTTAAGGAAGTTTGTAAAAAACTGAATGTTGAGTTTGATGAATCAATGGGAAAAGGAAAGCTAATAGATGAAATTTTTGGAGAGAAATGTGAGGGTAATTATATTCAACCTACATTTATTATGGATTATCCCGTAGAAATGTCTCCACTATGTAAAAAACACAGGAATAATCCTGAGTTGACAGAGCGTTTCGAATTGATGGTTAACGGAAAAGAACTTTGTAATGCATATTCTGAGTTAAACGATCCGATCGACCAGCTTGAACGGTTCCAGGATCAACTTAAGTTATCTGAAAAAGGCGATGATGAGGCAATGTACATTGATATGGACTTTGTTCGTGCACTCGAATATGGAATGCCTCCAACCTCAGGAATGGGTATTGGAATTGATAGGTTAACAATGCTTCTGACTAACCAACCAAGTATCCAGGATGTGTTGTTTTTTCCACAGATGCGTCCGGAGAAAAAAGAACAGGTTGATTCAAAAGAAAAATTTGTTGAGGCTGGAATTCCTGAGGAGTGGGCAGATGTTGTAATTCAGCTTGGCTATAAGACTGTTTCGAAAGTTAAAGAATACGATAAACCCGGTAAATTCCATCAGGAATTATGTGGTTTTAACAAGAAAAATAAATTAGGCCTTCAGAATCCAACTATGGATGAAGTTGAAAAGTGGATTGCCTAATTTAAAATAAACATTTTGATCTGGCAGCGTTGAAAACCTGCCAGTGTCTTTTCTTTAAGAATTAACCGCGCGGAGAGCGCAGAGTAAAGCTGAGAATGTGTTATCTGTTAAATTTGGATTTCGTAAAATATACTTGCAGATATTGGGAGGGTTACCTTAAAAAATCCTTAAACCATAATCCCGAGTCTTTTATATACCTTTCTTGTGTTTCATGATCAACATAGACCAATCCAAAACGTGGATCAAAACCTTCGCTCCATTCAAAGTTATCCATTAATGTCCAGGCGAAAAATCCGTCTACGTTAAGTCCGTTACTTTTAGCTTTTAGTATTTGATTTAAAACATCCTTAAAGTATTGTTTCCTCTGTTCGTCGTGTACATGTCCGTCCTCAAAGGTGTCAGGGAAACAAACGCCGCATTCTGTCACAATAACTTTTCGTATTTTTTCGTAAGAATTAAAAAGCTTTATCATTTCGTATAATCCTTCTGGATAAACTTCGTACCCCATTGAATTTGTCAGAACTTCCCGTTTTTCTGCCGGGACTTCTTTTGCGAAAAGGACAGGCGGGAATAAGCTGAATTTTGATACAGTCCTGAAATAGTATTGCAACCCATGAAAATCAAAGTCGAATTTCATTTTTTCTTCGTCGCCTTCTTTATAATATTTTTCAATTCTTTTTAGTGCGGGAAAGGAATTTATTGGATAACCCAGTCCCAAGGTTGGTTCGAGAAATAATCGGTTCATAATTACTTCTACCTTTTGTGTTGCTTTGTTGTGACTGTTTTTATCTTTTTGAGGAGCTACATATGAACAAGAAAAAGTAGTGCCAATATTTGCATTGTTTACGTTGTTTCTGATTATTCTTCCGCCTTCGGCCTGGCAAAGCGTAGCATGATGAGCAGCAGAAAGAAAATTATTAATTCCTTTTTTACCCGGGGCATGGTAACCCATAAAATATCCCAGACCGGTAAAACTCATCGGTTCGTTAAGAACCATCCAGTTTTTAACTTTGGTGCCATAATTTTTTGTGCAAACATCAGCAAATTCATTAAACCAATTTATTATATCCCTGTTTGTCCAGCCTCCTTTTTCTTCAAGTACCTGGGGTAGATCCCAATGATAAAGAGTAATCCATGGGTCAATATTTTTTTCAAGGCAATAATCAATTACGCGGTGGTAGAAATCGATTCCTTTTTGATTGATCCGGCCTGTTCCATCAGGTAAGATACGAGTCCATGAAAGAGAAAACCGATAAGCATCAAAGTTCATTTTTTTATGTAGGTCGAGATCTGCTTTAAATCGGTTATAAT
The DNA here is from genome assembly GCA_963665085.2 of Bacteroidales bacterium. Lineage (GTDB taxonomy): Bacteria > Bacteroidota > Bacteroidia > Bacteroidales > JAAAOM01. Next base: position 2,057,068 of record CAXXXS010000001.1, read on the forward strand.
AATCCACAGCATTATTTTTATCCTCTCCACTTTTTAAATGTTTGTTTTTACTGGTAAACCGATCCCAGATGGATTCGCTTTTCCCATCAACATTATAAGCTCCTTCAATTTGATATGCAGCAGTGGCTGTTCCCCAGATAAAGTTTTTTCCAAATTCTTTTTTTGATAAAGAAAATTCTGAAGAAGTTTTTTTAATTCCAAATATTTTTGGGAGGCCACTAAAAATACCAGTAATAAAAATTATAATTGATTTTAAGGTCGTTCTTCGGTTCATAAAAATGCTAAGAATTTGCTTGAATTTTTTTTGAGGATGTACTTTCTTTCTCAGAATTATAATATTCAAAAACTCTGTCGATAACTTTATCTGTAATATTTTGGTAATCTACAGGAATAGGTTTTCCATTTGTAATCCAATCGTTAATAACATTAGAATATTTACTGCTGAGAGAACCAATAACCGGCACTCCCATTTCTTCTAAAGAAGCAGCATTACAGTGTTGTTCATATTGTGCTTTCATTGGGATTACAATTATCTTCTTGCCCAAAAACATTGCTTCGGCAGGTGTTTCAAATCCTGCGCCACAAAATACGCCATTACTTTCTGCCATGCTTTGAATAAAAGCTTCGTTGTTTATAGGCCTTACGGTAATATTGTCTTTTTTTATTTCCGTTTTATTATGCTTTGAGAAAACTTCCCATTTTGTCGATGTAAATTTGGATAGCTCATCGATAAGTTTTGTGTCGCTGTATGCAGGAAGATAAACGGTGATGTGTTCACCATCAAATGTTTTCTGATTTCTTACTTCCTCTCTGATAACTGGGGTGAAGATATCTTCAGCATAGGATTTAAAATGAAAACCAAAAGATTTTTCAGTTGGGGCATAATTATTTAAAAGATATTTTCCAACAAAATCAATGCTCCTGGGTTTGGGCGAATTGGGATGAGCAGCACCAGATTGATGGCTTAGGGAAATACATTTTTTCTTTTTTTTACGACATGCCCAGGAAGAAACCGGTTCAAAATCATTAATTACAAAGTCGTAATCTTCAACAGGTAATTCTCTTATTTCTTTGAGCAGTTGTTTTGTGTTTACGCTTTTATAGGTTTTCCATAGATCAACACCGCCTCTTTTTCCAAAAATAAAGCTCATGCCATTGAGCTTATACTTTATGTCATAAGGTATTGAAACATCAGCTTGGATCCCGCTGACAAGAATATCCAGTTCACATTTTTTTTGTAAAGACGGAATAACATCTCTTGCCCGGCTTAAATGGCCATTGCCTGTTCCCTGAATTGCATATAAAACTTTCATTTAGCTCTGAAATCCCTCTAACATCTTGTTAAATAACTCTTTGTTGTTAAAGTCTACAATGGTTAACTCTGTGTCGTCATCCAATTTTGCAGTTCCATTTGCTGTTGATTCTTCTACAGCATGGTGATATAGTCCCCATTCTCCCTGGTTGTATTCAAGAGCAGTTAAGCTCTCTATCCAATCTCCCGAGTTGAGGTAAAAAATTTCACCATTTGTAGTTTTAATTGTTCTCATCTGAGCTTTATGAATATGCCCACAGACAATATAGTCAAAACCTTTTCGGATAGCCAAATCAGCCGCAGACTGTTCAAAATCATCAATATATTTTAATGCAGACTTTACGTTCTCCTTTATTTTTTTAGAAAGGGCAACCTTTCCCCTTCCAAGTTTTCGGCTGATAAAATTAACAAATGTATTGATATAAATAAGCGAATCGTAACCAATTGCGCCTAATTTTGCAAGCCATTTCGAGTGTTGCATAATTACATCAAACACATCTCCATGAAAAAACCAGGCTTTTTTGCCATCCAGTTGGAGTTCCAACTTATTACATATTTCAAAATTTCCCATTTTTAGGCCTTCGAATTTACGAAGCATCTCATCGTGGTTGCCTGTTACGTAATAAACCTGTGTGTCTTTTGCCATCATGCTAACAATTTGCTTAATGACTTTCATATGGGGTTTGGGCCAATACCTCTTTTTAAACTGCCAGATATCAATTATATCTCCATTTAAAACGAGAATTTTTGGGGTGATGGATTTAAGGTAGTTTAAAAGTTCTTTTGCGTGGCTTCCGTATGTGCCGAGGTGTACATCTGAGATAACAACAACCTCAATCTTTCTCCTGTCTTTCTTTTTCATCTTAATGCTTAAAAATCAATGCAAAAGAAAAGAATTAAGGTGGGTTTAAGATTAATGTAACTTTAAGTTATGATGAATTTTAGATACGAAAATTTGATTCTATATGTTGTATTGTAAATTTTAAATTAAGGATTGATGGGAAATATCCTGTTGGGAGTTATTTTTCGTGATGAATAATTATGCTGGCTTTATTTTAATTAAACGCCAAATCTATTTTGTAGTCCTTCTTCAAGTCCTCCTAATAGGCTACTCTTTATACATATCTTTTATAAAATATGAAATATGATACTGTTTTGATTAGAAGACAATTTTTAATTTTTGGGATCCTTTATGTCCTGTAGGGACTATCTGATAATAGGCAGGCACTTTAGTGCCTGTGAAAAGTATCCGCATATTATTTCCCTCAGGCCGTAGGCCTAGAATGAATCATAGTGCATGGTATCATTCTATCCCTAACGGGATGAGAGGAGAGTTTGCATTTTGTAGCAGGCATTGAAATGCCTGCCTATTACAATTCTGTCCTTACAGTACGTAAGAAATCTAAAATTTAGATGAGCAATTTTGGGTTCTTAGGGGGCTTAACTTATGTATAAAGAGTAGCCTATGAGGAGGATTTAGGAGGTCATCTTAGTAAATGCATTATATAACAACTGCTTCAATTTCAGATAGTATAAGGCATTGAATAGCTGATTTCTAATGCCAGATGGCGTTAATTCATAAACCGCAGTGGACTCAGGGTAACGCAGAGGGATTTTATATAATTACAAGAAAAATAAACTTTGTTGGGATTGTATCCGGTTCGCATTAATCAGAGTAACAATTTTAAGGTTACAACCATTTTTTCTTTCTGAAAAAATATAAGAGACTTATTCCAATAATTAATATTACAATCCAAAAAATAAGATAACTGTATCGAAAGCTGAGTTCCGGCATATACTCGAAATTCATTCCATAGATGCCAGCAAAAAAAGTTAAAGGAATAAAGATGGATGCAAAAATGGTAAGAACTTTCATTACCTGGTTCATTTTGTTACTTACCATGGTGTTATATGTATTTAGCTGGTCGGAAACCATTGAACTGTATAATTCGATAGAATCAGTTGCCTGGGTAATTAAATCATTCAGATCCTTAAGATATTCAATGGTTGATTTTTCGAATAGAGTGTCTTCCATACGATAAACCTGGTAAATAATCTCTTTTACAGGTCTTATATTTTTTCGTAAGTAGCTAAGTTCAATTTTGTTATGATAAATTTCTTTTGTTAGATCTTTTTGTGATGTGCTAAAAATGGTAGCTTCAGTCTCTTCAATTTTTCGCCCTAATTTTTCAACAAGAACCAAATAACTGTCTACCAATGTATCCATAAGAGCATAAGCCAAATAATCATTATTGTTTAATCGGACCCTGCCTTTGTGATTTCTTATTCTTTCCCTGACAGGATTAAACAAATCGCCCCTTTTTTCCTGAAGTGTTAAAACATATTTTTCTCCAAGTATTAAAGTTATTTGTTCTGAACTTATGGAATTATCAGTATCATCATATGCCATCATTTTTAAGATGAACCCATCATGTTTTTCATCGTCATCATATTTTGGGTTTTGGTCTGTATTCATGATATCTTCCATAAGCAAAGGACTTAGTTGAAAGATATCAGATACTTGCTGCATTATGCTTAAATCATGAATTCCATAGATATTTATCCATGTTACACTATCATTTTCAAGATAATTTTTGCACTCTGAAATATCTTTTAGTTCTTTCTCCTCGAAATGGTCTGTACCAAAATTCATCAATTGGATAATGGTATTATCCATTTTTTGTTGTCCGATGAGAATGAGAGAGCCAGGAGCTTGACCTCTGTTTAATGATCTGTCCTTTAAAAATCTTGCCATGTTTAATCGATTACTTTCTTGTCGTGAGAGTGGATGAACAGGATGTTACCTAATTCGTCATAGCCACTAAAAATATTGTCTTCTTCCCGGTTTAATTTTTCATCTCTAAAACCGATTATTGTTAAACCTGCATCACTGGAATATTCATTGATAATAGCTTTGGGAGATACATTGGGATTTTGAACAATAATTTCAATGTTTTTGGGAGTGATGGGTAATCGTCCGCTAACCACCAGGTCATTTAATTTTTTTCTAACCTCAGAGACTTCTTCTTTTTTGCAGATATCAAAGATTTTAATATTCCCTTTTTTCCAATCCGGGTGACCAAGAATTATAAAACTTAACAGAATCATTAGATTGGCATTTTCTTCATCAATAGTTTTAATCCATACATGAATCCCATTTGGATGATGGATTGGCTTTCTGCTTGATGCCAGGATACAAACGTCAAAGTCACCGGCATTTACCAGGTTGAAGTTATCTATGATATCGTCCAGTTCTCCAGGTTCTTCTTTGTCGAATTCAAAGATTACCATATTATTCTCCATGCCGGCAATACCGGGTATCTGTATTGCTTGTGCAATTGCAGAAGTGTAGGATGGTGAGATAATCGTATCAATATAAACATAGTTATCACTTTCAATGTTATTGATGAGTTTGTTAAGCTCTTTTTTTGATTGCTCATAGGTATTTTTAGAATAATAACCTTCGATACGATGGAGGTAAGTACCAAATCCATATTTGTATGCGACCCAATTTAATAATCGGAAAGCGCTATCTCTATCAAAGGAATGTTTTGAAATACAAATAGCACTGGGGCGCCATTCGGAGAAATTACCCGTATTACTTTTTCGTTGTAAGAATACCTGTAAGTTTCTGTTTATTTGAAAGATGGAGTTGGCAAATATGGATTCTAATCCCTTCCTGTTTTTATGGTAGGAGTTGATGAAAATATATAAAAAGGTCATTAAAATAATTGCAGCCGTAGCATAAGGCATATTAATTTTAAACATAACCCATACAGATGTAATAAAACCTATCAAAGAAAGAAACCATTTAGATTTGAATGAGGGACGATAAGAAGGCGAAGAACCAAAATGATTTAAAAATGATATCAAACAAAGCGAACCATAGGTAACCATAAAAAACATAGAAATGATTTCTGCAACTGCGTTAACGTCTCCCATTGCCACAAAAACCAAGGCAATTATACACGTAACCAAGGATGCATTTGTAGGTTCATTATCTTTTGAACGTCCTTTTGCAAGCCAATTGTTCATGCCAGGAAGAGGAAAAGATTTATCAACAGCTAAAGCTTGTAACGTTCTTGGGGCAACCATTACTGAGCCCAGCGCAGAGGAGATAGTTGAAGCAGCTAATCCAAGCGGTACTATAACAACACCCCAGACGGCAACTTTACCCATTACAAATTGGTCGTTAACTAAGTCCTGAGTATTAGCAGAAAAAGCAAGTTTATATGAAATAAAAAAGTAAATAATCATTCCCAGTATTGTAGCAGTGATGGTTCCCATAGGAATAGATTTGGAAGGATTCTTTAAATCACCTGATAATCCTACTCCGGCAGTCATTCCAGTAAAAGCCGGGAAAATAATGGCGAACACAACAAAAAATTGATCCATATTCCTAAATTGGGCGTTGGCAAGGTTAAAGCTTGATTGTTCAGCATGAGTTGTTGTCCCCATAAAAAACATAACAAGGGATACAACAAGAATTGCTACAACAAAATATAATGCTTTAACGCCCATGTTTGCACCTTTTTTGAGAATTAAAAAAGATAGTCCAACCATTACAGGAATACTGATAACCTGGCGGGGAATATGAAGTCCGAGAGATTCAGACATATAATTAAAAAAGAATTCAAAGGATTCCGTAAATGCGATTACATAGAAAGCTACGCTAATTGCCTGCGACAGGAACAGCGCCATACCAATTGTGGCACCAATATTTAATCCAAAAGAACGGGAGATGATAAAATATTCTCCACCACCCTCAACACGTTTGTTGGTTGCTATTTCTGATATAGCCAAAGCGGTAGGAACAGTTACAAGATGTCCAAGCAGAATTATTGCAATTACTCCCCAAAACCCCACTGTGCCGACAGCAAAACCAAAACGAAGAAATAAAATTGCTCCAAGAATTGTAGAAATAGCAGTAAAGAAAACCGGAGCTGTTCCAAATTTTTTATCCATTGATTTAGCGTTATATTTTATCCAAATTTATTAAACAATAGAATATAGTGTTTGTCTTTGTAAAACAAATATTCTTTTAAACTGATTTATGTACAAGAAAGCTAAAAAAAACAAAAATCATATTGTTTAATTTGGATTCAATACCTGAAATCCGCAGGCAAAATTTATAAACCGCTGAGTGCGCAGAGTTTTCGCAGAGAAAACTTCACCTAAACAGGTGAAAGAAAATTAACTTTGTTGAGCTTGTCCTTTGTCCTCGATTCATACTTATAGACGTGATTAAAGGTTTTATTAAAAATACTTACGGATTTAAGGTAATAATAAAACGGATATTGCCGGAGGCAATTGTAGTTATAAGTACTGTTAGGATACGAGGTTGTCCAAAAAGTAACGCTGACAGGTCTAACGACTCTGTCAGGTTTTAGTAATTAATTGATTTAAAAAAACAGTAATATAACATGCGCGAACCCCTGTCAAGCTTTTTAACCATTGACAGGGTATGTTCCCAGTGGTTAACGCCCCTGGCGGAGGCTAATCGTATTTTAACTTGACTTGAAATACAGCTCCTAAATTTCATAATTCTAAAAGAAACGAAATTATTTTTTATACGGTATTACCATATTAACTCCAATTTGCATATAGTTACCCTTAAACTTAATTGTATTGATATTATCAGCACTTCCTACACTAAAATGATAACTGTAAAAATAATCAATAGATTTACCAAATGAGATATAGGGTGATAAGAATTTATAATCCCACATAAATTTAAGAGTAATAAAATTTAAATTTTTATTGATGAACGGATTCTTAGTATCTCCTACAAGAAATGATTTTTTCCATCCAACATTTGTGGTAAGGGTTTGAAATATATTTTTTGGTTCAGCACCAAACCAACGCCATGAAAACTGGGGCTCTATAAACATGTAATGCAGGTTATCACTATCATATGCATCAAATTCATTTTTAAAATATCCAATAGAGATATCTCCACCAATTCTATTCCAGTGTTTTTTAACCCCTGCCTGTAATTGTAACTGATTGGCTAATTCACAATCGTTAGTAACAAAGAGAGATTCTATATTCTTTGTTACATATTGAAATTTATACCCAGCTCCAGCATAATAACGTAATTGTGCAAATGATGATTGGTTAGCAAAAACACAAATAAATAATGTTATAACAAATAATCTAATTTTCATTTTTTTCTTTTTTAATAGTTATTAAAATGCGTGCTTATTTTGGTACGTTCTACAATTTAATTTCTTTACCATTATAGATTGATATCTTATTCTACATAATCCGATATTTTAATTTTTAATGTATCCGACTGGAAGCATCCAAAAAAACCCCGCCCGTTATTGATGTTTTCATAAACCACGGTAGGCTCATAATACATATCTGCATATGTAAATCCATATTCATCAAGGCTTGAAACATATTGATAGTATACTTTCGATAAACTATTTAATACGAGCATAATTTTTTTCTCTTGATTTAAGTTATAAGAGTTAGGAAAATCTACCGACATCGAAGGTTGATAATCCAACTCATCAAGAATAGCTATATTTGTTGTTGGCAAGTCATCATCATAAGAACTATACTTAGAAGAATCCTTAACTGTATAATTGTAAAACACTTTAGGTTTTGTATTAAAGTGAAACATACCATAAGCCTGGTCTCCCTTGGCAACAAAACTCACTGAGTCAATTTCTGTTTTAGCGGGCATTTCATCAGCATCTGAATAGATATTTGCTCCATTGCTCCACACACTCATCCAATAAGAATTTCCTATGCTCACATCAATATTTTTTTTGACCCATAAATCAGAAGTGTCTTTAAAAAGCTGAACCGCAACATCGTTATCCCCATAAAGAAAAACAGAATCAATATTTATCTGAACCGAATCATTCCGTTCATAAGGATGTTGAATAGCAGTAATAAAAACTTGTGCCGTTCCTTCCCCGGAAACAAAACCAATAACGCAAATCGTGCCTTCATCACTAAAGTCTACCGAATAATCAATTACTTTTTCTATCTCGCACGAAAACAGCAACAGAATAAAAAAAACTGTTTTTAGAAATTGTTTTACAAAAAACAAGATGTTATTCATAACAAAACGATTTATCAGAATGAGGTTTACTTTAAAATATATTTTAATGAGATACCCGGTACAACAGGGAAAAAAGTATATGAAAGTACTTTTAAATCACCATCTGCACTGGTCTTTCCAATCGTCATATAGTATGTGTTTCGATGAAAATAAGCATTGTAGAGGCTTAGCATAAGCAAAAGGCTTTTCTTTGAATCTTCGCGTATTGTATAGCTTGCACTCAAATCTAACCTGTGGTACGCAGGCAACTTGGTTTGATTTACCCCTTCGTATGTATAATAGTCATACGTAAAAGGATTGGTTGGTATGTACCCCGAAGGAAAATTAATCCGGTTTCCTGTCTGGTACACCCAATTAGCAACCAGTGTCCACTTCTTGTTTAACACGAAGTTTGAATTGATGGTTATATGATGCCTCCTGTCAAATAAATCAGGAAACCAATCCCCATTGTTTATTGACTCAAACTTATTCCAACACCATGTTAAATCATATCGGGTGTTTATTTCCCATTTTTCTTTTTTTATCCTGCCCGAAAATTCCAAGCCATAGGCCTTGCTCTTTCCCCCGGTAATTGTTTTTTGTTTCCAGTTATTAAACGGGTAATCGTCTGTAGCACTATTATTAAACTGTGCTATATTGTTTGTCTTTTTGTAATATCCTTCAATAGAATATGAAAAAGGGCCTAACTGTATTTCATGTACCCCCAATGAAAAATTATTTGACGATACAGGAACACCCGACTCCAGGGCAGGCGACCAAACCATTGTTGTGATAAGCTCTCCCCTGTTGTAAAGTCCATATTCCGGTTGTGTTACGTAATTATATGTAGCCCTTATTATACCGATCTTACCTAAATCATACCCAAACGAAATGCGGGGCTCATAATTTTTTGAATAGGTTTTGTTATATTCATAACAACTAAATCTTAACCCCAAATTGGCCGAAAATTTTTCTGAAGGTCTTACTTCAATTCCGGCATACCCGGCATATTGGCTTAATTCCAATTTATCAGGCAAAAGATCGATTGTTTCTTCGTTGTCACTAAATAAAGAATCATAATTAACAACATGGTATTCTCCAATAGAGTAGTTATTTTGTTTTGCTTCTGCACCAACATGAATAGTTACATTTTTAATAAGTGGATATTTAAACCTAACTGAAATGCCCCTTGTCTGTAATTTGTGTTTTTCGGAGAACTTTGTCCCCCCTTCTAAAAAATACACCGTTTTATATCCATTACTCGCTGTTGTGTCTTCAACAGAACTCCTGTCGTAATAATTGGCTGTTTCATCCCATGCATTTGTTATCCCGCTCTGAAAAGCTTCTATGTCCAGTAAGCCTTTACTGCCAAAAGATTTTAGATAGGATGCTGAAACCATATAAGGCCTCATTTTCCATGTACTTTCTTCCAACGACGACAAGCTCATAAAACCGGTTTTATAAGCATCGCCCCCAACAAAACAACTTAACCGCAACTGGCTTGTTTCGTTAAAACGATATACCAGCTTGCCCAAAGCATCATAGTAATGATATTTAGTCATATCCATTTCACTCATGCCTATTAAATTCATATTTCCTAGTTCTTTAAGAACCGACGGGTCTTCTTTTAGAAATTTTTCCTTTGTTTTTTCAAACTCTCTTGTTTTGCCTAGAGTTATCAAATCGAAATAAGAGGTGCGGACATTAAAAAGAAAGGTGAGTTTTTTTTCTATGGTTCCCTGTACAAGGGCTTTGGTGGAAAGAAGCCCCAATTCTACTGCACCATTTATGTGTTCTCCTTCTCCTTCTTTTAATCGTAAATCAACCACGGATGATATTCGCCCGCCATATTCCGGGGGAAAATAAGAAGTATATACGGTTGCCTGGTTAACGGCATCAGTAGGAAAAACAGACAGAAAATTAAACATATGGCCGGTGTTAAAAACCGGGGCCCCATCAATTAGGAACAAATTTTGGTCAGAAGAACCACCCCTTACCAACATATCAGAAGAGCCCTCCTTGCCCTGTGAGATACCGGGAAACAGAGTCAATTGTTTTAATAAATCTGCTTCTCCACCCATCCCGATTACAGGACTAGTAATTTTAGGTTTTAAAACAATCGCATTATTTACAACCCGGTCTATTGTATGAACACCTTTTACAACTGCTTCTTCTAACACAGAACCACCGGTTAAATAAATCAGGGTCATCCCATTTTGATTAACTTCCTGTTTTTTTGTTTTATAACCTACATAAGAAACCTGGATCGTATCGGCCATCACCTTTGAAGAAAAAGAGAAATAGCCATACGCATCTGTTATTGCAAAAGCTCCATTCTCTTGAACAACCAGGGTAGCTCCAATTAAAGGTTCAGAAGTTATACTATCGTAAACAAAACCGGAGATGGATTGGGAGAAGAGTTGGTTTTGGATTGATAATAAAATGATAAAAAAGCCAAGTATAATAATCTTCTGTCTGTTTTTATTCATAGTTTCATTTTTACTTATTATACAGCATAATAAGAAAACATCAATTATTATTAAGGGCAATCAATTTGAACACTTCCATCTATATGATCATGAGAATAATCACTATCCGAACTAATAATAGTTCCAAGATAATCTTCTTTCTTATTCCAGATGCCATAATCTTCAAACACAGTTTTTGTGTATTGAATATGAGGCCAATCTGTTTGTGTCCTCGTAGCATTTACAGGTGTTGTAGTTCCATCCTTACCACTTTCAAAAACAAATTTTAAATGCATTACATGGTCAGTTTTAAACATTTTCCATTTTCCAAATATATTTTTTTTGTATGCTATCCCTGCGGAATGGGTTTTGGTAGTAAATCTATATCTAGTTTGTCCCCCTATTAAACCATCTGTTGTCCATTCTTGTACTAGACTAATTCCAAATATGCCTTTTTTCTCACCATCTTTAAATTCACCGTGTAAATCTTCATCCGTACATCCTTCTTCAGTAGCTAATTTAAAAGTCTTAACCTTATTTTTAAAAACATCTACTTTTTCGCTTTCCACTCCATTGATTTCATAATTGAGAAGTTCATTAAAATCTTCTACCTTACAATGAAGACTCTCATCTTTAGTATATTTATTAATAAATCCGTTAATTATTACAATACCGTATTTATTTAACAAAGGAGCCATATATTTATGGGCAATCTTTAGAGATAAAATACTGTCTTCTTCTTCAAAGATATCATACTGCGAAAGTATATTCTCATATTCTTCGTCAGTAGTGGCATTATCTAATTTATCTAAAGCTTCATATTCTAACGACAATAATGATTCAAAATTTAGTCTCCGTGAGTATTCAAGTTGTTCATTCATTGGTAATTCTAAAAGTGAATCCAGTAAAGCGTGAAATTTATCTCCTGTATCAAAAACCAATGCATCTGAATATTGTTCTGTAATTCCTTGTTCTTCACAGGTTATATCAGCTTCCTCTTTTGAACATCGAATTGTTAAAATTCCTAAAAAACAGATTACTAAATAAATTTTAATTTTCATTTTTAATTAATTTTGAAAAGTTATTACATAATACCTCATCCCTATCCGTTCTCACAAAATGGATTTTTGGGGATGGGGTTTTTTCTTGTTGTGTGCGTCTAGTGTAGTAATTACTAAGTTAGTTAACTCATTCTAAACGAAATACTATCTGATTACGAGCATGTTAAGTTATAAATTTTAGTATAGTAACTTACTAATTGTAACACTAGAGAGCCAACAATAAAAACATAAAAAACCTCCCTGCTTCAAACATGCCTGGCATGCCCAGCAGCAATTAAATTTTTACTATTCCTTTATATGATTTTGCATATGGGTTTATCAGTTTTAGTGGTTATAAACCAAATGTTTTTTCTTACAGTCGAGTGCTAAAATAATGCTTTTTTTTTTTTTTCAAAATTTAGTTGGTTAATTTTTGATTTAATTAAACATTATCAGGTATAAACTAGTGTTAAAATACTTGTTGTTAGATTTTTGTGAAAAATACTGATTAACAAAAATGTTTCATTTTGTGCTTTTTTAATTAGAATGTTTTTGTCTAACGCCAATAGTAGTTGAAAACTACTTGTTAAGATACGACGAAGATTCAATCTTCGCCGAACGGGGCTTTTAATGGATTTTGGATCGGTGGCTAGGTGAAAAGCACAGAAAAAATCTATTTATAAGGTATTACCATATTAACTCCAACTTGCACATAATTACCTTTAAGATAAACTGTATAATCAATACCTCCAACACCGTGATAATACTTATAAAAATAATCAACTGCTTTCCCAAATGAAATATAGGGTTGAATAAATTTATATTCCCATAAAAACTTTACTGTAACAATATCAATATTATTATTTATCCACTGATTATCAGTTTCTCCAACAAGGAAGCATTTCTTCCATCCAACATTTGTGGTAAAGGTTTGAAAAATATTTTTTGGTTCCGAACCGTGCCAGCGCCATGAAAATTGGGGCTCAATAAACAGGTAATGAAGGTTATCACTATCATATGTATCAAATTCAAATTCATTTTTAAAATATCCGATAGAAATATCCCCTCCAATTTTATTCCAGTATTTTTTTACTCCAGCCTGGAACTGCCACTGGTTGGATAATTTATTTTCTTTAATTCTAAAATTATTATTTTCTGTTACTAACTGGTATTTATAAGCAACCCCGGCATAATAACGTAATTGTGCAAATGATGATTTATTTACAAAAACACAAACTAATAATGTTATAACAAATAATCTAATTTTCATTTTTGAGATATATCTTTATATCAAACACAAAACTTTTTATCTTCTCTTTTGCCTTAATTATTTCTTATATGGTATTACCATATTAACTCCAACTTGCAAAAAGTTGCCATGAAGCTTAATGGTATAAGTTCTCATACCAGTGGGTGTTCCAGCACCATAATAATACTTATAAAAATAACCAGTTGCTATACCAAATGAGATATAAGGTTGTAGAAATTTGTAATTCCATAAAAACTTCACATTAATAGAGTTTATTCTCTTATTTATATCTGGATGCCTGGTCTCTCCTACTAAAAAAGAGGTTTGCCATCCCACATTTGTAGTAAAAGTTTGAAAAATATTTTTTGGTTCTGAACCATGCCAACGCCAAGAAAGCTGTGGCTCAATAAACAGGTAGTGCAGGTTATCACTGTCAACAGCCTCAAATTCAAGTTCATTTTTAAAATATCCAATAGAAATATCCCCACCAATTCTATTCCAGTGTTTTTTTACCCCAGCCTGGAACTGCCATTGATTGGATAATTTATTTTCTTTAATTCTAAAATTATTATTTTCTGTTACTAACTGGTATTTATAACCAGCCCCGGCATAATAACGCAATTGTGCATATGCCGATTTATTAACAAAAACACAAACCAATAATGTTATAACAAATAATTTAATTTTCATTTTTTTCTTTTTTTTTAACTTTATAAAAAATGTCTCCTTTCTGCAGTTCTTTTATAATCACTGCAACAATTCTATATTTTATAGCATTTAAAACTTTTACTTTATTCAACATAGTTCATGAATTTTACTTTTAAAGTATCTGCCTGGAAACACCCGAAAAATCCCCGCCCATTATTAATATTATCATCAACCAGGGTAGGTTCATAATACATATCATCATGTGTATAGCTATATTCTTCAAGGCTTAAAACATATTGATAATAAGCTTCTGACAAGCTGTTTAATATAACCTTGATTCCTATCCCCGGATCATTGAAATATGTTCTTGAAAACACTACTGACATTTCGGGTTGATATTCTTCTTCGTCTAGAATTGAAGCTCCCATCCCATAATCATCATTGTAAGTAGAATATTTTGTGGAATCATCAACAAGATAACTGTAAAACATATCAGGTACTGTTCTAAAATAGAATTTGCCATAAATTTCTCCTCCTTGAGCAACTAAATTCACTGAATCAATTTCTGTTTTAGCGGGCATTTCATCAGCATCCGAATAGATGTTTAATCCATTGCTCCATACACTCACCCAATAAGAATTTCCTATACTTACATCAATATTTTTTTGCACCCATAAATCTGTAGTATCTTTAAATAGCTGAACTGCTACATGGTTGTCCCCATACAAAAAAACAGAATCTATGGTCGCCTGAATTGTATCATTCCGCTTATAAGGATGTTGTACAGCAGCTATGTAGACTTCTGCTGTTCCTTCCCCGGAAATTAAGCCAACAACGCAAATCGTGCCTTCATCAGTAAAGTCTACCGGAAAATCAATTTCTTTTTCTAACTCACACGATATCAGCAATAAAATAAAAATTGCTGTTTTTAGAAATTGTTTTATTAAGAACAAAATGTTATTAAAATTCATAATAAAAAGTGTGTTTTACTTAAAAATATATTTCAATGAGATCCCTGGTACTATAGGGAAAAAAGTTTGTGAAATTACTTCCAAATCACCATATTCACTGGTCTTGCCAATTTTTATATAGTAGGTGTTTCGGTGGAAATAAGCATTATAAAGACTTAGCATAAGCAAAAGGCTTTTCTTTGAATCTTCGCGTATTGTATAGCTTGCACTCAAATCTAATCTATGGTATGCAGGCAATTTCGTTTGATTAATCCCTTCGTATGTATAATAACCGCCTGTAAAAGGGTTGGATGATATATAACCCGAAGGAAAATTAAACCTGTTTCCTGTTTGATACACCCAATTTGCTACCAGTGTCCATTTTTTGTTTAACACAAAGTTTGAATTGATGGTTATATGGTGCCTCCTGTCAAATAAATCGGGAAACCAATCCCCATTGTTTAGTGATTCAAACCTATTCCAGCACCATGTTAAATCGTAACGGGTGTTTATTTCCCATTTTTCTTTTTTTATTCTACCTGAAAATTCCAAGCCATAGGCTTTGCTTTTACCACCGGTAATTGTTTTTTCTTTCCAGTTATTAAAAGGATAATCATCTATAGCATTCGCGTTAAATTGGGCAATATTACTTGTCTTTTTATAATAACCTTCTACAGAACATGTAAAAACACCTAATTGCATTTCATGTATCCCCAATGAAAAATTATTCGATGATACTGGAACACCCGAATCAAGGGCAGGTGCCCAAACCATTGTTGCAGTTAATTCCCCCCTGTTATATAGCCCATAATCCGGTTGCGTTACGTAATTATATGCAGCCCTTATTATTCCTGGCTTCCCTAAATCGTATCCAACTGAGAGGCGGGGCTCATAATTTTTTGAATATTTATTGTCATATGCATAATAACTGGCTCTTATCCCAAAATTAGCCAAGATTCTTTCCGATGGCCTCATTTCAACTCCTGCATAGCCAGCATATTGGCTTAATTCCAATTTATCGGGTAAAAGATCGATTGTTTCTTCGTTGTCACTAAACAAAGAATCATAACTAACAACATGGTATTCTCCAATGCTGTAGTAATTTTGTTTTGCTTCTATCCCAATTTGGATGTTCACATTTTTTAAAAGTGGATATTTAAAATTAACCGATACACCATTTATTTTTAGGCTGTTTTTTTCAGACGACTTCATTGCTCCATCAAAATAATATACATATCCATAGCCCCCTGCTGTATCCCCAACATAACTATTATCATAATAATTTTCTGATATATCCCATGTATTAGTTATCCCGCTCTGAAAAGTTTTTATTTCTAATAATCCTTTACTTCCAAAAGATTTTAAGTAGGAAGCCGATAACATATAAGGTTCCATTCTCCATGTACCTTCTTCCAACGACCATAAATCCATATAGCCGCTTTTATAAGCATCGCCCCCTACAAAACAACTAAGGCGTAACTGGCTTGTTTCATTAAAACGGTATACAAGTTTACCCAAAGCATCGTAATAATGATATTTCGTTATTTCCATATCAGGAGAAGAATATTCTTCTGTTGCTTCATAAAGAACAGACGGATCTTCTTTTAAATATTTTTCTTTTGTTTTTTCAAACTCCCTTGTCTTGCCTAGAGTTAACAAATCGAAATAAGAGGTACGGACGTTCACAAGATAGGTGAGTTTTTTTCCTATCGTTCCCTGGACAAGGGCTTTGCTAGAAAGAAGTCCCAGCTCTACAGCGCCATTTAGGCGATCTCCCTCTCCTTCTTTCATTCGTAAATCGACCACGGATGATATCCGCCCGCCATATTCCGGTGGAAAATAAGAAGTATATACGGTTGCCTGGTTTATGGCGTTAGTAGGAAAAACAGACAGAAAATTAAACATATGGCCGGTGTTAAAAACCGGGGCGCCATCAATAAGAAATAAGTTTTGATCAGAAGAGCCACCCCTTACCAACATATCAGAAGAGCCTTCTTTTCCCTGAGAAATACCGGGAAACAGAGTCAGTTGTTTTAATAAATCTGCTTCTCCACCCATCCCGATTACAGGACTGCTTATTTTGGGTTTTAAAACAATAGCGTTATTTACAACCCGGTCTATTGTATGGACACCTTTTACAACCGCTTCTTCTAACACAGAACCACCGGTTAAATAAACCAGTGTCATCCCATTTTGATTAACTTCCTGATTTTTTGTTTTATAACCTACATAAGAAACCTGAATCGTGTCACCCATTACTTTTGATGAAAAAGAAAAATGACCATACGCGTCAGTTATCGTAAAAGCTTCACCTTTTTTGACAACTAGTGTAGCTCCAATTAAAGGTTCATATGTAGTGCTGTCGTAAACAAAACCGGAGATGGATTAGGCGAAGAGTTGGTTTTGGATTGTAAATAATAATATTACTATACTTAACGTATTTGTTTTTTTGTGTGTGTTCATGTTTTTTTTGCAAATATTGATTCTTAATTTGTAAAACACAATAAAAAAAATTATTAAAAAAAGCTAAGGTGTATTAAACAAAGTGAAAGGCAATTTCAGTATTCTATTAGTTATTGGCATGATTTATCCTTACTCCCTGCATTAAAAGTAAAATACTACTTGTTAAGATACAAGATATGACGAAAAACACACTCTACATTAAAAAGCATTTATTTTTAAAAAGAATATTGAAAAGAAACCGATGGCAGAATAGGAAAAACAGATACTGAGTATACACCACGTTTATTTAAAGCAGCCCCATCCTGTTCATCGCGTCCTCCATAAACATTACTGGTGTAATAATAATATGGATTTTGCCGGTTATAAACATTATATAAACCTAATTCTAAAATTCCTTTATTTTTCCCCATATCGATAAATCTTCTATAGCTAATATCCAAACGATGGTATGGAATCATTCTGTATGCATTTCTCTCACTGTTTTCATATAACAGAAGATAACTGTATGATAATATATCATTGTATGTAGCCGGGCTCTCATCTGAATAATCAAAATTTAAACCAGAGAAAGAAGCAACTGGTAGTGTAAGCGCCTGCCCTGTTCCAAACACCCAATTAAAAGAAATTTCAGACTTATTATTAATTTTATAAAATCCTGCTATGGATATATCATGTCTCCTGTCATATCGTGCGTAAAAAGGCTCTCCATTATTTAATTCATCAAACTGATGTCGTGTCCAGGATAGTGTATAACTCAGCCATCCTGAAAATTTTCCTGTTTTTTTATCAGCCATAAACTCAATGCCATAGGACTGGCCTTTTCCTTGTGTAACTATTTTATCTAAAGAAATACTTCCCGGCATATAAGTAGAGGTGAGATGCTGAGAACTGTACCCATCATTATAAGCAATAATATTGTTCATGTTCTTAAAATATGTTTCTACAGTAAAAACATAATCTTGTTTTAAAATACTCTTGTTATGATAGTATCCAATTGCAAATTGGTTTGATGTCTCCGGTTTTAGATATGAATTTACCGGTATCCATAAATCTACTGGTCTTCCTAGTCCCGGGGTACTTAAGAGATGCATAGGTTGACTCATTCGTGAATAGGATGTTTTTATTTTTGCATTTTCTTTAATATTAGTACTTAGAGAAATTCTAGGCTCAATAAAACTCTTTGATTTGCCCCTATTGATAAAATTTGAATTTCTAAGACCTAGCTTAAAATTGATTGCCTCATTTACAGCAATATTCAAACTAGCAAAAACATTTATCTCTTTATTTTTTGACCTAGATATTTTATCTATACTTGTTATACTATCCGAATCAACATATTTAATTGAAGCCGGCACATAGTGATGATTGATAAACTCTCCTCCAATCTCCCATTCAATTTTTTCCTGTTTCCCTTCAATAATATCTTTGATTGAAAAATCATGTATTGTTGACTTAAAATCTGAAGTCCTATTATTTTCTTTGTTTGGAGTTTCCAGAATATCTTTCATCTGAAAATCATACCCTGTTGTTGAGATATGAAATAAATTTCTAAGATTTTCAGTTGGCTCATATTTCCAACTAAATGTTGTTAACTTATTTCGCTTATACAGATAATCTTTCGTTTGATTGTTTTCAGAAACTTTATCAATTGTATAAAGAAAGTCTCTGTCCATATAACTCCATAAATCAATTTCATGTTTTTCAAGACAGAGAGACAACCTGGGGTGAATATCATAAAAATTCAATGAAGAATAATTTTTGTTTCCCTGTGCTATTCTTGAAATAAGATCAAAATAAGTTCGTCTGCCTGAAATCAAAAAACTAAGTTTATCCTTTATTATAGGAGCTTCAATATTTCCTTTTGAGGATAAAATCCCCATATTAATAGTCCCGCTAAAATCTGTATAGGTGGGTTTCTTTGATACAGCATCTAAGATTGATGATAACCGCCCACCGTATCTAGAGGGAAAACCTGCTTTATACAAATCAATTTGCCCCAATGAAAGTGGATTAAAGGAAGACAAAAATCCCATCAAGTGAGTTGAATTATACATTGGCGTATTATCTAAAAGATATAGATTTTGATCCGGAGTTCCTCCTCTAACAAACAAATCTGCCGTACCTTCTGTGCCCGATTGAATCCCTGGCAATAAGAAGAAAGCCTTTACCGGATCCTTCTCTCCTGCCATAACTGGTAACCTGTTAAATGTTTTAGGTGTAATCCTCTCTATTCCCATCTGTTGAATTTCCAACTTGTTTATTTCATTAGTCGTTATAACTGCTTCATTAATTTTTAATGAACGCAGCAGGGGAGATAATTCAATTCTAAGTGTCGTATCAGAATTAATAGTAAGGAGCATTTGTTTAACATTAAAATCCGGATGAACAACAGTTACGATATATTCTCCTTTTAGTATTCCAAGAACAAAATATCCTTCATCATTTGTTACTAATGTTTTTTCTAAAAGGGGTATAGTAACTGTAGCCCCGTTTACGAATAAACCAGTTTGTTCATTAATAATATTCCCTCGTACTACATGAAAATTATACTGGCATAAAACGTTAAGAGTCAGCATAAAAAATATACTAATTAGAAAGCCCCTTTTCATACTATTCAATATTAAATTCCATGTTTACCTTGTCAGTTAGGTAAGCTCCAAAGATGCCTATACCACCTTCTATGTTGGAAAACTCCGGGATTATCCCCGTATAAACTTCTGTAAAATCACCTCCCCCTGTATAATCATATATATCCAGCATTAACTGAAACATATTTTCATATTTTATAAGATCTTCATTCATTGTAACCAGAAATGATTCTAGTTTATAAAGTTTCCATATAGCTTTTGGTGCAGCATAGGTGTGTTCCAGCTCTGTTTCAATACTATACGACAAGAAAGAGCCTGCCCATTCTATTTCACTAAATGAACTTATGTTACTATAATCTTTTTGAACTTCAAATTCTGTTTTTGTAGTATCAAGATAATCGTACCTACTATATTTTATTGTTTCTACAAGATATCCAAATTCATCGCCCGATAATGGCTCCCACTTACCTGTAATTTCAACCCCCGGGACATATTCCCCCAAATCCAGGTCTTGAGAAGTCTCCCTCGTTATCTCATAACTTTGCCAGGCAGCAGCTTTTTCTGGAATTCTTGTTGTTGCATAAACAAATTCTTCATTAGGAGTAGTTATACTTAAATAATACGTATTCCCTTTCTTAATTTCAAACTCAGATTGAGAAACACCATAAATAGCATCATTCGAATCAATAAGAGGCAATGATATACTTCCCCCTGAATCATCCTCTAATAAAACATTTGCATCAAAAACATAAAAATCCATTGGTTTAGTTGCCTCTCCATTTAAAGGAGCTGTTAGTTCCACATGAACTTTTATACTATCACCAGGAGTCAGCGCACAAAAAACAGCAAGTTTTTCTACGAATGGTGGCAGTCCTTTTTCAATTAATTTTTCTCGTGTACATGCAAAAAAGACAATAAGTCCCAATACATAATGAATAGGACTATTTTTCATCTTTTGTGCGGATTAAAACTTTATTTATTTCACTCTCATTTTTAATTGCAAAAATCCCACAAATCGTATCTCCTGGGGCTATTTCTTTATTATCAAGATAGATATCTTCCAGGTTTGAAGATAATTTCTTATTCGCCCGATATGTTAATCCTATATTTACTGCTCCCAGCAGATAAGGGATTAATATGTTTTTATCTGTTAATATATATTTCTTATCTAACGTAGATTGGTATGATGACAAAAAATAACCGGAAAGAAACCATGAACCGATAACAAAACAAGGAATTGAAGAACCGGCTTTTTGTTTTATTTTTTTTAAAAAAAGCTGCTTATCCATTATCTCAACTAATTCAAAATCTACTAATACATCAACTGTATTTTTTGAGAATACAAAAACAGAGTCTGTTTGGTTGATTACTTTTAAAGGGACAACCTGTATCTGTTTTCTATTTAATTTTCGTTTGTATTTTCTTTGCATGAAATCGCCCTCCCGGCTATCATTTAAAGGAATAAAAAGAAAAGGCAAACTAGCATCATAGTTGTATGTGTATTCTAAGCCTGATGGATCAATTGACTGATGAGAAACAGTACAATTACAAAAAAATATTATAATAAATATTATTTCTATTTTTCTCATTTTACTATAGTATTAATAACGAAAAAATTGTTTGAATATTAAGCTGCTTCAGAAAAAAATCCTGAAGCAGCCAAAATTCTAATGTAAATTATCTATCGTACCTGTAGTTTTATATACTAATTCATTTGACGCTTTATCATGCCACTTAATTTGAAAAAATTGATCTCCGCAACCACACTCATAATCGTCAACCTGATAAGTAGCTAAAATATAAACATCATCATAAGTCCAATAACCATAACAAGTCATTAAATTTTTAGAAATATTTTTCTCATTACGTCCTACCTCACTTTGACTTGTAAGAATCCATGGATTATTTGAATTATAATATCCATTAGGAGAATAACCATGTATCCACCCTTCACCTGTCAATTTCCCATAAGCAATTTTATCATCACGCCATTGACCATCTTTATGTTTTCTGCCAGTCATTCGAACTCCTACAACTGAATAAACAGAAGAAGAAAATCTTCTAGCTTTCAAATGCGTACTTAAGTTAGATTGACCGCAGGGATTACTAACTTTAATAATCCAATTATCATAATGAGGACCTATTTTTCTTGATTCTATTTTATTTATGATTTCAGTATTTTGAATATCTATATATTTAACATTAGAGAATATTTCTTTTGTATCCGAATTTTCAATAATTCTTAATTTATCAAAATCACCATCTAAAATCAACACTTCATCATTTTCTCTTATAATATGTATTGTGTCTGCAATCATAAATACTCCATTATAATTAACAACAGTTGCAATAAAAGGATCTGGTAATAATTGCCATGGTATAATATCACTCTCAACACTATCCTCCATATTCTCTATCTCAGCATACTTTCTCCTCATAGAACTATAAAAATTATTTTCAATCTCCCAATCTTCAAGTTCACTCTCTGACATTCTCTGAAGTTCATCCATTATATTCTGATAACTCTCAAAGTCTCTAAATTTTAGTATGTTATCTATAACTTCTACTAAAGGTTCAACCTCAAAAACCTCATCATTCACAATATCTTCATTACATGCTATTGTTAAAATTCCTAAAAAACAGATTCCTAAATAAATTTTAATTTTCATTTTAATTACATTTGAAAAGTTATTACATAATACCTCATCCCTATCCGTTCTCGCAAAACGATTTTTGGGGATGGGGTTTTTTCTTGTTGTGTGCGTCTAGAGAGCCAACAAAAAAAACACAAAAAACCTCCCTGCTTCAAACATGCCTGGCATGCCCAACAGCAATTAAATTTCACCTATTTCTTTATATGATTTTGCATATGGGTTTATCAGTTTTAGTGGTTATAAAAATTTGTTTTTCTAACAGTCGAGTGCTAAAATAATGCTTTTTTTTTTTTTTTCAAAATTTTATTGGTTAATTTTTTATTTAATTAAACATTAGCAAGGATAAACTAGTATTAAAATGCTTGTTGTTAGATTTTTGTGAAAAATACTGATTAACAAAAATGTTTCATTTTCCACTTTTTTAATTAGAGTGCTTTTGTCTAACGGCAATAGTAGTTGAAAACTACTTAAGATACGACGAAGATTCAATCTTCGCCGGACGGGGAGGTGGCATTACAAACAAAACAGAAGTTGAAAACACGTTTAAAGCAGGTGCTGATATTGTTGTTGTTGGCAATACCATTGAAAAAAATGTAGAACTTTTAATGGATTTTGGATCGGTGGCGAGGTAAAAAGCTATATACTATCATTATTAAAAATAATTGTATATTTATCAATACAATATGCTCCAATAAACCCATAACCATTTTCAATGTTCGAATAAATTTGGAAAGGCTGTTCATATATTGGAGATCTATTGGACATATCATAATTTTCAAAACTTTCTAAATATTTTTTAAACTCTTCAGACAAGGAATAAAGTGTAATAATTGCAGAATCAGCCGTATATCTAAGAATCTCCTCTTTCTCATAATCATATTCGTAGATCTTTATATATATTTCTTTTTCAGTAGTATATTGAGAATTATCAAAAGTTAAGTCATTAAATATACCTAGCGGATCAATAAAATTTTCCCCATCCATTTCCTCTCCTTTAGAGTATAATATAGATCCGAGATAATATCCATTTCCTTCAGGATAAGGATCTGTAAAACTTGTATATAGCATAGTATATTGGCTATATTTTTTAAACCAACAAGTATCAATAGAGATCTTTTGAGGTAATGACTGGTAGGACGATTGTACTGTTTCAAACTCATTGGCAGCAACGGAAATGCTATAACTTTTGGTATTTAATGGTTTAAAATTCTCTGGTGATCTGTAGGTATAAGAAGTGATTTTTATTAAATCAAACAAATAGATTGTATCTTCATAAAGAGATATTTTAATATCTTCAACACTATCAGCCGAATTTATTGACAAAGGCTCAAGTGTTTTTCTAACCTCTACTTCTATGTTTTCTTCATTTATCAATGCAAAAACAGCAAGTTTAGATTCGGGAAAAGTATCATCATAATCAAATTCTTTCTCTATTTGACAAGAATATGTTACAGACATAAATACTAAAAAAATTAAGTTATTTTTAAAAATACCATTCATAACCAATACTTGGAATTATTAAATTTACCGCTGTTTTGTAAGCTTTATTATTTGCAAAAAACATATATACAGCATTTTGCTTTGCATATGCGTTATATAAGTTTAAATAAAAAATTCGTTTACGGTTTTTTCTTGTATATTTTGTTCTTACCCAGGAAACATCTAATCTGTGAAATGCTGGTAATCTTTTATTATTAATACCATCATACACATAATACCCTCCATAGAAAGTTGACTGGTTAATATATGCAACAGGTAAAGTTATTGGAGCCCCTGAATTAAATGTAAAATTTACATTGAAAGAATTAATATCATTCAGTTTATACAAAAAAACAAAAGAAATATCATGTAATTTATCTTGTTGAGTTGGGAATTTTTTGCCTTGGTTTAAATCATCAAACTCTATAAAACTCCTCGAAAATGTATAGGCAAATAATGACTGAAATCTTTCTGTTTGTTTTCTTAGCATTATTTCGGCTCCATAGCCTAAACTCTTGCCATTACGGTATATTAATTCATTATAATTGTCAAGAAAATTCTGATCGATCCCTACAAAATTATAATATATAGAATTCATACCTTTTTTAAAATACAAGTCTGTAGTTAATTCAATATTATAAGGAAGTTTCATTGAAAACCCTGTATTGTAATGATGTGAAATCTCCGAAGGAAATTTTGCATTAGATAAAAGCCAAAATTCGCTCCCTGTTTGTTGTGTGTTATTTGTTATACATTGTAGCGTTTGATTCATAAGGGAATAGCCCAATTTAAACGACAGGTTGTCTTTTGGCTTATAACGCAAGGAAATACGGGGTTCTAAATAACATACAGTAATATCATTTTTATAAAGAACATTTCTCAGTCCTGTATTTAAAACAAACTTATCTGATATACTATAATCATTCTCGATATAAAAAACATTTTCAATTGCTTTTAATAACTTTTTATCACCTGAAACATAATTTATGTCTTCAGCAGGGGAAACTGTATGGGTTTTAGAGTAACCTGGTTGCAGGTAGTACAAAGAACTCTTCCACCCAACTTTCATATCATGGTTTATTCCGGGTTTAAAATCTATCTGCGATTTAAAACTTAAATTCTCAATACTACTAAAATAATAGTTTTCACTCCCCTCTCTATCAACAGTATCTTTTGTCTCCCAAGATGAATCAAATATATTTTTATATTTTGAGTAGGTTGCGGACAACCT
Organism: Bacteroidales bacterium; assembly: GCA_963665085.2. Lineage (GTDB taxonomy): Bacteria > Bacteroidota > Bacteroidia > Bacteroidales > JAAAOM01. Next base: position 2,082,207 of record CAXXXS010000001.1, read on the forward strand.
TAAATAGGATGTACTAAAAAAACGGGTTTTATATTGCATTGAAAGTGTTGTATTCCTGGAATGATTCTTTACTTCGCTGTTATATGGCTTTGTATCGTATTTGTTTTTGTCGAATACCGAATATCTGTCATTACCATGGAAAAAGCTTAAATTTATTTTTTGATTGGGAGAAAGCTTATATGTTATCTTAGAGTTTATGTCGTAAAATCGATACCCCGGAAAACTTATATTACCAGATGTATTATATAAACTATAAAAAGGAATCATAAGCATATCAAAATAGGAACACCTTCCTGATAATAAGAAAGAAAACCTGTCTTTTATTATAGGCCCTTCTGCAAATAATTTTGAGTATAAAATACTTGTTTTTAATTTTCCTGAATACTCCGAGAAATTCCCCTCTTTTATGTAAACATCAACTATTGAGGATGTTGCTCCACCATAGCGTGCAGGAAAGTCACTTTTGTAGAAATCAAGCTGTTGAACTACATCTGCATTAAAAACAGAGATAAGCCCAAAAACATGATTCGAATTATAAGTTGGGGCATCGTCAACCAGAATTAAATTATTTTGACGTCCACCACCTCGTACATACAAATTTGAATAAAGCTTATTGCCTGTACTTACACCTGGTAAAAAAGAGATTGTTTTTATCAAATCAGGTTCACCAAGTGATGATGGTAAATTACGAATAACTAACGGTGAAATAGTAATCTTACCTGTAATAGATTGATCGATAAAACTAGTTTCTTTTGATGTTATAACTGCTTCATCTAAAGTCAGATCTTTTAATCCTATTAATAATGTTGTATCCTTTTTAATTGTTTTCAACACAATTGTATCTGATTCATAACTGACATGAGAAAAAATTAATTTTATTTCCTGACCAGGTATTTTTAAATGAAAAAAACCATCTTCATTACAAATTGTATGGAATTTTAAATCATCACTATAACAATATGCAAAAATAACTGGTTCATTTGTATATTCACTTTTTACAAATCCGGTTACATTATATGTTTGAGAAAATAATTCAACTATATATTGTAAAAGAAAAAAACACAACCATATTTTTTTTACTGATTTCATTAAAATTTGTAGTATAAAAAAATTAATCTTTTGTGTTGTTATACAACCAATATCTTAAACCTATCGTTATGTTATGAAATCTAAAAGGATAGTACCGGTCTCCACCATAATCAGAAGTGGTAAGAAAAGGAGTTAAATCTGTTTCCCCATGTATAAAAACATCAAAGTTATTATAAGCCGAAAATCCCATCCCGGCAATAAATCCTAAACTATAACTATTAATTTCTTTAATATTTTGCTCCATTAGCGTTTGAAATAATTTGTCTTTCTGATAGCTTATCAAAAAATTATTTACAAGACCTAAATCATAAAAAAAATGTTCTGTCTTTTCTACTTTAAAAACAACAGGAATTTTAAGATAACTATAATCTAAATCAAAAAGGTATCTATTTTTTTCCGGATGACCTTCCGGTTTATAATTTACCCTTACCCTTTTTAACATATATTCAAGAGATAGGTCAGCGCTTATTCTTTTAGTTATATCAGTTTCTAATGTCAACCCCAAATTATAACATAATCCCATGTCATAGTCTTGCCCAAGCCCTCTATACTCTATTTGCTTCGTAATAGAATTTCGAATTTTGCTATTTACCGTTTGAAAATTTAAGGATGCCCCTGATTGAATACCAAGCTTAAAGTCTTGTGAAAAAATTAAATCACAAGAAAAAAACAATAAACTAATTATTAAAAGTTGCTTTCTCATATTTTTTAATAAATCATTTAAAGAAGCTATCTAAAAAGTCTTTGTGTTTGTGTCTCCTCTACGGCTCTCTGTTGTATAGCCTTAAAGAACTATAACACAGAGGTTACAAAAAGTTCCACAGAGAAGAAATACATGGACTTCTATTTTTTATGACTTTATAGACAGCTTCTATTAAAATGATTAAACCTAATTAGTATTCATAATCAATTATAGCCCACTGCCCGTTTACACCTCTTGATGTAGCTTCACCGTAAGCTTCCAGAAAGAATGGATCGTTGCAATCTAAAGTATTGTCATCAAACACAATACAATCCCATGTTCTTTGAACGCTCCAATTATCACCTTGCTCAGTTATCGGAAAAGGCCCAATTTCATTTATTTTCCATTCATTATCTCCTGCACTATGTACTTTAGCTCGACAGCTTATATTCTGCCCACTCAAACCTGTCCAATAATGGACCCATACACAAGCATATTTTCTTTCTGACGTTAACCGGGTTCGAAGTTGTATCGTATGCTCACTTCCATCAAGATTATGAAGTAGCACCATTTGAATAAAACATCGTCTGGCTTTACTGCAACTACTGTTTTTATATGTTGTGCTTGTCTGCAATTCATCGGTCGGATTATTGTCAGTTGTAGATCTCATAGCACGGGAAACAGGATACATATAGCGCTCAACTTCCCATTTATTATTTTTTCCTATACCTTCAATACTATTTGTTGCAATTACATTATTAAGTTCTGACATTGGAGCCATAATTTTATAGTCTCCAATAACCTTAAGTACCTTATCTCCCACAATACAAATTCCATCGCTATTTAATATCGATGCATAGTCATTATCTTTCACAATTGGATACAAACATTTTTCCCCATATTCATCAACAACAAACTCAACCCACTTTTTATTATCCTCTGCAATCTCATTAATATATTCCTCTTCATTGACATGTTTTTCATTATCAAACAAATGATAGATGCTATCCAATTTTGTGCGAACCGACACAAAATTTTGATTTTTCTGCCATTCTATGTATTCCGTATTAGACATAGCACTTAAACTTTTAATCGTTCTTTGTAGATCTTGAGTATCTTTAAACTCTAAAATTCCATTTTCATAATTTATACTATTCGAAGTTTCATCTAATTTACCCTCTTTTTCGCAGGCAGAGATAAAAACAATCAACATAAGAAATACAGATAATTTTAATTTTATATTCTTAGAATTAATTCTAAACATTTTATTTAATTTTGAATTTTTATACATAACTACCTCATCCCTATCCGTTCTCGCAAAATGGATTTTTGGGGATGGGGTTTTTTCTTGTTGTGTGCGTCTAGAGAGCCAACAAAAAAAACACAAAAAACCTCCCTGCTGCAGACATGCCTGGCATGCCCAACAGCAATTAAATTTTTACTATTCCTTTATATGATTTTGCATATGGTCTTATCAGTTTTAGTGGTTATAAAAAATTTGTTTTTTCTTACAGTCGAGTGCTAAGATAATGCTTTTTTTTTTTTTTTTTTCAAAATTTTGTTGGTTAATTTTTGATTTAATTAAACATTAACAGGTATAAACTAGTGTTAAAATACTTGTTGTTAGATTTTTGTGAAAAATACTGATTAACAAAAATGTTTCATTTTCCACTTTTTTAATTAGTTCCTGCCCAGAAATCTGAAGTTGTTTGATATTCAATGTGTTATTGTTGATAACTAAGTTAAATCTTTACGGGGTTTTAGTTGCTTAATTTAATTAAAATACAGATATTCAACTTATTAATTAATTTAGATTCGAGTATTTCGAGGCTACTTTTCAAACAGGTTAGAATATGAGAAAAAGATTCGAGCAAGAAATTACCATTGGGCGACTATTAATTCAGGACACAATAATTCCAACAAAAAAACGCAGTGGGGCATTACCAGGTTTATGTGCAGCGCTAAAAGAAATATTTATCAGTCCAAAATGGAACGAAAGAGTGTTTCAGGTGCTTGAGGATAAAATACTTTCAAGCAACAATAACATGGGGCGTCCTGGAATGAACCTTTGGCAAATATTTGTCCTTTCACAAGTCCGTCTTTGTCAAAATATTAGCTATGATGACCTGCATCATATTGCAAATTATGACAGTATGGTACGTCAGATTCTAGGTGTTGAAAGCGAGTTTGGCGCAGGGAAACAAGAGTTTGGTTACCAGAGCATTATTGATAATGTTGGGCTTTTGACCAATGAAACAGTACAAGAGCTTAATACTATTATCGTAGAATTTGGACACGAAGTGTTTAAAAAAAAAAGAGGTGGCAGCATTGTGCTTAAAAACTGATAGTTTTGTTGTAGAGAGCAATGTTCATTTCCCAACCGACTATAATCTACTGTGGGACAGCGCCAGGAAAAGTATCGACATGGTTACCAAGTTACAGGATAAGCACAACCTACCGGGATGGCGAAAAATAAAAAACTGGCGCAGCGACTTAAAAAATAAAATGCGGGCGTTAGGAAGGGCCAGTGCATCCGGAGGCAAAGGAAAAACTGATCGTATTAAGGAGTGCGCAAAAAATTACCTTGCTAAAGCTAAAGCCCTGTATGCAAAAATTGAAAAAGAGAAGGGGAACTTCCCCCAGGCCGATATAATCGATACTATAATATTTATGGAGCTTGAACGGTTTATGGAGTTACTGCAAAAACACATAAGCTTGGTTGAGAGACGAATAATAAAAGGGGAAGAAATCCCACATGAAGAAAAGATGTTCTCCATCTTCGAGCAGTATACCGAATGGGTTACCAAAGGGAAAATGCGCCCTAATGTTGAATTGGGTAAGAAAGTTGCCATTACTACTGACCAGTTTAACTTAATTGTCGATTACCATATTATGGATCACGAATCTGACTCAGAAATAGTTTCTGGGTTGGCGGAACGCATATTAACTAGTTACCAGGTAAAAAGCTGGAGCTTCGACAAAGGTTTTTGGAACAAAACAAATAAAAACCTATTATCAGAGAGTGTTGAAACACTGGTTCTTCCTAAAAAAGGAAAATGTAACAAACAAGAATACGAACAAGAACACCAACCTAAATTTATTCGTAACCGAAATAAACACAGCGCAGTTGAATCAAATATTAACGAACTGGAGCACAGAGGCTTAGATCGCTGTCCCGACAAGGGCTATGGGCATTTTAAAAGGTACATTGGCTTAGCCGTTTGTTCCTTCAATCTGAAAAAAATTGGGGAGCACATAATTTCCCAACAACGACAGAAAATTGAAGATGCCCAAGTCAAGCAAGCTGCTTAATAAAACCGCATAAACATCTATTAATCTGCATTTAACAGGATACTTATGCGCTCTTACGAGCAAAAATATGCCTTTTCCGGTTGGTAGCTAACATTTTTCACAATAAATCTATATTTTTTGATACTGAAGAATATTTTGTGTGAAAGAAGCTATCAAAATAAATTCCCAATTTGGGATTTTTTAGGCGACAATCTCAAAAAAAGCTACTTTTCTTGCCGGCACTAATTAGAGTGCTTTTGTCTAACGCCAATAGTAGTTGAAAATTACTTGTTAAGATACGACGAAGATTCAATCTTCGCCGAACGGGGGTGTATCGGCCATCACCTTTGAAGAAAAAAAGAAATAGCCATACGCATCTGTTATTGCAAAAGCTCCATTCTCTTTAACTTCTAATCAGTAAGATAAAGCCAATTTTTAGAATTTTGTTTATCCTTTTTTGATTTAGTTTCTCTACTTCCAAAAAATACTTTATAAGAAATCGACGGTATAATAGGAAAAATACTCATCTTATATAAATTTAATGGAGATGCCCCAAACTCTTCCTGGTCAAGGAATAAATCTGAATCATTAGAATTATAGTAATAATAATAAGGGTTCCTTCGGTTGTAGATATTATAGATACTAAATGTCCAAACGGCATTATTTTGCTTTCGTTTTGTTTTTTTATGATATTGAGCAGAAACATCCATTCTGTGGTAAGCCTCCATTCTGGCGCTATTTTTTTCGCCATAAATTAACGTTTCATAACTGTAGTCTTCTTCAATGCTTGCGTCAAACCATGCTGAATATTGCCGCCCGATTGCGGGTGTGTAAGGAAGCCCTGTCTGGTAAGTCCAAACGGCACTCATGCTCCATTTTTCACCCAGCTTTCTGTTAATGTTTAATGTAGCAACGTGAGGCCTTTCAAAATCATAGGTATATGTTTCCCCGTTATTTACGGTATTGAATTGCCTGTTTGCCAATGAATAGGTGTAATTAAGAAAGCCTGTCCAAACTCCGGATTTTTTATTTAATGAGATCTCTATACCTTTTGCATCACCCCTGCCATTTCCTTCAATTTTATTTTTCCAGTATTTATCGCCGGCAATGCTAGTATATCCCTCTTGTAGGGTTACCAAATTTCGAAGCGTTTTATAATAAGCGTTAATTTCTAATTGTACATTTTTGAGCAGAATGCTATTCCACCCAATCGAAAATTGGTCTGAATATGATGGTGGTAAATCTTTATCCGCCCCAACCCATACTTCATTGTTCATAATTTCCCCTTGGGTAAATAACAAGTGGCCATATTGATTGACACGCATATAACTAACATTGATGGATTGATTATTTCTTATACTAAAATCAATATTAATGCGGGGTTCAAATTTCAATAAAAAATAGTTGTCTTTAGAAAACAAGGTTGTCCTTGCTCCAATTCTCGCCTTACTATCTAAAAAAAAGTCAATTATATTTTCCAGGTATAAAGAACTGTTTAAATAAGATTCATTTTTTTCTGGATTAAAGATCTCTCCAGTTGAATATTCAAAATAATTTGGATTGTGAAATAACAATTCCTCTTGAAGCCCAAAATTTAATTCCCAGTTTTGTAACAGTCTGTATCTCCAGTCAGAATAAACTGATGTTTTTGCAACCGAGGCGCGATATTTTTCCTTACTATTGACTGTTTCGTCTTCACTGTTAATCGAATATTTCTTTGATTCTTTTAGACGGTAGTAACTAGATGCAACGCCACTGTTTACGAATAACCCCTTTTCATTATTATGTTTCCAGTTTATTGAAGACATTGTATTTCCCCAAACATTAGAAATTTTGTAAGTCTGATCTTCATTATCAGCATAATCACCTTTAGGATTGGACCAATAACGTAAATAATCATCCCCCTGGTAAAAATTTAAATGCAGGCTGTTTTTTAAATCCGGCTTCCAGGAAAATTTGCCATTGATATCATGAAAGCCATAGAAAAAAGAGTAATCTTCATAGAAGGGCAAGCTTGTAAAACCGTACATTAGAGCATCTACCATGGTTTTTCTTCCCGTAACCATAAAACTCGAATTTTTGAGTTTCGTAGGGCCATCCACAGAAAACGAAACATCGGTAACTCCCAGGCTTAAAGCCCCTTTAATTTTAGATGTATTTCCCTCTTGCTGGGTTATATCAAATACCGAAGACAGCTTTCCTCCATAACGTGAAGGGAATCCCCCTTTGTAAACTTTTGTTGTGTTAATCATATCTGGATTGAAAACAGAAGTTAACCCGCCTAAATGATTTACATAAAGTATTGATGCATTATCGAATAAATATAAATTTTCGCCGGGGTTGCCACCACGAACCAAGATCAAGCTGGAGCCTTCTGTTTGTGCGTTTATTCCGGGAAGTAATTGCATGGCTTTCATTACATCAGGTTTTCCGGATAGTGCCGGTAATGAATTTATTTCAATAGTGCTCAGGGTTTCCATGTTAAATTGTTGCTTAAGCCCGGCTCTTACCACAACTTCTTCAATTTCATTCCCGGGTTCTAACAAAACCATTAAGGTTGTGTCTTTTGCCGGATCTATGCCAATTGTTTTTGTATTATACCCAACAAATGTAACTTGTAACAGACTATCTTCTGTATTTATAAATGAAAAATACCCGTTATTATCTGCTAAAAGAACCTTACCAGAATTTTTAAAAAAGACATGGGATCCGACCAGTTTTTCCCCTGTTTTATTATCTGAAACAAATCCCGATACACGACTCTGTGCCACAATATTGACAAAAGTTGTGCTTAAAAAAATCAAAAGCAGGAAGTAATGTGTTTTGTTAAATTTCATGTGTTTATTAATATTTTTTTAATGTTCACTTAGTACTGCATGAAAGAAATAACCATTCCTCTATGAATGATTAGAAATGATTGTTTTACTCATAATTGTTCCATCCTGTTGAAGGATAAATGGTATCAGTTGCGTGAACAGCATACGAGGTGAAAATGCCATAAGCATTATCAATATTAGAATATAAGGGGTATGCCAGGGTACTTGCCAGTGAAAACTCGGGGTACCTGCCTAAATTATACAAATACAATTGCCTTACATATTTATGATAACTTTCATCCACCGTTCTTAATTCAACAATCATTGGATACAGATCTGTTTCTAAGCTACCCTGTGAACCAGACATACTCCAGGTGGTAAAGTTTAATGTTATTGTATACAGGGTGTCGTCAATAATCTCATTCGAAAATAGAAATAGCGGAAAACCTTCGTTCAAAAGAACAGGGTCGGTGTGATCCATGACATATGCATCAATAATATTATCTCCATTATATAGAATTATTTTTGCATCAAAATATTGATCGTTGCCCGGGGTATTGGTAAATAATACATCCATTGAGGGATAAGTAAAACCTTCTTCATCTATATTGGCTTGTTCTAATAACTCAGAATCTATTATTTTTTCTGGAACTGGTACTTTTGTGCTGCATTTAAAAGTCCCAAAATATGGGATGTCTATTTCGCATTGATAGGTTTTGTTTTCCTTCACAATTGAATTACCCCTGTACAATCCATTGTCTATATATTCCAATGTTTCCAAATAATTGGAATCTTCGTAAAATATCACGGTAGCATTATTTATATATTCTATATTATTTGTATCTATCGATGCCGTCTGAGAAATATTTACATGAACAGAATCGCCCGGGACAAGTACTGCATTGATAACAGGGACGGGTTCCATTTCAGGAAATTCTGAAAAAACCAGCTCCCGGCAGCTTGTAAAAAGCAGTAAAAAAAACTGAAGGTAAATAAAAATCTTTTTGTTAAACATAATATTATATTATTAAAACCACTGTTTGCAAACACAAATCACCTGTAATATACATGAGTAGATTAAATCATATATTTAAGCTAAAATTTTAAAACAATTCCATATCTATAGTCAATTTTATATTTAATTGTATAGTGAATTGTATAATTATATTTTTTAGCATAATAATCACGCATATCAAATATATTGTTTCCATAAGTGGACTCGAAGAAAGCACCAAAGCGTTTATTAAAACGATATGACACTCCAAACCCACTTGTCCAAATGAAATCGTTGCCCTTATAAAAATAGTCTTCCGGAGCCGAAATAAACCGGCCACCCATTTTTGCCAGCACATATAGGCCTGGTTTTAAGTCTTTATCTTTAACAACTATCCTTAATAAATCTACTGTAAAACTTGCCCCATAATAAATTGCAAGACTATATCCTTCCCAGTTAATAATTTCATTTCTGTTTTTAAAAACAGAAGCACCAGCATAAACTCCAGTTTTCAGGAAATCAGAAATTGAACGCTCAATATCCACATTTAAATTTGGTGAATAATCCCGACTAGAAACTGCCGATATGGACTTATACATTGCAAAACCTATTTTTAGGTCTATTTTTTTTGATGCATCTTGAGCTTTAGACAAAGACGCTATAAAAATAAGCAACAGCGAAATTGATATTTTTAAATTCATAATATTTGACTGATATAGATGTTGTCCAAAGTTTTTTCTTAAGAAATTCTAAAAGATATGTTATACCTCAATATTTTAAAACAATTCCATATTTAAAGTCAATTTTTTCTTTAAAGGAATAATAAGATCCTCTACCAAAATAATTGTTCCCATAAATCGATTCTACAAATGCACCAATTTTTTTATTGAACTGGTAAGATATTCCAAGTCCACTCCCCCAAATAAAATCGTTACCACTTACCAAAAGATCTTCTGGTGCAAAAATATAACGCCCGCCAATTCTTGCTAAAGCATAACAGTCCAGCTTTAAATTATCAGTTTTGGTTAAAATTTTCAATAAACTAAAGTTAATATTTGCTCCATAATAAACCGCTAAACTTCCTCCGCTGCTTTCATACACTTTATAAACTGAATCACGAGTCATCTTCCAATTAGTGAGATATGAAGCACCTAAGTATAGGCCTGATTTTAAATACCTGGAAATAAAATAATTAACTTCCATATTAAGGTTTGGCATTTTATTAAATTCATTACGTGATATATTTTTGTAAAATGAAAACCCTATTTTAAGATCTATTTGGGGGTCGTCTTGAGCTTTAGACACAGCCCCTATAAAAACAAGTAACAGCGAAAATAATATTTTTAAATTCATGATATTTTGTTTGATATAGATGTTTTTTAACGTAATAATTGATCCAGAATTCCTAAAAGGGAATTCTGGATCTAATGTTATATCTTTCTATTATTACTAAGACAATAGTATTCACCAATTATAGATTTCATTTTCTTGAAATTTATCTATTGAGTTAAGCTTCAGTAAAACTATAATGCTGATGCATTGCATTCAATATCAATTTCATCAATGCTTGGGTTATCGCACCACATATCATATGCATCAATGTGATTATCATGATCATCATCAGTATCTGCAACCAGAAGGCTCCATTCTCTTTTTGCAAAATAATTATCAGTTGCAGCCTTATCGTATTGATAAGTTTCCCAATCAGAGGTATTTACATTATAAAAATTATATTTTGCATGTAAATCATAACTGGTTGTTCTTTTTGCGGCAAACCATACTAACGCAGATTTTTTCTGATTTTTAATACGCAACCTAACTTCTAGTTCATCTGCATCTTGTCCATCTACTTTAATGTATTCATAATATGCTTTAACTTCCGTTCTGTTTTTACCATTTGTTTGTAATTTACGTGCCTCTTCACCGCAACCGGAGGATCTTAGAGTAATTTGACTATTATTTGTAACAGTTGATTTTAAAGTATAAATTGTAAATTCAGATGTAATATTTGTTTTATAGTTGTTTAAGTCAAGTTGTTTTAATTCATCAATATTTTTTGCTTGTGTTGATAATGTAACTTCATCACTAAGTACTTTATATACTATATCTTCAACCTGGTACATTCCATCATTATTCATAAAATAACGATCAGAGTTGTTTTCATTTATAGTTACCAGTTCTTGTTCCCCTTCTTCATCTTCAACAAGTTTTATATACTCCGAATTATTGGCAGTAAACTCTTTAACTTCCTCAATATCATTGAAAGACTCAGGAATAATGTTGTTGTAAAATTCATCCTCAACTCTTCCAATTGAAGTAAATCCTTTTGATTCCTCATAGTCTTCTAATTCTTCAAATGTCATTTGGAGAACATCTGTTTTTGCTTCTCTATATTCATCAATTGAATTAAATGTCATGATGTCACTTGAAGCCTGGCTTACTATTTTAGCCGTGTTTAGATGTTGAGAATCATCGTCTTCTTTTCCACATGAATAAAATAGTATCATACTAAATAATGATAAAACTAATACTGAGGAACTTAATTTATAAGATAATTTAATATTTTTTGAATAATTCATTTTATTAATTTTGAAATGTTTTACTTAATACCTCATCCCTATCCGTTCTCGCAAAATGGATTTTTGGGGATGGGGTTTTTTCTTGTTGTGGGCGTCTAGAGAGCCAACAAAAAAAACACAAAAAAACTCCCTGCTGCAAACATGCCTGGCATGCCCAACAGCAATTAAATTTTTACTATTCCTTTATATGATTTTGCATATGGTCTTATCAGTTTTAGTGGTTATAAAAAATTTGTTTTTTCTTACAGTCGAGTGCTAAGATAATGCTTTTTTTTTTTTTTTTTTTTCAAAATTTTGTTGGTTAATTTTTGATTTAATTAAACATTAACAGGTATAAACTAGTGTTAAAATACTTGTTGTTAGATTTTTGTGAAAAATACTGATTAACAAAAATGTTTCATTTTTCACTTTTTTAATTAGAGTGCTTTTGTCTAACGCCAATAGTAGTTGAAAACTACTTGTTGATGAAATACGACGAAGATTCAATTTTCGCCGGGCCGGGCAGAATTGTAGTCAAACATACACATAATATTATTATGTAATAAAAAATAGGCTGCTCAATTTATATTGAACAGCCTATGAAGGTGTTTTTGGTTTACTTCAAGTGTGAATTGAAATTTAATACATGACGGTAAATATATAAATTCTTATTTTGAACTGATATATCCTTTTACAACTTGTTCCGGATTAGACTCAGACCAACCCATGTAGAAGCTTCCATCGATCTCAATTTTTGTGTCGCTAACAACTTTGATGGTTCCTTTTGTAGCAAAATAGGATTCCTCATTGCCACTGTCCTCCTCACCAATAGTTATAACAGGTTGTATTTCTGCTCCGTCTATGTCAAGGTCAAAGGTAGTACCTACAGTAAATAGGTCTTCGTTAATTATTACCCCAAAGTAAAAACCTGAACATTCAGCTGTAACTGTTCTGATACCCATTACAGCGCCGTTAACAACGGTTGTACCTTCGTATTTTACGCCGTTTACTGTAATTTCAAATTTTCCTTCTTCATCACCGTCTTTAATATCGGTTCCATCCTTTTCGCATGCAGTAAAAAAGAATACTGCTGTAAGAAATGCCAGGAATTGAATTGTAACTTTTTTCACTGTACTTAATTTTTGATTTATTAATATTTAACTAGTTTCTGTATTGATATTGACCTATATATTTATTGTTTTACAAACTCAACTCTTCGGTTATTTGCTTTTCCTTCTGGAGTATCGTTTCCTGCAATTGGTTTGCTTTCACCAAAGCCTTTGCTTGAAAGGCGGTCAGCTGAAATTCCCATTTCTATTAACCTTTCCATAACTGCTTTAGCTCTTTGCTCTGATAAAGTTTGATTTCTGGCATCGTCTCCATCAGTGTCGGTGTGACCTTCAACACTAAATTTAATATCAGGTTGTTTTTTCATTAATTCGTAAATCTTGTTGATGGCTCCCATACTTTCTGGTTTTATTGTCGCCTTATTGATATCGAAACGAATTCCGTTACAAATGATTTTTCCTTCTGAAAGAACTCTGTCGTAATACTTAACACCACCTTTTGCAATGCGTACATTCTTTACAAACTTTTTAGTTTCATCATTAGAATAAACTTCAGCAGCAAGAGTTAAACCAGTAGGATTTCCTTCGAAATGCGGAATGTTAATTAAACGGGTATCATCCATATAGCATTTCATTTTGCCTTTTGTATATGCAATAGAAATATGTCTCCATCCACCTGTTTCATCATTGTTGCCACGTTCTTCTCCCGGGTATTTTTGTTCCGAATCGCCTAATTCCATTGCATTTACATTGATGTCCAATTGTTCGCAACTATATTTCTGATTTTTTCTGTCGTAAAAGCTTACGAAATATCTACCCGAATATCCTGTACCAAAGAAACAATCAAACTCAATGGTGAAAACATCAGGCAAGTAATCTTCATTAGAATTTTTGAGATAAGGAACAATACCATCACTGTAACTTCCCTTTCGGAACATTATAACATTTTGGCTATTCATATTGGCAATTTCAACAACACCTCCTTTTAAATCCCATCGACTGGGAAACTCTCCGTTTTCCTCCATAATATCCGGACCATCTTCGAAAATTACTTCATCGCCTGGTACAAAATCGAATTTAGCCCATTGAACATCCATTTTTGGTGCAGCAACAGAACCATCGCCAGTCGTAAAAGAACCACCGCCACCAGGCATATATTGTCCGGTTGATGATTTGCCAACGTATTTCCAGGTATAATGCGTGTTTGGTTCAAGCCGAGACGAAGTAACCTCATTATTTTTTGGCGCACCAATCAGTTTATCATCAGCATAACCTTCAGCATAAACATAAACTTCGTAGTTTGTAGCTTTAAAGTCAGATGAGTTCATAGGAGCCCACTTAAAAGTTGCGGGAATGGGTACATCTGTTGCTCCATCGGGTGGATACATACCATATTCAGAAAATAATGCGTCAGCATCTTTATCTTTTACAGATTTGTTGTCTGTTTTTTTCGGGGCTGAAGAAGTTTCTTCTTCCGAAGAAGAGCTGCTTCCTTTCTTTTTCTTGTTCTTATTAAAAAGGCTTCCTATTCCATCTTCTATTTTATCGAAACCGGCATCAATACCTTCTTCTATTTTATTATTTGCACGATTGGTGCCTTGTCTTTCTGCTTCTTCTTTTGGATTAATTATCTGGGCGCTTATTGAACCGCTAAAAACAATAGTTGCTAAAACAGATAGTAAATAATTCTTATTACTCATTCCTTGCGTTTTTGAAGTTTAAAATGCAGGGCAATTTTATCAAACATATTTTTTTGTTTGAGAGCTAAACTTGAAAACGCGTAGATATGATTTGAATCTGTCGGGTAAAATATAAAAAATGCAGAAGATACAAATTAGCATGAGTTCGGGCATAGAAATATATGCTTTCCTAATATCAATGCCCCACTAAATCCACTTTGTAGGGGATTTATCGTTACTTCGATACGATAATATAGTCATACCTTTTGGGTAATCCTTCTTTAAGTCCTCCTATGAGGAGGATTTAGGAGGTCATCTTTGTAGGTATACATTAAAATCAACATTAAAAGAATAGTTGTTTTAATTTTAAATATTCAAAGTTGCTGATTAATTGCTTTTTAATATCTGATTTTATGTTGATTATGTTTCTGCTAATAATGAATTTTGGGGATGACTTTCCATTCTATGAGCGATAAGGAAGGGACATGCTGAATTTTTAAAAGTAATTAATGCTGACTTCTAATTTTACTCTCGCTTATCATTGTAAATAATACTACTAAACCCAAAAGAGCAACTATTGCACTGAGGTAATAAGCCCCGGTAATTCCTTTTGTTGAATAGCCGACACCAATAACGATAGGTCCAAGTGTTTGTCCCAGTCGAATTACCATCCCGTTGATTGACATAAATGCTCCACGTTGGTTATCCGGGGTGAGGTTTGCCAGCGATGTTTGTAAGCTGGGAATATTAAGGGCCTGTGCGCTACCAAATAATAAAACAGGAAAGATAAGTACATAGATATTATTTATTGAAGGCAAAAGAATGTTAACAACAAAATATAGTATAAAGGCTGTTTTTAATAATTTAACCCCTCCGAATTTCCAGGTTAATTTTCCTATCTGAGTAGCAAAAATTGCAGATGTAATTGAACTCAGAGATAAAACAAAACCAATCTGGGGCGATTCAAAATCAAATCGTTGACTTAGTAAAAAAGGAAGGTACGTAATAAATGAACCATATAAAATAATAAATGTAAGTGTGCCTAAAATAAAAATGGCAATAATTTCTTTCTTTAAAATATTAGCTGAAATATCCTTAAAATATTGTTTTAGACTGGCAGGTCTTTCAATTTTTGGTTCTTCAATTCCAAATATTACAATTAATCCAACCGGAATTGCAAGGAGAGGCATTATAAATGGGAAATACCAGGTTATTCCAGCTAATAATCCTCCAATCAGTGGATAGGTGGCTGTAGATAGTCCCAAGACACTCGCGTTATATCCCATGGCCTGTGGTCGTTTTTTTCCTTCAAAAAAGTCGGCAATTAAAGTTGTGTTAAGCGCTCCTAACGGGGCAGCCCCTATTCCTTGAATAACTCTCAGAATTATAATTAAATGATAATCATGGACGAAGAATATGGAAGAACCGGCTAAAGCAAAAATGAATAAGGCTGGAACTAAAACAGTTTTTCTTCCAACTCTATCTGCAATAATTCCGGCAATTGGGGCCAAGAATATTCCAGGGAATGTAAAAGCACTAATCAATAATGCTATCTGAGCCTGGTTTAATTCTAAAGTTCTGGCTATTTTGGGTAATGCAGGTGTAATGCTGGCAACACCCATCACTGCGATTAATGTTATTCCAAAAATCACATATAATCTTCTGTCTTTCGATAATTTTTTGCCTTCCACCGGATTCTTGATTATTTATTTGATAAGGAGGGATGCTGAAATTGTAAATTACTTACAAAAAGACAGCAAATTATTAAAACTTTAAATTTACATCTCTGTAATTTTTTGTGTCTTCTCTGCGTAACTTTGTGATATAGCTCGTTAACAGGAAATTATTACACGAAGACCCACAAAGAAGTCACAAAGTTACACAGAGTATTATTTAAAGATTTATTTTACAGCATCAACAGCATCGCAAAGCCTGCCAAAAATATCATCGATACTTCCCATGCCTTCTACAGATTTTAATTTGTTTTGCGATCCGTAGAAATCCATAACAGGGGCAGTTTCTTTGTTATAAACAGCAATACGATTTTCAATGATGGATTGATCCTGATCATCAGCACGACCTGAATCTTTACCTCTTAATAAAAGTCTTTTTATTAGTTCTTCTTTTTCAACTTCAAGGGCAAGCATAATTGAGATAGCAGTACCTTTTTTCTTTAGTAAAGAATCAAGTGCTTCTGCCTGGGCTGTTGTACGAGGGAAACCATCGAAAATAAAACCTTTAGCATCAGCATTTTTGTCTAGTTTACCTTCAATCATGCCTATTACTACTTCATCAGGAACAAGTTCTCCTTTGTCCATATACTTTTTAGCTTCAACTCCCAAAGGCGATTCTGCCTTTAACTCTCCGCGGAGAATATCACCTGTAGAAAGGTGGACCAATTGATACTTCTCGATTAATTTGTCTGATTGTGTTCCTTTACCGGCGCCTGGAGGTCCAAATAATACAATATTTAACATATCTTCAGATTTATTATTAATATAAAATGAAATACAATTTTATTCTGTTAATGTGTAAATCCCATTAAGGTTTCGGCCATAGCCATCGTAATCAAGTCCATATCCGATAACAAAAATATCAGGAATTTCAAAACCAACATAATCAATAGTTAAATTACCCCGATATGCGGTTGGTTTATATAGGAGAGAGGCAATTTTAACTTCCTTAGGTTCAAAACTATTTACTTGTTTAATTATATTTTCTAATGTTTTACCAGTATCAACAATGTCTTCAAGAATAATAACCGTGTTGTCTTTTAAAACTTCATTAATTCCAATTAGTTGTTGTACTTTTCCGGTTGAAGTTGCCCCATCATAAGAAGCAAGCTTTAAAAAACTAATTCTGTTTTGAACTGTTATTTTTTTTATCAGATCAGAGGTAAACATAAAAGAGCCATTTAAGATGGATAAAAAGATTACTTCCTTGTTGTAGTAATCACCATTTATAGACTCTGCAAGCTCTGATATTCTATCGTCTATTTGATTGTGAGAAATAGATATTTTAAATTCTTTATTTTTGATTAATATTTTATTCATGAAAAGGTAAAACCGATATAAATTAAAAACACGCTAAATTAGTAAACAATAATGAAAATTAATTATCAATATATATTATGAAAGCAAGAGTAAGCATTATAATGGGCAGTACATCGGATCTGCCTGTAATGGAAAAAGCTGCAAAAGTGCTAAATGATTTTCAAATTCCTTTTGAAATAAATGCATTATCAGCTCACAGAACTCCTGAGGAAGTTGAGAAGTTTGCGAAAAATGCAGAAGATAACGGAATTGAAGTAATAATTGCTGCAGCAGGCATGGCTGCACACTTACCCGGTGTAATAGCGTCAATGACGAAACTTCCTGTAATTGGTGTACCAATAAAAGCTTCACTTGAAGGACTTGATGCCCTTTTGGCAATTGTGCAAATGCCTCCCGGAATACCTGTAGCAACTGTGGGTATAAACGGAGCTCAAAATGCCGGGATTTTAGCAACGCAAATACTGGCTTTAAAAGATGAAAAAATAGCAGCAAAGCTTACTAATTTTAAAGTCGGATTAAAAGAAAAGATTGTTAAAGCGAATAAAGAACTATCTGAGATTAAATATGAGTACAAAGTAAATTAAACAGGTTTTTGGGTTACAAGTTGCAGGTTAGTTGCAGCTAGTAACCCGAAGCTATAACCATAAACTAGAAACAATCAAATAACTATGCTACGACTATTCCAATTTATTATATTAATATCACTATTTAATATAGCTTTTGCCTCAGACGATAATTTCCCGGCTGGTTCCCGACAAGCAGCAATGGGTGGCTGCGGAGTGGGCATGTTCGATCTTTGGTCATCCTATCATAATCAGGCAGGTTTAGCTTGGTTGACAAGCCCGGCTATTGGTATCCATCACGAAAATAGGTATATACTTGAAGAGAAAAGTTTAAGTGCAATAACAGCGGTATTACCCTCAAAGCTTGGAAATTTTGGGGTCAACTTAAACTATTATGGATATGACTATTACCATGAAAGTAAGATAGCCATCTCGTATTCAAAAAGTCTTGGTAAATATGTATCAGCAGCCCTTCAGTTTGATTATTTACATACGTTTGTTGCTGAAGAATATGGCAATGTAGGAAATATCATTTTTGAGGCGGGGTTACAAATCAGACCAGCAGATAATTTAACTTTTGGTGCCCATGCCTATAACCCTGCACAAACTAAAAACGAGCAATTCAACGGCGAAAAGATTCCTACAATATATCGAGTAGGCTTAGCATACCAGATAATACAAGATTTATTATTAATCACTGCCGAATGGGAGAAAGACCTGGCGTTTGAAGATACATTCAGATTTGGTGCAGAAGCAGAAGTTGTATCAAATGTTTTTCTGAGAACAGGGTTTATAACAGAACCCAGTCAATTTACATTTGGAGCAGGATATAATTTTAATAATCTAAGGGCAGATATTGCATTTACAAACCATCAACCAATAGGTATAACACCACACTTTACAATTTCATATGTTTTTAACTAAAAATTATTTAACCACACTATTATTTATTATCATTTTTTGTGTTTCTTCTTTTTCTCAGGAAATTTCAAAAATTGATGATGTTGTTGAAGAACTTATAGCACACTTGACCGAAAATCAGGAAGAAACTCAGGATATAAACGAGTTGTATGAGATGCTTGTTGAATTAACAGAAAATCCTGTTAATATCAATTCAGCAACAGAAGATGATTTGAGAAATTTACTTTTTCTTAATGATTTTCAGATTTATAGTTTGTTGGAATATATCAATCAGTATGGCGAATTCCTAAGTATTTATGAATTGCCTTTAGTTTATGGGTTTTCAGAGGAATTTGTAAAACTTATTGAACCTTTTATAATAATTGGTTCTTCAGATGAAGTAGAAGAACAAAAAAGTAATTCAAAAATACGACATGAAGTTATTGTTCGTTCCCAAAGAATAATACAGGAACAGCTTGGATATACAGATAAAGAAGGGACAAAATATATTGGGAACCCTTATAAAATTTATTCAAGATATAGAGTTAAAAAGGATGGCAAATTTTCTGCCGGGTTTACAGCTGAAAAAGATCCGGGAGAACATATTTTTAATGACTCGCTGGGAAATCAAATAGATTTCTATTCAGCTCATGTAAGCCTGGAAAATATATCCTTTTTAGAGAGAGTTGTTGTTGGGGATTATAATGCTTCTTTTGGACAGGGATTATTATTTTGGACAGGTTTCTCAACAGGGAAATCTTCCTATACGACTAATATCAACAGGTATGCAACAAAACTTACACCTTATACATCGTCTATAGAGAATCAGTTTCTCCGGGGTATCGGGACAACGATGAGACTTGGCAATTTTCTAAAAACGAGTCTATTCTTTTCATATAAAGAAATCGATGGAAATATTGAGGGAATAGATTCAAGCCTTTCAGACAAACCAGTTTTTAGTTCATTTCAAACATCAGGTTATCACAATACAATCAGCCTTTTAGAAGATAAAGATGCAGTAAAAGAAATGCTTGTAGGTTTAAATCTTGAATCTATTTTTAAATCCGGTACTGTTGGGATAACTACCCTTTCGCATAGTTTCGATGCTTATTTTTTTAAAGACAGTAAACCTTACAATACACTTTGTTTTCAGGGAGATAAATATCAGGCAGGGAGTATCTATTATCGGTTCAATAATAAAAAAATGGTGTTCTTTGGAGAGAATGCTTTGACAAATAAAGGAGATTTTGCCTTGCTAAACGGTATTGATTTTTTTGTGCACCCTCAATTTAACCTTAGCATTCTGCATAGATATTTTGAGCCTGGATATTTTAGTTTGTATGCCAATGGATTTAGTGAATCAGGAAATACACAAAATGAAAATGGGATTTACCTTGGAATAAAATTTTATCCTTTCACTAAAATAACAATCAATAGTTATTTTGATATGTACAGGTTTCCATGGCTTCGTTACCAGGTTGATGCCCCGTCTGAAGGGAGAGATTACTTTGCAGAGCTTATATATTCAATGTCTGCAAATACAACTTTTTCCATACGTTTTAAAAATGAAATTAAAAAGAAAGATGATCCATCGGGTTTAGATAGTAAAACTTCAATACTAACAGATGAAATTATTAACAAGCTCCGTTTAAATTTTGAATACAAGCCGACAAATTATTTAGGTTTTAAAACCAGGTTAGAATTTTCGGATTATTCTTTTGCCGAAGAAAAAGAAAATGGAATGTTGATATACCAGGATGTTTATTTGACACCTGATAAAAAACCATTCTCAGCGCAGCTCAGGGCAGCTTATTTTAATATTGATGATTATAATTCCAGAATTTATACATACGAGAGTGATCTGTTATATTTATTTAATCTAACGGCTTGTTATAATAATGCGATAAGGTTTTATCTTAACCTCCGATATAAATTCTCAAAAAAACTGTCGTTCTATGTAAAATTTTCTCAAACTAATTTTATTAGCTCAGAGACAGTGGGTTCTGGCCTAAATGAAATAAGTGGAGATAAAAAATCCGAGATAAAGGCACAATTTCGGCTTAAATTTTGAGGGGTGTTTTGAACATTTGTTCTTAATACAAACTATGAAAAATTAGGCTTTTTTAAATTGCTATTTATAAAAGCTAAACAACACATTACATTCTTAAATTATGGAAACAACATTAATTGCACCTGAAATCGAAGTAATGCCTGAGGGCAAAGAACTATCAAACGTTGAAGGGTTATTAATCTTTCCCGATGGAAAGATAAAGTACAAAAGGTCTGGTAAACTAAAAAAAATCTCAAAGCAGGGAGACAAGCGTTTTATTACGCATCAAGGAAAAAAATATTATGTACATAGGCTTGTTGCTGAAGCATATATCCCAAATACCGAGAATAAAAATTTAGTTGTCCATTTTGATGGAAACCTGAAAAATAATCATGTTGAAAATTTGTTTTGGGCAACACAAGGTGAAGCCCAGAAACATAATCATAAGATTGGCCGATTAAAACCAACGTATGCAAAATTAAAACCTGAACATGTAAGTTTTATCCGAAGGCAATTAAAAAAAGGGATACCAGGTTCTATTTTATCAAAACAGTTTAATGTTTCACAAATGCAAATAAGTAGAATAAAGAGAGGAGAAAACTGGAAATAATCGTCTTTTCTATTTGTGTTTTTGTTTTTTGATAGGGAATGATAGTTTATCATTTCCCTAATTTTTATATTTTATTTTCATTACGACTATTTATTTAATTTAATTACTATTTTTATAGTTGTATAATTATTTTAATAATTATATTTGTGCGTCATTAAATATTTTTGAGTCTAGTGAAATTAAGCCAGCAAAATAAATATTATACCTATTCAACAGAAAATCTCGAATACAAAGAGGTATATAAAAATACATGGCAAAAGTATATTAAGAATTATCCTTTGTTTTTATCTGGATTTTTTGCATGCATAATTATTTTTCGGGTCCTTTCTATTTTTATTCAGACTCCTAATGAAAAGCGGTTACTCAAAGAAAAGGATCAATTAAAGAGTGAATTCGAATTTTTGCGGGGAAAATTGGATGATACAGAAAAAAAAATTAATTCACTGAGTCTTAAAGATGATAGTTTGTATCGTACTATTTTGGGGATAAAACCACTCCCCAAAACAATGAAAGATGCAGGTAAAGGAGGAGCAAGAAGAAAGCAACTCAATAATCTTAACCCTGATGATAGACAGATGTTAAGTTCAATGCAAGATAAAGTAGAGCAGTTGAGCTCAAAAACAAATGTTTTAGATTATTCTTTAAATGAAGTTTACAAAGAAGTTTTAAATAATAAGGAAAAATTGAATCATGTTCCTGCAATTATGCCTATTCATAACAAAGATTTACAGCGGACAGGTTCTGGATTTGGAATGAGGTTTCATCCAATTTTAAAAATTAAGCGGATGCATGAAGGAATTGATTTTTATGCAATGAAAGGAACAGAAGTATATGCAACAGCAGACGGAGTTGTAGAATCTTCAAGATATTCAACTACATTTGGTAACGTAATAGTTATTTCTCATGGTTATAATATTGAAACTCTTTATGCGCACCTGTCTAAATTTAATGTTAAGGTTGGACAAAAAGTAAAAAGAGGTCAGGTAATTGCATTTGTGGGAAGCACGGGTTTATCGAGTGGGCCACATTTACATTATGAAGTGCACCTGGATAACAAAGAAGTGAATCCCGTACATTATTTTTATGGAGATTTAACAGCAAAAGAATACGATAAGATAATAGAACTTTCTGAAAGAGAAGTTTATAGCATGGATTAGGAAGGAGTTATGGCAAAGATTGATTATATTTTTTTCGCATTAGTAGTAATTTTGGTATTTTTTCTTGTTTCAAGAAATAAGGTAGAATCAAAAGAAATTCAAGTAGAAGAGATGATAACCCCCCAGGAGCAAAAACTTACCTGGGTAGATAGTTTAGTCGTTCAGTATGATAGTATTATTACACAAAGTCTTGAAGAAACAGGTACTGTAGGAGCCGCAATCGCAATTGTTTATAAAGATACCATCTTATTTTTGAAGTGTTATGGAGTGAAAAAGGAAGGCGGGCAGGATCCTATAGATGAAAATACAATTTTTAGGCTGGCATCAGTTTCTAAATCAGTTACCGGTATTTTTTCCGGGATAATGGCTAAAGAAGGTGTTATTAATTTAGATGATAAAATAATTGATTACCTCCCCGATTTCAGATTAAAGGATTCAATAAATACTTACAACCTAACAATTCGGAATATTCTAAGCCATACAACTGGACTGTTGCCGCACGCATATGATAACCTGGTTGAAGCAAAGGTTGATTTTAAGACAATAATGGATAGTATGTTTCGGGTAGACATATCTGGAAAACCGGGAGAGTTGTATAGTTATCAGAATGTTATGTTTAGCTTTTATGATACGATCTCAACGATAAAAACATCTAAAAGTTATGGTTCGTTATTAAAAGAAAAGTTGTTTGCTCCTTACCAGATGACGAATGCATCCTCAGGTTTCGAGGCATTTGTAGAAAATGATAACAAAGCATACCCGCATACAAGAGTAAGAAATGGATATAGTTCAATTTCTTTAAACGATAGATATTACAATACAATTCCGGCAGCAGGAATAAATGCAAGTGTTTCTGATATGGCGCACCTGCTTTTACATTTATTTTATGAAGACTCTATACATAGTAATTTACTGGATACGGTTTTTAAACCTCAAGTATACACCCCGTTGAGCAGGAGTTATTTCAGGCAATGGGGAAAAGTTGATTCAAGGCATTATGGACTAGGCTGGAGAATTGTTGGTTACCGGGGAAGAACAATAGCATATCATGGTGGTTATGTTTTGGGGTATAGGGCAGAATTAGCTTTGTGCAGAGAGGAAAAAATTGGTATTGTTTACCTTTCTAATTCTCCTAGTACAACATCATCGATAAGTGTTCCAACATTTCTGAACTTATTTTTTGACTATAAGGAAAAAAAGAAAACAAATAATGAATAGCTTAACTAAAGCAGAAGAGCAGGTAATGCAATTTATCTGGAAGTTAAACAAAGCTTTTTTGAAAGATATTGTTGACCAATTTCCAGAGCCTCGTCCTGCATATACAACAATTTCAACCGTGATAAGGGTGCTGGTAAAGAAAAAATTTGTTGATTTTAATACCTATGGAAAAATTCATCAGTATTTCCCTCTGGTTTCAAAAGAAGAATATTTCAGGGCTCATTTTAAAGGAGTCGTGAAAAATTTTTTTAGTGGTTCAGTGAGTAATTTTGCATCTTTTTTTACAAATGACGAGGAGCTTAATATAACTGACCTGGAAAGAATGAAAAACGTAATTGAACAAAAAATAACTGAATTAAAAAACAAAGATGAATAGTGTATTAAGCTTTATTCTTGAGACTAGTTTTGTTTTTGCCAGCCTCTATTCAGTTTATTTTTTAGTACTAAAACGGCTTACTTTTCACGGGTTGAACCGTTTTGTCCTTTTGGCTTTTGTTCCTGTCTCACTAATTGTTCCCTTAATCAATTTTGATATTTTTCCGGTTGTCTCAAATGAAATTCATATTCCAAAATTTGACGAGATGTTTTATTTAAGTCAACAAAATACGATAGATAGTATTGGTATTCAAAATCAGTTTTCTTTTAATTTTTCACTTAATTTTTTATATGTTACAGGAGTTGTTGTATATGGCATTTTTCTAATGTTAAGTGTTTTAAAACTTTTTAAAATAAAAAACCATTCAATAAAAATTTACCAGGAAAAATATTTGGTAATTACAGGACAGATTTCTTCTACCTTTTCTTTTTTTAATTGGATTTTTCTACCGGAAGAAATTTATAATAAAAATGAAAAACCAATTATTGAACATGAAAAAATACACCATGATTACAGGCACACAATAGATTTAATAATAACCGAAGTATTTATAGCTTTTTTTTGGTTTAATCCATTTGTTTATTTCTTCCGAAAATCTATCAAATCAATTCACGAATATCAGGTTGATTCTCAAATTTTAAACAAAGGTGTGAAAAAGTCTCATTACCTGCAACTTATGTTGAACAATATAACTAGTGGTAGAAACAGGTTGGGTTTGTATAATTATTTCGATTATTTATCAATTAAAAAAAGAGTAAATATGATAACGAAAGCTAAATCCCATAAATTTCAATTAGTAAGATATATGTTTATTCTTCCAGTGATAGTAATATTAGCAATGTCTTTTTCAATTAAAGAAAACAATAATCCAGATATTTATCCAATAAATAAAGATAAATTAGTTTCAGTTGCTCAACTTTTTGGAGTTGAATTTAAAAATCCAATAACCCAAAAAGTTATGATTCATGGAGGTGTAGATTTAGAAGCAGAAGAAGGCATAGCTGTATATTCAACAGCAGATGGTGAAGTTGTAAGTGCTACAAATAATGGAGGGTGGGGAAATTTAATTGTTGTAGATCATGGGAATGGTTTTGAAACATGGTATGCTCATTTGAAAGATTTTGCTGTAGAAAAAGGAGACAAAGTAACAAAAGGTCAGGAAATTGGTTTTGTTGGAAATACAGGGAACTCAACCGGGCCTCATCTTCATTATGAGATTAGGTTAAATAATAAAAGAGTAGATCCTTTTGACTATATTAAGAAATAGAAGAGTATTTTAAGGAGTACCTGATAACAAGTCAGACAACTGTTCTTTGTCCAAAATCTTTATATTCTTCCCTTTTGCATGGATTATTTTTTCTTCGTGCATTTCTCTAAAAACTCTCGCAATGGAAGGTCTGGCAACACCAAACATTTCAGCAAGTTCATTTTGTGTATTGGGCATCTTAAGATTAAAAGTATTATGTATTTTTACGAGTTCTAAAAGATAATGAGCTATTTTTCCTTTTATGGTTTGAAGCCCTAATAGCCTTATTTGTTTCGAAAGATGTTGACTTCTATTTGAAATAATGTCAAGGTAATTTTTTAAGATATGTTCATTTTGATGGAACAATTCCATTAAATCATTTTTTTGTATAAGCAGGAGTTTTGTTTCCTCAACCGCTTTAATATCAACGGGTAATCTATTGTTGTCTCCAAAAATAAAAGCAGAAGCGATGGTATCCGGAGCATGTAATTTCTCAATTCGTAAAATTTTACCTTGAAAATCCATCATTTCACCAACTGCGGCGCCTTTAACAATAATCATTAGTTTGTTGCACTCTTCTCCACTACTGGCAATTATTTCTCCTTTACTATATTGTTTAACCTGGTGATGAATTCTCTTTATTATTTCACCAATTTCCTGAGACTGTAAATTTCTAAAAAGATAATTTTCACCCAGTACATCTGCATAATTTAGAAAACAGAAACTACAGTTCAAGTTACAGGGCTCAATCCAATTATTTTTTTTAGAATAATTTTTCATTTGTAACAATTGATACAAAATATAGCCAAATCTACACATATCTTTGAAATCATAAAAATTAGAATGTCATGTTAAGGGAAGTAGTAAAAATAGATGAAGAATTATGTAATGGATGTGGTCAGTGTGTGCCAGCATGCCATGAAGGAGCCTTGCAAATTATTGATGGGAAAGCTCGTTTAGTTAGCGATTTAATGTGCGATGGTTTAGGAGCTTGTTTAGGAAATTGTCCGCAAGATGCGATTTCAATTGAAAAAAGAGAAGCTGAGCCTTATAACGAAACAAAGGTTATGGAATTAATGGTTGAGAAAGGAAAAAATACAGTTGTTGCGCATTTAAAACATCTGAAAGACCATAACGAAACTGCATATTTAAAGGAGGCTATTCGTTTTCTTGATCGAAATAAAGATGAACTACCATTTAGTTTAAAAGAAGTAATAGACGAAGTGCATAATACAAAAACAGAGCATCATCACCAAGGAGGAGGATGCCCTGGTTCAAAAGAAATGAGTTTTAAACCTGTAGGAATAGCTACAGAAAATAGTATGATTTCGGGGCAGTCTGAATTGCGCCAATGGCCAGTTCAAATGCACCTGATTAATCCGCAGGCATCGTATTTTCAAAATGCAGATGTTGTTTTAGCGGCAGACTGTGTTGCTTTTGCTATGGGGGATTTTCACCAGAAATATTTAAAAGGAAAAAGCCTGGCAATTGCATGTCCTAAATTAGATAGTGGACTTGATTCTTATGTAGCTAAAATACAAAGCATAATTGATGATGCTAATATAAATACGTTAACCATAATGATGATGCAGGTTCCTTGCTGTGGAGGATTATTACAGATGGCCCGAACAGCTTCTCAGAATGCAAGCAGAAAAGTTCCGATAAAAGCAATTGTTGTTGGAGTTGAGGGAGAAGTTTTACAGGAGGAATGGGTTTAGTGGTAATAAGTGAATAACTAGCAATAATTAATCAATAAAAACTAATCATTAAAAAATTAAATATGAGTATGTTTTGTTTTCAATGCCAGGAGGCATCTAAAGGTACAGGTTGTACAATTAAAGGTGTTTGTGGAAAGACAGATGAAGTGTCTAACCTTCAGGATCTACTTATCTATGTAACAAAAGGAGTTTCAGTTTTTGCGAACATCGGCAGGGAAAATAATATAAAAAGCGAAAAGGCAGATAAATATGTTTTTGATGCTTTATTTATGACAATTACCAATGCCAATTTTGACAAAAACAAGATTGTCGATAAAATAATAGAGGGATTTGAAGTTAGAGAAAAGTTAAATACTGAATTTATCCAGGATGGAATTGTAATTCCATCAGATTTACCTGGATGTGCTACATGGAAAGAAGAAGATGAATTAGCACTTCTTAAAAAGAGTGAATTAATAGGGATTTTATCTATTGAAAATGAAGATATTCGTTCGTTAAAAGAATTACTTACATATGGGCTAAAAGGTATGGCAGCATATGCAGAACATGCTTTTAATCTTGGATATACAGATGATGCGGTATTTAATTTTTTACATAAAGGTTTGGCCGCAACCACAGAGACTGAAATTGGAGTAGATGAATTAGTAGGTCTTGTTTTAGAATGTGGAAAATATGGTGTTGATGTTATGGCTTTACTGGATAAAGCAAATACGGAGAGTTATGGGAATCCTGAGATCACAAAAGTTAATATCGGTGTTAAAGGAAATCCTGCTATTTTAATTAGCGGTCATGACTTAAAAGATATGGAAGAGCTTTTAAAGCAAACAGAAGGGACAGGAGTAGATGTTTACACACATAGTGAAATGTTGCCTGCAAATTATTATCCTGCGTTTAAAAAGTACACTCATTTTGTTGGAAATTATGGAGGTAGCTGGTGGGCTCAAAAAGAAGAATTCGAAAGTTTTAATGGGCCTGTTTTATTAACAACAAATTGTTTGGTTCCTCCAAATGATTCATATAAAGACAGAATATATACCACAGGAGCTTCTGGTTTTGATGGATGCAAGCATATTGCAGACAGAAAAAATGGACAACCGAAAGATTTTTCAATTTTAATTGAACATGCAAAAAAGTGTGCTTCACCAACCGAGATTGAAACAGGAGAGATTATAGGTGGTTTTGCTCATAATCAGGTACTACAATTAGCAGATAAAGTTGTTGATGCTGTTAAAACCGGTGCGATTAAAAAATTTCTTGTTATGGCTGGTTGTGATGGAAGAATGAAAGATAGAAGTTATTATTCAGAATTTGCAGAAAAACTTTCTCACGACACAGTTATTTTAACAGCTGGCTGTGCAAAATATCGTTACAATAAATTGCCTCTGGGAGACATCGGTGGGATTCCAAGAGTTTTGGATGCTGGTCAGTGCAACGATTCATATTCATTGGCAGTAGTTGCACTTAAGTTAAAAGAGGTATTTGAGTTAAATGATATCAACGACTTACCAATATCATATAACATTGCATGGTATGAGCAGAAAGCAGTTATTGTTTTACTTGCCCTCTTATACCTGGGGGTTAAAAACATACATTTAGGGCCTACTCTTCCTGCTTTTTTATCACCCAATGTTGCTAATGTTCTTGTTGAGCAGTTCGGAATAGCAGGTATAAAAACGGTAGATGAAGATATAAAAGAGTTGGTAGGTTAAAAATTAGAATATTTTACAATAACCCCTGGTCGAATGTAACAATTAATTGTCATTCGCCAGGGTAATCCGATAATATTATGGAAAAGACAGGATTTGAAGTAAATAAAAAAAATAATCTGGTCAATGAGATTGATTACGCAAAAGATGCAGTAGTAAGTAAAACAATCATAAATAAAGAAACTGGAACGGTTACATTATTTTCATTCGATCAGGGACAGGGACTGAGTGAACACACAGCTCCTTTTGATGCTTTAGTTCAAATTGTGGATGGTGAGGCTGAAATTGTGATCGATAAAAATTCTCACTTTTTATGTAAAGGAGAAATAATTATTATGCCTGCAAATATCCCTCATGCTTTAAATGCAAAAGAAAAATTTAAAATGCTTTTAACTATGGTAAAAAGTCTGTAACTTGTGTTTTATTAACCTAAAAAGCAGAATGTTATGGCTATTCAAAAAGTGTGGATTGATGACGGCTGTACTGCCTGTGGACTATGTTCAGATATTTGTCCCGAAGTGTTTGAAATGGATGATGAAGCAGAAGTAAAGAAAGGTGCAAACTTTGCTGAGAATGAAGAAGAAATAAAAGAGGCTGCTGAGTCATGCCCTGTTGAGGTTATCCGGTTTAAATAATTTTAACACTTTTTTCTATAAATAATTATTTTTTTTGCGGCGAAACATAACTTTTGCAATATTATTTCGTTGATTGTTAGTGAGAAATGCGTTTAAATTAAACCCGACAGTCATGAAAATTAGCGTTGTAAGAATTATTTTTGGATTAGCACTATTAAGTAGCTTGTCGTTTGTGTCTAAAGCACAATCTGTTATGCCTGAAGTTTTGGATACAGGTACTGTTAACCAACAGTTAGAATACCTTCAATCCAAAACGAATGTTTATAATAATTACCGAGCCGTTAGGGATGATATGTTTCTAAAGTTAAAGTCTAACGTTCTTAAATCGGAGCAGAAATTAAAAAATGAAATTCAGCAATTAAATGCAGATATTTCAAATAACAATGAAAAGATAAGTGCTCTAGAATCTGAATTAGCTGTAACAAAAACAAATCTGGAAGAAGCCGTAGAAACAAAGAACAGTTTTAAATTACTTGGAATTAACATAGACAAAGTATTATATAATACTGTATTGTGGGTTATTATATTAGCGTTGGGTGCCTTAGCTGTTATTTCATTTCTTTTGTATAAAAGAAGTATGGTAACAACCAATCAATTAAAAAGAGAATTAGAAGAATTGAAAAATCAATTTGATGAATATAAGAGACAAGCGAGAGAGAAACAAGAAAAGCTTGTTGTAACCCATCATAAAGAAATGATGAAATTGAAAAAAGAGATGGGTGTTTAGTGTTTGTTGAAAGATATTAAAATCCAATTTCTGGTATTATTTTAATACCAGAAATTGGATTTTTTGTTTAATTGATAATTTCCAGTGTTTTTGTTAAAGCATTTACAGGTTCAACAGAAACATTTGGTTCAACACCAATTTTATCAATTCTTGAACCATCTGCAGTATAATAATCAGCTGTAGGTGTCCAAAGTATAAAGTCTTCATTTATTTGAAATTTTTCTCCATTAAGCATTGCGCCATAAGTCGTTTCACCAACAATGGTTGCTCTTCCTGTATTTTTAAGTCCATATACTAAAGGTTCGCAAGTGCTGGCTGTATTACGATTTGTAAGCACATACAAATTTCCTTTGAAGTTATCACTGTCAGGATATACTATCAGGCATAAACCTTCTTGTTTATGGATGCCATCTATTATAAGGGAAAAACTGGCTTCGGAGAATAATGGGAAGTTTTTGTATGATTCAGTTTTTGGCATTTCGTTGTGGTTTCTAAAATATTTTTGTGTTATAAAAGCACCTCCGAAGAGTGTGTCATTTACTAGATATTGAGTTAAAGGTAAGGCTGATGCAATTGTTCCTCCTGAATTATCACGTAAATCAATAATAAGATTCTCAAAAGTTTTTGCTTTTAAACTATCTATATAAGGGATGATTTCATCAGCAGAGGCAGAAAAACTCTTAACTGTAAATAAGATAGTCTTTGAGTCAATTGTTTTTATGTTGAATTTTTCTGGTTGTTTATCAGGTTTATCATTGCTACTTTTTTCTGTTTGCGTATTGGTGTTTACAGTTGGCTGTACCAGGCCAAAATGTGTAAATGGTAGGGTTGTACCATTGTAGTTAAATATTTTGGTGAACTCATAATCATCAACAACCACTTTTGAAAGGGCTAATACTTTTTCTTTAAACATACTCCATTCTGAAGATTCTAAAAGAGTAGGATTATAAAGATATTGCTCAGTTGTATCGATAGCAGCTTTTGTTATTGAATAATAATCTCTTTGAGGTTCAAATTTATCAACAAGGTTACCTGTTAAGCTATTGCTTGTTAGTTTTGCTTCTATGGTGTTATTAATTATATAGCCATCAAAATCTTGTTTTGATGTAAGAGATTCGTATCTGCCTTTAAGAAAAATGGTGTCGTTTGATGTATAATAATCACCCTTTATTTCGATGGTATATTTATTTACTTTTCCCAAAACTCTTGCAATAGAATATTTTGGTCCTAAAATATCTTTTGTGCTTCCTTTTCGGGATACAAGTTTAAAATTATCACCTTTTAGTTGCAGCTTTAAAATAAGTTTTGTGTTTCCAGAGATAACCACACTCCAGTTTGAATTATTTAATGATTCTACATTTTTTCCGTAAGCATTAATCATTAAAATAGCTGAGAATACGATTGTGAATATCTGTTTTTTCATCTTCTAAATTTTTTAATTGATTTTTATTTCTGGAACAAAAATGAGCATCAATAACCAATCAAAAAAGTTTAAGTGACCACTAAACAATTTTTGTGACAAACCCAGTTTTTTAGGGGCGTTTGACAATTTTTGGGACGAATTGCAAGAAGAAAAACAGATTGATTTTACCCGATTAACCCTTTTACGATCTTTATATTGGAGCGAGAAACCGGGATGTTTAAATCAGAGTTTTTAATTTTTACAAAGTAAGACGAACCTTGTATATTCATAGAATCAATCAACGATTTATTGATTATATAGGATCGATGAATTTTAATAAAATCATTTTCAGAAAGTTTGCCTTCAACCTGGTTTAATGTGTTTCGTAACAGGCTTGTTTTTATTTTTCCGTTTTCCCATACGGTTACATCAATGTAATTTCCATTAGATTTAATATAAACCAAGTTTGATGCTTTTGTGCTTATTGGTTTCTCTTTTTTATTACTGCTATCAATATGGATTATGTAATCATCACTATTTTTTTCGGGTGTTACTGTAGTAAGGTTACTAATATTATATTTTCTGTATAATAAAATTGAAAACGGAATAAGGGCAACAGCAAGGCTTATTTTGAAGAAGTAAACTACATCAGAAAAACGGATATCATACCCGCCCAAAATTGCATGATGATACAATAAAGCTGTTGTAGAAAGAAGCATTAAAAGGGGAATAACCGTTATTAATTCTCTTATAAAGTTCCATTTTTGAGGCGAGAACCATTTTTTTAAAACCCCCATAAGTAATCCGTAATATCCTATGTAAATTACAGAACAAATAATTCCATATCCTGATAGGAACAGGTATTTACCTTTCATCTTAAACTCAAAAGTTCCAAAAGGTTGAAATAACAGTAAGATTAATATCACAACAATACCTATTATTAATCCAGTTGTAACCTGTTTTTTTAAGCTGGACACATATATTCTCTCTGTTAATATTTTTCCTGTTGTTTTAAAATTCATCATTATCTATTTAATTCCAAAGAGTGAAGTTTTTAAAAATAAACTCTACCGGTTATCAATTACAAATATATCAGTCAAAATTATTTTTCATTAAATATCCGCGATAATTATGTTTTACTAAATTAGATGCGTATTTACTAGTATTTTAAAATTATGTTCCTAATTGGTACAATATGAATTTTTGCAATGATTAATACAACATTAAAAAAAATTATTATTTACTATTTTTCCGGTACAGGTAATGCATTTGCTGTTTCTAACTGGATTAAACAGGTTGCTGAAGAGCAACAAATTAATATTGAATTAAAGAATATTTCCAAATTATCATCAAGGAAAGAAATTGTTGTAGATGATAATTCTTTGGTTGGTATTGTTTCTCCTACACATGGCTTTAATTTTCCTCCTATCATGTTTCCTGTAGATTTACCTTCAAATTGGATTTCTATCCATCCTGGGTTAAAGGGTAACGTTGTTCGTTCAATTTTTCAAAAAAGAGAGCTACAGACAAAGGTTTTCGCTAATCAAATATTAACGGGGAAAAGAAATTTTAAGGCTTTATGGGATTTAATTCAGGATCTTGCAATAACACCTGTCTCAGTTTTGTATTATCTGGCCGGACGTTTTGTCCTTGCCAAATCTTTTATCGCATCCAGTAAGTGTAATAACTGTAATTTATGTGTACGGGAATGTCCTGTAAATGCTATTAAAATAATTGATAATAAACCATATTGGACATTTAATTGTGAGAGTTGTATGCGATGTATGAACCGATGTCCGCAGAGAGCTATTGAAACAGCTCATGGATATATTATAGGGCTTTTTCTTATTGTAAATTTTTTTATTATAAAATGGATTTATCACTTAACAGGAATTGATAAGTTCTTAAATGGACTTCCTGTCTTAGTAAATAAACTAATTTCCATGGTTCTGTATACCTTGGTCGTAATTATTTTTATAAAGTTGACATACAGGCTTCAACATTATTTATTGCGATTTAAATTCTATGAGAATTTGATTGTGTATACTTCATTAACAAGATATCCATTCTGGAGAAGGTATAAGCCGCCAAGATTAAAATAAAATCTCAAATATTAGTTTGGGATTATTTGCTTTTTATGGTTAAATAGTTAAATATCTGTGTCTCAGATTTTGTAGGAAGCAAAAAAAAGATGTAACTTTATTATAGAAGCTATAGATGTTTATTAGATTGATTTACTAAATATTATGAAGTTATGAAAAAGTTTATCCTTTTATTTATGATTTTTGGACTGCTATTGGGTGGTAAAGTAGGGGCACAGGAAAAAGAGAATGACTTTGGAATTAAATTTTCAGGTTTTGTTAAAAGTGATTTTTTCTTTGATTCAAGGCAAACAGTTTCTGCAAGGGAAGGACATTTCTTGTTATGGCCTTCAGCTGAATCACTTGATGTAAATGGCAATGATTTAAATGCAAAATCAAATTTTAATTTTCTTGCGGTTCAATCAAGATTAAAAGGAGCAATTACAGGTCCTGATGCTTTTGGAGCAAAAACTTCAGGCGTTATAGAAGGTGATTTTTTTGCCCAGGCAAATGATAATATTAATCTATTTAGGCTACGACATGCGTTTGTTAAATTGAATTGGACAAATACAGAAATAATTGCCGGACAATTCTGGAACCCGTTATTTGTTGCAGAATGTTTTCCAGGAACAATTTCTTTTAATACAGGAACACCACTTCAATCATTTGCACGTAACCCACAGATACGATTAACTCAGAAAGCAGGTAGCCTGAAGTTAATCGTTGCAGCGTTATCTCAACGAGATTATGTCTCTCAGGGAATATCAGGAGGTTCTTCTTCATATTTAAGAAATTCATCCATTCCGGATTTGCATTTTCAAGTGCACTATGATATAAAAAATGAAACTTCTGGTACAAGTATATTAACAGGAGCAGGAATCGCTTATAAAACTCTTGTGCCAAGACTATCTTCATTTTATAATTACAATACATACGAGGTAGACGAAACAGTTAGCAGTTTTGCTGCAATTGCTTTTGTTAAAGCAACAACCAGTGCCGTTACAATCAAATTCCAAGGCCGTTATGGCGAAAATATTACAGATGTTTTGGGAATTAGCGGTTTTGCTGTCAAAGAAGTAGTAAATACAACAACAGGTGAACTGTCTTACACTCCTCTAAAAAGTGTTACTTTCTGGGGCGATCTACAATCAAATGGAGCTACAACCCAATTTGGTGTTTTTGCGGGAATTTCAAAAAATCAAGGAACAAAAGAGGAAATGTCAAGTATTGATAACGCTGTGTATGGATTTGGAAATAATATTGAGACATTAATTAGAGTTTCTCCTCGTATTGTTTTTATATCAAATAAGACAAAATTTGCCGGTGAATTAGAATATACATCTGCTGCGTATGGAAGTAATTATGACACAAATTATGTCCCGGGGGAAACTACAGCAGTTGCAAATATGCGATTGTTATTAAGTGTTATTTATGCATTCTAACGATTTATAGGTTTAACATCAGGTATATTCAAGAATAATTGGATTTACTTTTAATATTTATTTACTAGTGCAAAGCGGACGAATGTAATAGTAAAAATCTCCTCAAGAAATTAAATAGAAACATTCCATTCACTAAAATCAATATTTTTTCTTTGTAATAAGAAAGATATAAATTAATGTTTCTGTAGGGGTTATAAACTCCTGCAATATACATAGGTAATATTTGACTTAAATGATTTTGGCTATATTCTTTTAATTGAGGAAGATGAGAAAATTCTTCGTTGGATTGATTTTTTCTATATTTAATCTTTTGGGCTATTCGCAAGATAATGAATATGATTGGTGGATTGAAAAACATAATTGGGACACCCTTGTCCCATGGACCAGGTGCATGATAATTTCTCCCGGTTTTATGGGGCCTAATGCACTTCCGGTCCCTGATTCTAAAGATGGATTGTTACCTGAATTTTCTCATGTTGACATTGCATACGAAAATCATTTTAGTAACGGTGATTTCACAAAAGATATTTATACTAAGCTATACTTTCCGCTTTTTTCAAAAAGGGCAGGTTTAAATATTAGTTATGTCCCTATTGAGCATTATAAGATGGACACAGTTACCAGGGATTTACGAAAAGCAAGGGATTATGATGGAGAGGGGATTAGTTTAGGTGATTTTTATGTGAGCACATATATACAATTTATAAAAGATATGGATAAATTTCCGGATGTGCTGGCAACAGTTAATATAAAAACTGCATCAGGCACTAATTTGGGGGCTGCCCGAAATACAGATTCTCCGGGATACTTTTTTGATTGTTCGATGGGAAAGGATATTAAAATTAGAAATTCGTCCTTAAAATCAATCAGGCCACATGGCATGCTTGGATTTTATGCATGGCAGACAAACCTGGGGGATTATCTTCAGAACGATGCTGTTGTTTATGGATTTGGGGTAAATTTTCAATTTTCTTCATTCGAAATAAATAACTCTTTGGATGGTTATTCCGGATATATTGATAATGGAGATAGGCCGGTTGTTTTTCGTTCAGTTTTTCGTAGTCAATTTAATTCGGTAATAAATTGTGAAATTCTGTTTCAAAAGGGTTTTAGGGATTTTCCATATACGACACTTCGTGCAGGGATTGAAATAAATTTTGATAAGATTGTAAGTGCAATATTTACAGAATAGTGTTATTCTAAGCTACCCAGAATCTTCATTGCTTCTTCCCTGGAATAACCACAAAATTCCGTCTCGGGTTTGAATATTTCACAAACTTCTGGTCTGTCAGGACTTTCAAATATACCACATTTCATATCATCAGTAAGATGGATACACCTTACACCTGCAGGTTTACCATCTGGCATTCCAGGTATCGGAGACGATATTGAAGGGACAATACAGCAAGCACCGCATGCTTTTCTACATTCCATATTATAATTTGGGTTTTAATCGTAATTGTTTCTTTTCTGCTAGCTTTTTCTTTCTCTCAATTCGTTTTTTTATTGAACTCCTTGTTGGTTTAGTTGCGATTCTTTTTTTCTCTTGTCGTAAAGCATATACTAAAATTCGATAAAATTTTTCCTGGGCTTGTTCTTTATTTTTGATTTGACTTCGGTGTTCCTGGGCAAAAATCTGTAAATAACCTTCATCATTTATTTTGTTCTCCAACTTTGTTTTTAATAAAGCTTTTTCTTCATCCGAGAGAATTAAAGAATTATCAATGTGAAAACGTAATTCTACTTTAGTTTCAGTTTTATTTACATGTTGTCCTCCTGGTCCTCCACTTTTTGCAAAATGAAAGACAAATTCTTTCTCAAAATTTCTATCAATATATTTACTGCGAAGAATCATTAATTTTATTCTTGCTGCAAAAATAAAAAAGAGAGCGAAACAGCTCTCCTTTTTATTTAAAATCTAAATTATGAGAAAAAAATAAAGTTGAAACGAATTTAATTTGAAAGATAGCTTTTATACATCCAAAGCGTCTTCTCATGAGATGCAATATAACCACTCATTAAAGCTACTGTCCCTTCATCACCTTTTTCTGAGCTGATCCCTAAAATTTCACGTTCATTCTTTAGAAGTATTTCTAATTCATTTACAACTCCACCAACAGTCTTCGCTGCTGAAGATTTATTCTCAGACTCTTTAATTTCAGACAGTTCAATATATTTTGAGAATGCATGCACGGGTGTCCCGCCTAACATTAAAATTCTCTCTGCTACTTCATCTGCTTGTTCCGCCAGATTGTTATATAATTCTTCAAATTTTGAATGAAGAACAAAAAATTTATCACCTTTTATGTTCCAGTGATAACCTCTGGAATTCATATAAAATATTTGAACATTGCTAAGTAATTTGTTTAATTTATCTACTGTTTTCATAATTTTAATTTTTTATTTAACGAATAAATATTAAGTAAGAATTATTATTATTTAATACTTATTAAACATTTGTATTTTAAAAATGTTCGGATTTTTTTTGACTATATGTTAGTTATATTTGGAATTAGTTATGCCCAGGAAAAAGAGAAGAAGAAGAATTGAAAATCCTCCCATGGTAGAGGGATTTAAGCCATTTGGGGTGCCTATGAGTAGAAAACCTCCAATGTTTATATTATTTGAAGAATATGAAGCAATTCGCTTAGTTGATTATGAAAACCTCACCCATATGGAAGCTGCAGAAAAGATGGAGATATCAAGGCCAACTTTTTCAAGAATATATGATCAGGCCAGACAAAATGTGGCAAAAGCTTTTGTAGAAGGGAATCCAATTATTTTCAAAGGAGGAGATTATTCGCTGGATCATTTCTGGTATAAATGTAAAGGTTGTTTCCAGGTTATATTTAGTGAAAGGAAAGAAAATAAATGTCCGTTCTGTTCTGAAAACCAACTAGAGAAAATAAATAATGAATGATTGTATTGGATTAGGGAAACAAGGATATTGCATTTGTGTTAGATGTAATATTAAGGTTGAGCATGAACATCAAATTCCTTGTAAGGAAACACTTTGTCCACAATGTGGTAAAAAAATGTTGAGGGAGAATTCTTATCATCATCAGCAATATCTTATTTCAAAAGAAATAAAAAAGAAAAATAACAATGACTAGCTATAGTTATTGAAGAATACTATTGTTTTCTCTTTTGTAAAAAATTTCATTGATACGTTGTAAACGTTATTTCGTTGATTGTCGTTCTCAGGAATGTTTATGCAAAAACAATCGAATGTAGAACTGTTCTAAATAGTTTGTGTTCAGTAGTTTTGATGATGTTGCCCATTGCTTTTTTTAAGTTGTTTACATACCTTTAGACGTATCTAACATAAAATACATTTTTATGAGTTCATTGATACCTTTCCCTGAAAAAATACCTGTGGCATGGCCTTGGTTTGAAGTGTTACTGATTGTAACATTCCTGATTCACCTTATCCTTATGAATTTTATTCTTGGAGGTAGTCTGATAACTTTGTTTGATTTATTTAAGGGCAAATCTGTTGTTTCTTCCTCTAAAAACATACCTGTATTAATTGCCTTAACTATCAATTTTGGTGTCCCTCCACTTTTATTTGTTCAGGTATTGTATGGGCATTTATTTTATTCGAGTTCAATTATAATGGCTGTACCGTGGATTCTTGTAATTCCAATCTTAATTATAGCCTATTATGGGGCCTATATTTTTGTTTACAAAAAAGGGAAAAATAATCCGTTGGCAAAATTAGCATTACTTTTGTCAACATTATTATTATTGACTATCGCATTCTTCTATGTAAACAACTTAACATTGATGTTGAGGCCCGATAGGTGGCAGGCATATTTTGATAATCCAGGAGGTACCAATCTTAATTTGACAGAACCTACTCTTATTCCCCGTTATCTGCACTTCGTAATTGCTTCAGTTGCTGTTGCTGGTTTAGGTATTGCGACTTTTGCCTTTTTCAATAAAAAATTAGAAGAAAAAGAGAAATCTGATGAAATGAAAAAAGGATTAAAAATATTTTCGATAGCAACAATAGTTCAAATTGTAATAGGATTTTGGTTTTGGTTTGCCTTACCAGATAATATCATGATGATGTTTATGGGAAAGAATATACTTCTTACAATTTTACTGGTTTTGGGGATTTTACTTGCCATTCCTGCATTAATAGGCGGTTTTAAAGGAAATTTTAAAATGGCTGTATTTAGCATAGTTCCTATTCTTTTGATAATGATTTTAATTCGAGATTTTGTGCGTGGGGCTTACCTTTCTGATGTATTTAAATTATCCTCATTAGAGGTAACCCATAAATATGGTTCTTTAGTTCTGTTTCTTGTAGCTTTTTTGGCAGGAATAGCACTTTTATATTATATGATTACTATGTTAATTAAATCGCATAAAACTAATTAATTATGAATTATCCAATCTGGGAACTACAATCATTAGGGGGAGGAACATTAATTGCAATTATTGCTGTAGTACATGCTTTTGTTGCCCATCTTGCTGTTGGTGGCGGATTGTTCCTTGTTTTAACAGAAATAAAAGCTGTGAGAAATAATGATGAAACTTTATTGCAATATGTTAGGGCACATACAAAATTTTTCTTATTGCTTACGATGGTTTTCGGTGGGGTTACTGGAGTCGGGATATGGTTTATTATAGGTCTTGTATCTCCTGCAGCAACAGCTTCATTAATTCACCATTTCGTTTTTGGATGGGCTACTGAATGGGTGTTTTTTATTGGCGAAATCGTTGCTTTGTTAATATATCATTACCGTTTTGGAAAGATGGAGACTAAAACCCATATTGCTATGGGGTGGTTATATTTCATCTTTGCATGGTTAAGTTTATTTATTATTAATGGTATTTTATCATTTATGCTTACTCCAGGTAAGTGGCTGGAAACACAAAACTTTTGGCATGGTTTTTTTAACCCAAGCTTTTTGCCTTCTGTTTTTTTTAGAACTGGAATAGCATTATTTGTAGCAGGAATATTTGGAATATTAACAGCCGTCTTTAATAAATCAGAAGAAACCAGGATAAAACTATTTAAATATTGCTTAAAATGGTTGTATCTGCCTTTTATTTTAATTTTTGTCTCTGGATTCTGGTATCTTCAATCCGTCCCCGAAGCTTCATTTAACAATATATTTAAATATAATGCTGAAAGTATAAGGTTTGTGAAGCTACTTATCATAACCTCAATTTTACTATTTGGCCTTGGTTTATTATTCTTACTTCGATTACCAAATGTCTTGCATAAATTTACAGTCTGGATTATGGTGCTTGTTGGCCTTGGTTGGATGGGAGGTTTTGAATATATGAGAGAAATAGCTCGTAAACCCTTTGTAATTAACCATTATGTTTTTTCAAATTCTATATATAAGCAGGACATTGACAAAATAGATAAAGAAGGGTTTTTAAAGAATTCAAAATGGTCAAAGATTAAAGAAATAAATGAAGCAAATCTAACAGAGGCCGGAAAGGAAATCTTTTCGTTACAATGTATGGCATGCCATACAATAGGTGGTTATAACGATATTTTAAATAAAACAGATAGGTTGACACAATTGGGATTAGAGGCCCAGTTAGACGGACAGGGTAAAATTAATACTTACATGCCCCCTTTTGCCGGGCTTCAAATTGAGAAAGAAGCTCTTGCAGCATTTATATACCAGGAGTTACAAAATAAACAGCCTAGTAGATTGGAAGACTTCACACCGGTAATAACCGAAGCAGGGCCAGCCGAATTTAATTCAAAAGAAGATGATTATGTGTTATTAGCCTGGAACGACCTGGGTATGCATTGTATTTCAGATAATGATAAGTATTTTTCTTTTCTTCCACCTGCCAATACGATGTGGGCACAGCTTGTAAAACGAGGGGCAAAACCTGAGATTGTTACTCATGGTGTTAAACTGGAATACGAAATAGAAGAAGGATATCGAAATCCACAAAACCATGTTCCATTTTGGGATTATGCTAAAATTATTTATGGGGCAGATTTAGAACCAGGAATAGGCCTTGCCGGGAATGGAGTTGTTGGAGAATTTGATGTAGCTGGTAGCGGAGGGGCTTTTGTTGCTGAATTTGTGCCTGCAACACCTTATAAAGATGATGGAACATATAATCCGTATCCTTTATTTACTGTTACTGCTTATGATGAAGCAACAGGAGAACAACTTATTCAGACAAAGGTAGTAGCCCCTAATTCAACAGAAATGGGGTGTAGAAATTGTCATGAAGGAGGATGGAGAGTAAATAATACTTCAGGCGTTGCAGATGAGACTGCTATGAATATTCTAGCTGCTCACGATCGGTTTAATAAAACAACACTTCTGGAAGGTGCAATTGCAGGAACCCCTAAACTATGTCAATCTTGTCATGAAGATCCGGCACTCGGGGCGCCAGGAAAACCAGATGTAATAAATTTTTCTGCAGCAGTACATGGTTTTCATGCAAATTATTTACCTAACAAAGAATCTGATGCATGTATACTTTGTCATCCTGGAAGGGTTGAAGGAAATACATCCTGCAGTAGGGGAAGGCATAATGAGAAAGGGTTGAAGTGTGTTAATTGCCATGGTGCACTTGAGGATCATGCATTGGCATTATTGAAAAATGAAGCCCAAAGAGGAAAAGAGAATGTGTCTCGAATTAGCGATCCTTTACTATCAAGGGCATTGGAAGATAAAAATACAGTAAATCCAAGACACCCATGGTTGCAAGAACCAGATTGTAAAACATGTCATGCTAATTTTGAGGTTTCAGGGGGCAGTGGGTTTAATAATTGGACTGATGGGTTCAATGAATTGTACAGAAACAGGACTGATAATCATGGAATGAAGTGTGTTGCTTGTCACAATTCTCCGCATGCCGTTTACAATGCTAAAAATAAATTTGGAGAAGACAGAGATAACCTTCAATCTCTTCAATATCAAGGAGTGGTGGGTACTATTGGTACAGCAGGTAATTGTGAAGTTTGTCATAAAAAGGAAATGAATGTTAGTGCGCATCATCGTAATATGATAAATACTGGAATATAATAAAATATAACAATTACTTTTTTTAGGGACGTTCAAAGAAATATTTTTTAATCTTTGGCGTTCTTTTTTTTGTCCGAATAATTTAATGTTTTCCTTATGTGATTCACTTTTAAAAGGATATATTTGCCATTTCGTATTTTAAAAGTTGATAATTATAGACGCAGATGAGCGAAAACGATAAAGATATTCTTCATCCATTTAAAGATAAACAATTGCAATATGACAAGCGATACCTGGAAATGGCAAAAATCTGGGCTCAAAATTCATATTGTAAGAGAAGGCAAGTAGGGGCATTAATCGTAAAAGAAGGGATGATTATTTCTGATGGTTATAATGGCACTCCCTCGGGATTTGAGAATGTTTGCGAAGATGAAGATTACAAAACAAAACCGTACGTTTTACATGCAGAAGCAAATGCAATAACAAAAGTTGCAAAATCTAATAATAGCAGCGAGAATGCCACATTATATGTTACCTGTTCACCATGTTTAGAGTGTGCAAAGTTAATTATCCAGGCAGGAATTCGTCGTGTTGTATTTTGTTCGGAATATCATAGTGAAGAAGGATTAAATCTGCTAAAAAGGGCAGAAATAGAAACATTAAGAATCGTTATTTAGGAAGAAAGTTATTATGAAAAATAGAAATATTGTTGTCCTCACTCCAATTTTTTTGGCATTAGCAATTGTTGTAGGTATTTTTATAGGAATGGGATTTAATAAATCAACCCCGGCCAATAGGTTTGTTGTTTATCCTAGAGTTGATAAGTTAAACAGTGTTTTAAATTACATCGAAGAAGATTATGTTGATACAGTAGATAAAGATGTGTTAGTAGAAGCTGCTATTCCAATAATGTTAAAAGAACTTGATCCGCACTCTATATATATTCCAGCAGAAGATTTAAAAGAAGTAAGAGAGCCATTAGAAGGCAACTTTAGTGGAATAGGTGTTCAGTTTAATATGCAGGATGATACAGTAGCAATAATAAAAACTATAACAAATGGCCCCTCAGAGAAAGTTGGTGTTTTAGCTGGCGATAGAATTGTGACCGTTGGAGAAGATACTGTTGCCGGTGTTAAAATGTCAAGCGATTCAATTGTAAAAAGATTAAAAGGACCACGAGGAACTACCGTGGATGTAGGTATTTACAGAAAAGGTGTAGATGAACTTATCCATTTTGATATTGTAAGGGATAACATTCCATTAACAAGTATTGATGTGTCATACATGGCGTCTGATTCTATAGGATACATTAAAATCAGCAAGTTCTCGCGTACAACTTACGACGAATTTATTGCGTCTGTACAATATCTTAAACAAATTGGTATGTCGAAGCTAATCATCGATTTACGAGATAATAGCGGAGGCTACATGGATCAGGCAATAAACATAGCAGACCAGTTTCTTGATGAAGGAAAGATGATTGTTTATACAGAAGGAAAAGCACGCCCCAGAAAGGAATCTTATGCCACGGCTAATGGAATTTGTTTGGATACTGAAGTTGTAATTATACTTAACGAATGGTCAGCTTCAGCAAGTGAAATCCTGGCAGGGGCTATTCAGGATAACGACAGGGGAACCATTATAGGCAGGCGTTCGTTTGGAAAAGGGTTGGTTCAGGAAGAAAGAATTTTTAAAGACGGTTCTGCTATGAGACTTACAATTGCAAGATATTATACACCAACAGGGCGAAGTATTCAAAAGTCATACGAAAATGGATATGAAGATTATTATGATGATATTACCATACGATTTAACCACGGTGAATTCTTGACAAAGGATAGTATTAATTTTAATGACACATTAAAATATAGAACTGCCGGAGGAAAAGTTGTATATGGAGGTGGAGGTATTATGCCTGATATTTTTATTCCAATTGATACAACGGGAATAACAAATTATTTTTCAAGAATACAGAACATGGGCCTTATTTACCGTTTTGCCTTT
Source organism: Bacteroidales bacterium (assembly GCA_963665085.2). Classification (GTDB taxonomy): domain Bacteria; phylum Bacteroidota; class Bacteroidia; order Bacteroidales; family JAAAOM01. Next base: position 2,126,233 of record CAXXXS010000001.1, read on the forward strand.
GAGTATACAGATATGAACCGGGAGAAATTATCGTCTTTTAAAGAATATATAGACTTGTATAATTACCTAAAGTCAAAAGATGTAATGAAAAAGGAATTTATACAGTATGCTAAATCAAAAGGTGTTGCACCAAACTGGGAAGAAATTAAAATCTCAGAAAAATATATCCAAACCCAGCTTTATGCATATATATCCAGAAATATATTTGATAACCCCGGATTCTATCCTATTTTGCAGGAAATAGATTATACGCAACAAAAAGGAATAGATATTTTGCAAAAACAATAGCGGCTGATTATGAAGTATCGTATAGTTTGTATCCTGTTGTTTTTTTATAAAATAACAATCTATTCTCAGAATATAAACTATGCAAAAGAAATAATTTCTACGCTCGCTTCTGAAGAATTTAAAGGCAGGGGATATGTTGATAACGGGAATAAGATTGCTGCTGATTATATCCGTGATGAGTTCTCGAAAAATGGATTAAAACCTTTTTCCGGAAGTTATTTTCAACCTTTTCAGATTAATGTAAATACATTTCCTGGTGATGTAGCTTTAAAATTAGGTGACGTAGATTTATTCCCGGGAAGAGATTTTATTTTAGATCCCACATGCCCTTCAATAAAAGGGGAATTTGATGTCTATACTATTAAAAGGGAAAAACTCGCAAACGAAGAAATGTTTAATCAGCTTCAGGAATTGGTTGCAGGAAAGGTATTAGTAATAGATGAAAGGAATTATGATGTTGGGACGAATGATGAAGAACTAATAAAAGACAGGATAAACTATCTAAAATATGCTGTTGAGGTTCCTTCATACGCAACAATTATTCTTACGTCAGAAAAACTCACCTGGAGTAATTCTGTTTTTCAGTTTAAAAAAGCTGCGATAACTGTAAATTCAGATATCGATATTTCCGCCATCGATAAAGTTATAATTGAAATAGAAGCGGATTTTATAAGATACGAAACAAATAATATCGTAGGGTATATTGAAGGGGCCGAAAAACCTGATAGTTTTCTTCTTTTTACCGCACATTACGATCATCTTGGAATGATGGGCAAAAAAACATATTTTCCGGGCGCAAACGATAACGCCAGCGGGGTAGCTATGCTTTTGTCCCTGGCAAAATATTTTAAACAAGACCCTCCAAAATATTCAATGGCTTTTATTGCGCTTTCTGCTGAAGAAATAGGAATTCTTGGGGCAAAATATTTTACAGGACATCCATTATTAAACCTAGGGTCAATAAAATTTTTAATCAATTTTGATTTGGCCGGGACTGGAGAAGACGGAATAAAAGTTGTAAACGGCTCTGTTTATAGCGAACGTTTTCAACAGTTAAAAGAAATAAATGCCACAAATGATTTGTTAGCTTCTGTGCAAAGCAGAGGGGAGGCGTGTAATAGCGATCATTGTATGTTTTATAAAAAAGGGGTTCCATGTTTTTATATTTATACTTTGGGAGGCATTTCAGCATATCATGATATTAATGATAAGGCAGAAACTTTACCTTTAACCGAATTCGAAGATTATTTAAAACTTATTACTTCTTTTATAAAAGGGTTTTAATATTTCTGGGGGGGGTAAAAAAAATCAAATAGCATGTTTTTTTAGTCATTTCTTTTTTTTTAATACATTTATAAACTGAAAATGTAACAACTAAATCATATGAAGATGGGAGCTGGTTTGTTTTGGGGAATATTACTCGTAATTATTGGAATAAGTCTGATTTTTAAGGTTGCTTTTAAGGTAGACTTTCCGGTAATAAAAATTCTTTTTGCATTCTTTTTTATATTTATTGGAATAAAAATTCTCATAGGAGGCAAACCCTGGGTTTTTCAATTTGACCGCGATAAAAATGATATTATTTTTAGTGAAGGGTATTTTGAGGATTCAGAAGACATCAGTCCAGAGTATAATGTAATTTTCGGAAAAGGGAATTTTGATTTTAGAAATACCAGGCTTCATGAAGAAAAATATAAAACAATTAAAGTAAATACTGTATTTGGAGGAAGTGAAATTTTATTAAGTAGACGAATTCCTGTAAGAATAAAAGTAGAATCAGTATTTGCCGGAACTGAACTTCCTAATGGAAATTCAACAGTTCTTGGGTCGGCTTATTACGAAAGCGACAATTACGAGGAGACAGAACCGCATATATACCTGGAGGTCGATGTCGTCTTTGGTGCCCTTGAAATAAAATATAAATAGAAGCATTTACTTTTGAAATAAAGTAATTTCAAGGGATTCTACAATTAAAATTAATCCCAACTGAATAATTATTTGACTTTTGTTTTGTTAAACGAGGTTGAATCCTGCCAAATTTGTGGTTTTTTGTTTAGCAAAGTTTATTTTTACCATATCAAAAAGAATTGAATGAAGGATATTCAAAGTGTAATTTGGGACTGGAATGGAACTTTGCTAGATGATACACTTCTTTGCATCACCACAATTAATAAACTCTTAGACGAAAGAAATCTTGCAACAATTGACGAGAAAAAGTATAAAGAGCTTTTTGGTTTTCCGGTTATAGATTTTTATATAAAGTTAGGGTTCGATTTTGAAAAAGAGTCCTTCGAAGACTTATCAGTCGACTACATGAGGTTATATATGGAAGGCCTTAAGAAGGCTCCTTTAGCATACACAGCAACTTATGCGCTTAAAAGAATCAGAAAAAAAGGAAAGCTTCAATATATATTATCGGTAATGGAGAAGCCAGATTTGGTAAATTCTGTAATGCAAAAAGGTATAAAAGGCTATTTTTCTAAGATATATGGCACAACAAATAAACTGGGAGAGAGTAAAGTTAGTATTGGGAAATTATTAATTGAGAGAGAACAATTAATTCCCCGGGATACATTGCTCGTTGGAGATACAATTCATGATTATGAAGTTGCAATGGAACTAGGTTGCCAGGTAATACTTTTATCCTCGGGGCATCAGGATAGTTCAAGGCTTAAATCACTGGGGGTGCCGGTTGTTGAAGGGTTGGACGAATTAATGATAAATTATTTTTAAATGAAAGACCAAACAACAGTTCAAAACAAGCTTGTCAGTGAGAAAATGGGCTTCGGGTCAGTGGCTGTATTTATGACCTCTATCTCAACGATTCTCGGGGCAATACTTTTCTTACGTTTTGGTTATGCTGTTGCCCATGTTGGATTGCTTGGTACCATCGGTATTATTTTACTTGGACATCTGGTTACTGTACCAACAGCTTTTGCTGTTGCTGAAATTGCGACCAATCAAAAAGTACTTGGTGGAGGGGCATATTATATTATTTCCCGTTCTTTTGGTTTAAATATTGGAGGGGCCATTGGAATTGCATTGTTTTTTTCTCAAGCCATCAGTGTTGCATTTTATATTATTGCATTTGCAGAGGCATTTGATCCTATCTTATATTATCTACAAGGAAAATTTAATATAGCTAATATCGACAATAGATTTATTAGTATCCCATCTGTGCTGGGGCTTGGGTTTTTAGTACTTAAAAGAGGGGCTAATGTAGGGATGAAAGCTCTTTATGGAGTGGTAGCAATTCTATTCCTAGCTATACTTTTATTCCTTTTCGGAAAATCAGGTAATACAATTAAAGAAATTGACTTTTTCGATACTATTGATTCTCCAGACCAATTCTTTTTTGTTTTCACTATTATCTTCCCGGCTTTTACAGGACTTGCAGCGGGACTTGGTTTGTCTGGGGATTTAAATGATCCTCAAAAAGCAATCCCAAAAGGGACACTTCTGGCAACATTCATGGGTTTTATCGTGTATACCCTGGTTGCTTTTAAACTAGCCATGTCGGCAACCCCTGAGGAGCTCTCCGCAGATCAGCTCATAATGCAAAAAATTGCAGTCTGGGGGCCAATTATTCCCATTGGCCTGGCAGCAGCATCACTGTCATCAGCTATTGGTTCTATATTGGTTGCACCAAGAACATTACAAGCTATCGGTGCAGATAGTATTCTACCAAATAAAATATTTAATTTTTGGGTTGCAAAAGGGAAAGGGGCAACAAATGAACCATTTAATGCTTCTTGGTTAACTGTAATTATAGCATTTTTCTTTGTTGCTATTGGAGACATTGATTTTGTTGCACAAATCATTGCAATGTTTTTTATGGTTACATATGGGGCTATTTGCGTGATATCCCTTTTAGAACATTTTGCTGCTGATCCTGCATACCGTCCTACATTCAAATCAAAATGGTACTTGTCATTTATTGGTTCTGTCCTTTCAATTTGGCTAATGTTTAAAATGAACATGCCGTATGCTGTTTTATCAATTTTAATAATGGGGGTGGTTTATTATTTTATTAGTGAAAGTAAACAAGAGAGAAAAGGACTTGCCCGACTATTTAAAGGAGTATTATTTCAGTTAAGCAGGCAATTACAAATTCTGTCCCAGAGGGCCAACGGAGAAGATTTTGATAATTATTGGAGACCATTTATTGTATGTATTTCAAAAGATTCTTTCAAACGAAGGGCTTCTTTTGATTTACTGAGGTGGATTTCCTATAAATATGGATTTGGAACTTATATTCATTATATAGAAGGTTATCTGTCAAAACAAACTGCCATAGAATCTAATGTAGTTTTAGAAAAGCTTATTCAGGTTGCGGCAGGAACAAAAAACAGGATTTATCTGGATACCATTGTGAGCCCGTCTTTCACATCAGCTTTAGCCCAGGTTATTCAATTAACAGGCATTTCGGGCAAAGGAAATAATATGATATTATTTGAGTTTTCGAGAACAGAACCAGAGACATTGACCGATGCAATTAAGAATTTATCTCTACTGCAAACTACAGGATATGATATTTGTATTTTAAATACTTCATATAAAGGATTTGGTTATAAGAAAGATATCCATATATGGATTACTTCCTATGATTATGAAAATGCAAACTTAATGATTTTGTTAGGGTATATAATTTTAGGGCATCCGGAATGGAATGGAGGGGTAATAAAAATTTTTGCAACCTATAAACAAGATGAGATGGAAGCGAAACGCAAAAATTTACTCCAGTTAATTCAGGCTGGTAGATTACCCATAGCTCCGGGAAATATCCGGCTTATCCCAGAAGATGAGGAAGAAGGGACGAAAAAAATTATTTCAGAGAAATCTAATGATGCAGATCTAGTTGTTGTTGGATTTAGAAAAGAGCTCGTTAAATCAAGAGGGATAGAACTTTTTACTGGCTATGAGAGTTTAGGAAATATATTGTTTGTTAATTCACAAAAAGAAAAAGAAATTAAATGATGAAGCGAATAGCATTATTCCCAGGATCTTTTGACCCATTTACAGTTGGGCATGAATCTATTGTACAACGAGGATTGGATCTTTTTGATAATGTAATTATAGCAGTTGGGTATAATGCATCGAAACCTGGGTTTTTTCCATTAGAGAATAGAATAAATCTTATTAAAGAAGTATTTAAGAATGACGAGCGGATTAAAGTGCTGAGTTATTCAAACCTTACTATTGAATTTTGTCGTGAAGTACAAGCTAATTTTATATTACGCGGGCTTAGGACTTCCGCAGATTTTGAATATGAACGTGCGATTGCCCAGGTTAATAAAACAATGGCACCAGAGATTCAGTCAGTGTTTTTACTAACAACACCTGAACATACACCAGTTAATTCAACAATTGTAAGAGATATTATAAGGCATAACGGAGATGCATCAAAATTTATTCCTGGCAATATTAATTACAAGAAATTTTTACCTTAGTTAAAACTAAGTTGTTCTTTTATGAGAAAAATGAAATACGTTAGATGTAAGATCGTCTTTTTATTATTTTTAGTATTCTATTCTTTTGATGGTTTTTCCCAAAAAGTAATTATTAATGGAAATGCTCCAGAGTATGCAAATACACCAATTACTTTATTGAAATATAAAAATTATATTACAAAGAATGAAGTTGTTGTTTCTTCTGATACAGTAGATTTAAACGGGGATTTTCAATTTGAATTTAATTTGGCAGATGTAACAGAAGTATTTATGCATCTTGGTATTTACAGGTGTTTTTTATATGCAGAGCCTGGTAAGGCATACACGTTAATTCTACCTCAAAAACAAGATAAAAAAGAATCGCAGAAGTTTAATCCGTTTTTTCAGGAGACAGATGTTCATGTTACAATCAAGAATTTTAAAGATGAAGAGCTGAATTTTAACATTAGGACGTTTGATCAGTCTTACTATCCTTATTATAATAAACATGTATTTGATGTGTTTTCGAGGCACGATTTTTCTCATTTGGATTCGGCTGTAAATAATCTAAAAGGACCTTATGTTAACGTAGATAATTTGTATCTGCAAAATTATATTAAGTATAAATTAGCCCGTTTACGATACCTTGCCTATCAAAAACAGTCAAAGAATATTTCGGATGAGTTTTTTCTAAATCAACCTGTTGAGTACAATAATGTGGCTTACATGGAATTGTTCAACAGGGTTTATGACGATTATTTTATTTACTTTGGGAGAACCAATGAAGGGAAAAAGATTTATTCAGATATTTCCTCAAACAAGAGTCTCATCTCATTGAAGGAAACCTTAGGTCAGGATAAAGTTTTATCCAATGATACATTAAAAGAAATTGTGATTCTTAAGAACCTGCACGATCAATTTTATGGTGATATGTTTTCACGATCTGCTATCCTGGATGTCCTTGATTCTATTACAACACAAAGTGCAATTGAGGCGCATGTTGATATGGCAAATGATATAATAGCTAAAATAACCAGATTGTTAGCTGGTTATGAGCCACCTCAGTTTCAATTGTATGATAAAGATTCTACGCTTGTTTCATTAAAAGATTTTGAAGGTGAATATGTATATCTGAATTTTTGTTCTTGTCAGAGTTATGCGTGTATAACTGAGTTTCAAACAATAGATCAATTCAATGAAAGACATAAAGAACATCTTAAAATAGTAACAATTGTTGCCGATGATAAATATGAAACCATGGTGCGTTTCCTAAAAAGATATCCTTTTGAGTGGACATTTCTTCATTATGGAAATCAAACAGAATTAATAAAAGAATATGATATTCGGGCATTTCCTACCTATTTCCTACTGGGGCCAGACGGAAAATTAATACTTTCTCCAGCTCCGGGGCCAAACGAAGGTTTTGGCGAGCAATTATTTAAAATTATGCGAGAAAGAGGGGATATTTAGACGGGCGTTAGAATTTCCATTAAAAAAGAAGTTAATAGATAAAGATTTTTTAGCCGTTCGGTATTATTCTTCGGGGAGTGTTATTTTAAATTCAGTACCCTTGTTCTTTTCAGAGTTTATCTCTATTTTTCCTCCATGTTCCTGGATTATACTGTGAACGATAGCCAATCCAAGTCCTGTTCCTTCTCCAACTGCTTTTGTGGTGAAAAACGGATCGAAAATTTTATTCTTAAGATCCTCTGGGATACCAATACCATCATCTTTAACAGAGATAGTAATTTTGTTCTTATTAGGCACCTTATCGGTCGTAATAGTTATTTCACCATTATCTTCAATAGCTTGAATTGAATTGACTATGAGATTTAGAAAAACCTGGCTTAATTTTCCTGGAAAGCAATTAATGGGATAAATCAGGTTATAGTTTTTTACAATTTTTATTCGATGTTTGTATTTGTTTTTAAGGATGATTAATGCAGAATCAATAAGTTCATTTATATTAGATGGTGTTTTATTTTCCGTGTCAAGACGAGAGAATGTCCTTAAGCCTTTCACGATCTCTGTAGTTCTTGTAATTCCAATACGCATCGATTCAATTAGCTTTGGAATACTTTCCATAGCTTTACTAACTTTCCGGGCTTCAGTTGCTTTGTCAATAACTATATTTTCTTGTGTGTCTAGTGAACATTCTGTGATAATTTTCAGGACATCATTTATTATTAGTTCTAAACCTGTTAGCCCGCTGCTAATAAAATTAATAGGATTGTTAATTTCGTGGGCTATCCCTGCTGTTAAAACGCCAATTGATGCCATTTTTTCCGAAAGGATTAGTTGATTTTGAGTTTGTTTAAGTTCTTCAATTAACTTTTCAAGTTCAAGTTTCTGTATGGATAAAATATCATTGGCAGCATATAATTCTTCATTTGTGTTAAGTAATTTATGATTTAACTCCCTAACTTCGGAAGTTCTTTTTTTGACTAATTCTTCTAGGTTATCTCGATGTTTTTCAACTTCTTGTTGGAGTTTTTTTCTTTCTGAAATATCTATAGACATTGATATAATTCCAGAAACTTTATCGTTAATGATGAGAGGGGCTTTAATAATTCGTAAAAATGATTGGTTGGGCCTTACCGACGGTTTCTCGTAGTCGATAACTTTTTGATTGAATACTTCTTCTAATTGAGCTAACCATACTTCTTTTGTTTCTTCATGAGGAATCAGAAAATTTATTTTCCCTCCTTCGTGATCCCCGTATAGAATTTTTGAAAGGCTATTTTGAAGAATAAGGGTATCATTTTTGTCCGTCACCATTAATTCAAAAGGTAAACTATTAACAACAGATGATAACGTTTCTTCTCTTCTTGTTATTTCTTTTTCCAGCCTGTCTTTCTCTTCTATATCTTCAACAATGGAATTTATATATTCCACTTTCCCTTCACAGTTAAATTCCGGGGAAGCAATGAAATTAATTAAGTGCTCTTTGTTGTTTTTTCCTTTAATATAGATTCTTGAATTAAGTACTTTGCCTTTCTCAAGTTCAGAGATAACAAAGTCTCTGTCTTTAGTGTTTTTATAAACAGATTGCATTTTAGGGAATGTTCCAATTGCATCATCATAAGTGTTAAAACCCAGCATTTCAATCAGTTTATTGTTTATGAATACAATATCACCATCAATTTTTGTGCGTACAATCCCGATAGGGGCATTATCAACCAAATTGCGGTACCGTTCTTCACTTTTAATGAGGCTTTGTTCTGCTTTTTTTCGTGCTGTGATATCGCGAATTATCGCCAGCATATATTTCTTCTCTTCTAGTTCGAACGTGTTTAAGGATATTTCACAATTTAATTCTTTGCCCGTAAAAGTTTTTAAGCTCCATTCGAATTTATGCAAGTTACCTTCAATTGCTTTTTGAAAATACTCAGGAACCAGTATTTTTGAAAGTTCACCATTAGATTGTTTTTCAACATGTAGATCATCAAAGCTTATTTGTGATTTTTCGTGAGGTATTTCAAAAACTTTTCTTGCTTTATTATTAAACTCAATAATATTGTTTTTATAAACAATAAAAATCGCATCATTCGATTCTTCAAATAAACTCCTGTATTTTCGTTCGCTTTCAACTAATTTTAAATCAGCGGCTTTTTTTTGCGTAATATCTCTTACAACAACCATTAATGAAAAATTATTACCCATTTCCAGTTTGCTCATTGATACTTCACAATAGATATTTCTGCCTTTAAAAGTGCGCCCAAACCATTCAAATTTTTGAGGCTCACCGGCAAGAGTTTTCTGAAGATAAAAATTGGCTTTTTCGGAAGATAATTGTCCGTCTGGCTGATATTCTGGACTTATATCTTCCATTTTGAAAGAGGATAGATATTCTGGTAAGTCAAAGATTTGTCTTGCTTTACTGTTAAATTCCAAACTGTTGCCTGGATGTACGATGTAAATTGCATCATTTGAGTTTTCAAATAATCCACGATACTTGCTTTCACTAATTTTAACTTCTTCAATTAGTTTTTTCTGTGCTGTAATATCTTCTGCAATTCCTATAAGATAATTCTTTTTATCTGCTGGGTTTTTATATGGTCTAAGTGATAATCTTACGTCTATTATCTCCTTGTTTTTCTTTTTAAATTTTATCTCGAAGGTAGTAATTTCATTTTTTCCTTTTGTTTCTTTTAATATTCGTTGCCGGTCTTCCGGGGTTACGTATAAGTCTTTAGACAATTCATCAATACTTTCTATAATTTCTTCTACAGAATTATATCCCAATACTCTTGCAAGCTGTATGTTTAAATTCACAAATTTACCTTCTGGCGTTGTGAGAAAAACACCTAGAGGGGCATTGTCAAAAATGGTTTTTAACCTTGAGAATTCATCGTTCATATTCGAATCAGTTGATTCTTAACAGGTAACTTGTCTATTATTAATAAAAATAAATAAAAACTTTGGCTATTAAAATATTTACTGAAATAATCTCAATCTTGATTCCTTTGAAAACCTTTTCTAAGATTGAAAAATCCACATTAGAATATAAGAACAGAAGGTTTTTTCAAGAAAAATAGGTAGGAAATAAATTTAATGTATCGATATTATGTGTTAAATAGGTTTGAAATATGGTTTCTAACATGTTTGATTTTAAAATACATATAGCGTTAAATGTGGGTTTTATTCTTCCGCAATTTCATTATTGATTTGTGTAATTTCAATAATAAAAATTATTATGCATTTAGTTCAAATTTTCTATATCCAAAATTGAGTTTACGGTTGATTTTAATTCCTCTACAATAATTGGTTTTTTTATATATCCACAGGCCTTTTGTTCTAAAGCTTTGTCAATTGATTCAGAATCTTGTTTGGCACTTATCATTAAAACGGGGATATGATTAGTTGTTTCATCGGTTTTAATTTTATTTAATATCTGAAAACCGTCTATATCTGGCATCATAATATCAATTATAAGAAGATCCGGCAAGATTTTTTTTGTGAGTTTTATTGCAGAACGGCTATCTTTTTCAATGTTTATTTCAAGGTTAGAATTATCTTCAAAGATAGCCCTTATTAGATATAGGCTCGTCTCTGAATCATCTACAACAAGAATTTTCTTTTTTATTGACATTTAAGTTGATTTTTAGGAAACCAAAAGTATTCAAATTTTCAATTTCACCATCATTAAATTTCACATCTTTCTCATTAGTTAAGTTTTTTGATTATAATTCTTGTTGCTGATTTTTTATTTTTTCAGAAATAAGTTGTAACTTTTAAAAAAGTTAAACTAAAGCCACTAATTATGTTAAACAAAAGGGATTGATATTCTATTATTGTCCTTCTATACGTTAGATAGATATTAAAAAAATATAAGGTTCCAAAAGAATAACTTCAAGCTGGCAAGTAAAAAATCTGACAAAGAATACAGCGAAAACGTTTTGTTTAACTGGTTAGTTGAAAATAATAGTAATAAATATTTTAATCTGTTTCTGAAAATCAATAATTAAGGTAATTTATTTAACTGGAAATCAAGATAAATAATGTCCCATTTAGAATCTAAGAAACTTATTGGATATGGACAGTTCAGAACATAATTTGAATCTTCAATATTTTCACGGTCAATTGATAGATAGCCATCTGTCTGATAATTTTCTGCAAAATATTTTCGATGTTTTACAAAGCGGGATAAGTATTTTAAATGAAAATTATACAATAGCAAAAACAAATAAATGGGTAGAAAATAAATACGGAAAAGGGAAATCATTAAAAGGAAGCCTTTGTTTTAATGCATTTTGTAATAGAGACACAGTATGTGAAGGATGTCCTGCTTCGAAAGTATTTAAAACAAAAGAAATGAGCCAGGAAGTATTGGCATTTCCTTCAATTGAGAATGCGCAAGGATGGCTAGAAGTAACAGCTTTCCCGATTAAAGATGAAGGAGGCAAAGTAATTCAGGTACTTGAAATTTTTAGGGATATTACAGAAAAGCGGATCTTAGAATTAAAACTAAAAGAAAAAACAATAGAATTAGAGATAATAAATAAAAAGTTAAGGGAACGAAATAAAGCATTACAAATAACGGAAGACGAATTGCGTTCTAACATAGAAGAACTATATACCGCAAACATCCAGATAGAAGAGGGAAAGCAAATATACGAGGGACTTTATAAATATGCTCCTTTAGCATACCAGTCATTAGATTTTAATGGTAATATTTTAGAAGTTAATCCGGCATGGTTGAAAATCCTGGGGTATAAAAAAGAAGAGGTTATTGGAAAATGGTTTGGTGATTTTTTGCCCAGAACATTTGTTCCTGGTTACAAAAAAAGGTTTGAAACTTTTAAGGAAAGGGGATTTATCAATAATGAGCATTTAAAATTAAGAAAAAGTAATGGCAGATATATTGACGTTTTATTTGAAGGGAATATTGGCTATACCCCAGAAGGGAAGTTTAAGCAGACTTTTTGCACATTTAAGGATGTTACAAAGGAGAAGCAGGCTGAGTTATTTCTGAGAGAAAGTGAAGAAAAGTATAAGGTACTAGTTAATGCAGCACCTTATGGCATTGTTCTTTGTGATAAAACAGGAAGGGTTTTGTTTAATAACCCTGCTTTTAATCAGATTTTTGGATATACTGAGAATGAAATTTTGAAAAAAAAGGTTTGGGAATTTCCTGTTGAAAATACGGATGAAAAGAAAATAAAAGAAGGCTATGAGAAAATCATAAAAAACCGGTCAAAACCCGAAACATATTTTTTTAAAAGTAATAGAGTAAATGGAGATATTATTTATCTGAAGATTGATTGGGATTATGTGAATAAAAAGAATGGAAATCTAGAGGGGATAATTTGTATTGTTGGGGATATTACTGAAACCAGGTTGCAGCAAAACAAAATTAGAGAAGCATTAGATGAAGCACATATTAGACAAGAGGAAATAGCCGCATTGTTAAAAGCCTCTCAGGTTATTCCTGTCGCCCGTAATTTTGATTCAGCAGCCCGGAAGATATTTAGTATTTGCAAGAAATTAATAGGGGCAACATCAGGATATGTAGCATTGCTCTCAGAAAATAAAAAAGAAAATGAGGTGCTGTTTTTAGATTCAGGTGGGGCAACGTGTAATGTAAATCCTGATTTACCAATGCCAATTAGAGGATTGAGAGAGATTGCATATAAAATTAAGGATGTTGCATTTGAGAATGATTTTGCAAACAGCGAATGGAATTCATTTATGCCACACGGACATGTTAAACTCAAAAATGTATTGTTTGCACCATTAATTATAGAAGGAGAACCTGTAGGATTACTGGGATTAGCAAATAAAAAAGGTGGATTTTTAGAGCGGGATGTAAAAATGACTAAAGCTTTTGCCGAATTAGCTGCTGTAGCCTTAACTTATGTCCAGCATCATGATAAATTAATTAAGAGTGAAAACAGGTTTAAGAAATTGTTCGAGAATATGCGTAGTGGCGTTGCTATATATGAGCCAATTGAAGGAGGACGAGATTTTAAATTTGTTGGGGTAAATAAAAAAGCTGAAAAAATTACAAATACAGCAGCAAGTGATTTAATTGGAAAGACATTATTGGAGGAATTCCCCAATATGGAAAATACACCTCTTTACAAAGCGCTTAAAGAAGTAAATACAACTAAAAAAGATAAATATCTCGAACCTTTTTTTTATAAAGATGCTAAACGCGAAGGATGGAGAGAAAATAATTTATATATACTCCCTTCAGGTGAGATTGTAGCAATTTTTACGGATGTAACGGAAAGAATTATTTCTGAGCAGTTGTTATTAAAACAAAATGTAGAATTAATAAAAGCTAAAGAAAAAGCAGAAGAAAGCGATCGCCTTAAAACAGAATTTTTAAATAATATGTCTCATGAAATCAGGACCCCAATGAATGGGATTATAGGATTTTCAGAGATCCTTGATCAGGAAGGGTTAGATATTGACAAAAGAAGATTTTATACCAGTATTATTCGTACAAGCTCTCAACAATTACTTAGAATTATCGATGATATACTGGAAATCTCAACGCTGGAAACAAAACAGGTGAGGCCTAATATTGAAAAAGTATATTTCAATAGTTTGCTAATGGAATTGTTCTCAATTTATAATATAAAAGCAAAAGAACATAAAATTCATCTATATCTTAGAAAAGGATTATCTGATGATGAATCTTGCATCGAAACCGATAAAACCAAGTTAAGTAAGATAATAAATAATCTTGTTGAAAATGCACTGAAATTTACATTTGATGGCTATATTGAAATCGGTTATCATCTTAAAGGCGATTCAATAGAACTCTATGTGAAAGATACGGGAGTTGGTATTTCTTCCGAGAATTTTGACGTGATATTTAAGCGGTTCTCCCAAGAAGATAAAACATTGTCCCGTAAGGCTGGAGGTTTGGGGCTAGGGCTTTCTATTGCAAAAGAAAATGCCGAATTACTTGGAGGCTCGATAAGATTGGAATCAGTAAAAGGAAAAGGCACAACTTTTTATGTCTTAATTCCATATAAACCTATTTCATCAAAAGATCGTATAAAAACTGAATTTGTTATAAAAAGACAGGAAGAAAAAAATAAAACATTAAAAATTTTAGTGGCAGAAGACGAAGAAATTAACTATTTGTATATTGAAGAGGTCCTAAGAAATTCTGATAAACAAAATTTCAAAATTGTTCATGCTAAGAATGGAAAAGAAGCTGTTGATATCTGCATTGATGATAAGGAGATAGATTTAGTTTTAATGGATATTAAGCTGCCCGTAATGACTGGCTATGAAGCTACAGCTAAAATAAAAGAAGCTAGGCCAGACTTACCTGTTATTGCACAAACAGCCTATGCCGGTATCAAAGATCGGGAAGAGGCTCTTTCTCATGGTTGTAACGAATTTATATCTAAACCCATTGATAAGAAAAAACTTGTAGACCTGATTGTAAGGATGACAGATGGTTGATATAATGAGAAATGGGTAAGATAAAGATACATAATGAGGAGGTTAATTCAATTACCTTATCTTTTTTAAATAAAAAGCTTGAAAAAGATTTTTATGCTTATTACATAGATAGGTATTTATGGCAACTTAAGCTTGCCCATATTCTTGCTATTACTTTCTTTTTTGTCGCCGTTTTTGCAGAAAATCTTTTAGTTGATGTTGAAACAATATCGATATGGCTGAGAATTGGGGTTGTTGTTCCGTCATTTACTATAGGTTTAGTACTTACTTTTGTGAAACCTGACTTTTATAAGAAAAATTATCAATATTTTAATATTTATTATGTTTTTGTTACAGGAATAAGCTTCATTCTTGCTGGTGCATTTTCTTCTGTTGAATTTATGTATTCGCTCTATAGTGGCCTTATTATCTGTCTTTTATTTAATTATGCTTTTATCCGTTTAAGTTTTGTAATATCCTCAGGAGTTGGTACCGTTCTGGTTGTTGCTTATATCTACATTTCTTTTTTTGCAGTAGAACACGCAAATTATCTGGCACATATGACAATTTATACCATTGTTGTACATTTTTTCGGAATGTTTATTTCATATTTAATTGAATATGACAGTAAAAGAAGTTATTTACTCTTAATGCAAACAAGAGAAGATGCTCAAAAAATAATTGCAGCAAATAAGAATCTTGAAGGTAAAGTTAAAGAACGTACGGCAGAGCTAACAAAAGCAAAACAAAAGGCAGAGGAAGGAGATCGTCTAAAGACGGAGTTCTTAAATAATATGTCCCATGAGATTCGAACGCCAATGAACGGAATTATTGGGTTTTCCCAAATGTTGGATGAGCCGGAGGTTGATAACGAAATGAGAAAAGCATATGTGGGGATTATACAAAGTAGTAGTCAGCAACTCCTGAGAATAATTGATGATATCCTCGAAATATCAACTCTTGAGACACACCAGGTAAATGCAGTTATTGAGAAGTTTTGCCTTAACGATCTTCTAATGGAATTATTTACTGCTTTTATTTTAAGGGCAAAAGAACATAAAATTCATCTTTATCTTCACAAGGGGCTTGATGAAGAAGAAAGTAAAATTTATACGGATAAAACAAGGTTACGAAAGGTGCTGAGTAATCTAATTGAAAATGCGTTTAAGTTTACTCATGAAGGTTCTATAGAATTTGGTTACGAGAGAAATGGCGGTGATATTGAGTTTTATGTAAAAGATACAGGAGTAGGTATCGAGCAAAGCAAATTTGAAACTATTTTTAAAAGATTTTCTCAGGAAACAAGTGATTTGTCAAGGACAGAAGGCGGACTTGGTCTTGGCTTATCAATAGCACAGGCAAACATTAAGTTACTGGGTGGAAATATCAGGTTAGAATCTTTAAAAGGTAGAGGTTCTACGTTCTATGTTAGAATACCCTACGTTATTTATTTATCACAAAAGGAAGAAATAAGGGTTAATAAACTTAAGATAATCGCCAAAAATTTCATCAAGGTGCTGATTGCAGAAGATGATGAAATAAATTTTCTATTTGTCGAAGAGATTCTTCAGCAATCCAGGGAAGTAACTTTTGAAGTGTCACATGTCAAAAATGGACTTGAGGCATTAAACTTTTGTGAAAACAATGAAGTTGATTTAGTAATAATGGATATTAAAATGCCTGTAATGAATGGATATGAAGCAACCACAGAAATAAAAAAAATAAAACCAGGTTTGCCCGTCATTGCTTTAACAGCGTTTTCAACAGAAAGAGATAGAGATAAAGCTTTGGCTTATGGTTGTGATGATTTTATTTCAAAGCCAGTAGATAGAGATATGTTTTTTGCTAAAATATTCCAATTAGTTAATGTTGAAACGAATTAGTAAGATTTAGTAGCTTTTATAGCATATCTGTAAACGCACCAATTTATAGCAGTTAAATATAATATACCTAAAATAAAGGTAATTGTTCCTGATTCTGTTGGTTCTATGAAATGGTATACCCAAAAGGCAGGAAATATTGCCATTAGTATTTCCCATGGAGAGTTAACAAAAAAGATAAGTAAGGGAATTAATAAAACAATATTTGCAACTTTTAATAGGGTTAATCCTTCAATTTTGTTTTTTGCTTTGGTTGAGATTATTAAAATAATTATCGGTGTATTTAAAGCGCAAAGTAATGAGGTCATTAAGAGCTTAAGAAAAGGGAAGTGCAATAATCCATTAAAAAATAAGACAGCCAAACTACATGCAAATCCATAAATTGCAAGAAAGGTAATCCTAACTGCTAAAAATCCGGAAATGGTAACAGGTGTAGTATTTAAAACAGGGAAAAGGTTGAGATCTTTTTCATCCAGTAAAATAAAGGAAAGTATAAAGCCAGGAAAAACACAATTTAATAATGCGAAAAATGAAATTATCTCCAGGTAAAAATCGCTGATAGCGGGAAAATAACTTGAAAGTAGTGGCAAGCCAATTCTAATTATGAAAATTATAGCGAAAGGCATAAAAAACAGAAGGGACAAAGTAGGATCCCGTTTTATATTTTTAGAATCAATGACTAGTATTGAAAGGTATTTATTCATCTCTATCTGTTTTTAAAATTCTTTTTTTGTATGAATGTTCAGCCCACTTATTTACAAAGTAGATACACATCAAGAGGTATGTCACTGCATAGGCAATCTCCCATATCGAAATAGTACTAATGGAGCCTTTAAAAAGAATCAGGCTGGCTTGGGTTGGGATGAGATAAAAAATCCATGAATTAATTAAATTAAAATAACTAAGAAAAGGGAGACATGTAGGTAAAAATACAATGGGTATTACAAGAATGAATTGCGTAAAACTTTTTGTATACGAAACAGAAACAATTCCTATTAGTACAAACAAGACGGATGACAAAGTTACGGCAAGTAGAAAGATGACAGGATGAAAGATTTCTGGTTTTGAAGATATGATTATTGCAATGCTGCATACAATTGCCAGAAAGGTAAAAGCAACTGATTTTGAGAA
The DNA here is from genome assembly GCA_963665085.2 of Bacteroidales bacterium. Classification (GTDB taxonomy): domain Bacteria; phylum Bacteroidota; class Bacteroidia; order Bacteroidales; family JAAAOM01. The sequence continues at coordinate 2,143,868 of CAXXXS010000001.1, forward strand.
TAAATAATCTCTACTGGTTAATGGGGTTATAGCTAATGCCTGATTTGTCATAGAATCTTTTTCAAACAAAATTATTATTGCAGAGAAAAGGAACCCATACATAACAGGATCAGAAAAGACTAGTAAAACGACAATCAATTCAATATTATTTGCTTTTGCTAATAATAAGGAAATACAATATATAGCAGATATCGATGCAGCCACAGTTATAATACCGTATTTCAGTAGTAAAATAAAATCCCATTTAATTGTATGTCTCAGTATACCCATAGAGTTTAAATTAAGTTTTTTCCTGTTGTTTTAATAAATACTTCATCAAGCGACGCCTCGCAGGTATGCATGCTTATAATCTGATTGTTCTTTATTACTTTTAAAAAATCAGGATTCAATCCAAGATTTTCGAGGTTAAATTGAGTTTTTTGTAAAGTTCCGTTTAAATACTCAATGTTTACCTTGGGCTGTCCGAATTTGAGTTTTAGGTTTTTCGGAGTGTCTTCCTGCTTTATAATACCTTCTGTAATAAAAGCTACCCTGTCGCAAAGTTCATCAGCATCATGCATGTTATGTGTTGTAAGAAAAATAGTCTTTCCTTTAGCTTTTAAATCAAAAATGATACTTTTTAGATTACTTGCATTAACAGGATCAAGTCCCGATGTTGGTTCGTCAAAGAACAATATTTCAGGGTTATGAATTAAAGCACGGATAAAATTTAGGCGCATCTTCATTCCTTTTGAGTAGTCAGATACTTTTTGGTTTGCGGCATCTTTTAAGCCAACCATTTCTAATAATTCCAATAAGTGGTTATATTTTTTTCCAAAAAGAGACGAAAACATTTTCAGGTTCTCCAAACCGGTTAGCTTGGTGTAATGATTGGGTAATTCAAAACCTACGCCGATATGATAATAATAATTGTTTTTCCATTTACTTAAGTCTTTTCCAAGGACAGTTGCCGAACCTGAAAAATTTGTAAGAAGACGGGTAAGTATTTTTTGCGTAGTGCTTTTCCCTGCTCCACTAGGACCAAGAAAACCATATATTTCACCCTTCTCAATATGGAAGCTTATTTTTTTTATTGTTTCGTTTCTCTGATTTGGATAACTGAAACTAAGATTTTTTACTTCTATCATTGTTGTGCTTTTATACCATTTTTAAGAATGAAAATTGCATTATCTACAACATACCTGAGCTTATCTTCTGAAATAGTGAAAGCAGGTTTTCGGTTTTTTATGTTGGCCTCATAGTTTATGTTAAAAGTATGCGCTATATAATCGTATAACCACAGTTGCATATAAAATACCTGGAATGATAATAGGTCGCTGTCAATATCAAGCAATTGATTTTTAAACTGTGTAGATTCTATAATTGATTTAGTGCGGTTCTTTATGTCAGAATACAGATTAGAAATAATTTCAGATACTTCATTGTTATCCCTCTCATGCATAATCTTATAAAGAAAACCGCCAATTGCAGGATGTTTCAAATCGAATTTTATTTTCTCAAAAAAATTGCGCTTTATAAGTTCAAAAAAGTCTATGTCGTCTGTGTTGAGAATATTATCTAAATTTTCTAAGCGTTTGTTTGTGGCATCTTTAACCAGGTATGCATAAAGGAGTTTTTTACCTGAAAAGTATCGATAGAATGAACCTTTTGCCAGATTGCATTTTTTTATAATTTCTGATAGTGAAGCACTTTCATATCCTTTTAATGCAAATTCTTCATAAGCGATTAGTAGAATTTCATCCTGTCTTTTTAACGATAAATTTTTAAATGTTTGTGATGCCATACCAGTAAAGCGACTATTCGGTCGCAAATATAACACAAAAAAGCGACCGTTCGGTCACTTTTTTGTTGAAAAAATTAAATTTAAGTGTAAGTATCTGTAAATATGTATTTTGTTTGATGTGTGTTCTTTTATTGAAAGAATACATGTCCCCAGTTTGGTCCTATTTCAAAGCACAATTTATTATCGTAAACGTGTGATCTCCAAGAACCATCATAATTACTAAGTAAATCTGTCCATGTGCCATTAGATGGAAATGGAACACATACTTCGTGGGATATATCAGAAAAGTTTAAAACGATAATAAATTTTTGAAGGGTATTTTCAGAAATCCCCCAGCGATGATAAATGGCTATTTGTTTGTTTAAATCAATACCATAACCCTCGGTATTAAATTGGGTTTGCCATTCCTGCCATTGGTTGGGGTAAAAATTATTTGAACATAAACCAGCGTAATCCCTACGTATTTTAGCCATACGGTGATATAGTTTTTTTATTTTAACACCAATTTTATCGTCACATAATTTCCATCGAAGAGGTCTGGATATTACTCTGCGACCAGTATCTTCATCATTTTCCGGGATAAAATATTCTTCAGCGAATTCAGCCCCGGCCTGAACAAGGGGTATTGCTGTACTGGTAAACAATGCAATTACATAAGGTTGTGTTTTGTTCCATTGCATTGAGCCCCTGTTTTTCCTCGCACCAGCTCTGAATGCTACTTGAGAGTGATCATGGTTAGACAAGTATAAGGAAGGGACTTTATTCTCATCAATTAAATATTGACGATTATTAAGTGCATTTAACAACTTAGTTGATATTGTACCTTCCCAGAGAGAATTAAATGTAACTTCATAAAGTGCATTATCCCAATAACTATTTGCTTTTGTATTATTCACTGCAGTACATGCATCTTTTTGAATGTGTTCAATGGTAAGAGAGAAATTTAATTCATTTTTATTATTTAGGAATGAATCAATTTCGTCGAGTATTTTGTTAAGACCTTTTGTATCTCCAGCTTTGTAAAAGTTTACAGTATTATCAAAACGGATCCCGTCAATTTTAAATTCCTCAATCCAATATAAACATACATCGCGAATAAATTCATTGGTACATTCATTATTGAAATTAAGATCCTCTAAACCAGAAAAACTTCCTTCGTAAATACCTGTATACGGACAATCTTCTTGGTTGAGGTACATTTGTTTATAGGGGAAGTCTTTGCTTGTATGGTTATAAACGCCATCCATAATTACATGTATATCGCGTTTATGGCATTCATTTATAAGGAGTTTTAACCATGATAGTTTTTCTGCGGGTTTATCAATTGCATTGGCATATTGAAATGCCACGGAGAAATAATGAATAGGTTCATAGCCCCAATTATAACCCTGACTTTTCCAACCTGTCCATGGCATAAATAAGATTGCATTAAACCCAATATCTTTTATATAGTCTAATTTATGAATGATAGCTTGAAGCGGGGCCTCCTTTCCGTGATTAAAATCAGCAACAAAATCGTATATCTGAATTTCATAAATGATTAATTCACTAACAGGTTTCCGGCCATTTTTCAATGGGGCGATAATGTTATCTGTGGGTTGACTGCCACCTATTACAAATGCTGCGTTTTGATTAGTAGAACCGCTGTAACGCGTACATGGATCGGATATGTACCGCTTACTATCGTCATTAAAAGTGATTAAGTATTTATATTGATAAAATCCGGATTGCAATTCATTTTCTGATTGAAATTTCCAGATTGTTCCTTCAGGAATAATTGATTCAGTCAATTCGAATCCTTTATCAAACTCCCAATCATTAATGGCGGGATCAAGTTGGTTTTGAAAATCTCCGGCAACTTGTATTTTTTTTATATTGGGATTAGCATCTAATGGAAAGAAAACAGCAAAACTAACTTTGCCTTGAGTTGGTGAATTGCCCACTTGCCACGCACCAAGTTTGTTTTTCATGTAGAACATTGCATTTGTTTTTTGTGGTTAATAAATTTAATTACTTGAGAGAGTAATAGTTATTTCCTTTTAAAATGCATGTTATTTTACAACAGTATAATTTACTGTTGTCGAGGTGGGGAGACTCGAACTCCCGGCCTCTACGTCCCGAACGTAGCACGCTACCAACTGCGCTACACCTCGAAAAAGATTATTGCACGAATTTATACAAAAAAAGATTTTATACCCGAAATTTATTGTTGGGAAATCAATCTATTTTTTTGTAAAGAAATAAAAACAAAAAATAATTGGTGAAAAATTTTTATGTTAATCGACTCTTTTTCGAGGAATATATTTTTGCATTAACTCGTAAAATTTTTCCCGATCTATGGGTTTTGAAATGTAATCGTCACATCCGGCTTCTAATGCTTTATCTTTATCCTCTTTCATTGCGTAGGCAGTTTGTGCAATAATTGTTACATCCGGATTAATTTGTTTTATTTTTTTTGTAGAATCGTAGCCACTCATTCTTGGCATTTTAATATCCATTAAAACTACATTCACGCCTTCAAGTTTTGAGAAAAGCTCAACTCCTTCCTGGCCGTCCCGTGCATGAAAAATTTTTATATCATCGTTATAATCCATTAAGATTTCTTCGAGAAAAATAAAATTTAGTTCTTCGTCTTCAACGATTAAAACAGGTATTTTATCCTCTTCCATATTATTAAAATTTTGTTTACTTATTAATATATCAGGTAAAGAAAAGTAAAAGGTTGAGCCTTTGTTTTCTTCTGACTCAAACCATATTTTTCCTTCCATAAGTTCTATCAATCCTTTTGAGATTGATAATCCAAGACCAGTTCCTCCATATTGACGAGTCATATACGAGTCAACTTGCTGGAAATGTTCAAAAATTCGATTCTTATACTCCTCTGCAATTCCTATTCCACTGTCTTTTACAAAAAAAATAATATCGTTGTTTTCATAATTATAACCATATTCAACAAAACCTTGAGATGTAAATTTTATAGCATTTTCAATAAGGTTTACCATTATCTGGGAAATCTTATTCTTATCGGTTTTTATGATACAATTATTGTCTGGGAGAGCAGGTTTTTGATAAAATTTTATATTTCGCTCAGTAGTTTGTATGCTGAAAGTGGAAAAAAGTTCTAATAATAACTGATTTACAGGGAATTCTTCAATTGATAATTCAATTTGTTTTGTTTCAATTTTAGAGATTTCTAAAATATTATCAATAATATTAATTAATTGTTTACAGCTACTTTTTATTATTGAAATAAAATGATTCTGTTTTTTTTTGTCCTCAGTAATTTGAGGAAGCATTTCGGAAAAACCAATGATACCATTCATTGGTGTTCTTATTTCATGCGAAAGATTTTTAATAAAAGCAGATTTTAATAGATTACTTTCTTCTGCTTTAAGTTTTGCTTTTATTAATTCTTTTTCGGCAACTTTATTTTCAGTAATGTCATAAAAAGTAACTGCAAAGAAATTTTTTTTTGGTGAGAAAGCCCTTACACAAAAATATTTATCAAAATTTGGTGAGAAATCTTCAAAGTCTGTTGGAATACCTGTTTTTGCTACATCGCCATATTTTTCGATTAATTTTTTATTGAAATTGGGTAAAACTTCGGAAATAGTTTTGCCAGTAATATCATTTTTTTTTAGGCCTGTATACTTTTCAAATAATTTATTTACTCTGATATATCGAAAATCTACCGGAACTCCATTTTCGTCATAAATCATTTCATGAAAAGCGAAAGCCGCATTTATCTCCTGAAAAAGAAGTTCATAATCTATACTTTGTTGCTGAAGTTCTTTTTCCAGGTAATAAATTCTTTTTCGGAGTTTATCTACGTCCCGTTGCCCTGGTTCAACCATTAAATCTGAGTTAAAAAACTGTTATTACTAAAGTTATTAATTTTTTTATTCATTCAATATTTATTTTTTGTGTTTGCAGAAAATGGAGCCTTAACAGTTATGAGATTGTTTAGGAAAACTTTTACTTTAGCATTGAAAATGATGATAGAGGATGAAAATTGCTTCGATAGATTTAGGTACAAATACATTTAATCTACTAATAGTAGAGATAAAAAATAGTGGTTTCGAAATTTTATATGAAAAGAAACTACCCGTGAAATTGGGAAGAGGAGGGATTCATAAGAAAACGATTTTACCTGATGCTTTCAAAAGGGGTATTGATGCCCTGGAATCTTATAATGAGGTTATTCAACAATATAATGTTTCAGAAAAAGTTGCCTTTGCAACATCAGCAATGAGAGATGCAGAAAATGGGGAAGAGTTTCAAAAAACGGTCAAAGATAAATTCGATATTGATATAAAGATAATTGATGGGGAAAGAGAAGCCGAATTGATTTACTATGGGGTGAAACAATCAATGCCATTGGATACAAGTACATCTGTTATTCTTGATATTGGAGGAGGAAGCAATGAATTTATTATTTGTAATAATGAAAAAATTTTTTGGAAGCATAGTTTTAATTTGGGAATAGCAAGGCTTTTAGAAATGTTTTCCCCTTCCGATCCCATAAAAAAAGAAGAGTTAGAAAAAGTTGAAAAACATTTTGAAAAGGAATTAACGCTATTGTCAGATGCATTGGTGAATTTTCCTGTTGTAAGGATGATTGGGGCGTCTGGAACGTTCGATACACTTATTTCTATGTTGAGTTTTAAAAAGAAGAATCTAAAAGATAATCAGGAAAAGAATTATCATAATAAGATAAGTTTAAATGATTTTTATAACTTATACAATGAAATTTTGCCTACAACAGTTGAAGGGCGCAAAATGATTCCAGGACTTGAATCTATGCGAATTGAAATGATTGTATTGGCAATGCATTTTATAAAATATGTAATTGAGAAGTACAATATTAATGAATTATATCAATCCCAATTCTCCTTGAAAGAGGGAGTTGTTTATGAAATTATAAATAAAAAGTAAATATGGCCAGAATTTTAGTTATAGACGATGAACGCAATATACGAAGTACGTTAACAGAGATACTTGAATACGAGGATCACAAAGTAGAAGTTGCTGAGGATGGAATTACAGGAATAGAACTATTTCAGCAAAATAAACATGAAGTAATTCTTTGTGATATAAAAATGCCTACAATGGATGGAATTGAGGTATTGCAAAAATTAATTGAAATTTCTCCGGAAGTTCCTGTTATTATGATTTCTGGTCACGGGAATATAGACACAGCAGTAGAGGCAATAAAAAAAGGGGCATATGATTTTATTGAAAAACCTTTGGATCTAAATCGTTTATTGGTAACAATAAGAAATGCGATGGATAGGACCGACTTGATACAAGAGACAAAAGTTTTAAAAAAGAAAGTCTCTAAAACCTATGACATCGTTGGTGAGTCGGAAGCAATAAATAAAATTAAAGGGATGATTGAAAAAGTTGCCCCTACAGATGCCCGTGTTTTAGTAACAGGTTCGAATGGAACTGGAAAAGAGCTTGTCGCCAGGTGGCTTCATGAGAAAAGTTCACGGGCCGAGATGCCTTTTGTTGAGGTAAACTGTGCTGCAATCCCTTCAGAATTGATAGAAAGTGAACTTTTTGGTCATGAAAAAGGAGCTTTTACTTCCGCACACAAACAAAGAAAAGGTAAGTTTGAGCAAGCAGATGGAGGTACACTATTCTTAGATGAAATTGGTGATATGAGTTTGTCTGCCCAGGCAAAAGTTTTACGGGCTTTGCAGGAAAATAAAATTAGTCGTGTTGGTAGCGATAAAGATATTAATGTAGATGTTAGAATTGTTGCGGCAACAAACAAAGATCTAAAGCAGGAAATAGATGAGAAGAATTTTCGAGAAGATTTATATCACCGATTAAGTGTTATCTTAATTCCTGTACCTTCTCTAAACGAAAGAATCGACGATATTCCATTGTTGGCAGAGCATTTTAATGAACAAATCTGTGCTGAATATGGAACAGCACCTAGAAAAATTGCAGATGATGCGATAAAAGAATTACAAAAAATTAAGTGGACAGGTAATATTCGTGAATTCAGGAATGTTTTGGAACGATTAATAATCTTGTGTAATGAAACTATTACAGGGAAAGATGTAATAACCTATGCCCAGCCAATTTCAAAATAAAATTTATAAAAAAAGGCTAATTAATACAAAAGGGATATTTTCAATTTGATTTATTTAGCCTTATAATACTGAAGGGTGATATGGAATTAATGAAAAAACAAATAAAAGGTGTATTTATTCATCATGTCTTTTTTTGGTTAAAAGAACCAGAAAATGAGTCTGTAAATAAATTATTTTTAAAGAATCTTAGTGGTTTTCTTAAAGAATGCGAAATGATAAAATCTGTGCATATTGGGAAACCTGCTCAAACTCCACGAGACGTAGTTGATAATTCTTATACGTATGATTTAGTAGCTACTTTTGATAGGAAAGAAGAACAAGATGCCTATCAGCAACATCCGGCACACAAACATTTTGTAGCTGAAACTGCACATGTGTGGAAGAGGGTCCAAGTTTATGATTCAATAGAATTAACTAATTATTAACTTATTGACTGAAAAAGAATTTCAAATAATTCAATCTGTAGCCAATTATATTGAGGCAAAATTTAAAGGTGAGCATACGGGGCATGATTGGTGGCATATTTATAGAGTTTGGCAATTAGCAAAAGAAATTGCCAAACAAGAAAATGCAAATGTTTTTATAGTTGAATTAGGTGCTTTATTGCATGATGTAGCCGATCATAAACTGGCAAATGAAGAAGAAGGATTACAGGAAGTAAACGAAATTCTAAATTCTTATTTGCTTTCTAAAGAAAAAATCCAACATATTCTGGAAATTGTTAAAAATACTTCGTTCCGCGGAGCAAATATCGTAGATAATGCAGAAACGCTGGAAGCTAAAATAGTGCAGGATGCGGATAGGTTAGATGCTATTGGTGCTATTGGAATAGCACGAACATTTGCATATGGAGGTGATAAAAAAAGGGAAATCTATAATCCTGAAATTTCTCCGGAACTACATTCTTCATTTGATAGCTATAAAAAGAGTACTGCCCCAACGATTAATCATTTCTACGAAAAACTTTTGTTGCTTAAAGACCGAATGCATACAGAAACAGCTAGAAAGATTGCCGAAGAACGGCATACGTTTATGGAGAATTTTCTTGAACAGTTTTATAAGGAATGGGATATTGGAAAAAAATTAGAATAAAAAAAGCCGTAAGTTCACTTACGGCTTTTGGGTGGATGATGGGGGTCGAACCCACGACCTCTGGAACCACAATCCAGCGCTCTAACCAACTGAGCTACAACCACCATTTATTTCCTTGATGTTGTTTGCTAACATAAATTGTTTTTTGAAAGCAACCAACCTTAATTCTCAATTGGGCGTGCAAATTTAAATAATATTTTTAATTATTAAAACCTAAGTTATAGTTTTTCTATATTTGCACAACTTAATAAAATTCGCAACATATATAATTCTTGGCAAGAATAAAATTTATAAATAATATATCAGGGCTTCAATATTTTAATTTTCTGCGCTTTATAACGTTTTTGCTTATCAGTATTTATTTTACAAAATCTGGTATGACAACCGAAGAGCTGGGGGATTTTGAGTTTTTGCTTTTTGTTGCGAATTTTGCTAGTTATTTTTGGCTTACCGGATTAATTCAAACATTCTTACCGCTTTATAACAATAATAGTTCATTCCCTGGAGAAAAAATTGACGCGAATCATAAGTCTCCAGAGATTTATAATGCATTTTTACTGATTTCTTTTTTTAGCATTCTGGTTTTTCTTTTTGGGCATGTTGCTAAATATAATGTTGAAGTAATTAAAAAAATTAGTTCTTTGCCCCGGCTAAACCTGATGCTAACATACATATTGTTAAGTAATCCAGCTCATCTTATCGAATATATATACCTGTTAAGAAATAAATCAAGTCAAATTTTTAGTTATGCAACGATTACATTTACGTTGCAATTAGTAGTTGTTTGCTTACCCATAAAATTAGGATATGGAATAGAAAAAGCCCTTTATGGGTTGATTGTTATATCTGTTTTTAGAATACTTTGGCTGATTGCTTTACTTCGAAAATATGCAAAGTTTGAAGTTTCCTATTCTTTTATGCGGGCGCATATTCGATTGGCTATACCTCTTATAATAACAACTTTGCTTACTGGGTCTGCCCAATATTTGGATGGTTTAATTGTGGCGTTTAAGTTTGACGGACAATCTTTTGCCCAGTTTCGGTATGGAGCCAAAGAGTTGCCCTTTGTTACAATGATGGCTGCTGGGTTAAGTAGTGGCCTTCTGCCGGAGTTTTATAATAAGAAAAAACTGACGAGTACATTATCAAACATTCGAAAAAAGTCCAAAAAACTAATGCATTTTCTGTTCCCTTTGACATACCTATTATTGTTTTTTAGTGATTATTTCTTTCCGAGATTATTTAACGAAAATTTCAATAGAAGTTCAGATGTTTTTATGGTTTATCTGTTAATGATAACAAACAGAATGTTATTTCCACATACAATATTCATCGGTCTTAAAAAAACCAGGACACTCATGTATGTTTCTGCTATTGGTATTACGATTAATGTTGTTTCCAGTTTATTGCTGATTACCGGGTACGGATTAGTTGGTGTGGCTTTAGGGACTCTTATTGCATATACAGTTGAAAAATTACTTTTAGTACTTATTACATACGTAAAGTTTGGAATCAGTCCTTTAAAATATATTCCAATTGGGACTTATTTTATCTATACAGTAATTTTAACCCTGTTGTTTGTCGCTATTGACAGGGATATAATAATGGTATTTGACCGATAAAAGTTCCTGATTAATTCATGTAAAATTGATATCTGGCTTATCAAAAGAATAGTTTGTTTTGTCGGATTTTATAGTAAAAATCATTCTCAAAAAATATTTTTTTTATTACCATCGCACTATTATTTGGGTAAACATGAAAGATCTGGAGTTGTATTTTGAAAAATTCAGGAAAGGAATAATTGGTATAGATATGTCCTTTAATTCTCCTTATGGAGAAAAGCCAATTGTATATGCTGATTGGATCGCTAGTGGAAGACTTTATCAATCAATAGAACAAAGACTTATAAACGATATAGGTCCGTTTATTGGAAATACACACAGTGAGACAACTGAGACAGGCACTTTAATGACCCTTGCTTATCATTTTGCACATAAGAGTATTAAGCAGGAAGTAAATGCAGGCCCTGATGATGTTATAATTACTGCAGGTTCTGGAATGACAACCGTTGTAAATAAACTTCAGCGAATTCTAAGTTTAAAGTTTAATTATAAGTTGATCCATAAAGAATGCCTCAAGGAGGAAGAACGCCCCGTAGTTTTCATTACCCATATGGAACATCATTCTAATCATACTTCTTGGTATGAAACGATTGCCGATGTTGAATTGCTTAAACCGGGTGGAGATTTACTCGTTAACCTTGATGAGCTGAGGCTTCAGCTTGAAAAATACAAGAATCGTAAATTTAAAATAGGGGCTTTTACAGCTGCATCGAATGTTACCGGCATTTTTACGCCGTATCATCGGATGGCAAAGATTATGCACCAGCATGGAGGTATATGTTTTGTTGACTTTGCTGCATCTGCTCCTTATGTTGATATTGATATGCATCCTGAAGATCCTGAAGAAAAACTGGATGGAGTATATTTCTCTCCTCATAAATTTTTAGGTGGTCCAGGAGCCTCGGGAGTTCTTGTTTTTGATAAATCTCTTTATCACAATGAAGTTCCAGATAATCCTGGTGGAGGAACTGTAGACTGGACAAATCCCTGGGGTAACTATAAATATGTTGATGATATTGAAGCACGCGAAGATGGTGGTACTCCCGGATTTTTGCAGGCAATAAAAGCTGCTTTGGCTATCGATCTTAAAAATAAGATGGGGGTTGGGAATATGCTTAAAATGGAAGGGCATCTTGTTGGCAAAGCCTTTTCCGGACTTAAAAAAATAAAAGGGGTTAAAATATTAGCTGATAATATAACACACCGTTTAGGTGTTCTTTCTTTCTACCATCCTGAGATTCATTTTAACCTTATCGTTAAATTACTGAATGATTTTTATGGTGTCCAAATGCGTGGAGGATGCGCATGTGCCGGGACTTATGGCCATTTTTTGTTAGAAGTAAGCCATGAAAAATCAAAAGAGATTACTGATAAAATTAATTCGGGTGATTTGTCGCAAAAACCGGGGTGGGTACGTTGGTCCTTGCATCCTACAACAACAGAACAAGAAATAGAATATATTTTAGGGGCGATAGAACATATTGTATCAAAGCATGCAGAGCTTAAAAAAGATTATAATTATGTACCTCGTAAAAACGAGTTTATTCATAAAAACGGGGATGATAACTATAATAAAAAGATTAAATCCTGGTTTACGTTAACTGATTAAAATGAAAATTGTTGTTGTAGATTCAGACAAAACAAAAAAAGCATTTCTAGATGCAGCAAGAACTATATACAGAAACGATAAAAATTGGGTTTGTCCGCTTGATGTTGAAATAGAAAATACATTTGATCCTGGAAAAAACAGATGTTTCAATTCAGGAGAAGCATCACGCTGGGTAGTATTAGATAATTTTTCTAAACCTATTGGTCGTATTGCCGCTTTTTATGATGAGAAGAAAATTCTGAATAATAACAACCAACCTACTGGAGGAATTGGTTTTTTTGAATGTGTCCAGGAGCAGGATGCTGCAAACCTATTATTTGATACTGCAAAAGAATGGCTTCAGTCAAAAAATATTGAAGCCATGGACGGCCCAATAAATTTCGGCGAAAATTTTGTAAACTGGGGTCTTCTTGTAGATGGGTTTATGCACCAGGGGTATGGAATGCCATACAACATGCCTTATTATAAAAACTTGTTTGAGGGTTATGGTTTTAGAAATTATTTTGAGCAATATTCTTATCATGTAGATCTCTCGAAACCATTCAATCCCCGAATGGTAAAGTTTGCTGAATACATAGGCTCAAAACCCGAATTTTCTTTTGAGCATTTAAAATTTGATCGCTTAGATAAATATATTGATGATCTAGTAGAAGCATATAATGTAATCTGGTCAAGCTATCATGATAGTTATACGTCACTAAAACACGAAGATATCAGGACAATTGTGGAAGATGCGAAAGATATACTTGACGAAGAACTTATCTGGTTTGCTTATCATAATAATGAACCTATTGCCTTTGTTGTGGTGTTTCCTGATGTAAACCAAATTATAAAACCATTTAAAGGCAAATTAAATGTTGTTAACAAACTTAGGTTTGTTTTGCGTAGATCAATGAAGATTATTACAAGGTCGAGGGTTTTAATTGCTGGGGTGGTTCCTGAATTTCAAAAAACAGGGATTTTGGGCGCGTTGTTTCTTCAGTATATTAAAGCATTGGAAAAGAAACCACAGCACAAAGAAATAGAATTATCTTGGGTTGGTGATTATAATCCTGAGATGGAGAGGATCTATAAGCATATAGGTGGAATAAAAAATAAAACCCATATTACATACAGGTATTTATTCAATCCAGATAGTGTTTTTGAAAGGTTTACAAATAAGACAAAAAAATATAGTAAAAAATAAAAACAAAACTATTTGCATTTCAGTATGTTTTTATTACTTTTGCACTCCCTTAATGAAGAAGAAAATTTTTTAGCGATGAGAAAAGATATACATCCAAAGAATTACAGATTAGTAGCATTTAAAGATATGTCTAACGAAGAGGTGTTTATAACACGTTCTGCTGCTAATACAAAAGAGACAATCGATATCGATGGAACAGAATATCCATTGGTAAAACTTGAGATATCTAATACATCACACCCATTTTACACAGGTAAGATGAAACTTGTTGATACTGCAGGTAGGGTTGATAAATTTAGAAATAAGTACAAAAATCATTTGGAGAAAAAGAAATTGTTATAATATTTCTTGAAAAATATTTGAAGCCCCGTGTTAAAAAATATAGCACGGGGCTTTTTTTATGTAATTTTGTCATATATCTTTCTACTTGAAAAACTATTTATTCATTAAAATTGAAAAAATGAATTTTATACTTTTTGATGATAAAACCTGGGATAATCTTCTTCCATTAACATTTACAAGGCCTGTTGCTGAAATACGAATTGGAATTTTAACGCAAAAAGAGCGATGGGAGAAGTTCCTGGATAATTCTATTTCTTATCTAACAAGAGATTATCTGCAAAAAAAATATAGTGTTGTTCTAAAAGAAGATAACATTCTTATTAATTCGTCAGTAGTGCCCAATGAAAATCTTATTTCTGAAATTTTAAATTTAGAATCAGGACAAGCACTTATTGAAAAAGAAAATATTATTGCATTTAGAGGTACGCTTGTAGATTGTGATAAGATAAATGATGCAAATTTTATCGATTCCCAGAAAACGATTGATGTTAAATCTGTTTTCTTAAAAGTAAATTACCCCTGGGATATTTTTTCTTTAAACGGTCAAGTCCTGCAGCAGGATTTTAAGATGCTGACACAAAGTCAAGAATGCGGTGAGTTAAGCGCAACTGTAAATGCAATTAATAAAGAGAATATTTTTATTTCAAAAAAAGCAAAAGCAGAATTTGTTACCCTAAATGCAACTGAAGGGCCAATCTATATAGATGATGATGCAGAGATAATGGAAGGCTCAATGATTCGTGGCCCTTTCTCTTTAGGAAAACATTCAGTAGTTAAAATGGGCACCAAAATATATGGGGCAACCACCTTAGGCCCTCATTGTAAAGTAGGGGGAGAATTGAACAATGTTGTGTTTTTCGGGTATTCCAATAAAGCACATGATGGGTTTTTAGGAAATGCGGTTGCAGGAGAATGGTGTAACTTCGGTGCAGACACAAATAATTCAAACCTGAAAAACAATTACGAAGAAGTTAAAATCTGGAATTATGTACAGGAAAGATTTATAAAAACCGGTCTTCAGTTTGCAGGGCTTATCGTTGGGGATCATTCGAAATGTGGTATTAATACGATGTTAAATACAGGTACGGTTATTGGCGTAAGCGCTAATATTTTCGGCTCTGGATTTCCCCGGAACTTTGTGCCTTCATTTTCATGGGGGGGGGCTCATGGATTTACTACATATACAATAAAAAAAGCATTTGAAACAGCAGAGAAAGTTTTTGCCCGTCGGGCGATTGAATTTTCAAATATTGAGAAATCAATCTTAGAGCATGTTTTTGAGGAGACAAAAAAATATCGTAATTTTTAATAATGGCATGCCTATTGACTATCATTGAAAATTAATTTGATATGACATCCTGTCGTAATGATGAATGAGGTAAAAAAACGTATGAGTAGAGGAAATAGAAATTTACAAGATTTATATATAGCAAGTGGGGTAGACGATCAAGCGGATTTTATTCCATTAATAACCGATGAAGATGAGGAATCACTGGAAAATGAGAAACTTCCAAAATCGTTGCCTATTCTTCCTTTAAGGAATACTGTATTGTTTCCAGGAGTAATTATTCCAATTTCTGTGGGACGTACTAAATCTTTAAATTTAATCAAAGATGCCTACAGTAACTCAAGTTTAATTGGAACAGTTGCCCAAAAAGATTCGAGCTTGGACAACCCAAAGCCGGAAGAGTTGTACGCAGTAGGAACGGTTGCGCAGGTTGTTAAAATCCTTGAAATGCCTGATGGTACTACATCGGTTATTATTCAGGGGAAAACTAAGTTTAAGACTACGAAATTTGTTTCAGAGAAACCTTATTATACAGCGGAAATTGAGGCTCTAAACGATTCTCGTCCCAATGTAAAAGATAAAGAATACGAAGCATTGGTCGGTTCACTTAAAGATTTATCGCTTCGTATTATAAATTTATCGTCAAACATTCCTACCGAAGCATCATTTGCAGTTAAAAATATTGAGAGTTCAACTTTCTTAATAAATTTTATTTCTTCAAATAGTGATGTTAAGCTGCACGAGAAACAATTTCTTTTGGAGATTTCCGATCTTAAAAAGCGAGGCACAAAACTTCTGGAATATCTTGTTAAAGAGGTTCAGATGCTTGAATTAAAAAATGATATCCAGGCAAAAGTTAAGGTCGAAGTTGATCAGCAACAACGCGAGTATATGTTGCATCAACAAATGAAAACCATACAAGATGAGTTAGGTGGAAATCCATTGGATCAGGAGTTAGAGGAACTTAGACAAAAGGGTAAAAAGAAAAAATGGCCGAAACAGGTTGCCGAATTATTTGAAAAGGAACTGGAAAAGTCTTATCGACTCAACCCTGCAACAGGAGAGTATTCAGTGCAGATGAATTATTTGCAGGTTCTTCTGGATTTACCTTGGAATCATTACACAAAAGATAATTTTGATCTCCCGAAAGCACAAAAAGTATTGGATGCTGATCATTATGGCCTTGATAATGTAAAAGACAGGATATTAGAACATCTTGCTGTGCTTAAATTGAAAGGGGATTTAAAAGCACCTATTTTATGCCTTGTTGGCCCTCCGGGAGTTGGAAAAACATCGCTTGGAAAATCTGTAGCCAGGGCTATAGGTCGTAAATATGTTAGGATGTCTTTAGGAGGGTTAAGAGATGAAGCGGAAATTCGTGGGCATAGGAAAACATATATTGGCGCTATGCCTGGAAGAATTATACAAAACATCAAAAAGGTAAAGTCTTCAAACCCGGTATTTATCCTTGATGAACTTGATAAAGTAGGACGTGATTCTCATGGAGATCCGTCATCTGCACTTTTAGAAGTATTAGATCCGGAACAAAATAGTAGCTTTTATGATAATTTCCTTGAAATTGAGTATGATCTTTCAAAAGTTATGTTTATTGCTACAGCAAATACATTAAGTACGATTCATCCGGCATTGCGGGATAGGATGGAAGTTATCGATGTTAATGGTTATATCATAGAAGAGAAAATTGAAATTGCAAAACGCCATTTAATACCCGATCTTTTGAAGGAAAATGGCGTTAAAAAATCGCAGCTTACATTTACAAATGAAGCTATTGAGTACATAATAGAAAATTATACCCGAGAGTCGGGTGTTCGTTCCCTGGATAAGCAGATAGCGAAAGTTATAAGGCGGTTTGCAAAGAAAATAGCATTTGGCGAAAAATTCAAAAGAGACCTCACAATTGATATTATTGAAGAGATTCTTGGCCACCCCAGATTTCTTAAGGAGAAGTATCAGGGGAATGATTATGCCGGACTTGTTACCGGATTAGCATGGACAGCTGTGGGAGGTGAAATTCTTTATATTGAAACAAGTTTAAGTAAAGGAAAAGGGAAACTTACCTTAACGGGAAATTTAGGTGATGTAATGAAAGAATCAGCCGTTATAGCGTTGGAATACATAAAATCCCATGCAACCAGCCTGGAAATCAGCGAAGATGTTTTTGATAATTGGAATATTCACATACACGTTCCTGAAGGGGCGATACCAAAAGACGGTCCTTCTGCCGGAATAACTATGGCAACTTCAATTGCATCTGCTTTAACCCAGCGTAAAGTGCGCAGCAATATTGCCATGACAGGTGAAATTACTCTTCGTGGTAAAGTGTTGCCTGTAGGTGGGATTAAGGAGAAGATTCTTGCTGCTAAGCGTGCCGGAATAAGTGATATTCTAATGTCGCTGGAAAATAAAAAAGATATTCTTGAGATTAAAGATATTTATCTGAAGGGGTTAAACTTTCATTATGTGAAAGATATTATTGATGTTTTGGAGTATGCTTTACTGAAGGAGAAGGTTAAAAATCCAATACAATTGGATGTTGAGACGCTGGAAAAAGCTTAATATTTTTTAAAAACTTAAGCTCAGTGTGAGCCCTTTGGTTAAATAATTACTTGCAAAAGAAGGTGGTTGTAGGGTAGGGGTAACTCTTAAAGAGATATCTTCATCAATATCAAATTTCATAAAATGGGCACTTACATTTGCCTCTGCAATATTTAACAGGTAGATTGCGCCAAAAGCAATATAACTCATTTCCAGATATTTTCGAAACATGTCGCGATTGGATTGTATTACAGTTAAATTATTCTCCCTTCCATAATAGCTGTTATAAGAAGGTAGCGACAAATAACTATCACCATCTAGTAAATATAAATCTCTATAGCCCAATTTGTAATCCTGGTATTTCTGATTATTGTAAATAATAAATCCTGTAGCAATACCTAATCCAATATAAACAATAGGTGCTTTATAATACTGATGGTTGTAAATTTGACCTAATCCGGGAAAAACGGCAGAATATAAAGCTGCTTTTTTAGGGGAATGAACAGACATTTTAGCCGAATCAGCTTTAAACTTTTTTTGGCATTGAACATTCTGAGGACAGCAATTCAGAAAAAGTACGGAAAAGATAATAACCTTAAAAAAGAAAATAGAGATGATATTTCTAACACTCATTGTCAAATAAATATAACATTACGCAAAAGTAACTTTTGGAATGCAGAAAGCAAATTTTATGCTAAAAATAGATTTCAGAAGAAATATTACTCGTTTCTGTCTAAATTCAAAAGGTTAACAATTCGTTCAAGATCCTCGTCAGAGCGAAATGGGATAACGATTTTTCCATTTCCATTGTCTGTTCTTTTAAATTCAATATTAGCATTAAAGAAATGGACAAGATTGGTTTTTAATCCCTTGTATTCTTCTGATAACTCCTGTATTGGAGCAGTTTTAGGCATTTCTTTTAGAGGGGCGTATTTGTTTTCTTTAAGTTGCCTAACAAGCTCTTCTGTTTTTCGGACTGATAGCTCTTCGCTCATTACTTTTTGATATGCCTCAAGTTGTATATCAGTTTCTTCAACAGCGACAATTGCCCTGGCGTGACCCATGGATAATTTTTTATCGCGGATACCAAGCTGAATTTCAGCAGGTAACTTTAGTAAACGCAGATAGTTTGTGATTGTCGCTCTTTTTTTGCCCACACGATGACTAAGGTTCTCCTGGGTAAGATCACATTCTTCCATTAAACGTTGATAGCTGATAGCAACTTCAATTGCATCTAAATCTTCGCGTTGAATATTCTCAACCAAAGCCATTTCAAGCATTGCTTGATCATTGGCTTCTCTTATAAAAGCAGGAATTTTCTCAAGACCGGCAAGTTTTGAGGCTTTTAGCCTGCGTTCTCCGGAAATTAACTGGTATTTGTTTTCATCAAGTTTTCTAACTGTGATAGGCTGAACAATACCTAATTCTCTTATTGATTCGGAAAGTTCTTCCAGGGCTTCTTCATCGAAAGTTGTGCGCGGTTGAAAGGGATTAGATTCTATAGAGGCTACAGGAATCTCATTCATGTTTTCAACAATCCTGATTTCCTCTCGAATTACTTTCTCTTGTTTTGGTTCGTTTACTGCTTCGTCAGCAACATTTTCTATTAATGCCCCTAATCCTCTACCAAGCGCGTTTTTTTTGGCCATATGCTATCCTTCAATAATTTTTTCTTTGTTACTAACTTTTGTTTCGTCGTTCTTTTGTAATAATTCTTTTGCAAGGTTCAAATAATTTATTGCACCTTTTGATTCTGAATCATACAAAATTACAGGTTTTCCAAAACTTGGCGATTCGCTAAGTTTAATATTTCTCTGGATGATAGTTTCAAAAACCATCAGTTGGAAGTGTTTTTTTACTTCTTCAACAACCTGATTAGAAAGACGTAGTCTGGGGTCATACATGGTAAGGACAAAACCTTCAATCTCTAAGTCGGGGTTAAGCCTTCCCTGAATGATCTTTATTGTATTTAATAGTTTTCCAAGTCCCTCAAGTGCAAAATATTCACATTGAACAGGAATGATAACAGAGTCTGCCGCAGTTAGCGCATTAACAGTTATTAATCCCAAAGAAGGGGAACAATCAATAAGAACATAATCGTATTGAGTTTCCAGCTTTTCAATAACATGTTTTAACATGCCTTCCCTGTTTGGGGTATTGAGCATCTCTATTTCGGCACCAACAAGGTCAATATGGGATGGAATAAGATCCATGCCCTCAACTTCAGTATTTAGTATTATTTCGTTGGGATTGATATCATCAACTAAACATTCATATAAACTGGTTTTTATTGAGCGAACGTCAAATCCAGTCCCTGATGTTGAGTTTGCCTGTGGGTCTGCGTCAATTAACAATACTTTTTTCTCAAGTACTGCTAAACTTGCTGCCAGGTTGATTGCTGTTGTTGTTTTACCAACCCCGCCTTTTTGATTTGCTAACGCTATTATTTTTGCCATATTATTAACTTCTTGATTTTTTGATGTATCTGTTGCAAGTATAAGTATTATTTCTAAAAATCCCCCAAAATTAAAATTAATGATTAAAGCAATTTTTAAACAAGGCCATGTTTTGTGAACAATCTTTTTTCATTTTTGAACAGGTTATTAACAATCTTGACTTAATGATTTAAGAGACAGTTTTTTACGAAAAAGTGTGGGGGTTGAATTGATTTTTGTTATTAACAAATCTGGAAAAAACCAGATTCTTTTTAAAATTTCACCTGATTGGATCTGTTAGTTTTATTTCAAACATTGTGGGCCAATTTTTCCCTGTTATATATAAATGGTTGTTCTCGGGATTATATGCAATGCCATTTAAAACTTTATCCCCTCTGTTCATAATTTCATCTGAAATTATCCGTGCCATGTCCAGATAGGCTACAATTTTTCCATTCGTAGGGTCGATAATTGCTATTTTTTTATCGCCCCAAATGTTTGCGTAAACATAGCCATCAATATATTCAAGCTCATTTAAGTAAGAAACCATTCCTTTGTTGTCGTATACTTCTATCTGAGATGATTCAGTAAAGTATTCAGGTTCTATAAAATATAGTTTTGCAGAGCCGTCACTAAAGATGAATTTATCTCCATTATACGTTAATCCCCATCCTTCTTTCGGATCATAATATATTTTTTGTATTAATGTAAAAGTTTCTTTATCGTAAATAAAACCAACCTGCGATTTCCATGTCAATTGAAATATTTTGTCTTTATATATTGCAATGCCTTCACCAAAATATTCATCTCCAATGTCAAGTATATTAATTACTTTCCCTGTTTTTATATCAACCTTTCTAAGTGTTGATTCTTTGTATTGCCCTGTTCCTTCGTAGAAGAACCCGTCGTTGTATACCAGTCCCTGGGTAAAAGCTTCGCTGTCATGAGGGTATTTGGCAATAACTTCGTAGTTAATGTTTTTTGGGGCAATATCAGATAATAAAGTAACAAATACAGAGTTTGACTCAGAAATTGAATCACCATAGTAAGAAACGCTCCTGATTGGTAATCTGCCAACTCTGCTTGATGAAGAATTCCAACTGTACTCGAAAGTGGATTTTTCCAAGGTTGCAATTTTATCGTTACCATTAAATAAGAGGATAGAATCAGGTATCAATGATTTATCTTTCAATGTTAGTTTAAATTCTATAACATCAGAAACGGTAAAAATATCATCTGTTTTTGGGGATTTAATCGTTGTGTTATGAACCCGTTCCTTTTTTTTCTTAGCTACTTCTTCATTATTTACTCCTTTTTCTGTGGGGGCAGAACAGTAAGTATTAAAAATTAACAACAGAATAATTTCAGGTCTCAGGAAGAAAGCTCTTCGTATTTTTAGTCTCATTTTTATAAAGGCACAAGAAAGTTATTTAAATAGACCTTTTATTCTGTTGCCCACGGTTCTGTTTGAGGACTTAAGAATATTGTCGTATTCACTGTAGAAATTTTCTTCAGATCCGGGATTTAACATCTGCCATATCTGGCTCCAGCCAGGAAAGCCACCAATATTTCTATCGTCAATAAATAATTCGGCATCTATTTTTCGGGATATCGTATCGTCAAATTTTTCTTCGGGATAGCTGCTGTTAACGGCATAAAATTCCAAACCGTTTTTTTTGCAATAATCAACTGCTTCTTTTAATTCTTTACCAGCTCTAAATGTCCAAAGTATTAATTCATGCCCTTGTTTTTGAAGGGCTTTTAACGTATCAAATGCGAACAGCATTTCTTCTCCTATTTCTGGGTATCTATGGTCTACAATGGTTCCATCAAAATCTACTGCGATTTTCATATAATAATATTTTTTAGTCAAGTTGAAAATGGCAAATGCAAAAGTATTAATAATACTTGGTTAATGTATTATTGAATTGTTAAGAATTTTTAAATTTACTTATTATTTCATAAATTAACGCTTACAGATATTTCTTATTGTGATTTTAAACTTCTTATAATAATACAAGAATGAAAGATAAAAGTTCGATATTCCGCCATTTGCCCAATGCACTTACTTTAATGAATGTTTTTCTTGGATGTCTAGCAATCACTATGGCATTTGAGCGGAATTTAAATCTCTCGGCGTATTTAATTTTTATTGCGGCAATCCTGGATTTTTTTGATGGTTTTCTCGCGAGAAGGTTAAATGCTATTTCTGATTTAGGTAAATCATTAGATTCTTTAGCTGATTTGGTAAGTTTTGGTATTGCGCCATCATTTATGATTTATCAATTACTTATTATGTCCGTGATAATGAATAATCCTTCTTTTAGTATTGAATCAGTTACCTTCGTTGATAGACTGATACTTTATTCTGCATTTATTATACCGGTATTTGGAGCAATACGTTTAGCCCGGTTTAACACAAATAATGATGAAGGTAAATATTTTAAAGGGATACCCATTCCCGCAGCAGGAATCTTATTTGCATCAATATCTTTATTGTTTACAGAAACAGAAAATGAGGTAGTCAGGAATTTAGTGATAAACACAACTTTTCTCCTCGTAGTAATTTTTGTGTTTTCTATTTTGATGGTGTCGAAATTAAAAATTTTGTCGTTAAAGTTTAAAGATTTTTCTTTTTCTAAAGAAAATCAATTGCGTTATTTTTTAATTTCTGCTTCAATAGTCCTGGTTGTTGTGTTGAAATACCTGGGGTTACCTTTGATTATCTTGCTTTACATTGTTTTAAGCATAATTAATAGCCTTGTAAAAAAATAGGCACATCTCTTAAGATTGTATCTGGGGAAAAGGATATAAAAAAAGCCTGACAAAAACTGTCTGGCTTTTTTCTTTGACAACCTCTGGGAAAATATTTAGGTATTACATTTTTTTTGTTTAGTGGAGGATATCCAATCTTTACACAAAAAACTATTCTTCATCTGAAGCCTCTTCTAACAGAGAAAGTTTTTTTAAAGTAAAGTCAATAGCAAAATAACTAATGGCAATTAATAAAGGCCATGTTAGTAGGAATAATATAGAACTCCAATACATAATATTTTCTTTAATAATTAATAAATATGTGAATCTTCTTGCATTTCAACCTCAGTAATAGGTTTATTGTTTATTGATTTCCATGCATAAAAAATATATGCAAGAACAAAAGGAACAAATAACGATACATAGCTCATGACAGTCAACGTAAATTTACTCGAAGAACTATTTTCAATAGTAAGGGAGTTTTGTAAGTTGAATGTTGATGGATAATATGCAGTGTTATTAAATCCGGCAAGGAAAAATAAAGCTAAAACTGTTAAAACGGTTCCTATCCCGGCAAACCAGATTCCATTTGTTGTTTTTTTTAATAATGTTTTAATGATTCCAAACAACACAAGTACAACTCCGGCTAGAAATAAAAGTAACGTGATTGGAGAATGCAATAAATTATGCAGATACTTAAAATCTTCCAAGAAGACTTGTTTTGTGTCGGGATCGTATGCAAATCCTTCACTTACTAAAAGAGAAATTACAAAGAACAAGAAAAACACAAGGAAAGGAATCGTGTTAATCAATAATTGTTTTTGACTTCGCGCAAAAATATTTTCGTTTTCAATACTATTCATTATATAAAGAATTCCAAGAATTCTGGCAAGTAAGAAAACTGAAAGTCCGAGAGAAAGATTTCTGACATTTAGGGCAGCTTCTAATCCATGAGAAGGAGTTTCCCATCTAGAGAAATTCATTTCATTCAAAGAAAATTGTGAGCCAGTAAAGAATGTTCCAACAGCTGTTCCAATAAGAATAGTTCCTAAAGCACCATTTAAAAATAAAAATGTCTCATAAGTCCTATGCCCAAAAATGTTATTGGGTTTGCTCCTAAACTCATAAGCAACGGCCTGTATTACAAAACTAAATAAGATAGCCATCCAAACCCAGTAAGCACCGCCAAAACTTGTTGAATAAAACAAGGGGAAAGAAGCAAAAAATGCACCACCAAAAGTAACTAGAGTGGTAAATGTAAATTCCCATTTTCGCCCCAGTGTATTAACAATCATTCTTCTTTCAATGTCTGTTTTGCCAAGTGTGTATATCAATGTCTGGCCACCCTGAACAAACATTAAAAAAACCAACAGACTACCAAGGAGGGATACAATTACCCACCAATATTGTTGTAACGCCAGATGTGATAATGATTCAAACATATTAATTTCCTCCTTTTTGTTTAGGTCCTATTTTTATTTGTTTTACCATGATACTTACTTCTGCAATTAGAAGTCCTGTAAAAACTGCCAGGAATAACCAGAAAGTTACCTGTACAGCACTGGCATTAATTTGAGAGACTGCTGCTACAGTTGGCATTAAATCCTGGATAACCCAGGGTTGACGGCCTAACTCAGCGACAACCCAACCTGCTTGTCCTGCGATAAAAGGTAATGGAATTGTGAAAAGGGCTAATTTTAACAGCCACTTTTTATTTACCAGTGTGTTTTTCGCTGCATGATATAAAACAAGAAACATTAGCAGGATAAAGTAAAATCCAAGGCCAACCATTAAGTGGAAACTATAGAATGTTAGCGGTACATTAGGGATCAAACTATTGGTGTCGTTCAAAAATCCATAGCCAAAGTATTTGAAATAATTTTCTTTGAATTCATCAGATGTGAATTTACTAACCAATTGGTTGTATTTTTCTGTCTCACCATTGTCTTTTGCTGTTTTTAATTCGGATAATAATGAACGGGCGGTTTTTCCTCGCTCAATTTTTTCAGCAGCAGGGATAAGATCCTGTTCCGGGTTGCCTTCAATAATATCCATCACCCCCGGAACAAATGCAGTCCAGGAACCATAAGCCATGTAGGAAAGTAAATTAGGAATTTCAAGGCTGAAAGAGAAATCTTTTAAATTTTCATCATTCGGGTCGTCTTCTGAGCTTGACATAATACCAATTGCAACTAAGTTTGCCCCATGTTGTCCATGGTATAAACCTTCAAGTGCTGCAAATTTCATTGGTTGATGTTTAGCAATAATTTTAGTAGAAGTATCACCTGTAAACACTACAAAGATTGATGAAATTATTCCGAAAACTGCAGCAACTACAATGCTTTTTCTTGCAAATACGACTTCTCTCTTTTTTAAGATAAACCAAGCACTTATACCAACAACAAAAATGGCGGCTAAGATGAAGCCCGAAGAAATTGTGTGTAAAAACTTGTTTGTTGCCATGGGAGAGAATAAAACTTCCCAGAAGTTTGTCATCTCATTTCTTGCTGTGTCTGGATTGAATTCCATGCCAACAGGAAGTTGCATCCATGCATTAGCAACGAGAATCCAAAGAGCGGAAAGATTTGCGCCAAAAGCTACCAGCCAAGTTGAAAGAAGATGAAATTTCTTGCTTACTTTATTCCAGCCAAAAAACATGACTGCAATAAAAGTAGATTCCATAAAAAATGCCATGATTCCCTCTACAGCAAGTGGGGCTCCAAAAATATCCCCAACAAACCATGAGTAATTAGACCAGTTAGTACCAAACTCAAATTCAAGGATGAGACCTGTTGCTACTCCAATGGCAAAGTTTATCCCAAACAATGTCATCCAGAATTTTGTTATTCTTTTCCATTCCGGATTACCTGTTTTTACATAAATAGACTCCATAAAGGCTATGATAAAAGATAGCCCAAGGGTTAGCGGGACAAATAGCCAATGATACATTGCGGTAAGGGCAAACTGCGCACGTGACCAGTTTACCAGCGATAAATCAACATTTTCCAACATATTTAAAAGTTATTTAGATAATTGATTCAAGATATAGTTAGATTTCTCTTCTTCAGTTTTAAATTTTGTGTCTAGAAAATCCTGGAAAAAGAAGACTTTTAAAACGACAAAGAATATAAACAGCTTTATTAAAATTATAAGCCACAATTTTTTACCCACTGTCATCGATCTAAAGCCATCATAGTAAAAATAAAAAATTCTTTGGAAAACATTTCTGTTTCTTTTCATTCTTATTTGGATTTAATGCATAAAGCTTTTTTTAAAATTTTGCATTCTGGTGTATGTTTGTATCTATGCTTTTTTGATAAAAACATATTATAAATATAATGCCAAACAAATTAAGTCCAAAAGTGTTCTAATCAAAGCCACTTTTTTTACATCAAAAGTTTATATAGAGGAATATCATTATAAATTTAGCCCTTTCTTTAAGAGAAAGGAAGGCCTGTAGAATCTAATACGAGAGAAGGAATAACATTGAAATGTGATTGTTTTTTTATGCAGAATTATTTAGAACAGATTTAGATTAGCAGCATGGCAATCAGTGTAAAGGAAGTAATATTAGTTACTAGTAGATTTTTAAGGGGCATAATACTCCTTTACATGGCGCAAGCGTATCGCTTGTGCATGTAGAAAGCAGCA
Organism: Bacteroidales bacterium; assembly: GCA_963665085.2. Classification (GTDB taxonomy): domain Bacteria; phylum Bacteroidota; class Bacteroidia; order Bacteroidales; family JAAAOM01. The sequence goes on from CAXXXS010000001.1 coordinate 2,170,290, forward strand.
AAGAATGATTTTTATTACCAGCAATTAACTTTTTATGTTTTCGAAACGTTGGGTATAAGTTCGGGACGCATCGAATGAAGTCGATTTAATTAATTTTTTTTTCACTGTGTTACCCAACGTTCTTTGCAGTTTATGAAAAAATCTTACATCGTGTTGGAAAATGGATGCTAGAAATAAGAAATGTTATGCAATGTTCGTGAACACCTGCTGCACATCGTCATCATCCTCAATTTTATCAAGCATTTTTTCAATGTCAACAAGTTGTTCTTCGGTAAACTCAACTGGTGAAGTAGGGAGTCTTTGTAATGTTGCTTTTGTTATCTCTATTCCTTTGTCTTCGATAGCTTTTGTTAATGAGCCGAAATTTGTATAATCTCCCTGGGCATAAATTATACCTTCATTTTCTTCGATACTTTCCAGTCCGAAATCAATTAGTTCAAGTTCGAGTTCATCAATATCGGTGTCATCTGTCTTTTCAAATTCAACAACTGCCTTACGCTCAAACATAAATTCGAGGGAGCCACTTGGCACAAAACCACCTCCGGCTTTGTTAAAGTAAGATTTTACGTTGGCAACAGTACGGGTGGTATTGTCAGTTGCACATTCAACAACAACAAGTACACCGTGTGGGCCTTTACCTTCGTAAACAACTTCAAGAAATGAGTCAGCATCTTTACCTACAGCACGTTTAATAGCCGCGTCAATATTATCTTTGGGCATGTTCTGTGCTTTTGCATTCTGAATAGCAGTGCGGAGTTTTGCATTCATGTCAGGATCCGCGCCACCTTCTTTTGCTGCTAACTGGATTGATTTAGCCAGCTTTGGAAATATCTTAGACATCTTGTCCCAACGTTTCTCCTTTGCTGCTCTTCGATATTCAAATGCCCTTCCCATTTATGTATGTTTAAAATTGATTAATTGAAAATTTCGGCAAAAATAATTTTTTGGTTTGAAATAAAATATAATAAAAATCAAAAATAGAATTTAGAATGATGGGAGTTGTTTAAATAAAGGTTTTTCTGAAAAGCTTAAAATTTTTAAAGAGAGATAGTTTGTTCGGGATAAAATACTTACTTTTAAGGAGTAAGTAATAAAAACATTACACTAAAATTTATTCACATTTAAATTATTTTCATTATGAATTTATTAAAAACACCACGACTAAGACTGGCACAGTTACAGAGTTTTACCAAAAGTGCACTAAACATTGTCCAAGGCCTTTCCGAAATTGAAACTGAAACAACCCAGGTATCAACAGCTTTTACTCCTGTTAACGAAAGCGTAATAAATATGGAAGCTAAAAGCAACAAAAAGATACTCGACCAATCTCGTGATACATTAATTTCGGGTTTGGTACAAGCCACGCAGGCAGAACAGAAATTTCCAAATGAAGACGATTCGGTATTGGCAACGTTAAAGCAATTTACCGATATTGTATTCAAGTATGGTTACGATCTTACCTATTTGCCTTATGATGATGAGTCTGCCGAAACAGACAATCTATTAGCAGAGCTTAAAAGACTTGACTTAACTCCATTGGAAACGACAAGCCTTTTGCGTTGGATACCCGTTATCGAAAATGCCAACAATGCATTTAAAACAAGGGCCGATGAATATATTGGTGAAACAGCCGCAGCTGCTGAAGTTGAAGCTGCAACCGCACTGGCTCAGCCGTTAATTGCAGCACTTAATCAGTTGTTTTTAATGCTTTTCTCACAAGCTAATTCCACAAAAAGTGAAGCTTTATTGAAAGCACACAACGAAATGCAAAGGCTTGTTGATTCTTACAAATGATACATTTAAAGCGATTAGAATTTATTTCAGGCTTCTGAAAGCCTTGTAAATACTGTTCAACAGATTTTTCACCGTTTTGCAGGCTTGCAAAACGGTGGTTTATGCGTTAACCATGCTTTTGCAAGCTTGCAAAAGTGTGTTTAACACGTTAACCAGCTAATTACACGTTTGCAAAAGTATGGTAAACGCGTTAACCGGTCAATTACATGCTTGCAATTAATAGGTTTACGCGTTGAGTAACTTATTTCATGCTTGTAAAGGGGTGGTTTTTTGGAAAAAAATGGAATAGATTTTTTGCTTTTGGAGGGAGAGTGGTTCTTGTACCTTAATAAGGAAATTATAAATTTACAAACAACTCAAAGCCCCAGCTTATCGAAATTATAATGTTATATGCGACGCCCTGTTAAAATCGAACACTTACTTATATGTATAGAAAAACTATTTTTGTAGCTTCATTATCCTGAAAACAATATGAATAAACCTTTAGAAAATATATTTATAACACAAATAACAAGTCTTCGGGGATTTGCTTTTCAGAATTTTATAACCAGATTATACCTTTTAAAATATGGTAATGACAATTTTTTTTCTCCACGTAAGGTGAAAGATAAAGGTTCTGACGGAATAATTTTACCGGAGAAAAAAGTTGTTGCTTGTTATGCCCCAAATGAATATAATTTGGCAGAGTTTTTCAAAAAAGCTAAAGGTGATTATAAATCTTTTTCCGATAATTTAAAAAACACTTATCCAAATTGGATGTTTGTTTATAACAAGGAAGTCCCAACCGAGGCGATACTTAAAATTCATAACGAACTTGATGCAAACGCTCCTGTTTTAGGTATAGACAACATCATAGGCATTATTAATGAATTAAGCGGTGCTAACAAAAGAGAAATTGGTAGCTATTTACGAATCCCAAGCGAAATGTTTTCAAAGGATTATATCTCCGAGATATTAACGGATTTACTAAAGGCTACTGAATTTGTAAATGAAAATATAAAGTATGAAGGTAAAATTTACACACCGGATAAAATAAAACTGAATTATCAGGAAGAAGATGTTGAAACGATACTTGCCGATTACGATTTATTTCTTGAAAACGGTGATTTTAATAGTATTGAAGGTATCTTAAAAGGATATCAGGATGAAGAACAAAATCGTATTAAGTTTAGGATTGTCAATGATTTTAACAATAAAACTTCCGGCTCGTTTAAACAGCGAATGATGAATTTATCAAGTCTTTATCTTGACAAATATTCGAATGAGAATGACGATGATTATAAATATTTTATTAACGCTATTCTTATTTATTTTTTTGAACAATGTTTAATCGGTAAAAAAACAGAATTAGAGAAATGATATATCCACATCCGGAAAGTAATTTTTCAATAAATCTTATGGTTTTAGGAGCCGATATTATCAAGTTCTTAAAATCAAAAGAAGATTTTGTCCTTACGGAAAATGTATTAACCAGCTTTTTATCAAAAGATGATAAAAGAACACCGGACATGTTTGTTAATGCATTATCATTTCTTTATGCAATGGGCATAGTAGAAAGAAAAGGTTATAAAATCAAATTATTAGTCCGTAATAGGGCAATGCAAACTGAATTATTTTAATTTATGCTGAATCGTATATTCTCAAATACAAACCTAATCTTAAACGATGTTACATTCCAACCGGGGATTAACATCATTCTTGGAAAATATTCAGGTAATAAGGAAGCTTTGGGAATAAATGGTATTGGCAAATCTTCATTGGTAAGGTTAATAGATTATGCCTTATTATCTGATTCTTCCCAAAAAATATTTTCTCATGAAAAATACGATTTCATGCGTACCGAAAACCATGATATTGTATTAGAATTTACCATTCAGGATAAAAAATATTTTATAAGAAGAGATTTTAATACTGGTAGTCCTGTTTATTTTGGTGAAAAACTAAATAGTCTTGATGAATATACCAAAGATGAAATTCGCGCAATCTTAACGGACAAGTTTTTTCCAATGTCGGACAATAAAGTTTTTTTTGAAGGCAATCGCTTCAGGACTTTGATGAATTTTTTTGTTAAAGACGATTTATCGAACCAGGAAAGGATAGACCCTTTAAATTTCATGAAAAAGCGTAGTCCTAGTGAAGTCGAAAAATCACTTTACAATTTTTACCTTTTAAATTTACCTACTGAGCGGTTGGTGTATTATCAGGATATGTCCAAAGAATACAACGATTTTGGCAGGAGTATCTCTACACTGGAAATTAATTTAAAAACAGATACAGGCAGGTCAATTGAAGAATATAGAAGTGAAAAAATAAATATTGAAAATAAAATTGTTCTTCTTGAAAAGAGCCTCAGTAATTTCAAATTTGCAGACAACTATAAAAATATTGAAGAAAATATTTTAGTATTAACCAATAAAATTAATAGCCAGTTAAACGAATACCATTCTCTGAATAAAAAACTTGCCAATATTAAAGAAGGATATAATCTTGATACTCGTATTAACACAAAAGAAATACGTAAACTTTATAACGAAACTCTTTCAACTTTTGGAGATTTAGTTGCCAAAACCCTTGATGAAGTAATTTCTTTTAAAAAAGATGTTATAGACAATCGCAATAAATTTCTTGTAGAAAAAGAAAAGAAGCTTAACAAACAAATAAAGTTAAAGCTTAGTGAGATATCTAAACTGGAAGAAGAACGAAGTAAACTTTACAAAGGTTTAGAAGAAAAAGGGGCTTTGGAAAGTATCACCAATACCTATGAGCAGTTAATTACGGAAAAATCTTCTTTGGAAAAGAATGTACAGGTTGTTCAACAGATTGATGATATTCAGGAGAAAATGACTAACCTGAATGTTTCAATCTCTGAAACTCAAAGAGATTTACTCACTGAGTTAAAAAACTTTGAAAACGAAATAAATTCACTAAGGGCATTATTTCTTGATTTGTTAACCCACGCAATTTTTGTAGATGAGAATTTTGATAATGCTTATTTTAATCTATCTCCCAAAAGGAAGGTTCGACAACGTACACTGCCTTTTAAAATTGATGTTGAAATTCCAAAAGCAGAAGCACTAGGAAATGCAAGATATAAGATTGTAGCTTATGACTTAATGGTATTTTTAAATAATATTCAAAAGCAACGCAAATTACCGGACTTTCTAATTCACGATGGTGTTTTTCATGGTATTTCTCCAACAACTTTAATTAATTCTGTGAATTACATGTTTCATGCATTCTTAAAACATTCAGAAAAGTTCCCATTCCAGTATATTCTAACTTTCAATGAAAACGAAATCTTTGTTAATGAACAATACGGCAGTTTTAATTTTGATGTAAATGAATATATAAAGGCTGAATATCAAGATACACCTGAAAAGATGATATTTAAGCGATTAATAAATTAATCCTTCTTGTTAAGTTCTTGTCTAAAAATACTATATAAAATCAGAACCCCCAAATTCCTTAACGGCTTCGTTTCTCTTACAACACTTATACCTTTCGAATGGTTAACGAGATATTTTGTTTTATTCTCCCATCTTATCCCGAATTCCCAATATCCCCTTAGCAATTTCTTCCATCTGAAGAATAACATGCGCAGTTTGGTTGTCTTCTGCCAAACCTTTTAACTTGTTGTTGCGTCTGAACGATTCTTTGATATCTTCCCAACGTTTTTTCTCTTCTTCGGTGATGACTTCATAGAGTTCTTTAAACTTAAGAATGTTGGCTTCTGCACCTGTAGTAAGGGTTTGTGCCTCGTTTTGGTAATGGCTCAACATCAGTGTTTCCATTTCTTTGTCGTTCATCACGGGCAATACCTTTTCGGCTATTTTATTCATATCGCGGTAAGAACCCTGGAGCTTAAACGGTGGTTCTGTACGGTATTCATCTGCCTGTGCCGCAGAATTGATGTATTCTGTGTTCACCTTAAGAATAATGTTACGAACCATAATCAGCTTCTTCAATACATTAACGTATTCGTTAATCTCCTCGGGTGAGTGGTTTGCCTCAAAATCCAATCCGTCTTTTTTACCTGTTTTTGCCATTTGGAGCAAGGTATGTAAGTCGTTGTGGCTTTTTGCGGCCAGCTTGCTTAACACGGGATTGGATGTTAGTGAATTCTCGATATAACTTAATTTGAATTCTTCAGCAGAATCGCCAATTATATCACCGATGTTGTAGATGTCGGCACGATTTGCCAGCATATCCGGAATCTTGAATTTTTCGCCGCTTTCGGTATAAGGGTTACCTGCCATCACCACACAAACTTTCTTTCCGCGAAAATCATACGTTTTGCTACGGCCTTTGTAAACACCTTCTATTTTTCGTTGAGCATCACAAAGTGAGATGAATTTTTGTAAGAACTCAGGGTTGCAATGCTGGATGTCATCGAGGTATATCATTACGTTATCCCCCATCTCAAAAGCGAGGTTTAGCTTCTCAAGCTCTTCGCGAGCTGCTGCGTTACTTGCTTCACTCGGATCAAGCGATGTTATGGAATTGCCGATAGATGGTCCGTTTATTTTCATAAAGATGATGCCCAACCGGTTTGCAAGATATTCCATAAGGGTGGTTTTACCATATCCTGGGGGAGAGATGAGTAACAACATGCCCATTAAATCGGTACGTTTGTTTTCGCCTTCAGAACCTATTTGTTTAGCCAGGTTATTACCGATAAGGGGTAAGTAAACTTTGTCGATGAGTTTATTACGTACAAACGATGAAAGAATTCTGGGTTTGAATTCATTCAGGCGTAATTCGTAAGTCATGCCCTCCAACATGGTTTTCTTTAGTGTATTATAAGCTTCAAACCTCGGAACAGTATCTTCTGTGTATTGTTTCAGTTTTTGTGATAACGAGATGAAGTCAAATGGGTATTTGTTATCCTGAAGGAGTGTGTGTGAACCTTTAAATCCTTCCATCACAAATTTTACTTTCTGGCTAATCAAATTTTTTGTTTCCAGGGAATCAGCTAGCAAAGTGATGCCCGCCTCATCAACATATTCTTTTGAATCTGCTTTCCCAGCTTCGGCAATATATGCATTTAACCAATTCTTGATTAACCCAAAAGATAACTGGGGATTGGCAGACAATGGTTTTATAGAAGCTTCAAACTTATTCGTGATCCGATTTTTCTTTAGATGATTCTTAAAGTCTTCTGCCAGCTTTTTTGCTTCTTTTGAAAGGATAAACGAATCACCCCTTGATAATTCATAAAACAGATATTCGGCTACTTCCCGGCAATCAATATTTTCGAACAACAAAGAGTTTCCTGTAAAATTTTCTATCTTTTTAGTCAGAGATGTGATTGTTTTTTCAAATTCAGAAGTGTTCGGGAACGCTTGTAAAACAGCTCCGGCACCTTTTAAATTGAGATTGAGCTGTTCCTTTTCTTCTTTTGATAAGACATAACTCCAGAAAAATTCGGCACATGCCCTGGCACCCGAAGAATAAGTCAGGAAATCTGCTTTTTGGTATATGTCAAACATTGATTTTAAGATGAGCATTGCATCCACGTCATGAAGTCCCTTGCTGTAACCTTCGTTATAGCGGACACTCATAAATTTCTGGATGTATGCCAATAGATCTTCATCAGAGAAACTTATTAATTCGTTTAAGTTGGTTACGTCTCCACCCTTCGATTTTTTTGATTCGGTGAACAGTTGATATGCCAAGTACTCAGCTCTATATACATCATTTGTCTCTGAAATCAGTTGTTGATTCCAGACCTTTTTTGTCCCAATAAATTTTTCATCTTTCACTTCTTCGAAGAAGTTTGTCCCGGTAAGGTGGTAAAACATCTTATCATCTTTATAAACCATTGCCAGTTCAAGCGGCTGGGTGTTTACAGAAAATCGGTGATTCCCGAATTTTATGGTGTTGGCACCACCTTCGTACAAATCTTTTTTATCCTTGATTTGGCGAACCGCCTCTTCTTTTATCGTTTTTAATTTGCTCTGTAAATCATCTGCTTTTACCGTGTCGTTAAGTTCTTTCAGCTCGGTAACAATATCCCGGACTTTCTCTATCATCAGGTCCGATGCGAAATATCCGTTTACATCATTAACATCGGTAAATTTTGAGATACGGTTCTGAATGGCTTTCAGTATCCGTTCCGCTGACGATTGTAGCGCATTTGTCCTTCTGTTTCGGCTTTCAAGCAGGTTAATCTTTTTTGATTCAAAAGCATTGTAAACCTCTTCACGTTTCTGGGTAATCTGACCGATGAATTCATCAAAATCGGAGAATTTCCCTTCAATCTCTTCGAGCTGAACCATCAGCTTGGTGAGGTATTCTTCTGTCTTGGCCGGGGTATCGCATAAATCGAGATAGTTGACGACCCCTTGTTCAACCAATTTTAGTTGAGAGTTGAATTCAGCCTTTGCCTCAACAGCATGCAGCCCTTTTCTACGTTTTTTTAACTCTGTCTTTATCTGGTTAAACCTCGAATAAACAGATGAAATGTTATTGATGATTTGTGTGGTTTGTGTTGCATCTTCAATTTTAAGATTCCCAACAATGTCGATCAACATCTCAAGCTGGGTAGATACTTTTACGATTTCTTCGGCTATATCATCAGCCTCTTTTACTTTTGATATTTTTTCTACCGAGGCATTAATCTCATCCACCTTTTTGACATAGGAATTGAGTGAGTCTTTCCTCAATAAAAAGTTAACACAATCCTGCGATAGTCTCAGGGTTCTGTCAACAACCGAATTTTCTAATTCTTCAACAAGAGGTAAATCAATGTAGCGTAAGTCTTTCAGGGAAATAATTTCACCTCGTACATTCCGTAAGTCAGCTAATAATGTTACATACCTGTCTATATTATCAAATTTCTGTTTGGTGATGTGCCTGAATATATCTGTTACCTTTTGCTGTGTTTCCTCTACTCTTGCGTGGGTTTCTTTTTTTATGCTGACAACCTTTTCGTACTCACTAATTGCTGATGCTGCTGAAGCTTTTATCTCTTTCAGTGGCAAGATCAATTCATGGGTCTCTGTCTTGTCGAGCCAGTAATAGGTATCAATTATATCGGTAGTTCGTTTTACAATGTCAATATAAAGGTTTGAGTACGAATCATCTTTGTTAATTAGCAACAACAACTCATTACAATCGGCCATTGCTTTTACAATATCTTTATTGCCGATTTTAAAAAGGAATGAATCATTGTCTGTTTCTGCTTGCAGGTCACTGCTCATAAAAGGTGTTTGCCAAACCTGTACCGCATGGTTCTTTTTTTCTTCTGCATCATGTTTGAAATAACACAATTCACCATTATCAAAAATTGAAAAGCCATGACAAATAATGGGCGTATCGATTTTTTGCTCAATCACATTATAAATTAACAAGACGTATTCCCCGAGTTCTTTATTATAAAAGACATAGAGATTATCCTCGCCATTTACAGAGGGCTGCTTAAATTCGAACAGAAGATTCTCACAGGTATTATCAAAAAGTTTATATTTTCCTGTTTGTAGATAATATCCATTTGAGAAAATTAATCCCTGGCTATCGGGTAAAAGAACACACGAATCTTCCAGGGCATCTATCCGGATAGCTTCCTGTATTTTTGAGTTGTAAACGATATACCGATATTTTTTTTCCTGGTAAGGAAGAATTTTTAAAACGATGATATTGCCAATGATAGCATAATAAATCTCAGCATCATCCAGTGTTTGGTTAGTATTTTCAACATCTTCAGCATAGATTCCCAGGCCTGTTTCAGTATTGTTTTCAACTTTTATGGTAAGATCCCCGCCAACAGTCTCAACAAATACAATATCTTCAATTGAGACATGAGGGTATTCTCCTAACTTATAGTTTTCCCGTGTTGTTTTTTTCCATTGGAACTCATGTTGTTCAGGGAATACAAATTCATGTGTGCTTCTGTTACCTTTGTATTCCAGTTTATTTTCTTTAATCAGCCATTTTAACGCTTTAATATCATCAACATCCTTACCTGTCTGGAAAACCATAAACAGGTGAGGCCCGATAACTCCAAATTTTACAAATTTTGTGTTTTTGTAATATTCATAGAGATTATCAAAGTCAGTGATAAACTTTTCGTCGTTAATGAAATCAATCGGTTTTTTCTGGAATTTTCTGTCAGCGTATTTATATACACTAAAAACATCGGATATGGTTACTTTAGAACGTAGCCCAATTGTTACGTTATATCCAAAGATTAGGTTTTCGCCAATTGCAACCATATCTGTTGCAATACAGTTATTGTCTGTTGTAATCCTATCTGTAGCAACGAGGGCAGTCTCAATAGAACCGAAAACTTCTTTCCGTCCTTTGTTTAATGAATCAATACGGTTCTTTAGATCATCACCATGTTTTCGAAGTCGGTTACGGATGATCTCATAGGTTCCTTCTTCTAACTGTATATTGGATTGTTTCTTTTCGGTGTCTTTAACTTCATCAGGCATAATAATGACAATTTTATAGTGAAAAGGAAAAGCGAATAAAAAAGAGCAAGATTTGCAAAATAAAAGTGAAAACTTTTGTGATATACAGATATTTCATGCTTTTCAGAGAATCTAAGTGGCTGTTAAATAAATTTGATATTTCATTAATTTAATGACCTCCTAAATCCCCCTAAGAGGGGGACTCTTCGGATGATGATAAGAATAAACCTATTTCGCAGTTCCTCTTTAAGTCCTACTGCGAGGAGGATTTAGGAGGTCATTTTAATGAAAAGTTCATAATCTTAATTAAACAACGTTGAGTGTTGAAGCAGATTTATTGGAGATGCCCAATGATTTGGCAATTCCTAATAAATTATTTAAAACACCTTTGTTTTGTTCATCTTTTGTTTCCTGAATCAATCTTAAGATGAGTGCGCTAATTGTTATGTTTTTTAAATCTCCGGACGAAATTCCAGAGTTTTTAATAAAATCAGCTATTTTTTCTTTGAAATTTTTTCCGTCGCTTGAATCAAAAAATTGATCCTTAATTTCAGATATTATCTCGCTGTTTTTAACAATACTATCAATTTGTTTTCCTTGAGTTATACTACCAATAATTTTATCGAAGAACATGGTTTCACCACCAACGATATCAATAGAAGCAGATTGTAATGCTTCAGCAATAACTTTAGCCTGGGCATCTGCAATATCTTTTTGGATTTTGATACGGGCCAGTTCAATTTCTTTGTCTTTCTCAAGACGAAGTTTGAATTCTTCATGATCTTTGCCAATGGCATCAAGTTTTTTCATTGCCATACCTTTTTCCTCAATACCTTTTGCTTCAACAGCATAACGCTCATCAAGGACTTTGTTCTCAACCATACCTTTTTCTTCATTGGCTGAAGCTTTTGCTTTGATAACTTCAGCTTCTGCTGTGCCAATTTTTTTAGTTGCATCCGCTTCTGCATTCGCTTTCGCACTAATACCTTTAGCTTCAGCAATAGCTTTCATCTCAAGGACATTGGCTTCGTTTAGGCCTTGTTTTTCAAGAGCATCTGCTTTTGCTTCAATTACCTGGGCGTCTGCAACACCAAGAGCAGCTGCTTCAGCAGCTTTAGCGTCGGCCATAATTTTCATGGCTTCTGCTTTTTTGCCTGAAGCTTCATATTCAGCCTCTGCATCAATCAATAACTTTTTAGCATTATGGTCTGCCGCGTTTTTAGCTGCTTCTGCCGCTTTTATCTCTTTTACAAATGCTTCTTCTGCCAGTTCCTCTGCTTTTGTTATGGCAACTTTCTTAGATCTATCTGCAGTCGCAAATTCCTGTGTATCTTTAATCTTCTCTTGTTCTGCAACAGTAGCTTTTTCTACTTCTACACGTTCGCGGATAACTTCCTGTATTTCTTTTTTCTGAATTTCTACAGATTTCTCTTTTTCTATTTGAGCAAGCGTAACAATTTTTTCACGCTCCGTAGCTTTCAATTCTTTTTCTTGAAGAACAGACTCAGATTCTACTGCATCAACTTTTTCTTTGTTCTTTTGAGCAACAATTATCTGGCGTTCTTTATTTTGCTCGGCAACAGCAATTTCTTCATCGGTTGCAATTCTGGCCCTCTCTGCTATCAACCTTTGTTCTTCAGCTACTTTATTTATTTCTGCCTGCTGCCTATCTCTTATATTTTGTACTTCTCGTCTTTGGTTTTCTTCTGTCTCAGCCAATTGTTTTTCAAGTTCAAGAACAGTCTCACGGGCCTCAACGTCTTGTTTTGTTATTGTTTTTTCTTTTTCACGTTGAATACTATTGGCTAAGATTTTTTGTTTTGCGGTGAGTTCGGTAATCTTTTTGATACCTTCTGCATCAAGGATGTTGTTCTCCATAAGACTTTCCAGCGGAGTCTGCTCAAGGTAATCAATAGCGCAGTCGTCAAGGATATAACCGTTTAAGTCGGTACCAATAATATTTAGAATTTCATGTTTAAATCGTTCCCTTGAATTGTACAATTCAACAAAATCGAATTGTTTACCAACAGTTTTTAATGCTTCTGAGAATTTAGCATCAAAAAGTTCGATTAAAGATTGTTGATCGGATGCCCTTCTTGTGCCAATGGATTGAGCAACCTGGATAACATCCTCGCGTGTTTTATTTACACGGACAAAAAATGCAACTTTAATATCGGCACGCATATTATCTTTACATATCAAGCCCTCCTTTGAAAGACGTTCAATAACGATAGTTTTTAATGTGATATCCATAACCTCAAGTCTGTGGAGGACAGGGATTACAAATATTCCGGTGAACGATACTTTTGTACCGCCAGAACCCGTACGGACCAAGGCATGTCCTTGTACAGCTTTTTTAAAAGTTTTTATTAAAATGATAATAAAAACAAAGACAATAATAATAATCGCGGCAACAGCCACTTTACCTAATGCAGCAAACATAATTTTAAATTTTATATGGTTCGACTAAATAACATTTTTGTTCAGGAATATAATTTATAATTAATCCGGTCTCTCCTTTCTCAAGTGTTGTTTTATCTTTTGTTTTAACATTAATACGAAAGGTGCTTCCGTCATCGTTTATCTCAGCTTGTCCCATCTTTTCGTGACTGGCAGTCATGATAACAGTGCAGATTTTACCTTGATACTCAAAGTTATCTTCATTGTTTTTAGCCATTTTTGTATATATGATGGCAAACGGAGTAGTAATAATTTTGGAAACAAATAAACTGACAATCATATTTGGGATAAGTAGCAGGATGGAAATAATTACAGAATGATTGTGAAATATGTAATTGGTGCTTATTGAAATCATCCAAACAGAGAGTGTGAAAAAGCTCATCAAAATCATAAACGGTACTTTGCCAATGTTAAAAAAGCTAAGTACAGAGTTAAGGGATATAATTGCTTCTGTGTTGCTTTCAACTTCAGATTCTATTTCCGTCTCTGTATCAACATTGGTATCGAAATCTGCATCAATGTCAACTTCTGTATCTGCATCCATGCCAACATCAACATCACCTGTATCAACATCAAAATTCAGGAAATCGAGATCCAATGCCCCGATTACAACAAATACCCAATAGAGGATTATTACTGCAAAAAGAATTGTTGGAAAAACATTTACAGAAGAGAAAGATGCATCAATTAATTCTTTCATTAGTATGATTTAAGCGTTTTTTTTACAATCTGTAACATGTGATTTTTTAAACCAAGTGTGACAAAAAATCACTACGAGGCAAGATAATGATTTTTTATCACGGACATTCTAAAATTTATTTTTTTTACATAAAATGTCTATTCCTGGTTGTTAATACCTAATTTTTTCTTGAGAGCAGCCAATGATTCAGAAGCTTCTGCTTTACCGGTATCTCCTATTGCTTTATCAATTTCTTCATCCAACGATTTAGTTTCGTTTGCCATTTCCCCATATGCTTCAGCAAGAGCTTCTTCTTTTTCAACTTTTTCTTTCATGCGCTCAAGCATACTTACGGTGCTTGATGAGTCAAGATTGGCCATTTGTTTGTTGATGTTTTTTGTGGCATTACTAACTTTAACCCTTGCCTTTAATGTTTTTAGTTCGTTTTCGTAAGAGCTAATCTGCGATTTTAATTTCTTAACATTACTATCTAAAGTGGCAATATTAACTTCGAATTTATCAACTTCTGATTTTTTTTGAGCAGCCATTTTAATAGCTTCTTCTTTTTTTACCAATGCTTCTGTAGCTAATCTGTCTGCCTCTGCAGAATCCAGGTTTCCAGATTCAACTCGTTTTAACAGTAAAATAGCTTTGTTCTCATATTCCTTTGCTTCATCCTGGCTGCTTTTCATTTCATTTTTTGAACGAATTGCATATGCCTTAACTTCAGCCAAAGCTTTTAAGCTGTTGTCAAGCTGAACTTTTAAATCTCTAATGCCTTGTTCAGTAAGTTTTATTGGATCTTCCAATTTGTCGATTGCAGAGTGCGTTTCTGCTTGTCCTATTTTAAAAAGTCTACTAAATACATTCATGACTTATTTATTTTAAAGTTTTGAAAAATTTATGATTTCTTCGGAATATTCACTTAATAATAGCCCCAGAGAATTAATTGTTGCTTCGAGTTCATTCAGATCAAGGTTTTCAACCTGAAGTGTATCCCTAAAAATAACTTTGGTCCCTTTTTCGTCAAGAGCAAATGCTCCATGTACAATATCCCTGTTTTTAATGAGAAGGTTTTTAAAGACATCTGTATTGTCAGATTTTAATTCAAAGATGAATTGTTCTATTATAAGAAGTGGATCAGCGCAACCTAATACTAAATTTGTAATCCCGTCTTCCTCTTTACTGATAATAAAGATACCATCAATTTCATTCTCAAATACGATATTGCAGTGTAGTTCTAATAAGTACTCTTTTACCTTGTGATAGCTATTTTCCATATAATTTGATTTTTAATATAATTTTTACAACTGGAAAAGTTATTGTGCGATAAGCTTTCTTTTTTAGCATTTATCGATATTTATTATGGTTAATCGTTATATTTGCAAATATAATTAGCGAATATATAAACAATATTTTAAAACGCTAATATAATTAGCTTTAAAAATGACATTTTTAGGAAAAAACATTAAAAAAATTCGTACAATACAGAAATTAAGTCAAGCCAGTTTTGGCGAAATATTTGGTCTATCCCGCGCCAGTATTGGTGCTTACGAAGAGGGGAGGGCGGAAGCAAAACTGGATGTAATAATACAAATTGCAAATCATTTTAGCATAACTGTAGATAGTCTTGTAAATAGAGAAGTAACTGTTAATGAGTTGTCTCATTTTAATATTTTTGAGCAGAATGTCGGAGAAAAGATAAATATTGGTGATGAATTGCTAAAAAACATAGCGTTTGTTGATGTTCCCATTATATCATCTCATGAACTCCTTCTGAAAAATTTATCAGAATATGGAAAAGATACAATCAATACAATTAGATTACCTCATGTTACATCTAATCATTTAGCTATTTTTATTACAAAAAGCAAATTTTTACATATTGCTAAAGGAATTAGCACCAAGGATATTATAATTGTTCTTCAGGAACAAGAATTATGGAAGAATACGGATTCTAATAAATACTGGCTTGTAAAAGCAGAGGGGGCCTTATATTTAGGAGAGATAAAAAAGAGAAAAAATAAGGATGTCATTTTTTTTCCAGAAAATACAAATCCTATTGATATTCCTGGTAATTTAATCGAATATGTTTTGCCTATCGATATACATATATCATATAATCCTGAAACTAAAATAGAAGAATCGAGTAAATTAAAACAGATAGAATTTAAAATAAACGATTTGTACAATAGACTCTAATTAAAACATGGAAGAAATCCTAAATTTCCTTAACACTTCAGTAGAAGATAATTATTTAACAAACTCGGAGAAAAAAGCCCTCAAAGCAGTAATAGAAAATAAAAATCCTTCAAAAAGAGAATTGGATTGGTTGCGGAGCCAGATTTTTGATATTGCCCGCAGTAAGACTTCAGGCTTTGAAAATCAACAGATACTAGAATGGTTAGAGAATGCCAATAAACTTATTCTACCGAGATTTAGTGAAACCATCTGCTGCCAGGCCTATTTTAGTCCAGGAAATGATTGTTTAAATGCAATCAATGGATGTATTGGGCAGGCTACAAAAAAAATTGATATCTGTGTCTTTACAATAAGTGATGATAGGATAAGGGATAAGATATTGTTGGCTCACCAACGAGGAGTAAAAATAAGAATACTAACAGATAACGATAAAAGTTTTGATAGAGGTTCTGATATCCATGATTTTTCAGAAGTCGGTATCCCAGTGAAAATAGATGAATCAGAACATCATATGCACAATAAATTTGCAATAATCGATAGTAAAATTGTAATTACAGGCAGTTATAACTGGACACGCAGTGCTGCTGAATTTAACAATGAAAATATAATTGTTTCAAATGACAAAAATGCTGTTCTTAATTTTGAAAAAGAATTTGAAAGGTTATGGGAGGGGATGGTTAGTTATTAACCAGAACCAACCATCCTTATTATACTTTTCAGACTAATTTTTATACCTAATCCATTTTAGTATTTCCCGGTAATTCACTTTTTTTCCATACATTAAAATACCTGTCCGATAGATTTTTCCTGCCATCCATGTGCATCCCAGGAAAGTGATAATAAGAATAAACATGGATAATAGTTTTTCCCATAAAGGTACTTCAAAAGGAATTCTGGCCATCATGACAATCGGGGATGTTAATGGAATCATTGAGAACCAGAAAACAATCGGACTTTCAGGATCATTTAATGCATTAAACATCACTAAAAGTCCGAGTATTAAAGGAATTGTAATGGGAAACATAAATTGCTGGGTATCCGTTTCGTTATCCACCGCAGAACCAATAGCTGCAAAAAGAGAACCATATAATAAATACCCGAATAAGAAGTAGAAAAGAAATAAAGCAATCATTTCAACCCAATTGACAGTTTTTAACATTTTGAAAATAGATTGCATGCCGCTTAAATTTTGGCTTTCATCAGGAACGGCTTGTTGTGGTACATCCATCAAAGAAGGTTGTGTATTGCTCATTATATTTTGCGGGGCATTATGTGTTATTGTTTGTTGTTGAACATCCGGAGTTAATCGATCTTGTACAACCTGAATTACAGCAAAAGATAGTACAACCCAAAGGATAAATTGGGTGAGGCCAACAAAGGCGATACCAATAACTTTTCCCAACATTAACTGAAAAGGTTTAACAGAAGAAATAATAACTTCAACAATACGGTTTGTCTTTTCTTCTATTACACCGCGCATTACCTGGGCACCATAAATAAATATAAACATATAGATAAGTAATCCGGCAATGTATGCTAATCCCATTGCAACCTCAGTGTTACTGCTTTTTTCTTCACCACTACTCTCCATGTTGAATGTTTGAAGAGAAACATTTGTTTTAATGGAATTCATTATCTCTTCAAGGTTATCTATGTTATAAGTTTTAAGCTTTTCATCTTCCATGATCTTTTCCATGGAGTTTGAAATCTGGTCGATAATATTTATACTGGGTTGTTTGTCTGAATAAAACTGGACTGCATTGGGAGATTGAACAACGATTCTTGGAATATAAAGAATACCGTAGTTATCCATTTCAAAAAAGGATTCTTTTAAAGTATTTAGGTCAGTGTCAACATACGTAAACTGCAGGGTTTTGCTGTCAGTGAGTCTTCCAGCAAACAAACCTGTTTCATCAACAACAACTATTTTTCTTACCGTGTCATCTTGTTTTGTCATCATCCAGGTCATTATACCAAAAAAACCACCAAACAGAAGTGGACCAAGGATGGTCATAATGATAAAAGACTTTTTCTTTACTCGTGTTAAATATTCTCGTTGTATTATTAAAGATATTTTGTTCATGGCACTGGGTTTTCAATTAGTTTAAAACATTATTACTATTGGTGTCTTCAACAACCTGGATAAAAATCTCGTTCATCCGAGGTATTTTCTCATTAAAGGAGACAATGGTTCCCAATGCTGTAATATCTTTTATCAGTTCATTGGGTGATTTGTCATCAGGAATTTTCACGGAAATTACTTTATTGCCATGACTTTCTTTTTCTTCCAATAATGTAAATCCTGAATTGATAGAGATATTGCCTGCAATGTTTTTAAGCTCAATTTCATAAATATTCGATTTATATTTATCTTTTATTTCTTTAACAGAACCATTTAAGATTGCTTTCGCATTATTTATTAAAGTGATATCATCACAAAGTTCTTCAACTGATTCCATGTTATGGGTAGAAAAAATTATTGTAGCCCCTTTTTCTCTTAATTCCAGGATTTCTTTTTTAAGGAGTTGGGTGTTGATAGGATCAAATCCACTAAACGGCTCATCAAAAATAAGGAGTTTGGGCTCATGAAGCACTGTTGTAACAAATTGTATTTTTTGTTGCATTCCTTTTGATAGCTCTTCAACTTTTTTATCCCACCAGGCCTGAATTTCAAATTTCTCAAACCAATATTTAAGTTTTTTAAGGGCATCCAACTTGGAAATTCCTTTTAGTTGGGCAAGATATAACGCTTGTTCGCCAACTTTCATCTTTTTATAGAGGCCTCTTTCTTCGGGCAGATATCCAATTCTATAGATGTCTTCCCCTTTCATTAAACGGCCATCAAAATAAACTTCACCTTTATCCGGTGCAGTAATCTGGTTGATTATTCTGATTAAGGTAGTTTTTCCTGCACCATTTGGACCTAACAAACCAAAAATAGTTCCTTGTTTAACAGATATACTTACATCATTAAGAGCAAGATGGTTTGCGTATTGCTTCTCAACATGTTCAGCTTTGAATAATTCCATTGTTAATGTAGATTTAGAATTCTAAAAGGCTGCCAATTTATGAAATAATATTTTAAAAAGTAGATTAATATAGGAGTAATGATTTTTATCAGGGATTAACTTTTTTTATTGTTTTTTGTTTTCGTTTAATTTTGTTGATTATTAGTTTTTTATGGGATTTTTCCAAAGTAATTTAGCTAAAAAAAATAACAAAGCATTAAAAAAATATTAATTAAAAGTAAAAACTAGTTGGATATTAAATAAAAACCTCTACCTTTGCGAACCGATTTTGAAATGAGATATATAATTTAATTGTATGCCAACGATATCACAACTTGTAAGAAAAGGAAGAGTTAAACAGGTTGAAAAGAGTAAAGCACCTGCATTGGATGCTTGCCCTCAACGACGAGGTGTTTGTGTGAGAGTTTACACAACAACACCAAAAAAACCTAATTCAGCTATGAGAAAAGTAGCAAGGGTAAGGTTAACAAATCAAAAAGAGGTGAATGCATATATCCCTGGAGAAGGGCATAACTTGCAGGAACACTCAATTGTTCTAATTCGCGGTGGTAGGGTTAAAGATTTACCAGGTGTGAGATATCACTTAATTAGGGGTGCTCTAGATACTGCTGGTGTTGAAGGAAGAACACAAAGAAGATCAAAATACGGGGCTAAACGTCCTAAGAAAAAATAAGAATTAAAAGAAGATGAGAAAGTCTAAGCCAAAAAAGCGTATTAAATTACCAGATCCAAAATACAACGATCTATTGGTAACGCAATTTGTAAATAACATGATGTTAGATGGTAAAAAAACCATTACATATAAGATATTTTACGATGCGCTTGATATAGTTGGTAAAAAGATGAAAGATAACGAGGAAGGACCCCTCGATATATGGAAAAAAGCATTAGATAATGTAACGCCTCATGTGGAAGTAAAAAGTAGAAGAGTAGGTGGTGCTACATTTCAGGTTCCTATGGAAATCCGCCCTGATCGTAAAGTTACGATTAGTATGAAAAACTTGATACTTTTTGCTAGAAAGAGAGCTGGAAAAGGTATGAGCGACAGACTTGCCGCTGAAATAATTGCTGCGTTTAACGAAGAAGGAGGAGCATTTAAAAAGAAAGAAGATACACATAGAATGGCAGAAGCGAATAAAGCTTTCGCTCATTTTAGGTTCTAAAAATACTTTTTTTGGTTTTTTTACACATATAGTTGCTAGCTGATAATTAGTATAAGATAAAAGATGAAAACCGATTTAAAGAGTACCAGGAATATTGGTATTATGGCGCATATTGACGCCGGAAAAACGACAACGACGGAAAGAATCCTGTTCTACACAGGACTGACCCACAAAATTGGGGAGGTTCACGATGGTGGGGCTACAATGGATTGGATGGTGCAGGAGCAGGAAAGGGGTATTACCATTACCTCGGCAGCAACTACTACCTTTTGGAAATACAACGACGAAGAATACAAAATCAACATTATTGATACTCCCGGACACGTTGACTTTACTGTAGAAGTAGAGCGTTCCCTTAGGGTACTTGATGGTGCTGTAGCTGTATTTTGTGCTGTTGGTGGTGTTGAACCTCAGTCTGAAACTGTTTGGCGTCAAGCTGATAAATATAAAGTACCTCGTATGGCATTCATTAATAAAATGGATAGAACAGGTGCTGATTTTTATAGTGTTGTTAGTGAGATAGAAGAAAAACTTGGTGCTACACCAATCCCATTACAAATCCCAATAGGAGCAGAAGAAAATTTCAAAGGAGTTATCGATCTTATTCATCGTAAAGCTGTTGTTTGGCATGACGATGAAATGATGGGTACTAACTATACATTAGAAGATGTTCCTGAAGATCTTGTTGAAACGACAGAAGAATGGAGAGAAAAACTTATTGAAGCTGTATGTGAACAAGATGATGATTTATTAGAAAGATTCTTTGAAGATAGAGAATCAATTACTGTAGAAGAATTTATGGCAGCAACAAGAAAAGCTGTGATCGGTATGAAAATCGTTCCTGTTTTTTGTGGTTCTGCGTTCAAAAATAAAGGTGTACAAAGATTGCTTGATGCTGTTTGTGCATTACTTCCATCACCACTTGATATTGGAGCTGTTCATGGTATTGACGTTAAAACTGATGAAGAAGCTTCAAGAGAGCCTTCCCCAGAAGAGCCTTTGTCTGCATTAGCTTTTAAAATTGCGACAGATCCTTATGTTGGACGATTAGTTTACCTAAGAGTTTATTCAGGTAAGTTAGAATCTGGTTCACAAGTTTATAATCCTAGAACATGCAAAAAAGAACGTATCTCACGTTTATTCCAGATGCATGCAAATAAGCAAAATCCAAAAGAGCTTATCGAAGCTGGTGATATTTGCGCAGGTGTTGGATTTAAAGATCTAAGAACAGGTGATACTCTATGCGATATAGATAAGCCTATATCTCTTGAATCAATGACATTCCCAGAGCCTGTGATAAGTATTGCGATCGAGCCAATTACTCAAAAAGATGTCGATAAGTTAGGAAACGGTCTTGCTAAATTAGCAGAAGAGGATCCTACATTTCAGGTTAAAACTGATGAAGAATCAGGGCAAACTGTAATCAGTGGAATGGGTGAATTACATATCGAAGTACTTATCGATAGATTAAAAAGAGAATTTAAAGTAGAATGTAACCAAGGTGCCCCTCAGGTTGCCTATAAAGAAGCACTTACTACAACTGTAGAGCACAGAGAAGTATTCAAAAAACAATCTGGTGGACGTGGTAAATTTGCTGATATTTTAGTAACAGTTGGCCCATCTGATAACGGACAAGAAGGACTTCAATTTGTTAATGAAATCAAAGGTGGAAATATTCCTAGAGAATATATCCCATCAGTTGAAAAAGGTTTCAAAGAAGCAATGCATAATGGTGCATTAGCAGGCTTCCCCATTGATAACTTAAAAGTTGTGTTAAAAGACGGTTCTTTCCATGCTGTTGACTCAGATTCATTATCATTTGAGATTTGTGCTAAACAAGCATTTAAATCGGCAGCTAAGAAATCAAAATCTGTTCTTCTCGAACCAATCATGAGTGCTGAAGTAGTAACCCCAGAAGAATATATGGGAGATGTTATCTCAGATTTCAACAGAAGAAGAGGTAAAGTAGAAGGAATGGATTCAAAAGGTGGCGCAAAGGTTATTAAAGCCAAAGTACCATTGGCAGAGAAATTCGGATATGTTACGGTTTTAAGGACATTAACTTCTGGAAGGGCAACATCATCAATGGAATTTTCTCACTATGAGGAAGTACCCGAAGGAATTGCTAAAACTATTATTGAAAAAGAAGGTTGATAAAAAGATATAATTATATCAGATGAGTCAAAAAATCAGAATTAAATTAAAATCATACGATCACAATTTGGTTGATAAATCAGCTGAAAAGATCGTAAAAACAGTAAAATCTACTGGAGCTGTTGTAAGTGGTCCAATTCCATTACCAACTCATAAAAGAATATTTACTGTACTTCGTTCTCCATTTGTTAATAAAAAATCAAGAGAACAATTCCAGTTAAGTTCATTTAAAAGACTCCTGGATATTTATAGTTCGACACCAAAAACAATTGATGCTTTAATGAAATTAGAGCTTCCAAGTGGTGTAGAAGTTGAAATTAAGGTTTGATAAATTTTAAAAATTGCTAGTGCGATGCCTGGATTAATAGGAAAGAAAATAGGAATGACTTCTGTCTTTGATAAAGACGGTAATAACGTAGCATGTACAGTTATTGAAGCTGGCCCATGTGTTATTACACAAATTAAGACAGATGAAACAGACGGTTATTCAGCTATTCAGTTGGCTTTTGAAGATAAAAAAGAAAAGCATACAACAAAAGCGATGGCCGGACATTTTAAGAAATCAGGAACAACGCCTAAGCGAAAACTTGTTGAATTAAAAGGTTTTGTGAAAAACTGGCAGCTTGGTGATGAGATTACAGTAGATTATTTTCAGAATGATGTATGGGTAGATGTTACCGGTATCACTAAAGGTAAAGGTTTTCAAGGTGTAGTTAAGCGACATAATTTTGCTGGGGTTAATGATGCAACTCACGGTCAACATAACCGTGGCCGTGCACCAGGTTCTCTTGGAGCGTCATCATATCCTTCTAGAGTTTTTAAAGGAATGAGAATGGCTGGTCAGGATGGTAATAACAAAGTTAAGGTTGAAAACCTTGAAGTTGTTAAAATAATCCCTGAAAACAATATAATAATGCTTAAAGGTGCAGTTCCTGGAGCAAAGGGAGGTTATGTTATAATCGAAAGTCCTGAACGAGTATAAATTTGGAAAAAATGGAATTAGCAGTATTAAATACATCTGGTCAGGCAACAGACAAAAAAGTTGAGCTAAAAGATTCAATTTTTGGAATCGAGCCAAATGATCACGCAATTTACCTTGATGTTAAGCAATATCTTGCCAACAAAAGGCAAGGTACACATAAAGCTAAAGAAAGAGGTGAAGTAGCTGGTAGTACTAAAAAGATTAAGAGACAAAAAGGAACTGGTACAGCAAGAGCTGGAAGTATTAAGTCTCCTGTATTTAGAGGTGGCGGTAGAGTTTTTGGACCCAGACCAAGAAGCTATAGTTTCAAGATTAATAAGAAAGTTAAACAACTTGCACGTTTCTCTGCACTTAGTTATAAAGCTAAAGAGAATAAAATAGTTGTTGTTGAAGATTTTTCTTTTGAAAATCCAAAAACTAAAGAATATGTAAGCTTAATGAGTAATTTGAACGTGAGCGACACAAAATCATTACTTGTGCTAAACGAGACAAACAAAAATGTTTTCTTGTCATCACGTAATCTTAATAATTCAAGGGTTATTACATTATCAGAGCTTACAACATATGATATAATGAATTCTTCTGCAGTTCTTTTTGTTGAAAGTTCAATCAATTCACTGCAGGGTAACGAATAAAAGAAGTACAAAATGGAAGTTTTGTTTAAGCCAATTGTAACGGAAAAGATGACTGAGAAAAGCGAGAAGCTTGGAAGCTTTGGCTTTATAGTCAATAAAGCTGCAAATAAAGTGCAGATTAAAAAGGCCGTAGAAGAATTATATGGTGTTAATGTAATATCAGTTAATACTCTTCGTTATGGCGGGAAAAGAAAATCGAGATATACAAAAGCCGGAATTATTGCTGGTAAAACTAACTCATATAAAAAGGCAATTGTAACATTGGCTGATGGTGAAACGATTGATTTTTATAGCAATATTTAAATAAAAGCATGGCTGTAAGAAAATTAAAACCTGTAACTCCAGGTCAAAGGCACAAAATAATAGGTACGTTTAGCGAGATTACAAAAGCTACGCCTGAAAAATCGTTACTAAAACCCATTAAAAAAAGTGGGGGTAGGAACAACCAGGGAAAAATGACCATGCGCTATATTGGTGGTGGGCATAAAAAGAAGTACCGTGTTATAGATTTTATTAGAGACAAAGATGGTATACCATGTACTGTTGAATCTATCGAATATGATCCAAACAGAACAGCAAGGATTGCCCTTGTGGTTTATGAAGATGGAGAGAAACGATACATTATCGCTCCTAATGGGTTAAAAGTAGGACAGACTGTTATATCCGGTACCAATATTGCTCCAGAAGTAGGTAATACATTATTCCTTTCTGATATTCCTTTAGGTACTATAGTTCATAATATCGAATTAAGACCTGGAAAAGGTGGAATAATGGCAAGAAGTGCAGGAGCTTATGCCCAGCTTACTTCAAGAGATGGTAAATATGCTATACTGAAGTTACCTTCTGGAGAATCCAGAATGGTGTTAACAAATTGTAAAGCAACTATCGGGACTGTTTCAAACTCTGATCATGCTCTTGAACGTTCAGGTAAAGCAGGTCGTTCAAGATGGCTAGGACGTCGACCAAGAGTAAGAGGTGTTGTTATGAACCCTGTTGATCACCCAATGGGTGGTGGTGAAGGTAGAGCTTCTGGTGGTCACCCAAGATCAAGAAATGGTATGATTGCTAAAGGTTACAAAACAAGGCAACCTAAAAAGGCATCAGATAAGTATATAGTTGAAAGAAGAAAAACAAAAAAATAAGCTAAGGTAAAATGAGTAGATCGTTAAAAAAAGGACCATTTATTGACTTTAAGCTTGATAAGCGTGTTGATGCCATGAATGATTCAGGAAAAAAATCTGTTATCAAAACATGGTCAAGACGGTCAGTGATTTCCCCTGAGTTCGTTGGTCATACTATTGCTGTTCATAATGGTAATAAATTTATACCTGTATATGTCACAGAAAATATGGTTGGACATAAGCTTGGTGAGTTTGCACCTACCAGGACTTACAGAGGACATGCCGGCCATAAGAAGTAATAAATAATATCTAGAAAAGATTAAAAAAATGGGTGCACGAAAAAGAATATCGGCTGAAAAAAGAAAAGAAGAAAGAAAGAGTAAATCTTACGCTGTATTGCGTAATTGCCCTACATCTCCTAGAAAAATGAGACTGGTTACAGAGCTTATAAGTGGGATGGAAGTAAACAGGGCTCTTGATGTACTGAAATACTCTTCAAAAGAAGCATCAAGAAGGGTTGAGAAACTTCTTTTATCAGCAATTGCTAACTGGCAAAACAAGAACGAAGGTGTTCGCTTAGAGGATAGCCAGCTATTTGTTCAAGAAGTTCATGTTGATCAATCAAGAACTTTAAAAAGAATACAGCCAGCACCTCAGGGAAGGGCACATAGAATTAGAAAGCGTTCGAACCATGTAACACTTGTTTTAGGTAGTTTAAACCCAAATGAGGGCGTGGTAGAAAACATAGTAGAAGAAACAGAAGAACAAACAAATTAACCTCTGAATGGGACAAAAAGTTAATCCGATAGGAAACAGGCTTGGAATCATCAAAGGATGGGATTCTAACTGGTATGGCGGAAGAAATTATTCTGAAAAAATCGTCGAAGACTACAAAATACGTGAATATTTAAATGCACGTCTTGCAAAGGCAAGTGTTTCAAAAATTATTATTGAAAGGACTCTAAAGCTTATCACAGTTACTGTTAATACAGCACGTCCTGGTATTATCATCGGAAAAGGTGGTCAAGAGGTTGATAAGTTAAAAGAAGAGCTTAAGAAAATTACGAAAAAAGAGGTTCAAATTAACATTTTTGAAGTAAAAAGGCCAGAGCTTGATGCTACAATTGTAGCAAATAATATAGCCCGTCAATTAGAAGGTAAAATTTCTTATCGTCGTGCAGCAAAGATGGCTATTGCTTCAACAATGAGAATGGGAGCTGAAGGAATCAAAGTTCTTGTTTCTGGCCGACTTGGTGGTGCAGAAATGGCAAGGTCTGAGACGTATAAAGAAGGAAGAATTCCATTGCATACATTAAGGGCAGATGTTGATTATGCTTTAGGGGAAGGTCTTACTAAGGTTGGCTTAATTGGCGTAAAAGTTTGGATTTGTACTGGTGAAGTATATGGAAAAAGAGATCTTTCACCAAATGTAGGTGCAAATAAAAACACCAAGACAAAACCTGGTGGAAGGGAATTCAAAAAACGCAGAAAATAGAGATTTAGTAATTCAGTAAGAATATAAGAGATGTTACAACCAAAGAAAACAAAATTCAGGAGAGCGCAAAAAGGGAGAATGAAAGGGAATGCCCAACGCGGTAATCAACTGGCATTCGGAACTTTCGGAATCAAAGCGCTTGAGTCACATTGGATTACTGGACGCCAAATAGAGGCAGCTCGTCAGGCTGTTACCAGATATATGAAACGTGAAGGTCAGATTTGGATTCGCATCTTTCCTGATAAACCTATCACAAAAAAACCTGCAGAGGTTAGGATGGGTAAAGGTAAAGGAGCTCCAGAAGGTTTTGTCGCTCCGGTTACTCCAGGTAGAGTAATTTTAGAAGCTGAAGGTGTACCATATGAAGTGGCAAAAGAAGCTTTACGTTTAGCAGCCCAAAAACTACCAGTGACTACAAAATTCATTGTAAGAAGGGACTTTGTACAGTAGTTTATTAAATTATTGCTAAGTAAGAAAAAATGAAAAATACAGAAATAATAGAATTATCTACCAAAGAGGTAATTGAGAAACTGGAAAATGAAAGTAGTTTTTTATTAAAACTGAAATTAAATCATACCGTTTCACCTCTGGATAATCCTCAAAAGATAAAAGAAGCAAGAAGGAATATTGCAAGGCTGAAAACAGAATTGAGAAAAAGACAATTAGAAGAAAAGCAAAAGTAATAGCGAGCCATGGAAGAAATAAAAAGAAATCTTAGAAAAGAAAGAATTGGCGTTGTTGTAAGCAACAAGATGGATAAATCCATCACTATTGCTGTACATACAAAACAAAAACACCCAATTTATGGTAAGTTCGTTAACAAGACTTCAAAGTTTAAGGCTCATGACGAAGAAAATACCTGCAATATCGGTGATACTGTTAGGATTATGGAAACACGTCCGCTCAGTAAAACAAAAACTTGGAGATTAGTAGAAATAATTGAAAGGGCTAAATAGTCATGGTACAACAGGAAACTAGATTAAGCGTTGCTGATAATAGCGGAGCTAAAGAAGTACTTTGCATTCGAGTACTTGGTGGTACAAAGAAAAGATATGCATCCATTGGCGACAAAATAGTAGTCAGTGTAAAAAGTGCGATTCCTGCGGGAGAAATCAAAAAAGGAACTGTTTCAAAAGCAGTTGTTGTTCGCACTAAAAAAGAAGTAAGAAGAAAAGATGGCTCATATATTCGTTTCGATGATAATGCAGTTGTTTTATTAAACAACGCAGGAGAAATGAGAGGAACCCGTATTTTTGGCCCTGTTGCCAGAGAGTTAAGGGACGAGCACATGAAGATTATTTCACTTGCCCCAGAGGTATTATAAATATACAAATTAGAGATGCAAAAGAAAATACATATCAAAAAAGGGGATACTGTAATGGTTATTTCTGGAGAATCAAAAGGACAGCAAGGTCGCGTTCTTGAGGTTGTCAGGAGTAAATACAGAGCATTAGTCGAAGGTGTTAATATGGTATCAAAACATACAAAACCTAATGCACAATACCCTAACGGAGGTATCATTAAAAAAGAAGCACCTATCCATATATCAAATCTAATGCTTGTTGATCCTACATCAGGAAATCCATCAAGGATTGGCAGAAAATTAAATGATAACGGAAAATTAGTGCGGTATTCAAAAAAGTCTGGAGAGGAGATTAAGTAATGGAATTCGTACCAACACTCAAAAAGAAATATAACGACGAAATAGTTCAGACTCTTAAAAAAGAGTTCAGCTACAAATCAGTTATGCAAGTGCCACGTCTTGAAAAAATAGTTGTAAATCAAGGAGTAGGACAAGCTGTAGCAGATAAAAAACTTATTGATATAGCACAAGAAGAACTAAGTAATATTACTGGTCAAAAAGCTGTTCAAACTGTATCTAAAAAGGATATTTCGAACTTTAAATTACGTAAGAAAATGCCTATTGGTATTAAAGTTACGCTAAGAAAAGATAGAATGTACGAATTCCTTGAAAGGTTAGTTTGTGTCGCTCTTCCTAGAATCAGAGACTTTAAAGGTATCAGTACAAAATTCGATGGACGTGGAAATTACACACTTGGAATTACTGAGCAAATAATTTTTCCTGAAATTGATATAGATAAAATAAACAAAATATTAGGAATGGAAATTACTTTTGTAACATCTGCCAATACAGATGAAGAAGGGTTTGCATTGCTTAAGGAATTTGGTTTACCATTTAAGAATACAAAAAAGAAAGCATAATTATGGCTAAGGAATCAATGAAAGCACGTGAAGTGCGACGTAAAAAGTTGGTAGATAAATACGCCAAAAAAAGGGCTGAATTAAAAGCTGCCGGAGATTATGTTGGATTAAGCCGTTTGCCTAAAAATTCAAACCCAATCAGGTTACACAATAGATGTAAGCTGACAGGAAGACCAAAAGGTTATATGCGACAATTTGGTATTTCAAGGATTCAATTCAGGGAAATGGCTTCATCAGGATTGATACCTGGAGTTAAAAAAGCGAGTTGGTAGCCAAAAATTGAGATAAAATATTCAATACAGAAGAAAATGACAGATCCAATTGCAGATTATCTTACAAGAGTACGAAACGCAATAATGGCGAAGCACAGAGTAGTAGAGATACCAGCTTCGAATATTAAAAAGGATATCACAAAAATCCTTTTCGAAAAAGGATATATCCTTAGCTATAAATTTATCGACAGCGAAGTGCAAGGAACAATAAAGATTGCATTAAAATATGATCCGGAGACAAAGAAACCTGCTATCAAATCAATTGAGAGGGCAAGTAGACCAGGATTAAGAAAATATGCAGATCATGAAAATTTACCACGTGTACTTAATGGTTTAGGAATTGCTATTATCTCAACTTCTAAAGGAGTGATGACAGATAAAGAAGCTAAGCAAGAAAACGTGGGTGGAGAAGTAATTTGTTACGTTTATTAAACCGGGAGGATTCTCAATGTCAAGAATTGGAAAATTACCAATAAAATTACCCCAAGGAGTCACTGTTAACATATCCAACGATAATGTTGTTACTGTTAAAGGCCCCAAGGGAGAACTTCAACAAAAAGTTGATACAGATATTACTGTAAAAATTGAAGATGCTGAAGTTGTTTGCGAAAGGCCAACGGATCAAAAGAGACATAAAGCATTACATGGTTTATACCGATCTTTAATAAATAACATGGTTATAGGTGTTTCAGACGGATATACAGTACAACAAGAATTAGTTGGTGTTGGATATAGAGCAGAGGCAAAAGGTCAGGTATTGGAATTGAGTTTAGGTTATTCGCACGATATCCATATGATGATGCCTGCCGAAGTTACTGTTGAAGCAAAAACAGAAAAAAGGTCTAATCCTATCATAACTTTAACAAGTGCCGATAAACAGTTAATTAATCAGGTTGCTGCAAAAATCAGGGCATTACGTAAACCTGAGCCATATAAAGGAAAAGGTATTAAGTTTGTTGGAGAACAGTTACGCAGAAAAGCTGGTAAATCAGCTAAAGCTTAAAAATATTTAGAATTAAGAAATCATGGGGTTAACAAAACTTGAAAGACGAATAAGGATAAAGAAAAGAATTCGTAAGATTGTATCTGGTACGAATGAAAAACCTCGTATGTCAGTTTTTAGAAGTAATAAACAAATCTACGTTCAATTTATTGACGATATCGATGGTAAAACAATACTTTCTGTATCATCTTTAACAAAAGAAATTGCAGAAAAAGCTGATATAAATAAGTCTGAGCAGGCAAAATTAGTAGGTAAACTTGCTGCAGAAAAGATTAAAGAAAAAGGTTTCACAGAAGTGTGTTTTGACCGCAATGGATACCTATATCACGGAAGAATAAAAGAATTAGCTAATGCTGCTCGTGAGGGTGGACTTAAATTTTAAGAATTACTATGGCAACATCTATCAGAAAAGTAAGAACCAGTGATTTAGAGCTAAAAGATAGGCTTGTTAGCATCCAACGGGTTACTAAAGTAACAAAAGGTGGACGTACTTTTAGTTTCTCTGCCATTGTTGTAGTTGGTAACGAAGACGGAATAGTAGGATACGGTCTTGGTAAAGCAAACGAGGTAACTACTGCTATCTCCAAAGGAATTGAGGACGCAAAAAAGAATCTTATTAAGGTTCCTATTATAAATGGTACAATTCCTCATGAACAATTATCAAAATATGGAGGAGCAACCGTATTTATGAAACCTGCTTCCAGTGGTACCGGTGTTAAAGCTGGTGGTGCGATGCGCGCTGTACTTGAAAGTGTTGGAGTAAAAGACGTACTTGCTAAATCTAAAGGCTCTTCAAACCCTCATAACCTTGTAAAAGCTACTTTCGAAGCATTGTTAGAATTACGCGATGCATATACTGTAGCTCAGCATAGAAGAGTTGATTTGAATAAAGTATTTAATGGTTAATAAAAATACCAATGGCTAAATTAAAAGTAACATATACAAAGAGTAAAATTGGTAGTACAAAACGCCAAAAAAGCACAATTGAAGCTCTTGGGCTAAAGAAAATGAACAGTACTGTTGAAGTTGAAGGAACTCCACAGATACTTGGGATGATTGAGAAAGTGAGACACTTAGTAACAGTAGAAGAAATTTAACAATATAATTTTCCGAAAAATGGATTTAAGTAACTTAAAACCTGCAGAAGGATCAGTAAAAAGCAGAAAGAGAATAGGACGAGGCACAGGTTCAGGTAGAGGTGGTACTTCTACACGTGGACACAAAGGGGCTAAATCCCGTTCAGGTTACAGCAAAAAAATTGGTTTTGAAGGTGGACAAATGCCGCTTCAAAGAAGAGTACCAAAATTCGGCTTTAAAAATATAAACAGGAAAGAATATAAGGGTATTAACATTGATACTCTTCAAGCCCTTGCTGATAAGAAAAATATTGCTGTCATTGATGTTGACGCATTAATAAAAGCTGGACTTGCCCAAAAGAATGATTTAATTAAAATATTGGGCAATGGCAAGTTAACATCAAAATTAGAGGTTAAAGCACATGCTTTTTCAAAATCAGCACAAGAGGCTATTGAAGCACTAGAAGGTACTGCAACAAAAATTTGATTTAATGAAACAATTTATTGAAACCTTAAGGAACATTTATAGGATTGAGGATTTAAGATCTAGGATCGGATATACGCTCGGTATATTAGTAATATATCGTTTAGGGGCACATATATCCTTACCAGGTATTGATCCCAATCAATTATCAGCTCTTAAGCAACAAACTTCTGAGGGAGTTTTAGGTCTTCTTGATATGTTTTCAGGAGGAGCATTTTCTCAAGCTTCAATTTTTGCACTTGGTATTATGCCTTACATCTCTGCCTCAATTGTGATTCAACTCTTAGGAATAGCAGTTCCTTATTTTCAAAGATTACAACGTGAAGGCGAAAGCGGAAGACGTAAGATTAATCAAATTACAAGATATTTAACAGTTATTATATTATTAATTCAAGCGCCAAGTTATTTATTAAACTTACATGCACAATTACCTGCAACAGCATTTGTTTTACAGGGTATGTTTTTTAGAGTATCTTCTATAATCATGCTAACAGCAGGAACAATGTTTGTAATGTGGCTTGGTGAAAAAATTACAGATAAAGGAATTGGTAATGGTATTTCACTGATTATTATGATTGGTATCATTGCACGTCTACCACAATCGCTTGTTGCTGAACTTGGATTCAGGCTTGAAGGTGGTGGTGGATTAATAGCATTCTTCCTCGAATTCCTTATTATGTTTGTGATTTTTATGATAAGTATCCTTCTTGTTCAAGGTACTCGCAGAATACCTGTACAATATGCTAAAAGGATTGTTGGTAATAAACAATATGGTGGAGTTAGACAATACATCCCACTAAAAGTGAATGCAGCTGGAGTTATGCCAATTATCTTCGCACAGGCTATTATGATGTTTCCAATTATGTTTTTTAGTCGTTTCGATGCAACAACCGGACTTGCAGCAGCATTTAGATTTGATGGTTTCTGGTATAACTTTACCTTTGCATTATTAATCATTGCTTTTACGTATTTTTACACAGCAATTACAATTAATCCAACGCAAATGGCAGAGGACATGAAGAAAAATGGAGGATTTATACCCGGTGTAAAACCTGGACGTAAGACCGTTGAATTTTTAGATACAGTAATGTCTCGAATTACTTTGCCTGGTTCTATGTTTCTCGCTTTTGTAGCAATTCTCCCGGCTTTTGCTATGATTGCCGGAGTAAATAACCAGTTTGCACAGTTTTTTGGAGGGACTTCTTTACTTATTTTAGTAGGTGTTGTTTTAGATACATTACAACAAATTGAAAGTCATCTTTTAATGAGACATTATGATGGCTTAATGAAATCGGGAAGAATTAAAGGTAGAGCTGGTGGAACAGCTGCTGCTATATAAATTATATAACGTTCTTTGATGGCAATATATTCGGCAGAAGAAATTGAGATATTAAGGGAAAACAATATATTGGTTTCCAAAGCACTTGCCGAAATTGCAAAAAATGTAAAACCTGGCATAACAACTGAAAAGTTGGATAAAATTGCTCACGAATTTATTTGTGATAATAATGCGGAACCTGGTTTTTTAGGTTTTCACGGTTATCCAAAATCAATTTGTGCATCTGTTAACGATGAAGTTGTACATGGTATCCCATCAAATTATATCTTAAAAGATGGAGATATTATTTCAGTGGATATCGGAACAAAAATGAAGGGCTTTTACGGTGATTCTGCCTATACTTTTGCTGTTGGAGAAATAAGTGATGAGCTTAAACAACTACTGCAAGTAACAAAAGAATCATTATTCTTAGGAATTGAAAAAG
The DNA here is from genome assembly GCA_963665085.2 of Bacteroidales bacterium. Taxonomy (GTDB): domain Bacteria; phylum Bacteroidota; class Bacteroidia; order Bacteroidales; family JAAAOM01. The sequence goes on from CAXXXS010000001.1 coordinate 2,203,239, forward strand.
CTGTAGCAGGAAATAGGGTTGGAGATATTAGTTTTGCTGTTCAAAATTATGCTGAATCTCATGGGTACTCCGTAGTTAGAGAATTAGTAGGTCATGGGCTGGGAACAAATATGCATGAAGCCCCTGAGGTACCAAATTATGGTAGAAGAGGAAGAGGAGTTAAGCTTAGTGTAGGTCAGGTTATTTGCATTGAACCCATGATTAATATGGGGAGAAAAGAAATAAGGCAAGAAGCTGACGGATGGACGATTAAAACAATTGATGGAAAATCATCAGCACATTTTGAACTTGCTGTAGCAATAGATAATAATAAGGCTGATATTTTATCAACTTTTAAATATATAGAAGAAGTTTTAGAGAAGAACTAACAGATTTTATGGCAAAACAAGCTTCAATAGAATTAGATGGTACCATAACCGAAGCATTATCAAATGCAATGTTTAGGGTAGAGTTAGAAAATGGGCATGTTATTACTGCTCACATCTCTGGAAAAATGAGAATGCACTATATAAAGATATTGCCCGGTGATAAAGTTAAGGTTGAAATGTCACCTTATGATTTAACAAAAGGGAGAATTACTTTTAGATATAAATAAAATATATTATACTACTGACATGAAAGTTAGGACATCAGTTAAAAAAAGAAGCGCTGACTGCAAGATAGTTCGCAGAAAAGGCAGACTTTACGTGATTAATAAGAAGAATCCGAAATTTAAACAAAGACAAGGTTAAAATTTTAAATATATGGCACGAATCGTTGGTGTAGACTTACCAAAGAACAAAAGAGGAGAGATCGGCCTTACTTATATTTTTGGTATAGGAAAAAGCAGAGCTCAAAAAATCCTTGAATTAAACGGGATTGATAAAAACATAAAAGTTCAAGATTGGACTGATGACCAGATTGCGGCAATTCGTAAAACGATTAACGAGCAAATTAAAGTCGAGGGTGAGTTGAGGTCAGAAATCCAACTTAACATCAAGCGATTAATGGATATCGGATGTTATAGAGGAATCCGTCATCGTTCTGGTTTACCTGTTAGAGGTCAAACTACTAAGAACAATGCCAGAACAAGAAAAGGTAAAAAGAAAACCATTGCTAACAAGAAAATGGCAACTAAATAATAGTTAGATTAAGATGGCTAAGAAGACAGGAAATTCAAAAAAACGTGTAGTAAAAGTTGAACCAGTAGGGCAGGCACACGTACACGCCTCGTTCAACAACATAATAATTTCATTAACAAACAACAGTGGTCAGGTTATATCATGGTCGTCTGCTGGGAAAATGGGATTCAAAGGTTCTAAAAAGAATACACCATATGCAGCTCAAATGGCTGGAGAAGATTGTTCTAAAGTAGCATATGACTTAGGCCTACGAAAAGTAAAGGTTTTTGTTAAAGGTCCGGGGTCTGGAAGAGAATCTGCAATCCGTTCAATTCATACTTCAGGTATCGAAGTTACTGAGATAATCGATGTTACTCCTTTACCACATAATGGTTGTAGATCACCTAAACGTAGAAGAGTTTAATATTTAGTAGAAAAGAAAAAATTATATAGATGGCTAGATATACAGGTCCAAGTTCAAAAATTGCCAGAAAATTCGGAGAGCCAATCTTCGGTGCAGACAAAAATTTTGAGAGGAAAAACTATCCTCCAGGACAACACGGAGTAAATAAAAGGAGAAAAAAACAATCAGAATATGGTATTCAGCTTCAGGAAAAACAAAAAGCTAAATATACCTATGGAGTTTTAGAACGCCAATTCTCAAATTTATTTAAAAAAGCGTCTCAAAGTAAAGGGGTTACCGGTGAAGTATTACTTCAACTTCTTGAGTCTAGATTGGATAATGTGGTTTACCGTTTAGGTATTGCACCAACTCGCAGGGCTGCTAGACAATTAGTAACACATAGACATATTGTTGTTAATAACGAAATTGTTAGTATACCATCTTACTCTTTACGACCAGGAGATATCATTGGAATTCGTGAAAAGTCAAAATCACTTGAAGTTATTTCTGATTCATTAGATGGAATAAATCGTTCAAAGTCTCCTTGGTTGGAATGGGATAATAACCAAATGGCAGGAAAATTTATAGCAAGGCCAGAGCGTGAAGAAATTCCTGAAAACATCAAAGAACAACTTATTGTAGAATTATATTCTAAATAACATTTTTATGGCAATATTAGCTTTTCAAAAGCCTGATAAGGTTATCATGCTCGAGTCGGATGATTTCAATGGAAAATTTGAGTTTCGTCCGTTAGAACCAGGTTATGGTATTACCGTTGGTAATTCACTAAGAAGGATTTTACTTTCTTCTCTGGAAGGTTACGCTATTACCACTATTAAGGTTGATGGTGTTGAGCATGAATTTTCAACTATCACAGGCGTGATAGAAGATGTTACAGAGATTATTCTCAACCTGAAACAGGTAAGATTTAAAAAAATTATTGAGGATGTAAACGATGAGAAAATTGTCGTTACATTATCAGGTCAAGAAGAATTCAAAGCTGGGGATTTAAATAAATTTTTGAGTGGGTTTGAAGTTTTAAATCCAGATCTTGTAATCTGTAATATGGAACCTGCTGTAAAACTTCAAATGGAAGTTACCATAAATAAGGGTAGGGGATACGTTCCAGCAGAAGAAAATAAACCTTTGGATGCAGAAATCGGGGTTATTCCAATCGATTCAATTTTTACACCAATTAGAAATGTAAAATATGCGATTGAAAATTATCGTGTAGAACAAAAGACTGACTATGAAAAATTAGTTTTTGATATCTCTACTGATGGTTCAATTCATCCAAAAGATGCATTAAAAGAAGCTGCAAAAATATTAATTTACCACTTTATGCTTTTCTCTGATGAGAAGATAACTCTTGATTCAGAAGAAAGTATGTCTAACGAAGAGTTTGATGAAGAAGTACTGCATATGCGCCAACTTCTAAAAACAAAACTTGTTGATATGGATCTTTCAGTTCGTGCATTGAACTGTTTGAAAGCAGCAGAAGTAGAAACATTAGGCGACTTAGTTAAATTCAACAAAAACGATCTACTTAAATTCCGTAATTTCGGTAAAAAATCACTTACTGAGCTAGATGAATTGTTGGACAACATGAATCTTTCCTTCGGAATGGATGTCGCAAAATATAAATTAGATAAAGAATAAGGTTTATTCTTAAGATTGAAAATGGTTTAACAAAACCAGCAATAGAAAGAAAAAATGAGACACAGGAAAAGTTTTAATCACTTAGGAAGAAAGAGCCCACACAGAAAAGCGATGCTTGCAAATATGGCTACATCTTTAATTCTACATAAAAGAATTAAAACAACAACTGCTAAAGCCAGAGCATTGCGCATGTATGTTGAGCCATTGATAACAAAATCTAAAGAAGATTCCACACATTCTCGAAGAGTTGTGTTTAGTTATCTAAAAAATAAATTTGCAGTTAGTGAATTATTTAGAGAAGTATCTACAAAAGTAGCTGAAAGACCTGGAGGTTATACTAGAATACTTAAAACAGGTACTCGTTTAGGAGATAATGCCGATATGTGTATTATTGAATTAGTAGACTATAACGAAAATCTACTTGCAGCAAAAGATGATGCTGCTAAGAAAACAACAAGGCGCCGTAGAAGAAAAACTACTGGAACAACACAGCAGGGTGAAGAGAAGCAAACTAAAGCTAAAAAAGCAGTAGAAGCGAAACCTGAAGAGAAAGCACAGGAAGTTGCGGAAGAAAAGAAAGTTGAAACAGTAGCTGAAGCCGTTGTTGAAGAACAAGAAGTAGAAACAAAAGCAGAAGAAACTCCAAAAGAAGAGAATTCAGATGAAACATCTGAGGAAGAAGATAAAAAAGATTCTTAAAGAATACTTTACAAAAAATTAACGTTCTTAATGGGGATAAAGGCTATTTTAGGGTTCTTTATCCCTTTTTTTGTACATTTAACTTATAATCATCAAATAATAAAAATAGAATTATGGGAAAAATAGTTGATGTTCACGCTCGTGAAATTTTAGACTCAAGAGGTAATCCTACAGTTGAGGTTGATGTTACCCTGGAAAGTGGATTTACAGGTCGTGCTGCTGTTCCATCTGGAGCTTCAACAGGCGAAAACGAAGCCATTGAAATGAGAGATGGTGATAAAAGCCGTTATCTAGGAAAAGGTGTTGCTAAAGCTGTTGAAAATGTAAATAACATTATTGCAAAAGAAGTTGTAGGTATGTATGTTTTAGATCAAGTTGGTATTGATAAAAAAATGCTGGAACTTGATGGAACAAAAAATAAAAGTAACTTAGGTGCAAATGGTATGTTAGGTGTTTCTCTAGCTGTTGCTAAAGCTGCTGCAAATTATTTACAGATTCCTCTTTATAGATATATCGGCGGAACAAACGCAAAAAAACTTCCTGTTCCAATGATGAATATTATCAACGGAGGTTCTCACTCTGACGCTCCTATTGCATTCCAGGAATTTATGATCCGTCCTGTTGGTGCCCCAAATTTAAAAGAAGCTGTTCGAATGGGTGCTGAAGTATTCCATTCATTGAAAAAAGTATTAAAAGATAGAAATTTAAGTACTGCAGTTGGTGATGAAGGTGGATTTGCCCCTACTCTTGATGGTACTGAAGATGCGTTAGAGTCAATTATTAAAGCTATCGAAGCTGCAGGTTACAAACCTGGAAGAAAAGAAGACGGTGGTGATGTTTCTATTGCATTAGACTGTGCTTCTTCTGAATTTTATGTTGATGGAAAATATGACTATACAAAATTTGAAGGTGATAAAGGTGCTGTACGCACTTCAGCAGAACAAGCGGATTACCTTGCTGAATTAATTAGCAAATATCCTATCGACTCAATTGAAGATGGTATGGATGAAGGAGATTGGGATGGATGGAAAATCTTAACTGATAAAATTGGAGACAAGTGCCAGTTAGTTGGTGATGATTTATTTGTAACGAATGTAGAATTCCTTAAAAAAGGAATTGATTTAGGTTGTGCAAACTCTATCCTTATCAAAGTAAACCAAATTGGTACATTAACTGAAACTCTTGATGCTATTGAAATGGCTCACAGAGCAGGTTATACATCAGTTACTTCTCACCGTTCAGGTGAAACAGAAGATGCAACAATCGCGGATATTGCTGTTGCTACAAATTCTGGTCAAATTAAAACAGGTTCTATGAGCCGTTCTGATCGTATGGCTAAATATAACCAATTACTTCGTATAGAAGAAGAATTAGGTGATTCAGCTGAATTCTAATTAAAAAAATAGAAGTCTAAAAGGGGACATAATTTATGTCCCCTTTTTTATTTAATTTTAGTTTAAACAATTAGCTAATTTTGATGTTATCTTCCTAATATTTATTAACGATTTAATTAATTAAAATATGCCAGCCTTAAAGCAAAAATTATATGAAAAGATAGAAGCATGGAGACCTCGTACCCAGAAACTATTAAATGACTATGGAGATGTCGTAGTTGATCAGGTAAAGATGAGCCAACTCATTGGTGGAATGAGAGGACTAAAATGTCTTGTTACAGATATTTCTTACCTTGATCCCAATGAAGGGATTCGTTACCGAGGACACACCTTGCCTGAGTTATTTAAAAAGTTGCCAAAAGCATCTGGAGGTGGAGAAATGCCTTGTGTCGAAGGGTTATATTATTTATTGTTAACTGGTGATATACCAACAGATTCAGAAGCGCAAGATGTTGCAGATGAGTTTAGAAAAAGACGCATATTACCTCGTTATGTATATGAAGTAATTGATGCCTTTCCTACAGCAAGCCATCCAATGGCAATTTTTTCTACAGCTATATTAACATTACATCGCGAATCTTTTTTTGCAAAGAAATATGCTGCTGGTATCTCTAAACAAGATTATTGGGATCCTACTTATGAGGATGCCTTGAATTTATTAGCAAAATTACCGGAAATAGGATCGTATATCTATGCAAAGTTATATAGGGATGGAAAACGTATACAGTCTGATCCTAACCTCGATTTTGGCGGAAATTTCGCTCATATGATGGGTATCGGAAAACCGTATGATGATGTTTCAAGGATGCATTTTATTATACACAGTGATCATGAAAGTGGTAATGTTAGTGCCCATACAGGACACCTTGTTGGCAGTTCTTTGTCTGATACTTATTTAGCTGTGTCGGCAATGATAAATGCTTTAGCAGGCCCATTGCATGGTTTAGCTAACCAGGAAGTTTTACGCTGGTTGCTTGATCTTATTGATAAAATGGACGGTAAAACGCCTACAGAAGACGAAATGAAACAATTTGTATGGGATACTTTAAATTCAGGGCAGGTTATTCCCGGGTTTGGGCATGCTGTACTTCGTAAAACAGATCCAAGATACTCTATACAAAGAGAATTTAGTTTAAAACATCTTCCTGATGATGCAATATTTAAGTATGTCGATATACTTTTTAAAGTTGTTCCACCAATTTTAAAAGAACAGGGCAAAGCAAAAAATCCATGGCCTAATGTTGACGCCCAGTCGGGAGTAATACAATGGCACTACGGAGTAAGAGAATATGATTTTTATACAGTACTTTTTGGTATAGGAAGAGCAATTGGTATCACTGCAAATGTTATTTGGGACAGGGCTTTAGGTTATCCACTAGAGCGACCAAAATCTTTAACAACTGAAATGCTAGAAAAGATTGCTTTAGACAGTACAAAAAATAACAAGTAAATTTATTTCCTGAACTAATTATAGAAATTAATTTTATATAGAACTATTAGTATAAAAAAACCTTTGTTATAATGTTGAGAAAATAATTAAAAATTAACAATATTTTCGTCTAAATGGGGTAATTCCTTATTGAAAATAATATTAATAAATGTTATATTAGCATATACCCCATGAGCAGAGGTTTTTATATATTAGGTATTGTTATTCTACTCAATTTATTCCCACCTATTATTGGGAGGGCAAATATTGGGTTATACCCTGTTAAATGTTTTTTTATGAGGGTTAGTAGCACTATTCCAATAGTTGAAAATAAAGAGCATGAGGATATCACCAATAAAGATAGTTCTACAATTGAAATTGATTACTCCAATTTAAATGTTGTAATAACATCCGTTGAGTTTTTTGATAAAGAAGGTAAAAGAAAAGTTTGTACAGCTCATGATAGCTTGATAATTACAAAAACAAATTCTCCGGTTACCATTAGTTTTGCAACTGAAGACTCAATGTTATCAACTAATAATAGTTATAAGTATAGGCTTTACCAAAAGAATAGAGTAAATGCAGCTAAATGGCATAATGCAGATAATGTAAATCTTGTAACCTTACACAATTTAGCCCCAGGACATCATTTTTTTCAGGTATTGCCTGCAAATTCCAGGATTGGACAAGGAGTAATTCCTGCTTCTGTTGAGATAATAGTAAAGCCGGAAATTTGGGAGTCAAAAGCAGCATATCTGCTTTATGCTGTATTAATTGCCGTATTTGTTTATAGTTTTGTGCATTACAGGACACGAACTCTAAGAAAACTTAACAGGGAGTATAAAGAAAGAGAACGAATCAATAAGCAAATAGAGAAGCAAAAAGAAGAATTAGCAGTAAAAAATAAAAATATAACAGACAGTATAAACTATGCAAAACGAATACAAGAAGCAATAATGCCTTCTGTTTCAACAGTAAAAAGGATACTTCCGGATTCGTTTGTTTTGCATATGCCAAAGGATATTGTTAGTGGCGATTTTTATTGGGTCCACGAAAAAGAAAACAAAGTTTTTATTGCAGCAGTAGATTGTACCGGGCACGGAGTTCCAGGTGCGTTTATGTCAATTATCGGATTTGAGTTGTTTAGAAAGATAACGAACTCTCAAGGGATTGTAAATCCTTCGGATATATTGAACACGCTAAATGCCGATTTTGCTGAAATATTCAGAGATGTTTCGGATTTTACTTTACGGGACGGAATGGATATGGCCTTTTGTGTGTTTGATAAAAAAACAAGAATTCTTGAATTTGCAGGAGCTTTTAACCCACTTTATATTATTAGGGATAATAAAATAAGTGAGATAAAAGGTGACCGTTTTTCTGTTGGAATAGAAACTTTTCCTGAAGAACAGAAAGTCTTTAAAAATCATTCTATTGCCCTTGAAAACGATGATATGGTGTTTATATTTTCTGATGGTTATGCCGATCAGTTTGGTGGGCCAGAGGGGAAAAAATATAAGTACAGGCGATTTAGACACTTATTGCTTACTATTCATAAACTTCCACTGGACGTACAGCGAGAGTTACTACAAAAGAGTATCCTTGAGTGGAAAGGTGATTTGGATCAAGTTGATGATATTCTTGTAATAGGCTTTAAGCCATGATAGCTTGCAATAATTAATAGAAATTTTTAACCTACATCACATAGAGAAGGTTATAGATTTGGTTTTAGTATGGTTTTAAACATTGAATGTTCTTCAACTTTAGCTTTGCTGAACCAATCAGAATGATATTGATTCCCAAGAAACATTTCAATTTGATTACCATAATATTTTGAACCCGGAACACCGCTATTCCCTGTAGGAATCACTGTAACCGATTTATCCCAATCTCCTACGACATAGATGTGTCGTTGCGAAGCTCCATGTGTAACGCTATAAGGAGAAGTAAAATCATAACTATAGGGTGAAGTTGTATGAAAACTTCCAGGCACTTCATATGCTCCCCGGTTTATTTTAAAAATCCTGTCGAGAATTCTCACACTCCCCATAGGATGTTGCAATATAAATTTATGAGTATCTGCCCAGTGCCAATTTTTTATATCCTTACTAAATTTATTTGTTAGCTCTTCAACTGTTTCTTTAAATGTTTTAAAAATAATATCCTCATTTGTTTCCGTAACATCCGTAGTATTTTTATCATCCCACCAATCTGATTGTTTGTTCCAGATATTATAAATTCCAACTCTTGGTAGTTTAGAAACATCCAGAAACTTCTCATAATTTCCCTCTAGTTCATCATGAAAAACATTATCAATTAATTTTAGGTACATCGTCTCAAAAATCAGGGGTTCTTTTCCTGATTTTTCATACCTAAAATCCCAATTAGTTAGAGCCTCAAAAGCTTTGTTTTCCAATGCACTTATTTCTTGTTTATGTCCTTTTAGAGCTTTCAAAATAACAGGTAACATTTCTTCTGCTAATTTTGAATAATTATCAGTTTGAATTTGTTTGAAATCTTCGACAGATAATTTCTCTTTAGATTTTAACAACTCCACTATTCTGTTGTATCTATATGGAAGCGTATACCATGTCCCGATATGATATGGATAATCATTTCCTACTGTTTTATTATTTGCAGAAGCAACATAGTTTGTTTTGGGATTATATTCATAGGGTTGTTCATCGAATGGAACATATCCTTTCCAATCAAATTCGCTTGTGTCGCCGGGAAACAGAAATGTTGCAAATTCTCTTTTTCGGATTGGAATACCGGCACACGAATAAATCCCGATGTTTCCATCAACATCTGCATAATTTACATTTTGACTAATTGCCCTGAAATCTTTCATGGCGTTTTTAAATTCTGTCCAGTTTTTTGCCCTGTTTAAAAGATATACAGCTCTTAACTCATTACTATACCCTTCTCCTGCCCAATGCATGGAAATAATTTTATCATTAACACCTTTGTGCTCAGAAACGATTGGTCCCCGATGCGTAAACCTATTTACCAGATCAACAGTATCACCTCCCTTTATTGCAATCCTTTCTTCCATAGACTCGATATCATACCATTCTCCATTAAACAAGTATTTTGTTGTATCTCCATTAACTTTTTCCTCATAGAAATCAACATTATCTACATAGGTATTTGTCATCCCCCATGCGATATTATCATTATGTCCTGATACGATAAATGGTTGGCCTGGCAGAATTACACCTGTTACATTCAACTCACCTTCAATTACCTGGTGCATCTGCATCCAGATTCCTGGCAATGTATAACTTAGGTGCATATCATTGGCAAGAATTGGTTTTCCCAGTGTACTTTTCTCAGCGTTTACGGCCCAGTTATTACTTGCCTCAAAAATATCTCCTCCTAGTTTTTCTAAATTATCGTCGTAGCTGAGTAAGTCTGGAGAAAATTCTACTGCCTCGATGGGATAATTAGGTGCTATAACAGCATCCCTTTCATCGATGTTGGGCATTAAGTCATAAAACAATGCACTATCAAGCGTATTTTTCAATTTCTGCATTATAAATTGTCCCCAACCAGCTTTCAAATCCCAAGCCATATAACCAATTAAATTAAGCGAGTGTTCTGGCTTCCATTGGTCTGGAGTATATCCAAGAATTGTAAACTCAACAGGTAACTTCTTTTTATTTTTTGAGATATAATAATTTACACCTTCCGAAAAAGCTTCTAACGAAAGTCTCTTTTCTGAATCTAAACTATCCAGCACCTGTAATGACTTTTTTGAATTTCGTAGTGAACGAAGAAGTTGATCGGTTTTTATATAATTAGCACCAAATATTTCAGACAATCTTCCCTGTGTTACTCTTCTAAGCAGATCCATCTGCCAAAGTCGCTCCTGGGCCATGACATATCCAACTGTTTTGTATAAATCAACTTCGTTTTGAGCATAAATATGAGGGATAATTAAGGAATCATAATAAATAACTACCTCATCTTGTAATCCGGGCATTACAAATTCTCCATTATATTTTGGTACGGATCGTTTTGGAAGTACTTTTATAAAAACAATAGTGGATACAATAATAATCACGATAACAATACCAACATAGTTTAAGAATTTCATTTTACTATAGTTTAAATGATAATAATACTGGATTATGATCTGAATTTGAAAAGTTTAAATCAATAGTCCGAACTTCTAATGTTTCAATATTTGGAGATAGTAGAAAAAAATCTATTACTGTAGTTAATGTTTTTTCTTTTTCAAACGGGGTTTTTACTCGTCTATTTGTTGGAATTGTATTTGTATAACACCATTTCCAATCTTCTGGTAAAAAATCTTCAGGAATCTCTTTGAAATTTTCATTATCAAAAAGGTATCCATTAAAGCCCGAGGAGAAGTTTGGAGGAGATTGATTCCAGTCGCCACCAACTACAATATAATTTCCTTTTTGATATTCTGCCAAAATAAAAGACTTTAAATAATTCATTTGTTCATCGCGAAGAGAACCGTCGTCGTAGGCAGAATTATGAGTATTTATTATAACAAGTTCTTTTTGATTTTTTAATTTATATCTGGCAACAAGAAAACATCGATCCAGCATAAACAGATTTTTGGGCCAGGAATAATTTCCCGGAAAAGAAAACCGTTCAACTTTAGCTGGTTGTTCCTTGCTTAGGCTTAATAATCCTGAAGATACTTTACCCATTGGATTGGTCGGTGGTAAAGGAACAAATGCCACTTTATAATTGTATGCAAAATCTGAATAATAATTTGGCAATAAACTCTCTATAACATTAACCTCATCATGAGAATAACTTCGCTTTGATTTCTTATCTACCTCCTGTAAAAGGATAAAATCAGCTTCCTTTTGTTCTTTCAGAAAAACTGAAATCTCCTGAATATTTTTTTTCACTGTTTCATCATCGGGTCGAACTTTTTTTCCTCCATCATAAAAAAAATCCATTTCAGAACTAAGTCCGGCATATCCTATATTCCAAATTAGAACAGAAAATATTGAATCAGATATTAATGGAGTGTTTTCAACCTGCGAGATTAACTCTACTTCATCAGGTTTATAATCAGTTATTGTTGCAGTTGAAATAAGAAATATAAACGGTATAATGATTATTATTAAAATTAGGACTATAATTTTTAAGGCTCGCATTGATTTATTCTTTGTTCTAAATAGCACATTTCAGCATCACTAAAGTATTAATTTTTTCTTATTTTCGGGTAACCTAATTTCTCATATAATGAATGCAAAAAAACTTCTTGTCTTTTTAAGCTTTTCCGTTTTTATACTAAGCTTGACAAATGCTCAGAATGATTCCATTCAAAAACAAGAAAAAATAAAAACAGGACTTACGTTAGGTGCAGTTCCTGCTATCGCCTTTGATAGTGATATAGGTTTTAAGTATGGTCTTGTAACTAATTTTTATCATTTTGGTGATGGTAGTTCATACCCTAATTATAAACACTCTTTGTTCCTTGAATGGTCGAGAACAACTAAAGGAAGTGGAATAAATGAAATTTTATTTGATTCGGATCACCTGATACCCAAAACCCGGGTAACAGCAGAGTTTAATATATTAACCGAACAAGCACTTGATTTTTATGGGTTCAATGGTTACAATGCACCATATAATAAAAACTATATTGATGAGAACAACAACGATTATATTTCCAGGTTATATTATAGGTATGACAGACGTTTAACACGTTTTCGTACTGAATTTCTGGGAAATATTATTGACAAAAAATTACGTTGGGTTGCCGGATATGCTTTTTATGGTGTGAAAGTAGATTCTGTTGATGTGGACAAACTCAACAAAGGAAAAGATGAAGAAGACAAACTCCCTTATACAAATGGTGGATTATATGGTCAGTATGTTGACTGGGGATTCATTCCGGAGGAACAAAAAAATGGAGGAAATACCAATCTCTTAAAATTGGGGCTTGTTTACGATACCCGGGATAATGAAGCCAATAGTATGAAAGGTATGTGGACAACATTACAATTTGTTCTTGCACCATCCTTTCTGGGGAATGATTATTCTTTCTCAAAACTTGTGTTAACCCACAGGCAATACTTTACATTAAAACCAAAAGTATTAAGCTTTGCCTACCGGGTTAGTTATCAGGATAAAATTAGCGGCGATATTCCTTTTTATATGCTGCCCCTCCTTTTCAACAGTGGCCCGATTAAAACAAGAGATGGCCTTGGAGGAGCAAAAACAATGCGCGGTGTTTTAAGAAACCGGATTGTTGGCGAGGACTATTTATACGGAAATTTTGAGTTGAGATACAAAGTAATCCGAAGAGTAATTCTAAACCAGAATTTCTATTTTGCATTGGCACCATTTTTAGATTGGGGTATGGTAACAGGTAAATATGAGCTGCCGAATAATTTAAGTACAGAGGCTATATCTTATTTAAGCCAGGGAGAAAAAGAAAAGCTTCATTTAAGTTCCGGACTGGGAACTTATTTTACTCTAAACGATAATTTTATTGTTGCTATAAACTATGGAATCGCCTTCGATAAAAGAGATGGAGACAATGGACTGTATATTGGATTAGGATTTTTGTATTAGGATTCTAAATCAACGAATTATTCATCCTTGAAATGCAATATGGTGAAATAAAACAATTGGCCAGAAGTCTTCGTCAAAGTATGACCAGGGAAGAGAAGCTAATGTGGTTCATTCTAAGAAACCGAAAATTTAAGGGTGAAAAATTTAATCGCCACGAACATAAACTAATTCTTGAACTTAATGGCAAAATTCATGATTATCAAAAAGAGCACGATAAAAATCGCGATATGATTATGACAGAAAAAAGTCTAAATGTTTTGAGAATTAGGAATCAGGAATTAACAAATATGACGTCTGTATTAAATAAAATTGAATTTTATTTTTAATACTCTCCCCTCATTCAGCAAAGCTGAATATTTCCCCTCTCTTAAAAGAGAGGGACAGATTAGAACGTAAGTTTAATCAGGGTGAGTAGAATTGTTGAAAATTATATTTTTATACAACTTTTTAAAATATTACTATCCCTTTCTAACATACACCATATATTCAAAAGGATCGAGTATTAAGCTATCGAATCCATAAAATTCTCTTTCTGCTCCAGAAAAATATTCTGTATATTCTCCTTTGTGATTTGCATCTTTAACAATCAATTTTTGAAGTTCATTTGAAAAATTTAAAGCTACAAAAACCAGACTGTCATCTTTTTTTCTCAGGAAACAGAATACTTTTTCGTCATTCGAAGTATTTACCCATTGAATACTTTCATTGTAATTATCATTCCATAAAGCAGGGGTGTTTGTTTTTAAATCAACTAGCTTCTGGTAAAAATCTGATAAATCACAGTCTCCAAACCAGTCAATCTCGTCCTTGTCAAAAAACTTAAGACGCTTATTAAAACCAACTTCCTGTCCACTATATATTAAAGGCATTCCAGGAACAGTAAAACTCAATACCGCAAATGTATTGGTTGCTCTTCCCATTCGCTCTGATTCTGAACCATTCCACGAATTCTCATCATGATTGGTTATAAACTGCATCATAATGGTTTTAGGCGGAAAATCTCTACGAACTTTTTCAAACCAGGGAAGTAAATCATATGCTTTGCTTTCGTTTCTTACGATACCATTCATAATCTTATGAAATTTTGATGCATAAGACATATCAAAAGCAATTTCATTTAAACCCGGGTTCTCGGCTTCTGCCAACATAAAAACAGGTTTTACAGCCTCCATCTGTTTTCTTGCTTCATTCCAAAATGGCGTTGGGACTAAATCTGCTACATCACAGCGAAATCCATCGACATCTGCTTGTTCTATCCAGAATTTCATAGAATCAATCATATATTGCCAAAGCTCTTTATTATCATAATTCAAATCAGCAACGTCTTCCCAATCAAAAGGAGCCAGTATATTACCCTGGCTATCCTGCATATAATATTCAGGATGAGAATTGATCAGATGGTTATCCCACGATGTGTGATTTGCAACCCAGTCAATTAATACAAACATACCCAGGGTATGAATTTCTTTAACTAAATCCACAAAATCCTCTAAAGTTCCAAACTCAGGATTTATGGCCCTATAATCACTTATTGAATAATAACTGCCCAGAGTCCCTTTTCTTTCAAGCTTGCCAATTGGATAAATAGGCATAAACCACAAAACGCTAACACCCAGTTGTTTTAACCTGGGTAGGTGCTCCTTAAATGCAGCGAAAGTTCCTTTTTTAGTGTATTGTCTGACATTTACTTCATAAATTACTGCCTTTGTTACCCAATTTGGGTAGTTAAAAGTTGAACTCATTGGTATTGTATTTTGATTAATTTCACTAAATTTAATCTTTGTGTAATTTCACATTAATAAAATTACGTTATTCTACCGTGTAATGAGATATTTAATCTTAAAATCTATCTTAATTTTTTTTACAGGGACATTAATTGCCCAAGGAGACTACAATACAAAAATTGAAGCTGGTAATATGAAAGTTCAAAGTGGTGACTATTATGGGGCCCTTGATATTTTCACCGAAGCTTCCTCAATTTCACCTGATAGGCCAGAAGCTTATGTCGGTCTTGCAAAAGCAAAAAGCAAACTAAATGAATATGAAACAGCCTTAAAGGATATTGAACATGCAATAGAATTAGATCCCGGTTATGTTGAATCATGGATATTAAGTGGTGAGATTAAAGTACAAATGAAAAATTACGATGAGGCTTTAAGTGATTATGATAAAGCTTTAGAAGTTAGTCCTGATAATGATGATGCAATAAAAAATAAAATATTGGTTTTGCTTCTTTTGGATGATAAAAAAACTGCATCAAAATTATTGGATAATAGCTTAAAAGACAATCCTGAATATTGGGGGTATTATTATGCCAGAGGTGTTATGCAAAATTCCGATGGCAAGTTCTCAAAAGCCCTGGAAGATTTTGATCAAGCCCTTTCATTAAATCCTGATAATAAATTTGATATATCGATAAACAGAGGTTTTACAAATCTTCGATTATTAAATTATACGGACGCTTTAAATGATTTTAATGCTGCATTGGAGGAAGATCCTACTAATGCAGGGGCATATCACAGTCGAGCAAGGACTCACTATCTTCTCGAAGATTATAGTTCAGCCATTCATGATTTTAACGAATGTCTGGATAGAAACGAAGACAATCCGGTAGTTTATTACGATCTGGGAATGGCTTATCTTAAAATGGAAGATTTAAACAATGCATGTAAAAACTTCCAGATTTCCTGCCAACAAGGGAACAAGAATGCCTGCAAAAAAATTCTTTTTGAATGCACGAAAGATTTGAATTAGGTGCCATTTTTATCTTATTGAACCTCGTATTGACTAACGTATATTTTTTTATTAGGACTAGTGTTCACGCACTTTTTACTTTTTCTAATTTTCCTATATTTACCCTGTGAGCATGCAGGTAGACATATCAGTCGTAATTGTTAATTATAATGTAAAGCATTTTATTGAGCAATGCTTGCATTCTGTATATAAAGCAGCAAAAAATTTCACTATTGAAGTTTTTGTTGTTGACAATAATTCTGTTGATGGTTCATGCCCTCTTATCAAACAAAAATTTCCACAGGTAAAACTTATTGAAAACAAAGACAACGCAGGTTTTTCTAAAGCAAATAATCAGGCAATCCATCAATCAAATGGCAAATATGTACTGATACTAAATCCTGATACAGTTTTACAGGAAAACACCCTGCAAGTATGTTTCGGTTTTATGGAAGAACATCCGGAAGCAGGTTCTTCCACTGTTATGATGATTGATGGAAAAGGAAATTTCCTGCCCGAATCCAAAAGAGGGTTGCCAACTCCCAGGGTATCTTTTTTTAAAATATTTGGACTAACAGCATTATTCCCAAAATCAAAAATATTTGGGAGATATTATTTAGGGCATCTTAGTAAAGAAAAAAATGCAGAAATTGAAATTCTTCCCGGAGCTTACATGTTTGTGAAAAAAGAAACCTTTGATAAAGTAGGTGCTTTTGATGAGAATTTTTTTATGTATGGAGAAGACATTGATTTATCGTATAGGATTATAAAAGGAGGCTATAAGAACTATTATATTGCTGACACAAAAATTATCCACTACAAAGGAGAGAGTACAAAAAAAGGGAGCTTCAACTATGTGCTTATTTTCTATACCGCAATGATAATTTTTGCAAAAAAACATTTTGCAAAAAAGAATGCTCAACTATATATCTTCTTTATAAATCTGGCAATTTATCTGAGGGCATTTCTGTCTTTATTAAAAAGGATATGGGTCAAAACTATACTCCCTATTCTCGATATTGGAATTACTTATTTAGGCCTTTTCCTTTTTATTCCGCTTTGGGGAAAGCATCATTTCAGCGAGCCCGACTATTATCCACCTGACTTTTTATATGTTGTCGTTCCTTCATATGTTTTGGTTTGGTTTTTTGCCATTCTCTTATCTGGAGGTTATTCTCAACCAATAAAACCGTTAAAAGTTTTTCGAGGAATAATTGCAGGAACATTTTTTATTTTAATGGGGTATGCATTACTTCCCGAGAGTATGAGATATTCCAGGATTCTTATCATCTTCGGAGGTATCTGGGCTTTATTTGGAGCTCTATTAATAAGAGGACTTTTTTCTCTTTTAAATTTCTCCTGGTTAAAAATCAACTTTCTTGAGGCAAACAAAAAAATCCTTATTGTTGCCAATATTGACGAATCCAGAAGAATAGTGAATATAATACAACATGCAGATATAAAATCTGATATTGTGGGGAGGATAGCTATTGATAACAACACCCAGGATTCAATTGGGAAGATAGAACAATTGGAAGAAGTTGTCAGGGTAAATAAAATTGACGAAATAGTTTTTGGTTCCGAATCCATGGAGTCTGAACATATCATCCAGCATATGCTGAAATTCTCGAATCAGAATGTTGATTTCAAGATAGCTCCACCTGAGAGTTTTTCTATCATTGGCAGTAACTCAATAAATACAGCAGGTGAATTATATACCGTTAACATTGAGTCGATTGGAAAACCTATAAATAAAATTAAAAAAAGACTATTTGACGTTTCTTCCGGAATTATATTTTTTATTTTATCACCGATTTTGGTCTTGCTGAACAAAAAAGGATTTTTTAAGCGCCTTTTTTTAGTAATTATTGGAAAAAAAACATGGGTAGGCTACATACAAAATGATAATAATATAAAAAATCTTCCACCTCTAAAAGAAGCAATTTTACAACTGCCGGTTATAACATTAAACACTGGTTATAAAGACTTAAACCCATCAAAAATCAATATCGCATATGCTAAAAACTATAGGTTTTTTACTGATTTTAAGATACTGTTGCAAAACTTTAGAGGCATTTAGCTTTTTAAACAATTCTAAAATTCTGTAGTTTTACCTTCGAAAATCATAAGTTAATTATGGGACTACTCGAAATAACATTGCCAGCCATGGGCGAAGGCATTACAGATGCCACTGTGATAAAATGGCTGGTTGAAGAAGGGGAAGAGGTAGAGAAAGATCAGGCTGTTGTTGAGATCGCAACAGACAAAGTTGACTCTGAAATTACTGCTCCAGAAGATGGAATCCTGAAAAATATTATTGCCCAGGAAGGAGATGTACCAAAAGTTGGTGAACTTCTTGCGATGCTTGAAACAGATGCCGTAGATGATTCCACAACTGCTGGTAATGCTTTAATTGATGTTCCAACAACAATTGAAGAAAAAGAAGAAGGGCTAAAAAAACAACTGGCGAATGAAGCTGAAGTAGTTATTAAAACAGAAACTAAATTTGAAATTCCAGCGTACAAAAAAGACTTATCTAAAAAATTTATTTCTCCTTTCATTCGTCATCTGGCAAAAGAAAATAATATTAGTCTGAAAGAATTGTCTTCCATACAAGGAACCGGCATTGATGGAAACCTGGTTAAAGATGATTTACTCGCTTTTTTGAATAATAAATCAAAGTCAGGAAACGGTAAACCAGAGAGTGAAAAAACAACTCAATCGTCAACCACTAAAGAAGTTGCCAGTAATGGTGAATCTACAAATGGGAGAATAGAAATTGTTGAAATGGATCGTATGCGTAAAATAATTGCGCAACACATGATCCATTCCGTACAAACATCTCCTCATGTAACTTCATTTGCAGAAGCGGATATGACAAAGCTCGTTTCCTGGAGAAATAAATGGAAAAAGAAATTTCTTGAGAAACACGGTCAACGTTTAACATTTACCCCGCTATTTATTGAAGCAATAAATAAATCCATTAAAGATTATCCCCTAATAAACAGTTCTGTTGACGGAGATAAAATTCTTATTAAAAAAGACATAAACATTGGCATGGCAACAGCGTTAACAAACGGAAACCTTATTGTACCAGTTATTAAAAATGCTGATATGCTTACCCTGCAAGGATTGGCCAGTAAAGTAAATGAACTTGCAGAAAGGGCAAGGATGAACAAACTGAGCCCTTCTGAGGTGAAAGGCGGAACATTCACAATTACCAATATTGGTTCGTTTGGAAATACTACCGGAACTCCAATTATTAATCAGCCTGAAGTTGCCATTCTTGCAGTTGGATCAATCATAAGGAAACCGGCAGTAGTAAAAACAGAACATGGAGAAACGGTTGGTATCAGGGATATGATTACATTATCGTTGACTTATGACCACAGAGTAATTGATGGATCGCTGGGAGGTTTATTCCTTAAAAGGATTTCTGAATATCTTGAAAATTTCGATACTTCAAGAGAAATATAGTGTTAATATTAATCACATATTAAATTTAATATTGAGGTAAGTTATTTATATCATTTTATTTAACTTGCAATTCAATATCTAAACCTTTAAACAATGAGTTATTTCGAAAAAATAAAAGAATTTCTTACCGAACTGGAATACACCATCGTAAGTGAAGATTCTGCTGAAGAGTTGGTTATTGTTGAAAAAACAGATTCAGGAATCCAAAATCTGATGATTGACGCAGAAGATCCAATCCTGGTAATTGAATATCCTCTGTTAAAATTAAATAATTCAACAGATTCAATTTTATTAGAGCTGTTGAAAAAGAACAGGGATATTGTTCATGGGGCATTTGCAGTGACAGAAGATAACATGTTAATCTTTAGGGATACATTACAAATAGAAAATCTGGATATCAATGAACTTGAAGGGACTCTAAATTCGTTGGAATTATTACTGGCAGAATTTGGATATCGTTTAATTGAAATCTCAAAAAACTGAAAACATGGGAATCATCAAAAGAATTTTTAAAGTTGGGCAAGCAGAAGCACACGCATTAGTTGATAAAATAGAAGATCCAATAAAATTAACCGAGCAAGGTATACGCGATTTAAAAAAGGATTTGGACAACAGTCTTAAAGCCTTAGCTGAAGTTAAAGTCATATCGATTCGCTCTAAACAAGAAATGTCTGACAACCAGGAAAGAGCAAAATCTTTTGAAAACAAGGCGATACTTCTTCTAAAACGTGCACAGGAAGGTCAATTGGATTCAGCCGAAGCAGATCGTTTAGCTACTGAAGCTCTTAATAAAAAAGAAGAAGCGGTTAAAGCAGCAGCTATTTCAAAAGAAAACTATTTGAAGCTGGAGACTCAGATTTCACAACTAAACCAGAATGTAAATACCTTAAAAAGTAAAATATCTCATTACGAGAACGAGCTTAAAATGCTTAAAGCAAGGGCAAAAGTGAGTAAGGCTACAGTTAAATTAAATAAATCAATGGCTAACATTGATAGTAGTGGAACTATCTCTATGCTCGAAAAAATGAAGGAAAAAGTTGCAGAAGAAGAGGCATTGGCAGAAGCATATGGAGACATAGCGAATACAAACAAAAGCCTTGATGATGAAATTGACGCTGCCTTGGATAGTTCTAAAACTCAAAGTAGCGCTGCATTAGAAGAATTAAAAGCAAAACTTAATCAGAAATAATCGTGCTTAAAAATCTTTTTGGAAAGAAAAAACAAGAAGAACCTGATTATGATCCACTAAACCTGAAAGTTACTGACATTTCAGAAGGATTCATTTTTGAATACGACTTAAAACAATGGGAAGTACAGAACGAAGCAACTTATGACTGGGGCGACGAATATTTCTCAAAAGAATTCAAGATAACAAGTGGAATCGAAACCTATTTCATGTCTGTTGAAGAAGATGATGAAATTGAGATTGTATTATGCAAAAAAATAAAAGTAAGCCAAATTGATGCTGATATTGAAGGCGAAGTAAGAAAATATGAGCGCCCGCCAGCAACAGTTACATTCAAAGGTGTTGAATATCGAAGAGAAAGTGAAGCTCCGGGATATTATAATCCAAACAAAACATCTAATGAATGGTCTGAATTTATCAATTGGCAATATTATGATAGTTCCGGAGAAAATGTTTTATCTATTGAGCAATGGGGCGAAAATGAATTTGAAGCTTCTGAAGGCAAAATCATTAAGCCATTTGAGATTACTAACATTCTTCCACGCGAATAAAAAAATACAATTATGAGAAACGATTTTGGCAATTTGGTAGGTATAGGAATATTTGTATTAATATTTCTGCCAATTGTGAGTAACAATTGCTCGCATAAGGAAAGAGAGTTTGGACAATCATCCTCATCCAGCTTTCAATACCAGGAAGAAGGCCTTGATAAAGTTGTTAAGCAACTAAGAGACAAAGATAATTTTACGATTATCTTATATGATATGAATTCTGAAAATTCCACATATTATCATCAATACCAAATCCTGGTTGAGAAACCAGATTCAACATTTGAAACAGCAGAGACTGACTGGTTAGAAGTTTCTGAGAGTTTCTTCAGAAGACATATTGATAATCTGGGAATGGAAATTGCCCATAAAGAGAATGGTATTGTTGAAAAGGAAACAGCTCCGGCAGGCTATACTCAATATGTAGGAAATGAACAATATGGCCACTGGGTACAACGAGATGGAGGAAGTTTCTGGGAATTCTACGGGAAATACATGTTCATGTCTTCCATGTTTAATCTAATCGCCCGTCCGATATACAGAGATCACTGGTATGACTATAGCAGAAACTACCGTGGAATGGGAAGAACCTATTACGGACCTAATCAATATTATGGAACAAGAGGATATACCTCAACGGCAAGCAATAAATCCACATGGGCTAAAAAACCTCAGTCATTTAAAGACAATGTGCGAAGTCGGGTTTCAAGAAGTAGTAGCACAACTACGCGTACATCAAGCAATAGGTCTACATATTCAAACCGAAGTACTTCGCAGACTTCAAGGAGTGGCTCCCGCTTTTCAGGTACTTCAAGTTACCGCTCACGTGGAGGAGGCTTTGGAGGAAAATAACTCTTTTCAATTTATAATGAATCAATTCCAACCAGATAAATCAAAATTAAACTTATGAAAGCTTTACTGGAGAACGAAAATTTCATCATCATTGGAGAAGCAATTATTTACATTACATCTGCTTTTGTACTGTTTCTTCTGGGTAAATTATTCTATTCTGTAACTCATAAAAGAATAAATACAAATGAGGAGTTGGTAAAAAAAGATAACCTGGCATTTGCCATCTCAATCACTGGTTATTATATCGGATTATTGATTGCCATACTCGGGGCTGTCATTGGAGAATCAAACGGACTTTTGAATGACTTAATTGACATTCTGATTTATGGTATTTTAGCTATCATCCTGCTAAATATATCATCCGTAATTAGTGATAAAATCATCTTACGTAAGTTTGATGTCACCAAAGAAATTATCGACGATAGGAATAGTGGTACTGGAGCTGTTGAAGCTGCTATTATGATTGGCTCCGGCTTGGTAATTTATGGTGCTGTATCGGGTGAAGCTCATAACTTTTTCGGTGATTTGAGCTTTGGATTTTTATTGTCCGGAATTATCTCTACCATCGTTTTTTGGCTTTTGGGACAAATTGTCCTTATAATTACTTCTTATGTATACGATTTACTTACGCCATACAGTATTCATGAGCACCTTGAAAAAGATAATGTTGCCGTTGGTGTTGGTTTTGGTGGTGCGATCATTGCCTTAGGAATATTGGTAAAACAAGGAGTTTCTGGAGATTTAGTAAGTTGGTCGTACAACCTGTATTGGTTTTCTGTTGATGTAATGTTTGGCCTTGCACTTCTCCCTATTGTAAGATTTATTGCGGATAAAATATTACTTCCCGGTGAGAAACTCACTGATGAAATAGCAAATCAGGAGAAACCCAATGTTGGTGCTGCACTTATTGAAGCTTTTGCTTATGTTGGCGGTGCTATTCTAATTTCGTATTGTTTATAAACCTCCTGTTTTAGTAACTTGAATAAAAAGAATATTTTATTAGCAGCCCTGTTTGCCACAGGCTTTTCTGGCATTGTCGCTGAATATGTTTTGGCAACACTCGCATCTCATTTTCTTGGCGATTCTGTTATCCAATGGGCAATGATTGTTTCTGTCATGCTCTTTTCCATGGGAATGGGAAGTCGTATTTCTAAAAATTTTACGAAAAACTTATTCGTATTATTTATTATCGCTGAATTTTTTCTTTCTCTGGTAGTTTCTTTCTCCGCTCTTTCTGTGTATAGCCTTGCGGCATTTTCTCAATATGTGGGTGTTTATATTTACTTATTAGCCATAATAACAGGAACACTCATTGGCCTCGAACTTCCGCTTGCAGTGCGACTAAATGAGCAATTTGAAGAACTTCGGGTAAATATATCGATGGTTCTCGAAAAAGATTACTACGGTAGCCTCGCTGGAGGATTATTCTTTTCGTTTTTTGGTTTGCCCTACCTCGGCCTAACATATACTCCATTTGTTCTTGGATCTATTAATTTGTTTGTTGCCCTGGTATTGCTTTTTTTCTTTCCAACGATTTTAGAAAAAAACAAAAAACAACTTCTTAGCCTATTTGGTTTTGCTTTAGTAGCCATAATTACAATCGGAACTATAAAAGCCGAACAAATTATCCTCTATGGGGAACAGATAAAATACAAGGACAAAATAATTTATTCGGAACAAACCCGCTATCAAAAGATTGTTGTTACGGAATGGAAAGACCATTACTGGCTCTACCTGAACAACAACCTCCAGTTTTCCACTTTTGATGAAAAACTCTACCATGAAGTTCTTGTTCACCCACCCATGCAACTGGCAAAAGAGCACGAAGACATTTTGGTTTTAGGTGGCGGTGATGGTTGCGCCGTTCGTGAAATTCTTAAGTATCCTGATGTTAAATCAATCAGTCTGGTGGATATTGATCCCAAAATGACAGAACTTGCCCTGGAACACCCTGTTTTTCTTGCTGCAAATGACAGTTCGTTTCACAATCCTAAGGTTAAAATTTTTAATAGTGATGGTTTTACATTTGTTAAGAGTGATTCAAACTTTTATGATGTCATCATTATTGACTTACCCGATCCGAGAAGTGTAGAATTATCTCGCTTATACTCGCTTGAGTTTTATAAAATGTGTTACAAACACCTTCGTCCAAGAGGAATAATTATAACACAAGCAGGAAGTCCTTACTACGCTCCTGAAAGCTTTGAGTGCATTGGTAAAACATTACAAGCTGCCGGATTCTCAACGCTCCCACTTCACAACCAAATTCTTACCATGGGACATTGGGGTTGGCAACTGGGCACAAAACGGGATGTTACCCAACAACAGATAAAAGCGGCTTTAAAAGCTGCTGATTTTGATTCGTTGAATGTTGAATGGATTAATAACGAAGCTATTGCTCACATTACCTCTTTTGGTCGCACGTTTTTCAGCAATACAACAGATTCAATCAAGGTGAATAAGATACATGATCCGGTTTTGTATCGGTATTTTTTAAAAGCTTCCTGGGATTTGTATTGATAAGAGATGGAATAGTCACTGAAAGGTCTTGTATATTACGAATTTTTGCTTAAACTATTGACAGAAAGTATTTTCAATAATAATTCTCATATCTCTGATAGTAAGTCTTGTCTTTTGTCAATGCAGGGAATATTTTCGTGTTCCTTCTTAAAGTCCTCCTGTGAGGAGGATATAGGAGGTCTCTTTCTAGTAGGGGTGAATCCTAATTTTATTGTAAAGAGGCTGTCCAAAAAATAACTCTTACAGGTCTAGCGACTCTGTCAGGTTTCAACAATAAATTGATTTGCAATCTGTCTGAATTTAAAGAACCTAACAGAGTTTGCGATTAAATGACTTTTTGGACAGCCTCATCAAGCTATTCAACAATTTTAAAAGCAACTGTCGGGATATCTTTCTCTACACCATCTGGGGCAAGATATTTTATTTCTTCAAAATATACTTTACTCCCTTCTTTAGTTTTTGCTATTATTCCTTTTTGTTCCTCTGTAATCTTATTCGAATTAGATTTATACTCATATAAATATCCATCGATTACAGTACTTACTAAAAATCCCTCAACTTTTAAATTTAAATCAAAATCAAAATTTTCCATTACAGCCTGAATATCACCTGCTTTTACTAAATCATGTTTCGAGATATTTCCTCCTTTTAATCCAGCTACTTTTGCCACTGGATTAGGTACTGACTTTACTCTAAAGGTAGTTTCCTGAATCTTGTTCCCGCTATTGCTTACGGTAACAATAGCCGAACCGGTCTTATCAGGACGAATAATAAATTCTCCATCTTTCCCTGAAATTGTCCCATTATCAATAGTTGCTGTCAAATCTGAGGCATTATATCCTGAAGCAGCTATTTTTATGGGGTTATCAACTCCAATATATAAAACATTCATACGAACAGGCTCAACAGCAGTAACTACTTTTGAATTATCTTGTCCGTTTACACAGGCAACTGCTACAAAAAGAATAGTTGCCACTGGTATCAAAACTAAAATTCTTAGTTTTGAACCTTGATTAAATTTACTTTTAGTCATCATAATCATTCTTTTTTTTATTAGTGAATGGTTAAAACTTGAAGAAAGGCAGATGAGTCTCTCTTCTGCAACTTGATTTAACAGGAGTGCTTGGTACCTGAGTTTGTCGGTTCCGGTATTGAGTACTCCTTCATCTGCAAGATATTCATGCACTAACTGTAAAGATTTTTTCATCATCCATATCAACGGATTAAACCACATTACGGCCGATAATAGTTCAATTAATAAAATGTCAATAGAATGATATTGGGATGCATGAATTCTCTCGTGTATTAAAATTTCTTTGTTTTCGTGTACTTCCAAAAAACTACTCGAAATAAATATCCAATTCATGAAAGTAAAGGGACTTACAGCCTTACTATTTAGTAAAACTATTTTGTCTTTAACAATTTTATTTGATGTCACAAATAGATAAACGATTTTACTTAAATAACTTACAATGCGCAGGCAAAAAAATATTAATCCAAGGAAATAGATTATTATCAAATAATCAGTAGCAATTAAATCAATATCTGGTTTTGGATTAACGATTGACGGATTAATTTCGCCTTCATCTGATACTGACTCCAATTCAATATTATCATGTTCTATTTCTTCAATTTTATATTTATCTGGAAGAATGCTCAATTCGATCCGAAAAGTTGAGAATGGTATTAAAAGCGATAATATTATTGAAATAAGCAAAAAATATCTAAGCTGATGAAATCGGGTTTCTTTTTTTTGAAATAGTAAATAAGCAAGGTATAAAACACTCAAACATAATGTTGAAATCAGGATGTATCGAATGAATCCTTCCATTTTATTTAGTTTTATTGATTTCTTGTTCTATCATGTTTTTCAACTCTTCCAGCTCATTAATTGACAAATCTTTATTTTTTACAAAAAATGATACCATCTGATTTAATGAACCATTAAAAAATCCCTTTGCAGTATCTTTAAGTATATTTTTTGCATACTCATTTTCTGTTATCAAAGGATAGTATACATTCGTTTTTCCAAATGTTTTATGCGACACATAGTCTTTTTTTTCAAGAACTTTAATTACTGTAGCAACAGTGTTATATGCAGGTTTTGGCTCTTTTATTTTATCCAGCACATCACTTACCGCCCCTTCTTTTATTTTCCATAATGCTTTTAAAATCTCTTCCTGCGCTTTTGTTATTTCTTTCATGAGCTAAATTTTAAATCAAAAATACTACATTTTATAATTAAAAACTATAATTGTAGTGTTTATTTCAGTAAAAATATTTTTTATTTTAAAATCAACAATGGCAACATTAACTCCGCATCAAAAACTGCTCTTCAAAAATCAATAAATAAATGGACTTGAAAACTTAGTTTTAGAAAATCTTCAGAAACCAATTAACTTTAATCGGAGAAAGTTGTTCGCCTAAGAAATCTGTTTTATAGTAGAAAAAAATAATATGACCAAAATCAAAATATATGAACACAATCTGGACATTATTAATATTAGCATTTCTAAATTCGTACAGTGAAAATAAGAATCCCCCAAAAGAAGAAAATCCCTGTATAGCTTTCTCGTTTGACGATGGTAGTTCTAATGACATTCTATCCTATAAAGGAAATGAGTGGAATGCTATGATACGGGAACAACTAAAAGAAAATAATATTAAGGCTGTCTGGTTTGTATATGCGAAAGGGATGGATAATGAAAAAGGAAAATTCCTTTTAGAACAATGGAACAAAGATGGACATCTCATTGCAAACCATACTTACAATCATTATAATTATAATAATCCTAAAATAAATTGCGAGAGTTTCCTGACCGACTTAGAAAAATGTGATTCCCTGATAAATGGATACACTAACTATGAAAAACTATTCCGGTTTCCATACTTGAAAAGCGGCGAAACAATAGAAAAAAGAGATAGCATGCGAAACGCTCTTAAACAAATTGGATATAAACAAGGGTGGGTAACGATAGATGCTTCCGACTGGTATATTAACAGTCGTTTAATTAAGCAGCTAAAAAACAATCCTGGGATGAATATTTCCGGATTTAGGGATTTTTACCTGAATCATATCTTTGAACGGGCTCAATACTACAATAATTTATCGCTTGAGATAAACAAACGACAAGTCAAACATACTGTCCTACTACACTTTAATCTAACAACTGCTTTATTTCTCGATGACTTAATTAAAAAGTTCAAAAATGAAGGCTGGGAGATAGCAGACTACAGCGAAGCGATAAAAGATCCTGTTTATCTGGAGTTACCGGATGCTATGCCTGCGGAACAAAGTTTAATCTGGTTGCAAGCAAAAGCGACAGGAGAATACGAAAACAAACTGCGTTATCCCGGGGAAGATTCCTCTTATGAAGAAGAAAAAATGGATCGATTGGGATTATAAAAATGAAAAAACGCTGAGGACGCCGAGTTACGCTGAGAAAAAAATTTATATATCATTTATTTAAACTTGCCCTGACAGTGTTGAGAGAAATGTTACCATGACAATTAATTTTCTTTTTGACAAAAGCTCTTTTATAAAAAGAAATAAGTTATAAAAACATTTTCAACTAAATATTGGTTGACAATATTTCTGTGTTGGTTGATTCTTTTTGTCAATCATTTCTCTATATATCAAATTTGTTGATGTAAAAGTTTAAAGAATCAATCATGAAACAAATTTTATTACTTCGAATTACTGGAATTATTGCTTTCCTTTTTGCTGTTTTACATATGTTTTTCCCACTAATGCCCGAATGGAATCTTGGTTTAGAAGCCATATCGGGAGAAATGCATCACATATTCCTCACCTATCACTATATCCTCATTGTTTTTTTAGCAGGGATGGGGTATATAAGTACATTTCAAACAAAACAATTACTTCAAAGTTCTATTCGAGGAAGTATCTCCATCTTGTTTGCTTCCCTATTTATTATTCGAATTATTACTGAATTTACATTTTGGGGATTTCAGTTGGTACAATCTCTAATTATATTGCCATTCTGTATTTTCCCTGTTGTTTGCTACCTATCAGTATTATTTATTCCAAAATTTAAAGTTTAGTATGAATCGTCAACCGGAAATAAAAATATCGCATACAACACCTACTAATTCAATAATTGAAAATCATATTTCAAAAATTGATTATTGTGATTCTCTTTCTTTAAAAATTCAAAAAGAAAGTTATATCAGTAATGATGAAATTATAAACCAGGTTTTTGAGTTTCCAAATTGGATTAAAGCACTTTTTAAGCTTCGTAATTTCCTGGTAAAACCTTTTGGACTAGATACAGAAAAAGAAATTGGGAAGCCTTCGAATTTTTATGCTGTTGGCGAAAAAGCAATTTTTTTCAAAGTTATAGACAGAAATGAAAACGAAATATTAATCGGAGAAACAGACAGTCATCTGAAGGCATACCTGTCGATTATGCAGGTTGAGAAACCAACTTACAAAATAGTTTATATAACTACTGTAGTCAGATTTAGTCATATAGGAGGACGATTGTATTTTATTCCTGTAAAACCTTTTCATATTATCATCATAAAAAACATGCTAAAAAAATTACATAAAACACTTCAAAATGAATACAAATAAAATCATCAAAATATACCGAATTACTTCATACCTATTGATGTTGGGAGTTATACATTCTGCACTAACACCATTATTTTTTCAATCCTTTTTTTCTGTTGAAGCACTTTGGTTCTTTGGCACAGGATTATCCCTGGTTTTTCTGGGTATGTTAAATATTGCATGTAGCAGGCTACAAAACAATTGGTTTTTTAAAATCACTTTAGCTGGAAATATCATTGGTTGTATATTTTCTATTATTGTGACTTTTGTATTAAAAGAACCTCAGGCATATATAAGTACGCTATTTCATTTTTTTGTTCTTTTTACTTGTTTTGCAAATTTCAGAGTAACAAAAATAATAGAGTAAAAAACTAAATATAATTTCAAATGTAACTTTAACTTTATCGGTAACAGTTATAATTTAAAATTCATCGTTTATATCGAAAAAAATAAATGAAAAACTCATTAAAAATATTAATTCACAGCATTTTTTGGATTGTTTTTGTGAGTTATAACATTTCATTTACATATTCAGAAAGAGCTTACCCACTCGCAAATTATCGCCTAATTCATTTAATCATAAACACGATTTGGGCCATAACGATATTTTACTTTTTTTACTTTCATTCAATTAAATATTTTGAAAAAGGAAAACTTACAAAATACCTTCTCTTTTCTATCATATCGAGTATTATAATTACATTTCTGTTTTTCCCGATTCATAAATTAATAAATCCTTCGTTTGATTTTTATAATCTCAGATATCTAATCCCGCCTATGGTAGGTTCATTTATAATTGCCCAATGTGGCAGCCTTGTTAAAGGATTTGAGAACTGGGTGAACGATATAAAACACAAAGCAGAGCTGGAGAATCAAAATCTAAAAAACGAACTTGACTTATTAAAATCACAGATTAATCCTCATTTTCTTTTTAACACGATAAATAACATAGATACATTAATTCGAAAAGCCCCTGATGAAGCATCAAATTCTCTAATCGCTCTTTCTGACATGCTACGATATATGATATATGAAACAAACAACCAGGTAGTGCCATTGGATAAAGAACTGGAATACATTCAAAATTTTATACGACTGCAAAAACATCGATATTCAAAGCCTGATTTTCTAAAGATCGATTTACCAGGAGATTGTCAAGGTTTACAAATAGCACCATTATTACTTTTACCTTTTATTGAGAATGCTTTTAAATTCGTTGCTACAGATGTTCAGTATCCTGCGATAGAACTTACTATTTCCTGTAATGAAAATCTTCTGATGTTCTCATGTAAAAATTATTTCAACTCATTTACAACCTCTACAACTCATACCGGAGGTGTCGGTCTTGAAAATGTTAAACGCAGATTGGAACTCATCTATAAAGATAGGTACACATTAAACATTTCTAAAAACAATGGTATTTTTCATGTTGAACTTAACCTGGAACTAGCATGAGTTTATCTTGTATTATTATCGAAGACGAACCCTTAGCAATTGAAAAGCTGGAAGATTTCATTAATAAAACCCCTACCCTTGAATTACATTCCAGTTTTAATAGTGCAATCGAGGGAATGCAATTTATCCAAAATAAAAAAATTGATATTATATTTTTGGATATTGAGATGGAGCACTTAAACGGCATTCAGTTTTTAGAAAGTATTCAACAGAAACCTTATGTAATTATTACTTCTGCTTATTCCCAATATGCATTAAAAGGTTACGAACTTAATGTGTTTGACTACCTCTTAAAACCTTACGGATACGATCGGTTTCTAAAAGCAATAAATAAGGTTGTTAGTGACATAGAACAGAAACAAAATACAGAGGACAAAGAAAAAACACACATTTTTGTTAAAACGGAATACCGTCTCGAAAATATATGCATAAATGACATTCTTTATGTTGAAGGAATGAAAGAATATCTGCGAATTGTTTTGCCCAATAAAAAAATAATGACAAAAACCGGGTTCAAACAACTCATAGATCAGTTGCCTTCAAAACAATTTGTGCAGGTTCATAAATCATGGTTGGTAAACATAATAAAAATAGAATCCATCGAGCGTCACCGCATTAAAATAGTAGAAACATTAATACCAATCGGAGAAAAATATAAAGACGAATTTTACGATAAAATAAAATCCGGATGGTAGAATTAACTTCAAAAAAACTTCTGTTTTTTCTCAAAAAATTTCAAGACAGATTGGAAAATTAACAAGGCTACATTGCTTAATCAGAGGAAGGAAAGTCACCCTCTCAGGGGGATTTAGGGGGGCTTTAAAAAAAACAATATGTTACAAACAATTATTGACTCTTTTTAATCAATTTCCTAGAATCCAAATTTTGTTTCTTCTGTAAGAAACCGCTGATAAACTTCCTGGTTAAAACGATATAAATATGCCGGTCTGCCTTTTGTGTCTTTCTGTTCATCGCCCTGTTCAATTATTCCAAGGCTTAACATTTTTCTACGAAATGTTCCCCGGTCAATCTCCCGGTTAAGGATTACTTCAAACAATCCTCTTAATTCATTAAGCGTAAAATATTCGGGCAACAGTTTTGATGCGATTGGAAGATTTAACAATTCCTGCTTCATCTTTTTTAGTGTCTCCTCAACAATAGAAGCATGATCAAATATCATCCTTTCAATATTTCTAGTATCTAACCATCTAACTTCCGGGTAGTTTCCGGGATTTGAAATTTTTGTTGATGAATATAATACCACCCCATAATAGGTAACACTAATAAATCGTTGAAAGATCCAATCAAAAGCCTCTTGGTTATCTTTTGTTCTTCCAGGATGATTTTTGGGGTATTGAACCCTTTCAACATCACCAAAAGTTTTTATTTGTGTAAGAAAGACATTCTCAATACCTTTTCTTTTTAGGTTACGATAAGCTGCATCATCCAGGCTTTCACCTTTTTTTACATATCCGCCAGGGATAGACAAAAAACTCTTCTCATTTCTTCTTGAAACCAAAACTTTTAAACTAGGGTGATCATAGGCAAACACGACACAATTTATCGATACATGCGGCAAAAATGAATCAATTCCTTTTCTGGTTAAATAATCAATTAGTGATTCGCGATCAGGCATTGTAATTTCCTGTTAAATTTTTCCACTAAAGTATAAAAATTTAAGGCATATTGCCTCTTAGTGGAAATTTTCGTTATATTTACCCGGTATTTTTATTTACAACTAACTTAGTAGAATGTCTCGAAGAATAATTATAGCTAAATCCTCATTCATAATCAGGTTACATATAGAATCTCGCCATAAATTCTTATCCTGCCGAATAAAAGAAAAGTTCGTAATTGTTTTTTTACACTCAATAAATTATAGGTAAATAAATATTATAACAATTCAATTATCATCAACTAGAATACTAAAAAACAAAAAAAATGAGAAAACTTGTTTATCTGAGTATCGCATTGGTTCTACCATTATGCTTTGCATGTAAAACAAATTCTTCTGAAACAAAAACGACAGAAGAAAAAGTTGAAAAAAAACAACTGGGTATCGCAACATATTCAGTTAAAGGATTATCATCCGATGTAGAAGGTTCTTTGCAAGCACTTGCTGATGACGGCTACACTGTAATGGAAATGTCTAATTACAATGCAGCAGAAAGAACTGTTGAAGGTATGCAACCTGCAGAATACGCAGCCCTTGCAGAAAAATACGGCCTAGACATTATCTCAAGCCATGCCCGCGGTAAATTCGACGCAAAAGACGTTGAAGGTACATTAGGAGAGTGGGGTAAAATATTTGATGACCACCAGGCAATGGGCGTTAAATATGTTATTTTCCCTATGAATATATGGTCTGGTCCTGATGCACTTGATGCAGAATGTGATTTATTAAATAAAATCGGAGAGGAAGCTAACAAACGCAACATCAAATTTGGTTATCATAACCACAGTTTCGAATTTGTTAAAGTTCCTGATACTGATATCCTTTACGAAGATTATTTAATTACTCATACTGATGCTGACAAAGTAATTTTTCAAATGGATGTATACTGGATTACTGTAGGTGGCCAGGATCCTGTTGCATACTTACAAAAGTATCCAGATCGCATCAAACTTTTACACATCAAAGATGATTATGTAATTGGAGCAAGCGGAAAAATTGATTACGAAGCAATATTTAATCAATTTTATGCAAATGGAAATAGTGATTGGTTTGTTGAAATGGAATCTAAACCAGCTCCTGAAGATATGGGAAAACCAAGTCCATTTATGAAAATTATGGCTGATTTCCAAGCACAAGGTGGTCCATCATCAGGAAAAACAATGGCTGATTTAATGCCTCAAAGAGGCGGCGGCGGAACACCTCCACCACCTCCAGCTCCAGAAGAAATAGCAGAACAACTTTCTGTTTCTTTAGAAGGTATTAAAGAAAGTGCAGACTATCTAAAAAATGCAGCTTTTGTAAAATAGGCCAGCATTAAACTATATTATTTTTTAAACACACAATTAATTAACACTCATAACATTCATATGAAAAATACAGAAAAAAAAGGTCTGGGAAGACGTGATTTCCTGGGCTTATCAGCTTTGGGATTAACTGGACTAACTATTCTTCCTAGTTATACCATTAATGGAGTACGTGTTGCTCCTAGTGACCGTGTTGTAATGGGTTTCATTGGAGCAGGTCAACAAGGATTAAATGATTTTAGAGGATTCGCTGGAATACAAGGTCTTGAAATAGCTGCTGTTTGTGATGTTGATAGCATGAAACAAGTACGTTTCAAGAATCTTGTTAACGATTGGCAAAAAACAAAAGGTAAGCCTCAACGTTGCGATATGTACGAGCGTTACGAAGAAATTTTGGAGCGTACTGATATTGACGCTGTTGAAATCGTAACTCCAGACCATTGGCACGCTCTACAAACTATCCACGCTTGTAAGGCAGGAAAAGATGTATACGTACAAAAACCTCTTTCATTTACCATCCAGGAAGCTCTTAAGATGAAAGATGTTGCAGAAAAAACAAAAAGAGTAGTACAGGTAGGTAGCCAGCAACGTTCAAGTGCTGAATTCCAAAAAGCAATTGAACTAGTTCAAAATGGTTCTATCGGCCATATCGAAAAAATTTATGCTAAAGTAGGTGATCCTCCAACTCCCCTTTCTCTTCCAGAAATGCCAGTTCCTGAGAATTTAAACTGGAACCTTTGGATGGGTCCTTTAAATGACAGTAAAATTCATTATCATTCAGACTTATGCCCTCCTATTAGCCTCGATCCTCCTCAAAACGAACAATTATGGGGTGCTTGGCGCTGGTACCTGGAAACAGGTAACGGTTTTACCGCTGACTGGGGTGCACACATGTTTGATATAGCCCAGGCTGCTATTGGTATGGACGGTTCTGGACCTTGCGAAGTTATTCCAAAAGGATATAACGGACAGGAATACCTTACTTTTAAATATAAGACTGGTGTTGTTATGACAGAACAACCTTATCTTGATGATATGCCTGCTGCACAAGGTATCAAATTCATCGGAACAGATGGTTGGATCGAAGTTGCACGCGGATACATCGCTTGCTCGAAGCCAAAATTAATCCCTAAAGAAATAGCTGGTACTCGTCCTCGTAAAATGACTGACGAAGAAAGGGCTAAAATGTGGGAAGAAATGCAAAAAGCTGCCAAAGAAGGAGGCGGAAATGCATACGAACAAAAATCTGAACACATGGAGAACTTTATCGATTGTATTAAAACACGTAAAGATCCTGCAGCCCCTATTCAAGTAGGTGCTAGTACAGCTATTGCTTGTTGTTTAGGTAACATGGCAACAGAACTTAAAAGACCTGTTAAATGGAACCCTGCTACTAATCATTTCATTGATGATAAAGAAGCATGCAGCCACAGGTTAATGAATTATGAATACAGAGGTAGTTACAAACTTTAATAAGTGAACTAAAGTTACTTTCAATAAAAAAGGGCACAAGTTTTATCGCTTGTGCCTTTTTTGTATCTGCTGTGTTTTTTCTTATTCTTTACTTATTTTCATAGAGTTCTTGCAGCTGTTTTATTTGTTCCAGGTCTCCTTCTGAAGGTTCTTTCTTCTATTTTATATTGCTCCCAATAGTTATCTCCACTATTGCACTCTCCAAGAAAGTAATATATCAAAGCAATGTCCCAATACCCTGTTGAATATTCCTTGTTTTTGTTTATTGACTTTTTATTAAAATCTATTGCTAAATATGCGTCCTCAACATCTTTCGTTTTTCCCCATATCCTATAGTAACAATCTGCAATATCTTTATAATATAAAAATATATTACTTGAAATTGCTGAACTATTTATATTTAATAGTTTCTCTTTTGTTTGATATACAATATCTATATCAACTTTACCACAGCGAAAAGTTACAATATTGTCTCTAATCGATTTATAATCTGTAGGCTGTTCCTTTACATTAAAATTTATGATAAGCAGCATCATAACATAAAAAAATATTCTCATATTGTAATGGCTATATTAGTAAATTATTGAA
Source organism: Bacteroidales bacterium (assembly GCA_963665085.2). Taxonomy (GTDB): domain Bacteria; phylum Bacteroidota; class Bacteroidia; order Bacteroidales; family JAAAOM01. Next base: position 2,238,880 of record CAXXXS010000001.1, read on the forward strand.
TTAACAATCTTAAATCTAACCAATTAAATTTATCAAAGCAATGATTACAGATATCAAAATTAATAAAGCCTCCCTCACTGATTTGAACAAAATTCTTTTATTACAAAAAGAAGCATATTTACAGGAAGCTCGTATTTACAAAAATTATAATATACCACCTTTAACTCAGGATATTGATTCTTTAATAAATGACTGGAAAAATGGAGTTGTATTGAAAGCAGAAATTAACAAACAAATTGTTGGTTCTGTAAGGGGCGAAATAGTTAATGAAATCTGTAAAATAGGCAAGCTAATGGTAAAACCTGGTTTTCAGGACCAGGGATTAGGAAGTCTTTTAATGAAAGAAATTGAAATGCAATTTTCACATTGCTCAACCTTTGAATTATTTACAGGAAATAAAAGTTTAAAAAATTTAGCTTTTTATCGAAAACTGGGCTACGTAGATTATAAAGAAGAAAAATCGACCAGAATCTTAAATTGATTTATTTACAAAAATAACTTAGCAAGAAATTAAAACAAATAAAAACCTTTGCGCCCCTTTGTGCTCTTCGTGGTTAAAACATTAAACAGCAAAGAATACAAAGAACCACGAAGAAAATATCTTCATAACGTTAACACACAAATAATTACTATATTTACGGAGCGAACAATACCAATTGTATTTTAAGTTTTAATAAAAATATGCATACTGGCGTTATCGGCGTTAAACTCATAAAAAATATTATATAATCACCATAAAACTACAATTAATATGAAACCAAATTTTTTAAGCGCTATGTTACTGATTGCAATCGCAATCTTTTGTTCTCAATGTAAAGACAAAGATCCCGAACCGGCAGAATTCTCAATCGATCAAAACAGCTATGATTTTGGAAAAACAGATGCTCTAAGTACGATTAGCCAAACTTTTACAATATCCAATACTGGAGGATCGCCACTGGAAATAACCAGTGTAAGTTTATCAGGGACCAATGCAGAGGAGTTCAGTACAGACGCTATTGAAACTACTATTGCTGCGGGGGCAAGCTATGCTTTTGATATAAACTATGCCCCTACAACAGGTGGAGACAAGTCTGCATCGCTCACTATAAATGATAATTTAGGAACTCACTCAATAGCACTTACCGGACAAAGTATTGCCATCTATGTGGCAGGAGATACTCAAAATGCATACGGAAATAGGGTTGCTACAGTTTGGTTAAATGGTGAAGCAACAAGTCTATCAGATGGTTTTCAAAAAGCATACGCACTTTCAGTTTATGTTGAAGGTTCTGATGTATATGTAGCTGGACATGAATACAATTCTTCTTCAAAAATTGTCGCAAAAATATGGAAAAACGGAGAAGCCACTGAACTAACCGATGGAACTACAAATGGGTTTGCTTCTTCTATTTGTGTAGTAGGTTCTGACGTATATGTGGCAGGGTATGAATATTACGAATCAACAGGCGAAACTATTGGTAAAGTCTGGAAAAATGGAGTTATAATAATACAATCTAGTGATCCAGAAAATGCTCACTTTAATTCTATTGCAATATCGGGTAATGATATTTATACTGCTGGTTATAACTATGATTCTTCAATTGGTAAAACAAAAGCTGTTGTATGGAAAAACGGCATTAATACCGAATTAACGAATGGGACAACAAATGGTTGTGCATACTCTGTGTACATATCGGGAAATGATGTTTATGTTTCAGGATACGAAGCACATTATTCTACCAATATACATCTTGCTAAATTCTGGAAAAATGGTTCTGTTATTACTCTTGGAGGCAACGATAATTCACAGTATTCAAGAGCAGAATCAATATATGTATCAGGTACAGATGTATATGTTGCAGGAGAAAATGGAAATATTGCTAAATTTTGGAAGAATGGAGAGGCAACAGAATTGACTGACGGAGCATTTTCCTCATTTGCATATGATATTTGCACCTCAGAAACTGACATTTACACTGTTGGCACTGAAAGAGAAGATGGCGTGAGTATTGCTAAAATTTGGAAAAATGGAATAGAAACCAAATTAACAGATGGAACATATCCAGGTGTTGCAAGAGCTATATTTATTGTTGAATAAAATTTAGTCTGACTTGGTTTATCTAAACATCAATACTTTTGCTGTATATCAACATCATTTTTAAATGACCCAAAAGAAAAATTGAATATCTCCGGTGATTTTTTCTTTATGTTTTTTTGCGCTCTTCGTGGTTAAATATTAAACCGCTAAGCACACAAAGAAACGCCAAGGAGACAAAATTTCACAGAAATTTCAACCTAAAATATTCGTTCTGTAACAACGGGACACTTGCATTTTTTATACTTATCAACTTCAATTAAGTATTTATGTTTAGCAAGACATAATAAATACAATTGTCTATTTTTGTATCCTTATTTGCAATAAAAGAAAACATAAGAATGAAACTATTATCTTATCTCTCCCTGATTTTAGCTATTGGATTAATTAGTTGCAATCCTCAGGTTGATTTCAGAAAAGTTATTCCAAATGAAGTGGATGAATTTGCTACTGATTATATTTCCTTAGTTCAGAGTGGAAAAATTGATTCTTGTTTAACTCTTAATGAATCGGAGATAAATAAAGATAGTATTAAACAAGTCTTAAATAACACGTATAGTTCTATCTCAAATTTCAACTTAGATTCTTCCCGGATTGTTAAAGCCCGAAAGACAAAAACGTCTGGTGATTATGAATTTTCTAATTACAAAATTGATTACGAATATTTTGTTGGAGACAAATTCCTGTATTTCACAGTTGGAATCCAGGAGCAGTTTAACAAACTCATAATAAATGGATTTGAGAGTAAGTTATTAGATGAATCTTTGGCTAATGATTATGCTTTTACGCTTCACGAAAAAGGGTTCTTACACTATCTGTTTCTAGCCCTGACAATATTGATTCCCATTTTTATTATTGTCACTTTATCTTTTATGGTTAAAGCTAACCTTAGTACAAAAGGCTTATGGGTACTTGGAGCTTTATTTGGATTTATAAAATTTAGTATCAATTGGACTACCGGACAGGTTGGTTTCTACTTAATAAACATATCGCTTTTAGGAGCCGGATTTTCAAAATCAGGCATCATTGCCCCCTGGATTATTTCATTTTCAATCCCCGTAGTTGCTATACTATTCTGGATTAACCAGTTCTTTAACAAAAAGAATTAAAATTTTAATTATATAGACTAATCTTCTCCGAAGGGAACCTTCTGTAATTTTGATATTAACAATATGCAAGTAAATGCATTATGTAGTTTCTCTTCAAGTCCTCCTGTGAGGAAGATTTAGGAGGTTTTCTTAAAAGAGAATTATTAAATTAATCGAATGAAAAAAGTCTTATTGCTCTTAGCTGATGGTTTTGAAACTTTTGAAGCAAGTGTTTTTATTGATGTTATAGGATGGAACCTCGAAGAAGGGGATCGTACAACAAAATTGTATACTTGTGCTTTGAAAAAAGAAATAAAAAGTTCATTTAACCAGCGGTTTATTGTTGATTATATTATTGATGAAATAGATGTCAACTCTTTTGATGCATTAGCAATCCCTGGCGGATTTGAGGTTTATGGCTTTTACAATGATGCGTATAATGACAAATTCCTTTCTTTAATTCGCAATTTCAAAGCAGACAATAAAATAATTGCATCAATCTGTGTAGGCGCACTGCCAGTTGGAAAAAGTGGTATATTAAAAGACAAAAAAGGCACCGTATACAACAGTGACATTCGCCGGGATGCATTGAGAGGATTTGGGGTCCATGTAGTTCATCAGCCCATTGTTGTTGACGATAATATTATTACCTCCTGGAATCCCTCTACTGCAATTGATGTTGCATTATTGTTGCTGGAAATGTTAACATCAAAGCTGAACTCGGATCATATTAGGGAGATTATGGGGTTTGAGAAAAAGTAAACACGCTTTATCAGTCTCTTAAAAACATTAAATTTGCACCAGATTTATTTTAATGGAAGCAAAGATTTATAATTATAACACCTGGGTAGATAATACAGACGAAACCTTTTTAAAAAAACTAATGAACCGTTTATTAGAAGAAGCCGGTTTCAATATTATTAATGCAATTGAACATTCTTATTCACCACAGGGTTATACGGCTGTTTGGTTATTGGCAGAAAGCCACCTGGCTATTCATTCTTTCCCTGAAGCAAATAAAACATATATTGAAATTAGTAGCTGTAACGAAAAAAAAAACAAACAGTTTATAAAATTACTAGAAAAACAATGTTTGATTAAAAGCGAATAATAAGACCCTTTATAACATGAAAAAACTTGAACCTGTATTAATAATCCTGTTTTTATTCTGGGCAGTTTTTGCCATCAATTTAATTTTACCTGTTAATCTTAACCGATTTGGCATATATCCCCGAACAGCACATGGCCTTTGGGGAATTATATTTTCCCCCTTTCTTCATGCTAATATTTTTCATATTATTTCAAACAGTGTTCCTTTTATTGTTTTAGGCTCAATGGTATTTTTATTTTACACAAAATACGCACTTAGGGTTTTTATTTATTCTATACTTATCTCTGGCACACTTGTATGGATTTTTGCAAGACCTGCAATTCACATAGGCATGAGTGGCGTTATTTATGCCCTTGCATCATTCCTGATATTTGCCGGTTTTTACAAAAAGAAAATCGCCAGCATCTTAATTTCTGTGTTGGTTATTATTTTATATGGTGGATTAGTATGGGGGCTGTTGCCCAACAATTTTTATGTTTCATGGGAAGGACATATATGTGGTGCAGTTGCCGGATATATTCTCGCTTCTGTCTATTATAAAAAGAATTGATTTATAAATGAGTTTTTCAACATAAACGAATAGTTTTGTATTGATGAAACTTTCAAAAAACATAAAAATCATCTTAAGAACACTTACGGGTGTTGTTTTTTTCTTTCTTCTTCTATTCATCATATGGATTTTCGAACATAACCAGGAAGACGCTTCAATTAAAACCTTTTTCGATGTTATCTGGTTTTCAGTAGTAACACTTACAACTGTTGGTTATGGCGATTATTATCCAATAACCTTTGTTGGACGAATTACTGGTTTAATCCTGGTCTTGTTTAGTTTTGGCCTGTTAGGCTATGTCATTGGTAACCTCACAAATAAAATTCGTGAATACATGGAAAAAAAGAAATACGGTCAATTTGGAACAAATATGGAAAATCACATCGTTATTATTGGTTGGAACAATTTCGGTAAACTTATCGCGGATCAAATTATAAATGCCAATCAAAGTATAGCTGTTATTACAGATTTTAAAGATAATATTGATTTGATCCATACAAATTACGGGGATAAAGTTTTTACGCTATTCTCTGATTTAAATGCTTTTGAAGACTTTAAAAAAGTCAATATTGAAAAGACCTGCTCTGTATTTCTAAATCTGCCAAATGATTCGAAAGCATTGGTTTACTTACTGAATATTAAAAAAGTTTATCCTTCAATTAATACAGTTGTTTCATTATCCAACTCAGAATTGAAAGATACTTTTTATAGTGCCGGTGCAAACTATGTAATATCAGAAAAAGAATTAAGTTCTCGTTTAATCGCCAGCTATATTTTCGAGCCTGATGTTGCTCATTACACAGAAGATCTTATTACTACTTCCTCAGATCAAGATGCTACAGATATCCTTGAATTGATGGTGACAGAAAATAATCCGTATGTTAACCAGGATTATATAGATGTTTTTATTGACATGAAAAAAACGTACAATACCGTTTTGATAGGAATCAGCAGAAAAGAAAATGGCGTTTATCGGCTAATAAAAAATGCAAGTGCCGGAGAAACAATTCAACTTAATGATTATTTAATTGTAATATCCGACGGTATTGCAAAATCCACTTTAACTAAAAAATTCTCAATAAAGGAAGGACGAATTCATTAAGCCAAATTAGCGAGATACTCAGTAATCTTATCTTTAGATATTTTTTTCTGGGCTCCTTCTTTCATGTCTTTAATGGTAACAGCCTTCTCATTCATTTCATTTTCGCCAACAAGAATAACAAAAGGTATGTTTTTGTTATTTGCATACGTCATCTGTTTTTTCATCTTAGCACTGTCCGGATAAATCTCAGTACGAATCCCCTTCTGTCTTAATTCCGAAACAATAGGCAAACAATATTCAATTTCGTTATCTCCAAAATTAATAAACAAAACCTGGGTAGATTGTGATGTTTCCTGGGGGAATTTATCCAGTTGTAACAACACATCATAAATTCTGTCTGCGCCAAAAGAAATACCTACTCCGGAAATATCTTTTAAACCGAAAATACCGGTTAAATCATCATATCGTCCACCACCGCAAATGCTACCTATCTGAACATCTTTTGCTTTTACTTCAAAAATAGCTCCTGTGTAATAGTTTAATCCCCGGGCAAGAGTTAAATCGAGTTCTACTTCGTTTTTAATTTTAATATTTTTTAAAAGAGAAAGAAGTTGCTCAACCTCTTCAATTCCTTTTTCCCCGATTTGTGAACCTGACAAGAATTGCTTTAGAAAACTCACTTTTTCTTCCAGAGAACCTTGAGCTTCAAATAAAGGATTAAGTTTTTCTATCTGTTCCTGGGATAACCCTTTTTCTGTTAATTCTGTACGTACATTTTCAATCCCAATCTTATCTAATTTGTCTATCGCAACAGTAATATCAACAATTTTATCAGGAGCATTGATGACCTCTGCAATCCCAGCCAATAGTTTTCTATTGTTGAATTTTAGAACAACATTGATATCAAGTCGTTTAAAAACCTCATCGACAATCTGGATTAACTCCAACTCATTGATTAAAGAATTAGAACCAATAATATCTGCATCACATTGATAAAATTCACGATAACGTCCCTTTTGTGGTCTGTCTGCTCTCCAAACCGGTTGTATCTGATAGCGTCTAAACGGGAACGTAATATCATTTTGGTGTTGAACAACGAACCGGGCAAATGGCACGGTCAAATCATAACGTAAACCCCGTTCGCAAATATTTAAAGACAACTTATTTGCATCGATTTCCCCCAATTTTGTTTTATCAACTTTTGAAAGGAAATCGCCTGAATTTAAAATTTTAAAAAGCAGCTTATCGCCTTCATCACCATATTTACCTAACAAAGTAGAAAGGTTCTCCATTGCCGGGGTTTCAATTTGTTCGAAGCCATAAAGCTGGTAAATATCTTTTATTGTATTGAATATATAATTTCTCCTTAGCATTTCAACAGGAGAAAAATCTCTTGTGCCTTTTGGAATAGAAGGCTTATTTACTGCCATAAATATTTCTTTTGAAATTTGGATGGCAAAGCTATAATTTTTTTTGGATGGAATAAAATTACTGTATTATGCCAGTCCAATTTGTTTTAATAATTCCTGGTTATAGTTATCGCATTCAGGATCATTTTCAGATGGTGCCCACGGTGCAAAGTTTTTATCATCAATGGGTTCATAGGGTCCGTCTTTTAATTCGTACACAACTGTACCTCGCTCTAATGTTATAATTGTATGCCAAATTTTTTCAGGGATTTCAGCAGCAAAATTTGTTTGTCCGTTTAATAATATCCAATCATCTATATCTCCATAATTATTAAAAGATATTACAACAGCTTTTCCTTTTAAGATCAGGAAGACTTCCCGCTTATCCGGATTTTCGTGTTTATGGGGCTGAACATATGTATCAGGTTCCATTGCGTTAAGCATACGCTGCAACGTATCTGAATTTTCCCTATGAAAATTATAATTCTTTCTTTTGCGAGGTAATGTTTTTGCTGTTTCTGTAAGACTGTTTAAGAGACTTTTCGTGATTTTTACAAGCATTTTAATTCAAGCTATTTATATCATCCTTAAGAAACCCTGAAGGATTATCTCTATCAATGTAATGATAATTGTAAAAATATAAATCTCCTGAACTTGAAAAAATCATTTTATAACATCTTCCTCTGGAGTCATCAAACAATGGCTTTACAACATGCAGGAATAGTGTGTTTTTATCTTTATCTTCAATTTTCGTCTCTATTTCATTCTTTGACATAAGATTTACTACTCCCTTGTACAAATTTTTAAACTCATCCTCTCCGGAGAATTCTTCAGAAAGATCATCCGGATCTACGAGCAATTCCATCTGGTTTACTTTTTTCTTGTTTTTATTGTAAATCTTGAAACTACTAACCGACATCATTAAATAGTTCTTTTGTATTTCTTTAACCCTGTTTTGCATAAATAGCAGCATCGGTCCAACGGCATAATCGTAACTCATGGATTTATCATCGCTGTAAGATACCGGAATTGCACAGAATTCCGGCATCCCAGCAAGTTCTTTCGCTGTATCCCCTAACGTAAGATTTAAAATATTGTATGTGATATCTTCATCTTCAAATCCTAACTTTGAAATAAACATAAAAGAATATTTCGAATTAAACCTTCTTTCTTCAAACTCAGCTACATCAATAAACTCATAATCTGTGATAGTCCAATTTTTTTCAACAGCTTCTTTTAGTATAATATTATACGCTAAAGGATTTTTCTCTAACACAAAACATGTTGTTGAGTTTATAAACATTCCTACTTGCTCCTTTGAAGGAAATGGCGAATTTCCCAAAGCATTAGGTATAATAAGGAATAATATCAAAATAAATTGGATAAATAACTTTTTCATAAGGTTAGGATATTCTTTAATTACTAATATTTAATCATTTGCCTTAGATAATTTTTTAAAATCAGATTTCAAAAAACCATCTGGACTTTTGGGATCTATCATGTGATAATCAAAATAATAGAAATTTGCATCTGCTGCACCTATTATAATTTTGTAACACCTTGCAGAGAGATGTGTTCCTTCTGGACCTACTTTATGCAAAAAAACAGTATTGGGATCTTTTTTAATAATTAATTCCTCTATTTCTTCACGGGTTGCCAATTTAAATTCCAATGGATAAACCTTTTTTATCTTGGCAATTGTATTTACATCATCTGCCAACTCTTCTTTTACAAGGTATAGTGTTTTACCTTTTATTCCTTTAATATTCTTGTTGTAGTATTTAAATACATTTGAAGAAATAATTGATGGATCTTCTGTAATTAACTTTATGTGATTTTGAGTAAAACGAAGCAATGTCCTTAATTTATAAATATAACTTTCTTCTTCAACATTACTGTATGATAAAGGCACAGAGCATATTGTTGGCATATCTCTAACATCATTAAAATCGCCACCTAATAGAACATGCAAGAATTTATACTTTGCCCCGGTATTATCTTTTGTAAACACAACATCTGTCATTACTAAGAAAGAAAGATTTGGATCAAAACGGTATTTCTCATTAAAATCTTTGTAAGATACAAATTCATAGTCCGTTATTTTCCATTCATTGGATATAACTTCTTCAATAATTAAGTTATACTCTAACATGGGGTTTTTTTCATAAACCACCATTGTTTTAGTTTTGTAAAACTTATCTAAATCATCTTTAGTAGGTACATATTCTTGACCAAACAATATCTTCCCTATAACAACTAGTACGATAGTAATAACGGCCTTTTTCATGACTTTTCTTTTTATTGATTATTTATTTCTAATGGATTTCTTTCGTTGTATTTACGGATGTAATAGAATTTAAGTTGCTTCTTTTTTTTTCTTCGTAAAGCTTCATATTCATCATGAAGCTCTGGATCATTCATCAATAAAACACTAACGCTTTTTTCGTCATAATCGTATACTTTGCCAGTTTTGAAATCCAAAACATATTGCCTTAATTCTGTCTGCCTGTCTGATGGATAATAAGGGTAGGTATTTCTATAGTACGAATAAGAATTATAATAATATGGGTCGTAATAATTATTGTTGTAAGTTGTTAGATTTGCTACAAAATGAGAGATGCTTCCAACAAAAGTTATCCTGTTAAATGTACTATTGAGATAAATATACAAAACTCCATTATTAGAATATCCCCAGATACTCTTGGTTTCAACAGTTTGTTTTGTGCCGTAATTATCAAAAAAAGAAATCGCCTTTGATTTTGTTAATTCATAAAAGAAATCTCTATCATTATATCCTGTTGTTGTAATAAGCCTTGATTTAGGGACCGGAGAATTATTTTTAACCTGATCAAAATTTAAAAATATCCCATCGGCAAATTTTATCTCTTTTGTTCCTGTTGAATTTTCATTTTCTTGAGCGAAACCATAAAAATTAAAAATAAATGATACAATAAGAATCCCAAAGAATCGCATATTTTTTCCTCCTTAAATTCAAAGTTACGGCATAATTAATAATAAGACTTAATAACTTTACCCAAATAATTACTAACGTATAACATTAATAAAGCTGATTAAATCAAAAAATGTTTTATTTTTCTTTGTAAATCTCTAATTTTAGAGAAATAAATTAACAGCAAAAATTAAGCAATTTATTACAGATTATAAATGTCATTTTTAACCAAAATATTTGAAAAACTAAGCACCAGTATTAAAATAGAAGATAAAAACCAAATAGTACAATTACTATTGATTCGCATCTTTAACATTATTGGAGTTATATTACTTACTTTCTCTCTGGTAATTGATTTTATAAATACACAACAGCTAAGTCTTTTAATTCTTGTTATACCCTTTATTTTATTGATAGTAAATCTTACTCTCTATGCGTCCAAAGTTGAAAAGATAAATAGTTCTGTTAATTTAATCCTTATAGCGTTCTTAATTGCAAGTATTTATAATATATTACGGCTTCCCTATAACTTGGCTGGAATTTTCTGGATATTTAGTTTTCCTGTTGTCTCTTTTTCATTAAAGGGTAAAAAAATAGGCAATCAACTTTCTGTTGTATTTATTGTTATAGCAGCGGGGATACTAATTTTTCAAAAAACTTTTAGTGAAGCATTTGTTGATTATTCCTATTTATTTGTAATAAAAATATTTGGTTGTTATTTAATTGCCCATATTTTATTCTATGCATTTGAAATTTTAAAAAAAATCAGGGAAAAGATTCACGAAGAAAAAGTGGTTGAGTTAAAAAAAGATAATCGTATTAAAGATGAATTCATTTCTCATCTTTCCCACCAGATAAGAACCCCGCTTAATAATATAATGGTTATTGCAAACCTTCTAAATGAAACTAAATTTAGTGATAACCAAAAAGATTTAATGGATACAATAATAGCATCCACTTCTACTTTGGTTAATGTTGTTAATAACATTGTTAAAGTTACAAACGTTGAATTTACTGCAAGTTCATCAAGTATGTCAACATTCAATGTCGCCCCAACCATTAAATCGTCTATAAATATTTTAGGTGAGCATAATAAAGACAAGGTAAATATAAAGTTAAATATCAACAATGATATTTCAAATCTCCGTGTTTATGGAGATCCTTTAAGGCTTAAACAAATATTTTTAAATATTATTGAAAATATTATCGACCACTCACAAAATCCAAAAACAACGATTGATGTTAGCCTGAACTTAATGAAAAGTAATGAAGGATCTTCGGATATCCGTTTAATATCGAATATATCATGTGATTCAACATTACCTCTGCCAGAAGAAGATATCGCAGATAAATCATCACAATTTAAGTTTTCAAATAGTAAGAAGGATATAATTGAGGAAATTCCTTTATGCGATTTAACAATTGCAAAGAAAATACTTGAGCTCAACAATGGCAGCTTATCTATTGAGAGTGGGGAAGGATATACAAGTTTCTCTTTTATAATTAGTTTTGAAAAACCTGAAGCTGATAAAGCAAAAAAAGTATCATTGGAAGGGGGCGATAACAACTTAATTAAAAGCGCTAAAAAAATTAAAATTGCAGATGCTAATTTGTTGCTTGTTGAAGACAATTTAATAAACCAAAAAATTGTTATTTTAAGTCTAAAAAAACTGGTAAAGAATATTGATGTCGCAAATAATGGTAAAGAAGCTTTGGATAAATTCGGCACTTCAAGATACGATCTTATTTTAATGGATATCCAGATGCCGGTTATGAATGGAATTCTTGCTACAAAAAAGATTAGGGAGTTAGAGCTAAGTAGTAATTCGCAAACTCCCATTATTGCAATTACGGCAAATGCCCTTGCAGGCGACAAAGAAACGTGTCTCGCAGCAGGAATGAATGATTATATCAGTAAACCATTCCAGGTTGACATTCTTGTACAAAAAATGAAGAAGTTAATAGAATAACTTTATTCTTTTTTAACTATTGAAAATGAAGCCTTTCCTTCCAAAATTAAATAGTAGGGATATTACGAATTAATGTTGTTATTAAATCTTTTTCCTTTATCGGTTTTAAGATTATATCATCCCATATATCTGTATCTTCAAGATATTTTGTGTTTGAGGTCTGCGCGATGATAGGTAAATCCTCCCTGCATTTTCTTATTAACTCTATAGCCTGGTTGCTTTCTTTTTTATTTAACAGAAGATCCATAATAACAACCGAAATATTTGAGCTTGATGCACATTTTGCTACCGCTTGTTTGCTGTTTCTTGCGTGATAGATTTTAACATCATAAGGCTCTAAATATTCTTTTATTGTTTGAAAACTAGCTTCATTATCATCAACAAAAAGGACAGTCGCGTTTGCCAATAATTTTTTTCCCTGGTATGTTATTAAATCTATGTTGAATCGTTTGTTTAAGTATGTTCGTGTGTTTGGTAGGGTAAAATAGAAGGTTGATCCTTTATTTATTTCTGATTCACACCAAATTTCACCGCCCATCAATTCAACCAATCCTTTAGAAATAGTTAAGCCAAGACCGGTTCCTCCCTGGTTGTTCTCATTGTTAGTGTCAACCTGGTTAAATCGATTAAAAATAAATTCTAGTTTAGACTCATGGATTCCAATACCACTATCTTTCACATAAAATTTTGTTTCGTTCAGGTTTTTTTTATACCCGATAGTTACCGTTCCTTTTTCGGTGAATTTTATGGCATTTTTTGTTAGGTTATTTAGTATTTGACCCAATCTTATAGGATCTGCGTAAACAGATGTTTTTTTATCCTCTTCAGGAATCTCAAGTTTTATCTCAATGGCTTCTTTTTCCATTCTTGATTTTACCTCAACAAAAAATTCCTGTACATTTTCCAGTATAGGGGTAATCTCAGTTTCTTCCGGATATACTTTTAATTGGTTAGCTTCAATTTTTGATATATCAAGAATATCATCTAAAAGGACTAGTAGTTGTTTGGAGTTTGAATAAATTAGAGTAAGATATTTTTTTGTTTTTTCAGGGCTTACTTCTCGTTTGCTAAGTAATTCAGAAAAACCTAGAATGCCATTCATAGGTGTTCTTATCTCATGGCTCATGTTAGCTAAGAAGGTTGATTTTAATCTATCTGATTCTTCAGCCTTTCTTTTTGCTTTTGTAAGGCTTTCCTGGTATCGTTTTCTTATGTCTATCTCATATTCCAGTTCTTTGTTAGCCTCTGTAAGTTCCCTGGTTTTCGTGTGTACTTTTTTATCAAGTGTATCGTTTAATATTATTAGTTTATGATGTGCCATAAAGGCATTCATTCTTGCAACAATCAGTATTCTCGCTATAATAAAAGTCATTATAGATATAATGATTACAATTTCATAATAAGCTCCTGCTTCTGAACTAAAAAAGTTGTTGTTCCATGAATAGTGAAACATCAGAAGGTAAAATCCTATTGCCAGGTATATAGCATGAACAATACTTTTTAGATGAAAGAAAAACGATAATGCAATCAAAGTAATAATATAGGTGGCGAAATAGTTCAACTGGTTTGTCTCAATACTTGAAATTGCTGTCGACCATAGAATGATAGATACAATTAGGGTATGAGTAACGATATGCTGAACTTCAAGGGATTTTAAAATTTTTATTTTTAAGGAAACAGCAAAAAGCAGGATGACAAGTATAAAGAAGAAAATGCAATCAATGGTAAGATAGATGTGCTTTTGTTCTTTTGTCCAAATCTTTGATGGAATAAAATCATTAATAATATAGTAAGAAATTAAAAGGAGAATAAAAAACACGGCATATTTCGTACGTCTCTGATTTATTTTTTTTAGTTCATTAGAAAAATCATCAAAGATATTGTTCTCCTTAAAATATTCTTTACTTTCCCAATACCCTGGAAATACTCTCTTAATAAGAGAGATGTATAGATATTTTGTTTTATTTAGAAATGTTAATTTTTCCTCTTGCTTCAACGTGGTTCTATTTTTAAATTGACCACAATAAAATTAGTAATATAAAATCCAGGCTTGAGATTCAGTTGCTTTTTTAATTTTGTTTAATTCTTTCTGTGCTTCAGAAAAGCTTTCATATGAATTAAAGCTTACAGCATATAAACCACCGTATTTTCCGAATTTTTCGGAATTGTAACCTTGTCCAACCAAGTATTCAACATAATTATCAGCATTCTTTTCTTGTTGAAAACAGCCGGCAACTAAATAATATCGTTTCGAATCAGTTTTTTTTGCAGCTGGAGTTTCTTTTTTTACTTCTGGTTCCTTTTTAACAACTTCATTATCGTTAATCTCTTCTTTAATTTCTTTACTGTTTTCACTTATTGTTTCTTCATTTTCAGAAACATTTGTGTCGTCTGTATCTGGTTGAATTACAATTTCATCTGTTTGAGCTGTTTTTTTCTTATTTGAAGAATCAAATAAGTATTCTTTGTTAAAAAAGAACCAAATTGCTATACCGACAAGTATAACAGCAACTAAACTATACCAAACAACATTTTTGTTGTTGTTCAAATAATTTGTGAGCGGATTTTCTTTTTTTTCTTGAACAGCAGCCCTGGGAGGAGTAACCCTTTCATTAGGTTTAGATGAAGAAACTGACGATTTTAATTTGTCGTTTACAGTTACAGGCTTCTTCTTTTCGTCATTTATTGTGCTGGGGACAGACTTTTCTTTTGGTTCACCTTCTTTCATTATCTCTTCTTTTGTTAGAGCTTCGCCACTTTCTTTTTTGCTTTCCACAATATCTTTTTTCTCTTCAGCCTTTTTTACGGGTTCTGTCACTTTAGGTTTTATTTCATTTGTAGATGAAACCTCTTTTTTAGCTTTTTCTTCTTTTATTGAATTGGTTACAGGGGTTGAAAAATTTTCAGGTTGTTTTTGTTCCTCTTTTTTTTGCGGAGTAGGTGCGTTATCAATTCCGGCACCTTCTAACATTTCAAAATGCACCCTGCCATTACTATCTTTACTTAACGTGCCAAGGTTTTCAATTTTATGGAGCTGCCCTAAATCTAATTGGGAATTTAATTCTCGCGTATAATTTTCAAGTTGGGTTGTTGCTTCGTCTTCAGATATTTTCTCTGCCCTACATATTTCTTTCAACAAAACTTCATCGTTGTATTTTAAAAATTCATTAAAAACGATAGTCCTAGGAGAGCCACTTTTTACTATAAACGCTCCAAATTCTGGAATTATAACACGGTTGTTGGTTTTCAGTAAGTTAACAATATGAATATCCATGATTTATTCTTTTTGACACGGGTTTTACAAAACTATTCGTTATTTCTCGCATTAAAGGTTTAGAACCTACAATATTAAGAATAAATTATAAATTAATTTCTCTTGAAAAATATGTTTTTCCACTTTTAGATTAAAAATTTTACTAATTTGCATTTTCATAATTAAAATTTAAATCCAATTTAAGATGAAACTAAAAAAGATCTTAGGTATTGATTTTGGTGGCTCAGGAATTAAAGGTGCAATTGTAAACACTAAAACAGGAGAGTTAGTAACAGAACGTCACAGAATACCTACTCCTTCGCCTTCAACACCAGATAGTGTTGCGAAAGTGATAAAAGAGATCGCAGATTTTTTTAGTTGGGATGGGGCAATAGGAATTGGATTTCCTGCAGTTGTGTTAAACGGAGTTGCTCTTAGCGCTGCTAATATTGATAAAGGATGGGTTAACACAAATGTAAATAAACATGTAAGTAAAATAACAAAACTTCCTGCTTATACTGTAAACGATGCTGATGCTGCTGGCTTAGCTGAAATGAAATTTGGCGCAGGGAAAAATGTTAAAGGAACAGTTTTTTTATTGACTGTAGGTACAGGTATTGGCTCTGTTATTTTTTCCAGAGGGAAGCTAGTCCCAAATACCGAGCTTGGACATGTTATTATGCCAAATGGTAATGAAGCCGAAATTTATGCTTCAGATGCAACAAGAAAGAGGGAAGAACTTTCTTGGGATGACTGGGCAAAACGATTTGATGAATATCTAAATTATATAGAATCACTTTTCTGGCCTGATCTTTTTATTATTGGTGGAGGTGTGAGTAAAAAACAAGAGAAATTTTTTGAACACCTTACAGTTAAAGCCAAAGTTGTCCCAGCTCAATTATTAAATAATGCAGGAATCGTTGGGGCTGCAATGGCAGCAAAATTAATGGCTAAAGCTGAAGAAGAAGAAGAGAGTTAAATCTTGTTTATATTTGGTTCAAAGGCAAGTCGGTTAACAATAGATCTTCCAAGGGTTATTTCATCTGCATATTCAAGTTCGTCGCCAATGGATACGCCTCGGGCTAAAGTTGTTATCTTTATCTCAAAACCCTGCAATTTTCTGTAGAGGTAAAAGTTTGTTGTATCACCCTCCATCGTTGTGCTTAATGCAAAAATTATTTCTGTTGCTTCTCCATTTTTAACCCTTTCAACCAGAGATTCAATATTTAAATCACTGGGGCCAATACCATCCATTGGGGATATTTTACCTCCAAGGACATGGTATAACCCATCAAACTGGTGTGTGTGTTCAATCGAAATAACATCACGTAAATTTTCAACTACACAAATTATATTTGAGTTTCTATTTGGAGAAGCACAAATTTCGCATAATTCTGTTTCAGAGATATTGTGGCACTTACTGCAATAATTTATGTTTTCTCTTAAATTTCTAATAGCATCGCTAAAAGTAAAAGAAAATTCGGGTTCCTGGTTTAGCATGTATAAAACCAGCCGTAAAGCGGTCCTTTCCCCAACACCAGGTAGTTTTGAAAATTCTTTTACTGCCTGTTCTAACAACTTCGAAGGATATTTTTCTATATACATAACTTCTTTTTTACAAAGATAGGGTTACAATCTTCTGCTTACAAAGCTTGCACGTTTATTTTGTAAACATTATCCTTGTATGTTAAAATTATATTGTATGAATGCAGGATTAGTATTAGGAATTATTCTGATTTATTTTGGATTATTACTTTTTATTTCCTTTTTAACTTCAAAAAAAGCGAATAACAAATCATTTTTTTTAGGCGATAAAAAATCCCCATGGTTTGTTGTTGCATTTGGTATGATTGGGGCATCTCTCTCCGGGGTAACTTTTATTTCGGTTCCGGGGTGGGTTGGAGCTTCTTCATTTTACTATATGCAGATGGTCTTAGGATATGTCTTAGGATACATTGTGGTTGCATATGTCCTTGTTCCAATTTATTATAAAATGAATTTGACTTCAATCTATACCTATCTTGACTCAAGGTTTGATATGTATTCATATAAGACAGGTGCAGCTTTATTCCTGGCGTCAAGAGTTGTTGGGGCTTCTTTTAGGCTTTATTTGGTTGCCAATGTATTGCATATGTCTATTTTTAGTAATTGGCATGTACCATTTTGGGTTACAGTAGTTGTAACCATTATGTTTATCTGGCTTTATACTTTTAAAGGAGGAATAAAAACTATTATTTGGACTGATACGCTTCAGACAGTTTTTTTGCTGGCATCTGCAACGTTAACTGTCATATTTATCGGAAAAGAAATGAACCTGGATTTTTCAGGTATCATTGAGAGTGTATCACAGAGTGAATATTCAAGGATTTGGAATTTTTCAGATTGGAAATCAGACAATCACTTTTTTAAACAATTTATAAGTGGTGCTTTTATTGTTATTACCATGACAGGTCTTGATCAGGATATGATGCAAAAGAATTTGAGTTGTAAGAATATAAAAGACGCAAAGAAAAATCTACTTTCATTAAGTATTGGTTTGATTCCTGTGAATTTTCTTTTTTTATCGCTGGGTGTCTTGTTATTTATGTATGCCTCTCAGATGAATATCGCGATCCCAGAACAAACAGATAATCTTTTTCCTTTAATAGCTCTCGGGCATTTACCTAAGGTTGTTGGAGTATTGTTTATTATTGGATTGATAGCCGCTGCTTATTCGAGCGCAGATTCTGCCCTTACGGCACTGACTACTTCATTTACAATTGATATTTTAGGTGCAAATAAGAAAGACGAAGAGAATTTAAAATCAACAAGAAAATTTGTGCATGTAGGAATTTCCTTATTACTGTTAATGGTTATCCTTATATTTCATCAAATAACGAATGAAAGTGTTATAAGTTCATTGTTTACTGTTGCTGGTTATACATATGGCCCTTTATTGGGATTATATACATTTGGGATATTTACAGCATGGAAAGTTAGAGGTAAACTTGTTCCTTATATTTCCATAGCTTCTCCTATAATTTGTTATTTTCTAAATAGATATTCAGAACAGCTATTTAACGGATATCAAATAGGATTTGAATTACTAATAATTAATGGCGCAATAACATTTTTTATGTTGATGCTAAGCCGGGTAAAAGAATAAAAAAAACCTTTCAATTTTTACTGAAAGGTTTTTCTATGTTGAATTAAAAAAATTTTATTTTCTATTCACCAACGTATTCTTCAACAACTCTTCTTAACCATGGTAATAATACAAAAATTATAACTACCGAGACCATTGCGAGTAATGCATTGGTAAGAAAGAAATATGCTTTGTGTTCATACATATCCCACATTCCAGACAAAACTCCCGATAATTTATTTCCTATTGAGGTAGATAAAAACCATCCACCCATCATAAGTGCTGTAATTCTTGGAGGGCTGAGTTTAGAAACCAGCGATAATCCCATTGGGCTTAAACAAAGTTCGCCAACTGTAATTACAGCATATGTTCCAAATAACCATCCTGCAGAAGCTTTTATATCTCCGTTTTTAGAAACAATTGTAGCAACTATCATAACTACAGCAGATAGAGCGGTAATAACCATTCCCCATCCAATTTTGGCCGGTGTTGAGATTATTTTTTTTCCTTTTTTTCTTCGTCTGCTGTTTATAAAATTGAAAAATCCAACAACAAGCGGTGTAAACAAAATAATAAATCCGGGATTGATGGACTGAAATAATTCTGTTGATATTAAATTATACCTACCAGACTCTGGCCAGTCTTCCTCAGGAATATTATTAAAATAAGGATGAGGACCTGATTCTGTTATTACATAACCATTTTCGTCTTTTAATTCCGCCCCATGAACATCAAGTTTTGGGACTTCTCTTAATTCTGTTGTTACTTCTTGGTTTAATCCCAATGTTACTACAGATCCTTCTACGGCAGCAGGAACTTCACGATTTGTATATTTCTCTGCCCAAACAGTTAATGCGGCTCCATTTTGATGGAAAATAGCCCAGAAAACAATTACGGCGCCAAAAACGGAAAGCAAAGCTGCAATTGGTTGTTTTTCTTTTTTATCTGCTTTTCTATAAATGTTTACATAGAAAATAACAACAAACAAGCTAAAGAACAAGAAAGCATCTGTTGAATCCGATCCAAATATGTTGTCAGGAATAATCCAGCCCAAGAAAGCAGCAACAATGGCTGGTAAAAATAAAGTACCTAAAATTCGTTTCATCGACATATCACCCTCATTAGGGGGAGAGATTTTATCAACTTCTTTTATGTCTTTTGCATATGTTTGTCCAAACCAGAACCAGATAACACCGATTAACATACCAACACCAGCAGCAGCAAATGCCCAGCCCCATCCGTAATTGATTCTAAGATAAGCTGCAATAAAGTTGCATATAAACGCACCCAGGTTTATACCCATGTAGAATATATTATACCCGCTATCCTTAAGACTTTTGTATTTAGGATTTGAATCGTATATTTTACCAACTAATGCAGAAATATTTGGTTTAAATAATCCATTTCCGAGAATTATTAAAAGTAAAGAGATGTAAAAAACGGATTCATTATAAATAGATAAACCAAAGTATCCGAGAGAAAAGAGTAATCCGCCAATTGTAATTGAAAGACGGTATCCAAGATATCTGTCAGCTAATAATCCTCCAATAAATGGTGTTAGGTATACCAGGGCCAGGTATGAACCATAAATATCGCTTGCTTTTACTCCAGAGAATCCCATTCCTGGAAAATTAGCATCTTTGCCTTCTGTCATATATAAAAAGAAAATCCCAATTAAAAGGTAAAAACCAAATCTTTCCCACATTTCCGTGAAAAATAAAACCATTAAACCCTTAGGGTGTTTTCTTTCTTTTGCCATAATATTGATTTTAAAAGTTGATGAATAGCACAAATATAAAAATGATTTTACAATCTGCAACTTACATTGAAATGACATATGTCAGCCAAATAATAGCAGACACTCATCAATATATTTTGAAACTTAGGTTATGAAATGCTAACTTTAGTATACACTTATCTTTTTGATTTGTGTGCTATATATTAAAAAAACAAAAATTATTAATTAAAAAACAAAGAAAAAAGCATGAAAAAAAATGTTAGACTGGTTGTGGGATTTCTCTTTGGCGCATTGTTAATTCTATCGTCTTGTGAGGAATTGTTGGGGGATTTAACAAAATTTGATTCGAATTATAAGTATGTTGAATTTAAAATTTATCCTCAGGATAAAATAGGAGAGCATGTTGTTTTTTTAACCAAAACACAAGAAAGTGATTTGACAGAAGAACTTCAAGATAATGGTTTTGATGAAAGTAACATTGATGAGGTAAAATTAAAGGAAGCTACATTCGAAGTAATAAATGCAGATACGGATGTTAATTTTAACGGGATTGCTTCTTTTGGGGCATCTTTTATAGATGCTGGTAACCAGGAAACAGTAATTGCCGAATTAAACCCTGTTCCAGAAGATTCCAGGGAAGTTACTTTGTCTCCAAATTCTGATGATTTGGCAGCATTTTTAAAAGAAACGGAATATACTATTCAAACTTATGGAATAATAGATGAAGTTATTACGGATACTATTGAAGTAAGGGCAAAAATTAAATATGAGATAAAAGCAAAACTTTAATAAAAAGTTTATGAACTAATCATATGGTGCGCCAGTATCGTATGATTAGTTCATTGTTGGATTTTCCGGGAATGTTGACCATAAGCGATATTTTTCTCCTAATCTGTTCAACATTTCTTTCCAAAAATGGTCGTCCTTGTCAGCCATAACTATTTCTGGTTCAATATCTGTTATCACCCATGAGTCACGTTCAATTTCTTCTTCTAATTGTTGTGAAGCCCAACCTGAATAACCCAAAAAGAATTTTATTTGTTTTGTTTTTAATAAGTCTAATGTTGCAAGCTCTTTGAGAGTATCAAAGTCGCCACCCCAAAAGATATTTCCAACAACTGGTATGCTTTCCGGAATAATGTCGCCAAGAGTGTGAATGTAGTGTAGCGTATTGGTTTGAACTGGTCCTCCAATTGAAATTTGCGTGTTGATACTTGGAAAGTCTTTTATTACTTCATTTATAGAAAGATTAACGGGTTTGTTTAAAACAAAACCAACAGCCCCGTCTTTTGAATGTTCAGTAAGAAAAACAATAGAACGTTTAAAATATGTGTCACTGAGAAAAGGTTCACTAATTAAGATTTTACCTTTTTGTGGCCTGGCATACGCTTCGTCTACACGAAAAAAATCATAATCAATATCCATAAGCCCAATTTTTAAAAGGTTACTATTTTTATTTAGGATTATTCAAAAATTGTTCCTCTTCTATTTTAAAGCATTCTATAAATGCTCTTATTATTTGTATGTTTGCAATTTTTATATAAAAATAGTGATTTACCAAGTAGAATTAAAAGGTTTAACCAACAAAATATTAAAATTATCTTATGGAACCCAGAAAAATTCAGCCTTCTCTTTTGCAGTCGTTTGTTCCAATAATTTTTTTGATAGCCTGTCTTAGTCTTAATGTTATTTTCTTTGGAGATGACACTCTTGCAGGTTCAAATCAAATTATTTTGCTTCTAGCGGCGTCTATTGCTGGTGTAATTGCAATAAAAAATGGTAGTAAGTGGGAAGAGGTAAGAAAATCAATAGTGAAGAGTATTGGTACGGCAATGCCGGCAATAATTATTCTTTTATTAATTGGAAGTATTGCTGGGACATGGCTCCTAAGTGGAGTTGTTCCTACGCTTATTTATTATGGATTAAAAGTTATCCATCCGAAAATATTCTTGTTTACAGCTGTTGTTGTTAGCGGTATGGTGTCGCTTGTAACAGGAAGTTCGTGGTCCACAATCGCAACAATTGGGGTAGCTCTTTTGGGAATTGGTAAGGCAATGGGAATTAATGAAGCTATGGTTGCCGGAGCTATTATTTCAGGGGCATATTTTGGAGATAAAATGTCTCCTTTGTCCGATACAACAAACCTTGCTCCGGCAATGAGTGGGACAGATTTGTTTACACACATAAGGTATATGCTTATAACAACGGTACCGGCAATGATAATTGCTTTAATACTATTTTTGATTATAGGATTTACCTATGATTTTTCTGCGGTAAATACAAATATCGATAGTGTATTTAATGCTATTAATACAGAGTTTAATATTTCTGTTTGGTTATTTCTTGTTCCTGTAATTTTGGTCGTAATTATTATAAAGAAGATGCCTCCTTTACCTTCGTTATTGATAGGGACATTATTGGGTGGTATTTTTGCCATCATATTTCAACCGGAAATAATTTATTTAATTGGAGGAGGTGAAGATCAGGCATTTTGGAAAGCGTCTTATATTGCTGTTATGAAATCCATGTATGGAGAGATTCATATACCAAGTTCAAATGTAATTGTTAACGAGCTTTTTAGTACAGGTGGAATGGCTGGGATGTTAAATACTATCTGGTTAATTATGTCGGCAATGATATTTGGCGGGGTTATGGAGGCTGCTGGTTTGCTGGTTAGAATTTCCAATGCAATTATCAGTTTAGCAAAGTCAACAGGATCATTAATTGCATCCACAATAGCAACCAGTATATTTTTTAATATAACAGCATCGGATCAATACATATCTATTGTTGTGCCAGGAAGAATGTATGCCGATACATATAGAACCAGGAAACTGAAGCCTGAGGTTTTAAGTAGGACACTTGAAGATGGAGGAACAGTTACATCTGTATTAATTCCCTGGAATACAGGAGGAGCAACGCAAGCTAAAGTATTAGGCGTTCCTACGCATCTTTATTTGCCTTTTTGTTTCTTTAATATTTTAAGTCCTATTGTATCTATAATTATTGCTTATTCTGGTTATAAAATCAGATATTATACAAGTGAAGAGGTAGCTAAGAGAAAGTTTAAAGAGAAGGATAGAAAAGATTATTAAATCGAGTTTTAAAGTTTTTAACAGCCTTTCAACATTTTTTTTGAATAATTTCGTTATGATATAAATAATTATCAGTTAATGAAAAAGAAGTTATTCTTTCTTTGGGTATTGTGTATAGGTATTTTTAATTTCTCTTTTTCTCAGCAGAATGGAAAAAAAGAGGAGCCCCCAGATACAAGGATCCTTTTTATTTTTGACGGTTCTCAGAGTATGGCTGGTTATTGGGAGAGCGACAAAAAAATCGTAATTGCCCGTAATCTATTAATCTCAATAATTGATAGTCTTGAACAATTAGAGAATGTACAGTTGGCTCTTCGAATTTATGGCCATCAGAGTCCCGTTCCCCCACAAGATTGTAGTGATACTAAGTTGGAAGTACCTTTCGGGAAGAATAATGCAGGGCGCATAAGACAAGAGTTGAGGTTTATTAACCCCAAAGGGACTACTCCAATAGCCGAATCTTTACTGGCAGGGGGTGAAGATTTTCCTGAAGAATGTGATAATTGCAGAAATATAATTATTTTAATTACAGATGGGGTTGAAGCATGTGATGGGGATCCTTGCGATGCATCCTATATTCTTCAGCGAAAAGGGATAACACTTAAACCTTTTGTTATTGGGATTGGAATCGATGAGAATTTTAAGGAAGCTTTCGATTGCATAGGTAATTTTTACAATGCAGCAGATGAAGATCAGTTTGAGAATGTACTCGGGGTAGTTATCTCTCAGGCTTTAAATTCTACTACAGCCCAGGTTAACTTATTAGATGGTTATGGGAATCCGACAGAAACAAATGTTAATTTAACTTTCTATGATCACCTGTCTGGTTCTGTAAAACATAATTATATTCATACAATCAATAATCTTGGAAACCCGGATACTATAGTTCTGGATCCATTAGTGACATATGATTTGACAGTAAATACAATTCCTCCTGTATATGTGGATAGTTTTAAAGTTTACCCTGGAAAACACACCATAATTGCAGCAGAAACCCCTCAGGGAGAGTTGGTAGTTACTTCAAAAGGAGGGACATATTATAGAGATATGATGTGTTTTGTTAAATCTACAAAAAATGGTAAAACAATAAATGTTCAGAAAATTAATGAGGAAACAAAATATATTGTCGGGACTTACGATTTAGAGATACCCATACTCCCTCATATGATTATTAAAGATGTAGAAATCAAGCAAAGCCATACAACTACAGTTGAAATTCCCAGGCCAGGTATAGCGAATCTTTTAAAATCCTCAGCTGGTTATGGTAGTTTATATCTTCTGAAAGATAGAAAAATGGAGTGGATCTGTAATCTCAGTACTGAGTTTGAGAATGAAAGTATTATGTTACAACCAGGAAATTACAGGGCTGTGTTTCGGGCAAAAAATTCAAGGCAGACTCTTTATACAATTCAAAAAACTTTCG
The DNA here is from genome assembly GCA_963665085.2 of Bacteroidales bacterium. Taxonomy (GTDB): domain Bacteria; phylum Bacteroidota; class Bacteroidia; order Bacteroidales; family JAAAOM01. The sequence continues at coordinate 2,263,710 of CAXXXS010000001.1, forward strand.
AAATAAAATCGGGGAGTTCAATTACAATCCAACTTTATTAGATTGTATTTTTAATATTAGAGTAAAAAATAATATAACATTAAACCTTTTTACTGTTCTATAGTCTAACTTAGAAATAAAAAAGTCGTTTAACCGTAAAATGGTTGGTTGAATGTCAGTCTATTCTGATAAAGAGTTAATAGGGTTATATAAAAATGAAGGCAATAGGAATTACGCTTTCAATTTAATTGTTAATAAATACCAGGAAAGGTTATATTGGCATATTCGTAAGATTGTGATTAATCATGAAGATACAGATGATTGTCTCCAAAATACTTTTGTAAATGCCTGGAAGGGGCTCGAAAATTTTAGGGAAGACTCACAACTTTATACCTGGTTATACAGGATTGCAACAAATGAGGCTTTAGGGCTTTTAAAAAAAAGAAAAACCAAGTTTTTTTTGCCCTTGGTTGATGTAGAAAGCCAGTTAAGTGATACGTTAGAAAGCGACTCTGATTTCAATGGAGATGAAATTCAACTTAAGTTACAAAAGGCAATTTTAACTTTGCCTGAGAAACAAAGAATTGTGTTTAATATGAAATATTTTGATGAAATGAAATATGAAGATATTGCTGAGGTTTTAGAAACATCGGTAGGGGCGCTAAAAGCATCATTTCATCATGCAGTGAAAAAAATAGAAAAATATCTTACAGAGAGTTAAACCTTTTGTAATTTTAGTCATCTAATAGCAAGAAATAAAAGAAAAATGGAACTTGATGATTTGAAAAATATTGTACCAAAGTTGTCGGACATAAAAAAGGAAAATAATTTTTCTGTTCCTGACGGATACTTTGAAACATTTAGGAATCGTCTTGATGAAAAGATTCAGGAGGAGGATAAAAAATCAATTTTTTCAGTTTTCTTTCAAATTATTCGTCCTCAGTTGGCTTTGGCAAGTTTAATGTTAACTGTTGTAGTTATTGGATATTTAGGCGTTAAATTATTTATTCCGGAGAATTCATCTTTTCAAAATCAGTATGATTTTGCAGATTTGCTGGAAGATGAGATTTATTATATGGACGAGGCTTTTATTCTGGAAAGTTTGATGGATTATAGTGGCGAAACCCGAGAAAATAGTAATGAGGTTAGTGATGAGTTGATGGATGAAATAATAAATTATCTGGCAGATGATGAGATGAGTTTGGAGCTAATGTTAGAAGATTTATAGAGCAAAAAATAAAAATAAAATGAAAAAATCAGTATTAGTAATATTAACTTTCCTTTTGACGTTTTTTGCTGGAATATCAAAAGTGTCAGGACAACAATACAAACTTATTCAACAGGAGAAAATTGCTTTTTTTACAAAAAGACTTGGATTAAGCACTGAAGAAGCAAAATTATTTTGGCCACTTTATGACGAATACCAAACAGAAAAGGATAAAGTTTTAAGTGAAAGAAAAGTAACAGAAAATTATTATATCACGAATGTAGAATCACTTTCCTCTACTGAATTAGAAGCTATTACAGATAGATACGTTGAGTTTCATAAGAAAGAGACCGAACTTTTAGAGCATTATACAAATGAATTTAAGAAAATATTGCCGATTGAAAAGGTTTTAAAAATATATGTTACGGAGATAGAGTTTCGCCGGCATTTAATTCAGATGGTACGAGATAATAAAGTTGGGCAGGGGCTCAGGGAGAATCGTTAGCAACGATTAGAATTCAGAAAAATCTCTTCATTTTAGTATTGTTTTGCTCTTTTTAGAATTTGTATTCACTATCTATAATTATACTGCTGAGGGATGGGAGTGGGGATACGGATAACGTAGAGGTTTTGTTTACTCGATAATTTATTCTCGAAAATATAGGTTATATATTTTTTCAATTTTATAACGTAGTTCATCAATACCGAAATTTCTGCCAAGTCGGAAGTATTCTTTTCCATCTACATAAAATAAAATTGTTGGAACAGTAAACACTTGGTGTTGGGCTGATAGTTCAGGCTGTTGCTTTACATCAACATATACAAAATTTGTTTTAGGATATTCGTCAGTTAATACTTCTATTACTTTAGGCTTTAGTACTTTGCATACGCTACAAGCTTCATAGGAATAATAGCTCAATAATAAAGCGTTATTATCCAAAAGTTTTTCAAATTCTTCAATATTAGAAAATTGTAAAATTTCCATTAATACGTATCCGCATTTATCATAACTAAACCACAGTCTATTACTGTTTTGATGTTGTTTGCTTTAGCAAGCTCAATAAGTTCATCGTTTTCAGTTCCTGGATTAAATATGATTCGGTTCGGGGCAAGGCCAATAATATAATTATAATAGTCTTTTTGATTTTTTGGCCCTAAATATAGCATTATAGTGTGGATCTCGTTAATTTTAGGGTAGCCAGTTTGAATTTCAATATCATCAACAAAACCAGCTTTGCGGCCAACAGCAACAACAGGATAGTCTCTACGTAATAAACTTTTTATTGCTTTATAAGAAAAACGCAAAGGATTCGTACTTGCCCCTAAGATGAGAGTTTTTTTCATTTGCTTTTATTGATTAGAACAACTAAAGATAAAAACAAATAAATTTAGTAAATAATTTGCAAAATATTTTAATATAGATTGCAAATATCTATGGAACCTTCTTCATTAATAGAACAACTGCATAGGCAGAAATTCCGTCTTCGGTTCCTACAAATCCCATTTTTTCTGTTGTTGTTGCTTTGATAGAAATATTATCTGGAGATATTTGTAAGATTTTCCCCATAATTTTTTGCATTTCTGGGATATAATTAGCAAGTTTTGGTTTTTGGAGACAGATTGTAGAATCGATATTTTCAATAGTATAGTTATTATCCTCAATAATACGATACGTTTTTTCGAGAAGAATTTTACTGTCAATTCCCTTGTACTCAGGATCTGTGTCTGGAAAGTGAAATCCAATATCTCTTTTATTTACTGCTCCAAGCATTGCATCGCAAATTGCATGTATAAGTACATCCGCATCAGAGTGACCTAGACTACCTTTGTAATGGGGTATATTTATTCCACCAATAAATAATGGGATATTTTCTTTTAATTGATGAACGTCGTATCCAAAACCAATTTTAAAACTCATATTTATTCTGCTACGCCGTTATATTTATCGAAATCAAATGTAAGTGTAAATCTAACAGTGTTTGCAAGAGGGCTTTGTTGTCCTGAAGTAGGGGCCAGGTAAGAAAAATCTAATCCAAATACATTTAATTTTATACCAACTCCCATTGTAAAATATTTTCTATTTCCTTTGTTTTCATTTTCATGAAAATATCCGGCACGAATGGCAAATTGTTCCCTGTAAAGATATTCAACTCCTGTTGCATAGAATATTTCATTCATTTCTTCTTTTGCTCCACCGGGAGCATCATAAAAAGATTGAATTATACCAGTAAAAAGAGGTACATCAGGATCCATTCCATATTCAATTACATCAGGATCATCGTCGCTATAAATTGGAGGAGTAGGAACAAGATATTTGTTTAAATCCAATGTAAATGAGAATGAATTATATTCATCCATGTCTAATGTTAATCTTCCACCTAATCTCAATATTGCAGGTAAAAAGTCAGAGGGGACATCATCCGAATAAGTGATTTTTGTTCCGATGTTAGAAATGTTTAGGCCAAAGGCATATTGACCTGTTTTATCAGAAAAATTTGCATCTCGTTGGTAATAAAATCCTAAATCTGCAGCACCTGCAGTTCCTGCTTTTGTTTCTGCACCACCTGAAAATGAGCGGCCTCCTGTTAAATCAGAACGGATAAAACGAAAGCCTAAAGCTCCGGATAAATATTCGGATAATTTAAGTGAATAAGTTGCGTCAATAGCAAATTCATTGGGGTTATAATTGCCTTGTGCTGTTCCTTCAAAATCAGTAAAAATAATTTCACCAAGAGAGAAATAACGAATAGAACCACTTATTACCTGTTGATCGTCTAATCTTTTATAACCAGCTAGATATAATAAATTGATGTCATTTATACCAAGTCCTCTTAACCATGGAGCATACGATAATGATAATCCTGAACTTGATTCAATAAATGCATATTTTGCTGCATTCCAATGCTGTGAATGAATATCTGGCGAAGTAGCAACTCCTGCATCTCCCATAGCACCTGCCCTGGAATCGGGTGCAATAGTTAAAAATGCAACAGAAGAAATAATCGGGTTCATCTGCCCAGCTAATTGACTTTTACTAATTTGAGCAAAACTGTTTAATGAAAAAACAGCAATGCATAAAAAAACACCTAAAACCCTCATTATTAAATATATGTTATGTTTAAACCCTACGGCAAAGTTAATTTAATTTATTTATTCCCAAAATCTGACTATAGTATGATTAAACGGTTATAGTTCTCGGATATTGTTCCATCTTCTTTTTTAACGATTAATTTATAAATGTATAGTCCTTTTCCTACGGAATGACCACCTTGTATGTTACCATTCCAATAAATAGGAGGTATTTTATATCCGTCTGTATACAGGTTTTCGTTTATCTCATGCAGTAGTTCACCTGTTAAAGAATATATTAAAATTGTTATATCTAAATTTTCATTAATTAGGTTGTGCTCAAAAGTAAAATAGGTTCCGGTAGAAAAAGGGTTCGGATAATTCTGCAAGTTTTCTATGTAAAATTCGTTAGGGGCTTTAACTTCAAAAGTTATGCTGGCTGTTGAAGAATTATTGTTGATGTCCCAGGCTTTGAGGGTGGCAGTATATTTTCCGGGACTTAAATCACTTAAAGGGTAATTAATTGTCCCCGATGTATAATCATCCTGAAAAGTTTCAAAATATTCGTTTGCTGTATAGAGCTCCGATAGTTCCCCATCTAATTCAATTGTAATATCATGACCTATCCCCATACTTGACGTATTAATACCTGAATTATCTTTTAATATTGCATAGATACTCGGAGCATCATCTGAGATTCCTCCGGAAATAAAATTTGTATCATTAAGGTATAAGCTTATTTCAGGACCTTCATCATCTGTAATCGTAGTTTTTACTTTCCCCCCGATGTAAAAATCATCAAAATTACCATGTGCATCGATAGAATCATTTTCTGCATAGTAAATGATTTTACCTGTACCAATGTTATAGGCAATATCTTTTGGAAGTACAAAGGAAAAATTAAAGTATCCATCAGAAACAGAAGCTTTACCTTGAAATATAGGGGCAGGCCTTGTGTTAAATTCAAATGCCCCATCTCCATCATTGTTGAGAGTTGTAATTGTTTGCTCTTTGTCGTAAACTAGAGGATAAACAGTTCCATTAAAATCATTCAGTAGATTACCTGAATTATCCTCAATATGACCCTTTATGGTTACAACAGAAAAAGCACTTACTGTATCTGTATAATTCTCAGCAGGAATATCATTTATAGAATCAGTATGGATACTATATAAGGGGAAATTTAGTTGGCATGCCGGATCTCCCAGTAAAGTAAAGTTTCGCTTGTTATTATCTGATATTGCATTTTTTGATAAACGTAGAATATCCCCGAAAGTAGTACGCTCACCATTCTCGGTTATTTCGAAAACATTGTCGTAGAATTTTTTGCTTAGTTCAAAATTGCGGTTTGCATAAACTATCCGGGTGGTTGTAAGTAAGGCAATTGCACCACCATCTGGATTTAATAACACATTTTCCCCTGCGGATGTTTCTAAGTCATCAAACCTGCTAAATTCACATGTTGCTGTTAAAAACAATGAGTAATAAGGAGAATTCTGCCATCCTTGAATATCCTGGTTTTCTATTATTCTTTCATGGGCAAGGCCATCTTCAGAACCATGCCCAACATAATTCATTATTAAAACACCAGATTCAAGGGCATCGTATATAGCTTTGGTGACATCAGGATAAGTGGCTCCATCAGCAGAAATTACTTGTTTATATGCATCTAACATTATTTTTTGAACAGCAAATTCTGGATAAAGCTCATTCACTTTCTCAGCCAGTTGATTGGCTTGGTTCATGTGCAGATTATTATCTTCATCGTCTCCAACAAAACAAATCTTATTCCTCCATGGACGGAAAGTGGATTGTGAATAATATAATTTAACCTTGGCAACCATTTCGTCTGCCTGGGCTGTTGTTATAACAGGAAATCTTCCGATCCCGATATCCATCAATCCGCCACTATCTCCTTCATCCTCATCAAGAAAAGAAAAAAAATCATCACCTACAAAACTTGATGTTTGGCTTAGAGAATTTGATGATTGATAAGTCATTATATAATTTGTGTTAGCATCAAGAGGACGGTTATCATAGGTTCCGTCTCCAAATAATAAAAGATGTTTTAAAGAATGCTCATCTTCAGTACCATATTTTTTATAAAAGAACCGTGCCAAATCCCTTATTGCAGAAACATCGCGTGTGCCGGACGAGAATTCATTATAGATTTGCTCCGGTGTAGTTACTAATACATTATAATTGCTTTTTTCTTTATGAAAATCAGCAAGTTCATTGGCTTGTTCAATTAAACCGGGTAATGCAACAATAATATAATCAACAGCATCATTTCCATGGATGTCTTGATTTTCAATTTTTTCTGATTCATATTCTGGTTCAAGGTAATCATCATTGGGATTGAAAATGATAAAGCGGCTAATAGTGTCCCCATTTGCGGCAAACGACATGGAGCTTCCATTAATGCTTGGTTCAATGGTTTTTACACTGTGGAAATCAGAAACGTCCCATATCTCTAAATTAGAAGAAGCATTTGAAATATTGAATTTGATTATAGAGTTATCAGCAATACCTAGAACGTTTCTAAAATCCAAGTAATTATCCCTTACCTCTAAATTGCAATATGCATTGAGTGTAACGTAATCAAGCCATCCTTTGCAATCTCCATTTATGTTATATTGAAATTGAATGTTCTGAGACTCTCCTTCGGGTGTGTAAGTTGTAGTAAATGTTCCTGACTTTGCATAATCACTGTCGCTACTTTCAAGATTAACACTCGAAAAACTTACTTTACCTAATGTGTTGTCATTCTGTAATATTGTAAATGATGTGCTGGCATTTGACCTTGAAACAAGGTGCGATGTTAATTTAACAGGTTTTGTTGTTATGATATTTTCAAAGATAAAAGTAGTGTCATATTCAATATTAGAGTATCTAAAAACTTCACCTAGCCATAATCTTCCTGAACCAAATAAATTGTAAAAATTCCCTTCGTGTGATGAAAAATCAATAAATTGATCAATCTCCTGAGTGGCAGAAGTTGTTATTTTATCAGACTCTTCAATTGTTTTTGCGGTTCCTGTGCCTACGCCAATAAAATAGTAATAATAGTCAGAATAAGGATGTGGCTGATAAGACCATGTTGTATCTGATTCTGAATAATTCCATTTGTTTGGGCCATTTGCAAAAAATAGAAGGTAGTCGGTCTCTGAATTTAGTTTTCCATCTGAACCAAAATTTTCGAGAACAGGAATTTCTTCTAAATCATCAATTCTTGAGACATTATTGTTGTAGGGTAGTTGTCCTTCTCCATTACCGAAAATTTGTATTTGATCAAAATTTGTAATTCCTAAATCAGAGAGGGCTTTATAAGTAATTTTGTAAATACCATCTTTGTTAACCTTTATTTTATACCAATCTCCGGTTGCAAGTACAGAACTATTTTTAAAATTCGATTTAGCTATGACGTTCTTTGATGCTTTATTTTCTGAAAGTTTTATTTTTAAAGTAAAGCTGGTTAGTTTCTCTATATAGCCGGTATTATTATTCAAGCGTAGAGGTAAAAAGTTACAATATAACACAGATGTATTTCTATCTGTTTTAATTGAATTTTCCAGGGTGATATTTTTTTGTATATCACAAAGAAATTTTATGTTGGATATGGTAGTCCAAGGAACAACCTCGTATTTCTCATCTTCTAAATAAATAGAATCTATTTGAATATCGTTACTGAGTTCTTTTTTTAAAAAATAATATGGTAATTTATTATCAGGATTTGGGTAAACAGCCTTATCAAAATGAAGATAAAATGAACTGTAGGTGATTTCCTGGCTGTCAGTTCTAAAATATGTGTTTTGTAAAGCATCTTCGTTCCATTTTAGTTGCTCATCAAACGATAATACCTCTTGGGCTGTTAAATCCATGCTGTAAAAAGCTGAAACACATAAAATAAAAATAAGAGAGAGTCTACAAATATGTGTTTTTGAAAAATTTTTCATCATTTTTATTGTCTTCCTAAAATAGAACGTTAAAAGAAACGTTAAGTTTACCAAAAAATTGTCGTAAAATAGACGTGTATTAATCAACTTGAAAGCCTTTTGTTTAATTTAAAATTCAAATATATAATTGTTGCGTTAACCATTTTAATAAAAGTTAAAACTGTTTATTCGCAATCACCGTCAAATTCGCATTTTTTTTTGAATTTAATCAATGAGAATCCGGCAAATGTTTCTATAAATAATGAGAGGCTCATAGCATTTAATTACAGGAATCAATTACCAAGATTAGCTTCTAATTATGTTAATTATGGTTTTTTTTATTCTCAACCTTTACTTATAAAAAATAGTTCGGTAGGATTTTTGTTAAATAATGATGTTCAGGGAAGTGGAATCATTAATAATTTTTCTTCATCTGCTATTTATGGCTATAAAGTAAAAATGGCAAGCAGGTCATTTATTCATTTTGGTCTCCAGGCATCATTTTTTCAAAAGAGTTATAATTTTAGTGGTTTGGATTTAGAAGATTCCAATGAGGTTCTATCCAAAGAAAATGTATTGTATTCTGATTTTAGTGCTGGGATAAAATTCGTTCTTAATAATTTATATTTTGGTGGGGCTATTCAGCATGCAACCCCACCTCTTGTTTTGCAGGGGTATAATTATACTAACAATTTAAGAACGTATCTTTTAGAGACAGGTATTGAGATTCCAATAAAATATAATTCAGTATATCAACCTGTGTTTTCAATTTCGCCATCATTACTTTTAAAATATGAGGGAGGGCATCAGTTAATCCAATTTGGATCATCTTTAAAAAGAAATCCTGTGGAGCTTGGTATATGGTTGCGACAAGACTTTATATTTAATTATGACGCATTGGTTTTTTCATTTGCATTTTTTCAGCCAAAATTTAACTTTGTATATAGTTACGATGTAAAACCTCCTTGGCTAATGAATTATTTTCAAAATTCTGGGGCTCATGAGGTAACATTTTTAATTAAAATGGAGTATAACAAAAAAAGAAAGTTGCGGGCAATAAAATGTCCAAAAAATTAGTTATATTTGATATAAGGATATTTAAAAAACTTAAAAATAAGCCATTATGAAAATTAAGTTAAGCGCATTTCCAGTTTTAATCGCAGCATCATTGCTTATTATCTCTTGTGGAGGTGGAGGAGATAAAGCAAAAGAATCACCTACTACAGGCTGGGCTTATAATGACCCTGATAACGGCGGATTCGAAGTTATTCAAGGTGCTGAACAGGAAACTGGTCCTGGCTTAGTGTTCATTGAAGGAGGTACCTATACAATGGGACGTGTTGAGCAGGATGTTATGTATGATTGGAATAATGTTCCAAGAAGGGTAACGGTAGCATCATTCTACATGGATGAGACAGAAGTAAGAAATGTAGATTATCGTGAGTATTTATATTGGATAAGCAGGGTATTTGTAGATTATCCAGAAGTTTATAAAAATGCTTTACCCGATACATTGGTATGGCGTTCTCCAATGGGATATAATGAGCCTTACGTAGAATATTATTTCAGGCATCCTGCATATAATAATTATCCAGTCGTTGGTGTTAACTGGTTACAAGCAAATGATTACGCTGCTTGGCGTTCAGATAGGGTTAATGAAGGAATATTAATTGATGAGGGTATACTTGAAATTGATCCAAACCAAATTGGTGAAGAAAACTTTAATACCGAAGCTTATTTAGCTGGTCAGTATGAAGGTTTAGTTAGACAAAATCTTCCATCACTGGATCCAAACAAAGAAGAAAGAAGGGTATTACTAGAGGATGGTCTTTTACTCCCAAAATATAGACTTCCAACTGAAGCCGAATGGGAATTTGCTGCTTTAGGGCTTATTGGTAATTCTTACGATGAAAGAGTTTTCGACCGAAGAATTTATCCTTGGGATGGACACGGACTAAGAAATCCTGATAGTGATGCCAGGGGGCAAATGCAGGCAAACTTTGTAAGAGGTCGTGGTGACTACATGGGTACTGCTGGAGCATTAAACGATAATGCAGAGATTACTTCTCAGGTTACAGCTTATTGGCCTAATGATTACGGGTTGTATTGTATGGCAGGCAACGTTAATGAGTGGGTCCTTGATGTATACCGACCATTGTCTTTCGAAGATTTTGATGAATTCAGGCCATTTAGAGGTAATGTTTTTGAGACATTAGTTCGTGATGAAGAAGGTAATATTGCAGAAAAAGATAGTCTAGGACGTTTAAGATATCGTGAAATTACCCCAGAAGAAGCTATGAGCAGAGATAATTATAAGAAAGCTGATTATAGAAATTATAAGGATGGTGATTATGAATCAAGCCTTGACTTTGAATCAGAAGATGCTGAAAAAGGACCTGGTTCTAATAGGATGTATGTTAAGGAATCAGATCAGCCATCATCTCTAGTTACTGATGACACCAGAGTTTACAAAGGTGGCTCTTGGAAAGACAGGGCTTATTGGTTAGGTCCTGGAACAAGAAGATATATGGATCAAAGTAGATCAACAAATGATCTTGGTTTTAGGTGTGCGATGACTCGTGTTGGCAGTCCAACAGGACTTGGAAAGTGATAGTAATTTTATAAAATGATATTTATAAACCTCATTCGGTGAATTCGGATGAGGTTTTTTTATGTTAGAGCAGATGAGAATTAAAGATATTTATTCCTTATTTAAGGAATGTACAGGAGTTACAATAGACTCTAGAAAAGTTGAAAAAGACAACATCTTTTTTGCTATAAAAGGAGACCGTTTTGATGGGAATATTTACGCAGAAAAAGCAATAAATAATGGAGCTAAATATGCAATAATTGATAATCCGGATTTTATAAAAGGAAATAATTATATCCTAGTAGATAATGTCCTCGAAAAATTGCAGGAATTAGCTAGATACCATGTTCGGGAACTTAAACCAAAATTAAAAGTTGTTGCTTTAACTGGTTCAAATGGGAAAACTACAACAAAAGAACTAATTGCAAAAGTTTTAAGTTCTCGATATAGAGTGCAATTTACAGAAGGAAATTTAAATAATCATATAGGTGTTCCTTTAACTGTTTTAAAGTTATCTGAAGCAACAGAAATTGCTGTTATTGAAATGGGGGCAAATCACCATAAGGAAATTGAATTATTGGCATCTATTGGTCAGCCGGATGTAGGATTGATAACAAATATTGGGGAAGCTCATATTGAAGGATTTGGCTCAATAGAGGGAGTTTTGAAAGCAAAATCAGAATTATTTGATTACCTGGAGAACGAAGGAGAAACTTTGTGTGTTAATTTAAATGATGAATATTTAGCCGAAAAATACAAGCAGGGTAGTTATTCTAAAAAGGTATTTTATGGAGGTAAAAACAAATTAGGTATTACGGGTGAAATTTTAAATTCAGGACTTGATGAGCAGGTTATAGCTATTAACTTTGAGCAGAAGAGTTATTCTTTTAAAACAAAATTAATAGGTCAGTATAATTTAGATAATTTTTTAGCTGCATTTACAATTGGCAAAATTTTCAATATTTCTGAAGAAAAAATAGTAGAATCTCTTTCCTCATATCGTCCAAATTTAAATAGATCTCAATTTATAGAGACTAAAAGAAATCGTTTAATTGTTGATACCTATAATGCAAATCCAACTAGTATGCAGGCAGCACTCACAAATCTAATCAATATTGAAGCCAAAAATAAAGTTGCTATTATTGGGGGGATGAAAGAATTAGGAGAGAATTCAAGATTATACCATAGGCAAGTTGCAGATATCCTATCCCTTAGTGAATTTTTTAAGGTTTTTTTGATCGGGGACGAGTTTAATGAAGTAAAACAGCATTTCACCAGATTTGGAAATGTTGAAGAATTAATCGAAAATTTAAAAAAGGAAAATCTAAAGGATTGTACGATTTTGATTAAAGGCTCTAGGGCAAATCAACTTGAAAAAGTTGTGGATTTTTTATAGAAAGTCAATGAAAATTACAGAAAACGTATGTCTTAAACACAAAATTTCAAAAAAATAGTTTCCTGTAGATTTTGGATGTTAAGCTACAGCCAATAATAGTCTGAAACTTTAATGTTGCTTTAGGTGTAGGGTTGTAATATTTTTTTTGCGTTAATAAAGTTGTTTACTTCTACTTACTAATGTTTGTTATAATTTAGTTAATATAAAAAAAAGGCTAAGGCTTGCATGTCTTAACCCTTTTTCTGCTGTGTTGATATTAAGATTTAAATCTTTTTGTTACTTCTTCCCAATTAATTACATTCCAGAATGCAGAGATATAATCAGGGCGTCTATTTTGATATTTTAAGTAATACGCATGTTCCCAAATATCAAGACCAAGTATAGGGGTTCCTTTTACTTCTGCTATATCCATTAATGGATTGTCTTGATTTGGAGTTGATGTTACAATAAGTTCATCTCCTTTTTTTATCAACCATGCCCAACCGGAGCCAAATCTTGTTGCTGCTGCATTAGAGAAAGTTTCTTTTAATTTATCAAATGAACCAAAGTATTTATTAATTGCATCTAACAAATCGCCATTGGGATTCCCTCCTCCTTTTGGAGACATTACTTTCCAAAATAAATTGTGATTATAAAAACCACCTCCATTATTTCTTACTGCAGGTGTACTTTTTGAAATTGAAGAAAGAATATCCTCTATTGATTTATTCTCAAGTTCAGTTCCTGATATCGCTTCATTTAATTTTGTTGTATAAGCGCCATGATGTTTTGTGTGATGAATTTCCATAGTTTGTGCATCAACATATGGTTCTAATGCATTATATGCATAATCTAGTTTTGGTAATTTAAATGCCATAATATTATTATTTTAAATTCAACTTATTTATAATTATTATAAATAACAAAGCGTAAATAACAATGTTCAATGAGTTTTTTTTTTATTGAATTACATAGGTTAGATGATTTTACTTACTTATAAGTATCGTTTATACATCAAAAATTGCTGTATGTCAAAATAAGAGATTTGAACTTGTCTATTTGCTTAAAAATGACGTATATTGATATGTAAAACCCCTTGTAAGAGACCTCCTGAAGTTCGAAAAAGTTATTAAACAAAAGGTGTAACTTATAAATAGAAATTTCAATGAGAGAATATAAATCAGAAATAGGTTTGGGAGCTGCGGTTCATAATTGGGAAAATAAAACAGTTCTAATTGTTGAGGATGATGAAATTAATTTTTTCTATTTGCGTGAAATTCTTGAGGAAACAAATGTCAACCTTTTATATGCAAATAATGGATTTAAGGCCATTGATACTGTTAAAGAGAATCCTGCAATAGATCTTATTTTAATGGATATGAAGATGCCTTTAATGAATGGATATGAAGCTACATCCAGAATTAAAGCAATAAAACCATATATGCCTATTGTAGCACAGACTGCCTATGCATTATCCAGCGAGAGGAAGAAAAGTATGGATGCTGGTTGTGATGGTTATATAACAAAACCAATTATGCCTGATGCACTAATTATAGCTCTCTCTAAGTATTTACAGAAATAAATTAATTATAACTTTTTGATGTTAAGTAATTCTTAACATAATCTTCTACACCTTTTTCTAAAGAGGTGAATTCTTTTGTATATCCAATACTCCTGATTTTTGACATGTTTGCCTCTGTGAAATATTGATATTTATCCCGGATATCTTCAGGGGTATCTATAAAGCTAATGTTTTCTTCTATCCCCATTGATTTGAATGTGTTTTTAACCAAATCTTTAAAAGTCCTGGCATGTCCTGTTCCAAGATTGTAAATGCCGGAATTCTTTTTGTGTTTCATTAAAAAGAACATTACATCAGCAACATCTTTAACATAAACAAAATCTCTTTTTTGTTCTCCATCTTTAAAGTCAGGGTTATGAGAACGGAACAATTTCATGGCTTTGGTGGCAGAAATCTGGTTAAAAGCGTGGAAAATAACTGATGCCATTCTTCCTTTGTGATATTCGTTGGGACCGTAAACATTAAAAAATTTCAGGCCTGCCCAGAAACCAGGTGTTTCCGTCTGTTTTAAAACCCATTTGTCGAATTCGTTCTTTGAGTCACCGTAAGGATTTAATGGTTTTAATTCAGAAATTATATTGTGATTATCGTCATAACCTAATTCCCCCATTCCATACGTGGCAGCAGAGGATGCATAAACTAATGGGATATCATGTTTAGTACATCGTTTCCAAATTTTCTGGGAATATCCAACATTAAGCTCATCAAAAATTGTTTTGTTGAATTCCGTTGTATCTGTTCTTGCTCCTAAATGAAATATAAAATCAACAGATTTATAGTTTATATCAAGCCACTCAAAAAACTGAGAGCGTTCTATTTTTTCGATAAATTTTTTTGAAGAATAGTTCTTCTCTTTCTCGGTTTTGGAGAAGTCATCTACTAAAATTAAGTTGTTGTATCCTTCGTTATTAAGCCTTGCAACTAAGTTACTGCTGATAAATCCTGCAGCTCCTGTAATTATAATCATATCCGAATATTTTTCTGCAAAGGAAATAAAATTTGCTACAAATCATGAATTTCTGCAATGATACTTAGCATAACCTGGGTTAGGTTTTCAATAGCTTTGGATACATTCCAGTTATCTACGTTTCTGATTTCAACATAGTTAGATATTGCACGTATTTGATAGAAAGGAATAGTTTCACTCATACAAACGTAGAAGAAAGCTGCCCCTTCCATGGTTTCAATATCAGGATTGAATTTTTCTTTTACTTTATCAATATTTGCCTGGTTGCCATTAACAGTATTAACAGTTATCCCATTAACTGCTGCTAATTTATCAATCTCGTTGAAAGTAAATGGGGTTTCGTTTTTTAGTACGCATTCAGAGAAAGGGTAGGTGTCAGCATCTAGCATTTCTTTCTCGCAGAGGGTATAGAATTTATCATTGTCCTCAAATCCTAAATCAGCAAACTGATCTTCAACAACATTAACAACATATCCTATCTCAAGAAAGTGGTCGTAACTACCGGCAGTCCCGATATTAAAAGCCATATCATAATTGAGTAAGGATAGGATTTTTGTTAAGTAATACGTTGTAAAGGCAGAACCATACCCGGTTATTAGAATATCTATACCAAGCTCTTTGTATTTATAACTCGAAAAATTTTTTTCAATCTGATGAAGAAATTCTAAATGTTGTTTCAGAGAATATACTTCTTTATTTGTAGCTGCAATGATTAATATTTTCACTTATTTCCTCTTATTTAAAAATAGTACCTTTGGATGCTATATTCAAATTTAATCATAATAACCAAGTTTTATATACAATAAGCGATGATATATCTCACAAGAAGGGAAAGATTTAATGCCGCACACCGTATGTTTCGAGAAGAATGGAGTGATGAAAAGAACATGGAAGTATATGGAAAGTGCTCTAATCCTAATTGGCATGGGCATAATTATGAGCTTTATGTTACTGTAAAAGGTGAATTAAATCCTGAAATAGGTTATGTTGTTAATTTAAAAACATTGAGTAAAATCATTAAAGAACAGGTAGTTGATAAGATTGATCATAAAAACATGAATGTTGAGGTTGATTTTATGGAAGGGAAAATCGCTTCATCTGAGAATTTGGCTATTTCAATTTGGGATGTACTTGAACCTTATATAAAAGAATTGGGAATTGAATTACATAGTATTAAACTAGAAGAAACAGAAAATAATTTTATTGAATATCGAAAAGAATAAAATGGCAACGAATAAATTTAAGGAAGACTATAATCATTTTGTTGATGAGGAGGGATATACCCGAATCGACAGGTTTAACCAAGAGGTAACCGATGAACTTACTGGTTATTATAAAAAAATAATATCCAGTTTAGGTGAAGATCCTGAACGTGAAGGATTACTAGACACTCCAACACGTGTTGCAAAATCGATGCAGTTTTTATTACAGGGATATAAAATGGATCCTGTCAAGATTTTGACTTCTGCAAAATTTGCAGAAGAATATCAACAAATGGTATTGGTGAAAGATATTGATTTGTTTTCGATGTGTGAGCATCATATGATACCATTTTTTGGAAAAGCTCATGTAGCATATATTCCCAATGGATATATTACAGGATTAAGCAAAATTGCACGTGTTGTTGAAGCTTTTTCAAGAAGATTGCAAGTTCAGGAAAGGCTTACAACACAAATTAGAAATTGTATCCAGGAGACACTAAAGCCTTTAGGTGTTGCTGTTGTTATAGAAGCAAAACATTTATGTATGGTAATGCGAGGTGTACAAAAACAAAATTCTGTTACAACAACATCTGCTTTTACAGGGGCCTTTATTAAAGATTCAAAAACAAGGGAAGAATTTATCCATTTGATTGGAAGTAAATTGCATTAGTTTTTTTGATAATGGTAATCAGTGATCAGTATTCAGTAAGCAGTAATCGGCAATCGGTGAACAGTTGGTGTTAGTTTACTGATTACCGATTACTGCTTCAACCTATCTCGCTTCAACTTCAACTTTATTTGTTACTTCAGAATGGATTAATCCATCCTCAATTCGAATAACACGATTTCCATATTTCGCATTTGTTTCTGAGTGGGTAACCTGGATAATTGTCATTCTTTCATCCTGATTTAGTTTGCTTAATAATTCCATGATTACTTTTCCCTGGTCTGAGTGGAGGTTGCCAGTAGGTTCATCCGCTAATAAAATTCGAGGTTTTCCAATAATTGCCCGGGCTATTCCTACAAGTTGTTGTTGTCCTCCGGAGAGTTGGTTGGGAAATAAGTCTTTTTTTGCAACAATGTTAAATCGGTCAAGAATATCTGCAACTAAAGCTTTTCTTTCTCTGGATTTTACACCTTTGTAAATAAGTGGCGTTTCAATATTTTCATAAACATTTAGTTCGTCAATTAAGTGGTATGCCTGAAAAATGAAGCCTATTAAATTTCTATGATATTCTGCTTTCCTTTTTTCTTTTAGATGGAGTACAGATTCTCCAAATAGTTTGTAGTCACCTTCATTAGGTTCATCCAACAAGCCTATGATATTAAGGAGAGTGGATTTACCAGCACCACTGGGACCCATTACAGAAATAAATTCGCCTTCCTGAATAGTAAGATCAATATCTTTTAAGACAAAATTTCTTTGAAATTTACTGTCATAGTATCTGTAGATGTTTTTTAATTCTATCATAATTCAAAAATATGGTTCGAAAGTTTGTCTTACAACCCTTATACCAATATGGTTAATTTTCTTTAAATCAGTTAACTGAAGTTGTGGGTTGATAATTAAGTGTCAATTTTTTTTACAATTTATTGTCAAATATTTAGACATTTATGAAGGACTTCAAAAATAAAAAAGCCAGCTTCGATTTATTGAGAGCTGGCTCTAATTTACTAACTATTATAATAAAGAGAGACGAGGGATAGCAAGTTTAATTTATTGTATTTTGGTTTTTAAATTATTCATACCTCAAAGTCTCTATCGGATTTTTATTGGCTGCTTTGATTGTCTGGAAACTTACAGTTAATAATGCAATAATCATGGCACTTAAACCTGAGATGATAAATATCCACCAACTAATTGTTGTCTTATAAACAAAATTTTTTAGCCAATAATTTATTGCGTATGTTGCTAAAGGTATAGCAAATAGAAAAGCTAATGTTACCCATTTGATAAAATCTTTGTTTAAGGCCATTGTTACTTCATAAACTTTGGCTCCATTAACTTTTCGGATTCCAATTTCTTTCGTGCGCTGTTTTCCTACTAGAGAGGATAAACCAAATAATCCCAGGCTAGCAATTATAATTGCAATGACAGACATCAATCCAATTGTTTTTGATAATTGAATTTCTGATTTATAAAGGTTTTTTAGTGTGTCATCAACAAATTCGTAATTAAAGGCTGTGCTACCTGTATTATTCCAAATTTCTTCGATATCTTCTATTGTTTGTACAATATTTTCACTACGTATTCTTATTGCTACATCATTTGTCATGGAAGGATTTAGACCAATAATCGTGGGTTTAATTGCTTCATGAAGTGTATACATGTTAAAATCGCTGATTAGACCTACTACTTCCCCAAATGCAGTTTCTTCGCCAATAATATCTGTTAGGCCTAAAGCTTCAATTGCTGATTCATTAACAAGTACACCCGAATTTGTTTTTTCTTTATCAAAGTCTGAACCCAAAAGAACATTAATTCCCATTGTTTCAGCAAAATTATAATCAACAAAAAGACCTATCATCTGGGTCATTTCATCATGATTATCAACCCTGGGGATACTCACAAACATACGATTATCGGTAGGAGGCATCCATAATGTGCCACATGTATTAAGTACATTGGGATTTTTCTCGAGTTCTTGTTTAACGAGATCTAAATCTCGTCCCCCAAGTGATACTCTTACCAAACCTTCTTTTTTAAATCCTAAATCCTTATTGAGAGCGAAGTGAACCTGCTTCTGCATGAGCATTAAAAACGTAATTAAAGATATAAATACGGTTATCTGAAATACTACAAGAGCATTTTTCCAATTAAATTTATTTCTCGATATAAGAATTCGGTTATGGAGAACATCTATGGTATTTAATGAGGTAAACCGTAAAGTAGCCAGATAGCCAGAAAGTAAACCTGTTAATGCAGTGATAAGAACCAAAACACTTAAACTCAGGATAAACTGGTTGCTTAATTCTAAAATATAATCTTTACCCAAAATCTCACT
Source organism: Bacteroidales bacterium (assembly GCA_963665085.2). Classification (GTDB taxonomy): domain Bacteria; phylum Bacteroidota; class Bacteroidia; order Bacteroidales; family JAAAOM01. Next base: position 2,282,621 of record CAXXXS010000001.1, read on the forward strand.
GATGTAAGGTAAAGAAATGTGGGCAACGATTATTGCCAGAGGAAGAGATGAAAAAGTTATAATTGTAGATTCGGTAATCATTTGAAAAAGCAGGCTCTTGCTTTGAGCTCCACATATTTTATTAATGGCAAATGCTTTTTTCTGTTCCATTGCTTTGGCTGATGCCAGATTGAGGTAATTTATACTAGCAACAATTAATATAACTAAACCAATTGAAGCCAAAACATAAAGCAGGGTTTTATCCCCCAAATCACCATTGTTGTTGTCTACTATCTGTCCCGAATCAAAATAAATCTTAGAAAAAGGTTGAAGTGCGAGTGATAGATTAATATTCTCTGTTGAGTACTGTTCTCCTATTTCTTTCAGTTTCTTTTCAAAGGCATTAACGTTTGTTTCTTTTTTTAGAAGTAAATAATTGGTAAAGAAAACTCCTTCCCAGGCTTCCTTTAAAGATTTGGAATCGGGTTTGATTCCGGTTGAAACCATTACTTTCTGTAGATGGTCAATTCCAAAGTCAATACTTGTAATTACTTTTGGTTTAATGGTAGAATTTTCGGGTAGGTCTTTGTAAACCCCGGAAACTTCCATGATGTTTTCCTCTCCTTGTATTTTTAATGTGATTGATTTCCCTATTGGATCTGCATCGTTGAAATATTTTTTAGCCAGTTCATGACTAAGAAACACTTTATTCTTTGTGTGGTCGAAATTCTCTAAGCTACCTTTTATAAGGGGGATTGAGAAGATATCAAGAAATGAACGCTCGGAACAGATTAGATTTGTTTCTTCGATAAATTCATAGTTTTTTTTTATCTCGAACTCACGTATGTTATACTGATGAGCGTATTGCTCTACTTCATCGAAATTCCCGGCAAGTACTTCTCCCAGAACATATGGTGTATTGGCCCATGTGTTGTTGTCAATCTCATTGTAATTAATTACCCTGTATATTCTATCTTTATTTGCAAAGGACTTGTCGCTGGTTAGTTCGTTAACAACAAAAACAATAATAACAGATACAATTCCTAATCCTAAAACAAGTCCTAAAACACTAATTACTGTGTTTGTAAGATCTTTTCTCAATCTTCTGATGCTTATTACGAAATTATTTTTGATGTTCATTTTTGTTTTTTTTATTATCAATTTAATATCGTTACGTTAAGGAGCCAACGCTGTCAGGAGCTGCGCACGCTGACAGGTTTAAGTCGCAGTATATCGACCTGTCAGCGTTTTTAAACCTGACAGCCTCAACTATAGAATCGTTAACTAAACGACTTCATTATCAATTAGTAATTGAAATTTTCAATATAGCTTTTTTTTATTTATCATTAATTATTCATACCTCAACGTTTCAACAGGGTTTTTATTTGCAGCCCTCATACTCTGCCAACTCACCGTAATCAAAGTTATGGCTACTGAAATTATACCAGCAAAAACAAAAATCCACCAGCTTAGGTTTGTCTTATAAGCAAAGTTTTCGAGCCATTTATTCATTGCATACCAGGCAACAGGGGCCGATATTACAAATGCGATAACTACCCATTTAATGAAATCACTGTTTAGCATGGTAAGAATCTCTCTGGTCTTTGCTCCGTTTACTTTTCGTACGCCTATCTCTTTTGTACGGTATTGACAGCTTCTCAAAGAGATTACGAAAAGGCCTATTACAGATAAAAAGATGCTGATGAAAGAGCAAGAACCAATCAGACGGATATAATTTTGATTTTCTCTGTGTTTCCATTCGAATCTCTCTTCAATTGTTTCGATGTTAAGGGGATAGTCGGGAATGTTGTTCCCCCATGCTTTTTCAATTAGCTCTCTTGCTTGTTTGGATTGACCTTGTTTAGCCTCAACTAAAAGGTGATTTCCTTTTGCGCTATAACTGATGTACGCCGGCTCAATAATTCGTTTTAAGTCTGTGAAATTAAAATCTTTTGCAATGCCGACAACTATATCTGATTTTGTGCCTGGCAGGAGCTTGCCGATCAGATTTTGCCCTGGAAATAAATTGGCTAAGGATTCATTAATAATACATGGCCTATCATCTGTGGTTTGCGTTGGATGAAAATTTTCTCCTTTAATAAGTTCAATGTTTAGGGTAGAGATATAATTTTCATCCCCACTAAAACATGCAGGAGTATACTTTTTTTCTTTCCCTTCCTCATTATATTGAAGCAAAAGCATAAAATGACCCTGTAATGGAGAAGCCTGTGTGATCGATACTTGGTTAATAAATGGATAGCTTTGTAACTCTTCTTTTATTATTGATGTTTTATTTGCGTATTGTTCAGGGATTTTGACTTCAATCACATCTTTATTTAATCCAATAGGTTTATCTGAAATATATTTTATTTGTTTTAAAATAACCGTGGAGCATATTATTAGAACTACAGAAGTAGCTAATTGGAAAATATTAAATGCAGGTAGTTGTATCCTTTTTGCTGTTTGGTTAAAATTCGATTTTAGAATCTTTGTATTAAACACTTTTTTTATTCTAAACAGGATAAATAAAAATGTAATAGTAAGAAAAAAGGTAACATGTGTTAATAGTATGAGGATTTGTTTTGATTGAAGTAAAAGCAAAGGGGTAATGTTAGTGCTGGTAAGTTTATTAAATAAAGGAGCAATCCAAATTACCAAGAATAGGCTTAAAATAACAGAGGTCGTAAATAGTAAGATATTCTCCAGCATTACAGACATGGCAATGTTAAGTCTGGAACTTCCGTTTATTCGCTGTATAGAGAATGATTTTGTTTTTTCGAGCAAACTAATATTGAGTAAGCCGAAATAATTGAACAAGGCGACAATTATAATTATCAATCCAATAATTGATGCGATTAGTAAATCATTTTTATCGCGACAAGCTTCAATTATGGATAATCTGCTTGTTTCAAAATAAGTTTTTTCAAAAGGTTCTAGATAATATTTGCCAGGAATACCTGTGAATAAGGAAGGAATTTTATCTCCATTTTTATGTAAAATATTTTCCAGGGTTTTGTAATCAGATTCAGGAGTTAGTTTAATATAACACCTGCTATCCATTTTATCAGAGAACCGGATAATGTCAAATTTTAGTTGTGTGTTTTCTTCTGGTTTCTCAAATAAACCAGTTACAACCAAATCTTCTTTTTTAGCTTGGTTCTCAAGTATTATATTTTGACCGATTGGATTAGTGTTACCAAAATATTTTTCTGCTAATTCTTTTGAGATTATGAGACTGTTCTCAGTTTTTATAAGATTATCCGGGGTGTTGTTTAATAATTGATAATCAAAAAAAGAAAAGAAGTTTTTCGATGCAATCATTATTATTGGGTTGTCGAAAAATTCATTGTTGTTTGCTGTGATTTTTTCAGCTGAAATGTGTCCAACCCGGCAAAAATCCTCAACCTGTGAAAAGTTTTCCTTTATGTACTCAGCAGAACCATTTTTACAGTAATACATTACTTTTTTACCAGAAAAAGGATCATCTGATTTCAATGCATAAATCCTATCATAATCTTTATGGAATTTATCTGTGTTTAATTCCCTGATGATAAAAGTTGAGATTAAATTAACACAGGCTAAACCTATAGTCAGACTTACAATGATAACTATATTGTTAAGTTTCTGTCTAAAGAGATTTCTAAATAAGAGTTTTATTCTCACTATAAAGATGTTTTTATGAAGGTTTGCAATCTTTGTGCCGATTGGTGTAGGTTGTTGGTTGCTAGCGTTTTGAGGGATTGTAAATGTTGGTGTGTGTAAAAATATTTTACAGGATAATGTAAAATATTTTGGCAGATGTTAATAGGTTTGTTAGCAGAGCAATTGTACAATTCGTATTTATTTTAGGAATGCTTGTACTGTTTTATTCATTACTCATTATTAATTATACATTGTTCATTATTCATACCTCAACGCTTCAACGGGATTCCTGTTTGCAGATTTCCAGCTTTGCCAACTCACTGTTAACAGGGCAATACCCAATGCAAATGCTCCGGCTATAGCAAATATCCACCAACTCAACGTGGTTTTATAGGCAAAGTTTTCAAGCCATTTATTCATAACAAAATAGGATAGGGGAGTGGCAATGATAAAAGCAATCATTACCCATTTAACAAATCCTTTGTTAAGCATTAACAGAACTTCCGATGTTTTTGCTCCATTTACTTTTCGTATACCTATCTCTTTTGTTTTTAGTTGTGAAATGAAAAGAGATAGCGCACTAATCCCGATTACAGCGATTAGTATACCTAATATTGAAAATGTGATTAAAATACGACTTAACAATGCTTCTGATTTGTATTGTGCAGCAACTTTATCATCTAAGAAGAAGTAGTTAAATAATTCTCCTTCATAATATTCATCCCATATTGACTCTATCCTATCTAATTCCTGATGAATATTTCCCGGATTTAAGCGGATATGAGTAAAGCGTGCTATCTGGTTGTCAGATTCGTTAAGCCAAAATGCATAATCACCAATGATTTCGTGTGCAGAACTGTAGTTAAAATCATCAACAACACCTATAAAATTAACAGACGTTTGGCCTTCTTCAAGAGTTTGTTGTGATTGATATTGCTCAATAGCATCTAAACTTCCGTGTCGTTCAATTAAGCGGTTATAGAGATGTTTGTTAATCACCATCCCTGTAACTGGTTCATCAGGTTTATTTATCCAGTTTTCGACAAACGGGATTTTCATTGTTTTTAGGTAATCATAATTAGCAAATACAAACTCGGCATACCCATCTAAACCAAGACCTGCGAGACCAAAGCTTTGTGTGGGGTATCCGAAATATTGTCGTGTAAAACCAACTGAAGCTACACAACTTTCTTGTTTTAAACGATTGGCAAAAGCATTTGGATCTTTTGAGAAGTCCTTTATTTCCAGTACAACAACTTGCTCCTTATCATAGCCTAATGGAGAATTTAAAATAAATTGTATCTGTTTGTTCACCAGTAATGTTGATGCTACAAGTATTATTACAATTGTTACCTGACCAATTAACAAAGGACGCATAGTAGAACTGCCTACCTTGAATTTTGTGTTTTTTTGATTCAGGAAAAAAAGTGCAAATAAAAACGCTAACAATGTTGTACCAATAATGATCGAAATCAAACAGATGTAAATAATAGGTTCATCATAATAAATACGGAATTGAATATCGAATAGTTGATTTATTAGTGGTGGGATTAACTCAATAAACATTAGTGACATTAATATAGATAAAATACAAGTAATAGCAACTTCGTTGATAATTTGGAGAATTAGCTGTGGTTTATTTGCTCCAATCGAACGACGGATATTAAATTCATCACTTCGTTTTAGTAATTTGGCAATGCTTAAATTGGTAAAGTTAAACAGCGAAATAAGCAAAATAACAAGAGAGACTCCCCCTAAAAAGCCAATGTTAATTTTCGAGTTACTTTCCTTTAATTCAAACTTGTCACTTGAATGTAAATGTATATCTGATATTGGAGTAAGATCAAATTGATAATCTGTAGGCCCTTGGATTGTTGGTAATGAACTTGCCATAAATTGTTTATGTAGTGCTTGAGCAATCGCGTTTGGATTAGCATCTTTTTTTAGTAGAAAATAGTTGTAAACCCATTGAACTTTCCTGGTTGGCATCGATTCATACCTTTCTGCTAATCCTCCTTTTTGTGAAAGTAGAATTTCGTAATTAAAATGCGATTTTGGATGTGTGTTTTTAACTATCCCCCGAATCTCATATGCACCAAGGTTCCGTACATATTGCAAAGCATCGATGTTAATGCTTTTGCCAATTGGATTTTCGTTCTTGAAATATTTTTGAGCAAAACCTTCGGATATAAAACAAGTATTAGGATTAGATATTTCAGAGAGGTTGCCAACGATTGTTTCAACATTAAAAATGTCAGTGAATTCCTTATCAACCGACATTACATCACCTTGCTCAAATTGTTTGTTGTTAATGGAGATAGTTGCATTTGGCGCATGCGAAAACCAAGTGGCTTTTTCTACATCAGGAATGGTGACTGCCACATCATGAACCATTCCCAGGCTACGGGCCCATCTGTCATCATCAATACCAAGCGGCATTGATGTAACCCTGTATATATTTTCAGCGTCAGGAAAATGTTTATCAAAGCTTTTTTCGTTGTTTGTGTAAACATAAAGAACAAGGAAAGCTCCAATCCCAATAGTTAATCCAAATAAGTTTATGGCTGTAGACAACCTGTTATTCCACATCCGCCTTAAACTATATTTTAGATTTTTGTTTGTTGAAATCATAAACAATTATTTTCAATTCAGGCTTTTGCAATCTTTATGCCGATTGGTTTAATCTTTTTATTATAAGATTGTTAATGTGAGTGTTGGTTGATTGTGTGTAAAAATATTTTACATAAAGGTGTCAAATATTTTGGCAGGTTTTACTAGTCTTCTCATTTGTGCAATCTCCTATTCTGAATATTATCACTAATTAGGTTAATTTTTAGTCTTATTGCCTATTGTTTATTAGTATTTCAATTAACTACTTCATTTTCGCTGTATTCGTGTCTAATTTTTGACAACTTTTTATTATCGAAAAATAATCTTACAGATGATCGTCCAACTATGTTTGTACTGATATTTTCCTGAAAATAAAATGCCCATTCATTGTAATTTGCCATGTCTGGATCAAAAGAACCTTCCAACAACTTATCTGGAAGGATAAGTTGATAATCATTGTATGGAGAGGTTTGGCAAATGCCTAATAATTTTTGATATACTACATCTGTCTGATCATTAATGTGTATTGTAATTTCATCGGGTGTGTCTAAAGGCCATGCAGAGGTAGAGTCCAGTAATGCTCCACCTGTTTCTATGAAACTTACTTTATCTTGATTAAATCCGATAACAGCCCGTTCTGTAACTCCCGATTTAGTTTCTAGAGTGATAGCGCGGTAATAACCAAAAATATTTTGTATCTCATCTGGCTTAGAATATGGTTTTCTATATACAATTGAAACAGAACCAAAATTTTTCTCTATTCCTAATTCTTGAAGCTGGTTATAAACTTCTATTGGAGAACTCCCTATTTGAAGTGTCCATTTTTCTCCACTAGTTGTATTTTCAATCCGGGGAAAGATGTCGTCTTTTTCACAGGAAAAGAATAAAAGTAAGGCAGGAACAACTAATAGTATCAATTTTTTCATATCTGTTAATTTTAAATTTCACTTTTTACAGATAGAATTTAACTCAATTTGGTTGCGCTAAAAACTGCCTTCAGACAAATAATTTTCATAAACCAATGGCAGATTTTGTTTGTCAAGGTTTTATTATGACGATAACCAATGATGTATTTTTTTTGGAGATAGAATCAATGAGTTACTTACTAGCTCGTATTAATAATTCAATCACCTTCTATACTAATCTTCTTTTATTATCTCAATATTCTTAAGTGTTTTTTTTATTTTATTGTCTGGCCTAAAGCTCATTTTTATATCCTTAATGTTTTTAATAGAGATATCTTCAGGGGTTGAACATGTTTCTACCTTGGCATGGAGCCTGAAGGTGCCGAGGTTATCTAACTTAACAGTGTTCCCCTTTTTTAGTAACTCAGGAATAAGATCAACAAGTCCCATTACAACCAGATAAACATCGGCCTGACTTGCAGTTGTCCGCTGAGCAAGGATATCTGCAACCTGGTTTAGGTCGATTTGTGTTGTCCCTGTTAATTTTGGAAACCAGATTCGTTCATTTTGTTGTTGATTTCCTGGTTTTACTGTAGATATGATTTTATATTTTAGAGCCATCGTTTTTAAATATATTGGTTAGAACTTTTAATTTTAATGCGTATTAAAAATAATAATAATCAGCATTAAATTTTTGTTTAATGCTGATTAAATTTTAAAATAATAGGGGAAGGTTAAAATAATGATGGTATGAGCAACAATAACGGACAGGATATTTTATTTGAGGAGATGGTGTTTACAAGCTGAGTTATTGCTTAGGTTTTTTCCTGAGTTCCGCACTTTTTTGAGGGCAAAATCGTTAAAACTCACTTAGTCAATTCAATAATGTTTTTTATGTTGGCGTTTTGGGTGTCCCAGGTGTATATTTACATCATGTTTGTAAGAAAAAAGAAGAACAAAAGTGGTGTCGTAAGTATACAGGTTATCGATAAAAGTTCGGGAAATTACAAAATGGTTAAAACCATTGGTAGTTCTTCAGACCCAACTAAAATCAGTCTGCTTTATCAACAAGGTTTGGATTTTATACAACACTATGAAGGTCAGAAAACAATTAATTTTACAGGCCTAGATTTCAAAGATGCTGTCAAACAAAGCATTAAAAATATTTCAGTTGAAGGAATACACCTTTTGCTTGGCAAAATCTATTCTGAAATTGGTTTTGATAATGTATGTAGTGATTTGCTAAAGCAATTGGTTTTAGTTCGTTTATCGTATCCAGCCAGCAAACTAAAAACCGCACAATACCTTCACCGATATTTTTCCATTGATATAAAAGAGGATCGGATATACAGGTATCTGGATAAGATCTATTCTGATCAAAAGGAAATACTTCAACAAATTAGTTATAACCATACCAAGAAAATACTTGGCGGTATTATTAGTGTTGTTTTTTATGATGTTACAACCATTTATTTTCAGATTGATGATGAAGATGAAATTAGAAAGCGAGGATTTTCCAAGGAAGGTAAACATCAAAATCCCCAAATTGTATTGGGGCTGCTTGTTGGTATTGAAGGGTATCCATTGGCGTATGAGATACATGAAGGCAACAAGTTCGAAGGACATACAATGCTTCCTATAATTGATACTTTCAAAGACAAATATGACCTGGAAAAACTAATTGTTATTGCAGACTCTGGCTTACTATCATCAGCAAATGTTAAAGAACTACAAGACAAAGGCTATGAGTTTATTCTTGGAGCACGTATTAAAAACGAAAGTGAGGCTATTAAAGAAAAAATACTTGCTCAGAAATTGAAAGATAAAACCAGTACAACTATCCATAAAGAAGATGGTACAAAGTTAATTTTGGGGTACACAGAAAGAAGAGCAAAAAAGGATCGGCATAATAGAGAAAGAGGGCTGATGAAACTGGAACAAAAAGTCAAGTCTGGAAAATTAACAAAATCTTCAATAAACAATCGTGGGTACAATAAATATTTAAAGCTGCAAGGTAATGTTACGATTGATGTTGACTACGACAAATTTAATCAAGATGCGGCTTGGGATGGGCTTAAAGGTTACTTGACCAATACTTCTTTAACTAAAGAAGAAATAATTGGCAATTATGGTCAACTGTGGAAAATTGAGAAAGCGTTTAGGATTTCAAAGCATGACTTGAAAATAAGGCCGATCTATCATAGGCTTCAGAAAAGAATCGAGTCTCATATTACAATCAATTTTGTTGCATACAAAGTTTACAAAGAACTTGAAAGACAGCTCAAGCTAAAAAAATCTAACATGAGTCCTGAAAAAGCTATTGAGATTGCTAAAACTATTTATGCTGTGCAAATCAATGATCCAGCTAGTGGTTTGACCTTTAAAGAAACTCTTCTTTTAAACGATGAACAAAAACAGCTTGCTAATTTATTCGGTTTTTAATTTCGGTGTCCCAGTGCGGAACTCAGGAGATGGTGTTTACAAGCTGAGTTATTGCTTAGGTTTTTTGTGCCAAAAAGAAAGTGAGAGAATATAAGATGACCTCCTAAATCCTCCTGAGAGGAGGATTTGAAGAAGGGTGGTTAAATAGTAATACTGTTGCGACGTAAGAGACTATAAAAACCGCAGAGAACGGAGGCAACGCAGAGAGAAGAGGTGCGAATAGTATCTCTTCTGGCAGCAATCTGATAAGCTGGGTCAATCTGAGCGGAGATGTTTTTTATTTGCTGCTATCCAGCTTTGCCAGCATATTGTCTGGAACTATGATTTATTTGATTATATGAAAGACTTTGATATTTTTAATTTATAAGCTTTAAAAATTAGTCTTTTGCTTTTGAAGTTGATTGGAAAGTGCAACTTCTAATTGATACTTATAAATAGCACAGTTTATTTCAATTAATAATTAAAAAAAATAATGCAGGTTTTTTTTCTCTTCATTGCTCATTATAAATTAAACATTAGAGATTATTCATACTTTAACGCTTCTACTGGATTTTTATTTGCTGCTTTCCAACTCTGCCAGCTTACTGTAAATAATGCAATAATTACCGTAATTAAGCCTCCAAAAATAAAAATCCACCAGCTTAGAACTGTTTTATAGGCGAAGTTTTCGAGCCATTTATTCATGGTGTACCAGGCAACAGGAGCTGAGATTACGAATGCGATCGCTACCCATTTAATAAAATCGCTGTTTAGCAGGGCTAGAATTTCTCTTGTTTTTGCTCCGTTTACTTTTCGAACACCGATTTCTTTTGTACGGGACTGACAGCTTCTCAAAGAGATTACGAACAACCCGATTACAGATAAAAAGATGCTGATAAAAGAGCAAGAACCAATCAGACGGATGTAATTTTGATTTTCTTGATGTTTCCATTCGAATCTATCACCGATTGTTTCAATGTTAAGAGGATAATCAGGGATGTTGTTTTTCCATGTTTTATTAATTAGATCATTTATTTGTTGCGATTGTCCGGGTTTTGCTTTTATTAAAAGGTTACTCCCCTCTGCACTATATTCTATGAAAGCCGGTTCTATTATTTGTTTTAAATCTGTAAAATTGAAATCTTTTACAATCCCATTTACTTTATATAAGGAGTTGCCAGGAAGAGTCTTTCCAACCAGGTTTTCTCCAGGAAATAAATTTGCTAAAGATTTATTAATTAAACAGGTCTTAATCTCTGAGTCTTGTGTTGGATAAAGATTTTCTCCTGTTATAAGTTTTATGTCCAGCGTAGAAATGTAATTCTCATCTCCACTAAACAATGCTGGAGTATACTCTTTTTCTTTTCCATTATCTTGGTAGTAAAGTAAAGTCTTCCAACATTCTTGCATTGGAGAGGCTTTTGTAACCGATACCTGTTTAATAAAAGGGGAACAAAGTAATTCTTCTTTTAGGATAGCTGCTTTATTTGCATATTGTTTTGGGAGTTTAATTTCAATTACATTTTTATCCAGACCAATTGGTTTATCAGAGATGTATTTTATTTGTTTTAAGATAACTGTGGGGCAAATAATCAGAACAACAGAACTGGCCAACTGAAAAATATTGAATGCGGGAAGCTGTATTCGTTTTGCTGTTTGGCTAAGCTTTGATTTTAAGATGGTTGTGTTAAAAGCAATTTTTACCCGTACTAAAATAAATAAGAATGTAATAACCAGGAAAAAAGTAATATAACTTAATAAGGTTAAGATTTGTTTTAACTGGAAAAAATAAGTTGAAGTGATATTTGTTCCTGTAAGCTTGTTAAAAAAGGGGGAAATCCATATCACTAAAAAGAGACTTAAAATAACTGAGATTAAAAAAAGAAAAATATTTTCGAGCATAATAGCCAGGGCAATGTTTAATTTTGAGCTCCCGTTGATTCGTTGAATTGTGAATGATTTTGTTTTTTCGAGTAAACTAATATTCAGTAGACCAAAATAATTAAACAAGGCAACAATAAGAATTACCAGGCCAATGATGAGAGCTATTGATAAATCTTTTTTATCACGGTTTTTTATAAATGGCCATTGACTTGATGTGTCAAAATATGACGTGTAAAAAGGTTCTAGGTAGTATTGACCTTGTTCATCAATATTTGGAATCTTTTCCTTGTTCTCACTAAACTGTTGTTCAAGTTTTTCAGCGTCAGTACCGGGGATAAGTTTAATATAGCAACGTCCATCTCTAAAATTTGAAGAACACACCATATCAAAATTAAGTTGTGTGTTTTCATTAGGTTTTTTGAATACCCCAGAGATTACTAACTCTTCACTTTTATTGTTGTTTGCCAGTGTGATTGTTTTTCCAACAGGATCAGAATCGCCAAAATATTTTTTTGCCAGTTTATCAGATATAACCAGCATATTTTCTGCCTCTAATGCTGTTTTTTTATTATTTGTAAGAAGATTGAAATCGAAGAATTGAAAGAAATTTTTTGAAGCACAAATTATAGATGGATTATCAAAGTATTGTTTTCTATTTGCTGTTATTTTGATTGCAGAATACTCATTTATCCTGCAAAAGTCTTCAACCTGAGAAAAGTTTTCATTTATGTACTCAGCTGAACCTTGTAAACAATAGTAGATTTTTCTTGCTTCAGAAAAAGGATCGTCACATTTTAACGCATAAATCTGTTCGCAATCTTTTTGAAACTTATCCGTATTTAACTCCTTGGTTAAAAAAATAGAAATAAGGTTAATGCTTGCAATTCCAACAGTTAGACTCACAATTACTACTGCATTGTTAAGTTTGAGTTTAAAGAGTCTTCTGAAAATGAGTTTTATTTTCATCATAAATTCTATAAGTGGTGTATCCTATTGAAGCACTAATTATAACTGTTTGTATTGACCTGATATTTTCGGTTTATACACCATGTACAGCCAAGATTTTTTGCAAAAGTTCGTAAAGATTATATTATTATTTGTTGAATATAGAGAAAAAATGAAACACTATATGGAACAGTAATATTATCGGAGCCATTAGGACTTATAATTTCCACAAGTGTAGTAATAAAGGCTATAAAAAGAGATAATAAAAATAATTTATTGCCATTATAAAGGAATAAATGCAAGCTAATTATTGAAATTAGAAAAGCTGAGATTGAAAAAACGATTGATCCTAGAAGTGTCTTTTCAAACTTATGGTTAAATAGGATCACATTTTTGGTTTTGGCTTTATAAATCCTACCAAATATACCAGCAAGAGGGTCGCTTATACCTAAAACTAAAATAGGTAAGATAAAAAGTAGGGTATCTTCTCCTGAAAAAATAAACAGAGAACAGATAGATACAGGTAATAAATAACTCCCCTCTGTTTTACGATCTACCGAATCAATCGATTTAAAAAGCTTTAAATACTTTCCAGAAAATAAAAGGACGAAGGAAAAAACGCCTAATATTACGACATAAGAATATGATTGGAAAATAACCGGAAAGAATAAACAAACTAAAGTAGATGCGGAATGCCCTAATTTTCTGGTATATTCAGAATGGATGTTTAGTTTTTTATGAAGTAATTCACAGATTACAATTAAACTGATAAAGCCTAGAATATAAACAAATGTAAAAGTTAGTTGAGAATTCATATTTCAGTGAATAGTTTAATTAAGAACATAAATGAACCAGCAGTAATTAGTGAATCAAACCGGTCTAATACTCCCCCATGACCGGGAATTAAGTTGCTAAAGTCTTTTTTGTTATATTTTCGTTTACAGTATGAAGCCAGTATATCACCCAGAAATGCAAAACCAATAAGTCCAACACTAAAAAAAATTGATTTAAGAAAGGAAATGCCTAAAAGATTACGAATAAATATAGATGTAAGAACAGAAAATATTATTCCACCTAAGAATCCCTCAATGGTTTTATTAGGACTAATTTTACTTAATAAACTTTTTTTTCCTATGGATTGTCCAATAAGCTGACTAAATGCATCGAAAACAGTTGTTAGGTATAAAGTATAAAACAGGTAGGTTTTAGGCATCAAAGAAAAATAATAGTAGGTAAATGCAAAAAAGGAAAATATTATCATAACGGCTATATCTGTCTTGATATTTTTAGAGAAATATATCAGTTTGACTATTTCATAATATCCTAATGCAAGAATTAAAATACTTAATATGTGAAAATAAAAAGACTCAAGCAGAATTGTTACAAACAACAGGTTTACAATAATAAAATAGACAGAGTACTTTAACCAGTTATTTTTGCGAAAGGAGGGAGTTTTATTTCTGTTCGTAAAAGTCATAATAATACCACCCAAAATAAAATATGATAATAACAAGATGTATAATTTGATTTCCATTATTGCTCTTTTATTATCCAGTATAAACCTTTTACATTCGATTTTAATTCAGACATAATTAGAACAATAATGATTTGTTCTATGAAGGTTAAAATACCAAACACGATTGTAATGTAGTAGAATATACTATTGAAACAAAAAACAAATAAAACAAAGAAAAATGCGCCTTGCATATACCCACCTATTTTTGATGAATATAAGTGAAGGCTTGGCAATTTTTTAAACCGGGATAAAGAAATTATCTTGGGTACAATAAATACAAAAATGAAAGTGAAAAGACTAATATAATGAGGTGATAAATCGTTCGACTTAAACATTATTACTCCAATTATTGCTGTAATATACATGCCAATATCAGCATAAGCATCCAGCTTTGCCCCAAACTCTGTTTCTAATTTGAACATTCTAGCAATAATGCCATCCATTGCATCAGTAACTAAATTAATTACCAGTAAAATAACATAGATACTTTCGTTTCGAGATAATGCATAATATAGAACAAAAGGGGAGGATAATAATCTATAGAATGATAGTATATTAGGAATATTAACATATTGTTTTAAGTTCATCATATTTACGAATTATACATAAAAACTAATATTTCAGCGTGTTTTTTATGCAACGATTGTGTCATTGCCTCTTTGCAAAGCACTACAAACACCCTGGAACGGGAATAGTAAATATATCCAGACTCACAATGATTATAGTATTGTTAGCTTTTGTCTAAAGAAATTTCGAAATAAGAGTTTAAATCCTATCATGAGGGTGTTTTAATGACAATCTGTAATTTTTCCAATCCTTACCGGTCTTCTGTCTCCAAATTCCGGTTTCCGAACGATGAGGCTTGAAATTTTACTTTCTATCCAAAAGAACTACTTCGACTTTACCTTCCAATTTTTCTTTAAATGTAACAGCATCTTCATCTTTACCTTCGTACATGCCGTAATGGAAAGGGATTGCAGCTTTTGCTTTTACATCGAGTACGGATTGAACGGCGTCATCAATTGAGTTCATTGTATATTTTTGACCCAGAGGCATAAATGTGATATCGCAGTTGATATTTTTCATTTCAGGAATATGTTCAGTGTCTCCTGGATGATAGATTTTCATTCCGTCTGCGTTCAATACATAACCTACCCAGTTGCTAGATTTAGGGTGAGTTTCTTTACTTGGAGTATAGGCAGGAACAACATCAACTTTGATTCCATCAACAGTGATTGATTGGCCAGGTAATACTTTTATGGGCGTAAACCCATTTGATTTTAAATCTGCATGGCAACTTTCCGGAGCATAAATTTTTGTTGAGGCTGTTGCAATCTTTTTTATCTCATTAATCGCGAAATGATCTCCATGAGAATGTGTTATGAATATTATATCTGCTTCTCCTGGAGCTTTAATTTCAAATGGGTCTATGTATATTTTTTTGTTGTTTAATGTAAAATAGACAGAGGATTGCCCACTCCATTCAATAGTTTTTATGAAATTTGAGATTTTCGGCTCAATACTTTTTGCTTGAATACTGATGATACTTAGTATGATGGAAAGTGATATAATCTTTTTCATAATTGTATTTTGGGTTTTTGGTAAATTGGGCTGAAAGTTACTAAAAATAAATATTGGCTAAAGGTTGTTTTAAATAAATAAAATATAAATAGTCAAAATGTCGAGAAGACTTTCTAAAGTTTGTCTATAAAGTAACTCTGTGATGTTTAAGCAATGGATAGCCTCCTTTAAGAGACTCAGAAAAGCTACAGGAATTGGAAGTGCTTATAAATAAAACAACTAAGTTTTTTGAAGAAAATCATTTAAAATATTCTAAAACATGTTTTAAAATTTATTCTGATTTTTTTTTTGTGTATTTCTAAATACTGTATTAAATTTAAGTACTGAGAGCTGGTTTTAATTTTCTTAATTATATATCGTTGAAAAGAATATTTTTTTTTAGTGTCTTTTTTGTTGGGTTTTTTATTAGTTGTGCCCCAAATAAAGAGCTTGAAACAAACCGTTCAAAGAGGCAATTAGTTTTTGGAGAAGGAGGAGGATTTGTAGGTGGGACAAAGACATATATTCTTTATGATTCCGGACAACTTTTTTATATACATTCTATTGGAGGTGAACAGCAAGAACTTAATCCCATTGAAAAAAAGCTTTGTAAGAAAGTATTTAAGAAAGCTAAGAGATTATCATTGGCGACAATAGAAATTGAACGCCCTGGAAATATTTATTATTTCCTTGAGATAAGGGATAATAAAAATAAAAACAGGGTGTCATGGGGAGATCCAAACTATAAACTTCCTGGAGAATTGATGGAGTTTTATCAGTTCTTAAATGATACGATTAAGCCTCCGGTATAATAAAAAATTATTTATTAGTTGATAAATAAAGCCATACGAGGAGGCGAAAAATCAAAAAAAACAGAACCTGACAAGCAGGCCTCTCATAATTCGATATCAACCAATTTTTTGAATAGGTTTTTAAAGGGAAGAGATAAATTCTTAGAGATTGTTTTAATTACTGTCTATTAAGATGACCTCCTAAATCCTCCTTAGAGTAGGACTTTAAGAGGAGCAACAAAATAAGCTTGCTTGTTATTAATTATTCTTTTTGATACATAATTTTTCCACCAACAATCGTCTTTTCAACTTTTGTATTCCAGATTTCTTCAGCAGGAATATCAAATATGTCCTTATCAAGGATTACCAGATCAGCTAGTTTCCCTGGTTCCAGGGTGCCTTTTCCTGACTTGTCCCTTTTAGTGCGGTGCATTTAACTTTTCTATAAGTTCCTTCATTTTGTGAGTTGGTTCGGCTTTTAGTATTACTGTTTTGTTTGTGATCTGGTTCAATATTTCTCCATCCACAACTTTCTTTGATTCGTCGATGAATTTTCTAATTGACACACCAGTTTTTAGTTCGATATGCTTTGCTATGACAAGCGCCATGAAGCAAATCAGTATATGCAATTTTATCGGTTGTTCCTTATAATGAAAGATGGGTCTTGTTTGTAGGTCATTTTTTGATATCCTAAAGTTCTGCTCTATTTTATAAAGTTCATGGTATCGCTCCATTATTGTTTTATTATTGGCAACCGATTCTTCCAGATTGGTATAATATCCTTTGACGCCTAATAGCTTCTGAGTCTTTTCAATAAGTGCTTCATTGAGTCCCATTTCCTGGTTTTTAATCCGGGTAAATTTCAACTTTTTGCTTTTCGATGGTTTTGAAATTGCTTGTTTTGCTTTTTCGATTTGCTTCTCCATTTCGTATTTATCCTTACGGTACCTGACTGAAGAATAGCTACAAACCAGATAACCGTTATCCATTTTAATCCGTATGCTTTTACCATCTTCGCGGCTGATGTTTTTATCGATCGTCTCAAACAGTGCTGTTGGGATATTGCCAAGTCTGGCTCCAACGATGTAGTTGATATTGTTTTGAACCAATTTTTGTACATTTTCGGTACTGATCATGGCAGCATCGGCCACTACGGTAAAATCTTTTACATTATTCCTTTCAATAAAATCTTTAATGACAGGAATGATTGTGTGCCCTTCAAAAGTATTGCCTGAAAATACCTCATAGGCAACAGGGAAGCCTTCTTTACTTACCATCAGGGCTATGAGTATTTGCGGTTGTTGGGATTTGTTGTCTTTTGAGAAACCGTTCTTGCGTAACTCATCCTCTTCAAAAGTCTCGAAATACAATGTTGTTACATCGTAAAACAAAATGTCGAAATTAAAGGAGTAATGAACTTTTGCAAAATCAACAACCTTCTGTTCAATAATTTTCTTTAGCCCGATACAATTAGGGGCTATTTTGTAATAATTTTTGCGGCTATGGCTGAGGCTGAAAAATTGTTCCATCAATTCCAGTGAGCGGAGCTTCGATGCAGGCTCAAATATCCTTATTGTTACTAAATCATTTAATAACGCAGGCAGTTCATCTAACTTAATTTTATCCTGAATTGAACGGATCTGCTTTTGGAAAAAATGGTATTTGACTCCAAGAAATGTGCAATGATTGAGATGCAACAACTTGTTGGGGTTTTCATCAGGGAAGATAGACAATTGTTTGGAGTAATCTTTGATCCATTCTTCTGCCAAAATCAATAAATCGCTTAATGCCCCCTCTGTGTGAGCAGAACCAATATGCTGCAAAATGACCCTTTTATTATTCCGGTAATGCACTACCTGTACAGCTTTTGCATTTGAGCCTGTTTTAACAACCCTGATTTTCATGCTAAAATAAACCTTAGTGCGGTAAATTTAGCATTTTTTAAAACACAAAACCTGATAATCAGCTGTTTACAACCGCACTAATTCCCAAGGGTACAAGTCAGGAGATGACCTCCTAAATCCTCCTTAGAGTAGGACTTTAAGAGGAGCAACAAAATAAGCTTGCTTGTTATTAATTATTCTTTTTGATACATAATTTTTCCACCAACAATCGTCTTTTCAACTTTTGTATTCCAGATTTCTTCAGCAGGAATATCAAATATGTCCTTATCAAGGATTACCAGATCAGCTAGTTTCCCTGGTTCCAGGGTGCCTTTTTTATCTTCTTCAAAAATAGCATAAGGCGGTTTTACGGTATAAGCTTTTAAAGCTTCAACAACAGAAATTTTTTGATCAGGTACCCATCCTTCAGGATTTTTTCCATCTAAGGTTTCACGGGTTACAGCAGCAAAAATCCCTTCTAATGGAGTAGGAGGGGCAACATACCAATCACTTCCAAATACTAATGTTGCATCACTGTCCAAAAGAGAACGATAAGCGTGGGTTGTCTGGATACGTTCCTTGCCAAGCAGAGGTTCTGCCCATCGACCATCATCAATACAATGATAAGGCTGCATGCTGGGAATTACTCCTAATTTACCGAATCGTTCTACATCTTCCGGTAATAAATGTTGTGCATGTTCTATACGGAAACGACGATCCCTGGGGCCATTTTCCTCAGCAACTTTTTCGTAGATATTTAACATAATATTGTTGGCCCTGTCTCCAATAGCATGAACAATAGCTTGTGCTCCGAATTCATCGCCGGCTTTTACCATTTCATACATTTCCTGTTCTGTGGTAACCATCAGTCCAAAATCATTGGGTTGATCTGTAAATCCTTCCTTCATCAAGGCAGTATGAGATCCCAACGAACCATCCATAAATCCTTTTAATCCACCAAGTCTGAGCCATTCGTCACCCCAACCTTCTGATTCCTTGCGAGCTTTTAATTTTTCGTATGTTGTTATCGGAACTGCTGCTGAAATACGTGCTTTTAATTCCCCCTTATCTTTAGCTGTTTCAAAAACGCTTACGTCATCCCAGGTTCCCATGTGATGCACGGATGTACAACCATTACTTAATACATAGTTCATTGCAGCATTAAGATTACGCATTTTCATTTCATCATCAAACTCAGGTACTATTTCCTCAACAACAGACATAGAATTATCTTTAAGAATACCGGTGAGTTTGCCCGCATCATCACGAACAAATGTTCCTCCATCAATTTCTTCAACTGTATCGTCAACTTTAGCAATCTTTAAAGTCAGGGAATTTGCCAAGGCCATGTGTCCATCCAGGCGGCTTATCCAAACCGGATTTTCAGGAGTAATATCGTCAACCCATTCTTTTGTTGGTAATTCTCCACCCCAGTTTGTATGATCCCAATCACCACCAATAATCCAGGTGCCCGGTTTTATTGTTTTGGCATATTCGGCAATTCTTTGTTTGAATTCTTCTGGTGTTTTTGCATCACGAAGTTGCACAGAGGCTAATCGTTGTCCACCTTCCAAAAAATGCACATGAGAATCAGTGAATCCAGGACAGACCAATTTTCCCTCCCCGTCAATTACGGTTGTGGATTTATTTATGTAATTCTGAATTTCTTCGTTTGAGCCTACAGCCAGAATCTTATCATCCTGGATGGCAATAGCTTCTGCAAAATCATTGTCACTAATGCCAGTCCATATTTTAGAATTGAGAATCACCATTGTCGCTGTAATATTTTCTTTTTTTGAAATTCTAGACCAAAAGATTCCAATTGCAATAATTAAAACTGTAATTAAAGCTAATACCCTCATTTTTTTCATAATTGACCTTCCTTTTTGAGATTATATTTTGTGCTAGTTTAACAAATCTCACCATCAGCCTGATTTTTAATTTATTCCTAAAAACTTTGCATAAATAAACAATAGGAATCGAAAACAAATAAAAAGTTTTTACTGCGAATTAATGTCAAAATAACACATATTATGGGTAAAATAAAGTAAAATTTAATAAATATTGAAGATAGACTTTGAGAATTTAACTCTGTCTTTTTAGATATTTTTAATTCAAGGTTATTAAATACACATTATTTATTCATAACGAAGAGCCTCTACCGGATTCCTGGTAGCTGCTTTCCAGCTTTGCCAGCTGAATGTCTGGAACTATGATTTATTTGATTTTATGATGGGCTTTGATTTTTTATTCATAAGGCTTTAAAAAAGTCAGGTTTTTACTTCTAAAGTGGGTTAAAAGATCTAATTCTAAGTTATAGCATAGCTAATGACTTTATTATTTTTAATTGATAACTAGAAATGAATAAATGGGGGATTTTATACAGTCCTTTCTTTTTTTTTATTATACATTAATAAATACACATTATTCATTTATGTCTTAATGCTTCTACCGGATTCCTCGTAGCTGCTTTCCAACTCTGCCAGCTTACAGTAATCAAGGCTAAAGCCAGGGTCGACATACCAGCTAAAGCAAAGATCCACCAGCTCAAAGTAGATTTATAGACAAAGTTTTCGAGCCATTTTTGCATAACATACCATGCTAATGGTGCGGCAATAATAAACGCTATGGCTACCCATTTTATAAAGTCTATGTTGAGTATTGTGAGTATTTCAGAGATTTTTGCTCCATTAACTTTTCGGATTCCGATTTCTTTAATGCGTTTCTTTACAGTAAATTGAGCTAGAGCAAACAATCCAAGACAAGCAATTAAAATTGCCAAGAACGTAAAGTTCAATATGAAACTGCCCATTCTTTTTACATCGCTATACATCAATTCAAATTCTTGGTCGATGAAGTTATATCTCATGGATTGATTGGGAGAAAATTCATCCCATTTTTTCTCAATTTTGCTAAGTGTAGTTTGTAGGTTCGAGGTTTTAACTTTTATAGCCATAACTTCGTTGCTTTCTCCTAAAACCATTAAAAGCGGACTGATACTTGTTTTAAACGACTCAAAATTGAAATCTTCAATCACTCCGATAATTTCCCATTGCTGTCCTACGTTATCAGAAATTAGACTTCCAAGAGGATTCTTCAGGTTAAGCTTTTTAGCCATTGTCTGATTTATAATTGCAGATCCACTTTTCTTTTTATACTCATTATTGATTACATACTGTTTATTCATATCGCAGTGCTTCCACCGGATTTTTATTTGCAGCCCGCCAGCTTTGCCAACTTACTGTAGCTAGAGCAATAATCAGGGTAACTGCTCCTGCCAAAGCAAAAATCCACCAACTTAGTTCTGTTTTATAGGCAAAATTCTCAAGCCATTTATTCATGGTAAACCAGGCGACTGGACAAGCAATAACAAAAGCAAAGACAACCCATTTTATAAAGTCTTTGTTAAGCATTGTAAGAATCTCAGTTATTTTTGCCCCGTTTACTTTTCGCACACCAATTTCTTTTATCTTTTGTTCCATTACATAAAAAGTTAATCCAACTAAACCGAGGCAAGAAAGCAACAACGAGATTATTGTTGTATATGAAATTGTTTTTTGAAATTGATTGTCTTTACTATAGTGAGCTTCCCATTTTTTATCGAGAAACTGGTATTCCATTGGAAAATCTGGTGAAATTTTATTCCAGATATTTTCAACCTGATGAATTGTATTGTTAAAATCAGTAATGTTGGAGTTGTTTAATTTTAGGTAAAGAACCTCATCACATTCTCCTGAGCACATATAGCCCGCAGCTCTTATGGGAACATGGAGCGATTCGAAGTTGTAATCTTCGATAATTCCAACTACATGTCCTTCATGTGGATTTGTACTTTCCAGCTTTGCATTTTCAATATTTTCAATTTTGAATTGCTTTTTAGCCGTTTGATTAAAAATATATTCTTTATTTTTTTTTGAATTCTCATTAAATGTTCTCCCTTCCTTTATATTTATTCCAAAAAAGGAGAAGAAATTAGGGGCAACAGAGAGTTTAGAAAAATGGACGTCGTAATTCTCGCCTTTATTAATAATTCCCCGACCCCAATTTTGATCATTGTCTACAAGGACAGTTTGAGAAAAAGTAAAATCATCGATCCCCGGGATTTGTTGTAGTTCATTTTTTAATGTTTCTACATTTTTATCGATTTTGTTGTTGGTGTTTGCATAGATGATACTGCTTTTGTCAAATCCCAGATCCTGACTTTGTAAAAATCGCCCTTGTTTGTTAATGACAAAAATTGATGAAATAAGTGCGATTGTTACAATAAACTGGAATATGAGCAACGCATTTCTGGAAGAATTATTCCCTTTTCTTGTCCCAAGTTGACCTTTTAATAACAGATGAGGCGATTGTTTACTGAAGATCATTCCGGGAATTATGCCTGTTATCGCAATCATTACAATGATAATAAACAATAATAGCAGGATGTATTTAATGGAAATAAATTCCGATAATGTATAACTGGATGAGGTAAGGTTATTGAAAGTAGGCAATAGGATTTCAGCAAGAAACAATGAAATAAAAGATGCTATAATTACTTGCATAAAAGACTCTGTTGTTATTATTTCAATAACTTTTTTGCGATTTCCACCCATAATCTTAATAAGTCCAATACTTTTATTTCGTTTTTCGCGCTGTGCAGTAACCATGTTTACATAATTGATGCAAGCCAACAATAAGATTAATAAACCAGTAATACCAATTATTGAGACTGTTAACCGGTTACCATGTTTTAATATAGTCAATTCAGGTAAATCAAAATAAATGTTGGAGTATGGATACAGTGAGAATTTTATATCGCTTTTTATATCATCCGGTACTTTATCGAGCGATATACTAGAAAGCTTACTTAAAACCTGTTCTTGGGATAAGTTTTCGTTAATGCGCACAAAGCCTTTATAATTTTGTGTTCCCCAATGTTGCATGTTTCGTACATACCAATCGATTTTATAATTGGTTTGAAAAGAGAGTACAGCCTCAAAATCCCATGATGATGCTTGAGGGAAATCTTCTATTACCGCAGAAATCTCAAGGGGCTCGCCTTGTAAATAAGTTGCATTATATATTACTGTTTTTCCTACTGGGTTTTCTGTGCCAAATATTTTTTCAGATAACGAACGAGTGATTACCAATTTATTGGAAGCGTTAAGTGCTGTTGCTGGATTTCCCCAAACAGCTTTAAATTGAAAGACTCTAAAAAAGCTTGAGTCAGCTGTAAGCATTTTTTCCACCTTAAATTTTTGGTCTTCTTTATCCAAAAATATTTGGGGAGACCAGTCTACAGAGCAGTATGTTATTTTATCAATTTCTGGAATTTCTTCTTTGACAAGATTAACCATGTTTTGAGAGAGGTATATCTCTCCTTCATTTGTCAGACAGTAAATCTTTTCTACAGATGGAATAAACTTGTCAGTGCTTTTTTCTTTCATTACATAAAAGAAAACAAGCATGCTGGTAGTCAAACCAACTGTAAGTCCAAAGATATTAAGTCCTGTAACTGTTTTGTTTTTACCCAGGTTTCGAAAAATTAGTTTTATATTTTTTAGAAATCTCATTGGATTTATTTTTAATAATTTTAAAAATGTCAGTTTTTTTAATTGTGCTTCAATAGCATTGTTAAGAGAAATAGTGTTACAAAATTGTCTACCCTATTCATAATTTTAATTTATTATTCATATCTCAGCGCCTCTACCGGATTCCTTGTTGCTGCCTTCCAACTCTGCCAACTCACAGTTATCAAGGTAATGCAGGACGCAAGAATTCCAGATAGAGCAAAAATCCACCAACTAAGCGTGGTTTTGTAGGCAAAATTTTCGAGCCATTTGTTCATTGCATAATGGGCAATTGGAGTGGCGAAAACGAAAGCTATAGTTACCCATTTTATGAAATCTATGTTGAGCATAAGCAATACTTCTGAAATTCTGGCTCCGTTTATTTTTCTAATTCCTATTTCTTTTATGCGACTCAGACAAATCATAAATATTTGACCGAGAACACCCATACACGTCAGGACTATAGCAATAAAGGAGAAAAATGTAATTGAACCAGCCATTTTTTCTTCTTTGCTGTACATTGATTGAAAAAAATCATCGTAGAAAACAAAATTCATTGGTTCATAGGGAGAAATCGTTTTCCATATCTTCTTTATTTCATCAATTTGTTCTCCGAATTTTCCGGGTGCAAGCCTGACAGAAAGCACGTTGGCATATGGAGCTCCATCAAAAAGTAAAGCGAGAGGCTCTATTGTTTGATGATTTGATTTGAATTTAAAATCTTTTATTATACCAATTACGTTGAACCCACCTTCTTGTGCATTGTTGAATTTTTTTCCTTCAAAGTTTTCCCATCCGTATTGTCTCAGTGCTTCCTCGTTTATCAGGCAGGCATTCTGCATATCACTTTTCAGAAAATCTCTTCCATCTAATAACTCAATGTTCATTGTTTTTAAATAATTCTCACCCACTGGAATACAATTGATCTTAAAACTATTTTTGCCTGTGTTACTTCCATATTTATTGTTTATCATACCCGGACAACCTTGGCTCAAAGAAATGTTTTTTACATAAGGTAATTTTGATAACTCTTGTCTTAATGCCTCATTTTTCTTGAAATGATCCGGGATATCGATGCGTAGCAGCAACTCTTGGTTGAAACCCAAATCAGAATACTTAACATAATTGAGTTGTTTAAATATTGTTATAACTACAGCAATTAGAGCTATTGAAGCGGTCATTTGAAATACAAGCAAAACTTGTTTTCCGTAATGTTTTTTGTTGTGTTTTTCTCTTGACCCGGAAAGGAATTCCGTGACTTTGAATTTTGACAAAATATAAACTGGGACAATACTGTTAGCGATGACAATAAGTGCTAAAAAGATCAAGAAAACAGGAGCGATAGCTAGCCAGTCGGATTTTTCAATCATCAAGTCTTTACCAAAAAGTATTTGGGAGTAAGGCAACGCAATCAACACTAAAACGATTGAAATAATAAGAGAAAGAAAAATACTTAATGCTATTTCAACAAAAGAGAATCTTGCCAGATCCTTCCAGCTTGCTCCATTTGTCCGATTGATACCAAATTCTTTGAGTTTGGCGTATTTCATTGATATTGAATAATTCAGGTAATTGATGCTTGAAAGAATAATAATAAGCACAGCTATAGAGATAAATATTTTTAAGAGAATCGGATTGCCTTTGGCGTGATTATCTTTTACAGTTAGTTGAGATAAATAGATGTTATCTAATTTTTGCAAAGCCAAACTGTCAATATCTAAAGCTTTATTTATTGTTGGGTTGTTCAGTTTGGATATAAATATATCAGAGGCTGCCGCATTATTTAGCATAATGAAGTGATTGGTTGGGTTGTATCGTTTTCCGTTTGATATGGTGCTTGAAAACCTGAATTTCTCATTCTCGTTATTTAAAATAACATCAGCCTGAAAACTTGAATTGGCAGGAAGTTTATCGAAAATACCTGTAATTGTTCCAGTAAAATTGTTCTTGATGACCACTTGTTGCCCTAGTGGATTCTGTATGCCAAAAAGATTTTTGGCTACTGATTTTGAGATTACGATAGATTCTTTATTCATGAATGGATTTTCGCCTAATTGTTCTTCTAACTTAACAGAAAACATCGGGAAGAAATTATTGGTAGTTGTCAGCAGATGGCGGATTTCTGTGTATGAATGAGTCTGTTCGTTTTTAACCGTATAAAGTCTTCCTGTAGCATAGTCAATAGGGCAGGCTTCTTCTACTTCCGGAAAATTGTTTTTTAGAATAGGGAATAAATCCCAATTTATGTTGCAAACGTTCTTTTTTACATCATAAATTCGATAAATCTTTTCATGGTTTGTAAAACCTTTGTTTACACTTGTTTCTGTATGATAAAACAAACCGATAAAAATACAAGTGGCAAATCCAATAGCGAATCCTCCGATTATTAAAATGGAGTAAATTCTATTTTTAACCAAATTCCGAAGAGCCAGTTTTAAATTAAAAATTATCATAATATTTTTATTTCCATATAATAATGTGTAGTTTAGTTTAATAATTATTATTAGCCCATTTCTAATTATTCATTATTCATATCTCAGTGACTCCACCGGATTTCTCGTTGCTGCCTTCCAGCTTTGCCAACTTACAGTAAACAATGCGATGATTAAAGTCACAGCTCCTGCCAAAGCAAAAATCCACCAGCTTAGTTCTGTTTTGTACGCAAAGTTTTCAAGCCATTTGTTCATAATGAACCAAGCAATCGGGCAAGCTATCGTAAATGAAGTTAATATCCACTTAGTAGATTCCTTGTTTAGCATGGCAAGAATATCTGTTATTCTGGCACCATTTATTTTGCGGACACCTATTTCTTTTGTTCGTTTTTGGGCTTGCATTAGAACAATTCCAAAAATTCCAATTGTAGATAGAATGAGTGCAATAATGCAACAAGAAATCATTAAATTTTTGAATCGAGATTCTTTCCAATACATATTTTGTGTTGTGTGATCTAATAATTGGTAGCTGAATGGCGATTGTGGATTTATTTGTTTCCAGATAGATTCAACCTGGCTTAATGCAACCTTATCGGGTTTGTTGTTAAATTTAACAAGCAGGTGTTGTGCCCCCCATAAATGATGGGCAATAAGTAAAGGTCTGATTTTAGTATGCATCGATTCTAAATGAAAATCTTTAACAACACCAATTACTTTACCGGTAGTCCAGCAGCCAAAATCAATCATGGCTCCAACCGGATTTTCCAGATTCATTGCTTTTACTGCACTTTCATTTAAAATATAAGCAACAGAATCAGATTTTAGTTTTTTTGAGAAAGGTACACCTTGTACCATTGTCATTCCCATGGTAGAAAAATAATCCTCATCAACTACTGTATATTTTAATTCCAACCTATCCTGGTAATTGTTTCCTGGCCATGCCTCTATACCACAAGAAGTATTTATTTGAGTAGGCCAGTTATATGCAGCAGTTACATGTTTTACATGGCTGTTTTTTAATAATTCTGTTTTTAATACCGGATATTTATCGCGATCGCTGCCATTTAAAGGCAGTGTAATTACATTTGAAGTATTAAGCCCCATGTCTTTTTTTATGATGTAATTTAATTGCCTGGCAACAACTATTGAACCTATCACCAATATAATAGAAGCAGCAAACTGAAATGTCACAAATATTGAACGATAATTTAGCTTAGATTTTGATACAAGCACCTGGGAGCTAACAGTTGACTTTAATCTGCTCTTTGAAAAAAAGACAAGGGGGATGTTGCTAACAATTAAGGATACGATAAAATAAGCGGAAACCGGTAATAGCGTAAAACTTTTAAATAAAAGGTTTGTAGAGTAATTTAACCCGGTAATTTTATTTGCAAGAGGGAATAAAAAAAAGGATAAGAAAAAAGACAATATAGTTGATATTAAGATAAGAATAAAACATTCAAATAGAATTTGAGCCGTTATTTGTTTTGTGTTAGACCCTAGAATCTCTTTCGTCTTAAACTCAGTAATTCTTTTATGGTATTGACCCAGTGAGATATTAAGAAAATTAAAGAGGGATATTAAACATATAATAATACCAAGGAGAATAATTATTCTTATGTTCTTAATATTGGTAGGTTCACCGGCGACTGAATAAAAGTGCGATTGTTTGATTGGTTGAATATTAACATATCGTTTATAATCCGGGTTATGTTTTATTGCTATCCCTTTAATTTTATCCCTTACTACATCTGGATTAGCATTCTTATTTAGCCAGATATAACTATTAAAATTAAGTGCCCCCCAGTGAGTATTGTTAAATGTGAGGGGATCAGAAAAGTATTCTGCCAGAATGAACAGATCGAAATTGATGCTGGAGTTATCAGGTATATCTTTTATTACCGCAGTTACCTGGAATTGATAATCATCGTTTATGTGTAATATTTTACCAATAGCATTTTCATTTCCAAAATATTTTTTGGCAATCTTTTCAGTAATAACGATAGATTCTTTGCTTTTTAATGCGTTTGTTTTATCTCCCCTGATAAAATCCAAACCAAAAATATCAAAAACATTTGCTTCAGTAAAGCATGTTTTGTTTTCATAAAAAATCAGATCATTGTATCTTACTTTAATTGCTCCGCCTTTAACAATAGTGCTGTTTTTTATTTCCGGGACTTCTTCCCTTAAGGCCTTTGATAGCGGGAAAGAGACCCAGGGATGTTTCGATAAGTTCCCATTTACCTCTTCCTCCAAGAAAACTTTATATATCCTGTTTGCTTCATTATAAAATCTATCATACTGTAACTCGTGGTTTATCCACACTGTGAGCAATAGAATACAGGTGAATGCAACAACAAAACTAAGTATGTTAATTGCTGATAGAGAGCTAAATTTTCTCAGCTGCCTCATAGTTGTTTTAATATAAAGTTTTATCATGGTATGAATTGAATTTTAGGATGTGCTATTTTTCATCCTGGTTTTACAATAAATTCTTTTTCGTCAACCTTCATTTCTTTAGCAACCATTGTACCCGTATGTTTAAGTTTTTGTTTGTTAAATCATTAGTGGGTGTTGGTTTAGAATAAGTGTCAATTTATTTGACAAATTAGTGTAAAATTATTAGGCGCTCGATATCTATTTTTTTAGAGAGAACCTAAATCTTTTTGATTCATTATTATAAATTACACATTAATCATTCATAACGTAATGCTTCCATCGGATTTCTACTTGCCGCTTTCCAGCTCTGCCAGCTAACAGTAGCTAAAGCAATAACAAAGGTGATAACTCCGGCCAAGGCAAAGATCCACCAGCTTATCTGGGTTTTGTACGCAAAATTTTCAAGCCATTTAGATGTTGAATACCAGGCAACGGGGCAGGATATAATAAATGACACAGCAATCCATTTAATGTAGTTTTTATTGAGCATGGCGAGAATCTCATTATTTTTTGCGCCATTAACCTTTCTTACACCGATTTCTTTTCTACGATTTTGAGCAGTATAACTTGCCAAAGCAAATATACCGAGCGATGAAATAAGAATTGCGAAAATGGCAAAATAACCAACAATTTTAGCTGTGCGTTCCTCTTTCTCGTAGGCTGTATGCAAAGCTTCATCAATATAATTTAGCTTTATAGGTTCTGATGGGGCAAAATCCTTATAAACTGCTTCAACTTGATTTACTATGGATGTTAAATTTTCTCCTACACCTCTAATCAAAACATATGACGAGCGCGTAATATCGCTTACCGTAAACATTGTTGGATTTGGTTCTTGATAGAGGGATCTGAAATTCATATCTTTAATTATCTCGCTAATTTTCACATCATTGTTAAAATACATGAATTTTTCATACGGAGGTTCAAGTTCTAGTTGATTAACTGCAGTTTGATTTAATACCATCGCAAAATTATTCTCTCCCATTAAATTATCAGAGAGTGAAATTCTGTTTTTTAATTCTATCCCAAGAGCTGAAAAAAAAGCAGTATCGACCCTGAATTGGTCAAAACTCATGGGTCTGTTATCATAAACAAATGAAGAGTTATTAATTTGTATCCCTGGTATATCGTTGCAAAAAGAGACAGCCTGTACTCCCGGAATTTTCATGATTTCATTTTTAAAAGCATTGCTTTGGTTATTGGTTTCACTACACATCTCTATATAAAATGTTTGGTCTTTATTAAATCCCAAATCATAATTTTTCAAGTAGTTATTTTGCTTAATAATAAGCGAAACAACAACGATTAAGATAATAGAAACGGTGTATTGAAAAACAACCATTGCTTTTTGGCTAAAACTGTTTTTTAGCTGAGTAGGAATCCCTTTTACAATTTCAATAGGTTTTAATCTTGAAAGGATAAGCGAGGGGACTAGTCCTGCTAAAAATCCAATAACAAAAACGAGTAGTATGCTACGTAATAGAAACCCATTGTTAAAAATATCGGCAAGCATAAAATTTGTGTTTACCAAAAGATTAAAGGGTTTTGTAAGGATGCCCGTTAAAAAAACAGCAATAGTTGTTGAAATAAAACAAACGATAATGGATTCCATTAAAAATTGGCCGATAATTCTCCAGCGCATCGAACCGACAATTTTTTTAATACCTATCTCCCTTGTTCTTCTTACAGATTGAGTGACCGTTAAATTAATATAATTAATAGCTGCAATAATTACAATGGCTAAAGCTATGACAGACAAAATATCAAGAAATTTTTTATTGCCACCTCGTATTCCTAAATATGATAGTTCAGGAGAGTTGAAATAAACTTCTTCGAGTGGAGAAAAAGATATTGTTGAATTTCTGTCGTTTTGAAAGATCCAGTAAAATTCTTTTGCTTTTTCTAATAATTCATTTTCTCTTGACTTAATATCTGTATTTTTATGAGCCATTACATAGAGGCCGAATGAGCTATTACCGTAATCTTTAAGAAAATTTTTTGCAGAACTTTCATCATTCCCCCATAATATAGGGAGCATTGAAAAATTAATTATCAGATTGGGCCTATTGAAATGTGTGTTGTCTTTAAAGTCTTTGAAGATACCAGAGACAGTAAAATGATTCCCATTAAATTCAAAACTTTCACCCATCGGATTTTCTTCTCCAAATATTTTTTTTGCAAAACTTTCTGATAATACTGCGTTTTCTTTTATAGATAAGAGATTGTTAGTCTCTCCCATTAATAAAGGAAAGGAGAACATGGTAAAGAAGGCAGAATCCGTTAATAGGCACATGCCACTATCAAATTTCTTTTCTTTATAGCTGACTGTCCCATTTTGAACAAATGTTCTGGTGTAACTCTCAGCTTCCGGTATATTATCTAAGATATATTGTCCGAATGGAGGTGCAAATGATCCTATTTTATCGCCATGCACCATATAAATTCTGTCTTTATTTGTATGAAATGAATCTACAGAAACCTCATTGGAAATATAAGAAGACAATAACAATACGAGGGTAATGGCAATTGCCAGTCCAAAAATATTAATTGCTGAATGAAGTTTGTTCCTTTTTAAATTCCGAAGCATTAGTTTGAATTGAGTCCAAAACATGATTGTTAATTTTATTTGTTGATGTTTATAGAATTTTGAATCAATAATTCAGTAATTATTTTTTAGCAATCTATCGAAGTGGTGCAATCCTTATGCCGATTGGTTTAATGCGTTTATTATTAGTTTGTTAATGTTTCGTTGAGTGCTGTGTGTGTAAAAATATTTTACAGGGGGTGTAAAATATTTGGGCAAAAAAATATTGTTTCAAATATTATCAAGAAATAAATTGGAAAATAAAAACAATAATATCCAATCATGTTTTATATTCTAATTATAAATTATTCATACCGTAGTGCTTCCACAGGATTTTTACTTGCCGCCTTCCAACTCTGCCAACTCACAGTAATCAATGCAATGACAAATGAGATTATCCCTGCTAGAACAAAGATCCACCAGCTTATTTCAGTTTTATAGGCAAAATTTTCGAGCCATTTGTGCATGGCAAACCAGGAAATAGGACAAGCAACCAGAAATGCTATAGCAACAAGTCTTATAAAATCTGAGTTAAGCATGGTAAGGATTTCTGTTAACCTGGCTCCATTTACTTTTCGTATACCGATTTCTTTTGTTCTGCATTGGGATGCAAAGATTGACATAGCAAGAATACCGATAGCACAAATTAAAATAGCACTGATAGAAAATAGTGAGAATGTTCTGCGAAAACGTATTTCAGCTTCATACATTTTATTCACGGCATCGTCTAAAAAATTTATCTCAACAGGAAAAGAAGGGGAAAGCTTAGCTGTTACATTTTTGATTGTTTGTATTGTAGAATTAAGTGAATTAAAATCTGTTGCATTAATTGTTGCCAGGCAATATGAAGCATTGCCACCATTTATTATAAGGAGAGGCTCGATTTCTTTTTCCAATGATTTAAAATGAAAATCTTTGATAATACCAATGATTTCATAGTGAGTTCCCCTTTGCATTTCAAAAGTTCCTCCAATCGGATTCTCAATATTAAATCTTTTCAAGAATGTTTCATTAACAATAACTTTGTCCCTGTCTTTTGATAAGTCGTTTGAATACAATTGACCTTTAAGTAGTTCAAGCCTCATTATTTTGAAGAATCCTTCGTCAGCGTTGAAAGTTTGAAAATGAACCTCTTTTTCTTCACCATTAATTCTAAGTTTTGTGGCCCAGCTGGAAAGTTGTTTGCCAGGATAGAATTGAGTAAACGAGACATTTTCAATGGAAGAATTTTGACTTAATTCATTTTCCAGAATATCTCTTTTGAGTTGATCCGTTAGTTTAATAGCAATAGAATTATCCTGGTTAAACACCAGGTTGTTACTAACGAAGTTTATCTGTTTGTATATAAGGATGGTAAACGAAATTAAAACAATTGATATTACTAATTGAAGCGTTGTTAGCCCATTTTGTAAAAATGCTTTTTTTTGATTTCCCCGGATCGAATTCTTTAAATTATCTACTGCTTTTGATGAGGATATCTTGACACCTGGAATTATACTGGATAGAATGCTAAATGTAATTGTAAATAGGAGTAATATCAAAAAAAATGTTGAATTGAGAATGAGTTTTGCATCGAAAGATATTCCGGCAAAACGTTGGATTCCTGATGTTATACTTGAGAATAACAGCAAAGCAAGAATTAATGAAATGGCAAATAGCAGGAAAGATTCGAAAACCAGGTTTCTGAAAATGACAAAACGTGAAGCGCCTATAACTTTCAATACTCCTGTATTATTGATTTTTCGAGTCCATTGCGAAGATGAAATATTAATAAAGTTAACTAAAGCAATTATTAAAATAAGAGAGGCAACAAGTAATAAAACTAGAGCTTTGTTTCTGTTACCTTGTAAAAAGTAATTTTCACCAAAGGTTTTTAAGTTTGAGAAATAAACTTCTTTAAGAGGGATTAGGTTTATCTCACCAATCCACTCTTGATGATCCTTAGGAAAGAGAGAAAAGATAGTGTTGGCAATTTCCTTATCATTTGCTTGTCTGTTTAAAAGTAAGAATGTTTGAAAATTAGACCAACCCCAATTGGTCATCTCACCTTCGTTTGGTTGAAGAATCTGTTTTGTATCAATGGTAGTTACTGCACTAAAAGACAAAAAACTATTTTCTGCAGGTTCTTCAATTACTGCAGATATTGTTAGAAGTTGGTTGTTATTATACTTTATTGTTTTCCCCAGGGCTTTCTCGTTGCCAAATAACTTCTTTTTTAATTTTGTTGTTATAACAATTGATAAAGGATTTTTAAAAGCTTCAGATGGATTTCCCTCATTTATTTTATAAGAGAAAAAATCAAAAAAAATGGGGTCTGTAAAAATTAAATCGGAAACTATAGGTTGTTTATTTTCAACCTGAAATACCGGTTCACTCCAGGTACCGGAAATTCTAAGAGATGCTTCAACACCCGGAACTTTTTCGTCAATGTTTTCTTTTAAAATTGCAGGACTGTGCATACCAGCACCAGGTTTGCCGATAAGATAAATTCGATCACTGTTTTTATGGTATGTATCTGTGGTTAATTCGCTGTAACAATATGTTGACAATGTAATTACCAAAACCAGGCTGATTGATAATCCCAAAACATTTATTAACGATATAACAGGATTATTAATGAAATTTCTGATGATTGATTTGAATGCGATTTTCATTGTTAGGCTTTGATATATTTATTCAAATTATTATTAGAATTCCAGCTCCCTGCCACCTAATTAATAATGACTAAAGTAGTTGTACAGTATTATTTGTAAAACTTTGATAAATTACTAATTATTCATTA
This sequence comes from Bacteroidales bacterium, assembly GCA_963665085.2. GTDB lineage: Bacteria > Bacteroidota > Bacteroidia > Bacteroidales > JAAAOM01. Next base: position 2,316,546 of record CAXXXS010000001.1, read on the forward strand.
TCAGTCTCCATTCTCCCGTTTTCGTTTAATTAAACTCAAGATTGATTCTACCATCCGAAGTGGCAAGTTTAATAAGTTCTCCTCCTCCGTTTACCTGCCCAGAGATGTAGTTCTCATTAACATCTCCGTTAAATTTTTTAAAATCAGCATGAAGATTTTCTCCACTCATTTCAAGGTCGAAGCCTGCTCCTTCGGGGATAGTGAGGTCTATTCCACCATCGCTTGTTTTTAGTTCGGTAGGATATTCAATACTAACAATCTCACCATTGATATGTCCATCTGATGTGATACCGGTAACACCACCTGTAATATTTTCGAAGTTAATATCACCATCAGAAGTTACGATTGATAATTCAACAGGTGAAGTAATAGCGTACGATTCTTTAAATGAATAATCCTGACATTGTGCAATATCAGCAATGGACAAGAGGATTAAGAATAAAAAACCAGTTGCTTTCATAACTAAGATTTTAGATTGGTTAAAATTATTTAAGGAGAGGAACCAAATGTTATTCCGTTTTTGTTAAGGTGTTATTTGTGAGTGTGTTGTTGTTTTGTGTCTAAGTTGTTGTTGTAAAAATAATTTACAAGTACTGGATGATTTTTTTACATTTTCGTTTTAGATAATTAGGAATCCGGGATAAGTTTTTTTATATCTTTAGAAAAAACAAAAAAAAAGTGTTGTCCTAACTGGTTAAGAATTAAAAAGAAAAGCTAATGCATGAACTTTCTATTGCCCAAAGCATCGTTGAACTGGCTATTAATGAGATGAAAAAAGCAAATGCAACTTTAATCAGTGAGATGGAGTTAGAAATTGGGCAACTAGCAGGTGTTGAATATCAAGCTTTTCAATTTGCATTGGACTCATTCTCTCAACAACCCGAGTTGAGAACAACAAAATATATTATCCATAAACCTGAAGGAAAAGCAATTTGCGCGAACTGCAAAACAGTTTATGAAACTTCCTCAATAATTACACAATGTCCCGAATGTGATGAATTCGGTGGAGAAATCATTCAGGGTAGAGAATTAAGGTTAAGATCTATTATTGTGGATTGAAAGACTTGTTGATACTAGTTAGAATTGAAATAGTTCTCTGCTTTGAAGCCATGTATTACCTCCTCTGTTAATTGTTTTTCAATATTCAAGATATGTTTGTAGATCTGGGGAAGTACCTGTTTTATTTCGTCAGACAATTCCATGCTTAACGATTGTTTGGGTTGAATTGTAACGGCAATTAGAACAATCTCCGGACTAAGCCCAATAGCTGTAGATGTGTCAATAAGATCTTTTAGTCCAACATCGTGCGTTGTAAGTGCTTTAGGAAAGTCTCTTGCATATTTGGGACGTAAGATACGAATTGAACCTGTAGGTTTATTATCAAGGGCAGCGTCAATGATTATTATTTTTTTGTAATCTTCAAAGTAGGAGAGAAGATGAAATCCTCCCGTTCCTCCATCCACTAATATGAGAGACTCAGGTAGTTTCTGTTGTTTTAAATATTCGATTGCCTGAACACCCAATCCTTCATCTCTAAGAAGAAGATTTCCTAATCCGAGTACCAGAATATTATCCATGTAAAACTATATTTTATTCATGTTCTTCGTCCTCAATAAATTTCCATCCGCCAATAATTGAAGAGGCAACTCCACGCCGCTCTATATAGTCATGATAAAATACGAGGTAGACATGAACGATAGCAAATAAGATAAAAAGCCACATAAATACATGGTGAATATGCCTGGTTGGTAAATCTCCCCCAAGTAGGGGGACAATCCAGGCAAATAATTTTGGAAACCACGATTCACTCATGGCAGCGTACATACCGAAACCAGTAATACTTTGCACCAAAAAAGCAATAAAGGTGAAAAAATAAGTCAGGCTTGCGACAGCGTTATGTCCGATGGAATGTAAAGGTTTTTTGCTAATCATTAATATATCTACCTTTATAACATCAATTAATTCCTGCCATTGAGTTTTTTTTAAAGGAATAAAATTATCCCATCGGGCATATTCATTGCCAACAAATCCCCAATATAAACGATATATGAAGTTAAAGAAGAATACAAAGGCAGTTACAAAATGGATGAACCTTACAGTACCATACCAGTAGCCAAACGAAGCTTCTGCTGATTTTTGTAAGGCTATCGGTGCACCTATAAGGAAACCTGTAACACATAAAATAACAATACATGTTGCATTTATCCAATGAAAAAATCTAACTGGTAATTCCCAAACATAAATCGTTTTGTTCTTACTACAAGGTTTCTCTTGCTTCATATTCGTTACTTTAGATAGTTTCAAATTGATGTAAATACGTCCCTTTTTCGTCATAAAGGTGAACAGCACATGCCAGACAAGGATCAAATGAATGAACGGTGCGCAAGATTTCCAAAGGTTTTTCCGGATCTGCGATTGGAGTACCAATTAGTGATTCTTCATAAGCAGAACGTTGTCCCTTAGAATCTCGGGGAGAACCATTCCAGGTGCTTGGAACAACCAGTTGGTAATTATCTATTTTTTTATCTTTAATAACTATCCAATGAGAAAGAGCACCTCTTGGAGCCTCAGCAAGTCCAACACCTTTCGTTTCAGAAGGCCAGTTTTTAGGTTCCCATAATTCAGTAAAAGCTGTTCTTACATCACCATTTTTTACATTGGTGATTAAATCGTTATAGAATTCGTGAGCCCAGTCAATAACTAATTTAGCTTCGAGACCTCTTGCCGCAGTTCTTCCAAGTGTTGAGAATAAAGCCTCTACAGGTACATTTAATGCACTTAATGCCCAGTCAACTGTTTCCTTGATATCTTCTCTTCCGGCAGCATAGCCCACAAGCATCCTTGCCAAAGGACCTACTTCCATGGGATGTCCTTTCCATCTTGGAGTTTTTAGCCAACTGTATTTCTCATTTATATCCAGAAAGTCATATGGAGGTTTAGGACCTGTATAATTAAACTCTGTTTCTCCATTCCAGGGATGTCTTCCATCTTCACCATTATTTTTGTAATTATACCAGGAATGATCAATGTATTCCTGTATTTGTTGTGGATCGGACGTATCAATCGGAACTACTTCTTTTAGATTTCTGTTCATTATAATTCCTCTTGGAATTTTAAAGAAATCAGTCTGATCGTCTGAATAACCATACTTAGGAAATTCGCCAAAAGACATGTAATTGCTTATTCCCCCTCCAATTGCACCCCATTCATCTTTATAGAAACTTGCGACAGCAATAAGGTCTGGTATGTAAACTTCATTGATGAATGTTTTTGCATCATCTAGCAACTGTTTTACATAGGCAAATCTTTCTGCATTAATTGCATTGTTACTATCAAGATTGATTGCGCAAGGAACACCTCCCACTAAATAATTTGGGTGAGGATTTTTACCACCAAAGATAGTTTGGATTTTTACCACTTCTTTTTGCCATTCAAGCGCATCAAGATAATGTGCAACACCAATTAAATTTAGTTCAGGTGGTAATTTATAGGCAGAATGCCCCCAGTATCCATTGGCAAAGATCCCTAACTGTCCACTATCAACAAAACCTTTAATTCTTTTTTGAATACTTGAAAAGTAAGCAGCAGAATTTTTTGGCCAGGAAGAAAGATCTTTTACCAGTTCATATGCAGCCTGAGGATCAGCTTTTAAGGCAGAGACAACATCAACCCAATCCAGGGCATGCAGATGATAAAAATGAACAACATGATCGTGTATGTTTAGCGTACAATTCATAAGGTTTCTTATCAAATCTGCATTAGGAGGTATTTTCATGTTTAGCGCATTCTCAACAGAACGCACAGAAGCAAGTGAATGTATTGATGTACAAACGCCACATACCCGTCCTACAAAAGCCCAGGCATCACGCGGGTCTCTTCCTTTTAAAATTACTTCGAGGCCACGCACCATAGTTCCGGAACTATAGGCATCTATAACTTTTCCGTCTTTAACCTCAGCTTCAATGCGAAGGTGTCCCTCAATTCGTGTCAGAGGATCTATTACTATACGTTCTGCCATAATTTTTTACCTCCTGTTATTCGTTATCCTGAGTTTTCTCCTCAGTCTCGTTATTAATTAATTTTTTCTTTTTGATATTAGTAGCAACAGCATGTACAGCCATTCCTGCAACAGTAGCGGCACCTAAAGCAACGCCTACTTTATCTGCCGTACTCTCTATTCCAAAACCAGGAAAAGTAGTAAGGTGCTGATAAAATGGTCCGTTGTCCCAGAAATTTGCCTCAGAACAGCCAATACAAGGGTGGCCTGATTGGATTGGATAACTAACCCCATTGTTCCATTTTATAACTCCACAGGAGTTGTATGTATTAGGTCCCCTGCAACCCATTTTATATAAACAATATCCTTTTCTTGCATTTTCATCATCCCATGCTTCAACAAATAAACCGGCATCATAATTAGGACGGCGATAACATGTGTCATGAACCCGATTGGAATAAAATGCTTTTGGCCTGCCAAGACTATCCAGTTGAGGAATACGGTCGAAAGCAAGTAAATGCACAATAACACCCGCCATTACTTCCGCAATGGGAGGGCAGCCTTGTACGTTAACAACCGGTTTTCCTCCTGCTATCTTATGGATTGGTTTTGCTCCAGTAGGATTTGGTTTTGCAGCTTGTACACAACCTGATGATGCGCAGTTTCCCCAGGCAATAATTGCTTTCGCATCTTTTGCTGCTTCCTGAAAGATATCGTATGCAGTCTTTCCTCCAATACAACAGTAGATACCATCTTCTTCCATTGGTACTGAACCCTCTATTACAAGAAGGTATTCCCCTTTGTGATTTTTCATCGTGTTATGCAGGGATTCTTCTGCCTGGTGTCCGGCTGCTGCCATTAGTGTCTCAGAATAATCAAGCGAAATTTTGTCCAGGATAATATCTGCCACTAGTGGGTGTGATGAGCGAATAAACGATTCACTACAACACGTGCATTCCTGGAAATGCAGCCAAATTACAGGCAGACGGGGTTTCGAGTCAAGTGCATTTACTATCTGACCAACAGCTGAATACTCCAATCCTAAAGCTGCCCCGATAAAACTACAGAATTTTAGAAAGTCACGCCTGGAAGCGCCTTTGGATTCCAGTTCTTTGTAAAAAGACAGTTGAGTATCTTTCATATTTCGTCCTTTTAATTTTTATTGAACTGTATTTGCCAAATAAGATGCCACGAAGTAATTAATATATCTGTTTTGTTTTGTAGGGTGTTGTTTAATAGTTGTTTATGGAGATTTAAAAAAATAAGTATCGCTATAAAACTATCGGAAATTCGTAGAATTAATTGCGGTTTTTCGCAACATTGTATGGATTAACACATGGCATTCTCTTCTTGTAATTTTCTATATCTGTCCCTAAAGGTTGAAAGGCTTAGTCCTAAAATCCGTGCCGCTTCAGACTGATTTCCATTGGATGATAAAAGAGCCTGGTTAAACATTTTTTTTTCAACACAAGTAAGTATTTCTTTATAAGATTTTCTTTTATGCTGAAAGCAGAAATCGCATGTAGAGGTATCGCCTCCCTGATATGCCGGATTTCTAATTTCTGCCGGAATATGTTCCATGTGTACAGTGTCTTTTGCAACAAAGCAGAACCTTTGAGTAATGTTTCTTAGTTCTCTTATGTTTCCAGGCCAATCATATTCTGTTAAGCTGTCTATAGCTTCGTTCGATAAAACTATTTTGCGCTGGGGGGCAAATTTTTTGAAAAAATGTTCAATTAAAATAGGAATATCATCTTTACGCTGACGCAATGGAGGTATATTTATTGGAAATACATTAATCCGGTAATAAAGGTCGGCCCTAAATAACTTTTTCTCAACCTGGGCTTTTAAGTTTACTTTTGATGCAGCAATTAATCTTGTGTTAACAGGAATGGATTTTAATCCACCTATCTTTAATATTTCATTGGATTCTAATACCCTAAGAAGTTTAGTTTGGATGTTTACAGGAACATCGTCGATGTCATCAAGAAATATACTCCCCCCGTTTGCAACTTCGAATAAACCTTTTTTAGAGTTTACAGCACTTGTAAAAGCGCCTTTTTCATAGCCAAAAAGTTCACTTGCTATTAAATCAGGAGGAACAGACATTAAACCTAATTTAACGATGGGGTTTTCACAACGCATGCTTTTTCTGTGCACATATTCTGCGAAAAGTTCTTTTCCTGTTCCTGTTTCGCCTATTAAAAGAACAGAAAAATCGGAACGTGCTACTTTACCTGCCAGTTCCAGAATCTCGCGCATGCCTTCATTCTGGGTAATAATGGAAAATGAATGTTTTTCTTTCATTTAACCTATTTTTATGTTAGATATCTTCAGGTATAGTCGTTCAATTCAACAAATTCTCGGTAGCTGTTCTCCTGAAATCATATCAATTATCCGATGACTTGCTATGGTTGTTTGCAGCTTAACCAAGGGGCGTCCATTTTTTACTTCTCCTATTATAGCTGCATTTTTCCCTTGTGGATGGTTTTTTAAAGATGAAACAACTTTTTCTGCATCTTTAGGTTCAACAAAAAAGAGCATCTTCCCTTCGTTTGCTATATATAAAGGATCCAGGCCAAGTATTTCACATGCTCCACGAACTTCTTCATGAATAGGGAGTTCATTCTCCCAAATTACAAATTCTTTATTTGCGGCACTTGCAATTTCATTTAAAGCAGATGCTAATCCACCACGAGTAGGATCGCGCATCATTTTAATATTTTTTGTGATGTTGTATACATTTAACAGTAAGTCGTTCAGAGGGGCAGTATCGCTCTTTATGCTTGTCTCAAATGCAATGCCTTCACGTGAAGACATGATAGCTACACCATGATCAGCCAGTGTGCCACTAAGAATAATTTTGTCTCCTTCTTTTAAATTTTGTGCGTTAATATGCAATCCGGGTAAGATTTCTCCAATTCCAGAGGTGTTGATAAATATCTGGTCACCTTTCCCTTTTTCGACAACTTTTGTGTCTCCGGTAACAATTTTCACCCCGGCTTTTTCAGCACTTTTTGAAATGGATTGGATGACCTTTTTTAAAATGTCTATTTCCAACCCTTCTTCGAGAATAAGTGCCAGTGAAATAAATTTTGGTTTAGCTCCACAACATGTCAGGTCGTTTACTGTTCCATTTACAGCAAGATCGCCAATATCCCCTCCCGGGAAAAACAGTGGGTTAACAACAAATGAATCTGTACAGAAGGCTAATGGGCCGTTTAGGTTGATTATCGCACCATCGTGCATTTGGTTCAGCCATTCGTTATTAAACTCACGGATAATAATATCATTGATAAGTTTGTTTGATAGCTTACTTCCCCCGCCATGAGCGAGTTTTATTTTGTTGTTTTCCTGTATAGGTATCGGGCAATTAACTTGCATAAAATTAATTTTTAAACCTGTAATAAGCAGAACAAGCCCCTTCGTCAGAAACCATTGGAGCGCCTAATGGGTTTTCTGGTGTACATTGTTTTCCAAAAACAGGACATTCATTGGGTTTTAGTCTTCCCTGTAGAATCTCGCCTGCAATACAGAGATTTTTAGTTGAATGATGATTGTTTAATAAATGGAAACGATGTTCTGTATCATATTTTTTGTATTTTTCATTAACAATTAAGCCGCTATTGGGAATTATTCCTATTCCTCTCCATTCCTGGTCAGAAATATCAAAAACCTGATTAATTGAGTTTTGAGCAGATATATTGCCAAGTTTGTTGACAGAACGTTTGTATTCGTTTGTTAATTCATATGTATTGTTTCTAATTTGTTTTGCTACAGCATAAATACCATAGAGGATATCTGCAGGTTCGAATCCTGTTACCGAAATAGGGATTTTGAAGTTTTTTGCGATAGGAAGATAATCGTTATATCCGGTAACTGTGCATACATGACCAGCTGCCAGAAATCCATCGATATTATTGTCTGGAGATGAAAGAATAAAGTTAATTGCTGGAGGTACTAAAACTTGTGAGCATAAAATGCTGAAATTTTCAAGGTTTCTTTTTTCTGCTTCAATAACAGAAAGAGCATTTATTGGAGCAGTAGTTTCGAAACCAATAGCAAAAAAAATGACTTGCTTTGATGGATTTTTCATTGCAATTTTGATGCTATCTAACGGAGAATAGACCATTCGGATATCTGCTCCATCTGCTTTTGCTGTTAATAAATCTATTGAGCTGCCTGGTACACGTAACATATCTCCGAATGATACAACGATGTTGTCTGGTGAACGGGACAGTTCTATAGCTTTATCAATTTTATTCGCTGGTGTTACACATACCGGACAACCAGGGCCGTGAATAAGATTGATTTGTTTAGGAAGCATGGATGTGAGGTTATATTTCATGATAGCATGTGTTTGGCCACCACATATCTCCATAATATTGCATGCAGGGACATTAAGTGCTTTTATTTTGTTTGCGATAGTATTAACCAGTTCAGCATCGCGATATTCATCAACATGCTTCATATAGTAAATTATTTAAGGTCTTCGTCTTCCAATGATTCAGCCCATTGGCGAAATGTTTCAAGTGTTAATCTGGCTTCTTCCGGATCAACTATAGTAAGTGCTGTTCCAGCATGGGCTAAGACATAATCATTAATTTTTACTTCTGGTAACCACTCAATACAAATATCTTTTATAACACCACTGAAACTTACTTTGGCTATACGCAGAGCAGGAGGATTCTCAATGATCTCTGTGATCTTTCCTGGGATTGCTAAACACATAAGATGAAGTAATTAGTTAAGTTTTAACTAAAGTTATTAAAAAAAAACTAATAATTATGGGTTTGTTATTTTTAATGAAAATAAATAACAATAGACTTTAAAAAGCTGATGTATAGTGTTTTTGTATGTTCTTATCTGCTTTGATTATAGTTAGTACGAGTATTACAAGAGGATATTACCAGAAATCCGCAGGTAGAATTTATAAGCCGCTGAGTGCGCTGAGGTTTCGCAGAGAAAACTTCACCCAAATGGGTGAAGGAAAATTAACTTTATTGAGCTCGTCTTTTGTGCTCGGTTCGTGCTTATAGGCATGATTAACGTTTTTATAAAAATTAAGGTATTAATTAAAGAGATTACATATTATTCATACTTTAACGCTTCCACTGGATTTTTTGTAGCAGCTTTTATGCTATTCCAACTTATTGTTAGCAGGGCAATGGTAAATGCAACTACACCTGCAAAAGCAAAAATCCACCAACTGATTTCAGTTTTGTAAGCAAAGTTTTTAAGCCATTGTGTCATTGTAAGCCAGGCGGCAGGGCAGGCAATAATAAAAGCAAAACCGACCCATTTTAAAAAATCTTTATTTAGCATGGTTAGCAGTTCTTTAACTTTTGCACCATTCACCTTTCTAATACCAATTTCTTTGGTGCGTTTTTGCATGGAGAGAATAGTTAATGATAACAATCCCATGCAGGCAATAAGAATAGCAATGGCCGCAAAAGTATTTAGACTTGCTGTAAGGTTATTTTCCGATTTGTACATAGTGTTTAGTTGATCGGTAACATAGCTAAATTCTAATGGATAATCCGGCACAAATTTTTTCCAGATTTTTTCAATATTGTCCAACACATCGGTTACCTGGGGATTGATTCTAACGATAATCTCATTGAAGTAAATAGGATTAATACTAAAACACATCGGTTTTATTTCGCTATGTAACGATTTAAAATTAAAATCTTCAACAATTCCTACAATTGGGCCTTCTCCATATCCCTTGAATGTTTTCCCGATAGGATCGGTTAGTCCCATTTTTTCAATTGCCTTTTGATTAAGAATATAGGAGCATTTTTGCCCATTGTCATAATCCATTATATCGCCAGGAAATTCCTTTGAGAAACTACGTCCCTGAACAATATCTAGATCCAGTGTTTCAAAATAATCAAAGAAGACAGCATTCCATTGCATTGGGACAAGCAGATCTTCGGGTTTTCCGTCCCAGTCGAAGTTATCTGTTGAAGTTTGGATGTTGGTAGGAGAAGAAAAAGCAAGGCTCACATTTTCTATGCCTGTTTGTTTTTTTAGTTCATCTGCAAAAACATCCATATTTTCGTTGTAAATACCATCTCCAAGATGCATGTTTAAAGGAATTGTAATTAATTCATCTTTAGCAAAACCAGGATCGTGTTTTTCAAGAAATTGAAGTTGTTTGTAAAATAACAGGGTAACAGCTATCAAAATAATGCTTAAGGCAAACTGGCCTGTCACCAACATATTAATAAATTTAGACTGACCAATTATTGCATGTCTGTTTAGATTAAAGATTTGTGCTGTTTTTTGCGAAGAGATAAGAAAAGAAGGAACTATTGAAATAAGAACAGCAAAGAAGGATAAAAGCAAAAACAAGAAGATTATCAATCTGAAGTTAAAACCTGAGATAGTAGGTAAGAAGGTAAATTTCGATGTGAGTAAATTGTTATAGAAATAAAAACACCCCAGAGCAATTAATGTGCTTATGACAAAATAGGAAAGAATTTCTTTGATATGTTCGCGAAATATTATCGTTTTTGAAGCCCCACAGAATTTTTTTACGCCGGTATTTAAAATGCGTTGGGCAGATGTGCCGATGTATAACAAAAGAAAATTAGCCCCGGACATAATTAAAATTAAAATTGCTACAGCAGCCAGAAAATATAAATAACTCTTATTGGCTTGAGGAGTAGATTCCCAGCCTATCTGTTTTTCTGTATGAAAAGATTTGAGCGGTTGTAAAAGAAGTTTCTCTGGCTCTTCTTTTACATAGGCGAATTGAAAATCCTCAATCTTTTTTGATACTTCATCGATATATGCATTTTTATCAAGTAATACAAACGTATTGATGTCAGTAGGATATTGCCAACTGGGTTCAATCCATACTTGTGTTAAGTGCGAAATTACTTCCAAAGGTAAAATGATATCACCTTCAAAATTTGAGTTTTTTGGAAAGTCTTTGTAAACAGCAGAAACGTTAAAGATTCTGTCTTCTCCTATTTTTATCTGATTTCCAAGAATATCTTTGTTGCCAAAATATTTTAATGCAGCTTTTTCTGAAAGAGCAATAGAATTTGGCGAACCTAAACAATTTTTAACATCACCTTTTACCAACGGGAATGAAAACAAGTTAAAAAAATCAGGATCAACAAAGATTATTTTTTTTTCGTTGTACATATTATCTCCTGCGGTTAATGCCAGGTAACCATAGAAAAAACTTGTGCGAACAGAATTTTCTATTTCGGGGATTTCATTTTTTAATGTCTGGGCTAATGGACCATAACTATAATTACCAGATAATTCATTGTTGCTGTTTTTATAAAGAATCCTGAAAATACGATTAGAATTTTCATGTCGCATATCGTAATTAAACTCCTGGTATACATAACCAGCAATAATTATTGTAGCAGTAATCCCCAAAGCCATTGATGTTATGTTGATGAGGTTAAGTCTTTTATTTTTTCTAAAAGAACGAGAGATTAATTTTATTGCATTCATTTTTTTTTGTGTTTGTAGTTAATTTCTTATATCTCTTTAAGTCCTCCTATCAGGAGGATTTAGGAGGTCACTGTTATTATTTTTTTGTCTCATTTTATCAACTCATTGTCTGGAATTTTGATTTGTTTGATTTCATGATGGTCTATGATATTTTTTATTCGTTGTCATATCTTATTTATTATAATTCATAGTTTTCATTAAATCAGCATAATCATATTTCAAGACTATTCATACCTTAGTGCTTCCACCGGATTTCTTACTGCAGCTTTCCAGCTTTGCCATGCAACTGTAGTCATCGCAATGAAGATAGTGGTTAGTCCTCCGGCAACATAGATCCATAAGTCAATACTGGTATGAAAAGCATAATTTGTTAACCAGTTTTTCATTACAAAAATTGATAAAGGAGTGGCAATTACAAGGGCAATTAAAATCAAGATTATGATCTCTTTAGAAAAGAGATAAACAATATTTTTTATTTGCGCACCAAGTACTTTTCTAACCCCTACTTCTTTCACTTTTTTAGATGCAGTAAAGGCAGCCAAAGCCCATAGTCCCAATATGGAGATGAAGAAGGCTAAAGCTGTAAAGATGCTTACGATTTTTCCAAACTGTCTGTCGGATTTATATTGATTATTAAAAAACTGGTCAAGGAAGAAATAGTCAAAACTTGATTCAGGGAAAGATGTTTCCCATTCTTTTTCCATCAGATTAAGAGCTGCATCATAGTTATTTCCGGAAGTTTTTATGGCAATAAACCTGGGACCAACCCAACTGATACGTCCATTCTGTATAAACATAATGGGTGTATGGGCATTTGCCAATCCGCGTTGATGCCAGTTCTTTACAACTCCGATAATTGTTACAGGCTCAGCTTCACCTTCGAGCAATACTTTTTTGCCGATAGCCTCTTCCGGATTTGAAAATCCCAATGGCTGCAGGGCCGATTCATTTATCAGGAGACTTTCCCGTTCATTTCCAAATCCTTTTTTGAAAGTACGTCCGGCTATAATCTCAAAATCAAAGGTTTCAACAAAATGATCATCAACTGTTAACATTTCGTAAAGCCTGTTTCTTCCTACCTGGTCACCCTGTAGCCGGTTTGATGCAAAAGAGGCTACTTCCATTCCAGGCACAGAACCAGCTACCGTTGCAGAATTCACATAAGGACTTTCTTCCAGTCTTTTTGCAAACATATCTACTTGTTGATCCAGGTTATTTCTGCTTACCGGATATTTTAAAACAATCGTTTGGTTAATATCAACTCCAAGGGATTGTTGTTGCATGTATTTTACCTGCTGGTAAATAATAAATGTCCCACAAATCAGGAATAGGGATGCTGCAAACTGAAAAACTACTAAAACCTGTCGGGTTGTTCCGGCAGAACCTGAATTGAAGTAATTCCCTTTTAATATAACAGAAGGTTTTATCTTAGACATTATAAAAGCAGGATAAAATCCTGATGCCACAATACCAAAAACTAATACAACAAGGGCAGATAACCAGAATAAAGGTTCCTTTAGTAAGAATAATCCCAGATTTATTCCAATTATATAATTAAAGATTGGCTTAAGAATAATGATAAAAAGGATTGCAATCATTAAGGAAGCAACGTTCACCATCCATGATTCCAACATATATTGTTTGATTAATTGGAACCGTAGCGCTCCTGAAACTTTTCGTACTCCTACATCTTTTGCTCTTTCCATTGCACGGGCGGTGGTTAGGTTAACATAGTTGATCCATGCTGTAATTAAAATGATAAAAGCTAGAATAATCAATGTAATCAAGGATTTCTTATTCCCTTTTGTCTCTCTCTCATACTGTTTTTGTGGGGTAAGGTGGATGTTTTTTAGGGGATTCAGGGTAATAGCCCAGGTCTTATCTCTAAGTGCTTCACTTGTTTTGTATTTCTCAGCCATCTGGGGAAATTGTTTTTCGATATCCAGTGGAGCTTTCCCAGGATCAAGTAACAAGTACGTATAGGCTTCATGTAAATACCAGAATTCTTTCATCCAGTCAGGAAGAGTCTCATATGAAATGATGTAATTAAATTTTATATGTGAGTTTTCAGGGAAGTTCTCCAGTATCCCGGTAACTTCGCATTCATAAAAGTTAGTGCCTGTTGCAAAAGTAAGTAACTCACCTAATGGGTTTTTATCCTTAAAGAAACGTTTTGCAACATCTTCTGTTATAAGTACTGTGTTGGGACGTATTAATTGCTCTTCTACATTTCCTTCGATTAGTTTAAAATCAAACAAATTAAAGAAAGAAGAACCTGAAAAAGCAATGCCATTTTCCCTGCTTCGTTTCTCTTTGTAAGAAACTGTTTGTTCCATGTTCTGAACACCAATTCTAACATAATCTTCAAGACCGGTCATTTCGTTGCTGATAGCGCTTCCATAACCGAAAGAACTGGTTGCCCAATCATCGGTTAACTTATCTCCTTCATAGAATTTGCTTTCCACACGATAAATCCGGTTACTTTTCTCATGAAAATTATCGAAGCTAAACTCGTAACTCACATAATTAATAATAAGAACAAAAGCGGCCAGGCCAATAGACAAACCCAATAAATTTATGCTGGAGAATAGTTTGTTCCTGGTCTGGTTTCTAAAAGCCATTTTTAGATAATGTCTGAACATGTTTTATTTATTAATAATTATTAATGTGTAATGAATAATTGATATTAGTTTTCTCGTCTTTAAGTCCTCCTCTTAGAAGTATTTAGGAGGTCACTATATTATTAAATTTATTTCTCATTTATTTTGCCAGCTCATTGTCTGGGACTTTGATTTGTTTGATTTCATGATGGACTTTGATGTTTATATTCCTTAGCATATCTTATTTTAATTTTAATCAATATAATCATAGTTCAAGACTTTTATTCATCCCTCAATGCTTCCACCGGATTTCTATTAGCTGTTCTCCAACTTTGCCAGCTGACTGTTATCAATGATACTCCTAAAGCAAAGAAACCAGCCAAAGCAAAAATCCACCAGCTTAAAGTTGTTTTGTAAGCAAAATTTTCGAGCCATTTATTCATAAAAAACAAAGCTATTGGTGTAGCAATAATAAATGCAATAGCTACCCATTTCACAAAATCTTTGTTAAGCATGGCCAGTATTTCGGAAACTTTGGCACCGTTTACTTTGCGGATGCCAATTTCTTTGGTTCGGGTGAAACTAATTAATAGCATCTGACTCAAAATTCCCATACAAGTTAATACAATGGTAATAATTGAAAAGAAAGAAATGGATTTGGCAACACGTTCTTCCTTTTCATATAATGCCTGAAATTGTTGGTCGTAAAACGTAAAAAACATGGGCTCGTGAGGAAGAATTCCTTTCCATACTTTTTCAATAGTCTTTAGCTGTTCTCCAACATTCCCAGGATTAAGCCTAACCGATAATGTACCAAATCTCTCCGCCGGATTATATAATAAAGCAACAGGGTCGATTCCGGAATGCAGAGATGTTATATTAAAATTTTCAACTACACCAACTACTTTATAGCCATCCTTGCTTCCTTGCTTGAAGGTTTTATTTTCGAAATTCTCCCAGCCAAATTTTTTAATCGCTTCCTGGTTCATCAGGCAAACATTGTTCTCATCTCCCAAATGAAACTCGCGGCCTTCAAGCAGGTTCATTCCCATAGTTTCTAAATAATCATCGGAAATACGAATACATTGAACTGAAAAATGATTTTTTTCAGTTCCGCTTCCCATGCTTAGTCTTACATGACCCGGATAACCATCACTTAGTGCACTGCCGGTAACAAATGGTAGTTTTCCGATTTCTTCTTTTAAGGTTGATGGAGAATCGTAAGAATAAGGGAGATCTAAACGGATAAGATGTTCCTTGTTAAAACCAAGGTCGTAATGTTTTACATAATCAAGTTGTTTAAAAATGAATAGCACAATTGTAATTAGAGCAATGGATGCCACCAACTGGAAAGTTAACATTACTTGTTTGCCTATTTGTTTACCCATCCGTTTGGTACTTCCGACTAAAAAGTCGGTGATTTTAAATTTAGAAAGCACATAAACAGGCGCTAAACTATTCAGAAAGACAACAAAAATTGCAATCCCAACGAATAAGGAAATGGCTTGTATTGGATTAACATCAGTAAAAGAAACATTTTTGCCAAACAATATTTCTGTATAAGGCAAAAGCACAAGTGTAAGTAGAAATGCAATAAGCCCCGAAATTAATATCCCGAGCGATACTTCAATTAATGATGCTGAAAACAGGTTTGCTGTATTGGCACCGTTGGTTTTATTAATGCCAATTTCTTTTAACTTCGAGTACTGTTTCGATACTGTGAAATTCAAATAGTTAATGCTGGATAAAACCACAATCAGTAATCCGATTACCAGAAATATTGACAGCATTTTTGAATTGCCTTTTTTATGGGCATCTTTTATAGGAAGTGTTGAAAGATAAATGTCCTGTAATTTTTGAAACGCCAGACTATCGGTGTTTGAATTGAGTGAATGAATGGATTGATTGATTTTTACTGCAAGTTGATTTACATCTGTAAAGCTATTTAAGGCGACAAAATGTGGTGTTGTGTACCAACATTCCCCATCGTTACACGATTGCGATAAACGAAATTCCTCGTTAGCTGTATTTAAAATTATCTCGGCTTCAAAACTTGCAGTACTTGGCAAGTCTTTAATAACAGCAGATATTGTTCCTTCAAACCAATCGGATATTAATTCGTGCCCCAGTGGATTTATTGAACCGTACATTTTTTTTGCTGCCGATTCAGTTATTACAATCGATTTTTCTGTTGCAAATGGTTTATCTGTAATACCGTCAATAACTTCAACCGAAAACATATCGAAAAAATTATCGGTTGTGGCAATAATTTGGTCAAATTGGGTGCTAACATCCAAGGTTGCATCTTTAATTGTAATATCGAATCCTCCTATATATTCCATTGGACAGGCATTTTTAATCTCAGGAAATTTGTTCTGCAGCATCGGATACAAATCGTAATCAAGGTTTCCGGTATTTTGTTTTGTATCGTAAATGCGGTAGATATTTTCTGAATTTGTAAAATCAGTATTAATTCGATTTTCCGACATATAAAATAAACCTATTAGGATAAACGCTGTAAAACCTATGGCAAATCCACCAATAATAAGTAAGCCATTGATTTTGTCTTTTAACAGGTTTCGGATGGCCAATTTTATTTTAAAAGGAATCATAATTCAGTTTTAAATTTATTCATATCGTAAAGCCTCCACCGGATTCTTACTCGCAGCTTTGAATGATTGAAAACTTACTGTAAGCAATGCAATGAATAAAGCAATAGTACCAGCAAGAGCAAATACCCACCAACTTATATCTGTTTTAAATGCAAAATCCTCAAGCCATAGTTTCAGGATGAACCATGCTGTGGGGGAAGCTAATATAAATGCAATGAGAACCCACTTTAAATAATCTTTATTGAGAAGCATGATTACTTCTATTATTCTGGCTCCGTTGACTTTTCTAATACCAATTTCGTTTGTTCGTTGTGCAGATATTAACACTGTTAAACCAAATAAACCTAAGGTTAAAATTGTAATGGCAATGATTGAAGCATACATAATAATCTTACTAAGTCGTTCTTCTGCCTGGTAGCGACTCTCTAATTCTTTGTCCCAGAAAATGTAATTGAGTTGTTCTTTCGTATCAATTTCTTTCCAACCACTTTTAATGGCAGAAATTACATTGCTGAGGTTTTTAGGATCGTATTTCACAAATACAGCACTATAAGGATTTCCCATGTCCGTTCTGGCATGTAGGATCATGGGCTCGATTTTTTCTCGCGAGGTTAAAAATTGATAGTCATTAACAACACCAACAATGGTATAGTCATCATTACAGCCATTTACTATTTGACCAACTGCTGATCCCTTAAATCCCATTCTTGAAACAAATTCCTCATTAACAATAATTGACTTGTTATTTTCAGTAATCTCTGATTCTGAGAAATTTCTTCCTTCAATTAATTTAAGATCCAAGGTTGGGATAAAGAAATTGTCGGCTTTAAAATTATAAGTCTCCAAAATTTCTGTATCAGAAATAGTAAAAGAGCAAGTTGAATAGCCGTCGAAATAATTACGGTTTGTTAGAGAGACATTTTCTACGCCCGCTTGCTTCTTTAAAATATCTCTTATAATAAAGGATTTCGATTGGCTTAGATAAGGAACATCAATCGAAATTATGTTTTCTTCAGAAAAGCCGAGTGATTTATTTTTAAGGAAATGGGTTTGTTTGTTAATGACAATTGTAGCAATAATTAAAACAATGGTTAATGTATATTGAGCACCAACAAATATCCTGGATGAACCAGATTTTTTACCTGTAAAAATATTTTTTGTAGCTAAAGAAACAGGCTTAACTTTTTTAAAGATAAATACAGGAATTATACTTGTTAGTATTATTAGTAGGATTATAGATAAGATTAAGAATGAAACAAAAGATTTTGCGTTTATAAGGTTAAAGTATATCTGACTTTGTGAAATGTTATTAAATAAAGGAATGAGATAGTAGCTTAGCAATCCACCTAAAACAAAAGAAATAATGATAAGAACAGCATTTTCACTTAAAAACATTTTGAAGATATCAATATTTTTTCCTCCAATGGATTTACGAACGCCAATCTCACCTGATTTTTTAAAGAATTGACCGATTGTTAGAATAATATAATTGCTGAATGCGATAAACAGGATAAGAATACCGACAATAGTTAATATTTTTAACTGAGCCTTATTTCCTCTAAGTTCATAATCAGTATCTACTAAATTGTCCAGATATACATCTTTTAATGGAAGCATAAAAGGCTGGAAACATTCTTCAGTCGGATATAAAAAATTATTTTTTTGTGCTTTTTCAATATTAGTTCTATAGTAGTCGTAAACAGCATCACTAATTAATGCGTTTGCCTGTTCTGGATTGGCATCTGAATTTATTTCAAAAAATATAGAAGAGTTCCCAAAGCCATTGCTGGATTGCCAAAATGGTCTCTGATGTTCGAAAGGAATGATTGCTTCAAAATCAAGGGAGGAGTTTTTCGGGATATCATCCAGTATTCCGGTAATCGTAAATCTGGTATCCTCTAGGAATGAGAATTTTATGCTTTCTCCGATTAATTCCTCCAGGCTCGTTGTATTGTTTTTTAATATTTTGTTAGCCATTGACTTAGTCAAAACAATATCAGTTGGAGCAAGGAGTAATTTCTCTTTGTTACCATATAATAAATCAAAGCTAAACATATCAAAGAAATCCTGTTCTGCTATTCCCAGTTTAACTTTCATGTATTTATCATCTAAATCAAATTGAGCCATATAACCTAATCGAAATGGAGTACAGTACTCTATCTGTGGAATTTTATCTTTTAGCTCTTCAGCTAATTTGGGATCCAAAAGATAAAGAGCTCCTTCTTCTCCGGTCTTTAATTTTACGTTATAATTGAGGCGATAAATTTTATCAGCTTTCTTATGAAAATTATTAAATGAGTTTTCTTGGGCGACAAATAAATAGATAATAAAAATACTTGCCAGGGCAATTGATAATCCTACCGTAGTTATTGAAGCATTAAGTTTGTTTCTCTTTATGTTTCTAAGTGAGTATTTTATTCTTCGTATCATGGCAGTTTTTTAATAAAAATTAGTAGTTCATTTTTTAATGTTGGCCCGGAAAGATTGTAGGTTTGTGCATCGCCGGCACTGTATACTCCACCTTCTTCGTAATCCATATAAACACGATAGATACGATCGGAGTTATTAAAAAATCTATCGTAACTGTTTTCGTAATTCACATAAAGCATGATTAGTACAAAAGCTGAAATACCAATAGCCAAACCTGCAATATTGATAGATGAAATGAGTTTATTTCTTCTTAGGTTTTTCCATGAAATTTTTAGATAGTGACTAACCATATTTAACTTGTTGATGGGTTATGAAGAAAGGAATTTACAACACTTGTGCCGATTTGGTTAAATGTCTTTTAGTTAGATGGTTAATAAAATAAAGCTATAAGAGAGTGTCAAAATATTTAACATATAATTGTTAAATATTTTGGCATCTGGCTTTATAATTAATAAATCAATGTCGTTTAGTTAATGATTCTACAATTGACGCTGTCAGGTTTAAAAACGCTGACAGGTCGATATACTGTGATTTAAACCTGTCAGCGTGCGTAGCTCCTGACAGCGTTGGTACCTTAACTAAACGTAAATATTAATTATTCATAACGTAATGCCTCAACCGGATTCTTTCTTGCAGCCCTCCAGCTTTGCCAACTCACCGTTAATAATGCAATTGCTAAAGCAGACAATCCAGCTAAAGCAAAAATCCACCAGCTTAATGTTGTTTTGTAGGCAAAGTTTTCGAGCCATTTGTTAACAGAACAAAAGGCAATTGGAGATGCTATGATAAAAGCAATAGCAATCCATTTTAGAAAGTCTATGTTAAGCATAATCATTACTTCAGATATTTTTGCTCCGTTTACTTTGCGTATCCCTATCTCTTTAATGCGTTGATTTATAACAAGTATAACAAGTCCCAATAATCCCATGCTGGATATAAAAATGGCAAAGAAAGATAAGTAGCCCAATAGTTTTTGAATTTTAGCCTCTTTCATGTATTGCTGTTGTATCTGATCATTTAGAAATTTAATTTCTATATAAGACTCCGGGACTATGTTGGATATCACTTCTTGTATATTCGACATTAAAGAAGAGATATTCTTCATGCCAGAAACATCTGTCCTTAGTATCAATGAAGTCTGATCTCCATTTGTTAGTCGAATAGATAACGGACCAATAGGTTGGTGTAATGAATTAAAATTAAAGTCTTTAACTACACCGATTATTTCTCCTCCGTCCATGGGTGTTGATAGTGGATTTTTTAAATCATACTCTTTAACAAAAGTTTCATTTACAATAAAATTGTTTTGGTCGGCTTGACTGGTTTTATAGAAGTCTCTTCCTTCAATAAGTTCCAGATCAAGTGTTTTTATATAGTTCTCGCTTACTTTTGTATGATATATCTGGGCTGTTTTTTCTTCTCCATTTATATTTAATGTTATAACCCGCTGAGAATAAGGTTGACCTGGTACAAAATCAGATGTGCTTGCATTAACAACACCAGGCATGGTTTGCAGTTTTTCTAAAATCGCATCTTTTTTCTGTATAAGGTTATCATCCATCCGAAAATATACAATCTGTTCTTTGTCGTAGCCTAATTGTTGATTTTGAATAAAATTGATTTGTTTAACAATAAACAAAGTAGCGATAATGAGGGTAATTGAAGCTGCAAATTG
Organism: Bacteroidales bacterium; assembly: GCA_963665085.2. GTDB lineage: Bacteria > Bacteroidota > Bacteroidia > Bacteroidales > JAAAOM01. The sequence continues at coordinate 2,337,339 of CAXXXS010000001.1, forward strand.
AAATATCAGTAACATATTGTTCCATCTGTCAGAGCCAAGTTTAACGGATGATTTGTTATTTAATGAAGTGTGTTCAGCTATTCGGGAAAATTTTATTGCAGGATAAATACCAGATAATATTCCTGTAAGTAAACTAATACTTCCCATGCTAATGTAAAACCATGGCTGCCTGATCTGGATATGGTTTAGCGGAGTAGATAATAAGTTACTAAACACTGGAAATAAAAGTTCAACAAAAATAGCAGCCAGAATTGATGCAGACATACAAATTAGTATAGCCTCTAAAATATATTGTAAAGAAAGCTGCATTCGACCAGCCCCTTCAATTTTTCTTACCATATTCTCTTTAATTCTTAAAGATGCTGTAGCGACAGTCAGATTTAAAAAATTAATAATGGCAATAAAAAGAATAGCAATTGCTACGATCATAAATAAGTAGACACTGGATTTACTTTCATGGCGAAATATAATATCATACTCAGAATTCATTGAGAAATGGATATCCTTAAGAGGAAGGAACATATATTTGGTTTCTTTCTCAGGAAGATCTTCTTTAATTTTTCGATTAACCTCGGAAATCAAAATGTTAGGATCTTTATCTGTTGTGAAAAAAGTTTGATAGGTTAGTCGATCCCAGTTTGTTAAGTCGAAACTATTATAATCATTAAAACTGGCAAAGGGTAGAAGTAGCTCAAATTCCATGGATGAGTTTGCCGGAAGTTTTTCCAGTACAGCTAAAACGGTAAGATCATTTTTTCCACAGTACTTGATAACTTTTCCTACAGGATTCTCATCTCCAAATATTTTTTTTGCCAGTTGTTCCGTTAACACCACAGTGTTTTTAGACTCAAAATCTTTTGTTATATGACCAGATTTTAATGGGAATGAAAAAATTTGAAAAAATGAAGGATCAACAAATACAGGTTTGTTTATTTCAAATGATTGATCTTCTAATGTTGCGTAGATTAAACCCTTATAAAATGGAGAAAACATCCGGGCAGATTCATTGATTTCAGGGAAACCATCTTTTAGCCAATCTGCCATTGGTGCTGCTGTAAGTGGATATATTTTTGCTCTGAATTCAGACTCTACTCTGTAGGTAGAATTAATGTTATTATGAAAGTTATCAGCTTGAAATTCATTTTTGAGAAATACGGCAATAAACATGATTAATGTTAAAGCGATACTAAATCCTACCAAATTGATAACAGTGGCAAGTTTTTTCTTTTTTAATCCTCTAAAAAATAATTTGAAATAGATGTTCATGGTTTGAAGAATTATTATGATTTTTTAGTCATGTCTTAATGCTTTCACCGGATTCTTATTTGCTGCCTGCCAACTTTGCCAACTTACAGTAATCATCGCAATCATCAGGGTAAATAAACCTGCCAAAGCAAAAATCCACCAGCTTATATCGGTTTTGTAGGCAAAGTTTTCTAGCCACTTATTCATAAAGAAATAAGCTGCAGGGCATGAAAGAATAAAAGCAATACTTACCCATTTAATAAAGTCTGTATTAAGCATGTATAATACCTGTGCTGTTTTTGCCCCATTTACCTTTCTTACTCCAATTTCCTTAGTTCGTTTTTTTGTTGAAAATTCAGCCATTCCTAATAACCCTAGGCATGATAAGATCAATGCCATGATTGCATAGATCTTAATGGCTTTTGCCTGATTTTCTTCTTTCTGGTACATCGTGTTTATCCAATCATCATAAAACCTTGGTTCGAATGTTATTCCGGGATCAAATTCCTTTAATGTAGTTTGTATCTTATCTAAGCTTTCCGGAATATCCTTTCCGCTTATTCTGATATTTAAGTGACTAACATATTTAAGACTATAATTCAGTTGAATTAATCCAATTTCAGAGTACATTTTTTTAAAATGGAAATCTTCTACAACACCAACAATTTCAGAATTCCAGATGGATTTCCCTTCGATACCGTCAAGTTCTAAATGGTCGTACGTTTTTTTATTGATGATAATAGCATCTTTATCAGTAGGTCTGAAATTTCTTCCTGTAATTAGTTTAAGTCCAAAGGTTGAAAGAAAAGAAGTGTCGGTATTTATAGTGGTAATATTTTCTAGTCTATATTCTAAACCATTATTTCTCCATGAACCAGTACTTGAAGTGCGTGTGCTAAATGGTATTCCATGACTTCCAGATACATCTAGTATCTGAGGATATTGTAAAAGTTTTTCTTTAATTTCAGTAGCTTTAGCTTGTGTCTTACCTTGTAAACTAACTTCCAGGAGAAAATTTTTGTTAAATCCTACATCTTTTGTTTTAACATAGTGGATTTGCTTAGTGATAACAATTAAACAAATAATAAGGCTGATAGTAACAAGAATCTGTATCGTATTGAATACACCTCTTATATTAGCATTTTTTAGTTTTGTTCTTTTTTGCAATAAATCAATGGGATTAAATTTTGAAACTACAAAAGCCGGAATAATACTGGTAACACATCCAACAAAAAAGAAAATTGATATTACTGCAATTAATACCTGTGGTGTTTTTAATGCGTCAAATACACTGAGTTCTCTGTTAAATAATTCTTTGAAGAGTGGTGCTAATAAATTAGCAAGAAAGACCGCCAGCATCATGGCAATTAATGCAGATAAATAGGATTCTTTTATGAATTGATATAAAACAGTTTTGTTTCTTGCTCCTGATGTTTTACGGATGCAGATTTCCTTATGCCTTTCGTTATTAAAAGCAGTAGTAAGGTTTACAAAATTAAATACTGCTAATAGTAGAATTATTAAAGCAATTAACGATAAGAGTTTTATCATACTTAGGTTGGCATGAGCATAACAATCGTTACTACTTTTCAAGTCAAAATAGATTTCTCTGAATGGCTGGATTTTGAGTAATGTTTCGTTATAACCTTCAAAAGGTTTGAGAATGTCAGAAAGTTTTTTTTCTATTTCGTGCCAGTCTGCCTGAGGATTTGAAAGAAATACGGCATCGTGCATGTAATAAGTTTCTTCGTTGTACCCCATTGTTGAATGATACATGTCTTGGTCAAGATTAAAAATCACATCATATTTTAAGGAGCTTGTTTCCTCAGAATTGGCAATTACAGCTCTGACTTCTTTCTTTTCTTTGCTTTCAAATTCAATTATTTTTCCTATTGGATCTTCACTGCCAAAAACAGCTTCGGCAAACTTTTGTGTTATTAATACGCTTGACTTTGATTGTAAAAGATTTTGCTGCTTACCTTTTAGAATTTCTACAGAGAAAACATCAAGAAATTCTTCATTAGTAGAAACTGCTTGTGCTGTTTTCTTTTCATCCCCATATTCATATAACACTTCTTTTTTATTGATTAAGCACAATTTCTCTATTTCAGGCGCAACATTTAATATGGTATGGTACATGCGTTTTGGAATTTGGGCATTATCATCATTTTGCTTAATCCTGTACATGTTTTCAATATTCGGAAAGTGTTTATCTACACTTTTTTCTTCAATGATATAAGAAGAAATTAGCACCAATACAGCCAGGCTTAATGCAAATCCTCCAATAGTAATACTGTAAATAAGTTTCTGTTTTTTGAAGTTTCTAAAATATATTTTTAGGGTGTAGTAAATATTATTCATATACATTCAGTTTATTCGTATCGTAATGCCTTTACCGGATTCTTATTTGCTGCCTGCCAACTTTGCCAACTCATTGTCTGGAACTTTGATTTATTTGATTTCATGATGGACTTTGATATTTTTTATTCATGAGTCTTTTAAAGGTCAGGCTTTTACTTCCAAAGTTTATTAAAAGTCCAACTTCCAGGTTATATGCTTCTAAATAATTAATGGCCTGTGCCAGGTGGACATCTTCCAATTGGATAACAGCTTTTATTTCTACCGAGATAGTATTGTTGATGAGAAAATCAACTCTTCTTGTTCCAATTTTTTCACCTTTGTAATAGATATCCATTTCAACCTCTCTCTTAAACTCTATGTTCTTTAGTTTAAGCTCTAAAGCCAATGCCCTTTGATAAATAACCTCCTGAAAACCATTACCTAAAATTTTGTGCACTTCCATAGCACAGCCTATGATTTGAGATGTTAGTTCAGAATATTTATATTTTTCGTTAACATGTTGCATTTAATTAGTTTTTTATATGTCATAGTTTTCATTAAATCATCATAATCATAGTTCGAGACTATTATTCATAACGAAGCGCCTCCACCGGATTCTTATTTGCAGCTTTCCAACTTTGCCAACTCACAGTAATTATAGCGATAACCAGGGCAATTACACCAGCTAAAGCAAAGATCCACCAGCTTATTTTGGCTTTGTATGCAAAATTTTCCATCCATTTAAACATGGCATAGTATGCAATAGGAATGGCTATTACAAAAGCTATAGTTACCCATTTTGCAAAGTCTTTATTTAACATTGTAAGTATTTCAGAGATTTTAGCGCCACTTACTTTACGGATGCCTATTTCTTTTCGGCGATTTTCTGAAATGAAAATAGAAAGACCAACCAATCCCATGCAGGCAATGAGAATTGCTAGCGCCGAAAATGAATTTATAAGTCGCATCAGGGTTTGTTCTGATTGGTATTTTGATGCAAGTTCTTCATCTAAAAAAGAATAGCTAAGTTCGAAACCTGGGAAGATTTCGTTCATACCGGCATTTACTGAAGCCAAAACATCTTTTAACTGTGCTTGCTCAAAGCGAACCAACATTAATCGGCTTGAAGCAGGTTCGGGTGTAACAAGAAAGGCAAAGTCTTCAATAGGGGAATGCAGCGAAGCATAGTTGAAATCGTCCATTACTCCTAAAATCACAAATTTCGTTCGCGAAGGATCATTGTCGCCCGTTTCATCAAATGGGAAATTCCCCATTGCTATTTGCTCATCGGTATAGTGCGATTTTAGGTTCTGGTAGAAAGAATTGTTGATATACCATCCATCTGTCGCTTTATCTTTTTCGGGCGAAAAATATTTTAACACTTTAATATCCATGGTTTGTAAACCATATTGGTCAATCCGGCCAAACTTAAACGGGAAAGAAATGCCTTGGTTCGTGAAATCCATGTCCTGTAAGCGGTAACCGGGATAATGCATCACAGATGAAGCACTTTTTACTGCTGAAGAATTTTTAAGCTTATCGCGAAATAAAGCCACATTGTTGTTTTGTTGTGGCATATTGATTATGAGTATATTTTCGGGATTGTAACCCAAGGATTTATTTTTTATGAATGACAATTGCTTGTTTACTAAAAACGTGAAAGCCATTAGGGCAATTACAATAATATATTGAAAAACTACTAGCGGAACCATTTTTCGGTTTCGGCCTTTTTTTATTGCCTCTTCGGCTTTAGGCATGAGCCCTGAAAAATTCAGCAGGCTAAATAAAGCTATGAATATGATGATCACTGGGAAAAATGAGGTATAAGCTAACCAGAACGATTTTGAGCTCATATCCAACGACCAGTTGAACAAATCGGTAGGGATAAGCTTCTTAAAAGCCAATAATAACAAAAGCGACAGGGCAAAACTTATTGTTACCGAGATTAAGATTTCGAAAAAGAAATTTCCGAAAAGGTTCGATTTACGACCACCCAAAAATTGAATGATTCCCGATTCTCTTCGGTAAAATGCTGATTGTGCAATGAAGAGGTTCAAAAAATTTACCGATGCTATAACAAATACAATCAAGCCAACTAAAATAAGGATGTTGAGTACTGAACTACGAATGGTTGGACGAAGTGACATCATCATATCAGTAGCAAAATGAATATCGTGCAATGGTTGTAAATTAAAGTTGATAGCATCTGCAGGTGGCCCGGGAACACCTTCGAGTGCAACGGCTACTCTGTCGGCTAGTTTTTGAGTTAATGCATCTTTTTCAACATTTGGGAATAGCTTCATGTAAACACTGGCTGCTAATACCTTTCGATGCTTAACCGTATTAATTGTAGGAGTAAAATGTCCTTTTTGTGAAAGCAATATGTCGAAACACAAATGAGAGGTTTCAGGCAATGACTCCACAATTCCAACAACAGTATATTGGATAAGGGCTTCGCGGTCTGCCGAAAACGAACGCAACGATATTGTTTTCCCTATTGGCGAAGCTTCGGGGAAGAGCCGTTGAGATATTTCGTCGGTTAGCATTACGGTGTTGGGTTGGTTGATGGTTTCCACCGTGCCTTCGCGCATTTTCACCGAAAAGAACGGATAAAACGAAGAGTTTACAAAAATAGCTTCATTAAGCTCAAACTTTTTTTCTCCCACAAAAACCTCATCGAGGTTGTTTATATAACAGGTTGTATAGTCTTCAACCTCGGTAAGTTCGGGCAGGATATCATCGAAACAGGCAAACGTGTTTGGGTTGTAAGTTCCATCTCCAAAGCGGGAGGTTAACCTAAAACTGTTTTTACCGTTTTCAACAAATTTGTCGAAACTGAGATGATAGACTGAAAACATAGTTATTATAATACACACAGTAATAGCCACGCTCAATCCAAAAACATTAATCAACGTATTGGTTTTAAACTTCGACAACCGTCGCCAACTTAAATTTAAATAATGTTGTATCATCTGATTTTTAATTTGTTTTTTAGAAAGTCATAGTTTTCATTAAATTATCAAAATCATAGTTCAAGACTATTACTCATATCGTAGTGCCTCCACCGGATTTTTGCTAGCCGCCCGCCAACTCTGCCAGCTTACAGTTATCATTGCAATTACTAGAGCTAACAAACCGGCTATTATAAAAATCCAACTGCTTAGGTTTGTTTTGTAAGCAAAATTTTTCAACCAATGACTTAAAGCAAAATATGAAACCGGAGTAGCAATAACAAAAGCAATAACTACCCATTGTATAAATCCACGATTTAATAGAACAATTACTTCACTTGCTTTTGCTCCATTTACTTTTCTTACTCCAATTTCTTTTGTTCTATTGATGATAAAATGGGATGATAATCCATAAATTCCAAGACAAGAAATGAGAGTGGCGATTATTGTTAACCAAGTAGAAATGCTCATTTCTTTTTCCTCTTTTTCATACAGACTTGCCATATGTTTATCCATAAATTGATATTCAAATGGATCCTCAGAATAGATACTTTCCCATTGTTTTTGTACTGTTTCTAAATTCTTAGGATCTGTTTTTATAAACAGATAGGATGGCTGGTCATTTAACATTAAAAATTTCAGAGGTTCAATAGGGTTATTCAATGCTGCAAAATGAAAATCTTTTACGACTCCGATTATTTCTTGCTTTTCATTTTCCTCTTCTCCAAGAATTTCTCCGATAGGATTATCCCATCCCATAATTCCGGCATATGCTTCGTTAATTATTACAGATCTTTCTAAATCAACGGATCTTTCTGACGAGAAATTTCGCCCTTTAATAATTTCAATCCCCAGTAAATCGATATAATTTTCATCAATACTTGGTTGGTTTAGTATAAACTGTACTTCATTTTCATTATTATCTTTTCCCGCAATTATTGCTTTCATCCAATTATCAGAATTTCCTAAATTGGTTCCCCCGCCTCCAAATGAAAGTGATTTGATTTCAGGAATTGAAGAAAATGAATGAAACAAAACTTCTTTTCCGGGAAATTTATCGGGATCGTCCGGGATTGAAATGGCAATAACCTGTTCTTTGTTGAAACCTAAATCAGCATTTTTCATAAATCTGACCTGGCTCCAAATCAAAAATAATCCGGCAATCATGATTATTGTGATGGTGTATTGAAAAGTGACCAGTGTTTTGCCAAAGAATCCAAATCCTGATTTTTTGTAAGAAGTCTTTAGAGTCTTTAAAGCCGGGTATATTCCGATAAGGATTCCGAAAAGAATGAAAAAACCAAGTAGTGGAAGTCCGATCCGGAGAATGGAAATTACATTTAAATTTTTATTAAATAAGTAGTTAAAATGTTGATGAAGGTAAGTTGCAAGAATTATTGAGATAAGAGTGGCTAAAACAATATTTATAATTGAGCTCTGTATCACATCAAAAATTATTCTACGTTTTCCACATCCGATTATTTTTTTTATTGAAAATTCATTTTGTCTTTTTTCAAGTTGTGCTAAAGTAAGATTATTATAATTGATACCTGCAATTAGTAAAATAAGGAAAGCTACAACAGAAAAAATATAAACAGTCGTTTTATTTCCTTTAGGAGTGTCTGCAAGTAAGCTGTTTTCAAAATGAATACTCTCTAAAGGTTGTAAATGATGAACAAGTTTATATCCGCCAAGTTGTCCCAGAAGTTCCTTATATTCTAGGGATGAAATATCTTCAATTTTTTTATTTAATGTTGATACATCTGGACTATTTATTTTCATATAAACATAATAATCACCCCAATCTGCCAATTCACCTGTGCCATCAAATTCAGATGGGAGCAATGCTGTAAACTGTAAGTCGGTATTTGTTGGTAAGTCTTCTATTATGCCAGTAACTTCATAGTTTTGTTCCCCTATTTCTATCTCTTGTCCCAGTGGAGATTCTTTTCTAAATATGTTTTTTGAAAGCGACTCTGTTAAGATTATTGTGTTTGGTGACTTTAAAAAAGCAGAAGGATTTCCAGAAATAACAGGGTAGGAAAATACTTGAAAAATTGAAGGAGTAGCCTTTCGGGCATTAATATTATCATATTTATTACCATCATATGTGAAGGAATATCCTCCTTCTGTTTCAACACAAACAATCTCCTCAATTTCAGGGCAACGATTTTTAAGAATTTGAGAAAATGGTGGATTAGCTAATGCCATATCTGTTGTCTGTCCGGCAGGAGAGGTAAGTGACGTTGTAATTCTGAAAATTCTGTCGGAATCTGGATGATAGCTGTCAAAACTGACTTCGTCTTTTACATATAATGTTACAAAGATAAAAACTACCATAGCTACAGATAAGCCAATTAGATTTATGAAGAAATCGAGCTTATTCTTTTTAATTGTCCTCAGAAACTTGTTAAATAAATTTTTTAGTATCATCACTTTCCTGTTTAATCCTTCATATTTTATTTCAATATTGGCGTTCCTGCTTTAGATTTAATTATTCATAACGTAACGCCTCTACCGGATTCCTATTTGCAGCCTTCCAGCTTTGCCAGCTAACAGTTATTGTTGCAATTGTTAAAGCAAACAAACCAGCCAAAGCAAAAATCCACCAGTTTAAATTGGTTTTGTATGTAAAGTTTTCAAGCCATTTATTCATGGCAAACCATGCCAACGGTGTAGCAACTATAATTGCGATAGCCACCCATTTAACAAAATCTTTATTCAGCATTAAAATTACCTCGGAAACTTTTGCGCCATTTACCTTTCGGATTCCTATTTCTTTAATTCTGTCGCGACTGATAAAGATGATTAATCCCAGCATTCCTGTTACAGAGAGGAGAAAACACCAAAGAGTAACAAATTCTATAAAATGAGCCATTGTTTCTTCTTTTGCATATTGTTCGTTTAGTGCATCTTCCAGAAACATAACTTCAAATTTATTTTTTGGATCAAATTTGTGAGCTGTGTTTTCAATATAAGTTTTTGTTTGTGTATAATTTCCCGGAGAAACCCTTAGCATAAGTATATTTTTTCGATCTTCTGTTAACCAAAACGCTAATGGAGTAATATCGTCTTTTAACGAGGAGAAGTTAAAGTTTTCTGCAATGCCAATTATTTTTCCATTTTCTTCAAATCCCTTTATATCCCTTGTGAGAGGGTCTTTCCATCCAAATTTTTCTACTGCTTTTTCATTTAGGATAAAAGAATTTATATCAGCTTTCGATCCTTCCAGGAATTTACGTCCATCAGCTAATTCAATATCAAAAAAATCAAAGAAACGATCATCAACAGGCCAACATTTAAATTGTATGTATTGACCATCTTCTGTATCTCTTCCCCAACCCATTCCAACATGTCCGGGTAAAAACTGACTGTAAGTATAGTCTTTAATGTTTTGATCGTTAAGAAGTTCGTTCGCAAATGCCTGGTAGTGGTTTTGCAGTGCTTCGGTTGTACGTAGAAAAACAACATGTTCTTTATTAATACCGATATCAAAATTCCTCCAGAATTTTAATTGTTTTTCAATAGTAAAAGCAGAGGATATTAAAGCAATAGTAAAGATAAACTGAAGTACAATAAGTGAATTACGGAATGTTTTTCCCTTTCCGGAGAAATGAATATCTCCTTTTACTGTTTGTGCTATGGGCGGAGAACTAATATATCTTGAGGGATATAAACCGGCAATGATTCCAAATACAATTGCTAATAAAAGGAAAACCAATAAAAAGATATACCGCCCATTTAGTTTAAGTCCCTCAATGTTAAAAAGGGATTCAAGCGGACCATTCATTATTTCATAGATAGACAACGATATTATCATTGCAGCAATAGAAAGAATTACAGATTCTGTAATTATCTGAACCATTGATGCAAGTTTTTTCCCTCCAACAACTCGAATCACAGAAAGTGATTTAGCTCTCAAAGGAGCCTGTGACGTTGAGAAATTGATAAAGTTAACAGCCCCCATGATTGCTAAAATTATCATGAGTATTTTAAATATATTGAGAACTACCGGATTTATATAACTAACAGAGTCATCAGAGAAAAAATGTATTTTATCAACAGGTCTTAGAACCATGTAAGTATCATTTCCGCTATATTCATTCCTTTCCTCAGCTATTACTTCATCAATTTTTGGTAAGGCTTCAATCTTTGCCGCTACTTTTTGTGGATCGCTTGTTGGCGTTAGTTTTAGATAATTACTGAAACTCCATTCATACCAATCGGTGAAAAAACTATATTTCTCTTCTTCTAAGTAAGTTGAGAATGAAAGAATACAATCTCCCTGGAGAGAAGAATTCTTTGGGAAATTCTCCATTACTCCTTTAATGACATAAAGTGTTTTATTGATTATAATACTTTGACCTATTGCATTGTTGTTACTAAAAAGTTTTTGAGAAAGTTCTTCTGAAATTACTGCTGAATGTGGCTCTTTTAATACTGTTTCTTTATCGCCAACACGAAGAGGAAATGAAAATATGTCAAAGAAAGATTCGTTCGCAAAGATTATATCTGAATCAAATTTTGTATTTGATTTCTGTAGCTCCGAAGTTGAAACAGGCATTTTATAATCCCAGATAGGAGTACTACTCTCTACTTCGGGAATATTAGTTTTAATCTCTTCACTCATTATTGCTGGGAGCCAGCTACCATCTAACCGTGTTTCAAGTCGATATATTGAACTTTTATTCTCATGGAAGCTGTCAAAACTCTCTTCAAACGAAACATATAAAGTCAATATAATAATGCCGGTAAAAGATATAATTAGACTTAACAGTGTTAGAATAGATGAGGTTTTATAGCGTAAAATTGATTTGTAGATTCTTTTTAAGTGTAACATAAACAGTATTTATTTAATAATTTCAGATTTGCGATTTCTGATATCAGATTTCGAAAATCGAAAATCTGAGTTTGACATTTTTCTATTTAAATTATATTTATTCATATCGTAGCGCTTCTACCGGATTCCTGTTGGCAGCTTTGTAGGATTGATAACTGACCGTTAATATCGCAATTCCCATTGCAGATATCCCGGCCAAGGCAAAAATCCACCAGCTTAATTCTGTTTGAAAAGCAAAATTCTCTAACCACTTATTGAGTACATACCAGGCAACTGGTGTAGCCAAAATAAAGGCTATAACTACCCATTTGATGAAGTTTTTATTAAGCATTGTAATTACTTCTGTAGTTTTGGCTCCATTAACTTTTCGAATTCCTATTTCTTTAATTTTTTGCTGACACATAAATATTGAAAGTCCCAGAATTCCAAGGATTGAGATAATTACGGAAAGCATACTGAAAAAAGTAATTAACCGTGCTTGTTGATTCTCTTTTACATAAAGTAAGTTCAGATGATCATCAAGAAAATATCCACGAAATGGAGAATTCGTTTCAAATAATTCATATGTTGACTGAATTGCATTTAATGCAGCTTGTGAGTTATTTCCTTCTAACTTTATACTTATAGTTGTAAATTCATTAAAAGAAGAAGATTTGTGAAACACAAAAGGATCAATTGATTCTCGTAAAGAGATGAGGTTAAAGTCTTTCATTATACCGACTAATTGATTGTCTCCTATTTCCATTCCTACTTCCCATCCATATCTTTCTGCCGCAGTCTGGTTACAAATGAAATTACCGTTTTCAGCTTCACTGTTCTTTAGGAAGGTTCGTCCTTCAACGATTTCAAAATTCATCATTTCTATGTATTCGTCGTCTACTGCCCAATTCCAAACAGAACATGTTTTACCGTCTACTTGTAAGGTATTCCAGTCCATAGCTTTTCCGGGAACAGAACGCGAAGCGGCCACATCACTTATATAAGGACTCGCTAATAATTGTTCCCGAAAAGGATTGTAGTTCTTTCGTAACTTCTGAGTAATAGGAAGAACCAGTGTGTTGTTTTTATTAAAACCCAAATCCTTTTCTTCCATAAACCTTACTTGTTTTATGACCGAAAGAGATGCAATGATTAGTGCGATGGTCGCTGCAAATTGAAAAACAATTAACGAACCTCTTAAATTTGTCTTTGTTTCTCCACCTTTATGTTTTAAATCATCAATAGGTTTCCCTATTGTACTTATTATTGCCGGATAACCTGCAGCGATTATAGCGGCAAGAAAGGCAATTATAGCAGAACCTAAAAATAAAGGAATGTTTTCGGTGAATGGGAGTTTATACCCAAGTATATTTGCAGAAAATAATTGATTTAGCACATGAGCGAGAGACAATGCCAGAACAAAGGAAACAACAAATATTATCAGTGTCTCAAATATTAACTGAGATGCAGCATGCCATCGTTTACTTCCGATTATACGAGAGATATTGATTGTTTTTTTTCGGGCTGGCATATTAGCTGTCGCAAAATTTATATAGTTTATCAATGCAATCAAAAGGATTAGTATTCCAACAACAAATAGTGAGTTAACAAAAGATTTATTATTGGATTCAAACATTGGAGATTCGTTAACTTCTTTAGTGAAACGTAAGTCAGCCAAGGGACGAGCAATTATTTCTGCAGATGTGTTTCCGTTATCAAAAAATCTGTATTTTGATTGAATGAGAGGTTGCTCATTTATTAATTTGTTGAGTTCTTCCTCACTAACTCCGGGTTTCGCTTGTATAAACTGAGGGTAATTGGTGAAATTCCATTTTTCTTTTTCTTCAGCAATAAATCCTGAGCTAGGGATTTTTAAAATGATAGGACAAGTGAAAACAGAGTTCTCCGGAAGTTCTGCAAAAACACCTGCAACAGAATATGTGAGTCCGTTTACATTTAGTATTTCTCCAGTTGGATCAATGTTTCCCCAGGCCTTTTGTGCAAATGATTCACTTACAATAGCTGTTTCAGGCTTTCCCAGTGGGTTGCGGGAATTGCCATATATAAAATTAAAACTAAAAATATCAGTGAGATTCTCATCAGAAAAAGCATAATCTTCATAACTTTTTTGCTCCTCGTTTTTTGTGAAATACGAAAAAGATTCTTCTCCCCATTTCCCCCAGCTCATGTAAACAGAAGAATTAACAATTTCTGGTAAAGCATCGACGAGAGTCTGTCCGGTTGGCCCTAACATAAATACAGACGATTTATTTTCGTCAGGATTCTTCATCTCAAGTCGGTAGATATTTTCTGCGTTATGATGAAATTTATCAAACTTATATTCATTCCATACATAAAGCATTATAAGAATGAAAGCTGCAAAAGCACAGGTTAATCCCAACAGGTTCAGCGATGAGGTAAATGCTGTTTTTTTAAGATTTGCTAAAGTAATTCTAAGTTGATGTTTCATAATGATTAAGTTTTATTCGTATCGCAGGGCTTCCACCGGATTTCTGCTCGCTGCTCGCCAACTCTGTAAACTAACAGTTATGAGGGCAATTGCCAGCGTAATTAATCCTGCCAAAGCAAAAATCCACCAGCTAATATTTATTTTGTAAGCAAATTCTTCCAACCATTTTGTCATTGCAAACCAAGCTATTGGAGAAGCTAAGGCAAAAGCTATTATTACCCACATTACAAAGTTTTTATTTAGCATTACCAATATATCATTGATTTTAGCACCATTTACTTTTCTTACACCTATTTCTTTACGGTAAGAATTAACTAGTAAAAGCGTAACTCCAAACAATCCAAGTAATGAGATGGAGATGGCAATCAACGTAAAGATGAGCAACAAGTTGCCCAGCTTTTTGATGTCGTCGTAAATACGTTGATAGGTTTCATCGTAGAAAGAAAAAGAAAATCCTTCGTTGGGGATAATCTTTTTCCAAGTCTTCTCAAGTTGTGCTATCGTTCCCTGGATATCCTGAGATGATAATTTAATGGATAGAGCATAAAAGTCTTCACTGAATTCTTTAGAGATTATTAATGGTGGTATTTCTTCATAAATGGATGCGAGATGAAAATCTTTAACAACACCTATAATTTCATGATCTCCTTCTCTGAATAAAGACTTACCAATCGGTTTATTCCAGCCTAATTCTTTGGCAAGGGTCTCGTTTATCAGGTATTTGCCTTTATCTGCATTTTCTCCTTCCAGGAAAAATCTTCCTTCTGAAAGACCAATATCATAAGTTTCAAAGAATTTATCATCAACGAAAATTGCATTAAATAATTGCCATTTGTCTTCACCTTCTGGAAGGTATCCGTTTCTTGTGCTTTCTAAACCAGGTAAACCATAACTAGCAGAAATATTTTCAACTCCATTAATTTTACCTAATTCTTGTTTTATTACATCTTTTTTCTTTGATACGGAAGGACTTACTAAAAAAATAACATTTTCTTTTGTGAATCCCAGATCCTTTTTCATGGCATAATTTAATTGTCTGTAAACAATAAGGAGTGAGGAGATTAATGCAATTGAGATAAGGAATTGAAACCCTGCAATTAAAGTAAGTGAGGCTTTTCGTTGTTTACCTATCTGTTTGATGCTGGAAATTACACCTGATATCTTTTTCGATAAATTCCAATTTAATAAAAGACTTATAATGACAATCAATCCCAAAGCGAGTAGAAGAAATTGCCAAATGGTTTTTGTGAAATAAGTTTTGATAATATCAAAATCGTAGTTAAATAATTGTTGAATGGTTGGTCTTAGCAAATAGATAAGAACGATTGATAAAATAAGAGCTACAGAAAAGAATGTAGTTGTTTCTGTAAATAATTGTTTCAAAAGAAAATGTTTTCCAGCGCCCAGGTTTTTCTTTATGTTTAATTCTTTCAAACGCAGATTTAACAATCCTCCTGATATTAAAGAATAGTTTATACATGCAGTGATTAATATAAGAAGAGCAATACCCAGAAGCGACATTACATTTTTAATGTCTTTCTGGTCAAAAACTTCCCATTCTACTTTGGACCGAAGATGAATATCATTCAGAGATTCTAAATAGTATTCAGTGAACCATCCGTCTTCTTCATCATCTTTGTTAACGTGTTCCCATAAAAGATCCGGTAATTTTGCTTCCAGACTTTCTTTCGATGAATTTTTATCTAATTGAAGAAAAGTGTATGTACTTAAACCTCCGTTCCAATCTTTAAAAATAGTTGGGTCTTCCAATTTATTCGACAACGGGAGTACTGCATCAAATTTAATGTGTGAATTTCTTGGGTGATTTTTTGCAATGGCAGTAACAATATAATTTTGTCCATCGACTTCAATTGTTTCACCAATAGGATTTGTTTCACCAAATATGGTTGATGCCTTGTCCTCTGTTAGTACAATGGATTGTTTGTTTTTTAATGGCGTTTCAAAATCTCCATTTATTATTGGAAATGTGAAGAATGAGAAAAAATTAGCATCTGTATATAAAACATAACCTAATTTTATTTTCGCCTCTTTATAATGAAGATTGCTGGTTCTTGATACATCAAACCTATTGAAATCTGTTACTTCAGGATAGGATGAATTGATTGCCGGCCCGGCAACAACTCTTGGAGTAGCATGAATTGTAGTGTTATTCGGACTTTTTGATATTTCATCTACCCTGAAGATTAAATTTTTGTTTTTGTGAAATTTGTCAAAAGAGAATTGAAAAGAAACATGTGTGATTAGGATCATAACACACATCAGCCCCAGGATTAATCCTAATAAATTGATAATTGAAAATACCTTAAATCGGGTATGCGATCGAATTATAGAGACTATTTGCTTATTATGCATATTTTACTTTTTGTTTTAGCATACAACCGCTATACCAAACATGTTAATTGTTTTTTAATGAACTATTTGCTTGGTTCAGGTTTGTGAGGTGTTGTCAAATTTTTTTACATAAGATTGTAAAAAAATTAGGCGTTGATAGCAAAAAGTAAACTTTTAATTTATAAGATGAAAATGTCGAGAAAATAGGCGACGAAGTTTTATCAATAGTTTCTATAAATAATAAAGAAATTATTCTTCTTTTATGGTGTATTCTATTTCAAGAACAGGTTGATATTCGTTGTTGTTCTCCTGGGCAAAAAATTGCCAGCTACTACCATCAAGATCGCTGTTGTTGGTATCAGTTATATTATTATCATCAGTAAATTGAATTCTGAATTGTATCGACGAAACATCTTCTGGTTCACTGTTGAAGAAAGTCTCAAGGGAGGAAATAATATCCAAAGGATATTCCTTTAAAACATTATATCCCCAGGTTGCCAGAGTACCACAATACGAGATTTCATCCAGATCAAAATCATTAACATCCAAGGCTCCATAGTTCACAAGATATGCTTCTACATATCGGGTAGAATTATCTCCATCGAAAGGTTGTAAATTGGTATTGCATTCATAAACCTTTAACTCGGCTTTGTTTATGGTTAAAATTTCATTCTCTTGTGGGAGAATTGATGAAATATCAAAACTTATAAATCCTCTTACAGCATATCCAGAGCTTGTCCAGCCAACCTGTATGTTATAACCACACGAACCATCATAATATTGGCTGATTATTCGGGGACTTGAATTGATTATATATCCATCTGATGTAGCTGTTAAAGAAATAGTTTTTGTTTCTTCTTTTTTTTCTTCTTTACAACTTGTAATGATAATAGAGGAAACAACCAGAACCAGAATAAGAACATGATTTTTCATCTGTTTAAAATTTGTTTTTACAATTGACTTCATCGAGCTCGAAGACTCGGCTGTCAGATGGAACCGCATAATGAAAAATAATCATTATCGTATATGTTAATAATTATTTTTATCATGCTTGTTTCATTTAAATTGTTGGATAAGTTTATAATCATGAATTATTCAAATTTATGAATGAAATCATTAGGTTGTATCAGTAAACAAATGAATTGTTAAAAATTTTATTCTTGTCTGATGTTGTTGTTCTTCTATTATATAGAACTAGATAGTTGTTTCAAGTACTGAATTAATATTTTCAGTGATAATATGTCCATCAAATAAATTAACCACTCTGGCAGCAAATTCTGAATCGCGTTTGCTGTGAGTAACCATTATGATGGTTGTTCCTTCATCATTTAGTTCTTTTAAAAGATTCATTACTTCCAACCCATGTTTCGAATCAAGGTTACCAGTAGGCTCATCGGCAAGGATAAGTTTAGGGTCTGCTACTACGGCACGACTAATTGCTACCCGCTGCTGCTGTCCACCGGAAAGTTGTTGAGGGAAATGTTTTTTGCGGTGGCCGATTTTCATTCGTTCAAGTATGTTTTCAACTTTTTGCTTACGTTCACGGGCACTCATTTTAAGATAAATCAGTGGTAACTCTACATTTTCATAAACATTTAATTCGTCGATAAGGTTAAAGCTTTGAAACACAAAACCTATATTTCCCTTGCGTAAATCAGTACGGCGATTTTCTTTATATTTTGATACTTCAATACCATCAAAAAAGTATTCGCCATTAGAAGGATTATCCAAAAGGCCAATAATGTTTAATAATGTTGACTTGCCGCAACCAGATGGACCCATGATAGCAACAAATTCACCTTGTTTCACCTCAAAATTCACATGATTAAGAGCAGTGGTTTCAATTTCTTCCGTACGGAAAACTTTGTTAAGATTTACAGTTCGTATCATATTCTTGTCGGTTTGTGCATGGAGCAAAGCGCATTGAGCTTTACATTGCATGCAATTAGATTAATGATTTTCTAAAATTTGTAATTTTTTTACTAAGTATTTCTAAGTCTTCTAAATATTTTTCTAGTTCTTCTTCTGTAATAATATCTTTTTTTTGAAATAACAATAATATGTTTGCTGTTTCAAAAACCGAGCGTCTGGCAATATTCAAGAAGTAAGCAAATTCTTTGTTTGAGAATGAACCAGAGCCTTCTGCAATATTATTAGAAACACTAAGAATAGAAGCTCTTAATTGCTCAGCGTTTCTGTAATGTTTCATGCCTTCAACTTTCTCAGCTATGTCAAATAGTTTATCAGCAAGCTCTATTGATATTTTCCAAATCTCAAAATCCTGAAAACGAAATTTTGCCATGGTTTAATTTTTTTCTTTTGTGAATTTATTTAATTCTATCATCTTGTTCCTTACTTTCTTAAACTCACTGCCCCATGCTCCAAGCTCCCTTCTCTCTGCCCCCTGCTATTATTTAAAAGTTACCTTCTCATTATCCCCAAAAATATCATAACCGGAAATAATTACCTGTTCACCTTCATTTAATCCATCAAGTACTTCGTAATATTGAGGATTTTGACGGCCTATCTTTATATTTCGTCTTACCGCAAACTCTCCGGATTTATCTAAAACAAAGACCCATTGTCCTCCGGTTGATTGGAAGAATCCACCGCGAGGTAACAACAGGCTTTCTTGTGGAAGCCCTAGCTCAAGTTTGATGTAATAAGTCTGTCCAATGCGAATGTTTTCAGGGAGGTTGCCGGTAAATATAAGATCCACAATAAAGCGTCCTTCACGGACTTCAGGATATACTTTTTTTACTTCTAGTTTAAAAGTATCCGTGTTCCTATCAAAGTATGCATATAGTCCTTTGCGTACTCTGTCAATATAATGCTCGTCTATTTCTGCTTCTATTTTAAAAGAATCTAAAACATTAATCTGTCCAAGTCGTTGCCCCATACCTATTGATTGTCCAATCTCTGCATCGAGCATACCTAACTGACCATTTACTGGAGATTTAACTTTTAGATTCTCCATTCGTTGGTGTACAAGTGCAAGGTTTTTTTCCATGTTATCAAGATTATACTCAAGCTGAGATATCTGGACATTACGAAATAAAGAATCCTGATGTTTACGTTCGAGCATCATATCACGGGATCTTACTGCAAGTAAATAATTTTCTTCTGCAACCAGGTATTCTTCTTTGGCAATTAGTCCATCAGTG
Organism: Bacteroidales bacterium; assembly: GCA_963665085.2. Lineage (GTDB taxonomy): Bacteria > Bacteroidota > Bacteroidia > Bacteroidales > JAAAOM01. The sequence continues at coordinate 2,356,680 of CAXXXS010000001.1, forward strand.
TACAATTCTTTATTCTGCTCGTACGTCCTTTTTTTTGTTTTGAGGTCGAATGTTGTTTGAAGCAAGCTTTTTTCAATCTCTAATTTTTGTTGTTCCATAGAGATTCGAACTTCTCTTAAGTAATTACTTTTTTCGGCAAGTTGAGCTTCGCTATTTAATATCTCAAGATTAAGGTTATTGTTTGTTAATTCAAGAATAATATCACCTTTTTTTAGCATTTCGCCTTCTTCTATAATTCTTTTTTCAACACGTCCACCTTCAATAGCATCAAGAAAAATAGTAGAGAAAGGAACAACCTGGCCGGTAACACTTATATAATCATTAAATTCTCCTTGAGAAACATTTTCGATACTGACTTTATCACGTTCTACACGATACGTACTTGCCGGATCGCGAAACATAAATAACAATAATGATAATACGATAAAAGCTCCTATTATTATGAATTTCCAATGTTTAGGTTTTATCCACCTCTTGTCTTCTATTACTTTATCCATTGACATTTTATAAAATCTCCCCTGTTAAGTAAAATTGAATAGTTTTATATTTCAGGTATAATTGAATACCCGTGCGTAGTTCTTCGGATTGAGATTGAGCATACAGGTTTTTTACTTCAGAATAATCAATAAGATTAATTAATCCTTTTTCCAGTTTTTTTTCTGCAGTTCTATAAGCTAACTCCCGTTTTTCTTTATTGATAGAAGCCATGTAGTATTCTTTTTGTGCAGCCTCTAATTCAAGAAGATTTTTTTGAATCTCATATTCAATCTCAGTAAGCGAACGTTCATACTCTGTTTTTGATATATCATAGTTAACTTTCGCTTTTTGTATGGTGTTGTAATTGCTCAATTTTGTGAAAATTGGGATATAAAGACTTAGACCTATTCCTTGTTGTGCATTTCCTTTTATCTGCTCGTTAAAAGGAATTATGTTTCCCTCTGAATTTGTTGTTGTTTCATAATACCCGGAACTCCAGTAAGACTCAAGGCTAAGAGAAGGTAATGCATATCCTTTAACCTGTGCCAGTTTTTTCTTTGAAGCCTGCAATTGATATTCTAACATTTTTACTTTGGGCAGATTCTGTTTTGCTTGAGAAACAACAGTCTCTTTATCTGTAACAATAGGATTTGTCAGGAGATTCATTATATCAGTCTCCTGTAGTTCGATAGTGTCGTTAAATGGGAAATTCATGCTTTGCTTCAAATCACTAAATGCAAGTTTCCATTTCATTTCATACTGAACTGCTGTAAGGCTATCCTGGGCTAGTTGTGCTTCGTATTCGATAACATCGCTTTTCGATGCCCTACCAAGCTCAAACATCTTTTGTGCTTTATACAATCCTTTTGAAGAGACATCAATCTGTTCAAGAGAAATTGAATACAAACCTTTATAGAATAAAGTATTGAAATAGTTTTCCAAAACTAGAAATACTGTAGTGTTTTTTAGAGATTCAAGTTCTGCCTCTGTATATTTTGCATTGTATTTTTGAAATTTGACATAATTTAATCGTGCGAAACCCTCGAAAAGATCGATAGATGCACTTAGCCCATAACCATTAGAGAAAAAGTTTCTGTTGATGATATCATTGGTTTCCGGGTCAATAGAACGACCATCATAAATATAATAAGATGAATAGGCATAAATGTCAGGTGAAAATTCATTCCTGGCACTATTTATATCCAATATTTTTGATTTTACAGCTAGATCTTGCTTTTTAAGATTTAAGTTATTTTCAAGAGCATAGTTAGCGCATTGTTCCCAATTCATAGTAACCTGGGAATAGGATATCTGAGATACGAGAATAAAAACCAAAAGAGAAACAAGTCGCATAATATTATTTTTTGTTCTTTCGTTGTCAATCGTTATGCCATAATTTTTAAACTCTTTTTTATTAGGTATTTACAGGTTGATTTCAACTAGGAGTTGTAAAAAATATTTACGGGGTAATGTAAAATTTTTTTACACTTTCTTTACATGAATATGTTAAAGCTTTAATTTTGAACTTAATAATTGGCACCTAATGTTCTTTATATCCTGTTAGGTCTGGAAAAATAAGATAATATGCCTGGTGGAAATTTATTAATCGTTGACGACAACAAGAGTGTTTTAAGTGCACTCAGAATTTTTCTTCAGAGTGAATTTCAAAATGTGTTTACTCTTCATACTCCAAATCAGTTGGTGTCTTTTCTTGAAAAAGAAAAAGTAGATATTATTCTTTTGGATATGAATTTTAAATCGGGAGTAAGTACAGGTAATGAAGGAATCTATTGGTTAAACGAAATAAAAAAGAGAGATAAAGATATTGAGGTGGTAATGTTTACTGCCTATGGTGATGTTGATTTGGCCGTAAAAGCATTAAAAAACGGGGCCAGTGATTTTGTGTTAAAGCCATGGGATAATGATAAATTACTTGCCACTCTAAATTCAGCCTACAAACTTAGAAAGTCAAACCTAAAAGTTCATGAATTATCATGTAAACAAGATTCTCTTAAAAGAGAAATTAACAGGGAACAGCAGATTTTAATTGGCACTTCTCCCACAATGCTTAAAATAAAACAACTCATAAGTAAAGTAGCTAAGACAGACGCAAATATTCTTTTAACGGGCGAAAATGGAACCGGAAAAGAAGTAATTGCCAGGGAGATTCATCAGAAATCATTACGAAAAGATGAACTGCTTGTTACTGTTGATATTAGTTCTATTCCTGACACCTTGGTGGAGAGTGAGTTGTTTGGTCATAAAAAAGGTGCGTTTACAGATGCTTGTGAGGATAGGATAGGGAAGTTTCAACTTGCTCATAATGGAAGTTTATTTCTGGATGAGATTGGAAATATACCTTTACAACTTCAATCGAAGTTACTTGTAGCATTGCAAACAAGATCGTTTACCCCGGTAGGATCGAATCAGGAAGTCTCAGTTAATATTCGATTGATTAGTGCAACAAACAGTGATATTGAGACAATGGTTAATGAAGGGAGATTTCGGGAAGATTTATTGTATAGGATAAATACCATTCATGTTGAAATTCCACCATTAAGACAACGTGTAGAAGATATAGAGCTATTAGCAAACCATTTTTTAAATAAGCTGGCGAATAAGTATATGAAATCAGGACTTAAACTGGGTTCAAAAGCATTGAAGAAACTTCAGAAATATCACTGGCCGGGAAATGTTCGCGAGCTTGAGCATACAATAGAAAAAGCTGTTATTCTTAGTGATTCAAATACAATTTCTCCGGATAGTTTCTTCTTTAAAAGTACATCTGTAGCAAAGTCCAATGTGCCTCTTACCCTGGAAGAAATGGAAAAAAATTTAATTACTGATGCTCTTGATAAATATGATGGAAATCTTTCTCTTGCATCAAAACAACTAGGCGTAACACGTCAAACACTTTACAATAAGCTGAAAAAATATGATGTCTAGAAATCTATATGTTTCAATTGTTTTATTCGTATTGCTTCTGCTTGCTACTTGTTTTGCTTCTGCTTATGGATATTTTAAGCTTGAAAGTGTTCCAATAGCCATTGTAGGATTATTATTTGTGCTTATTGAAACACTACTTCTTATTCATTATTTAAATACTACAAACAGGCGCCTTGCTTATTTTATAGATTCCATTAAAAATGATGATACCTCGGTAAAATTTCCCAAAGACATTAAAAACAAGGCAGTAATAGATTTGTATAATAACCTCAATATCATCAACGATATTATTAGAGACACTAAGATTGAGATTGCTTATAACGAGAAGTTGCTTCAAACAATGATTGAGTATTCTTCTTCCGGTTTTATTATGATTGATGAGAAAGGTGATTTTGAGATGATGAATAATGCTGCCAGAAAATATTTAAATGTTGAATACACATCAAATCTTAAAAGGCTAAATCAACATGATCCGCAGCTATATCAAATTTTTTCTAATATAAAACCGGGAGAAACGAAAATACACAAGGCACAGTTAAATGGGCAGAATAATGTTCTCTCTATTTCTGTGGCTGAGATAAAGTATTACTCAAAAAAATTCAGGATTATTTCTTTAAAAGATATTTCAAAAGAATTAGAGGAACAGGAACTTGAATCGTGGCATAAGTTATTTCGTGTAATCACCCACGAGATAATGAACTCAATTGCTCCCATAACTTCATTGTCACAGACATTAATAAGATTTTTTAGTAAAAATGGAGAACATAAATCTCCAGTAGATATCAATGATAAGATTATTATTGATACACTAAGTGGCTTACAAGTAATTGATGATATGAGTAATGGACTTATGAGTTTTGTGAAGAATTATCGTCAGTTGAGTAAAATACCAATGCCGAAAGTAGAACGGATTGAAATCAAACCCTGGCTCTTGAACCTGAAGACTTTAATGTTGGAAATGACCAAAGATTTTGATATCAATCTTAAAATTACAGTTAGCGATAATTGCAAGGAAATTTTTTCAGATGAAAAACTACTGAATCAGGTAATTTTAAATTTAGTTAAGAACTCAATAGAAGCATTGGAAGAAATTCAAAGTGGCGAAATTATAATTCATGTTTATAAGGACGAAAGATCCAGAACGGTACTCAGTGTTAGGGATAATGGAGAAGGGATTTCAGAAGAAGACATGGATAAGATTTTTGTTCCTTTCTTTACAACCAAAGAGCAAGGAAACGGTATTGGTCTTAGTCTGTCAAAGCAGATTATGAGAAAGTTAAGTGGTTCATTGGCAATTCAATCAATAAAAGGAAAAGGGACAGAGGTGAGACTAACTATATAATCTATTGTCAAGCTATAAGTTAAAACACTGCAATTAAATAGCAGATATTTTAGTTTCACGTAGTTTATTGTTTGTTTTCGGTTCTATGAATTTTTAAAATCTATTTTAGATTTTTGATTGAAGAACTTTGATTTTTGAAGTATGATATTCCCTGAAATAATGCCTGTTGAGAGTAGAAGTTAGTTCAAAAATCAAAAATTGCTAATCATCATTCTTCAATCGAAACAATGGAATTTAATTCTACGGGAGGATAATTTAAAAATAAAGAAGTAACTGAGCTCCTAAATAAATATCCTTACTCTGGTAATTTTGTTATTTTTGCCGAAACTTTTAAAATAGTATTTTATGAAGGCTTATGTATTTCCCGGTCAGGGAGCACAGTTTGTTGGAATGGGAAAAGATATGTATGATAATTCCCCACTTGCAAAAGAACTTTTTGAAAAAGCAAACGATATTTTAGGTTTTCGCATTACAGACTTAATGTTTGAAGGAACAGACGAAGATCTTAAACAAACCAAGGTTACCCAACCTGCTATTTTTCTCCATTCAGTAATTTTAGCTAAAACTTTAGGAGATGATTTTAAACCAGAGATGACTGCTGGTCACTCTTTAGGTGAGTTTTCTGCATTGGTAGCAGCTGGAGCAATGTCATTCGAAGATGGATTGGTTTTAGTTTCTAAACGAGCTATGGCAATGCAAAAGGCTTGTGAGGCTGAGCCATCAACAATGGCAGCAATCTTAGGCCTGGAAGATGCTGTTGTAGAAGAAGTTTGTGCAGCGATTGATGAGGTTGTTGTACCTGCAAACTATAATAGTCCGGGACAGATTGTAATTTCTGGTTCTGAAAAAGGAATTGATTTGGCCGTTGAACAACTTACAGAAAAAGGTGCAAAGAGAGCATTAAAACTTGCTGTTGGTGGAGCATTTCACTCTCCATTAATGCAACCTGCAAAAGATGAATTAGCAAAAGCAATTGAAGAAACAACTTTTTCAAAACCTGTTTGTCCTGTTTATCAAAATGTAAATGCTTCTCCTAACACAGATCCAGAGACAATCAAGAAGAATTTAATAGATCAGCTTACTGCTCCTGTAAAATGGACTCAGATAGTTGAAAATATGATTGCTGATGGAGCTTCTTCTTTTACAGAAGTAGGACCAGGAAAAGTTCTTCAGGGACTAATAAAAAAAGTTGACAGGCAAATGCCGACTGAAAGCGCATAGAAAGAAAGTTATAAGTGAAAAAGGGATAAGTGTAAAGTTTATTTAAAGTGGGAGTGCAGTCTTATAGAGATTTAATTATATGGCAGAAATCAGTAAAGATTGTTACGGATATCTATGAATTAATGAAAGAATTGCCACAAGAAGAAACTTTTGGCTTGATATCACAAATAAAACGTTCTGCAATTTCAATTCCTTCAAACATTGCAGAAGGATTTGGAAGAGAGCATACAAAAGATTTTATCAGATTCTTACAAATTTCTCGTGGTTCATTGTACGAATTACAGACACAATTCGAAATTTGCACAAACTTATCATTTTTAAAGCCTGGAGATTGTGAGGATTTATCTATGAAATTTTTAGAAATAGAAAAAATGATAAATAGTTTTATAAAAAAATTGAAATCAAATATCTAAATAATCTTTTTTACTTATGACTTATCTCTTCTTCATTTCTTACTTATCCACTTATCACTTCTTAAAGTATAAAAAATGAAAGTACTCAAATTTGGGGGCTCGTCGATAGCTTCTCCAGCAATAATCGAAAAGATTAAGAAAATTATAATGGAACAATCACAACCTTGTGTTGTGGTTGTTTCTGCTTTTAAAAATATTACAAATAAGTTATCTCAGGCTGTAGAGCTTGCAAAACAAAAAGATACGGGTTACAAAACCTTGTTTGAGGAAATAACATCCATGCATATAAATTATGCAGAAGAAGTTTTACCGGAAAATACAAAGCAGGAAGCATTAAATAGTATTAATGATATCCTAAATGAATTAGGGAATATTCTGCAGGGTATCTATCTTTTAAATGATAGTTCCCCCAAAATAAAAGCAAATGTTTTAGAAAAAGGAGAGTTGCTTTCTTCATTAATCATTAATTATTTAATTGAAGGGTCTGTTTATTTTGATTCACGGGAATTAATTAAAACAAATGATGATTACGAGAGCGCTTCTGTTGATGTTGAAGAATCTTATAAATTAATTAAGGAAAAAATACAGGGTGATAAAATATTTGTAGTTCCTGGTTTTATTGCTAGTAACTCAAAAAATGAAACAACATTATTAGGATGGGAAGGTTCTGATTATTCTGCTGCTCTTTTTGCAGCAGCACTTAATTCAGAAGTTCTCGAAAAATGGACAGATGTGGATGGGTTTATGACTGCTGATCCAAAAAAAGTAGAGAAAGCTTTTGCTATCGAAAAACTCTCGTTTTCTGAAGCCATGGAACTTTCTCATTTTGGTGCGAAAGTAATTTATTCTCCAGCAATTCAACCTGTTTTTAAGAAAGGGATCAGTATAAAAGTGAAAAATATTAATAATCCTGAAGTATTGGGAACAGTTATTTCTAACGAGGTTGATAATTCTACATTACAACAAATAAAAGGAATTTCTTCTATTGATAATGTTAATTTAATTACACTTCAGGGATCTGGTGTCGCCGGAGGTAGAGGCATTTCTGCAAGATTATTTGGGGCTTTAGCTGAGAAGGATATTAATATTGTTCTTATTACCCAGTCATCATCGGAGTATTCAATAACATTTGCTGTAAGTCCGGAAGATACCAAAAAAGCAAGTACTGCAATTCAAAGAGTATTTGATGCTGAAATAAAGAATAATGAAATCAATGTTCAGTTAGAAGAAAATTTATCTGTAATTGCAATTGTGGGAGAAGGGATGAAAGATACTCCCGGCATTTCTGCAAACCTTTTTGGATCACTTGGAAGAAACGGAATAAGTGTTAATGCAATGGCTCAGGGTTCTTCTGAATTGAATATATCTGTAGTAATTAAGAAAGAGAGTCTGAAGAAAGCATTAAATGTTATTCATGAAGGATTTTTCTTGTCACATTATAAAGATTTACACCTTTTCATTGCAGGAATAGGAAATGTTGGGCAGAAATTAATAGAGCAGATAAATCATCAGCAGTGCGAATTAATGTCGCACCAACAACTTAAGATTAACGTAATTGGTGTTTCAAATTCAAGGAAGATGCTTATTAATCAAGATGGAATAGATCTTGTTAACTACCGGGATCAGCTTGATAAAAATGGAGAAAAGGCTGATTTACAAAAACTGGTAACCACTATCCACGAATTAAACCTGAGAAACAGTGTCTTTGTCGATTGTACAGCCAGTGAACCGGTTTCTGAGATTTATCTTGACTTAATAAAAGGTTTTACATCTGTTGTTACAGCTAACAAAATTGCATGTTCTTCAGAATACTCATTATATGATGAATTAAAAAAGAATGCACTCCGCCGAAGGGTTAAGTTTATGTACGAGACAAATGTTGGAGCAGGACTACCAATAATCAATACCATAAACGATCTTATTCGTAGTGGTGATAAAATTCTTGGATTGGAAGCTGTTCTTTCCGGAACACTCAACTATATTTTTAATGTGCTCAGCGAAGAAATCCCAATGAGCAAGGCCATATTAATGGCAAAAGAAAATGGATATTCAGAGCCTGATCCTAGAATCGATTTAAGTGGAATTGATGTTGTCCGTAAAATATTGATACTTGCTCGTGAAGCGGGATATCAGCTTGAACAGAGTGATGTAGAAGTAAATTCATTCTTGCCGGATAGTTGTTTCGAAGGGACATTGGATGATTTCTGGGAAAAAGTTAAAGAATACGATGAAGAATTCGAACAAAAGCGCAAGGAACTCGAAAAAGAAAATAAGTGCTGGCGTTTTGTTGCAATCTTGAAAGATGGAAAACCATCTGTTGAACTTAAGGTTGTTGATTCGTCTCATCCAGCATTTTCACTGGAAGGCTCAAACAATATTATCCTGATAACTACAGAACGATACAACGAATACCCTATGGTTATTCGTGGATATGGTGCCGGTGCAGATGTAACAGCTGCAGGTGTTTTTGCAGATGTTATTCGGGTAGCAAATATTTAAGATATTTTTAACCATCCAGGTTCTTAAAACCTGGATGGTTTGTGAATTATTTACTACTCAATCCCTCTTTATAAGTTTTAGCTAACTTCACTAATCGAATGAATTCCCCTCTGTATCCTTCTTCATCCTCACCTTTTGAATTACGGGCTAGTGTTATCACATCATCATACGAACTGTTTCCTTTAAACTCAGACTCACGAAGAAGCATGCCAAATTGTGCAACAGTAGATGCCCACCTTAAATTTTCGGATGCATTTGCAAAGTTTTTAGTGTTATTTTTTACTACTTGTTCAAGTAATTTGCTGGTTTTTCCTTCAGGTTGTTTGTAGCGAAGTTTTACATTCACCAATTCATCAGAAAAACTTGTCGGTTCTTTAACCTTTGTCTCCTGATAGCGAAGTGTTCGTTCGTTGTTATGAATACTTGAGTTTTTAGTTTTAATCTCATACAATGCGGTTACAGTATGTCCGGAGCCCAGTTCTCCTGCATCTTTTTTATCATCATCAAAATCTTCTTCGTTTAACAGGCGATTTTCATAACCAATTAACCTGTATGACTCAACATTTGTTGGATTAAATTCTATCTGGATTTTTACATCTTTTGCAATCGTATATAAGGTGCCACCAAATTCACTTACTAATACTTTTTGTGCTTCCTGGATATTATCAATGTATGCGTAGTTGCCATTTCCTTTATCGGCAATAATTTCCATCTTATCATCTTTATAATTTCCCATTCCGTATCCTAGAACTGAAATGAAAATACCTTTTTCGCGTTCTTTTTCAATTAACCTTTCCATTTCAGCATTGCTTGATGATCCGATATTAAAGTCTCCGTCTGTTGCCAGGATAATGCGGTTGTTACCTTCTTGCATAAAGTTTTCTTCGGCTACTTTGTAGGCAAGTTGTAAGCCTGCACCACCGGCTGTTGATCCTCCGGCATTTAATCGGTTCAATGCGTCTAACATTGTTTGTTTTTGGTTTCCTGGAGTTGACGGTAATACCAATCCTGAATTTCCGGCATAAACTACAATGGCTACTCGGTCTTCTGGTCTTAGTTGATTTACTAATAGTTTAAAAGATGACTTTAATAAAGGGAGTTTATTTGGTGAGTCCATTGAACCTGATACATCAATTAAGAAAACAATATTTGATGGGGGTAAATCTTCAACAGGAATTTTTTCTCCTTGCAGCCCAACAAGCAATAGTTTATTGTCATCATTCCATGGACAGGTACTTAACTCGGTATGTATTGAAAACGGATCATCTCCTTTTGGTTGTTCATATTCGTATGAGAAGTAATTAATCATTTCCTCAATTCGTACTGCATCTTTTGGAGGTAATGAGCCTTGATTCAAGTACCTGCGGACATTGCTGTACGATGCAGCATCAACATCAATAGAAAACGTTGACAGAGGATTAAGTTTTACTTCACGGAAACCATTTTCATGGATAGTACTATAACCTTCAGTGTTAAATTCTGGAGTTGGAGAATAACTTATATCATAAGACATTTGATACTCTGTTTTCATAGAAGCTGATTTTTTTGATGTTATAGAATTGGCAATAGAACGAATTGGATTTCTGGCATAACCTGTAACAATAACTTCTTCTAATGCTTGTACGTCTTCAACCAAATTGACATTAATAGTTGTTTTCTGACCAACTTTTATTTCTTCTGTTAAATATCCAATAAAACTGAATACCAAAATTGAATTCTGAGATGAAATTTTAATTCTGAATTCTCCGTTTAAATCAGTCAATGTACCGTTAGTAGTTCCTTTCTCAATAATATTTACTCCAGGAAGGGCGTTATTATTTGCATCTGAAACTTTTCCTGTAATAATTATTCCCTGGCTGTTTGCTGATAGAAGAATTAATGTTAATCCTATTATTCCTGCAAGTATTTTTATTGTTTTCATCTTCTTAATTTTTAATTTGTATGTTTGTTATAAATTCACTCATGAATGACGTCGTTTAAAGAATGCAGTAGTTTTATATTTTCCATAAATAATTTTCAAAAAAAATATTCTGTATTCATTGTAGTTTGATTATTAACTAAATGAGAATTGTTGGCGCTAAAATAAAACATGCTGATTTATCGGATCAGGAATTGGTAGAACACTATCAAAATACCAGGGATACTGTTTTTGTTTCTGAACTGCTTCAACGTTATTTAATGAATGTTTATGGAGTCTGCCTGAAATACCTTAAAAACAGGGAAGACGCAAAAGATATGGTAATGCAGATTTTTGAAGCATTAACCGAAAAACTTCTGGAAAAAGGGAAAGACTATTATAGTTTCAAGAAATGGCTTTATGTCGTTACTAAGAATTCTTGCCTCATGTATCTGCGTAAAGAAAATACAATTCAAAAACATCAGGATGAATATCTGAGTTATTCTTTTATGGAAAATGAGGAAGATAATCATTCTTTAAATGTTTTGGATAAAGAAAATGTTGATAAAGCTCTTTATGATTGTATTAATGGACTAAATGATGAACAAAAAAAATGTGTTGAATTGTTTTATTTTGATAAAAAAACATACAAGGACATTGCATTAGTAATGAATATTATTGAGAAAAAAGTAAAGAGTAATATTCAGAACGGTAAAAGAAATTTGAGAATTTGCCTGGAGAAAAAAAATGAATTCGAAGAAGTCAGAAAATAAAAATTCAAAGTTTAATAAGGAAATATTAAACTATCTGAGCGATAATCTGTCGCAAGAGGATAGGTATACCTTTGAAAAACAACTTCATGAAGATGATTTTGATTTTGATGCAATGGAAGGATTTGAAGATTTTAATATTGAGGAAATTATTGAAGATAAAAAGATCCTTGAACATCAAATCATAGAAAAGACATCAAAGAAAAAAAGAGTACTTTATTATCAGATTGCTGGAATCGCTGCTGTTGGAATAATCTTTATTTTCCTCGCTAATTTATTTTTCTTTCAGGATTTAGCAGAAAAAAAAGAAATGATATCTGAAGAGGTTCAAACAGATCATAAGGAAACAGCCTCAGAAATTGATGTGCCTCCGGAATTACCCGATCAGAAAGCACAAAAATTGATTGAAAAAGAAGAATCTAATTTGAATGAAGAAATAACAGATGAGAATATAGAGATTGTTGATGGAGATGAAGTATTAGAAGAAATTTATTTCGAAGACGAAAAACAACCAGTTGCAGAAATGCCAGAAGAAGATGTTCTGGAAGTAGTTTTGCCCGATATGGAAGTAGAAGTTGCTGAAGGGGTAAAAAATGTTGAAGAGAATCTCGAACCTGTTCCTGAAACAGAAAAGAGATTTATGGCGCCAACTACATCAAGATCTGCAGTTAAGAAATCAACGAATACCAATATCGTTACAAAAGAGAAGCAGATTAAGGATGGAAATTTTATTATTAAAGGAAAAGTAGTTGATTCTACAACAGATGAACCTCTGCCTGGGGTAAACATTGTTTTGGAGGGAGCTATGGTTGGAACTATGACTGATATCAATGGTGATTTTAAAATAGAAGTACCTGTCAAATATGCTGATAAAACTTTAAAAGTAAATTATATAGGATTTCTTACTGAACAAATTCCAGTAACACAAGATACATCATTAGTTGTTGGACTTGTTGAAGATATTGTGGCGCTAGATGAGGTCGTTGTTGTTGGATATGGAGCAAATAAAAAAACTAATCAAACAGGTAGTGTGTCAATCGTAGAAATGCCAGACGGGAATGCGCCTGTTGAAATTGCGGCTCAACCTGTAATGGGGTATCCTGAGTTCAGAGATTATTTAAAAGAAAACATTAAAATTCCGGAATCTCTTCCAAAAGGAAAAACAGAAAAAGTAAAAATAAAGATAACGATACATAGAGATGGTCAAATCAGACGTGTGGATGTAATATCATCTCCGGGTGATGAGTTCTCTGATGAGGCCGTACGTTTGCTGGTGGATGGTCCGGAATGGCAAGCGAAAACTGTTAACGGAAAAGCAGAAACCTCCGAAGTCGTTTTAAGAATTAAGTTCAAAAGATAACATTAAGAATAAAAGTTCTTTTCAGGAGAAATGTTTCTCTTGGATGGAATTTTTTTGTCAATAGTTAAAAAAAGTTCTTCTTTGCTTTCTGAATATAAATGAAGTTGGTTATAAAAGAAAGAGTAGAATAAATGATTCGTGCGATTGTTTTAGATCTGGATGGATTAATAATTGATTCAGAACCCCTATGGAAAGAAGCTGAAATAGCGGCATTTAAAGAAGTAGATATTAACCTTACAACAGAAATGTGTTCTCAGACTACAGGATTAGATACAAATGATGTTGTAAACTATTGGTACAATTATCAACCCTGGGATACATTAAGTCATAATGAGTTAAAAGCATTAATAGAAAAGAATTTAATTGAACTGGTTCGTCAGGAAGGAAAGGCAATGCCAGGAGTCTATGAAATCATAAAATTTGCAAAAGAAAAACAGCTAAAACTGGCAGTAGCATCTTCCTCTGTTACAGAGATAATTCATGAGGTACTGAAAAAGCTGGATATAATTTCAGAGTTTGATATTATCTATTCTTCTGAACATGAAGAAAGAGGGAAGCCAAATCCGGCAGTTTATTTAACAACAGCAGAGAAACTCGGTTTTCAACCATCCGAATGCCTTGCGTTTGAGGATTCGTTCTTTGGACTTTTGGCTGCAAAATCAGCTCGTTACAAGGCTGTAGTAGTTCCTGAGGAAAAAGAATATGATAATCCAAGATTAGGTTTTGCTGATTTAAAATTAAAATCTCTTGTAGAATTTTCTGAACTTCACTTTAATCTTTTGTCCGACTTGTAAAAACAATTAACTTCGTGGGCTAAAAGTGATTTTTGTCATTTTGTAAGAATTGTTTTAAATAAATATGAATCAGATTTTATATTATTCAACAAACCAAAAAGCAGGGAAAGTAGGCTTCAGAGAGGCTTTGATTAAAGGACAAGCACCTGATAAAGGTCTTTATATGCCAGAAGAAATTCCGGTATTTTCAAATGAAGAATTATCAAAATTCAAAGAATTAAGCTATCCGGAGATTGCATATGAAGTTGCATCAAAATTTTTTACAACAGATGAAGTAACATCAGAAGAGTTAAAGAAAATTACAAATGATGCATATAATTTTGATGTTCCTTTAGAGAAAGTTTACGATAAGCATTATATCATGCGACTTGATCAGGGGCCAACTGCATCATTTAAAGATTTTGCAGCCAGGATGATGGGGCGTCTGATGCAGTATTTCCTTAATAAGGAAAACAGGGAAATGCTTATTCTTACAGCAACATCCGGAGATACAGGTAGCGCTATTGCCAATGCTTTTTATGGCTTAGATAATATAAAAGTTGTAATCTTGTTCCCAGAAAATGAAGTTTCCGACAGGCAAAGGAAGCAAATGACTACATTGGGGAAAAATATCCAGATTATTGGGATTGACGGAAAATTTGATGATTGCCAGGCCTTTGTAAAACAAGCATTTGCAGATACAGACTTAGACCATCTTGGATTATCTTCAGCCAATTCAATTAATATAGGCAGGCTAATCCCACAATCAATGTATTATTTCTATGCATGGTCAAGATTAGCATCTGGTATCGATGAAAAAATTACTTTTTCTGTCCCTTCTGGTAACTTTGGCGATTTAATGGGAGGATTGATTGCAAAACATATGGGTTTACCTGTTGAACAATTTGTGATCTCAACAAATGATAATGATGAAGTTCCAGTTTATCTAAAAACTAATATCTATAATAAGATAGAGCCTTCAAAAAATTGTATCTCTAGCGCAATGAATGTTGGTCACCCAAGTAATCTTGCAAGAATTATTGCTCTTTATGGCGGAGTGATGGATGAAAAAGGTGTTGTTACCAAAGAACCTAACTTGGAGAAACTTAAAAAGGATTTGTGGGGAACCAGTGTTAGCGACGAAGGAACAAAAGAAACAATAAAAAAAGTCTATGCAGACTATAATGTTTTATTAGAACCTCATGGCTCAGTTGGATGGACAGGTTTAGAAAGTTATATGAAAGAAAAAGGAAGTGAAAAGCTAACAGTTACTTTAGAGACTGCTCATCCGGCAAAATTCCCTAACGAGATTCGTTCTCTCTTAGATGTAGATCCGAAATTGCCAGAAAGCCTTAAAAACTTGGATGATAAGGAAGAAGTGTTTGTTAGAATGCAAACAAAATATGAAGAATTTAAAAAGTTCTTGCTGAAAGAATATTAAACATTATTAATTAATAATTACTCGTTCAAGAATGTATATTGTTTGTTCCGATTTAGAAGGTGTTTGGGTTCCTGAAGTATGGATTAATGTTGCAAAAAAGACAGGTATAGAAGAATTAAAGCTGACAACACGTGACATTAAAGATTATGATGAGTTAATGCAGCATAGATTAAAAGTTCTGGATAAGCATAAACTTACATTAAAAGATATTCAGGATGTAATTGCAACTATAAAACCATTAGAAGGGGCTTTAGATACTATTCAATGGATTAAGGAACGAGCACAACTAATAATTGTTTCTGATACATTTACCCAGTTTGCACAGCCATTAATGCAACAACTCGACTGGCCAACATTATTGTGTCATAATCTTGAAGTTGATAGTGATGATCGAATTGTGAATTATCATCTTCGCCAAAAAGATCCCAAAAGACAAGTTGTAAAAGCTTTTAAGAGTTTGCAATATCAGGTTGTGGCATTTGGCGATTCATACAATGATGTAACCATGCTCCAGGAAGCCGATGATGCTATTCTTTTTAAACCACCTCAGAATGTAATCGATGACTTTCCGGAAATTCCTGTGGAAAACGATTATGTTGGATTGAAAAAAAGGTTGGAGGCGTTTATTTAACCTGCATTAAAAAACTATTTACAATCTCTAAGAATTCTTCAGGTTCTTCTGCATGAACCCAATGACCGGCATTCTCAATAGTTTTAAATTGAGCTAAAGGCATATAACTTTTAATCACTTCAAAATCATTATCTAGTAAATAATCAGAATTACCTCCCTTGATAAATAAGGAAGGAATGTTTTCGAAAGTTTCGATATCCGAAATAATCTCTTTTTTTAAGACTTTGAAAATTTGTTCAAGCTGTTCTGAAATAACTTTTAAATTTAATTTCCATGAAAAGTTGTTATCTGAATCGCGATTTATATTTTTCATTAGAAATTGGGCAACAGGTTTAGAGCCTATTTTTTTTTCAAGTTCTTTTGAGATTTCTGTTCTGGTTTTAACCTTATTAAGGTCGATACTTTTTAATGCATCAATTATCCCTCTGTGTATCCTTGCATGTTTTAAGTCTTCAGGCTTATTATTACTGAAAGGTAAGATGTCAACAATAATTAGTTTTTCTACAAACTCGGGATATAAGGCAGCAAAAAAGGCAGCCGTTTTTCCACCCATAGAATGCCCCAAGATAATTGCTTTTTCTAAGGAGAGATGATTAAAAAAGACAAAAATATCTCTGGCCATCTCAGGGTATGATATTGTATCTGCATGAGGAGAATCTCCATGATTTCTTAGGTCGAGAAGATAAACCTCATAATTTTGTGCTAGTTCTCTTCCAATACTAATCCAATTATCCGACATTCCATAAAGCCCATGAAGAATTACAATGGGAGTTCCTTCACCAAGTTTCTTGTATGCAAGTTCCATTATTTATTTCAATAGGTCGAGGTATTTTTTAATTGTTGTTTCTAAGCCAAGATATAGTGCATCAGCAATTAACGCATGTCCAATAGAGACTTCTTTTAGGTTAGGAATATTTTGGGCAAAATATTTTAAATTTTCGAGGTTTAGATCATGTCCCGCATTTAAATCTAAACCGACTGATATTGCAGCTTCTGCCGCTTTAATAAAAGGTTCGATCGCTTTTTCTTTATTTACAGGAAAATCAGTTGCATAGGGCTCTGTATATAATTCAACCCTGTTTGTGCCTGTTTCCGAAGCACGTTTCATGTTTTCAGTGTCTGTTTCAATAAAAATTGAAGTTCGTATTCCTTCATCCTGGAATTTTTTAATTACATCTTTTAGAAAAGTAAGATTAGGTTGAATTTTCCATCCGGCGTTAGAAGTTAAAGCTTCTGGTGGATCAGGAACCATAGTTACCTGGTCAGGTTTAACCTCAAGAACCAAATCAATGAAACTTTTTGATGGATAACCTTCAATATTAAATTCAGTCTTTACAACTGGTTTGATTTCTCTAACATCTGAGTATCTAATATGACGCTCATCAGGCCTTGGGTGTACTGTTATACCCTGGGCTCCAAACCTCTCGCAATTAATAGCAGCTTCTAATACATTGGGAATATTTCCACCCCTCGAATTTCTAAGTGTTGCTATTTTGTTTATATTTACACTTAATCTGGTCATATTTATAATTAAATTTTTGCAAAGGTATCAGAATTATTAAAAACCGTATGTGCAAATGATTGCAAGGGAATTAATTTCAGAAGTCGTTCCATCTCTAAAAACATCCGATAGTGGTTTAAAAGCCTTGTATTGGATGGATATTTTTCGTATTTCTCATTTACCTATTGTAAATAATTCAGAATTTTTAGGACTTATTTCAGACAAAGATATCTACGACTTAAATATGGCGGATGAACCTATTGGTAACCATAATCTATCTTTGGTAAGTCCATCTGTTAATGAAGAACAGCATATCTTTGAAGTGATTGAAGTAGCTTCCAGGCTTAAACTTACGGCAGTTCCTGTTTTAGATTCAAAGAAGCAGTATCTCGGAGCTATTACAATGAATGAAATGATTGATTATATTGCCCAGTTGAGTGCACTTAATCAACCAGGCGGCATTTTAGTGCTGGAGTTAAATGAGAATGATTATGCAATGTCTCAAATAGCACAAATTGTTGAAAGTAATGATGCCAAGATTTTGAGCCTTTATGTAAAATCATTTGAGAACTCAACAAAGGTTGAATTAACGCTGAAAATCAACAGGGTTGATTTAACTTCGGTTATGCAAACTTTTGAGCGATACGATTATACAATCAAAGCATCATATATGCATGATAAAGAGATTGATGAATTGTTTGAAAGTAGATATGAATCTTTTCTAAAATATCTAAGTATTTAAGCTTTTAGTTAATGAAAATTTCAATTTACGGAAAAGCTTTTAATTCAGAGTTTCATCCTTACCTTGAGAAATTATTCCTTCGGCTTAAGAAAGAAAATATTTCAATCAGTATTTATCAGCCATTTAAAGATTTTATTGATGCGGAAACATCGTGTGATACAGAATCTTTTGAAACATTTAATTCATATGAAGATATTGAGCTAGATACAGATTTTATGGTAAGCATTGGTGGTGATGGCACATTTCTAGAGACTATTACCTATGTAAAAGATAAAAATATTCCCATAATTGGATTAAATTCAGGAAGACTGGGGTTTCTTGCTAATATAGCTAAAGAAGATATCGATAGTGCCTTTGATGCAATATTAGAAAACCGGTTCACCTATGAGTTCCGTACCTTGATAGAACTTAAGTCTCCTTCTGGGGTATTTTCAGGTTACAATTTTGCATTGAATGAAGTCACCATTCAAAAGAAAGATTCAAAAATGATTGTTGTCCATGTATATGTCGATAATGAATTTTTAAATTCTTATTGGACAGATGGATTAATTATATCGACACCTACAGGTTCTACAGCTTATTCGTTAAGTGTAGGAGGACCAATTGTTCTCCCAATTTCAAATAATTTTATCATAGCACCAATAGCTTCCCATAATTTATCAGTCAGGCCGATTGTAATTCCTGACAATGTGGAACTGACGCTGAAGGTTGATGGACGAATAGATAAATATCTTCTTACTCTAGATAACAGGACAGTTGAATTAGATAGGTTAACCGAAGTAATTTTGAAAAAATCAAAATTTCAGATTAAAATGCTTCAACTGCATAATAACAGCTTTTACAATACACTGCGTAATAAATTGATGTGGGGGTTAGATAAAAGAAATTAGATTTTTTTTAATTAAATTTAGTTAATCTAAAAAATTACATGGATTATTAGATAAGAATTTTTAATTTTATTGCTAATTAAGAAAAATTGTATCAGAATATTATGAAAAAGGCCACGTTAATAATTCTAGCACTCTTTTTTATCACAATCAGTGAGACATATTCTCAACGATGGAAACTAAGAAGGTATGAAGCAATCGTAGGCCTAGGTACCACTACTGTTTATGGTGATATTGGTGGAACTGCCGATGAAAGTAACCTATATGGATTAAAAGATATTCGTATAGGAGATATCAGGCCTTCCTTTTATTTAGGTATCCGATATAAATTAGAGGAGGAGATGTCTTTAAAGCTTAATCTTATTTATGGAAGAGGATATAGTACTGATGCAAATTCTAAAAATGAACACAGAAATTTAAGCTTTTCTACAGGAATTTTCGAATATTCATTACAATATGAATATTACTTTCTTAAAGAAGATAGAAGATTAAAATCTGCTGCCGTGTTTAATCGAAAAGGTATGATAAATAATTATGCAAAGACAGCTATGTATGCTTTTGCAGGTGTTGGAGGGATATATTTTTCTCCGAAGTTTACTGAGGATCCAAATACAGTTTGGCCAGATTGGATATGGGATAAAGAGAATCATACATATGAAGGGTATTCAAAAATAAATGCTGTAATACCAGTAGGTATTGGGTTAAAATATACAATTGATGATATGTTTTCTATAGGTTTTGAACTTGGAGGAAGATATACATTTACAGATTATTTAGATGGAATTTCACCTAATAATCCACCTTATGCAAATAACTCAAAAGATGTTTATTATTTCGCAGATATTTCCCTAATTTACAAAGTTCGAACAGATAGAAGAGGCCGTCCTGTATTATTCAGATAATAAACTTTTTATTAATCCGTTTTTTCATTGTTCAAAAAAAAATAATTATACTTTTGTGCGATGAGAAAAATATTCTTCTTGATTTCATTTTTATTCATATTATCAAACAATTCCTTTTGTCAAAAAAATATTGATGTTGGTGTCTTCGGCGGCACTGATTTCTATTTAGGTGATATAAATCCATTGATACCATTTGATTCCCCTTCATATTTTTTTGGGGGAATCTGCAGATTGAATATTACAAAAAGATATGCTGTTAGGTTAAATGGTTTATATTCAAACATTAAAAATTCTGATCCCAATAATATCTACCCACAATTTCCAAATGCTGCATTCTCGACTAATCTACTTGACTTTGCCGGTCAGTTTGAGTTTAATTATTTTCCATATTTGCCCAAGAAAAAAAAAGGAGACTTTTCCACCTATCTATGTATAGGTATTGGTGCTAATGCTCAATTAGGGGCGGCGGAAAATGTAATTAATCTAACAATACCTTTTGGGACAGGATTTAAATATAATTTAACAACAAGAATAAGTACCGGGGTTGAATGGTCTTTTCGTAAGACATTCAATGACCAATTAGATGGTTATGAGACGTTTTCTTCTAATGAATATAAAAGTTATATTTTTAATAATGATTGGTATTCGTTTTTAGGGCTTTTTATTACCTATAAGTTTTTTAATTTTGCGGAAAATTGTCCGGCATATTATAATTAATTGATTTTTTGTTAAATGAGTTCTAAGTTGGATTTAAAGATGGACAAATTGCCTGCACATATTGCCATTATTATGGATGGAAATGGAAGGTGGGCAAAGAAAAAAGGGAATATCCGTATATTTGGCCATCAAAACGGTGTTGAAGCAGTTAGAGATACTGTTGAAGGTGCTGCAGAGATTGGGCTAAAATATCTTACATTATACGCATTCTCAACAGAAAACTGGAATAGGCCTCGTACAGAGGTAGATGCATTGATGCAACTATTGGTCTCTTCTTTGGAAAAAGAGAAGAAGACTTTGATGGATAATGGTGTTCGTCTACTTGCTATTGGTGACTTATTAAGCTTGAATAACAATGTAAGAAATAAATTACAAAAAGTAATAGATGAAACATCAGGAAATACTGGCCTTAAATTAACTTTGGCACTTAGTTACAGTGGTAGGTGGGAGATAATTAAGGCAATTAAAAATATAGCTGTTGATATTCAACAGAATAAATTAGATGTAAAAGATATTTGTGATAAAACTTTTAATGATTATTTAGATACGCAGGGATATCCAGAGCCCGAACTACTAATAAGAACCAGCGGAGAACATAGAATCAGTAATTTTTTATTGTGGCAGTTAGCTTATACAGAATTATATTTTACAGAAACACTTTGGCCTGATTTTAGAAGGGGTGATTTATACGATGCTATAGTCAATTTTCAGTCACGAGAGAGAAGATTCGGAAAAATAAGTGAGCAAATTTGTGAATAATTAATTATGAAGACAGCAATTTGGAGGAAGGTTTTTACTTACCCAATATTATTAGTTACTTTTTTAAATTTCAATATCTTAAAAGCACAAAATACAACACCTAAGATTAATTATAATAATCCAAAGGAATATGTTGTTGGTGATTTAAAAATTGATGGTGTCGAATTTCTCGATAAATCAGTATTAGCTGGTATATCGGGTATAAAAATAGGTTCTGTTATTAACGTGCCTGGAGACGATATCTCAAGAATGATTGATAAATATTGGACTCAAGGTTTATTTTCAGATATCAAAGTATATGTAGATAGTATTTCTGGCAGACAGATATATTTAAGAGTTTATTTAAAAGAACGCCCACGGGTAGCATCTATTACAATTGAAGGGATAAATAAATCAGAAAGGGAAGATATCCAGGAAATGTTAGAGCTGCGCAGGGGTAGCCAGGTTACTGAAGAATTGCTAAACAATACAGATTTACTTATTAAAAAGCATTTTATAGAAAAAGGATTCTTTAATACAGAGGTTGAATTTATTCAGGAAAGTGATACAACTTACCAGAATAGGGTCAACTTAGTTGTTAAAGTTGATAAGAATGCCCGGGTAAAAATCGAAGAAATTGTTTTTAAAGGAAATGAGGTGTTTTCTGATAAGAGGCTCAGACGAGCAATGAAAAACACCAAGAAGAAAAACCTGAATATTTTTAAAGGATCAAAATATATAGAGGCCGATTTTAAAGAAGATAAACAGAGTTTATTAACGTTTTATAATAAAAATGGCTATCGGGATGCTAAAGTTTTAGATAGCAGAATAGAAGTTCTTACTGATAAACGGATTAACTTATTTATTGACGTTGAAGAGGGGAGAAAATATTATTTCCGTAATATTACCTGGGTAGGAAACACAAAATATCCGACAGAATTACTTGCAGCCATGCTTGGAATTAAAAAAGGGGATCCTTATGATCAAACATTGTTGGAGGAACGTTTATTAATTGATGAAGATGCTGTCTCTTCAGTTTATATGGATAATGGATATTTATTCTCTAGTATTGATCCTGTTGAAATAAATATTGAAAATGACTCGATAGATCTCGAAATGAGAGTTTATGAAGGAAGACAAGCTACAATAAATGAAATTGTTATTAAAGGAAACACAAAAACGAATGAGCACGTTATCCGTAGAGAGTTAAGAACTGAACCGGGAGAATTGTTTAGCAAGTCTGATATTATACGTACTGTTCGAGAACTTGCTTCTATGGGGCACTTTAATCCGGAAACAATTACGCCAAATCCAATTCCTAACCCAGAAGAAGGAACTGTTGATATTGAATATCAATTAGAAGAAAAAGCAAATGACCAGCTGGAAGTATCCGGTGGTTGGGGAGGCGGTATGTTCGTTGGAACTGTAGGTATCCGTTTTTCGAATTTTTCCACAAGAAGAATTTTCGAGCCCAAAGCCTGGAGGCCGGTACCAACAGGTGATGGACAAACACTTAGCTTAAGAGCTCAATCAAATGGTAAGTATTACCAATCGTATAACATGACTTTTGTTGAACCATGGTTTGGTGGTAAAAAACCAAATTCATTCTCTTTTACTCTTTTCCATCAAAAAATTAATGAGTATTCAAGTTCATCATCCTATTATACAGGGTTAACAAGTTTTAAAAACATGTATAAGAATGATGAATTTATGAAGATTTCCGGAGCTTCTATAGGTCTTGGAAGACGTTTAAGTTGGCCTGATGATTTTTTTACTTTATATAATGAATTGGGTTTCCAGAGATATTATCTTAAAGATTATTATGAAATTTTCAGGGTAGGAGACGATTTATTAAGTGATGGTAAATTTCATAGTATAACCTTTAAAACAACCTTATCAAGAAGTTCAACAGATCAACAGATTTATCCAAGGAGAGGTTCTAGTTTCTCGATAGGACTTGAGATTACTCCCCCATATTCTTTGTTTAAAAAAGATAATTTTTGGCAGTTAAGTGATGGACAAAAAGAAGCTATTATTGCATCCATGGATGCCAGTTCAACAGTTGCTGAACAAGAAGAAGAGATTTCAAATGCCGAATTAGCTGAGAAATTTAAATGGGTTGAACACCATAAATGGACAATAAAAGGAGAGTGGTACCAACGACTTGCTGGAGATTTAGTATTAATGACCAGGGCTCAGTTTGGTATTAAAGGTTATTTTAATAAGGATATTGGAGCATCTCCGTTTGAGGGTTATCAAGTTGGTGGTGACGGATTGGGATATGGTTCTTTCGGTGTAGAAACAATTGGATTAAGAGGATACGAAAATTATTCATTAACATACTTTACTAAAGGAGATAACTCAACTGCAGAAGTAAATGGGAGACGGTATGCTAATATCTATAATAAATACACAGTAGAACTGCGACTTCCGTTTACACTTAGTCAGTCTGCATCCATTTATGGGTTACTTTTCCTTGAAGGTGGTAATGTTTGGTATGACTTAAATACCTTTAATCCGTTTACTGTGATGCGTTCTGCCGGTGTTGGTGTTAGGGCATTCTTGCCTATGTTTGGTATGTTAGGAATTGATTGGGGATATGGATTCGATGATATTCCTTACAACCCTGGAAAAGGTGGTCCTCAATTCCACTTTACGATGGGACAACAATTTTAAGTCAAATAAAAATTTTGAGTCATGAAAAAGTCATTAATATTTATAATATTTTTAGTTGCAACAGCAAGTCTGAGTGCACAACGTTTTGCTTTTGTTGATACGGAATATATTTTAACGAATATTCCTGCTTACAGGGCAGCACAGGATCAAATAGATAAACTTTCTCAGGAATGGGAGGAAGAAGTGCAAATTAAGTTCAACGAGATTGAACAGTTATACAAAAATTACCAGGCAGAGAAAGTTTTATTAACTGAAGAAATGCGTGGAAAAAAAGAAGAAGAAATAATTAGCAAAGAACAAGCTGCAAAAGAATTGCAGAATAAATATTTTGGTAGGGAAGGTGAATTATTCAATAAACGGGAAGAATTAGTTAAGCCCATCCAGGATGAGATATATAGAGCAGTAAAAGAAATTGCAGCCGAAGGTAACTATGCTGTTATTTTCGATACATCCAGCGGACCAAGTATGCTATATACAAATCCGAAAAATGATGTGAGTGACGAAGTACTAACAAAATTAGGTTATAAGAATTAAATTTTTACTTTTGTACAGATTTTTTGAGAGGTAAATAATTTATGCAATAACTCATTAATAATTAACAAAATGAAGTATTTATTACAAATTGGTTTATTTGTGTTCGTTTTTGGTTTCGGAACAACCTATGCACAAAAATTTGCGCATATTAATACACAGGAACTTCTTGGAGCGATGCCAGAAACTGATTCTGCACAGACACAAATTGAAAAAGAAGCAAAAGAATTAGAAGATCAACTTGAAATGTTACAAGTTGAGTACAACAATAAACTGGAACAATATAATCAGGACGCTGATAAACTTTCTGATGTTATCCTTCAAACAAAACAACAAGAATTATACGATTATCAGCAAAGGATTCAACGTTTTAGAGTTAATGCTGAACAAGGAATTCAAAAAAGAAATCAGGAATTATTTCAGCCAATACTAGACAAAGCAAATAAAGCAATCGAAGAGGTGGCACAAGAAAAAGGATATACTTATGTATTTGATTCAAGTACAGGTGTAATGATTTATATGTCTGATGATAGTCAGGATATATTACCACTTGTTAAAACAAAATTAGGAATACAATAGTTAAGAATATTTTATAACTTTCAAGGCCACTCATTTTATGGGTGGCCTTTAGTTTTTATATTATGTCTGATTTACGCAAACATCCTATAGGTATTTTTGATTCAGGGTATGGTGGATTAACTGTTTTAAAAGAGATACGAAAACAGCTTCCGCAGTACGATTATATTTATTTAGGAGATAATGCTAGAACCCCATACGGCTCTCGATCCTTTGAAACGGTTTATCAGTTTACTTTAGAAGCTGTAAAAAAAATGTTTGATATAGGCTGTTACTTAATCATTTTAGCGTGTAATACTGCTTCGGCAAAAGCATTAAGGACAATTCAACAGAATGATTTACCTAAGATAGATCCGAATAAACGAGTGTTAGGAGTGATTAGGCCTAGCACTGAAATAGTAGGTAAGAGTACTAAAACAGGTAATATTGGGATTCTTGGCACACGTGGAACTGTAAGCTCCGAATCTTATCCTATTGAAATAAAAAAGTTTTTTCCTGAAGTAAAGGTTTACCAACAAGCTTGCCCAATGTGGGTACCTTTGGTCGAAAATAATGAACATGACAAATCCGGCGCAGACTTTTTTATAAGCAAGTATCTTGATGCCTTATTCGAACAAAATAAAAGGATTGATACACTTGTTTTAGGATGTACACATTATCCACTTCTAATTCCAAAAATTAAGAAGTATTTATTTGGTACTGATGTAACAATATTGTCTCAGGGAGAAATAGTCGCAGAAAGCCTAAAAGACTATCTGAAAAGACATACTGAAATAGAGTCTAGATGCTCAACACAAGGGAAAATAAATTTTTACACAACAGATTCTCCTGCATTGTTCAATGCGAATGCCTCTGTGTTTTTTGGAGAAGATGTTGAGTCGCAATATATTGATCTGTGAGAATATCCCGCCAGCTTTTGTTCTGGCGAGAAAAATCATTTATAAATCAATCCAGATATTACCTTCTGCATTTGATTGTATAACACTTTCAATAAATTTCATTCCCCGAACACCATCGATAATCGTAGGAAATTCTGCTTGATTAAAACTTTCTTCTTTTATTGCCTTTGCAACTCCTTTATAGAGATTTCCAAAGGCATCATATAGGCCTTCTGGATGGCCACTGGGAAATGTGTAACTTATTTCAGCAAGTTCCGAGTTGTATGCGTTTCCTGGTTTCAAGATTCGTCGAGGTTCTCCTTCAATAAGCATTGTTAAGAAATTGGGGTTTTCCTGTTCCCATCTTAATCCTCCTTTTGAACCATAAACAGTAATAACTATGTTGTTTTCCTCTCCTGATGCAATCTGGCTGGAGCTAATAACACCTTTGTAGTTTCCTTCAAACCTTAGAAGAACAGTACCATCAACGTCTAATTTAACGTCAGGAAGCAGGTTGTTAAGGTCAGAAAGTACTTTTGTAACCTGTGCCCCGGTTGTGTATTCAATCAGGTTAAATGCATGTACACCAATATCACCCATACAACAAGATATGCCAGAAATTTTAGGATTTAATCTCCATGTTTTAGAAAGTAATTTTTTGTTATGAATTACAGGATTAATCCAACCTTGATAATATTGACCATCAATTCTTTGAAGCTCTCCGATTTCGCCAGCAAGAATCATTCCCCGCATTTGTCTCACCATTGGATATCCTGTATAGGCATGAGCAAGAGCAAAAATTAGTTTTTTATCTTCAATAATATTCTGAAGTTCAATTGCTTCTTTAGATGACGTAGTAACAGGTTTCTCACAAATAATATGGAAGTTATTTTGTAATAGCTTTTTTGCCATTTCAAAATGAAGGAAATTTGGAGTAACAATGGCAACAACATTCATTCGTTCATTTTCTGGCAGTTTAATCTCTGTTTCTATCAGATCATCTACAGTAGCGTATGTTCTTTCGAGCGGTATACCTTCCTGGATAGCAAATTGTTTTCCTGCTTCATAATCAGCATCGAAAGCTCCACCAACAAGTTCAAATTGATTTGAAATTCGGGCAGCTACTCGGTGTGTTTTTCCAATGAATGCACCAATTCCGCCACCAATCATTCCTAATTTTAATTTTTTCATGGTTAGATATTTGAGTATAGTTATATAATCTTTTTAAAGAAAGATTACTTGAATAAAATAAGGATGAAAATTTAAGGAATAATTTGAATTTTATTTCGAAGAAATAGAAGTAAAATAAATGAATTGTTGTTTTTTTAATTAGGTGGATTATTATAAGAGAATCACGAACTCATAAATAAGATTATCCATGAATTCGTGAATATTTTGTTTGTTTTTTAATCAGCTTGATTATTCATCAATTTACTTTTCCCAATAAACATCTTATTAGCCAAATCTGCTTCTTCTCCACTAAAATAAACTTCTTTGTTTTGAGAGCTGGATACTAATAAATTATTTGAATTGGTAGAATAAGCATTTACTATTATTGGCTCAAGTAGATTTTCTCCTTCAATTTTTAAAGAATAAACAGGATTTGTTGCTTGATTATTTTCAATAAAAGCTGATGAATTAAGATTGGAGATGTTTTTTAAATATTCATTTACAGATAAAGAATCAGCTAATATTCCATCAATTTTCCATTTTTCATTTTCTTTATAGATTGAGTAAGAGCTATCAGGATACGTAAATGATAAACGATTCCAATCAAATCGATTTGATTTAACGACAGTTTTATTTCTAAAATCATTAATACCTCTATCGAAAATCATAGAAAGGAATCCTTCAACGCTGTAAACTTCTTCTTCGTCTCCCCTACGAACATATGTTAGCATTGTGCCTTGTGGCATACCCCCATATTGTTGAAGAGCTTGATTCTTTGATTGAATATAGGAAAATTTACCCAGGTAAATGTTCAGCTTTTTTTTACCAACCCAGGCTGTCACTATTGTTGCGCTAGAATCTGTTACTTCGAATTTATCCCATTGCGATTTATCTTTTGCAGCAATACGGATAGGTTTCATACGTTGTAGTTCTGCTAATAAATTATTCACGATATCAGAAACAGCAACAAAAGATTTTCCTTCGGATTGTACGTTCCATGAATTGTTTTCTTTAACTAAGGTTACTTTTGCTTTATCAGTCCCTTTGGGATTTATCTCAAGAGAAGTTATTGAAGTTGTGTCGAGATCAAATATATCTTCGCGTAAAGTTGATGAACGATCCCCTTTTTTTGAATCAGTAAGGAATACAACACCAACACCAACTAATAAAATAACAAAAACAAGAATTAATTTCTTATTATTAACATTATTAAACATAATCTTCCTCCATTCTTTTTATTCGTAAATTCTGACGATGTTGTGCCCTGAAAATTCCAAATACGATAATCAAAATAATAGGCAGTAAGAAGTTTAAATATTTAAGAAATGTACGTTTGCCATCTTCAAGTTCGTCAATGGGTCTCGAAGTAACCCCTTTTGTGCGTAATTCTATAAGTCCTGTATCATCAGATAACCAATCAATACCATTAACCATTAGACTGATGTTGTCTGGTGTAAAAGGGGAATTTTGTTGTTGACTACCAACAGGGAAATCTCCATCTGCAACGACAACCATACGTGTTTTTGTGTTTCCCGCCAGATTTCCTTCTAAAGCAGCAGCAACTGTCAAATAAGAAAGAGGGAAATCATCGTCACTCCATTCTTTCATAATATCAATATATCCGGGAGCTGGTTCTATTCCAGCATACTCAGAGGATTGTATAATAGGAGTGAACTTAACAGATGAATCTCCTGAAAAATCAATACTACTGACAAACTGAAAAGGAATTTGCTCTAGCCCAGATGTTATAGGATGATCTGTAAAATTTATCATTGTCGGGAAATAAGGAAACTGTAATTGTTGCTGAACCATAAATGGACCTTGTTGCATTTGTACTCCTACATAGTTTGCGTTTTGGTCAATAACAAAATCGGGATTTACATCAATTCCTTTTTCAGCTAACCAATTTTCTAAACCTGTGTTTACTGATTCACCGGATTGAGACTGGTTAAGATTAGCATCTACTCTATTCATCGCCACGAATATTCCTTTTCCTGAAGATAAAAACTTGTCTAACTGTTGAAGATGATTTGCAGGAAATGAATCTTTTGGGGCAACGATTGCCAAAGCTGAAAATTTATCAAGTTCATTTGTAGTATCTGATAAAATTACCGTCTGAACCTGGTATAATATACTTAAAGAGTAAAGTACTTGTTGAATTTGTTGAAGAGGTGTCTCTCCATGTCCTTGTAAAATTCCAACCAGGGGTTTTTCAATAACTGAAAGTTTTTTAATGTTAGAGGTTAAATTATACTCCATTCCTGATGTTGATTGGATAATAGGAATTACTTCTGAATTCTCACCTAGTTGAATTTCAGCACCCATATAAGCTTTTTGGATTTTTACTTCATCTTTTTCCCGTCCCTGAATCTGGGCTTGTAAGATACCTTTCTGAATTACTTCTTGTTCTTTCTGGTCATTTTCTAAAGGATTTACAAATTCATAAACAACCATTCCTTTAGAAATGCTCTCATATTCGGTAAGCATATCTTTAAAGTCTCTTCTTAGTGATGCATAATCCGGCGGTAGATTTTCAGAAAAGTATGCTGTTATGGTTACAGGTTCTGTAAGTGATTCAAGTATGTCTTTTGTTGCCTCGCTAAGCGTATATCGATCATCCTCTGTGAGATCGAGTCGCAAAAAGAAGCGATTGGCAAGAATATTTAATAATACAACTACTCCAATTATAAATATTACCGTAGTTATTAATGTATTTTTTGATTTCATCTTTCTTTCTTTTTAATCGATAACATTTCGTTTAGCCAGGTTTACTTCCGATGCGAATAGTCCAATAAAAATTATTGACAAGAAATAAATCACATCTTTAGAATCTATTACGCCACGGGTAATTGAACTATAATGTGTGGAAATACTTAGATAATCCATTACACTTCCTATTAATCCACTGAAGTTTCTGGCGATAATTCCAAATAATAGGTGGAAGAAAATTCCAATAAATAATGCAAGTAGAAATGAGACGATTTGGTTATTAGTAATACTACTAGCAAAAACACCAATACTAATGTAAGCAGCGCTCATTAAAATGAGACCAAGGTAGCCGGTCCAAACAGCGCCATGGTCAATGGGACCAATACTTGCAACTGTAAGATAGTAGGGGAGTGTTAATCCCAAAGCAATTGCAATTAATAATAAAGTAGAAAGGAACTTACCCGATACAACCTGCCAATCGCTGACAGGTTTTGTTAATAGTATTTCCAATGTGCCGGAACTTTTTTCTTCAGCCAATAAACGCATTGTTAATGCAGGAATAAAGAAAAACAGAGTCCAATAAGCAACATCAAAAAAGGATTGAAGGCTGGCCTGCTTCACCATAAAAACATCCCGACCATAAAGCCAGGTAAAGAAACCGCTAAAACCTAAAAAGGCTATAATCATTATATATGCGAGCAACGAATCAAAGAAAGAACGAAGCTCTCGTTTTGCAATTATCCAAATTTGTTGCATTGTATTTTCTTTTTAATTCTTAGTTTAAAGTTAATTGACGGAAAACATCTTCGAGTTTTGTTTCTGTTGGAGTTAATTCGGTTAAATACCAACCTTTATCAACACATAGTTTAAAGATATCTTTGCGTGATGTTAAATCAGGTTTCGACTGAACTTCAAATGTATTATCACTTTTCGAAATAAAGTCGACAAGGCCAACTGACTCAATGTTTTGAATAGCCTGGTAAACTTCATTTGCTTCTCCGCCTTCAATGGTAACTTTTAAGATTTCCCGACCTTGAGATTGTTTTCTTAGATCGGCAGAAGTGCCATCGGCAACAATTTTTCCTTTATTGATAATAAGAATTCTGTCGCATGTAGCTTCTACCTCTGCAAGAATATGAGAACTTAGAATAACAGTTTTTTCTTTTCCTATTTTTCTTATTAACTCCCTTATTTCTACAATTTGGTTAGGATCAAGACCAGTAGTAGGTTCATCAAGGATAAGAACATCCGGATCATGAATTAAAGCTTGAGCAAGCCCAACTCTTTGTTTGTACCCCTTAGATAGTTCACGGATTTTTTTATGTTTTTCTCCTTGTAGACCACAAATTGAAACCATCCCAAGAATTCGGTCTTTGATTTTAGATTTTTCTACACCCTGAAGTTCAGCAGCAAACTGCAGATAATCAATAACAGCCATGTCAGGATATAACGGATTGGATTCCGGAAGATATCCTATGTTTTTTTTAATTTCATTTTGATTCTCTTTAATAGAAAATCCTCCAACTTTTATATCTCCTTCGTTTGGAGAAATATAACAAGTTATCGCTTTCATGGTTGTCGTTTTTCCTGCACCATTAGGGCCAAGAAAACCAAGTACTTCACCTGTTTTTACAGTAAATGATACATTGTCGACGGCCTTTTGCAGACCGTACTTTTTGGTAATATTATTTACAACAATATCCATTGCAATAATTTTTAAATTACAATAACAATAAAAATATACCCAAAGTAATATACGAGGGATTAATTAGAAAAATGCTTTAACATTTTTTAAGAAAAATCAGGCTGCTGAATTTGCAAAGAGCTCGGAAATAATATCAGGATGTTTATCTGAAAATTCTTGATAAACCCATTCGGAAAGGAGGGCAATTTCAACGGGACTTAGCCATTTCAGGGATTTTAGAAGTTCTTTTCTAAATAATTCTTTATCCGTACTAACGTTTTTCAATACAATTTTTTGGTGCTCTAACATAATTATTTTTTTGTATAATTATATACACAAAACAAAACGAAAAATTGCAATAAAATGTTATAGAAAAAACCAATTTTATGTTAAATAATTATGAAGGTTTTATCATGTAATTATTGCAAAAAGAGTTGTTGCGTGTATTTCAAAGAATTTCCTTTTTTCAAACAAACATAATGCCATTAACTTCTTTTCTGCAAGTTTGTCTATGATTATACAGGTTAAAAATATATTTGAATAATTTTTTAAGGAAATAGTTTGGTCGTATTACATTATCTTCGTTTTATAAGAACATAAAGTTATTGCTGCGATTTATGAAGAAGTGGATTTTAAAAGCAATTATTCAAAAAACAATTTCTTATTTACCTTTTAGTTTTAGGTTAAACTTTTTTTTTCAGAAGTACATAACCAAAGGAGTAAATCTTACAGATGAATTTTTCTATGACAAAGTAAATCATGCCAGTGAGCATTTAAAAGGATTTGAGAATTGTTCTGGTAAAAAAGTGCCTGAATCTACTTTAGAATTGGGAACAGGATGGTATCCGGTTGTGCCTGTTTGTTTTTATCTTGCAGGATCTGATAAAATTTATTCTGTCGATATTTCATATCATCTATCAAAAGAGAGAATAGATACAACTCTAAAACATTTTATTGAAAGTTTTAATCAAGGTCTTTTAGAAAATTATATTTCAATTCAAAAAGAAAGGTTAAACGAACTTAACAAAATAATTGAAGTAATCAATAATCTGACTTTGTCAGAAATTCTCGAGAAATTAAATATTGTGTATCTTGTTGAAGATGCAAGAAAACTTACATTACCTGATGATTCCATAGAACTTATTAGCTCCAACAATACATTTGAACATATTTATCCTGATATTTTAATTCCAATACTTCAAGAGTTTAAGAGAATAGTGAAAAAAAAGAAGGGGGTTATGTCTCATTTTATTGATATGTCAGATCATTTTGCTCATTTCGATATGTCTATTACTATTTATAATTTTTTAAGGTTCTCTGATAAGGCGTGGAAAAGAATCGATAATAGTGTTCAGCCACAGAATAGGTTGAGAATAAATGATTATCGAAGGATTTATGCAGATTTGTTGTTGCCGGTAACAAATGAGTCTTACAGAGAAGGAGATATTAATGCATTAAAAAAAGTTAAGTTAGATGTCAGGTTTAAGGATATTCCTTTGAAAGAATTAGCGACAAGTCATTGCCAATTTATATCATTAATCAATGCTCTCGATTGATTTCCAGAATTTTGATGCAGATTCATCCCAGCTAAAATCCTGAACTCTTTTTCTTCCATTATTTATAAGTCTTTCTCGAAGTTCATAATCAGAAGAGAGCTGTATTATTCCTTTTTCGATAGAATCTATAGAGTTAGGATCGGCATAAATTGCAGCATCTTGTGCAACTTCAGGTAATGACGTAACATTGGATGTTAGAATCGGAATATTACACTTCATTGCTTCAACTAAAGGGATTCCAAAACCTTCGTGATATGGAACAAAAAGTAATCCCTCTGATGCAGCCAGGAGTTTTACCAGATATTGTTTGTCAAGGCGTCCCATAAATCGAATTAATTCAGGATGTTTTAGTTTCTTTAGTGAGTTGTTAATTTCAGTTTGACCAAATTTGTGATTACCGATAATTACCAAGTCAAATTTTTGACTGCTTGTTGATATAAAATTATCGAAGGCAGTCAATAAGTTAACGATATTCTTTCTGGGTAAAATCGTCCCGATAAAAATGAAATAGTTATTTGTTAGTTTAAATTCTGTTTTTATTTCAGATTTTTCTTTATCGGAAATTGGATTAAATTCATCTGAGACACTGTTGTAAACAACATCAATTTTATTTTTATCTATTTGATAATTATCAATAATGTCATTTCTGGAAAATTCCGAAACGGTTATAATCTTATCCGCTTTGTTGGCATAAAGAGGAAAAAAATAGTTGTAATACCAGGAAGCAATCTTAGGAAGCTCGTCTGGTCTGTGTTTAAAATTGATGTCATGAATAACGGTTAAACTTTTTATCGGTGATGATAACGATAGAAAACCATCAGGAGAAATGAATAGATCACATTTAAACTTTCTGATAACACTAGGAATTTTTTGTTCAAGCCAATAATACCATAAGAATGGATGCCTTGTAGGAGGTGAGACAACAACTGGTTCTATGTTCGAGTCGTAAATAAAATCTTTGTCATAAGGTCTGTCAAACAAGAAGACAAAATCAACTTCAGGATGGTTTCGAGTAATTCTTTTAAAAATTTCATCGGTAAAAATTCCTGTTCCATCTAACTTGTTTTTCAACAGAAGACGTGTATTTACAGCTATTCGCATTCTATTTTTTTATTCAAACCTACATAATTAAAAATAATAAAAAAATCCCGCAGTGAATACTCACTACGGGAATGCAATAAAATAGTCTTGAAAACAAATATTTTTATACTTTATCAACTTTTAATTCAATAGCTATAGCCATATCATCTTTGATAAAGTCGTCTTTTAGATTTTCTATTACTTTTTTTGATTTATAATTTAAACCCCATTCTGTTCTATCAATAATAAATTGGTTTGTTTTTGTTGATATTGAATTGCCGGAAACAGTTACCATTGCCGGAAAATTTATAGGTTTTGTAATTCCTTTCATGGTTAAATTCCCGGTAATATTATGTGTTGGAGAAAAATCTTCTTCCGAATTTTGATTTACCCCATTGCTGATAGGGGTTACCTCTGTAATTTTAAATCTTGCAGTTGGAAATTCTTCAACATCGAAAAATTCTTTTGATTTTAAATGACTAACTAATCTTGAATTGGTTTTTTCATTCTCAATATCAAGGCATTCAATTGAGTTTAGATCAAAATCGAAAAACCCTCCCATAAGCTTACCATTGTGAAGGCCTAGTTCCCCTTTTGTTATTTTTACAGTACCATTATGTTTGCCAATAGGTTCGTAACCTTCCCATTTTATGATACTTTCGTCTTTGTTTAAAACATAATCAGCAAATACAACTGGTGGTTCTGCAGCTAGTGCAACAGAAGCACTAATAAGGTCTCCTTCCTGTGTTTGAGAGCAACTTTGCAATACTACTGCAATTACTCCTACTGTTAAAAAAGATAATATTCTCATGGTCTACATAATTTTGGTTTACACGATAAATAAAGATGGTTTAACTATTGTTTTCTATAAAATTTCACATTTTTTATTGCTAAGTTCAAAACGTTTACAAGCAAGTTTTTATTATGTAAATCTTATTGTTTATTTGAATATTAATTATGACTGTAAGTAAAATTCAGATGTTTAAGTATTGAAAAAAACTATATAGTACATTCAAAAGATCAATTTGTTAATTATTTTTCTCTTTAGGGTTTCTGTTAAATAGACTATTTTTATGCCTCACTTAGGAAATTAATTAAAATTACATAATGATTATGAACAAAGCGTTAGTTAACAAAGCTGCTGATAATATTCGTATTCTCGCAGCTGCTATGGTAGAGAAAGCAAACTCTGGTCACCCAGGAGGAGCCATGGGAGGAGCAGATTTTGTGAATGTTCTTTATTCTGAATTTTTGAATTTTGATCCAACCGATATGACATGGGCTGGAAGGGATAGGTTTTTTCTAGATCCGGGGCACATGTCTCCAATGTTATACAGTATTTTAGCTTTAACAGGAAATTATTCTTTAGACGAGTTGTCTAATTTCCGTCAATGGGGAAGTCCAACACCTGGTCATCCAGAAGTTGATGTTAAAAGAGGTGTTGAAAACACTTCGGGTCCTTTGGGACAAGGTCATACTATGGCTGTTGGTGCTGCTATTGCAGAGCGATTTTTAGTAGCCCGTTTTGGTGAGTGGTTTGCACATAAAACGTATGCATTTATTTCAGATGGTGGTGTGCAGGAAGAAATTTCGCAAGGAGCAGGACGTATTGCCGGACACTTAGGATTAAGCAATTTAATCATGTTTTATGATTCAAATGATATTCAGCTTTCTCATGAAACATCTGCAACTACATTAGAAGATACAGCAAAAAAATATGAAGCATGGAACTGGAACGTTGTTACAATTGAAGGTAACAATGCTGATGCTATACGTGAAGCTTTAACAATAGCAAATGCTGAAACCGAAAAGCCTACCTTAATTATAGGAAAAACAATAATGGGTAAAGGTGCTGTTTCGCCTGACGGAAGCAGCTACGAGAGAAAGTGTGAAACTCATGGAATGCCTTTGTCCGGAGCGGGAGCAGATTTTGCTAAGACTATTGAAAATCTTGGAGGAGATGCAGAAAATCCATTTCAGATTTTCCCTGATGTAAAAGAATATTATGATAATCTTTTAAATGAGAAAGCAAAATACGCAGCAGAGAAAAAAGCTGAACAAGCAAAATGGGAAAAGGAAAATCCGGAATTAGCAGCAAAACTTGCTAAATTCTTAAGTGGAGATGCACCTGAAATTAACTATGAAGCGATAGAACAAAAGGCTGGTGTTGCAACAAGAGGTGCTTCAGGAACTGTTCTCGGATATTTTGCAAAGAATATTGAGAATATGATTGTAGCTTCTGCTGACTTGTCAAATAGTGATAAAACAGATGGATTCTTGAAAAACACTAAAGCATTTACTAAAAATGATTTCTCTGGTGCTTTCTTGCAAGCAGGGGTTAGTGAATTAACAATGGCTGTTATAGCTACGGGTATGGCTCTTCATGGAGGTGTAATTCCTGTTTGTGCAACTTTCTTTGTTTTCTCAGATTATATGAAACCAGCAGTTCGTTTAGCTGCTTTAATGCAGGTGCCTGTGAAATATGTTTGGACACACGATGCATTTAGAGTAGGTGAAGATGGTCCAACACACCAACCTATTGAACAAGAAGCTCAGATAAGATTGTTAGAACAACTTAAAAACCATTCTGGTGATAATGGAATGTTGGTTCTTCGTCCCGCTGATGGAACAGAAACAACTGTAGCATGGAAATTAGCAGTAGAAAATACAAAGACTCCTTCTGCATTATTGCTTTCTAGACAAAATATTGTTGACTTACCAGCAAAATCAGGTTCTCGTTACACTGAAGCGCTAGAATCTTCAAAAGGTGCTTATATTGTTGAAGAAGCTGACGGCACACCAGATGTTGTTTTGGTTGCAAATGGTTCTGAAGTTGCAACATTAATTGATGGTGCTGCAAAATTAAGAGCTGAAAAAGGATTAAAAGTTCAGGTTGTTTCTGCTCCTTCTGAAGGATTATTTAGAAATCAACCTAAAGAATATCAGGATAAAGTTATTCCTCAGGGGGTTCCTGTATTTGGTTTAACAGCAGGATTACCAGTGACATTACAAGGTTTTGTTGGTGCTAAAGGAAAAGTATTCGGCCTAGATCACTTTGGTTACTCTGCACCTTATAAGGTGTTGGACGAAAAACTTGGTTATACTCCAGAGAATGTATTTAATCAAGTTGTTGATCTTTTAGGTTAGTAATTATTTGTTTTACTATATAATGAAAAACCTTCCTGTTGTCTTACGGGAAGGTTTTTTTATTTTCAAATTTAGGGATCAAAATCTCTTTAATTTGTTACAGTTACTTTAATTTAGCTTCGTTTTACCCGACCTTAAGAGTTCAAAGGAAAAAGTCATAAGCTGAAAGCAATATATTTGCATTTGCTTTCAGCTTATTTTGGAGTTTATTGTTGTACCTTAAATCCGTAAGTTTTTTTACAAAACTGTTAATTGCGCCTATAAGCATGAACCGAGGACAAAGGACGAGCTCAAGAAAGTTAATTTTCCTTTACCCGTTTGGGTGAAGTTTTCTCTGTAAAACCTATTCATAATCAGTGTTTTGTAAATTTCGTCTACGGATTTTAGGTTGTACGAAAAATATTTTATTTTTTATATTTCTCTATATCTTCTTGGATTAACATTTCGCATAATCTCATATATTGTTTCAAAAACATCTTCAGCATTAGGTTTTGAGAAATAATCCCCATCACTGCCATAAGCAGGCCTGTGCTCTTTTGCTGTAATTGTTTTGGGAGCTGAATCAAGGTATTTGTATGCATCCTGGTCTTCGATAACTTTTTGTAGCATAAAAGCAGAAGCACCTCCAGGAACATCTTCATCCAGGAAAACAACCCGATTTGTTTTTTTTACGGATTCAACAATGGTTTCATTTATGTCAAAAGGTAATAATGTTTGAACATCAATCAATTCTACAAAAATATTAAACTCTTTAAGCTGTTTTACTGCTTCTTGGGCTATGCGCACACAAGAACCATACGTAACGAGTGTAACATCACTACCAACTTCTAAAATTTCTGGAACACCAAGCTGAGTTTTGAATTCTCCCAGGTTCTCAGGCCTTTTTTCATCTAACCGATAAGCATTAAGAGGTTCAATAACCAGAGCGGGATCTTGTCCTTCCAGCAATGTGTTGTACATTCCTGCAGCCTGGGTCATATTTCTTGGGACACAAATATAGAAACCCCGAAGTGCGTTAATAATCATCCCCATAGGAGAACCACTATGCCAGATTCCTTCAAGACGATGTCCCCTGGTCCTGATAATTAAAGGGGCTAATTGGCTGCCTTTCGAACGCCAATGCATGGAAGCAACATCATCAGAAAGTGTTTGTATAGTATAGTATAAATAATCAAGGTATTGAACTTCGGCGATAGGCCTCAGGCCACGCAATGCCATGCCAATTCCCTGTCCAATAATTGTTGTTTCACGTATTCCTGTATCTGTAATACGATTCTCTCCGAACTTCTCTTGTAAACCTTCAAGCCCTTGGTTAACATCACCTATCTTTCCACTGTCTTCTCCAAAAGTTACCAGTAAAGGATTCTTTTTAAACAACGCTTCAAAATTATCGCGAATAATCTCTCTGCCGTGAACCATGGGAGAGTCTTCGTTAAAT
The DNA here is from genome assembly GCA_963665085.2 of Bacteroidales bacterium. Taxonomy (GTDB): domain Bacteria; phylum Bacteroidota; class Bacteroidia; order Bacteroidales; family JAAAOM01. The sequence continues at coordinate 2,395,382 of CAXXXS010000001.1, forward strand.
TCAGGTTTTACTTCTAAAACATTAAGCGATGAAAAAACAGATTCGTTGTAGAGTTTATCGTTGTATCGTTCGAAGTTTTTAAGCTTTTGTTCGTTTATCCAATGTCTTAGATTTATTTCGACATCAGAAAAGATGGGACAATCATTGCAGATGTGACGCAATATTTTTCTTGCAGTACTTAATATATCTTTCCTAATTGGGTTCTTTAATTGTTGAAGTTGACTAACAAGAAGGTTAATTCGATTTGCTCCACCAGTTTTGCAAGAACAAGGTTTTTCGGTTACTAGTTTTATTAATTCATCTCGTTCTTTTTTAATAGGATTCTGATATTCTTCCCATGCATCTAAACGTGCTTGTTGAGCTTCTTCCAGTGTTTCTTTTTCAATTTTATCAAGCTCAGAAGCTGTTGCAATATTTTCATTCAGGATCCATTCACGCATCTTTTTTAGTGGATCAAAATCTTGTTCCCATTGAAGTCTTTTTTCTGATTTGTATCTTTCATGCGATCCGGAAGTTGAATGTCCTTGTGGTTGTACCATTTCTTCAATATGGAATAGTACAGGGATATGTTTTTCTCTACAGATTTTTATTCCTTTTTCAAAAGTGCTGCATAACTCAGGATAATCCCATCCTTTTGCTTTAAAAATCAGGATTCCATTAGAATTCTCAGTTTTTTCAAATCCTTTTAGGGCTTCGGATATACTGTCTTTTACAGTTTGCAGTTTTCGGGGTACTGATATGCCATATCCGTCATCCATAACAGTAAGGGCAACGGGTACCTGAAGAACAGATGCTGCATTAATCATTTCAAAAAAATGACCTTCTGTAGTACTGGCATCACCAATAAGGCCAAATGCCACTTCATTTCCGTTATTGGATAAGTTTTTAAATCCGTTGAGGGAGGGTTCGTTTCTAAATAATTTTGATGCATAAGCAAGTCCTACTAATCTTGGAATTTGTCCTGCAGTTGGAGATAAGTCTGCTGCCGCATTTTTTTGTTCAAGGAGATTTTTCCAGGTACCATCTTCATTTAAAGATTGAGTAGCATAGTGGTTATTCATACTTCTTCCTCCGTTTCCGGGATTTGCAGACAAATCGGTATTGCTGTAAAGTTGGGCGAAGAACTGTTTTGGATTTGTCAATCCCATAGCCATCATGAGAGTATTTTCGCGATAATAGCCGGAACGCCAGTCACCATTCTTAAATTGTTTAGCTAAAGCAATATGAGCGAGTTCTTTTCCGTCTCCAAAAATTCCAAATTTTGCTTTGCCGGAAAGAACTTCTTTTCTGCCTATTATTGATATATTTCGATTTAAGTTTGCCAGTCTGTAATCCTCTAAAATCTCGACTGTGAACCCTGATTGTGATAATGAACTATTAACTGAAGATGTATCTGTAAGCATATCTGTCTTATTTCTATTTAATTGCACTTATAAAACAAAACGAATAAGTTTATGTTTTTGGCTTTCTTTCGTGCGAATTTAATTTATCTTTGTCACGCATAAAAGAGAAAAAATGAGTTCGTTTGTTGTTGTGTTGTTGTTATCGATTGGTTTACTGGTTGTTGCGATGTTAGCAATGGCAGTTAAAATTTTATTTATTAAAAACGGTAAATTCCCTAGTTCTTCTGTAGGCAAAAATCCTGCTTTAGCAAAACAGGGTATTCGTTGTGCAAAGCATGAAGAAATTGCCAGATTTAATGAAATGAGGAAGAAGAGACTGAAGAAAATAGATCCAGGCCAGCTTAAGGTAATCTGTGAATAGAAATATTATTTCTTTACTATGCATAAAAATTTATTTTTGTAGATTACACAAGAAATAAATTAATCTGATTGATATTGTTATATGGATGAAATATTTAGCAAAATTGGCACAACTCAAACTTTGAGTCAGAAGATTGAAAGGAAAATTGAAGAAGCGATCCGACAAAAGAAATTAATCCCAGGTACTAAATTACCTTCAGAAAAGGAGTTGTGTGAATCGTTTGCTGTTAGTCGAACTGCACTTCGTGAGGCGTTACGTAGGTTAAGTGCAAGAGGGCTTATTCAAATTCGCAAGGGAAGTGGTATGGTTGTATCTGAAATTAAAATTGAAGATGCTATTAACTCCCTTAACTTGTATTATGATTTAAAATTTGATTCTAATTTGATTTCGCAAATCATTGAAGTCCGCCGACTTTTTGAGCCGGAGATTGCCCGTTTAGCCGCAAGAAACAGAACAACAGATGATTTGTTAATCTTGAGAGAGAATTTAGTTACCCTTGAAAATTGTGATCCTGATAATACACAACTTGAAGTTGATACAATCAATAAATTTCATATGAACCTGGCAAAGGCAACAGGAAATCCTATTATCATAATTAGTCTTGAGCCAATATACTCATTGTTGCCACGCATGCGAAATTTCATCTATGCCAATGTTGAAGGTGAAAAAGAATATACATTGGAAGCACAGAAAAAAATTCTTGTTGCGATAGAAGAACAAGATGATCAGACGGCATATAATGAAGCAGTAAAATTACTGCTTCGCAATCATGAGGTGTATGAAAAGTATTTCAAAGGCGTTATAAAATAATTTTAAGGGCAGGCCTTAGGATTATTTATCCAAAAGTCTAAATAAGTCTTAAAGAATTAACTCTTTTCAAGAGAATCTTGATAACCATCAATCGCTTTTTTTACCGAGCCATACTTAAGTAAAAGTGTTTGGGCATCATCAAAGTCTAGATTAAGTTCTTCCATTAGCATCCTTGTACCTCTTTTGACTAGTTTTTTATTGGTTAACTGCATGTTAACCATTTTGTTTCCTTTTACTTTTCCTAATTTTATCATGATTGTTGTTGTAATCATGTTTAGGATCATTTTCTGAGCAGTACCAGCTTTTAATCGCGTACTGCCGGTGATAAATTCAGGGCCAACAATTGCTTCTATTGGATGCTCTGCAGCTTGTGCTATTTTTGAACCAGGATTACATGTAATACAGCCAGTTAATAAACCATTAGCCCTGCCTTTTTCAATTCCTCCAATAACATAAGGAGTTGTTCCGGAAGCTGCGATTCCAATTATTGTATCGTTTTTATTTATGTTGAAGACTTGAAGTTCTTTCCATGCCATTTCAGGATCGTCTTCAGCATTTTCAACAGCTTTTCGTAGGGCCGTATCCCCTCCGGCAATCAAACCTATAACAAGATTGTCAGGAACACCAAAAGTAGGTGGTAGTTCGGAGGCGTCGAGAACACCAAGCCTGCCGCTTGTGCCTGCACCTAAATAAAATACCCGGCCTCCATTTTTCATCCTTTCAACTATAAGTTCAATCAGTTTTTCTATTTTAGGAAGTACATCATGAACGGCCTTATGAACTTTAGCATCTTCATTGTTGATGTTTGTAACCAGTTCTTTTACAGACATTTTTTCGAGATTCTGAAATTTAGATGAAGATTCGGTAATACTGGGTGTAAATTTATTGTTTGTAACTTTTGACATATTCAAGTGCTTTATTATAAATCTTTTTGATGATATTTTACTAGTCCAGTGATTGGATTTTGTGATATTGAACCAACTTTAAAACCTAATTCAGTGGCTGTATCTATTAATAAATCTTTAAAATGATAAGCAATACCTCCTGTGAAATTTATAGGTAATCTTTTTGATTCTGAATATTGAATTATATTTCTCGAGAAAAATTCATTAAAGCCATTCTTAACGAGGTTTTTCATATATTCTTCATGGATGTTTTTATGGATAAATTTTGTGAAGTTTGCCGTAAATCTATTTGGGAAAGGTTTTTTATATACAGTTTCTAATATTTCTGTTTGAGTATAATGATACGTATCAAAAAATTGTTTTGAAATATTTGTGGGTATCTGATTCTTTAAAATGTCAGATATTAATTTTATACCTAAAACAGAACCACTACCTTCATCTCCTAAAATATATCCGAGAGGAGGTACATTTTTTATTATACGTGTTCCATTGTAGTAACAAGAATTAGAACCAGTTCCTAAGATACAGGCTATTCCCTCAGAATCCTGGCACAAGGAACGGGCTGCTGCCATTAAATCGCCTTCAATACTAATTTTTTCAGAGAAAAAGAATCTGTTTAATGTACCTGTTATTATACTTTTCTTTTCTTCATCAGTACAACCAGCCCCATAGAAGAAAATGCTTTTGACATGCTTGTTAAGAGTAAATTCTTTTATTAGAGTTTCTTCAATTGCTTTACTCCCCTGGTGATAAGGATTAATACCTGCTGTCTGGCAGGTTTCTTTTTTTTCTTTATCAAACAATAACCATGTAGTTTTTGTTGAGCCACTATCTGCAATCAATATCATAAATACTTGTAATATATTTCTTTGTTTTTTTCTTGCTTTTAAATGTTTTTAATTAAAGTCCCCTATTAACCTTATAATATAAATTTATTGGTATTATATAATTTATATGGATTTAATGAACGTGCAAATATATTAAAAAAATAACATTTTAGTAATATGTAATATGTATTACAAATTATTGTTTCTTTAAAAAATATTCATATTTTTGAGAGCAAAAATTAAGTGCCGTTTATAGATGTATTTATGGCGGCGAGTAGGTTCATTTTTTTACCATTGATGATTTTTTGTAAATGATAGTTTATTTTTTTATAAGTATTACAGATTATCATATAAAATGAAATACAATGGATTTTAATAATGAAGATTGTGAAAACATTTAGCTATAAGATTTTTGTAAAAGAATTATTTGTTTTATTGCTGCTAACAATGCCAGCAACAATTTTATGTCAACAAAACCCGAAACATGAAATGCGGGCTGTTTGGCTTGCTACTGTGTCTAATATTGATTGGCCATCTACAGATAGCTTGACTACAGAAGAACAAAAGGAAGAACTTCTGGAGATACTAGATTTGGTTAAAAAAAATAATATGAATACAGTTATTTTCCAAATAAGGCCATCAACAGATGCGTTCTATGTTTCAAAGTTAGAACCTTGGTCTGTGTGGTTAACAGGGCAACAAGGTAAAGCCCCGGATCCATTTTATGATCCCCTGGAGTTTACAATTAAAGAATGTAGAAAGCGGGGATTGGATATTCATGTTTGGCTTAATCCTTATCGGGCAGTGGCAGATACAAGTATAGTAACATCAACTGATCATATTACAAATGTTCACCCAGAATGGTTTTTAACTTATGGAAAAACAAAATATTTTAATCCAGGGCTTGATGAGACTCGCAACCATGTGTCCCGTGTTGTAAGCGATATTGTACGTCGTTATGATATCGATGCTGTGCATATGGATGATTATTTTTATCCATATCGTATAAAAAATATTGAATTTCCTGATAGTATATCTTTTAAAAAATATCCTAGGGGTTTCTCTCCAGAGCAAAAAGATGCTTGGAGAAGAGATAATGTAGACTTAATTATTAAACAAATACATGATAGTATAAGGGCTATAAAACCATGGGTTGAATTCGGTATCTCACCATTTGGAGTATGGCGTAATTCAAAAAATGATCCCAATGGTTCTAATACAATGGCAGGTGTTACTAATTATGATGATTTATATGCAGATATTTTAAAATGGCAAAAAGAGGGCTGGATAGACTATGTTGTGCCTCAACTTTATTGGCATATTGGATTTGAAATAGCTGATTATGAAGTGTTAACGAACTGGTGGAGCCATAATACATACGGAAGCCAATTATATATAGGGCAAGCACTTTATCGTTTAGATAAGAGATCGAAAACAAAAGAGTGGAGATCATCAAAACAAATTATCAGACAGATTGAAAACAATAGAAGCTATCCAAATATAAAAGGAAGTGTTTTTTTTAGTGCAAAACACCTAAAACAAACCCCTTTAAATATTACGAATAAATTGTCCAAAAAAATCTATTCTTGTCCGTCTCTCTCTCCTGTAAATAAACGGATTACGCCAATAATTCCAGAATCGCCAATTAATGCATCAATAACAATTAATGGAAATGTCTTTTCTTTAGACTGGGAAAAAGGTGAAAATGTAAAGAAATTTGTTGTCTATAGGTATAAAAAAGGAGAGTTGGCCAATTTAGACGATTCTAGAAATATATATTGTATAACATCAGAGAATTCATTGTCTTTTGATATAACATCAAGTAATAATCCTTTAAAATATGATTATGTTGTTACATCTCAAAGTTATACAAACTTGGAAAGTGCTCCGGTTTATTTTAAAGAAAATTTAACTTCACAAAAAGAAAACTAATATATTATGGGTACAACACTGGCATTTGCTGTAATTACAGGCTTTTTTGCAATATTATTACTAATCTCATATCTTTCTTCACGGAATGCAGATAGCGAAACTTTTTTTACGGGAAATCGACGTTCTCCCTGGTATCTCGTAGCATTTGCAATGATCGGTTCAACAATATCGGGGGTTACATTTATTTCTGTTCCCGGTGAAGTTGGAACTACCAGTTGGACATATCTGCAATTTTTAATGGGGAATTTTTTTGGGTATTGGGTAATAGCACTTGTTTTAATACCACTGTATTATAAATTAAATTTGATTTCAATTTATTCTTACCTCGATCAAAGATTTGGGGTAAAATCGTATAAAACAGGTTCGTTCTTTTTCTTGATTTCACAAACTATCGGGGCTTCATTTAGGTTGTATCTGGTAGCTGGTGTTCTTCAAATAGCGTTTTTTAATGCAATGGGTATTCCATTCTGGTTAACTGTATTGATTACAATTTTATTAATATGGCTATATACATACAGGGCTGGTATTAAGACTGTAATCTGGACAGATTCCTTGCAGACGTTATTTATTTTATTGTCTGTAATATTAACACTTATTGTAATATCCAAGCAAATGGATTTAGGAATTGGAGCCATGGCTAAGACTATTAAAGAGCATCCTTATAGCCATGTATTTGATTGGGACTGGAGATCAGGTACTAACTTTTTTAAACAATTCTTTGCAGGATTGGGGATTGTTATTGTTATGAATGGTCTTGATCAGAATATGATGCAGAAAAATCTTACATGTAAAACTAGAAAAGATGCTCAAAAAAATATTTACACATTTAGTTTTGCATTTATAATAGCAAACCTGTTCTTTCTTTGTTTGGGAGTTATGATTTATTTTTATTCTCAGCAGAAAGGAATTGCGATTCCCGAAAAAACTGATGATTTATTTCCAACATTGGCATTACAGCATTTTGGTGTTTTAGCTGGTGTACTATTTTTACTGGGGACAACTTCGGCTGCTTATTCCAGTGCCGATTCTGCTCTTACTGCTCTAACGACGTCATTCTGCGTCGATTTTTTAAATATCGATACATCCTCAGAAAAGAGTAAGAGAACACGTTTATTGGTTCATATAGCTTTTTCATTTATTATATTTTTAGTAATTGTTTTGTTTAGAGCGATTAATAATGAGAGTGTTGTTAAATCTGTATTCACGGTTGCAGGTTATACTTATGGACCTTTATTAGGCCTTTTTGCTTTTGGAATTATTACCAAAAAACAGGTTAAGGATAAATATGTACCAATAATCGGTATTCTGTCACCGGTATTGTGTTATTTAATAAATGCAAATTCAGAAACATTATTGGGCGGGTATAAGTTTGGTTTTGAGTTATTATGGCTTAATGGATTACTTACATTTTTAGGTTTATTGTTAATTGCAAAAAAGAAATAAAATGAGACGATTCTTCTTTTTAATAGCTTTTATATCAGTATTTTCTTTGAATATTAATGCTCAGGTTGATTTAGAAAAACTATTGTATCACCCATGGGTTGATTCGGTTTTTAATTCTCTTACAGCAGAGCAAAAGATAGCACAACTTGTTTGGGTAAATGCTTATTCTGATGATAATTACGCAAATCAGGATAAAATTGCAACCCTGATAAAAAATTATAACGTTGGTGGTGTTATCTTTTTTAAAGGAGAACTAGCAAAACAGGCTCAATTAACAAATCTGTATCAATCACTGGCACAAATTCCTTTGCTCATTTCAATGGATGCCGAATGGGGAATAGGGATGAGGCTTACTGATGTTAATCCATTACCCTACAACATGGAGCTTGGTGCAACAAGAGATCTGGAACTCGTGAAACGATCAGCAGCAGAAGTTGCCCGACAAATGAAAATCATGGGGATACACATGAGTTTAGGTCCTGATGTTGATATTAACTCCCAACCATTAAATCCGGTTATTGGGATGCGATCTTTTGGGGAAGATCCTGAATTGGTAACAAATTCCGGACTGGCCTACATCGAAGGATTACAGGAAAATGGAATTATGGCTGTAGCCAAACATTTTCCCGGTCACGGAGGAACAACGTCTGATTCTCATTATACACTTCCTGTATTGACATATGATGAGGAACATATGAAAACAGTGGAGCTCTATCCATTTCAAAAAACAACAGAAAAAGGAGTTGCAGGGGTAATGACTGCCCATTTACACGTTCCATCACTTGATGCAGACGAAGGGATTCCTGCGAGCCTTTCGCCAAAAATAGTTGATGGTGTTCTTCGTAAACAGTGGAACTACAAAGGGCTTATTATTACGGATGCCATGAATATGAAAGGTGCCAGTAACTATGGAGATCCTGAACAAATAAATGTAAAAGCCCTAAAAGCAGGTAATGATATTGTTCTTTATCCCATTGATGCTGCAAAAACAATAAATGCAGTTTTAGATGCGATAAAGAAAAAAGAATTATCAAAAGAAGATATTGATTTAAAATGCAGACGGGTTCTGGCAGCAAAGCTTTGGGCCGGATTAAATCAAAAGCATATTGTTGAAACAGAGAATTTACAGGAGGAAATAAATTCTCCGAAAGCTGAATTGCTTCAGCGAAAAATCATTGAGTCTTCTCTTACGTTGCTTAAGAATCAAAACAATTTAATTCCATTAAAGAAACTTGATACTTTAAAAGTAGCGACTCTTTCAGTTGGACAGGAAGATATCACTCCTTTTCAATCTATGCTGGAGAATTATATGCATGTTGAGCATTTTAATCTTCCAGAGGTTTTTACTCAGAATGATATAGAGAAACTGAAAGGAGAGTTAAAGGATTTTAACCTTGTGCTTGTTGGAATTCATTCCATGTATAAAAGCCGGAATTATCGTTTGATTAAGCTAGGCGATGGCGAAAATCTGCCTCCCCGAAATCCGTACGGAGTTACCGAAGAACTGGAAGAACTTTTGGAATATCTTTCTTTAAAAAAGAATGCTGTTGTTACGTATTTTTCAAGTCCATATGCTTTGGGGGAAATTAAAAATTTAAAAAAAGCAAAAGGTGTCATTCTGGCTTATCAGGATAAGCCTTTAAATCAAGAGCTGGCAGCGCAAATGATTTTTGGAGGTATAGCGGCGCAAGGAAAACTCCCGGTTAGTATCCCCGGGACTTATAATGTTGGAGATGGGCTTACAACTGAAAAACCAATTCGATTAAAATATACACTTCCTGAAGAAGTTGGGATTAATACGCATAGAATTAAAGCAAAAGTAGATTCTATTGTATATTCTGCCATTGATCAGGAAGCATTCCCGGGCTGTAATATTCTGGTTGCTAAAGACGGAAAAGTTATTTTCCAGGAAGCATACGGCTATCAAACTTACGATAAACTTATTCCTGCGAGACAAAGTGATATTTACGATTTAGCTTCTGTAACAAAAGTATGTGGTGCACTTCCTTGTGTTATGAAATTAAATGAACAAGGAAAATTTTCCATGGATGAGAAATTCTCTACCTATTGGCCTGATTGGAAAAACAGTTTATTTCATAAATCAAACAAAGAAGATATAATAATTCGTGATATTCTTGCTCACCAGGCAGGCCTTATACCTTATATCAATTATTACACCCAGACTATGGAGAATGGGAAATTAATGCCAAAGTATTATTTTCCTGAACAAGACGAACAATATTCTTTAGCTGTAGCTCCGGGTTTATATCTTGATGAAGGATTTAAAAAGGATATTTATAAAAGCATACGTTTGTCAAAATTAAATCCAAAAGGGAAATATGAGTATAGCGGTTTGTTTTTTATTATAGCACCTGAGTTAGTAGGTAATTTATCTGGTGAGAAGTTTACAGATTTTCTTTACAGTAATTTTTATCGTCCACTTGGTGCTTATACAACAATGTACAATCCTTACGGAAAATTTCCGATGGCGCGGCTTGTCCCAACTGAATATGATTCAAATTATAGAAAGCGTTTGGTTCAAGGTACCGTTCATGATGAAGCGGCAGCTACCTTAGGAGGAGTTTCTGGTAATGCAGGACTTTTTTCCACTGCCAATGATTTAGCAAAGATGCTTCAAATGTATGTCCAGATGGGAAATTATGGTGGAGAACAATACATTAGCGCGTCTGTAATGAAAGAATTTACAAGAGTGCAGTTCCCGGAAAATAACAACCGAAGAGGTCTTGGTTTTGATAAGCCTTTACTTGATAATAAAGAATTAAGCCTGGAAGATGCATACCCTTCTCCGGGAGTAAGTGCTGCCAGTTTTGGACATACTGGTTTTACCGGTATTATGGTTTGGATGGATCCTGAAAATCAACTTATATATATCTTTATGTCGAATCGGGTTTATCCTACACGAGAAAATAATAACTTAAGTAAGTTAAATGTTCGAACAAATATTTTACAGGCTTTTTATGATGAGCTTGATAAATAAATCGTAACATTAACTGTAAAATTATATTGAAATGAAATTTTTGAAAATATTAGTTTTTCCTGTTTTACTACTTGCAGGATGTTCACAGAACCAGGAAGAGATTTTAAATATAATTTCAGTTACTGGTGAACATTGGGTTCCTGATAAAAGAGAAGGCATTTTTGATGTTTCTTTCAAAAAGCTTAATGGAGGGATTTACCTTCTTCAAGGAGAAACAGATATTCTTGAAGCAAAGAATGAAGTACTTGAGAAACTGACAGCTGCAGGATATCAGGTTCAGGATAGTATTAAGTTGTTACCAAATGATGTTCCTTTTCAATGGGGATTAGCATCATTAAGTGTAGTGAGTTTGCGAAGTGAACCTGATCATGACCAGGAGTTGTCTAACCAGGCATTGATGGGTACTCCGGTAAAAATTTTAAAAAGTAAAGATGGCTGGTTATATATTCAGACTCCAGATAAATATCTTGCCTGGGGAGAAGAAGGCTCTATAACCCCAATGGATGAAAAGATGTTGGCGTCTTGGCGGAATTCAAAAAGAGTGATTGTAACATCAACCCAGGATTATATCTTAGACTCAATTGGAAACAGAAGAATTAGTGATGTTGTAGCAGGTTGTATTTTACAAAAGAATTCTGAAAACAATAAAGTTATTAGTGTAACAATGCCAGATGGGAGAAAAGGTCTTCTGCCCCGAGAATCCGTTTTAGATTTTGATGATTGGAGTGAAAATGCGGTGATAGATTCAGCATTACTTACAGAAACAGCTTTCGCGATGATAGGATTTCCTTATTTGTGGGGGGCTAATTCAACCAAAGCCCTGGATTGTAGTGGATTTACAAAAACGATTTATTATTTAAATGGAGTAATACTTGCACGGGATGCTTCACTTCAAGCTCTTCATGGGGAGAAAATACCAACAGAAGGTGGATATAAGAATTATCAGGCAGGAGATTTATTGTTTTTTGGCAGACCAGGCCATATAACCCATGTGGCAATGTATATCGGAAACTCAGAGTATATTCATTCTGCTGGTCATGTACAAATCAATAGTCTTGAAAAAACACATGAAAAATATAGTGATTATCGGGCAACTAGTTTGCAATCGAGTAGTAGAATAATCGGTTCTGTGGGGGATGATGGAATAATATCTGTAAAAGATCATCCCTGGTATTAAAAAATAAATAGTATGAAAGACAGACGAGAATTTATAAAAACAGCTGGTGTTATAGCCGGATCAACTTTATTAACCCTAAATTCCGGGGGATGTAAACAAGTAAGTAAACCAACAGGTAAATCAGGAGATAAGATGATTTTAAGGTTTAAACCATATGAATTGCAATTGAAACATGTTTTTACAGTTGCAGCAATGAGCCGTACAACGACTCCGGTAATGCTTACTGAAATAGAATATGAAGGGGTTATAGGATATGGTGAAGCCTCAATGCCTCCATATCTTGGAGAAAGTCATGAAACAGTAGGTAAATTTTTGTCTCAGGTAGATTTAGCACAATTTAGTGATCCGTTTCTTGTAGAAGATATTCTTGCTTATGTAGAGAATATTGCACCAGGAAACTATGCAGCAAAAGCTTCTGTTGATATAGCGTTGCATGATTTGCTGGGTAAACTTATGCAACAACCCTGGTATCGAATCTGGGGGCTTAATCCCGAGCATACTCCAATAACTTCATTCACCATTGGTATTGATACAGCTGAGGTAGTTAAAGAAAAAACAAAAGAAGCATCACCCTATAAAATCTTAAAGGTGAAATTGGGTAAGGATAATGACAAAGAAATGATTGAGAGTGTCCGTTCTATTACAGATGTCCCTTTATGTGTAGATGTAAACCAAGGCTGGAAAGATAAGAACCAGGCACTCGATATGATATATTGGCTAAAAGAAAAGGGAATTGTATTTGTTGAACAGCCAATGGATAAAACTTTAATTGATGATATTGCATGGCTCACACAAAACAGTCCACTTCCTGTTGTTGCAGATGAGGCAGTCCAAACTTTCAATGATGTGAAAAAGATTTTTGGGATTTATAGCGGAATAAATATAAAACTTATGAAATGTGGTGGTTTGCGGGCAGCTCATTCTATGATAAATACGGCCCGGGCACTCGGCATGAAAGTGATGATAGGATGTATGACAGAGACTTCTTGTGCTGTTAGTGCTGCTGCGCAACTTTCTCCATTGGTAGATTGGGCAGATTTAGACGGTAATCTTCTTATTAGCAATGATGTTTTTGATGGACTTAAGGTAGTGGAAGGGAAGATTGTATTGCCAGACAGGCCCGGTATAGGCTTAGAACTTCTTTAATTTTCTGGATGTTCTTTTGAACTTGCTTCTGTAATTAATGTTTTAACATAAAGTAGAATTTTAAAAAGGATGCTATATGTTAAAGATATTATTGATTACAATTATTATGTTAGGATTAGCTTTTTTAGGACTGGGTATAAAGTTGTTGTTAGATAAAAAAGCTGAATTTTCTCCCGATTGTTCATCCGCAAATTCTAAATTAAAAGATAAAGGAGTAAGTTGTGGATGTGGAGCAGGAAATTGTGCAAATGAGTAATATAAAATCTGGAGAAAGAGGCTGTCTGAAAAGTAACTCTGACAGGTCTAGTGACTCTGTCAGGTTTTATCAATTGATTGATTTACAACTCGTTATAGTTCGAAGAACCTGACAGAGTTTACAATCAAATGACTTTTTGGACAGCCTCTTTTATATAATTATTAATACTGTAGGCAAACAACTTTGCCATCTAGTAATGAAACTATTACCTGATTATTTTCTACAGGAAGGATATAATTAACAAGTGCATTAGACATTTTATATTTCCAGGCTACTTCATGTGTTTGTGTATCAATAGCACAAACGATTCCTTCAGTAGTAGGTACAAAAATTAAATTGTTTCCCTCTGTAATAGGCGAGGGGGCAATTTCGTATCCCAAATCTGCCTTACATTCCCAGGCAAGTTTTTGTTCGTTGGGGGCAGTATAGAAAGCATCTACATTCCCACCTTTCATATTTTTGATGTAAACTAATTCACCTGATTCTGAAATCCCTATCGACTCCCTGCATGAATAATCATAGGAATCCCAGATTTCCTTGCCGGTTTTTGCATCAAGGGCAGTCATGTGATCGTTCGGAGCTACAATAAAAATTTTTTCATTGGCAGCTACAGGCCATACTGCTGCCGGCGATAACATCCGGTTTTTTTTATTTTCTCTTTTCCATACAAGCTCTCCGTTTTTAATATTTAACGCATAAAACGTGTTCCCCCACGAACCAAAATAAACAGTATTCTGATAGACCAGGGGCTTGCATTCCACGAAGTCTTTTATTCCTTCGAACTGCCAGTTTAATTTTCCGGATTTAAGAGTAAGCGAACGAAAAATTCCTTCAGAAGAACCAACATATACATTGTTTTTATAAATAACAGGTGAGGCAACTATCGATTTTTTAGTTGAGAAACTCCACTGTTTTTTTCCCGTTTTTAAATCGAGACAGTAGATGGAATTATCAGTGGAAGCACATACAACTTTATTTTGTGAAATGGCTGGCGTAGAATAAATTTTTCCACCCGTTTGAAACTGCCAGATAATTTTACCATTGTTGCGGTCAAGAGCAACAATCTCACCATTTGTGTTACCATAAACAGTAATTTGTCCGTTGTAAGAAAGCCCTGTGCCAATATCACTAACATCCTGTGCTTCCCAAAGCTTTTTTACATTTGGGAATTGTTCATTTATAGAATAATCGGGTCTTGGATAGGTTGTTGTATCTTCAGTAAAGTGATGATTGATAAGAGGAACCTTACACCAAATTTCATGTGTTTCTACACCAGGAGTGCGTTCGGTATAAAACATTGTATCTTGTTTGATGGTAACAATATTATATCCACCAATTTCTTTTTTAGATCGAAGTATAGATCGGCTCATGACTCCGGGAATCCCTTCGAAATTGTATAATTTATTAGCATGACCATGTCCAAGTAGATCTGCTTGTATGTTACGTGTTTTTAAAAGGTCTATAATCTTGTACCAATTGGAGAGTGAATTATCTAGCGGATAATGATTAACAAAGATTATTGGTTGTTCTGGATTTTCCATATGTCTTAATACCGAATCGAGGAAAACAATCTGTTCGTGTGGTACCAAGCCGGGAGCCATCCGCATGTTAGGACCGCTAGCTGTCCCAATAAATAGAAATCCTCCAGCCTCAAAACTAAATTCTTCGCATCCAAAAATACGGACAAAACTGTTATTCCCACTTTCAGACCATTTGGAATCATGGTTGCCAGGAGTAATATACCATGGCTTTTTTAGTTTTGAAATGATCGATTTGGCTTCCTCCAGTTCTGTATCTGAACCAAATTCTGTAATGTCTCCCGAAAGGATTATAAATTCGATATTGTCCAGTTTGTTAATATCGTTTACTACACGGATAAGATCTTCTGCTCCGGTGCTGCTTCCCACATGAGTGTCAGTTATGTGAGCAAAACAGATTTTAGTTTGTTGTGCGTTTACAAACACAACATAAAAAGACAGGAATAGAAATAAAAAAATAACTTTTCTTGTCATGATTAGAAAATGTTTGAAATTTTAAAAATCATACTATTTATAATTGTTTGTAATTTGTTCTTACAAAGGAGACCTTCTAAATCCCCATCAACCGATCTTGCAAGCTCGCCGAAGGCAAAGGGGTGTCGATGTAACAACATAGCTAAACCTATTTTTTAGCCGCTCTTGAAGTCCTCCTTTGAGGAGGATTTAGGAGGTTATTCCTATAGGTACTTGTCTTTCATATTTCATTTAAACAGACTCTTAATTTTCTCTATATAGCAAATATTTTTTCCTCATTTCTTTGTATTTATCTAAATCTTCCTGCCATCCAGTACGGATTTCTGCTTCACTTTTGCCTTCAATAATTTGTTTGCGCAATTTATCAGTACCAGCAAGGGTATCAAAAAAACTGGTAAAGAAATGTTCTTTATCATCGCATTTTTGGTAAAAATCGATGATATATTTTAATTGAATTTGTTTCATGTTTTGTAGTTCGTCCAGCGGAGTTTCCGATAGGTCGTAGCCATAACATGTTTCGTCTTCAAATTTAGGGTGAAGGGCCAGTACCGGTATTGATTTTGGTACGTATGAAAAATCTTGCGGAGTATAATAAGGAGCACCAAACTGTTGGAATGGTTTATAGGTTCCCCTGCCTTCATTTACATTAGCGCCTTCAAAAAGGCAAATAGAAGGATAAAGGTAAATGGATTTCATATCAGGCAGGTTTGGTGAAGGAAATATCGGGAGTTGGTATCTTGTTTCGTGGGTGTAATTTTCCATACGGATAACCTCCAGGTTGCATTGTACACTGTCTTTTAACCAGCCTTCGCCGTTTGACATCATGGCATATTCCCCCACTGTTAACCCATGAACAATCGGGATTGGGTTAAGACCTACAAAGCTGTTAAATTCAGGGTTTAGAACCGGGCCGTCAACATAATGTCCCAAAGGGTTTGGGCGATCAAACACAATAACTTGGATGCCGTTTTCTGCACATGCTTCCATAACTTTGTTTAATGTGGATATATAGGTGAAGAACCGAACACCCACATCCTGGATATCAAAAATTACGACATCAATACCGGCCAGCATTTCCGGGCTGGGTTTACGGTTTTTGCCGTACAATGAAAATACAGGCGTTCCCGTGTCCGGGTCAGTTGTTCCGTCGAAATGTTCACCTCGTTCAACGTTGCCTTTATACCCGTGTTCTGGTGCATAAATGGCTTTTAGGTCAACTCCTTTTGAAAACAGGAAGTCAATAAGATGAACAGTGTCAACCATAGAAGTTTGGTTAACAACAACTCCAACACGTTTATCGGCCAGAAGCGGAAGATAAGTCTCTGTCAGTTCTGCACCAACTATAATATTTGCTTCTGAATGGCTTGATTTCTCTTTGCATCCAACAGTTATTAAATAGAAAATGATGAATGTAATTGATACTAATTTTATTTTCATTAGAGTAAAATTTAATTTATAGTTTGAATTTTTTAGGAGAGATAAAAAGGAGAGATAAAAGGAATTTTTAAGTTGATAAATGTGAAAGAGACTGCTCTTGTAACAGAACAGCCTCTTTCTTAATTGTTGCTGTAATTAATTATAAAGCAATAAATTGCCTTACTGATGCAGCAGGTGTTGTTGTGCGTATACCTCCAAAGATATGGTGGTAACGACGACCTATATATTCACTCCAGTAATCTGAATAGTCCTTATAAACACTACTAGAATTTACAAGACTTAATTCCCCTGTGATATTACCATTGGCATCTACAACTTTTATCCGGTAATATATCCTGTTATACCCATAAGAATTAAAAATACTTTTTATCACTTTTACGGGCTGCCAGCCGGTAGTTTCTCCGAAAGCAACAGGATTACCTATATTTATTGTATCAGAAGTTTCAGTATCAACATATTGATACTGTAATTTTAGATCGGTAGGTACTCCCTCTGATTCATACAAAAAGTTGTAAAACTTAACATAACAGGTAGAATCAGTATCTTCTGTTACATTTGCTTCGTAAGGATAACCATTATCCAGAACGATAGGTGCTTCATCAAAATCGTGAATAAATATGTTTTGTTTCCCTTCAGAAAGTGTAACATCTTTATCATATACCAATTCTAAATCAGACCCTTTGTATAGTTTAATATTTACGGTGCCGGCATCAACTGTATAAAAACGGCCAGCAGCATCATCAGTAGGAATTGCATCGTATGTGAACAAAGGGGCAGTGCTATTGGCATAAAGTTTATCATTTATTTCTACCTGGTAAATATAATTTGATGTAGTAGCTTCAATAGGGACAAAATAATGCAACTGAAATTCAGCGGTACCAGATGAAACATCTGTTGTCATATACTCTATCTCGTTTTCCTCACATGATATGAAAGAAACAATAACTACAAATAAGCTTATATATTTTAAAATTTTCATTTTTTTCATTTTTTAAGATTTCAAAATTATTTTATTCAACAGAACCTGGTAAATTATCAGGATAAGCAAACCAAGGTATTGAACAATGATAATTATCTGCGGTTCCGGATATTGGCACTAAAGTTTCCAACGATGCTAAGTTCCACATGTATTCAGAGTTATATCTTGGACGGACACGATAACAGGGAGAACCTTCGTTATAGGTGTTGTATGAGGATTTACGGTTTTCCACCTGGGCTGGGGCTAAATATAACCCTTTATAAACTTTTGAATCATCTGTATCCCATTTCATATCAATAGAACTGATGTCCCAGCCATCTCCGGATGTTGGATAATCACCATCGTAGTCAATGTCGTAATGATATTTACGCATATCAACCCAGGCCTCCATTCCACCCCAGGAATAAAGGGCAACCCATTTTTGCATCATGATATGGGACAATGTTAAATCTGCTGAAGTAAGTCCGCCAACATAAGGGCCGGCTAAATATTCGTCCGCCATTGAAGAGAACAGGGCTGGTGTAATTTTATCGCCACCGGCAATTTCTCCTTTGTTTCCTTCTTCAATATATTTTACTGTAAAATCCATATCAGTAGCAACACCTTCTTTAAATGCAGCAAGGGCATTTTCCTTATCTCCTTTTTTCCAGTACGCCTCTGCCAGGCAGAATTTAATTTCAGCACAAGTAGTTAAGATATATGGGGCATCGTCTCTGTATAACCAACGGCCACTTCCATCCTCTGTTGTTGATGAAGTAGCATCGCGTCCGTAAAATGAGGGGGCAGTACCAATAGGACCATTTCCTGATGTAAAACTTCCCCCATAATATTTTCGGGCTTTAATGCTATCGGCAATGTCGATGTATTCATATTCCGGATCGTCTGTGGTAGATAATTTAACAGCTACACGGGGATCATAATGACCTGTTTCATTAACAGCTGTGTCACAAATAATTTGTTTGTCAGCTAATTCATATGGATAATATTCATTATCACTTGCTGGTATTTTTAATCCTGTCCCCTCATCGTATTTAGGGACTGTTCCTGTAAATACCTGTACAGCATATTCGTGTTGAAAATAAGAAAGGGATAGATTTTTACGATAAGTTCCCCAGAAATTATTATAAGCGGAATACGCAGCACCTTCACCGCCTCCTTCAACTGTTACTGTTGCATCATCGTCGGCAGACTGGAATGATTTTCCAGCACACTCAATCAATTCATCGGCATATTCAGATGTAAAATTTGTTTTGTTTGATAATGAAGCTAAATTTTTTACAATAACAGCATACGCAAATTTGATCCATTTTTCTTTATCTCCTCCATAGATATAATCGTTAGCAGAAATTTTTGTAGCATATTCTGTTTCGTCTTCCATTTCTAAATACTCAATAGCCTTGTAAGCCCATTCCCTAACTACCGGATATATATCTTCCTGGTAATCGTAGTCGTGAGACAATAAACCTGAAACAAAAGCATCTTCAAGAGGGAGTTCGCTATGGTATTTTGTTAATAAATCCCAGGAATATGCTTTTATTGCATAGCCAATACCGGCAAGTGTCCAGTTTTCTGCTTCCACCGATTGGTTGATAAGGTTTTCAAGGTTCATTCCCTGTCCCCAATAAACCATACGCCAAATCTGTCCGCCAGCATCACTACCAGTATAATAATAATGTGAAGCGAAATTTGAGTAAGAAGATGTCCCCATCATCTGAGTTAAAGGACAAACAGCCCTTGAATCATAGTATATATCCTGATATGCCTCTTCAATACCGGCCAAATACAAATATGCATCTACATATGCCGGGCCATCTACGTTTTCGTTGACATCTAAATAGTCATCGCAACTTACCGTAATAAAGAGCAATGATGCCAACAGTACAATATAAATTGATATTTTTTTCATAATACGTTCTAATTAATAATTATCCTATTTAAATGTTACATTTAAACCAAAAGAATAACCTCTTGGATTAGGGATAGACCATACATCATAACCTTCACCACCACTACCTCCTGCAGCAGCAGAAACGGTGTTGCCAACAGCATCGATTCCAGAGTAATTTGTCCATGTGCATAAATCATTGCCGGCAGCATATACAGTAACCCCGGAGAAAATGGTATTTTTTAACCAGTTGGAAGGAAGGTTGTATGAAAGACGAATTTCCTGCAATCTTAGGTAGTTCACATCTTTTTCGATCCAGTCTTCGTCTCCTCCGGTATAAATTGAAGAACCATAATCATCATAACTTACAGAAATTGTATTAACCGTAGGGTTATCTGTATTTTCATTGCCATCTTCTAAAACCCCATTAAAAACTACTGGGCCACTTTCCCGTAAATCAACAGATTCCCAACTTGTTCCTCTTGTCATCATTTCCCGTTTAGTCCCATTTACTACAGTTGCTTTATACCTTCCTGAAAACATTGCAGATAAACGTATATATTTATAGGTGAAAGCAGTAGTGAGGCCATATCTTAGTTTTGGTTCCCTGTCACCCAAAACGCTCCACTCGCTATCAGTTACTGGCAGGCCAGTTGTTGGGTCAATAAGAATTTGGCCTGCTTCATTCCTTGAATATGCCCGGCCTGTTAAAGTAGTTACAGGGTTGCCAACCATAATACCATTACGGATGTTTCCTGAGTTCCACGTGTATGCATTGTAATATTCACTTACGTTTTCAGGTAAATAAACAACTTCAGAAGTTGTATGCGAAGCATTGATACCGACATTCCAACGTAATCCATTACCCAACCTAAAAATATCACCGTCAATATGAGCTTCCCATCCCTGGGTTTCAAATGTACCCACGTTCATGTTGTTCAAAACAAACCCGGTTGCGTAACTTAACCTGAACCCTTTAACAATCTGATCTTCACAACTAGTCCAGAAATAAGTGAAATCGGTATTAATCCTACTGTCAGCAAATCGTCCTTCAAAACCAAGTTCGTATGATGTAGTCATTTCAGGTCTCAAGTCTTTGTTTGGGCCTGTATAATAATATTTATAACCACCTCCGGTTAGCTCTGTTGGTACTAATTCAGGATCAATTTCATTTGGGCCAGCATCTTTACCTACCTGGGCAATACTACCTCTTAATTTTAAATAATTCAGAAATTTATTCTCTTTTAATGCCCGAAGTTCAGTAACTACAAAAGAACCTTCTATTGCCGGATAAAAGTATGAGTTATTTTCCTTTGGAAGTGTTGAAGACCAGTCGTTACGTGCCCTTAATGTGATAAAAGCCATGTCAATATAAGAAAACTCAATTTGGCCGGATACTGCCTGTACCCTTCGTGTTGTCGTTGTTTGGGATGAATTAACAGTACTACCCTCGCAATTGTTTATTGACTGGAAATCGGCAACCAGGTAGTTTGTACCATTCGTTGCAAGACGTTTTATCCCATTTTCAACCTGGTGATATCCAAATTGTGTGGACACAGAAAATTTATCTTTAAATGTTTTATTATAACCGGTTATAATGTTCAATGTTGGATCAGAGAAGTTGGACTTTGCCATATCATATTCACCAACACCTTCATTGTTGTCGTAATAATATGGGTGAGTTGATGTTTCGAATGTCTGGGTACCAACATCCCAACCAAACTGAACGCGAAGAAAAGCATCTTTTATTGGAGTGATTGTAGCTGCAACGTTTGATATAAAACGATCAGATTCATCGTAAAGTTTATTTTTGTACAAGCCAAAAAGAGGGTTAAGTAAATCAGTGTCCGTATAGAAATTTGGCATTCGCATATGCTCCCCGTCTTCATCCATGTAATTAGATACATCATCAAGCAAAGGCCAACGCATTGCTAGATATAAAGGGCCTTCTGTTCCTCTTAATGCTTTGTTGTTGCCTGTATTTGCATATTGCATAGAACCTTCAAATTTTAACCAGTTATTTACCTCTGTTTTTCCAGACAAAGACAAATTGGTACGCTTGTAATCAGTTGTTTTAACAACCCCTGTACTTCCTAAGTAAGATGCAGATGCTCGAATTGTAGATTTTTCGTTTCCTCCTTCTATTGAAATATTGTGTTTGGAGGTAAAACCTGTTTGTAGGACTGAGCTTAAGTTATCGTATAATTTTGTTCCGTCATCATATAACCCTCCATATCTGGCAGAATAATACCAGTTAGTTGTACCATATGCTCCATTGGCATATTTAGTCTGCAAATCAGGGTATCCATATGCTTCATCCCAACGAAACATATTACTATATGTTACTCTACCTTTACCGGCCCTACCTTTTTTTGTTGTAATAATAATTGCGCCATTTGAAGCGTCTGAACCATATAAAGCAGCAGCAGCAGCACCTTTCAATACCGTCATCGACTCAATGTCTTCCGGGTTAAAATCATTACCTCTTGAAGAAAAGTCAAGATTACGAACAGAATACCCGCCACCTGCAAGGTTACCTGCATTAAAAGTTGAATTGTTCATGGGGACCCCATCAACAACATATAACGGTTGGTTGTTTCCGGAAATAGAAGTAATGCTTCGTAATACAACTGTAGATGAAGATCCGGGTGTGCCTCCACTTGAAGTAACAGTCATACCAGCAACACGCCCTTGTAATGCAGTAACAAAATTGTCGCGGCCTGACTCAACTATATCTGCGGCTTTTATATTCTGAACAGATGAACCAATAGAGCGGGAAACCCGTTTCATACCGAATTCTGCGGTTATCATTACTTCATCGATTGCCTGGATATCGGTTTGCATTACCACTCTTAAGGTACTGGAGCCTCCAACTTTAATCTCTTGGGAAGCATACCCAATGAAAGAGAATTGTAATATTTCTCCTTCTGAAACTTCTATCTCGAAATTTCCCTCTTGATCAGTAATTGTTCCGTTTGTTGTACCCTGAATGATAACGTTCACACCAGGTAAAGGGCCTTGGTCTTCTTTATCTACGACCGTTCCCGTAATTTTTTTGCTTTGGGCCAGTACTTCAGGTGGTATTACTAACATCACAAGAAGTCCAAAACACATTAATGCGATAATTTTTTTCATAGACATTTTTTTAAGTTTTTGAATTTAAACATTGTTAATAGTTTATAAGATTTGGTAATCCATTGATTAATAAAGAATTTAGGTTTGTATGAATCAACCAGTCCTGATAAAATAAAAATTCGTAATAATGGAAAAATAGTTTTATCGTTTCTAATCGTTACACTTTATTATAAAGCACCTGTAAAATTATTAGTCCTTATATTCAGCTATCCTGGAATATTATCCTTACGTGTGGGGTTAACACAGTAGCTCAGGAAATTGTATTCCAGGTTGTAAGCAGGAGTAGTCCAAACAAATGTTCCGGAAAATCGGAATACCCGAGACTTTCGGGGAGCATATTTGGGCAGGGCCCGATGGTAGATATCGGCAATATACTTATCGTTAATCTGGTTACTGAAATACGTTTGTTTATGTTCCTTATTTGAGAATCAGAAAAACATGGAAATATTCACCACAACAAGAAAAATTAATAGAATTATATAAATCAGGATACTTCCTCGCTATCTCTAATACAGGAACGATGTATTGATGAGTGACAAACTGCCGGGATTGTACATCACAATCATTGAAAAAAGGCGAGCTGGATAGTACGTCAAGGAACAGATTAAGATTTATTGCTTTTATAAGTTGTTATATTCTTGCTATTTAGAATACTAGTATGTTCATAAAATCAAAAATCCATTCGGTCTATTTTACAAAAATCACATTTCAAAGATATAAATATTTGTAACATGTATGATATATTAATATAATATTATTTGCCTGAGTTTTATTTTATTTTGATAATAAATATTGTAATGTTCGAATAAAATGATTAAAAATACTTGTTTTTAAAGGGTTTTAGTAATGTTGCTGTGTGAGGATATTTTTTGTAAAAAAGAATTATTTGTTATAGGTAATGTAACGTTATGTGAAAAATGTATTTTAAATCTGATTTGTAGGTATTTAAAGTAAAAGTTGCGTTTTGCTTATATTAATTCGTTTTAATTAAAGTTAAACTTACATTTGTTTACATATTTTCTCAAAAATCAAGTAAGTAGAAAAAAGTAAGGTAAATTTTATACAACGGACTGTGTATTATAAAAAATGTAAGATGTAATACAGACTTTACGGTGTTTCAATTATAAATATTTTATAACCAGCAGTCATAGAAAGCAATATTTTTTGTTTCGTTAAATCTTTCTTTTGTTTTTAGCCCTGCATGTAATTAAGTTAAAAAGTGTCCAGTAGTAGTAATAAAAAAGTATCCACTGTAGATTCTAAATTGAAAGATAAAAGGAGTAAGTTGTGGACGTGGAGCAGGAAATTGTGCAAATGGGTAAAGTGAAGTTTGTGTCGATACTGTTTATAAAGTATGTGATTGTGTTTTTCGCTTACTTGGTATCAAATTTCTTTCCGTTATTTTCCTGAAAGCCCGGATTTTACTATGATACTTAATTAGTATCAATACTAAGATGTTGATTATAACGTTTTGCAGCAATGAAACGTGGCAAACTTGCGTGCTGTTTTAGTATCAAGTTAAGATAGAGCTGGAGCGGCGAAATGCAGCTCGCATATCCATCACGTTGCTATGTCAGATAGGTGTTTATGGTGCGTTTTATGCGGTTATAGGATTGATTTTTATCTGTCCACCAATTGCTTTTAATACTTTCATTATTGTTTCAAATTGTGGTTTTGCTCCATCAGATAAAGCTTTGTACAAACTTGGTCTACTTAGCCCGGTTTCCTCAGCGATTTTAGTCATCCCAATTGCTTTTGCAATATGACCAATTGCTGTAATGATGTCTGAATTATCTCCCTCTTCCAAAACAGCATTGAGATATTCCGCAATCATTTCTTTATTATCTAAATAATCTGCTATATCAAATCTTGAAGTTTCCATATCTCTATTTCTTTATTTTTTTTAAAATCTCTTTTGCCTTTTCAATGTCTTTTTGTTGGGTTGATTTGTCCCCACCAACAAGTAAGATAATTATTTTACCATCTTTTTCTTTGAAATAAACTCTATAACCTTTAGCATAATTTATTTTTAATTCTCGAATACCATCACCGACAGGTTTGCAATCTCCAAAATGTTCGTCATTTTCAAGTTTTTGAATCCGGAACAATATTTTTGCTTTAGCTCTTAAGTCTTTAAGCTTCCTCAGCCATTTGTCAAATTCGACTGTTTTTTCAATAAAAAATATTTACTATTGTATTCATTTGGATACAAAATTACGTAATATTTTGTGATGTCGAAAGGTTTTAATTGATTTTATCTTTCCTGAAAATTTTTAAGTCAATTAAATTTATCAAATAGTATTTAGAGTTACTTATTGGACAGCCTCTTTATGGATAATTAAAATTTTCAGAAATCATAAACGAAAATTACGGGTAACTATTGGATACCCCATTTTCTATTCGTTCAATATAAATTCTTATTTTTTCACTTTTATTTCTGCCCTTTCACATTTAAAGCCATTCTTTCAGGTAAAATCCTGTCCTTTCTGAAGAGACGATATGATGTCTAAAAAGTTATTGTAAAAATATATTTGATTATTAACCTACTCAAGTTCTTTGAATACGGGCAAATAATAAAGGATTTTAAAAGGTTATGTTGAATCGCAAATCATTTTCAATGTCGTTAAGTTAAGGTACCAACGCTGTCAGGAGCTACGCACGCTGACAGGTTTGAATCACAGTATATCGACCTGCCAGCGTCAACTATAGAATCGTTAACTTAACGATATTGAAATTATTCTTCAATTAAAACAAAGGAATTTTATTCGTAGCCGAAACTCATAGCCGTCAGGCTAACAGAAAAAGAAGGCTTAAGAAATACGGTAAAGGAAATTCAATTCTATTTAATATTAGTTTAACGTTTACTCTCCCTGATTGAGTCAGAGACTCAATCTTTCCCTCTCTTGAAAGAGAGGGAGAAATATCCAGCTTTGCTGGATGAGAGGGGGAGTATATAATATCTTATAAATTACTTCTTTACATCTTTTAGTCTGACGGCTATGAGCCGAAACTATGGGTTTTCATTCATATGTGGTTTGTTTAGTTAAACTTGAAAAATATTTTAAACAACTAATTTTCAACAGATAAACCAGAAAAGACAGTATTCAAATCTACCAGCTTTTTGTTTTTTTTGTCAATTATCTGGCAGAAAAGCTTTTATTCTTTTTGCCTCAAGCCGGCAGGCTCATCCTTTTTCCCATGATGAAAAAGGATGCAAAAAATCATAAAAATCGGAGCCTCGTCCACAGGCCACTGCCGACCCGATATCATCCGATTTTTGGCCAACGCTCTTTGGCATCCTGATTAAATTGACAATAATATTTTTTATACAAAAATTTTGAACTTTTTCACGTTCGACTATTTAATAGGCTACAGTTTCTGCTTCTGATTCAATAAAAACAGAATCTTTTCTTGTAACTGCAGCAGCATAAAAGAATCCCTGGGCATCACCTGATATGTTTGTTGAGACATTTGCCGGGGTAGCATCAAAAGGTCCTCCCCGCCATGCTGTTTCAGACATTACTTCGTATAAATAATTGTAATATTCTTCTGTAATTGATAACATTTCTACTGTATATTTTACAGTGTCCCAAACAAAATCTTCTTCATCAATCCAATAGATGTCAAAATCGTATACATATTGTCCATCAACAAAATCATCCGATTCAAAAGTTGTTTCATCAAGGGAATTGTAAAGCGTATCATTTAAGTATAAATTCCAAATGTAATAATTGCCTTTTCCTGCAGGTTCCAGTCCATTAAAGTATATAATGTAGTTAAGGCCAGCTAAATTTACATCCACTTTTTTCAAAACAACAGAGTCAATTGTTGAAACTGGATTTAATCTGGAAGAAGCTGTATATTCTTCTCCATCTTCCAGGGTAATATTTAGGGTGTATGTTTTACCAACTTCACCGTATACATCAGGGGCCGTTATATAAACTCCGGGGCCAGTCTCAGTTAATTCAATTATTTTACTGCCATCTGTAATTGTTAGATGCGCATTACTCTCGTAAGTAATTGACGTGTCGTTAACAGAAACAGTCCGGGAAAGTGTTACCATATGAGAAGTTGTGTCGGTTGTAATACTTCCGTAAACAACCAGCGTTTTACTTTCATCACCTGCAACCTCTATATCAAGTTTCTCGGTACAACTTGATGCATATGCCAGGATTAATGAATATAATATCGTTTTTATTATGTTTTTATTCATGATTTTAGAATTTGAAGTTATAAGTTACTGTTGGAATCACACCAAATAGGTACATTTTGTACATTTCAGGCGGATATTTATTAGGTTCATCTTCAGGGTTATTTTCGTTTTCTCTGTAGACAATAGAATATAAATTTTTACGGCCATAAGCATTGTATACAGAAGCAGTTATACTACTCGAATAATTTTTCTTTTGTCTGAAGTGATATGTAAAGGCTATATCCAATCGATGGTAATCAGTACCTTTTAACCGGACTTCATTTCTTCCTGAATATTTAGGGACCCAATACCTGCCATATGTTTCATCTTCCAATGGAATCCATGAACGGACCACGGTTAGGGGCATGGCCGAAGAATAAATCCAATTTGCTGAAATATTTATTCTGGGTGTGATGTCGTAATTTGCTACAATTTTTAAATCGTGAGGTTTGTCATATGATGTTGGATAGGCTTCTCCATTGTTGATTCCGTCTATCTCTCTTCTTGTTTTTGATAATGTATAACTAATCCAACCAGTAAAATCCCCTTCCTGCTTTTTTAGGTAAAATTCCATTCCATAAGAATATGCACTCCCGCGTCTTAATTCGCCATCAAAATATTCATTTAAGAATAATTCTGCATGATCTTTAAAATCAATTGCATTGTACATTTTCTTATAATAGGTTTCAACAGATAATTCGTAGGTGTTGTCTTTAAAATTTTTAAAATACCCCAAAGCTACCTGGTCTGCATACTGGGGTTTGATATTTGGGTTACTCATAAACCAAACATCAAGAGGTGTTGTTGATGCAGTATTTGTTGCCAGGTGCATGTATTGGAACATGCGGTTGTAACTGGCTTTTATAGAACTTGTGTTATTCATCATATAGCGTGCTCCAAAACGGGGCTCCAACCCATTGAATGTATTAAATACATTTCCCCATTTATATACACTGGAGTCTATAGCAGTATACTCGCTATCGTAGTTATAGATTGTTCCTTCACCTATGTTTTGGAACATTGAAAATCTTAATCCATATTGCAACGTAAGTTTGGGTGTTACTTTTTGTTCGTTTTGTACAAATACTCCATACTCAGCGCCATATGCATTTGGTAAATTCGTTAATGTAAAGATTCCATCCCCTACAGATTCCCCTCGTCCAGGTTTTATTGTATGGTGTGTTGCCTGTACCCCAAACTGGATTGTGTTTTGAGGGTTGAGGTAATAAGTATAATCATTTTTGAAGGATTTGTCAATAATATCGGATTCCCAGTCGAAACCAAAAACACCTTCGGGGACACCAAGATTATAATCAAAATTGCTATAGATAATATTATAGTTTGCAAATAGTTTGTTTGAAAAAACATGATTCCAACGTAATGTCATAGTCCGGTTTCCGTACCCCATGCCGAAGAAGCTGCTAAACTCATATTTGTCATCACCTGTATAGGCAGAAAGGAATATTCTGTTGTTTTCGTTGATGTTGTAATTTGCTTTTGCATTTAAATCGTAGAAGTAGGCTTTTACATCTTTTAGTTCAGCATTATTGAAAAGCGGGAAAAAGGCGTCGATATAAGTTCTTCTTCCTGAGACAATATACGAACCTTTTTGGTTTAGCATGGGGCCATTTAATGTTAACCTGCTTGAGATTGCACCAATTCCACCTGTTGCGCCAAATTTTGCTGTTCCTCCTTCATTCATTCTAACGTCTAAGACAGAAGAAAGCCTGCCTCCATAATTGGATGGAATACCTCCTTTATATAATTCTACATTTTTTATGGCATCTCCATTGAATACAGAGAAAAATCCACCAATATGAGATGGGTTGTAGACAGTGGCATCATCCAGTAAGATAAGATTTTGGTCGACAGCCCCACCACGAACATAAAATCCGGAACTTCCCTCTCCGGCAACCTGAACACCGGGCAATAACTGAATTGTTTTAATTACATCTGTTTCGCCCATAAGAACCGGAATTCTTTGAATGGTTTTTATCGGAAGTTTTGTGGTGCTCATTTCAACACGTTGAATATTTGCATCTTTCCTTTCAGCAGTAATCTCTACTTCTTCAATTACTTCTGTAGAAGGTTCAAGCATTAAATCGATTTTAGTATCATTTTGAAGGGATACCTTTTTTTGTGTTGCTTCATACCCAATAAAAGAGTAGGTAACATCATAAACATTCTCCGGGAGTGTTAAGGAGTAAAATCCGTAAGTATTAGTAACCGTTCCTGCAGAAAGGGCTGCCACATAAACGGTTGCCCCAATAAGTTCTTCCCCGTTATTGTCTTTTACATACCCGCTAATAGTATGTTTCTCTTGTGCTGTAGCTAGCAGGGAAAAAAAAGACAATAACATCCCCACTAAACAATATTTATATTGTTTTAATAATTTCATTTTAATACGTTTAAGAATAGATTATAAAATTGATTAGGACAGAATTTATGCCTAAAAAGAGATCCTTAGTTTAAATAATTCTTAAAATTTTCCAAATTTAAAAGTAACTCCTCCTGAAAAACCATTTAAAGCATCAGCTGGAGTATTCATTAGGTCTAGTTCTGTTGTGTAACGATAATAAACGCCAAAGGCAAGCCTAAAGAAACGAGTGAGGTTTAGTTCAAGTTCGGCTCCTGGTTCAACAAGGAAATAGAGATCAGAATCTTCTACATAACACTCCCATTCATTATTGTCAGGATCGTTATCAACATCATATCTTGAGCAATATGTAATACCGCCTAAACCAAGAGTTACAGGAAATGATATATGAACTGGAAATTTAGGGAATACAATAGGTTCAATAAATATTCCTCCATATCCACCAGCAAGGTTTACGTCACCTTTAAAATTTTCGTCATAATAGAAATCAGTGAGATATCCTTTACCAATAACACCAACAGCAATACCATGTCCAAAAATAGCCGCCCCTCTTGCACTAAAAACAACTGCATTTTTATCCTGGGCTAAAGGGCCGTATTGAACAGAAAAACTACCATATCCACCTATTTTAGCATCATTGCCAAATAACGTTTTATATTCTTCATTTCTCTCTCTATATTCACCATATTCTTCCTGGGCAAAGATTACATTAGTTAGTAAAGAAGAGAATATGATTAATGTTGTTAATTTTTTCATTATTTTTTATTTTAAAATTGTACGATAATATTAAAACTCATTTCACAAATAGACATTCCAAAAAATTGTCTGGTAGAAAATTCAAAATATGGTTTGTAATCAATTCCAAGAATTAATGGGAATTCATGTACCCTGTATTCAAGGCATATGTAAGCATCTGCCCCAATAATTGGTGAGAAAGCCTTGTCTTCATAATAAAATTTGTTAAACAACAAGGTGTAATTATCGGAGTAGTCCCATCCGACGTGAGCACCATATCCGTAACCAAACCAAAAATTATCGGACATAGAATTTGGTGCAGGTTCGAATTGGAGTTTCAGGGCAGTAAAACTCATTTGCTTCCAATCTTTTGCGTTTATCAGGAACTCAAAAGCACGTTCGTTTTCTGTTATGTATTGGCGGTATACAAATCCCGAAAAAACTCCCCCTCGAATACCTGCAGCCCGTGTATAATTTTGAGCAACAGTTTTCTGAGATATTAGGGCTAAGAATAAAAATATAGTAAGGGTAAAAATTTTTTTCATTAGGATTGATAATTTTTTAGTTCGTTAATGGCAGGGCCTGGCCAGTTCCATTTTCTTCAATAAACGGTCCTTCTAAGGGCAATGCCCTGTAATATACATTACCTGATCCGGTGATTTCTCCTGAAAGTATTTCCCGGGCCCAAACATAAATATCCCCCGAAGCATAAATATTGGTTACCCCCTGGTTGATATCTACCCTGTCTGCAATAATATCCCCCGATCCATCAACTATGTATTTTCCTTTATTGGCGATGCCTCCCAGGAAAAAGATATCACCAGAACCACCATTGTAGAGTTCGATATCAATTGTATTAATGTCTGAAAAGTAAACTTCGCCAGAACCTATTAAGTCGACATACAGATCATCACAAAAAACATCCCCTAGATTAATGTTTCCTGAACCATCAAGATAAACCTTAAGAGAATTATCAGATACAGTATCGTTTAGTGTTAAGTCGCTAATATAAATGTCTCCAGAACCTTCGGAAATAACTTTTATTATGTTTGGTGTTGAAACAAGAACCCGAATATCATTTTGAGAACGTAAACAACGATCGTTTGCTGTTGTCAGGATTAATTCTCCTCCAACTACTTCGGTTGTGATATATGGTATTAAATTATCATCAGCCAGAATACTTAGCGTTGTAATACTATCCTGCGTTACAGTAACATCATAACCAGCTTCCAGGACAATGGTGTTAAACGTTTCTACATTCTCAATATTTTCAGATACGAGGTTGTCGTTACCTTTTATGCAACGTATGTTTTCGCAGTTTGTAAGTAAAACTAAACTAATCATTATCCCACCAACAAATAAATTTCTTTTTACCATTGTTTTATTTTTTAAGAAAGACACCTAATAATTTTATCAGTTGCAAATTCGTAATATTTTTTTCTATTTCCGATAAATATTTATAAAACTTTTCTTTGAAGCGTTAATTGTTACCTTCGATTCAGAAGGGCTTTTGCCTACTTTTCCGTATGTTAAAATCTGGCTGTCTTCTTCTCCGATTTTCTTTTCTTCGAGTTTAGGAAAATCAGAAGGGTAGTGTAAGCTAACATCCGGGTTGTGTGTAATATCAATTTCAAAGCTTGCTTCTTTTGAAAATACCATATCAATATCGGTGTATTCTGAATCTACATTAAGATAGGAGAATCCTTTAGGAATATTTTCCATATTGAGATTTCCATATTCCATGCTGTAACTTAACTCGTTTGTTAATTCATCTACATTTAAATCTGAAAAATAAGAGTTGCCAAATAGTTCTGAAGTTTTCCTGATATAATATTTATCTCTTCCTGAAACCGCTTTTAGGTATTGTGCATTGTCAATATAGATTTTTGAAGATCTGCTATCAATGTTTAACTGGTTTGCATTCTTTATTTGAAAATCTGAATATCGGATTATCAAATCTGCGTCCTCCAGATAATTTATTGAGGCATCTCCGGAATTTATAGTAATCTCTGCCCTGCCTGTTAGTTTACTGGCTTTTAAATCACCATTTGATAAATCAATGTTTATGTTTCCTGCAACATCATCAACATAAATATCCCCAAATTTATTGCTGAGTTTTACGGAAGCCTGGGCAGGTACATAAACTTTATAATTTACAATTATTTTATCTGTAGGGATCAGGTACGAAGCCATATCAAAGAGTTCAGTAAAGATTGAATTTCTCGAACGGGTACCAAAATCTGTTTTAGCACTTACATAGAATTCAGTATTAACAAAATTGAATTCAATCATGCTTTTTAATTTTTTAAGTTTTGATTCACTGCTAGTTGAAATTTCATAATGAATATCAAATTTCACTGAATCTTTTTTCCATGGGACCAGGTGTATTGTCCCATATTTATTTTCTACCTCAATGGTTGTTGTATTTCTAACCCTAAAAGAGCGGGATAAATCTTCAGAGAAAGTCTGAGAAAATCCCAGGGTAAAAAATCCGGTGATTAGGAGTAAGGAAAATATAATTTTAAATTTCATAACCATCGGATTTAGAATGTTCAACACTGTTATCATCTTCCTGTTTTTCCTTGAAAGCAGACATTAAATCCTCCAGAATCTCGATTCTTAACCGATAGTTCTGAATTAATGCTTCAACTACTTCTTCTGTTGCTATATTTTCAGTGAGGTCTTTTTTCAATCCATTATAGACACTATCCAGTTCTGCGAGATCCTTCATTAACCCTTCGCTTATTTTAGGATTTTCCAAAAGAAAAGGTTTTGCTTCATCTAATTTCTCTGAGAATTTAGCACTATAGTAAAGTTCTGCTTCTTTTAGCTCAGGAATTTCAATAGATTTTTCTCTTGATAAGCTAAATAGACTTACTCCTTTTTGCCCCAGAAACTCAAATGTAGTAAGAGAACCGGCAAATATCAACAGAACAATAGCTGCCCGGTATAAGATTTGTTTCCAGTTAATTCCTGTTTTTGCCTGTCTCTCAATATTACCTTCTATCTTTTCCCACATTTTTGGAGATGGTTCAAACATGTCGAACTCATCCCTGTTTTGGGTGATGAATTTTTCAATATTGTCTTTCATATTCTGACAATTTAATATGTTCCTTTATCTTTTTCTTAGCCCTTAAATATTGCGACTTTGAAGTCGATTCTGTAATATTTAAGATCTCTGCTATCTCACCATGATCGTATCCCTCAAATGCATAGAGGGTAAAAATTACTCTGTATCCTTCTGGTAATTCATTTACCGCCTTGTGAATTGCCTGGACACTCAGTTGCTTCTCAGCAATATCTTCATTTTCTTGTTCTTCAACTTCGTCCCATTGGGCGATGTCATCAGAGTATTCAAGTTCGAGCTTTTTTTTCTTAATAGCATTAATGCTTCTGTTTATTACTATTCGTTTAAGCCAGGCCCCAAAAGAAGATTCATGCCTAAAAGAATCTAATTTTAAAAAAGCCTCTGTAAACGCTTCCTGCAAAACGTCTTCAGCTTCTTCATGCGAAGGCATCATCCTGCAAGAGATGTTAAACATCGCTTTAGCGTATAGCTGGTAAAGCTGATATTGTGCTTTACGGCTACCTGCCTTGCTTAGATCAATAAGCTCTCTGTGTATGTCCTGATAAACAACCGCCAATTTTACTTACTTTCAATACAATGACAGAAAGTTAATGTATAGGTTGCACATGTTGAAGAAAAAAATTAAAAAATCTTTGAAATTGTTATTATACCCTAAATATTAAATCCCTTTAAGATGATTTATTTGTAGTGTAATGTTTTTGGAAACTGGTTAAGATAGAGAAATATAAGTTGTTAAATTTTAATAGAGCCTTTTGGTTTATTACATTTTAATTTATGAACTTTAAAAAATTGATTATCCAGAATATATATAACAAATCAGATCATGCAGAATAAAATAAGAATACCATTTAATGAAATAAAAGAAAAACTTCAGGCAATTCTTATCCGTTATGGCTTTACAGAAGCAAAAGCTGATCGAAGCGCCCAATTATTTACAGAAACCACACAGGATGGAGTTTATTCGCATGGGTTAAACCGTTTCCCAAGATACATTAACGATATAAAGAAGGGATTTATTTATCCGGAAAATGAACCATCGAAAGTAGGTTCTTTTGGGCACTATGAGATTTGGGATGGAAACCTGGGGCCTGGTAACCTGAATGCATATGTAGCAATGCATAGAGCTATTCAATTGGCAAAACAGTATAAAATTTCGATTGTTGCTTTGCGAAACACCAATCACTGGTTACGGGGAGGGACTTATGGCTGGCAAGCCGCTGGTTCAAACTGCGCAGCTATTTGTTTTACCAACACAGATGCAAATATGCCTCCCTGGGGAGCTGCTGAATCAAAAATTGGGAAT
Organism: Bacteroidales bacterium; assembly: GCA_963665085.2. Lineage (GTDB taxonomy): Bacteria > Bacteroidota > Bacteroidia > Bacteroidales > JAAAOM01. The sequence goes on from CAXXXS010000001.1 coordinate 2,429,783, forward strand.
AATCCTTTTGTCATTTCTGTGCCCGATAAAGAAGGTCATGTTGTTCTGGATATGGCCATGTCTCAATTTGCTTATGGAAAAATGGAGGTTTTAATGAGGGAAGGGAAGGAGCTCGCATTTGAAGGAGGCTATAATAAAGAAGGTAGATTAACAAAAGATCCGGAAGAGATAATAGAATCGGGAATGGCATTGCCTATAGGCTACTGGAAAGGTTCCGGATTATCTATGATGCTTGATTTACTTGCTGTTTTACTGTCAGGAGGAAGATCAACTACAGATATTGGTAAGCAGGACGGAGAATATGGACTTTCTCAAGTTTTTATTGTTATTGATGTTGAATCAAAGGAGAAATCTGATTTGGCAGAGAATGTTGTAAGACAATTAAAACAAGTTTTGCAAGAAACAAAAACCATGAATGGCTTTGATGGAGTTTATTATCCGGGACAAAGAACTTTAAGAACAAGAAAAGAGAATCAGGAAAAAGGAATTCCGGTAAATAAAGAGCTTTGGGAGGAAATTTTAAGATTGTGATTATTTGATAGGGAAGTAGATGAAACAACTGTGATACTTATCCGTAGAATATTTTTAGGGTAACCAAATTTTACATGATAAAACAATCTCCATGAAATATATACTTACATTAGAATTAATTTTTATTAATGTTTTAGGACTTATTGCACAGTCTGATTTCAGAAACGGTTATATAATTAATAATAGTTATGATACTATTTATGGTTTTATAGACTATAAAGGGAATAAAGCAAACGCAAAGCAATGTACTTTTAGAGAGAATTTAGATTCATATAATCAAATATATACACCTGATGAACTTATAGGTTATAGATTTACTAATAGTAAATATTATGAATCAAAATCTTTTATGATTGAGAATGAACCAAAACAGTTATTCCTGGAATATCTTATAAGTGGAATAGTTGATATCTACTATTATCGTGATGACAAAGGCGAGCATTATTTTCTTGATGATAAAAGCGGCGATTTACATGAGCTAAAGAATGAAGAAAAAGAAATATATGTTAATAATACTAATTATTTAAAGGAATCAAAGGAATATATAGGTGTTCTCAAGGCTACATTTAAGGAAAGTCCTTCAATCTATAAAAGGCTTGATAATGCCCAATTGAATCATAAATCACTAATAACCCTGGCTCATGATTATCACAATGAAGTTTGCACTGATGAAGCATGTATAATTTTTGAGAAAAAACTTATTAAGCGAAAGTATAAATATGGTTTTGTGTTAGGTATGAATGATTTATCAATAACACAGATAAAAGAGTTTGTGGGAGAATATTATTATTTGAATAACAGTCAATATGAGTATGATTTTTCCCCTTCTTTGGGTTTATATTACAAAGTAAATATGCCTAATTTGAATGAAAGATTATTTTTTCAATATGAAGGGACATACTCAAGGACAAACTTAAAAATATCTAATTCATATATCAGTATTGATTCTTTTTTGAATTATCTAAATACTATAAGTTTAATCCAGAATACACTTAAAAACCTGGCGGTTATTAAATACGAATTTCCAAATGGAAAAATAAAACCAGTATTCCAGTTTGGGGGATTTGTTAATTATGTTTTTAAAACCGAATACAATAGGGATATTGAAGTTAAATTTCTATCCTCGGGTGAAACATATTATACAGATTATAGTAATAATAACCCTTTTTCAAAAATTGACTTTGGATTTAATTCGGGGATTGGCTTAAAAATGGATTTTTTTAATGAGCGAGAAATATTCATCGATGTCAGGTACCAAAGAGGTTTTGGGTCAATGAAAAATTTTAATACAAATATATTCTCGATTAATGCAGGTTTTCAACTTAGGAAATTAATGTAATCGATAAGAATTATTCAATAAACTTTATTCCTTCTTTAATTTCTCCGCTACATATTCACTTGGCGAAACGCCAAAATGTTTTCTAAAGCTTTGAGAAAAGTGAGATAGGGAGCTGAATCCTGTCTCGTCAGCGGTCTCTGTAATATTGTGTTTACCGTTTACCAGTAATTGAGCTGCCCTGTTTAATTTATAAGTTTTGAAAAAGGCATTCGGATTTTCACCTGTTATATTTTTTATCTTATAATATAGTTTTGTCCTGCTTATTGATAATAGATCTACTATCTTGTTTATATTCAACTCGGGATTGGATAGTTCTTGCTCCATTAAATCATAGAGTTTATCCATAAATTGTTTATCGTGATAAGATAATATATCTTCTTCAATGCTATCGGTTTCTGTTACTTTGGGTAAAATATTTCTAAGTCGCTCCCGGTTTGCGAATTGTGATTTTATTAAAGCCTCAAGATAAGAAGGAGCAAATGGTTTTACGACGTATGCATCTGCTCCGTAATTGAGACCTTCAACCTGATGTTCAATATTTCCTTTTGCTGTAAGCAGAATAATAGGAATATGACATGTAGCCAGATTATTTTTTAGATTTTTACATAAATCAAATCCATCCATCTTTCCCGGCATCATCACATCACTAATAATAAGGTCAGGATTAATTTTGTCTATTATCTCAATAGCTGAACTTGCATTAAAACGAGTTTCAATATGGTAATTGTTGGATAGTAGTGTTTTTAAGAAATGGGCAACCTCTGTATCATCTTCAACTATCAGGATTGTTGGTTTACCTTCGTTTGATTTAACTATTTCTTCATTACTGTCAGGTTCTGAATTTATGTTTTTAGTTACAAAATTTGAATTTTTTTGAGTTTCGTTAATGGTATGTTTGTCTTCAATATAAACAATATCATCCATGGGTAAGATAACAGTAAATTCAGCTCCTGTACCATTGCTAACGTTGTTTGCCTTAATTTGTCCGTGATGTAACTCAACCAGATATTTTGAGTAGAACAATCCAATTCCCGTACCCCAGTTGTAATGACCTGTAGAACTTGGCTCAACCTGGTAATATCGTTCAAAGATTATGTCGAGTTGATCCTCGGGAATACCGATGCCACTATCTTTTACTACAATCTTTAAATACCTGTCAGAAGTGTTGTTCCCTGAAATATTAAATAATTCAGATGCAGCTTTTTTTGATACTATTTCTAATTTAATATTTATATTTCCTCCGGAATTTGTGAATTTCATTGCATTGGAAACCAGGTTCGAAAGGATCTTCTCAAACTTGTCTCTATCCAGCCAGGTATTTAATTTGTTTTCAAAACCTTCTGTATGGATTGTTATACCTTTTTCATTGGCATTGATTTTAAATACTTCCAACAGATTATTGGTTAATAAAATAATATCGCAATAGGTAACATTAAGCTTTATGTTGTTGCTATCAATCTTGCTTATATCCATAAGTTGATTGACAAAGCGTAACATACGCTCAATATTTCGACGAATAATAATTAGAAGGTTATGGTTTTTTTTGTTGATCGTATTATCATTTAGCATTATCTCTACAGGGCCATTAATCATGGTTAATGGAGTCCTGAATTCATGTGAAACATTCGAGAAAAAATTCATATTCATGATATTTAATTTTTTCTCTTGTTCCTTCTCCCTGATTGCCTGAATAATTTCTTGCCTGGAACGGGAAATCTTTATGTATTGCCAGAATCCCAATAGGATAATACTTAAAATAATAAAGGGAATTAAGAAGTAAATTACAAGCGGATGGTTCCAGAATCCCGGATGAACTATTACTTCAATAGAGTTTTCGTCTAATATTGTGGAATAATCATTATTCCATCCTCTTACCCTAAACGTATAATTTCCAGGAGACAAGTTTGAATAGAATGCCTGCCGAATAGCACGGGCATCTACCCATTCTTCTTCGAATCCTTCCAAAATATAGTTATACCTGACTGTGGGAAATTCATTATACCCCAGGCCTACGTATGAGATTCCAAAATAATTATCGTTATTGCGAAGATTAATAGATAGTATTTCATTAAGATTTTTATCAAGAGTTGGATCTTTATATGCGTTTTGAAGAGAATTATTTACTGTTAAATCTTCAAATAAAAGTTTAATTTGTTGTTTGTAATTTAAGTTAGATGGATTAAAAACAGTAATCCCATGAATACCTCCAAAAATAAGAAGGTCATCAGAAGTCATTAAAGCACTATTTGCATTGAATTGATCGCCACCTATTCCGTCTGTCTCAGTGTAAGTGATAAATTTATCGGAGCTACGATCATATTTTATTAATCCTTCATTGGTAGATAGCCACAAACAATTATTCTTATCTTCAACAATACCTTTTATGTTTAAGCTTGGGGTATCTATTTTTGTGAATTCTTTTGTGATGGGATTAAACATAAACAAACCATTTGATTCACAACCCAGCCATATCATACCCGACGAATCATAAAATATGACTGTAGGTGAAAAAGGAATATTTGGGGTAAGATCAGAAAGCGAATATTGTTTATATGATAAGTCATCCGGATTAAAAATTGTAATGCCTTGAATAAATGTAGCTCCAATAATATCACCTGAAGGTATCTGGGTCATATTTGATATAAAGGAAAAATCACCAGGTTGAATAATTTTTAATACTTTGTAATCAGCTTTATTCTTGTCTAGAATATAGATTCTTGGTCCTAAAACACCAACCCATATTCTGCCATACTTGTCTTCGTTTAGAGATAGAATATTTACTTCCGGAATAGAATATTTAATTTGAGGTTTAAGGATCCCATCTGCGTACTTACATTTATATATTTCGTACTCATATACTAAATAGACGTTACGTTGACTGTCGATAAAAATATTCAATATCTTTTTATCGCGTTCAATTCCATTTATTGATATGTGTTTTAATTCACGATTGGCATTTCTTACATAAAGGCCATGTCTGTTTGTGAGAAACCAGACGTTATTATTGTTATCTTCTGTTATTGATAATACGGATTTCTGATTAAAAACTGAAGTTAAATATGCTTCACTATTAAACTGTTGTTTATACTTGTAAATAACCTGAAAGCCATTATCTCTTGAACCAACCCAAATATTTTCTTGCTGATCAATAAACATTCTTGAGATCTCCATGTCTGGAACTTCAAATGGGAACTGACTATTCTTTTGAGAAAAAATTTCTCCTGTTTTCGTGTTGTACAGATACATTTCCAATGCATCATTGTAAATTAATACCTGATCTGTTGAATAATCAAAGATTCCTTTTATGTTGTGGGAACCGAAAGAACCACTATTTAGATTTATAGGATTAATAAATGATTGTGTGTTTATATCAAATATTTGAATTTTATTTCCTGATGCTAACCATAAATAGTCATTCGATTGTTTGAAAAAATAGGTAATGAAATATGGAGTAGGTATAAAATCAGAAACAATATCATTATCTATATCATAAGATCTGATTCCGTTGTCAGAGACAGCCCAGATAATTCCATTATTGTCAATACAACATTCAGGGTAAATATTATCATGAAGAATAGTATCTGTAATAGTAAACGACTCGGAACCTGAATTATAAACTTCAAGAAAATCACCAGTGTTAACTACAATATTTCCTTTTTTTGTTTCGTAGAGTTCTTTAGCATAATCACTCTTACCTTCAAAAGATACTTGCTTAAAAATATCTTCGCTGGTATAATAACAAATACCATTTGATGTGCCTATCCACATGCGCCCATCCGAGGAGTTAAGTAACGACATAATCCTGTCATCGCATATGCTGCTGGGGTTTGAGTTATTAAGATAACAATGAAAATCATAACCATTATACCTGTTTAACCCGTGATTTGTGCCAATCCACATATAACCGTATTTATCCTGGGCAAACGAGGTTATTGTTTTATTTGAAATTTTATCGGATAATTTGAGGATTTCAGGCGATGAATCTAAGTTATCATTTGCTTTTTTATTGCACCCAAAAAATGCAATATTGATAATTAGAAGTATAGACCAATGATATTTTCTCATTGTTTACCGGAGAATTTTAGACAGTAATTAGCGGCATAAAGGTATAATAAATCACTTAAATTAAGATGTGGTATTTCTGTATCGCCTTTCATTAAGGGAGAAACCTAACTTAAACATGCTGGTTAGCAATAAAAAAGGGTATATGATATTTTTCATATACCCCAGCATCAAATAAATGATTATATAGTCTACCTAATAAATCTAAGAAATGTTTTATTCAAAAGAGTTGCTAACAAATGGTAAAGCAAGATAAAGGGCTGTATGCCAATATTCCCAAGTGTGCCCGCCATCACGAGAACGAAATTGATAAGGAATCCCCGCCTCTGCCATTGCTAAAATAAATTCTACATTTGCTTTGAAAGTAAAATCATCATCGCCGCAGTCAATAAACCAATTGACTGTTTTCATTGCTTCAATTTTTTCAGGAGATGCATTCTGTACAAATTTTATACAGTTATTATCTTCAACCAGTTGATGTATTTTTTTCTGTATAGGATTATTAAAATCTATCCAAAATAAATTATCATGTCGGTATAAATAACCACTCATTGAGTATGCTGCACAAAACATTTCAGGATGATGGTATGCATAAACAATTGTTCCCTGGCCTCCCATAGAAAGTCCGGCAATTGCACGATGTTGTTTATCTGCAATTACCCGATATGTTGATTCAATATGTGGAATTAATTCCTGAAAGAAATAATCTTCATACATCCAATCTGGATTGTTAAAATAATTCATGAATGTTTTTCCAGCTTCAGGACAAACTATTATCATTTCTTCAGCTTCATTCGCATCAATTAAAGGATTTACAACATCAGCAAGCCTACCGCTTTGTGGCCAGTCAACATGAGTTCCTCCTCCTCCATGAAGCAGATATAAGACCGGATATGATTTGTCTGTATTTTTTTCATAATCCTTAGGAAGATAGATTGCATATTCTCTTTCTTCTCCCAATATCTCACTGGTTGATGTTTTGTATTCTATCTTTCCGAAAGAAGGAAATTGGGCAAATATATGCCCCATCGAAAAAAATAATAAAAAAGTAATTGAAAGTTTCTTCATTTTATATGTTTTAATTCTTATTATTTTGATAATTCTGCTATAATATTTTAGTTGGAAATGACACAGAACTGTTGTACTCTCCACCAACATATATAATTTGATTCGCAACTCTTGTTTTTGTTTGTAAAGACCAAACCCCGGCATAATTTGAATGGATTGAATATTCTGGAAAATTTGAAGATGTAATGTCAATTCTTATTTTATTACCGGCTTTTACATTCCATGTAATTGGCAAAGTCTCTATCTCTATTTCAACAATTTCGTTGGGAGTATAAGTCTGTCTGTTTCCTAATGGGTTGTTACGATAAGCTAATGTTGTTATTCCTGAACGGATGTTATACGTTGAGCCATCTGGCATTACTTCACTAACAGTATAACCAAAACAAGAATCATCCACATCTGTACTTACATTTAATTTAACTGATATTTTCCCTGCCAGAACCAAGTCATGAGTAAGTTTTGGTGTTAAGAAACTTATTACGTCATCACGATACCCAATTTCTTTTTGAAGTTGGCTTCCACGTTTATTAACTGAAGTAAAAAGTGTTTCCCCTCCATTCGAAATTACAGGGTTTTGTGGATCGTACTGATATTTTATTTCTTCTGATTTTTTCGGAATCTTTTTAGTTAATTCATAAGCCTTAGGATTTGATGAATCTTTTTCCTTAGAGAAATAAAAGGTTTCTGTATCATCATTTTTAATTGGCCAGGAATCAAAGGTCTCCCATTTATCTTCTTCAATAAAATATACATTTACATCTCCTTTGGGAACAATCCCTTTGGCAACAACGCTGTATAGCCATTCAAATTGGTCGAGATTAGGATCTATATCTCTTGCATGTTCCGGGTTATACTGAGTTGGAGTTATCTGGTAACTATGATTCCAGGAACCCAGGATTAATCGGCTTTGTTTTTTAACATCATCACTTAGCCGTTCATATCCAAGCAGTGTTCCTTCCATATGATGATCGTACAGGCCTGCCACAACAGTTACAGGCACTTTTATCTTTGACGGATTTGATTTTAGCTGTTTCCAAAATCCTTGGTTCCAGTATTCATCATTATAATTTGTATTGGTAATCCAGTCTCTGTACCAGGGAAGTTCAGCACCCAACAAATCAACATCCATTTCTGCCTGAGGCATGTATTTATATTCGTCGTAATAAGGAGATTCTTTATCGCGGAAGGGCTTTTTAATGTTTTCAGATGCATTATCAATTGCCCAGCCTGTCATAATATCCTGGCGAAAAAGTCCATCTTTATAGAGTGAGACATGTCTGTCAACTCCATAGTGGTGCAGGTAAAGCCCTTTTACTTTATTCGGTAAATCATCGGCAATAATCCAGCCAGTAAAAGCAACATATGAAGCACCAAAAACACCAATGCTTTTGCACCATGACTGGTCTGCCAACCAATTAACCAATGCCAGTCCATCTTCACGATCGAACTCATTGGGGCGATAAAATCCTTCAGATCCACCTTTGCCCCTGCAATACTGAACAACATACCCAAGTCCGCGCTTTGCATATTCTTGACCTAAAAATACATTGTCACCTTTAACCTCACCAAATGCATAAGGTGTGCGGGTCATAACAACTGGCCATGGGCCTTCGCCCTTAGGTAGATAAATCCGTGTAAAAAGGTTATAACCTTCCCCACCTTCAATCATTTTTTCCTGATACGTATATTCGAAAGTAGGCTTAACACTAAATTTTATATCAGGCATTCTCTGTCCAGATACGTTCTGATTGTTCAATAAAGTGAAGATTAGTGTTACTGCTATAAAAATATTTAGGTGTTGAATTTTGTGTCTCATCTGATTATATATAATTTTTCTACTTTAATTCATCTACACTGTAACCTGTTAAAATAAAAGTTTAGAACAGGAAGCTCTTTAACTATAACAACTCAACAATTGTTGAAACGCCCATACCTCCTCCAACACATAAAGTAGCTAGTCCGAGTTTAGATTTACGCTTTTGCATTTCATGAACCAGAGAAACAAGTATTCTGGCTCCACTTGCTCCAACAGGATGACCTAAAGCGATAGCACCACCATTAACATTTAATTTCTCGTTGTCAAAATTGAGAAGTTTACCTACTGCAAGAGCTTGTGCGGCAAAGGCCTCGTTAGCTTCAATTAAATCAATCTGGTCTATGGAAAGACCTACGTTTTTAAGAGCTTTCTGTGTTGAATAAACAGGCCCAATTCCCATGTATTTAGGATCAACACCTGCTGATGCATACGAAACTATTTTTGCTATTGGAGTTATATTAAGTTCTTTTGCTTTTTCTGCACTCATTATAATCAGAGCAGCAGCTCCGTCATTTATACCGGATGCATTGGCTGCAGTTACTGTACCATCTTTTTTAAAAGCAGGTTTTAATTTTGAAATACCTTCTTTTGTTACACCTGCACGCGGAAATTCATCTTTGTCAAAAACAATGGTTTCTTTTCTGCTGATTTTTACTTCCATGGGAACAATTTCGTCCTGGAATCGATTTTCTGATAGTGCCTTTTCAGCTTTTTGCTGACTCCATGCAGCAAATTCGTCTTGTTCATCCCGGGAGATACCATATTTTTCTGCTACATTCTCAGCGGTAATACCCATATGATATCCTTCAAAAGCATCCGTAAGAGAATCATAAACCATAGTATCAACTACTTCGTTGTTTCCCATGCGAAAACCCCATCTTGCGCTGTTGAGTACATAAGGAGCAGCACTCATATTCTCCATTCCCCCGGCAACAATTATTTCAGCATCCCCTGAATTTATCATTGCTGCTGCCAGGTTTATTGCTTTTAACCCGGAACCGCAAATATTATTAATGTTCATTGCAGGCACAAAATCCGGAATTCCTGCTTTAATAGAAGCTTGTCTGGCTGTTCCCTGTCCAAGTCCTGCCTGAAGAACATTCCCCATAATAACTTCATTAACATCTTTAGGCTTTAATCCAGCTTTTTTAATGGCTTTTTTTATTACTATACTACCTAATTCCTGAACTGGAACATTCGCTAAAGTCCCTCCAAATTTTCCTATCGCAGTACGTACTGCTGCTGCAATGACAATATCTTTCATAATCAATTAAATTTCAATTGTTTTTAAATTTTCACTTACGGTAAAGTCAGCTTCAGTGGAATTTTTTATATCCTCAACATTTAGCCCTGAGGCAATCTCTTTTAATATGAGGCCCTTATCTTTCGTCACTTCAAAAACAGCTTTCTCGGTAACAATAAGGTTTACTTGTTTTGATGCTGTTAATGGCAAACGACATTTTTTAAGAATTTTTGGTTGACCTTTTTTATTTAGATGTTCCATTGCAACAATTACGTTCTTAGCGCCTACAACCAGGTCCATCGCTCCACCCATTCCGGTTACCATTTTCCCGGGAACCATCCAGCTGGCCAGATTACCTTCCTGATCTACTTCGAGTGCTCCTAAGACTGTTTCATTTACATGTCCTCCACGAATAATCCCGAAAGAAGTAGCACTATCAAAGAAAGACGCCCCTTGTAAAACAGTAACATATCCACCTCCTGCATCAACAATATTTGGATTCAGATTTTCCTCGTTTGCTTTTGGACCTAATCCCAATAATCCGTTTTCTGATTGTAAAACAACCTCTATGCCTTCAGGAATATAGTTAGCAACCATTGTTGGCATACCAATGCCCAGGTTTACAACATCACCGTCTTTTAATTCTTTTGCTATTCGTCGTGCAATTATTTCTCTATTATCCATGATTATATTTTTACAAGTGTATCAACGAAGATTCCAGGTACGGTAACATGATTGGGATCTATCTCACCGATTTCGACAATTTCACTAACTTCAGCAATAACATGATCTGCTGCGGTTGCCATTAAGACATTAAAATTCCTTGCTGAACCAGAAATGTAAAGGTTTCCGGCTTTATCAGCTTTGTCAGCTTTAATTAAAGCTACATTTGCTTTTAAGGGAAGTTCCAGTAAGAATTCTTCTCCGTTGACGGTTATTTTTTCTTTTCCTTCTTCAACAATGGTACCTAGGCCAACTGGAGTCAAAAATCCTCCTAATCCGGCTCCTCCAGCCCTGATTTTTTCAGCCAAAGTACCTTGAGGAAATAGTATTACTTCCGCTTCTCCGGTATTCATAAACTGACCGGCCATTGGATTTCCCCCAATATAGGAAGCCATAAGTTTTTTAACCTTTCCGCTTTTTAGAAGCTCATGGTTTGTTGTTTCCATTGTACCGGTATCACTGGAAATTGTAGTTAGATTCTGAACATCAGTTTGAACCAATTCTTTTACTAAATGCTGTGGGTTACCGCAATGAAGAAATCCACCAATCATAATGGTGTCTCCATTCTTTACAACTTTTAGAGCGTCCTGTAATAACTTTAATTTATTTTTCATAATAAATACTTAAAAATCAGTAGTTGTTTTTGCTTGCTGAATTAATTTTTTAGCATCTGATGGCAACAGTAAGCGTTGCTTAACTAAGTCTTCTGCAGCTTTTTTTACGGCTGCTACATAATTTTCTTTATTTCCGTACCTCTCTTCAAGAGAAAGTCTTTCGTCTCCTGCGGCAAGGCGTTCTTTTTTTGTTTTATGAAAAGGGATATAAGAACCAGTTAATCCGGAAAGATCTTCCAGGTAGGTTCGCGCATCATAATTGTATCCAAGATTAGTACCGAGCGGAGCAACCAGTTCCGGGGTTCTGATTCCGCCTATCTCGTTTCCATCTTTGTCAATCTCTGATACCATGATAGCATAATCTTTTCCCAGATAAGCTGGAGGGAGAAGCGTTGTTGTTCCTGATTCGTCATATTCATTAAATTCAGGGCCGAAATCAAGTAATGAAAGGTTATTGATGATACAACGATATTCGAGTGCAGGGATTAATACTTTCTTATTATTTACCGTCCAGTTAACACCTTTTATTTGTGGGTATTTTAAATCTTCGGGATAGATTAATGTTTTATCTTTTATTGAAGGTACTCTACTTGCCGGTGGTTCTGTTCCATTTATTACCCATTCTTCTAAATCTATCCAAAGAGCACGCATAACACCATTTCCATCAACAGTAGAAGCAGCTGGGTATGTTGTTCGCTCCGGATCCCATCTGACAGGTCCGTATGGACCAACAGAATGTTGTGCGCCAGCAATATAATAAATCCGAAGTTCTTCTGGTTGTTCAATGTCTTTAAGCCCATATGCATCGGTTAATAACATTGACCCTTGTAAAGCCCAGAATTCAGCGGATGTTAATAGCATAAATACTTTTGGGATGGTGTTATTTTCTTCTGAACGAGAAAAGATACCTCCTGTATTTCCTGAAATATCATCATAATAGTCAGGCGAAAAAGCACGTACAGATGTTTGTCCGTAGGCACGGTGCTCTGTTCTGGGGCCACCCCCTCCTCCAGGAACAGCAAATCGCATGTTAATATTATTTTGCCTTGCTCCGACAATTGGAAACACACCATCGAAAACTTTATCTCCAGATAAGCTTTCATTAAAACCCAGATGTATAAAAGTTTTCATAAAGTTTCCGGATTGGGAGGTTCCTGTGCCCAGGGTATATTTGATTTTACCGGCCACTGGGTTTTTATTTCCATCGCTGTCTTGTTCTTCTTTCTCAAAAAAAATAACAATATCTCTGACAGCTGCCATCCCAATTCCCATTACTTTGGGATTTTTACCTTCATAGATTAGTTCATACAAATAGTCAGAATCGAATCCACCGCGCAGACTCACTTTGGTTTCATCAGAAGTGCCTGGAAAAGGATTTGTTTCATTTGTTGTTGAAAATGCCCAGTCGTTGTTATCAATCTTTCTTTTGGGATCATTCTCTCTTACACGTTTTGTCAGGATATAATCTTTATTCGATAATTCTGCCGGAGGATATGAAATATGATTTGAATTATAGACATTCCCGGACAGTGCCATTTCCATAGGATGTGTTCCGGCTGAAGGAGCAAATTCTACTCTGATGATTCCTGTAATTTCTGAACCATCATTGTTTTTAGCTGTCGGTACGTCCAGGTATAATCTATCAAACATACTTGCATATGGATTATCTATCTTTTTAACATCTCCCTGCCAGGCTGCGCTTAAAAATACATATCCCCGTGCCATTAGTACAGAGTCAGGATGTGTATTGAAGGCATTTCCCCTGTTTGGGGCATCATATCGTAATACACCATTCGAATATTTCATATTCTTAGGTTTGATTAGGAAAAAATCAGTAGTATATTCTACCCAACCGCGCTGATTTTTCTCTGCCAGTTCAATATCTGTAATGATAGAATTATGGCTGTCAGCAGGATTCAGTTCTGCATAAAATTTCCCTGTGATTTTTTCGTATTTTATTTTCTTTTCTCCATAAACTCCGGGATAATCTTCAGTTTTAACATCGATTAGCTTTTGCTGAAGAGATTGTGTTGATGCGAAAAAAGGAAAGAATGTTATTAAAACTATTATAATATTGAGTCTTGTTTTCATTTTTTTAGTTTTTTTATATTTCCATGTTGAGGATGGCGGAAGAGAGCGATTTGCCGTGAATATCAAGTGCTAACGAGCGGGTCACACCTCCTGAAAGCGCTTCGTATAAAACAAAGTTCAACGCTCCTATATTAGGGAGTTCATAGCGGACTACCTCTCCTTTTACTACCTCAGAAAAGAATTGTTTTACCTTTTCTGCTGTCACTTTTTCAACTAAAAGCGAATAATCCTTCTCATCAAAAGCAATAACCGAAATATTAGAGATATTTCCTTTATCACCCGTTCTTGAATGTGCTATTTCTCTTAATTTCATTGTATTTGAGTATATTGGATTTCTGGTTTAACTAAATTTTCATCAAGCAGGACTGATTTTATTGCGATAACCTCGCGAATTGATTTTGTTACACCGCCTCCTCCTGCCGGACCATTTGTATAAAGGGTTTCAACTTCGTTTCCGACCTTTTTTGCATCTTCAGGATTGCTGGTCCTTACCGTTATCCTGGCTCGAACTTCATAGGGTTCACTCTGAGAGAGGTTATTTCCGTGCAAAGAGTTCACGCCGATTATATCATAACGCGCTTCGGTATGTTCTAATCCAGTTGATTTAAGACGCTCCTTTACAATGTCAAGTGCCAATTGAGCACGGGAGACAGCCCCTGGTCCTCCATAACTAATTTGACCTTCACCTATAAAACTGTCAGAATAACCAACAGAAACTTTGTACTTACCGGTCTTTGTTTTTCCTGAACCTCCTTTTACAGCAACTTTATCTTTTTTAACCTGCTCGAAAGAAACCTGTGAGAAATCGGCAATTACATCTGGTGTTATATAATTTTGGGGATCATGAATTTCATATAAAAGTTGTTCCTTGCATGTGGCTTTAGTAACCATGCCACCTGTACCTTCAACTTTAGTAAGGAAAAATTCTCCATCTTCATTTATTTCGGCAATAGGAAATCCAAGATTTGCCAAATCTGGTACATCTTTATAACCCGGATCGGAGAAATATCCACCAGTTACCTGTCCGGCACATTCCAATAAATGTCCCAAAACTGTTCCTATTCCTAATCTTTCGAAATCTTCAAGAGACCAGTTAAATTCATATAGTACAGGAGCCATAAATAAGGCAGGATCAGCTACCCTTCCGGTTATTATCACATCAGCATCATTTTTTAAGGCTTCGACTAATGGTTTTGCTCCGAGATATGCATTGGCGGAAATGATTTGGTCATCAATCGAATCCAGGCTTTCTCCATTTTCCAATATGGGTAATCCGCTTCCTTTTACCTGATTTAAAACATCATCCCCGGTAATTGCAGCAATCTTTAAATTTTTTATTCCAAGAGAGATTGCTATTTCTTTTATTTTCTCCATTGCAGATAAAGGATTGGCAGCACCCATGTTTGTTATAATTTTTATCCCATTATCCTTGCATACGGATAAACACTTTTCAAACCGATACGATAACAAAGGATCATATCCACCGTCAGGATTTGTTTTTCTTTGTTGTTGTGCCAAGGCAATTGTCCGCTCGGCCAGACATTCGAAAACCAAATATTGTATGTTTCCACTCTCTGCCAGTACGATGGCAGGTTCAATTCTATCTCCGGAATATCCGGCTCCGGATCCAATTCGTATTGTTTTTTTCATCTGTATGTTTTCATTTTTACAATAAACTTCGTCGAGCTCGAAAACTCGGTTGTCAGATGGAACTTCGTATGATTAAATAATCATTGTCGAGTGCATCCTAATAGTTTAATCATGCTCCTTTTTATATATGTATTGATTGAGTGAGCAATGCTATTATTGTCATTACAATGGTTGTTCCCCAAGCCCAGAAGAATGTGAATTTTTGGTGGTCTGCCAGGTCAACTTCTGATAAACCTATCAATAAAAATGTTGAAGCTGTTAACGGACTTAATGGGAATCCTACAGTCATTTGTCCCAAAAGGGCTGCCCGTCCTATTTCAAGAGAATCTAAACCAAATTGCTGTGCAGCCTCCCCTATAACAGGCAGAACTCCAAAATAATATGCGTCTGGAGTAAAGAGTATGCTACAAGGCATACTACTTACAGCTGTTATTACCGGAAGAAGGTTTGCGTGTTTATGAGGGATTAACGATACAAGCGAACTTGCCATTGCATCTATCATTCCTGAGCCGGATAAAATTCCCGAGAATATTCCGGCGGCAAAAATCATACTTGATACTAAAAAGATATTAGCACCGTGTGTTTTAAAAACCTTCTGTTGATTAGCTGATTTTGGATAATTAATTAATAATGCTATAATACTAAATAATATAAACAGTACGGATGCAGGTATTATCCCAAGCATTAAAACAACAATAAGAGAGACGGTCATAATTGCATTTATCCATACTAATTTTGGACGACGAAGGGAGCGTTGATCATCAGTTAATGATGCATGATGATCATATTCCAATCCAATAACCCCTAGGCGTTTTCTTTCTTTTCTTCCTAAAATATAAGCGACTGTTAAAACCCATAACATACCTCCAATAATGGAAGGGACATTGGGATTAAATATTTGCGTTGAATCTGTATTAAAAGTGGCAATTGCCCTTGCTGATGTTCCAGACCAAGGAACTAAATGCATCGGGCCAACTGCTAAAGCCACGATTGCTGGTAATATTAATGGATTAATTTTAAGTCTTCTGTACAATGGCAAAAATGCTGAAATAACAATCATAAATGTTGCTGTCCCATCCCCATCTAAATGAACCATCATAGTAATAAAAGCTGTTCCCATTATTACTTTAACAGGATCTCCTTTCACTGATTTTGTGATAAATGCAATCAACGGGTCAAAAAGACCAGCATCTAACATAACGGCAAAGTAGAGTACAGCAAAGATTAACATAATACCAGTGGGTGCTACTTGTTTTATTCCATCAAACATCATAACACCAAGTTCTTTGGGAGTGAAACCACTTAAAAAGCCAACAACAACAGGAACTAATACCAATGCTGTGATTACAGATAATTTTTTTGTGAAGATTAGAATTAAGAATAAAATGATAATAGAAAATCCCAGTATTGCAAGCATAGACAATTCTTTTTAGTTAGAGCTCGGATTTTTAAAGTGATAATAACAATCCGAAATAAACATCATTTCTAGTCATGCCAAAGATTATTATAAGCATAGAAATGGAATTTACTATTTGTTTATAATGTTTTATTGATTGTTCACATTCTTGATTTTTTCATTTGATTTTTTTTGAGTGAACTATTTTGAAAGGGAGAATAAGAAGGAGTGGATTTAAATAAGAAAAGGCATCTGCAAAAAATGCAAATGCCTTATTTCATGGTGTTTCGGAATTTGAAACCGCTATTTTTTTAAATTACTCCCTGATCCATCATTGAATTGGCAACTTTTAAGAAACCGGCAATGTTGGCACCTTTTACGTAATCGATATAACCATCACTACGTCTACCATATTTTAAGCAAGAAGCATGGATTTCTCTCATAATAGTGTGAAGCCTGTCATCAACTTCATCTCGCACCCAGTTTAATTTCATAGCATTTTGACTCATTTCTAAACCTGATGTTGCAACTCCACCGGCATTAGCAGCCTTTCCTGGGGCAAAGAGTATTTCTTTGTTATGGAATAATTCTACAGCTTCAGGAGTAGAAGGCATATTCGCTCCTTCACAGACACACATACAGCCATTGTCAATCAGTGTTTTTGCATCTTTTTCGTTGAGTTCATTTTGTGTTGCACATGGAAGTGCAATATCACATTTAACTTCCCAGGGATGTTTTCCTTCAACAAAAGTTGCACTGTCAAATTCTTCTGCATAAGGAGCAACAATATCTTCATTGGATGCTCTTAAATAAAGCATGTATTCTACTTTTTCATCGGAGATTCCTTCCGGATCATAGATGTAACCATCGGGGCCTGAAAGTGTAACAACCTTAGCGCCGAGTTCATTTAATTTTGTGACTGCTCCCCAGGCAACATTTCCAAACCCAGATACAGCAACGGTTTTTCCTTCGAGTGTCTCATTTTTTGTAGCTAACATTTCTTTGGCAAAATATACAACACCAAAACCTGTTGCTTCTGGCCTGATTAAACTTCCGCCCCAGTTTACTCCTTTACCTGTTAGAATTCCAGTATTCTCATGAGCTAGTTTTCTGTACATCCCGTACATATATCCTATTTCTCTGCCTCCAACACCAATATCGCCAGCAGGAACATCGGTTTCAGGGCCAATTATTTTCCAAAGTTCCAACATGAATGCCTGGCAGAAACGCATGATTTCATTAGGGGATTTCCCTTTGGGTTGAAAATCAGAGCCACCTTTGGCACCTCCCATTGGTAACGTTGTTA
Organism: Bacteroidales bacterium; assembly: GCA_963665085.2. Classification (GTDB taxonomy): domain Bacteria; phylum Bacteroidota; class Bacteroidia; order Bacteroidales; family JAAAOM01. The sequence continues at coordinate 2,447,622 of CAXXXS010000001.1, forward strand.
AACTATTTTTGAATATCTGTTCAAATCCTAAGAATTTTAGAATACTAAGATTTACACTGGGGTGAAATCGAAGTCCTCCTTTGTATGGGCCAATTGCATTGTTAAACTGTACGCGATAACCCCGGTTTACATGAACTTCATTGTTATCGTCTACCCACGGTACTTTAAAAGTAAGAATTCTGTCTGGTTCAACTAAACGCTCAATTATCTTCTGAGTCTCAAATTGAGGATTTTCGTTATAAACTTCTTCTATTGATTCCAGTACTTCTCTAACTGCTTGTAAATATTCTTGTTCGCCCGGGTAACGCATCTCCAGGTCTAACATTAATTTATCAACATTCATATCAAGAACAATTAATTTTATTCGAGTTTAGTAATTTGTGTTGAATAATTCTGTGATATCAATCATTAATTTAATGTTGTAAGTAAAAATGAACATGAATTTACTCTAACTGTTAATCAGTTAAATAAATTTTAATTAAGAAATTATGGCTTTTACATTAGAAATAGGGAAAAAGGCCCCAGCTTTTAAATTACAAGCAACAGATGGAAATTTTTATTCATTGTCTGATTTTGCTGATGTTGAAACACTAGTTGTTTTTTTTACATGTAACCATTGTCCATATGTTATTGGCTCGGATGAATTAACAAGAGAGACAGTAAATAAATTTGATTCCAAAGGAGTGAAATTTATTGCAATAAATTCAAACAGTAGAAATACATACCTAGAAGATGATTTCCCCCATATGGTGGAGCGGATGCAAGAGAATCAATTTCCATGGATTTATCTTTATGATGAATCACAAGATGTAGCTATGGCTTATGGGGCATTGCGTACTCCGCATTTTTATGTGTTTAATAGAGAGCGTGAACTAATTTATGTTGGCAGGGCAGTAGACAGCCCCAGGGATGTATCGAGAGTTACAGTAAACGATTTAGAAAGAGCCTTGGAGGAAGTTACTTCTGGTAAAGAAGTTTCTGTAAAAACAACAAACCCAATAGGCTGTAATGTTAAATGGGATGGAAAAGATAAACATTGGATGCCGGCAGAAGCTTGTGATTTAGTTTGATTTTTTTTTTTAAAAAGTTTTGCTAAATACCTGAAAGGCTTTGTATTTGTAAAAGAAAATGTTTTTTTTACATAAACTTAAATCCATCGTTATGAAAAGAAGATCATTTCTAAAAAGCTCTGGATTAGCCGCCGGTGCATCTCTTACAGTACCAGCAATAGCTTCAGATAATACAGCTATTAATGAGAAAAATTATTATGAATTAAGAATTTACCATATTTCTGAGGGAGCTAACAACAGGGATTTGTTACTAAACTATTATAAAAATGCCTTAATACCTTTCTTAAGTGAGAAGGGTGTAAAAGTTATGGTTTTTGATGAATATAACCAGAAAGAAGTCGTAAAAATATATACATTGATTGCTTATCCCTCTTCTGATGTTTACATTAATACTCAACAAAATATTTATGGTGACAAAGGATATTTAAACGATGCTAAGAGTTACAATGAAATTAATCCAGACTCACCAGTTTATGAACGTTATGAAACTTTTTTTCTTGAAGCATTTGATCGTTGGCCGTCAATAGTAATGCCAACTCCAGATAAAAAGGCATTCGAATTAAGGATTTATGAAAGTTCTAATGAAGATTTTGGAAGAAGAAAGATAATGATGTTTAATGATGAAGAAATTGATCTGTTCTTAGAAACTGGCCTTGAACCTGTTTTCTTTGGGAGAATTTTGGCAGGTCAGTACATGCCGGCATTGATATATATGGTAGGATTACCAAATGTTGAAAGCCGTGATGCAACCTGGGATAAATTTGGCAGTAGTGAAGGATGGGCCAACATGCGTACAGAACCAAAATATGCCAATCTGATTAGTAATATCCAGCAGATATTTTTAATTCCAATTAATTTATAATTTTTATTGTTACTGAGTGATCTGTCCAGTATTGTTGTGTCTTCTTATAGTGGACATAATCTACAGTGTTAATTTTTTGTTATAAGCCACTTGTTTTAAACAAATATCAGCTAAAGAGGTTATAGTCTAAAATTGATGTATAATCATAAATTAAATAAAGATGAAAACTTCTATAGCTGTTTTATTATTCACAATTATCACTCAAATATCATATAGCCAGGATTCAGAAATAAAAGTTGGTGATAAAGCCCCATCGTTTAATGCAATTGATGATCAGGGTAAAAAATGGAATTCTAACGAAGTGGTTGGTAATAAGGTGCTTGTTGTATATTTTTATCCAGCTGCTATGACGGGTGGATGTACAGCACAAGCTTGTGCTTATCGGGATAATATGGATAAACTAAGAGACTTAGGAATTGAGGTGGTTGGTATTAGTGGTGATGAGGTTATCAATCTCAAATATTTTAAAATGGCTCATGATTTAAATTTTCCTTTATTGTCAGATCCAGATGGAAGTATAGCAAAGAAATTTGGGGTGCCGACAAAAGAGGGCGGCGAAATATCACGCGAAGTAGATGGTGAAGAAAAAATTCTTAAACGGAGCATTACAACATCCCGATGGACTTTTGTAATTGGGAAAAATGGAAAAGTAATATATAAAAATACAGAAGTTGATGCTGCCGAGGATAGTGTAAATGTTCTAAAAGCTATCCAGGCGTATTTCTGAAAATTCAGTTATCAATTTATTGGATTGAAGATTTGTAGATTATTTATGCCGTTTTGTAGATAGTATTTATTGAATATCTGTATTTCGTCTACTTCTTTGTTGGCCTCGTCGATTTAACTTTCATACAGAGGTTTGTCACTCTATCTTTGAATCAAGTTTAATTTTAAAAAGAAAATAATTATGAAATCAATACAAAAATTATCAATTGCTTTTATAGCAACTATCATTTTAGGAGCAGGAGTTACAATGGCACAGCCAGGTTTTTACAGAGGAGGTGATTTTCCAGATCCAGAAGATCGTCATGAAAGGATGATTGACAGACTTGCGTATGAATTAAAACTTACAGATGAGCAAAAAGCTGAAATTACTAAAATCTATGCAAGTCATGATGAGGAAATGCAAAAGCTTAGAGATGAAGAACAGAAAGTTCTAGATGAAATGCGTAAAAAGCATGAGGAAAAACGTGCTGAAGTAGCTGAGAATGTTAAAAAATCTTTAACAGATGAGCAAAAGGCAAAATTTGATGAGCTAACTGATAGACAAGAAGCTTATCGATTTGACGGAAGAAGAGGAGACAGGGATAATAGGCCAGGACATGGTCGCGGACAACGGTTTTAAACTGAGAAGCTGATTAATAATAAAAAGGCAGAACAAAAATAGTTCTGCCTTTTTTTATCGGGTTGTAAGCAGGAAATTTATTTTCCGGGTCCTAGAATTTCATTTATTTGATCAATTTCTTTGGTAATAGCTTTTCTTTTAATGAATGTATACGATTTAACATTCATTTCATCCAGCCATTGTTGCCATAGTTCCATTATCCTGTCCATTTCAAGATCTTTGTCTCTTGGGGCAACTTCAACAAGAATGACTTCTAATTCAGGAAATGTTTTATTTACAGGTTCGAGTTTTGCTGTGTCTTTACCTACAACAGGATACCCATCAGTTAGAATAAATAAATAATTTTCTGATAATGTATCTGTTGACATATCTTGTCCCAAATCTTCATAAATGTATTTCCAGATATCAGCACCAAAATATTTTTTTGGATCGCTGCTATACTCAGCTTCCTGATACAAACTATCTACATAACTATGGAACAATTCCCTGCGCTCTTGTTCTTTTGGTTTGCGGCTTACCCTTGGAATATTATCCATGTTTATGTAAAGTTTGTCTTCGTATTTGTAGATAGGCAATCCGGCACCTCTTTGTGGGGCAATAACAACTTTTATCTCATCGCGGGAACGAATGTATAAATCATGCATAACTTTTTCTTCAAAAATGTTATATATTGATTTAATTACCTCCTTGTCGCGCTCTGGTTGTTCTGGTTGAACAATTAATCGATCGGATAAATCCAATAAGACAATGATATTCTTTTTGGGAGTTATCGTATTTTTCTTCTCGGGTTGTTGTGGAGGCTGACAGGAAACAATAAGTACTGCCAGCACTATATATATTGAGTTTCTTAGATTCATGAGTATTGTTTTATAACAGTTATTTTCGTTTGCTGATTACCTTAACCTCACCAGGTTTGATGGAGTATTTATCCTCAATATCTTTTTTTATTGAGAAACAATTAGCTTTTACATCTTTCATGTTATCAGGGGTAAGATAAGATATCCATCCAGTAGTAAACTGATCGATGTAACGTTTTAGATTTCCTTGCATCACGGTACTTATATCTTCCCTGAGATAATTTATGTGAGCTTTTATATCATCTGTAGGAATAAGTTTAACCTGTAATCTTTTAATATCACCACGGTGATGTTTGATAATTTTTTTGATGTTATCCTTGATTTGTTTTTTACTCCATTCCCTGATAAGAGAATCCAACAGGATACTCCATATTACATAAACCAGGAACCCCAAGAATAAGATGATATAAAATGTAGAACTCTGGCTCCAGCTTATTGTTTCCAATCCCATTAATTCCTTAGCTGTTTCAGTATTATTATGGATAATTAAAGCTAAAAGAAAGTCAACAGTGAACGTTAATGCTACAAGTAGCACAACAAACAGGATTTTAAGCTTATGCCTAAGTTCTAACAATATATGGAACGCCCAACCAAATGCATAAAAAACAAATGGTACAAGGAAAAGAAGGTAGTTGTAACGGATAGCGTCAGATAATTCCAATGGGCTAGGCATTATACTACCCGTTCCAACACCTTCTGCAATGTTATTGGCGATTTGTTCAAAATCAGTATACAGTGCTTTAAAAGCAGCTGATACATAGAAAAAGAACAGGTAAACACTTAGCATGATCAGTATTACAAGATTAATACTGAATTTCATCGTGCTAAACGATTCTCTTTTTGCTAATTCCCTGTCTTCATCTCTTTTTTCATTGATTTGTAGAAGCTCTTGACGATAATTATCTATTTTCTGCTCTTTAGCGTCTATTTCTTCTTCCGTTTTTTTATTGCCTTGATTAATTTCATCAAGTTTCTTTTCGAGTTCATCGATTTTTGCTTTTTTCTCTTTTTTCTCAGACTCGCTAATGCCTTTATTACTTTCTTCAACGAGATCGCCGTTTACAATTCGTTCAAGATAAGAAGCATAAACTTCGGGGTCTCCTTTTACATTTCCTGATTTTTCGTATCCGAAGTCGTGTAGGTTGACCCTTTCAATTGCATGAACTACTTTTTTGTTTTCTTCTACGACTGTATTTACTACATTTTTTTCCATGAGATAGATTTTACTTTGTTTTTGAGGAAGGGCAGTATAAACCGATGCACAATCAAGCAAAGGATATTGCCATGAAAAATTGTTTTAATTATACATTGACACTGGCACTTTTTTTAATTTAGGTTTACTATTTTTTTTGACATTTATTTAAACTAATCGACCCAGCTAAAATCATAATCCATGCCAACAGAATTTGAAAGAGAGTTGTAAGTTTTGGATATAGTGTAAAACAGTGGTAGGGCAAAATATAATCGTTGGTTTTTACGTTTATCTATTGTTTCTTAGTTTTTCTCATTATGAGAAATTTTTCTCAAAAAATGGAGGTATTTGTAGTTGTTGTCCTAATACTTAACCAATGAGCAAATTTGAGATTCTCAAATCAAAAGGTAAGTCGCTGTATACATTAGCTGTACTTAATAAATTGATTTATATACTGTTTTGTTTGATATTTCCTGTGCTGGCACTTACAGGGCCAATCGTTACAAGGTTGGGATATGGAGACAATATAATTGTAATAACACTTATTTTATGGATAATAATTATGACAGGATTAGTTGTTCTTGCCCGTATTATAAATAACAATGTTGTTAAGCATGGAGAGTTACTTTTAACAGGAAAAGGATTCAAAAAATCTATCTCTGGTTTAACAGAATTTATTACCTATGATGAGATTAAAGAGATAAAAATAAGAAAACATATCAGAAATATTTTCTACTCCTCCAATAATGATAGCAGCAAAACATACCTGGTTACAATAATAACAGATACTAAAACTGAAAGATTTGTTACATCAAGTCAATCATGTGATTACCCGGACACAAACCTGAAAGATTTTTTTAGAAAGCTGGAAAAACACACAGGAAGAAAAGTCAACCTGACTTAATGATTAATATAAATAAAGACAGACCTTTATCCCCATACTCTCTTTACAGTAATATATTTACTTTGATGAAGCAAAAAATGTAGTTCTTCTTTAAGTCCTCCTGTCAGGAGGATTTAGGAGGCCATCACTCATTTTTTATTTAAAAAGGCTAAACATTCTCCTTGTTTCCTTCCTTAAACCACCCTGCATACATGGCATAATTTCTGGATATTTTCTCAATCATTTCCCGGGTTTGTTCGGGTTCTATATCTTTTAATTTTTTTGCTGGATTACCGCCATAAACAGTACCAGGTTCAACAATTGTTTTTGAAAGGACTACAGCACCAGCTGCGATAATGGAATTTTCTCCAATCTCAGCAAAATCCATAACAATAGCCCCCATCCCAATAAGTACGTTACTATGAATTTTTGCCCCATGGATAATAGCATTGTGAGCAATTGAAACATTATCTCCAATTTCAACCACAGACTTTTGATATAATGTATGTAAAACAGCACCATCTTGTATGTTAACATTATTGCCAATTCGAATTGAATTTACATCTCCTCTTAGAACCGAGTTAAACCAAAAGCTACAGTTATCTCCAACAATAACATCACCAACGATTGTTGCATTATCAGCTAAAAAACAATCATTTCCCAACTTGGGTGTAAACCCCCGCACAGATTTTATTAAAGCCATATAAAAAACGATTATTAAATTGAAAAACAAAGGTAGGTATTTTGATATTATCCTATCAAAGAATATGAGTTTAATACTTAAAAGAGGTTTAATCATTTAAGATTCAAACGTTAAAACTGCTTCTTTCATCCAAACAAATTTTAAATGCGTCTAATTTATTTTTATTTGATTAATGTTCAGGATAAATTAGCTATGAATCAATAAATTAATTAAAATGAAAAAACTATTAATCATTACTGCTGTATTAGTATTGGCAATTGTTAATACAAAAGCCCAGGGACAGCCTGGTTCTCCTCCTTCCAGTGAAGAAATGTTAAAAACTACAATGGCTGGACTTACGAAGGAGGTTAGTTTAACAGATGAAGAGAAATCATCTGTTAAAGAGATTTTTACAGAGTTTTATTCAGAAATGGATAAAATGTTCAAAAGTGGCTCAAGGCCTGATCCATCAAACATGCAGACTTTAGAAAGTAAAAGAGATAAAAAAGTTAAAGAAGTATTATCTGAAGAAAAGTATAAAGCGTATTCAGAATATATGAAGAACAATATGAGAGGACCTCAGGGGCCACCTCCGGGAAATTAAAATTGGTTGAAAATTTTCAAAGGGAGTGTTTTTTATTAAAACACTCCCTTTTTTTTATCTCACAAAGTCATCAAAAGCATTGTAAGTACCACCTGTTTGTTGAGCTCTCTGGTATGCAATCTGTTTTTGTTTCCATTCCTCTGCCATTTTCCTTAATTTAATGTCTGCATGTGCAAAAAGCATTTTATACGATTTGCAGAATCTGGGTTTCCTTTTATCTTCAGGATCTTTAATCCGATCTTTTGTACATCCTCCGTAACAATGCCTTAACCAGGTACATTGTCTGCATTCAACGGGTAATTGTGCTTTTGCTAATGCAAATGCGGCTTGTTTTTTTGAGTTTAACATGTTGATCATCTTTCCTGTTTTGATATTGCCAAGTTTCCATTTTGGCTCAACAAAGAAATCACAACTGTATATATCTCCATTATGCTCAACAACAACATAAGGGCCACATGTTTTCATCATGGTACATTCTGGTGAAGGTAGTCCTACATAGGTGTAGAACAAAGATTCAAAATGTCTTATTGATGTAGTGGGTTCTCCATTACGAAAATCTTCAATCCATAAATCAAACACTTTTTTTAGGAAATTTCCGTATGCTTCTGCAGAAACAGAGAAAGAGGCTGCTTTTGAAGGATCATTTTTATCGGTTTCTACAATGGGGATAAACTGCATAAATGTCATTCCCATATTTTTATAGTAGTTATATAATTCCTCAGCATAGTTTGAAGAATAGTCGGTTAAGCAGCACATGGCATTAACCATTACCCCTTTTTCTAAAAGCATTTTTGCCACCGACTCAACACGTTGATGGGTCTCTTTATTTCCTCTGTCTTTTCGATATCGATTATGAATATGTGCAGGGCCGTCAAGTGATAGGCCAACTAAAAATTCATTTTCTTTTAAAAAAACAGCCCATTCTTCATTGAGTAATATCCCATTGGTCTGGAAAGCGTTTCCGATAACTTTTCCCCGGCCATATTGTTTTTCAAGCTCAATAGCTTTTCGAAAAAAATCTATCCCCATCAGAGTTGGTTCACCTCCCTGCCAGGCAAAGGAAAAATCCTGTCCAGATTGTTCCATGGCCTGTTTAATCATTATTTCTAATACCTCATCGCTCATTCGATGCTTGTTTTCCTCAGGGTATAACTCACATTTGTCGAGGTAAAAACAATAAGTGCAATTTAAATTGCAATCAGCTCCTGATGGTTTTATCAGGATTGAAGTCAACGGACGTATTGTTTTTGTTGCCATAAATCTTATTTTTTTAAATACTGAGGCTGATTGAAAGTACTGTAGATAGATTTTCAATGCAAATCCTCACGTGGATATGAGATTAAGGATTCATTCCACCTATTAATTTTACTAATATTCTTGTAACAAATTTACTATCTCCTGGTGATTATTATTTCTTGCAAAAACCAAGGCGTTATCACCATCTACATCCTTTAATGATGGATCGGCTCCATATTCGATTAATAATTTAATATTTTCCAGGTGTCCCTCAGCAGCAGCATACATCAAAGCTGTAAAATGTTCTGTGTTATCCTGGATGTTTGTTGTTGCACCACTTTCTAACAGAAGTTTAACTGCATTGGGAAATGGACCAGAAGATGAAAACATTAATGCTGTCCGGCCATTTAAATCTTGAATATCTACCTTTGCCCCAGCTAAAATTAGGCTTTGCATAATATCTGTATATCCTTCAAAAGATGCGTACATTAATGCTGTTCTATGATCTTCATCCATTGCGTTTACATCGACGCCATTTGCCAGTAAATTCTTAATCTCAGCTAAATTATTGCTTTTTGCAAAGTTGTGTATCATTAAAGGATCACTCCCTTGATTATTTGATTGTTCTATTTCAGTTGAGGAAGAGACTTTTTTGTTGTCAACTCCAGAACCCGAACATCCTGCTATTAGTAGGGATATAATGGTTATTTGGCATATGTTCTTTGTTCTCATTGTTTCTGTTATTGTCTGATGAAGTTAATATGCTGTCTAAAAAGATGATTTTTTCAAAAGCAATCAGTTTATTTAGATTCTGAAAAGTTATTTTAAAAAAATACTAAACAGCTTTATCAACTGTTTAGTATTTTTTGATAGCTTAATAAAATTTAATTAATGAGCTTGATTAAAAAGTTTTTGCAAATCTTCTCGAGAGAGTTTCCAGTACTCAATGCCTGGATTTTGCTTAACTTTTTCATTGTATTCATCTAGGAATTTTTGATTTAGCTCATCACTGTCTCCGTATTTTTCCCTTAGACCGTCCAGTTGCTGATGCAAATTTTCCTGTACTTCAGCATATGCTGGATCTCCATATACATTTTTCATTTCATGAGGATCTTTTTGTAAATCATACAATTCCCACTCATCAATATCATAATAGAAATGAATCAATTTATACCTGTCAGTAGTAATTCCGTAATGACGCATCACATTGTGCTCTGAAGGATGCTCATAGTAATGGTAATAGAAACCTTTTCTCCAATCCTCAGGAGTTTCGCCTTTTAAGATTGGAACAAGACTTGCTCCCTGCATTTCTTCAGGAATTTCAGAGCCTGCTACATCAATAAATGTTTCGGCAAAGTCAAGGTTAGAAACTAAATCGTTATTTATACTACCAGGCTCAACAACTCCGGGCCACTTTATTAATAATGGAGTACGCTCAGATTCTTCGTACATCCAGCGTTTATCAAACCAACCGTGTTCTCCTAAATAGAAACCCTGATCAGAAGTGTACACCACTATTGTGTTTTCTGCCAGTCCGTTAGCTTCGAGATAATCCAGTACTTTACCCACAGTTTTATCAACTGCTGAAATGCAAGCGAGATAGTCTCTCATATAACGCTGATATTTCCAACGAGTCAGATCATCACCTGATAAATCAGAATTTTTATATTTTTCATATATCGGTCTATAAACTTCTTGCCAATTAGCTTGCTGCTCTTCTGTCATTCTTTGGCTAGGCGTAGGGTTCATTTTAAGATCGCGTTCCACTGTCATTGTGTTGGCAATCGTCATGTTATTTAATGAGGCCGCTGTGCCTCTGCCTGAGTAATCATCAAAAAGAGATTCCGGTTCAGGGAAGGTGACATCCTCGTACATTCCCAGTTCATTCGGTCCGGGTTCCCATGAGCGGTGTGGAGCTTTATGCATCATCATAACCATAAATGGTTTTCCAGAGTCTTTAACGCTATCTATATAAGCAATTGTTTTGTCTCCAATAATTTCGGTTGCGTAACCTTGCATTTGGTATTGACCTTCCATATTAATAAAATCAGGATTATAATAACTACCCTGACCAGGAAGAATATCATAATAATCAAAACCAGTAGGAGTTCCACCCAAATGTAATTTACCAATTACAGCTGTTTTATAACCAGCTGATTGAAGTTCTTTTGCAAAGCTATTCTGATTAAAATCAAAATGACTTCCCATTGTATTATCAATGAAACCATTTTCGTGACTGTATTTACCTGAGATAATAGTAGCCCTTGATGGGCCACAGATAGAATTTGTAACCATACATCTGTTGAACCGCATACCTTCCTCTGCAATACGATCAATATTTGGTGTTGGAGCGTATTTTCCAATTGTTTCACCATAAGCACTAATTGCTTGATATGCATGGTCATCACTCATTATATACAGGATGTTGGGGCGTTGTGCTTCCTGTTGTTTTTCTGCTGAGCCGCAACTCGCCAAAGCTGCTGTAGCGCCTAATATACCCGCTACTTTTGTTTTTGTAATATTAAGATTCATTTGATAAAATATTTATAGTTTTTAATTAGAAACTCTAATGCAATTTGCTATTTAATTTTTATAGCACATGTGTAAAGCTTTACTATCATCTCATTTTTTTTGATTAGATAAAAATATCGAATTGGTTAGAATCATTTTCATATTTGTATAATTCTGTTCTTTTATTACTTCTATCTGTATAATGTTATTTTTCAATCTTTACAGAATGACCAAATATAGTAGTAAAATTTGAAGAGACATTAGGATCAAAGATGTATTTTGCTTGACCTTCTTTTGTGTCTTAATAAACAATAACCGTATTTGTGAAATATGTTGGCTAATTCTGTTTTGTATTCGGGGTAAAGGTTATAACATTTCAATTCTCAATATTAACAATAAAAGCAGGCTATTCGTATCGCCTGCTTTTACTTTTTTAGAAATTTAAAATCGAATTATAATAAGAAAAATAAATCACTAACTAAATAATAACATTGTTGCTGTTTGGTTAATATGGCCGATGTAACTCTCCCCATAAGTGCTTAGCCCAACTGTAGGAGTATCATTAAATAACATACCATATTGTTCTGTTTGGTTTTTATCTTTGAGTTCTAATGTTCTAAGAATACAGTTAAAGTTTATTATTGCAGATATTTTACCAAGGGCATTTGATTTCTCGGTTAAATCTTTCAACGTATTTTCAATTATGTTCTGCGATTGTAAAATATCCAACTCCATTCCCTCTTTTATACCACAATAGAAAATTATACTATTTCCATCTTTTTTTTGAGGACTTCGCACAAAATAATCATCGCCAAAAACCAAGCCTACCGGATTTGTGAAGAAAGCAGAAGTTGTTTCTTTTTTTTCAACCCCTAACAATGAAGCATATTCTTCAAGTGCAGGTTTTCCATTAAGTTCAATTATTTTTCTTGATTTTTCATCAGCCTTTGTGACAAGAACTTTTTTGTTTGTTGTTGAAAAACTTTGTGTTTTAAGGAAATCAAATTTAACAGCACTTTCAATAAGGCATAGAACAGCAGCATTTGTATAAGATTTTCCATTGGCAAATACAAAAGTTTGTTCAAATTTGAGATCATCGCCTGCTGAACCGCCAATAAAAGTGATATTGGTTAAATCCCCTATCCGTTCATTTATTTTTTCCTCTTTGCCACTTAAACCATCAATTAGAACAATACCTACATATTTTTTGGGGTTTAACTCTGATAGGTTTTTTTTATAGTATGCTTCAAATGAACTAAATGCTTTGTCTACAGCTAGTTCATCGGTAGTTATTTTAAGTACCTCTATCTTACAATCTTTAATAATTTCTGGACCTAGTGCCATAACAACTACAGAGTCATCTAACATTTTTCCGCTGATTAATTCTCCCGCTGTCGAACAACCAATTGTAGGAATATTTCCAAATGCTTTATGAATCTGATTACTTATTTCATCGGGATTAATATGAGATGTAGCGTACAACTGTATAAGTTTTGCATCAAAATTTCCTATTTGATTTTTTATATCTGCAATGATTAAATTTATATCTTTTTGGGTAGAGAACGCAGTTTTGACTTTCATATCTTTATTAATTTGTTAATGTTACACTAAAATCATTTGCTACTTCAAAAATTTTTGATATTAATTCATCACTATCTGGAGTCTCTTCTGTAATGTTATCTGGGATAATTCCTTTAAACATTAATTTCATTTTAATATTAGTCTCCTGAAAGGAGTTCCCACTTGCTTTTTTTTCGATTAATTCTGTTATTAAATTTTTTACCCTGCTCATTGTTTTTTTGAGATTTATTTAAAATTATTTCTGTGAGATCTATTTAAAGAGCATATGTATTATAGGCAATACCCATAAAGTGAATATTTAAATGATAATTGATTAATAAGTAATTATCTCTTATTGCTGAATTAAAATCTGAATCTTTATTCGAAATATTTAAGTTGAAAGTTTCAGATTTAAAGACTGATTTTTATAGTTTTTGTAAAAAAATATCATTAAAATATACATTTGCTAACAACGGGTAGGTGCCCGTTATTAGAATGTAAGCTAATTTGTTTTAAAAAATGAAAAAGGTAAAAATTTCGACAAGCAATATTACCTGTAACGGTCTGAGGTAAATTTTATCTAAATGGGTGAAAGAAAATTAACTTTGAGAGCTTGTTCTTTGTCCTCGGTTCGTACTAATAGATGTGTTCAATAGTTTTATTAAAATACTACGGATTTAAGGTTTTATCAAAATCAACTTAAATGTATTATTCTAATCAATCGACTAGAAATATTAAATCAATATATTTTCATACATCAATAAAAATTTACTTAAACTGATAGCCTTTTCAATTTTATCGGCACAATTATATGCTTCTTCTTTTGATAGAATAAATGAAGGTCTGTCTAAACGTCCCCATCGATCTTCCTGAGGAATGAATACTTCAAAATAAATAATAAATTTTGGGCTCAGAAATTTCTTCTGTATCTCAATATTACTTACATTCAATATGGGTTGTCTTTGTTTTATTTTTGAATAATAAATAAATTTATTTGTGACTCTTAAGTGTCCTGTTTCAAAAAATACAATTTCATCATTTATGTTGAGATTATATTTCTTTAATAATAGTATTATTTCGTCTAATATCTTCTCTTTAAATTTCAACGCTAGGTTTCTGGCCCCTTCATGTCTAATCTCTGGGGTCAACTCTAATTTTTGGATAAATCCATGGGAATTATCAAAATATTGATATAAAAAATCAAAACAAAGTTTAGTATATGCTTTTTCAGCAATATAACTAAGTTTCTGCCCTTTTGATATATCTCTTAAAATACTAGTAATATTAATATCTATATAACATTTTTTTAGCTCAATAGGAACATTTTTACTTTTTGGGACAGTTTTATTCTGATTCTGTAATACGTTTTCTTCAAATACCTTCATAAATAATTTTAATTCTTACAAGTAACGATTGCTTTATTGATAACTAAGATAACCAAATTTTTAAGTCTTAATAGTTATTAGCGAACAGTAAATCTACTGCACTAAAAATTAATATACAACATTTTTACAAGATTAGGTTTTTCTATTTTAAATCATATTAAACAATTTGTTCACCTAAAAAAAATAAGAGAACTTTATTGGATAAAATCTGATAATAATAGTTTCTTTTTTTATGCATAAGACAGTGATAATTCTTGATTTGGATAATACTATTTATCCTGTTTCATCAATTGGAAATGAGTTGTTTAAACCTTTGTTTCAACTAATAGAAGAGAAAGGGGAATATAAAGGCGAATTTGAAAAAGTTAAGAAAGATATAATGAGAATACCATTTCAAAAGGTGGCAGCAGATTATAGTTTTAGTAATGATTTATATGATAAGGGATTGGAGTTGTTAGAGGAAAGGACTTGTAGTATGGATCTAAATTTTTTTGAAGACTACCAGGAACTAAGAAATATTTCATGTAAAAAGTTTCTTGTTACCTCAGGATTTACAAAAATGCAACAAAGCAAAATAAGAAAATTAGGTATTGAAAATGACTTTGAAGAGATTTTTATAGCGGATCACAGAATTTCAAGAAAATCCAAGAAGGATATTTTTGCTGAGATTATTAAGAAATATAATTACAAACTTAATGAAGTACTTGTAGTGGGAGATGATATAAACTCAGAAATTGAGGCAGCAAGTGAATTAGGAATCGATGCACTTTTATATGATAAATTGAATTTTAATCCTGATGTTACAATACCTCCACGGATAACTAATTTTAAACAAATATTTGATTATTTATAAGATTTCTTGTAATATACCTTATAATCAATGCTTTACTTTCTATTTATTTTGTAATAAGTATAATGTTTCTTAACATTCCTGATCTTCGTCATTATTGAAATCATAATTGTGCCCCATCTTCGTTTTGTGATTTTTGAAAAAAGTTTTATAACTTACATTTTCATATTTATATACTTAAATATGTATTGACTAACAAATATTTAAAATATTTTTTTACTAATTTTTAGATTAACATATGAAAAATCCCAAGATAGTCGAACTCGATGAGGTTGTTGTGAAGTTCGCGGGTGATTCAGGTGACGGAATGCAATTAACGGGCAGCCAGTTTTCTGATTCATCAGCATTTGTAGGGAACGATTTATCTACATTCCCTGATTATCCATCGGAAATACGAGCTCCACAAGGTACAATTGCTGGCGTTTCCGGTTTCCAGGTTCACATTGGCCATAAAGAGGTACAAACCCCTGGAGATATGGCAGATGTACTGGTTGCTTTAAATCCGGCAGCTTTAAAAACCAATATGAAATGGGTAAAGCCAGAGGCCACGATAATTATCGATATTGATAATTTTGATAATAAGCATTATAAAAAGGCCGGTTATGTTGAAGATCCAATTCATGATGGTACGTTGGAAGATTATAATTTAATTAAAGCCCCAATTACCAGTTTAACCCGTTCTACTGTTAAACAGTATGGACTCGATGTTAAAACAGCAGATAAAACTAAGAACCAGTTTGTAGCAGGAATGTTATACTGGTTGTTTAATAGAGATATTAAAATAGGGGAGAAGTTTCTTGCACAAAAGTTTAAGACAAAACCAGAATTAGTAAAAGCAAATATTGAAGTGCTAAGAGCGGGGTTTAATTATGCAGAAACCATAGAGGCAATGACAACCACATTTCTTGTAAACCCGGCAAAAAATAAAAAAGGTTTATTTAGAAATATAGCTGGAAATACAGCAACAGCATGGGGGTTACTTGCTGCATCAGAACGTTCAGGAAGAGGTTTGTTTCTTGGTTCGTACCCAATAACTCCTGCTACAGAGATCCTACAAGAACTTTCTAAAATGAAGCATCTGGGAGCAATTACTTTTCAAGCTGAGGATGAGATTGCAGGTATATGCTCGTCAATAGGTGCTAGTTTTGCAGGTAAACTTGCTGTAAGTTCTACTTCTGGGCCTGGCTTGGCCCTTAAGTCCGAAGCAATAGGTTTAGCTGTAATGACAGAACTCCCAATCGTTATTATTGATGTTCAAAGAGGTGGGCCATCAACCGGTTTGCCAACAAAAACAGAGCAGTCAGATTTAATGCAGGCTCTTTATGGACGTAACGGCGAAAGTCCATGTATAATTATTGCTGCTTCTACACCTGCAAATTGTTTTGATTTTGCTTATACTGCTGCAAAATTAACTCTGGAACATATGACACCAGTAATTCTCCTAAGTGATGGTTACCTTGCAAATGGTTCAGAATTATGGGAAATACCGAAAGTTGAAGATCTACCTGATATAACCCCTCCACTTGTTGAAGATAATTCCCCTAATTATTATCCTTATCACAGAGATGATAAAAGGTTAGCCCGTTATTGGGCTTTGCCTGGTCAGGAGGGGCTGCGGCACCAAATCGGGGGTCTTGAGAAAACAGATGTAACTGGTGAAGTTTCCCATGATTCACTAAACCACCAGATGATGGTTGAGATACGAGAAGAAAAAGTTCAACGGGTAGCTAATTATATTCCAGGGCAAACTGTAACAGGTGAAGAACAGGGAGAGCTTCTTGTAGTTGGTTGGGGTGGTACATATGGAGCATTGTTGTCTGCTGTTGAAGATCTTCAGAAAGAAGGAAAAAGCATCAGCCTGGCACAATTTAATTTTATAAATCCATTACCAAAGAATACAGAAAAGGTGTTTAGTAGTTTTAAGAAAATAATTGTTTGTGAACTTAACCTTGGACAATTTGCTAATTATCTGCGTTCAAAATTTCCGCAGTTTAATTATCTCCAGTACAATAAAGTGCAAGGCTTACCATTTATGATATCAGAGTTGAAAATGAAGTTTAATGAAATTTTGGAGGAGAAGTAAAATGTTCGAAAATACATCTAACAACATAGAAATTACGCCAGACGATTTTAAACTTGATAGAGACGTTAAATGGTGCGCAGGATGTGGTGGGCACTCTGTGCTTTCAACTGTAAAAAAAGCTCTTCCAGAAATTGGATATAGGAAAGAAGACATTGTTTTTGTTTCTGGTATTGGGTGTTCATCAAGATTTCCTTATTATATTAATACCTATGGATTTCATAGTCTTCACGGAAGGGCAAATCCAATAGCATCCGGACTAAAAGTATCTAATCCAGACCTTAGTGTTTGGGTTGTTACAGGAGATGGAGACTCGATGGCAATTGGTGGAAATCATTTCATTCATCTTTTAAGAAGAAATATAGATGTTAATATATTAATGTTTAATAATAAGATCTATGGATTAACGAAAGGTCAATACTCGCCAACAACACCAAAAGGTTCTAAAACAAAAACATCGCCGGAAGGAAGTATCGAGAATCCTTTTAAACCAGGAGAATTGGCAATGGGGGCAATGGGTACATTTTATGCCAGGACTGTTGATACAGAACCCAAAATGATGAAGGAGGTTATTATTGAGGCAGCAAAACATAAAGGAACTTCACTTGTTGAAGTACTTCAAAATTGTGTTATTTTTAATAACCAGGTTCATTCAGAAATTACAGGTAAGGATGTTAGAGAAGATAATCAGATTTATCTCGAACATGGCAAAAAAATGATTTTTGGAAAGAACAGGGATAAAGGTATCATTGAAGTAGGTTCCAAATTTGTCGTGGCAGAAATTGGGAAAAATGGTATTACAGAAGATGATATTCTTGTTCATGATGCTAAAAAGAAGGATGATACCCGCCATTATATGTTATCAAGAATGACTCTTCCTGATTATCCCGTAGCCATGGGAGTTATTCGTTCTTGTGATTGTTCGGTTTACGAAGATGCCCTTCAGGAGCAAATAGATGAAGCAAAGAAAAATGCAAAACATAAAAATGTAAATGAACTGTTACATAGTGGCAATGTTTTTAAAATAAATGAAGAGGGAGAAAGGGAATAATAGTCTTAATCAATTGAGATAAAAAGTAAATAATTCATAACCATTTGTTTTTAAAAGCAAATGGTTATTTTTTTGTTGCGTGAAAAATTTTTAACGCGTAAATTTTCAGGAAAATATACAGAGATAAGTTACTTTAACAAAAAAGAATAAGTTAAAATTTATAGTCAAACAAATGGACGATCTTCTTCATATTGATAATCTTGATGATTATAATTTTAGTGATACTTCATTTAATAAGTTAATGCAGCGAAGAATTCGTAAAATATTACTTATTTGTAGTAGTTATGATGCATTTATGTTGGAAGAAGACGGGCGTATTGATGAACAGATCTTTAATGAATATGCGTCGCTTAGTCTCCGTTATCCTCCAGTCTTTATTCATGCAGATTCCTATCAAAAAGCCTTTAAGATCCTGGAAAATGGATCCATCGATTTAGTAATAGAGATGCTCAGTACAGGAGATATTGATCCTTTTCAGCTGGCGAGAAGAATAAAAGAAAATTATGCTGAAATCCCAATTGTGGTTTTAACACATTTTTCGCGAGAGGTGTCACTTAAACTAGAAAAAGAAGATCTCTCGGCAATTGATTATGTTTTTAGCTGGTTGGGAAATGCAGATTTATTATTGGCAATTATTAAACTGATTGAAGATAAAATGAATGCCAAGTACGATATTGATAACATCGGGGTGCAGGCAATCCTGTTAGTCGAAGATTCAATCCGTTACATGTCTACATACTTGCCAACCCTGTATAAATTAATATTTGTGCAGTCTCGTGAATTCATGAAAGAGGCTCTGAATGAACACCAGAAGATGCTTCGTATGCGGGGCAGGCCAAAAATTCTGCTGGCTACTAATTATGAAGATGCAATAAACCTGTATAAAAGTTATAAGGATAATCTATTAGGAGTTATATCGGATGTTAGTTATAAATTAAATCCTCAAAGACGGGATACAAAATTAAAAGCAGGTCTTAGACTGGCTCGCTATATTAAATCAGACAATGAGTTTACTCCTATATTATTGCAATCCTCAGATTCTTCAAATGCCGAATTAGCAAAAAAATTAGGTGTTGCTTTTATAAATAAATATTCAAAGAACCTTTCCATAGAATTAAAAGAATACATTAACAGGTATTTTGTATTTGGTGAGTTTGTTTTTAGAAATCCAAAAACACAGGAAGAAGTGGCAGTGGCCACCGACCTACAGTCGTTTCAACAAATGCTTTGCACAATACCAGATGATGTTTTTTTGTACCATACAAGCAGAAACGATTTTACGAAGTGGTTAAATGCAAGGGGATTATTTAAACTGGCTAGCTTATTTAAGGATTTAAAAGTTGCTGATTTTAATAATATTGAAGAGGCAAGAAATTATATTTATAAAGCAATTGCAGTATTCAGGACTCATAAAAGTCGCGGGGTTATCGCTCAATTTGATAAGGAGCGATTTGATGAGTATATGGAATTTACTCGAATAGGTGATGGCTCTATTGGAGGAAAAGCACGCGGACTTGCATTTACAAACAATCTAATTAAAAAACACAAGTTGCATCATAAATATGAAGATGCATTTATTAATATTCCCAGAACAGTTGTTATAAGCACCGATGTCTTCGAAGAATTTATGGAGACTAATAATTTATATGAGATTGCAGTATCTAATTCTGATGATCAGACAATCTTGGATAATTTTGTGGCAGCTAAATTACCAGAGACTCTTATCTCAGACTTAAAATCTATTGTCAGTGTAATAAAAAATCCAATAGCAGTTCGTTCTTCAAGTAAATTAGAGGATTCTCATTATCAACCTTTTGCAGGGATATATAGTACCTATATGGTTCCCATGATTGAGAATAATCAAGAGAAATCCGTTAAACTATTATGTGAGGCAATTAAGGCTGTATATGCTTCTGTATATTATAAGTCTAGTAAGGCATATATGGCATTTACAGCCAATGTAATCGATGAAGAAAAAATGGGAATAATTCTTCAGGAAGTTTGTGGAAAGAAAATCGGAAACTATTTTTATCCGGCTATATCAGGAGTGGCGCGGTCAGTTAATTTTTATCCTATTGAACCAGAGAAGAGTACAGAAGGGATAGTTAATATTGCTTATGGTTTAGGGAAATATATTGTTGAGGGAAGTATTTCACTTCGTTTTGCCCCTAAATACCCACAAAAAATACTTCAGCTTTCTTCTCCGGAAATGGCTTTAAAAGATACACAGAAATATTTTTTTGCTCTTGATTTATCTGCAGATAGTTTTTCTCCTTCGTTAGATGATGCAGTAAATCTAAAAAAGCTAAAATTAAAGGATGGAAAAGAAGATCCGAATTTTAAGCATGTTACGTCTACGTATGATCATCAAAGTAATATTTTAAGAGACGGAACAGGGTATGAAGGATGGCCTGTTATTACATTCTCAAATGTGCTAAATCATAATGTGTTTCCATTGGCGAAAATTCTTGATGAACTATTAACTATTGGGCACAGGGAAATGAATAATCCAATTGAAATTGAATTTGCTGTAGATTTGGCTACTTCTCCTGAAGAAATAAATACATTTAATTTTCTTCAAATTCGTCCTATTGTGTACAACGAACAAAGTGTTAATTATCATATCGAAAATGTAGATAAAAACAAAGCAGTTGTATTCTCAAACAAAGCCCTCGGGAATGGTTTGTTTGGCAATGTAAGGGATGTTATTTTTGTTAAACCAGATGTTTTTGATTCTGCAAAGACAAAAGATATTGCCGTTGATATTGAGAAAATAAATATCAGGCTGCAACAAGAAGATAAAAATTACATACTTATTGGGCCAGGCCGATGGGGATCTTCAGATCCTTGGTTAGGAATACCTGTAAAATGGCCACATATATCGCAAGCCAAAGTTATCATTGAAGCAGGACTTGAAAATTATCGAATAGAACCTAGCCAGGGAACGCATTTTTTTCAAAATCTCACCTCTTTTCAAGTTGGCTACTTGACTGTTAATCCTCATGAAAATGATGGGTTGATTGATTATAATTATCTTGATACTCAAACGTTAATTTATGAAGATGAATTTTTAAAGCAGGTAAGTTTTGAAAAACCTTTAAAAATTCAGATCGATGGTAAAAATAATATTGGTGTGATATACAAGCAATAAAGAAGATTTTAGTACTCAAAAACACCTCCTTTTATTTGACTTTAATTTCCAAATTTTGTAAATTATAACATGAAATTGGTTGAAGGGAGAATGTTGTTTCTAACTTAAAATTTTCTGCCATGAGTACTAATATTTATCGTTTTCTTGTATTCTCAATTTTATCTTTATTAATTGTTCAATGTAGTAACGATCAACCACGTATTGGTTTTTTGATGGATAATTTGATTCAAGATAGATGGGAGAAAGACAAAGCTTTATTTGAAGAAAAAGTAAAAGAGCTGGGTGGTGAAGTAGTAGTTGAGATAGCCGAAGGAGAGGCTGTTAAGCAACTTGTTCAAGCTGAAAAGCTTATTGCTGAAGATGTTGATGTTTTGGTAGTAGTACCTGTTGATCTAAATGCTGCAGCAAAAATTGTAGAACTTGCACATAATAACAATGTTCAGGTAATCTCTTATGATCGATTAATAAAGAATTGTGAACTAGATTTCTATGTTTCCTTCGATAATGTGGAAGTAGGAAGCCTTCAGGCTGATTACTTAACAAAAATTTGTCCGACAGGGAATTATGCTTTAATTGAAGGGCCTGTGTCGGATAATAATTCATTTCTTCTAAAATTAGGGCAGATGAATGTTCTACAGCCATTGATTGAAAAAGGAGATATAAAAATTATCTATGATCAGTTTGTTGAGGAATGGCATGAGGATGACGGATACAATTATATGTCAGATTGTATTAAGAAATCAGGCGATAAAATAGATGCTGTAATTGCAGCCAATGATGCATTAGCCAGTGGTGCTGTTAAAGCAATAAAAGAAAATGGTTTGGAAGGAAAAATATTTGTTACAGGTATGGATGCTGAAGTTGATGCTTGTCAGCGAATATTAAATGGAGATCAGGTAATGACTGTCTATAAACCAATAGAAGCAATAGCATCTGTTGCTGCAAATATTGCAGTGCAAATGGCTGAACAAGGAAGTATAAATACGTATAGTATGACTGTTAATAATGGGAAAAAGCTTGTTCCCTCGGTTCTTTTGCCTGCAATGGTTGTTAACAGGGAGAATATTAAAATGACAGTAGTTGCTGATGGATACTTAGAAGAAAACAATATTTATCAGTAGGCTAAATAATAAACTTTAAGCTAAAAGTAAATTATCCAAATATTTGAGCAATAAAGTTGTATAGATACTGAATGTTTAGAAGAATAGGGATAGTTAATCCATATAACCCACCAAGAAGATGGGCGTCGTGGTTGATATTGTCTCTATTTCTTTTGCTCATATATTGAGAGTAAGCAATAAATAATAGTAAAAAGATAAATCCGGGTATAGGTATCGGTATAAACATCAACATTAACCTCATTTGAGGATTTATTAATACTGCTGCGAATATAACAGCAGATACTGCACCAGACGCCCCAACAGAATTGTAATAGTAGTCATCTTTATGCTTGAATAATGTAGTTAATGAAGATATTACAATTGCTGAAATATAAAAAACGATATACCATAGGGAACTACCAAGTTCTGCCCTAAAAAGTTTCTCAACGTAATCTCCAAAGAAGAATAGACTAAACATATTAAATATTAAGTGATTCCAATCTGCGTGGACAAAGCCATGTGTAATCATCCGTTGCCATTCTTTTCTATGATATGTTTGATACGGGTTTAAAAGCAGTTTTGAAAACAATTCGCCACTGTTAAACGCCATAATAGAAACGATTGCCGTGAAAGCTATAATTAGGTATGTAATCATTATTAGTGTAAGATTTTAAACATTAATTCTTTTAAGAGTTCTCCATGTGATGTTGAAACATTATTTACCCCTTTGCTTTTTAAATCATATTCTCTTAGATAAGAAATGATATCAACTACTTTTTTAGTATTATATTTTTTTGAAGCAGTTTGATAATCTTTAACAAAATAAGGATTTATCTTTAGGTGTGCGGCAACATTCTGAGCAGATTTATCTGATAAAAAATGATACATCAGCAATTTACTAAAATAAAAGTATAAATTGGTAACTGTTAGGACAAAAGGATTGTTGTTGGGATTTTTTGAGAAATAGGTTACAATTTGGTTAACCTTATAAACATTTTTTGCCCCAATTGCTTTCTGTAACTCAAAATTATTGTAATCCTTACTAATACCAATATTCTTTTCAATGTGGGAAGGTGTAATTGAACTTTTTCCTTCAGGCAGTGTAATAATAAGTTTGTTTAATTCATTAACTATTTTATTTAGATCATTGCCAAGAAATTCTGTTAGAATAGCACTCCCTTCTGCATTTATTGTAATATTTTTTTGTTTCAGGTATTGTGTAATCCAACCAGGAATTTTGTCTTCGTATAATTTTTGAGTATCTAATACTACAGCTTTCTTTTTAAGAGAAGTGTATACTTTTGTTCGTTTATCGAGTTTTTTATGCTTGTAATTAATAACCAGGATAGTACTTTCTAAAGGCTTTTCAACATAATGAATAAATGTATCAAACTTCTGTAAATGTTGCGCTTCCTTAACGAGTATAACCTGGTATTTAGCCATCATTGGGAAACGTTTTGCGGCATTTATTATTGAAGGGACATCAGAGTCCTTGCCATAGAAAACAGAGTAATTAAATGACTTTTCAGCTTCAGATAAAACATTGTTTGCAATATAGTTTGTTACAATATCAATATAATAAGGTTCTTCTCCTGTAAGAAAGTATATCGGAGCGTATTTCTCGCTTTTTAAATCACTTATTATTTGTTCAAAAGTCATCTGCAATAAATTTATTGAAGACAAAAGTAAGAAAATTGAAATAAGAACTAGTCACAATAATGAGACTCTGTTTTGATGAGAATTGTATAAATTCTATAGAATTAGCGATGCAAGCAAACTATTGATGAAATAATCAAATTAGAGTTTACTTGTTTCTTGCTTAAACCTTACCTTTAGGAACTATAATTATTTTGATTGGTATTTAAGCATGCAGAAGTTGAATTTACCGGAATTTAAGTTTACAATAAAAGAAGATGGTAATAAGAATTTAATTTTTGATGAGGTACGAAAACAATTTGTTGTGCTTACGCCGGAAGAATGGGTGAGACAAAATTTTATAAAGTATCTTATTCATTATTTAAATTATCCAATTGGACTGTTGTCTATTGAACATAATTTAAAAATTAATACGTTGCAAAAAAGGTGTGATATAGTTGTTTTTTCAAAAAAACTTACGCCCGTTTTAATTGTAGAATGCAAGAAGCCAGGGGTGAAAATAGACCAGAAAGTAACCGATCAAATAGTTAGATATAATTATAAATTAAGGGTACCTTATTTATTAATGACAAATGGCCTTCAACATTATTGTTTGAAAATTGATTATGAAAAAAGAATTTCAAAATTTTTAGATAAGGTGCCGGATTATAAAGAATTTATGGAGTAGGTCTAATTTTCTGTAAAAAAACTTCGTCCTCCCAGCTATCATTATGTCTTATCCAATCTTTCTTTATTCCAATCTCTACAAACCCCATGCTTTTAAATAATTTTAAGCTTGAAGCATTGTTTGTTGATATGTTACAATATACCTGGTGCAGGCTAAGAACATCAAAACAATAATTCAGGAAAAGCTCTAAAGAAGTTTTTCCATATCCTTTATTTTTGTCGATGTCTTCCGCAATTAGAATACCAACACCAGCTCGTTGATGGTAGGGCTCGAAATCAAAAAGATCAATGGCTCCGATTGATTTCTTTTCAGTGCCATTTACTTTATCAATTATTAATCTTAATTGTTTCGTTTCATAAATATCTAGATGTGCCTCTGCCAGATATTTCTCTAGTGTATACTTAGAAAATGGAGAATAGGTATTACTAATTTTCCAAACAGATTGATCGTTTTCCCATTTATATAATAACTCAAGATCTTCAGGTTCTAAAGCCCGAAGGATGATTTTTTCTTTTGGCATTTACTTTTTCTTTAGAGGTGTAATTATTGTGGTTTTATATATGTTAAGATCTCCTTTTCCTTCAGTTTGTTTTTTTGCAGAATAAAAACATTCACCTCCATTTAATGGCCAGAAAGAAATATTATCACTGGTTGTATTTATTGGGAACCCGATATTAATAGGGGTTTCAAACCTTTTATTTGAAGGGTTAAATAAAGAATAAAAAATATCATATCCACCCATTCCATAGTGACCATTAGACGCAAAGAATAATGTATTTGATGCATCAATAAATTTAGGTGAAATCTCATCAAATTCAGAGTTAATTTTTCTACCCAGGTTTACAGGTTTACCCCATTCACCATTTTTGTCCTTTTCTGAAACATAAATATCAAAGCCTCCTTCTCCACCTAACCGGTTACTAGAGATATAGAGTTTATTCCCATCTGCAGAAAATGACCCGTAATTTTCATCTAATTTTGAGTTAATAGGTTTATCAAATGGTTTTGCTTCCCCCCATTCTTTCCCATCAAATTCACTTATGTAGAGATCGTCATTGAAACGAGATTTTTTAACCATAATAAGTTGTTTGCCATCGTTTGATAATCCTGTAGGAAATAGATCTCCATCAGACTTAATTTGAGGGGTAATATTTACAGGTTCTGTCCAATTATTGTTTTCATCTTTTGTTGAATAGAAAACAGCATCATAAAAAGCAAGACTTGTAACAAAAACTATTACAGACTCATCACCGGAAACCACAGGGAGATTATTGTCCTGATCGTTATTAACAGGCGAACCAATATCTGCAACTGAAATTTCAATGGGATTATCCTGTATTATTTTAGCTCTTTCACATGCTTCAACCTCATTTTCTACAACAGTTAGATTATAATTGCCAAGGTAATAAGGATGATTTACAAAGGTATCATAGCACTCTAAAGCCTTGCCTAATTCGTTATTTACACGATATGCATTTCCTAAATAGAAATATGCGTGTAGCGGTGCATTTTTCTCTGTGAAGGATTTTGGTTTATAACTTTGTTTTTTTACTATTTTGTTCTTTGCTTTTTCAAAATAGGGGATAGCTTTCTGTTCTTCGCCAGGAATATTCAAATAACACTCGCCAACTTTGAAATTGAAGTTTGGGTTCTCTGTGTCTTTACTTACAAGTTGTAAATAATAATATACAGCTTCTTTATAATCTTCTCTCCAGAAAAAGTATTCTCCTTCATCAAAAAGTTCTTCTTTAGAAAGTTGATTTTGAGCATTAACAAAAACAGATGATAAAAAGATTGAGATTAATATGAACCACGGTTTCATTTAAATAACTTATATTGTTATTTATCAATATACAATATTTGCTAGATAAAGGTTACTTTTTAATGGTGAAAATATATCCTTAAAGCAAGCATTTATTTTCTGTTATTTTAATTTAAGCCTGTCTGGTACAATATTCTGTTCGTTTATTTGAATATTTTCTGGCTCGTTATTAAAAAGTATTTCTACACGTCTGTTATATTTTCTTCCTTCAGGGCTATCTGAACCGTCAGGTGCATTATTGATTGCTATAAAAGCAGTTGCTCCTTTTGCTGTTACAGTTAGCCTGTTTGTTGAAATGCCTTTGCTTGAAATGTATTTAGCAACTTCATTTGCCCTTTTCTTTGATAAAGAAAGATTATAATCAATACTTCCTTTAGAATCTGTAAAACCAATCAATTCAAGTGTTATAGATCTTTCATCAGAAAGTAGCTTAACAATTCCATTCAATTTTTGTTTTGCTTCATCTGTTAGCGAAAATTTATCAAAATCAAACAAAATAGGAGTAACTTCTACATCAATTTTCTCTTCTGGTATTTCCTCTATAACAGCTACTTTTGCTGAAGGCTCTTCTGTTTTAACTTCTTCTTTTTTTACTGTTGTTTGAGCTACTACTTCTTTCGTAACTTTTTCTTCTATTGTTGGAACTTCTTCCTTAGTAACCTCGGCTTTTTCTTCAATAGCTTCTTTTGTTGGTTCTACTAATTGTTCAACTTGAGGTTGTGCTTCTTGTATTTTATCAACTGGCTCAATCTCTTGTTGTTCTTTAACTAAGTCTGATGTTTCTTCGGGTATAATTTCTTCTTCTTTTTCCTGATAGGCAACTGTTTCTTCCCCTAAAACAGAATATTTATAAATATCTTCTCTACCAAAACCATCATCTTCTAATTTGGCCATATACCCTAAGGTATTTGTTATAGGGACATAAAATAGATCGTCGTCAGTTGTATTGATAGGATAACCTACATTAACAGGTTTAGACCAATTCCCGTCATCCATCTTTTCTACATAAAAAATATCATATCCGCCAATATTTGTGTGTCCCTGAGAACTGAAGTATAACCTCGTGCCGTCTGACGTAATAAAAGGGGTATCTTCATTTAATTCTGTGTTTATGTTAGAGCTTAATAAAATTGGTGGTCCCCATTGTCCTTCTTTTTCTTTAACAGACATATAAATATCCATTTCTCCTTTATTGCCTTGTCTGTTACTTGCAAAATAGAGTGTGTTGCCATCTTTTGATAAACTGGCATGAGACTCCCAGAATTTAGTGTTTATTTCGCTTCCAATTGAAGTTGATTTTGTCCACTGGCCATCCTCAAAATAACTTATAAAAATATCACTGTCAAAAGCATCCTCCCTGGACAAGAGTAAGATTTTCCCATCATAAGAGATGTCTGTTGCATATTGATCTCCATCAGATTGTACTTGGGGAGTTATGTTTGTTGGAGTTGACCAACTACCATCATCTTTTAAAGTTGAATAATATAATGCGTCATAAAATGGTAATGAATTCATATAAACCATTGAAGATTTATCTCCGGAGACTACAGCCCTGAAATTTGCAGCATTATTATTTACAGGCCGGCCCAAATTTGTAACTTGCAGATCAAGAGGGTTACTCATAAATGTTTTAGCGTTTTTACAGTTTTCAATTTGTTTTTTTGCAAATGCGTGATTTAGTTTTAAGTTTTCCTCATTTTTTGTTAACTCAATGTATTTATTATAAACGTTTATAGCGCTATCTAATTGGTCTGTTACCCTATAAGCGTTACCAAGATACAGATAGGTGTCAAAAGGGGCATTTTTTTCTCGTAAAGAACTCTCTCTATAGTTTTTAGATGCATATGGTATTGCGTTAAGAAGATATTCAATTGCCTTATTTTTTTCTCCGGCAATGTTGAGGTAACAAATTCCTATTTTGTAATTAATATTGGCATTGTCTTTAAACCCTCTTTTGAAAAGCCTCTGATACTCAAGTAATGCATCAACATAATCGTCACTGGCAAAGAAAAATTCCGCATCAGCGAAAACATTTTTTATTGCTTCGTTATCTTCTAAATTTTGTTGTGCAGATAAACCAATTGCTAAATTGGCGAAAATTGCGAATAAAAGTACCTTTCTCATCTATGCAATTTTTTTAGGGTTTAAACAAATTTAAAAATTTAATTAATACAATCTATAATTCCCAGCTAAAATCCCAAACCTGATTTACTTAATTTCTAAAAGACATATATTTCTATCTAAATTAATCATTTATATTGAATAATTAAACAAGCTCAACTTGAATTGAACTAACGTTTATTTTTATTTAATAAAAACTTAAGCTATACAAACTTATTTAAGTTTAATATTTAATACATTTAAATAAAAATAAGAAATGGACATGAATTTATTTCAGGGTAAACCAAAGAAAATATTTGTGCTCGATACAAATGTTTTGTTGCATGACTACCAATGTATATATAATTTTCAAGAGAATGATGTTGTTATACCAATTGTAGTTTTAGAAGAGCTAGATAAATTCAAAAAAGGGAACGATCAAATAAATTTTCATGCAAGGGAATTTACACGCGAACTGGATAAACTTTCCGGAGATAAATTGTTTAATGAAGGGATTCCTCTCGGCGATAATAAAGGGACTCTTACTATTGAGACTTTCAAACAATTTTCTAAAGAGGCAATGGAATCCTTTCCGGAAAATACGGCTGATCATAGAATTTTAGCTATCGCTGAATTTTTACATCGAAAAACTCCCAAACGGACAGTCGTTCTTATTACAAAAGACATAAACCTTAGAATGAAGGCTAAGTCAATTGGGATTATGTCTGAAGATTACCAAAATGATAAAGTACGTGATATAAATGCCATCTATAAGACTATTGAAACAGTAGAAGATTTTAACGATGATTTAATTTCAAAATTATATAGTGAGCCAGAAGGAGTTGATATTAATGAATTTAATTTTGGATTTACTCCCGAAGCACATCAGTTTTTTATTTTGAAAAATAATAGTTCGAGTGTCCTTGCTCATTACGATCCATACAGAAAGGTAATTGATAGGGTTATTAAGCATCGGGCATATGGAATTGAACCTAGAAATGCAGAACAGGCATTTTCTTTGGATACATTACTTCGGGATGAGGTTCAACTGGTAGCTTTAACAGGCAAAGCAGGAACAGGAAAAACACTGTTGGCATTAGCTGCTGCTTTGCATCAGGAAAAAAAGTATAACCAGATTTTTCTTGCCCGGCCAATAGTCCCACTTGCTAATAGGGATCTGGGTTATTTGCCAGGCGATGTAAATGAAAAGATAAGTCCATACATGCAACCTCTTTTTGACAATCTTTCCGTGATAAGGCATAAATTCAAAGCTACGAGCAGAGAGTATAAACGTATTGAGGAAATGGAAAAAGAAGAAAAGTTGCTCATAACACCTTTGGCGTATATTAGAGGAAGAAGTCTTTCCAACGCATATTTTATTGTTGATGAGGCGCAAAATCTAACTCCACATGAAGTAAAAACAATAATTACCAGGGCAGGAGAAGGTACAAAAATGATTTTTACAGGAGATATTCAACAGATTGATTCTCCTTATCTTGATTCTATGTCTAACGGTTTGAGTTATTTAACAGATAAGATGAAGGGGCAGGATATATTTGCTCATGTTAATTTAGTAAAAGGAGAAAGAAGTTATTTGGCTGAATTAGCAAGTAATTTATTGTAATTTCAGAGTTAAGTTCATTTAATTTCTTAAATTTAAGGACTTTAAATTTTATGGAATTAAGTTAAGTATTTTGCAATAAGACGAGAATATGAAGAAACTTATAATTGTTCGTCATGGAAAGTCTTCCTGGGGATATGAAAATGTGGCGGATATTGACAGGCCACTGAAAAATAAAGGAATAAAGAATAGCTACGAGATGGCTGCCCGTGTTCAGGATCTTGGCCATGAGCCCGATGCTATTATTTCAAGTCCAGCTGTACGGGCATTGCATTCAGCAATTATTTTTCTACGCGTTTTAAAAGTGCCTTTAGACAAACTTTTTGTTAATGAGTTGTTTTATCATGCTTCTGACAATGAACTTTTCGAAAAGATTAAATCGCTGGACAATAATGTTGAAACTTTAATGGTTTTCGGTCATAATCCAACATTTACTTCCTTAGCAAATCTATTTGTTAAAAATGAAATAGACAATATACCAACAACAGGTATAGTAGTACTAACATTTTCTGTCGATACCTGGAATCAGATTTCCTCTAAAAATTTAGTAGAAGAATTCTTTGACTACCCTAAAAGGGTAAATGAGGAAAACTCCTGATTTGAAAATTGGTTTTCTTTTTTGTAAAAAGGTGGTTTTATTTAGATATGCCCACGCAATTAAAAAAAATATTAAACCGGGAAATTAGTTGGTTGTCTTTCAATGAGAGGGTATTGCAAGAAGCCCAAGATGATAATACTCCATTAATTGAAAGGCTGCGTTTCCTTGGTATTTTTTCTAATAACCTTGATGAGTTTTTTAAAGTTCGGGTAGCAACTATAAAAAGGATGATTGATATCCAGGAAGGCTCAAAAAGAGTAGAAGGAGAAAAGCCGAAGCGTGTTATGTCCAAAATTCAAAAAAAAGTAATTCGATTACAGAATAAATTTGAAGTAACCTATCAGCATATTCTTCGAAATCTGGAACATCAAAATATTTTTATAATAAATGAGATGGAGCTTAATCCTTCTCAGGCATTTTATGTAAAAAGATATTTTCAGAAAAACATTCAGCCTATACTAACACCAATCATGCTGAATAATGTAGAGAAGTTTCCAAACTTGAAAGATAAATCAATCTATTTAGCAACGAAGTTATCCAGTAACAATCCATGTATTAATACTGAATATGCATTGATAGAAATACCAACAGCAAGCCATTCAAGATTTTTGGTGTTGCCAGAGGAAAACGAACGAAAATTTATTATTCTTTTAGAAGATATTATCCGATTCTGCCTTGATGATGTTTTTGCCCTTTTTTCTTATGATACGTTTGAGGCCTGGACAATCAAGCTGACAAGAGACGCTGAACTTGATATGGACAACGACTTAAGCAACAGTTTTCTTGAACAGATATCAAAGAGTGTTGATGGAAGAAAAAAAGGACAACCAGTACGATTTGTTTTTGATAATGCTATTGCCAGGGATCTGCTAAATTACATTATAACTAAGCTGGAGTTCGATAATGAGGATAATTTAATACCAGGTAGTAGGTATCATAACTTTAAAGATTTTATGAAATTTCCTAATATTGGAGGGAAAGAACTTGAATATTCGAAACAAAGCCCGCTACCTCATAAAGATATCCACTATCAAAAAAGTATATTAAAAACAATTGCAGATAAAGATATTTTGTTGCATGTCCCTTATCAGGATTTCGACAATTTTGTAAGTCTGTTACGCGAAGTTTCAATAGATCCGAAGGTTAGAGAGATAAAAATTACTGTTTATCGCGTCGCACGTAATTCAAAAGTTATGAATACGTTAATCAATGCAGTGAAAAATGGAAAAAAAGTAACCGTTATCATTGAACTTCAGGCAAGATTCGATGAAGAATCAAATATTTATTGGTCGAAGAAATTGGAGGAAGAAGGAGCAAAAATTCTGTTTGGAATAAAAGGCTTAAAAATCCATAGTAAACTCTTGCTTATTTCGAGAAAAGAAGACAATAAAGTTGTGAACTACGCGTGCGTTGCCACAGGAAATTTTCATGAAGGAAATGCGTGCGTTTATTCGGATCTGTTCTTGCTAACAGCAGACAAACGAATAACCAATGAAGTTTATAAAGTGTTTGAGTTTTTTGAGAATCCTTATAAAACATTTGTTTATAGGCATCTGATTGTTTCACCCCTTTATCAGCGCAGAAGATTGTATTCGCTAATAGATAACGAGATAAAAAATGCAAAGCAAGGTTTCAATGCGTGTGTCACCTTGAAGTTAAACAATCTTGTAGATAAAGAATTGATTAACAAGCTATATCAGGCAAATAATGTAGGTGTTAAAATAAATTTAATTATTAGGGGAATCTGTTGTTTAATACCAGGTGTTGAGGGGATGAGTGAGAATATTACAGCAATTAGTATTGTTGATAAATACCTGGAGCACTCACGAATCTTAGTTTTTTGTAATAATGACAACCCTCTTTATTTTCTTACATCTGCGGATTGGATGCCTAGAAACTTAGACAGGAGAGTTGAGGTTACTGTACCAGTTTTTGATAAAGAGTTAAAAAAGGAAATTCAGGAAATGATAGATATACAATTAAAAGATACAGTAAAATCCAGGGTGTTAAATCAGACGCAAGATAATCCATATAGGCAGAAACAAGATAGTCAGGATTTTATTCGTTCTCAATATGAACTTTATCTTAATTATAGAGGTAAAGTATTAGAAACAGAGAAAGTTACAATGTAATTATATTCTTTTCCTCTATAATATCGTGTCAATATTAATTTCAGGATTCTATTAATTTTTTATTCTTTTGCAAAAAAAAGAAATATGGATTATAAAAATATATGTGAGCAAACAATTGAAGTTGTTAAGCTGGTAGGTGAATACATAAGAGAAGAGCGAGAAAAATTTAATGCCTCAAAAATTGAAGTTAAAGGGTTAAATAATTTTGTGACTCATGTAGATAAAAACTCTGAAATTAAATTATGCGCAGGATTGGAAAATATTGTTCCTGAAGCAGGATTTATTGGAGAAGAAGGGACAACTCAAAAAAAAGGGGATGAGTATAACTGGATTATCGATCCGGTAGATGGGACAACAAATTTTATACATGGACTTCCTCCATATGCAATAAGTGTTGCTTTAGCAAAAAATAATGTTCCTGTAGTTGGTGTTATTCTCGAAGTTGCTTCAAAAGAATGTTTTTATGCGTACGAAGGAGGTAAAGCTTTTTTAAATGGAAAAGAAATTAAAGTTTCAAAAGCATCAAAATTAAGTGATTCACTTATTGCCACAGGTTTTCCTTATACAGATTATGGCAGGATGGATGAATTTATGGAGACCCTTACCTTTTTTATGAAAAAAACTCATGGGTTACGCAGATTAGGTTCTGCAGCGACTGATCTTGCTTACGTAGCTTGTGGCAGGTTTGAAGGTTTTTACGAGTACGGACTTCATGCATGGGATATTGCAGCAGGAATAATTATCCTGAAAGAGGCCGGGGGTATTGTAACAGATTTTAATGGTAAAGATGATTATTTATTTGGGGGAGAAATTGTAGCTTCAAATAGTGATGTACATGAAGAATTCTTGACTGTTGTTCATGATTTTATGGAAAAAAGAAAAAAATAATATGTCAAAAGTATTAGCATATATAGGC
The DNA here is from genome assembly GCA_963665085.2 of Bacteroidales bacterium. Taxonomy (GTDB): domain Bacteria; phylum Bacteroidota; class Bacteroidia; order Bacteroidales; family JAAAOM01. The sequence continues at coordinate 2,481,553 of CAXXXS010000001.1, forward strand.
TATTTTTTTATTTGGATGTTATCTTTATTGCCACTAAGGGGACTTTATGTTTTTTCAGATTTTTTGTATTTTATTAATGCCAATTTTATTAAGTACAGGCAAAAGGTAGTTCTAAAAAATCTACGTAATTCTTTTCCTGAAAAATCAGAAGCAGAGATTGTTGAGATTAAAAATAAGTTCTACCATCATTTGTGTGATTTCCTGATAGAATCTATAAAAATGATCTCGATATCCAAAAAAAATCTTGACAAGCATTATAAATATAGCGATATAGAATTAGTACAACAGCTGCAGAAAGAAGGGAAAAATATCTCAATAATTTCAGGGCATTATGGAAATTGGGAATGGTCTTTTCGTTTTCCTCTTTTTGTGAATAATGACTTCCTGGTAATTTATCAACCTTTAAAAAATAAGTGGGTAGATAAGCTTTTTGTTAAAGTGAGGTCTAGGTTTAAAGGCAAGTTAATTTCCATGAAAGAATTTTATAAAGTGTTGGTCGAAAATTACAAAAATAATATTCCTTGTTCGGTATATTTTTTAGGTGATCAGCGACCTGCCGGGGCAAAGAATATACATTATTGGAGAAAATTTCTAAACCAGGATTCAGGATTTTTTATGGGGCCGGAAAAGGTTGCCAGAAAATACAATCATGCTGTTATATTTATGGATATTCGTAAGCAGAAGCGTGGCGAATACCTCATATCTTTTGAATTGATTTTTAAAGATGGGGCCAATACTAAACAGCATGAAATTCTTGATGGGTTCATTGATAGATTAGAATCTGTTATTAGGGAAGTTCCTGAATATTGGTTGTGGTCACACAATAGATGGAAATAATAATTTGAAGGATTTTAATTAATAATGACAGAGATAGCAGTTGTACTTCTTAATTGGAATGGAAGAGATTTTTTAAAAAAGTATCTGCCTTCTGTTATAGAGCATTCTACAACAGCGAATACCGAGGTTATTGTTGTTGATAATAATTCTTCTGACGATTCCATAGAGGTTTTACGGGATGACTTTCCCAAAGTAAAAGTAATACAGTTAGATAAAAATTACGGATTTGCAGGTGGTTATGCAAAAGGACTAAAAGAAATCCGGTCTAAATATTTTGTCCTGTTAAATACAGATGTTGAGGTAACACAGAATTGGTTAGGCCCATTATATAATTTTCTTGAAGATAACTTAGATGTAGGAGCATGTCAGCCTAAACTTAAGGCATATTACAATAAAGCATATTTTGAATATTCAGGAGCAGCCGGAGGTTTTCTTGATAAATATGGATATCCTTTTTGTCGAGGTCGTATATTCAACACACTTGAGGAAGACAAAGGTCAATACGAAAGTCAAAGTGAAATATTTTGGGCTAGTGGGGCATGCTTATTTATCCGATCAGATGTTTACTTTGAAGCAGGAGGTTTAGATGATCGCTTTTTTGCTCACATGGAGGAAATAGATCTCTGCTGGAGAATTAATAATCTGGGATATAAAATATTCTATCTGCCTCAATCAACAGTATACCATGTTGGTGGAGGAACATTACCAAAGGAAAATCCTTATAAAACCTACCTAAATTTTAGAAATAGTTTATATAATCTATATAAGAACACGCCTAAAAGTCAATTTAAAAAAATCTTTATAGGAAAGATATTGCTGGATATGCTTGCCCTCATAAAATATTGTTTAACATTCTCATTCCAATTCTGTTTTTCAATACTAAGAGGATATAAAGATTTTGTTAAGATACGAAAAGAACTGTCAAAAGAAAGACAGCAGGAGATGGTAAGCAATACTTTGCTCTATCAAAAAAGTATTGCTGTGGATTATTTTTTCAGGAGTAAGAAGAAATTTACGGATTTAGATTTCTGGCAAGATGGATTGGGTAATCCAGATCGATCCATACCCTAATTGCCTGCGCATGATCAATTGTGCTGTCTACAACATGCAATGTATATACAATCTCTCCTTTTATATTTTTCTTGTTCCATAGGTTAATCGTAAGATCCCATCTGCTATAATTACCTGCAGTATAGAATTTATCGCCATAAAACATATTCTGTTTTTCTCCAAGATAAAGGAGCCCGCTTAGCATGAAACGATTATAGCTTATATTTCCTTCAATAAGGGCACCGATTGGAGTTTGCCAGCTATAAACACTTCGTATTCTATCTACCCCTAACATTGCCCCCAAAGAAAATGAGGCTGAATCAAAAAAAGAGAAGGATTCTATTTTTTTTCCTGCTTCCAGGATAGCGCCAAAATTATCTCTGATATGCTCATCCGGACCACTTTGCTCTGTTAACGAATAATGAAGTATTAGAAGTTGATGTTTGATAAAGAAAGGATTAAGGTCTATTAAACCAGATTGTCCAACAAGAAAAGTCTCTCTGACAGTATATGACTGAAGGCTCGTCCAGTCAATCCAAATTTGTTCTGAGGCGTTATTAAATTTTTTGCTATAAAAAATTCCTTCAACATAAGGTCTTGAATACAACAATGTATCGTTTAATAATATTCTATGAAAATTAATTAGATTTTCTCTTTTAAAAATACCAAAATAGAACTCATCACTTTCACCCTGATAATGATAATTTGCATGAAATTTTGGTTTACTCAAGTTTTCAATATCTCCAAATTCATAGAAATAATTTAATCCAATATTTATATTATTATTTCCAGATTTAAAATTTAGATCAGTGTTTAATAATGATCCAAATACAGTGTAATCAGGAGAGTACTTCGTAAAGAATTCTCTGTTGTCGAGAATTCCTTTAAAACCGATATTGTAGTTAATTTCTTGAGATATAGATTTTTGTGTAAAAACAAAAAGTGCTATAATAGGTATATAAAGGTGTTTACAGAAAAAATTCATAATTCATTTTAAAGATTTTGATTATTACAAATATATTTTTTTTATTTGCATAGAATGAAATTACAACGTTGTAATTGTTCGATACTAAATTAAGCTATTAGCAAAAATTAATGCAAAAAGATTGGTCCAACCATACTGTTTTAGTTGTTGAGGATGATCATATCAGCAAAAAATACTTTGATATTATTTTAAAATCAACAAAAATTAAGATAATTCATGTATCTGATGGAGTATCTGCTTTTGCCAGATGTATTAAAGATTCTTCAATTTCTTTGGTTTTAATGGATATTAAAATACCCCGATTGAATGGACGAGAAGCTACCAGGCTAATAAAAAAATATCGTCCTTACATTCCTGTAATAGCACAAACAGCATCTGCATTTAATTTTGAGAAAGAACTTTGCCTTAAATTTGGTTGTGATGGATTTATAGCTAAACCAATTATTCCAAATGAACTTTTAATGTTAATGGAAAAAGTTTTGATTTTAAGTGCTGTCAGCTCTGTAAATCAATTAGCAAGTGCCTAATAATTCTCGTATTGGTATTTATATACGTATTGTGAATTAAATTGGGCAAAATAACAGTTAGCTTCAATTAAATTACCAGAACTGCTGTATTTATATTTTTTGAATGAGTATTTATTTTTACTTTCATTAAACCATTGCTCTTGTACAAGTAACCCCCTTGTGTCATAAGTATAGATGTTGTTAGTAAAAGCATTGCTTCCTGGTTTTTCATAAACAATTTTGATTAGATTATCAGAATTATCATATGTAAATGTTTTCTTAATATTTAATCTGCCATATGAATTTTGTTCCTCTTCAATAGCACGTCCTTTGCTGTCGTATTTATACTTAAAATCTTTTTTTAAGCTGCCATCTGCACCATAGGTTGTTTCTTGTAGCAGGTTATCTTTTGAATCATATGTTTTTGAGATTTTTCCAGTTTGTTGGTTCGATCCATTGTAGATTATAATTTCTCTGATATTGCCGGCATTTGATATTACCCTTTTTTCTGTTAACTCATTGTTACTGTAATAATATATTTCACTTAGCTCTCCGTTGCTGTTGTATTTGTAATAAGTAGAATAATCTCCTGCATTTCCTTGTTGTCCCCGTTCATTTACTTTATTTCCTTTTGGATCATATTTAGTGTATGTTTTTACAGTATACATTTTTCTTTTTCCATCGTATTTGGAAAACTCAACTTGATTTCCTTTTGGGTCATACTTGCTGTTTTCATATGTTGAAGTATCACCGTTAAACCGATAAGATAATTTAGAAAGGATGTTACCATTATTATCAAATTTGGTTACTGATATTTTAGTTCCGTTAGCATCTACCTTTCCATCGCTATATGAATGTTCCCATTCAGTTTTTACTTTTATATTGTTTTTGGCTACCCGCTCTTTTTCAGTGTCTTCAATTAGATATTGACCAGAAGCATTAAGCGTGTAGATCAGAAGAAGTAAACAATACTTAACATGTTTTAAAGCCATGTTATTAACTATTTAATGTACATTAATTTTAAACATTACCATAAAGTTAAAAGAATTATCATAATAATAATAATAATCAAAACTCTTTTTTGCTGAAATACACAATGAAAAGTTTAACGTAAGATTATGCTAGAAGTTATATTTTTTATTGTCTGGATTAAAATCGTTCTCTACAAGTGGCGGATTTATCATGACATTTGTATAATAATATTCTTCATATAATCCTTTTTCGTCGTAAATATGGATACTTCTGGGTAAATGATTTTTTATATCAAGGTTTATTATAACTTTTTTACCATAGTCACTGGGAATTTTTAGGTTTTTGTTGGTTTTTACTTCATCGAAATCAATAAGGCCGGGATTCTTTTCAATCAACATATAATCATTTACATAAAATTTTTTTGCAAGTTCAGTTAGTGTTATTTCATTTTTCGTTATATAATTAAAGTATTCAAAAGATGGACTTGTATACATAATTTGATGGCACTGATAGCCGTTTATCGTTTTTATTCCGTTGTAAGAGAGTATCTCATCAACCTTATTGTAATTTTTATTTATCAGATAGCGAACGATATTTGAGAAATTTCGATATCCGGAATCAAATATTGAATGATGATAATCTTTTCTCATTAAGTTACTATTGGGATCAATAGATAATGTTACCCATGGGAAACTATTCGTATTTACCCATGCTTTATTGTTATTTTTATTCTCAGAATAGAGTATTTCCATTCCCTCTATCGGAATTTCCTGCTTCATATATAGTTGAAAAGGTGAATAAGATATCATAAAGTCACTTTTGCTTTTAGACATCTTCCCATCTATTCGTTCGTTCATGACCATTGTAAGTTTAAGACTTTTAATCTTTGCTTCTTCATCGATCATTTTCTGGATTAGCTCAATAGGGGATTGGCTGTATGATGTTTGGAAAATAACAGAGATAATATAGAATAGGATTTTTTTTTTCATGTGTTTATATTTTTTAGCAACATTATAATTTATTTTTGATTGTTCACAAAGTACCAATTTGTATTGATTTAAAATTTAACAGAAAAATTATGATACAAGATTTAATTTTAAAGAACAGAAGTTACAGAAGATTTTATGAATCAGAAAAAATCTCTATAGAGGATTTGTATTCTTTCATAAATCTGGCACGATTGTCTCCTTCTGCAAAAAACATGCAACCTTTAAAATATATAATCTCAAATGATGAGGAAAAAAATGAGATGATTTTTCAAACACTTATGTGGGCTGGGTATTTAAAGAATTGGAATGGGCCAGAGAAAGGAGAAAGGCCATCTGCTTATATTGTTATATTAAAAGATACCAGTTTGTCGGATAATATTTTTTGTGATGATGGTATTGCCATACAAAGTATGTTGTTAGGAGCTGTAGGGAAAGGATTTGGTGGTTGTATAATCGGTTCGGTAAATAGAAAAAAGTTACAAGAAAGCCTGGAAATCCCGGAACATTTGGATATTTTGTATGTATTGGCACTGGGCAAACCTAAAGAAGAGGTAGTGATAGAGGAATTAGGGGAAGATGGAGATATTAAATATTGGCGGGATAAAGATGGTGTTCATCATGTTCCTAAACGGGAACTTAGCGATTTAATACTTATGCTATAACACGAAAGGTCCCTAAAAAGGAACCTTCGGTATTATATTTTACTCTTCAGTTGATTTTTCAACTTCCGGACTTTTGTACGTATTAGTCTTTCTTGGCCTACTATTGCCATAACTGCTTTTGAATAGCTTACCTTTTTTTGTCTTTCTGTCTCCTTTTCCCATTTTAAAGAAATTTTAATTTTTAATATAAGGTTTGCAAAATTAAAAATATCCTCTAAAGCATAAAAATAAATTAGAGAAATATTATGTTCAATTTTTTGTTAAAAAAAATGCAACTCTAGAATCCCTCAAATAATCCCGAGAAAGTGCAATTTGTAGCTGTAATTTCTTTTTTTTATATTTTATAACAAAATCTGTTGATAGATCGGATTTGTTTTCTCCAACTTCAGTATTGTTATTTTCTAACATGAGATTGTCGAATTTAAAGCTTATTCAACCTGATTAGGGGAAATAAGTAATGTTACATCGCCTGCTTTTACAAACGGATTTCCATTCGTATAAGTTCCTTTTACTCTCCATACATAAACATCTTGTTTTGCAAGCGTACCTTTGATATAACCATCCCAACCAATATTAACATCATCACTAACAAATATAAGTTCGCCCCAACGTGTGTAAATTTCAAGCCTGTAATCTACAACTCCATCATGATATGGATGAAAAACACTAGTTGTAGGGCTGTTAATAGAATAACTTCCATTACTTGGGCCACTTAGGGAAGGTACAAATGCATTTGGAAATTCCATTACTCCTGCACCTTCAACAGATACAATTTGCTCTAGTATTAGTGAGTCAACACACATATGTTCAGTCCATACAGTGAGAGAAATATCGTATAATCCCAATTCTGTATATAAATGGTCGGGTTCTTTACTGCTGGAATATCCTCCATCACCAAAATTCCATAGCCACTGATAACCTTCTTTAGCCACAGTACTATTGAAAGTCTGTATTTTCTCATCAGGTAGCATTACCGTTTTTGGGGCGATGTCAAAACTTACTTCGGGGAGTGGATATACTTCAATTATATTATTTGTTTGATCAGTTCCTCCATCACCTTCGATTGTTAAAACTACATTGTATAAGCCAGCTTTTGTGAAAGTATGCGTTACTTCTTCGCCCCATTCACTAAGTTGTTCTTCATGATTATTACCCGGGCCAGAGATGTAAGTATTACCGTCATCGAAATCCCAGCTATGTGTTGTTCCGTAAATTGAATTATCTAAGAATGTTACAGTAAATGGGACACATCCTTGTACCGAAGTATCAAACTGGGCAATTGGTAAGGCAGGGTATACTGTGATAATTCTTGACATTGAATCTGCACAATAATCACTCCATACATTCAACTTAATTTTATATTCGCCCCAGTATCCGTATGTGTGAGGATCGGGTTCATAACTTGTCTGATGAGTAGTATTGTCATCAAAGTCCCAATCATAATTCCATATGGTTTCATGGTTTGTCCTGTTATCTATTTCAACAGTAGCATTAGGATAATATTGAGAATGCGGAGAGGCATAAAATAATGCCGTCGGCTGAGGATAAATTGTAACAACTGTTGACGTAGTATCCCAACATTGATAATCAGATATGGCCTTTAGAAGAACTTTGTAAGTCCTAATGCTGTCGCTATCATTTACATACCTGTTTGATGGGAATTCATCGGAAGAAATATTTCCATCTCCAAAGCTCCATTCATACACATCTTCGTTAACACTTCTATCTTCAAACTCTAAGATATACGGACTACATGCCTCTGTAGCACCCATTGCCTGGAAACCGGCAGTTACCCTCGGATGCACAGTTATTGTCTGGAATGCAGTATCTTTACATCCCATTGCAGAGCTTGTAATAAGCGTTAAATTATAATTTTGATTTACAGAAGTTAAATTATCATAATCGTGGGTTACGTTATCTTTATTGATGGTTATTACAGGGGAAGTTTTGTCGCCAAAAATAAACTGATACGTATTTGCATAATCCTGAACAGGACTTGTCGTATTTAGGATATCGACAGGGAAATAAGGACAGCCTTTTGTTAATCCGCCAACTAACTCGAATGATGTTATAGGAACCGCATGAACAGTTATTGGTAAGGTATCATACCCATAGCAACCATTGTCTCTTTCTTCGGCTTTTAGAATTACATCATAAATTTTATCGGTCAACCCTTCATTTGTAAATTCACGATCATTGGGTTGGAATGACGATGAAGTACCGCTATTATTTCCAAAATCCCAATAAAACTTGTCATTAGAATCAACATTCTCAGATAGGTTAAAGAGTTTCGTGAACACCGGATGGCAATTTGTGGAATCAGAGAAAGCAATTTTTGCCCTTACCTGGGGGAATATTTCAATTGGCATGGTTAAGTTATGAGAACAGCCGTGTGAGTTCCTCGCGGTTAAACTTAAATTATATGTTCGTCCCTCTGTTTCATCAAGCCATGTATACGTAAATCCATTGGCATCATTTCTGGTTTCTCCATTACCCAGATCCCAATCAAATTGAACAGAACCAGGTGAAGATTCGTTTGTGATTTCAATTGGGTAACTGTAGCAAACATCATTATCATCAACAGAGAATGCTGCTTCTGTATATGCGTATGCCATTATATCTATCGTAGTATCGTCAATACATTGATATTCTGACTCTGCATATAGGTTTACATGGTAAGTCTGATCGGTTGACGAATAATTTTCAAACATTTGGGAAGGATTTTCCTCTATTGAGTATGTTCCATCATCCATTGTCCAGATAAAATACTTTGCGGGGACATTTGATGTATTCACAAAATCAACAGCAAATGGTTGACATGCTTCGTATAGACCGTCTCCAGTCCTAAAATTCGCAATTACTTCAGGGAATACTGTTATCTGTTGTTGCATGGTATCATAACAAGCATGCTGATTTTTAACAATTAACTCTAATGTAGGATAGATAACAGAATTTGTTTTGTTAGAATAAGTATGGGTTGGTGTTTTTAGATTTGAGACAGAAGAACCATCTCCAAAATTCCAGAAAAATTCATCAACACCACCAGGAGATAGGTTGTTAATCCTTAGTGGAAAAGGAGAACAGCTATCTGTATTTTCAACAGCAAAGCTCGATTCAATAAATGCGTATGAAATAATGTCTTTTGAAATTACATCACGACAACCATAATCTGAAGTGGCAGTAAGCGTTACGGTATAAGTGCTGTCAATTGTACCTGAATTGGTAAACAGGTGATCAGGAGCTCCTAATACAGATCCTCCTGCATCGCCAAAGTCCCATTTGAAATTTGTTGCAGGGATATTTGAGTTGTTTACAAACTGAACATCAAAAGGCTGACAGTTTTCATAGACGCCGTCGCTTGTTGTGAAATCGGCAACAATTTCAGGATATACTTTTACCTCTTTGATGAGTGTATCATAACAAGCATGTGTGTTTTTAACTACTAACCGCAGGTTTCGGTTTATAATATTATCTGTGGTGTTTGTATAAGTATGAGAAGGTTCATATAAGTTACTTTGAGCAGAACCGTCATCGAACTCCCAGTTGTAATCAGCAATTCCTCCCCTTGAAGTATTACTTATATCTAGCGGGAATGGCGAGCAGGAATCTGGATTTGCTAAATCATAATCAGCTTCAATAAATGCATATACAAGAACACTATCTATAAAAGAATTTGAACATCCATGAGCATTCATTGCCAACAGATTGATGTAATATGTTGTGTCGTTGCTCGAAGCATTCTCAAATGTTTTCTGGAAATTAATTTTGGATAAGTCTGTTTTTGAGGATTGATCGCCAAAGTCCCAATCATAAGTAAGTGTTCCTCCCTGGGATTGATTGGTAAAATTAACAAGCAATGGCTGACAGCCTTCGTCGATATTTAAAGTAAAACTTGGAACAACTTCCGGGTATACAAGAACGTCTTTATCAAACAAAGATTCACAACCTTGAGGAGTAACTACCCTCAGGTTAATTGTATATGTTGAATCTGTATTATCACTCGTATTGGTAAATTCATGAGAGAAATCGGATTTAACCCCGAGGTTAAATGAATAACCATCCCCCGTATCCCAATAAAAGGTAGAACCGGGCGGATTAATAGATGAATTATAAATATTCGTTTGTAACGGGGCACAATTATTCTGGTGTTCTACCGTGAAATGTGCATTTACGAAAGGATGCACAACGATAGGGACATCCATAGTATCATAACAAAAGTAATTTGAATGGGCGATTAATGATACATAATATGTACTGTCTATATCTCCCCGGTTATAAAAAATATGGTCGATATCATTTCCGGTATTATCACTCAGGCTATTACCATCATCAAAGTCCCAGTAATATTGTAAATTGTAACCAACAGATTGATTGTCAAAAGTAATCTGGAGAGAATCGCAGATTGTGTCTGTCGATGGGGTAAATAGGGAATGTACCTCAGGATAGACAACAAATAGTTTTTCTTGAACCGTATCGTAACACCCTTCGTCGTTTCGGGTGATAAGGCCGATGTAAATACTATCCGGGGCTATTTGCGTATTATCGCTATGATAGAATGGTATTATGTTTTCATTTGTAGCAGTATAGACACTATCGGACACATATTTGGAGTCGTATATATGCCAGAAAAAAGTATCTACACCAATTGAATTCTGGGGATCCAGTTCTATTTCTAAGGGAGAACAACTAACCGAAGGGCTCGCTGTAAAAGCAGCCTCAATATAGGGTAAAAGCGTTATCTCCTGGTTCGCTGTATCCCGGCATAAAAATGGGGAAGTTACGACTTGTTGTATGTTTAGTATTTGTGAACTAGTTGTTATGTTGGTAAATGTATGCAAAGGTTCTCGCTCATTGGAGGAACTCAGATCTCCAAAGTCCCACAAATAACCAGAGGTCGAGATAGTATCTATATTACCACTTGCTGTATCGTTAAATTGAACATTGAAAGGAGAGCAACCAACTGTATCGGAAATAAAGAATCCAGCATGGATTTCTGGAAATACTCTTATATCTTTCTCATAGGCTTTAGAACAATATGAGTTACGAGTAACTAATCTTATTGTATAATCCCTGGCAGTATCACTAACATTATTGAAAACAAAAGTGTCTGGTTGCGAATCAAATGTGTTAAAAACCCCGTCAATATACCAGTAATCTTTTTGACTGTTGTAAGATGTATTATTTATGTTAACTGTCAGCGGTGCGCATCCAAATGCAACATCTGTTTCAAACTCGGCACTTAATGAGTCCGCCACCAGTAATTCAATACCTACAGTATCAGAAAGGTTACAGGCCCCCATTACTACTACACTATATTTAATTGACGAGAAAGGAGTAGCATATGGTTTTTGGGCATAATTATCAGAAAGAAATCGACCAAGGCTATAACTGCCTGATGTTGCATCATATTCTAACCATTCATAGGTTAATCCTCCTTCGGCAATGAGTTGCACCGTTTCTCCATAACACATTTTAATTCCAGCTTGACCTACACCACTCACATACGATCTTCCACTTACACTTGAATAATCAGAGAAATAGCCATAGTTTCCACCATTAGAACTTCCTCCGTTTAAAGTACCCAGGTGAAAAATACTTTTTGAATTGCTTAAAATATTTTTTGTGTACTCGGATACTTCTGAATCAAAGTCAAATTGTCCGACCCACCATTTTGTTCCCGGAACTTTTTCAAAATCGTCGCCTAAATCAGGTCTGGCTGTACCATTAAACGTAAAAGCATAACGAGCAGAGTCGTTGTCATTTTCTTCCCGTATCATTATGTTTAATAAAAAGTCTTTATTTCCGTCATCTCCTCTTGAAAAACCTACATCATAAGATCCTGTACAGCCAGAAACAGATGGTAATATAGAACCTCCGATTTCACATCCTCCGCCTGCTCCGGTAACATGAAAAACATATACAGGCTTTGTTGATTCGATATAAGTAGTTGGCTCTGCTGTGGCAATAACATATGTTTCTTGATCCTGGCTCATCATATTATTAATTGTAACACTACCTCCTCCATCGACATCCGTAATAGTAACGTCAGTGTTGTCTTCAGTAGCAACAATGTAAAGCCGGTCATTGTTGCCAGTTCCTAAATCTCCTTGCATTACAACATATTCTGTTCCGACTAGTGCCTCTCTTGAGCCATCAGTATACAAAGCCTCAACAGGTATTAATTGATCACCAATCAGATCATAACAACCAGAGTCCCCACGCACAGAGTCATCTCCAGTGGTTACAGCAACCCGCTTATTTCCTGAGACTACTATTCGTGTCCCCGCAAGTCTGTCTGCTGGGGCCCTATTAATGGTGTAACTCCCACCTCCATTATCTTTACCAGGCACCAACGAAATACTTTGACCTTGTTGTAATGTAAAACTGAAAGGCGCAGAACCCCAACCTATTACCTCATTGGTTGGGTAAACTGTTATTGTAGTCGTTCCTGCATCTACAGCAACAATATTTATAGATGAATAAGCAGGCTGATTTGTAAAACTTACATTTTCCTTATTTGTTTGAAAAGGTACAAAGAATTCATCTCCTAAAGCATTTGATCCTTTTAAAGCAAAAATGTCTGAATTGTTAGCTTCTTCAACTTCATAATAAGCGGTTATATATTCGGTTGAAGTTATATGTAAACCTGATTTTAAAACGGTTGTTGGTACAGTGGGATCTATCCTGGTTTCAACATTTTTTCTCATTGCCTGGTTTGCTGCAATACAAAGATCATTGCCCCAAAGTTCATATCGGTAAAAACTGTTAGCAGGAACAGTAATTATTATCGGGGAAAAACCATTGGGATTTGTGGATGCATCATACTCATTGGCAGGTTGTTCTATTGTAACAATAGCATCTGCGTCATTTGTGTTCGTGAAATTTAAACTTACAGGGGCAGCACCCATTTTAGTAGTTCCAAGGCAATTCGTGCCGGTTTCTGCAGAATGATCTTTGGTAACTGCTGGAGCAGCAAACCAAAACTCATTGTCCTTTTGAGAAAACAACTCAAAATTAATTAGCAAAATTAAACTACCTAGTAAAAATAATTTTGACGCCTTCATTCTATTGGTTCGTTCAAATGATTTCATGTTGTTTTTTTGTAGGTGTTTTTTTCTTCTTACGTATAAGCCAATAATTTGGTTATGGATAATCGCAAACTTTTTACAACATGGGCCGTATAAAGCTTGTTGAGAGGCAGACTGGAAGAAATGTAAATTTTGCTGTAAAAGAGTTGTTTACAATAATTTTTGTGCTAATGCCCTTTTGATTATGAAGAAATAAAAGATATAGTGATGAAAAAAAAATTAACTCCTATTTTCCTTTTTTTAATTTGCACTATTAATATAAATGCCCAGATTTATTTTAGTGAAAATTTTGAAGACGGTATACCAACAAGTTGGAACCAGGAAGTAGAATCAGGAAGTCTTAATTGGAGAACAGAAGATGGAGGTTATGAGGATCCGGATATAAATCAAAAATTTCCAAGTTCAGCAATAAACGGGGAGAAGAATGCAATATTTCAGGTTGTTTTTGAAGTTGGGTTTAAAACAAAATTAGTAACAGAGGCAATTGATTTAAGCGGCGCAAAAAAACCAGAGTTAACATTTTGGCATGCCCAGGATGAGTGGGGATTTGAATCTCAGGATTGGGATCGTTTAAGACTTTATTGCAAACCTCATATTGATAGCTCTTGGACACTTTTAGAAGAATATATAGATGTGGTCGACGTTTGGACAGAACAAGCGCTTTTTATTCCAGATACCTTGTTGAGTAATACGGTTTATATTGCTTTTGAAGGAGAAACACATTATGGATATGGTACATGTATAGATTCTATACAAATTACAGAAAGAGGTGTTATTCCAAAGCATATCACTGATTTTGATATAAAACAATCGGATGTGTCTTTTACAACTCCGCATTCAGACAATACCCCTGTAATGCGAATAGATTTAGATATTTTTGGTAATGCTGGTGATTTAATATTAAACTCTCTGGATATTGAATTTGAAGGAACAGATATTGATGATATTGAAGATTCTGGTGTGAAATTATTTTATACCGATAGACAATATTTTTCTCCTCATAATCCAATTGGAAGTGCTGTTAGTTTTGCTGGTCCTGTAGCCTCATTTTCAGGATTGGATTATGAAATTCCCTATGGGGAATCTTATCTATGGGTTACTTACGATCCGGATTCAACAGACAGCCATGGGAATATTTTAGATGCAAAATTATTACAAAATTCAATAGATATTAGTTTAGATACATCAGAAATAGTATTTAATGAATATCTCTATAAACAAGGTGATTCCGTGTTCTATATTATTGATGGCGATACTACTTCAGCGCCATTAAATTATTCACTGCCAACTTTAGATATAAATCCGGAAGGCAGTGTATATATGAAAGATGAAATATTTTTTGATGATTTTGAATCATCTACATCTTGGGATTACCTGTTGGGCGATTTTCAAATTGATATGCCTAGAGGCATTGGGGCAACTCAAAAAAGAGGAAGTCCGGATCCTGAAATAGCATATATGGGGAATAATGTATTGGGGACAGATTTAACACTTGATGGAGATTATTTAAACAATTATTCGTCGGATTACTATGCGCAGACTAAATCATTCGATGCTTACTATTATAAAGATTTGAAATTGGCTTATCAACTTTGGCTTAACAAAGAATCATACGATAAAGATTTCATTGTATATCTTTCAACAGATAATGGAGCTACATGGCGAACCGTAAAAAAATACTTGGGGGATTGGTCCCTTGATTCATGGAGTTTCCAGGATTTAGATTTAGATACACTTGAGATCGACAGGGCAGAGAATATTATCTTAAGAATAAATGCAGGGCCAACAGATATTACAAATGTTGCCAGTGGATGGAACATAGATAACTTTGTTTTAGCTGGTGATTATATCGCTAATGATGTATCTATTTCAGAGTTGATTAGCCCGGGAACAGGTTGTGGTCACAGCTCTTCAGATAGCGTAACGGTTAAAGTGAAAAATCATGGGCCGACAGTTTGCAGTGATACGATTCCTATATTTTATAGTTTCTATGGGGGAGACTCTATAGTTTATGATACTATCTTTAATGCAAATTTAGCCCCGGAAGACAGTATGATTTTTACTTTCTCGAAACGTGTTGATTTAACAACCTCAGGTTCTTATGATGTAATTCTGGCAACTGATTTACCATCCGATGAATACAGGGAAAATGATACAGTTTTTGCTTCGCTTTATATTCAACCTACTATCGATCTTCCTTATGCTGAAAGTTTTGAGGAAAAACAAGGATTATGGGTGTCAAATGGTAACGAAAATAACACATGGGAATGGGGATATCCTAACGATGGGGCACAATCTGGTTTAAATGCCTGGGCAACAAAACTTGTTGGAAATTATAAGAATTTAGATTCTTCGTGGGTAGAAAGTGTATGTTTTAATTTAGGTGATACATTGCCTAAAATAATAGATTTTTATCACAAAGCTGATGTTCAGGAAGGGGTTGACGGCGCTATACTAGAATATACAACAGATAATGGTCAAACATGGAATTCTGTAGATGCACATACCTACACATACGATTGGAATTGGTATAATAGTACCGTAACATCACTTGATGGAGATGAAGGGTGGTCGAAAAATTATTCAACCTGGACAAGAGAGCGTCAAGTCCTTCCGGATATATTAGATGATGAAACACAGGTGAAATTTAGAATCCGGTTTAAAAGTGATGCAGCGACAAATGGAGAAGGTATTTTTATAGATAATTTTAAATTGTACAAAGCTCCATATGATATTGGTGTTGTTTCTATTGATTCAATAACAGATGCTTGTCAGAATGTAAATGACAATCGAATAAGTTTTACAATAAAGAATTTTGGAATAAGTCACTTACAAGCCGGAGATACAATTATTTTTGGTATTGATGCAACAAATAATGGGACTATTATTGACACACTTTTACTTGAGTCTGATCTTTTTGTAAATGATTCTGTCACATTAAAATCGAATAAAGAGATCGATTTGTCAGGAGCAGGGAACTATGATATCGATGTATATACACTTATTGAAGATGAACCTTTTTATTATTGGCCAACTTCTAATGATACGGCGAGTTTATCAATAACAATTTATCCCAATCCCCAAACAGATTTACAGGATACAATACGTACTGCCAGACCGGATACACTTGTGTTGAGCCCAATTTATGATGTGGATTACGATTATTTGTGGCAACCGGGCAATATTACAGATCGGGAATACAATGTTTCGGTTTCCGGAGATCATTATCTTACTGTAACAAATACAAATGGGACAGGATGTATAACTGAAGATACAGTAAATGTGATGAAGCTAATTCCTGATATTACTGTAGATAGTTTGGCTTCTCCAGTTTCAAGTTGCGAATTTGGGTCAGAAGTTTTTATTGATGTCAACATTAAAAATACAGGTACGGATACTCTTGAGATTAATGATACAATCTATATTACATATGAATTTGAGGGATTGGAAGTAACTTCAGATACTTTCTTCCTGGCTGAGCGTTTTTACCCGGACAGCGTCCTTACATTTACCATTGATAAAGAGTCTGTAGATATGAGCAGTCTCGAGTCTGTTTATGATTTTAAGATATATTCTGATTATCGTTGGGATATAACTAAAACAAATGATACCCTTTCTGTAGCGGTTGAGTCTTTTGGTTACCCAACGCTTGAGATTCTAGATGATGCAGGTTTTCAAATGGGGGATAGTACAACGGTATATGTTAAGAGTAAAATACTAAATGGAGGTACCTTCGATACCTATTTGTGGAGTTCAGGAGCAACAACCCAACGAGATACTATTTTTGATACAGGATACCATTCACTTACAATTACAGATGAACATGGGTGTCCGGATGATGATAGCGTTTACATTAAGTTTGATTATTTAGATATTGGGTTGACTTCAATCCTTGTTCCTCAGACTTCATGTGTGCCTGTTGATAGTTTTAATGTGAAAATAGAGATCGCAAATGAGGGAACAGACACAGTCTATCAAGGAGCTAGTTTAGATGTTGGTTATACCCTAAATGGAGGAAGTCTAGTTTCTGATGTTTATATTCTTGATGTTGATTTACTTCCTGATGAAAGTGTTGTCTATGAGTTTAGTAAAAAAGAGTGGTTTGCTAATCCAACAGATTCAATTGAAATTGATATAGAAGCATTCTCATTGGCTAGTAGTGATATTAACTCGCTTAATGATACGGTCCATGATATTAGATATTTCTATGGGTTCCCGGAATTTGAACTAGGCCAGGATACTCTTGTAAAAGCACTTTCTTATACGATGTCTGTTAATGAAACAACTGGATATTCATATCTATGGAGTACAGGCTCGGATAGTGCGAGTACTATTATTTCTACTACAAATGACTATACACTTACAATTACATCTTCAAAAGGTTGTTCTACTGTTGATTCAAAAAGAATTACTATTGTTCAGCCGGATTTAAGGCTTTTGGGTATAACAAGTCCTGTTACTGGTTGTATGCCGTCTGGGCCTGTAACTGTAGAAATGATAATATTAAATTCAGGTACCGATACATTGGATGCTGGAGATGATATTGAAATTGGTTATCAATTAAATGGTGGGATAATACACAAAGAGAGTGTAACATTGTCCTCTGAATTGAAACCAAACTCACATTTGAGTTATGAGTTAAGTGACCAAATTAATTTTACTGAACCGGGCGAATATGGTTTTGCAGCTTTTGTTGATTTAGAAGGGGATCTTAACAGGGACAATGATGATATAAATGAAACAATTGAAATTTATGGATATCCCGTTGTTGAACTTGGTAATGATACATTAATCCGAACAACAAGTTATAAACTAGTTGCAAATGATAACCCAACGTATACATATCTTTGGAGTACAGGACAAGGCGATAGTACTATTACTGTCTCAGGAGATGGTACTTATGGTGTAACAGTAACAACAATAAATGGTTGTTCAACAGAAGATGAGATTACATTACAATTCAGGTTCCCTAATATTGGAGTAATAGCACTCACAGAACCAACCGATTTATGTGGTAGTGATGAGAAAATCGTAGCTGTTGATTTTGAGAATTTTGGCTCAGATACAATCCTGGCAGGAGAATCTATTCAGTTAGGTTACCGTGTAAATAACGGAGAGGCTATTGTTGAGCAGTTAACTCTGGGAGAAAAATTATTGCCAGGCGATAAAATTAATTATACCTATAGTAATGCAGTGGATATGTCCGAAGCAGGTGATTATTCATTTAAATTATTTACTGCGCTTGAAGGGGATTTGGTACAAACAGACGATACTTTAAATATTACATTGAGTATGCTTGCTATGCCTGTGCCGAAATTTATGGAAGATGCAGTAGATGACACTCTTAAGACCGATTTGCCTGTTACTCTTGATGCTGGTTCCGGATTCATAAAATGGGTTTGGGATGATGGCCAAGGATTAAGGGTACATAACGTGAGTGAAGAAGGATGGTACTCAGTTACGGTAACAAATGCAAATGGTTGTGTAGGATCGGGTACTGTATATGTTTTGGAAGATACAACATCTGTCTATGTAGAACAGTTCTTAGATGAGCAATTGAGCTTAGATATCTATCCGAATCCGGCAAATGAAGTTTTATATGTTGATTTGGATACAAAGATACCAGGAAGGGTAATAATGCAATTCTTCGATTTCCAGGGAAAGGCGGTATTAACAAAACAAGTTGATATTATTACACGATATAAAGAGACTGTAGATATAACTGGGCTACCCAGAGGAATTTATATTCTTCGTGTTGCTTACAACGATAAAGTCAAGAGCTATAGGATTGTTAAACAATAATATTTCTCTAAAAAGGGGCTGTCCAAAAAGCCATTCGATTGTAAACTCTGTCAGGTTCTTTGAACTCTGACAGATTGTAAATCAATCAATTGCTGAAACCTGACAGAGTCGCTAGACCTGTCAGAGTTACTTTTTGGACAGCTTCTTTTTGTTTTATAACCTGATTGAACTCTTTTTTAAAATTGATGTTTTCGATTAAAAATAGTGATGAGTAAAAAGTTGTGTAAAGAAGATAAAGAGTTAAAAAAGAAAGCCAGGTATCAATGTAAAAAATGCGATAGGACCTGGCATAGCGAAAAAAGGTTGTGTAAACCAGTGGAGTTATAAACTTATCAACTAATTAAATCCATTACAGCATTTTTATCTAAACCTTTGAAAGGATTATTGTCATTAACAAATGTATCAGCCAGGTTACTTTTTTTCTTTTGCAGGCTAACGATCTTTTCTTCTATGGTACCATTTGAGATAAAGCGATATACAAAAACATTGTTTTTCTGTCCCATTCTGTGAGCCCTTGCAATTGCTTGTAATTCCGCTGCAGGGTTCCACCAGGGATCAAGTATAAAAACATAATCTGCCGCAGTAAGATTTAAACCAACCCCTCCGGCTTTTAGAGATATTAAAAAGAAGTGAATATCATCATTGTTTTGAAATTCTTCGACTACTTTTTCCCTGTTTGTTGTTGAACCAGTTAATGAGGAATATTTGAAGTTGTTTTCTTCAAAAAAATTAGCAAGTAAATCAAGATGTTTTACAAAAGAAGAGAAGATAAGTACTTTGTGGTTCTCGTTCTTTACATTCTCAAGTTTCCGTATTACATCATCAAATTTACCTGAGTTTTTATCGAAATTTTCATCAATTAATACCGGATGGTTTGCTATCTGTCTGAGTTTTGTTAATGCCTGGAGAATAATAAATGATGATTTCTCTACACCATTTTTATTTATATTGTCTAAAATATTATTCCTGATTTTTGATTTCTCTGTCTCATAATATTTTTCCTGTGATTCTGACATATCGCAGAATACCATATGTTCATCTAATTCAGGTAAATCCTGAGCAACTTGGCTTTTTGTCCTTCTTAGAATAAAAGGTTGAATAAGTTGTTTTAATTTTTCCCGTTGAACTTCGTCGTTATTTGATTCGATAGGGGTTAAAAATTCGTTCTTAAAAAAATTAAAATTGCCTAACAATCCGCGGTTTAAGAAATTCATCTGAGACCATAAGTCACTCAAAGAATTTTCAATTGGAGTTCCGGTTAAAACAATACGATGTTCTGCTTCCACTTGTAAAACAGCCTGATATGTTTTTGATTCATGGTTTTTAATAGCCTGGCTTTCATCAAGAATGCAGAAGAAAAAATCTGTGTTTGTTATTTCTTCGATGTCATTTCTTAAAATACCATAACTTGTAATAATTACTTCAAACTTGTTATAGAGCATTTTAAAAGGCATCCTGTTTGAACCAACATAACTGCTAACGGAAGTGTCTGGTATGAATTTTTTTATCTCGTTATACCAGTTGTGAACCAGTGATGTTGGCGTGATAATGAGAGAAGGTTTTGCTTTTGTGCTTTTTGTTTTTTTAGGAGTATCAAATAAGGAGAGTTGCTCGTTTATTATTGGTTCCTGATTGTTGTTTCCTTCAATCCTTTTTGCATCAATGGAGGCTTTTAGCAATGTAAGTGTTTGCAATGTTTTCCCAAGTCCCATATCATCGGCAAGGCAAATTCCAAAGTTATTTCTCTGTAGATTTAACATCCATGAGAATCCTTCAGTTTGGTATGGCCTAAGTTGTGCATTAACACCTTCGGGTATTTTTTCTTCTGTCTGTTTAATTTCAATGTTTGCCAGTTTTTTGTATTTCTCCTTATCAACGCCTTTTAAAACTTCTTGTAAAACAGTGAAGTGTTGTTTCTTAAGTTTTATTTCATCACTTTCGCCTTCTGTAAACGAGAACAAATCTTTATAACGTGAGAACCACTCTTCAGGAAGAATAAATATTTTTCCGTCAGGTAAAATATATTCTCTTATTCCTTTCGAAATATTCTTTTTAAAGGAAAGAAAAGGAATTCTGTGCCCCTCTAAAAAAACATAGGCCCGGATGTCAAACCAATCTTCAGTATCGTTCACATCTAGTTTTAGGTTGTATGAACTAAGATAATAATCGTTTGGATTATATTTTTGAATGATTTCAAAACCATTTTCGCGTATCTTTTTCTCATTTATGTTTATCCAGTTTATATAATCATAAATAGATATTTCTTGCTCCTGTTTTTTTATAATGAAAGTAATTTTGTCTTTTGATGAAAGTCCGAGTTGATTGAGGATGGCAATGTAATTGTTTTCATACCCTAATTTTCGTTCAATTCTATTAAAAGAATATCCTTCCAGGCTTTCTTTGAAAGTAACCAGTGTGTTATTTGAAAAATTCTTCTGAATTAAATGATTTTTTCCGTATTTGAATCGAAGAATAAAAACCGGTTCGGTACTAATGCTGTTTTCAAGGGATAATTGAGCAACAGGATTAATTTCTTCGTCAATTATATCAAATCCTTTTGCGTTTACTTTATATTTTTTAAGTGTTGAAAGAACAAATGATGAATAATACTTTTGTTCAGATTGTTTCGAGATGAAAACAAATTCTTTAATGAAAAAGGGGAGGAGTTTCTTTCCATCGATATCTTCAAATCGGAAAAGCGTGTTTTCAAGTACTAAAACACAGGGATCATTTGCAATGATAAAACCAGCTTTTTCAGTAAGATTTATTTCATTATCATCGTGTTTTATGGTAAGAAAATATTTTGTTCCTTCTTCTGTTTTTTCGAAATTGAAAATTGTTTGGGCAGATTTATTTGCAAAGGATATTTTATCAGATTCGTAAATGTTGTTTAACAGGGTTTTATGATAGAACAAATAATTATTTTCAAGAATCTTCTGGGTAATTTTTTGAATGCGTTTTTCTATATATGGCCTTATGTGATTGGAAATAAATTCGTCGTCAATATCTTGTAAAAAATCTTTGGTACTTATTTTTTTCTTTGCAAAAAGTTTTACGATTGTTGAATCATTATATTCTTCACATAATTTAACAACGGCTATTTTATTGTCATCAAGCTTATTCTTGTGCGTATCCAGGTTTGCAAGTGTTAATCTTTCTTTTACTTTATAGAATTCGTCGCCGGTTTTTTTTTCAATGAAATAAGGTAGTATTATCTCTCCAAATCTCCGGTGATGCGAAAGTGTTAAAACAAAAATTTCTTCCATCCTACAAAATTGAAAAATAAATTGTGTTTGAAGAAGTCAAAAAGATTAGTTTTTTAATAAAAATTTACTTAGTAAATAAATCAAGATAAACAGGTAAGTGATCGCTAAACCCACCATTATATTTCATTCCAACATAGGTTCTAAAAGGTTTTTGGTTGTTAAATTTATTGTCCCCTTCCAGTAAAAATGATTGAGAAAAGACATGAGCCATAGAAGGAGTTGTAGAAATGCCATTTTCTTTTAATAATTCACCGGATACAATAATTTGATCGAGGCAACTCCATTCTTCACCATATTTATGAGTTCCTTCATATTTTCCACAGTAAGCAACAGATAAATTATACATGTCTGATTCTTTTGGTGAGACAAAGTCCATTTTTGCTCTTAGAATTTCAGAGATGGATTTATCGTCAGGGGTATCGTTAAAATCACCAGCTACAATTATTTTGGCTTTATCGTTACACGATAAACACGAATCTATCTTATGCCGTAATGTTGTTGAAGCCAGCAACCGTTTTTCTTCGGATTGAAATTGTCCACTCCACCTGGAAGGCCAGTGATTTATAAAGAAGTGAAGTGTATCGTTTTTTACTTGACATTTAAAGTAGAGAATATCTCTTGTTAGGAATAGAGGATCTTTGGGATTATTTACTTTAATAAATTCTTTTTTAATAGGTATAACTGTTTTTGGATTGTACAATAATCCAACATCGATTCCCCTTCTATCAGGAGAATTTTTGTGTATAACCTGGTAATTATGTTTTAAAAGAGGGGTGTTTTGGGTTAGTTGTTCCAGGACATACCTGTTTTCAATTTCGCAAAGCCCAACAATATCTGGAGGGTTCCAACCACCAATCAAAGCAATTACTTTATATATTTTGTTGATTTTATCATTAAACCTTTTTCTTGTCCAGTGGTAATTCCCTTCAGGAAGAAAGTCATCGTCTTGCGTTAGAGAATCATTATACGTATCGAAAAGATTCTCTGTATTATAAAACATAAAACGAAATTCTGGTTCTGATTGCGAACAAAGTGTATGTTTTTCATTATTCCCGAAAAAGAGAAAGATAAAAGATGCAAATAGTAAAAGGTTTAGTTTCATATTTAGAAAATTAGTTGTTCGTGTTAAATATTATTAAAATAACTAATTCAATTGTTATTCCGGCTCAATTCTTTCAAAAGCCCCTAAATCTGGTTTTTTATCAATAATCCTTGAATTTCCTTTTAAATCAAGAGTGACATCAACAGAACTTTCATTAATAAATTCAATGTTGCCGATATCTTTTGCCGGAGATAAGGTGTCAAGTTCATAGTAGATATCTTCAAGATCAATAAAGTTAGGATCCTCATTAAAGATCACATTAACGAAATTGTCAGGATATTCTGCTGGTATTGAGTCTTCGTATGTTTTAAGAATACAATTTTCAAACTTAAAGTTTAAAGCTGCGCCCTCGTATGCACTTACTGCCAGTTCTTCCTGGGCTGAACCATAGATTATTGAATTTTTAAAAGAAGCTTTTTTTAAATCAGCATAATAAATAGCAGAATCTGTTTCCACATAATTTTTTAGAATAATTGAAGGTGTATTGTCTCGGTTTTGTCCATATACACCCCGGCCAAAGTAATTTGCAAATGTTGTATGCAGGAAGTTGTAATCCCCCCCTTTTTCACAAATAAAACTAGCAGACTTACAATCGCTAATTTGACAGTTTGTAGCATTTATTAGGGCATTGATAGCATAGATTCCTACAAAGGAGTGGTTATGAATAATGGAATTGTTAATGTAAAGACTGGTTGTTTCATCCGTATATGGATTGCCAACAAGTAGGCCAATAATTCCATTTTTTATAATGCAATGGTTGATAATATTATCTTTACTTACAGGGTGTAACCAAATATAAGACCATTGACCAGAAACTTTATCATACGATAAGTCATTATATGCATTATCAAGACGGTCGCCACGAAAGATTACAGGTTCATCAACAGTTCCGAGAACATGTAACGTTCCCAAAATTATTATTACTGCATCCTGATGAAGGTAGATTTTTGTTCCTGCAGTAATGGTAAGGATCTGATCCCCATCAACAAGTAATGTGTCATATATTAGGTACGGTTTGTCAGAATTCCAAACCTGTGTATTTAATACTTCGTTTCTTATGAAGTGTACATCCTGGCCCCATGCTTCAAGGTTAACGTCCTGTATGTTTCCGTTAATCTCGAATACAATTGAATCTGAGATAAGGATTGGGGCATTTTGTAATGTAGGATCTACAGTTACCTCCACAAAGATATAAAGAGAGTCTTTTGATGCTATTTCAATATTTTTCACACTATTTACACTTTCTCCATCAATATTTAATCTAAAATAAGAATCATCAGAGCCAGCTAAATAAATAGAACTTATCTCTATGGGTTGATTGTAAGGGTTATATACTTTTAGTCTCTGGGTTGTAGAACCGATGGTTGTAAATACCGTATCAAACGTAACTGTATCAGTTGAGAACTCTAACCTGGCGTCGGTATTTCTATAGATTTTTTCTTGTTCGCATGCATACAAGAGGATTAGTCCAAACAGAACGGGTAATAAAAAATGTGAATACTTTCTAAACTTCATTAAACTGCTCTTACTTTTTACTGCAAACGTAATAGCTTTATAGTAAATTGCATTGCAAAACACTAAATTTTACTTACATTTATGTAAATATATTCCAATCTATTTTATAATTGATTATATTTGATTTGTAAACTTTTATCATCCAGTATATAAACATGGGAGAAAGCAGCATATTGATTCGTGAAGCCAAAAAGACGGATCTGTTCAGCGTAATGTATTTAATAAGAGAATGCGTTAGGGATATGAATAAACGTGGATTGTTTCATTGGAATACTTCATATCCTAATTATGATATAATGAATGGTGATGTCGAAAAGAAGTCTTTGTATATAGTACAATCTAAAGGATATACCATTGCTTTTTTTACGCTTAGTAACGAACAGATGGAAGAATATAAAAATGTAGACTGGAATTCAGATGCTTCTAAATCTGTTATAATAAATAGGATTGCTGTTCACCCCGAATGGCAAAACCCTGAAATTGATAAGGCTATTCTTGATTTTGTTGAGAAAAAAGCGAAGGAAGATGGATATGAATCAATTCGTTGTGATTTCTCTCAACAAGATGCTTATTTTATACCGTTGTTTAAAAATAGCAACTATGAAGAAAAAGGTGAAATAAAACTTTCATTTCAAGATACACCCTTTTCTTGCCTAGAGAAAAAATTAGATAAATAATTTTACTTAAAAATAGAAGGAAAGTCCACCTCCTATTAGGTGATAAGCATTATCGGTAATATTTATCTCCGTCTCCAGAATAAAAGACATTTTTGATTTAATTGCTATTTCAACTCCAAGAGGTAACCACAGAGGCAGCACTGTTTCTGGTTCTGCAAATATAATATCCATATCAAGACCGGTAAAAAGATTCACCCCACTTGTTATCCCAAAAGTGGCGTTAAGGGCACCATCCAATCCGAAGTTTCCGAAATTATGAGCTCCTGTTGTTAAAGAAAAATATTTGCCAAGGCCCCATTCGATTTCTGCACCAAAATATGTTGTATTGCCTGCTCCCAGGTGTACCCCAAGGTCAATTCCACTTTTAATTCCATATCCTCCGTGGAAAAACATCATAAACTCATTGCCTCCATTTATGAGAACTGCGGGTTCAAGGCCAATTGAGAAACTATTCTTTTTTAGAGTTCCTGCAGTATTAAAAACTTGCGCATGAGATGATAAACTTATAGTAATTAGGGCTAAAAGAAATAATTTTTTCATTGTTTAATTTTTTGAATTATAGAATCACTAAAGATTGTCTGTTAACCGTAACTGTGTACATTAATAAGAAAATGAGTTAAGGTTATATCAGACATGGTTTGTATCAATTTTTTTTAATTTTTTATTAATACGATTTTGCTTTAAAAAAGGTTAAATAACTTTAAAATTTTTAAAACGGGGAAGTAAATTATTTATTTTTGGCAACAGGAGTTTTTCTTGAATAATAAAAGTAAAAAGAACATGAAAATAATTTATAAAATATTACTAGCAGTCTTTTTTTGTGTATGTTTCATATCAGTGAATGCTCAAACTAAAATAATAGCTCATAGGGGATTTTCGGGGATAGCACCTGAAAATACGTTGGTTGCATTTAAGAAAGCTATAGAAGTAGGCGCTGATTATTTTGAGTTAGATGTTCATAAGACTTTGGATGACTCAGTTATAATAATTCATGATTATTCCTTAAAACGGACTAGCTCTGATGGGAAAACAGATAAAATTGAGGATTTAACATACAAACAGATTGAAGCGGCTAGTGTTGGTTATAATGAGAAGTTTGGCGATGAATTCTCAGATGTGAAAATTCCTACTTTAAGAGAAGCCCTTGAACTGGCGAAAGGTAAAATTAAAGTATGTGTAGAGATAAAGGTTTTTGGAGTTGAACAGGCTGTGTTAGATATCATTAATCAGTTGGGTATGCATGATGATGTGATTATTTTTTCATTTCATTATCCTGTCTTGGCAAAAATCAGACAATATGATAAAGAAATACCAATATTATACCTTATAGGAAAAGGAGATGCTCAAGCAGTTTATTATGCAAATGCAATTGATGTTAATGCTCTTGGTGTTGGAACAGAAACAAAAATAACAGATGACTTACTTGAACTTGTTCATACAAACAATATGGAATTGTGGCAATGGACTATAAATGAAGAAAAAGGCATGGAGGAATTACTCACTATGAAAATTGATGGTATGATAACAAATTTCCCGGATAAAGCATTAAAGCTAGCAGGACGCTAAAATTTGTTTCAGAGAGGTAACAAGAAAATATTTTTAATCAATAAGCGTTTATTTTCAAATTGTTAAAATGGGAATCGTATTGTTAATTTCCATTTCCGTTTTGATTCATAAATATTTCCTGAATTATATAATCATAGTTTTCATAGAGAATTTTACGTCTAAGCTTCAAGGTAGGGGATAATGCCCCGGATTGAGGTGTCCATTCATCACAAACAAGCCGAAATCGTTTAATTTGTTCTGTTTGCCCAAAGAATTTATTCATCTGATTTACCTCTTTCTGAAATATCTCAATTACTTTCGGATCCTGAACAAGCTCCTTGTTATCTCTAAATGTTATATGGTGATGGGATGCCCAGCTGTGTAGATAATTAAAATTAGGGGAAATAAGTGCACTTGCGAATTTTTGATTTTCACCAATTACCATTATCTGTTCAATAAAGAACGATTCTTTGAATTTATTTTCAATTACTTGGGGCGCAATGTATTTTCCGCTTGAAAGTTTAAAAATCTCCTTTTTTCTATCTGTTATTTTTAGATATTTCCCATCAACCATTTCCCCAATATCACCAGTATGAAACCAACCATCTTCATCAATCACTTCTTTTGTGAGTTCGGGTTGGTTATAATACCCTTTCATAATATTCGGCCCTTTTACAAGGATTTCGCCGTCATCATCAATTTTTACAGTAACACCTTCGAAGATTGGCCCAACAGTTCCAACACAAATTTCACCGGTTGCTATGCTGTTTGCTGCGATTACAGGTGATGTTTCGGTTAACCCATAACCTTCTAACGCATTTATTCCTGCAGCTCCAAATACTCTTGAAAGCCTTGGCTGAAGAGCAGCCCCTCCAATGATAATGAGTTTAATATTCCCACCAAGGACTTCTCTCCACTTTTTGAAGATAAGAGCATCTGCAATTTTTAACCTTACATGATACCACCAACTATTTTCTCTGTTGTATTTAAATTTTAGTCCCAGGTTTACAGCCCAAAAGAAAATAGCCTTTTTAATACCACCGAGTTCTTTTCCTTTTCCGATTATCTTGTCATAGACTCCTTCAAGTAATCTTGGGACAGTAATAAATATTTCAGGTTTAACTTCTTTTAGGTTATTAGCAATGGTGCCCATGTTTTCTGCGTAATAAATACCAAGCCCAAGTGATTGAAAATGATAGTTTACCATGCGCTCAAAAATATGGCATAAGGGTAGAAAACTTAACATGCGGTGCCGCGAATCAAGGTTGTGAATTTTGCTTGCTGATTTCATATTGCTTACAATATTGTTGTGTGTAAGCATTACTCCCTTAGGAAAGCCTGTTGTTCCGGAAGTATAAATTATTGTGGCAATGTCATCAGGAAGAACAGATTTTTTTTCTTTATCTAGATTCTCTTTATGTTTTTCATAATTTGCTTTCCCTAGTTCAAGAATTTCAATCCAGCTTTTATAACCTTCTATTTGATTAAAAATATAAATATCATTTATAGCATCTATTTCATTTACTAAGGGAGAAAGCCTGTCGTATAAACTTTTATCTGAGACAAAAATTAGTTTTGGGTTGCAGTGGTTTAAAATATATTTATAATCATCTAAGCTAATGGTTGGATAAATAGGAACATCTATTATTCCTACCTGTTGGCATCCCATATCCACGAAATTCCATTCGGGACGGTTGTTAGATATTATAGCTATTTTATCGTCTTTTTTTAAACCAAATTCGAGTAACCCGCAGCTAAAATAATCCGCTTTGTTTGCATATTCTTCACTGGAGTAATTTACCCACTCACCTTTTTCTTTGACATTTAAAGCATCAGATTTCTTATAGATTGTTTTGTGTAGCTCAAGGATATCAAAGATACGTGTTAGTTCCATGTTAATAAATTTGAGTCAAAATTAGAAAAATAAATATTAAAAAGTCAATATCTACTTTGTACTTGTAAATTTAGTAGTTATTGACTTTGTGTTACTTATGTTTTTTTTTGATTTTGAAAAGGATCTTATTCGATTAGCTTATTTCTGTTTGAAAATATGTCAAAGCTTTTTTTATTGCAGAATCAATTCCATTTGGATTTTTTCCGCCAGCAGTAGCATAAAATGGTTGTCCGCCACCTCCACCTTGAATTTCTTTTGCAAATTCCCTGATAAGCTGGCCTGCATTTAAATTTTTGTCTTTTACAAGGTTCTCAGAAATCATGATTGAAAGATTTGCCTTACCATCAAGATCTGCGCCTAAAATTAAGATTAGATTTTCGATCTCATTTTTAAGTTGAAAGGAGATATCTTTTATTGCAGCTGCAGAATCAATTTCTATTTTCTGGGCAATGATGTTTAAATCGCCTACCTTGATAGCGGAATTCTTAAGGTTCTCTTTCTGGCCCTGAGCTTCTTTTCTGGAAAAGCTTTCGAGCTTTTGTTTTAATTGTTGATTCTCATCAATCAGGGATTTAAGTTTTTGAATCACAGTATCTGATTTTGCTCCCAATAATTCTGTGACCTCTTCAACAATATTTAATTTGCCTAATATAAATTCTTCAGCTTTTTCTGCAGTAATGGCTTCTATACGTCTTATGCCCGCCGCTATTGAACTTTCTGATGTAATTTTAAAAAATCCAATATTACCAGTCGACTTTACGTGTGTCCCTCCACATAACTCAATGGAATCGCCAAATTTAATTACACGTACTTTATCATCATATTTTTCGCCAAAAAGTGCCATCGCCCCCATTTCTTTTGCTTTTTCAATGGGCGTTTCAACAAATTCTTCCAGGCTGTTGTTTTTGCGGATAAGCTCGTTAACAATCTTTTCGATTTTGAGAATCTCCTCGTCTGTAACTTTCTGAAAGTGGGAAAAATCAAATCGAAGGTGTTCAGGATTAACCAGGGAACCTTTCTGTTCAACATGATTACCTAAAACTTGTCTTAAGGCAGAATGAAGAAGGTGGGTAGCTGTATGATTATTTGCAGTTTTACTTCTTTTGTCATTTGAAACAACAGCAGTAAAAGTGCCTTTAACATCATCAGGGAGTTTATCAGTAAGATGTACTATTAAATTGTTTTCTTTAATTGTATCTACTATCGGTATTTTTGTTCCGTTCCGCTCAAGATAACCTTTGTCTCCAACTTGCCCTCCGGATTCACCATAGAAAGGGGTTTTGTCGAATACGAGCTGATACATCTCTTTTTTCTTGGTTACAATCTTTCTATAACGGGTAATTTTAATTTCACTGTTAAGTTGATGGTATCCGATAAATTCTTGCGTTTTTCCGGGGACAAGCTCAACCCAGTCTGATGTATCTTTTGCAGAGTCTTGTTTTGAACGGGATTTTTGAACCTCCATTTCTCTGTTAAATTCTTCTATATCAACAGAAAAATCTATCTCTCTCAAGATTAGTTCTGTGAGGTCTAAAGGAAAACCATACGTGTCGTAAAGAATAAAAGCATTCTTTCCATCAATTACAGAGAGATTTTGCTTTTTCTTTTCTTCAATTATAGCGTCTAATAATTTGATGCCTGTTTCAAGAGTTCGTAAGAAGGAAATTTCTTCTTCTTTAATTACTTTTTCAATTAACTCCTGTTGTGCTTTTAATTCACCATAGGCCCCACCAAAGCTTTCAATTAATGTAGAAATAAGCTTGTAGATAGTAGGTTCATTTAATTCTAGATAAGTATAATAATAACGTACAGCTCGTCTTAAAATTCGTCGGATAACATAACCTGCTTTATTGTTGGATGGTAACTGTCCATCTGCAATAGCAAAAGCTACAGAACGGAGGTGATCGGATATAACACGGTGTGCGATATCAATTTTTTCTTCCTTGCCGTAGGTTTTTCCAGATATATCAACAAGTTTTTGAATTATAGGTTGAAAGATATCAGTATCGTAGTTCGAATCTTTATCCTGGACGACACGGCATAATCTTTCAAATCCCATTCCTGTATCGACATGTTTTTTTGGTAGCTGCTCAAGTTTTCCGTCAGCTTTTCGGTTATATTGAATAAATACCAGGTTCCAGATTTCGATAACTCGTGGGTTATCTTTATTAACTAATTCTTTTCCTGATATTTTTGCTTTATCCTCTTCGGATCTTACATCGATATGAATCTCGGAACAAGGCCCACAAGGGCCTGTATCGCCCATTTCCCAGAAATTATCTTTTTTTGAACCTTTCAAAATACGTTCTTCTGGAAGGTGTTTTTTCCAAAAATCATAAGCCTCCTGATCAAATGGCACATTGTCTTTTTCGTCACCTTCGAATACGGTAGCATAAAGTTTTTCTTTTGGAATATTCAAAACGTTTACAAGAAACTCCCAGGCATAGTCTATGGCTTTTTCCTTAAAATAATCATTGAAGGACCAATTACCTAACATCTCAAACATTGTATGGTGGTAGGTATCATGACCAACCTCTTCCAGATCGTTATGTTTTCCAGAAACACGTAAACATTTTTGAGAATTGGCAATTCGTGGAAATTTTATCGGGGTGTTTTCTAAAAAAATATCTTTAAACTGGTTCATCCCTGCGTTTGTAAACATAAGGGTTGGATCATTCTTTATTACCATAGGGGCAGAGGAAACAATTTCATGTTTTTTTTGAGAAAAAAAATCAAAAAATGACTGCCGTATTTTATTAGAATTCATATGACTTAATTTATACTTAATCTTTATTTAATTTTTATTTAAAAAAGTACGTGATTCAGAGTTTGTGTTTTTATTTTTTTTAATTAGATTTGGCCTGCAATCAACGATTTTTGGCCTTTTATCTAAACTAATCGAACTTATGTCAAAGTTTTTTTATGCATATGACAATAAAAAACTGATATTTCATCCAATGTCAAAAACATTGGCGGGCAAAATTAAAAGTCTTTTTTTAATTATTGCAATATGTGTGTCTGTTGGGCTATTATTTTTTCTTACAACAAATAATTTAGTTCAACGAACAGTGGTTGCTGTCCTTGAAAATAAGAAAGATAACAATGTTGAAAAGTTTAATACGCTAACAAAAGAACTTGAAGAAAAAAATCAAGAAATTAGTTTGCTACAAACAAAAGACGATAAACTATACAGGTCGATTTTAGAAATTTCCCCTCTTGATCCATCCATTAGAAATGCTGGTTTTGGTGGTGCAGAAAAGTATTCCGGTTTGGAAGTTTATGAAAATGGGGCGTTAATGGCAGATGTTGCCAGGGAAATTGATGTTATAAATAGTAAATTAAATATTCAACAGCGTTCATACCAGACAATTTATGAACTTGCATTAGAAAAAGAGAAAGAAATAGATTGCACTCCATCAATACAACCAATTTCCATAGATAATTTTGAGCGGATCAGTTGTAACTATGGTTACCGGACGGATCCTTTTTTGGGATATATTAAGATGCATGACGGGGTTGATTTAGTCGGCCCCCGCGGATGTACTGTTTATTCAACAGCAGAGGGGGTGGTAACAAAGGCTGAGAGAGTCTCAGGTTATGGTTTGATGGTGGAAATAGATCACGGCTTTAATATTATTACACGATACGGGCACCTCGATAAGATAAATGTTAAGGAAGGGCAGAAAGTTTTCAGGGGTACAGATCTTGGAAAACTCGGTAATACCGGGCGATCTACAGGACCTCACCTACATTATGAAGTTCGGGTTGATGGAAATACAAGAAATCCATTGAACTTTTTTTGTAACAATATTTCTGCAAACGAGTATAATAGGATGATTAAAGTATTGAATGAAAGAAGTGTAGAAAGATTCGAGGAAGACCATGAAGCCAAAAATTAAGTATAAATTTGATAAAAGTTCACTAACTTATGTTAAGGTAGACAGTACCTTAAAAAAGAAGGCCATAAAGCTTTCAACATACATACTTGCCAGTTTAGTCGTAGCTATTTTTTATCACATACTTTTCAATGTGTTTTTTGATTCCCCAAAGGTAAATGGTTTAAAAAGAGAAAATAATCAATTAGTTAGGCAATATGCAAAACTTAACGATCAACTTGAGTTAGTAGATCAAGTCCTTAAGGATTTACAGGAAAAAGATGATAATATTTATCGAACAATTTTTGAGGCGGAACCTATTCATAATTCGATAAGAAAAGCGGGTGTTGGTGGTGTCAATCGCTATGCTGAGCTTGAAAAAATGAATAACGCAGAGATTGTAGTCAATACGGCAAAAAAATTAGATGAAATTTCCAGAAAAGCTAAAATACAAGCATATTCATACGATGAAATAATAAAGATTGCAGGGGAAAAGGAGCCTATGCTCAAGAACATTCCAGCAATTCAACCAATTGAAAATAGTGATTTGTCAAGAACTGCGGCAGGATGGGGTGTTCGTATGCATCCATTTTACAGAATCAGGAAGTTGCATGAAGGAATAGATTTCACAGCTCCAATAGGTACTGAAGTTTTTGCGACAGCTGACGGTGAAATAGAAATTTTAGAAAAATCAAATAGAGGTCATGGAAATCAGATAGTTATTAATCATGGCTTCGGTTATAAAACGTTATATGCTCACCTGGACGGCTTTAATGTAAAAAGTGGTCAAAAGGTGAAAAGAGGTGATGTTATTGGTTATGTAGGAAAAACAGGATTGTCTACTGCCACTCATTTGCATTACGAAGTGCATCTTAATGGGGAAAAGGTTAACCCTGTCAATTATTTCTTTAACGAGTTATCTCCAGAAGAATTTGACAAGATGGTCGAGTTAGCAATGAGGCCGGGACAGTCGTTTGATTAAAAATTTTTATTGAAATGGGCAAAGCAAAATTTAGGTACGATGGTTCTAATTTAACCTTCGAGAAGGTTGTTTACAGTAAGCGGGAAAAATTATCATTAGTTTCAAGGAACTTCTTAATTGTTTCTGCAATTGCAATCGCAATATTAGTTATTGCTTCTTTTTTTGTAGAATCCCCTACTATAAAGAGGCTTATTTCGAAACAAGATGAATTGAGATTAAAGTACGAAGTATTAGACAAGTCTTTACAGGATTATAAAACTTCTCTAAATCAGATAGCATTTAATGATGATAAAGTATACCGGGTATATTTTGAAACAGACGCAATACCTTCAAATGTAAGAAATTCAGGATTTGGTGGTGCCAACAAATATGAGCCTCTTGAAGGATTTAACAATTCTGATATCATGATTAATGTATCAAAGCAAATGGATATGCTTGAAAAACAATTGCGTATTCAAATGTTTTCTTTTGATGATGTTATTGATATGGCCATGAATAAAGAAAAACTTCTTGAAGCACGACCTGCAATTCAACCAATATCTTTGAATGAATTAAAACGTTTTGGTTCTAAATTTGGAATGAGAGTTCATCCAATCTTAGGAATAAGACGTATGCACGAAGGTATAGATCTTACAGCGGCAAAAGGGACTAAGATATATGCAACAGCTAGTGGTACGGTTTTATCGGCTTCATATACAACTGGTGGTTACGGTAAAAAAATTGTGATAGATCATGGTTATGGTTATAAAACACTTTATGCACACTGCAGTAAACTTCTTGTAACGCCTGGTCAAAAAGT
This sequence comes from Bacteroidales bacterium, assembly GCA_963665085.2. Lineage (GTDB taxonomy): Bacteria > Bacteroidota > Bacteroidia > Bacteroidales > JAAAOM01. The sequence goes on from CAXXXS010000001.1 coordinate 2,516,099, forward strand.
TAAAAGAGGTGATGTTATTGGGCTAGTCGGAAATACTGGTTTGTCACAGGGAGATCACTTACATTATGAAGTACATCATAATGGTCATCCGGTTAATCCTATCAATTATTATGCAAGTGATTTGTCTTCTCAAGAATATGATAAAATGATTGAGATGCTTGCGGATAATGATCAAAACTTTGATATTAACTAATTCATCCTGGGGATGAATAAATATCTATTTCTCCTCTTATTTTTTTGTTGTCTGTTTGTAAATGTTAATGCGCAGGAATTTCCAACAATTTACAAGCAAAGAATAGACAATGAATTGTTAGTCCCTAAGAAGAAAATCGATAGGGTATATGTAAATGATTCTATTGTTTTACGAATCGATTTATTAAGTGTAGAAACAAATTTTTCTAAGACAGGTATTGTCCCCAAAAAAGATACGTTAACGATTGTTGCTGTCGGGGATATGATGCTGGGAACAAATTATCCTTCAGAAAAATATCTTCCTCCGAATAATGATTGTTACCCGTTATTATCTGATGTGAAATCCTATTTATCAAGTGCAGATATCACATTTGGAAATTTAGAAGGTGTGTTTGCAGGAGAATATGGGGCTCCAAAAGACTGTAAGAATCCAGAGAATTGCTATGTGTTCAGGATGCCTGAAGAATATGTAAATTGTATTGTTGATGCAGGATTTGATTTGTTAAGTGTTGCAAATAATCATGTTAATGATTTTGGATATGGAGGAAAGAAAAATACGATGAAGGTATTAAATCAGGCAGGTTTAATTTATGCAGGATTTAGTGAAAAGCCATATACAATATTTTATTATAATGAATTAAAGATAGGATTCTGTGCATTTTCTCCAAACTCAGGAGTTGTCGACATGAGAAGAATTTCTGAGGCAAGTGCCATTGTTAAGCAATTAAACGACTCTTGTGATATGGTAATTGTTTCTATGCATGGAGGGGCTGAAGGAAATATTCACCAACACGTTACCAGGGAGAATGAAACATTTCTGGGAGGGGATAGGGGTAATGTTTATGAATTTGCCCATCGAATGATAGATAGTGGTGCCGATCTGGTCCTCGGTCATGGCCCCCATGTTACCAGGGCAATGGAAGTATATAAAGAGCGTTATATAATTTACAGTATGGGGAATTTTTCAACCTATGCCAGATTTAATATTTTAGGCCCCAATGGAATTGCTCCAATGTTAAAGTTATACGTTGACAGAGAAGGTAAATTTATAAAGGGAGAGATTATTTCTATTCATCAAAGTGGAGAAGGAGGAGCTAAAATAGATCCTTTGAAAAGAGTGCAAGCTAAACTAAAAACGCTGACAGATACCGATTTTCCGGGAAATAAATTTGTGATTGAAGACTCAGGTTCTTTTTATTGGAAAGAGTAAAAACAGAAATCTGATATCTCATTTTTTAACCTTGAATTATAAAAGCTGATAATTAGTAAATTGCTAATTTCCATTTAATTTCATATTTTAGAGTAAAATTAAACTTTAATATATTACTATATTTGAGCACTAAATTATCGGTCTATGCCATACAAAGAAAAAAAAGTAGAGAAACTTTATTATTCAATTGGTGAAGTAGCCAAAATGTTTGATGTAAACCCTTCATTAATTAGGTTTTGGGAAAAAGAATTTGATATTATAAAACCAAAAAAAAATAAAAAAGGAAATCGTTTTTTTACAAAAGAGGATATAGATAACTTCCATTTAATTTATCATCTTGTAAAAGAAAAGGGTATGACCTTGAAAGGGGCACAGCTTAAGATGAAAGAAAATAAATCGGGTACAACTAATAATTTTGAGGTTGTAAAATCCTTAAAAGAGATCAAAGAATTATTACTTGAAATAAAAGATAACCTCTAAAAATCTTCGGAAATATGTTTGTAAAAGTAAAGGAACTAGTTTCCTTCTTTAATTCGTTTGTCCCGGAAGTCCTTCAGGATGATTATGATAATGCAGGGTTAATTATTGGAGATAAGGATGAAATCATCAAAGGAGTTCTGGTAACATTGGATATAACCGAAGAAGTTGTAGCTGAAGCCCTAAGAAAAAATGCAAATTTCATTATATCACATCATCCATTAATTTTTGGAGGAGTAAAAAAAATAATCACAAATAATTCAACAGGCAGAATAATTCACACATGCATAAAAAATGGTATTTCTGTATATGCAGGGCATACAAATTTCGATAATATTGAAACCGGGGTAAATGCAAAATTGTGCGAAAAGTTGAATATAATTTCACCTCAAATCCTGAAACCTAAAGTTGGCCTGTTGAGTAAAATTGTGACTTTTGTTCCACGGGAATATTCAATAAAAGTAAGGGAAGCTTTATTCGAAGCAGGTGCCGGTCATATAGGAAATTATGATAAATGTAGTTATAACTCCGAAGGAACGGGAACTTTTAGAGGGGGAGAAGAAACAAAGCCCTTTGTTGGTGATAAAGGAAATTTACACTTTGAAAAAGAAACGCGTATAGAGTCTATCTTCCCAAAATATAAAACGAGACAAATTATCGAAAAACTTATTGAAGCCCACCCTTATGAAGAGGTAGCGTATGACATATTCCCTGTAGATACACCATGGAAACAAGTAGGTGCAGGAATGATAGGGCAATTAATAACCGAAATGGAGGAGGTAGATTTTTTAAAAAAGGTGAAATCTGTTTTTAATTGTTCGTTTATAAAATACACGAATCTTTTAAATAAACCTGTTAGAAAGGTTGCTCTTTGCGGTGGTAGTGGAAGTTTTTTGTTAGGTGATGCGATAAGGGAAAAAGCTGATGTTTTTATCTCTTCAGATTTTAAATATCATCAGTTTTTTGACGCTGAAAACCGCATTCTAATAGTTGATATTGGGCATAATGAAGCTGAACAATACACGAAAGAAATTTTTTACGATTTACTTATTAAAAATTTTACTAATTTTGCAATCCATTTATCAGAGGTTAATACGAATCCAACAAATTATTTATAAAAATGGCAATTGAAACGGTAAATAAAGGTGCAGCAGAGCTTCCAGTAGAAGAGAAACTTAAATTGCTTTTTTCTTTACAGAAGGTTCATTCATCAATCGATAATATTAAAACGCTACGAGGTGAATTGCCTTTAGAAGTTCAGGATCTAGAAGATGAGATAGAAGGACTTGAAACTCGTATCACAAAGTTGAAAGACGATGTAAAAGAATTTGAGACTGCCGTTGCTAACAAAAAGAACGAGATTAAAGAGTCTGAAGCACTTATAAAGAAATATAAGGAACAGCAAAATAACGTTCGCAACAACCGCGAGTATGATTCACTTTCCAAAGAAATAGAATACCAAACATTGGAAATCGAACTTTGTGAGAAACGAATTAAAGAATTCTCTGTTAAGGTTGTTGAAAAGAGCGAGATGATAAAAGAATCTGAAAAGAATTTATCAGAGCGAAAAGGTGACCTTGAAAGTAAGAAAGATGAGTTAGATGAAATTGTTTCTGATACTAAAAAGGAAGAGGAAAACCTTTCTGGAAGTGTTAGTTCAATAGAAGAAAAGGTTGATGAAAGATTACTTGCTGCTTTTAATAGAATTAGAAAAAGTGCAAGAAATGGATTGGCTGTGGTGACTGTGCAAAGAGACGCTTGTGGAGGTTGTTTTAATAAAATACCACCACAAAGACAGTTAGACATCAAATCTCGCAAAAAGATTATAGTATGCGAATACTGTGGCAGAATTTTAGTTGATGATGAAATAACAGAAGAAACGAAATAATATTTTAAAAATATCATTTAAAAAAGCCCTTGGTTAAATCCAAGGGCTTTTTTTATAAAATGTTAATAATCTTCGATTAATAATCAATATTTTAACGGAAGGCGTTAAGCATTGTGTGAAATTTTGTTTAATTTTAAGAGTATTAACATAGAATATATATGCAACCCAAAAGATTATTAGAAGTTATTTTTATTTTTTTATTTGTTTTTAATGTTCAAATATCAAAGTCCCAAGAGAGCGAAGACCTGAAATCTATATATCTAGAAGCAGAATCTTATTTTCTTTACGAAGAATATAACGAGGCTTTAGGTCTATATCAGCAATTGATAAGAAGAATGCCTGAAAATGCAAATATCAATTATAAGTTGGGTAGGTGCTTCCTGGCCGATCCTTTCAAAAAGGAACTATCGATACCATATTTAGAAAAAGCTTCAAAAAATGTCGGGGAGAAGTATAAAGTTAAGTCTTTTAAAGAAGTGAAAGCTCCTTTAGAAGTATATTTCTATTTAGGAGACGCATACCGTGTAACAAATCAGTTTGATAAAGCTATTGAGACTTACACTTATTTTTTAGGTGTGATTGATGAAGAGATATATGACAAACAACTTGTAGAAGATCAAATTGAAGCATGTAAAAGAGCAAAGGAGCAGATGAAAACCCCGGTTTTCTTTGCGGTAAAAAATTTTGGGGAGGGAATAAATACAAACAGGCAACAAAGTAATGCTGTACTTTCTGGCGATGGAAAGCAATTGGCATTTGTTACGAAACTACCATTTTATGATGCAATTTTTTATACAGAAAAAGAGGGTGGCAGCTGGAAAGAACCTCGGAATTTAACCCCTGAGATTAAGGTCGATGGCGGAACCTATCCGACATGTATGAGTTTCGATGGGAAAGAAATGTATTTGTATAAGCTAGATGGTTATAATGGGAATCTATATGTAACACGACTTGAGAATGGGAAATGGACTGAACCAGTTGAATTAAAAGGTCTAAATACTAAATACTGGGAGTCTCATGCAAGTATATCAAAAGATAAACAAACATTATATTTTTCAAGTAACAGGCCAGGAGGATATGGAGATTTAGATATTTATGTTTCAAAAAGAATATCGGATTTTGAGTGGGGAGAACCCAGGAACCTCGGGGCGACTGTAAATTCAAGATATAACGATGATACTCCTTTTATAACAGAAGATGGTAAAAGCTTGTATTTTTCTTCACTTGGACATTCGACAATAGGAGGTTATGATATTTTTGTTTCGGACTTTAATAATTCTGAATGGTCTGAACCAACGAACCTTGGCTATCCAATAAATACTACATCTGATGAATTATTCTTTGTGCCAAATAAAAAAGGCATTTCTGGTTATATGTCAATGTTTCGTAAAGATGGATTTGGTATGAACGATATTTATGAGATAGAGATATTTTCAGATTTAAATCCAAGAAAAATAGGGTTAAAAGGGAAAATAAAGAATGCTGAAGGAATTGATTTGGATAATTTAATTGTTACGGTTTTTGATAAATCTACCAATAAAAAAATATCCGAAACAACTGTTGATGGTGAGGGAAACTTTGAGTTAACAGGACAATCTGGAGATATTGTATTGAAAATTAATGGAAGAGGCATTACTGATTATTCAGACGAATTAAGCCTGTCTCATGGATATGATAAAGAATCTTTTTTAATGGAACCACAATTAGAAAAATCGGGTTTGTTTGCTAAACAGATAACTAAAGAAGAAATAATAACGCCATCACTGGAGTTTGATTTGGATGTTATTGAGATTACCGAAGGAGAAGAAGCAGAAATTAGATTCAGGACGGACAGGGGCGTTAATGTTGAAGTGCAAACAACTCAAGATGGCTTAGTTTATTTTGAAGATGATTTTGTCGCAAAACGCAGAAGGAATACAATTAATTTCGAACCAAAAACCGGACGTTCAACAGTTACTATTAAAATTACAGATGAGAATGGTAATAGTATTCAGAAAGAAATTGTTGTAGTGGCATCTTCTAAAGAAACAGAAAATACCAACAAAGAAAAAGCTCAGGTGTCTGATGATCTAAGGACAACACGTGAAGCGGATTTTGAAGTAATACTTAAGGATTTAATTTCAATATCAGAAGGTAAAATGCAAGAGGCATTAAATAATATGGTTGATGATGATCAGATTAGTTCTTTGAATGATCTGATTTCTAAACTCTACGCAAAAACCGATAATCAAAATTTCACCAAAGAAGATATTGATGCACTACTTGCAAAATATGCTAATCAGCTTGCAGAAAGTTATAACGTAACAAAATTGAAAAGCGCAAGCACAGATAAGTTAGCTGCTATATTCAGCCAGATTTTGATTGCCGATAATAATATTTTAACAACAGCTAGTTTGTTGGATAAATATTTTGAGTTGTATGCAGATTTCGATAAAGAAAATTTATTACCTGTTTTAGTCAACCTGGCAATAGCTAAAACAAATGATTTTGAGATGCTAAATCATTTGTTGTCATCTGTTTTGGCTCGATTTAATGTTGATGAAACAACAAGAAAGTATGAAAGTGAATCATATACAGAAGAGAACGTATACAATTATTTTTCGGAATTAGTTAATGGAGAGAATGCAAAAGAGATTTATAAAAGTATACTAGATAAACTTTTACTTAAGAATTTCATAGAAGAAGCATATAACAAATCAAACGGAGATTTAAAAAATGTTTTGGGGAAATTATTAAATGGAGAAAATTCATTGAATACCACAAAAGAACTGGTTAACTATCTTTTTGAACAATCATTGACACATGATTTTGAGATAGAAGATGTAATCAAATTGTTTTTTGAGTTGACGAAATCTATCAATGATGAGGATATTGATTTAGTTGCAGAAGAAAAAAGTCAAGCCTCGGAAATATCAAAAAATAATAATAAACAACTTTTCTGGTTTGCAGGAGGAAGCATTGTATTGATAATTTGGTTAATATTGTTCATTCGAAGAAAGAAAAACAAGGACACAGAATAAAAACTAATTGAATGAAATACCTACTATCAATTTTACTATTAATCATTTATTATCAATTTGCTTTTTCTCAAGAGTTAGAGAACGAGAAAGTTGAAGAACTCTATTTTGAAGGGAATGAATACATTTCTTCAGAAGAACATATAGAAGCACTTCCAGTTTTTTTGGAATTGAGTAAAATTGCCCCATCAGCAAATATTCGTTACAAATTAGGAGAATGTTACTTAAATATTGAAGGGCAAAAAGACAAAGCTATTTCTTACCTGGAGGACGCTGTTCGCTACTCTAGTAAAAATTATGATGCTGCATCACCCTATGAAAAAAATGCTCCTTTGCGGGCTTGGTATTTGCTCGGAAAAGCATACCGGATAAATAATGAACCAGATAAAGCCATCGCAGCTTTTGAAGTATTACTGGATTCTTTGAATGGTGATGAGCCAGAAATTGTTGAACAAGTCCAGTGGGAAATTGAAGTTAATGAGAATGCAAAGATTTTTATGGAATCGCCCATTTCTTTAACAAAAGAAAATATAGGGGGGCCATTCAATACAAATTTATCAAATTATAATGCAGTTGTAACTGCTGATGAGAATACTCTTTTTTACATGGATGCCCAAAAATTTTATGATGCAATAATGAAAGGGGATAAGGGCACAAATGGCGAGATAAATGTTGATAACCTGACTCCAAAACTTCGTTCAGATGGTGATTTTTATCTCACCTGGGTTTCTCCGGAAGGTGATAAATTACTGTTTACTTTTTATGATATTTTTACAAAAGGCGACATATATATTAGCATTAAGCAGGATGAAAAATGGAGTAGGTTAGAGAGATTAGGTGAAAATATAAACTCAAGTTATGATGAAACCCATGCATGTATCTCAGCAGATGGTAAAACATTATACTTTACAAGTAACAGGGTTGGCGGATTTGGAGCTTTAGATATTTATAAGTCAGAATTGCAGGAGGATGGAAAATGGGGGGTAGCAATCAACTTAGGAGGAGAAATTAATTCCTATAAAAATGAAAATACCCCATTTATTACAAATGATGGTAAGACATTATTTTTCTCCTCAGAAAACCATTATAACATGGGTGGGTATGATATCTTTAAGTCGCAGTTGTTGGGGGGGGATTTATGGAGTAAGCCTAAAAATTTAGGTTATCCTATAAATACTACTGATGATGACTTATTCTTTTTTCCATTGGATGGCGGAAAAACGGGTTATATTGCAATTTATAATGAAACAGATGGATTCGGGGGAGATGATATTTACAGAATATCAAATTTTACTGAACCTGAACTAAGAAAGTTTACCCTTAATGGCTCTGTAAAACTAGAAGATGAATTTGTCTCTGATGAAGATATTTCCGCAGTAATTGAATCAAATGGAAAAACGGTAGCGGAACCGGAAATTCGGGAGGGTAATTTTAGTGTGCGTGTAAAAGAGGGGAAATATGATGTCTCTGTAAAAGTTGATGGATATGAAGAATCGACATTTAATGTAGAATTGGATGATGATCAGGAAAAGCTAAAAATACCAATGGAATTTATTTTTACTCAGGTTGATAACAAAACATCTGAAATATTAGATACGATAGTCCTAAAAAATCTTTATTTTATGTTTGATAAATATAGCCTGACAAAAGAAAACCAGGAGTATTTATCTGGTCTTATTAAAGAAATAGGTGGTTATAATTTAACATGGAAGGTTAATGGGTACACAGATTCCAAAGGATCTGAAAATTACAACCTTAAACTTTCGGAATTACGTGCTAAAAGCGTTGTTACTTTCCTTGAGAAGATTGGAGTTAGCTCAAATAACATACAAATGAAAGCATATGGAGAGGAAAATCCTATTGCTAAAGAAAATACAGGCGAAGGTGTAGATTTACCCGAAGGAAGAAAATACAACAGAAGGGTAGAGGTGCGCTTTGATAATATTCCAGAGGATGTTATTTTTATTGAGGAGGTCAATATTCCAGGCCATTTGAAAAAATAAGCTTAAACATAGATGAATTATAAGGAAACGATTGATTATTTGTTTTCCCAGCTCCCTATTTTCCAGAGAATGGGAAAGGCTGCCTATAAAGCAGATTTAATAAACACAAATTTACTTGATGAGCATCTAAAACATCCTCATAAGCATTATAAAATTGTTCATGTTGCAGGAACTAATGGTAAAGGTTCAGTTTCTCATATGACAGCCTCTGTGTTGCAAGAAGCAGGATATAAAACAGGACTTTATACCTCACCGCATTATCTTGATTTTAGGGAACGAATAAGGGTGAACGGGGAAATGATTTCTGAAGATTTTGTCGTGAAGTTTGTTGAAGAGAATAAGAATTATATTGAAAAAATATCTCCTTCTTTTTTTGAACTTACTATGGTAATGGCTTTGGATTATTTTAGGGAAGAACAGGTTGATATTGCTGTTCTTGAGGTTGGAATGGGAGGGAGGTTGGATTCTACAAATATTGTTACCCCACTTGTTTCTGTAATAACAAATATTGGACATGATCATCAACAATTTCTCGGGGACACCCTCGCTAAGATTGCGGCAGAAAAAGCTGGGATTATTAAGGATGAAGTCCCGGTAGTGATAGGAGAAACACAAGAACAAACAGAGGCAATCTTTCGAAGGTTTGCAAAAGAAAAAAAATCAAAAATTTATTTTGCTGATCAGGAGATGCAGATATCATACTCAATGCTCTCGATTAACCAAAAACAACTGGTGAATGTAGAAGATAAAAAGGGGGAACCTCTTTATAAAGAGTTGAAGCTTGATTTATTAGGGCAATATCAACTTAAAAATGTTAAGGCTACCTTACAGGTTCTGCATTTGTTGAGAAATGAAATTGATATCTCTGATAAGTCTATTTATTCAGGTCTCGAAAATACGATGAAAAATACAGGATTAATGGGGCGTTTTATGACTCTTGGAAACAATCCAAGAATAATATGTGATGCAGCCCATAATTTTGAGGGTTTAGCCATATTGTTTGAACAGGTTGCTTATATTCCCCATAAAAGATTACATATTGTAGTTGGGTTTGTAAATGATAAGGATATTGATTCACTACTTGATTTATTTCCAAAAGATGCAAATTATTTTTTTACAAAAGCAGATATTCCCCGGGCTTTGGATGAATTAAAAGTCAAAAATAAATTTGAAGGGCATTCCATTGCTGGAAATGTATTTGAAAATGTTGAACAAGCATTGATAAATGTTTTAAAAGAGGCAGAGAGAGAGGATTTTATTTTAATCTGTGGCAGTTCTTTTATTGTTGCTGAGGCGATAGGTTATTTTGCTTCAAAAAGGCTAATTAAGTAGGAATAATAAAAAAATAAAAAAAAATGTAAAATATTTTTGCATTTCAAAAGAAGTCTTATATATTTGCACCCGCTTTTCAGATGAAACGCAAGTATAAAGGGCGATTAGCTCAGTTGGTTCAGAGCACCTGCCTTACAAGCAGGGGGTCGCTGGTTCGAACCCAGCATTGCCCACCACTGATAATCAAAGGGTTACAACAAAATTGTAACCCTTTATTTTTTGGTACTTACTAACAAAATAACCAACAATCGTTTTGTTACTAACAAGATTTTTATTGGCGTGTGCTATTAGAAAAGTTTTTTAAAAGGTGCATTTATTGCACTTGCTGCATTGAGTAAAAAAAGTTTTATTTCGAGGTGCAAAGTCTGCAAACTCTACACATAAATTTTGAGTAACAATAAAAAACCCCAGCCAAATAATGACCGGGGCAAAATGAAAATCCAATTGGAAAAGAAATTATCTTACTAAATGATTAATCTCATTATAATTAGCAGAATGTTTCTGCCATAGTTTTATGATGCCTTCAATCAATGCCTTTGCCAATTCAGCACTACCGATGTATTCCATCGGCACGCCTGCATTATGGGCAAAATTTTTAATACTGTTTTTCATGTCGTTTTGGTCGATTAGATAGAATACCCCATCTATTTCAATTAGCAGGCTGTTATCATTTTGATAAATCAACTCATGTTGCCCTGTTGATACTGAAAACTCCAAATAGCGGTCAAGTTCTCTAAGCAGTACCCCGGCACATTCTTTCCCGGAATAGCATTTACTGTACAGGCCGCCCGACTGGCTTAAGTCAGTTCCAAGTCGTTCCAGAATGATAGAACCTTTTCCCTTTGTTGGGTTCTTTAAACTCTTCCTACGTTCGGTTACTTCTTCAATAGTTTTTTGAAGTTTAACCTTTTGTTTTTCGGCCTTAATGCTGGCCATTTTTGATTTTAATTTCGATTCTAAATTTTCCATGACTAATTATAATTTTAAATGTGAATATTACTTTTTAGCAAACCCTGCGTTTACCAGTTTCTCTAATGCTTCAACTTTCCACATAATGCCATTATCGGATTTGGAATTTATAATATCATGCAGCATTATAGACATACCTTTCTCATAACGGGAATACAGAATACCTTCGTAATAAGTTGAGCCGATTAATTGAATATCTTTCCACAAGCTATCCAATTTTGCCAAAACCTTCATTTGCTCCGGGGTGGCATAGGTTGTATTATCCTTTTCGATTTTCTCACTGATTGAAGCATCATAAAATAAGTTGCCTTCACCGTCAATCTGTAAAAACTCAAACCCAAATTTTTCGGATAAACTCCATGCCTGACATTCTGGGATTTCATACATCGAAACCAAATTATCAATGTTGATTGGCAAAGTTTTTAACCCTGTCAACTCCGAAAGGTGGTTTCTTACTTCGGTTTCATAAAAGGAATGAGGGTTAGACAAGAATTCTTTTATGTCTGCAATGTCTTTCAATTCCCTGCAGAACTCAATTTCATTATGCCAATTTAAATAATCCTGTGCTTTCGCCCTCGTTTCTTCGAGGTCTCTTTTTTGAGAATAAATCTCATTTTCATTTACCTTTAAAATAATTTCTTTTTTCATAACTTATTCCCTCTCCAATTTTTCAATCAATTTATTTATATTATTTACTGTTTCCTCCGCTGTTGACAGCCTCCCAATTCTTGCTTCAATTTCAGCTTCGGAAAAACCAAAACGCTGCATTTCCTCTCTCATACCCTGAGCTTTTTTTGTCCCGGTTTCGATAAACGAATCATACCCGGGCTGGTAAAGCTCTTTGAACTTTTCCTCGGAAATTGGTGTTTCAAGATTCCCGTTAAAAAAATCATTATCCACTTTGAAGAATGTCATTTTCTTTCGGGTTAACCTTTCGAACTCCGCACGGTCACCCCGGAGGGCTGCGGAAATAATTTCCTTTTTTTTGTCTGTTGCTTTTTTCATTTTCAATCTTTTAAATTGTTTGTAATACGCTCGATTAACAAATCCAGCTCATCTTCCGAGAGAGAATTCAAATTTATATCCTGCGATTGTTGCGTTGGCAGGATAAACCTCAATGCACGTTCAAAAAACGCTAACCTGTCTTTTGGTTCAAGTGAATCAAAGTCGTTTTGCAGCTTATCAATGTTTTCAGAAATGAAAGACTGCATTAGATTTTTAATCTCACTTGTTGTTTTGTTTGGAGAGCCTTTTGGCCGCCCGTATGGATTACCTGTTTGTCCTTTTTTTTGTCCCATAATTTTATGTATTTGAATGTTGTTTACATATTTTTTTGTGCAATGTCGTTTGTTATTTGGGGGTTAATGAATAACCAAAAAATAACTCTTAATATTTATCAAATAAATTCTTTGATACGCCAACATTAAACCAGCAATTCAAACTCCCATATCTGTATGGCTGTATTGAATATCCCTCTTTTAGCATCGCTGTTATAAGTTCGCCATTTGAAACATGGTAACCCAAACAGCGTTCTACAATATGCTTTAAACGATAGCTACCAACTGCACGGTTTATGGTTTGGCGTTTGGTGAAGTTTTCCCGGATAAATTCCCGGATAGCTTTAATCTTATCCTTTTTTGTGATAGGGTAAATCTGTCTATCACATATAGGAAAATGCACCAATCCGGCCATATCAACTGCAAAAGGATTGACTATTTGTTTTTTCTTTTTACTCATAGCTGAATACCTCCTTTATCTTTTTTATAATTTCATTATCGGAAAAATTGGTTATTCCGTTAACAGAGATTTGCAAACCCCCGTCCACAGAATCGGCAATGTCTGTAACTTCAATTTTATTGGCGTTGGTGTTTTCCAGCGCGCTGGCAATCCTGTTAATCCCTGCATTCCTTAAATCCGAAACAAGCATTGGTAACGATGAGTAAACGTTTTTACTGTTTACCTTCTGGGATTTATTAAACCCTTGCTTCCAGCCTTTATAACTCCAATCCTTAACTTGCTCCACAGTATAAACACCCTTACTTGCGGCCAGATAACCAGCCTCAAACCCTTTACGGTACTGCATTTCGGCCAATCTTAATATTTCATTTTTCAAGTCCATTGTTTACGATTATGTTAGTTAAAAATATTATACAATTATGTAATGAATTCAAAATCATGTATATATAAATTATTGATTATGCTCTAAGAGCAGGGGTTTAAACAAAATACCATAATCAGCACAGGCACGGTAAAAAATACCAATACCAAACCCCTGTGAATTGCGCAAACATGCGTTATATTGTTTATCGGTTTCGGTCGGTTTATATCCATTATAGAACTGGCTTACCTCATGGAAATACCCCCGACCGGCCTCTCCAAATTCGCAAGCAAAACATGAGGCAATGGCCAGCCATTCGGAGTAAGTTCCTGTTATGTCTATCCTATGGGTAACTAATCGTTTTATAAGGTATTCCGTTTTTTCGGATTCTTTAAAATGCGTAGTTGTTCCACGAAAAAAAGTTTTATTTGCGTCTGCATTCTTTGCAATCTCTTCACAAGTTTTAAAAAATGTTCTTGCATTGTGATTGAAATACGCCTGACTGTCAAAAGAATAGCCTCGAAGTGAAGCAACGTTTTGAGGTGCTTTATCCAATGTGAGGCCTATTTTTTTAAACTCATCATACAAAGCGGAAAAATGTTGTTTGTGTTTTTCCGGGTAAGCAATTGGCACAAGTCCCCAAACACCCCGGCCTGAAACCGATAATCCACAGTAAGCTATTTCAGGAATCTTTTTTAGTTCATCCCTGACGGCTTCAAAATTTAAACCTGGGTTTGCTTTACTATCTATATCAAATTGCATTAACCCGGAATGTTTAACAAGATTTTCGGCTGCTCGTGTTGGGAAGCATTGTCCACTTGGAGTAATACAAGGCAAAAAATATTTTAAATCATCCCGTGTTTTTTTATTATCAATACTTCGGATTTTATCCACTTCGGGCTTAAATTCATCGGATTGTAGAAAAGCCAGTAAATTATAATTAACGGGCTTTTTGCTCCCATAATTTTCGAATAACGAAACCTCGATATTTAAAACGCTGTTTTTCATCAGAAAGGCAGTTTTTTGATTTCTTCAATAATACCTGTGCTTTCGTCCTGAATGCCGCAATAAATCAACATGCCTTCCCGGCCTTTGACTTTAACAAAACCAAGCCTTTCAAGCCGTTTTCCAAAGTTTATATTGCCTAAGGAAAAACACCCTGAATCCTTACAATATTGGCGGTATTGGCGGTATATTTCTTTTAAAGGAATGCTGTTCTCATGGCTGGGAACGATATTGTTTTCTTCTAAGAACATCGCAACTGAATCACTCTCATGTTTGTATTGTTTTACAGCCAATTCCGAAGCCTCGCAATAAGTAAATGTTCGTTGTTTTAGTAGTCGGTTAAGACCTTCCAGCACCCAGTTAAAAACCCCCGGCAATTCTTTTTCTATTATTTTTTTATGTAGTTCCTTGTCCTGCTCATGTTCTGGAATTGTTACATCAAACGGAATGATAAGAAAACGTCTAAAAAAGGCGTCCGAATGTTCGACCTCGGTCGGTAATTTATTGACGTTAAACACCAGCTTTGCATATTGGGTTATCGTTATCGGGTTCTTGTATGGCAATCTTGCTGGCAATGGTTCGCCCGAAGTCATTTGCTTAAAAAAGGCAGATTCTAATTGATTGCTTATTTCACTCGCATAGTTTAAAATTTTGTCCTTAATCATTGCCCGGTAGTATCCCGTGCTATCAGTTAAATTCGATAACGAAAAATTAGAAACATTCTCAAAGCCAAATAAAGCCGTGATTATCTCAAATAGAACCGATTTCCCATTTGCACCCGCACCATAAGGCAGCAATGCTTTTTCCAATTTTATGCCAGTCCCGTTTTTAATAAATACAGAACCAAAAAATTCTGAAATAACTTGCTGTCTGCTAACATCGGGTAAAACTTTGGTCAGGTAATCATTAAAAATTGGTGCATCTGCATTTGGATCGTAAACGAAAGGCAGTTGATAAGTGATAAAATCATTTCGTTCAAAATTTCTTAATCGTGTCCCGGTTAATGTAACTTCAAACGTGCCATTTAATAAATTGATAACCACCTTTGAATTATCGGGGTTTGGTGCTGGTAGATACGAATCGGATTGAAATTGCTTTAAAAGCTCATCCCGGAATTTGTATAATTTGGCGGTGTATTTAGCAACCCCCAGGCGTTCGGCTGCTTCTCCTAAAAATTTTGTAAATACCGGGTCTTCTAAGGATTTCCAGTAAGCACCATTAAAAAGATATATGAAACCTTGATTTATACAAAGTCCCCAATCGTTTGCATGTGCCAACTCGTTAATAAACTCTATGCTTAAAATCAACAAATGGTTCTTACCAACTTTTAGACTGTCAATTTCTTTTTGTATCCGTTTCCATTCCTGAATATCTTGCTCCTTCGTTTCATCAAATGAACCGTCAGATTTATAAATCTTGGAATTTAATTTTTGAACTTTTTGTTTGAGTTCCTTTAATTGTGGGAACGCCCTACTTTCAAAATCAACGGGTTTGATTTGGTTCAACATTAAATTTAAAACCTCATCATGTGAAGGATATTCTTTAACTCCGAAAGAATGATTGTCAGGAATGGAAAAATTGTTCGCTGTCTTTGGCATTGGTTAACCCTTTCTTTGATTAACCAAATAGTCGGCGGGGTTCGCCTCTTTTGTCCGGTGTTTTTCGTAAAACTCGTTTAGGTCAGCCTCGGAGTGAATCCAAACTTTTCCGGGTTTTGCACCTTTTATCAAACCTTCACGCCTAAACTTTCTAAATGTTGGGACGGCAAGTCCAAGTTTTTCTGCTGATTTTTCTGTGTTGAAATAATTCATCGCTAATAATTTTAATTATTAGCAACAAAAATAAAACTAATATCAATTTCAAACAATTGACATACAGGTAATTACAATACGTGAATACAAGATTTTTTTAAGCTATCTACGTATTGAGGTTGTTGTATGCGCTGTTAATATTTGCTTCTTTTTCAGCTTGTGTGAATCCATCAAAAGGGAAACCTAATAAGCCTATTAATTCAGCAATAAAACCAATTGCAGTTTCTTTGTTTAATCCAGAATTATCTTTAATAAACCTATACAAGGCATGAGTTTTCTTTAAAAAATCGTAGTTGAATGTTTTATCGGTTGTTTTTTTATTCTTCACAATCTTATACTTACCCTTAATATTTTTGTTTGGTTTTGTCCATTCACCCTCATTAGATGGGAATATTTCAAATTCTATTGAACCGGAATTATCGGGAACATGCAATTTCAATATTTGCAAAATGTCATTAACAAGGTTTTTGTTATCAATTTTCACATTGCCATCCTTAGACTTTAATAATATGCCATTAAATGTAACATCATTTTCTAAGGCATCATGCAATAAATTATATTGCTGTTTAAATTGGCGGTCGTTTTCATATTCTTTAAATCTACCTTTCACAAACCTTAGTTCATTCGCATAGCTGGAAGCAAAATAAAATAATTCGCTCACCATGTTTAATAAGTCGTATTTATCAGCCAGTTCACATATTAATTGGTCAATATTATTTTTTTCCCCCAGTATCGAAAAATAATAATCAAATAGTTTTTCACTTGGTGGCATTAACCCCTTGAAATAGTAACTTAACTTTTCGTAATTTGGCTGTAAATGAACCTCAATTTCATTCATCATTTTTTCAATTTAATGTGTAGACTTTGCAGAGTTTGCAACCCTGAAAAAAACTTTTTTTTTTATTGTTTTCATTCCGGTTTATGCTATATAAGCATAAGTTAAAACGCTGAAACCCTTTATTCATAATGCTTTCACGGGTATTGTATAAATTTTCACGTACATATTAACTAACTTCCATACTTTTAAACATGTATTCCTTAACAAAAGAGGTTCTTTCTTCCTTTGTCATCTCTAAAAATATTTCCTGCATGTCTTCACTTAGTTTTGATAAAATTTTTTCTTCGGCTTTCGTTAACCTCTCTTTATGTAAAAATGGCATTATAGCCTCATTCACTTTTTTAAAGGTGTTATCTGTAATTGTATTGTAATTACCGGAAACCCCTAAACTTTGAATATGTCCCATACATTGTTGTACAACGGCTTCTTGTATCCCGGCTTCTGAACATATAGTTCTAAATGTATGCCTTGAAAATTGCCAGCTAATATGTTTTACCGTCTTTTCATCAAATCTCAATAACCCGGCAATCCTTTTCATTCCTTTACTGACGTTACGTGTAAAGAGTTTTTCCGCTTTCTTTTTTTCGGCTTCATTCATTGTGTCGTTAATGATACCGAAAACATAATCATTTTTATTTGAACCATATTTTTCAAGTATCCGTTTATGTTCATCCGTTAACATTATTCGTATCTCAAAAGTCCGTTTTTCACCTTTAGTTTTTTCCCGTGTATATTCAATATATTTATCATCAATCATTGACGGCTTAAATCTGCAAATGTCTTTCGGGTTTACACCATAACACAAATAGGAAAAAATCCACATATCCCGGTAATACTTTAATTCATCCCGGTGTAATTTTCCCACCTTTTCATCTATAATTGGATCACATTCATATATTGCCTGAATGTATTCCATAGGTAATGGCCTTTTATTATTATGGTGTTCTGGTATCTCAAATTTATCTTTGCCCTGAAATGGATAAGAAACGTTTTTTAGTTCACCATCTGCAATACCATCATTGAATATTTTCCTTAATGCACGTATATTCATTGAAATACTGGAACGTCCGTTTCCGATGCTTTCCATCCAGTAAACATAACTCTCTAACCATTTTTTTGTGATTGAAGAAAACTTCAATTCTTTTTTATTCCAGTATTCAGAATTGTAAAACTCTTTGCGCTCGATTGATTTTTCATCAATGTTTTTTGAGAATAAGTAAAACCGTTTAAAGCTACTCAAAGCCGTTTCAAAGGTTGAGGCCGTGCCGTATTTATCGTTATCCTTTAGATATAAGATATGGTTGTTTATTGCATTGAATACGTTATTGTAATTTAATCCTTTGCCTAAAAAATGTTTTTCGAAGTCATCAAAGGAAAAATTGTTTTTTGCCGTAATACTTACATAAGCCTCTTTTAACAGGTCGTTAATAATGGTCTTTGCTTTTTTTAGTCCGTTCCTGGGGTTTGTTGTGGTTAGCTTTATCCAGTCATCTTCATTCAAATTTATTGAAGTAGTATAATATTTTGGTGTTCTATTATAAGTAACCCTTAATCGTACCGTTAAACTTTCATCTACACGAGGGCGGGTTGTATCCAGAAAAGCGCAAAGAGAAACGTTTCTGTCTTTTAAGTCAGCTTCATGTATTGGCTCTTTTTCGTTATCGCTTTCTTCCAGTTTAATAGTTGGTAGAACATAGTCAAGTTTGCCCCCTACAATTTTAAGGCAACAAAAAATAGCAGTACCGGAAAAACTGTTTTCAGCTAAATACAGCTTTATATCTTCGATGTTCTTTTGCTCAATCTTATGAGGGTAACCTTTGAGGCATTCTCTCATTTGATTAACCATTTCTTTGTATTCCAGCGTTCTTTTTGTATGCCTCATAACTTTAAATTGTTAGTTATATTCACAAACAAAATTACTAACAATTCTTATCAATAACAAATATTAACTATCAATAATTAACATGTAAAACATTATATTTATGTGATTTATATCAATAACTATTAATAACGAAATACTAACAAACACGTATAAATTATGCCTTACAAGCAGGGGGTCGCTGGTTCGAACCCAGCATTGCCCACCAATAATAGATAGGGTTTTGGGATTTATCTCAAAACCTTTTTTTATTGTTGTTCTTTGTAAACAATTTCGGATCGCTTGATATTTTAGGTGGATCAAAAAGTTTGTTTCATATCTGGATAAAATAATGATTTCAATTAATGGATTGCGCTATTCAATTGTGATTAAGTCGACTGAACCTTCACATGTTGAAACTGCCATTGATTTTGCATTTCCCAATCCTGAATTAAAGCTGATGGAATATTCTCCAAAGCCTTGATCAACTGAACCGGAATTGACAACATTACCATCTGCATCATAAAAAAATACCTTTGTACAATTTTGAGCACAATTATCGTATCCGGCGATGGTAATACTGCTGATCCCTGTAACACTCTGCAAATTGATTTCCACTCTTGCTGGCATAAGAATTAATCCCGTCGAGGTAAATTCAAAAGCGCAATACCCTTCTGCGCAATCTTCTGCTAAGGTTTCGGTTACAATCATCGAGATATTACCTTGACTAAATGTGGTATTCTTTTCAGTCACATTAAAAGATGAAAAATCGATTGTGATTGGCTCTAGCGTTGTTTCTTCGTTATTGTCTTTTTTTTCACAAGAGATAACCACCAACAAGAATGCTGATATATAAAGCAATGTTTTCAATTTCATGATTTTTAGAATTTAATGTTGAATAATTAATCGCTTAATTGTGCGTTCGCTACCCTTCAATATATGCAAACTATACACTCCATTACTTAATGGTGAGATATTAAGCCCTGTTTCATTGACTAAAGATTTTTCAAAAACAATCTGTCCATTAATATTGAAGATTTTAATGTAGTCAAAATCGCCACCGTTAGTGTTTTCAATGAACAAATAATCGCTTGCAGGATTAGGATATAAAAGGATGTTATTTGAGTATTCGTCTTCAATTCCTGTTGAACTGTAAACGGTCAAGATTGTTGGGATAACAGTTTTCTTGCCCATTAAATCCATCGCTACAATATCGAAATTATAGACGGAAGCATTTTCCCCGTTCGGTGAAAGTTCAAGCAAACCAGAAGTCTCCCATGATGCAATCTCAGTAATGTTTTGATTGTCGCTATTGGCTATTTCAAAAGTCAGGCTATCGCCCAATACAATATCCAGATCACTAAACAAACTATCCATGGAAACCTTTAGAACATCATCAATAGACATGGACATAGATAGCGAGGTTTTTAATGCTTCTGGATCATTGTTTGAATGAAAAACAAAATCTTTCCTTGCGCCGAAGCTTCGGACACCAAATTCATCCAGTGCCACGGCATACAAGGTGTAGCTTTTATCTTCTTCAAGGTTACCTGCATCAATAAATAAAGCTGTGTCTTGCTCAAATAATAAATCTTCAAAATTTTTGATTTGTTTGGACGTCTCACCATCATTGGATTGATAATAATACTCAATACTGGCAATTCTGCTTTCTTCCTTATCAACAAAAACTGTTTTGGATAATTTATGAGACCAGACATTGTTTGCATCCAGAAACCGTATATACATTGTGTTGATCCCATAAGGCAAATCGGATGGAAACGTAATATCGATTTCTGTATCAATATTTTCATTGGCTACAATGGAGATTTCAACGCCATTATTATAGCCCGGGTCGGAATTGAAAAAATACTCTCCTTTTACAATCTCCTGCGCGTCCAAAGACAAAAAAGAGCAAACCGTGATTATTGCTGTTATTAATCGCTTCATGTTTTCAGGATTAAAAGGATTGAACACCAATTGTTATTCTCAAACCATCCTCTTTTGTTCCGATACCGTCTGTATCCAGTACGGTAATAACGGGAATAGTCGGCAAACCTGATAAAACATAAGGATTTTCCCCGCCAAAAACACCGCACTCACCTCCGTCATGTCCCTTTCCTTTGGCATAGGAATCTTCGGATAGAATATATTGAGCGTCCGGTATATCACCGCCAACAAAAAGAGTACTTATATCAACAACATTATAGTTTTTTGTATCTGAAAACAGACCATTCGTTCCAATGTTATTGAGAATATTTGCGCTGGTGATCTCAAATCTTTCTGAGCCGTCAATTATAATATTGTTTCTAAAATTTTGTGCCGTTAGCTTATATCTATCTCCGATTAATACATTGTTATCAAAGAATGAAAACGTACTTGTCGATTCAAGGATGATATCATCTATTATATTGTTATAAACTGAAATGTTCGAAAAACTTTGATCGCCACTTAAAGGTTCATTGGCAATATATTTTATATAGTTATTCCTTATGATTACACTTTGAGCACCATCTATTAGGTATAAGTTATTATCCACAAAGCACCGTTCTATAAGAATGTTATTAGCTTTAATGTATAAGGTTGGAAAACTGCTACTTCGAAAAGTCATTCCAATGATTACCGAGCCTTCTGAACCAAGTTCAAATGTGGCATCATCCAATATTGCTTGGTTTACATTAACGGAAATCTGGTTTTGACTTAAAAAATATCCGGGACCGATAATGGTTATTTTTTTTGTAGTAGTAAAATTATCATAAGCATCGGGAGAACCTTCGACATAAAGAGTGTCCCCTGCTGATACCAAAACGCTATTTATTGCCACCTGAATTTGATCGAAATCAGCATTTTCGTAATTTACATTGTTTACTGTCCATACTGTTGCCTTGGCATTGACAAGGGTTAAACCAAGACAGAAAATAAATAGAGTCTTTTTCATGATTTTTACAATTTCTGTGTTTTTATGAACTATTTCAATTCAGCTAAAAAAACCAATTATAATTTGACGTGAAATACTTACTTTTAAGTATTTTTTAGAATCTGCGTTAAAATGATAAAGCTTTCATATAACAGTGTTGGTAAAGGAGATTGCGTCTTTATATTTCTCCATGGAAATTCGTTAAGCTCAAAAATATTTGATTATCAGATTGAAGAGCTTAGTCGAAACTTCAAAGTTTTTGCTTTTGATCTTCCCGGTCATGGTAATTCCCCCGTGCCTCATAAATACCAAATTAAAGAGCTAAGTAAAATTCTGATTGATACAATTAATGATATTAAAGGAGAAAAGCACATCATTGCCCATTCACTCAGCGGTCACTTGATTTATCAACAAATTAATAATCTGATTGGTGTTTCGAGTATTCTAACAATTGGTTCTCCTCCATTGGAAAACACAGAAGCAATGTCACGGGCGTTTAGTGAAACAGGGACACTGTTACATCAAGAAACGTGGAATGATTCAGAATTACATAAATTAGCTACCTACTTCTCAGCAAGTCACGCATCTTTAATCAGCAAACAGCTTAAACAATCTGATCCGGGATTCAGAAGAGCTTTGGCCACACCGGATTTTTTTACTAATTTCTCCAATGAGATAAGCAATTTAAACCATTGTCATTTTTCTGTTACCATGCTTTTTTCTCAAGACGACTTATTCATAAACCTTAGCTATTTAGATGAAATAGAAAAAAGCATCAATAATCCATCTGTTAAAATATTAAAACGCCATGGTGGTAGCCATTTACCGTTTTTGAATGATCCCAAAATGTTTACGAAGCTATTATCAAATGTTTCCGGTAAGCAAATCTGATTTAACAGAAAAGATTTCTTTAATGAGCTCCTGTAGATTTTTTTTATCCGTTTTTCTTAATATATTCTGGCGATGTTTATTTACAGTATATTTACTGATATTCAGATAATTACTAATTTCTTGTGTGGATCTACCATGATAAACGAGTTCGAGTATTTGTATTTCTCTTGGTGTTAATTCTCCCCAATTCTTTTTCAACATTTTATATAATAGATGCTTGCCATCATATGGTCTTAATCCTTGTAGTAAACAACTGGCACTTAAATCATTCACAAGTCCCAATTCTGATATATCAGTACATATGCTAAAGGTTTTCAATATTTGATTAGCCGAAGTCAAAAGAGTTGAGAATCTAATAATCTTGGCATATTCTCCATTACTTTTCTTTATTCTGCATACAATTATTTGTTGACAACCAAATGGCTTATAGAATTTAAGTTCATTGACAGTATTTATACTCTGTTTGGATGTTTCAAAAACAAGCTTTCGATCCAAAGGATGTAAAATTTCATAATAGAATTCCAGAGTGAATTTCTCATCATCAAATCCAAGTACGTTCTTTACACCTTTAACATATTCAAAATTCCCGCTTTCAAGGTTGTGGACATAACAGTATTGCAGAGGCATTAATGGATAATCAAGATCAATTGTATCGGTACAAGAACTTTTTTTTGATCTGATATTACTTTTTAACCTTTCAAAATATTTTTTTTCCTCGCTATTCATTTTAATTAGCAAATAACTTGTTTAAGAATTTTTCTTTTAAATGATATAGTTACGCGAAACATTATGTTTTCCAGTTTTTGTTTCCTAAAAATACAAAAGTTATTCTCAGAAATTCATTGTTAATAACAGACAATTATAGAAATATTTATTAAACAGAACATATATGTTCTTGATAAAATCAAAATCATGTTTCATATTGGGAGCATGACTGAAAATGAGTTCATAAAAAATGTCGGCGAAAATATTGCAAAGATTAGAAAAGGAAAAGGACTAACACAGACCGATTTGGCCGCAAGACTAGATATGGAATCTTCTTCCCTTAGAAGGATTGAAAACGGACGTACCCAATACCACCTTAAAAATGCTTTTTAAAATTTGTAATGTTTTGGAAATAGATGTAGCGACTTTATTGAAAGATTTATGATTCTTAGTTTAATCTTCTTTCTTGATTTCATCATCTGGTTGAAGTTCTAAAGCTTTTACCGATTGAATTGCATTTCCGGCGATTCTCTTAACTGAACCATACATATCAATGGTGTTTGTTATTACTTTATCGATTTGTTTTTCTCTTTCGAATTTATTTCATTTTAGCTCTAATATATCTTTCCTCTTTCCCTATAAGTAAAAAATACCACTGAATTATGGGACATGAAATGTTAAAAAACAAGTTCTAGTTGTTAGAGAAAAACCAAAAAATCGAGTGCAAATAAAAAACGGTTACAAAATGTAATTCTGTAACCGTTTTATTTTTAAGTAGCGAGACCGAGATTTGAACTCGGGACCTCATGATTATGAATCATAAATCAATAGTTTTTGGTTGTTTTGAAATAATTTTCAAACCTCCTGTAAATAAAGGGTTTTGCTGATTTTATTTACATGATACTTTTTGATATTTATGCCATATTTATTATATTTGTGTATGCAATTGTGTATGCAATTGTAAAAATGCACACATAGATTTATGAATTATGGAAGCAACAGCAAGTATATTTTTTTTGACGACAAAAGGACGTAGAACTAAGGACGGTTTAATTCCGGTTCAATTGAAGGTAACTCACAAACTTGTCGTAAAAGGTGAAAAGACAAAGTTTATAAGGAAGTACTTCCCGATAAAAGGAAAGCTTCAGGATATAAATGTGCCTACCCATGTTAAGGAAAATGATATAAAGGGTTTGACTTCCAATAATCCAAAAGGCAAATATAAGGACTATAAGACCGAATATAACCGCATTGAGAGTTTAGCGAACGACATTATCAAAGAAGCCACTAAAGAGGGCAAAGCACCCTTTAATTTCGATAAATTCCAATCCATTTGGGAGGGCGAACTAACAAACTGGGATAACTTTATACATGCCGCCATTGAGCATACTTTGGAATTGGAAAAAGAGGAGCGGTACAATTATGCCAGTAGCTTTATGAGTACAATTGCAGCCGTAAAACAATATATTGAACGGAAAGACTATAAAACGCTAAAGGATTATTTCAAAAAACACAAAGTGCATTTAACATGCCGGACAAAGTTTGAAGACAGGATACCAATATACAAATCAGGCAAGCAACTGTACTTTCACGATATTACAGTGAAATGGCTGCAATCATTCGATAAATGGCTAAAAGACCAGGGTAAATCCACCTCAACCCGTGGGATATACCAGCGCAATTTACGGGTCCTTTTTAATGAGGGCATTAACAACCATGATTTGAACGTGGACTATCCATTTAAGCGGTTTAAACCCAAATCGGCACGGAGGCGCAAAGTGGCGTTAACAGCAAATGAAATATCCCTGATAGCCAACTACGAGACTAATAACTCTATTGAGGCATTATACCGGGATATATTCATGTTTTCATTTTTGGCGCAAGGCATGAACATGGCAGACCTTGCAAGGTTAAGGCAGTCAAATATAATTGGGGGCAATATCCAGTACGTGCGGCACAAAACGGAAGAGGAGGAGGACATTGAGGAGACAATAAATGTGCCTATTACAAGTCAAATGCAGCGGATTATTGACATTCATGGGGTCAAATCCGTGGGTGTTGATGGTCACTTATTCCCGTTTTTAAATCATGGCATGACAGAAAAACAAGTTTATTACGCAATTAAAGACCTTGTTGATGATGTAAATAAACAACTTGCAAACATCGGTAAGTCATTGGGTATTGAGCAAAAAGTAACATCCTATGCAGCCAGACACTCATGGGCAACCATAGCCAAAAGGAGTGGT
This sequence comes from Bacteroidales bacterium, assembly GCA_963665085.2. Lineage (GTDB taxonomy): Bacteria > Bacteroidota > Bacteroidia > Bacteroidales > JAAAOM01. Next base: position 2,541,553 of record CAXXXS010000001.1, read on the forward strand.
AAATCCTACGAGTTTATAAGTGAATCATTAGGGCATAGCAATCTATCAGTAACAATGGCCTATATGAAATCATTCGACCAGACGGCACAACGTGAGCATGCGGAGGAGACAGAAAACCAAATTTACAATGCAGGATGAAAGACGTGCAACGGTTTTACTACCGCGGGGTTTTGAGGCACCGCGATAACGATAAAATTTATGAAGGGCTAAAGGATATACCAGACTTTGAATTCAGGTTTAAGAAGGTTTTACGAAAACATGAATTAGCTGAATATGAAGCGGAAATTAGAGTTTTTGCAGGATATTTACAAAACAATATTCAATTCTATTTAAAAAAATGGGATAGCAACTATAATAGAATGCAGCAATTTGAAAACATGTCAGCCGATTATAACCAGCTTAAAGAATTTATGCAACAAAACAGTATTGAAAAGATAAAAATTTGGCCTAAAGGAACTGGAAAGCCAATAGAATTAAAGAACAAACCTCTCATAGAAACTATTGAAAACCATTTCAATTTTTTAACAAGAAAAATAATAGATAAACTTAGCCTTAAATGGTTCTACCCAAAGCCTGAATCACATTTCAGACAATGTACCGGGTTATTCTCTTATTTATTTGATTACATAAATGATAATACACCAATAAAGAACGATTACTCTTTTATTGCAGAGCTTACTGAATTATTAGGGTTTGACTATACATATGTTACTAAAGAATTACCAGCAGACTACCTGCAAGACCGGTTCAAAATAAGAAACAGGAAACCTTATATCGGGATTATTATCCATTAATTAAATCACAATATAAAATATTGATTATAAGCGGTGTATAACATCGCTTTTTTTGTTTTCCTGTACACCAAATCAGGTTTGTTTATGCGGTATTTTTGATATAGTTATTAACGCATAAACATTAAAAAATGAATACGATAACTTTTGAAAGTATGCCACGGGCAATTGCAGAATTAAACGAAAAAATGGATGCTGTTATCAGTGCCTTGTCGAGCAATACACCACCTGACACGGATAAGCTTATGACCCTCGATGAACTTATAGAATTTCTTCCAGAACACCCGGCCAAACAGACAGTGTATGGCTGGGTTAATTATCGGCAAATTCCATTTACGAAACATGGAAAGTATCTGTATTTCCGAAAATCTGAAATACAAAATTGGTTGAACAACGGTAGGAATACACGATAAAAAAAGCCTGTTCGGCAAAACAGGCTGTAAATATTTTGAATGGAACTTATGGACAGTGCAAAGTTAATAAAAAATTATTCAAACATACCAGTTGAATTGAAATCCAAAAACCGCTGGATTCTCTACAAACTTGTTTGGGATGAAAAACGGTCTAAATACAACAAAGTACCGTACCAAACTAATGGTTACAAAGCCGATCCAACCAATAAAAAACACCACACAACTTTTGCGGAAGTTGTGCAAACTATCCAACATGGCGGTTTTGATGGCATTGGATTCTCTTTTGTGGAAGGTGAAGGGATTACCGGGATTGACCTCGATAACGTTATTGTGAATGGTGAAATAATCCCGGAAGCTCAAAAAATACTCGATAAATTTAAAGGTGCATATATTGAAAAATCCATATCTGGTAACGGGCTGCACATAATATGTATAGGTAAAAAGCCAGGCGCAAAGTGCAAAAAATCCTTTGATGGATGGGAAATTGAGATATACGATAAGCAGCGATATTTTACTATGAGTGGTGATGTGCTTGGCGATAACAACCGCTTTATAAACTACCAGGCGCAAATTCACGAACTGTATAACACAATATTTGAAGAAGAAACAAAGGCCAAACAGAAACAGAAACAGTATAAAGCACATAGCAACAAAAAAGAAGAAGTTACTTCCGGGGATGTTCAAATTATAATCGACCAGTTAAAACTTGAGCCGTGGGTAAAAAAAATGTTTGAAACTGGGCAACATAAACATGGCAGCGATTCGGAAGCAGATTTACGACTTTGCGGCATCATAGGAAAGCTAACAGATAGTTTTGAATTGATTGACAAAGTATTCCGGAAAAGTGCGCTATATCGCCCGAAATGGGATGAGAAAAGAGGAACTGAAACCTACGGCGAACTAACAATAAACAAGGTGCTGGAAAGTAAGCAGCAAAAGGCGGACGAACTTAAAAACTATTCGCGTATTGGTGATACACATTATGAAAAATTTACCTCATTTGACAAGGATGGAAACCCAGTAGAAGTTCTCGAAAAACGTAATAGGCAAACAATAATAGACGACTTCGGAAAAGATGCGCTACGTAAAATCAAAAAACTAAAAACTTTTGTGAATGTTCCAGCACATGAAGGATACGAAAGAATTGTGGGAAGATGTTACAACCTTTACAACCCAATAAAACATCTCCCTTGTGAAGGAGACTTTCCTACGATAAAAAAGCTATTCCTTCATATTTACGGGGAGCAAATCGAGATGGGCTACGATTATTTTCAATTGCTCTACCAACGCCCAACACAAATATTACCTGTGCAATGCTGGGTATCAGAAGAAAACGGCACGGGGAAAACGACAGGAGCAGAATTTTTTAAAATGGTTTTTGGTGATAATGCCGGTATAATTTCATTACAAGAATTTACCAGCGACTTTAATGGAAGCTTTGCCACTAAATTAGTTGTGGCGATTGAGGAAGGTTTATTTCAGGATGCAAAGCAAGTAGAAAAAATCAAAAAGCTATCAACCGATAGCACAATCTGGCTACGCAAAATGCAGCGGGAACACCAACAGATGGATTATTTCGGAAAATTTATCATAATGTCAAACCACGAAGATAAATTTATAAAAGTCACCAAGCATGATATCCGCTTTTGGGTGCGAAGGCTAAGGCCGTTCGAAAATTTCGACCCAAATTTTAAATCAAAACTCAAGCAAGAAATACCCGCTTTCCTTCATTTTTTATGCAACCGGGAACTATCCACACAAAATGAACATAGAGCGTGGTTTAAGCCAGAACTGTTAAAAACTGATGCGCTGGAAACTCTGCAAAAAGAAAGCCGCAGCAAAGAAGCGAAGGAACTTATCAGCGGTATTGTGGAGTTTATGGAAAGTCGAAATATGGAAAAACTGGAAGCAACCGCAACGGATTTGAAATTACTGATATTCGATAGAAACCCAAAGATTGAGAGGGTAGATATTCTGCGTGCCTTGAAAAACGAGCTGGGATATGATGCGGGAAACAACCGAAAATACAGGCATTGGAACGGAGAAATAGCAACAGGAAAAGCATTTAATTTTTATTATGATGAAATCAGCAGTAAATAAAAAACTTTACTTGTTTACCAAAAGTTTACCCTTTTGTTTACCTGTTAATAAATTGGTATTCAATTCGTTATACGGGTTAGTAAACAAAGTAAACTTTTTTTTATATATATATAATAATATACATATAATAAACTCCTGTGTATATATCCTGAAATATTACAAAGCAAGGTGCATCAAAATTTCTTTACTTTGTTTACTTTTCGGCATAACTCGCTCATATACAATAATTTATCCAGTAAACTTTTTATTTACCTCCTTTTATAATGTGTTGATATACAGCATTAAACAAAGTAAACATGTTTACCAAATTTGTTTACCAAATAGCGACCGTATGATGTATAATCATAACTAAAAACATAATAAGATATTGAATATAAATATTATACAGTAAGAAAATAAAAATATGCATACACATTCGCATACACAAAACGAAATTATTGCAAGTAACGCCCCGGTTTTTTGGGTGCAAATAGCAGGTGATTTTAAAGAAAAGGTTTCTAAACATCCAAACGTATTTACAGCAAGTTTTGAGGCACACGTCAACAAAACAATTGCCAGCGTTAAAGCAGGTTTATTAAACCGAACCCAACAAAGGAAGGCTATTAAAGAACTAACGAACGAACTTAAAAGGTACGGCATTCACAGCCCTGACATTAAGTATTACAGGGACGGGGCGACTATATTTCAAAATTCATTAAACTAAAAAATCATGAAAATTCCATTTATTAAAAATGAAAGTTTTGGTTACTTAACATGTACGCCTGACGAAATGATGCCTGAAAAATGCAGCACTAACGGAATGGTCGTTCATACCATAGACCAGTTTTTAAAAAAGGCAACAGAGAATAAAGTACGTTTTCGTGTTGAGGGCAACCGAACGTTTTTTTGTAGCAACGGACATACAGCCCACCTTCACCATGAGGACTTAACACCCTTATTGGTTGAATGTGCCATTGATTCTGGCGTGCCTTATTTCACCGCGAAGTATTACCGGTTTATTTCAAATTTGGAAAAGCAGTTCCGTAGTGTGGTGAAAACATATCCTCATAGATGTTTCCTTATTGATAACGATGTTTTAAACAATAGGCGGGAGGTGTCGGAATGAACAGCATTCGATTATTTTGTGAAAACAACGCCCCGAAATCCGGTTCCATCGGTTACACATGCCGGGTAATACTTTGCGACAAATACATTGATTGGAGCGCAACGAATATTGAAATCATGAATAGCATTAGACAACTAGGGATGTCTGGAAAACTGACCAAAAGGAATCTTAATAAATTTTTCAAAACGCTTAAGGAGGAGTTGCAACATGGATAATAACTATTTTAAATACAGCGAGGCATACAGCCGTTTTTGGTTTCGCTACCTGACTTGGGACTTCTATTGTACAAAAACCAACAGGCGTTTAACCAAAGGCCAGCTTCATAACCTGTCCCCTGACTTGTGTAACGACCTGGCAACGGGTGCAGATTTGCCGCCACGTTTTAAGCCGCTAGAGCGTGAACCAGCCCAAAAAATCAATCGGAAAGCTGAATTAAAGAAAGTGGAAGCATGATTTTTTTGCAGTCATTACGCGAAGGAATCTATTGTTAAATACTATAAAAAAAACAATAAAGTTATGCCGTTTATAAAAGGAGATGAGAGAATAAACCGTGATGGACGCCCCAAAGGTTCAAAAAATAGAGTGGGCGAAAGTGTAAGAACCAAAATCGAAACATTCATTGATAAAAAGATGAATGAAATAGACACCCTGTATGATAAGCTTGAACCGAAGGAGCAGGCTTTACTGATTAGCCGCCTTGTTGACTATGTTACCCCAAAGTTACGTTCACAGGATATTCAATTTTCAGAGTTTGAACAATACAGTGATGAGCAGCTAAGGGCAATAGCGCAGGAAGTAATTAATAATTCAAATAAATAACATGGAAACAAGTAAAATGAAAAGAGAAGATTTGATTCAGTTTCTCGAAAAAGCTAAAAAAGGTGAGCTGCCAAAAGGTAGCACGGTATTTTTAAAGGTAGATAATCAATATTATCGTAAAAACCTCGAAACGCCCATCACATCGGAGCAATTTAAAAAAGAGTTTAGGACAGGTATTGATTCTTTGTTCGAGGTAAACTCAACCGATGAAGAAGAAAACGAAATCTTAAAAGATTTTGGGATTGCCCCAAATGTGCGCAATCCAATGGAAGAAGCGACTGTTATTAAAGATTTAATTGAAAAACTTGAAAATGAATAAAAGATGAAAAAAGAAATTATTTTAAAAGTAAATGAAAACGAGATTTATTCTCAAAAAAGAGACCTCAAAGAAACGAGAGAGACCGCCCAGCAATATTTGGAATGGCACAATGAAATTGACTTCTGCAAAGAATTGAAAGACATTGCAGACATAAAAGAATTCTTGTCTAACCCTCATTCCTTTTATGAAACCGAAGTAAGAAACCACCTTTCGGAGTTGACAGGGTTAAAAACATTGCCAAATAATATTGATAATTTAACCAGCATGTATGAGATTCCACCGTGTGAAGCATGGAGCCTGTCTGAAAGTTTTGGGTTTGAGCATTTGAAGGTTGACGAAAACGGAAAACTTTTTTATGATGCTGCAATTTTTGACAAAGTAGAAAAAGACAATACGTTGTACGCTACACCCGAACAGGTCAAAGTTTTGGCAAAATTGGATTCTCTGTGGAAAGATATTCAATTAATCGGCTCAACTTATTACGAAGGCATTCTATATTCCCGTTATGAAAAAGGCATGACCATAATGTTGAACGACATTATAAATTCAAAGTCTGATAACGGCATTATGTGGAAAGTTAAAGCGTTAGAGAAACTGGCAAACGCTGGGTTTGGTAAAAAATAGTTTAACATTTTAAATTTTATATTATGCAAACACAAAATGAGGTTATAGAAAAATATCACCGTTGGGCAATCGGAACGGGACCATGTCCATATCCTAAAAAGAAATTGAATATTCTGGCTTCGGCTGCACCCGCACCAATGAAGCGCAAAAGGTTAACCAGCTTGCAAATTAAGAACATGCTGGAAGAAAAAATTGAGAAAATTAGAAACAATAAAAGTTAATATCATGGAAAGTATCAAGACAAGATTAGAAAGCAAGGTACAAGCTTTGCGAAATGAGAAGATGAAAGACAAGTTGCAAAACAAAATACAGGCAGCTAAGGAACTAAGAGAAACTTATAACAAGCCAGTTAAAGGCCGGGGGGCAATCATACTCGAAAACATTGGCAAGTTACTGAAAACTTCTGCCAGCGAAGGTTATGGAAAGTGCATAAGCCCCGGAGATGCTGCAAAAGTGTTTTTAACCGATTTTAGGTACTGGACGGAAACATATATAGAGCCTATCAAATACCAAAGTGATGACAGTATATTGATATATGTTGATGGACTATTTTATGAGATTACAAGCCGTGATATGAAAGTAGGTATCCCACAAATGGCTGTTAACGCTGGTTGCCCTGTTCAGCTTACTTCTGGTTCTTTTCGTAAAATTGTCCTTGAAGGCATGCTAAAAACATTTCAAAGGCTTGATCCAACATTTGACGAAATTTCAAAAACGATTTTAGGTAAATAATTTTCTTTCCAATTGGATTTTCATTTTGCCCCGGCTATCGTGTAAGTTGGGGCTTTTTTTTTTGTAACCTTCCTGATGAGGTAAGCTCGTTGGGTTAGTTTTCGGAAACCATATAAAATAAATCTTTGTGTATGCAATTGTGTATGCAGCAAAAAAAAGAGGTTACGTTTTTGTTTCGTAACCTCTTGATTTTCAGTGTAGCGAGAGCGAGACTTGAACTCGCGACCTCATGATTATGAATCATGCGCTCTAACCAACTGAGCTATCTCGCCATAATAATTAATGATATATTGAACTATCAATAGTTTGATTTAGCGGCTGCAAAAGTAATATTTTTTTTTAAGAATTCGAATTAACAAGTAAAAATGTATTAAAAAAAATATTTTATTATTTTTGCGGGCTGAATTTTGAAATTGACATTAAGATACTTATGTCAGAAAGAGATCAATGACAAATAGAAATTTTTTATTATCTGTTTTTTTTATATATTGTACAGGTTCAATTTTTTACAAATACATTCTGCATGAAAAATAAAGTCGAATACGAATACACAATAAATTCCTCGCCAAAAATTTTATACAACATGTTAAGCACACCAGGAGGACTTTCTGAGTGGTTTGCTGATGATGTTAACTTAAAAGGCGGCCAATATTCTTTTGTTTGGAACGGAGCTGAAGAATTAGCTGAGCTTCAAGCAAAGAAAGAAAATAAATATGTCCGTTTTAAGTGGGTAGAAGATGACGATGATAAAGCTTACTTTGAATTCAGAATTAATGTTGATGAGTTAACAGGAGATGTTGCCCTGGTAATTACAGATTTTATTGATGAAGGAGAGGAAGACGAGACACAGGAACTTTGGGAATCTCAGGTTACGGAATTAAAACATGTATTAGGTTTATGATTTTATTTATCTTATCCTTCAAATTTTTACCTTTGCCCTCTTCTGGTACTTAGTTTGATAGTGAAAAAGCGTGAAACGATTACATAGATTTGTTTTAAAGTCTTATATAGGACCATTTATACTTACATTCTTCATTTCCCTTTTCCTGCTTTTAATGCAGTTTTTATGGAAATATATTGACGATCTCGTAGGTAAAGGCCTTGAATTTACTATCATTGGAGAATTGCTTTTTTATATATCGCTGAGTCTTGTACCTATGGCCCTACCTTTAGCAATTTTATTAGCATCTTTAATGACTTTTGGAAATTTGGGTGAGAACTACGAACTCCTCTCTCTAAAATCTGCGGGTATCTCGCTCCAAAAAACAATGCAGTCACTTATAATTTTTACAATTTTAGTTAGTATTGGGGCTTTCTTTTTTGCAAATAATGTTTTGCCTGTTGCTAATCTAAAGAGTAGATCATTGCTGTGGGATGTGCAGCGACAAAAACCAGATTTGCAAATAAAAAAAGGGGTGTTCAACAGTTTATCAGGATTTAGCATTCGGGTAGAGGAAAAAGATCCGGAAACTAATTTGTTGAAAAAGGTCAGGATATACGATCATACAGGTAAGGAGGGTAATATTAGTGTTACTGTTGCTGATTCAGGTTATATGAAAATGACAGAGGATGAAAAAAGTCTTCTCGTAATACTATATAACGGCTATAGCTATAAAGAGGAAATTGAGAATAAGAGAAAAAACAGTAAGGACAGAACGTATCCTCACCGACGTGAAGAATTCAAGGAGCAGCGTTTTACAATTGAATTAACAGGCTTTGGATTGAATAGAAGTGACGAGAGTTTGTATAAGAGTGGCTTTGCAATGCTAAATTTAAACCAGCTTAAATATTTTCATGATTCAATAAGTGAAGAATTAATCAATGTACATGAAAAATACAATGAAAATCTTATAAAGTCTAGCTATTTCAAAAAAAGAGAAATTAGAGATAAAGAAGTAAAGGCAACAATAGAAAATTCCAGAAAAAAAAGAACAGGGAATATAAATGACAAGGTACGAAATGTTGTTGCTAACGATACAGCAGGAGTTGTTCGTAAAGATACGATAGCAGAAACAAGTACGGAAATACAGGAAAATATAACGTATAATTTTTATGAAACATTTGATACTCTTGAAAATAATATGAAATCAGCAGTATTATATGAGGCATTGTCTAATGCCAGGGATGCGAAAAGTTATATAAAGAATAACAATGTTAATTTATCAAGTTATCAAAGAAAAATTGCCAGGTATAAGATTGAATGGTATAGAAAATTCACATTATCATTCGCATGTTTTATTTTTTTCTTCATAGGGGCACCACTTGGGGCAATTATCAGAAAGGGAGGGCTGGGTATGCCTGTTATTATTTCAGTGCTTTTTTTTATTATATACTATATTATTACAATTACTACCGAAAAGTTGGCAAAAGAAGTAATAATTACTCCGTTCTGGGGAATGTGGATTGCTTCAATGATTTTATTGCCTGCAGGAATGTTCCTTACCTATAAAGCAACAACAGATTCTGTAATATTAAGTGTAGACACATATACAGCCTTCTTTAAAAAGATTTTTAATATAAAAGCAAGGAACCTTTCAGATACAGAGACTCTTTCTACAAAAATTTTTGATGAGAAATTACCACCCCGGGAAACAATTACACAGATTTCAGAATTTAATACAAGGTGCGAGGATTTTTATATTCAGACAGTAGAAGAATTGATATTCAATAATATTTACAACAATAAAATATCTGTATATAAAAATGATTTGGATGACTATGTAAAGAAATATTATGAGTTTTATAATTTGTTAACCATACAAGATTATCTTGAGAGTAAACATATTCGATCGTTGGCTAGAGAACTTCCAGCTCTCGAAGCTACAGAATTCAATTTTCTTTTTATTAAAAAAAATCTTGGTATTTTACTTACTTTATTTTTCCCCCTAGGATTAATATATTATTTTTTGTTCGTTTTTAAGCTTCGGTCATTAAAGAGAAGGCTATATAAAATAAGTGAACTGACAAAAAATATTTATAAGTCCATCGAAGACATTAAAGAGTATCAGGAAATTTTGTATGAGACAAGTCATGCCTAAGTTATCTTCAGCTAGCAAAAACGAATATCATCCTGCCTACCTCTTGGGCGAACAACCAATAACAAGCTTTAATTATCAAACTAAAAGAAATATTTTGATAAAATTTTAAAAAATGAAAATACTTCAGGTTTGTAATAAATTTCCATATCCTGACCGTGATGGTGGTGCAATTGCTACAATGGCGTTTACCAGAGAATTCAGTAAACAAGGTCATGAAGTAACTGTGGCAGCAATAAATACGTCAAAACATCATTTTGATTATCATAAATTACCCGAGGACGTAAAATCAATTGCAGATTTTCGAAAAGCAGATGTAAACACGGATGTTTCTCCATTAAAATTAATTCTTAATTTTTTATTTTCAAACAAACCTTATAACGCAATTCGATTTGTGAATGAGGATTTTAGAGAATTATTAATACGTGTTTTAAAAGAGAAACAATTTGATGTTGTTCAGTTAGAAGGTTTATATTTATGTCCTTACATTGATATAATAAGAAAATATTCCAAAGCATTAATCTCATTAAGGGCCCACAATGTTGAATTAGAAATTTGGGAACGAATCTATTTAAATGAAAAAAACAGGTTGAAGAAATGGTACTTTAAGAATCTTGCATCGAGGTTGAGCCATTTTGAAACCAGCTATTTAAATAAGTACGATGTTATTGTTCCAATAACCGAACGTGATGCTAAGCGATTTGATGTCCTGGGAAATAAAAAACCAACATTCGCTGCACCTATGGGAATTAATCCATTCGACCTGGATTTAAAGATGGAGGATGAACTGGAAAATTCTATTTTTCATTTGGGAGGATTAGACTGGCCTCCAAATCAAGAAGGACTTATATGGTTTCTTGAAAATGTATGGCCGGAACTTTTAAAGAAAATCCCAAATCTTATTTTTTATATTGCTGGTAGAAATGCCCCGGAAAATTTAATTAATAAATTTTTTGAGTATGATAATATTATATTTCATGGAGAGATAGCAAAAGCTCAGAAATACATGATTTCGAAAGGGATTATGGTTGTCCCGTTGTTGTCTGGAAGTGGCATGCGAGTAAAAATAATTGAAGGTATGGGCTTAGGTAAAATCATTGTTTCAACACCAATTGGTGCAGAAGGTATAAAAGCAATAAACAATGAACATATTATTATTGCAGACAAGCCGGAAGAATTTATTAGTTCTATCGAATTCTATTTGAAAAATAAAGACAAGGCAAATTCAATACGAAAGAATGCCGTTAAACTGGTTAATGAGGAGTATAACATTACTAAAATAACAACCAATCTTGCCGAATTTTATGAAAAACACATGCGCCAATAATTAATTTGCGCTAATTTTTTCTTTGGCAATGTTTTTAAGTTGTTAATTTTGGAATCCTAACTACTATGTAAATTTGATGGTTGGTCAATTAATTATCGTTGTTTCTATTTTATGTATCCTGCATACTTATCTTTTTTATCCTGTAGTTATTAGATTATTAGCTATCAATAAAAAGCAGAATTTTTTAATTTATTCTATAGAACAAGTTCCTGAAGTTACCATCTTAATGGCAGCTCACAATGAAGAGCATGTAATAGGTAAGAAATTACAAAGTATTATTAATTCAGGCTATCCTTCAGGAAAAATAAATGTAATAGTAGGAACAGATAATTGCAACGATCAAACAGAGTCAATTATCAGAGATTTTATGAAGAGCAATTCTACAATTTCATTAGTAAGTTTTAAAGAAAGAACAGGTAAGGTTGAAATAATTAATCAACTCGTTAATAGAGCAGAAGGAGAGATTTTGATTTTAACAGATGCAAATGTTTTCTTTAATAAAGAAACAGTTTATCAGCTAACAAAGCATTTTGCAAATGAAAAAGTTGGTTTGGTAGGGGCAAATATTATAAATACAAACATTAAAGCTTCGGGGATTTCCATTCAGGAAAAAGCATACCTGATGAATGAAAACAAAATGAAGTATTTTGAAGGGATTGTCTGGGGAACAATGATTGGAGCTTTTGGTGGCTGTTTTGCAATGCGTAAAACTTTATTTAAACCAGTTCCGAAGAAGTATATAGTAGATGATTTTTATTTGACAATGAGCGTTCTTGCTTTGGGAAGTAATGCAATAAATGAGCTGAATGCTACTTGTGAAGAAGATGTGTCGAATATCCTGAGTGAAGAATTCAGGAGGAAAGTAAGAATATCAATTGGGAATTTTCAAAACCTGCGTTCGTTTATTTTTTTATTAAAAAAACCTTTTTCTGGATTGGCATTTGCTTTTTTTTCGCATAAGATTTTAAGGTGGTTAACCCCCTTTTTTCTTATTGCTATTTATCTTATATCCTTATATTTGTCATTTTATTTGTCGTTGTATAAAGCTTTTTTTGCAATACAAACTTTTTTAATGTTTATTCCGATTCTGGATACATTATTGAGAAAAATTAACCTACATGTTATACTTTTGCGTTTTGTTACACATTTTTATAGCATGAACCTGGCTTTATTGGTTGGGTTTTTTAAATATATTTCAGGAGAAAACGTAAATGTCTGGAAACCAACAAAAAGATATCAGTAGTAGATTAAACACAATAGAAGAGGCAATACAAGACTTTCGACAAGGGAAAGTTGTGATTGTTGTAGATGATGAAGATCGTGAGAATGAGGGCGATTTTGTTGTGTCTGCTGAATTAATAACGCCAGAGATTGTAAATTTCATGGCAAAAGAGGGACGAGGACTAATATGTGCCTCGATAACAGAGTCAAGATGCGAAGAGTTAGAGCTCGAAATGATGGTGGGCAAAAACACATCAATTCATGCTACACCTTTCACAGTTTCAGTCGACTTAATGGGCTATGATTGTGGTACTGGTATTTCTGCCAGCGACAGGGCTAAAACTATTAAAGCATTAGTTGATCCGGGCACAAAACCAGAAGAACTAGGCCGGCCAGGCCATATATTTCCATTAAAAGCAAAAGAAAGAGGAGTGTTGCGTCGGGCAGGTCATACTGAGGCTGTTGTTGACCTCGCAAGACTTGCAGGACTTAAACCAGGTGGCGCACTGGTAGAGATTATGAATGAAGATGGCACTATGGCCAGGCTACCAGAGCTAATAAAAATTGCAGAGAAATTTGATCTTAAGATTGTTACAATCAAAAGTCTTATTGAGTATAGATTAAAATCTGATTCGTTAATAAAAAAAGGCGTTACCGTTAAGATGCCTACAAAATACGGTGATTTTAAACTTATTCCTTTTATCCAAAAATCAAATGGATTGGAACATGTCGCATTAATTAAAGGAGAGTGGACAAAAGAAGAACCTGTGTTAGTTAGAATTCATTCATCTTGTGTTACTGGTGATATTTTTGGCTCATATCGCTGTGATTGCGGGGATCAACTTCACGAAGCCCTTCGAAGAATCGATAAAGAAGGAAAAGGGGCTGTTGTTTATATGATTCAGGAAGGTAGAGGTATTGGTTTATTCAATAAAATAAAAGCCTATAAGCTTCAGGAAGAAGGTCTTGATACTGTTGATGCAAATATAAAATTAGGTTTTGACGATGACGAGAGGGATTACGGTGTTGGAGCAAGTATTTTAAAAGAACTGGGGTTAGGGAAAATAAGACTGTTAACGAATAATCCGGTGAAAAGGGCCGGACTCGAAGGATATGGCATTGAAATAGTAGAAAATATTCCGATTGAGATCCCTCCAAATAAGCATAATGAATTTTATCTAAAAACCAAACGTGACAGGATGGGGCATTTTCTGGATATCGACTTGTTTACAAACGAACAATAAGCTAATAACATGACAAAGTCCTCTCCGCGGATAGTTTATATGGGTACGCCCGATTTTGCAGTAGAACCTCTGAAAAGACTTTTAGAAGAAAATTATAACGTTGTTGGTGTTATTACTGTTCCCGATAAACCGGCTGGAAGAGGGAAAAAAATAAGTGAATCTGCCGTTAAGAAATTTGCAGTAAGTAAGGGCTTACGTATACTTCAACCTGAAAAATTAAAAGCTCCTGATTTTATTGAAGAACTAAAATCTCTTGAAGCGGATCTGCAAATTGTTGTGGCATTTAGAATGTTGCCTGAAATAGTTTGGACAATGCCTAAAATGGGCACATTTAACCTTCATGCATCTTTACTTCCTCAATATCGAGGAGCTGCGCCAATAAATTGGGCTGTAATTAATGGAGATAAAAAATCAGGTGTAACAACTTTTTTTATTGAGAAAGAAATAGATACTGGAAATATTTTACTTCAGGAGGAAGTCCTTATTACAGCTAATGATGACGCTGGTTCTTTGCATGATAAATTAATGTATACTGGTGCGGAATTAGTTGTTAAGACCGTTGAGGGAATCCTACAAAATTCTATAGAATCAAAGCATCAGGATGAATTAATAGCTGAAGGTACAGTGCTTAAGCCTGCGCCTAAAATATTTAAAGAAGACTGTAAGATAAATTGGAATAATACAGCTGAAAAGATACAGGATTTTATCAGGGGGCTTAGTCCATATCCAGCTGCGTTTTTTGAGGTACTCGATATTCAGGATGAAAAAAAGAATGTAAAGGTTTTTAAGACTGAAATAATTAAAAAATCAAAACCCTTAGCCCATTCATCAATAGAAACAGATCACAAGTCGTACATTTATATTGGTTGTAACGACGAATACTTAAGTATATTGGAGCTGCAATTCCCTGGAAAAAAAAGAATGACTGTTACAGACTTTTTACGTGGATTTAAAGACCTTGATACGTTGAAAATTTGCTAGATGAATTTAATAAATTTCGTAAATAGAACATTTCTTACTTGAAACGAACCAGTCTCAAATATTCGCATTTAATCAGCTAATCCTTAATACGAGACCAGAAAGCAGCAACCGTTAAGCCGGATAAGATATCCCAGATTCCCCACCAGGCAGCAATAAATGCCATACCTCCTATAGCTAAATCAGCAGGAAATACATTCGGGTTAAAAAGTAAAACAATCTTTTACTTTAATTTCAAGGGCTACACCAAACATTATCATGGAGAGGGTTATATAGGCAATAGAAACGGATATTTATAGTAACGTTTGCAGGATTATTGCTTTGTCCCAGAGTCTGTAAAATATAGTTGTAAGGAATAGTTATTATGATAAAAATCAGTAAATTTTGAGTTGATTTTATTGTTTATCGCAAATAGGAAAAGTGAGTTTAGGAAATAAGACAAAATTTAGTACCCAAAAAATTGTGATTGTTTAGATGAAACATAATTATCATACCTTCAATATTTTAAAGTTTGTGTATTAAATTTTTCATTTAGTCATAAATATTGTGAAATAGGACAAATGGTTATTTATTTTTCATAATATTGTTTTAGATACTTGTTAAGGAACCGATTATTGCTAATATTTAAAAAAATAATTAAATTTAATTGTCATTACTGTTACGTGTAGTCAACTTTATTTTTAACTGAACAAAAAGAGAGATTATATAAAAGTTTCATTTTAAACTAAATCAATTTATATTAAAAAATTAAGTCAAATGAAAAAGCACCCACTAAGGCAAAAACTGCCTTGTTCTATACATAGTTATAAAGAACAAAAAAAGAAAGTAGACAGACTTGGAAGCCTTATGCTTTTGGTTTTTGTTTTTTTCTTTTCAACAGTATCTGCCCAGGAAGCAGTAATCTCGTCAGGAGGAGATGGCTCTGGAAGCGGAGGATCTGTGTCTTATACCATTGGGGCGACTGTTTATACCACAAGTACAGGAACATCTGGTTCTGTAGCGCAAGGTGTTCAGCATCCTTATGAGATTTATGTGGTAACCGGTATAGAAGAAGTTCAAGGTATTGATCTTGAAATTTCTGCTTATCCGAATCCGGTTACAGATTACCTTATTTTAAAAGTTGATGATGAAAACCTTATTGGTGTAACCTATCAGCTTTATAATATTGAAGGTAGGCTTCTTGAAAATAATGAGTTAGTGGACAACAAAACTCATATTTACATGAATAAACTTAAACCAGCAACATACTTTTTAAAGGTACTCAACAACAACAAAGAAATCAAAACATTTAAAATCGTTAAAAACTAAAAAAAACATGAAAAAATTATTCACACTTGTAGTCTTATCAATCTTTTCAATAGCAATTTGGGCACAAAGCCCTAACAAATTAAGTTACCAGGCAGTGGTAAGGGATAGCGATGACAATCTTGTTACAGATCAGGCTGTAGGGATGCAGATTAGTATTCTTCAAGGCTCTGCATCTGGTACTGCTGTATATACAGAAACACACACACCAACAGCCAACACAAACGGGTTAGTTTCAATAGAAATTGGAGGCGGGACAACTGCAAATGATTTTTCTACGATAGATTGGTCAACAGGAGTTTATTTTATAAAAACTGAAATAGATCCGGATGGTGGCACGAGCTATTCAATTGAAACAACAAGTCAATTATTAAGCGTACCATATGCAAAATATGCAGACAAAGCAGGCAATGTTTTTAGTGGTAGTTACAGTGATTTAACAGATGTCCCAGAAGATATAACTGTTGAGGGAACTGCACAATTTGGCTCAAATGGTATTGTTTTCTCTGAACTTAGAGAGATAACAGGTACTACCAGTAGTACTAATAAATATGTTGTGGTTGCATTACCAAGTGGTTATAATGAAGATAATACCCATATCATTAGTTTACAAATTAATTATTTAGGAGACAGATGGACAGGTTTTGGTAGTGATAATGTTAACTCTTCTAATAACTCAGTTTCTTATATAATTAATGAAAATGCTCTTTATATCTATTATCCAGATCTGGACTCATATAAAGATAAAAGCTTTAGGGCACTTATAATGAAAATAGAATAGTAGATTCAGAAGAATAAAATCAAATGAATTGATTTTGTTAAAGAGAGGTGCCTATAATTTGGTTGTCTCTTTATATATGAATTAAAGTTTACAGATTACCTAAGTTATACAAAACCTGTGTTAATATGTATTCAATAAAAAGTATTAATAAATATATTCTGTTTAAATCTAAACAATTACAAGTTATTTTTAATTTAAAAAAGGAGGTCAAATGAAAAAACGATCACTCAGGCAAAAAATGCACTGTTTAAAACAAGTGTATGAAGAACAAAATTTAAAAGTAAACAGACTTGGAGGTCTTATGCTTTTGTTTTTTGTTTTTTTCTTTTCAACAATTTCCGCTCAGGAAGCAGTAATCTCTTCAGGAGGAGATGGATCAGGTAGCGGAGGTTCTGTGTCTTATTCCGTAGGGGCAGTTGTTTATACCACAAATACAGGAACATCAGGTTCTGTAGCGCAAGGTGTTCAGCATCCTTATGAGATTTATGTGGTAACTGGTATTGAAGAAGTTCAGGGTATTGATCTTGAAATTTCAGCTTATCCTAACCCGGTAACAGATTACCTTATTTTAAAAGTTGACGATGAAAACCTAATTGGTGCAACCTATCTGCTTTATAATTTAGAAGGTAGGCTTCTTGAAAATAATGAGTTGGTTAACAATGAGACTCATATTTACATGAACAAACTTAAACCAGCAACATACTTTTTGAAAGTATTTAACAACAACAAAGAAATTAAAACATTTAAAATCGTTAAAAACTAAAAACATGAAAAAAATATTTACACTTGTAGTCTTATCAATCTTTTCAATAGCAATTTGGGCACAAAGCCCTAACAAATTAAGCTATCAGGCAGTAGTAAGGGATAGCGATGGCAATCTTATTAAAGATCAAGCTGTAGGAATGCAAATAAGTATTCTTCAAGGCTCTGCTACAGGTACAGCAGTATATACAGAAACACACACACCAACAACCAACGCAAACGGATTAGTTTCAATAGAGATTGGAGACGGTGCCACAACCGATGCTTTCTCTGTGATAGATTGGACATCAGGAGTGTTTTTTATAAAAACGGAAATAGATCCGGATGGAAGTACAAGTTATTCTATTGAATCAACCAGCCAATTATTAAGCGTACCATATGCAAAATATGCAGACAAAGCAGGAAATGTTTTTAGTGGAAGTTATAATGATTTAACGGATGTTCCTGCAAACATGGATACAGATGCTACGGATGATTTTTCAGGAGACTATGCTGATTTAACCGGAACCCCAACAAATGTAAGTGAATTTACAAATGATGCCGGATATTTAACTGAAATTACAGGAACAGAAACAGCTTTTGATGGCTGGGATAAAGATGAAGATCCTTGGGTAGTAAGCAGTTCTGATATTTACTATAATGATGGTAATGTTGCTATTGGGACATCCGATCCGGTGAACCGCCCACTTACAATTTATAAAAATGATTATTCGTTTTTAGAGTTTATAACTGCTACAAGTGGTAACCTGACAACTGATGGATTTGTTGTTGGAATTAATGATTCAAAGACTGCTTATATGAGAAATTATGAGGATGGTCCAATAATATTAACTTCAACATCAGGATATAATCTATATATTAGTAACGAAGGCGATGTTGGTATTGGAACAGATTCGCCTGATGCAAAATTAGATGTTAACGGCGATGCAAAATTTGGAACAAATGGTGTTGTTTTTTCTGAAATGCGAGAAATTACTGGTACAACGAGTTCAACTTCATATTTTAATTATATTGCATTACCAACAGGTTATACCGAAGATAACACAAGAGTACTTAGCGTTGAGATTAATTTTTCTGGAACTCTCTGGAGTGGTCTTGGTAATGATAATGGTACTTATGATAGGAGTACGAGTTATGTGCTTTCAAGTGATAGAATTTACCTTTATTATCCTCAAGAAGCTCAATATCAAAATAGAGCCTTTAGAGTATTAATAATGAAAATTGCTGAATAGATATTTTATAAAATGAATTTGTGAAAAAGAGGGGGTCTAAATAAGGACTCCTTTTTTTCGTTTTGTTATGTGCAGTTTTATATAAAATAAGATGATTATATCTCGAAGCCACTCAAAAGAAATGAGCTATTAACTATTTTGGATAAGTATATCAATACGGATTATGAAGATAAGATTGATAATTGTAATTAATTTTCTTCATTAAAATCATAACTATAAAAAAGTTTTTGCTCATTATCGAACACTTTTAAATCGTCAAGCTTACCACTACCAAAGAAATAAAATACTATTCCAATTAAATCACCTAGTGGTTTATTATATTTTTGTTGGTAAATCAATTGGTCGTCAAGTAATAAGTTAAATTGTTTATTCTCATTTATAATTTTAAAATTTAACCAACTCGACATATCCACAGCCATGCTACTCAAATCATTATCTTCACCACTCACAAATTTATCTGAAACTTTAAGCCCGGCAAAACGTGAACATTTGGATTGTGTGAAATTAAAATCAATAGTTCCTGAATCTCCAACTAATATCATTCCTGTATCATAACACAACATACTCCCTGTTGAAGCATTATTCTGCACTCTTGCTTCAAGAGTTAAACTATCAAGGCTTTTATTAAATGGTGAAAACAAGCGGTACGATGTATAAAAGCGTTGCTTTAAATCAATCCCTTCTTGATTAGTAATAAATTCAGGCTCTGCATAAAAATATTCGGATTGACGAAAAAAAGATTGGTCTACAAACAGCTCAAACAAGGTATCCTGGCGATTTGGAAAATATCCTCCTACCCATTCTGTTGAATATGAAATAATTTTTCTTTGAGCCAGTGTCTTCGATCTCGTATACAATCTTACTGTATAAACACCCGGAATTCGGTAAAACATATTAATAAGATTATTCTCAGGAGGGAGATAAAATTCTTTCCAATACCCAAAATATACAAAAACACTATCTTCTATTTCACTTATATCATAATCAAATGTAGCGGTATACGGTGTTATATCAATCGGATTTCTGCATGTAAATGTAAAGTTAGGCTGCTTTTGCTTATTACTAATAAATACAATAACAAAGAATAAAAGAAAAACTACAATTAATGGGATTAGAATTTTCTTCCACTTATTTTGTGGTTTTATATCTTCTTTTTTCTCCAATGATGGAAATAAACTATCAGCAAATTTTATTAACGCCATTTTTGTAAATGCTTGAGGCTGATAGTTTTTTGTTGATACTTTACGTTTACCAAAAATACGTTTTAGAGTTTCTTCGCTTAAGCTGTCTCCGGTTGTTTCTTCAATTGCTTTTTTTAGTTCTTTAAAATGAAAGTTTGTCCATTCATCGGAACGTCCCCAATTGAATTTTTTCTCAATTAACTGTTTTATTTTATTCAGTTCAAACTGTTCCATCTATCTCATAATAACCTAATAACAAACTACATCCGCCAAATGACCAAAAGTGCGCAAGTTTGTTTATGCTTCTGCTTTCTTAAAAAACTCAATCTAACAACTTCATCTTTTAAATTTAAAATCCAAAATCTTCAATACTATAAAAACTCAAAATATATAAATAGTTCTGATTAAAGCAAATTTCAAAGATAAATATAAAAAAACAGATAAAAGATGAATAGAAAGTTACGAATGGGAATGGTAGGAGGAGGAAGTGATGCGTTTATTGGCGCAATTCACCGCCATGCTGCCTTTATGGATGGTCAAATTGAACTTGTTTGCGGCTGTTTTAGTGTAGATCCAGAGATTTCAAAAACCTCTGGCAAATCCTATTTCCTGCCAGATAATAGAATATACAAAACCTATCAGGAAATGTTTGAACAAGAAGTAAAGCTTCCTGAAAATGAACGCATGGACTTTGTAACGATTGTAACACCTAACTTTTTACATTTTGCTCCAGCAATGATGGCGCTCGAAAACGGTTTTAATATTGTTATTGATAAGCCGATAACATTTACGCTGGATGAGGCTTTACAGCTTCAGAAGAAGTTAGAAGAAACAGGATTATTACTTGCCTTAACCCATACGTATTCTGGATATCCGGCTGTTAAACAAGCTAAACAGATGATTGCTGATGGTCAGCTGGGAAAAATCAGGAAAGTATTTATAGAATATTCACAAGGATGGTTATCAGAAAAAGTTGAAGCTAAAGGAAATGCACAAGCCTCATGGCGAACTGACCCCAAACGTTCAGGAAAAGCTGGTGCAATGGGAGATATAGGAACCCATGCGCATCAACTGGCTGAATATATAACCGGATTAGAAGTAATCGAACTTTGCGCTGACTTAAATGTATTTGTTCCTGGTCGTTTACTTGATGATGACGGGGCTGTCCTTCTTCAGTTTGAAGAAGGTGTTAACGGTGTTTTAATGGCAACTCAAATTGCTACAGGCGAAGAAAATGCACTTAGAATTCGTGTGTACGGCGAAAAAGGGGGATTAGAATGGGCACAGATGGAACCCAATTCTTTAATCCTAAAATGGTTAAATAAACCAACGGAAATTTTTCGTACAGGAACAAGTTCTTCAAGCTTATATGCAATGGCAAACACACGCATAGCAGGAGGACATCCTGAAGGTTATTTAGAGGCATTTGCCAATATCTATCGCAATTTCTCATTCCATCTGCGAGCAAAAATGAATGGTGAACAACCCAAGGCTGAATGGCTTGATTATCCTGGAATTAATGATGGAATAAGAGGTATGCAGTTTATCGACTCTGTAGTTAAAGCCGGATACAACAACGAAGTCAAGTGGATACCATTTAAATAATTAACAAAATAATTTTATAAAAATATGAATACATATTCTAAACAAGAACTAAGAGTGGGGCTTTCTTTTATGGCCTCCATCTTCTTCATTTTTGGATTTATGACCAACTTTAACATTGCAATGAAAGATCAGGTCCAACTGGCATTTGATCTTAAAACATTATATCCTGGCTGGGAAAATTTCTTTGCTCAACTTGTTAACGGGGTATTCTTTTTTGCATATTTCTGTTTTAGTTTGTTTAGTGGAATTCTCATTAAAAAAATTGGATATAAGAATGGTGTTGTTGTTGGATTATTTCTTGTAGCATTAGGAAGTTTTATGTTTTTCCCTGCAGTATCTTTACTTTCCTATCCATTCTTCTTGTCTGCCATCTTTGTTATGGCAAGTGGTGTTGTTTTTCTTCAAACAGCTGCAAATCCATATGTTGTTGCACTGGGTCCACAGAATACTGCTTCTGCTCGTCTAAATTTAACACAAGCATTAAATGCTGTAGCAACAACAATTGCTCCTTATATTGCAGGAATATTGGTACTTGCTCCAGCTGTATTAGCTTTAAAAAATGGTGCTTCCCCACAGGTTGCCGCCAATTTTGTAAAAATCCCTTTTGTGATTATCAGTGTGATAGTAGTTTTGATTGCTTCAGGAATTCTTTTTATTAGATTACCAGAGATTAAAAGTTCTGATAATGTAATGTCTGTAATTTCAATTAAAAAGCCACAGGTATGGCTTGGCGCAATTGGTATTTTTTGCTACGTAGGGGCAGAAGTTGGAACTGTTTCTCAAATCAGCATCTATATGAATGATCTGCTAAACATAGCAAAAGATGAAGCTGTTAAACTCACCGCAATTTATTGGGGAGGAAATATGATTGGTCGATTCCTTGGATCGGTCTATTTAAATGATATTGAAAAAAAGATAAAGATCAAGTATTCATTTTTTATATTAACTTTTGCCTTTATCGTAGGTTGGTTTATTGTTTCTGCCGGAATAAAAGACGGACAGTTTGTATTCGAATCAAAACCATCTTATGGACTTATCTTTTTAGGTATAGCGGCGCTAAATTTAATATTACTATCTCTGGGTAGAGGAATTACCAATATTTCGTTGGGCATTTACGCAACAGCAAATATGTTTTTGGTGATGTTTGGATATATTCTGCCTCCGAATATAGGTGTATGGTGCCTGCTTTCTGTTGGTTTTTTCAATTCTATTATGTTCCCAAGTATTTTTTCCCTGGGGGTTCAGGATCTTGATCCTTCTGAAATGCCTATTGCTTCAGGTATTATTAATACAATGATAGTAGGAGGTGCAGTTATTCCAGTTCTTATGGGATTAATTACAGATTCTGTGAGTTTAAAAATAGCATTGATCGCACCAACTATTTGTTATGGTTACATTGCATTTTTTGGAATAAAAGGATGTAAGATTCGAAGAAAAGAGTTAACATGATTAGTGTTAACTACAACGTAACAAATTTCGAGTGATATTATTTTTCAATTTGATATTTTTGTTATTATCCATATAACTGTAATTAAACTCTAATATTAAAAACTAAAAAATGAAAAATTCTTTTTTGATAATCGTATTGTCAATTCTTGTGACTAATATTTACTGCCAGTCTGGCGAAGATTCTTTAGCTATCGTTCAACTTTTAGATAAAGAATCAAAAACCTGGCGCATGGGAGATATAAAAGGACATGCAGAATGTTGGCAGGAAAGACCCTATAATCGCATTTGGGTTACTACAATCGATGGGAATACAATTGATGTTCCTCCATCAATGATAATTAATCCATCTACTAGTTCAACAAACACGGGTGGTATTGCTGTACTAACAAACCATAAAATGAATATTTATGATGGAAAAGCCTGGGTTAACCACGAAGAAGTATCAATTAATACAGAGGGTAAAGAAAGCCATTCTCATGAAATTCGTTTCCTGGAGAAAGTTGGGACACAATGGAAATTTATTGGTCAATCTATGTACATTTACAATCCTGAAGAACCTAAAACGGATACCACGAGCTATGTTCATGTTCTTGATATCACAACCGATCGCCTTGAAACTGTTTTTTCTATCGACAAGCATTTGGAAGCTCCTAACTGGCATCCTGACAATTATTTAATAGTAAATAGTTATGGGAGGTTATACACCCTTAATCTACAATCAAAAGAGCTGAATTTATTGAACACCGGTTTTGCAAAGGATATTAATAATGATCATGGGCTTTCTCCTGACGGCAAACAATTAGTTATTA
This sequence comes from Bacteroidales bacterium, assembly GCA_963665085.2. GTDB lineage: Bacteria > Bacteroidota > Bacteroidia > Bacteroidales > JAAAOM01. The sequence goes on from CAXXXS010000001.1 coordinate 2,565,385, forward strand.
GTAATTTCGACCAGAGAGGGGAAAGTCTACAGTCATTCATTTCTTCTATTTACTTGCTGCCAGTCACAGGAGGGGAACCAAAAAAAGTTTCTTCTGAGGATATATGTTTTTGGCATGGATGGAGTCCTGATGGAAAAACCTTAGCTTATACCGGTTTACTTAATGGCGATTTTGATATTTATACGATAAGTGCTAAAGGAGGCCCGGCAACAAAGCTGACTGACACTAAAGGATTGGATGATGGCCCGGATTACTCATATGATGGGAAATATATCTACTTTAATTCTTACAGGACAGGACACATGCAAATATGGAGAATGCACGCAGATGGTTCAAATCCTGAACAATTAACATTTGACGAATATTCAAACTGGTTTGCACATCCTTCTCCTGATAACAAGTGGATTGTTTATATATCCTATATAAATGACCAGAAACAAGATCATCTATTTGGAAAAAAAGTAAAACTTCGATTAATGAACCTGGAAACAAAAGAAATTAAGGATTTAACCCCTGTATTTTATGGAGGACAAGGTACGATTAATGTTCCTTCCTGGAGTCCGGATAGTAAGAAGATAGCATTTGTAAGTTATTCAATAAAATAATTTCTTGAGTAGAGTTAAAAATCAAGAGGCTGTCTAAGAAGTAACTCTGACAGGTCTAGTGACTCTTTCAGGTTTTAGCAATTAATTGAATTATAACCTGTCAGAGTTCGAAGAACCTGACAGCGTTTACAATCAAATGACTTTTTGGACAGCCTCTTTGACGTCGTTAATTATTAAATCTCTGGTGCGTTTTCTAACAAAAACTCTTCAGCTTCTACACTCCAGAGGCCATTTGATTTATCTGTAATTTCAGCTAATTTCTTATAGAACGGATCTGTTTCTCCTTTTTTTGCAAAATCACTAATAGCTGTTAACTCCATTGATTTATGCGTGTAAATAAGTTTCTTGCCTCCGGGAATCTCAGGAAGTCTTAATGTTGTATCAACTACAGCATTCAACCCCCCGATATGAGTAACAAGACCTGCAGGATCCAAACCTTTAGTCATAATGTCTAATGCCTCAACCATATCATCCATATTTCCACCTGAAGTACCAACAAGATGTGTATATGCATAATGAACATTGTAAAAATTCAATTCTGCTTTTAAATTTGTATTTGAAGGTCCTGCAAAGAAATTTAAACAACCATCAAATCCCAGGATTGAATCTGCTTGTTCAATTACCGGTTTAACAGGAGCAAATACAAATACATCATCATATCCTTCGCCACCTACAAGACTTTGTAATTTTTCTACTGGATCACCAGCATTGCCAGTGTTAAGGTATATCAACTCAATGCCATTTTCTTTTGCTTTTTCAACAGGGTATATCTCAGCAGCCCTATCCAATCTACTTTGATCAATATCTGTAACAACACATATTTTCGGTTTACGGTTCGAACGATTGATGACGTAGTTTATTGCTGCTAATCCCATAGGTCCGACACCTGCTAAAATGGCCATTTTACCGCCTTCAACAATCTCCATTTTATGTATATACGAACCAGGAGTTGTATGGTAATTTGCATGCATAGCACCAATTACACAAGAAAGTGGTTCTGCTAATGAAGCCGGATAAAATCCGGGACCTTCATAACTCAACAAGCAATCTTGTTCCAGGACATCTTTAGGTATAATCACATAAGTTGCATCTCCCCCAATATATTTATAGGAATAACCCGGTGCACTTAAAACTCCTACAGGGCCATCCTCATAATAGATTGCTGGTTGAATAGAAAATTTCTGACCAGGTTTGAATTTATCCTGATACTTCGCACCAACTTCTACAATTTCACCTGCAAACTCATGTCCGATCATGATTGGTTCTTCGGAAACATTATTTGGGACACGTTTATGATCCGTTCCTTGATGCGCAGCCTTGTAAGATGACATACAAATAGAATCACTTACAACTTTTGCTAATATCTCATCTTCTTTTATTGTGGGTAATTCAAATTCTTCTAAACGTAGATCTTTCTTACCATATAATCTTATTGCTTTTGTTTTCATCAATATTTTCTTTAATCAGTATTTATAAAATATACGTAAGTGGTTTCTATTTTTTAGTTTAACATATTTTGACCACCTGTTACAGGAATTGCTTGTCCTGTTTCATACTTTTGGTCGATTGCATATAAAACTGCTTTTACAACATCTTCTACATAACATCCTCTATTTGCAGGAACCTGGGCTTCGTAGAATCTTTTCACATCTTCAATTGTTTTTGCTCCGGGAACTTTTCCTGCATTCAGATACTGAACGAATAATCCTCTTTCCGGATCTGACCAAAGCGGACCATCAAAGAAATTACCTGGACATACTGAGTTTACTTTAATCCTGGAAGGCATTAGCTCCATCGCAAAAGACTGTGTTAACCCAATTCCGCCAAATTTACCTCCTGCATAAGCAAAGTTTTTATTACTTCCTTTTAAACCGGATTTTGAGTTTATTTGAATAATATCTGAGAAATTGTTTTCTCCATATTTTGCCTGGGTCTTCATAACTTCAGAAGCATATTTAGAACAAATAAAGTAGCCTGTATAATTTATCTTTGTCATGAAATCAAATACATCCTGCTCCATCTCATCCAGACCACCAGCTCTAAGAACACCTGCATTTGAAATAAACACATCAAGGCCACCAAATGTTTTTACGGTTTCAAATATTAAATTCTTAACAGACTCAGAACAGGAAACATCTGTTTTCACAAAGAGAGAACGGTTATTTCCTTTTGTGTTGTTTAATTCATTCTGAAATTCTATTCCTTTTTCCTCGTTGATATCCGCGATAATAACGTTTGCATTTCGGTCGAACAATTCTCTGGTAATACCTTCGCCGAAACCTTGCGCAGCTCCGGTAATAATAATTATTTTTTGATCAACAACTGAGGCCTGAGATTGTCCCTGAGCCATTTTCCTACGATAATTTTCTACTTCCCAGTTATCGATAAAATCAATTTGTTCCTGGGTCATAAATCTTGGCCCGCCAAATGCTTCGGAATAGAAACTTATTTTCATTAAGTCTTCATAGATATCAAGAACAGTTTCCGCTGATTTTGCGTTGATATCTACACCAACAAGGCCTATATTCTTAATTAAAATCACCTTGGGTAAGAAGGTATTGTTCTTTTTAAATTCCTCAAGCTTTTCATTAAATTCATTGATGATTTCCTCGGCAGAACCTTCACTTTCAAGATAAATAAATTTTGATTTGCAATACACAATTATATCGGGAGAAAATGGTAAAGCCACTTTCTGATAAGCATCGCTACTTGCAGAAAAATGATTAACCAATTTGTTGTTTCTTATTTTAGCAATTTTTGCACCATCCGCAGATAAAATAGTTCGGATAGCAGGAACAACAACACGGGCTTTCTCATCAACCGGCAAGGCTTCAAAATCAGGATTCTTTGAGATTCTGGAATTTAGTTTTTCTTCGATATCAGCATAAATAGTTTTAATTTCTTCTACTGTATCTGCACTTACAAAAATTCCATGATTCTCTAGCAAAATTATTTTAGGTTCACTTCCATTTTCCTCTTTAAATTTATTTATCTCAGTTTCTACTTTTTTAAATAAAATATATCCCGGATCGGTATATTCAATATAAATAGCAGTGTTTCCAAAGATATTTTTTACAAGCTCTTTAGAATCTTTGCCACAAAGTAATCCATTAATTAAATTGGGGTGTGTATGTACAATGTATTTATAAGTAATTGTATTGTGAAACGAAGTCTCAACAGAAGGGCGAAGTTTCTTTTCAGGATCAACGATACTTGCATATAAATCTTTTTTTACCTGGTCTTCTCTCTCTGCCGGAACAGAACTGTATTCTTTTTGGGAAATAATTTCCAGTTTTTCTCTGTACAATTTAACAAATCCATCTTCCTCAATATCAGCTAATGTTGTTCCACTTGCTTTTACCCAAAGAAATTCATCGTCTTTAAAAGATGTATTTCCACCACCGGCAATAACATAATCTTTATTCTTGCCATAATACTGGGATATCTCTACCAGTTTTTTTAGTTCCTCAGTCATAAGAGTAGTATTTTATTTTGTTATCTATTTTTTAGAACCTGCATCAAGTATTGTCTTTTAATAATTACTACAAACCACCATATAGAATGAAATTCATTAAAAATTGATTTTGTCGGTCAAGTAGCTGAATTTCAATATCTCGAATTATATATCAAATAAAGTGATTGTAATAAAACTTATAAACGTCAAATTTATTTATATAGCCAACGATTGACAATAGATAATTTGAGCATTAATTTATACAAAATGTTCTGCTATATTACAAGTTGTGAATGTTTTACTTCTTTAATTCTTCAAGCAGCTGCATAACCTTCTGCTGCTTGTGTTCGGGTATACCTACATAGCTAAATGCCGAAGTATAAGTAGTGAAAGCTTTTGTTAAAACATCAAGTTTACCGCCATGTAATTTAAAAAATTCTGCATGTAATAATTGCTTTGGTGTTTCTGTGATAGCAGCTGTTCGATGTAATATTTTTGTTTCCTGCTTATTTAGGTATTCAACGTAATCAGATATTTCTTTTTCCATTGCTAGAGTAAAATCTGTATGAAGCTCTTGAATATCTATAACAACATTATATGTTCCCAGGTATTTTGGATCAACTATTTGTTTTTCTTTCATCTGCGAATATTCGGGCCAGGTAACATTTCCTTTAAGGAATTCAAGAATAAGTCTCTCCTCTGGCAAAATTACATATCTCATTATCTTCTCCATAATACAGACTTTACCCAATTGTAAAATATATAGTAAGGCCTTGGGATTCATTTCTCTCTGCCCATAATTTCCCATGATGCTTTTCAATAAATCCTTTGCAGATACTCAATCCAAGCCCACTTCCTTTTTCATTCATAGTTCCAGGTTTTGATTCTACAGGTTCACCTGAGGACATATCTTTTATTTTTTCTTCTGTTGTTCCTATACCATTGTCTTTAACAAAATAGTTAATCTGGTTTTCTCTCGATTCTACACCAATAGTTATTTCGCCATTTTCAGGGGTAAATTTTATCGCATTTGTTAAAAGATTTCGAACAACGACATCAATCATATTATTATCAGCTACTACAATATGATTTTGAGGAATGCTTGTTTTGATGGTTATGTTTTTCTTTTTGGCATCACTGGAGAGTAAATTAATAACATTTGTTACAACCTTCTCATAAACAAATTTGTTGGGTACAAATTGAATATTTTCCTGATGCGCTTTTGCCCAATTAAAAAGATTATTAATAAGATTAAAAGCATTCTCTGTAGATCTTTTGATAAGAGGATGGTACTTGCGAATTTGTTCTATATCGTTTTTTTTAAGAGCAATGTCGATTAAATCATTAAACCCAATAATGGTATTGAATGGATTTCTTAGATCATGAGAGATTATTGAAAACAAAGCATTTTTACTTTCTATCGCTTCTTTTAATTCTTCTTTACGTTTTCTTAATGCCAAATTTGATTCTTCAGCTTTCTCAAGTAAATCCTTTTTTATATTATAAAACAGGAAAAGGTTGTGGACTAAAAGATATATTCCTATTATGTAGGCTGTTACAATTATTGTGATTACAAAAATACCCTGAATCAGATATTTATCTTCTGTTAAGTAAGATAAGACAATATAATTTGTTAAATAGAATATACCAATAATAATACTGTGGTATTTATTTACAGTAAATCCTGCATAGGGCACACCTATACAAATCAGGACAGTCATTCGTATGAAATAAGAAAAGAATTCTGTATCTCCAATTAGAAAATAAAGTGTGCTTGTCCCATCAAACAACAAAAGATAGATTATAATAAAATTTGCCCACAAACTATTAATTAAGTTGAATGTCTTTAACAGAATAGCAAAAAGAGAAAAACTTATAACAATATAACCTGCTGTTATTATTGGATTCGGATAGGTGCGTAATATAATATCACTTAATCCGCCCATAGCGGTGAATGATGCAGCATAATAAAAAATTCTTGTCCTTACCTCTTCAACTGAATTTAGCCCTTTGCGTGCAAACAATTTCATCTCTTTCTTACTATCAATTTTACGAGAGAAAGGTTTGATTTAATTTTCTTAAAAAAATAAGTTAATAATAATATTCTGTTGTTCAAAATGAGTTAAACAACCTACTTTAAAATTATTTATGCATACGACCGATCTGTAGCTAAAGTTTGTTTTATGAAGAAATAATATTCATGGCACATCTTATGCCATCTGCCGCACTTGATAATATACCTCCGGAATACCCACTTCCTTCTCCTGCAAAATATAAGTTATCAAAACCAGAACATCTTCCATCTTTTTCGCGGATAACTTGTACGGGCGATGATGTTTTGTTTTCTAATCCCATAAGTACTCCTTGCTCAAAACCTCTTAATTTTCGTGAAAAATCAGCAAGCCCATCAATTAAAGCAGAACTTATAAGAGGTGGTATTAAATCGTATAGAGGTGCTGTTTGTGTACCGAGGGCATAACTCCCTGATGGTATATTTTTAGAGATTCTGTTTTTTGAATAATCCAAAACCTTTGTCGCAGGTATTTCATAACTATTATTCAAAGCATAAAACTTTTCTTCCAGCTTATCCATCCAGTCAAGTATTTCTATTGGAGAAGCTGTTTTTCCTAACAATGCATCCGGATGCGTTCCCACAACACAGGCAGAGTTTGCAAATACTCCATTTCGCTTATAATAACTCATGCCATTAACTACACTTTTATTTTCAAAAGCTGCTGATTGAACAATATTACCTCCCGGGCACATACAAAAAGTAAATACAGGTAATCCCGATTCCGATTTTGAAGTCAATCTATATTCGGCTGCCTTTACACCCGGAAGGCTTTCTCTTCCCCACTGGGCACTGTTAATTAACGTTTGTTCGTGTTCAATTCTATGTCCAATGGCAAAATTTTTAGTTCGAAAAGGAATGCCCCTTTTGATTAGCATTCTGTATGTGTCATAAGCCGAATGGCCTGTTGCGAGTATAAAATAATCTGCTTCTAATTCTCCGGTATTACAAATTATCTTATCTACTTTTCCTGCTTTAACGCTAATATCTTCAAACTTAGTTTCGAAAAGTATCTCACCTCCATTTTCTAAAAATTTTTTTCGAAGGTTTTCAACGATGATTTTCAGGTTATCTGTCCCAAGATGCGGGTGTGCCAGGTAAAGAATTTCTTCCGGGGCACCTGCTTTAACATATTCTAGCAAAGTGAAATTTCTTTCTTTAGAAATATGTTTTGATCTTGACGTTAATTTTCCATCTGAAAAAGTACCAGCCCCTCCCTCTCCAAAAGCATAATTGTTTTGTTCAGAAAAAATCCCTTTTGACTCCAACTTTTCAATGGCAGAACTTCTTTTCCTGACATTGGCTCCCCGTTCAATAAGTTTTACATCAAATCCTGCCATCTGCAGTACATGAGCTGCAAAAAAACCTGCCGGACCGCTGCCTACTACAACTATTTTTTTATATCGTTTTTTATATGGGATTTCTATTTTCTCAGGTGCTGTATATGATTCTCCTTTTAGAGACTTTGAATTTACGACAACACTTGTTTGCCAATGAATGTTGTTCTTTTTTCTTGCATCAAGGCTTTGCTTCTCAATTATAAAAGAAAAATCATTTAAGCCTGTTTTTTTGCGAATTACCTGTTCGCAATATTCTTTATTATAATCTGTTGGCAGATTAAGTTGAATTATTTTATAGCCCAAAGCACAATATTTAAATTAAAATTTCAACACAAAGAAAACAATAATATTCTCTGAATGTTGAGCAATACAATAACTGATGAGCAGATCATTAAAAATAGTAATATATTTGGCTGCGTCTTATACTAATTAAATGTGAAACCAATTATAAAAAAATATAAACTAGCACTCTTCTCTTTTTTAATCCTATCTACTTTTTCCTGTCAAAAAATTTTTGAAGACATTGAAAATGCTAAGATTGATTTTACAACAGAACTTGGCCTTCATCTAGCTGATGTATCTTTGTATATTGATGAGACTCTGGATATTAATATCGATACAATCATTGAAGGGATGCCCAGTCCGGTAATAGAATTGTCTCCTGGAGAAGATGGAATCCTGAAATTGCATATCTCTCAAGAGTTTCCTCCTGTTAAGCTCGACTCAATACTTAACCTCAAGGATACAATTTTTGTTGATACGATTGGTTTTCCTGCTATTTACGGTTTTTTTATTGAAGGGGATATGAGTTTTGGTTTTCAACTCACCACTTTTGATAAAGAAATGTTTGAGAATAAGACTGTCGATTCCATCAAACTTGATGGAGGTTTTCTGAGTTTAGAATTTAATACATACGATAAGTTTTATTCTGAATTTAATTTATCATTTCCGGGAATTACAGATGAATTCAACAATATCCTCACAATCGATAATTTTATACCCACAAGTACAAATAACACCGTTGATATTGATTTAACAAATCATAAGCTACAAGTACTTACGAGAAGAGATAAAGAATATTTTCTGATTGACTTAGATTTCTTTATTGAAAGCCTTGATACTGACACTGATGTTGAGCCGATGATAAAAATAAAAATGGGAGAATTGGATCTCGATTACGCCTACGGCTCTCTCGGATACGACACTATTCCTAATTTTGGGGTTCAGGAAATTGCAATGCCGGGTCAGTTAATAGAAGGACAGGATGTTATTTTCGATTTTGAAAAACCAGAGATTAAATTACAAGCTTTAAATAGTTTTGCATTACCGTTTAGATATGATGTTAAAGATTTTTCAATGCATTTTCCTGATGGAAGTTCAGAAAAAATAACAGGGCTTGACGATCAAATTTATATCAATGCCCCTCAACTATCAACGCCGGATGAGTATATTCCATCAACAATTGCCCTTGACACCTCAACAAATTTTGATTTACTAATGAGCAAGGGACCCAATCTTCTTACCATTGATGGGGATTTATGGACAAATCCAGACAATCCCGACTATAAAAATTACCTTCGGGATGAAGATTCGCTCTCAACCAGATTAGATATAGATATTCCTTTTAGTATGCGGATTACAGAAATAGTATTGCGTGATACAATCATAAATGAAATATTTAAACAATTAAAAAATGAATCTTTTTCTGCAGAAAGAGTCAAAATAAAAACGGATATATTAAATACTTTTCCATTTGATCTTGACCTTCAGGCGTACTTTTACAATGTATATGATATTCTTATTGACAGTCTTTTTACAGAGCCTCTAAAAATTGATGGTTCAAGTCAGGAGAAAGGCATTCTGGAAACAACCTATTATGCTGACAAAGAAGGCACACAAATGGAAGACCTCCTGGAAACCCAAAAAGTAATAACCGTTGCTAAGTTTAAAACTGCAAATGCAGAAGAGGAAAAAATAGTGAGTTTCCGTAATGAAGATTCACTCAGCATCAAGTTAACCATCTTTAGTAAAATTAATATCCAACCGGGTAATGAGGATTAAAACCATAATTTTACTTATTTCTTTTTTTGTTTTATTAGGGACAAAAAGAACGTTAGCCCAGGACAAGACCATGTACCTGATGGGGATTCAACCTCAGGAAAATATTCTGAACCCGGCTTTTTATGAGAATAATTCATTTCTCGTTCTAAGTTTATCTGGTTATGCTTACTATGATAATAGCTCATTAACAGTTAACGACATGCTAACAACCAGGACAGAAAATGGGACGAAAAACACCTATTGGGATTTTGAAACAATCGATAAAAAACTTCGTGATGAAAATTTTATTAATATAGGTGCAGGAACGACCCCCTTATTTATTGGTTATAATCTTAAAGAATCAACATTCCTTAACTTTTCCATTTCAATAAATAACAGTGGTTATATTAAATTACCAGAGACTATAAGCCAGCTAAGATTTGGGAATGCCGATTTGGAAAATAATACGCCCCGGACAATTGATCTCAATCACTATGGAATAAACGAAATAAGTTATGTTCAATATAGTTTTGGAATATCTAAAAAGCTTAGCAAAAACTTTAATATAGGTTTGCATGTAAAATTTTTAACAGGAATATCTGCAATAAGAACAAACAGATTTCTTGCATCGGTTGAAACATCAGATGATTTTTCTGAATCACTTTTGACAACCAATATTCAAATGGATGTATCGGGCCCATTATTTGAGTCTGATAAATTAACCAATGTTTTTCGTCAACAGTTAGGTTTAGGGGAGTTTATTGCAGGGAAGGGATCTTCTTCAATAAAAAATTTCGGAACAGCATTCGATTTTGGTTTTAATTGGGAATTAAATGACAGGATAAAACTTCACGGTGCTATCAATGATTTAGGAATTATTCGCTGGGAGAAAAAACCACAGATGTTAATATCAAAAGGTGAGTTTCTCTATGATGGCATACAGTTTACCCCCTATAATCTTGCTGATGAAGATTTTAGTTTTAACGATTACCTGCAACAATACGCGGATACTGTTTTAGCGACCATAATTCCCACTACTGTGGAAGAAAGTTTCAGTACACAACTATACACAAAAACATATCTCGGATTAACGTATAAATTTTCTGACAAATTGCATTTTGATGCATTAATCAATTCAACACTTAATAAAGATGCTACATTAAAAAGAGCAACGCTGGGTGCAACGTATGCTTTTAACAGTTCTATCTCATTAACCAGTAGTCTTTCATACAGTAATTTTTGGCTATATAACATAGGTATGGGAATTCTTATTAAAAAAGAGCGATTTCAATATTATTTGGTTACAGATAATATTAATGCTGTTGATTTAAGAAATACCAGGGCATTGAACTTTGCTTTTGGTATTAATTATTGGTTAAGGAATAAGAATGACAGTAAAAAGGATTTGGAATAAAATATCACCCTTCTAATATTTTATGATCTTAACAGTCTCCTCAACTCCCTCAGAATTTATTTTTACTATATACAATCCATCTGCCCAGGTAGAAATATCGATTGATGTTTGAAGAGAAAATTCTTCGCTGGAATATATTATTTGTCCTCTCGTATTGTAAATTTTAACTGTATATAAATTTGTATTACTTATCGCTACATTAAAATTATCTGTTGTAAAAGTAGGCCATACCTTTGCTGAGATACCAGTGGTTTCTGTTAGGTCAACAAAAATATAAATAGAATCGCTCACATCACTACCGCATGTTCCTTCAACTTCTAACCAGTATTGGCCAATATCTGTTGCATTTAGCGATAACAACTCAAGATAGTTCATATCACCGCCATCTACAATTGTTTCTCCATCTTTATACCATTGATAAGTTAAGTTATGTCCACGCGATAATACGTTTAATGTAGCATCACTATTTTGAATCAATTGTTGATCTTCCGGCGTGCTGTAAATTTCTGTTGTTGGATAAACAGTCATTTCAATTTCTCTACTTTGTAATGTTCCACATGTTCCAATTACATTGCAATAATATATTCCGGTTTTGGTAGTATCAGCCCTGTTTAAATCGAGGTAGCCATCGTATGTTGTTGCCGTATATTCACTATTCTGGTACCAGTCATAAGAAAGGTCATCTCCAGTAGCAGATATGTGCAATGACACATTCTCTTTATTACATATGGTTGTGTCTCCTTCTACGTAATTAATATTTGTATGCACTGGAATTTCAATTTTTGTTATAGCCCAGGAAGTATAATCTTCTGCTAGCTGAGCCCTCACTTTTAGTTGTGCTATACCAAAATAGTTGTCACTCCAGGTTACTGTCGATTCTGTTCCATCATAGGAAAGTGTGCCGGCAGTGTCTGGAAGCAAACTCCATTCATAACTAATTGCTTCTATACTATCCGTTTCATAACTATATTGTACTTCTTTATCGCAAATTGAAGAAGTTCCCGCAGGAGAATTTAATGTTACCGGGCGGTTTATATCCGTATTCTCATATATCCAGTCTACGTAGCTTGATACTCGTGTATAACCACCATATGTATTACAATTAGAAGAACCCCAACTTACAATGCCTGCCAATTTATTTTCTCCACCAACATCAACAATAAGAGGCCCTCCGCTATCTCCATTACAAGCATCTTTCCCTCCATAAGAATATCCTGCCATAAGTATAGTCTCATCAATATCTCCCCATATCTTTGCAGCAGTTTCATTGGAAACAATTGGAAGTTCTACTGCTTGCAATTCAGTTGCATATACAACAGGGCTTACATTAGTAAGTCCCCATCCAGAGACAGTTGCTAAAACACCTGGAGCCGTTGCTCCATCTTCAACATCATCGGCGGATATTAATTCTATGGGTTCAGCATTTTCAAAGTTTATAGATTCTTCTAGCTCCAATATAGCTATGTCGTACTCTAAATCATCAACATTATAATTTTCATGTACAATTACATTTTTTACAGCATACTCCTTTCCCAGCCAACTCCGATAGGGATAAGTTGTTCCCACCAAAATACTCATATCACTGGAACTAATATCTCTGCCGTAATCGTCAAAAGTACAATGGGCTGCGGTTAAAATCCAATTCTCACTGATGATAGTCCCTCCACACATATAATCTCCCGAAGTGAAAAACACTTGCCATGGAAAATCTTCAATAGATACGTCGGAACCACCAACTATTCTAAGTTCTGGATCTTTCCTTCCAGTATAGAAAAGATATGAATGATCTCCAATATCAACATTTGTATTAATTAAAATGATCGGCTCATTATTAAGTTTAAGGAAAAACAAGCTTGTGTCTTGTCCTGAAATCTCATTAACATTTATGTTAAAATAGTACTTTGTATTAGCTTCTAGGGAAGTTATAAAATTTGATTCATCAAAATCAGATGAAGAAACTATATTTTGCCCAAACTCATCTGAAATACTCCAACTTGTTGAAGAAAAGGCACCTAATCTATCAACCTCAACCTGTACTTCCTGGGCAATCGCAAAACCAGAAACAACAAACAATATAAATAGAAATGTTATTTTCTTCATTACCAACAATTAAACGCTAAAAAACTAAATTGTCAACTTACCATTCCCCTATTAGACGTTAATTGTCAAATTTAGTTTAAAGGAGTTGCGAATTTCAATAAAAATATACGAATTAAAAAGATATATAGACGAATAATTAATTTTTTTAAATACTTAGATTCTATCCTCACAAAACTCTATCAAATTGATTCTGGATTTGATAGTTTTGATAAAACCATTTCCAGCTTATACAATAATGAACTAAGAATAACGTTCGCGCAAAAATTCTAAATTGACATACTAAAATACCTGTATATATTGGTTATTAAGGGCTGGACAATACAAAATAAAAAAGTAAAATGGAATTTTAATGCTAACTATAAATATGGCTAGGTTCTTGTTAAAAGACCTCTGTTGATTTTTTAAGTAATAATACGAACACGAAGTCTAACTTAAATTCTACTTAAATGAAAACTAAATATCAAAATATTAATGTTGATTTTTCTATTGATAGAGAGATGAACGACCTTGATACAATACTTAGTGAGTTAGAAGAACTTGACGACGTTGAGCTTTTCTATGAAGCAAACAAGTTTTTTAGAAAATAATTAATAAAAAAACTGATCCATTAATATTTACATCATTTTTTTTATTGTATATTTAAATCTCTGAGATGTATCATCTTATAGTTTCAGAAAAAAAATAATTTTGCTACAATAAATTCAACAAAATTGCTATGAGAAACTCTATTATTTTTTTTCTGTTCATTTTATTTATTATTTCTACCTCGTGTAGTGAAAAACCTAAACAAGTTGAAGGGAATCCTTTACTTGCCGAATTCGATACTCCTTTTGGAGTTCCCCCTTTTGATAAAATCCAGTCATCGGATTTTAAGCCTGCATTAGATTCTGGTATTGTAGCGTTACAACAAGAGATTGAAAGTATTGCTAACAATACCGAAGAACCTACTTTTGAAAATACCATTGAAGCCCTGGAATATACCGGAAGCTTACTTAGAAAAGTAGAAAGTGTTTTCGATAACCTGAATTCAGCAAATACAAATGAATCTATTCAGGATATTGCAAAACAGGTTGCGCCGGCTATCTCAAAAGTTAATGATGATAAATATTTAAACGAAAAATTATTTGATAGAATAAATAAAGTTTATCAATCCCGCTCTTCACTCGAATTATACCCGGAACAAAGAAAACTCTTGGAAGAAACGTATAAGGATTTCGTTAAAAGAGGTGCTAATTTATCTGAAGAAGATAAATCAAGATTACGTGAAATTAACGAAAGATTATCCGTTCTTTCTTTAGAGTTTGGTGAAAATGTTTTGAAAGAGACCAATAATTTTCAATTGATTATTGAGGATGAATCTCAACTTGCAGGTTTGCCCGATAATGTGATACAAAGTGCTGCTGAAGCGGCAAAAAACGAAGGAATGGAAGAGAAATGGTTAATTACAATGCATAAACCAAGTTTTATCCCTTTTCTTCAATACTCTGAAGTAAGGCTTTTACGCGAAAAAGTTTTTAAAGGGTACATGAAATTAGGAGATAACAACAATGAATTTGACAATAAAGAAATAATAAAAGAATCAGCAAACCTTCGTCTGGAAAAAGCGAACCTTCTTGGATTTGAAACCTATGCCGATTATATGTTATCTGATAGAATGGCGGGTAGTCCACAAAATGTTTATGATTTATTAGGTAAAATATGGGAGTCTGCTTTACCAATGGCAAAAAAAGAGGCTTCTATGATGCAGGAAATGATTACACAGGATGGTGAAAATTTCAAATTAGAACCTTGGGATTGGTGGTATTATGCTGAGAAAATAAGACAAGAAAAATTTGCTTTAAACGAAGAAGAACTTCGTCCTTATTTCGAACTTGAAAATGTCAAGAAAGGATTATTTGGTTTAGCAACCAGTTTATATGGAATTACTTTTGAAGAACGCAAAGAGTTACCAGTTCCTCATCCTGATGCTGTTGCTTATGAGGTGAAAAATGCCGATGGCTCTCATATTGGAATTTTATATGTTGACTATTTTCCAAGGGCCAGCAAAGAAGGCGGAGCCTGGATGAGCAGTTTCCGTAAACAACACAAGACAAATGGTGAGAATGTTGCTCCTGTAATTACAAATGTTATGAATTTTTCTAAACCTACAGGAGATAAACCAGCATTATTAAGTGTTGAAGAAGTTCAGACTATGTTCCATGAATTCGGACACGGATTACATGGTTTATTGTCTCAATGTACATACGAAAGTTTATCAGGTACAGCTGTAGCACAAGATTTTGTGGAATTACCTTCTCAAATAATGGAAAATTGGGTACTTGAACCTGAGATGTTAAAAAAATATGCTAAACATTATCAAACAGGTGAAGTAATCCCAGATAGCCTTATTGCAAAAATTAAGGACAGCGGCACATTTAACCAGGGATTTGCAATGACTGAGTACCTGGCAGCTTCAATTCTTGATATGGATTACCATACAATTAAAGAACCAATTACAGGAAGTGTTACAGATTTTGAGAATAAATCAATGGCTAATTTTGGGCTTATTGATGAGATAATCCCACGATATAGAAGTACATATTTTAGGCATATCTTTGCAGGAGGTTATTCTGCCGGATATTATAGTTATATGTGGGCAGAAGTCCTGGATGCTGATGCGTATGAAGCATTCAAGGAGAATGGAATTTTTGACAAAGAAACGGCAACATCATTCCGTGACAATATTTTAGCACGTGGAGGAACAGAAGATGCAATGAAGCTTTATAAAGAATTTCGTGGAGCTGAGCCCCAAATTGGTCCAATGTTAGAGAGAAGGGGCATTGTTAAATAGAAATAAATAGATCCGTTTTAGATTTATCTGCTTAGGAGTGTATTGAAAATTTTATTTTCAATACACTCTTGTAATATTTAAGTCCATCAATGTGGCAACAAGAATATCAGAACCAAAAAAATATTGATTTTCTGCCAGACGTTATTCGGGTTCTTCTTGATGTTCTATAAAGCGGTTAATCTGTCTCTGTGCAATGTTTTGCTGTACGTAGATATATGGTATTAATTGATTGCATCTCCAGTCTGTTCCAGGCCAACTTGTATTAAAATGAACAACATCAGCTGGAACTTTATGTTCCCCCTTAGTTTTTCTACAACAGTATATCCTTCTTCTTTAAGAATCGTAACCTACAAGTTAATGTAGTTTACTCCTTCTTGTAAGTTAACCTGTTTTTCTCTCCAAGTAAAAATTCCCTTAACACCAGAAGGCAAAACAATTTCGCCATTCACCTTTTCTTTTTTCTTTTTCAGGTCTACTTTTATCTTTCCTGATTTGTGTGGCATGGTGCCATTAATCCAGTCCAATTCTCCAAACACTGGGGATATTTTAACCTCATCAAATCCTTGGTTTGCCGGTTCTATTCCGCAAATTAAACTTAGAAAGAAATATAATGGTGATGCGCTCCATGCATGGCAATCCGAGCGGGTTGGATCGGGTTCTTCTGCAAAAGTGGTAAGTCCGATATTAAGCATTTTTTTCCAGCTGGGAAGTAAATCAAAGAATAATTCTCCTCTTCCTACTTTCCTCATCGCTTCAATAAGATAATATGAAAAATAATATGAACACGGGGCAAGTGTTTCATCATTGTAAATTCTTTCGATGATATCTTTTTGATCTTCTTTTTCGACTACATCAGCAAGAACAGCCAAAACATTTGCATGCTGACTATAATATTTTTTTTCCGGATTGTCTGAGAATAATTTTCGATTATCATCCCAGCATGTACTTTTTATAGTAGTTTTTAATTTCTCAGCAATCTGATTGTAATATTCTCCTGTACTTTCAAATCCAAATTTGTCTAACATTTTTGAAGCAATATTAATGGTGTAAATATACTGCAGCCCAATTATTGACGATGCTTTACCATCTGACAACGGTGGAATACCATTGCTCCAACCTTCACGTGTAACCCAATCGACAAACGTCCAATATTCAATTTTACCGGGTAAACCATCATCTCCGATTCTCTCTTCAAACCAACGTAAAATATCAACAACGGCGGGCATTTTGCTCTTCACAAATTGTTCATCACCACTATACAGAAGATAGTCACTTAACATGGTTATCCAGATTAACGAAAACGTAGGAATTAATTGAGGTTCTCTACTGGGATACCTGCTTTGTGTCAGTCCCATCGGAAAACGTGAATCGTAATAATCGTCAATTGCTTTTCGCCATAAGAGTGTATCTCCGGAAACATAATAAGTTATCAAACTTTGTATTCGTGTATCTCCTGTATATTGAAGCTGTTCATAGTAAGGGCAATCAAAAAACGTCTCCCCTGCACATAATCGCTGGGTACGCCAGCCTACTTCCCAGATATCTTTCATCGATTCATCACTGGATTGAAACGATGCTTTTTCCTCCAATGGATAGGCTGTAAAAACACTTTGTAACTTCGAAATTTCCAGTGGTTCGTCCTTGGTTGTTATATCCAGTTGTACATACCTGAAGCTTTTCCACCAAAGAGGTTCATAAATTCTGTTATTTCCTCCATCACATATTAAAACATCAAAATTTCCTTTTATCTCTTTACCTTCAATGTCATTCCGGTTACCTTTATTATTAGAACCTCCTGTTGGGTAATATAAACTTTCTGCATAGGTGAATTTTATACGACTATCCTTGCCCTTGCTAAAATGCATGTTCACATAAGCATTTGTTAGCTCTTCTTGATCAAGAAGTATGGTAACGTTGCTATTTGCTGCAATCGTTATTCCTTTGTCTTTTTGTATTATACTGCTGGCATCAGGAATACCACTGGCTCTTCTTACCTTTTTAAAGTATTGAAGTTTTGATTCCATCTGGGGAATTTCCCTTGGATAAAGAAAACGGTTTGGGACAACACCATATGCCCGCATTCCTTCATTTGTTTGCCCATTGTCTAACTCAACAGCATCGTTCCAGGAATCGCCTTCAGTTTTTGCTGTTTTCCAATCCCATGGAAATGAACTTGAATTGAATAACTCAGTTGGCCCCGTAACATAATAAGCATCTAAGCCGATAACAGCTTTAAAAGTATAAGAATCAATCTTTCTTGTTTTCCAGCCTTTATTCGTGTTAACCTCACTATTTTCAGGCGAATTGGATTGCACAATAAATCTTGTGTCTGAAGAAACCTGGGCCACTGGTTTAACACTTCCAAAATTCCAAACCATTGCACTCATGCTGTTTTTACCTTCTTTCAGGAAAGGACGAATATCTATTGTTTCAAATCTCCATTTTAGTATATCTCCTCGCGCCGGCCCCATGCCAACAAGCGTCCCGTTTACATATAATTTATACCTGTTGTCGGCAGAAACATTAATAATATATTCATTTGAAAGAGAAGAAAGTTCTATGTCTTTTTTGAATAGATACACACCACTATTCTCATTGATAGCATCCGGGTGGGTTATCCATTTCGCATCCCATTGTTTAACAAAAAGATTCGGATTAACATCAACATTTGGTTGGGCGATTAAAACTTTTGGAAAAAGAATAGTCAGGAAAATAGGTAAAGAGATTAGATTTTTCATAATAATTAATTAGTTCATCGCAAATATATAAATTAAGCTAAGTATTATAGAAAAGTATTGGGAGAGTTATTAAACCACAGAAAATTTGTTGTCAAAATCAAGTTTCTCACAGCCATTAAAAGTTGCAAATTCAGTTAGTTTATTTTTTAAAAGGGGAAGAAAGTCATCAATCTCTTTAAAGGAAGGTTCAAAATACAGATTATTAATAATTAATGTTTTGTTTTTTCTGTCAGCCTTGGGATCGATACGGCCTATTAATTTATCTTTCCATAGGATGGGCAGTACAAAATACCCGTATTTTCTTTTAGGCTCAGGCACATAACACTCGATGCTGTAATCAAAATCAAAAAATGTTTTTACACGTTCCCTCTGAATGATAAGTCCGTCAAAAGGAGAAAGCAAATGTATTTTTTGAGAGTTGCTTAGAGACAAATCTAAAATATCCTGTTTTTCTTTTAGCATGTAATAGATTGTCTTGTTGTTTTCTATTTTCAAAGGGATTATCTTTTTGTCTTCCTGAAGTTGTTTTAATTTTGTTTTTACCTTTTCGCTTCCAATCATTTGAATATCTGCGTCACGAATAGTGCCAGGCTGCAAAAATTTTCTTATTTCTTTTTCGCTGGAAACTCCAAGTGCTGTTAATGCTTTAAAAATTAGAAATTCGCTAAGTTCATCATCAGAAGGATAAGTTGTATCAATATCATCCGGCAATACCCTTTCTTTTAAATCATAATATTTCTGAAAGTTTTTTCGTTCATTTATCATTAGGTTGCCTTTCCAGAAAAGTAGCTCTAATGCTATTTTAGCGGGTTTCCAATCCCACCATGCCCCCCCTTTTATTTTATCAGTTTTAAAATCCTTTGCACTAAGCGGACCTTCGGCTTTTATTCTGTCTATAACCATTTGCATAGCATCTTGTCCTTTTTGCAACATCATATTTCCCCAATTACTGGAGGGGTTCTCAAATTTTCTCATCTTAGGAAGATAGTACCTATAATCCTTTATTGGCAGATAAGACATTGCATGTCCCCAATATTCGAACACAGCCCGTTGTTTTGTTTGAAGCGAATGAAGGTCTGCTTCTTTGTAGCTACTATCTCTAGTCCTCAAAATATGATGATGTGCCCGGTTAATTACAGAAATAGTATCAATCTGGACATAACCCAACGAATCGATAATTGACAATAGATTCCCTTCCGCTTTTTGTTTATGATTATTTGCCAGTAACTGAGATTGTAGAATTATCTTTCGAGCTTGTTTTTTTGAAATGGATATATTCTGCATAACAATTAATTAATGCTTAAATATCTAAATTAAACTCTAATTTTACCAATCTATGGAAACAACTTTATTTTATTGCATCCTGGTTAAGTAAGGTAATACATTTGGGAAGATTCCATTTGTAATACCATTCCTCAGTATTATCAGCTTTTTAATTATAATACACATAATTAAGAGTTATCTATTATTCCTGTAATATTTATATTATTTAGAATAACTTTTTAGACTTCCATCTAATTAACAATTTTACAAATAAATAATTTAGACATATTACCTAAAACCTATACCTATTCATCAAATACGGGCAACCTTTTTCTTAACATACCGTTAGTAGATTTCAAACATTCTTTTAGAATATGAAAGTATTAATATGCCCGGTATCACCGGAGAAAACAGATGGTAATGTAGCAAGGGTTACCGGATTCTTTATGGCAAGTATGGTAGGTGGATATTTAGCAACAAACAATATTTTGTTTATAGCACTTATTGCTGTTGATTTTCTAATACGAAGTATCCCGGGGGCAAAATTTAGTCCTTTTAGCTGGATTGCCTGCCTCGTAACAAGATTATTCAACTTAAAATATAAACAGATCAATAAGGGACAAAAAATATTTGCAGCCAGAATAGGGCTTGTTTTTTCATTAACCTCAATAATTTTATTTTTATTCAATCCAATAGCTAGTGTTACTGTTGCTGCAACTTTAATGTTTTTTGCTTTGTTAGGATCCTTGTTTAATCTTTGTGCAGGATGTATTCTATATTCCTACCTGATTTACCCTTTTTTTGAGAAAAGAAGATATAATTAATGCCCCTTGTTTAAAACGGTAAGATATTTTTTGTTAAGGGATCTTTATTTATGGGAGATTTTGCAATTATTTTCCCACGCAATAAATCCAATCTGTTCCTTTAAAGATATATGCATCTTCTGTTGCAGCAATGGAAGCCCAGAATTTATCTTTTATTGAATACGTTCCAACTAATTCAAATTCTTTTCCGGTTTTTATAACTTGCGTACGGCCTTTTTCATCATAGAAATATAACAGGTTATTGTTTATCCATGGAGTTGCCCAGCAAGCTGTAACTTTTTTAATGTCTTCTTTATAAATTAATTCACCGGTTTTGGCATCAAGACATCTTAACTCTCCTCCCTGGCTGGCAAGCAAATAAATAAGGCCATTGTGTAGAACAGGAGAAGGGTTTCCGGTTCCAGCGATACTATCAGACCAGATTATTCCCTCACTGGTAGTTTGATCAACTGCAGGTGTGATATTTCCATTGGCACCTGCTTTAACTGCATACAAGTTGCCAGGTTTGCCTGGGCCTCCGGCATTTCCGATATAGATATATTCTTTGTTGAAAACAGCAGAAGGGATGGATGTGCCTTTAATATTTTTTACATCCCATAATAATTCACCTGATGCTGGATCATATGAGCGGGCAGTACTTCCTAAACTAACTAATTCTGTTCTTACGTTATTCTGCCAAATTACCGGGGTATTATATGTTGTTTTTTCATCTCGATTCTTTTTCCATTTTTCTTCACCATTTTTTGAGTCCAGGGCAACGATAAACGAATGTTCTTCGTTATCAACTTGGATAAACAATGTGTTGTTGTGTAAAGTTGGTGAAGCTCCAGTCCCCCAGTCGTTAAGAGTTTTGTATGTGCCAAGATTTTTATTCCATATTAGATTTCCTTTTAGATCATAGCAATATACTCCATGCATGCTATAATATACATATATGTAATTTCCATCTGTAACTGGTGTTTCACAGGCGTATGTGCTTCCAATGTGTTTTTTTATTTTTGGATTACCCTCATATGAGATTGCTTTCCATAATTCTTTGCCGGTTTTTAAATCTAAACATGTTAGTTGTAAGCGTATTATGTCTTTTAACTGGTTGTCCTGATTTTGTGGTGGCGCAGAGTCATTGTTTGTTTCTACTGTAATAGTCGTATCAATCTCTATTGGCGCTTTTTCTACCAATACAGATGAAGAATAAAAAATTTTGTCTCCACATATAATTGGCGAAGACCAACTATTGCCTTCCATGGGTTCTTTCCATCGAATATTTAAACTATCCCCCCATTCAGTTGGTAAGTTCTCATTACTTAAGGTCATATTATAACCAGGGCCCCGGAATTGAGGCCAATTGTTTTTTGTAGTATTCGTACAGCTTGTGAGTATCACACAAAAACTGAAAATTGCTAATAATGTTTTGAAGGATTTTTGATTCATGGTGGTAACTATTAATATTAAAAATTAATAGCCTTAAAAATATAAAAATTGTTATAATACATAGCTATGAGTTAGAAGAAAATAAAAATATGAAGAAGTTTTTTTTGTAAACCATAACGTTTTTATCTTTTTTATTATAATTACACAAAACTTAACAGATGAAAACAGAGGATAAAATTGGATTAGAGGAAGAAGTAATTATTTGTAGGAATTGTGATACAGCGTTTAAGGGAAATTTCTGTCCCAATTGTGGTCAGGGAATAAAAGATTTAAACAGGCCCTTTCATTTTGTTATTTATGATTTTGCCGGGACTCTTTTTTCTTTTGACACCCGTTTTCTCAGATCACTGAAATATTTGCTTATCTCACCTGGTAAAATTGCAAGGCACTTTATTGAAGGGAAAAGGGCAAGGTACATGGCACCCTTTCAGATGTACGTCTTTGTGAGTTTTGTTTTCTTTTTTCTATTGTCTTTTTATACGAAAACAACATTAAAACCTGTTTATGAAGAACAATTGCAAATTGCTCAAAACGGGAATGATCCATTTTCCTCCAATCAACCATTAAAAGCAGACTCTCTAGGAAATTTTTCAATCAATTCATTATCAGATTTTAATTCAAGAAATCTTTATAAGGCTAAACTTAAGATTGATGAGAAATTAAGAACAGATACAACAAAGAATAAACAAGAAACAAAAGTATTGTTGAGGATTTCAAAATTGTTTTCAGATCCCAATTTATTTTTTGTCACTGCATTTAAATATTTTTCCTGGGGGCTTTTTCTTGTTATGCCCTTTTTTGCATTATTGTTAATGGCATTCTTTGGAAGAAAGGGGTATTTTTATACAGCGCATTTAACAATGTCCTTAAATCTTCATACATTTTTATTTCTAATCCTTATTTTAGGATTATTAGTCCGAATTATTTTTCATTCAGTACCTGGTATTGTGTCTTGGTTATTTTTCTTTACATTCTCAGTTTATGAATTTATTGGAATTAAACGAATGTATCAGAGCAAATTTGTGAGTACATTTTTTCTTGCAGGTATTTTGAATGTCTTATATTTTTTTATTTTCCTTCTTGTGAGCGGCGGTATAATTACTGTCGCATTTCTAAGTTTCTAATTAGTAAAATTATTTCTGAGATAGTTTATATTCCCATATCTCCACCACCACCAAAACCACCTCCGTTTTGAGGTGCGCGGTTCATCTTTTTCTTTTGATTTAGTCTATATACAAAAGAAAGGGATACACTTCTTGTTGACCAACGGAATTCATTCTCAGAATAAAAGTTTTCCTGATTAATTACATATTTAAATTTGCGGGAATTTAAGACATCGCGAACATTAAAAGTTAACGTGCCATTTCCTGCGAGTATGTCTTTACTAATACCCAAGTTCATCATGTAAAATGCTTTCCTTTCTCCTTGGGTTGTTTCCTGTGGGCCACGATAAAAGAACGTGGTTTGTATATCCAGGTCCCTGTTTTTAAACCGCATCATGGAGTTTAACCGGCTGTTCCATGAGTAAGTATCGCTCTTAAGGTTTTCTCCATTATATTCGCCTGAAGTTATTGCCCGGAAGGCATTAATGTCTCCGGAAAGTGTCCACCATTCAAATGGATCAATTGAGAGGTTAGATTCCAGGCCAAATGATTGTTGCTCTGAAAGGTTGTAAGGCACAACATATGTGATTCCATTCTCATCAACTTCACTAATTCTTTCAATAACACCATTTGTGTTCCTGAAATAGCCACCTGAATAGAAAGTAGTTTTTCCATTGTTGAACAAATAACCAGCTTCGTAAGAATCTGTATATTCAGGTTCAAGGTTTGGGTTACCGGTTCTGATATTTCTGGCATCTGTATAATTATTAAAAGGATTAAGAAACCAGAAATGAGGCCTGTTTATCCTTCTGCTATAACTTATCTGGAGTGAATTGGTTTCGTTTAGTTCATAGGATGTGTGTGCTGTTGGGAAAAAGTCAAAATATAGTCTGTTGTTTCTTTCATCTGTGTTTTTAAGATATGTTCTAACATCAGAAACTTCAGACCGGAGGCCTAGCTGAAGTGAAAATTTGTCAAACTTATTTCCTGCTTGAGCATAGATGGCATGAATGTTTTCTATGTAGTCAAAATTATTTGTGTAATCTTCTAAGAATACCAAATTACCAGATTCGTCTTCTTCTTTAACCTCGTAAGGGTTATTAATTAATCTGAGGTCGCTTCTGTAGCCAATATCAATTTTGCCTTCTTCTCCAATTGGATGTGTGTAATCTGCCTGGGCACGGATTTCTCTTTCGCTCTCTTTGTTTAAAACCTTCTGTAAAATTGGATTATCATCTGTTATCGCTTCCCCATATAACTCGGTGATAATCTCTTCAACATCAGATTCTTCTTTTTCTGCCTTTTCTATATACTGAAAGTAAGCATTAAATTTTCTTCTCTTTTCATCGAATTTTAAATCGTAATTAAGTGAAAATTCGATATTGTGTTCCAGTTCCAGTTCATTGTCTTGACGAAGGGTTAACTGTTGCATGTCTCCAAGTTCATCGTAATCTCGATACCAAATATTTGTGATGTTTTCTTCGTTGCTAGCACCTAAAAAAACTGCTGCGGTCAATGTGCTTCTGTTATTTATAAAATAATCAGCTCCCCCTCTTAAATTTTGAGACCATCCTGTTCTTAATCTTTCTCTATCAACATTGGTTTGATAACTTGTGTCTGCAAACATGAAGTGCTGTTTTGTAAATCCTTCCCCAGGCCTTTCATTGTAATCAATGCCGTAATTAATGAAATAGTTTAGTTTGGTTCTTCTAAAGTTGATGTTGGTTCCAAATTTATAATCATGGGGATATCCGGCAGATGCTTCAAACGAGCCATTTACTCCTTGTTTTTGTTCTTTTTTTAGAACAATATTGATAATTCCAGCCATCCCTGAAGCTTCGTGACTTGCTCCCGGATTTGTAATTACTTCAACATGGTCTATTAGGCTGCCCTGTAAACTGCGAAGGGCATCTGTGTTTCCAGCACTTGCTAATCCCGATGGTTTACCATCTATTAGTATTTGTACCCCTTCATTTCCCCTGAGGCTTACATTGCCATCTAAATCAACAGTTACAGATGGGATGTTATCTAAAATTTCGGAAGCAGATTTTCCGGAGTTGCTCAAATCTTTCCCAACATTAAAAATTTTATTGTCAAGTCCAATAACCATTTCGCTTTTTTCCGCAGTAACTACTGCTTCTGATAACATTTTACTATCGGGTTTAAGATATATTTCACCTACATTGACGTTTTTATTTTTGCCCGATATATTAATATCCTCGATAACTTTATTTTGGTACGATATGAATTGAACAATTATATCGTATTTCCCATGAGGAACTTCAATCTCGAATTGACCATCAGAGGTAGTAATATTTCCTGTGATTAAAACCGAATCTGTAGTATAAACAGATACTGTTGCAAATTCCATGGGTTCCTGAGAAGATTCATCAACAATTTTTCCTTTAATTATTCCTTTTGAGGGATTCTCTGTAAAAGCATTTGAGTTTGTTGCATAAAAAAAGATTAGGGCGGTTGATAGAATTAATTTTAAATTTTTCATAACAAAAAGTAATTGTTTAAGGAATTAACAATCACTTATGAGAATGTTTTCATAAAAAAATGTTAAAAATTGAAACTTGATTAACTCACATGACTAATATTGAGTTATAAAATCTTTTTTATGTTTCAAGTAATAGTTTGTAGGCTTCAATAATATTCCCCTCCTGGTTTATTTTTTTTACCGTGGGAAGCTCTAAATATGTTGTTCGAATCCAATTGATATTATTTATATGAAATTCAAATAAAGGATCGTGCATTGACGAAAAATAACATGCTAAAGCTGTTTTCCATGTGTTTGCTGTAAAACGAATAGTTTGTTTGCCTATTCGTGCAGGATGGATATGTATGTATTGAGAAAGATTCTTTCCTAGTCGTAAAATCCAAACAGAACCATCTGATAGCTCAATTTTGTAATAATCCCTTTTCTTAAATAGAGATAAGAAATCATTGAAATTTAAAACATTTATCTCTTTCAGTTTGAAAGAAATTTCATGCTCAATATTGAAAATTGAAAGTTTTCCGATGTAAATATCAGTTATGTTGTTTCCTATTCTTTTTAGTTCTTTTGTGAAGCTTTTTATACTGTTTTTTTCTTCGGAATGTAATTTGTATTGCAAACAAAATTCTTTTGTTGATAAGGCGTGGTGCTTTAAGTTGTTTATAATAAATGCTTTGTATGAATGATGTTTTGTTGTCATTTCATAAAGGTACAAAATATTAGTTTGTTTTTTCTTGCTGATTTTTTACGGGTTAAATTAAGGGTATATTAACCCTGTTGTTTGTAAGGGTAATTTGAAGATATTAATATTTAAAAAATATTGTAGTATAATTTTGACTAGGGTTTTTTTAATAAAAAAACATATTTTTGTCGGATAACCCTCCTTTGGTATAAGTAATTTTTTAAAAACTTGTAAGTAGTCTAAATGCCTTATGATTTAATGCGTGAAGCGTTATTTTATTTATAAATACATCTTAAAATTAACTTTAAATAATCAGTTTTTTACTTAATTGGCAAAAAAACTATCAAATTGTAATGTTAATTCAAAAAAAAATAATATGTTTGCACTGTCAATTAATAATAATCTAAAATGGTTTTAACTATGAAAAGGAAAATTTTAACAATTAGTCTATCGGTACTATTAAGTAGTTTCTTGGTGTTACCCACATTTGCTCAAGAGGAAGAAGAAAGTTCAGTATGGAGCACAGGATTTGATATTTACACTAGTTATATCTGGAGGGGGTCTAAATTCGGTAGTGGGCCAGCGTTTCAGCCATTTGTTGATGCTACTGTAGGAGGTCTTTCTATTGGAGCTTGGGGTTCTGTTAATTCCAGCTTAGATGAGGCTTTGGAAATGGACTTATATTTAAGTTATGGTTTTGGTCCAGTTTCTCTTACAGTAACTGATTACTATTTTGGTGGCGATTGGACAGATATGAGTATGACTCACTACATTGAACCATCTGTAGGTGTTGAAGCTGGTGGATTTTCAGCAATGTTTGCTTATATGTTGCTTCCTGGTACCGAAGATGATGCATCAACCATTGGTGTCGATGAGTCTACAGATTTTGGAGAAGAAGGAGATACTTACCTTGAATTAGGTTATGGTTTCGATGCTGTTTCTTTTGCTGTTGGCTTAGGAAATGGAGCTTACACAGATGATGGGGATTTCAGTCTATGTAACATTACTGTTGGTACTTCAAAAGAGATTGCTATCACAGAGAAATTTTCTTTGCCTGTTTCAGGTTCAGTAACACTTAATCCTTCTACTGGCGGGTTTTTTATCACTGCTGGTGTTTCTTTCTAAGGAATATAAAAGGAGAAGTAAATATAATTCTTAAAAATATAATCAATTATGAAAAAAATTGAAGCGATAATTCGAAAAACAAAATTTGATGAGGTCCAAACTGCTTTGAACGAAGCTGGAATCGAGTTCTTCTCTTTCTGGGATGTTCGTGGGGTTGGTAAAGCCAGAGAAGGTCGTGTTTACCGTGGTGTTGTTTATGATACAAGTACTATTGAAAGAACGTTTATCTCAATCTATTGTCGTGAAAAATATGTTGAACCAGCAATCAATGCTATTCTTAAGTCGGCTAAGACTGGAGAAATAGGAGATGGTAAAATCTTTGTTACGGAAGTAGGAGAGGGGTATCGCATCCGCACCGGAGAACAGGGGGATAAGTCGCTATATATTGAAGGAGAAGAGTAAAAAATCTAAAAATATTATAATATCATGGAAGAAGCAATTACAACAGTAGGTTTAGATATATCGATAAACAACATTTGGTTGTTAGTGGCTACATTTCTTGTAATGTTTATGCAGCCAGGATTTGCTTTAGTAGAAGCAGGTTTTACAAGAGCAAAAAATACAGGTAACATTTTAATGAAAAACGTAATGGATTTTGCTATTGGATCAATTACATATTGGTTGATAGGTTATTCGTTAATGTACGGTTCAGGAAATGGTTTTATAGGAGATTTTAGTCTTGTTGGGTTATTTGGTATGGGAGAAGATTCTTACGGTGCGGGATATTCAGATTATGCAGATTTGATGTTTCAAACAGTTTTTGCTGCAACAGCTGCAACAATTGTATCCGGAGCAATGGCAGAACGTACTAAATTTAATGCATATCTTGTTTTTAGTTTGTTTATTACAGTTGTGATTTACCCAATCTCAGGTCACTGGTTATGGGGTGGCGGTTGGTTGTCATCATTTGGTAGTGTAATAAATGAAGCAGGAGAAGTTATTGAAGAGTGGGGCTTCATTGATTTTGCAGGATCTACTTTAGTACATTCAGTTGGTGCATGGGTTGGTTTGACTGGTGCAGCTGTTTTGGGGCCACGACTTGGAAAATATGGGGCTGATGGAAAACCAAAAGCAATACCTGGGCATAATTTAGCGTATGGAGCTTTAGGTGTATTTATTCTATGGTTTGGTTGGTTTGGGTTCAACCCGGGATCTGAACTTGCAGCTACTGAAGGAAGTACAAGTGCTATTGCTAAAATTGCTTTAACAACAAACTTAGCAGCAGCAGGTGGTGCTGTTACTGCAATGTTAGTGGCCTGGGCAAGGTATAAAAGACCAACTTTATCGCTTTCTTTAAACGGGGCATTAGCTGGATTAGTAGCTATTACAGCAGGTTGTGCAGCAGTTTCTCCATTGGGGGCATTATTAATTGGTATAATTGCAGGTTTTGTATTAGTATTTAGTGTTGAGTTTTTTGATAAAGTTGCAAAGATTGACGATCCTGTAGGGGCGATTTCAGTACATGGTGTTTGTGGTGCTCTTGGAACATTATTAGTAGGGGTATTTGCAACAGATAATGGCGTTCTTTACGGAGGAGGATTCAAACAGTTAGGTATTCAGGCTGTTGGGGTTATATCGGTTGGAGCATGGGCATTAGCTACAGGTTTTATTCTATTCAAAATACTTAAAGCTACAAACGGATTACGAGTATCTAAAAGAATTGAAGAAGAAGGTCTTGATGTTTATGAACATGGAGAAAGTGTTTATAACTAAAAAAGATAAAAATGAGTGTGATATAGTCTTTGACTTAAATTGTAAAAAAATCCTGGCAATCGCCAGGATTTTTTTTGTTTATGTATAGTTAGTAGGTTAAAATAAATGCAAAGATAGGCTTGAAAATGTTTGCGTACTTTTTACGTTTATCATATTTTTGGATATTAATAACTAATTAATTGTAAAGCCATGAAAAACTCCCTCCATTTATTTGCTGTCATTGTTTTTTTTGTTGCTGTAATTACTTCGTGCCAACAATCAAAAGAACCAGCTTACCTCAATACTTCTCTTTCTTTTGAAGAACGTGTAGATGATTTAGTATCTAAAATGACATTGGAGGAGAAGATTTCTCAATTAGCCTATGAATCTCCGGCTATCGATAGTCTGGGTATACCAGAATATAATTGGTGGAATGAATGCCTTCATGGAGTTGCCCGGTCTGGTTTAGCTACCGTGTTTCCACAGGCAATTGGAATGGCTGCAACATTTGATAGGGATTTAATGCATGAAATCGGAAATGTAATATCCGATGAAGGCAGGGCTAAGTACAATGATTATCAAAAAAGGGAAAAAAGAGGGATTTATGAAGGGTTAACTTTCTGGACTCCCAATATAAATATTTTTAGGGATCCGCGTTGGGGACGAGGTATGGAGACATATGGGGAGGATCCTTATCTTACAGGCGAAATAGGTACACAGTTTATCAAAGGGCTGCAGGGTGATGATCCAAAATATTTTAAAGCAATTGCAACTTCAAAACATTATGTGGTACATAGTGGTCCGGAACCTGAACGGCATTCATTTGATGCAGTCACCAGAAAAATAGATTTGAGGGAAACTTATTTGCCTGCATTTAAAAAAACAGTGCAAGAAGCGGGAGTTTATTCCGTAATGTGTGCCTATAACAGAACCTATGGTGAAGCTTGTTGTGGTAGTAGTTATTTACTAACTGATTTATTGCGAGATGAATTAGGCTTTGAAGGTTATGTAGTTTCAGATTGTGGTGCTATACGCGATATTTTTAACGGGCACAACCTGGTAGAGACAAAAGAAGAAGCAGCGGCACTTGGTGTGAAATCAGGAACAGAATTGAATTGTGGAAATGTATATCCTGCTTTAGTTAGTGCTGTAGAAAAAGGACTAATCACGGAAGAGGAAATAGATGTTGCTGTAAAGAGATTGTTTCTTGCCCGTTTTAAATTAGGGATGTTTGATCCTGCCGAAGAAGTCCCATTTAATACTATTTCTCTTGATGTATTGGATAATGAAGCACATAAAAAGTTAGCTTATGAGGCTGCATGTAAATCAATGGTGCTATTGAAAAATGATGGATTATTACCCTTGAAAAAAGATGTAAAAAAAGTGGCTGTGATTGGTCCTAATGCGAATGATGTTGAAGTAATGTTAGCTAATTATAATGGAATCCCTTCAAATCCGGTTACTCCATACGAAGGAATAAAACAAAAATTACCCGGAGCTGATGTGCAATATGCTCTGGGATGTGAACATGCTAAAGGACTTCCAACTTTTGAGATAATTCCTCCAGACTTTTTATTTACGGACGATACAAAATCTGAAGCTGGATTGAAAGCTGAATATTTCAACAATAAAGAATTGAAAGGAGAACCTGTTAAAACACAGATTGATAAAAATATAGATTTTTATTGGTGGGATAAGGCCCCGTTTGAACCACTTGAAGATGATAATTTCAGTGTAAGATGGTCTGGGGTTATCATACCCAAAGAATCAGGTGTTTATTCATTAGGGGCAGAAGGATTAAATTCTTTTAAAATCTATTTGGAGGATACCTTGTTTCTTGAATATGGAAATGTCCATAGTACACAAAAAGTATATGATGAAGTTAACCTTCAGGCAGGGAAAGCATACAAGATTAAAGTAGAATTTGTAGAATTCCATGGAGATGCAAGTATGAAGCTTCTCTGGGCCCCACCAAAAACTGATATTGAAACAAAAGCAATTGAGCTGGCAAAAAAATCTGATGTTGTTATACTCTGTATGGGGTTATCTCCCAGGTTAGAAGGAGAGGAGATGAAGGTCAAAGTTGAAGGCTTTCGAGGAGGGGATAGGTTAATGTTGGATTTGCCAAAATTACAAAGTGATTTTATTAAAAAGATACATGCTTTGGGCAAACCAACTGTTTTGGTTTTACTAAACGGTAGTGCTGTTGCTATAAATTGGGAAAAGGAAAATTTATCAGCTATTGTTGATGCCTGGTATCCCGGTCAAGCAGCCGGAACTGCTCTGGCGGATGTATTGTTTGGGGATTTTAATCCGGCAGGTAGATTACCTGTTATGTTTTATAAGTCAGTAAATGATTTAACTCCTTTCGAAGATTATAACATGATTGGAAAAACATATCGCTATTTTGAAGGAGAGCCGCTTTATCCATTTGGTTATGGATTAAGTTATACCACCTTTGACTATGATAACCTTTTGGTTGACGCACCAGCAGATAAAAATTCTCCTCTTATTGTGAGTGTAGATATAACCAATGCTGGAGATGTAGATGGGGAAGAGGTTGCTCAATTATATCTGAAAGCAAATTTTGAACAAGAAGGACGCCCTATAAAAACTTTAAAAGGATTTGAAAGGATTATGATTGCAGCAGGTGATAAAGCTACAGTGAAATTTGAAGTATCTCCGGATGAACTTGCTTTCTACAATGTTGAGATTGATAACTATACTATTGAAAATGGTAGTTATACAGTTTATGTTGGAAAGTCATCTGCCGAGGAAAATTTATTATCTAAGGAATTTGAAGTGAATTTTTAAAAAATGAACTCCGACAGGTCTAATGACTCTGTCGGGTTTAATCAATTAGTTGGATTTGTAACCAGTCAGAGTTCTGAGAACCTGACCGGGTACAAATGCATTATGTTTTTTATTTGATTTTTAGTATTTTCTGGTAATATTTATTTTCCTTATTACCAACAACTAAAATGTAGGCCCCATTTTGTTGTCCGTTAATATTTATTGTTTCTTCACTAGACCTTGTTGTGTTTTGATAAACTAATTTACCATCAATAGAGTAAAGTTCTATTGTATTTTCTCTGCCAGGATAGTATAACGTTATTATCAACTCATCCTTAACCGGATTTGGATATGCTGTAAAATAAGTTTCCGGTAATAATTGCTGGTCAAGATTTGATTCTGAAGAAACCTCTTTAAGTAACCAAAGATTTGGATCGAAATCCAAAGAAGTTATCTGTTTAGGGGCATAAAAAGTAAAAACTTTATTCGCTTCATCCTGGAGTATGCGTATTGTATCTTTGTTGTCAGAATAATTTATTTCGAATTCAAGTGAGCTTTTATAGAACTGTGATGTTGATGCAGAAGAAGTTTGTTTGGAGTAGATATAAAGAGTGTCGTTTTCCTGCATCCAGTTAATCTCGTAGATGGGATAACCTTCTCCATAATACCATTGATCAAAGAAATAAGTATAATCTTTGCCACTAAGTTCGTTAACTATATTCATAAAATCATCGCCAACGGCAACACTATCTTTAAAATTGGTTTGATATTCCCTGAGGATATCAAAAAAAAGATTATCATTATTAAGTTCAAAACGAAGCATGTGCAAGATAGCTGCTCCTTTTTTATACGAGAGGCTATAATCAAATATCCTGTCTTCTTCATTAACTTCCTCAAACGGAATATAGATGCTTCCTTCCCACGCATTCGAAGCATAGTAATTGTTTGACTTTATCCAGTTTTTTGCATCTGCAGGTGTAAGTAATTTTTCAATTGCCAGGTATTCACTATACGATGCAAATCCTTCGTTTACCCATATATCCTGCCAGGTAGCACAGGTAACATTATCACCAAACCATTGATGAGCGAGTTCATGAGCAACAAGAAAAAACCTGAAGTCTATAATGGTTGTCATTGTTTGATGTTCCATCCCTCCACCAAAAGCAGCCTGGCAATGTCCGTATTTTTCTTTGTAGAATGGATATAAGGTAAAGATCTCTGAAAAATATTCAAGTATATCTGCGGTTGCATCTAAGTTAGATTTATTGTTTTCAAGTTGGTTTGTTACATTATAAATGTAATTCTGGATTAATATTGAATCATCTGAATTTGAAGGATGCGCATAGATGCTATATTCTGTATAATCAGAAACAGAAAATGAAATTAAATAATATGCTGTTGGATAATTTGATTGCCAGACGTATTTCACCCTGTTCTCGTCAATATCAACAATTTCTTTTAATAAGCCGTTAGATCCAACTTTTAAGTTGTTATCAGTAATTATACTAACTCTTACCGAATCTGCTTTATCAGCAAGTACCTGTTTGCAGGGAAACCACATTTTTGCAGAGAAAGGTTCTGTTAATGTATATGTAACAGGCATTCCTGTATTTGGGTCATTTTTGAAATAGAGGCCGTCCATTGTATCATTTGTTAATGGAGTGCCAGAATAGTAAATGGTAACCATTGCCTTCTCTCCAGGGGTTAAAGAAGTCTCCAGAGGTATTGATATTAGATCATTATCAAAATCAAAATTATTTTTAGAGGAATTTATTAGGATAGAATCAATTTCAAGCGAATTTGATAATTCAAGTGTGATGGTATCAAAATCAGTATTTTTAGATTCTAAGTAAACCTGAGTAAAACCTTTTATGAAGTTTGATGTATTTGTTGCTTCCAATTCAATGTTATACCATTTTACATCAAATTGTAACAAACTAGGATGCTTTAATGGAGAATAACCAGATTTTAGTTCAGGTGCCCAATAGAATTTATGATATTCGGGGTTTGGTTCAGAAAACTGAGCTTTGGTAGTAAGTATACTAACAAAAGCTAAACACATAAAAAACAACCGCTTCATTCAACTCCATTTTGTTCTTAAACGTAAAGACTTAACTTAAAGTTAGGTAATTATGTTAATGCTGGAGTAAAAATTATTAACAATAGAGTTCAACAACAGCGATTTCGGGACTGCAATTAAATCTTACGGGTAAAATACCCCAGCCAATTCCTTTAGAAATAAATAATTTTGAGCTTTCTGTTTCAATTAATCCACAATCATAACGTTTGTTTCTAACAGGTAATACGGGTGATCCAACTCCTGGAATTCTAACTTGTCCTCCATGAGTGTGACCAGAAAAGGCAACATCAATTTTAGTATTAAAGTTTAAATCGATGGTGTCTGGATTGTGGGCAAGCAATATCTTGAACTCATCCGGTGAAACGTTTTCAAATGCTTTATCAACGCCGTCTTTATCTCTGTAGAAATCTCCAGCTCCCCCAATCCAGATTCGTTGTCCTTTATTTTCTATAGGCTTAGAAATGTGTCTTACACCTTGTCCAGATCGTTCAAGCCAATACAAAGATCGATTTGTGTCTGCATAATGATCGTGATTACCAAGAACTGAATAAACACCATTAGGTGCTTCTAATTGACTTAATAATGGCCATACTTCATCAATCTCAGCTATTTCCATATCAGCATAATCACCAGTGCAGACAATAGCATCGGGTTTTAGCTTGTGAGTTGTAGAAATTATATTTTCTAAAAATTTTTGAGAAGAGATATTACCATAATGAATATCCGTTAAGTGAGCGATTCGAAAGCCGTTAAATGCTTCGGGTAAATTGGGGATTCGAATCTTATAGTGGTTTATGTCAACAACTGTACGTTCTATAAAAACAGAGTATACAAAAAGACTTCCGCTTCCACCTAACAATAAACTTAAAAATTTTTTTCTAGAAATCTTCATTGTTTTTATTTGCAAAGTTATATGATGTATACGGGAAAGGCATTGTTTTGACTGTTTAATAGTCATAATAATCATGCTGTTAGTCAAATTGTAATAATTGAAGCTATTGTTTCTTTGATTTTTTATAAATTTTTAAAGATGGATTTTGTTAAACCAGGTTGCCTTATCATTGAATTATTTAATATCTTTCTAAAGATGAAATTTAGAAGGTTTTTTTCTGTAAATATTAGATACGATGAATTATAATTCGACTCTAGTTAAGAGTACTATAATTGTTTGTTGTTTGCTTTTTCCAATAAATCTGTTTGCACAGCAGAACTATTCAATTTCTGGAGTAATTATTTTAAAAGAATTAAAAGGAGATATTTTTATTACTGTTGTTGATGAAGAGACCAATAATATGCCGATGGGAGGTATAAAAAAACAAGTATTAATCCCAACCTCAAAAAAATTAACTTTTTCGTTTTCGAATTTACCCGAAGGCGTATATGCCCTGAAATGTTTCCAGGATGAGAACGGAAATGAAAAGTTGGATAGAGGCATGTTTGGTCCCAAAGAACCGTGGTTTTTATCGTGGAATGGTTCAAAAAGATATCCTCCACGCTGGGAAGATATAAACTTCAGACTTGATAAAAATAAAGTTTTTGAAATTGTGTTGGAATAAATAGCCTAATAACGATTAAGATATATTATTTGATTAATAACTCTTTTTTATGAAAAATTAACTTTTTATAATGAAAAAGAAATCTTCATTTTGTGTCATGAAATTTAAGAGAATATTAAACGTATTAAGGTTAAGTTTATTTATCCTGATCCTGAATAGTACTTGTAACTTAATCGGGAATCCCGTAAATGATACATTACAACTCCCATTTTACACTACATACAAAGAAGTTATTTTAAAGTTTCTGGAGGATTATTCTGTCTCAAAAGCGCAACTTTATCCCAATCAATTTAGTTTAGTGAAAAAACCGGATGGCTGGCATGCAATAGTTAAAGATGCGGCAAAAAATAAGATTATAACAGATGAACTCTTTTGGAGCAGACAAAAAGGAAAGTACTTTACGATAGATTTCCCGGAATCAATTATGGCTAACGCAGCCAGTGAGCATCAAAATTTAATAACAGACTGGAGAAACAATTATTTTACAGGAATATTACCCTATTGGGGTTATGCAGGTTGGGATAAAGATGTTATTAATGATTATGAGGATAAATCAACTCTGTCAGACACCCTGCTAAATGCATTGGCCAGGGCATATGCAAGCAGGGCATCAAACTTGTTAAATGACAATACAGGATTTTCATTAGATGAGGATAGATTTGAATTACCATTTGGTCAGAATTCATTATCTGAAGAACAACTTGCCACATACAGAGACTATGAACACAAATCAATAGAATGTTATGAGAAGCTCTGGCAGCGAAATCCTTATTTTGAAACTTATTTTGCGGATATACATACTGTCTATTCAAATGAAGTGATGAATAGTTTTCTTACTCTTTTGTATCATCAAAACAGGGAAGAGGCAGTTAAGGAATTGAAAGAAGGACTGTATGATTCTTTTTTTAAAGATATGGCAAAAAGATATTTGGCATCATGCGATTCCAATGCAATTCTGTTTGTTAACGGAGATAACGATACATATCCTTTGTTGTATGTACAGGAAATGGAGGGATTCAGAAAAGATGTTTCTGTAATTAATTTAACCATGTTGTCTGTTTCCCGATATGTGTCACATTTATTTAACGATAGTAGTTATTCCAGTAGGCCTGTTGATTGTATCATGGATGAAGAAATATATCAAAAAGGAGAGAAATTATTCTACTATATTAATGGTGAACAGGAAGAAATAAGCCTGGATAGTTTGATAGAATTTGTTACATCAAAAAGAGCCGATTCAAAACTAAAAATAGGTGATGATTATTACAATTATGTTCCATCAAGAAACATTGTTTTAAATACAGGAAAAGAATCAGAAAAAGAGGCTGGGTTTACTGTTAATTTGAATGTTGATTATCTGCTTTCTGGTCAATTTTGTCTTTTGGATATTTTAGGGACAAACAAATTTAAACGACCGGTTTATTTTTCATTAACTGTTTCAGAAGATAACTTTCTCAATCTTCAAAAGAATTTCCTTTGTGAAGGATTAACTTATAGGCTTGTTCCAAATTTAAAAGAAAAGCCCGAGGATGAATATGTATTGGGATACATCGATACAGACTTGCAATATGATAAGTTGATGAAAGACTTAAATTTTCAGCTTAATAATCCCAATCAGAAATATTTTGAAGTACATCAGAATATCATCAGAAACTATAGATTTACATATAGTCGGTTAGTTAAAAAGCTGGTTGAAGAGAATAAAAACAGTAAAGCTCTTAAAGTGTTGGATTATATTTCCTCAGAGTTTTCGTTTGAAAAAGTTGAACCCGGATATTTCTCTTTAGATCTAATTAAATCATATTATCAGCTTAGGGAAACTAAAACTGCAAACGCACTTGTCCAAAAACTTATGATTGCAACACTGGAAGATAAAATTGATGAGATTCCTATGTTGAGTAAAGATGATTATGAAACTCGTTTGATGATTGAAATTTTAAGACAGTTGGAAGATATCACAACAAAATATGTAGAAGATTCAGTTTTGAACCAAGACGTCAGAAAAAAATATTACATGGTTATTGATACTGTGGGGACTGGGTTGTAGTTTTATCAATCACCATCCCTTATCTCAATACATTTTTCTTTAATCTTGTTAAGTAATTTTTTTAGTTCTTGTTTTTCTGTTTCAGAAAAATCTTCCAAAATTTTCTTTTCTATGTTTTCGATAACGGTCCATAGTTTTCCAATGGTTTCAACACCTGTTTCCGTTATAATAAGATTATTTGAAGAATCTTTGATGATTAAACCATCGGCTATTAAAGGATCAAAATGATTATTCACTTCATTATCCGGAATACCAAATTGTTTTTGAGCATCCAAAATACTCATCGAAATGTCGCATTTTAAAACCATCATAAAAATTAACTGGCTGCTTGATAAATTTGATACTTTTTTTAACTCAGTATTCAGTGCCTCCTGAATTAGCATTGCTGCAACATTAATCTCTCGGCCAAGGGTTGATTTTATTTGTTTTTCAATCATTCCTATTATTCGTTTTAATTTTAATTCATAAATACTTATTCCTGTTGCAACTCCAACATTGAGGCTTTCAGCTTCGCTATGCATAGGAATCTGAATAAGTATATCAGCATTTTTTATTAATTCATCTGAAGCCCCTAATGTTTCGTTGCCAACTACTAAGGCTACAGGTTTGTCGGTTAATTTAATAAGTGATTGTAATTGAGTTCCACGAGGTGAAGTTGTTACAATTTGAAAATTATTGTCTTTTAAATATTGCATCGTTTCAAGCGGATTTTTAAAGGTTTGAAGATTTGTGTTAAAAACCCGTCCTCTTGATGCATCAACTGTTTTCTTCTGAAATAAATCAAAATCTGTTTTTGTACTTATGATATTGTTTATTCCAAATGCATGACTTGTGCGAACGATAGTCCCGATATTGCCAAAATCATTCACATTATCGAGTACAATACAAAAGTCAGTGTTTGCAGAAATAGATTTTATGTTTCCTATGGCAACAGCAGGTACGACATAGTTTGTGTTTGTCACTTTTTTTATGAGTCCTTCTGATGTTTTATAAACCGTATACCTCAAATATTTATCATCAATATCTTTTAATTTATTTGAGAATAGAATAAAATCAATACTTATTTTTGATTCAATTGCCCAATCAATCGCCTCGAATCCTTCTATTAAAAATTTATTATTTTCAATTCTCCCTTTCTGACAATTGATTGATTTTGCCAACTGTATATTTTCGTCTTTTAACGATGTTATTTCTTCTATCATATTTAATCTTGACTGCTAAATAAATAGCATTTCTTTTTTTTGAAGCGGCAAATATAGATAAACTATGCTGCGTATGAATGATTTTATAAAATCGTTAAATCTGAATTTTTGAAAAGGACATTAATTCCTAATCATCTAAATGCGTAAAATTTTTAGGTTCGATGTGAATAGTAGCTATTATATTTAATTCCTGTTTTATCTTTTTTTCAATATTTGTGGCAATGGAATGTGCTGATAAAACATCCATTTTGCTATCAACTTTTATATGAAATGTTAGCTCTTGATTTGAGACATAATTATGAATGTGAAAATGATGAGGAAATAAATCTTGACTATAGATTGATTCAACTAACTGCTTAACCTTAACAACTAACTCATCACTGGGTTCTTCACCTAATAATTTGTTTATCGCATCTTTAATTATTTCATACGATGCATAAAAAAGCATGAGCGCAATAATAATTCCTAAAATACTATCGATCCACCAAAATCGGTTTGTAAAAAATATTCCAATCAATACAACGATTGAAGATAATGCATCGGTTCTGTGATGCCAACCATCTGCCTTTACTGAGAGATTATTTGTTTTTTTGCCAATGTAGAATGCATATTGGGCCAACGCCTCTTTTATAATTATAGAGGTAATTGTTACCGTGATTGCTATCATCCCAAAATTTGCTGACTCTTTTGTTTTAAATTCAATGATTGAATCTTTAAGAAAATCATAGGCAATTAATGCTAATAATACACCAATAAAGATAGCAGCAATCTGTTCCCATCTTCCGTGACCAAAGGGATGGTCTTTATCGGGCTTTTGAGAAGAAAGTTTTACGCCAATAATTACGATTATTGAACTTAATGAATCCGATAAAGTATGCCATGCATCGGCTGTTAATGCAATTGAACCTGAAATAATACCAGCCCATAGTTTCAACGCAAATAATCCGGTGTTAACTATAATTGATACTGCTCCTTCTATGTATCCAGCTTTATTTTTATCCATTTTTATTTAAAATCTGAAAAACCACCGCCTTAGGCGGTGGTCATGTAAGTTAGGCTTAGCCATATAGCTTTGCCCATAATATAAACTTAAAAAAGTAAAATTATGGGTAAATTTCGAAAACTAACACATGTTTTTTACAAATGCGAATACCATATTGTTTTTACGCCGAAGTATCGTTTTCAGGTATTAGAAGGTATGATCAAATCATTGCTTGAACACGATATTCTCGCAATTTGTCAATGGAAAGAGGTCATAGTTGATGAACTGAGTGTGCAAAAAGATCATGTGCACATGTTATGTTCAGTGCCGCCAAAAATATCCATTTCCGATTTCATGGGCATCTTAAAAGGTAAAACAGCCATACGACTTTTCAAGACATATCCGAGTTTGAAGTCTAAGCCGTATTGGGGAAATCATTTTTGGTCAAGAGGATACTTCATTTGTACAGTTGGTCTTGATGAAGAAATGATTCGCAAATATGTAAAGTATCAACAGCACGAAGACAAAAAGAACAGAGAACGTTAGCCTATCCCTCTTTTAGAGGGTGCTGTAATTGAAGCCACCGTCTTTGACGGTGGTCATTCACTAGTTTTTTTAGTTAGTCTTATCTAACTAAATAAGTAAAAAATTTTTTAAACTATCGTTTTAACAGCTTTGTTTAGTAACACTATAAGAATATCTTTTTCTGATTCTGTTAATTTTTTTGTCAGAAGAGATGCAAACTGACTGTGTACATCAACATGTAAATGAGCAGCTATATCGCCTTTTTCTGTTAGATGTACATGGGCAGAACGTCTGTCGTTATCAGATTGAACTTTAATAACATATCCATTCTCTTCCAATCTGTCCAACATTACAGATGTAGAAGCTTTTGTTATTTTTAATTTTTTTGTTAATTCAGAAAGTGTAGGATTTTCAAGAGAATGTATCAACTCGATGCAATGCATTTGTTTCTGAGTTAGATTTTTCAAATCAGAATTCTGCT
This sequence comes from Bacteroidales bacterium, assembly GCA_963665085.2. Lineage (GTDB taxonomy): Bacteria > Bacteroidota > Bacteroidia > Bacteroidales > JAAAOM01. The sequence goes on from CAXXXS010000001.1 coordinate 2,606,263, forward strand.
TTGCAATTTCTTCCATCTGCTCGCTTTTACTGAGTATAATATTTATCAGTTCTTCAATACTATACATAAATAAGTTTTAAGCAAAAATAATAATTAGTTAGATTAATCAAACTAAAATAAATAAAAAATATGAAATAGGTGTTGATAATCTATAGTTCTTTTTAGTAAAGTGCAGGACCTTTAATCCACATCCAGAAAATTTACCAGTTCATTGAAAATAAAAGAGTACTTGATGTGTATATTTTTAAACCTCTTAAAGTCCTCCTCTCAGGAGGATTTAGGAGGTCATCTTTTAAATGAATTACCCCGGGGCTTGCCCCGGGGTATCTAAAGGAGTTTGCGTTGCAAACATATTCACTTCCGACCCAGAGGGTCGAGGAATTAAACCATCTTATGATTAAATATTACTTAGTGTTGTTGAATTAAAGTTCAATAATCTCGATATTTCTCCAGCAGACTTTTACATCACCGCCGCTGTGGATTTGTAGAACGATTCCACCTTCTCCCTGACCTATTTTAGCATCATCAAGTTCTACCATTTTAGTGCCGTTAAGCCATGATGTTACATTATCTCCCTGAACTTTTATTTTCATCGTATTCCATTCTCCTTCTTTTAAAGCTTTTTCATTCTCTGGTTCTGGAATAATTAACCATCCACGGCCATATGATTCATAAATTCCACCTGAATGTAGCCCTGCAGGGGCAACTTCAACCTGCCATCCGCTTACTGTTGTTCCATCTACAGTAGATCGAATGAAAACGCCACTGTTACCATTCTGTACTTGTTTGAATTCTAATGTCAGGATAAAATTTTTGTAATTTTTTTCTGTCCCGAGGTAACCATATTCTTTGTCCTTGCCACTTTCACAAATTAGTAAGCCGTCTTCGACATACCATTTTTCGGTACCGTATATTTTCCAGCCATCTAAGTTTTTGCCGTTAAACAATGATGTACTTTGAGCATTCGAGTTCAATGTTAATAGAAGGCTGCATGCAATAGTCATTAAAAAATATTTCATCTTTTAAATTTTAATTATTTTTAGTTAATCTTTATAAACCGAAAAACTCGGTTGTGAAAACAAATATCGGTAATAAGACTTGTTTTTTTATAAAATCTCCTTAAACTTTTGCGAAAATTGAATAAGAAAAGATAAAGTGTATTTTTATTTCTTGATAATTTAGAAAATATCTTGTGTTATGAACTTTATTAGGAATTGGAGTAAAACAGAGTAGGGACGAGCACATAAAATCGGCGTGTAATCTATTGATATCCATATCTTGAAGATTGGTAATCAACAATATTAAAACAAGTATTAGTACGTATACATATTTGATGTTTTTTCCTCATATTTGCAAAATGTATTTTGACAATATGATAAAAGGAAGAGGGGAAAAGCCTGCGCTTATAATGCAGCAGCAAACTATTTCTTACGCTGTTCTTAATGAAAAGATCAACGAATTCTCAAGTTTGTTAACAGATTTTACTGACTGCCGTATTGCTGTTTTTTCAGAGAATCGTCCTGAATGGGTTTATGCTTTTTATGCAATTTGGAAAAATGGATGTGTGCCAGTGCCAATTGATTTTATGGCCAGTGTTGATGATATTGCATTTATTTTAAATGATTGTAAACCTAAAGCCATTTTTTGTTCTAACGACAAGTTATTGTCGGTTCTCAATAAAGCCATAGAAAAGATAGACTATACCCCAACTTTGTTTGTCTTTGATAAATTAGAAAATAATACTACCACAAAAAATTCAGAGTTAACAATAGCACCTCCACAGGAAAATACTGCTGCAATCATTTACACGAGCGGTACGACAGGAAACCCTAAAGGTGTTATGTTAAGTTTTAAGAATCTTTTGGTAAATATTAAAGCTGTTTCAGAAGACATAAATATTTATAAGGAAGAAGATATTACGATGATGCTTCTTCCATTGCATCATATTTTCCCATTGATGGGAACTATGATAATTCCGTTGTATACCGGGGCAACTATTGCGTTATCCCCTTCGCTGAACGCAAATGATATAATGCAAACGCTTCAGGAAAATAAGGTGTCTTTAATAATTGGGGTTCCCCGTTTGTATAGTATTATCAGAAAAGGAATAATTGATAAAATAAATCAAAGTGCGATTGCTAAATTGCTTTTTGCACTTGCGAAACGTGTTAATTCCCTTAGTTTCTCAAAAATTGTTTTTAAATCGGTTCAGCAGAAGTTTGGAGGAAATGTAAAACACCTGGTTAGTGGTGGAGCACCGTTAAGTCCGGAAGTTGCATTGGATTATAAAGCACTTGGCTTTGATTTGCTCGAAGGGTACGGTATGACAGAAACTTCTCCAATAATTACATTCACGCGTCCGGGAGAATTAATTGCAGGTTCACCAGGGAAAGCTTTAACTGGGGTAGAAATTAAAATCCTTGATGGGGAAATTGTAGTGTCAGGTGGTAATGTAATGCAAGGATATTATAAAAGAGAAGAAGAGACCCGGGAAATTCTCAAGGATGGATGGCTCCATACCGGAGATTTAGGACATGTAGATTCAAAAGGATTTTTACATATAACCGGTAGGAAGAAAGAAATTATTGTTCTATCCAATGGAAAAAATATTAATCCGGAAGAAATAGAACAAAAACTGGAGAAAATATCTCCTGTAGTGAAGGAATCTGGTGTTTTTATGTTTAATGATAAATTAAATGTTGTTATTCTTCCTGATATTGATTTGCTGCGAAAAGAAAAAATTGAAAATGTAGAATTATTTTTAAGGAATGAGGTTGTTAAACCTTATAATGATTCTTCATCATCTTCTAAGCGTTTAATGAAATTAAACATTTCCTATGAAGAGCTTCCAAAAACACGGTTAGGTAAACTTCAGCGATTTAAACTTGTTGATTTTGCACAGCAGGAAGCAAAGAAAACTAAAAAAGATTTGCAAGAGGTTGAGATGTTTAAGGAACTCTCTACTATCATTGGATTTTTAAAAGAACAAATTGGAGGAGACATTCAAGCTTACGATAGACTTGAAGATGATTTAGGATTGGATTCCTTATCACGAATAAGTTTAATTGTATACCTGGAAAGTACTTTTGGAGTAAAGATACCTGAAGAAAATTTATCTCAATTTGAAACAGTCCTGAAATTAGCAGAATATATACGCTCAAACAAAATTCGGATTACTCCCGAGATTATTAACTGGACAAAAATATTAAAAGAGAAGGTGCATATTAATCTGCCAAAAGCAGGCTTTTCGTTTAATGTTTTTAATTTTTCATACAAGGCAATTTTTCGTTCGATGTTTAGACTTCGTCAGGAAGGTGCTACAAACATTCCAAAAGGGCCCTGTATAATTGCACCCAATCATCAAAGTGTTTTGGATGGGTTTGTAATCGCTTCCTTGCTGAAAAGGAAAACAATGCGGCAAACTTACATCTACGCAAAAGAGAAACACTGGCAAAGGAGTTGGCTGCGATTTCTGGCCAGGAAGAACAACATTATTTTAATGGATATAAACAAGGATCTAAAATTATCAATCCAGAAGATGGCTGAAGTTCTTAAGAGAGGTAAAAACCTGATTATTTTTCCTGAAGGGACCCGTTCAAAAAATGGTGAACTGGGGGAATTCAAAAAGACCTTTGCTATCCTGGCAAAAGAACTTAATGTTCCTGTTGTGCCTGTATCTATTAAAGGAGTGCATAAAATATTACCGGTAGGTGCAAAATTTCCCCGATTTTTTCGCAAAGTCTCTGTGAAATTTAATAAGCCTGTTTACCCTAATAATAATGGAGTTGATAAAATTGTTGAGAAAGTTCAGAAAATATTGTTAAATCAATTACGAATGTTTCCTTAATCGACTAAAAATGGAATCAAAATATAGGAATAAGTAGAAAAGAACATTTTTTACTTAATCTGGGTTCTTTATTTTTGAACATTATTATTCGAATTTTTATTTATGACAATACAGGAACTTAATAACCTATCCAGAAATTCTCTGATGGAAACATTAGGGATAGAATTTACAGAAATAACAGAATCAAAAATAGTAGCTATCATGCCTGTTGATCAAAGAACAGTTCAACCTTTTGGTTATTTACACGGAGGTGCAATGCTTGCTTTAATGGAAACTCTGGCAAGTGCAGGTTCTGTAGCAATATTAAATGATACCAACAAAGCTGTTTTCGGAACAAATGTGTCTGCGAATCATGTTAAAAGTACCCGAAGTGGCATTGTAACAGGTGTTGGGACGTTAATTCATCAAGGCAATACAATGCATAGTTGGGAAGTAAATATTTATAATGAAGAAAATGTATTACTTTCGAAATGTATAGCAACAAATTTAGTAATTAGCAAAAAGTAATGCCGCATAGGTTTCAGGGAATAGTAGATTTAGCCAATATTTTTAGTCAACATGGAATAACAAAAGCAGTTGTTTCTCCGGGCTCAAGAAATGTTCCGTTAATAAATGTATTTACCCAAAATCCTAATTTTGAATGTGTTTCTGTCGTTGATGAGCGTGCTGCCGCTTATTATGCGTTAGGTATGGCAATAAAAATGCAGCGACCTGTTGTTCTTTTTTGTACATCAGGAACCGCAGCGCTTAATTATGCTCCTGCAGTTGCGGAGGCTTTTCACCAAAAGATACCGTTGATAATATTAACAGCAGATCGTCCGCCAGAATTAATTAATCAACGGGATAACCAGACAATTAATCAGGTAGGAATATATAGTAATTTTATAGCAAAAGAATTTTTGTTTCCTGTTGAAACAGAAAAAGATGCCGATATTGTGTATGCACATCGAATAGCAAACGAAGCAGCAAGTTTGGCTGAGCATTTACAAAAGCCGGTACATATTAATATTCCTTTACGGGAGCCATTATACATTGATTTACCTTTAACTACTGAAACTAAAATAATTACACCCGATAGAATCACAAGTGATTATTCCATATCAGATGAATTAGCTGAAATCTGGAAAGACTCTAAACAGATTGTAGTCTTGGCAGGTCAGAATAATTTTAATCCTGAAATAGAAATGATTTTGTCGAAGTTAACAGAAGATAAATCTGTTGTAGTTTTGGCTGAGAATCTGAGTAATTTACATTTACAAAATTCAATTTCGACTGTAGAGCGATTGTTTCTTTTTCTTCGTTCAAATCCGGATAGTCGTTATGCCCCCGATTTATTGATAACGCTCGGAGGAAGTGTTGTTTCAAAACAAATAAAATTATTTCTTAGAGAGAATAAACCTCAATACCATTGGCATATCAGCGAAGAATTCGAAATGGTTGATACATACAATTCTTTAACACATACCATAAATTATAATCCGGTTAAGGTGTTATCTTCCTTGAATAGTATCGGGAAGAAAACAAATTCAAATTACCAGGGAACAATGCTGAAACTGGATAATAAATTAGAAGAGTTACAGCAGGGTTACTTAAATACCATTGGATTTTCAGATTTGGCGGTATTTAAAAAAATAACGGAAACTTTACCCTCAAGTACGAATTTCCATCTGGGTAACAGTACACCAATCCGGTATTCTCAGCTTTTCAATACAAAACAAGATATCAGCTACTTTAGTAATCGGGGTGTTTCAGGTATTGATGGTTGTATATCAACAGCAGCAGGTTTTTCTAGAGATGAAGAAAATATATCCCTATTGGTTATTGGGGATATTTCATTTCTGTATGATAGCAATGCATTATGGATCCAGACATTATCAAAGAATCTTTGCATCATTGTAATTAACAATGGAGGAGGGGATATTTTCAGGTGGATCAATTCTTCTGAAAATGAGAAGCTGGGAGGTTATATTGAAACACCTCAAAATGTCAACTTAGAACTATTAACGAAAGCATGTGGTTTAGACTACCTGTTTTCTGATGATTCTGACTCATTTATCTGCGGTCTCAGAAAACTTTATGAACCTTCGGATAAACCTGTTGTTCTAGAAGTAAACACTTCGAAACAACCCAATGCAGAGATAGTAAGAAAATTATATAAAAGTTTTAAAGAATTTAAGAATGAGCAATATTAAATGGGAAACCATCAAAGAGTACGAGGATATATTATTCGATTATTATGAAGGAATTGCAAAAATTACAATAAACAGACCACGATACAGAAATGCTTTTACTCCCGATACAACAAAAGAATTATCAGAAGCTTTTCTTATATGCAGGGAAGATCAACGTGTACGAACAGTAATTTTAACAGGTGCTGGTGATAAAGCATTTTGCAGTGGAGGGGATCAGAATGTAAAATCGAAAGCCGGATATATAGGAAAAGATGGTGTACCCCGTTTAAATATTCTTGATGTTCAAAAGCAAATACGGTCACTGCCAAAACCTGTTGTAGCAATGGTTAACGGTTATGCAATAGGAGGAGGGCATGTTTTACATGTTGTTTGTGATATTTCCATTGCGTCTGATAATGCTATTTTTGGTCAAACAGGTCCCAAAGTAGGAAGTTTTGATGCAGGTCTGGGCTCTTCTTACCTGGCGCGTGTTGTTGGACAAAAGAAAGCCCGTGAGATATGGTTTTTGTGTGAGCAATATTCAGCACAGGAAGCATTGGAAATGGGACTTGTTAACACAGTAGTACCATTCGATAAACTTGAAGAAACAACGGTTGAGTGGTGTAAAAAAATGATGAAACATAGTCCTATTGCTTTGCGCATGATTAAAGTCGGCTTAAATGCAGAGTTAGATGGACAAATAGGAATCCAGGAATTAGCAGGAAATGCTACTATGCTTTACTACATGACAGATGAAGCACAGGAAGGAAAGAATGCATTTCTGGAAAAACGTTCGCCGGATTATGGACAGTTTCCTAATTTGCCATAACATTTATTCATTTTTTGAGTACATATAATTTGTAACTTTATTTTTAGATTTTGGAGTTTAGAGGATAATTGGAATGAACAGTAAAACAAAAATTTGGTTAGGAGCAATGCGGCTTCGAACACTTCCATTGGCAGTGTCAAGCACAATTCTGGGAAGTTTCTTGGCTGCTTTTGATGGAGGTTTTAATTGGAAGATTTTTGTTCTGGCAACGTTAACAACATTATTTTTACAGATTCTGTCAAACCTGGCTAACGATTACGGCGATGGCGTAAAAGGAACAGACGAGAAAAGAGTAGGGGAGAAGCGAGCCAACCAATCAGGTATCGTGTCTAAAAAAGAAATGAAAGTAGGTATTTCTATTTTAGTTGTTTTAGCACTTGTTTCAGGTATTTCATTGATTCTGGAAGGAACAAAAGGAACAAATCAGCTTAATATAATTATATTTTTAATCCTTGGACTTGGGGCTATCGTTTCGGCTATAAAATATACTATTGGAGATAAACCTTACGGATACATTGGGTTAGGCGATTTTTTTGTGTTTTTTTGGTTTGGAATTATTGGTGTTGCCGGCACTTATTTTTTACATACGCACCATTTTAGTTTTGATATTCTTTTACCGTCAGCAAGTATTGGTTTGTTGAGTGTGGGAGTATTAAATATTAATAATCTCCGTGACAGGATAACTGATCAGCAGGCAGGAAAAATTACGCTCGTTGTTCGAATTGGTGAAGAGAATGCTAAAAAGTATCAATTGGGATTGATCATATTAGCGATGATTTGTTCCGGGCTGTATGTATTTATGAATTATAATGATTTCTGGCAATTATTGTTTTTAGTAACAGCACCATTTTTCTTTGTTAATGCTGCATTAATTATGAAAATTACGGAACCTGCCCAATTTGATCCATACCTAAAAAAGTTTGCTATCAGTACATTCTTTTTTTCTATAGCTTTGGGTTTGGGACTTATTCTTTCTTTAAATGCTTAAAGCGTTTTTTAAACATTACAAATTAAATTTTAAGAATCCGGCTGGAACTTCACGAGGTATTTTATATAATAAAGATTCATGGTTTATTTTTCTTTATGATGATAAAAATCCAAAAGTAATTGGGACAGGTGAATGTTCCGTAATTCCTGATTTGAGTATTGATGCCATGCCCGAATTGGAAAGTCATATAGAAGATTTTTGCGAACAGGTAAATTCAGGTATCCAACTTGAGGATTTAAAACTTCATGAATTTCCTGCTTTCAGGTTTGCTTTCGAAACAGCATCTATCGATTTAAAAAATAAAGGAAGAAAAATCCTGTTTCCCTCTGAATTTACAAATGGGAAGGATAGTATTAGCATCAATGGACTTATCTGGATGGGAAACATCGACAGAATGATGGAGCAGCTAAAGGATAAGATTGATAAAGGATTTAGATGCATCAAAATAAAGGTTGGGGCAATTAATTTTGAAGAGGAGGTAAGCCTGTTAAAAGAAATCAGAAAAAATTTCACAAAAGACGATGTAATCATCCGCCTGGATGCGAATGGAGCTTTCTCTTCCGAACTAGCAATGAAAAAATTAGAAGAGTTATCTAAATTCGATATTCATTCTATTGAGCAGCCAATTAAACAAGGTAATATTGAATTGATGGCATCGCTTTGCCAAAATACGCCAATCCCAATTGCATTGGATGAGGAATTAATAGGAATACACGATTTTCACGAAAAGAAGAGTTTACTAAAAGCAATAAAGCCTCATTACATAATTTTGAAACCTAGTTTGGTGGGAGGATTTGATGCTTCGCAAGAATGGATTGATATTGCATCTGAATTAAACATTGATTGGTGGATTACCTCGGCGCTGGAATCAAATGTAGGTCTAAATGCCATAGCCCAATGGACTTATTTTCTAAACCATAAAATTTACCATGGACTTGGAACAGGTCAGATTTACACGAATAACATTTCATCACCTTTGTTTTTACAAGGCGAGAACCTGTTTTTTGATCCTGAAAAAGAGTGGGGAAATATTGTTGATTAAAAGATTATCATGGAATATTTTCAATCAATAACAATCAATAATTCGACTTATTCGGGAGAAAAAATTCGCGAGCTTGTACATCGTAAATTAGACGAAAATAATATCCCTGACTGGGAAAAGAATATTTATCAATTTATCGGTGAATTAATCAATGAGAAAGATTATATCCTTGCTAATTCATCGGGTACAACGGGTAAAGCAAAACAAATAAAACTATTCAAAAGAGAACTGGTTAATTCTGCTATCCGGACAAAAAAATATTTTAATCTAACATCTTCTGATAGAGCACTGTTATGCTTGCCGGTAAGTTATATTGCCGGTAAAATGATGATCGTTCGGGCTTTTGTGATTGGTTTTAATCTGAAATACACAGAACCATCGGCAAATCCTTTTGAAAATATTAAGGAAGTTGTTGATTTTTCTGCATTAACACCACATCAGCTTACTTCAAGCATTAAAAATGAAAGTCTAAAAAAAATAAGGAAAATTATTGTTGGAGGAGCGCCAGTATCTGAAGCATTGTTGCAGGAAATTCAGAGGGTAGAATGTGATATTTACGAGACATATGGTATGACAGAAACCTGTTCTCATATTGCGATTAAACCTCTAAATGGGAAAAATAAATCTGATTTTTTTGATATTCTTCCAGGGTTTCATGTTTCTGTAGATAACAGACAATGTCTGATAGTTGAAGCAGAAGATGGAACAAGATTGATAACAAACGATATTATTCAGTTAGAAAGTAAGAGGTTTAAATGGTTAGGTAGATTTGATAATGTAATTAATTCCGGGGGAATTAAACTGTTTCCCGAACAAATAGAAAAAAAACTGGCAACAGCTTTGAAACAAGATCTAATAATAGCATCCGAAGAACATAATGATTTGGGAGAACAAGTTATTTTACTTTTAAAAAAGAAAAATAAAACTATATCAAAACATGATATTTCAGAACTAAGAAATATTATGGATGGTATTTTATCATCTTATGAACGCCCAAAAAAATTATATTTGCTGCCTGAATTTATTGAGACATCCAGTGGTAAAATAAAACGAAAAGAAACAATTGCCTCAATAAATAGAAATAGAGGGTATGTTTTATAGATTATTTTTATTTTAAAACATAACTTTAAAAAAGTTGTTAGTTTGAGTGAGGTAGAACGAATGAATTTGTCAGGTTTTTCAACATATAATATTTTACAAACTTTATTTTCTGTAGCCAGAAACAGGGAGTTGCCGTTTGTATTTTACCGTTTACCCCGAACTGATAAAATTGAAGCAATTATTGGTTTAGCTCCTGTTTATAATTACGAAATAAAATATAGCAGTACCGATAGTGGATTTGTTTTTAGTCCTTACTCCAATTTCGATAATTCAAAAAGCATCTTTATTCCCAATGCAATCAGATATAGTTCAACAGAGGATGACCTTAAAACAGATAGTAACCTGGATGTCAAAGAGATTATTTCTGATATAAATAAACAGTTAAATAAAAAAGACAGGATTGAAATTGCAGGAGCTGGTAGAAAAGGAACAAAGAGGGTTTTGCAAAATACTCCGGATTATGTTTCACTGGTTCGAAAAGGAATAGAAGAAATAAAAAAAGGGGCATTTGAAAAAGTAGTACTGGCATCTCAGAAGCAAGTAGAGCTAGGAGAAGAATTTGATGTGATACAAACTTTTTTAAAACTCTCTGAAAAATATATTAATGGTTTTATTTCGTATGTCTCTATCCCAAATATTGGCGATTGGCTTGGGGCAACGCCTGAGTTATTGGTGCATATCGATCAGAAAATAATGCGCACAGTTGCATTGGCTGGTACAAAAACAATCGGAACAGATATAGAGACTACAGATGATATCTGGAATCAAAAAGAATACAGGGAACAACAATTAGTCGCAGGTTATGTAGAAGATGCAATCAAAAAGAGTGGTTTCAAAAAATATAAATCTTACGGCCCCAATACAGCGAAAGCGGGTGAACTGGCTCATTTAAAAACTGAATTCGAAACTCAATTATGCGAAGGGGACGAACATAAGATAAGTGAATTACTTAAAGAATTGCACCCTACTCCGGCAATTTGTGGCCTTCCAAAGGCTCCTGCCCAGGAGTTTATCTCAAATAACGAAAGATTTGACAGAGAGTTTTATGCAGGTTATCTTGGCCCGATAAACCAGGAAGATACCATGAACTTATTTGTAAACTTGCGGTGTATGCAAATAATGGGGGCATCGGCTATGTTATATGCGGGTGCTGGTATCATCTCCAACTCCGATCCTGAGAATGAGTTATCTGAGATTTTTTCTAAATTCAGGATCATGGAAAGTGTTCTTGATATTCCTCTTCACGATAAAAAAGTTCAAAATTTATAGTTTTTCTACTGATTTTATTTCTCTTGTGAATTTGTAATTAGTCGAACGTGAAAAAAAATCAAAATGTTTGCATGAATTATGTTTACAACGGTATTAAAGTGTGAAAATAAACTAAAAGTTAATTGTTCAGGTACAAGCCACAGGCTTGCACCATTAAAGGATTAAAAATATTGTTTTTATTTAATTTATTCTATTCGTTTAAAAGTAAAGCTATTACACATTGCAATAAAATTTGTATAATGTAAATACATTTTATTGTTGTTATCTGTAAAATCGTAACTATACTCAAATAAAAGTATATAACATTCTTTTTGAGGAACATATATATATTCATGAAGTAAAGTATCAATACAGTATTTCTTATAATAATATTCATCAGTTGCGTATTCGTATTCATAGAATACACTATCAGGTAAGTATTCTGTATAAGCTGATGGACTCTCTACTGGTTCGTCGCACATTTCCACCATTTCCCATTTTCCGAGAATAATTTTGGCTGGATCGGTTTCCAATGATTCTTCTTTTTTGCACCCTGCCCCGGTTAATAACAGGAGCAGGTCAATGAAGCTTAATATAAAGAGTTTTAGTTTCATTTTTTTTAATCTATTCGTTTATAAAAGTTATCAAACCCTTCAACAATAAAATACAGGGACAATGTATCTTTTTCGATTTCAATTCTATATTTTACATCTGTTTCCCTAAAAAAAATCAGAGTATCATTTGAAATATAAAATATTGTTTCAAAAGTTGTTACATCATTTTCTGTGATAATAAGAGTACTATCTTTAGTAAATTCCCATTCAACCGTTTGTCCTTCTTCAGGATAAGTAATACCAATAATTCCACCTTTAGAATAGAGCCATTCCCATTTACCAATAATACTATCGGGATTATAGTTTTTATCATTTTTTTCACATCCTACCCCGGTTATTAATAGGGTTAGGCAAGTCAAGCTTAATTTTAAAAGTTTTAGTTTCATTTTTTTGTTTTTAATTGTTAGTTACAAGCCTTAAGCAGCAAAATGTTAGCCTTGGGCTTTTAATTTATTTTCGTATTCGAGGTAGCCGGAGAGTGGTTACCAGGTAAAAGAGTGTTATTAAGAGTGAATTTAACTCGTGTTGTTTTGCCAGGGTTTGAACAAAATATAAAAGGCTTGCTAAAAGTTTTTTATTTAGGATTGTTTGAGGTTTCTTTCATAGGTAGATTATTTTAGGTTATACGAATATGTGAAAATAGGAACTGTTAGTAAAAAGCAGATGCTTAAAACTATACAATAGTTGCGTAAGAAACAATGTTTTTTGAATGTTTTATCTGTAACGGAATTATGTATGAAAATAAGCTAAGAATAATTGTTCAGGTACAAGCTGCAGGCTTGCACCATTAGGGGATTCAATGTCGTTTAGTCAACGATTCTATGATTGACACTGGCAGGTTGATTTACTGCGTTTTAAACCTGTCAGCGTGCGTAGCTCCTGACAGCGTTGGAACCTTAACTAAACGACATCGATTGATGATTTTCGATTTGAAATCGTAAATCTGAAATTATCACATAGATCAAGCATCTTGTGTCTTTAAGAGAGAGAAAAACGGAGGTCGCACTAAGTTAAATGCCGAAGCATAAGATGAAAAATTAACAGGCCCCAACAAAAATAACAGTCCCTTCGTTAAAAGTTACGACACCTCCGTTAAAAGTTACAGACCCACCGTAAAAAGTTTTGCTCCCTCCGAAAAAAGTTACGGAGCCTCCGAAAAAAGTTGCAATGGCTCTGTAAAAACACATAGCCATTGTAAAAAATTACGCAGGCATCTCCATTCGTTATAAAGATACTAGCCAGAGATAAGTTGAAGAAAGGATTTTATCCTTTAAGTGAGATTTTTTTACCTGTTTTACACACCCCTGTTTTTGCCTTATTGCTTTTAAAACCAATTTGTTGACGGTTTATTTGAGTTGATTTGTTTTAATCCTGTCCCAAAAAAAATTATTGTTGACTGTAACAGATCGATTGTTGTGTCGTCATATCTCCAAATAATAATTCTTAATCTTAACAGAAATGAAAACAATATTTACCTTAATTTTTGCTTGCCTATTACCTTTTACCTATATACAAGCCAATGAAATTGAAAGCAATGAAGGGGAAATAGTTGGAATCATTATTGACAAAAAAACTTCTGAACCACTTCCTTATGTTTCCGTTGCATTGATTAGTCAGGGCGATTCCAGTATTATTACCGGTGTGATTTCTCTTGAAGATGGTACTTTCCATCTTGAAGATATACCATTTGGAACATACAGCGTTAGGGCTTCTTTTATTGGTTATGCCCCGGTTACCATTAATGATGTAGTTGTTTCCCGTAAAAACAGGAAGATTGATCTAAAAACCTTGATAATGGCTGAGGACATTACAAAGCTTGACGAAGCTGAGATAGTCCAAGAGCGTTTAAAAGGTGAAGAAAAGATTGATAGGACCGTGTTTACATTAAATGATCAGGTAAGAAACACCTCTTCTTCCGGCATTGATATGTTAAAACATATTCCTTCTGTTTCTGTCGATTTTCAGGATAATGTTCAGTTAGAAGGAAGCGGTAATATTCAGTTTTATGTTGATGGTGTACTACGAAATCAAGATTTTGTAGCACAACTTGATCCTCAAATAATTGATAAGGTTGAGCTAATAACAAATCCTGGTGTGAAGTACGATGCTGAAGTTACAGGTGTAATTAATATCGTTCTTAAAAAGGAGAAACGATATGGAGTAAATGGTTCTGTTTTAGCTCCTATTTTCAGACCTGATATGGCATTGGCAAATCCAAGGGCAAATATTGAGTATGGAAACCAAAATTTTAGGATTTACATAGGAGATAGATTGCATTATGAGGCATTTAGTGGAACAGAATACAACAAAACAGTTGTAGATGAATCAATCACCGATTCTCCGTATATGTTCGAAAAGGAGACAACAGGGAAAAATTCCTGGCTGAATAACTATATGAATGGTGGTTTTGATTGGTTTATAACTGAAAAGACAACAATAAACGTTCTTGGCGAATGGATAAAACATAAAGGCGTTTCATCAGATTATTTTAGTACAAACTCAACTTACCAAGAGGAAAATCTCACAAATTATTATGAGACGGATAAAGAAGGTGTAGATGATAGAAATAATTATTATCTATCCTTATTTCTGAAACATAAATTTGAAAAAGAGGGCAGTGAATTAACGGCTGAAATCTATACATATCAACATGCGTCTGATGTTGAGAGTGAATATGTTGACACCTATTTTGAATCTCCTGATTTTCTTGACCTTTCAAGTGTTGTTAATAGAAATGAGTATACTGATAATTCAAGTAAAACAATAGAGTTTAGACTGGATTATACTTTTTTAACCAAGAATGTTAAACATGAATTGGGCGTAAGAGAATATAAGCAATGGATGGATAACCAATTCCTGAAATCAGGAAGCCTGGAAGTTGTAACAGGTGAAGTTACAGAATTATTTGAGTATGAAGAACACAGACAAACGGTCTATTATAATGCTTCAGGTAAGTATAATGAATTAAACTGGCAGGCTGGGCTTAGAGGAGAATACTCAGATATAAATATTCAGGATACCTCGTCAATCAATTATTTTGTGTTTTTACCTCAGTTTAGTGCTGCGTATAAAATTTCAGATACTAAGAATTTAAAATTGACATACAGAAGACAGATTCGAAGACCTTCAGCATACAATTTAAATCCTTTTGTTACCTATTATGATTCAATTCATTTGTCAAAAGGAAATCCTGACTTAAATCCATCTTATGAACATAAAATTGAATTATCGTATTCACAAAATTTTGGCAGCAATTACATATCTCCAAAACTTTATGTGACGTTTGTTAACGATGGCATCCAGGAATATACAACCGTTGAAGCAGACGGTGTTCAAATTACTTCACAGGAAAATATTGGAAAGAATATTGAATATGGTATTAATATCAATACCGCAATCCAGATAACTAAAAATTTCAAAGTGAATGGCAATGTTGCTGTTTTTGATCGACAAATTGATGAGTCATCTGGTTTGTCAATTGAACAATATAACCAGAAAGTTAGCAGCAGGGCTAATTTTAATGCCATGTATTCTTTACCTAAAGAGTTTATCCTTTATGTAATGGGACAATATAGCAGCCCTAATATTGCATATCAAAGAGAATACTCGAGAGATTTTCTTGTGTTATTTGGCTTTGGAAAAAGCATAAAGGATAATTGGCAGATAGAAGCATACTATAATCCTTTTATTAAAAACTTTATGTATAGCAAATCAATCACACAATCACCAGGATACTACAATGAGTGGTATGGGGAGTTAGAAGTTCATCATCTTTTCGGCGTAGAGATTTCCTACAGATTTAATTATGGCGGAAAAATTAAGAAACTTAGACGCGATGCCGAATACGAAAAAGATGAATCTGGTGGTGGTTTATAAAACAAACTTCTTTCTTAGGTAAATATAGGTTTTCAAAAAAGACTCCGGATTAGTAGATATTATATTAGTTTTGGAGTCTTTTTGTTAAAAAAACAGATTTTATTTTAAAATGTTATGGCATTTGTTATACTAAACTAATGACCTTCTAAATCCTTCCCGCTTTATGCGGGACAGGCTATGCGAGGAGGACTTAAAGAGGGTGACATAAGATTTAGAGAATAGATATTAAAATAAAATCGAAGATGCTCAAAGTCCCCCTTTGAGGGGGATTTAGGGGGTCATACATACTGAAAAAATAAAGTAAAATGATTCTAAATTTAATCAAGCTCTTAGAAAATGAATAAAAAAATCAAATACACTCTTTATATTCTTTCTTTTTTTATTTTCAGTTCAACGATGTTATTTTCTCAATCAAAACAAACGATAACGGGTGTTGTTACTGATAAGAAAACCAAAGAAAATTTACCCTTTTCATCAATTCGTTTAAAGAACCATCCAATTGGTACAATCAGTGATGAAGCAGGAGAATTTAAGTTTTTAGTACCAAATGAAATTACGGATGATACTTTGGTTATAAATTATATTGGCTATGAGGAATCAGAAATTGAATTAAGCTCCATAGAAAGTCCTTTAAAGATAAAGTTAAAGTCAAATTCAATTGAGATTGAAGAAGCGATCATTCTGCCTATGTCAGCAGAAGATTATATTAAGAGGGCGGTTGACAGGATAGGGGTGAACTATCCGGATAAGTCATTTCAAACAACATCATATTACAGGGAAGAAATAACGGAGAACAGCAGTATATTGCATAGAAGCGAAGGAGTATTCAAGTCTGTTTATCCGGAAAAAGTGAAAGGAGATACAATTGAGAATCAGCATCAGCTTTTATTATACAGGGAACCGGACGAAATAGCAAAACTTCAATTTATGCGCCATTGGCTTGATAAGCAAGATAAGAAAAGAATTGAAGAAGCAGAAAAAGAAGGGGAGGAGATAGAATCAGAATCAGATGCTATTATGTCTCAAATGAATATGGGGGGACCAGAGATACTTTTATCGTGTGATTTAAAATATGAACTTCCTTCTTATCTTGATACAAATCAATTTAAAGAATATAAATATGAAATTGATGGGCGCTCAGTTTATCAGGGGAAAGAGCTTCTACGTATAAATTATAAGTCAAGAGGGCAAGTCGATAATATGCGGCAACACGGGGAAATTCTACTTGATTTAAAGTCAGATGCAATTGTAATGATCGAATCCTCCGGGAAAGTTGTTATTCCTTTAGCTGCACGTCCGGTTTTATTAGCATTAGGATTTGGGATAAAAGATCCTGTTTATAACCAGACACTTAAATATGAATCATACGGAGAGCTTTGGTATCCAAAAGATTTTCATTGGAGTGTGTCTGCTACACTAACAAAGCAGCATATAGCCAGGAAAAAAGAATCTTCTGATCTGGGCATAGCGCAAATATTCTTTGTGAGCGAGATAGCAACCGATGATATTATTCCAATTCCTGAAGATAAAATCTTTGATCCTGCTAAAAAAATGGAAGAACAGGTCTTTAATGATAATGGAATTAAATGGGGTGAAATAAATGTGTTGGGGAAATAATGTTGGTACCTTTTTCCAATCACCAAACAAAAGACATCCCAATTCCAATCAATGAGATAACTGCGATAATTGACAGAATTACAAAAAAAGTTAATTTCTTTCCAAAGAATTTAATAAGCATAACAATAGAAGAAATACAAATAGCAGAAGAAGTTAACGAAAAAGCCATCGCTGCAGAAATTGATAGATCGGTAAACTGTAATAAAGGTTTTAAGAATAACACATCAGCACCATTACAAACATAAATGGGAATCCCAACAACCATCATTACAATTGTAGAGATAGGCTCTTTATTAAAGCTAAGAGTCTCCAGGTATTTTTGAGGATGAATATATTCAAAAAGGAGTGTCAATCCTCCTGCAATCAAAACATAAGGAAGTAGCTTCTTAAAATAGGCCAGGGTTTTCTGAAACGGGCTATTATTAGCTGCTCCGCACGAGGTATTGCAATTTTCGTATACACCGGCAAATTCTAATTTGAATATTTTTGCGGAAAATTCTACAAGGATACCTGTTACAGTAGCCAGAATAAATGAAGCCAAAATCCTGTAAATGGCATATTTTACTCCTAAAATTGTAATTGACATAAATATTATGTATGGGTTTAAGAGTGGTGCTGCAATAATAAAAGTTACCAATGTTTTGAGGTTAACCCTGCTTTTCATTGATTCAACAACAGGGATTACTCCACAAGAACAGATGGGTAAAAGTGAAGCATAAATAAAAGCTAAAGCCTGATTTTTTGGAAAAAAACGTTTAACCTTTTTAAGATGTTGTTCAATTAATACACCACCAAAGATGCCCAATAAAACTATCAGAAATAATTCTACTACGTTTTCATAAATAAAAAACGCCCATTTTGGAAGAAAGCTATACAGTACGCATTGATCCTGATTGGCATAGGTAATCCCGCTGATATTTTTATAAATGGTATCGGCAACCATCAATCCAATAGCAGTAAAGATAATTACCTTTGCTATTATCTCCTTTTTTGCTTGCCAGTATTCTTTATTTGTTGCCGTTATTATCATTCTACTAAATATTTTTCCTGGATAAAGAAACCTCCTTTGTCTGCTTTCCGAAAGATGGTGAGTTTACTATATCCTTTTTTGTTATCTACTATTTTAACTGTTAGGTCTTTTCTCCATAAATTGTCTTCGAGATTGAACCATTCCTTTTCATCTATTATCTGTAAGCCAGAGAGAAATATTTTGCTGTTTTCTATACCGTCAATACAAATTTTTGATGGCATTATAACATCAACAGATAGAGTTATTATCTCACCAATTTTATATTCTGTTTTTTTCTCTGTATCATACTGAATGCTAACTTCAGCATTCTGTGCTTTACAGAGAGAAAAAGTCAGTAACAATTGTAAAATAATGATTGTTTGTTTCATTACTCTGTTGTTATTGCCCCTTCCGGACAGATATCTTCACATTTTCCACATCTGATACAATTATCCTGAAGTATTTCTGCGGTACTTAATTCCCTGTCTATCGCATTATCTTCACAGGCAGAATAACAATCACCACAATTGGTACATAGTTCTTGATCGATATAAGGTTCATCGTCTGAAATAGAGGCTTCAATTGCATCATAATCACAACTTGATAAGCATTCCCCACAGCTCATGCACGTATCTTTATCAATATAAGGAGAATCAGGGCTATCACCTTGTTCTACAGAAATAGCATTTTCAGGACAAACAGATAAACATTCGCCACAGGCATTACATGCAGAAGTATCAATTGCAGATGTTGTACTTCCTGTTTCTCCGCTTTTGTCTATTGCATCTTCCTCGCAAGTACTATAACATTCCCCACACTGGGTACATTTTGTTTGATCAATTGTTACTTCTGAATTTGTAATAGCATGGTGATCACAGCGGTCTACACATTTACCGCATTTTGTGCATTTTGACGTGTTTATGTATGCTTTGCCACTAACAGAAGAGATTGCTCCTGAAGGGCATACTCCGGAACACTTTTCTGTACAACCATGACATTTGCTTGAGCTGACAGAATAATTTTCAACTGCGTAACTTATCGCGTTACCTTCGTTTGTGCATTTTGTTATACAATCGCCACAACCAATACAATTATCGTTAATTGAATATTCAAGATCAGAAACACTCAGACTGATGGCGTCTTTCTGACAAACAACCACACACTCACCGCAGTTGGTGCATTTGTTCTCATCGATACTGTAAGTTTTCACAGCGATTTTAAGAGAACCATAATTACAAACGGAAGTACAAACACCACATTCAACACAGTTTTCTTCTTTTATTGAATATACAGATGGAGTAACATTAATAGCATTATATTCACAAGTAGATACACATCTTTTACATGATATGCAATCATCTGTGTCTATTGTATAGTTTGTTGGATTTGCTAATGTAATGGCATCGTAATAACATACAGAAACACATTCGGAACAGCCAGTGCATTTGTCTGTAACAACCAAATAATTTGCATATAGACTGTTTTCACAAGCTTTGATTATTGGTGAAAATGTAATCGCGATTGCTGCTTTTCCTGCTGAGTTAAGGAATCTTCTTCTTCCTGAAATATTATTGTTTTTCATACTTGATCCTTAATTAGAAATTGCTCCATGTTTACAAGACTTTACACAATTACCGCAACTGGTACAACTCGAACTGGATATCGTTGCGACACCTCCAGATAAAGAGATTGCATTGTGACTACAAGATTTTACACAATCACCACAACCTGTACATTTGCTTTCATTTACCTGGTAGGCGCTATCATTATCGAAAACACTTTCACATGCATTGAATAATAACAATGCTCCAGCTCCTGTTGCAAGGAGCATCTTTGAAATAAACTCTTTTCTATGCATTACCTAAATATTTTAAAAATTTAACCGTAATTCTATTCTACTTAAGAACGCTTCGTTCTCATTTGTAAGTAGGTTACTCTTTATGTAACCCGTGATTAAGTTGGCCTGCAGACGGTTAAAAAATATTTTTCCAATTTGTACATCCAATTCACTCATCGTTGATGTACTTTCGGAACGTGCATATTGAATTTTGAAGTGTGTTTTTATATTCGGAATCGTATGTTTGGCAGCAAAAAGAAATATAGGGGTCTCGGGGACATCCAATCGTAATACTTCACCAGCCAATAAATTACTAAACCTGTTAAGAGGGACCACATTTTCATCAAATGCCTGAAATCCATAATATGAAAATGTAAATGAGGATTTATGGGTGTTGCTCCAGAAATATTCTTTGTTTAATGATAATACAGAGAATAATCCATTATTATTTTCACCAGATTGAAGCAAAATCTCAGGGACAAAAGTAATATCGCCAACCAATGAAATTTTTGCGAATAAGCCATTAATAAGAAAGTTCGATGTAATAATATCTCCAAACTCTGTATAGGATGCAATACCTATTTCGTTAACATGAAATTTCTTTTTGGAACTATTGTCTTCCATAGGGGCAAATCCATCCAAAGAAAACTCAGAATCATCAGTACTTTGAGGTATAGATTTTTTGCCAGGCAAAAATGATAACGTTAATCCTGCTAAATTAGATTCACCAAGAGTATTGCCAATTTGATTATAACTTCTGTCTTGAATTATATCGTACAGATAACAAGTGCTACAGAATGTTCCATTTCTTGCAAAATCTTTTGATACGGTACCTACCGTTGTTTTTAATTTCCATCTGTCATTACGAAATGAATAACTGGCTCCAAGAACACGCTCATTGAGTAGAAAATTATCATTCAGGCTGGCAGAATGTAACCCGACACTAAAATTTAAGGTATTTCCATTGTAACTATAAAGAGCCTCCCGAATTCCCCAACGGTTATTGCTGAAAATATTTTTGTTTTCAAAGTCGGTTTGATTCCAGTATTTATATCCTCCCTCAAAATAGAAAGTTGAATTTGAAGTTGAATAATCAAGTGCCAGAAGGGCCATTGCATTACTTATGCCATAGTTAGACAACATTCCTCCTGAAGTTATCAATTCACTTCCCCACATTAAATTTGATTCTCCGACAGGTTTAAGAAAAGCATTCAATTTACTCCTGCATTCCCATTGACCATATAGGTTCCCTGCTAATAAAGTAATTATTATTAATCCTACCCCTCTCTTCATCTACAACTGCTTTTAAATTTGTATTGATTTTTTATTACAATTATCTAAGCATTCCCCACAAAAAATACAATCACTTTTGTTTATTACCGCTGATTTATCGGTATTTGTTATTGCAGCTGATTTACATATTTTAACACACTTATTACAACTTGTACATGATTGTTGAATTGAAATTTTTTTTGCACCGGGTATAAAAGCTACCCATCCAAGAATTAAACCTACAGGACAGAAACTTCTGCAAAATGGCCTGTAAATTATTACAGATGAAATCAAAAGAATTCCCAGTAATACATATCCCAATGTGTTTGATGAAAATACATTAAAAGCTACTTTAAAGGGATCGTAATGAATAAAAATATTATTTCGGGTAATAAATAATTGTACAATCAGTATTATAAAAACTCCAATTTGAATTGATTTTAATATTTTTTGGTGTTTTTCTTTTCTCAGAAAATTAAGATGTGTTGCCCCAAATAAAAATTCCTGAAACGCACCCAAGTGACAAAGCCATCCACACCAAATTTTACCAAATACATAGGTTAAGGGAATCAAACCTAAAAACCACAAGGTTGATATCCATGTGATTTTATTGCCGAATGTCATTAAAAAGAAATTTTGCATGGATGAAATCATACACGGACAACCACCATGAATGAATCCCAGCCATACCAACATGGCTAATAAAAATAAAGGCCTGAGTTTCCTGAAAGTTTTATTTTTGATAAAAAGGCCAATTACAATATAAAGAACCAAAAGAATTAATAAATCAATAACAAGTTGATTATAAGTAGCCGGACTGGTTTCATTTTTCTTTGTAAGTTCCTCTGAAAATTTACCTTCTAAGGGCTCAGAGAATTCATCAAGTGATTCGGAAAACTCATCGGAAACTTCTGTGAACTCATCGTCTGCCTTTGAGAATTCGTCGCCGGATTCAGAGAAATCATCTTCTACAGGCAGAAATTCATCATCAGAAACATCAATAAATTCGTCCGTATTATTGATTGTATCTGTAATTGATATTGTGGATTCTGGTTCTTTAGCATTTTTATTAATAAATGATGTAGTAACCAATGCAATTACCATGATACTTCCTGCTACTATTATAATTTTTTTCTTGTATACAGAGAAAAGATAAAAAGAAACCAATCCCAGTAACAGGCATATCGTAATTGTTCCTGATAAACTCGAATTTGACTGTCCCTCCTCATAATACAAAGGACAGCCATTACATTCTGAGTTTATAGTGTCACAGATTAGAACTTTATCATCTTGTAAATGCGAATTTTTTATTTCAGGCTGAAAATTGGGGATTGCCAACCATAAAATACAAATTACTTTAAAAACAATCATTCTCTTTTAATTTCAATACTACCATATCCTCCTTCTTTGTGGCATGAACGTGTGGCAGACAAAAGGCTTTTGTTTTTATTGTCTTCTGTAATTTTAATTTTAATTTTCCGGGTATATTTCATTTCTGAAACTTTATTCCATTTAGTTGCTCCTAAAACCTCAATTCCCTGGTAATTAAATTTTGTGTCATCTAAAGAAACATGGCAATGACCATGAGTAAAAATAACTTCAACTTCAACAACTAATTCATCTCCTACTGAGTAGGCTTTTTTTGAGTCTCCTTCAACGTTAAACTTTATTTCACAAGCTAATACATTAGCAGAAACAACGAATAACAAAGCAAATACTATTAAAATTTTATTGTTTTTCATCTCTCTTAGATTATTTACGGTAAAAGTATTTTTCGCATTTCTCATCTACAAAACTAATAGATAAGTTTTGATTTTTAGTAGACCAATAGAAATATAATATCGTTATTTAGTTTATTATTAATATGTTAATATTATTTAGATTAAATAAACATACAGGTATTTATCTGTGTAAATATTAACATTTCAACATATTTTATAAAAAATTATAATTTCTTTCTTGAAAAAAGATAGAATGTGCTACGTTTACCAAATATTTGTAGAATGGGTACTGTTAATAATCTCGGTGAATTAGCTGCTTTACTAACTGCTATATTTTGGACAGTTACAGCACTTGCTTTTGAATCAGCAAGTGTAAAAGTTGGTTCTTTATCTGTTAATGTAATTCGTTTGTTTTTTGCCTTATTCTTTTTGAGTATATATACTTTTATAGCAAGAGGTATTCCTTTTCCGGTAGATGCTAGTCAGTATCAGTGGTTTTGGCTGTTCTTGTCAGGGTTGGTAGGTTTTGTGTTTGGAGATTTATTCCTTTTTAAATCTTATACAATTATAGGCTCCCGTTTTTCTATGTTAATAATGACACTTGTTCCCCCAATTGCAGCATTTTTAGGCTGGTTAATTTTGGGAGAATGTCTTACGTTTTACAATTATTTGGGAATGACTTTAACGTTTTTTGGGATTGTTCTAGCGATATTTAGCAAAGAATCAAAAAAATCAAAATTTAAATTAAAGTTATCTCCAAAAGGAATTCTGTTTGCTTTTGGTGGTGCAGTTGGCCAGGCATCAGGCTTGGTACTTAGTAAGTATGGGATGAAAGATTACGATCCTTTTGCCGCCACGCAAATTAGGATAGTTGCCAGTATAATTGGTTTTTCAATACTTGTTACATATTTAAAGAGATGGCCGCGTGTAATAGAAGCCTTATCGCATAAAAAAGCGATGAGAGGTATTACAATAGGTTCATTTTTTGGGCCTTTTCTTGGTGTATCTTTTTCTTTGCTGGCTGTTAAGTATACAGAAACTGGTATTGCATCCACAATTATGGCTATTGTTCCCGTATTGATTATTCCACCAGCCATATTAATTTATAAGCAAAGAATTACTGTGTTAGAGATTATTGGTGCTGTTTTGAGTGTCTGTGGAGTAGCCATGTTCTTTATTAAATAAACTTTATAGATATAGTATTCTAGATTGAATCAATTTATAGATTTAGTTCTATTGCCTTTCTTTTAATAAAACACGGAAGTACAGTCTGTTTAAATTAATAATAATTTTTTGTGTTCATATGTTTAAATAAATGCTAAAATGTTTAATCATTGTAAATATTTAAATAACAGTAATTTAAAATTATTTTGAGTTTTTGTTTTGTTTTTAAATGTTAAAATAATATTTTTGAATCGATTTAATTTTGCTGTATATCAGTGAATATTACTAGCTAAATCAATTAATGTGGCAAAAAAAACTTCAATAAGTGACATAGCAAATAAATTAGGCGTGTCAAATACCTTGGTTTCTTTGGTGTTGAATGGTAAGCATAAGGAAAATCGTATTGGTGATGATATCGCATCAAAGGTGTTGGAGGTAGCCAGGGAATTAAATTATAAACCCAATCAACTTGCCCGAAGCTTACGTATGGGGCATACAAAATTAATTGGGTTAGTTGTTGCCGATATTGCCAATGAGTTTTTTGCCAAATACGGAAGGGCTGTTGAGGACGAAGCTAATAAAATGGGGTATACAACCATCTTCTGTAGTTCAGATGAAGATGATGATAAAACAGAAAGAATTGTAGAAACTTTACTTGACAGGCAGGTGGATGGTATTATTTTAACGCCAACACTCGGTAGTAAAGAGCTGGTTCTAAAGTTAAAGAAAGCAAATGTTCCGCTTGTTTTATTCGATAGGTATTTCCCTAAAATAAAAACAAGCAATATACTTACAGATAACTTCGAAGCATCTAAAAGGGCAGTTAATCACCTTATTGATAAGGGATACACAAAGATAGGACAGCTAATTTATGCTCCTGAGTTAATCCAGATGAAACAGAGAATTGATGGGTATAAAGCAGCATTAAAAGACAACAAAATTCGTTTTAGCAATGAATGGCTAAAAATTATAAGATTTGAAAATTTTCAGGAAGATGTTGCTGTTGCTGTTAATGATTTACTAACATTTCCTGTAAATGTTCAGGCAATAATATTTTCATCGGGAAAATTAGCTGCAACAGGATTAAAAAAGATACGGGAAATGCGCAAAAGAATACCGATGGACGTGGCTGTAATAGCTTTTGACGACAATGAATTATATCAACTGCATTCAACTCCAATATCGGCTATTTTACAGCCAATCGATCAGATGGGTAAAAAATCTGTTCAGATGTTAGTTGATCAAATTGAGAATAAGGAACAAACGCAAGAGACAATAATGTTACCAACAGAATTTATAAGTCGTGAATCTTGTTGAGTAAAGATTAAATATGATAACTAACGTTAACTACTAATGAAGAGGAGAACATTAAATTTAGCACTAGCTGTGTTACTTGTTTTAATAGCATGTAAAGAGCAAAAAAAACCAATAGATGTCGAATTACGCTATGAAACATTAATCAGGCCGGAGGGAAGGGGAGATAACTGGTGTATGACCTGGTGTGCTGATGGTAGCCAGATAACTTCAATGGATGATGGGAATTGGAATGAACCAGGTGGAGAAAATAAGTATCATAACAATATATATCGGATTGTTGGAGAGAAAGATAGTTTTCAACGAGAAGATATTCCCGGATATCCTAAGTTTACCGTTGAAGGAGAAGGATGGTTCGGTTATGGTGTTTACTCTGTAGAAGGTACTTTATATTCTTTAGTTGCCCGAACCCCTCGTGAAAGATGGGGGATTCCGTTTGTGGGGCTAAAAATATTAAAGTCAACAGACAATGGTGAATCATGGTATAGTGTTAATAGTAAAGGAGAAGAACGACTTGTTGAACCGTACGATGAAGAAGCTAAAGAAGCTGATGGAGCAGAAGACATGTTTTTTGCAAAAGAATATGAGCAAGTTGTTAATGGAGATACGGCCTATCCTTTTGTTTTCTGTTCGTTCGTTCAGTGTGGGCAAAATAACTCAGCAGCAAAAGATGACTATGTTTATGTTTATTCTCCTGAACCTCAGGCTAATGAGGTGTCTCTAGTACGAGTTAACAAAACTGAAGTTTCGATACGGGATAAATGGGAGTATTTTGCCGGATGGGATGGCGAAAATCCTACCTGGACCAATAATATAACAGAGAGAAAACCAGCGCATGTTTTCCCGGAAAAGAATGATAGCGATGAATATTTTGGATGGTATTCCTGGTTACCATCAGTGGTATGGAATGAAGGTCTGGGGTTGTATATAATGGCTAATGGAGGAACTTATGCAGGTGATAGATTTTCTACTGCTCCGGATGATTACTATCAAAGCCCGATGCATTTTAAAACAGGAAGTTTGGGTTTCTGGTACTCAGAAAATCCTTATGGGCCATGGAAACAATTCTATTATTCAGATTATTGGATAGTTGATGATGAGGGAAATCGTACGTATCAACCTAAATTATCCCCAAAATGGATTAGTGAAGATGGTACTGAAATGGTGCTTGTATGGTCTGATGCAATGAAAAATGAAGAAGGGCGATCACACTCCGTTAATTATAAATGGAATCAAATGGATATTAAAATAATACTGGAACCCTAAGCATTACAATAATTAACATTAAAATATTCTAATCTAAAAATTTATTAAAATGAAAAAGCTCTTTTTGTTTGTGCTTGTAAGTGTATTCAATCTAGGGATATACGCACAAAAGTTTGAGAACATTGCATTAACACCTCCAATGGGATGGAGTAGCTGGAACTATTTTGGAAGAGAAATTACAGAAGGTGATGTAAGGGCAATGGCAGATGCTATGGTAGAAACTGGTCTCAGAGATGCGGGATATGAATATATAAATGTTGATGATACCTGGCAGTTTGATCGAGATGCAGAAGGAAATATACTTGCCGATCCTGAAAGATTTCCTTCCGGAATGAAAGCGCTGGCAGATTATGTCCATTCAAAAGGTTTGAAGTTTGGTGTTTACTCATGTGCCGGAGTGAAAACATGTGTTGGCTTACCCGGCAGTCGGGGGTATGAATTTCAGGATGCACGTACATATGCATCTTGGGGTGTTGATTTTTTGAAATATGATTTTTGTTATGCAGATATTGATGGTCAGAATTCATATGCATCCTATAAACTAATGCGTGATGCATTGTATAAAGCGGGAAAGCCAATCGTTTTTAGCCTTTGTGAATGGGGAACAACAAAACCATGGACATGGGCAAAAGAAGTAGGACATTTGTATCGTACGACGATTGATATTACAGATTGTGCTGAATGTTTGCTTGTGACAGGGGCCCGGGGATGGTTAAATATCCTCGATGAATCAGCTCCGATATGGAAACATAATGGTCCGGGACATTGGAACGATCCGGATATGCTTGAAGTAGGGAATGGAGGATTAACGCCACTAGAAAATAAATCTCACTTTACGATGTGGTGTATGTTATCGGCTCCTTTGATTTTAGGAAACGATTTAGCAAATATGGATGCTGACGTTTTGAAACTGATAACCAATAAAGATTTACTTGCAATCGATCAGGATCCTTTAGGACAGTCAGCATATCGTTACATAGAAGATGAAGAGATCGATGTTTGGATCAAGCAATTGGAAGGAGATAAATGGGCCATTGCTGTTTTAAATACAAGTGAGGATACAAAAGATTTTCATATTCCGTGGAATATATACTATATGACTCGTGTTTTTCAGGAAAAATTTAATGCTGTAGACAAGTACAAACTTTACAATGTTTGGGATAAAAAAGAATGGGGAACTACAGATGATGAATTGAAAGGCACCCTTGAAGGTAGAGATGTTTTATTATTTGTGTTATCACCTGTGAAATAATTTCACAGAATACTTCAGGAGGCTGTCTAAAAAGAAATTTGACAAGTCTAGGATATAGTTTGGTTGCGACAATAATTGATTTATATACCCATAAATTAATAATCAAATGACTTTTCTGATAGCCTCTTTTTTTTAATTCCTAAAAAAGTATAATAATTCGAGAAGAGAAATGAAAACGAAATCTAAAACAAATATTGGTTTACACTTTTTGTTAGTTGGGCTTCTGTTAGCTTCTGCTTCATCATGTAAAATCAAACAAGAAAAAGAATCAGTTATGAATGTTACAAAAAAAGATTTTGGAATAACAATAGACGGAAATCCTGTCTCTTTATTCCTGTTGAAAAATAACAACGGGATGGAGGTAGAAATTATAGAATATGGAGCAATTGTTAAAAGCATAAAAACTCTGGATAAGAATAATCAATTAACAGATATCACCCTTGGTTACGATACACTTTCTGGTTACGAACAAGATTCATATTATTTTGGATCTACTATTGGTCGT
Organism: Bacteroidales bacterium; assembly: GCA_963665085.2. Classification (GTDB taxonomy): domain Bacteria; phylum Bacteroidota; class Bacteroidia; order Bacteroidales; family JAAAOM01. The sequence goes on from CAXXXS010000001.1 coordinate 2,634,936, forward strand.
GTTGCCAATAGAATTGGTGGGGCCAGTGTTATTATTGAGGGGGAAGTCTATGATTTAGCAAAAAACACATTGCCCGATTTTGGCCCCAATCATCTTCACGGGGGTAATAAAGGATTTAATAAAGTTTTATGGAAAGGTGAAAAATTTGAGAATGAAAAAGAAGTTGGAGTTAAATTATTTTACCTAAGCGAAGATGGAGAAGAAAGGTACCCGGGCAATGTTTCCTGTGAAGTAATTTATTCGTTAAATGATGACAATCAATTAAAGATCGACATGAAGGCAACTACTGATCAAATTACATTGGTCAATCTTACTCACCACAGTTATTTTAACCTGTCTGGTGAAGGAAGTGGGACTGTACTTGATCAGGAGGTAATGATAAATGCAGATAAATATACAGTTGCTGATGAGGATTTAATTCCTACTGGAGAGATACTTGAAGTTGATAGTCTATCAGTTGATTTTAAAATGCAAAGAACCGTTGGTTCTCGTTTGGATGAAATGCAAAAAACAAAATTTAAGGGCTATGATTTAAATTATGTTATAAATCATACCGAACCAGGAAAACTTGAATTAGCAGCCAGAGCAGATGACCCTGCTAGTGGACGTATAATGGAAGTTTATACGACACAGCCGTGTATGCATTTTTATACAAGTAATTTTTTGGAAGGTAAACCAGGAAAAGGAGGCAAACAATACAATCAATATGGTGCATTTTGTTTCGAGCCACAAGGATATCCGGATGCGCCCAATAAACCAGCTTTTGAATCTGTTGAATTGAAACCGGGAGAAACATACAACCAGGTAATTATTTATCAATTCACTAACAAATAATTAAGAAAAAAAATGGGGTATAAATTTGAGTTGCCTGAATTTGGTACACTCTCTGAGAAGGAGTATGCAGAATTTCTTGAAATATCTTATCGGTTACTAAAAAAACAATCTCAGTATCTAAGTGATTTAGAGGGTGCTGAGACGCTTGAATTGGCTCATTTGTTACCCACTGTGCCGGAAACTGTTCTGGTAATTTATATTGGAATAAATGAAGCCGTTTGTAATAAAGGACTTGTAACACCGTTGCTACCAAGGCACGCTCATAATAATGTTTTTGTTTTTGATCAACAGGTGTATTCTGGTAAAGAAAATGTACCAGGGGGAACCATTGATACCAGAGAGGTAATTAATGGTTTCTTACCACCTAACAAATCGTGGAGCGAAGATTTTACTTATGTAATGATTTCAGATCCTTCCCGATCGTTTGAAAGTCTTTGGAGCGAGAAAGGATATATTGATATGATTCCTGCAAAATTTGAGGATTTTACAATGTTAACAGACACTATAGATAGTAAAGTTTGTACGTTTATCGATCCGGAGGCATTTAATCATCCGGTAAATAAATCCAGGGACTATCTTTTAGAAGCCAGAAAGAAGGGGGATAAGCTCGCTTCTGAATTTGTTATACCAGAAAAAATGAATGGGGAGACAGAAGGACTAGTGCCGGTAATTCTTGAAAAAGGTGAAAAACTGTATGTTGCCCGGGCAGATTTTTTACCTTGTGATCATTGTTGGAGCAATATTCATTCCGAAAATAAGGAATATGCTGTAGTAAATGAAAACTCAGCAGTGCCCTTAAATTTGGTTATTAAGAAACCACAGGTAGCTGATAAATACAGGGAATTGTTAATACCTCCAGCAGGAAGTGCTGATTCAACGACAGATTGGTTTTTTAGAGGCACAGAACTTTATAGAAAACCAATAAAAAGAGGGCATATTGGAGGATAATTTGTAAGTTTATCCGTTTTTTTTACTCATACTAATTAATAATCAATGAAGAGAACATTAATATTATCATCTGTAGTAGCAGCACTTGGCGGTCTTTTGTTTGGATTTGATACAGCCGTTATTTCGGGTACTACAAATTGGCTAAAAAGTGTATTTGAATTATCTCCTTTTGAGTTAGGGTTTACAGTAGCAAGTGCATTAATTGGGACCATTATTGGGGCAATTTTTGTAGGAAAACCAACAGATAAGTATGGCAGAAGGTCATTGTTATATATACTGGCAGTCCTTTATTTTATCTCAGCAATAGGTTCAGCATTTGCAAATAACTGGTATGTCTTTTTAGTTTTTCGTTTAATTGGCGGATTAGGTGTTGGAGGTGCATCAGTTGTTTCTCCTATGTACATTGCTGAAATTTCACCTGCAAAATACAGGGGGCGTTTGGTTGCTGTTGCCCAGTTAAATATTGTATTCGGTATGTTGCTGGCATACTTTTCCAATTATTTTATCGCAAGTTTAGAATTAGGTGAAATTGAGTGGCGTTGGATGTTTGGAGTAGAAGCAATCCCCGCTATATTATTTTTTATTCTTCTTTTCTTTACTCCACGTAGTCCAAGATGGTTAATCGCAAAAGGGTTTATGGATGAAGCAAGAGGCGTTCTTGAAAAATGTGGAACTGATAACGGAGGTGTTGATGATGAACTTGCATCAATCAAAAAATCATTAGATATAGAACATCATTCCTTAGAAGAAAAATTCTTTACGAAAAAATATAAGAGACCAATTATGTTAGCCTTTATGGTTGCGTTGTTTAACCAGTTGTCGGGTGTAAATGTTGTTATGTATTATGCACCGGAGATTTTTAAAATGGCAGGTTTTGGAAAAGCAGCTTCTTTATTAAATACTATGGGTGTTGGTGGAGTACTATTTATCTTTACTATTCTTGCAATGGCAGTTATTGATAAAATCGGTAGGAAAAAGATAATGGTAGTTGGTTCCATCGGCTACATTATAAGTTTAGCTGCAATAGCCTGGGCATTCTTAACCAATGGGAAAGAATTTAGTGAAAGTGGTAGCATGGTTGTTTTGGTAGGTTTAATTGTTTTTGTTGCAGCGCATGCATTTGGACAAGGTTCTATTATCTGGGTATATATAAGTGAGATTTTTCCTAACAGGGTACGGGCACGTGGACAATCTTTAGGTGCAACTACGCACTGGGTTGGAGCTGCAATTATCTCATGGACTTTCCCTGTGCTGGCAGAATTCTCAGGCGGTTATACGTTTGCATTTTATGCTCTCTGTATGGTTGGTCAGTTAATTTGGGTATTTGTTTCAATGATTGAAACAAATGGTGTTTCTCTGGAAGATATTCAGAAGAAATTGAATATTGAATAAAATAGAATGAATTAAAAAAAGAGGTTGTCTAAAATTCTGTTGTTCCTTTTTTATGACAGCCTCTTTTTATTCTGTTTTCGTTTTATCCTATTTTTCTAAAAAAAATATTACAATCCTTTAACAGTTTCTTTTAAGAATTCAGCAAAAGGTTTTGCAAATTCTTCTCGTTTAAGGGCAAATTCGACTGTGGTTTTTAAGAAATCGAGCTTGTTGCCAATGTCATATCTTTTTCCTTCAATGGATAATGCCATGATATTCTCATGTTTCATGAGAATACGTAATGCATCGGTTAATTGAATCTCATTTCCTTTTCCTCTTTGTGTTTTTTCAAGCGCATTGAAAATTTCGGGAGTAAGAATGTACCTGCCGGCTATAGCCCAGTTAGAAGGGGCTTTATCTATGTCAGGTTTTTCAATGAGTTCATTTAATTGCATTAACCGGTCACTTACTTTATCACCACCAACAATTCCATATCTCGATACTTTATCACTGGGAACAGTCTCAACCGCAATAATTGTTTGCCTGTATTGTTCAAATGTGTCAATCATTTGTTGCGTAACAGGAATTACAGAATTGACAATTGTATCTCCTAACAAAACAGCAAAGGGTTCGTTTCCACAATGATCTTTAGCATAGTAGATGGCATCTCCCAATCCATTTAATTCTTTTTGACGGATATAATGAATATTTGCCATATCTTCTATGTGGCGAATCTGGTTGTACAATACCTCGTCTTCTTTTTCCTTGATTCGTGAATCCAGCTCAAAATTTCTGTCAAAATGATCTTCAATAGAACGTTTACCCCTTCCCGTGATTATTAAAATATCTTCAATGCCAGAGTCAACACATTCCTGGACAACGTATTGAATCGTAGGTGTATCAATGATAGGGAGCATTTCTTTAGGTTGGGCTTTTGTGGCAGGAAGAAACCGCGTGCCAAATCCTGCTGCAGGAATAACTGCTTTTTTTACCATGTCAATATTATATTATATAAGGTTTTATTACTCTTGCGTTTATCTTTTTAAGGTTTACAATTAGTTTTTGAAGCATCTCATCATCTTCGTAAATTCCAATAATAGCACCTCCGGAACCGGAAAATTTTGCTGAAGCGCCACAATTTCGTGCTGTCTGAACAAGTTCAATATTGCTTTCTGAAATATTCATGATTTTACAGCGTAAATCAAAATTTTCATTGATTAAATTACCCAGCGTCTGGGCATCATTATTTTCTATTGCTACTTTTCCTTTATCTGCAAGTGCTGCTATTTCATTTAATGTATCAATTGTAGTTTTATCGCCGGCATCATATTTCTCACGGATATTGTTTAATACTTTTCCTGATACTTTACTTAGCTGTGTTTTATATGCCAAATATAGTTTTGGTAATTTAGAAGGTTCAATAGTAATATATTTTCCATGATTATTTTTCTCGATAAGTTTTTTATCGAAATCCATATAAACACAACCTTCATAAGACTGTATTACGCGATCCTGTAATCCGGCATTAATCCCAAGTTCTTCAGTTTCTGATGCAAGTACTAAACTCGGTATAATTGGTTTTGGGATTTCAATATCATAAAACTGCATCAAAGCACGCATTGTAGCAGTTACAATAGCACTTGAACCAGCCAATCCTACCTGTCTGGGAATAGACGATTGATAGCGTATAGTAAAATTTTTATTGGCGAGTTTAATGTTGTTGGATTCGCAATATTCGGCAAACTTTTTTATAGCGGCTTTTACCAGCCGGGAACCTCCATAATAACCAGTTTGTTTAACATTATCAAGAAGTTGGTAAATGTTTCTGAAATTATTTCTGTCAACTTCTTGTTCTTCAATTACCAGTTCAGGTGTTTCGTATAAGGATACCCTGGCACCAAAGTTTTTAATGATGATAGAAATTGTTTTTCCATTATATCCGTCAGAAGGGTTGCCAAGTAAACCAGCTCGGGCAAAAGCCCTGGATTCAATAATCATATTTTAATAATTCAAATTCTATGTCGAATATATAGATTGCCAATATCAATTAAAAATATTTATTATGAAAACGCTCTATTCAATAACAGAGATGCTGGTTTGTATGATTAAGATAGTAATCCTGTTAAATAAGAAACGGCATTGCACAAAAACGAAATTATTAAAAGCCTTTTGTAATCCATTTTTAGAAAGAGAAAATATATGAGTGATTCAATAAAAACAACAGAAAACTCACCGATAATATGATATGAAACAATGTTATGGACAAATGCAGGAACTACAAACCATAAATATGGAAGGGTGGTTACTGTCGCAAGAATACCAACCAATAGTATATTCTGAGTTTTAACTTTGTTGAACTCTTTAAAATATTTTGTTTGTAATAATAAATACAGCGTTAAACTCTCAGACACAAGACTTAGTAGTAACGAATTTAAAAAGTCTATTTCATAGAGGTTGGGCTGCATTAGTAATTAATTGTTTTTGTATCATCGTCGAAGGTGAGGACTCTTTTTTTGAGTTCAACCTTAAAAGTTCCTTCTAGGCTCTCAACAATCTCATAGTACAATTCATCTTTTGATAAAGAAGAGGAATTGTTTATGTAATAAATTCCTGAAGTTAGAATTTTATAAACTTTTGTCGTGTTTGCATACATATATTCTTCCGTAATGTTATCTATCCCTCCAATAGATTCTAAGGTTATTCTTTTAATGCCAAAGATGTATAATGAATTGAATTTGTAGCCGCTTGTTATTTGTTGATTTTCTTCTATTGCGTAGATGGGATTATTAGGAGGCATTACTCCAGAAACACATCCTATAAGCTGAATATCTGGAAAATCGTTGCAATTTGTAATTACAACTGTTCTTTCAACACTATGTGAGTTTTCTGGGATTATATCAGCCCTAAAAACAAAGGAGATAGATACTAAAAGTAGAATAATAGTATGATGGATTAATTTATTGTTTTTCATTTTAAATATGTTTAGTCTATTATGTCAATTTCGATGCTAAGGTATTCTTCACTGATTTCAGTATACGATTCGTTTTTATCTTTCCTACAGGAAATGGATAAGAATATTATGGATATAAGAATAAATGAGAGTTTAAGTTTTGTTTTCATAATTTTTGAGTTTATGTGTTTAACATTATGATTTTTAAATACAAAAATAAAAAGCCTTTGTGTATCAATATGTTTTTTGTGTATGCGATTTAAAAAATCGTAAAGAATGAAGTAAAGAACAATCAAAGTCTTTCTGAGAAAAGAAATATAGTTTTAATGTTATATTGCTTTTTAAAATCCTTTTCATCAACAGATGTTAAAATTATCAAATAGGTTGCGTTTTAATTTGTGAAAAAAGAAAAACTATATCTAATTTTTAACAAAAAAAATGAGACAAATATTTTTATTTGTTTTTTATGCGATTCTTTTGATTCTGAATGGACTTTTGTGGATATATTTATTTTAGTCTGAATAACCATAAATTAACTTCATGCCGTTGAGTAATAGATGTTGATACGATGTTTGTTTGAGACGTTATTTCGAAAGTTTAGACAAATTAACGTTTGAGCTATCGGAATTGAGAGAGGCGTTGATAATTGAAATTAGTCCATATTTTATAGAAACTCAACATAATATAAAAAGTGATTCATGTAGTTTTAATAACTAATAACTTATTAATCTTGTATATAGGTTTGGATGATTTCAGAAAAATAATGTTATATATTGTTGGGGTTTGTTGGAAATTAATTTTGACTTGAAATTTATTTTTTAAATAAAGTTTCAGATTGTCAATCTAATTTATATTTTTGAATTCGTCTTTTTTAATAAATCATTGAGCAAATTTTGTAATTGTATGAAATTCAAATTAGTATGTAGGGCATTAACTTTTGCCTTGTTTTTAATTAGTTCTAGTATTATTTATTCACAGACAACAGAAGAAAAAGAAACAGAGCCTTTTAACTTTAGCGGGGGAGTTGCGGTAACAAATAACGGTGTCTCTATTGTTCCTGCTTTTACATTGGATAAGCCTGCAATTATGTTTGATATGTCTGTAGGTAAAAAACTTACTTTCGAACCACAGTTCCGTTTTTCTCTTGAAGGGGTGCCCTGGAGTTTCCTTTTTGCCTTTAGGTATAAACTTGTTGACGGGGAACGGTATTCACTGAAAGTTGGTTCCAGCCCGGCAATCCGTTTTGGACAAGAAGAAGTTACAGACGCAGATGGAGTAACAGAAGATAAAATTATTGCAAGTCGGGGATGGGCAAATGAAATTGGTCAGAGTTTGGTACTTACAAAAAATTTAAGCCTGGGAGTTACTTATTTTCTTGTTAGACAACTGGAAAAGGATCCTGTAAACCCGCAATTTATAATGCTTAATAGTGTTGTGTCTTTTACTGAATTACCGAAAGATTTTATGTTGACTTTTGTGCCTCAAATGTTTTATTTGAAGATAGGAGAAGATAGTGGGCTTTATTACTCAGGTTCTATGTCACTTGCAAATAAAAACCTTCCGGTCTCCCTTTCAGCAATGTTTAATAAAACAATTAAAACGGATCTGGATGGACACGATTTTCTGTGGAATGTTACTTTAACATATAGATTTAGTAATCATTATTATAAAAACTAACAATACGTAATAACGAATTAGATTTACAGAGAGAGCGAAAATTAATTTTTAATCTATGTGTAACAGTACTAATGTTTGATTAAGTAATTGGTATCCAATTTCTCCAAATGTTATTGGACCTGTTATGTTATTTATCTTTTTGCCTTCTAATTCACCGTATAAATAATTCAGGATACAGTTACAAGAAAATTTTGGTTGTAAGTCCATTCCTTTAACAAGAGAATTAAAACTTTTCACATAGTCTGGTATAGGTTCGGCAAATTTATATTTTCGTCCTTTAAATACAGGGGCATATAAATTTACGGTATCTCCCGTAATATATTGAATACTTACATTGATTAACGCACCTGAGTAATCAGAAATTAGAGGTAGTTTGTTGTCAATATTATGTTCTTCAATATATTGGGCAAAATTAGTTTCTGTTCCATTAATTAAACAGTTTTTACAACTAAAACCATCTTCAAGAAATTCAATAACCACATTTTCTTTAGATTGGCGAAAGATATTTACAATATCGATACGGGCTATTTTATTAGCTGGAAGTTCTGCATGTAATGCGACTATTTTATCAGTGTAATTCTCTCCTGTTAAACCATTGTATGTTTTTGCAATATCATTAGAAGATAAATCTGTTCCGGATACCCAGCCTGTTATTGGATTATTAAAAAGGTTTTGGTTGTCTGGTATTTTCAGGGCAAATTCTTTATGTACCTCTGTAAATGGAGGTACAATAACAATAGAAAATCCATTGCTATAAGAATCATCAACGATTTTATTTATTTCTGATTTTGAATAAGACGTTATTGAAAAATTAACTGCATTTTCAGAAATTTCGTTAACAAAAATTAGTTCCTGAGAAAAAAGTCCTTCTTTATCTCCCATAAAATAAGGAATTGTGCCTCCAATCCATTTGCCTTTTTCTAACTTTGACAAGACTCGTTCGTCTCCGGCAAGCGTTAAGATTTTGCCTTGATTAATAAATTCATTTACTTCATTTACCTTATATAATTTGTTTTCCATTATAGTCCAAATTTAAATTTTAAATATTGTTTGCATGTCTGGATATACTGCCAAAGAATATTTCTCACATAAGGCATGTATTTTATCAACTCCTTCTTCAAGAGTCATTCTGGAACTATCAATTGCCCTTCTGGTTTGGTCAATCTGCATTTGAAGCACAAAGTTATCCAGCTTGAATTCTAATTGGCCAGTCAATAGCTCTCTCCATTCTTTTCTTTCCTTACCAGGTACATTATTCATAGTGATTGGAAATTAATTTTCGAGTGTTACTACAATTTACAAAAAAAACATAAATAGAAGGATATAATTTCTGTATATTTTTGCGAAGAAAAGAAACCAGGTTTCTGCCCTTATGGGGTGTAAAAATATTTTTATATGAATAAATAACTAAAATAAGATTACGAAGTATAAATTTCTATTCATTATTAATTAACAGATTATTAGTAGTTTGTTTTTTTTTGATTATTCTTTTTGGAGCTTATAAATTTTTAATTTTTGTTCTGTCTTGATACTAAGAAGATAAATACCTCTTTTCAGATAATCAGTATCAACTTGTATAGAGTAACAGTCAGTTTTTTCTAAAAAAAGGCATCTTCCTAATAGGTCTGAAATTATAATCTCAGTGATTTTGTTTTCAGGATTATTTGTCTGAATATTTACTTTTTTATTTACTGGATTTGGGAAAACCAAAATGTTTGTGTTGAGCTCAATGATATTATCATCGATTCCGGTAACACCAATATTAGTAGTTGTTTTGTTAATGAAATTACCTTCTAAATCGTATGTGAATGAAAGTTGGAATTTCGACTGATAGTTTTCAGAAAGCAAGCGCCCTTGGCTATCATACGAATAGCTTATTGTAGATTGAGCTTTCGTGAAAGAAAATATGTTAATGATTATTGTTATTATTATAATTGTTCTCATTGTTTTAATTTTATAATTCGCACGAAATAGTTTTTTGAGTATTGAACTGGCCAAAAATACCTAAGCCGAAAGATTTTGAATTATCCGCCTTGCTGGCTTTTTCTGAAATGTATTCTCCCGCCGCTTCCATTGAGTTGTTGAAAGGTACAAATTGCCATAATGCCCCTCCTACATCTTTTTCTGCAAGTTTATCCATTGCTTTATACATACTAACAGGGTTTCCAATACAGTCGGGGATTAAATCGGCAACCGGGTGATCCGAAAACTCTTTAAGTGTATTAGTTAATGCTGAGCCATAAGTGTCCCAGTCATTTGAGCGATAGGGAAGGGATTCATCATATGGATTTGCTGTTCCCGCTGCTGTTCCGTATTCATTATCGGAAGGTAGATCAAAATCGAGCGTATTTACAGTTGTTTCTTGTTCGTCAAGCCCAAGCGGATCGATTCCTTTTATTGGGTTATTTGCCGCATATAGATATGGATTTGTACCTGTTAAAATACCCAATGGGTCGCGTTGCATAAACCGCCCGATTAACGGACAATATACCCTGGCCCCGGTTAAAATATAATTATTTTCTATTCTTATAGCTCCAAAGGCCCCCAAAAATGTAAACCAATTTGATACATTTTCTTTACTTCCCAACATTTCCCCATTGCCACTATACACATAGGCATTTTCCAGATCTCCGGTTTCTGAACTGATTGCAATAATGTTTCCATGCCTGTTGCTATGGTAAAAGTAAGTTTTATTATCGCTGGACTGAAATGCAATAAGCCTTTTCCCCCGGTAAATAAAGTTTCTCAGTAAATTACCCGATTCATCTGTTTCAAATAACAGCCTTCCTTTGTGATCGTAATATAAATAGCTTATAGTCTCATTGATAATTATTTTTTCGGGATATCGCATTGCGTTATACTGAATTGTTGCTGAAACTTCTTCCGTTGTAAGGGATGTAAGCAAATTCTCATGCGAATAATCTGCCGCTAATAGGATATTATCTTTATAGCTGTGAGCGGTTAAATTTCCATCTGCATCATGATTAATAGAACGATATAGTGTTGTACTTCCTGTTAATTGGTTCAATTCATTGCTGCCCGTACCGGGAATTGCTTCAGGGACGTGGGTTATTATCGTTGCTGCTTTGATGTTTAACCCAGTGATGATTCCATCTTCATAAACAACCTCCTCACTGGCCAAAATACTATCGTTAAGCTCGTGTTCGATATTCAATAGGGTGTTATCTTTATTATATTCGTACAACGTAGTTGTATTGTTGTTCCTTTCTTCTGAGAGCAGATTGCCAACATTGTCGTAATCAAAAGTAACTGAAGATGTATTCCAGCTAATACCAGAAATTCTGTTAAGGTTATCCGGGGTATTAGATACTTTTAAACCATTTGGATAATTTATTGCCGTAACATTTCCATTTTTATCATATTCGAAACTTACAGAAAGCCCATTGGGATAGTTAATCGTTTCTACAAATCCGAGTTCATTCCTGTCATAAGTAGTTTCTCCAAATGAATCTTCATATGAAATCATTTTTGAAGATTTGTTATATCCATATTGGGCATAAACTGTTCCATCTAACTCTTTACTTGTAACATTGCCAACTTCATCATAGTTATAACCAGTGATTTGGTTACGGGAATTGGTGTATGTGTTAAGCAGGGCGAGATTGTTGTATTGGTACGATGTTTTGTTTCCAGATGCATCAATAATCTCAGATAATCTGTTGTTGGTAGTGTACTTAAAAGATGTTTTATTTCCTTTTTTGTCTGTTATTTCAGAAAGCCTGTGGTTTTTGTTATAGGAATAAGAAATTTTGCCTTCCTCGTCGGTTATGCTTTCCAGCTTGCCATTATTATTGTACTTGAGTGTTTTGGTGCTGCCAAAAGGAGTCGATATTTCTGATAAAACTCCGTTGTCATCGTAATTGATTGGGTAGGTAATACCTTCAGCCGAAGTTTTTTCAAGGATACGATTTGTGGCATCACGGGTAGCAGAAATGGTATTCCCGTTTTCATCAGTAACGCCAATTTGAGTGCAACAGTCATATTCAAAAGTTCGCGAATTTCCCGCGGGATTGGTGACTTCAATTAACTTGCCATTATCGTTGTACTCAAACGAGTATATGTTTCCGTTAAAATCTGTTTGGCTTTCCGGGGACATTCCGGACAGGTCAAAAGAATATGTCATGGAATTTCCGGAAGGGTTGGTGTAAGTGGTTAAATTACCAAATTCATCATACTCAAATTGATGGACTGCACCTTCCTCATTGGTAATGGAGGCAAGTGCCCCGTTTTCGTCGTATGTGTATGATGTTGTCCTGTTGCCGGGAAGAACAACAGATAGCAATTGGTTTTTTGTATTATAGGTAAATGCACTTACTGTATCTAAATTAACATCAGAGATTAGGCTGATTTTTCCATCCTCAGAATAATTATAGTGAGAAATTTTTCCTGTACGGTCTTTTTTATAGATGGGTTCGTTCTCTTCATTGTAATTGAAAATAGTTGAACTGCCATCATACCAGATCAGGCTATCGATATTTCCGGTTGAATTGTAATAGATGTTTTTTGTTTCTCCGTCTGTATTGGTGATTGAAGTTACTCTGCCATCGTTAAGCAGGTAAGTCAACGACGTATTGTTTGGGTACAAAATATTTGTAAATGTATTTACAGAATCAATCTGGGTATATGAATATTGGATAACCCTTTCTTCGGGATCGGTAATTGAAGAAACCATTCCTAACGAATCAATGGAGTAATCATACTCAAATTGTGTAGTCTTTCCTCCAATATCAACAGACGTGATATTTAGAATGCTATCGTAAGTGTATTGTGTGATAATATTGTTAAAATCTGTGGTTGAAAGAAGTAAACTATCAGAACTATATTCAAAAGAACATTCGCTTCCATCGGGTTTTGTGATTGAATTGCAAAAAGTTCCAGAGTAAGTAAAATGATATTCCCGGCCAGTTGCATCGGTTATCATTGTTAAGTGATTGTTTGCATCATATTCGAGCGTTAGACTTTTTTCGAACGCATCTGAAATTGATTCCAAAATAAATTGGTTGCTATTTTTTTCTCTAAAAGTATGAAGTTCAGAACTATTTTGTTTTTCAAGTTGCCAGGTTGTTCCTGTCCAGTTTAGGCTTAAGTTGTTTTTGTTTGTACAGGAAAGCGAGAAAGTACTTCCTCCTGTTATCACAGGTTGTTGTTCTGTGAAGTAAAATTTGGCACCTGTCCCTGTTTTTAAAACAACTGTACTGTCATACTGAGAAAGTTCTTCTTCATATTCAAATCTCCAGTTTTTGCCAAAAAAGCTTGCCGTAGTATCTGTGGAGTGAACATAATTTATTGCAACTTTAACTTCAGGCCCCAAACCTTTTTTCCGGGAGATTACATCCCTGACAAATAATTTAAGGTTGGCTGCATTCATAGACCATTTAGGCATTCCCATATAATTACAGGTTGATGGTTGACTGTTGCTGAATAAATCATAGTAGGAACTGCTATTGTCGTCAACATAATCGTCAATGAAATCTTCTATTTCTTCCATAGTCATTTCATCTGCATCCAAACCGGCTTCTTCCAGTAATTCTTCAACCATATCAAACCCTATTAAGCCAATAGGATTTTCCATTCCTTCAGGAGACGAAGGATATTCAACAGGTACCTTTTTCTTTTCAATTTTATGGGTTATTGCTTCTGTGAGGCTTATCCGGGCAAATCCATTATTAAATCCTACATATAAATAGCCCCCATCTATTTTCATTGTTTTTCCCAATGCATTTGTGTAATCCCAATATGGGAACTGGAACCATGTTTTGCCATTATCGATTGAATACAAAATTCCAGAACCTCCAGGGCCATATCCTCCCACAGCAAACATGTAAGGAGGGCGTACCGCATAGATGTTAGGGATCCTGTATGAATAGATGGCCTCTACCCAATCATTTATATAAACTTCCCGGTCGAAAACATATGTTTTATAATCTATGTTTTCCCATCCAGAACCGGAATATTTATATAATTCATAAGCAATTTGTGTATATAGGCCAATACTTGAAGAATACATTGGAGCATGAGAAATAGAAGATAGTTCTTCTTCGGTTAACGATAAACCATTGTTTATTTTTTCCCATGTATCTCCGCCATCTTCAGAAGTAAAATAGCCAATTCTACCTGCAAAAAGAAAAATATTGTCATTATACTCACAAAGTCCATATCCTCCGTTAACATCAGAACTCCAAGATTTATTTTCTGTATCAATAGTTAATGGAAGCCAGGTTGTTCCTTCATCTAAAGAACGATAAACTGGACTCTCAACACCAGGGTTTGACACGAGATATGCATACATTGCGGTATCATTCAAAAGAAGGTCTGCCGGACTATATGAAAAAGGGAACTTTAATTCTTTCCATGTTTGATGCATGTCTTCTGATAAGTAAAGGGCCCTGGTTCCATTGTAAACCCCACTTACCAGGATTTTATCTTTGTAGGTTTCCAGTAAAAAAATATTTGTGAATCCGGGAACTGTATCCCAAGATTGACCTTTGCTGTTTGAATAAAGAAAGTAACTGGTAGCGTTTCCATGGTATTCTAACGCATACCAGGTATCGTTTACTTCGCAAATATTTGTGACATAGGTGTTAGGGCTGAGAGTTTCCCATTGAGCTATTGTTTTTTGAGAAGAAAACAGAAGAATTAGCACAGTAATGCGAAAAGCAGTTTTTAGAGTCTTCATAAATTTTTGTTTTGGTATCCTTTTTTGCTTCCTGAAATTATCTAAAATTAAGATAGAAAATATCACTTTTTTATAAAAAATAACATAGTAGGGGTTAAACTCATTGAAAATGTATGTGAGTTTTACTTTATGCAGTATTTCTATCCGTAGATTTCAACATCATGGCTTTTACTTTCGTCAATAAAAAAGGTGTAATTAAATAATTTTTTTACTTTTGTGAAACAAAATAAATGAATGAACGTTCATTTATTTATAAATATAAAATTATGGCAAGAATAGCAGACGAAAATAAATTAGAACGCTTAAAATTGGCAACCATGAAACTGGTTGCAGAAAATGGGTATGGCGGGGCTTCTGCGGCTTTAATTGCAGCAAATTCAGATGTTTCGACAGGATATTTTTATAGGCTTTATAAAGGAAAATATGAGTTGGTAAACTCTTTGCTTTTAGATGTTTATAAAGAAGTGGCAGGTAAGTTGGATGAGTTGATCCAGGAAGGTTCATCCTTTCAAATATTAATAGCTAGTTTGATTAGTTACTTTTTTAAAATGGCAAACAAAGAACCTGTAAAAGCAAAATTCTTTTATGTATTAACAAGCGATTACCGGTTTAAGTCAGATCATGAGGTAAAATCATCAATTTTTGAATATATAAATAAGATAATGGATATTGGACGAAGTTCTAATGAACTTGATGAAAAATTATCCCAGGACGATATCTACCTGATGTTATTAATAAACACCATACAGTTTATAAACCAGCGGTTTAAGAACTCACAATCGAAAGTAAAATTTACTAAAGCAGATGAAGGACATCTGTTATACCTGATAAATAAAGTTTTAAAATAAAATAATATGAGCAGACAGAGATTAATAAATACATTTTTTTGTATTTGGATAGGAGTTGGGATTGTTCAGGCACAAGCTGATACCAGCTTGCTTACATTTGAAAATGCATTGCAAATTATGCATACAAAAAACCCATCATTACAGAAAGTAAGACAAGAAGTTAAACAAAAGGAATATGAACAGGGTATCAGACGTGGTTTATATATGCCTACGGTATCGGTTAATGCCATGGCAGCTACAATGTCAGATCCTTTACACCTGGATTTAACGGATGTTCGGGATGCAATTCTTCCAATTTATGAAGTATTGGGGAATTATGGAGTGTTTAGCGATGTACCTTATGTAAATTCCCAAACAGGAGAAGTAGTAACTATTTTAGATGAGGCTACCAGTACCACAGAAATGAGAAAAACAATATCAGGAAGAATTGAAGAGATTGAAGCAGCAGATTGGGATCAGATAATACAGGAAAAAACATTTGCGACGGCATCTGCAGATATATCATGGCCTGTTTTCACAGGTGGAAAAATTGCAGCAGCCAATAAAGCCGCTGGTGTAGAGGTTAACATCAAACAGGAAGAGTTAAGAAAAACTGAGGGGGAATTGTTAACCGAACTGGTTACACGCTATTATGGATTGGTTTTGGCAACTCAGGCTTCTGATGTTATGAAAGAAAAATTCGAAGCGATGCAAAAACATTATAACGACGCAAACAAAATGTTCGAAGAAGGTATGATTGCAAAAGTTGAATTGTTGAGTGCCTCAGTAGCCCTTAGTGATGCTGAGCGTGAGTACAAGAAAGCTTCCCGTATGGTAGAAACAACCCGAACAGGATTATCTGCTACGTTAGCTTCTCAACAGGATACATGTTTTGTGCCGGCAAATCTCCTTTTTATAAATGAGGAGATACCATCTCTTGATTATTGGCTAAGTCAGACCTGGGAAACAAACCCCCAGTTGAAGCAGATAGATTATAACAAGGAACTGGTTAATATAAAGAGTAAAGTTAATAAAGGAAGTTACCTGCCAACAGTAGCTCTCATTGGAACGTATAACCTGGCAGATTATGATTTGTCTCCTTATATGCCGGATTGGATGGTAGGAGCAGGAATGAGTTGGACCATCTTTGATGGGATGAGCAGAAATAAACAAGTTAAAGCAGATATAACATTAAAAGAACAGGTTTCCTATATTGATGAAAAAGCTCATGATGATTTAAGGGCATACATCACAAAATTATACAATGAACTAAACAATGAGTTAGTCGAAATTGAAGAACTAAAAACAACACTCCAGTTAGCCCAGGAGTATTATGAAAGTACAGTGAAAGCCTTTAACGAAGGATTTGCCAATTCTACATCTGTTGTAGATGCACAGTCGAAATTAGCGCAGGTAAAAGCGCTCCGTTTAAAGGCATTTTATGAGTATGATATAACCTTATCAACATTGCTTCAGGTTTCGGGTACACCGGAACAATTCCTGACCTATTGCTCAGGAGAGAATGCAATTATAGAATCAATAGAAAGAAATTAAGAAAAAGAGAAAATATTAAAATATTAAACAGATGAAAAAGAAAACATTAGCTACGTTAGCTGTTTTGATTGCCATAGTAGGATTCATAACATATACTTTTATTATTGTATTGAAGAAAGAACCTGTTGTGCTACAGGGAGAAGTTGAAGCAACACAGGTTAAGATTTCATCAAAAGTACCTGGCCGTATTCAGAAAATAGCAGTGAAGAAAGGACAAAAAGTAAATGAGGGGGACTTTATTTTTTCTATAGACAGCCCTGAAGTAGAGGCTAAACTTGCCGAAGCAACAGCAGCGCGTACAGCCGCTGATGCCCAAAGTCAGAAAGCAAATAACGGAGCCAGGTCAGAAGATATTGAAGCGGCCTATAGTACTTATATAAAAGCTGAAGCAGCTGCTTCTTTTGCAGAGAAAACATTTAAACGTATTGAAAATCTTTATAGTGAAGGCGTTGTGCCTGAGCAAAAAAGAGATGAAGTAGAAACACAAATGAAAGCAGCCAGGGAAACTGCAAATGCAGCAAAAGCTGTTTGGACAAAAGCAAAAACTGGCGCAAGAGCGGAAGATAAAAAAGCAGCTGAGGCAATGGTTGCCCGTGCAGATGCAGCAATAGCCCAGGTAGAATCTTATCTGGCAGAAACAAGTATCAATGCAATTGCTGATGGTGAAGTTTCTGGTATCAATGCTGAAAAAGGGGAGCTTGTTGCTACAGGATTTCCTGTTGTTACATTGGTTAACCTGAAGGATATCTGGGTTACGCTTTATGTGCGGGAAGATTATTTAAGTCATTTTAGTATGGGATCAACTTTTAAAGGAAAAATTCCAGGCCTTGGAAATAAAGAATATGATTTTAACGTGACTTATTTAAGTCCAAGTGGTGATTTTGCCCGTTGGACAGCAACAAAAACGTCCGGTGAATTCGATTTAAAATCATTCCAGGTTGAAGCAAGACCTACGGAGCCTATCGAAGGTCTCAGACCTGGTATGACTGTCGTTGTTTCATTTGAAAATGAATAATCATGGCAAGCCGTAAAAAAATATTGTTAGCGGTAATATTGCGTGAGATAGAAAGAATAAAACACAATAGAGCGTATCGGTTTTTACTTTTTACCGGACCTCTGATTGGGATTCTTACTCTTTTTGCAATTTTTCATAAAGGAGCTGTAAGAGAACTTCCCATTGCAGTTGTAGATCAGGATAATTCATCTGTTTCGATAAAAATTGTGAATGCAATAAATGCCTCTCCGGATGTTTCTGTGGATGTTCATGCTCATGATATGTTTCAGGCCAGGACATTCCTCGAGAAAGGAGAAGTAGATGCAATTGTTCTTATTCCGGCAGAAACAGAGAAGAATGTATATCAGGATTTAGAGGCGCCCATACCTTTGTATATAAACGGTACAAATGTCTTGAAAGCAAGTCTTATTCAACGTTCAGTTGTTACATCGGTAAAAACAATATCAGCAGGTGTTCAATTAAAGAAGTTAAGTGCACAGGAGAAGACAGAAAAAGAAGCCATGTCGCGTATCTTACCTATAAGTATTGAAAAGCATGTGTTATTTAATCCCTATACAAACTATAATTATTACCTGGGATCGGCATTGCTTTATGTTATGCTTTTTCTGTTTGTTGTTCTTAGTTCTACCTATACGCTGGGGAATGAATTAAAACGGGGTACGGGTGCAGATTTATTAAGTACAAGTAACAACAGCGTAAGAATGGCAGTGTTGGGAAAACTATTGCCTTATACGATTATTTTTATGGGCTTCTCAATGTTCATCAATCTTTTGCTTTATGTGATTGATGATATGCCTCTAAATGGAAATTTTTTGGTGCTGTTTATCAGTCAGTTTATTGCGATAATATCGTATCAATTAATGGGATTAATATTTATTGGCCTAACGTCAAATCTTAGGTTGGCTTTGTCTTTGGTTAGTGCTTATTCAATGATGTCGATAACTTTTTCCGGGTTGACATTTCCATTGGGTGCAATGCCTAAAGTAGCACAGGTTTTTGGTACTATATTTCCTTTTACCTGGTGGGAGAAGATTATGGTGTCTCAATCACTGCGTGGAGCACCACTTGATGAAACTTTACCTTATGTGGTATATATCCTGATATTTCAACTTATAGGATTATGTTTTTTAAAAGTTTATAAAAAACATTTAAGTGATCCGGCATTCTGGGGTAAAGCCTGATAATTTTTAAGAAAGAAGAAGATGCAAAACAAAATAGAGAAAATTAATCAGTTTGAGCTTATAGCCAGACATTTTATTAGAGAATTAAAGGCAATTTTTAGTGACAGGGGAGCACTTTTAATTCTAATCGGTGCAATGATTATATACCCGATAGTTTACTCTATAGGATATTATAACGAGGTAATGACTGATCTTAAAATTGGAGTTGTAGACCTTGATCACAGTGAGATGAGCAGAAAATATACACACATGTTGGATGCTTCGCAGGAGTTAAAGGTTTCTCATGAACCATTATCCTTAAGGGAGGCTGAAGATCTTTTTATGCACAATAAAATTGAAGGGGTGATTGTGATACCAAAAGGATTTCAATCAGATGTTATGAAGGATCTTCCAACCAACGTAGCAGTTTATGCAGACGCCAGTTATTTCCTGAAGTACCGGAATGTGTATATGTCAGCAGCGGTTGTAAATACTTATTTTGGAGGGAGTGTTTCTGTTTTACGATATATGGTAGAGGGGAAATCCTTAGAGCAGGCAAAAGTAGCGATTGATCCCTTGCCGGTTCATCGACATATTTTATACAATCCGTCATCGGGTTATGCGAGTTATATTATGCCGGGAATGATCCTGATAATTATGCAACAAACTTTACTAATAGGGATTGGTATTTTGGGTGGTTCATTTTCAGAATCGAAAGAATCGCCATTTATCTTACCAAAAGAACAAAGGCAAAAAGAGATTTTACCCTACCTGGCAGGTAAGACAGGTGCATATTTATTGATATCACTCATCAACATAATTTTTGGGGCGATTATGATACACCATTGGTTCCATTACCCCGATAAGGCAAGAGTTATCGATATATTTATGTTGATTTTTCCATTTGTAGCAGCCGTAACGTTTTTAGGTATCGGATTATCAACGCTGTTTAAACACAGGGAATCTTCCATTGTATTTATGGTATTTCTTTCTCCTATAGCATTGTTTTTGAGTGGACTTTCATGGCCTGTGTCTTCTATACCGGAATGGTTGGTTACCTTGTCAAAGCTAATGCCAACAACTACTGTTGTTCCTGCTTATCTTCGTTTACGTACAATGGGCGTGGGATTTGCAGAAATAAGACACGATGTACTAATTCTGTATGCACAGGCATTTATTTATGGAGGATTAACAATAGCCTACTTTTTCGCAAGAGTGCGTAATGGTAAATTGTTTAAACATTAAAAAACAACCTTCCAGCGTCTGAAAGACCTGGAAGTGTTTTTATTGCCTTTTGCTCGGCGTAGATTAGTGCAGCGTATCTACGTCGTATCTTTATGCGCAGTTTGTAACTGCCATTGCCGAAGGCAACAACTATAGTTGTGTATGAAAGCGAAGTTACAAACTTCGCTTAGCTGTGGGGTTAGATTGGTAGTTTATAACTTGCTTAAAATAAAAAGACCCGATAGAAATCTACCGGGTCTATTTTTATTTTGTTTTTACTGGAATTATTTGTTTTTTATCGTATCTGTCACAATATCACCTTTTTCATACAGTGTACCATTGTACCAAAATTTTATTACATCAAATGAACCGCACCATTTATAATAATTCCATTCTGCTATAATCGTATCCGATATATTTTCATTAAGTTCCAAGATATTAATAGACTGCCCTGTCATAATGCTATCATCTTCACTTATCATGTTATCTGTGTCAGTATCTGTGAAAATTCTTAGTTTAAAGGGTTCTATTTCATTAAATAAACTAATGTTTCTTGGATTATCATAGTTGCCATGGTAAACCTCCTCTTTATCCCCATTTTTTTTAACATAATAAAGCTTCATGTCTTCAAACGAAAAGTAACCATCTGTGGCAGGATTGAGTAAATCTTCTCCTTTTGTGTTTAGATAAGAAATATCAATTAATGAACAAATATCTGTACCTGAAGAAATCATGTTTATTTCTTCATCTGTATTTTCTTTAGTACAACTTATAATAAAGGAAACAAGAAAAATAAAATATACTATCTTTTTCATTTTTTTAATATTTTAAGGGTGAATACCTTGAATAATTTTACAATTATAATAATTATTACTTCCTGGAGTAAAATCATCAGTTTGAAACCATCCATCATAATCTCCATACCATCCCCAATTCATATGAAGCCAAGCAGAAGTATACTCATATGAAGTATACTCATAAATTGTACCGGGATAATGGATAATTTCTGTTTTGTAACGTCTATAACCATCACAAACCCAAGTATGTCTTCCAACTGAATCATCATAGCCTTGTGTAATTACAGGCCAATTATTGTCTAATTGAGCGATAACAGCAGCTTCAGTATAATCGACATAAGAATTAGTAGAAGAAAAAGAATAACCAAAAGTATTCAGCAAAGAAGAAACACAACTAGATGTATAAGCTCCAGACGAAGAACAGCCATAATCCATATTAACTGAAACTCCTACGTCATGAATTAATCTTGCTGTTTCAGTAGTAGCGCTAGTGTTGTACATGGCATCAAAATTATATGAACTTGGGTATTCATAATATTTCATTACCTGGGCTTGGGCAATCGCAACACACCCGGCTTTAGCTCTGCCATTTAATGTGTTTGTACAATTATAATCCGGACAAGAATCATTATAATGATAATCTTGCCCCCACTGGGTAGTTAACAAAGCTTCTACTTTTTCGTATGTTATTTCTCCAATTTCTGGGTCGTCCTCTAGTGGTAAAGATCTAGTTGTTAACATAGGCTCTGCTAACTCATCTGTTATTTTACCAATTGCAGTTTTCACAACTTCAGAAGATGAAGACGACATAATTTCCCATTGAAGAGCAACATTATCATCAATCGTTGAAGTTGTATCTTCTTTTAATTTTTTAATCTTTTCTTTTTTACTGTTAAGCCATATTAGTACACCGTTGTTAAGATTATCAGCATTAAAAGAACTATTCTCAGAATAGGCAAGTAATGGAACTTCCTTTTTTGTTGCAGGAATGATAGCAAAGCCTTCAGGATCATAAGATACTACGTAAAGTAAAGGAATGCCCTTTTCATCACTATAGGTTAAGACATCATTTATCTCTTTTTGGTCAAGCTCTCCACTTTTAAGCGTAACGTTATTAGATAAGTTAACTAATCCGTTTCGTTGAGCAATTTCCTGGGCTAAGCTTGATGCGAGTTCTAATGAGATATCAAATTCATCATCATTAGTATGGGATTCTACAATAATTTGTTCCTCTTTAGTACAAGAATTACAAATTAAAACTGAAAGAAATAGGGTAAGTAAAACATTCTTTAAAGATAAAAATTTCATGATTTTTGGTTTGTGAAATAAGTAATTGTTCAAATGTAGGGAAAAATTAGGAATGGATTGTTTTTTTTTTTGATGAAATATAATAATGCTTGTATCTAATTGTAAAAGAGTGGTTAAAGTATTCTGTTTTGGTATTATTTTGAAATAATACGGTTAAAATATATGTGATGTTGTGCGCTTTTTCACTATTCTCTTTTTTTTTGATGTCGATATTTTACAACGTTCAATGTAAATTATCGAAAGTATATGCATGTTGCAAATTTTGCTTTGCATCCGGGCTATCCAAAAGTTGACGCTTCCAGGTCTTACAGACGCTGGAAGTGTTTTTTGCTCGGCGACGATCAGCGGGGCTATCCAAAAAGCCATTCGATTGTAAACTCTGTCAGGTTCTTTGAACTCAGACAGGTTATAAATCAATCAATTGCCGAAACCTGATAGGGTCACAAGACCTGTCAGGGTTATTTTTTTGACAGCTTCATTTAGATTAGTAGGTTGTCTTGCTTAACGCTGAAACCCAAAATAAAAAAAAACGATAGAAAGCTACCGTTTTTTTTTATTTAATTATCTGTTTCTTATAGTATCCATTACGCAGTAATAAGTTTTTCTATTATACATTGTGCCATTGTACCAAAATTTCGAAATATAAAATGCAGCATAATCTTTATAATAATACCATTCTGCTACAATTGTATCCGATATATTTTCATTAAGCTCCAAAATATTAATAGACTGCCCTACCATAATGCTGTCATTTTCACTTATCATATTATCCTTGTCTGTATCTGTAAAAATTGTAAGCATAGTAGGGTCAGTTCCTCCTACTAGGCACATATTTCTTGGGAAATCCTTTGTGCCGTCGTAAACTTCTTCTTTATCACCTTCGTTATTAATATAGTAAAGTTTCATATCTTCAAAAGGAAAGTAATTTACTGTATTAGTATCAAGCAAATCCTCCCCTTTTGTGTTTAGGTAAGAAATATGGACGGATGAAGAAACAAATACACCATAGGAAGACTCGGTTGTTTCCTCTTCTTCTGTTTCTTTAGAGCAACTTATCATTAAGAAAATAAGTGAAATAAAGTATATTATTTTATTCATATTTAAATTTTTAGTGGTAAACATATCGAATAATTTTACAATTCATATGAAGCCAAGCAGCTGTATACTCATAAGAACTATACTCATAAATGGTACCAGGGTAATGTATAATTTCAGTTTTGTAACGCCTATAACCATCACAAACCCAAGCATGTTTTGTTGACCCAGATTCATTAGATCCACCCGTAATAACAGGCCAACTATTTTCTAACTGAGCAATAACACCTTCCTCAGAATAGTCAACATAAGGATATTGAGTATTTTTAGAGTAACCAAAAGTATAAACTAAAGAAGAAGCGCAATAACCAAGGACATCTAATCCAGTCGAAAAACAATCATACTCAAAAGTTGTATAAGATTGATATGAAATTCCAACATCATGAATTAATCTTGCTGCTTCAGGAGTAGACACAGAGTCTAGTATAGCATCGAAATCATATGAATCAGGATATCTATAATAATTCATTACCTGAGCCTGGGCAATCGCAGCACAGCCTGCAACAGCTCTACCATTCATTGTATTAGAACAATTTAAGTAATCACAAGAATCATTAAAATAATTATCTTGATCCCACTTGGTTGTTAACAAAGGCTCAACTTTTTCGTACGTTATTTCACCAATCTCTGGGTCGTCTTCTAGTGGTAAAGATCTAGTTGTTAACATAGGCTCTGCTAACTCATCTGTTATTTTACCAATTGCAGTTTTTACAACTTCAGAAGATGAAGACGACATAATTTCCCATTGAAGAGCAACATTATCATCAATCGTTGAAGTTGTATCTTCTTTTAATTTTTTAATCTTTTCTTTTTTACTGTTAAGCCATAATTGTACACCATTATTAAGGTTTTCAGAATTAAAAGAACCATTCTCTGAAAAGGCAAGTAAAGGAACTTCCTTTTTTGTTGCAGGAATGATAGCAAAGCCTTCAGGATCATAAGATACTACGTAAAGTAAAGGAATGCCCTTTTCATCACTATAGGTTAAGACATCTTTAATCTCTTTTTGGTCAAGCTCTCCACTTTTAAGCGTAACGTTATTAGATAAGTTAACTAATCCGTTTCGTTGAGCAATTTCCTGGGCTAAGCTTGATGCGAGTTCTAATGAGATATCAAATTCATCATTATTAGTCTGAGATTCAACAATAATTTGTTCCTCTTTAGTACAAGAATTACAAATTAAAACTGAAAGAAATAGGGTAAGTAAAACATTCTTTAAAGATAAAAATTTCATGATTTTTGGTTTGTGAAATAAGTAATTGTTCAAATGTAGGGAAAAATTAGGAATGGATTGTTTTTTTTTGATGAAATATAATAATGCTTGTATCTAATTGTAAAAGAGTGGTTAAAGTATTCTGTTTTGGTATTATTTTGAAATAATACGGTTAAAATATATGTGATGTTGTGCGCTTTTTCACTATTCTCTTTTTTTTTGATGTCGATATTTTACAACGTTCAATGTAAATTATCGAAAGTATATGCATGTTGCAAATTTTGCTTTGCATCCGGGCTGTCCAAAAGTTGACGCTTCCAGGTCTTACAGACGCTGGAAGCGTTTCAAACTTCGTTTAACGCAGAAAATATATTTTGCTACCCCAATTCATTAAACCACCTAAAAAAGGCATCAGTGGATAGATTTCCACGACTGTGTGAACCATGCGTAAACTGTGCTTTTGTTCTATTCAGAAATTAACCAAGCATGGTTTTAGTCGTGGTGAGTTTTTTTGTTTCTTTTTTGTGTGGCAGACAAAAAAGAAAGTACACAAATAGATATTCTATGGAGCAAGGTACCACTTACACTATAGCAGAATAAACTTTATCTTCAAAGGGTAACATCATATCACTAATTATATTGTATCCCTGCATTGTTGTCATCCCCCCCGGATATTGCATAAAATAAGTTTTTTGAAGCGGTTAGGTTCTATGGTTGATGAATTAATTGTAATACCTAATTTACAGTTGCTAATTTCTTTGCATAAACTGCATGTTTTTTTTGTTCAATCAACATCCTGAAAATATTGTTGAACATTTTGAAAAATTTGTTCTAATGCAGAAAGTTATTTTTACATCTATACCAAGATTGATTAAATGTAAACAAGAATTAAATTTTTAAAGAAGGTGCAAATTTAATTTGCCATCAGTAAATACGAATGTTGAAATTGTAAAACAAAAATAAGGGGTGCTATTTATATAAAGTATTTATTTTATACCAATAAGTAGATAGTTAGTTAGTCAGTTAGTGAAGTGGGTGAGTTATTTTTGTCTTACCCACTTTTTGCATTTATATGAAAATAAAATTTCGCTGTATTATAGCAATACTTATAAAAAAGAAACTTGTTTTGGAATCTTGTTAAGATAGTTTTTGTCAATTCTAATCGATAGGATGATATTGGGTTTATACGTGTATTTATTAATCATTTGAACATACAAGAAAGACTTTTTATCCTCTGGAAAAGCAAAGCTTAACAGACAAATATATTTTTGTTGCCATTCCAGAAATGTATTCTTGGGCTCTACCTAAATACTTCTTGTTTTAATTTTTAATATTAATTAATAATGTATACTAATATGACTAGAAATTTAAAATTTTCAACAGCAATAATCTTGATATTGCTTTTTATTAATCCCTCGTTTTGTATGTCATTAGATGATAATCCAAAAATCGAGAAGAAAGTACAAAAAATTATTTCGTCCATGTCTCTTGATGAGAAGATATCTGTAATTATAGGAACAGGTCGAACGTATACTTTTTCTAAAATAACGAATCCTAAAGGATATCCTGTAGCACCAGGATACCTGGAAATGGCTGCAAGGATTAAACAATATTTGCCTGGCGCAGCAGCGTGTACAGCAGAATATCCAGAATTAGGTATTTCCACACAAATTTTAGCAGATGGTCCTGCCGGGCTTAGAATATATCCAACAAGGGAAAATACAGATAAAACTTTTTATTGTACAGCATTCCCTACAGCAACAATGATTGCTTCAAGCTGGGATACTAATCTTGCTGAAAAAATTGGAAAGGCAATGGGTAATGAAGTTCTTGAGTATGGTACTGATATACTTCTTGCACCTGGGATGAATATTCAGCGTGATCCACTATGTGGAAGGAATTTTGAGTACTATTCCGAAGATCCTTTGGTTTCTGGGAAAATGGCTGCATCTATGGTTAATGGGGTACAGTCTAATGGTGTTGGTACTTCCATTAAGCATTTTGCAGCTAATAATCAGGAAAAAAACAGGTTTACAGGAAATTCAGTAGTAAGCCAACGCGCTTTAAGAGAAATATACCTTAGAGGTTTCGAGATTGCAGTTAAAGAGGCTCAGCCATGGACTGTAATGACTTGTTACAATAAAGTTAACGGGACTTTTGCCCCTCAAAACTACGATTTGCTTACTAAGGTTTTAAGAGAAGACTGGGGATTTAATGGGTATGTAATGACTGACTGGGATAGTGGTGATAACATTATTGAAATGGTGAAAGCAGGAAATGATTTAATTGCTCCTGGTGGTCAAATAGCCCTTCTTTATCAATTAAAAGAAGCTGTAAATAATGGTGAGCTTACCGAAGAAGAAATAGATCGAAATCTTGCCAGGATTTTAAAGATTATGCTTAAATCTCCCAGGTATAATAAATATGAGTATTCAAGTTCACCAGATTTGAAAGCACATGCCGTAATTGCACGTCAAGCTGCTACAGAAGGAATGATATTGCTTGAAAATAAAAATAGGGCATTACCATTATCCGGAGAAGGTAAAAATGTAGCAGTTTTTGGTGTAACATCTTATGATTTTGTGGCTGGAGGTACAGGTAGTGGAGATGTACATGAAGCTTATACAATATCCTTGATGCAAGGTTTAGAAAACGCAGGTTATAAGACAGATAAGAAATTAAGCGATTTTTATCTTGAAAATCATGTAGAAGTTAAAGCAAACAATAAAGTTGACGACTGGAGTAAACCCCCTGTTCGCGAGCTTATTATTGAAAAAGATAAAATTAATACAGCTGCAATTGATGATGATTTTGCATTAATAACTATCGGTAGAAATGCTGGTGAAGGTCGTGATAGAAAGCCAGTAGCCGGTGATTTTTATTTGTCAACAGTTGAAAAAGAACTTGTTAAAAATGTTTCTGATGCATTTCATGCAAAAAATAAAAAGGTAATAGTTGTTATCAATTCTGGAGGAGTTATAGAAACTCAAAGCTGGACACAATGGCCGGATGCAGTAGTCGTAGCATGGCAACCGGGTCAGGAAGCTGGAGATGCGGTTATGGATGTGCTTACCGGAAAAGTTAATCCTTCAGGAAAATTAGCCATTTCATTTCCGGTTTTATATAGCGATGCTCCATCTAGTTTGTATTTTGAAGGGCACGATGTTCCTTCTACTGGGGATGAACGTCCAATTGTTCGCGAAATACCACGCCCTGCCAGCTGGGAGCATATCT
Source organism: Bacteroidales bacterium (assembly GCA_963665085.2). GTDB lineage: Bacteria > Bacteroidota > Bacteroidia > Bacteroidales > JAAAOM01. The sequence goes on from CAXXXS010000001.1 coordinate 2,662,840, forward strand.
ACAGTGATGATATTTATGTTGGATATCGTTATTATAACACTTTTGATATTCCTGTTTCATATGAATTTGGATATGGTTTGTCTTATACCACATTCAAATATACGAACATGAAGTTGAGCGATTCAGAATTCAAAGATGAAATTACTGTTTCTGTTGATGTTACAAATACTGGTGAAGTTGCAGGGAAAGAGGTTGTTCAGATTTATATTTCTGCACCTGATGGAAAGCTTGAAAAACCAGAAGAAATCCTGGGCGCATTTGGAAAAACCGGATTACTTCAACCTAATGAAACAGAAACTTTAACATTTAATATTAAATCAAGAGACTTCGCTTCGTTTGACGAAGCCACTTCAAGTTGGATTGTTGAAGCAGGCACATATAGTGTTAAATCAGCTGCGTCTTCATTGCTAATTAAGCAGGAAGTTTCTTTTGAAGTAAGTAATGAAATTATAGTTGAAAAAGTAAATAATGCTTTAAAACCTGAAGTAGGGTTTTATAAGTTAAGCCGTGAATAATTTATGTAGTTTAGTTTGTTTTCAGTAATTTTTTTATTGAGTAAAGGTCTGACTGATATTAGTCAGACCTTTTTTTTATTACTATTTCTGCAAGATATTATATAGCTTTTTTTGTGTTAAGAAATAACCTTCTGTAAATTTTTCTGAGATTATAACTTGTTTGACCTATAAGCAACTAAGCCAAACTTTCTACTCGAAACAATTTTTCCCTTCATCATGCCTTTAAGCTCCATTCAAGAAGATAATAGGTAGTTCTTTCCAAAGGTTATTCTTAATGTCTCAATTGGTTTAATTCCTCGCTTCGAGGAGTGATATAACAAAATATTTTTAATCTGTCGTTGAAAATTTTGCTAATAATGATTAATCGTCAGGATAGTTGCTAATGTTGAATTTTCAGGATTCTGACAAAAAAAGAAAACAAAATGAACAAATAAGAAAACTGGATTTACAATAAAGAAACAACTTCAATCATTCAGAAAAGACCTTTTTGCCGTTGAAATATATTTTAGCGGCACAAATTAACTAGGCTATTATGCAATGTTAATATATAACATTAACACCTAAATAAATTAATTAATCTAAACTTTAATTCTAAAATTTATGAAAAGAAAATTTCAGAAAGGTTTTTTTATCTTTATTCTTAGCCTATTAGGCAGTGTTTTGCCAGGAATAGGTTTAGTCAATTCCTTTGCTCAGGAAGTAACAGTAACTGGTAAGGTGATCGATGTAAATGATTTACCTATACCCGGAGTAAATGTTGTTATTAAAGGAACATCATTGGGAACTATTACAAATTTAGACGGTGAATATTCGCTAACAGTAGATTCTCCCGATGCAACATTAAGTTTTTCTTTTGTTGGTTACCTGACAGAAGATGCACCAATTGAAAATCGTTCAACTATAAATGTTACATTAGTTGAAGATATCCAGGCTTTGGAGGAAGTTGTTGTAATCGGTTATGGTGTTCAGAAAAAGAGTAATGTAACAGGTTCAATTTCTCAGGTTAAGTCAGAAGATCTTGAAAACCGTACGGCATCAAATGTTACTCAGTCATTACAGGGTAAAACTTCCGGTGTCCATGTTATTCAAACTTCAGGTATGCCTGGTGCAACAGGAAGTGTACGTATTAGAGGTTTTAGTTCAAATGCTGCTTCCGATCCGCTTTTTATTGTTGATGGTTTAAAGGTTGAAGATATAAGTTATCTTGATCCGAATAGCATCGAAAAAATGGAAGTTTTAAAAGATGCTGCTTCTGCTGCTATTTACGGGGCACAGGCTGGTAATGGAGTAATCCTAATAACCACTAAGGCTGGTAATAAATCTAAAGGAAAAATATTTTATGATTACCAGAGAAGCATTCAAACTCTTGCTAGAATTCCTGAAATGATGAATTCTAACGAGTACATCGAATATATGCTTGAGTCTGAATATATCACACAGTCAGAAGTTGATGAATTTTGGGATGGTGAAACCAGTACAAAATGGACTGATGTAGCTTTTGATAAAGGAATAATTGATCGACATACAGTAGGTTTTCAAGGTGGAAATGAAAATGGAAACTTTTTTCTTTCTTTAAGTAGTTTTAATAATGATGGCATTGTTACTGGAAATAAAGATGTTTATAAACGTCTTAATGCTCAGATAAATGCAGATTATAAAATTAAAGATTGGTTAAAAGTAGGTCTTACAAGTACGCTTGGACAATATGAAATAAAATCAGTAGATGAAGGTTCAGAGTATGGCTCACTGATATTATCAGCATTGGTAATTGACCCACTTACACATGCACTTTACGAAGAGGATGAATTGCCTGATTTTATGGCTGCTAATGTTGCATTAGGTAAATTATACCTTCAGGACGACGAAGGCAGATATTATGGTGTATCTCCATTTCTTTCACGCGATGTCAATCCTTTAATTTACCGGGATCGTACAGATAAAGGAACCGATGGCATGAGAGCCTTAGGTACATTTTATGCAGATTTTACACCTATTAAAGGTTTGGTTGTAACATCAAAACTGGGTTATCGTATTTCTAGTTCTACGTACACCAGTTTTACCGCGCCTTATTATGCCTCTGCAGATATTTTGAGTGAAACTTATTCATTAAGAGAAATATCAACAAATGGCCTATACTATCAATGGGAAAATTTTGCCAATTATAATAAGTCAATACAAAAACATGATTTTGGAGTTATGGCAGGTATGTCATATTCACATAGTGATTCAAGATATGTTAATGGTTATGGTAATGCGTTAATATCAGGTGAAGAAAATTTCAGGTATTTATCGTATCTCGACGCATCAGCGACTTTAACCCTTGAAGGTGAGCCAACGGAATCTTCTCAAATTTCATATTTTGGCCGATTTTCATGGGGGTATGATGGCAAATATATGGCTCAGGTTAATTTTCGTGCCGATGCTTTTGACTCATCAAAATTAGCAGAAGAAAGTCGCTGGGGATATTTCCCATCTATATCAACAGGGTGGGTTATCTCGAAAGAAAATTTCATGCAAGACGGTAGTATAAGTAATTATATGACTTATCTAAAATTAAGGGCTTCCTGGGGAAAGAATGGTAACATTTCTGTTCTCTCAGATTATCCATATGCAACATCAATTGATGTGGGAGACTGGCAATACCAGTTTGATGTATCTGATGAAACCTGGACTTATGGTTCTGCAACTTCTGGTCTATCGAATAATGCACTGGTATGGGAAAACTCAGAGCAGATAGATATGGGTATTGACGCCCGCTTCCTGAATGATCGCTTAACTTTTACATTTGATTACTTTAATAAAAAAACAAATGGTTTCTTAACATCTATAACTCCTCCATTAGAAACAGGAGCTACCTCTGTTTATGTAAATGCAGGTGATGTAACGAACTACGGATATGAATTTGAGTTGGGATGGAGAAGTAAAATAGGTGATTTAAGTTATGGTATTAATTCAAATATTGCTACTTTAAAAAACGAAGTAACCTATATGGATCCTTCATTGCCACAAGCTGATGGGGCATCTCAGGCAGGTACAACTATAACAATGTGTGAAAAAGGACAACCGATTTATTACATGTATGGTTATAAATTTGACAAAGTAGACCCATTAACTGGCGATCCTACCTTTATTGATGTAAATGGGGACGGCGAAATTACAGCAGACGATAAAACCAATATCGGTAGTGGTATCCCAGATTTTACCTACGGTATTACTATTAACCTTGAATATAAAGGGTTTGATTTTATTGCCTTTGGTTCAGGAGCTTATGGTAACGATATCTGGATGCTTCTTACCCGTAATGATTATAAGAAAAGAAACCGTTTGAAATTGTACTATGACGAACGCTGGACAGCAAATAATACAACAGCAGAAAGACCTCGTGCAGGCGCTAACGATGAAGATAAATACTGGTTGTCTGATGCAAATGTGTTTTCTGGGGCGTATTTTAAAATTAAACAAATACAGTTTGGTTATACATTGCCTAAAGAGTTAACAAGTAAAATTTCAGTTGATAGACTTAGGGTTTATACTTCCCTTGATGACTACTTTACTTTTACAAAATATAAAGGTTTTGATCCGGAAGCATCTTCAGAGTCTATAAATGGTGTCGGTCTTGATAAAGGATCTTATCCAACATCGAAAAAAGTTTCTGTTGGTCTTAACCTAACATTTTAAAAACGTTTAAACTATTAAGACAAAAAATTTAAGCAAATGAAAAAAAATATTATAATATTATTTAGTTTGATATTAATGTTTTCATCTTGTGATCAAGACCTGTTAGACATTCAAGAGTTGGGTGTTGTGTCAGAGTCTTCGTATTACAAAACCGATGACGATGCTCTATCAGCCATTACAGTTGTATATCAGGAAATGCTGGATGCATTTATGGCTGACTTCTTTTTAAAAAACTTATTGGCTGATGATGTATACTGTGGTGGTGGAAGTAGGGGAGACCGCACATACTATGAGGCACTTAATGCATATAATTTTTCAGCAGACAATCAAACTGTTGAGGATGCTTTTTCTGCTTATTACCAGGTTATTAAATATGCAAATGTGGTTATTGAGAATTTTCCTGAAGATTCTGAGACAAATACAGATGCAAAAGACATATGCCGTGCCGAGGCAAAACTTGCTCGGGCATGGGCACATATGCAGCTTACAGCATTATGGGGCACACCTCCGTTAATTGACCATGTGTTGTCTAATTCAGATGAATATAAACAACCAAATAGTACACAGGAAGAGTTGTGGGGTTTCATTATTACGGATTTAACAGAAGCAGCAACAGTTCTTCCATCTAAGACTGATGTTTCTGAACAGGTTGTACGTTTTACAAAAGGGGCTGCCTTATCACTAAAAGGCAAAGCAGAAGTGCTTAGTGGTGATTATTCTGCTGCCAAATCAACCTTAAAAGAGGTTATTAACTCTGGTTTGTACGGATTGGTGTCTGATATGTCCACGCTGTTTAATGGTCAGGGGGATTTTTGTGCAGAAAGCATTTTAGAGATGAATAAAGTTTGGAATGCTACATCCTGGAGTTTTAATTCATTACATCTTTACACCAATCCCAGGGCTGATAATATATACCTTCCTACAATTTTATATGGCCGTGGATACGGGTTTATGAATCCAACAGCTGATTTCTATACGGCTTTTAAGGCTCATGATGGAGAAAGCAGCCATCGTATAAACAGCTGGATTAAAACCTGGGAGCAGATGCTTGATATGGAATACTCTGGAGATAATGGTTTAATAGCTTCTTATATTTACGCTCATGAAGGGTATTTTGACTGGAAAATGGCTTGTAGGGCTGAAGATGTACCCTCTGCTTCATGGGGATATTATAGTTCTGCAAATAAAAAATACATGCGTTATGCTGAAGTATTGTTACTTTATGCTGAGGCTTGCGCACAGGATGGAGATAGTGATGGAAGTGGCCTGGCTGCATTAAATGAAGTTCAGGGGCGTGCTGGATCACCTCTTACAGCATTATCGCTTGAAAATATTAAAGAAGAAATGAGGTTCGAACTGTGGATGGAAGGTACACGTTTTATCGATCTAGTTCGTTGGGGAGATGCAGCAACTACACTTGCTGAGCAAGGTGCTTATATCCCAACTTTTGACGGAGTTGATGGTGAAGGAAATTACATTGTAGATACTGACAGATTTACAAATAATACCTATGGATTTGTATCGAATAAACACGAATTATTGCCTTTCCCCGCTGCTGAAATCATTAGTAACAGCAATATTACACAAAATCCTGGGTGGTCATCTGAAAGCGAATAAAGCGTTTTTGCATATTGGTTAATATGTATTGAGTAGGGAGTAATTTTTTAAATATAGGTTAATGATGGTACAAAGATTTATTCTTTGTACCATCTCTTTATTATATATAGTTTATAGATACTGTATGTCGCCTTTTTAGTTTTCTTTGTAAGATTCTTGAATATACACCTGGAAATAAAAATCTTGAGAAAATACTCCCCTCTACATAATAAAGAGTAATAATACTTAAATTTAATCCCTAATTAATTTTTGAGAAGATAGAGATATGTGGAAGAAGTTCTCAAAGCAAATTTTCAACTTAATACTAAGTCCTTATGGTTTTTAGAATCAAAGGATTAAATATCATGTCTTTGATTAGAATGAAACGCATGCGGAATAATCATTCAAGCCTGTTTCTAGTCCAATTATTTCTATTATTTTTCATATTAGGCTGTAACAAGAACATTAAAAATGATTCGGAATTACTGCCTGAAATTTCAGAAATTACAGATGAAATTTCAAACCAAACAATAACATCTTTTGCCCAGGATAAATATGGATATTTATGGATAGGCACTAAAAAAGGATTAAATAAATATAACGGTTTTGAATATCATAGTTATTTAAGCAACAAAAATCCTAACAGCTTAATTAATAACTTTATAATATGTTTGTTGACCACAGATGATGGCAACATCTGGGTTGGCACTTCCAAAGGGATATGTTATTATACCGATGAAGATAATTTTAAGCATATTCCAATAGAAAAAGAAAGTTTATTTATAAATGAATTATTTGAAACGAATAATGGAATTATAGTTGCCAGGACAGGAAATTATCTGGAAGCATATGATGCTGAAAAAGACTCATTCTCCGTTGTCTACCAGGTAAAAAAAGATGATGTGTTTCTTGAATTTTGTATTGATAATAAAGGGCGTATTTGGGAAGTTTCTCATAATAGCCTTCGGTTTTATGATATAGACAACAATACTAAATCAGAATTGATTGAAATAGATGAAAATATTATCGATATATTAATGGGTTCCAATGGGGATTTATGGCTAATCTGTGAAAATGAAATTAAAATATTTGATACAAATACCGAAACATTTGTTACTGATAATGTACCAGACATTAAAACCTTTGGTGAAGCAGAAATAAAAGATGTTTTTCAATATACCGATAACCTTATATTGATTTACAATGAATTATTAGAACTCTTTTTATATGATATCCAAACAGGTAATGTCCTATCTCAGGAAGACCCCAATTTTCCATTTTATGTGCCTGATATGATAATATCAACAATTTTCTCAGATGAATATGAAAACCTTTGGATTGGTTCTTATTATAAAGGTTTTCAATTAATATATAATAATAAAAGTGAAATTAAAGATGAGGCTTTCATAACGTCCATTTTAAATAAAAAGTCAATTGAGGAAATACAAATTGATAAAGAAAATAACTTATGGTTTCTCACAAAGGACGATGGAATTTATATAAAATCAGGAGACTCGGAAATAAAGCAGGTTCAAATAAAAGGCCTTGAAAATGCTAAGAATATAAAAAACCTATTTATTGACAGTCAAAACTATATTTATGTTTCCCATGATTTTGATATATATAAATGCCGATATCGAAACGGGTTTCTGATTTCGGAAATAAAATATTCATTCCCCGAAAATTACTTTGTTTCCCTAACTGAGGATGTAGATGGTAGAATTTGGGTTAGTAATCGTAGCGAACGTATTTTTTTACTCGACAAAAATTCATCTGATTATGCAACACTACAAATAGGTCCGTTAGGGAGCAATATTTATGCTTCAGATATGATTAGTTTATCTTCAGGAGAAATTGCTGCAGCAACGTTTATTCATGGAATTTCAATTATCAATCCCCAAAATTTATCAGTTAAGCATTATTCAATTAATGAATTAGAAGATGATTCCTATATATATTTCCTTCCTTCTGTATTATATGAAGATTCTTCAAATTTAATTTGGTTGGGTTCTCATAGTGAAGGACTTTTTATTTTTGATCTGACAACAAAAAAATTTAAGAAAGCAGATGTTTCCTGCAATTATGTTAAAGCCATTGTTGAAGATGAAGAAAATTGTCTGTGGTTTACAACAGATAAAGGGATAATAAAATACGATCGTTTATCCGATAAATTCATTTCTTATCAGGAATCAGATGTTATAGGTCTAGAAAAATTTAATAAAAAGAGTGCTGTTCGTACGAATGATAATTTAATGTTATTTGGGCGAACAGATGGAATTACTGTTTTAAATCCCAATGAACTTAATTATAACAGACAGATAACATTACTGTTTGAGGATTTATTTGTAAATAATAAACTTCAATATGCTTATAAAGATCCCTGTATCAATAAAAATATAAATGAAGTAAAGACAATAAATCTTAGTAATGATGATAATTATTTTAGCATTTCTTATTTGGCATTAGATTATCATAATTTTTCTGCTGTACGTTATAACTATATTTTAGAAGGTTTTGAAGACGAATGGGTTGATGCCCGCAATATACGGCAGGCATTTTATTCAAATTTGCCTCCAGGAAAATATAAATTTAAGATTAAGGCATTGAATGATGATTATACAGAAGTATTAGGTGAAAATTCAATTGATGTTATTGTACATCCTGGCTTCTGGAACCATCCAATAATGTTGTATTTACTATATCCGTTATTATTTATAACAATAGTTGTATTAGGTTTCTGGCAATATTTGAAAATAATGCAATCACGTCGTCAGATTTCCCAGGCAAATATGGAAAAAGAGCAAGAGAAAAAGCTAAATATGATGAATATGCGATTTTTCTCAAATGTATCACATGAATTCAGGACTCCTCTAACCATGATTAGAGGTCCAATAGAAATGATATTAGATGATAAAAATATTAATAAAGAATACCAGAAATTATTGATTATTGTTCATCGAAACATTACACGATTGTTACGATTTGTTAGTCAACTTATGGATATAAGTAAGATTGATAGTGATAATATCAGGCTTAATGTTAGATTTTTTGACATTATTTCAGTGATGAATAACTTACTGGAAGTATTTATTATTAATGCAAAAGAGAAGGGGATAAGTATTCAGACACATGGCCTGGATAATACTTATATAACCTGGTTAGACAGAGATAAGTTTGAAAAAGTTCTTTCAAATTTAGTCTCAAATGCCATGAAATTCACAAATTCCGGGGGTGTTATAGATATTTCGTTAGATATAATATCAAGAGAAATGGCTTCAGAATTATTTAATCCTTTAAAGAATAGCAAGGTAAGAGAATACATAAAAATAGTAGTTAAAGATACAGGTAAAGGTATCCCAGAAGATCAATTAGAATCCATTTTTAAACGTTACTACCAGGTAGAATCAGATTCTACAGGGCAATATAACTGGGGAACCGGAATAGGGTTGTATTATTCAAAATACCTTGTTGAGTTACATCACGGACAGATTAAAGCCAGCAATGTTAACAATGGAACAGGAGCCGAGTTCTCTTTTATTATACCGATTGATGAGAACGTATATTCTGAAGATAAACAAATAGTAAATGAACCAAAACAAGAGTTGAGTTTTATTACTGATAAGAAGATAGTTGATTATGAAATAAATGAAACTGATTTAATAAGTAATGAGAATAAACCAACAATCCTGGTTGTTGAAGATGATATTGAAGTTGCTCATTTTCTAAAAACATTACTATCTCCTGTTTACAAAGTTGAGACTCGTTTTGACGCACAATCAGCATTTGAGGTGATAGAAAAAATAAATCCAGATTTAATTATAAGCGATGTTGTGATGCCTGGTGAAATGGATGGAAATAAATTATGTGAGAAAATTAAGAATGACTTAGCAACATGTCATATCCCTGTTATATTACTTACAGCAAAAGGAAATGTTGAACATCAGGTAGAAGGACTTAATTACGGAGCAGATGCATATGTGGTAAAACCGTTTGCACCTTCTTATCTCTTCGCTCTTATAAAATCTCAATTTGCAAACCGGGAACGGTTAAGGAAAATTTTACCTCATATTACACAAACTGACACGTTAGAAAAAGATAGTTTGTCACATCATGATAAGCTATTTATGGATAATCTCTTTGAGATAATGGAACAGGAATTATCTAATTCAGAATTAAATATTAATAAAATAGTTGATATTCTTTCAATAAGCAGGACAAATCTTTATTATAAAATAAAGAGTATAACAGGAGAAAATCCAAACACATTTTTTAGGGCATATAAACTAAACAGGGCAGCACAATTTTTGGAAACAGGAAAGTTCAATATTTCAGAGGCAGCAGATGAAACGGGATTTAGTACATTATCACATTTTTCTGTAAGTTTTAAAAAACATTTTGGTGTTTCTCCCAGTGAATACATTCTAAAAAAGAAATAAGCAAAAAACTAAAAGAATTTTAATTAGACAATACTTTTAATAATTCTTTGTCGTGGTTATATCTTAATTCTGATACATTATCAAATAACATTGTAGCACCGTTTTCACTTGTGAAATTCACCCATTCTGGCATCTCAGGATTATTTGGATTACCTGTGCGAGCGAAAGTTGTCCATGTTTTACAAAGTTTATCTGCTAAAGCATATGCTTCAGGAGTACCTCCATTGTATTGTTCATTATATTCAATACTATTGAATACAAAAGCAATTTCCTGGCAATGCATTGATTTAAACATGTAATCCATGTGAGGAGCATTCCATTTAAAAATATAATTATAAACAGGTGCTCCATCCTGAATAGAAGATTTTAACGATGCAAATTTTAATGCATTAGGGCGCATACCAAGATCAATATCAATCATATCTGATGGTAATTGAGTATTTGGATAAGCCTTTTTGAATGCAGCTACATAAGCTTCTGTTTTGTCTCCATATCTTTCCTTAAGCATTTCGATTATTTGTTCTTCACTTGCTAATGAAACTTTTGCTCCAAAAGCCATTGATGTGCCAAATTCGCATTGGTTTGTTCCAATTATCAAAGGAACGTTTTTTGATAGATCTTCAGCACCAGGAGTACCAACTTGTAAAGGAATAATTTCACCATCAACAGAAGGTCTCCATCCAGCACGTATACCTTGTTTAGAAAGTTTTGCTAAGGCTCTATTTCCTGCTGCTAATAAATCAACGTAATCAACATCATTAATTTTTTCTATTTCACTCGGCATAATATTTAATTCTTTTAAAACAAGAGGGCCAACTTTTTTAGTAACATCACTGGTAGTAAAACTACCGCCACCACCACTTTGCATAATTGCTTTGTGAAATAAGCCATGAGCTGAAGGCATATACAATAATGTAGAGACTTTTCCTCCACCTCCTGATTGACCGAAGATGGTTACATTATTTGGATCTCCACCGAAGTTTTCAATGTTCTTACTTACCCATTTTAATGCTGCAACTGCATCCAACATGCCAACATTAGCTGAATGAGCATATTTATCACTAACCTCAGATAGATCAAGGAAACCCAAAATATTTAAACGATGATTGATTGATACAACAACATCACCGGTTTTACTTAAGTTCTCGCCATCATAAGAAGGTAGTTCGCATGAAGAACCTGCAGAATATCCACCACCATGTAACCAAACCATAACTGGTCGTTTAGCTCCATCGTTGATTCCTGGTGTCCATACATTAAGGTTCATACATTTGTCTTCATTCATGTAAGCGAAATTATGCTGCTGTGCAAATTCCATTTCATCGCTAAGAATCATAGATTCAACATTGATAGGACAAACAGGACCATAGGCACGACAGCTTCTTACTCCTTCCCATGGTTTTGGTTTTTGTGGAGGCATAAAACGTTCTGCTTGTGCATAAGGAATTCCTTTGTAATTATAAATTCCTTTGTGTATATACCCTGCAACCTGACCAGATTCTGTGTTTGATATAGCTGTTTCGTGATCGGCTATAAATGGATGTTCACCTACTGTAGATTGATTTTGACTTGTTGGGGATGAGCATGAGGCAAATAGCCATCCAGTAACAAGAACATAAAACAAATTTTTCATTTTAATAAAATTTATGATTATTATTTAAATAGAGAGATGCTAGATATTTTTGTTTTTAATTCTACCCTAATGATTTTCTTGCTTCCCTATCCGGATCATTTTGCAATTCACAAACATTATCTAAATACATTAGTTCACCTTTTTCAGGTGTGTAAACATCCCATTGTGGTAGCCCACCACCATTAGGGTCTCCTTTTTTCATAAATTGCAGCAGTGCCCCTGCCATTTTTGAAGATAAGGTTCGTGGCTTTGAACCACCACCTGTATGTGTGATCATACGCTCGGTATTGAGAAACCAGAAGCAAATATCTAAACAGTGGAAAGCACCCATCAAATTATTAAATAAAGGAGGCTGCCAGCCAAACCAAGCAACATAAACAGGAGGTGCCTGTTTTGATTTAGCATTCGCAACAAGTACAGTATTTTTTCTGTTGCTTGATATCAATGAATAAATCTCGATAGGGCTTTTATCCGGAAATACTTTAGCATAAGCTTCAACAACAGACTCTGATTTATCGCCAAAACCAGCACTGAAACCAGCACGATTTCGAATCATATTAGGTATTTTATCAATGCTTATATTTGAAAGTTCTGGATTTGTCCAGGGCATTCCTAATTCATTAACAGTAGAACAAATCATCATTGGAATGTCAGCAGCGTATGGATTTGCCTCTGGATAGTATGGATGTTGAGGAATAATTTCACCATCCATAACGGGACTAAAACCACCTGTAACTCCTGATGCTCCTGTTTCAGCTTTTAATTTTGTAATAGCACGATTTGCTAAGGCATAATATTCTTTCCAAGGCAATTCTTGCAGTTTGTCTATCTGAGATGCATTCAAACCGGCTTCTTTTAAGATATATGCACCAATTTTTTCAGAATAATCTTTATCTCCTGATTTTGAAGCTGTGCCACTTAAAACAACGGCTTTATGAAATAATCCTTTAGCAGCTGGCATAGCGGATATAGTACATACTTTAGCACCTCCTCCAGACTGTCCCATAATTGTGACATTACCAGGATCTCCGCCGAAGTTTTCTATATTTTTATTCACCCATTCAAGAGCAGCAACAAGATCCAACATGCCAACATTACCTGATGCCTTGTATTTTTCTCCGGCTACACCGGCAAAATTTGAAAATCCAAGAGGTCCAAGGCGATGATTTACTGAACAAAATACAACATCGCCAGAACGAGCCAAATTTTCACCATTATAACCATCATGTTCAATGCCATTACCCGCGGTATAACCACCACCATGCATCCAAACAAGCACAGGGCGTTTAGTATTGTCATTAATTTCTGGGGTGAAAACATTAATACGAAGACAATCTTCACTAACATCATCGTAATTCCAATGATCGCGGAATGCTCCAAAGGCATTGTTTGAATATTTTCCATCTATTATTTGAGGTGCAGAGTTTCCCCAATATAATGCAGGAAAAGTATTATCCCAAGGTTTAGGTTTTTGAGGTGGCATAAAACGATTTGTGCCTGATGTGGGTGCTCCATAGGGTATTCCTAAAAAATGATAAACTTTATTTAAAATATATCCGCGAACTTTCCCATATTCAGTGTTCGTAATAGCAATCTCCTCACCAATAAATAAATTTTGTTCATCTTCTTCTGTTGAAGATTGATTATTACTATTACATGCCGCTGTAAGTGGTATTGTTGAGAAACCTACTCCTAGTGCTCCAGCTCCCATTGTCTGGAAAAAATTACGTCTGCTAGCTTTCATTTTTATCTAGTTATTTGGATTATTATTTAAAAAGGCGTGGAGCAAAATCAGTTAAATATGTCCTCCAGTTAGCCCATGTATGACCACCTTCACTTTCTGTATAGTTATAATTGAATTTGTATGTGTCAAGTGTATTTCGGAGATGAATTACACTCTCATGTAAGAAATCTTCTTTACCACAATAGATAGTATACAATTTATAACCTCCATTCATTAATTTACCAATATTGTTTTCGTATTCTTTTTCATACTGATCAGAATCCAGGTTAAACATGTCTCCTTGAATAAGTCCTACGCTCATAACACCATAGTATCCAAATACCGTTGGGTATGCAAGTGCTATTCTTTGCGTTTGTAGGCCTCCCATTGATAATCCTGAAACTGCTCGGTTATCTTGATTTTGAATTACTCTGAAATGTTTTTCTGTAAAAGGAATAACATCATTTACCAGGCTTTCTTCAAATTTTCCGCTCCCCATGCCGACGGCACTTGAGCCAGATTTAGACTGAATGCTGCGAGTTTCTGTCGGGGAAGCATTGTCAGAAGGATTGCCATTCGTCATCACAATAATCATTGGTTTAGCTTTTCCTTCAGTTATAAGATTATCTAGGATATAATTTGCACGACCTAATGAAGTCCATGCTTCTTCATCTCCTCCTCCTCCATGAAGAAGATATAAAACAGGATATTTTTTATTGCTGTTTTCATAACCAGGAGGTGTATAAACATACATTCTTCTGGTTAATCCTAACGTTTTAGATTCATACCAGAGTTTACTTACTGTACCATGTGGGACGTTGTTTATCTCAAAAACATCAGATTCTTTACCAGGAACAAGAAGTGTGCTTACATACCTTTTTCCATCTCGCATTGCTTTTGGATTGGAAGGATCTAAAACAGTTATACCATCAGCTATAATATTGTAATGGTAAAGAGATGGTTCAAGTGGTCCAACAGTTACTGACCAAATATTACTGCTATTTTTAACTAGTTGGATATTTGTTCCTCCTAACCAACTTCCATTAACATATACTGAATTTGCTGTAGGAGAGTATACATTAAATGTAACAGAATTATTTTCAGTAATCTCTGGGGAAGAAATTTTTGGTCCTTTCAGAGATGATATTTCCTGTGAATAGGAATTTATAAATGAAGCAATACACAGGAAAAATAATAAGGACTTTAGAAAACCAGTTTTTCCTATATTAATATAGGTGTAACTTTTAAGAATTTTAGGGTTTGAATCTTTCATCGTAGTTTATTTAATTTGTTATGATAGAAAAATAGCCTGTGAGCCGTTACAAAAATAGCAGCTAGTTCTAGTCTTTGTTTTTCACGATGTTCAACAATATTTTCAGGTTGTTTATTAAGTAAAAAAAAATGAGGGTGTTTTTTATTTGCTTAAACATTTAGATAAACAAATAAAAAAAAACTGACAACTCTCAGTTTTTGTATTACCTAAAATCCGCAAGTGTATTTTTAAAACCGCTAATTAAGCGGATTATCGCAAACCGAGGACAAAGGACGATCTCAACAAAGTTAATTTGGGGGGTATCTCTGCGTAACCTCAGCGTACCCTGCGGTTTATGACTTTTCCCTGGGGATTTAGTATTGAATACACTTGAATTCAGTTTTCGTGCCCAATGTTTGTAACAGAAATATTAAGGATTTATGCTTTATCTTCAAAGGGTAACATCATATAACTAATTATATTGAATCCCTGCATAGTTGTCATTCCCCGGATATTGCATAAAATAAGTTTTTTGAAGCGGTTAGGTTCTATGGTTGATGAATTATTGCAAGAAAATTCCTCGTTCAAAAAAGATGAAATTAATGCATCCTGGGCAAGTAGAAAATATTCGATGTCCGTATCTTTTCTAAACGTTTTCTCTTTGATTCCTTGTGAAAAAAGTTCATTAAGCGTTGGATATAAGAAACCATCCCTGAAATTTTCGAAAAGTGGAAATATATTTTTATAATGTCTTTTTAAGGAATAGAAAAATACAGGATTTATAGTTAATAGATATTCAATTAATCCGATATAAATTTTCACCAGTTTTTCAAGAGAATTGATGTCTTCTAAAGCGATGTTTGAGATTGTTTTTTTTAACTCGTTTAAAAAAAAGATGATAACCTCTTCTACTATTTTATCTCGATTCTTAAATTCTTTATAGAGTGTTTTTTTAGAAATAGCCATTTCATGCGCCAGGTCATCTACCGTAACACTTTTAAATCCAAATTTTTTATAGAGTGAATAAAATCGTTCTATTAATTCATTTTTTGTACACATAGAATACAAATAGTAAGTAAAATAGCAAAATACCACCATAGAATTTTCTGATGGTGGTATATGTCTTTCCGGTTTGAAAAGACTAGACTGCTTGTGTTAATTTTATACTGATTGAAGGATATCCCACACAAATGCCCTTATACCAACTTCTTCGTTAACAGAGTCTAATTTTTTTACTTTTTCTAAAAGTTGATCAACCTTGTCGTCTTCAATCATTGCTAAGGTCGATGAGTTCATTTCAGGCCAGGTGTGAGTTCCCATTCTTGGTTCACCTGATGCAGAACCTCTGCCATGGACAGTTTCCCATCTTGTGAAACCTCTGATTTCTAATCTGTCCAACATATATTCAACCCTTTCTGTATGGGCTTGATTATAAATTATTAATACTGCTTTCATCTGTTTATTTCTTTTGTTGTGTTAAAGGAATTAAAAGAAGCTGTCCAAAAAATCTTTGTGGTTCTCCGTGCCTCCTCTGTGGTTCTCTGCGGTATAAAAGAATTATTACACAGAGTTTCACAAAGAATAGACAAAGTTTCACAGAGAAGAGATAAATAGACTTTCATGTTTTTATTACTTTTTAGACAGCCTCTTCTTTTTCTACTAAATTTAACAATCTGTTAACGATCCATAAAAACAAACTTCTTTCTTACTGCATTCTTTTTATCGCGTTCGCCTTTTGCAGCAAATATTCTATACATTACTGGTACAATTATCATGGTAATCAATGTTGAAAAAATCAAACCACCAATAACTGCGATACCCATAGGGGCCCATATCTCAGAACCTTCTCCAGTACTTAATGCAAGAGGCAACATACCTAATATTGTTGTCAACGCAGTCATAAGAACCGGACGTAGCCTTGATTTTCCTGAAAGAATAATGGCTTCGTTAAGTTCATATCCACGGTCTCTCATTAAGTTGATAAAGTCAACAAGAACAATAGCATTTTTTACAACGATACCAATAAGCATTACCGCACCCAGTGCCGCAATAACACTTAACGTAGTATTTGTAAGAAGTAAAGCTATAATTACCCCTGAGAATGCAAATGGTATTGAGAACATGATGATTAAAGGCATTTTTAATGATTCAAACTGAGATGCCATTACAATGTATACAAGAACAAGGCTTAAAACCAATAACATTAAAAGGTCAGTAAATGATTCCTGTTGATCCTCATAGGCACCTCCTACTTCAACCATTAAATCTTTTGGAATATCAACTTCCTCTAAGCTGCTTTTAATTGAAGCTGCCAGTGTACCAAGAGGTACTTTGTATGGAGTTACTGATACAGTAACAATTCTTTCTTTTCTTTTATGCTCAATGTTAGGAGGGGACCAATATTCAACAACAGAGCCAATTTCACTTAACTTAATCATTTGTCCTGTTGTAGTTTGCAATGATATATTTTCAATGTCTGTAATCGAATTTCTATACTCTTTTTTCAATCGTAGAATTACATCGTATTCTTCTCCCTCTTCTCGGTATCGGGTAGCTGTCATACCAGCAATCCGGTTGTAAAGAGCAGAAGAAACCATTGCTGTATTTAATCCTACAGAAGACATTTTTTCCCTGTCCAGCTCTATTTTAAGTTCAGGCTTCGCTTTCTCTCTACTTATCTGGATATTTCTTGCTCCTGGTATATTTTTAATCTTTTCAGCAAGTGTATCAGCTAAAAGAGTTGTTTTATTAATATCATAGCCATAGATATAAACATCAACAGTAGAACTCCCCATCATTGACATTCCTCCCATAGAAACATCAAGGTTCGTAATTTCAGGAAAATCTGTCAGTGCTAATCTAATTTCTTCGGCTACGTCCCAAACAGATCGTTCGCGTTCTTTTAAATCAACCAGTGATACCGTATAATTGATAATATTAGAACCTGTAGATTGGAACATAGCAAGCATTCCACCATCTTCATCACTTCCTGCTGATGTAGAAATTAAATCAACTTCGGGGATTGTATCCAGGATAGCATCAATTTTTCTTGCTAACTCTACAGTTTTTTCAACCCTGGTCCCTGATTGTAACTCAACGGCCATTGTAAATCGTCCTTCGTCTGTTTCTGGCATTGATTCAGTTTCAAGTCCCCCAGCTAAAACCAATGAGAAAATAAAAATACCAAACGAAACCAGTGTAACGATTAATTTGTGGGTAATACACCAATTCAGGATATTACCATACCAGTTGTCTAAACGTTCAAACATCGGAAGCATTAGTTTATCAAATCCTTTTTTCTCCCCTTCATTATTTTTTTGAAGTTTAAGAAGTTTTGAACTAAGCATTGGAGTAAGCGTAATTGCAGCAATTGTAGATGTTACAACTGTTATAGAAACAATCCAGCCAAGTTGTCTGAACAGGATACCTGTCATCCCACTGATTAATGTCATAGGGAAGAATACCGCCACAACCGTTAATGTTGTAATAATTACTGCTAACCAAACTTCATTAGTAGCATAAATCGCAGCTTCTCTTGGACTACTTCCTCGGTCAATATGTTTTGAAATATTCTCTAATACAACAATGGCATCATCTACCACCATACCGATTGCAATTGACAGGGCCGATAGTGAAATGATATTTATGGAACTATCCGATATGAAAAGGTATATAAATGAAACGATAAGCGATATTGGTATGGTGAGAACAATAATAAAAGTCGCCCTCCATCTACCCAGGAAGAAAAGTACAACAATAGAAACAAACAAGAATGCAAAAAGTAACGTGTTTGTTAAGTTGCTGATAGAATCTTTAATAAATGTACTTGTGTCGATAATAGTATGGAATTCAATATCAGAAGGAAGATCTTTTTTTAACTCAGCAAGTTCACTGTTTACATCTTTTGCAACTTTAACTGTGTTTGCCCCAGATTGTTTTGTAACCATAATACGAACACCCTGTCTTCCATTGATCTTTTCATCAACAGTCATTTCTTTAATAGAATCGGTTACTGTTGCTACATCTTTTAAATAGACAATTTGACCGTTGTAATTACCAAGAACAAGGTCTTTTATCATATCACTTGATTTGAACTCGCCTTCAATTCTTAAAGGATAGCTCATTTGTCCCATTTTAAGGTTACCTGTTGGCATGTTGATGTTTTCAACCTGAAGTATATTACCAATCTGTTCAACAGACATATTATAAGCTTCAAGTTTTAAAGGATCAATATCAACTGCTATTTCCCTGATTGGTGAACCAATGATGCTGATAGAACCAATACCGTCGACCCTGTTTAGAGGATTTATTATTTTTTCTTCAAGCATTTTGTCAATTCCTTCGTAGCTCTCATCTGCAGTAACGGCAAACATAACTATCGGAATCATACTCGAACTAAACTTAAAAATCATGGGTTTGTCTGCACCTTCAGGTAATTCATCTTCAATTAATGAAAGTGCATCCCGGATATTATTTGCTGCATCACTCAGATCGGTTTCGTATTCAAACTCCAATGAAACAACAGAAATATTATCACGGGATTCAGATGTGATTTCTTTTAAGCCATCAACTGAGTTTAACGAATTCTCCAGGGGCTTTGAGATATTGGTTTCAATATCAGAAGCACTTGCCCCGGCATATGTGGTGAAAACAGTTATCGCCGGAAATTCAATATCCGGATATAAATCAATAGGAAGATTTATTAATGAATATACCCCAAATACTATAACTGTCATAAATACCATTATGGTAGTTATAGGTTGGGTAACCGCTTTTTTATAGATACTCATATTGTTATTCTTTTATCTTTAAATTATTCGGCAATAACTTTCACTTTTGAACCATTAAGCAGGTTAGCCTGTCCTTCGGTGATTATTTGCATGCCTTCACTTATCTCATCGCTCATAATCTCAACCATTTCGTTCGATCTTTTCCCGATCTTAACAAAAATCTGTTTTGCGACTCCATTATCATTAACAAAAATTAACCGGTTGTTTGTACCCTCTTGTTTTAATATGGCAACGGAAGGGACCATCAAAGCTTCGGCTTCTGCAATATCAATCACAATAGTTGCAAACATACCAGGTCTAAGTTTCTCGGCGTTGTTCTCGATTTCAATTTCTGTTTGAAATGTTCGGGTAGATGGATTAATAGTAGGATAGACTTTTGAGACTTTGCCCGTAAAAATCTCTCTCTCGTAAATATCTGTTCGTATAGTAGCTTTTAATCCATTTTTGATATCAGGAAAATAACTTTGAGGAATATACACATTTGCTTTAAGTGGATTTATTTGCATGATAGAAACAATACCTGCTTTTCCTGTTTGGGAATTAGGAGAACCCAGATAAATCTCGCCGTTTTCAAAATATCTTCCGGTAACAATACCATTTATAGATGAAGTGATTGTTGTATTTTCTTGGGTGAAATCAAGCGTGGTTTTTAAAATTTCGTATTGAGATTTTGCTTGATCATACTGTTGTTTAGAAATACTTCCTAAATGATATAATGTATCGATACGTTGAAAATTTATTTTTGCATCTTCCAGTTGCGTCTTTGTTTGTGAAAGGTTTGTTCTTTCCATTTCAACAAGAACTTGCCCCTTTGATACCCTGTCCCCAACTTCAACATGTATTTTTTCTATTCTGCCCGGAGAAGCTGGTCCCCTGTGAATTTCTTTATAAGCAATTAAATCAGCAGCGTATTCTAAAGTTTTTTCATTTTCCTGCATCTTAATGGTTTGCGTTTTAACCGGAAATACTTTTTCTTCATTTGAAGTCTCAGTATCTTCTGTTTTTACTGAACATGAAGCCAGCATAAAAGCAAATGCAACTACTCCTGTAAAATGTAATACTCTCATTTTTATATTGTTTTTTAATTATTTGTTTAAAGATTATTGTAAAGTTTGTCTAGTGACAATTTGGCCTGTAAAAAGGTCATGACAGAAGATACATAATTGCTTTCTGCCTGTAAATAATTTCCATTAGCTTGTGTAAGTTCAAGACTGGAAATGACTCCTTGTTTGTATTTATTCTGAAAACTTGTAAAAACTCTCTGTGCTACATCTACATTGTCTTTTTGAAGTAGGTAGTTGTCATAAGCATTTTTAAGTTCGAATGTTAATTGTTTGTTTTGTAGCTGCAATTGTTCTTCAAATAAACTTTTATCTCTTTTTGATTTGTCAAGTTCAATTTTAGCTTTGCTTATCTGGGCTTTCCTGGCTCCTCCTGAGAAGATAGGTAAACTAAGTGAGATTCCTGCTGAATTATTTGGTGAAAGGTCAAAACCTGATGTTACTATTTTTTCTGTATAACTATAATAACCAGCAATTGTTGGGGCACAAGCCCATTTTTGTAAGTCAACCTGTTTTTCTCCCAATTCTACCTGGGATTCCATTAATTGATATGTTGGATTATTAGTAATATTCAAAGAATCTGATAACAAAGAATTTTGTTCGATAGATTTAATGATGTTGTCAAGGTTATCCTTAAGATCAATATTACTTGTTGATTGTAATCCTAAAATGAAGCGTAAACTATTGTATGATAACTGAATGTTTCTTTCCATTTCTTTTTTGGAATTTTCCAGTTGAGAAAGGTTAATTCGTATCTGGTCTACATCAGTTTGTTCTGCCATACCAACTTTATACATGTTGTTTGTATGTGTATAAATTTCTTCAATTACGATTTTATTTTTATCAATAACGGACATTAGTCTCTCTGATATTAAAATCATGTAATATGCGTTTTTTACCTGCTCCTTTATATCAAGTTCTGTTGATTTTAAGCTGGTTTCCCTCATTGATTTAGCAAGTTTAGCGAGCTGTAACCCGACCCAGTATTGACCACTAAAAATTAATTGAGATACCTGGACATTTGCATTTACCTGGTCTCCCATTGTTATAGTTGAACTCCCTCCAAGAGAACTAAACAAACTATTTACGTAATTAAATACCTCTTCTTCACCTGATTCTAAAGGCCCTTGTGGATATTGGATGTTGGTAGTTGAACTCCCACCCATACCAAATTCAACTTCGTAATTGAAATTGGTTGTGTAATTTGCAGCCCCTTCTACACTCGGAAGACCGGAACTCCTTGAATTCTTATATTCTTCTTCTGCAATTTTAACATCATCCTTTGCGTTCTGCAGTGTTTTATTGTTCTGCATTGCATAATCTACGGCTTCGTCCAGCGATAACTCCAATGGATTATCCTGGCCATATAAAACCGAAGTTATTAAGGCAAATCCGGTTAATACTGTAACAATTTTCTTATTCATGATTATCTAATAAGTTTATAATTTTCAGAACTAATTGATTAAATTTTTTTATTTGTTTTCGAACCTGTGTTTTAAATCTCCAAGATTTTCTAAAATAAATTCAGCCATGTCAATGTATAATCTGTAAGCTTGGCAGTTTTTCGAATCTTTATCTGCTTTAAGCTCAACAATGGTGTCAAAAAGATTTTTAATTTTCGTTGTTTTTGTTTTAAATTCTTCAAGCATGTCAAAGCTGTTCTGCGTTTTCATGCGAAAGTATCTTTTCCTGTCACCGGGTAATGTAATGTATTCAATGAGCCCGCGGATCTCAAGGTTTCTTAAAGCATTACTTGTTGAACTTTTGCTGATTTTTAACTCTTCAACAATTTCATCAAATGTATATTGCTCTTTGTCCATTACCATTAAAAGACCCAATATTCTTCCAGCTATTGGCTGGAACCCTTCTTTATCAAAATGCCTGCCAATTTTTTCGACAAGTTCTTTTTGTTTCTTTAGTCTTTCTTCTGAAGTCATAATTAAAACAGATTAATTTCGATGCAAAAGTAGCATAGTTTGTTTAGTTTACAAATTTCCGAACTTAATAAACTTAAATTTAAAAAAGTGAAAGGGGCAATGTCTTTTTGTAAATTGAGGCGTGTTGTTTTTTACGTCTTTTGTTTTCTGTATTTTTCAATCGAAGATACCCTGTGCTGATAAAAGGCATTTATAAATCCAAATATAATACCAATGCCTGTGAGGATGTAAACAATACTAAATATTTTTCCGAAATCTGTTTGTGGGCTTAGATCGCCATAGCCAACTGTTGTGAGTGTTATTACTGAGAAATAAAGGGAGTCCAGCCAATTCCATCCTTCTGCATAGTGAAAAATAATAGTGCCATTTAACAGAATAAGTACACTTGAAATAGTTAAATTCCGGTATGCTTTTTCTCGGAAAAACACTAATATATTTCTTATCATAAACATCATACTTGAATTTATAAAAAAGATTAGTAGAGGTTAAATTTAAGCAAATAATCTTTTGGCTATGGATGAAAACAAAAAATCCTAATTAGAGAATAATTAGGATTTTTACAAAAAAGTTAAGATTTTTAAAGTATAAATTACTTCGAGTCTCGACTCGTAGTATTACTACCACCAGATGCTGCGTTTTGGAGGATTTCCATATGATTCGAAAGTATCACCATTTTCATTGATAACTTGCATAAGTTCCTGAACTGTAAAATCATATCCATCTGCCTTAGCTAATTCAACGAAGTTTTCTTTTGTGGTAGCTAAATTGTATTTCGCTCTAAATTCTTCGTCTTCACCCCCACGGGTTAGTAAATCTTCAACACTTTCTTTTGACATAGCTTTTTGATTTTAAAATTTTGCCTCAAAAATGAATAATTTAAAACAAAAAACCAAATTTTAATTACAAATTATTAATTATTGCATTTTAATTGTTTTAATTAGTAATTAAAAAACAAATAGGGCCGAACTAATAATTTCAATTTTATATTTTTCTTTAATTAGTCTTCAATTGAATTTATTACCTGGTAGCCAATTATTTTATCGTACTGTAGAGAATTATCTCTTTGATAAACAAAAATGAGGTAGTCATTTTCAGTTTCAAAATAATTATCCTGATATTCAGTATCAAGTAACTTATCTCCTTTAGGGCCAATTATGAGGTATTCGTAATCATAATATCCTTGTTTTAAGAAGAGTTGCTTCTCATAGGCTTTATCCTCAAAATTGTATTCTAATTTAAAGTCATCAGGATTGCTTCCTATTGAAAGGTCGCCGTTAATATATATGTTGCCTTCCATAATAGGATATTCCATAGGTAAGTTAAAATTTACATATACATAATCCGCTTCTGTCTCATCTTCAAATCCTTTATCATTTTTTATCAGGAAACCTCCATTCAAATCCTGGTTATAAAAATAAGGATCAAACTTATGGAGTTTATCCGGCTTAAGATAAATGTGATAGTATGGTGATTGATATGAAATAATAGCAATTTCTTTGGATAGATATTCCAGATTTTTTAAATCAAAATTTAGATATTCCCTTTTTCCGGGAAATAATAGTTTTTTTTCATCTTCAAAGTGCAATCCGCTACCTGAAAAATATTCGGGTAATATACCTTCAATAGAATGTCCATGGAAGCCGTTTTGATAAATAGATAATTGAATATCCCCCCTTGGATTATCAACTTTTATATTATTTAAGTCAATATCTATTCGTAATTCCTGGTGCGAATCTGAATAGAGACTAATCGATGGTTTTATAATTTCTGAAGTGATTGTTACTTTGTTACTAACAACATAAAATCGTTTAATGAAAATGGGCTCTTCTTCATTGTCTTCATAAACTACAATTGCATAATTTCCAGGTAGTAAAATTTGAATATCCTGGTTGGGCAACTCGAGTTTATAATGCGTGTATTTTACAAACGTATTCATTGAATACGAATAATCATCAAAAGGATTTTCTTCGAAACCTTTTGCATAATCGTTAAAAAAAAGATCGGATTGTTCCCAATTTGAATTATAATGATAAATTTTATACCTGTAATCTATCATATCAATAGAGAGATCATCAAACGAAATAATTATTTTTTCCCTTGAATTTAATTGAATAACCGGGTAAGAAAGAGAATCTCCTTTTTTATAAGCTAAAACAGTTTTAATATTTTCATTAAATATTTTATCTTTAATAGTAGATTCAGAAGAAGCATTAAGCTGAAAACAAAATAGTAGATTTTTAGCGGTTAAAATAACAAAAGCAATAGAAAAAATGGTGAGAGTCTTATATTTTTTAGAATAATTCATAATTATTTTTGTTTTTAGTAAATTAAAGTAACGATTTATCATATTTTTTATTGCCAGCTAATTATATAGCTTTTTAACTTAGGGTCGTAATATTTTTATATATAGATTTATTCCAAAATATCGCTGAAACAATATTTTTTAAGTTGTATACACTTTAAAAAAAATTAATTTTGTGCTCCTAAATAAAAATTGACTCATAAAAATGTCAAAAGTAATACAAATTAAGAGGGGATTAGATATCAAACTGAAGGGAGAGGCTGAAAAGATTTCAGTGAAGGCAGATCGCTCTCAGTTTTATGGATTGAAGCCCACAGATTTTAGTGGTTTGACTCCCAAATTAACTGTAAAAGAGGGAGATGAGGTAAAAGCAGGTAGCCCGCTATTTTTCGACAAAAAAAATCCGGATATTTTGTTTACATCACCTGTTAGTGGTAAAGTTAGCTTAGTTAACAGGGGAGAAAGGCGAAAAATTCTTGAAGTTGTCGTTGAGGCTGCAGAGACTGATGAATACGTTTCTTTTGAGAAAGCAGATCCTTTAAGCTTAACCAGGGAAGACGTTATTAAGAATATCATGAAGTCTGGGTTATGGCCTTCTATAAAACAAAGACCGTATGATATTATTGCGAATCCTGAAGAAATGCCAAAAGCTATTTTTATTTCAGCGTTTGATTCATCGCCACTTTCTCCTGATTATGATTTTGTAATGCAGGATCAAGAGCATGTGTTTCAAACAGGAATAAATGCTTTAACAAGGCTGACTGAAGGAAAAATTCATGTTAATATTAATAAGGACTATCCATCTGCTAAAGCATTTACTGAAGCAAAGAATGTTCAGGTTAATTATTTCCATGGGCCGCACCCTTCTGGAAATGTTGGGGTACAAATTCATCACATCGATCCTATTAATAAGGGGGAAGTTGTATGGGTTTTAAAACCTCAGGATGTTGCAGCAATAGGTAGACTTTTTGAGACAGGGACTTATGATGCCTCAAAAATTATTGCTTTGGCTGGTTCAGAAGTTAAGAACCCAAAGTATTATAAAATATTGAATGGGGCTTCCATTACTCAAATTATAAAAGATAATATCAACGAAGGAAAAGTTCGCTATATATCTGGTAATCCGTTAACAGGCTCTAAAATTATAAACGAAGGTTTTATTGGCTATTACGATTCACAGTTAAGTGTTATTCCAGAAGGTGATTATTATGAGTTTTTTGGCTGGGCATTACCTGGTTTAGGGAAATTTAGTTTCTCGAAAGCATTTATATCTTGGTTAACGCCCAATAAAGAATACGCCTTAGATACCAATTATCACGGTGCAGAAAGAGCTTTTGTAATGACAGGAGAATATGAAAAAGTCCTGCCAATGGATGTTTATCCAATGCAATTGCTTAAGGCGATATTGGTTGAAGACATCGATCTAATGGAAAAATTGGGAATCTATGAGGTTGCAGAAGAAGATTTTGCTCTTTGTGAATTTATCTGTACTTCAAAAATTGAAATTCAATCCATTATTAGAAAAGGTTTGGATTTGATGATCAAAGAAATGAATTAAAAAGAATATAAAGGGTTTGATTAAATGAAGGCATTAAGAAATTATATTGATAAAATTAAGCCAAACTTCGAGAAAGGAGGAAAGTTTGAAAAACTTCATTCTACTTTCGATGCGTTTGAGAGTTTTCTTTTTGTGCCAAATAAAGTAACAAATAAAGGTTCCCATATCCGAGATAGTATCGACATGAAACGTACTATGTCGGTTGTTGTGATAGCTATGATTCCTGCTTTACTTTTTGGAATCTGGAATTCAGGTTATCAATATTTCATTTCTCTGGGAATAGATGCTACATTTTGGCAAATGATAGGAATTGGAGCATTAAAAGTTCTGCCTATCGTAGTTGTATCGTATGTAACTGGTTTAGGTATTGAATTTATCTTTGCTCAGGTTAGAGGGCATGAGGTGAATGAAGGGTTCCTGGTTTCAGGAATGCTTATTCCACTTGTGTTACCAGTAAACATTCCACTTTGGATGGTTGTTGTTGCAACAGCATTTGCGGTAGTTATTGGTAAGGAAGTTTTTGGTGGAACTGGAATGAACATTCTAAACCCAGCACTAACAGCCAGGGCATTTTTGTTCTTTGCGTATCCTTCTCAAATGTCTGGAGACTCTGTGTGGATTGCTAATTTTGCAAGCGATGGAAATATTGTAAACGGATTTTCCGGAGCAACCATCCTTGGTCAGGCAGCACAAAATACATCAGAATTTACAAACGGAATAGCACAATATTCTCCAATGGATATGTTCTTAGGATTAATTCCTGGTTCAATTGGTGAAACCTCAACATTAGCCATTCTTATTGGCGCAGTTATATTATTACTTACAGGAATCGGAAGCTGGAGAATTATGTTTTCAGTATTTGCCGGAGGTCTTGTAATGGGACTTATCTTAAATGCATTTGCTGTAAATGCATTGATGGAAATTCCAGCCTGGGAACATTTGCTTATTGGAGGTTTTGCTTTTGGTGCTGTTTTTATGGCTACAGATCCTGTTTCTGCAGCACAAACAAACAAAGGAAAATACATCTATGGTTTCTTAATTGGTTTCCTTGCAATATTAATTAGGGTATTAAATCCTGCTTACCCTGAGGGTGTGATGTTAGCAATACTTTTAATGAATGTATTTGCTCCATTGATTGATCATTATGTTGTTGAGGGAAATATAAAACGAAGGATGAAACGTTTAAAAGTTGTAACTCAAACAGAGCAATAAGAACAATAAAAGGAAATTAAAATGAGAAATTTTAGTAATACATATATTTTTATTTTTTCAGCAATAATGGTAATTATTGTTGCTGCCTTGTTGTCCTTCACTGCAACTGTACTTAAGCCACATCAGCAAAAGAATGTTGAAATTGCAAAAAAGCTTGATATTTTAAAATCAGTTAATGCAGCAGAGTCTGTTGATGAGGCAAAAGACAAAAACACCTATGTTGAAGGGGAATATGATAAATTTATCAAGGAAAGCTTTGTGTTAAACACAAAAGGCGAAATCGTAGAAGGTGTAGATGCTTTTGGAATTGAACTTAAATCTGAGTTGGAAAAAGATGATCCAAGTCAGATGAACCTACCTGTATTTGTTTTTTCAAGTGAATCAGGAGATAAATATATTTTCCCTTTGAGAGGTAAAGGTTTATGGGGGCCTATATGGGGCTATGTCTCTTTAGATAGTGATTTTAGTACAGTCTTTGGAGCTACTTTTGATCATGAAGGGGAAACTCCGGGATTAGGTGCAGAGATTGCAGAAAAATGGTTCCAAAAGCAATTCGAGGGAAAAAAACTTTTTGAGGATGGTAGTTTTACTTCAATATCAGTTGTGAAGACTGGAGCTAAAAACGTACATGAGGTTGATGGCGTTTCCGGAGGGACAATTACCAGTAAAGCACTTGAAGCTATGTTAAGAGATGGCTTTACGAATTATGAAGAATATCTAAAATCTAAAATGAATTAAGATGGCGGAAGAAAGAGAACCATTATTTTCAACAAAGAATATTAAGCTGTTAAAAGATCCTATTGGATCCAGTAACCCTATAACAGTTCAGGTATTGGGTATCTGTTCAGCTCTGGCTGTAACAGCAAAGCTTCAACCATCAATAGTAATGGCTATTTCAGTTATGGTTGTTTTAGCTGCTTCAAACGTTGTGATTTCATTGATGCGTAAATTAATTCCTCCAAGGATTCGTATCATTGTTCAGCTGACAATCATTGCCAGTATGGTAATTTTAGTAGACCAGGTCCTAAAAGCATTTGCTTATGATGTTAGCAAACAACTCTCTGTTTTCGTTGGTCTTATTATTACAAACTGTATTATCATGGGTAGATTAGAAGCCTTTGCTATGGGTAATAAAGCGTGGCCATCTTTTTTAGATGCCATTGGTAATGCTGCCGGATATGGGTTAATTCTAATTATCGTTGCTTTTTTTAGAGAATTGTTAGGATCTGGTACATTAAGTATTCCGGGTTTAGGAACTTTAAAAGTTATCCCAGAAGCAGTTTATAGTGCAGGTTATGTTAACAATGGATTAATGATTTTTCCTCCAGGGGCACTTGTTGTTGTTGGGATTATCATCTGGATTCAGCGTAGTAGGAACAAAGAGTTGATAGAAGAAAAATAAAAAAGTATAATATAGCATGGAGAACTTATTTAATATATTCGTCAAGTCCATCTTTATAGACAACATGGTTTTTGCCTACTTTCTTGGTATGTGTTCATACCTGGCAGTATCAAAAACAGTAAAAACATCAGTTGGACTTGGAATAGCGGTTGTTTTTGTGTTAGGTATTACGGTGCCTGTTGATTATCTTATTGATAAGTACTTACTCTCTGAAGGAGCGTTGGCTTGGTTAAGTCCTGGTTTGGCTGATGTAGATCTTAGTTTCCTTTCTTTTATCATGTTTATTGCCGTAATTGCTTCTATGGTGCAATTAGTGGAAATGATAATAGAGAAATTCTCTCCTGCATTGTATTCCTCTTTGGGTATATTCTTGCCTCTTATTGCTGTTAACTGTGCAATATTGGGAGGATCATTATTCATGCAACAAAGAGATTATGCTACTGTTGCAGAAGCAACTTCTTTCGGAATTGGTTCTGGAGTAGGTTGGTTTCTAGCAATTGTTGGTATTGCTGCAATCAGGGAAAAGATAAAATATTCGAATGTGCCTGAACCTTTGAAAGGGCTGGGTATTACTTTTATCATCACAGGATTGATGGGTATTGCGTTTATGAGTTTTATGGGGATTAAACTTTAAAATATAGAGAAGATGATTTTATTAACATCGCAACTGGGGGTAGTTAGTATTAGCGTAATTGTTTTTCTTATTATAATATTGTTATTAGTTGCAATATTACTTTTTGCAAGGAAAAAACTTACTCCACAGGGAAATGTAAAGCTAAAGGTTAATGATAAAGAATTTGATGTTTCACCTGGAGGAACTGTTCTTTCAACACTTTCTACACAAAACATATTTTTACCAAGTGCATGTGGCGGTGGCGGTACATGTGGAATGTGTAAGTGTCAGGTGCTTGAAGGTGGAGGATCAATTTTACCAACAGAAACAGGTTTCTTTACACGTAAAGAACAACAAAATAACTGGAGACTTGGTTGTCAGGTTAAGATACGCGAAGACATGACGATTAAAATTCCTGAAGAAGTTATGGGAATTAAAAAATGGGAATGCGAAGTTGTATCCAACAAAAACGTTGCAACATTTATCAAAGAATTTGTTGTTAAATTACCTGAAGGAGAAACGCTTAACTTTAAATCAGGAGGATATATCCAAATTGATGTTCCAAAACTTGAGGTTGACTTTAAAGACATGGATATTGAGGAACAATTCCGTGATGAGTGGGATAAATTTGGTATGTGGGATTTAAAGATGAAAAATCCGGAAGAAACCTACAGGGCCTATTCAATGGCAAATCACCCTGCAGAAGGAAATATTGTAATGCTTAACATCAGGATTGCAACACCACCTTGGGATAGGGCTAAAGGTAAATTTATGAATGTTAATCCTGGTATTTGTTCTTCTTATATCTTCTCAAGGAAACCTGGGGATAAAGTAACAGTTTCAGGTCCTTATGGTGAGTTTTTTATTAAAGATACAGACAGGGAAATGATTTATATTGGTGGTGGTGCCGGTATGGCTCCATTACGTTCTCATATATTCCATTTATTTCATACTTTAAAATCTGGAAGGAAAGTTTCTTACTGGTATGGAGCCCGTTCAAAAAGAGAAATTTTCTACGAGGATGAGTTTAGGAAAATTGAGGAACAATTTCCAAACTTTAAATTTAATATAGCTCTTTCAGAGCCTCATAAAGATGATAACTGGACAGGCTACGTAGGATTTATTCATCAGGTTTTATATGATAATTACCTTAGTTCTCATGAAGAACCTGAAGAAATAGAATATTACATGTGTGGACCCCCAATGATGACTGGTGCAGTAGAGAAAATGCTGTATGACATTGGTGTTCCGGACGAAATGATCGATTTTGATGATTTCGGTGGATAAAGAATAAAAAGTAAAGGCGCTAAATTATTAACTTAGCGCCTTTATTTTTTCTATATCTCAATCAAGTCTGAAATGAAAAACTTTTATAACTTTCTATTATTCCTTATAATATTAATAGGTCTTATAATTATTGCAGTTGTCAGAAATAACAATCAAAACACAGAATATCTTCAGATTGCCGGTTTTACTCAAGGAACCTCATATCATATAACCTATGAGAATATAAATGTTGGGGATTTAAGAAATGATATTGACTCATTATTACATGCTTTTGATTTATCTCTTTCAACCTACGATTCTACATCTATAATTTCCAGGGTTAACAATAACGAACCTAACGTTGAACTTGATAAATATTTTGTTACTGTTTTTAATAAATCAAAAGAAGTATATGAGAATACTGACGGCTACTTTGATCTAACTGTTGGGCCAATTATTAATGCTTTGGGGTTTGGTGCTGGCCACAAGCAAAATGTTGATACAGCCCTTATTGATAGCTTAGTTCAATATGTTGGATTAAATATGGTAGATATCAAAGATGGTAAAATAGTTAAAGAAAAACCAGAGATCTATCTTGATGTGAATGCTATCGCTCAAGGATATTCAGTTGATATTGTTTCTGACTTCCTTAAAACAAAAGGTATAAAGAACTATTTAGTTGAAATTGGGGGAGAAATAAAAGCGAAAGGAAAGAATCCCAATAACCAGGTATGGAAAATTGGTTTGGATAAACCGGAAGAAAATAATAATGTAGCAGGCGAAGAAATGGTTGCTAAAATGTATTTAAAGGATATGGCATTGGCGACTTCCGGGAATTACCGAAAATTTTACGAAAAAGACGGTGTTAAGTATACCCATTCCATAGATCCGAAAACAGGTTTTCCTTCTAACAAAACTATCTTAAGTGCTACGATTTTTGCTAAAGATTGTATGACTGCTGATGCTTATGCAACTTCTTGTATGGTTATGGGTATCGAAAAATCGATAGCATTAATTGAAGGTCTAAATGAAATCTCAGGATATTTAATTTTTAGTAACGACCAAGGCGATTATCAAATTTATTCGTCTAACGAATTGAAAAATTTTATAGTTAAATAACCATAATAAGAAAAAAAACTTGTTTAACAGCAAGTATTCTCCTTTATTACTGCAAAATCTTGTAACTATATTTATTTGTTACCGTTAAATTGGTTTTGCAACCATTTAATCGATAAGAAATGGTTGCATTTTAATTAGAATAGAAATAATATGTTTTGTTCTAACTTTTAGATGTTAAGATTGAAGTTTAATTAAACCACAAAACCCAATGGTATATCAAATTAATTTTAGGGTTCGTCAAAGGAATTATATCTTTTATAACATAAATTACGCAAACAAGTATAATTCCTCAATCAAAGGTTAAAATAATTGAAAATCTAAACTCATTTTGTTTAATTACGTATATAAAGGATAATAAAAAGGTAAAGTTGTTACGCAAGTTAATATATATAGGATTTTTACTCTTGATTGGATTAGCCAAGTCTTTTGGACAAGACCCTCAATTTTCGCAATTTTATTCCAATCCCCTTTATTTAGGGCCTTCTTTTGCTGGTGCTATTGATGGTAGTAGGGTTACTACTTTATATCGAAATCAATGGCCGGGATTGCCGGTATCTTTTAGGACATTTTCTTTTGGGTTTGATCACTATTTTTCAAATTTTAATAGCGGTGTTGGTATTCTTGCATTAAAAGACATGGCAGGTAGCGGCGATATGGGCGTGATGAATTTTGGACTTCAATACTCTTATAATTTCCAAATCTTTGAAACCTGGAGTGTTCGTCCCGGTCTACACCTGTACTATACAGAGATGGGATTGGATTATTATAAATTACGATTTTACGATGATGTTTTATCTGAAGAAACTAATACGCCACAAGTTGTAACTCCAACTGTTGATAATAAAGCAAGGGATATTGATTTTAGTACTTCAATGCTTGTTTATTCAGAAAGGGTCTGGTTTGGGGCGACAGTCGATCATCTTTTAAAACCAAACCTCTCATTGTATGCAGATGAATATATTGTTCCCCTTAAAATCGCTGCATACGGAGGATTTGTTTTAGTTAAAAACAGTAGGTTATTACGCCCCATTGATGAGACGCTTACGTTTGCCTATCAGTTTAAGTATCAAAATAAACAAAAGCAGCTTGACTTAGGTTTCTATTGGCATAAAATGCCGTTGGTTCTTGGAGTTTGGTACAGGGGAATGCCAAAAGTTAGTTATTCAAGGGGTGATGCATTTACTATCTTGGCCGGTTATAAACTTCAAAGTTTTAGTGTTGGTTATAGTTATGATTTTACTGTATCAAATCTTTTAGCCCAGGCATGGGGTGCTCATGAGATATCGTTAGTATTTAAATTTAATATGCCTCCACGTAAAATTAAGAGGGGGATGGTTCCTTGTCCTGAATTTTAATTGTTTTTTTAGCTTCCTTTTTCGTTAATTCTACATCTTATTATATATTTGCGCTCACAATCAATAAAGTAAAATTAACTCAATGAAAAAAGGACAGCTTATTATTAACGTTATTTTGGCTGCAGCAGTAGCAGGTTTGTTTGTTTTACAATTTACTAAAGGAACAAAAGGTTCAGCCAGTGGAGCTAATACTACGAATGAAACAATCCCATCTGGAGATAAGCCAATTGCATATGTTCAAATTGATACACTAATTAACAACTTCGATTTATTTTTTGAGTTAAGAGAAAAATTTCAGGAAAAACAAAAAACTTCTGAAGCAGAGTTAGCATCGAAATCAAAAAAATTCGAGAACGAATACCAGGATTTTCAATATAAAGCAAACAAGGGATTGATAACCCGGACAACAGCCCAACAAATGCAACAGGATTTAGCCGTAGAGCAACAGAACCTTATTAACCTGAGGGATCAGTTAACAATGGAGCTTGCCGAAGAGGAACAAGTTATGAATAGACAAATTATTGAGGATATAACTCAATATTTAAAAGAATTTAATCAAGACAATAAATATCAATATATATTCAGTTACTCTTTTGGCAGCAATATCTTATATGCTCATGATGGCCTTGATATTACAGAAGATGTAGTAAAAGGATTAAATGAAAATTATAAGAAGAAAAAAGGGCTTGAATAAAATTCATGTCTTTTGCCGATCGATATTTGTCGAATCAAAAAGGCTTTAATCCCAGGATCAAAGCCTTTCCAAATAAAAATTTAAAATATATTGTTGTGGTTCCTTGCTATAAGGAACCACAAATTTTTGATACCATACTATCTCTCCAAAAAGCTGCATTATCTTTTATTCCTGTTGAAGTTATAGTAGTTGTTAATTCTTCTGAAACAGAAACAGAGGAAATCATTCAATACAATGCAGAAACACAAAAAATATTAGCAGCGTGGGGCGAAAAAAACTCTACAGGGAATTTTCAACTGTTTGTGCTAAATATTAGCAACATACCCCGAAAGTATGCTGGCGTAGGTTATGCCCGTAAAGTTGGAATGGATGAAGCAATCAATCGATTTAATTTATTAGGAAGAAAAGATGGTGTTATAATTTCTTTTGATGCTGATTCTAAATGCGATGACAATTTTTTCTTGGAGATAGATTTTCATTATCAACAGTTTCCAAAAACCAATGGGGCAAACGTGTATTTTGAACACCCGCTTGAAGGAGATGAATTTAATATAGAAATATATGATGCAATAACGAAATACGAACTTCATCTTCGTTATTTTGTGCAGGCTTTGAAGTTTATTGGATTTCCTTATGCTTTTCATACCGTTGGATCTTGTTTTAATGTGAGTGCAGAGGCATATGTGAAGCAAGGAGGGATGAATAGGCGACAAGGGGGAGAAGACTTCTATTTCTTGCATAAAATAATTCCATTGGGTAATTTTTATGATATTAAATCAACGCGGGTTATTCCTTCTCCCAGGGCATCGAACAGGGTTCCTTTTGGTACGGGACCGGTAATCTCTAAAATACTTGAATCAGATAATAAAAATTTTGAGACATATCAATTTGAGAGTTTTCTTGAAATAAAATACTTCCTTGATTACATACCAATTTTATATCACGCGTTATTGAACAGTGAGAATATTTACCTGGAGGAATTACCTAAAGGGATAAATTTATTTTTAGGACAAGAGAATTTAATTGAACATTTAAAAGAGGCATTTAGTAATTCATCAACAGAAATAAATTTTAAGAAAAGGCTATTTCGTTGGTTTGATGCATTTAAATTGATAAAATGTCTTAATTTTCTGCATGATAATTATTTCAAAAAAGGAAATGTGGAAATTGAAGCTGAAAAACTACTTACACGAAAAAACATCAAACTAGGTGCATATAGTCCAAAACAAATATTAAATATCTATAGGAAACTGGATAGGGGAGAGATTTAGTCTTCTTCGAATATCACAAAAATATCTTCATTAGGTTTTTTCATTAGATATTGTTCCCTGGCAAATTTTTCAAGGTTTTTACCTTTTCCTAACTCATTAAGTTTTCTGTTTTCTTCCTCTATCCTATTTATATAATATTCTTTGTCTTTCTGAAGTTGGTTGAGTTCTCGTAGATTTCTATATCTGTCAATAAGTTTGTTCTGATCGAAGAAGGTAACCCAAAAAACAAAAATAACAGAAGTAACAAAGTATTTGTTTTTTACATATCCGGGCAAACTATCTATTTTCTTTTTTATTTGCTCAATCATAGATTAAAAAAAGTTCGTGTCAAAATTAAGTAATTTTAACATGAACTTTTCAATTTAATTAGGATATGCAAGATTATTTGTTGAAAATAATTTTACAATTCATCTACAGTTCATGAATCTAAACTTATTTAAAGTTTTCTTCTTCATTATGTTTTAAGGCATATGGATTATATTTTAAATCCCAGAATAAAATCAGTTAGGTTGACTTCTGATGGTAAATCAAGCTTTTTTCGTATTCGGTAACGATGATTCTCAACTCCCCTTATGGAAATTTTCATTAGTGGGGCAATTTCTTTTGATGATAGATTCATCCTAAGATAAGTACAAAGTCGAAGATCTGAATGGGTCAACTGGGGATATTTAGTGATAAGTTTTTGAATAAATTGTTCATGTGCCTGTTCAACATTTGTTTCAAATATTTTCCAGTCTTCTCCCTGAGATATATGGTTGTCAATTTTTGAGACAATATGATTGTAATATTTATCAGGATATCTTGTTCCCAGAT
This sequence comes from Bacteroidales bacterium, assembly GCA_963665085.2. Classification (GTDB taxonomy): domain Bacteria; phylum Bacteroidota; class Bacteroidia; order Bacteroidales; family JAAAOM01. The sequence continues at coordinate 2,699,066 of CAXXXS010000001.1, forward strand.
CATCTTTCTGTTTCTGCAAAACATCTTTTAATTTAAGTAAGAATTCATTTTTTTTAATGATAGACATTGTGGAATTTGCAAGTTCCTGGCTTTTGTAAGATAATTTATTCCGAAGGTTCTGGTTTCGAAGTTTTATTAACTCTTGTTCTTTATGTTCTCGTTTTAATTTTTCTTTTACTTTAATTCGTTTTATCGAATAATGTCTTACTGTAAAAACAATAGTTATTAAAAGTATTGCATACAAAATGATTGCGACAATAGAAGAATACCATGGAGCTAGAATTTTTATTGTTAGTGCATGAGGATAACTTTGCTCTCCCCACTCATCTTCAGCAATTACTTTTATTATATATTCTCCGGGCGGAATCCTATTAAATTCAAATTCAGGTTTGTCTATTGCTTCAGACCACGATGTATTCAACCCTTCAATAAAATATTTGTATTTAATTCCTTTGGCTGAATAATAAGGGAATGAATAGTTTATATGGATGTTATTTTTTGAAAAAGGAATAACAAAATTATCTGAAGTTATTGGCAGCCTTTCTTCTTTCATTGATTTTCCGAAAACAGCAATCCTTTTAGGTTTGATTGTTAGTTTATGCAGATTTTTATCCTGGGCAATAGCCTCTGCATCCAATATGGCATATCCATTTTCTAGACATAAGATTGCTTTTTTTTCGCTAATAGGAATAACATTCTCATATCCTTCAATTAGTTTAGAATTAAATAGAGAGAAAGGAAACTTTTTAATTAGGTCTATTCTATCTAATTTAAAGTGTAATAAAGCAACTGAATTATCCGTAATAAACCAATAATGATGATTGGGGGCTTTAATAATTCTATGTGCTCTTGATAATTCCCCAATTGAATTGTTAACTTGTGAATAGGGGACGATAGAATCATTTATGTCATCGTAAGTATATAATATTTCACCTGTTGTAAATACAATTCTGTTTTCTAATTTAAATACATTAATACCATATTCTTTCTTGAAAATAGACTCTTCTCCATAGTAAGTTATTTTCTGTGCTTTGTCTTGTTCGTCATTCAGCTGAATTTTGAAGATTGCCCTTCTCATATGGCCGGCCCAAACATTATTTAGATGGTCTAACTCTATAAATCGAATCAGATCCATAAAATTTGAGATGGTGTGAGATATTTTCCATTGACCTTTTTCTTTCTTATAATAAACAAGGTTTGAATATGTGCTTTGGATAAGTGTATTTACTTCATAAGGATTATCTACAATACAAAATCCGCCACTTACATCAGATATTTTTTTTGTGGTATTGTGATCAATTAAGAAAGTTCCTGAATTATGCCCGACAAAGAGTTTATCATCAAAAATAGAGCAATCCCATACTTGCCCTTGTGTTTCTTGAACAAGAATAAATTTATCATCTCCGTCACTTATGTCTTTTAAATATAATCCTTGATTTGTCCCAAGATATAGTTTGTTGTTATATAATGCAGCAGAATATACAGCTCCAACATCAGTTATTTCGTGCATCTCATAATCTGGGTCAATAGAAAAGTCAATAAAGGAAATTCCTTTATCAAGAGATACCCAGAGATTCTTATCCTGAACAGAAAAACCTAAAACAGTATTGTTTTGTAGACCATTATCTTTATTTATCTTAAATAAGGTTTCTCCATCAGTAGATATACCAATAATGCCATCCAGAATGGTTCCTATCACAATAACTGAGTCATTTAATAAAATCCCCCTGTTTATTGTATTTGTTTTAAAATATTCTTTGTATTCCGGATAAGCTGGCTCGATTTTATTATTGTGATATAAGAAAAGTCCGTTGTTTTCTGTACCTATTAGAAGACTATCATTTCCAATATTAAAAGTAAATTGTATCAGTTTATCTTGAAAGATATCCCCGATAAAAAATGGAATAATGGAATCGCCTGAAAGCTCATAAATTCCTTTATTCATTATATGAAGTAAAATCTTTTTGTTGACAACAGAAAATGAGTTAATAAATGTCTTAGGTTTAAGAATATTAAAATCTTTACCATTAAATATAAAAATACCAGAGAACGATTGAAAGATTATTTTATCCCCAGTTATCTCTATTTTCCAGAATTCTTCGTTAACTGATAGTTGATCCTCAATAAGTGGCCTTAACGATTGGTATTGAAGGGAACCGATAGAGTCCCATTGCCAAAATCCTACTTCGCGATATCCAGAGGTGTATATTCTTCCTGTTTTTTCATCAACTTTTACAGAACGAATATTATTTATGTTTGGAGATGTATAGAAATCCCAGTTTGAACCATCATAAACAAGAAGGCCGGCATTATTTGCAATATAAACAAATCCATCATGTCCGCAACTTAAAGACCAGTTTTGGTTCTCTGCTTTATATTCAATTTTTGAGAAGTTTTTTATATGAAAAGTAGATTTGGGATAATCAAAATTGCTTCCTGAAGATTTTTCTACAAGAATAAAAAGAAATAATATTTTTAATAACACATCGAAAGTTTTCATCCCGGAAAGCCTATACCGTTTTAGTCAAATTTATACTAAAATATACTTTTCTATGGTTTTTGAACTCATTTACAACTGTTTTTTTTGATTTTTAAGTAGAATAATATCATAAACAATAATTTGTAAGTATTTGTTTAGCAGTAAATTATTGTGGTGTATTTGTAAATGGTGAGTTTTTGATGTGGTAATAGTTACTCCTTTTTTTGAATAGAGAATTTATGGTGTGTTTTTGATGTTTCGAAACAATGTTGGTTAGGATAATTTAGCTTTTCGAAAACACGAATATTTACTAACAGAAATAAACTATGGGTATAGATGAACTTCACATGAGATTGAACTGTTTAGTATTCAATCAACAATAACTCTGTTAATTAATCAAAACGGGGTTTCAAAATCTTTAATCGATAAAATATATCAATACGATGAATAAAAAGATACTAATTAATTTATTCGCCATACTAATTCCTTTAATTACTTATGCGCAGACTAATGAAATAGCCGGAAAAATAACAGATGCAGTAACCGGGGAACCTCTAATAGGAGCAAATGTAATTATTAAAGGTACAACCAAAGGAACCATTACAGACTATAATGGAGAATTTACTTTGTCTGTCACACCAGAGGATTTTATTGAAATCCGTTATGTAGGGTATATCACAGAAGAATTCAAGGTAGGCAATCAAACTCAGTTTACTATAAATCTTGATCAGGATACGCAATCTCTAGAAGAAGTCGTTGTTATCGGATATGGAAGGGTTAAGAAAAGTGATTTAACCGGTTCGGTTAGTTCTGTAAGAGGCGTTGATTTGATTAAAATCCAATCTGTTTCTCCAGAACAGGCCCTGCAAGGTAGAGTGGCAGGTGTTAGGGTAACCAGTAATTCTGGTGCTCCGGGCGATGCCCCAACAGTTAGGATAAGGGGTGTTGGTACATTTGGGAATCCGGATCCAATTTTTGTGGTTGATGGAGTTATCCTGAATGATATAACGTACTTAAACTCTGCTGATATTGAATCCATGGAAGTGCTTAAAGATGCATCATCAACAGCAATGTATGGATCCAGGGGGGCGAATGGTGTTATCATTATCACCACTAAATCGGGTAGTTTTAATGATAAAGCCAATATCCAGTTTGTTGCAAATTACGAACTTCAAACAATACAGAAGTATGTTGATATGCTGGATGCCAGGCAGTTTGCAACAGCATTAAACCAGATTATGCCAGGTACATTCAATAACCTTAATCTTCTTGAAAATACAGACTGGCAAAAAGAAGTTTATAGATCTTATGCTCCTGTACAAAACTATCAATTGTCGGTTAGTGGAGGGGCAGAAAAATCAAGGTATTATGCATCTTTTGGATATTATAATCAAGAGGGTATTATACCGGGCTCTTCTTATGATCGTATTTCAGTTAAAGTAAATAATGATTATAAGCCAATAAAAAATTTACATTTAGGGCATAACCTGACATTCTCAACATTCAACAAGGAAAATGCCCCGGATATTGTAGCCTCGACTCTAAGGGCTTGGCCAACAGATCCTGCTTATAACGATGATGGGACTTTTTACGGAAACCGTGGTAACGGTAATCCGGTAGCATCTATTGAATATACTAATAATACAAAAGATGGGATACGCGGTGTTGGCAATTTCTACGGGGAATATACATTCTTAAATCATTTTACGTTTCGTTCCAGCTTTGGATTGGATCTGGAATATTATGACGAACAAAGTTTTACTCCGGTGTTTTTTGTTACTTCTCAACAATATAACGATGAAACCAGGCTGAGTAAGAATCGATATTCAAAAGAAAATTGGTTGTGGGAGAATACTTTAAATTATCATTTTGAGGCTAACGATCATAATATCGATATTCTTGCAGGTTATACAGCACAGGAAGATAATACAGAAGGTCTTAAGGGTGAAGGAAGGAATTTACTAAGAGATGAAATACTTTACCTGTCAAATGATTTAACTGATATCCAGATTGAAAATACTGCTACGATAAAGTCAATGGTATCATACTTATTTAGGGCAAATTATGTTTACAAGAATAGATATCTTCTAACTTCAACTTTTAGACGAGATGGTTCTTCTGCGTTTAGCCAGGAAAACAGGTGGGGGAATTTTCCTTCCTTTGCTGCCGGATGGCGTGTTTCCGAAGAGCCTTTTTTTACTTCTGCAATTGTTAATAATTTGAAACTTAGGGGAAGCTGGGGAATTGTTGGAAATGATAAAGTAGAAACAGATGAGCGATATACATTAATTAGTAATGAGCAGGGAGCAGTTTTCGGAACTGATGAAGCCTTATATGCTGGATCAACCTACGGTACAACAGGAAATCCATTGGTAAGATGGGAAGAAGCAATCCAAACAAATGTTGGGGCAGAAATTGGATTTTTAAGGGATAAATTAGTACTGGAGATAGATTATTACAGAAAAGTTACAAAAGATATTTTAATAGATCTTCCTTTACCTGGACATGCAGGTAACGGATCATTTACGTATGTTAAGTTTAATGCAGCCGATGTACTTAATACAGGCCTTGAATATGCATTAACCTGGAGAGGCAATTCAGGATCTTTGTTCTATGAAATCAGTACAAATGGGTCTACTGTACGTAACGAAGTTACAAAAATGGGCGATGATACTGGAGCAGACAACTTCTTGCCACTTGGAAATCTTGGTAATGGACAAAATGTTAAGCGTGTAGCAGTTGGACAATCGATCGGATATTTTTACGGATATAAAGTAGCCGGGGTATTTCAAAATGAGGATGAATTGGAAATGTATCCAAAATTATCTCTTCAGGATGTCGGGGATTTTAGGTATGAAGATGTAAACAATGATGGAGAAATAACAACAGACGATAGGACTTATATCGGTTCATCAACACCAGATTTTATATTTGGTCTAAGTACAAATGTTTCTTATCGTGGATTAAGTCTTTCTCTTGATTTCCAGGGAGAACTCGGACGGGAGATTTACGATGGAAAAGATGCCGTTCGAACGGGTCAATATAACTATCAGGCTCGTGTTGCTAATGCCTGGAATGGTGAAGGGACTTCTAATTCAGAACCAAGAGTTTCCTCCGGGGGTGTTAATTACAGCCAGTCAGATTGGTTTATTTATGATGGATCTTTCTTTCGTCTTAGAAATATTACCCTGGGATATGATCTGCCATCAACAATCCTGGAAAAAATTAGTGTGCAGAGAGCAACAATATTTCTAAAAGGAACAAACGTGTTTACCCTAACAAAATACACTGGGTATACTCCTGAAATTGGGGGCGATGTTTCAAGTAATGGTATTGATAAAGGTGTTTATCCTGTAACAAGTGTTTACGGTATTGGTGTTAATCTTAATTTTTAATCTCAACAGACATGAAATTAACAAAAATTAAATATTTCATTTTTATAGTGTTGTTTGGTTGTTCAGAAGGATTTTTAGAGAATCCACCATTAACAACAATTACTGATGAGACATTCCCAGTGAGTGAAAGCGATGCGCTTTTGGTCACCAATGCAACTTATAGCAATATGAGGAATTGGTGGTATATGGGAGGGTACCCACTGGCAAATATAATGTCTGATGATCAGACAAAAGGAAGTGAAGATGGATCAAATCCCGATTTGCAATCTTTTGAAGCCTTTACATATAATGCATCGCATGCATATATACTGGCTTGGTATCAAACATTATATCAAACTATTAAATATACAAATGTAGTTATCGAGAAAGTGCCTCCAATAGAGATGGACGAAGATTTAAAAGCCAGATATATTGCAGAGGCAAAATTTATTCGGGCTTACACATATTTTACCCTGGTAAGGTTATTTGGTGATATCCCAAAAATAACAACTGTTGTAACGGAAAGAACAGTAGAAAGAAGCCCGGAAGAAGAAATTTACCAGGAAATAATCCTAAATGATTTAGAGGAGATAATTAGTGACCTGCCAGAAAAAAGCGATTATGCAGATAAAGATATGGGGCGTGTAACAAAAGGTGCTGCAAAATCTTTATTGGCAAGGGTATATCTTCACAGGGGGGATTATGAAAATGCAGAAAAATATGCACTTGAGGTTATTAACTCAGGACAGTATTCCCTGGATTCTGATTTTGAACACGTCTTCTCAATTGATGGACAACACGGTTCAGGTTCAATTTTTGAATTGGGAGCATTACCGGATGGCAGTCGCTCTTTGGGAGGTAATCAATACGGAAATACACAAGGTGTGAGAGGGACACCGAACTGGGGGTGGGGATTTGGCAGACCGTCATGGGATCTTCTTAGTTCATTTGAAGAAGGTGATCCCAGACGTGAATCTTCAGTGATTTTTCTTGGTGAAGTTGTTAATGGGACTTTGATAATTGGAAGTAACAATACAACTGATACTTTGTACGATAGTGAGAATAATATAGTTGAGATTGAGTGTTATAACCAGAAAGTTCAGATGGATGGAGCAGATAACACAGAAGACAACTTTGGTTATAACAGGCGAATAATCCGATATGCTGATATTCTCCTAATTGCAGCGGAGTCTTTAAATGAGAACGATAAACGGGGTGATGCCCTAACGTATCTCAACATGGTGAGGGAACGTGCTCGTGGCGGCGATGATACTATTCTGCCTGATATTACAGAAACAGATCAAGAGAATTTAAGAGAAATAATTTGGAAAGAAAGACGTGTTGAGCTGGCTTTTGAAGATGAAAGGTATTTTGATCTACAACGCCAGGGAAGGATGGAAGAGGTGTTAGGCCCCTTAGGTTTTGTTGAAGGTAAACATAACCTATTGCCCATTCCTCAACAGGAGATCGATCTTTCAGAAGGAAAAATGCAACAGAATCCCAACTGGGATAACTAAAATTCAATATTTTAATTTCTAATGTAAAATGACAATAATTATGAAAAGACTAAATTTAATTTTGAGTTTAATGCTGGTTCTTGGGTTGGCAGTAATAACCAGTTGTAAGAAGGATGAAGATCCAACATTTACGCTCGTTAGTTTAACAGCAGGAGATATAGATCTTGCAGGTGTTACTGCAGCCGCAGATGTACCTGAAGATGCCGTTATTCAGGCTGTCTTCTCTTCAGAAATTGATGCTGCTACTGCAACAACAACAACTTTTGCAATTACATTTACAGACGATGGTTCAGCTGTAGATTATACAGTTGCTGTTGATGGTGCTACGGTTACTTTAACTCCATCAAATGGCTGGCCTGGAGGAAGTCAGTTTACAATTGCTCTGGCTGCAACTATTGCAGGGACAAATGGAGCTGCGTACGAAGGAAATTCATTATCATTCAGGACATCAGGTATTTTTGTTCCTCAAAAAGATTATCAGGTGCTTTATTTAAGTTTTGATGAAGGAACTGCAGAAGATGAAGCTGGCGATCATACTGTAACAACAGTTGAGACTTTAACTTATGAAACAGATAGACGAGGAACAGCAAATGCTGCGGCTTATTTCAATGGACAAGGAAATCTTGTGGAAGTTGCTGCTGATGATGATCTAATTAGTTCCTCAATCACGATTAGTTTCTGGTTTAAAACAGATATCGATGATTATAACGGACAAGCTTCAAGTGGAAATCCTCAAACAAGGTTCGTAATGGGATTAGGCGTTGAAAATGGCTATTTCCTTGAAATGGGAAGAAGATCAAATGATCCTACATCAGAAGCGTATGATGAAATATTCTTGAAAATGGCTACCGATCATGTGAACGTAGGAACCAATGCCGAATCAAATCCTAAAGCTACTGCATGGACAGAAGTAAATTCTCAGTTAAGTGTTAATTATGTTGATGGTACTTCTTCTGGTTGGAGTTATGCTATTGATAACCTTACTGAATCTACTCCAGATAGAGCTTATATTAACGAGCAGATTATGGGACAATGGACTCATTTTGTTATGACAGTTAACGCTGCAACACAAGAGAAAACCATTTATATCAACGGTATAAAATGGGCTTCTTACAGATGGATTTCTTCTGGTGCTGAGTGGTTATTAGCTGATTTAAGCCTTAAAACAGAAAATAATGACGGCTCTGCTTTAGCAGGTATCGAAGGTTCTCTGGCTCTTGGATTTATTGGTTCCTCTTCTAATGAAGCTACCAGTTGGGCAGTTTATGATGATTTTGTAGGAGCTACAGATGAAGGAAAGAAATTCTTTAAAGGTTCTCTTGACCAATTTAGAATATTCAGTGTTCCATTTACTGATTCTGAAGTAGGACAGTTATACGATAACGAAAAATAGATTAATTGACATAAAAGAGGGAGTCTGAAAAGTTAGTTAATTGTCATATCAAGCGGAATCGAGATATGACAGTTAATTGACAAACACGGTCAGTTCGAGCCAAGTCGGGAACATATTCGTTAGAAAAGAAACTTTTCAGACAACCTCTTTTATTAAACCCCATACAATAAATTTCATGAGATCGTATTTTGGTTTCATAATTCTAGTGTTTTTCCTGTTAATAGGATGCAAAAAAGACAGTAACACAAAACCAAGCACTGGCAATTTGCAATTAGTTTCTGTATATGTAGGAAATGAAATTTTATCGTTTACAGAACAGAATAATGATTTGCCATTGGATCAACCTATAGTTATTAGGTTTTCTCAGGCACTTGACAAAACTTCTGCTGAGAGTGCAATTCAGCTATATGATAATCAAGATAACCTGTTAGAAATTAATATTTCATTTCTGGATGAAGATAAAACAATATCCATACTTCCAGCCAACCTACTCAATGAAAGTCAATCATACACACTTAATATAACCAACGAGATAAAAGGAATAAACGAAGAAGAATTTCCCGGATTAAGTTTAATTTTTACTACACTTTCTTTACCGCTTGAAGTAATCGAATTAAAGATTGATGGAGAAAAGATAGAAAGTGGGGCACGTATTCAAAATATTTCATTTAATCCAATAATAGAAGTTTCTTTCTCCGAGAAAATAGAAAAAGAAAACCTGGAATCAAATGCAAGTATTGTACTCGGAAGTCTTACATATAACTTCGAAACAACGGCAGTGTCAGATTCTGTTTATACATTTAAAGTAACAGATGATTTACCCTATTATCGAAAGATAAAGTTTATTATATCTTCTGATTTATCAGCCGAAATAGGAAAAGACTTCCAGGGCTTGGCACAAGAATTTTATACACAACTTGATAGTACAAATAAGTTTCCTGAAATTTCTGATGAAGAACTGCTTACATTAATTCAGGAACAGACTTTTAAATATTTCTGGGACTTTGCACATCCAACCAGTGGACTTACCCGCGAGAGGAATACTTCAGTAAGTACGGTAACCTCAGGTGGTTCTGGCTTTGGTTTGATGGCCATTTTAGTTGGAATAGAGCGAGGTTTTATTACACATACCGAAGGAATAAGTAGGTTATCAACAATGATAGATTTTTTAGCTTCTGCTGAAAGATTTCACGGAGCATGGTCACATTGGTTAAATGGTGAAACAGGAGAAGCAATACCATTTAGTTCTGATGATGATGGAGGGGATCTGGTAGAAACGGCTTATACTGCAATGGGACTTGTAACTGTCCGTCAATACCTGGATTCTGGTGATAGTGAAGAAAACGAATTAATAGGTAAAATAAATAATTTGCTCGATGAGATTGAATGGACCTGGTACACGCAAGATGAAAACTCATTAACATGGCATTGGTCCCCAAATTACGATTTTGAGAAAAACATGAAAATACGAGGCTGGGATGAAGCTTTAATAACATATGTTATGGCTGCCTCTTCAACAGATTATTCCATTACAAAAGAAGTTTATGACGAAGGCTGGGCAGGAGGTTCAAGCATGGTTAATGGAAATCAGTTTTATGATATTATTCTGCCCCTTGGGCAGGATTATGGTGGCCCTATGTTTTTTGAACATTATTCATTTACTGGGCTGGATCCGAGAAATCTTGTAGATCGTTATGCAAATTATTGGGAACAAACGGTCAATCATACGCTTATAAACAGGGCGTACTGTGTTGATAATCCAATAAATTATATTGGCTATTCAGAATATTGTTGGGGGCTTACTGCCAGTGATGGGAATAATGGATATTCTGCACATGCCCCGGGTAACGACCGTGGAGTAATAACCCCAAGCGCAGCAGTATCATCGTTACCCTATACTCCGGATGAATCAATGGATGTTATCAGGCATTTTTATTATACACTTGGAGACAGGCTCTGGGGTGAGTATGGTTTTTATGATGCCTTTAATGTTACAGAAAACTGGTATGCATCGTCTTATATTGCAATTGATCAAGGACCAATTATTCTTATGATTGAAAATTACAGGACGGGTTTACTATGGGATTTATTTATGTCAGCGCCTGAGATACAAGGTGCATTAACCAAGCTTGGATTTACATTTTAATATATTGAAGATATGAAGAGGTATGTAATTTTATGGTTGTCTTTAGTTTTATTAATTCTTACACAATGTAGATATAATCCGTATGTGAACCATAAGACAGATGAGACAATTTCTAATGATTCACTTCTTACGCTTATACAATATACAACCCTCCAGTATTTCTGGGATGGGGCGGAACCTAATTCCGGTATGACCAGGGAAAGATTTCATGTTAATGGGGATTATCCACAAAACGATAAAAATATTGTTACAACCGGGGGAACTGGATTTGGGTTAATGGCTATTTTAACTGGAATTGAAAGGAAGTTCATTACCAGAGAAGAAGGTTTTGAAAGATTTGAACAGATAACAACGTTTCTTGAAAAGGCAGATAGATTTTACGGAGTATGGCCTCATTGGCTTGATGGTGAAACAGGAAAAGTAAAACCTTTTAGTACAAAAGATAATGGAGGTGATGTTGTTGAAACATCATTCTTAGCGCAAGGAATGATTGCAGTTATTGAGTATTTTAATACAGGTAATCAAAAAGAACAAGAGCTTGCCAATAGGCTAAACAAATTATGGGAAGAGATCGAATGGGACTGGTATCAGAATGGAGAAGATGTGTTGTTCTGGCATTGGTCCCCTGAATACAATTGGGAGATGAACCATAGAATTACAGGTTATAATGAATGCTTGATAACATATGTTATGGCAGCTTCTTCACCAACACACCCTATTTCTCCTGAAGCTTACCACAAGGGTTGGGCCCGTAACGGAGAGATAAAAAGTAATGATGTATATTATGGTATGCCACTTGAGTTAGAACACTCAGGCATAACAAGAGGAGGACCGTTATTCTGGTCTCATTACTCCTTCCTTGGATTGAATCCACGTAATTTAAAAGACCGATATGCAGATTATTGGAGACATAATAAAAATCATACGCTCATAAACAGGCAATATTGCATTGAAAATCCTAATAATTTTAAAGGATACGGAGAGAATTGCTGGGGACTAACAGCGAGCTACTCAATTTTAGATTACGAAAGAATGGCTGCAGGTGAGGTTGAATTTCCGGATTATGAAGGAAAAGATCCTCAAACAGGCTATGCAGCCCATGATCCGGATAGAGATTACTCGGTAATTTCTCCAACAGCAGCATTGTCATCATTTCCTTATACACCAGAAGAAAGTATGAAAGTAGCCAGGTATTTTTATACGGAATTAGGAGATAAATTACTAGGTGAATTTGGTTTCTATGATGCATTTAGTGAAGAGCATAACTGGTTTCCTAAAAGATATCTTGCCATTGATCAGGGGACAATTGTTGTTATGATTGAAAATTATAGGTCAGGTCTTCTTTGGGAGTACTTTATGAAAAATCAGGATATTAAGAACGGACTTGATAAGCTTGGTTTTACATATGAGTAATTGTATGAATTTGATAGATTAAATATTTATGAAGTATTATGTTTTACTAATAACGAGTTTATTATTCCTTTTTTCTTGTCAGTCAAATAAAGAAAATCAAGGAGTAGGAGAGATGGATAGTTTTATAAACGAGTTAATGGGAAAGATGACCCTCGAAGAAAAGATTGGTCAACTTAACTTAGTAACACCCGGGGGAGGTATTCTTACAGGCTCTGTTGTTAGTACAGGAGTAGAAGAAAAGATTAAAGCAGGACAAGTAGGGGGAATATTTGGAGTTTATGGTCCAGAGAAAGTCCGTCAGGCCCAGGAGTTAGCTGTCAATGGTAGTAGATTGCGAATTCCGATGTTATTTGGCTCAGATATTATTCATGGTTATAAAACCACATTTCCTATACCATTAGGTTTGTCTTGCAGTTGGGATATGGAATTAATAGAGAAAACTGCCCATGTTGCGGCAACAGAAGCAACAGCAGACGGTATATTTTGGAATTTTTCACCCATGGTGGATATTTCTCGGGATCCCAGATGGGGAAGAGTTTCAGAAGGCGCAGGTGAGGATCCATACTTAGGGAGCCAGATTGCTAAAGCAATGGTGAAAGGTTACCAGGGAGATGATCTTAAATCTCCATCAACAATGATGGCAACTGTAAAACACTTTGCACTTTATGGTGCTGTTGAAGCAGGTAGGGATTATAATTCTGTTGATATGAGCCGTCAACGAATGTATAACGAATATTTCCCGCCATATAAAGCAGCGATTGAAGCAGGAGTAGGTTGTGTGATGTCATCGTTTAATGATGTAGATGGAATTCCGTCTTCAGGTAACAAATGGTTACTAACAGATTTATTGAGGGATAAGTGGGGGTTCAACGGATTTGTTGTTTCTGATTACACTTCAGTAAATGAAATGATAGCACACGGATTGGGGGATCTGCAGGAAGTCTCAGCTTTAGCATTAAAAGCAGGTTTGGATATGGATATGGTTGGAGAGGGATTTTTAACAACTCTCGAACAATCACTTGAAGAAGGTAAAATATCAGAAGCAGATATCAATAAAGCTTGCCGCAGGGTACTTGAAGCCAAATATAAACTTGGATTATTTGAAGATCCCTATCGATACAATGATCAAAGCAGACCAGAAAAGGATATTCTTACTAAAGAAAACAGAGAGTTTGCACGAGAAGCTGCGACTAAATCAATGGTGTTGCTGAAAAATGAGAAGCAGTTACTTCCATTAAAAAAAACGGGTACAATTGCTTTAATTGGTCCATTGGCAAACGATCAAAGAAATATGTTGGGAACATGGGCTCCTACCGGAGACTGGAAACTGTCAGTGCCTGTTCTTAGCGGGATTAAGGATATTGCTGGTGAAAATACACAAATTCTTTATGCAAAAGGGGCCAATATCTCAGATGATCCTGAATTTGCAAAAAATGTTAATGCTAACGGAGAACGCATTATTATTGATGAACGTTCTCCTGAAGTAATGATTCGAGAAGCTATTTCAGTTGCAAACAGTTCAGATGTTATTGTTGCCATTGTTGGCGAATCCAGTGAGATGAGTGGAGAATCCTCAAACAGATCAAATATAGAAATTCCAGAAAGCCAGAAAAGATTAATACGGTCTTTGGCTAAAACAAGTAAACCATTGGTTTTAGTGGTTTTAAGTGGAAGGCCATTGGCTATGACAGAAGAAATTAACCTTGCTGATGCAATTTTATATTCTGGTCATCTGGGCGTTGAGGCCGGAAATGCCATTGCAGATGTTATTTTTGGTGATTATAATCCATCTGGGAAATTAACAATGACTCTTCCAAGAAATGTTGGACAGGTTCCAATTTATTATCGTTCAAGAACAACAGGTAGGCCTCAGGAAGGAGATACATTTCAAAAGTTTAAATCCAATTATTTAGATGTTGAGAATTCTCCTTTATATCCGTTTGGCTATGGATTAAGTTATGCTCATTTTTCATATTCAGATTTAAAACTTAGTCAGGATACAATTACAAAGCAACAAAATTTAACCGTTTCGGTAACGGTTTTAAACGACGGATCCTACGATGGAGAAGAAGTAGTTCAAATTTACTACAGGGACTTAGTTGCAAGCGTAACTCGTCCGGTTAAAGAATTGTCCGGATTTAAAAAAATCTTACTTAAAGCAGGGGAAAAAGAGAATATTTCATTTGAAATTAATCCATCAGAACTTGGATTCTATAAAAATGACATGACATATGTTACAGAACCCGGAGACTTTATTATTTATGTTGGCGGTAATTCAGAAGATAATCTAAAAACAAAATTTACCTTATTAGAATAAAATATTCCTTTTCTGAAATGGCTGAATAGTAATTAGTTTTATTCGAAAACAGCGAGGTCAAGATCCCTAACCTCGCTGTTTTTTTTCAGAAGAGTATATTTTTCAAAGAGTTTAAACTATTATTACAGCTTTAATAAATTATATTGTTAAGTGTACTATGAAAAAGCTAATAATTAATTTCTTGTTTTTTTATGTTTTATTAAATCCTTCTATTGCGCAGGAAAGGTATGTTGATTCTATTTTTAGTGAAGTTGAAATGATAACAGAGGTTTTTGCTGTAAAAGGCGATGAAGAATTAAAAATGGATGTTTATATTCCCAAAAATGACAAGGAAACATTGCGTCCATTATTGTTATATGTTCATGGAGGGGGCTTTAGTGGAGGAGAAAGAAATAATGGTATGTATAACCAGTTTGCAGAAAAGATGGCCTATAAAGGTTATGTAAATGCAACAATAGATTATACGCTTACGATGAAAGGAAAATCCTTTGGGTGCGATCAACCTGCGCCGAATAAAATAAATTCTTTTCTACAGGCTGGATATGACCTCTCAAGGGCGACACGTTACTTGATCCAGAATGCAGAGAGATTTGGTATCGATACGAGTAAAATTGTTATCCTGGGAAGCAGTGCAGGGGCAGAAACAGTTATACATGCAGCATACTGGGATGCAGTTAAACAAGATGGAAAAGAGGTGCTTCTGCCAGAAAATTTTAAATATGCTGGTGTTGTAAGCATGGCAGGGGCTATTACAACCTTAGATGTGATTACGAAGGAAAATGCTATTCCAACACAACTGTTTCATGGAACGTGTGATAATTTAGTCCCATATGCAACCGCTGCACATCATTATTGCCCAATAGAAACCCCCGGATATTTAATTTTATTTGGCGGATATTCAATTTATAATCATTTGGTAAATTTGGGCAAACCTTGTTATTTGGTTACAATTTGTAATGGAGGACATGAATGGGCCAATAAGCCTTTGTATGATAATGTTAGAGAAATTACAGATTTTGTTTATTATGATGTGTTAAATTCTTTTACAAGACAAATTCATATGATAGAGGGATCTGATAAAGAATCATGTTCATCATTTTCTTCATATAATTTTTGTGATTAAAAAAGCTTTGAGAATATTTCTGCTATAAATAATATAAGACGTTGTCTAAAAAGTCAATGGATTGTAAACTCTGTCAGGTTCTTCGAACTCTGACAGGTTACAAATCAATTAATTGCTAAAACCTGACAGAGGCACTAGACCTGTCAGAGTTATTCTTTTGGACTACCTATATTATAAATTATTATTTTATTTAATTAATACCGTATTTCTGGATTTTACTTTCGTGGAGAGCTAATATTTCAAAATGTTTTTGATCCATCATATTCTCTCTGTTTATTCGATCTAACTTCTCAAACATTTCAAAATTTTCCAGGAAGAATAGGTGATAACCATGTTTGGTTACCACATCAAATAATTCATCTCTTTCTTCTTTATTGAGTCGTTTATAACACTCAATCATCAAAGCAGGCTTATAGTTGTCTAATATCTGAGGAATTGTTTTTATTATTTCTTTATCATAGCCTTCCGCATCAATTTTTATTAGGCTAAGTTTTTCCAGATCTTCATGGTAGTTAGTATCCAGGTAATTTTGCAGGTTTTTTCCAACAATGTCTAAAGTAAAGTTATGCTTGTGATGTTTAGTTTTTATTTTAGATAAAAATCCTCCATTACAAAAAGAAGCATCACTGTAATTAAATGTGAACTCTCCATCTTCACGGGTAGCCGCAAAACAGAGAGGTATAATTTGCGTCCGGTTTTTGTTTAATTGAGCGTTTTTCTCCAGAATTTTAAACACATATTTGTTAGGCTCAAGTCCAAGGACTTTTCCCTCTTTTCCAACAGCTAATGCCATAGGGACTGTGGTATCACCTGTATGGGCACCGATATCTATAATTAAACTACCTTTTTTCGTTATTTTTTGATAAAACGAAATATTGGATTCTGTAATTTCTTTCGGTTTTTCAAATGGATGCAGCCATTGTGCATATTCTACCTCTCCAAATGGTACTACCTGGAATTTTTTTACTTCAAACCCATATTCATTAAAGGTTTTTTTAAGGTGTCTCTTTTTGATTTTTTTTTTAATGTACGTAAACATTTCTATAGTTAGTAATTGGTTATCTGTTTTAATAAAAAACAAAGCGTAGCTTTTTTGTTAACAGGAATCCTTAAATTATTTGGATTCTCGTTTTTTGTATGGGTAAAACATACTTATGCTTTTTCTGGAGGCAAATGTGTTATTTCAATTACAGATGATTTAGGCTTCTCAGGTACTATTGATCCTTCATTTTTTAGCCATCTGTATACCGTATGGTATTTTATCCCTGTGATTTTAGACACATCTGCTGCGCTATGTTTTTGAGCTAATCGAATAACTGTCTCTCTGATATCTTTACCATACCTTGGAGAAGCATTTTTTTGATTGCAATATCTTTTTCGGATCCTTGCAATAGACATCTCAGAAACATCATACTCTTTGCAAATATCTTTAGCATGCTCACCGTTATCAAGTCTTTCGGCAATCTTTAGAGCTTCTTCATAAGGAATAGTAGAACTTCCCCTGTATTTCTTGTCTGTTTTTTGTCCGGCACCGGCAATACCTAGTTTTACCCTGTTTTGATAAAGACTTGATGAATCTCCCCACATTAAATTTTCAGGTCTGTTATCTAATGTATCACCGTTTTTGTGTAAGACCATTTTGTATACGATTGGTCTTGGATTTTCGACATACGCTTCAGCTACAATCCGATGAACATATATACTTTTCCCAGCAACAGAACAAGCATAAAATCCATTTTTATGCTTTTCTGATTTAATCTTATGGAAATTTATTTTTTTTCCTTTATAGATTATTTCACTACCATTTTCACTAACCTCAATAGGTTCTGGTATTCCTTTTAACTTAATTTTCCTTAACCCCACTATCAAATAAAACTTTAAATTGAAAGTGCAAACATATAAAATGAGTTTAATTAGACAAAATATTAATATGTTAAAATATTACTTTGTACTTATTTTAATAAGTTAACAACCATTTGAATGGTCTCTTTTGTTTTTTGTGTCAGCAAGACATTTTTATTGATAATTACACGCTGCGTGGTTATATCATCATAATGGCGGATGGTAATTAGTTCTAAATCTTTTTTTATGTTCGGAATAAAATTTTTTTTCAATTCATTCATAACATTAGGTATCCTGGTATCATCATTATTAATGCAAACGTTAAAGCTTACTGCTGAATTCTGCATGAGGTTAACTTTTAACCCAAATTTAAAAAAACAATTAAATATTATAGTGAGGTTATCTTCTTCTATAAAAGAAAAATCTTTTGGAAATATCTGTAAAAGAACCTGTTCCTTTTTAACTATGTAGCAAGGAACTTTTAGTTCTGTTTCCTCGTCACAAATTATTGTGCCTGTATTTCCAATATCCAGGAAGGAGCGCACCTCAAGGGGAATCTTTTTATTTCTAAGGGGTTGTATAGTTTTGGGGTGTATCACACTTGTGCCGTAATAGGCCAGTTCGATGGCATCCAGATAAGAAATTTTATCAAGTTTTATGGTGTCTTCAAAATATTTTGGGTCTGCATTTAATACCCCGGGAACGTCTTTCCAAACGGTTAATTTACCAGCATTTAAAACATAAGCAAGAATTGCGGCAGAATAATCAGATCCTTCCCTGCCAAGTGTGGTTGTTAAATTATTAATTGTTGATCCAATAAATCCTTGAGTAATATTTATTGAGAAATCATTTTTAAATTTGGATTTTATCATTTTAGAAGATAGTTCCCAATCAACTTTTGCTTCTCTGTAAGTATTATCTGTTTTTAAACATAATCGAATATCAATCCAATTGTTTTCAATGGCTATAGAATTTAAATATTCACTTACAATCTTTGTCGAAATCAATTCTCCATAAGATACAATCTGATCATACTCAAAATTATAATTGAGAGAAGGAGATTTTTCTATTTTTTCTTCAAGTTCTTGAAAAAAAATGTTGATTGATTTAAAAGCGCAGCTTTTAAAAGAAAAGAATGACTTTGTAATACTTAAATGATAGTTCTTTATTTCACCTAATATATTGTATTTCTCTTTTTTATCATGAAAATAAGCCATTGCTAGTTTTTCAAGGGCATTTGTGGTTTTTCCCATGGCGGAAATCACAACTACCAGTTTACCACTGTTTTGGAGTTTTACTATTTCTCCCAGATTTTTAATCGCTTCAGCGTCTTTAACGGATGCACCCCCGAATTTATAGACTATCATGTTTTTATTTTTTTAGTGTTAAAATGTAGCGATTTTTCTTGAATATCTTGAAAAAGATTCCCAATATTGCATCCCTTTAAAACATCGATTATTTTGGAAGTTAACGAGTTAATTGCATCGTATCATAAACTGCCTCAGTTTAATTTATTTAAAAAGTTAGTACAGGAGAATAGCACCAAGAGATTAGAACTAAAGAATCTATATGGTTCTTCATACTCTCTTTTTTCATCATCTGTTATTGCCGATACTGGCGGAGTTCATCTTTTTACTCTTCAGGATAAAGAGTTAGCAGCGTATTTCCAGAATGATTTGTCTTGCCTTTTGGATGAGGATGAGGTGTTTTTTCTTCCCTCTTCATACAAACGCTCTGTTCAATACAAACAAGCTGAAAGCTCAAACCTTGTATTAAGGACTGCTGTGCTTAATGCTATTCGGGATTTTAAGGAACAACGTAAAAATATTAAAACATTAGTTATCGTTACCTATCCGGAAGCATTAATGGAGAAAGTTGCGACCGAATCAGAGTTAAAAGAAAATACACTACGTCTAAATTGTGGTGAAAATATTTCAATAAAATTTATCGAGGAAGTCCTGATTGAGTATGGTTTTACGCTTGTTGATTTTGTGTATGAGCCTGGACAATATTCAGTTAGGGGCTCTATTGTCGATGTGTTTTCTTTTTCAAATGAATTGCCTTACAGGATTGATTTTTTTGATGATGAGGTTGATACAATTCGAACTTTTGATATTGAAACTCAATTGTCAAAACAAAAGTTAGAATCAATTTACATCGTACCTAATATTCAAAATCCCAAAATTACGGGGACGAGCGAATCGCTTTTGGATTTTTTGCCAGAAGAAACATTGGTTTGGATTGAATCTCCAGGATTGATTTTTGATGCTGTAAAAAAGGTTTTTGAAAATACAGATCCCGATGTTGCTATTGAAGAAGATCAATCTATTAAAAAAAATAATTTGATATTAGATGATAACACACTTCAGGAGAAAATTTCTACAAAAAAGATTATTTGTCTAAAAAATAGTGGATTTTATACCCCGGATGAAACAATTTCTTTTAACACCATCTCTCAACCAGTATTTAATAAAAATTTTGAATTACTCGCTAATGAACTTCGTAACAGGAAAAATGATGGTTACGAAAATTATATTCTTTCAGATAGTGAAAATCAGTTTGACAGGTTACTATCAATTTTTGAAAGTATCGGATCAAACATAAAATTTAATTCTGTTCTTAAAACGCTTCACGAAGGATTTATCGATCATGATTTAAAAATCTGTTGTTTTACCGATCATCAAATTTTTGACAGGTACCATAAATTTAAAATAAACCGGAATTTTGATAAGAAGTCTTCGTTATCGATAAAGGAACTTACAAATCTTAATCCAGGGGATTATGTCGTTCATGCGGATCATGGTATTGGAATATTTGGAGGATTAGAAAGAATAGAGCTCAACGGAAAGCAACAGGAAACTATACGCTTGGTATTTAGAGATAACGATGTACTCTTTGTAAATATTCATTCGTTACATAGAATTTCTAAATATCGGGGAAAAGACGGGGAAGCCCCCAAAGTTTATAAATTAGGTACAGGCGCTTGGCAAAAACTGAAGCAAATCACAAAAAAGAAAGTAAAAGATATTGCCAAAGATTTAATTGCTCTTTATGCAAAAAGAGTTGCAGAAGAAGGGTTTTCTTTTTCACCGGATACATATTTACAGCAAGAACTCGAAGCTTCCTTTATTTATGAAGATACTCCCGATCAGGAAAAAGCTACAAATACAGTAAAACAGGCAATGGAAAGGGTCCATCCAATGGATTGCCTGGTATGTGGCGACGTCGGGTTTGGAAAAACAGAAGTGGCTATTCGCGCTGCATTTAAAGCTGTTGCTGATAACAAGCAGGTTGCAGTACTTGTGCCTACTACTATTCTGGCTTTGCAACATTATAAAACATTTTCAGAGAGATTGAAGGATTTTCCATGTAATGTTGATTATATAAGCAGGCTTAAAAAAACATCTGCTCAAAAGGAAGTCTTAAAGAAGTTAGCATCAGGAGAACTCGATATTATAATTGGTACTCACAGGCTTATAGGTAAAGATATCAAGTTTAAAGATCTGGGATTGTTAATTGTTGATGAAGAACAAAAATTTGGTGTGGCGGTTAAAGAAAAACTTAAATCTCTAAAAGTTAATGTTGATACATTAACAATGACTGCAACTCCAATTCCGCGAACCTTACAATTTTCTTTAATGGGGGCCAGGGATCTTGCAATCATTAACACACCGCCTCCAAATCGTCACCCAATAATTACAGAGCTTCATACACTTAATGAAGAGATTATTAAAGAAGGTATCGAATACGAACTCTCCCGGGGCGGACAAGTATTTTTTATAAACAACAGGGTTCAAAATATATATGAAATTGAGGCTTTTGTTCAGCGTACTGTGCCTAATGTTAAAACGATAGTTGCTCATGGGCAGATGGATGGCCCTAAACTTGAAAAAATAATGCTTGATTTTATTGCCGGGGATTATGATGTACTTATTGCAACCAGTATAATAGAGTCAGGATTGGATATCCCAAATGCCAATACTATTTTTGTTAATAATGCACATCATTTTGGTTTGAGCGATTTACATCAACTAAGAGGAAGGGTTGGACGCTCCAATAAAAAAGCTTTTTGTTATTTGTTAGCGCCGCCAATTACAGCAATGACACCGGAAGCAAGGCGGAGATTGAAAGCAATAGAAGAATTTTCTGAATTAGGCAGTGGATTTAATATTGCTATGCAGGATCTGGATATTCGTGGGGCTGGTAACCTTTTGGGAGGAGAGCAAAGTGGTTTTATTGTTGATATGGGTTTTGAAACATATCAACGCATATTAAATGAGGCAATGCTTGAACTCAAAGAAAATGAATTTAAAGATTTGTTTGCTGATGAAAAGAAAGCGGAAAATGAGCCGGCAGTAAAAGTCAAATACATTGCAGATTGTTTGATCGACACCGATTTGGAAGTTCTTTTTCCTGATTCATATGTTCAGAATATTACAGAGAGGTTAAAACTTTACCGCGAACTGGATAATATTGAAGAAGAACAAAAATTACAGGAATTTGAACAAATGCTAATTGATCGTTTTGGAAATTTACCGAAACCAACAAAAGAACTCTTCCAGGTAGTACGTTTACGCTGGAAAGGAATAGAACTGGGAATGGAGAAAATAATTTTGAAAAATGAAAAACTGATTTGTTATTTTATTTCAAATCAGGATTCTGCTTTTTACCAGTCACCTGTATTTTCGGGAATTCTTAGCTTCCTTCAAACAAATCCATTGGTCTTTCAAATGAAAGAGGGCAAGAAATTAACACTTTCAGCAGATAAAATAAAAGATATATCAGAAGCAATAGAATTACTTAACAGGTTAGTTGTAACCCAATAATGCAATGAATTTAGTTGTAGATATAGGAAATTCGTCATCCAAAATCGGGGTGTTCAAAAACCGGGAACAGGTCTTTGAAACACGTATTGAGAATTTTGATGTTAGTTATTTTAATGATCTTATTGAACAACAAAAAATTAAAAAATGTATTGTTAGTTCAGTGAGAGATACAAGGAACCTGGAGTTAATCCCATTTCTAAAATCAAAAACAGATGTGTTTTTACTTCTGGATGAGAACACTCCTTTGCCTGTAAAAAACTGCTATGAAACACCTGCAACCCTTGGGAAAGATCGTTTGGCTGCCGTTATTGGGGCAAATTATTTTTATCCTGAAAGTGATGTGTTAGTAATTGACAGTGGAACAGCAATTACATTTGATTTTATAAATAAAAACAAGGAATATCTTGGTGGTAATATTTCTCCCGGACTAGAGATGCGTTACAAGGCACTTAACCATTTTACCAATAAACTTCCGTTGCTTTCAAAAACTGACTTGTACTCGCTATTAGGAAGGAATACCAATAGTGCAATAAACAACGGTATAATAAATGGTATTATTTTTGAAATTAATGGATATGTATCAGAATTAAAAATAGAATATGCTGATTTAAAGGTCGTTCTTACAGGTGGTGATGGAAATTTTTTTGCTAAGAAGTTAAAAAGAACCATCTTTGTGGTCGCAAATTTAGTGCTTGTTGGGTTGAACAGAATATTGGAATACAATGAAATTTAAAATACTAAATATATCTATCTTGTTTATTTCAATTTTAGGATTTTATGTTTCCTTCAAAGAAAATCACAAATATATTCAGAAAGATTTTCTTCGTCTGATTTTTGGGTTATCCGGTCAAAATTTGATTAATTTGTAGCATATCATTAATATATTGTGAGAAAATAAAATAAATAGGGATGAAATTATTACAGTACATTTTTTTAGGAATTGTTTTTACGTTGTTAAGTTTTTCAAGTCTTTTTGCACAAAAAGGTGTTGAAGATGGTTCTAAATACGGGCATGGGGAGGATAGCATCAGGTGTATCCGAAATCTTTCTCTGTCAAGAGAATATTCAAAAAATGATAATTTTAAAGATGCCTATAAATACTGGAAAATTATCTATAGTGAGTGTCCTAGTGCAAGTAAAAATATTTACATTGATGGTGTTGATATTTTTAAATATCTTATAGAAAATGAAGAAAATCCTCAAAGGAAAGATGAAATGATTGATACATTAATGCAAATCTATGATAGGAGGATTGAATATTTCAAACAAAAAGGTAGTGTTTTAAGCAGAAAAGGGATCGACCTTTTGCGTTATAGAAGAGATGATGTTAACTCAATTAAAGAAGCATATGGCTACTTAAATGAGTCTATAGAATTACTTAAAGCAAAATCATCTGAAGCTACTCTTGCAACACTATTTACTTCTTCAGTTACGCTCTATAAAGCTGGTGAATTTACAGAAGAAGATGTAATTAAAGACTATGCAAGGGTTACTGAAATAATTGATAAAAATATTGCAGATAATGATCCCAAAGCTATAAAAGTGAAAGAATCAGTTGATCAGAACTTTATAACAAGTGGGGCTGCTACCTGTGAAGCTCTGATAAATTTATATTCGCCAAAATTTGAGTCTACCCCAGACGATGTTGAACTTCTTAAAAACATCATTAAATTTTTGGACAATAGTAAGTGTACAGATTCTGATTTATTCTTTCAGGCAAGTGCAAATCTGCATAAACAAGAACCTTCATCACTTTCTGCTTCAAGTCTTGCTATAATGGCAATGGGGAAAGAAGAATATGAAGTAGCTTACGATTATTTCACCCAGGCAATTGAAATGGAAACAGATAACGAAAGAAAAGCTGAATACCATTATAGCCTTGGAATTATTGGAAATAAACTTAAGAAACTTTCAGATGCCAGACAACATGCATTGGAAGCTGCTAAATTAAAGCCAGGTTGGGGTGAACCTTATATTTTAATTGGTAATTTATATGCTAATAGCTTAAATATTTGTTCTGATCTTGATTTGCCAAAGGCAGTGTTTTGGGTAGCAGTAGATAAATTTTATAAAGCAAAACAAGTTGATCCTTCTGTTGCTGATAAAGCAAATGATTTAATTAAAACGTATTCAGAATATTTTCCAAATAAGGAAGAAGCTTTCTTTTATAATATCATAGACGGCTCTAGCTATACAGTAGGATGTTGGATTAATGAGACTACTAATGTCCGATTCTAAATAATAATAAGAAATGCAGAGAAAAATACTAAGTTTTATGATGAAATTGTTTGCTAAAATTTTTTCTCTGCATTTTTTATTTTTTCTAATCATAATTTCTCTTTTATCATGTGAAAATGATATTGAGAAGATAAAAGCAATAACTTCAGATTCGAAAAGCCCTGTTGCTACAGGTTATAATTCAAAATTTATATTTTCTGATTCTGCTCTTATAAAAGCTGTTTTAGAGACAGAAGAATACAATTATTACACGATAGATGACGAAGAACCTTATTATGAACTTCCTAAAGGTTTTACTATCTATCTTTACAATGATGAGCAAATTGAGAATTATATGATTACAGCTGAATATGGAATTGCATATCTTGATCAAAACTTATGGGTAGGAAGGAATAATGTAGTTGTAAAAGATTTGTTTGCAGATAGACAGTTAAATACAGAAGAATTATTCTGGGATCAGGAGAACGAAAAGATTTATTCAGAAAAATTCACTAAAATTACAGATAAAGACGGTGTTCATATTGGAGAGAATGGTTTTAAAGCAAATCAGGATTTTTCAAGATACCAATTAATAGGAGCAAAAGGAACTGTAAATGTCAAAGAAGATAATTAATCCATCGATAATTCTTGAAGTAGTTTGGTTTATTACATTTTTAGCGAGCCTTGCTGCTTCAATACACCAAACCGCTCAAGAAGGTGTTAAAGCGAGTTTGTTATTTTATCTAATTACAGTGCTTGCGATATCCATGTTCTCAATGAGGCGTTATATGCGAAAATCAAATCAGAATCTTCACAATCAAAAATAATGAACATACCGATTGTAATATTGCTAACACTTGTTATGTCAGCTTTTTTTTCGGGAATGGAAATCGCATTTATATCAGCAAACCGACTACGAATTGAACTTGATCGAAAACAAAATTCATTAAACTCCAAAATTGTAAATATTTTCGTTACTAACCCTAATCAATATATTGCAACAATGCTTGTTGGGAATAATATTGCGTTGGTAATTTATGGTTTGGCAATGGCAATTATGTTAGACCCATTAATCGTTAAATTTACTAGTACAGAGTCATCTATATTAGTAATACAAACAATTATCTCAACAATTATTATTTTGTTTACAGCTGAATTTCTTCCTAAAACATTATTCCGGATAAATCCAAATATTGCGTTGAAAGCATTTGCTGTACCAATAATGTTTTTTTATATATTGTTTTACCCGATTGCCAATTTTACAATATTTCTCTCAAATACTTTTTTGAAGAAGTTTCTAAGGGTCGATCTGGATTCAGTTCCACAAAAACTTGTGTTTGGGAAAACAGATCTTGATAATTTAGTTAACGAAGGAATTACAGATACAATGATACTTGAGAATGAGGAGCACGAGATCAAAATGTTTCAAAATGCACTTGATTTCCCAAATTTGAAGATCCGCGACTGTATGATTCCAAGAACAGATATTACAGCTGTAGATGTTAAATCATCCATAGAAATCCTGAAAAATAAATTTATAGAAACGGGATATTCTAAAATTTTGGTTTACGATGAAAAGATTGACAACATCATTGGTTATATCACACACAAGGAATTATTTAAAAAACCAAAAGATATAAGATCAAAATTACTTGAAGTATCATTCGTCCCGGAAACAATGCAAGCAAGGAACCTGCTTAAAGATTTTATACAAAATCGAAAGAGTTTAGCAGTTGTAGTTGATGAATTTGGAGGTGTCTCGGGGATGTTAACTATTGAAGATATTATTGAAGAAATATTCGGTGATATTGAAGATGAACACGATACAATAGAACTTATAGAAAATAAAATTAGTGAAACCGAATTTGTGTTTTCGGGAAGACAGGAGATAGAATATATCAACGAAAAATATGAACTGGGGTTACCCGAAAGTGATGAATATGAAACCATAGCCGGATTGCTGATTTATTTCACAGAAAAACTCCCACAAATGAACGAGACCATTATTCTTGAGAAATTTCATTTTAAAATTTTGAAGGTAACCCAGACAAAAATAGAACTGGTTAGTATTAAACTAGAAGACTAACTCATTGAAAAGAGTATTTAGGGCTCAAAAATCTTTTACTTATAATAAATCAATATTGTTTGTTTTTGTTAGTTTCTCTAGATTTTAGCATAACTAGTCTGTTTTTTTTGCTGTTAAGCTATCAAAACGTGATAAAGTTATTATATTCGTAGCTCGAAAATTTTAAGGTATTTTAAACAAAAAAAATAGATGGCAACATTAGAGAAAATAAGGAACCGTGCTGGTGTTTTAATTGCAGTCGTAATTGGAGTTTCATTACTGGCCTTTATCCTTGGCGATTTGGTAAGTTCAGGTTCTGCTATTTTAAATAAAAGTAAACTTGAAATAGCAAAAATAAAAGGTAAATCAGTTTCTTACCAAGATTATATGGCTCAGGTAGAAGAACTTTCCAATGTTTATAAGTTAAACACAGGAGGTACTATTGATGATGCGACAATGAATTATGTCCGTGAGCAAACCTGGCAGAATATGATAAACGATATGATACTCCAGGAAGAATATAAAGAATTAGGCTTGGGAGTAAGCGGAAGAGAATTGTTTGAAATTATTCAGGGAGATAATCCTCACCCAATAGTACGTCAAATGTTTACAAACCCTGAAACTGGTGTTGTTAACCGAACACAACTTTTGAATTTCTGGAAATCACTAAGTGAAGATCCAACTGGAGAAAGAGTAGCCCTTGCACGTTACATTGAAAATTCAATATTGAGAGAAAGACTTTCTACAAAATACAGTAACCTGATTAAAAAAGCTCTTTATGTTACTGATGTTGAAGCTCAGAATTCTTTTGCTGAAACAAATAAAAAAGTAGATTTCGAATATGTTGTAAAACGATTCAATTCTATATCCGATAGTTCAGTTTCAATTACAGAAAGTGATCTTAAAGATTATTATAAAACGCATATTAATGAGTATAAACAAGATGCTAGCAGAGATATAGAGTATGTTGTTTTTGAGGTTGTTCCTTCTGAAACAGATAATAAATATGCGAAAGGGGAAATCGAAGATGTTAAAAAGGAATTTGCAGGAATAACTGTAGATGATGCATCCCAATTTGTTAGATTAAATTCAGATGTTCCTTATCAGAATAAATATTATGTTGATGGAGAATTGCCTCTAGCTGTTAATGATACTATGTTTATGGCTAAAGAAGATTATATTTATGGGCCTTACTATGAGGAAGGATCTTATAAATTGGCAAAGCTTCTAAAAATTGATAATCGTCCTGATTCCGTACATGCACGACATATTTTAATTCAACCTAGCCAGACAATTAGTGCAGAGCAGGCAAAAGCGATAGCGGATAGTTTAAAAACTGAAATTGAAAAAGGTGCTGATTTTGGTATGCTTGCAATGACAAACTCCGTAGATCCTGGTTCAGCGCAAGATGGTGGAGATTTAGGATGGTTCAAAGAAGGTATGATGATACAATCGTTTAACGATGCATGTTTCGAAGGTAAAAAGAACGATGTTGTTGTGGTTGAATCTAATTACGGATATCATATCATAGAGATTCTGGAGCAAGGCCCAAAAGTTAAAAAGGTAAAAGTAGCGATTATTCAGCGAGAAGTTAATCCTAGCAAAGAAACAATTAATGCAGCTTACCAGAAAGCAAGTGAATTTGGTGCAAACAACAGGACAAGAGAAGCGTTCATAAGCGCTGTTGAAACGAAAGGACTAAACAAACGTTCGGCTACTTATTTAAAACCTAACGATAGAACAATCTCCGGTCTTGAGCAACCAAGAGAAATGATTCAGTGGGCTTTTAATAATGATAAAGGACAAGTGTCGGAAATATTTGAGTTTGGGACTAAATATATTATAGCTACAATTAGCGAAATAAGAGAAGAAGGTGTTGCCCCAATTGAGCAGGTACTACCAGAAGTAAGATTAAATGTAATCAAAGAAAAGAAAGGCGAACTTATTGCAAAACAAATGAAGGATGAGAACGCTCCTTCTGTTAGTAGTTTATCTTCAACATTGGGATTAGAAGTAAACAATGCAGCAAGTGTTAGTTTTTCTTCTTTCTCAATACCCAATGCAGGTGTAGAACCTAAGGTAATAGCAACAGCATTATCACTGGATGAAAATGTTTTAAGCAAACCAATTATTGGAACAAATGGTGTTTATGTCCTAAATGTAACAAGTGTTACCGAATCAGAAGTTACAGATGAAAGAGTTGAGATGGAAAAACAAAGACTAACAATGGCCAAGGAATCAAGGGCTAATGTAGAACCACTCAATGCACTTACAGAAAAAGCGAATGTGAAAGATGAAAGGGCAAAATTCTTTTAAAAAAATATTCTAAATATACTAAAAGGTGCAGGTGTCTATCTGCACCTTTTTTGTTTTGAGGACGTTGGAATAATTTTCTTAAACTATATCCTTAAATCCGCAAGTGTATTTTTAAAACCGCTAATTAAGCGGATTATCGCGAACCGAGGACAAAGGACGAGCTCAATAAAGTTAATTTTATTTTACCTGTTTGGGTGAAGTTATCTCTGCGTATTCTGCGGTATATGTCTTTTTCCTGCGGATTTAAGGTATACTAATAACTAGAAAACAAATCCGGTTTTTTATTACAATGATTCTCAATTTATAAGCTAAATAACCTATGCTGTTAACTTATTTGGTGTCTCTAAAACACGATAAAAGTCATATTTATATATGGACATTTATTAATAATTGTCATTTTTTTAGGTTGGCATCCTACCTAACTTTATGACCTATTTGTTAACCTAAATTACTTATTTAATGACAAACGGATTTTTTAATGTACCGACAGCTAAGAATGAACCTGTTTTAACCTATAAGCCAGGTTCAAAAGAGAGAGAAGAGTTAAAAGCCGCAATTACAGAGTTACGCGGGAAAGAAATTGAAATTCCTATGTTTATTGGCGGGAAAGAAGTTAAAACTGGTGAACTCAAACAGATAAATCCACCTCACGATATTAAGCATGTTCTTGGATATTTTCATCAAGGGACGAAAGAAAGTGTAGAAGAGGCAATTAATGCTGCTCTTGAGGCAAGAGAAAGCTGGAGTGCACTTTCCTGGGAAGCAAGGGCTGCAATTTTTTTAAAAGCGGCAGATTTACTCTCCGGGCCATATCGTGCCAAAATAAATGCGGCAACAATGCTTTGCCAATCTAAAACAGCTTTTCAGGCAGAAATTGATGCAGCCTGTGAATTAATAGATTTTTTGAGGTTTAATGTTGAATACATGACCCGGATCTATAAAATGCAACCGGAGTCATCTACAAACATATGGAACAGGACAGAATGGAGAGGATTAGAAGGTTTTGTTTTTGCCCTTACTCCTTTTAATTTTACTGCAATTTCCGGAAACCTGCCAACTTCCCCTGCAATGATGGGCAACGTTGTTGTATGGAAACCTTCGAAAACACAAATTTATTCGGCCTGGGTATTTATGGAAGTGCTTCGTGAAGCTGGATTGCCGGATGGCGTTATTAATTTAATATATCCATCAGGCCCTGTAGCGGGTGAAGTAATATTCTCTCATCCATATTTCGCAGGAATCCATTTCACGGGTTCAACTGGAGTCTTCCAGGGAATTTGGAGCAAGATTGGACAAAATATTCAGAATTATAAATCATATCCAAGAATTGTTGGTGAAACCGGAGGAAAGGATTTTGTAATGATGCATAATTCAGCCAATTCCAAACAAGTGGCAACAGCATTATCGCGTGGCGCATTTGAGTATCAGGGACAAAAATGTTCTGCTGCTTCAAGGGCTTATATCCCAGAAAGCAAGTGGGAAGAAGTAAAAGAATATTTGGTTGAGGACGTTAAATCATTTGGCATTGGTGGGCCGGAAGACTTCTCAAACTTCTATACAGCTGTTATTGACGAAAATTCGTTCGATAAAATTGCAGGGTATATTGAAAGAGCTAAAAATGATAAAGAAGCCGAAATCGTCGTAGGTGGTTCATAT
The DNA here is from genome assembly GCA_963665085.2 of Bacteroidales bacterium. Classification (GTDB taxonomy): domain Bacteria; phylum Bacteroidota; class Bacteroidia; order Bacteroidales; family JAAAOM01. The sequence goes on from CAXXXS010000001.1 coordinate 2,729,750, forward strand.
GATAAATCGAAGGGATATTTCATTGATCCAACAGTTATTCTAACAACCGATCCTAAATATGTTACAATGCAGGAAGAAATATTCGGACCGGTTCTTACAATTTATGTTTATGACGATAATAAATACGAAGAAACGTTAGATATTCTGGATAAAACTTCAATTTACGGTTTAACCGGGGCAATTTTTGCAAAAGACAGATACGTTATTGAAACAACAACAAAAAAATTAACGCATGCAGCAGGTAATTTCTATATAAATGATAAACCTACTGGAGCCGTTGTTAATCAGCAGCCATTTGGAGGGGCAAGAGGTTCCGGAACAAATGATAAAGCTGGTTCAATGATAAATCTTTTGCGCTGGACTTCTCCACGTTCAATTAAAGAAAATTTTGTTTCACCTATAGATTACAGGTATCCATTTATGGAGAAAGAATAGACTAGCTTTTATACTTACTACTAACTATCTGGAAGGGGAGCATACTTGAGACTAACACATTTATTCCCCTTCTTTTTTTACAATTGATTATAATAAAAACGATTTTTTCAAGTGAAGAAGGTATACTGGAAAGTAAAGTTACAAAATTCACTTAATGCGTGGTTGTTCAATTTTATTCTTTATATCCGTTATGGATAATAAATTAAGATGTTTAAAGAAGCCTTGGGTTATTTATTAAATTTAATATCGATTTGTTATTAAAAATTAATATTTATTCGTTGTATTAATTTGAGGTATATGCTTAATTTTATTTTTTAATTATTTAAATAAAAGATAGATATAGGTAGCAATTAAAATTTAACTTTTATTTAATGTTGAAATACTATGTTTTATAAATTATAATACCCAAATTGCATTCGTAGGTCGACCACAATTCCATCTTATATTTTTTAATTTAAAACTTTTAAATCATGAAAAAAACAGTATTTCATATACTACTACTATGCTTATTTGTAAATTCATTTGGACAGATTAAAGTTAACTCAGATGGTGAGGTTGCAATAGGTAATTTATCTACAGCATCATATAACTTAGATGTAAAAGGGGATACACGTTTTACAAAATATGAAGATGAAGATGGTAATCACTCTATTATGATTGATCTTTATAACAGGGACATGAATATTTATCCCGGTAGTGGATTGGATGCCGATCTAGGAAAATCCAGTTGTTATTGGGATGCAGCATATCTTTACAATGTCAATTATTATGTGCTTTATCAATATTCTGACATTAATACCAAAGAAAATATAAATACGATTGATAGTGCATTAATTAAAATACAAAAAATAAGAGGAGTAAAATTTGATTATAAAGAAAGTTTGTTTTCTGATATTGATGACAAAGAAAAACAAACTGAAAAAATTGCAGAAAGTAAAAATAAAAATGGATTGATTGCCCAGGAACTTCTAACTGTTTTCCCTGAAGTTGTAAAGCTTGATGAAGAAACAGGTTTATACAAAGTGAATTATATTGAGATGATACCTATTCTTGTGGAAGCAATAAAAGAACAACAAGAACAAATAGAGGATCTCCAAAAAATTGTTTCTGAACATGAAGATGAGATTATTCTACTTAAGAAAAATAAGTAAAAAGTTTCATATAAAGAGTTTGTTAACATTATAATTCCTTAGGTGATGAATACTATTTTAAAAACAATTTTTCTCCTTTCTTTTTTTGTGTTATCTACGATAAGCGGAAAATCTCAAACATCTATTACTACTTTATATAATGGTTTTACAGTTGATTTTACTCTGCCAACCTATGAAATATTAGATACCAATATATATGAAGAATTTGGAATTGACCAAGACTATTCTTATATCGAAATAGAAGATTTTGGAGAGATTATAGATAGTGGTTATCCCGTTTTGCCACAATACACCATAAATCTACATATTCCAGATGATGCAACTACTTTTACTGTTACAACATCCAATATGCAGACAGAAACGGAATACCTGACATACAAAATTATTCCTGCACAAGATTACTCTGAAGATGAAGAGGATCCCGATTTTGTAATTATGAGTGATTATTATAACAGCAATGGCTCATTATTTGCTTTTACATATGAAATTTCCGATACTTTTAATGTAATGGGATCACGTGGTATAAGTTTTTCTATTTTCCCGTTTCAGTATAATCCTGCTTCAGACAGGATTGACGTAATTGAAAGTTGTACCTTTACTATTACTCATAATGGTTCTTCTTCAATAGCTCTCAGAAGTGCCAGTGTTAGCAACAGTTTAACAAATGTATATAAGAATGCACTTTTTGATAATTATTCTACGGTAACCAGCACAACAGCAGATAAAGGCAGGTATTTAATAATCACAGGTCCCGATTTTGAGGATGATTTTGTATACTTTGCCAATTATAAAAGAAATATTGGCTACGATGTAACAGTGGTTACCACAGATGTTACGGGGACTGAAGCCAGTGATATTAAGAATTACATAAAAGGATTATACGATAATACTGCTACTAGACCAGACTTTCTTTTATTAGCAGGGGATGAAATACCATATTCAGCCACAGATCCTAAAACAGATTTGGAATATGCAAACCAGGAAGATGATTTTCGTGCAGATATTTTTGTGGGACGTCTTAATCTTTATGATCATGATAATGGAGGAGAGCAACAACTTCATAATTTTTTTTATAAAACCATTTATATGGAAACGAACTTAAATTATCTCACAAAGAATGCACTTCTCCTTTCCGGGAGTGGTGATGGAGAGAAGCGCTTTCATAAATCAATGCAATGGGTAAGAGATGAAATTTTAGAGCCACAAAATTTTGATTATAATTTTTATTCTGGATACAATGGTGATTCTGAAGTCGAAGTAGCAAATGCATTATCCAATAATGCTTATACCTTGCTTGTCTACAGAGGGCATGGATATACGGAAGGAATTGATGGAGATGGCTGGGATTTTAGTGGTTACGATCTGGCTCAGCTTTTTGGTTATGATGTTTTTCCAATAAGTTTTGGTTTTGCTTGTAAAAGTTTTTTTTCTTTTTTTGATTATGTAGGAGAAGTAAGAGGAGGTGTAAGTTATTTTGGAGCAACTATTAATATTAATACTTACTCAAATAGTAAAATAGTGAAAAAAGTGATGGACGAGATGGACGACAGGGAACAACTTTCCCCATTTATCAATTTAGGGATGAGTCGTTTTTGGAGCCAAAGTTATGCGAAGACCGTAACCAGAAGAAAGAAAAAAAGGGAGTTTATAAAAGCGTATAATCTCATTGGAGATCCTTCATTATTTATAAGGGGCATTGGTTGCCAGGAAGATTATATCCTTACAAATAACGAAGTATTTCCTGATGGAGCTAAAATAACATATCAGGCATCAAACGACATAAGCACTGCAGAATCTGGGGCAACATTTGTTGCAGAGTCTGGGAGTGAAGTAAACCTTATAGCTGGGAATAGCATAACTTTTAATTCTGGGACAGCCATAGAAGAAGGCTGCGAATTTAGTGCAACAATTGGTTCATGTAGTACAACAACAGCAACATCGTATTCAGCGAAAATGCCAACTATTTCGGACGACACAGAAGAAGTGTTAACAAGAACGGAAATAGTTGTTGATACAACAGAATATCAGCAATCTTTTTCAAATGTAATAACCTGTTTTCCAAATCCTGTTGATGATTTTATTAATTTTTACTTTTATATTGCTTCAGGGAAAACAGAGGGAATATCTATTTATAATACAATGGGTGATAAAGTTTTGAATTATCAACTTAACCTTGAAGCTAACCAATGGCATTCAGTTAATGTGAATGTGTCGGGCTTAACAAAAGGAACCTATATCTATTTTATTAAAAATACAAACGGATATGAAAAAGGTAAATTTATTAAAATCAACTAAGTTATTCAGTTTAGTTATTTTGCTTTATATTATATCAAGTATAAATAGCTGCACTGTTTATTGTCCAGCTTTTTCGGAAGAGTATAAGAATTGGTTTCCCTATTATGAGATGCAGGAGCTTTGTTTTATAGATCTAAATGATACAATTTATTGTTGGGTAAATGATTATGAATCATCAGAAGAATATTCATATAATGAAAGATGTGGCTGTGAATGTGATAGTTGGTTGCATTTTAACCTATATACTGATTCTACAGAAGATTTTTATGTTTATAGCAAAATACAAGGATATCATATTGACACTATTCCTACCATACCTAAAATGAGTTTTATTTTTAAACTTAAGGACTATTTTGTATTTAAAGAAGATGAAGACTGGCAGTACTATGATTCATTAGCAATCCAAGGCATCTATTATAATGATGTACTAGTAATACAAAATAAAAATATTGAAGAAGCAAAAGAATACACAGAAATGAAAGTAGTAAAGGGGTATGGTTTGTTTGAGTTTTCAGATATAGATGGAAACACATGGGTATTAGAAACGGAATAATATACAAATATTAGACATTGATTAGCGATAACATATCTGCGTCGAGTGTTTATTAATAGTCAGAAATACATATTGTAGGTTTAGTAAAGATATTGTCGATTTCAGGGATTCTCAATCACATGAATTATTAATGACAAAAGATAGAACACGAAATCGTAAATGTCGTTTAGCGAATTCAGAGAAAACAGAGGGAATATCTATTTATAATACAATGGGTGATAAAGTTCTGGATATTCAACAAAATCTTGAAGCTAACCAATGGCATTCAGTTAATGTGAATGTGTTAGGCTTAACGAAAGGGACCTATATCTATTTTATTAAAAATACTAACGGATATGAAAAAGGTAAATTTATTAAAATCAACTAAGCAATTATGGTTAATTATTGTGGCTTGTGTTATAATAAGCTTTAATAGTTGTAATGTTTATTGCCCTGCTTTTCCTGATAAGTACATAGGGTGGTTTCCATATTATGAGAATCAGGAATTATGTTTCAAAAATAGAAGTGATTCCATTTGTTGTAGGGTAAGTGAATACGAAGTTAGTGAAGAATATAAAACAAATTGTGAATGTGGTTGTGATAGCTATATGAGTTTTAGATTATTGGATACAATTGATTCAATATTAGTGTTAGATGTTTTAATAGGTGGTGAAAATTCAGATAGTAACGGTGTACCTAAAATAGGTGTAAATTTTACATCTGGAGATTATTTTTTATATGAGGGTGATTATCAATATTGTCAATATTATGATTCATTAGCTATCCATAACCTTTATTATAATGATGTACTAGTAGTCCAGAATTTCAATGGGAACGAACCAAATAAATATATAGAAATAAAAGTAGTAAAAAGTTACGGTTTGTTTGAGTTTTCAGATATAGATGGGCATACGTGGGTACTAGAAACAGAATAATATACCTATAATCGGCGTAGAATGGCGATTGCATATCTACACCGAATTTATTTTAACAGTTTGTGAAATTATTGTCTTTAGACAAATATTTTAGCCAGAATATTGTTGATTTTAAAGAATTCGCAATCATCGCAAATATTAACTCAATAAAAAATAAATTGAGGAAGTGAATTTGCAAACTTCGTTTGGTAAAGAGAAATTTATTTGAATAAAAACTTTTTCAGCTTTATTGCATTCACAAAGGTTATAAATTTACAGTTCGACAGATCCCACAGAGTCATTGACCTGTTGGAGTTACTTTTGGAATTTTCACGAGGAGTGCAAAATGATGTTAAAAAGCGTAATGAATTTGTGTTGATAAACAAGCATTAGTGCGAAGTATACATGCAAAAGTCAAGTGTACATTAACAAAAGTCTTATGTAAATAGGCTTAAGACGGATGACAGCGTTCTTAAGTTAACTGTAAATAGACATTTGATAAGGACGAGCTGGATTAAGTTAACTGTAAATGCCCTTAAGTTAAGTGTAAATAGATATTTGATTAAGATGAGATGGGTTAAGTTAAGAGTAAATCCATTTAAGTTCAGGTAAAATTCATTTTAGGAAGGTGTAAATTGCAATAAGATAACTGTAAGAGTGATTTTGAATGGCGTAAGTGTAATTAAGAAGAGTGTAAATGCTCATAAGAAAAAATAAGTTAATATAAATAGTAGCAGAACTCCAAATCAGCATGGGGATTTAAAATTATTTCTATAATAAAATAATCAAACCAAAACCGTATATGAGTTGTTACATAACTAAAAATGAAAGTTGAAGCTAATTCTCCCGAAGAATATATAGATAAGTTACCGGATAACAGGAAAGAACCTTTTTCTAAATTAAGAGAAGTAATTATTAAGAATCTTCCAAAAGGTTTTAAGGAAGAAATTTCATATGGTATGATTGGATACGTAGTTCCTCATTCAATCTATCCAGACGGATATCATGTAAATCCTACGTTGCCTTTACCTTTTATAAATATTGCTTCACAAAAGAATTATATCGCTTTGTATCATATGGGAATATATGGAGATAAGAGTTTGTTGCAATGGTTTGTAGATGAATATTCAAAACAGGTAACTACAAAATTAGATATGGGGAAAAGTTGTATTCGGTTTAAAAAAATTAATGAAATCCCATATAAGTTAATTGGAGAATTATGCGAGAAAATCACACCTAATGCATGGATTAAGATTTATGAGAAAAATATTTGATTCTGTTGTTATTTTATTTTCTTCTATACATATTAATTATAATAATCATTTTTCACCTGCTATTTTTTAAAGAGAATTGAATACATAATTCACAGTTTGTAAGAATTCTTACCTTTGGGCAGGTTTTTTATACCGTTTTTTTAATGATAGATTCTGGAGAAAAAAGTATTGATGTTTTATGGCTGTCATTTCTTAAAGGAGATGAAAATAGTTTTGCTTTGATATACCAGCAATCTGTAAATGGATTAATGCTTTATGGTCTGAAATTCACGACCGACAGGGAAATTGTACATGATTGTCTGCAAGAAGTATTTATCGATTTATTTACAAAAAAGAAAAAACTGGGGCGAAATATTAAACGTATAAAGCCCTATCTTTTTGTTGCTGTTCGAAATGGGATTATAAAAAAGATGATGAGAGAGAATAAATATCGTTCTGTATCGTTAGAAGAGATTAATAATAATCTTGATTTTAATGTTGAATATAGTGCAGAGCAGTATTTTATTAAAAATGAAAAAAATAAAAGAACTCAGGAAAGAATAAGAGATGCAGTAAATAACCTTCCTCCTCGACAGAAAGAGATTGTTTATCTTAAGTTCGAAGAAGAACTGGATTATAATGATATATCCGAAGTAATGAATATATCGATTGAGTCAGCAAGAAAGTCGGTATATAGATCCATACTTTCACTGAGAAAATTATTAGGAAATGAGTAGTTATCTTAGAAAAAACATAAAAAAGATTGAATTTCATGTCCTTGTTTTAAGGACAATAAGATCATATAAGAAGAAAGCTGAAGAATGAATGATATAATAAAATATACAGAGGATAAAAAATTTATTAGGTGGGTTCTCTCCCCCGATGAGAATATTAATTCTTATTGGGAGCAATATATAAAAAATAATCCGGACGAATTAGAAAATATTGAACAGGCAAAAATTATTGTCTCTCAATTTAAAACAGAAAAAGAAGCAATTTCTGAAAATGAAACAAATGAATTGTTTTCAGGAATTATGAAAGGAGTTGAGGAAGCAAATAAAAATAGGAGCAAACATTTGATTGCGATGCCTGTGTTTAAGTATGCTGCAGCTATTCTCGTTTTAGTTTCTTTAGGAATAGCATATTATTTTACTTTGATTCAGACTAATTTTTATTCAACTGCTCAAAAGGCTGTCGCTCAATCGCTAAGTGAGCCGTCTGTGTCTCAATTAATTCTTTGTGACGGTACAGTTATTAATATAAACGAGAAAAATTCATTTTTAGAATACATTAATGATAAGCATATTGTAGTTAACCAGAAGGATACAATAGCTATAAAAGAAGTTGATAAAAAAGGAGTCAATCATTTGGCAATTGCTAGGGGAAATACAACTATAATAAAGCTAAATGATGGAACTGTGATTCATGTAAATTCTGAGTCTCATCTGGTTTATCCAGCTGTAAATGCTGATAATACTCGTCAGGCATATTTAGAAGGGGAAGGTTTTTTTGAAGTTGCTCATAATCCAGATAAGCCATTTGTTACATCTACTTCAGAAGTTGATATTGAGGTGTTAGGGACAAAATTTAATTTATCATCTTATCCGTCAGAAAATATTACAGAAACTTTTCTTGTAGAGGGAAAAGTAAAAGTTAAAAGAAACGATGGATTATTTTCTACTAACGAAGAGATACTGTCGCCAAATCAAAAAGCAATCTACAACAAAAAAAATAAGGAAATAAATGTTTTAGAAATCGAGGATAACGATTACATTACATGGTATAAAGGTTATCTTAATTTTAGATCCCAGAATCTATCTGATATAATAAAAAAGTTAGAACGATTTTATAACATTAAAATTCAACTTGAAAATCCGGAATTGGGTAAAGAAGTAATTTCCGGAAAGCTTAAGTTGCAAGAAGAGGAGATGGACACGGTAATAAAAGTATTGGCAAATACAGCTACACTTCATATGGATAAATTAGAAGGAGCATTATATATTCTAAAATAAAAAATCTTTAGAGTACCTATATCATTGAAGAAGCGGCTAAATGTATGAGTGTTACCTTTTAATATAAAATTTATCTGCTAAAGGTTATGTGTTAAATGCGAAAAATATGCTTAATTTGAGCATATGAGATTTCTACTAGCTACTATCTTATTATTTAGTTTTTATTGTATTAATTCGTGGGCGCAAACGACCAAAATAAACTTAAGTCTAGAAGGAGCTACCCTTGCGAATTTGATAGAAGAATTGGAGAATCAAAGCGAATATTTTTTTATTTATTCCGATGACATTTTTACAAATGTTAGACCAATAACGATTAAGGTTGAAAATGTGCCGTTAGAATTCATATTGAAAGAGTTAGAAAATCAAGTAGCAATTAGCGCACAGATCATTGGTCAGCAAGTTATACTTACAAAAGAAGAAACCGGAAATCAGCAGGAGTTTTCAAGAGCTAAGAAAATTTCAGGAAAAGTAATAGGTGTGTCTGAACAGCCAATTGTTGGAGTTTCTATTATAGTGAAAGGAACTTTACACGGAACAGTAACTAATGAACAGGGATTATTTGAATTAACACTACCTGAAGATACCTCTACATTATTATTTGCGTATCTAGGAATGATTACAAAGGAAGTTTTTGTTGAGACTCAATCAGAACTTACGGTTGTATTAGAAGAGGATATTGTGAAATTAGAAGAGGTAGTTGCAATCGGTTATGGAAGTATTAAAAGGACAGAAAATACAGGTTCAATAACATCATTAAAATCAAATACGTACGAAGAATTTCCTGTAAATACTATGGAAGAAGGTTTAAAGGGGCGATTAACAGGAGTTCAAATTACCTCTAGTTCTGGTCAACCTGGTGCAGGTATGAGTGTACGTATTCGAGGCGTATCCTCTATAGCAGGTGGAAATGAACCATTGTATGTGATAGATGGTATACCAACTTTTAATCTGGATGTTAGGGAATTAAACGGTCTTTCAGGATTTAATCCGGGTGATATAAGTATGGTAGAAGTTCTTAAAGATGCCGTAGCCACATCAATTTATGGTTCCAGAGCTGCTAATGGAGTAATACTCATTTCAACAAAGAATGGGATGCCTGGTAGAATGAGGGTTACTTACGATTCGTATATAGGAGTACAAAAATTAAGGAAGAAATTATCTCTGATGGATGGTGATGAATTTATTGATTACTCAACAGAATATTATACAAATTCAGTGAATATTACCGATGACCAAAAACAACAGTATTTAAATGCTCTAACCACATATGGTAATGCAAATACAGATTGGCAGGATGAAGTTTATAGGACATCTTTCCAACATGGTCACAACCTCTCGTTTTCTGGGGGAAGTAATAACAATTCATATTTTACCTCTTTAAGTTATATCAACCAGGATGGAATAATTGAAAATACTGATTTTACAAAATATAGTTTTAGATTAAACCTAAAGAATAAAATTACAAAATGGCTAGAGATAAATCCAAGAGCAACGTTTAGTAGAGTTGTTCAAAATGGATTTCTTGCTGGCGATGGAACAAATGCCCGAAACAATCAAAAGTCTGGTATAGGAGCAACTTTGTTAGTTCCCCCTACAATAAGTGTTTATGATGATAATGGAGATTATTCCTCAATAGTGGCTTATCCTTTTAGTTATGATGTAATGGATAATCCTGTTGCTATGTTAAATGCTCTCGACAGAAATACAATGTATTATTTTTTAGGTGGAATAGATATAGATACAAAACTAACTTCAGTTATTTCAAACACAATGAGGTTTGGAGCAGAGTATACCAACAGGACACACGATTATTATTTGCCAAGTGAATTACTTCAGTTGGGAGCACAAACTGCTGAATGGGAGGAAGTAAAGATGTTTGGTAATGTTATTGAAGATTTTATATCCATGAAAAAACTTCTTTATAAAGAGTTATCTTTTGAATCGATGTTGGGGTTCTCCGCTCAATGGGAAAATTATCAGAGCATAAGTCTTTCGGGAACTGGTTTTCCCTCTGATAACCTTCAAAATAATACAATTCAGGCAGCAAGTTCAGTGTCTACTCCGGAAACTGAAAGAACACGAACAACCTTAGCGTCTTTCTTTGGAAGGTTAAATCTGGGATATTCAGACAAATACTATTCAACTTTTAGTATACGTTATGATGGTTCTTCTGTATTTTCGGCGAATGATAAATGGGCAACATTTCCAGCTATTGGTTTTGCGTGGCGATTAAGTGAAGAAGATTTTTTTAATAGCTCAAGAATATCATCTGTAAAATTGCGTGCAGATTGGGGCTTGTCCGGTAATCAGGCGATAAAACCCTATCAGTCTCTTTTTGTTGCGGAGATTGTTAATACAGGTCAGGGGGCGGGAAATGGAATTAACGTTGGATTAGCTCCAATGCTCTCAAATTCTGACTTAACATGGGAAACAACTGAACAGTTTAATATGGGTTTAGATTATGGAATGTTTAATGAAAGAATAAGAGTAATTCTCGATTATTATGTACGTAACACAAAAGATTTATTGGCAAATGTAGCTCTTCCCGAATCATCAGGTTATTCTTATTATGTAGATAATGTGGGGGCGGTTCAAAATAAAGGTTTTGAATTTTATTTTGGGGCAGATGTAATAGATAATATAAACTGGCTGTTAACAGTAGAACTTAATTTTTCAAAAAACAGAAATAAAGTAGTAGAAACTATAGAGAATCAGGATATTATTCCAACCAAGACTGACGACGCTTCAAGAACTCAGACTATCGTTCGTGAGGGTGAACCACTTTATTCGTTTTATATGCCTAAATTTTTAGGGATTGATGAATCCGGGAAACCAATGTATGAAGATCTTAACAACGATGGCCAGATTGATGCTTCTGACAATCAGATAGCGGGCAGCTCTTTTCCTGATTTTATTTATGGCTCTGATATCAATATAAAATATAAGGCATTTTCATTATCCATGAACTGGCAAGGTGTTCAAGGAATTAACTTAAATAATGTAACGCTTTATGCCTTAACATTACCAGAACCAGTTAGCAATAAAGTAAAGAATATTAGAGATTATTATCCAAGAATTAGTGATGATTATACTGTTTATGATTCAGACCGATTTATTGAAGATGCTTCTTATTTACGATTGAAAAATATTAAATTATCATATAATTTTCCTGATGTTTTTGATGTAGTAGATGACTTGACATTTTATATTAGGGTCCGGAATATTTTAACATTCACCAAATATTCGGGATACGAACCAGAAGTGAATAGTTTTAGTAATGATAATCAATTACAAGGTGTAGATTATGCTGCATTTCCTTCTGCAAAAACCATTAGTGTCGGTATTAGTTTAAAATTTTAATTATGTCTTTATATAAAGCTAAACTATTTATATTGCTGTCTATTATCTTATTCACCGCATGTGATAAATTTCTGGAGGAGGATCCTCAAAATTTAGTTGGGCTTGAGGAACTAGATGAAGATATAGTTGAAAGTTTAATCGTTGGGATATATGAACCTTTAACGCGAAGTAGAGGAAGATTGTGGGAATCCCATTGGGGAAGAACGCTTATTTTACTGGAAGAACATGCTGTTTCCCGCTTAAAAGAAAAAAATGAGCTGGCTAATTATAAATTTAATAGTGATCCGTTTTTAATGACATCAGGATGGGGCACAATCTATGAATCAATAGCAAGGGCAAATACATTGATAGAACTTCTGGAAAGTGATTCAAACTTACACGAAGAAGATAAAAATGCAGCTTTTGCAGAAGCATGTTTTATAAGAGCGTTAGATTATTTTCAGTTAGTTAGAATGTTTGGAGAAGTCCCACTTAGATTAGTGCCCGTTACAAATCTTGATGACGCTACTTTATCATTATCAACGGAGGAGGAAATTTATGTTCAAATATTGACCGATCTTTTGGAAGCTGAAAAGTACCTCCCTTCAGTTACTGATAATCCCGGGAGAGCGACAAGTGGTGCCGCAAAAACAGTTTTGGCTGATGTATATCTTACTTTAAATATGTTCGAGGAAGCACATGCTAAAACACTTGAAATTATTGAAAATAAAAATATCTATGGATATAATCTAATTTCTTCAATTGATTTATTATACTCTCCAACATCTCCAACTAATGATGAGGATATTTTTTCTTTGAAATTTTCGCGATATGTTGGTAAAGGAAGTTTTCTTGCAGCATATTCAGCCCCATTATCGTATCCCGAAGTGGCAGCAGTACGTGCGTTTGAAGATTGCGGGGCAAATTCCAATGCTCCACTCTTGAGAGATTGGGATGATAATGATTTAAGAAAAGATTTGAATATTTACAATACAGCAATAGTTGATGGTGTGGAAGTAGAGATTGAAATGGCCGGGGATTATACACATATCTATGGTAAACATCGAGATCCGGGGGAGCCAGAAGAAACAGCTTCCGGTGTTGACTATTATTTATACAGATATGCTGAAGTATTATTAATATTTGCTGAGACAGAGAATAAAATAAGTGGGCCAACCTCAGAAGCGTATGATGCTGTAAATAAAGTTAGAAGGCGAGCATACGGAGTTGATATGAATGAAACTAGTTCTGTGGCAGATTTACCAGAAGGTCTTACGCAAGAAGAATTTGATGATATGGTTTTTCGTGAACGAGGTTATGAATTTATGTTTGAAGGCAAAAGATGGTTTGATCTTAAACGAACAGGTAGGTGGAAAACCATTATTCCAGAAGCTGGAAAGTCTCTTCCTACAACTTTATATTGGCCATTCCCGGCAAGCGAGTTGCAATATAATGATGAAATTGAATAAAAAGTCTATACTTATCTTTTTTTATTCCGACAATTGTTTTTTTTCTAATTTTTATGGTTTAAAGTGTGTAAGTTGCTTGAATCTAGTATGTTGTTGAAGTTATCTATGCAGGTTGGATATTCATATCTATTTTTTTTTGTGATTTTATTAATACTCAGATAACCAGGCGATTTTTAAAAAAAATAAAAAAAAAGTTAATTCTGGTGTCTATATCTAATCCACTTTAAGATCCCATTATCGAATAATTGCTAATTAATAGATAACGAGGATACTTAAAATGAAACAAATCAACAAATTTTTTCTTGTTGTAATCTTTTTGTTTACAGCTGTTTTAGTGGGGAGTGCTCAGACAATGGTAAGTGGAGTTGTTAGGGATTCAGCTAGTAATGAGCCATTGCCATTTGCAAATGTTATTATTAAAGGAACAACAAATGGTACAACAACAGATTTAAATGGTGAATACCTTTTACTTCTAAAATCGGGTTCGTATACATTGGTTGCTTCTTATATAGGTTATGAGAGCATGGAAAAAGAATTTAAACTGGAAGAGGGTAAAAAACTCGTCCTTGATTATAATCTTTTTTCAGAATCTATAATGGGAGAGGAGATTGTTATTACTGGTATGTTGCGGGGACAAAAAGCGGCAATCAGTTCACAACTTAATGCAGCAGGTATTGTTAATGCTGTTTCAGAAGAACAAATTCAGGAACTACCCGATGCTAACGCAGGAGATGCTTTGGGAAGGTTGCCTGGTATATCATTAAAGCGTTCGGGAGGTGAAGCACAGAATATTGTGCTGCGAGGATTGAATGAGAAGTATAGCATGATCCAATTAAATGGAGTGCCTGTTCCTTCTACAGGTTCAGACAGTCGAGGAGTAGACCTGAGTTTGTTTTCTTTAAATTCTTTGGCAGGTATTGAAGTGACAAAAGCATTAACGCCTGATATGGATGCGGATGCTATTGCAGGTGCAGTAAACTTAGTAACTAAAAAGGCGTCAGCGGTCCCTAAACTTAGGATTGATCTGGGGGGTGGTTATAACGCTCTTACGAATAGTGCTGCTCAGTACAATGCTGGATTACGTTATAACCGTAGAATGTTTAATGAGGCTTTGGGTATACAAGCATCAGTAACATCTGAAAGAAAAATAAGGAGTAATGAAGAATATTCTCAAGGTTGGGATATTCTGGTAAACAATGATGGTAGCACTACCTATCAAATTACAGATTTAACTACCTTATTTACTAATGAAATAAGAAAAAGAACAGGAGGAAGTCTTTTGTTCGATCTAAGTACAGGAGATGGAGGTACAATAAGATTTAACAATTTCTATAACCGTACAGATAGGGATGCAGTTAATTACTCCAGGAATTATACTACAGATGGTAGTGTATCATATAAAATTCAGGATACAGAGAGAGATATACAAACAATTAATAATGCCTTATCTGGTGAAAATTACCTCGGAAAATTTAAAATCAATTGGGGCGGTTCATATGCTTTAACTGTTGGAGAAAAAGCCTACGATCATAGCATGGAATTTACAGAGGGAGGTGCCTCAGGAACAGGAATGCAGAACATACCTCAAGATTTATTAAAAGGTCCTGGAGAACTGTTAATTCCATATGCATATAATAATTTTGAACAAGCATATTTAATAAGGGCATATTTTGAGCCTAGTAAGAGTAAGGATAGAGATTTAATTGCTTATCTTGATGTTGAGAGAAGTGTAACAATTACTGACAAAATAAACCTTTCTTTAAAGGCAGGTGCAAAGGTTCGTGATAAAAACCGTAAAAATGTAAATGATGTTTATTGGTCTCCTTATTGGGTTAATCAACCAAGAGATTATTCATTGCTAGATGACGGTACAATTGTTTCTGCAGATTACAGCAATACTTCATTTGCTGATCCGATAATGGTTGGGGGAACAAACCTTTCCATGTTGAATTTCTTAGCAGATGATCCGGAATCCCGTGGAATTTTTGATGATAAATATGCGTTAAATCCAATGCTTGATCCTGATCTTGCCAGAGAATGGTATGCTACGCATAAGAATGGAGTAAGTGCAGATGGTTCGTTGCAAGAGTATAGTCCATATCATTCAGGAATTATGGATAATTATACTGTAAAAGAGAGAATAACTGCAGGTTATGCAATGGCAACATTAAACCTTGGTGAAGCAATTCGTTTGATTGGAGGAGTTAGAATAGAGACTGAAAATGATGAGTATACTGCCAAATATGCTCCTGAGTTATCGGGTTTCTTAACTTTTGATCCGAGTACAGTAGAAGATATTGTTGAGACTTACACATCAACTTTTGTTCTTCCAAACTTACATATGAGAATTAAGCCGGTTAAGTGGTTTGACTTAAGGATGGCTGCAACAAAAACATTAGCACGTCCTGACTTTACAATGCGATTACCAACCCTTGTTGTAAACAGGCTAGATAAGATAATTGACAGAGGAAATACTTCATTAAATAATACAGAAGCATGGAACTATGATATTATTGCTTCTTTCTATGAATCACAATATGGATTAATAACCATTGGCGGATTTATTAAGAAAATGGACAATATTTTTTACATGCTTAATGATGTTCGTCTTTTAAACAGTGAGATGGCTTCAGAGTATAATCTTCCTGAAGGGTATGGTAGCTATGTGGGGTTCATAATAAATGAACCGATAAATACAAATAATACGGAAGTAAAAGGACTTGAATTTGATATGCAGGCGAATTTGAAATTTTTGCCTGGATTTATGAAATATTTTGTCCTCAGGGGTAACTTCTCTGTGATTGAATCAAAAACAAGCATTCCAAGGTTTGCAATTGAGCGTGATAATTCTGTATTTCCTCCAGTTAATAATCCTGTTTTTTATGAAACAAGAAATAGGATGGAAGGTCAGCCTAGTAAGTTCGGAAATGTTGCTCTAGGTTATGATAGAGGCGGTTTCTCGGGAAGATTATCTGTATTCTTCCAAGGAGATTATGTAACATCTGTTTCGGCAAGTGGCATTAGGGATGTAATGCAGAAAGGTTATTCAAAGTGGGATTTAGCCTTAAAGCAAGAGATACAAAAATACAACATGGAGATTATGCTCAATATTTCCAATATCTCCAATATGTATGAAGGGACTTTTTATGAATACAAAAGTCTTGACCAGGGAAGCTCAATATATGGAATGTTGATCGATTTAGGTCTGCGTATTACGCTATAATAGTCGTTCGGGCGACTATAAAAAGAACTTTAAGCCCGAAGCGTTGAGGGCATATTTGCCCTCAGGAGTTAAACTAAAATGATTTATTATGAGAATTAAAACTACTTTTTTATCCTTATTGTTCGTTTTGGGTTTAAGCCTAACTGCTTTTTCTCAAACTGAAAAAACTCTTGAAGCTGGGGATGGCTTCTTAAACGACCAGATTGTAGGTGATACAGCAACAGATGGTACCAGAACCGAAACTGTTTACGTCTTAAGACGTGGTGCTGAGTATCTGGTTAGTGGAGTTTTTGAAAACCATGGATGGAAGATACACATGAAGGCTGAAGATGGTGATGGAGATTTACCTATCGTGCGTGTTTATCCAGATGCAGAAGGTGCTATACCTTGGACAATGACTGGTTTGTATGGCGATCTTGAAATAGAAAATCTGTATATTGATTGTCAACCTTCTGATACAGAACAACCACCAGCATCATGGCCTTTTGTTTCTAATGCTGAAGGTGCAAGTGTTACATATGAAGGTTGTGTAATTGCTAATGCAGGTCAAGGTGGAGTTGGTATCTGGGGTGCCGCAGATTCAGTTATAATAAATAACTGTGAATTCCTGAATATGGGTAATATCAGTTCTTTAGATTTAGGTAATGGACGTATAATCGATTGTCGTTCAAGTGAAATCAACTATTTAGCATTGACTAACAATACATTTGTTAATACTGTAGACAGAATCCTTCGTCACCGTGGAGGTTCAGGTGTACTAAAAGAAGTTGTTTTTGACCATAATACAATTGTTAACAATGCAGCTTACCACGGATTTATCGAATTAGGTAACGTTGGAAATAGTGTTCAAATAACAAATAACCTTATGATTGACTGTATGGGACTTGGAGCAGATCAATCCGATGAGGTAAGGTTAACAGAATTAGATGCTCACGGAGAAACAGATGATTCAGGTAACCCATTAATGGTTTGGGTAGGTTCAATTCCAAATGATACTACGGTTTATACAATAAATAAAAATATTTATTCAGTATCTGATAAATTGCAAACATTCTATACATCAGAAGGTGTTGATGAAGGTCCGGATCAAATCCTAACAGCACATATCACTGGTAAATTAGGTGATGATGCAGCTACTGCATGGGTTAAGAAAGATGTGTCATTAGGTGAGGTACCAGAAGCAATGACTGAGTTATATACCTGGTATTACTCACCAGAAGGAGCTAACAAACAAAAAATAACTACAGACGAAGTAGATTATGATAAAAAATCTTACAGCTACTGGCTAAATGATTTAGATGGCAGTTATTCTGTTACAGATTCAGATTTTACAGGTACTGATGATGTTGCAGTAGGTGATCCAAGATGGGGTTCATCTGTTACTATTCCTGCTTATGAAGTAGTATTAGAAGCTGGAGATGGTTTCTTGAACGATCAGATTGTTGGTGATACAGCATCAGACGGAACAAGAATTGAAACAGTATATGTGCTAAGAAGAGATGCTGAATATTTAGTAAGTGGAGTTTTTGAAAATCATGGATGGAAGATACATATAAAAGCTGAAGATGGTGATGGAGCATTACCTATCGTGCGTGTTTATCCAGATGCAGAAGGTGCTATACCTTGGACAATGACTGCTTTGTATGGCGATCTTGAAATAGAAAATCTGTATATTGATTGTCAACCTTCTGATACAGAACAACCACCAGCATCATGGCCTTTTGTTTCTAATGCTGAAGGTGCAAGTGTTACATATGAAAGTTGTGTAATTGCTAATGCAGGTCAAGGTGGAGTTGGTATCTGGGGTGCCGCAGATTCAGTAATAATAAATAACTGTCAGTTCTTTAATATGGGTAATATCAGCTCTTTAGATTTAGGTAATGGCCGTATTATCGATTGTCGTTCTAGTGAAATCAACTATTTGGCAATGACAAACAATACATTTGTTAATACAGTAGACAGAATCCTTCGTCACCGTGGAGGTTCAGGTGTTCTAAAAGAAGTTATTTTTGATCACAATACAATTGTTAACAATGCTGCATATCACGGATTTATCGAACTTGGTAACGTAGGTAATAGTGTTCAAATAACAAATAACCTTATGATTGACTGTATGGGACTTGGAGCAGATCAAAGTGATGCAGTAAGGTTAACAGAACTTGACGCTCATGGCGAAACTGATGATTCAGGTAATCCATTAATGGTTTGGGTAGGATCAATTCCAAATGATACTACGGTTTATACAATAAATAAAAACATCTACACAGTATCAGATAAATTACAGACATTCTATACATCAGAAGAAGTTGATGAAGGTCCGGATCAAATCTTAACAGCACATATCACTGGTAAATTAGGTGATGATGCAGCTACTGCATGGGTGAAAAAAGACATTTCTCTTGTTGATGCTCCTGAAGCAATGACAGAGTTATATACTTGGTATTACTCAGCAGACGGAGCTAACAAACAAAAAATAACTACTGATGAAGTAGATTATGATAAAAAATCATATAGCTACTGGTTAAATGATTTGGATTGTGGTTATGAAATGCCTGATGATGATCTTATTGGAACTGATGATATTGCTGTTGGTGACCCACGTTGGGAAGCTACAACAACAGGAATTAGTGGAATTAGTAGTGTTAAAGGAATAGAATTGAGTTGTTATCCTAATCCATTAACTCAATCTGCTACAGTTCAATTTAATCTTGACCAGGATTCTGATGTTACAATTAATATCTATGATATTACGGGTAGATCTATCAGACAAATAAATGCAGGTTATTATACTTCAGGAGTAAATAATGTTGTAATAAATAGAGGAAATATGTCTCGTGGTGTTTATATCTTAAACATTAAGGCTGGAACAAGTAATGGATTTATGAAAATTACTGTCAAGTAATTTAGTTCAGTTGTTTAGTAAAGTGAAAACCTGTTTAGCTATATGCTAAACAGGTTTCTTTATTGTTATCACAATATTTTTTATTTTACATCCTTAATCTGACTTAAAGATTCACCATCATAGAATTTTGTAATGATAGTATCATTCTCAGATAACTGTTTTGAAGAGTCAACTACTTTGTTTCCTTTCAGTGTTATTGTATAACCCCTTTTTAGTGTCTTTAAAGGATCTAATAAAGCAATGGATTTTAAATGCTTTTCCAGTCTTAGTTTTTCCTTTTCCAGTTTAATTTTTAATAAGCCGGGAATAGAATTCTCTAATTCATGAAGTTTGTTTTTCTCTACAAGCAATTTTTTATCAAACAAAGCTTCTAATTTATGTCCCTTTATATCTAATTTGGATGAGGCTTGAGAAATCTGTTTTGATGTAGAATAAGACATCTGGTGTGCCATACGCATCAATTTATCATTGTTTGAATTAATTTGATCTAAGATATTGTCTGTGATTGCTCTTACATTCTCAACCAGATTGCTTTCAAAATCATAAAGTTTATCAATTAGAAATTCTGCAACTGCTGTTGGCGTTTTTAATTTCGTATGAGCTACAATATCCAGAATTGTTTCATCTCTTTCATGGCCAATTCCTGTAAGTATAGGAATTGGAGAATTTGCAATCTTCGCAGCAATGGAGTAATTGTTAAAGCAATTTAAATCAGATTGAGAGCCTCCACCCCGGATTATAACAACTAAATCAAATAAACTGCTATGTTTAATAATCTTATTTAAAGCTTCTAAGATGGAATGTTCAGCCTCGTTGCCTTGCATAATAGCGGGAAATATTTTTGTATAATAGGAATAACCAAATCCGTTATTTAAAAGTTGTTCCTGGAAATCCTGGTAGCCGGCAGCCGTTGGAGAAGATATTATAGCTATTTTTTGAGGGCATAATGGTAAATCAAGAAGTTTATTTTTATTTATTAATTCTTCGGATTCAAGTTTTCTGAGAATTTCTTTCTTTTGTCTTTCAAGATCGCCAAGGGTAAATGATGGATCAATTCCTTTAATATTAAAACTGAAGCCATAAAGTTCATGATATTCAACAGAAAGGTTTAGTCTCACTTTTATTCCTTCAACTAAAAGTTGTCCTGTTGACTGTTCAAAGAAGGGCTTTATTTCTCTAAATACATTTGCCCAAATTGTAGCTCTTGCTTTAGCAAGTAATTTTGTACCTTCTATGTCCTTTTCTATTAATTCAAGATAACAATGACCGTTTCTATTTACTTTTAAATCATTTATTTCAGCTGTTATCCATAAATTTTCAGGGAAAGCTTCATATAGAGCAGTTTTTATTGCCTGGTTTACTTCGAAAAGAGAATATGTGTCCATGGAATTATCGAATCACTTTAACTATTTTACTATTTTCTGACTGCTGGATTTTTACAAAGTATATCCCAAGTGGATAGTTCTCAAGAAAATCCAGTTTATATTGAAGAATATTTGTAACTGAAGTTATTTCCTCAGTATGTTTTAATCGGCCATTAATGTCATAAACATCAAATTTAATGGAAGGGGTTTCAAGATCTGTAAGTGTTACTTCTACAAAGTTTCCCCAGTTTGTATATTTAAGGTATGCTGAAAATGTCTCAGATGGTAAAGATAAATTCTGTAAATATTCATAAGCTATTTTAAAATCAGGGATACCATAGCCGTATAGATAATCCGGATTGTTATATCTGTCAGAAGAATATCTGACGGCATCGATAATCTGAGAATTTTTCATTTCCGGGAAAGCTTGCCATAAACAAGAAACCAATCCTGTCATCATGGGTGCTGAAAATGATGTACCATTACCATAAACAAACTCACCACTAGTGCTAACTAAGGCTGTTGACCAGCCAACAGAGACAATATCGGGTTTTATCCTTCCATCATAAGAAGGCCCTATAGAACTGAAAGAAGCAATTTCTCCTCCTGTATTTATTGCACCAATAGTCAAAATATTATTAGCGTCAGCAGGGGCTGTTATATATTTCCAGGGATCATTACCTTCATTACCAGCACTTATTACCAGTAACATACCTTTTGAAGCTGCAATTTCTGCTGCTCGTGAAATATAGGTAGAATCACCAGTCATATCTTCATAATCGTAATCTTGGGAAGAATCGTCGAAAACACTATATCCCAACGAAGTATTTATAACATCAACACCGGTACTGTCTGCAAATTCAGCTGCTGCAATCCAGTTTGCTTCTTCAATACGAAATTCACTCGAAGCATCTTCTGTTCGTAATAACCAAAAATTGGCCCTTGGGGCAGTTCCAAGATATTCATTGGGTACATTCGCTCCAATTATAGATAATACATTGGTGCCGTGTGAATGCGTATTAAAAATATCGCTAACAGGATTAACAAAATCTTTGTAACCCAATATTCGATTGTTTATCCATAGACTGTCGAATGCAGGAATTATATCTGCATTATAAAAACCGGCATCAATAACGGCTATTTGTATACCGTCACCTAAAAATCCTTCATTATGCAACCAATCGCCGTTGTGTAAATTAATCTGATTATAGGAATATCCATATCCATTAACTGGAGCACTGGTTAAAAGAGATTGTTCCTGTTCTAAATTGAATTTGTTATTTAAGGTTTTTAATTGTTGAGAAACAGACAAAAGTTCAATGTTATCTACAAAAGATAATCCTGCTATTTCTGAGATAACTGTGTTGTCGCTCGTCTCAATAACAACCGCGTTAAGCCATTTTAGAGGATATAGAACATTTACGTCATAGTTTTTAATGTTGGCAATATAATTTTTATTTACAGGTAAGTCTGTTTCATTAATTTTTATGTTTTGAGAAATTCTTCTATTAATTGCCCTTTGGGAAAGAAAAGCATCAGGATTTGATACCGTATAACCTGAATTGTTTTTATCAGTGAATTTTATTAAGTATTTATAGGTAATCTGAGCGTCAATTTTGAATGAGATTAGTGCAATAATAGCCACCAAAAATAAAAATTGAAGATTTGTTCTTTTAAATTTTAATTTGTTAAGAATATATAATTGTAGTCTATACAAAAGCATTGTTTTATCTATAAACTTCCTCAATTGTTGGCTCTGAAAGTGTTCCTTTGTTTTTTTCAATTAATTCAAAGAAATCTTGTTCTTCTTCTGTTAGATCATCAATGTTCTCAGGTTGCCCATCAATAAATTTAAGCTCTCTTTCTTTTTCTCCTTCCGGATTGAAATATTGCCAGATTCCATCCATTTTTCCTAATTTGTAAAAACCAACAACCTCAGGCCTGCCATTGCTGTAATAAACATAATACGATCCATTTATTTCTCCGTCAACGAATGCCCCTTTTGATTTTGGTGTACTATCTTCATAGAACTGTTCCCATTCTCCGTTCTTTTTATTGTTTTTCCAGTTAATAAATTCAGCAAGGGTACCATTTGGGTAATAATTTTTTTCACTGCCTTCTTTATTATCCAGGTTAAAATGCTCTGTTTTTACGAGCGTTGAATCGAAAAAACTATAATAATTCCACGCTCCATGTTTTTTATTATTTATATATAAACCCTCTGAAGCCACTACACCATTTTGATAATAAATTGTTGTTTGAACGCTGTCACCAGAATCATAAAAAAGCATGAGCGCTTTTATTGAGCCATCATCAAAATAACGTTTCATTTCACCAGTTGGTTTATTATCTTTAAATGTTCCCTCATAGAGTTTGTTTCTATTTGGATAATATTTAATCCATAATCCTTGTTTCAATCCTTTATCATCAGTTTTGTTCGTTTCTGATTGTGAATAAGATATCATGCAAAATGATAATATAACGCTAAGCAATAATGAAAATCTTCGCATATCCTGTCTCAATTTTTTATTAAAGTTATAACATATCGGCAAAAGCATCAAAGGTTATACCGTTTCTGTTAAAATAAAAAAAGCCCCGCTAATTTGCGAGGCTTCGAATTAAGAATATATTTTGAAATTATTTTACTTCTTCAAAATCAACATCGGTTACTTCACCGTCATTAGAACTACTGTTTCCTCCTGCATTTGCTTGGCCATCAGCCCCGGCTTGAGGGCCTGCTTGTCCGCCAGCTTGTTGGCTAGCTTTATACATTTCCTCAGATGCAGCTTGCCAAACAGTATTTAATTCGTTTGTTGCTTTATCAATTGCATCTATATCCTGAGTTTTGTGTGCTTCTTTAAGATTATTTAAAGCCGCTTCAATAGGGCCTTTTTTATCCGCAGGAAGTTTATCACCAAACTCTTTTAATTGCTTCTCGCTTTGGAAAATCAAGCTGTCTGCTGCATTAAGTTTATCAATTTTCTCTTTTGCTTGTTTATCGGCATCTTCATTTGCCTTAGCTTCATCACGCATCTTTTTGATTTCATCATCGCTTAATCCGGACGATGCTTCAATTCTGATACGTTGTTCTTTACCAGTACCTTTATCTTTTGCCGAAACATGTAATATTCCATTTGCATCAATATCAAAAGTAACTTCAACTTGTGGTATACCACGTGGTGCCGGTGGAATTCCATCGAGGTGGAAACGTCCGATCGTTTTGTTTCCTGCAGCCATTGGCCTTTCTCCCTGAAGCACGTGAATCTCAACAGATGGTTGATTATCAGCTGCAGTTGTAAAAGTCTCAGACTTTTTAGTTGGAATCGTTGTATTTGATTCAATCAGTTTTGTCATTACACCTCCCATAGTTTCTATACCAAGAGAAAGCGGGGTAACGTCTAGAAGCAATACATCTTTAACATCACCTGTTAATACACCCCCTTGAATTGCAGCACCAATTGCAACAACCTCGTCTGGGTTAACACCTTTAGAAGGTTTTTTGCCAAAGAATTTTTCTACAATTTCCTGGATTGCAGGAATACGTGTAGAACCACCTACAAGAATAACTTCGTCAACTTCAGAAGCACTCATTCCAGCATCAGATAAAGCTTTTTTACATGGCTCAATAGTAGCTTGTATTAAACTATCTGCAAGTTTTTCAAAGTTTGCACGGGACAATGTTTTTACCAAGTGTTTTGGAATACCATCAACCGGCATAATATAGGGTAGATTGATTTCAGTACTTGTTGAGCTTGAAAGTTCAATCTTAGCTTTTTCAGCAGCTTCTTTAAGACGCTGCATGGCCATTGGATCTTTTTTCAAGTCAATTCCTTCATCTTTTTTAAATTCATCTGCTAACCAATCGATAATAACCTGGTCAAAATCATCTCCACCAAGATGAGTATCACCATTTGTAGATTTTACTTCGAAAACGCCATCACCTAATTCAAGGATTGAGATATCGAAAGTACCACCACCAAGGTCAAAAACAGCAACTTTTACGTCATTTGCTTTTTTATCTAATCCGTAAGTAAGAGCAGCAGCTGTTGGTTCGTTAATAATTCTTTTTACTGTTAAACCTGCAATTTCACCAGCTTCTTTTGTAGCCTGGCGTTGTGAATCATTAAAATAAGCAGGAACTGTAATAACGGCTTCAGTAACTTCCTGTCCAAGATAATCTTCGGCAGTTTTCTTCATCTTCTGAAGGACCATTGCTGAAATTTCTTGTGGGGTATACTGTCTGTCGTCTATTTTTACACGTGGTGTATTGTTATCACCCTTAACAACTTCGTAAGGAACCCTGCTAATCTCTTTTGAAACATTTCCATAGCCTTCACCCATAAAACGCTTGATAGAAAAAATAGTTTTCTGAGGATTTGTTATTGCTTGACGTTTTGCCGGATCCCCAACTTTTCTTTCTCCATTTTCAACAAAAGCAACAACAGATGGAGTTGTTCGTTTGCCCTCGCTGTTAGGGATAACTACAGGTTCATTTCCCTCCATTACTGAAACACAGGAGTTTGTTGTACCTAAGTCTATTCCAATTATTTTACCCATGTTAATATTATTTTATTCTAAATTAATTTTCGTTTCACATGTTTAGTCAATGATTATGCCATTAGATGTTATTTATGTATTTATGAAAATATGACACCCGGATAAAAAGAATGTGTTTTTGTTTGAGTGACAAAAAGTCATAAAGGTTTGGGCTGCGAATAGCTTTGTTTATTAAAAGACTGACATAGAAATGAAAAAATACTGCCTGTTTTTTGTTTGCCTGGGCATTCTGTTTTAATGATTTTTTTAATAGCAGGTTCATGGGATTAATATAAAACTGACCGTAAGATATTTTGTAACAAATTATGTAGTCTTTCGTAAAACTATTATTGTTTTCCATGCTAGAAGATTTTTGAATAAACTCAAGGATTATTTGTTGTACAGTTATTTGTTTCGAACATAAAACCACTCATAAATCATAAAAGAAATAACCCTTTAATAACATTATGTTAAGAGGGTTTTTATGATTGTTTCCTAAATCTACTTTTTGTTTTGAATAGTCATGCTTAGAGCTAAGGGCAAAGTATACATTAATAAATTTTTATTTTTTAATGAATAGAATTAAACGAGACTTTGAGATAAAAATATTAATTGTTGATGACTTAGAATCAAACATCATATATCTAGAGCATTTAATACTCATGAGATATAAAGTTACAGTGTTAAAAGCAAAATCTGGGTTAGATGCATTAAAAATTTTAGAACAACATGAAGTCGCTTTAATACTTCTGGATATTATGATGCCTGGGATGAATGGCTTTGATTTAATTCAAAAGATAAAAGAAGAAGAATCAATTAAAGAAATCCCGGTTATTATTGTCTCAGGGCTGGGCGATAATATTAAAGAGGTAGAAAAAGGTATCTCGTTGGGAGCGGTAGATTTTATTTCAAAACCTGTAAATCATGAAATTTTATTAGGGAAAATTAAAGTATTTATTAGTCTGTATCAGCAGAAGAAAAATCTTTCGGATTTGATTGATAAATTAGAGAAGGTTAATTTGCGGCTGAGCGATAGTGAAAAGCGTTTTAAGAAACTTTCGTTGGCTGCCGTTGATGCAATAATTATTGTTGATAAAAATAACAAAATAACATTTTGGAATAATTCCGCCGAAAAAATTTTTGGTTTTAGAAGAGAAGAGATTTTAGATGAATCAATAGAGGTAATAATAAAATTCCCCGACTATTTTAATATAGAAGAAACTGGATTACCAGAACTTTTTGATAAGAGGGTTTTATCGGTTTCTAATAAAGTTTATGAAATGGAAGGGAAAAAGAATAACTATTCGGTTATTTCATTGGAGTTATCTTTTTCTGTTTTTTCTATAAATAAAGATCGGCATGCTGTAATAATTGCCAGGGATATAACAAGAAGAAAGAGACTAGAGCGGGAATTTCTTAAAGCAAAAGAATTGCGAGAGTCCAATAAAACTATGAAGCAATATGTTGATAATATAAACCACGAACTTTTGACTCCTATTAATATTATAAAAGGTTTGTCTAGTGGTTTGTTGTCGTATAACAATGAGAACCTGGCACCAAAACAAATGGAGGCTATAAAACACATCAAAGAAAATAGCGAAAAACTTAATGGTATTGTAGATAATATACTTGCAATAAAAGAGAATAAAGAAAATAAGGTTTCGGAAATTAAACTGGATGCGCTCATAGACAGAATGCATCAATATGCAACTAAGAAATTGAAATCTAAGCAGGTTGAATTTAAGGTAGTAAAAGAGAATATAACAGGCTTAAATTTTTATACAGATAGGCAAAAACTAGAGCATATTCTTGTAAACCTTGTTGAGAATGCAATAAAATTTACGGAAGAGGGGCAGATAATTTTAAAAATAACTGGTTATACTGAGAATATAAAGTTTGTCCTTTCTGATACAGGAATTGGAATAGAACCCAATGAGCTAAGTTCTATCATGAAAAAATTTCAACAAAGTGATAATTCCGGAGAACGAAAGTATGGCGGTTTAGGGCTTGGGTTAACTGTTATTAAGAAGTATGTAAAACAAATTGGTGGTACAATTCAAATTGTAAGTAGGAAAAATGTAGGGACCAGAATTAAAATTTTTATCCCTAATGAACTGGACTATAGTAATGAAAAGTCTTGATCTGTTAATTAATTTTATATGAAATGGATTTGTTGATTGTTTTTGTTTGTGGGCTATTGGTAGGAGGTGGTGTAATTTATACAATTACCAGGTTTTTTAAAAAACATACATCAGTATCTGCCGAAAGAAAGAATATTAATTTTTCCCCTTTGGGAATACTTTTATATTATAAGAAAACTAATAAAATTAAATATGTAAATAAGAAAGTGCTCGATTTATTGTGTATTCCTGTTCAATCAGAAATTATTGGAAAAGAATTTGAAGATTTTTTTCGAATTTTCCCCAAAAAGGAAACTTGTTCGGCCATCTGTTATGAGGCTGTAAATATGAGTAATCAAAAAAGTTATTTCACAAAAATATTGTTTGATTACAGTAAAGAAGAATATGCAGAGGTCCTTTTTGATGTCACAGAGTTTGTAAACAATGAATCACAACTAAGAAAAGCACAGGAACTTTCCGAAAAGGCAAATAGGACCAAGAGTTTGTTTCTTGCAAATATGAGCCACGAGATTAGAACTCCCATGAATGCCATTATTGGTATTTCAAATATGTTAATGCGTTACAACACAAAAAACCTTACGGGTAAACAACTAGAAGGATTAGAGTTGATTAATTCCAGTGGTGACAGGTTGATAAATCTTATTAATGAGATTTTGGATCTTTCTAAGATTGAAGCAGGAAAAATGGTGCTTAATAAAAAAGATTTTACTTTGTCTAATCTTTTTTCTCAATTAAAAGTTTTGGTGTATTCTTTAATTGCAGATAAAGAGATTACGTTTCATATTAATAAAAGCAACAATCTTCCGGAAAGAATTATAGTTGATGTTAATAAACTAAACCAGGTGTTTGTTAATATTTTAGGGAATGCAGTAAAATTCACGGAAAAGGGCAGTATTATTTTAAATGCACATAAAAAAGATAATAAATTGGTGTTTGAAATTACTGATACAGGAATGGGGATTGAAAAGAATGATTTACCTTTTATTTTCGACGAATTCAAACAATTAACTTACAATAATACGCTAAGGGAGCAAGATAATACAGGAACAGGTCTTGGCCTGGCTTTGTGTAAAAGAATAGTCTCTCTTATGGGAGGTGAGATAGCAGCAGCTAGCGAAATCAATAAAGGAACAACTTTAACATTTACAATACCCCTCGAATTATCTGGAGAAAACAAGGTTACGCAACGAAATAAAAGCGAAAGGTTTGATACTCATGGGACTGTAAAAAAATCCCAAGTTACGGCCTTGATTATAGATAAAGATTATGATACATATTATTTATTGGAGAATTATTTAAAGCCATATAATTGTCAGGTTCATCATTCAAAAACATCTGCTGGCGGCTTACAAAAACTGGAACAGGTTAATCCGCAAATTATTTTTATGGAGCTCGATATGCCTGATTATTCGGGGTATGATATTTTACGGCGATTAAAAAAAGAGGGCTGTGGCCACCGGCAGATTATCGTTCATTCTTCCATAGCATGCCCATCTCAGGCAAAATATTGTTATAATAAATATTTAAAAAAACCTGTTGATGAGGCTGAATTGAAGCAAATGCTTGAAAAAGTTTTTTCAGGGATCCAGAAGTTAGAAAAGAAGAGAATTTTACTTGTTGAAGATGATGATTCCAGTGCTTATACAATTAAAATGATGTTAGGACAGAATTATGAATTAATTTTTGCGAAAAATGGTAAGCAAGGAATTGAGTTATTTCTTCAGGATAAACCAGATCTTGTTTTAATGGATATTCAAATGCCAATTCTTGATGGTATTGGTTCCTTGAAGGAAATAAGAAAATTTGATTCTAAAACACCGGTCTTAGCCCTAACTGCCAAAGTTATGCCTTTTGAGAAACTGGAAATAATATCGGCAGGATTTGATGATTTTATTGCAAAGCCGGTGATACAGGAGAAATTGTTGAATTCGATAGGCCATTATCTATAATAAATATAAAAACATACCAATGGATATAGAAAAGTTAAATAAAATCTTAATTGTTGATGATGAACCTGCCAATATATTTTTCCTTGATGGGTTTTTGTCAGAAGAAGGATTTGATACAATATCAGCTTCCAATGGAGAAGAATGTCTCGAACAGATGAGGGGTAACAAACCAGATGTTGTCCTTCTTGATATTATGATGCCTCAAATGACAGGGATAGAGGTTTTAAAAATTATTGTTAGCGATCCGGAATTGAAAGAGATTCCGGTAATTATGGTAACCGCTAAGTCAAGTCCCGAAGATATTAAAGAAGCTTTAAACATAGGTGCTATCGAATACATAAGGAAGCCAGTTGACGAAACAGAACTTTTAGCCCGGTTAAATGTAGTTCTAAGAATAAAGAACCAGGAAGAAAAGCTAAAAGAAATGGTAGAATCAAAAGATGCTTTTATCCGCATTATCTCACATGATTTGAGGACCCCTTTTACCTCAATATCTGGGTTTGCCCAAATGTTGCATGAAGATGATGATTTAAAACAAAAATTATCCTCAGAGCATAAGGAATTTCTTGAACATATAATGAATGCTGCTGAGTTCTCTGCCAACTATTTTAATAAACTTTTGGATTGGACAAAGCTTGGTGCGTCTGATATAAGATTAATTAAAAAGCCTACGGATATTTCAAATGTGCTAAAATCTGCACTAACGGTTTTTACTACTAAAATTAAAAGCAAAAATATTCAGATAGAATCAGAGATATTATCACACACAGTGAACATCGATGAAACGTTTTTTCTTCAGGCAATCAATAATATTTTAAGCAATGCGATAAAATTTACACCTCGGGAAGGAACGATTTCTATTTCTACAGAGAAATCAGAAACGGGAGAATTAGTAATAAAAATAAAAGATACCGGAGCTGGTATTGAGATGTCTGCTGATGAATTATTTAATAAAACATACCATAAATCAAAACGGGGAACAGAGGGGGAGAAGGGAACAGGAGTGGGGCTTCATATTTGTAAAAAAATAATAGAAGCCCATAATTTCGATATTTGGTTCGAATCTGTTTCTGGCCAAGGAACTACTTTTTTTATAAAGTGCAACTAGGGATTACATAAAAATTCCAAGCTGCCTCATAATAAAAAAGAAAATCCAAGTGATAATTAGCGTAACTCCAACTATAATGATAGCTGCTTTGTAAGATTTGTTGTTAAATTCAAGTTTTTTAATATAAAGGAGTTTTTTTATTCTATGCACGGCATTTTCTTTGGCATAAGAATCTTTTATTATGTAATCGAACGCTCCTTTTTTTAGTATATCTACTGCAATTTGAATACTTTCCTGTCCAGATAAAAAAATAAATTCAATTTCAGGATTAATAGCTTTTGTTTTTTCAAGAACTTGTCCTCCATTCATTCCGGGCAAATCAAAATCTTGTAAAATGATATCAGGGTTTTTTCCCAGGTTTGAGATACATTCTTCACCTGTATGAAATCCCTCAATTCTACAGTGAATTTTAGATTTTATATATGTTGTAAAAAGTTTGTTAAGAGCAGGATCGTCTTCAACAACAAAAATAAGTGGATCTTTTAGGTTCATAATATTGATTGTTTTTTAGATTCTTTTAAAGGTAAAAAAAATCTTTTTATAAAAAAGATCTTTTACTATGAGAATTCAAAAGTTTTTTTTTGAATAGTGGTTTTTGTTAATATGTAAAACAATATTATGTGTGTTTAGCAATAGGCATTGAGAAGCAAAACGTACTGCCTTTCCCTGGGTTTGTTTCAAAAGAGATTTTACCATCAAGTTTTTTTGATAATGCATCTGCAATAGATAACCCAACACCTATCCCGCCAAATTTGCGGGTAGCTGATTCATCGCCTTGCCTGAAGAGTTTGAAAATAATTTCTGATGATTTTTCTGAAATACCTATACCGGTATCTTCAATGAAAAATTTAATTTCTGATGGTTTATTTATTTTGTAACCTATTTTTATGTGCCCGCATGCTGTAAACTTTACAGCATTACTAACAAAAGGTTTTAATATCTGAAATACCCGAACTGAGTCAAGCATAAAACATGCATCCTTATCAGGTAATTCTTTGGAATATTCTATATCGATGTTTGTTTTTTCATGTCGTTTAAATTGTTCTTCCAGGTAAGTACCTAAAGAATCAATTAATTCATTAACATTAGTTTCTTGTTGTATGATTGATATTTTGCCACTTTCAATTTTAGAGATTTCTAGAATATCTTCAAATACCTCTAGGAGTATCTTTGCATTGTCAATAACATTTCTGGCATACGATTGTAAATCTTTAATATCGGGCTCTCTTTTAATTAATAAGAGTTGAGCGTATCCAATAACGCCATTCAATGGGGTTCGAATCTCGTGGCTTATGTTATTTAAAAATGTTGTTTTTAGTTTGTCGCTTTCTTCAGCTTTTATAATTGATTCTTTTAATTCTTCAATTAAAATTATTCTTTCAATGGCAAGTGTGAGTTGGTTGATTAACACTTTTAAAAACAATATATCGTACTCTTCAAAATTGATATTTCGAAATATTAAGATATATCCAAACAACTCATTTTTTTCTTTTAATTGATATACTGAGGCATACTTGAAATCAAATGATTCAAATCCCTTTACAGCCTTTTTTGCAAAAAAATCGTTTAAATCAATGGTTGTTCTTTCATTCTCAAAAACCTGCTCGTCGAATAATGAATTAGATAAAATATAATCAATTATAGTTCTACAAGGACAATTATCTAACATTTCTTTTTCTGGAAAAAAAGAAATATCAAAATTGTTTTTGGAATTATTTTTAGTTAAAAAAACTAATTGAATGCCCCCGAATTTTTTATGAATCAGGCAACCGGCCATCCTAAAAAGGTTGTCTAATTTTGCTGTTTGCTGGAATCCTAAACTTGCTGTAATTAGTCTCTGGAAATTATCATTTAATTCTTTATTTTTTAGTTCAGCTTCTTTTTTTTCTGTTATATCCCGAGAAATACCAAATAACCCTACAACTTTATTTTTATGGTCTTTTAAAGGGAGTTTTGTTGATGTAAGCCATTTCTTTTTTCCATTAATAGTAATAGCCTCTTCTTCTTTATTTATTATTGGGATATTTGTATTAACAATGTTTAAATCATCCTGATATTTAGTATTTGCCAAACTTCTTATGTAAACATCTAAATCAGTCTTTCCGATTAAATTTTCCTGAGGGACTCCCAAAAAATCACTAAGAGACTTACTGTTCCTTATAAATTTTGCTTCTCTGTCTTTAAAATAAATTAAATCAGGGGAATAATTTAGGAGGGTTTGAAATAAGCTAATTTCAGATGATTTGTTATCAACGTCTTTCAATTCACAGGCTTTTTCAATTTTTGCTAAACAAATTTTAGGTTTTAATAATTTGAGTCTAATTTTATATGATTTTTCTCTGATATCAATTCTTAGATCATAAAAAGAATTTGCATTCATAGAATTGATATCAAGTTTTTGCCCGTGTTGAATATTATGTTTTAGAGCAACTTTTATTTCATGAACTTCTTTTGTGTTTTTGGCAGACTCATTCATCTTTGTTACTAGCCATGAGCCATTTTGGTTCTCTAAAATAAGTACACTAACGTCTAAGATGTCGCAGTTAGAAAGAAGAGTTTCTATGTTCATTAGTCAAATGTGAAATAGGATTATTTGTGTTATGTTAAATTAATAAAAAATATTTATAACCTTTGTGATGTTAAATTAATGTGAATAAAAAAAATGTCGGTACATACAAAAATTAAGAAAATTACAACGCATGTACTTCAAGAAATGAAGCTACATGGGGAAAAAATTTCTATGCTTACAGCTTATGATTATTCAATGGCCAGAATTATTGATTCAGCAGGGATTGATGTTATTCTTGTTGGAGATTCAGCTTCTAACGTCATGGCGGGGTATGAAACGACTTTGCCCATAACATTGGATCAAATGATATATCATGCAGCATCTGTTGTGCGAGGCGTGTCCCGAGCATTGGTTGTAGTAGATTTGCCATTTGGTACATACCAGGGAAATTCAAAAGAAGCTTTAAATTCTGCTATCCGAATTATGAAAGAAACAGGAGCTGGAGCAGTAAAATTAGAAGGTGGGAGTGAAATTAAAGAATCTATAGAACGAATTCTTAGTGCAGGTATCCCTGTTATGGGGCATTTGGGGTTAACACCGCAAAGCATTCATAAATTCGGAACATATGTAGTAAGGGCAAAAGAAGATGAAGAAGCACAAAAGTTGATTGTGGATGCGCATGTCCTGGAGGATACAGGTTGTTTTAGTATTGTGTTGGAAAAAATTCCTGCATCCTTGGGAGAAAAAGTTGCCAGTGAATTAAAAATACCAATGATTGGAATTGGAGCAGGTCCGGGAGTTGACGGTCAGGTATTAGTGCTGCACGATTTGTTGGGGATAACACAAGAATTTTCACCACGATTCTTAAGAAGATACCACAATCTTTTTGCTGAGATGAAAGGTGCTGTTGAATCCTATATTACTGATGTAAAAAGTAGAGATTTTCCAAATCAGAAAGAATCGTATTAACAGGACTTATTTTTCATGGATATTCTTTTTGAAGATAATCATGTAATAGCTGTTAATAAAGCTATCTCTGAGATAACACAGGGAGATATTACAGGAGATGAAACCTTAGGAGATAAGGTTAAAGCATACATCAAAAATAAATATAATAAACCGGGAGAAGTTTTTCTAGGGGTAACTCATCGTCTAGATAGGCCTGTTAGTGGAGTGATTCTTTTTGCGAAGAGAAGTAAGTCGCTTAGTAGGCTTAATGAGCAATTCAGGAAAAATGAGGTAAAAAAAACGTATTGGGCAATTGTAAAAAATAAACCGCCTCGTGAAAAAGATGAGTTAAACAATTATTTAGTCCGGAATCAGAAACAAAATAAATCATATTGTCATAGTACTGAGGTAGAAGGCTCAAAAAAAGCTATACTTGATTATAAAGTAATTGCTAAATCTGATAATTATTATTTACTGGAAATTCTCTTAAAAACAGGAAGGCACCATCAGATACGGGCCCAGTTGGCTCATATTGGTTGTCCAATTAAAGGTGATTTAAAATATGGTTTTCCCCGATCAAATAAATATCCGGGTATTTGTTTGCACGCAAGAAGGGTAGAGTTCCTTCATCCGATGACAAAAGAACCAGTTGTTATAGTTGCCCCAACACCTGAAAATGAAGCATTATGGAAGGTGTTTAAGATCTAAAGTTGATATCTTTTTAATAAGATCAATTTTTTAAATAATAGATTTTAAACTCCTTACGTTATTTTTACTTAGTCCTAAAAAAAGAATAATGCGGAGATATTGGTGTGGCATTTTAGTGTTATTGATTATAAATACCCTTACAGTTGTATCACAAAAACTAACAAGGGCCGAATATATAGCAAATTATAGCGACATAGCTGTTAAAGAAATGCAGCGAACAGGAATTCCGGCAAGTATTACCCTGGCCCAGGGGATTTTAGAGTCGGGAGATGGTAATAGTAGGCTTGCTTTAGATGGTAACAATCATTTTGGTATCAAATGTCACAGAGATTGGCAAGGGAAAAAGATGTACCATGATGATGATGCCAGAAACGAGTGTTTTAGAAAATACAATTCAGCATTTGACTCATACCGCGATCATTCTGATTTTTTGACTTCTAAGCCAAGATATCAGTTTCTTTTTGAATTGGAATTAACTGATTATAAAGCATGGGCAAGAGGCCTTAAAAAAGCGGGCTATGCAACAAGTAGGACCTACGATAGGCGATTAATAGAATTAATAGAGGCAAATCAGTTATATAAGTATGACGACCCAAAATATGCTACTACAAAGTCAGCTGATAATTTTGAAAAAAAGGTTGAAGAGAATATGCCTTCAGAAATACATTTAAACAATAATATAAAATATGTATTCGCAAAAAAAGGTGATAATATTGATATAATTGCCCAGCGTTATGGCAAGTTGCCTTTTGAAATCGCACGTTACAATGAGATAGAAAGGACTTCGAAAATTACTGAGGGGCAGATGATATATTTACAACCCAAACGAACAAATGCAGCCCGGGATGTTGAGGCCCATATTGTTAAGGATGGAGATACGATGTATTCAATTTCACAGCTCTATGGCATTAAATTAAAATCCTTGTACACGAAAAATCAACTTGTTGAAGGAGATAAATTATCTATTGGACAAGAGTTAATTCTACGGGGAAAGAATAAAAAGAAAAGAGAGATAAAAATTGATTTGCCATCCAAACCTGCAAAAAAAATCATAAAAGAAGAAGAGGAAAAAGAAGAACAAGATTTTACAATTGAATTTGACGGTTAATAAAAAATATTTCTAGTACTTTTTTTATTTGTTTTAAAGCCTTCTCAGAATAAAATTCAAATTCTTGATGTTTGTTGTAAAATGTAATAGTGTTTACTTATTGACTATTAGTTATATAATTCATAACTTGATCTAAATTTAAAAAATACTATTATGAAACGGACATTAACTTTTTTGAGTATTTTAGTTGTGATATCTTTTTATCTGACTAATTGTAATAGTGGGGTAAAAAACGCTGAAAAAGAATCAGCAAACGAACATGAAGAATTAATTGTAGAAGAAAAAACAGA
Source organism: Bacteroidales bacterium (assembly GCA_963665085.2). GTDB lineage: Bacteria > Bacteroidota > Bacteroidia > Bacteroidales > JAAAOM01. The sequence goes on from CAXXXS010000001.1 coordinate 2,765,936, forward strand.
TTGTAGTGATGTACACTGGTCTCATCATCATGGAGAGGAAGGGCCGGAGAATTGGAAGAACTTATGCGATGATTTTTTACCTTGCGGAGGACAGGCTCAATCCCCTATTAATATTGTTACACAAGATATTGTTGAGGGTAACCAATTAAGGAAGATAGAAGTAGGTTATAAAACTTCGGATGTGGAGATTATAAATAATGGGCATACAGTACAATTTAATATTACAGGAGAAAATAGACTGATGCTTAATAATAAAGAATATGATTTATTACAATTTCATTATCATGCAAAAAGTGAACATGAAATTGATGGAGAACAATATCCTATTGAAGTACACTTTGTTCATAAAAACACAGACTCTGATTATGCTGTGCTGGGTATTATGTATAAAGAAGGAGCCGAGAATAAGTTATTTGCAGAGTATCTAAGTAAATTCCCGGAAAATGGAGGGAAATACGAGGGAGAAGGGGAACTAAATTTAAGTTCATTATTACCTTCAAATTTAGATTATTATTATTACAGTGGTTCTTTAACAACACCTCCATGTTCAGAGATAGTCACCTGGTATGTTTTTAAAGAACCATTAGAAGCTTCAGAAGAACAAATAGAACAATTCTCTGAGATTTTGCATGATAATTACAGGCCGGTAATGCCTTTAAACGGAAGAGAAGTATTTAGTTACTCTCACTAAATTTTAAGGTAAATAAAATGAAAAAGCTATTGAAACAATTGGTAGGAAAACCAATGTTCCAATAGCGTGAGATGTATCTAAAAACTGGCTAAAAATTATATTCCTAATTTAGCTCTTCTTATTTGCTCTGCATCAGTGAAGTTATACGTTGGTACATGACCTTCCAGCGGAACAATTTTTTCGTTGATAATATCTACGAAGCTTTCTGCTTGAGGGAAGAAAGCGTATTCTAATTCGTATGCAGGAGTAATCCAGTCACGTGATCCTAATACTGCCGGAGGTGCATCTAAGTAGTCGAATGCAAGGTCGGTAATATTACGGGCAAGGTCGTTTAAGAATGAACCACGTGCAGTTGCATCACTAGAAATTACAATACGACCTGTTTTCTTAACTGATTCCAATACTTTTTCGTAATTGAAAGGAACCAAACAACGGGCATCAATTACTTCAGCACTCATGCCGTATTTTTCTTCCAAAATCTGGGCACCTTCCAAGGCGCGATATAATGTAGCACCAATAGTAAGGATGGTTACATCAGTACCTTCTTTTTTTACATCTGGTTCGCCAAATGGAATTTCATAGTAGCCTTCTGGTACACCACCTTCATGAAATTGCTCACCAATTTCATAGATACGTTGACTTTCGAAGAAAATAACAGGATCTGTACCTTGAAGAGCGGTGTTCATTAAACCCTTTGCATCGTATGGAGTTACTGGGAAACAAACTTTCAACCCAGGAATGTGTGCTGTAAGTGAAGTCCAGTCTTGTGAATGCTGGGCACCATATTTAGAACCTACAGAAACACGCACTACAACAGGCATTTTCAGGATGTTTCCACTCATAGCCTGCCATTTTGGTAATTGGTTGAAAACTTCATCACCACAACATCCAAGGAAGTCGCAATACATAATTTCAGGAATTACACGGCCACCACACATTGCATAACCAATAGCAGTACCAATAATAGCTGCTTCAGCAATTGGAGAGTTGAATAAACGGTGATATGGAAGTGCTTCAGTCAAACCACGGTAAACAGCAAATGCACCACCCCAGTCACGGTTTTCTTCACCGTAAGCAACTAATGAAGCATCTTTATAGAAACGATCAGCAATAGCTTCGAAAATACCATCACGAAGCTGATATTGTTTCATTTTCGAGAATTGCTTTCCATCTTTATCGTAAGCAAAACGCTCTTTTCTTGCAATTTGCTGAACACGGGGATTTTCACTCAATGGATGGTTTACATCAGGTTTAGCATCAGACATTGAATCGATAGACTGATTTGAGAACATCATGGTTCCCAGTAATTCTTGATCTTTGTGTAAATCCATACGTGGAGACAATTCATCATCGATTGACAATTTGAATGTATCGAACATGATATCTTTTACGTAAGTCCATGTTGCATCCAGGTCATCCTGAGTAGCCACACCAGCTTCGATAAGGGCATTTCCAAATAATGCGATACAGTCGTTTTCTTCCCATGCTTTTACTTCTTCAGGAGTACGGTATGAAGAAGCATCAGATGGTGAGTGTCCACTGTAACGATAAGTGAGTACATCTAATAAAATTGGCCCTTCTTTTGCTTCAATCAATGCTTTTTTACGACGGTAAGCATCGATAACAGCCAATGGGTTCATACCGTCCACACGTTCGGCATGCATGCATTCGCGATTTACACCAGCACCAATACGGGCAGCAACGTCGTATCCCATAGTTTCACCTGATGTTTGTCCACCCATACCGTATTGGTTATTCATGATGTTCACAATTACAGGTAGACCACCTTTCATATCGTCATCCCAAAGCTGTTTGAATTGATCCATTGCAGCAAAGTTCAAACCTTCCCAAACCGGACCCCGGGCCATTGAGGCATCTCCAATATTAGCAATTACAACACCTGGTTTACGGTTTACTTTTTTGTAAAGAGCTGCACCCACTGCAATACTTCCACTACCACCTACAATGGCGTTGTTTGGATAAATTCCAAACGGAGTAAAGAAAGTGTGCATACTTCCACCTAAACCTTTGTTAAAACCGGTCACACGTGCAAAAATTTCTGCTAGCGCTCCATATAATAAGAAACGCATTCCAAGTTCTTTGGCGTCTCCACCTTTGTAAGCTTTTTTAATAACGTTTACTGTAGCACCATCCCAGAACTCATCCATTATTTTTTCAAGTTCTTTTGTTTCAAGTGATTCGATAGCACGTAAACCTTTTGCGATAATCTCACCGTGGCTACGGTGCGATCCAAAAATGAAGTCGTCAACAGTAAGTGTATAAGCCATACCAACTGCAGCAGCTTCTTGTCCTGCAGAAAGGTGAGCTGGCCCTGGGTTATTGTATTCAACACCATTGTAAGCTCCTGTTGTTTTTACCAACTGAAGCATGGTTTCAAATTCACGAATAACAACCATGTCACGGTAAATCATTTTTAGTTCTTCAGTAGTGAAGCTTTTGCTTTTAAGCTCTTCTTTTACTGTTTTTTTATACTGGTTTACAGGAATCGGTGAGAACTTAATTTCGCCGGATTTCCTTACCTCTTCTGGATTTATAAATTGACTTTTAGGCATATCGAATAATGATTAATTTTAATTTTTAAATGATTAATGATTTGCAATAACTATTTATTGTCTAATCTTGATTTCACTGTTTTAATGCTGCTTGTTAATAATTTTAATATTTCAACAGCATTATTTTGAATATCTTCAAATTGATTTATTGAAAGATATTCAGTCTCTTTAAGTAATGAAAGCCAATATATTGTTTCATTGGCTTCTTTTTGAGCAATTGATAATTTATGAATGAAGTCCAATTTACTTTCTGCAAATTCTGCTTCAGCAATCATTGCTCCCACAGATGTTCCGGAACGTAAAATTTGTTTACTCATAACAAATTCATTTTTATCTGAATTTAAAAATCGAACCAGATTAACTATTCTAACGGCAAATGATAAGCTTTTGGCTTTTAATATATTCTCCATAAAATTTAATTATTTACCATTAATCATTAAAAACTGAATATAGTTTCTTTAAATATCTCACTTACTGTTGGGTGTGGGAATACCACTTCTTCCATTTCGTTGAGTGTCATCTCAGCTTCAATAGCCATACAAGCGCCGTAAATCATTTCACTTGAAGGATTTCCTAACATGTGAACACCCAATACTTCACCGTATTTAGCTCCAACTAACACTTTACAAACACCGCTTCCTCCTTCGTTTTCTGCTACAAAACGTCCGGCATAAGCCATTGGTAGTTCTGCAACTTTATAGTCGATTCCTTTAGCTTTTGCTGTATCTTCGGTTAAACCAACACCAGCAATTTCAGGATTGGTGTAAACAACACCAGGAATAGCATTGTAACGCATACGATCTTCACGACCACAAAGATTGTTTACTACAACTTCGCCTTCGCGGCTTGCAGTGTGTGCCAACAGAGAGAATCCGGTTACATCACCAGCAGCATATACATTAGGAATATTAGTGCGCATCTTTTCATCAGTTTTAATACCACCTTTGAAAAGTTCAACGCCAAGATTTTCTAAACCAAAACCTTGAGTTACCGGACGACGACCTACACTTACTAATATTTTATCGCCTTTAACAGATGATTGTTTACCATCTTTTTCATAAACAACTTCATTTCCTTTGATTTCAGTTACTTTGGAATTCAGGTTGAATGAGATACCTTTTTTTGCGTATATTTCTCGAAGCATTTTACTTTGAGCCGGATCCATTCCTGTTAAGATTTCAGGAAGCATTTCAATAATAGTAACTTCTGTTCCTAAAGAATTAAAGAAACTAGCGAATTCCATACCAATAACACCCCCTCCGATAATAACCAAAGATTCTGGCTTTTCATTTAAAGCAAGGATTTCACGATTGGTTAATATTACATCACTTTCGGGATTTAAACCTGGAATTGGAGGGACAAAAGCCTCTGAACCTGTGCAAATCAGTAAATTTTTTGCTTCAAATAATTTTCCGTCGGCAGCAATTTTAACACCTTCAGAAGAACGGCCTTGGATATATGCTTCTGCTTTTACAGTTTCTACTTTGTGCGCTTTCATCTTGGCACCTACACCGCCAACTAATTTTTTAACTACTTTATTTTTACGCGCCATCATTTTGGCAAAATCAAAGCTCACTCCAGTTGTTGAAACTCCGTATTTATCGGCATGTAAAGCATTATCGTAAGTTTTAGCACCATACAACAATGTTTTTGTTGGGATGCAACCTTCGTTAAGGCAAACTCCACCAAGGTCTTTTTTCTCAAAAAGAACAACTTTTAGTCCTTTTGCTCCGGCTCTTTCAGCAGCTACATAGCCACCTGGGCCTCCACCTATAATTGCTAAATCAAACATATTCTATAAATCAAATTCAAGATTTTCAATTTCAATTGCTACTTGTTTTACAAAGCGTGTTGCTTCTCCACCATCAAGAGCTCGGTGGTCATAAGTCAGGCTTAATCCCAAGTAAGGAACAAATCCATAAACGCCGTCACCTAAATCTTTAGGGCGAGGGACAATAGTATTCACGCCTAGAATTGCTGCCTGAGGTAAGTTAATTACAGGAGTAAAGATTTCAACACCGTAGTTACCTAAATTTGATACAGTAAATGATGCTGCTTCAGGAGATAATAAATCAGGATTCATCGATCCTTTACGGCAAGCTTCTGCAACTTCTTTAAATTGACTGGCTAAACCAGAGATTGAAAGATCATCAGCATTTTTAATGGTTGGAACCATTAAGCCACGATCTGTATCAACTGCTAAACCTAAATGAACTTTGTTGAAGTATTTTACGCTATCTCCAAGGAAATGGGCATTTACCTGTGGGAATTTTTTCAATGCTTTGATTACAGCAAAGCAAATCATATCATTTAGCGTGATATTAATAGGATAGCCTTCAGCTAAAGCAGCTTTAACTTTTTTACGCAAAGCCATCATTTTACGAGCATCGGCACCTAAATGGTGAGTAAGTTGAGCTGAGTTTTGAAGTGAAGCATGCATTGCTTTTGCAATCAGCTTACGCATATTTGAAATAGGTTTAACCTCGAAGTCTGCTCCGTAAACAGGATTTCCAGAAGAAAGATCAACCCCTTTTACAGTTTTAGCTAAACCAGTGCCAGCTTCAGCTATTAAAGTAGGATCTTCTTTTGCCATTTTTTTGGCAAGTGGGGTCATTTTTGGAGCAGCCTCTGCTGCTGCTGCAACATCACGTTCGATTACGCGGCCTTTTGGTCCGGAACCAACAAGCGAAGTAGCATCAATTGCTTTTTCTTCTGCAAGTTTTTTAGCACGTGGCGAAATAGCAGTTGACTTTTCACCAGAAGTAACTTTTGTAACAACTTCAACTTTACTTTTTTGTTTTGTAGTCTCTTCTTTTACATCTGCAGGTTCTGATTTTGTCTCTTGTGCTTCTGAGTCAGAAGTTGTTTCTCCTGAAGCGAATTCAGCAGTAGATTCGCCTTCTTCACCAATAACTGCAACATTTACAAGAACTGGGACTTCATCACCATCTTCATAAAAAACATCTAATAAGATTCCGCTTGCAGGAGCGTTTTCTTCAAATGATGCTTTGTCTGTCTCATAAGAAAATAATGTTTCACCTTCTTCTACTTTTTCGCCTTTCTTTTTATACCATTCAGTAATGATGCACGACTCTACTGATTGGCCTTGTTTTGGCATTAAAACGGGTGTAGCCATGTATTATATATATTTTAGTTTTTAATAACTTTTGTTTAACGATAATTAAATATAGTAAACCTATCTTAACAAGTTAAGATAGGTTTTTATGTGTAATAAACTGTAAATGAACGTAATTTTTAGAATTGTTTGCAAATATAATATTTTAACTTGTATTTACAAGTTGACACGGTAGAATATTTTTTAAATCTTTTTGTTTTTATTAAATATAAGATGACAAGAAATATCTGATTTGAATTATTGTTATATTTGTCCTCTATATTTCAGAAATAATCCAATTCGTTTTTATTATGTTGTCTAGATTTTTAACAGTGGTATTTTTCAGTACCTTTCTAGGATCGTCGTTTGCTCAAAACAATGATTCGATAGTATTAAGGGAGATATTTAAAGAAGCACTTACCAATTATACAAGTTATAATCAGCTTAAAAAATTATGTGAGATTGCTCCCGGGAGAATTTCAGGAACACCAGAGCTTGATGTGGCAATAAATTACACGTATGAAGAAATGAAAAAAATGCAGCTAGATGATGTTTTTCTTCAGAAAGTAATGGTGCCTAACTGGAAGAGAGGGGATAAGGAAATTGCTTGGTTTGAATCAGAGGGGGAGCGTAAGAATTTATCGGTTTGTGGATTGGGAAATGGAATTGGAACAGGAGAAGAAGGCTTAGAATCAAAAGTGATAGAGGTTGCAGATTTTGAGTCATTTAAGAATATTCCTGAAGAGCTGGTAAAGGATAAGATTGTGTTTTTTAATGAAATAATGGATGGTTCGCATGTAAGTAGTTTTTATGGTTATGGTGGAGCTAGTACACAAAGAGTTTTTGGAACCTTATGGGATTCATGAAATTATAGAAGGACATGGAGGAGTTGATATTGAACCCTTGAAGCCACAGGGAACTGTTCTTGTTGGATTTTTGCCAGATAGTCAGCGGTATTTTGATTATCATCATGCGGCAACAGATAAATTTGAAGCTGTAAATTTCAGAGAAGCAGCCATAGCATCTTTTATTTATTAGATAAATACGGCTTATAAGCTCTATTTTGTGTAAACAAAAAAAAGACCAGAGAATTTTTTCCCCGGCCCCTAAATGGAATTACAAAATAGTTTTACAAGATGTTAAATGAATAGCCGTGAATCTTATTGTTGACATTTAGGCTTATATAATAGCTGCCACGCGATAAATTACTTACATCAATAGCTTTATTAAAATCTAGTTTGCCATTAATTTTTTCTGAGTAGATAACATTGGAATTATTTTCAATATTAATAATGATGTCGTTTTTGTTTTTGTTTAAATAATTTACGGTTAAAAGGTTGTTTTTTAGTTCAAAAAGAGGTGATATTTCTACAGATTTTTCTAATACTTCAAAATTATTATCCTTTACCAGTAGAGTTTTGGTGATTGTTTGAAATCCTCCCTTTGAAATTATTGTATACTCCCCATTTTCAAGTTGCGAAAAGTTAAAAATTTGAGAAGATTTAGAGTTCTTTTCAAAGGAATTAAAATATATTGTTTGTCCTTTTTCATCATAAATAGTTACATCTAAATCAAAGAGTTCAGGAATTTCAATTTTAATTCTTTTCAATTCACCAGAGTCTTTCTCTTTAACAATATTAATATCTCCACTTGCAAACGAAAGTAAAGGAAATCCTACTAAGATTAAACTTAATAATTTCTTGAGATTGTTTTTCGAAGTTTTCATATTCTTATAATTTAAATTAATAATAAACGCTTTTGTAACAAAACAGCTATAATTTATTTGTGTTTTGTTTTAAAGTGTTAAAAAAACGTTAATGTGATTTATGATAAAGAGATTATATTTGTATTCCTGAAATAATGATAGGGCATTTAGCTCAGTTGGTTTAGAGCACTACCTTGACAGGGTAGGGGTCACTGGTTCGAATCCAGTAATGCCCACATTCAATATATGTAAAACCTTATCTGGTTTTATTTAAGGTGTGGAATAAGAAGAGATTCAATTAAAGGACACGAAATTTTAAAATTATTTTGCTGGGTTTAGTAAGAGAATCAGTTAATTATTTTAATTGATTTTATTTTAACAGGTTCTTTTAACATTTGCTCATTATCGGGCATATTCTGTATTTTTTTTACTGCATCCATTCCATCAATAACTTGACCGAATGCGGAAAATCCTTGCCCGTCTGGATTTCGTTTTCCTCCAAAATCAAGTTCTGGCTGGTCCCCAATGCAGATGAAAAATTCTGAACTGGCTGTGCCAGGCTCATTTCGGGCCATTGAAATAGTGCCATTTTTATGTAATACACCAGTTTCTTTCGTTGTTTCATGCTTTATTTCCGGATAAGGGGATTCTTCAACATCGAAACCTAATCCTCCCTGGATTACTTCAATTTTCATTTTGTTTTGAGGTTGATTATCCATCCTTACAACTCGATAAAAAATGGCTTCCGAAAATTTATCGTTTTCTATATATTTTACAAAGTTAGATGTAGTAACAGGCGCTTTATCTGGATATAATTCTGCGGTTATGGTACCTAAGTCAGTAACTATTTCAATATTAATCTTATGGGAACAGCTGATAAGAAAAAATAGTATAGGTAAAAAAAATGGGATGTTATGTTTCATTTCTGAGTAGAATATTTTTCAATAGTATCAATAAGATCTTCTTTGTCAAAAGGTTTTTGGAAGTATTTTTCAATTATTTTTTCTTGAAGTGCTTCTTCTATTTCTTTAGTAACATCAAAACCAGTAAGTATAAAATATTTTGCAGAAGGAAATAATTTTACAGCTTCTCTTATAAACTCAACACCATTTAATTCGGGCATTCTCATATCACTGAATATAATATCAATGTTTTTATTGTTTCGTATATAATTTAATCCTTCAACAGGCGAATCAATCGTTTTAACATTATACCTCCCATTAAACATTGCTTTGAATAGCATTAAGTTTATGGGTTCGTCGTCGATGTATAATATAGATGGTTTTAGAGCTTCCATGTATTATTTTCATTGAAAATTAATAATTTTTTTTTTATTATGAAGATATAATTGAAATTAAATTAGATAAGTATGTTGCAATTAGTAACTGCGATTATTAGAACTTTATTTGAAAATAATTAAGTCCTAAATTGTTATAAGCTTTTCTTCTGACTTAAGATAATTTGTTACTACTTATCCCATATACCTGACATGAATACCAAGTTCTGTTAATTTATCTGAAACATTAAGATTATCACAGCAAGCCTTGCAAGCTTCAACTGTTATACCTGATTGAAGCATTTCTTTTATTTTAGTTTTTATATGTTTGTCAGGTTCAATAAGTTTAGCTGAGTCTCCCCAAATTATTATGTTTATATCGTTCCACCGATTTTGTTTTTTGATATCGGTTCATTGACTTCAGAATGTTAAATATTTTATAAAAAGCGTTTTTGTAAAGACAAAATTTCTGTTGAGATGTTATTAACCATATTGTGCATGAATTGAAAAATATGTTTAAAGTTAAATTTAATGGTATATATAAAAATGAAAACAATTAAATCGTTATTCGTAGTTGTGTTTTTTTTAATGGGTACAATTGTAATTAATGCCCAGGATAAAGTGGATTTAGCAAAATCTACAGTAAAATGGACCGGTGAAAAAATTGGAGGTTCCCACCATGGTTTTATTAAATTAAAGAGTGCTGTCCTGGAGGTAAAAGACAACAAAATTGAGAGTGGAAAATTTGTAATGGATATGAAGACAATTACAAATGAGGATATAGAAAATGAGGATTATCGGAAGAAATTAATCGAGCATCTTAATTCTGAAGATTTTTTTGGTGTTGAAAAATATCCTGAGTCGATGTTAGTTGTTACCAGAAGTACAAAATTTACTGATGGGAAAGCTACTGTTACAGGAAATTTAACTATAAAAGGAAAAACCGAAGAAGTGTCATTTGATGTTATGAAAAGTAATAATGCTTATACAGCAACTATTAAGGTAGACCGTTCAAAATATGATGTTCGTTATGGCTCAAAATCTTTTTTTAATGATTTAGGCGATAAAGCTATTGATGATATTTTTACTCTTGATGTTAAGATAGTTCTCTAATTTGAATTTTAAACAAGCAAAGTGGGAACTAATATTTTCCCTTTGCTTGTTGTAAAAAAAGTCGTTCAGTTAAATTTTATTATGATTATGTATAGGAAGTGAAATTTTCACTTTTGTTCCTTTTTCTGGCTCCGATTCAAATGTTAAGGTCCCATCGTGTTCTCGAATGATATTGTACGTTATAGATAATCCCAAACCGGTGCCTTGTCCGGGTTTCTTAGTTGTGTAAAAAGGATCAAATATTTTTTTTAGATTCTCTTTTTTTATTCCTTCCCCGTTATCGGTTATTTCGATAATAAAATCATCATTGTTTTTTCTGGTTTGTATTTCAATTTCTCCTTTTTCTGTTATTGCGTCAGATGCGTTTGCCAATAAATTAATAAAAACCTGATGTAATTTTCCTACATTACCCTTAATAATTGTAAGCTCATTTGTATAATTTTTATTTATGTTGACACGGTATTTTAGTTGATTGTTAAGCATTGTTAAACAATTATCAATAATGTCCGGGATATTACATTCTTCATCAAAAGTGTGATTGTCCCTGCTAAATTGCCTAAGTCCTTTAACGATGTTTGCAGCTTTGTCAACACCAGCCTTTAGGTTCTTTAGCAAGACGCCAACATTTTCATGGTATTCACATGTTGTGGTTTCTTCATAATGCATGCGCATTCCTTCATATGCACCCATTATAAAATTTAAAGGGTTGTTTATCTCGTGGGCAACACCAGCAGTGAGAATTCCTAACGAAGCCATTTTTTCTGTTTGTATTAATTGTTCCTGTGTTGCTTTAAGTTCTTCAATGTTATTCTTTAGCTCAGAGTTAATTGCATTTACCTCTTCCTCATAATAAAAATTTTGACGCCTGTAATAGTATAGCACCATGTATATGAAAAGAAATACGGTTAGAAATACAATTTTAAAATAAAATTGAAAAAAAGGTATATACTCAAAAACAACAATGGAATTGTGCGAAAAATAATTTATTGCATTATCAAGAAAAAATACGTGTATAAAAAAATATAAGAAGGAGAGTTTAAAAGGCCATTTATTAAAATCAGGAAATAATATAGTAATAGGAATCAATGATAAACAAATTATTGCCATAGGGGCTATGAATACATCCATTTCTTGTATATATCCCATTAGAATAGGGCCGGAAATAGTAATAAATAAAGGGAAGACAATTAAATTAAAACGTACTATGTTGTGTTGTTTTTTATAGGCAAGGTAGAGGTTAATAAGGCCTAGTAAGGCAACAACAAGTATTTTTTTTGTGTGGATAGAAAATTCGTTGCCATGAATAATTCTAAATATTGAGGTTGTCAACGTTAGCAATACGGCTCCTAATAAAAGAAGAAAATTCATTTTATTGGAGAGAATATAATTTCTTTTATCAGATGAAGAAACGGTATCCGTTATCCCTAAGTTTGATATTTTTTTCCAAAAAGTTGTAGCCATGATAGTTAAAGTTTTTTGAAAAAATGGTTTGTTCTTATATGTGTAATTTCAAAATTGAAATTTCCAGCTTTAAATTATAATAAAACTTTAATTGGAACTTTATGTTTAATGTTACTCAATGTTTTTTTAGTTAAAGAGATTATGGTAATAGAGAATTAATGTTGGATGATTTAAGGTTATATGCTATAATAAAAGTAGGTGATTTGCTTTAATTATCAAAATGGTTTCTGCGGATATTTAAGTGCTTTTATGTAAAAAATATTTTAGTCCTGATTAATATCTCAGCATTTCATTGAATAATATCTTTTATCATTTATTATACAAATGAAATTATTCATTTTTGTGCCTTCTAAAAAAGAACTTTGTACTTTAGTGCAATTAAAATGAAATATTATGTCATCATCAGTTACACACCCTAAAGGATTAATGGTTTTGTTTTTCACGGAAATGTGGGAACGGTTTAGTTATTATGGAATGAGGGCCTTGTTGGTTTTATACCTCACCGGCGAGTTTATTACCGGAGGATTTGGCCTGGAACGTGATGAAGCATTAAAAATTTATGCCGTTTTTACGGGCTTAGTATATATGACCCCTATTTTAGGCGGTTTCTTTGCAGATAAATTTCTTGGTCAGCGTAAAGCAGTTTTTATAGGAGCATTTCTAATGGCTATTGGCCAGTTTTTTATGGCATTCTCTCAGTTTGGGGAATTAGAAACCAGGGAGTTTTTTCGAAATAATGGATTGGGGTTAATCATTATGGGTACTGGATTTTTTAAAGCAAATATTTCAACAATTGTAGGTGCACTTTATGAAGAAAATGATAAACGAAAAGATGCTGCATTTACAATCTTTTATATGGGAATAAATGTAGGTGCTTTAATAGGTCCGCTTATTGCTGGTTCTCTGGGAGAAAAAATTAACTGGTCGTGGGGATTTGCAGCGGCGGGAATTGGCATGGTAATTAGTACAATTTGGTTTTTCATACAACGAGATAAATTGGGTACTGCTGGTATGCCCCCAAACCGGGAACTGAAACCGGGAGAAAATTTTTATCATCTCACAAATAAAGACAGGTTAGACATACTGTTATATGTTATTGTTAATGTGGTGTTAATATTTGCTGTCATAAAACTATGGGCTAATATTTCAGTTACCGCACAGTCTGTAATAAAATGGATAATAATTATTGGGGCTGTTGGGTTAATTGTTTATTTAATTGCTACAAATACAAAAGGGAAAGATGCATGGAGTAAGATGGGCGTTATTTTGATTCTTGCATTTTTTAATATATTTTTTTGGTCTGGCTATGAGCAGGCCGGAGGAACATTTAATCTTTTTGCGGAGCAGCAAACAAACCGGTTGATTGGAGGATTTGAGTTTCCTGCTACATGGTTCCAGTCTGTTCCGGCTTTATACATTGTTTTGTTTGGATCATTGTTTGCTGCACTGTGGTTGCGTTTAAATGCTATTGGAAAAGAACCTCGTACCCCGGTAAAATTTGGTTTGGGACTTATATTAATGAGTATCGGGTTTGTAATTATGACATCTGCTTCAAAATTAGCTGGAGACAACAACCTGGTTTCTCCTATGTGGTTAATTATGGTTTATTTCATGCATACAATGGGTGAGTTGTGTTTGTCTCCAATAGGCCTGTCGATGGTAACAAAACTGGCACCGCAGAAAATTGTGTCGCTGATGATGGGTATTTGGTTTGCAAGTATTGCAACAGCAAATTATCTGGCTGGTGTGTTAGAGAGTATTCTTAACAAATATTTACCCGATATGAATCTTTTTGCATTCTTAACTTTATCTACTCTCTCAGCTGGAGTTATAGCTTTATTGTTATCTCCAATTCTTAACAGGATGATGAAAGGGATTCATTAATTAATTGTTGTATGAGTTAATTCCGTGCAAAGTCAGGATACTTTGTCCTTCTTTTAAGATTATAAATAAGATGAATGAACAAGAGATAATTGATTGGCTTCTTACTGGTGATGTCTCTATTCAATACCAGGTTTATAGGGATCTTTTAGGGATTGAAAAAACCGATCTGCAAAAACGAATTGAAACAGAGGGCTGGGGGCAACAATTTTTAACTCTTCAGAATAAAAATTATCATTGGGGATTTGGATTTTATCAGCCAAAATGGACTTCTACGCATTACACGCTTTTGGAGCTGAAAAATATTTCCTTGCCAAAAGATTGTGTTGCTGTAAAGAAAATCCTAACCATTATATTAATTGAGAATAAATTGGCTGATGGAGGAATAGGCCCGATTGGTTCTGTTAAGGTTAGCGATGTCTGCATCAATGGGATGGCTTTAAACTATTTTAGTTATTTCCAGGTTGATGAGATAGGCATAAGGTCAATTGTAGATTTTATCCTGTCAGAACAGATGACTGATGGCGGTTTTAATTGTCACAGTAACAGAGTTGGGGCCACACATAGTTCACTCCATACAACATTATCTGTTATTGAAGGTATCCATGAATATCAACGAAATAATTATTCTTATAAATTGGTAGAACTGCTAAGGGTAAAGCAAGAGGCAGAAGAGTTTATTTTACAACATAGATTATATAAATCTGATAAAACAGGAGAGATCATAAAAAAAGAATTTCTTAGATTGCCCTATCCTTCTCGTTGGAGGTATGATGTTTTAAAAGCATTGGATTATTTTCAGGCAACGAAACTAGAATACGATGACAGGTTAAAAGATGCACTTGAGTTAATCCATTCAAAAAGAAGTAAAGACAATACATGGAAGCTTCAGGCTCACCATGCAGGTAGACAACATTTTGAGATGGAAAAAGTGGGGGAGCCAAGTAGATGGAATACTTTAAGGGCAATGAGGGTATTAAAACATTTTAAGGTTTTTTAAGCCATTCATTTGCTGCTGCAATCTCGTCAAAATATTTCATTTCCTGTAGTTCTTCTTTTGCTTTTAAGCTTATGTTTTTTACATAAAACTCCTGAAATATATCAGGCTTAATTACTGCAGCAATTTTTTTTAATCCGCACTCTGCTGCCCGGGGCATAAGTTTTTGTTGTAACCATTGCGAATTTGCAGGACTTACATTTCCTTGTTTTCTAATATCAGACAACCAACATGTGGCTTTGTGTTTAATCAAAAAATCAAGCCCTTTGTTCATAGTGAATTTATAAGTTGAATCATCATGTGTTGCTTTCCAGATGACTTCAATAGCATTTGTTTCTTTATTATACCGAATGTCTGATTTTTCCAGCTCTAGCAATATTTCCATTAACTGTTTGTTTTTTTGTAAAGTGTATATTTTGTTTTGTAATATTCAAATATATACGGTATAGTGTGAATTAAGTTTTGTTTTATTGCTTTCGCTTAATCTAAAAAAAACTTTTTATTTTTGTTGGCTTTGTATACTTATTAAAATCCAAATCCTATGAAATTAATAAAAGTTAATTTATTTATAGTTTTATTGATGTCTTCTTATGCTATAGATGCACAAGTTTCTTTTAACTCCCAAGAGCTTGAGAAACATGTAACGTTACTTGCGTCGGATTCATTAGAAGGACGTGGTTTCGGAACAAATCAAATGGCTCGTGACTATATCGTAAATGAATTTAAAAATGCTGGGCTACAACCTTTCGATGGAAGTTATGTTGATACTTTTTCAGTACGGATTAACATTATTCGTATTGAAGGAAAAAATGTTGTTGGCCTGATACCGGGAAATGATCCAGATTTAAAAAATGAATATATAGTGCTCGGTGCCCATTATGATCATCTTGGATATAGAAAGGAAAACGAGGAAAAAATAGTTTTTAATGGTGCTGATGATAATGCATCTGGGACAGCAGCTGTTATTGAATTAGCTAAAATGCTTGTTAAGGATCAATCACAGCTTAAAAGGAGTGTCATTTTAATTGCTTTCGATGGAGAAGAAAGCGGCCTTTTAGGCTCTACAAGCTTTGTGAAAAATTGTCCGATTGATGTATCAAATATTAAACTAATGTTTAGCCTGGATATGGTTGGTATGTATAATACCAATAATGGGGTTGATTTACACGGGATTGGTTCATTAGAAAATTTTGAGACGATACTTGAAAAGGTTAAGGAGGATGTTAAAATTACAAATCAAGCTAAAGGTGTTGAAAACCGAACTGATACTCAGCCTTTTGGTGATAAAGGGATTCCTTCAATTCATGTGTTTACAGGGTCTAAATCACCTTATCATAAACCAGAAGATGACAGCAACCTTCTTGATTATGAAGGAATGGCTAAGGTTTGCGGATTAGTGTATAGATTTACTTTAGAAGCGTCTTCTTCTCAAAGTTTAGAACCTATTTCATCTCTTACAGCAGAATCGGAAAAGAAAGAGAATGAGAAATTTGCAGTAGGGATGCGAATAAATGTTGGAAGTAGTTTTTATGATTATAAAGATCAGTTTTTTGTGGGGAAAGATTTAGTTGCTCTTGAAACAGGAATTTTTGCACAGGTTCGTATCTCTAAACACTTTAGGTTGCAGCCAGAAGTTGTATATGAGTTAAAAGGCAGTGAGTCGGTAGATGGGGACATAAGAATGCATGCTGTTACAGTTCCTGTGAACTTATTGCTTACAACAGGAGACCCGAGTGGATTTACTCCAATGGGGTATCTGTCTGCTGGAGGGTATTATAGTCATAATTTTGCTGGAAAAGCAGGAAGTGTAGACGTCGATTTTGATAATATATTTGAACCTGAAGAGTATGGTTTTACTTTGGGTGTTGGCATTCAAATGCGTGGAATTCAAATAGGGTATTACCATAAGGTCGGATTAAGCAATGTAACACAGCAAAATACTGTAGGAGAAATCAGAAGTAATAGTTCATATTTTAGTTTTGGTCTTTTGTTTTAAAGTTTGATAAGCATGAAAGAGGTTGTCTCAACTTTCTTTTATGTGACAATTTTTTTGGCACAAAGGATTCTATCAGGCAAACAAGAAAATAGTATTTGTTAAAATACGGACTTTCTGGACATCTTCAACTTATAATAATCAGAGACGTATTGGGGCGTAAGAAAATTCGCCACGTAATAAAATTTATAATTGTTTTTAACGTTAACTTGTTATTACATCCTAAAGTTTATATACAATGATGAAGACAGGTTATGCAAAAACTTTGGAAGTGGGTTAAAATAAAAGTTTTTCTGGGTTTTTTTCTACTAATTGTTATCTCGGTTTTTACTGTGTGGGTTATATATTCTGAAATGTCACAATTAACCTTGAATAAGGCACGACAGTCCCCAAAAAATGATAATGCTATTTATATAACCACTATTCTTAATAATCTTTACGAAACAGAGGCTTTGGAACGCACCTATTCACAACTAGGTGATAATCATTACTACAGTGATTATAAAGAACTGATGGATACAATTTATATGCAGATAGATACATTATCGTATCTTTTAAACAGTAAGGTACAGCGTTCTCATTTGGATAGTATTCGAGCACTTCTTGATAAGAAAAGGAAAAATATTCAAGACCTGGTAAGGATTAAAGCGAACGGGACTTCCGAGGATCTTTATAACAGGGCTTTGTCCCGGCTTACATATAATCATGACTCTATCGATTATTTTTTAAAGGTATACAAAACGGAAATAGAAAACCGGGATAGTATTTATATCAAACAGGAAAAGGCAAATTTTTTAGTCCGTCTTATCAATGCGTTTTCACCACAGGAAAATCAAGATTCTGCTTTGCAAGTAATTGTTAGCCATTCAATTTCTATTGATAGTATTCTTAATACATATAATAAGACTGATTCTATTGAGCAATTTTTGACAGCCATGATGAACGACATCCGTGTTGAGAGTATAAATATTGAAAAACAATTGGTTCACAAAGAGCAGGAAATTCTAACAAACAATCAAACTATAACTTTTCAGGTACGGCAAATGTTATTGGTTTTTGAAAATGATGAATTCTTGCATTCTTATAATGAATTGAAGATGTTGCGCGATAGGGTGGGACAAACGACCAAGATTATGATTGCCCTTGGTTTAACTGCATTTATAATAATTGTTTTTTTCCTGGTATCTATTCTTAAAGATATTTCAAGGAGTCAACGTTACAGAAAAGAATTAGTACAAGCCAAGCTTTATTCAGATTCCTTGCTTAAAAGCAAAGAACAATTTATGCTTAGTATCACGCATGATTTAAAATCACCATTAGGTTCAATCGTTGGATATGCAAGATTGTTGAGTAAGGCTGGGAAGGAAAAACAAAAAGATTATTATTTGAGCAACATTAATAAATCTTCAGAGCATATTTTAAGGTTAATCAACGATTTGGTAGATTTTACACAGTTAGAAATAAAGAAATTAAAAATAGAGCATGTACGGTTTAATCTTAAAACCTTGGTAGATGAAATATTTTCGGCTTTTTATCCCATAGCTTTATCCAAAAATCTAAAACTTAATCTTCATTTCGGGATACCCAATGAAAATGATTACAGGGGAGATCCTGTGCGATTAAAACAAGTGCTCGGGAATTTAATTTCAAACGCTTTGAAATTTACAGATAATGGAAAAGTAGAATTGCAGGTCTCGGTTTTTGAGTCATTTAAGAATACAGATTGTATCCGTTTAGATGTCAGTGATACAGGAATTGGTATTTCTAATGAAGATCAAAAAACTATTTTTGATGAATTTTCAAGGGGTGATCATAAAAATCAAACGCATTACGAGGGTGCTGGATTGGGCCTTACTATTTCGCAACGTATTACAGCACTCCTAAAAGGAAGCA
This sequence comes from Bacteroidales bacterium, assembly GCA_963665085.2. Lineage (GTDB taxonomy): Bacteria > Bacteroidota > Bacteroidia > Bacteroidales > JAAAOM01. Next base: position 2,784,634 of record CAXXXS010000001.1, read on the forward strand.
TAACCCTAAAAAGTACACCGGGAAGAGGAAGTGTTTTTACAGTAAAATTGCCGTTGGAAAAATGTGTTGTAGCGAAAGAACAAATTCCTCTGGTGCCCAGTCAGTTAAAAAATCGCCATGTGTTATTAATTGACGATGACGAAGTTATTCTGAATATGACAACAGATACGTTAAAAAGTGTAGGTATGATAGTTTCTAAATGTAGTCTTCCTTCTCAAGCATTGCAGTTACTGGAAACTACATCTTTTGATTTAATCATGACAGACATCTGTATGTCTACAATGAATGGATTTTGTTTTTTAAAGTTAATACGAAAGAAATTTGATATAAATATTCCGGTTATTGCGATGACCGGACGAGGGGAACTGCTTACAGGTGATTGTTCGAAAGCTGGTTTTGCAGCTTGTCTATACAAACCATTTTTTCTCGATCAATTGTTAAAGCAAATTTCTCAGGTACTGGTTGGAGTGGAAAAAAAATCGTTAAATGATAACGTGCATTTGGAAATAGGTAATATCCCGAAAAAAAAGAGAAACTATAATTTGAAAAGAGTAAAACAATTTGTCTTAAATGATTCAGGCAGCCTTCGTAAAGTATTAATATCATTTATTCAAACAAATAAAGAAAATATGGTTTTGTTCCGCCAGTATCTGGATAAACAGGACTATGATTCTCTATCGGGCCTGGCCCATAAAATGTTGCCAATGTTCCGTCAGTTGGAAGTGTCTTGTGTTATTGAGCCTTTGTCGAAAATAGAACGAAGGGAAAAAGAACAATTAAACCATGAGCAGTTGAACAGGCTTGGTAATTCAACGTTGAGAAAAATAGAGCAAACAATTATTGAGATTTGTGAAGAACAAAATGTTGAGAATTCTTAGATTTTAAAAAAAGAGATGTAAAATAACTTAATTGTTTTTAGATCTTCTCAGGCATAATTATCTCAAATAGTTTTAATTTTTTGTATAAGGTTTTCCGATCAATATTGAGTAAACGGGCAGCTTTACTTTTGTTATACTTGGCAACTTTAAGTGCTTTTTTGATTGATTCAATTTCATCTTTTTCTTGAAAGAGGTGGTAGAGATCATCGGTCTCAGGTTTTTCATATAGTTCTGGAGGTATTTCATTTAACGTAATATATTTTCCTTTTGCCAGGAGAGTTGCCCTTGTTACTATGTTTTTCAATTCGCGTAGATTACCCGGCCAACTATAATTAAAAAAAACGGTTTCAATGCTTCTCTCAAATCCAGCTACAGATTTGTCAAGATATATATTCGCCTGATCTAAAAAATGGTTTGCAAACAACATAATATCAGAATGTCTATCTGAAAGAGAAGGGACATTAATTTGAAATTCATTCAGCCGATGGTATAGATCTTTTCTGAAGTTTCCTTGTTCCATTGAATCTGCAAGATTTTCGTTCGTTGCTGCAATTATTCTAACATTAACACGAATTTCTTTTGTGCTTCCAACAGGTTTTATTACCTGTTCCTGCAATGCTCTTAGTAGTTGAATTTGAATGCTGTAAGACAGATTTCCGATTTCATCAAGAAATAATGTTCCTCCATTTGCAGCCTCAAACTGCCCTATCTTATCTGTGATGGCTCCCGTAAATGAGCCTTTTACATGCCCAAAAAATTCACTGGCGGCTAATTCTTTAGGAATAACACCACAATCTACTGCAACAAAAGGCATTTCTTCCCGCTTACTTTCTTTGTGTATTAATCGTGCAATATATTCTTTCCCTGTTCCACTTTCTCCAACTATTAGAACAGACATAGGGGTTGGGGCCACCTGTAAAATGTGTTCTTTCATCTGTTGAGACTGGTTACTAAATCCTTCAAGGTAGACGAAAGGCACCTCTTTTGGGTGATTTTTAGTTTGTTTATTTTGCTTCTTTGCAGCCAACGCCGCCTTTACAACATTCAACACTTCATCTGGGTTTAATGGTTTTGGAATATAATCAAATGCTCCTTGTTTTATAGATTTTATAGCTGTTGTTATGTCAGCATAGCCAGTCATCATTATAATTTTTGTTTGTGGAGACTCCTCTTTTATTAAATCAATCAGTTCAAAACCACTAATATCAGGCATCCGCATATCAGTTAAAATAATTTCAAAGAAGTTTTTTTTGATAATCCTTTTCGCTTCAATAGGAGAAAAAACAGAGGTTGCCTGATATTTATTTTTTTCCAGGAATGTTTTCAGCATTATACAAAAGGTTGTGTCATCATCAATTATAAGTATGCTTGCCATAATTCTGATAGATTAAATGGGTCCTTATTATAGTATGTGTTTTTAGATGAGATCCCTGAAAATTGCACATAAAACAGTTTTGCTGAGAATAGAACGAAACTGCTAATAATTTATTTCAGTAGAATTTAAATTCATTACCATATTTATAAGCTTATGGAAAATTTTTGCCAACAAAAACAAAAAACCTCTTCAAAAGAAAATTATCCTTTTGAAGAGGCAGTATACTTTTTTTATCCAATCTAACGATTATAGAATATCGGGTCTAGAGGTTTTGATTGATATCCTAATGATTGCAGTAAATTGGTGCTTACATTTGATCTTCAGGTCTTTCAATTTTTGTTTGTTTTCCTCCCTTATCAAAGTAAAGGGTGAGTTTTGAACCTGTTTTTTCAATGTTAACTTTGAAATTGCCATCACTTCCCTTGAATGCTTTTTCAACAGTGTAACTATTATATTCTTCAGCAATTTTATCGGTTATTGCTTGAGGAAGATCGGCCGTTTTGATTTCTTGGTATTGGACCTCCTGTTGTGTTGTAGTTGGTTCGTGTTTGTTAATTGCATTGACTTGAGGGAAAGTTAATCCAAGTAACGTAGCTACTGATGTTAAAATCATTAATTTTCTCATGATATTTAATTTAAATTATGAATAATATATAATGTCATATTTCCTTTATGACAGAATCATACCAAAAAAAGAATAATCTTGGAGGATTTTTTTTGTGTGCTTAAAATCAGTTCGTTGTTGTTTTTTTTTAGGCTGAATTTGTTTTCTGATGCCATTTCTAATGTGGGGAATCCATGATGACGAAGAGGAATTTTTCTACAGTTCAAAGCTTTTTTTAGTGACAGGGGCTGTTTTTTTGCAGGGTTAATAGTTGCTGGCATTTTTTTAATTAAAAATGCTCCAACTCTTTAAAGCTGGAGCCATTGGTATAATTGTCTTTCTTTTTATCTAAATGGTAGTTAATATTGGTTTTTCTTGAAATAAATAGGGTATTTAAGTATAATTTAGAGAGTAGTTGATAAAATATTTATACGTCAATTTTATGCAAGAACTTCAATCTCCTTAATATCTAGACCGGTTATTTCTGCAACTGTGTTTTTATCAATACCTTTTTTTAGGGCTCTAACAGCTATTTCTTTTGTTGCTTCTCTTTCTTCTATTGTGTAAAAAATCATATCAACAATTTGATCGATTCCAGCAATAAATCTATCTTTTTCTTTTGTGAAATCTACGTTACAGAAAGTAGAGTGCTTCTTATGAAGTATTAAGTAATAGATTCCTGCTATTAAGATTGAGGAAATAATGTTGAAATCGAGACCACTTTTCTCGAAATATTTCTCGTATTTTTCGATGATAGGAGCAGAAATTGTTTCCCTTCGTTGAGCAACGGTTTTTGTGCGTAAAGAAAGTTCGCAAACTTCCCAAACTAAAAGTTGCTGAAGTTCAGGGTTTTTGTTTATCTGTTCGTACTGTGTTATTAGCAATTGTTTCATGAAGAGTTTGTAATCATTAATCTCCATGTCTACAATGCTTTGTAGTGAATCTAGCCAGAAATCTTTTGTCTCTATAAATTGAGAAAGAAGATTGTCGAAATCGCCAAAGTGTCTGTAAATTGCATTTCTGTCAACATCGGCAAACAAACAAACGTTGTTTATATTTAGGTTAAGAAAACCTTTGTCTTTTAAAACATGACTTACTGCCTCCAGTAGATCCATTCGCATTCGATACTTATTACGCCTTCTGCGTCTTGTTTTACTATCCTGCTTTTCAACCATAATCAATAAACTTTAATTAATAATTTCATAAATTAGACACAAATGTAACAATTTACAGTAAATTTCTGATAGAAAGAATTTTATCTATTTTTAATAGGCAGTTAACAAAGTATTCAAGGTTCTTGCGGGAGTGTTCAGAAGTTAGTGTTACTCTAAGTCGCGAATCACCTTTTTTGACCCCTGGGTATAAAATTGGAATTGTGTAAACTCCAAGTTCAAGTAATAAACGGGCTGCTTTTTTTGCTTTATGATCGTCTCTTATCATTATTGGTACAATTGGTGACATAGTTTTTCCAATATCAAACGATAATTCTCTTAGGGTATTGTGAAAATATCTGACATTATCCCATAGTTTTTCCCTTCTTTTTTTGTCGTTAATAACAATATCTATTGCTTTATATACTGATGCTGCTGATTGAGGGATAGGCGCTGCAGAAAATAAACTTGCCCTTGAATTATATTTTAAATAATCGATTATTTTTTTGTTTGAAGCAATAAAACCACCAACTGCCCCAAAACTTTTACTAAATGTTCCTGTTAAGATGTCTATTTTTCCCAATAAATTATAATGTTCAAGGACTCCTTTTCCATTCTCACCAAAAACACCAATACCGTGAGCATCATCAACCATAAGATAAGCACCGTTTCTTCTGCAGACGTTAAGTATTTCTGGTATTGGACTAATATCTCCATCTTGTGAGTACAATCCATCGATTATAACTAATTTGGTAACATATTTGTCTTTGTAATTTTTTAAAGTTCTTTCTAGGTATTCAATGTTGTTGTGAGGTAGGATTTTTACGTTAGTTTGATGAAGTCCGTCATATACACTCGAATGAACATACATATCTACCAGGGCAATGTCTTTGTTTGATAACAATGTTGCAATACTTCCAGAATTAGTAGCATAGCCAGTTGGATAAATCATTGCGGCTTCAAATTCAAATGTTTCCGCAAGTTTTTTTTCAAGTTTATCATGAATATCTAAGAATCCTCCAATTAAAGGGGAGGCGCAGGAACCTGTTCCATATTTTTTTATGCCATTTATTCCTGCAATAATTGTTTCGGGATGTTGAGATAATCCCAGGTAATCATTACCAACAAAACTTATGGTTTCAATTTTCTGATTCGAGTAAAGGTCTGCAATGCACATACGTGCATTTGTGCCGTTATAAGATTTTATTCCATAGCCATTATACTTTTCATTATTCATTTGCTGTATAAATTCCTGAAAAATTTCAGCTCTCTGAAAAGCATCAATGTCAGATCTTGCCAGATAATCTTTGACAGTTTTTTGAGTTTTCATTTTGCTAGAAGTGTTTTTTTTGGTAATCTACATAATTTTTGTTTGAATAAATAGAAAAAAAATATTAAATTTTTATCGCCGTAAAATTTTAATTTAATAAATATTTTATGTTATTTTAACTGCGCGTTAATCTATTTTTATTATATTTATTATCAGCAGAATATTGATATAAAAATATTTTTTGTTTAAAATGCAGGACGATTAACTTTTTGGAAAATAATTATTTTGTTTTTGTGCAATAGATTGATGTGTCAAGTACATTTGCTTTTAGTTTTGGTTTGAAAAGATTTACTTAAAATAAAAATTAAAAAAGCTTGTGTTATGGTTATGTTAGAAACTAGTTTAGTTAAATTAGATTATGATGAATCTATAAACGCTGTTGTATGGGAGCCAAGAGCCTTTATGAAGGCAGATGAGTGGCGTACACCATTTATTAAAGGGGTAGAGTTTATGAAAGAAAAGATTGGTGATGAGCCTGATATGACTTGGCTAAATGATACAAGAAAGCTTAAAACTGTCTCTTTGGAAGATCTGAATTGGCTAAATGCTAATGTAAACGAACCACTTTATAAAGCTGGCTTAAAAAAGGTTGCATTTGTTCTGCCAACTAATGTTTTTGGAAGAATGGCAGTCAAATTTTATGTTGATTTTACAAATAAAAGAACCGATAATCAATTTCAAATCAAAGCATTTAAAGAATATGATGATGCTGTGACTTGGCTTACAGCAAAATCAAATGTTGATGTAAAGGAAGAAATCCTATAAACAAATACGTTCTTGTTTTATTATATAATTTATTCTTAAAGGTTAGATGAAGGTATAGTTTATCTAACCTTTAGGGGAGATGCATTTTTAAGTACGCTAAACCCTTAATAATAAGTGTATTTTACTTTTTTTTATCTCAAATCCTAGTGGTGAGAGGTAGGTCAATATTGCAAAATTAAAACCCTTAACATTCTTGTGTTTGGAGCATGTAAAGCACAGGAATGAAATTGAATACAAATGTCAAACAATTTAAAGAACCTTACTATGAAAATGCAAGTTGAAAGTAGAAAAAATCATGGTATTGCAGTGATTGGAATAGGCTGCAATTACCCCGGGGCTAAAACTCCATTGCAATTTTGGGAGAATATTTTAGCTAGAAGGCGGCAATTCAGGGAGATGCCTGATGTTAGAATGCCCAATAGCGAATATTTTGATCCCGATTCTTCTATTCCCGATAAGACTTATCAAAACAAGGCTGCTGTCCTTGATGGATATTCCTTTGATTGGCTTGGGAAAAGAATTCCTAAATCAGCTTACGAAAGTACAGATATTGTACATTGGTTAGCATTGGATACCGCCCTACAGGCGTTATCAGATACGAACTACACAAGAGAAAATATTTCAAAAGAAAAATGTGGCGTTGTTCTTGGTAATACATTAACCGGCGAATTTACTCGTTCTAATAATATGAGGCTAAAATGGCCGTATGTTAGAAAGGTTCTTGAAAAATCTTTGTCTGCTAAAGGACTTTCTCATTTATTAGGAGAGTTAGAAGGAACCATGGAAAGTTACTATAAGTCTGTGTTTGCGCCTGTTACTGAAGATAGTTTAGCCGGAGGGTTAGCAAACACAATCGCTGGTAGAGTTTGTAATTATTTAGATTTACACGGTGGAGGTTATATTGTTGATGGAGCTTGTTCATCTTCTTTGCTTGCAGTTACATTAGCTGCTAATTACCTTGAAACAGGACAGATGGATATGGTTATAACCGGTGGCGTGGATGTGAGCCTGGATACTTTCGAGTTAATCGGATTTGCAAAGACCAAAGCATTGACCATGGATGAAATGCGTGTTTATGACAAGAATGGTAAAGGATTTCTTCCTGGCGAAGGCTGCGGTATGGTGGTTCTTAAACGATTAGAAGATGCGATTAAAGACGGCGATCCAATTTATGCCACACTCGAAGGATGGGGGATTGCGTCCGATGGGAAAGGTGGTATAACAGCCCCTAGCGCTGAAGGACAAAGCCGTGCATTAATAAGGGCTCATGAAAAAGCAAATATTAATCCTGCAGATCTGTCTTTTATTGAAGGTCATGGTACCGGTACTACGGTAGGAGACAGAATTGAACTAGAAGGTATTTCCATTGCTTTAAACAGAAATGAAGGTGTGCAAGGGAGAAGCTGTGGTGTCACATCATTAAAATCCATTGTTGGTCACACCAAAGCTGCAGCTGGAATAGGAGCTTTTATTAAAACAGCAATTGCTGTTAATCAAAGAGTCTTTCCTCCTACAGCAGGTTTAAAAGAATTAAATCCTATTTTAAGTGATAAAGCATCAGCTATATATCCTATTCAACAAGGGAAGAAAGTGTCAGATGGAGAAGATATTATTGCCGGAGTTTCTGCAATGGGATTCGGGGGAATTAATAGCCATGTTGTTTTAAAATCATATGGAAAGCCATCTGAAAAATTAAAGCCTGAACTTGACGAATCAAAAATTATGGTTTCAAACCAGGATTCCGAAGTATTTTTCTTTTCTGGGAATACTATGTCGGAACTCATAAACTCTGTCAGAGATGCTCAAGGTTTAGCAAAAGGTATTAGTTATGCCGAGTTAGCAGACTTTTCATTTTCTAATAATCTTAAAATAAAGGATAATCATAAATATCGTGCAGCAGTTATTGCTTCTGTTCCGTTTGATCTGGAACGTAAACTAAAAGTTCTTTTTGAGAATTTGAATAAGCAAACGGGCACAAAACATTTCGAATTAGAAGGCCAGTCTATAGTATTTGCTACTAAAAAAGAAGGTCTGAAAATAGGGGCGCTTTATCCAGGTCAGGGGGCTCAAAGGTTGAATATGACATATAAAATTATTCAACGGTTTGATTGGGCAAAAGAAATGGTTGCAGAAGCAGGTAAAATATTTGCTTCATTTAATGATATAAGTTTATCTGATTCTGTATACAGACCTCTCGATCGTGCAAAAGATGAAAAAGAGCTTAATATATGGAAAGATATTTTAAAACAAACCAATATAGCACAACCTGCAATTACATTATCATCATTAATCTGGGATACGTATCTGAAAAAATTAGGTGTAAATGTAACAGCATCAACAGGCCATAGTTTAGGAGAATTAATGGCGTTTTATTCTGGGGGTTGTTTAGAGAAAGAGACGCTGCTTAAATTTGCAGCATTCAGGGGTAAATCAATGAGTGTTTGTGGTATGGGGACCATGGCTAGTTTAATGTGCCCGGGGGAAATTGCACAAAAATATGTTGATGAGGCTCCGGGATATGTTGTTGTAGCTAATTTAAATGCCCCGGAACAAACAGTTATTAGTGGAGACGAAGAAAGTATTCATTATATTTCTAAACGAGCAGGTGAAGATGATGTTCCATGCACTGTTCTACCTGTATCTGCTGCATTTCATTCTAAATTGATTGAAGAATCAGAAGAACAGATTCGAAATTTTAACGATCTTAAATCAGTCACTGTAGATACTTCTAAAGTAAAGGTTGTAAGTGGTGTAACCGGTAAGGTTGTTTCGGGAGAAGTAAATCTTGCAGAGTATTTTGCAAACCAGGCCGTAAGCCAGGTAAATTTTATTGATGCAATAAATACGTTAAAAGACGAATGTGATATCTTAGTTGAAATTGGTTCAGGTAAGATTCTCTCTGGATTAGCTGGAAGCATTCAGGATAAAGTACAGGCTTTTCCTGTTGAAGCAAGATCAAATGATGATGTCTCTTTTAACAAAATGTTGGCTAATATCTATATTAATGGAGTTGATCTAAATATTAGAGAAATATACGAAGGAAGATTAATACGGGACTTTGTACCAGCAAGTCAGCTTGAGTTTCTTGTTAATCCATGTGAAAGACCATTTCCTGAAATTGAAACTGAAAGAATTAGTTCTGTAGCCCAGCGACCAGATATATTAGGTAACCTTGAATTACCAGAAGAAGTTTATCATGAATATATTAGAGAACGTTCTGATTATATCAGGGAAGTAATCCAAGCAGACCTTAAATATTATAAAGGAGGAACAGGTAATGCTATAAAACCAATAATTAAAGATAAAGTAAGGACTACTACTCCTAATCAGGTGATTAAAGCTGTTACATCTCAAACTGGAAGTGTAAAATCAGTTGTTTATAATAAAATAGAGTCAGTAACAGGATTTCCTGCATCTAACTTCAATGGAGATATGAAATTACTGGATGATTTCAATCTTGATAGCATAAAGGCAGGAACTGTTCTTAATGATATTTTTAAGACACTGGAAATAAAAGGAAAAATTAATGCTTCAAATTATGCAAATGCTTCCTTGGATGTTATAATTGCAGCAATAGAAAAAGTTGCACCAAAGAAAGTTTCAGCAGAATCGTCAGCGCTATCAATGGAAATTGATGTTGAAAAGGATGTTTTAGCTTTAGTTGAAGAGAAAACAGGTTTTCCCAAAGATCAGATAAAACCAGAATTTCGTTTGCTAAATGATTTGAATCTGGACAGTATAAAAGCAGGTTCTTTCTTAAATGATATTTTAAAAAAATATAATCTAAGAGGTAAGATAGAAACTGCAAGACATCTAAATGCTTCTATTAGTGAGATTGTTGATGCAGTTAATTCTGTGTTGCCGAAAGAAAGCATCTCTACTGCTTCTCAATCAGTATCAAATGATGATGTTCAGTCTTATTTATTCAACCTGGTAGAAACTACTACAGGCTTTCCAAAGGATCAACTAAAAGCAGATTTTAAATTATTAGATGATTTAAATCTGGATAGTATAAAAGCTGCGTCATTTATCAATGCAGCATTAAAAAATTTCAAAGTTGATAATAGAGGTGAAGTTTCAAAGTATTCAAATGCCAGTCTTGGTGAAATCGCAGTATTTATTCTAAGCAGTATTTCGCAGGATAAAGATTTAGTTCAGGAAGAAGAAATAGAAAACAATACAGTTACGACCTATAATGTGGAACTGATTGAAACTACTTCTAATTATAAGAATGAAGAAATAATATCTTATTGGAAAGATAAAAAAATAGGTATTGTTTGTTCTCCAAAAGAACAGAAGAAAGCGGAGGTATTGCTGTCTTTAATTAAGCGCGAGACAACCTTTACATTTTTAGATTATGATAAAGAACCTGGCAATGCTGAAAATATCGATTCTTTACTTGTACTAATGCCGTCTTCAAAAGAGATAACAAATGTTAAAACGAACGTAAAGATTTTATCATATGTTGCGGCAATCTCTACAGGTAATGCACAGGAAATTGGATTTATACAGGTTGGTGATGGTCAATTCAAAAAGGGCGGAAATTTAACAGATGTACAGAACTATTTTAGTTCAGCTGCTTTTGCTGCCAGTTTACACTTGGAAAGACCTGATTTAAAAATTCGTGTATTAGAATTTAATGAGCAGGCTGATTCAAATCGGGTAACTTCTGTATTTCTTGGAGAATTCCTTTCTCAGGGTGAATATAAAGCTATTGGTCTTGATGCTGAGCAAAAAACATGGGAAGCTGTCTATGAATTTGCTGAAGCAAATATGAGAAAGCGTGAAAACATTTCAATTACGCCGGAAGATGTTGTTTTAGTTACTGGAGGGGCAAAAGGTATTACAGCAGAATGTGCATTTTCTTTAGCTGTGACCCATAAATGTAAAATGGCTTTAGTTGGTTCAAGTAAGTTTAATGGTGAAGAAGGAGAAATTAAGAATACACTTGACAAATACAAAGAAAATGGGCTAACAGCAGAATATTTTGATTGTAATATTACAGATGCTGATTCATGCATCCAGTTGTTCAAAAATGTAACAGAAAAATTAGGCGATGTTGCTGCAATTGTTCATGGAGCTGGTAGAAATGTTCCAAGACGGGCAGAAACAGTTTCTTATGAACAAGCCTTGAGTGAGATATCTCCAAAACTTATTGGGGCATACAATCTGTATAATGCTTCAAAACCAGAATTGTTAAAAGCATTTATAGGTTTTACTTCAATAATTGGAGTTACTGGAATGAATGGAAATAGCTGGTATGCATTCTCAAACGAAGCGTTGGATTTATTCATTAGAGAAATTGGTAAGAAACACAACATTCATACTCTAACTCTTGCATATAGTGTATGGAGTGAAGTAGGTATGGGAGAAAGAATGGGTAGTACAAAAGTTCTGTCTAACATGGGTATTGGCTCAATCGCTCCAGAACAAGGTATCGCAGAATTTATGAATTGGATACAGAATGAAACTTCAGACCAGCAAATTGTTGTTTCTGCAGGAATGGGTGCTTTAGATACATGGAGACCAAAACCAGCTAAAAAGCCTGTTTCTCAAAGATATCTTCAGGATATAGTAAATTATATTCCAAATAAAGAGTTGACAGTTCGCTGTAAATTAAGCAAAGAATTAGATGTTTATACACAGGATCATGACTATCGTGGTTCACTTTTATTTCCTACTGTTTTTGGGATGGAAGCTATGGCTCAGGCCGCTTCAATGTTATTTGGAAAAGATTCTTTAGAATCTGTTCAAATTAGTGAAGTGTCTCTTCTTAAACCAATAGTTGTTGCAGATAGTGGAGAAACAGAGATAGAGATTACAGCTAAAGTTATTCATACAGAAGATGGTCTAAAAGCAAAAGTTGGTATTGCAACAGAAATGACTGATTTCTCAGAAGATCATTTCTCTGCAGTTGTTGAATTAAAAAGCGAGAAAGCACCAGAAATTATGGATATGGAACTTTCAGATTCTTTATTGCCAATAAATCCGAAAGAAGATCTGTATGGCTGGTTGCTATTCCAGGGAGAGCGTTTCCAGTTGATGGAAAAAATCAGTAAAATCAGTAGCAATGAAGTTGTATTTACTACAGCCCAATTAGAAACTGATACATCAGACATATGCTTTTCCCAGGAAGTAAGCTCTCCGTTTGCAATTGGAAGTCCGCTTTTGAGGGATACGTTATTACAATCAGTCCAGTTATGCGATACAACAAATATTGTGTTGCCTATTGGTATTAATAACTGGAAAATTCGAAACCCAAAACAACAGATTAATGGAGGTAAGGTTATTTGTAAACTGGTTGAGAAAAGTGCTGATACTGCTCTATGTGACGTTTACCTGGTAAATGAGAAAAATGAAATCATTGAATCTATTGAAGGGTATAAGGTTAAAGTTATGGAACCAACAAAAGATTTTCCAGCTATTGAAAAGCTCAATAATTTAGGAGAATTTTTTACTTCTAAGGTTAATGATAAACTGATATCTATCAAAGAAATAGTGTCAGAGAAACTAGAGATTCATGTTTCAAAGCATTTAACATCATTTAATTTGTTAAGTGAGGAAGAAAGACATGCAATTGAAAACGAAGAGTTCAATAAATTCTTTAAGGCGCAATCTAAATTCGGCCAAGATGCAGAAGAGGTTAATTTAACCTGGAATAAGAATGGAAAGCCTGAAGTTAATATTGAAGGTGTTGATATTTCTATTTCGCATACAGGTTCATTTTTATTGATGGCGATAGGAGAAGGAAAACAAGGTTGTGATTTAGAGATGATTGAACAACGAAACAAGGAGGATTGGAATGGTTTGCTTGGCGATAACTTGATAAACTTAGCGGATTCACTTTCGAATGTTGATAACAACTTTGATGTTTCCTGTACACGTGTTTGGGGTGTTAAAGAAGCATGTATTAAAGCTTTTGGTGAAGTAAAAGAAGATGTTGTTGTTCAGAAAGCATCAGCGAACGAGGTTGTGTTTAAAGTCAATGATAATAATGCTGATTTTTTTATTCTTTCTACTTTGGTAGATATGTTGCCAGGTAAAGAAACCTTAATGACTTTATTAGTTAATTATATCGAAAAGTCAGAGGAAAAAGTAATGACAAAAGTTTTAAAGGATGATGGAATTTTTGATGAAGCGCATGGCAAATTCGTAACAGAATTTTTCACAACCTTTAAAGATTGTAGAGGATTCTTCGGGAAAACATATTTTACTGATTTTCCTCAATGGATGGGTAGCTTGCGAGAGTATATTCTTGCACCGGTAAAAAATCAATTACTTAAAGACCTGGGATCCGGAGAGTATGGTATGGTTACAAACGATTCTTCGATTAAAGTTTACGGAGAAGCCGATACCCTTGATAAAGTAGTTGGTAGATTATGGCTTACAGAAAAATCAGACTTACCCAATTCATTTATGGATATAAGTTACGAGTGGCTTCGTTATTTACCAGATGGAAGACTGGAGAAATTAGGCGAGTGTTTACTATCTACAACTTGGGTTAAGATTGAAGATAGGGGGATTGTTAAATTAAGTCCAATACCAGGGTATTTTTATGAGTACCTTGATAAACACCTTAGAAAAAATACTTTTGATCCGGGAGATAAAGAAGTTCAATATCTGGGATTAGAAGATTTAGGTGCGCTTGAATATGAGTCTAAAGCAATGCCAAGACCTAGTATTATGTTGAATAAAAAGATTTATCAAACAGGTATTTATAATGCAAATACTGTTGGTAACCTTTATTATTCTAACTATTATGACTGGCAAGCGAAAAACATTGAGAACTTTATGTTTGAGCACGTTCCAGAGGTATTTCTGACAAATGGTAAGGCTGGTGAATTTATTTGTTTAGAAGCAAATGTTAACCATTTGCAAGAAGCAATGCCTTTTGAAGAGATTGAAGTTCATATGTACATCGAACAAAAATTTGAGAACGGAATGAAATTATTCTTCGAATATTTCAGTAATGAGAAATCAACTCAAAAGAGAAAGCTTGCGTATGGTTCAAATACATTGATCTGGGCAAAGCGAAATAACGAAACAGAGATACCGAAGGCCGTTAATGTGCCAGAGAAAGTTTTTGCGGAATTTCTTAAGTTAGAAGTATAACTTACTCTCTATAACGATAAAAACCACTTCATTTTGGAGTGGTTTTTTTGTCTTAGAAGTATTATCATTTACATGTTTAATTAGCAATAATAAGCTATGATTAAGCTTTTAATACTCTTATCTGAACTCTGATTTTCCATGATAAAAATCAACCTTGATTTTTATCCTTTTTTGCATCAGTTAAGCGTGATAATTTGGATTTTCTTTTTTAAAGATTTACGTTTTTTTGATGAAATTATGATAAACAAATTAGTTGCAAATATTATCCCCTACATGCCCAAAAAGATGGTGTGGATTTTTTCTAAAAAGTATATTGCAGGGGCAGAACTTGAAGACGCTATTCGTGTGTCTAAAAACTTGAATAGTAGTAGAATAAAAGTCACCTTGGATGTTTTGGGTGAGTTTATTACAACATTGGATGAAGCTGAAAAAAATAAAGTAGAATATTTACATTTAATAGAAGAGACATCCAAAAGTAATATTGATTGTTCATATTCAGTAAAACCAACAAGTTTTGGTCTTCTGATTGATGAAGAATACTGCTATCTAAAAATTAGGGAAATAGTAGGAAAAGCTAAACAAAATGAGCGATTCGTACAAATTGATATGGAGGATTCTAAGTGTGTGGATAAAGAATTAAATCTCTATAAAAGATTATATTCTGAATTTCCGGGTAATGTTGGTATTGTTCTCCAGGCATATTTAAAACGAACGCAAGATGATATTAAATATCTCAATACTTTTAATAATAAGTCTTACCCCATAAATATCAGATTGTGTAAAGGTATTTATATTGAACCCGAAGAAATTGCATATAAAAAGCGTTCAGAAGTAAATAAAAATTATATTGATTGCCTGCAATTAATCTTTAATTCTGGGATGTTCCCGGCAATTGCAACACACGATAAATACTTATTGAAATTTGCCACTGAATATATTTCTGAACATTCAATTAAGCCAGATGCTTATGAATACCAAATGTTGTATGGTGTAACACCAAATAGACGAGATAATATTGTTAAAAGTAACTCTACTATAAGGGTTTATGTTCCATACGGACAAGAATGGTTTGGCTATTCAACAAGAAGGTTAAAGGAAAATCCAATGGTTGTAACACATATATTGAAATCCTTATTAGTGCCCAATTAAAGAGACTATGTCGTTTTCGTAGTTTTTTTGATTATTCGCGTAATATCTGTTTGTTGAACAATCTATTTCCCGCGTTGTTTCTTTCATTATTAAAGTTTAAATAATTATGGAAAGAAGATCGTTCATTAAAAAATCCTCTTTGCTTGGTTTTGGAACAGTAGTGGCAGGTAATGCTTTGTCAAATACATTAAATTTATCAGGAACTAAAACAGTTTCAGTGTATGAATTACCAAAATTAGATTATGCTTATGATGCCCTAGAACCATATATTGACGCCCAAACAATGGAGATACATCATTCAAAACATCATGCAGGTTATACAAAAAAATTTAATGAAGCTTTGGAAGAAGCCAATTTAAAAGATAAATCGATAGAATCGCTGTTTGCAGAGGTTTCCGGTTTGCCTGTTGGTATTCGTAACAATGGTGGTGGATATTATAACCATAAGCTGTTTTGGAAAGTAATGTCTCCCAAAGGGGGCGGAGAACCAAAAGCAGAGTTAAAAAAGGCAATTGAAAAATCATTTGGTACATTTGATAAATTCAAAGAATCTTTTTCAGGTGCGGCAAAATCACAATTCGGATCGGGATGGGCCTGGTTGGTTAAATCGGGAGATAATTTAGTTGTAACAGCGTCACCAAATCAAGATAATCCTTTAATGGATATATCAGAAGTTAGAGGGACACCTCTTTTAGCAATTGATGTTTGGGAACATGCCTATTATCTTAAATATCAAAATATGAGGGCCAGTTATGTTGATGCTTTTTGGAATGTTGTAAACTGGGATTATGTAACGGATTTATTTCAAAAATCATAGCATTTTTGAAATATTGTCTGTTTTTTATGTCTGTTAAAGGAATTAGAATTTCATTTTATAGTACCTGGCGTATATTTTCGGTTATTATATGGCCGTCAAAAAGTTGAATGATTCTATGGGCTTTTTCGGCATCAGAAGGAGAGTGGGTAACCATAACAACAGTTGTTCCTGATTTATTTACTTCTGTAAGCAAATCCATAATCTCTTCTCCATTTTTCGAATCTAAGTTTCCAGTTGGCTCATCGGCAAGAATTAAAGGAGGAGAGGCTACTACTGCACGTGCTATGGCTACTTTTTGTTGTTGTCCACCAGATAATTGTTTCGGGAAATGTGTTTTTCTGTGTGAGATTTTTATTCGATCTAAGACTTCATTTATCTTTTCTTTTCTTTCTGTAGCTGGTTTTCTTAGGTACAAAAGTGGTAATTCAATATTTTCGTAAACAGATAACTCTTCTATTAAATTAAAATTCTGAAAAACAAACCCAATTTTACCTTTCCTGATACCTGTCCGTTTCTTTTCATTGAATTTTGATATATCCATTTCTTCAAAAAAAAGTTGTCCTTTTGTTGGACTATCCAGAAGTCCAATAATATTTAAAAGAGTGGATTTGCCACAACCAGAAGGCCCCATTATTGCTACAAACTCACCTTTTTTTATTTCAAGGTTTACTTTGTGGAGAGCAATTGTTTCTACTTCATTTGTCCGAAATATCTTTACGAGATCTTTAGTTTTTATCATTTTAGTAGAACGATTTCATTCATAAATGCTGTTAAACTTTTTGTCGTTATTTTGGGGTGTAAGCCCTTAATTGAGATGCAAATAACGAATAGTTGAAATTTACATTTTTTATACCATAGTTTTTAAGAGGTTAATTTTTAGGGGGTTTAATATTTTAGGATATAATATTTAATTCAAATATAGTACGAAATCGAACATTTCGCATTTTTTTCTACTTTTACTTTTTTAATATTTGCCCTTATAAAGATAAAAACTATGAGCTCAAAAGTAGGAAAGATTCTTGCAATTGATGATAATGAAGATATTTTATTTGCACTTAAACTTCTTTTAAAACCTCATGTAGAAATTATTAAGACGTTAAACACTCCAAATAAAATTCTTCAGGCAATGGATGAAGATGACTATGATGTTATCCTACTTGATATGAATTTTACAAAGGATGCAATTAGCGGTCAGGAAGGGTTCGATTGGCTGGAACGGATTTTAGAGTTAGATTCTCAGGCGGTCGTAGTCTTTATAACAGCTTATGGCGATGCGGAAAAAGCTGTTAAAGCAATAAAAGCAGGGGCAACAGATTTTATCGTGAAGCCTTGGCAAAATGAAAAATTGTTAGCTACAATATCATCTTCCGTTAAACTAAAAAGATCAAGGGTTGAGGCCGATACTCTAAGAAATAAACAAAAAGAAATTAGCGCTGTTTTGGATCAGCCTTTTCATGAGTTTATTGGTAACTCACCTGAGATGCAAGAAGTTTTTACAACAATTAAAAAAGTAGCCGCAACAGATGCAAATGTTCTGGTACTTGGCGAAAACGGAACAGGAAAAGAGCTTGTTGCCAGGGCGCTATATAGAAATTCAGCGAGAAAAGATGAGGTATTTATTAGCGTAGACTTAGGCTCAATTGCAGAAACACTTTTTGAGAGTGAGTTATTTGGCCATGAAAGAGGTGCATTTACAGATGCTAAGAAAGAGAAATCAGGGCGTTTTGAAATTGCTAGTGGTGGTACCCTGTTTCTCGATGAAATAGGAAATCTGTCATTAACTATGCAGCAAAAATTATTAACTGTTATAGAACGAAGGGAAGTTACAAGAGTTGGGGCTACCAGGCCAAAACCAATTGATGTGAGGTTGATATGTGCAACCAACAATGATATTCATGAAATGGTTGCAGAAGAAAAATACAGACAGGATTTATTATATCGCATAAATACGGTAGAAATACATTTGCCACCATTAAGAGAGAGGACCGGAGATATTACACTACTTGCTGGGCATTTCTTGAAAATCTATGTGAAAAAATATAAGAAACCGATAAAAGCAATTACATCTGCTGCAATTAAAAAATTAAATCAATATTCATGGCCGGGTAATGTTAGGGAATTGCAACATGCAATAGAACGGGCAGTGATCATGTCTGATGATGATAAGCTTGATCCGGAAGATTTTATTCTGGCCCCACCAAGGAAGAAAAATAACGATTTAGACATAAGTACATTTAAATTGGATGAAATTGAGAAAAATGTGATTTCTAAGGTGTTGAAAATGAGTCAGGGAAATATTACTCAGGCAGCAGATGAGTTGGGTTTAACACGTACATCGCTTTATCGCAGAATGGAAAAACATGGTCTTTAGAAATTTTAGAATTAATATAATTATTCGGATAGTAGTTCTTATAACTACTATTTTCTTGTTTTTTTTATCATTAGAAACAGATTTTTTTATCACTCCTTTTTTAATCGGGATTGCTGTTCTGATTCAGATGGTATTGTTATTTCAATTGGTCGATAGGACAAACCGGGAATTAACAAGTTTCCTTGAATCCATTCGTTTCTCAGAATTTACCAGGTCTTTTCAGATAGAAGGCATGGGAGGATCATTCGACGAACTCAACAAAGCATTTAATGATGTAATCAAAGATTTTCAGGATGTCCGTTCTGAAAAAGAAGAACATTTTCATTATTTACAAAGCATTGTTCAAAACATAGATGTTAGCATTATTGCATTTCAGCAAGACGGAGAGATTGAATTGATTAATAAGGCTGCAAAGAAATTGTTTCAGATTAGCACACTTAAAAACATTAAGGGCTTAAAAACATTTAGTGAAGACCTGGTAAAAAATCTATTCGAAATCAGGCCAGGTGAAAATCGTCTAGTGAAAGTTTGGGATGAGGATGATCTTTTACACCTGAAGATTTATACAACAGAATTAAAAATTAGGGCCAAGATTGTTACACTTGCAACAATTACAAATATCCAAAATGTTTTAGAAGAACAGGAAACAGAAGCGTGGCAGAAATTAATTCGGGTGTTAACTCATGAGATTATGAATTCAATAACGCCTATTGCTTCACTATCATCTACCATCGATTTAATGTTAAAGGGGGCCATCGAAAATAATGTCGATGGAAAATTCGATGACGAAACAATTATGGAGATCCAACAAGCCCTCCAGACAATAAATAAACGAAGTACAGGACTGTTGCATTTTGTTAATACTTATCGAAATTTAACACGGATACCAAAACCTAATTTTAAAATTGCATCTGTAAAAGAACTTTTCAAGAATATCAAACTCCTGATGGAAGAAGAAATTGTTGCGCAAAACATAGAGTTTGCTGTAACAATGGAACCAGATGAGATAAAGTTTAATGCTGATGAACAACTTATTGAACAGGTAATAATTAACCTGATTAAGAATTCCGTACATGCATTAAATGGCAGAGAAGGTGGAAAGATTATACTTCGTGCATATCTTAATAAACGGGGTAGGTTAAATATTCAAGTGGTTGATAATGGACAAGGAATATTGAAAGATGTCCTTGATAAAATATTTATACCTTTTTTTACCACGAAACAATCAGGATCTGGTATTGGCTTGAGCCTATCCCGGCAAATAATGCGCCTACATAATGGAACAATTTCTGCTTACTCTGTTCCGGAAAAAGAAACTGTATTTACATTAACGTTTTAACCAATGTTAGTCGTTTTTGATTTGGATTTTACCTTATGGGATTGCGGCGGTACGTGGTGTGATCATACCGAACCACCTTACATTAAAAAGAATGGTAAAGTCTATGATGATTTTGGTGCATTAATGCGGCTATACGATGATGTTGTTGATATTTTACATGATTTGAAAACCCAATCAGTTCCAATAGCAATTGCTTCTCGTACTTCAAGACCTGCATGGGCAAAGGATTTATTGCGTTTATTTGAAATTGATAATTTGTTTGATTACAAAGAAATCTACCCGGGAAGTAAAATCAATCATTTTACAACGTTAAATAAAAAAACACGGATACCTTTTCATCAGATGTTATTTTTTGATGACGAGTTACGAAATATAGAAGAGGTTGGTGGGCTAGGTGTTGAGGTCGTTTATGTCCGTAATGGGATGAACAAGACTTTATTTGGAAATTCTAAACCATTGTTAAGAGTTTAATTTCATACGAAAAAGAAACCTTTTGTAAATGTCTTATCAAACGAAAATTTTCTATTGTTTTTCAGCTTAAAGTTACAAATATTAAAGTGAACAATTAATTAGATATTCTCTTTATAATCAATTTTAGATTTTGTAATTTCAATATAATATTTATAAAAGAGAAATTAGTTATGAGAATATTAAAGTCAATTATACTTTTAGCTTTGTTTATTTCAATAGGAACAATCGCTAATTCACAATCATATAAGCCCAAAAAAGTTCCCAGTGTCCCCTTAAATATTCAAGGTCTGGCACAAGAAATACACAACGAACTTGTGCTTTTAAATATTCCGTTAAAAGTAAATGACAGGGAATATTTTGCCCTGGATCCAAGAGATCCTAATATGTTTGAATTTTATGCATATCGTACAATAGGAAAGTCTGGAGAAAGTTCTGTAAAGTTTATTATGTTAGATGGGAAGGTACACTACGCAAGAAAGATTGACGAAGAGACAGGAAAAATAGCACAGGGTGTATTGTATAACGATATGAAAGATCGTTGGGATAAATATCTTAGTGCGAAAGAACGTGGGCAAACGATGGATTAATTTTATTAATTTGCTTGTTTGAATCATTTTATTCGGCATGCAATGCAAAAGCAACCATTAATAGTAAATTATGTATATAGTCTGCTGGCAATTGTTTTAACTGTTTATGGTATAATTGTCGCAAAAAACTTTTTGTATCCTATAACATTTGGGATATTGTTGGCTTATCTGTTATACCCTGTTGCAAACTATCTCGAAAAGAAGAATTTTCCAAGAATACTTTCCATTTTTTTAAGCCTGATTTTATCTCTGACAGTAGTTTTTTTCGCACTATTTTTTATCTATAAACAACTTTCTGTTCTACTTGATGATTTTCCTGGATTAAGAAGAAAAGCAATAAATAATATTGAGCATTTAGTTTCTTCTATTGAAACAACTTTTGGAATTGCCGATGAGAAGTTTGAATTTTTTCTTAAGGATATTGTAAATACTATTTTTGAGTCAGGAAGGCATTCCTTAAATTTAATTCTATCGGCAACAACAGGGACATTATTTAAGATTGGAATATTGCCTGTCTACGTGTTTCTTTTTCTTTATTACAGAACTAAGTTTGCTTATTTCATTCTTAAAGTTGTAAATAGAGAGAAAAGAGATGTTACAGTTAAAATATTAAAAGACATCTCAACCATTGCAAGTAGATACATGCTTGGAGTTGCAACTGTTGTTTTGATTCTTAGCGTTATTAATTCTGTTGGGTTAATGGTAATCGGAATTGAATACGCACTCATTCTAGGAATTGTGTCTGCAATATGTAATTTTATACCCTATTTTGGTACGTTAATAGGTGGTGCTATTCCATTTGTGTTTGCTTTATTAACAGGAGACTCCCCGCTACTTGCCCTAAGGGTCTTTATTTTATTTGTGATAATACAATTTTTAGAGAATAACATTTTAACACCCAATATTGTAGGAGATAATGTTAAGATATCGCCCTTGTTTATAATCTTTAGCCTTATTGTTGCTGCTATGATTTGGGGGATTCCCGGTATGCTGGTAGTTATTCCATTTCTGGCAATGTTTAAGATTGTAATCGTAAATATTGAACGTTTTGAACCATATGCTTATTTACTTGATAACCGGGGTACCCAACGACACGCTATAACGGTAGAGAAAATAAGGGATTTTTTCCTTTTCAGAAAAAGTAAGAAAACAAAATAAAGATTTTATTCTGTAACGATGAAGTTAAATTTTATTTCTAAAATGGATTCGTAATATTCGCCACGTTCCATGATATCATCATCGCCTTCCTCGTAATACCAGTTAATTGTAATTTTATGATTCTTTTTAGAGATATCTACAAGTGCTCTTAAAATATGAAGGATTGATTTGGATGAACCACTATTAAAATATTCTAGGTCAATATCAATAATTGTGGTGTCTGATGGATTTTGGCAATAATAATAAATCCACTCGTACAGGGTTTCGTAAAATTTTGATGCATCTTCCGGTATGGAGCGACCACTAAGCCTGATCTTCCCATCAGTAGTAAAACTTACTTCGGGTGTTTTTTTCGTGCTTTCTATAATCAGGTTCTCCATATTATCTTATACTCGAAATATATGTTGGTTTGTTAAAACAATCTACATTATTAATTTTTCAAAACTTAAAGATATAAACTATAATAATATATTTTAACCTGATCTGGAATTTTTATTGTAGTTCTTGCTATTTTTATCCACAGTAACAAACAGCAAAATATACCGATATTTACTGGGATATTGATAAACGAATGAAGTTTTTTAATTCGTCAAACGAATTTGTGAATAATTTTTTTTAAAATTTAATCCTTGCCGAAGGAATAATATTTAAAGGGGCAAACTCTTTGTTTTTAAGTTTGTAATATCCTGTAATTGCTATCATGGCAGCATTGTCTGTCGAAAATTTAATTGGAGGAATATAAACATTCCAATTTCTTTTTTCTCCTTCATTTAACATAGCATTACGAAGTCCAGAGTTTGCAGAAACACCTCCTGCAATGGCAATTTCATTTATTTTATATTTTTTTGATGCAAGTATTAACTTATCAAGAAGAATTTCAATTATCGTTTTTTGCAATGATGCACATAAGTCGGCTTTGTTTTCTTCAATAAAATTAGGATTCGTTTTTATGCTATCTCTTAAAAAATATAGAAAAGAGGTTTTTAATCCACTAAAACTATAATCGAAATTACTGATCCGGGGTTTTGAAAAAATGAACCTTGCATTTCCTTCTTGAGCTAATTTGTCAACAACAGGTCCTCCAGGGTAGGGTAAATTCATTACTTTTGCACATTTATCAAAAGCTTCTCCTGCTGCGTCATCAATAGTTTGACCGATGATTTCCATTTCTAAGTAATCCTTGACCAGGACGATTTGTGAATGTCCTCCAGAAACCAATAAACATAAAAATGGGAGTTTTGGGGATCCTTTTTCAATGGTAGGATCAATGATGAA
This sequence comes from Bacteroidales bacterium, assembly GCA_963665085.2. GTDB lineage: Bacteria > Bacteroidota > Bacteroidia > Bacteroidales > JAAAOM01. Next base: position 2,808,016 of record CAXXXS010000001.1, read on the forward strand.
ATTAGATAGCACGTGGGCCTGTAAATGGTTTACTTCGATTAATGGTCGATCCAGGGCTAGAGAAAACCCTTTGGCAAAAGAAGTCCCAACAAGAAGGGAACCAAGTAATCCCGGGCCTCTGGTGAATGCAATGGCATCAATATCATTTTTTGATATACCTGAATCTTTAATAGCTTTTTCTACAACCGGAATTATGTTTTGTTGATGGGCTCTTGAAGCTAACTCTGGTACTACTCCTCCGTATTCTTTATGTACATTTTGACTAGCAATTACATTTGATAACAGTACTTTATCCTGAATGATTGCTGCTGATGTATCATCACAAGACGACTCAATTCCTAAAATTGTAATACACATATGTTACCTTTTGAAAATTAGACTATTTTTGTTTTTTTACAAAGTTATGCCAGTAAATACTGATTTTGAATTATTTTACAAAATTGGTTTAATTTTTGATTATTTGAAGTAAAAACAATCTTTTGAAGCGGAAAAAATTATATAAACTTATCATTTTTATATTCCTGGGCATAATGGCTTTACCTGCATTAGGATATTTTTTGTTGAAAACACCAAAGCTTCAAAACCTACTCGTACAAAAGTTAACTACCGAATTATCAGAGTCGTTGCAGACAAAGATTAGTTTTGAGCATGCAAATATAGGCCTGTTTAATAAGTTAGTTTTAGATAATTTTTATGTCGAAGATTTTAAGAAGGACACACTGCTTTTTACCGAAAAATTAACTGTCGGAATAAAAAGGTTTAATCAAAAAGAGAGAATATTAGATATTCAAAGGATAAAACTTAAAAATTCTAAGATTAATTTTAGGATGTACGATGATGAATTAAATTTAAAATTTATTATTGATGAGATTAAAAAGAATAGCAAAAGGAAATCAAAAAAAGAACGATTAGATATTACTATCAATAATATTACAATTGAAGACTCTTATTTTATTCTTCAGGAGGAGGGGTCATCTCAAGTAACAGGAAGAATTAATTTCACTGATTTATCGGTAGGTGATTTAAACCTGGATATAAGCAAATTGAAAATAGATGATGGAGATGTAAGTTTTGATATAGAGTCTTTATCATTTAAAGAGAAAACAGGGCTTACTCTCGAAGAGTTAACTGCGCAGATGAACATTGGCAGTGATCATATGAATTTTGAAGAATTAGCTTTTGAAACAAGCAAATCAGAGCTAAGAGAAGGCTTTGTCCGTTTTTCTTTTGAGACATTTAAAGATTTTGTAATAGATAGCCTTTATGATAAGGTTAATCTTAATATAAAATTGGTTGATGCCAATTTAAATTCAAATGATATAGCATATTTCTCACGAAGTTTTCGATCGCTTAATGAGCAAATTGTGTTTTTTGGTGAACTTAGCGGACGGTTAGGAAACCTAAAAGGGAAAGATATAATATTGCGCGTAGGCGATGATTCTTATATTGCTACAAATTTTAGTATTAACGGATTGCCTGATTTTAAAACAGCATTTATTCACTTAAATGTAGATAATTTACTGACTACGCCTAATGCAGTCGAAAAGATTGCTTCAAATTTATCAAGGCATGACATACAACCATTTGCAAAAACAATTGAGGAGCTAGGTAGAATAAAATTTAAAGGAAGCTTTACCGGATTTGTTGAAGACTTTGTTACCTATGGGACTTTTAATACAGAATTAGGAACAATAAAAACAGATTTGTTATTTCGTCCTCTTGGAAACCGTTTTGTTGAGTACAGTGGAAAATTGTCTACGAATGAGTTTATAATTGGAAAGGTTATACCAAATAATAAAGGCTTAGTTGGGGCAATTACTATTGATGGCGATATCAAAGGAAAGAGTGGGCCGGGAAATAAAATTGATGCGACATTGAATACAATGATTGCTAAACTTGAATTAAATAATTATTCTTACAAAAACATAAAAGTAGTTGGGAATTGGAGTGATACATATTTTAATGGAGATATAAATGTTAACGATCCGAATTTAGAGATGGATTTCTCCGGTAAAGTTGATTATGGAAAAGAACTCTCAAACTTTAATTTTCGTGCTACTGTTACAGAAGCAAATTTATTCGCTTTAAATATTGATAAAAAAGATTCAGCTTCATTTGCCTCTTTTATTGTAAATGCAAATGGGACGGGAAAAAATCTGGATGAATTTAATGGGAAAATAGAACTTATCCAGTCTTATTTTGAGAAAACCAACAAACAGATACAATTGTATGATGTGAGTTTTGTTTCAGAAAACACATTGGATTCAAGTAAAATATCATTAAGATCTGATTTTGTTGACGCAAGTCTTATTGGAAAATATAAGTTTAAACAACTGAAAGAATCAATAAAACAACTTATTAATTTTTATCTGCCTTCAACATTTTCAGATATTGACACAAAGAATATTCTAAATGAAAATAATTTTCATTGCGAAGGAGTATTTAAAAATACCAGTGCATTTACAAATTTTTTTATTCCGGAATTATCTCTTGGAGATAATACAACGTTTAACCTGAAATTTTATCCCGGCGATAGTATTTTTGTTCTCAATGCTTTTTCTTCTTTCCTTTCATATAAAGATTATTTGCTTGAGAATATTACAATAAATAGTTACTCTGAGGATAATAAGATTAGAATTGAATCAGGAAGCAAAGAATTAAGGTTGAATAATGTCATATTTGAGAATTTTACAATGCTTATGGATGCTCAAAATGATTCACTGTCATTTACTTCAAGGTGGCATAACTGGGATGAAAAGCTTTATAAAGGAACATTGAGTGCACATTGTAATGTTTACAAACCAGAGAATAAGATCAATCCTGTGTTTCGAATAGAAATACCAAAAACAGAGGTAGTAATGGGGGATTCTATTTGGACTATTAATGAAGGTATCGTATATGTAGATTCAAGTTTTATAAATGTTAATAATGCCGGATTTTCCAGAAAAGAACAAAAGTTTGCCGTAAGTGGTGATATTTCAAAAGATCCAAAAAGTAAATTAGAACTTTCTTTTGCAAATTTTAATATGGGTAATTTTAATATCTTGTCGAAGGGGCAAAATTTAAAGCTTGAAGGTATTCTGGATGGAACAGGAGAGATATTTGATGTTTATGAAAATTTTTCGTTTGATTCAAAATTGTTTGTTAAAGAATTAGGAATAAACTCCGAATTAGTTGGCAATACAGAATTTATAGCAAATTATAAACAGCAACGTAAAGTAATTGAAGTATTAGCTGACTCTAAACGCGGAAAATTAAAAACAATTAATATAGAAGGAGAATACTATCCATCAAATAAGATTATCAATTTTAATATTGGTATGAATAAACTGAAACTGGAACTATTTTCTCCATATGTAGAAGGGGTGTTTTCTGACTTAAGCGGGTTAGCTTCCGGGGATCTTAAGTTAAGAGGAAAGTTAAGGGAACCAGTAATGAATGGGGAGATTGAATTAGATAAAGCCTCTTTTATTGTTAATTATATAAATACAAGGTATAATTTTTCCGATGATGTAAAAATAGAACGAAATAACATTCTTTTTAATGATATAAATATTTTTGATTTAAACAGTAGTACAGCTGTATTAAATGGCAGTATAAATAGTCGTTATCTTAAGGATTTTGATTTTGATCTTGATGTTGCGATAAGTAATTTTCAATGTCTAAACAACGATTATAGTATTAGCCCTAATTTCTATGGAGAAGCTTTTGCAACAGGAAATGTAAAGATTGTGGGTAATCACAGAGATTTGACTTTTAATGTAAATGCAACAACAAATCAAAACACAAATGTTTTTATTCCTTTTGAATCAGATGACGTTGTAACTACTTATGATTTTGTCGAGTTTGTTGATAATACAATAGAAGTTGCTCCAGAAGAACAGGAAGAAAGAGAAACTGCCGCATCTGAATCTGGTATAAATTTAAATCTGGATTTAGAAGTAACACCGGGAGCAGAGGTCCAGTTAATATTTGACTCAAAAATGGGTAATATTATCAGAGGTAGAGGATATGGAGACTTAAAGATTACATACGATAAATATCAAAACCTAAGTATGTATGGAGATTATAATATTACTGAAGGAGATTACCTGTTTACATTACAGAATATTATAAATAAGAAATTTCGGATTGAAGAAGGAGGATATGTTAGTTGGAATGGAGATCCTGCTGATGCGAATATTAATCTAAAAGCAGTATATACTACAAAGACCAGTTTAAGCAGTTTATATCCGGATGGATATTTGACTTCTGTTACTCAAAGTTCAGGAACATCAAGTAATTATAATAAGCGTGTGCCTGTTGAATGTCAGTTGTTTTTAACAGATAAGTTAGAGAATCCAAGCATTGATTTTGGTATTTATCTTCCAACAGCTGATGCTGATGCAAAAAGGTGGCTTGAAGATGCTATTAATACCAAAGATGAGTTAAGTAAACAGTTTCTTTCATTATTGGTAATTAACTCATTTATGGCTGCTCAAAACAATGTGCAATCTGCTGAAGCACAGACAAGTGGAGCAGGTGCAATTGGAGTTACAACAAGTGAGTTACTTTCAAATCAGGTTAGTAACTGGTTATCTCAATTTAGTAATGATTTTGATGTTGGTGTAAATTACAGGCCAGATGATGGTATCAGTAGTGAGGAATTAGAGTTAGCACTTTCAACAAAAATATTAAACGACAGGGTTAACATTAGTGGAAACCTTGAAGTTGGAGGTCAATATAAAACAACAGGTGAACAACAAAATACAAATAAAATCGTTGGAGACTTTGACGTTGATGTGAAAATTAGTAAAAGCGGAAAATTAAGAGTTAAGGCATATAACAAGGCGAATGATAATTTATTCTTTGATTCTGAGTATACACAGGGTATTGGTGTCTTTTACAGAGAAGAATTTGATTCCTTTGAAGAATTATTTGAAAAGTATCTGGCAAAATTAAGTTCAAAAGAAAAAATAAATTGAATTATTTCTAGTTTTATACTATTCTATTTTTCATAAATTAGAGGTTCGTTAAATGACCAAATAAAATAAAAGAAATAACGTTATTAAAAACAAAAATAGATTATGTTAACATTATTGCAGGTAAATATAGCTGACACATCTGCCGTTGCCGAGGAAGCGGGTGAGGTTACATTAAGTATCGTTGAATTAGCTTTAAAAGGCGGGTGGATGATGGTTCCCATCATTTTATTATCCATTGTAGCGGTTTATATTTTTTTTAATAGATTCTCTGCTATTCGGAAAGCTTCAAAAGAAGATCAATTGTTTATGAATCGTATTAAGGATTATATCCATGAAGGAAAAATAGAATCGGCGCAAGCGCTTTGTCAAAGTACAGATACTCCCGAGGCAAAAATGATAGAGAAAGGGATCCAACGTATTGGCCGTCCATTAAATGATGTAAATGCAGCAATAGAAAATGTTGGAAAACTTGAGATATATAAACTGGAAAAAGGTTTGGCTTTATTGGCTACGGTAGCTGGTGGTGCTCCAATGCTTGGTTTCTTAGGTACAGTAATGGGTATGATTAGAGCATTTTATGATATGTCAATGGCTGGAAATAATATTGATGTTGGCCTGCTTTCAAATGGTATTTATACTGCCATGGTGACTACTGTTGCTGGTTTAATTGTTGGTGTAATTGCTTATTTTGCCTACAATATTTTAGTGGCAAATATGGAGAAAGTAGTTAATAAACTGGAAGTTCATACTTCTGATTTTATGGACTTATTAAATGAACCTGCTAGTTAATTATTAAGTTATGGCATTACGATCATCAAATAAGGTAGATATTTCATTCAGCATGTCATCAATGACAGATATAGTTTTTTTGTTGTTGATATTTTTTATGCTGACATCAACACTTGTTGCTCCCAATGCATTAAAGTTATTACTTCCACAGAGTAATAGCCAAACAGCTGCAAAACCAATAACAACCGTTTCTATTACCAGTAATTTTGAATATTATATAGAAAGGGATCGTGTTAGTTTTGAAGACCTTGAGCCTCTTCTGAAAGCCAAGATGCAAAATGAAAGAGAACCAACTGTTTCACTACACGTAGATAAAAGTGTTCCTGTTGAGGAAGTAGTTAAGGTGATGAATATCGCTAAAGATAATGGGTATAAACTAATTTTGGCAACAAGTCCGGTACGATAATGGAATTCAAAAGAGAAGGCATAATAGGTACTACTGTTTTTCATGTAATTTTATTACTTGCATTTATCTATTTTGGTTTTTCTACACCTCTTCCTTTACCAGGAGAAGAGGGGATTTTAATCAATTTCGGGGATTCTCCTAATGGATTAGGTGCTGTTGAACCGCGTCAAAATACAAGAATCGAGAAAAAGGTTGAATCTCCACCGGCACGTCAGGCAGAAAGTGCTAATAAGCCAGAAGTTTTAACACAGGATTTTGAAGAAGCCCCTTCTTTAAATGTTACTAAAAAAGCTGCTGAAAAGACAGAAAAGAAAAAAGAAGATGTTGCTGAAAAGACTCAACCGACAAAAGTTGAGGAAACCCCAAAGGAAGAACCCCAAAGAGAAGTAAATGCAAAAGCTTTGTTTAAGGGTAAGAGTACAACTTCAAGTTCGAGTGAAAGTGAAGGAAGAACTTATCAAGGTGGAAACCAGGGGAGTGAGACAGGCGATCCGGATTCACAAAACAGGACTTTAGGCCAGAGTCTTGGAGGTGATGGTATTTCTTATTCTTTATCTGGCCGGACACCTCAGAACCTACCTCAACCGAGCTACACACAACAGGTTGAAGGAAAAGTTGTTGTTGAAATTACTGTTGATAGAAATGGTAATGTAGTTAATGCAGTTCCGGGAAAGAAAGGTTCTACCACAACAAACAGTTATTTGTTAAGTACGGCAAAAGCAGCTGCTTTACGAGCTAAGTTTGACGTAAAATCAAATGCCGCTGCTTTTCAAACAGGCACTATTACATATAGTTTTGTGCTGAACTAAGGGGTTAAATTCTAAAAGAATCCCAGTAATTTTATTGCTGAAACGAATAAGGCGACAATTAAAAACCACCTGATAAAAGTGGCCCCTTTTTTTACAGCTATTTTAGATGCTACAAATGCCCCGGTCATATTTCCAATTGCCAGAATAAATCCAAGAAGGTAATTAACCTGATGGTTCATTATAAAAATAAAAAGGGCTACTGGTGTATACAACAAAATTAAAAAGAGTTTAAGTGCATTAGCTTTAATAAGATTAAATCCACTTCCTAATACTAACCCAGCCAAAAGAAAGAATCCAACACCAGCCTGTATAAATCCTCCATAGATACCAATAAAAAAGAAAATGATATATTGAAGATATTTTGGTAATGCTTTATTTTCTTCTCCTTCTAGCCATCGTTTGGGTTTAATAAAAATTAGTATTATCATAAAGATTAGCAGTCCGCCAATTACATTTTCAAAAATATCTTCTTTGATATCAACAGCAAGTTTTGCCCCTATTACCGAACCAATTATTGCAAAAATGCTGATGACAGACCCGTCACGAAATTCGAATACTTTTTGTTTTTTAAAGCTACTTACGCCAATAATATTTTGAAGTAAAATTGCGATACGGTTTGTTCCGTTGGCAACATTAGGAGGGAGTCCCAGAAATATCAAAAAAGGGAGTGAAAGAAGTGATCCACTTCCTGCCAAAGTATTTATAAAGCCTGCAATAAAACCTGCTGCGATTAGTAATATAGCCTCTAGCCAGCTAAAAGTAATTTCCATGATATCGGATAAAAGGAAGGTGTTTTATTATTTAAAAAAGGTGTCTTAAAAGTAACTCCGACAGATTTAACACTCTGTCGGGATTTACCAAACCTTTAGTTTATAACCTGTCAGAGTTCAAAGAACCTGACAGAGTTAATCAAAACAAATTTTCTAGCTCTCTCTCTAGATTTTTTCTTTTTAATAAGCAAATAAAGGATAATCCTTCATTAAGCTGTTTACTTTTTCTTTTATAGCTTTAATCTTTGTGTCATCTTCGAAATTCATGATAACTTCATCGATAAGCTCTACAACAGTATCAATCGTGTCTTCTTTAACTCCTCGTGTTGTAATAGCAGAAGTACCAACTCTAAATCCACTTGTTTGGAATGGAGAACGAGAATCAAAAGGGACCATGTTTTTGTTGATTGTAATATCAGCTTTGATTAACGTGTTTTCAACTTGTTTACCAGTGATATCAGCAACTTTTGTCCTTAAATCAATTAACATGCTGTGGTTGTCTGTTCCACCGGAGATAACTTTGTAGCCTTTGTCGATAAATGCTGTTGCCATTCTTTTCGCATTTACAATAACCTGACCTATATATTCTTTGTAAGAGTCAGATAATGCTTCACCAAATGATACAGCTTTAGCAGCAATTACATGTTCTAGTGGTCCTCCCTGAATTCCTGGGAATACAGCAGAATCAATTAATTGAGACATTGTTTTTACAACGCCTTTTGGTGTTGTTAATCCCCATGGGTTTTCAAAATCTTCTCCTATCAAAATCATACCACCTCTTGGCCCACGTAAAGTTTTATGTGTTGTTGTTGTTACAACATGACAATGAGGAAATGGATGATTCAAATAACCTGTAGCAATTAATCCAGCGGGGTGGGCAATATCTGCCATGAGTAATGCTCCAACTTTGTCTGCTATCTCACGCATACGTTTGAAATCCCAATCACGGGAATAAGCAGAAGCCCCGGCAACAATTAATTTTGGTTTTTCTTTAATTGCCAGTTCTTCCATTGCATCATAGTCAACAGTTCCAGTTTCTTCCTTTACTTTATATGCAACAGGATTATATAAAATACCTGAATAATTAACATGTGAACCATGAGTGAGGTGTCCTCCATGAGAAAGATCAAGACCAAGGAATGTGTCTCCTGGCTTGAGTATAGAAAGCATTACAGCAGCATTAGCCTGCGCGCCTGAATGAGGTTGGACATTTGCCCAGGAAGCATTAAATAGTTTTTTTGCCCTCTCGATTGCAATGTTTTCAACTTCGTCTACAACTTCACAACCACCATAGTATCTTTTCCCTGGAAGTCCTTCAGCATATTTGTTTGTTAAACAAGAACCCATGGCTTCCATTACCTGGTTACTAACAAAGTTTTCTGATGCGATCAACTCAATACCATTTATCTGGCGTTGATTCTCTTTTTTTATTAGATCGAAGATCTGACTGTCTTTATTCATGTCTTATATTCTTACTGTTTAGGAACTGCAAACTTAAAGTAATTCATTGTATTCGCCTAACTATTTTTTTTAACAGGTTAGGTGTTCATTACGTCTATAAAAGATTGGGGTAATAGACTTAAAACTAAGTCATTGAAATGTCTTGTAACCATTTTCTGTAGATAGAGAATAGTTTCGATTTGCTTATAAATCCAACATACCTGTTTTTATCATCAACAACCGGAAGGTTCCATGCATCTGTATCCTGAAATTTTGCGACGACGGTTTCCATTGAGTCATTTAGATAAATAAAAGTTGGAGGAGCTATCATTAAATGTGAAACCTTTACCTCATTATACATATCGCGGTTAAACATTATTTCTCTGACATTTTCAAGAAGAACGATGCCGATTAATGTTTTATCCTCTTCGTATACAGGAAAAATATTTCTTTTTGATTTTGATATTACCTTAATAAATTCACCAAGCGTAGCATCTGGGTGTGCCGCGCGAAAGTCTTTTTCAATAACTTTTTTAATATCTATTAACTGAAGGATTGATTTGTCTTTATTATGAGTGAGTAACTCTCCCCGGTCAGCAAGTCGTTTTGTGTAAATTGAATAAGACTCAAAATAATGTACGGTTAAATATGCTATTGTTGATGCAATAATTAATGGAATGAACAACTGATAACCTCCAGTAATTTCAGCAATGAGGAAGATCGCTGTTAAGGGTGCATGCATAATACCAGCCATTACACCAGCCATTCCAACGAGGGCAAAGTTTTTTTCAGAAACGGATACAAAATTGGTCACGTTTATAATTCGGGCAGTTAAAAATCCTGTTATTCCACCCATAAATAATGCTGGAGCAAATATACCACCAACACCACCGCTGGCAGAAGTTATTGAGCTGGCGAATACTTTAAAAAGGAGAACAAAAAAAAGAAAACCAACAAGTATCCATGTATTTAAATTAAAGGTTTCAAGTAAACTCCCATTTGTTAACTCATTGGCTTGTCCGTTTAGTATTTCTCTTAATGTTTCATATCCTTCCCCATATAATGGAGGGAACAGGAAAATAAGCAAACCAAGAAGTATTCCTCCTATAATTACTTTAGTATAAGGTTTTTTTATTCTGCCTATTTGAGATTCTAAATAAAATGTCCCTTTTGTAAAATATATTGAAACAAATCCAGCTAATATACCAAGAATAATATAAAATGGAATATCATGCAGGACAAAAGGTTGTGAAAGACTAAAGTTGAATATTACACCCTTTCCGAGGAAAAAGTAAGAAACCATCGCTCCGGTTACTGCTGAAATTAATAATGGGACCAGGGAAGATAAAGTAAGATCGAGCATTAAAACTTCAAGGCCAAAAATTACAGCAGCAATTGGAGCTTTAAAAATTCCGGCAATAGCCCCGGCAGCACCACAACCAACCAATAGAGTTGTGGTTTTGTAGTTTTGCTTAAAGAGTCGTCCAATATTAGAACCGATGGATGAACCTGTTAAAACGATAGGGGCCTCCAGACCGACTGATCCGCCAAATCCAACGGTAAGTGTACTTGCAATGAGCGATGAATAGTTGTTGTGTGACTTTAAGAGACTGCTTTGTTTCGAAATGGCATATAAGACACGACTGATCCCATGCCCAAGATTATCCTTGACAAAATATTTGATAAAAATTACAGTTAAAAGAATTCCGATAAACGGATACATCAAAAATAAATAATGTGCATTTTTTTGTTCAAGGCTGCTAATTATTGTTGTACTGGTAAAATGCACAGTGTTTTTTAGTAAAACAGCAGCTAAACCACTAAGCAGGCCAATAACTAAACTTAAGATAAGAACAAATTGCCTGTGTTTAATATGTTTTAATCTCCAAATATAAAATTGTTTTAATAATGCAGAAACCCGTGACATGCTTTCTAAAAAGTTTCGAAAATTTGACGCTAAAAAAAATAAGCTGCAAATGTATAATCTTCTTTATAAAAATGGCGTTTAGATTTAATTAATCTTCAGAAAAATCTTTTAATAGTTTTCTATATGCAGAAAATAATTTGGCCCTGGATATAAAACCTATATATTTTCCCTGCTTGAGGACTGCAATATTATACCTTCCACTTACCTGGAATTTCATTGCGACATCTTCTACCGATTCGTTTTTTTCAATAACATACTCAGGCATAAACATTAAATCGCGGACTCTAATCTTTTCATACATGTCCTGGTTAAACATTATATGTCTTATGTCATCCATTTTAACAATGCCCCTGAATGTACCATCATTTTCGACAACAGGGAAAACATTTCTGTTAGCGCGCGTAATAACTTTAACCAAATCTCCAAGTGTATCATTCGGATTGATAACACTAAAATCTTTTTCAATTAAATTATCAATTTTCATGAGCATTAACAAAGCCTTATCCTTATGATGTGTAATTAATTCCCCACGTTTTGCAAGCTGTATTGTGTACACGGAATTTGTTGTGAAAATTCGGGTTGTTGCATAAGAAATGGTACCTACAATCATTAGTGGCATGTAGAGTTGATAACCTCCTGTGATTTCTGCAATCAGGAAAATTGCTGTTAACGGAGCGTGTATGACAGCTGCGATTAAGCCGGCCATACCTACCAGTGCAAAGTTTACAAGAGGAAGGTCAATCCCTAATAATCTGGCAAGAAAAGCAAAAAATAAACCGGAGTGTGCACCCATAAAAAGACAAGGGGCAAAAATTCCACCAACACCACCACTCCCAAATGTAATAGATGTTGCGATTACCTTAAAGAAAAGAGTAAGAATAAACAATAAGATAACAATCAATGCATTTCCACTTAGTGCTCCATAGAGATCGTTTTCAAATAGATGAAAGTAATCTCCTGTTAAAGTTGTGTTTATTACGTCGTATCCTTCTCCATATAAAGAGGGAAAGAAAAAGACAATTATACCTAACGAGATTCCACCAATGAGCAACCGGTTAAAATTGTTTTTTATTTTCTCGAATAAACCCGTTACAAACAGATACATCCGGGTAAAATATAATGAAACCAAGCCTGTGAAAACTCCTAATAAAATGTAATAGGGAGTTAAACCAATTTGAAATGATTCTATTACATTAACAGAGTATAGAACATTTTGTCCAAGTAAAAAATAGGATGTTAAAGCAGCAGTAGCAGAAGAAATTAGAAGAGGGACTATCGCTGCCATTGTTAAATCAAGCATAATAACTTCCAATGCAAATACAATAGCAGCAATGGGCGCTTTAAAAATAGCAGCCATAGCCCCGGCAGAAGCACATCCTAATAAAAGGGTAATTTGTTTGTAATTTAGTTTCAGGGCTTGACCAATATTAGAACCAATAGCAGCTCCGGTGGCAACAGTGGGGCCTTCAAGTCCAACAGAACCACCAAAACCAACGGTTAATCCACTCGAGATGATAGATGAGAAAAGATTGTGTGGTTTAATTTTAGCATTGTTTTTCGAAATTGCATACAAAACACTGGGAATTCCATGTCTTACAGGATTCTTGTTAATGTACTTTATATAAACTATAGTCAGGAAGATTCCAATAATTGGGAAAATTAAATAATAAAAGCTGCCGTAATTCTCTGCAAAATTGTTAAGATGAGTTTGTATAAAGTGTACCAGATTTTTTATAATGAATGCAGCTAAACCAACAGCTAATCCAATTACAATACTTAAAAAAATAATAAACTGTCTATCGTTTATGTGTTTTAATCGCCATTCTAAGACTTTAGCTATACCTTTTGTTCTCATCGGCGCACAAAGTTAAAATATCCTGTCAGCATACAAAGATTACTTTTATTAAGTTTGCATAAAAGTGAAAAAAATAATGAGCTCTAATAAAGTTACAAATCTTTTTGGTATAAAATACCCTATTATTCAAGGGGGAATGGTATGGTGTAGTGGATGGGAATTGGCTTCTGCAGTGAGCAATGCTGGAGGTTTAGGTTTAATTGGTGCTGGTTCCATGGACGCGGAGGTGTTGAGGGGGCATATCAGAAAAACAAAAGAAAACACGAAAAACCCTTTTGGTGTTAATATTCCAATGATAAAAGAAGGTGTTTCTAAACAGATTGATGTTGTACTTGAAGAGAAAGTGAAAATTGTTTTTACTTCAGCAGGAAATCCCATGAAATTCACATCCATGTTTAAAGAACATGGTGTAACAGTTATTCATGTTGTTGCGAATTCAAAATTTGCAAAAAAGGCTGAAGAAGCTGGAGTTGACGGAATCGTGGCAGAAGGTTTTGAGGCCGGAGGTCATAACGGCCGGGAAGAAACCACAACATTGGTATTGATACCTCAAATCAGAAAAATAACTAATCTGCCATTGATTGCAGCAGGAGGAATATATTCGGGTGCCTCTATGATGGCAGCAATGTCGTTGGGTGCAGATGGTGTCCAGATAGGTTCGAGGTTTGCTGTTGCTGAAGAGTCTTCTGCCCATAAAAATTTCAAAGAAAAAGTTGTTGCCCTTAAAGAAGGGGATACCCTGTTAAGCCTTAAAAAGCTAACGCCTGTACGATTGATTAAAAATGGATTTTATGACATGATGGTAGAGGCAGAACAGAAAGGTGCATCTGTAGAAGAGCTATTAACCATACTTGGAAAAGGGAAAGCAAAGCTAGGAATGTTTGATGGAGACATGGAGCAAGGTGAGCTTGAAATCGGCCAGGCTTCTGTTTTAATAGACAAAGTAGAGAGTGTTGATGAAATTTTTCAGGATATTTTAAAAGAATTTAGTAGTTTAAAAAAAGAAATTAGTACAAACGAACGTTATATGTTCTAAAATACGATGCGAAGATTCTTTTTGACATATAGCCTTTTATTCTTTTTTATGTCTCTTTTAGAGGCACAGGTTACTGTTGATCCTCCTATACTAGAAAATGTAACTGTAACAGCGCAGGGATATGTAGATATTAACTGGACGTATGCTGAACCAGATAGTATTGACGGATTTATGATTTATTATTTGGATCCAACATTGGATCCGGCACCAAGTATATATATTGCTACAGTAGAGGATTCTTTTGCTACAAGCTATACAGATAGAAGCAGGAAAGCAACTACTCAATCAGTGCCTTATACTGTAGCAGCTTATAGAGAGGTAAACGATACTATAATTTCGAGTGAGCTTACAAAACCTCATTTTACTATTTATCTTGAAGAAGATTGGAAAAAATGTCAGGATATGATTCAACTTAACTGGAACAGGTATGTTGGCTGGGGTAATGATTCAATTTATTATAATATTTATGAGAATAATGTGTTGATCGATAAAACCAAGGATACGGTATATGTGAATTATGACGCAGAAAATAATGTTCAATATCAATATACAATTGTTGCCGTAAATATGGTTTCTGGATTGACTTCGAAGTCAAACATTGTTGTGCAAAGAACAACATTTCCAACACCCGCAGAATTTATAAATGCAGACTTTGCAAGCGTTAATGGCGAGACTATTAACCTTTCTTTTACAATGGGTGGAGGGTATAGTCTCGATTACGAATATGTATTGGTTGCAAAGTTGCCGTTGTCTGAAACATTTGCAGACACCCTTCTTGATGGGTTGGTTTATAAGCAAAATATAGAGTATGACTATTTAGTGGCCGATGTTCAGCAACAATATCAATTTAAATTGTTAGAGATTGATGAATGTGGACGGCTTGCAAATGAATCAAATATCAGTGGAAATATCGTGTTGTCTGGCGAAAAACAGGAAAATATTGTAAACCTTAATTGGACTGAATATGTGGATTGGTTGGGTGATGTAGATAATTATGCTGTATATAGAAATTCAGGAGATGGGTTTGATGAAATTTCATCAACTTCAGGTTTTTCCTATTCGGATAATATCGATGGAATTATAGCCGATAAAGAAGTAATATCAGTATTGTATTATATTAAAGCGAATGAGGGGGAGACAAATCCTTATATTAATGAGCCACAGGATAGCAGATCAAATGTAATTGAGATTTTTCTTGAGACAGAATTAGAATTTCCTAGTGGCATAACACCTAATGGAGACGGGATGAATGATATTTTTCACCCGATAAATTTAAATTTTGTTCCAACAGACTATCACCTTATAGTTTTTGATCGTTGGGGAAAGAGAGTATTTGAGACAAAACAGGTATCAGAAGGATGGGATGGACGATTCTCATCAGGGAAAAGTGTTTCAGAAGGAGTATATAATTTTTATGTTACGTATAGAAATGCTGAAGGTGTTGAATCATCTCAAACGGGAATAGTTACAGTGATATATCCTTAAAATGCTGTAATTGTTATCACCCAAATGCAATTTTAACTAATTTTGTGGAGTTATTTTCAAAGGGTAATTTATGGCGTTGCAATTTAAAACAGAGACTGATTATGTGCAGGAGAGGTTCGAGGATTTACTTCGTAGTTGCAATCGTTGTGATTCCCAGGAAGACAGAGAGCTTATTGAGAAAGCTTTTCGGGTAGCTAATGATGCCCACAAAGGGGCAAAGAGAAAATCAGGCGAACCGTACATTATACATCCTATAGCTGTTGCTAAAATTGTTACTTATGAGATTGGCCTTGGGGCAAAATCAGTTGCAAGTGCCCTGTTGCATGATGTAGTAGAAGATACCGACTACACCATTGAGGATATGGAAAACCTTTTTGGTAAAAAGATTGCATCTATTATTGAAGGGCTTACGAAAATCTCTGGTGTTTTTGGAAAAAATACCTCACTTCAGGCAGAAAACTTCAGGAAAATACTTCTTACATTATCAGAAGATGTTAGGGTAATAATAATCAAACTTGCAGACAGGCTTCATAACATGAGGACCCTTGAGGCATTACCTTATCAAAAGAGGATGAAGATTGCCGGGGAAACAATTTATCTGTTTGCACCATTAGCTCATCGACTGGGGTTGTATCAAATAAAAACTGAACTAGAAGACTTAAGCCTGAAACACAGGCATCCCAAAGTTTATGAAGAAATCTCAAAACAAATAAGAGGAACAGAACGAAAGAGACAGGCATTTATCAATAAATTTTCGATGCCAATAATTGATCGTTTGGTTTCAAGTGGTGTTAAATTTGAAATTAACGGACGGCCAAAATCAATTTATTCCATATGGAATAAAATGCAAACTAAAAATATACCTTTTGAAGATGTTTATGATTTGTTAGCAATTCGTATAGTTTTTGAACCCGTACCGGATATTCCCGAAAAAACCCAATGTTGGAATATTTATTCTATGGTTACGGATATTTATATGCCCAAACCAGAGCGGATAAGGGATTGGGTTAGTACTCCAAAAGCTAACGGCTACGAAGCACTTCATACTACTGTAATGGGGCCGGAAGGAAATTGGGTAGAAGTTCAAATCCGTTCCAAACGCATGGATGAAATTGCAGAAAGAGGGTTCGCTGCTCATTGGAAATATAAAAATACAGGTTCTTCAGGTGGAGAATTGGATAAATGGCTGAAAAAAATCAGAGAGCTGCTTGAAAATCCAAGCACGGATGCCCTTGAGTTTCTGGACGAATTTAAAATGAATTTGTTCTCGTCGGAAATTATGGTGTTTACCCCTCGAGGTCATATAAAAACATTACCCAAAGACTCTACAGCTCTGGATTTTGCTTATGAGATACACTCGCAAGTTGGCAACAAAGCAATCGGGGCAAAAATAAATCACAGGCTTGTTCCATTATCTCATAAAATTAAAGGTGGCGATCAAGTTGAAATTATTACTTCCGATCAAGCTCGTCCTCAAAAAGAGTGGTTTAGCATTGTTAAAACGGCAAAAGCAAAAGCAGCATTAAAAACGGCCTTAAAGGCAGAGACAAAAAACAGGATTGAAAAAGGAAAAGCAATTTTAGAAGAAAAACTTGCAGAATTAAAACTTAAACCCAGCTCCAGGATTTTCAAAAAATTGATCCCAGGGTATGAGGTAAATACCAAAGACGAACTTTATAGTAAGATTGGAGCAAACATAATTGCTTTGGATAATTTAAAAAAGATACTTAAAAAGAATACCAAGAATAAATGGATTCGTTATTGGGAAATACAATTTTCGCGTTCTTCGTCACGATCTAAAAAGCCTCAAAAGACAAGCGGTACTAACTCTGGTAGTATTAAGGATGGTCCTGTAATTATAGACGAAAATATTGATGAAGCTTCTTTTTCATATGAAGTAGGTAAATGTTGTAATCCTATTCCGGGAGATGAAATTATAGGATATAAAAATACGGGTAACAGCCTTGTTATTCATAAAGTTAGATGCCCCAATGCTGTTCGGTTTATGTCGAGTCAGGCAGAAAGGGTAATCCCAATAAAATGGGCAGTACAGAAACTTTTCTCTTTCCTTGTAAAAATTAAAATATCCGGGTTTGATAAATTCGGTGTTTACAATCAAATTACCACTGTAGTTTCTAAAGAATTGAATGTTAACATGCGAACAATCAATTTATCAAGTCATGATGGAATTTTTGACGGATTTATTGAGATTTATGTACATGACACCAAAGACCTGAATAACCTAATTATGAACCTTATGAAAATTAAGGGAGTTGATGCAGTTAGCAGGGCTGAAACAGTAGAAGAATAGCAAAAAAATTATAGCAATTTAGTTTTAGATTAATTAAAAATATTATATTTTAGGCGATTATTTTAAATTAGTCTAATTTATGTTAAACGATGATACGAAGGATACTGTAAAAAAGATTTTTACCGATTATCTTGAGAAGAAAGGACATAGAAAAACCCCGGAGAGATACGCTATCTTGGAAGAAATCTATTCAAGAGAAGGACACTTCGATATTGAGTCGCTTTACATTTTTATGAAAAATAAAAATTATAGGGTAAGCCGCGCTACACTTTATAATACAATAGAACTACTACTCGATTGTAATCTTGTTATCAAACATCAATTCGGTAAAAATATAGCTCAGTTTGAGAAGGCATATCAATGTATGCAGCATGATCATTTAATTGATATGGAAACAGGTGACGTAATTGAATTTTGTGATCCTCGCATGCATGAGATAATAAGAACAGCTTGTGAGTTAAATAATTTTGAACCATCACATCATTCGCTATATATCTACGGAATTAAAAAGAAGGTTGATTAATTTCTTTAAACTTAGAAGAACATCTGTATTAATTTTTCCAGACTTATCGTATTTTTGTACACCAGATTTCCGCTTTTTTTATAACTTGTGGAGTTTTTTGTACGAATTAAATCAAATGAATAATGAAAGTTGACGTATTACTTGGTCTCCAATGGGGAGATGAAGGTAAGGGAAAAGTTGTGGATGTTCTTACTCCAAAATACGATATAATCGCCCGATTTCAGGGAGGCCCTAATGCAGGCCATTCTTTGGAATTTGAAGAGATAAAACACGTACTGCACACAATCCCATCAGGAATTTTTAGAAAAGATAAACTTAATATTATTGGTAACGGTGTAGTTATCGATCCGGTTATTTTCTTAAAAGAAATAGAATCTATTACCAAATTGGGTATTGATTTAAAAAAGAATCTGTTTATTTCAAAAAAAGCACATCTTATTTTGCCTTCACACCGTGCATTGGATGCTGCTTCTGAAGCCGCAAAAGGAAAAACAAAGATCGGTTCTACATTAAAAGGTATAGGTCCAACTTATATGGATAAGACCGGTAGAAACGGGCTTAGAATTGGAGATGCCTTGTCTACGGATTTTAAAGAAAAATATAATCAGCTAAAGAATAAGCATAATCAACTTCTGTCTCAGTACGAGGGATTTCAATATGATATTGACTCAGAAGAGGAAATGTGGTTTAAAGGAATAGAATCACTTAAACAATTTGAGATTATAGATAGTGAGGTTTACTTAAATCTAAAATTGAAAGAAGGAAAAAATATCCTCGCTGAAGGGGCACAGGGAACCTTGTTAGATATTGATTTTGGTTCGTATCCTTATGTGACTTCTTCAAATACAGTTTGCGCCGGGGCATGTACAGGATTGGGAGTTGCTCCAAATAAAATAGGAGAGGTATTTGGGATTTTTAAAGCATACTGCACTCGGGTTGGTAGCGGTCCATTCCCTACTGAACTTAATGATGATATGGGAGAGAATCTTCGTGCAAAAGGAAACGAATTTGGAGCTACAACCGGAAGGCCTAGAAGATGTGGCTGGTTAGATTTAGTTGCCCTTAAATATTCTGTTATGATTAATGGTGTAACCCAGTTGATTATGACAAAAGCTGATGTATTGACTGGATTAGATTCAATTAAAATTTGTACAGAATACCAGACCAAGGATGGAAAAACGGATTATTTACCATATTCAATAGAAGAAGAGATAACCCCTCTTTATATTGAATTTCCTGCCTGGAAAGAAGATATCAGCAAAATGAAAACTTACGATGAATTTCCAATAGAATTTAAAAAATATATTGATTTTATAGAGAAAGAATTAGAAACTCCTATAAAAGTTGTGTCTGTCGGCCCTGAAAGAGATGCAACGATCGTTAGGTAGTTTTATTAATTTCATTTAAATTTTCTGATATATTTGGAAGCTTAATAATATTTTCTAAATATGTCAGAAAATTTTTAATATGAAATTTACTCCTCTATTACTTCTGGTTTTCTTATTTTCCTGCAAGAATGATACTCCTCAAATATATCAACAAAATATATCCGATAAATATATAAAGGCAAAAGAAATTGTTTTTGTTGTTAATAATCCGGTCAACAATGATACAATTCGAATTGGAGATGTTGTTGATTTTTCCTTTTCTCTGGAGGATACATCTAAAACAATTGATTATGTTAAAACTTACCTGAATTCAGTGTTGATTTATTCTACTACAGATTTAAGTTTTAAATTACCACTAAAACAGGAAAAGGTTGGTAGAGGAAGCTTAGGGGTTGAGATTGCCTTTACAGATGGGACAAACCAAAGAAAAAATGTGGAATTGTTTTTTCTTTCCGATATTATTCCAAAATCTATTGATTTTACTCTGATAGATGAATATCCGCATTCTACAGATAATTTTACCGAGGGATTGATATTTAATGATGGGTTTATATATGAAGGGGCTGGAGATTGGGGTAAATCTGCACTTTATAAAACAGAACTTGAATCAGGTAAAATAATTAAGGCAGCATATTTATCATCAAATATTTTTGGAGAAGGTATTTCAATTATTGGAAATAAAATAGTTCAATTGACTTATAAATCCCAGGAAGGTTACGTCTATAACAAAGAGGATTTTAGCTTAATTAAAAAGTTTACGTATTCATTTACATCAGAAGGATGGGGTCTTACAACAGATGGAAAGGATCTGATTATGAGTAATGGAACAGATAAATTATTGATAATGGACTCTACCTATTACTCCTTAATTAACGAAAGGCAGGTTTGTGACAATGAGGAGCGATTGGACAGCATCAATGAATTGGAATATGTTGATGGAATAATATTCGCAAATATATGGATGAATAACAAAATAGCCAAAATTGATTACAAATCAGGTAAAGTGTTAGGGTATATAGATTTATCCCCTATTGTGCCCAATGGATTTAAAAAAAATCATGAAAATGTGCTTAATGGAATAGCCTATAATCCCAAGAAGAAAAGTTTACTGGTAACAGGGAAAAGATGGGATAGAATATTTGAGATTAGGGTAGAACAATAAAATAAAAAAAACTCCCAATATTCTGTGATATGGGAGTTCTGTTAATATTATAAGAGGATTTTATCCTTTCATTAAATTCATTTTACTTTTTATGGTAGTTACAATAATAACAAGACAAAAAAGTAAAATTACTGCTGGACTTACTAATGCTAATGTATTCAATGCTTCCATAATTTCTGTTTTTTAATTGGTTTCATTAGTAGCACACATGATTTTTATTTTACCCTTATTCAAAAAGAATTTTTTTATAAAAAATCATAAAGTGCCTGCAAATAGAAATTATAGAAGAAAAATGTTAAACATTGGCTTTTTCTAATCCATGTCCATTTGGACCTTTCTCATTCCTTCTTAATAATAATGCCCAAAGAATTCCTAGTATTCCGAGAATACTTAGAAGCCACATTCCCATATTGTAACCTCCTGGATTGGCTTCAGAAGCATTGTTAAGGTCATTAGACCAACCAATTAAATAATTAAAAATGGCAACACCAATTTGTTGAATAACTGTCATCAATGCGTAGGCTGTACCTAGTTTTTTTTCATCAACAATGTAGGCAACAGAAGGCCACATAACTGTAGGAATCAGAGTGAAAGCAATACCCAACATTCCTGTTGGAATAAAAATACTAATATCTGAATAGATTAATAATAAATAAACAGGAAGTATAATTATAGCACCAAAAAGCATGAATAAAGCTCTTTTTCCAAATTTGTCTATAATAATCCCAAAAATAGGAGTAGCTATTAAGGACATGATGGGTAAGATACCATTTGCTTGTCCTGCAACTTGTTTTGAAACATCATGAACATGCATAAAGAATTTAATAGCAAATGAACGAAAAGGGAAAACCGCCGAATAAAATGTTAAACAAAGAAGCGTTATGAACCAGAATGAACGAGAAAAAGAAAATAATTGTTTGAAATTTATCTTATCTGTTTCAAGTTCTTTTGAAGATAAATATTTTTTTTTCTCTGCATTTTTTTCCATTCTGTAATACAAAAGCCCGCCTAACAAGCAAAGAACTCCTAAGAAAGCAGCTAAATATAGGGGATCTTGCCAGTTTGTATAAAGTTTTTTTGCAAAGGTCGGAGACATATCTGCACCAAAAGAAGCCAACCGTGCAAAAGACAGGTTTAATCCCATTGCAAAACTTATTTCTTTTCCTTTAAACCATTTAGCTAAAGCTGTAGTGATTGCAACAATTAAAGGTTCAGCGCCTAATCCTAATAGGAATCGACCTGTAGCCATAACAAAGAATTTTGGGGAACCGGCAGTAATAAAACCAGAAATTGCGCAGATGGCCCCAAAAATTAATATTGTTTTTCTTGTCCCAATTCTATCAACCAGAATTCCCCCTGCAAGTAAAAAGATTACTGCGGCAATACTGTATGAAGTGTATAATAATCCGACTTGTTGATCAGAAAAATTTAATTCTGAGACTAATTGATCGGCAACAGGAGCAATACTATCGTATAAATAATAGTTTCCAAACATTGCTAAACTTACTACTACAAGTACTATCCAACGTAAGGATGAAGAGGATTTCTTTTTGTCCATGATTATTTTTTTTAAGATGATTGCGAAATTAAGATCAAAAAATAAGTTTTTCCTGATAATCTTCAATTTTGCTAATTTTTATTCATTTTAAATTATATGAATGATATGAAATATTGAGAATTGTAAAATATGCTAATTTTCTTTTTAGAAAATATATTGCCATTTTTGTGTTAATTTGACATTCGTCAATTTTGTTCTTAGATTATATTAACATTAAATAATAAATTTATGATTAAAAGTCCATTGCAAATTGCCAGAGAGGCATACGCACCCAAGATGCCTAAAGCTTTAAATGGTTCAATAAAAATCTCAGAAGGTGAAAAAACGCAGTCTGTTTCAGATCAAGCAGATATTGAAAAGATGTTCCCAAATACATACGGAATGCCTTTGTTAACTTTTGAAGAAGCTACAGAGAAAAAAGATTTGCCTGCGATTAATGTTGGGGTTATCCTTTCAGGTGGTCAGGCCCCTGGTGGACATAATGTTATCGCTGGTTTGTTTGATGGATTAAAAGCACTTAATTCAGAAAATAAATTATATGGTTTTCTAGGTGGTCCTGGTGGCCTCGTTGATAACGACTACATGGAGCTTACTGAAGAATATGTAAAAGACTTTAGAAATACAGGAGGGTTTGATATTATTGGTTCAGGAAGAACTAAACTTGAAGAAGCAGAGCAATTCGAAAAAGGTATTGTTAACTGTAAAGAATTAGGTATTTCTGCACTAGTTGTTATCGGAGGTGATGATTCTAACACAAATGCTTGTGTATTAGCTGAGTATTATTTAGCTAAAAAAGCAGGTATCCAGGTTATTGGTGTTCCAAAAACGATTGATGGTGACCTCAAAAATGAAATGATTGAAATTTCATTTGGTTTCGATACTGCTTGTAAAGTTTACAGTGAGTTGATTGGTAACATTCAGCGTGATGCTAATTCAGCAAAAAAATACTGGCACTTTATTAAGTTAATGGGTCGTTCTGCGTCTCACATAGGATTAGAGTGTGCCCTTCAAACTCAACCTAACGTTGCAATTATTTCTGAAGAAGTTGAGACTAAAAAGCAAACATTGCATGAAGTTGTTGAATACATTGCTTCAGTTATTGCAAAACGCGCTGCAAATAACGAGAATTTTGGTACTGTTTTAATTCCTGAAGGGCTTATCGAATTTATCCCTGAAATTAAAATTTTAATTGCAGAGTTAAATGATAAAATGGCCGAAAACCTTGATTATTTCAATAGCTTAGGAAGTGATGATGATAAATTACAGTTTATCAATAGCCATTTAACAGATCATTCTTCAAAAGTATTTAGTTCTTTGCCGATGACTATTCAATTACAATTATTAGCTGATCGTGATCCTCACGGAAATGTTCAGGTATCTAAAATTGAGACTGAAAAGTTATTAATTGATATGATTAAAGATTTATTAGGAGAATGGAAGTCAAAAGGAAAATATACAGGCAAATTCTCTGCACAAGCACATTTCTTTGGATATGAAGGTCGTTGTGCTGCACCTTCAAACTTTGATGCAGACTATACTTATTCATTAGGAAAAACTGCTTCAATACTTATTGGAGAAGGAAAATCTGGATACATGGCAAGTGTAAGAAACCTAATTGCTCCTGCTGAAGAATGGATTGCAGGTGGTGTGCCTATTACAATGATGATGAATATGGAAAAACGTCATGGTAAAATGAAACCAGTTATTCAAAAGGCATTGGTTGAGTTAGATGGTGCCCCATACAAAGAATTTGTATCAAAAAGAGAAGAATGGGCAGAAAAAACTTCATTTGTATATCCTGGGCCAATCCAGTATTTTGGTCCAACTGAAGTTTGTGACTTGCCAAACAAAACAATTGTTCTTGAACAGAAATAATTAAAAATAATATTTTATAAAAGGCTGGCTTGTAAAGTCAGCCTTTTTTATTTGCCGTTGTTGGTTTTTTCCACTGAAATAACTAAATTACGAATCACTAAAATTTCTTAAAGAAATTGTTGTAATTTTATATAATAACTAACTAGTTTGACCACTCCATGGTAGAATTAAAAAAGAAAAAAGGTACAATTGCTATCTTGACAGGCGGGGGGGACGTACCTGGTCTGAATCCGGCAATACGGGCAATTACGATAAGGGCCATACACGAAGGTTATCAGGTAATTGGACTTAGAAAAGGCTGGGGCGGGATTATGGAATTTGTAAGAGATAAAAAAGTTGATAATAGCTCCAGGTATATTGTTCTTACAGAGGAAATAGTAAATAAGTCTGGGCGTACTGGAGGTACATTTCTTCATACATCACGTACAAGGCCTAGCCATGTTCCCAAAAATCACGTTCCTGAGCATTTAAAGGATAAATACACAGATGAAATTAATGATTTAACTCCTGAGGTTATCAAAAATCTGGAGTATTTAGGGGTTGATTATTTGATTCCCATTGGAGGTGATGATACGTTAAGCTATGCTGTAAGACTCTATTCGGAAGGAATTAAGGTTCTTGCTATACCAAAAACAATGGATAATGATGTTCCCGGAACAGATTATTGTATTGGATTCAGCACGTGTGTGACGAGAACTATCCAAATGATTAATACACTTAGAACTTCAGCAGGATCGCATGAAAGAATTCTTGTGGTTGAAGTATTTGGTAGGTATGCCGGATTTACAGCAATGATTCCTACTATGGCTGGCGCAGCAAATAGATGTGTAATTCCAGAGCATAAATTCAATATTGACAGATTGACTGAACTTCTCGTATCAGACAGGAATAAAAATCCGAGTAAATATTCGGTATTAATTGTATCTGAGGGGTCTATGTTTGAGGGGATGAATAAGGAGAAATTAATTGCAGAGCAGAAAGAATTCTATGGTCATCACTTTGGAATAGGTGATCTTGTTGCAACAAAAATTAGGGCCTTATCTTCTGAATATAATGACGGGAAAACAATTAATGTTATTAGTCAGCAATTAGGTTACATCGTGCGTGGAGGCGATCCGGATGCGATAGATTCCATTGTTCCGATGGCTTATGGTAACCTTGCCTTGGATCTTATCCTAAAAGGAATCCACGGCAGACTTATTGTTTTAAGAAATGGAAGATATGATAATGCGCCTATTGATGTAGTAACAAGCACAAATAAGGTTGTTGATGTAAATAAATATTATAATGCAGACAGGTTACGGCCTCATTATAAAAGCTTCGAGTTCCAGCCTCTATTTATTATGACTGGTACTAATTAACAAAAAAGAAAGCTTATTATTTGCTGATATAGATCCAGGCGTTTTCTGTAACAGATTCACGAATGATTTTTAAGTCATCAAGAGTTTTTCTGAGGTTGTTATACGAATTTGTTGTAACCATCTCAAAACCATTTCCAGCCATGATGATGTTGCTGTTGTAGCCAAAACTATTCATTTTTCGGGAATAGTTTATGGCATTTGAATGAACACTAAAACTTCCAACAATAATATGAAACTTGTTTATTTCGAGTGTAATATTTTGCTCTAATAATTTTTTTAGTGAATCTATTTTGAGGTTCATCTCGCTTCTTATATTCGATAAGTCTTCTTCATATTTTGACTTCTCAATATAATTCTCAGAATAATCAATTAACAAAGTGTCAACATCATTAGATATCAAACTCTGTCTATCAGAATATTTACATCCAACTAAAAGAATAAAGAATAAAAAATAAAATACGAGTCGCATAATCAGTTTAAAAATGAGCGGCGAAAGTACAATAAAAAATTGATTTAAATCACAATTCCAAGCTAAGATAATTACTTAATATTCATTAATTTTAATGGAATAAAATATTCAACTAAAAATGGCAAATCTAACTACATCTTTTGCAGGGCTAACCTTAAAAAATCCTGTTGTTATTGGAAGTTCGGGACTGACAGATTCTGTAAGTGATATTAAAAAACTGGAAGAAAATGGAGCAGCAGCTGTCGTGTTAAAATCCCTTTTCGAAGAAGAGATAATCCATGAGATGAATGCAAGTCTTACTAAAATGCAAGGCCATTCATTTATTTATCCGGAGACATTAGAGTTTTATGAAAATAATGATCTTGATGAGGAAAGTACAGTTAAGTACCTTGAATTAATTAAGGATCTTAAGGAAAGCGTTCATATACCTGTTATAGCCAGTGTAAATTGTGTTACAGCACAGCAATGGACAACTTTTCCTGAGTTAATACAATCTGCAGGTGCAGATGCTTTGGAGTTGAATATATTTATTCTACCTTCAGATATTACTATTACAGGAGAGCAACAGGAAAAAATCTATTATAATATCGTTAAAGAAATTGTTGGACAAATTAAGATTCCGGTAATAGTAAAAATAAGTCCTTATTTCTCTAACCTGGGAGCTACAATTAAAAATTTATCGGGAATGGGATTAAAAGGGATTGTGCTTTTTAATCGCTATTACACACCAGATTTTGATATTGATACTTTTGAGGTTACCTCCGCCAATGTTTTAAGCCATCCTGATGACATGTATCACTCACTTCGGTGGATAGCTATTATGTCGCAGTATGTGACCTGCGATTTAGCAGCAACTACTGGATTGCATGACTCAAATGCTATAATAAAACAGATTCTTGCAGGGGCTTCAGCTGTTGAATTGGTATCCGCTATTTATAAGAATGGACCGGAATATATTCAAATATTACTGTCTGAAATTGAAAACTGGATGAATAATAAAGGATTTACATCACTTGATGATTTTAAAGGTAAAATGAGCCAACATAATAGTGGAAATCCTGCAGCATATCAGCGTATTCAGTTTATGAAATATTTCAGGGGCTATAACTAATTTTTTAATCCTCACTTTTTGAAAGTCCAAGTTCTTTTGCTTTTTTCAGCATTAAAGCATAAGCTTCATCATAATTATTTTGAATTACTCCATCAAGGATAGCTTCTTTAATTGTATTTTTAATAATGCCAACCTCTTTACCTGGTTGAATATTAAAAGTTTTAATAATTGTATTTCCATCAACAGGAGGCTGAAAGTTTCTAACCTTATCTTTTTCTTCTATCTGAATTAATTTTTCTCTGACAAGTTTAAAATTATCCCTATATTTTTTTACTTTGAATTCATTCTTAGATGTTATATCAGCTTCGCATAAAGTCATTAAATCATCTACATCATCCCCGGCATCAAACAATAACCGACGGACAGCAGAATCAGTCACAATATCTTCAACAAGTGAAATTGGGCGTAAATGGAGTTGTACCATTTTTTGAACATATTTCATTCTTTCGTTCATAGGTAATTTCATTCTTTTGAAGATTTTTGGAATCATCTTCGCACCAATAAAATCATGACCATGAAAAGTCCATCCATGTTCGGGATAATATTTCTTTGTGGCGGGTTTCCCGATATCATGGAATAATGCAGACCATCTTAACCAGAGATCATCTGTCTTTGCGCAGATATTATCCAGTACTTGTAGTGTGTGATAAAAATTATCTTTATGTTGTCGCCCATTCTTTGAGTCAACGCCTTTCATTGCACAGAGTTCTGGCATAATTATTTGCAATAAACCAGATTTCTCCAAAAGCAAAAATCCAGTAGATGGTTTGGTTGCTAACATTATTTTATTAAGTTCATCTGTGATTCTTTCCTGTGAAACTATTTTTATCCTATCGCTGTTTCTTTTTATAGATTCAAAAGTTTCATCTTCAATTTTAAACTGAAGTTGTGTTGCGAAACGTATACCTCTCATCATCCTTAGCGGGTCATCAGAAAAGGTAGTGTCAGGATCCAAAGGGGTTTTAATTAACTTTTCTTCTAAGTGCTTTATTCCATTAAAAGGATCAATGAGCTCGCCAAAAGTTTCTTTGTTTAAACTAATAGCCAATGCATTAATAGTAAAATCTCTTCTTTTTTGATCGTCTTCTAAAGTGCCATCTTCAACAATTGGTTTCCTGGAATTTCGTCTGTATGATTCTTTTCTTGCCCCTACAAATTCTATTTCCAGGTTTTTATATTTAATCATGGCTGTCCCAAAATTCTTAAAAACACTTACAGGGACATTTTTACCTAAATGAGAAGCTAACTCTTTAGCAAGGTCAATTCCGCTTCCAAGTACAACAATGTCAATGTCTTTAGAATCTCTTTTTAATAATAAATCCCTCACATAACCACCAATAACAAAAGCTTTTTGGTTGCTTTTTGTTATTATGTCAGATAATAGTTCAAATATGCTGTCTTTTTTAAATATATTCATATATCAATATGACAATATGTTTGTTTAATATCTGACAAATTTACAATAACTTTAAATATTGCTTCATTTATCGAGAAAAATGAAAAAGGTACAATAATTGAAAGATTTTATATATGTAAATAGATTGATAATTATTAAAAGAAAAGATAATGGAACATTTAACAAAAGAAACATTTAAGCAGAAGGTATTTAATTTTGAGACAAACAAAGATTGGAAATTTGAAGGGGAAAAGCCATGTGTGATCGATTTTTATGCAGATTGGTGTGCTCCCTGTAAAATGGTAGCTCCAATTCTTGAGGAGTTAGCAAATGAATATGACGGTAAACTTGATATTTACAAAGTAAATACAGAGCAAGAGCAAGAATTGGCAGCAATGTTTGGTATTCAGAGTATTCCTTCGTTATTGTTTGTTCCAAAAGAAGGCCAACCACAAATGGCAATGGGGGCCCTTCCCAAAGATACATTTAAAAAAGCTTTTAGTGATGTGTTAAATGTTAACTAAATAATATATTGATTATAAGCTTCATAGTTTTGGTATTTACACCCTACGTTACTTTTTTTTAAGGATACTGAAACTTAGGATATAAATTTACGTTATACTAAATGAAAGTTAATACTTTCAAGGCTTGAATTTCAGGATTCTCGCTTAATTTTAGGTTAAATTTTTAGGGTTTTTTAACCCCGGGATTAGATTCCGGGGTTTTTTCTTTGTAAAAAACTGATATAAAGAGTATTTAATAAAAAATATTTTATAAATTCGAGAAAACCCTATAAAGGTAGAAAGTCTCGATATGGCAAAAGTTTTTACAATAATTAATAATAAGGGCGGAACAGGAAAAACAACAACAACACTTAATCTTGGTGCCGCGTTAGCAAAAAAAAGAAAAAAAGTACTTTTAATTGATCTTGATGCACAGAGTAATCTAACCAGTTCAGTTGGGATTAATAATGTAGAAAAACATGTTGGGGATTTTATGTTAGAGAACTCCATATCAGAAGAGTTTTTAATCAAAACACAAAAGATAACCCTTATTCCTAGTTCTGAGAAACTTGTTGAATATGAACACAGAATTAATAATGAGCCCGGGAATGAATTTCTTCTAACTGAGGCATTGGAAAAGCTTAAAGATCAATTTGATTATATAATTATCGATTGTGCCCCAAACCTTGGTGTATATTCTGTTAACTCTCTTGTTGCTGCCGATTATTATGTTGTTCCAATGCAAGCAGAAAATTTTGCTTTTATTGGACTTGATAAAATTCTTCAGGTTGCTGAAAAAGTCAAAAAACGATTAAATCAACGGTTAGAACTTGCCGGAATCCTTATTGTAAGGCAGGCGCATAAAACAAAGTTTAGTCAGGCTGTGATAAGAAATATTGCAATGAGCCAGGAACTGGGGCAGAAATTATTTAATACCCTTATCAGACAAGATATTTCTTTAATGGAATCAACAGCTTTTGGAAAAAGTATTTTTGATTATGCACCTAAGAGCAGAGGTGCTGAGGATTATAATAAATTTGCAAATGAATTGATTAAAAAGTATGGCTAAGTCTAAAAAAGATATTGATGCTTTTCAAAAAGCGATGTTGTCAAATACAAAAGTTATTGGTACTGATAATGATGAAAAAAATCAAGCATCAGGTACCAGGCCTGATTCAAAGGAAGAAACAGCTCCCGTTGAAAATCCTATGATATCTATAGAGACTTTAAAAGAGTATGAAAAATTTGCTAAAGAATTAAACATTAAGCCTGATGAAATCATTGAGCTTGCATTACGTTATTTTCTTGATTTAAAGGAGTTCATGAAAAATTAAATAAAACATGTTGCAAATTGTTTTTTGTTTTTTAAGTCAAATTACCCGATATCGGGTATTGTAAGGTTACTTTTTAAAAGTTTAATTTGTTGCTATAATTATAATATTTTATTATAGTTTATTAGGCGTTTAAAATCAACATCACAGAAAACAGGTACGGGCACAATGTCATTGAATCTATTATATTGATAATATAGTGGATGCGGCCTTGAAATTCGATCCACACTTAAAGATGCTAGATAGAGGCGAGTTTTTGATTCCAGTAATTGAGCGGGTAGTCGTAGATAAACTACCCGCTCTCGCTTTTTTAGAAAACAAAATCTTATTGATAAATTTTGGATATTTAGCAAATTAAATTACAAAAACACTTGCAAAATAATTTTTAAGTGTAACATAATGTATCTGCTTATTTTGAATAAAAAGAGAGCAGGGGATTATATCCTTGCCTGGAGCAGTTAGTTCTTATATATTCTCACATAATCAACCTCCATTGCTTGAGGAAAGATTGTGCCGTCTGTGGGATTACCATCATAATTGCCTCCAATAGCTAGGTTTAGAATCACATAAAATTCTTTTTGAAAAGCTATATTGTTTTGATCTGTATCTATTTCATCATATGATATGCTCATAAAAGGAATTTCATCAACAAGCCAGGTTATTCCCTTTTTATTCCAATTAGCAGAAAAGACATGAAAATCGCTGCTAAAATCTTCATTGTCTATAGAATAGCATTTGGGTTCAGCATATTCGTGGGTGTTGTTTGTATTTTGAAAATGAATTGTTCCGCATACAGTATTGGGTGAAGAACCCCTTAATTCCATTATATCCAATTCCCCACAAATTGGCCACCCATCAATTTGGATAGATGAACCTAACATCCATATAGCTGGCCAGATTCCTTTTCCTTTCGGTAATTTAGCTTTTACATCTATTTGGCCATATTTAAAGGACAATTTTCCTTCGGTCTTAATTCTGGATGAAGTATATTCATGTGTCTCATTATTATCTTTTATGGCTGTTATTATTAGTTTCCCGTCTTTAATTTTTAGGTTTTCTTTTCTATAATATTGCAGTTCATTGTTGCCCCATCCACATAAATTTGGACAACCATCTCCAATTTCGTAAACCCACTTGCTTTCATCCAAAGCCTCGCCATTAAATTCATCACTCCAGAAAAGTTCTTTTTCGGATGTTACTTCTTTGTTATCACTGTTGTTTTTTTTCTGACAAGAAAAAGTAAAAAGAAAAAGAGTTGCGCAAATTAAATAAGTAGTTCTCATGATTATTCGAATTAAAATATTATACAAAGAATTTCAATCCTGACTTTGTCTTAGTTATCACTCAATTGAGCGTATTACTTTGTCAACTTCTTCTTCTGTATTTCTTAGTTTTTCTTTACAGTATTTTAATAGTT
Organism: Bacteroidales bacterium; assembly: GCA_963665085.2. GTDB lineage: Bacteria > Bacteroidota > Bacteroidia > Bacteroidales > JAAAOM01. Next base: position 2,839,902 of record CAXXXS010000001.1, read on the forward strand.
CTGAAACGCGTTTGATTTTATCTGTTAATAAATCAATATCAATAATTTTATTTTCAATTTCATTGAGCGTTTGTTCAATTTCTTCTATGGCTGAATTGTAAGAGATATTTTTGTCCATCTAATAAAATTTATTTAACAAAAATAAGCTCTTTCTTTATATTATAAAGCTTCTTTTTTCGGAGTATTATAATTCGGCTTGAACGTCTTCTTCCAGAGGAATACTTATTGATAATTTAATTTTTTGAAGATTCTCATAGTATACAATAAAATCATAACTTCCGGGTTCTATATTTTCAATTGAAAATTCTATGTCATAAGGACAAATGCAATTACAAACGGGATTTGTTGAAGATTCTTTAATCACAATCTCATTTTTTGATTTATCGAGTTTCACGTTAGGATTTTCAATACAACAATTGAACATCACATTTTGATGAGTTACTTTTATTGAATTTTCAGATGTAGGTATAATTAAAATAGATTCACTGCTAAGAGAATTAACATTATTTCCTTTGCAACCAGAGAAAATCACTTCTTTTAGTTTGATATCTGTGCTTTTACTTAAATCTTTTATATTGTCTTCTTCTGAACATGCAAAAAGCAAGAGAACTATGGTTAATAAGTTTAGGTACTTCATTAGTTTAATCCTTTTAATCATAAAGATGATAGAAAGTTAAAAAGGTTGCTTATAAAACTAAAAAAAATGAGATTTATTTTGAATACAGGTAAACTGTTGAGGTAAAATTTCTTTTAATATAAAAAAATATAGTTCCTAAATACTGATTAAAATCAAATTAAATTATTTTAGATAGTCAAGGATTTTTTTGTTATTTCGCAACATAATTATTTTTGTTCGTTTTTTCTAAGACTAATGATTAATCCTACGGGAAATATTGAACATAAAGGAATTGTAACAGAAGTTGAAGAAAGTGTTGTGAGAGTTACAGTTCTATCAGAATCGGCATGTTCTTCATGTCATGCTAAAGGAGTATGTGGAGCTTCAGAAATGCAGGATAAGCTTATAGAAGTAAATCCAGGAAATAATGTATACCATGTAGGAGAACATGTAAATGTCATTCTTAAGAAATCAGAAGGATATAAAGCATTGAATTTTGGTTATATTTACCCTTTATTACTAATATTGCTAACACTAATTATAACACAAAATATTTTCGAAAAGGAATGGATTGCAGGATTGCTAACAATAGGAATATTGATTCCATATTATTTGGGATTATATTTTTTTAAAGGAAAACTAAAGCAATCATTTCATTTCGTACTTCAGAAATTAGATACTAATATATGAATCAGGTACTATTATTTACTATTGTCTCGTTGAGCGGGATTGGTTCTGTCGCTGCTATTATTTTGTATTTTGTAGCACAAAAATTTAAGGTCTATGAAGATCCTAGAATCGATCTCGTTGAACAAGCTCTCCCTTCTGCAAATTGTGGTGGATGTGGATTTGCCGGTTGTCGTAATTTTGCTGAAGCACTTGTAAAAGCAGAAGATTTCTCTTCTTTGTATTGTCCAGTCGGGGGTAATAATGTAATGCAAAAAGCTGCAGAGATCCTGGGAAAAGAATCAGCAGAACAAGAAGCAAGAGTTGCTGTAGTAAGATGTAATGGGACATGCGATCACCGCCCTAAAACAAATGTTTTTGATGGTGTAGCTACATGTGCAATTTCTTCAAGTTTATATGGTGGCGAAACAGGCTGTCAATACGGTTGTCTTGGCCATGGAGACTGTGTGGCAGCATGTAACTTTGATGCAATACATATGAATCCGGAAACGGGCCTGCCAGAAGTTGAAGATGATAAATGTACAGCGTGTAATGCCTGTGTGACAGCTTGTCCAAATAATATTATCGAATTAAGAAAAAAGGCAAAACAAGACCGAAAGATTTATGTCTCTTGTGTTAATCAGGATAAAGGTCCTGTTGCCAAGAAAAGCTGTGACGTAGCTTGTATTGGATGTGGGAAATGTGCTAAAGTTTGTCCATTTGATGCTATTACAATTAATAATTCCCTTGCATTTATTGATTCTGATAAATGTAAGCTTTGCAGAAAATGTGTTAGCGAATGCCCAACAAATGCAATTATTGAAGTTGGTTTTCCTCCTAAAAAGCCAAAAGTTGAAAAAACAGAGGAAACAACTGCAAATACAACTATAGACAACAATAGTAAAACAGAAAAAGGAGAATAAAAGTGTTAAAAACTTTTGCAAAAGGTGGTGTTCATCCACCAGAAAATAAGCTTTCTGCAAAGAAACTCATTACTAATTTAGAATTACCCCAAAGTGTTGTTATTCCTGTAAGCCAGCATATCGGTGCCCCTTCAAAACCATTGGTAAAAAAAGGTGATGATGTGAAGGTGGGGCAGTTAATAGCCGGCTCAGAAGGATTTGTTTCAACCAATGTCCACTCTTCAGTATCTGGTACAGTTTTTAAAGTAGAACCAACCATTGATAGTAGTGGATATAAAAAAACATCAATTATAATTAATGTTGAAGGGGATGAATGGTTAGAGTCGATTGATCGTTCAGATGAAATAAAAAAAGATATAACAGTATCAAAAGAAGAGATTGTCTCAAAAATCCTTGAGGCTGGTATTGTAGGTTTGGGAGGAGCAACTTTTCCATCTCATGTTAAAGTAGCGATACCCAGAGGTAAGACTGCCGATATACTTATTTTAAATGGTGTAGAATGTGAGCCTTATCTTACGTCCGATCATGCTTTAATGCTGCAACACGGCGAAGAAATTTTAGTTGGTGCCAAGATATTAATGGTTGCATTGGGTGTAAGTAAAGCAGTCGTAGGTATAGAAAATAATAAACCCGATGCAATAAAGAATCTTACCGAACTTGCTACAAAATATGTTGGAGTATCTGTACAACCTCTTAAAGTAAAATACCCACAAGGAGGAGAAAAACAACTTATCAAGGCTGTTACAAATCGAGAGGTTCCATCAGGAGGTTTACCAATTGATGTAGGAGCTGTTGTTTTCAATGTAGGAAGTGCCTTTGCTGTATATGAAGCTGTTCAGAAGAATAAACCTCTTTTTGAACGTGTTGTAACAGTAACAGGTAAATCAGTTTCCAACCCAGGTAATTTTAAAGTTCGAATTGGAACTCCAATAAGTGATTTAATAAAAGCTTTAGGTGGTTTACCAGATGATACAGGAAAAGTAATTGGCGGAGGGCCAATGATGGGAAAAGCTCTTGTCTCAACAGATATTCCTGTTGTAAAGGGTAGTTCTGGTATTCTGATTATGCCAGATAAAGAATCCAAAAGAAATGAATCCAAGCCTTGTATTCGCTGTTCAAAATGTGTGTCTGTTTGTCCGATGGGATTAGAACCTTATTTATTACAAGTAGTTTCTGAAAAGAAAAAATATGACAGGGCAGAGAGTGAGCGAATCACTGATTGTATTGAATGTGGTTCATGTAGTTTCGTGTGCCCGTCAAGCAGGCCATTATTAGATTATATAAGGTTAGGGAAAGCAAATGTTATTAAAATAATCAGATCGAGAAAAAATTAAGATGAGTAAATTATTACATGTTGCTCCATCCCCGCATATAAAGGGGAATTATTCCATAGAAAAATTAATGTATGGGGTGGTCATAGCTATGGTTCCTGCATTAATTGTGTCGATAATATATTTTGGTATAGCTGCGCTAATTGTTACTGTTGTATCTGTAGCTGCTTGTGTTCTTACAGAATTTATTATTCAGAAATATGTTTTAAAAGTTCCTGTCTCTGTAAGCGATGGTTCTGCTATCGTAACAGGAGTTTTACTAAGTTTTAACCTGCCGGCAAATCTTCCGGTTCATATAATAATTTTAGGTGCTGTAGTAGCAATTGGAGTTGCAAAACTCACTTTTGGTGGACTGGGTAATAATCCATTTAATCCGGCATTGGTAGGAAGAGTATTTTTACTAATTTCTTTTCCGGCGCAAATGACCCTTAATCCAATTCCAAAAGGTTTTGGAACTTCCTATGTTGATGCAGAAACAGGAGCTACACCTTTAGCATTAATAAAAGAAGGGATTAAAAAGGGTACACCAGTCTCAGAACTAATGAATGATATTCCATCATACAGTGATTTGTTTTTTGGTAAGATGGGAGGGGCACTGGGTGAAATTGCAGGAATTGCTTTGATATTCGGTTTGATTTATATGCTTGTTAAAAAAGTAATAACCTGGCATATTCCCTTCTCTGTAATAGCAACTATTTTTGTTTTTACAGGTATTCTCTGGTTAATAAATCCGGAAGTAAATGCTGATCCTGTTTTTCATGTATTATCAGGAGGAGTTTTACTCGGGGCGATATTTATGGCAACCGATTATGTTACATCGCCAATGGTTCCCAAAGCAATGCTAATTTATGGAATTGGGATTGGAGTAATAACAGTGGTTATTAGGGTTTACGGGGCATATCCGGAAGGAATCTCATTTGCAATTTTAATAATGAATGCATTTGTGCCGTTGTTAAACCGATACATCAAACCTAAACGATTTGGAGAGGAGATAAAACATGGCTAAGAAAGAATCAACTTTTACAAATATGCTGCTAACATTGTTTTTTGTAACTTTTATTGCAGCAACAGCACTGGGCTTTATATACAATATAACAAAAGAGCCTATTGAATTAGCAAAGATTGCAAAGAAAACAGCGGCAATTGAAGCTGTTGTGCCGGAATTTGATAATGTGCCTTCTGAGGAAGTAATAACAAAAGCTGTTGATGGAGATTCTCTTTATTTTTATCCAGCTAGAAAAAATGGAGAGTTGGTTGGTATTGCAGTAGAGACTTTTACAACCCAGGGATTTGGAGGAGAAATAAATCTAATGGTAGGATTTCTGACAGATGGCACAATTCAAAGTATTACAGTACTTGAACATAAAGAGACACCAGGCTTAGGAGATAAAATGGAACGGGCAAAATCAGACTGGAGTGTTCAGTTTGAAGGAAAAAATCCAAAAGATTTTAGGTTGATAGTTTCAAAAGATGGAGGAGATGTTGATGCAATAACAGCTTCAACAATAAGTTCAAGGGCATTTTGCGATGCTGTTCAGAGAGCATATAGTGCTTTACAGGAAGGAGGTATAAAATGAACCAATGGAAAAATTTTAGCAAAGGGTTTTTTAAAGAGAATGCAGTTTTTGTTTTATTCTTAGGGCTTTGTCCGACATTAGGTGTTACTACATCAGCAATAAATGGATTAGGCATGGGATTGGCAACAACATTCGTTTTAATGATGTCTAATATCTTTGTGTCTTTAGTGAAAAATCTAATTCCGGACAAGGTTCGTATTCCATCATACATTGTTATTATTGCTGCCTTCGTTACAATTGTGGAATTAGTAATGCAAGCATTTGTTCCTGATCTTTACAAACAACTTGGATTATTCATTCCTTTAATAGTTGTTAATTGTATTGTTCTTGGACGGGCAGAAGCTTTTGCCTCAAAAAATAATCTTATATCATCTTTAATTGATGGAGCTAGCATGGGACTTGGATTTGCTATGGCTCTTACAATTCTGGGAACTATCCGTGAAGTCTTAGGAAGTGGTTCAATTTTCGGATATAAATTTATTGACGGAGATGGAATACTAATCTTTGTACTAGCTCCGGGAGCATTTATGGCATTGGGGTATTTAATTGTGATAATTAATAAAATCAACAAAAAACAAGCTTAATACTATGGAATATATATTGATAATTATATCAGCTGTTTTTGTAAATAATATTGTTCTATCCAAGTTTTTTGGTATTTGTCCATTTATCGGTGTATCCAACAAAGTTGAAACAGCAATCGGTATGACAGGGGCTGTAACTTTTGTGATGGTTGTTGCCACTATTGTAACGTATATTATACAACATTCTGTTTTAGAAGCATTTGGTATTGGTTATATGCAAACCATTACGTTTATACTTGTTATAGCTTCCCTGGTTCAATTGGTTGAGATTATTCTAAAAAAAGTTAGCCCAAGTCTTTATCAGGCATTGGGTATATTTCTTCCTTTAATAACAACAAACTGTGCCGTATTAGGAGTAGCACTCCTTGCAGCACAAAATGATTATAATCTCTTAATGAGTGCTGTTTTTGCAGCAGCAAATGCAATAGGTTTTGGCCTGGCATTAATTATTTTTTCTGGAATCCGTGAATTTCTGGAATTGGTAAATATTCCTAAATCAATGCGTGGAGTTCCAATAGCATTTGTTGTTGCAGGTATCCTTGCAATGGCATTTATGGGATTTGCAGGGATAGTAAAATAATATGCAAAATATCTCTACTAGAAAATAATTTTAACAACCAAGAATATGTTTTACCTGGAGAGGTCTCAGAGGCTAATCCTTTATTACCTATTTATAATTGCCACTGAATATTCTATTTTCATGAAGAATTATACTTTGTTTTTTTTGATTTAATAGAGATATATTTTTGTTAAAAGCGAGAAAGCTATTCTCTATTTTTGTGTGTAAAAACCTGTTATATTTCTACTTTTGGGAGAATTAAAAATAAGAATGTGTATTTATATAATCTGGGAATAAAAATATATCGTCTGGGGATTGGTATAGCTTCAATTCGTAACGAAAAGGCTAAAAAATGGATTGAAGGAAGAAAAAACTGGCAAAGTATTTTAAAGAATAAGTTTTCTGTTGGGGATGATGTAATGTGGTTTCATTGCGCATCCCTTGGCGAATTTGAACAAGGAAGGCCAGTAATAGAAGAGTTGTTAAATGTCTACCCTTCTTGGAAAGTATTGGTGACTTTTTTTTCTCCATCAGGATATGAAATCAGGAAGAATTATGAAAAAGCAGATTGTATTATGTATTTGCCTCTGGATACTCGAAAAAATGCAAGAGAATTTGTTGAACTGGCAAAACCAAAGATTGCTTTTTTTGTGAAATATGAGTTTTGGAAAAACTATCTTAAAGTATTGGAAAAAAAGGATATTCCTCTGTACCTCGTCTCTGGAGTTTTTCGTGAAAATCAATTCTTTTTTAAGTGGTATGGTAAATCTATGCTTAAAAGTTTAAAAGCCTTTACACATTTTTTTGTTCAGAATGAAGACTCAGTAGAGTTATTAAAAAATAATGGATTTGATGATGTTACGTTAACAGGAGATACACGGTTCGATCGGGTAGTGGCAACAACTCAAAATTTTAAACGCTTTCCGGAAATCGAAAAATTTATTTGTGGAAAGCCGGTAATAATATGTGGAAGTTCATGGGAGCCGGAAGAGACAATTATAGCAGACTACATAAAAAATACAGAGCATGATATAAAATACATTATTGCGCCTCATGAGATCCAAGAATCAAAGATTGAACGGCTACAAAAGCTTTTGCCAGGGAAAAGTCTTCTTTATTCTGAAATTGAGAATACTTCTTGTGATGGTTTCAATATTCTTATTATAAATACAATTGGTATTTTGTCTTCTCTATATCAATATGGCTCGATTGCTTTTGTTGGTGGAGCTTTTGGGAAAGGATTACATAATATTTTAGAAGCAGCTGCTTTTGGAATGCCAATTCTGTTTGGACCCAACATTAAAAAATTTCAGGAAGCAGTAGAGTTGGTAAATGAAGGTTCAGCTTTTAAAATTTTATCGTATTCTGATTTTGAGGAAAAAGTAAATATGCTCCTAAATAATCCGGGAGATTTAAAGCGCTTAAGTGCAACATCAAAAAAATATGTGGTAAGAAATCTGGGAGCAAAAGATAAAATTATTAATCAAGTTAAAAGTGATATAGAGCTTGAGTAGAATAAATGTAATATTTTTGTATTGAAAGAATATTGCGATGAAAATATTAACAGCAAGCCAGATTAGAGAAGCAGATAAGTATACAATAGAAAATGAGCCTGTTTCTTCTATTAGTTTAATGGAACGTGCATCTACGCAGTGTTTAAATTGGTTGTTAAACAAATATGAGGGGAAAGAACCTTTTTTTAAAATATTCGTTGGGCCTGGTAACAATGGTGGAGATGGTTTAGCTATCGCAAGACTTTTGTCAGACAATGGATTTTCAGTAATCGTTTTTATACTTAAATTATCAGGTAAATATTCAAATGATTTTTCAAAAAACCTTGAACGATTAAAAGCACTTCAGGAAGTAAAAATTAAAGAATTAAACGAGGAAAAACCTTTCCCTGAACTTAATCCAGGTGATGTAGTAATCGATGCTCTTTTCGGAACAGGTTTATCAAGACCAATAACAGGATTTGCAGCCAATCTTATCAACTATCTTAATGAATTTGCCGGTGAGATTATTTCTGTTGATGTTCCTTCTGGTTTGTCTTCTGAAGGAGTATTACCAAAAGAAGGAAGCATAATTCGTGCTAATTATACGTTAACTTTTCAATTTCCCAAATTATCATTTTTATTTCCTGAAAATCAAAATTATGTTGGTGATTGGATTGTTCTAGATATAGAATTACACAAAGAATTTATTGATTCGGTAAAAACTCCCTATTTTTTTATTGAGCTTCAAGAGATAAAAGAAAGACTTTCATTAAGAAAAAAATTTTCTCATAAAGGAACATTTGGGCATGGATTAATTATTGCCGGAAGTTATGGGATGATCGGTGCCGCAATTCTTGCAACAAAGGCAGCATTACGTGCAGGAGTTGGTTTAATAACAACTCATATTCCCCGATATGGATATAATATCCTTCAGACATCAATACCGGAAGCACTAATTAGTATTGATAGATCGGATATTATTTATACTGAATCACCAGAAATGGATCAGTATTCAGCGATTGGTATTGGTCCGGGATTAGACAAAAAAACAAATTCTCAAAAAGCATTAAAAGAGTTATTGGAATCTGCAAAAGTTCCACTTGTAATCGACGCAGATGCTTTGAATATGATTTCAATGAATAAGGAATGGTATGGACTTATTCCGGGGAATACAATATTAACACCGCATCCGAGAGAGTTTGAAAGATTGGTTGGGAAAACTGAAAATTCAATAGAAAGAATTAAAAAACAACTTGAGTTTTCAAAAAAATATAAGGTTTACATAGTACTAAAAGGTGCACATACAACAATTTCTACTCCTGATAAACGTTTGTTTTTTAACTCTAGCGGAAATCCGGGTATGGCAACTGCAGGAAGTGGAGATGTTTTAACGGGTATTATTACTTCACTGTTGGCACAAGGCTATACCCAGGAAGATGCATGTTTGATAGGTGTCTATTTGCATGGATTGGCAGGGGATTTTGCTTTGGATACACAGAGCCAAGAGTCAATGATAGCATCAGATTTAATAGAAAATATTGGAAAAGCGTATAAATTAATTCATCAATAAATATGATTAGAAAGATTTATAAATACATACTTTTTGTGTTATTCCTCGGCATGTTCTCATGCAAATCAGTTGAATATATAACTGTAGCAGAATATAAACCAACATCGGCTCAAACAACAAATTCGTTTTATTATGCTTTGCCTCAGACAACGTTTAAGGTTGATGTTGAATTTGTAAGGACAACACGTATTCCCGGACCGTATAACGAGTATGCACAGAGATTTTTAAGTATTGATGGTGCATTAGAGAAAGACAGTGTAACATGGCAAATATCAAATATTTTAATAAGTACAGGAAAAGAAGCCGATCCGAATCATTACTATGTTGTTCAATCATCTGGAAGTAATATCTCATACAACAATCTTTTTGAAATGACAGAGCAAGGACTTATTGTTGATCTCTCAAATCAGGAAGGAAAAATATTTTCTTCTCAATACATAGATAATAAACCAGACATGGGAGTCCCTTATAAGGATTTATCTGTAGTAGAAAATTTTGGAACAGTAAAAGATACATTGTATAGACTTGTGTTTAAGGATACAGCTTTTGTGAAAACTCCACTTATTAAATACCAGGTTGAACAAAAGTCGCTTGAGAAAAAAGCAAATGAAGCTGCTTTATTTATTTTTGAGTTAAGGGAAAAACGTTTTGAATTAATCACAGGCAATAGCGAAAATATTCCGGAAGGGACAGCTATGAAATCAGCATTGGATGAGATTTCACGACTGGAAGATGAATATTTGAGCCTTTTTATTGGCAAAACCCAGGTAGATACATTCAAATTCAGTTATTGTGTTACTCCTGCTGAAGACAGGGATATGACACGTACAACATTATTTCGTTTCTCCGAGCGTGACGGAATTCTTCCGGAAACGTTTTCTCAGGGAACCCCGTTTGTTTTAGATGTTGTGAAAGAAGGTTCAAGTTCAACAAGTATAACCTCACCGGAATCATCTCAAAATTTAATTTATTTTAGGGCAGCAGAGCCTGGAAATGTAAAAGTATCGTTAGGGAATAAGTTGTTGTTGCAATCAAAAGCTAATGTTTATCAATATGGGAAAATAACAGCCTTGCCCATAAATGTAACAATAAAAACTGTCGATTAATGAGGTATTTGTATGATGAATTTAAAAACAGGTTTCAACAATATTATGAAAGCGTAAAACCGATCACCGAAAAACATAATGAAGTAAATAAGCTAAAATATCATCATACTTTTCGTGTTGTTAATGAAATAAAATTATTGGGAGAGCATCTCAAATTATCAGAGGAAAGTATTTTTTTTGTAAAGCTTATTGCCCTTTTTCATGATGTTGGGAGGTTTGAACAATTTGCAAGATACCAGACTTTTTCAGATAAAGATTCTATCGATCATGCGGAATTATCAGTTCAGATTATTAGAGAAAATAATTTGCTTTCTGGTTTGGATGAAAAAGATACTTCACTTGTTGAAACTGCTATTTTAAACCATAATAAGTTTGCTATTGCAAAGAACCTGACAGACGAGCAGTTGTTTTTTACAAAGCTAATTCGGGATGCAGATAAATTAGATATACTTTACGTTGTAACAAATAAGAAAAAATACTATATTCCCGATGATGCTAAAGATGATTCACAGGAACTAAATCAGGCTTTTGTTGAGAATATAAAAAATTATGAATTAGCTTCATACGATGATATCAACGGAGTGTTAGATTATGTATTGCTCCGTCTTAGCTGGGTTTTCGATTTGAGTTTTGGTTATACAGTTCAACAATTTAGGGAAAGAAATTATCTGAAAAAAATGTTGGAACAGCTGCCTGAATCAGAACAGAAAAATGAGATTCGAGCTGCTATAGAATCATTTATAAATAAAAAAGTTATTGTTGAGTCTTAAAATAGGCTCAACATATTTTATTTTGTTGCAGTCTCTTTTATTGTAGAAGTATAAGAAGCCTGGAAGTCTTCCCACTTTTGAGTTTTATATTTATCGCTGCCAATAAAGTTAATTATCTCATCAAAAGGTTGAGGCTGTATATAGCCACTTAGTGGTTGAATAATCCGGTTTTGTTCATCAAGAAAAACAACAGAAGGATATCCCATATTTCCATTAAGAAGTGCTGCTGCTAATTCATGATAACCTCTTTGGCCTTGTTCAACAAATTTGTATGTTTTTCCATTTAAGGTAATATCTTCTTTTTGTTCAGCATTTAGTTTTACGGCATAGAAATTCTCAGTTAGATACTTTGCAATAACCGGATGACTAAATGTATTTTTGTCCATTACTTTACACCAGCTACACCAGTCTGTATATACATCAACCAATATTTTTTTAGGATTTTCTGAGTTTTTTTGCATAGCTTCCTCAATACTTAACCATTCTACTTTTTGACTATAGCTTAATAATGTGAGTGTTAATCCTATAAATACGATAGCGAATTTTCTCATGTCTACTAATTTGGTGTCAAAAATATAATAAAATAGTAATAAACTTGTTAACTTCTTGTTAAACTATTTTCTTTACTCTTTGTATGTATTAAACAGAAAAAACTAACATTAAGTTGTAATTTTATTCTAAAAATTAGGAGGAAAATTAAAATGAATATTGCTTCGTTAGAACCTACAGTAGTTTGGAAACATTTTTATGCATTTACTCAAATCCCAAGACCTTCAAAATTCGAGTCGAAGGCAATAGACTATGTGAGAGATTTTGCAAAACAACAAAACCTCGAATATATTGAAGATGCTATCGGTAATATAATAATAAAGAAAGCAGCTAGTGAGGGAATGGAAAATAGTCCGGGTGTAGTTCTACAGGCACATGTTGATATGGTCCCTCAAAAGAATAGTGATAAAAAACATGATTTTAAGATCGATCCAATCGAAGCATTTATTGATGGGGATTGGGTAACAGCAAATGGAACAACACTCGGAGCTGATAATGGTATTGGAGCTGCTGCAATGTTAGCAGTATTAGAGTCGAAAGGTATTAAACATCCTGCTATTGAAGCTTTATTTACCATTGATGAAGAGACAGGGATGACAGGTGCTTTTCAACTGGGAGAAGGCCTGTTAAATGGTAAAGTAATGATAAACCTCGATTCTGAAGATGAAGATGAAATATTTGTAGGATGTGCTGGTGGGGTAGATGCAGAAATGAAATTTGATTATACCCCGGAGAAATCAAACAAATCGTTAAAGGCATACAAAATAAATGTAGCCGGCCTGAAAGGGGGGCATTCTGGGATGGATATTAATCTTGGCCGCGGAAATGCCAATATTGTATTAGCACGTATCCTTAAGAAAATAAAAAAAGACATCGATTTTTCTATTGTCTTATTAAAAGGGGGAGATATGCGGAATGCTATTCCGCGGGAGTCTGAGACAATTATCCTAACGGATTTTGAAAAAATAAGTGAAGCAATTGCATCACATTTTAAGGAGGTAGAAGATGAGTTAGAGATTACCGAGCCTGATATGATAATCAAGGTTGAAGAAATAGAAAATGATTTTGATATTGTTTTTCCAAATGACTTTCAGGAGAGGTTTATTAATAGCATTATTGCATGTCCTAATGGAGTAATCAGAATGAGCGATACCATGGAAGGAGTTGTAGAAACATCAACAAATCTTGCCATTGTTGACGCAAATAATGGGCATGCCAAAATTTATTGTTTATTACGAAGTTCTGTTGATTCTGCAAAAACAGCGCTGGCAGACAGGATGGAAGCATTGTTCAGCCTTGCTGGTGCAAAAATTGAGTTTACAGGTGATTATCCGGGTTGGAAGCCAAATCCAAAATCAGAGATTCTAAAAATAATGGTCGAGGTTTTTGAACAACAAAAAGATCAGGCCCCTGATGTGAAAGCCATTCATGCAGGACTTGAATGTGGGATTCTGGGTGCAAAATATCCACAACTCGATATGGTCTCCTGTGGACCAACAATTCGTTTTCCTCATTCACCCGACGAAAAAGTACATATTGACTCAGTAAAAAGATTCTGGGATTTTCTGATAGCTGTTTTAGCTAGGAACTAGATCTATGATTTACATACAAATAAAATACTAATTAGTTACAGGGGGTAGCTAATTAGTATTTACTAATTTTTTAATATAGTGAATTGTTAACTCAGGCTTTTCCCTATGAACATAATGACTTCCTTCTAATTTATAGTGTTTAGCGTTTGTAAATCCTTTAATAATTTTCTTTTGATATTTATACCAATGAGGTTCTGTTGCCGAAACTAAAATTATTGGTAAATCACTAGGGATATTTAAATCTTTCATGTAAACCATATTGGGGATAAACTGATCCCATTCTTTCCAATATTGAGGTTCAAATTTGGTTCTATACCATTCTGTTCCGCCTTCTATATATTCATTAAGCTCTTTTTTTGACATGCTCTCCCAGAAATTTTCAGCAGAAGGATCAAGCAGTAATAGTCCAATAACATCTTTTGGATATTCACTTGCAAAGTATCTGCCAATAAATCCACCCATAGAATGACCTACAAAAACATAGGGAGGATTTATTTTTTCTTGTTTCAGGATGTTTTTTAATTCTGTAACCATGTTTGGTATTGTCCGTTCCTGGTGAGATAATCCGGATTTACCAATATCAGCCCTGTCGTACAAAAATACATTGGCAAATTTTGCAACCGAATCCGGAATAGCAGACCATGCTTCAATACTATCCGACATGCCATTTTCAAAGATTACAGTAACTTCACCTGTTCCTAATAATTTGATTCTGTGTTTAACTCCATCAACAGTTACATATTTTTCCTGAGAGTATATTTTACAACTAAAGAGTATTAGAAAAAATAATATTGCTTTTCTCATGATATTTAAAACAATTTAGTGGTTTCTGAAATAAGTTTTTCGAAAAGTAAATTTATTTACTTTTTTCCATCTTAACAGCCCAGTATATGAAAGGCGTATCTGCAAGTGCAACAATCCATTTTAAGAGATAAGTAGTAGCAAAAATTTCAATTAAAACAGGTAAATCATAGATTCCCCAAAATGCAACAGTTACAAAAATTGCACTGTCAATTAATTGGGATACAATTGTACTTAGATTGTTTCGTATCCAGATTTGGCTGGACTTGGGAAATCTCTCTCTCCAGAAGTGATAAGCCCACACATCATGTACTTGAGAGGTAAGATAAGCAGCTAAACTGGCAAATACAATCCGTGGCATCAAGCTAAAAATAAAATTCAGGCTTTCGTGACTTTTCTCAGCCAGGGAATCCCCTTCAAGTGGGGTAAATAAGAGAGATAGATTCATTAAGATTGTCATTGTTATTACACTAAAGAAGCCTATCCATACCGCCTTTCTGGCTTCTTTCTTTCCATAAACTTCTGATAAAATATCAGTAATCAGAAAAGAACCGGCGTAAACTATATTGCCTAGTGTTGATGCAAATCCAAAGAGTTCAATAGTCTGTATTACCTGTATATTAGCGACAATGGTTGCAATGGGGATCCACATATATAATCCGCTTTTACCAAAAAAACGGAAACCAAGAATAATTAAAAAGAAGTTGACCAATAGCAGGATCAACCATAAAATTTCATTACTCATTGTTATTGGGATTAGTGAGAGTATAAAGATAAACTAAAATGGTAGATTTTTCTTTTAGAAAGCAGCCATTAGCAAGTCAATATCTTTTGAAGGTATTCCGAAACGCTGACTGATATGTCCTTTTGTTAAAATGCCATTGTACAGATAAACGCCATTACGAAAACCAAGATCGATTAAAAGTTGTTGTTTAATTCCTCCTAATTCACCAATTGACATTAAAAGTGGAAAAATTACGTTGCTTAACGCAATAGACGCAGTTCTTGCAACCTTTGTAGGAAGATTTGGAACACCGTAATGAACAACTCTATGTTTTATGCAAGTTGGTTTTTTATGAGTAGTGCATTCACAAGTCTCAATACATCCACCTTGTTCAATTGTAGTGTCAATTATAATAGAACCGGGTTTCATTTCCTTTACCATGTCTTCTGTAATCAAATAAGGTTGGCTTGCATCCAGATAAACAGTGCCAATTACAACGTCCGCGGAGCGAAGGGATTTGCGTAAAACTTTAGGATGAAAAATAGACGTGTTTAGAAAAGTTCCAAGTTTATCTTGTAGTATTCTTAATTTTTGAACGGAGCTGTCAAAAACTCTAACTGAAACGCCTAGTCCCATCGCAGCTCTTATTGCATATTCGGCGGCGGTTCCTGCCCCAAGGATGACTGCCTCGGCAGGGGTTATTCCGGGGATGCCTCCAAGTAAAACGCCTTTACCTTTTTGAGAGATGCTAAGATATTCAGCAGCTATAATCACCGCTACATTACCTGAAATAGCACTCATAGATTGAACGATAGGACGACAGCCATATTCATCTTTCATATGTTCAAAAGCAATGGCAGTAACCTTTTTCTCTAACAGTAAATCAAAATATTCTTTCTTTTGATTGTAAAGAAGAAGATAAGACATTACGATTTGTCTTCCGGAGAGAAGGTTAATTTCGTCTAAGGTTAACGGATTTATTTTAACAATGATATCTGCATTAAAGAGTTCTTCTCGTTTTTCTACAAAAATCCCCCCTTTCTCACTGTATTCAATATCTGCATAGTTTGCATTGAGCCCAATACCTTTTTCAAGATAGACGTCGTGGCCAAGCGTAACAATATTATCAACCGCTTCTGGTGTAATAGCTACCCGATACTCATCAATAATTGATTCTTTTGGAAAACCTATTGAAAGTTTTTTCTTTTTGACGCCAATTTCTAACATTTCTTCCTGAGGCATCAAACCTGACTTAATAAATGAAATTGGCGACGTTCCACTACTTTGACCGAACATAATACAGAAATTCTATTTTGTCTAAATTAAGAAATATTTTACTATAATTCCCAAACTCAGTTAAAAATGATTTTTCTGCTATCTGGCGACAATACTTCAATCTTAATATTTACCGTGTTTTCAGGAAGTATTTCTTCAATTTTTTCCGGCCATTCAATCAGGCAAATGTTACCAGAATAGAAATAATCTTCGCAGCCAATGTCTTTTGCTTCCTGAATAGTTTCAATTCTGTAGAAATCAAAATGATAAAGAAGTGCGTCGTTTGATGTATAATATTCATTTATTAAAGAAAAAGTTGGGCTGGTAACTGTATCAATAACTTCAAGTTGCTCACAAATTGATTTTATGAATGTTGTTTTACCTGCTCCCATTTCACCATAAAATGCAAAGACAGCTTCTTCTTTGTAGAAATTTAGAAATTCTTTTGCGGCTTTATCAATATCATTTTTTGAATTTAAAATTATCTCTTTCATCGTTTTGGCGTAAGCGTTGCAACTGGTATAATCATTTCTTCCATAGAGATTCCACCGTGCTGAAATGTATTCTTATAATAATTAACGTAGTAATTATAATTTTTTGGATATGCCATAAAATCATTATTTAACGCAAAAATATAACTTGTACTAACATTTATTGATGGCAAATGAATAGATGCGGGATTTGTTATTTCAAATACATGTTTCGGATTGTAGTTGAGATTTCTTCCTTGTTTGTATCGTAGATTTACAGAAGAATTTTTGTCGCCAACTACTTTTATTGGATTTAGTACATTAATAGTACCATGATCGGTAGTGATAATTACCTTAATATCTTCTTCTGCCAGTAATTCAAGTAAGTTATATAGCTCAGAATGTTTAAACCACGACAAAGTTAATGAACGAAAAGAAGATTCGTCCCCGGCAAGTTCTCTAATCATATCAACATCAGTTCTTGCATGGGAGAGCATATCTACAAAATTATATACCAAAGCAATAAAATCATTGTTTAGCAGAGATTTATAATTCTCAACAAGTTTTTTGCCTGCCTTTTGTTGAAGAATTTTATGATAAACAAATTTATTTTTGAATCCCAGTCTGCTTAATTGTTTATCTAATAATTCGGCTTCAAAATTATTTTTCTTTTCTTCCTCATCTTCATCTACCCAATACTGAGGGAGCATTTTTGAGATTTCTAGTGGCATTAACCCGGAGAAAATGGCATTTCTTGCATATTGAGTAGCAGAAGGGAGAATACTGTAATAAAGCGACTCGTCTTCTACTTTATAGAGATCGCTAAGTTCTTTGCTTATCAGGCACCATTGATCATACCTTAGATTATCAATAACAATAAAGAACACCTTTTCATCTTTTTTAAGCGAAGGCATTACTTTTTGTCCAACTAAGTTTGGCGATAATAACGGTTTGTCCTGATTGGTTTTATCGAACCATGAAACATAATTTCTTTGCACAAACTTAGAAAAACCATTGTTGGCGTCTTGTTTTTGCATTTTTAATACCTCTTCCAGGCTTCTGTCAATGCTGTTTCCCAGTTCGAGTTCCCAATAAACCAGTTTCTTGTATATCTCTGTCCATTCTTCATAGGTTGATGCAGATGAAATTTCCATACTGATTTTACCAAAATCAGCTTGGTAAGCAGATGTTGTTTCTTTTGAAATTAATCGTTGCGTATCAATATTTTTTTTGATAGCAAGAAGAATTTGTTTGGGATTAACAGGTTTAATGAGGTAATCAGAAATTTTGGAGCCGATTGCAGCATCCATAATATCTTCTTCTTCATTTTTGGTTATCATAATAACCGGAATATTGTTATTTATGGCTTTTATTTTCGTTAGAGTTTCAAGTCCACTCATCCCTGGCATGTTCTCATCCAAAAGAACAAGGTCGAAATCCGTTGTTCTAACCATCTCTATAGTATCTCCTCCATTTGTTGAAGTAGATATCTCATAACCTTTATCTTCAAGAAACATGATGTGTGGTTTTAGCAGGTCTATTTCATCATCAGTCCATAATATCTTGATTTTCCTCATTCGCGATTTTTTTGAAGTGTTTTAAAATTTGGCGAGTTGCAAAGATACCGATTTATAAGAAATTTTTATGAGTGCATTTTACAATCCATGCAAACTACGTTTCTTATTTCTTTGTAGTTTATTTACAACTCTTGAAAAACAACTACAAAATCGTAGCCAAAATTGTAATATATGGATTTAGTTTTTATTTCAGTTTTGTGTTTATTTTCATTTTACTCTTAATAATACTGTAATTACTTGATGAGAAATATTTTTTAAATATTGGAATAATCTGCTAAAAAATAATAAAATTGACTTAAAAGTATCTACTCATCCAAAGTTGACCCGAAGACTCATTCGTCTTAAAGATATGAATATTATAGATTTTAAAATGAATAAAGATGAGGGGGCGAGACTAAAAGAATATGTTTCCAATCATTCTGAATATATGCCAAAATAAAGTTTGAAAAATATTATTATTCTATTTGTAAGCGTGCTATTCGGCGTGCTAATGAATGAAGTCTGTTCATTAACTCGATAATTTCTGTTTCAAACCTGATAATAGCAATTCTGTTACTATCCTGAAAAGATAAACGATTGATTAATTTGTCTTTTAATTCAGTTGTATTTGTTTTAAATGCTTCTTTACCTGATATTACCTGATTTGCAAGTTTTTTGCTGTTTTGTTGATACGAAGAAAATGCCAGGGATAGGGCATCAATACTTGTTTTGTAGGTTTTCTCAAAATTACTGCGGGATTCATCACTTATTTTAAAATTGTGTTCCGTACGATGTTCGGCAGCTTCAACCATATCCGTAGTAATAATATCAGCTGCTGTTTCCAGGATATTAGCAATCTCCATCTGTTTTTTTATTTTCCTTGATTCATTTATATCAAGTTGTTTTTGTTGCAACTGTTGTAAATATGATAGTATTTGTTTTTGATGGAAATCAACCGTTTTATCAGAAAGTCTTAATTGTTCCAATTCTGTTGGAGAACCATCTAAAGCAATTTGGAGGCCTTTTGTTAGAAGGTTATTTGTTTTATCGGAAAGCTTTATTAATTCTTTATCTACTAAATCTATAGCCAGACTGCTTTGTTGTAAATAGTACTCGTTAAGGAGTTCTATTTCACCTTCACCATCAACAGTTTTAACCGGGTATATTTTTGTAATTAAACGACCAATAGGAGTAGTAAATCCGATTAATAAAGCAGCTGTAGAAACATTAAAAATTGTGTGTGCGTTTGCTATTTGCCTGGGTAAATCATTCGGAGTTATTTGTCCGGTTATATGTGCTAACTGGGGAATAAACCATACCCATAATAATGAGCCAACAATTTTAAAAGAAATATGAGCTATGGCTACCTGCATTGCAGCCCTGGGCTTTCCAATGGCAGAAAGAAATGCTGTGACACAAGTACCAATATTAGCACCAATTACAATTGAGATTCCCCCTTCACAGGATATTAGCCCTTGTGAAGCTAAAACAATTACAACACCTGTAGTGGCGGAAGAACTTTGTATTAATGCAGTAAATAAGGCTCCTACAAGTACTCCAAAAACGGGATTGTTTAAGTTTTGCATCAGGCTGATAAAGGGAGGGTATGCTTTTAGAGGTTGCATTCCTTCGCTCATAAAATTCATGCCTAAAAAGATTAGTCCAAGACCAATGAGAATTTTTCCAAACTCATTGTATTTTTTTGTACTGAAGAACAGTGTGAACAGATAGCCTACAATAACCATAAGAAGCGCTGTCCGGGTAACCTTAAAGGCAATGATCTGAGCTGTTATTGTTGTTCCAATATCAGCTCCAAGAATTACTCCCAGTGTACTTTGAAAATTAATAACACCCGCAGAAACAAATCCAACTGCCAATACCGTTGTTACAGAAGATGATTGAATGATAGCCGTAATACCTGTTCCTGCCAATAATCCTTTCCATCTAGACGAAGTCATTTTATGTAAAAAGGTTTTAAGGCTGTTTCCAGCTGATGTCTTCAAGGCTTTAGTCATCACATCCATCCCAAAAAGGAATAAAGCCAAACCTCCTATAACTTCATAGATTAAGATCCACCAATCAATAGTCATAATCGAATAAATCAAAGAATTTTATATCAATACAATTTACCAATTTTTTTTTCAATATAGATGGAGAAATGATTTATTGTACTTATAGTTTTAGTGTTTTTTTGAAATTTAGTTCGACAAACTATCGATCTGAGAAGCTTTATAAATAATCAGAAAAGAATCGATGAACCAAAACATAATTTCAGCTACCCTTGAAATAAAAAAGTTGTATTCTAACTCAATACTTTTGGGATACAATTTTTGAGTTAGAAAACAACTTTTAGCTTAGAGTACGGATTTAATCAAAAACACTTAAATTCCATTTCTCCATCCATTCAAGAACAACTTTATCGTCTATGAATTGTATTGGTAACCAGATATATTTACCTTCAATTGGATTTTCAGGAGTCCATCGGTCAGCCAAAAAGATAAATGCATCTTTTTTGCCTTGTATAGGAAGAATAAAGGTGCTTTGTGAATTAAATGTTGTTAACGAGTCCTGTCCAATACAGGGATTTCCTAATTCTTTCCATGGGCCAAAGATATGCTCTGCAGTAGCTGATCTTGCTGCGTTGGGTCGCCACCCTGTACAATCAGAACCAATAAAATAGTATTTTCCTTCATTGTTTTTCAGTAGGGTAGGTGCTTCCATATATCTTTCAACAAATACCCTGACATAGTTGCCAGAACTTGATAGATAATCATCACTAAGTTGGGATATATGCAATGTGTTGTTTTCTTCAGATGCATATATCTGATACGCTGTCCCAGCATCATCAACAAATAAATTCATGTCACGGGACATTTGTCCGCTTTGAAAATCCCTGCTTAAAATATTTAAGCTATCAACATGCTCCGGTAAACATCCTTTACCACCACAATATTTTTCTTTAACGCTATCTGCCACGTGTAATTTGTGGCAATCCTGGATATTAAGAGGCCAGAATCCGGCATCAGGTCTAAAGGATTTGATAAATGTAAATGGTCCTGTGGGATTGTCGGCAACTGCTACTCCGGCAAGGGCTGCATCATAACCTTTCCCTTTTAATTCCAGATGAAACCACATAACAAATTTTTTCGTTTTTTTGTTGAAAATTACCTTTGGTCTTTCCAGGACACATCCTTTTGCAATGTCAGAAGTTGAATCCGTTTCATTTACTTTCAAAGCAATTCCTTCATCTTTCCAATTGTATAAATCTGATGATGAATATACATGTACACCTACCTGTGCTGTATTTCCTACTTTTCCTTCAATTTTATGTTCTCCATACCAGTAGTATTTATTGTTGTGAAATAAGATACCACCCCCGTGTGCATTAATATGAATGCCGTTATCATCCAGCCATTCCTGTCCGGGATAAAAGAATTTGGAATCTGTTTTATTTGAACTGCAACTAACAAGAAATACAAAACCTATTACTTTAATTATTTGCTTCATAATGATATCAATTTGCTTTAAAATATTTAGGAGAATGCACTTTATTTTTCAGGAACTAAAATTACAGCATCTGCAATACAGGCTTGTGTTGTTCCTGAAATTAATTTAATTGAATTCTTTTCTTCAGGATTGAAAATATATGAGCCAACATATGCCCAGTTATTTAGATTTTTTTTATAGTTAATTTCTTTTTGTTCTTCAGTGTTTGCTTGAGCAATACTTAAATTTATTACTTCGGGCAATACTAAATCAGGATTCCATGGATGAGAACAATAAAAAAACACTTTATATTTCCCTTTGATTTTAACAGGTAATTGAAAAGTAATGCTTCCAGCATCTCCGGTTTTTTTGTATAAAAGAGAAGATTTATAATTTCTCATAAAGTGATGTTGGGTTTCCCAGCTACCTGAAACTGTTACTAAATCTAAATCTGCATCATCAACAATAACATCAGGTGGGGTACCATCAAGCAATGGATTTGTTTCTAATATGTCTTGTATTTTTTTTGCATCAATATCCTGTATAGGTTGGTTTTCATCGATTGCTATTGAAGCAGCAACAGCAGAGACTTGGCCCAGGACCATAAATACAGGTTCCATACGGATAGAGCCAAAAGCAATGTGTGAAGCTGATAAACAAACCGGTACAAATAAGTTTTTACACTCATTAGATTTAGGCAGTAACGAACGATATGAAACAGGATAAGGGGGGAATCCTCCAACTTGAACATCACCTTCGTTTTTTACCATGCCATTTGTAACAATTCGCTGACAGTTATGCGAATCCATTGTGTAAGCAGCCAGGGCAATAGGATCTGAAACAACTTCATCGCCACGGCAATGATGTTCTGTCATTACATATTCTCCAACCATTCTGCGGGCTTCCCTTACATAAAGCTGAGGAGAAAAATGATTGTTATTAATGTATTCATCTTTTGGATATCCCCATTTTAACATTTCTTCCCTTGCTTGCTGTGGAACTTTTGGATCGTGTCCCCAGA
Source organism: Bacteroidales bacterium (assembly GCA_963665085.2). Taxonomy (GTDB): domain Bacteria; phylum Bacteroidota; class Bacteroidia; order Bacteroidales; family JAAAOM01. The sequence goes on from CAXXXS010000001.1 coordinate 2,862,571, forward strand.
AGTATAGTAATCCTTTTGTATAATCTATATGTTCATCTATGATTCTTTGTCTTTTTTCGTAAGACGCTTCCGGATAATCCCAATTCATTCCAATCATATCTGTTGAAAAGCCACCTCTGTTGTTTATGTCTGTTTTTCTGTTAGGCATCCCGCTCCAGATAAAATAATTAAATAAATTTTTATTGCTTTGGGCCTCAATCAGACGAAGTAATAATTCGTATTTAGTTGAATCGTAATTTTCGGGCCTATCAATGGGAACAAGGTTTTCTGTACTATCAGTAAGGCATATTCTAAAATTATAAGCCTGGACTTTTCTGTCCCCGGTTCCGTTAGTAACTAATTCATCTTTCTGGATTCCCCATAATAACCCACTTTCCGGATTTCCTCTTTCAATATAGGGATCAATATTATCTGGAAATTGATGTTCTTCCTTTAGCTGAACACCATTAACTGTTTCATTATATAGATTGTTATCTTCCCTGCCAACCGTATAAGTAACACCTGCTTTTGCCATTAAGTCACCTTCGTATGTACAGTCGATAAACATTTTAGCATCGATTTCTTTTTGAGAACCAGAAGAAGGATTGGCTGAATTTTCAAGTATTATTTTTTCTATTTTACCGTCGTTAACTTCTGCATTAACAATTCGATGCATATAGAGAACATCAATATTTTTTTCATTGATATATTGCTGAAAGATTTCCAGCGCAGCTTTAGGTTCAAATTTCCATTGTTCAAAGGTGTTATAATATTTCCCTAAACGTCTGTAAAAATCTCTGGCAAGTCCGGTAACTGCATGTTTGTTTCCAATATCAGTCTGGCCAAGACCTCCTGAAGTTAGTCCTCCTAAACGGTCGCCGGGTTCAATTATTAGTACAGATTTTCCCATTTTTTTTGCTGAATAAGCAGCAATAACACCGGCAGATGTCCCTCCGTAGATACAAATATCTACTTGTTTGTCTGATGAATTATTTTTCTGGTATGAGCAACTTCCAAGGAGTGTCAAACTCAAAATAATCCCAATAAGATTAATTAATCTTTTTTTCATAATTAATAAATTCAGATTTAAATTAACAACCAAAACCGTTCTAGAGATAATGAGGTTATCTAAAAATATTTATATGTCTCTGTGTTAAAATCTCAAAGAATTATAGCGCTGAGTTTCACAAAGAATACATAAAGTTTCACAGAGAAGAAAGAAATGAAACTTTAATGTTTTTATTACTTTTTAGATAACCTCATTACAAAAGAGTGAGGATTAAGTTTAATATCCTGGATTTTGATCCTCTTGATTAATTCCCGGATTTGTGTTTATTTCATCTTCAGGGATTGGCCATAAATAACGCTGATCGATAAAATCTTTTCCAATAGCAGCAAATGCTTCTTTTACTTTACCTGTTCTGTTAAGGTCCCACCAACGTCTTCTTTCAAGAAGAAACTCATAAGCACGTTCCTGAATTACTGTATCTCTAAAATTTTCCAATGTCATGCCTGAGACATAATCAACAGGAGAAGCTGTATAAGGCTCGTAACCGTAAGCCCTTCTTTTTATCATATTAAGACGTTCCAGTGCTAATTCTGTTGGAGCATCGTTTGCCATAGCCGCTGCTTCAGCATACATTAAGAAAGCCTCTGTATATCTATAGATTGGAACTGAATATACTCCTAATCCTTCTTCATTAGTAATATATTTCTTAAATAATATCGGTGATGTTGATGGCAGAGAAACTGTATCTCCATCTGAATTCAGGTATTTTGTGTAAAGATTAAAAGCTTTTCTTAAATCATTGTCATCCCAGCTATCTCCTATAAAAGAGTTAGTGTCTGGCAACCACGCAAAATATCCTGTGCTTGAATAATTGTATGGATATGTATTTCCTCTGTGAAGATACGTAGAAAGGGTATATGTGCGTGTCTCAGAATGATGGACAGACATAATATCTTCTGAATTAGTCTGTGTCGCAAATATATTATAGAAATCATCAGGTTTCTCAACTGTTACCAGATCATAGATGCCACTATTAATTATATCATTACAACGCTGGGCGCAATTATCCCAATCTTCTAATGTTAAATATACTTGCGCAAGTAACATCTTTGCGGCGGCTTCCGAAGCCCTGCCTGTTTCTTCAGCAACAGTAACACCTTTCAGGCCTTCTTCAGCTTTTAAGGCATCATCCAGAATCTGTGCATAGACAGTTTCTACAGGTTCACGTGGAGCTGACAATGTACTTAGGTCTGTACTTTCTGTTAAACGAAGAGGAACAGCTCCCCAACCACGCACCAGGTTAAAATAAGCCATTGCCCTTAAGAAGTATGCTTCGGCTACAATTTTTGTTTGTACCTCTGAATCGATATCCTCAATATTTGGGACATTAGCAATAACAGCATTAGCCCTATTGACAGCACTGTATAGAGTAGTCCAGTTTGTAGCAGCACGTCCTATATTGTTTTGATCAAGAACTTGATCAAAATAAGAAATTGGGGCCTGAGAACCACGGCCATCTAAGAAATCGCCATGGAGTTCTTCGAGAAGAAAATATGTGATGCCATAATAATCTGTCTGAATAGCTGCATAAGCTCCAATAATAGCACCTTCTGCATCAGATTCGTTTTGATAATAATTTGTTCTAGATACAAAAGATTTTGGAACCTCTTCGAGCATATCTTCACATGAAGTAATAAAAGCTATGAGAGATAAGAATATAAATATTTTTTTCATGATTATTCTTGTTTTTATTTGTTAGAAATTGAATTTAACACCTACCGCATAGGTTTTTGCATTTGGGTATGCACTTTCGTCTACACCAATAAGTAACCTGGAACCAACTGATGTGTCATCTGAACCTCGTGTATTAACTTCAGGATCTAATCCTGGATAACTTGTAAATGTTAATAGATTTGTGCCGGATACGTATATTTGAGCACTTCTGAACCATGAAGCGCCAAGTTTTGCTCCACTAAGATTATAAGCCAATTTTATAGATTTTAACCTTAAATAACTACCATCTTTTATAAATCGATCAGAAACAGTTACTGCTGTGCTTGAGCTTATTTTTGGATATTTAGCATTTGGATCCGGGTTTGCTTCTGTCCAGTAATTGCCATACAAATCAGCAAATTGATTGGTACCTCTTTGGAATGAATTTAAGTGGGTACCTGCAGTAGCCCAGAAAATATCATTTCCTTGTACTCCTTCAAAGAAGATATTTAAATCAAAATTTTTGTACGAAAAATCAGTATTAAATCCATAGATGAAATCAGGGTATGGATTACCAAGTATAACCCTGTCAAGATTATTTATTTCTCCGTCTTCATTTTGATCAACATACTTAATATATCCTTCATCATTAAGTCCGTCTTCTACAAGTCCATAGAACATACCAAATGGTTCCCCTTCTCTAGCAATGTTTATAGATGAGTAAAAAGGAATTTTAATACTATTTCCATAAATATCAGCCCCATCGGCGAGTTTAACAACCTCATTCCTGTTGGTAGAGAATGTTGTAGCTACACTCCAGTTAAGATCCCCTTTAGTAATGATATCAGCCTGAGCTGAAAATTCTAATCCTTTATTTTTAATTTCACCAATATTCTGTGTTATTGAACTAAAGCCAATTGATGGAGGTAAAGGAACAGACGCTAATAAGTCTGTAGTATGTTTCTGATAATAATCTGCAGTAAAACGCAATCTATTATCAATAAAGTTCAGGTCGAATCCAATATCAAACTGTGCTGTAGTTTCCCATTTCAAATCGCTGTTTGCAATTCCGGAAGGTACATAACCTGTTACCTCAGATTCACCGAAAATATATTTTGTTGAAGATAAACGGTCTAACGATTGATAAGGACTTAAACCAGTATTACCTGTAATTCCATAGCTTGTTCGTAGCTTAAGGTAGCTAATTACCGGTACATTTTCCATAAAAGGTTCTTCAGATATCCTCCAAGCGAATGCGCCTGAAGGGAAGTATCCCCATTTATTTGAAGCCCCAAAACGCGAAGAACCATCAGCTCTTATACTGGCAGTAACAATATACTTTTCCATTAATGTATAATTAGCCCGGCCTAACCATGAAGCCAAAGCCCATTCTGTAATGCCAGATGTTGGGAAATTAACTGTTTCAGCAGTGTTTAAATTATAGTTTTCAGTTGTGTTATTTGGAAAACCACTCACACTAATTGAATGAAACCTATTCATATTTGTTTGATAGGTAAATCCTGTTACTAAATTAATAGAGTGCATTCCAAATGTTTTTGCAAAATTTAATGTGTTTTCATTTAAAAATGAATTTCGATATGAATAACCTTCAGATGCAGCTCCCCGATCATTCTCAAAGATAATAGGAGAATATGTTTCTCGCAGATATCCATCGTATTCTAAACCTAAAAGGGCTTTAAATGACAACCCTTCAGCTAATTTTATTTCCAGTGTAGTATTTCCAATAATTGAGTTATTTACGTATTGATCTTTTCCTTGTGCATAAAGCAATGGATTTCTCATATCAGCAGAACCAAATGAATATATTGATTCGATCCTGGTGAATTGACCATCTTCATCATAGACAGGTAATGTTGGGGGGGCAGCTAAAGCAGCAGACAAAATATTTGTACCGTAAGAACCATTATTAACATCAATTCTTTCCTTAAACCTTCTGGAGAGGTTTAAATTTACCCCCAACTTTAACCATTTTGTTACATCGTGATCTAGATTTAAACGCATGGATCCTTTTTTAACACCTGATCTTTTTATAATTCCCTCCTGAGAATAATAATTTGTAGATAATGAATACCGTGTGCTCTCAGAAGATCCAGAGAATGTAATTGTATGATTATGGATAGGGGCTTTTCTGAAAATATAATCCTGCCAGTCTGTGCCTGGATTTTCAACATCGTCGATATTAAAATATGCTTCACCGCCATCGTTAATTAATCTTTCGTTAGCGACCTCAGCATATTGTTTTGCATCAAGCATTTCATATCTTTTCGTTTCGGTTTGAACGCCGTAGAAACTGTTTATCTCAATACGGCCATCCTGTCCTTCTTTACCACGTTTGGAAGTTATAATAACAACTCCGTTTGCACCACGTGAACCATAAATTGCGGTTGCAGAAGCATCTTTTAATATATCGATAGATTCAATATCAGAAGGATTAAGGAAATCTATTCCACCTGTGATGGCAAAACCATCAACAACGTATAAAGGACTATTACCACCTATCATTGAATTTCCTCCACGAACACGAACTTCGATACGGCCTCCAGGTTCACCAGAATTTTGTGTTACGCGGATACCTGCGGCCCTTGATTTTAAAGCTTGTTCCATACTATACACAGGGACTGTTTCCAGTTCTTCTGTTTTTACCTGTGAGACAGAGCCTGTTAGATCACTTTTTTTAACGGCACCATATCCAATAACTACAACTTCATCCATTGCCTGAATATCTTCGATCATAGTTACATTTATAGTTGTTTGATTTGCTACCTCAACTTCCTCTGAGAGAAATCCTACATACGAGAAAACTAAGATTGCATCTGTAGAAGAAACGGATATGATAAAATTTCCATCTATATCTGTTACACCACCATTTGTAGTTCCTTTTTCAAGGATGTTTACACCAGGTAGCGGGTTTCCCTCGTAATCAAGAACTGTCCCTTTTATAGTTATTTCCTGGGAATCGCTGTTTTTAACGATTACAATTAATTTATCTTCTATTATTTTGTAGCTTAGATTGGTACCCTTTAAAACTTTTTCTAAAAGCTGTTCAACTTCTATTTCATCTGTTTTAAAGGAAATATGCTTATTCAACTCAATGTGATTATCGTTAAAGAAAAAAGCATAACCACTTTTTGACTCAACATCCCTAAGAAGTTCCTTAATTGAAATATTCTCTGCTGTGACATTAATCTTAGCATTTTGTGAAAAAACATTTGCATAGGTATTAAGAATAGTCACAACAGTTAATAGCAGTGATAGTCTCATAATTAAAAATAGTTTTGATAGGCTTTTACTATATAACAAGCCCCTAAATGATAATTTTAGTTTCATTAGTAAAATTTAAATAGATTAAACATTTTTTTGTATTTAAAACATACTGAGGGAAGTGCACCACCACTCCCTTTTTTTGATTTGTTATTGTTAGGTCTTATTCATTCGCGATATTTATTTAGGTTTAACATTATTTTTTTAATGAATAGAGATTAATATCTTGTCCTTTAATTGTATAATCAATATCAGAAACGAGTTTTATAGCATTCATAATTTGCTCAATGGGAAGATCAAGAAGGAGAGTGCCCGAGTAACTTAGTTTTTTTAGTTCAGGATCATCAAAATGTATATCCATGTGATATTCCCTTTCGATTTTTCTAGCCAGATTTACTAACGGTTCTTCTGTTAATATCAACTTACCTTCTTTCCACATTATCTCTCCATCAACATCTGCTTTTTCGTGAATAATAATTTTGTCTGAAATTATTTTTGGTTGAAGCTTTTCGAGTTTGCTTGAAAAACTGAGGTTTTTATCTTTGTTTATTGTAGAAATAATTTTTCTGTCTTGTTCATTTTTATAAAAAACAAGGCTTTGATTGGGCTCTAATGTAACTGTTTCATTCGTTTTTTCTCCTTTTAGTTCGATAGTTACCTTTCCTTCAACTAAAGTAGTGTTTACTTGATTGTCGTCAGCATAAGAACGAACATTGAAGGAAGTCCCAAGTACTTTTAAATCAAGGTGGGATGTTTTTACTATAAACGGAAGTTTTTTGTTTTTTTCAACATCAAAATAAGCTTCGCCATCAAGCGAAACGTTTCTTGATGATTTATTAAATTCCTCACCGTATGTAAGCTTACTGCCAGCATTTAGCCAGATTTGTGTGCCATCTGGCAAAGTTATATTTGATTTACTGCCAATTGGTGCTTCAATTGTAGTTAGCTGTTTGCTGTTAGGTATAATAGATTTAGTTCCTAAAATATAACCAAGCGATAAAACAGAAACAACAACAATTATTGATGCCGCATACTTTAAGAGTTGAATATATCTTTTCTTTTTGTCATAGGATTGTTCTAGCCTAAATTCTTTTTCTTTTATCCAGTTTTCAAATTCTATGTATGCAGAATCTGAAATACCTTTTTTTGTTCCAATTGTTGCCTGGCTTTCTATCCAAAAAGCTTTAAATTGAGCAAACTCCTTACGATTAGTTTTACTGGCTTCAAGCCAATCGAAAAATTCTAAACATTCTTCCTTTGTTGCTGTTTCTGTAAGATATTTAATTATTAGCTCTATATTGTTTGCCATATTTTTGCTCTCTATAAGCATAACGCACAACTTTTAAAAAACCCTAATTTTAAAATAAGATTTTTTCTAATTCCTTTTAAAGGAGCTTTTAGAGTTTATTTTTGGCTTATTGCAAACTTTAATTTTTATATCTAATGTTGCATAAAATTTTAACTATACTGCTATTTTATAGCGTAAACTAATATAAATTCTAATACAAAAAAGATTCTAAGGATTAGAAGTGTATATAATAAATTATAGTGATGTTTCTTAAGGAAGAAGAGTTGGTAAGAGGTATTAAAAGACAAGATAAAGATGTTTTTAAATATCTTTATGACTTTCTTTTTCAACGTCTTTTCCTTTATGCGAGGAGTTATTTAGAAAATGAGCAGGAAGCAAAAGACATCGTCCAGGAACTATTTTTTACGTTGTGGGAGAAAAATGAAAAAATAAATTTTCCAACAACTATCTCCGCTTATTTATTTAAAGCTGTTCATAATAATTGTATTCAGGTTCTTAGGCATAAAACTATAGAAAAAAAGCATAGCGAGCATTCCAGAATAAAATTACAAGAAGCTGAAATTATATATCACAATTCATCTGATCATATATTTTCTACAATTAATTTACAGGAAATACAAGAAACATTCAGACAGGCTTTGTTACAAATGCCTGAAAAAACAAGAGAAATCTTTTTGCTAAGCAGACAGCTCGGAAATAAAAACAAAGAAATTGCCTCAAGCCTCAATATTAGTATAAAAACAGTTGAATATCATCTTTCAAACGCTCTTGTTTTTCTTAAGGAGCAAATGAAAGATTATTTACCAACATTCTTGTTTTTCTTTTTTATGATACAATAGAGGGATTATAAATTTGAGACGTAAAAAAGGGAGTGGTGGTGCACTCCCCTCAAAATGTTTTAAACACAAAAAGTGTTTAATCTATTTAATGTCGTAAAAATACAAATTTTATAGTGAGTATTAAGATATTATACAACAAAAATTACTTCTGTTGTATGGAGATAATAAACAGAAGAATTCTAGGAAATAAGGCTTTTTTTACTGTAACTTAAAGAATGTTTACCCGTCTCATATTTTTAATAATTTTAATCTATAACTGTAATTATAAAGAAATGCAAAAAAAAAAGCTAGGTCAAAGAATCTTACATTCTGTATTCGTAAAAATTTTAATAGGTTCTGTTATAATAGTTGGAATATATGTTCTAGCACAATCTTTAATAAATAAAGCGTTAAGTTTTACTTCGCTCACAGGGGAAATAAGTGAGTTAATCTCTGCAATAGTCTCTTCTGCTTTTGTCCTTATAGCCTATAATGTTTTGTATAGTATTTATGAAAAACGCACCATTGACGAGACGTCAGCAAAACGAATTGGGCAAAATTTATTGAAAGGTTTTTTATTGGGTGTATTTCTTCAGGCAGCAGTAATTTTTGTTATTTTCTTAGCTGGTGGATACCATATCGAGTCTGTAAACAGTGTTTTATTCCTTATTCCTGCTTTTACTATGTCTGTTGGTGCTGCTGTTTTTGAGGAAATCCTCTTGAGAGGGATAATATTTCGTATTATGGAAGAGAAGTTGGGAAGTTATATTGCCTTGGTTATCTCTGCCTTTATCTTTGGTTTTTTACATTTAATGAACCCCAATAGCTCTGTACTTGTTGCTATAGGTTTGTCAATACAGGCAGGAATATTACTTGGCTTAGCTTATATGTATACGAGAAATTTATGGTTTCCAATAGCTATCCATTTTGGGTGGAATTTTACCTTGTCGGGTATATTTGGTGCGGTAGTATCAGGAACAGGTTTAGAAAAAACACTAATTAATGCGAAGGTTGTGGGCCCAATCTGGATTACCGGAGGAGGATTTGGCCCTGAAGGTTCTGTGCATGCAACAATTATATGTCTTATCGTTTCAGTAATTCTATATTTGTTATGCTTAAAACAGAATAAGATAATTGCACCTTCTTGGAGTAAAAGCTCTTAGTTTGTTATTAATCTTTATGAATTAGAAATATACGAATAAATTTCCTTTGTCTTATTTCGAATAAAATTTAAGGTAACGTGTAACAGATTTATCTGTTTTTAATTTTTCATAATTATTTTCAGAAATAGAAAATTTCATGAGTTTGTCCTTATCAATATCTTTAAAAACAGTTTCGCTTGTTAAGATTGTATTCAAGTAATTCTCAGCCTCTTTCTTGTTGTTAAATCGTTGAATGGTAATCATTTTGTTGTTAGCATTTAAATCTTCACCATTCGTAACAAGATTAAGTTTTTCGTAATTATCGAGATTGTAGTTTATGATGTTGAATACTAGTTGGTTCATTTCCTTGGAAGTACGGGCAATTAAGCCAACGAAATGAATAGTATCTTCCGTTGTGCTATATAATTCTAAAGCAATTTCTTCCTCTTTTGCTTCAGCAAGTTGAGGGTTCTTATTGTCTAAAAAGGATAACATTGTATTTGCATATTCAACGGGAGCGCTTTTTGGGTATGTTTTTACAAATTGAACGAGTTGTTCTCGCAAAACAGAATCATTATTTAATTTTCCTAAGGAAACAGCGCTTAAATACGCAAAATTTGGTTCGAGGTTTTCTCCTTTAAATTCAATAAGTGAATTGTTGCAGATTTGTAATGTACTTTGATAATCCTCCTTTTTAAATAGTTGATATGCCTGTTCATATCTTCTGTCTACTTTTGTTTCTTCTTCTTCAAGGGTTTTAAGGTAGCCAGGATTCTGTAAGATTCGTGCATAGATGCTTTCTGGATAATTGTTCAGTATTTTTGTTTTGTAACTGTTTCTTGTTGCTGTTTCTTGTTCGCCTGTCATTTCATACATTGCATAATAAGCCATTGCCGCATATTCGTTTTCAGGGAATCTACTAGCTAATTCTTCATAAGATTTTTTTGCTTGTACGTCATCAAACAATTCGTTTTCATATATGAGGCCAACAGCAAATAGAGCTTCCATAATTGTATTGTTGGAAATATCTATCGCTGAATCAGTAACAGGGAGATCTTGTAAGTAGTATTCTCTTGTTTTGTTATCAGTTACTTTATTTTGTTGTTCTGCACCTTCTTCGGCTGGGGAATTTTCAGCGATAGATTCTTCAATAACTTGCTTTTTATTACTCCTTCTCCAGTTATCTTCCAGCTTTCTGCTTCCCCATTTCATTTTAAATTCTGGTTGTCCAACACTTTTCGCTGTCATATTATAGAAATACCATTTACCCTGAGCAGAAGAGGAACTGGAACTGTTTGAGAATTGACTCTGTGAGATCGTATTATTTGACTTCATCTCAGCTTCTTGTTCTTTAGCAATCCTTTCTTCTTCTTTGAGCTGTTCTATGATCTGATCAATCTTTGTTAATCGTTGATCTTCCGGGAGCGATGCTAAATTTTGTAAACTATCTTGGAGTTCAATCTTACGGATGTTCTCAACAAGTCTGCCTAAACTGGTTGATTTTGCAAGAATAACATCATAGTTTTTGAAATCATTATTAATATTTACGACAGCGCTATCATAATAAGCTTGAGCTTCTAAGTATACTTTTCTGTCATAATAAATATCTGCTATTGCCAGGTGCGAAATTGCTTTTTGAGTAACATTGTTTGTTGATTTGCTTGCTGATAGTTTATAAAGTTCTATAGCCTTATCAACATCCCCTTCTTTAAAATAGATGTTAGCCAAAGCATAATAAATCTGATCCTGGTATTCAATATTTTTATCATCTTTAAGCATGCTTTCCAGTTCTTCTTTTATAAATTCAGACGATTCTCCTCCAGTCTGGAACGCCAGTGCTAATGAAATTTGTGCATTAAAAGTCATCTCATAGGGAGGGTTCATTTTAATAACCTCTTCGAAAAGTTGAGATGCTGAGTCGAAATTCTTTTCATTAAGGTTTAGTTGTGCAAGGATATAAGTATATCGAATTTTTTTGTTCTTATTTTTTTCGAGCACAACCGCTTTTTCAAGCATTGGAATTGCATTGGAATAATTCTCCTGTTTGATATAGAAATCAGCATAAGTAGCATAAAATTCTGATTTGATATTTTTATGCATATCAAAATCGTTCGTAAGCCTAGTTAAAACATCTTCGGCTTCCCGAAAATCTCCTTCAACATTGTATGTTCTTGCAAGCCAAATATATGTTTCCTGTTTAAGGTTAGATTCAGGGTATTGCGAAATAATGTATCGAAAAGTTTCATTTGCCAGAGAATAATCTCCTTTGTAAAAGTGTGCTTTTCCAATCAGGAGATAATTGTTGTCCATCCATTTGTTAAATTCTTTCTGGTTGTAGAATGCCTGATCACTGGCAGATACAAAACCTCTTCTTCTTTCAGGTTTTGCTGTTATAGAATGGAATGTAATAATTTTAGAACCTTTTGTAAGGGCCCTTTCCATATCCCCGATAACAAGGTCTTTAATTTCTTCTTCTTCAAAAATAAAAATTGGGAGAATCTGACTGAAGTCTTCGTTGTAACTGCTTTTTATCTTTTCATTCGTTGCATTAAAACTTTCGCGACCATTGAAAAGAATATTATATCTGGACGTAGTATTATGATAAGTTCTGGTAACCCAGGTGTTTTTCTCAGTAGTACAACTAAAGAGAAGAGCAAGTATGCATATGAAGAATACTTTTTTTGTCAATTTTTTTTTTTGTAATAAACGCACGTATCCTTAGATTATTTTTAGTAGACGTAAAAATAACATAATTCAATTAATAAAGAAGTAAACATATTATGTAATTCAAAATATGTTTACTTCATAAAATTTTACAAAACCTATTCATTGAAATAAAAAAAGGATGTTGCAGTTAATCTACAGCTATTATTTCTTTCACTTCAGGGAATTCCTTTTTTATAGCCTGCTCAACACCAGCTTTTAAGGTTTGAATACTAAAAGGGCATCCGTAACAAGCTCCCAGAAGTTTTACCTTTACAATAAGATCTTCCGTTATTTCAACAAGCGAGATATCTCCACCATCTGCATTAAGGTACGGCCTTATCGATTCAATAGCTTTATTTACTTTTTCAAGAACATCAGATTTGTTCATCATATCTTTGGTTATATAGTCCTATCAAATTAACTTTTCATTTGTACTTTTTGGGTTGGTGGAGTTGTTTGATTTCTTATTTCTACTTGTTTTGCTACATTTTGGGCAAGTTTACGGAATGCATCACCTACAATTGAATTTTGCATTGCAGAAGGGATTCCTTCATCGCCACCTTCTCGGATACTTTGTACCAATGGTATTTGTCCCAAAAGCGGAACATCGAATTGCTCTGCAAGTTTTTTACATCCTTCTTTTCCAAAAATGTAATATTTATTTTCTGGAAGTTCTTCCGGCGTAAACCAGGCCATGTTTTCAACTAACCCAAGAACAGGTACATTTATACTTTTTCCTTTAAACATGTTAATGCCTTTAATTGCATCAGCAATGGCAACATCCTGGGGGGTACTTACAATCACAGCCCCTGTTATCGACAGCGTTTGTACAAGTGTTAGATGAATATCTGAAGTTCCCGGAGGAAGGTCGAAAAACATGTAATCAAGCTCACCCCACTGTGCATCTGTCATTATTTGTTTAAAAGCATTGGAAGCCATAGGCCCTCTCCACACAGTAGCATCGTTTGGATTTACAAATAACCCCATGGAAAGTACTTTTACACCATATTTTTCAATAGGGAGAATATAGTCTTTTCCTTCAATTTTGATACCCTTGGGCCTTTCTTCTTCTATGTCGAACATTTTTGGTAGCGAGGGGCCGAAAATATCAGCATCAATAATTCCTACAGAATATCCTTCAAGTGCCATTGCTACAGCAAGGTTCGTAGCAACAGTAGATTTACCAACACCACCTTTCCCTGAAGCTACAGCAATAAAGTTTTTTACTCCAGGTAATACCTCTGGCTCCCTTACAACACTGGCTAACCTGGCTTCTGTTTCCAGTTCAATCTTTACATTGATGTTTTCGCCAAATTTATCCTGGATGGCTTTAATACTGGCTTTTTTTAATGATGCTTTTAATGGATCGTTTAATGAAGGAAATTTTAATGTAAACATTACCTCATTTCCGGAAACAGAGAGATTCTTAACAATTTCAAGTGTTACAATATCTTTGCCTGCAGCGGGATGCCTTACTGTTTTTAATATTGATACTATTTCTTCTTTTGTTATTGACATTTATTTATCCTTATTTTTAATTAGATTGAATCTACAAAGATAAATGTTTCTTTCTAACAATAATTAACCGGAAAATGTTTCGTAACATAAATTAAAAATCCAATTCTTTAAAGGGATCCCAAAAGAGTCTTTGGAAGTCAACAATTTTATCGTCGATAACTTTTACCCCTTCACTTTCAAGAAGTTCCTGCATTAGTGTCGGTGTCCTGAAGTGTGATTTACCTGACAAAATGCCATTACGGTTTACCACCCTGTGGGCAGGAATAAATTCGTTGTTAAAATTGCTGCTGTTTAGCGCCCAACCAACCATTCGTGAAGATTGAGCAGAACCTATGCATTTTGCAATGGCACCATAACTGGTTACCCTGCCAGGAGGGATGAGTTTTACAATTTCAAATACTTTATTGAAAAAGTTATCATTTTTCCGGAGGTTCATGAATCTCTATCTCCCTGTTAAGTTGGAATTTCAGATATTTTATAGGAATACCCTGCGCCCTGAATTGACTCTCATAATATGTCTGAATAGAAAGTGTATTATCTATTGTTTCAGAATAAAGATCGTTTGTACTTTTAAGAATATTTAGTTTGTTGTGTTTTGCAACAGATAAAGTATATTCATAAAGTACTTCATTATCTGTTTTTAAATGTACAATTCCGTTCTGAACTAGAAAATTCCTGTATTTATTAAGAAATATTGATCCCGGTAATCTTTTTTTTACCCGAGCCTTTTTTAATTGAGGATCAGGAAATGTAATCCAAATTTCTGAAATTTCGTCTTCCCCAAAAAATGCTTCTATTAACTCAATACGAGTTCTTAAAAAAGCAACATTTGTTATCCCTTTGTTTTTAGAATCAGTTGCCCCTTTCCACATTCTGGCCCCTTTTATATCTACACCTAAAAAGTTCTTTTCTGGAAATAACTCCGCCATTCCAACAGTATATTCACCTTTTCCGCATCCAAGTTCAAGAACGATCGGTTTATCTTTTTTAAAAACTTCTTGGTTCCATTTTCCTTTTAAAGGATGATCGTTTTTAAAAATATCATCAAACGGAGGTTGAATTACATGCTCAAGAACCTCCATCTCAGCAAATTTCTTAAGCTTATTTTTACCCAATCTGTATGAATTTATTAATTTACTTTTTCTAGAAGAATCCCGGCATCAAGAATTGAACGGATACTTTCACTTCTCATGCCTTGCTTTATACGAATGGTATATATACCCTGTTGTGGGAATTTCACATTCATCCTATAGGGAAGCGAATGGCTCCAAACTTGCCCCCATCCTTTGCCGTACCATTTTCCTTTTTCGTCGGCAAGATAATATTCTAAGGTATCAGAAACCTGGGCCTCTGTTGGAGATTCTGTGTTGACAAAAAAGTAAATATTTCGCCAGGGATAATCGCCCGTATTTCTTAAATGAATGTAAACATTATAAATACTTGAAGTGTCTTGAACAGGCACTTTAAAAACAACAGAAGAATCTGCTTTCCATCCATCAGTGCCTATTTGTTTATGTTCTTCATATACTGTTTTGTTGCTGCAAGACAGCCAAGATACTATAAGAATTGTTATTGCGATATATATATTAATTCGTGTTTTTTGCATCAGTATTTTCTTTTTTTCTAAAGTTCTTTTTTCTCCTTTTTTTGTTATTTTTTTGAATCTTCTTATTGTCAAATCTTTCTAAACTTTCAGTCCCAACATCATTTTTATATTCAATAGTCTTTTTCGCTGATGATTGAGAATTTTCTGATACTTCAACAAGTTTAGGGACTTTTTGTCCTTTTTTATTAATATTAATAATTTCTTTTACTCTTTCTACCGGCACTGCTGTTAGATTTATTGCATTTACCGGATCAAAAGAATACCACATTAAATTTCTGTAAATATCGGTTTTTTGATAATATGCAGTACCATCTTTTGTTTCAAGATTTACTTCTTTAGGAGGAAAATTCTTCTGGGCATCCAGGTAACACTCTAGTTCATAATTAAGACAACACTTTAGTTTACTGCATTGTCCGGCTAATTTTTGAGGGTTTAAAGAAACTTCCTGGTACCTGGCAGCATTCGTAGTTACTGAAATAAAATTACTAATCCAGGTTGAACAACACAACTCCCTTCCGCAGGAACCAATGCCGCCAATCCTTCCAGCTTCCTGACGGGCACCGATTTGTTTCATCTCAATACGGATTCTGAAAGTCTCAGCCAAAATTTTTATTAATTCACGGAAATCAACCCTTTCATCAGCAATGTAGTAAAATATAGCCTTTGTTTTGTCTCCCTGATACTCAACATCACCAATTTTCATGTCAAGTTTTAAATCATTGGCAATTTGCCTTGCTTTTATCATGGTGTTATGTTCAAGGCTAATCGCTTCATGCCACTTATCTATATCAGTTTGTTTAACTTTTCGATATACTTTCTTGGGTTCAGTATCTTCATTGTAATTAACTTTTTGAATTTGATTATAAACTAATGGGCCAATTAATGAGATAATACCGATATCATGTCCTGGATTAGCCTCTACGGCCACAATATCACCAATTTCTAAATGCAGTTCATTTTGGTTTTGATAAAAACTTTTACGTGTATTCTTAAATCTAACTTCAACAAAAGAATTACTTTTTTGAGAATGAGGTAATTCGGATAACCAGTTGCAGGTGTTTAGTTTGTTGCTGTTTCCTTTTTGAGGTTTAAAGTTAGTTTCGTCAGTATTGTTATGGGTTCCCCTTAACAATGTGTCTCTGTTAGTCATTTAATAACCTCCAAATTATTTTTTTTAAAATTTTGCTTAGTGACAAAAATAACATAAAAAAAATATTGGTATAAGGTTGTGGGTAAATAAATTAGATGATAAAAAAAATTATGCACAGGTGTTTTTTGATTTAGTTTAAAAATGAAGGTTCAATTGTTTAATATTCAGTATTTTATTTTTGTTTTTTAAGGGTGTTGATAACTAATTCTCTTTGCCCGGTTTCAATAAAAAAATCAATTAATATTTAATTTTGATTTTGAAAAAAGATAAAAAACATATTACTTTACAGCATAACACATGACAAGATTAATATCTTGCAAACCTAAATCAAAACTTGATACCCCGCAGGGATGCGGGGTTTTTTTTTGTTTTAATTTTTTTTCTGTCTGTCCCGGAAACATTTCCTAAATACAAATCGTGATATTAAGAAAAACTTAAGAATGATTTTAGATTTGATTTAAATTCTATTTGTACCAATAACCTCTTGTAGGTAATTTACTGTTTTTCAGTTATTTGCAGGCATTTTCCTTTCGGTTGATTATTAAAGATAACTTAAAAGTATGATTACGTTAGCGTTGAATTGCAGATCTAAATTTGCCCTGTCAAATAAAATTATAATCGATAATCTAAATCTAAATTATTAGTAGTATGAAAAACATCTTGAAAGTATTTCTTTTTAGTCTTATTACTGTTTCAGCCATGGGACAGGGAACTACCACCTCTGGAATAAACGGACGAGTGGTTGACAATAAAGGAGAAACTTTACCTGGGGCAACTATCCAGGCTACTCATGAACCAACAGGAACTCAGTACGGGGCAATTACTGATTTCGATGGTTTTTTCAGGCTTCCAAACATGGAGGTTGGGGGGCCTTACACACTGCAAATCTCATATGTTGGATATGAATCGTATGAACAAAAGGGTATCTCACTTTCATTAGGACAAACCTACAAGGTAGATGTTACTCTTGGTGATTCAAAAGTTGAACTGGATGAAGTTGTTGTTATTGGAAAGCGCAATGAATATAACATTTTTGATGGAAACAGAACAGGGGCAGAAACATTCATCCAGGCAGAACAGATTGAATCAATGCCAACAATTGCAAGGAACTTAACAGATTTTACAAGGTTAACACCTCAATCTTCTGTTAATGATGATGGTGCAATTTCAATTGCTGGTGCCAATAACCGGTACAATGCAATTTCTATTGATGGTGCTGTAAATAATGATGTATTTGGTTTGGCTGCTACCGGAACAAATGGTGGGCAAACAGGAGGATCTCCTATAAGTATGGATGCGATAGAACAATTTCAGGTTGTTATTGCCCCTTACGATGTGAGACAAAGTGGTTTTAATGGGGCAAGTATCAATGCTGTAACAAGACGGGGGACTAATGATTTTCATGGCTCTGTTTATTATTTTACTAAAAACGAAAAGTTAGCAGGAAAAACTCCTGGAGGCATTGCATTATCAGAGGGTGAAGAACGAGAAAGTTTAACAGATTTTAGTGCCAGTACTTATGGGGCACGTCTTGCGGGACCAATCATCAAGAATAAATTATTTTTCTTTTTTAACGCAGAAATACAGCGTGACGAGGAGCCAAACCCCTTTAGTTTTGCTACTTATAGAGGTGACGCTACTCAATCTGATATCGAAGGTCTTGTAAATACAATGAAAAATCAATATGGATACGATCCAGGTGGATATTCTGACTTTACAAGTGAGCTAAATAGTAATAAAGTTTTAGCACGTATTGATGCAAATTTGAGTAAGGTACATAAGTTAACTTTACGTCACAGTTATACTTACAATGAGTCTGTTTCTCCTTATGGTGCAAGTTCAAGCTCACTCAATTTCTATAACAACGGGATTTATTTTCCAAGTACAACAAATTCTACTGCTTTAGAGCTAAAAAGTAACTTTGATAATTCATCAAACAATCTTATAGTTGGTTATACTTCTGTTTTAGATGATAGAGATCCTATGGGGCAAAATTTCCCGAAACTTACAATATGGGATGGAGATGGTACTATTTATCTTGGCTCTGAAGAATACTCAACTGCAAACCAATTAGACCAAAAGATTCTTACTGTAACAGATAACTTTAATATTTACAAAGGAAAACATACGTTTACGTTTGGTTTTAATATGGAATATTCTCATACGTATAACTTGTTTATCCGTCAAAACTTTGGTTCATATGTATATTCTTCATTGGATGATTTCTTAAACAATGAAGCTGCATATCAATACGCCAGAAGTTATTCGCTTGTAGATGATATAACAGGAGATGGTTCTTCTGCTGCAGCAGAATTCAGCATGATGCAGTTTGGTGTTTATGCTCAGGATGAAATCCAGGTAAGTGATAAATTTAAATTAACACTTGGTTTACGTGCTGATATTCCAACATTCTTAGACGATCCTCGTGAAGACACTCATTTTAACACAGAAGTACTTCCAGCTTTAGAAGCAGAAGGTTATGATTTAGAAGGGGCAAAAGCAGGTAGTATGCCAGAGAGTTCATTAATGTTTTCTCCAAGATTAGGGTTTAATTACGATGTGAATGGGGATCAATCAACACAAATCCGTGGAGGTATTGGAATCTTTACAAGTCGTATCCCTTTGGTATGGCCTGGTGGAAGTTATGCAAACTGCGGTGTTATTATCGGTGGTGCTTACCAAAGAAGTTCTTGGGGAACTCCTATCTATTTCAACCCTGATTGGCAAGATCAATATACAGCTGCTGATTTTGGTGGTTCTGATGCTGGTTATGGCGGACAAATTGACCTGTTTGCAAAAGACTTTAAATTTCCTCAAGTGTTTAGAACAAGTATTGCTGTAGACCAAAAATTACCTTGGGATATGATTGGGACCTTAGAAGTACTTTATTCTAAAACTTTGAATAACGTAGTTTACAAAGATTTAAATATCGAAAATGATAAGATTACGTTAACTGGTGGCCCTGATAATAGAACAATCTACGATCCAAATGCTGGAACAGTAGATAGCGATTATACATATATTTTACTTGGTTCAAACACAAACGAAGGATATTCATATAACTTTACAGCCCAGCTACAGAAGCCATTCACCAATGGATTAAGTGCCAGTTTAGCTTATACTTTCGGACGCTCTATGTCAATTAATGATGGATTATCTTCTCAGAATTCTTCACAATGGAGGTATGTTTCTCATGTAGAGAGTAGAAATGATTTAAGACTCGGGTATTCAACTTTTGATCTTGGAAGCAGAATTGTCGGTTCTTTATCTTATACTATCGATTATTTAAATCATGGTGCAACTACTATCTCATTATTTTATAATGGACAGTCAGGTGATAGATACAGCTATGTTTACGATGGTTCTTTAACTTCTGCTGAAGACTATAACGATTACACATTAATGTATATTCCTAGTGTTCAGACTGATATAAATTTAGTTGATATTACTGATGGCGAAGGTAATGTAACAATGACAGCAGCCCAACAATGGAGTGCATTAAATGAGTTTATTGAGAGCGATGATTACTTAAGTGAAAATCGTGGTGATTATGTTGAAAGAAATGGTGCGAGATTAGATTTTCAACATAATTTTGACTTGAAAATCATGCAGGATTTCTATGTTAACAACCATAAACTTCAAATCTCTTTAGATGTATTTAACGTAGGAAATATGCTTAATAAAAACTGGGGTGAGAAAAGATATGTTTCTTATGATACTTTTGCCCTTGTTGATTTTATTGGATTTGAGGATGATGGAACAACTCCACAATTTCAATTTACAACTCCAAGCTCAGAAGTAGGTTCAATTGATGATAGTGGTATCTTAAGTTCAAGATGGCAAGCCCAACTTGGAATAAGATATATTTTCTAAGATATCTTTTAAGTTTATAGTAAACCTCGCAGGAGAAATTCTGCGAGGTTTTTTTTTGCAATTTAAGTGAGTGTTATTTATTTCTGGTTATGCCTCTAACAAGCCAAATTAATATTCATAAAATATCGAAAAAAATATATTTCGTTTTTGTTTTCTGGTTATCAGGTGTTTATTTAAGGGTTCAGCCGGATTTACTATGCTTTCTTTTTACGATATTTTTATGTCGTCTCGATTACGCGAACATGTCGATTACAAATCAATGAATACCAATACATATTTGGTTAACTATCTATCAACAGTTAGGTTGAGTTACAAAGTAATTTCGCATAAAAAACCGACTATTTTAACATTTCGGTGTTAATAAAAAAATAACCTAAACTTTTATTAAATCTCTAACTTTATTAAACAGTAAATTGTTACTGAAAGTAAGGGGATTTGTCGTTGTTTATTTTAAATAATTGATAAGCAGAAAGATAAAATTAAAAGTTGAAAACTAGAAATAAATGTTAATAAATACAAAGCAATTTCGAAGGGTAAAAAAAGAGAGTCTTTGTAACTTGCACTCGCGGATTTAGCCCCTAAAATTTTCGGTATATCGCACATTAACAGGAACTTAAAAAAATAATTATGCAAACAGACGAATTAGTAGCCAATAAGAGCAAAAAAGACAATGTAATGGACGAAAGAATAGACAAAGATTCTGTTAAAAATGATTCTAATAAAAAAACTTATTCATTTCAGGAAGCAGTAAATGCATCCAGGGATTATTTCAAAGGAGATGAGCTTGCTGCAACTGTTTGGGTTAACAAATACGCACTAAAAGATTCATTTGGTAATTTGTATGAGCGTACTCCGGATGATATGCACAGGCGTATTGCAAAAGAAATTGCACGGATTGAGAAAAAATATGCAAACCCAATGTCTGAAGATGAGGTTTTTAACCTATTAAAAGACTTTAAATATATTATTCCACAGGGAAGTCCAATGACAGGAATTGGGAATAATTTCCAGATAGCATCTTTATCTAATTGTTTTGTAATTGGCAACGAAGGGGCTGCTGATTCTTATGGGGCTATTATGAAGATAGATCAGGAGCAAGTCCAGCTAATGAAAAGAAGAGGTGGTGTTGGTCATGATTTGTCGCACATACGTCCTAAAGGAAGTCCTGTTTTAAATAGTGCGCTTACATCTACTGGAGTTGTTCCTTTTATGGAAAGATATTCTAATTCAACACGAGAAGTTGCCCAAGATGGCCGTCGTGGTGCATTAATGTTAAGTATCTCAATTAAACATCCGGATTCAGAACAATTTATTGATGCTAAATTAGAAGCAGGAAAAGTAACTGGGGCAAATGTTTCTGTTCGTATTGATGATGAATTTATGAATGCTGTAATAAATAAAAAACCTTATATACAGCAATACCCTGTTGATAGTAAAACTCCTATATATAAGAAAGAAATTGATGCACAAAAACTATGGGATAAAATTGTGTACAATGCCTGGAAATCAGCTGAACCTGGAATTTTATTCTGGGACACTGTAGCAAGTGAGTCTGTTGCTGATTGCTATTCCGATTTTGGTTTTAAAACAGTATCAACTAATCCTTGTGGCGAAATTCCTCTTTGTCCATATGATAGCTGTCGATTACTTGCAATAAATCTATATAGTTATGTTGAAGATCCTTTTGAAGGCGAAGCCAGATTTAACTGGGATTTATTCAAAAAGCATGTTCACAGTGCTCAAAGAATCATGGATGATATTATTGATCTTGAATTAGAAAAGATTGATGCGATTTTAGATAAAGTGAATTCAGATCCTGAAGATCCAGAAATTAAAAGAGTAGAAAAAAGACTCTGGGAAAATATTAAGATGAAAGCCGAAGAAGGCCGTAGAACTGGTGTTGGAATTACAGCAGAAGGAGATATGCTTGCTGCACTAGGTATTCAATATGGTAGCGATGATGGAATTGATTTTTCAACAGAAGTCCATAAAACAATCGCTGTTGAGGCTTATCGTTCTTCAATAAATATGGCAAAAGAAAGAGGGAGTTTTGCAATCTATGATTCTCAACTTGAAAAAGATAATCCTTTTGTTCAAAGAATTAGGAATGAGGATGAGCAATTGTACCGCGACATGATGAAATATGGAAGAAGAAATGTTGCTTTATTAACAATTGCACCAACAGGAACAACAAGCCTTATGTCTCAAACGACATCCGGAATCGAACCTGTTTTCTTACCGGTATATAAACGTAGAAGAAAAGTAAATCCTAACGATAAAAATGTAAAAATTGCGTATGTTGATGAAGTTGGTGATTCATGGGAGGAATATAATGTATTCCATCATAAATTCGTAATCTGGTTAGAGAAAAATGGTTACACCGTTGATGATGTTATTAACTTCGACGATCAGCAAGTTAAAGAGTTAGTAGAAAAATCACCTTATTATAAATCAACATCCAATGATGTTGATTGGGTGAAAAAAGTAAAGATGCAAGGGAAAATCCAAAAATGGGTTGATCACTCAATAAGTGTAACAATTAATTTGCCGAGTGATGTTTCTGAAAGTTTAGTAGGAGAATTATATCAAACAGCTTGGCAGAGTGGATGTAAAGGTGTTACCGTTTATAGAGATGGATCTCGTTCGGGAGTTTTAATTGCTGCCGATGATAAAAGCAAGAAAAATCAAGAACCAGAAACTGAGATCCTAAAAATAAAAAGGCCTAAAGAATTAGATGCAGAAATTATAAGATTTAACAACAACGATGAGAAATGGATTGCATTTGTTGGGGTTAAAGGCAACAGGCCTTATGAAGTATTTACAGGTATTGCAGATGAAGAGGTTTTCCCAATTCCTAAAAAGATAACGAAAGGGAAAATTATTAAAAACAGGGATGAGGCAGGAAAAGCAAGATACGATTTTCAGTATGTTGATAAATACGGATATAAAAATACACTGGGTGGATTGTCCCATATGTTTAATCCGGAATTCTGGAACTATGCAAAATTAATTTCTGGTGTATTGCGTCACGGAATGCCTATTGAAGATGTTGTTGCTTTAGTTGGTTCATTACATCTGGATAACGACACAATAAATACATGGAAAGTTGGAGTTGAAAGAGCTTTAAAGAAATATATTCCTAATGGAACAAAAGTGAAGACTCATGCTAAATGTACAGAATGTAGTTCTTCAAATCTGGTCTACCAGGAAGGATGCCTAATCTGTCAGGATTGCGGATCATCCAAATGTGGTTAATTTGTATAATTGTCATAGCAAAAAGGAGAGTTTATAACTCTCCTTTTTTTATGGAAAAAACTTTGTTTTTGAACGGCTTAAATAGTATTCTATAATTGCTTTCATTTCATTTTGTTAGTTTAGTAAAACAACAATTATTTATAACTTCATTTTCTCAGAATTTTGTTGCTTCAACATTACTGTAGTGATTATTTTTTTGATTATTATATTTTTGTAAGGCTTAACTCTAACTCTAATGAATCACTATTCTGATAAAGTTCAGAAAATAAGAAATGGAGATATCGATTTCTTCAAAGAATTATTTGAGGAATATTATAGCGATCTATGTGTTTTAGCAAAAGAATATGTGAAAGATGATACTCAGGCAGAAGAAATCGTTGGAGATTTATTTTATAATCTCTGGGAAAAAAGAAAAGAATTAGATATTCATACATCGGTTAAGATTTATTTAATCCGGGCAGTTCAAAACCGATGTATCTCATATTTGCGTAGGTTAAATACAGAATTAAAAATTAAAGAAAAGATTGCTATTGAGCATAATAATAGTTTGATGTATCTTCCACAAAAAGAAAGCCAGCCTATTGTCCGGCTTTTCTCTAATGAGCTGGAGGAAAAGTTGAAAAAAGAAATAAGTGAATTACCCGAACAATGCAGAAAAATTTTTGAGTTAAGTCGATTTGAAGATAAATCCTACAATGAAATTGCTGAAGAATTAAATATCACGATCAATACAGTTAAAACTCAAATAAAAATAGCTTTAAAACGACTACGCGAAAATTTAAAAGAATTTTTACCATAAAAATTAAAATTGTTTTCACCCTACCGGGTTTTTTGTGCGTCTATATAGTATATGGACAATAAAACAGAAAAAATAGAAAACCTTATTATAGATTATCTGACAGGCTCAATATCAGAGGCAGAGTTGGATGAATTGATTGATTGGAAAAATCAATCAAAAGAAAATCAACAGATATTTGATGATTTTCGACAAGCCTGGTTAGCCTTAAAAATTCACACAGAAGAAAAGAAGTTTAATACAGAAATGGCATTTAACAAATTTCAGACCCAAGTTATTCAAAACGAGATCTCGGAAAAAAATACCAGCGGAATCTTCAAAAAGATAAAAATTTCTGTACTACAGGCAGCAGCAATTATTTTAGCATTAATTTCTTTAGGTATCGGCTTTGTTTATATTACTAACAATTTAAATGAGAATGAAAACCAGAAATTTACTAACCAAACAATAGTTCCGCTTGGTTCAAAATCGCAGGTTATTTTACCAGATGGTTCACTGGTAACGTTAAATGCAGGAAGTAAATTAACTTATGACATCTCAACATTCAATAAAAAAAGACATGTGAGGTTAGAAGGAGAAGCATATTTCAAGGTTCATTCAGATAAAAAAAATCCTTTTGTCGTAAATGCAGAAGGTATTAGTGTTAAAGCAACAGGAACAGAATTTAATGTTAAAGCATATCCTGAGGACAAGATAATTGAAACAATTCTCGTTGAGGGAACAGTTAATATTGGAGATGAAAAATTAATTAATAAACCAGAAAAATTAGTTACTCTAAAACCAAACGAGATATTTGTGCTTGATAAAGAAAATAATATTAGTTGTGTTGATACAAAAGATAAACAACTCATCGGTACAGAAATTAATTTACCTATACTAAAAAAGAAAGAAGGTATTAACTTAAAATATATTAAAACAGATGTTGATCCCAAAGCTCTTATATCCTGGAAAGAAAAACACTGGAAAATTCATAGGGAACCCCTTGGACAGCTCGCTATAAAGCTAGAACGAAAATATGCAGTGAAAATAATTTTTTCAGAAGAAGAGTTAAAGAAGTTCCGGTTTAACGGTACCCTCGAAGATGAATCATTGGAACAAGTATTAAATGCAATGAGTCTTACTTCTCCCATTAAATATAAAATAGAGGGTAAGAACGTTCTGTTTTTTGAGAATAAGAATTTGAAAGAAGAGTCAAAAAATTTATATATCGCTAACTAATTAATAAACTTAAATAGATTACTAACGAACTGTTTGCCTATGGAAATGGATTAAATTTCTAATAAAAAACGCAGATTGTTGGCGCAACCTGCGTTAAATGAAGCCATTGAGGCTTTGCATTTTTTGTCTAATTAAAAACTATCGTAAAATTATGAAAAATTGTAGTAAAACGATCCCGAAATATAATTCGGGGTTAAAAAAAATTGTGCTAACTATGAAGCTAACGTTTATTATGACTCTTGTTTGCTTGATGTATTCAAATGCGGCAAGCTATTCCCAAAACACTAAGTTTTCATTAAATGTCTCTCAAAAAAGTGTCAGGGAGGTTCTTTCTGAACTGGAAGAAGGTAGTGATTTTAGATTTTTTTACAGTGATGATTTACAGAAACTAGATGAAAAGATAAGTCTTATAAAGTCGAATTCATCTGTGACAGAAATTCTGGAAGATGTATTAAAAGACTCAAATTTATCTTATAAAGTTCTGGAAGGAAACTTAATTATTATTGCTCCTAAAACAAATTTACAGGAAACTGTTGTTTCTGGAAGAGTAGTTGACAAATCCGGCGATCCTTTGCCCGGGGTAAATGTTATTGAAAAAGGAACTACGACAGGTACCGTAACAAATATGGAAGGAACATATAAGTTGGAAGTATCTTCCCCCGATGCAGTACTTGTTTTCTCTTATATTGGATTTTTAAGTGAAGAAGTTGAAGTTGGAGGAAAAACAACAGTTGATGTAACTTTGGTTGAAGACATAACAGAACTTGATGAAATTGTTGTTATTGGTTATGGTGCTGTAAAAAAGAGTGATCTAACCGGTAGTGTGAGTTCTGTAGAAACAGAAGAAATTGCCAAGAGTAATATTCAATCAATAGATCAGGGATTAGCAGGAAAAGCTTCAGGAGTTGTTGTTACTCAAACATCTGGAGCTCCGGGAGCTATAGCATCAATCCGTATTCGCGGTGCCAGTTCGTTAGAGGGAGGAAATGAACCTTTGTATGTAATCGATGGGTTTCCAATATATGGAGGATCAGGTATTGAAAGCTCAGAGAATTCATCTGATAATATTAGTGCTTTAAGTACCTTAAATCCTAATGATATTGAAAGTATAGAGATTCTAAAAGATGCCTCTGCAACTGCAATTTATGGAGCAAGAGCTGCAAATGGTGTTGTGCTAATTACGACTAAAACAGGAAAAAGAGGAGAAGATAGAATCTCTTTTGATGCATCGTATGGTTTTCAGTCTGTTGTTCAGAAAATTGATGTGATGAATGCTTATCAATATGCTACTTTAGTTAATGAAGCATACGAAAATGACGGATATGGTGCTAATTATATTTATAGTGCAGCTAAAATGTCTGAATTACAAGCGAATCCTGAAGGAACCGATTGGCAGGATGAAATTTTTCGTTCAGCTCCAACAAGAAATTACCAGCTAACATTTTCAGGTGGAGATGAAAAAAATTTATATGCAATTTCTGCAGGTTATTTCGATCAGGATGGGATCATTATTAATTCAAATTTTAAACGTTATTCAGGTCGAATTAATCTGGATAGAAGAATAACAGATAATTTTAAAGTAGGGACACATACATCAATAAGCCATATAATTAATGATGCTGTTGAGACAGCAGTTGGTGGTCAAGGTGGTGTAATCTCCGGAGCCTTGAAATTCAATCCGGTATTACCCGTTTATGCTAATGAGGAAGAAACGGAATACACATTGGTTAATGCACCGGGATTGCTTATACCAAATCCGGTTGCAACAGCAAAAGAACAGGTAAATAAAACCGGCGTTACCAGATTATTAAGTGATGTTTATGCAGAGCAAAAATTCTTAAGATATTTTACAGCTAAGGTTAGTTTTGGAGTTGATTTACTCAATAGTAAATATAATAATTATATTCCATCAAATATATATCAAAGCGGTGGTGATGCTGTGGCTACAATTGCTGCAAATAATGGTTTAACATGGTTAAATGAAAATACAATTAGTTTTTTAAAGGATTTTGGTAAGCATTCAATTAGTTCTGTAGCTGGTGTAACATTCCAGGAAAACCATACTGAGATGTTTAGCGCTTCTTCCGAAATTTTTACCAATGATATATTGGAAGAAAACAGCCTGGAGAGTGGTTCTATCTATAATCAGCCAACATCCAGTACAACAGAGTGGAACATCCTCTCATATCTTGGTAGGGTAAATTATAGCTTTGATAATAAATATTTGTTTTCAGTTAGTGGCCGTATTGATGGATCTTCAAGATTTGGAGCAAACAATAAATATGCCTTCTTTCCATCAGGTTCTTTTGCATGGCGGGCAAGTGAAGAGCCTTTCCTTAAAAATATAGATGTTATATCCATGTTAAAATTCAGGGTTGCATATGGGTATACCGGAAACCAGGAAATAGGCTTGTACAATTCACTTTCAACCCTTGCATCAAATACCTACTATATTGGAGGAGCCATCGTTACAGGATTTGCTCCGGATATTATTCCTAATCCTGATTTGAGATGGGAAAAAACAGGTCAGTTTGACTTAGGTGTTGATTTTAACTTGTTTAATAACCGATTGAGAATTACTGCAGACTATTATAATAAAAAGACAACAGATATTCTCTACAGTACTGCAGTCCCCTATGTAAGTGGATTCTCTGTTTCTCTGCAAAATATTGGAAGTATAAGAAATCAGGGAATTGAATTGTCTATAGGTGCAAATATTATTACTGCTCAAGATTTCTCATGGGAAACAAATTTTAATTATGCCATGAACAGAAGTGAAGTATTGGAACTCGGAGGCGAAGAATATAAAGATGTTGGGACTGGTGATGATGCTTTGAAAACCGGCTCTATTCACAGGTTAATTGTTGGCGAAGCTTTAGGATTGTTTTATGGATATGTAGACGATGGTATTTTCCAGAACGAAGCTGAAGTAGCTGCCGGACCAGAAGGAACAACAAACTGGGTTGGAGGAAGAAGATATAAAGACCTGAGTGGTGCTGAAGGTGTTCCTGATGGAGCAATTGATGCATCCTATGACAGACAAATAATTGGAGATCCTAATCCTGATTTTACAGGAGGTATGACAAATACTTTCCGATATAAGGATTTGTCTCTGTTAGTATTTGCTCAATGGTCTTATGGTGGTGATCTTTTTAACTACAATAGCGTGGATTCTAAACTCGCTTCAGGAGGACAGAATGTTTATGCAGAACTAACTGATAGATGGTCAGAATCAAATCCGGATGCAAAATATACAATTGCAACAACAAATAGATCCAATCAGTTCAGTAGTTTTTTTATTGAAGATGGATCGTATCTAAAAATAAAGACTATAACTCTTACTTATAACGTGAGTAAATTAAAAGGTAAATACATCAAAAATTTTGAGGTATATAGTTCATTAAACAACTTCATAACTTTTACGAATTACTCAGGCTATGATCCGGAAGTAAGTTATCGGGGTGCTTCAAACCTTGAAATAGGTGAAGATTTTGGAGGTTATCCACAAGCCAAGACAATCATGTTTGGGGTAAGAATAAGTTTATAATTTAAAGAGTCAGAAAAAATGAAAAAGTTTATATATATACTATCAGTACTGCTTTTGATGAATTCATTGCAGTCGTGTGAAGATTTTCTTCTGGAACAACCAGAAAGTAGTCTTGTTACGTCCAATTTTTATCAGTCAGAGGCTGATGCCATAGCAGCAGTAAACGCTGTTTATAACGGATTGTTTGCGGTTTATCGCCGTAACTTTTGTTTGCTGGTTGATTTAATCAGTGATGACATGAAAAATGGTATTGGAATGTCTAATGCACAACTTCAGGATATTGAGTATTTACGGATTCCGTCCAATAATTCGTTTGTCTCGTATATCTGGCAATATAGTTATATCGCTATAGCAAATGCAAATACAGCTATCAATAATGTTGGTAATGCTACTGCAAGTGAAGATATCATAAGCAGGTTAATAGGAGAAGCAAAATTTTTACGGGCTCTAAATTATTTTAATCTTATCCGTCTTTGGGGAGATGTACCTCTGTTAACAAGTTTAGAGTCAATAGATGATGCCTATACATTACGAACCCCGGAGTCTGAGGTTTATAATCAGATAGTACAGGATTTAACGGATGCAATTAGTGTCCTGCCATATTCTTATGATGCATCTGATATTGGCAGGGCTACCAAAGGAGCTGCAAGTATTTTGTTAGGAAAAGTATATTTATATGGTGAGGAATGGCAAAAATCTGCCGATATACTTTCTGAAGTAATAGATAATGAATCAACTTATGGTTATGGTTTAAATGAAAACTACAGCGATAACTGGGCGGTTGCAACTGAAAACGGGATTGAAACAGTTTTTTCTGTACAATTCTCTAAATCTCCTGGTTCTGTTAATTATCTTATGGCAGGTGCGGCACCTAAATATTCAATGAATGGCGGTAATGGATTACCGGGGTTGTATGTTGCTTGGGAAGCTGATATTCCAACAGTTGAGTTGTACAATACGTTTGATGATCTGGATGAAAGAAAAGCTACAACTCTTGCTACGGATTATGTGAGTCCTTCTGATGGGGCTACTTATACCTCATCGATTCCTCTCTTTTTTAAATATTGGGATTCAAGTACAACCAATTGCGCAAATTCAGATGTTAATTTCCATATTTTACGATATTCTGATGCTTTATTAATGTATGCTGAAGCATTAAATGAGTTGGGTAATACTTCTGGTGCAGAAACATATATAAACAGGGTAAGGGAGAGGGCATTTAATGATGCAACTCATAACTATAGTGGACTTAGTCAATCCGAATTTACAGATGCGATACGACTGGAGCGCAGGTTGGAATTTGCCTGTGAAGGCCAACGTTATTTTGATTTGGTTCGTTGGGGTACTTTTGTTTCAACAATGCAGGCTCATGGAGCAACAGAAGCAACTTTAGCAGGAGAATCAATAAAAGGGGATATAACAGATAATGCTGCTGAAAAATTTAATCTTTATCCAATTCCACAACATGAAATAGATTTGAATTCATCATTGGAACAAAATAGTGGTTACTAGTTAGCAGATTCTTTTCACATGAGGGTGTCTAAACGTAATATAAACATGGAAGTTCTATTTCTTTCTTCTCTGTGAAACTTTGTGTGTTCTTTGTGAAGCTTTGTGTTAAAGTTCTTTAAGATTATAACGCAAAGAACCGCAGAGGAGGAATTAAGGAATATAAAGATTTTTTAGGCACCTTCATTTTTATTAATTGCTTTATGAATAAATTATATTATTACTCTTTTTGTGCCCTTTCAATTAGCAGTTGTCATTCTGAAAAAGAGAAAATACAAGATAATAAGACCGGGTTACCCAATATTGTCCTGATTTACGCAGATGACATGGGGTATGGTGATTTGGCTACATATGGGGCATTAAATTATAAAACACCAAATCTTGATAAACTTGCCTCTGAAGGCATGCGTTTTACAAATTTTTGTGTTGCCCAGGCAGTTTGCAGTGCTTCCCGGGCATCTATCTTAACAGGTTGTTATGCAAACAGGGTTGGTATTGGAGGAGCATTAAATCCTCATGCAGATATTGGATTAAATCCGGAAGAAGAAACAATTGCGGAATTGGTAAAACGGGCAGGAGATTATCAATGTGCGATGTACGGGAAATGGCATTTGGGTCACGAAAAACAATTCCTACCTACCAATCAGGGATTTGATGATTATGTTGGTATCCCGTATTCAAATGATATGTGGAAATGGACGTACGATATGGAACTAGCAACTGTGGATGGACCGTTTGCAAGAAAACTATCTTTTCCTGAATTGCCCATTCTGGCAGGAGACACTGTGTGGAGAACGGTTGAGGATTTAAAAGACATGGATCAGCTAACAACAATCTATACAGAAAGAGCTGTTAAGTTTATCAGGGAAAATAAGGATAAGCCTTTTCTTTTATGTGTCCCACATTCAATGCCGCATGTGCCTTTGGGCGTTTCGGATAAGTTTAGGGGGAAGAGCAAACAAGGTTTGTATGGCGATGTAGTTATGGAGATAGACTGGTCAGTAGGTGAGATAATGAAAGAACTTGAAAAGTATGGCTTAACAGAAAATACATTGGTAATCTTCACGTCTGATAATGGACCGTGGATAAATTTCGGAGAACATGCGGGTTCTACCGGAGGACTCAGAGAAGGAAAAGGAACAATTTTCGAAGGTGGAAACCGCGTGCCTTGTATCATGCGTTGGCCAAAGGAAATTCCTGCAGGAACGATCTGTAACCAGCTGGCGTCAACCATTGATTTTCTGCCCACTTTTGCAGAAATATTAGGCGTAAGCCTTCCAGAGAAGAAGATAGATGGGGTTAATATTCTTCCACTTTTAAAGGGGGAAGAAGGGGCTAAGCCTCGGGATACATTTTATTATTATTTTCATGGATGTGCACTTGAGGCTGTACGAAAAGAAAACTGGAAGCTTGTTTTTCCTCACAATTCAAGAACATACGAAGGTTTTGAACCTGGGCATAATGGCTCTATGGGACAAATGGGAAACTTTAATCCAGGTTTAAAATTATATGATCTGAGGCGCGATCCGGGAGAAAGATATGATATGTTAGAATTTTATCCTGAGATTGTTGAAGAATTACAAAAAATTGCCGAAGTTGCAAGAAAGGATCTGGGAGACGATCTCTTAGGTATTAAAGGAGAGAACGTTCGGGAACCAGGACGAATTGCTAAAAACTAACATCAATACAAAACATCAAGGCGGTTGGGCGTTTGCATTAGCAACGTCCAATCTTACTTGGTAGCATTTGCTACCATTTAGCAACACTAAAATCATTTAAACAAAAAAATAATTTAGAATCAAAACAAATAAGGGGGGGGGGTGGTATTAATCTAAAAAATTAAATCTCAGATAATTGAAATCCACTAAAAATTCTTTTTGTTCATTACACCTTGCAATATTAATTTTAAATAATATTTTTGAAACGTCATGCTAAAAAAGAATATTTAAACATAAATTATATTTAAAACAATAAAAAATATACTTAACCAGGACCTATTAATAACTTAAAACCTTAACACGAATGAACAGCAACCACTCTTAACAAATCAGCAAAAATATTTTACCTCGTAGTAATTATAATCAATATTATAGCAAACCTATTTGATGTTGGAGCAATGATTTTCTAACATTAAAATGCCACCGCTCTTAGGTTGAATAAGGTTGCTCCAAACTCAATTATTATTGCTCCTTATTAAAATATGACTGCTCAGAATAAAAAATGTATGAAATAATATTTTTCTAAATCCAAATTAAATAAAAACAATATGGGACGAAACCAATCACTACAAGACGGGATGCAAAGCCATCGCACACTAATCGAAAACACATTAAGCACTCCTGCAATACAGGATGAAGTAGCCATTTACGGTTATGCGGTTGAAAAAATGAACGACGGTAAAACCTTACTGGACGAAACAACATCATTGTTTACTAACCGGGATAAAGAAATAGTAGAAAAAGAAAATGCAACTGCAGGATATAACCAGTTACGCGATAAAATAGACAAACAATTTGCCCGCGACATTAAACTGGCAAGAGTGGCATTACGTGAAAATCCTACCTTGTTACGTTCGCACCTGGGGGTAAAAGAATTACGATCCAGTGTCTATACAGAGTGGAAACTCCAGGTAAAACAATTTTATAGCAATGCGTTAGGCAACGAAGATATTAAGGCTAAACTAACAACACTAAATATTACAGAAGAGAGCATGAATTCTCAACTAACCCAGTTAAATTCTTTGGAAGAGTTATACCTCACGCAAAAGAAAGAAATTGGTGAAGCACAAGTTGCTACAGAAGAAAGGGATAAAAAACTGGTTGAACTGGAAAGATGGTGTGCGGATTATAGAGCTGTTGCCCGAATAGTATTTGAGGATAATCCACAGATGTTAGAGATTTTGGGAATTATTGTAAAATAAAGAAATATAAAATGAAAAGAATATTTTTTATAGCAATACTAATTTTTACAGTACTTTTTTCTTTTTCGCAAACATTGTATGTTCCATATGGGACTTCAGGAATTGGAATATCAGGAACTGGAAATGTTGGGGTTGGAACAGACAATCCAATAAGTTTGCTTGATGTGAGTAATAAATCAGGTGATGCCACTTTAAGTATTAGCTCTGCGTTAGGGACTACTGGAAATTCCACTTTACAGTTTGGAACTAGCTCAGCATGGAAAATTCAAGCATACTCATATTCTAATGGGGATAAATATGATTTTGGAATTTTGTATGATCGCGATGATGTGTGTGGCGACTTTTATGTTAAAAATTACGACAACACCAATTTAATCATTAAAGCAAATGGGAACATTGGAATTGGAACAGTTCACCCCTTATACAAACTAGATGTACTGGGCACAATAAGAGCCCAGGAAATAAAAGTAGACTTAGAAGGAGCAGATTTTGTTTTTGAAGAAGGCTACAACCTTATGCCCTTAAGTGAATTAGAATCTTTTGTTAAATCAGAAAAACATTTACCGGAAGTAGCTCCTGCAAAGGAGATGGAAACAGAAGGGCTTAACCTTAGTGAAATGAATGCTAAGTTGCTCCAAAAAATTGAAGAGTTAACGCTTTATACCATAGAGCAGCAAAAGATTATTGATAAACTTTTGGAAAATGTTGAAAAACAAGGTGAAATAATAGAGAAACTGAACTCTATAAAACATTAATTATGAAAAAAACTATACTAGTATTTATCATTGGCTTTATAAGCCTTGTGTCTTTTGGGCAGGATTATATTTCATTTAGCTACGACAACGCAGGTAATCGAATTAGTCGTACAATACCCGTCTCAAAGTCAGCTTATGTGGGCGATGTAGAAACCGAGGTTTTTAATGAAATATTGGAAGAACTAAGTTTTAAGATGTACCCCAATCCAACAAAAGGATTATTAACAGTAGAAATTGAGAATTTTACAGGAGAAACAAATGCCAGTATTTCTATATACGATTTGCAGGGCAGGCAGATATACAATAACAGCAATGCTGTTGCCTCCAATGCAATTGATTTGAGTAAACAAAGCCCCGGTACTTATATTATGATACTCAAGGCTGGTGATACAACCCGGGAATGGAAAATTGTTAAAGAATAACCAAACACAGACAACTATGAAAAAACAATATTTTTATAGAATACTTATTGCTTTTAACTTATTCATACCATTTTTATGCTATGGGCAGGAAAAAACAATAACATTATCGACCAGTCTTTCAGGAACACAAGATATAGTTGCACGTGATGCAGTTATTCTTAATCCTGGTTTTAATTACTCCGCATCGGGAGGCTATACCTTTACTGCAAGTATTGATGAAAGTTTGATTTGTGATGTGGATTATCTGACAGGCGATGTTGTGCCTAATCCATCAAATAGATCCCTCAATACATCTTATGAAGTAGGCTCCACGGCAGGAGCATTTAATGTTACAGCAAGTGGCGCAGCATCATATACCATCCCAATAATTGTTCCACCTGGTACAGCTGGTATACAACCCTCCTTGAGGATAAATTACAACAGCAATGGAGGATACGGGCTTTTGGGCAAAGGGTGGTCTTTGTCTGGCCAGCCCGCCATTTACAGAGTGCCCAGTACGTATTACCACGATGGTTCTGTTGACCCGGTAGATTATGATAGCAACGATGCATTTATAATGGATGGCATGCGCTTGATAAAAGATGGTACGGTATACAAAACAGAAATTGAAGGCTATTCCACAATAACACCAACATACAGTGGTAGTGCCATAACTAAATTTACCGTAAAAACTAAAAACGGACAAACTATAGAATATGGTGCGACAACAGATTCAAAGGAAACTAATATTGATGGCACAAGGTATTTTGCCTGGCATGTGTCTAAAATATCCGATGCTTATGGTAATTATATGGAATATGTTTATGAAAATGATATTAATAATGGTTTTCGCCTTGCTAAAATAAATTACACGGGCAACACGGCTGCAAGCCTTAATCCATATAATACAATTTATTTTCTATATGAAAAACGTGAGGATTCAGAAATTTCTTATGTGTATGGAAAAGAGTTAAAACATAACCTTCTGTTAAGGAAAATACGCTGCGATGTTGATGGAATAGCTGCCCATACATATAATTTTAAATATATCATGAACACAGAGACATTGTTATCGGAAGTTATCGAAGGAGGTAGCGACAATAGCCGTCTTAATTCCACTGCTTTTAGTTATTATGGATATGGCAGTACTGTTGAAGATATTGAACAGGTTTTAGAATCAAACAGCCTCGATTTATTGAAATATGGAGATTTTAACGGGGATGGCCGTACTGATCTTTTTGCTCAGGATGGAAGCTATTTAAGGATTTATACCATGAACGATGACGGGACAGACTTTTCTCTGGCTTGCTCATTGAGTGCTTCTTTTACAAACTTGGTAGTTGGCGATTTTAATGGAGATAATCTTGCAGATGTTGTTTTAGCGCAGTCATCAGGAAGTATTAGGTATTATAAATCCACAGGTACATCATTAACATATGTTGCAGCATCTGGCAAAACACTTTCTTCAGTTTCTAAACTAGAAGCAAAAGATATAAATGGTGATTTTATTGACGACTTAGTAGTTGCAAAGACAATATCAGGAACAAATAATGTATATATTTTCCATGGAAACAAAACAACACCATTTAGTAGTAATTTTTATTTTACACTTAATTGGGGCGATGTTTATTTTCATGATGTGGATGGTGATGGAAAAAATGAACTCTGGAATATAGATAATAATAACCTGTATATTTACAACATAGCTTCTTCAAGTGTAAATTCAATACACCACCAGGTTAACCTGCATGGTACGTATCCAACAAGATATGCACTTGGGGATTATAATGGCGATGGCAAAACGGATTATGTTTGTGGTTACGATGATGGAACAAATATTAATTCAGTAAGAATAGCAATATCTAAAGGGAATGGTTTTAAAACTGTCAACATAGATGATTTACCTCCGGGCGTAATGTATGCTTTTGATAATGATGCCGACGATAAGGATGAATTGTTTGTTTATGATCCTAACTCTATTCCTATATCTCCATGGGACGGTTCGATAGATCCGGAATTATATGTTTACAAACGGTATAAATTTGATGGGGAGGAATTGTCTATAGCCGGTTCCAGGTGGCTAAACGTAAACGCAGAACAATATGACTTTAATGGAGATAATGTAACTGAGTATATTTTTTTTCACAACGACAAATATTGGGTAAATTATAAATATAAGGGGGGTAAAAAGAACAAACTCTACCAAATAGCAGATGGGCTTAATAACAGGACAATTATTGAATATAATACGATTAACAACAACTCTGTCCATACTCCTTCTATAAGCCAAGAGACATATCCATTGGCCAATTTTAACGGGGCAAGATACGTTGTGTCCAAAGTACAGCAAAGCGATGGTATTGGCGGTACTTTTGAAAATGCATATACTTACGAAGGTGCAAAATATTTTAAGCAGCTTAATATGTTTTTGGGATTCTCTTCTATAAATAAAACAAGCACTGAGACTGGTATTACCAGCATAACTGAGAATACGTACCATGGAACATATCCCTATACTTCAAAAACCAAAAGCAAAACCTATAAAGGGAGTAACAATATCAGCAGCTCTGTTAGGCAGAACATCATCTCACATATTGCAAATAAACGCATAAAATATTATCCGCAATACACAGCATCATATAACTACCTTGATGCGGTGGGTGATTCTTCGGTGTTTACTTTCGATTCTAACGGCAATATCACGCAAAAGACAAACTTTATTGGTAATTCAGGGACTTCCACTACATATTATGAAAGTTACACAACAGTGGCAGGAAGCCCGGTGGCAAATGTCCCACAAACAATTCGTACCGTAAACCAACGGGGGAATAAAGCCGCTTTTGAACGGAGGGTAAACATTAACTACAACAGTACCACTGGATTTGTTAATTACAAAATAATGGATCCTGACGAAAGCAAACCTCTCAGGATAGATTATACCGCAGTTTCATCTGGCCTCGGACTGGTATGGAAAGAGAAAGTAAGTGGCACGGATATAAGCGACCGCACAACAGAATACACATGGGGAGACAAGGGGCGTTTTGTTGTCCAGGTAAAATCGCCAGAAGGGCAGGTTACCAAAAGCCACTATGATGCTTTAACAGGTAACGTGCTTTTAACAGAGTCGCCAACCGGATATAACGATAAATATGCATACGATGGCTTGGGGAGGCTTACTTATAACAAAAGCTCCGGGGCCAGTACCTCACTTCACTGGTATTCAGGTTCGTTGGCAAACTGTATATATTATGCCCAAATTACCGGCGACGATATACCTGAACAATATGTTTATTACGACAGGCTGGGACGTGTGCTTACTACAAAAACACAGGCTTATGAAACCGTAAAAACCATTGTTACAAACAAATCTTACAATGGAAAAGGCCAGTTAACATGGGCATCGGCACCTTTTTTTGAAAATGGTACAGAATACAAAACAGTGTATGATTACGACGATTATGGCCGTGTAACAGAAGAAAACTATGCAAACAATACCAAAAAAATAAATTATACGTACGCTACGAAACAGGTAACCGTAACCAATACTTCTGCATCACAGTCCGTTGTTAAAAAATTTGACGAATACGGAAATGTTATCTCCATAACGGATGGAAACAGCAGCGAGTTAAAGTACTCATACAACAGCACAGGCAATGTAGATACTGTCTACACACTTGACGGGGAAGTAACAACCCTTTACGATGATTACGCCAGGCCACAACAGGTAACAGATCCTGACCTGGGAACAATAACCTACGATTATTATGTGTCAGGGGAGTTGAAATCGCAAACAAAAAACAACAAAACAACTTCTTACACATACAATAAAAACGGGCAAGTTGCCAGTATTACTGTACCAGAAGGTGCAACAAGTTATTCTTACAGTAGCACAACAGGCCTGCTTTCTTTTATTGATGGATTGAATAACAATGATGTAGTATACGCTTATGATGATATTGGCCGGATAAAAAGTAAGACTGAGAAAATTGATGGTCAGAATTACATTTTTGGGTATACCTACAAAGACGAATACTCAGCCAGGCTGGCCAGCATGACGTACCCGGGCAACCTAAAAATAAACTATGGTTATACCAATGGTTACCAGGATGAAATCCGCAGAGATAGTGACAATTCGCTTATCTGGCAGTTGCAGGAAACTTCACCTACAGGGCAGGTAGAAAAGTATACCAATGGCAATAACCTTGTAACTACCCGTACTTTTGACTATAAAACAGGTTTTGTTGACCGCATACAGACAGGCAGTATACAAGACTTGATTTACGATTATGACGATGCAACGGGTAACCTTACCAGCCGTGAAGACAACATACGGAGCCTGACAGAAACTTTTGGATACGATGATCTCAACCGCTTAACTTCCATTACCTTTAACAGTAACACAATTAATATTGGTATTGATGAAAATGGAAACATTGATAGTAAAGGAGATTTGGGGGCTTATGAATACAATACAATGCAACCCCATGCCGTTAGCAAAATAACCCCTTCGGTTACATACGAACCGGAAACTCAATCGGCAACGTACACATCTTTTGATAAGCTGGACACATTAACCCAGGTAAATAAAAACCTGATAATTACTTATGGGCATGATTTTAACCGCCGTAAAACCGTTTTTACTGATGGTAGCTCGACTAAAACCAAGATTTTTGTACCAGGAGGATACGAAAAAATAAATAATGAAACACCAGATGATGAAGAATATTGTTACATTAGCACGCCGGCAGGCATAACTGCTGTTTATGATAAAACAAACGATGAGATGTTTTACGTACACCCTGACCATTTAGGTTCTATACATTTTATAACCGATGAAAGCGGCACTGTAGAGCAGGAGCTTAGCTTTGATGCCTGGGGCAGGCAGCGCAATGCTACAAACTGGGGCTATAGCAGTTTTCCTGGGCTTAAGTTTGAAAGGGGATACACATTCCACGAACACCTCGCAGAATTTGACTTGATTAACATGAACGGCCGTGTTTACGATCCTGTAATGGCCCGGTTCCTAAGCCCCGACCCGATGACACAAAACCCCGGGAATTTACAACATTATAACCGGTATGCGTATGTATTGAACAATCCGTTAAAGTACACAGACCCGAGTGGGTATAGGCCCTATTTTCAAAGAGCAACGAATGAATACGATGAGCCTTCCGAAAGTTATACACCTTCGAGATGGAACGGAAGTGGAGGGAGCAGCTCTACAAGTCCTTACTCATATGATAGGATATCAGAAGAGTATACAAACTCATACGGAGAACCAGTATCTTGGGCTGAAGTTTATTATAATTTTGCATTGCCGAGTTCTTATGCCCATATTAATTATACAGAAGGGAAAGGTTTTGTTGGAAATAAATCGTTTGAGCTTAAAGGGTACAATTATCTAATTGAGGATAAAAATAGTCCTGATAAATGGCATTATTGGGTGAATTATACTGGAAATGTTGCCCAATCTGGTGGGGATGGATTCGTTGGGACTACAGGTATTGGTTTTAGTTTTGAATTAGCATATCCAAAGTTTGTTACTAAAAGATTAACAGATTATACGGGGGTAGGAATAGATTTTGGAATAATTAGGGACAAAAAGGGTTTAGGATTTTATGCCACAACTAAAACTACAAAACAAACTGGGTTTGCTTGTTCGGCACAAATAGAATGTTTTTCTGCTTTTAATAGACCGAGCAGTCCAAATATAAATATCGATAGATCATACTTAGTAGGGCCAGGTTATGAATTTGCTTTAGGCATTGGACCAGCAGGTGGTAGTTATGCTGTCAGTAATGCTGCAGACTATGGAAAAATTTCTACTTATCAAATGATTTCATTGTCTTATGGTCTTGGGATAGATGTAGGAAGAGTAAATTGGAATACTAATACATATGTAACAGGAAATTAATTATGGTTAAAGGAAAATTAATTGTTAAAATTTGGCTTATAACAGGCGCAATAGGTCTTCTTTTTATAATAATATGGTTTAGTCAAATAATACCTACACCTGAAGAAGATATTAATATGGCTGTAAACGCATATAAAATCGAGGAATATGAAGGCTTAATTGTTGATAAATTTATTGATAGAAAAGAACACAATTTTAAGAAAGTTATTATTAATGAAAACAATCAACAAAGAGTTATATTATTTGATATTGAAATTAGTGGTCTTTATGACTTTTTAGAAATCGGAGATTCCATTATTAAAAACAAAGGAGAACTTCGAGTGAGAGTTATAAGGAATGAACTTGATACTATATTAAAAATGAAATTTGCAGCTATAGACGAAACAAGAAATTCTTATTAAATAGATTGAAAAGAAAGAATAGTTTATTGGTGATGAACTAAGTTGCCTCAAATAGCGGGGGCGACGGAATTACTTTTGGAACTTCTGCTGATGTAACTTTAGCAACTCCTTGGATTGGGTATACTTATGAGGGCGGAGATATTGGAGTTGGAAAAGATGCGAAAAAATTTATTAGCCATGGAAAAGCCTATGGAATTGAAGCTTCAGTAGGCTTTAATGCGTTTGTCATTATTCCTGTCAAAGATAGTTATAGCATAAATGATGTTGAAGGTACCTCTTATGCATTTACTGGTAATTATAGCTTCTTTTCATTAAGTGTTTCTGGAAACAGTTCGCCAGGTTATCCTGAAGACTCTTTTGGCGATAGTTATATTGTTATTAAAGTTGGAATTGGTTTCGGATTTGGAGGTTCTACATCGAAAACAACAACTAATTTCTACACACCTCCAGCAGGATATGACCCATTAAGGGCAACACTAAAATTTTAATTTATGGTAGTATTTCTAAAAAATATTGCGATTATACTGGTTTTTCTCGGAATTATTAATGGAATTTTATCAGTAACAACAAAGGGAATTATTAAAAAGCATGGCTTTAACACTTTTCCCTTATTTTCACAAATATCAGATATTAAGAAACTGAAAACACTTATTGAAAAGGATGTTTCATATAGAATGCTTTATTATGCTTACACAATAGCAAGCATTTTATTTGGGCTTAATGTAATTCTAATTGTAATTACAGCAATCTTAATATCACGTTAATAGCATAAAGCCTCGGGAAACCGGGGCTTTTGTATACCAAACCAACCTATTAACTTTGCAACAACATGAGCCGGAGTTATAAAAATAATAGTTCAGTAGTACCAAGCTGGTTTAAGCGTTTGCAAATGCGTTCTCAAAAACAGAAGCAGAAAAAAAGCGACAGGAAATTATTTGAAAACTCGGAAGTAGTACCCCCAGATGCTCGTAGTTTGCACGAATAACTAAAAACAAAACATCAAGGCGGTTGGGCGTTTGCATTAGCAACGTCCAATCTTGCTTGGTAGCATTTGCTACCATTTATTAACACAAAAGAATATTATTTTTGGTAATGCTGTAACAACGATGAGAAAATTTGCCAAAGGCAAGGCGCTGTAAGAAGAAATCGTAGAGGATTTTACGATTAACGGGGGGTGTGAGTAGAAGTTTATTTGGTGTTGGAATTGTTTTAAGTGCTGTTGATGTTTATCAAGACCCCGTAGTTGGCATCTTCCTTAGCCCGGATAATTTTGTACAAGCGCCCGACTATACACAGAATTTTAACAGGTATGGGTATGCCTATAATAATCCGTTGATGTATACTGATCCCCCTGATGCACGTAGATTAGATGAATAAAATACAAACAAAACATCAAAGCGGTTGGGCATAGTTTTTACTATGTCCAATCTTGCTTGGTAGCATTTGCTACCATTTATTAACACAAAAGAATATTATTTTTGGTAATGCTGTAAAAACGATGAAAAAATTTGCCAAAGGCAAGGCAGCAAATGCTGCCAGAAAGAAAAATCGTAGAGGATTCTACGATTAACGGGGGGCAGGACTGAAACAATTGACGGGCAGAACTATGTTTTTGGGTATACCTACAAAGACGAATACTCAGCCAGGCTGGCCAGCATGACGTACCCGGGCAACCTAAAAATAAACTATGGTTATACCAATGGTTACCAGGATGAAATCCGCAGAGATAGTGACAATTCGCTTATCTGGCAGTTGCAGGAAACTTCACCTACAGGGCAGGTAGAAAAGTATACCAATGGCAATAACCTTGTAACTACCCGTACTTTTGACTATAAAACAGGTTTTGTTGACCGCATACAGACAGGCAGTATACAAGACTTGATTTACGATTATGACGATGCAACGGGTAACCTTACCAGCCGTGAAGACAACATACGGAGCCTGACAGAAACTTTTGGATACGATGATCTCAACCGCTTAACTTCCATTACCTTTAACAGTAACACAATTAATATTGGTATTGATGAAAATGGAAACATTGATAGTAAAGGAGATTTGGGGGCTTATGAATACAATACAATGCAACCCCATGCCGTTAGCAAAATAACCCCTTCGGTTACATACGAACCGGAAACTCAATCGGCAACGTACACATCTTTTGATAAGCTGGACACATTAACCCAGGTAAATAAAAACCTGATAATTACTTATGGGCATGATTTTAACCGCCGTAAAACCGTTTTTACTGATGGTAGCTCGACTAAAACCAAGATTTTTGTACCAGGAGGATACGAAAAAATAAATAATGAAACACCAGATGATGAAGAATATTGTTACATTAGCACGCCGGCAGGCATAACTGCTGTTTATGATAAAACAAACGATGAGATGTTTTACGTACACCCTGACCATTTAGGTTCTATACATTTTATAACCGATGAAAGCGGCACTGTAGAGCAGGAGCTTAGCTTTGATGCCTGGGGCAGGCAGCGCAATGCTACAAACTGGGGCTATAGCAGTTTTCCTGGGCTTAAGTTTGAAAGGGGATACACATTCCACGAACACCTCGCAGAATTTGACTTGATTAACATGAACGGCCGTGTTTACGATCCTGTAATGGCCCGGTTCCTAAGCCCCGACCCGATGACACAAAACCCCGGGAATTTACAACATTATAACCGGTATGCGTATGTATTGAACAATCCGTTAAAGTACACAGACCCGAGTGGATATAGGCCCTATTTTCAAAGAGCAACGAATGAATACGATGAGCCTTCCGAAAGTTATACACCTTCGAGATGGAACGGAAGTGGGGGTGGAGGTATTGATCCTACGCAACTAACAAATGAAGAATGGGCAGCATATTCATCACCCATACCGGGAAGTATGGAATCATACTTTAGTTCGCTTACACCAGCACAAAGGGGTAATTTAACTCCTGATTTTATAAAGGCAATTACAAAAGTTTATGCCGCAAAGGGTATCACTGTAAATTATAATTGGGTTAGTAAACCTGTTGAGACGGGCTGGTATGATGTCTATGAAATGAAAACAGAGTTTGGTGTATATTATGACATAGTAAAAGAGATTGCTGTTACGGCGGTTAAGGAGTATTATTTGGATCCAAGCCTTTTTAACGAAAGATTATTTAAAGAATCTTATGCTCCATTGGATCGTGCAGGTAATTCAGGTTCTATTTCAAAACATGATGCTTCAGGTTTAATAGGAATTGATGCAGGACTTGGAATTGTAGCATTAGCTGCACACGGTAATTCAACAGTTTCTTTAATAAGCATGGGAACTTCAGTAGGCTCTATAGGAATCAATTTTGTTTTGTTGGCAAGTACACTAGAAGGGATAATTAATAAGGATAACCCTACTTGGGGAGATTGGGCTAGATTAGGGATGAATGCTTTTTTTACTGCAGCTAGCACGGCTGCACCTTTTTCTGGAAATATTCCTGGTATATTCGATTTTCAAGGAAATTTTGAATATCTATATACACAAATGGATGTGTTGCAAAAAACAGGAAAATGGATTTATTACAATCCTTATAAAAACACCTGGAAATCAAAAAATATATTAAATCGATGAGGTACATTTATCATAAAATGTTTTTTTTGTGCTTCTTTATCGCTTCATATACTAGAGATAAATTGAACGCAGCTATTGTAGCCGCCTCTTTTATTGGTGGATTGTTTTTGTTAAACATAATATATTTTTCTTCATTAACAAAAATTTGGAAATCTAAATCAATAGAAGAAATATTGATTGTTTTTTTAATTTTAGTTTTCCTAAATATCTTTTATTTTTTAAAAGATAAAAGGTATTTGTCGATTATAGAAAATTATAGAGGAGAAAGTAGGGGTAAACGAATTTCTTCAATCTTAATTTTTATTTTGTATATCTTATTTACTTTAGTTTCTCCAATATTTGCTTAACCCTCCTGTTGCTATAGGATTAGGGATAGCAAGTCTTGGTACTAGTTCAGTTCTGCTTTATAATAACATAGCTACTCAATATAATAATGAAACATTGAATTGGACAGCCACAAATATTATTAATGGTATCGTATCGTTTATGTTGGAAGTGCTTTTAA
Source organism: Bacteroidales bacterium (assembly GCA_963665085.2). GTDB lineage: Bacteria > Bacteroidota > Bacteroidia > Bacteroidales > JAAAOM01. The sequence continues at coordinate 2,907,491 of CAXXXS010000001.1, forward strand.
TCCAATATTTGGAGCTATTTCAACTTGGTTATACACTGTTCCCCTGATGCACGTAGATTAGATGAATAAAATACAAACAAAACATCAAAGCGGTTGGGCATAGTTTTTACTATGTCCAATCTTGCTTGGTAGCATTTGCTACCATTTAGTAACACAAAAGAATATTATTTTGTGTAATGCTGTAAAAACGATGAGAAAATTTGCCAAAGACAAGGCAGCAAATGCTGCCATAAATAAGAAATCGTAGAGGATTCTACGATTAACGGGGAAAACCAGGGCTTTTTTATAACAAACCAACATGTTAACTTTGCAGTACCATGAGCCGGAGTTATAAAAATAATAGTTCAGTAGTACCAAGTTGGTTTAAACGCTTGCAAATGCGTTCTCAGAAGCGAAAGCAAAAGGAAAGTGACAGGAAATTCTTTGATAACTCCGAAGCAGTGCCAGAAGCAAAATTTAAGAAATCGCACCGATGGGAATGGTTTTAGATATCGTAAGGGTTCAAAACTTCAAGCCCTTCAATTTTATCAAAGTCTTTTGTATTGCGGGTAATAATGGTGAGTTTGTTCACTAAAGCTGTAGCGGCTATAATTGCATCAGGGAGTTTAGTTTTGTAAGCTTTCCGAATCTCAATAGCTTTTAGAATTGCAGGCTCTTCCAAAGCAAAGACCTCAGAAGTATTAATAAATTCGTTAAGGATAAGTGTTTGTTCGTTGCTTGCACCTGGCCAGGCTAAAAGTTCCATACGTATAATAACAGATATTTTGGAGTCAATGCTGTCAATAAGCTCATTGGCATTATCGGGCAATTTATTGTCCAGGTAATCAATAACGGAATTGGTATCAATTAAATATTCTTTTCCCATCCTTCACGAGATTTTTTTACATCTTCCTGAAAATCGTTGTATTGAGCATCCGAAAGATTTAGTTTTCCTCTCAAGTTGACAATCTTTTTTTTCTTTGTTTTTTCTTCCAGTGGTAAAATAATTACTTCCACCTTATCCGCATTAAAATCATTAGGTAAACGGATGTTTAAAGAATGGCTTTTAACATCTAATATTTGTCTTATTGCTTGCATAACTTCAAAAGTATTCATTATTCAATAAACACAAAGATACTGTTTAAAATGAATTAAATTATACAACTATATAGCTTCGTGTTATGTCAAACTTCAAGTTTTGGTTGAACCACTGTCAATGGATGAAGACCTTGACAGTGACTAAGCGTATTTTTACACTTGACTAGAATTTAGTGTGTTAATATCAACTCCCAGATATTCGTAGTTTGTCCGAATAACTAAAAACAAAACATCAATGCGGTTGGGCGTTTGCATTTGCAACGTCCAATCTTGCTTGGTAGCATTTGCTACCATTTAGTAACACAAAAGAATATTATTTTTGGTAATGCTGTAACAACGATGAGAAAATTTGCCAAAGGCAAGGCGCTGTAAGAAGAAATCGTAGAGGATTTTACGATTAACGGGGGAATAAAAATTTTTCAAATCGATTTTTAGTATTCTGTTAATCAGTATTCGGTATTTAGAAGGACCGGATACTGATTATCTTTTTACTGACTTAAAAAACTCTTTAAGCTCATTTTTACGTTCCTGTGATAAATTGTGCCAACGTATACCTTGTATAGCTCCCTCCAGTGCATAAAGCTTATTAATACAGGCCGAACAATCTATCGTGTCAAGTTTTATAAAGGCTTGTTCGCTACCAACAGCTCTTAATTCTTCAATGGTTAATATTTCGACTTCAGTAAGTTTTTTTGCCAACACAGAACCAATATTGACTTGTTTTGTTAAGCTATTCATTAATGTCTTATTTTTTATCAATTCATAAATTGAGTTTAATGCTACGAAAAATAATTGAGAAGATTACGTTCTATTTCATCCTTTTAACCATAGTTATAAGTTGTGCTGATAAAACTGAACGTGAAACAGATAGTAAGAAAACCGATAATATCGTTTATGATTCTATATTGGCGAAAAAATTAAATGCGGATGAGTATGGAATGGGAACCTATGTAATAGCATTCTTAAAACGAGGCCCCAATCGTCCAGAAGATCCGGCAAAAAGCGATTCTCTTCAAAAAGAGCACTTGAAAAATATAGAACGATTAGCAAATAAAGGAAAATTATTACTTGCCGGTCCTTTTTTAGATAACGGCGATTTACGAGGTATTTATATTTTTGATGTAGAAACTATAGAAGAAGCAAAGAGACTAACAGAAACAGATCCTGCAATTCAATATGGTTCTTTAGTGATGGAATTACATGCATGGTACGGATCGGCTGCCATAAGGGAAATTAATACCATCCATTCTAAAATACAAAAAAGTGGTGTTGTAGAGGAATAACTGCCTGAATTTTATTAAGAGCAGAATACTATCAAAAGAGTAGAAATCTTTGTAAACACATAGGTTTTAATTTTAAAGTATTTCCATATCAATTAAATACTCCTGAATAATGATAGTGTCTTTATGGTTAAATGCCCTCTCTTCTAAATTTTTAAAAGAATTATTAATTTCTTTAACTAAATATCCAGAATAATTAATGAAAAAATCGAACATGGGGATACTAAGTTTGCCTTTATTTTTAATTGCATATAAGCATTCTTTTGACTCAACTAAAATTTTATAAGCACTTCCTGACGCACAAGGAGTCTCCAAATAGTATGTAGGAATATATTCCTGAGCTTTTAATATATCATAAGGAAGCCACGTATATCCTTTTACAGTTGTATCTTGTTTCTCCCAATAAACTAATCCATTATTTTCTAATACATTTCTTGGTTTTGCTTCTTTAACTCCATCAATAATTATTTCGACAGAATCTTTTGTGATATAAGTGCAAACTATTTTACCTTTAAGATCTTCATTACTAACAGCATTTAGCTGGTATTTGTATCTCTGCACAATATCATATTTTAATGACTCCGATGTAATCTCACCATCTGTTGTGAAAATTCGAAGGCTATATTCTGATACAGTTTTTGTTGAGAAGGTTACAGGATAATCTATTGTGTCTTTTTCGCATGAGAACAAGGTAAATGATAGAAAAGAAAATATAATTAATAATTTTTTCATTTTATACTATTAAATCAATTGATAAAAAAGGATTTATACACGGCTAATATATAATAATAGCTAATTTTTAGAGTAGTGATGTGAAAATTTTAAATCTATAAAAGAAGAGAATTTTACTTATACTTTTCAAAATAAATAGATAAGAATTCTACCACATTGGTCACTTCAATTGATAGTTTGTCCACTTTAACAGGAACCTTCTTCTAATATGGTTTAACTGGTATCACCTTTGTGATGTCAATCAAGAAAGGTAAAATGTGTTGGATGAATGTAAAAAACAATTTCTTCGTCCATCGAGAATGATGGATATCTATTCTAAAATTTATTTCATAGTTTGATTGGTTCTGGTAATATATTCTTACCCAAGTGTAATCTTGTTGTTTTTTGGATTAAACATATAAAATATGAAATCATCGAAAATTATTATTCTTTTTTTATTACTATTGATTACTCTATACACACAAGCCCAAGAATCATATACAATAAGTGGATACATCACTGATGATAAAAGTGGGGAAAGTTTAATTGGCGCAACAATAATAATTGAAGAATTATCAGGAAAAGGAACAGTAACCAATACATATGGTTTTTATTCGATTACGTTACCTTCCGGAAATTATCATGTTGTAGCGCAGTTTATTGGATATGAGTCTAATAAAAAGTTGGTAAACTTAAATAAATCATTAAAAATAGATTTTAGCCTTAAAGAAGAAACGAAAGAACTGGAAGAAGCCGTTATTACTAGCCGTGCAAGAAATGAAAATGTAATCCAAACACAGACGGGTATGCAGAAATTAAGTGTTAATGAGATTAAAAGTATTCCTGTTTTATTTGGAGAAAAAGATATATTAAAAACGATACAGCTGTTACCAGGTGTAAAATCAACAGGGGAGGGTAGTAGTGGTTTTAATGTACGGGGAGGTGCATCCGACCAAAATTTAATTTTGTTGGATGAATCTACCGTATATAATGCTTCTCACTTAATGGGATTTTTCTCAGTTTTTAATTCCGATGCAGTTAAAGATATGTCTATTTACAAAGGAAATGAGCCTGCAGAATACGGAGGAAGGTTATCTTCTGTTCTTGATATTATTACGAAAGATGGTAACAGCAAGGAGTACAGCATAAGTGGAGGATTAGGATTAATTTCTTCGAGACTTACTTTTGAAGGTCCTTTGATAAAAGATAAAAGTTCATTTATTGTTTCAGCAAGGCGTACATACCTCGATTTATTCCTGAGATTATCATCAGATGATGATATCAATTCAACAAAGCTGTATTTCTATGATATTAATGCCAAAACAAACTATAAAATAAATGATAAAAACAGGATATTCTTATCAGGATATTTTGGTCAAGATGCGATGGGAATGAGTTCGTTTGGAATAGATTGGGGAAATGGTACCGGAACTTTCCGGTGGAATCATCTATTTTCTAATCGTCTGTTTTCTAATACGTCATTAATATTCAGTAATTATTATTATAAAATAAATATCAAATCCGATGAGGAAATGAATATTATTTCCAGAATACAGGATTATGGTGTGAAACAGAGCTACCAGTTTTTTATGGGAAACAACAACTATATAAAATTTGGATTTAGTTCTATTTATCATAGAATTGTACCAGGTGCAATAACTAGTACAGGTGATGTTCAACTGGATGACCTTACTAATAAATATTCCCTTGAAAATTCTATTTATTTTTCACATAAACAAAAAATTTTCGAAAGGTTAAGTGTAGAATATGGACTTCGTTTTAGTTCTTTCAGCCCTCTTGGCCCTGGTAACTTTTATACGTACGATGAAGAAGGAAATACTATCGATACAGCAAAATATTCTTCAAATGAGGTTGTTACGACTTATAATAATCTGGAACCACGTGTAACATTTAATTTCACCCTAAATAAAGAAAGTTCTATTAAAGCGGCTTATGCACGTAATGTTCAGAATCTTCACCTTTTAAGTAATTCAACTTCAGGTAATTCAACAGACTTATGGATTCCAAGTAGTAATAATGTAAAACCAGAGATTGCTGATCAATTTTCATTGGGGTACTACAGAAATTTTGGTAAAAACGTGTATGAGTTTTCTGTTGAGATGTATTACAAAGACATGCAAAACCAAATTGATTATAAAAATGGTGCTGAGTTAAATTATAATGAGAATGTTGAATCTCAGATTTTATTCGGTTATGGAAGGGCTTATGGAACAGAATTTTATATAAAAAAGAAACAAGGAAAGTTTAATGGATGGATTAGTTATACTTTATCTCGAACAGAACGAAAATTCGATGAAATAAATAACGGCGATTTTTATCCTGCAAGGCAGGATAGAACCCATGATATATCTATTGTTGGGATGTATGACTTAAACAAAAAATGGACTTTTTCTGCAACCTGGGTATACAACACAGGTAATGCAGTTACTTATCCAAATGGGAAATATGAGATTGATGGAAAAACGATAATGCTTTACTCTGAACGCAATGCGGAACGTATGCCGGCATATCACCGCCTGGATCTGGGAGCTACAAGAGAATCGAAAAAAAAAGACAGATTTGAATCCAGCTGGTCTTTCTCTGTATACAATTATTATTCTCGCGATAATGCATATACAATTACGTTCCGCGATAGTGAAACAAACTCAGACCGAACGGAAGTAGTACTTACCTCTCTTTTTAAATTTATCCCCTCAGTAACTTATAATTTTAAATTTTAATGAAGGATGAAAAACATCAGTATACTTTTAATATTTCTAGCAATAATTCAGCAATCATGCCAGCGGGTAATTGATCTTGATTTAGAATCAATTGAATCTAGAATTGTTATACAAGGAAATATTTACAATGAATCTGGTCCTTATACAGTGGAGATTTCCAGGTCAGTAGACTTTGATGAAAAAAATGAATATCCCCAGGTATATGGAGCTTTTGTAACAATTTCCGATAATTCTGGAGTTATTGATACGCTTGAAGAAACAAGTACAGGAATATATACTACTTCTAAACTTGAAGGAGTTCCGGGAAGGACATATACTTTATCGGTGAATCTGGATGATGAAATATATACAGCAAGTTCTACAATGCCAGATCCTGTAGATATTGACTCAATATATGTTGATGAAAGTACAATGTCAGATGAATATGAAGTTTTTATTGATTTTGTAGATCCTGCAAATATTGAGAATTATTATCGAATTGTAAAGTTTATTAACAGTAAACAAATGGATGAATTCTATACTATCTCAGATGATTTATATGAAGGAGATACAATTACTTATTCTCCTGTTTCAATGGGAATGAACAGAGACGAAATTGATACTGGAGATAAGGTAACTATCTGGCTGGAAGCAGTAGATGAGGATGTCTATGAATATTTCAGAACAGCAAGTGGAGATGCCAGTCAATCCGCTTCTCCTTCTAATCCAGTATCCAATATTACAAATGGAGCCTTAGGATATTTTAATGCATGTTCCGTTACAAAAGAAGTATACAGAGTTCCTCTGCTAGATTAAGAGATAGTAGATTTTTAGTTTTGAATGATTATAACTCCTATTTTATGAATGTATTAATTAGAAAAGGAAATTCTTTAATAAAAAGAGTGCTTTCCACATTCTCTTTTACAATTCTGGTTTTAAATATTTTGTCTGGACAAAACTTTGAATATTTCAATGAGACAGAAAATTTGCATCCTCTGGTAGTAATGCTGAGTCAGGATGTTTTAGTAGAAAATATGGGTGATTCAATACAAAATCTTTGTGGTAGCTCAAAGTCATCATTTTTATTAGTAAATGCATCACAAGTGTCAATAAATGGAATCGTAGATTCTATTAACATAGTAATAAACCAGGAAGAAAGTATTGATAAAACCAGAATCTATTTAATAGTTGTTGGTAATAAGGTTTTTTTTGATAAGTATAAACAGTTGTCAAATAGATTGTTCCCGTCTAAATATTATATTCAAACAGGACCTCCAATAGTTGATTCGACAGAATTTAAAGTTGTACGATATAACAAAATGAATCTAAAAGAAATTGTCAGTGCTCAAAGTAAAACTAAATTATGGCAATTTGATTTGGATCAACTCAAAAAAATATCAATAGCTGAATTAGAACCTAATAATAGGGCATGGGAAGTTGGAGTAGGTTATTCAAGACATTATCCAGGTCCCATTAAAACAGATGATGAATTTCCACGAGTAATATCTGCAGTTGAATTTCAGATAGCGAAAAATTTAAATGAGAAATATAAGATTTGGAGTTCCTTAGCATTTAATCAGATTATGTTTTTGAATAAAAAGAAAGGAGACATGGATCCTATGGATATTGATATAAATAAAGAAATATCAGAGTCAATGATGTTTACAAGAAGCTTAAGTTTAACTCGTTTTTTTTATGTAACACAATCAAACGGATTTAAACCTTACATGTCGCTGGGATTTTCACATACTCATTTATCATTAATATATGCAGAGATAAAAGGGAGTAATCCAGACATGGAAATGAAACAATACTCGTGTGGTAGTTTAATGTTTAGTCCGGGATTAGAAATAAATTTGTCAGATCAATTAAGGTTAAATGTTAGAACTTCATATCACATTTCACTAAATTCATACAATACAATGAATAATTTTAATATGACCTTTGCATTAAGTTATCTAATTCAGCGAAAGGGAGAACCTTATTATGAATATTTTAGGCTGAAATAGAATTAGAGCTATTAATCATATAAACTCTAAATTATGAATTGTATGAGATATTTGAAATTATTAGTTTTATACTGATGTACCGAAAGCAATTATATAAAACAGCATTTCTTTCGTCTCCAATAATAGCGGTGTTCGAACTTTCACCATTAATATTTATTGGGAATCAGCCGTATAGTTTTTTTATAAAAAGTATTTTTGTATTTACTTTTATTATTTTATTGCAGTGGTTGTTTAATGTGTTTTTATTTTCTGAGAATAGGATAAAAAATTCAAGGAACATTTGGAAAAATTATTTTCTTAGTTTTCTATTTGCTTTTTTTTTAATAGCACTTTTTATGATCTTTTCAAGTTCAATTTTTCCGCCACGGAAAGATATCCCACCTCCAATTTTTCCATTTTTGAATGCTGCAACGTTAAATACAATTATTCTAATTATTATTAATTCTATTATTAATCGTTCTAAAAAAGAACAGATGGATAGTGAGTTAGCTTTTCTTAAAATAAAAAATCTCGAAGCAGAACAACAACAATTAATTCAAAAATTGCAGCCTCATTTTTTATTCAATGCACTTAGTACTCTAAAATCATTAATAAATTCCAATACAGAGCAGGCTGAAGAATACTTAATAAAATTATCAGAATTTCTAAGGTTTACAGTTTCGTCGCATGTTAATGAATTAGTTTTACTCGAGAAAGAACTAAAATTCACAAATGATTATATTGCTTTACAACAAATAAGGTTTGGGGATTCTTTTTTTTGTGAGATTAATATTCCGGAAAATATCCGGCAATCTTTTTTCGTTCCTGTTTATGCTCTACAAACCCTTGTGGAAAATGCTATTAAGCACAATGCGTTTACTAGTTCTAATCCACTAAAATTATCCATTGTTTATAAGGATAACTGTATTGAGATAAAGAACAATAAAATACCAAAACAAATTGAAAATAAAAGTGGCATGGGACTAAAAAACCTTAATAAACGTTTTTTGCTTATCGATGGATTGCCTATTAAGATTGAAAACAAACAAGAATTATTTTCAGTAACAATTAAATTGTTTCAAAAGGAAAGATTATGCTAAATGTTGTTATTATTGAAGACGAAAAATTAACTGCACAGGATTTAGCCAATACTCTACATAATATTGACCATGATATTGAAATACAAAAGATTTTATATACAGTTGAAGAAGCTGTTTTGTATTTTCAAAACAATCTGCCACCCGATCTAATTTTCTCTGATATCCAGCTTCCAGATGGCAATAGTTTTGAGATTTTTAAAAAGGTTAAACTATCAATCCCTGTAATTTTCTGTACTGCGTTTGATCAATATGCATTAAAAGCATTTGAAGTTAATGGGATTGATTACTTATTAAAACCCTTTACAAAAAACTCAGTATCAAATTCTATCGAAAAATACAGGTTGTTAAAAGGAAAGGCTCATTATCAGCCGGATACTTTTATTCAAATCATGGATATGATAAAACAAGCACCGTCCATTCAGAATAACTCTATTATAGTAAATAAAGGAGATAAAATTATCCCAATTGAAATAAAAAGTATAGCTTTATTTTACCTGGAAGATAATTATGTTTTTGTTTTAACCTTTGGCCATAAAAAACATATAATTTCACATACCCTTGAAGAATTGGAAAAACTTTGTGGGACAATGTTTTTTAGGGCTAACCGACAATATCTAGTCAATCGAAAAGCTATAAAAAATGCTACCCGCTATTTGAATAGAAAAATTTTAATTCACCTTACTATTGATTATGAAAACCAGATATTGGTCGGAAAACTAAAAACTACCCAGTTTTTAGAGTGGTTGGCAGTTCATTAATAGTTATTGTCCATTTTATTTCAAAGATTGTCAATTTCATAATACTTACTATTCCTTACCTTTTTTATACAGGTTTAATTTGTGCTTAATTTGAATTAACGCACATGAATCTACTAATTAAAGCCAAAACAAAGTTTTACTGGTTGCCAGCTATTCTTATGATTGCTTCGGCCGTATTTAAATTTATGAATATCCCGCTAATTTCTAATTTGTATGAAACGTTAGGGGTTAAGGATAAATTAATCTACCTGGGGGTTATAGAACTTATCAGTGTAATTTTTTATTTGTTTAAATCAACTATGCTGATTGGGTTTCTTTTGATATGTGCCTTTTGGGGAGGGGTTATTGGAATTGGTATTATAACGTATTCATCCAGCATCCTGCCAATAGTTATGCTTTTATTGTTTGCAATATCATTTTATTGGCGTGAACCTGCATTATTTTCCCCGGAAAGCACAATAAATAAAAATATTAATATATGAACAATGAATAATAATATGAAATTATGAAAATTAGAAATTTTTTATTTAGGGCTTTGTCTCTTATTATACTTTTTACATCTTGTAAAAGCAAAGAGAACGTTCAGGATATGTCTTCTTTTGAGCCTAAACCATATAAAATTAGTGTTTTAGAGCCACAGAAAATAGAGTTGAGTTCTGAGTACCCTGCTATCCTGAAAGGTCAGGAAGACATTGAAATTAAACCTCGGGTTGATGGTTTTATCGAAAAGGTATTTGTCGATGAAGGAGTAGAGGTGAAAAAAGGGCAACCATTGTTTAAAATTAATTCACCCTCCTCTGTTAAAACTTTTGAAGAGGCCCAGGCCACATATAACACTGCCAAACTTGATGTAGAACGGATGCGCCCTCTTGCGGAAAAGAATATAATAAGTAATGTTCAATTAGAATCTTATGAGAATTCGTTAAATTCTGCAAAAGCAGCATTAGATCAAGCCAAAGCAACGTTGAGTTGGGTTACAGTAACCAGCCCCGTTGATGGTGTTGTTGGTACGATATCTTACCGTCTAGGTAGCCTGGTAGATAACAATAGTGTTTTAACAACGGTAGCCAACACTTCTAATATATATGCTTATTTCTCAATGAACGAAAAAGAATTGTATAATTTTTTAAATAAATGGGAAGGTAAAACAAAAGCTGAAAAAATTAAAAATATGCCCGAAGTAACTTTTTTACTTTCCAATGGAGTGACTTACGAAGAACCGGGGCGCATTGTAACTATCTCGGGAGTAGTAGACCAAACAACAGGGACGGTAAATATTCGGGCATTGTTTTCAAATGAAAATGGTTTGTTGCTTAGTGGGACAAGCGGACAAGTAATAATCCCTGAATATTTAGATAATGTCTTGTCAATACCTCAAAAGGCTACATTTAGTCAACAGGATAAAATCATTGCTTATAAAGTTCAAGGCGATTCTGTAGTTCAAAAAGTAATAGATGTATCACCGACTCCTGATGGAATGAGCTATGTTATCCTTGATGGTTTACAGCAGGGAGATAAGGTAGTCATAGATGACATTATAAGTCTTTCAAACGGCACAAAAATAAAGGTTCAATAATTTAAAAAGAATTAAAATGCTTAAAACATTTATAGAAAGACCGGTATTATCAACGGTCATTTCCATATTTTTTGTTGTATTAGGGATTATTGGCATTTTTAGTTTGCCTGTAGAACAATACCCGGATATTGCACCACCTACGGTTAGGGTGTCAACAAGTTATAGTGGGGCAAATGCAGACGCAGTTCTAAAAAGTGTTATTATACCGTTGGAGGAACAAATTAACGGAGTTGAAGGGATGACTTACATGACATCATCAGCATACAACGGAGGCTCTGCCAATATTACTGTTTATTTCAAACAAGGTATTGATCCTGATATTGCAACAGTAAATGTACAGAACAGGGTTTCTCAGGCCTCATCCCTGTTGCCATCAGAAGTAACCCAAAACGGGGTTACAGTTGAGAAAAGCTTGAGCGGTATCCTGGTAATGGTGCAGATAAAATCAACAAATAAAGATTATGATAGTGAATTTATTCAGAACTATGCCCATATTAATGTGCTCCCACAGCTAAAAAGGATCTCTGGTGTTGGGGGGGTTGACGTAATGGGTGCAGGGAACTATTCTATGAGGATATGGCTCAAACCCGATGTAATGAAAAATTATAAAATAACATCATCCGAGGTTATTTCTGCCCTACAAGATCAAAATATTGAAGCCGCCCCTGGAGAATTGGGCGTAAATGGTAAACAAACATTTCAGTATTCACTAAAATTTACAGGAAGGTTGAAATCTGCGGAGGAATTTGGAGAAATTGTAATTCGTTCAGAAGATTTACATGTATTGCGACTAAAAGATGTGGCTGATGTTGAACTGGGTTCAGAATCTTATGATATGATTATACGGGGAGATGGTTACCCGGCTGTAATGTTGGCAGTAACCCAGACTTCAGGTTCTAACGCACAGGATATTATTGGTAATGTAAAGGAGCAAATGAAAATTGCAGCTAAAAGTTTTCCTCCCGGGATAGAGTACTCTTACCAGATGGATGTAAGTAACTTTTTAAATGCATCAATGCGCAAGGTAATTAAAACAATAATTGAAGTATTTGTCCTTGTGTTGTTAATTATCCTTATTTTTCTTCAAAATTTTCGTGCTTCTTTTATTCCTGCCATTGCTGTTCCTGTATCTATTATTGGTACATTTTTCTTTCTTACCTTATTTGGTTTTTCAATAAACCTTTTAACACTCTTTGCTTTAGTTTTAGCTATCGGAATGGTGGTCGATGATGCAATAGTTGTCGTTGAAGCCGTTTACGCAGAAATGGATGCAGGAGAAAAAAATCCTGTAAAAGCAGCTATAAAAACCCTGAAAGAAATTGCACCGGCGATTATTTCAATGACCTTGGTATCTGCTGCTGTGTTTATTCCTGTTAGCTATATCGGAGGAACCAGTGGTGTATTCTTTAAACAATTTGGACTAACCCTTACAGTTGCAATTCTCATTTCTGGTGTTAATGCACTTACGTTGAGTCCTGTACTTTCATCACTTTTTTTGAAAAAAAATATTTTACCCAAAGACAGAAAAAGGACACCAATTAACGTCTCTTTTATGTATTTCAATCGTTTATTTAATGCAGCTACCGAAGTCTATAAAAAAGTTCTTATGTTTTTAGCTAAAAAGAACCTCCGTTGGATTTCTGTTGTTGTTGTATTGTTTTTCTCTTGCATCCTTTACACAGTAATGAACATGCTACCTTCAAGTTTTATCCCACAGGAGGATAGTGGGGCTATTATGGGCAGCATAGAACTTTCTCCGGGTTCTTCCCTGGAGCAAACAGATAGTGTAGTTAACGAGGTATCAAAAGTTATTGAAACAGTCCGTGGGGTAAAATCGATAACGAGTATGTCAGGCTACAGTTTTATGAGTGGTTCAGGAAGTTCTTACGCAGGAATAGTTGCCTTGCTGGAACCATGGGATGAGCGAGAGTTAACTTCTGATGAAATTGTTGCCCAGTTACTGCAAAAAACGTCTGGTATAAAAAATGCATCTTTTATGTTTTTTGGAGTTCCAACTATAATGGGCTTCGGGACGAGTACAGGAGTTGAATTAAAGCTACAGGATCGTACAGGTGGCGATATAAATGATTTTTATGAAGTTGCTACAGACTTTTTGAGTAAGCTCCAGAAAAACCCGCAAGTAATGGTAGCAATGAACACGTTTGATCCCCGGTTCCCTCAAAAACAAATAGAAGCAGACATACCCAGAATAAAAGATGCCGGGTTAACCTTAAATGACGTGATGAATGCCTTACAACAAAATATTGGGGGGGCATATATTTCTAATTTTAATGTTTATGGTAAACAATATCGTGTAATGGTACAGGCCGCACCAAAATACAGGGATCAGTTAGATGATTTGGAAAATATTTATGTTAAAGCATCCAATGGAGAGATGGCACCAATTACTCAATTTATAAAAGTTGTTGATGTTACCGGACCACAAGGGTTAACACGTTTTAACCTTTTTACTTCTATGGGTATTACTATTATACCAAACTATATACAGGGATATACTTCTAGCGATGTACTTAACTTAATCGATGAAATTGATTTACCTGATGGTTACAGTTATGACTATTCGGGAATGACCCGTGAGGAAGCAGGTACTAAAAATAATACTGCGATAATTCTTTTGTTATGCGTAATATTTGTTTATCTGTTGTTGGCGGCTTTATACGAAAGTTATATCCTGCCATTGGCAGTGATATTCTCTCTCCCTATTGGGCTTTCAGGGATATATCTGTTTACATTTATTTCCATGATAAAAGGAAGTGGCATTACAAATAATATTTATGTCCAGATTTCACTTGTTATGGTTATTGGCTTATTATCTAAAACAGCAATCCTGATTGTTGAATATGCTTTACAACGTCGTAAACAGGGAATGAGTATTGTTAAAGCAGCCATTTCCGGTGCTGTTGTAAGGTTACGGCCAGTTATGATGACTGCTTTAACAATGATTATTGGATTGATACCACTTGCCTTTGCCAGTGGTGCAGGTGCAATTGGAAATAAATCTATAGGGATAAGTGCTTTGGGAGGGATGATTTTTGGGACATTCTTTGGGATATTAATTGTCCCTATACTATTTATTCTTTTCCAGGGATTGCATGAAAAAATAAGCAGTAAAAAAATAGTAACAACAGACGATTCTGACTTTTAAATTTTAATAAAATGTATAAAAACAGATATAAACATATAAAGCTAGGTATTACGTTTATTATTGTTGCTATAAGTTTTACATCATGCCAGACTTATAAACATTTAAGCGTTTCTCCTGATATTGATACAGACGGTGTTGTCATGGATATTACAAACAATGGGGATACAATAACAATGGCAGATATTCCATGGAGAGAGTATTTCTCTGATTCAAAATTGCAGATGCTGGTAACCGAAGGGTTAGAGCAAAATTTTGATATGCAAATTGCGTTGGTTCGTATCAGGGAAGCTGAAGCTAACTTAAGTATGATAAGGGGAAATTTACTGCCTGATGTCTCAGCAGGATTCCAGCTTGATCACACCAGGAGCAGTTCAGGTGAAAATGGGAGAGATGTCTTAGGATATGTTTCAAACCAAAATTCGTTGGGTTTTTCAGCCTCTTGGGAAATTGATTTATGGGGGAAACTTGCAAGCAAATCTAAAGCACAATATGCCAGTTATCTCAATAGTCAGGAATATAAAAATTTAATTCAGACCGAGCTTATTGCAAATATTGCTAATGCATATTATAATTTATTAGCTCTTGACAAGCAACTAAATATAACAAAAGAAACCATTGTGCTTTTGAGAGAAAGCACAGAAACAATAATAGCTTTAAAAGATGCAGGACAGCAGAATGCTTCATCTGTAGAACAGAGCAAAGCATTGTTATATAGTACAGAACTTTCAGTTCCATCATTAGAAACTCAGATTCGGGAACAGGAAAATATGATATGTATTCTTTTAGGTAGAAAACTCGGAATAGTTGAACGATCATCAATCGATGAACAGTCCATAAATATTGATATGAAAGTAGGTGTACCTGTTCAACTACTTTCCCGCCGGACTGATGTGAGACGGGCAGAGTTGGATGTTCTCGCTGCTTATGCTACTGTTGATGCAGCTAAGGCAAGTTTTTATCCTACATTATCAATTACTTCAGCAAGTTTTGGATTATCAGATGGAGATTTTACGGATTTTTTTCAGCCAGAAAATATTGCAGCAAATATTGCCGCAGGTATTACACAACCTGTATTTAATAGACGTCAGTTAAAAGGTAACCTGGAAATTGCCAAGGCTCAACAGGAAGAAGCTCTACTGACATTTCGCAGCACCATACTGGACGCAGGTCAGGAGATTTCTGATATTCTTTACGGCTATGAATCTTCTTTGAAAGTAAATGAATTCAGGGACAAGCAAATAACCTCCTTGACAAATGCTGTAGATTATTCAAAAGATTTATTGATTGCAGGTGAAGCTATTTATACAGAAGTGCTCTCAGCTCAGCAAGATTTACTTTCTGCACAGTTAAGCCAGGTTAATGATAAGTTAGAACAATTAACTTTTGGAGTTAACCTTTATAAAGCATTGGGCGGAGGTGTGAATTAGAATTGTTTTTTTTAGCTATAATAATGATTTTACTTTAAATAATATCCAATTCTTACTCAAAAAAAGATGGAAGACAAAACAATTATTAAACCATTGGCATTTCATTCGTGCATATTGTCCATTTCATTATCAAGATTGTCTGTTTCAAAGAAAAGAGTATTTCTTTCGAAGTATGAATAATTTAAATTTGAATATTATAACTAGTGAATATGGTTTATGAATTTTTGAAATGTTAAAAAATCCAGAATAAGCTATATTATTTTAGAAACAAAGAGAAGAGGGAGAAATAATAAGGTTGAGTAGATTCTTTCTGATTAAAATTAGGTTAACAGGTACATTATAGTGGTTAGTCGCCTTTCTATAGTGAGAGCCAGGTTTGCTAGCAGCGTTTCCTGGCTCTTTTTTAATGGCTATTCTCATATTTTGTCGGAAAAGGTCGAAATTTCAGTCTCTCGCCGGCCTTTTTTTATTATGAGCAACTATCCAAATCCGTTATTAGCGAAATAATAGCTCATCGATAGGATACAAAAAATATTATATCTGTTTATATCAGAATTTCATTTTTAAAAATATGATTTTTAACACTTATTTTTTTATTGTTTAATTTTGAAGTTGAATTAAGTCTTTAATTTTCAAAATATCCAATATGGAACATGCTGAAACATTGATTTTCAATTATTCCAATATTTTTTTTAGTTATTATTTTAATGATGATATCCGTTGTCATAAAATGATAGAAGATCATTCACTTGCCTATATATATGCTGGAGAAATGTTGGCTGAGAAAGGGAGTGAAAAAACTAAAATACATAAAGGACAATGTGTCTTTATCCGTAAGGATCATCGTCTTACTTTAACTAAAAAAGCAAAAGATGGACAACAGTTTCAAGCAATTTTTATGGTTTTTAACCGTAAATTTTTAAGAGATTTTTTTTATAGCTTAGATAAATCAGAAATACCTACAGATATAAAAAAAATAAAAAATAGCTTGGTTAAGCTGCCTAATAATCCAGAAATAGAAAGTTTGTTTGAGTCACTAAAGCCTTATTTTAATTCAACAAATGAACCACGGGAACAAATAATGAATTTAAAATTACAGGAAGGTATATATACATTATTAAATATTGATCCTGGATTTTATTCTTGCTTGTTTGATTTTACTGAACCCTGGAAAATTGATATTCTGGATTTTATGGATAAAAATTACATGTATGATTTTTCAATAGAAGATATTGCTAATTATACAGGAAGAAGTCTTGCCTCTTTTAAAAGGGACTTTAGAAAAATTAGTTTTCTTTCACCGCAAAAATGGCTTATGGAAAAAAGGTTAAAAGTTGCATATGATAAACTAAAAATAGATAATAAAAAAGTTTCTGATGTATATCATGAAGTAGGCTTCAAAAACTTGTCGCATTTCTCTACTGCGTTTAAAAAAAGGTTTGGGGTCGCCCCCACACAATAGTGAGCCACAGAGAAAAATTATTTGAGCTTTAGGGAAAACCAGGACTAGTGCTACAAAATTTATTTTTGCGAAAAAAATTAAGTTTTGGTTATGATAAAAAGCATAGTTATTATTTTTTTGTTGTTCTTAGTAATCTTTACCAGTTCTGTTTCTGCGCAAACAGAAGAAAAGGAAGAAAATGAGCTTAACTATAAAACAACTTTTTCTGTTACTAATAATGGTATTTCACTTATACCAACATTTTCATTGGGGGAACCTGCCGGTATTCTTGAAATGTCGATTGGTAATCGCCTTACATTTGATCCTCAGTTTAAATTTTCCCTTGAAGGCCAACCCTGGGCTATGATTTTGTGGTGGCGTTATAAGCTGGTAAACTCAGGTAAATTCAGGCTTGGAGTTGGAGCACATCCAAGCCTCTTATTCAATACAATTAGTGCAGAAGTCGACAATCAAACAAAAGACTTTATTCAAGCCAAACGTTATCTTGTTGGCGAAATTGTTCCAAGATATTTAATCACTGATAAGATTAGTATTGGTATGTATTATTTGTATTCCCGAGGATTCCAGGAAGGCTTAAAAAATTCACATTTTCTTACTGTTAATACCAATTTTTCCTCAATGTCCCTTTCCGAAAAAATATACCTGAGCGTTAAACCTCAGTTATATTTTCTAAAAATGGATACTAATGATGGCTTCTATTTTACTTCATCATTTACGTTGTCACGAGAGGATTGTCCGTTTTCGATTTCTTCAGTAATCAATAAAACCCTTAATTCAAATATTGTTGGGAGTAAAAATTTTGTTTGGAATGTAGTACTTAATTATAATATAATTAATAAATATACAAGGAAATAACCATGTCATGTTAATAAAAAAATAAATAAAAATAATAAAAGACTGGTTATATGGAAAAACGAAAGTTAGGAAAAAGTAATCTTGAAGTTTCAACTTTAGGGCTTGGATGTATGGGGATGAATTGGTCTTATGGTGGTTCAAAGAATAAGGCTGATATGACAAAGCTTATTCATTCTGCTGTTGAAAAAGGAGTAACATTTTTTGATACAGCAGAAGTATACGGGCCTTATACTAACGAAGAATTAGTTGGAGAAGCGTTAATGCCTTTTAAAAATGAAGTAGTTATTTCAACAAAGTTTGGATGGGCCCCACTTAGTGATGGTGAGGAATATTCAAGATGGAATTCCTTAAATAGTAAGCCTAATCATATAATAAAAGTTGTAGAAGGATCCCTTAAACGATTAAAAGTTGAAGCAATTGATTTATATTATCAGCATAGAGTTGATCCAAGTGTCCCAATTGAGGAAGTGGCAGGCACAATTAAGGATTTAATTCAACAAGGAAAGGTAAAATATTGGGGACTTTCTGAGGCTGGCCCTCAAACAATCCGTAGAGCTCATGCCGAATGTAATGTAACTGCCCTGCAAAGTGAGTATTCACTTTGGACAAGAGAACCTGAAAAGGATATAATGCCAACTCTGGAAGAATTAGGAATAGGTTTTGTACCATTTAGCCCCTTGGGGAAAGGTTTTTTAACAGGGGAAATTGATGAAAACACAAAATTCGTCAATAATGATTTTCGAAATAGAGTTCCTCGCTTTGACCTGGAAAACAGGAAGGCAAACTTTGTTTTAGTTGAGTTGTTGAAAAATATTGCACAGAAAAAAAATGCAACACCAGCCCAGGTTGCATTGGCATGGTTGCTGAAAAAAAAGCCTTGGATTGTCCCTATACCTGGCACAACAAAACAGAGCAGGTTAGAAGAGAACCTTGGCGCAATCAATGTGGAGCTTACAACAGATGACCTTCGCGAGATTGAAGAATCTATCGCAAAAATCACCATAAAAGGAGAGCGTTACCCTGAATTTCACAAAAAAATGACTGGGCTTTAGTTTAGGTTGCACCATTTATGGTTTGCAATAAAAAACAAATAAAAGTATCAAAGAAAAGGGAGCATTTAAGATAAATAATTAAAACACATATAGCAGTATGAATAGCATAAATAAAGTGA
The DNA here is from genome assembly GCA_963665085.2 of Bacteroidales bacterium. GTDB lineage: Bacteria > Bacteroidota > Bacteroidia > Bacteroidales > JAAAOM01. The sequence continues at coordinate 2,926,782 of CAXXXS010000001.1, forward strand.
GATCTTTTATTTTATTACTGATTTTTACATTCAATAACCTTTGGGCACAGACAAATGTTGAACTAAAAGATTATCAGGCAAAAGCCCCTCCAGCTCAGTTTTTTGCAGGAGAGGCGTTTGTGCCATCTGAGCAAACTGTTATCCGTTGGTTAGGGGGCGCAGGATTCTTTATTAATAGTCGAGGTACGACTTTTATGGTGGATCCCGTATTAAAAGGATTTGATATGCCCCTTTTAATTGAAGAGCCAATAAAAACAGAGGATGTTCCTCATTTAGACGCTATTTTGGTTACACATAGTGACAACGATCATTATAGTGTGCCAACTACAGTTGATTTATCCAAAGTAACTGTAGAATACCATTCTACCCATTATGTTGATTCTTTAATGAAGAACCATGGCTTAAATTCTTTTGGGCACGATATTAACGAAGTTTTTAATTTTGAAAATATACAAGTTACTCTAACACCAGCAGAGCATGCATATCAAAATTCGTATCCGCAACCAGGACAGCGTTTTTTCAAAGATGAAGATTTTTGTGGTTTCTGGATAGAAACACTGGACGGGATTATTTGGGCACCTGGAGATTCAAGATTAATCCCCGAACATCACCTAAAAATGCCTGAGCCGGATGCAATATTTTTTGACTTTTCAGATAGTGAGTGGCATTTTGGATTCGAAAATGCTGTGAAATTTGCTAATACCTATCCTGATACACCACTTTTACTTTGTCATTGGGGAACTGTCGATGCGCCAGACTTTACACCATTCAATGGAGATCCTGAAAAATTAAAATCTAGAGTGGTTAATCCAGAACGTATTTTTGTGTTAGCACCAGGAGAACCATTTATACTTCAGGAAATACCAAAGGTTAAATAAATTTATATGATTGAGATATTAAAAATATTTTAACAATTCAATTCGATTTATCAATGAAAAGAATAGTTATACTTTCGTTTTTTCTAGCATTAATGGTTGGCCATTTAAAAGCACAACAAGCACTTTTTGAAGGGGGAAAAATAATTTCACCTGAAATTCATGATAATAATACTGTTACCTTTAAGCTTAATGCCCCTGATGCTTTGTCTGTATTTATTTCTGGAGGATGGCTTGAATATGGAGAATCAAGAGAAATGAAGAAAGGAGAAAACGGAGTTTGGTCATATAAAACAGAAAGTCTGTCTCCAGAATTATATTCCTACTATTATATCGTTGATGGTGTAAAAACAATAGCTCCTAATTATGTGCATGTTCAACGTGATGTAGCTAACATATCAAACTATTTTATTATAGGAGGTAATGAAGAAACAGATTTATATATAATAAACCAAGTGCCTCATGGCACTGTAAGTTACCCATGGTACAATTCACCAACAGTAAAAAAAGATCGACGTATTGCTATTTATACACCCCCGGGTTATGAAAATTCGGGTGAAAAATATCCTGTTTTATATTTATTGCACGGTATCGGAGGTGATGAAGGAGCATGGCTTGGTACAGGTAGGGCGGCACAGATATTAGATAACTTAATAGCTCAGGGAAAGGCAAAACCAATGATTGTTGTTATGCCAAATGGAAATATATCTCAGGAAGCAGCTCCAGGAAACGGAAGTGAAGGATTGACATTTCCTTCATTTAATCTTCCTAATACAATGGATGGCAAATTTGAGGAATCGTTCAAAGATATAATGACTTTTGTTGATAATACTTATCGGGTAAAAACAGATAAAGCTAACCAAGCTATTGCCGGATTATCTATGGGTGGTTATCATGCATGTTATATATCCAGATATTATCAAGATAGATTCGACTATATTGGCTTGTTTTCAGCAGCTTTAAACAATAAACCCGAGAATTATCCATCATCGCCTGTTTATCAAAATTTGAATGAAAATTTAAAAAGACAAAGGGATGATGGTTATAGATTATATTGGATTTCAGTCGGAAGGGATGATTTTCAAATTTTGAGAGATGGTATTGAAGAGTTAAAATCAAAGATGGATGATTTAGGGATGGAATATGAATACATTGAAACAAATGGTGGACATACCTGGAATAACTGGCGTAATTATCTCTCAGTATTTGCTCAAAGCTTGTTTGAATAAAAAAGAATTTTCTGCTGTATCAGGTTCTTGGGAGCATGACATAACAAGCTATGCTGAGTCATTAAAAATCATCACAGATTACAAATCTGAGTTATTCAGGAAGCAAGAATTTAAATCTACCTATACTTCTCAAAATCACTCTTCAACGTCTCAAAAATTTCAACTGTTGCCCGTGATTTATTTAACGTATAAAAATGTAATCCAGGAGCTCCTTTTTCCAGTAATTCCCGGCATTGGCTGATAGCGAAATCCATCCCTGTCTGATAAATTTTCTTTGGATCTTTTTGATGTTCTTTCACTTTCTCGCTTAATTCAGTAGGGATTTTTGCTCCAGACATTTCACCAAATCTTTTTATCTGGTTGAAATTAGTAATCGGTATTATTCCAGGTATAATTGGATTATCAATTTTTTGCTCTCCGGCTTTACTTACAAAATCAAAATAAGCAGTGTTGTCAAAGAATAACTGGGTTATCAGAAAGTCTGCACCAGCGTTCACTTTTGTTTTTAGGTTTTGGATATCAAGCTCCAATGAATCAGCTTCAGGATGTTTTTCCGGATAAGCAGCACCTCCTATTGCAAACAAGTCAAGTTTTTTTGCAAACTCAATTAGCTCACTGGCATGACGAAAACCATTTTCTATAGGCGTAAATTTTCCTTCTCCTTTTGGTGGGTCCCCTCTTAAAAGCATCAGGTTTCTAATACCTCTCTCATAAAGCAATTCCAAATCTTTTTTTACTTTATCGCGAGTTGCATTAACACAGGTGTAATGTGCCATGGTAGGCAAGCCAATTTTATTCTGGATGTAATCCACCAACCCAAAAGTTCGTTCCTGGGTTGAGCCACCAGCACCATATGTAACAGTAATAAACGAGGGCGATAGTTTCATCAATTGCCCCAGGTTGATCCCAAAATCAACAGCAGAGATTTCATCTTTTGGTGGAAAAAATTCAAATGAATACGTTTTTTTTTGTGATTTGATTATTTCTGTAATCTTCATATTTCTAATAACTCGGAATTGTTTAATAATTTATGTTTGATGCAAGCCATTTCTCAGCCTGCTTAACAGATATGTTTTTTCTTTTTGCGTAATCTTCAATTTGATCTTTACTGATTTTATCAACAAAGAAATATTTGGATTGTGGATGAGCAAAAACAAGTCCACTCACAGAAGCAGCAGGAAACATGCTGAAACTCTCAGTAAGTGTAATTCCTGTGTTTTTTTCTGCATTAAGTAATTTCCAAAGTGTTTCTTTTTCTGAGTGATCAGGACAAGCAGGGTAACCATGTGCTGGCCTTATTCCCTGGTATTTTTCGAATAACATATCTTCTAGAGATAAATTTTCTTCAGGGGCATATGCCCAGAAATCTTTTCTTATTTTTAAGTGTATCAGTTCTGTAAATGCCTCTGCAAGACGATCTGCCAAAGCTTTTATCATAATGCCGTTATAATCATCATGGTCTTTAGCAAATTCTTCTAGATAATGCTCGATACCCAATCCTGCTGTAACGGCAAAAGCTCCTATATAATCTATCTTACCCGATGATTTTGGCGCAACAAAGTCAGATAAACAAAGGTTAGGAAGAGAATCTTCTTTAAGTTTTTGATTTCTCAGATTTCGAAATACAGCGATTATTTCAGAGCGATTCTCATTGTTGTATACTTCAATATCATCACCTACAGAATTTGCTGGATAAAAACCAATAACGCCATTTGCCTTCATTATCTTTTCGTTGATAAGTCTGTCCAGTAATTTATTTACATCATCAAATAGCTTTCGGGCCTCTTCTCCTTGTTTTGGGTCATTGAGGATATCAGGCCATTTACCTTTCAACTGCCATACAATGAAAAAGAAAATCCAACTTATATAATCGCGGATTTCTTCCAGGGGATATTCTGAAAAGACTTTTTCTCCCAGAAAAGTAGGTTTGTATATAGGACTATTATTCCAGTCGATTTCAAGTTTGTTTTTTCTTGCTTCTTCAATAGATAAGTAAGAGACTTTCTGTTTTGCCCCTGCATGGAGTTTGCGAAGGCCGGAGTATTCTTTTTTTATTTCGTCAATAAAATTGCCCCTGTTAACTTTTGAAAGAAGGTTACTAACTACTCCAACACTTTTTGATGCATCTTTAACATGAATAACAGGATGATTGTAGTTGGGTTCAATTTTAACAGCTGTATGAATCTTTGATGTTGTTGCCCCACCTACAAGCAATGGTTTTGTGAATTTTCGTTTTTCCATTTCTTGTGCAACTTCCACCATTATTTCAAGTGAAGGTGTTATTAGACCACTTAATCCAATTATATCAACATTGTTATCGATAGCTTCCTGAAGTATTTTTTCCGTAGGGACCATTACACCAAGGTCAATAACATCATAATTGTTACAAGCAAGTACAACACTAACAATGTTTTTTCCGATATCGTGTACATCACCTTTTACCGTGGCAAGTAAGATTTTTCCAGAACTTCCATTGCTATCACCGGTATTATCTAATTTTTTCTCTTCTTCGATAAATGGAAGCAGGACAGCAACCGCTTTTTTCATTACACGGGCACTCTTTACCACCTGAGGTAAGAACATTTTGCCAGAACCAAATAAATCACCAACAATATTCATCCCGTCCATAAGAGGACCTTCAATGATATTTAGGGCTCTGTCGTAATTTTTGCGTGCTTCCAGCACATCTTCTTCAATATATTGGTCAATTCCCCGGACTAATGCATGGCTTAAACGTTCTTCAACTTTCTTCTCACGCCATTCATTTTTAGTCTGAATTTCTTTTTTATCGTCTACCTTAATGTTTTCTGCAAAACTGATTAATCGTTCTGTTGCGTCTTCCCGTCTGTTTAAAATTACATCTTCAACAAGTTCAAGTAGGTCTTTTGGGATATCATCATAAACTTCGAGCATGGAGGGATTCACAATTCCCATGTCCATTCCCGCTTTAGTAGCGTGAAATAAGAAAGCAGAATGCATCGCTTCTCGAACAGGATTGTTTCCCCTGAAGGAGAAAGAAAGGTTGCTTACACCTCCACTTACTTTCGCATAAGGCAGGTTCTCTTTAATCCATTTCGTTGCGTTTATAAAATCAACACCGTAATTGTTATGTTCTTCAATACCTGTTGCTACAGCCAGTATGTTTGGATCAAAGATTATATCCTGTGGCGGGAAGTGTAATTTTTGTGTAAGAATATCATAAGCACGTTTGCAGATTTCTGTTTTGCGTTCGAAGCTGTCTGCCTGACCTTTTTCATCAAAAGCCATAACAACAACTGCAGCACCATATTCTTTAACTTTTTTAGCATGCTCAATAAATTGATCTTCACCTTCTTTCAAACTTATTGAATTCACAATAGCTTTTCCCTGAACACATTTTAATCCAGCTTCAATAACGCTCCATTTTGATGAGTCAATCATTACGGGTAACCGAGCAATATCGGGTTCAGAAGCCATCAGGTTTAAGAATTTAACCATCGATTTTTCGGCGTCGAGCATGGCGTCGTCCATACAGACATCAATAACCTGTGCTCCTCCATCTACCTGGTTAGCGGCAACAGCCAGCGCTTCGTCATATTTTTCTTCTTTGATGAGGCGGGCAAATTTCTTTGAGCCTGCAACGTTTGTGCGTTCACCTATATTAATAAAGTTAGACTCTTTTGAAATAACAAGTGGTTCTAATCCACTTAGTGTAGTCTTTGGCTGTATGTTTGGGATATTGCGTTTGTTACTTTTTTCTGCCAGTTCTGCCATAGCACGGATGTGGGCCGGAGTAGTACCGCAACAACCTCCAATAATATTCACTGATTGATCGCCAACAAAGTCTTTTAACTGGTTGGCCATCATAAGAGGTGTTTCATCGTATTCTCCGAATTGATTAGGAAGTCCGGCATTGGGATGAGCACTTACATAGAAAGGGGCACTTTTTGAGAGTGTGTCAACATAAGGTTTCATCTCTTTTGCACCTAAAGAACAGTTAACCCCAATACTTAATAATTCAACATGCGATAAGGAGTGAAGAAAAGCCTCAATGGTTTGTCCGGATAATGTCCGTCCACTGGCATCAGTAATCGTACCGGAAACCATTACCGGGATTTTGATATTTCTTTCAACAAAAACCTCATTGATTCCTGATAATGCAGCTTTTGCATTGAGTGTGTCAAAAACAGTTTCAACAAGTAAAACGTCAACACCACCGTCAATTAAACCTCTAGTTTGTTCTGCATACACATCTTTTAGAAAATCATAGGTAACTGCACGGTAACCAGGATCATTTACATCCGGGGAAAGAGAAGCAGTTTTATTTGTAGGGCCGATTGAACCAGCAACAAAACGAGGTTTGTTCGGAGTTTTGTTTGTATAAAGATTAGCTGCTTCTTTAGCTACTTTTGCTGAAGCTACATTTAGTTCATAAACATACTCTTCTAATTTGTAATCAGCTAAAGAAATCCTGTTTGCATTAAATGTATTCGTTTCTATAATATCAGCACCAGCTTCAAGATATTCTTTGTGTATTTCACTTATTATCTGAGGTTGTGAAATAGAGAGTAAATCATTGTTTCCCTTTTGATCCGCTGAAATATTTTTAAATTTCTCGCCCCTATAATCCTCTTCAGAAAGTTTATAAGCCTGAATCATGGTACCCATTGCACCATCCAGTACTAAAATTCTTCGTTCTAATTCTTTTCTAATGTCAATCATTATGTTTTCTGCTTCTTAATTTATAATTATCATTCCCACCAAGGGCAGGTTTTAGCACCTTAATCTTAAGCAAGTTGGTTGCTAGAGGTTCTTTGAGCCTGTTCTCTCCCCTCTTCTACATAATCCAAATTCTCATTTGTAGGAAACTTCAATACTATCTTTAAAACACAAAATTAGGTTAAATTCTATTAAGATGATATGTTCAGATATAAAAACGTATTAATTTAATAATTGTCTTATTGATGAAATATTTTTTTCGTTAAACATCTTTTTTCCTTCCAGTGTATACATAAAATCGAGTTGCTCCTGATAACATTCTGTGATTTTCGGACGTACTATTTTCATGGTGCTGTTCATCAATCTGTTTTCTTCTGTGAAGCCTTCTTCAAGGATACAAATAGTTGTGGGTAGCCATCTCTGCGGGAACATTTTTTCAAATTTTCCTCCGTTTCTAAATTGATTAATGGAGTTGCTTACTACTTCAATTATAGCTTCTTCTCTCGTTTTTTTGTCAATAACTTTGTTTTTTAGCCATCGTTTAATGGCTTCTTTGTTAATAACGATTAGTCCAACAGTGTAAGGATTTTGATTGTTGTACAGCATACACTGATCGATATATTCTGAGTTCTCAACCAAAGCTTCTTCAATACCTTCCGGACTAAATTTCTCTCCGTCATCAGAAATAAGTAAGCTTTTAAACCTGCCCATTACATATAAGAAGCCATCATCATCAAAATATCCTAAGTCGCCCGTATGGAGCCAGCCATCTTTTATTGTTTCTTTTGTGGCAACCTCATTTCGCCAATAACCAACCATTACATTTTCCCCTTTAACAACAATTTCCCCTTTTTCATAATTAGGCATCAGGTTTCCTTTATCGTCACAAATTTTTACCTCAATGTTTTCAACAGTGATTCCTGAAGACCCCATTTTATGTTGGTTTACATTGTTTGATGATATTACCGGGGCAGCTTCAGAAAGTCCATACCCCTGATACATGGGGATGCCAATTCCATAAAAGAATCGTTGTAACTCGATATCCAATAATGCACCTCCTCCTACAAAAAATTGGAGGTTTCCTCCAAAATTATCTTTTATCTTGCTGAATAAAATTTTATTGTATAATGTAACTAAAGGTTTTAAAAGAGCTTTAAGTCCTTTTCCTTTGTTATGGCCATTTCCATTGTATTTGTAAGAGATATTAAGAGCATGTTTAAATAATCCCCAGGTGAAACTTCCTTTTGATTTTATTTCTTTTTCAATGTTATTTTTGAAATTTTTAGCCAATGCAGGAACACTAAGAATAAAGTATGGCTTTGACTCTTTTATGTTTACAGGGATGTTTTTTAATGTTTCAAGTGGTGTTTCCCCAACCTGCACAGATGCAATGCATCCTCCGTTTTTTAATAAAGGATAAATTCCAACAGTATGTGCAAACGCATGATCCCAGGGTAAAATTAAAAGTGTGATAAAATAATGAGGAACATCAAATAAAGAAAGTGATTGCTCCACATTTGCAGTGTAATTTCTGTGTGAGAGAATTATCCCTTTGGGATCTGCTGTAGTTCCAGAAGTATAAGATATTGTGGCGTAATCATCTTCATTTATATTATTCCAACGTTCTTCAAACTGAGAGCTGTTGTTTTTTAATAATTTATCTCCCATTTGCAAAACATCGTTGAAAAGGATGTCTTTCTCATGACCTTTTTCTAACTCACCATTTCCAAAAACAATTATTTTTTCGATATTGGATACTTCGTCCTTTAGTTTGGAGAGTTTTTGGTATTGAGATTTTGATACGATTAGTATTTTAGACTGGGAGTGTTCGAGGCGGAATTTTATCTCGTCAGAATCGGTTAATTTAATAGAAAGAGGGACGTTTATAGCCCCAGCATAAAATATTCCTAATTCAGATATCAGCCAGTTTTTACAGCCCTCTGCCAATAGTGAGATCGTATCACCTTTGTTGATTCCTAAGGAAATTAATCCGGCCCCAAATCGATGGACTTCGGCTTGAATCTCTTTGTATGTTAAGGGATAATATTGTTGAGATGTTTTTTCAAGTAAAAGGGTATTGTCAGGATTTTTTTTTACGCTTTCTTCAAATAGGTTAACTAAGGTTCTCATAATCAATTAAATTACAAATTATCAAAGATAAGTAATTTTATATATTATGAAAACAATTATAATCGGTTTACTTTTAATGATGATTGGAAGCGTTTGGATTTTTATAATTCTTTAAATATTTCTTCATTTTTCATTCCAAAAATTTTCTCTAGTTTTTTGTAGAGCAGATCCGGACTTATCGGTTTTGTAATATAATCATCACATCCGGCATTCATGCATTTTTCGCGATCTTCAGACATGGCATTTGCTGTTTGGGCTATAACAGTGACATTCTTATTGAGAGCTTTAATTTGTTTTGTTGCTTCATATCCATTTAATACTGGTAGCTGAATATCCATCAAAACAATGTCTATATTTTTCTCACTCTTAAACTTTTTAACAGCAGTAGCGCCATCATGAGCCATAATGATATTAGCATTTGTGCGTTGGAGTAAAATCTCCATATATTTAAAGTTTACAGGGTCGTCTTCAACTAATAAAACTGTTTTTCCTTCCCAATTATATTTCATCGTATTATCTTTTTTCTGTAATTCAGATTTCTGAGATTTAATTTGTATGTATGGAATCTTAAAATAAAAGGTAGAGCCTTCTCCAATTTTTGATTCTACCCAAATATTTCCATTTAATAGCGTTACAAGGCCTTTACTTATGGCAAGTCCAAGTCCGGTACCAAGGTGTCGATCGATATCTTCTTCTTCAACTTGTGCAAATCGCTCGAAGATGAAATCGATTTTTTCCTCTTTTATTCCTCTTCCTGTATCAGATACATAAAAGATAATATTCTTTTCTTCTACTTCGTATCCAAATCGAATTATACCCGATTCTGTAAACTTAATTGCATTTGATAAGAGGTTTATCAGAATTTGTTGAAGCCGGGCGGGATCTGTATATATCTCACTCTCTTCGTTTTTTAGTGGTTTAAAGAGTTGTAATTCAATTTTTTTGTTCTTTTCTTCAATATCTTTTAAAAATAGTATGTGTAGTTCTTCCAAAAGAGAATTCACACACATTATATCTTCTTTTAAAGTAAGTTGATTGGCTTCTATTTTTGAGATGTCAATTATGTCATTGATAAGATTGAGCAATTGATTACCCGAACTTTTTATGATATCAAGATATTGTTCGCGTTCTGAAAAAGCAAGCGCATGCTCTCTTAATAACTCGGCAAATCCCAGGATTCCATTAATTGGAGTTCTTAAATCGTGAGACATATTGGCTAAAAAAGCAGATTTTAAGTTGTCAGCTTCTTCAGCTTTTTCTTTGGCTTCTATCAACTGTTGCATGGCCATTTTCTCTTCAGTAATATCCTGGAAACTTTCTATTATTCCAATTTTATTACCCTTGTCATCAATTAGATAATTGGAGTATTTTGATATAATTCGTGCTTCACCATTTTTAGTTTTGATATTACATTCTCTGGGTTTACTTAAAACATCAGGGGCAGATTGTAAAAAACATTCTTTTAAACAGTGGGAATTATTGTAAAAGAAACAATCTTTTCCAATTACTTCATCTTTTGAATAACCAGTAATCTCCTCTGCTCTTTTATTCCATGATGTAATTTTACGATTTTGATTAACAGTAAATATTGCACTTTGTGATACATTATATGTTTGTTCTGCCAGACTTTTGGCTTTTCTAAGCTCGCTTTCTACTTCTTTTAGATTGGAGATATTTACCAAGATTCCACGGGAACCTATTATTTTATCTCCACTCTTTAGAGGTTGATTGTAAATAAGTGCAGGGAATTTTTTGCCACTTTTAGTTTTTACAGTGTATTCATTACCGTCTTCAGCAACATCACCATTGAAAAACTTTTTAACGTTATCTTCTGCTTCTTCCAAGCTTTCGTCAGCTATAAAATCAAAGATGAAAAGTCCTTTTTCGATTTCTTCCCTGGAAGATTCAAAAATTTCAAATGCTTTGTCATTGACAAATGTGATTTTTCCGTTTGAATCTATTTCAAAAATTACTTCAGGAAAAGCCCGTAAGAATTCGTAGGCACATTTATTACCCTCAAGTGTTTTTCCTAAATATCCAGAATTACTTGATGCAATATCTTTGCCTTTGTTGCTATAACTATTAAAAAAGGTGTTTTCTTCCATTCCACAAAATGGTTATATTTTTCAATAAATCAATTGTTATAATAAACTTCGCTAACAAATGTTTCTGGGTGTATATACGGCCCTAATTAAATAAGGGTTGGAAATGATATCCATTCTTGACGAATTAATAAAACAATATTACGAATGAGTGTAAATGTTTGGTGAGTGAAAATCGTTGTTAGATGTTTTGTGGCGTGTCTAAACTGGGCGCTTTTGTAATTTGAAAAGTTTTATTAAGGTTCTGATGTTTATCTTGCGGTTATAAGATTTATCGGGTTTAACAATTTTGTAATTAATTGATTGCAAATATAATGCAGTGATTTAGAATAACTATTCTTAATAAACTTATTACATGTTTGTCTGTTTAATAATCAGTAATTTTGGTTTACCCTAAAATAATAATCATGAAAAAAATTAATCAAGCCCCAATTTACATGTTAAATGTTTTTCTTTGCGTTTTAATTATTTTATCAGGTTGTAATATGAAAAAGGAAAGTGGAATGGTCCCGGTACCACCAATAGTTGAAAAGAAACCAAAAGAGTTAACAATACATGGAGATACAAGAATAGATAATTACTATTGGCTCAATGAACGAGAAAATCCTGATGTAGTTGCATACCTGGAGGCAGAGAATGAATATACCAAAGCGTTAATGAGTGGTACAGAGAAATTTCAGGAAGATCTTTATAATGAAATAGTAGGCAGGATAAAGCAGGATGATGAATCCGTACCTTATAAAGACAATGGCTACTATTATTATTCGCGATATGAAGAAGGTAAAGAATATCCTATCTATTGCAGAAAAAATGGGTCGCTTGAAGCAGTAGAAGAAATAATGCTTAACGTAAATGAAATGGCTGTTGGCCATGAATTTTACCAGGTAGGAGGATTAAGTATTAGTCCCAATAACAAATTATTAGCTTTTGGTGTTGACACAGTAAGCAGAAGGCTTTATACCATTCACATAAAAAATCTTGATACCGGGGAAATTTATGAATTTACAGTACCCAATACCTCAGGGAGTGCAGCATGGGCAAACGATAATAAAACGATTTTTTATTCTCAGAAGGATGAGGGTACATTACGTTCGCATAAGATATTCAGAAGAGATATAACAAAACCAGCAGATACAGATGTAGAGGTTTTTCATGAAGCAGACGAAACATATGGTTGTGGGGTTTACCGAACAAAATCAGAAAAATATTTAATGATTTCTTGTTACAGTACGTTATCAAACGAATATAGATTTGTAGAGGCAGATAATCCGCACGCTGATTTTAAAATTGTTCAGCCTCGGGAGAAAGAGTTAGAGTATTCGGTCTCTCATTTTAAAGATAAATTCTACATTGTAACAAACCTGGATGCAACAAATTTCCGTTTAATGGAAACGCCGGTTAATAAAACAGAAAAAGAAAACTGGAAAGAGGTTATCCCACACAGAAAAGATGTGTTGCTGGAAGATATCGAGATTTATGAGAATTTCCTTGTAATCAATGAGCGAAAAAATGGTTTGTCGAATCTTAGAATCATGAATTTTAAAGATGACACAGAACATTACCTTGATTTTGGTGAAGAAGTTTATGTAGCCAGTATTTCCATTAATCCTGATTTTAATAGCAATATTTTACGTTACGGTTATAGTTCGCTAACAACTCCATATTCTACCTTTGATTATGACATGGAGACAAAAGAAAAAACCTTATTAAAAGAACTGGAAGTAATTGGCGATTTTAATAAGGAGAATTACGAGGCAAAACGGTTGTATGCAACAACGAAGGATGGTGTAAAAGTTCCAATTTCATTGGTATACAAAAAAGGTGTTAAGACAAATGGTGAGAATCCTCTATTACTCTACGGTTATGGTTCATATGGACATACAATTGATCCATTTTTTAGTTCCGTACGATTAAGTCTTCTAGACAGAGGATTTGTTTATGCAATAGCACACGTAAGAGGTGGTCAGGTTTATGGCAGGGAATGGTATGATACAGGTAAAATGTTAAAAAAGAAAAATACATTTACCGACTTTATTGATTGTGCAAATCATCTGATAGAAGAAAATTATACTTCTCCCGAACATCTTTACGCAATGGGAGGAAGTGCGGGTGGATTATTGGTGGGAGCAGTTATTAATATAGCCCCGGAATTATTTAAAGGAGTAATAGCAGCAGTTCCTTTTGTTGATGTTGTTACAACAATGCTGGATGAAAGTATTCCTTTAACTACCGGAGAATATGATGAATGGGGAAATCCAAATGAAAAAGAATACTACGATTATATATTATCCTACTCACCTTACGATAATGTAGAAGCAAAGGATTATCCGAATCTTTTAGTTACAACCGGACTTCATGATTCTCAGGTTCAATATTGGGAACCTGCCAAGTGGGTTGCGAAACTTAGAGATATGAAAACAGATGATAATCTATTATTACTTCACACCAATATGGATGCGGGTCATGGAGGAGCTTCCGGAAGATTCAGAAGATTCAAGGAAACAGCCCTTGAATATGTTTTCTTATTTAAGCTAGAAGGGATTACAGAATAACCGAAATAATTTTTATTTCTTTTTTTTATTGGAAACTTAAAAAGAACTTTGTTATTTTGCAAACGATTGCACAAACTTAATGAATACAATTCTAAAGGTTTGTAAAGTTTCATTATTAATTAACTATTATAAATTATGTGCTAATGAATAAAAAGACTATTCTAATCTTTTCTTTTTTAATTTTTACTATAACCAGCTATACACAGAGTAGCTGGCAGAAAACGAAAATTTCTTTATTGTCTAAAGATATTTCTTCTTCCTGGCAATTTATTGGGATTTATCCACAGAAAGGCGAAGAGAAAATCCCTTATTTGTCAGATGCTGAGTGGCGAAGTATTTCTGTTCCAGGTGATGTTAATGTTGAGTTAATGAATCAAAATGTAATCCCAGACTTACTTTTTGATACATTGGCCAAACAGGGTTACTGGATAACAGAAAAAGAATGGTGGTACACTTTGGAGTTTGATGCTGAATTCGATAAATCCAAAAAAACAGAATTGGTTCTCGATTTTGTTGATGGAAATTCAGAAATATGGTTAAATGGGAAAAAACTGGGGGAAATGAAAAATGCTTTTTATCCTCACAGGTTTAATGTTAACGATATTTTAAAACAAAAAGGAAATCGTTTATTTATAAGGTTTCAATCGATTAATGAATTACTTGGTGGCCCAAGACTTGATGAACTGCAAGGATGGAGGGAAAGGCGTTCATTTCTTAGAAAACCTCAATATAACTTTGGTTGGGATTGGACTTTACCAATACCAGGTATAGGATTGGCTGGTGATGTTTACATTGAAAATGGTAATGAATTTATGTTGGAAGAAGTTGGAATACAGACATTCATTGAGGGACGTGCTGATTTCAATTTTGAAGTTTCAAAACCAACAAAGGAGGCAGGTTACCAGATTGTTATAGATGTTAATGGGCACGGAACCAATTTAACAGATACAATTGATAGAGTTAAATACCAGACCTACAAATCATATACAAGTCTCTCTATTGAAAACCCTGCACTTTGGTGGCCAAATGGTTATGGAGAACCAAATCTTTATGATTATGAGGTGAAATTATTAGTTGATGGAAAGGTAACTGATTCTAAAAAAGGAAAATTCGGTATTCGTGAGACTCAGACACGCGAAAATCCTTTTACCCCTGAAGCAGGTGTTGGATATTCATTTGAGATTTTGGTTAATAACGAACCTATTTTCTGCAAAGGGACAAACTGGATTCCAATGGAAATTTGGCCGGGATCAATAAATTCAGATAATTATCGCTTTTATCTTGAGAAAGCAAAAGAAGCCAACTTTAATATGATTCGTGTCTGGGGAGGTGGTATCTATGAAAATGATTTATTCTACGAAATATGCGATGAATTAGGTATTATGATATGGCAGGATTTTATGTTTGCCAGTACGGGTTATCCGGTAGAACCTCTTATGGATGAAATTATTGAAGAAGCAAAATATCAGATTTACAGACTGCGAAATCATCCTTCAATTGTTATCTGGTGTGGAGGAAATGAGGATTATTTATCATGGAGACATCCAAAGGATGAAAATTATGATGCAATGGCAGATATCGTGAATGAAGTTGAAAGAGATAGCTTCTATGTAAATCGTTTCCACGATGATCCTATTCTATTCTCAATGATTTTAAGAGGTCTTGTCGGAAGATTTGCACAAGACGTGCCTTATGTAGATTCCAGTCCTATGTCTAGAGAAGATTCAGGAAACAGGCCAAACTCAGGAAATTCTCATGTTAGCTCCTGGAAATATGCACTCTTTTTTAGTGATAAGAAACCATCAACTTGGAGAAATAACTTTAATCAGGTTTGTTCTTTCGATTCTGAATTTTGCATTCAGGGACCATCAAATGAGAATACAATAAAATCATTCTTAAAAGAAGAAAATTATTGGCCACCAAATGAAACCTGGATATATCATATCCAAAGAGGACATGGTAATCTTCCACATTTTGAGCAAACGCTATTTATAGCAGGGGATATTTTTGGTGAGATAAATTCGTTGCAGGAGTATGTGAAATTTGGTCAGGCAACTCATTTGGAACAAACAAGAAGTGAGTATGAAAGTGCCCGGTATGATAGGCCAAATAATGGTGGCTCATTGAGTTGGATGTATAACGATTGCTGGCCTACATCAAACTGGTCAATTGTTGATTATTATCATCAACCTAAACCTTCATACTATGCAGCAAAAAGGGCATGTGCCCCTTTGTTACCAATAATTTTTGAACGAGATAGTATAATTCGTTTTGCAGTAGCAAATGAAACAAATTCTGAAAAAAAATTAATGATTACTTATGGTGCTTGCGATTTGTCAGGGAAAGAAATCTGGAAAAAAGAAATGCAGGTTGAGATAACAAAGAACACAACCAAAGAATTTGAACGTTTGCCTCATACAGAAGCTAAAGTTCCTTTTGGTGGGTATTTATTTGTTGATGCTGAATTAGATGGTGAGAAACTGGATGTTGTAACATATTTTCCTGATGGTTGGAAAGATATTAATTGGAAGAAACCAAAAACAAATCTTGAACTTATTAGTCAGAAACAAAAAGATGGAGAGTGGGAGACAATTGTTAATGTTTCAACTCAAAAGTATGCACGACTATGTCATTTGATATGGAAGAATGCGCCTGAATTATCAAAAGAGCATGAACTTCCGCAAGTTTGGTTCTCAGATAACTTCTTTGATTTACCTGCTGGTAGTTCAAAACAAGTTAAAATTATGTCAACTCATAAAATTGATTTAGATGAACTAAAAGTTGGTAACTGGTTGACTGAATGGAAATAGAAATTCTTGTAGTTTTTTTTATATCCCTTTTTTTTTGATTTATTAATAATTAATGTAAAATGATAATCTCACAGTTTTGTTCGAGATTATCATTTTTATTTTATCTTTTTCTTGTCTAAGACTATCATTGTTTATTTTTGCACGATATTTAATATAAACCTTGATGAGAACTAGATTTTTTAGAACCTATATTTTTTTAGGAATACTTTTTTTTACTTTTTCGTGTTCAACAACAGATAAGCAATCTTTATCTGATTTGCCAATTACTCCGTTTGAGAAGAGTGGGGGAGAAAAGACTGCCACTTATTGGGAAGCAATAGAATATTATAAGATTTTAGCTGAAAAGTCAGGAAATATTCAAATAAAAGAATGGGGATTAACTGATGCAGGTGAGCCTTTGCATGTCGTTACATATGATTCGGATGGTGTTTTTGATATCGAAAAAGCGAAGTCACAAGGCAAAGCTGTTTTTTTAATAAATAATGGAATTCATCCAGGAGAACCTTGCGGTATTGATGCGTCCATGCTTTTACTCAGGGAGATAATAGAAAACGATACTTTGAAAGGTCTGATGGATAATATCCACCTGGCAATTATCCCGGTTTTCAATATTGGAGGCTGCTTAAATCGTGATACATTGGGACGGGTAAATCAAGTAGGTCCCGAAAGTTATGGTTTTAGAGGAAATGCCACCAATTATAATTTAAATCGTGATTTCACAAAGCTGGATACCAAAAATGCCTGGTCGTTTGCAGAGATATTTCAACATTACAAACCCGATGTTTTTGTTGATACCCACACAAGTGATGGTGCCGACTATCAATATGCAATGACATTAATTGCAACCCAGCCAGATGCGCTTGGTGAAGTACTTGGAAACTATTACAGGGAAGTAATAAGACCTGAATTATATAAAGGGATGGAAGAAAGAGGATTTCTAATGACTCCTTATGTTAATTCTTTATACCGTACACCCGATCAGGGAATCCAGGGATTTTATGATTCTCCCCGTTATTCATCAGGGTACGCAGCACTATTCAATTGTTTAAGTTTTGAATCGGAATCTCATATGTTAAAACCTTTTGATGTAAGAGTTAAAGCAACTTTGGCTTTTCTCGAAACAATGCTTAATACTGTCCATAATGAGTGCGAAACCATTCTCGAAAAAAAAGAAGAATCTTTAAAAAGTTTTTTGCAAAAAACAGAGTTTGCCACCAACTGGGAACTTGATACTACTCGAGCAACTCAAATTAAATTTCTTGGCTATGAACCAGAATATATTCAAAGTCCGATTACAAGTAGTAAATTATTACGCTATAACCAGGATAAACCCATAGAAAAAGAAATCTCTTTTTATGAATATTTTAAGCCTGGTAAAATAATTAGTAAACCAAAGGCTTATATAATTCCACAAGCATGGTATTCTGTGATAAACAGATTAAAGGTTAATAAGATTCAGTTTTATCCCTTAGAAAAGGATACCGCAATTGAAGTTACCTGGTATAAGATAGCTGATTATAAATCGTATCCTTCAACTTTTGAGGGACATTATGTGCATTATCAGACAAAGGTTGAGAAACAAATTAGTAAAATAGAATTCAGAAAAGGAGATGTTGTAGTTGATACAGAACAGGAAGGAGTTCGTTTCATTTTAGAAATGCTGGAGCCGGAAAGTATTGATTCCTATTTTAATTGGAATATATTTGATCCGATCCTTGAGCAAAAAGAATATTTCGGAGAGTATTATTTCACCTTGCTTGCAGAAAAATATTTAAAAGAAAATCCGGTTTTGGCAAAAGAGTTAAAGAAGAAACAAGATTCAGATCCTGTGTTTGCTCAAAACAACAGAGCCCAATTACATTTTATCTATGAGAATTCACCATACATGGAAAGGAGTTACTTACGTTATCCGGTATACAGGGTAGAATAAGATTTTTTTCATCTTTCTTTTGTATGTTTGTATAACTTAAAGCGATAACTTAACAAATAAACTCTTGAAATTTCACGATTTTGATTTAGCAGACGAAGTAATTGATGCAATAGAATCCATGGGGTTTGATACACCAACTCCCATACAGGAACAGGCAATACCTGCTATAATAGAAGGAAAAGATATCATTGGCTCAGCTCAAACAGGGACGGGTAAGACAGCAGCATTCCTTTTACCGATAATTGATAAGATACTCAACAGTAATATTGTTGATAAAGTACAAGCTCTTATAATTGTACCGACAAGGGAATTAGCTATCCAGATTAATCAACAAATGGATGGATTCTCATATTATGCAAATGTCAGTTCAGTAGCAGTATATGGTGGGGGAGATGGTAATTTATTTGAACGTGAAAAGGTAGCGCTTAAGCAAGGTGTAGATTTAATCGTAGGAACACCGGGACGTTTGATAGCCCATTTAAATATGCCACATGTAGATATGTCGCATTTAAATACCCTTATCCTTGATGAGGCCGATCGCATGCTCGATATGGGATTTTTCGATGATATCATGAAGATTATTAATCAACTTCCCAAAGAGCGACAAAATTTATTGTTTTCGGCAACCATGCCACCAAAAATAAGGCAGCTGGCCCGTAATATTTTACATGATCCTGTAGAGATTAACATTGCCATTTCAAAACCAGCTGAAAAAGTAATTCAACTTGCTTATATAGTTTATGAAAACCAAAAGCTTCCTTTGCTTAATTTTTTACTGAAAAATATCAGAAGCAACAGTATTTTGATTTTTTGTTCAACAAAGAGCAATGTTAAAATGCTTACGCGCGAATTGAAGAAACAAGAACTTCAGGTTGGGGAAATTCATTCCGATCTGGAACAAAAAGAGAGGGAAAATATTTTACTTCAATTCAAAAGTAGAAACCTTCATTTGCTGGTTGCAACTGACATTATTTCAAGAGGGATAGATATTGAAGATATCGATCTTATCATTAATTATAATGTTCCTGCCGATGGTGAAGATTATATACATCGAATAGGACGTACAGCCAGGGCAGAATCTGATGGAATGGCAATAACATTAGTCAACCAGGAAGATCAGGATAAGTTAGGCAGAATAGAAAATCTAATTGAAAAAGAGATTGAGAAAGGTGTAGTTCCTGAAAATCTCGGGGAAACTCCGGAATACGATCCACAGTCACAGAAAAAGAAAAAAAGATTTAATGGTAAGGGGAAAGGTAAACGCCCTATGAATTCGAAAAACAATAAGAATTATAAAAGAAAATCGACTAACGAAAAATAATTTAGAATATTAGTCGTTGCGAAGACATTGTATTTAAACTGCTTACATTAATATTTTTTGCAAATATTAATGCGAATAAAAAACTTAACTAAAAAAAGACAGATTCGATGTAACGAATCAGGCAGTTTTGCGTCTTACATGCAAAATTGAGAAAAGAGAATGTGAGACTAAACCTAACTTTCTGTCAGACCTAAATAATGAGAATTGAAATAAACGAACTCAGTAAAATATATCCAAACGGGAAACATGCCCTTAAAGACATAAGTCTTACCATTGAGAATGGTATGTTTGGACTTCTAGGTCCGAATGGTGCCGGTAAATCCAGCCTGATGCGTATTCTGGTTACATTAATGACTCCTTCCAGGGGGACAGTTAAAATCAATGAATTTGATCTTCAAAAACATCGTGGGGAGATAAGGGCTATTTTGGGTTATTTACCCCAGGACTTTCGTTTTTTTAGCAAATTGAAAACATGGGAGTTTCTTGATTATGCAGCAGGACTTTCCGGGATAAAAAATAAAAAGATTAGGTTAAATAAAGTTGATGAATGGCTTGAAAAAGTCGGTTTGTTTGATGCAAGAGATCGACAGGCTAACAATTTGTCCGGTGGAATGAAACGTCGTCTTGGAATTGCACAGGCTCTGATTGGTGAACCTAAAATTATTATTGTTGATGAGCCGACAACAGGTCTTGATCCGGAAGAGAGAATTCGTTTTCGAAATATTCTTTCAGAAATCAGTCAGAAAGATGTAATTATTATTCTGTCAACACATATTGTTGGTGATATTTCAAGTGTTTGTAAAGATCTTGCATTATTAAATCAGGGTGAGCTTGGTTTTAATGGTTCACCGGAAGAACTTATTGATAAATGTCGAGGCCATGTATGGTCTGTTGAGACTTCAGGCATGGAATACGAGAGAATCAAAAACGATTTTGCTGTTACTTCTACTATCCCAACCAGTGAAGGCTGGGAAGTTCAGGTAGTAGGAGAGAAGATAGATATTAAACAGGCCATTGAAATTGAGCCCAATCTTGAACATGCTTATGTTTATTTTATGGATTGTGTGCTCGAAAATAAAATTTACCAACAATGATGCCGAGTACGCTACGAACAATTGCTGTTTATGAAATGCGGATTCTTCTGAGAAGCTGGTTCTTCAGGATCTTTGCTGGTCTTGTTATTGCCGGTATTGGAGTTTTTGATGTAGTGATTATGGTTGAATCAGCTGGAGTACCCTGGATATACAGGGCTTTGCCAGCCTCAATACCGTATGCAAACCTGATCATTCTTAATGTAGGACAAGCCATCGTAGCAGTTTTTCTTTCTACAGAGTTTCTAAAACAGGATCAGAAAAATGACTCTGTTGAAGTTATCTATGCTCGCAACATGAGTAATGCCACTTATATTATAGGAAAAACATTGGGCATTTTACTTGTGTTTTTTGTGCTAAACCTTATTATTCTTTCAATGGGAATTGGATTTTCTTTTTTGAGCAATGATTCAGTACTTCATATTGGAGCTTATCTTTGGTATCCAACATTAATAAGTCTTCCAACTCTTATATTTATCCTGGGACTTTCGTTTTTAATGATGGTATGGGTTAAAAATCAGGCAATAACATTTATTGTTTTGTTGGGTTATATAGCTTTAACTATATTTTATTTAAATCAGAAGTTATTTGGAGTATTCGATTATATCGCATATCAGGTTCCCATGATGCATTCCTCCATTGGAGGTTTTGGAAATCTTTATGAGACTACGTTACATAGAGGAATGTATTTTATGTTAGGACTTTCTTTTATATGCTTTACTATTGTTAAGCTGCCAAGATTGTCTCAGAATAAAAGAACATTGTTCTACCCGGTTTTATTTGGGATTATTTTTCTGGCTACTGGAGTTTTGATGACTGTATCATTCCTTACAACAAAATACGATGCTCAGAATTTCAGGGCGCAGCTAATAGATACAAATGATAAATATGTTAATTATCCGGTAGCAAATGTATTAGACTATACAATTGACCTTGAGCATCAGGAGGAAGAGATTGCTTGTTCAGTAGAGCTTTCTTTAAAAAATAAAACAAATCAGAATATTGATACATTAATTTTTGTGTTGAATCCTTCTTTGGAAGTAAGCGAAGTAAACATAAAGGAGCAGTCTCTGGAATTTTTCAGGGAAAATCAGCTTCTGTTGGTTCCACTTCAAACAAAATTTATTCCCAATGATAACCTAACATTAAAAATTAAATACCGAGGAGGTATTGATGAACGGGTTGCATTTCTGGATATCTCGGAAGAAAATTATGAGGATAATGTAGGACTTGAATTATACAGGGTTAAAAAAAGAAGTGCTTACCTGACTCCCAACTTTGTTTGCCTAACCAGCAATGTTAATTGGTATCCTCAACCCGGTGTTGGATTTTCTAAAAACCGTAATGGGTATTACTTGCCAGACTTTTCGAACTATAACTTAAAAGTGAAAACCCAGGCAGGTTTAGTAGCAATCTCTCAAGGAGAAACAAGTAAA
Source organism: Bacteroidales bacterium (assembly GCA_963665085.2). Classification (GTDB taxonomy): domain Bacteria; phylum Bacteroidota; class Bacteroidia; order Bacteroidales; family JAAAOM01. Next base: position 2,948,956 of record CAXXXS010000001.1, read on the forward strand.
ATTGATACATCAACATTTGAATTTAGAACAGAAAAACCTGTTCCTAAAATAAGTCTTGTTATTGGTGATTATCAACCTCAGACTGTTAAAGTTGATTCTGTTGAATACAATCTTTTTACATGGAAGAAAAATGATTATTACAAAGCTTATCTCGATTCTATAAGAGATACAATACCATCAATAATACGAGAAATAAAAAATGAATATGAGGTAAGCAAAGGTTTTATTTATGAGTTTAACCGGTTTAACATTGTTGAAGTGCCGTTACATTTTTCTCTTGATATGCATGTTTATTCTTTTTCAAGTGAAGCCATTCAGCCTGAAACAGTGCTTTATCCGGAGAAAGCAGTAATTTTTAATAGCTCCGATTTTAGATTCAGAAAAGAACGTGCAGAGCGCGATATGAAAAGAAATAATGAAGAAGTTACTGCCCGTGAATTACAGACCCGGATGTTAAAACAGGTTATTAAGGATAATCTTATTGGGGAAGATGTTAATTGGTACATGTTTGAACCTTATATGAATGCCTCAACCTATAATATATTTCCAAATTTTTATTCTTTTGTTTACCAGGTAAAATCTGATGAATATTGGTTGCTTAACCAGGCTTTGGAAGTTTTTTTATACAACAGGGATATTGCAACAGGATATACAACCCCGTGGAGCAGGGATGGATTAAGCAGTGATGAAAAAATTAACTTGGAGCTTAAGTCTAATTCTTTGGAGACTCTTCTAAATAAGGAAATTCCTAAAGGGAAAGATGAATATGAAATCATAACCTTAAATAATGTAATTCAGGCCAAAGGATTACAATTGTTTGGTATGCTTAGGGCAAGATATGGAAAAGAAAGATTTGATGATTTTATTATTGAATTTCTGAACGATTATAAAAACGTGTCCATTGATTTTAAAATCTTAAGCCAGGCTATGGCAGAAGAACTTAATGACTCTACAATAGATAAAGATGTTAAAACCTGGTTTGAAAGTAATCAATTACCCGGATATTTAATTCAGGATATAAGCAGTAATAAAATAATTGTAAATGAACATTCAAAATATCAAACCAGGTTGAAAATTTCAAATCCGACAGAAGTTGATGGACAACTGACAATAAGTGTTGAATTTAAAGATAATGGTGAAAAAGTAGATAGGGGATGGTGGACTGAAAAAATAGAAGCAGATTATTCAAGAGAAGTTTTTGTCCCGGCAAAATCATCTCGTTCTGTGGGAATGGTTTTTTCTACAGAGCCTGCTCGTATGGCTATCTATACCCAAATCTCTGAAAATCTACCAAATTATTCGATGATTGAATTAGATGGGTTTGATAAAGTAAGTTCAGCAGAACCATTTGATACGGTTGTCCCTATTGCCTATTTTGATTTGGAACATAAAAATGGAGAATACATCGTTGATAATGAAGATGAAGGATTTGAGTATTTTCAGGCATCAAAAAAAGGATTTTTGAAAGAGAAAATTGATAAAAACAAAGCTCCTCAATATCCATATTCTCGAATACGGTTCTGGAATCCGCCAAATGAATGGAAAAAGGTTTTACGTTCAGGATTTTATGGTAAGTACGTACATTCTGCATTTTATACTCATGGCGGAAATGGAGAGAGAAAAGTAAGTTGGAAGCAAAAACTGGAAAATTCAGGATTATATGAAGTTTCTTTTTATAACGATAAAGTGGAATCGAATAACGGTGGAAATGTAAAACCGGATTATCATTTTATTGTCACCCATAGCGAAGGAGAAGAGAAAATAACCAAAACATGGGAAGAAATAGAAGCGGGCTGGAATTACCTGGGTACATGGTATCTTGAAGGTGATACAGCAGTAGTGACATTAACAAATCAATCAGAAGGGAATATGATTTTTGCGGATGCAGTAAAATGGAAACTTACTGAGTAACAATATAAATTCTTTAAAAAAGAATGAAGTAAAAATGTAATAAACAAACAACTAGAAATAAGAATGAACAAACTCAGAAAACTATTACTTCTAATTCCGGTTGGTATCTTGTTTTTTTTATTGCCAGTAAAGAGTCAACGCCTGCTTACTCTTGATGAAGCAATGGAAATAGCAATTAAAAACAGTCCGGAGATGATACAATCGGAGCTTAATATGACCATTAAGCTTGAAAACTTAAGAGCTCAGGAAGCTGGAACAAAGTCTTATTTTTCTTTGGAAGTAACACCTTTTAGTTACAGCCAGAGTAGGAGTTATGATGATTTTAATGCGGCTTGGAATACCAATAAGACAAGTCAGTCATACGGTGATTTTATTGTAGCCCAGCCTATTGTTCCAACAAATGCTACGATAAGTCTTACAAATCATTTGGAGTACCAGGATGCTTACAGTGAATATACAGATACCCGAAATAAGGGATTCAGTAATAATCTTTATCTCCAGTTTTCGCAACCTTTATTTACATATAATGAAATAAAGATGGAGCTGGAAGAATTGGAATTGGAGCTGGAAGATGCAACATATAGTTATGCACTTCAGCGCATGACGTTGGAATACCAGGTAACTCAATTTTTTTATGCGGTATATCAAAGACAAACAGCTCTTTCTATTGCTGAAGATGATTATAAAAATCAAAAAGAAAGTTACGATATTATTAAGTCAAAAGTAGAAGGAGGACTTTCTGCCCAGGAAGAATTATACCAGGCTGAATTAAATCTTGCTACCAGTGAGAGCGATGTACAAAATGGTCAGGTATCATTAGATAATGCAAAAGATGAGTTTAAGCGCTATATCGGTATGCCGCTATCAGAGGAATTTGACATAGAAGCAGATGTTGACTTTGAACTCGTACCAGTTGATTTGGAATTAGCTATCGAACATGCTTTAAAGAGCCGGATGGAGTTACTACAACAGGAAATAAGTTTAAAAACAAGCTTAAATAATCTGACAAGAGCAAAAGAAGTAAATAAGTTTGGTGGAAATGTAGATTTGTCTTTAGGTATTTTTGGAGAAAACCAAAAGCTTCCTAATGTTTATGAAACGCCAACTCAAAGTCCTGCAGTAATGGTTAGTTTTAAAATTCCGATTTGGGATTGGGGAGAAAGAAAGTCGCGAATTAAAGCCGCAGAGGCGAGTATTCAAATTCAGGAAATCAATATTGAGAATCAAAAAACCGATATTGAGATTGAGATTCGTCAGATATACAGAAACCTTAAAAACTTAGCTCTACAAGTTGATATTGCAAAGCAAAATATTAAAAATGCACAATTAACCTACGATATTAATTTGGAACGTTATAAAAACGGTGATTTAACAAGTATGGATTTAAGTTTATATCAAAATCAGCTTTCAGAGAATAAAAACAGCCTCTCGGATGCCCTCATTGATTATAAACTGGAATTACTTAACCTGAAGGTTAAATCGCTATGGGATTTTGAGAATAACACATCTTTTGTGCCAAAGGATTTACAAAAGAATCTGCAAGACAATGAAAATAATAATGAATAAATAACTCATCGATGAAAAACAAAGTCATTCTGTTTTTAACCCTGCTATTAGTCATTTCATGTAATAACAAACAAGACGAACTGGATAAAGATATTTCATTACCAGTTTCTGTTCTGGATGTAAAACCACAGGGTATCGAAAAATATGTAGAGGTAACAGGTAATGTAGAACCTCTAAAAGAAGCTGAATTAAAAAACCAGGTAGCAGGGATTTATACCCTAAAGATAAATGCAAAAACAGGAAAGCCTTTTGCCTTGGGAGATTATGTGGAAGAGGGTACTGTAATTGTTGCCCTGGAAGATGAAGAATATGTTAACAGCATAAAATTAGAGTCGTTAGAACTTAACCTCGAGATCACAAAACAAACCCATGACAAACAAACATCTTTGTACGAGAAAGGTGGCGTTACCCTAAGTGATATGAAAAATGCAGAGGTGAGTTACATCGATGCAAAATACAGTGTTGAGGATGCAAAAATAAGTCTTGCAAAACTTAATGTAGCTGCTCCATTCTCTGGTGTTATCGTAGAATTACCTTATCATACTCCGGGTGTTCGTGTTGAATCATCTACTGATGTTGCAACCATTATGAATTATAGCAGCCTTTTGATGGAGGTTGATTTCCCCGAGAAAAATCTTGATCAGGTTAAAAAAGGACAAGAAGTAAAAGTTACCAATTACAGTTTGCCAAATGATACTCTTTCAGCAGCAATAACTCAGTTGTCTCCGGCAATAAATTCAGATTCCCGTTCATTTAAAGGGATGTTAACCATCAATAATCCGAATTTATTATTACGTCCGGGAATGTTTGTAAAAGCAAATGTTATTGTTTCAAAAGTAGATAGTACCATTGTGTTACCCAAAGATATAATTCTTACAAAAGAGCGTGGTAACTCTGTTTTTATTATAAATAAGGGATTGGCCATGGAAAAAGTTGTTGAATTTGGAATTGAGAATCCCAATGAAGTTCAGATACTTTCTGGTGTTGAAGTTGGCGATCAGGTTGTTGTAAAAGGCTTTGAGACGTTGAGGGATCAGTCGAAAATTAAAGTGGTTAAATGATAATTAGTAATTATAATGAACTCTTAAAGAGGCTGTCTGAAAAGTAACTCTGACAGGTCTAGTGACTCTGTCAGGTTTTGGCAATTGATTGATTTATAACCTGTCAGAGTTCGAAGAACCTGACAGAGTTTACAATCAAATAACTTTTTGGAAAGCCTCCTTTAAACGAGTTTACCTTATTCAAAAATGATTGAAAACTAGAGACGAATTAGAATGTGATAATATTTTAAAGCATGCATCAAAAAAACATAAAACAAAATAACAAGTGAAAAACATCACACGATTTTCAGTAAATTATCCGGTAACCATAACAATGTTTGTTTTTGCCATTGTTTTATTGGGATACATCTCGCTAAAGAAACTCCCATTGGATTTATTTCCCGAGATGGATGCTCCACGGATTTTTGTGGAGATGATTGCTGGCGAGCGCCCCCCTGAGGAGATAGAGAAACAGTTTGTCGAGGATATGGAGTCCATGATTATCCGTCAGAAAGGAGTGAAGGAGGTAAGCTCGGTATGCATGGTTGGTTCAGCCCGGATAACCGTAGAATATAGCTGGGGAAGCGATATGGATGAGGCTTTTCTGGATCTTCAAAAAGCCCTTGCCAGCTTTAATCAGGATGAGGATATCGATGAATTTACTATATCTCAACATGATCCCAATGCAACTCCCATAATTATTTATGCTCTCGAGAATGAAGCAATAACAGATATGGATGAGCTGAGGCAGGTAAGTGAAAATTTCATTAGAAATGAACTTATCAGGCTTGAGGGAGTGGCAGATGTAAAATTATCAGGGACAGAAGAAAAACAGGTTGTTATTCAGACTAATCCAATGCTCCTTGATGCTTTTGGGCTAACAACGGATGATATTGTTCAGCAAATCCAGAGTATGAACCAGAGCTTATCTGGGGGCAGTATTGTTGAAATGGGTAAAAAATATATTATCAAAGGAACGGGTTTGATTCAGAGAACTGCCGACTTTAATAACCTGATTGTTGGATATAAATCTGCTACATCAGAGGCAACAACAAGTGTAACTACTCAAAACCTGGAGAAGGTGCCTGTTTTTTTAAAAGATATTGCTGATGTTAAATTAGAAAATAAAGAACCAGAAAATATTGTTCGCATAAACGGAAAGCGATGTATAGGACTTTCTATCTATAAAGAAACGGGTTACAACACAGTAAATGCCCTGGAAGATCTGGAAAAGGAGATGGATAAAATTCAGAAAACATTGAATGGCTATCAATTTACGATTGTACAAAATCAGGGTGAATATATTCGAAGTTCTATTGATGAGGTTAAGCAATCAGCTATTATTGGTGGAATTATCGCCATTTTTGTCTTATTCCTTTTCTTACGCAGCTTTGGTGTAACGCTGGTTGTTAGTATGGCAATCCCAATATCAGTGATAGCAACATTTAACCTGATGTATTTCAACCATCTTTCTTTAAATATTATGACTTTAGGTGGTTTAGCCCTTGGAGCGGGAATGCTGGTTGATAATGCAATTGTCGTGATGGAGAATATCTTCAGGAACCTGGAGAAAGGACTTAGTATAAAAGATGCAGCAGTTGAAGGAACAGCAGAAGTTGGCGGTGCAATTATTGCTTCAACTTTAACAACCATCGTAGTGTTTTTGCCTATTGTTTACATTCATGGGGCATCAGCAGCATTATTCAAAGATCAGGCATGGACTGTAGCTTTTTCATTACTGGCTTCTTTGTTTGTTGCGATTTTTATCATACCCATGTTTTTTTATCGTGTATATAAAAACAAAAAATCAGTAAAAGCAATTCATCAAACCATAAAGATTGGTTGGTATGGAAGGTTCTTAGAGAGGGTAATTGAAAAACGAATTGTCGTAATAATAATTACAATAGTTGTATTAGGATTATCATCATTGCTTCTTCCTCGAATTGGAAGTGAATATCTTCCCAAAGCATCTACCGGAGAATTTACGGTGGAATTAACCATGGATGAAGGAACACAATTAGAACGTACCTATGCCGCCGTATCTAACATGGAAGAAGTCTTAAAGGATTTGTTAGGAGATCGTATAGAATCAATCTTTAGTCAGGTTGGACCCGATGTGACTTCTGGTAGTACAAAAGATGTACTTCAGGATGAAAATACAGCATCAATAAAAATTAAACTTACTAGATCATCACGGGCAAATGCAGACAACATTTTAGTAGAGCTAAATGGGTTTTTACAAGGAACTCCTGGGATGAAAATAAATATTACGAAAGATGAAACTGCCCTTCAAACTACAATGGGGGCAGATGAAGCGCCACTCGTTGTTGAAGTACAGGGCGAAGATTTGGAAGTCCTGGAAAGTATAACTTCAGAAATAAAAGCGATGTTGACAGAAATGCCTGAGCTGGAAAACCTGGAGACGTCAATAGAATCCGGAGTACCGGAGATTGATGTTGTGGTAGACAGGTTTAAAGCTTCAATGCTTAACCTTGATGCTGAAACAATAGCTGAACAGTTGAAAGATAAACTGATGGGTAAAGAAGCCGGTAAATTTGAGAAAAGCGGTGAGTTACAGGATATAACTGTAAAACTGCCAGATGTAAATCTTTCTGAACTTTCAACAATGAAACTAAAAAGTGATGACAATGAAATTCCTGTTTATGAAATTGCACGACTTGAAAGGTCAACAGCCCCAAGAGAATTGCATAGGAGAAATCAAAACCGTATTGGGCGAGTAACAGCCAATATTGAAAGTGATAAAGCATTTGATAAAGTGGTTGCCGAAGTACAGGCAAAAATTAATACCATAGAAATGCCTGCTGAATATTACCTTGAGATTACAGGTGAAGAGCAAAAGAGAAAAGAAGCCATGTCAAGTCTCGGTTTTGCATTGCTGCTTTCTATTGTTTTGGTATACATGGTTATGGCATCACAATTTGAATCGTTTGTTCATCCGTTTACAATTCTGCTTACCATTCCTTTAGCTGGAGTAGGAACGGTTTGGGCATTTTATCTGCTTGATAAACCACTTAACATGATGGCTTACATTGGAGTAATTATGTTAGGCGGAATAGCTGTAAATGATTCAATTATCCTGGTAGACTTTATTAATCAGCTTAAAGCCGCAGGGCATTCCCTGAAAGATGCTATTGTAAAAGCTGGAGAGCATAGAATACGTCCTATTATTATGACTAGCTTAACAACAATTCTGGCGTTGTTTCCAATGTCACTTGGATTTGGAGAAAGTGCTGAGGTTCGCTCTTCCATGGCAATAGCTGTTATATCGGGTTTAATAACATCAACATTATTAACATTGGTAGTTATTCCGTGCGTTTATTATGTTTTTGATAGGAAGAAGGATAAGGGATGATAGGATTATAAATAAAGATGACCTCCTAAATCCTCCTGAGAGGAGGACTTAAAGAGGGGTTGTGTATAATTATGAAAATAGATATTGATAATAAATATAAAATCGAAGATGTTCTTAGTCCCCCTTTCAGGGGGATTTAGGGGGTCACATAAAAAAGAAGATGAAATCAACTTTTGATATGCATTATAATGCTTCAGAAGCAATTCAACAAAAAGCTTTATCTCTAAGAAAGAATGAGACAAAAGCTGAAAAATTTCTTTGGTGTCAACTAAAATCAAAGAAGTTGTTGGGCTATAAGTTTAGAAGGCAACACCCTATTTCTCAATTTATAGTTGATTTTTATTGTCATGAATTACGGTTAGTAATTGAGGTTGATGGAGAAATTCATATAAAAGCAGAAAACAAAGAATATGATAAGAATCGAACTTTTGAACTTGAAATGTTTGGATTAAAGGTATTAAGGTTTACAAATAATGAAGTTGAAAATAGAATAGAAATAGTTGTTGAGAAGATTATAGATTTTATAAATAAAAAAAAGACCTCCTAAATCCTCCTGAGAGGAGGACTTAAAGAGAGGAGAAATTATATTAAGGAAGAGAATTTAAATAAAAAGCTTGCAAATTAATTAACATTTAAAATAAAATCGAAGATGTCTTAAGTCCCCCTTTGAGGGGGATTTAGGGGGTCATACATATAACCAAATATATTGCCCTGTGAAAAACTTAATCCTACATAGAAAAATACTTATTACAATGCTCTTTACAGGGCTGACAATGTTGGGCTATTTTTCCTATAAACAATTGTCTGTGGAGTTATATCCAAATGCAGAACTCCCGTACCTTTTTGTTATGGTTGGCAGCCCTTTGGAAGTCGATCCAAGATACATGGAAAATCAGGCGATTATTCCATTAGAAGGTGCTATCGGAACACTTAAAGATGTTGAAGAAATTGAGTCGAGTGCTGGTCAGACAAATGGTACGATTCGAATTTCTTACCGTCAAAATGCAGATATTAAACTAGCATATCTGAAATTACTGGAAAAGATTGATGCTGTGCGTCAGGATATCCCTGAAGAATTCCAGGTGCAGGTTTTTAAGTTTGATATGGATCAAATCAACAATATGTTGATGACTATTCAGGTGCGGGGTAGCGGAGGTGTTGATAGAGTAAGACAAATTACAGAAGAAGAAATATACAGGAAAATTCAGAATATTGATGGAGTTGCGAATGTTGCCATTTTTGGAGGACGAGAAAAGTCCGTTGAAATCTACCTGGACGAAGATATATGTGAGGCTCATAATATCACCCCAGGCAATGTTAGTAGCGCAATAAGTAAAAACAGTCGTGGTAGGGTATTTACAGGAACGGTACTCGAAAATAAACGTCTTTCTTTTGTTAATGTAGTTGCGGAGTATGAAAATATTTCAGAGCTTGAAAATATTGTTATTACACAAGATCCTCTATTGCAGCTAAAAGATATTGCTACTGTTTTTTATGGCTTAAAAGAACAGGAATCATACAGTAGGGTAAATGGCAAAGAGGCTGTAACATTGCAATTATCACGTGATGCTCAGGCAAATATTATTGATATATCCCACGCTGTAAAAGAAGAGATAGCAGAATTAAACGAAAAGCTTCAGCGTAATGATGTTGAGATTGTTATACAGGAGAATCAGGCAGATACGATGGAGCGTAACATCGATTTAATTATTAATCTTGCGTTGGTAGGTGGAATATTGGCAATTTTTGTGTTATGGATTTTCCTTCGGAATATTCGTCTTGTTGCTGTTATTGCTTTGGTATTGCCGATATCAGTTTATACAGCATTTAATTTTTTCTATGCCTTTGATATCAGTATTAACAGTGTTACACTACTTGGAATGGCATTGGCAATTGGTATGTTGCTTGATAATAGTGTTGTTGTCCTGGAAAATATTTACCGTCTTGCAGCCAAGGGAGCAAGTAATGAGGAAGCCGTAGTAAAAGGGACAAAGGAAGTCTGGCGTTCAATCTTTGCAGCTACATTAACAACAGTAATGGTTTTTCTTCCATTTGCATTCTCTAAAAATTTTATGGTTGGCATCCTGGGAAAACATATTGGAGTATCCATCATTTCAACATTGATGGTTTCTTTAGCAGTAGCTTTGCTGCTTGTTCCCATGATAACATATACTTTTCTGAATCTTAAAAAGGGAAAAGTGATTTTTGAAAATCTATCACTCCATAACAGGTTGGTACAGATTTACCGTGTTTTGTTGAAATCATGTATGCGATATCCGGCTAATACGATACTGGGTGCTATAATAATATTCTTTGTGACTTTACTAATCAGTCTGGGTGTTTCGATTGTCTCAAACAGGGAAGCTGAGGTTAAAGAACTTAAAATGTATTTTGTATTACCAGCAGGAAGTACCTTAGAGACTACTGATCTGGTTGTAGAACAGGCTGAGAAAAAACTTGAGGATCTCGAAGAGAAAAAAGATGTGATCTCCCAAATTTATGAAGAAGAGGCTATCATAACCCTGGTGTTAAAAGATAACTTTCAAAAAATAAGACAGTGGTCTATAGCCAAATTAAAGCAAGAGGTAGATAATAAGGTTAGAGAAGTATCCGGTGATTTTTACTGGGATCCGCCGCCCAGTAGTCGAAGATTTGGTTCTGGTGGATTTAGTGACGACGGAGAATTTGAGGATATCCTGGGTATGGGAGATAATGATGAGGAAATCATTATTAAAGGTCAGGATTTTCCGAAAATGTTGGATTTTGCTGAGGATGTACGTTATTATCTAAATCAGCAATCAGGTATAAACAGAGTTGATATCAATGTGCCATCAGAACGGCCGGAAGTGTTATTGGAATTTGATAAACACATCATGGCACTTTATAATATTCCTCCATCTTCAGTGTTAACGGGATTGAATACTTTTCCGAAGACATTTTCAACCAATGTGAATTTTAAACAAGGCACTGATGAGTATGAGATTCAGATTAAGACAAATTCACACTATGAGGAACGGGAAAGAAATCTGAAAGAACTAAAGGAACTACCTGTGCAGACAGCGAATAATACTCAGCTGGAAATGCAAAATATTAGTTCATTTACGTTTGATAAAGGTGCATCATCAATCCTTCGAAAGAACCAGGAAAAAGAACTTACGATAAAATATAGTTTTGTAGATGAGGTTCAGGATGATAAGGATTTGTTGGAAGCAGCACGTGTTGATGTTGATGATTTAATGCTGCAAATTCCATATCCACAAGGCATTGCAGCTGAAGTTATCCATGAAGATGAACAACTTATTGATTTTAAATTCCTGATTATTGCAGCTATTTTGTTGATATACATGATTCTTGCTTCTGTATTTGAGTCGATGGCAACACCTTTTGTCCTGATGTTTTCCATACCAATGGCGGCTATTGGTTCTTTACTTGCTTTAATAATAACAGGTAATTCGTTGTTAAACGCCAATACACTTACAGGTTTTGTAATCTTACTGGGAATTGTTGTCAACAACGGAATTTTAATGATTGACTATGCCAATATCCTACAGAAAGATGGGATGCGACAACAACGGGCATTAATGCTTGCTGGATTGGCACGGGTAAGGCCTATACTCATTACAGCCATAACCACTATCATTGCACTTATTCCTCTTGCTATGGGAAAAGCAGAATATGTTACAGAGATAGGTGTTCCTTTTGCTGTAACTGTAATAGGAGGATTGGCTTTAAGTACAATTTTAACATTGGTATATGTACCTACTGTTTATACAGGTTTACATACATCATTAAAGTGGATTTACCAACAGGTAATATGGAAAAAAGTAGTACAACTGCTAATACTTATCGTTGTAACTTATATTATTTATACTGAGGTTGATACTACCTTATGGAAAATAATCGATTTCATTTTATTGATTGTACTTCTTCCTGCAACATTCTATTTTGTTGAAACGAGTCTACGACAAGCAACATCAAGGATTATTCCAGAGAATGATCCCTTGCGGATAACAATCCGAAACCTTGTAAAGATTTACGATAGAGAGAACAGGTTTATGCGGGAGTGGAACTCCGGGATTCGAATCAGAAAAAGGAAAGGATATCATAAAGAATATACTTCTGTCAAAGATTTGAGCATTATAATCTGGCAACTTCCAATAATAATCTTTCTTGTTTATTTTATCTATGGACATCTTAGAAGTGGCTTTTGGTTTTTTGTTCTACCGGCTTTGTTGCAAATGATTATTTTAACAAGTCTAAAACCTCTTCTTAAATTAGGTAGGCATATAAAAGCATCAAGCAATAAGAGATTCTTTTTGTTTATAGCGAAGGTTTTATGGTTTGTTTTTCGATGGATTTTCCCAGCTGTTGCCATGTATCTGTTCTACAAACGATATCAGGTATTGGGGTTAATAATTCCTTTTGGTATACTATGGTATGTTATTCTATGGGTAATACATACCTCCCAAAAACTCAATAAAAATAATACTGATATTAATCGTTTGAAGGGACGGTTTAAGAAATTGAGAAAAGGATTTTACCGAATGGTTTTGGCTATACCATTATTAGGGAAACAAAAGAAACCTTTTAAAGCACTGAAAGGTGTTTCAATGAATATTGAGAACGGGATGTTTGGCCTTCTTGGTCCTAATGGTGCCGGAAAGTCTACATTAATGAGGATTATTTGTGGAATACTGGAGCCTAGTTACGGACAAATAACCATTAATGGTTTTGATATCCGGGAGAAAAGAGAAGAATTGCAGGGATTAATTGGCTATTTGCCCCAGGAATTTGGAATGTATGAGAATATGTCGGCATGGGATTTTCTGCATTATATGGGAATCCTTAAAAAGATATACAACAAAGAGGAACGTGATAAACGCATTAAATATGTGCTCGAAGCTGTACACATGTATGATCATCGATTTGAAAAAATAGGTTCTTTCTCCGGTGGAATGAAGCAACGAATTGGTATTGCACAGATTTTACTGCATTTACCCAGAATACTTGTTGTTGATGAGCCAACAGCAGGACTTGATCCACGCGAGAGAATCCGTTTTAGAAACCTTTTGGTAGAACTTAGCAGAGAAAGAATCGTGATTTTTTCGACGCATATCATTGAAGATGTTGCCAGCTCTTGTAACAAAGTTGCGGTTGTTAAAAAAGGCAAAGTACAATACCTGGGGGAGCCTGTTCAAATGGCGAAAATTGCAGATGGGAAAGTATGGCAACTGGATTTAGGAAAAGATGAATTTGAGGTTTTTAAGGAAAAGTATCCAATTATTCATCATATGGCACAAGGAGAGTGGATTAAAGCACGATGCATAGCAGATGAGCAACCCCATAAAAAAGCTATTTTAGTAAAAGCAAATCTGGAAGATGCTTATTTATACCTGTTAACGGGGAAATAAGTATATAAACGACCTCCTAAATCCTCTTGAGAGTAGGACTTGAAGAGGGTGACATAAGATTTAGAGAGTAGATATTAAATAAAATCGAAGATGCTCAAAGTCCCCCTTTGAGGGGGATTTAGGGGGTCACATATTAATAGAAGATGAAATCAACTTTTGATATGCACTATAACGCTTCACTAGAGATTCAACAGAAAGCTAAGGAATTAAGAAAAACCGAAACTGATTCTGAGAAACTGTTGTGGCAAAAATTAAAATCAAAGCAGTTATTGGGTTATAAATTTAGAAGGCAACATCCTATTTCCCAATTTATAGTTGATCTTTATTGTCATGATCTAAGATTAATTATTGAAGTAGATGGAATGGTTCATAATAAACAAGAGAGTAGAGAATATGATGGAAATCGGACTTATGAACTCGAAATGTTAGGATTAGAAGTATTGAGATTTAAAAATGAAGAGGTTGAAAGTCGAATAGAAAAAGTTGTTGAGAAAATTATAGAGTTTATAAATAAAAAAAGATGACCTCCTAAATCCTCCTGAGAGGAGGACTTATAGAGAGTAATAAATATTTAAAAATTAGATGTTTTTAACAGCCCCTTTAGAGGTTCAATAAAATAGAGAAAATGAATATTACTACATTCTTACACATATTCTGGCGAAACATCCAGTATAATATCAAAATAATTTTTGGAAATAAATTTATTTACTTCCTTATAGCAGCAGTCGTATTTTACCTGGTATTGGTTGGTGTTATGTTATTTGCTGACTGGGTTCCGGGAGAAAGTGATATTTATGGGATTCTTATTTTTCCAGGACTTCTGATTATGTTTTATCCTGTAGTTTATAATATTCAGAGTGATAAAGACAGTCGTATGCTGGAAATTATTTTTGGTGTGCCTAACTATCGTTATAAAGTTTATTTATTGAGGTTCGGTATAAGTATATTGTTACTTCTGTTAGTTATCCTGGCGATGAGTGGCTTTGCCAGTATTGCTATTCTACGGGTCAACATTTTTGAAATGGTATATAGGCTCTCGTATACTCTACTATTTATGTCTTCTCTGGCATTTCTTTTAAGTACCCTCACAAAAAATGGAAACGGAACTGCTGTTGCTTTGGTTGTTATTGGATTGATATTCTTTTTTCTGCAAGATGTTTTACGCCATAATAAATGGTATATATTTTTAAATCCTTACGATATGCCAGGCGATTTAAGTCCAACAATCTGGCAAAGTGTGATCCATCAAAACAGAATAATACTGGGAATTGGCATCATTGTATCAATCCTTTGGGGGTTGATCAATTTGCAGAGAAGGGAGAAGTTTGTGTAGATTAAGGACGAATATTTTAGCTCGCTAGCGCGGATTTGCAATCCGTGCCTGTAGCAAATAACAGGACAAAAAAGAACAGTATTGAAAAACTGGAATTGTTATATAAAAGATTGAAAAAAGGGACAAGTAAAATAAACAGACACGGACTACAAGTCCGCGTCAGCAAAGCAAGTGCAATTATAAAAACTCTTTTCTTTCTCTGCGACATCTCCGCGTCCTCTGCGGTAGAAAAAAAACTCCAATCTCTTACATCAAACTACCAATTCAAAACTTTTTCTTTTGTTTTAATTATAATTCTTTTGTGAAAGTCTTAAAGAAGTGTCTACTTTTGTATCCAAATTAAGAAAAAATGAAAAAATCCTTGTTTTATATAAGCAAAAGCTTAATAGTTTTATTCTTTGTCTTGAGCATTACTTCATGTACAAATACTGGAAATAATACAACAGAAAAGAAGAACTCTATAGATTTAAAATTTACAGTATCTATGCCCGATCCTGCTAGTCAGAATTTTATAGTAGAACTTAATTGCAGTGGAATTAATGAAGACACTATTAATTTAAAAATGCCGGAGTGGATGCCTGGATATTATCAGATAATGGATTATTCTGATGCAGTTTCTGAGTTTGAAGTAGAATCTGATTTGCTGGTGACAAGACAAAATGATAACACCTGGCAAATTGTAACAAGCAAAAGAAAACCTTTTCAATTATCATATAAAGTAAAGGCAGACAAGAAATTTGTTGCTAATAGTTTTCTGGATACTACGCATGCTTACATAGTTCCTCCTTCGTTATTTATGTATATCGATAATTATTTGGATATACCGGTAACAGTAGAATTCAACCTAAATAATAAATGGAGTGATATAGTGACAGGATTAGATGATGTTATAGGAAAAGAATATACCTATTTAGCATCTGATTTTGATATTCTTTATGATTGTCCGATACTTATCGGAAACCTGGAATCATTAGAACCATTTTATGTTAGTGGAGTTGAACATCAGTTTATAGGGTATGATATTGGTGAATTTGACCAGGAGGTTTTTATGACGGAGTTGCAAAAGATTATTCAGGCTGCTACCGATCTGATGGGAGATATTCCATACGAAAAATATAAGTTTATTGGTATTGGTCCCGGTCATGGTGGAATAGAACACTTAAACAACACAACGGTAAGTTTTGATGGAAATACATTGAGTGATGAAAAGGCTTTTAACCGAATGATGAGTTTCTTAGCACATGAATATTTCCATAATTATAATGTGAAACGTATTAGACCAGTTGAGCTTGGTCCTTTTGATTATAGCAGAGAAAATAAAACCAATCAGTTGTGGATAAGCGAGGGACTAACAGTTTATTATGAATATATCGTAGTTAAAAGATCAGGTGTTTTTAATGAAGAAGAATTTTTAGCTTGTTTTGAAGGAGAAATAAATTCCGTTGAGAATGATCCGGGAAGACATTATCAATCCCTTGTTCAGTCTAGCTATTATACCTGGGAAGAAGGACCTTTTGGAGATCCCGGAACTAAAGAAGATCGTTCCATATCCTATTATGTAAAGGGACCTGTTGTTGGATTGTTACTTGATTTTGCAATACGCGAAGCTACTGATAATCAAAAATCATTGGATGATGTTATGCGATTCATGTACAACACATACTATAAAGGTCTTCAACGTGGGTTTACCAGTGCCGAGTTTCAGCTGGCCTGCGAGAAAATAGCAGGAACCTTGTTAACACCCGTTTTTGAATACGTTCATACAACAAAAGACCTTGATTATAATAAGTATCTCGCATATGCCGGACTAGAGTTGAAACAAGAGAAAGGCCAGTCAGGGAAAAATATTTTTTCCATAAAAAAGAAATCCGATATCACAGCCGAACAGTTAGCTGTGCTGAATTCATGGATGGGAGAGGAGTAATAAAAAAGATTTTGAATAAGGATAAAAGAACCCTAATCGTATAGTTTTCTATGGAATTAAATTTACCCGTAATAATCAGTTTTTCTATTTACTTGTTGTTGATGCTTTTCATTGGTTGGTATTACTACAAAAAAACTCAAAATATTAGTGATTACTTATTAGCAGGGAGAGGATTAAACAGTTGGGTAGTTGCTATAAGTGCACAAGCATCAGATATGAGCGGATGGTTGCTGTTGGGATTACCCGGATATGCATATCTGGCTGGATTAGAAGCTGGATGGATTGCATTTGGATTAGCAATTGGAACCTACTTAAACTGGAAGTTTGTTGCTAAGCCTCTTCGTATTGAGACAGAAAGACTATCAAATTCTTTAACATTACCCCAGTTTTTTGAAAACAGATTCAACGATACATCACATACATTAAGAATTATATCCAGTATTTTTATCATCATCTTTTTTCTTATTTATACTTCATCGGGATTTGTGGCAGGAGCGAAATTATTTACCTCTATTTTTCCTGTAACATACCACCAGGCTTTAATTATTAGTGTAATAATTATAATTTCCTATACATTTCTTGGTGGATTTCATGCTGTGAGCATGACTGATTTAATTCAGGGAATTTTAATGTTCCTTGCAATTATTATTGTTCCAGCCATTGTTATAAAGCATCTGAATGGTGTTACCTCAATTGTTGATTCTTTGCATAAAATCAACACTGAGTTATTAAACCCAATTACTTCGGTAGATGGCAGTAAGTTAAGCTGGATTGCCATAACATCGTCCATGGCCTGGGGACTTGGTTATTTTGGTCAGCCGCATATACTTGCGCGTTTTATGGCAATACGCGAGGTAAATCACGTGAAACGGGCTCAGTATATTGCTATGTCATGGGTGTTAATCAGTTTAACGTTTGCTGTAATTATTGGTATGATAGGTATTCCGTTTTTTAAGGATCCACTTCCTGATTCTGAAAAAGTTTTTATTGAATTAATATTTGCCAATGCTCCGGTAATATTAGCTGGTATTTTCTTTTCGGCAATTCTGGCTGCTATTATGAGTACAGCAGATTCTCAATTGCTGGTGGCATCATCATCCATTATTGATGATTTGGTAAAAGTATTTGTGAAAAAATCATATTCAACAAAAACGCTTGTTCTACTTAGTCGGCTTGCTGTTATACTGGTTGCTGTAATTGCATCATTAATTGGGTTAAATCCGGATTCAGGCGTGTTAAATCTTGTGTCTTATGCATGGGCAGGTTTTGGAGCTACTTTTGGTCCCGTTATTTTAACGTCATTATATTCTAAACGCGTAACGACGAAAGGTGCAGTACTAGGAATTATTGTAGGTGGTGTTACTGTAATTGTATGGAAAAATTTACATGGAGGTATTTTCGAACTCTATGAAATTGTACCGGGATTCTTATTTTCTTTGATTGTCATTTTATTTTTCATGAAAAAAGATTGATTGTAAACTTTTAAGAATATTACCTTAGATTCGATTAAATCAAACCAGAGAGTGAGATTTATATTTTCTGCAATTCAAATACTCCTTTTAATTGAATGAATATACAAAATACAGATAGATTTGAATACTGTTTTTTTCCTAGTTGATATATTGAAAATTAGTTGATTAAAAATTTTTAAAGGATTAACTAGTTAAACAACAAACTCCCGGCACCCAAAAAAACAGCTAGCCATATTAAACCTTTAATCAAAAAGAAAAAGAATCCGGCAACACCAAACCGCTTCAACCACAACATAAGTTTTTGTTTCATTCTTTCTAGCTATTATACGATATGTTAAAGTTGTACTATTTACTCAAAATGAATAAACAGTTACTATATCTTATAATAAACAACTCAATAAGAATAATTGTTGATGTTAAGTTTTAAGTCAGCTAGAAATTTATGAAATTGTTAGTTTGTCTAAACTTTGAGTTTTATTAATCAACTCAGCAACATTCTTCACATCTAGTTTTTGATAAATATTTTTTCTATGGAATTCTACCGTACTTACGGAGATATTTAAAATAATAGCAATTTCTTTATTTGTTGAGCCTTTCTTAATCAATTCTAAAACCTCTGATTCACGGTTTGAAAGAACGATGTTTTTTTGCGAATATTTCTGATGATTGCCAAGAAATATTCGTGTGTCACTTGTTGTTACAAACCGTTTACCTTTTTTTATTTCTTTTATACAGTTAATTAATTCATCCGCATGAATACCTTTTGAGATTATTCCATCAGCACCAAGTTGGATAGCCTTCATTATTGATTCTTTTTCGAAAAAAGCTGTATACATAGCAACTTTAAACTCAGGATGAGTGCTTTTTATAAAGGTAAGAAGATCAAAACCGTTCATGTCTGTTAGGTGTAGGTCGCATAAAATTAAATCAACCTGAAGAGATTCTATATTATCAATTAGATCTTTTCCGTTCTCAAAGTAATTTTTTACATCAAAAATCTTTTCTCCATTTTTCTCGGAAATTGATTTAAGACCATAAAAAGACAATGGGTGATCATCAACAAGTGTAACTTCTATCATACTCTTTTTTTTTAAAGATAACATTCAGGGCAATATTTACCTAGAAAAAAAAGGTGAGATATCTCATCGGTTTACCTGTGGTTTTCCTTAGGTAAAACTATAAAAACAGGGGGGGGATAAGAATTCTTTGAACTGTAAATTTGAGATAGTATAATATTTTTAATTAAATGTAATTATAATGAAAAGGCATTTATTGGTATTTTTTTTAGTATCCCTGGTTACCGTTGGGTATTCTCAAACCCAGCAGGATCAGGCGGATATACTACAAATTTGTTTTGAAATTCCTGAATTGCAACCATTTCTAATGGGGGCAAATGGTTCACCATTAGCACAGTTGTATGTTAAATCATGCAATTCAATTCAGGATTACGGGCTAACCGTTAATAAATTTGGTAACCCTGTTCGTTTTGTCGATAAGGTTGAATTATCTGCCTTATCAGATAAATCTCACATCGATTTTTTCATTTTCGAAGTAATGGCTGATAAAGCCCGTGTCGATTTTACTTTTTCTTCTGACTCAAGTGAACCTAAATTCTGGGCTTACTTGGAATTAGAAAAAAATGGTACTACGTGGGAAATAACACAATTAAAAAGTGAGGAGAGATAAGATATGGAAAAAGATTTTTACACCAGAATAAAAAAATATTGTTTTGGATTGTTGTTTTTTTTGGTATTTGTATTGCCATTAAATAATATCAATGGACAAACAGTACTTAACAATCAAAAATTAAGATTTGGTAGTGGTTCACAAGAATCTATCAACACCTATGGCAATTTATTACAACCATGGTACTATAGTAGTTCTGCAAGCACATGGTATAAGCTCACTTATTCAAGTTATGCACTTGATATTGCTTATCGTGTTGGTGGTGATGGAACAAATGAATGGAACATAAATGGAGACTTGGCAGCAAATCCAACAATAGCTAGTCAGGTTGTTAATACAGATAATTATGTCAATGCAGGTGGAGGTATTGGTTATGGAACTGTTACATCATCAGGGACTATAACTATTGGTTCAACTTCGCTTGATGTTGTTCAAGCATACAGCTTACCAGAAGACAAGGCATACATGCAAGCAACCATACAACTAACTAATAATACGGCAAGTACAGTTAGTAACTTGAGGGTATGGATTGGTACGCGTGATGACTGGGTCGGAACTACAGATGGGCCTATTGAAACCAAAGGTAATTTGGTTGATGGTGCATTTGATACAATTGATGTACAGTCTGAAAGATCACTTGCGCTTCAGATTGCTTCTGGTTCCGAAGGGGTTATTTTTTATACTACTTCTGAAAAAGCGAATACTATTTCCCAAGGCTGTTGTTCGTTTGCTAATGTTTATAATCAGGATCCTTCCACAAGTCCAATTATCCGGACAGGTGATGGTTCTTATGGTTTTTATGTACGGATGAATGATTTAGCTCCGGGTGAGAGCGATGAATTTACATGGTTTTATGCCGCTGGTGAATTAGCAGAGCTCGCTGATATTATTAAAGATGTAGCTGACGTTAGCGGGGCAAGTAATGTATTTCACGATTCAACGTCATTTGCTGCTACTGTAACAGAAGACGCTACCGGTTATTGGGTTGCTGTACCTACAGGTTCAGCAGAACCAACAGCAGAGCAGGTTAAAGCAGGTGTAGATTATGGTGCAGTTACAGTTATTGCGAGTGGTTCACAAGTAATGTCAGCTGATGTTGAAGTTACATTCCCGATTGATGGGTTAACGCCAGGTACTGATTATACAGTATATTTTGTATATGAAACTTCTGAACCTGCTTTCTCTGAGATTTCTAGCTTTGATTTCACAACTGATTTAGATACAGATGGTGATGATATTGGAAATAACTTAGATGACGATGATGATAATGATGGGGTGTTAGATGAGGATGAGACTTCTTTGGGAACGGATCCATTGGATCCAGACTCCGATGGTGATGGCACAGATGACGGAACAGATGCATTTCCGGTAGATGAAAACGAAGATACGGATACAGATGGCGATGGCACTGGAAACAATGCCGATACCGACGATGATGGCGATGGATTATCCGATGCCGATGAAGCAACAGCAGGTTCCGATCCATTAAACACAGATTCAGATGGTGATGGCACAGAAGATGGTACTGATGCATTTCCGATAGATGAAAATGAAGATACCGATACAGACGGTGATGGCACCGGAAACAATGCCGATACCGACGATGATGGCGATGGTCTCTCAGATGCCGATGAAGCAACCGCCGGCTCTGATCCATTAAATCCTGATTCAGATGGTGATGGCACAGATGACGGAACAGATGCATTTCCGGTAGATGAAAACGAAGATACGGATACCGACGGTGATGGCACCGGAAATAATGCCGATACGGATGATGATGGCGATGGATTATCCGATGCCGATGAAGCAACCGCTGGTTCCGATCCATTAAATCCTGATTCAGATGGTGATGGCACAGATGATGGCACTGATGCATTTCCGGTAGATGAAAACGAAGATACGGATACCGATGGAGACGGTACAGGAAACAATGCCGATACGGATGATGATGGCGATGGATTATCCGATGCCGATGAAGCAACCGCTGGTTCCGATCCATTAAACACAGACTCCGATGGTGATGGCACAGATGACGGAACAGATGCATTTCCAATCGATGAAAACGAAGATACAGATACCGACGGTGATGGCACTGGAAACAATGCCGATACCGACGATGATGGCGATGGATTATCCGATGCCGATGAAGCAACCGCCGGCTCTGATCCATTAAATCCTGATTCAGATGGTGATGGCACAGATGACGGAACTGATGTTTTTCCAACCGATGAAAATGAAGATACAGATACCGACGGTGATGGCACTGGAAACAATGCCGATACCGACGATGATGGCGATGGATTATCCGATGCCGATGAAGCAACAGCCGGCTCTGATCCATTAAATCCTGATTCAGATGGCGACGGCACAGATGACGGCACAGATGCATTTCCGGTAGATGAAAACGAAGATACAGATACCGACGGTGATGGCACTGGAAACAATGCCGATACCGACGATGATGGCGATGGATTATCCGATGCCGATGAAGCAACAGCCGGCTCTGATCCATTAAATCCTGATTCAGATGGCGACGGCACAGATGACGGCACAGATGCATTTCCGGTAGATGAAAACGAAGATACAGATACAGACGGTGATGGCACTGGAAACAATGCCGATACCGACGATGATGGCGATGGATTATCCGATGCCGATGAAGCAACAGCCGGCTCTGATCCATTAAATCCTGATTCAGATGGTGATGGCACAGATGACGGAACTGATGTTTTTCCAACCGATGAAAATGAAGATACAGATACCGACGGTGATGGCACTGGAAACAATGCCGATACGGATGATGATGGCGATGGTTTATCCGATGCCGATGAAGCAACAGCCGGTTCCGATCCATTAAACACAGATTCAGATGGTGATGGTACTAATGATGGTGCCGATGCTTTCCCAACCGATGAGAATGAAGATACCGATACCGATGGCGATGGCACAGGAAATAATGCAGATACTGATGATGATAATGATGGAGTCTCAGATGTCAAAGAAGCAACTTTAGGCACTGATCCATTAAATTCTGATTCAGATGGTGATGGTACTAATGATGGTGCCGATGCCTTCCCAACCGATGAGAATGAAGATACCGATACCGATGGTGATGGCACAGGAAACAATGCCGATACCGACGATGATGGCGATGGTCTCTCCGATGCCGATGAAGCAACAGCCGGTTCCGATCCATTAAATCCTGATTCAGATGGCGATGGCACAGATGACGGTACTGATGCTTTCCCAACCGATGAGAATGAAGATACCGATACCGATGGTGATGGCACAGGAAACAATGCCGATACCGACGATGATGGCGACGGTCTCTCAGATGCCGATGAAGCAACAGCAGGGTCCAATCCACTGGATCCTGATTCAGATGGCGATGGGACAGAAGATGGCGACGATGCCTTCCCAACCAATGAGAATGAAGATACGGATACCGATGGTGATGGAAAAGGAGATAATTCAGATATTGATGATGACGGTGATGGTATTTCAGATGCTGATGAAATAACAATAGGAACAGACCCGTTGGATCCTGATTCAGATGGCGATGGTACAGAAGACGGAGCTGATGCTTTCCCAACTGATGAAAATGAAGATGCTGATAATGATAGTGATGGTATAGGGGATAACTCAGATACAGACGACGATAATGATGGTGTTGAAGATGATACAGACGCCTTCCCATTGGATAAAACAGAGGATACTGATACCGATGGTGATGGCATTGGGGATAACAGCGACCAGTTCCCTGAAGATCCTTCAGAAACCACCGATACCGATGGTGATGGAATAGGTAATAATGCCGATACAGACGATGATAACGATGGCGTTGAAGATGATGATGATGCATTCCCGCTTGATCCTTCAGAAGATACCGATACTGATGGCGATGGAATCGGTAACAATGCAGATAAGGATGATGATAACGACGGAATATTAGACTCTGATGATAAATTCCCTCTTGATGCATTGAATGATAGTGATACGGACGGTGATGGTATCGGAGATAATACCGATACCGATGATGATAATGATGGTGTTGAAGATGGAGACGATGCCTTCCCGTTTGATCCAGATGAAACTGCCGATACCGATGGTGATGGCATTGGGGATAATGCAGATTTGGATGATGACAATGACGGTGTATCTGATGAAGATGAGGCTTTTGCAGGGACAGACCCATTAAATCCTGATACAGATAGTGATGGAGTGAATGATGGTGAAGATGCATTCCCACTTGATGATACAGAAGATGCAGATACGGATGGCGACGGTATAGGTGATAATGCAGATAACGACAGCGACAACGACGGTGTTGATGACGATGACGATGCCTTCCCGTTTGATCCTGCAGAAACGATAGATACAGATGGCGATGGTATTGGAAACAACGCAGATACTGATGATGATGGTGATGGATTGTCTGATGAAGATGAAATTTTAGCAGAAACTGATCCTCTAAATCCTGATTCTGATAGTGATGGAACACTTGACGGGGATGATGCGTTCCCGCTTGACGATACAGAAGATACAGATACCGATGGGGACGGAATAGGCAACAATACCGATACCGATGACGATAATGATGGTATCGAAGATGCTGATGATGCCTTCCCACTTGATGCAGACGAATCTGGAGATGCTGATGGTGACGGTGTAGGAAACAATAACGATGCATTCCCAAATAATCCGGAAGAATCAGTTGATACAGATGGCGATGGTATTGGTAATAACGCGGATACAGACGATGATGCCGATGGTACTATCGATGAGGAAGATGCATTCCCGTTAGATGAAACAGAAGATACAGATACAGATGGCGATGGTATTGGAGATAATGCTGATACTGATGATGACGGTGATGGAATCTCTGATGAACAAGAAGCTGAACTGGGAACAGATCCACTGGATACAGATTCTGATGGTGATGGTGTTGTTGATTCAGAAGACAAGTTCCCATTAGATGCTACAGAATCAGTAGATACGGATGGCGATGGTATTGGAGATAATGCCGATACGGATGATGATGGTGATGGCCTGTCTGATGATGAGGAATTAGTTCTGGGTACCGATCCGCTTAATCCTGATTCTGACGGTGATGGAACAATCGATAGTGAGGATGCATTCCCATTAGACGAGACAGAGGATACAGATACCGATGGTAGTGGAAAAGGCGATAATGCAGATGATGATGATGATAACGACGGTGTTATTGATACGTTGGATGCATTCCCTCTTAATCCTACTGAAACAACAGATACTGATGGAGATGGAATCGGCAACAATGCTGATAAGGATGATGATGGCGATGGAATTTCCGATGATCAGGAATAATAAATGGAACAGATCCTCTAAGCCCGGATTCTGATGGCGACGGAGTGACTGATGATGTTGATGCCTTCCCATTGGATTCAACAGAAACAGTTGATACGGATGGCGATGGTATTGGAGATAATGCCGATGCAGACGACGATGCAGACGGTGTAAATGACGACGACGATGCGTTCCCATTCGATGCAACAGAAACTATCGATACCGATGGAGACGGAATAGGAAACAATGCCGATACGGATGACGATGGCGACGGTGTAAATGATGACGATGATGTATTCCCGTTAGATGCAACAGAAACAGTTGATAATGATGGTGATGGTACAGGAGATAATGCCGATGTCGACGATGATGATGACGGCGTAAATGATGACGATGATGCATTCCCGTTTGATGCTTCAGAGACATTAGATACAGATTCTGATGGTATAGGAAACAACGCCGATATCGATGATGACGATGACGGTGTAAATGATGACGACGATGCCTTCCCATTAGATGGAACAGAGACAGTAGATACAGACGGCGACGGTATAGGAAACAATGCCGATACCGACGACGATGGTGATGGTATTGATGACGATGAGGATGATTACCCATTGGATCCAAATAATGGAACGGGTATAGAGAATAATACCATAGCTAAGTTACAGGTCTATCCAAATCCGGTTGAAGATTTCTTAACAGTAGAAACAGATAACACTGTAATCGAAAGAATTATATTGTTTGATGTGACTGGTAGAATCTGTATTGATAAACTGGTAAACAATGATAAAACAGTAATTGATGTTTCTAAGTTTAGGCACGGATCTTACATTATTGTTGTAGAAACAGATAAAGGACAAGAAAATTATAAGTTCTTTAAGAATTAGAAATTAATAAGTGTGGTTTGTAAAAAGGGCTATCCAACCTCGGGTAGCCTTTTTTTTATTTTGGGTACAATCCAAATTGCGAAGTAGATTTTTTACAATAAATCAATACATCATTAATTAAATCTCTTTTAACACTTAGTATAATGTGTTGGCGTAGTTGTAAAACAGGTTAAAACAAAAAACCCGCCAATTGGCGGGTTCTAAACCAAACACATTAAAACAACTTAAACCACATTTTCTATGTCTTGATTCTCTATAACTGTTTCACTACCTCCCCGGCTTGTTACCGTTGAGTTGTATTTATCAATTAATGCATTTATTTCATTTATCAGATTACTATAAGCCTCAGAAGGAGTAAGAGTTGCATGGGCCATAATATGATCAACAAGAATCTTATACTGTTTTTTTCCTTCTTTAATCACTTCTCTGGCAGGTTCAGAAACATTGGCTGCTGTTTCCTGTATACGCTGTAAATAATAGTTATTACATTCGTTGTTCATCGTTTCTATTTCCTGAATTATCTCAGTCAGCATTAATTTCTCAACATCTGCCCATAACTGTGGAGTATTTCTTAAGTCACTGGCCAGGTTCTTCAAGGTACTGGTTTCTGCCTGGTAATTGAGTTTGTAAATCTGGGAACCATATTTATCTATGGTATGCAATATACGCAAGGCAGACTCTTTGTATGCTTCGTTAAAGTGATTTGTATACCCGTCTGCCAATTTTCTTAAACAGATAATAGCTTCATCACGACGGTTGTCATAATAAACGACTTTTTCTGTTATTTCACTGCCATAATTTTTTTTGAAAACATCGGCTAAACTAATGTTGATTTGGTTGAGACTGTCTGTTTGCGTTTCAATTTTTAATGAAATTGGGTTGTTTGCAGTGCATATCGTGTAAACATCCTGAAAAAATTGTGCATACTCGTTTGTCCTGAATTTACGATAATTGGGTGTGTTCATTTGTGTGTATTTTAGTGAATATTTAAGTTATTTATAGTAACGGATTATAAATAGTGTTTGTTGCATTTTAAACAATAAAAATCTTTACCTGGAAGAGTAGCTTGTAATTATAATAAATATTTCTGCATTCTGCCTGATAGTTTCTGCAGGTGCATTTTCTATCCCGCATTCCGCGTGAACATTTTCGCAATAATATTTTTGCTCTCGCACCTGGCGAGAAGTTTTCTGCAGTTACATTTTTAATCTCGCAGTCTGCAGGAAGGTTCCTGCAAAGGCATTTCTTTTCATGCTATCCGCGCGAAGATTTATGTAAATAGGAATCTAGATAGTTTTAATTTGGTTTATATTTTCATGGGGTTTCCACCCTATGTTATTACATTTTTACCTTTCAGGCAATGGATACAATGATAGTAAAAAAATAATTCAAAGTGTATCCAATAGCAACTCGCGTTTTATTTTATGAATTTTGTGATTATAAATTATCTGTAGAGTTAAATTACAGACTGCCCTGAAAGGGCAACCACTACCAGCGTAGGGTGAAACCCTACGTAGATGAATAGCAACAATTCCGAAGGGCTGAAAGCCCGCCCTGTTTTATATTGCCAAAATTTTCGTTAATCCCAAGGATTCTTACAAACTCCTATAAATAAAAAAAGGTTGCTGGTAGACTAACAACCTTTTTTCAGTTTAGTAAATTCTTCTGAAACTTCCAGTGAGGTTTACTTAAACGGCAATTTATATTACTGAACCTTCCAGTAATGATTTCCAAGTTAATAAAAATGAAAACATTTTCCAAATCATTATCAGTATATTACAGTTTTGTTAACCCTGTAATTGGTTTTTTCAATCCATTTATCTTGCTACGCAATTGGTATTAACCTAAAATATAATGTCCAAAAAAAATACCGGGATTCAGGGAAGGAAAACCGGAAGGAATAGAATGCGAATGACGCGGATTATCACTAATCTTATTTGTGTTGATTTGTTAAATCAATGGACATGCAAGTGCTGTGATCTCAAAAAATAAACCATGGTTTTCCATAGGTAAAACTACCCGAATAGGGGGTGTATGCAACTTAAGGGTTATTTAAATTTGAAGCTTTTACTAAAATAGGGGATTTAATAATTTTATAATTGTGAAAAAGATATTGTTCTTAAGAATAAATTTAAAAAAATTATGGAAGGAAAAGATACTTTCTGCAAAACAGAAAGTGACTTCAGTTATGCATATCTCAAGCAGTAGAAGTCTAAATAATCCAATTTCCAGACCTATATCTTATATGAATATTGTCGAGTTTCAAAAATCGCAGCATAAGGAAGAACAAATATCTGAGGTTTACTTAAACTAAACTGAAAATTTGAACAGAATAGCTTGAATCCTTTTCCCATTTATTTTCATTTCTAAAAAAAACGCCCTAATTTTACGTAGGTACTTACGTAATTTTCAAATAATTCTTAATTAGCGAGTTGGTGGTAGGAAAAGAAAAGTGTTTTGAGTCTTGGAAGTACCCACTGAAGGGATTTAGGGGTCATCTCTTACAATTATAGGATATACAGGTAACTAAAAAATAAGCATATGAAACAAATAATAGAATGCGTTCCGAACTTTTCAGAAGGTCGAGATACAAAGGTTATCGAAGCCATAGCAGAAGCTGTTCGCCAAACACCCGGTTGTACATTATTGAATGTAGACCCCGGAAAATCAACCAATCGTACTGTCTTTACTTTTGTAGGCGATGCCAATAGCATTGTAGAAGGAGCTTTTAACGCAGCGAAAGTTGCCCGAGAAAAAATTGATATGACAAAGCATAGCGGTTCGCACCCACGTATGGGGGCCATGGATGTTTGTCCGTTTATCCCTGTGGCAAATGCAACGATGGAAGATTGTGTTGAATGCTCCAAACGTTTTGCAAAGAAGGCATCAGAAGAGTTGGGTATTCCGTTCTATTTATACGAACATGCGCAAGAGCAGGAATATCGTAAGAAACTACCTCAAATTCGCGAAGGTGAGTACGAAGCAATTCCTGATAGAATTACAAAACCTGAGTGGAAACCTGATTTTGGTCCTGCTAAATTTGTGCCCGAATGGGGAGCAACTGTTACTGGTGCCCGTAAATTTCTAATCGCATATAATGTAAACATTCTGGGTACAAAAGAACATGCCTTTCGCATTGCATTTGATATCCGCGAAGCAGGACGTAATGAAGGAAAACCGGGTTTACTTCCCATGACTAAGGGCATTGGTTGGTATGTTGATGAATACAACATGGCACAGGTATCTATCAACCTGAATGACTATAAAGTAACATCTGTTCACAAAGCATTTGAGACTTGCAAAGAACAAGCTGCCAAGATGAATGTTGCAGTTGCCGGTTCTGAACTGGTAGGTCTGATTCCCTTGGAAGCCATGTTAATGGCTGCTGATTATTACATGGAGAAAGAGGGTTTGATGATAGTTGATGAGCAACAAAAAATAAAACTTGTTATTGACAGGCTCGGACTCAATTCTGTTTCTCCATTCGATCCTGAGAAACGCATTATAGAATATGTAGTAGCAGATAAATCCAACGAGCCCTTGGCTCAACTCAGTGTGCGTGATTTTATTGAGCAGGTAGCAGCCCGTACATCAGCTCCAGGAGGAGGTTCTGCATCGGCAACCATTGCAGCGATTGGTTCAGGATTAGGCTGTATGGTCGCACAATTAACTTATGGAGTACGAAAATTCGATAACGTGGATAAAGAAATGCGTGCTATCGTTCCGGTATTACATGAGACAACACAAAAGCTTATCCCTTTAATCGATGCTGATACAAATGCTTTTAACGATTTTGTAGAGGCGATTCGTATGCCAAAAACAACAGATGAAGAAAAGAAACTGCGTGCTGAGGCAATGCAAAATGGATTAAAAAAAGCAATTGAAGTGCCTTTATCAGTAATGCATGTTGCAGATGCTGCATGGGAAAAGATGGTTGAAGTTGCCAAATACGGAAATATAGCTTCCAAATCGGATGTTGAAGTCGGAGCAAAAGCATTGGAAACAGGTATCTGGGGAGCGCATAAAAATGTGTTGATCAATATGAAAGATATTGCCGATGAGACTTATAAAAAAGAAACTCTGGCAAAAGCAGATGATATGTTAAAAAGGGCTCAGGAATACAGAGACAAGGTGCTGGAAGAACTCAATAAAAGATAGCATGGCAAATTATTACGAGGAGCTAGGTGTTTTAGTGCTAGGCTCAAGATTACGAAGGATGAGTGAACGGATGTTGTCGGAAATAGCAGGTATTTACAAAAGCAAAGGAATAGATTTTGAACCGGGCTGGTTTCATGTACTCTATCTTTTAAATGAAAATACAGAAATGTCCATTACAGAAATATCTGAGAGATTGAGTATGTCCCATCCATCTGTTATTCAGGTTACGCGCGTAATGGAAAAGAATGAAGTAGTTGTGGCTTTCCCTGGAAAGAAAGACAAACGTAAGCGTACGTTGAAGCTGACAACAAAAGGGGAAAAATTACTGAAACAGATTATTCCCGTTTGGGAAGAAATCCAACAAGCAACAACCGATCTGTTAAATGATGGCGAACATAGTAACGTGTTGTTAGAAGCCATCAGTGAGTTAGAAACTAATTTGAATAAACGGGGATTGGTTGAGAGGATTTAAGAATGAAAAATATTATATCTATTCTACGCTTGATTTTTTCGTCGCATGGTTGCTTTTGGTTTTTCAATCGAGTGTTAAGATTGCGACGAGTAATGTCTTTGGTATCTTATACCCTGGGTGGCGCTATGCTTACCCAGGGCTATAAATATTTAGCACCTACGGCGCAATTTAGAAGATTTTTTTGGGAGCTGAGGCCTGTAAGGCCGTTGGGTAATAGCTAGGTGCGAAGCGCCTGATTTGAACAAGAAAATAAAATCTTGTGGCAATCACAAATAAGTTTGAAAGGCTACAGATTCATGCCACAAAAAAATATATAGATGATTAGAACAAAGGAGATATTTCAATTGTGACCTATTAACTCCTTAAAAATACAATCGAATGAAAACATTCAATTACGGAATAGATTATTTAACTACCGGCCTGGCTCTTGATATAGCAGCTGGAAGAGTGAAGGGGGTAATCAACAAAGAAACTAAGGATACGATCCAAAGAAATAGGGCAGAAGTAGAAAAAATTGTAGCTCGTAAAAAAACGGTTTACGGGATCAATACTGGTTTTGGGCCTTTGTGCACCTCACTTATTTCTCCTGAGGACACAGAAAAACTTCAGTATAATCTACTAATAAGTCATAGTGTTGGTGTTGGCGATTATATTGATGACGAGGTTGCAAAGCTTATGCTTGTCTTAAAAGTGCATGCTTTGTCAAAAGGATATTCAGGCATTCGTTTAGAAACTGTTGAACGTATTATCTGGCACATTGAAAATGATGTTATCCCAAAAGTTCCTTCACAAGGATCGGTGGGTGCATCCGGTGATTTGGCCCCTCTTTCACATTTATTTCTGCCTCTTGTCGGGTTGGGTAAGGTTTCCTATAAAGGTTCTATTCATGAAACTCAGGATGTTTTGGATGATATGGGAATGTATGCTATCCGACTTGGAGCAAAAGAAGGATTGGCTTTAATAAACGGAACGCAGTTTATGGCTGCCCATGGGATAAAAATTATAGAACGATTAGCCAATTGCCTTGACGCAGCCGATATTATTGGAGCAATGACACTCGAAGCTCTGTTGGGATCAGAAAAACCTTTTACCGCTATATTGCATGAGATACGCCCCTATGATGGGAATCAACATGTGGCATCGCGTATGCGAAATCTATTAAAAGGGTCGGAGATGCTCGCTTCTCACCAGAACTGCAGTCGTGTACAGGATCCTTATTCGTTACGTTGTATTCCGCAGGTTCATGGAGCTTCCCGTAATGCATGGCGGCATTTAAAAGATACGCTTCATATCGAGATAAACTCTGTAACCGATAATCCCATTATAGAAGATGCAGACAAAACCTATAGTGGAGGGAATTTCCACGGTCAACCCATTGCACTGCCATTGGATTATTCGGCTCTGGCAGCCAGTGAGATTGGCAATATCTCTGACCGAAGAATTTATATGCTACTTGAGGGGCATGAAGGACTTCCTGTTTTGTTAATGAAACACACAGGATTAAATTCCGGGTTTATGATCCCTCAGTATACTTCAGCAGCATTAGCCACTGAAAATAAAACACTTTGTTTTCCTGCATCTGCAGATAGTATTCCTACATCATTGGGACAAGAAGATCATGTAAGCATGGGATCCGTAAGTGGACGAAAAGCATTACAGGTGGTGGATAACCTGGAAAAGATACTGGCTATTGAGTTATTAACAGCAGCCCAGGCTTTTGATTTTAGAAAACCGTTAAAGTCAGGTGTGCTGCTAGAGTCATGTCATGACTATGTGAGAGAATTTATCGATCATGCTGATGAGGATCGGAGATTTGGCGATGACATGGAAACCTGCATCTGCATCATAAAAAATAAAGAATTAGTAGATGAACTAAATAAAACAGCAACAGCTAATAACATTAAATTAAGTAATCATGACGAAATATTCGGAATTTATTAATAAGTACGCATCCCATCCTGATTATAAAGCACCCAGAGGAGGTATGTTAAATGCTAAAAGCTGGCAAACAGAAGCTCCTTTACGAATGATGTTAAATAACCTGGATGCTGAAGTAGCCGAAGATCCCAACAATTTTGTTGTATATGGAGGCACCGGTCAGGCTGTACGTAACCGTGAAAGCCTGGAAAAGATAATCCAGATTTTACTGGAATTGGATGAGAATCATACTCTCCTTGTACAGTCTGGTAAACCAGTTGGTATTGTTCGTACCCATCCACAAGCGCCACGGGTGTTTATTGCCAACAGCAACCTTGTACCAAACTGGGCGACCTGGGAGCATTTCCAAAAATTAAAAGAAGATGGATTGATGATGTATGGTCAAATGACAGCAGGAAGCTGGATATACATCGGGACACAAGGGATATTACAGGGAACATACGAGACTTTTGTGGCTTGTGCAGAGAAATATTTCAATGGAGATTTAAAACATAAACTTATCGTTTCTGCAGGAATGGGGGGTATGGGAGGAGCTCAACCCTTAGCAGCAAACTTAGCAGGAGGTACTTTTCTCGGTATTGATGTTGATCCGGAACGAATCAAAAAACGTGTTGCTACCCGTTATATCGATAAAATGACCTATGATTATAATGAAGCGATAGGTTGGATACAGGAAGCAAAAAATGAAGGAAAAGCTATTTCTGTTGGATTGGTTGGAAATGCTGCCGATGTGCTTGAATTATTATTAAACGATAATATTATCCCGGATGTGTTGACAGACCAAACATCTGCACATGATCCGATTTATGGGTATGTTCCCAATAAAATGACATTGGAGGAGGCTATTGAATTAAGGAAATCCAAACCGGAACAATATAAGCAGAAAGCAATTGCAACGATGGCTTTGCATGTAAGTCTTATGCTTAAAATGAAAGAACTGGGTGCGAAAACTTTTGATTATGGGAATAATATTCGGGAGTATGCCCTTCAGGGAGGAACCAAAAATGCCTACGATATCCCCGGATTTGTTCCTGAATATATACGTCCATTGTTTTGTGAAGGGAAAGGACCTTTTCGCTGGGTTGCCTTATCAGGAGACCCGGAAGATATTTATGCGACAGACAATGCCTTGATGGAAGCTTTTCCTGAAAATAAACATTTGATACATTGGTTAAAAGAAGCGAGAGAAAAGGTGGCGTTTCAAGGATTACCTTCTCGTATTTGTTGGCTTGGAATGGGCGAACGCGAAAAAGCAGGCGTTATTTTTAATGATTTAGTTAAATCAGGAAAAGTTAAGGCTCCAATAGTGATTGGTCGCGATCATCTGGATTGTGGTTCGGTTGCTTCTCCAAACCGGGAAACAGAAGGCATGAAAGATGGTACAGATGCCGTTTCTGACTGGCCATTGCTAAACCTGATGTCAAATACATCAGGTGGAGCTACTTGGGTGAGTTTTCATCATGGAGGAGGCGTAGGAATTGGTTTTTCTCAGCATGCCGGTATGGTAATTCTGGCTGATGGAACCGAGGAAGCAGAACAAAATATTCGTCGCGTTTTGTATAACGATCCGGCGATGGGAATTTTTCGTCATACAGATGCGGGGTATAGTAAAGCAGAAGAAATGGCTGAAAAATTTAATTTAAAGATATGGTAAGTAAATCAATACTAATAGGCCCATTTAAAGAGATACTCACATTACGAGGTTTACCACTTTATGGCCCGCTAAATGATGGCCAACTGGAGGTTATACCGGATGGAGGTGTGTTGGTTGTTGGGGAGAATATTGCTGCCGTTGATAATTTCGAGATATTAAGAGAGGAAAACAAAACTGCTGAAATTGAGGAAGTGGCATATCCCATGGTCCTGATTCCGGGATTAGTAGATGCACATACACATATTTGTTATGCAGGTTCTCGCGCAAATGATTATGCTTTACGTGTAGCAGGAAAAACTTACCTGGACATTGCAAAAAGCGGAGGAGGAATTCTTTCAACAGTTAAACATACGCGCCAGGCTACAGAATCAGATTTGATAGATGGATTAAAAAGGCGCTGCGATATTTTATTGAAAAATGGAGTAACTACCTGTGAAGTGAAAAGTGGCTACGGCTTATCTCTTGAAGCAGAATTGAAAATGTTGCGGGCAATTAATAAAGTTAAAATTGAACATAAAATAGATTTAGTTCCAACTTGTCTTGCCGCACATACAAAAGCACCTGAATTTGATTCAATAGCCGATTATACGGAATATGTTGTTAAGGAAATTTTACCAGCAGTAAAAAAAGAAGGCTTAGCCAATCGAGCAGATATTTTTGTTGAAGAAAGTGCGTTTAGTGCTAATGATGCCCGGATATTCCTTGAAGCTGCTAAAGAATTAGGTTTTGATTTTACCGTTCATGCTGATCAATTCACATCAATAGGTAGTCATCTGGCCGCAGAGTTCAAAGCGGTAAGTGCTGATCATCTTGAGGCTAGTACACCAAAGGAAATAGAATTATTATCGAAAGCAAAAATTCCGGGAGTCTTGCTTCCGGGAGCTTCGATGGGATTGGGGATGGATTATGCAAAAGGTCGTTTAATGTTGGATAAAGGAATGAGTATAGCCATTGCTTCCGATTGGAATCCGGGTTCTGCTCCAATGGGAGACTTGCTGATGCAGGCTGCAGTTTTTGGAGCAT
Organism: Bacteroidales bacterium; assembly: GCA_963665085.2. Classification (GTDB taxonomy): domain Bacteria; phylum Bacteroidota; class Bacteroidia; order Bacteroidales; family JAAAOM01. The sequence continues at coordinate 2,984,132 of CAXXXS010000001.1, forward strand.
ACGAAAAACTCTCTACTGCAGAAACATTGGCAGCTATTACTTATCGTGCGGCAAATGCTTTAAATCTTAAAGACAGGGGAACTATTGAGGTAGGAAAAAAAGCTGCTTTTATTGCATTTCCGACAAACACATATAAGGATATATTGTATTACCAGGGAAGTATGAAGCCGAAGAGGGTGTGGTGTTAGGGGGGAGAGAAGAAGGGGGAAGATGATAAGTAAAAAGTGAAAAGTTAAAAAGTGAAGAGTGAAAAGTTAGGAGTAATGGGAATTTAGTGGATCGTGAAGAATTTAATTGGAAGTAAATAAAAAACCCCAGAGCAGGAGCCCCGGGGTAATAGCCACTTCACTTTTCACTTTAATTCATCTCGAGACCCATATCAGTTTTTATACTGAATTTAAGGGTTCCTTTTATATCTAATGTTTCTTCAATTTCTTTAACTGTTTTTCCTTTTGCAATAATTGTGTATTCAGGAACAGTTACATAATCTAATAAATCGCTGCTGCTTACGTTGCATTCAAGTTTTCGTGCTCCTTGAGGAATGCTGTCAACTGTAGCGATAACAAGTTCGTCCATACCTTCAACAGCTATTGATGCTGAAACAGATTCGAAAAAGTCGAATGTTAAGGTTGTATCTTCATTTACTATTTCTATGACTGCTTCTTTTAAGCTGATAGATTTTACATCTTCCTGAGTAACACCTGCTTCTTCCAAAGCACTATCAAAATCAGACTGCATTGCAGTGGTTGCTAATGTTGTGTCCCCAATATAATCAGTCGGTAATACCTGAAAGTTAACTGTAACTTCATCGGATTCAACTTCTACACCCAGATTTAACATATCTTCACAACTCATAAGAGAAAATATACCAACAACAGCAAAAATAACTTGTAACTTTTTCATAACTCTAATTTTTTCTTCGTTAATAAACTTGTTTAATATTTTAACCCGGGTATTGAATTCAAAATTTAAATACACCTATGTTTACTTCATCTTGAAAGTCTTTGTTGCGGCGGGTTAGGTGATACAGATCACCTTTTGCGTTTGCTTTGATAAACGTCAAAATCCACTAAACGAACGGTGAGAAATTAAGGACGGAAAAAGTAGGAAAAAGACTTTTTTTACAAATTCAATAACAATTGATTCTCAATTATTAATAATTCGTTAACAGTAAATCGTTCAAAAGCTAAAGGTTTGTAAGTTATTTCTTCAACCAATTGCTTTATTGCATGCTCTACAATAGAACTATGATCAAAAGCAAGAGAAGGAATTTTATTTATAGGAAGCCACTGGGTTTCTTTAGCATCATCACCAGCGATGATCTCCAATTCTCCTTTGGTTAAAGCAAAATATACAACAGAAACAGTTCTGTGTCTTGGATCTCGATCAACCTTACTAAATGTATGAAGTTGGTTAAGTTCTAGGTTTTCAAGACTGGTTTCTTCTTTGAGTTCTCTTATGGCGGCTTCTTTTGTTGTTTCATCCATATCGACAAAACCTCCGGGCAAAGCCCATTTCCCTTTAAAAGGATCGTCTGCCCTTTTTATAAAGAGAAGCCTCAGCGTATTATTAAAAAGGTTAAAAACAACAATGTCTGTTGTTAATGCCGGACGTGGATAATCGTAACAGTATTTCTTGCTTTCCATATTGTAATGATAACTTATTTTTATAAAACAAACCATCATATTTTGTGTTATTTAGGCAAAGTGCCCAACAACATAAATTGTATCTAACTAATCACTCTAAATTAAATATGTTTTTGTTTACATTCGATGAGAGACATAACTCAGTTAGGTTTAATTATCATCTTTAATATTGGGGGAATCATTTTCTAACCGGGAGATTTTTGCTTTTAATTTTTCTATCTCTTTTTCGTAATTGTCAAAACGTATTCGTAGTTTTTTGTTCTTATTTAAAAGATCTTCTGACTGTTTTTTGTAATTGTCATTTTTGTTTTGTTGGCTATCCAACCTTTCGCATGTTTCTTTACATTGTTTTCTCCAAAAGTTTCTTTCTTTTTTTAGTTCTTGGTATTGTCCTGTAATTTCATCAAGTTTTTTAGTAATCCCTTCGTTCTGGCTTTCTAATTTTTTAATAAGAATGTTTTTATCCGATAATAATAACTGAAGGTTTTTAAATTGTTCTCTTAATACTTCAGGTGAACGGTTCTCTCCCTGTTCAATATTATTATCCCCGGAAGAAGGAATAGTATATTCTCCTTCTCCCTTTTGTTCAACTAATTGGTGAAGTCTTTCAATCAAATTTTTCAACGTAATGCAGAGTTACTGTGTTAAACCATTAATTACAACCGATGCACAAAAGCAACCAAAGATAGCAGGAATATATGAAATTGTACCAATTATAGACTTTTTATTGTTCTCACCGGTTGTCTCTATGACGCTACTTTTATCTGTCATTTCAGTGGAGAAAACTGTCTGAAAACCTCCTGTGACTCCCATTTTTCGGAGTTTCTTTCGTAAAATAAAAGCTAATCGACAATTATATGTTTTTTTGAAATCGGCAATACGAATCTGTGTTGGATCTGTTTTTCCTCCTGAACCCATGGAGCTTACAAAGGATTGTTTTTGGTGGTACGCATGGTAGATAAATTCAATTTTTGGGGTTAGGGTATCAATTGCATCAACTACAAAATCATATTTCTCTTTCAGTAGATTCTCAATGTTTTCACCAATCAGATAATCGTTAATAATATTTATTTTAATTTCAGGATTGATATCTTCAGCACGTTGTTTTATAATAGTTGTTTTTTTCTTTCCGATAGTAGAGTTAAGTGCTATAATCTGTCGGTTTATATTACTTTCCTGTATTGTATCACTGTCAATTATTGTTAATTCACCAATTCCGGCCCTAACAAGCTGTTCAACAGTGTATCCACCAACACCGCCCAAACCAGCGATTAATACTTTTGATTCTTTTAGTTTTTTTAATTTTTCCTTTCCGAGTAATAACTCAGTTCTCTTCTGCCAATCGTTCATTTTTTAAAATACCTGGAAATATTTTCTCGAAATTATAATAAATCTGGTTTTTTAAAACATCTTCAGGTATATTTAGTAGGAAAGCAGCCTGCATATAAATTTCATCAATGCTTTTGCCGAGATAGTCATCTGTTTCTAAGAAGATTCTATCCAAAGGTATTTTAGGAAAACCAGTTTTTATATTTTTTCTGGCGAGATATAAATCTTTTCCAAAAGATAGATAACAGTCATGTTTAATAAGCTCTGCTGCTATTTGATAGTTTTCTTTAAATCCATGGATAATCCATGGCGTAGGATTTTTTATTTGTTTTTTGTGCCACAATAATTCTGAGTATGCTCTTACACAATGAATGAAAACAGGAAGGTTATTTTCTTGTGCTATTTCAAGTTGTTGAGCAAAAATTTTTTGTTGCACATCAAAATCAATTTTTGTAATCCTGTCTAAACCTGCTTCTCCAATAGCAATAACGTTTTTGTTTTTAATTTTTTCGTTGATGTTATCAATCCAAGTATTATCTGAAGGATTTTGAATAAACCAGGGATGTAGACCAATTGAATAATATTTTTTTGCGTCAATGTCTTGTTCGGGAAAACAACTAATTATTTCAAATCGATTTTTCTTAGCTGTAGGATTGTGTGTGTGTACGTCGATATACATGGTGGTATTTTATTGATTAAGTTTTAGTTGTATGTATAGCGAAGGTAATAAAAAAATAACTTGTTCCTTTTGATTTTGAAACAAGTTATTTGTCTTTTAATGAGAGTTGATACAATAAGAATATACAATATCTCTGAGATTATTTTTTAATTTTTTCAAGTGCTAATTTAATTCTTTTTAAGGTCTCATCTTTTCCTATTATTTCAATTATGTCGAATAAATGAGGGCCAAAACTTCCTCCAACCAATGCTAATCGTAATGGATTCATGATTGGACCAAAACCTAATTCATTTTTTTCTATCCAGGCTTTAACAGCATTCTCTGTTTCTATGGATGAAAAATCTTTAACCGTTTCTAATATTTCTCCCACGGTATTAATCAGTTCAGGAGTATTTTCTTTCCATCGTTTTTTTATGGTTTTTTCATCATATTCTTCAGGCGTCTTAAAGAAGAACCAGCTTTGTTCCCAAAGGTCATTAACGAACGTGGCACGTTCTTTAACTAAGCCAACCACTTTTTCAATTAGACTAAGCTCCGCAGAAATTTCATTTTTTTCTAAAATAGGTTTATAGAGCAAAGCTAATTCATTATCAGTTTTTGTCTTTAGATATTGCTGATTGTACCATTTTGTTTTTTCAGGATCAAAACGTGCTCCGGCTTTGCCAACTCGCTCAAGAGAAAACGAATTAATGAGTTCTTCCATGTTGAATATTTCCTGCTCTGTCCCGGGATTCCATCCTAAGAATGCCAACATATTTATAAATGCTTCAGGGAAATATCCTTCTTCACGATAACCAGATGAGATTTCTCCTTCTGGTGATTTCCATTCCAAAGGAAATACTGGAAATCCTAACTTATCACCATCGCGTTTACTTAGTTTTCCTTTCCCAACTGGTTTTAAAATTAATGGTAAGTGGGCAAATTCAGGCGCTTCGAAATTTAAAGCCCTGTAAAGTAAAATATGAAGGGGCATGGATGGTAACCACTCTTCTCCACGAATTACATGGGATATCTCCATAAGATGATCATCAACAATATTTGCCAGGTGGTAAGTTGGTAATCCGTCAGACTTGAAAATTACTTTATCATCCAGTGTGGAAGTGTTTACTTTAACTACTCCACGAATGATATCATTCATTACTAGTTCTTCATTCTCTGGGATTTTAAAACGAACAACATAGGGAATATTCTCAGCCAGCTTTTTATCTGTTTCTTCTTTTGATAGGGCAATTGAGTTGTTAAGCTGGCTTCGGCTATGTTGGTCATATGCAAATATTTTTCCTTCGCTTTCAGCTTTATTTCTTAACTCATCGAGTTCCTCAGGAGTATCAAAAGCGTAGTAGGCATCTCCGGAGTCTATTAATTGTTTAACATATTTTATGTAAATGTCTTTTCGTTCTGATTGTCTGTAGGGAGCAAATTCTCCACCCATTCCAACTCCTTCATCAACGTTTAAGCCACACCATTTTAGTGATTCGATGATATAATCTTCAGCACCCTCAACATAACGGGTTTGGTCTGTATCCTCGATACGTAAGATGAAAACGCCATTGTGTTTTTTAGCAAAAAGATAATTAAACAGGGCTGTCCTTACACCTCCCATATGAAGTGGACCAGTGGGACTTGGGGCAAAACGTACTCGTACTTTCTTTGTCATAAAATCGAATTTTGCGCAAAGATAAAATGTATTTTAAGGATTTCTAATGATATTACCTGTTTCTTCTTTTTATGTTTTGTTTCAGAGAGACAGTTAACCGTAGTGCAAAATAGAGGCGGGAGGGACACTTTTTTGTCCATCTATTCAGAAAAATAATGAGTGGCAGGACGATATAATAACTAACAATTTATAATTTTTGTGATTCTTTATGTCCTGTAGGGATGAGAGAAGGGTTTGCATTTTGTAGCAGGCATTGAAATGCCTGCTTGTAATAATTCTTATTTCGTTATCAATTATTCGATAATAGATAGTTGTTTGTCGAGATAGAACAGATTTTCTCAATCCGTTTGATTTGTTGCTTTCTGGAAATAAAAATGGATTATTCTCTAATAATCCAAGTTGTTTGTCAAGTAGTTGAGAGAATTTTTTAATCACTTCTTGGATCTTCAATTGAGTTTTCATCTATATCAACAAGTTGATTGAAACAAATTGGAATTATATAATCATTAAACAATGCCGGTTCACAATTAATTATAGGTCCGGTTCCCATTGTTGAAGAATAAAATGGAATTATGTCTCCTGCATAAATCTCTTTTTTATCTACTAAAACATTAAATGTTCCATAACGATTCATTTAATTATTTTATATTTTTGGATCAAGATGGATGAAAAATTAAAAGATATTGATTCTGTAATTCAGCATTGGCGTGAATCTTCTGAGCAAAATTATTCAACAATGCAGAATTTAATAAAGACTAACGAATATTCCTGGGCTTTATTTATGGGGCATTTGGTAATCGAAAAGCTGATTAAGGCATTATAGTAAAGGTTTTACGTCAACATCCTTTGTTTAAACATGATTTGCTTTATTTGATTAAAAAAATTGATGTTGAGTTACCTGAAAAATATGATGACTGGTTTGATGAAATTACGACTTTTAATTTAAATGCAAGGTATGATGATTATAAGCAAAGTTTCTATAAACTCTGCACTCTAGAATATACAAATTTATGGATTGAAAGAATAAATATTTTACGACAATGGTTGATAAATCAATTATAGATACAGCAAGACTTTATATTCAAAAGATACCAGAAGATTTGGAATTGAAAAAGGCATATTTATTCGGTTCTTATGTCAAAGGCAATCCGCGTTTGGATAGTGATATCGACATTGCAATTGTTATAGGTAAAATGGATGATTTTTATGCGGTTCAGATGCAGTTAATGAGATTGAGGCGTGATATAGATTTAAGGATCGAACCACATCCTATTTGGGAAGGTGATTTTAATATCCAGAATCCCTTTGCGTATGAAATTGAAAGAACAGGATTAGAACTTAAATAATCTACAAAGCCTAACGCGAGGTTATAAAACAGTTGGTGCTCAGTCAATCTAAAAAGCCTCTGTGTTATTATCACAATTATTAAAAGTCAGTTGGACAAAAGCACCTTTATCTTCATTGTTTTTAATGATTATGCTTCCTTCATGCGCATCAACAATAAGTTTTATGAGGGCTAAGTCAAGTCCAATTCCTTGTTTTTTCATATCATTATCAGTAATAAATGGTTTGTATAAATTATTGAGAACAATCTCTGGAAATCCAGGGCCATCATCTATTATTTCAATGTATGTTTTTTCGTTGTCAGAATAATTTCGTATTACAATGTTTCCTAATGGATCGGTGTGTTTAATTGCATTTTCTATTATTTCTGTTAAGCAAATATCAATTAAAAGTTTCTCGGCAAGGCATTTTTTTTGTCCATCATCATCAAAATTTGTTTCGATTTTTATGTTTTTTTTATCAATTTCTTCTTTGAAAAGTTCAAGAATTTTTAATGTTATCTTTTTTGGGGAGATTAATTGAAAATTTACTTTACGTTTATTAACCTTAAATGCAGTAATTCTGGTAGCAAGTAAGAGAAAATGCTCAAGTCTTTTTGAAGATATTTCCAGTATACTAAATAATTCTTGGTATTTTTTAAAAGATTCATCGTCTAGCGCTTGTCTGAAAAGTGTTGTAGCACCAACCAATCCATTTAGAGGTGTTCTTATCTCGTGGCTTATAATGTTTAAGAATTGTAATTTTATTTTGTCAAGCTCTAAAAGTTCACTGTTAATCTTTTCTAATTCTTTATTTTTTTCTTTAAGCTCTTCAGTTAATTGTTGGTTTTTTTGTTTTAAACTGTATATTTCCAGAGCATTATTAATGGTTTCTTGTATGCTTTTTTTATCCCAGGGTTTCTGTATATACTGAAATATTTTAGCATCATTAACAGCATCTTTTAATGCGCTAAAATCAGTAAAGGCAGTAATTAATATACGATTTGGCTCAGGATGTTTATATATTATGTTTTTAAGGAATTCTACACCTGTCATTTCTGGCATGCGTTGGTCGGTTAAGATTAAATCAATTTTCTCGCGATCAAGAATTTCCATTCCTATTTTTGCGGATTCAGCAATAAAAATATTGTAGTCCCTGCGAAATGTGTTTTTAAATACATTTAAATTGCTGACTTCATCATCGACATATAAGATATTGAATTTCTTTTCCATACTAATTTGTATTATTAATTACATCGATAAGAATTTGTTTTAGTTTATCTGCTTCCCATGGTTTTGAAATGAACTTATATAAACCATATTCTTTGTATGCTTTATCTATATCATTTGGTGCTGTATAACCAGATATCATAAGTCGATGTGGAGGGATTTCGGGAAAGAGTCCTTGTATTTCTTTTAATAGTTGCAATCCTGTTTTGCCAGGCATACGTTGATCGGTTATAATTATATCGATCTTTGTTTTATTTAGTATTTCAATTCCATCATCAGCAGAAATTGCAGTGTAAATATTGAAATCACGACGGAAAGTATTTTTAAAAACTCTTAAGTTGCTTTCTTCATCGTCAATATATAGGATATTGTTTTTCATTTAATTAAAAAAGGATTTAGGGTTTATATATTTATTGTTTCTCAGGCAGACTAATAATAAACTCAGTCCCCTCATTTTGTTTTGATTTTACTTCAATGTTTCCATTGTGCTCCTGTACAATTGAATAACTAATGGATAGCCCAAGGCCTAAGCCATTACCTACATCTTTTGTTGTATAAAAAGGATCAAATATCTTTGATTTTTCATTTTCTGATATCCCTTTGCCGGTATCCTTAATGGATATATAAACATTTTTATTCGATAAACTACTGGTTATAAATATTTTTCCTGATTTTTTGTCAATCGCATCAATGGAGTTGTTTATAATATTCATAAATACCTGGTTTAATTTTCCGGGATAACAATCTACCATGGGTAAATTCTCATCATAGTTTTTAATTATTTCTATATGATGTTTGTATTTATTTTTAAGTAAAATAAGAACGTTGTCAATTTCCTCATGAACATTGGCCTTTTTCCAGTTTTCTGTTTCAAGTCTGGAAAAATGACTAAGGCCTGTTACTATTTCTTTGATTCTGTTTGCCCCCAGTTTAATGTCATGCAAAGTTTCTTTTATGGCATTCTTGGCAACATCCAGTTCATACTCATTTTTCAGTTTATCAAATCCATCTAAAAATTTTTTAATCGTGTTTGTTTTATCTGAGAGTTGGTTTATTTTGCTAATAACCGACTCGATGTCGTCAAAATCCCGTATTACACTATTAACCCCGGCGTATATAAAATTAACAGGATTGTTTATCTCATGGGCAATGCCTGCAACAAGAACACCAAGAGATGCCATTTTTTCAGATTGAACAAGTTGTGTTTGTGTCGTTTTAAGTTGTTCAAGTATTGTTTCCAGCTCTTCTTTTCTTTCTTGTAATGCAATGTTGGCAAATTCTAGTTTTTTATTGAACCCTGTTAATTCGGTGTTGAGTGTTTCTATCTTTTTTGCTCTCTCTTCCAGGTTTTTTGCCTGGGTTTTAAGTTTGTCATCAGCAATTTTTTTATCGGAAATATCTTTTCCAATACCAACGATACCAATGATTTCACCATTTTTATCCCTTAATGGGACTTTTGTGGTAGATAAATAGACTGTTTCTCCATGTTCGTTTAAACAAAGTTCTTCTTTATTTATAATTGCTGTCCCTGTTTCTAATATGTCTTGTTCATCCTTAAAATAACCGCTTGCAAAGTCTTTGTTATAGAAATCGAAATCTGTTTTGCCGACTATGTCTTTTAGTTGTTGTTGTTTAAGGTACTCTAATTCTTTTTTATTTGCGTTTAAAAACCTGCTTTTTATATCCTTTATATAGATAGTATCGGGTATATTATCAATTATTGTTCTTAATTGATTTCGTTCAAAGCGGAGTGTTTCATTTTTATTTTTAAGCTCAAGGGTACGTTCTTTAACGATTTCTTCCAGTTTATTCTTATAATTATCAAGTTCCCGGATTGTTTTTTTTAACTCACTAATGTTTCTTACTGCAGCAACACGAATGCACCGATTGTCTATTTTAGAACATTTAGATTCGATTGAAATAGGAACAATCTCACCACTTTTATGTATCGCTTCGGCTTCATAAGCCGATACCTCTTGTGTTATGTTCTTTTTTACAATATCCTTAAAATTTTCGGGAATTAATTTTTCAATAATATTAACCCCTAATAATTCTTCTCTACTATAACCCACTTGTTTTTCAAAGGAAAGGTTGCAGTCAAGAATTATTCCGTTATCATGAATTATTATACCTTCAAAAGTGAGGTTTGATAACGTTTTAAATCGTTCTTCACTCTCTTTAAGTGTTGCCTCCATATTTCTACGGTCGGTAATATCAATACCAAAAGATAAGAATTCGATGGTTTTACCTGTAGGGTCTTTTATTTCACTATTTTGCCACTGCATCCATAATGTTTTACCATCCTTAGTTATATTCTCGTTAATGTTGTATTGAAAATGCTGGATGTTGTTGGCAATATTTGTAATAAGTTTTTCTAAGTCTCTCCCTGTAGCACTCTCAGTTTTAGGAACAATTGTATCAAACAAGGTTTTTCCAATAACTTCTTTTTTTTTAAATCCGAAAATTTTTTCAGCGCTACCTGTAAAATCTTTAATTATGAGTTCTGTATCAAATTTAACGATAGCAACATTTGCCAGATTTACAATCTGTTGATAATAGGTTTCTTCCTTAATATCAAATGACAGGGACATAATATAGTTGTTTGGTTAAGTCAATAAAATTTACTAAATATAAACAATATAATAGCTCTAAACAACATTTAGAAAGTGTTGCAAATCAATTGCCGGTAAACTAAACGTTAAACGCCTACTTTTTTGAGCTTAATAAATTGATTAACTAGTTAATTTTTAATAAATCAGAAGAAGGAATCAATCTTGCTTTGAGATCGGGTGTTTCCATATTTTTATCCAATGGGAACATTGGCCTTATAATTCTTTTATAATCTAAACGTTCCAAATCCTGATCAACACCACCCGGTGTTAGTGCCATAATCCAATCGGCCCTCATGTTATAAAGCTCAGGGACCAGGTAACCAATTTTAACCATAACAATATCAGATTCACGTGGATGTAACCCCAGGTTTGTAAAATCAGCTTCGTAATGATAGGGTTTTCTTTTTTTTGTAACAATTACCCTTACGCTTCCGGTTTTTAGAACAACTTCGGTATCAGCATATTTGTCCCCATGCCTAATAAACTCAACTTTTCCTGTAAGCTCTAATGGTGGGGCATATCGATTATCAACCTCTGCGCCAACAGAAGCAGTTATAGTTCCTCCAACTCCTGCTTTAACAGCTTTTTCGATGAGGTCCGGGCCAGGTATCGATGCATAAGTTAATGATGTCCCATTTTCATTTTTAAATTCAGGGCGTTTTAAAATTTCGGTAAGGGTCCAGGTAACATCACCGGCACCTCCTGCCGTAGGATTATCTCCCATATCGCTGATGATAAATGGATGAACAGGACTGTTGATAGCCATCTTAAGACATTCGTCAAGTTGTGCTACTGGGGCAACAAATTCAAATTCATTTCTAACATCCCAGAAGCTTTTGGCTAATTTTTCTGCCGAACTAATTACTTTTTCTTTATCGTCTCCGGTCACCATTACTACACCACGATTGCGTGGCTCATCTGCCCAGGCATATCCAATCCAGATAGCAGCATCAATAATTCCGTCCTGATTGGCAATGGGGGCTACTTGAGCATAGAGGCTTTTCCCAGGCTCAATGCGGGTACTTGTTTTTTCTCCGGGCAATAAAATAGGAACAGGTATCCAGGCTTTGTATTTAGGTTTGCCTTTTCCGTTTTCAATTCTGTTGAGTAAGTTCTCTACTGCCCTTTTTTTAGAATCCATAGCATCTTCGTGAGGGGCCATTCGATAGCATGTAATTAGATCAGTGTTTTCAGCAAGTCGTTCAGATACATTTCCATGTAAGTCCATACAGGTTGAAATGAAAGTCTCTTTACCAACAACTTCACGAATTCGGATTAAAAAGTCTCCCTCTGGATCATCAAGGCCTACAACACTCATTGCTCCATGAATATCAAAAAAGAGTCCGTCGTAAGGCAGGTTCTTTTTTAAGAGCTCCAGGGTTTTATTCACCAGTGATTCATAAGCTTCTCGTGTTACAATACCGCCAGGTAATGCATGTCCGTATAGTGTAGGAAACCAATTTGCCCGTTTACGGTCAATAGAATCTTTTGAGAAAAAGGGATAATAACTAAAAATATCATCTCCAATCAGGGGGTGAAAAGCTTCTTCATATGTTTGCGCTGGAGAAAATGTGCTGGATTCTATTGCCAGTCCGGCGATTGCAATTCGGGGTAATTTTTTTTGTGAGATATTATCATCGTCAATAGTTTTTGTGTTTGCAATTCCGTAATAAGCAACTGTTAGTAGCAAAGAAATAATCAGTTTTTTCATTTTAATAGGTTTTTTAGCAAATAAAAAGTTAGACTAAGTAGGTAAAATTAAATAAAAGTAATTGTTTTTTTTAAATAATTATTAAGTTTGTTCATTCATTGAATGAACTATTAATTTTGTAACTTTGTATTTTTTAAAGAAAGTTATTCAATTCATTTGGTGAAAATTTAGTTGAGTTATGTGTTTTCTTTAATTGCCAGAGTCTTATGAAGATTTTAAAATAAAAACTACTGTTATGAAAAAAATTACTGGACTATTATTTTTTTTAATTATGGTTTTTGGGTGTAATAAAAATGTTGAAGTTAAGGAATATAACAAAGGGATAAATATTGTTCCTTATCCTGCATTGCTTACCAAACAAGATGGAGTTTTTAGTCTTGATAAAAAGACTACAATACTCTCAAACAGTGAAAGTGCAGAAAAAGTATCGGTTTATTTTCAGGATAAAATTTCGAGCTCAACTGGAATTAATTTAAAGCAAACAAATTCTGCATCAGAGAATTATATCTCATTTAATGTGGATAATACTTCGGAGTTAGCAGAAGAAGCATATACCCTTACAGTTACCACTGGTTCAATTGAGGTTAATGCTGCGACAGAGCAGGGATTGTATTATGGAATGCAAACACTTTTACAACTTTTGCCAGCAGAAATTGAGAGTACGGTAAAAGTAGCGGGTATTTCTTTAAATATACCTTGTGTTACAATAAAGGACGAACCACGTTTCCCTTGGAGGGCTATGCATCTTGATGTTTGCCGCCATTATTTTCCTGTCGATTTTATTAAAAAGCAGCTAGATGTAATGGCCATGTATAAAATGAATACCTTCCACTGGCACTTAACTGAAGATCAGGGCTGGAGAATTGAAATAAAGAAATATCCAAAATTAACAGAGTTAGGTTCTAAACGTCTCGATGAAGGCAAAGAATATGGTGGTTATTATACACAGGAACAAGTAAAAGAAGTTGTTGAATATGCTGCTGAAAGACATATTACAATTGTTCCGGAAATTGAATTACCAGGCCACTCTTTAGCTGCATTGACAGCATATCCGGAATATTCTTGTACAGGTGGGCCATTTAAGGTTCGTAATATCTGGGGTGTTGAGCCAGATATCTATTGTGCAGGAAAAGAAGAAACATTCGAGTTTATTGAAGATGTTATCGATGAAGTTTGTCAATTATTTCCTGGAGAATATTTCCATGTAGGTGGGGATGAGGCTCCAAAGGATAGATGGGAAGAATGCGACGATTGTCAACGACGAATGAAAGAAGAAGGATTAAAAAATGAGCACGAGCTTCAAAGTTATTTTATAAAGCGTGTTGAAAAAATGCTGTTAGCCAGAGATAAAAAGATGATTGGATGGGATGAAATTCTTGAAGGTGGTCTTGCTGAATCTGCTGCTGTTATGTCATGGAGAGGCGAAGAGGGCGGTATTGCTGCTTCATCAATGGGACATGATGTAGTTATGACCCCTAGTAATTGGTTATACCTGGATAATTACCAGGGAAGTTCAAAAGTTGAACCTGTTGCTATTGGTGGATATACAGTTCTTGAAGAAACATATAGTTACGATCCTGTTCCTACAAAAATAAGTGATGATAAAAAACATCATATTCTTGGTTTACAAGGTAATGTTTGGTCGGAATACATGTATACGCCAGAAATTGCAGAATATAGAATCTATCCAAGAATAATTGCTGTTGCTGAGATTGGTTGGACTCCTCTCGAAAATAAAGATTTTCAAAACTTTTTGGAACGCATGGATAATCAATTTGTGAGACTGGATATGCATAATATTAATTATCATATTCCACTTCCAGAAGGACCAATTGATAATATTGCAATTATAGATAGTAAAGAACTTGAATTTACAACTACTCGTCCACTTAAAATGTATTATACATTAGATGGCACTGAACCTGATGCAAATTCAACAGAATATACAGGACCCATCAAGGTTGATGGGGATGCAACCATAAAAATAAGAACTGCTCTTGCAACAGGAAAATTAAGTAATGTAAGAACCATAAACGTAGTAAAACAAGTTCCTACAGAGGCGGTAGACGTTGCTCCTCAAAATTCTGGACTTAAAGTGAAAATTGGATTGGGAGAATATTTTTCTGTTAAGAATATTAGTGAGATAGAAGATTGGGAGAAAAAAGCAGTGAAGGATTTTGAAACAGCAAATAGCTTGTTTGATGTTAAAGTTCCATCTGTAGGAATTTTTGAAGGATATCTTGAAATACCTGAAGACGGTGTTTACCAGTTTTCATCAGATATGGATGAGTTTTATATTGCAGATACATTACTTATTAGTAATGATGGAGAAGTAAAACGTTTTTCAAGAAACGACGCTTCTATTGCATTAAAGAAAGGATACCATCCGGTTAAGATTGTGTTTTTAAATAATGTATATGGAGGATGGCCTCAAACATATAACGGAGTTCATCTTAAATATAAGAAAGATGGAGAAAAAGAATTTACAGAATTAAAACCAGAGGCTTTTGTTTATTAGTCTCTGAATATGAAATTGTCGTTCTGTTGAGAAAAGTAAAAAAAGAAGCATACAGAAAATGATAAAAGAAGCTTGTGTTGGAAATATTAAGGAAGCTTTATTAGCTGAAGAATTTGGTGCAAACAGGATTGAACTGTGCGAAAACCTATTTGAAGGAGGAACAACACCTTCCTATGGAACAATAAAGTTCTGTGTTGATAAATTAAATATCCCAACAATGACAATGATTCGTCCCCGTGGTGGAGATTTTAATTATAGTGACGCTGAATTTGAAGTTATGAAAGAGGATATTAAAATATGTAAAACTTTGGGCTCTTATGGCGTTGTTTTCGGTATACTCACAGATGATCTGAAAATTGATAAAGAAAGAACAAAAGAGCTAGTAGAACTGGCCGCTCCGATGCAGGTAACATTTCATAAGGCTTTTGATTTGATTTCAAATCCTTATGAAGAAATAGAAAACTTGATAGCATGTGGTGTAAACAGATTGTTGACATCAGGCACAAAAGATACGGCAGAAGAGGGGATGGAAGTTCTAAATAAGTTGAGTTCAATCGTTAATGGCCGGTTGCAAATTGTTGCAGCTGGAAAAGTAACAAAAGATAACTTAAGTGATTTAAGTGAAAAGATTAATTGTAATGAATTCCATGGCAAAAGGATAGTTTTTTAAAACCCTGAAAAGTAGATAAGTAAAGTAAGTAGAAGTTATGATTAGAGAAGAGAAGAAGATGAAGCATCCTGCCTGCTGGGTTCCATCGGTTTATTTTGCCATGGGATTGCCTTTTGTTGCTATAGCCCAGGCATCAGCATTGATGTATAAAAACCTGGGGATCTCCGATGCACAAATAACCCTATGGACATCATTAATAATGTTGCCATGGACATTAAAACCTTTATGGAGCCCGGTTCTCGAGATGTTTAAAACCAAGAAATATTTTGTTGTAGCGACCCAGATTGTTACGGGTTTAACATTTGCCCTTGTTGCATTGACCTTGCCCCTTGATAATTTTTTCAGGTATTCAATAGCGTTATTAGCAATAGTAGCATTAAGTGGTTCTACGCATGATATTGCTACAGATGGAGTTTACCTGAGTGTTTTATCATCAAAATTACAGGCAAAATATATTGGTTGGCAGGGGGCTGCTTACAATATTGCAAAGATTGTTTCCGGTGGAGGTTTTGTTTATTTAGCCGGAGAGTTGGAAAAAACTATTGGAATCAGATACGCATGGATGGTTGTTATGGGAACCTATGGTGCTGTAATGCTAATTTTAGGTATTTATCATATAAAAATGTTGCCAAGTGGAGGAGCAGCCAGTGAGGTTTCAACATTGAAGGATGGTTTCAATACATTATGGGATGTGATTAAAACTTTCTTCCAGAAAAAATTTATTATAGGGTACATCATTTTTATTGTGTTGTATCGTTTTGCCGAAGGATTTGCTATTAAGATTGCCCCTTTATTCTTTAAGGCTTCTGTTGCTGAAGGAGGATTAGGAATGACAACTTCACAGATTGGACTTGTTTACGGAACTCTTGGAGCTGCAGCTTTTGTTGTTGGTTCATTGTTGGGCGGTTATTATATTTCTTCTAAAGGATTAAAAAGAGTTTTGTTTACACTGGCATTGGTGTTTAATATTCCTTTTGCTGTTTATGCTTACCTGTCTTTTGCTCAGCCAGACAGTATTTATATTATTTCAGCAGCTGTTGTTTTAGAATATTTTGGCTACGGGTTTGGTTTTGTTGGATTAATGTTATTTATGATGCAACAAATAGCACCGGGGAAATATAAAATGGCTCATTATGCTTTTGCTTCAGGAATTATGAACTTAGGATTTATGATTCCTTCAATGCTTAGTGGTTATCTGAGTGATAAATTAGGATATAAGATATTTTTTATGTGGGTTTTGGTTGCTACTATTCCAGCATTGCTGGCGGCTTATTTTGTGCCGTTTACCTATGAGCATCCTGAAAAAGAAGAGATAATAGAAGAATAAAAAATTGAAGTGTGTTATGAGTGAGAAAAAAGTAAATATTCCATGGGAAGACAGACCTTCAGGTTCAAAAGATGTAATGTGGAGGTATTCAAATAATCCGGTTATCGGACGTTATCAAATACCAAATTCAAATAGCATCTTTAATAGTGCTGTAGTGCCTTTCGAAGATGGTTTTGCGGGCGTTTTCAGATGTGACAATAAATCCGTACAAATGAATATTTTTACCGGATTCAGTAAAGACGGAATCAATTGGGAAATAGAAGAAAATCCTATTGAAATGGTACCCGGAAATACCCAGATGATCGAATCTGATTATAAATATGATCCAAGAGTAACATACATTGAAGATAGATATTGGATTTCATGGTGTAATGGTTATCATGGACCAACTATCGGATTAGCTTATACATTTGATTTTAAAACATATTATCAGTGCGAGAATGCGTTGCTCCCATTTAATAGAAATGGAGTTTTGTTTCCAGAAAAGATTAATGGCAAATATGCATTGTTAAGTCGCCCTAGCGATAACGGTCATACACCATTCGGTGATATATACATTAGTTATAGCCCGGATATGAAATATTGGGGAGAGCACCGTTGTGTAATGAAAGTTGCAGATTTTACTCAGAGTGCATGGCAGTGTACAAAAATTGGTGCCGGTTCGGTTCCAATAAAAACAAAAGAAGGTTGGTTATTATTCTATCACGGCGTTATAAATACATGTAATGGTTTCAGATATTCAATGGGGGCTGCAATTCTTGATTTGGAAGATCCTTCCAAAGTAAAATACAGGTCTCAGCCTTATTTATTAGCACCTGCTGCTCCTTATGAGTTGATGGGGGATGTTCCCAATGTTGTTTTTCCTTGCGCTGCATTGAACGATGATGAGAAGGTAGTTGTTTATTACGGTGCTGCAGATACAGTTGTCGGAATTGCATTTGGCTACATCAACGAGATAATTGATTTTGTTAAAAATAATTCTTTGTAGATAATTAATGGATAAAAGGAAATTTTTAAAAATAAACGGGCTTCTCGCAACAGGTGTTGCTTTGGGAATGGGCAATTTTGCTTGTTCATCAAAAGAAACCAGTACCCAATACAATTGGGAAAGAAACTGGATGTGGATGCATGCGAACATGGAGCGAAGTGATGAAGAATGGAATTCTATCTTTAAAAATTTAAAAGGAGCAGGAATTACCGGAATTCTTATCGGTGGTGATGTTGCTATGTACGAGAAAATAATTCCACTTGCTTCTCAATTTGATATTGATGTACATGCCTGGATGTGGACATTAAACAGAAATGGCGATAAAGAAGCACTTAAACATCCGGATTGGTATACTGTAAGCCGAAAAGGAGATTCTTGTTTTGATGTTCGTCCATATGTTGATTATTACCAGTGGGTATGTCCATCAAAAGAAGAGGTTTTTGAACACATTAAAACACAAGTTGAAACCCTGAGTGCAGTTGAGGGATTAAAAGGAATTCATTTGGATTATGTCAGGTATTCGGATGTTATATTGGCAAAAGCTTTACAGCCACAATATAATCTTGTACAAGATAAAGAATATCCTGAGTTTGATTTTTGTTACTGCGAAACATGTAGAGATAAATTCAAGGAGCAGAGTGGAATTGATATAGCAGAGTTAGAAGATCCGACACAAAGTAAAGAATGGAGACAATATCGATACGATAGTGTTACAAATCTCGTTAACAGACTTGTTGAGGTCGCTCATGGAAAAAATAAATTGATTACAGCTGCGGTTTTTCCATATCCGGAATTAGCCCGTACTATTTGTCGCCAAAGTTGGGACGATTGGGACCTTGACGCTTTCTTTCCAATGATATATCAGAATTTTTATGAAGAAGATATTGAATGGATTAAAACAGCTACCAGCATTGGAGTTACAGATTTAGATGGTAAAGCACCTTTAATTACAGGATTGTATTTGCCAGAAGTTACAGGCGAGGAATTTCCAACAGCTGTAAAGAATTCTTTAGAAGGAGGGGCAAAAGGAGTAGCACTTTTTGATCTCGGAGCAAGTAAGGAAACGCATTATAATACATTGCGGGCGTTAAAAGATAAAAAGGATTAAATAAAATTTTCTAAGTTAGAATCATAGTTAGTTTTAGTGTTATGAAAGGCATTGTGCATTTTTGCATGGTGCCTTTTTTCTTTTTATTTAAATATTCACCATCATAGTTGATTTTGTTATTAAATAAGGAAAAAAGGATTGTTTGAAAAATCGAATAATTATGTAACATTGCACAATTAAAAAATTTAGAGATACTTAAAAACTATTAATACACTATTTTTTCTGATTTAACACCCGTTAAAGGATGCAGGATATAGAAAGAATTCTCGTAGAAAAACTTAAAAATGCAGATGTAGCTTCATTTGAGGTGGTTTTTCGTTCCCATTACGAAGTTTTATATCGTTATGCTTTATCTTATACAGGTGATTCATTGGAAGCTGAAGATTTAGTTCAGGAATTATTTATATGGCTTTGGGAAAACAAGCAATATATTAAAACTGAAATGTCTTTGAAAGCATATCTAATAAAGATATTGCAGAACAGGGCTTTAAATAGAATCAAACACAACAACGTTAAATTAAAATATCAGAAAGAAACATCAAAAATTTTAGAAGAAGAAGAAAAACTTCAAAAAGATTATATCGAATATTATCAGGAAAAATCTAATTCAGAAAACATCGAAATTAGAATTGCAAAAGCAATTGAAGAACTCCCGGAACAATGCAAACGTATTTTTAAACTGAATCGTTTTGAAGGATTAAAATATCGTGAAATATCGGAAAGATTAGATATTTCAATAAGTACTGTCAAGAATCAAATATCTATAGCATTAAGAAAACTAAAAGAAATTATTTAAAAAAAGTTAAATTTCTTTAGTACAAAACAAGTATTAAGTTGTATTGTCAAAAATAATTCTATTTAATGGACAATATAACGGAGAATATTATTGAGTTAATATCTGCATATTTAGACGGGGAATGCGGGGAAGAAGAGAAGAGGAGTGTAATAAACTGGATTAATGCTAGCGAAGAAAATAAAAAATATTTTTTCGAATTAAAAGCAACTAGAAATTTATCTGCCTTTCAAAAATATCCGAATAAGGATAAATTATGGCAAGAAACTGAACGTAAAATATCAAAGAATACATTTGATTATCAACTCTTACTTAAGATAGCAGCTATTTTTATTATAGCAATGGGATTTGGGGTTACTGCTTTTGTCTTTTCGGGGAAGTTTCTTACTAAATCAAGTGATTATGCGTTGAATGAAACCATAGTCCCTTATGGTGGAAAAGCAGAACTTAAATTATCTGATGGGACAGTTGTTTATCTTAATTCAGGTAGTAAGTTTTCTTATCCATCTGTTTTTAGTAAGACAGAAAGAATGGTTTACCTGGAAGGAGAGGCATTTTTTAAAGTGAAAACCAATAAAGAAAAGCCTTTTGTTGTTAATACAAATGATGCAACAATAAAAGCATATGGAACAGAATTTAATGTTAATGCCTATAAGGATGAACCTGTTGTTACAGCAACATTAGTAGAAGGGATAATTACCGTAACGCCTAAAAATCATTCTGATAATGAAGTTGTTCTAAAGCCTAAAGAACATGCTGTTATTCAAAAATCCTTAGGAAACGTATCCGTTAGCAGCGATAAGGATGCCTTACCCTCAGATACCAAAACAAAAGATAATAAAGTTGCTGTTGATAATACAAATTTAAGAAATGAGAACCTAAGTGTTCAGTCTAAAATTGATACTGATATTTATACCTCATGGAAAGAAGATTCGTGGTTTATTGAGAATGAAAGTTTACAATCCTTATCAAAGAAACTAGAGAGACGTTATGATGTGGAAATAACTTTCTCTGATGATGAACTCAAAACATTGAGATTTACTGGTAGAATTGATAAGGAACCAATAGAGCAGGTTTTACTCTATATAAGCTTAACTGCTTCACTTAATCATAAAATAGAGGGGCGTGAGATAGAATTGTTTTTAGATACAACAAAAATCGATTATCAAAAATTATATAAGAATTGAGTACAAATATTTAATGCTATTAACTGAAAATTAATCATACATGGGACCTTAAAAACTTCTAAACAAAAAAAGCAGGATAAAGTACATCCTGCTCATTCGTGAAAATTATCTGCCGGGCTACCGCAAATAGACCGGCCAATAGAAACACTATTAATCGCAAATTTATGAAAAAATGTTTACAGTACCCCTATGCTCAAAATCGAGGGGTTACAAAAATTTTATTAACTATGAGGATAGCTTTACTACTAATTGGATTCGGCTTGTTAAATGTGAATGCAAATGTCTATTCGCAGTTAAATAAGTTTAGCCTAAATGCAAACGGGTTGCAAATAAAAGAAGTACTTAAAGAAATGGAACTGAATAGTTCTTATAAGTTCTTTTATACCGACAATCTAGCCTATTTGAATAATAAAATAAACCTGGTTAGCAGCAATGCTTCTGTAGAGCAGGTTTTAGATGAAATACTTGAAGATTCACCGTTAACGTATAAGGTTTTTGAGAATAACCTGGTTGTTATTCTTCCGGATAATGCAGGAAATCAGCAAATTGTTATAAAAGGAAGGGTTACGGATTCTAATGGTGAATCTCTACCAGGGGTTAATATCTTAGAAAAGGGAACGAGTAATGGTGGAATTACTGATTTAGATGGAAACTACGCAATAAACCTGAGCTCTTCAAATGCTGTCCTTACATTTTCTTTTGTGGGATTTCTTACAGAAGAAGTTGAAGTAGCAGGACAAACTACAATTGATATTATAATGGTGGAAGATATCATGGCATTGGATGAAGTTGTTGTTACAGCCCTGGGAATTAAACGAGAAGCGAAACAACTAGGTTATGCTATGACCGAAGTAACGGGTGAAGAAGTAGCAAAATTAAATACCGTTAGCCCGGTATTAGCTCTTCAGGGGCAATCAGCAGGTTTAAGTATTGGTGGTTCAGATGGTGGGTTATTTGGGAATAATAAAATACAGATACGGGGGGTATCTGTGCTGAATTCAGAAAATAACCAACCAATATTCGTCGTTGATGGTGTAATTCTCGAAAACAGTGTTTCTAATGCAAGTGCAGATTGGAGTTCAAGCCCTGATGATTTTGGTAATATTTTGAAAAACCTAAATCCAGCTGATTATGAATCAGTTTCTGTGTTAAAAGGTGCTGCAGCTACAGCATTGTATGGATCGCGTGGTATTAATGGTGCTATTGTTATTAAAACAAAAGACGGAAAATCACAAAAGGGGCTTGGCGTTAGCGTGTCTCAATCTTTTGGAATCGATTATGTTTATGCGCAACCCGATATTCAATATGAATATGGTGTTGGTGATACTCCAGGGTTTATTAGTTATGGGGATACAACAGCAACGGGTAGTTACTATCGGTTTGATCATAATCAATTTAACTATAATGCAAATGGTATTCCAACAAATATAAACCATCCGGCAGGTTATTTTTATTATGGGCCAAAATACGATGGAAGAACATTTGAAGATTATGATGGTACGATGACTACCTATACTCCTTTTGAAGATCATATGCTTGATATTTATGATACGGGTATTAATACAAATACATCGCTCGTTTTAAAAGGAGGAAATGATCGTGGTAGCTTTTACGCATCTTATTCATACAATCACAGAACAGGTAACCTACCCAAGGATGAGTTTACCCGAAATGCATTTTTGTTAAATTCTTCGTATAAGCTAAACAATTGGCTTACAGCAGAAACTTCGGTTTCTTATACCCTTTCAAATCCTAAAAATCCAAAGAATAATTTGGGTGATGAATTTCTTTATGGAACATTTGGCCCTATGTACAATGCAGATAAATACATGAAACGCGAAGTATGGCAGGCCCCACACGGTGGTGTTCCAAGTTCTGATTATGGAGATGAATATGCCAATGTTCCCAGTAACAGTGTTTGGTTCGAGTATAATTTAAATGAGAGTTCCAGGCAAGAAAATGTAATTCGTCCTATTGCACGCTTAACAGCTGAGATAGCCGATTGGTTTTCTTTAACTGCCGAAGCAAACATGAACTATTATACAACGTTTTATGAACAAAAAGATTTAGGTACAGGTTATGCAAATGAGGGCGGCTACTATGAGCAGAAACACAGTAGGGATGTTAGTAAAACAGGTAAGTTAACTGCAAATATTTATAGGGATTTAACGCCAGATCTTTCTGCAAACCTTATTTTAGGCGGTGAATTATGGAGCCAGGAGAAATCCTATACACGAGTATATACTAATGGAGGTTTAATTGTTCCAGGTCGCTTTTTTATCGAAAATTCAAAAGAAACAAAAGGGGCAGAAGGAAAGATAGAAGGTACAAAGCAGATTAATTCTCTTTATTACCTGTTAAACTTAGCTTGGAAAGATCAATTATTTTTAGATGTTACCGGACGTAATGACTGGGCTTCTTCTTTGGTTTATTCAAATGGCTCAGGTAACTATTCTTATTTTTATCCTTCGGTAAGTACATCATGGGTATTTAATGAGACATTCCAACTGCCATCCTGGTTTACATTTGGTAAATTGCGCTTGTCTTGGGCACAGGTAGGAAATGATACAGATGCATATTCAATTAATAAAGGATATGAATCAACAACGGTAGAACAATCCAATGGAGACTATGTATACCTCAATACAAAATCTACAACATTAGTTGATTCTGATATCAAACCTGAAAAGAAAAATTCGTATGAGGCAGGTTTTGATGTAAGGTTTATAAACAATAGAATTGGTGTTGATTTTGCTTATTTTAATGAGACCATTAATAACCAGATTGGTGAAATACCAACACCTGAAACATCGGGCTACGAAGCAATGTTTACAAACATTGGAACAATGACAAATAAGGGAGTGGAACTTTCTTTAAAATTAGTCCCGGTAAGAACTTCTACTTTCGAGTGGAGCTCTACATTTAACTATTGGAACAGCACAACAATGATATCTGATCTGAGAGAAGAGGTAGGAGCTTACAAATCCCTTGCAGGTTATGTAGATTATGGAAACTATCGGGTTGGGTCTGTTGCTTTTGAAGATGGTGAATATGGTGTTTTAATGTCTGACACAAAACCCCGGGTATGGGAAGGAGAAGCTGGAGATGCAAGAAACGGCATGAAGGTGTTAACATGGTATGATTCATATCGGGCTGCCAATTATACCCGAAGTGGTGAAGTAGAAGAAGTAGGAAAAATTCAACCTGATTTTGAAGGTTCATGGAATAACTCATTCAGATATAAAAATTTAACCTTGTCGTTTTTACTTGATGCACGTTTTGGTGGGCACATGGCTTCTTTCTCAAGTAAATATGGAACAGCCTGGGGGCTTCTTGAAGAATCACTCTATGCCCGCGATGAAGATCACGGCGGAGTTGCCTGGACATCACAATATAGTGATGACGAAGGAAAAAGATACACAGATGGTGTTATTCCTGATGGTGTTTTTGCAGAAGGTCAGGAAGTTACCGCGCCAAATGGCGATGTTGTTAATGTTGGTGGAATGACATTCCAGGAAGCTTATGATGCTGGTTATGTTGAGCCAACCCATGCCGGCTGGTGGAACTGGCGAAATAGTTCATGGGGTGGTGGTGTTATTAACGATAGTTGGTTTTCAGAAGTTAAATTTGTGGCCCTTCGTAATGTATCTATTGGTTATAACTTACCACAGTCTTTGGCAAATAAAATTAAAGCGCAAAATGTATATGTTTCGCTTAATGGTAGAAACCTGGCTTACCTTTATAATTCTCTTCCAAATAATATTAACCCGGAAAGTTTCAGGGGAACAACCAGTTCTGCGTCTTATTATGAGAGAGGTTTCAGGCCTTACGTGGCATCTTATACCTTAACTGTAAACATTGATTTTTAATTGATAAAACATTGAAAGAAATGAAAAAGAATATATATATATTATTAGCATCACTCTTTCTTTTCTCCATTAGCTGCGATAAGGAGGAGTTTGCTGACCTGAATTCGAATCCATCTACATTGTCAGAACCGGATTTAAGATATTCGGCTGCCAAAGCCATTGAGCAGATGTATGAGAATTATTATACCATTTGGTATTACAATAATTTCCAATACATTTTTCGTTGGTCACAGGTAACATCTTCTAAAACTGGAAATTCTTCAAATTTTACTGAAATGGGACCTTCTTCATACCAGAATATTTATAGTGGCTTAATTCCTCAAACTATGGATATTCGTAACCGAATTGAAAGTATGTCTGAAGAAGACCAGGAAACTTATCAGGCCCTTAAAGCGATAACATATCCAATGCAGATTTTACCTGCAATGGCTAATACAGACAATACAGGTTCTTTGGTTTATACGGAAGCTGGTTTAGCTCCTTATACAAGTCCTCCATTGCTTACTCCTGTTTATGATAACCAGGAAGCTCTGTTTAATACATGGCTGGAAGAATTGGATGCTGCTTTAGTTGTTTTATCGAATACCGATGGTCAGCTAAATATGGGTGATGAGGATGTTATTTACGCTGGTGATTATTCAAAATGGGCAAAATTCTGTAACCTCTTAAAACTTAAAATAGCAGTTCGATTAATTAATATCGATGAAGCTAAAGCGATTGATATTGCAGAAGAGGTAGCTGCTTCAGATTTAGGATACATGGACGAGTTAAGCGATGACTTTATATACAGCAGGGGCAAAACTTTTTATGGTAATGAAAATGATGACTATAGCAATGGATATGCATCGCTGAATCTTGTTGAATTTATGAAAGATAATTTTGATCCCCGTTTGCGTTTTATTTTCAGAAAAAATTCATTTAACTCTGAGGTTGTCCAAGCTTTTATTGATGCAGAAAAAGATTTGCCTCCCTACGTAGAAGAGTATGTGAATTTTGATACAGACGGAAATTTTGATAGTTGGAAAGCTCCCGGTGAACCCTGGGTACGATACTATGGTGTTCCTTTGGCTCCCGATGCTCAACTGGTTAGTGGGAATGATATTTATTTTAATCAAAGTGTTTTGTACAAAATAACATTGAATAATGTTGAAAAAGAATATGTTGCTTCGGCTCAATACTCAGAGAGGATTGCAAGTACACACTATGATTATACATATCCGACAAAACCAGGTGGGCGTGTACTTGAACTAAAGGATAACAATCCAGCGTTAAACGTTATTTTAGGTACTGCTGCTGAAACAAATCTTTATTTTGCTGAGTTTGCTTTGTTAGGGGCAAATTTACCAAAAACAGCTCAAGAGTATTTTGATTGGGGAGTAGAACTTTCTGTACGCCGTATGGACGAATTAGCAGAAGCGAATGAATTACCATATTATAGTAATGATCCGGTATATACAGATGCTGATGAATCAGCCAGCGCAGCAACAATGCTTCAGGATGGAGAAATAGAAACATTACTGGCAAATTCAGCATATGATTTATCAACAGATGCTTTGGAGAAAGTACATATTCAGCAGTATATTAATTTTATGGCCACTCCAAGTGATGTATGGACTGTTGTAAGACGCACAGGTATTCCCCAAAAAGGTAGTTCTTATTTGCCTTGGGATGAGTTTTTAGTTTCTGGCAATGAGACTACAATTCCTCGTCGGTTTGAAATAAAAACCCCAACGGAAGATGATCTTAATTATGCCAATAAAAAAGCCGCAATGGAAGAACAAGGTTTTACTACTGGTGTTAATACACCATCTATTCTTAACTCGGAGAGATTGTGGATGGATAAGAATAATCCAAATTATGGAGCAGGTTCTCAATAAAAATATTAAATATTTATTATGAGATGTTAAAACTTTCTTCTATTTTGACGTTTTAGGTTATAAAAAGAAGAGGCTGTCCAATAAGTAACTCTTACAGGTCTAACGACTCTGTCAGGTTTCAACAATTAATTGATTTTTAACCTGTCAGAGTTCAATGAACCTGACAGAGTTTACAATCAAATGACTTTTTGGACACCCTCTTTCTTTTCTGAAATTTAGGATAATTGATTTATAGTAAGTAATTTATCAATTAGTTTATTTGTATGTGTTGGGCGTTTTTTTTATATGAGACATGAACATGAGGGGCAGAAGTATTATCCGGTAAAAGATTCACTACAAAAGGAAAAATTAGATCAATAGCAGTACCTGAAATTTGGGGTATTAATGCATCGAGGTATTGTAGGGGCTTGGTCAACTGTCCGCTCCAAATTTTGCAGTATTTTGCTAGGTAAAAAGCCCACAATTTCTTATTAACCAAACCGCCAACCGATAAATACAAAATTTAAATAACATGAAAAAAATTATTTTAATTCTGTCGTGTATTTGCTCATCTTTTTTTTTAATGGCTCAAGAAAAAACTACTAACAAAGAAATTGGAATAGCATTCAGTAATCTCGATGAATTTGGAATAACATTTAGAATAGGCTCGGAGAAATCACTTTGGCGATTTAATACTATATTGGTTTCCGAAGTTGAATACAATTATTCTTTAGATGAGTATAAAAGTACTGATGGCGATTTTAATTGTGGATTAAAAATTGGAAGAGAATACAGAAAAAGTGTTACTGAAAACTTGGAGCTGAGATATGGTACTGACATTTCATTTAGATTTTCAAATTCAAATTATGAGTATGATTCTGAGACGGATGATAGCAATGACTATAATCGCGAAACAAAATATTATATACCGGGTGTAAATATAGTTCTTGGATTCAATTACATTTTAAAAAATAATTTTATTCTGGGCGCAGAAATATTACCAAGTATTAATTATTATAAACGTATTGATAAATATGATTACCCGAATAATAATGTGGAAAATATAAAGAATAAGACTTCCTATTTTAAATATAATTTATCAAATTCCTCTGCTGTATTGTCTTTGGTTTATAGATTCTAAAAATGAGGTTAAAAATTAACTTCGGCAGGTCTAATGCCTAATGACTCTGTTGTGTTTTGTTAAATTTTTTATTTGCAATCTGTCAGAGTATATAATCAGATGATTTTAAAATTTGTTTTATCTATGTAATTACTGGTAAATTGAATACTCTTGCAGACTTTGCATTATGGCAGAAGAAAATAATTTTCTTGACAGTGTAAGTTGAGATTAAGGAGTTGGAAATAAAAGTTAATTTTATGGCGCAAAATAGTTTCTCCATTTGTAACTCAGTGAAATTTTGGACGGATTTAAAAGAGTTTGAGTTATGGGGCTGTTTCTGAATAAAATATTTCATATTATTATGAGGGTTTTATTTCTTCTATTTTAGCGTTTTAGGTTATAAACAGGGCGATCTCGTTTTCGAGGTGGCTTATTTTGTGAAATATAGTTTAATTGAGTTATGAAAAAGATTTTAGCAATTAGTTTATTTGTATTTGTATGTTTGGGAGGTTTCTCTCAAATGGTTCATGAGCATGAGGGGCAGAAGTATTATCCGGTTGAAGATCCTTTGGTAAAGGCGAAACTGGAACAGTGGCAGGATTTGAAATTCGGATTGTTAATGCATTGGGGGGCTTACAGCCAGTGGGGTATTGTAGAGTCATGGTCAATTTGTCCGGAAGATTATGGTTGGTGCGAGCGAACTAAAGGGAGTAATCCAGAGAATTATTTTCAGTATGTAAAGGATTATGAAGCTTTACAAACTACATTCAATCCGGTGAAATTTGATCCGGAAAAATGGGCAAAAGCAGCAAAAAATGCGGGTATGAAATATTTAGTGTTTACAACAAAACACCATGATGGATTTTGTATGTTCGATTCTAAATATACAGACTATAAAATTACCGACGAAAAATGCCCATTTAATGTAAATGAGAACGCTGATGTTACAAAAGAGATATTTAATGCATTTAGAAATGAAGGATTATGGGCAGGGGCTTATTTCTCTAAACCCGATTGGCATTCAGAGTATTATTGGTCTCCCTATTTTCCTCCTTATAACAGGAATGTGAATTATGATCCTGAGGAATATCCTGATAAATGGGAGAATTTTGTGCAGTATACCCAAAACCAGATTATGGAGTTGATGTCTGATTATGGAAAAATCGATATTCTTTGGTTAGATGGTGGTTGGGTTTCAAAAAAATCAAAAGAAGAAATCCAACAGTCATTAATTAATAGTGCGATGTCTGCATCTTCAGGATTCCTGAAATCATATGCAGTTAACCAGGATATACGTATG
The DNA here is from genome assembly GCA_963665085.2 of Bacteroidales bacterium. Classification (GTDB taxonomy): domain Bacteria; phylum Bacteroidota; class Bacteroidia; order Bacteroidales; family JAAAOM01. The sequence continues at coordinate 3,013,054 of CAXXXS010000001.1, forward strand.
GATGAGATTGCTGCTAAAGCAAGAGAAAAACAACCCGGATTGATTGTTGTTGACAGAGCCGTTGAAGGGAAAAATCAGAATTATCTTACTCCTGAAAATACCGTTCCCGAAGAAGCTCTTCCATTTCCATGGGAATCATGTATAATTGCTGGTGGTGGTTGGTCTTACGTTCCCGATGCAGAATATATGTCAGGTAGACAGGCAATACATATGTTAATTGATATTGTTGCAAAAGGTGGGAATTTATTGTACAACATTGCTCCGGGACCAGATGGAACCTGGCATGAAGATGCATATAAACTCCTTAATGAGATGGGAGAATGGATTGATATTAATGGTGAAGCTATTTATAGTACAAGAGCAATAGCACCCTATAAAGAAACAAATATCTGTTTTACAAGAAAGAAAGATTCAAATACAATTTTTGCGATCTATCTGGCAGAAGAAAATCAGGAAAAACTTCCTGCAGAAGTAATGGTTCACTCATTTCAACCAAAGGCAGGTAGTGATGTTACATTATTAGGCTCAAAGCAAAAGTTGGAGTGGAAAAATTCCGGTGAAGGAGTTCTTATTTCAATCCCGGAGAAACTCGCTAAGAATCCGCCATCAGATTTTGCCTGGGTATTTAAAATGGAAATAGAGGAATAAATACGCTTCATGAAAAAAAAATTGTTTGCGATATTATCGTTGAGTTTTGTTTTTCAGTTTGTAGCAGGACAAAGACTTGATAAATATCCGGTAAAACACCCGCAAGGGTATGTGTGCTATCAAACTAAAGAAAAAATAGTTGTTGATGGTAACTTGAATGAAAAATCCTGGCAAAATTCAAGCTGGACAAAAGAATTTGCTGACATTGAAGGGGATAAGAAACCAGCTCCCTATTTTACCACAAAAGCAAAAATGCTTTGGGATGAGCAGTATCTTTATATTGCTGCAGAACTTCAGGAGTCGCATATATGGGCAAATCTAAAAAAAAGAGATACAATTATTTTTTACGATAACGACTTTGAAGTATTCATTGATCCTGACGGAGATAACCATTTGTATTATGAATTTGAGATGAATGCTCTTAATACAGTGTGGGATTTAATGTTGATTAAGCCCTACAAAGATGGTGGCCCGGCAATAAATAGTTGGGATATTAGCGGTCTGTTATCAGGAACTAAAATTTATGGGACAATTAATAATCCAAATGATACGGATAAAAAGTGGACTGTTGAAATTGCTTTTCCCTGGTCTGTATTCGATGAGGCAGCCTTTCATAAAGGACATCCTGATGATGGAGAACAATGGAGAATTAGTTTTTCAAGGGTTGAATGGCAGGTTGATATTGAGGGGGGGGAATATAGGAAGCGAACAGATAATAATGGAAAACAACTTCCTGAATATAATTGGACCTGGCCCGAACAAGGTGTAATAAATATGCACAGGCCAGAAACGTGGGGATATGTCCAATTTTCAACAGGAATAGCAGGTAGCGAAACTGTTTTGTTTCAAGAAGATCCATTTTTCGATCTAAAAATGGCTTTAATGGAAGTTTATTACCAGGAAAAAGAATTCTTTCAGGAAAATGGTCACTATACAAATGAGCTTGAAAAATTAAACCTATCTGATTTTAATTTACAAAATTTTGGAAAGGATATTCATATAGATGTACTTTTAGAGCGTTTTATTGCGAGTATAAGAAAAAATAATACACTCTGGTCTGTTAATGAAGAAAGTAAATTGTCTTCTAATAAATTTTGAGAATTCAGTTTCTTTTTAGAACAGAGAAAATAAGTGGCTTTATCTTAATGTTTTATATTCTAAATTTCTTTAAGAGAGAGATATATCATAACTACTACAGTAAGATAAAATTGATTTCTAAGTTTCTCTTCAAGTCCTTCTCTAAGGAGGATTTAGGAGGTTAAAAAAAAAATAAAAATGATAAATCGTCGTAATTTTCTTACCCGAACTATTGCTGCCACAGCAGGAATATCAATCCATAATCGAATAACGGCTTCTGTAAGAAAAGAAAATCTGCCTGTAGTAATATCTACATGGGATCATGGAGTTCCTGCTAATAATGAGGCAATAAAAATTTTGAAAAACAATGGATTAGCCCTTGATGCGGTTGAGGCTGGAGTGAAGGTAGTCGAAGCAGATCCGAATGTTATGACAGTTGGTTATGGAAGTTATCCGGATCGTGACGGACATGTAACGCTTGATGCTTGTATCATGGATGAAAAAGGAAATGCAGGGTCTGTTTGTTTTTTAGAAAATATTATGCATCCGATTTCGGTTGCCAGAAAAGTAATGGAAGACACTCCCCATGTTATGCTTGCAGGAGAAGGGGCATTGCAGTTTGCATTGTCAAAAGGATTTCCAAAAGAGGATCTTTTAACAGAAAAGGCAAAAGAAGCTTGGAAAAAATGGATGGAAAAATCAGATTATCATCCTGAGATTAACATAGAGAATCACGATACTATCTCATTGTTGGCCATCGATAAAAAAGGGAATATTAGTGGGGCTTGTACAACATCAGGATTGGCGTATAAAATGCATGGCAGGGTAGGAGATTCACCAATTATCGGTGCAGGTTTATACGTTGATGGCGATATAGGGGGTGCCGCAGCAACTGGGCACGGAGAATATGTGATGAAAACACTAGGCAGCTTTCTTGTTGTTGAACTAATGCGAAATGGATACTCTCCCCAGGAAGCCTGTATTGAGGCTGTTAATAGAACAGTTAAAAAAACGGCAGATTTGAGTCAGATTCAAATCGGTTATATTGCCGTAAATAAATATGGCGAAATTGGAGCATACAGTCTTCATAAAGGTTTTAGTTATGCTCACTCGGATATGAACGGGACAATGCTTAAAGATTCAGGGTTTTATGTTAACAAATAATTTATAGATTCTTTTTTTTTACTAAGGGCTTTTTTATTTTTTTAAGTGAAATTATTTGATTGAATATCTTTTTTTTGTAAGTTTGTTCATTCATTGAATAAACTATCTTGATTGAATATGGATTTTGTAAATACATTAATAAAAGAGCCTAATCAGCGGATAATTTTCAATTTAATCCGGGTACATAAACAACTGTCAGGAGCTGAACTAGCGAGGTTGACTGGCCTTCAACCATCGACAGTAGTTTATATACTAAGAATTCTTGCTGATAAAGGATTGATTTTTTCTAGTGGTGTTGGGGCGTCTACCCAAAGAGGCGGTAAAAAGCCTACTCTTTGGGAGATTTCTACGGCAAAATATTATATAATGGGGATGGAGATTCTCCCTTCTCATATCAGGGTAATATTATCTTCTATAAACAATGAGATTCTGTTTAGAAATGAAATAAATGTTTCAAAAGGTATTAGTCAGGGAAATATTATTGAAATAATAGCTGCAACATACCACGAGATTGTATTAAATCAAGAAGTTGATAAAGATAAAATTATAGGATTAGGAATAGCATTGCCTGGTTTAATTGATTTAGAATCTGGTAAAATACACTATTCAGCGACTCTCAATTTAGAGGATTTTTTACTTGTAAAGAGCCTGGAAGAAAAAGTAAATGTTCCGGTTTTCTTAGGGAATGATGCCAATGCAGGTGCTTTAGGATTGAAATGGTACCCAGAGGATGGCGAAGAAGAGTATGATAACCAGATTTTTATCATGTATAACCAGGAAGGTAGAAACCTGGGGTGTGGTGTGATTATTAAAAATAGGTTATATCAAGGTACTTCGGGATCAGCGGGAGAGATTTTTACCTCATTGCCTTCTATTCGAAAATTGATAAAAGATGCGAGAGAGTCTGGGGAGAAAGGAGATATCTTATTATCTGATGGAGATCATGAGTTGTCTGAAATAGCAGATTTTGAAAAGAAAGGATGCCTGGCCTCACGAAAAGTAATTATAGAAGTATGTGACCACATTTCCAGGGAATTAATAAAAATTATAGGATTATTAAATCCGGAAATTATTGTGTTAGGTGGCGATTTGCCAGATACTGACCGGTTTATAAATAAATACATAATTCCTGTTGTTGAATCTGAAATGTCTTCTAAATTACATATGGGATATTTATTACCAGAAATTAAAAATTCAATTTACAAACAATATACCGTAGCGATGGGGGCAAATGCTCTCGTGTTAAGCGCTTGGTTAAATCCGGAAATATAGACTACAAAAAATATGAGTTATGAAATTAAATACGCAATCAAAAGTAGAGTCAGTTTTTTATGAAAATTCAGGTTCACCTGAAATTAGTACTCAGATTCCTTATATCGTTGTTGATAATTTCCCAAGATTAGGGTTTTTAACAGCATTGAGATTTTTAGAATGGGTAAATGAAAATCCAGAAGGTGTTATTAGTTTACCAACAGGAAAAACACCAGAGTATTTTATCGTTTGGACTAAATATTTACTTGAGAATTGGGAGAGCAAGAAAGTAAAGGATATTAGGGCAAAGTATGGTTTGGCAAACATAAAAAAACCTGTACTTAGTAATCTTAAATTTGTTCAGATTGATGAGTTTTATCCAATCAGTTCTGAGCAACACAATAGTTTCTACAATTACGTTAAGAAATTTTATATTGCAGGATTTGGACTGGAAGAGAAAAATGGTATTCTTATAAATTCAGATACAATTCCATTAGCCGATGGAAAACATTTTTCTGAAGTGTTTCCTGATTCAAAAGTTGATTTATCGCTTAGATATAGAGATGCTAAAACAAAATTAGAAGCACTTCAACAGACATCTATCTTTTCTATAGATGATTGGTGTTCAGAATATGAATCTAAGGTCCGCGAAATGGGAGGTATTGGTTTCTTTCTTGGTGGTGTGGGGCCTGATGGGCACATTGCTTTTAATACAAGAGGATCAGATTTCCATTCTACTACACGATTAACAGAAACAAACTTCGAAACTCAGGCGGTTGCAGCCGGAGATTTAGGCGGAATTGAAGTTTCAAAAAATCGTCTTGTTATTACCATCGGATTAGAAACAATAACCTATAATTCGGAAGCAGTAGCCCTTATTTTTGCTGCTGGTGAAGCAAAAGCACCACTTGTGAAAAATGCCCTTGAGAATAAACCTTCTGTAATTTATCCTGCAAGTGTTCTTACCAAGTTAAAGAATGCAAGATTCTATCTTACAACAGGAGCTGCATGTATGCTCGAATCTTCTATAGATTCATTTTATAAAACAGGCGCATGGACACAGGAAAAAACAGACAGGGCTGTTATCGATTTATGTAAAAAGTTAGACAAATATGGACATCACCTTACTTTAGAGGATTTAAAAAATGATCCTTATTGTAAGTTAATACCAAACATAACAAACGAAACAGTTAAGTCTGTTATAGATTCTACTCTTGCAAAATTAACAAGAGGAATGAAGCCTGAAAAAGACGAAGTATTCTTCCATACTGGGCCTCATCATGATGATATAATGTTAGGAATCTTGCCTCATATTCACAGAATCATGAGGAATGAATCTAATAAATCTGTATTCTCAGTTTTAACATCTGGTTTTACTGCCGTAACAAATAAGTTTGTTATTGAAGCATTAACAAATACAAAAAGATTTATAGAGAAAGGATTAATACAAATGCTAAATTATCCAGACTTTTTTGAGTCAGGGTATAAATACAAGTGGGATAAAGATGTTTACCATTATCTTATTAAGATAGCTTCAAGGGAAGAATCAGAACAACGCAGAGGTTTATCTCACAGAATCGTAAGGGCAATTGTACAGATATACGAGGTTAAAAATATTGATCAGCTTAGAAATCAGATTGATGAGATTCTAGCCATTTTACGTAATAGTTATGATGGAGAAAAGAACCCTCCTAAGATTCAAAAGCTTAAAGGTATGATAAGGGAGTTTGAAGAAGAACTTGTATGGGCACGATTTGGTGTTCAAACAAAAGATGTACATCATATGCGATTAGGATTTTATACGGGAGATATTTTTACAGAGCAACCAAATAAGCAGCGTGATGTAGAACCTCTTTTGGAAAAATTACGAGAAATAAAACCTACAGTAATTAGTTTGGCTTTTGATCCAGAAGGAAGCGGTCCTGATACACACTACAAAGTACTTCAGGTAATTGCCGATGCAGTACGTATGTGGGGCAAAGAAGAGGATTTGTCAAATCTTAGGATTTGGGGATATAGAAATGTTTGGTATAAATTCCATCCTGCAGAGTCTAATATTATGGTGCCTATATCATTAAATGCGATGGCAGTATTAGATGGTGCTTTTACAGAAAGTTACCTAAGTCAGGTTGATGCTTCGTTCCCAAGTTATATGCACGATGGTAAATTTAGTGAGCTGTCGCAGAAAATATGGGTTGAGCAGTTAAATGCAATGCAACTTTTATTGGGCAAAAATTATTTCTATCAGCATGAAAGTCCAAGAATGAGAGCATCTCATGGAGTTTTATTTTTGAAAGAAATGAGCGTTGAAGAATTTCTAACCCAGGCACGTGAGCTTGAAAAAACCATGGAGGGAATTCTCTAATTAGCGAAAAAATAATAGATGAAGTATACAATAGGAATTGATTTAGGTGGGACCACAATAAACGTTGGGGCAGTATCTCCTGAGGGAGAGATTATAAAGGAGAATGTTTTGTGTACAGATCCTCAGGCAGGAGCATTAAATGCTGTTTCAAGAATTCACAACTCAATAGAAGAGATTGCTAAACAATTAGGAAATGCACATTCTAATAGCAACATAGTAGTTGGTTTACCTGGAATTATTGATCAAAAAGAAGGAAGAATTATTCAAGCCGGGAATTTACCTGGCTGGAATAATTTTCCATTTGGAGAAGCGCTTTCTCTTTCAACAAATACACCAGTTATTATTAAAAATGATGCAGATTTAGCTGCTTTGGGTGAAGTATGGGTTGGTGCAGGAAAGTCTTTCAATGATGCGTTTATGATAACCCTTGGTTCAGGTATTGGTGGGGCCTTAATCATAAATAAGAAGTTGTTTGAGATCAATAATATTTCAGGAGAGTTCGGTCACATGGTTGTTGATTTGGACGGGGCCCAGTGTGCTTGTGGTAAAAGAGGGTGTGTTGAAACTTATTTTAGCAGATATGGTTTGTTGAGAATAAGTAAAGAAAAGCTGGGGGCACAAGAAATGTTGGGTGATACAAAAGTTGAAAATATTACTCCCTTACTTTTGGCAACCCTTGCGAAAGAGAATGATCCTGTTGCTCTGGAAATATTAAAAGAAGGAATTAACGGATTAGCAATTGCAATTGCTAATATTACGAATGTAGTAGGTGTTACCGATTTTATTATTGGAGGAGGAATCTCTAATGCCTGGGATGTTTTTAGTGGGTTATTGTTAAAATCAGTTAATGAGCAAGTGTTAAATTCCGAAGAAAGGAATATCAAACTTGTTAAGGCAATACTAAAAGATAAAGCAGGTGTTATTGGTGCAGCAAAATTTGATATTGATTTAGCCAATAAAAAATAAGACAAGATTAATAAGTGATAAATAATTTTAGTTACTTTATTACAGCTAATTAGCAAGAGAAAGTACTAAATAAATGTACAAACTATTTAACTAAATAAAATACAAATGGAAGATGTACTCGGAAAGTTGAATTTATTAGACATTGTTGTAATCAGTGTCTTTTTTCTTATCATTTTTGGAATTTCAGCATACTATTCCAGGAAAGCAGGAAAAAACCTCGATCAATTCTTTTTGTCTGGTCGAAATTTACCCTGGTATCTGGCAGGTACTGCAATGGTAGCTACAACATTTGCAGCTGATACTCCGCTTGCTGTTACTGAACTAGTGGCACAAAACGGGATAGCAGGAAACTGGTTGTGGTGGAATATGGCCATTGGGGGATTGTTAACAGTATTTTTCTTTGCCCGTTTATGGAGAAGGGCTGGAATTATGACTGACCTTGAATTGATCGAATTGCGTTATTCTGGAAAAGAAGCTGCACTCCTAAGAGGTTTTCGTGCAATTTACCTGGGATTATTCATGAATGCTATCGTTCTGGGGTGGGTTCATAAGGCAATGGAGAAAATTTTTATTACAACATTGCCTGGATTTGATCCATTTTTATTAGTTGTTATTCTGGCAATTATTATTGCTGTTTATGCTTCAGCATCCGGACTTTTAGGAACGATTAGAACAGATAGTTTTCAGTTTGTGTTTGCCCTTGGAGGTTGTATAATTCTTGCCGTAATCTTAGTGAGGTTACCAGAAATCGGAGGGGTGAAAAGTTTAGGACATCAACTCTCTCCTGAAATACTGCAGTTTTTTCCAAAAGTTGGAAAAATAAGCGATGTTAGTTTATCCGGGGGTGCTTTTGCACTTTCAGTGGGTGCTTTTGTTGCATATGTTGGAGTTCAGTGGTGGTCATCATGGTACCCAGGTTCAGATCCTGGAGGTGGTGGTTACATTGCTCAAAGAATGATGTCTGCAAAAGATGAAAAACATAGCTTACTAGCAACTCTTTGGTTTAACATAGCACATTTTACTTTGCGTCCATGGCCTTGGATCCTTGTTGCTTTGGTTGCTTTAGTATTGTTGCCAAGGGTTTCTGACCCAGAAATTCTTCAACAACAAGATCCTGTTTTGTATGAGAAGGTAGTTGAGGCTTATCAAGATAAATCTTTAATGGATGAGAATCCTTCTGCATATACAGGTGAAGATTTTAAAATGATGTATGAAACCTACGAAAACACGGTGGATCCAGGGATTATGTACCCCAAATTAATGGTTAAATACTTGCCTGCAGGTCTGCTTGGGTTATTAATCGCAGTATTCCTGGCAGCTTATATGTCTACAATTGCATCTCAATTAAACTGGGGAACCTCTTATCTTATCAACGACTTTTATAAACGGTTTATTCGAAAGGAGGCCTCGGATAAACATTATGTGTTGATGTCGAGATTGGGTATTGTTCTGATGGTGATCTTTTCATTATTAATATCACATTACTTTTTAACTACAATTTCCGGAGCTTGGCAATTTATTATTAATGCAAGTGCAGGAATGGGGGCAGTAATGATCTTACGTTGGTATTGGTGGAGAATTAATGCATGGTCAGAAATTGCAGCAATGGTAACACCATTAATAATTTATCCCATTGCTAAAAATTATTTTGGAGTTGAACCTCCACTTACACTATATCCTGTAGTTATTGGTACAACAGTAGTATGGTTGTTGGTTACTTTCCTAACAAAACCAGTAAGAGAAGATGTTATATCTAAATTTTATAAAAAAGTTCATCCTGGTGGAATTGGATGGAAAAAATATAGGGTTATATATCCTGAAATAGTTACAGATTCTAATTATGGGATATTATTTGTTAATTGGGTTATTGGAGTGGCGGCTATCTATTCTGCAATGTATGGAATAGGAATGTTATTATTCGGATATTATTTAAAAGCTGTAATTGCTCTTTCTATAACAATAATTGGTGGTGTAGTAATCTATAATACAAATAAAGGTTAATTGTAATGAAAACCATTATCACATTATTATGCACCCTATTTATTTCTGTTTACTCTTTTTGTCAGGAAATAACAACTAAGCACGTGGTTAGTCATAATCGTGAAACAATTGTTACAGATCCTACAAGAGGTGAAAATGAATATCCTGAATGGGCTGTATTCCCAAGTGAGAATATGCAAATTAGAAAAATTCTAATGCATATTACTTTGGGAACTCCGGATTCCCTTTCAACAGCTCATTGGGATTATCTCGATCATATTAATTTGAAAAGAAAAGGAGGGGTAAGCGGTAAAGTTTTTAATTATGAAATTGGAAGGATGCTTACTCCCTATGGAAGTCTGTACGGGGAAGGTTGGGAATTTAAGTGGACAGTAGATGTTACTGATTTTTCAATGCTACTTCGTGATAGTGTTGAGATAGAATACATTCATTCAGGTTATGAAACAACTTCAGTAGGCTGGGCGCTAACAATTGATTTCGAGATTTTTGAGGGGACCCCGCATATCAAACCTCTTAAAATTCAACCCTTATGGAGTGGGCGGTTTGATTATGGAAATCCTGAAAATCCAATTGAAAAAGCATTAGCACTAATTACATTTCAGAAACTGCCGGAAAGTGGGATAAGCAGAATGCGAATACAGCATACGGGTCACGGTATGGACGAACCCAGAGCTTGTAGCGAATTCTGTAGTCGTTGGCGCGAAATATTCTTTAATGGTAAAATGGTTCAGCATAAAGAACTCTGGAAGAATTGTGGCGATAATCCGTTATATCCACAGGGAGGAACATGGATTTTTGACCGAGCCCTTTGGTGTCCGGGAGATCTTCAAGAACCTGATATTATAAATGTATATCCACGTGAAGGAGTAAATACATTTGGTATTCAAATGGAACCTTATACAGAAGAAAATTATGATCAGGCAAACGAGAGTATTACGGCTTATTTAATTCAATATTCAGAACCGGTTAGTAAAAACGATGTTTGTATTGAGGAGGTTATTACACCCAATAATCGACCTATTTATAATCGTTCTAATCCCAAAAGTTTCGATGCTAAAATAAAAATACGAAACTTGGGTGAGGATGAATTAAATACATTAATAATTAATTACTGGACAAAAGGTTTTAGTAAGAAAACGTATAAATGGAAAGGTAACCTTAAATATTTTGAAGCGACTGAAATTATTTTACCCGGCATTATTGAGAGTGAAGCAGGTAAGAACCAATTTCTTGTTGAGTGTGTTAAACCCAATGGCAAAAAGGATGCATGGGAAGGGGATAATACTTTGGTAACAACTTTTGATTCACCTAAAGAAATGCCGGAGGATATTATTGTTGAATTTAAAACAAACAATAATCCAAGTGATAATGATTTATATGTTCTTGATTTTAATAGGGATACGCTTTATAAAAAATCTGCGAAAAGTTTAATCGCTGATACTGTCTACAGGGATACATTACACTTGCCTCAAAATGATTATGAATTGTATCTTATAGACACTGCTGGCAATGGACTGGAATTTTGGTATATGCAAGAGCAAGGTTATGGTTATTTGCGCTTATTAGATTTACAAGGCCGTTTGGTTCATAATTTTGAGAAGGATTGTGGAGATGGTCAGATATTAGCTTTCAGGACCATACAGGGATATTCGTGTGATACAACAGAATCTCTGTATGATTTTATCCTGTACCCTAAAATATCTGAAGGTAATTTTGTTCTTGATGTTTATTCCGAGAAAAAAGAAGACATGGAAGTTAAGGTTACAAATAACGAAGGTTTAGTTGAAAAGTACTATTACTATGATGTTCAGGGTGGTAAATTTAATCTTGATTTATCGCATAGGCCAGACAACCGCTATATGGTGGAAGTGTTAATGGACGGAGAACAAAAATTTATGACAAGGATAAATAAAAGAACAAAATAAGAAGAAGAGTTTATTTGTGAATTTGATATTTTATTATTAATTGAACATTTGAAAAGGGGCTTCTATCTTGAAAAAAAGAGAAGCCTCTTTTTTTATGGTTTTTAATGTTTAACAACAATCTTTTCATGTTTTATAATTTATTGAATTTTAAAATTGATTTTAAAGCTCAAGATATCAGATGAGAGAAAGCTTTCATTACTGGGAAAAATAAACTCAAAACGATATCCAAACCCAGTATAGTAATTACCTTTAGGTATAAATTCTTGTTTAGCACTTATAAAATTTCCTCGATGCCAATTCCAATTAGAATCGTGATTATCTACCCAGGGTTGTTTAAAAGCATATGTTTCACCTGGCTCTAAAATGAATCCACTAATTCCAACTAATTCAACTCCTCTAAAAAAATAAGGTTTTCCTAAATCTTGATTATCAGAGTTGTAAATTCTACAAAAATCATTATCATTTGAAAAAGCAAAACCTGGATAAAAATAAAGTGTATCTTCTCTACTGTTGGTGACAGCAAAATAAAAAGAGAAATTTTCTTCTTCGTTAAAGACAGTAACAGATTCCTCCTTCTCATTTAACAGACAAAATTTGAATTCAATTCCATTTTTCTGTTCTTGTATTATATAGTTATTACTCTCCGGGGATATTTCCCAATAGATATTGTCTTGTCCTCCACCTTTCTCACAACCTATTGCTGTTAAAAATAAAAGCATAAAGGTAATACTATTCATTAACATATCTTTTTTCATAATTATAATATTTTATAGATTAATAAAATAACAATCGAAAGAGAATGGTCTACGTCATGATTAACCTCCTTTCCTTATATAAAAATTAAAAAGAAAAACACTTAAAACCAGCCAAGTATGAAATATGTATTATTCTTTTTGTAAAAGATGAATATAAAATACTAGGAAGTTTTATTATTATAGACTTATGCAAGATACAATTTTTAGTTAAATTAATTCTTTTAGATATTAAAAATACTAGATGCTAGAGACATAGAAAAGGTTGCGTTTAAGTCTTTATTTTTTAGTGGTTATTTAGTTGCCTCTTTATACTTAATTGTAGAAGTTTTTTTGCAATTAACGCATATTGAGTATTACTGTTTTTTATGTATACATAGAACAGTGATTTTATTTCTTAATGAATAATAGTGAAACATGAAAATTAACTCTAGGTTACATGACAAAATATTTTCTAGGATTAAAAAATAAATAGGTATAAAAATTGATAGGACATCCAGAGATTAAAAAAAAGGTACATATTATAAATCATACTCTTTATAAATAATGTTTTTTTATGATCGTATTGTATCTTTAACTAAAAAAGAGAATTAAAAAGACTATGAAATCAAAGCTTATGTTTAAACAAATAATTGTTCTTATATTTTTATTTTTTATTTCTAAAGTTACCGACTGTCAGGCTCAAACAGACTCTGTTGAACTGAATATAGAAATAGAATTAGCAGTAAAGGCAGACAAATTAAATGAATGCATAATTTCTGACCATCCTGCATTTTTAGGAAAGTCAGCAGAACTTTCTTACTATACCAAAGAAGAATTGCCTCAGGGATTTCTTTTTGAAGAGAGCGGTCAAGTTAGCTGGAAACCTGATAGTAATCAATTCAAAGAATTACTGGAGAGCCCAAGGATTATTTCTTTTTATGCACAATCGGTAGATGATGAAGAAAAGCTCTTGGGAAGGCTTGTTTTAAAAGGAATAAAAGAGAATGTTGATAGTAGTTTAGTTGTTAATAAACCTTTAGTTAAGCAAGAGAAAAAAGAAATAGTAAAACAAGAAATAAGAGAATTAAAACCGCTGGAGCTTATTTTACCACAAGAATCAGGATGGAACACAAAAAATGAAGGAGATACATTTTCTTTTAAGCTAAATGCAAAAGGAGGAAGCGAAGTATATAGATTTGAACTCTTGGAACCACAGGAACTGATGGGGAATCTTAGCCCGGATGGTGAATTTATTTGGGAACCCGGATTTGATGTCGTGTCATCTGTTGAATCACAAAAAAATGTTAATATTAAAGTAAAAGTACTTGACGAATCTGGAGAAAGTTTAATATCTAATATTCCATTAACAATCTCTAATTTAAACAGATCGCCTAAAGTTGGAGAATTACCAATATTTTATATTCAATATGAGAGTTTGAATAAATATTCATTAAAGAAAAAAGGGATTGTTTTCGATCCTGATGGAGATTCTATCATATTTAAACCGGTATTAAAAGATTTACCCCAAGGAATGACAATAAATGACGATGGTGAGATTCATTGGCGTCCTTCAAGGAGCCAGTTTTACTCTATCAGAAGCAAACCTTTAACATTAGGGTTTTCCATAAAAGATCACCCAAAGGGGGCAACATCTTCAGGTAGTCTTAAAATTCAGGTCTCACAGGAGGATCTGCCACCACAAATAACAATTATTCCAAACAAAGAAGAGTTTGACCTAAAAGAGAATGATGAACTTGATTTCAACTTTTTTATTACCGATCCAAATGGAGAAGAAAACATAGTTGCTTTTGATTTTGTCTCTGGAAATACAAAGATAACTGAGCAGAACCTTAAGAAAATATCTTCTTCTCAATATGAGTTTTCATGGTCTCCTGGTTATCAATTTATCCAAGAAAAAGGAGGTAAAGAAGAATTTAAAATTACATTTTTTGCAATCGACAGGGAAAGTAATCGTGCAGAAAAACAAATTAGCGTAAGAGTTAATGATACGGAGGATCTTCTTGAAAAAGACAGGATTTTGTATGATCAGTACAGAACAGTGTTAGAACGCTCCTGGGAGTTGGTACAGCAATTAAATGCCAAAGAAAAAGAGTTGGATGACGCTTATGATAAAGCAAAGAAGGGAAAAAGAAACCGTGCAATAATGATGGCTTCATTGGGCGTTTTAACAGGATTGTCCCCGGTTATCTTTTTAGATAATGATAACGGACAAACAATATTAACAGCTATTGGAGGCACAGCAACAGCTACATTAAGTTCTCTTGAGGCGAGCGGTATTATCGGTGATTCACCTTCTGATATTATGAAAAAGCTGAGTAAAGTGAGTGAGAAAAGAAATAACCTGATGATTTATGGAAATGTATTTGCCGGGAAATATGCATTGCCACTAGAAAGAAGAGGGGGGGCTTTTCAGAATGATTTGCAAAATCTTACACTGCGGTTAAATATAGAAGATTCTGCCGAATTGGATTTAGACCCAACCTGGGTTAATCCAAAGCAGGCAACCGATGATAATATTAAAAAGGTTTATAAGGATTTTAATACGGATATCCGTTTTGTTGATGGTTATAAAAAATAAGTTAGGGAGTCCAATAAGTAACTATGACAGGTCTAGCGACTCTGTTAGGTTTTAACAATTAATTGATTTTTAACCTGACAGGGTTTAAAATTAAAATGACTTTTTGGACACTCTCTTCTTGAAAAATAATGAAGGCAATAAACATTATATTCATAATTTCATTTTTCATAACAATAACTTCATGTAATTATTATTTTGCTATTTCTTTTTTCGCATTTATAAAATAATAGTTTCTCTGACGTGTCACTCTGTAATAAATCATTTTTTGACCATAGCAATTCATATAACTTAGACAGAATAAATTCAAACTATGAAAGATAATATCCTTGTAATTGGTGCAGGTGGCCAAATAGGCAGCGAACTTGTACCCGAGTTGAGAAAAATTTATGGTAACGAGCATGTTTTTGCAACAGATTTAAAAGAATTACCTGCTGAGATTAAAGAACAAGGCCCCACTCATTTGCTAGATGTTATGGATGATAAACATTTGATTCATTTTGTAATCAGGCATAAAATTACCCAGATTTATCACCTGGCAGCAGTTCTCTCCGGTAATGCAGAAAAACTTCCTACACAGGCATGGCACATCAATATGGAAAGCCTGATGAACATCCTTGAAGTAGCTAAACTCGTTGATGATGTTAAGAAAGTTTTCTGGCCTAGTTCAATTGCTGTTTTTGGTCCAACAACACCCAGGGATAATACTCCACAATTAACGGCAATGGAACCTACTACCGTGTATGGTATTAGCAAACTAGCTGGTGAAAGATGGTGTGAGTACTATTTTAAAAAATTTAATGTTGATGCACGTAGCATTCGTTATCCTGGTTTAATAAGCTATAAAACTGAAGCTGGAGGAGGAACAACAGACTGGGCTGTTGAAATTTATTATGAAGCGGTAAGAAATAAAAGATATGAGTGTTTTGTAAATGAAAATACGATTCTCCCAATGATGTTTATGCCAGATGCAATAGAGGCAACAATTAACCTGATGGAAACCCCCAGAATTGATGTAAGTATTCACTCGGCATACAATATTGCAGGAGTTAGCTTAAGTCCGAAAATGATGTATGAGTCAATAAAAAAACATATTCCTGATTTTAAAATTATCTATAAACCAGATTTTAGACAGGAAATAGCAGATACCTGGCCTCGAAGTATTGATGATACATTGGCCCGGAATAATAGCACTTGGAAATCTGAGTATAGCCTTGAACAAATTACAGAAATTATGTTAACTGAAATTCAAAAAAATTTAACGCTTAAAACGAAAAAGCCATGTACGGAAAGATGAAAGATTTTCTTAGCAATGAGTTGCAGAATATAAAAGAAGCAGGGCTCTTCAAATCAGAAAGAATAATTACAAGTCCGCAAAAAGCTGAAATTACCCTTGATAGTGGTAAAACAGTTTTGAATTTTTGTGCGAACAATTATCTGGGATTATCAAATCATCCTGAGTTAGTAGAAGCTTCAAAAAAAGCACTTGACACTCATGGTTATGGGATGTCATCTGTTCGGTTTATTTGTGGTACAACAGACTTACATAAGGAGCTGGAGCAAAAGATTGCAGCATTCTTCGGTACGGAAGATACGATACTTTATGCAGCTTGTTTCGATGCGAATGGAGGTGTGTTTGAACCACTTTTAACAGAGGAAGATGCAATAATCTCAGATTCATTAAACCACGCTTCAATTATTGATGGAGTTAGACTTTGTAAAGCTCAGCGCTACCGTTATGTGAATGCGGATATGCAAGATCTTGAAGAACAATTAAAAAAGACCCAGGCACAACGATTTCGAATTGTTGTTACAGATGGTGTTTTTTCTATGGATGGAAACGTTGCGCCAATGGATAAGATCTGTCAACTTGCGGAGAAATACGATGCCCTGGTTATGGTTGATGAATGCCACTCTGCTGGTGTAGTAGGAGAAACAGGAAGAGGTGTGACAGAACTTTATAATATCCGTGGACAAGTTGATATTATTACAGGGACACTCGGTAAAGCATTTGGTGGTGCTATTGGCGGTTTTACAACGGGTAGGAAAGAAGTAATAGAAATGCTCCGTCAACGTTCGAGACCTTATTTGTTTTCAAATTCATTGCCTCCGATGATTGCTGCTTCAGGCATAAAAATGTTTGATATGATGACGGAGACCAATGAATTGCAAGAAAAACTTCATTCAAATACTATATATTTTAAAGAAAAGATTCTAAAAGCAGGGTTTGATATCAAGCCAACAAAATCTGCAATTGTTGCTATCATGCTATATGATGCAAAATTATCACAGGAATTTGCGGCTAAACTTTTGGATGAAGGTATTTATGTTATTGGGTTTTATTATCCCGTAGTTCCAAAAGAGCAGGCACGGATTCGCGTTCAATTGTCGGCCGGTCATGAACAAGCACATCTTGATAAGGCAATAGAAGCATTTATAAAAATAGGAAAAGAATTAGGTGTTTTAAAAATATAATTACCTAAGAACCGTTATTTATTTATATTTTTAATATATTTAATAATTAAATTTTAAACATTTTAACATGAAAAACTTAATCTCACCAATTCTTATTCTATTGTTAGTATTGTCCTCATGCGGTTCTGGAAGTTCCTCAGAAGAAAAGAAAGCATCAAAAGAAATTGATGAAGCTGAAGCAGTAATCGAAGAAGCAATTGAAAGCAGTGACTTTAAAGGCGCAAAAGATTGCGATGAATTTGTAGAACAATATGAAGAATGGATGGATAACTATCTTGAATTTCTTGAGAAGTATATGAAGAATCCTATGGATGCTGTAAATTCTCAGGAGTACTTAAAACTAGCACAAGAAGGAATGGAATGGGCATCACAATGGAATGGTAGTTTAATACATTGTGCTTCACATGAAAAGTATGAAAAGAAATTTGAAGAGATTGCTGAGAAAGCAGAAAAAAAGATGGAAGAACTTGGATTGAATTAGTTCTTTAAAAATATAACTTTGCAACCTCATGAGAATACTAATTCTCATGAGGTTGTTTTTTTATCAGTGGCTTTAATTAATTCTTTATTAAAATAATGTTTAGAAAAATATTAATATTGACAGTTGCTATTTTAAGTCTTATGCCATTACAAAATGCAATATCACAACCAGCAATTAAAGTAATGACTTTTAATATCAGGTTTGATAATCCCAGAGATGGAGATAATGCCTGGTCAGTAAGGAAAGATTATCTGGTTAATCAAGTTAGTTTTTATGAGCCAGATTTTATGGGGATTCAGGAAGGATTAATTTCTCAGGTAAAATACATTGAAAATAATATCGATTATTTAGATTATGTTGGTGTTGGACGTGATGATGGCAAAGAAAAAGGAGAGTACAGTGCCCTTTTCTATAACAAAAATAGATATAATGTTTTGGAATCAAATACATTTTGGTTGTCAGAAACACCCGATAAGGTTTCTGTAGGTTGGGATGCATCAATGGAACGAATTTGTACGTATGCTCTTTTTGAAGATAAAGGGACAAAAAATAAGCTCTGGGTTTTTAATACACATTTTGATCATGTTGGTGTAGAAGCAAGAAAAAATTCAGCAAAGCTTATTTTAAAGCAAATAGAGAGGTTTAATACTAAAGGTTATCCGGTAATTTTAACAGGGGATTTTAATTTGACACCAGAATCAGAACCGATACAAATTATCTTAGAAAAATTAAATGATTCAAAAATAATAAGCAAGACATCTCCGATGGGGCCAGAGGGCACTTTCAATAATTTTGATATAATGGACAAATTGGAAAGAAGGATAGATTATGTCTTTGTTTCAAATAATATATCTGTTAATAAATATGGAGTGTTAACAACAATGTATCAACAAAAATTCACTTCTGATCATTTGGCCGTGTTTACAGAGATTGAAGTTGCCAGATGATTATCCCCCGGCAGCACTAAATGAACCGGAATATTTTACTTTTCGGCCAGCAATAATTAATGTTGGGATTGTAACCTTAGAAAGTAAATCTTGAAGGTAACTAGTGGCAAACAAGCGAATATCATTCTTGTCTTCAGGGATAATAGAAATAATGTCAGCATTATTTTCAACTGAATATGTACTTACAGTAGTTGCCAGGTTACTTCCTTCAACAGAATGTATAGATATTGGTATACCAATACTTTTGTAATGATTAGAAACTTGTTGGCAATATAACGAACACATTTTTTTCTTTTTCTCCTTGAGGTTGATTTGCGTAGATACAATGTCAACTTCAGCATTAAAGGCTTTTGCTAGTCTTGCCGTAAAAGTTGCCTTATGCCGGACCCTGGATTGCATATGAATAGGATAAATGATTTTTTTTATCTGAGAGTCGAATTCTTCTTCTGGTAAATACAGTATATGTTGTTTGGCAGCATCAACAATTTTTATTACATCCTGAGAAGAGAAATGATCTTTGTTTTTAGATGCTTTAAATGCTGAAATTAAGATTAAAGGATCTTCAACAGAATTAGCTATAACACCTATTTCTTCGTGGAATTTTCCATTAGCCAAAACAACTTCAA
Source organism: Bacteroidales bacterium (assembly GCA_963665085.2). Taxonomy (GTDB): domain Bacteria; phylum Bacteroidota; class Bacteroidia; order Bacteroidales; family JAAAOM01. Next base: position 3,032,310 of record CAXXXS010000001.1, read on the forward strand.
TTGTTGTTGTGTTGGAGATCTGTGCTTTGATTTTTTCCAGATATTCCAAGGTTTTTTTATTAATTACTTCTTCTTCGAACCCACATCCGACAAGTGTAATTTTTAAGCCATTTGATACCTTCTCCAAATTAAGGCTGTATTCAATACTACGCTCTGATAGGATTGAAATGTCTATTGGTATGATTAAATTTTTTATCATCTGGTAAAACTATACCTAAAAATAGAAATTATTCATCATTTTTTTAACGTAATAAAAAGCAATTTAGTTACTTAAAAAAAATATTAAAATAAAAATATTAAATAAAAAATTTTCTGCATTAATATATTAAGGAAAAAATGAGTGCAAGATATGATTGTAGCTTCTGTTCCTCGAATTAGTTTAAAATATCAATTTCAAACCTTTATTCATATTAAATAATGCTCATTTTTTTTAAATGTCATATAAAATTCTCGTTTTATGAATATTTATAGGGCATTTATCTAAAAAAATAATATAAAGCCAAAAATTAATAAAGAATTTTTTCTTTATATAAAAAAGTGTGTTATATTTGTATTGTCAATAAGCTTCTTTGAAACAGTGAAGATGGATAAACCGTTGCGAAGTAAAAATCAGAAAAGTGTTCCTGAGCCTACAATTAAAAGGCTACCGGTTTATTTACATTACGTTCAGCAACAGATTGAAGAGGGAAATATGTATATATCTGCACCCAAGATTGGAAATGATCTTGGATTTGATCCAACGCAAGTAGTTAAGGATTTTTCAGTTACCCGAATTAAAGGGAAGCCAAGAATAGGATATAATACATATGAGTTGATTCATACAATTGAAGAATTTTTAGGGATCAATAAGACAAATGAAGCCTTCTTGTTTGGAGCCGGTAATCTTGGCTCAGCTTTATTGTCGTATCAAAAAATGCAGAATTTGGGTCTCAAGATTATTGCAGCATTTGATGTGGATCCTGAAAAAATCAATAGGAAAAATGGTGGTATCAATGTACTTCATATAGAAAAATTTCCTCAATTAGCAGAAATGTTAAATGTTTCTATTGGTGTTTTAACATCACCAGAGAATGTAGCACAGGAAATTTCAGATATAATGGTAGGACACGGTATCAAAGCAATTTGGAATTTAACACCTGCTTTCCTTAAAACCCCTAAAGATGTTGTTGTGCAGAATACTTCAATGTATTCAAATGTAGCCGTTCTTTTAAAAAAGCTGGAATTCTCTAGACAGTAAGATTCTGGCAGTCAATCAGTGTTAGTTTAAATTTTAAAATAATAGCGTTATGAAAAGTGTTATTCATGGATTCATTTTTATTTATTCTAAAATAAAGAAATTTTTCTTTAATTGTTTTTGCGGAAAAATAACTCGAAATAGTAGTAAGGAGTGTGAAAAGGGTAATAACCCGGAATTAGCTGCAGATGAGTATCATGCAGCATATTCTAATGTTACAAGGTGGCAAACTTTATAAAAAATTGTTTACATAACTTCTTTTATGTCGTTTATCAGTTGGTATATGTATTCTTCTTTGGTGTCCCAGGAGCACATAAACCTAGCGCCACCGAGACCAATAAAAGTATAAAAATGCCAGCCTTTTTCTAAGAGATGATTTTTAACTTTTTCTGGTAGTAAGAGAAAAACCGAATTAGCTTCGCATGGAAACATGAGTTCTATACCAGGAATTTGTTTTAACTCAGTTTCCAGTGTTTGTGCACATTTATTTGCATGTTGTGCGTAATTTATCCAGTTGTTATTCTCAAGTAATCCAATCCATGGGGCAGATAGAAACCTCATCTTGGAAGCCAGTTGTCCTGCCTGCTTACAGCGGTAATCAAATTCTTCCGCTAACTTTTTATTAAAAAATACAACAGCTTCTCCTGCTGCAAGTCCGTTTTTAATTCCACCAAAACATAAAACGTCTACCCCAGATTTCCAGGTAATTTCTTTTGGACTAAGATTCAATGTTGCAATTGCGTTTGCAAAGCGAGCTCCATCCATATGGATTCTTAGATCATATTTATCCGCCACTTGTTTTATAGCTTTTAATTCTTCAGGTTGATAAACTGTTCCGACTTCTGTAGCTTGTGTTACACTTATAACTTTTGGTTTTGGGTAATGGATATCAGAACGTTTTAGAACTAATTCTTCAATTTTCTCAGGAGATAATTTTCCGTTTTCGCCTGATGCAAGAAGGATTTTAGCTCCGTTTGAAAAAAATTCTGGAGCACCGCATTCGTCTGTTTCAACATGAGCTAGTTCATGAGTAATGATGCTGTGGTATGACTGGCAGAGAGAGGCTAATGCCAGTGAATTTGCAGCTGTACCATTAAAAACAAAAAACACGTCACAATCTGTCTCAAAAATATCTCGAAACATATTAGCAGCTTTTTCTGTCCAGGTGTCATCGCCGTAAGAAAACTCGTGGTTTGTATTTGCTTTTATAAAATATTCTAAAGCTTCAGGACAAATACCTCCGTAATTGTCGCTCGCAAATTGTTGAGGCAGGTTTTTCATAAATTGATTCTTAGTTTAAATGTTTATTAAAAGTTTTTAATATTGCTTGCAAAGCTAGATAACATAAGTATAAATTTTTCTAAGAATTATCATCCTTCTGTATCTTTCATAGATAATTGAATTCTGTTTCGGGCATAATCAACTTCGAGGACTTTAACTTTTACATGTTCATGGAGTTTAACCACATCATTTGGATTGCTGATAAATCGATTGGCTAATTGTGAGATATGTACTAATCCATATTGCTTGATGCCAATATCAACAAAAGCGCCAAAGTTGGTGATGTTATTTACTATCCCTGGTAATACCATTCCTGGTCTGAGATCTTCAATTTTTCTAATATCTTGAGAAAACTCGAAAACCTTTATGATAGAACGTGGATCTCTTCCTGGCTTGGCAAGTTCATTCATAATATCCTGAAGGGTTGGTAATCCAATACTTCCGGAAATATAATCTTTAAGGTTTATTTTTTTTCTTAAGTCTTCTTGTATTAAGAGATCTTTTACTGAAGAACTTGTGTCTTTTGCCATTTTTTCGACAATGTGGTAACTTTCCGGGTGAACAGCACTGTCATCTAATGGATTGTTTGCATCTTTTATTCTAAGAAATCCGGCAGACTGTTCAAATGCTTTAGCACCTAATCTAGGGACTTCCATTAACATTTTTCGGGAATTAAAAGCCCCGTTTTCTTTTCTGTAATCAACAATAGATTGTGCCAGCTGCGGTCCCAAACCAGAAACATAGGTTAACAGTTGTTTACTGGCAGTATTTAGGTTAACACCTACTTTGTTTACACAACTTTCTACAACCAAATCAAGGCTATGCGATAGTTTTTTCTGTTCTACATCATGTTGATACTGACCAACACCAATAGATTTTGGATCGATCTTTACAAGCTCGGCCAGGGGATCCATTAGTCTTCGTCCTATTGAAACAGCACCACGGACAGTAACATCATAATCAGGGAATTCATCTCTTGCAACTTTTGATGCTGAATAAACCGATGCTCCTGCTTCACTAACAACAAATACCTGTATGTTGCGATTGAACTTCAATCGTTTTACAAAAGCTTCTGTTTCTCTGCTTGCAGTGCCATTACCAATAGCAATAGCATCAATTTTATACATCTCTACATCAGAGGTAAGTCTTTTTGCTGCTTGTTTTGTGTCGTTTTGTGGGGCATGAGGATAAATGGTTGTATTATGAAGCAAATTACCCTGTTCGTCTAAACAAACAACTTTGCAGCCTGTGCGATAACCCGGATCCAAAGCAAGTACTCTCTTTTGTCCTAGTGGAGATGCTAAAAGTAACTGACGTAAATTTTCTGCAAAAACATTTATTGCTTCTTCATCGGCTTTTTCTTTTGCCAGGTTTTTAAATTCAGTCTCAATTGATGGTGACAATAATCTTTTATATGAATCTTTTACGGCAACTGATACTTCCTGGGATACATCATAATATCCTTTTACGAAAATAGTATCAAGCTTTTCCAGGGCTTTTTCTTCTTCTGGTTCAACTTTGATTTTTAAGAAACCTTCTTTTTCTCCCCGTAACATAGCCATCAATCGGTGAGAAGGGCATCGTCTTAAGGGTTCTGAAAAATCAAAATAGTCAGTGTATTTTTCGCCTTCTTCTTCTTTCCCTTTTACAAGTTTAGAAAAGATAAATGCTTCTTTCTCAAAAAGTCCACGTACAGTATTTCTTGCCCGTTGATTTTCATTGACCCATTCAGCGATGATATCCCTGGCTCCTTGCAATGCTTCGTCTTCATCTTTAACCTCTTTTGAAATAAATTCTTTCGCTCTGGCTAAAATATTCAATTCTTTCTGTGCCATCATGATTTTTGCCAGCGGTTCCAGTCCTTTCTCTCTCGCAATGGAAGCTTTTGTTTTGCGTTTGGGTTTATATGGGAGATAAATATCTTCTAACTCTGTGAGCGAGTATGTTTCTTCAATTTTTTTCTTGAGCTCGGGAGTGAGTTTCTCCTGGTCGTTAATGCTTTTAAGTATAGTTTCTTTTCGTTGCTCAATTTCAAGTAATTTTTTGTGTTGTTCAGAAATGGCAGTTATGGCAACTTCATCAAGACTTCCGGTAACTTCCTTTCTGTATCTGCTTATGAAAGGGATTGTTGCTCCTTCCATTAATAGTTTTATAGTGCTTTCAACTTGTTTTTGCTGAATTGATAAACTATCAGCAATTATTTCAACGTGTTCTCTTTTCATTAATAGTGATATAGTTTTATATGAAAATCATAAATTAAAATAATACAAAAATAGATTTAATATTTAAGGAATTTACCCTTAATTTCGGAGGTTTTGTAAACAAGTATAATATGATAACGATAATATCTCCTGCTAAACTTTTAAATTTCGATAAACAAAATGTTACAGAAGAGTTTACGCAGCCACTGTACCTGAATGAATCTCAAGTGTTGGTTGATAAATTAAAATTATTAAACAGCAAGAAGATTTCATCTCTTATGGGATTAAGTAAAAAATTAGCAGATCTTAATTTTGAACGTTATCAACAGTGGCATTTACCTTTTACTCCTGAAAATGCAAAACAGGCCCTTTTTGCTTTTAATGGAGAAGTGTTTAATGGACTTGAGGCAGATTCGTTAAAAAAAAGAGATGTTGAATTTGCGCAGGATAACCTGCGGATACTTAGCGGACTTTATGGTATTTTAAGGCCTCTCGATCTTATTCAGCCTTATCGGTTAGAAATGGGGACAAAAATTGGAGTTAACCGGGCAAAAACTTTGTGCGAATATTGGTCAAAGAAAATTACCAATCATCTTTTAAATGAAATGCCGAATGAGGATGGTTTAGTTAATCTTGCGTCAAATGAATATTTTAAGGTTATTGATAAGAAACAATTTAAACGAAGAGTGATAACCCCTGTTTTTAAAGATGAAAAAAATGGCGTTTACAAAGTCATTACGATATATGCAAAACATGCCAGGGGTATGATGACAAGATTTATTATGCAAAATAAAATTACAAGTCCGGAAGAGATAAAAGCTTTTGATGAAAAGGGATATGTGTTCAATCCGAATCTTACAAATGGAGATGAATGGGTATTTACAAGAGGATAAAAGATTTTTGATAAAACGGAATTAGTTAACAAAAGGAATAAATTTTGTAACTTAGATATGTGCTTGTGAAAATTTATGTAAATGTTTGTTTTTGATTTTCTTGGGTACATAATCCAAGCTTCCATTCTTCCATGATTTATCATGGGAGAATGGTTGAGAATCTTGTATTAATCTCCATTTATTAAGCGAATACCTTTATTATCAATATTGATGATTTGCTTTTTATAAAGATTTCCAATAGACTTTTTAAAATTCTTTTTACTAATCCCAAAAGCATTTGATATCTCTTGAGGGGTTGATTTATCGGTAATAGTCATAAACCCATTGTTATTCTCAAGATAGCTGATAATCAACTGAGCTGTATTGTCAACCAGTTCAAAGCCGGATTTCTGAAGACTAAGATCAATTTTTTCATCTTCTCTTACTTTTTTTACATATGCTTTAAGTCGTTGGCCTTTCTCAATTTTCTGGAATATTTCGTTTTTGTAAATCATTCCCCAATGGAGGTTGTTTATGATTGCTTTATATCCCAGTTCTGTTTTTGAGTGGATAAGGATATTAACTTCTTCACCCGGAGAATATTCAAAGGGTACATTATTAAGAAATTTATCAATCTTTGTTGATGCCACAAGCTTCTTGCTTATTGAGTCGAGATAAACATGAGCAATAACTTTATCTCCTTCTTCAACAGTTACTTTTTGTTCGCGAAAGGGTAAAAGAAGATCTTTTGTTATGCCCCATTTAAGAAAAGCACCTACACCAGAAACAGATACAACTTCGAGATAAGCAAATTCATCAACCTTTACAAAAGGGGTCTCTGTTGTTGCTATTATTCTACCTTCTGAGTCATGATAGATAAATACTTCAATCTGGTTGTTTTCAGGTATTTCTTCGGGGATATATTTTTTAGGCAACAAAATCTCGCCAAAATCATCACTGTCGAGATAAATACCAAATTCAACTTCTTTTGAAATACTGAGCGTGTTAAAATCTCCAATTCTTGTCATGGTTGCAAAGTTAACTTTAATAATTTACGTTGGTTCGTATAATCAGTGTTTTATCAATTCAAATTACGATGAAGGCCGATAAAACAATAATTTTATTTTATTTTAGTTTTAGTTTCGTTATTTTAGTTCCATCATAATTATTGGATATTACGATGTGTCGAATCAACTCTTAATCTACTAATCTTATGTATTAATGCAGCATGAACAAAGATACCTCTTTAAATACTACTCTTTTAGATAATGATTATGTTTTGGTGACATATGATATGACATCAAAAATACTTGCAATCATATGGAAAGGTAAATTATCAAGTAATCAATATAGACATACATATATTAAATCGTTGGAGTTTACGGAAGATCATAAGGTAGATGGGTTTATGGTTGATGTTAGTAACCAGAAACGTATTTCAAAGGCAGACAAAAAATGGTTTGATGAGCAAGTCTTACCCAATGCCAAAACTGTAGGTTTAAAAAAAGCATGTGTAGTATATGACGGGAATATATTTAAGGAGTATTTTCTGACACGTGTTTCAAAACGCACAAAAAAATATACAATGCCATTTAAATATTTTAAATCGAGACGGATGGCTATGGAATGGTTGATAGAAGGAGAGAAATAACTTACGGAGTAAAATGTTAGTTTATGTGAGAGAATTATTCTGTTATTTTATGAATTATTTTCGAATTCAGATTTTCGATATTTGATTTCAGAAATTTAAGATCGAAAATCAACAATCTGAAATTAATATAGTCTTTAGGATTTTAAATAAAAAGCAAATCGCTTAAGTCCGTCATTCAGGTTTAAAAGAATTAATGACAAGCAAATAACTAACATCCCAACGATTGTAATCGTTTCCGGCGATTCATCTGGCAATAGTAACCAACTTAATGCTGCACCTGATACAGGAACAATAAACTTCCAGATGTTTAAATACGAGATTTTTATATTAGGCCTGTTTAACAAAATATACCATATTGAAAATGCGGATGCCGATAAAAAACTTAAGTAAATCAGAGAAATATAGTAGGGAGTAGGATATATTTTCACTTCAAAACCTTCAATTGGAATAGATAGAAAAAAAATAAATAATCCACCAATCATAATCTGAGCTGAATTGAGAATTAATGGAGGAATTTTTTTCTGAGCTTTAACTACAATAATATTTCCGAAATTTCCAGAGATATTTGCTACAATTAGAATTATCAATCCCCAGAATTCAGATCCTTCAGAAAGACTGAATTTACTTCTGCTAAGAGCAATAATAACGACACCAATCAAGCCAGAACTAATTGAAAGCGCATTCTTCCAGGTCATTTTATCATTGTGTAACATAAAATGGGCCATCAATGAAGCAAAGAGTGGGGATGATCCAACTACAATTGCAGCTAATGCCCCCGAAACCATATTAAGTCCGGTATAAAAAAGAGAATACAAAATAAAAGTCTGGAACAGACTAACTTTTAGGATAAAAAGAATGTTCTTGCTAACAACCTTGAAATAGTTTCTCAGACTTCCTGTAAATGGAATAATAAATAAACCAGAAAGAATAAAACGCAGACCAGCAAAATTGAGAGGGTCTGTATAGGGTAAGCCTATTTTTATTCCGGCAAAAGCCGTAGACCAAAGAAAGCAGGCTAAAATAGCTAAAAATGTTGTAGAGGTAATTATTCTTTTCACAGTTTAAAATAAAGTTGGCAAAGATAGAAAAAGTTCTTGCTTTTGATTTATATATTTTCAGAACTGAAAATATGAAAGCTAAGCATAAGATAGTGTTAAAAATACTTTCTAATTTTGAATAATGTACTTAAAAGAAATAATGGGAAATATGAATAGACAAAAAATCCTTCATTCATATTTAGTGAATATTTTAATACTATTCGGTATTGTTATCTTACATTCTTGTCGTAAAAAATCAGATAATGAATTTGAAGCTGTATTGAAAGAACAATCAATTAACGCTTTCAATCGTTTTGAAGAAGTATGGGCTTTTAATAATTTCTGGAAACGAGGTAATACCTTTGATGCTTGTTTAGTTTTTGTAGATGCAGCTTCTGAGCAATGGCCGGATGATCCGGAAATTATCGAAATACAAGCAAAAATTAATAAGATGCTTATTGAGAATCTTGCCTATTTTGAAAGTTTTGATCCCGGTAATTTGTGGGCAGATGATTTTGGATGGTGGGGCTTAATGGGGTTAAACGCCTATAAATATTTAATTAAAACAGGCGAGATTGATTTTGCAAATCAATACCTTAAATTATCTACTGATTTGTGTTGGGAATATAAAAAGAAAACAGCATATGACACAACAGATTTAGCTATTCCTGTTGCTCATGGATGCAGTAATGGAGATGCTAATGGAAGTCACGCAGGAGTTAAAAATACAGTTACTAATTCATTATTATTTCTACTTTCTTCCCGGATATACCGGTTAAGTTTAACGGGAGCAATTGAAGAGAATGATAAATATCTTGAAATGGCTTATCGTCAGTGGCTATGGTTTGATGAATGGTTTAGACTCGATGAGTATGAATATTTAAAAAAGGTATCTCAAGCGGGTGTTCTTGTGCAAGAGCGTCCTTTGGCTTTTATTGATGGTTCAGATTATATAATCAAAGAGCATCCACCTTGGGCAGAGGGGTGGGTGTGGACAGGTGATCAAGGGATGTTAATAGCAGCGTTTACAGATATGTATCTGATCAGACACCAATTAAATGATTGGCTAATAAAGACTGGAGCTAATGAGAATTTTGAGATAGATGTCTTTGAAAAGAGAATTTTATCTTTAATAACACAGTTGAGTAATGGAATACAAACAGCCTTAGTGTGTAAAGAAGACAATATATTTCGTGAAGCTCCTTGTTTATCTAGTTTTGGACCTGTTCATGGTAATGATTATCTTGCTGGACGTGGTATTCTTATGCGTTATTTAGGTTCTAAAGAAGTAAAAGAACTGTCGGAAATAGATTTTGGTAATAATATTAAATCAACAGTAGATGCGATTTGGCAAACCCGAAATAAATCAAATAATCAAGTTAAACCTGAGTTTACTAACGTTGAAAATGACAAAAAATACATAGCGTATTTTGAGGAGCTTTGGGGGTATGCTGATTTTGTATACGAATGGGATATTGAAAATATGGATGAACAGAATAAAAATGGTGTTTGCCAGTCCATAGGTCTTGATGCTTTAGGTGCTGCAATTGGATTGTTAGGGGAATAGATGCGATTTTATTAAAGAAATAAATTATACGAAGAGTTTTGTAGTTTTCGAATTGTTTTGTTTAAACTAGAAATCATTTTGTTTAACGGTAAAAATAAGCTAACTTCATATGTATAGTAAGAATATGTACAACAAATATGAATTAGTTTATGAAAAGAAATTTACTTTCGTTATTGGCAATGCTATTTGTAGCATTAACAACCTTCGCACAAACACCCAACCAGTTTAAGTATCAAGCAGTATTACGAGATGTTGATGGGGCCGTTCTTGTCTCGGAGACAGTTGAAATTGATGTTGAAATATTACAAGGTAGTGATGATGGTACAGCTGTCTTTGCAGAGAGCCATACTGTTACTACAAACGAATTTGGATTAGTCCAGTTTAATATTGGTTCTCTTTTAAATGGAACAGGGACTATTGCTGACATTGACTGGAGTTCAGGAGTTTATTTTGTGAAAATAAGCTTAAATGGCTCTGTTTTAGGGACAAAACAATTACTGAGTGTTCCATATGCATTATATGCTGATGTAGTAGATTCAGTAACATCATTCGATTATAGTAAACTTACAAATGCGCCTGATTTCTCTAATTGGGATCAAGATGTGTCCGATGATTTTGACGGAGATTATAACAGTTTAACAAATCAGCCTGAATTATTTGATGGTGACTATAATTCACTTACAAACAAACCAAATACGATAACAGAAGAACAAGCTGAAAAGATAAGTTATCTTCAGATAACAAAATTAATCAACCTGGATTCCTTACAGGAAAGTGTAGATTCGAACAGTGTTAAAGTTTCATTTCCCGGGTTTGGCACAACAGCAGGGACAGCATTGGAAGGAAATACACCATTATGGACATATGCCAATGGAGATATGTACCACCTGGGGCAGGTTGGTGCAAATGTTCCATCTACACAAGTCTTCCAGGGAGAAGCACTTCGTGTAGGAGGAGGTATTTTATATGATGGATATCCAACTGATTTTAAAGCCGGAATGTTATTTTATAATCCTCAGGGTGAAGGCTCATTTAGGTATTACAACAATAGTCTGGAAGAAAAAGTACTGGGAAATGATACGATTACCTTTATCGCCAGTGATTATGATTCTCTGGAATGTGTTGGTCTAAAAAATAATTTTGTAGTTAATGGAAGTATGGCAATAGGTACAGATGCCGTTAATGGTGAAGTTTTTGGTTTTAATACAGTTATTTTAAAGGAGAACAACCTTCGTATATTATTGGATGATACAGACGATCCTTCTACCGGTTTTCCTGCAAATGATTGGTTGTTGAAAGCTAACGACAGTGAAAATGGAGGGGACAGTTATTTCGCAATTAGTGATGAAACAGCCCAAACCATTCCTTTCAGGATTATGGCAGGAGCAGGAGACGATGCTTTGTATATCGATGAAAATGGGAATGTTGGTATTGGATTAGATTCTCCAACTCAAAAGCTTGAAGTTGATGGGATTATTAAAGCAGCTTCCTTTATCGGTGATGGAAGTGGACTAACAGGAATTGCAGGGGCAACAGGTGGGATTTCAAATGCAGAGACTACTGTAATTGCAGCAGATAACAATAGTGATGGAACTGGAGAAATTGTTTTTCAAACACAGGATACGGTAAGAATGACTATCTCCAATAATGGTAAAATTGGAATTGGAGTATCTAGCCCGGCATATGAGCTGGAAGTTGCGGGTACTGTAAAATTTGATGACTTTATCGTTTCTGGAACTACAGAGATTGAAAATTTTCTATATACCATATCAGATGACACAACAACAACAGATGTTTCTCTTGATTATGATGTTTTAAATAAACATGTTATAACTTTTAAAGAAACTACAGGAAATGTAACAGTTGAAGGTTTTCAAAACGGAGTTGTTGGCCAGGAAATATTATTGATAAATCTGAATTCAACAAAAACTGTCATAATTAAAAATAATGGTACAGGTTCTCAAAAAGTTTTGATGCCAGGTGCTGCGGATATTACCTTAAGTACAAAATCGAGTGCCCGCTTTATTTTTGATGGTACATCATGGTATTGTACAGGAAATAGTTAATATACAGGTTGATATCATGTTTAAAATTATGAATAGATGAAAAGAAAAATAATATATACCATAGCTTTTTTATATGCCTGTTTGCAAATATTTGCACAGGCACCCCAGGGAATACAATACCAGGTTGTTGTTCGGGATGATAACAACGAATTGATACAGCATCAGCAGGTTAGTCTTGTTGTTGAAGTATTGCAAGGTAGTACAACAGGTTCTGTAATTTTCAGTGAAACCCATACGGTTACCACAAGTAAAAACGGAATGGCGATTTTTAGTATTGGCTCATTGGAAAATGGAACGGGAACACTTGACGATATCAAATGGGGTGATGAAGATTATTTTTTACAAGTGAGTTTAGATAGTCGGATTGTAGATATAAACAGAATTTTAGTAACTCCTTTTGTTAAGTATTCAAATACGGCTAATACAGTTAATCACTTAGAGTATAATCAATTAAGTAATGTGCCCGACCTTACAAATTTTGATGAGGATGTGTCCGATGATTTTTCTGGAGATTACAATGACTTAAGCAATAAACCAACGTCTTATTTTGATGGTGATTATAACTCACTAACCGGAGATATTCCAACTCGTTATATTACACAGGAAGAATCAAATAAAATAGATTCGATAATAGTTACAGATACGATTAATTTTGAGGAACTTGAGGCGGAAAATATTACTACCAGATCTTTAATTGGAACACCTGATTTTGGTAATAAAGAAGGGACAATTGTTGAAGGAAATACAGCATGGAAAGCGGTGGAAGGAAATATGATCCATCCGGGTAGCGTTGGGGTTAATGTTCCAATTCCCAGTGATTTTGGTGGTGCTGGTATGATGGTGAACGGCGCAGTACTATATGATGGCGTTCCGGTAACACCTACCCCCGGTATGTTGTTTTATGATCCGGATATTAATGATGGCTCTTTTTGTTTTTATAACGAAAACGGTGAGGTTGACACACTTTCAACAGGAGTTATTGAAGGTGGAGGTGTTAAAAATAAAGGCTATAAACAAATTTTTGATGATTTTGAGGTAAGTAAAAGTTTAGTGGTTGGAAAAGGTGCAACCATAGAGCATAATAAAGCAGACCATACCATGGTAGTGGTTGGCAATGTTATTCTTTTAAAATTTGATGATACGAGTACTTCTGCTTCTTTCCCCAAGAACGACTGGCAAATTAAAACAAACGATATTGAAGCCGGGGGAGACGATTTTTTCGCATTTGTTGATTTTACAGCAAATCAAATTCCTTTTAGGATTGATGCCGGGGCAGAAGACAATACATTGTACATACCCGAAAACGGGAATGTTGGTATAGGAACAAATACTCCTTCTGAGAAGTTGGAAGTTAATGGAAGTGTAAAAGCTGCTAGTTATTCGGGTAGTGGCAAACAACTTACAGGTATTGATTATGAAGGGACTGGTTCCGTTGATAATTCCGGTTCTACTACAATCATAGCTGATAATGATGCAAATAACGTTGGTCAGATTGAATTTAAAATTAACGATGCCAATCAAATGGTGATTAATAATTCCGGTAAGGTCGGGATAGGAGTTGAGAATCCAACTGTTGAGCTAGAGGTTAATGGTACAGGTGCTTCAGAGAACCTTATTGTAGAAGGGACAGTTTATTCAGCTGGAATAAGTTATCCTGTTCATAAAGAAACTATCACTTCAACAGGATATGTTTTTTACGATGTTACTGATAAATCAGTAATTATTTTAAATCCATCAGTCGGAACTATCAATTTATATATTACGATGGGTGCTACGGTTGGAAAAGAAATAGTTGTTATTAATGAGAATGCAACCAATATAATCAATTCGATAGGTGTTATAACTCCTGAAGCAGCCAGCTTTAGCCTGGGGCAGTATGAAAGCGCCAGACTGTTGTATACTTCTTCTGGATGGGTAGCAACTCAGCTTGTTCAGGCACCATAATATTTAAAGTACTAGAATGATTATTAAAAAATTAATATAGATGAAATGAAGAAACTTATTTTATTTTTCATAAGTATATTTTCCATTACTTATTCATTTGCTCAAAGCACAATGTCGGCAACTGCCGATTACGCTGAGACCAGTACAATAGAAATAGAATGGACAATTGGTGAGCCTTTTGTAGAAACGGTTTCAGATGGATCAAATATTCTGACTCAGGGTGTTCATCAAAGTAAACTTACAAATTCGGGTGTAGGGATAAATGAGAAAGAAAATTCTCTTGTAAACTTATATCCAAATCCTGCAACAGAATATATTATTGTTGATATTCCATCTAATGTTAGTGATAAAACAATTATTATTACTGATATCTTAGGTAAAACTGTTTTAATAACAAATGAGACATTAATTTCTGTATCTGCACTAACCAATGGAGTTTATTTTGTTACACTGGAGCGAAAGGATAAAGAAAAACAAATAATCAGTTTTGTGAAGAGATAAATATCTGAGATTAGTTTCAGGTAATATTTTTTTTATTTAGAAGCCTTACTTTTTGAAGTAGGGCTTCTTTTTTTATAACACTATCTGAAATAGATATGCATAGAGTGATAGAAGATAAAATTTATAATTATTAGGATATTAATTACTTTCGTGGGGCAAATAATTTTGAATGGTTAAAAATATTTTTACTATTGATGATAGTCTGCCTGTACCAAAATACAGACAAATTATTAACTCAATTTATAATTCATTAGAATCAGGGATTTTAGTGCAGGGTGATAAAATTCCTTCAATTAATAGTATTTGTAAAGAGTTTGGTTTGTCTAGAGATACAGTATTAATGGCTTTTAGTGAGCTAAAATCAAAAGGGGTAATATCATCAATTTCAGGAAAAGGATATTATGTAGAACAAACAAAGACCTTTTTCGATCAAAAAGTATTTTTATTGTTTGATGAGTTAAATGTTTTCAAAGAAGATTTGTTCACCTCTTTTTGCAATACGCTAGATACAAATATAGATGTCGATATCTATTTTCACCATTTTAACTATAAGGTTTTTAAAGATCTTATTGTTGATAATAATGGTAAATACACTTCGTATATAATAATGCCTGCTACTTTTGAAAATTCACACGAAGTTATTTCTATTCTTCCCCAGGATAAAGTATATATATTAGATAGATTAAAGCCAGATTTAGCTAATTATCCGGTTATATACCAGGATTTTGAGGCGGATGTTTTTGAGAAAATGATAGAAGGTAAAGACTTGTTGTCAAAATATCAAAAACTTATTATGGTTTTTCCGGGAGGTAAAGAACCCATTGAGCGTACTTTTGGTTTCGAAAAGTTCTGCCAGGAATTCAATCTTCCTTTTGAGATTATAAAGTCTGTTAAAAACAGAAAGATCTGTAAAGGAGAAGCTTATTTTGTTGTGTCAGATCGAAACCTGGTAAGAATAATAAATCTGGCCAAAAAAAATGGATTTAATATCGGGTCTGATATCGGTGTTGTTTCATTTAATGATACAGTCCTTAAAGAAGTCGTTTCCAATGGCATTACTACTATTTCAACAGATTTTATACAGATGGGGGAACAGCTGGCTGTAATGATTCAAAATAAAGACAGAAGCAGATTTAGAAACCCTTCCTACCTGGTTCAAAGAAATTCTTTGTAGTGTTTTGTTGTACTACATAATTCCTGTTTTTTGTTTTTTAGTAAATGATATTTTTAATCCAAAAATAATTTTTTTGATTAAAAATTAAATAATTATCTCTAATTTTACCGACCGGTACCAACCAGTTGGTGAAAGAGCAGTCAGATTAATTAAAATAATAACCTCATAGAAAACAAACTGATTGTTTCTAAACAAATTGAAGGTTTGTGCTTAAGTGTATTTAAAGACTGGCTAAAATAGAGAAACAAGTTTGTTGTTGATGTTTATTGAATATTCAATGTATTTGATATCAACAATATATTGCTTGATTAAGCAATAATTTATTTATTGATTATTGTTTAATGTTATTCTAACAATGTTTTAGATGTATGAATAATTTTTATGAAAGTTTTTCTTTAAATAATTACTAACAAAAACCTTATTTGAGATTATGAAAATCAAATACTCAGTCTTTTTAATATTGCATTTGTATTTTGTACCGCATGTATTCTTAAGAATGTATGATGTCTCGACAGTCCGAACTATAATCCTTGTTCGAAGCCAATAATAAAAATTATGAAAATCTTTTAAAAGAGAAAGAAATAAAGAAGACTAAACACTTTATGAACAAAATAAAATTAAATCTAAAAAAAAATGAAAACTCTGTTGTATTCGTATTCAATTGGCATGCTTATTTTATTATGTTTTGCTTGTGCCCAAGATAAAGATGAAGGAACCAGAATAACTGATTTAACAGTTAATTATTCTGAAGATCCGATAGGAATTGAAAAAGATGGTATGCTTTTTAGCTGGAAAATGAAATCCGATGTTGTTGGAATGTCACAAAAAGAATATCAAATTGTGGTTACTAATGATAAGGATGTAGAAATATGGAATAGTGGTTTGGTTACAAGTAATTTATCTGTTGCTATTCCCTATGAAGGGCCGGAACTTTCCTTGGAAACAGGTTATCATTGGATAGTTTCAGTAACTTGTTCAGATGATAAAGTTATAACTTCAAAAAAAGCGTATTTTGAAACAGGAACTAGTTTCAAAGATGCAGAATGGATATATTATGAACCTGTAGTTGAGAATTGTTTTAAAAATTCAATGAGTATAAAAGTGAAACCAACAATAATTGAAAATGGTTTTACCTTGTATTTTGGGATTAAGAATGATGATAATAGGTTTGCCTGGAGTTTTACCAAAACATCTCTGGTCGCTACAAAAATAAATCCAGTTGGAAATGTCCAATTAGACAATGTTGAACTTGCATCTATTGTTAAGGAAAAAGTCCCATTTGACCTTATAATTACCGCAGAAGATAAAAAGATTACGACCCTTATAAATGGGAAAGAGATAAGTATTATAAATAATGAATATCCTATAGAACGTCCTTATGTAGGATTATTTGTGGCACAGGAGCAAACTGATTTTAGGACAAGGAGGATTGTTTCTCCTGCACAATCAGCAAAGTTTGATAATTTAATATTGACGGTTGATGACAATAGTGAGCAAATTGGTGAATCCAGTTTTACATTAACACCTCCAAAACCTAATCCTGCAGATAGAGGAGGATTTAGACCTGGAGCTGCACCTGGTGGTGTAACTTTTATACAACAAGAATTCAATGGCAAACCTGTTGAATATTTAGAAGAGTCAACTGTAATGCCTTTATTCAGAACAGAAAAAGAATTAGCAGGTAAAGTAAAATCTGCTCGTTTGTATATCTCTTCTTTAGGAATTTTTGATGCTTTTTTAAATGGTAAAGAAGTGATGCAGGTTACAAAAGAAGGAAAGGTCCTGGATGATATATTTAGTCCAGGGTGGACAAATTATAATGATTACATATATTATCGTACCTATGATGTTACAGATTATCTTGACGGGAAAAAAGTTGCTATTGGTGCCCGCGTAGGAAATGGTTGGTATGCAGGTCTTATTGGACGAGAGTATTATGGAGACATTGGTAAAAAGGGGGAAAATGAATTGTCAATAATAGCAAAACTTGTTGTTGATTATGCTGATGGTACCCAGGAAATTATTACAACAAATACAGATGATTGGTCGGTATCTGTAGACGGACCTGTATTGATGAATGATCTTTTTATAGGAGAAATTTATGATGCACGATTGGAAAAGAATGTTGAGGGATGGAAAGAAATAAATTTTGATGCATCAAATTGGAGTAAAGTTTCAAAGCTTCAGAATTATAATCCTAACCTTATTGGAGGAAATGAAAATACAGCATATATGCTGGAGGAACTTCGCATCATTCCAAAATCCTCTGAAGATACCTATATTTTTGATCCGGAAAATATTGATTTTTCAACGGGTCTTGATTATGGACAAGTTATTACTGAAACTGTTGATCCCGGTAAGGATATTAAGTTGGAAAAAGGAAAAAAACTTATGGTTGATTTGGGGCAAAATATTGCAGGTGTGACAGGCATTTCTGTTTCAGGCCCTGAAGGAACTCAAATTCGTTTGCAAGGAGCAGAAATGCTAAACGACGGGAAAAAGAATCCAAATAAAGCAAGAGGAGCAGGAAGTTGTGGACCAAAAGGAACATTATACCTCACAGGTCTAACTAGAGCCCGTGAATACGAAAATGATTGGTATACTGATGTTTATTATCTGAATGATCAGGAGGTTCAAGACTATAGGGCAAGTTTTACTTTCCATGGGTATCGTTATCTAGAGATTACAACGGATAATGACATTGTAATTCACAATATATATGCACAGCCAATGACTTCAGTAACAAAGCAAACAGGAATCATCGAAACCAATAATGAAACTGTAAACAGGTTGTTCAAAAATACTCTTTGGAGCCAGATGACGAATCACATTACCATTCCTACAGATTGTCCAAATCGTTCAGAGAGATTGGGCTGGTCTGGCGATATCACAGTTTTTGCTGAAACAGCTCTCTATAATTTTGATGCATTTAATTTTATGAATAATTATATGGAAATTGCATCAAATTATGTGGGTAATAATGATGGTAAATTTGGTTCAACAATGCCTGGACCAAGCGAAGGGGCTGGTGGTTCAGAAGGAGGATTTTTTGGGGGTAGAACAAATGCTGGTTGGACAGATGTAGGAATAATTTTAACCTGGGCACTGTATTTACAAACAGGTGATATTGCTGTTTTGGAAGAAAATTATGATTTGCTTGCAGCATATATGGACGAACTAATAGAAGAAGGCCTGCGTGCAGGTTATGGAGATTGGGTAGCTCTTCAAACTACATCAGGGGTTTTTATGGCCGGAGTATACCAGGCATATGACGCAGTATTAATGTCAAAAATTGCTGAGGCTGTTGGAAAAAAATCTGATGCAGAAAAATACAAAGCAGAATACGAAAGAATGAGAGGGCTTTTGTATAAAAAATATGTTGATGATAATGCAAATTTATTATCAGTAACAGCTGATAATATTACCAGTGGTGGTTTTATGGGCACAGGAATAATTCAGGATAATTCTCAGACAAGTATTCTTTGGGCTCTTAAAATGGGATTGTACAATTCAGAAGAAGAAAAGGAAATATTTATAAAAAATCTGATAGAGAATATTGATAATGTAGAAGGTAAAGTTCGTGCAGGTCAGGGAGAGAAAACTTTATCTACAGGTTTTCTTGGAGTAAATGTGTTGTTGCCCGTATTAACAGAGAATGGTTTGGCAAATACAGCATATGATCTGTTACTTCAGGATGAACAACCTTCGTGGCTTTATGAAGTTAACCAGGGGGCAACAACCACATGGGAAAGATGGAATGCTTATAGCCATATAAATAGTTTTGAAGACAACGGGATGAATTCGTTTAATCACTATGCATATGGTGCTGTAGGGGAATGGATGTTTGAATATATGGCAGGAATACAAAAAGATGATGAGACCCCAGGATTTAAAAATATTATTCTTCAACCTACAATTGACAGAGGAAGTGCTTACAATGATCAACCAAGGATTAAAGAAGTATCTGGTGAGTATGAATCTTATTATGGGAAAATAAAATCAGGTTGGATTTCGGACGAAAATAATCTTAAATACTATGAAGCTATTGTTCCTCCAAATACTACAGCAACTTTGTACCTGCCATTAGACGAAGTGATTACTGAAAATTCATGTAATTTGTTTAACGATATAAAAGGGGTAACATTTTCAGGAATAACAAAAAGAAATGGGATTGAAGCTGCTGAATTTCATCTTCTTTCCGGAGGTTATAAATTTGAGATAGAGAATGAAAATTTAGTTGCTAAACTTTTAGAAGGATATATAAACATAAACTAAAGCAGGTTTGGAAGATGCTTTCTCCTCAATAAGAATAACTTAATTAAGATAAACAACAACAACAAATATTAAATAGAGAAAATAAACATTAACTGATTTAGAAATTTAGATTAACAACAAAATGAAAGAAGTAAGTAAAATTATTGAGATCCTAGAGAGTGGAAAAGATAGTTTATTTATTGAACTATATGGCGATAATGTAGAAAAGAGACAGCAGCAGATAGGTATTTACCTGGGATTACTTGGCAAGTTTCAAAAGTTTTCAAAAGAGGAGAAAGCATCTCTTTTTTCGTCTCCCGGTCGTACTGAAATTGGAGGGAACCATACGGATCATAACTACGGGAGAGTTCTTGCCGGCGCTGTAAACCTTGATAATAAGGCTGTAGCTGCTCCTAATGGAACAAATACAATACGTATTTTATCCGAAGGTTATCCGGCATTTGAGGTAGATCTAACGAATCTTCAACCCAATGAGCAGGAAAAATATACTTCGGTAGCATTGGTAAGAGGTATTTGTGCCAGAATGAATGAACTTGGCTATAAGGTAGCTGGTTTTGATGCTTGTATCGATGGAGGTGTTCCGAAAGGTTCAGGATTAAGTTCTTCTGCTTCATTTGAGGTTTTAATTGGAGCAATATTAAGTGTTTTGTTTAATGATGGTAAACTCGATCCTATTGAGAACGCAATAATAGCTCAATACTCTGAGAATAATTATTTTGGAAAACCTTGTGGCTTAATGGATCAAACAGCTTGTTCGATGGGAGGATTAATTACTATCGATTTTGAAGATCCTGCTAATCCAAAAGTTAAAAAAGTTGATTTTGATTTTGTATCGACAGGATACGCATTGGTTATAACAGATACAGGAGGAAATCATGCCGATTTAAATGATGAATATGCATCATTGCCTATCGATATGAAGGCTGTTGCTGGTGAGCTTGGTGCTAATGTTCTTAGACAGGTTAATATGGAACAAGTTATTGAAATAATACCTGAGATCAGAGAAAAAGTTGGAGACAGGGCTATTTTAAGAGCAATACATTTCCAGGGGGATAATCAACGGGTTGTTGAGCAGGTTTCTGCCCTTGAAAAAAATGATTTTAAAGCATTTTTAGATATGGTTATTGAATCAGGATTTAGTTCTTACATGTATAATCAAAATATCTTTCCGGTAAATAATGTTAGAGAACAAGGTGTTTCATTAGCTCTTGCATTAAGTCATTTGATTTTAAAAGGAGAAGGGGCCTGGAGAGTACATGGAGGAGGATTTGCTGGTACAATACAAGCGTTTGTCCCAAAACCTTTGCTTGAAAAATACATCAGTACACTAGAACATGTTTTTGGAAAAGGAGCTTGCCAGTCTTTGTTTATAAGGAATCAAGGTTCTGTAGAAGTTAAACTATAATAAAGTATAACTATAAAATTGTGATGATGTTACAAGAATCTTCTTTTAAAACAATACATGAGGGAAAACAGGTAACACTGTATACCCTGAAAAATAAAAATGGCTTAATAGCTCAGGTTACAAACTATGGGGCAATAATTGTTAGTATTTATGTGCCCGATCGAAATGGAGCAGTGGCTGATGTTGTGCAGGGATATGATTCTATTTCTGATTATATAAATGGAAACGATCCATACATGGGCGCGGTGTGCGGAAGATGCGCCAATCGTGTCGGTCGGGGTAAATTTAATCTTAATGATAAAGATTATTCTCTTGCAGTAAACAATGGCCCAAATCACTTACATGGTGGAATTAAAGGATTTAGTAAAGTTGTCTGGGAAGTTACTGAGGTATCAACAAACCGGGTAACCATGGAATATTCTGCGTTGGATGGAGAAGAAGGATACCCCGGAAATCTTAAGGTTTCTGTTTCTTATTCACTATCTGATGATAATGAGTTTCGTCTTGATTATTTTGCTACAACGGATAAAACTACGTTGGTTAATCTGGCAAGTCACTCATATTTTAATCTGGCTGGTGAAGGAACCGGGGATATTCTGAATCATGAACTATTGATAAATGGAGATTTTTTTACCCCAACAGATGAGACTAATGTTCCTACTGGTGAAATTCTATCTGTTAAAGGAACACCCATGGACTTTACAGAATTCAAGAAAATTGGAAAAGAAATTGATGAAGATGAAGAGCAGATAAGATTCGGGTTTGGATACGATCATAACTGGGTTTTGAACCATAGAATGGGAACACTCGGACTTGCTGCAGTAGCCCATGATCCTGTTTCCGGACGCGTTATGGAGACTTATACAACTCAGCCTGGTTTGCAACTTTATACAGCTAACTGGATTGATGGAGAAAAAGGAAAAGGTGGGAGGAAATACGGGAAAAGATGGGCTTTCTGCCTGGAAACACAACATTTTGCTGATGCAATCAACAAGCCTCATTTTCCAACTACGATATTAAATCCGGGAGAAGAGTATAAGCATAGCTGTGTTTATAAATTTTTAAATAAATAGGATACAATATATGAACATTAAAAAAATAAAAATTCATAATAAAGCATTGAAAATAAATAATACTTAAAAATATCTCGACTCGCCCGATGTGATAGCTTGTTGTTAAACAGGTTTAAATCGGGCGGAATCGGGAACATATTTGTTGAAATGATGGCCTTTTGTTATTGCCTTATTTCTTTTTTGATCTTGTTGACAATTAAACTTATAAAACAATTATTAAATACAAAACGATTATGAAAATTAAAATTCTGCTTGCTTTTTGTTTAATTCCATTTATTCCTGTTATATGTCAGGACGACTGGCAAAATGAACAGATAATTGGAATTAATAAAGAAAATCCACACAGTAATTATGTTCCTTACAGTTCAGTTGAGCAAGCTGTCAGAGATGTAAAAGAAAATTCACCTTTATATCTTTCTTTAAATGGCACCTGGAAATTTAACTGGGTGAAACATCCAAACCTTAGGCCAGAAGATTTTTATAAAAATGATTTTGATACAAAGGCCTGGGATGAAATTGAGGTTCCTTCCTGTTGGGAACTAAAAGGTTATGGTACACCAATTTATACCAATGTTAATTATCCATTTGTAAAAAATCCTCCCTATGTTATGGGAACCCCACCTTCAAATTATACACAGGCTAAAGAACCAAATCCGGTGGGTTCCTATAAAAGAGATTTTAATATACCAGGGTTTTGGGACGGGAAAGATATAATTGTCCATTTCGATGGTGTGAAAAGTGCATTCTATATCTGGGTAAATGGGCAAAAAGTTGGCTATAGTCAGGGAAGTTGTACACCAGCCGAATTTGATATTACAAAATATGTAAAGCCAGGAAATAATAATATTGCTTTAGAAGTGTACAGATGGAGCGATGGAAGCTATCTGGAAGATCAGGATTATTGGAGGTTGAGTGGTATTTACCGCGATGTGTATTTATATTCAGTACCTAAAACTCGTATATGGGATTATGATTTAACTACTACGTTTAATGAGGATCTTTCTAAAGCTGATTTAAATATTAATCTTGATTTCAAAAATTCTGGAGGAAAAGGTTCTCAAACGTGTGAAGTTTACCTGACTAAGTTTGGGCTGGTACCAGATAAAAACTCGATTATTGCCACAATACCTATTAAACAGGTATCAACAAAAACCGGACTAAGTATTTCAAAAACGGTTACAGTCGAAAAACCGGAATTATGGTCAGCTGAAATTCCAAATCTTTACCAGGTTATTTTTGAGTTGAAAAATACAGAAGGAAAAACTACAGAAGTAATTACTACACAATATGGCTTTAGAAAAATTGAAATTAAAGATCAACAATTATGGGTAAATAATAAGAGTATCCTGTTGAAAGGGGTTAACCGCCATGAACATGATCCATTTACTGGCAGGACAGTCACACTGGAATCGATGATAAAAGATGTGGAACTCTTTAAGCAGTTTAATATAAATACTGTCCGTACAAGTCACTATGTCAATCATCCTGATTTTATTAAGCTTTGTAATATCTATGGAATTTATGTTGTTGATGAAGCAAATGTTGAATCTCACGGAATGGGCTATGGCGAAGAGTCACTGGCAAAAGATCCTCGCTGGGAAAAGGCCCATGTAGACAGGGTTGTAAGGATGGTTGAAAGAGATAAAAATAATCCTTCTGTAATTTTCTGGTCGCATGGAAATGAAGCAGGTGGTGGAATAAACTTTACTGCTTGTACTGAGGCTGTGAAAAAAATTGATGCTTCAAGACCTGTACATTATGAAGGTTATAGTGAATGTGCAGATGTTGAATCAATCATGTATCCCAGCCTTGAAAAGCTTGAAGAAGAGGCAGCTGATAAAGACGATCCTAAACCTTTCTTTATATGCGAATATGCGCATGCAATGGGAAATGCTGTTGGTAATCTAAAGGAATATTGGGATCTTATTAATAACCAAAAAAGACTTATCGGCGCTTGTGTATGGGACTGGGTAGATCAAGGCCTGGTAAAAGAAATTCCGGGTAAAGAAGGAGAATACTTTTTTGCATATGGTGGAGATTTTGGAGATATGCCAAATGACGGTAATTTCTGTATCAATGGGTTAACCACTCCAGACAGACAGATCACACCAAAAATGGAAGAAGTAAAGAAAGTTTATCAGAATGTGGTTTTTAGTCCGGTAGATTTAGAAAATGGTAAAATTAGTATTGAAAATAGTAATCTGTTCATCAATTTAGAACAGTATGAACTAGTTTGGAGAGTCGAGTGTGACGGGGAAATGATTCAACATGGTTCTTTAGGATCAATTAGTATAGGGCCTAAAACAAAAAAAGAAGTAGTTATTCCATATAACATAAAACCTATTGTTTCAGGCTCAGAATATTTTTTGAATCTCTATTTGAAATTAAAAGAAGATGAAATATGGGCAGAAATAGGTCATGTAGTTGCTTCTGAGCAGATGAAACTACCTGCTAATGCTCCTTCTGTAAAACAATTAAATCTGGATGAATTAACAGCTCTTACTTTGGATAAGCAGGAAGAAGATGTAATTATTATTGGTAAGGGTTTTAAAATAGTGTTTGGTAAAGATGCTGGTGCAATAACTCACCTTGAATATTTTGGGACTAAAATATTTGAGTCTGAAAAGAAAATCCTTTCTGCCCGCAGAATGCCACCTCCGGGAACACCTGGTTTTGAAAATAAAAAACCTAAAGTTCAATATGAAAATATAAGTGGACCTGTATTAAATGCATATAGGGCACCGGTAGATAATGATGTGAGTTTTGGAAGAATTTCTGAAATTGAGAAGCAGCTTTGGAATTTAACAACAGAAGTTAAAACATTTACTGTTAATTATGTAAATAATAAGAAAGTCGAGATTTATATTGAAAATAAATCATCAGAACCATCGGGTTACTCCATTGAAACTAATTCGACTTATACAATATATGGAGATGGTAGCATAGATGTTTATACAACTTTTATCCCCGATAAGGCAGAAACGAAATTACCTAAGCTTGGATTTATTGCTGAATTAAATCCGGGATTTGAAAAGGTTGAATATTTTGGGGCTGGTCCATTTGAGAATTATGTTGACAGGAAACAAGCTTCATTCGTGGGTCTTTATGAAACTACTGTTGATGATATGTTTATTCCATACGTAAAAACGCAAGACTGTGGAAACAGGGCTGATGTCAGGTGGTTTTCAATTTCAAATCATTCTGGTTATGGTTTATGTATTTCATCACCAGACTTAATGAATTTTAGTGCGTTGCATTTTACACCGAAAGATTTAAACGATGCACGTCATCCTTATGAATTGGTAAAACGAGATAAGACAATTTTAACTTTCGATGCAGCGGTTAAAGGATTAGGAAATGGAAGTTGTGGACCGGGAACATTAGATAAATACCTGGTGAAACAAGAAAAAACAGAGTTGAATTATACGATTAAACCTTTTATTCAGAAACTAAATAAATAATTTATTGGCACTCTAAATCTATCATTTAGCACAAATATTAATAATGTGTTTTATTAATATTTGTGCTTTAATGGATTCATTATTAACTAACAAAACAGATAAAACCATGAACTTATTTAAAAATACTGCTTCATTAAAAATGAATTTTTACCTTCTCTTTCTTTTAACAAGTGTTACAACTTTATTTTTTTGCTGTGAGAAAACAAAAAATTATCCCATTGAACCAGAAACGCTTGGTTCCGGCAATATAAAATGGTCGGAATCAATAACCCCGGACGGTTGGACTATGGTAACCAATGAGGATGGAACAACCCTTGGATATTCAAAGAATTCCGGACTTCAGCTAATACAGGTAGACGGTTACGCATTTAAAGATTTAAACAGGAATAACCTGTTGGATAAATTCGAAGATTGGCGTGTCGATTTTGAATCAAGGGCTAAAGCCATGGTGGATGAGTTTACAGTAGAACAGATGATGGGCATGAAAATGAACCCCTTTGGTGGGTGGAAGGTTAACCCAGATACACTGGACAGTATAATAAAGAATTCCCTGGACTTGGGCTACAGACAGCTTCGTGCTCCCAGCAGTGGATCTATGTTTGACCCAAGAACAAAGGTGAATTGGAACAATATGGTACAGGAATACATTGAAGGTCTTAGTGATATAGCTTGTTTGCCAGCCGTTTGGATAGATGATCCTCGCTCAGGAGACGTATCAAGCTGGCCAAGTAATCTTGGTTTTGCTGCAACATTCGATCCTGAAATTGGAGCTCAATTCGGCAGAATGATGTCAGAAGAATGGCGTGCTATGGGAATATCTATGCAGGTAGCAACACAGATGGATTTGGCAACTGAACCCAGATGGAAACGTATCCCCGGCACTTTCGGTGAAGATCCAGCCTTGTCTATGGATATCGCCCAGGCCATAATCAATGGTTGGCAATCTACCTATGATGAAGAAGGAAATGATTTAGGCTGGGGCAAACACAGTGTAAACAACCAGATGAAACATTTTCCGGGAGACGGTGCAGCAGAAGGTGGTCGTGAGTCACATACACGCGATGGGGCATACAACATATTTCCTGGGGGGCAGTTTTTTACTCATGTTCTACCATTTCTTGTTTGTATGGATTTGCCGGGAAAAACCAAAACAGTATCTGCTGCCATGACGAATTATTCTGTTGGAATAGATGTAGATGGTTCGCCGGTAGGTGGAGAACGCATCGGCTCAAGTTATAGTACATATAAAATAAATAAACTGCTAAGAGAAGAATATGGGTGGGATGGATATATACTAACTGATTTCGGTATTCTTACCAATAAGAACTATGGTGTTGAGGATTTAACCCCAATTGAAAAAAGATTAGAGATCCTAAAAGCAGGATGTGATGCTTTTGGAGGAGAAGGCGGAGAAGGACAGGAATGTGTTGATTTAGCCATGGAGTCATATAATCTTGGAGTTACCAGTCTGGGAAAAGATGAAATGGATGAGATTATGAAAAAGTCGACAGAGAGGATACTTGTAACTCATTTTAATATCGGTATAGTAGATAATCCATACCTTGAGCTTAAAGTGGCCGAATCTACCTTCAAAAATTCTGTTCATGAAGAAGCTGGACATAAGGCTCACCTGAAATCTATTGTTATGTTGAAAAATAGTGAAGGTATTATACATAAGGCAACACCAGAAGCTCAAAAACCAAAGGTGTATATTCCTATGGTGTATGTTGAAGCAACTGGTGGTTGGAGAAGAACACCTGCATCTGCTAAACCAGGATTAGACCTTAAAGTAGCAGGGGAATATTACGATGTGGTAACGGATAAAATAGCAGCTACCCTTACTGGCCCTGCTGACAATGAGGGAAAACCAACATTGTCAGAAGATGATATTTTACGTGCAACCAAAGAAGAAATAGCACAATGTGATTTTGCTATTGTCAGAATTAGCAATCCAAAAAATGGGAATCCAACCTACTCCGAGTTTGGAGGAATGAGGGACGACGGTAATGAAAATACCAGCGTTGAGGAGGAACGTCAGAAATATACATATCTGCCTATCTCTCTGCAATATCGTCCTTACACTGCAAATTCAGAATTCGTTCGTAAAGAGTCTCTTGGGGGAGATATGATTGAAGTGACAAAGGATGGAGAGACCAGCTTGATAAAAGAGAATCGTTCATATTTCGGAAAGACAGGAATTATCACAAATGAGAGTCATTTAGATCTTGTACTAAATACTGCATCTGCTGCGAAGAAGGTCATTGTTCTGTTAGACATGTCTAATCCAATGGTATTTAAAGAATTTGAGAGTGACGTTGATGCTATCTTAGTAGGCTTCGGAGGTAACAGGGCTGATAATGTCCCAGATAAAGCATTTCTTGAGATTGTTACAGGTATGGTAGAGCCGTCTGGATTACTTCCACTCCAAATGCCCGCAAATATGGAAACAGTTGAGGCTCAGTTTGAGGATGTTCCACGAGATATGGAATGTTATGTTGATAGTGATGGAAACACATATGACTTTGCATTCGGGCTGAATTGGTCTGGAAGGATCAACGATGAACGTACGGCCAGGTATGATGTTCCCCCGATTGTGGGCGAACCGATTCAATAGGAGATATGAATAAATTAAATTTTTAAAATAAAATGAATAAAACAAAATTTTTGATATTGGGGGTCTTA
This sequence comes from Bacteroidales bacterium, assembly GCA_963665085.2. Classification (GTDB taxonomy): domain Bacteria; phylum Bacteroidota; class Bacteroidia; order Bacteroidales; family JAAAOM01. Next base: position 3,060,734 of record CAXXXS010000001.1, read on the forward strand.
TTGGCTCTGGGATTAAACACATTTTCCCAGGTTGCTTATTTGGATAAAAAAGGTAATTCAACAAAACTAATGGTTGATGGAAAACCCTTTGTTATGTTATCAGGGGAACTTCATAATTCAACCTGTTCAAGCAAAGAATATATGAAGGATGTATGGGCTGATATGGCTGCTGTAAACCTTAATTCAGTAATTGCTACAGTATCATGGGAACTGATAGAACCTGTAGAAGGACAGTTTGATTTCTCGTTAGTAGATGCTGTAATTGAGGGGGCAAAGGCCCAGGATCTTAAATTGGCGTTGATTTGGTTCGGAACATTTAAGAATCCATTTATGTCATATGCACCTTCTTGGGTAAAGAAAGACCCAAAGCGTTTTCCACGTTCTGAAACTGCTGAAGGTGCCGATCTTGATCTGCCAAGCCTGTTTAGTGATAATATAGTAAGAGCTGATTTAAAAGCTTATACAGAACTAATGAAGCACATCAAAGCAACAGATAAGGAGAATACAGTTATTATGATGCAGATTGGAAATGAACCTGGTCTTCGTGGTGCCCCACGCGATTATTCAAAAGAAGCAGAAAAAGCATGGAATTCAAATGTGCCAGAACAGTTAATTAATTATTTAAAGGATAATAAGAATTCGCTTCAACCCGATTTGACCCAGGCATGGAAAGAAAATGGAAATAAAACCACTGGTAACTGGGAGGAAGTATTCGGTAAGAGTATTACTGAAAATGATGGCAGCGGTAAAATCATCAATTTTACAGAACATATTTTTACAGCATATTCTTTTGCAAAATACCTTGATTTGTTATCTACTGAAGGTAAAAAAATCCATCCGTTGCCAACATTTGTCAATGCATCTGTATTTGGTGTTAATTCTCGAGGTGCCAGTCTTGGAAATGGTTGTTCTATACCTGAGTTTTTTGATTTATACTTAGCAGGGGCCCCATCATTGGATATATTAACACCTAACTCCTATATGTTACAGTTGGATCAGATTTGTACAGCTTTTTCATATAAAGAAAATCCTGTTTTGATCCCTGAAAGTGGAGCTGTCGCTGCAAGACCACTTTATGCAATAGGGGAATGGGATGCACTGTGTTTTTCTCCTTTTGGGATTGATGATTTTGATCCTGAAAATCTTAGTGAAGACCAGAAACTCTATGCTGATGCTTATGGTGTGATGCAGGATATGTATGATCTTATCACTTCAAATCTTGGTTCTGATAAAATGCGTGGGGTGTTTATTTATCCCGGAAAAGAAACTGAAATTCTTGAAATGGGTGATTATAAGTTCACGATTTCTCCACGAAGAGGTTTTGATATTGGCGCAGTAATGGGAGCTGCAGGTCAACAGGCAGAAAAAAATCGAAACCAGGATAGTGGAGATAGTGAAGAGGAAGACGTTGCCCAGCCTCCAACCCCTGCTCCTCCTATGTTTGGTGGTTTTGGAGGCAAAGACCAACCAGTAATGGGGGGTGGAATTATTATTCAAACAGATGACAATGAATTTTACATTGTTGGTTATGGTTTTAATGCAGATATAACAGTTAAAGATAATGTAAAAGCTGAATTCAGCGACTTCGACCAAATCTGGGAAGGAAAGTTTGAAAATAATCAATTTATTCCGGGACGTTTGTTAAATGGTGATGAGCAGAATGTTTACTTTAATAACTCTGAAATTGGGGCACTTAAAGTGAAGATGTATTACTATTAAAAGAAGTGAGATATTTAGAAAAGAAGACTAAAGTGAATAGAATGAGATTTTTATTATTGAGTTTTTTTGTTTGTGTGTTTTTTTCTGCTTCAGCACAGACCTGGATTTGGTTTCCTGGTGACTATGAGTACTGGCTGGGTAACCAAATGAACAATCGTCGAACAGAACGGGGAATTGATGTCCCGGTTCAATGGAAATTAGATAGCCATGAACCTTTGATGATTTTTACAAAGAACATTGATTTGGAAGAAGCCGAAGAGATTGAAATATTTGTTGAGGGTGATAAATACAATATTAGTCTTGGAGGAACCAGGGTAATGAACGGCAATGAAACGGGACATACAACGATGACCATTCCTGCTGGTCAAACCGAATTGAAAGTATTAGTGGTTAATTACGAAACAATTCCTGCTATTTATGTGAAAGGAAATACTATTCTGTCTGATTCTTCATGGGTGGCCAGTCCATTAGAGAAAGAGAGACTTACCGTAAACATGCGGCATCCGGATTCTCCTTCTGGATATTATATGAATGCAGGTTCAGGAAATTTGAATGATCCTAAAGTGAAGCCATCCGAATTCAAACTTCCTACAGCTCCAATGGAATATGTAGCAGTAAAAGAAACTGATAGAGGTAAATTGTATGATTTTGGAAAAGAGACTTTTGGTTTTGTTAAATTTCATAATCTTTCCGGTTCTGGTACAATAAAGCTTCAATATGGAGAAACAGCTGAAGAGGCCATGGATAGTGAACATTGTGAAACATTTCGTGTATATGATATTCCTGAGGGGACAGCTGATTTTACTGTCGGACATTCAAATGCACTAAGGTATGTATTCATTATTGCTGACAATGCTAAATTTGATGATGTTTCTTTACTCTATGAATATTCCCCGATTGAATACCGTGCCTCCTTTAAATCTAATGATGAGGAACTAAACAAAATTTGGGAAGTAGGAAGATATACACTTCAACTTACTACCCGAGAGGTTTTTATTGATGGGATAAAGCGGGATCGTTGGGCCTGGTCAGGCGATGCATACCAAAGCTATTTAATGAATTATTACATGTTTTTCGATTTGGAGACAACAAAACGAACAATGTATACACTTCGTGGTTCCGATCCGGTTTTAGTTCATTTGAATAATATCCTGGATTATTCATTTTATTGGTTTATAGGGATTTATGATTATTATTTGTATACCGGTGATGATAGTTTCTTAAAACAGGTTTATCCAAAAATGGAATCATTGATGGATTTTATCCTGGAACGAACAAACGAAAGAGGCCTGGTAGAAGGCCTTGAAGGTGATTGGGTCTATATCGACTGGTTTGATCACGAAGTAGATATTACAGGAGAAGTTAGCTTTGAACAGATTGTGTTTTGTAAGAGTTTAGAGACGATGGCACTGTGCTCAAAAATTCTTGGCATTGACAGTGAAGCAAAAAAATATGAGAGACTAGCAAAAGATGTAAGGGCAAAGCTCGTTGATTTTTGGGATGAAGATAAGCAGGCAATTGTTTTTAACCGTAAGGGTGGAGTTAATAGTAAACAGGTTACAAAACACGCAAATATGTTTGCTGTCTTTTATGATTATGTAACGGATCAACAAAAAGAACAGATAAAAAATTCAGTAATTTTAAATGATAATATTCCTGCAATTTCAACACCTTACATGCGGTTCTATGAGCTTGAAGCCATGTGTAGCTTAGGCGAACAAGAATTTGTTTTAAATGAAATTAAAAACTATTGGGGCGGTATGCTTAAACTTGGAGCCACTTCTTTCTGGGAAAAATACAATCCGGAACAGAACGGTATGGAACATTATTCAATGTATGGACGTCCCTATGGGAAGAGTCTTTGTCATGCATGGGGTGCAAGTCCGATCTACCTTTTGGGGAAATATTTTGTTGGGGTAAAACCATTAAAACCAGGTTATGAAGAATTTGAAATTAGACCGGTTCTTGGTGGCTTGGAGTGGTTTGAAAGTAGTATTCCAACACCTAATGGGGATATTAAGGTATATGCAGATAAAAATAAAATAAACGTAACTGTTACTGAAGGGGAAGGTATCCTTGTTTTTAAAAGTAAAAAGACTCCTACAGCTAATATTGGTACAATAGAAGAAATAGGAGAGAATCTTTACCAATTGAGAATTAAAGAAAAAGGACAAAAAATTTCTGTTAATTATAAATCGGTTGAATAATTAGAATTGTTTGTTAGAGTATCGTTAGTATTTACTATGATACTCTAACTTTTTATTTTATTCGTGAAGATCGCATAATTCATTGTAAAAAATGATTTTCCGATTTTAGGTAGTAACATAATTTTTATTATTAAATTCTGCATTCCTTATATCAATTTATATATTGACAAGTAGTTGATGTTTTGATAAATTTCGAATTACATTTTTAGGAAGAGATTTTTAATTAAATTTGACAGGATTAACTAACTAACAAGACTTCAGACTATAAAAAGCTTTAACTTGAATTTTAATATTAACGTTGACATCACAGTTTTTAGATAGAGAGAATATTAAAAGTGTACATGTGGATTTTTTATGGAAAGCTTTTGTAAAAGGGAAAAGATGGGCTTTCACAAGAATCTATGAGGAAAACTATACTGATTTGTATTATTATGGAATAAAGTTTATTACCAGTCATGAAGAAGTAAAGGATCTTATTCATGATTTGTTTGTAAAACTTTGGAACAATAAATCGAATCTATCGAAGCCATTAAATATTAAAGCCTACTTATTAAGAAGCCTTAGGGCGTTAATACTTGATTACATTAAAATATATAAGAATAAATTTCAGGAAAGCTCAATACAAGAAGATCCTGACTTTATTTCTATCTCTCCGGAAGAACTTTTTATCTTAAATCAGACAGAACAAAATAATCTTCGCAAATTGAAAGAAGAAATAGATAAACTTCCAAGTAGGCAAAAAGAAGCAGTCTATCTGCATTTTATTAAAGAGTATTCATATAAAGAGGTATCTCAAATTATGAATATTAATATTCAATCTGCACGAAACTTTGTTTTTGAGGCACTTAGCAAGTTAAAAGAGAAAAAAACTTTATTCTTATAAAAAAAATTAAATTAGGCCAGTATATTTTTTAGTTCTTGTCGTCTGTAAATTACATTAAAAAGCATGAAAACAAATAACCTGTTACAGGAAATACTAGATAAGATATTAGATTTCAGACAAAAAACTGAAATTAAAGCAGGTTATACTGTTTTTGAAGATTTTAAAAACCTTAATCCCGAAAAGGAAGATGAGATTGAAATTACAAAGAACTTAAATGAATTATTTGCAACTATCCGTGATTTTGAGAATGAACCTAAATCAGACAATTATAGTGATGTCTTAAATAAGAAAATAGATTTTACAAATTCTTCATTTTTAAAGAAACAAGATTCCCGGTTTTTTATCCTTAAAGTTGCAGCAGTTATATTACCACTGATTGTTGTTGGAGTATTATCGCTAAAAGTTATTTCAAATAAAAAATTGCCAGCTCAACAAGTTATTTCTACTTTAAAAGGTTCAAAAACAAAGATTGTTCTGGAAGAAGGCACAATTGTGTGGTTAAATTCAGAGAGTAAACTTACTTATCCATCAACGTTTAGAGGCGAAAAAAAACGGGTTGTTAAATTAACAGGAGAAGCTTTTTTTGAAGTAAAAAGAGATGAAAAAAAGCCTTTTGAAGTATATGTGAAAGGTTATAAAGTAAATGTTTTAGGTACTTCTTTTAATGTTAAGGCCTACCCTGATAATGATAAGGTTGAAACTACACTTGAAAAAGGAAAAGTTAACATCGAAAAGGTTGGTGCTACTTCACATGAAAAATCAAAACCAATAGTTACATTAAAGCCAAAACAAACTGTAATACTATATAATACCGATGTAGTTGTTAATAAAACATTGGGAAATACAGATACAACAACTTCTATTATCGACTTGGAAGAAAAGAAAAGAAAGGAACTTATTCTGGTTGAAAATATTGATTTGGAACCATATCTCTCATGGAAAGAAAATAAATTAATTTTCAGGGAGCAACCTCTAAAAGATATAGTGGAGGTTTTAGAACGATGGTATAACATAGATATAACAATTGCAGACAATAGTTTAAATGAGATTACATGTACAGGCAATTTTACAGATGAAACAGCAGAGCAAACAATTCAGGCTATATGTCTGGCATCAAGAATCAAATATGAATTTGATAAAAACACAGTAATTCTAAGAGCTAATTAAAAAAGTAACATATAAAAGACTACTAAATATTAACTAACAAAATTATCATATGACAAAAATCTGATAGAAAAATTTTATAACAAAAATGGGAATGTTGACTCCATCCCCATTTTATTTCTAATTATTTGTACCTCAAAGATTCTGCTAAAATGCTTTGAGATTAACTTAACTATTCAAAATTATGAAAAAAAATGAAAAATTAAAGTTTAATGAGGGAGTTATGTCCCGATCCAAAATTTGGCTAACTATGAAACTAACAGTGTTTTTGCTAACATTAAATTTGTTGCAGATTTCTGCAAGTGTTTTTTCCCAGAATACCTCTTTTGTAATCGAAGATAAAAATCTTAGTTTGTCAGAGGTACTTATGGAGATTGAAAATCAAACAAGTTATCGTTTTGTTTACAGGGATAACTTTATCAAAGAAAATAAGGTCGACAATAAATTCTCAGGAAAAACCTCTGTCGAAGATTTTTTGGACGATGTAGCTAATGATATGGGATTGGAATATTGGATTTTAGACAACAATCTTGTTGTGATTACTACAAAGGATGGAGTTAACCTTAACCAGGAGATTACTATTAGTGGTGTTGTAACAGACTCAGAAGGGAATCTAATGCCAGGTGTTAATATTATTGAAAAAGGGACCAACAATGGAACTGTTTCTAATTTAAACGGAGAATATACGATAACTGTAGGATCGCCAACAGCAATATTAACATTTTCTTTTGTTGGATACCTTTCAGAGGAAGTTGAAGTTGGTGCTCAAACACAGTTAAATATTTCTTTGATAGAGGATATCCAGTCTTTGGATGAAGTAGTTGTTATAGGATATGGTACAACTACACGTCGTAATTTTACGGGTGCTGTTAGTAATGTAAGCATTAGCAATTCACCTTTAAGCCAGATTCAGACTACAAGTGCGCTGGAATTACTAAATGGGGTTACTTCCGGTGTTCAGTTATCACAAAGTGGTGAGGCTGGCCAGTCTGCCAATATCCTTGTACGTGGACAAAGGTCTATTGGGTCACTTTCTGATGAAGAAGAAGATATAGAACGAGATAATCTGGCCGCAAATCCATTGATTGTTCTGGATGGTGTTATTTTTCATGGCCATATAGAAAGTATCGATCCCGGTATCATCGAAAATATTAGCGTTTTAAAAGATGCAACATCTCTTGCTGCTTATGGTTCCCAGGCAGCTAATGGTGTAATCATGATTACGACAAAACAGGGAGCTGTTGGAAAACCGGTGATCAATGTAAGGACATCTGCTACTTTTGTAACACCAAACTATCGACCAGACATGAGGGATGGCGACGGATATATCGAATTGATGAATGCCCGTACGAAAAGTGCTGGTCCTGGTGATTGGATGACAGAGCTTGAAGCAGCTAATTATGCAGCAGGAAAATCAACAGACTGGTATGACATGATAACACGAACAGGTGTTACACAGAATTATTCAGCGGATGTGTCCGGTGGTACAGAACGTGTAAGATATCTTGTAGGTGCTATGTATAACGATCAGGAATCTTTTGTTATTGGAGATGATTACCAAAGAACAAGTTTCAATGCGAAAATTGATAGTAAAATCAATGATTACATTTCAATTGGGGCTAATTTTAACCAGGGATTTATGGAAGCCAATGGAGTAAGACCCTATTACAATGGTGCAGTAACAATGTCTCCCTGGGCATCTCCTTATCTTTCTGATGGTGTAACACTTCGTAAATATCCTGATGGAAAAGAAAATACATCAGAAAATCCTTTATGGGATTATTCTCAAGGAGGTGACTCGCAAACTCTTAAAAAATCAACACTTTTAGGTGGTAACCTGGATATTACGCTACCATGGATAGAGGGATTAAGCTATAAATTAACAGGTTCTTACAGTGTAAACTCAACCAATATAAAAGAATTTACGCATGAGACGAACTGGGTAAATATCAGTCTTGGTGAAGATGCTTATACCGCAGCAGAATATGCTAATTATCTAACCGATGCGAATGGTTCTATCGAGAATGAAGAATCAAAATATTACACATTTGATAATATTTTGAATTACACCCGCGATATAGCTAAGAATTATTTCAATGCAACTTTGGTTTATACCCGCAGTCATAGGGTAACTGATGGCTCTTTACTTTCTGGTTCAGATTTCACAGGTCTTGGAAATACATCATTAGGAACATATGGCCTTCCAAATGCTGGTGTGAGAAATTTTGAAACTACTTATATTGAAAAATCCGATGTTGCATATTTGGGGCGCCTTATTTATTCATATGATGGGACTTATCAGATTAGCGCTTCAGTTAGACGTGATGGTAGTTCTGTTTTTGGAACGGAAAATAAATGGGGCGTGTTTCCAGCTGTTGGAGTTGCATGGACTGCTTCAAACGAACAATTCATAAAAAACATGAATTTTTTTGATTACCTGAAGTTGAAATTCTCTTATGGTAAAAATGGTAGCCAGGCCTTGTCTCCCTACGGAACCCTTTCACAACTCTTAATGGGTAGAGGTGGTGAACAGATTTATCTCTTTGGTGAAAATTATTATTATGGACAAATACTTGATGTGCTTGGTAATGCTGCTCTTGCATGGGAAACAACAAAATCATTCAATACGGGTTTTGAAACAGATATATTGGGTAAACGCCTGCATTTAGAACTTGACGTATATAAATCAGAGACAACAGACCAGATTTTTAACCGTACAATTCCTGTTATGGGAGCTGGTATCACCACACAAAACTCAACAATGGGGCAGGTTGATAACTGGGGGATTGAGGTTAATGCAACAAGCGTTAATATGAGAAAAGAAAATTTCTCATGGAACTCTAACCTTGTTTTTTCTTTAAACCGTAATAAACTCGTTGAGATTGATGGTAGCGGAAATGATTTGATAAATGCTGATGTTCCAATATACTATAGCCTGTTTTTAAATAAATCTCTGGGTGCTATCTATGGATATGAGTGGATTGGTGTTGTGCAGGAAGATGATACAGAATATATAGCTGCTAACTCAGCACAACTTGGTGATGCCATGTATGCCGACCTTGATGGGGATGGTGAGATTACATCTGCCGATAGAAAAGTATTGGGGTATCAAAAAGAGAACTTCCGTTTATCTTTAAGCAATACGCTTACATATAAAAATTTACAACTTTATTTCTTGCTAAACGGTGTATTTAGCGGTGGCGATTACGGCCTGGCTTCAAACAGTGGGGCTTATCAAAGCTTTGATGGTTTTGCTGTGCGTAACCAGCTAGACCACCCTTTCTGGACAGAAGAAAATCCTAGTGACACTTATCTAAGAAATGATTATTTTAACTCTGAAAGATTCCTCGGGCTTCAAAAGTATACATTTATCAGGTTACAAAATGTATCCCTTACGTATAACTTGTCTTCATTGGTAGAAGATTGGAACATCAATTCTTTATCTGTATATGTTGCAGGGAAAAACCTTGGTTTCTGGGCTCCCGATTGGGAATTCTCTGATCCTGAAGTAAGATCCTGGGAAAGTGCACAACTTCAAAGACAGGTCACATTTGGTGTTAACATTGGATTTTAATATTAAACTTAATCGATGAAATTATGAAAAGAATATCATATTTACTATTAATAATATTTTTACTCGGAACAATAATAAGTTGCGACGACGATGCATTTTTGGAAGAAAATCCAAAAACGATATACACTCCTGAAAGCGCTTTTACAACTAGTAAACAAGTTGATGATCAGTTGGTAACTGCTTACTTAGCTCTTGCAGGTACTTATACTGATACATGGTGGTTAGGATTGGGCGCAGATAATTATGATGTTGAAGATTATCAATGTTCTTTTGGTGCTGGAGGTGAGTCTAACTACGCTACATGGACAACAAATGATTTCTCAGATCAATGGAATACATTGTATCAGATTGCAAGTTATGCTAACCTGGCCATGTCTGGTGCTGAGTTGGTTACATGGAGTTCAGAAGATGATAAGGCTTCTGAATTGGCCCAGGCAAAATTTTTGCGTGGATGGGCTTACCTGCGTTTAGGTGAATTGTTCGGTGGTGTACCTATTGTTGAAGAATATTCAGAAGAATTGAAGCTTGATTATACTCGTTCAACAAGGGCGGAAACATATCAGTTTGCTATTGATAACTTTGAAGATGCAGTTGCAGGACTTCCTGAATCTGCTGATGAATCAGGTCGTATATCAGTAAGTGTTGCTAAACATTTTCTTGCTGAAGCATACCTGGCATTAGGTACTGAAACAGATAATGCAGGTGGCGAATTCGCTCAGGCTATTTCTTATGCATCAGATGTTGTTGCTGAACATGATATAATGCATGACCGTTTCGGTGTACGTGCTGATGCAACTGACGGAGGTTCTCAAAATGGAGCTCCTAACTACAGGGCAGACGGTGATGTGTTTTACGACCTTTTCCGTAAAGGAAACTACGATGCTTCTGAAAACACAGAATCTGTATGGGTAGCAAAATCAGCAGATTATGACGGTTTTATGGAATATTTTACAGAGCAGGGATGGTTCGGGCCTAACTCAGATGCACCTCTTTGGAGTATCGGCGCTAATGCTGCTCCTGTGTTCCGCGATCTATACTGGGCGGATGACTATGTTGAAGATGGTGCGGGCCTTTGCCCATGGACTGGAAATGTAGATCAAACTCTTTACTCTGGCGGCTCCACCGGCTATTATTGCGGAGGGTTTAGTATTGCCAGGTTTGCTCCAACAAGTTATTTAACACACAAAGTTTGGGGTGGTGATTCCAGTAATGAATTATGGGATGATATGCGAAACAGTGAACTTAACTATTCACGTATCCATATTTGTTTAGACCAGGATCATAGTCTGTATGGACAGCCTATAACTGAGGATATGATTGTTCAAAGAGGTGATGGTTTTAATCAATTTTTCCCAATGACAGCAAAAGTGTTTAACCGCGAAGATTTATGGGGTTTTGATTCATATACACTTAGCACTGGTGGAGGTACAATTTATGGTCGTGATATCTACCTGGTAAGGTCTGCAGAAACTTATCTGCTCCGTGCAGAAGCATATTTGCGTAGCGGACAATCTACGGAAGCGGCTAATGATATTAACACATTACGTACCCGTGCTAATTGTGCTAAATTATATACAGGTTCAGAAGTTGATATTTATACTATTCTTGATGAAAGAATTCGAGAATTATCTTATGAGGAACAACGTTGGGCAACACTTCTTCGTATAGGTGGGGATGAATTAAAGAACCAGTTAATGGATAATGCAATGTATGTTGCAGATGCTCCAACTCCTATCTTTACGGGTACAATTGATTGGGATTTATTACCAATTCCTGAAGATGCATTTATAAGTATAAATACAGGTGCTGAAATTGAACAAAATCCTGGCTGGTAGAAGTTATTTAACCCGGATTATGTATTAAAACTTCGTAATGAGAGCTACAAATACAATAAAATATGGTATTTCAAAGATGAAGCATAGCCTTCGCTATGGTGAGTTTTTGAAATTAAGTGAAGCGCTATATTTTGAAGTAGTTGTAGCTCGGAATAGATTTTTTAATGCATAATACGGGTTTAAAATAAATTTTTGTGAGGCTGTCAGTTTTGGCAGCCTTTTTTCTTTTAAACTAACATAATTCCTTTATGAATTATGGTGTAGTTTATTTTTGGAAACATACTTAGAGATTGTTTAAAATTGGAAATAAATAAATTGTTGAGCATTACCACCTGTTCCTAAAACATCAGAAATAATTTCATATAGAAGCGCATAAACAATCAGGTAATAAACTGTTTTTCTAAAAACTTTATTCCATGTAATACCTAATTGTTCTATTCCATATAGTTTATTTCTTCCATGCCATTCTATTAATATAAAAATCATGATAAAAACGATGAGGTAATAAGCGCCTTTAATGCCGGGGAAGGAGGGTGCTGTAAAAAGAGAAGAATTGAAAATACCAGATAAATACCCAATAGCTGAGGAAATATTTTCAGACCTGAAAAATATCCATGCAAACACTGTTAGAAGGAATGTAGCTAATATCTTAGTAAATTCTTCTAAAGAAGGAAATGTTCTCCCCTTAGCTATTTTATCAATATGTTTTCGGTTTTTGTTCGTTAAAAGAAGTGGTAAAAAAAGAATTGCGTTTATTGCTCCCCAGGCTATATATGTCCAGTTAGCACCATGCCAGAATCCACTTACTAAAAAAATGATAAATATATTTCTGATTTTTCGGATTGAGTTAACCCTACTCCCTCCAAGAGGAATATAGAGATAATCGCGAAACCAGGTATTTAAAGAAATATGCCAACGTCTCCAGAATTCTGCAATATCTCTAGAAAAATATGGAAATGCAAAGTTCTGCATTAAATTAAAACCAAATAACCTGGCAGTGCCAATTGCAATATCAGAATACCCGGAAAAATCTCCATAGATTTGAAAAGCAAAAAATATAGCGCCAAGAAATAAGGTACTACCGGAATAATCACTATAATTATTGAAAATTAAATCAGCATACTTTGCACAATTATCTGCTATTACAATTTTTTTGAAAAATCCCCATAACATCTGGTTTAGTCCGTCCAAAGCTGTTTTTTTATCCAAAATTCTCTTATTGTAAAACTGATGCAGTAGGTTAGTTGCTCGTTCAATTGGTCCTGCTACCAGTTGTGGAAAAAAACTCACAAAAGCAGAAAAAGCAATAAAATTCTTTGTGGGTTCGAGCTTTCTCTTATAAACATCAATGGTATAACTGAGAGTTTGAAATGTATAAAAGCTAATACCAACAGGTAATACAATATTTAATGAATTGGCGTTAATCTCTCTTCCAAAGAAAGTAAATGCAGCAATAAAATTATCAAGGAAGAAATTATAGTATTTAAAAAATCCAAGTAAGCCTAAATTAGAAATAATGCTTATCCCAAGTAGAATCTTGCGTTTTAGGATATCTTTTTGTTTAGAGAGCGCTTGTCCAACAGTATAATCTACTAAGGTGCTAAAAAGGATTAGTGATAAGAATTTCCAATCCCACCAACCATAAAACACATAACTGGCAAATACAATAAATAAATTCTGTAGTTTTAGATTCTTGTTTAGGAAAAACCAGTAAACACAAAAAACAATGGGTAAAAAGATGATGAAATCGATTGAGTTAAAAAGCATTCTAACAGTTAGTTTTAATTATAGAAATCAGGAAGTGCTTCTGCTTTTTCAAGGAGCGATAAACTCTGTAAATTATTTGGACTAATTTTTAAAGCTGTACTTAGATATTTTAATGTGGCATTTTTGTAATTGATTTTTAAATAAATACTTGCAATGTTATTTAAGGATTCTATATCGTCAGGCGATATTTCAATTGTTGATTTTAATGATTTAATAATCTCTGTATTTTTTTTCATAGCTGTGTAAGCTGAAGTATTAGAGGAATCATTTTGGATTAAAAAATCCAGGTATTTAATTGCCCTATCTATTTTATCCAAATCCATATTTAGGGAGAATAAATCCCTTGCTTTATTTATATCCGGATTTAATTGAAATGCTTTATGTAAATGAAATTCTGCCCTGTTGAGGTTATTTTGTTTCAAACTTATTTTATAAGCCTCGGCATATGAACTTTCTTCATACGGAAAAGCAAGTATACTGGCTTCTGCAACTTTTAAGGCATTATTCCAGTCTTGTTTTTGCTGATAAAATAACGAAAGTTTATCCATTGCTTTATACCATAAACTGGCATCATAAACAATTTGGTTTGCTAAGCTTGCTTCAAAAGAACTATCTATATCAGAGTCTAAAATATCTGTTCTGTTAAATGGCCATTCTTTAAGAAATAGGTTCATCAGGAATATTCCTTTTAGAGAGTCAACAGAAGTTAATGGCATTTTATTGAGTAACTCAGAGAAGGACATATCACTTTGAGGTGGATCGGAGATAATATCATTTTTTTTAATAACAGTATAAAAACAATCAGAAATTAAGCCTTGTCCGTACAAATAAGGGTGAACATGATCCATTAGCATTTCATTTCCAATAATTTCGTGGTCAGATTTTTCAGAAAAGATTTTTTTGCTGTCGGCTAGATAAATGAACGAATATTTATTTGTTAACTCATAAATTATAGTATTCATCTCCTCCGGAGCTCGATAACGAAGTAAGTCTAATTCTTTTGCTTTTATAAATTGTTCCTTTGCTGTATTAAAATCATTTTTATTGTAATTATTAGTAGCAAGATTAAAATAATAATCTGCTGATAATTCTGTGTTTGTTGAATCGCTGATAAACGGCTTTAATGATTTTTCATTGCTAACCAGGCTACTAATTATTGTAGGGATTTTTTCTTTAGAAAGCAGTTTGCAAATATCATTCATGTTTAAACGGAACTGTTCTATTCCCATTTTAAATTCATCAGATCCCCAAGAAATATTGGTATTACCAGCCATCTCTACCATCAGGTTTTTATTTGTGCCTGGCTCAGGATTGCTATTGTTTGCACTTTGATTTAGATTGTTGATGAGCTGTACAACGCGTAACTCTTTTAAGTTAGTTAACAAACGAACTAGTTTTACATTGTTTCCTAGTTTTGAAGTTGAGCCTACTCCAAGTGCTCCATAGTATTCGTTGTGACCTAAATAAATCAAAACCAGATCAGGTTCGTATTCTATTATTTGTTTTGTGAAATCGAGTGCAGCATAAGAATTTACAGCTGTAAGTGATAAATTTATAATCTCTATTTCTTTTTCAGGATATTCATTCATTAACCTGTACTTGAGCCATCTGGAAAATGATCCATTTTCTGTGTATGGAAAACCTATTCCGGTAGATGCCCCTAAAACAAATGCCCGAAAAGTTTCAGGTTTTTTTTCTTTTCTGAAAATTTCTGCGAGCCCGCGTGTTGCATTTTCAGTGTTTGTGAAATATTTTCTTGATACATCAGGATTAATTATTAGAAAATCATTATTCGATTTATAATCAGTAAAAAGAGACATACTAATACCGAATCCAAAAATCCGTAACGATACTTCCAATGCGACTAGTAATAGTACAGGAATAAAAATTGACGACAGCCGATTAAATATTTTGATATTTTGTTTTTTAATAGGAGGGGTGATGTTCTTGTTTTTTATAGTATTCATGAAAAATATTAATAACAAAAAAGGAAATATTTCAGTGAGAGAAAATTAATGTAATTGATTGTTGAAAGAAGTAAAATATACCCAGAATAGAAAAAATAATTATTCTATTCTGGGCAGGTTAAATTTTTAGTTTTTTATAAAATTTATTTCGATTTGTGATTCAATACCTCCTTCTGATTTTACAGATAAAGTTGCAATTCCGGCTTGTCCTGGAATATTTCGTAAAACAGCAACTGCTTTTCCGTAAAATAAGGGATGAGTAGCATCGGTAAAAGAATCGTGCCCCATTGAATTACCGTTAGCAACACCCATTAACTTTGCTGCTCCATTTACAGAAAATTCAAGATTATCCATTGCAAGAGGACAAACAACATTGTTCTCATCTACCATTTCTATTGTGATATAACAGAGATCCATACCATCTGCTTTTAATGTATTTCTGTCTGGAGTAAGACGTAGTTGTTTTGCTTCTCCAGCAGTTTTTACGGTTGCCTCTCCAATTTTCTCTCCGTTTTTATAAGCAACAACAGTTAGTTCTCCCGGCTCATATGGTACATCAAACCAACGAATCCTGTATGCATCTACGATGTCATAATAAGGATTTTCTTTGTCGTTCTCAGTTACTACAAACTCAAATTTATTAGCAATAGATTGTGAGAGTTTAGTGGTATTTGGATCAATTTTTTGTTTTTTACCATAGCTTTTTCCGTTTAAGAATAACTCAGCCTCATCACCATCTGTGTATACAAAAACAGGGATTTTTTCTCCTTCATGTCCACTCCAGTTCCAGTGTGGTGCAAGGTAAACTGTATTTTCTTTTTTGTTCCATAAACTACGGTAATTGTAATAACTATCTTTAGGTAATCCAGCAAGGTCAACAATGCCGAAATAGCTGCTACGTGCCAATGCTCCTTCTTTTGTACGGATTCCCTTTAACCATTCTCCCAACTGATATGGAGTAGGTTCACCAAGATAATCAAAGCCTGTCCAAACAAATTCTCCTGCCATAAAAGTATCAATACGCATGTATTCAAATTCGACTTCAGGAATATCTGACCATTGCGCAGATGTTAGCATGTATGCTGTAATATTACCATCGTTAGTTCCCCAGTCAATTTTTGATTTTGGTAATTCTAATTTGTATGCTCCGCGTGTGCCAAATGCTGATGCTGATTCGCTATAGATAAGAGGCATCTCAGGATAAGCTTTTCGTGTTGATACATATCTTCTGGCATAGTTCCATCCTGATGTTTTCACTGCATCAAGTATGTGTTTGTCCCCTTCTGAAACTTCTGAAATATGACATCCCATTGTTGTCGGTCGGGTTGTATCATATTTCTTGAAATATTCCACCATTTTAGCTACATGCTCTGCAGCTTCTCCGTCTTCATTATTAAGTATTTCGGGGATTTCGTTTCCAATAGACCATATAAAGACACATGAGTGATTTCTGTCTCGTCTTACAAAATTTGTGACTTCTGCTTCAGCGTAATTATTTACAAATTCTCTAGTAGAGCATTGGATGCTGGCAGTTGGGCCATATTTATCAAATAGTTCATTAAAAACGATAATACCCATCTTATCACATAAATCAAGAACTTCTGGAGCACATGCATTATGACTGGTTCGAAGCGCATTAACGCCCATTTCTTTCATGATTTCAAGTTGGCGTTCCATTGAACGAGGGAAAAATGCTGCTCCCAATGGCCCCTGGTCGTGGTGTAAGTTTACTCCTTGAAGCTGAACACGTCGTCCATTTAGATGAAAACCATCATTGGCAGTCCATTCAAATGTTCGGATTCCGAAATTTGTTTCTTCTGTTTGCACAATCTTACCATCAACTGATAGTATAGTTTGACAGATATAAAGGTCTGGAGATTCTATATCCCATAATTGCGGTTGAGATAATTTTATTTCTTCTTCGGTAATAGCAGTTTCTCCACTTTTTACTTCTGTTTCTTTTGATGTATTTGAAACGATTGTTCCAGAAGGATCAAAAATATTAATTTCTAAATTGACAGTTTTATTTTCGGTGGATTTATTAGAAACTTCTGTATTCAACTTAACGATTGCCTCGTCTGAATTAACTTCTGGAGTCGTTATATAAATTCCCCAAACAGGAATGTGTATCGGATTAACCAGGCGCATTGATATTTTCCTGAAAATTCCAGCGCCAGGATACCATCTGGATGTATGTTCACGTGTATCTGCATGGATTGTGAGAATATTCTTTTCTCCGAATTTAACAGCTTTGGTAGCATCTACCCAAAACGAATTATAACCATATCTCCAGGAACCAACTTTTTCTCCATTAACATAAATTGTCGGATTGGCCATAATGCCGTCAAAAAGAAGTTGGAATTGTTTATCGTTTGCATCAGCGGGAAGTTCAAACGTTTTTCTATACCAACCTTCACCTTTCCAGGGAAGTTTTCCAGTATGTCCAGCAGATTCTGGAGAATCGAAAGGACCACTTATTGCCCAGTCGTGGGGTAAGTCTACAGACTCCCATAAGGAGTCATTAAAATCCGGATTTATTGACTCAGGTATATCCCCTTTTGAGAATTTCCAGTCAAAGTTTATTGAAGTGTCCCATTGAGACAGCATGTCTTTGTTTTGTTCACTCGCACAAGAATTAAAAAAGAGAATGATAACAAATACATAAAATACGTTAAGTGTACATTTGAATCTTTTCATATTGGGTATTATTAGTTAGCAGGACTAAAATATAAAAAATCTTACTATAAAATCTTTTTAATCTAATTCATTTATTAAAAACGACAATAACTGTTAATATTTTAAGAATTAGTAGGTTTTATACTTGAAATTTCTGGCACAATAGGGATTGATTTTTTTAATAATTAGTTGTATTAAGATATTGACTTTCAATTTAATTTTTTGTAAATTTGTTTACTCTTATAAAAGAATAATTCTCATTTAGTTCTAGTTGTATGAATATTTCATTAACTGAAATAAGAAAGAAGCTATTAGACAAGGGGCTGAAGATTACACCTCAAAGAGTAGCAATTCTTGAAGCAGTATATAAAATGGAAAGTCATCCAACAGCTGAAAAAATAATTGAGTATGTTAGAAAAACACATCCCAATATTGCTTCAGGAACTGTTTATAAAGTTTTGGATACACTGAATAAATGTGATCTGATTAAGAGAGTTACAACAGACAAAGATGTGATGAGGTACGATGGAATTATTGGCAATCATCATCATTTGTATAGTTTAGATTCTGAAAGTATTAAAGATTACATTGATGAAGAACTGGATGATTTACTTGAGAACTATTTTAAAAATAAAAAGATAGAAGGTTTTCAGATTAAAGAATTTGTTCTTCAAATAAAAGGGACCTTTGAAAAGCACTAAAATTAGTGTTCCATCTTAGATTTGGATAGATAGAATTTGATAATAATTATAATTTTTTAAAATCTTAATTTTTATGAAAAAAAAGAGTATAGAACTTTTAAATAAGGCTGTTGCCGATGAGTTATCTGCAGTGCATCAATACATGTATTTTCATTTTCATTGTGATGACCAGGGATATGATCTTCTGGCGGGATTATTCAGGCGGACTGCAATTGAAGAAATGATGCACATAGAAAAACTGGCAGAACGGATATTGTTTTTAAAGGGAGAAGTTGAAATGAAAGCAGCAACAGATGTAAGTAAAGTACATGATGTAAAAAAAATGCTTGAGATGGCAGCAGAAATGGAAACATCCAGTGCTGATGATTACAATAAGTGGGCAAATGAATGTTCTGCAAATGCTGATGCAGTATCAAAAAAACTATTTGAGATTTTGGTTGAGGATGAAGAACGCCATTTTAACCAATATGATGATGAGATGGAGAATATGAAAAAATTCGGAGATAATTATTTAGCCCTCCAATCAATTGAAAGAAGTAAAAATATTGCCTCAGGGCGACCAATAGAATAATTTTTTAACCTTTAATTAAAATAACATGGAAAACGTACAAGAACAACAAGTTGTAAGTATGCCAAGAATTGGCGATCCAGCTCCTGAATTTAAAGCAGTGACAACACAGGGAAATATAAACTTTCCGTCAGATTATAAAGGAAGTTGGGTGATTCTATTCAGCCATCCTGCTGACTTTACTCCTGTTTGTACATCAGAGTTTATGACTTTTGCAACCATGGAAGATAAATTTGCTGAAGCAGGTTGTAAATTAGTTGGTTTATCGGTAGACGGGCTTTATAGTCATATTGCCTGGTTACGCACAATAAAAGAAAAGATTGAATATAAAGGAATGAAAGATGTTGAGGTTAATTTCCCTTTGATTGAGGATATTACCATGAATGTTGCAAAAAAATATGGAATGATTCAACCAAATGAAGACTCAACAAAAGCTGTTCGAGCTGTATTTTTTGTTGATCCTAAAGGAATTATTCGAACTATTATTTATTATCCTTTAAGCCTTGGAAGAAACTTCGATGAGCTTTACAGAGTTCTTCTTGCATTAAAAACAGCTGATGAATTTAGTATTGCAACACCTGCTGATTGGCGACCCGGTGATGATGTTATTATTTCTCCTGCAGGTTCTTGTGGTACAGCTAAAGATCGAATGGAAGGGAAAGATTCTAATGTTGATGAATGTAAAGACTGGTTCTTCTGTACAAAAAAACTCGATAAGGATAAAGTTTTAAGTAAGATTATTAAAAAGTAATTAGAACAAGATAAGAGTTGTTGAGATTTCCTGAATGGAAAAGAGGCTGTCGAAATTAGTTTTTTCTTACAGCCTCTTTTTATATTATTTCCAGGGAACTAATTTCGATTTATAGAAATTTATATCCATGGCATCAAAACGTTTACCATGATCGGCAAGACGAAGTTTATACGTTTCCCAATCTCTTTTTTCAGGAGAGGTCCAGCCTATTTCAGCATATCCAGGAGTTCTTGGGAAAAACATAAATTCCAGTTCATCTATGTTTGTAACTGTTTCTGACCATAATGGAGATTCTATACCAAGAACGTTTTCTCTATTAATTCCTTCTTCATAAGCAGCAGGATCCCAGTTATATCCAACATCTACTTCAATATAACCAGCCCATGCAAGCCCAAGAGTTGTAGTTGTATCATATTTCATATCAAGATAGGCTTTTTTTGCTGGGGACATTATTGCACTAGCGCCTTTCTCAATACCGGTTTTTGTGTTTTTAGCATTCGCCCAGAATTGAACAGTAGCACCTTCTATTAAATCAGAATTTGCTATCTCGTCCCAACCAATTATTTTCTTGCCATATTTAGGAACAATTTCCTGCACTTTATTAACGAAATAAACATAATCATCATGGGGTGTAGAATGAGATTCATCACCGCCAATATGAAAGTATGGGCCAGGTGTTAAAGCGGTCAACTCACGAACTACATCTTCAATAAACTTGTACGTAATTTCCTTATCAACACAAAGAGTTGAAAAACCTACATGTGTGCCCGTATATAAATCCCGGGCTTTACCATCACAATTCAATTCAGCATAAGAAGCCAGTGCTGCATTGGTGTGACCAGGCATGTCAATCTCAGGAATAACAGTGATGAATCTGTCTTGTGCGTATTTTACAATGTCAGAATATTGTTCTTGTGTATAGAATCCACCTTCTCCACCGCCTACTTCAGTACTGCCACCGTGAGCTGTTAGGTTCGGCCATGATTTTATTTCTATCCTCCAACCCTGATCGTCAGCAAGGTGTAAATGCAGGTAGTTTATTTTATAAACAGATAATAAATCTATTAAACGTTTTACATCTTCCACAGCAAAGAAATGCCTTGAAACATCAAGCATGGCACTACGGAAATTGTATTCAGGAGAGTCTTTTATTGTACCTGTTGCGATAATTAAGTCTTGAGCACCTTCTGCTTTAAGCGGTAAAGTTTGAAGTAAAGTTTGTACTCCATAAAAACAACCTGCTGCAGAATTGGCTTTGATAGTAATCAATTTTTTGTCAATTACTAACTCATAACCTTCTTCTTCAAATTGTTCGTCTTGAGAAATTGACAGGTAAATTCCTTTTTTAGGAGAGTTGCCAGATATTTCACTTGTATAAGTAAAACCTGTAACATCAGTTAATTTAGAAGCAAGATAATCACTAACATTTTTTAAATCATTCATCCCTTCATGGTAATAAATAGGAGTAGACTCCATTAGGTGAAATGCCACTCCTGTAGCTGAAATACTATCAGGTAAAGGAATAAAACTTGTTTTTGTTAAATCCGTAGTAACGGTTTCTTCTGCACACCCTACCCAAAAAAGGGCAATAATGAGAAGAAAAATTGTAGATTTTGCCATTTTAATCATTGTCGACTCTAAGTTTAGTTAATATATATTGTGTATAAAAGTATTGAAATTTTTAGTACGATTAAGAAAAATTTCTGATATCCATAGTATAATTAAGGTATTAAAACTAAAATGTTCGAAAAATTATTGTTTAGTAATCATTGGTGTCCGGAAAAACTGGACAGTTTTATATTTTGCTCAAGCCGCAAGGGCTTTTACTTTTTTTCTCCAGGTAAAAAAAGTAAACAAAAAACCCCGTCGCTATCGAGAAAACCCTAAAAATCAAAAACTTTTGCTAAAATCTGGAAACTCGCTACGCTCAAACAATCCAGATTTCTTTACGCAAAAGTTTTTAATTTTCTTAACGGTTTTTCTCTAAGGCGAAACACACCTACTATCCTATCAATACATTAAGAACCTACAGATATATTGCAAATTAGAGATTCAATTAAAATTTTACTCGGACACTATTGTTTTGTAATAGTAAATACTCTTCCTTTGTACTGAAATTGAACAGTTATGCCAGGGGATAAAAAGAAAGAAAAGGTGACGATTGATAAGGCACATGCACGTTCAGCCTCATATGGTATAAATCCTGAAGATAGCATCCCGCGAATCATGTTGAGCAATAAGGATGTTGAAAAAGCTCAAATGAAAAATCAGGAATTTATCAATATTTCTCGTCCGTTTATTAACGAATTATTATTTCAGTTGAGTGAAGAGCAAGGGTTTATAACACTTCTTGCTGATAAGACAGGATTGATTCTCGAAGTTTATGGAAATGAAGAGGATATAACAAGAGCTGCTGGGCTGAATCTAAAAAAAGGTGTAAATATGGATGAAAGAAGTATTGGCACCAATGCAATGGGAACGGCAATAAAAGAAGGGAAAGCTGTTCAGGTTTCAGGTGTAGAACACTACATGAAAAATTACCAGCGTTGGACGTGTTCTGCGGCACCAATTTTTGATTCCAATAATAATATTGTAGGAGTTTTAAATCTTACGGCAGAGAAGGATAAATTTTTACCCTATGTTCATGCAATTGTTAAGACTACAGCAAAAGCAATAGAGAATAGAATTCATAATTATTACATTCAAAATCAATTATATGATGCACAGCAATATGCATTCAGTATTATGAATCATCTTTCTTTTGGATTAATAGCTGTTGATCTAAAGGGAGAAATTCACTGGGTAAATGATACTGCTTGTCGTTCGTTAAACATACGTCGGACTAAACTGGTAAATAAAGATATTACAACAGTATTTCCTCGATGGGAAGAATTAAAAAAAGAGATTGATAAAGACGAGACGATTCTCGATGAAGAAGAGGTCCTAAATACGCGTAATTCAACTGAAAAATATTTGTTGAGTGCTTATTCTATCACCAATCAATCCGGAGACGGGATTGGATATGTTATTTCTTTTCGTCCTTTTAGCCGGATGTTGCGATTGATTAACAAGTACGCACAGCCTCAACTAAATTTTACTTTTGATAAAGTTATCTACAAAAGTAAAAAGATGAAGAAGTTAGTCAGTTATGCAAAAACAGTGGCTAACACACCTTCAACCATTTTAATTACCGGAGAAAGTGGTACAGGAAAAGAAGTTTTTGCCCAAGCCATTCATAATGCCAGCGATAGGAATAACAATGCTTTTATAGCTATAAATTGTGGTGCAATCTCATCAAGTTTGATTGAGAGCGAGTTGTTTGGTTATGAAGAAGGGGCCTTTACAGGAGCTTCAAAAGGAGGGAAACCCGGTAAGTTTGAGATGGCAGATAAAGGGACTCTTTTCCTTGATGAGATTGGTGAGATGCCTTTAGAAATGCAAGTTAAACTACTTCGGGTACTTCAGGATAAAACAGTTACCCGGCTTGGAAGCGGAAAAGCTGTAAAGGTTGATATTCGGTTAATAGCTGCAACAAATAAAAATCTTGAGGAAGAAGTGAAAAACGGAAACTTTCGGCAAGATTTATTTTACAGGTTAAGTGTAATTCCGCTTTATATTCCTCCTTTAAGAGAACGAAAAATGGATGTGCCGCCTTTGTTTCTCTATTTTTTAAAGGTGATTGCCAATAAACTGGATAGGCCAATTCCTCCAACAGGGAATGAGATGCTATCAAAAATGGTAAAATATAACTGGCCGGGAAATATCAGAGAACTGGAAAATTTCGCAGAAAAAGCAGTTATTCTTTCTGGTAATATGGAACAATTGTTCCCAAATGATACAGAAGAAAATGTTTCTGAGACAGGGGATGATGTGTTTATTATGAAAGATCAAGAGAATCTTCCAACAATTACAACTGTTGAAAAGCAATTGATAGAAAGATATTTAGAGTATTTTGAGAATAATGTAACAAAAACAGCCAAAGCTCTTGGAATAGGACGTAATACACTATACCAGAAACTACAAAAATATCAAATTACAATATAATTTTTTAGGGTGTCCTGATTTTGAACACCAAAAACTTTGGGTAATTAAGATTTGTTGATTAACTAACTTATATTTAAGTGTTTGTGAATATTGGTACGGTATTAGATTGGTGTAGTAGAAATAATATTTTTAATGCGAAAAATAGCGATACCAATAAAATCTTTGAAACGTCTGGCTCATTATCATTTTTATTTGAAACAGTTACAGAAAAAAAATCGTGATTTTGTTTCAAATGAACGATTAGCAGCAGATTTAAATTTAAGCATTAGTGATGTACGGGAAGATTTAGAAAATTATAACGAGTCTTTAAGTGTTAGCGACATTCACAGCGTTGAAAATTTAATTTCAACAGTAGAAAAATTTCTTGAACAGGAAAATAAGAATTCTGCAGTAATAGTAGGTATTGGTAACCTTGGAAAAGCTTTATTGGATTACCAGGGATTTAAAGCATGTGGATTAGAAATTTTAGCTGTTTTCGATAATAATCCACAAGTTATTGGAAATAAACTTGCTAATCATGAGATTTTCTCAGTTGATCGATTAGAAGAATTAACAAAACGATTGAGTATAAATATCGGAATCATAACAACTCCTCCCGAACCAGCCCAAAGAATTGCCAATGCTCTTATTAGTTCAGGAGTAAAAGGAATATGGAATTTTTCTTTGGCTATTCTTAAAGTGCCGGAAAACATAACTTTAAAAAACACCTCATTGTACAGCGATTATGTAAGCCTATCTCAAAAAATCCAGGAATTATAAGAGATTGTTTAAATAAATGAAGATGGTGTTATGTTATTTTTATTCAAACGTATGACCTCCTAAATCCTCCTGTAAGGAGAGGACTTTGAGGAGTGCTGAAAAAATTGGAATACAGAACTAATAAAAAGGGAAACAAAGATGTCCTAAAGTCATTCTCTAAGGGGGATTTAGGGGGGGGCAGGCTCATACAGAAAAGATAAAGTAAAATGATTTTATAGACATAAATAGTCTTAAAAATATAAAGGGTAAGATGAAGGAAATTAAAATAGAGTTGAGATTGTGTATGGGGAGTTCTTGTTATTCTCGTGGTAACAATGAAGTGTTAGAAGCAATAAAAAAATATATAGAAGAAAATCAATTACAGGATATAGTAGATTTTAGAGGCCATCTCTGTAAAGGGCAGTGTAAAAAAGGACCAAATTTCAGCATCGGTGAAATGGAGTATCATGATGTAAGTCTTTCCAATATACACATGGTTCTTGAAGATTATTTCAAAACACACAAAGTGGTTTAAACAGTATTTTAAGTATTAAACACAGAAGGAAAGTTAAGCGGATGAGTGCTAATTATATTTTTACAGAGAGGAACGATTGTCAGGATTGTTATAAATGCATCAGAGAATGTCCTGTTAAAGCTATTAAGATTGAAAACCAGTCAGCATCTATTCTCCAGGAGAATTGTATTTATTGTGGGCACTGTACAGCTGTTTGTCCGGTTGAAGCTAAAAAAGCCAGGGAAGACGTAAGTACTGTTAAATATTTATTACAGAAATACAATAGGGTTTATGTGTCTTTGGCACCGTCATGGGTAGCAGAATTTCCTGAATATGATAAGCATACTTTTATTTTACTTCTCAAAAAGTTAGGATTCACGGATGTGTCGGAGACAGCTCTAGGTGCGGAGATTGTTTCGGAACATATAAGTACCTGTTTAGCAGAAGAATCTAAAGGTGTGTTTATTTCTCCTTGTTGTCCTTCATCAGTAGAGTTAATTCATAAATATTATTCTCTGCATTCTAACAAAATTATTAATGTAGATACTCCTATGCTGGCTCATGGAAAATACTTAAGAGAGCATTTTGGAGATGATATAAAGGTGGTTTTTATTGGGCCATGTATTGCAAAAAAGAGAGAACTAGATATGACACCCGGTGTTATCGATGTCGCTATAACTTTTAAACATTTAAAAAAGTGGTTTGAGGAACAAAATTTAACAGATGTTTCTGAAGGCGAAATGACAGATGCAGATTTTGTTCCGTTTCCTGCCAATAAAGGAAATCTTTATCCAGTAGCCGGAGGTATGATTGCCGGGGTCCGAAAAAAGAAAGTACCTCAAAAAATGTCTTTTCAGAGTTATTCTGGAATAAAAACAATTATGCCTATTCTTGATGATTTGGATGATCTCGGAAATAAAACACCGGTTTTTCTTGAGTTATTAGCATGTACGGAGGGGTGTATAAATGGACCAGGTACTACCCGAAATTATTCAGCTGCTGTGAAAAGAACCATGATTCTTGAGAATTATGATAGCAGTTGTCCAGAAAATCATAAGTTTGATTTTGGAACAGATATCAACAATAATTATGATTTTGCGGAACCAGTAAAACAGAAAGAATATAAAGAAGCAGAAGTATCAGAAGTATTAACATCCATAAGCAAGTACAGTAAAGATGATGAGCTTAACTGTGGAGGATGTGGATATGAACGTTGCAGGGATTTTGCAAAAGCTATTTTAAGAGGTGTAGCAGAACGGAAGATGTGTGTGTCGTATACACGAAGAGTGGCGCAGGACAAGGCAAGTGCATTGCTTCAAAGGATGCCGTATGGTGTCGTTATTGTTGACAAGAATTTGAAGGTTGTTGAGTCAAACAGGAATTTTGCGGAGTTAGCCGGCGAAGAAATTGTTTTTGCTTACGAAGCAAAACCTGGCCTGGAAGGGGCAGATCTGAAGAAACTAATTAGTTATCATAAATATTTTACAAACCTTATCAATTCAGGGGAAGAGGTTCTTGAGAAAGATATTCGAACAAGTAATCAGTTTTTGCACTTGTCAATTTTTACGTTAGAAGGCAAGAACCTTCTTTGCGCAATTTTGCATAACCTTAGGGCACCTGAAGTTAGTCGCGAAGAAATAGTAAAAAGGACTCGAAAAGTAATCAGGGAAAATCTTCAAACAGTTCAGACTATCGCCTTTCACCTTGGCGAGAATGCTTCAAAGATGGAGACGCTGCTTAATTCAATAGTGGATATTCAAGA
Source organism: Bacteroidales bacterium (assembly GCA_963665085.2). GTDB lineage: Bacteria > Bacteroidota > Bacteroidia > Bacteroidales > JAAAOM01. The sequence continues at coordinate 3,087,604 of CAXXXS010000001.1, forward strand.
TACAGATTATGATGAGTGATATGTTTGTTGAAGTAGAATATTCACAAAGGCAAAAGGCCGGAAACGAGATTTGTGGCGATGTGTTTCTTTCTCAAAAGATCAATGCAGAGAAGAGGACCATTGTTATTCTTTCTGATGGTTTGGGAAGTGGTATAAAAGCCAATATTCTTGCAACGATGACGGGTTCCATGGCTATGAATTTTATTCGGGCCAATTCACCCATCGAGCATACAGCAAAGATTATAATGAATACACTTCCGGTAGATAGTGCCCGTAAAGTAAGTTTTTCGTCATTTACAATTATTGATATCCTTGATAAACGTGTTAAGCTGATGGAATATGGAAATCCGGGGGCATTAATCTGGAAAGAAGGAGCGTTTGTTGAACCACAAAAGAGTAAAGTAAAGATTAAAAATAACCGTGTGAAACATGGTTTATATACCTCAGAGTTTGATATAGAATTAAATGATAGGATTATTGTATTCTCAGATGGAGTTACCCAATCAGGAATGGGAAATGAAAAAATGCCTTTTGGATGGGGCAGGGAAGCAGTGGAAGAATATCTAAACGATTTTTTACAAAAGAATAGTGATGTGTCTGCCAGGGAAGTTTCTTCCTCAATTCTAAGACAATCAATAAAGAATGATTCTTTTATGGCCAAGGATGATATTACCTGCGGAACAATCTATTTACGTGAACCCAGAAAAGTGTTGTTTTGTACAGGTCCACCTTACAAAAAAGAGAATGATAAGTTCTTGGCAGGGCAGGTTGATGGTTTTCAAGGACAAAAAATTATTAGCGGAGGTACAACCGCACAGATTGTATCAAGAATTCTTAATCGTGAAGTTGAAGTAGATATTAAAACGGCATTTAAGGGATTGCCTCCGGAATCGAAAATGGAGGGTGTTGATCTTGTAACGGAGGGTATTATTACAATTGGAAAAGTTTCTGAGTATCTGGATCGAATGGATAAATTAGAAGAGAATATTCCGGGTCCAGCCGGAAAAATTCTGAAATATTTTTATCAGAATGATGAAGTTGATTTTTTAGTAGGAACAAAGGTAAATGAGGCTCACCAGGATCCTAATTTGCCAGTAGAGCTTGAGATAAGAAGGAATGTGATTAAAAAAATTGCCCGTCTTTTAGAAGAAAAATTTTTAAAAAAAACAGTGATAACATATGTCTGAGTCAAGTAAGAAAATTAAGGTTACAATATGTTGTGGAACCTATTGTTATGTCATGGGAGGAGAGGAGTTGCAACAGGTAAAAGAAATTCTTTCTCCAAAATTAATGCAGCAGATAGACTTCAGATACTCAACCTGTTTAGGCTATTGCAAAGAGAACAATAAAAAACCTCCGTTTGCAGAAGTAAATGGGAAATGTATATCAGAAGCAACAATTGAAAAAATTATTAGAGGGTTAGAAACACAAATAAAGGAAGAAGGTAATGGCGTTTAATAATAATGCGAAGATTATTAGAAGGGAGTTATTAACACGATTGAGTAAGATTCAGCTGGAAGATAAGGTGCAATCAGAGATAGACAGGATTCCCCTGGAAATGAGGCCGAAAAAGGGGGGGCATGTTCGATGTTGTGTTTATCGGGATAGGGCTGTAATAAAATACAGGGTTATGGCGATGCTCGGTTTTGAGGAAGAGGAAGATGAATTACGCAGGCTTAATTCTTACTTCGAAGAGGCGATGGAACATAAAAATAATGATTCTCCAATTCTAAGTGTTGTTGATGAAGCATGTAGTTCCTGTCAGAAAAGTAATTATGTTGTTACCAATATGTGTCGAGGATGTGTTGGACGCGCATGTGTTGTAAATTGTCCCAAAGATGCTGTTAAGTTTCATGGAAATCAGGCTTTAATTGATCACGAGAAATGTATTAACTGCGGGATTTGTCAGAAAGTATGCCAGTTTCATGCAATTATTTACGCTCCTGTTCCTTGTGAAGATGTTTGCCCGGTAGGTGCCATACAGAAAGATGCCTACGGCAAGGAAAAGATTGATATGGATAAATGTATTCTATGTGGAAAGTGTCTGGAAGCATGTCCTTTTGGTGCAATAGTCGAGAAGTCGCATTTATTTGATGTTATTAACGAAATAAAAGGGGAAGCCAAAGTAATAGCAATGGTAGCTCCATCCATTGCAGGACAATTCAGGGATGGAATGCCCAAAATTATGGGGAGCTTAAAAGCATTGGGGTTTGATGAAGTTGTAGAAGTAGCACTTGGAGCCGATATAACTTCAAAGAATGAAGCGCATGAATTTAAAGAGAAACTCGAAGAAGGAAAATCAATGACTACATCTTGCTGTCCATCCTATGTTAACCTGATAAAAAAGCATAGCCCGGAAACGATGCATTTTGTGTCAGAGACATTAACACCAATGGAATATACGGCTTTAGAATTAAAGAAATCTCAACCAGGTTCGAAATTGGTTTTTGTTGGGCCATGTGTCGCAAAAAAAGATGAAGCGCTTAATTCAGGGAATGTTGATTATGTTTTAAATTATGAAGAATACGGCGCTTGGTTAATTGCTGCTGGAGTTGAAATTTCAGAATGTGAAGAATATAAAATTGATGGAAATATAACATCAGAGGCCAGATTTTTTGCGAAAGCTGGTGGAGTAAGAGATGCTGTTGCTGCTCATTTAAAAGATGTTGATTTTGAAACCATTCAATTTGATGGAATTGATAAGACATTTTTGAAAAAGTTGAAAGCAGAGTTGAAAAATCCATCGCCAAGGTTGGTTGAGGTTATGTCTTGCGAGAATGGTTGTGTTGGAGGCTGTAGTTCAATTGCGAAACCAACTTCGGCAATAGGCATGTTAAACAAGTTTGTAGAATCAGAAAAGAAAAAGATTGAAGTAGAATAAAAAGAATTTTTTGTTCAAATATTGAACACAATGCATAGAAATATGTACTGAAATGGAACGGTTTTTAATTTGTTTTTAGATTTCTATTAAGGCTGCTAATTTTTTAGCAGCCTTATTTTTTTTATCTAAAAGAAGTTTTCTCTTAACTCCTGAATTTGATTTTCGCTGATAGGTTTTAATTTTCCTAACGAAGCACTCATTGTTAATGATTTTGCACTGAACTCGGCAACTTCTAAACGGTCGAAAGTATTTAGTAATGCATCGCCCGTAATTAATACAGAGTCATTTTCAATTATTACAGCGGGAACATTTTTTGAAATTAAATTTACAATGCTACTATTACCTTTAAAGTGGGAACCAAAAGGCACGTTGGGGATATCTTGTAAAAAGATCCAGCTTTCAGGAATAGTTCTTACATCAAGCTTACTTCCTGTAACCCCGTATCCCATGATATATGGAGACTGGGTAAGAATTATTGAATTAACTTCGGGTTTGCTTTTATATATTTCCTGGTGTAACCATACCGAGCGGCTGGGTACTTTACCGGGTTCTCTTTTGCCATCTTTTATCTGTACAATATCATCACGGGTAATATCCCATCGAAGTACATTTGTTGGGGTAATTAAAAAATCGTCACCTCTCCATCGCGCAGAGACTGTACCGTAAGAACTTATCATTAATCCCTGTTGGCATGCCCTCTTAACAATTTTTACAATGGCTTCTCTTTTTTCTCTTTCATCAGAAGGATAGTCAACTGTATCTAACTCAGGCTGTAGGACCGGGATTTGTGCCTCAAAATTATAAATTTCCTGATTGTTTAGATAACGGGGCTCTCCAATTGTTTTTCCATTGATGATTGTTGTGGCACAAAGTTCAAGTGTTTCGAATCGCTGGAATGTATCCCGCAAATCACTTCCACCAACAACAATGCCATGGTTTTCCATAACTACGGCTTTGTAATCAGATTCAAAAGATTTAGCAATTTTTTCACCCAGTTGTTTACTGCCAGGTAATGCATAGGGAGCATAGCCAATGGGTCCACAAATGTTTTTTGCCTGGGGAATTACATTTGTGTTAGGAATTTCCTGTACAATACTGAAAGATACCAATGCTGGCGGATGTGCATGGATAATAGCTTTGATATCAGGTCTCCTTTCATAAATAGCTTTATGGAAAGGAAATTCTGATGATGGTTTATGTCTTCCAATAATCGTTCCGTCCTTTTTTATCTGCATAATATCGCTGGGCCTTAAAGAACCTTTATCTATAGCAGATGGTGTTACCCAGATATCTCCCTGTTCGTCGATAATCGAAATATTACCTCCTGATGTAGTAGTTAATCCCCTGTTATAAATCCTGCTAATAACGAGTGTAATTTGATCCCTGGGGTGCATAAATTTCGGATCGATTGTTGTCATTTTTTTTATCTTTTTGTTGTTTAAATAAAAATAGTAATTCTTACACAAAACTAATATAATGTTCTCATGACATAGCTAAAATTTTATTCATTTATTTTTCAGGGCTTTTAAGTAAAAACTAACTTAGTTAAGATTGAATTGGTAAGATAAGTTATTAATATAATTATATTTGCATGGTTTGATTGACTCGATTGCTAGACTCTTTGATATAAAACTGACAGAAACAAATGAAAGATTTTTTTAAATATCTAACATCAGAACAGGAAGACATTGATTGGGGTTTATATATCAATGTAGCAGGCAGATCAAGAATTTCTCCACATACAGCATACCCACTAAGTACGCATCCTTCTGAATATTATTTTACATGGAATACGGGGCGTACATTACAAGAATATCAGCTTAATTATATTACAGAGGGAGAAGGTGAATTTGAAGATTCTTCGGGTTCTTATAAAGTAATGCCTGGTTCAATCATTATCATTAAACCAGATCAGTGGCACAGGTATCATCCAATAAAAGAAAAAGGATGGGTAGAGAACTATATTGGATTTAATGGAGAAATAGCTGCTCATCTGATAGATAATTTTCTTCGTTATTGTGAAGGTCCTACAAGCTATATCGGAGTCAAGGAAGTTATTATTGATACTTATGACAGGATTTTTCAGAATTCATTGGATGCAATTCCTGGTCACCAACAAATTATTGCTGGATTGATTATGAAACTATTTGGTGATATTGTTTCAACACAGAAACAAAAAGGGAATGAAAATGACTGGGTAGAAAAGAAAATGAATGAGGTTTGTTTTTTCCTTAGAGAAAATGTAGAAAAAAATATCGATTTTAAAGAAATTGCCTCTGAACATAATTTAGGATATAACTACTTTAGAAAAATATTTAAAGAATTCACGGGTGTGCCTCCAGCACAGTATCATTTAAATCTTAAAATAAAAAGAGCTAAAGAATTACTGTTGTCAACAAATAAAATTGTTAAACAAATCAGTTACGAGTTAGGATTTCAATCAGCTTATTATTTCAGTCGTATTTTTAAGCTAAAAACAGGTTTATCACCGTCTGAAATTCGAAGTGCTAAAAGTGAACAAGTAAAGGGGAAAAATAGTGATTCACTTTCTAACGTTGCTTAGTTGGCTTGATAAAGCCGTTAGTTATTTATGGTGGTTCATACCCTAAGAAGTTATCGATAAAAACGTGAATTTTATCGATTTTATTTTTAAGACTTGTAAAACTCATTAGTTTTGTGGATTATTCATTACGACTAACTATGCATATTAACCGGCTTATAACTCTTTTTGTTATTATTTATTTTACATCAATAATAAATACTATAGCAATAAAAGGTCAACCTGTTGAGATAAATTCAATTGATTTCCAGGAAGTAAACAAATATTTAGAATCATTAAGGGAACCTGATCATGATTTGATAAACGGCAGGGTTTTAATGCCATCAAGATTAACAACCTATGGCCATCCTTATTTAGGAGAGGATGAATTTGTAAAAGGTTTTGTTACTGTTAATAATAAGAATTTTAATGATGTAGATCTCAAATATGATGTTGTTAATCAAAATGTTGTAGTTGAGTACACCTACAGGAAAGACTTGAAAAGAGCTATTGTATTGAACAATGAATTTATCCAGGGCTTTACAATAAATAATAAACATTTTGAATACATAGACTTTCCTGGTGAAGGAAAAAAAATTATGCAAGTGTTACCTGCAAATGCTTTAACTTGCTATTATTATTATTTTAAAACAGCAGAAGAAAAACCTGAGGGCCGATACTTGGTTATACAAATACATCCAACCAAGACCCGTAGGTATATTAAACTTCAGGACGATTTTATCCAATATAAATCAAATCGGTCATTTCGTAAGATTTTCGATGAGAAATATAAAACAGAAATTAAGAAATATCTAAAATCAAGAAGACTAAGCGTAAAAATTATTTCAGATGAAGAGATGAAATTGTTGCTGCAATTCTGTGATGAGCTTATAACTAACTAATAAAAACTGATCTATGCCTGAATTAAGAGCAAAACTAATTCTTATAATTTGTGTTTTTTTCTCTTTTTTTTCTGTACATGCCCAGGAAAAAAAGGATGTGGTTTTTTCAGGGACATTTAAAAATATGCCATTTGTGCAATTTGCAAATGAGGTAGAGAATCAAACAGGAATACATATTTATTATCACCCGGATTGGGTAGAAGAGATAACAATAAATGCCGAAGGAGAGGAACTTTCTCTACGAAAAATACTGTCCGAACAATTCGCCACAGCAAATATTAAATTTTATATCGATAGTAATCTAAATATTTATTTAACGGGAGGAACAAAAATTATTACTGAACTTCCGGATTACTCTTCAGGTAGTGAAGCTGAAGGCATAGCTGGTGTTGAAGGTGAAGATGGATTAACAGAAGCTGAACGAAATTATATTACAGGCAGAAAAGCACTTAAAATAGAAACTATTGTTCTTGGAAATGATGATGGTTCGACAAAAAGAAAGGCTGTTATAACAGGTAAAATAAAAGATGCCGATAATTACGAGCCATTAATTGGTGCGACTGTTTACATCGAAGATTTAAAGATTGGTGCCGTTACAGATCTATATGGGCAATTTAGTATTGTTTTAAAGCCAGGAAAATACAATGTTACGTTGAACAGTATGGGGATGAAGGAGAAAAACATTGTATGGCAGGTTTACTCCAATGCATCAACTGATATAATGATGGAGTCTGGTTTAATTGCTCTTGATGAAGTACAAATATCAGCGAGTAGCTACCATAATGTGGAAGGTATACAGATGGGCTATGAAAGAGTTTCGTTAAAGAAGATGAAAGAGATACCGGTTGTATTAGGTGAGAAGGATATTATAAAAGTAGCATTAATGCTTCCGGGAGTTCAGAGTGTTGGGGAAGGTTCTTCGGGTATAAATGTCCGTGGCGGCTCTGCCGATCAAAATATGTTTTACATAAATAAAGTTCCCGTTTACAATACATCACATTTGTTTGGTTTCTTCACATCCTTTAACCCGGAAATTGTAAATGACTTCACCCTATATAAAAGTAATATTCCTGCAAATTATGGAGGCAGGCTGTCTTCAATTTTTAATATTTCTTCACGAAACGGAAATAAGCTAAAAACAACAGCTCATGGAGGAATAAGTCCGGTTACTTTAAACCTGGCTGTTGAAGGTCCGATAATAAAAGAAAAAGTGAGTTACGCTGTTTCTGCACGGACGACCTATTCAGACTGGATATTAAAAAATGTAAGCGATTACGATATAAAACACAGTAAAGCTTCTTTTTATGATTTAACAGCGAATATCCATGGAGAATTAAATGAAAAAAATCAAATGAATGTATTTGGATATTATAGTTCTGATGATTTTCGTTTTTCTGATAATAACATTTACAATTACTCCAATGCTGGTGCATCTGTAAATCTTAACCATTCTTTCTCTCCTGAGAGCAAAGCAGATTTTAGTCTGGCATATTCTAAATATCAATTAGAAAATGTTGATTTGACAAGTCTGGCAGACGAATACTCTCATTCTTATTCAATAGATCATTTAGAGTTGAGAAGCGATTTTTCATTGTTTAGGTTCGAAAAGCATATGATAGAATATGGTTTAAATTCAATTCTCTATATAAACAATAGAGGAGAAGTAAATCCATATGGAACAGAATCATTAAGGACAAAAGTTGTTTTGGGAGAAGAAAAAGCAGTTGAATCAGCAATTTATATTTCAGATAAATATTCAATAACTCCTCGTTTAACCCTAAATGGAGGTCTGCGTTATAGTTTTTATAGCATGTTTGGCCCGGCAGAAGTTTGTACATATCCGGAGTCGTCTTCCAAGACCTTGGATAACATTATGGATACACTGAGTTATAGTGGGAGTGATATTGTTAAATCCTATTCAGGCCTGGAGCCTCGTGTCTCATTTACTTATTTATTACGAAGAAATAATTCCATAAAAGCATCGTATAACCGATTGCAACAGTATCTGTTTTTGTTGAGCAATACTTTTGCAATTTCACCGACAGATTATTGGAAAATGGCTGATTACTATCTGAAACCATCAGTAAGTGACCAGGTCTCGATTGGTTATTATCAGAATTACAATAAAGCTGGGGTAAATATGTCTGTTGAATTATATAGAAAGTGGTCAGACAGGATACTTGAATTTAAGGATGGTGCAGATTTTTTCTCTTCAGCTCCTATTGAGACCCAGACACTTCAGGGGAAACAAGATGTTAAAGGCGTAGAGTTAATGGTGAAAAAGACTTCAGGGAAATTCACCGGTTGGATGTCTTATACCTATTCTAAATCAACAATGCTGGTAGATGGAGACAATGCTGAAGACAGGATAAATTATGGTCTTGCTTATCCATCAAACTATGATCGTCCCCATTCCTTAAATTTAGCTTCAACATTGCGAAGTAACAGACGTTTAAGTGTTTCCTTAAATATGGTATATTATACAGGAAGGCCAACAACCTTTCCAGTAGCAATTTATTATGTGGATGGTCGACAATATATGCAGTATTCGCAACGTAATGAATTCCGTATACCTGATTATTTCCGAATGGATCTTTCTATAAACCTGGAAGGAAATCTTAGAAATAAAAAGATAGCTCATAGTTTCTGGATGCTTAATTTTTATAACCTGACAGGAAGAAGCAATGCATATTCTGTATTTTTTACCTCTGACGACGGAAATATAGAATCTTATAAATTATCAATTTTCAACCAACCCATTGTTACCCTTTCTTGGAACTTCAAATTAGGAAATTATGCTAGTAACTAACTCAGCGAATAGTAATACTTCAAAAAATAAAAGAAACAAGAGTTACTTATTGTTTTTTTCTCTTGTGATAATATTCGTTACATGTGTAGAACCATTTAACCCGGATATAGATAAGTATGAGAGTTCGATGGTTATTGTTGGCGAAATAATAGAAACTGATAGTATACAAAAAGTAGAAGTTTCTACATCGTCAAATTATAACGATAGGGATTGGTTACCGGTTACAGGCTGTGTAGTCTATGTTGAGGATGATAATGGCAATGTTTTTAATTATGAAGAATCAGAAGATGGGATATATACCTGTCATATCGAAGAACAATACATCCAGGTTGGAGTAAGTTATCGGTTGGTTGTAAATACCAGTGATGGAGATGTATATTCTTCAGAGTATGACAAGATGGTTGAATGTCCGGATATTGATTCGCTTTATTATGCTATTGAAGAAGATGTTGTTGGAGTAGAAGAGCAGGAAGTTGTTCAAGGGGCACAATTCTATGTAAATGTAAAGAGAGAGGGGGAGCAGGCAAGATATTGTCGTTGGTCAATGGTAGAAACATGGATGTATAAGGCTTATTATGAGAATAATGCCATGCTTAATAATGAAGTGATAACCATGTTTGATGAATCTGTGTTTGTTCCAATTTGTTATATGACTGAAAAGGTGACAACCGTTCATACAGCACAAATAGAGACGCAATTAAAACCCGTAGAGATTAATTATGTATCGAATCAGACTCCGCGTTTATATTATAAGTACAGTTTACTTGTCAGGCAATTTGGTATTAGCGAAGGAGCATATACATTTTGGAGTGCCTTGAAGTCACAATTTGAAGATGCTGGGGATCTTTATGAAGCTCAACCGCAAAGTATAATTTCAAATATTAAAAATGAGAATGATGAAGATGAAATCGTTCTTGGATACTTTAACACAGCAACAGTAAAAGAGAAAAGAATTTTTGCGAAAAGAGATTGGACAATCTATGTGGTTGATTACTGTGATTACGAAGTTTTACCTGACGATCATTCAGAGTGGCCTACCTCGGCTTATCTCTATGTTGATACATATTCACCTGATATTATTATGTCGCAGGATAGTGCTTGTTTTGACTGCACTGCCCGTGGAGGTACATCTGTAGCACCTGATTTTTGGGAGGATTAATTTTATGAAAGAAAATAAAAAAAACAAACAAGGATTACGTTGGAAGCTTAAAATACAAATGGTTTTCATCTTTTCTCTTTTAGCAACTTTTATAAATGTAAAGGCCTTCACGACTTTTGAAAATAACACACCAATTATTGTTGGGGAACATATTCAATTATTAACCGATCGGAATATGTATGCAGTACAAGAGGTTATTTATTTTGATGCATTTTATACAAAGGAAAAGAGTCTGGGGGAAATAGAATGGAGTAAAGTATTATATGTGGAACTACTAAATCAAAATGGACAAGTAGAACTCCAACAAAAATTACCGTTGAACGAAAAGGGGACTTTTGGGTCGCTTGAAATTCCAGGAGATCTTATTACGGGCAATTATTTTTTAAGAGCGTATACCAAATGGATGTCTAATTTCGGTCCTGAAGCTTTTTCCTATGCAAAAATTATTGTAATTAATCCATTTGAAGAACAGGTTGTAACTCCTCAAAGTGCGAAAGAGAATATTGAGTTAAATAATCAGGCTAATTATAAATATTCTAACGAATTCACTGTAAATACCAATAAATCAAGTTACAAAAAAAGAGAGAAGGTGATTCTGGAAATAAATCTGGATAAATATCCGTTGAATGAATCAAATTTTGTTGTCTCTGTAGTGAAATCCAATACATTGGATAGTTTGTATATGGCGGGAACAATCAGTACAAAAATACCAACATCTCCACAGGCCTTGAATAATATTACAAATATGCCGGAAAATAGGGGTTTGAGTTTTTCCGGGACAATGAATGATATAGATGGAATGCCCGTAAAAAAAGGGATGACCGTTAACCTTTCAATTGTAGGGGATAATCCTTATTTTGATCAAACCTTAACAACTGAGGAAGGGAAGTTTGAATTCACGTTACCAAAACAAAAAGGGGAATTAAACTTATTTTTATGCCCTGCAGGGAATGAAGAGACTGACGTGTCTTTTAAAGTAAATAATGGATTTGTAAATTATCATTATCCATTATCAACAGAAGAATTTAATTTGACAAAGAAACAAAAGCAGCAGGCAGAAGAGTTAGCAATAAATAGTCAGATTCTTGCCACTTATCCTTTAAAAAATATCTCTAAAGAAAGTGAAGATAGCAGTAAGACAAGTGAAATGCCTGTCTATTTTTACGGAAAGCCCGAAGATAGATTGTTTCTAGATGAATATATAGTTTTACCTAACCTGGGAGAAGTGTTTTTTGAGTTAATACCCGATGTGTTGTTACTTAAAAAGAAAAAGATTAGCTATCTGGAAGTTGTAAATGGAAATTACTGGTCATCATCCATGCCAATGGTTTTACTGGATCATATACCGATTTATGATTTATCAACGATCCTGGGAATCCACTCCCAACGATTTAAGTTTATTGATGTAGTAAATACAAATTATTTAAAAGGGGAGATGTTGTATGCAGGCATCATTAGTATATTCAGTAAAAATAATGATATAGCTGGTGCTGAACTTCCTAAAGGAGGGGCCTTTTTTAGCTATAAATCGTTCAACGAACAGAAACAAAATTCTATTACAGGATTAACCCAATCCGAAAAGAATATTCCCGATCTAAGAAACTGTTTGTACTGGAATCCGGAATTTCAGGTACCATCCAATCAGAAAGGACAAATAGAGTTTTATACCTCTGATAATACAGGGGAATATACAATTCTAATTAGAAAAACAGACGAAACCGGAAATTTTCTGGAACTTAATTCTTGTAAGTTTTTGGTGGAATAAAGCAATCATCAGATTACAGGTTGAATATAAGCAATTTTATATTCATTTTCGTCTAAAACTTATTTGATTTGCATTTAATGAAAAGCAGTAAGAAAGATTTAGAGCAAAGAGGTTATTTGGAGGAAGATCTGGAAATAAAATTTCAGGATTTATCGATTAAAGAAAAATATAAATTGCTTGAAAGCGATATCCCAAAGGAACGATCGCAGGGAGCAAGATTACTTTCACAAGAGCGCAGTTTTGTTTCAGATAGACTAATCAGGGCGTTAAAAATTGAGAAGAAGCTATATTCTAAAATAGAGATATGTAAAGCATTAGAAGCGCATAAGAATGATTCAATACCTTTATTAATACAAGAACTCGGGAGAATAGGCTCAAACCAGCATGTTCATATTCCCGATAAAGAATTTAAAAAAGATAGCTACCCTCTTCCGCGGGATATAGCAGCAAGAACACTTGCAAGTATTGGTAAACCTGCATTAGAGAGATTGTTGTTAGTTCTTGAAAATGGTTTTGAGAATCAAGTAAGTGAAGCAATAGATGCTGTTGGGTTTATCTGTTATTATGATTATCAACCCAATGTTTTTGAAAAACTTGCAAATTGTTATTTAAAATATTCGAACAATGAACTAATCAGATGGAAACTTATTCGTGCGATGAGTGGAATACCGGAAAGCCTGGCGTTTTTGGAGGAAAAGATTGATTCTTGCCAAAACAAAATGCTAAAAAGCGAAATAAGCAGAAGCATCCGGTTAATTAGAAAAAGAAATTCGATGTCGTTAGGTTAAGAAACAAGGTTCTAACTACATTCGACCTGACCGTCATTTTAAAGGAAAATTTATTTTTTCTCCTGTCCCGTACGTTTCTGATGAGGAAAATCTTCTGCCTAGACAAATCCGTATAATTTTGTTGAGGCAGACGGCTGGCTTCAACTAATCCGTATGATTCCGACAAGGAAAATGGCTAGCCTCGACTAATCCGTGTGATTCTAACGAGGAAAATGGCTAGCTTCGACTAATCCGCACGATTTTGTTAAGGAAAAACGCTGGCTTTGATAAATCCACGCGATTCTGACCCGGCAGAAGACTGGAGTAGACAAATCCGTGTGATTCTGACAAGGAAAATGGCTAGCGTTAGTCAATCCGTACGATTTACTGGAGGCAGAAGACTGGCCGATGAAAATCTGGGATTTTTGGAGGGATTTTTGGATTTTAAGACAGTACCTTGCGCCATATGGATACCATTATTCCAATTTTCCAATATATAATTTGAGTTAAATCAATTTTTCTAGTCGTATAAAATATTGCCATGTGTATTAGGAAAAGTTGTTCCTTTGATTTTTTTTTGTTTATAATAGATGGAAAACAAAAATTTAACTGGTTTTAATATGATAAAATTACGACAGCTGGAAATTGATGATAAAACCAAGTTGGCAGAACTTGCAGACAATATAAAGATATGGCAGAACCTACGAGACTATTTCCCTCATCCATATAAAATTAGTGATGCTGAATTTTTTATTAATTTGACAAAAGATGAAGATCCAAAACAAAATTTTGGCATCGAATATCAGGGAGAATTATGTGGTGTAATTGGAATAATCCTTCAAAAAGATGTTTACAGAAAATCAGCAGAGATAGGTTATTGGTTAGGAGAACAGTTCTGGGGTAAAGGTATTGTTTCAAAAGCTGTTGGGTTAATTGTTACGTATGGATTTAAAGACTTGCAACTTGAGAGAATATATTCCGCAGTATTTGAAAATAATATAGCCTCTATGAAAGTTTTAGAAAAAAATGGATTTCAAAAAGAGGGGATTTTTAAGAAAGCTGTTTTTAAAGAAGGAAAATTAATGGATGAACACCGATATTATCTGCTAAAAGAAAAATAAAGAATTAACCTTCAGACGAGATATGAATCCCTATAAAAATATTTTACGTGTTTTGTTTTTTTTAATCCTGCTCGTAAATATTCAAAATACTTTTGGATTAACAAGAAAATCAGAAGTTTCAGTATTGACCTTTGAACCAGAGGAGGAGCCATACACAATTTTTGGCCATTCAGCAATTAGAATTCAGGATGAAGCATTAGGAATTGATAATATTTACAATTTTGGTATGTTCGATTTCAGTTCGCCTTTTTTCTATATAAAATTTATGGGAGGTAATCTCGACTATTTCTTGTCTATCTATCGCTATAAAACATTCTTGCGTAATGCTTATCTGGAACAACGTACAATTCATCAACAAACCATAAATTTATCGTTAGAAGAACGAGATTATATTTATTTGAGATTAAATCAAATCTACAATTCGAAGGAAAGATTTTATAAATATGATTTCTTTTATGACAATTGTGCCACACGAATTCGGGATTTACTTGAGGAAGTAAATTTTTTTTCAATGGATTATGATACTTCTAATTATTGTTGTACAACATTTCGTGAATTACTTAAACCGTATATGTCAAAAAACTATTGGATAAATTTAGGGGTAAATCTTGCTCTTGGAAAAACTGCAGATAAAATAGCGAAGGGTGAAGACTTTATGTTTCTGCCAGACTTTATAGATTTGATTCTTAAAGATTCAAAAAGAGTTTTAAAGGTAGATACTGTTATTGATATGTCCCCGGAAACTAAGAAATTCAATATTTTTTCTATTCCCTTGCTTTTTTTTGTTCTTGTTTTCATTTTGGGACTCTTTTTTTACCCTAAAACAAGAAAACTGACATTTTACATTTACCATTCCTTATTTGTATTGTTAGGTGTTATATTGTTACTGACATCATTGTTTTTAGATAATTTAGCATTTAGAAATAATTGCAATGTTTTTTGGAGTTTTCCCGCTTTATTCGTTTTGCTTTTTAAAGCTAATAATCGAAGAATTTTCGAAGTTGTTTATGCAACAGGATTAATAGTTCTGTTAATTTTTGGACAAAAAGTATTCCCTGGGTTTTCATGGACATACTATCCATGGATCTCACTATTAGTTTTGATGAGTATCGTAGATTCTAAAATAATTTATCAAATAAAAAAAAAGTGTCTATAAGATTTTTTTGCTACCAATGATTGATACTAAAAAAATAACAATCATGAAGCGTATTTATATCTATTTTATTTATGAGTAAAAATAAGTTTTAATAGAATGCTTTTGAAATCGTAATCTATTAAGTAATGAGTAATGTCAGAAAATATTTTATTGGATATCTTTTAGGAATTATCATTTTTATTTTAGCAATACCTTTCGGATTATATAAATTGCCATGTATTGATAGTTTATCATTAGGTTCAAATATTATTATGCTGGATTTAATACGAAAAATAATTTCAATATTGTTTTTTGTGTTGGGAACATATTTTATGATATGGTCTAATATCTTTTTATTGAAGAAAGGAAAAGGCGGGCCTACAGAGGGATTCGGAATTTCAGTAAGTCCGAAGACAAAAATCTTAGTTGTTTCAGGTCCGTATCGATACACAAGAAATCCAATGGTATTTGGAGTTTTCTCATTATACTTTTCAATAGTAATATATCTTAATTCAGTTTTTGGATTTTTAATTGTTTGCGTATTTTTTGTTTTTGCTGTATTCTATCTGAAACAGTCAGAAGAAAAAAGATTAATAAAAGATTTTGGTGAGGAATATTTGAACTATAAAAAGAAGGTGTCAATGATAATTCCTTACAGAAAATTGAATTTGAGAAACAATTTTTAAAAAAGAAAAAGATTACATTTCAACTGACATAAGGTTGTCACATACGGACTATAATTTAGTCTCCTGTTAAACTTAAAATAATATAACATGACTTTTGATTGGAAAAAACAGGAGAAGAACATCTATCTCCCTAAGAATAAACCGGAGTTTATTAAAATTCCTGAATATAGCTTTTTTACTATTAAAGGGAGTGGAAATCCTAATGATGAAGCATTCTCTGAATATATAGGTGTTTTGTATTCACTTGCATATGCAATTAAAATGAGTCCCAAAAAAGGATTAGAACCAGAGGGATATTATGATTACAAAGTATATCCTTTGGAAGGAATCTGGGATTTAAATGAAGAAGCAAGAAAGAATTTCAACGGTATAATAAATAAAGATGATTTTGTATTTACATTAATGATCCGGCAGCCAGACTTTGTTGATGTGACCTATGCTCAGAAGATAATTGAAATTACAAAAGATAAAAAAGCTCATGCATTGTTGGATAAAGTTAAATTTGAGAAAATAACTGAAGGTGCTTGCGTTCAAATGTTGCATTTAGGGAGTTATGATAATGAACCTTTAAGTTTTAAGCTGATGGAAGAGTTTGCTTTAGCTAACGATTTGAAAAGAAAGTCAAAGATTCATCGAGAGATATACCTTTCAGATGCAAGAAGAGTTGCTCTGGAAAAACTAAAAACAGTACTTAGGTTTCAGGTTGATAACTAGTCGAACTTGAAAAAGTCCAAAATCTTTGTATTAAAATGTTACTGCTAATTTAATCAGGTTGCCAAAGGTTCGTTGGCCAAAAATCGGATGATAATGGGGTGGCAGTTTTCTGTTCGCGAGGCTCCGATTTTTAGCATCCTTTTTCCTCTGTTCGCGTTAATCTGCGTAATTTGTGGTTTAACAAAAAGACTTGCGGATTTAAAGTAATTACTCGAAGAATTTTTGTTTTTCAATTACCAACATCATCCCCGGATAAGATTTATCACCAGGAGTAGCAGCAAGAAGCCCGATTTCGTTTATTAATTTGCCAGGGAGTTTAATGCTATTTTCTGTTTTTTCAATTAAATCAGTAATTTCTACTGCTTTATTTGCAGCTAGATCTTGTCCCCATACACTATAATTTTTGGGTAGTTTTTCAAAATTAATAGTTACTGATTTTGATTTTCCAAAAATAGCAATTGGTTTATCCCAGTTATTCACTTGTATTTTTATGTCAACTAATGGATAATAAAGCCTGGATGAATCTATAGAAACCCTGGGTAACGAAGCAACTGCAACAGCTCCATTGGGATGTACCGAACAAACAACATAGCTGGGTTCTTTTCTTTTTGAATCTACGATCGGAAGTTCCATGCCTCTGCTTACTCTTGCCGGAGCTTTTTGGATGATTGTATCCCCGGCTAACCAATTTGCCCAGGTATCTCCTTCATTAAAAATCCAACTATCTGTTAGTCTTCTGGCATCAATAAATACCTTTGAATTTCCAACTCCTACAGGTCCTGCAATACGTTGCCATCTTACTGCACGAAAAACTTCATCAATTCTATCTTTTTTTGAGAAAGGATCATATCGTAATTCAGAAGTTTCAATAAAAAGAGGATGTCTTTCTATGCCCATACAACATCCGAGAGCCGCAGCCACGTATAATTCATCGCCACAATTTATTATTCCTTGTGTAATGGTAGGTTCAGTAAATTGAGCCAGAATCTGGGATACTCTTTCTAATGTCGTAGCAGTGGATAACTGTTCTGTTACATCATGGATATGAAAAACATCACTAAAACTCACAGTCTCGATAGAATTTTCCAATAACGAACCATTGCCCCAATCTTTAAATGTACCGGTCTTATGAGAAACAATCGAATCGTAAGGTGAAGTATAATCGTTTATTGGAGTCAAAGCTTGCGTGTGTTCAATAATAAGATCGGGAGCGGCTTCAATTGCCACACTTGTAATCATCCTTCTGAATTCATTGTTGTTTGTGTAAAAACCATCATCAATCTTAAGATATTTAATTCCGGCCTCTTTGCAGATAAGAAATTTTTCGTAAAAATATCTTCTGATTTTATCCAATTGATAATCTACAGAATATGCTGCAACAGCCGGGTGTGCCGCTAACCTAAGTGCAGCCCCTTTCCATCCTGCTTCTTTACAAAGATCATTTAATTTGATTAGGCGTTTAACTGTTGTACCAGTGCATGAAGGAAATTTATCTTCTGCAACTTCAAAATCCCCGAATTGCCACTCGTCTTTTAGCTTTGAATTTGTCTCTGTATTCCAGCCAAGATCAAACAATATATATAAATCCTTATTAGCTTTTGGAAAATATGATGTCCATTCTTTTGAACCAAATATATTTTCTTCGGTAACTTGATTTGCCTGTTTACTATATGTTTTATCTGCTTTTGTTACTTCTTCCGCAATTACAGTATCACCTGCATAGTTCTGTGCTCCCCATGTCGACCAGTAGTTGGGGACATCAGAGGGATCTATAGGGATTAAATTTTTACGTGAAATTTCATATCGTTCCTTTATGGATAAGGATGGGTTATCAATACATGAGTACACGACAAAACAGATTAGGATTATTGGCCAGTATTTCATTCTATAAGCTACATAATTGGAGAATAAAGATAGAAAACAATTCTATTCATACCCGATAGTTTTTATATGTTTAGCTAAATCATTTAAAAGCCAAAAGGATAAGCATCGAAACCCTAGATGATAAAAGAGGAATGAGTCTATTGTGGGTAGCCAACAAAATCAAGAAATTAAGTGTGAAATCTTGAAGTCTAAAGGGTAATTTTTACAGAACAACTACATTTGATCGTTATATAATAAATGAGAAAATATATGTTAAAAATACTCATATCTTCTCATTAGATATTAGTCCTGCATTCTTTGAAAAAGAGACAGTTATATTTTTTTTGTTTTTTCCATTATAATGTACGTTATATTTTTGTGCTTTAACTACATTTACAAACAATACAATTAAATGTATTTATTGCAGATAGTATTTTTAACTAACGTTATTGAAATGTATGAAATGATAAACTATTAGTTTTTAATTAGTCCCTAAACCCAAATAAATTAACAAATTGCCTGTTAATCCTCTACTGATTAGAAATAAATAGCGTGTCATTGTAATACTGTAACTAAATACCTTAAAATGAAGAAGTTTTGTTTTTTATGGCATTTAAACAAATTGATGCTGCTGGAACTTAGGGACTTGTTTTAATTAAGCAAAAAAACCGGAGAGTAAACATAGTCAATTTATTAAAAACCAACTTATTATGAAAATCAAACGAGTAACAGACCTTTTTACTTTGGAAAAATTATATCAATTCCGATATAAAGTTTTTGTAGAAGAATTACAATGGTTTCCCTGGATAGGAAACAGGCTTACAGATAAATACGATGCATATTCTTATAATTATGTTGCATTCGATCAGTACTCACAGATAGCAGGGACTCTTCGTATTGTACCAGATAGCAAAGAAGGCCTGCCTCTTGAACGATTGTTCTCTTTGGATAGCTACAGGGAGAACAAAACAATTGTTGAAATAAACAGGTTTGCAGTAAGTGTTCAACATCGTTCTTCCCGATTATTTCTAAGATTAATGGCTGCTGCATATCAATGCGTGGAGATGATGGGAAACACACATATGGTTTTAGATGCATATGTTGATGAAGAGCCCATTTATGAAGCAGTTGGGTTCAGAAGAATATCCGAACCTTATTTTGATCCGGAATATCATAGGAATTCTTTTGTTGTAACAATGATGGTATCATTGGAAGATGTTAAACCAATATTAGAAAAAGAAAGACCTGCTTTTGCCAGGATATTAGCTTCTAAACAAAATATTTATCATGGAGAAATTAAATCAGGACCAGTTATACTCGAGAAATCAGCCGTTTATTAGTTCGGAGGTTCAGGAGAAACTGGCAAAATTGCAAGTTGCATTAATAGGTGTAGGGCTTGCGTCACAACTTGCACAGTCGTTAATTCGGGTAGGGGTAAAGAATTTTGTGCTTTGGGATGGTGATAATGTTAGTATCTCTAATCTGAACCGACAAGCCTTTTCTGTTGCAGATTTAGGAATAAATAAAGCATCTGCAACAGCATCTTTACTTACAGAGATTAATCCTGAAGTAAATGTAAAAGCCTACAACAGATTTTTTGAGCAACAGGATTTAAGTGAGTCGCTCAATAATATTGATGTTGTAGTCAATTCAGCTGATTTTGATACTTCGGTTATTTACGAAATCAGTAAAGTTATTGTTGATAAAAAAGGGTGGTGTATTCAGCCGTTTAACCTGGGGTTTGGTGGTTCATGTATGGTTTTTTGTAAGGAAAGCCCATCACTGGAAGATATTACTTTAGGAAGACAAAATAATTCCGCTTTATTTATGAAGAATCTTCTTGAAAACAGCAAAGGGTTTAATCCGACTGGAAAATTAATGGAGGCAGGAGAAACCCTGTTAACAAGTGGGCAAGAGATGGGGTATTTTCCTCAAAATATTATTTCAACACTTATTTCTACAGCGCTAATAACCTGGACGGTTGTCCAGATTGTTTCTGGAGAAACAGAGAACATTTGTGCTCCCAGGTTATTGCATTTTGAACCGGGGACTTTAGTTGGAGGATAAGATAGTTTCATTAAAAGAGAAAGTCTACTCATCTGTTTATAATTAAAAAGATGAATAGAGCTTTCAATTAAAGCTAGATCGACGAGAGCAATTTTGATTTATGAGTTTCTCAGTTAATTCTTATTGGCAGTTAACTCTATTTTTCCATTTGGGGAGTTAACAATTCCTTTCATCTTTTTCTCTTTTACTGATACTTCAGTTTTAATGTATTCGTAATCTATGTTTATGCCGAAAATTAACTTGTTTTCTTTTATCTCAATGTCTTTCATTTTTATCTTATAACCATCCTGGAATTCAACTTCGCCAATAAGCTCATTGTCTTTATCGAAGCTCATAAGAATTTTTCCCTTTTCATATCCATAAGGAGCATAAGGTGCTTCATAATTCCATGTCCCAATAAAATCATTTTTATTTTGGGCGGAAACAATTGTTGCCGAGAACAAAATAGTTATTACAACAAACAACGAAATCCCATATTTTTCATGTTTTTTTCTCATGGTGTAATTGATTTAAATTTGATTGGGACAAATATTGATTTATCATTAAAAAGAAGCAAAAATTAGGGATGTTTGAACCTATTTTGGTATAATTGGTACCAGTTGAAGTTTAACATTCCTGATAAAAAACACAAAATTTAATAATGCTGAGATTACAAAAAATAGTAAGTGTAAGTTTTTGTTTGTTAAATAGTTGTTTTTATGCGGATGCACTTATTTCCGGATATTCGGAATATCTAAAACTAAGATCTGATAACTTCATTAATAACAGAAGTGTATTTTCGTGATACAGGAATTAAATTTTCGTATCCTTCAATTTTAAGCTGAATTTGTTTATTTTCTCTCTGAATTGATTCAATTTTTGAGATGTTGATCATGTATGTTCGGTGACATCTAATTATCGATTGTTCACGCAGGGATTCTTCAATATTTTTTAAGGAATTTCGTATTAATTTTCGTTGTAATTTATTTTCGGTTTTGTAATAGATAGTTATATAATTATCTGTTGATTCAAGAAACAACAAATCTTTTTTTTGAATAGAAAATTTAATTTTTCCATTTTCATCACTGAAATTTATCAGGTTTTGGAAAACAGGTTTTTCGATTTTACGGTGTAGCTCTTTTAGTTTTTTTTTCTGATTTTTATAATTAATCAGCATCATTGAAAAGGAATAAGGAAGTAAAATACCGAGTGTTGTATATTTTAAAGAGAAAACTAAATCATTATAAAAATTACCTATCGGATTACCATACAAAAATATATAAACTAAACTTATCAGGCTTATTTCAATCAGCAACCAGAGAATGTAACTTTTTATTTTAAAATGACTTGTGTTAAACCATTTTCTTAATGGAAATTGTGTAAACAGAAAAACAATGCCAACTACAAACCCATAACTTGAAAGTCTGATGAATTGAATAAAGCCAGAGTCGGAACCCCATCTGTTAATGTTGAAAGGGACAAAGATATTTATAAATAGAACTGCAAAAACAAAACAAATACTTATAAATAAGAGCCTGTCTTTTTTATCATCAAGTAACTTAAAGTCCCGGTTTAATACGCTTAATTTAATTTTCATGTTTTTATTAAGCCCTAATAGACTAATTGTTTAGTTGGTTTTTTTGCGGTTCAAATTTAAGCATTTTCTTTTCAGGACAAATTTATTAAACAGTCTATTTTTTTTGTTTTTCTTCAAAGAGCCTATTGTAATTATTTTTAGTCCATTCTTATTTCCAAGGAAAACTCACGCTGGAAACAAAACCTGCCCATAAAGAACAGATAATAATTGGAAAAGATAAAACTGCAAGTTTTAAAAGGTGGTTAGATAAGTAAAATGAGAATTAAGATAAAGCCTTTTTTATTTCATTATCTATTTCATGAATATCAAAAGGTTTTCTAAAATAAGATTTTACAACACCACTTGCTATTGCTGCATCAATTTCAGGAGTAAGTTCAAAGCCAGTTAAAATATAGTATTTAATATGCGGATATTCAGTTCGAGCTTTGTTGATAAACTCTAATCCACTCATTTTAGGCATTCTCATATCGCTAACAACAACAACTATATCAGAATTTTGACTTAGCGTTTCTAAGCCTTGTTCTCCATTAATCGATGTTAAAATATCATATTTATATGAGAAGTTTATTTTAAATAGATCGAGGTTAATGGGCTCATCATCAACATATAATACTTTTATTGTTTTGTTTGGCATTTTGTTAGATTTAAAGGATAATTTGTAGGGTTATTTATCTGCTCCCTAAATTACAAAAATGATCTTGTAAAATAATCGGGGTTTATAAGAATTTTTAAAATAGGGTATTTTAAAGTTTAAATATCTTATATGTGAAAGTGAAAATGATGCACGAAGGCCTTGTGTTAATAGAATAAACGATTTAAAATATAAAACGATGAAAACAAACAATAATTTAAAAATTAAAGTAGTACTATTAATTAGTATACTTTTCTTGGGAGTTAACTCGTATGCTGCTTCGCCTCAAGGAAGCGATGCAAAACAAGATACTCTTAAAAGGTACACCGTTTCAGGTAGGGTAGTAGATAGCAGTACTGAAAAACCTGTGATTTTTGCAAATGTCTATATCGTATCAACCAATATTGGTACCGTAACAAATTCTGATGGAGAATTTATTATAAAAATCCCCAAAGAATTAGCAAATGCAAAAATTGGTTTTTCTAATGTTGGGTATAAAAATTATGAAATTCTTGCAAGTGAATTAGAAGAAGAGAATAATATTATTGAATTAAAAGCTGCTGCAATACCAATCCCGGAAGTTGAAATCAGGACAAGTGATCCTGTTGAGTTACTTCGTGCAGCCCTCAGGCGGGTAGATGAGAATTATTATGAGAACCCGGAAAAGATGACTGCTTTTTATCGGGAAACGATTAAAGAAAACAGGAGCTATGTTGCCATATCAGAGGCAGTACTTGATGTCTATAAAGGATCTTATACAAAGGATTTGGATCAGGATCGTATTAAAATTTTCAAAGGAAGAAAAAGCGAAGATGTAAAAAAAATGGATACAGTAATATTTAAACTTCAAGGAGGGCCAACAACAATGGTTTTGCTTGATGTTGTAAAGAATCCAAATATCCTGATAGCTGAAGATATGTTCGAATTTTATGAATACAAATTAATTGGGGTACTTAATATAGACGACAGACAAAATTATGTTATTGAATTCGATCAGCGGCCCAATGTAGACTATCCGCTTTATAGCGGGAAAATATTCCTTGATGTAGAGAATCTTGCCATTACCGGATTAGAGTTTAATCTAAGCGAACGAGGAATTGATAAAGCCGCAAATGTATTGGTTCGAAAGAAACCATTAACAATGAAAGTTGAACCTCTTGGGGCCTATTATCTTGTAAATTATCGACAAGAAGAAGGAAAATGGTATCTGAACCATGTTCGCTCAGAACTTGTACTTAAATGTAAATGGAAAAAAAGATTGTTTAACAAAACCTTTACAGCAATGTCTGAAATGGCAATAACAGATAAAACAAGAGAAGGTGTAGTTAAACCAAAATCCAGTGAGGTAGCAAAACCAAATGATGTCTTCGTAGAAAACGTTTCATTCTTTTATGATGAAGATTTCTGGGGCGATTTTAATTACATCAAACCTGAAGATTCTATCGAAGATGCTGTTGAGAGAATAAATAAGAAGATGAGAAAAAGATTAACATCAATCGATTAACAATAAAATTATTAATCTGTGGGCAGGGGAAAGTTGTCTATAAAATAAAAACAAATACATCCCGACTCCGTTCGAATTGACAATTCGCAGATAAATAAAGTTAGTTCGGGCGAAGTCGGGAATAGTTTAAAAGACAGATAGTTCTTTCAATTTTAATTGTTCTTTTTAAAGTGATGTTAAAATTTATATCTTGCACAGAAGAATGAAGGCTTAAAGGTGATATCAGAGAAGTTATTATATAGCAGAGTAAAGAAAGGCGACATAAAGTCTTTTGAGGTTATCTTCAAAGAATATTATGAGAAGCTGGTTGAGTATGCCTTTATTCATCTTAAAGATATTGATAATGCCGAGGAAGTGGTACAGGATTTGTTCTATCAGTTGTGGAATAAAAGAGAGAAGTTGGAAATTTCTACATCGCTGAAATCATATTTGTTTCGTTCTGTTCATAATAATTGTTTGCTAAGGATTCAGCATGAAATGATAAAACATAAATATGAAGATTATATCCGTTCAAAAGATTCACATTATTCACCAGAACCTATTGATTATCTGAAGGCTGGTGAACTGGATGAAAAGATTGAACAAACAATAGAATCACTTCCTGAGCGGACAAAATCTATTTTTAAGATGAACCGTTTTGATGGATTAAAATATCAGGAGATTGCAGAAAAGCTTTCAATTTCAATAAAAACGGTTGAAGCAAATATGGGAAAAGCTTTAAAAGCATTGAGAATAAGTTTAAAAGAATACATAAATTAGAAAACAGGAATAAACCAATGGGGGAAGCGGAGCAAAATAAATGGGATTTAATGGCAAAAGTTTTTGCCGGCGAAGCAACTAGCTCAGAAAAAGATATTCTTGATACATGGGTAAATCTTGACGAAGATAATAAAACCATGTTTGAGAAGTCTGAAAAAGATTGGCATGCCGTTGAATTTCAAAAAATTAAAAGAGATATTAATGTAGAATCAGCTTGGGATAAACAATTTCAAAGAATTCAAAAGTCTCCAGGTAAACTACAAAAAGAGGGGCACCTTAAAATATCCCATAATTTTTTGAAAATGGCAGCGTCTCTTGTTATAATTGTTGCTTTAGGATTTGCCGGTATACGGGTTTTTGATAAAGTCTCGAATCGAGTTATTACTGTTTCAACAAAATTAAATTCAGAAACAAGAACTATAATTTTATCAGACGGTAGCGAGGTAACTTTAAATGATAATTCAACCCTTTCGTATCCAAAGAGGTTTGGCGAAAACTCCAGGGAAGTCCGTTTAACCGGTGAAGCTTTTTTTGATATTAGCAGAAATGCTTCAAAGCCCTTTATAATTCATACAGAGAAAGCAGATGTAAAGGTTTTAGGGACTTCATTTAATGTTAATACATCATTAAGTGAAGATATGCTTGAAGTATTTGTTTATACAGGATTAGTACAAGTATCAGATGGAAAGAATCCGGATTACAATATGATTGTTGAACCTGGTCAGATTGGACGCTTCGAAAATAATATCCTTGTTAAACAAGAAAATACGGATAAAAATTATCTGGCGTGGAAAACAAAAGAGTTGTTCTTTAAGGATGCTTACTTAAACGATATTACAAAAACACTCAGTAAAGTTTACGATGTAAAAATAGAATTAGCAGATCCAAAAATTGGAGGATGTTTGTATACATCTACAAATTCAACATTTGTTCAGGAAGATTTGAAAGATATTTTAAACATTATCTGCAATACTTTCAATCTTGAATTCACACAGAAAAATAATATCTATGTGATAAAAGGAGAAG
Organism: Bacteroidales bacterium; assembly: GCA_963665085.2. Lineage (GTDB taxonomy): Bacteria > Bacteroidota > Bacteroidia > Bacteroidales > JAAAOM01. Next base: position 3,113,508 of record CAXXXS010000001.1, read on the forward strand.
GTTGTTAAATCTGTTCTTCTGATATAACTTTACTGCATACGAATGCAAAAAATTGAACAAACTATTATACATCTTATTCATATGTATTTTTTGCCTGGTTAGTAATGTGGCATTTTCTCAGGAAGAAATTTTATCAGAAAGATATAGTTTCAACTTTGAAAATATATCTTTTTATGAAGCATTTGTAGAACTAAGCCAGAAAACAGGATATCATTTCTCCTATGATGCAAATTATATTGATAGTGAAAAAGCGATCTCTTTTTCATTTAGAGATAAGAAACTTAGTGAGATTATTTCCACGTTAATTGGTAAAAATGATTTTGACTTAAAAATTGTTGGAAATCAGATAATCATTTCAAGACAAATTGCAGAATATTCATCACAAGATAGTATTGTGCCGGAGATTGATATTTATCCTTTTGTTAATATCAGGGGAGAGATACGAGATGTTAAAACCAATAAAGAAGTCCCTTTTGCAACAGTAAGTATTACCGGTGAAAGTATAGGTACTATTTCAAACGAAGATGGCCGGTTTCTTTTTAAAATCCCGAAGGAATATGAAAATAAAACAATCTCGATAGCAAGTATGGGGTATGAGTCATTAAAATTACCCGTTAGTAACCTGGATACAACCTTCCAAATTTATATGTTAAAACAAGATTATATACCGATACAGGAAGTAATCATACGCAAAAAAGAACCAATTAGCCTGCTTAGATCAGCGGTGGAAAAAATACCAGATAATTTTAGCACAAAACCGGCCCTTTATACAACATTTTACAGGGAAACAATTAAACGTAACCGCGAATATATAACACATTCCGAGGCTATACTTTTTATCTATAAGGCACCTTATACAAATGACTATTCGAATGATTTAGTGAAAGTATTTAAAAGCCGTAAGACTTTAAATGTTTCCAGGCTTGATACTTTTATGTTAAAATTAAAAGGTGGGATTGAAACAAGTTTAATTCTTGATATTGCAAAAAATCCATCAAATTTAATATCCGAAGAAAACTTTCAGTTCTATAAATATAATCTTTCTGATATCATACTATTCGATGAACATCCTACCTATGTAATTGAATTTGAACCCAAAGTTGATGAGGATTTCTCTTTATTTAAAGGAAAAATTTTTATTGACGTTGAAACTTTAGGAATAAGGGGTGCAGATTTCTCATTAAGTCAGAATAAATTAAATAAGGCAACAAACACTATGATTGTAAAACGCTCAAAGGGTGTGAAAGTAAAAGCCTTAGGAGCTAATTATTTGGTGAAATACAGGGAGGTGAATGGGAAATTTTCGTTAAGTCATATCAGGTTTGAGACTCAGTTTAGAGTAAGAAAACGAGATAAATTGTTTGGTAATGATTTTTCCACTATTACTGAGTTAGCAGTTAATAATATTGATACAGCGGATGTGAAACGGTTTAAATATAAAGAGGTTGCCAATATAGGGGAGATTTTTCAGGATCAGATTCATACCTATGATTTGGAATTTTGGGGGCATCTTAATTATTTATTGCCAGACGAACCTCTTGAGGATGCACTAAAGCAGATAGATACAATTCTTGAAAAATAGAGAACCATCAAATTGGTAATGAGAAATAAAAAGTAGTCCCTTCCTCTAGCGCTGAGTTTAACCAGATTTTACCACCCATTAGTTGAACAAGCTCTTTAACAATTGCAAGCCCCAAACCATTGCCTCCGTAAGCACGGGTAGATTCTTCCTCACCTTGTCTGAAACGATTAAAGATTATTTCAAGCTTATCTTCATGAATTCCTATTCCAGTATCAGAAACGAAGAAAATAACTTGGTTTTTATTTATTTCATTTACCCCAAATTGAATTTCTCCTTCCGTTGTAAATTTTATTGCGTTGTCTAAAAGGTTTGTAAATATCTGTCTAAATCGAGTTTCATCATTTTCGAGAATAATTTGTTCGGTTGGATTTTTAAGAATAAGTTCTATTGTTTTATTACGATCCTTAATTTTGTGCAAAAAGAAACTGAGGAGCTCCGTAAGACAGGTGTTTATATTGAAAGAGTTTTTTAAAAGATGTAAATTGCCGCTTTCTAACGAAGAAATATCAAGTATATCATTTACAATTTGCATCAAAGTCTCTGAGCTTTTTCTAATAATAGTAGAATATTTTTGTTTCTGTTCCAGGGAAAAATCGCGTTGGCTTGTTAGGATATCTGTAAATCCCATGATTCCATTTAGAGGGGTACGGATTTCATGGCTCATATTTGCAAGAAATGCAGATTTTAACCTATCTGCTTTTTCTGCTTTTTCTTTTTCTTCAATTATTTCTTGTTTGTAATTTAATTCATTTAAAAAAGCTTTTAATAGCGGCAGGATATATTGACAAAATTCTTCCAGATGGTTTTTGTCGCTAACAGTGAAATCGCTGGTTTTGTTGCCAAGTACAATTTGTCCGATGAGTTTGTCTTTATCTACAATGGCTACAGCTAGTGTGTTTTTTAGTTTAATATGTCCAAAAGGTACTTGTAGGTTTTTGTTTTTAATAATACTCGTTTTCTTTTTTAAACTTTCACCCCAACTACCACCCCATTTCTCTTTAACAAAAATAATGTCCTTTTCAGGCATTTCACATTTATCCCATATTTTGTAGGTCATAGAAGGACTAACTAAATCTCCCTTTTTATTGATATAACCAAATATTCCGTATTCGCATTTAAACAATTTTAATAGGGTTTCTAACACCTTATGGAAAACTAAACTACTATCCGTTGTTGCAAAAGCTTCGGCAATTTCAATTTCAGCTTTTAATCTTTCCTCTGTCAATCTTTTTTCTGTGATATCCCCTGTTATTGCAAGAATAAAAGGTTCATTGTTAATTTTGATGATGCTGGCAGATAACACAGCAGTTCTTATGCCTCTATTTTTAGTGTTAAACAAAGCTTCGAAATTTTCTACTTTCCCTTGTTTTAGAAGTGCTTGAATAAAATTTTTTCTATCGCCAAGATTATACCATATTTTATTGGCAAATGATTTTATTCCAATAACTTCTTTACGGGTGTATCCTGTTAGGTTTAAAAAACCTTCATTAACCTCTGTATAGGTTCCATCTGGTGTTGTAATACTTAGGGCATCTGGACTTGTCATAAAGGCAGCTTTAAATTTAGCTTCGTTTTCTAATGCTTTAATAGTTGCCTTTTTTAAAGAAATTTCTTCTTTTTTCTTTTCTGTTATATCGTCTAATGTTAATAAAATATTCCTTTCACCTTTGTTGGTAACAAGGTGTGTAGAAACTAATACAGTTAATTTCTCTTTTTTTGATTTAATTTGGATTGATGCTTCATTCCTTTTTAATGATTTTCCTGTATTCAGGGTATAATCAAAAGCTCTTTTGATAGAACAGTCAATACAGTTTTCACTAAAGCCACAACCTATAGAATTGTTATTAGCATTAATGCAATTAAAAACATCACCAATTCTTACCCCACCTGTTTTGTCTGATTCAATTAACCCTTTTTCTAAACCAGTCTTGTTCATTTGCAAAATTTTGGAATCTTCATCTAGCAATAACATTAAAGATGGTGTGCTGTTAAATATTGTCTGGAATAATTGTTCTTTTGCAGTAACAACATCCAGTGCCTCCTTAAGTTCTTGCTGTTTTGTTCTAAGTGCTTTGCTATATTTTATTCGTCTTGTTACATCATAAAATGTTACGGCAAAAAAACCTTTTTTCGTTGAATAAGCAGCAATTTCAAAATATTTATCAAATTCTTGAGAATAATTAGTAAAATGGATAGGTACTCCTTCTAAGGCAACTTTACCATAGGTTTCAATCCAATATTTTTCAGTTTGTGGTAATATTTCCAATACTGTTTTGTTGATTAATTGAGATGCTTTTAATCCTGTTTGCCCTTCAAATTCAGGATTGCATCCTAGGAACCTATAGTCGCAGGGAATACCATCTTTGTCTAGAATAATCTCATGTAATGCAAAAGCAGAATTCATATTGTTAAATAATAATTCATACTTTTCTTTTTCCTGCGAGATCAACTCGTTTTTTTCTTTTAACTTTTCTATTGAGGAGAGATATTTCTCGTTTAATGATTCATATTCTTGGTTTATAGCTTTTTGTTCTTTTTCTTTTTTAACTAAATCGGTTACATCATGGAAAATCTCTACAAATTTAATTTGGTTGTCAGTGCCTTTTATTTGTTTACTGATAACTTTATAGAAGTGGTTGTTGTGTTCGATTAAAAAATTATTGTTTGTGTTTATTTCTCTGGAGAAACAATTTATCGGGCAATTTTTTACGGGCTTACTATTTTTACAAATTAAATCAAAACATCTTTTTTCTTTAAGAATTTCATTATTGATAGAAAAGATTTTTTTTCCATAATTATTAATATATTCGATGGAATAATCCTTATTAATAACAAGAACTATTGTATCTATAGATTCATAGATGTCTGATAGAATATCGTTTTCCATTCTTTTTTGTGAACTTTAACTAATTGTACTCAACTTCTCAACTAACTCCGGCTTTAGAATGGTTATGTTATTTTTATTAATCCCGATAATTCTGTCATTCTTTAACTCCATTAAAATTTTATTTGTACTATCTATTGAGATTGATGCAAGTTCAGCAAGATCTTTTCTTGTTAAAATATTTAGTGTGTTTTTTTCAAATTCCCCGCTTGTAAGATATAAAAGTGCCGATGCAAGTTTTCCATGATTATTACGTGTACTTATTGTCGTTATTTTTGAATGCATGTAAATATAATCATTCGTATACCAATCAATCAAAAATCGATTGGCATTTATATTTCTATTTAATATCTCCAAAATTGTTTCTTTTCTTATGAGACATGTTTCGCAGTCTGTTATAGCTTCAACGGTATAAGGGTATATTTTGGTGTTTCCTAAAATGGGCAAGGCAATGTAGTTTTTACTTGCCACCAATTTGAGAATAGTGTTTTTTCCGTTTTTTCCTTCAAGAATTACTTTTAGGAGCCCTGATTTTAAATAGATTATTTGCGAGGTATAGCTTCCTTGTTTTAAAATAGTTTCTCCTGAAAGGTAAGTCATTTCACTTTTATTATCATCCAAAAATAGTATGTCTTCTTTGGTTAAGTATGAATCCATACATGAAAATTTACAATTCGTACAGGATGATATTTTGTCCAAACCTTTCATCAATATAAGTTACAATTTTTTTTATTAATGGGACTATATTCCATCAAGAATACGCGAAAATTATAGATAGCTGATAGATTGTTTTTTGTATTGCCCAAAAGATTTTTTGTAAAAAAATTGAGAAATGCTTGTTAAAATATTTGGATTAAGGTGATGCATTTCATATTAGTGATGTTGATAAAGATTTGCCACTGTTATAAATTTATGTTTTCGATTGAATATAAGTTATAGGAAACAATATTTTACCAAACAATATTTTAAGAATTAAAAATAAGATTGAATTCCTTCCAGATTTATTTTCATTAACTAAAAAAATGGGAAATATGAATTATAAAAATTTAAAATTAGGGGCAAAACTAGCAGTTGGTTTTGGAATATTAATTCTAATATCACTTTTATTAGGTGGGATAGCTGTATATAACATGACTAAAATTACTACAGAGTCTGAATTTCTTGCAAATGAATATGTGCCAGAGGTTAAAATTGCGACAGATTTACGCGGGGCAGCCAATAGGGTTATGTATGCAATGAGAGGTTATGGCTATACGGAGGAAGAAGATTTTTACAGTGAAGCTTTAAAAGAAATTAATCTTATAAATACCTCTATTTCAGAAGGAGAAGAGCTTAATAAGCAAGCCAAAAGGCTTGTTAAATTAGCAGGTGAACTTGAGGTTGCCAAAGAAAAAACAGAAACATACAAGGGATTGGTAGATCAAACTGTTACTGTAAATAAAGCATTGGCTGAAAATAGAATAGCAATGGATAATTCTGCTGCCCTTTATGTCGAAAACTGTAATAAATACCTTGAAGACCAGGATAATACAATGCTTAAAGAGATTAGTTCTGGAGAAACAAGTTGGGAGCGGCTATCTAAAATTATGTTAATTACCGAGATAATTAATACAGGAAACCAGATACGGGTGGATAATTTTAAATCGCAGGCAAAACGCGATACTAAAATTTTTCAGGAGACCCTTAACGAATTCCCTGAGGTTTATAGATTAATTGAAGAGATAAGGGTTATAACGAAGACAAACGCTAATATGCGTGCATTAGAGGTGATTGAAGAAGAAGTTACTTCATATGAAAAATCAATGAAGGCATTTTTGGAAAACTGGACAAAAAGAGAAGATTTGGCTCAAAAACGCGATGCTGCAGGAAAAGAATTAATTGCTGCTTGTGTTTCTACAGCGGATGCAGGTCTGTCCGGAACACAGAACATAGCAGATGATACTATTAAAATTTTAAGGGCTTCTAATGCAACCATGATAATTGGTTTAATTATCGCTGTGTTAATTGGTATTTTAACTGCTGTATCTTTAACTAGAATAATAACAGGACCTATAATTAAAGGGGTCGCTTTTGCAAAACAATTATCAGAAGGAGATCTAACAGCAACCATCGAGGTTGATCAAAAAGATGAAGTAGGTCAGTTGGCAGCTGCATTAACAAATATGGCAAGTAAACTTAGAGAAATTGTAGAGAATATTCTATCAGGGGCTGATAATATTGCCTCTGCAAGTCAGCAGATGTCAAGTACCTCGCAAGAGATGAGCCAGGGAGCAAGTGAACAGGCATCTTCTGTAGAGGAAGTATCCAGCAGTATGGAAGAAATGGCTTCAAATATTGAAAATAATACCGATAATGCACAACAAACAGAAAAGATAGCCATTAATGCAGCATCTGGAATTAAGGAAGGTAGCGAAGCAACAAATATTGCAGTAGAAGGAATGAAGAATATTGCAGAAAAGATTAGAATTGTAAACGATATAGCTTTTCAAACCAATATCCTGGCACTTAATGCTGCTGTTGAAGCTGCAAGAGCAGGGGAACATGGTAAAGGGTTTGCTGTTGTTGCAGCTGAAGTACGTAAGCTTGCAGAGAGAAGCAAGATAGCGGCAGACGAAATAGATGAATTATCGAAAAATGGTGTCGATGTAGCCGAAAAGGCCGGGCGTAAACTTAATGAAATTGTACCGGATATCGAAAAAACAGCGCAACTTGTGCAGGAAATAGCTTCAGCAAGTATTGAACAAAACTCTGGGGCTGATCAAATTAACAATGCATTGCAACAATTAAATAATGTTACACAACAAAATGCTGCTGCAAGTGAAGAGTTGGCAACCAGTTCAGAAGAATTAGCAGGTCAGGCAGATCAGTTGAAAGAGAATATTATGTTTTTCAAAACAGGTCATTCTAGCATAAAATCACGGACTAGTTTTAAGAAACCAAAGGCAGCTTCGAAAATGAGTTACAGTTCAAAGCCCCTGTCAGACAAGGGAAAGAAGATAGAGTTGGAAACTATTGGAGAAATGAATGACAATGAGTTTGAAAGTTTTTAAGTAGAATATTTTTGTTAAAAAACATTTCACTTAGCTACAAATTATTATATTTACATACTTTAATATTTAAAGTGTTTCTCCGAGTGTTAATGCCTGAAATATAGTATGGTGTTAATACCGATGGGATAAGTCGGAAACGGATTGTCCTCCCGATTTTCTTAAAACGAAATGACTAGGAAAGGAGTTAGTGCTTGAATTTGAAAAGTATGAACAGAAATAGATAAGCCTGAGATGCTGTCAATTCCTGTCTTACCTTAGATTTTTGGGACTATCCTCTTTCCTGATATTTATTATTAGGGTTAAGGTATGACAGGAGTTTTATTTTATAGTTCGATATTATTTCTCGGTATCCTTTATTCGTTTATTGTTCATTTAGCGGCAAGTGGTTATCTTGCAAGAATGGCAATTTTTTATCTCGTGCCAGAGATAATGTTATTCATTCAATGGAACAGGTAACAGGAATTATTATGGCGGGCGGCAAAAGTTCCAGGATGGGAGAAGATAAGGGACTGATGATTTACAAGGGAAATCCCATGATAAGTTATCCTCTATCTGTTTTACAGGGCATATGTGGCGAGATTATAATCAGCACAAACAATATTGAGTATAGCAGATTTGGATATCGATTGATAGACGATGCGATAAAGGGGATTGGTCCAATTGGAGGTTTATATTCATCCTTGATGGCTTCGAAAAATGAATGGAATCTTGTTGTTGCTTGCGATATGCCTTTCGTTTCTGAAAGTTTTCTAAGGGAGCTTATTGCGTTTGAAAAAAAAGGATTTAATGCCTTAGTTCCTCAAAATACAAATAAACAATATGAAGCATTGTGTGCTTTATATTCAAAATCTTGTATTCCTATCATTGAAAATCAAATAAAAAAAAAGGAATTTGGATTATATCAATTGTTAAATAAACTTCATGTCAACAAACTGAGTGTATCAATCGACAATCGTAATTTTATTAATTTGAATACATTAAATGAATTCAGAGAAGCTGAAAGCGGAATATGATAATATAATTGTTGTCTCCGGTACGGGACGGAATACAGGGAAAACAACTTTTATTTGTAAACTAATTGAAAAGTTTAATGAAAAGGGATGTATTGCAGTAAAAATTTCTTCTCACTTTCATAAGTTGCCGGATGATGTTGATTTTATTGCAGATAAAAAAAAATATCAAATAATTCAAGAGAAAACTGCTGGTACAAAAGATAGTCAGAAGATGCTGAAAGCTGGGGCACAAAAGGTTTACTATATTCAAGCAAAAGATGATTTTTTACCTGAAATTATAAAACAGATACACCTAAATAATAGTCAACCTTTTATTTTTGAATCGGGGGCTATTGCAAAATATTTACCAGGAGCGTTACATATTTGTGTTGCGGGCGACGATATTTATAAACCTTGCAGACAACCACATTTTACATTGAGAAAAGAGGATGAATCAATGGATGATTTCTTGGCGAACATACAATTTGAGAACAATAAATTTATAGTCTATGTTAACACTTGAACAATCTTTAGATAAGTATTTAATAAAAGTACTTTCGTTGGGCACAGAGAAAGTTGATATAAATAAAGCAATAAACCGTATTTTAAGCGAAGATGTTTTTTCTGATGTTGATATGCCTCCCTTTAATAAATCAGCAATGGATGGTTATGCTTGTAGGCAGGAAGATATATCTAATGTGTTGACAATCCTTGAGACTATCCCTGCAGGAACATTTCCTTCTAAACGAATTGAAAAAAATCAATGCTCAAAAATTATGACAGGGGCTCCGGTACCCGAAGGTGCCAACTGTGTAATTATGATAGAGCAAACAGAGATGCTTTCTAACGATACAATAAAATTTATAAAAGAGAAGACAAATAAAAATATATGTTATTTAGGGGAGGATATATCAAGAGGACAAAAAGTGTTACAAAAAGGGATACAGATTAAATCTGTTCATATTCCAACACTTGCATCTGTTGGATATTCAGAAGTTCCGGTTTATAAATTGCCTAAAATTGGAATCCTGACAACAGGTTCGGAGTTGGTAGAACCAGCTGAACAACCAGGAAAAGCTAAGATAAGAAACAGTAATTCGTACCAGTTAATCGCGTTACTTTTAGATATGGGACTTCAGTCGAATTATTATGGAATAATAAAAGATGATGAAGAAAGTATTGAACTCGCCACAAGAAAAGCAATTGAAGAGAACGATATTGTTTTACTTACTGGCGGTGTATCTGTAGGGGATTTTGATTTAGTCCCTTTTATCATTGAGAAAATAGGGTTTGAAATACATTTTAGAGAGTTATCGATGAAACCCGGAAAACCTGTAATGTATGCTTCTCTTGGTTCAAAATTATGTTTTGCTTTGTCTGGAAATCCTGTTTCCTCTTTTTTCCAGTTTGAATTGGTATGCAAGCCAATTATCTTTAAACAAATGGGATATGATTTCTTTAGCAAATCAATTGAGTTTGAAATGGGGGAAGACATAAAAAGAAAAAAGGCAGACAGACAAGGATTTTACCCGGTAGAATATGTCAACAGTAAACTCGTAAAGCCGGTCGATTTTCATGGTTCTGCGCATATACATGCTTTGAGTAATGCATTTGGGATAGTTTCACTTCCTGTTGGAGCTTTCGAAATAAAGAAGGGGGAAAAGGTTAATGTTAGACCAATATAATAGAGAAATTAATTATTTGAGGGTATCGGTTACAGATAGGTGTAACTTGCGATGTACTTATTGTATGCCTGATTGTGGGATAAAAAAGGTACCGCATTCAAAGATCATTTCTTTTGAAGAGATAGTAAAAGTAGTTGAATTTGGAGCGAGAAATGGAATTACTAAGATACGACTTACCGGGGGAGAACCTTTAGTAAGAAAGGGAATTGAGAAACTCGTTGAGAATATTGCAGCAATTAATGGAATTAGTGATATTTCGATGACAACGAACGGAACGTTATTGAAAGATAAAGCTGCAAGTCTTGCTAATGCAGGCCTTAACAGGGTAAATGTTAGTTTAGATACGTTAGATAAAAAAGAATACTCAACCATAACGCGGGGAGGAAAATTAAAAAATGTCCTGGAAGGAATTGACGAGGCCCAGAGATGTGGACTAGAGCCTATTAAAATCAATGTTGTGAAATTTAAGGAACGTGAAGTTGAGGGGTTAGATGAATTAATAGAATATGCAAATACAAGAAATTTAAGGTTGCGATTTATTCATCAGATGAACTTGCAAAATGGAGAATTTTCTGTAGTTGAAGGAGGAAGTGGCGGAAATTGTTCGTTGTGTAACCGGCTTAGGTTAACATCTACAGGCGATATAAAACCTTGTTTGTTTTCAGGTCTTGCATATAATATCAGGGAATCAGGCATTGAAAACGCTTTTTTAAATGCAATAGAGAATAAACCTAAATGTGGTACCTATAATAAAAGTGAAGAATTTTATCAAATTGGAGGGTAAATAATGTCAAAACTAACGCATACTGATAATTCAGGGAAAGCATCAATGGTTGATGTAGGCCAGAAACCCGAAATGCACAGGGAGGCAAATGCAGAGGGGTTTATAAAACTGAAAGAGGAAACATTGCAACTTATTACTGACAATCAGATGAAGAAGGGCGATGTTCTTGCTGTTGCCAGAATTGCAGGGATACAGGCAGCTAAACAAACACCAGGATTAATTCCCTTGTGCCATACATTATTATTAACAAAAGTTGATGTAGATTTTGAAGTACTTAAAACCGGTATTAAAGTATCTACATTAGTTAAATGCAACGGACAAACCGGTGTAGAGATGGAAGCACTAACTGCCGTGAATATCGCCCTGTTAACAATCTATGATATGTGCAAAGCAGTTGATAAGGAAATGGAGATGCAAGGCATAAAATTAGTTTCAAAATCAAAAAAACAAATTAATGGATAAAGCTTGTGTAGTTTCGTTAAATATTTCTGAAAAGAAAGGTGTAATTAAAAAGCCAGTAAAGAAAATAGAGTTTACGAAAACAGGAATTAAAGGAGATGCTCATTCTGGGAAATGGAACAGGCAGGTTAGTTTATTGTCAAGTGAAAGTATATTGGGATTTCAGGATAAATTGAAAAGAGAAATTAAGTATGGCGAATTTGCCGAGAATATAACCACAAAAGACATCGATTTAAAGCTTTTAAAACCGCTGGATACATTGTTGATTGGGAAAACAGAACTTACAGTTACCCAGTTAGGGAAAAAATGCCATGGTTCAAATTGTGCAATTTTTCAGGAAGTTGGTGATTGTGTCATGCCTAGCGAAGGGATTTTTGCCAGGGTAAAAAAGTCAGGTGTAATTAAGCCTAATGATTCCATCGTTCACAAGCCTAAGAAGTATAAGGTAAGAGTTATTACATTAAGTGATCGTGCTAGTCAGGGAATTTATGAAGATAAATCAGGAAAATTATTGACAGGCCTTTTAAAGAAATATTTTGAGCAAGAAGGAAGGAAAATAGAAATTGATTATCAGTTGATTCCTGATAAAAAGAAGAAGCTGTACCAGTTATTAAAAGATTCGGTTAAATTAAAATTTGATATAATTATAACAACGGGTGGAACTGGTATAGGAGTTAGCGATATCACACCTGATGTTATATTAAAATTTATTGATAAAGAAATTCCTGGAATAATGGAATTTATTCGCCATAAACATGGGATAGAAAAGCCACGTGCGCTAATTAGCAGAAGTGTTGCTGGAATAAAAGACAAAACATTGATCTTTTCTTTACCAGGAAACCCTAAGGCTGTTATCGAATATTTTGAAGAGATAAAAAAACATTTTTTTCATTTGTCGTATATGCTTAATAAATTAGATATTCATTAGTTTTTGTTGTTTTAAATAGTAAGAATCAAAGTATTGATATTTAAACTGTTATCTGTAAGTGTGTTTAATTTATTGTTGTTCTAAATAACACGTTTTATATTGATACCTAGGCTTTTAAAATTGAGCATATGCTCGAAACGCAAAAACAACTCCTAACTGACTGATTATTTGATTTTTAAATGTCGTTTTAATTTTGTAAATTTTCTTTTGTTATTTGAAAAACAAATATATCTTTGATTCTATATATCCGTATAGTTAGATGTGTATATAACAAGATAATTCTATGACTAGCAGGCGAGACTTCATAAAAATTTCCGCATTAGGATTGGGAGGTGTTAGTGTGGGAAATGCTGCTTGGGCAGCTTACCAAAATACAATAGGAAAGAACGATAAAGATCAATTTCTAAAATTTTCCCGGACTCCAACATATTGTGAAGTATGTTTCTGGAAATGTGCAGGATGGGTTTATAAAAATGAAGAAGGAGAGATCTGGAAAATTGAAGGAAACGACGAAGACCAGCATTGTAATGGAAGGTTCTGTCCCCGCGGAACAGGAGGTGTCGGTATGTTTTACGATGAGGATAGATTAAAAACTCCGCTAATTAGAACAAGTGAACGTGGGCAACAGATATTCCGTGAAGCTACATGGGATGAGGCTTTTGATTACATTGCCGAAAAAATGAAAGATATTGCTGAAAAGTACGGGCCTGAGTGTGTCGCATTGTTTACTCATGGTTCCGGGGGAAGTTATTTTGGTGATCTTTTAAAAGCATATGGTTCTACTAATATTACAGCTCCATCCTATGCGCAATGTCGTGGCCCAAGAGAAGTAGCTTTTATTGCAACATTTGGAGAAGGTGTAGATTCTCCGGAAAAAACTGATATCAGAGATACAAAATGCCTCGTGCTGATTGGTTCTCATATTGGTGAGAATATGCATAACGGTCAGGTTCAGGAAATGTCTGATGCCATAGACAAAGGTGCAACAATAATAACTGTTGATCCACGCTATTCTACTGCAGCCAGTAAATCTAAATTCTGGCTTCCAATAAAACCGGCAACAGATATTGCTTTGTTGATGGCCTGGATAAATGTAATTATCGAAGAAGGTTGGTACGATAAAGAATATGTAGAAAATTATACATTTGGGTTTGACCAATTAAAAGCCCATGTAAGGACAATGACTCCTGAATGGGCTTATGGTATCACAACAATCAAACCTGATGTTATCAGGCAAACAGCAAAGGAAATGGCAAATGCTTCGCCAGCTGTTATTGTCCATCCAGGACGACATGTTACATGGTATGGTGATGATACACAAAGATTAAGGGCGGTTGCTATTTTAAATGCATTATTAGGTAGTTGGGGAAGACGTGGAGGGTTCTATCGTCCCGAAAAGAAAAAAGTCCCATCTTATCCACATCCATCATTTCCGGAACCCAAAAAAACATGGAGAGATGCATTCCCAGGTCAATTTAACTTAGCAGATTTAGCTTTAGCTTCGGGGATTTGTGATGCAACTATTCCTGCCGCATCAAGGGATTGCTCTTTTAAAGGCTGGATTGTTAATGGGACAAATCTTATAAATACATTGCCAAATCAGAAAAATACGCTTGAAGCAATTCAGAATCTTGAATTACTGGTAGCCATCGATACCATGCCGATGGAGATTACAGGTTGGGCAGATGTTGTTCTTCCGGAATGCACATACTTAGAGCGTTATGATTTAATTCGTGATAGTCAACACAGAGAACCAGCTATAGCATTGCGCATGCCTGCGGTAGAACCAAAATATAACAGCAAACCCGCGTGGTGGATGGCAAAACAATTAGCGGGTAAGTTAGGATTACAAGATTATTTTCCGTGGGAAAACATTGAAGGCCTCCTTGATTGGCAGTTGAAACAGTTGGGTACATCACTCGAAGAAATGCAACGTATAGGAGTGAAAACCTATCCCCGTGAGTACGATGATATGTATTTTGGAGACGGAGAAGAAATTGAATTTTATACCAATACAGGTAAAATAGAATTGTATTCAACAGCAATGGAAAATGAAGGATTTGATCCAATGCCTGTTTATAAAGCTCATGAAGAACCGCCTGAAGGATTTTATAGATTGATTTACGGACGGGCTCCGATGCATACCTTCAGTAGGACTGCAAATAATCCAAATTTAACGGATTTAATGGATGAAAATGTTGTCTGGGTGAACCCTAAGGTTGCAAAACAATGGGAGTTAAAAACAAATCAAGAAGTTTATTTAAAGAATCAGGATGGTATTGTTTCTGATTTTCCTATAAAAGTGCGTGTTACTGAGCGAATCCGTTGGGACTCTGTATATATGGTACATGGTTTTGGACATGCAGATAAACGCATGAAACGATGCTATGGTAAGGGGGTCAGCGATACTCAAATGATTACAAAAGTGCTTGTTGATCCGGTTATGGGAGGTACAGGTATGAGAGGGAATTTTGTTACATTTTTATATGAAAAAGAGGAGGTAGCATCATGAGATATGCAATGGCGGTTGATACAAAAAAGTGTGTAGGCTGTAGTGATTGTGTTGTTGCCTGTCAAACCGAAAATAATGTACCAATAGGATACTGCAGAGACTGGGTTGTTGAGGTCACAGATGGTACGTATCCTCAACTGGAACTTGAATTACGTTCAGAGCGCTGTAATCATTGTAATAATTCTCCATGTGTACGTTGTTGTCCAACAGGTGCCAGCCATTATAGTGATGGTGGAATTGTGTTGGTTACAAAGAATAAATGTATCGGTTGTGGAGCGTGCATAGCTTCTTGTCCATATGATGCTCGTTATCCTCACCCCGATGGTTATGTTGATAAATGCACATTCTGTATTCACCGGGTTAAAAAAGGCTTACAACCTGCTTGTGTTGCAGCATGTCCGACAAAGTGCATGTATTTTGGTGATTTGGATGATCCAAAAAGTGATGTTTCTGTTGTCCTTAAAAAACGAAAATACAAAACACTTATTCCTGAAGCGGGTACCCAACCACAGTTATATTTTTTAATTTAAACTTAACGAACATACTATAATGAGAGAAGAATTAATTGTTAGCGGCAGAATGAATCAGTGGATTGATCCACATTTACATGTCTGGCATTGGCAAATACCATTGTACTTATTTCTGGGAGGTTTAGCAGCTGGAATATTATTCTTTGCTGCACTTTATACAATCATGGGAAAGGAAGATAAATTTCCAACAGCGGTAAGAATTGCACCTCATGTTGTTCCATGGTTGTTAGTTCTTGGTCTTTTTGCCCTGTTTCTTGATTTAAAACACAAAGCCTATTTCTGGCAATTATATACAACTATTAAGTTTCAATCGCCAATGTCTTGGGGTGCTTGGGTATTAATGGCAGTAACACCATTATCTTTTATTTGGAGTGCAATTCATATAAAAGAAATTTTTCCAAAATGGGATTGGAAATTTAAGTTTCTATTTGATTTAGAAGCTTTTTTTACTAAGAATAAATTAATTATGGCTTGGGCAATGATAATACTATCACTAATCCTGGGTATTTATACCGGAATACTTTTCTCTGCATTTAATGCGCGTCCGTTATGGAACACATCAATACTAGGTCCCTTGTTTCTTGCGTCAGGATTGTCAACAGGTGCAGCTGCAATCATGTTAATGTCTAAGTCTCATGATGAAAGGAAAACATTTGCTAAGCTGGATATTATGTTGATTGGTATTGAGCTGTTTCTCATCATTCATATGTTTATGGGATTTCTTGCAAGTCATCAGGTACAAATTGATGCTGCTCAATTATTCCTGGGAGGAGAATATACCGCAGCATTTTGGATTTTTGTAGTAGGGATTGGAATGATTCTTCCTGCTATCCTTGAAATTTTAGAATTAAAAAAATATAAAATACCTGTTGTTATACCTGCAGCAATGGTATTGTTTGGAGGTATATTATTCAGGTTCATATTTGCATATGCCGGACAGGCAAGCAGGTGGTTGTATTGATAAAAAAGAAAAAGAAATGGAAAATAAAAAGGACAGATCAAAAAAGTATTTAAATCCATACATTGGTGGAGTTTTACTGGGCTTGGTATTATTGGCCTCAAATTATATTTCCGGTCGGGGATTGGGTGCAAGTGGAGCAGTTAAAAGTGCAGTGTTAGCAACTGTGAAAACTGTAACTCCATCACATTTTGAAAATGCTGCATACTACAAAGAGTATTCAGAAAATGCAGCAGCATCAGGACATGAGGATCAAAGTCCATTAAATTCATGGTTGGTTTTTGAAATGTTGGGTGTTCTGGTAGGAGGATTTATTTCTGGAGCACTTGCTGGTAGATTAAAATTCAAAGTTGAGCATTCACCAAGAATCACTTCAAAGCGTAGACTGATTTTTGCTTTAGCCGGAGGAATATTATTTGGTTATGGCTCTCAATTGGGGCGTGGCTGTACAAGTGGTTCTGCTCTTAGTGGTATGGCTGTTCTATCTGTAGGCGGATTTGTAACTATGGCTGCAATTTTTGGGACAGCTTTCGCTTTAGCATTCTTTGTGCGAAAAAACTGGATACAATAATTAATCATTTGAAAATAAATATTAAACAATATAAAAATGGGACCATTAGTAGTATATGATCATATTTCTTCAAGTACCAATATGTTACTGGCTTTTATTATTGGTATTGGTTTCGGAATGGTTTTGGAAAGCAGTGGGTTTTCTTCTAGTAGAAAATTAGCAGGTGTCTTTTATGGCTATGATACTGTTGTACTTAAAGTATTCTTCACAGCAGCTATAACAGCTATGTTGGGATTGCTGTTTTTTAGCCTTTTTGATTGGATTGATCTTGACCTTGTTTATATTAATCCAACATATATGACTTCGGCAATTGCCGGAGGAGTAATTATGGGTGCTGGTTTCATTTTGGGCGGATTTTGCCCGGGAACTAGTTTTTGTGGGGCATCAATTGGTAAGATTGACGCTATGGTATTTATTTTTGGATTATTTATTGGGGTTTCAATTTTTACAGAAGGATATACGCTCTGGGAAAATATTTATAAAGCAAATTTTCAGGGAGCCCCAAAATTGAGTGAGGCAATAGGAATAAAAGATGGTTTGATGGCTTTTCTTATTATCCTTGTTGCTTTGGGGATGTTTTATGTTGGTGAGTGGGCAGAGAAAAAATTCCCGCAACCAGAATACTAGAATTTTGTTGTATAAGTAGAATTAAAAAATAAACAGATGAAAACAAGAGTAATAATGGCAGTTATTTTCGTTTCCCTTGGATTAATTGTGGCATTTGTGCCAGAAAACACAACTCATCCATATAAGTTGGACGCAGAAAAGATGCTCGAACTTGTTTACGAAAGAGCACAGTTTTATAGTCCGGATGAAATAGCAGATATGATTGTAAATAAGGATCCGGAGTTGCAATTAATTGATGTCAGAAAAGAAGATGAATATGAGAAATTTAGTCTTCCGGGAGCAATCAATATACCTATCTCAGACCTTTTATCTGATGATTGGAGAGATTATCTTGATCAGGATGTAAAAATAAATGTATTTTATTCAAACGGAACAGTATTGGCGAATGAAGCTTGGATGATTACCCGTCAATTGGGATACCAGAATAATTACGTCATGGAAGGAGGATTAAATTATTGGGCAGAAGTAATAACAAATCCTACTCCTCCAAAAAATGTTAGTCCAAATGAAGAATTTGCAAAATATGATTTTAGAAAAGGTGCCAGCCAGGCATTAGGAGGAGGGACAGTAGCGGCATCTTCTGATGATTTTCAACAAGCAACAGCAAAACCGGTAATCAAAAGTAGCCCTAAGAAAAAAAGGGTAGCTGGGGGTTGTTAATTTGTGCTAAATAAAAATATAGAGGCCTCGGATATATCAAACAATCCGGGGCTTTTTGTTTTCTGAAAGGGTATTTAATTTCTGATAGGAGGAAATATTTTATCATTTAATACGTCATTAAATATTAGTCAATAGACTTAAAAATACAGAAGCAACCATTTGAATTTTTCTGTGTCTATAGGTTAAAACGTATTTTATGAAAAACATTATACCTCCTGCAACACCAGTTACATATTCATTAAGAATAGTTAAAAAAGATACAGATTTCTATACAGAGCTGGATGAATATAGAAAAAAACTTATTAATACAGCCAAAATAGAATATTTTGGAACAGTATCATCATACCAAACATATGTAGAAGAATACAAAATTGAAGAGCCCAGGAAATGGGAGGAGTATTTCCTTGAATTATTAATGATAGGTGTTTTTTGGAGTGTTTATTCGCCATTAATTTCAGTTAAAACTAAATATTACAGAGTATTATTTAATGCCTTATATTTTATTCGAACAAAAAGTAAAATGTTAAAACCGGGGACTGATCGAATTAGAGGTTATTTAGCTATGCTTTTGTTACAGAAAAATCAATTAATAAAACCAGGGTTTGACTTAAAAAATATCAGGTTATTAATTTGCTGGTTAGATTGCACAAAAGAATTTACCGAAGAGGTAAAAAGACTTGCTAACTGGATTACTTTTTTTGATAAGAACCCCGATGTATTTAAAAATATTCAGGATTCTATATTCGATTTTACTTGTAGGTTCAAAGAAGAAAGTCAATTTGTATTTAGTGAATACACGAAAAATGTGGAAAAATTCTTGGCAGAAACTCATCCAGGATATAAAGGGGAAGAAAACTATTTTTTTACAGGGAGAAAAGAGGTGGAATATCATTTAAATATGGTTGGGGCATCAATATTAAATGAAGTATTAAAAGAAGAATTTAATACTTCAAAGAACAAGGTTGTATTACTTCCTACCTGTATGAGTTCAGGAAAATCCTGTAAAGCAAAATCCAAAGGATTAGAAATGGTTTGTACGCATTGTACTCCATCATGCAATGTTTCAAAAATATCAAAGGAACTGGAGGAAAATAATATTAAGAGTGTACTTATACCTCATTCTTCAAAATTTAGTCAATTCCTGAAGATGTGGGCTAATCAAAAAGAAACAGGGCTTGTTGGTGTTGCTTGTGTCTTAAATCTAATCAGGGGAGGGTATGAGTTAATAGATTTAAATATCCTCTCCCAATGCGTTTTTCTCGATTATTGCGGGTGTAAAAAACATTGGGGTAAAACTGGGCCGCAGTCAACAAACTTAAATTTAGAACAGCTAAAAAAAATTCTTCACATTGAAAACACAAGAACTAGAACAGTTAATTTCGAAAAATTTGATTCGTATGTGCTTAATGATAGTTAATAACTTTGAGAAGGAAGGTTAAAATAAAAAGTGCTTCCTTTACCAGGTTCACTTTTTAACCATATTTCCCCATTATTTTTTTCAATAAATTCATACGATAATTTAAGCCCAAGCCCAGTCCCTTTCTCATTTTCAGTGCCATCTGTGCTATGAGAAGAGTCCAGGTTAAATATATTTTTAGCTTTTTCTGCTTTTATTCCAACCCCGCTATCGGTTACACTCATGGTGGTAGTTTTTCCTTTTTTTGCATCAATACTAATAACTCCCTCTTTATTTGTGAATTTTATTGCATTTGAAATTAAATTTCGAAGAACAGTTGAAATCATTTCTTTATCAGCGTAAATAACAACATCATCAGGACAATTGTTATGGATTTCTATTTGTTTATTCTGGGCATAGGTATCCATTAAGCGTATAATTTCATTTGTTATTTCTTTTGAGTTAAGAATAACGGGGTTTGGATTTAAAGTGCCAGACTCAGAACGTGCCCATTGTAAGAGGTTATTTAGAAAAGTATAGGTTCTTGTTGTTGATTCTTTTATGATTGCGATCCATCTCTCATAATCCTCCCGTTGTAATTTGCTTTTTTTATCAACTAGCATTTCAGAAATGCTTGCAAGGGTACCAATAGGATTTTTTAAATCATGCGCAACAATTGAGAAGAATTTGTTTTTTTCTTCGTCCAGGGCTTTTAAATTCTTGTTTTCCTTAGCTATCTGTTTATTAATCCTTGCAATTGCTAACTCATCTTGCTCTTTAAGTATTATAAGGTAACTAATACTGCTAATAATTGAAACAAAATACATTAGTGTCTGAGATGCTCCTGCAATATTAAATCCTCTGTGATCAGGAGGAGGCATTAATTGTGGTATCTGTTGTGGAAGATTATTATCAGGTGGAGGGAGCATAAACTCAGGGTTGGCAGTTAAGAGGGTTGATATAATTGCCGCAAGCCTGAATAATGCATATATGATAAATGAATAACCAATAATTAGTCGGAATTTCGAATTATCTTTTTTCTTTATTAGCTGTATGCCGCCGAAAAGAAAGAAAAAGAATGTCCCTGTATCTATACTAATAATATTTATCTGTTTTAT
Organism: Bacteroidales bacterium; assembly: GCA_963665085.2. Classification (GTDB taxonomy): domain Bacteria; phylum Bacteroidota; class Bacteroidia; order Bacteroidales; family JAAAOM01. The sequence continues at coordinate 3,134,244 of CAXXXS010000001.1, forward strand.
TTTTGTAGGAATAACTAACAGTAATAATAGCAATCCGGATAAAAGCATAAATTGTATTAATCTTTCTTTGTTAAATTTTTCATTATAAGAGATTAAACCAAATATCTCAAATGGCATTCCTACAATAATCAATAATCCGTGCATATGTAAAGTATCAGTAAAAAAAGGCTGTCTGGTAATATCCATTAGTAAGATGCCCATTAGTTGAAGAGCTCTTCCAATTATGTAATATTTAACAAACCATTGTTTGTTTTTCAAGTATTGATAAATGAAAATAAATAATATGTAAATGTTACTGATTAGAAAATAATCAAAATTCATCCCTCGCGGCCCCATCTCTCCTTGTTAAATTGTTTAATTGTTGTTTAAAACTCAATTTACGGGAAAAAGTTTGAAATAGAAAGGTGATATTGCTCACTTTCATATTGTTTAACTCTTAAATACAATATGTTGGTTCTATATCCGTTAATTGTTTGTTGTAAATTCCAAATCATAAATTTATTGTAACAATGAATCTAAAAAACAATTTCTTTTTTTTTTCCTTAGTATTAATAATCGCAAATTGTACAAAAGATACAGAAGAACAAAAGTTAGAAGAAAATAAGATTTCAAGTAATGTAAGTGAACCTCAACTTTATCTGACACTGCCTGCAAGTTGGGATGAAAACTGGTTTTCATCACCAGCAGTTTTTGATCTTGATAATAATGGGTCCAACGAAATAATTGCATCCAGGCACAGTGTACTGTATGTTTGGAATTCGGATGGTACATTGTTGTGGCGGGCCCCGGTAGGCGAAAATGCTACAACTTCCAACGACCACGGTTCTTCCCGAATGTATGCCTCACCTGTTATTGGAGATCTGGATAATGATGGTGAAGGTGAAATAGCAATAGCATATAGTAATAAGATAGCTGTTTATGAAGCAAATGGTCTGCTTAAAACCGGTTGGCCGCAAAGTTTTCCTTCAAGTTCATCAGAGATCCGATCCATTGCTGCAGCCGACCTTGATGATGATTTTAATTACGAGATTATGGCTGTGAAAACCAGCTCTGGTCCGGTATCTTGTGTTTGGGATATTGATGGTGATGTTGTTTCCGGATGGCCCCAGGTTGATGATTCGGAAACAAAAAACGATTATGGAGGATATAACCAAAATATAGGGGCCGTTGACCTTGATGATGACGGCAAAACAGATATTGTTTGTACATACGATATTTGTCATATTGGAATTTTTAAGGGAGATGGAACTAGTTGGGAAGCAAATAGTATGTTTTCGGGTACATACTCATGCAATGTACCTATGTTTTACGATATAGATTTAGCTATCCAGGGATGGGGACATGATGGAAATGATAGAGATGAATTTACAGATTCTCCACCGGTTTTTGCGGATTTGGATAACGATAACTTACCTGAGATAATCCTTTTTTCTGATCACGAGTTGGCCGGCGAGTACGTTATCAGGGGCAATAGTTTGTGGGCGTTAAATCCGGATATGACCCGGGTTGAAGGATTTGAGGTTCCTAGAACAACAGGAATGCCTCTGTATACAGGATATGAGAATAATATTGTACAAGTAGCCCCATCACCTTCGGTTTCTTCTTTTGGGGCATCAGAAATTTTTATTGTTGCTCCATCTTACGATGGATATATTTATTGTTATAATTCATCTGGTGTTCAGCAGTGGAAAAAACAATATGATGTAGCAGGAAGTCCTTTTATAGGAGCAAGCGAATGTGTAATAGGCGATCTTAATGATGATAATATTTCGGAAATAATTTTTACAACATATTCTACTGAAGAAAATGTTTCAAAATTATATATCCTAAACAAAGATGGGGAAGTACTTCACAATCCTGATATATCAGGCAGAGGAAGTATGTCAGCACCTACTCTTGGCGATGTTGATGGTGATGGAAAAATAGAAATTGTAATTTCTTTAAAAGATGCTATTGGTGATGGGGCCGGAGGCGTACAGATATGGAAGGTAGAGTCTGCAACAAAAAATAATTTAGACTGGTCAACGGGTCGCGGAAATTATTTTCGTACAGGCGAGGCGTTGTGATTTTTTATTTATACAAAGGCCCCATAAATTCTCCTGAACCGAATTTGAGAGCTTGCCGAAGGCAAAAGGATATCCTATCATTATCCTATACTATTTCGAAGCCACTCTTGAAGTCCTCCTGTGAGGAGGATTTAGGAGGTCGTTTCTATAAGTTCTTGTACTATTGTATTTCATTTTAAACAATTTAACAGCCTCTTAGAATTTTAATAATGAAGTTTATAGTATGTAAATAATGGAGCTGAAATTTTGCCATTACGCATGAGTTTGCATTTTTAGAGGTTACTTTCAATAAAAATATTTCGATATTAGCACAGCGCTATTATGTAAACGTATCATGAGATTTTATGATTTAACCAAAGAAGAAAGATTAAACCTGGTTAACAAGATTAACCTTGATGTTTATAAGTGTTCATGAACGTTATGCAAATTTTGCAACAAAAACCCAGCAAGAAGTGATTGATTATATAAATGAAAGCTATATTTCTTGATCTAAATCAAAAAAATATTATCATATAACCGATAGATGATTTTTTTAATTAAACATTGACTATATTCGAAAATATTTTTTTTTGAAAAGTAATTGAATTTAAAACAACTTGTGTAATAACTTGAAAACCAATAAATAAAGCTAAAGTATTTACGCTTAAATAAATTTCGAAAATTAAAAACTAAATCTTAGGAGGTATAAAAATGAAAAAAAACTTCACAATTTTTATTGCATTAATTTGTTTCTCTTTTATGGGATTGAATGCTCAAACTATCGGATACCAAGCTATCTCAGAGACTAATGTCGATTTAACAGAAGAGACAACATTAGGGGAAGTAACGATTAATCCATCAACTTCAGGTAAAGTTATTGTTAGATTTGATGGCAAGTGTACATCTGATGTAGGAGATAGAATTGTTTTAGCAGCAAGCAATAGCACATCTTGGGGAACAAACGATGGCTGCGCAACCGTAAAAGCAGTTAGTGAAGACTTTAATAGAAATTCTTTTTCGCATAGCAGGGTATATGACGTTGACGCTGGAAGTCATACGTTTTATGCTGTTGCACAAAATTATGTTGATACAGATGGTTCTGGTGTTGCATCAATTTATGCAACATTAACCGTAGAATTTATTCCTGATGGAACTACATCAATAGTTGGATTTGAAGGTATTTCTGTTCCTAGTGTAGATTTTGCAGATAATACAACTGTTGGTGAAGTAACAATTGATCCAACTACGTCTGGAAAAGTTATAGTACATTTTGACGGGACATGTATATCTGATGTAGGAGATAGAATTGTCTTGGCTGCAAGTAATACTACATCTTGGGGCACAAATGATGGCAGTGTAAGTGTTGAAGCATATAGTGCAGCCAACAACAGAAATACTTTTTCTCACACCAGGGTATACGATGTTGAAGCTGGAAGTCACACATTTTATGCTGTTGCGCGAAATTATGTGGAAACAGATGGTTCTGGTATCGCATCTATCTATGGAAGTTTAACTGTTGAGTTTGTTCCCGAAGGCCAAATATTAGTTGATTTTGAAGGAATCGCATCAACAAATGTTGAGCTCTCAGATCCAACTATTGTTGGCTCGGTTAGGATAGCACCAACATCATCCGGAAAAGCAGTTGTACATTTTGATGGTAAATGTATTACTGATGAAGGAGATAGAATTGTTTTAGCGGCTAGCAATACAGGTTCCTGGGGCGCAAATGATGGCAGTGTAAGCGCTGAAGCAATAGATGGAGATGTAGATCAAAGCTCCTTCTCTCACACACGTGTATACGAAGTATCAGAAGGGGATCAGGTATTTAACGCTATTGCACAAAACTATGTAGAAACAGATGGTTCTGGAATCGCATCAATTTATGGAAGCCTTGTTGTGAAATTTGTTCCTGATGTTTTTACTTCAATTAACAATGATTTATTTAATGAATCACTAAATATATATCCAAGTCCGGCAAACAATAAATTTTTTATTGAATTTGAGGAATACAAAAACTCCAAACTAGAAATTTTGAATTCTAACGGTCAATTATTAAAAACAATTGATTTGAACAATTCAAAAACACAAGTTGAAATAGGGGATCTTTCTAAAGGAATGTATATCATTAAAGTAGTTAATAAAAATGGCACTTTTACGAGAAAGATCGTGAAAGAATAATTTGATAGAAAAAAGCTTAAAAAAGGTTGTTTAGTGATTAAATCTAAACAACCTTTTTTGTTTATTGATAAATAATTTTTAAAACCTCACTATCACTCCACCATTTACAGTAACCATCTTACTGTCTTTATATACAGCAACAGCTGAGTAGTTACATAAATCTCCTGATTTTACATTGATATCAGTATATTTTATATTGGTGGGAGAAAGCTTTTTAAGCTGTTTTGGATTCTCCGAATTTGTTTGTTTGTAAAGAATAATCTCTTTTATATTTATGTCATCTAAAGGCAGGCCTTCTATTTGAATGCCTTTGTCAATTATAGTTAGAGAAAGTATGAGGTGAGGAATTGCTTCATGTCTGTTAATTTGTAAAGAAGTTCTTGATAAACTTGGAGTATTTGTTGTACTAACTGTTTCTATCTCGTAATAATATTCATTTTCTCCCGTATTTTCTTTATCTACGAAATAATTTACAGCGTGGGGAATAAGCTGTTTGTTAAGCTTTGTTTTGTTACCATCTTTTATAGAGCGATAAACATTATATCCTTTCACATTAATATCTTCCTCCTGTGATGTCCAGATTAGCATAACTCTGTTAAGGGAATCAATAATATAATCGCATTTTTGAGGAGAGCCTTTCATGATTTCACCCTGAACATGAATTTGTATAGTATCTGATGGATTGCTTTCAACAAAACCATCGCTGATTGAGACGACATAATAAGAAATATCTTTGTTTTTATAATTGTTGATGGTTGAATCAATATATGCTATTTTTTCCTGTGGTTGATAAAACATTTTTCCCAACGGGAAGAAACTGCCATTTTGATTAATTTTTCTATAAACTTTATAACCAACTATGTTTTGTCCAACTCGTTTCCAACTTAGTTCGGCTCTGTTGTTTGTATTTAGTGCTTCAAAGTTTTGAGGGCGAATAGGTTTTTGTTTAAAATTAGATATGCCATGAATTCTTATACTAGGAGATTGATAACCAAAAAAGTCGTGAATTACAATTGAATAAAAATAGGCTTCGTTAGCAACATCCACATAATCTGTATAGCTTTCTGTATCGACTGAAAGCTTAGTGAGAACTTCATATCCTTCATCATAATTTGAGCTTCTTAATATAGTAATACTATTTACTGTGAAGTTATAATTCAATTTCCATGTAAGATTTATAGCTTTTTCCCCATCAACAGCATTCGCATTGAATTTTATAACCTGTGGAGCAGGCATTGGTCCGAGGTTATGACCGTATGTAATTTCTGAACGAACAACAGAATCTTTTACATAGGGTACAGTAATGAAATATTTATACAGTGCTTTCTCAGTAAGTGTTGTGTCGATTATCCAATAAATAAGACTATCTCCTTTAAGATCTTTTCCGTGCAATGTATTCACAAGTTGAAAATTTGTTTCTTCTAATCCCGTTCGGTATACCTCAAAATTAGAAGCATCTTGAAATAGTGCCGAATACCATTTTATATGGGGAAAATCACCGTTGCATTCAGATTTAAGAGCGTAAATTTGTTGTGCCTGTGTTGTGTTTATTATCACTAGGCCGAGTATAATAAGTTTAATAGTTATTTTTTTCATGTTCGTGCTTTTTAATTTTTTTTTAATCACATCCACTTACATCGAAAGATTCATCTCCATTTCCACATTTCCCGTTAAGATTAAAGGTTGCATAAAAAACTTCTCCATCATAGCCATAATTTGCTCCAATAGAAAATTTAAGGGAAGGATCAACTCCTATTGCACCCAGTGCATCTCCACAACCAATGCCACTGGAATTAGCTTGTGCAGATAACACCATGCAATTATTCATGGTTAAGGTATTTGTTTTATGTACGTATTTGGCTTCTACATTACAAAAAGCTGATACGCAAACATCAACACTGCAAATATTAACACCGGCTTCATCAAATCCAGCAGAACCTTTTACCTCGGCATGTCCATATCCACCAAGAGTAAATGCATAACTATTGCTAAAGTCAGCATTTACATATATGCCAACACCGGCATCGATAGCTGCTTTGGCAAAAACAAGGTCTATACTTTTATTTATGAACACTTTTTCTCCTATTGCATACATCCCGCTTATTCCTTCGGTTGAAAAGTCTGGCAAACGGACTTTGAAGTTTTTCGAGAAGAAATTAATGTCTACAGGATCTATTTTGCTGGAATTTCCAAAAATAAAACCACCTTTAAACTCCCCAGCATTTCCCAGGAAAAAACTTTCGCTTCCCAAAGCAAAATAATAACCAGTGCGTCCAAAATTTATAGACATTTGTCCCTGCGAAACATAAGCAGGGCCTATAGGTAAATTATGTACCTCAAGGAATCCCCTCATGCTGCCTTCGTCAAAGTCATAGGTCATAGACATTTTGCCAATTCCAACATCTATATTGTTAACTTCTACATTGGAACTGGATACATCCACATCGCCCTTTACAACAAAAGTTAATTTGTTTTCAGGCTTATCAGCATTTTTAAATCCATCGATACTGGCTGTATTTCCAAAATATACAAGGCTGTCCCAGGCATTATTACTCGTATTCAGATAACCATCTGTTACCAGAATTGAATTATTCCCGACAATCATATTCTGCGGAACAGAGCCCCTGTATTTATTATTTGGGTCAACTTTAAAAACTTCAATTTTACACTGATTATTGGTTTTTATCAGTTCTCCTCTTAGTTTATATGTTCGACTGTCGCTAGGATTTGTTCCTGGACTAATGTAAAGTGTTCCATACCCTTTGTATTCATGTTCTTTAATACTATGAGAAGTTCTTTCCTCATCAAGGCTGAAGTATACATATCCCGGAGCATCTAATCCACCTTTTATGGGTTGTAATTGAGGAACAATAGTACCTTGTTCATTTCGAAGATAGCGCATGGCTGTTTCTTCCGGAATAAGTCCGGGAACACCTAAAATTGGATTTCCTTGTAAATCAAAATATCCATTACCAGAAACAATTTGAGTTACCTCAATATCAACAATATCATAAAAGCGGAATGTTTTATTTATGGTAAGTATATCCTTCCCGTTACTAAGCAATCCAATTGCTTCAAATTCTAAGTCATCATTCATTTCAGGGAGACCACTGACAGTTCCGGCAGGAACATCCTGATCCAAAGATCCAACAACGCTAATCCTGTAGTGTCCGATAGGATCGTAATTGAAAACGGGAGTAAGATTTTTGTTCAGTTTTATTTGTGCTATTCCACCAAGTGAAAGTCCTCCATTAGAAAGATCTATGGTGCCTTCCCCAATTATGGTCGGCCAGATTTTTAGGTCTTTTACGGATGCATTAATACTTTTGCCTGTAACAATTAATACATTTTCAAGAACAATTGCTTCTTCGTTTTTATCAAAATGCCAGTTACCTTTATTATAAACTTTCCAATCTTCAAGTGTGAAGATTAATGAGTCGTTAGGCGATTCAATAAGTTTGATATCATCTTTTGAGATTACGATTCTTCCTACAGGTATTTCCAGGTTAAGGTTTGAGCAGGTGTTACAGGTTGGAATATCTGTATTCAAAATTGTTTGAATATAAATTTCATTATTTTGCAAGAATGTATTTTCATTGTCTGAAAATGCGGAAAAACCAAATACACGAAAATCTCTAATAGGGGCAGGTTGAAAAGAAATATTGCTTAAACTAAATACATTGTATTTAGGATTTATCATTGATAATATTGGCTGAGAAGACAGATTAGGATCCAGTACTTTTGAAAAAACTTTAACCTTATTCCCCAAAGAAGGATCTCCTATATAGAGATCTCCATTAAAATCATACGCATTTCGAAATGTTTCAAGATTAATTTGACAAATACCCTGAAGTGTTGCAGTATTTGATTCTTTTATAATTTTATGTTGTCCGTATGTATTATGAACATATGCATTACCAGGGCCTGTGTGTGTTTGTGTTTGATTATAAAGAGTTCCAGCAAATGTGTTATTAATAAACAGGGGTATTTTGTTTACATCAAGTTCAATTTCATTGTTTACGGGCTCAATTTTGCCAGTGGTAGATTTCTTAACAGGTAAATAGGTGAAATTGAATTTAACATCTGGTTGTTGTAGAGTAAAACCAGCTACTAACGGTGGCTCTAGAAAATACCCGCTGATTATATATTCATCTGGTTTTGCTTTGGATGGTGAAAGTTGATTTATTACAGCAGGATATCCCCAAATTTCTGATAAATTCCAATCATCCATTCGTTTTAACTCAAAGTTATGCGTGGGAATAACGGGCATCATCGTGACACTTTGTGAGAAGGTGATGTTTTTTGAGGTTCCAACATAACTAGGATTATTGCCTTGTTTTACAACATGTACTTTTAGGGATGATAAATTTTTAGGGATGCCGCCAAGTACATAATCACCGTTTTGATTTGATTTTGCTTCAATATAGAGAATTGTACCATCTGTGTTTTCGAGTTCTGAGTAGATCAATGCATCAGGAATTGGAGTGTTACTGTCTTTTTCTGTTATAGTCCCTTTTATTTGGTTAGCATATTCAAGTTTATAGGTAATTAAAGTATCACCCGGAGTGACAGGTATTTGTATAGGTGCCTGCATAGGGGCATATCCCTGGGGCGGTGTTATTTTAACAATAAACTGATCGCCAGGTGAGGCAAACTTGAACTTTGCAAATCCTTTGCTATCGGTGGTGTCTGGGATTTGTTCCCCTAATTCAACAATGGCACCCGTAATAGGAACCCCTGATTTATTGGTAATAAGAATTTCAGGTCGATGTAATTTCTTATAGACTCTAATTTTAATCCGTTTGTTTGGATTTACACCAATAACCGTATCCCGACTAAAATACTGGCTCGATTTGGGATGTACAATTACACGTGTTCCATGATGTACCGATGGTATACCAAAGAATTGGAGGGTGTCGCCAAGAAATTTGAATGGATAGGTTGAATAGTAAGGACTATATTCTGATTTAACATAAGAACTCACCGGGTTGCCATCTTCGTCTTCAACAAGCCCTATAATCGAATCTGCAGGTTCGAGATAAACATCTTTGATATCTTTTAACATCCCCCAGCTTAAATTCCATGGTTTCATGCCGGGAATAGGCCTGGTTACTTCCTTGTATCCGGGATGGGTAATGTACGTTCTTCGAAATGGACCCATTATATCTCCGACAGCGTTCTCATCCATGTTTAAATCTTCAAATCTGAATATGCCAACATTGTTAGTGTGTGTAGAGTCTTCAAACTGGACTCCTGATGTTAAAAACTGATACGGGGAACTAAATGTTTGAGTACTGTCATTTTGTGCATAAAGCTCAACCCTTACGTCTTTTATGCTGGTTACCTGGTAATTGGTTTTTGTCATCACCCTTGCTTTTATTTCTGGTTGTTTTGCCTCAAGCGTGTAGTTAAACACAATTTCAGGGACTTCATATTGGTGATTATACTGGAGAGAGGGCCATTTAGCATTATTGAAATTGGTCGTTTCAAGTTCTTTAAATATTGTTTTGTAATTGTATCGTGTAAATTCATATTCATCTTCTTTTTCACTGTCGTTTCGTGTAGAAATTTCTATAAAGTACTGGGGAGCTGTTGTAGTGAACTGTAACTGTGGCATTGAGAACGATGCTGTTGATGAGGAAGAATTTGATGGTACATTAGCATGTTTTATAAGATTCTTAAAGTAGGTAAATGCGTAAACCCCTGCACCAGAAGTGTCAATGGCTACATCTTTAAAGTTGCCGTTGTTGTTCATGGTTTTTGTTTTTAGCCTTTGCCCTTCGTAGTTAAGAATTAATTCATTTTCATTGTCCAGAGTTTCTTCATCTCTCATGATTGAAACCCTGACATTGTCCATTGGCTCATTAGCTACTGCAGTTTGATGTTTTTTGTCGGGAGCATAAGTAATAACTTTTAAATTATAGGTTTTTAATTTTGCAACTTGTGTAGGGACTTCCAAAACATCACCTGGCATGGCAAATATATCGATATCAGGACTACAGAATTTGGGATTTACGACCTCAATTTTTAAACAAAAATAAGCACTATATGAATCTCCCCCTTCAAATGCATGAGACATGAGTTGTTGCCCTCCTGTCGTTGTAGCATTGTTTCCTGCAAGATTTTGGTCTGTGGTTAACATCCCCTCCAGCATAGGATTAACAACTGCCTGATTTATTGCTCCGGAAAAAACTGCTTCAATCTCCCCTAGAACCTGGCTTTCCAGATCTTGTTGGTTTACTTCTTCAACAGGATCACCTAAATCATTTACATAAGCATTTCCTGTAACAAAATTAGAAGAGAAATTAAAAGAGAAATTTCCAGACTCATCCGTCGAAGTAGTTGCCAAAACAACATTTTCAAATTGTGTAGGATTTGATTCATTTCCTTCCAGATCGGTAAATTCAAATAATTCAGTAATCTGTCTTTCCCGGTATTCCGGAAAATCAGAATTAAAAGGTAAATTACTTGTTTTAAAAGCCCATCTGGCTACCAGGCGAATTTCCATATTGGCAAGCGCCTTAACATTTACAATTTCTTCTGTATTACCATACTTATAATATGGTTTTCGGCTAACCTGTCCGATGCCGGCAAAAACATTACTTTCTGACACCAACATTGTACCCCCATTTGAAACGGAATTTGAGTTTACGTCTTGTTGTACGTTTTTTCCAATTTTGCTTACCTGATTATAAGATACTCCTTGTTTAGAATTATCTTCTTCCTGAGAATTAATGGGTGTAATCTGTTGATTATTTATAAGGTTTGGAGCAATGATAGTCTGACTTTGTGATCCAAAATTTTCTAAGAGTATATTTCCATCGTGTGGGCTATCGGGAAATTTTGCTAAAAGTCTCCCACTAATAACTGTAGAAGGAACAAACTCGAATTGTTCTTTTAATTGAACTAGATTATCAGATAAACTTTCGGATGAACTATCATCTATGTTTTCATCAGTGGTGTTTTCACCTTTACAAACAAAAAAACATACTTCACTATACCCGGAGTTTCTGAAGAAATAATTTTCCATTGGATCAGTTGCCTGAACCCTGAATGCATATGTGTAGCCTGGAGTAAGTAATACTTTATCGGTAGTGAGGTTTATAATATTTACAGATAAATCTTCTTCAAATACAGGTTGAAATGATGATTGAAATGCATCATTGGGATCGATATCAATTCCTTCGGGAATCTCAATTAACTCGAATTTATATTGGCAGCCTATTGCTCCTGCCGGAGTAGTCCATGATATCATAGCATTTTGTATGGGAGAAATAGTAATAGAATCCCCACAGAAAGGTGTTGTTATTAGTGGAGGTTCAAAATTTGTTACCATAAAATAGTTGCTACATCCTAATGGTTCCTCATTAGAAAGGGCCCTGTCAGTATCATAGTCATATACCCTGATACAAATCTGGTAATTATCTTCTGGTAATCCAGCTCCACTAAAAAGGGATTTTAAACTGATACCAGAACTTTCCAGTTCGTTCATATCGAACATATCAGAAAGATCATTGGGTGTTAGTGTATAAACCATTCCTCTGGTTAAATGTAGAGGATTTGCAGGTTTATAGGAGTCTTTGGTTCTTATTTCAATTCCATTATCGCTGGTAATTGATCCTTTTAAGTAAACATCAACATCATTAAAATCCATCGATGCATAGCTAATGTTTGCAATAACTTTGTTTGGTGAGTTGATATAGTCATTTAAGTTAGACGTATAGGGTGGAACTACGGTAATGTCAATTCTTATTGGATAAAACTGACTATTTACTGTTAGCGTTACACAAAACAAAAAGACTGCTATTACAGACAGTGTCTTTGGAGTTCTAGTGGAATGTATAGACATAACTTAATAGTATTTTTGATTCATTATAGCTTTTAGCAGAAGATGTTTCAGGATACTTTACCCCATTAAAATACATGTTACATTTGAACATGTGATTCTTTTGAGGTTTGTAGTATGCAGATATTCCTTCTGTTGTTGTTTTTCCTGAATATTCTGTGTTATTTGTTTCGTCTGTTATCTTGTTCGTATTTCTTGTTAGGGAGAGGTTAACATTCAGTTTGTTTTCCAAAAATGATTTACCGATACTGGCAGAAATTCCGGTCATTTTTCTGTCATCAAATGCAGTTGCCATGTTTGTGCGATTTATACCGGTGTTAATGGTTAGTCCTATTGCTTGATAACTCCTTACATAGTTAAACATAATCATACTAGTACTAACCTGACTGTTATCTGCTGTAAACTCATTGTGATCAATTAAATCCATAAAAGAGAGATTAAGCATAAACATTTGCGTTGCGTTTGAACCTACAAATGTTAACCTGGGAGTAAGAGCAATATTTCTGTTGCTTTGATATAACTTAATGGTATCATTCAGTGGAAGATTTCCTGAAAATTGATTTATGCTGTAATTACTAAATGTCCCATTCAATCCAAATATCTTTCCGGGATTGTAATCAAAAACAAAACGACTAATTATCCTTTTAGAATTTCTGGCTTTGTTACCTTGTAAATTGTCTGTTTGAACGCCAAAATCGCCTTTTACAATTAATTTTTTATCCAACATACGAATTGTTGTATTCGCTGTTATGTTTTCCAGGTCGGTGTTAAAATAATAGGCTCCAAATGACTGGTAATTCGGATCAATTCTACGGTATTGTAATCCCATACTAAATGCCTTAAAACTATATTGAAGATTACTTCTAATAGCTGTAGCATATTCTGAGGATTGGTTAATCGTAAAAAAATTGCTAAACCGTGTTAAAAATTTACTTGTTGAATCGAGTTGTGTGTCAAGGTTCAAATCTCTAGTAATCAAACTAAGGGCTGCTTCAGTTTCCCATGTGAGATTCTTACTCAGTGTAAATTTAAACTGCGAACCTATCACCATGTTTCCCTGTGAAGCTTCATAACTTTCATTAACCGATTGCTGATTTGTAATAGAGTCATCAGCAATTTTCAGGAGAATCAGATCAAAATAGTTTTTTTCGCTTCCATAACCTAATTTTACGCTATATCCTTTTCTGGTTGGCGTAAATAATGTGTCTAGCGGATTAATAGTATTTGGAACAGTTTTTTTCTTAAACCTACCATATACATAACTGGCCCTAAATTTCCCCGGGTTAAGTTCTACTCCAGCCCCCAGGAAAGAATGGCCTGCCAGAGTAAATGATGATTGATTAACAGTTCGATAGCCTAAATGTAACTTTGCCCATTTGTATTCAGGACTGAAACCTACTCTGTTAAAAGGTTGGGCATAGTCAAAATTCTTATTGCTGTAGATAAAGGAAAACGGCATGTTTATTCCATAGAGTGATAAATTAAAATTGCCATTTAGAATATAGGTAAAAGGATCTCTTAATGAACTTGTATCACTTGAATGATAAATATTGGCCGTTGTGGAAATGCTCCCCGAGAAGTTTACTGGCTTTTGGTTTTTTATGTTTTTGATATCTTGTGCATTGGCACAAAATAAAAATACACTGAATAAAAGTGAGGTTAATATATGCAGTTTCATTTTTGACACGTCGGTTACACGTGTAAAGGTAATTGAAGAAATGGATTTGTTACTTGATCTAAATCAAAAAGCGTTATCGGTAAATTATTGGTTTTTTGCTCTCAAACGGCTTAATGTTTCAGGTGTCATTCCCAGAAAAGAAGCTATTTGTCCGAGTTGGACCCGTTGAAAAAAATCCGGATTATTTTGTAATAGGAACTGATATTTTTCCTCTGCATTTTTCATATGCAAAAAATATGTTCGTTGGTCTAATACAACATAAAAAGTTTCGACTAACCGTCGAATCATAAAGTTCAGTTCCAGAAATTCATGACATAGTTTTTCTATGGAATCATGAGATAGAACAATTAAATCTGAGTCTTCAATTAATTGTCCTGCTTCGTATGATGGCTGTCCTGTGTAAAAACTGCTAGCTGAAATAAAAATGCGATTCTCAGGGCAAAGATTATTTGTTACTTCTTTTTCATATTTATAATAAAAAGTGCGGGCCATACCTTTTACAATAAATGAAGCATTTGATGCAATCTCACCAATATTGAATAAAATTGTCCCTTTAGGCAACGAAAAGACTTTACTTTCTTTTTGTAAACCTTTTTTTAATTCTTCAGATAAAGGATAAATCGAATTGAGCAGGAAAAATAGAGCGTCGTACATTGTTTGATATTATGTTCAGTATAATTGAAAACAGTTCTTTGTTACTAAAATAAAACATAAAAAACGGAATAATATTACTATAAATTGTCTAAGATTCAAAAGAACAATGTTGGATAAATAGTGATATTGAAAATAAAAAAAGCATCATGTAAAATCTAATATTTTACAGATGCTTTTAATATTGTAATGCTTCATCGTGCTTATTTAACCCAAAGCACCAAGCCTTTTAAATATTCACTTTCCGGATGATAAATATTCACAGGATGATCAATAGGCTGCGATAACTGATGCAAAATTTTTACTTCCCGTCCTGAATTTGCAGAAGCAGCAAAAACAGATTTTCGGAAGTTCTCTTTACTAACAACCTGAGAGCAGGAGAATGTGAAAATTATTCCTCCTGGTTTTATTTTCTCAATGGCTTTTTGATTTAATCTTTTATACCCCTGTAGCGCATTGTGTAGAACATTGTTATGTTTTGCAAATGCCGGAGGATCCAAAATAATTATATCATAATCTTCTTCCATTTTTTCGAGGTACGAAAATGCATCTACAGCAAAACCCTTATGGCGTTGGTCATCGCCAAAATTGAGGGAAATATTTTCATTGGTCAGATCAATAGCTTTTGCAGAACTATCAACAGAATGAACAAGTTGAGCTCCGCCTTGCATAGCAAAAACTGAAAAACCACCTGTGTAGCCAAACATATTCAGTACTTTCTTGTCTTTTGAGAAGTCTCCTAAGAGCTTTCTGTTCTCTCGCTGATCAATAAAAAATCCTGTTTTCTGTCCTTCTACCCAATTTATCTTAAATTGATTACCGTACTCTTTAACAACTTCTGATTCGTTATTGCCAAATAAGAATTCATCATTTGGCTCAACACTTCCTTTAAATGGTAAAGTAGATTTTGACTTGTTATAAATGGTCTTTAGCTCATTTTTATAAAGTTTTTGCAATATTTCTGCAAATAACTCTTTTTGAAGCGACATGCCAATTGAATGCATCTGCATAACGAGGTTTCCATTGTAATGGTCAATGATTAATCCCGGCATTCCGTCCCCTTCAGCATGAATAAGCCTGTATACATTGGTGTCAGGATTATTTATCAATCCCAGTGATTCTCTGTAACGAAATGCATTTTCAAATTTTTCAAACCAAAAATCACTGTTGATTTCTTGTTTTTTGAATGTTACCAGCCGAATTGCAATTGAACCAATCTGAAAATGCCCTGTTGCAAGATATTCGTCTTTGTTATTGTAGACATCAACGAGTTCACCTTCCTGCGGTTCACCTTTTATTTTTTTTATAGCACCGGAGAAAATCCAGGGGTGATAGCGATAAACAGACTGATCTTTCCCTGATTTTAGAATGACCTTAATATTTTCGTTCATTTTTTAATTGTTATCAAAACATGAGCAAATGTCTGAAAAGAAAAATAATATTTCAGACATTGTGCATAATCTCTTAATGATTATTTAGCTTTTTGTATATCTCTTGGCAGACCCATGCGTCTGTGGCTGCATAAACCTGCTGATTATCGCTGAGTTCGCTGTTCTCCCAATTTGATGTTTGTTGAGACTTGGAGATACGTATATTTAAGATATTGGCAGCAAGTTTTTTTAATCCATTATCTTCTATGTCAAACTTTTTTACATATTGTTGAAGATCAATAAAGCTTTCCGGAATAAATTTATTTAATTTTTGAAGTGCGGCAAGATCATCTTTAATGGCAACACCAATTTTAAGAATTTCAGGATTTTGAAAGATTTCCAATACTTCTTTAGGAAGTCCAACTTTCTGAGTCCTGATTAATATAGCATGTTTTTCTGTAGACAACTGTAATAAAGCAACACTATTTTTTTTGCCTTTTTTAAAGGTTGGTTTTGTTTCTGTATCAAACCCAAGGTATTTCTCACCATTAATAATCGATTTAATGCTACCTATTTGTGAAGGTTCTTCTACGATAAAAATATCACCTTCAAATTGGCTGTATGGAAGTTCTTCTATTTGTTCTTTTGTAATCTTTTTTAAAAAGTTATTGTTCATCTCCTTCATCATCATTCAACTCCTCGAATCGTTTAGAAATTAGCCACGATTTTGTGTTCCTGTTTTCAAGCTCTTTTTCGTAATCCCTTGTTTCTTCGTCGTCTTCTTTTTCACTTAAGTCATTTTCCTTAGAAACAGTGTTGTGAACAGCCCTTAACACATTGCTTAATTTCTGTCCCCAGTATTCTTTAAAATTTAAACGGCACTCCCAAATTGCATCGTTCATTATTTCATTTGTGCCAACATTATATAGTAAAGTGAAATCTTTAATATCCTGGTAGATATCAGAAAGATTTTCGGCAATACTTGATGTAACAAAATTATCTGCCTCATTAATGTTATTATCGAATATTTCCGGGTATGTATCAAAAGGCCCAGCCTTTTTTAGGATCTCGTCATGTACAAATTGCCAATCCTCTTCAGATACAAATCGTTCATTTCCTTCTTCGAAAATATTTTCCAATTCAGGAAGTTTTACAGCATGATAATATAACAAAGGGAGTATTTCCTGGGCAAACCTAAAAAAATCTTCTCTGCTAAGATCCGAAACATTCTCAACAAATGTGCAGTACTCACCTGCTACAGAAATAAAATCGGTAACCTCTTTCGATGTTATGTATTGCTCAAAATTCTCAGTCATTAATGTACTATTCTAAAAACTGCAAAGTTAAAAACTATTTGTTAAAACACATTTTTATTGACTTTTACAATTTATACTTTATTACGAGACTAAAGTTTGTTCTCCCAGGTTTACTTGATAAATAAGCAAAAAGAGTTGATTTAAGAGGGCTTTTTTTTAGGGAAGTGAATAATTTCTGAAAGAACAGGTTTTGACCTGAAAGGACGGCATTGTATGTGAACAGGACAGTAATATAACTGAAAGAACGGGTTTATACCTGAACAGTTTTATCATTTTACCTGAAAGAATGGGATTACAGGTGAACAGTTTGGGTGTTTTAAGTGAAAGGACAGGGTAAGTACTGAACGAATGATGATTTGAATTGAAAGGACGGGGGAAATCGTAGAAGATTCTCATAGCCGTCAGACTATGAGAATCTTCTGCGATTTTACAAAGCTCCCGCGCGTTTGCAACGCGTGATTTCTGTAAACTTTTACTTGCTATAATTAGAAAAGCCCTGCTGCTTAGGCAAGGCTTTTTTGTTTCTGGCCGCAATTGTGCCATTGTATCTTCGCAACGCGTTACAAACGCGCGGGAGCTGGTTTCTGGAAGCACAAGCCTGTGGCTTGTGCTATATGTATACTATAAAAGGCTAGCAATCTTTCGTCCCTTTTATATTATAACATATCAGTTCGCTATTATAGTTTAACCTTTAAACCCAAATCGATTATATGACGGTTTTTGTAATCAGTCTTAAAATAATCCAATCGATAGCCTGATGTTAGTGTTAGCTTTTTTGAGAATTTGTAATCAAAGCCGATTTTATAACGGTATTTGTATATATTACTTTCGTCTAGGTTATAAAATCCTTCAAAAGCAATTTCTGGGGTTAACTTGCAATTTTGTATATTATATTCCAGCGAAAGTTTATAGCGTAAAAATTCATTCTCGTCATCTGTCTCTGTGTCATCGGCATAATTGGTATACATTAAACGTAATGATGGTTTAAAATCGGAGAGTTTAATTTTACCAGCAGCACCAAATTGGTAGCGCTGGCTGTAGGCAATTCCTTCATCATCTTTATCTCCTACCAATCGATAACCGGCAAATACTTCCACGTATTTAATGAGTTCATATTCTACCTGGCTGTTTATAAGAAAACGATCAAACCCTTCTGAATAGCGCCATCTTAATTCCGGTTCCAGCTTTATATTTAATTTTGGTGTAATCTTTTTAGAAAAAGCCGCAGAAGACCTAAATTGTACCTGGTTTTCAATTTCCTGCGCCAATACATTGCCCGAAAACAAAACGGCAGACAGACAAACTATTATCCCTAATACTTTCACATTTTTCATACTCATGTGTACGCGCCTATTTATTCAATTTTTTATTGCCATTCTCGTAGTAGTAAACAGTAAGTTTGGCTACATCCCTTAAAAAATCTATATCTCTGAATTCAAACCTGTGAATATTAATCCCGGTCCTGTTTCTTAGATCTTCAATAAGTTTTTCTGTATTTAAAACATGGATGTTTTCAATTTTTTCGTAGGTTAAATTTACTTCCTTTTCGGTACGTAAAATTAAGCGTTTTTCGAGCAACCAAAGTCCAAAAACAATAATAGCATTAGTCAATAACAATTCCGCATAACTTACTTTTTTATTAGCTAATGCATTGATTACTGCCACTGCGATAACAATAAACATATAAGTCATTTCCTTGATTGGAATGGCATCGGTGCGGTACCTTATTATGCCAAAAATAGCGAATAACCCCAAGGCAAAACCCAGTTCGAGCTTTACACTATTAAGCAGGAAACAAAGAAGAAAAACTGAAATGCCGACAGCAAAGAATGAAAAATAATAATCTTTCCGGTTACTGTTTTTACTATAAATAAGATGTATCATTATAAAAAATAATACTATTACCAGGGCTAACCTTAGCACCAATTCTGATAAATCGCTTATATTAATTATTTTGATATCAAACAAACGAAGCGAGTCTGCCGATGACGAAGCGGCTAAAAATATATTCTGTATCATAAATCCTTTTCTTTAATTTTTAAGCTTTATTGGAAATTTTTTCTATTTGTCTCAATTTTGTCCGGTAGGCATTGTTACTTATTGTATTGTCGAGTATAGAGCGGCCTACGATATATTTACTAAACCCTTGCGGGTTAAAACGTTTCTCACGTAATGTTTTCACAATTTTAGAATTTTTAGGATAACCTTCTGATTTAACTTCTATAATAGCAATCCTGTTTAGCTCTACCTTTGAATCTTTTACCTGGAACGAAACCCTATAATCGATTGTACATCGTTCATCCAGCGCTTTACTTACTAAAGTTATACGCATAAATTTATTTTTAAGTACAGGTACTAGTTCCTCTGGCTTAAATGGTGAGTGCCCTGTTAAAAAGAACGATAACTTATCAGAATATAAATTCTCCCCATTCTCACATTCTACACGGCTTTTAAATGTTTTTCCCTTATTGTTTTTGAATTTTATTTCGAAATATGAACACTGAGATTCCACATAAGCCCTTTGCCTGATTTTAAACCTTGTTTTCCTTCCTCGGACATGATCGTTGTACATGGAGTTTTCACTGGTATCAAAATAGGTATTGCTGTATGGGAACAACCTAACATCATCAATTTCCAGTATATAGTAATCATTAACTATCTCATTCAACAGGTCTGGCAAAAGTGCGATGTTAATACAAAACTTCTGATCAACACGGTTCATAAGCTTAACTTTATCCATTTGGTCAAGTCTTATAGGTGTGAATTTTTTATATATATTCTCGTTCATTCTATTGAATTAAGTAAGCTTTTTCTATTTTCTTTTGGGTAATTAACGTCCGCCACTACCAGGTCTGCCACCACCACCAGATCCTCCGCTTGAACCAGTATATATTTCGCCATTCTCATAAACAGTTGCATCATTACCTATCGTAATTGTTCCATTGGCATCCAGGGCCTCACTCATACCGCTTGTAGGAAGATTAAGGTTCACAATGCCCCCGTTTATGGTAATATCACCATTTGAATCCATTGCATCAACATCATTACCAGACATGTTTACCGTAATAGTACCGCCATTTACTATCAACTGGCTGCCATCATCGCTTGCAGCTCCTGTTCCCTTTGTAGCGTTAAAGCCGTCATCGTTTGCTTTTACGTTAATAGTTCCATCATTAACCGTAATATAAGCGGCTTCAATACCTTCTAAGGAGCTGTTAATAGTAATTGTAGCATTTTCAATTACAATTTCATTTTCTGCATGGATACCGTCATCATCGCTATCTATGCTAAAATCACCTTCGTTAATTGAAATATCATAATTAGAATGAAGTGCATCATCAACACTTTCAAGGGTGAAAGATCCATATTCAATCTGAAGCAAATCTCCTGCTTTTAAAGCCTTTGCCGAAGAACGACTTGAATAGCAGTTAATATCGAACATACCGTCGTATATAATTAAATCGCTATAAGCTGAAATGCCATCACCGGAAGATGATATAGTGAAAGTACCGGTATTGATAAGGATATAACCAAAGCCATCCTCTTCGTTATCGGATTTAATAGCATCTCCATCTGAGTTTATAGAATATGTCCCATCGTTTATTACCAGGTAATCTTTCCCACGGATTCCGTCATCTACTGCGTCAATCACGTATGTGCCTGAAGAAAAAATAAGGCCATCTTTACTTACGATACCATCTTTATAGTTTCCGGTAACATTAAGTGTGCCTTCTCCCGAGAATGCCAAATCACTCTTTGAGTAAATAGTCCCGTTTAATTCCTCGTTGGCATAGGAGGTAGCATCTGCCAGATAGTTGTCGGAGTTTTCGTTTAAGATAATGATTATACGTCTGGAAGTTTCTACATATATTGCGGGGCCAGTGCTGCAGGTTATATCAACATTGTCTAAGATAAGTTTCACCGTATCGTCTTCAGTTGCCTGCACAAGAATTTGCCCATTTGTTAATTCACCGTTTATTTGGTAGGTGCCCCCGGTGTTAATAACTATCTGCGAGGCACTATATGCTGCCCCTGTGCCAGTTACTTCAACATCATCATCATTTAAAGCAATAAGGGTTACATTTAACGAATCCCATTCGTAATCGCTTTCGTCTTCGGTATAAACAGAATTATTGTTGTCATTATCGGTGCTGTCTGTCTGTTCTACAGTTCTCTCGCAAGCGTTAAAAATCAGGATAGCAATTGCTGTTAATGCAACTAAATAAAATAATCTTCTCATAAGTTTTTCTTTATCTCTGTTATATTTCTGTAAAAGAAATTATTTACCTACTATCCGAATGAAATGAGTAACACCCTAATTTTTTTTATTGTTTTCTTAAAAAAATATTAAATAAAAGTTAAGAAATAGTTAAACTGTTGTTTGTAGGATGGTTTGATAAAAAGGATTTTAAACCTGTTAGCGTGCGTAGCTCCTGACAGCGTTGATTTTATATAGTTAAGATAACTAAACACCCCCTCATTAATATTTAAAAAGGCAGAATAAATAACGGGCTACTCTTTCCAAACCAGGCAATCATTACTGTCCACCTCAATTTTTTTATTATCAATTAGCCATTGAATTATTCGTATGGTTTTTTTCTTGTCTTTGCCTAGTTTGTCAATAGTTTGATTGGTCGTAATGTCCTGTTCGGCAAGTAACAGTTTTAGTTTTTCTTCAACGAGTTTAATTTCATCGTCTGTTATTGTTTGTTCTTTTTTTGCCCTGCAAACATCGCATTCACCACATGGTTTTGTGTCTTTTTCACCGAAATATTGTAGCAGTATTTCATTTCTGCATTCAAATTCCGAATTCGCATAATGAATCATTTGTCTTAACCGCCAGACATACCTTTCTTTTCTTTTTTCATAGTTATCTTTTGAAATAACCAGGTTCTTTTCATCAAGCCTTTCTTCTGTGAAAATAACCAAAGGTGTTTTTTTCTGGGGAATATAATTAATAATTTTTGAGTTGCTTAGCTTTAAAAGATATTGGTAAATAACATTTCGGTTTGTTTTTGCTTGTTTTGCTAACCATTCTTCATCGATTATTGCATATTCAGAAAATAACCCGGTATACGATCGGAGCAAGAGTTTTATAAAGGAATCAAACTGGGAGTTTTTTAACTGAAATTTATAAAGGTCATCCCGGTTAACAAGAAAATGTACTTTTGAGGGGTTTTGTAATTCGTCGGTAACCTCCAGATATCCTTCTTTTTCAATAAATTTTAAACTGTTATAGACAATTAGTTTGTTAAATTGATAGGTTGTAGAAAAATCTATCAGGTTAAAATCATATACTATTCCCTTGCCTGCACCAATTGCCAGTTTGTAGTAGTTGCAGAGTGCTGTGTAAACCCGTTTAATCGTTGGGATATCAGGGAAGTTTGTTGATATGCGTCGCTCCGCATTAGCTTTGTCAACATTGTTGTAAAGTAAAAATGCAAAAGCTTTTTTCTCATCGCGCCCGGCCCTTCCTGCTTCCTGGAAATATTCTTCGAGCGTATCCGGAAGGTCTAAATGGATAACAAACCGTACATCTGGCTTATCGATTCCCATACCAAAAGCATTTGTAGCAACAATCACCTGGATTTTATTTTCTTTCCATCTGTCTTGTTTGTATGTCCTGTCTTCGGAGGAAAGGCCGGCATGGTAGAAATCAGCTTTAATTCCTTGCCTTTGAAGTGTCTTGCTAATTTCCTGTGTTTTTTTTCTGCTTCTCACATAAATTATACCCGACCCTTTTGTCCAGTTAATTACGTCTGTGGTAGCTTTAAATTTGTCTTCTGTTTTTCTAACATAGTAAACCAGGTTATCTCGTTTAAAACTTTTTTGGAGCAGGTTTTTTTGTTTGAAATTTAATTTGTCTTGTATATCATCAACAACATCTTTGGTTGCAGTTGCTGTTAAAGCAAGTATAGGTATTTCAGGAAAAAGGGGCCTGAGTTGTGCTATGTTTAAATAAGAGGGCCTGAAATCATAACCCCATTGAGAGATACAATGTGCCTCGTCAATAGCAATGAGGTTAATATTCATTCTTTCTACTCGCTTAAGAAAAATATCTGTTTCAATACGTTCCGGGGAAATATAAAGAAATTTAAAATTGCCAAAGACTGCATTTTCAAGAGTAATATCAATTTCAGCTCTTGAAAGTCCGGAATTTATGGCAAGTGCCCTGATACCTTTTTGTTTAAGATTTTCAACTTGATCCTTCATTAATGCAATTAAGGGGGTAATTACCAGGCAAATGCCATCATTTACCAAAGCTGGAACCTGAAAAGTTATGGATTTACCACCCCCGGTAGGCATCAGTGCGAGGGTGTCTTTCCCTTCCAAGACAGAGTTTATAATATCTTCCTGTAGCGGCCTGAAGGATTTGTATCCCCAATATTTTTCAAGTATTTCAAGTATTCTGCTCAATGCTTTAACTGATTCAAATTTTTTCGATTCAAACAAGATTTTTCTTAACCCATAAAATTGGACTATTTTTTGTAATTTGGCACAATTTTAAAAATATAAACATAATTATATGTCATTTTTAGATGATAAGGTATTGTATGAGGGGTTAACATTTGATGATGTGTTGTTGGTACCTGCTTATTCACAGGTAATGCCAAGGGAAGTGGATATCACTTCTAAATTTTCCAGAAATATTACGCTTAAAGCACCCATTGTTTCTGCAGCAATGGACACGGTTACAGAAGCGACACTTGCTATTGCCATCGCCAGAGAGGGAGGGATAGGAGTTATTCATAAGAACATGAGTATTGAAAGCCAGGCTAAACAAGTGAAAATTGTTAAACGTGCAGAAAACGGGATGATTTTCGATCCCATCACCATAAAAAAAGAAAGAACAGTTGGTGATGCACTAAATTATATGAAAGAATATAAAATAGGTGGTATACCTGTTGTCGACGATAATCATAAATTAATAGGTATCGTTACAAATCGCGATTTGCGTTTTGAAAAGGATATGGACAAAGCTATAGAAAAGGTGATGACAAAAGAAAATATTATCACCACAAAGCTGGATACAAACCTCGAACATGCTGCTGATATTCTTCAAAACTGCAAAATAGAAAAACTTCCTGTTGTTGATAGTACAAATAAGTTAATAGGCCTTATAACTTACAAGGATATAACAAAAGCCAAAGACAGGCCAAATTCCTGTAAAGATGATAAAGGAAGGTTGCGCACAGCAGCAGCTGTAGGCATAGCAGCGGATACAATTGATAGGGTTACAGCACTTGTTGATGCAGGAGTTGATGCAATTGTTATTGATACAGCCCATGGTCATTCAAAACCTGTTATCGAAACATTAAAAACAGCAAGAAAGAAATTTACATGTATTGATATTATTGTAGGAAATATTGGTACACCAGAGGCTGCTGAGGCTCTTATAAAAAATGGGGCAGACGCTGTTAAAGTGGGTATAGGTCCGGGTTCAATTTGTACAACAAGAGTTGTGGCGGGAGTAGGGTTACCCCAGTTGTCTGCAATCTACCATGTTGCACAGGTAGTGAAGAAACATAACGTACCTGTAATTGGTGATGGCGGCATTCGTTATTCCGGAGATATTGTTAAAGGTATTGCTGCCGGTGCAGATTCAATTATGGCCGGTTCTTTATTTGCTGGTGTTGATGAATCTCCGGGTGAAACTATTATTTATAATGGAAGAAAGTACAAATCATACCGTGGAATGGGCTCTGTTGAAGCGATGCAACATGGTTCTAAAGATCGTTATTTCCAGGATGTAGAAGATGATATCAAAAAACTTGTCCCGGAAGGGATTTCTGCAAGGGTTCCGTACAAAGGCCTGCTTTCAGAAGTAATGTATCAATTAATTGGTGGCCTAAGAGCTGGTATGGGATATTGCGGGGCGCCAAATATTGAAAGTTTGCACGACGCAAAATTTGTTCGAATGACAAACTCTGGTATTCTTGAGAGTCATCCTCATGATGTAACAATAACCCGTGAGGCCCCAAATTATAGCAGATAATAATCAATTATTAAATCCGTTTAAAACCTGAATCAAAAAAAATAGGAAGATGAGAAAAACATTAATACTATTTAATTTACTTTTTATTATTATCTCTATAACGATTGCGCAGAATAGCAAGGATGTTCTTTTAACAATTGGGGACGAGAAAGTTACCTCAGATGAATTTTTAAGGATCTATAATAAAAATAACAACATCGATAATCAGATTGATCCGAAAACCATCGATGAGTATTTAGAGTTATTTGTCAATTTTAAACTCAAGGTACTCGAGGCAGAATCTCTGGGAATGGATACGTTAAGCAGTTTCATTAATGAACTTTCTGGTTACAGGGAGCAACTAACAAAGCCTTACCTGCGAGATGACAGTTTTGATGATTTGTTGGTGAAAGAAGCATATGAGCGAACAAAAAATGAAGTACATGCAAGCCATATAATGGTTCGTGTTGATGAATTCGCACCACCAAAAGATACTTTGCTTGCTTATGAGAAGATAATGGCTATTCGCCAGAGGGTTATTAAAGGAGAACCATTTGATGTGGTAGCAAAGGCAACTTCAGACGATCCTTCTGCCCAGCAGAATGGCGGGGATCTTGGATATTTCAGTGCTTTTAGAATGGTTTATCCTTTTGAGACTGCTGCTTTCTTAACACCTGTCGGAGAAGTAAGTATGCCTGTCAGGACCCGATTTGGTTATCATATTATAAAAGTTTATGATAAACGTCCTTCTTTAGGAAGTGTTCAGGTGTCCCATATTATGGTTGCAACACCGGAAACAATGTCCCAGGCTCAGCAAGATAAAGCAAAAGAGAAAGCTTTAAAATTGTATGGACAGATAAAGAACGGGACAGACTTTGCTAAGTTAGCAAAAGAAGAATCTGATGACAAGGGTTCTGGAAGAAATGGAGGTGTATTACGAAGTTTTAGTACAGGTCAAATGGTTCCCGAATTTGAACAAGCTTCTTTTAAATTAAAGGAGATAGGCGAAGTTTCTGAACCAATAAAAACATCGTACGGTTGGCATATCATTAAATTAATTGATAAAAAACCGGTACCTTCTTTTGAAGAAATGAAAGCTGATTTAGCACAACGAATTAAAAGGGATCAACGAAGCATTGTTGGCGAGGAAGTATTTATAGAAAAATTAAAAAAGGAATATAAATTCGAAAAAAATAGTGATGCTTTAAATGAATTCATTAATGCCCTAGACAGTACTATTTTTACAAATAATTGGAATAAGGAAAAAGTATCTAAATTAAATAGTACACTTTTTACTTTAAATAGCAAGGAATTTAAGCAATCAGATTTCTTTACGTATTTTGAAAATTATAAAAGGCCATCAAATTCCATAGGAATGGAGGTTTTAGTTGATAACGCACATAAAGATTTTATTGATAAATCAGTTATCGATTATGAAAAATCAAGGTTGGAAACTAAATATCCTGAGTTCAGGTATCTTATGGAAGAATATCACGATGGAATTCTATTGTTTGATTTAACAGATAAAATGGTTTGGTCCAAGGCGGTGGATGATACTATAGGTTTGCAGAAATTTTATGAAACAAACAAAAAAAACTATATGTGGAACAACCGCGTAGATGCAATAATCTTTACTTTTGAAGACAATTCTGTGTTGTCAGGTTTACAGAAACTTGCAAAAAAAGGCATCAAAAAAAATTATACAGCTGACTTTATAAAGAATGCTGTATGCGATACACTGGATTGCCTGACATATGAATCAGGGAAGTATGAGAGAGGGCAAAATAGTTTAATTGATGATATTACCTGGGAAAAAGGTGTTTATGGCCCCATAAAAGATGGGGATGCAAGCAAGCTAATAATGATAACAGATGTATTAACACCTATGCCAAAAGAATTAAATGAAGCGAGAGGGATAATTACAGCAGATTATCAAAATTTTCTTGAAAAGGAATGGATAGAAGAATTGCGAGCTAAGTATGATATTAGTGTCAATCAGGAAGTTTTGTCTGCGATTAAACAGTCACAAGAAAATTTATAGTAACAAATAATAATATAATGAAACTTAATTTTTTAGTTTCTCTTCTGTTTTTAATATCCTTATTTAGTTGTAATAAACTATTTGACAGGAAGCATGAGCAGCCACCAATTGCACGTGTACATGATAAGTATTTGTTTCCAGATGATCTCAAAGACATACTAACCCCAGGGCTTAGCAAAGAGGATAGCGCGTTAATAGTTAAAAACTATGTCGATAGATGGGTTCGACTACAGATTATGGTGAAAAAAGCAGAAGAAAATTTATCTGAAACAGAGTTGGATCTGGAAAAACAAATAGAGAATTATAGGGCTTCGATCTTAACATATCGTTACAAACAACAAATGATAAATCAGAATCTTGATACTGTTGTTAATTCGGCTGAGATAGAAGAATACTATAATGAGAATCCTTCTAATTTCTTACTTCAGGGCTCTGTTGTTAAAGCTGTTTTTGTAAAAGTTAAACGAGATGCCCCCGAGCTCTATAATCTTCGCTCTTGGTATCGCTCAGAAAATATTGAGGATTTAGATAAATTAGAAAATTATTGTTATCAAAATTCTGCTGAATATGTTATCTATTCAGATAATTGGGTTTATTTTGATGAATTATTAAGTAAAATTCCGAGAGAGATAGAAAATAAGGAGCGGTTTTTGTTATATAACAACCGCATTGAGGCTCAGGATACAGACTATTTATATCTTTTAAGTATAAGGGAATATAAGCAAAAAGGTGATGTTTCCCCACTTTCAATGGTAGAAGAAGACATAAAAGCTATCATTTTAAATAAGAGGAAACTGAAATATGTTGATGGCCTTGAAAATGATATTTATAGAGATGCACAGAACAGAAATTATTTTGAAATTTATTAATAATATGAAAGTAAGATTATTATTTCTACTGATTTTTAGTTTACCAATTTTTTATTCTGCATATGGACAGAATGATGATGCTGTAGTTGTTGATCAGGTTGTTGCAGTTGTAGGTAGAAATATTGTAAAAATGTCTGATATTGAAACTCAATATCGGGAAGCATTGGCACAAGGTATGAAAAGCCCAAAGGGCGATTTAAAGTGTGATGTTTTAGAGGAATTGTTAGTCCAGAAATTACTGGTAAACCAGGCCCGATTAGATAGTGTTGAGGTTTCAGATTCAGAGGTTGAGTTAGAACTCGAAAGAAGGTTGGATTATTTTATTAGTCAGATAGGCTCAGTAGAGCGATTAGAAGACTATTTTAGTAAATCGATGTTAAAGATTAAAGAAGATTTACGTGTATCTATTAAAGAACAACAAATTTCAAGTCGAATGCAGTCTACAATTGTTGGGGATGTAAAAATGACCCCCTCTGAGGTGCAAAACTATTATCGGAAGTTGCCGAAGGATAGTATTCCTATGATTGAGGCTACAGTACGTTTGAATTCGATATCAATTTTCCCACCAGAAACAGAAGAATCTGTTTTTGCGGTAAAAGAGAAATTGTTGGAATTGCGTCAACGGATCTTAAATGGAGAAAATTTTGCCGCATTAGCTGTACTATATTCTGAAGGGCCATCTGCAACACAGGGCGGTGAAATTGGTTATTTAGGAAAAGGACAGTTGGATGGGGAATATGCGAAAGCTGCTTTTAGTCTAAAAGAAGGTGGTGTATCTAAAATTGTTCAATCCGAATTTGGTTATCATATTATTCAGTTAATAGACAGGAGAGATAATAAGGTAAATACCCGCCATATTTTAATGAAACCTAAAATATCTTCAGAGTCATTAATAAAAGCTGAGTCGAGACTAGATAGTATTGCAGAATTAATTAGACTTGATTCTTTAACATTTGAACAAGCTGCTAAGTATTTTTCTCAAGATGAAGATACACGGTTAAGTGGAGGACAAATGATCAACCCACAAACAGGGAATGCCCAGTTTCAAATGGATCATTTAGCAAAGACAGAATTTGATATTGTAAGACAATTAAAGGTTGGAGAAATGTCTGATCCTTTTATAACTGAGGATGCAAATGGAAGAAAGGTTTTTAAAATTGTAAAGCTCTCAGAAAGGACAGATCCGCATTTGGCTAATTTAAAACAAGACTATGATTTGTTAAAGAACTTAGCAATGGCGGATAAGCAGCAAGAACTTATAAAAGAATGGATTAAAGAAAAAATAAAAACTACATACGTTAGCATAGATCCTTCTTATGCAAATTGTGATTTCAATATGAGTGGCTGGAAAAAGTAAAGCCTGGAGTTGAATGTGATGCATAAAATCTATTTTATTCTTTTTTTTATTGTTCTTCCTACATCTTTACTAGTGGCCCAGGAAAGAAAACAGGTTAGTTATTCGGCTGATCTGGAGGATTTTAATTCGTCAATTAACGAAGATGCCGTGCGCCTTATTGGCAATGTGGTTTTTGAGCATAAAGGTGCAAAAATGTATTGCGACAGTGCCTATTTTTTTTCAGATTCAAATTCACTTGAAGCGTTTGATAATATCTACATAACCCAGGGAGATTCTGTCCAACTTTACGGAGAAAAGCTTTTCTATGATGGAAATTCGAGGATTGCCAACATACGAAAAAATGTAAAGCTGGTTGATAGTGAAACTGAATTAACAACTGAGGCACTCGATTACAACATGGAAACTGGTGTAGGATATTATCTTAATAACGGAACTATTGTTAATGGAGAAAATACATTAAAAAGTAAAGAAGGATATTATTACAGTGATATAGACTATGCCCATTTTAGAACGGATGTTGAGATCACAAATCCGGATTATTTAATCCTTTCAGACACGCTTCAGTATAATACAATTAGCAAAGTTGCTTATTTTTACGGGCCATCTCAAATTGTTGGAGACAGCAATTATATTTATTGTGAGAATGGTTGGTACGATACAGAAAAAGATATTGCTCAATTTAAAGAGAATGCTTTCTTGCGAAATAAAGAACATTCAATAAGTGGGGATAGTTTATATTATGACCGTAATATTGGATTTGGTCAGGCTTTTTATAATGTAGAATTGCACGATTCTATACAAGATTTAACTCTTCAAGGAGAATTTGCTGAATACCATGAATTTTCTGAGGAAGCCCTGTTTACAGGAAAGGCTGTGCTAATCCAGGTTTATAAAGAAGACTCTCTGTTCTTACATGCTGATACTTTACGATCTGAATTGGATTCCTTGGAAAATAATATAGTGAGGGCATATAATAAAGTAAAGTTTTATCGCTCGAATATGCAGGGAAAATGCGATTCGATCGTTTATCTGTTTAGCGATTCAACGATAAATCTTTATCATGACCCTGTTTTATGGAACGAGGATAAACAAATAACAGCAGATTTTATTGTTGTTCATAATAAGGATAATGAAGTTGAATCGATGGAGATATTGGGTTCTGCATTTATCGTCCAGGAGCAAGATTCAGTAGAAAAGAATTATAACCAGATCAAGGGAAGGGATATGATTGGGTATTTTAGAGACAGATATATCTATAAGGTCGATGTAAATGGAAATGCTCAATCTATTTTTTATTATGCCGAAGATGATGAAGGCGTGATATCAGTAGATATTTCTGAAAGTTCTGATATGCGTATTGAGATTGAAGATAATAAGATAAGCAGGATTGTTAAATTAAAAAGTATTACGGGGACAATGTATCCTCCCGATCAAATCCCTGAGGAAAAGCGTTTTTATAGTGGATTTGATTGGAAAATAAAACATCGTCCTCAAAATAAAGATGATATTTTTATTTGGATCGAGGATTAATCTTTATTTCTTATCCAATTTTGATTTTAGATATTCATAAATATCAATTTGCGCCCTTACAGGTTTATCTCCTTTTGTGTTTTTTATACTTGTCATTTCAGAATCGATTATTCGGGCTTTAACATTATCTTCTAGTTGAATTTTATAAATATCTAATACTTCGTTAATTATTTCTGGATTTTTAATCGGAAAGACACATTCTATTCTTCTATATAAGTTCCTACGCATCCAGTCAGCAGATCCCATATATAATTTTGGCTTTCCATTGTTGTAGAAATAGAAAACTCTTGCATGTTCAAGGTACATATCAACTATTCGGATAACACGAATATTTTTACTGAATTTTTTTCCAGCTATTAATTTGCAAACACCTCTAACAATAAGATCAATTTTAACACCTGCTTCACTTGCTTTATATAGTTCATCTATCATTTTTGGATCCTCAAGACCATTCATTTTTAATAAGATGTAGCCTTTTTTTCCATCCTTAACATGTTGAATCTCTTTATAAATTCGTTTTTTTAATTCATCAACAAGATTGAAACTTGCAATAAGTAAGCTACTAAATTCACATTTTGTAGATTGATCTTGTAAGTATTTAAAAACTTTATTTAGATCTGCTATAATTTTTTCGTCAGATGTGAAGAAGCCGTGGTCGCAATATAGCTTTGCAGTTTTTTCATTAAAATTGCCAGTTCCAAGAAATGCCTGGCTCGATTCTTTTCCTGTTTCTTTGTTTTTACGTTTAACTAACGCAACTTTTGCATGAACTTTTAATCCCGGGATACTATAAATGATTTTTATTCCGGCTTTCTTCATGTCTTGAGCATACTCCAGGTTTGCTTCTTCATCAAAGCGTGCTTTTAGCTCTACAAAAACAGTTACATTTTTTCCATTAATAGCAGCATTAATCAAAGCATCAACAACTGCTGACTTATTTGCAACACGGTATTGGGTTGTCCTGATTTCTACAACATCTTCATCAATTGCAGCTTCATTTAAGAATGAGATAAAATAGTCAAAGGATTGATATGGAAAATGTAACAGGAAGTCTTTTTTTTCTATTGCCTTGTATAAGAATTTGGAATCGTCTAGCTCAGGAATTCTTAAAGGGGTTGCTTTCTCTATTTCCAGTTTAGGTGATAAAGGATTTGGGAAGGAAAAGAAATCCCTGAAATTGTGTGTTTTTCCTCCTTTTACCATGATGTCTTCTGATAGATCGAAACTTTCAATGATAAAATTTAAGGTGTTGTTGCTCATACTAATATCGTACTGAAAACGATTTGCAGCTCCAATAGCCCTTCTCATTGCAAGATTTTCAATTACTTCAATAAGTTCGTCGCCATCAAAATCTTCATATTCTAAATCAGCATCTCTGGTAACTTTTATGGGGTAAGAGGCGTCAACAAAATATCCGGGATAAAATCTGTCAACATACTTCATGATAACGTCTTCAAGAAACATGATGCAGTATTCATTATTCTTTTTAGGCAACTGAATAAATCTGGAAATACCATGATCTGTTGGTAACTTTAATAAACCATATGTTGGGCGTATTCCTTTTCTATATGTTTTTCTTATTTTAGTTTTTGTGTACATCTTTAAAACAAGGTAGATATGTCCCGTTTTTAAAAAAGGTTTTACCCTGTTTTTTACCAAAATAATGGGTTGTATTGCTGTAAGTATCTCGTGTGAGAAAATTTGGTCAAGATAAGCCTCTTGATTATTTGTTAGCCCTTCTTGTGGTGAATATAGATTAATTCCTTCCTTTTTTAATTCAGGTATAATTTGATTGTAAAATAAATCATTAAATTCTTTTTGATAAAGCCCAACTATTTTGTTTATTTTATGAATAACAGAAATAGGGTTTATTTCTTTTATTTTTGGGTGATCAGAAGGTAATTCTCTGATTAATCCTCTATAATAACTAACCCTGACACGGTAAAACTCTTCGAGGTTACTTGAATAAATAGCTAGAAATTTTATTCTTTCGTACAATGGTAGGGTACTATCATACGCTTCTTCTAAAACTCTGTAATTGAATGATAACCAACTTAAATCTCTGTTAAAATAACTGTACTTGGGCATTGTGTATTTTTTGAAAAAAAGGAATTAGCACTGATTGCAAAATAAGACAATTTAGGCCAATGAAACAAGTACACGAAAGATTTAGAGAATAAGTTTATGCTTGAAATTAAATAGGAAAAGTGTTTCTGAAAATAAAGTGGAACTTAAACAGGATAGTTTGTTAAACATCTTTCAAGGGATTCTTTATTTATTTCTTCTTTCGAAATATAATCCCTTGCCCCATTTATTATCATTTTATTTAAAATGTGCTTTTCTTTATAAAATGATACGGCGATGACCTTTATAAAACGATATTCAGAGTTTATAATTTTAGATAATTCTGCTCCATCTTTTCCGGGAATATCATAATCCATAAAGACAATGTCTATTTTTTGCTTTGTAAGGGATTCAAGGCATTCCTCCGCATTTTTTGCCGTTTGGATAGAACGAATCCGATCTTTAAAATAGAATTCAAAAACTGTTTTAAAGGATTCAATAAAACCAGGATTGTCATCAACTATTAGAATTCTGAATTTATATATCGGAAGCATTATTTGAATATTTTAAGTTGATTAAATAAATACAAGGTTCTCTTTATGTTAGAGAGAGAACCTTGTACTAATAAATTTTATTTGTCGGCTAACGCCATATTAGAAAGTGATGAACTTACTTTTAATCCTCTGTTTTTTGCATTATCTGCATTTAAGTAATATTTAAGTTTTCCATCAACGATTGTAAAACTAATTGCAGCACCTTGGTCAACTAAATTTGATTTCTCTGAAATAACTAATGTTTTATGCCCATTTGTTTTGGCATAAATCTCTTCAAATTTTTTCTCCATATTGCCGCCAATAAATAATATATGACATTGTTCAATGTCTGCTATATCATTAAATTTAACTACATTGATATCCTGGTTACCGGCTTTTTTGTTAGAAGTAAAATCTTTTAATTCTTCCATTAAAACGTTATTGCCAATTACTCCTATTTGGAAAGTTCCGTCTTTATACTCATTTGGCCATTCTACCATTCTGGAAAAGTTATAAATATACATGGCCTGAAACTTGGAGATTTGC
Organism: Bacteroidales bacterium; assembly: GCA_963665085.2. Taxonomy (GTDB): domain Bacteria; phylum Bacteroidota; class Bacteroidia; order Bacteroidales; family JAAAOM01. The sequence goes on from CAXXXS010000001.1 coordinate 3,168,243, forward strand.
GCGTTAACTAAACCATTTAAACTAAAAATTACTGTAACTATTAAAACTAATTTTTTCATGATGATAAATAATTGATTTTTATGATTACAAATGTAACAGGCGATATGCGTGTAGATCAACGGGATTTCTCCTATTTATTCTACATATTTTCACATGAAAAAACTACATGTTTTCACCCATAAAGGCGAAAAGTGAGTATTTATCCCTTATTGTTTGGCGGGTAATAAGAGGATTATTTGTGGGGTTAAATAATCCTCTTTCAATGCAATAAGTCTAAATATCAACAAGATTATGTTTGATTGCAAATACTAATAATTTTAAAGAATTATTAGTATTTGTTTTTAATAAAAGATTAGCCCGATGTCTTTCAACAGTTCTAAAACTTATAAATAACTGATCGGATATTTCTTGTGTTGATAACCCTTTTGCAATTAATTGAAGGATCTCCTGTTCTCTTTTTGTGAGATCAACTTCCGTTTGGCCTTTGTTTGAATTCACTAGGCTTAAAAGGAGCTTCTGGGAGAAGAATGATTCTCCTGCTAATATTCGTTCGATAGCATGTACAAGCTCATCAATGTTAGAATCTTTAAGTATAAAACCTTTAACTCCCATGTCGATAAGTTTTTCATAATATCTTTTGTCATCAAACATGGATAAAACCAGGATTTTTAATTCAGGAAATGATTTTAAAACTTTTTCTGATGTTTCAATGCCATTTAGTCCAGGCATTTGAATATCCATTAAAACGATGTCAGGTTTCGTGTTTTCAATAATTTTTAAAAAATCCAGTCCATTAGAAGCTTCTGCTACGATTCTATAATCACCAGTGCTTTCGAGAAGTACTTTCAGTCCATTTCTGAATATCTCATGATCATCAACCAGAATAATGTCTTTACTCATTGCTATAATATGTTTCTGTTTTGTTTGTTAATTCAAAGCGAATTCCTTTTTTACTTACAAAGGAGTATTCTCCACCTATAGTTTTTACCCTGTTTTGAATGTTAAATAACCCAATTCCATTTTTTGTAGGTATTGATTCGTCTTCTATGTTGAAACCTTTGCCATTATCTGTATAAACCAGGTGAAGATTTTGAGTGTTGTAATTTAATGCAATTTCTATTTTGCTGGCATCAGCATGTTTTATCGTATTGTTAATTAGTTCTTTTATTATTCTGTAATATACAATTTCTACATTGGGATTAAACCTTTCATTTGTTAGGTTTGACTCCAGTTGTATTTCAATAAATTTTTGGTTGTTTTCTATAAGTGATTCAATTGCTGTCTTTATTCCGAAGTTTGTTAATATGTGAGGGCTTAATGCATTAGAGGTAGTTCTAACTGTGCTTATTGTTTCGGTTATTAAATCCAGGCTTCTTGTTGTAAAATCTTTTAGCCTTTTTTCATCCTTAACATCTTTTATAGCAGAAATATACATTTTTAGACTTGAAAGTAACGGCCCAACCTCATCATGTAGGTCCTGGGCAAAACGGGCCCGTTCTTTTTCTTCTGTTTCAATCATAGTTTCCAGAATCTTTTTTTCAAGATTCTTTCTGTCGGTAATATCTCTTATCATTGCTAATACCAGCGATTCATTAGAAAGCGAAAAAGATGTTAAACTTATTTCTGCATTAAAATATGTCCCATTTTTTCTTTTGTAAAGCCAATCAAATACTTTACTTTTTTCTTCTTTAACAAGACTAAGTTTTTTGTATGCTAATTCTTTTGATAAACTTCCATTGGGTTGTTTTTGGGGCGATAAATCAGCAGGTGTTTTATTAATTAATTCCTTGGTTGTATATCCAAAAAGTTTAGTGCATTTTTTATTGGCTTCTATAATCTTCTCACCCCTCATTACAAAAATTCCATCATTGGCCGATTCAAAAAGAAGACGATACCTTACTTCTTCTTCTTCCAGGATTGTATATTGGGCCATGAGATTTTTTAAAAGGGTTTTATTTTCTGTTTTTAGATTATATAGCTCGATAGCATTATCTAATGTAAGTTTTATTTCTTCTCTATTCCAGGGTTTCGTTATGTATCGGAAAACTTCACTCTTGTTTATTGCATTTAATATTGAGCCTTCATCAATATAGCCAGTTAAAATAATTCTTAAAATGTCGGGGTTGGTATGTTTAACTTGGCTTAAAAACTCAACACCCGTTAACTCGGGCATCCGTTGATCTGCAATAACAGCTTTTATAGTATTGTTTTTTATTATCTCAAAACCTTCTTCAACAACCTGTGTCGTGAATATATTGTAGTCACGAGAGAAAATAAATTCAAAACTATCTAAGTTTTCTTTTTCATCGTCAATATATAAAATAGCGTCTTTTGTCATTTAACGTACTTGGCTTTTTTAAAGATAGTTAAAAAAAATTAGGTTGATTAATCTTGAGTATTGAATTCGTTATTGTACAAAATGTAAAAACTGTAAAATTGACATAAAGACAATTTATTTTTTTAAATATAGACATATGTTCATTGTTTAAATTGAACCAAACTGCTATTTTTTCATTATTTGATTTTAGGTATATTTATTGTTAAAAATCTGCTAGTAAAAATTTTAAAGAATACAATAATGGATCTATTTAAACCAATGGATAATCTAGAGGATAAAAAAAATACTGTAAAACCAAGTGGTGAAGCAGAACGTGTTAAATGTTTAATAATTGGTTCTGGTCCTGCCGGATATACAGCAGCTATTTATGCTGCCAGGGCAAATTTAAATCCAGTAATGTATGAGGGTATGCAACCAGGAGGACAATTAACAACTACTACTGATGTTGAGAATTTTCCTGGATACCCAGAAGGAATTACTGGTCCAAAAATGATGGAAGACTTTAAAAAGCAAGCAGAACGATTTGGGACTGATTGTCGCTGGGGTGTTGCAACAGAGACAGATTTATCAAAAAGGCCGTTTAAAGTTACTATTGATAATGAAAAAGTTGTTGAAGCAGATTCATTGATAATTGCAACAGGGGCAACAGCAAAATACCTGGGTTTAGAAGATGAGGAAAAATATGCTGGGCAAGGCGTTTCTGCCTGTGCAACATGCGATGGCTTTTTCTATAGGGGCAAAGATGTTGCTGTAGTTGGTGGTGGCGATACTGCTGCTGAAGAAGCAATTTACCTGGCGGGATTGTGTAATAAAGTATACATGATCGTACGAAGGGATGAACTAAGAGCTTCAAAGGTGATGCAGGAAAGAGTAATAAATACACCAAACATTGAAGTGCTCTGGGAACATCAAACGAAAGGTTTGTTTGGAGATAACGGAGTAGAAGGAGCAACATTACTTCATAAGAAAGGAACGCCTGAGGAAAAAGAAGTAAAGATAAAAATAGATGGATTTTTCCTTGCAATTGGTCATAAACCAAATTCTGATGTTTTTGCTGATTATTTAAACCTGGATGATGTAGGATACATAAAAACAGTTCCCGGAACTTCAAAAACAAATGTTCTAGGGGTATTTGCTTGTGGAGATGTGCAAGATCCAAATTATCGACAAGCTGTAACTGCTGCTGGTTCTGGATGTCAGGCTGCGATTGATACAGAACGGTTTCTTGCAGAACACGGAACTGTGTAATTAGAAGAACTTACAATCGGTTAACCCATACAAATTATTTTGTGTGGGTTTCTTTATCTGTTATTTATTTCTTTAAATTTTCCAGGAACCTGAATTTAGAAATATCTGCAATTAATTTTAACGGTAATTCTTTGTTTAACGGGAATTGTATAGCTCCCTTTGAATGGTTATATTCTGTTAATTTTTCTTTAAAAGCTTCTATTGCTGAAGGTGTAGGATAGAATCCAATATGATTTTTCGATAATGCAAAATAGACTAAAATTCCATTGTACCTATAAGCAGGCATGTTATAACTAATAACTTCTTCTGCTTCAGGGATTGCTTTTTTGATAGTTTCTCTTATTAACTTTAATATATCTAACTTGTCAGCAGGGACACTTTTTAGATATTCATCAACACTTGTAAATTTAATAGAGGTCATGTTCAGATATAATTAATTATAGAAAAATCAGGAATCAGAATAAATTCTCAAACTCAATAAGATATAAGATAGTTAATACTAATTTCAACTAAAATAAAAAAAGAACTATAATTTTCTTGTAGAGCTTCTAATTATTAGTCTTGTATCAATTATTAATTTTTGAGGTTTAAACTCCTTGTCCTCGCTTTCAATTTGCCTTATTAATAAATCAGTTGCTGCACGCCCCATTTCATATCCGGGTTGCTCTATGGTCGTTATTTCAGGTTCAACAATATCTGCACCGGGATCATTATTAAAACCTATTATTGAAATATCTTCGGGAATTCTTTTTCCAACCCGTTTAAAAAAAAGTACGGCACTAATTGCCGAAGTATCATTTGAACAAAATACTGCATCAATGTCTGGATTGCCTCTTAGAAGTTCTGCTGCATTGGCAACTCCATCTTTTTTATTAAGATTAGATTCAATAAGTAATTCTGGCCTGAAAGGGATATTATTCTTTTTTAAAGCATCCAGATAACCTTGGGTTCTTTGCCTGTAAATTTCACGAGTTTGTAAACCAGCCAGGTGGCCGATTGTTTTACAACCGGTTTTTATTAAATATTCAGTTGCTTCAACGGATGCCTTATAATTATCTATTATTACACGACTACTCTCAAGATTTTTATATGTCCTGTCAAACTGAAGTATAGGTATATTTTTATTTACAAAAGGCATGAAGTGATCGTAATTTTTAGTCTCCATGGCAAAAGAAATAATAACACCATCAACACGTGCCGCAAAAAGGGCTTCTGCGTTTTTTATTTCTTTTTTATAAGAATCGTTAGATTGACTTAATATTACGTTATATCCATGTTTGTCCGCTTCGTCATCAATGCCAGAGATAACGTCAGATTGGAAAGGCCTGTTAATCTTAGGCGTTATAACACCAATAAGATTTGTTTTGTTTTTGCGTAAACTTGTTGCAAAAGTATTTGGTTGATAGCCAAGTTCTTTTGCGAGATTTTGTACAGCCTGAATCGTTTTTTTTCCAATACTGTGATGGCCCTTTAGGGCCCTGGATACTGTTGAAGGTGATACATTAAGTTTTTCTGCTATATCGTAAATGGTTACTTCTCTTCTCATTATTTAGTTGTTTCTTCAAATGTATAACATAATAATAAGCCATTTTTACGGTAAATGTTTAATTTTTTCTTAAAAAAATAAAAAAAAGGCTGTCATATTATTGACAGCCTTAAGTTTAGTGTTGTTGATAATATTTCTTAAAAAGCAGTAACACCTTCATAATTGAACCGGATTGGTACATACATCCATTTTTTTACTGGTTTACCATTTACTGCTGCTGGCCTCCATAATCCTGATGTAGCCATTACTGCTTGTTCTGCGCTATATTTAAAATCATTATCTGTGCCGTAAAGGTTTTCTTTGTCACTTACATCAGAAACAACTTTTTCAACTTTTCCATTTTCGTCAACTAAAAATAGTACATGTACTTTTGCTGATAGATTAAATTGTCTTGCAGACTTTGGATATTTTAAGCTACTGTATATAACTGATTCTACATAGTTGTATGTTTTTATTGGCCTTGAATTCCTCTCCGAAATGTAATATTCATCATTTTCATTCTTAACAATTAGGTTATCTGTAGTACTTTGCTGGTTAATTAAGAAAATATGAATACTCTCAAGTGTTTCTGAGCCCAGACCTCTAATTGTAATATTTTGTTTTCCTGAAAGAGTTGCTTCTCCAAACTCATATTCAAGATTAGAATAGTTTCCGATCATATTGAAAACTTCTTTGTCTGGTACGACAGGGGCAGGACTAAATTCAACAGGTTTTTTTGCTGCAACAAAGCTTGTTGATAGCACAGTTAAAGCAACAATAACATTTAGTTTTACTCGATTTGACGTTTTCATGATAAATCCTCCCATTAATTAATTTGTTTTGAAGGGATTTTATCATCTATTGTGCCATTGTTTGTAATGGAAACATTGTTAGGTTGTTATGAAATATAGTTAAAGTTGTTGGTTTTTGTGTTTTGTACTGTTAAGAACATAAAGTGTTCGATTTCGGACGTTGAGATAATCGGGATTTTTTTAACATGAATTTTGATTGTTATTTGTAATAATTCTCTAGTCTTTTTCGAAATGATTTGTCATTGTAAATATTTATGTCGAAAATAATATTTTTAATTAGTTCTTCTCTTTGCCGCTTTTCTTCCTCTTTTAAATCTTCTTTCGAACTAAAAACTAAGTGATCTATTTTATACCCGTTTTCATCAAGTGTCATTACAGCCGCTGCATTGTATTCATCAAATATTATCACAGAAGGGAGTTGATTCGCTGAATATATCTTTGCAGCATTAATTACGGCACTCCTGATATATTTTATCTGTACTTCTCCTAAGTAATTAGCTCCTAAAAGAATTTTTACGATGTCTATTTTAGCTGTAATATTAGTTTTTCCTTCCTCATATAGTTTTTCATATTCTTTTTGACTTGTATTTAAGAATAAATCAATAAAAGATTCAGGGATATTTTTTAAGTCGCCTAATTCATTTTTGTCAAAACGAATTTTGTATTCTTTAATTGCCAATTTTTGATAAACGGGAATATAGTATTTCCACTTTCGTGTTCTTTTATATGTTTCAGTTATTGGGTCGGGTTTCCATTTTGTTTTAGGCCTCTCCATTAGTGGGGCAGTAAGCTTAAGTTGACCTGTTTCAAGAGCATACAGTAAACTGTTTGAGAAATGGATCCATCCTCCTCCAATAGTCTCATGCAATGCGCTCCATAATGTTTTAGATGCCTGAGGATTTTCTTCATCCGGGTTTTGCTTTTTTATATCATTTACAAAGGCTTCCCCAAGCGCAACAGGATAATATATAAATTCAGACCCGTATTCGTCCCGAGGAGCTGATTTAATATGAAAAAGGTCTGATAAATTTAGTGTGTAACTTGAGTCATTAGTCATTTTTAAATAGATTTGGTAATCGAGCCCCCAACTCATTTCAGATACTGCAGGGTTTTGCGCCTGAATCGCAAATGAACAAACGATTAATCCAAAAATTACTAAGAGATTAAATTTTTTCATATTCCTAACCTTTAATTCACTCTTGAAATTACGGGAAAAAAATGAAAATGATATTTCTTTTTATTCACAATTATTTTAAAAAAATGTTGAAAATTATACGTAACTAAAAATAAAAAAGGCACCATTCAAAAAATAGAATGATGCCTTTGCTAATTATTTTTATAGAAATATCTAAGCGTCTATTTTCGCATATTTAGCATGTTTCTCTATGAATTCTCTCCTTGGAGGTACTTCATCGCCCATAAGCATAGAGAAGATTCTGTCTGCTTCAGCAGCGCTGTCAATGGTAATTTGTCTTAACGTTCTATTTTCAGGGTTCATTGTTGTGTCCCAGAGTTGTTCTGCATTCATCTCACCAAGACCTTTGTATCGTTGGATGTGAACACCACCTTCTTTTCCATTCGAAAATTCCTGAACTGTTTGCACCCGCTCATCTTCAGACCAGCAATATCTTTCTTGCTTTCCTCTTTTTATTAAGTATAGGGGAGGAGTAGCAATGTATAAATGCCCTTTTTCAATTAATTCATGCATGTAGCGGAAGAAGAACGTCATAATAAGAGTTGCAATATGGCTACCATCAACGTCGGCATCGGTCATAATTACAACCTTATAATATCTAAGCTTCTCCAGATTTAAAGCTTTGCTGTCTTCTTCTGTTCCTATAGTTACACCAAGAGCAGTAAAAATATTTTTTATTTCCTCATTTTCGAAAATTTTATGTTGCATGGCTTTTTCTACGTTTAGAATTTTACCACGCAAAGGCATAATAGCTTGAAAAGCCCTGTCTCTTCCTTGTTTTGCTGTTCCACCAGCAGAATCACCCTCGACAAGGAAAAGCTCGCTTCCTTCAGGATCCCTGTTCGAACAATCTGCTAATTTACCAGGCAAACCAGATCCGGAAAGTACATTTTTACGTTGTACCATTTCCCTGGCTTTTCTTGCTGCATGTCTAGCCTGGGCTGCTAATATTACCTTTTGAACAATTGTTCTTGCGTCTTTTGGATTCTCTTCAAGATAATCGGATAGCATAGCACTAACAGCTTGATCTACAACACCGGAAATATCTGAGTTTCCTAGTTTTGTTTTTGTCTGTCCTTCAAATTGAGGCTCTGCTACTTTAACAGAAACAATAGCTGTTAAACCTTCCCTGAAATCGTCCCCTGCAATATCAAACTTAAGTTTTGCTAACATTCCTGATTTTTCTGCATAGGCTTTTAATGTTCGGGTTAAGCCTCTTCTAAAACCAGCTAAGTGTGTTCCACCTTCTATGGTGTTGATGTTGTTAACATAAGAGTGGATATTTTCAGAATAGGAAGTATTGTACTGCAAAGCAATTTCTACAGGAACTTCATTTTTTTCTGTTTCGATATGTATAGGATTTTCAATAAGTTTTTCCCTTGTTGAATCAAGGAATGTAACAAATTCTCTCAATCCTTCTTCAGAGTGAAAAGATTCAGAACGGAATTGTCCTCCATTTCCATTTTCTTCTAACTCTCGTTTATCGGTAATGTTTAGTTTTATTCCTTTATTAAGGAATGCAAGCTCTCTTAACCGGGAAGCAAGAATTTCAAAACTATAAACTGTAGATGTAAAAATTGAACCATCTGGTTTAAATGTGATAATGGTTCCTGTTTTATCAGTATCACCTATTATTTCAAGTTTTGAGGTTGGTTTTCCAATTGAAAATTCCATGCAATAGATTTTCCCATCCCGGTGAACTTCAGCTTTTAGGTAAGTTGAAAGTGCATTTACACAGGAAACGCCAACTCCATGAAGTCCACCTGATACCTTGTAAGAATCTTTGTCGAATTTACCTCCGGCATGCAATATAGTAAGTACAACTTCTAAGGCAGATTTTTGTTCTTTTTCATGAAAGTCAGTAGGGATACCACGACCATCATCCGTAACAGTTATAGAATTATCTTCATTAATTAACACATCAATTGTTGAGCAGTGACCAGCAAGAGCTTCGTCAATTGAATTATCAACAACTTCATAAACCAAATGGTGAAGCCCTTTTACACCAACATCACCAATGTACATTGCTGGTCTTTTTCTAACTGCTTCTAAACCTTCAAGCACCTGAATGCTATCTGCACCATAACTTTTTTTGTTTGTTGCGGCAGCTTTTTTTTCTGAGTTTTCTAGTTCTTCGTTTGCCATATGCAATAACTTTTCTTTCTTTTTTTAAGCATTACGTGATAAGTAGCATGAATTTTTCATGTGTTTTAATCCAATTTATATTTGGAAAATACATGTTATGTTAAAAGAAAATTTGTTCGAATGAAAATTTTAATCACCGGCTGGCTTGTTATCTGCGAACAAAAAGGTCTCCTTATCACTATCTTAAATCTTTCTATTACAATCCTTTATTAAGCCCCAAATATACTAAAAAGCTGCTAATTTTGAGCATAAATACACAATTATTAATATTGAATTGTTAACAATTATTACACAGGTTAAGTGGTTGCTTTATAATACTTTAATTAAATTACAGTGAATATGTAAAACCTGCAGTTATTAAGAATTTCTGTGTTGGATAAAACAACCATTGGCTATAATTAGATCCAGTAAGATTGTAAATATTTACAAAAGCAGATATCGTTTTAGAATATCGGTATTCTGCTCCAAGATTGATATTTAAAGCCCCTTTTAATTCACGGGACTCAAGATTCAAATTATCTGTATCAGTTGAATTGGTCATGCATCCATATCTTTTTCCTACGCCTATAAAATCAATATGAGCAATGATTTTATCCTGGAGGTTGTATTCTCCTGAAATCTCATAGGTTAACGATGGTTTATGCCATGCATATTCAAACTGGTCAAGATTGTAATCAACAAGACTTAATAATGAATTAATCTTTATTTTTTCATCTAAACTGTAAGAAATTTCAGCTTCTAAGCCACTTAATTCGGCGTCATCTCTAATAATTACAAACTGGTTTCCTATAAGGTCTTCAGTATCTGAGTTGACATTTGCATAAAAGATCATGTCTTTAACTACAGAATAAAATCCATTTACCTGGTAGGATAATTGAGAGCTGAAATTACCTTTAATTCCAGCAAATGTTTCCAGGTTGTTTTTTGAAGGTATATTTAATTGTTTTTGTATTGGCAATACAAAGGGGTTTTCATTTGTGATATTTCTATATGAGTTAACGTCCCACTTTCCGTTGGCCCCTAAGTAGGCGGTCATAATCTGAGGGATAATATTAAACTGTAAGTTTATGTTGGGAGTAATACCAATTTTTGTGGTTGTATCAGCATGATGAATAATTGCATTGGCACCTAATTCAAAGCGCCATTCCTGAGTGGCTTTTGTAACATATGGATTAAGTAATATTTGAGCGGAATTAAATGATTCTTCAAATGTCTGTAATATGAAGTTTGTTTTTGTTCGCAAGCCTATTATTTTGTCATCAAAACCGTTTTGAAAGTTCGCATTAATCAAAACATCGTTTTCTTTATTTGATTCAAGATCCTGGAAGTAGTGATAATTAAGTGCTACATCATAAATAAATTTATTTGAATCTGTTTTTAAAGATTTAAGTTGAATACCTGCCTTTAATTCCAGGAAGTTTTGTTTTATGTCTTCTTTATCAAGGGTTGTGTCAATTTCAGGATTATATCCATAAGAAAAAACTTTGTTTGTACTGATACCTGCATTTCCCGTGATAATTGAATTGTGCATTATTTTTGTTCCATATGCTGTAACATCTGTTTTTCCATATCCGGCAAATACTTTTTCATTATTATCAAGTTTAACTTTTCCCCTTGAAGAAATATGGTTGAAATTGATGCCATATATTTTATCTTTTGATCGTAAACTATTAATACTGATCTCAGCTAAAGGAGTGAAATAATTTCCCAGTCCAAGTTTTAGATACGTTTTATAATATCTTGATAGGGGAGAAGCTACCATTTTTGCAGAAGTTATCGGACGTACATCAAATCCGGCAACCATTTTCTGGGGATTAATCGAATACGAGAAATCAGGATTTACATTGTATTGCGTATTATCTTCTGTTTCTGGAAGAAGATTTATCTTGCTGGCATCAGAAAGTGTCGGTTCATATGGTTTAACAACTTTGACCTCTTTCTGTATATCGTTTTGTGCCTGGGTATTAAACGATAAAATTAAGCCTAATAAAAAAAAGCTGTATATTTTTGTGTGTTGTATCTTATTCATTTGTTTTGCCCTCCACATTTTTTTCTACATTGATTTCAATGTCCTGAAGTTCTGGTTCTTTGTTAAGTTTTTTCTCCATTGCCTCAATTTTGTTTTTTCTTTCCTTGGCAGCATCAAGAATGCCATCGTCAGTAACTTCATAAAAATCAATAATACTTTGAACGGTATGTCCGGCCTGGAACAAGTCATCCTTTTGGATATATAGATCTGTTAACAAAAGAAAACTTTTTGCCATCCAATGCTGGTGAGGCGTACTTTGATCAACAAATTCAAATATTTCTTTTTCAGTTTTGTCAAGATCTCCTTGCTTAAAAGTTAACTCACAAACCATGTATTTCGACTCAGCCCCCTCCTTGCTGCTCACTTCATTTGAAATCTGTCTGAATTCGTCAAGTGCATCGTTATCCCGACCGAGAGCGAGATACGATTTTGCTATCTTATACCTGGCTTCACGTTCCATCTCTGAAGAGATTTTTTCGCTAAGCAGGACTTCATTGGCTGCTTCAATCGTTTTCTCATAGTTGTTAAGGATGTAATAACACCTTAATTGCCCCAGCCGGGACTCAATTAGGTTTGTTTTTAATTCTGTAACTTTTTCTATTTGTATATAATTCTCAAGCGCATCTTCATAATTTTCTTTTGAAAAATTAATCCTTGAAGCACCCAATAAGGCTGGTTCGGTAAACATATTTATAGGTTTGGAAATAACCTCGTTAAAAGCTACCAGGGCATTATCGTATTTTTGAGTCTGGTAATAACAATCACCTAAATAAAAATTAGCATTTGTTTTGAATGTCCCATTTGGAAAATCTTCCAGGTAACTTATCAATCGTTTATTTGCTTCCTCGCAATTACCTGCCATGTATATGTTTTCAGCTGCTTTGTAACTTAGTGAATCTTTCTCAGATGCACTTATTGTAACATAATTTCCTTTGTTTTTAACATAAGCAAAATACGAATCAACATCATTCATATCCAAATAGATATTTTTGATACCTAACAGGGCATCCTGGGCTTCATCTGAACCTGAGTAATTCTCAACAACTTTTTTGTAGACATCCAATGCCTCCTGGTTCCTGTCTGTGTTGTAATATATTAATCCTAACTGGACAAGTGACTTCTTTAGATAACTGCTATTTTCGTGTTCAGTAATTAACTTTTCAAAATATTGTTGAGCTTTGCTGTTATTCTGCATTCCAAGATATGTTCTTCCCAGTTCATAAATGGCATCATCTATATAAGCTGAGTTGGGTTGCTCTTTTAAAAGTTGATTAAGTGTTTCAATTTTTCGTTCCGGCCTGTTAACTAATCCCAATCCAAATCCTTTTTGGAACAATGCATAATCAACATCATACAATCCTATTTCAATGGATTTATCGTAGTTCTCAAGAGCAGGCCAATATTTTTGGTCAACAAACATACAATCCCCAATACGATTATAGGTATCTGCTAAAAGATTGGTTTTATCATTTGAAGCCAGGTTAGCATATTTTCTAAACCAGGATAAAGCCTCAGCATATTTTTTCTGGTTGAAATATGCATACCCTAGGTTATAATGAGCAAGATTGTATTCTTTTAAGTTAAAAGCTCCACTTAACAATGTAAATTGCTGGAAGAGCTCAATGGATTTATTGTAATCTCCCATGCGAAAATAAGCTTCTGCTTTCCAGTAATATGCTCTTACTTCAATATTCTTATTGTATTGTTTGTATTTAAGCGATTTGTCAAACAAATCAATTGCATCATTAAATTGAAGGTTATTAAATAGTTCAAGGCCACGATAAAATGCAATTTGTTGATACGCTTTATCAATCTGGTTATTTCGGTTTTGTATTTTTTCGATGGAGCTCAATGCAAGACGATAGTTTTTTGCATTTAAGTATGAGATTACAAGGAAATTGTACACCTCGTCGTTTTTTTCTGACTCAGGATACAGACGCAGATATTTATTAAATGCCCTGATTGCTTCATTAAAAGGAGAATAATCAAGCTCGTAGGTTAATTTTGCATAATTAAACAATGCATCTTCTTTTATTTTTTCATTAAAATCAAGGTTTGAAGCTCCTGAAAAAGCTACTCTGGCTTTGTCTTTTTCTCCTGTTTTGAGATAACAATCTGCCAAGTGGTACAGCGCATTCTGACTAAGTTCATTATTACCATTCGAAATTTTCTCAAACAATTCTATTGCTTGTGGCCACTGATTTAACTGGTAATAACAATAAGCAAGTAAATATTTATCCTGAGAACTTGTAGAACCTGCCTCTTCGCCATAAATATTTAAGTAGTGTATTGCATCAGAAAAATTATTCCTTCTGAAATAAGATTCTCCGATAATACGGGCAACTTCAGCTTTTCTTTTGGGGATAATATTTCCCATTAATCCCGGGGCATAGTTAATTACTTCGTCATATTTATTTTGCAAGTAATAAATCTGGGTAATGTAATAAGGTACTATTCCTCCGAAAGTTTCGTCATCTGTCAGTTTTAAGAACCCTTGAAGGGCAGTTTCGTAATTTTCTTCATTATAATTAATATGAGAATAATAATATGTAGCAGGCGATGCGTATTTCGAGTTACTATCTTTTATTTTATAAAAAGTAATTCGTGCTTCTTCTAAATCATCAAGCTGAAAATGACTATAACCGATTTTGAAGTTTAATTCTGTTTTTTTGCTTTCACTTAAATCATTTTGATTTACCTGTTCAAACCAATCAATTGCCCGTTTCCATTTCTTCTGGCTGTAATAGTTTTCTCCCATGTTTTGTTTAATGGGATTCACATAATGGCTTTCAGGATATGAGTTTGTGAAATTTGTAACTCTGTATTCAGCATCGTCATTAAATAAATTTATAGCACACAATGCAGCATAATATTCTGCACTTATTTTTTTTAGTGAAAGAGAGTTTTTGTTTTTCTCCGAATATTCATCGAAAAAGCGCTGTGATGAACTATATTTTTCTTTCTCGAATAGCTCTAAAGCCGTATAATAATCTTTGTCTTTCTTTTGAAGGCTATAATTTTGTTGGGCTGCAGCTGAAATTGTGAAAAAAAGTAAAATTGTGTATTGAATAATCCGCATATAGTTTTCTTAAAATTAAAACCAAGTAAAAATAACTATAATTCAATTCTTGTTGACAAATTGCGTTCCATATTAATAAACATATAACTGTTAATTACTGAATTTATTTCTAATTTTAGCAGAAAATTTTACTTGATGGCTTTAGACACAATCATTGATTTTAAGGATGTATCGGTATTTCAGGATGAAAATCTTGTGCTCTCTAATGTGAATTTCACTGTTGATAAAGGAGAGTTTTTATATATAATAGGAAGAGTTGGGAGTGGAAAAACAAGTTTAATAAAAACGATTAATGCAGAATTACCTTTAACAAAAGGAACAGGAAAAGTAGCAGGCTTTCAACTTGAAAATTTAAAAAGAAACCAGATTCACGAATTGAGAAGAAAATTGGGAATTGTTTTCCAGGATTTTCAGTTGTTAACAGATCGTACAGTTTATGATAACCTGAAATTTGTTCTTCATGCCACCGGATGGAAAAATAAAAAAGATATTGATAAGCGAATTACTGCGGTGTTAGAACGTGTTGATTTGGGATTTAAAGGATATAAAATGCCCCATCAGCTTTCGGGAGGAGAACAGCAAAGAGTGGTAATTGCCAGGGCTTTACTAAATGATCCGGAAATAATTCTTGCTGATGAACCTACCGGTCAGTTAGATCCAGATACTTCCGTAGAGATTATGAATATTCTTACAGAAATATGTAATTCGGGAAGAGCAGTTATTATGGCTACACATAATTATAATATGCTCAAAAAATTTCCTGCCCGTACAATGAAATGCGAAAAAGGAAGGTTAGTAGAATCGAAAGAAGGAGAGGAGATTGATTTTGAGAGTCTTATGCAGTGATAGGTTGCTGATTGCAAGTTGAATGATTATAAAAATAAATTTAAAAAGGATATAAAAACATAAACAATGAAAGAAATATCCCTGGGAATATGGAAAATATTTGGCCTGAAACAAAAACAAAAACAAAAACAAACCAGAAACCAGAAACCAGAAACTAGCACTACCTTCAATGCAACAATTATCTAGTCTGCTACAAAAATGGAAATCCAGCGAAACAATGAGACAGGTTTGGGTTTTGTTTTCCGGAACAACGATATCCCAAGTAATCCCCATTCTTGCAACATTAATTTTAGCCCGAATTTATTCTGAAGATTCGTTTGGTATATTCTTTATTTTTTCTTCAGCAACAATGCTTCTGTCTATCATTTCCACATTAAAAATGGAACTTTCTATAATGTTGCCAGATAATGATAGAGAAGCGGCTCAACTCTGGGGAATTAGTGTAGCTGCATCTATTTGTGTCTCTTTGATATTATTTGTTGTTGCTTTTTTATTACAACCCTTTCTTGTTCGTTTTGAGAATATAACCAGCTTAGGAAATTTAATTTTTTGGTTGCCAATAAGTGTTTTTTTTAGTGGAGTTTTTCAAGCTAGTAGCTTTTGGTTTAACAGAAATCAGAGGTATAAAAGAATTTCTGCAGGAAGAATTGTACGAACAGGAGCAGTTGGAATAATCCAGGTATTGTTTGGTCTCTTGAAATTTATAAATCATGGCCTTATTTTAGGATTTGTTTCGGGTTATTCTGTTGGAGGATTATACAATGCTTTTGGTGTGATCAAAAAACATAAGCTATCATACTTTTATAGTACAAAAAAACAAATAAAACATCTCGTGAAAAAGTATTTAAACATCCCGGTTTATAATACTTCAATGGGAGTTTTAAATACGCTTTCCAGTCAATTGCCTATTTATGTTTTAGCAGGTTTGTTTAGTGTTGAACAAACAGCATATTATGGTTTGGCATATCGTTTTTTAGGATTGCCGGTATATCTTATTGGTCAATCTGTAGGTCAGGTATTTTTTCGTAAAGCCAGCGAAACACATAATGCACAAGGAGATTTGCGATTGTTGCTGATGAAAACATCAAAAAGACTTTTTGTATTTGCTTTAGCACCTTTTTTTTTATTGTTTGTTTTTGCCCCGGGAGTATTTAGTTTGGTATTAGGTGAACAATGGCGGGAAGCAGGCATGTTTGCCAGATATATTTCTCCCTGGCTGATCCTTTCATTTACCATTTCACCAATATCTTATATCGTTACTGTTTTAAACCAACAAAAGGTGATGCTTTTTTACGAAATATTTGCTTTAGCATTACGTTTTCTGGCTATTTATGCAGGTTTTCATTTTTATGGAGAAGTGAAATATTCGATAATATTTTTTACTGTTGTCAATGTATTTTGTTATTTCGTTTTGTTTTCTTTCTATTTGTATATAACCCGACAAACAAATGATTAGCAATAAAGAGAAATACCAACAGTTTTGTAAGACAGAGAAAGACTTGCCAATCTTTATGCAGCATTGGTGGCTGGACACTGTTTGTGGAATTGATGGGTGGGATGTTGCAATTTATGAGGAGAAAAATAAAGTTGTAGGTGTTTTTCCGTATCCGATTAAAAAGAAATTTATTTTCAAAACAATTCTTCGTCCCAATTTTTCACCTTGGCTTGGTCCATGGATTTCCAAATCGTATGAGCTTTTAAACGATAAAAAGGTTACGCTAGAAAATAATATCTATAGTAATCTAATTAAACAACTACCTGCTTTTGATTGGTTTAATGTTGATTGTAATCCTCAGTTAAAAAACTGGTCGCAATTTTATTGGTCTGGATTTAAACAATCAACAAAGTATACGTATATTATCGATTTTGATGAAAATATTGAAGATTATAAAAAATCATTACCTAAAAAGACAAGACAAAGAATAAATCAGGCTTATGAAAAATGTAGCATTGTTGAAGAAAATAGCATTGATGATTTATATAATTTATTAAAATTAACCTATCAAAAACAGGGGTTAGAAGTACCTGTTAAAAAAGGATTTTTATCAAAACTGTTTAATAAATTAGAAAAAAAGTATAGCACCAGAATAATAAAAGTTGTTAGTAAAGAGGATGGAGAGGTTTTGTCTTCTTCCCTGGTTGTC
Organism: Bacteroidales bacterium; assembly: GCA_963665085.2. Classification (GTDB taxonomy): domain Bacteria; phylum Bacteroidota; class Bacteroidia; order Bacteroidales; family JAAAOM01. Next base: position 3,185,604 of record CAXXXS010000001.1, read on the forward strand.
TGGGATTATAATTATCTATATTTATTGATAGGAGGGACAAATCCGAAGTATAAAAAAATAAATTCGAAGTATCTTGTTATCTGGGAGGCAATAAATCTGGCATATAATAAAGGTCTTAGTTTTAATTTTGAAGGGAGTATGATTGAACGAATCGAATCATTATACAGGCAATTTAATCCGAAAATGATGACATACTTCAATCTAGAAAAGATAAACTCAAAATTATTGAAATTATATTTTGCATTAAAGAATTAAAATTATTTAATAGATATCCCAACAGTTTTTTCAAAAACTTCTCGCCATCCTTTCCATTCCTGGTAATCGCTAATTGATTCGTTATGCCACAAAATCATAAATAAACCATTTACCTCTTTTAATCTATTTATCATTTTTTTAGTGAAGGATATAGCTTCTTTCGGGGTGAGTTTTAAATAGTTTTTTAAGGAACCATCCATTATTGCAATGGGAGATACCAGGATGTTACTTTTTGTATTTTCAGAAAGAAAATAGAATTTGAATGGGGTACACGTTCCGGCACGGAATCCGGGATGACCTGCATATCCCATTGAATAATCTCTTATAATTCTAATTTCTTGCAGCGTTTTATATGTTTCCGGAATTTTTAACATTAAGAAATGTTGCCTGCTTCGTGTAATTTTTAGTTGAAGGATATCATCGAGTCTTTTTTTCTCTATGCTAAGCAACTTTTTCTTTGAATTTGAAACATAAGAAGGATGAAGTCCTATTTTAAAATGATTGGACAAACGCAAAATCAGATTTCTAAAATCTTGTGATTTATGGGATATGTTTTTATCGTATTTGCTATAGTTGCCAATTAAGAAAAAGAATACAGGCTTAATTTTTATGTCAGAGAGTGTTCTAATAAGATAACCATAAGTATTATAAGGATCTTTTTCTTTGCCAAGCAGTACTTTTATCCTGAAATTTAAATCTGAGAATTTACCAGTAATAATATTTTTTAAAATAGCACCTGATGATCTGAAAAAACCTTTATGCAGGTAAGCAAAGGCATTGTCTATATCTATTGTAGGGAGAAATCTGAATTCTTTCTTTTCAAAAATTAAATCTGGATATCTTTTTAAAAGAAGTTTTTTTAATTCATAAGCCCAGATGTCAATAATAGGTTCTGTTAAGAATTGATGAATGTATGCAATACTATCTTCATGTCTGAATCTTCCAAATTTATCAAATGAGTGAGTTGTATACTCTTCGTATCTGGTAACCAGGAAGAATGAAGCGGCGAAGATATCAAAAGGAATATCTGCAAAGTCATCAGATTGAAAAAAGGACGGGATGTTTTTCCATTTTTCAATTTTTATAAATTGAGGGGATATGTCTTCTTCAAACAATAGTTTATGAGGGCATATTCGTAAAAAATTTGTTATCTGATTTTTTGAGTAATTAATAACCGGACCGGGATAATACTCAAGATCTTCCAGATGATGTGTTATATGAAAAGATATCCCCAGGATTGAATTAAAAATAAAATCAAGAATGTATTCAAGCCTTGGAGACTTTTTTTCGGTATAAAATAATATGACAGGGTGTTCGTTCATGTTGTCTGTTTATCGAAAGCCTTATTATTGTTAATAAACATTAGAATGTGGATTTTGTGTAAAAAATTAATGTTTTTATAGTATTTTTTTTGTGACCCCCTAAATCCCACTGAAAAGGGGGACTTGGGACATCTTCGATTTTATTATATTATCAATATCTATTTTCATAATTATAAACAATCCCTCTTCAAGTCCTCCTTTGCCTTCGGCGAGCTCGCAAGCTCGGTTCAGGAGGATTTAGGAGGTTGTAGATATAAAGATATTTATAATTATTTATATCATTTTTAGTAAGCAAAATTAACCACAGTAATTCCAGCCCCGCCAAATTCCACATGTTCATCCCTGAAAGTTGAAATTGGCTGAACTGAAGATAAATAATCCCGGATTAGTTCACGTAAGATTCCATTTCCTTTTCCATGTAGAATTTTTACTTCTTTTGCATTTACCATTATTGCCTCATCAATAAAAGATGAAACAATAGCAAGCGCTTCCTCTGCGCGCTTACCTCGTATATCTAATTCGGATTTAAAGGTTAATTTTCTTTTCCCAATGTTCCATGATTCAAGGTTTACTCCGGATTTTTTTTCAAGCTTCTTGATCTGATTTTTACTAATCTTTTTGATTTTGTTTTCTTTTAACGTTGTAATCATTTGTCCAAAAGCTACAACATAACTTTTATTGTTTTTACTGATTACTTCACCAATACTATCCTGTCCAATGAGCTGCACAAAATCCCCGGCTTCAATATCTGTAGAATCAAAAGTTTCCTGTTTTTTTGAAGGTTCTTCTTTTGTTTTATTTTTTCTTTTTGATAATTTCTCCTGTTTGGCTTGGATAGCTTTGTCTTCGTCTGTGAATTCGTTTAGCTTTGTTTTTTTGAAATCCTGAAATTCTTCCCTGATTAGTTTTGTGGCATTTTTTTCAGCGTTGGCCTCTTTAATCTGCCTGATGGTATTTTCAATTTTTTTGTTGGCTTCAGCGAGAATCAGGTTCGCTTCATCTTTTGCCTTTTTAATAATTTCTTTACGGGATTTCTGGATGTCTTCTAATTCAGAGTCGTATTTTGTTGTCGTATTTTCTAATTTTTTTTCGAGCTGCCTTATGTTTTGTCTTTTGTTTTCCCAGTATCGTTTATCCCTTAAAACATCTTTCAGGTGTTTGTCAAAATCAATATGTTTTTTGCCGATTTTTTCAGATGCTTCCTGGAGGATTTCTTCTGAGAGCCCTATCTTTCTGGCTATCTCAAAAGCAAATGAACTACCAGGTTTACCAATTTCGAGCTGGAAAAGTGGTTGCATCTGATGATTGTCGTAAAGCATGGCACCATTTATAATTCCTTCCTGCGATGCAGCAAAATGTTTTAGGTTAGTATAATGTGTGGTAATAACACCAAAAGTTTTATTTATGTTTAACCTGTTTAAAACTGCTTCTGCAATAGCACCCCCCAGCATAGGTTCGGTTCCTGTCCCAAACTCATCGATTAGAAGTAGGGTCTTGTTGTTTGCATTTTTTGTGAAAAATTTCATATTCATCAAATGCGAACTATACGTACTTAGATCGTTATCAATGGATTGTTCGTCGCCAATGTCAATAAAGATATTGGCAAAAATGCCAAAGACAGAATTGTCAAGAGCAGGAGGGAGCAACCCACATTGAAACATGTATTGTAACAATCCAACTGTCTTTAAACAAACAGATTTTCCCCCGGCATTAGGTCCTGAAATTATTAGCAATCTTTTTTCTTCTATCAATTCAATGCTAAGAGGAACAACTTCTTTTTTTTCAGCTTTAAATTTTATGTATAATAAAGGATGCCTCGCTTTAAACCAATCAATAATTGTTGAATCTTTTATAGTAGGTAGGTTTCCATCTACTTTTATGGCGAATAATGCTTTTGCCCTTGTGAAATCAATTTGGCCGAGAAAATGATAAGCTTCTTTTAAATCAGGTAGATACGGTCTGAGTACATCTGTAAAAGCAGCAAGGATTTTATAAATTTCGCGTTTTTCTGCATTTTCTAACTCTTTGATTTCGTTATTAAGTTCAACAACCTCAACGGGTTCTATATAAACAGTTTTGCCTGAAGCTGATTCGTCGTGAATAAAACCACGTATTTTTCGTTTATATGTTGCTTGTATAGGGATTACCGGTCGGCCATTTCTTATTGAAGCAACCGTGTCCCCGTCAACAATACCCTCACTCAATGCTTTTCTTAAAATCTGGTTAAGTTTTGCAGAAACCCTGCCATGCATTTCTCGTTGAGACGAGCGTATATCTCTCAGTTCCGGAGATGCATTATCTTTTATTTTTCCATTACTGGTTAATATAGAGTCAATCTTATCAATAATAAATGGAGGTATATTTATACTTTGATGAAGCTTTGTTAAAACCGGGTATTTTTCTCGTATCTCTTCAGGTTTAAAGAAGCTGATGATTGATTTTATGGTAGCTAGTGATTTTTTTAGCTGGATTAATTCTTCCAAATCAATTACAGTACCTTCAATACGTAGTTTTTTTAAAACATTGTTTAGATCAAAATAATTGTCTAGTGGGAAATTTTTTTCGTAAATACATATGTTTTTGAATTCAAAAACTCGCAGGAGCTCTTCTTCAATAAAAGCAACATCAGCTGAAAAAAACATTTCTTCTACAAAAATATGGCCCAGAGAGCTCAGGCAACTATCCGCTAATAATTTTCGAATTTTATCAAATCCAAGTTTATTTTCAAAACCTTCAGGGTAAATCACAATTTTTCACAATTTAAAAGCCCCAAAGTTAATGGAAAAGACGTTGAATTTATAATTTTATTATTATACCTTAAATCCGAAGATAAGATTTATTAACCGCTGAGAACGCTGGGTAACGCAGAGAGAGGGTGAAGGAAAATTAACTTTTTTGAACTTATCCTTTGTCCTCGGTTCGTTTTAATCTGTGTAAATTTGGTTTTAATAAAAAAAAACACTTAAAAATGAAATTCTCAAAACTACTTGTCTGGGTTACGATTTATTCAATAGGAATGGCTTTTATCGAAAGTGCTGTTGTTGTTTATCTAAGAGAAATCTATTATCCTGATGGTTTTTCTTTTCCTTTAATGCCTATTGAAGGAAATGTGGCTTTAACTGAAATCTTAAGAGAAGCAGCTACTATGATTATGCTTATATCAATTGGATTCCTGGCTGGTCGAAATGGTTTGGAGAGGTTCTCCTGGTTTATATTTAGTTTCGCTACCTGGGATATCTTTTATTATGTGTTTCTAAAGTTATTACTAGATTGGCCTGAATCGCTACTTACATGGGATATCCTGTTTTTAATCCCGGTAACCTGGGTGGGGCCTGTTATTGCTCCGGTACTTTTATCATTTGTTATGGTTTTATTTGCTTTAATAATTTTTCATTTTACGTATAGAATGGAAGAAGTAAAAGTTGGAAAATTAAATTGGAGTTTATTAATTATTGGGTCTTTAATAATAATTATATCATTTACTATCGATTATACCCGGTATATTTTATCCTACTTTTCATTAAAAGAAGCAATTTCCTTAAAAAATAACCAAGAGCTATATGATATCTCCATGAAATATGTTCCTGTAAAATTTGACTGGTGGATATTCTGGATTGGTTTTGTAGTTATTTTAATAGCCCTTTTTTTATTTGCAAAAAAACAATTTAAAAAGTTAAACCTCTAAAGAATATGAATATTTATTCGGTTTGATTTTATATTTAATGTATGGTATTGAAAATAATACATAGATTAATAAGAAAAGATATTTTTTTTAGATGTTACCCCTGTTTTTTTTAGGGTGGTTTGGAAAATAAATAATTTTTATCTTTTTTTGTGCTGGAAATTAAAATCTGTAAGTTTTAGATAATAAAAATTTATAGATTGGAATAAACAAAATTTTAAAATATTGGTTATTATAATTTCATTTAGATACAATAATTGAATTTTTTTTTTTAGTTTTGAAGCAGTATTACCTATGTATTAAACCTATATCTATAAAAAATGAATAAAAACTACGAAATTAATAGCTTGTATTTGGAGTGAGGAGAAGGAGGCGATAGAGTATATTTTATCAATACACGTTTCCAGTGTAATGGTTAGAGAAAATTTCCCGCACCTATTATAATTAGAGAAAATAATTGTGAAATGTAATATCGGGCTTAAAATAGCTTGGTGTTACGAATGTGTAATATCTATTTTTATAAACCTAAAAGTTAATTCTATGAAGAAAATTTCGATTCTACTTGTAGGATTGTTGTTCGTTGGGCTTAATTTCTTACAAGCTCAAAGCGGCAATGTAAGTGGAACTGTAACCAGTTCTGAAGATGGAATGCCGATTCCTGGTGTATCGGTAATTGTAACGGGAACAACATCTGGTATTACTACCGATATTGACGGTAAGTATACATTAAATGTTCCTGCGGAAGCAACCACGTTAACATTCAGTTTCGTGGGTATGAAAAGTCAGGTTGTTGAGATTTCCGGACAATCTGTTATTGACGTTGTACTTGCTCCTGAAATTGTTGGATTAGACGAAGTTGTTGTTACAGCTCTTGGTATCCAAAGGGAAGCAAAGAGCCTTCCTTATGCAGCTCAGGAAGTTGATGCGGAAGATGTAAACGTTACAAGTGACATGAACCTTAAAAACGCTATAGTTGGTAAAGTAGCAGGTGTTCAAATGAGAGGTCAGTCTGGTTCTAAATTAGGTGATGCTGGTAACATTCGTATCAGGGGTGCAATCTCTTTAACTTCTGATGATGACCCATTATATGTTATCGATGGTGTTCCTACTACAGACCCTAACATGATTGACATGGAAAACATCGCATCTTTCAACGTTCTTAAAGGGCCTAACGCTACTGCTCTTTACGGACAACGTGCTGAGAATGGTGTTATCATGATTACATCTAAAAAAGGTGCTTCAAGTGGTGTTACTGTAGAAGTAAACAGCAGTACAATGTTTGATAAAGTTGCATATCTTCCTAACTACCAAAATGAGTATGGTGGTGGATATAGTGGAGATGATGAATGGACTACTTTAGATTATGCAGCTGGTATTCGTGGTTATGCTTATAAAGAAGAGTGGGAAGTATTGGATGGACAAAAATATATCTATCACGGCTATGCCGATGAAAGTTGGGGGCCAAAATTCGATGGTAGTGAATATATTCCTTGGTACGCATGGTGGCCAGATAATGGAAACAATCCCTATTATGGGAAAACTGCTAAATGGGAAGCTCAGCCTGATAACATAAAAAATTACTATGAAACAGGTGTTACAAAGAAGAACTCAGTAGCTATCAGTGCAGGTTCAGACAGGTACAATGCTAGGGTTTCTTATACAAACATTGATCAATCAGGTATTATGCCTTATACGTATTTCAAGAAAAACATGATCAATGCAAATTTATCATACAAACCAACAAACAAGTTAACTGTTGATGGTGGATTGAACTTCTATAATTCTGAAACACGTGGTGATTTTGATGATGGTTACTCAAACCAGAGTACAGGTTCTTTTAATGCATGGTTTAACCGTAACCTTGATACGGATAAATTAAGAGAATTAATTGATCTTAAAACAACAAGCGGAACTCATGCTTCTTGGAACTATTGGAATCCATATTATGGTCAACGTTTTGGTTCTGATAATGGGGCATTCTGGTTTAACCCTTACTGGTATGCAAGAGAATATAAAGATACTGATTATAAGACAAAAGTTATGGGTAACGTAAACCTTTCATATAAAATCATTGAAAGATTGAGCGTTTCTGCCGGAATGTCTACAAACATTTATAACTTTAAAAATCATTGGGAAGTTCCATATTCTATTGAACAAGCTGCTGATCCAGATCTTTATAATGTTTGGAACTCTGGTTTTGGTAACGAACGTACAACTCAGGTTGAAAATAACTACAAAGCAAGAATTTCTTATACAGATCAATTAGGTCCTATTGATGTTCAGGCTCACTTTGGTGGTGAGATCCGTACAAATTCAAAAGACTTGTTCAAAGCTGAAATGGATAAAGATTCAAAAACTCAGGGTTTAGTATTACCTGATGTATTTCTTTACAGTAACACAAAACTTCCTGTAACAGCAGAAACTGAAGTTTGGAACAAAGAAGTTAGAAGTTTATACGGAAGCATTTCTTTAGGTTATAAAGACCTTGCTTTCTTGGATATTTCTGGTAGAAAAGACTGGAGTTCTGCACTTCCTTCAAATAACAACGGATACTTCTACCCATCTGTTGGTGGTTCTTTCATCTTTAGTGAATTGGTTAACAGTTCGGTGTTATCATTTGGTAAACTTCGTGCTAGTTGGGCACAGGTAGGTAACGATGTTGCAGCAACAGACATTGTTTCAACTTACCCATTGTATGATGATTCTTATTATGGTACGCCAATGATGGTTACACCAGCAACAGCAGTGGATCCAAACATTACTCCTGCATTAAATACTTCAATGGAATTTGGTTTTGATGTTAACTTTTTGCAAAATAAACTAGGTTTAAGCTTTACTTACTTTAATGAAACCAGGGAAGACGAAATTGTTGAAGTTGCAATGTCAGAAGCAACCGGTTATACAGGTTATTTAACGAACGCTGGAGCATCACAAAGAGATGGTATTGAGGTATCCTTAAATACAGTACCTGTAAAAACTTCTAAATTTGTTTGGGATGTAACATTTAACTTCTCCAAATTAAATGTTAAAGTAACAGAACTACCTGGAGATCTTGAAACAATGGAAGGTTTTGAGGACGAGGAAGCAGCTGACGACTGGGCATTTATTTCTTTAACTCATGCTCTTAATAAACCTTGGGGACAATTACGCGGTATTGGTATTCAAACAGATGCTAATGGAAATAAGATTGTTAATTCTGAGACAGGAATGTATGCAACAGAGTCAGGTATGTTCTTTGGCTCAGTTCTTCCTGATTTCACAGGTGGTATCCTTAATTCATTTACATTCTTTAACATGATTGATTTAACTGCAGCATTAGATTTCCAGGTTGGCGGTAAATTCTTCTCACAGTCTGAAATGTGGATGATGTATACGGGTCTATCTGAAGAAACTGCAGGTTTGAATGATAAAGGAAATCCATTACGTGATTACGTTGAAGATGGTGGTGGTATTCATGTTGTTGGTGTTGATGAAGGTGGTAATGCATTCGATGATTATGTAGATTCATATAGTTACTTAACACAGTTTAATGCTAACACAGTTGCATCAGAGTTTATTCATGATGCTAGCTACATTAAGTTGAGAGATGTTAACTTGTCATTTAGAATACCTAAATCTGTACTTGGTAAAACATTTATTAAATCAGCAAGTGTTGGTTTTGTTGCCAGAAACCTTTGGATAGGTGTTGCAAAAGATAACAAACACGGATGGGATCCTTCAGAGATGTCTCACCGTTGGGGTGAAAACTCTCAATTACCTGGTACAAAAAGTTATGGTTTCAACATTAAATTAACTTTATAAGAAATTTAGAATATGAAAAAGATATTTTTAATTATAATAAGCTTTGCCCTGTTATACACTGGGTGTGAGACTATCGACTTCGGCGATACAAATAAGGATGTAAACGCTCCGTCTGAAGCAAATACGAATACTTTAATGCAAGGAGCAATAAGCCGTTATTCAAGTTTGTTGCAAGGTAGAGATTATTGTATTACTCCAACCTTATATGTACAGTATTTTGTACAGTATGTTTATAACGATGAAATGTTATATGCAAATACAGCAAGTGTATGGATAAGATATTATGTACAAACACTTTCAAGTCTACAGGAGATTATTAACATTTGCTCTGATGAAGAGACTGCTGCGTCTTCTGCAGTTACAGTAAATGGAGATGCAAATAATCAGTTAGCAGTTGCTATGATACTAAAGTCTTTTATTTTTAAAAGAGTAACAGATAATTTTGGCGATGTACCATATTCAGCAGCGCTTTCAACAGAAAGTCTAACCCCTGTTTATGATAAACAGGAAGATATCTATGCAGGTCTTATTGCTGATGTAAAAGCGGCAAGAGATATGATTGATGTTACAGCTGAAGGTGCTGCCGGAGATATTATTTATTATGGTGATATGGCAAAATGGGTGAAATTTGCCAATTCATTCTTAATGACTTTAGCGCTTCAATTATCAGAAGTTGATACTGATATTGATGCTCAAGGCGTATTTACAGAAGCACTAAATCATTCTGGTGGAGTTATGGACTCTCTTGAAGATGAAGCATATTATACTCCTGATATTGACAATGGATGGGATAATCCATGGAGCTGGATGCGTTCTGCAGATTATGGTTTATCTCAGGAATTAATCAGTTCATTAAAAGGAAAAGGAGATAATAAAGTTACTTCCAACACTACTTTTGATGAAAGATTGTTGTTCCTTATTGAAGATCAGGATACTTCTAAAATCGGAGAACCTTATGGTTATGAAAATTATAGTGGTTCACAAGTAGAATTAGCTCCTGTTCTTATTGATCCAGGAACAAGTTTACCTTTGGCTAATACAGCTTATTCATATTTAAACAGGGCTGAAGCTGCTGCAAGAGGTTGGACAACAGAAGATGAGGGTGCAATGCTTACAGCTGCTATTAAAGCTTCTTATGCTTCATTTAATGCATTATACAATGATGGTTCTGTTGAAATGACAGATGGAACTGGTTATGCTACGGCAAGGGTTTCTGATATGGAAACTGCTGCTGGTGGTGCACTTCAGGTTATTGCCGAAGAGAAATGGGTAGGATTATTACCAATGGGATTTGAAGCATGGTCAGAATGGAGAAGAACAGATTATCCAAAATTAACTCCTGCTGCTGATGCATATAATGATGGTAGTATCCCTACCCGTTATAAATATCCAACAGATGAATCTACTTTAAATGCTAGTGGTTATGCTTCTGGTGTTGCTTCTTTATCTCCTGCTTCTGATGATAATACATCAAAAGTTTGGTGGGATCAATAAGATAAGAATTTATTACCTTATTTAATAAACTAAATATCACAGGGTTTATACCCTGTGATATTCGCATCATAACGTTCTACTTTATAATGCGCAAAAAAAATTAGGCTTTTGCCAAGAAGAAGCCGTTATGCTCGGTTGGCCTATATTGGAGAAGGGTAGAATCGAGTGGAGGGCATGGGTGGTACCATGCCCTTTTTTGTTTTATAAAATTTCTCATTTATCTTAGTTTAGCCCGATTTTTGTTATAAAAAACAACCTTAATTAAACCTGTATTATCTTAATGAATAATTACCTATTTCTTTTTTTTCTTTTTACCGCGGTATTAAGATTTCCAATTTGTAATTCTCAGCAGCTTGAAGGAATTGATATTAATAAAAGTGATTTATTAATTAATGGTAAGCGTTATTTTAAAGAATACCCCAATGCTAACGGAAATTCTTATTTTGGAACTGATAAATGGTCGGAAACATGGATATCAATTCAGAGTATTTTATTCTCTGATGTTGAAATAAAGCTGGACATTGTTTCCGATAAACTTATTTTTAAGCTTAATATGGGGGAATCTATTGAGTTAAATCCGCAGTTAGTGGATTCTTTCTTTATTAATTCCAGTCTTTTTGTAACAAATAAAGATTTAAGTTTGAAAAAGAATTATTTGGAAAAAATTCACATGGGTAATTTTTTTTATTACAAAACCCATCAAAAAGAATTCATAAAAGAATACAACAGCTTTTCTCCTTTTGGAAAGATTAGTGATATACAAACAACCAGGTTTATTGCTAAAAATGGAAGTTACACCAAGGTTAATTCAAAAGGGGAATTTCTTAACTTATTTAAATCGAATAAGAAGGATATTAAAATTTTCTTGAAAAAGAACAACATAAATTATAGAAGAGCCACAAATGACGAACTCAAAAAACTTATGGTATTTTGTGAGAACCTTTAAATTTTTAAAAACTTTATTATTTGCATTTCTTTTTTTTGTTTTACAGGTCCAGTTTTGTTTGTCTCAATCTCCAATTTTATTAGACAAGACATATAATAATTTAACATGGGAGGAATTTCTTACAAAAGTTGAAGAGGATTATAAATATCATATATTTTCTCTTTTTGATTCTATTCCTACTGAGCGTATTTCCATAAATGAGGAGGGGATAAGTATAAAAGATTTGATGAAAAGTTATCAAATCAATGTGTCGTTTGATATGGATAACAACATTTTTCTAACAAAAAATTATATAATTCGGAGTTCACTTTCTCGTGATTTTTTTCAAAATAAAAAGATTATAAGCGTTACCAACAATCAAAATAAAGAAGATTCTTTTCTTGATACTAAAAACGAGTATTTCCAGGAAACGGTAATCATAGGCTCCCCAGAAAAAAGATATGGGAAAAGTAAATATGATTTATACGGGTTTATGAAAAACAAAGAGGATGGCGAACCTGTAATCGGTGGTACTATCTATATTAAAGAATTAGAACAGGGAGCTGTAACTACACCTACCGGACATTATAGTATCTCATTGCCACCCGGGGAATATACCCTTGAAATAAGTAGTATCGGTAGAAAACCAGATAAAAAGCTTGTTAAGATTTATTCAGATGGACAATTGGATATAGATCTTAAACAAGAGCTTGTTGCTTTGGATGAGGTTGTAGTTGTTGCCGATCGGTATGATAATGTGAAAAATAATAAATTGGGGTTTGAAAAAATTCCGGTTAAAAATATTCGTGAAATACCAGTTATTCTTGGAGAACGCGATGTGATGAAAGTAGCATTAATGCTTCCGGGTATCCAAACTACTGGTGAAGGTTCTTCTGGTTTTAATGTTCGGGGAAGCCCTGCGGATCAGAATTTGTTTTATATCAATGATGCCCCTCTATATAACACATCTCACCTCTTTGGGTTTTTCTCAGTTTTTAATTCAGATGCTATTTCTGATTTTTCAATATATAAAGGGCATATCCCGGTAAATTATGGAGGACGGTTAGCGTCTATATTTGAGGTAACAACAAAAAATGGTAATAACCAGAATTTTTCTGCGCGGGGAGGTATAAGTCCTATAACCGGTAAAGTTCTGATGGAAGGGCCTATTGTTAAAGGTAAAGGAAGTTGTCTGGCTGCATTTCGAACAACATATTCAGACTGGCTTTTAAAACTAGTTGAGGATCCTGATATTCGTTCCAGTAATGCGCAATTTCAGGATGGCCTTATTAATCTTTCTTTTGATGTAACACCACTGGATAAAATAAAACTCTTTACTTATCAAAGCTCAGACAGGATTAATCTTGCAGGCGATCAAAAATATAAATATTACAATCAGGGATACTCTCTAAGGTGGAATCACATTGTTAGGCAAAAACATACATTAAGTGCCAGTTTAGTATCAGCGAAATATGGCTATGTAGAAGAGAACAGGGAATCTGATATATTATCGTATACTCACGATTATTCATTACGGCATGACGAGGCTAAGCTAAACCTCGAATTAAGACCGAATATTAATCATACTGTTTCAATTGGAGGTAACGCTATTTTATATAATCTAGACAGAGGGGAACATTTGCCATTAGAAGAAAATTCAACGGTGAACCCTGTAGTTTTGGGAAGGGAAAAAGGCCTCGAAGCTTCCATCTACATTGGGGATGAATGGGATATAACTTCACGATTAAATCTCTCAATGGGTACCCGGTTGAATTATTACGCAAGTCTTGGCAGTAAAACAGTGTATACGTATGCTGATAATGCCCCCAGAACAATTAATAATATAGTAGACTCTTTATCCTATGGAAAGAATCAATTAATTAAAGATTATATAAACCCTGATTTTAGGGTTGCATTGAAGTATTTATTGTATCAGAATACGTCTGTTAAGGCTTCGTACAATAGATTATACCAGGATATTTTTATGCTTTCCAATACCATTTCAATTTCTCCTAGTGATCAATGGAAATTAGTGGATAAACATATAAAACCACTTGAAGGTGAACAATATTCCGTTGGGTTGTACCAGAAATTATTCAGAAAACAAGTTGATTTTACAATGGAAGCCTATTATAAGACCGTAAAAAACCTGGTTGAATATAAAGATGGAGTTGATTTACTTGTAAACGAAATTGTTGAAACCGATATTTTACAAGGTAGCTTAACTTCTTATGGCGTTGAACTTAATATAAAAAAACCGCTTGGACGGCTTAACGGTTGGGCTAATTACGTATACTCAAGAGCAACTGTTTTAGTTGATAGTGATATTGAAGAGAATCAAATTAATTTTGGACAGGAATATCCTGCAAATTTTGAAAAGCCACATTCTTTTAATCTTGTAGCAAACTATAAATTTTCCCGGCGGATAAGTTTTTCATCCAGCCTTGTATATTCTACAGGTCGGCCAATTACATATCCGGTGGCAACCTACGAACAAGGAGGAACGCTTATTCTGCATTATTCAAAAAGAAATGAATACCGAATCCCGGATTATTTTCGAATAGATGCATCCTTAAGCCTGGAAGGAAATTTAAGGTCGAAAAAATGGGCACATGGTTCATGGATGTTCTCTGTGTATAATTTAACAGGGCGCCAAAATGCTTATTCTGTATACTTTAGGAATGAAGATGTTGTTAAGGGGTATAAACTTTCGATTTTTGGAAGGCCAATTTTTACTGTTACATATAATTTCAAACTAGGTAATTATGCCAGTTAAATTAAATATAAACTTTTTATTACTTTTTATTGTCTCGTTTTCTTGTGTGGAAAGATTTAATCCTTCCATTGACGAATATGAAGATTTATTGGTGGTTGATGGTTATTTTACTAACGAGGAAAAGAGTCATCAAATAATATTGTATTATACTTCAGATGTGTATTCAACTGAATTTGAACCCGTATTAGAGGCCGATGTAAAAGTAGTTTCAGACGATGGAGATGTAATTCAATTTTATGAAATAAATTCCTCAGGGGAGTATTTTTCTGCAGAAAATGCGAAAGCAGAAGCTGGTAAGCAATATAAGTTAATTGTTTTACTTGATAACTCTGAATATTATGAGACTGAATTTCAGGAATTAATAACGTGCCCTTCTGTTGATGCTGTTTATGGTGAACGGGAAACCCAACAGACAAGTGAAATTGGCGAAGAATTAGATGGTTTGCAGTTTTATTTGGATACAAAAAAAGAGGATGAGAAATCTGTTTTTTATCAATGGAAATTAACTGAGACCTATGAGTACAATGCAGAATACCTGTTGGATTCTTATTATGCAGGAGGAACGTTTGAATTTATTGATAAAGACAGTCTTTATACATGTTATAAAACCAATACAATTTCAGATGTATATACCCATTCTATAAAATACTCCGATCAGGAATCAATATCACGATTCCCTTTATTGTATGTGGGCAACGACACAAAAAAATTGTCTGTGAAATATAGTTTAAATGTTAAACAATACACGCTTAACGAAGGGGCTTATAATTATTGGCATTCAATTGAGAAGCAAATAGAAAACGAAGGTGTTTTATACAGTACACAACCGTACCAGGTTATGGGAAATTTAAAAAATATAAATAATCCAGATGAAGTTGTGTTGGGCTATTTTGTTGTAGCAGGTATGTCGGAAAAGAGAATTTTTGTCGATAAACCTTCAGGTTTGGTTATTACAAAAGATGACTGTACCATAAATACTAGTATGATGGAACTTTTACCTCAAGCACCTCAAGGTATGTGGCCTTTCTTTTTAGTTAAAACAACAGGAGGGCAATTTGGTGTGGTAGACGAGGCTTGTGTTAACTGCTTGTTAGCGGGAGGAGAACTTACAAAACCTGATTTTTGGAACTAATTAATAAATTGATGAAAATTTTTTGCCATATAAAACTTGTTGTTATACTTCTTTTGATAGTAAATAATACTACTTATTGCCTGGGGCAGTCTTATGAGAAGATATTATTCCAAACAGACAGGGAATTATACATTGCAGGAGAAGATATTTTAATAAATGCATTTTTACTTACAGATGAAGAAATAAATTATAGCAGAGTTTTATATGTAGAAGTTTATGATACTAAAAAAAATATAATAGAACAGATAAAGTTCGAAATACATGATAAAAAAACTTCTGGACGAATAAAAATTCCTGAATCTATCAATACACAGCTTTGTTTTATAAGAGCCTATACAAATTTTATGAAGAATTTTTCTGTTGAATTAATCCCGACAAAATTATTAACAGTAATAAATCCCAGCGTACCTATAAGTGCTTCTAATTCATCAAAAGAAAAAGAATTAATAAATGAAGATTTAGAAAAAATTAATGTATCTGTTAGTGAAGAAAAAGCTATTTTTTCGTTTCATGTATTAGATGAAGAATCGTTAGGGCTGGATGCAAAGTTGTATGATAATTATTTTGATTTAATTCCATCAGAACTATCTCAAACAAGTGATTATTTTAAGGTGATGAGAAATAGTATTCCCGATGGGTTAAATTATGTCGCCTTCTACAAAAAAGATAATAATAAATTAGTTGCTGTCCGTCCCTTTTTTAACTGGGGAGAAACCTCTAAAATAGATTTTAGTTTAACAAATACAACATTTAAGCCACGAGAAAGGGTCGATATTTCTATACAAAACAGAGAATTATTTAAAAATATTTCCATTTCAGTTGTCAAGAAAGGAACCGCTCAAAATGAAGAATTACCAGGTAACATTCTAAATAATTTAAGCCTGTTAAATTCTTTTCTACAAGAAAATCAGTCATTACTCTATCATTTAAAAGATACAGTTGATTTTTATCTTGATAAAGCAGGGAAAGAAATGGTTATTTCCGGGACATTTGCAAAACTACTTGAAAAATCAAGCGATACAGAAATTTTATATAATCGTGAATTTATTGGTGCTACTCTTACAGGAATAGTTTTGGATAAAGAAAATAACCCTGTTAATGGAGCCCAGGTAGATCTTTCTGTATTTAATGGGAAGCAACAATTGCATACAACAAAATCTGATTCAACAGGAAAATTTTCATTGTCGTTATATCCCGGAACATTTGCTGCAAATCGAATTATGGTACAAACAGTTCATTCAGATAGTTTACAAGAAAAGATTTTATTAGACTATGACTATTCCAATAAATTTGTGGATAATACGGCATCAATGGATATAGACTCATCGGATAGGAAATTATTAGAAGAACTTTATATCAATTTACAAATTACGAAACGAATAAAAATTGATAATAATAATATCTATAACGACACCTCTTTCTTTATGTTCGGAGAACCTTCATTCTCAGTTAAATTGGATGATTATATTAATTTGCCTAACCTTGAGGAAGTGTTTAGCGAAATTATTCCTTATGTGTCTGTTAAAAGAAAGAGTAAAGTTCCGTATTTAAGTGTATTTAATGAAGAACGTGAAATTTATTATAATTCACCCCTCGTACTACTTGATTTTATTTCAATATACAATATAGACGCGCTATTGAAAATAAAACCTGTTAATTTATCGAAAATTGATGTAATTAATAGATCGTATTGTTTAGGCGATTATTCATACGATGGAATTGTGAGTATAATCACAAAAAATAACCAATTCTCAGATTATGAATTTCCTGATAATGTAGTCTTCTTGAATTTTGAGGGCACATCTGATTTGTATGATTTTTATCATGTAAATTACAGTGAGACAGAAGATATCAAATCCCGAATTCCTGATTTTAGAACTACATTATATTGGAATCCGAATGTTAAAATAAATACCCCATTTTTTTACACTTCCGATCATTGCTCTGATTATCAAATCATAATAACAGGCGTTGATGATAAAGGGAATATTGTAAAGTCAATTAAAGAAATTACCGTTAGCAATTAGTTTTTACGCTTTGTTTATTTAAAAATAATTTATAGGTGCCAACAATTTGATCTTCAAAATTGGGGGCATAGTTTTAAATTAATTAAAAATTTAATAGATTTGACTACGATTTTACCCTTTATACCAATAACTAACATGAAAATTTCGATGAATAAAAAATTTCTGGATTAAAGAAGTAAGTGTAATTATCGCTTGCCAAGATTTTTTACTTAAAGTCTTGGTACATTTTGTTGTATTCAGTCTGTAAAAAAAGCTGACTGTGTAGTTGTGTAATTATGTGATTATAATACAAAAATTATAATTCAATTCTTTTATAAACCTAAAAGTTAATTCTATGAAGAAAATCTCGATTCTACTCGTAGGGTTACTGTTCTATGGGCTTGCTTTTGTGCATGCCCAGGGCGGTAACGTATCCGGAACTGTAACCAGTTCTGAAGATGGAATGCCGATACCGGGGGTATCGGTAGTTGTAACCGGAACTACCACTGGTGTTACAACCAATATTGATGGAAAATATTCACTTGATGTCCCAGCTAGTGCTACCACATTGACATTCAGTTTTGTGGGGATGATATCTCAAGTGATTGAAGTTGCAGGACAAAGCGTTATTAATATAACGCTGAAAACTGATGTAGTTGGCTTGGAAGAAGTTGTTGTTGTTGCATATGGAACGGCAACGAAAGAAACTTTTACTGGAGCAGCCACTGTGGTAAATTCAGAAACGCTTGAAAAAAGGCAAGTTGCTAATTTATCTCAAGCGTTGACTGGTATAACCTCTGGTATTCAGGTAGCTAGTGATAATGGACAACCAGGTACATCTGCTAAAATAAGAATTAGAGGTGTTGGTTCGTTAAGTGCATCCAGTTCACCTCTCTATGTTGTTGATGGAATGCCTTATGGTGAGGATATTTCTGCAATCAATCCACAGGATATAGAATCAATTACAGTACTAAAGGATGCTGCTTCAGCAGCGCTATATGGTGCTAGAGGGGCTAATGGAGTAATTTTAGTGACAACAAAAAAAGGTAAAAATGGAACACTAGACATTACTTTTGATGTTAAGCATGGTATTAATCAGCGTTCGGTACCCGAATATGATATTATGACTGATCCTGCTATGTATTATGAGAAATATTATGAAGGAATCTATAATAATCAAATTAATGGGGGAGCTACAGCAGCAGAAGCTCATAGTGCAGCAAATTCTTTAATGTTTGGATCGCAGGGCTTGGAGTATAATATTTATACAGTACCTGATGGTGAATTATTAATTGGAACTAATGGAAAAATAAATCCAAATGCTACATTAGGTCGTGTATGGGATAATGATTACTATCTAACAAAAGATGATTGGTATGATGAGTTATTTGGAAATAATCAAATGCGTCAGGAATATAATTTATCAATTAGTGGTGGTAATGAAAATCAAACAACTTACTTATCTCTTAATTATTTGAATGATGAAGGTATTATTTCAAATTCTGGTTTTAAAAGATATTCAATGAGGTTGAAATCAGATTATCAATTAAATAAATGGATAAAAGTTGGGGGGAATATTGCATATACAAATTCTGAAAGTAAATATCCAGATGATCAAGAAGGATATAGTTCAAAAAACTTATTTTATGTTAGTAGGATAGTTGCTCCTATATATCCATTGTATGTTAGAGATGCAAACGGAGATATTATTGTTGATGAATTAGGGCATACTCTTTATGATTATGGTACTGGGGAATACCCTGGGTTGACACGTCCAATTATGTCTATTGCAAATCCAGCATCAGATCTTGCATTAGATGTACAACGATATAATTCTGATGTGCTTCTTTTAAAGGGATTTGCCCAGTTTGACTTAATGAAGGGCTTAAAATTTTCTTTAAATGCTGGCTATGATATGCAAGGAGAAAAATATTTAGACAAGGGTAATGCATATTATGGACAATCAGCTGATTTTGGAGGAAATATTTATAAAGAGAACAATAGATATGCAGCATTGACTTTACAACAGTTGTTAAATTATTCAATAGATTTTGGAGAAAATAACATAGAAGTGTTATTTGGACATGAAACTTATGATAGAAAATGGAGTGAAGAATATGGTATCAAATATAACCTTTATGACCCTGAAAGTGAGGAGTTGTCCAGTGCTATTCTTCGTCAGGAAACAGGCTCTGAAAGTAATGGTTATTTTGTAGAAGGATATTTTTCGCGCCTTCAATATAATTATAATCAAAAGTATTTTTTAACAGGGAGTTACAGGAAAGATGGTTCTTCAAGATTTCATCCGGATAATAGATGGGGTGATTTCTGGTCTGTTGGAGGTTCATGGTTAATTAACAAAGAATCATTTATGAGCAGTGCTACTTGGGTAGACTTTTTAAAACTAAAATTTAGCTATGGGACACAAGGGAATGATGCATTGATGTATGAGGATGGCGGAGTATTGGTACAAAATTATCAGCCATATCAGGATCAGTTTGAGGTAAAGAATTCAAATGATGATTTTGCTATAGAACTTGTTTACAAAGGGAATAAAGATATCACTTGGGAAACAAGTCATAATTTTAATGCTGGATTAGATTTTACGTTGTTAAATGGTTTTCTGGATGGAAGTTTTGAATTCTTTAACAGGAAAGTTGAAGATATGTTGTATTACATACCTGTTCCATCATCAGCAGGATATGATGAGTATCCAGATAATATCGGCTCAATGCAAAATAGAGGAGTTGAATTTAACATAACAGCTAATATTGTTAAATCTTCTGTTCTTAATTGGGCAGTATATTTTAATGGAACACATTATAAAAATGAGATACTTTCACTTCCAGAGCAGTATTCAGATCCTGGAGGTTTTGTTGATGGAAGAACGATATATAGGGTAGGAGGAAGTATTTATGATTATTGGTATCCTATTTACGTAGGAGTAAATCCCGAAACTGGTGCTCCACAATGGCGTATAACGAATGATGATGGAACTTACGGAACAACAGAAGATTATGCTACTGCCTCATTAAAAGAAAATAGCGGGAGCCCAGGAACAGCTTTACCTGATCTTGCTGGAGGATTTGGAACAGTTTTAGAAGCTTATGGCATAGATCTATCTTTATCATTTACATATGGTATTGGAGGTTTAACCTTCGATAATGTTTATGAACAATTAATGCATGGAGGTCAGGCAAGTGAAGCAGGAACAAACTGGCATAAGGATATATTGAATTCATGGACTCCAACAAATACAAATACAGATGTGCCTGCTGTTGATTTTGGAGGTAAAGATATTGGGGCTCGCTCTAGTCGTTTCCTGATAGAATCTGATTATTTGAGTATAAACAATATAACCTTAGGTTATACACTTCCTCAAACAATTGTGTCTAAAATTAATGTTAAGTCATTAAGAATTTATGGAGCAGCAGACAATGTTGCTTTGTTCTCAAAAAGAAAAGGACTTGATCCAAGACAAAATTTTAGTGGAACAACAGACTTTATCTATTCGCCAATTCGAACAATATCTGTTGGTGCGAAAATTAAATTTTAACACAAAATTAAATTAAAATGAAGAAATTAATATATATAGTTATCCTGGCAATAGCTGTAATATTCTCTGGTTGTGAGGATAAAATGGATATTAATCCTGATGGGGAAACTTTAACAGAAGATCAGGTAAAAGAGATTATTAATAAGGATGCAAAGAAACTTCAATCAGAAGTAAATGGCTTGTATTCAATTATGAAAGCATTTCCAGCGACGACAGGAAATGAAGATTATCAGGAAGATTTCGGTATCCCGGGAATTGCAACTAAGCTAGATCATAATGGACAAGATTTAGTTGGTGATGTTACAGGTTATAATTGGTTTAGTGGAGAACAGGATTTAACAAACCGAAATTTTACTTATAGAGCTCCACGAGTTGTTTGGAATCAGTTTTATCAACAAATAAGGACTGCTAATTCCATTATAGCAAAGATTGATAGAGAAACAACAGATCCCGTCGGAAAAAGTTACCTTGGACAAGCATTAGCAGTTCGCGCATATGATTATTTTAACCTTGTTCAATTATTTCAGTTTACCTATGTAGGAAATGAGGATCAACCGGCGGTTCCAATTGTTACTGATGAAACGATTGAAACAGAGATAACCAATAATCCAAGGAAAACAGTTCAGGAAGTTTATAATTTGATTACTCAGGATTTAGACGATGCTATTACCTATCTTACAGGTAGTGATATTCCAGCTCGCCCTGATGTTTCTGCTGTTAATCTGGGAGTTGCATATGGTATTCGAGCAAGGGTAAACCTTGTTATGCAAAATTGGAGTGAAGCTGCTTCGGATGCCGAAATGGCTTTGCAATTTAGCGAAGAAACTCCTATGACAATGGACGCAGTTTCTGTTCCAACTTTTGATGATGTTACTGAACCCGGTATTATGTGGGGATTAATTATTTCAACAGATGATGACGCTACTCAATCCGGGATATGTAATTACACATCGATGTGTACCAATTTGTGTTTTGGCTATGGTGGTTATACTACTATTGTTGGATGTTGGAAGAAAATTAATAAACTTCTTTATGATGAGATTCCAGAAACGGATGTTCGTAAAGGATGGTTTCTTAATGAAGATTATGAAGCTGCTGCATTAACAGAATATGAAGAAAGCGGAGCGGCAGCAGAAGCATTTCAGGAATGGTGGGGTGAACCTTTTACCGATACATCAGGATTTGGACCCACATATTGGAGCGGTTTTGGTTTAGAACCTTACACCAGTGTGAAATTTGCACCTACAAATAAACAACTCAATTATCCTGAAAACTCAAATGATTTCCCGTTGATGCGTGCATCAGAAATGAGTCTTATTATAGCTGAAGCTAAAGCTATGGGAGGTAATTTAGCAGAAGGTAAGTCAGCTTTGGAAACTTGGGTGCAAACTTATAGAGATCCTTCGTTTACTAGTTCTGCTGGTTCTGCTGAGGATTTGCAGGATGAAGTATGGTTACAACGCCGTATTGAATTTTGGGGCGAGGGTATGTCTTGGTTTGATCTAATGCGTTTAGAGAAACCTATTACTCGTTATAAAGAAGAAGGTGGAAAGATAATTACAAACTACGGAGCTCTTGCTATTTTCAATGTAGCTGCTGATGCTTCATATCGGTTATGGCCTATTCCTCAACAAGAAATTCAAGCTAATGATGGAATAGCTGATGCAGACAATAATGAAATGGGTGAATTACCAACAAGTGAACCGGTTCCGGTAACTAATAGTGGAGTCTTACTTAATGAAAAATCATTATCTAACAGTTTTAGAGGTGGCTATAAAAAAGTGATAAGGTATTAAATAGAATAGTATTTTTAATTTATATATAGGCAGTGAAGGATTTATTCAACACTGCCTATTTTTTTATTTTTATCCTGCATTAGTTATCAAAAAATATACTTATGCAGATTATAATTATTCTATTAACCCAAGAAAACATGCTATATACAACAATCTTAATATTTTAAACTCCAATGTCAGACCATAGAATTTTATCGAACCTAAGTTTTGTTGTCAAGTGCAGTCCTCATATATTGTAGTCTTTAAGGTAATTGTTAATAGTTAATGGTGTTTTTTTTCAATGAGTTTTAAAATTGGGATATTTAAATAATCTCATTATTGGATATATCACTCAAGAACCAATTTATTTACCTGTAAAGTATCTCCATCTGAAACCTGAATTATATAAAATCCACGGCTGAAAGATCGGGTGTCAATATCTATTGAATTAGTCGAAACTTGGTTTGTATAAATTAGTTTGCCACTTAAATTGAAGATCTTAATGTTAATTGAATTGGATGTGTTTTTCTTTTGAACAGTAAGAAAATCATTTGCTGGATTTGGATAAATATTAGCAACATCCTGAGACGGAATTTTATTTTCCGAAATCCCGACTACACCATCAGAAGTAATTTTAATTTTAAATTCACCAGTTGCATTGCATGCGCTGCCATCAGCTTGTATCCAATATTTTTTACCGGGAGTAACAGTGAGATTTGGGATTTTAGCAGAGAAATCAGAATTGGAATAATCATCATTTGCCCCAATTATTGAATAATTTGACGGATTACCACTTAAAATATCCTCAGGACTGTCTGCATCATAAACAGCAATCTGGTTATCATAGCCTGATGTGAAGATTCCAACTACTCCACTAGATGGCGCAATAAAAGTAAACCAGGTACTGTTTCCCAGGATGAATTCATAATCATCCCCTAACTCACAGCCACACCATTCTCCCTGTGTTACACAATTGCCAACAGTTGGAATGGGCTCGTTTTCTTCAATTGTTGCGCAGGTATTGTCAAAGGGACCTTGCAACGAGTCGATTGATAGAGGAAATGCATTTGTTATATTATCATTATTATGAAATACCAATTCAATGTCATATTCGCCTGTTGTAGAACATGAATCAACCGAGCCATTTACAAATATTTTTAAAGTAATTGTACTGTCTGTTGAAGTCTTAGAATCAGAGACTGGATTTATTGCTGTAATAAGTGAGACTATTGTCGTATCATTATTGATATCTTCTAATCCGAGATATTCAGCTGCTAAGTCATCAAGAAACCATTCGTACGAATTTGCTCCTGTAGCAAGTATTTGAGCCTCTTCAAACTCAGAAACACACGTTGAATAGCTAATGATTTTCCTGGTTTTTATTGATGGCCCTTCAGTGTTAATGTATGCATTCCTTGTATGTGTATTAGTTCCTGCACTGTTTTGAGAAGTTAGACTGACAGTATAATCGCCAGTTTCATTAAATTTCACAACTGGATTTTGAGAGTTACTGTTTCCATCTATAAATGTTACTGTGCTCGGTGAGAATTCCCATTGCCATGAGTTTGCACCAAAAACGGTCATGTCGTTTAACTGAATTTCGCTTCCAAGACATATCCCTCGTAATTCGCTTGAGAAATGAGCATCAGGAGGTGTTGTGCCCGGATATGGAATGTATCCGTCAAGAACAGAAGGATCCAGTTCTTCGGGATCCAACCAATACTTTAATGCTGATGTTGAGTCAGAATCTGTAGGCTCCCAGGCTTTATCAAATCGAATAAAGTAATGTTCTCTTAAATCTGTCTTTGATCCAGCTGATAAATCTCCAATAATTCGATTATTGTTATCAAACAAAGGTGAACCGGAAGATCCGTTTGTGGATAATCCCCTGTCGAAATAGACTTTCCAGGTTGTATTTGCTAAAATATGACTTATGATGTTTTCTTCACTATCTATTGTATAAAAATCGTAAGGATATGTTTTTATAGTATCATATTCAATAGAAATACTTTTTTCATTTCCCAGGGGATGGTGGATTGATACTCCTCCCGGAGATTCAATACCTTCTTTGCTCCAGCCGGCATAATATGGCTGATAACTGGCAGGGGGGGCTGTGTTAAGCCTTACCAAAGTAAAATCAAAAGTATTGTTTGTGGCAAGTAATGTTGCTTCAGAGATTGTTTTGGGAGTTAAGGTCGTAGAGTTTTGACAATCAGCCGTTTCAAAATTAAAGTATGCAACCATATTTTCAGCATCACTTGCTGTACTAACACAATGATTTGCAGTGAGCAGATAAGGAGCGCCATCTTCTTTTGTATTGTTTATTAAAGCTCCTGAGCAGGAAATGATGGATGTGCCTTGTCTTGATGTATATTTAACAACAGCATGTTTTTCCAGTTGCCAGTCATCACCAATTGGACAATTTACACTAATAAACGAACTATCCGGTAAATCTTCGAATAAGTTTTTATAGGCTTGTCCAACTCCACCTATAACCAATTCGCCTTCAAATTCAGCGTCACCCGGTTCAAAGTATTCAATAATAGCTTCTTGTCCCTGTAATTCCTGAATGAGTAAACTACCGCTTGATTTATTGTTTTTGTTGGTAAATGCACCTAGAATATTTTCTTTGTCAGGCGAATATATAAATAGTTTGGCCCCTTCAGGAAGTTTATAGTTTTTGAAGATTATTCCCAAAGAAAAAGATTCAACTGAAGAGATATAATATTGCCAGATATTATCGCCCGATTCAGTAGTAATTTGTTTTCCTTCTTTTTTGATATCAATATTAACTTCCTCAACAATAGAATATCTAAATGGAATAGGGTTCAATTTGTCTTCTGCGTATAAAGCATCGATATTTTTGATTCTAGGAAGAATAAAATCCGGACTGCTGGCAGATTTTTGAGTTTTTAAATTAAAAGAAGGAGGAGTTCCCCCATCACTAATCTGTGCGAAAAGTAGGTCTGGGAAACAGATTAAAATCAGCAAGAAAAAGGAAATTTGATACCTATGCATTATGTTATTTTTAATTAAATCTAAAGATACATATGTATTATGAAAAAATAGCAATAGAGAGTCTGCGAATTGAATATTCCCAAATATAGATATTTTATTATCTTTGCCCATCTCAAAAATGGACAGGAAATAAGAATGGAAGAATATACTATTAATCATCTTCGCGAATTAGAAGCTGAATCTATTTATGTTTTAAGGGAAGTAGCAGCACAGTTTGAAAAACCAGTATTGCTTTTTTCTGGTGGAAAAGATTCAATCGTAATGTTTTATCTGGCTAGGAAAGCTTTTTGGCCAGCAAAAGTTCCATTCCCTTTGATGCATATCGATACAGGTCATAATTTTCCTGAAACTTTAGAGTTTCGCGATAATCTTATGGAGAAAACAGGGGCTAAATGTATCGTTCGTTTAGTTCAGGATTCAATTGATTCAGGTAGAGCTGTTGAAGAAACTGGTGTTAATGCCAGCCGAAATATGTTGCAGACTGTAACCCTTCTTGATGCCATTGAAGAATTAAAATTTGATGCAGCTCTTGGTGGAGGAAGACGTGATGAGGAAAAAGCAAGGGCAAAAGAAAGGTTTTTCTCTCACCGTGATGAATTCGGACAATGGGATCCCAAAAATCAGCGTCCTGAATTATGGAACATCTTTAATGGAAAGAAAAAAATGGGTGAGCATTTCCGTGTTTTTCCTATTAGTAACTGGACTGAAATGGATGTTTGGCAATATATCTACATGGAAAACATTGAAATCCCGGATTTATATTTTACTCATAAACGCGAGGTTTTTAACCGCGATGGTGTTTGGTTGGCAAAAGCTCCGTTTATGCAATTAAAAGATAACGAAAAGCTTGAGAATAAAGATGTTCGTTGTAGGACTATCGGAGATATTACCTGTACAGGAGTAACACTTTCAACAGCAAATACCCTGGAAGATATTATTATGGAAGTGGCAGCAACAAGAACTACAGAGCGAGGCGGAAGGGCAGACGACAAACGTAGTGAAGCTGCTATGGAGGATAGAAAGAAAGAAGGATATTTCTAGTAGTTGATTCGTTACGTATGACTAGTGATAATTCTTTATAATCAGGATAATTGAAAAAAATTACAATATAAAATGGTAGATACAGTAAACCAAGATATTCAAGAAATACAAGCCGGATATTTAAACATGCAACTCTTACGTTTCACAACAGCTGGTAGCGTTGATGATGGTAAGAGTACACTTATTGGCCGTTTACTTTACGATAGTAAGGCAATTTTTGAGGATCAGATGGAAGCTATTGAAAGAGCAAGCATCCATCGCGGTGAAGAAAATGTTAACCTTGCATTATTAACGGATGGCTTAAGGGCTGAACGTGAACAAGGTATTACTATTGATGTTGCCTACCGTTATTTCGCGACACCGAAAAGAAAATTCATTATTGCTGATACTCCCGGACATGTTCAGTATACCCGTAATATGGTTACTGGGGCTTCTACGGCAAATGCAGCAATTATTCTTGTTGATGCAAGAAACGGGGTGATTGAGCAGACTATCAGGCATACTTTTATTGCTAATCTTCTCGGAATTCCACATGTTTTGGTTTGTGTGAATAAAATGGATCTTGTTGATTATTCTGAGGAGGCTTTCCAAAAAATTAAAGAAGATTTTTCAAAGATTAATGCGAAACTAAACCTGAAAGATGTTCGTTTTATCCCAATTAGTGCATTAAAAGGGGATAATGTTGTTGATCCTTCAAAAAATATGGACTGGTACAGTGGCTCAACTTTGATGAACCTTCTGGAAACTATTGAAATAACCCACGATAGAAATCTTGAAGATAAAAGGTTTCCTGTTCAATATGTTATCAGGCCCCAATCCGATCAATTCCATGATTATAGAGGTTATGGTGGAAGGGTAGCTAGTGGCGTTTTAAATGTTGGGGATGAAGTGAAAGTACTTCCTTCCGGACTTACAACTAAAATTAAATCAATAAACTTAATGGACGTGGCTTTGGAGAGAGCTTTTCCTCCCCAGTCAGTTGCTATTCAACTCGAGCATGATATTGACATCAGCCGGGGTGATATGATTGTTGATATGAAAAATGAACCTAAGTCAAACCAGGAAGTTGAAGCTATGCTTTGTTGGTTAAATGAGAAACCAATGCTTAACGGTGGAAAATATACATTAAAGCATACAACAAAAGATTGTCGTTGTATTATTCAGGATGTTGTTTTTAAAGTCAACATTAATACTCTGGAACACAATACAGATAAGAAAACTGTTGCTTTGAATGAAATTGTAAAGGTTAAATTAAAAACAACACAACCTTTGTTTTTTGATTCTTATAAAAAGAACAGGATTACCGGTAGCTTTATCTTAATCGATGAAGGAACAAACAATACTGTTGGTGCCGGAATGATTACTGAATAGTGAATTACGGCTTTCTAAAAATAGTATAATCCCTTTTCTGAAATAGCTAAAAAAAGAGTTGTATATCCCCTTTAATCAAGAGGTAAGATTGTTATTTCCTGTTCTCTTGATTATTCTAAGTTTATGAGAATATACATTTCTGTCTTTGTTAAAGATACCGTGAGAATCAATTTTATCAATTCGAACGCATCCTGAAGCGTGAATAATAGTGTTGTTATTCAATAAAATCCCGACGTGTGTAATCCTACCTTCCGGATTATCAAAGAATGCAAGGTCGCCAGTTTTTGCTTCCTGCACAAAACCAATAGTTTCACCAATTTTACTTTGTTCAGAAGCATCACGTGGAAGTTGTATGCCTAATATTTTGAAAATTACCTGCACAAAACCGGAGCAATCAATTCCCAATAGAGATTTTCCACCCCAGAGATAGGGCGCATTTATAAATTGCGCGGTTAATGGTTCTATGTTTGTTGCTGATTCTGATTGGCGGGGTATTTCAAATTCAGAATTGTGTATATTAAATGTGTTTCCTTTTACATTATACAGAGAAGCTCCTGGTGTTAAAAGAAAACTTCTGTTCTTCGTTATATTATGGATTTTAATTAAGTTGGAGGTAACAACTGGTCTCTGTTGTTTAAGTTTGTTGTAATATTCTACTTCGATTAAAGTAGCCATTTTTTTATCAATCCATCCTTCATAACCATCATATTCTGTACAAATTTTCATCCAATTGTCTTTATGTTCCATGATGTTGAATAAATCACCAAAAAGCAGTTGGTTAATCATTTCACTCTTTTCCGATGGTTCCGAACGTTGAGGAATTAAACTTAAGAGACAAATCCCGTAATTCATTTTTGACTGCATGTTTTTGAGATAGCTAAATGTAATTTGTTCCTGAAAATGTTAATGTGTTTTGATAAAAAAAAACTTTTCCGAACATATCTTTCTACCTTACGTTTATTATTTTTATCAAATATTTCGACAAACTCAAAAGTATGCAAAAGCTTTTTACTTTTATAAAAAATAATCTTTTATATATAAGATTAGCCTTTTTCTTTGTGCTCACTGTTATTGCAATTGTTTATCTATTCCCTTCAGAGAGGCAATTTAAATATGAATTTAAAAAAGGGATCCCTTGGATGCATGAAGATTATGTGGCAAAATTTAGTTTTCCTATTATTAAATCAGATGCAGAACTTACAGCAGAAAGAGATAGTATTTTAAAATTGTTTAAGCCCTACTTTACTTACCTGGATGATATTAGTATTCAGCAAGATGCTTCTTTAGAAAAAGATTTTAATAATATTTATCAAAAGCAATTTGGGTCAGGTGTATTTAATCTATCAAGAAAATCAGATAAGAGTCAAAAATCTTTTGCTGATACAACCCTTATGTTGTTAAAAGGATTAATAAATAATGTCTACGATAATGGTATTATAGAAAATGATGAGATTTATGAAGGACTGGTTACCAATAATAGTGATATTGTAGTTATCAGGCAGGGAATAGGTGAAGAAATTAATATAAGTGAGGTTTACACACAAAAACATGCATATGAATTTGTGAAAAGGAAGATGGAGGAGTTTACCAAAAACTATGCTGGTAAATATGAGAAAAACATGAAGCAATTGCTTTCTGAATTAAATATTAATGATTATTTATCAGTTAATCTTCGATATGATGAGGCAACATCAAACAAGGCCAAAGAAGAACTCATCACAGGCATTTCTTTAACTAAAGGCATGATCCAAAAGGGAGAAAGGGTAATATCTGCTGGAGAAGTTGTTGATGCAAATAAATACTTAGTCCTTATTTCTTTAAAAAAAGAATACGAAAGTGGATTAGGTGGTGGTACATCGTTTTTGATTTACCTGGGTAAGATAATGATCATTCTATCAATAATACTTGTTCTTTACTTGTTTTTATTTAGTTTCAGGTTTAGTGTCCTTGAGAATTTTAGCAAGACCTTTTTTCTGCTATTTATGGTGTTGATATTCATTGCAGTATCGAGTGTGGTAATTAAATGGAATGCAAATATTTATTATGTCATCCCTATTGCCATACTTCCTATAATAATTAGAATTTTCTATGATGGTCGTTTAGCTTTTTTTATCCATATGGTGACCATCTTAATTATTGGTTTTTTTGTTCCTAATAGTTTTGAATTTACCTTCCTGAGTTTTATTGCAGGTATTGTTGCAATCATAAGTTTAACATCATCTGCACGCAGGGCCAAGTTAGTTGTAACAGCAATCCTGGTAAGTTTCTCTTATTGTTTTGTTTATTTTGGTTTTGCTATTTTGCAGGAGGGAAATTTTGAAGGTATTGATTGGATTAATTTTGCCCGTTTTGGCTTAAATGGACTTTTTATTCTAATCGCATACCCATTAATTTATGTTTTTGAGAAAACATTTGGATTTCTATCTGATGCCACATTAATGGAACTGGCAGATACAAATCAACCTTTGTTACGTCAGTTAGCTGAAAAAGCTCCCGGAACATTTCAACATTCAATGCAAGTTGCTAACCTTGCTGAAGAGGCAATAATAAAAATAGGTGGGAACCCATTACTTGTTCGTACTGGAGCGCTCTACCATGATATAGGTAAGATGGAAGAACCGATCTTTTTTATAGAAAATCAATCTTCTGGTTTTAATCCTCATGAGAATTTAGAATTTTCTGCAAGTGCCCGTAAGATTATTAATCATGTAACTAAAGGTATTGAAATTGCTAAAAAGAATAATTTACCACAGCCTATTATCGATTTTATTCGGACCCACCATGGAACAACAACAGTTCAATATTTTTATAAATCTTATATAAAGAAATTTCCTGATAAAAAAGATGATATCGATAAGTTTAAATATCCTGGCCCAAGGCCTTTTTCTAAAGAGACTGCTGTATTGATGATGGCTGATTCTACAGAAGCAGCATCTCGAAGTTTAAAGGAAGTAACCAAAGAGGCGTTGTTTAATCTTGTTGATGGTATTATTGATTATCAGGTTGCTGAAAAACAATTTGATGAAGCTCCCATAACATTTAAAGATATCACAACAATTAAGCAAATCTTTAAACAGAAACTTATTAATATCTATCATGCGCGAATATCTTATCCAAAGTAAGATAAGGGAAATGAAAAAACAGAATAATTTACAGGCCTCGCATATCGATAACCTCTACTTTGGGATTTTTTGAAGGATCAAAAGTAAATTTTGAATCCGGATAACTATCTAAATATTTATAGTCTGATATTGTTATGGTAAAACGTCCTCCTTGTTTTTCGAAAATTTTTGCTTGTGCTATTTCATTTGTTTTTATATCAATATGAAGACGGATTCTATAATATGTCCGTTCTAATTCATTGGGATGTAGGTCAATTTGAACAAAAGTTTTGTTACCGTTGGTAAACTCTTCAATTAAGCGGTATTTAAAGTCTTCTTTATAAAAAGAAAAAATTTGAGAGGGATTATTAAGAAAGAATTCATCATATTCTCCTTCCGGTTCAGAAATGGTTATCTCATTAACATCAGGAATGAAATTATAGATATATTCTCCATCAGAAAAAATTTGAGATTCTCCAAGATCGATAAAATATTTATCTCCTTTTAATATGGCTGTACCTTTCTGGTTAATAGATAGGTTTTTGTCTTCGACCGATTCTGCTTCATAGGTAAAGTTAAATTCTATCGCAGTAGACGATTTTGATTTTTCTGAGACTTTATCAAGATAAACCTGGGCAGCAGGATCTTTCTGGGCAAAAGTACTTGCAGCAATTGTTGCGATATAAATTAGTGATAAGAACCTTTTCATACAAATATTTTAGTTGAGGTCATTCAAATATTGTTCCAACGAAAATTCATCAGGAAATAGTACTGATCTGGCTTTACTTCCTTCATTAGGGCCAACAATCCCTGCAGCTTCTAATTGATCCATAATTCTCCCTGCACGATTATAACCAATAGAGAATTTACGTTGAATTAGAGAGGTGGAACCTTGTTGATTTTGGACTAGGAGCCTGGCTGCATCATCAAATAATTCATCTCGTTTGTCCAGATCAACCTCGGGTAAACCGGAAGCACCTTCTCCTTCAAATTCAGGAAGCATAAATGCAGTTGGATAACTTTGTTGTTCTCCAATATATGATGTAAGCTTTTCCAGCTCTGGAATATCAATAAATGCACACTGGACGCGTACCAGATCACTTCCGTTAGAGATTAGCATGTCCCCTCGTCCGATTAGTTGATTTGCCCCAGTTGAATCAAGTATTGTTTTTGAATCTACGCCTGATGTTACCCTGAAAGCGATTCTTGCAGGGAAATTAGCTTTTATTACACCGGTAATGATGTTGGTTGTCGGGCGCTGGGTTGCAATTACCAAATGGATTCCTACTGCTCTCGCAAGCTGTGCTAATCTGGCTAAAGGGTTTTCAATCTCACGGCCAGCAGTCATAATAAGATCTGCAAACTCATCAATAAAGACAACGATATATGGCATATATCTGTGGCCGTTATTCGGGTTCAATTTCCTTTTAATAAACTTGGCGTTATACTCTTTTATGTTTCTTACATGTGCTTTTTTCAACAGGTCGTACCTGTCGTCCATCTCAATGGTTAATGAGTTTAATGTGTAGATTACTTTTTGTGTGTCTGTAACAATTGCTTCTTCTTCATCCGGTAATTTGGCAAGGAAGTGTTTTTCAATCCTTGAATATAATGTAAGTTCAACTTTTTTAGGGTCAATCATTACAATCTTTAACTGTGCCGGATGTTTTTTGTAAAGTAACGATGCAATTATTGCATTTAATCCTACTGATTTACCTTGACCTGTTGCACCTGCAACAAGTAAGTGGGGCATTTTAGTGAGATCAAAGATATAGGTCTCGTTTGAGATTGTTTTTCCAAGGGCTACGGGTAAATCATATTTTGATTCCTGAAATTTTCTTGAAGAAAGAATAGAAAGCATTGATACAATATCAGGATTTTGATTAGGGACTTCAATACCGATAGTCCCTTTTCCTGGCATCGGGGCGATAATTCTTATTCCTAAAGCAGCAAGGCTTAAAGCAATATCATCTTCAAGGTTTTTTATTTTAGAAATACGTATTCCTGGTGCCGGTACTATTTCATATAAGGTTATTGTTGGGCCAATTGTAGCCTTAATTTTGTCAATCTGGATTTTATAGTGAGATAGTGTCTCAACAATTTTATTTTTGTTTGATATCAATTCTTCATCACTTACTTTTGAAGCATTTAGAGAATGATCTTCGAGTATATCCAGAGGAGGGAGTTTATAATGCTCAAGATCCAAAGTAGGATCGTAATCTTCCAGCTGGTTCTGGAAATTATTTACATCCCCGGATGCTTCTTCGAAGTCTTTGTTTGATACAGTGAAATTTAATTCTTCATCGCCCGGTTCGTTCGTGGGCTCATTATTTGCTGTCGGTGGATTATAAATATCCTCTTCTTCAGGAGTTTCAACTTCCATGCCTCCATAAGATTCTTTAGTGTCTTCTGCAAATTCAGTTTCAAATACCATATCTTGATTGGTGATGTTATTTGTGACTGTAACAGATTCTTCTTTTTCTTTTGATGATATATTTGTTTGTTTTTCTTCAGGTTTATCGTCCTTTTTAGCAGGGATTGAAAATACTTTCCTGATTTGATCTTCTATAAATTTGAAGTTTAAAAATAAAAAAGTAAGTATAATAATAACAAGAAAGATAGCTGTTCCAACTTTTCCAATTAAAGCGTTTAACCATTCAGAAATAAGAAAACCATGTTTTCCACCCAGTCCATTTCCC
The DNA here is from genome assembly GCA_963665085.2 of Bacteroidales bacterium. Taxonomy (GTDB): domain Bacteria; phylum Bacteroidota; class Bacteroidia; order Bacteroidales; family JAAAOM01. The sequence goes on from CAXXXS010000001.1 coordinate 3,219,558, forward strand.
AGGTAGGTAGTTTCTTCTCCGGAGATGTAACCCAATAAAACTGACAGTAAAAATGTTGAGATTAAGGTAAGTTTTAATGTTTTGCCAAAAGGAAGTAACCGGATGTTTAAAAACCTGAACCCAAGCAGTATTGTTAAAAACGGAATTGAAAAAGCAGCAATACCTACACCGTTTGTTATAAAAAGATTTGAAAAGTATGCACCAAATTTTCCAGCCCAATTTTCAACCCTGATTGAAGCAGATGATATTACTCTTTGAAATTCAAAACTTTGATCAGTTTTCCATGTAAAGAAGTTGGAAACAAAGGCAATAATAAGACAAACAGAAAAAAACAGAAAGAATAAACCTATCATTAGTTTTATCGCGTCATCATTCCAGAAAAATTTCTTTTTCCCTTTTTGTACTTTCTTCTTTGCCATATATCTTTAAATCAAACTTTGTACAATATTACGAAAGTGTACATAATAACTAAAGTTCTGTAAAAATATTATTTCAACAGGCTTTTGATAACTTTTAAAATTTTTATTTGCAAAAAAGACAGGCCGCTAAAATTAATTGGTCTCGAGAATTTTGTCTAAGAGCAGACACATGTTTTCTCTTGAAATTTCTTTGTAATCTTCAGGAACAGAAAATATTTCTTCATTTACATTTTCACCTTTAACCTCAGATGCGTCGAGAGACATTCTTAGTTGGTTCAACTGTAATTCAAAATGAAGCAATACCCCATCTATTTCATTAAAAGGATTGTTTATGTTCGGGCTTACATTCGCAATATCTTTGGTGTATAATATTTCATAAGGGTTTTTAAGGCCTTCTTCTTTTATTTTAGCTGATAAAGCTTTGTAGCCTGCGACATTTGTCTCTGATTCTGTAAATTGTAACGATTCAATATTTACATGGTCAAAGATGCACGAATGTTCGTTTTTATCTCCATAATGGACATATTTACTATCGAAGAATTTTACCAAAGTAATATCTTTATTTTTTCTTAAATCAGAAATTAAACTAATACTAAATACTCCCATAAAACCTTCTATCCTTGTCAGGCTGTATTTATCATTAAAAGATAATATCATCTTTTTGGGAAGTAAATTAGTTGCTATATTATCTAAATTATTTTCAAGATAAGAGATTTTGTATTCAATTTTACCTTCGTCTATTGCGACATCATTTCCTTGCTTGCATGAGAAGCAGAAAACTAGTAAAACTATTATAATTGTATAAACTCTAGCTGTCACGTTGATAACCCTATGTGTAAATAATGGTCATAAATTTAATATTAATAATTGGGGCAACCTTATTTAATTGATAAAAGCTTAATTTTTTACTGTGAAATATCATGAGATTTATGTTTTCTAAAAATTAGCTTTATAAATAAATCATCTTTTTTATGAAAAGTAATAAGTTGGTAGTGATAGCATTAGGTGGTAATGCTTTGTTGCGGGACGAACAAGTAGGGACTATCGATGAACAAGAGCAAAATACGTTTAATACGCTTGAAAATTTAGTGTATTTAATTCGTGATGGGTATAATATTGTTATTACTCATGGAAATGGGCCACAAGTAGGGAATATGTTGTTAAAAAATGATGCCGGAGAAAAAAATTATCAAATACCTCAAATGCCTATTGATGTATGTGTGGCAGATACCCAGGGCGGAATTGGTTATATGATTGAACGAATCATGCATAATATTTTAATAAAACATAAAATCCAAAAAGAAGTTGTTACGCTTGTTACTCTCACGTTAGTTGATATAAATGATCCTGCTTTTAAGAATCCAACAAAACGTATAGGAAAAACATATCAAGAGGAGAAGATGAAACTATTAAATGGAGATAAAGGTTGGATTTTTAAGGAGGAATCTAAAAATTCAGTAGGGTATAGGAGAGTTGTCCCATCACCGAAACCACTGAAAGTAATGAATGAAAATCTTATAAAAAAGCTGGCTGAATCTGGTACCGTTGTAATTGCCTCGGGCGGTGGTGGGATTCCCGTTTATCTTGATGAAAGCGGCAGTTTAAGACCAGCAGAGGCTGTAATCGATAAAGACTTTGCTTCTTCTCTTTTAGCAGCAAATATTAATGCTGATGAGCTATACATATTAACCGATGTTCCTTATATCTATTTAGACTATAAAAAGCCAACACAGCAGATTGCTGAATTTTTAAATTATAATGATGCAGTTAAATATCTTGAAGAAGGTCAGTTTGGTGAAGGAAGTATGGCTCCAAAAATCAAAGCCGCACTTAACTTTATAAAAAGAGGAGGAAGTAAAAGCGTAATTACAGAAGCAACAAAATTAGAAGACAGGAGTTTTGGCTCAAAAATTACGATGGAATATGAAGATTAATATTTGTTCCATGATAAAACACAGCTAATATTTAAAATAAAATGTATATTTTTACATTTTAAATGTATTTTTATTAATTTTTGATTATGGCATTTAATTTACGAAATCGCAGTTTTCTAACATTACTTGATTTTACTCCAGAAGAGATCAAGTTTTTATTAAAACTATCGGCTGATTTAAAAGCAGCTAAATATACTGGTGTTGAACAGCCAAGGTTAAAAGGAAAGAATATTGCCTTAATATTCGAAAAGGCATCAACAAGAACGAGGTGTTCTTTTGAGGTAGCTGCTTATGATCAAGGTGCCCATGTTACTTACTTGGGGCCTTCTGGATCTCAAATCGGATATAAAGAATCAATGAAAGATACAGCAAGGGTCCTTGGCAGGTTATATGATGGCATCGAATACCGCGGTTATGGACAAGAAATTGTAGAAGAGCTAGCAAAGTATTCAGGTGTTCCTGTTTGGAATGGATTAACAAATGAATATCACCCAACACAGATTTTAGCAGATTTTCTTACAATGCAGGAGCATTCAGACAAACCATTGAATAAAATTTCATTTTGTTATGCAGGGGATGCTAAAAACAATATGGGAAATTCATTAATGATTGGTGCGGCTAAAATGGGAATGGATTTTCGTGCAGCGGCCCCAAAGTCATGTCAGCCTGAAGATGCATTGGTAAATAAGTGTAGAGAAATAGCTAAACAGACAGGAGCTAAGATTACAATTACAGATAATGTAGAAGATGCGGTTAAAGGTGTCGATTTTATCTATACTGACGTTTGGGTTTCTATGGGAGAACCGGAATCTGTTTGGGAGGAAAGAATAAAACTTCTTACACCATATCAGGTGAATAAAAAAATGCTTGATGCAAGTGGAAATCCAAAAGTTAAATTTTTGCATTGTTTACCTGCGTTCCATAATAGGGAAACTAAAGTAGGAGAGGAGATATACCAGAAATTTGGTTTAGAGGCAATGGAAGTTACCGAAGAGGTGTTTGAATCACCGGCATCAATAGTGTTTGATGAAGCTGAAAACAGGGTACATACTATTAAAGCTGTAATGGTTGCTACTTTAGGGGATTAATATTGCTAACTCACAACTGATATAATTCTCAAGGCAACGGATCGTGCGATTCTGTTGCCTTAACTTTTTCATACCATTGAAAATTCTGTGTTGATTTAAACATTGGCATATTGTAGAATTTACTGTCTTGAAAAAAATAAACACCACAACCTAGTTCCAACGCTTCTTTTGAAAGTATATTTTTTTTGTGAGGTTTTGAATTCATCCATTGGTCAACTACCATCTCCGCAAAACTTAAATAGGTGTGTGGTTTAATAGGTTCACCTCCATCTTTATAACTAAAAATGCCATTCTTCTGGTCAAGAATATAAATTTCATCTCCCGATTTATATTGTATTGCCGGGGTTTCTGCAACATTTTCAGCAAGATATGGATTCGTTATGCCTGCAATTTTAGCCCTTTCATTAGGGTCTTTTCGTATTTTATCCTTGGGGTTGATATGCGCAAAAAAGTTTTCTTTAACCATTTTTTTTGAATGGTTCCAGGCTGCAATTTCCAGGTTAATATTAAATTCTAGAATGGGTAACTTTTGTTTGTCTCTTATTTCATTTGTAACATAAAATATAGCTGCATGAATCCTGGGGTAATCAATGTTATTTAAATTAATTTCTTCAGAGAAAATTGATTCATTCCTAAAGGTTTTGTAAGAGATTTTTTCGTACCGGGAATAATCCCAACTATTTTGTTGAGCTGATGATTCTAACAAATTTATAGCAAATGAGAATACGATAAAAATTGAGATTAACCGCTTCATATTAGAATTTTATAAATAAACGCACAATAGGTTGAATAGTTGCGTAGGAAATACATCAATCCATCTAAATTGAAAATAAAAGAAAAATTAGTAATTTAAAGAAACAAATTATAAAATAAATTTTAATGAATCCGCTTATTTTATTCGCAATTCTATTACTGGCTGTTTGTGTTCCGGCATATATTTTGGCTGGTTATTTAATCGGTAAAAATTCTATTGTTTTTAAAATTGCATTGATTTTTTTCTGTTACGTTTATTTAATTTTCTGAATCAATAATCTTTTTAAGAAAGAAGAAAAGCGATGAGGCAAAAACTAAAACTCCCGTCATCGTATACCATGTTATAGCAAAGCCATAGTTATCAACCAACTCCATCCCCAGGTAAGGGCCAACAATATGTCCACAACTAAAAGCAATTGTGTAAAGTGCCATATAATCTCCCGAGCGTCCTTTTTCTGCCCTGTTTAAAGCAAGTCTGTTTAGAAAAGGGAAGTTTGTCATTTCTCCAAACGTTATAAATAGGATGCTTATTATTAAAATATAGTTACCAGAAGAAAGATTGAAAACAAAGAAACTTGCCGCAATCAGTAATGTGCTTATCATTAATATTCTGTATATTGAAAAGTTGGGGCGTTCCAGGTATTTAATTATAGGCATTTCAGTAAAAAAGATTATTAATCCATTCATTGCCATTAAATATCCAATTTGTTCTTCGGAAAGGAAATGAATATCTCTAAAGTATAGTGGTATTGTTGAGAATAATTGTAAAAAGGCAAATGCAATTAAGAAAACAATTAATATAAAAAGTAGATACGGAATGTCTTTATAGGGAGACTTTTGATTTCCGCTGGATTGACTTTTAGCATCATTCCGGGCTTGTTTTTTATCTAATAGTTTTAAAAATACTAAACCGGCAGCTATACATGTAATTCCATCTACCCAAAATAAACCATTATAACTTAATCGTGTTATAATTATTCCTCCCAGTGCAGGTCCCACAGAAAATCCCAGGTTAATAGCTAATCTAATTAAAGTAACTGCCCGGGTCCTATTTTCGGGTTTGCTATATGCATTAATTGCTACATATACAGCCGGCCTGAAGCTATCATTAATAACCATTAATAGGAAAATGCTTATGCAGAAACCAATAAATGTGCTAATTAATTGTAAGATGATAAAAGAAAAACCAGAAAAAATAAGACTGAAAACAATTACAGGATAAAAACCAATTCTATCGGTTATCTTTCCTCCAATAAAAGAACCAACAGCAGATCCTATTCCAAACATAGCCATGATTATACCTACTTGTTTTAAATCAAATCCTAGATCCTTAGTTAGGTATAACGACAAAAACGGTATTACCATAGAACCTGCTCTGTTTATCAGGGTAACAAGGGCAAGCCACCAAACTTCCTTTCGGAATCCAGTGTAGGAATTAATATAATGATAATAAAATTTTAATAACATACTAAAAATCCAGCATTTAGCTGGATGATTTTTTTTATTGTTTAAAAATATATTTTGAAAAATTTGTTTCTTATTGGATATGATCTGTTTATTTACTACCAACAAATTTAGTTCAATCTATTGAGTAATTGGTGTCTTTTTTGAAAGTTAATTGAGAAAAGTAAATTAAAAATGAGAAACTACTTCTTTAACAAAGTAGAAAGTCATAACCAAAGAAGCAATTAATTTAATTCCAGACCCCATCAAAAATCCAAGAAAAGATCCAACCCCAGCTTTAAATGCTTTATTTGAGTTCTGACCTGCTATTAATTCTCCAATTACAGCTCCTAAGAATGGGCCTATTAAAATGCTGGTAAAAGCACTTAACGGAGAAAAGAATAGTCCAATAACAAGGCCTATTGTAGCACCCCAAACTCCCGCTTTTGAGCCTCCATATCTTTTTGTTCCCCAGAGAGGAACGACAAAATCGAGAATCGTTACAGCCGCAGCAACTATTGCCATCACAATCAGAAACTCAGTGGTGAAATCAAACCTATCGGAGAAATTGATAATAAGTAACCCCATGAAACTAATTGGTGGACCTGGAATTACAGGTAGGACACAACCAATTATTCCTACAATCATAAGAGCAGATGCCAGAATTAATAATAAAATATTAATCATAATGGGGCTAATATATAAAAAATCCTCCACTGTTTGTTCAATACAGGGAGGATTTTTAGTTATATTTTTTTATAGGTATACTGTAAACTAAGCTGCGATAGCGCCGTTTATTAGAATAACAACTAGAAGTCCTAAGATAGCATAAAGCTCAGGGAATACACCAAGAATCATAGTGTTACCGAAAACTTTAAAACCAGAACCGATAGCTGAAATACCATTAGCACAGATTTGACCTTGTCTGATTCCTGAAAATAAACCAGACAATCCCATAATTAATCCTGCACCAAAAACAGCAGCAGCTTCTCCCCAACCCATTGTATTACTAAGTGCACCTTGCATTACAAAGAATCCAACAAAACCATAAAGGCCTTGTGTACTAGGAAGAGCTGATAATACCATATAGTTACCAAATGATTCAGGGTCTTTTTTCATTGCCCCAATCGCTGCATTACCGCTGATTGATACTCCGTAAATACTACCAATACCAGCTAGTACAACCATAAAAACTATCCCAATATAAGCTAAAACTATTGCTTCCATACTATTTGACTTTTGTTAGTTAAATTTAAATTTCTATTTTTTAATATTTCTTAAAAGGTTCATATTTTTTTCCGCCACCCATAAATCCTGCGTTTTTATAGAATTCAACAAAGGTTAAACGGAGTGGGTGAACAAATGATCCAAGCGCTGCCATAAAAAAGTTCAGGCTATGACCAAATGCCAATATTAATATCATTACAAGTTGACGAACAACTATTGTATCCGGACTCAAATCAACTGCCAATGTATTAAAAACATTACCAAGGATTGCACTTGAGATACCTAAAGCAAACAAACGTATGTAGGATAACACATCTCCTAAAAGTCCGGATGCAATTCCATAAGAATCCCATAAGCCCGTACCAAAATTCAATAAAGGATTTTTGCCTGGAGTGTTATAAAAGAATGCAGGAATACCTCCTATTATAAAAGTGATTAAAGCCAATTTATTACCTAATTCAGCTGGGATAATCCCTTGGCTTGCCATGCCATAGAAAGGTATAGTAAACATTACTATTATAATCCATCCGTATTGTGATATTGAATATTTGAAACCATAGACTTTTGCTTTGTTAGCAGCATTAATAAACATACCGAATATTACCTGAATATAACCAAGAGCTAATGCAAGCATCATCATCTGGTTGGTATCTAAGATGTAATTTTTATAACTATCCAACCAAGGCCATGACTCTTCAGCAAACATTATCCCAAAGCAAGTACCTCCAACAATACCCATTATTGTAGTTGCAATACCCAGGTACATTCCTAACTTCAGAAAAGGTTTAACCTTCGGAGAAGCTTTGAATAAACCTATTATTGTACCAATTGTAATCAACAAACCATAACCAGCATCTCCCAGGCAGAAACCAAAGAAAAGCATGTAAAAAGGAGCAAAGAAAGGAGTAAGATCCAGTTCTTTATAGTTCGGGAATGTATATAATTCACCGATTACTTCAAATAACTTTGAAAAGCCATTATTCTTTAATTTAATAGGAACGCTATCCTCTTTTGTTGGTTTATCACATTCGTAATAAACACCTTCTTCTTCAAGGAATTTATTAATATTTTCTACTGTTTCTTCAGGAGCCCAAGCCTCCAGGATCATCAGCTTATTTTCTGCTTCAGAAGTGGTGTTCAATACAACTTTTTCAAATTTAAAAGAGGCATCCAGTTTCTCTCTGTAATCTTTAAGGGAGTCAATGTTTTTTGCTGCAAAATCATCAAAAATATTTTCTGTTTTTGATAATATTCCTTTAACCTCTTCTATTTCTGAGTTTAGTTGACTAATCGATTTTTCAGGCTTTTTAACCTCTTCTGCATCAACGTCAATATCGATATCCTGATTGTTGACCGTAACAAAATATGTCTGTCCACTGATTTCATTTATTTTAAATGCATTATAATCAGTTTCCCATCTTTCTTCAAATTTTTTGGAATTTGCTATGAAGAATCGTAATGAGAATCCTTTGGATACAAGCTTTTCAATGCCATCCATATCAAACTCGCCCCAAGGTTCAACAGTCTGAATATCTTTTTCTAAAGAAGCAAGTTGCTGAGTGTATAATTCTGAGTCGTACCTTATTTCCTCAATCTCTTCAAGGATTGATAAACCATTCTCTTGTTTAACACCTTCCTGTTTCTCAGCTTTCCTCTTTTCAAGAAATTTAATAATTGTTGATAAACGATAGATGAGTTGATATTTCTCTCTCAGTGATTCATCCTCAAGTTCACCCCCTGTTTTCTCATTTACATGAAGGATTCCCAATTCCTGGAGTTTCTCAAGGAAATCTCTGTATTCCTTGTGGTAAACAAGGAATGTGTATTTCTTCATTGGAACTATCATGATGCAACCTCCTCCATTTGTTGTTGACGGGACTTAACAATTTTTTGTGCCGCTTTTGAAAGGTTTTCTTCATCTTCCATAAAACGTTTAATTTTACGGATTGCATCTTCAAAACCAGGAATTTGAACTTTTTCAAACAAGTTTACCTTTTGCGTAGTCTTTTTTCTTGAATGATCAAGTAATTCCATTTTTTTCTTAAAGACTTCTCTTTCGATAGCTACCTCTGCCAGTCTTTTCAGTAAAGAGACACCATCGAGGTACCATTTGGGTTTGTTAAAGATACTGAATTTCTTGAGATGAAAATTGATACCTTCCAATACAGGTGTTTTTACTCCCGCAATTTTTTTGATTGAAAGATTAACCTCTTCTATTGAAAGAAGCGAAGTGTCGAAATCGCCCCAGATAGCTATTTGATCGTCAAGATTTTTAATTTCGTTTTCCAACTCTGTATTGAGTTCGGTCATCCGATCTTTAGCTCTTTTTACTTCAACACGAAGAGCAGATTCCTTATTTTTAAGTGTAGGAAGAGCCCTTTTACGGACTTTGAGCTGCTTTTCGAGCGTCTGAAGCGATGTTTTATTATATTGAAATTTTATTGCCATGTTTCGTAGTTGAAAGTGATAAGTGATAAATGATAAGTATTAAAAGATTTAACTTATTACTTTTCACTTTTTAACTTATTACTAATCCTAATCTTCCGGCCAATATTTATCTACTAATTCTTGTTTAATAGAAACTTCTTCCGGTTTAAAGTGCTTTTTAAATAAAGACCAACCTGTACTAAGCATTTGATCAATTTCTACGTTAACATCAATTGCCAGTAGTTTATCAGAATAATCTTTTGCGAAATTCAAACTACGTTGATCGTAATCTGTTAAGTCGAAACCGTTTTCTAGTTTTGTTTTCGCATTTGCAGCATCAGCAAAAAGACGGATCGAAGTGTTCATAACTTGAGGGTGATCCTCTCTTGTCTTCTTACCAATAACAAGTTGTTTCAAACGAGAAAGACTACGGAATGGGTCAACAATAACTTTTCCGATATCAGTATCTTTTCTTAAGAACAACTGACCTTCTGTAATATATCCAGTGTTATCAGGAATAGCATGAGTAATATCACCGCCAGAAAGTGTTGTTACAGCAATAATTGTTATTGAACCTCCTTCTGGGAACTGAACTGCTTTTTCATAAATTTTAGCTAAATCACTATAAAGTGAACCAGGCATACTGTCTTTCGAAGGAATTTGATCCATACGGTTTGATACGATACTTAATGCATCAGCATAAAGAGTCATATCGGTTAGAAGTACAAGAACTGATTCATTTTTGTCTACAGCAAAATATTCAGCAGCTGTCAATGCCATATCAGGAACAAGTAACCTTTCAACAGGAGGGTTGTCAGTTGTATTTACAAAACTGATAATCCTGTCAAGCGCACCTGCATTATCAAATACATTTTTAAAGAAAAGGTAATCATCGTTTGTAAGCCCCATTCCTCCAAGGATAATTTTATCTGCTTTTGCACGAAGGGCAACCATTGCCATTACCTGGTTAAAAGGTTGATCCGGGTCAGCAAAGAATGGGATTTTCTGGCCAGACACCAATGTATTATTCAAGTCGATTCCTGCAATACCTGTAGCAATAAGCTCAGAAGGTTGTTTTCTTCTAACAGGGTTTACAGAAGGACCTCCAATTTCTCTCTCTTCTCCTTCAATTGCTGGACCACCATCAATTGGTTCCCCGAATGGATTAAAGAACCTTCCTGAAAGTTGATCACTAACTTTCACAGTTGGTGCTTTGCCAAGAAAAGTTACCTCTGCATTCGTAGGAATACCTTCTGTCCCCCCAAAAACCTGTAGGGTAACCGAATTTCCCATGATTTTTACAACCTGGGCTAATTTCCCGTTAACAACAGCAAGTTCGTCGTTTCCAACTCCGGTAGCATCAAGCGTACAAGTAGCTTTTGTTAACTGTGTTATTTTTGTATATATTTTTTGAAATGCTTTTGTTTCCATTATGCAGCCTTTCTTTCTTCAATAATTGATGATAACTCTTTTTCTAATGTGTTGAATTTATCAGACTGGAATTCTGAGTAGTTCATTTGCTTTAAATGGTTGATAATCCTTTTGAAATAAATATCAACATCTGCGAATGATTCAAAATTAAAATCAGTATGACAAATATCCAAGACCATATCTAACATATATTGTTGACGTTCGATAGGTGTTGATTGATCAATTTTGTCAAATGCATCTTGCTGTAAAATAACAAAATCAATAACCTCCGATTTCCAGAAAGAAATATGATAATCAACAGGAACACCGTCATCACCAAGGATGTTGATTTGTTCACTGATTTCTTTACCCCTTAGTAACAATGTTTTGGCATCATTTACTTTGCCTGTCCATTTAGAATCAATTTTATCTTTAAGATATTCTTCGAATTCAGGATACTCAAGGTATTTTGAGTAACTATCGATTGGATCTACCGCAGGATATCTTTTACTGTCTGCTCGTCCCTGTGCCAATGCATAGAAACAACGAGCAGCTTTTTTAGTAGATTCTGTCACAGGTTCTTTAAGGTTACCACCAGCTGGTGATACAGTACCAATAAATGTGATAGAACCAGATTCACCGTTATTTAGAACAACATATCCAGCTCGTGCATAGAAGTTAGAAATTACTGCTGATAAATCCATTGGGAATGCATCCTGTCCAGGAAGTTCTTCAAGACGGTTAGACATTTCCCTAAGTGCTTGTGCCCAACGGGAAGTAGAGTCAGCAAGCATCAAAGCTTTTAGTCCCATTGAACGGTAGTATTCTGCAAGAGTCATTGCTGTGTATACAGACGCTTCCCTTGCCGCAACCGGCATGTTTGATGTATTCGCGATAATTGTTGTACGTTCAATCAGTTTTTTTCCTGTTCTTACGTCTTCCAATTCAGGGAACTCAGTAAAGATTTCAACAACCTCGTTTGCACGTTCGCCACAAGCAGCAAAAATTACTATATCGGCTTCTGCTTGTTTTGAAATGGCATGCTGAAGTACTGTTTTACCTGCACCAAACGGCCCTGGTATAAATCCTGTCCCTCCTTCTACAATTGGATTTAGAGTATCAATTGTACGAACACCTGTTTCCAGTAGTTTAAATGGTCTTGGCTTTTCTTTAAATGCTGTAATTGCAATTTTAACAGGCCATTTTTGAGTCATTGTTACAGATACTTCCTGATTGTTTTCATCGAGAAGCATTGCTATTGTGTCTTCAATAGTGTATTCACCCTCTCCAACTACGGACTTAACTGTGTATGAGCCTTTAAAGATAAAAGGGACCATGATTTTATGAGGCATCCCATTTTCATCAACTTCACCCAGCCAGGATGCAGCTTCTACTGTATCTCCAGGTTTTGCAATAGGTTTGAATTGCCACTTTTTATCCACATCTAATGGATGCGTGTATTCTCCTCGTTTTAGGAAAACTCCCTCCATTTTATCCAGGTCGTTTTGAAGACCATCGTAGTTTTTTGACAGGATTCCTGGCCCTAGGGTTACTTCAAGCATGTGACCAACAAAATCAACTTCATCACCGATTTTTAGTCCTCTAGTGCTTTCAAAAACCTGGGCATACGCATCTTTTCCAATTACCTTAATAACCTCGGCCATTAATTGGGTTTCAGAAAGTTTAATAAAACAGATTTCGTTTTGCGAAACCGGCCCATCAACTTCTATAATAACCAGGTTTGCTATAATTCCGTTTACTTTTCCTTTTGTTGACATATTGTTATTTCTTTAATAAAAATTCTTCTGGGAACTCATAACTAGACTCTAGTTTGGAAAGTGCTTCCCGGAAGGTTTTTTCACCATTTTCTTTGCTGAGTTTTAGCCAGCGTTCTAATATTGTTAGTTTAATAAGATATCCAAATACTTTTTCGATGTCAAAATAGTGAAAGAAGGTATTGTCATCAATAAAATTCCATTTTAGTAAATCAATCTTTTTTTCTTTCTCCAGAATATTGTCTGTTTCTGATATCCTGACAAGTTGATCGAAATAATCTATTAGAAGGTTTAATCCAAAATCTTTTGCTCCTGATTCGCGGAGTTGATTGGAAATCTCATTGTCGCCTATTACATTCTCTTTTACATCAAGATTATATTTCCGGCAATTGAGTGCAGTTAATATATTTGATACATTCATTTCAAACTGGAAATAATCTCGGACGAAATCATTTTTAGTTTTTAGAATATAATCGTAATACAAACTTATTAACTGATTTTCCCAAGAAAGATCTTTGATTACAGGGGCATCGTTATAATATCCCTGGATGAAAGGGATAAAATATTCCGGGATCTGCGTATTGATATTATTTTCTTCTTCTTTAAGCAAGGCAATAACTTCTTCGAAATCGCTTTTGTCAAGATTTCCAAGATTTGAGAATTCAGCATTCTCATCAACAAGATACTTTAAAAGATTCTGGTTATCAATACTACTGAAGTACAACTTTATGAGATTGTAATCTTCGGGAAGAAGATTGTTGGCTAATTCAGCCTTGTACGCTTCTATGCTTATCTGGCTTTTAGCATCGTCAAAAAGTATATCTGGCAGCCCTGAAATTAAATAATAGTAATTGTTGCTTGCCATAAGCTATTCGCCTTCAAATAATAATTCGACTAATTTTGGACGAAGATATTCTTTAAAGAAGTTTGCAAAATCGTTATCTGTAAAGCTAACTTTAAAGCTACCATCTTTGGGCCCAACCTGGAATCCTGATTTTACTGTTTTTGAAGATTTTATTTCAAGGCCTTTTTCTAACAAATTTTTAGCCTTTGAAGAAAAATAAGTATTGACTTCTTTTTCTTGTTCTTCTGATACTAAGATGCTTAAGTCTATATTTCCTTCTTTGTTTTGGTTCCAGTTTGTAACTGTTGTTTCAATGATTTTTTTTACAAAATCAGCTTCGCCCAAAGATGCTTTAACAGAATCATCAACAATTTGACCATTGATCATATTAGTGATATCCTGCTTTAATGAGTTAAGCGCTTGTCTCGCAGAAAGTTTTATTTCGGAATCGGTAGTAGTGAGTTTTTCAGTGGCTTTTTTTTCTGCATCTGCAACAATTTTTTCTGCTTCCTTTTTGGCATTTTTGATAATGTCGGAAGCTTCTTCTTTGGCAGAGCTAATTAACTTTTCTGCTTCTTCATTGCCTTTAGCAACACCTTCTTGGTATATTTTATTAGTTAATTCTTGTAGTTTATTACTCATAATTAAAATGTTTTCCAAAAAAAAATTGGTAATTCTAGAAAAGAACGTGAAAATTTGAGAGCCCGCAAGATATAAAAAAAAACGAAATATTTGTATAAAATCAAAAAAGTTGATATTTGTGTTTGGTTAATTCATTTTTTTTCAGTATTTTATGTTTGTTAATTAAAATTAAACTAAATAAATTAATATCCAAAACTAAATTCTGTCCCAATATAAAATGCATTAAAACTTACATTTTTATAATTGTTAGCAGTAAGAAATTTTATAAATCCTGAAAATAGCATTTGATTTTTTTTTATGCAATAAGGTAATGGATAGACGTGTTAAATTCTTTCCTTACTGTAACTTTGGTTTTATAATCAGGAGTATACCTGCCTTCAAGATTCCATTTAATCCGGTCAAAAATATAAAAATCATATGCTGCTGTATGTTCGTTAAAAAAAATATCGGAATATTCTTCGAACATTATTCCTGAACCAATTTGGAAATTAACGTTTGGTTCAACGATAATTTATGATTGTTTGGTTTATATGTATACTATTTTTTTAGACATTCCTCCATCAACTGTGAAATTTTGACCTGTAATAAAGGAGTTTTTATCGTCAATTATGAATAGGATCATTGACGCAATATCATCAGCATTGCCGACCCTTCCAACCGGATGTTGGGTATGATCTTCTTCTTTAAGAAAGTCAGGAATACGGATACTCGACTTTTTTAGACTACTTACATCTATCCAACCCGGACTAACAGAATTTACCCTAATGTTTGGGCCTAAACTAATGGCCATCGAATGTGTTAAAGCATAAATTCCACCTTTTGATGCAGCATAAGCATCTTTGTTGCTTTCAGACATAAAAGCTCTTGTAGAGCATATGTTAACAATATTCCCTTTACTTCGTCGAAGTGAGGGGATAGCATATTTTGAGCACAAAAATGAGCCTGTTAAATTAACATCAATAACCTCTTGCCATTCATCAAGGCTTAATTCTTCTATGGGTTTATTAATTTCTATGGCCGCATTATTTATTAAAACATCGATAGTTTCAAAGTTACGCTTAACCCCTTCGATATTCTGTTTTACACTGTGTTCAGAAGAAATATCAACTAAATAGAAATTTACTGATCCTTTGTTTTTTATTTCCTGATAGGTTTCTGTTCCTGCTTCTTCATCATTATCAAAAATTGCAACATTGTAATTATTTTCTAATAATCGGGTAGCAATAATTTTACCTATACCCTGCGCTCCACCTGTTATAATTGCCGTTTTTTTTGGCATTGTAAGAAAAGATTTTAGAAAGATTAATATTTAAATGAAACTTTTATTTAATTTTAAAATATAAGTTACAAATGTATAGCATAAAATTTTCTATCAGATGAAAAAAATCATTTATCCTATTTTTATTGTTATAACCTTCATTAGTTGCTCAAAGGATGGAGATGTAAATTTTTTCACAAAGAGTCAGGATATTGCCTTTGGTGAACAATTAGATAGTTTAGTAAATGCAGACCCCAGTTATAATGTTTTGCCCAGAACAGGAAATGTTGAAGCATATACATTTTTAGAAAATATGCTTGATGATATTTTATCATCAAGTGAAATATATTATAAAGATGAGTTTGTTTGGAAAGTTACAATAATAGAAGAAGATGTATTAAATGCTTTTGCAGCCCCTGGTGGATATTTATATTTCTATACCGGTCTTATGAAATACCTTGATAATTCTGCTCAATTAGCTGGTGTAATGGCTCATGAAGTAGCACATGCAGACAGGAGGCATTCAACTGAAAATATGACAAAAGTTTATGGTTTTTCAATTTTAGTTGGAATATTACTAGGCAATAACCCAAGTAAACTGGAAGAGATAGCAGCGGATTTAGCCCAAGGTCTTGGTACACTTGCATTTTCAAGAAATCATGAATATGAAGCGGATGAATATGCTGTTCGATATACCGCAGATACAGACTATTATCCCAAAGGGGTTGCAGGGTTTTTTGAGAAATTAGAAGGCGCAAGTTCAACGCCAGTATTTTTAAGTACTCATCCCAGTGAAGAGGATCGAATTGAAAAGATAGATGAAGTCTGGAAAAGCTTAGGAAGCCCTGATGGGGCAACAGCAGAATCTGAGTATACAGCATTTAAAAACTTGCTGCCATAACAACAATAGAATCTTTAATAGTTGTAATTTAATTTTTCGGGAAGTTTATAATTTTGCTTTGTGTAGATTTTAATGCACAACCGGAACAACCTTCACATTTGGCAAGTGTTTTATTCTTTGATGGAAGAAATAATTTAGCTGTTTGGTATACAGTATATAAAATTGCAATCCATATAATTGTTAATACTATAATTTCTTGTGTCATAATATCTATATTTAAAATATCAGAGAAACAAACTGCCTGTTTGATAAACAACAAAAGATATTAACCAAGCTAATCCTGTTGTATAAAAGATCGTAAATAGAGCCCATTTCCAGGTGTCAGTTTCTTTTTTTATGGCAGCAATAACAGCAACACACGGAAAATAAATTAAAATAAACATAATATAACTAAACGCTGCTAAAGGGGTAAACAGTTTTTCTCCCTGTTTGTTCCCAGAAGTATATGTTGCATGCCTTAACCTGTCTGCAAGGGGTTCTATAGATCCCGGTTCATCTTCCCCTACCTGGAAAATAACACCTAATGTGCTAATAACAATTTCTTTTGCTGCAATTCCTGAAAGTAAACTAACCCCCATCCGCCAATCGAAACCAAGTGGTGTTAAAGCAGGCTCGATGGTTTTGCCTATTCTTGCTAAATATGAGTTTGATTGAGATTCGTTGCTTTTATCAAATTTGAGTACGTTAATTTTGTTAGTAACTTCGACTTTTTCTCCCTCAGGCAGTGTTTTAATTGATTCTTCAAGCATAGCAATTTGAGAATCGTAATCTTTGGAGTAATTTATGTTCTTTGGATAATTTTCTAAGGCCCAAATAATAACAGAAGCAACAAGAATAACTCCCCCCATCTTTCGTAAATACTGTGAAGCTTTTGACCACATATGTTTTGTTGTTGTCCTAAAAGATGGTAATCTGTATGGGGGTAATTCCATAACAAAAGGTTGTTCATCCTTAGTGAAGATGAATTTTTTAAAAATCAGTGCGACAATAACTGCAAATAAAATACCTATGGCATAAATAAGGAATAACACAGAACCCTTATGCTTTGGGAAAAAGGCCCCGATAAGTAATATATAAACCGGCAACCTTGCACTACAAGACATGAAAGGATTAATAAGAATAGTAAGTATACGATTATTTTTATCTTCAATGGTCCGAGTGGCCATAATTGCAGGAACATTACAACCAAACCCCATGATAAGAGGGATAAACGATTTGCCATGTAACCCAATTTTATGCATTATCTTATCCATAATGAATGCAGCCCGGGCCATGTATCCGGTGTCTTCCATTAATGAAATAAAAAAGAAAAGAATTAATATATTAGGCAAAAAGACAATAACGCCACCAACACCACCGATAACGCCATCAACAATAAGATCCTTGAGCGATCCGTCAGGCATAATTTTACTAATATAACTTCCTAATAATAATACACCATTGTCAATCCAATCCATTGGGTAGCTTCCCAGCGTAAAGGTGGATTGAAACATTAACCATAGCAGAAAGAAAAAAACAGGAAAACCAAAAAGTTTATGTGTTAGAAATGTATCAAGAATCTCTGTTGTTTTTCGTTTTGTTATTGTGCCTTCTTTGTATGTTTCTTTTAAAGCACCAGCGATAAAACCATATTTAGCATCCGTAATAATCGTTTCACTATCTTCCTGGAATACGTTTTCGAGTTTCTCAATCTCTTTTTTCGAATCTTCCCTGATAACCTTATAGTTAGGAAGATTCAATAATTTATCTTTTATATGATGATCTTTTTCAAGTAGTTTTAAGGCTAAAAACCGAGAGGAAAGCTTATACGTAATTTTATTGTTTTCTTTAATTTCCGTTCTTATTTTTTGAATTGATTTCTCAACATCATCGCCATAATTTATACTTACATGTCTTTGATAAGGCTCCTTATCATCATAAATACTTATAATTTTATCCAGTAATTCATTAATCCCCCTTCCTTTGCTTCCAACAGTTGGGACAAATGGTATTCCAAGCATTTTTCCCAGGGATATATAATCAAATGTGTCACCTTTCTTTTGAAACTCATCAAACATGTTAAGCGCAACAACAACTTTTATATCCATATCAATAAGTTGTGTTGTGAGGTATAAGTTTCTTTCAAGATTCGAGGTGTCAACAACATTGACAACGATATCTGGGATTTCGTCGATTATAAAATCCCTGACAAAGAGTTCTTCCGGGGAATAAACAGATAAAGAGTAGGTTCCGGGTAAGTCGGTAATGTTAAATGTATAACCATTGTGTTTTATTGTAGCTGTTTTCGAGGATACTGTTACTCCGGTATAATTTCCAACATGTTCCTTGGAGTTAGAAGCGAAATTAAAAAGGGATGTTTTCCCTGCATTAGGATTTCCAACAAATACTACGTTAATTTCTTTTCCTTTTTCTGTGGCGGATGTGCGTAAATGTTCTTCAGTAATAGTTCCTGTAAAACCATTTAATTTTGGTAATTCATCATGTTTTGAAACTACTTCAATTAAAGCAGCTTCATTTCGTCTCAGAGAAATTTCGTATCCAAGTATATTATATTGTATAGGATCTTTAAGAGGCGCATTTTTGACGACGATAACTTTTTTGCCTTTGACAAAGCCCATTTCTGTTATTCGCCTCCTAAAAGCACCACTCCCTTTTACCTTACTTATGATACCAAACTCATTGGTGTTTAACTCGGATAATAACATAATTAAAAAATGCTTGCAATTATACCATTAAACAGACAAAAGTACAATACCTAAATGTTGGTATTGTTGTTTAAGTCTTCGTTAAATTTATGTTAATTCGTAAAGTTCTTATTAATAAATTGGTTTCTATTGTATATTTTTTTACATTAGTTTTTAAGTTATTTTCAATTTTTCTTTTTTTTAATGGAATACGAAAATATTTATAATACCATTAGCGAGATTCTTAGTAGTGTTAAAGGAAATTATAATGTTCTTGAAGAACAGATAGATATTGATCTTCAGACAGAATATTTTGAATATTCCAAGAATTATGAATCTACAAAAACAGAAGAGGAAATACTCGAGAACCGAAATGATATCTTTGCAAAAGACATTGATAAAGAAGAAAAAAAGAATCGTTTTGTTGAATTAGCTTCTATTGAAAGTGTTGTTGCTTACCGTACAATAGAGAAATATTTGCGGAAGCCGGAGACTAGTTATCTCAAAGATTGGGCTACACTTGCTTTTCAGGAGAGCAGAATGTTAATAGAGAGCAAACTTCTTGATGAAAACCAGATTTTCATTTCAACAGGATTAGGAGGGAAGGATGGCAAATTACGCTATTTTATTGTTTTTCTGTCAAAGAATAACCGATTCTCTGAATTAGAACAAAAAATAATCACAGATGAACTTTTGTATCAACTTAAAAAAGCAGGATCCGAACTTGAAGAAATTGAATTTTATAAAAGATATTCTTCAATTCTCGCAATAGTTCCTTTACACGTTTCGGTAAAAAAACTATTCGAGGATATCATTGATGATTGCAACCAGTTTGGTGATTTTATAAATAAAGATTTCATAATAACGAATGTCCGAAAACTATCGTTTGAAGAAGTAGAAAACCACCTCTCAAAAGATTAAGAAATAAAAAATAGCTGCGGGATCCAGATCGTTTGTTGAATAGAAAAAAACTAATTTTCTTCTAGATCGTCAAAGTCAACATCAGTATAACTTCCTGTTACACTTTCTGGAATATCTTCTTCCATAGGCATTGATATTTCTGGAGAAGTTTCATTGATGAAATTCAGGACTTCATTTAAGCCATCAGTGAATTTTTCAAAGTCTTCTCTGTATAAAAATATTTTATGCTTCTCGAAATAATACTTTCCGTCTTTGTTAAACCTTTTTTTGCTTTCCGTAATAGTTAAGTAGTAATCACTTCTTCGGGTAGACTTAACATCAAAGAAATAAGTTCTTTTGCCTGCCCTTACTGTTTTTGAGTAAACCTCTCCTCTTCCTTTTCTATCGTTACTGTCATTATAAATACTGCCGTCTTCCATCTTTCATAGGTTTTAGTTTCGTTGAATTTTCAGCTTCTCAAAAATAAGAATTCTTTTCAGCAAATCTAATTTTTTTTAAAATAATATTAATTTTTTGGTCGTTTTAACTGATTAGTTTATAATACATATAGTATTTAGATGTAACCTTATGTTGCTAAATAAGAGTTATGAATAAATGTTTTCTTAATACTAAAAGGAAGTGAAAAAAATATTTTTTTTGTTTTAATGCTGTTAATATTATATAAGATATTTTCAAGAAAGATATTTTGAATTACCTTTGCACCAGTTTTTTTGAGGTGTTATCGGAGAAAAAAGAAAAATGATTAGTAGGAGGTTATTACGGATTAAGGTTCTTCACATATTGTACGCATACTTTAAAACAGACTCCCCATCAATTAATAAATTTGAAAAGGAGCTATTTCATAGTATCGAAAAGACATACGAACTGTATTTCTATTTTTTATTGTTGTCAACAGAGCTCCAAAAGCTGGAAGACGAAAGAATTACTTTAGGTAAAAATAAAAGAATTCCAACAGAAGAAGATTTAAATCCCAATACAAAATTTCTTGACAATAGAGTTATAAATCAGATTAGAGAAAATACTCAACTAATTAAATATCTTAATGAAAAAGGTGTTGGCTGGGTAAATAATCCAGAATTTGTCAAGAAACTTTATAAATTGGTTGTTGGTAACCAGTACTTTAATTTGTATATGGAGAGTGAACAAAACTCTTACGAATGGGATAAAAAACTACTTGTAAAAATATACAGCGAAGATATTCTTAATTATGAGCCTCTTTATCAACTTTTAGAAGAGGAGAGTATTTACTGGAATGATGATGTGGATTTTGTTATCGGTATGATAATTAAAACACTAAAGAATTTCAAAGCCCCGGATGCAGAAGACGCGAGGTTAATGCCTATGTTTAAAAATGAGGAGGATAGAGAGTTTGTTAAAAACTTATATAGAAAAGCTATTCTCAAAAGTGATGATAACCTGAACTTAATCTCTGAGTATACTAAGAATTGGGATGTTGATAGGATTGCATTTATGGATATCTTATTAATGCAGATGGCCCTTGCCGAAATAACGGAGTTTCCATCAATTCCGGTTAAGGTTACGCTTAATGAGTATATAGAGATTTCTAAATTCTATAGTACAAATAAAAGTAGCACATTTATAAATGGTATCTTAGATAAGATAGTAAACAAACTTCGTTCAGAAAATAAAATTCAGAAACAAGGAAGAGGTTTGATAGGGGAATTTAAATAGTCGTTATATTCAGGTACCAATCAATGAAATTTATTTACACTGCATATTATATAATTTTTTTTACCTTAATTTTTTCCTATGGCTGTGCAAATAAAAATGAGAAAGTGGTTTCTGTTGAAGTGGATAATAAAGAAGAAGCTTTAATTGAATTTGAAAAAAAAATACATGATTTTGGACGAATAAGTGAAGGTGAAATTGTTTCTTTTACTTTTTTTTATCAAAATACTGGTAAATCAAATTTAATAGTAAACGATATTAAATCGTCTTGTGGCTGTACCAATACGGAATGGACAAAGGAACCGGTTAAGCCTGGAGAAAAAGGAAAAATAGAGGTAATGTTTGATAGTTCAGGAAGAATAGGTAAACAATATAAAGAAGTTACGGTTTATTCTAACTCAGCATTGAAAGATATTGAAAGAATTACTATTATAGCCGAAATAATTTAAATATAAATAAACAGGAAAAAATGAATTTACTAAATGTTATTTTAATGATGCAACCACCTCAAGGTGAAGGACAACAAGGTAATCCATATTCAGGGCTTATAATGATGGTCCTAATTCTTGTTGTATTTTACTTCTTTATGATTCGTCCACAGATGAAACGCCAGAAAGAACTTCGTAATTTTAGGGAATCCCTAAAAAAAGGCGATAAAGTAGTAACAACAGGTGGTATTTACGGAAAGATTTTATCTGTTAACGATAATAGTATAACTGTTGAGATCGACGATAATGTTAAAATCAAGGTGGATAAAAGTGCCGTATTGAAAGATTCATCTGATTTAAATGCACAACAGCGTTAAGAGAAAAAATAAAATTTTAAAATTTAAGGCCTGTCTGTTTATTTAACTGACAGGTTTTATAATTTTATAGGATGGCAGAGAAACAAGAAAATAAATTTTTTTCGAAGTATTTTGATCCAAAGTGGCTCAATGCAAGGATACTTTTTTACAGGGGGATTTATGGGTCTAAAGTGATGGTCTTCCTTTTTTTTGTTTTAATATCATCTGTTATTTGGTTTTTTTCTGCGTTAGGCAAAGAATATTTAACATCAATTACTTTTCCGGTACGATACACTAATTTTCCTTCAGACAAAGTACTTGTAAATGATTTGCCTCAAAAATTAGATTTAAAAGTTGAGTCTGTTGGAAGCACTATCTTAAGTTATAAATTAAAAATAGGTATACGCCCGGTTACGTTTGATGTAAATTCTTTTTTGAAATCTGAAAAAAGCGACCCCGCAGAATTTTTTATATTGACATCAACAACAGAGGATGAAATACAGAATCAATTACCACCAAATATTCGTGTTGTTGATATAGAACCTGATACCATATTTTTTAGATTAGCTGATGTTGTGTCAAAAAAAGTTATAGTTTCCCCCGATATTAACGTGAATTTTGAGCAACAATTCATGCAAAAAGGAAAACAGGTTATTCTTCCCGATAGTATAAAAATTACTGGTCCACAGGTTATAATTGACACAATTGAATTTGTATCCACGCAAAGAAAAATTTTAAGAAATATAAAAGATACAGTACGAACAGAACTAAAGTTGATGGAAATTCCTGGGATATCTTTTTCGGAAAAAGAAGTTGAACTTATAATAAATGCAGAGAAATATACAGAAGCAGAGTTAACAGTTCCTGTACAGGTCGATTTCCTTCCTGATAGTTTAGTAATAAAGCTGTTTCCAAAAACTGTAACAGTAACATATAAAGTAGGACTTAGCGATTTTGGGGAAATTTATCCAAGTATGTTCAAAATAGCTTTAGATTATAGAGAAGCAATACAGAATCTTAATAGAAAAGTAAATGTATCCCTTGTTGATTATCCGGATTATGTAAGTAATATAAATTACTTTCCAAAAACAGTAGAATTTGTTATTGAGAAATGAAAAAAATTGGTATTACAGGAGGGATAGGTAGTGGTAAAACAACGGTCTGTAATATATTTAGGATATTAGGAATTCCTGTGTTCGATTCTGATCTGGAAGCAAGAAATATAATCAACTCGGACCTGAAAGTAAAAAACGAATTAATGGCCTGCTTTGGACGTGACATATATTCAGAGAATGGGTTGCATAGAGAAAAAATGGCAGCTATAATATTCAATAATAAAGCTGCATTAAAAAAAATGAATTCGATTGTTCACCCTGCTGTTAGAAGTTACTTCTCTGAGTGGTGTATAAAAAATAATAATAAGCCATATGTTTTACAAGAAGCAGCTATTCTATTTGAAAGCGGGGGCTATAAACAGATGGATAAAATAATTACCATCTACGCTCCTGTAGAGGAACGCATAAAAAGGGTTGTTGAACGCAGTAATACCAGTTTTGATGAAGTTTCGAGAAGGATAAAAAATCAACTTTCGGACGAAGAAAAAATAAAAAAATCAGATTTTGTGATAAATAATTATTCGTCCAATTTAGTAATTCCCCAGGTGTTAAATATTCACAAACAACTTTTAGAGCTGTTTTAGGGAACAATATTTGTAACCTAAAGAACAAATTTATTTTATGGGAAAATACGGTAAATGGATTGGTGCTGGTTTAGGTGTTTTGGCTGGAGCTGGACCAATTGGCGCCTTAATAGGTTTTGGAATAGGTTCACTAATAGATTCAGCAGGCGATAATACTACTACATATACAGAGCCTCATGCAGGAAGGCCTACACAAGGAGACTTTGCTGTTAGCTTACTAGTTTTGGTTGCAGCAGTTATGAAAGCCGATGGGAAAGTAATGCGTTCAGAACTTGATTATGTTAAGGATTGGTTTACTCGTCAGTTTGGAATGGCAAAAACCTCTGAAGCAATGGTTCTCCTTCGTGATTTATTAAATCAAAAAATTCCGGTTCAAGATGTATCCATGCAGATTCGAAGAAGTCTAGACTATTCGTCACGCCTGCAATTACTGCATTTTTTGTACGGTATAACAAAAGCTGATGGAAAGATTGAAACAAGTGAAGTTTCTGTTATTGATATTATTGCAGGATATTTGGGAATCAATTCCACAGATAGGGATTCAATAAGGACAATGTTTGTCCCTAATTCTGAGCCGGCATTTACAATCCTTGGGGTAGATAAGAATGCTAGTGTCGAAGAAATAAAGAAAGCGTATCGAAAAATGGCTGTAAAATATCATCCGGATAAGGTTAGTTATTTAGGCGATGATGTGAAAAAAGCAGCAGAAGAAAAGTTCCAAAAAATTAACGAGGCATACGAAACATTAAAAAAAGAAAAAGGTTTTAATTAAATAAAGGCAGAAAAGTTTTAGTGATAATTTCAATTTTTTACTTTTGCAAATAATTATATAGGATAGGTTATGGCATTGAAAGATATTTTAGCGATTTCGGGAAAAGGTGGATTGTTTAAGTTTATTTCCCAAGGTAGAAACGGAATAATTGTTGAGTCATTGGCAGACAATAGAAGGACACATATTCCGGCAACAGCAAAAATTAGTGCATTAGAAGATATTGCAATATTTACAGAAGATAAAGAAATGCCATTGCAAGATGTCTTCAGGGCTATCGTCGAAAAAGAAGATAAAGGCGCAGCAATTGATTCCAAATCAAAGCCAGAAGAGTTAAAAAAATATATGGAAGAAATAATACCGAATTATGATAGAGAGAAGGTATATGTTTCTGATATAAAAAAATTACTTAATTGGTATAATATTCTTCAGGAATTAGAAATGCTTGATTTAGTTCTTCAGGAAGATGAGGAAAAAGAGAGCGATGCAGCATCGGATGTTGTTGAAGATGCCGAAATAATCGAGGAAGAAAAAGAATCCGATACCGACGCCAAAAAAGAAGATACAGAGGAAGAAAAAACAGAATAGAATTTACTTGTTTCAATCGTGTGATTATAAGCTTTCGTTTGGATGTTTGCATGGATAACTAAAGGATCTATACTACATTTTCCATAATGTCAATTTTACCACTTTTTGGCTAGGTAACATTCGATATGTCTTTATTTAAAATAATATTTTTGAAAGAAAGTAATTCATTAATATTACAATCTTATAAAAAAATATTGAAATGAAATTAAGAGATCTGTTAATTGTTATTATTGCTTTCTCAGCATATACATAACCAACTTCTGAAACCTTGAAAGGAAATAAGAATAAACCTAAAAATATAATTTTTATAATAGGTGATGGAATGGGACTTGCCGAGATCCATGCAGGTATGACTGCCAATAAAGGCCATCTTAATATGGAAAGGGCAAAATATATTGGATTAAGTACAACAAGTTCAGCATCATTTTATGCTCACGAGAAGTCAAGAAATGATTATGAAAATACTGAGGTTTTTAATAAGTTTCTTTCTGTATTATCAGTTCAATAAATTATGATATTGTTACGAGTCTTATATTTTATTTTTTTATCACTTATTTCTATTGTTTCCTGCGAAGAATTAGAAACAATAGAATTATCGGAAGAAGAGCCATACACTATAATAAAAGAGATAAAACTACCAGATGAATTAGAAGAGTCTTCTGGGATTATCTTTATTGATTCTTTAGTCTTAAGTTTCAATGATAGTGGGAATGATGCGATTTTATATGCGTTGGATACAGCAACAGCCCGGATAAAATATCAATGGGAAATAACAAATGTTAAGAATAAAGATTGGGAAGATATCTCCCAGGATGAAAATTATATATATGTAGGAGATTTTGGTAATAACTTAGGCTCAAGAAAGGATCTTGCAATTTTTAAAATTGATAAGGGATCATTGTTTCAAACAGATAATATTGAAGCTGAAATAATAAATTTTTCTTTTGAGGATCAAACGGATTTTATTCCTTCTTACTATCGGCATAGTTTTGATTGTGAAGCAATGATATGCTGGGAAGATAGTATTTATGTTTTTTCAAAAGATTGGAAAGACTTAAAAACAACATCCTATGTCTTACCAAAAGAACCAGGTACTTATGTGGCAAAAAAACGACAGGTTTTTAATACAAGAGGGCTGGTAACAGGTGCAGATTATAACGAGAAAACAAATACCTTGGTTTTTACCGGATATCAGAATTATGAGCCGTTTATCTGGATGTTTTCAAATTTTTCAGGTGCAGACTTCTTTTCGTCTACTTACAGAAAGATAAATTTAGAGCAAATATCTAATATTCAGAACGAAGGTGTTTGCTTCTATAATGATAGCACTATCCTAATGTCTTCAGAAAATAAAAATCTACCGGCAAGGTTATTTCAAATAGAAATTAACAATTGATTCATCCAATATTTTTAGATTGTTAATTATTAACTATTCTTTTTTATAAAATTTTTGCCTTTAATAGTATAACTTCAATCATATTTTTTTAAAATGAGATTTATATTTATACTATTACTAATTCTAATTCAAACTTCTTTATACTCTCAGAAAGAGTATTCAACAAAATCAAAATCAGCAATAAAGCTTTATGAAGATGGAGTATCGGCCTTAACAATGAGGCAGTTTCCTGAAGCAATTGATAATTTAGAAAAAGCTATTGAGAAAGATTCTGAGTTTGTTGAAGCATATCTTATGCTTGGTGAAGTTTATATCGAACAACAACAGCCAGAAAAAGCAATTCAATATTATTCAAAAGGAATGGAGGTTAAACCGGAATTTTATCCCCCGGGATTTATAGTTTTGGGAAAACTTAATTTGCAAAACGGAAAATATCAGCAAGCTAAAACAAGTTTCGAGAAATACTTAGCCTCAGGCTATAATAGTACAAAATTTACGAAGGAAGCAAATGATGCCATTAAACAATGTGATTTTGGTATTCATGCAATTCAGAACCCAGTGCCTTTTGAACCCATAAACCTGGGCGATAAAATTAATACTCAATATGATGAATATTGGCCAAGTCTTTCTGCCGATGAACAAGAACTCGTGTTTACTGTGTTGTTGCCGAAAGATGAAAATAATCCCAATGCATACAGAAACAGGCAAGAAGATTTCTATTATTCAATTAAAATAGAAGATGAATGGTGCCAGGCAAAGAGTGTGGGAAATCCATTAAATACTACTGATAATGAGGGGGCACAAACTATTTCCGCAGATGGAAAATGGATGTTTTTTACGGCTTGTAACCGTGATGATGGAAATGGACAATGTGATATTTATTTTTCGCAGAAAGTTGGCGCCCAATGGGCAAAACCTGTTAATCTGGGAGAACCCGTAAGTACTGCAAGTAAAGAAAAACAGCCATCCGTATCTCCTGATGGACGAACTTTATATTTTGCAAGCGACAGGGCTGGTGGTTTCGGCGGAATGGATATTTGGGTCAGTAAGCTTAATGAGCAAGGTAAATGGACAAAACCTGTCAATCTGGGAGAAAAGATAAACACAAAAGGAGATGATATTTCTCCCTTTATCCATCACGATAATCAAACACTCTATTTTTCTTCAGAAAAACATTTGGGATTGGGAGGTTTTGACCTTTTTATGTCTCATCTAGACTCAACAGGAAAATGGACTACCCCTGTAAATATGGGATATCCAATTAATTCATATTTAGATGAGATCGGATTAATAATAAATGCCGAAGGTAATCATGCATATTATTCATCGAGCAGAATAGAAGAGAATGGAAGGGATCTTTATGAGTTTGAGTTATATAAGGAAGCGAGACCTACTCCTGTCTCCTATATGAAAGGAAAAGTTTTTGATTCAGATACAAAAGAAAACCTTCGTGCCAATTTTGAGCTAATAGATTTGAATGCAGGTGTTACAATTTCTAGCTCTTACTCAGATGCTAATACAGGAGAGTTTCTTATTTGTATTCCAACAAAGAAGGATTATGCATTGAATATCAATAAAAAAGGGTATTTGTTTTATTCGGAGAATTTTACTCTTAATGCAGTCTACGAACAAGTAGACCCGTTTTTAGTTGATATTCCTTTAAGTCCGATTAAAGTAGGGAAAAAAGTTATACTTAAAAATATTTTTTATGAGATAAATTCGTTTGAATTAAAAGCCGAATCGAAAATCGAGCTTGATAAAACTGTCGTGTTATTAACCCAGAATCCAACAGTCAAGGTAGAAATAAGTGGCCATACTGATAATGTTGGGGCTGAAAATTATAACATAGAACTTTCAGAAAACAGGGCTAAATCAGTTTTTGATTATTTAAAGGAAAAAGGTATTAGCCCTGATAGAATGAGTTTTAAAGGTTATGGAATGTCACAACCTATTAAAGATAATTCAACTGAAGAGGGAAGAAAGAACAATAGAAGGACTGAGTTGAAAATTACAGGAATCTAACAGCTCTCTATTAAATGGAAAAAACTTCTGATAGCCTGGTAAAAAACAAAGTAATAAGCCCGCATTTTATTCTGGAGAATATCGGAGAATTAATATTAATATTTAATACGTCTTCTCAAATTCTCTATGCTAGCCCATCGTATTGTCAACTTTTTTGTAAAGAAAAGAGACAATTAACCGGAGAGGATTACGACCCAATAATTCATGAAGATGATATAGCCATATCCGAAGCTTCAATGAGAACGCTGGAATTGCACCCTCATACTTGTTATATTGAAAGAAGAGAAAAAACAATTCATGGATGGAGATGGCTGGCATGGTCAAACAAAGCTGTAATTGGGGTAGGTGGGGTTATTGATTCTATTGTTTGTGTAGGAAGAGACATTACAGATAAGCGATTGTCTGAGGAAAGAATTAAAAGAAGAAATACAGAGAACGAGGTTGTAGCCAAAGAGTTGAGGTTACAAAAGTTTAATTATGAGAAAATTGCAAAAGAGTTAGTTAAAAGAAATAATAAGATTAATGAGCTGTACGAAGAGCTAAGAGATAGTGAGGGAAGGTTTAGGAATATGTTTGAAAAGCATTCAACAGTAATGCTTCTTATTGATCCCGAGAGTTATAATATTATTGATGCAAACCTGGCAGCCCAGCACTATTATGGATATAGCGAAGATGAATTTGCAACAAAAAACCTCAAGGATATATATTTAGAGCCACTAGAAAAAGTATTTAGAAAAGTTAAAAAGGCAAATAAAAGTAAGAAGAAATATATAACAACAACTCACCGGTTAGCGAATGGGAAAAAGAGAGATGTAGAAGTTCATACAGTATCAATTATATACGAAAAAGAAGAAGTTATTTTCTCTATTGTTCACGATATTACTTCAAGGGTTAAGACAAAAATTAAACTAGAAAAATCCGAAGCAAAATTGAGAGAGGCAAACTATGCAAAAGATAAATTTTTCTCAATAATAGCCCATGATCTTAAAAATCCTTTTAATGCTATTTTAGGCCTGTCTGATTATATTATTTCTAATTTCACAAAATTAAGTGAGGATAAAATAATTGATTTTGTTGAGAATATAAATAAAGTATCAAACCAAACATACAATCTGCTGGAAAATCTTCTTCAATGGGCCAAAGCACAATTGGGTAAACTTGAAGTAAATATTGAAGCTGTTGCCCTTAATGAAATAATTAACGAAGAAGTGCATTTAATAAAAAACACAGCAAATTCTAAAGAGTTAAATATCATCGTGGTTTTAGAGGAGGAATATCATGTTTATGCAGATAAAAATATGATTGCTACAGTTATTAGGAACCTGATAACGAATGCAATAAAATTTTCTTATCGAGGAGGAAAGATTATTGTTTTTGCAGAAAAAACTAATAGTAACGTAAAGATTTCAGTAATTGATGAAGGTGCTGGAATGTCAGATAAAACATTAAAAAAGATTTTTGATATTGATAGTACGAAATCAACAACGGGTACCGAAAATGAAAAAGGTACCGGCTTAGGTCTTATTATTTGTAAAGAATTTGTTGAAAATTGTAAAGGTAAAATTGGTGTCGAGAGTACAGAAGGGGCTGGAAGCCTCTTTCATTTTGAACTTCCCCAGGTAAAATAAAAAACCCCCCGGAGCCGGGGGGTTTACTGTCAACCAACTTAATAAAACCCTAATCAAGAACCTCTATAAAAAACCTAAACCCTTTTTGTATGTCACAAATATACATTATGTTAGCCTCTCGTTCCAAATGTTTTCAAATGATCTTCATTATCAAAAAACGATGATATTGATCATTCTTGTAACGAATTCACACTTTGTTCGTCTTATTTCTATGTTATTTTTACAATATTTAAACATAGGTATAGCCTGTTTCTCTTATAAAAATCAATAATTTTACTTGTAAAAGGGTAGGACGCTGAATGAATGAATCTGTTTTTAATGCTTTATTAAAACTTAGTTACTTTATAATCAAACAGAATGATGTTTCTCAAGAGGCAGCATTCTTAATTTCAATAAAGGATTACCTGGCTAAATTCAATATTTATATTGAAGGGCAAGTACTATTTAATAAATACCGAAATCAGAAAAATAGCCTTCTTCCCAATCAAAAGAAAATCCAATCTTATTATAAAGGAGAAGATATTAAGTCTCTTTGTTATCGTTTTGATAATGAGTTATTAATGCATGAAAAATTTTTTATTGCTGTTTGTTTAGTAGAATGTACATCAAAATGTGGGCTGTACACAAAAAAAACACAAGAAATAATAAGATTACTTGTTATTTCTTGTGGAATTAATACCAGAGAGTTTACGACCATTAATAATTTTATACTTGAGAAGGATGAACAACGATTAATCCATCTTTCTGATTTATATATATCAAATTCAGAAGAAAATATTAATGATGATCTGGAAGGGGCCTGGATAGAAAAAAACAGGCCAAGTGAGATGGTTAATATCCCTAAAATTGTATGTGATACTTTGAAAGGAAAAATATTTTTCCATTATCAACAGAACCTGAATAATATTTTGTTTAAATATAAGGGGGAGGAACCACTCTATTTCAATAAAGATTTGATAAATCAGGGAGAGTTATATCTTTTTAAGAATAAGGATAAATTACTTTTCGATAATAAAGTTATTATTGACTATAAGGAACTATCTAATATTATTCTAAACCAGGGGACAAAAAAAGCAATTGTATTTACAGGTAAATCAATAGAATATAATTCTAAAAGACAATTTAATACGTTAAAGAGTTTTACTTTCTCAGCGAAGAGTGGAAGTTTAGTGGGGATACTGGGCGGGAAAAATTCAGAAAAACAGGTGCTTACAAAACTCCTTGTTGGAGAGTTGGCCCCAGATAAAGGAAATATTTTAATAAATGGTTACGACATAACACAAAACGCTTTTAAGATCCAGGGGTTAATAGGATATGTTCCCTCTGAAAACAGGCTCAGATCGGGTCTCACCATTTATGAAAATTATTATTTTATAGCGAAATTATATTTTAGGAATCTATCCGACAGAAGAATTAAGGAGCTTATCCTTAGGGTGTTTAATGAGCTTGGATTACAAAATATTATCTCTGTTGTATGGAATAAGCAAACGAAAGAAAATTTAAGCGAACTACAACAAAGGCTTATATGTCTTGGACTGGAAATAATTAAAGATCCTGCTGTATTAGTCCTGGAAGAGATATTCGATGATTTAACCCCAATTGAAACACAATCATTAATTGGTGTTTTGAGGGAGCAGGCAATGAAAGGGAAATTAATAATTGCCAGTTCTACACCACCACTTCTTTTTAATGTCAAAGAATTTGATAGTGTTTGGCTTTTTGACAGGGAAGGTTATCCAATCTACAATGGAAAGCCAGATGCTCTTCATTCTTATTTCTGCTCTCAAGCAAAAATAACGAAAGAGGACTCTGCAATAGTTACAAGTCAAGAAATATGGCAGATAATTAATCGAAAGGAAATAGAACCAGGCAGAGAATATACAAACAAGAGAGAAATATCACCCAAAGGGTGGTTTGAGCTTTACAATCAGAAAATTGCCCCGAAAATTAAAATACATGGGTTTAGAAATGTATTGCCTCAAACTAAGGTGAGGTTACAAGACTTAGATAAACAATTAGTTGTTTTTCTAAAAAGAGATTTAATCGCTTTTTTTAGGCAACCTCCATTATTTCTGAGATATTTTTTAGTATTTGTTGCTGTTGCTATATTAACGGGGTTGTTTTGCAGGCATAGTAGTTTTGGGTCTTACTCGTTCGGTAAAAATGAGAATTTGTCATTCTTTTATTTTTTGAATACAATAAATTCTCTTGTTTTTGGTATTTGGATTGGCGTTGAAGCAATAAAAAGGGAAGGGGCATTCTATTGGTTAAATAAACTATATAAACTTAGTTCTATCAGTTATTTTAGTTCTAAAATTAGTTTGCACTGTTTGTTGTTAGCTGTATTATTCTCTTTTTATACTTTTATCACATATGCTATAATTGGACATTTGTCTTTAGCGGTAAAACACTCTTTTGTTTACTTGTTAATCGGTGTTGCAGGAAGTACTGTAGGATATAATATTTCAATTTACACAAAAAGTATTCGTAATGTATATTTATTGGCTATTGTTTTAATTTCTTTTCAAATTATATTTAGTGGGCAGATTGTACCTTTTGAGAAATTTCCCATTGGATTACAAGGAGAAAAAAATGTACCTGTTATTGCCGATTTGTCATTAATTAAATGGGGACATGAGGCTTTGGTCGTTGATCAGGCTGTTGAAAATAAATATACTCGCATATTCTTTAATGAAGAAAAATTTTTGGGACTATCTAAACTTTACAATGAGATTATTTTACCTGAATTGCAAAACAAAGTGAATAACTGTTTCTATTTGCAAAATGAAAAGGAAGACGATTCAGGGCTAAGAAAAAATCTTGATTTTATAAAAGAGGAAATAGAGAAAATGCCCCAAAATTTTGATGTGTTTCCATTTGAATTTGTTTCTTCTTTAAATGTTGAAGATTTTAATGAAGGAATAGGCATGGAGTGTATAAACTATATCAATTATATTCAATATTATCTTTTTGAAGAAACGGATAATAAAATAGCTGTAGTAAAGATTAAAACCGATTCCATCTCAATGTCTGGCGATTCTCTTTTAAAGGAGAAATATTATAATGAATCAATTCATAAGATTGTTACAAAAGTAGATAACCCGGATGAAATAGAATTTAATCATAATATGGAAGGAGTGCCGGCAATCTATCCAATCTATATATCACCAAATTCAAATATAGGCCGTTCGCATCTTTATGCTTCCCATAAGTTATTTAACGGGCATTATATAAAAACATTCTGGTTTAACGTACTTGTAATCTGGTTAGCTATTGGAATGGCATATATTTTTCTTATCACTGAATTTATACATTATACCCGTAATATTTTAAATAAATACTTCAAAAACAGGTAAGAGCAATTCTAATTTCTTTTTTTGAATTTCTGTATATAAAACTGTTGGGTTTACACTGGCAAATTTTATATTTTTATCTACTTAATCAACTGTCTAAACCTAATGGATAAAAAAGAAGCCAAAAAGAGATTGGCTAAGTTATTTAAGGAGTATGAATTCCTTATAAATCAACCGAACAAGATTGTTAAGAAAAACTATAATGGTATCTATTATAAATATAAATACCCGATTTTAACAGCTGATCATACACCTGTTTATTGGAGATTTGATTTAAATCCCAAGAAAAATCCGTTTTTAATGGAGCGTTTAGGGATAAGTAGGACATCTAATCCAAGTGCTGCTTTATTAAATGATAAATATTTCTTAGTTGTTCAGGTTGAAGGATATGACGGGAAATCTTTTTTTTCGGTTGCAGAGAGCCCTAATGGTTTTGAGAAATGGCGATTTTGGGATTATCCGGTAACGATTCCGGTTAATAATATATCCGAAACAAACGTTTCTGATATTCGATTGACTCAGCACGAGGACGGATGGATTTATGGACTTTTTTCTGCAGAAAGAATAGATAAAGAAAAGGATTCTAACGTTGATTTAATTTCCGGTATTGTCCGAACAAAAGATTTAAAAAATTGGGAGCGACTCTCAGATATTGAAACCTCAATACCACAAAATAAATTTGTTTTACATCCGGAATTTATTGAGGGTAAGTATGCTTTTTATTCTCAATCAAAAGAAAAGCAAGAGATAATTTGGTCGTTTGTTGATAGTATAGAAAATACAAAGATCATTGAGGGAGAAGAAATGGTAAATGAAAACAATTCTTATTCAACCAATGTATTAATTAAAGAACAAGGGACGGCTCCTATTAAAACTAAAAAAGGTTGGTTGCATTTGATTTACGCAACAGTAAAAGATGTTTCCGGGGTAAAAAATGTTATTTATATTTATTTAACTGCATTGGAGTCACCAACTAAAGTTATAGCAAAACCATCAGGTTATTTTATGATGCCAGGGTATGAAGAACAAATAGAACATGAATTAAAAGGATTATTCGTTGGAGGGTGGATTAAAAATAACAATGATGAGGTTTTTATTTATTATACCATATCTGGTAATAATGTCTATGTAGCAACATCAACTATAGAGCAGCTTCTGGATTATGTATTAAATACGCCCGAAGGTGCATCTACATCTTCGGAGTCCATTCAAAAAAGAAACGAATTAATAAGCAAGAACCTTGAGCTCATAAGGAAGAAAATTATAAATTAAAAAATGTTATGAGAACAAAATACCGGCCTAAATTAAAATTACCTCGTTCTTTTATTGAAGTTTACATTGATATCTTATTATTATGAAATTTCCTTATTTGTTTAATTATCCGGTTAAAATAATCGAAGATAATGCCGAAATTCAATATAGAATTGCAAGAATTATTTGGCATTTTTAAAACTAACCTTATTGATAATTTTTTAAAAGGCTTGAGTTATTTTTTAGAACATACTAAAACAAATTCATTAGAGAAACTGTTTAATGGAGTTTCATCATAGTCGCCATAAAACCGGTCTAATTTAAGTTCAGATTTTTCAATAAGGTATTCAATTTCATGCCTGAAGAAATATTTCAGTTTGGTGACCCAAAATTCTTGTTTCGTCTGGTTACCTTCATCCCATTCAAGTGTGAAATACATGTCATTGATTTGCTCAATCAAGTCTGTTTTCATTGAGACAAGTCTTTTAAGTTTCTTTCCGGGTTCGTACTCGCCAATAAAATCAACATCGTTATCCCGGCCTTCAGCCATCATTTTTAAGTTAGGAACATATGCATCAAAAATAAATGTTCCATTATCAGAAAGATGTTTTGCCACGTTATTTAAAGCAATTAGCTGTTCTTTGTTATTTAGGATGTGCATAAATACCCTGAAAGGGGCAATTATCAAATCAAATTTAAAATTAAAAGAAAAGGTTCGCATGTCTTGTAAACTTAAACGTGTTTGTTCTTTTTTAGGAACCTTTGTTTTACAAATATCCAACATTGCCGGACTGATATCAATTCCGTAGATATCTTTGTTTTTATTTAGGGATTCAACAAAAAATCGTCCGGTACCAACTCCTATTTCAAGAATTTTACCCGTACACTCATTTATTTTTTCTGAAAAAAAGTTGTGATCTGTTGTGTCCCTCAGCTGATTGTAAATGGTATCATAAAAGCGGGCGAAAAAATCAGGATATTTATTTATTTCTTGCATTGATTTGAATACTTATCGGTTTCTATTTTTCTTGTGCATTCTCTGCTGTTCCATTATATATGTCAATCACTCAAAGATAACCTGATTAAAACACAATTACAATGCAACCATCAAGAGTGGGTTGAAATATTTTTTCAGTTGCGAAAAAATAAAAAAAATGCAAATTATCATGATTTAAAATTGAATTTAAAGATTAATTTCGTTCGAGTTTTTAAAATAGAAGATGAACATATGTTTTATCATGTATCCTTGGGATTCTATAAATCCTGAGGAGGATTCGAGTATCAGACTTATTCATGAGGCTTGTTCTCGAGGACATAATACTGGGATAATCTATCCCAATAACCTTACAATTAGAGAAAGCACAACATATGGTTTTGTGCGAATGATAATTCGAAAGGAAAGGACTACATCCAATATAACGCAGTTTTATAAGAAAACAGAGTTTAAAGAACAATTACTCCCATTATCTGGTTTCGATGCAATTTTTGTGCGAACAAATCCTCCATTGGATCCGATTATGCTTAATTTCTTAGATTCTGTGCGTGATGATGCCTTCATTGTTAATGATATTGACGGGCTTCGTAAAGCAAATAACAAATTATATCCGGCAGCATTTTACGATCCAAATAATGAGATAATACCCATAACTCACGTTTCAAAAAATAAAGAGTTTTTAAAACGTGCCATAAAAGAATCAGCTAAGGATAAAATGATTTTAAAACCGTTGGATGGTTTTGGTGGGAGTGGGGTTATTGTTTTGGAGAGAGGTGCTCAAAAAAACATCAATTCCCTTCTTGACTTTTATATCTCAGGAAAGTCGGATAGCAACTATGTTATCTTACAGGAATATATAGATGGTGCCGATAATGGGGATGTAAGGGTTATTATGCTCAATGGAGAAGCTATTGGCGCATACAAACGTGTACCTGCTGCAGATGAGGTGAGGGCAAATATTAAAGCAGGCGGAAATGCGGTAAAGCATGTGTTAACCAAGGAGGAAAAGAATATCTGTAAAAAAATAGGGCCTAAACTAAGGGCAGATGGGTTGTATTTTGTGGGCATTGATATTATTTCCAATAAACTCATCGAGATAAATGTATGCAGCCCGGGGGGGATAACAAGAATAAACCGTTTTAACAAAGTAAAACTGCAAAAACAAGTTATTGATTTTATAGAATCAGTTGTTAATACCAAAGAATTTGCAATAGACCGTAAACGTAATATGCGTAGTATGATCGAGAATGGATAAGTTCACCATTGAGGAGATTGTTCGAAAAATTGAACAAGGCACCACATTTGAAGCCACTCCTCCAGATGATTCGTTTCGAATTAAAATAGATGATTATATACCATTTGTTTGTGCTGCAATTCATAATGGGCATCAGTTTCGGGAGGAATTACAGGAGAATTGTCTGCTTGATGATTTTGAACGATGGTATGAAGAAGATCCGGAAACGGTTTCATTTATTCGATCGTTTCCAATCGTTGTCGAAGGGATTGATTCAAGATACGAATATGATTTAAATCGTCCACCAGAAGAGGCAATCTATGATGTAGCCTGGGGAAAGAAGGTTTGGGAAACACCTTTAACAGAAGAACAGAAAAAAAATAGTTCTGTAAAACATGAAGGGTTCTATAAGGTTGTTAATGCCTTAATTGCCAGGGTTGAACACCTTTTTGGTTCTTGTATTGTTTTTGATATTCATTCCTATAATTACAAGAGATATAATCGTTACCTACCGTTGTTTAATCTTGGTGTAGATAAAGTTGATCAAGAAAGATTTAATCCGATTATAAAGCATTGGTTTAAAGAATTAGAAAAGATTGTATTGCCCGATATAGTAAATACAGTTGCTATCAATGATATTTTTTATGGGCATGGATATTTTCTTACTTATATAACAGGGAATTTTTCTAATACTCTTGTTCTGGCAACAGAGATAAAAAAGGTGTATTGCGATGAGGAAAACAGGGAGAATTATCCATTGGTTATCTCGCTGCTTACTCAAGGGTTAAAAAAAGCAATTTTAAATACATCTACTTATTTCTCTAGAAAGCACACACGATTAACCCTGAAACGTAAGGAACGACTTCTTTCTTCGGAACTGGACAAGAATATTGAAGTATTAGATAAACAACTTTTTAATCTCGTTAAGAATTTTGAGATTTTAAATTTTATTAATCCAATCAACCTTGAAGTTGAGAAAAAAAGATTTTTTAAATCAAGATTTACAACAAATCCAAAATTCAGGTACAGGCAGCTTGTTATTGAGCCTTTTGATTTTAAACGTAAATTATACCAGGTTCCGGTTGAAAATATAAAAGACATTAATCTACAGGTTTTATACAAAGATGTGATTAACGCATACGCTGATAAGGCTGATATGCTAACAACAATCGGAAAAACAAAATTTGTATATAATTCGCTGCGGTATTTTGGGGAGCCTTCAGAAAGAGATCTGGGAAACGCTAATTTTTTGCTTCATTGCCCCGATTTGGAATATGAAAAAGATAATTCATTCACTGTATATGATGCTAAAGATCTTTTTGAAAAAGTCATTGCTGAATATGGTTTTGAAGCTAAAGTCGATATATCAAAAAATATCGTTTCAAAAGTATTGGTTTTAAACAGTAAAAAGCTGATCAGGCTCCGTGCTGACGCTACGTTTACAAAAAGAAGTTTGTTTGCCTTGGCAAATCATGAGATTGGTGTGCACATGGTAACTACCATCAATAGCAGGCATCAACCTTTAAATGTACTTAGAATAGGACTTCCGGTAAATACCCTAACCCAGGAAGGAATGGCCATTCTTAGCGAATATTTATCTGATAACATTACGGTATTCCGATTAAAAGAATTGGCGTTGCGTGTCATCACTGTCAAGAACATGTTAAACGGGATGGAGTTTAAGCAGGCTTTTGAATTTTTAATGGATACCAAACTCCTGAACGAAGATGCTGCTTTTTACATGACAACACGCGTTTTTAGGGGTGGTGGGTTTACAAAAGATTTTTTATACCTGAAAGGGTTTCGATATATCCTTAATTATTACATGGAAGGAAATCCCCTTGAAAATTTATTAATAGGAAAAACATCCCTAGGTTATATCTCAACGTTGAATGAGTTGGTAGAAAGAAAACTGTTGTTTCCGCCAAAGTTCAAAACACAGGCATTTGTCCGCCCAGGAAATATAAATCCCATCATGAAATACCTGATTACTTCAATTCGTTGATTTAAAAACATTCTCACCCAA
The DNA here is from genome assembly GCA_963665085.2 of Bacteroidales bacterium. Classification (GTDB taxonomy): domain Bacteria; phylum Bacteroidota; class Bacteroidia; order Bacteroidales; family JAAAOM01. The sequence continues at coordinate 3,258,717 of CAXXXS010000001.1, forward strand.
ATTTGTTAGTTTGTATAGTAAAGTATAAGAGCTATGAGCAAAATAGAAAATATTGAACTTAATTTTTTAAAACTTGAAGATTATGAGGAGCTGAAAGAGGCTATGATTGAAGCTTACTCTAACATGCCCAATGCCTATTGGAAAGAAAATCATATTAAAACATTAATCGAAAAATTTCCGGAGGGCCAGGTAGTTATTAAAGTTAATAACCAATTTGCCGGGAGTGCCTTATCTATCATTGTAGACTATTCAAAGTTTGAGAACAGGCACACTTATAAAGAAATAACAGGAGATTACTTTTTTAATACGCATACTTCTGATGGAGATATGCTTTATGGGATAGACATATTCATCAGGCCAAAATTCAGAGGGTTACGTTTAGGCAGGCGATTGTATGATTACCGTAAAGAGTTGTGTGAGCGTTTAAATCTCCGCGGGATAGCCTTTGGAGGGAGAATTCCAAACTATCATAAATATGCTAAAGAGTTAACTCCTAAAAAATATATCGATAAAGTACGAAAGAAAGAGATTCATGACCCGGTACTTGATTTCCAAATGTCTAATGATTTCCATCCAGCACGAATTTTACATGGTTATCTGGAAGGGGACAACGAGTCAAAAGAATATGCTGTTTTACTCGAATGGGATAACATCTATTACGAAAAGCGTGTTAAGCAAGCTACAACAATAAAAAAGGTTGTTCGTTTAGGACTTGTTCAATGGCAGATGAGACCGTATAAAAATCAGGAGGAACTGTTACAGCAGGCAGAATATTTTGTTGATGCTGTATCTGGTTACAGATGCGATTTTGCACTGTTTCCTGAATTTTTTAATGCTCCGCTAATGGCGGAGAACAATCATTTGTCTGAACCAGATGCTATTCGCGAACTAGCCAAACATACTTCGGTATTGGCAAAGAAGTTTTCAGAACTAGCGATTTCCTATAACATAAATATTATAACAGGAAGCATGCCCGAACTAAAAGATGGCAATCTTTATAATGTTGGTTATTTGTGTAAGAGAGACGGGACCATCGATAGGTTTGAGAAAATTCATGTAACACCCGATGAGGCTAAGGTCTGGGGATTGCAAGGAGGGAAACAGGTTAAAGCATTTGATACTGATTGTGGTAAGATAGGAATCCTGATTTGTTATGATGTCGAGTTCCCGGAATTAAGCAGGCTGCTGGCTGAAGAAGGAATGGATATATTGTTTGTTCCGTTTTTAACAGATACACAGAATGGTTATTCCCGCGTACGATATTGTGCACAGTCACGGGCTATAGAAAACGAATGCTATGTGGCTATTGCCGGAAGCGTAGGGAATTTACCAAAAGTTCACAACATGGATATTCAATATGCACAATCCATGGTTTTTACGCCATGCGATTTTTCGTTTCCTGCAAATGGAATCAAAGCAGAAGCAACACCCAACACAGAAATGATCCTGATTGCTGATGTGGATATTGATATGCTCAGGGAACTTAACCAGTTCGGTAGTGTCCGTAATTTAAAGGACAGGAGGTTAGATGTCTATGAGGTTATTAGTAAGAAATAAGCGAAATGAGATTTCTTTTTTAATTAATTGCCAATAAACAAAACTAAGATATAGTAATTGTTAGCTTAATAAGGTACAGAAGCGAATAAATGAGGTTTTAAGTTGGCTAAATGAGGTATTAATGTTAATAAGTGGATTATTAATACTCCCCAAACCTTTCAGCGTCAAAGACCTGCTAGCGTTTTACACCTCCAACCATTCCCCAATCTTCAAAAATTCAACTTCGCCTTTATGCACCTCTTTAAAATTTGCCACATCATTAAAACCATCCAATAACCGTTTTTCGTCGGTTGTATTTTTTGTTGTAGTATTTGGTGTAAGCGTTAAATAGGTGGGGAAAATGTATTTCTGTTTTTGGAATTTTGACACTGCCAGGTCAGTGTTTACACCTGGAAGCGTCTATAAAAAATACGCCATTAATTACGGTTTTTTGAAAATATCGGATAATGTATCCCTGTAAAACATTATACCAGCTACAATAATTGTTGGAATAAATAAAGATAAGCCAACAAATAACATCTTTTTTGCAGCAGCGTTAAAGGTTGGAAATTCACTAACCTCAGATATTAATGCCAGGAGCAAATACAAACATGAAACAATTAATAGACTTGAAACAATGAGTCCAATAAACCGGCTTTTAATAATAACCTGAAGAACTAAAATTGCGAATAAAACAATTGCGATTGGATTAATTCCCATTCCGGCAGATATCCAATAAATGATAACACCAATAATTAATAAGTATTCTGGTACTCTAAGTAAGTTTTGTTTTAGATTTTTCATTTGAAAATTGTTTTAAATAGTAAGATTATATTGGCATAAACGTAAAAAAAATATTTGTTATTATGTTGAATGTTAATGAAAATATCTTTCTCCCTAGATACTTGTAGAAACTCCGAATTACTATAAGCAAAACATCAAGGCAGTTGGGCATAGTTTTTACTATGTCCAATCTTATAAAGTAGCATTTGCTACTATACTACAAGTAAACCTGTTCCCGTGCGTTTGCAACGCGTGGCAAAGGCACAGTTCACGGACAAATACAAGATCTTACATATGCTGAAGAGTTTTTATAAAAAACAACAAAATATAGAAGAACCACGCGTTGCAAACGCGCGGGAGCCTTTTGAAATTTACCTTGCGGCAAGCAGCAAATGCTGCTGGAAAGAACAAATCTACGATTAACGGGGATTTCCTTTTTATTTCTATCCTTCTATAAATTTTTTCCTGTACCAGCCATTTCCTAGCAAGATATCAATTGCGAGTTTTTCATATTCATATTCAAAAGGTTCAGTTCTCCAAGAGAAGTCATTAGGATATTCATGAAAAAGAAACTTTAAAATCTCAATTCCTGTCTCAAAAGCCTTAAAAGTGTGCCGATTCAAAACATGAACCTGGGCTCCATTGCAAAACTCTCCAGCCCATTTATCAAAAGTTGGCTGGAAATGGCATTCGCGAAAATAAACGCTGGGCAGGTTCAACCCATTCATGTGAACACAGAGTTTCTCAGAGTCGATAAACGGAGCGCCGAATAATTCAAATGGACGCGTGGTACCACGTCCTTCCGATACATTTGTTGCTTCAAAAAGACAAGTGCCTGGATATACAATCACAGTGTCCAGGGTTGGAATATTGGGTGATGGTAATACCCACAGAAGCCCTGTTTGATCAAAATACATGGATTCATCCCAGTTTTCCATTTTCATTACTTCCAGTTTCAGATTTGGAAAACATTCATTTTTAAATTGCTCTGCCAGCTGCCCGATGGTTTTTCCATGTCGAACCGGAATGGAATGTAAACCAACAAATGACGCATGGTCCAACTCAAGAACGGGACCTTCTACTTTGTTTCCAAGTGGATTAGGACGATCGGCAACAACAATCGTTTTACCCATTTCTTCAGCCTTTTCCATACAGAGATACATGGTCCAGATAAATGTGTAATACCTGACTCCGACATCCTGTAGATCAATCAGCAGCGCATCAATATTTTCAAACATCTCAGTTGTTGGTTTTCGATGCTCACCATAGAGGCTGTATACAGGTATTCCGTATTTTGGATCAATCCCACCTTCCCATTCAATCATGTTGTCTTGCGTATGACCATGAATTCCATGTTGAGGTCCAAAAAAACATTTTAATTCAAACAAACTTCCGTGGTGTTTGTGAATAATTTCTGCAGAATGCTCAAGCTTAGCCCCAACTGAAGCTGGGTGTAAAACCGCTCCAATCCTTGCTTTATATAAATTTTTTGGCCATTTGTTCTTTAAATCATCAATGGGTAATAGTACTGACATGATTTTTTGTTTTTATATTAATTTCTGTTGTTTTATTCGAAGTAGTCTAAAAAAAATCAGCATTCAACATTAATCATTCTTCTTCGCTTCTTCCCAGATTTCATTCATCTCATCAAGGCTCATTTCTTTAAGAGAACGACCTTTATTGAGTGTTTCTTTTTCGAGATATTTAAAACGTTTGATAAATTTTTTGTTGGTACGTTCGAGAGCAGTCTCAGGATCTATATCGTAAAGCCGTGCTGCATTGACTAATGAGAACATTAAATCGCCAAACTCCTGTTCCATTTTATCTTTATCCATACGGGTAACCTCTTCTTTAAATTCGCCAAGCTCTTCTTCCACCTTATCCCATATTTGTTCGCGAACATCCCAGTCGAACCCTACAGCACGGACTTTTTCCTGTACCCGGTTTGCTTTTACCAGGGCTGGCAATGAATTTGGTACACCCGATAAAACAGATTTGTTGCCTTCGCGTTTCTTAAGCTCTTCCCAATTTGTTTTTACAATTTCAGAATCGTTGTTTACATCAACATCACCAAATACATGCGGGTGGCGGAATACAAGTTTATCACAAATTGCGTTGATAACATCTTTAATATCAAACTCGTTTGTTTCTGAAGCTATTTTTGAGTAAAAAACTATGTGCAGTAGGATATCACCAAGTTCTTTTTTTATTTCTTTTTTATCGTTTTCCAGGATAGCATCTGCTAATTCATAAGTCTCTTCAATGGTAAGATTTCGAATGGTTTCAAAGGTTTGTTTTTTATCCCACGGGCATTTCTCGCGTAATTCATCCATAATATGCAATAAACGCTCAAATGCTTTTAATTTTTCTTCCATGATATATTTTTTATAGTTATCAACTCTTTTTTCTTTGTGTCACTTCGTGCTCTTAATGGTTAAGAAATATAACCACGAAGGACGCAAAGAAACACAAAGTGGAATTTATTTTCGATATTTTTTTAGAATTCTAATAATTTATCAGAATTAAAAATAGTCATGAATTAGTTAAAATGCTGATATAATAGGTTATCTAATTCTTTATGCTTAGTGTCCCTTTGTGCTCTTAGCGGTTAAGAAATATAACCACGAAGGACACAAAGAAACGCAAAGGGGAATATATTTCCGTTATAAAAGAGCTTTAAATGTTATTCCAGTAAATCGGAAGAATAAAAAACAACCACACAGAACTTTTATTTTGATGTTTTTCAATTCAATTTATTAATCTTATCTCTTTGTGTTCCTTCGTGCTCTTTGTGGTTAAAGATTTAAACCACGAAGTTCGCAAAGAAGCGCAAAGTTAAATGATATCTTAGTTGTTAAAGAGCTTTAACTGCGGCATCGAAGTGCCATCGAAGAACTTTATTCTCACCGCAGAATTAACAGAGAGATTGAGTAACTCAGCAGCGTTCCCCTGGTTGATGGCGATCTCTAATAAATCAGCAGAATTAAAAACGGCAACGAGTTCGCCAACGGGAGCCTGAGAATAATTTTCTTTAACAGTATTTATTTTATAGTGATTGCTCTGAACAAAAATTTCAAAAGCCCTTTGTTTACCTATATCTGAGAATAATGTTTTGTTGATGTTTGTAATGGCATTGGAGAAAGAATCAATATAAATAACACTTCCGTTTATCATTGATTCCTCAATTGCAGGCATAATAGGAATACTTTTTAAGTAGTCTGTTTTTTCACTTCCAATCTGATCTAGCTTTTTTCCGTTTGCAATCATTGTTGCTGCTTCTGTTAAAACGTTTAATGTAACAAAAGTTGAAGCATTTTTTGAAATAGACTCTTTTATTGAAATAATTTTTGTGGGTTCTTCATCAAAAAGTAACCCAAAAATACCATTGTCGGCCCCGATAAAATATTGATTGTGCGCTTCAACAACAAGATACTCTTTTGATTTAGCAGATTCATTAACACCGATGATATGAATGGTTTTGTCGGGGAACTGTGTGTAACTATTTCGTAATACAATGGATGCCTGTAGTATGTTAAAACTACTTACCTGATGGCTTATGTCTATGATGGTTGCATTTGCGCAATTTTTTAAGATTCTGCCTTTTACAGCACCTATATAATAATCCGAGTTTTTCCAATCAGTTGTTAATGTTATAATTGGCATCCTATATTAACTGTTCTTTATAAATATGAATATTGATTTGTTCAAAAAATAGCCTTAATTTGCAAGCCTCAAAAATATATAATATTATGGATAATTTATGATAGAGAAGGTAATATATTTGGAGGGAGTAGACCCGATTAATATCTACGGTGCGAACAATGTTTTGCTTGAAAAAATAAAAGGTCACTTTCCAAAATTAAAGATTATCGCTCGCGGGCATGAAATTATCGTTATTGGCGAAGCAAATGAAATAAAAACTTTTGAAGAACAAATCGAGGAGCTTCTTACTATTTTTCATAAGTATAACAAGTTAACTGTTACAGATATTGAGGAGATATTTTCCGGTAGAAGCGGGCATATAAAAAGTGAAGATAAACCAAGCGATGTCCTCCTATACGGTAATAATGGTAAAGTTATTAAAGCCAAAACAATAAATCAATTGAAGCTTGTTAATGAAGCAGAGAGTAATGATTTGATATTTGCAATTGGTCCGGCAGGAACAGGAAAAACATATACAGCCATTGCTTTAGCAGTAAAAGCTTTGCGTAATAAGGAGGTGAGACGAATTATACTAACAAGGCCTGCAGTTGAGGCTGGAGAAAGCCTTGGTTTCTTGCCTGGCGATCTAAAAGAGAAGCTCGATCCTTATCTTCAACCCCTGTATGATGGATTAAAAGATATGATTCCCCCAAAAAAATTAGCAGGTTACCTGGAAGACGGAACCATAGAAGTGGCACCGCTTGCTTTCATGAGAGGGAGGACCTTGGATCAGGCTTATGTTATATTGGATGAAGGTCAGAATGCAACAATTAACCAGTTTAAGATGTTTCTTACCAGGATGGGTAAACATGCAAAGTTTATCGTTACAGGTGATATCACACAAATTGATTTGCCTAAAAAGACACAATCGGGAATGATTGAAGCTTTACATATATTAAAAGGGATAAAAGAGATATCTTTCGTCGAATTTGATGTTCGCGATGTAGTCCGTCATCCATTGGTTAAGAAAATAATAGAAGCGTATAACAATAAAAATTAAAAATTATGATACAGGCAGTTACTGAAACAAAATTTCAATTTCCAAAGCAGAAAAGTTTGTACAAAGGTAAAGTTCGTGATGTTTATAACATCGAGGATAAATATTTGGTAATGGTTGTTTCTGACAGAATTTCTGCGTTTGATGTTGTTTTACCCAAAGGTATTCCTTTCAAAGGGCAGGTGTTAAATCAAATTGCATCAAAATTTTTGGATGCAACAAGCGATATTGTTCCAAACTGGAAAATGGCTTCTCCGGATCCAATGGTTACAGTTGGAAAAATTGCTGAACCTTTTAAAGTTGAAATGGTTATCAGAGGTTATTTAACTGGACATGCATGGCGTGAGTATCGTGAAGGGAAACGCACTTTATGCGGAGAACCTTTGGCAGAGGGTATGAAAGAACATCAAAAATTTGCAAAGCCAATTATTACTCCTACAACAAAAGCAGACGAAGGTCATGATGAAGATATCTCAAAAGAAGAAATAATTGTCCAGGGATTGGTTTCAAAAAAAGATTATGAGCAATTAGAGAAATACACACATGCTTTGTTTCAAAGAGGAACAGAAATGGCTGATAAGATGGGCTTAATCCTTGTTGATACAAAATATGAGTTTGGAAAAGTTAATGGAGAAATTGTTCTTATTGACGAAATTCATACTCCTGATTCATCCCGATACTTTTATAAAGAAGGATACCAGGAACGTCTCGATAAAGGCGAATCTCAAAAGCAACTTTCTAAGGAATTTGTACGGGAATGGTTAATTGCAAACGGATTCCAGGGAAAAGAAGGACAAACAGTTCCTGAGATGGATGAGGCTTTTGTTAACCAGGTATCAGAAAGATACATTGAACTTTTTGAACATATTACAGGAGAAAGCTTTGAAAAAGCAAAATCTGAGGATGTTGTGTCACGTATTGAAAAAAATATTCTGGAATATTTAAAGACAATATAGTTAAGTAAGCAGTAAATAGTGGGCAGTATCCGGTAATCGGTATTTTGTAAAAAGAAAACAGTGTTCGGTAATTAAAATTTATATTGCAGATTTACTGAAAATTAATCTGTGGAATACTGTTTACTTTCTTTCTAAATTTGAAAACTCAAACTTGTTAAATTTTTTTACTTTATTACATTTGTACCGGACAAAAAATAATAAGCTCTTGAAGAATAATAAGAAGTTTTATAAGTTTTGGCTTCTGGTACTTTTTGTAGGGATGTTTTCATATAATAATTTATATGCACAGGATACAATCCCACAAATAAAAGTTTCTACCGATAAAGTCTTTATTGACGGGAAATTATACTATATCCACATCGTAGAAAAGGGGCAAACCCTTTATTCTATTTCCCGTGCTTATGGCGTTGAAGAATCTGACGTTGCCGCTGAAAATATAAGTGTAATGTATGGGCCTTTGCAAATTGGCCAGGCATTAAAGGTTCCTGTATATCAGAAAAGAAGTGATAAGGATGACAATAAAAGAAGCAAGAAATCAAAAGATTATATACAACATAAGGTTAAACCAAAAGAGACCTTAACGTTTTTATCGAGGAAGTACAGGGTGCTAATTGATACTATTGTAAAATACAATCCTAGTACTGCCAATGGACTAATTCAGATTGATCAAATAATCATTATCCCCAAACAAGCTGTTAACAGCATTGATAAAAGCAATAAACCCGCTCAACAGGATGTTGTTGTTCATCATGTAGAAGCAGGCGAGACCTTGAGCGCATTACAACGAAAATATCATGTTTCTATTGATAGGATTGTAATGGCGAACCCTGAACTTGTTGATGGATTAAAAGCAGGGATGGATGTGAAAATTCCGCTATCGTCGGAAGCCACGGAGTTAATGGCGCAGGACAGTGTTGATTTTTATTCTGCTATGCAGGATTCCATGCAGCTTTCAATAGATTCACTGGGAAGAGAGCCGGTTGTATTTGCTTGTGGAGAACAGGATTGGGATAGGTTTAAATCTTTTAAAATAGCACTGTTGCTTCCTTTTCAGGTAAATAACCCATTGCCTGATTCATTAATTTCATCAAATGCTATTTCAAAATATATTACAAACGATAAAGACAATACTTATTATTTTGAGTTTTACGAAGGATTTTTAATGGCTTTAGATAGTTTGAAAAGCCTTGGAATGAAAATAGAATTAAGTGTTTTTGATACTCAAAAAAGTCTTTATAAAACACAAAAAATAATTGAGCAGCTAAGAAATAATCGTCCGGATTTAATCGTTGGGCCTGTTTTTAAGGAAATGATCCAGGAAGTTGCAGAATTTGCCAGGGTAAATGAAATACCAATTGTGTCACCACTTTTAACAGAGCCTGAAACACTCAATAAGAATCCATATTTTTTTCAGGTCACACCCGATTTTACAACAAGTATTGATAAGTTTTCGGGATATATAGCCAATGCAGATAAATCGTATAAGAATATTGTTTTTATAAATAGTGGTGATAGTTTATATATTCATGAGATACTCTACTTCAAAGATAAGTTATACAGTGAATTAGAATCCGATTTTAATCACAGTCTCTCTTCGTTTAAAGAGATAGTTATCAGAAAAGAAGAATTAAATAAAACAAATCATTTATTTACCATAAAACCACGTTTGGAACAATCTTTTGCCAAGGATAGTCAAAATTATATCATCTTGCCATCAAGAAATATGCCTTATGTAAGTAGTATGATGGATATTCTAAACCAGATGACCAATTACAATATAAAAGTTTTTGGCTATTCTGAGTTGCAAAGATTTAATCGAATTGAGCAGGAATATTTTCATAACCTTAATACAGAGGTTTTTAGTCCTTTTTATTTTGATATGAAAGATGAGAAAACCTTAAGGTTTCTTACAAAATATCAGGAACGGTTCAATAATATTCCAGTTAGGTTTACAACTTTGGGCTATAACTTTACATTGCTTGGCTATGATATAGGATTTTATTTTGGCAATGCATTGAGGATATTTGGAAACCAGTTCCCTGGTTGTTTGAGTTATTATGACCCAGAGTTATTGCTTTCGAAATACAAATTCGAAAGGAAAGACGTGTATTCCGGTTTTACGAATACCACTCTTCAGGTTATAAAATTCGAAGAAGACTTCAAGGTCTCAAATTCTGTTATTGAATAAAAACAATTAGAAAAGGGAATCCAACATTTCCAATGATTTTTATTTCTACCTTCTAGTTAGGGATAATCTGCAATCTAATTTGTTGAATTGTGATAATCCTAAGAATAACTTTTAGAAACTCATTTGATTGTAAACTCTGTTAGGTTATAAATCAATTATTTGCTAAAACCTGACCAATTTTGTTAAGTTAACGATTCTATAATTGACGCTGTCAGGTTTAAAAACGCTGACAGGTCGATATACTGTGATTTAAACCTGTCAGCGTGCGTAGCTCCTGACAGCGTTGGTACCTTAACGACATTGTAAAACCTGACAGAATCGCCAGATCAGACAGAGTTATTTTTTGAATATCCACTTGACAATTTGTTTTCTATTAATATTCCAGCTTTTTAGGCAATTGGGATTTTGGAATTAAGGTGCTAATTCTTTATAGTTTTTTATTGCAGAACTAAATCTTCAAATTCTAATATCAGAAATCGAAAATCGAAAATTAAAAAACTTTTTACTCATACCTTAAAGAATCAGCAGGATTTTTATTAGAAGCCCTTAATGATTGAATAATAACTGTTGTGCCAATAATTATAACAGACAATAACGAAGCCCCCAGGTATATTAATATTCCCACTTTTGTTCTGTATACTATCTCTTTGGTTATATAGTTAATAAGTAGGTATGCAATAGGCCATGCAATAAACACAGATAATATTCCGAGCCAAAAATATTCTTTAAGAATAATTCTTAAGATATCCATATTGGTTGCACCATTTGCTTTTCGTACTCCAATTTCCCTGGTGCGTTGTTCTGTTAGAAATGAAGATAATCCCAACATTCCAAGAATAGCAATTACAATAGCAATTATTGTAAAAATATAGATAAGTGAACTTAGAATCCTTTCACTTTCATACAAGTCAAGAAGTATATCTTCATGAAGTCTGTATTCCAGTTCGATATTATCGTGATAAAAATCCCAAAGTCCTTGAATATTATTCATGGCAATGTCATATTTATCAGGATCGAATCTTACAGCAATAAATTTTGTGAAGAATGCTGTAGAAGGAATGTTCGTAACCTTATCAATAACAAATGGAACAATGGTGTCATGTAAAGAAGTAACATTAAAATCTTCTGTAACACCTATGACTACACGTTTATTGTGCTTAGTCCCAAAATCAAAACGTTTTCCGATAGCTTCCTGGCAACTACCCCATCCTAAATAATGGACCATTCGCTCGTTTATAATTATTCCATTATTTATTTCTGACTTATCGTAGCTTTCACCGGACTTGAAGTTTATCTTATAGGTGTCAAAAAAACCTTTTTTTATTTGGATGGCTGGATAGAATTGTGGTGAGTTAGAGCCAAAACCTTCCGGGATATAGGGGTGGATATTGTGTTCTACTCCTGGTACGTAGTTAAATCCGGTAACATTTTCAATCCCATCCATTTTGATTAGTGAATCCCTGAATTCATCGAAATAGTAGGTTAGGGGAGAATGTTCAACATTTATTACCAATACGTTTTTATAATCAAATCCCAGGTTAAGGGTTATGATATGTTTATAATGCTTGTAAATACCTAACGAAACAATAACTAGGGAAATAGATAATGCCGTTTGTGCAGTAACAAGAATTTTTCTTGGGAAGGCGCTGTACTCACTAAGATTTATTTTGTCTCCAAGAATCTGTACTGGATTAAACCTGGATAATTGGAAAGCAGGGTAAATTCCAGCTAACAAGCCGGTAAATAGGCCTATTGATAATAAGAGGACAATAATTTTAATGGTAAGGTTAATGCCATCCGAAAAATCTTTTCCGGTAAGCACACCATAATGGGGCATTATCCATTCAACAATAGCAAGGCTCAGTAACAACGAAATAAAACTCATGGTTATTGACTCGTAGAGAAATTGGGATAGAATTTGAGTTTTCTCTGCCCAGAATATTTTTTTTACAGAAATTTCATTTGCCCTACGAATGCCATTTGCCGTTGTTAAGTTGATATAATTTATTATTGCTGCTATTAAAATGAAGAAGGAAATAAAAAGAATCGTTACAACATTAAGGTAGTTACTGTTCGATTGAATTTCATAATCGAGATGCGAATGCAAGTGGATTTGTGTAATAGGTTGAAGGTATAGCGATACAACCTCTGTGTTTGCCCCGTCATCAAAAAAATAATTTGCGGAAAAATCAGAGAGGATATTGTCCATGCTGTTGATATCCACATTCTTTTTGAGTAATAAATATGTCCAGCATGGATTCCAAATCCAATCCATTTTATTTAAATATTCACCATAATATGCTTCAAGTGATGAGAAAGTAGCCAGAAATTCGGGTGAGAAATGAGATTGAGAAGGAGGATCTTTGATTACTCCTGTTATTTTAAATTCTATTCTGTCTTCATATACTATTTCTTTTCCAATAGGATTAGCGCTACCGAAAAATTCTTTTGCTTTGGATTCTGTTATAATGAGAGAATTCTTTTTTCTAAAAGATTCCTCAGGACTTCCAATTAAGAATTCATAGTCAAAAATGCTAAACAGGCTGGTATCGGCAAAATAGAATTTAGTCTCTTCAAATGTTAAGCTATCAATAGATAAAACATGTTTTTCTTTCTGAAAGTTAAAGATTCTGACAACGTTCTCAATTATTTCAGGGTAGTCTTTTTTTATAGTTGGCCCAAGAGGAAAAGGGGAGCCAGAAGATTCTTCACCAACTCCTTTGTTGTTTATGATATTTATAACACGAAATATACGGTCTGAGTTCTTGTGGTACTTATCGTAGCTTAATTCGTCCCAAACAAAGATATTAAGAAGTATGAATGACGCTAAGCCAATTGTTAGGCCTAAGATATTAATGGATGTATAATACCTTCGATTTAACAAATTCCGTAATGCCAGCTTTAAATTTATTTTAAACATACAACTGATATGTGTGTGTTATTTAGCAATTTACATGCCTTTTGTTTAAATTCATTAATTTACAGTAAGTTAATTGGTTTCTTTGGTTTGGTTAGTGTCCTAAAATAGGCAATTGTAAGATGAATCGTTCACTTTCGAACATAAAAAAATACTAGTATGATAAAAATCAGTTTTTTTTGATTTATTAACGGACTGTTATTTATTTAATTAGGTAATTGTTTTTAAGTACATATCTTTTTACATCAAACTTCCGTTTTGCCCCATTATAGTTCATATACCTGATTTTACCAAATACAGGCCGATCTGTCCATGCCCTGTCATGAACTCCGCCAATTGACCATGCACAACCAACGTAACCGTTTGGGTCGCGACCATCAAGTTCGTATTTATCGTTTAGGTAAATGGCAAATTCCAGGGCTTGTTCGGGAGATTCTGTCCATTCAAGAATTTTTTTTGCCCAGTACATCCGCATGTAACCATGCATTTTCCCATGGTTTACCATTTCTTTTTGGGCTGCATTCCAGAGTTCGTCATGAGTTTTTGCATCTTCAAATTCAGAAAGTGAGTAAAGATATTCGCGTTCATCATTTCGATGATCGTTATGCGATTTTTTTGCCCAATCGTGGAATCCTTCAAAGGAATCATATTTTGTGTTGAAATAACAAAAGTTGTCAGATAGCTCGCGTCTAATGATTAATTCTTCAAGAAAAGCATCAGCATTTTTATTGTTTATAAACGATTTGGCAATATTTATCGCAATTCGTTGTGCTGAAATTTGTCCGAAATGCAGATAAGGAGATAAATTAGACAAAACATCCTGGTTAGGATCATTTCTTAGGTTTTCATATTTTTCAATCCGGTTTTGTTTGAACTCTTCAAAAGTTTTTATCGCATTTGTTTCTCCGGGAAGAATCCAATCAACTGGTTTTATCTCTTTGTTTATTTGAAGTGAGTTGTAGGCTGCATCCCAATCAATATTCTCATGGACTAGAAGTGAATTTTTTTGTTGTTCTTTTATCCTTGGAAACTCATCAAGAAAATAGGGAAGCATTTTTTTAATTTTTGGACGAATGGTATAGGCTGCAAATTCGGTCTTGTTACTAACTTTTAAGCAAGGAACTATGTTGTGGGCATCAACTTCGTAAAAAGGGATGTCTATCTTTTTTGCTATCTCACGTTTCCAGATGCGTTTAATTTTCAAAGGGTCAAAATCTGAGATTAGTGCAGAAATAGCATGTGTTTCACAGAATTCCGGGATTGTTTCTTCAGGTTTGCCGAGAAGCATATAAAAAGGAATGTTTAGTTTTTTGCATTGGGATTCAACTTCTTTTAACCCCTTTAGCATAAAATCGTATTGACGGAGCGTTGCTTCCAGAAAGTCAGGAACAAGCGAAAAAACGATTGCGAATGATGAATTGTTTTCTCTTGCTAATTTTTGAGCAAAGACAACAGCCCAGTTATCATTAATTCTTTGGTCCCGGCTCATCCAATAGAGCACAATGCCCTTTTTTTTATTACCATCCTGTAATAGACGTATTCTTTCTTGTAAGGATGATTCATTCATTCTTTATGATTGAATATATTTTGCAGCATCAGAATCAAGATACCAAAATAACTTACCAGATTCAGGCGTAATTAATGCAGATGGATATTCTTCGTAACCTTCTTCTTTATTGAGAATTGATTTTAAGACTTCCGCCTTGTTCTCACCTGTAACAAGAAAAATAATGTTTTTTGCATTATTAGCAATTTTACCTGTTAAAGTAATTCGGGTTTGATTTGTCTTTGGATGAACTGCTACTTCACAAATATTATTTGATTTCATTAAATCAATCTGGTTTGGGAAGATGGATAACGTATGCCCGTCGTCACCCATACCAAGCATAATGATATCAAATATAGGAATATCGTCTAAAGAAGGAACATAGTTTTTTATATTACAGGCATACCTGTTTGTTTCATTCTCAGGTTCTCTCTCTCCTTTTATAAAATGAACATTGACTTCAGGGATTTTTATTTTATCAAAGAAAAGTTTTTTTGCAACACCATAATTGCTTTCTGAGTTATCTACTGGAACCATACGCTCATCTCCCCAATAGAAATGTATTGTCTTCCAATCGATTTTATCAGCATATTTATCAGCTAGTAATTGAAAGATAATTTTAGGAGTATTGCCACCAGAGAGCGCTATAAAAAGTTCTTTTCCTTTTTCTTTCTTGTCTTTGTATTGAGAATAAAAAAACTCAGCAAAAGCTTCTGCTACATCTATGGGCTTGTCAAAAACTTTAATCATATCTTTTGAGCTATGTTTGTATTTAATTCAATGTCGTATAGTAAAAGTGCCAACGCTGTCAGGAGCTACGCACGCTGACAGGTTTAGGTCGCATTATATCGACCCGTCAGCGTTTTTTACCTGACAGCTTCAATTATATAACTAAACGACATTCATATTTAATTGTTCTCCATCCTCCATTCTTCGCTTTACGATCTCCCTTTTCCATTTTCAGTGTTTTATAATTCACAATATTCACCATCACCAGCTAAATTTTTACAAGGATATCGCCAGGTAATATAATCTTCTTCAAACAGATCGTCTATTTTTTCCGGGCCCCATGTTCCTGCCGGATATCCATAGACAGGAATGCTGCAATCTGTTTTCCATGCATCTAAAATTGGATTGACAAATTCCCATGCTGCTTCAACAGCATCACCACGGGCATATAATGTTGAATCACCTTGCATGGCATCCAATAACAATCGTTCGTAGGCAGAAGGTAGATGAACATTCTTCAGTTGATCGTAATGGAAATCCATATTCACATTTTGAACTTCAAAACCGGCTCCCGGAACCTTCATTCCGAATTTCATCAACATTCCTTCATCAGGTTGAATTCGTATTACCAGTTGATTGTGATTGTTGGTTACTGTTTTATTGTTGATGAAAAGGTGATGCGGTGTTGTTTTGAAATGGATAACTATTTCTGTAACACGAGTCGGCATACGTTTCCCTGTTCTTATGTAAAATGGGACCCCTCCCCAGCGCCAGTTGTCAATGTAGAATTTCATGGCAAGAAAAGTTTCCGTTCTTGAGTTTTTGGGGACACCTTCTTCATCCCTGTAACCTTTTATTTTTTCTCCTTTTATTGTTGAGCTAATGTATTGTCCCCGTATGACATTGTGCATAATATCATCATCACTCAAAGGACGCAATGACTGGAAAACTTTTAATGTTTCGTTTCTAATCGATTTAGAATCAACATTGGTTGGAGGTTCCATGGCAATAAGTCCGACAAGTTGCATCAGATGATTCTGGACCATGTCGCGCATAGCACCAGAGTGATCATAATATCCACCCCGGTTCTCAACACCAATATTTTCTACAGAAGTAACTTCAACATGATGAATAAAATTACGGTTCCATACAGGTTCGAAAATTCCATTTGAGAATCGTGTAACCAAAACATTTTGTACAGTCTCTTTTCCTAAATAGTGGTCAATTCGGTAAATCTGTTCTTCGTCGAAATATTTAAGCAGGTTTTTGTTGAGTGCTTTAGCAGATTTTAAATTTGTGCCAAATGGTTTCTCAACGATAAGCCTGTACCAGTTTTCTTTAGATTTGTCCCTTGTTAATCCATGTTCATGCAAGTGATGTGGAATAACTTCGTAAAGTGATGGCGGGGTTGATAAATAATAAATATAGTTTTTCTTAATATTGTTTTCTTCACAAAGGTTTGAGAGTTTTTCTTTTACCTTGCTGTAATCATCAACATTTCCGGTATCAATTGATAAGTAGAAGAGTTTGTCTAAGAATTTTTTGCCAATCTTTTTGTTTTCTGAGAATTGAGGGTTGAATTGTGTAAGTGAGTGTTCCATCTTTTCTCTAAAACTATCATCAGAAAAATCTGTACGGCCTATTCCGAGTATTGCAAATTTATCCGGTAGCAGATTCTGTAACTCTAAATCAAACAGGGCAGGAACCAGCTTACGTTTTGTAAGGTCTCCTGATGCACCAAAGATCACAAGAATTTGTTCTTCTGGTTTTAACATTATTGTTCTTTATTTTAATATTAAAAGGATTTTTCGTTAAAATTGTTTTTAAATTTAAGAACTTTAAGACGATTTTTTAACTACTAATATCAACTAATGGATTATGAAAACAATTTTGATACCTCTAAATTTCTTACTCCTAATTGGTTTGTTCTCTTGTTCTGAAAATACAGGGACTATGAGTTTCGAAAGTAAGGAACTAAATCAGGACTGGCAATTTAAGTCAGCTGACAGTGAAGAATGGATGGCTGCTACAGTTCCGGGCAGTGTTCATACAGACCTAATGGCAAATGATAAAATAGGAGATCCTTATTACCGCCTTAATGAACACGATGTTCAGTGGGTAGATAAAAAAGACTGGGACTACAAAACAACGTTTATTGTTGATGCAGAAACTTTAAATAAAGATAAAGTTGAATTGTATTTTGAAGGATTGGATACCTATGCTGAAGTTACTCTAAATGGAGAAAAAATACTTTCTGCCGATAACATGTTTCGCGAGTGGACAGTTGATTGCAAAGAATTTTTAAAAGAAGGCGAAAATACATTGCAGGTAACACTCTTATCTCCTATAAAAGTAGGGATAGAAAAACACGATGCGTTAGGTTATACCATTCCGGTTTCAGATAATGATTTATCAGAACTTGGTGGAGTTGGCGATAAAAAAGTTAGTGTTTTTACCCGTAAGGCTGGATACCATTATGGATGGGACTGGGGCCCACGTCTTGTTACCAGTGGAATCTGGAAGCCTGTAAAATTACAGTCATGGAACAAAGCTGCAATTCGCGATTTATATGTTCAACAAAAAGAATTAACAGAATCAACTGCTAAATTATCTGCACAGTTAGAGATTGAAGCTGTTGCAGATTTTTCTGCTGATATTAATATCACAATTAATAATGGTGAAAAAGAAATCAAAGAATCGTATGATTTCAAAGCAGGAAAAAATACAATTACAATACCATTTGAAATAGATAATCCAAAATTATGGTGGCCTAATGGACTTGGAGAACATCCATTGTATACTATTGAAGCAACATTGGGTAACTATAGTGAGGCCTCAAAACGAATAGGGTTACGTACTGTAGAGGTTGTACAGGAAAAAGATTCTGTTGGCAGTAGCTTCTATTTTAAGGTAAATGGAGAGCCTGTTTTTATGAAAGGTGCTAATTACATCCCACAGGATGTTTTCTTAAACCGTGTTACCCCTGAACGTTATGAAAAGGTTATCAATAGTGCCGTGTCAACAAATATGAATATGTTACGGATATGGGGTGGCGGTATCTACGAGAAAGATATTTTTTATGATTTATGTGATGAGAATGGAATATTTGTTTGGCAGGATTTTATGTTTGCTTGTGCGATGTTCCCTGGCGATGATGCTTTCCTTGATAATGTAAAACAAGAAGCTATTGATAATGTGAAACGATTAAGAAATCATCCTTCTATTGCACTTTGGTGCGGTAACAACGAGTGCTTAAGTGCATGGTACGGATGGGGATGGGGAAAAATGGCTGAGGAAACCCAAGGCAAAGAAGTAGCCGACAAAATATGGAAAGCTTATGATGATAATTTCCACAAGATTTTACCAGAAGTAGTTGCTTCATATGATCCCGATAAACTGTATTGGTCTTCTTCTCCAAGTGCTGGATTTGCACAACCAGAAAACTGGTTAGATGGTGATGTTCACTACTGGGGTGTTTGGTGGGGACAAGAGCCATTTGTTAACTATAGAGAGAAACTCAGTCGCTTTATGTCAGAATATGGTTTTCAGTCATTTCCTGAGTTAAGTACTGTAAGAAAATATGCAACAGAAGAAGATTGGGATATTTTTTCTGAAGTAATGAAATCACATCAACGCTCTTCTATAGGAAATGGAACCATCGATAATTATATGAAACGTGATTATAAAACGCCAAAAGATTTTCCAATGTTCTTGTATGTTGGTCACTTGTTGCAGGGCGAGGGCATAAAAGTAGCTATGGAATCACACCGTAAAAGCATGCCTTACTGCATGGGTAGCCTCTTCTGGCAGATTGATGATTGCTGGCCTGTTGCTTCCTGGGCAAGTATCGATTATTACGGAAAATGGAAAGCACAACACTATTTTGCTAAATATGCTTTTAACGATGTGTTGGTATCACCAGAGATTAGTGATGGAAAAGTAAAAGTTTATGTGGTTTCAGATAAGCTTGAAGATAAAAAAGCTGAACTTAAGCTGGAGCTTTTAGCTTTTGATGGAAATAAAGTATGGGAAAATACTCAAGAAATTACAGTTAAAGCAAATTCAAGCGCTGTTTATTTTGAGATTCCTGAAAGTGAACTTACAAAATTAGGAGCTAAGAATAATCTATTGTTTCATGCATCTGTAATAGCAGGAGACGGAACTTTATCAGAAAATATTTTGTATTTCATTCCTCTAAAGGATTTGGAGCTTCCTCAACCAGAAATAAAAATGGATGTAGTTAGTGGAAGTAATAGTGTTGAGATTACTGTTTCTACTGATAAATTAGCTAAGAATATTTATCTTACTACAGAAGCTGAAGGATTCTTTAGTGATAATTATTTTGATTTATTGCCAGGAGAAACCCGCACGGTTACTTTTAAACCGGAAGGAGAAGTTGACAGTGAATCGTTACAATTTAATATTATTTCGTTGGTTGATTCGTATTAAGAGAAAACCCTGTTCATATATGAAA
This sequence comes from Bacteroidales bacterium, assembly GCA_963665085.2. Taxonomy (GTDB): domain Bacteria; phylum Bacteroidota; class Bacteroidia; order Bacteroidales; family JAAAOM01. The sequence goes on from CAXXXS010000001.1 coordinate 3,278,545, forward strand.
ATTCACTTGTGTCAGGCTATTCTGCACAAAGATTGAATGAATCAGCAACGGTTGTCTTTGATTAGACAGCCGTTGTTTTTTTTGTAAACAAACCAGTCTGATTAATGGTTTCTTAGAAAGAAAGTACAAATTCTTTACTGTTTAATATGAGACTACTTAAAAAAATCCTAAAAGTTATCTTCTCTATTATTGGTGGAATTTTGATAATTCTTCTAATTATTTTGTTGATCGATCGGCAAAAAACATCCTATTTAAATGTCAGAAAAATTGACTCTTACAAGGAGAACACATATATCCTTGCAAATGTCAATATTATACCAATGACAAACGATACTGTTTTGTGGAATAAATCTGTTTACATCAAAGATGGGGTTATTCAATCGGTAGGTGAAGATATTGATATACAAAACACAAAAGTAATTGATGGAGAAAATAGATATTTGTTGCCAGGGCTTGTTGATATGCATGTGCACTTATGGGATAAATATGAGCTAGGACTTTATTTGTCGAATGGAGTTACGGCTATACGAAATGTTTGGGGAATGCCAATGCATCTTCGATTAAAGCAAAAAATTCAGAAAGAAAAAATAATCTCTCCAATGTTTTTTACTACAGGGCCTAAACTTACAGGGCCTGAATATATGGGAGATGATAACTTACAACTTTTTAGTCCGGAAGAAGCGCGTGAAAGGGTATTATCTTACAAAGAGAGAGGCTATGATTTTATAAAATCCTATAATGGTTTACCAGAAGATATCTTTGATGCAATAATTGATCAGGCTAAAATTTCTGAGATGGAAATTGTTGCCCATCCTTCAAAAAAAGTGCCTTATTCATATCATTTTAATGAACAGATAGTCTCAATAGAACATGCTGAAGATATTGTACAACAACCTTTAGATTATGAACTGGATACTGTTAAACTTAACCAGGTCGTTGGTGAATTCGGGAATTCACCACATTCTGCATTATGCCCTACTTTGATAGCTTTTTATAATATTTACAATATGTTGGAAGATGATAAGATTTTGTTTTCTGAACCTGTTAACTATATGAATCCTGCTATTCAAATGTTAGATAGTAAAGTCCAGTTTGAACGCTGGCATTCAACGAAACAGGAAGATCCTACAACAAATGATCGTATAAAGATGCAGCATGATTTTCATCTTTATGCAATAAAAAAGTTAAATGATGCAGGAGTGAATTTAATCTCTGGAACAGATGCTGGTATTGGAATTACCGTTCCAGGATTTTCTATTCATGATGAACTCAAATTTTATAAGGAAGCTGGATTGTCCAATTATGAGGTTCTAAAAATGGCAACTTCAAATATCTCAAAAACGCATGAGCTCATGAGAAATATAGGAACAATCGAAGAAGGTAAGATTGCCAATTTGTTACTTCTTAAAGAAAATCCATTACAAGATTTATCAACACTTAAAAAAGCTGATACTGTAATTGTGAAGGGCAAAATGCTGGATAGGGCTACGTTGGATGATTTTGAAAAAAGAGCTTATAGCAGAAAAAACTTAATCGCTACAATTATTAGGTATATTGAGAATATGATAGTCGAGAAATAGTTGTTGTCGTTTGAATCACCAGACTAGCTGTTTTGAATTTTAGCTTAAGATAATTGCATTTATCATGACAAAAGAAATGTTGTTAACAACAAAAAACACTAAAAAGCTTTCATTAGTTTCGAACTTCTTATGTTTTAATATTCTAAAAAAAAGAAAAAAAATCTCGTTTTTGTTTTTTAAGCAGCAATGTTAAGTTCTTGATACAATGCATACAATCCTTCTTTAATGTGTTTTTGCGTTATCTCTAATTTATCAAGAGCATTATCGCTTCCAAGAGACTGTTTTGTTAAACTGTCAGACAATAAGGGCGTTAAGAAGTACCTGTTGTGGGAATAAGCAATATTTATCCACACATAACCTTTCTCTGTAACCCTATAATAATTAGAGTTTTGACGTTTTTCAACCAACCCCCTTGCCTTCAATTTATCCATCTGGTAGCGTATTTCTGCAGTTTTAGAGAAATGAACTGAAAGATAACGCATTAACTCCTTTGTACGAAACCATTCTGTTGAAAACCGAGGGTTTGATAATATTGCTAATACTGCAATTATTTTGGGGTTTCTTTGGTCGGGTGCAGCTACCCGTTTCCCTTTTTCTGTGTATACCGCATTGGTAAACTCGTTTTCGTAATCCCCTAAGAGTGATGCATCTATTTTAGCAATGGCAGTAAAGAAGCGGTTATTGCACCCGAAGCCGTACCAGTAGTAGCCCTTTATTTCAAATATTGGCTTTTGTAATTTAGCCCCAGGCAACCTGGGGTTATTGATAGTGGTTTCGACCCGGAGCAAATAACCGCCTTTATTGTACATCTTAATGGAATTACCTTGTATCCAGTGCTTGGAACAGGCTTTTTGATAATAGGTTTTATTGGTGCTCTTGCTTTGTTTTCTTTCTCTTTTTAACTTTTCTACATAGGCTTCATCGTCTATTTTTAGAAAGGCATTGTCCTGCATTTTGTATCCAATCCCTTTTTTGTCCAGTTGCCTACGTAAGTACCAATGCCCATTACAATAAAATTGGCAATGAAATGGTAAGCCTGATGATATCTTCAAACAACAAAACCCCAATTCCGAATCGTTTATATAGATGTAGTGTTGTGTTACTTGCTTCTTCATCCAGAACATTTTGGTAAAAAGAGAACCCTTTTTTGTTGTAAGTTGTTTGTTCCAATAACAACTCATAAACTCCAATGACTTGATAATGCAAACCACTCCCAGTTTTTTTTGGTTGAAATAATACTCTTCTACATAGGATTGCATTTCCATTTCTTTGCCACCATGGTTATCCCGCCATAAAATCGGCACTTCAAATTTTACTGCCAGTTTCTTTATATGGCTCCTTACTTCCGCAACAAATATTTAGCAAAAACTAGCAAAGTTTTTATAAATAAGACCTGCAAGTGAATGCAGGTCTCGAAAATTTTCACCTATTTAGGTGTGTGACTAAAATTTTCGATTCAAATGTAACGCCATTTGGTGGTATCCACCTAATACATAAGCAACTTTTTGCACATGGCGCAATTGATTTTATTGATAATCAACTTGGTGCAAGAGTAAAAACAATAGGCTATAATTACTCTGATTTATTATTGAGCCGGATATATACCGCTTTTTGTGGCGGCAATGCCACAGAAGATGTAAATTATCTTAAAGAGAACACATTAAAGAACCTTAAAGGGATTTCAACACCTTCTGCCGATACAATCCTTCGAGGCGACAAAGAACTCTCTGTGCCATGCGAGTACATAGAAACAGCCCCGGGCATAACAAATAAAATCAATGTCAATACCAGGATGAATAATCTTTTGGTTGACAGTGCCCTAGAATTCAAGCAGCTTGACCCTAACGCCAAGGGGCTGGTTTATGATTTTGACCACCAGTTTATAGCTGCCGACAAATACGATGCGGAATATAGCTACAAAAACAAAAAGGGATATTTCCCTGGGGTAGCTACTATCTCAAACATACCGGTTTATATCGAGGGACGAAATGGTAACTGCAATGTTAAAGCGGCACAGCTATCAACTCATAAAAGGGCATTAAAGCTATTAGCGGATAAAGGGGTAAAGCCTCGCTATGCCCGTATGGACTGCGGCTCATATATAAAAGAAGTTACAGACTATTTTCACGGAGAAAATATTTTATTTTCAATAAGAGCTTCAAATTCAGAAACCTTGTTGACAATGGCTGCCGATACCGAGGATTGGAAACCTTGCACCATTAATTTCCAGGACATGGAAGTGAACAGTTTCAAATATCGATTTGGGAAATTCGAGCACCGTATTGTCGCTTACCGCATGCCAAACAAAACCGGGCAAAGATCGGTTTTTACAAACGATGCTAAAAACTACCTGTTCATTATTACCAATGATTGGGATATTTCTGAAAAAGAAGCAATAATATTTTACAACAAACGTGGCGACAGTGAACGGGTTTTCGATATACAAAACAACGATTTCAATTGAGACTCAATGCCTCACAGCTTCCTTGAAGAGAATACTGTCTTTCTGATAATAATGGCTGTTGCTCATATTATCTATAAATGGCTGCTAAATATTTTTGCTGGAGTTATTCAAGGGCTGACCAAAACATCGAGACTTAAAAAATTTATTTTTTGTTTTGTCGCTATTGTTGCAAAGTTCACACGCAGCGGACGAAGAACCGTTGTACATTTGGCAACAAACAACCAAAAGTTGATACAAATATCCAATTCATCTTAATAGAAAAACTTATTGGTTTTTCAGGCTCTCCCTCAATAGCCTTAATAAAGTGGGTAAGGGAAACTGTGTCTGATAACTTGAAAACTGCTATATTTTTAAGTTGCGAAACCAATTGTTTCGCGTAATTAGCGTAATTCGTGGATAAACAAAAGTTTTGCGGATTTTAGGTGGCTATTTAATTGGTCTGAAAAAAGTTTAAATATTCCATTGGTGTGTTTTGAAAAACCTAAATTACGAAGTAGGGTAATGACACTTGCCGGACGGAACATACTTCGAATATAACCGCGTACTATTATACGGTCGAAAAAACTATAACTGAAATTTATATGGCTAGAAAAATCGGATGTGAATTTATTTTGTAATAACACTGTTTGCCTTTTTTGCATAAAGGTAAAAATATAACTCTTAGGCCAACCATGAGACCTTTAGGTCGCTATATTTTGTAGGTAAATAGGAATAAAAAAACCGGGAAAATCCCCGGTTTTATTTTTTTTATAGAATAGTGAAAATTATTTTTTCTTAATCAATGGGTTTCCTGATTTTAGTATTGCTTTTCTAGCTAAATCATTTAGGACGATTGAAGCCATCATATACCAGGCGCATAAAGCGCAAATGATTAAAACATAGGCTGCAACAATATTTAACTGAGGGAATCCAAAATGGCCAAGATCCAATAGAATAAACCCAATGAGCAAGGTAGTAAAAGTAAGAAACATCGCTGTGTGAATAAACATTGATCCTACCCAAAGAATAATAGTGAGAAATGTCCATGCAAGAAGATATAGTCCTACATCTGATGTTGAAGACTCGTAAAAGCCAAAATGATTTAATAACCAAATTATTACTAAACCAATCCAAAAAGCACCGTAACTGGTAAAAGCAACAAATCCAAAATTATTGCCTGTTTTTTGTTCAAGTAAACCGGCAATTAACTGAGCAAGTCCACCAAAAATTAATCCCATAGAAAGAACTGGCCCAAGAGAACACCATCCGAGATTATGGAATTGAAGTAATAAAGTTGTCAATCCAAATCCGGCTAATCCTACTACTGCAGGATTTCCTAACCTAACATTATCCATCTGTTTATATTTTTAAATTTGGTCGCGAAGATAAAACTTAAATCGAATTGACAATCCGGTAATTTACTGTTTATATTTGAAATAATTTTTGATTTGAAAATCAAAAATATCTCTTTCTTACTTTAAACTTACTCCCCTGTAATACTAGAAAACAGGGATTTGGAAACGAATATAAAATTGGCATGATCAAAATGCTCGTGAAGACGATCAAAATGTCCGTGAAACACTACAAAATGTTCGTGAAGACGATCAAATAGTCAGTGAAATTGATCAGAATGCTGGTGAAGAATAACAAAATATTTGTAAAGACGATCAAAAGGATTGTGAAGTGTTTCATAGTGGTTGTTTTGATCGGTTGGGCATAGTATTAACTATGTTATAAATCTTCCTTTCATCCTGTAGATAGAATGAAACCATCGCAATGATTCATTCCAGGCCTACGGCCTGAAGGGATAATATGCGGATGTGTATCACAGGCAATAAAGTGCCTGCCTTTTTCCAGATAGTACTTACAGAACATAAAAAATTACAAAACTTCAAAAATCACCAACTAATATCCAAAAAAATGAGATTACAATTTCCAGTCACCGGTCTCCAGTCACCAGTCACCAGTCTCCGTTATCCAGTCTTCGGTCAGCGTTAACTATATGATATTTGTTAGTTTATTGTAAATTTTGAATTAAAAATATATTGGTTCGATATTTTTGAGGTTATATTTGCCCAAATGATTTAAAAGAATAAGATATGAATTTAAAGACTTCCATTCTGTTTTTAGCTTTCGTTGTTTCCAGTTTATTTGTTAGTGCACAGTATGAAATTAAAGATGAGATTGATATCTCTTGTACTGTAGTAAAAAATCAACAAAGAACAGGTACTTGCTGGAGTTTTGCTACTACATCTTTTTTAGAAGCAGAACTTATTCGCATGGGAAAAGGCGAGTATAACCTTTCTGAAATGTTTAATGCCCGAAAGGTATATGAGGATAAAGCATTGAACTATGTACTCAGACAAGGAAAAGCGAATTTTGGAGAGGGAAGTCTTGCGCATGATGTAATTAAGACGTTGGATAGATACGGAGTTATTCCTGATGAGGCATATTCTGGTTTGATAAATGGCAGTAAATATCATGATCATAGTGAACTTAGCGAAAGTTTAAAAATGTATCTTGATGGTGTTGTGAAATCAGGAAAACCTTCAACAAGCTGGCAGGAAGCTACTAACAAAATCCTTGATTCTTACCTTGGGGAAGTCCCGGCTAAATTTGTTTATAAAGGAAAAGAATATACTCCTAAATCTTTTGCAAACGAACTCGGTCTTAATGCAGATGATTACCTTCATTTTACTTCTTTCTCACATCATCCTTTTGATGATTATTTTATTCTTGAGATTCCGGATAATTATTCAAACCAAAGTTATTTTAATGTGTCATTGGATGAGATGATGCAGATTATAAACAATGCTTTGGAAAATGGTTATACCATTTCATGGGACGGTGATGTAAGTGAAAAAGGATTTTCACAAAAAGCGGGGCTAGCTATTTTGCCGGAAAAAATTGAAACTGGGGAATTATTCGAGAATTACCTGGAAGAAGTTGATGTTACGATAGAAAACAGACAGGAAAATTTTATGAACTACAGTACAACAGACGATCACCTGATGCATCTGGTTGGAAGGGCAAAAGATGAAAAAGGGAATGTATACTACAAAATTAAAAATTCATGGGGTGAAGTTGGCGCTGAAAAAGGATTCCTTTATATGTCTGAAGCTTATGTGAAAATGAAGACGGTTGGAATTACTTTACATAAAGATGGCGTCCCCAAAAGTATCCTGGGGAAAATGTAGAAATCCTTCCCTCTGCGTTACTCTGTGTACTCTGCGGTTAAAAGTTTTAAGGAAGAAACAATAATTGCCTGTTCCAGATAGTTTATATGGTTAAACTAATCTAACATGAACAGGCAAATTTTATTTCTGGTTGTAGCATTCTTTATTTCTTAATGCGGGGTATGGTTTTTCTTTTGCAAAGAATTATCAAGTTGAGCTTTGTTATTGTAGGAGTCTTATAAATAAACACGAAAGTCGGTCGGAAGAAAATGCGGCAAAGTTCTACAGCTATTATTTTGGTCTTTCATTTACACGTTTTTTATTTTAACGTTTACTCTCCCTGATTGAGAAGAGAGGGAGAAAGATACAGCTTTGCTGGATGAGAGGTAAATTTGCTTTTTGTAACAGGCATTGAAATACCTGCCTATTACAATTCTATCCACCGTGTAAGAAGTTTATGGGAGAACAAATGCTCGCAAACCACTGAACCCCAACTGTTGTGACTGCATGTTGTGGTTAGTTACTTTATTGATATATCTAATTTCCTGCCTAATCCAGTTTCAATAATTTTTCTCAAAGTAGCAATCTCTAAATCTGAACGGTCATTCTCAATCCGAGAAATATATGTCCTGGAAGTACCACTTTTTAACGCTAAATCTTGTTGTGTCAATCCGCTTTTTAATCTTGCTTCTCTAATCAATTGACCTATTTTTAATGAAAGTTCTGATTTTTCAGGCTGGCTATATTTTAATAAAACATCTGCTCCAATCTCATATGGAACTTTCATTTTTTTTCCATTTCTCATTGTAATGTATTGTTCAACATTACTCCATGAAAGAGTATTTCCTTCAAGCTCAACTTTTGCAAATTCATTCGAGTCGAATAAAATGTAAGCAGGTGAACTTTCATTCACTCCAATCCTTTTAAGAACTTTTCTAAAATCAATAATCCTTGATTCTCCATTATTAAAAACAACTGAAATTGATAATTCTTTTATCCAGTTAATTTTTAAAATTCGTGGTATTTTTATACTCTGTCTCATTTTAACTCAGGATTTAATTCATAAAACACTTCTAAAGCCCAATCTGCATTGCCAGCCAACCAATCAAACACTTGTTTTAACTGTCGATTCGGTAAATTACCAGAATAAATAACGGCTCTCTCTATTTCTATCAATACTTCAAATTCATTATAATCAGCGTGAATATGAGGTGGCCGATGTTCTCCATTGTAAACATATATCTTGATACCATTAAAACTGTCAATCGTTGGCATTTAAAAATCATTTTACACAAATGTATCTAATTAGATACTAAAATCAAATTTTTTTAGCTTAAATTATGGCAGGATGCTCTTTTGTAATTAACCACAATTTATGTATAAAAAGGACTGATGATGGGACATATCGCTACTTCGAGATAATAACTAAAACAGCCTTCAAGTCCTCCTTTGCCTTCGGCGAGCTCGCAAGCTCAGTTCAGGAGGATTTAGGAGGTCATCTTAATATCTTATTATATTAATGCTGCTAAACAACCTCTTTATTAGTCAATAACTAATCTTTGTCTCTCCTAATTAGTTGATGTATTTAAGTTGAAGTAAGGTTTGTCTACCAAAAAATGTTAGTTTTGAAATAATCCCAAATTTAAAAACTATGTCAAAAATTATAAATACAGCAATAACATCATTCGGAATGTCTGGTTTGGTCTTTCACGGGCCTTTGTTAAAAGTAAATCCAAACTTTATTGTAACGAAAATATTTGAGCGCTCAAAAAGTCTATCCAAAGATATGTTTCCGGAAGCTACGATTGTCAGAAGTTTTGATGATATTATTAATGATTCGGGCATAGAGTTAGTTGTTGTAAATACACCTGATGATTCGCATTATGAATATACCAAAAGAGCACTCGAAGCAGGTAAACATGTAGTTGTTGAGAAACCTTTTGTGCAAACAGTAGAACAGGGGGAGGAGTTGGTTCAACTAGCCAAACAAAAAGGATTAGTACTGTCTGTATTTCAGAATCGTCGATGGGACGGAGATTTTATGACCGTGAAAAAAGTTGTTGCTGATGGTTTGCTTGGACGACTTGTTGAGTTTGAATCACATTTTGACAGGTACAGGAATTTTGTAAAACAAGGAACCTGGAAAGAGATACCAGAAAGTGGTACAGGAATTACATATAACCTGGGTGCACACATGATCGATCAGGCTGTAGTATTATTTGGAAAACCAGATGCCGTAGATGGAGATATTAGGATAATGCGTACCGGAGGCAAGGTGGATGATTATTACGATATCAATCTGTATTATGAGAATGTGAAGGTGAAATGTAAAAGTAGTTACCTCGTAAGAGAAGAAGGACCCCGGTATATTTTACATGGAACAAATGGTAGCTTTTTAAAATGGGGGATTGATCCTCAGGAAGCTGATTTAAAAAAAGGAATTCTACCGGGAGTAGAAGCCTGGGGAGAAGATTTTGTTGATGATTGGGGCACCCTTAACTCAGAAATAAACGGATTACATTTCGAAGGAGTTATAGAAACAATTCCAGGAGATTATCGAATCTATTACAATAATATTTATAATGCGTTGGTAAACGGCGAAGAGTTGTTTGTAAAGCCAGAAGAATCTTTGTTGGTTATTAAAATAATAAAAGCCGCTTTTGAAAGTTCAAAAACGGGAAGACGAGTCGATATTTGATTATAAGCTTCTGTAAGCCATGTTTTCTAGAATTTAAGGTTCATTTTACATGGTAATTTTTTTCTTTTTTAACTATAGCATCTCTGCAAATAAGAATGAGGTTCTTATTGTTTATAAGGTGTTACATCGTGTTTCTTAAATATTGTCGTTAGGTACTTTTGGGAAGATTGTAGATAAGTGTATGTTGATAAATTAATTTAACTTTATTTACTTAGCTGAAAATTTTATAAAAATTATTTTAAGAATGAAATTATTAGAAGGTAAAACAGCTATCGTAACCGGTGGATCCAGAGGTATTGGTAAATCCATAGCACTTACTTTAGCAAAAGAAGGCGCAAATGTAGCCATCACAGATTTGTTTTATGATGATAATGCAAAAGAAGTAGAAAAAGCTATAAATGAGCTTGGTGTTAAAGGAAAAGCTTATGCAAGTGATGCTAGTAATTTTGATGATACTGAGCAAATAGTAAAAGAGATTGCAAAAGAATTTGGCCGTATCGATGTATTGGTTAATAATGCAGGTATTACAAAAGATGGTGCATTAAAAAGAATGACTGAAGACCAATGGGATGCTGTTATAAATGTAAATTTAAAATCAGTTTTTAATTTCACAAAAGCGGTTCAGCCTGTTATGTGGAAACAAGCTAGTGGAAGTGTTATAAACATGAGTTCTGTTGTTGGTGTATCTGGAAATGCTAATCAATGTAATTATTCTGCTTCAAAGGCTGGAATAATAGGATTTACAAAGTCTGCTGCTAAAGAAATGGGAGCTAGGGGTATTCGGCATAACGCCATTGCACCAGGATTTATTATTACTGAAATGACAGGAAAATTACCTGAAGAAGTAAAAGCCGAATGGATTAAAACAATTCCATTACGAAGAGGTGGGACCCCTGAAGATGTTGCAAATGTTACATTATTCCTTGCTTCTGACTTATCATCATATGTAAGCGGACAAGTAATTAATGTTTGCGGTGCAATGAATACTTAATATTTATAAATTAAAAAATAGGGAAAGGTTGTCATCAATTTAAATGACAACCTTTTTTTGTATTTTCGCAACCAATTTTTAAAAAAGAAAAATGTTTAATACTGTTTTTTACATCATCATTGGTATCATTGTTTTTGATTTTATATTGGAACGCACCTTAGACTATTTAAATTCTAAAAATTGGTCCAATGAATTGCCCGAAGAATTAAAAGATGTATACGATGCTGAGAAGTATAAAAAACAACAAGACTATAAAAAAGTAAATGACAGGTATTCTTTGATTACTTCAACATTTAGTTTTATTGTTGTTCTTTTGATGATGTTTCTGGGAGGATTTGCTTTTGCAGATGAGATAGCCAGGGGCATAACAACAAATGCAATCTTGCTTCCACTTGTGTTTTTCGGAATATTAATGTTTGCTACTGATATCATAAATACTCCATTCTCTATTTACGATACATTTGTTATCGAAGAAAAATTTGGTTTTAATAAAACTACTCCCAAAATATATATTCTTGATAAGATTAAAGGTTGGCTGTTAGGAGCTATTCTTGGAGGCGGTATTTTAGCATTGGTAGTTTGGTTCTACGAAACTGTAGGAGAATCTTTTTGGATTTATACCTGGATAGCAATAAGTACGTTTTCAATTTTTATGGCAATGTTTTATTCGTCATTAATAGTGCCGTTATTCAATAAACAATCACCCTTGGAAGATGGAGAATTAAAGGATGCAATTCAGGCCTTTTCTTCAAAAGTTGGTTTCAAACTTCAAAATATTTTTGTTATTGATGGTTCAAAACGTTCTACAAAAGCAAACGCATACTTTAGTGGGTTAGGTGCAAAAAAACGAATTGTTCTATATGATACATTAATAAAAGACTTAACAGTTAACGAGATTGTTGCGGTCCTGGCACATGAGATTGGACATTACAAGAAAAGACATACGTTAATTTCTATTGTCATCTCAACGATCCAAACAGGAATAACATTATTTATTTTATCGTTATTTATCAATAATCCGGTTCTCTCAAAAGCCCTGGGGTCTGATACACCAAGTTTTCACCTGGGATTAATAGCCTTTGGAGTTTTGTATAGCCCGGTATCTACAATAGTTGGTTTGATAATGAATGTTTTTTCTCGCAAGAATGAATACCAGGCAGATAAGTTTGCAGATGAGTATTTTGATGGTAAGGAATTAATATCATCATTAAAAAAATTATCAAGAAATAATTTATCAAACTTGACGCCACATCCGGCGTATGTATTTTTTCATTATTCGCACCCAACACTTTTACAAAGAATAAGAGCAATTACAAATCGATAAATTTTATAATTTTATCTCGTTGCCTCTTTAGCTCAGTTGGCAGAGCAGCTCATTCGTAATGAGCAGGTCGCGGGTTCAAGTCCCGTGAGAGGCTCTTTTTAGATTAATTTCTTCAAAATTATTTTATATGCTTTGCCGTTGTTGTTAAGTTAAGGAATAAGGCTTCGACTATATACTCAGCCACACTGTCACTCTGAGCGTATTCGAAGGGTGGTTGCTACAGACTAGAATTCAATTTAATAACAGTGTTGCGGCTTGAGCAAAAAAAATAAACTGTCCGGTTTTTATCGGGCACCAATGAAAAATAGTATTAAGATTTTTGTAACTTTAAGATAAGTTAAAATTACACTGTTATTAATTAATTCTCTTAAAAAAAACTTTAGACCGTAAATTTATAGAGCGATGTTGGTTTAAACTAAAAATACTTAAGATAAAATGAAGTTGTTCTATGCCTTATTAGCCTTTTGCATCATTATATAATTGTTTTAAATGTAGACATGGGAAAGATGCATCTCTAAATATTAATATCATAAACGACAAGGGGATTTAAGATGAAAAATTATTTAGAACTGGAACTTTACAAATTATTAAGAAAAGATAATACAATCTTCGATTTTATTCAATACACTTTGCTTGATGGTATGTGGTATTGGGATTTGGAACACCCCGAAAACGAATGGATGAATTCGCGTTTTTGGACTACTTTGGGGTATGATCCAAAGGAAATGCCCCATAGCCCGGACGCCTGGCAAAATATAATTAATAAGGATGATTTAGCAGTAGCATTGGATAATTTTCATAAACACATAGAAGACGAAAACCATCCGTATGATCAGGAAGTACGCTATACACATAAAAATGGGTCTACAGTTTGGATTCGATGTTATGGAAAGGCTATTCGTGATGAAACAGGGAAACCTATACGTATGATTGGTTTGCACTTAGATATTACCAAGCTAAAAAATATACAAGAAGAAGTTTTAAAAAAGGAAAGGGCAGAGGAAAGAGAGAAACTTTTAATTACAACTTTAGATAATTTATTGGAAGGTTGTCAGATTATCAATTTTGACTGGAAATATATTTATCTAAATAAAACGGCAGCAATTCATAATCAACGCCCTAATTCAGAGCTGTTGGGTAAAACGTACATGGACATGTGGCCGGGAATTACAGAAACAAATGTGTATCAAAAAATAAAAAGCTGTCTCGAAGAACGTAAATTATATCATTTAGAGACTGAATTTCTATTTTCAACGAATGAAAAGCGTTGGTTTGATTTAAGTATACAGCCCGTAGAGGAGGGCGTTTTTATTTTGTCTATTGATATAACAAAACGGAAACAATCAGAAATTGTATTGCAAAGAAAAAACCAGGAATTGCAAAGGACACAGAAAATTACCCATGTCGGGAGTTGGTATTTAGATATTGCAACAAACGAGGTTACCTGGACCGAAGAACTGTATAAAATGTATGGGTTCGATCCTAACCTTCCTCCACCACCATTTAATGAACATGGGAAATTATTTACACCAGAGAGTTGGGAGATACTATCTACATCATTAGCACGGACTGAAGAAACAGGTATTCCTTATGAGCTTGAGCTTAAAACAATCAGAAAAGATAAGAGCAATGGATGGATGTGGGTTCGGGGAGAAGCTATATTCAGTCAGTCAGGAGAAATAATAGGGCTTTGGGGTGCAGCCCAGGATATTACAGAGCATAAAGAAATAAATGAAGAGCTAAAGATTGCCAAAGAAAATGCCGAGATGAATGAATTCTATGTAAAAGAGAAAAATGAAGAATATGAAAGTTTAAATGAAGAGCTACGGCAAACAAACGAAGAATTAATTATAGCCAAAGAAAAAGCAGAAGAAAGTGACAGGTTAAAAACAGCATTCCTGCAAAATATGAGCCATGAAATAAGGACCCCCATGAATGCAATTATAGGATTCTCGGCTTTATTAGCAGATAACCTTAACGACAAAGAGAAACTTAATATGTACACCAAAATAATTGAACAGCGCGGGAGCGATTTACTCGATATAATTAACGATTTACTTGATATCTCAAAAATTGAATCAGGGCAATATACCCTGAATATCGGAGAATGCAATATCAATAATCTATTTGTAGAATTGAATTTGTTTTTCAGGGATTACCAGGAACGAACTTCCAAGCAGCATATTCCATTATTGATGCAACATATATCCGATGAGGATATTATAGAGATTAGGACAGACAGTGTTAAGCTTAAGCAGATATTAATTAACCTTATTACAAATGCATTTAAATATACCGAAGCTGGCTCAGTTCAATGTGGTTGCAGATTGGAAAACGATATGTTGCTTTTTTATGTTACTGATACCGGAATTGGTATTGCTCCAGATAAAAGTGATTTTATTTTTGAAAGATTTACCCGGATAGTACATCCGGATTTTCAGAGTATTGGAGGTACAGGACTTGGGCTTTCAATTGTAAAAGGAATTGTAGGGCTATTAGGAGGAAAAGTATGGTTTGAATCAGAACCTGGTAAAGGAACAACCTTCTATTTTACCATTAAATACATTTCCAGTGAATTAAAAAGAAACATAACAATTATAAAAAAGAAAGAACGATTAAGTTTAAATTCAAATAAATCTTTACTGATAGTTGAAGATGATATGTTTAATTCAATATTCCTTCAGGAAATTTTATCAAAAGATGTTAAAAATATATTTAAAGTTACTACTGGAACGGAAGCTGTAAATTTTATGCAAACACACACTGTAGATATTATTTTTATGGATGTTCGGTTGCCAGATATTTCAGGATATGATGCCACAAAGGCTATATTGAAAATAAAGCCCGGTATTCCAATAATTGCACAAACGGCTTATGCTGAATATAACGAACGTCAGAAAGCACTGGCTGCTGGTTGTGTTGATTATATAAGCAAGCCAATAAAACAAGCAGATTTAAGAGCCCTTTTGATAAAGCATTTAAAAAAATCTGCTGCAAAAATCTGATCCAATAGTTTTTTTTGCGGAAACTGTCCCAACCACGTCGGCAAGCTTTCCACAATGGAGAAAATCGTCCTGACTGCGTTGGCATGAAATCCACAGTTGTGAAAATCGTCCTGACTGCGTTGGCATGAAATCCACAATTGTGAAAAACGTCCTGACTACGTTGGCATGAAATCCGCAGTTGCGGAAAGTCCCAAAACTATGTTGGCTTAAAAACTGTAATAAA
Source organism: Bacteroidales bacterium (assembly GCA_963665085.2). GTDB lineage: Bacteria > Bacteroidota > Bacteroidia > Bacteroidales > JAAAOM01. The sequence continues at coordinate 3,293,985 of CAXXXS010000001.1, forward strand.
AAATAAAAGCCACCAGTAAAATCACCGGTGGCTTTCTCGATTATTAATACAAAACTAACTACTAACTATCCTTTTGTGAGAAGAAGAAACATCAACTAGTGGAGATAGTAGTTCACTCAATTACAAATTTTAACTATTATTTTAGTACCAGGCTCCGTATTCTCAAAATCCATTTATAATAATAGATAGACCATAGCATCGATTTTTCTGAATTTGTATCAAATATGTAAAGAACTCGTTTGGTTGTATCATCAGAGTTAAGGTTATTGAGCTAATAGAATCATTTTTCTAATAAAATTGACCTTCTGAAATCAAATTTAAACATTCTTACAATGCAAAAAATGATCTTAAAATCACTTCAGTAAAAATGGTAGTTAAAACAGTGTTTTTGATACAAAACGTTATGTGTTAATACTTTAATTTTGTATTTGAAATAATAGATTAAGTACATCATTGTAATGAGAGGGCAGTTTTATGAGACGAATACAATTTTTTTTTATTTCAGTAATTCTATTATTGTCATATTCTCTTTCAGCACAACAACCAGGCAGGGAAATCACGGTTAAATTCATCACAGATGAAATTAAGCTTGATGGGGTTTTGGATGAAGCAGCCTGGCAAATGGCAGACAAAGGAAGCAATTTTTGGCAATTCTTTCCTACCGATACCGCCAAAACAAAATATCCTACCGAGTTCAGGCTCCTATATAACGATCATTTTTTATATGTTGGAATCCGGGGCGAAGCATCATCAGATAAATATGTTGTCTCTTCTTTACGTCGTGATTTCAGGGGTACAACAAGTGATAATGTAACTATTGTATTTGATACATTTAAAGATGGGAATACAGCCTTCCTTTTTGGAATGACACCATATGGGGTTCAACGTGAGGCGTTTATTTCCCAAGGTGGGGCTGCAACTGGTTTTAATGCAAACTGGGATCAAAAGTGGGAGTTGGAAAGCAAAATATATGATGGTTATTTTATCATGGAAGCAGCTATTCCTTTTTCTTCAATAAAGTTTAAAGAAGGGGAAACAGAATGGCGTATGCAGTGTTACCGTTGGGATATAGGTGCAAATGAACAAAGCGCCTGGGCGCATGTTCCTCAAAACCAATTACTGTCAAGTTTGGCTTTTATGAATAAAATGGTTTTTGAAAAACCGCTGGGAAAATCAAGGGCCCCTTTTACAGTTATTCCATATGTTAATGGACTTGCATCAAAAGATTTTGAGTCAAATACTACCGATAGTAAATTAAAGTTTGGCGGTGATGCTAAAGTGCCAATAGGAAATAGCATGAACCTGGATATCACTGTTAATCCTGATTTTTCTAATGTTGAGGTTGATGCTATTTATACAAACCTGACACGCTTTGAAGTTTTTCTTCCTGAAAAACGACAGTTTTTTATAGATAACAGTGATCTTTTTGGAAGCTTTGGTAGTAGTAGTGATGCCAATCCGTTCTTTTCACGAAGAATAGGTCTTGCTCGCAACAACAATGGCAACCAGATAGAAAACAGGATACTTGGTGGGGCCAGGTTAAGTGGGAAGATAAATGAAGATTGGCGGCTTGGTTTCTTAAATGTTCAAACAGATGAAGATGTGGATAATGGCATTGCTTCAAATAACAATATGATGTTTGCACTTCAGAAAAAGATGTTTGCACGTTCAAATGTTGGTTTTTTTATGATTAACAGACAATCGTTTAAACAATATGATTTTCTTGACAAAAACGATGAATATAACAGGGTTGTTGGTCTCGATTATAACCTGGCTTCTACGAATGATAAGTGGATTGGTAACATTTACCTTCATAAGTCATTAAACCCTGATGATACCAAAGGCAATTTGTCTTCCCGGGCATATCTCGTTTACAATACCAGAAAATGGCGTTTGTTAAATGATTTTGTTTATATTGATCAGGATTTTACTTCCGACCTAGGATTTATACCAAGAAAAGACGTGTTTAAAATAAGTAATTCTGTTACACGAACTTTTTATCCATCAAACAGTATCGTTAATTCTAATAGTTTTAGTTTATTATCATCACGATGGTTGAGACCAAGTTTGGATCTAAAACAGACAGATTATGAATATACACTTACATGGACGGCCGAATTCAAGAATTCATCAGAACTGGAAGCAAATCTTATAAACAATTATGTTTATCTTCTATACGATTTTGATCCAACCAGGACTTCCGGCGGTGTACCTTTGCCAGGCAACAAAAGCTATACATATAATCAGTTTGATGCAAGTTACCAGTCGAATCTTGCAAATTTATTTACTTACAATTTTCAATCTACATTAGGCCAGTTTTATAATGGTAGTCTTTTTTCACTGGGAGGGGAGATTGCTTACCGTGTACAGCCCTGGGCTTCATTCCGTTTAGCTTTTAATTACGACGGAATAAGATTGCCTAATCCTTATTCAGATGCTGATTTGTGGTTATTGTCCCCATCTACAGATATTACTTTTAGTAAAAAATTATTTTGGTCAACCCTTGTACAATATAGTAGCCAACGTGAAAACCTGGGTGTTAATTCACGTCTGCAATGGAGGTTTGCCCCATTGTCTGATCTTCACCTGGTATATAACGACAACTATATTACTAAGGATTTTGGCCCACGGTTTAGATCAATTAACTTGAAGTTAACCTATTGGTTAAATATTTAAGTAAATACAATAACTTTTCAAAGTTTTTAGAAACGGGGTATGTTTTTTATCTGTAGTTGTGCTCAATACAAGAAAATTATGCAAACTTGAAAATTGTATATTTGTATTTGTTGAAAATGAAATAATGACAAATAAAGATTCAAAAGATAAAAAGTTACAAATAAGAAATAGCACCGCCGAATTTTTGGTGTTTACCAATCAGACCAAGACATCTACAATAGAAGTTAGATATGAAGACGAATCAATTTGGTTAAGTCAAAAATTGATGGCAGAATTATTTAATGTTGAAGTCAATACAATAAATTACCATCTAAAAGAAATTTATAAAAGCTCTGAAATTCAAGAGAGAGGAACTATTCGAAATTTTCGAATAGTTCAACAAGAAGGAAAACGACAAGTTAATCGTGACGTAGACTTTTATAATCTTGATGCTATTATCTCAGTAGGATACCGTGTTAATTCTATTCGAGCAACACAATTTAGACAATGGTCTACGCAGGTTTTAAGAGAATATGCTATAAAAGGGTATGTTCTTGATAAAAAACGAATGGAAAATGGAGCATTCTTAGATGAAGATTACTTTGAGCATTTACTCGAAGAAATTAGAGAAATTCGATTAAGTGAACGTCGTTTTTATCAAAAAATTACAGACATATATTCCACAAGTATCGATTATAATACAGATGCTCCTACAACAAAAGAATTTTTCGCAAAGGTTCAAAATAAGTTGCATTACGCAATTCATAACCATACAGCGGCTGAATTGATTGTTAAAAGGGCAGACAGTAAGAAAGAAAGCATGGGGTTAACATCATGGAAAAATAGTCCGAAAGGGAAAATTTTGAAAAGTGATGTATCAATCGCTAAAAACTATCTAAACCAAGAAGAATTGGAATCATTAGGTCGGATTGTCAATGCCTATTTGGATTTAGCGGAAGAAAGAGCAAAACGCAAAATTCCAATGTCAATGGAAGATTGGGCAAAGAGACTTGATTTGTTTTTGCAATTTGATGATAGAAAAATACTTCAAAATGCAGGGGAAATTAGTGCTGCAATTGCAAAATCACATGCAGAAAGTGAATTTGAAAAATACCGTATAATACAAGACCAGCTTTACCAATCTGACTTTGATAACTTAATAAATAAACTGGATGAACCAGATAATGGATAATGAGTAAGCACTGGGCACATAGTAGCTATAAAGCATGCAAGGCGAGGGAATATGAAAGCTGCATTGCATTGCATCCATTGCATCGCTCCCAATTTAGTATACTGGGACACTAAAGTATTTCGAATTTTGCCACGCTTCATATAACTTTTCTTAATTCAAGTTGCGATATTCATTTGGAGTATAACCAGTCTCTTTTTTAAACATACGACTAAAATGTTGGGGATATTTAAATCCTAATTCGCCGGCAATTTCGCTAACCGTTTTATTAGGTTCAAAAATCTTATTTTTTGCAACATCAATTATTTTATTCAGAATAAATTCTTTGGCTGATTTGCCGGTTTCTTTTTTAATTAAATCGCCAAAATAGTTGGGCGATAAATAGAACTCATCAGCGAAATAGGTAACAGAAGGAATGCCCATTGTATTGGATTTGTTCAATGAGAAATATTCGTTTAATTTTTCTTCAAATTGTCCAATAATTCCTTTGTTTTCATTTTCCCTGGTGATAAATTGTCGATCATAAAAACGCTCGCAGTAGTTCAGTAATAATTCAATATTTGAAGCAATAAGTTTTTTACTGTGTTTGTCTACGGCATGTTCCAATTCATAACTTATTTCATCAAAACAATTTATAATGGTTTGTCGCTCTCGCAAAGATATATGAAGGGCTTCATTTACGTTATAACTAAAAAAATTATATCCATTAATTAGTTTGCCTAAAGAAGTACCTGGTAAAAGATCCGGGTGGAAGATTACTCCATGTCCTTTGGGTTGGTATAGTTCTTTACTGGATGTGTTTTCCAATATTTGCCCCGGTGCAATAAAAATAAGCGTCCCTTCCTGGTAATCATATGTGTTTTTTCCATAGCGAATATCCCCACATACCACATCCTTTAATATTACCATGTAGAGACCATAATAAGTTTTTGTTAATATTCTGGGATCAGCTTTGGAATAGTCAATAACACTTACTAAGGGGTGCAAGGTTTCGTGATTGTTAAAATCGTTGTATTCTTTTACCGTGTCAAATCGCTGCATCTTTTTCATGTTTTTGATGTTATGTAAAACAAATTTAAGCATTCATCTAATGCAAAAAGAAGGATTTAAATCTATTCAGTAAAAATGGTAGTAAAAACAGTGTTTTTTACACAAAATACTGTTTGTTAATGCTTTAATTTTGTGTTGTTGAAAAAATAAGAGTATGGAAAATAAAAATTACAAAAGAAAAACACAACGTGTTATCTATGCAGAAATAATTAACGAAAAGTTTCTTACATGGAAGAATATTTTTCCGTTATTGGTATTTATAACTTTTTTTTCATGTAATAGTACACCAGAGAATCCAAATCAGGAGAACTTTCTGGTTATTAGAGAGCAAGGAAGCTTTGCTGTAGGAGGGACAGTAAAAACAAATCCCGGTACTTTTGATCCTTATAATCAAACTCCTGAAGGACAAACATATCATGGGGATCATGCATATGTTTTTTACCAGGTACCTGCAGAAGCAAGACAATATCCATTAGTTATGTGGCATGGAATCGGACAGTTTTCAAAAACATGGGAAACTACACCTGACGGGAGAGAAGGATTTCAAACTATTTTTTTACGCCGAAAATTTCCTGTATATGTAATTGATCAGCCACGAAGGGGAAATGCCGGACGAAGTATGGCTGAGGGCACAATATCTCCTATTCCTGATGAACAAGGATGGTTCGGGACATTCCGTGTCGGTATCTGGCCAGACTATTTCGAGGGTGTACAGTTTGCCCGCGATTCAGCAACACTTGACCAGTATTTTCGTCAGATGGTACCTAACGTTGGCCCAATTGATTATGATGTAAATACAGATGCGGTTTCAGCGTTGTTTAATAAGATTGGTCCCGGAATACTTGTTAGTCATTCACATTCTGGAGGAATGGGGTGGCCTACTGCAATTAAAAATCAGAATATAAAAGCCATAGTATCCTATGAGCCTGGAAGCAACTTTGTTTTTCCTGAAGGAGAAGTTCCGGAACCCATGGCAAGTTCTGGTGGAACACTTGTAGCAGCTGGAATTCCAATGGAAGATTTTATGAAACTAACAAAAATTCCTATAATAATTTATTATGGCGATTTTATTCCTAAAGAACCAAATCCCAATCCAGGGCAGGATGGTTGGCGTGTTAGACTGGAAATGGCCAAATTATGGAGAGATGTTGTTAATAGTCATGGTGGCGATGTAACAGTTGTGCATCTTCCTGAAATTGGAATAAAAGGAAATACCCATTTCCCTTTCTCAGATTTAAACAATGTTCAAATTGCTGATTTAATGTCAGAATGGTTAAAAGAAAAAGGATTAGATAAATAGAGTAGAATGAAAGTCGTAAAGCTGAATAATGGAGTAGAAATGCCCATTCTTGGATTTGGCGTATTTCAAATAGCCGATCAGAAAGAATGTGAAAATAGTGTGCTTGATGCAATTGATACAGGATATCGTTTAATTGATACCGCTGCATCTTATATGAATGAAACAGCTGTTGGTAAAGCCATTAAAAAAAGTGCTGTAGCAAGAGAAGATTTGTTTATAACAACAAAACTATGGGTGCAGGATACCGGTTATGAGAAAACGAAAGAAGCTTTTGAGAAATCATTGAATAAGCTTCAGTTAGATTACCTGGATCTTTACCTGATTCATCAGCCGTATGGAGATGTACATGGTTCATGGAGGGCAATGGAAGAATTATATAAGGAGGGAAAAATTAGGGCTATCGGAGTTAGTAACTTTCATCCTGACAGGGTAATGGATCTAATAACATTCCATGAGATTACCCCAGCTGTGAATCAAATCGAGACACATCCGTTTCAGCAGCAAATCGAAACCCAAAAATTCTTAACTGATAATCATGTTCAGATAGAATCCTGGGGGCCTTTTGCAGAAGGCAGGAATAACCTATTTACGAATGGATTATTAGCAGGGATAGGTAAAAAATACAATAAATCGATTGCCCAGGTTGTTCTACGCTGGCTTACACAAAGAGGTGTGGTTGCAATACCTAAAACAGTAAAAAAAGAAAGGATGAAAGAAAATTTCGGGATTTTCGATTTTGAACTGAATCCTGAGGAAATGCAAACTATAGCAACGTTAGACATGAAAAGCAGTAGTTTTTTTGATCACCGGGATCCGGAAATAATAAAATGGATGGGAAGTCGGGTACTTGATTTATAAGAAATACTAATACGTTATTCTCTAAAATAAAGAAACAGTAAAAATGATTGTATGAGACCTTTACAAACTAAATATTATTCATATCAATATTTAACGAGTATAAAGCTATTAGGCTCCTGTAATAACTTGATATTATTGTTTTTAATGGTTAACTTATTTAGTTGTACAGGTAAAGGTTTAATTGTAGAGGAGAATTTCAATATTGAGTCCCCAAATTTAATGGATGCGAATATAATGTTAACTCATCTATCAACAAATAGTAGCGTTATCGAAATAGTAAATCATCCTGCTTTTCAAGGTTTTGGTGAATTAATGTTACCCCGGGATGATAATTCCAGGTATTACAATACTCAATTAAGCAATGTTGGTTCACTTATGCCTTATCACAGTCATGTAAATCCGGTTGATGTTGTTAACGCTCTTAACTATATGATTGATGAGGTAAACAATGACAAAACAATTTTTTACAATTACTATACGGATGAACAAAAGCAGCGGGAACCGAATAAAGAAAATACCGGATTATTTTTCTTTAGAGGTAATCCCGGGGCTCCGATTGCTGTAATTTGCCCAGGAGGTGGATTTTCTTATGTCGGTTCTCTGCATGAAGGGTTTCCATTGGCACAGCAAATCAGTAAACACGGATTGAATGCTTTTGTAATTCGTTACAGAATTGGTAGTGGTCAGTGGGCTACCGAAGATTTAGCAGCAGTAATTTCGTTTATTTACCAAAATGCAGAATCACTTGGTGTCTCTACAAAAGATTACTCTGTTTGGGGTGGCTCTGCAGGAGCTCGTATGGCTGGTAATATTGCCCTGAACGGGGTTTCATTTTACGGAGGAGTAACTATTTCCAAACCGGCTACTGCTGTTATAGCTTATACCGGCCAATCAAGTTATTCAAGTGATTTTTCCCCGGCTTTTATTACTGTTGCAGCTAATGATCGGATTGCTAATATTAATACAGTTGAAAGAAGGGTTGAAAACCTAAAAAATTCCGGAGTAGAAGTTGAATATCGCAGGTATGAAAGCGCCGGGCATGGATTTGGACTTGGAACAGGTACAGATGCAGAAGGATGGCTAGACCTGGCTGTAAAGTTTTGGAAACGACATATAAAAGAATAGCATGTTATAAATGAAGAAGCTGTCCAAAAAGTCATTTGATTGTAAACTCTGTCAGGTTCTTTGAACTCTGACAGGTTAAAAATCAATCATTTGTTAAAACCTGACAGAGTCGTTAGACACCCTCAAAATATGCTTATAGAAAAAACAATAAGGGAGGAAAACAAAGATGAAAACAAAAACAGGAAATCTTTTTTTTATAATTATCATAATGACAACAAGTATTAATTCTTTCGGTCAAACCAAGAATAACAATCCTTTTGGTTTGGTTTATCAAAATGCAATTACAGAAAATGTACCTGGCAAAGTGCAGATACATCCGGTATCATATAAACTTAATGAGATTGATATCTCTGCTAATGTTTATACACCTGCTGGTTATGAGTCAACAAAAATATATCCTGCAGTTGTTGTAGCACATCCTAATGGTGGGGTAAAAGAACAAGTTGCCGGATTATATGCTCAACGTTTGGCAGAATCAGGTTATATAGCCATTGCTGCTGATGCATCATACCAGGGGGCCAGTGGAGGTGAGCCACGCAACATTGATAAACCAACAAACCGTATTGAAGACATTCGGGGGATGGCCGATTTTATCACACAATATGCAGGTGTAAGTTCAGAACATTTGGGATTGTTGGGAATATGCGGTGGTGGAGGTTACTCATTAGCAGCTGCTCAAACCGATAAACGATTTAAAGCTGTTGCTACATTAAGCATGTTTAATACGGGAGTAGTAAGACGTAACGGATTTATGAACTCTCAGGTCAATACAATACAGGAAAGATTAAAACAAGCATCGGACGCCAGGGCGCAAGAGGCTGCTGGTGGCGAAGTGTTATATGCAGCTAATAGTCCTATACCAACAGATGAGGAACAAATAGCCAAGGTACCTTTTGATCTGTATAGAGAAGGATATATTTATTATGGAAATACCCATGCTCATCCAAATTCTACATTTCGCTATACAATGAGTAGTCTGCTTGATCTTATGGCTTTTGATGCAGCAGCAAATATGGGATTAATAAATCAGCCTCTTCTAATGATGGCAGGAAGTAAAGCAGATACTTACTACATGACAGACGACGCCTTTAACAAGGCAACAGGAACCCAGGAGAAAGAGTTTTTTCTGATTCCCGGGGCAACACATATTCAAACTTATTATGTTCCCGAATATGTCGATCAGGCAATGAATAAACTTAATGAGTTTTTTGGAGAAAAATTATAAAAACAAACAAAGGGGCTTTCTAAGAGACTGTTTAATTTTTTTAGAGTGAAATTTTATGATACAGGAACTTATAGAATTGACCTCCTAAATCCTCCTCAAAGGAGGACTTCAAGAGAGACTGAGAAATAAGTTACCGAAGTTACAACATCAAAGGCAGGATAAGTCCTGCTCTGATGAAAATTTTGGGAGTCTCCTTAGAAAAGGAAGGTTAAAAATGATTATAAGTAGAATTATTTGTAAATCTTATACAGTCTCTAAATATTAAAAAAGATTTCTACGATTGATATGAGAGATGATATATAATCAAATATCAGAATAAAAAAGGGGCATGTTTAATTAGTAACATTTTTGAATCAAGACAAATGAAAAGTTCATCAAATAATAAGCAAGAAAAAAATCTTAACCGGAGAAAATTTATAAACAACGGTTTAGCTTTAGCCGGTGGTTCATTATTAGCAACGGTCTCTGGTGTAAATAAAGTGATGGGGAAAAGTAGTGAAGGGCTTATTAATCAGAGTAGCCAGAATTCAACATCAACTATTTTATCAGGACGTAGAATTCTTGGTGGTAAATTAGAAGTGTCAAGTATAGGTTTGGGAGTCCAGAATATGAGTAGGACATATCAAACAACTATTCCTTTACGTTCTGAGATGCACAATATTATACATACAGCTTTTGATAACGGAGTAACATTTTTTGATGCTGCTGAGGCATATGGTCCTTTTGAGGTAGAAAAAATATTAGGAGAAGGAGTAAAGCCATTTCGTGATAAAGTTGTAATTGCAACAAAGTTTGGTTGGGAAATAGATCAGGAAACCGGCAGGATGGTTGGAGGGCTTAATAGTAAGCCTGCTCACATCAAGCTTGTTGTTGAAGGAATGTTAAAACGTCTTCAAACTGATCGTATTGATTTATTATACCAGCATCGTGTTGATCCCGAAGTAGCAATCGAGGATGTGGTAGGAACAATTAAAGATCTTATCAATGAAGGAAAGGTTTTAAATTATGGACTTTCAGAACCAGGTAAACAAACAGTAAGAAGGGCACATAAAGAATATCCTGTTACTGCTATCCAAAATGAACATTCATTGTTGTATCATGGCTCAGATGAAGATATCCTTCCACTTTGTGAAGAATTGGGAATTGGATTTGTTCCCTGGAGTCCACTTGGTGTTGGCTTTTTAACCGGAGCTATTGATGCCAATACTCGATTTTCACAGGGAGATATTCGTGGAGCTGAAACCCGGTTTTCACCGGAAAATGTAACAAATAATTTGGCATTAGTGGCTTTACTGCAAAAATGGGGTATAGCAAAACAAGCAACTCCGGGTCAAATTTCACTGGCATGGCTACTGGCTGAAAAGCCGTGGATTGTACCTATACCTGGCACAACGCAAATGGCCCATATGAAAGAAAATATAGCGGCAGATAATATCCGTTTTACAAAAGATGAATTGAATCAGTTTAATGAGGAGTTAGCTGGTATCAAAATTCAGGGAGATCGTCTTCCTCCATTTATTCAGGCTCTTTCGGGGGTAGAAGCACCGCAAAAGAAATAACTTAATATTTAAATAAAATGAAAACTTCAATTTTTGGATTTTTATTACTGCTCTTAAGTGTACAATGGTCTTTGGCTAAGGATTTTGCAAAAATAGATAGTATGAGTACGGAACAAGAGATTATAAATCTTTCTAAACATAAGTGGGACTGGATGGCAGAAAAAAATGTAGAACCTCTGGAGAATCTCTTTCACGAGAAAGCTGTATTTGTTCACATGGGAGGTTCCTGGGGAAAAGAACAGGAAGTAAATATCATAAGGAGTGGAGGAATTTGGTATAAAAAAGCTGAAATCCATGAAGTATCTGTAAATATTATTGATGATACAGCTATCTTATTAAATAGAATTACACTACTGGCTGAGGTTGGAGGGAACGAGGTTACCAACCCATTTGAGGTTACAGAAGTCTATATTAAGCAAAAAGGTGAATGGAAATTAGGTTCTCTATCGTTCACAAGGCTTATGACACCTGACGGTGAATAATATTTAACTAAAAAAAACACAAAAATTAATTATAAAAAACTATTACAATGAGAAAATTAACAATAGGATTAATATTTATTTCTTTTACTTGTTTTTTATATGCTCAAAATAAAACTGGTGATAATGAACCAATAATTAGCACTAAATCTGGAAAAGTAAGAGGTACAACTGAAGGAGATGTACATGTTTTTAAAGGTATTCCCTTTGCAGCACCTCCTGTTGGAGAATTTCGCTGGCGACCGCCGCAACCTGTAACCCCATGGGATGGAGTTCGAGATGCAAAGGAGTTTGGTCCGACTTGTGCACAGTCAGGATGGGGTGGAGCGCCAGGAACAATCGTTGAAGGGTCTTCAGAAGATTGCTTGTACCTTAATGTGTGGACACCTGCCAATGCCAAACAGAAAACAAAATTGCCAGTCATGGTATGGATACATGGTGGTGGTTTTACTGGAGGTAGTGGTAACACATCCGGGAATGGTTTTGCTAAACAAGGAGTAATCCTGGTTTCAATTAATTATCGCCTTGGACGTCTCGGACATTTTGCATTTCCTGCGTTGAGTAAAGAGCATCCGGAAGAGGCAAAGGGTAGTTACGCTTTTATGGATCAGATCGCAGCACTTAAATGGGTGCAACAGAATATTGCTGCATTTGGAGGTGATCCTGAAAATGTGACTATTTTCGGGTTTTCAGCAGGAGGAGTTTCGATTCATTCACTTCTTACAATACCAGAAGCACAAGGTCTATTCCAAAAAGCAGTGGGTCATTCTAGCGGAGGAAGGGATGGTGTCCTTACCGGCAGGCCAATTAATAAAGAAAATGCTGATGCCCTTTACCCTGTTTCTGCAGAAACAATTGGAATAAACTTTGCCCGAAAACTCGGGATTGAAGGAATAGACGCAGCTGCCCTTGCTAAATTACGAGCTCTTCCGGTTGCAGAGATTGCATCGGGTGGAGAAACTGATGGACAGGGAGGCCCGCGTATTTATTCAGGTCCGATTCTGGACGGTAAATTTGTTGTAGAAACTTCTGAGAGTGCATATAAAGCAGGCAGACAAGCAAAAGTACCGCTTATGATCGGAAGCAATAGTGCAGAAATAGGAGGAAGCTTTGTTAATACCACTACTTCAAAAGAAGAGCTGTTTTCCCTGTTTGGTAATCTGGAAGATGAGGCAAAAAAAGCTTATGATCCTGATGGTACAAAAGAATTTGCTGAAGTACAAACAAGGTTTAATACAGACTGGGTATGGGGAGAACCTGCAAGGTTTACTGCAAGTTCTTTTACTGCCGTTGGTGAACCTGCCTACATATTCCTTTTCTCATACGTACCTTCTTCTATGGCAGAAAGAATGCCTTATGGACCCGGACATGGAACCGATATTTCTTATGTGTTTGACAACCTCGGAGCAGGAGGATTCGGACCAACCCCACCCCCTCCAACAGAATTGGATAAAGAGGTAGCCAAAATGATGAATGCTTATTGGGTAAACTTTGCCAAAACAGGAGATCCTAATGGTAAAGGATTGCCTAAATGGCCTGTTTACGATCCTCAAAAGAATGAAATTCTCGATGTTCAGCCCGATGGAAAACCAGTTGGCAAGCCCGACCCAAGAAAAGCCAAATTAGATGTAATTGAAAAGGCTTTTAAATTTAGAGATAAATTGCAATCACGGGGTATCTAATTCGGTATGAATAGTGGGAAAAAATCGTGAGACAAACAAAAATGTACAAGTAAAACAATTTATAACTTGAACAAACACTTCTTGCTATTTACAAGGTTTCAAAACCCAAAATAGAGATTTATAATTACAATAAAAAAATGTAAATATGGAAAAAATGACAATTAAATTATTCCTCGGATTTGTTGTTGTTTGTAGTCTAACAGGAATTCTTAATGCCCAGGACATGTCAGAACAAAATAATAATTTAAATGCAAAACAACAAAGTATTATCCAGATTGCTGCTTACACAGCAAAAGGAGAGCTTCAACATTTAAAAGCGGCACTTAACACAGGATTAGATGCCGGAATGACTGTTTCTGAAATACAAGAAGAAATTGTACATCTGTATGCTTATTGTGGATTCCCTCGTAGTATCAGAGGATTGCAAACATTTATGGAAGTTCTTGACGAGCGAAAAACAAAAGGAATTGAAGATGAAATGGGTGCAGGTGCCTCACCAGTAAACAGCGCTCTTAGCAGGTATGATCGAGGGAAAAAAAATTTAGAAGAACTTTTAGGGAGACCAATAACAGGACCACAAACTGGTTATGCTGCTTTTGCTCCCGTTATCGAGATATTCCTGAAAGAACATTTGTTTGCAGATATTTTCGAACGAGACGTTTTAACATTTGCTGAAAGAGAATTGGTTACAGTATCTGTTCTTAGCAGTATTGGCGGTGTTGAACCTATGTTACGCTCTCATTTATCAATTTGTCTAAATGTTGGTTTATCACCCAACCAGTTAAATGAGTTCGTTACTGTTATAAAGTCCTCTATAGGCAAAAAAGAAGCTAAAGATGCTCAGTCTGTTTTAGACGAAGTACTCAAAAACAGGCAGTAACTGTTCTTGAATTGAACTTAGGTTTTTATTTTTAATATAAATTGAAAAACTAATAAATATGACAATGAAAAATAAATTAAAGTATAGCTTGTATTTTCTTGTGATTCTACTATCTGCATGTAATATGGAGAATAAAACAACAGAACAAATACAGCCAACCACTGCTGTTTTTCCCAAAGGAGAAGTAGTAACCAATAATAATTTTACAGGAACAGTATGGTTATATATGATGGGAGCAACAGATACTACATTATATGCAAGGTATGGAAATGTTACCTTCGAACCAAAAGCAAGAACTAACTGGCATTCACATCCGGGAGGACAATTATTGTTTATAACGAAAGGAAGAGGTTTTTACCAGGCACAAGGCCAACCTGCCCGATTGGTAAGTGAAGGCGATTTTGTTGAAATACCACCAAATGTTGTACACTGGCATGGTGCAGCCTCTGACAGTGAATTTGCACACATTGCTGTTAGTCTGAATTCTGATGAAGGAGGGGCAGTTTGGTTAGGACCGGTAACAGATGAGGAATATAGCCTTGTTCAATAGTATCAATTGTTAAAAAAATATAGAACAGGAGAAGCGTTAAAGCTTTATTTATTCAAATCCTTAAGAACTAAAATATCAATTACCAACTCAAAATTAAAAAATGAAAAACAAACTTATTATTTTACCGGTACTTTTACTAATAACTTATGCTGCAAATATTAAGGCGCAGGATTGGCCACAGTACCTGGGGCCAAATGGAAATAGTGAAACATCGCAGGAAGGATTATTGCTCAGTTGGCCTGAGGAAGGACCAGAAAAACTATGGACTAAAGATGTAGGAATTGGTTTTGGTGGGCCTGTAATTAAAAATGGTAAAGCTTATTTGCTGGATAGAGATGATGAATACGGAGATTATATGAGATGTTTTGATATGAAAACCGGGGAAGAGTTATGGAAATATGGATATGAAGCACCTGGTTCAGTTGAATTTCATGGCTCCAGAAGTGTTCCTGTTGTTAATGATACTCATGTATATTCATGTGGACCTAACGGAGATTTATATTGCTTTGATATTAATACACACCAACCAGTATGGAATAAAAATGTCTGGACAGATTTTGGAGGTAAACCGGCAAGTGCAGAAGGTGGTGGATTTGGTGTCACTGGAAATTTTCCTATGTGGGCTATCGCTCAATGTCCTGTTATCTACAACGATCTTTTTATTATTGCATCACAAGCACCTGAGGCAGGAGTAGTTGCTTATAATAAGCTTACCGGAGATATCGTATGGAAAACACCTTCGCTTGGAAATCTTGGATATGTTAGTCCTTCAATTGCCAAAATTGATGGTAAAGATCAGGTTGTAATGGTTACTGCTTCCATCGGTGGTTTTGGAGGTAATGAACCAAAACCAAGTAATGTAGTTGGTATAAATCCACAAGATGGAGAAGTGCTATGGACATATTCCAACTGGAGTTGCTGGATACCTTCTTCGACAGCATATGATGCTGGTAATAATAAATTGTTGATTATTGGCGGGTATCGGGCAGGTGCAGCAATGATTCAAATAGAAAAAAGTGCTGATGATTATACAGTGAAAGAACTATTTAAGACTGAAGAATTTGGAGATCATACAAAACCACCTTTATATCATGATGGCTATTTTTATGCACAGTATTCAACAAATGAACGCAGAGATGGGCTTGTATGTATGAGCGAAGAAGGAGAGATTATGTGGAAAACCAAGAGAGCACCAGTTTTTGATAAAGGAAGTATGATTCTGGTTAACAATCTTATTCTTGCTACAGATGGGCAAACAAAACTTTATTTAATTGAACCGAATCCAACAGAATTCAAACCAATAGCATCAGTTGATTTATTAGAAGAAAGTAAACTCACCGGTAATGAAAGGGTTATTAGTATTGTAGGTACAAATCAAAACTGGGCACCAATAGCATTAGCTGATGGAAAACTCTTAATAAAAGGCCAACGTCAGTTGATGTGTTTAAAAATTGTCGAATAACCGGTTTTTTCTGTCAGGTAATTAATGAATCTTACAAAATTAAGTAGATCCTGGCAGTAACTTTTTTTAGTTAAAGAGGGAAATAACTCTTTTAAATATTTTTCTCTTTAACTAAATATTCATGCTGGTTTTGAATTAAAAAAATGAATAAAATTTATAATTACACCAGAATAGTAACATTCATCCCCTTATTAGTCTTGTTTACTAATCTATATGCTCAAGAAAAAGAAAGTACTGATGATAAGATAAATAATTTTTCTGCTGTTGTCACAGTTCAAAGTAAAGGTATATCAACAATACCAAATTTAACTTTAGGAAAACCTGCAGCATCTTTTGATCTAAAAGTTGGCAGAAGATTGTCTTTTGAACCTCAGTTTCGTTTTTCACTAGAAGGAAAACCTTGGGCCTCTGTTTTTTGGTGGAGATATCAAGTTGTAAACAATAGTAGTTTTAAGTTAACTACAAGTATAAATTATGCTTTGTCTTACAAGACTATTGAGTATCTAACTTCTGGAACAACACAAGATATAATTCGGACGACCCGGTATTTTACAGGAACAATATCTCCCAATTATCAAATCAACAAATACCTGGGAGCAGGTGTGTATTTCTTTTATGCGAAAGGGATAGAAAAATTTATCACACAGAACACTTATATGGCTTCATTCAGACCGAGTATTACAAATATTCCAATAACAAAGGATATTAAAGCCAGAATTGGGCCACAGGTATACTATCTTAATATGGATAAAAAAAACGGGACATATTTTAATACTACATTTTTATTAAGTAAAACTAATTTTCCTGTTACTATTGGTGGATTGGTTACTAAACCTTTGAAATCAAATATTCCATCTGAATATGACTTTCTATGGAAGGTTGAATTGATTTATACATTTAGCAAGAAGTATAAGGAAATGAATTAATTGAATTTTAAAATAACTCTAAATTAAAAACTTTATAACAATGAAAAATCTTTTTTTATTACTGGCAATCCTATGCCTGTCAGTTAATGCACAGGAAGTTTATAAAATTTATGATGGCTCGGCTCCGGGGAATGCAAAACAATTAGATCCGGAAATGTCAATTCCTGCTCCATGGAGTGGTAATCCATTAATATTTAATGTTTCAGAACCTACGATAACAGTATTTAGACCAGATAAAAATATTAATACAGGCGCTGCTATTATTATTGCTCCAGGCGGTGGTAACAGATTTCTTACCTGGATTGAAGAAGGTATAAACGTTGCAGAATGGTTCCAACGTCACGGTGTAACTGCCATAGTTCTAAAGTATCGTACAAATCAAGCTGGATCAAGGGAAGAAATTGAGGAGGCCTTTAAGAACATCGCGGCAATCTCTACAACATCAAGTGAAGGCAATGATGAGAAAATTGTATTTAAGGCACCTGAACCCGTAGAGATAGCCTCTACACTTCAAGGTGATGATGGTCGTCAGGCAGTAAAATATGTTCGCCAGCATGCGGAAGAACTAGGTATTAATCCTCAAAAAATTGGTTTGATGGGTTTTTCTGCCGGAGCTGTATTAACATCAAATGTAATATATATTCATGATGAAGGGTCGCGTCCTGATCTTGCCGCTTTTATTTATGGTAGAGGGGTAGCAAATAAAATATCGGATCCGATGCCACTTTTCCTGTGTTCCCCGGTTTATGATGCCGAAAGTCTTCCTGCAACCGGATTATTGTACATGCACCTTAACTGGAAAGCCGCCAGAGTTCCAACAGGTTTGCAATTTATACATGAAGCAAGTCATGGAGAAGGGTTGCAATATAATGGGAAAGAATGGAATGAATGGATTGAAAATCTATTCAATTTTATGAAAGCTGTTAATTTTGTCGATTAACATCTACTATCGAAAAATAAACTTTCTCGAATTTTTTTTCCATTTCCAAATGTTTTAGTTTCTTCGTGCTCTAGTTATGGAGAACATTGGAAATTATATACAACAATTTGCGGATTTTGCATGGGGAACACCACTATTAATATTACTTCTTGGAGGTGGATTTTATTTTTTAGTCTATTCAAGATTAGTTCCTTTTCGATATTTTAGACATGCTATACAGGTAATTAGAGGTAAATTTGATAATCCTGATGAGCCGGGACATATCAATCATTTTCAGGCTTTAGCAACAGCGTTATCCGGAACAGTTGGAATGGGTAATGTTAGTGGAGTAGCAGTTGCAATAACAGTTGGTGGTCCGGGAGCAATCTTTTGGATGTGGGTAAGTGCCCTACTTGGCGTGGCGACTAAATATTTTACTTGTACACTTGCTGTAATGTATAGAGGAAAAGATTCTTCTGGTGTATTGCAAGGTGGTCCTATGTATGTAATTGTTGAGGGATTAGGTAAAAAATGGAAACCATTAGCAATATTTTTCTCTGTATTTGGAATGATCGGTGTGCTACCTTTGTTTCAGGCAAATCAGTTAACTCAATTCCTCCGGGAAGTTGTGCTTGAAGCCAATGGAGTTAAAACCTCTTTTACAACAGACTTAATTACCGGCATTGTTCTAATGCTTTTTGTGGCTACAATTGTTATAGGTGGGATAAAACGTATTGGTAAGGTAGCTGGGAATTTTGTTCCATTTATGGTTGTTGTGTATATCTTATCTGTTATATATATATTGGTTTCTAACTATCAAAATGTGCCGGCAGGATTTAAATTAATTTTTACTGAGGCATTTAATAAAGAACCGATAGTGGGAGGAGCACTCGGTAGTATAATAATTACGGGAGTAAGACGTGCTGCTTTTTCAAACGAAGCCGGTATGGGTACTGCGCCAATGGCTCATGGAGCAGTAAAAACAAATGAGCCTATTCGGGAAGGTTTAGTAGCAATGCTTGGTCCAATCGTTGATACACTTATTATTTGTACAATGACAGCTTTGTCGATTATTGTAACAGGTGTTTGGCAATCAACAGATTTTGATGGGATAACCTTAACTGCCTCAGCTTTTGATACAGCAATTCCCGGTTTTGGACCCTACTTGTTGATTGTATCTGTTTTTATTTTTTCAATTACGACGATGTTTGCTTTTCCATATTATGGTGAAAAATGCTTTTCATTTATTTTTGGAACAAAATACGCGATTATATATAAGATTTTTTATGCCTTTTCAATTATTGTAGGTGCAACAACAACATTGGGTGTTGTAATTAGCTTTATTGATTCAGCTTATGCTTTGATGGCTATTCCTACCATGGTTTCAGCAATTTTACTTTCACCAAAAGTGATAAAAGCAGGGAAGGAATATTTTTCTAAGTTAGATTCAAAGTAAAATTCAAGAAGAAAAAGTTTTATATAATATTCATTTCTAGTCGCTGCAATATTCTGTTAAGTTTTTCGTCTTTTGTTTTAGAACTACATAAAAAAAGAAGAATGCCAACACAGGATAAAAATAGGATTTGTCCCGTAGAAAGTGCGGGAGGACTTGATAATAAACTAAGAAAGTTTGGACAGAATCCCCGGAAACTATTAGGGAAATATATTCAACCCAATATGTCGATTCTCGATTTTGGTTGCGGTCCCGGATTTTTTTCCATAGAAATAGCAAAAATGCTGAATGGTTCAGGTAAAGTATTTGCGGTCGATCTTCAGGAAGGGATGCTCAATATCGTAAAAGAAAAAATTGCTGCAAACCAGTTAGAAGATAGAATACACTTACATCAATGTTCAGAGAATAAAATCGGGATTGATGCTAAAGTTGATTTTGTTTTAGCATTTTATGTTATTCATGAAATACCAGATAAAGAAAGTTTTTTCAGGGAAGTAAAGCAACTTTTAAATCCAGCGGGGAAATTACTTGTTGTAGAGCCAAAGTTTCATGTAAATAGAAATGCATTTACTAACATGGAAAATTTAATACAAGAAGTAGGATTTAAAATAATTGAACGGCCAAAAATATTTTTTAGCAGGGCTTGTTTGTATTCTATTTAACCCAGGTTATCAATGTCGTTCAGTTAATCAGCTACTTTGACCCTGACAGGGCTATTTCTTCGTTGGCCTGCCTTTGTATTTCTTATTTTTTTCAAATTCATGTTTTGTCTTTTTATACGGTTTCTCGTTATCTGCTTGAGATGAGAAAAAATAACTGTGTTGTTTTTGTCTATCTTCTTTTGATTTTGCCACATATACACTTTCCCCTGTATATGGATTAATTCCTGTATAAAAAATGACCGAGGAGAGAGTCAACGGTGTGGGGGTGAATAGTTGAACCTGTTCTAATCGAAAACCAGCAGAACTTGTTTTTTGATAAAGAGATTTCATGTCCGACATTTCTGTTGCCGGGTGTGCAGAAATAAAATAAGGAATGATTTGCTGTTTTAGATTATATTTTTTATTAATCCTGTTAAACTCTTGTCTGAATTCTTCAAAATATTTGTAAGAAGGCTTCCGCATTAGTTTTAGGGTACTATCTTCTGTATGCTCCGGTGCAACTTTTAATCTGCCGGATACATGATTGTGAATAAGTTTCTCTGTGTATTTTTTTTCTTCATCCCCAGCTTTTTTGTTGAATGATGGCAGTAGCAAATCATAACGGATACCGCTTCCTATAGTAATTTTCTTTATGCCTTCAATCTTTCTGGATTCATCATAAATGTTATTTAATTCTTTATGTGATGAATTAAGGTTTCCGCAAACCGAAGGAAAGATGCATGAGGGACGTTTGCATGTTTTGCATAACTCAGGATTATTACCACGCATGTTGTACATGTTGGCTGATGGGCCTCCTAGATCTGTTATATGACCTTTAAAGTCGTATGTTTTTGAAATTTTTTCTACTTCATTTAATATTGATTTTTTTGAACGACTCGCAACGAGTTTTCCCTGATGTGCAGATATAGCACAAAAACTACAGCCACCAAAACAACCTCGATGCATATTTACAGAGAATTTTATCATTTCATATGCAGGTATAGGAGCTTTTTTATTATACCGGGGATGAGGTAGACGAGTAAAAGGTAAATCATAAAAAGAATCTACTGTTTCAGCATTTGGAACAGGCCAGGGAGGATTAACAACAACATAATGGTTATTTGTTTTCTGAACCATTTGCCTAGGTTCTCCTTTATTAGTTTCTTCCTCAAACAGTTTGAAAAAATGAGCAAATGTTGTTTTGTCCATCAAACAATCTTCATGAGAAGGTAATTCGATGGAGTTTTCTATTTCTTGTTTTTCAGGTGTTTTAAAAGTAATCTGGGGAATATTGGTAAGTTCATTTATTTTTTTATCAGAGTCAAGTTGTTTTGCAATAGAAAGAATGCTTTGTTCTCCCATTCCGTAAACGATCATATCTGCACCTGAAGAAAACAGGATAGAAGGATCGAGTTTATCTTTCCAATAATCATAATGGGTTAATCTACGTAAGGATGCTTCTATGCCGCCGAGAATAACAGGCGTTTCAGGATAAAGTGTTTTTAATACCTGGGTATAAACAATGCTTGGGTAATCGGGGCGGTGACCTGCTTGTCCGCCTGCTGTATAACTATCATCAGATCGGAGGCGTTTTGCCGCTGTATAATGGTTAACCATAGAATCCATTGCCCCAGCTGTAACACCAAAGAATAACCGTGGATTGCCAAGTTTTTTAAAATCCCTTAGATCATCCTGCCAGTTAGGCTGGGGAACAATAGCAACTTTATATCCATAGTTCTCTAGGTATCTTCCTATAACAGCTGCACCAAACGAAGGATGATCAACATAAGCATCACCGGTGAAAAGAATGATGTCTGCCTGTTGCCATCCCAAAGCTTTCATTTCCTTGGCAGAAGTGGGAAGCCATTTATTTTCTGTTTTTTGTGTCACGGCCCAAAGATAGCGTGAATTGGTGATTTTTTCATTTAAGTGAATAGGATTTACGAAAAACTAAGTCAGGTTTTTTAGAAAAAGAAGAATTAACAGTAGGGTAAACTAAGTTTCAATCGGAGTATAAGTAAAAAAAGGAAGTAATTACTTGGGTTGATATAATTTGTAAATTTGGATAAGCAGTATTAAAATTGACAAAAGAGGAATTTAAAATACTATACAACGATTATTTCGACCCGGTTCGTAAATATTTATATTATCGAAGTGGTGATGCTGATATAGCTACAGATATAACCCAGGAAGTTTTTGTAAAACTTTGGGAAAAGATAGATAAACTGGAGCGAAGTAAGGTAAAGGGGTTGTTATATAAGATGGCAGGGGATGATTTAATATCAAGATTTAGAAGGGCAAAGATTGAGCTTGAGTATAGCAATTCCTTTCAGTTTAACTTAATCGAAGAATCTCCGGAGGATAAATACAATTATAAAGAATTAAAAGAGAAATATGAGAAAGCACTTGCTGATTTACCTGAAAAACAAAGAGTAGTTTTTCTCATGAGTAGGATGGATGGACTAAAGTATCATGAGATTGCGGAGAGATTGAGTTTAAGCGTAAAAGCTATTGAGAAACGAATGAATTATGCATTAAAATATTTAAAGGAAGCATTGAATTATTAAATTGATGTCAAATAACAATAAACATATTGATGATAGGGCAGACTTTGAAAAAATGTCAGAGGAATTGTTTTCAAAACTTGAGATTTCCTGGAAAAAAGATAAAGAACAGCTTTGGGACGAGTTAGAAACAAAATTTGAGACAAATTCTTCTAAAACTGTTAGCCTGAATCTTTCATGGGTAAAGTACGCAGTAGCAGCATTAGTACTTATGTTATTGGCAACATCTCTGTTTTTAAAATTTTATACACGAACAATAAGGAGTGTTGATGGACAACATCTGGCTCATGTATTGCCAGATGGTTCGAGGATAGAACTAAATGCAGCTTCAACAATTTCGTATCATCCTTATTGGTGGAGATTTTCAAGACAAGTTGAATTTACTGGAGAAGGATTTTTTAGTGTCCAGAAAGGAAAAGTTTTTGATGTTGTTTCAGCAAACGGACGCACTTCAGTTTTAGGTACATCATTTAATATTTATTCAAGAAGGAAGGACTATATTGTAACCTGTCTTACAGGTCGCGTAAGAGTAGAAGCAGTTGAGACCCGAAGCCAGGTTATCTTAAATCCCGATGAGAAAGCTGTTTTAGATAAACACGGTGCTTTTGAAATAAGTTATAACATAGATTCAAATAACACCATTTCATGGATAAATAATCAGTTTGTTTTTACATCGGTACCTTTAAATCGGGTTATGGAGGAGATAAGCCGTCAATACAAAGTGAAAATAAACTACACATTATCTGATAAGTTTATCTATTCAGGAGGTTTTAGCAAAAACAATCCAGTAGAAGAGGTTTTGAATTTGGTATGTAAACCATTCGGTATTAATTTTGTTGCAGATAAGAATGGAAATTACGTACTCAAACAAAACAATTAAAAAGCTTGATTAAGAATTTAACTGTTCTATTACTTTTAGTAATTAATGTATTTAATTCACAATCACAGGAAATAGAAATCTCTTGTGTAGATGAACCTGTTAATCAAATCCTACTTAACTTAAGAGATGAATATGGACTGCAATGTTCATTTAACGATAAAGAACTTTCAAATTATCGTTTAACCATTAACCGTAGATTTTCTTCACTCGATGAGTCTGTCGAGTTTATTCTTGCCGGACTTCCTTTTAAATATGAGAAACACAATAATGTTTTTTTAATATTTCCAAAAGACGAACAAATCTCGAAAAAGTATATTATTTCAGGAAAAATCATTGATAAGCATACGAAAGAAACGCTTCCTTACTCACACATTATGATTAATGAAAAAGGAATGGTCACTGATTTTAAAGGATGCTTTAGTTTTACTTCTACTTCTGATAGTGTTTTTAACATAAAGGCATCATACCTGGGATATTATATTTTAGATACAACACTTATTTATGGAGAAAATATAAGATTAGGTTTAGTCGCATCTTCAATCGAAATGAAAGAGGCTGTTATAGAAGGAAACAAAGTTGAAAACACAGTTCAGGTTGGATCAGAACCCGGATTGTTGCGATTGAATAATAAGATGGGATATGTAATGCCCGGGAATGGTGATAATCCAGTGTTTAACTTGTTGCGATTACAGCCCGGTATTTTGGCTTCAGGTGAACAATCAAACGATATAATTATTTGGGGTAGCGGAGAAGGACAAAATCAAGTGAAATTTGATGGCTATACAATCTATGGCTTAAAAAATTTTAATGATAACATTAGCACTGTTAATCCTTTTGTAGCAAAAGATATTCAGATATTAAAAGGAGGATATGGAGCCGAATTTGGCGGTAGGGTAGGAGGCATTGTAAATATTACAGGAGTTGATGGCAATAAATATAAGCCCGATGTAAAGTTAAGTGCCAACAACATGACTTTAAACGCAATTGCCAGTGTACCTGTATTTGAAAATTCATCATTTGTAATTGCATACCGTCAAACGTATTATAATATCTATGATTCCCTAGAGGTAATCAAAAATATCAGGGAAAATAATGTAGACACCCATCATGAAAATAATACCACTTCAGAGGTGAGTGTTGTTTATCCAAAATATAGTTTTAAAGATCTAAATCTGAAATATTCTGGTTCAACGCATAGTGGAGATACGTACTATCTTAATTATTTGAAAAGTTGGGATGATTTTTCATACTCTTTTTCCGATGATTATTTTCAAAATACAGTTGAAAGTAGTAGGACAGAAAATAATGATCAATTTGGGATTTCTTCTTTTTATGGTAAGAAGTGGTCAGATGGAACAATTACAAATCTAACTCTTGGTTATTCTGGAATTGAGTCAGATTATACACAGAATAACATTATAACAAATTCAAATGATTTTGGAAGCAATGTTATTGTTGAAAATGATGGGGCTATTACTTCATTAAAAGAGTTAAACTTACGGGTAGACAATGTTTTTTCTTTTCAGAATAACCAGATAATCGAAACGGGTTTAGGCCTTATGAACGATAAAATAGAACTAAAGGATGATTCGTTAGGCGTAGTAATAAATAGCGAAGAATCAGATATAAATATTGTGAATGCTTATTTAACAGATAATATTTATATAAATAACGATGTTAAATTAAGGCTTGGTATTAGGGCAGATTATCCTGTTGAACTTAAAAAAATATATTTGCAACCCAGAATATCATTGTCAGGTGACATTAAAAAATCTTCAAGACTATATACATCTTGGGGATTGTATAACCAGTATATTTCCTTAAACCCTGTTTTTGATAGTATCGGTAATTACAATTATTTCTGGTCTGTTAGTGATATTGATAATATACCAGTTTTAAAATCCAATCATTTTGTTGTTGGTTATTTGTACAATAAAAATGATTTTACGTTCAGTATAGAGGGATTTTTGAAAAAGACCTCAGGGGTTGCTGTTATAGAGCAAAATATACCTGGTTTTAATAGTGTTTATCATGGTGATAGTAAAAGTAAAGGACTCGATTTTTTCCTGAAAAAAGAATACAAAGGACATACAGCCTGGATTTCTTATACGTTAAGCGAAACCAAAGAAAGGTTTCCTGTAATTTCATCAAATCATAAGTCAAATTTTTTGTATACAACTTCAGAGTATATACCGGCACTTTATGATCAGCGACATGAATTAAAACTTGCAGCCTTGGCAAATTTCAAACCTTTCTATTTTTCTGCCAACTATGTGTATGGTTCAGGATTTCCAAAGGTAGGACTCGATAATTTTAATAGAACAGAAAGGGAAGATCCTTATAAACGATGCGATGTTGCTTTTTTCTATAAATTCTCTGCTAAAAAAATTAATTTCCAGGCGGGTATTTCTATTTTAAATCTGTTTAATACGGATAACATAAAGTATTCAAGTTTTCTAAATGTATCAGAAGAGCAAACAAATTATGTTAATGTACAGACAGAGTCTATTCCTTTTACCCCTCTATTGAATGTAAGTCTTGCATTTTAAAGCTCTTAAATTTAGTTCGGAAGGTTGCTTTTTCGAAGGTTATGATGTGCTATTTGATATGAGTTTTGGTGTTAAATTTAATATTGAAAATAAGGATTGACCTCCTAAATCCTCCTAACAGGAGGACTTCAAGAGAAGTGAAATAGGTTTGCCGGTGTTGATTAAGGAGAATTAAAAAATCCTTTAATGATCTTTTTTATTTTTCGAAATGATGAAGCAAAGAAGTTTGAAGTAAAAAGTTTGTTTAGCGAAGTTTTAAATCGATAAAAAAATAAAATCCCGCATGTAACCAACTACATACGGGATTTGAATTAACCACACTGCATCCAAACTTAACTAAACCTAAATAATCTACTCGTCACTGTAAATATCCCACGCAAGATTGTTAATGACTCCCGTTGCAAAATAAACATCGAAGAGTGCATCAAAAAGTTCATCCATGATATCCTGTGCATCACCAATCAAATCAGATAAGAGAACAACTGTTCCATCTGAATAAGTGATTTGAATATCCGTTGCCTTTCGGCAAAAAGCAGTTCCATCAGAATCATCATCATAGATCTCTTCAACAGTGACACTATCTTGCAATACATCATCAATATAAACCTCAAAAATAATTGTGTCTTCTTCTGTAATTTTTGTTTTTACAAGTTGAAAATCTCCGATTGAAATTGAATGCTCCAATACAGAATATTTTCTTTTATGAGATGTGGCATCATCATTTTTTATCCTGGTAATTTTTTCCTTATAGATAGATTCGCTGTCTTCGTCTAAGCTATATACATAATTTGAAGTATCTCCGGAAACATAATCTACTGAAATAGAATAGTCATTGTCAAAATTATATTCAGCTGCGTAAGTGTAATCACTTTTTCCATTCATAACCTGGTTGATGTATAAACTTCCTGCATATACATCACTAACATCAACCCTCGTGTTTAATAAGTAATCATAAGTATGCCTTCCTTCGTAATCATTATACTCAAATTCAGAAGTAGTAATAACAAAATTATTTTCTAGTTCATCATCACCATCTTCAACGGTGTATAAATTCCATGGGCTTGTAGCTTTATCTTCTGGAAGTTTGATGATAAATTGGTCGTTGTCAGCAACTCTTTCAAAATAACTGTAAACAATGTAGTCATTCCCTCGATGTGTAACCGTATCGGTTGGGGTTGGTGCATATTCGTATTCACCTTTTAAATCATCAAGAGAAATACTTACCAGAATATCGTCTTCTGTTGTATCTGTTGTAGCCGATCTGGTTTCCGATTCCGATAGGGTAAGTAACTGATATCCTAACGTTCCTGAAATATCTTCAAGAGCTGTCTCTACTCGGTTTGTAGCAGATAAAACAACGCTTTCAGCAGAAGTATTACCTGTTAAGTTTTCTGATTCTTTATTGCAACTAACCGTCAGAACCAGAAATACAAATGATAATCCAAAAATTATTTTCATCCTAGTCATAACTCACAATTTAATCGGGTTTAATAATTAAATTCACTATATCTCCGAATGAAATGGAAAACACCCTACTAAAATTTTAATATTTTTTAGTGATATTTATTTTTATGACGTAATGTTTTGACTGTAAGTGTGCTTATAAATTATTTTTTATTTCACTCCAGCGTTTTGTAGCGATTTTACTTTCTATACCCTTTTGTGCAAAATCGAATTCTTTCCATGCTTTATGAGGATTTTCTGGAATTATTTTTTCGTTTTTAGTTTTGTTATTTAGCATGGTTAATGCTTCAATAAATCTTTTATCTTTCAATGCTATTTTATAAAAAGACAAAACATACACATAATAAAAAAGATTATACCGAAGAAAAGGGTATTCTATTTTCATGAAATTCTTGCCAATCCCAAAGCTGCAAGGACCAACAGGTTGGCGAATTTCCCAGTGTTGAAGTAAGAAATCTACACCTTTATTTAGTTTTTTTATATCATTATCTGTGTTGTTTCTAAATCGAAATGCATCTAAAACATACAATGTAGTACCCGGATTACTGGCATCAGTTAAGGTCGATTTTCCCAATTTTACGGTTGGACATCTCCAGCCTCCATCATTCCATTGATTCGAGAGCATCCATTGAAAACTGTTTTCTATTCGGGAATCATCAGAAAGTCCTAGTCGTCCTAAGCCAGCTACTATTCTTGCTGTTAAACAGGGTAATTTAGAACTTTTCGGCGAGTATTTAAAACAACCTTCTGGAGTCTGGTAGGTAAACAGAAAGTCTACAGCGTTTTTAATTATTAGAGAGTCGATGATTGAGTAACCAATTTCTCCAAGCACAAATAATGTGTCTATTGTAGAGAAACCAAAAGGGGCGTGAATATCACCGTCTTTTCTAGACCAGTATGGGCCTCCATTATCATGTTGTCGGTTCAGTATTTTTTTAATCATTTTAATTATAAATGGATTTTCTGGTTAGAAGAATAAAATTAATTCTTTAAGCAACAATCTCTACCCTGTTTCCATCCGGATCCAATACAATACTTTCGTAACATCCATCACCCGTTGTTCGAGGTTCTCCAATAATTTTATAACCGTCAGTTTTGAGTATAGTAGTTAGAGTGTCTACTTTTTCTTTTGAACCAACAGAAATTGCAATATGAATATATCCCATAAATTCTACTAAAGAATCATCTAAGGAGTTTGGTATATCTGGACGAGTCATAATTTCGATTCGGGAATCCCCATCAAAAGAGAGAAAGTAGGATTCAAATTTTTTTTTGGGATTTACATATTTATTATTTGATTCAGCATTGAAATATTTTATGTGAAATTCTTTCAGCCTTTCTAAATCTTTTGTCCAGACAGCAATGTGGTCTATCTTCATGTTTTTTAAGGTTTAGTAAACAGAATTATTTTATTCTGTTAAAGTTGATAAACGAAATGCAATTTACAAATAAATGCAGCCTTTAATTCAAAAAATTAAGGGAGAATTAGAGTGAGGAATTAAAATCAAGTATTTTTATTGCCTAAATAATTAAAAAAATGAAAGCTGCTGTACTGGAAGAATATGGAAAGTTTGTATGGAAAGATGTTCCAAAACCAGAATTAAAAGATGGGCATGTGCTTGTAAGAGTTACAAATGCAAGTATTTGTGGAAGCGATCAACATATTTATCTTGGCGAGTTTCATCCCAGGACACCTATACCATTTATTCCGGGACATGAATTTTCAGGAGTTGTTGAAGATGTTGCTGATGACGTTTATGGATTTGGAGAAGGACAGAAAGTAGTAGTTGATCCGATTATCTGGTGTGGCGAGTGTCCAGCCTGTAAAAGAGGCCATTTTCCTGCATGTACATCACTAAAACTTATAGGAATAGATCTTGATGGAGGTTTTGCTGAATATGTATCTGTACCTGCATCTATGGTGTTTAAGGTTGATGAGAAACTTGACCTGAGACATGCAGCATTAGTCGAAATACTTTCTATTGGGTATCATGCGTGTAATCGTTCTGGGATAAAAAATAATGATACAGCCGTAATTTGGGGTGCAGGAAAAGTAGGACAGAGTATTCTTCAGGCAGCAAAAACAATAACCACCGGTCAAATCATTATGGTTGATGTATTGGATGAGAGACTTAAAATGGCTACAGATGCGTATCAAGATGTGATTTGTATCAATGCAGCAAAATCTAATCCGGTAGAACAAATAAAAGAGATAACACAAAATAAAGGGGTTGATGTGGCCTTTGAATCAGCTGGTCATGCCAGTTTAAATGGAGACATGGTAAATCCGGTAAGAGGTTGTATTCAATCAATCAGAGGGGCAGGTACCGTTTGTGTTCTTGGATTAGCTGACGAACCAGCTCCATTGTTTTTGAAAGAATTAATCTGGAAAGAGGCAAAGATTGTTGCTTCGAGAGTAAGCCATGGTGAGTTCAAAGAAGCGATAGAAAACATAGAAGCAGGAAACCTAAAACCAGAGAAATTAATTACAGGAATTTTGCACGCCAGTAAGGCCAACGAGGCATTTGCTGCCCTGGAAAAAGATCCGGCAAATAACCTGAAAATAATATTGGACTTTCTTTGATGTTCTCAATATCAAGGTTGATTCTCCGAAAGAAGGCATTAGCAACTTTTGTACTGTCTTGGTAATAAAATTCGTAAGATTTGTCAAAATCAACTTCAGCCTCATCTGATAATTCAATACTAAATTGCTTTATCTTCATTTCTTTTTAATCAAGTCCCAATTTTTAAAAGTTGTTTCACCGTTTTCTATTCTTTGCAGTCTTTTGTCAAGCAAATCCTTATGTTCTGATGGGAGTTAGGGTAGCCAACCCACAATAGCACATTTGCAAATCGCACAATCCAACCCACGACCAAAATTTGCAAAAGAGCTATTTTTCCTGCGCTCTTGGTGCGTTGTTGAAAAGTCTGTTGAAAAATTGAAATTAAAGAACTCCAATTCAGATAATTTATCTTTATTTTTGACAAATAATGTCAAGAACTGATTTTCAAATGAATAAATTTGGCGACATAATAAGAAGAAAAAGAGAAGAAAAAGGAATGCTTTTAAGACAACTTGCTGCTATGATTGATGTGGATACTGCAATATTAAGCAAAGTGGAACGTGGAGAGCGAAAAGCAAGAAAAGAACAAGTTGAAAAAATTGCGAAAGCGTTAGACCTGAACGAAAAAGAATTGATGATTGAATATTTAAGCGAGATAATCGCTTATGAGATTATTGATGAAGATTCGGCAACTGATGTTTTGAGAGTGGCAGAAACTAAAGTAAAATATCTTAGGAATCATAAGTAAATGGAGATTAAGGAACTAATAAAAAAATATAAATCAAACAGGGAGTATTATCAATCTCCGAAATATAATGAAACACAGTTACGTGCTGATTTCTTAGACCCTCTGTTTGAAATGTTAGGATGGGATATTACCAACAAATCCGGTAAATCGAATAATGAAAGGGAAGTTTTATTGGAAGAGCCATTGAAGGCTAATGCTTCATCAAACACAAAAAAACCTGATTATACATTCCGATTATATTCAGAACGTAAATTCTTTTTAGAAGCAAAGAAGCCTTACGTTAAGATAGATACGGATAATTCGCCTGCAAAACAAACAAGACGATACGGATATACAGCAAAACTAAAAGTATCATTGCTTTCTAATTTTGAGCATCTTGCAATCTATGATTGCTCAGAAAAAGTAGAATCAACTGATAATGTAGAAAAATGCAGAATTAAATTCTATCACTATTCAGAATATGCTGAAAAGTTTGAGGAAATAAAAAAGCTTGTCGGACATGAATCGGTATACAGTGGCGAATTTGACAAGGAATGGGAGGAAATTGAAAATAAACTTGATTTACACGGGGTTGATAAACTTTTCCTTAATCAGATTAATCAATGGAGACTACTTTTAGGAAGTGAAATTCATAAAATCAAAAATGATATTTCAGAAGTTGATTTGAACGATTTGGTTCAAGGCTATTTGAATAGTATCATATTCCTTCGGGTTTGTGAAGACCGAAATATTGAAGAATATCAGACTCTTCTGAAATTTGCTGATGCTAAAGATTTTAAATCATTAATTGCAAAATTCTATGATGCTGATAAAAAATACAATTCAGGGCTTTTTACACAGGAGTACAAGGAAGAAATCATTGAAAATAGCCAATCGGTTTTTTGGACAATAATTAAGAATCTCTATTATCCTGAAAGTCCGTATTCATTTGCCGTTTTTGCATCTGATATCTTAGGAAATATTTACGAAATATTTATTGCTCAAAAGCTTGCCATTGACAATGGAAAAGTTGAATTAAAAGACAAGCCTGAGAATGTTGACCGTGATGTTGTCACAACTCCGACAAATATAATTCAGGATATTTTACGACAAACCATAATTCCTTATTGCAATGATAAAACAGATAAGGAAATTTTATCATATAAGTTTGCTGACATTGCTTGTGGCTCAGGTGCTTTTTTGTTGGAAGCATTTCAATTGATAATTGATATTTTGATTGATTATTATCTGAAAAATGATAAATCGAAGCTAATTCAAACTTCGGTTGACACTTTTAAACTACCATTTGCAGTAAAAAAAGAGATTCTTGAAAATTGTATTTATGGCGTTGACAAAGATTACAATGCTGTTGAAGCTGCAAGTTTTGGGTTACTTCTAAAACTTTTGGAAGAAGAATCGGCAGAAACTTTATCAAAAGAATTGCCAATTCTACCTGATTTGTCGAATAATATCATTTTTGGAAACAGCTTAATTGAACCACACGACAAAACGAAAGGTAAAGAGGATGAGATTAATCCTTTTGATTTTGACAGTTCTAAATTTGATGTGATTATCGGTAATCCGCCATACATGTCAACG
Source organism: Bacteroidales bacterium (assembly GCA_963665085.2). Lineage (GTDB taxonomy): Bacteria > Bacteroidota > Bacteroidia > Bacteroidales > JAAAOM01. The sequence goes on from CAXXXS010000001.1 coordinate 3,326,285, forward strand.
GAAGACATGAAGAACCTAACACCATTAGACCTTCCTATTTATAAAAATTATTTGGGCGTTCCCCTGCGGGTCGGGCTATCCGCTATATCTTTTTTCTGTTTTAAGACAGAAAAAAGGATGCCGCTCCTATCCCTAACGCAACTCGCTGCATAAAAGAAACTGCATATGTTAAAATTATTTTCCACAGAATCCAAAAAACTAATAAAAGTTGTAGATAAATCAGAAGCAGAACTAAACCGATTCATATCTGAAAATTGGAATGATTTTTTTCCACAGTATACTTTTATTAAAAGTGAATTCTCTCTTGATGGAAATGTAAGAAGTAGAGGTACTTCTGGGAGAATAGATATACTTGCTTTTAATCCTAAGTCAAATAAATTCGTAGTTTTTGAACTTAAGAAAGAAAAGGATAAGAATATCAGAAATCAAGTAAGTGACTACAGAGATTATATTGAGGATAACTTTAGTCAAATTTATTTACTTGCATTACAGAAATATAAGGCAGAACTGCCAATTTTCGAAGAAATATCTCAAGAATCTATAGAGGTTGTAATGATTGCCAAAAGCTATTCTTCAACAGATATTGAAAGAGTTAAGAAAAGTAAGAGCAAAAACCTTACTACATTAATTCGATATATCTGGTTTGAAAATGAATTGCTTTTAATTGATTATATCAATAATGACCCTGATGACCTTATTGAAAAAGAGAATGCTGAAAAATTAAGACAAATTAAAAATATCATAGAAAACAAAAAATCGTTATACGCTGATGTAGAAGCATTTTTATTTGGGAAAGAAGAAGCACAAAGGCTTTTTAAAATATTTTATGAATCGTTAAATAAAGATGGGAAAGCAGAACTTGAAGTTCAAGCAAGTAAAATTAAAGTTAGTTTTAAATCACACACTTTTTCTGCTATTGGTTATGCTGGTAAAACTGGTCGGAAATGTTTTTTAGTAATAAATTCGAATATTGATGAAGTCACAGAACTTGGAAGTATTGTCGATGATAGAGTAAGACCAAATGGAAAGAAAAAAGGAAGTATTGGTTCTGAAAGATATGAAGTGTTTATAACAACAGAAGAAGAATTACTGAACTTCATTTCTATAATCAAAAAGCATTCATGATGAAATTAAGTGATATACAATTAGAAGAACTTTGGGATGAATTAAGTGATATCCCATTTGATGAAGAAGCAGAAGATGAAATGATTCTTGCAGATGATTTTCATATTTTCACAAAAGGAACTCCTCGTTACGATATTTGGCATTGGTTTGATGAAAGTCATTCAAAAGGTGTAGCATATTTATTAGGCATTGCATAACATCCATTGCCAAGTTGTGGTGATGGCATGTTCTTAAAGCAAATAAAAGAAGGTGGTTTTGAATACAATTCAGTTTTAGCAACCGAATTAGACCCTGATGAAGCTCAAAAAGCAGAACTGCACAACTTGAAATCGTGCACCGTTGAAAACAGGGAATTTCATCAATTTTGCAATAGTTCAGACAAGAAATTTGATTTGGTGATTGGAAATCCTCCGTTTATCCGTTATCAATACTTTGATAAAGAACAACAGCATCAAGCCAATATTATTTTTAATCGGGCGAAACTTAAATACTCAAAGCTTACAAACTCTTGGGTTTCATTCATTGTTGGTTCGAGCTTGATGTTAAAAGAAACAGGAAAGATTGGTTTTGTTGTTCCTGCTGAAATTTTACAAGTTTCATTTGCTAAAACTCTTCGCCAGTTTTTAGCTCATTTTTATAATAAAATTAGCATCGTATCATTTGAGAAGCTTGTTTTTCCTGACATCCAACAAGAGGTTGTTTTACTGCTGTGTGAAAAGGATAAAACAGAATCACATTTTATCGAGCATATTGAAGTTGAAAATGCGGAAGGTCTTAAAAAACTTGATGTTGCAAAACTTAAAGCCCCAAAGAAGAAAATAAACTTTAAATCTAACAAATGGACTTTTTATTTCTTGGAGCAAAAAGAAATTGATTTCATAGAACGCATAAAATCAGATAAAAGACTTAAAAAGTTAGGCGATTTGGCAAAAGTTGAAGTTGGAATTACAACAGGTGCAAATCCATTTTTTACAGTTCCACAATCTACAGTTCAATTTTATCAATTAGAGGACTTTGCCAAACCAATGGTTGGCAGAAGTGTTCAGGTTTCAAGTGCAATTTTTACCGATAAAGACTGGAAGAGAAACCAAAACCTTGAAGCACGGTCAAATCTATTGGTATTTCCAAAGAAATCAGAATTGAATGGACATACAGGAGCAAGAAATTACATTGAAAACGGAGAAACACAAGGCATAAATAAAGGCTATAAATGCCGAATCAGAGATGAATGGCAAATTGTTCCTTCACTTTGGGTTTCTGATGCATTATTTGTACGTAGGAATAATTTGTACCCGAAATTTTTAATTAATAAAGTCGGTGCATATACAACAGACACGATGCACCGTGTAAAAATCAACGAAGGGATTAATAATCAAGCCCTAATTGCCAGTTACTATAATTCCTTGTCGCTGGCATTTACTGAGATTTGTGGAAGAAGTCATGGCGGTGGTGTTTTGGAACTTATGCCAAACGAAGTTGAAAGTATTGTTATTCCTTACAATGAAAATAATTCGGAATTACTATCAGAAATTGACAACAGATTAAGAAAAAAACAAAGCATTCACGAAATACTTGAATACACAAACAATATCATCTTAAAAGAAACCTTTGGTTTCTCTGACGATGAAATTGCAGTTGCGGATAGTATTTGGATGAAACTTAGCAAACGAAGACTTAATAGAAGCTGAAAATTTCAAATGCCTTTTCTTTTTAAATTTATGGGAGTCATTTTAACTGCATCATCAATGTTTTATTCAATTACTAATCCATCATACCCTAGAAATACATTATCAGGAAGTTCCTTTTCTACTTCATTTATATTGAAAGAGTGTTCGTTTATGTGATGAAGATTAATCTCTGGGACTCCCGGATATTTGTTCTCTGAGAAGACATAGGCAAATTCTTTTTTCAAAGATTCGTGAACACGCGCTTCAGCATAAATATCCATGGCTTTTTTCTGGATGAAATTAAATGCTCTTACATCATCAAGACCAGCAACATGATTTTTATGTTCGTGTGTAAAAAGAATTGCATCCAGCTTATCTACTTTTTCACGAAGCATCTGTTGCCTAAAGTCTGGGCCTGTATCTACAACAATTGTTGTATTATCCTCCTCAATTAATATTGCAGAGCGTAAACGTTTATCTTTTGGGTTATCTGAAAGACAAATATTACATTTGCATGCGATAACCGGCACGCCCTGTGATGTTCCTGTGCCTAATAATGTAATTTTCAACTTCGGTATTTTTAATTAAGAGGGCAAAATTAGAAATTCAGAGGTTATTTTATTAAGATAGATGAGCGAAAAACCAGTTTTATATTTAATTCCAAATACGCTTGGTGATTCTTCTTTAGAAAGTGTTATGCCAGCTGAGTTGGCAGTTACAATAAGAGGAATAAAATATTTTATCGTAGAAAATATTAGAAATGCACGAAGGTATTTAAGCAAGACTGGAGGTTTTACAATTGATGAACTTACCTTTTACGAGCTTAATAAACATACTCCAAAAGAAGAAATGAGTAAATTCCTTCAACCCATAAAAGAAGGATTTTCTATGGGGATTATTTCTGAAGCAGGTTTACCTGGTATTGCTGATCCGGGAGCTGAAGTAGTTGCAATGGCTCATCAAAAAAGAATTTCTGTTAAACCTCTTGTAGGGCCTTCTTCTATTTTATTAGCTCTTATTGCTTCTGGAATGAATGGGCAAAGCTTTGTGTTTCATGGATATTTACCAATAAAACCTCATGAAAGAATTAAAAAGCTAAAACAAATTGAAACTGTTTCTGAGAAAGAAAACCAAACACAGATTTTTATGGAAACACCATACCGGAACCAGAAGTTTTTGGCAGATATTCTACAAACATGTCAGCAAAATACCAGGCTTTGTATTGCAGCAGATATTACCCTTGCTACAGAATTTATTCAGACCAAAACTATCACTGAATGGAAAAAACAAATTCCCAATCTTCAGAAGCGACCGACAATTTTTGTGTTGCAACGATGAAGAATTAACCTAATACAGAATCGATTTTTTCAATTAAGTCTTCTTTTCTGATTGGTTTTGATATGTAATCATCGCATCCGGCTTGCAATGATTTTTCTCTTTCTCCTTCGAGGGCATAGGCTGTTTGGGCTATAATTTTCACTTCTTTATTAAACAACCGGATCATTTTAGTTGCTTCATAACCATTTAATTCTGGTAGTTGAATATCCATTAAGATTAGATTAATATCTTTTTGGGATTTACAGATTTCGACTGCTTCCTTGCCGGTTGAAGCAACAATAATCTCATCAGTTACTTTTGTTAATATTGTTTTGAGGTAGAATAAAGAGTTTGGATCGTCTTCAGCAATAAGAATTTTTAGCCTTTTTAATGATTTCCCTTGCCTGTTTTTTGTGAGATTTTCTTTAACTGCTTGTTCCGCTTCTATATAGTGATTAAATGGAATTGTGAAATAGAAGCTGGAACCCTTGTTTTCTTTAGATTCAAGCCATATTTTGCCCCCAAGCATTTCAACATAAGACTTTGTTATAGCCAGTCCAAGGCCAGAACCTTGGAATGCCCTTATATCATCAATATCTGCTTGTTCAAAACGGTTGAAAATTGCATCTTGTCGTTTTTGGGGGATACCTATTCCCTGATCTTCACAATAAAATAGCAATTGGTTTTTCTCCAAAGTATATCCAAAATTAATTGTGCCGCTATCTGAATATTTAATAGCATTTTTAACAAGATTCGTTACTATTGATTCAAATTTTGATTCATCGGTTACGATAACCGCCTCATTTTCATTAAGAGGTATTTGATACTTTAGTTTAAGGTTTTTATTTTCAGCTTCAGGAATAAAAAACTGGCAAATCTCGGAGATTTTATAGTTAAAATTAAATTCTTTAGGTTTAAATGTTATTTGACCTACTTCAATCTTTGAAATTTCAATGATATCGTTAACCGTGTTTAGCATACGCCTACCACTCTTTTGAATGGCATCGATAAATTTCTCTTTTTCTTTACCTGAAAATTTAGGATCCTTCAAAAGGTCACTAAATCCTAGAATACCATTCATTGGTGTACGGATTTCATGACTCATATTTGCAAGAAATGAAGATTTGAGTTTATCACTTTCTTCTGCTTTTTCTTTTGAATAGATTAGTTCCTGTTCTGTCTCTTTAAGTTTGCTGATATCCTGGAAACTTTCGATAATATAGTTTTTCCCTTTATTTGTTATTGTCTGTGCGTTTTTTAGGATTGGGGTTTTTGTCCCGTTTTTACATTTAATAGTTGTATCCATACCAGAAAAAGAACGGACACCTGTTGTCCAGATTGGGCAGTTCTTAGAAGCAGATCCCTTAGGGCAAACCCGATCACATAAGCTGCCTAAAAGTTCTTCCCGTGTGTATCCTGTTATCTCGCAGGCTTGCTTGTTTACCTGGTGAATAACATAATCTTCTCCAATCATCATAAATCCCCCAGGCATATTATCAAGAATGGTTTCTAACATATTCCTATGATCAGAGAGCTCATTTTCTATGTTTTTTTTCTCGGTTACATCAAGAATAATCGAATAAATAATTTGTCTTCCGGTAAAATGTATTTTCCCACTATATACTTCAACATCCCTTACACTGCCATCTTTTAATCGATGCTGGGATGAATAATGGTTGTTTCCTTTGTTAGATTTTTTTAATATATTTTCTACCTGCATGTCATCGAATAATGATAGCTGGCGAACATTCATGCGTATCAATTCTTCTTCTGTATATCCATAGAAATTACATGCTGAATTATTGGCATCTAATATGCTCCCTGTTTTTGGATCGACTAATAACATAGAAGAAGCATTATCATAGAATAAGGCTTTATATTGTTTTTCTCCTTCAGTTGCTTTTTCTTTTGCTTTTTTTAATTGTTCTTGTTTTCTTATTCGATCGATAAAAGAACCTATATGGTTTGCAATAATCTCCAATATTTCAAGATCTTTTGCTGTGTAAGTGTTTTTATCCCTATAGTCTTGCAATCCCATAACACCAATAAACTCTTTTGTATAAGCATTTATAATGGGTGCCCCCATCCAAACAGGAGATGGCTTGCCTATAAGCTTGATATAGTTATCTTTTCGGAGTTCTTGTTCAGAGTCTTCGGTTATAATCATTCCCTTACACTTCCTTCGAACTAGGTCTGTCAGGCTTCCAGACATGTCTTCTTTTATATCTTCTTCGTATTTTTCAAATTCATCTACGTGATAAGTAAAGGAGTATTTATTTATTGGTTTATTATATAATGCAATATAAAAGTTGTCGGCTGTCATGATGTCCTTTAATCCATTATGGATCTCGGCAATATATTCTTTTAACGAGATTTCTTTTACTGCACTTTCTGAAATTGAAAATAATAATTTTTGAATTTGTTCTTGTTTTTTTCTCTCTGTAATATCATCAAGTTGGGCTACTGTCAGTATCTTTCCACCGGAGTCTTCAATTGTTGATGAATTAATTTCAAAAATGCGGGTTTTGCCAGTTTTGTTAACTACATTAAATTCATATCGCTGTGGTACGTTTTCCCCCAGTTGTCTTTTATTGAATCTTTCAGTTAATAAATCTAAACTCTCCTGATCAAGGAATTCCTGGAAATTATGGTTAATTATTTCAGATTTGGGTCGACGCAGTAACTTTGCTAATGTATCATTAGCAAACGTAAATTCCATTTTTTCATTAACAACAAAAATTCCACTTTGTGAATTGTTGATAATTGTATTGAGTTTAATTTCGCTTTCTTTAAGTTTCTGTTCTGCAATCTTTCTTTGGGTAATGTCTATTGCAATCCCACGTATTCCAACAATTTTATCTCCATTGTATACAGGATTGTTAAAGAGCTGTAGAAGTTTCTTTTCACCGGCCAGGTTTGCTTCATAAATATTTCCAGTATTAGTATCGCCTCTTAGGTTTTTCTGAAAATTGTTCTGTAACCTTTGATAATCATGTTTTGCAATAATATCTCTTAATGAGATTTTATTTTCGTGAAAGTCCTCAATTTTACGATTTATTTTTTTGAGTACAGCTTCGTTTGCATAAATTAGATTCATGTTAATGTCAACCTCAAATATAATTTCGGGTAGGAGGTTTGTAAATTCCATAAATCTCTTCTCTGCCCCTTTACGTCGGGAGATATCCCTTAAAATAACCTGACTTGCTTTTTTCCCTTCGTATGATATAGGTATTATACTTACTTCAACATCTATATGGCTATTATCTTTTAGTCTGCCAATAGATTCATATTTGTTTGGAGTATCAACCCCTGACATTCGTTTTTGGTAGTAGGATAGAACATTTTCGACCTCTGAAGGGGCGACAAAATCAATAAATTGTTTGCCTATTATTTCATCTTCAGTATATCCGGATAGTTTTATCAATTGAGGATTTGTGTACTTTATTTTCCCATCCTGAAGAATAAAAATGCTATCGCTGGAGGTTTCTATTAATGTTCGATATTTTAATTCGCTTTCACTAAGTTCAAGATAATTTTGCGTGTGGCTGTTTTCCTTAGAAATGACTTTATTGCTATTCGGCAGAAATGTTATTAGTAAATATTTGTTGCTGATTTTTTTTACTGCTAATTTTCCTGTTAAAGATATGTTGTTGTTAGGGGTAATTGTAACATTTTCATAATCACCTATAACCAGGAATTTTTTCTCAATGAATTTTTCAATCTTTTTATTTTTATAGCTTGATGTTGTATGCAACATTTCTTTTGCTTTTTCATTTAAAGCAGCTATCTCAAAATTTTTTATTTTAATCAAAAACGCAGGTACAGGGATTAAAGATATAAGTCTCCTCTTCATATTCAAACCACACTAAAATTCTGTAAATATCTATTTTTTTTAACGTTTAACAAGTATGTTGGGTTTCTTCTTTTACATTGAGATTAATATTCTGAAGACTATCCTTACTTTTTCTTTGATTAAGAGTAACCTTATATTGCTACATGGAATATAATTAATTCAATAAAAAATAAGACTTACAATCTTAGAATATCTATTTTCAAAAGAAGTTTAATAAAGCTGGAATCAAACCTACGAATTATTGTTTAATTATTTTGATGACTTTAAGTTGCTGATTTACCTGTATTTTTAGTAAGTACGTTCCAGGTGAAATTGAATTTCCAAGGTTGTTGGTCCCATCCCAATAAATAAACCCCAGAGATGTCTCATTTTTTGAAAATGTTTTGATGTTCCTACCCATTATATCAATAATTTCAGCCTTATCGAAAGAATCAAAATTGTTCCATTCAATAGATATATATTCGTTAAATGGATTGGGATAAGCATTTAATTCTAATTTGGTGTCAGAAAAATAATTTTCAATGCCTACATATCCTAAATTAAAATAATCTGAGATTCCAAATAATATCGAGAAAGCGGTTTTATCATAGAAGCCGGCTGAGGAACAGTTCATATCTTCATATGTTAAAGCCAGGACATTTTCACCATGATTTAGCCACCACCAGCTTTCCGGATATTGAGTTGGGGTACTGCTTGACCAACTGACATAATACGAGTATGGCTCTATTCCTTCTAAGAAATGGCTTCGGGTCGATTCGATATACGTTTCCTCTAAAATAGCATAATTGGGAGAAGTGCCATTTTCGTGATGATAGACAAAATAGCGTTTGCAGGCATAAGCAGAATGCATGTTTAAAGCAATTTCTATAGGATTGTTATCTTGCATTAAATCGTTGAACCTGCTACGCAGTCTAACAACTTCTATCTCCGGAGTTTCATTGCTCCAATTGCTTTCTATATCAATGCTGTTGGCATTCTCTCGTGCATACTCAAGTTCGACACCATCAGGATTATACATAGGGATGATGTTAAAAATACAATATTCCCGTAAGTATCCACCTATTTTACTGTCAGACAAGAGATAATTAATAATCTCATCAGTAACCCAGAAGGATTGAACTTCGCCCGGATGTGTCCTGGCATGAATGTATATACGGTGTTTTGATGAATTATCAACAGAAGGATCCGTAATTGATAATTCATATATCTCACGACCTTGCGTACTTTCACCGATAGATTCAATTTCAACATAATCACTTAATTCCCAAATAGAGATATCATTTAATAAGCTGTCGTAGTTGTAGCCCCAGTAATCACCAGTATATGATTTTAAATCCAAAGACGGGGTTCCGCATTTATCGTTTTCAGGATAAATGTTGAGTTGCCCGTAGCTGACAAATAGATTGAATAGGTTAATTATTATAATTGTAAATAGTTTATGTTTCATGTTAAATTTATTCTGTTTTTTAATACTGTTTAGTTTGTTTGTTTAACGCAAATAAATAAGATTTGTTAGGATTGATTGTTGATTCATGCTAATAAAAACAAATACTTTTTTGAGTATATGTGGATAAAAAACCAGAAAGAATTTGTTGTTCTTAAATATTGAAATAAGATTAAGTCTTAAATCATTCAATTGAGTTGTGATTATCCTTATAAATCTTATTAGCGTTGATTAATGATTATTTTAAAATGTATTTGGAAGGGGAATCTATTTAAAAAAATGTAGGTATGTTAGATTAGGAATTAGAAATTCTAACCGAGGTGTTAACAGGATTCACTGCTTGTTAAGTTTAATTTTATGTCTTACTTTTGAAAGGAGTAAACTATTAAGATGATAAATAAAGAATGATTTAATAGAAATACAGGGGTATTAAATTAATAATATTAAAATGAAAAAAGTATTGTTTGTACTACTGGTATTATGCTTATCAATAAGCATTAATGCTCAGGAAAAAGAATTAGAAACTATGAAAAAAGTTGTTATAGCTAGACTTAATGTAAAATCAGATGCAGTAGATCAATTCCTTCAATCTGCAGAAATAATAGTAAACAAAACACGTAAAGAAGAAGGTTGTATTACTTACATTTTATATAAAAGTAGTTTTAGCCCGGAGAATGAATTTATCTTCTATGAAGAATATAAAGATCAACAGGCGTTAAATGTCCATAATAACTCAGAATATTTAGCAAATTTTTTAAAACAAGTAACTCCTATGTTAACATCAGAGCCAATCGTCGATAATTTTTAAAATATAAAATGCTAATGAATCACCTATATAGGAGGTGTCAATATTTATAATATAATTCTTAATAGTCAAATAAGTTTTCTTCCAAATTTTGCAAGCATATTAATAATTATTATGGCTTGGCGATGGGTTGTGATTGGAGTCGATATGAAAAAAATCTGTAAATAATAAAATTATTATTCAATTTGTTATTGTATGATATCAAATTCGGTATAAAGATGATTAATTCAGATATATATAATAAGAAACGGAATTTCTTTATAATAGCTATATTAATTTCGTTTTTGGTAAGCATTATTGAGAGTTTACCCATGTTAATTTTTTATGTTAAGGGATGGGTATATCCAATTGAAGTAAATATTTTTAACATAGGTTCTGGATTAAGTCTTGTTATTTGGCAAATATTTGTTTTTATCAATATCCAAATTTCTTTTTTTGTTAATTATTTAATATTAAAACCTTTTGATATTGATGAAAAAAGGAAAAGGTTTAAGGTTCTTATTTCTTTAGTTACTTCTATTGCAATTTTTTTTCTGATTGCTATTTCTATTAGTGTGTTTACTAATTTTCCGGATCACGTAGTTTATGGGGCTAATTTCGCACGAAGTTTAGTTGTAAATTCAATTGCTCTTTCATTTACAAATTTTACTCGAATTAATTTTAAGGCATATACAATTAAACTTGAAAATGAAATATTAAAAAAGGAAAAAATTAAAGGTCAGTATGAAACGCTAAAGAATGAAGTAAGTCCTCACTTTCTTTTTAATTCATTAAGTGTACTACAAGGGCTTGTTAATAACGATAAAGATAAGGCTAATGAGTATATTAAACATTTGTCAAATTTATTAAGAACTACACTTGAGAGTAACCAGAAAAAATTCATTACTATTTTGGAAGAATTGGAATTGGCAAAAGCGTATGTTTTTTTATTAGAAATGCGTTATGGGAAAAATTTAAATATTAACGTCGATATACCCGATAGTTTTAACTTTCATCTTATTCCACCACTTACAATTCAAACACTAATTGAAAATGCAGTGAAACATAATGAGATAAGTAAGAAAAATCCTTTAAAAATAGACGTTGGAATAAATGAAAATGGACAGTTGCGTGTTTTAAATAAAATTCAAAAGAAACGAACTTCAGAACCATCGTTAGGAGTTGGTTTACCAAATCTTTCTAAGCGCTTTCAACTTCTTGTTGGGAAAGATATACAGATTTATGATGATCAGGAAAAATTTTATGTTGACTTACCACTTGAAAAGAATAATTAATGGATGCTGTTATTATTGAAGATGAAGAAATTAATGCGCAAAATCTAATATCCTATTTAGATGAGATAGGCGGTATAAGTGTACTTTGTGTGTTAGATTCTATAGCTGAGTCCGTTGATTGGTTTCAATCAAATTCGTTTCCTGATATTGTTTTTATGGATATTCATTTAGCTGATGGTTCTGCATTCGAGATTTTTGAACATGTGACAATTGATTGTCCCATAATTTTTACGACTGCTTACAACGATTATGCTCTCAAGGCTTTTGATGTTAGCAGTATAGATTATTTATTAAAACCCTTGGACATCGACAGGGTTCGAAAATCTCTGTCCAAATATCAAAAATTGACTTCACATAAAGATGAACCAACAAACATAAAAGAACTCCTAAATGCCTTTAAACAAAAAAAAGAATTCAAACAAACACTCTTAATACCACAAAAAGGAGATAAATTAATTCCTTTATCAGTAGATGATATAGCTTTTATAAATATAGAAGATAAGATAACAAAGATTTTTACAATCAATGGGCAACATTTTGTGTGGGACAAAACGCTGGATGAGATCTTTGTTTCACTGGAACCAGATAAATTTTTTAGGGCAAACAGGCAATATATCATTTCACATCAATCAATTAAGGATATAAACCAATGGTTTAATAATCGTCTGTTAATTAATCTAAAAATACCAACACCTTCTAAAATAATTATAAGCAGGGCCAAAACCTCAGAATTTGTTGATTGGTTCACAAAAAATTAGTCTTCTCTCCTTTTTGAATTGATAATGTTTTTTTTAAACATAAAATGGTTTAATTCCCCGACCCTCTGAGTCTGCAATTTTTTGTGCCCTTTGGGACTATCTGGTAATAGGCAGGCACTTTAGTGCCTGTGAAGCATCCGTATATTATCCCTTCAGGCCGTAGGCTTAGAATGAATCATTGTGCGTGGCTTCATTCTATCCCTAACGTGATGAGTGAGAGGTTTGCATTTTGCAACAGGCATTGAAATGCCTGTCTAATACAATTCTGTCCCTCCGAGACGTAGGAGATCTAAAATTTAAAAATGCGAATTTGATTTCTTAGAGGCTTGCAAACAAAAAAAATGACTTATGTGTAAAGAGTACGTTACAAGGAGGCTTATTATACTTCGATGTAGCAACACAGGTACGCCCCTTTTGAAGGAGGGTGTCCAAAAACTCTATTAACAAAGACATCTCGACTTCGCTCGATGTGACAAACTACTGATATTCAAGGTCACTTCGAGCGGATTCGAGAACATTTTTATTGAAAGACAGACTTTTGGGACAGCCTCTTTAGGAGGTCAATTTAGTAAATCCAAGTAAAAGAATAATTACTTCAGTTTCAAATACTATAAAATATTGAGTTTTAATATCTGAACTCACACCAATTAATTTCAGATCCCGATTCTGATAATTCAAATCCCATTTACAACAGTTCAATCTGATTTTTGATAGCCTAGCTCCCTTCTGTATGTAAATTTACATAAAAGTTGTTGTTGTTCAGTTGTTTAAATGAGTGTAAGGTGAAAAGAGAAGTTTTAATAATAAGCATGGTTATAACAGTATTTTCTGTTGTGCTATTATTAATCCTGAGAAAACCAGGAAATAATAACTGCACCCAAAATAAAGCGAAGACTGAAAATTTATCAGGAGAAGAAATTATAGAACATTTTATTACAGCATTAGGAGGTCGGGAAGCGATAAGTCAGACAAATTCCTTGTATGTAGAAAGTTATTCAGAGATAATGGGAGCGAAGACAAAAACAATAACCTCAATTTTGAATGGGAAAGGATTTAGAAAAGATAGGTATGTTAAGAGAGACACGTCGATAACCTGTTTAAATGATGAAGGAGGATGGTTTTATGAGTCCAGATCTGGACAGGGACTTCAAATCATGGAGAAGAGTAAATATGAGGCAGAGCGAAATCAGATTTATTTAGGCAGCCCTTTTATCAATTATAAAGAGTTAGGTAGTACAATCGAGTTCCTGGGAACAGAGAAATTAGGTGATGTCATCACATATAAAGTTAAAATGAGAATGTTCAACGGAGATGAAGTTAACTACTTCTTTGATATATCAACTAACCTTTTGATACAGGAAATAAAGGAGATGGAAATAAATGGAAATAGAACCGAAGTTGTTATTAGTTATTCAAATTACAAAAGACTTAAAAATGGTTTTTTGATGCCTTTTACCTATGAAATAAATATGGGGATGGGAATATCAATGAAAATGGATGCAGAAAAGGCAATTGCAGGTATGCCCATTAATAGTATGAGATTTTTAAAGCTTTGAAATATATAATGTTAGAAAAAAGAAAATTATGAAACATATACAATTAATATTTATTCTTTCGTGCTTCTTCCTGGTTAAGAAAGAAGCGGTAGCGCAACAAAATAACTCCTGGACGTTAGATGCATGTATCAATTATGCATTGGAGCAGAATATTGATGTGAGAAAAAGTAAGTTGTCTAACAGCTCACAGATATATCAGTTAGAGCAGGCAAGGAGCCAACGTTTTCCGTCGGTTAACGCAAATGTGAATGAGAATTTTAACTGGAGTAAGAATTCTATGGGAGATAGTAATCTTGAAGGAACTAACAGTACTAGTTTTTCTGTAAGTTCATCAGTGACGGTATATAATTTCTCTAAAATTACCAATCAGATTAAACAAAGTGAATTAGATGTTGAAAATGGGAAATATCAGATAGAAACAGTTAAAGAATCAATAACGCTTAGTGTCCTTAATGCGTTTCTTCAGGTTTTATATGCAGAAGAACAGGTTAAGAATAGTATGAAGCAGATTGAATCAACAACAGAACAGTTAAACCTGGCAAAGGAGAGATATGATTTGCATGCAATTTCTCAGGCAGATTATCTGCAGGTAAAATCACAATTAGCGAGTGAGAAACTAACGTTAGCATCAGCACAAAGTCAATTAGCTACAGCAAAAGTTAGTTTAATGCAATTAATGGAGTTGCCTGTAACCAATGATTTTGAGGTTACACATCCCAATCTTGATGATCAGCTAAACCAGCAACTTACACCGGCAGCTCAGGTAGTTTACGAACAATCGTTACAAATAAAGCCGCAAATTAAACAGGCAGAACTAGATAAAGAGATTGCTATGCTGGATAAGAAGATTGCCCGGGCTGGTTTTTTCCCTGTATTATCAGCATCAGCGGGATTAAGTTCTAGTTATTTAAATCAATCTACAGGTAGTTTTATGAATCAACTGGATAATAGTATCGCTCCTTCAGCTGGTCTTACACTATCGGTTCCAATATATCAGAAGAAACAAATAAAGACCAGTGTAGCACTAGCTGAGATAAGTTATAACAATGCTGAATTGAGTGAGATAGATACTAAAAATCAGTTGCGAAAGAATATAGAACAGGCCTGCCAGGATGTGTATTCTGCACAGATAGAATATGAGGCAAATGTTGAAAATTTTGATGCAACAGAAGAATCATCTGCGTTGTCTGACGAAAAATTTAAGCAGGGAGTGATTAATTCTGTTGACTATCTGGTCTCTAAAACAAATCTGATTGTGGCTGAGAGTCAACTATTACAGTCGAAGTACAACTTGATATTTAGCTATAAAATTCTGGATTTTTATTTGGGTAATCCCTTGAGTTTGTAAAATGATAATAAGAAAATAAAATGAAGAAGAAAGTAATAATTTTTACAGGTATTGCAGCTTTAGTCGTGTTTGTTTTTCTAATAAAGAGTTGCAAAGTTAAGAATGTTCCAGTGACATTCGAAACAATGAAAGTTGAACGAGAGAATATAGCCCGTGTTGTGACAGCAACTGGAACTATTGAAGCAGTAACTTCTGTAGATGTGGGAACACAGGTTTCCGGAATAATCGATAAAGTATATGTTGATTTTAATGATCAAGTAAAGCAAGGTGAGTTATTGGCACAGATTGATAGGACGTCATTGTTAGCCCAGTTAGAACAAAGTGAAGCAACAGTTGATCAGGCAAAAGCTCAGTTAAAATATCATCAATCAACATATGATAGGACAAAAGCTTTATACGAGAAAGAATTAATTGCGCAAGCAGATTACGATCAGGCTTTGTATAACTACGAAAATGCTTTGGCAACGCTTAAAAATGCAAAGTCAGCTTATGATAAGAATATGGTTAACCTAAATTACTCTACAATTTATTCTCCAATAAATGGAGTTGTATTAAATAGAGTAGTAGAAGAGGGACAAACAGTTGCGGCAAGTTTTAATACTCCAACATTGTTTACTATTGTAAATGATTTAACACAAATAGAAGTAGAGACCAGTGTTGATGAAGCAGATATCGGAAAAGTTGTTCAAGGTCAACGTGTTTCTTTTACCGTTGATGCATATCCTGATTTAAAATTTGAAGGTTCGGTTTCAGAAGTCAGGTTACAACCTGTAGTTACAAATAATGTAGTAACATATTCAGTAATACTTAATGCTCCAAATCCGGATAAAAAACTTATGCCGGGAATGACTGCCACAGCTACGATTTATGTAGAGGAGCGTCAGAATGCTCTAGTTCTTCCTGGTAAAACAGTTCGCTTTAAACCAGATGAAGAATTCTTGCAACAAAAAGGACTGGAATTCAAGAATGATCCCGAGAAAAAATTTGTGTGGATAAAAGATGGAGAGGGAGGAATCAATCCAATAGAAATAGAGACAGGTATTGATAATGGTAAAACAGTAGAAATTTTATCAGGAGTTAAAGAGGGTGATGATGTTGTATCATCAATGTCGAGTAGTGCAACTGTGAATAACAGGACTTCAGGTCCACCATCTCCAGGATTTTTCTAAAATCGTAAAGCTCGAAAAAAATGGAAAATATCATAATAGAAATAAGAGATCTCAGAAAGATTTATCATATCGGTGAGGTAACGGTACACGCTCTGCGAGGAGTCGATCTAAAAATAAAAGAAGGGGAATTTGTCGCAATTATGGGGGCAAGCGGTTCAGGAAAATCAACAATGTTGAATATCTTGGGTTGTCTTGACCAGCCATCAAAGGGGGATTATTTCCTGGATGCAACTGACGTTAATAAATTGGATAGGGATGAGTTAGCGAATTTAAGAAATCATAAACTTGGTTTTGTGTTTCAGTCATTTAATTTATTGCCTCGTACAACGGCATTGGAAAATGTAGAACTTCCCCTTTTCTATAATAAGAAAGTAAAATCAAAGGAAAGACGCGAAAGGGCAATGTGGGCCCTTGAAGCAGTAGGATTGGCAGACCGGTTTCATCATATGCCGAACCAATTATCCGGAGGTCAACAGCAGCGTGTGGCTATTGCCCGTTCATTGGTTAATGATCCGGTTTTGATATTAGCAGATGAACCAACAGGTAACCTGGATACCCGGACTTCTATTGAAATAATGGAACTTTTTCAGGAGTTAAACGATCGAGGGCGAACAATAGTTTTTGTTACTCATGAGCCTGATATAGTGTGTTACGCAACAAGAAGTGTGACATTTAGGGATGGACATATTCTTAAGGAGCAAATGATCGAGAAACGTTCTATCGCAAAAGAAGTTTTGAAATCTTTACCAGTAGAAGAATTAGAAGAAATTTAAAAAAAGTAGAGTTATGGGATTTGTAAATTTATTCGGAATCGCTGTTCGGGCATTATTACGCAACAGGATGAGGGCCATACTAACAATGCTGGGAATTATTATAGGCGTTGCATCAGTAGTAGCGATGCTGGCAATCGGAGAAGGCTCGAAAAGAAGTATCCAGGGAGAAATGTCTGATATGGGTACGAACATGATTATGGTAATGCCAAATATGCAACGCAGGGGAGGAGTAACACTTGGTAGTTCAAGCAATAATCTTAAGATGGATGATGTAGAAGCCATTCAAAATGAAGCGACTGCTATAAGTTTAATTTCACCGCAGGTTACAGTAAGCGGGCAGGTTATTTATGGGAATCAAAATACATATACAACTATTACTGGAATCAGTGAGGAGTATTTAGAAATTCGTAAAATGGAGCTGGCCTATGGCAGAATGTTTACTGATACAGAACTAAGAAGCATGGCAAAAGTTTGTGTCCTTGGACAAACAGTTGTAGAGAATTTATTTGGGGCAGATGCAGATCCAATTGGATTAAATATCAGGATTAAAAGTTTGCCGTTTTTAATTATTGGAGTATTAGAAGATAAAGGAGAAAGCGGAATGGGGCAGGATCAGGATGATGTTATTTTGGCTCCTTATACAACTGTTCAAAAACGATTGGCTGCGATAGATTATATACAAGGTATTTATGCTTCAGCTGTAACAGAAGAAAAGAGCGAAGAAGCTATGGCTGAAGTAGAAGAAATACTTACCAGGACGCATGAAATAAAGGAATACGAAGAGGCAGACTTCAGAATAATGTCTCAATCAGAATTAATGGATACAGTATCGAGTGTAACTAATATTTTAAAAATTTTATTGGGGGCGATAGCAGGCATCTCTTTGCTTGTTGGAGGCATTGGTATCATGAACATTATGTTTGTGTCAGTAACTGAACGAACTCGTGAAATTGGTTTAAGAATGTCAATTGGAGGTAGGGGGCGAGATATCTTAAGGCAATTTTTGGTTGAATCAATTTTGTTAAGTATTCTGGGTGGTGTTATCGGTATTGTCCTGGGGTATTTATTAGCAATGGGGGCTGGTTCAGTAATGGACATGGAAGCATATGTACAGACCCAGTCTGTCGTTCTGGCTTTTTCTGTATGTTTTGGAATAGGTGTTTTCTTTGGATGGTACCCGGCCCGTAAGGCAGCTAATTTAAATCCAATTGATGCATTGAGGTATGAATAAGGGAAAAATAATTACGGTCAATTAATAATTTTCATCCTATCTTTTTTTTGAAGCTGTTGTGTCTTTTGATGCAACAGCTTTTTTAATTCGTTCGATAGTGAGAAATTTTAGTCCGTTGAATTAACACTTTCCTCTCTAGCCAGTACTCGTTAAGCCTAAACTACTTGATTTTTAGACTAAGCTTATAGAGTTAAAATTTCAAAATTCTTTTCCATTATCTTCGATGTCACTAAAAACTTCAATTTTCTTTTTATCATCTAATGCAGAAGGGGAAAAATCTGTAATTTTCTTCGTATTACGTTTTGTCGAAATATTTCTAGTGTTAATATAGTTTCCTGTATTAAAAAATGATATAATATCTTTTAGTTGTTCCGCCTGTCCGGCAAGTTCCTCTGCACTTGTTGCCAGTTCCTCAGAAGCAGCAGCATTTTGCTGAGTTACCAGATTGAGGTGTTGTACTGAATTATTTATTTGATCAGCACCCGTATTTTGTTCTTGACTAGAGGCCGAAATTTCTTGAATAAGCTTAGCTGTTTTTTCTATTTCGGGCACAATATCAATAAGTTTATTTCCTGCTTTTTCTGCAACACTAACGCCCCCAATCGAAAGTTCGTCTATTTCATCAGCTGCAATTTTACTCCTTTCTGCCAGCTTTCTAACTTCGGCTGCCACTACTGCAAAACCCTTTCCATGCTCACCGGCACGAGCAGCTTCAACAGCAGCATTCAACGCAAGGATATTAGTTTGGAAAGCAATATCATTGATAATTCTTATTTTCCCTGCAATATTTTTCATTGCATTTACAGCGGATGCAGTTGCCTCGCTGCCTAATGAAATTTCTTTAGCAGCATTTAGTGCTATTTTTTCTGTTGTTACAGAGTTTTCGGTATTTTGTTGAATATTAGATGCCATTTGCTCCATGCTACTGGAAACCTCTTCTACCGATGAAGCTTGTTCACTTGCACCTTGACTCATTTCTTGCGAAGTTGAGGCTATCTGTTGACTTGCAGAGGCAATATTATTTGCTCCCATTGTTATATTCTCAACAATCTCAAATAATTTCTTTCCCATTTGTACCAAAGAATTAACCAATTGGCCAACTTCATCTTTTTGCTGGATGTCTATTTTTGCAGTCAAATCACCCCTTGCCATTTTATCTGCGAACTCAACACTTTTACCAATTCCAAACGTTATTGATCTTGTTAAAAGACTGGCAATAATAACACTTAATACTAGTATTATAATCGAAACAATAAGTGTGGTGGTTTTGGTTTGAGCTAGAGCTGTTTCTTTTCTACTTATCTGGATACCTTCAAACTCATCAGCTTTAATTTTAAAATCACGGGCAGCTTGTATCATTTCAGTCTCTGATTTGGCTTGTTTGTCTTTTGCTTGAACAACAACATCAAAAGCTTCACGATATTCAATTACTGAGTTTTTAACGACGCGTAATTGCTCAATGTTTTTTTGATTTTTTAGTTTTGATTCAGTTAATTCAATTTGTGCGATTGTTTGACTATAAATTTCACCCATTTCATTTATATATTCTTGTTTTTGGTTTATTAAATAATTTTTTTCAATTCTACGTGAACTAAGCAAATATTTAACTAAACGGTTAACATCATCGGCTTTTTCAACTCTACTTCTAATTGCCCCCATATTAGCATTGGCATCAAATTCATCATCCATTAGTTTTTTTTGGGTATTTCGTATCTCCTCAGCTTTATCCAGGGCCTCTCTGGCTGTCTGTATCATCTTATCATTAGCTGGTCCCACTTCGTTCTTTTCAATTTCAACATATGTTTCAAATGCCTTTGTATAATTATCTGCAATTTCCTTCAAGTTGCTTACTCCTTGATCTTTATCGTTTTGAAGATTCATGTCTTTAATAAGATTGTTTAACTCGGTTATAATATCTTCTGATTTCTGTACAGCATTTTTTGTGTCTTCGCCATAGAGTTCGAACCCTCTTATTGTGAAATTTTTCTCTTGTTGGCGCGCCTCAGCAATTAAACGGAGTAAATCCACAGCATCATGGGCGTTCTCTGCATTTCTATTAATAGTATTTAATCCTATATTACCAACCACCGAAATTGTAAGGGCAAACAATATGACAATACCGAAAGCAATGGTAAGTCTTGATCCTATTTTTAAATTATTGATCTTCATAATGAAACCTCCTAATTTTTATTATAAATTCATTTTACAAATAAAAAAATGCTTCTTAACTCTTAGGCCAACCATGAGACCTTTAGGTCGCTATCATTAGCATAGCTAGAGTTATTCAATCGTTTTGTTAGGATTTTATCGAGAATAAAATGTAAATTCTGTACCTGTTTAGTACATATGGAAAGTTATTAAAAAAACATCCCTTACTTTTACCGTATGCTAAATACTTTTTCCTGAAAAACAAGTTTTTTATTGCTGTAATTCTGGAAATATTACTTTTTAAAAAGATTGTTTTTATAATAAAATTTCGCTAAATTTTAAGGAATAATATACCAAAGCAATGAACGACAATAACTCTGCTTATCTTTTTGACCTTCAAAAAAAAATGAGCCTTTCAAAAAATGAGTTAGATCAATTACTAAGCAATAGGAAAAATCTCAATTATGAAATCAATGAAACTATAATTAAACAAGGTAGCGATGCAACACATGTTTATATAGTTAAAGAAGGACTAGTAGCAATATTCCTTGAAGAAGAGAATAGAAAGCGAATTATTCATCTTGCAGATGAGTTTTGTTTTGCTATGTTACCCATGATTAATCTTTACGACACCTACCCTTTTTCTTTGAAGGCTTTGATACCATCAAAAATATGCCAAATAAACAAAAGTCTATTCTATAATATTATTGAAAAAAATCCAGCAGCAATCCGGTATATATCAACTTGGTATAACGACCACATAATAACTCTCTACAAGCTCATAAAAATTTGTTCTGCCCATAATACTCCAGGTAAGATTGCTAATATTATATGGAGTTTTCAATCAAAACCAAATATATTGAAATACCTAAACAAAGAAATTATAGCTCAAATGGCGGGAATTAATATAGAAAGTGCGGGAAAGATACTTGCTGATTTTAAAAAAAATAACATAATATCAATGAATGGAGAAGGAATAAAAATCATCAATATTGAATTTCTAAATAAAATCTGCAAAATAGGCTAAAATATAAAAAACTGATATTATTTCTAAAAGTGAATTCTTTGTATGGCTCCTTGCCCCTAAGCATCAAATCTAAAACCAATAGATGCATTAATGAATAGCGACCTAAAGGTCTCATGGTTTTTTTAAAAATTAAACTTTGAAATGTTGCGCATTTCAAAGCGATTTCCTATCAAACCGTTGCTATGTTTAATAAATGTGCCACCCTCAAAATTAGCACTATCTGCCAAATGTTTTATATACCGTGTTAACGCCTGGCATTCATCTATGTCCCTTTAATAATTTAATCCAAAAGCCCAAAGTGGAATAACATTGAGGTAGCCATATTCAATATCATCTTTTACTACAAATGATTTTCCGTCTTTTTCTATTTGGTCTTGTTGTTTATTTTTTCCTCCAATTTCAAATGTATAATCATCAATTACAAAATCAGCTTTACTTGTAGATATAACTTCATTTCTCACTCGCATTTGATTAAAAAAGAAAGTTTCTCTCAAATTTCCAACATTTAACTTATCTCCAACTAAATTGAAAATGATATTTGTATTATCTAAATATACTTTATCAACTTTCCCTAATCCGCGAATTCCACTCGTTTCATTTCGTAACTGTCCAATAAGTCCTGCTTTTTCCATGTAGGAGAAATAATCGTCTAATGAATTTCTACTTACACTAATCATTTCGGAAATTTTGGAGAAATTAGGTTTAAATGGCACACTTTCAGCAATAATTGAAAGTAATCGTTTAAGTTTTCGACTTGTTCCAACATTTAAGTTAGCATATTGCGGGATATCAGATTCTAGTGTTTGTACAATTATTTGACCTAAACGCAAATCCATTTCATTTTCAATACCAAAAGGATAATACCCGCGTTTTAAATAGTCATTAAATAACGGTAGTGGATGTTGAATATTTTCAAGTTTTACTTCATTATTTATGATTTGTTCAAGAGTATAAACTTCTGTTTCAATATTGTGATATAATTTTAAATATTCACGAAATGAAAGTCCTTGTAATTTGTAAATTATTGCTCGACGACTTAAATCGGCAGAACCCTTTAATATGTCAAGTACAGAAGAACCTGTAAATACAATTTTCAGAGTGGGAAACGAATCATAAATATTTTTTAATTCACGAGACCAGTCTGTGTATTTATGGATTTCATCAATGAATAAATATTCTCCCGCATTTTTATAAAAACTATCAGCTAAATCAAGGAGTCTGTTTTCACTAAAGTACATATCGTCAGCTGATACATATAAAGCTTTTTTATTATCCAGTTTTTCCTTGATATGTTGTAAAATCATTGTTGTCTTACCGACACCACGGGCGCCAATAATTCCAATCATTCTGCTATCCCATGAGACATTTTCATATATATAACGTTTAAAATCGGTTGTCGTATTTTGTAAAAGCGTCTCAAATTTCTGATAAAGTGTTTTCATGATTTTGACATCTATTTTTCACAAAGATACAAAACGCACAACAAATTCAACAATTATTTTAATTATTGTTCATTCAAATGTGCATGCGGTATTTTTCTTGCTTGGCGTTAACGTTGAGTGTATGGTGTCGTAAGGGATTGCGGGCTTCAAACTTATCATGTTACCACCCAAAATTGATGCGGGTGATACCGCTCGAAAACCACTGAAACCCTTATGCACTATACACATTGTTGGCATTAGTTATTCTTCCTCAAAATCAAAAGCTTTAAGTTGTTTATTATAAATGTCATTTAATGCTTTCTTAAATATAACTTCTGATTCTTGTTCTGTTAATTCCTTACCTGTTGCTTTTTTTGTTTGTTCGATTGAATCTTTTAAGATTTCTTCCTTTAAGCCAGAATCATTTGTCAGATTTTCCAGTGTTTTGGCAAAAGCTTCTTTGAACACTCTTTCTGAGTCTTTATAGTAGAAGTTTGATTCCGTTTTCTCCATTTCAAGATAGGAATTAACAATATTCCCATTTTCGATAAGGTCTTCAAAAAGCAATCCAAACTTGGTATATATTTCTTCAGGTTTTACAGTCTTACTTGCAGAAATATATCCTGAATATGGAGATTTTTTGTAGGGGTCAACTCCCTTGTAAATATATCTTCCATTACACGTCCCCATAGTCAGAAAGAGCTTATTTTTCGTTGCTACATTAATTGGTCGTAGTAAATCACATATTTCTTCCCAATTAATCAGTTCTCCATTTGATAAAACCAATCCTTTTAATTCACTATCTCCATGCATTTCAAGATGAATAACAATCCCATCTTGCATATAGGCAGCATTATACTGAACATATTTAATAATCTCAGAAAAAGTTTCTTTTGATGTTACTTTATAGAATTTATGCGTTAGGTCTTTTTCAAATAAATCTATCCTACGCTTAATAGTGTCATTATATAATGTCTCACCAGTAAAATGAACACCATCAGTAGCATCCAAACTTTCAATTACAATTATATGTTTTAATATTCTAAAAAAAAGAAAAAAAATCTCGTTTTTGTTTTTTAAGCAGCAATGTTAAGTTCTTGATACAATGCATACAATCCTTCTTTAATGTGTTTTTGCGTTATCTCTAATTTATCAAGAGCATTATCGCTTCCAAGAGACTGTTTTGTTAAACTGTCAGACAATAAGGGCGTTAAGAAGTACCTGTTGTGGGAATAAGCAATATTTATCCACACATAACCTTTCTCTGTAACCCTATAATAATTAGAGTTTTGACGTTTTTCAACCAACCCCCTTGCCTTCAATTTATCCATCTGGTAGCGTATTTCTGCAGTTTTAGAGAAATGAACTGAAAGATAACGCATTAACTCCTTTGTACGAAACCATTCTGTTGAAAACCGAGGGTTTGATAATATTGCTAATACTGCAATCATTTTGGGGTTTCTTTGGTCGGGTGCAGCTACCCGTTTCCCTTTTTCTGTGTATACCGCATTGGTAAACTCGTTTTCGTAATCCCCTAAGAGTGATGCATCTATTTTAGCAATGGCAGTAAAGAAGCGGTTATTGCACCCGAAGCCGTACCAGTAGTAGCCCTTTATTTCAAATATTGGCTTTTGTAATTTAGCCCCAGGCAACCTGGGGTTATTGATAGTGGTTTCGACCCGGAGCAAATAACCGCCTTTATTGTACATCTTAATGGAATTGCCTTGTATCCAGTGCTTGGAACAGGCTTTTTGATAATAGGTTTTATTGGTGCTCTTGCTTTGTTTTCTTTCTCTTTTTAATTCGAACAGTTTGCTTAAACTGTTTGGGGCTCCTATGCTATGATGCTTCTCAAGGACCTTGTCATACAACCGCTCGAAGTAAGGCTTATTTTTGAAAACTACATTGCTACATACCTTGCATTGGCAGGT
This sequence comes from Bacteroidales bacterium, assembly GCA_963665085.2. Lineage (GTDB taxonomy): Bacteria > Bacteroidota > Bacteroidia > Bacteroidales > JAAAOM01. The sequence goes on from CAXXXS010000001.1 coordinate 3,351,132, forward strand.
GTACCAATTATGCTTAAGTATTGATGAGCACGTAGAACGTTCGCCTTTATCAAAGCGGAACCATTTGTCCATCCAGTAGCTTATGCGTTTGTCTATAATGCTGCCCTTAAAACCTTTAATTAAGTTTTCTACATAGGCTTCATCGTCTATTTTTAGAAAGGCATTGTCCTGCATTTTGTATCCAATCCCTTTTTTGTCCAGTTGCCTACGTAAGTACCAATGCCCATTACAATAAAATTGGCAATGAAATGGTAAGCCTGATGATATCTTCAAACAACAAAACCCCAATTCCGAATCGTTTATATAGATGTAGTGTTGTGTTACTTGCTTCTTCATCCAGAACATTTTGGTAAAAAGAGAACCCTTTTTTGTTGTAAGTTGTTTGTTCCAATAACAACTCATAAACTCCAATGACTTGATAATGCAAACCACTCCCAGTTTTTTTTGGTTGAAATAATACTCTTCTACATAGGATTGCATTTCCATTTCTTTGCCACCATGGTTATCCCGCCATAAAATCGGCACTTCAAATTTTACTGCCAGTTTCTTTATATGGCTAGAAAAATCGGATGTAAATTTATTTTGTAATAACACTGTTTGCCTTTTTTGCATAAAGGTAAAAATATAACTCTTAGGCCAACCATGAGACCTTTAGGTCGCTATTAATTTTCATCCTATCTTTTTTTGAAGCTGTTGTGTCTTTTGATACAATAGCTTTTTTCTTTTAATAAAGATATATTATCCTTGTATTTCGTTTGTAACTTTATACATTTGCAGTAAAAACAAACTAAACGTCAAAATAACGCATTGTTCGAAATCTAATACTAATTAACTAAAGCGAAATAAAATGAGTAAGAAAATCTTTTATGTAGCCTTCCTGATTTTAGCATGTAATCTTAGTGTAGCTATTGGCTCAGAAAAGGAACCTGATCCAAAATTGCCAATTTATCTAAATACTGCGTATAGTTTTAAGGAAAGAGCTGCTGATCTGGTTTCCAGGTTAACGCTGGAGGAAAAACAAAGTCTGCTGGGAAATACGATGCCTGCTATTCCCCGTCTCGGAATTAATTCTTATAATGTTTGGGGAGAGGCATTGCATGGAGTTTCCAGCTATTTTAATCCGTATGGTGGTCCTTGTACATCCTTTCCTGGTAGTGCGGCATTGGGTTCTTCATGGGATCCGGAACTGATGCAACGTGAAACATCCGTAATCTCAGAAGAAGGTAGGGGATTTAATGCAATAGCAATTAATAATTTAACGTTTTGGGCGCCTGTAGTAGAACCTGTAAGAGATCCACGTTGGGGTAGGACAGGAGAGTCTTTTGGAGAAGATCCCTTCCTTGTTTCTCAGATAGCAGGAGCTTTTATTCGAGGAATGATGGGAAACGATCCGGTCTATTACAAAACAGTACCAACTGCCAAGCATTATTTTGCCAATAATAGCGAGTTTAACCGTCACACAGGAAGTTCAAATATGGACGATCGTGATATGCGGGAATTTTACCTGGCTCCATATAAAAAGTTAATTGAAAAAGATAACCTTCCTAGTATCATGACTTGTTATAACTCAGTTAATGAGGTTCCGGTAACTGCAAGTAAATATTTAGTTGATTCTATTGCCCGTAAAACATATGGACTAGATGGATATGTTACCAGTGATTGCGGTGGAGTAAATGATATTCAAACAGGACATTTCTTCGTAAAAACAAATGCTGAAGCTGCTGCGTTAGCACTCAAAGCCGGTGTTGATACCGATTGTGGGAATGTGTATCAGACAGGTGCGATTGATGCGCTGAATGAAGGATTAATTGCAGAAGAAGAAATTGATAAAGCACTTGTTAACCTGTTTACTGTAAGGATGAAAACAGGGGAGTTTGATCCAAAAAATGAAGTACCCTATTCTTTGATACCAACTGAGGTGATTAATTCTCCTGCTCATGTTGCAATGGCTGAAGAAGTTGCTACTAAAACACCTGTCTTATTAAAAAATAATATTGTAGAAAAAACAGGATCCAAAGCGTTACCCCTCAATATAGATGAATTAAAGAAAATAGCCATTATAGGGCCACAGGGAGATAAGGTTGAGTTAGGACCATACTCGGGTGCCACTTTGCCTGAAAATATGATAACTCCATTGGCTGGGATTAAATCATACCTGGCCTCTAAAAATTCTGATGTAGAAGTTGAATATAGTTCTGGAGCAAATACGGTAAGTTATAGTAACCTTTTCTATGTTTTAAATTTTGAAGTAGTAAAAAGCGATGGTTCTGTTGTTACGTATGATGCGACAAAATACAGTGCTGCAGCAGAAGGAATTACCATTGGTTCAGGATTTAGTGATATTGAATCTGTGCGTAGCATAAAAGAAGGAGACTGGACATCTTACGAAAACATTGATATTACTGATGCTGATAAAATGAATGTACGGATTACCGTTCCGGGAGATGGAGGAATAATTGATGTTAGAGTTGGTTCACCTACAGGTAATTTACTTGCTTCCTTTACAATTCATGGTGGCGAAGGTATTGAAGGCCAATTCAGTTCAAAGCTGGAATCCTCGGGTGTTAATAAATTAGGTATTTCGGGAAATCAAAAAGTATATTTAGTCTATCGCGGGCTTACACCTTCTTCAATTGATGAAGAGACGCTTGAAATGGCTTCTGCTGCTGATGTTGCCTTGGTATTTGTTGGTACCGATGATAACACTGCCAATGAAGAGGCGGATCGTTTAACACTGGTTCTCCCGGGAAATCAGTATGAATTGATAAAAGCTGTTGCCGAAGTAAATCCGAACACAATAGTAGTTATGCAAACACTGGGTATGGTTGAAGTGGATCAATTTAAAGATATACCTAATGTGAAAGGTATAATCTGGACCGGTTTTAATGGTCAGGCCCAGGGAGCAGCAATGGCTAAAATAGTTTTTGGAGAAGTGAATCCGGGAGGAAAACTAAATGCAACCTGGTACAAATCAGTAGATGATTTAGCTCCTGTTACAGATTATAATTTACGTGGTGGAGCAAATAAAAACGGACGTACATTTTGGTATTTCGATAAAGATGTTTCGTATGAATTTGGATTTGGCCTTTCTTATACAACTTTTGCATATAGTAACTATAGCATTAGTAAATCGAGCATAACTCCTAATGATAAAATCACAGTAAGTGTTGATCTTCAAAATACAGGTGATGTAGCAGGAGATGAAATTGTTCAGGTTTATTTACGCACGCCGGACAGCCCGGCTTCTCTTCAACGTCCTATAAAAAGGTTAAAAGGTTTTAAAAGAGTTACGATACCTGCCGGACAAATAAAAACAGTCTCTATTGATATTGACTGTGCCGATCTTTGGTTTTGGGATGATAAAAACAACTGCATGACTTTTGACCAGGGGAAATACATTTTCGAGATTGCAGCTTCTTCAAAAGATGTTAAAGGAACAGTAGAAGCTGTGATGAAAGGAGATTTTAAGTCAGAATTAAAAACAGTTGTTGCTGAATGTGGAAAGGTAGTTTTACGAAAAGGAAATACAGTACAGACAAGTGTGTCTGCTGCTATGACTGACGATAGTTTTTATGATATTACAAAAGCAAAAATAGTTTATAAGAGTAACAATCCAGCTGTAGCCAGTGTTGATGGAAAAGGATTGGTAAAAGCAAATACCGCAGGTGTGGCAACAATCTTTGCTTCCGTAACAATTGATGGAAAAACAGTAACCAACAGCTATCCGTTAAAAGTCCTGCCAAATCTAACACTTGAGACATTAAAAGTAAATAATAGTAAAATACCCGGATTTAATTCAAAAACGAAGGGGTATAGCTATTTGCTTTCAGCCAATGCGAAAGTTCCTGTTGTAACAGCAAATCCATTGAGCGAAAATATTACTGTTGATGTAAAACAAGCAGAATCTATTCCCGGCTCTGCGTTAATAACATTAACCGATAATGTAACCGTAGAGAAAACTAAGTATGTCGTTAATTTTGGCGAAAACTCTAAAAGTGATGACTTTAAAAAATCAACCCTTGGAAAACAATGGACTTGGGTAAGAGAGAACGCCAAAAACTGGAGCCTTGATAAAACATCAGGTGCAATGGTTATAAAAGCTAGCGATGGAGAGATAATGTCAGCATCGAATAACGGAGAAAATATTCTGCTTCAAACAGCAAATTCTGACTGGACAATCGAATCTGAAATGATATTTTCTAAGCGTTTAACCGAGACTAATCAACAGGGAGGTATTTTGGTTTACCAGGACGATGATAATTATATCAAACTCGCTTATGATAATGTCCTTAAAGGTTTTATGGGGACAAGTGAATTTGTTGAGCTTGCTGTTGAAACCAATGGTGCACAGTCATCAGCAGCGAATTTCAAAATAACAGATTTGCCTGATACCAACATTCCGTTTAAATTCAAATTGGTGAAAAAAGGATGTGTATATACAGCTTACTATTCAATTGATGGGAAAGACTATACATTATTGGGAGAGACCGAAGCTGTTCTAACTAATACCAAAGCTGGACTTTTTGTCTTCAATGGTGAAGAAATTAAGAACCAGGTATTAATGCTTCCAAAAGATAGTGATAATGAATCTCTATTGGAAGTTACGTTTAACTATTTTAACATATCAAATACAGGATTAAAATAATAACCTTGAATACTCAAAACTTCCGTATTGAAAGAATAAATTTAATACGGAAGTTTTTTATAATAAAGCTCTTGAGATTAATACTTTATATCGTTGTGTTTTTTTGCAGCTCTCAATTGTTTGGAGCTGATGTGTCAGTAAATCCAGCTTGCCGAGATATTACAGTTGTCGGTGATTCCTATGTGGCAGTAGGAACTTTTGGAAAAATTGATCTGATTAGTAAATCCGGTGAAGTAACGAATTTAACAAGCAATACGACTATCAACTTAAATGCGGTATTTTATGCTGACAATAAAATAATTGCGGTTGGTGATAGTGGTATTATTTTACTATCAGAAGATATTGCAACTTTCAAAATAATATACGGAGAAACCAAAGAAAAAATTAATGATATTATCTATTTCAACAATAAATTCATTTTAGCAACAAATAATGGAGAGCTTCTGGTTAGTCAGAATTTGAAAAACTGGCAAAAAATATCGTTACCGGTAGGAGGGAATATTGTGTCGTTAAGTGCCGATGCTGAATCCTGTTTTGGAGTTACAGATGTAGGCGAAATAATAAGAACATCAGATGCTGAAGGATGGGATGTGTTCGATTTTAACGAGCAGTATAGAGGATATATAAAACCTTCTTTTTTTCGAAAAGTATTAATAACAAAAAACTGGATAGTTATAGTTGGTCAGCATGAGGATGATTCTCCCGCTGTAATGTTCTCATCAGACGGAAATGTATGGATAGAACGTTCATTAAATTATATTGACGATAATGGAATTCCTAAAGTTTTTACAGCTATACCCAATGATGTGAGTTATGCTTCTGAAAATGATAAGTTCTATATAGCTTGCGATAATGGTGATATCTCTGTGCTTTCTTCTTGTTCAAAATGTAATAAAACTTATCATATAGCTGATAAGAATCTTTATTCAGTCCTCATGAAAGATAATATTCTAGCTGTCGTTGGGGAAGGGTTTTATGTGAAAATTATAAACTGATAAGTAGCGTGTTTCTGCAGTTTTAGAGAAATGAACTGAAAGATAACGCATTAACTCCTTTGTACGAAACCATTCTGTTGAAAACCGAGGGTTTGATAATATTGCTAATACTGCAATCATTTTGGGGTTTCTTTGGTCGGGTGCAGCTACCCGTTTCCCTTTTTCTGTGTATACCGCATTGGTAAACTCGTTTTCGTAATCCCCTAAGAGTGATGCATCTATTTTAGCAATGGCAGTAAAGAAGCGGTTATTGCACCCGAAGCCGTACCAGTAGTAGCCCTTTATTTCAAATATTGGCTTTTGTAATTTAGCCCCAGGCAACCTGGGGTTATTGATAGTGGTTTCGACCCGGAGCAAATAACCGCCTTTATTGTACATCTTAATGGAATTGCCTTGTATCCAGTGCTTGGAACAGGCTTTTTGATAATAGGTTTTATTGGTGCTCTTGCTTTGTTTTCTTTCTCTTTTTAAGTTTTCTACATAGGCTTCATCGTCTATTTTTAGAAAGGCATTGTCCTGCATTTTGTATCCAATCCCTTTTTTGTCCAGTTGCCTACGTAAGTACCAATGCCCATTACAATAAAATTGGCAATGAAATGGTAAGCCTGATGATATCTTCAAACAACAAAACCCCAATTCCGAATCGTTTATATAGATGTAGTGTTGTGTTACTTGCTTCTTCATCCAGAACATTTTGGTAAAAAGAGAACCCTTTTTTGTTGTAAGTTGTTTGTTCCAATAACAACTCATAAACTCCAATGACTTGATAATGCAAACCACTCCCAGTTTTTTTTGGTTGAAATAATACTCTTCTACATAGGATTGCATTTCCATTTCTTTGCCACCATGGTTATCCCGCCATAAAATCGGCACTTCAAATTTTACTGCCAGTTTCTTTATATGGCTAGAAAAATCGGATGTAAATTTATTTTGTAATAACACTGTTTGCCTTTTTTGCATAAAGGTAAAAATATAACTCTTAGGCCAACCATGAGACCTTTAGGTCGCTATTTTTATACATTGTTACCATGCGTTAATTATTCCTATTTATCAAGTTTACAACTACCTTTGTCATTGTGTCTTTTTCATCCGGTTTGCTTACAGCTATCATTAAAGTCAAAGCAACCAGTGTATTATCGGCAATCCGTTTGTTCCCATTTTGGTCAAACAAGATACCATTTCTTTCCATGAAGTACAGAAATAGAAATGCAGCAATTCGCTTATTCCCGTCTGAAAAAGAATGATTCTTGGTGATAAAGTACAATAAATTAGCTGCTTTTTCTTCTATACTTGGATATAAATCTTGTCCTCCGAATGTTTGATAAATTGTCGATATTGAACTTTTAAATGAATCATCTTTTTCATGTCCAAACAAATCACTATTCCCATGAGCTTTTTTCACAATTAGTATTTGCTTCATGGCTTCCTCATAAGTTAGTTGAAATGTTTCATTTTCTGTTGTGTCTTTTATTTCAAGTCTTTGATAATCATATTGGTCTAAAACATCTAAAGCATATGCGTAATCTGAAATTATCTTAAGTAATCCAATACTTTCATCACTAGTCAGTGCCTTATAATTCAAAACATTTCCTAATATCTTAACAGAATCCTGTAACTCTTTTAATTGATCGTTTTGCTGAGATAAACGTTTTTCATTTATTGAGTATCCTTTTATTAAATACTCCTTAATTATCTGATTTGCCCAAATTCTAAATTGAGTTCCTCTTTTTGATTTTATTCGATAACCTACAGAAATAATAACGTCCAAGTTATAGTAATCAACTTGATAAGTTTTTCCGTCAGAAGCAGTTGTTGCATTTTTTGCAACAACTGAATTCTTCTGTAATTCCTCTTCTTTGAAAATATTATTTATGTGTCTGGATATAACAGATTTATCACGTTCAAACAAATCAACCATTTGATTTAGATTCAACCAAACAGTTTCATTATCAAGTTGAACTTTTATCTCTGTTTTTCCGTCCTCTAATTGGTATATTCTAATATCTGAGTTTTCCATTTTTCGAAATTTTCTCAAATATACAAATCTAAATCACGATATTGATTTCATTTGCAGGATGTTCGTTTTAATGCATGGTAACGTTGAGTGTATGGTGTCGTAAGGGATTGCGGACTTCAAACCTATCAAGTTACAACCCAAAATAGATGCGGGTGATACCGCTCGAAAACCTCTGAAACCCTTATGCACTATACACATTGTTGTGCGTTCGTTTATTTTTATTGTCAATCCATAAGTTTTAATATTCTAAAAAAAAGAAAAAAAATCTCGTTTTTGTTTTTTAAGCAGCAATGTTAAGTTCTTGATACAATGCATACAATCCTTCTTTAATGTGTTTTTGCGTTATCTCTAATTTATCAAGAGCATTATCGCTTCCAAGAGACTGTTTTGTTAAACTGTCAGACAATAAGGGCGTTAAGAAGTACCTGTTGTGGGAATAAGCAATATTTATCCACACATAACCTTTCTCTGTAACCCTATTAATTAGAGTTTTGACGTTTTTCAACCAACCCCCTTGCCTTCAATTTATCCATCTGGTAGCGTATTTCTGCAGTTTTAGAGAAATGAACTGAAAGATAACGCATTAACTCCTTTGTACGAAACCATTCTGTTGAAAACCGAGGGTTTGATAATATTGCTAATACTGCAATCATTTTGGGGTTTCTTTGGTCGGGTGCAGCTACCCGTTTCCCTTTTTCTGTGTATACCGCATTGGTAAACTCGTTTTCGTAATCCCCTAAGAGTGATGCATCTATTTTAGCAATGGCAGTAAAGAAGCGGTTATTGCACCCGAAGCCGTACCAGTAGTAGCCCTTTATTTCAAATATTGGCTTTTGTAATTTAGCCCCAGGCAACCTGGGGTTATTGATAGTGGTTTCGACCCGGAGCAAATAACCGCCTTTATTGTACATCTTAATGGAATTGCCTTGTATCCAGTGCTTGGAACAGGCTTTTTGATAATAGGTTTTATTGGTGCTCTTGCTTTGTTTTCTTTCTCTTTTTAATTCGAACAGTTTGCTTAAACTGTTTGGGGCTCCTATGCTATGATGCTTCTCAAGGACCTTGTCATACAACCGCTCGAAGTAAGGCTTATTTTTGAAAACTACATTGCTACATACCTTGCATTGGCAGGTGTACCAATTATGCTTAAGTATTGATGAGCACGTAGAACGTTCGCCTTTATCAAAGCGGAACCATTTGTCCATCCAGTAGCTTATGCGTTTGTCTATAATGCTGCCCTTAAAACCTTTAATTAAGTTTTCTACATAGGCTTCATTGTCTATTTTTAGAAAGGCATTGTCCTGCATTTTGTATCCAATCCCTTTTTTGTCCAGTTGCCTACGTAAGTACCAATGCCCATTACAATAAAATTGGCAATGAAATGGTAAGCCTGATGATATCTTCAAACAACAAAACCCCAATTCCGAATCGTTTATATAGATGTAGTGTTGTGTTACTTGCTTCTTCATCCAGAACATTTTGGTAAAAAGAGAACCCTTTTTTGTTGTAAGTTGTTTGTTCCAATAACAACTCATAAACTCCAATGACTTGATAATGCAAACCACTCCCAGTTTTTTTTGGTTGAAATAATACTCTTCTACATAGGATTGCATTTCCATTTCTTTGCCACCATGGTTATCCCGCCATAAAATCGGCACTTCAAATTTTACTGCCAGTTTCTTTATATGGCTATTTAATTGGTCTGAAAAAAGTTTAAATATTCCATTGGTGTGTTTTGAAAAACCTAAATTACGAAGTAGGGTAATGACACTTGCCGGACGGAACATACTTCGAATATAACCGCGTACTATTATACGGTCGAAAAAACTATAACTGAAATTTATATGGCTAGAAAAATCGGATGTGAATTTATTTTGTAATAACACTGTTTGCCTTTTTTGCATAAAGGTAAAAATATAACTCTTAGGCCAACCATGAGACCTTTAGGTCGCTATTTGTTTTATTATCCGCGTAATGTACTGTCGACCTTCCCATTAATCTTGCTTAGTTGTTAATTCATAAATTTTATACCAATAGAAAAAAGCTTCAGGATTTGATTTTTTTAACCTGTTAAGCTTTGTATTCATTGGCTCTCCAATAATCCAATCTTTCATTTGCAGCGGATTGTTATATTTTTCAATTTTTGCTGCATCTACTTTTATTAATGTTGCTAAATACGCTGCCTTAGAGGCGTGTACAATAGCCTTTTCAATATGATAACTTTCTGAAAACACAAATCGGCTGATTCTTTGAATACCCTTTTGTAATTCATCGAAATTACCTTTACCCTCAGCTCCTCTTGTCACAATACAGAGGGCTGTTTGATAAATATCTTCAATAACATCTTCTTCCGTTAAGTTGTCTAGTTCCCTATATGAAAGTTCAGTAGCTGCAAAAGTTTTAAAAGTTGATTTTATATTTTCAATATCAGAAACATTATCAGCAAGATTGCCAATGTCATATAGTTGCTTAATGATTTCCATACTCATACTATCTTCTCCTTTAAAGTATGGAATTCCGGTTGTATTAGGTGCAAAAGCAGTAAGCTTATCTCCAGTAATATCTTCTAAACAAGGAGATTTTACGGTTAAGGGAGCATCCTTTTCCGGAACAAAAGATGATTGAATTTTAATGTTTTCTAATTTTTGATAGTGCACCGCTTCAAAGAGAATATCAAGTAATACATATTCCTCATCCTTACTAGTTTTATGGAGTGGCGTGTAAAAGAATTTATAATGTGCTTTATCAATCTTTGTATTTGCTGTTCTTTTTTGTTCCTCGTTTCTAATAAAACCTTGTTCTGCTGCTACCTTATCCAAAATTTCGTTCAGATTATCAGGTTTTCCGGTCATTATAATATCTATATCTATCGATAATCTTTTCGTAGAATTTAAATGTAACATTAAAGCAGTACCTCCTTTGAATATGAAGGATAGTTTTTGCTTTACCAATCCTTCGAGAAGTAATAACGCTCTTATAACTTTCTCAACCAAAATTTTATCTGCATTTCGGTTCGCTTTGGATACTTTTTCAATCCACTCTAATGTTATGTTTTAATATTCTAAAAAAAAGAAAAAAAATCTCGTTTTTGTTTTTTAAGCAGCAATGTTAAGTTCTTGATACAATGCATACAATCCTTCTTTAATGTGTTTTTGCGTTATCTCTAATTTATCAAGAGCATTATCGCTTCCAAGAGACTGTTTTGTTAAACTGTCAGACAATAAGGGCGTTAAGAAGTACCTGTTGTGGGAATAAGCAATATTTATCCACACATAACCTTTCTCTGTAACCCTATAATAATTAGAGTTTTGACGTTTTTCAACCAACCCCCTTGCCTTCAATTTATCCATCTGGTAGCGTATTTCTGCAGTTTTAGAGAAATGAACTGAAAGATAACGCATTAACTCCTTTGTACGAAACCATTCTGTTGAAAACCGAGGGTTTGATAATATTGCTAATACTGCAATCATTTTGGGGTTTCTTTGGTCGGGTGCAGCTACCCGTTTCCCTTTTTCTGTGTATACCGCATTGGTAAACTCGTTTTCGTAATCCCCTAAGAGTGATGCATCTATTTTAGCAATGGCAGTAAAGAAGCGGTTATTGCACCCGAAGCCGTACCAGTAGTAGCCCTTTATTTCAAATATTGGCTTTTGTAATTTAGCCCCAGGCAACCTGGGGTTATTGATAGTGGTTTCGACCCGGAGCAAATAACCGCCTTTATTGTACATCTTAATGGAATTGCCTTGTATCCAGTGCTTGGAACAGGCTTTTTGATAATAGGTTTTATTGGTGCTCTTGCTTTGTTTTCTTTCTCTTTTTAATTCGAACAGTTTGCTTAAACTGTTTGGGGCTCCTATGCTATGATGCTTCTCAAGGACCTTGTCATACAACCGCTCGAAGTAAGGCTTATTTTTGAAAACTACATTGCTACATACCTTGCATTGGCAGGTGTACCAATTATGCTTAAGTATTGATGAGCACGTAGAACGTTCGCCTTTATCAAAGCGGAACCATTTGTCCATCCAGTAGCTTATGCGTTTGTCTATAATGCTGCCCTTAAAACCTTTAATTAAGTTTTCTACATAGGCTTCATCGTCTATTTTTAGAAAGGCATTGTCCTGCATTTTGTATCCAATCCCTTTTTTGTCCAGTTGCCTACGTAAGTACCAATGCCCATTACAATAAAATTGGCAATGAAATGGTAAGCCTGATGATATCTTCAAACAACAAAACCCCAATTCCGAATCGTTTATATAGATGTAGTGTTGTGTTACTTGCTTCTTCATCCAGAACATTTTGGTAAAAAGAGAACCCTTTTTTGTTGTAAGTTGTTTGTTCCAATAACAACTCATAAACTCCAATGACTTGATAATGCAAACCACTCCCAGTTTTTTTTGGTTGAAATAATACTCTTCTACATAGGATTGCATTTCCATTTCTTTGCCACCATGGTTATCCCGCCATAAAATCGGCACTTCAAATTTTACTGCCAGTTTCTTTATATGGCTATTTAATTGGTCTGAAAAAAGTTTAAATATTCCATTGGTGTGTTTTGAAAAACCTAAATTACGAAGTAGGGTAATGACACTTGCCGGACGGAACATACTTCGAATATAACCGCGTACTATTATACGGTCGAAAAAACTATAACTGAAATTTATATGGCTAGAAAAATCGGATGTGAATTTATTTTGTAATAACACTGTTTGCCTTTTTTGCATAAAGGTAAAAATATAACTCTTAGGCCAACCATGAGACCTTTAGGTCGCTATGTTTTAATATTCTAAAAAAAAGAAAAAAAATCTCGTTTTTGTTTTTTAAGCAGCAATGTTAAGTTCTTGATACAATGCATACAATCCTTCTTTAATGTGTTTTTGCGTTATCTCTAATTTATCAAGAGCATTATCGCTTCCAAGAGACTGTTTTGTTAAACTGTCAGACAATAAGGGCGTTAAGAAGTACCTGTTGTGGGAATAAGCAATATTTATCCACACATAACCTTTCTCTGTAACCCTATAATAATTAGAGTTTTGACGTTTTTCAACCAACCCCCTTGCCTTCAATTTATCCATCTGGTAGCGTATTTCTGCAGTTTTAGAGAAATGAACTGAAAGATAACGCATTAACTCCTTTGTACGAAACCATTCTGTTGAAAACCGAGGGTTTGATAATATTGCTAATACTGCAATCATTTTGGGGTTTCTTTGGTCGGGTGCAGCTACCCGTTTCCCTTTTTCTGTGTATACCGCATTGGTAAACTCGTTTTCGTAATCCCCTAAGAGTGATGCATCTATTTTAGCAATGGCAGTAAAGAAGCGGTTATTGCACCCGAAGCCGTACCAGTAGTAGCCCTTTATTTCAAATATTGGCTTTTGTAATTTAGCCCCAGGCAACCTGGGGTTATTGATAGTGGTTTCGACCCGGAGCAAATAACCGCCTTTATTGTACATCTTAATGGAATTGCCTTGTATCCAGTGCTTGGAACAGGCTTTTTGATAATAGGTTTTATTGGTGCTCTTGCTTTGTTTTCTTTCTCTTTTTAATTCGAACAGTTTGCTTAAACTGTTTGGGGCTCCTATGCTATGATGCTTCTCAAGGACCTTGTCATACAACCGCTCGAAGTAAGGCTTATTTTTGAAAACTACATTGCTACATACCTTGCATTGGCAGGTGTACCAATTATGCTTAAGTATTGATGAGCACGTAGAACGTTCGCCTTTATCAAAGCGGAACCATTTGTCCATCCAGTAGCTTATGCGTTTGTCTATAATGCTGCCCTTAAAACCTTTAATTAAGTTTTCTACATAGGCTTCATCGTCTATTTTTAGAAAGGCATTGTCCTGCATTTTGTATCCAATCCCTTTTTTGTCCAGTTGCCTACGTAAGTACCAATGCCCATTACAATAAAATTGGCAATGAAATGGTAAGCCTGATGATATCTTCAAACAACAAAACCCCAATTCCGAATCGTTTATATAGATGTAGTGTTGTGTTACTTGCTTCTTCATCCAGAACATTTTGGTAAAAAGAGAACCCTTTTTTGTTGTAAGTTGTTTGTTCCAATAACAACTCATAAACTCCAATGACTTGATAATGCAAACCACTCCCAGTTTTTTTTGGTTGAAATAATACTCTTCTACATAGGATTGCATTTCCATTTCTTTGCCACCATGGTTATCCCGCCATAAAATCGGCACATCAAATTTTACTGCCAGTTTCTTTATATGGCTATTTAATTGGTCTGAAAAAAGTTTAAATATTCCATTGGTGTGTTTTGAAAAACCTAAATTACGAAGTAGGGTAATGACACTTGCCGGACGGAACATACTTCGAATATAACCGCGTACTATTATACGGTCGAAAAAACTATAACTGAAATTTATATGGCTAGAAAAATCGGATGTGAATTTATTTTGTAATAACACTGTTTGCCTTTTTTGCATAAAGGTAAAAATATAACTCTTAGGCCAACCATGAGACCTTTAGGTCGCTATGATTTTGTTATTTTATAATCCAGTTTCCATTTTTGTAACAGTCTCCCTGCATGCCACACAACGGATTTCGGTATGGTTAGTAAGGGATTGCGGGCTTTTTACCAATCAAGTTACAGCAAAATTTGGAGCGGGTTACTACGCTCCGAAAACCACTGAAACCCTTATTAACTATACCGCGTGTTGTGGTGTCGTGCATTATTCAAGGTCAAGTACTATTTGAATATTTTCTTTAACCAATTCAATCAGTTCATCAGGTAAAACACCAAGTCTTTTTGTCAATCGTTTATTATCAATCGCACGAATCTGGTCTATCATAATATCACAAGCCTGATGTAGGTTAGCTGTTCCTTTTTTAAGGTGCACCCTTAATATCTCAGAATCCTTTTTTACATTAGTTGTAATGGGACAAACAATAGTTGAAGGGTGAGGAATCTTATTTAATAAATTTGTCTGAATCGCTAAGACTGGCCTTGTTTTCCCTGGTTCTGTACCAATCTGTGGATTTAAATCTGCAATCCAGATTTCAAATTGCTTAATCGACATAATCAATCTCCTCGAAATCTTTAAGTACAGACATAGAATCCGCTTTAACTAATCCAGATTCCTTTTTAAGTTTTTTCTCCAGAATCTGTTTGCGTTGAAGTTTATTATAAAACTCAATCGCTTCATTTATATAACGGTTTCTTGGTTTCTTAATTCGAGCAAGTATTTTTTCAGTCTCGCCGAAAATCGAATCGTCTATTTTTAAGGATACTGTTTTCATGATATTTAAAATTTATATCACAAAGGTATATCTTTTTAGTATATTAATCAAGTGTATTTATCTGTGTTTCCTCCAAATATTTTTATCCATAAATACTCAAAAAATGCTGTAATCAACAATAGTGGGGTCAGAATCAACATCGCCCTAATAGCACCCGTGCCATTTGCATTTTTAGTATCAACATTATCAGTCAATTCTTTAAGACGATAATTAAATATCTTCCAGTATTTTATCTTAGTTTTCATGTTTGTAAAATCTCGCGGCGCATGCACCACAACGGCGGTGGCGGTATGAGTAGTGCGGGATTTCGAAGCACTTAACTATCAAACCGTTGCTATGTTTATTAAATGTACTCATGTTCAATTTACCACATCGCCCCGCATTACTTATGACCGCGTGTTGTAACCAGTGCTTTCTACTCCTCAATCCTAAAGAGTTTATCATCTTCTGATAGCTCAAGAATAAAATAATCTTCATTATTCAATTCATACGGTAACTTATCCTTTAGTATTGAAGCAACAAACTGAATATCACTCTTATTAACTAAATCCGCTATTTTAACAAGTTGATTGTCATGCATCAATTCTTTCTTGTCGTTTAGGATAAAATGCATACATGGAATATTTTCTTCATCGGCAAAAAATGTATACGCAATATCAAAACAAGAAATTTCACCTTGTTTTTTACCAGAACTAAAATTCGTATTGAATGCACTAAACTTATATAATCGCTGTCCTTTTTTATTTTTAACCTTATCGTATTTTAATGCATACTTTTCGTTATACAACAATTCTGAAACCGAAGAAAAGTGTTTGTTAAACTTATTTAATTGTGATTTTACAGTTGTCTCGAAATCATCAGAGAATAATTCTTCATCAATTGATTCTAAGGTGTCATTATAGTTTTTAAGGTTTTCTTCAACATCATTCAATTGTTGAACAATATTTTCATATTCTCCTTTTAATCTATATTTTTCATTCAGTTCAGCAATTAGGACTTCAAGCTCTTCAAACGAATCACTTTTTGATATAATTTGAGATAATTCTTCCTCTTGTTTTAAAAGTGTGGTCAATTGAATATTGTTCTTTTCAATCTTAGAATTTAAAACAGGAAGTTCGTTTGATATGAATTTTTTCTTTTCAGAAATCATGTTGTTATGATATTCCAACATATCTTCAAATGATTTCTGTAATTTCCCTAAAACGTTCGATGCTTGTTGGTATATCTGATTAAGCTGGTTCGTATCTATTGTAGAACTAGAAGCCTCCAATTCCGATAAGGTTTCATTTATTAAGTCTTTTCGAATATTCAATTTGCTTATTTCAGAACTAAGTCTATTGATTTTGTATTTTACTTGATTTAAAGCATCTAAATCTAATTCAAAATTTTCATTCAAATTAAGATTTGACTTTTTCTTGTCAAGTTCGATTATCTCGGCTTCTATTAAAGCGAGTGTCGTTTCGTATGCTGATTTAGTCTGTATTTTTTCCAGTCTTTTTCTAAATGAATCTTCTTGCTTTATTTTTTCCAACAATTCCTGTTTACTATTTCCTTTTGTAAACTCACAACCCAATAAAAATAAATGCAATGTTTCATATTCTGCATCAGAGGTAAATTTATCCAGTGTCTTTAGAGTATTATTTATACTTAAATCTCTATATCGGATATTATGAGATATAATTTGTCTTAATGTAGGTTTATCAGATAAATGCTCTGGGAAAAGCAGTTCAGTTAATTTTGGTTCAAATTCATTTTCTGTTAAATTTTCACCGTTAACCCTTCTTATTACTTTACTTTTAGCACTTAGAAAATTCCGTTCAATTACAATTTCAAGAGCCGATTCATCGTCAAGGTTTTCCGTTAAAGTAAGAGCAACTAATATTTCATTATTTATTAGATGATTCTTCACAAGAGTATATACCTCTTTTTTGTTTTCAGGGTCTTCCCAAATACTATTTTTATTTGCACCAAAACAGAAATCAATCAACTTCAAAACAGTAGTTTTTCCAACACTGTTACCTGTAATTTTCCCTTCACTTTTATCAACAATAAGGTTAATCCCTTTACGAAATTCGATATCTCGGATTACAGAAGCACCTTTTGTAATTGTTAATGATTTTAAGAACATAATTCAATCCTCCCATCTTTTACTTCTGCAATATTTGCAATGTATAACCAATCCAAACAAAGAATAAACACAGAAAAAGTTAGCTCCTTTAATTTTTTCACCTCTTGATAAAGATTAACTATATCAAGCCCGTTTTTCTTTTGAAGGATTTGCAAAACAAGCGCACCATTATAATAGATGCTATTTTCTGGATGAATATTATCAGGAAGTAGCATAATTATAATTTTGAGGGTTTTCAAAAATCTTACATCGTATAAAAGCATCAACAACTAGAATATCAACACATAGCTCTAATTCGTCAATAGGTATTCTTTCAAAATTAGGACTTTCCAACACTTTTTCTTTAATCTTTTCAATGACTGACTGAAAGATAAAATCAGGAGTACCTGAATTTTTCAAATCACGATATTCTTTTCGAATACTTCTCAGTACTGATGTACTTTTATTAACTCCTAAGGTGTCGAATTCAGAATATTTTTCGTCTACCTTTTTATTAAAACACACAGTATTCATCAATGATTTCTTTTGAATCTTTCAGGTCGTTGTGAGTTATTTTACGTTCAATCTCAAAGCTATTAACAGATTCATTTTCAGTAGTTTCATTCCATTTTTCTTTAGAAAGGGTATTGATAACGGAAGCAAGATTTGAATCAAGCTTAACGACATCAACTTCTCCACCAAGTTCAGCTTTAATGAATTTGTATAATTCCTGTATTTCTTCAGCTTTCTTGCTTAAAATATAATTTAGTAAAGAAACAATATCAAAAATATCAGCACTAGGAACAAACGTTAATGAATATGTATTCTTAAAGGTCTTTTTCCTAAGTTCTGTTGCGTCCTTCGAGATAGATATAAACTTAAAAGAGTAGTTTTTATAATTGTTCAATATTGGTTTCGATAGAGCAGATTCAATTTTTTGCTTAGTACAAATTGCTGATACTTGAATAATTAATTTATTGGTATGGTCTATTAAGTCTATTGCCTCAACATTTTGCAATTTTGAGTTTAAGTTCTCTAAGCTATAACCAAATAATAAATTGAAAAAATGTAAATAGAAATTTTCTGAATGTAAATGTAGGTCTAGTAGATTCAATTTCCCTCTTGTTTCAATCCTTCTAGCTAAAACATGAAGTTTTTCGTCTATGTAATCAAAATAAGGGTTTCTATTCATTTCTTCTAATTGTTTTTTGCAAATATACTTAAAATGTTTTCATATCTATTTTAAAAGCACTAACGCTTCTTGCATTGGTTACAACGGATGGCGGTATGAAACGTTGCGCATTTTGAAACACAAACTTATCAGCCCGCTAAGCCGTTGATTAAATGTTATTTCGTTCAAATATAGCACTATCCGCGCAATGTTTTATGACCGCGTGTTAGCTTTAGTAATTATTTCAACCAATTATTAAAATAGTCCATATTAATCACTTCAAAAGAAGCATTTGGATATGCACTTTTCCATTGTGTCGGTATTTTAACTTTGTCTTCTTTCCATTTAAATTCATAACCAAACAATGAACCGTCACGTTCTTCGACCCAATCAACTTCCTGTTGCTCATATGTTCTCCAAAAATAATTATTAGATGAAAGTCTTTTGTATTCTTGATATTTTAACCTTTCACTAATCATATAATTTTCCCATAAAGCACCAATGTCATTGCGAGATTCGATGGGATTAAAATTTGCAATCACTGCATTTCTAATTCCATTGTCCAAGAAGTACCACCTTGAATTTTTGGTTATTTCTTTTCTTAAATTCCTACTAAAACCTTCAACTTTATGAAGTATAAGTTTTAATATTCTAAAAAAAAGAAAAAAAATCTCGTTTTTGTTTTTTAAGCAGCAATGTTAAGTTCTTGATACAATGCATACAATCCTTCTTTAATGTGTTTTTGCGTTATCTCTAATTTATCAAGAGCATTATCGCTTCCAAGAGACTGTTTTGTTAAACTGTCAGACAATAAGGGCGTTAAGAAGTACCTGTTGTGGGAATAAGCAATATTTATCCACACATAACCTTTCTCTGTAACCCTATAATAATTAGAGTTTTGACGTTTTTCAACCAACCCCCTTGCCTTCAATTTATCCATCTGGTAGCGTATTTCTGCAGTTTTAGAGAAATGAACTGAAAGATAACGCATTAACTCCTTTGTACGAAACCATTCTGTTGAAAACCGAGGGTTTGATAATATTGCTAATACTGCAATCATTTTGGGGTTTCTTTGGTCGGGTGCAGCTACCCGTTTCCCTTTTTCTGTGTATACCGCATTGGTAAACTCGTTTTCGTAATCCCCTAAGAGTGATGCATCTATTTTAGCAATGGCAGTAAAGAAGCGGTTATTGCACCCGAAGCCGTACCAGTAGTAGCCCTTTATTTCAAATATTGGCTTTTGTAATTTAGCCCCAGGCAACCTGGGGTTATTGATAGTGGTTTCGACCCGGAGCAAATAACCGCCTTTATTGTACATCTTAATGGAATTACCTTGTATCCAGTGCTTGGAACAGGCTTTTTGATAATAGGTTTTATTGGTGCTCTTGCTTTGTTTTCTTTCTCTTTTTAATTCGAACAGTTTGCTTAAACTGTTTGGGGCTCCAATGCTATGATGCTTCTCAAGGACCTTGTCATACAACCGCTCGAAGTAAGGCTTATTTTTGAAAACTACATTGCTACATACCTCGCATTGGCAGGTGTACCAATTATGCTTAAGTATTGATGAGCACGTAGAACGTTCGCCTTTATCAAAGCGGAACCATTTGTCCATCCAGTAGCTTATGCGTTTGTCTATAATGCTGCCCTTAAAACCTTTAATTAAGTTTTCTACATAGGCTTCATCGTCTATTTTTAGAAAGGCATTGTCCTGCATTTTGTATCCAATCCCTTTTTTGTCCAGTTGCCTACGTAAGTACCAATGCCCATTACAATAAAATTGGCAATGAAATGGTAAGCCTGATGATATCTTCAAACAACAAAACCCCAATTCCGAATCGTTTATATAGATGTAGTGTTGTGTTACTTGCTTCTTCATCCAGAACATTTTGGTAAAAAGAGAACCCTTTTTTGTTGTAAGTTGTTTGTTCCAATAACAACTCATAAACTCCAATGACTTGATAATGCAAACCACTCCCAGTTTTTTTTGGTTGAAATAATACTCTTCTACATAGGATTGCATTTCCATTTCTTTGCCACCATGGTTATCCCGCCATAAAATCGGCACATCAAATTTTACTGCCAGTTTCTTTATATGGCTATTTAATTGGTCTGAAAAAAGTTTAAATATTCCATTGGTGTGTTTTGAAAAACCTAAATTACGAAGTAGGGTAATGACACTTGCCGGACGGAACATACTTCGAATATAACCGCGTACTATTATACGGTCGAAAAAACTATAACTGAAATTTATATGGCTAGAAAAATCGGATGTGAATTTATTTTGTAATAACACTGTTTGCCTTTTTTGCATAAAGGTAAAAATATAACTCTTAGGCCAACCATGAGACCTTTAGGTCGCTATATACTAGCAAAATTATATGTTTTAATATTCTAAAAAAAAGAAAAAAAATCTCGTTTTTGTTTTTTAAGCAGCAATGTTAAGTTCTTGATACAATGCATACAATCCTTCTTTAATGTGTTTTTGCGTTATCTCTAATTTATCAAGAGCATTATCGCTTCCAAGAGACTGTTTTGTTAAACTGTCAGACAATAAGGGCGTTAAGAAGTACCTGTTGTGGGAATAAGCAATATTTATCCACACATAACCTTTCTCTGTAACCCTATAATAATTAGAGTTTTGACGTTTTTCAACCAACCCCCTTGCCTTCAATTTATCCATCTGGTAGCGTATTTCTGCAGTTTTAGAGAAATGAACTGAAAGATAACGCATTAACTCCTTTGTACGAAACCATTCTGTTGAAAACCGAGGGTTTGATAATATTGCTAATACTGCAATCATTTTGGGGTTTCTTTGGTCGGGTGCAGCTACCCGTTTCCCTTTTTCTGTGTATACCGCATTGGTAAACTCGTTTTCGTAATCCCCTAAGAGTGATGCATCTATTTTAGCAATGGCAGTAAAGAAGCGGTTATTGCACCCGAAGCCGTACCAGTAGTAGCCCTTTATTTCAAATATTGGCTTTTGTAATTTAGCCCCAGGCAACCTGGGGTTATTGATAGTGGTTTCGACCCGGAGCAAATAACCGCCTTTATTGTACATCTTAATGGAATTGCCTTGTATCCAGTGCTTGGAACAGGCTTTTTGATAATAGGTTTTATTGGTGCTCTTGCTTTGTTTTCTTTCTCTTTTTAATTCGAACAGTTTGCTTAAACTGTTTGGGGCTCCAATGCTATGATGCTTCTCAAGGACCTTGTCATACAACCGCTCGAAGTAAGGCTTATTTTTGAAAACTACATTGCTACATACCTCGCATTGGCAGGTGTACCAATTATGCTTAAGTATTGATGAGCACGTAGAACGTTCGCCTTTATCAAAGCGGAACCATTTGTCCATCCAGTAGCTTATGCGTTTGTCTATAATGCTGCCCTTAAAACCTTTAATTAAGTTTTCTACATAGGCTTCATCGTCTATTTTTAGAAAGGCATTGTCCTGCATTTTGTATCCAATCCCTTTTTTGTCCAGTTGCCTACGTAAGTACCAATGCCCATTACAATAAAATTGGCAATGAAATGGTAAGCCTGATGATATCTTCAAACAACAAAACCCCAATTCCGAATCGTTTATATAGATGTAGTGTTGTGTTACTTGCTTCTTCATCCAGAACATTTTGGTAAAAAGAGAACCCTTTTTTGTTGTAAGTTGTTTGTTCCAATAACAACTCATAAACTCCAATGACTTGATAATGCAAACCACTCCCAGTTTTTTTTGGTTGAAATAATACTCTTCTACATAGGATTGCATTTCCATTTCTTTGCCACCATGGTTATCCCGCCATAAAATCGGCACATCAAATTTTACTGCCAGTTTCTTTATATGGCTATTTAATTGGTCTGAAAAAAGTTTAAATATTCCATTGGTGTGTTTTGAAAAACCTAAATTACGAAGTAGGGTAATGACACTTGCCGGACGGAACATACTTCGAATATAACCGCGTACTATTATACGGTCGAAAAAACTATAACTGAAATTTATATGGCTAGAAAAATCGGATGTGAATTTATTTTGTAATAACACTGTTTGCCTTTTTTGCATAAAGGTAAAAATATAACTCTTAGGCCAACCATGAGACCTTTAGGTCGCTATTATTTATAGGTTAATAATGTGTAAACATTTTTTATTGCCCTAAGGTTTGTTTGATTTAACTATTTAACCAACCATATTCGCTCATCCACTTTACAATTGCGGGGTCACGGTGGTCAAATACTAAGCTTTGCCTGGTATCTAAAGTTTGGATATTCTTTATATCTTCATCAGATAACCTAAAGTCAAAAATACTGATATTCTCCAATATCCTTTCTTTACGCGATGATTTAGGAATTACAACCACTCCTCTTTGTGTCAACCAACGCAATATAACCTGTGCAACTGTTTTGTTGTACTTTGTAGCAATTGCAGTTAGTATCTCATTATTAAATATATCATTCATTCCTTCGGCAAGCGGTCCCCACGCTTCAATCTGAACGTCATTATCTTTTAAGAACTGTTGGGTTTCAATTTGCTGGTGGAAAGGGTGAGTTTCAATTTGGTTAACTGCTGGTGTAAAACCGCTATTGGCAATTAAGTCCATCAACCTGTCGGGCAAAAAGTTGCAAACCCCGATTGCCTTAATCTTTCCATCATTATATAGTTCTTGCATCGCACGCCAAGAACCAAAAATATCACCAAAAGGCTGGTGTATTAAGTAAAGGTCAATATAGTCTAGTTGTAATAATTCGAGTGATTTTTGAAAAGCAACCATTGTCTTTTCGTAGCCAGCTTCCTTACTACCAAATTTGGTTGTAATAAACAATTCTTCTCTCGCAATAACACTTCTTTTAATGGCATTTCCTACTGCTTGTTCATTCCCATAAAGTTCAGCGGTATCAAATAAACGATACCCTGCTTTTATTGCATTAAGAACTATCGCTTCACATTCATCGCCCATGATTTGCATAACTCCAAATCCCAAAATGGGCATTTCTACTCCGTTGTTTAATTTTACTTTTTCCATTTCTTTTACTTTTAAATTACTGAATACAAAGGTCGTGGAAAAGTCAAAGGGCAAGGGTATCTGTATTACTGAATTTTGTACCACTTTTACGGGTGTACTCATTAGAATGATATTTCACTGATAAATAGTACCTATCTTTTAATAAAATTTAGGTGAAATGACAAATATTATTGAATTTAAAACCATAGCTGAATACAATAAAATGATTGGGGTCAAAACTCTCCATCCACTTGTGAATGTGGTTGATTTTTCAAATTTGAAACCTCAAGATAAACCGGCAGTGTCGGGGACATTTACTTTTGGCTTTTATACGATTTCTATTAAGTATGGTAATAACTGCGAAATAAAATATGGAAGAAATAATTACGATTATCAGGATGGCACGTTGGTTTTTATGTCACCCGGGCAAGTAATGTCTGTTGAATCCAAAGAGGAGTTTAAGCCCGAAGGGTTTGCGCTTGTGTTTCATCCCGACTTAATAAGGGGAACATCACTCGGGCAGCGCATTAAAAATTATTCATTTTTTACCTACGATGTTCATGAAGCTTTACATCTTAGTGAGAAAGAGTTGGAAGTTGTGTTAGAGTGTTTTAAAAAGATTGAATTTGAGCTTCAGCAATCGGTGGATAAACACAGTAAGCATTTGATTGTATCAAATATTGAATTGTTTTTAAGTTATTGTGTAAGGTTCTACGACAGACAGTTTATTACCCGTGATAATATAAACTCGGATGTTCTCACGAAATTTGAATCACACTTAAATTTATATTTCGAATCGGAAAATCCACATAAGATTGGAATACCTAACGTGGCTTACTTTGCCAGTCAATTACATCTTTCTGCAAACTATTTTGGTGACCTCATAAAAAAGGAGACCGGGAAAACTGCATTAGAGCATATTCAAATGGCAATTATAAATGCTGCGAAAGAAAAAATATTTTCCCCCGGTAAGACAGTCAGTGAAATAGCGTACGAGTTGGGTTTTAAATACCCACAACACTTTAGACGTATGTTTAAGAACGAAACGGGTTATACTCCTAATGAATATCGGTCTTTAAATTAAGCTCAATCCTATCTACGAAGCGGGTGCGGTGGCAAAGAAGCAAGTGTTTGGCTGCGAAGCGAGGCTTGCAGGAAGGGCTGCCAAACTTTTGCTTTGTGCGTTGGGGTATTTGATTTTTGTTTTTCAATCAACCGATAATTGTCACCGGAACGTTTCAGGCTTGTTGCTAACGGATGGGTATATGAAACGTTTGGCATTTCAAAGCGATTTCCTATCAAACCGTTGCGATGTTTATTAATAGTACCGCCCTTAAAATCAGCACTTCCCGCCAAATGTTTTATATACCGTGTTGGGTTTTCGTGCATTATTCAACAGTCTGAATTTTATTTATTATGTGATTTGAAACAATTCTTTTTATACTATTAATCGTGTCTGACATAAACAAAATATGATACTCATTTTCAATTTCAAAAAGAGTTGTTGAGCTTTTCATATAACTATCATTATCTGTATTTTTTTCCACAATTGTCAGAGAGTAATTAGAGTCATTGATTTTAAGCGTACACCATATCTCAAAATCAATTTTCTTTTTAGCTGATTTTAGAGAAAGCATTTTTTTTACCCATTGAATTTGGTCAATATTTTCTTCCTCCAAATCATGACCAAATATCTCATATTTTTTGATTTCTTGACCAATTAATAAACGTGTTGTGCTAAGCAAAGAATTGGAAACTGTTTTTTTATTTTTTGTATTATTAAAATAATTCTCATTCTTTGTTTCAGCAAAAAAATCATCAAAATTGTCTAATAGCTTATTTAATGGTTTCCATAAATCATCATTAATGTGATTTATGGTCTCAAAAACGACTCTTGGTGTTTTAAAAATTTTTGTCTCGGTTAATTTTTTACGTTTAAGAATTTCAATTTCTTTTTCAATATCACCAAGCTCATCAATATCTTCTCCATTGGCTGCTTTCAAACTAAGTTCTAAAGACCAAATCGATTGTGTTTCAATATATTCAATCAGAGATTCAATATCACCAGTATCCGCTTTTTGTAATGCAGTCAAATAGCTTTCTTTATCTTCAGATTTTATTATAACTGGTGGAAAGTTGCTTTTTAAAAGAATATAATTCATAATTAATCTTGCAACTCTTCCATTACCATCGTCAAACGGATGAATGCAAACAAATCTATAATGGAATTCCGCGGCTAACTGTACAGGATGTAATTGTTCCAAATTAGAGTTATACCAGCTTAATAAATCACCCATTAAAGCTGGAGTTTCTTCAGGAGAGGCATATTCATGAATGTTTCCATTCTTTAATTGAACACTATTAGGTGAAGTTTTATATTGACCTATCTCAATTCTTTTTCTAGTTTGTGTACCATTAGGAGTAATTGCATCTTTCCAGAATGGTTTAACTAAAATTACTTTATTTAATTCTTTGATAAAAGTTTCTGTTAATGGACGTTCTTTTTCATTAGCCATTTCCTCAATCTGAGAAAAGGCAACATCATGAGCTTTCATTTCTTCAATGTCGCTTACAGGGACATCTCCTGAACTTTTATCAAAGAACAATAATAGTTGAGTTTGTCCATATGTTAATGTATTACCTTCAAGATGGTTAGAGTTATAATTAAATTCTAACCGTAATTTTTTTTGTAAACGCTTATTATCTTCTGCCTTTAAAGGAATCTTTTTATCTAACTCCAACTTTAAAGCATTCACTTTATCTATTGTTTTGGTCTTATACATTTTTATCATTTTTATTTGACACTAGCAACTCTTTTACATCAACATCTAGAATTTCTGCTATCTTATATAAATCATCTAAACTTGGTTGTCTTCTATTTTGAACGTAAGAATTAATCATGTTATAACTTTTGTTCAATTGTTCTGACAACCACGTTTGTTTTATCCCTTTAGTTTCAAGTACCTCTTTAATTCTATTCATTATATCTCATAATATGATATAAAAATAAATCAAATATTAATGATATGCAAATGCTATTTTGAAATGCTACAGCCTCTCCTGCATGAAACCCAACGATCCGCGTATATATGCCGTTGCGCTTGTCACAAATATAGTTATTTAAACAACCAATGCTCAAGCGCAATGACATATGATACGCTGTTGTAAGAAGTTGATTCCGTGTGATGGCCTTCTAAGTGCGATGGCTTTTTCCCAAAATCAACGTAGGTGGTGGTCGCTTTACCTTTAACTATCTGTTTATCGGTCAATTTATGTATTTTTTATTTTCTATATATTGGTATATGGGAATGTCAAAAATACTGTTGGGACAGGACTTTTAAGTTTTAATATTCTAAAAAAAAGAAAAAAAATCTCGTTTTTGTTTTTTAAGCAGCAATGTTAAGTTCTTGATACAATGCATACAATCCTTCTTTAATGTGTTTTTGCGTTATCTCTAATTTATCAAGAGCATTATCGCTTCCAAGAGACTGTTTTGTTAAACTGTCAGACAATAAGGGCGTTAAGAAGTACCTGTTGTGGGAATAAGCAATATTTATCCACACATAACCTTTCTCTGTAACCCTATAATAATTAGAGTTTTGACGTTTTTCAACCAACCCCCTTGCCTTCAATTTATCCATCTGGTAGCGTATTTCTGCAGTTTTAGAGAAATGAACTGAAAGATAACGCATTAACTCCTTTGTACGAAACCATTCTGTTGAAAACCGAGGGTTTGATAATATTGCTAATACTGCAATCATTTTGGGGTTTCTTTGGTCGGGTGCAGCTACCCGTTTCCCTTTTTCTGTGTATACCGCATTGGTAAACTCGTTTTCGTAATCCCCTAAGAGTGATGCATCTATTTTAGCAATGGCAGTAAAGAAGCGGTTATTGCACCCGAAGCCGTACCAGTAGTAGCCCTTTATTTCAAATATTGGCTTTTGTAATTTAGCCCCAGGCAACCTGGGGTTATTGATAGTGGTTTCGACCCGGAGCAAATAACCGCCTTTATTGTACATCTTAATGGAATTGCCTTGTATCCAGTGCTTGGAACAGGCTTTTTGATAATAGGTTTTATTGGTGCTCTTGCTTTGTTTTCTTTCTCTTTTTAATTCGAACAGTTTGCTTAAACTGTTTGGGGCTCCTATGCTATGATGCTTCTCAAGGACCTTGTCATACAACCGCTCGAAGTAAGGCTTATTTTTGAAAACTACATTGCTACATACCTCGCATTGGCAGGTGTACCAATTATGCTTAAGTATTGATGAGCACGTAGAACGTTCGCCTTTATCAAAGCGGAACCATTTGTCCATCCAGTAGCTTATGCGTTTGTCTATAATGCTGCCCTTAAAACCTTTAATTAAGTTTTCTACATAGGCTTCATCGTCTATTTTTAGAAAGGCATTGTCCTGCATTTTGTATCCAATCCCTTTTTTGTCCAGTTGCCTACGTAAGTACCAATGCCCATTACAATAAAATTGGCAATGAAATGGTAAGCCTGATGATATCTTCAAACAACAAAACCCCAATTCCGAATCGTTTATATAGATGTAGTGTTGTGTTACTTGCTTCTTCATCCAGAACATTTTGGTAAAAAGAGAACCCTTTTTTGTTGTAAGTTGTTTGTTCCAATAACAACTCATAAACTCCAATGACTTGATAATGCAAACCACTCCCAGTTTTTTTTGGTTGAAATAATACTCTTCTACATAGGATTGCATTTCCATTTCTTTGCCACCATGGTTATCCCGCCATAAAATCGGCACATCAAATTTTACTGCCAGTTTCTTTATATGGCTATTTAATTGGTCTGAAAAAAGTTTAAATATTCCATTGGTGTGTTTTGAAAAACCTAAATTACGAAGTAGGGTAATGACACTTGCCGGACGGAACATACTTCGAATATAACCGCGTACTATTATACGGTCGAAAAAACTATAACTGAAATTTATATGGCTAGAAAAATCGGATGTGAATTTATTTTGTAATAACACTGTTTGCCTTTTTTGCATAAAGGTAAAAATATAACTCTTAGGCCAACCATGAGACCTTTAGGTCGCTATTTACTTTATCTATCGGACTTTCAGTCGAAATTTTAAGAATTTCAGTTTGTTCAATCCCGTTAATTTTATGTCTTAATTTTCTTTGCCCCACAAGCACAACTTCTATTTCTATTTGCGATATTGTCGCTGAACCAATATTCTCAATTAGTATTTCATTTTCGTATTTTTCATTATTCTTGGTTGAAATAACCGTGTCAATTTGATATTCCAAATAAGCATTACTGAAAAACCATGTTTTGAAAAATTCATCTAAATCTCTTTCACTTATAGTTTCACAGTCCTTCTTAAACATCTCCAAGGTTACATTAACACCTTTGTAACTTTCAAGACATTTTTTAAGAATTTTAAAAAATTTGTCCTCGCCAATTTCATAAGCTAACATTTGCAAAACAGAAAAAGACTTATCATGCTCAACTGAATTATTCCAATCAAATTTTTGTTTATCCAACGAGTCAATTTTTTGCATTATGGTTGTATTATATCCTTTTTCCATTGCCCGTAAATATGAATCGCTAAATGATTTACTATGATTGAAGTCGGGAATATGTTTCAATGTGTAGAGTCTATCGGTATGTATTCCCATTCCAATACCAAACCATTGTGGATAATCCAACGGTTCTAAGACATAATTAAAGCCCCAGTATTGATGCCCTATTTCGTGAGACATTATCCAATGAGCATGAGTTTCCGCCCTTTCTTTTTTTCGGTCAATTCCTCGGTGAATTCCAACAACATTTGGGCAAACAGGCCAACCACCATAAGGTTTTGAGTATCCAGGAATAATTGTCAGTACTGGTTGTGGATAAAAGCCCAATGTATCGATGTAGAATTCAATAATGTTTTTTGAATATTCCAAAAGTTTATTACCCCATTTCTCATCATTTTCAAAAAAGAAAGACCTTATCTGAACACCCGATATATAATCTTCTTTCAATTTTATATCCTTAAATAAAATAAATCCATAAGATGGCACTGAATTTATGCTTGTGTTAATAATTATTTCACTATTAATCGTATCAGTGCTTTCAATTTGACCAGTGGATGCAATTTGAAATTCAGTTGGATAAGTTAAGTTTACTTGGTAGTCAGAATGAACTTGATAAAATTGATTGAACTCTCCATTTTCAAAATACTGAACCGTTGGAAAATCCTCTGAGTAGAACAACATTCGCTCTCTAAAATATTCATTTGGTTTTGTTTTGAAGTCAATATGAATACTGACTTTTTCGTTCGGCGATATTGGATTAAGAAATTTAACAATGAATCCCTCAAAATTGTGTGTTTCAGTTGACGCATAAATAAATTCATGCTTCTCTCCATTTACTTTAATGTTTTGTACCAAGGTTTTTGCACTGTCCAACATAAAATTAAACGGGATTTCCGAAATAATCGTGTCAGAAGTGTTAGTCCAGTCCACATGCATTTTGCAATCCAATGATAAGTCTGTTGTATCAAGTTTTGCTGTTATATAATAATTTGAAAGAGTTTTATCAGGTTTTGGAGTCATTTTACAGCTAACTATAAAAACGCAGACTGTTAAAATCAGAATTATTCTTTTCATTGTATGTAGGTTATTTCTTTTAATTAATGCCAACGTTGAGTGTATGGTGTCGTAAGGGACTGCGGGCTTCAAACTTATCAAGTTACAACCCAATATTGATGCGGGAGATGCCGCTCGAAAACCTCTGAAACCCTTATGCACTATACACATTGTTGGCATTTCGTGCATTATTCCTCACCTTTCAATCGTTTCACCTCTTTATCAAAATCGGATGTATAATTCTTATCTTGGATTTTTCTGTACTTATCATACTCTTGTTCAGCCTTCAGTTTTGCCTCCAAAGCGCTTATTTTTCCTTTGTCTTTTAGAATCGGGTAGTTTGATAATTCAAGGAATTGATGCAAAAAATTAATCCAATCCTGCATGTTAGTCGGTATCTGTCTTTCTGCTCTCGTCTCTGCTAAATCGAGGTAAGCTGAAACAATCCGATTAAGTTCTTTAATATGCTGTTCGTTTAAGTAATTTTTGGCAATCGACACATCAGATTTTAATATTTTACCATCTGGTGCATGTTTCCAGTTTGTTAATCCCATATAAATTTTCGTAGCATCAGCCGATGAATAAATTATTTCAGCAGCTGTCTTTCCTGTTATTGCCCAATGTAATTTGTTTTGAACTGTTGCAAAAAAGTCTTTGGTCAGAATATCGGTATTATCATAATCAATCGACAAGGCATAAATGTCTGTAATCTTTTGGTAGAATCTACGCTCACTGGCACGAATTTCTCGAATCCGTTCAAGTAACTCGTCAAAATAATCTTTCCCAAAATGTTTGCCTTGTTTTAATCGTTCATCATCTAATACAAATCCTTTTGTTATAAACTCATTTAATACTTTGGTTGACCAAATCCGAAATTTTGTTGCTTTATTTGAATTTACCCTATATCCAACAGCAATGATTGTGTCTAAATTGTAAAAAGTTGTTTTATACTTTTTCCCATCATCAGCAGTATGTTCCAAAATGGAACTAACTGAATTTTCAATTAATTCTCCTGATTCAAAGATATTTTTCAGATGTTTTGTAATTGCAGGTCTTTGAACTCCAAATAACTCAGCTATTTTTTTTTGAGTCATCCAAAAAGTCTCGTCCTGAAAGATGACCTCAATTTTTATTATTCCATCATCGGATTGGTAAAATATAATTTCGGATTCTTTTGCCATTTACGTTTTTATCTCAAATATAAACAATTTCACCTCGTTTCAAGCTTGCACTGCGGTTTCTCTGCATGAATGCCAACGATCCGCGTATATATGCCGTTGCGCTTGTCACAAATATAGTTATTTAAACAACCAATGCTCAAGCGCAATGACATATGATACGCTGTTGTAAGAAGTTGATTCCGTGTGATGGCCTTCTAAGTGCGATGGCTTTTTCCCAAAATCAACGTAGGTGGTGGTCGCTTTACCTTTAACTATCTGTTTATCGGTCAATTTATGTATTTTTTATTTTCTATATATTGGTATATGGGAATGTCAAAAATACTGTTGGGACAGGACTTTTAAGTGGTTCCTTCCCTCTTTAAGGGAAAAAAATCGTTGGAAAGTGACTTGATTTTCTCAAAAAAATCCTGTAACTTACCAACCGTAAAGTTTTTAAACGTCTCACGTTTTGAAAGCGAGCTTTCACACGGTATCACCGAAAAAACTTTCCCCTGGTAAAATTCTCATTTTATGTTTTAATATTCTAAAAAAAAGAAAAAAAATCTCGTTTTTGTTTTTTAAGCAGCAATGTTAAGTTCTTGATACAATGCATACAATCCTTCTTTAATGTGTTTTTGCGTTATCTCTAATTTATCAAGAGCATTATCGCTTCCAAGAGACTGTTTTGTTAAACTGTCAGACAATAAGGGCGTTAAGAAGTACCTGTTGTGGGAATAAGCAATATTTATCCACACATAACCTTTCTCTGTAACCCTATAATAATTAGAGTTTTGACGTTTTTCAACCAACCCCCTTGCCTTCAATTTATCCATCTGGTAGCGTATTTCTGCAGTTTTAGAGAAATGAACTGAAAGATAACGCATTAACTCCTTTGTACGAAACCATTCTGTTGAAAACCGAGGGTTTGATAATATTGCTAATACTGCAATCATTTTGGGGTTTCTTTGGTCGGGTGCAGCTACCCGTTTCCCTTTTTCTGTGTATACCGCATTGGTAAACTCGTTTTCGTAATCCCCTAAGAGTGATGCATCTATTTTAGCAATGGCAGTAAAGAAGCGGTTATTGCACCCGAAGCCGTACCAGTAGTAGCCCTTTATTTCAAATATTGGCTTTTGTAATTTAGCCCCAGGCAACCTGGGGTTATTGATAGTGGTTTCGACCCGGAGCAAATAACCGCCTTTATTGTACATCTTAATGGAATTACCTTGTATCCAGTGCTTGGAACAGGCTTTTTGATAATAGGTTTTATTGGTGCTCTTGCTTTGTTTTCTTTCTCTTTTTAATTCGAACAGTTTGCTTAAACTGTTTGGGGCTCCAATGCTATGATGCTTCTCAAGGACCTTGTCATACAACCGCTCGAAGTAAGGCTTATTTTTGAAAACTACATTGCTACATACCTCGCATTGGCAGGTGTACCAATTATGCTTAAGTATTGATGAGCACGTAGAACGTTCGCCTTTATCAAAGCGGAACCATTTGTCCATCCAGTAGCTTATGCGTTTGTCTATAATGCTGCCCTTAAAACCTTTAATTAAGTTTTCTACATAGGCTTCATCGTCTATTTTTAGAAAGGCATTGTCCTGCATTTTGTATCCAATCCCTTTTTTGTCCAGTTGCCTACGTAAGTACCAATGCCCATTACAATAAAATTGGCAATGAAATGGTAAGCCTGATGATATCTTCAAACAACAAAACCCCAATTCCGAATCGTTTATATAGATGTAGTGTTGTGTTACTTGCTTCTTCATCCAGAACATTTTGGTAAAAAGAGAACCCTTTTTTGTTGTAAGTTGTTTGTTCCAATAACAACTCATAAACTCCAATGACTTGATAATGCAAACCACTCCCAGTTTTTTTTGGTTGAAATAATACTCTTCTACATAGGATTGCATTTCCATTTCTTTGCCACCATGGTTATCCCGCCATAAAATCGGCACATCAAATTTTACTGCCAGTTTCTTTATATGGCTATTTAATTGGTCTGAAAAAAGTTTAAATATTCCATTGGTGTGTTTTGAAAAACCTAAATTACGAAGTAGGGTAATGACACTTGCCGGACGGAACATACTTCGAATATAACCGCGTACTATTATACGGTCGAAAAAACTATAACTGAAATTTATATGGCTAGAAAAATCGGATGTGAATTTATTTTGTAATAACACTGTTTGCCTTTTTTGCATAAAGGTAAAAATATAACTCTTAGGCCAACCATGAGACCTTTAGGTCGCTATTATTTACTACATCACCTGCCATTACTTATACAAAATGTTAGCTGTAGTGGTTTCTGTAATGTTAATTAATTATATAATTTCCGAAATTCTAAAGGTGTCAATTCCGTTTTTTTCTTGAATAATTTCCCGAATGATTGTGGGTGTTCAAATCCTAAGCTGTAAGCAATTTCATTTACTGATAACTCTGTAGTTGAAAGTTTCTCTTTTGCTAATTGCATTAATTTTTCGTGAATAAATTCTTGAGTACTTTTACCCGATTGTGTTTTTAATAATCTGCTTAAATAATTGGGTGATAAGTTTAATGAACTAGAGAGATAATTAACTGTTGGTAATCCATTTTCCTGTAAGTCTTTGCTTTTAAAATAATTATTTAAAAGTGTTTCGAATTGCTCAAGTATTCTATGGTTAGTTTTTTTACGAGTAATAAATTGACGTTGGTAAAACCGCTCTGAATAAGTGAGTAATAATTCCAATTGTGAAATGATAACATCTTGACTGAATTTATCAATATTTGAATTGTATTCTTGATTAATATTTTGCATCAAATCGGTTAACGTATTTTGTTCCTTGTCCGAAAGATGTAGTGCTTCAGTTAGTTCGTAACCAAAAAAGTCATATTTCTCAATTTTTTGAGCCAAAGATGTATGCCATAAAAAATCGGGATGAAAAATAAGCAACCATCCCGAATGATTTAGTTTTTGTTCATCTTCTACCTCAATACGCATTACTTGATTTGGTGCGATGAAAGCTAATACGCCTTCGTCAAAGTCATATTCCTGTTGTCCATATTTCATTTTACCATTAAATACCTGTTTCAAGGCAATCGAATAAAAACCGTGTGTAAAACTTGAAACCGTCAAATTTTCTTTTCTTTTAATATCGGCAAAATTAATTACGCTAACCAATGGATGTTGTGGTTTTGGTAACTGCATTAATCTATGATATTCGGTTATATTTTTTATGTGAAGTATAGACATAAGTTTTTTTAAATCATTTGTCCACCAGACACTTCAATGCGTTGTGCGTTTATCCATTTTGCATCATCGGAACATAAAAAGGCAACAACACCTCCAATATCATCTGGTAACCCAACACGACCCAAAGCTGTGTTAGTGGCTATAAAGCTATTCATTTTTTCATTATCTCTAACTACTCCACCACCAAAATCAGTTTCAATAGCTCCTGGTGCAATGACGTTTGAGCGAATTTTTCTTTCGCCTAATTCTTTTGCTTGATACTTTGTTAAGGTTTCAATAGCACTTTTCATAGCTGCATACGCTGAAAATCCGTTTAATGCAAAACGTGTAAGTCCTGTTGACACATTGACAATTCCACCACCATCATTTAGAATGTTCAATGCTCCTTGAGTTAATAAATAGGTGCCTTTAAATTGAATATTATAAATTGTATCCAATTGTTCTTCCGTAGTTTTAGCAAAAGGTACGTTTAATCCAATTCCTGCATTATTAATGAGGTAATCGATTTTTTCAACTCCGAATTTGGATTTAATTGACTTTTTAACAATCGCAAAGAACTCTTCAAAATTATTGAATTCAGTAACATTTAATTGAACCGCAATAGCTTGTTGTCCTAAACGCTCAATTTCTTTGATAACCTCTTTAGCTTTATCTTCGTTGTTGTTATATGTTAGAATTATATGAATTCCTTTTTTTGCCAATTCTAAAGCCATATTTTTTCCTAATCCACGACTTCCACCTGTTACTAAAGCAATTTTTATTTCGTTTTTCATTTTGTTTGTTTTATAAATTGAATAATATTTTTAAACCCTCTTTTAGGTTTTTTGGTTTACGTCCGAGATATTGTTGCAATTCATTTGTAACCATTTCCTCTTGTCCGTTTTTAATATCAAGATTAAAACCAACTATCTTTTTGACCATTGGTTCAGGAACTCCGTTTTCTAACATTATTTTTTTGAATGGCTCAACTTCAATAGGTTTGTAATTTACCTGTTTGCCCGAAAGTTCAGTCAGTGCAGTTGCAACATCATAAAAAGAATATGCATTAGAACCCGTAAAATTTAATGTTTGGTTTTTGAAACTTTCGTTCATTAAAACATTAGCGATTGCCTCGGCTTGTTCAGCTTTTAAAACATAGGCAACTTTTCCATTTCCAGCAGGTTGTAATATACCTCTCTCCAATACGTTTTTGCCAACAAAAAGTGGTAATACATCCATATACAAAGCATTTCTGAAAATGATATATTTCAATCCGCTTTGTTTAATATAGTCTTCAGTCAGGAAATGTTCTATCATTAGTTTATTTACTAACGTGTTTTTGTCTTTTAAAGAACGACTTGTATAAGCAATGTTCTGAACACCTTTCTTTTTTGCAGTATCAATAACGTTTCTATGTTCTTGCATTCTATCGCCTTGGTCTCCCGAAGAAATTAGTAAAACGGTATCTACGTTCTCCATCGCTTTTTCAAGTGATTGCACATCGCTATATTGCCCGATAAACGCGTTTAATCCTCTTTTTTCAAATTCAATTTTGCTTTCTTCTTTTCTTGTAAGCACCGAAATATTTTCAGCTGTCCCAGTTTTTAGTAATGTTTTAATAACTGTACTCCCTAATTCTCCAGTTGCTCCAGTAATTAATATTTTTTTCATTTTCCAATTTTTAAAAGTGAAGTACAAAGGTTAAATAGATAAGCGATAGTTTTGTAGCCAAATCTATCTTTGTATCAGCCAAATCGGATAAATGACTGTAGTTTGTTGATTAGCAAGATGTTTTTTCGCCATTACAGCTAACGGTTGGCGGTAAGAAATCGTTGGGGTGGACGGGCTGCGTTCGTATCCACCGTTACTGATGCTGGGGCGAGGCAGTATGTTGACTGACCCACTGCACCCCCAATGTTTTTTACCGCGTGTTGTAAGCTGGTGTTCATTCTTCAAAGTCAATCCGTTACAAGTTTTTACAAATCTAATATTTTATCTTAATCAATCCGCACTGACCTTGATACGAAGCACGAATTTATTTTGTTTTTTGTGGGTGGGCAAACCCCAAACCGCCCTTAAAGGCGGTAATAGGGCTGGCATTTGTTACCTCTTTGGCAAGTTTTGGTTTGAGCCTGGCTCGTGCGACTTGGCAATGTGGTAACAAATAGGGTTGGCAATTTCATTCATATCTTAAAGCGTCAACTGGATTCCTTGTAGCTGCCTGCCAACTCTGCCAAGTAACTGTTAAAAGAGCAATCATCGTTGCTAATAAACCAGTCAATACAAAAATCCACCAGCTAAACGATGTTTTGTACGCAAAACTTTCGAGCCATTTATGTATAATAAACCATGCTATTGGTATTGAGATGACAAATGCTATGACCACCCATTTTATGAAATCCTTATTGAGCATCACTAAAACTTCTGATTTTTTTGCACCATTTACTTTACGGATACCGATTTCTTTAATACGATTCTTAATAGTAAATTGAGCGAGTGCAAACAAGCCAAGACAGGCAATAAAAATTGCCAAGAATGTAAAATTCAATATAATATTGCCCATTCGCTTAGTATCATTATGTTTTAATATTCTAAAAAAAAGAAAAAAAATCTCGTTTTTGTTTTTTAAGCAGCAATGTTAAGTTCTTGATACAATGCATACAATCCTTCTTTAATGTGTTTTTGCGTTATCTCTAATTTATCAAGAGCATTATCGCTTCCAAGAGACTGTTTTGTTAAACTGTCAGACAATAAGGGCGTTAAGAAGTACCTGTTGTGGGAATAAGCAATATTTATCCACACATAACCTTTCTCTGTAACCCTATTAATTAGAGTTTTGACGTTTTTCAACCAACCCCCTTGCCTTCAATTTATCCATCTGGTAGCGTATTTCTGCAGTTTTAGAGAAATGAACTGAAAGATAACGCATTAACTCCTTTGTACGAAACCATTCTGTTGAAAACCGAGGGTTTGATAATATTGCTAATACTGCAATCATTTTGGGGTTTCTTTGGTCGGGTGCAGCTACCCGTTTCCCTTTTTCTGTGTATACCGCATTGGTAAACTCGTTTTCGTAATCCCCTAAGAGTGATGCATCTATTTTAGCAATGGCAGTAAAGAAGCGGTTATTGCACCCGAAGCCGTACCAGTAGTAGCCCTTTATTTCAAATATTGGCTTTTGTAATTTAGCCCCAGGCAACCTGGGGTTATTGATAGTGGTTTCGACCCGGAGCAAATAACCGCCTTTATTGTACATCTTAATGGAATTACCTTGTATCCAGTGCTTGGAACAGGCTTTTTGATAATAGGTTTTATTGGTGCTCTTGCTTTGTTTTCTTTCTCTTTTTAATTCGAACAGTTTGCTTAAACTGTTTGGGGCTCCAATGCTATGATGCTTCTCAAGGACCTTGTCATACAACCGCTCGAAGTAAGGCTTATTTTTGAAAACTACATTGCTACATACCTCGCATTGGCAGGTGTACCAATTATGCTTAAGTATTGATGAGCACGTAGAACGTTCGCCTTTATCAAAGCGGAACCATTTGTCCATCCAGTAGCTTATGCGTTTGTCTATAATGCTGCCCTTAAAACCTTTAATTAAGTTTTCTACATAGGCTTCATCGTCTATTTTTAGAAAGGCATTGTCCTGCATTTTGTATCCAATCCCTTTTTTGTCCAGTTGCCTACGTAAGTACCAATGCCCATTACAATAAAATTGGCAATGAAATGGTAAGCCTGATGATATCTTCAAACAACAAAACCCCAATTCCGAATCGTTTATATAGATGTAGTGTTGTGTTACTTGCTTCTTCATCCAGAACATTTTGGTAAAAAGAGAACCCTTTTTTGTTGTAAGTTGTTTGTTCCAATAACAACTCATAAACTCCAATGACTTGATAATGCAAACCACTCCCAGTTTTTTTTGGTTGAAATAATACTCTTCTACATAGGATTGCATTTCCATTTCTTTGCCACCATGGTTATCCCGCCATAAAATCGGCACATCAAATTTTACTGCCAGTTTCTTTATATGGCTATTTAATTGGTCTGAAAAAAGTTTAAATATTCCATTGGTGTGTTTTGAAAAACCTAAATTACGAAGTAGGGTAATGACACTTGCCGGACGGAACATACTTCGAATATAACCGCGTACTATTATACGGTCGAAAAAACTATAACTGAAATTTATATGGCTAGAAAAATCGGATGTGAATTTATTTTGTAATAACACTGTTTGCCTTTTTTGCATAAAGGTAAAAATATAACTCTTAGGCCAACCATGAGACCTTTAGGTCGCTATGTTTTAATATTCTAAAAAAAAGAAAAAAAATCTCGTTTTTGTTTTTTAAGCAGCAATGTTAAGTTCTTGATACAATGCATACAATCCTTCTTTAATGTGTTTTTGCGTTATCTCTAATTTATCAAGAGCATTATCGCTTCCAAGAGACTGTTTTGTTAAACTGTCAGACAATAAGGGCGTTAAGAAGTACCTGTTGTGGGAATAAGCAATATTTATCCACACATAACCTTTCTCTGTAACCCTATAATAATTAGAGTTTTGACGTTTTTCAACCAACCCCCTTGCCTTCAATTTATCCATCTGGTAGCGTATTTCTGCAGTTTTAGAGAAATGAACTGAAAGATAACGCATTAACTCCTTTGTACGAAACCATTCTGTTGAAAACCGAGGGTTTGATAATATTGCTAATACTGCAATCATTTTGGGGTTTCTTTGGTCGGGTGCAGCTACCCGTTTCCCTTTTTCTGTGTATACCGCATTGGTAAACTCGTTTTCGTAATCCCCTAAGAGTGATGCATCTATTTTAGCAATGGCAGTAAAGAAGCGGTTATTGCACCCGAAGCCGTACCAGTAGTAGCCCTTTATTTCAAATATTGGCTTTTGTAATTTAGCCCCAGGCAACCTGGGGTTATTGATAGTGGTTTCGACCCGGAGCAAATAACCGCCTTTATTGTACATCTTAATGGAATTGCCTTGTATCCAGTGCTTGGAACAGGCTTTTTGATAATAGGTTTTATTGGTGCTCTTGCTTTGTTTTCTTTCTCTTTTTAATTCGAACAGTTTGCTTAAACTGTTTGGGGCTCCTATGCTATGATGCTTCTCAAGGACCTTGTCATACAACCGCTCGAAGTAAGGCTTATTTTTGAAAACTACATTGCTACATACCTCGCATTGGCAGGTGTACCAATTATGCTTAAGTATTGATGAGCACGTAGAACGTTCGCCTTTATCAAAGCGGAACCATTTGTCCATCCAGTAGCTTATGCGTTTGTCTATAATGCTGCCCTTAAAACCTTTAATTAAGTTTTCTACATAGGCTTCATCGTCTATTTTTAGAAAGGCATTGTCCTGCATTTTGTATCCAATCCCTTTTTTGTCCAGTTGCCTACGTAAGTACCAATGCCCATTACAATAAAATTGGCAATGAAATGGTAAGCCTGATGATATCTTCAAACAACAAAACCCCAATTCCGAATCGTTTATATAGATGTAGTGTTGTGTTACTTGCTTCTTCATCCAGAACATTTTGGTAAAAAGAGAACCCTTTTTTGTTGTAAGTTGTTTGTTCCAATAACAACTCATAAACTCCAATGACTTGATAATGCAAACCACTCCCAGTTTTTTTTGGTTGAAATAATACTCTTCTACATAGGATTGCATTTCCATTTCTTTGCCACCATGGTTATCCCGCCATAAAATCGGCACATCAAATTTTACTGCCAGTTTCTTTATATGGCTATTTAATTGGTCTGAAAAAAGTTTAAATATTCCATTGGTGTGTTTTGAAAAACCTAAATTACGAAGTAGGGTAATGACACTTGCCGGACGGAACATACTTCGAATATAACCGCGTACTATTATACGGTCGAAAAAACTATAACTGAAATTTATATGGCTAGAAAAATCGGATGTGAATTTATTTTGTAATAACACTGTTTGCCTTTTTTGCATAAAGGTAAAAATATAACTCTTAGGCCAACCATGAGACCTTTAGGTCGCTATATATTTCAACTAATTTTTTGAATTTCTTTAGGTTTTGAGAATCTATCGGTTCTTTACCGGCAACATCTGATATTCTGACCTCCACAAATTTTCCGTTTTCAAAAATCAGCTCAGCTTTGCTTTCTTTTCCTTG
This sequence comes from Bacteroidales bacterium, assembly GCA_963665085.2. Classification (GTDB taxonomy): domain Bacteria; phylum Bacteroidota; class Bacteroidia; order Bacteroidales; family JAAAOM01. Next base: position 3,391,441 of record CAXXXS010000001.1, read on the forward strand.
AAATTTACAATGTACATGAATCGGTTCATGCTCATTAGAGTAGAACAAAATTATTAAACCTAAATATTCATAAAGTTTTGGCATGCTCTTTTTATTACAAATTTACTTTAAATCATATTAAACTCAAATCACAATTCGATTCGACATTATCTACAGTTGCTCCCAAATTTTTATAAAATTTAATCGCAGACTGATTCCATTCCGAAACCTGCCATCGCAGTTTCTTACATTCTGTAACCTTTGCTTTCTCTATTACATTTTTAATCAAGATAGAGCCAATTTCTTTTCCACGAAAATTCTGTTTCACATATAAATCATCCATATACATTGATTTCCCAATCCAAGTATAATATGCAAAAAAGTATGTGACATATCCAATTATATTATTGTCAGAATCTATTGCAACAAAACCATTGATATAATCAGATTCCATGTGCATTAATTCTTCAGAATTTTTCATCTTATCTGGAAGTTTTTCAAAAAGAGCAAATTCTTGGAATAGTTTTATAAGTTCTTTATAATCTTCGGGTTCAATTTCTCTAATTTGATAACTCATTTTCGAACAGTATTTTGTGTGTTTTGCAGTCGGAAAAAATGCCCTATAACGTTTTACAATATGAAACGGTTGGGTTTTCGGGCTGCGTTCTTGTCCACCGACAAGAATGCTGGAGCGAGAACCAAACCCTCGCAAACCACTGAACCCCAACTGTTTTATATTGTGTGTTGTATGCCGTTTTTATTCCAAATCCATTAATCGAGTAAAACCTGTATATGGCTGCAATTCCATTATTTCAAAATCTATTATTCCTTTCTTAACCAGCGGTAATTTGTCTAATAGTTGCTTAGCAACATTTTTATCTTCACATTCAAGAATAAGTACAGCATTCTTGTTTTCAGAGAAGTATATTTCCCGTAAATTACCTGAAAGCATTAATTTATAAGCTGATTTTGCCTCTTCAATCAGTGTTTGGGTTTCATTTTTCCAATCAACGAGTTTTAATTCTTTTTCTATTGCTAATATTTTCATTTCTTTTCAATTTGATTTCTGGCTTTTATAAATGATAAAACGGAAAGTGTTACGTCTTCTTCTGTAGTTGCCCATGAACAAACACTTATTCTAATTACCTTTTTATTAAACCATTGAGAGCCTCCACACCAACATTCTCTTAATTCCTGCAAGTTTTTCAAGGTTTCTTCCGTCTCAGAATCACTATCACAAGCAACTAAAACCTGATTAAATACCACCTCATTTAGTATTTTGAATCCATTTTCTGAAAGACCTTCTGCGAATTGTTTAGCCCGTTCATGTAAGCCATATACCAATTCATTTATACCTTGCCTCCCAAGATATTTCATTGTTGCCCAAAGTTCTATTGCTCTTGCTCGTCTTGACATTTCAGGAGTGTAAAGCATTCCATCTCTGTTTTCACCATACACGATATAAGAACCTGTTGCTTGAAGCGCAGAGACTAATGCTTCTTTGTCTTTACACATTACAATGCCACAATCATATGGAGTATTCAATGTTTTGTGCCCGTCCACTGACCATGAATCTGCTTTTTCAATTCCCGATGTTAAGTATTTAAGATTTTCCGAACCAGCTGCCCATAAACCAAAAGCACCATCAATGTGAATCCAGGTATTTGTTTTTTGTGCTTTGTCACAGATTTCATTAAAATAATCAAATGAACCTGAGTTTACATTGCCCGCTTGAAGTACAAGTATGGTGTTTTCATCTAGTTTTGGAATTTTATCTGTAATCATTCTACCTTGACTATCAACATCAACCCATTCAATATTATCTTTTCCAAATCCTAACAGAGCTATGGCTTTAAGAACGGTTCCATGTGCGTGTTGTCCGGCAACTATTCGAACTTTGGGAGCATTAATGAATCCTTTTGAATTAATATCCCAGTTTAATCTTTGATAAATCCTAAATCTTGCAGCCGCAAGTCCACACAGAATTGCCATTGACGTACCACTTACAAAACCTGTAACGGTTGACTCTGGAAGGTTAAAAAGTTGTTTCAGCCAACTTTCTACGACTGTTTCAAGTTTTGATGTTATCGGAGAAGTTACAAATAAAGGTGTATTTTGGTCCCAAAAATCATTTAACCATTTAACTGCTAAGGCAGTTGGTATTATACCTCCATTAACTAATCCAAAATATCTTCCTCCAATTTGAGTAACTGTTGAAGGAGAACCATATTTATGAAGTAATTCTATTATTTCTAAAGAATTGCTAATTTTATTAGGTAATTGTTCATCAAAAATATTTAGTTTTTCAATTGCTTCATCTGTCGGATATACATTTCTTTCTAATGCCTTATCTGCATACTCAAATGCATATTCTTTAACTTGATTGAATATTTTTTTATCAATCATTTCTTGATGCATTTGTTTATATAATTTTTTATCCGTCATCTTAATTCTATATTATTTCAGTTTTGCAGGATGTTCGTTTAAATGGCATACAACGTTTTACAATATGAAATGGTTGGGTTTTCGGGCTGCGTTCTTGTCCACCGACAAGAATACTGAAGCGAGAACCAAACCCTCGCAAACCACTGAACCCCAACTGTTTTATATTGTGTGTTGTATGCTGGTGTTATTGTTCAAAGTCAATCCGTTACAAGTATTTATAAATCTAATATTTTATTTTATCTTATCTTATCAATCTGCACTGACGTTGCAGCGGAGTACGAATTTATTTTGTTTTTTGTGGGTGGAAAAATCCAAAAACCGCCCTTAAAGGCGGTACTTAGGGCTGGCTTTGTTAGCTCTTTGGCAAGCTTTGGCTTAAGCGTGGTTTGTGAGGCTTGCCAATGTGCTAACAAATAGGGCTGGCAATTTTTAAATGATTACTCATATCGCAATGCTTTAACCGGATTTCTTGTCGCTGCTTTCCAACTCTGCAAGCTTACCGTTATTAGCGCAATTCCCAACGCCAATACACCTGCCAATGCAAAAATCCACCAACTTAAATTGGTTTTATAAGCAAAGTTTTCGAGCCATTTGTGCATTGCATACCAAGCAATTGGAGTCGCAATGGCAAAAGCTATGGCTACCCATTTAACAAAGTCTTTGTTGAGCATTGTAAGTATCTCGGATATTTTGGCTCCATTTACTTTGCGGATGCCGATTTCCTTAATACGTTTTTTAATGGTAAATTGAGCGAGAGCAAACAATCCAAGACAAGCAATAAAAATCGCCAAGAACGTAAAATTCAATATTATACTGCCCATTCTCTTAGTATCATTATACATCATTGCAAATTCCTGGTCAAGGAAACTGTACATAATGGATTGGTTAGGTGAAAATTTATCCCATTTTTGTTCAATCGAGTTAAGCGTTGCTTGGATGTTCGAAGTTTTCAACTTTATTGCCATAACTTCGTTGCTGTTCCCCAGAACCATAAAAAGAGGGCTAATGTTTGTTTTTAACGACTCAAAATTGAAATCTTCAACCACACCGACAATTTCCCAATGCTGCCCCTCATTATTTTCTATCTGTGCCCCAAGAGGATTTTTCAGGTTGAGTTCTTTTGCCATTGTTTGGTTAATAATTGCTGTATTATTATTCAACGTTGATTGCTCCGAAAACTCACGACCTTCAATGATATTCATTCCCAGCGTTTTGATATAATCACAATCGACAGTCCATATCTGCGAAACCACACTTGCATCTCTTCCTTTTAGTTCATCCCAAAAACTGTCTGAGTTTCTTTTTGTTTTTTCAATAGGCAGAAAGCTACTTACTGAAACACTTTCTACATTAGGTATTGTTAAAAGCTCATTTTTAAAAGCAGAAACATCTGTCCCTAAAGTGTTCGTACTTTTTAAAACCATTACCTGCTCTTTTTCAAATCCGACTTTCTTGTTCATTATATAGTTCATTTGGCGGTAAACCATTGTTGAACAAATAACCAACATTATTGATGCTGCAAATTGAAAAACGACTAAGCTGCTGAATATTCCAGACATTTTCTTAGGCTGATTAAATTTTCCTTTAAGTGCCTTTATCGATTCAATACGTGAGAGAAAAAGTGAAGGATAGAATCCGGCAATTGTTCCAATTGCAGCTGAAACAGAAATAATTAACAAGAAAAACCACCATTCTTTCCAAGGCATCGATAACGAAAAGGAGTATGAATTATTGAAATAGGGAAGAAAAAACCAAGCTAACATAACTCCAGCCAGCACTGAAATGAAACTATATAAAATTGATTCTGAAATAAATTGAAAAACGATAGAATTTCTTTTTGCACCAATTGTTTTTCTGAACCCGACTTCTTTTGCCCTGTTGCCTGATTCTGCAAGAAACAGGTTGATGAAATTAATACAGGCTAAAATAAGTATGCAAGCTGCAATTGTAGACAATATCCATATGAACTGAATATCTCCGTGTGATTGTGAGTCCTGAACCTGTTCCCTGTTCAAATAAATATCAGTTACGGGTTGAAGTTCATATTTTTTTTCACTTTTAATGGTTTCATCATATTTTGAAACAATATTTTCCAGTTTTTTTTCCAACAAAGCGATGTCTGTGCCTTTCTTTACCAGACAGTAGGTAAGATACCTATTACCACTCCAAGAGGTTTGTTCTTTCTCTTCAAAAATATTAGTAAATATATTTTGCATTGAGATGAAAAAATGATATTCAAGATGCGAATTTTTTGAAAAATCGTCAATAACACCTGTTATAACATAAGGTCGCTTTGTATTATTATTTATTACAATTGTTTTTCCTAACGGATTTTTATTCGGGAAAAATTTATCAGCCCGACTTTTAGTAATTACCATAGAATTGACTTTATCAAGGGCATTTCTCGGATTACCATAAATAAACTGCGCTTCTAAAATTTCTAAAGCTGTTTGGTCGGCAAAAACCACTCCTTTTTCATATGAATTATCTAATCTACCTTCTATCCTTATCTGATTACTGCCAGCACCAAAGTGTTCAATATTGCAAATACGCCCAGACTTCTCGATTTCAGGGAAATCGTTCATAAGTGCCGTTGACATTGCAGCTGGCATATAAACACCTTTTCGTATTTTGCCATTATCTTCATCGACCTTAATTAACCTATAAATACGGTTTGTATTTTGATATTGCCTGTCGTAATTCAACTCTTTTCCGACGAACAATGCAATCAAAACACAAGCTGCAATACCAATGGTCAGACTAAGGATTTTAATCCAAGAATATAGTTTGTCCCGCTTGAAACTTCTCCAAGCTAATTTTAGGTTATTTAATATTGTATCCATTTGTTTCTTCGTAACAATCGTAATACCATTTTTATAATATACACATAATCTGTACACTAAAACAATTAGATATTTTTTTGTGTATAATTATTTTACAGTCGGTGTCAAATAATTATGCATATCAATTGCTATAGTGTGTGCGAGAGCAAAAAAAACTCTTTTGCAAACTTTGATTTGCAGGGCTGACTTGCAGTGGTTTGCAAATGTGTTATTTTGTGGGCAGGGTTTGTCTTTGTGCGGGAGGAGAAAAAACAAAATAAATTCCCATCAAACTGCACCGACCTTTCAACGAAGCACTATTTCAATCAATCTGTTCTTTGTAATTATATAATCTTTTTATATCGTGTCAATGTGTCGAGTTGCGGTTTCCACACTTGCATACAACGGTTCGAATATGCGTAGTGCGGGATTTCAAAGCACTTCACTATCAAACCGCTACCATGTTTATTAAGTTTTAATATTCTAAAAAAAAGAAAAAAAATCTCGTTTTTGTTTTTTAAGCAGCAATGTTAAGTTCTTGATACAATGCATACAATCCTTCTTTAATGTGTTTTTGCGTTATCTCTAATTTATCAAGAGCATTATCGCTTCCAAGAGACTGTTTTGTTAAACTGTCAGACAATAAGGGCGTTAAGAAGTACCTGTTGTGGGAATAAGCAATATTTATCCACACATAACCTTTCTCTGTAACCCTATAATAATTAGAGTTTTGACGTTTTTCAACCAACCCCCTTGCCTTCAATTTATCCATCTGGTAGCGTATTTCTGCAGTTTTAGAGAAATGAACTGAAAGATAACGCATTAACTCCTTTGTACGAAACCATTCTGTTGAAAACCGAGGGTTTGATAATATTGCTAATACTGCAATCATTTTGGGGTTTCTTTGGTCGGGTGCAGCTACCCGTTTCCCTTTTTCTGTGTATACCGCATTGGTAAACTCGTTTTCGTAATCCCCTAAGAGTGATGCATCTATTTTAGCAATGGCAGTAAAGAAGCGGTTATTGCACCCGAAGCCGTACCAGTAGTAGCCCTTTATTTCAAATATTGGCTTTTGTAATTTAGCCCCAGGCAACCTGGGGTTATTGATAGTGGTTTCGACCCGGAGCAAATAACCGCCTTTATTGTACATCTTAATGGAATTACCTTGTATCCAGTGCTTGGAACAGGCTTTTTGATAATAGGTTTTATTGGTGCTCTTGCTTTGTTTTCTTTCTCTTTTTAATTCGAACAGTTTGCTTAAACTGTTTGGGGCTCCTATGCTATGATGCTTCTCAAGGACCTTGTCATACAACCGCTCGAAGTAAGGCTTATTTTTGAAAACTACATTGCTACATACCTCGCATTGGCAGGTGTACCAATTATGCTTAAGTATTGATGAGCACGTAGAACGTTCGCCTTTATCAAAGCGGAACCATTTGTCCATCCAGTAGCTTATGCGTTTGTCTATAATGCTGCCCTTAAAACCTTTAATTAAGTTTTCTACATAGGCTTCATCGTCTATTTTTAGAAAGGCATTGTCCTGCATTTTGTATCCAATCCCTTTTTTGTCCAGTTGCCTACGTAAGTACCAATGCCCATTACAATAAAATTGGCAATGAAATGGTAAGCCTGATGATATCTTCAAACAACAAAACCCCAATTCCGAATCGTTTATATAGATGTAGTGTTGTGTTACTTGCTTCTTCATCCAGAACATTTTGGTAAAAAGAGAACCCTTTTTTGTTGTAAGTTGTTTGTTCCAATAACAACTCATAAACTCCAATGACTTGATAATGCAAACCACTCCCAGTTTTTTTTGGTTGAAATAATACTCTTCTACATAGGATTGCATTTCCATTTCTTTGCCACCATGGTTATCCCGCCATAAAATCGGCACATCAAATTTTACTGCCAGTTTCTTTATATGGCTATTTAATTGGTCTGAAAAAAGTTTAAATATTCCATTGGTGTGTTTTGAAAAACCTAAATTACGAAGTAGGGTAATGACACTTGCCGGACGGAACATACTTCGAATATAACCGCGTACTATTATACGGTCGAAAAAACTATAACTGAAATTTATATGGCTAGAAAAATCGGATGTGAATTTATTTTGTAATAACACTGTTTGCCTTTTTTGCATAAAGGTAAAAATATAACTCTTAGGCCAACCATGAGACCTTTAGGTCGCTATTATTTCTAAAGAATTGCTAATTTTATTAGGTAATTGTTCATCAAAAATATTTAGTTTTTCAATTGCTTCATCTGTCGGATATACATTTCTTTCTAATGCCTTATCTGCATACTCAAATGCATATTCTTTAACTTGATTGAATATTTTTTTATCAATCATTTCTTGATGCATTTGTTTATATAATTTTTTATCCGTCATCTTAATTCTATATTATTTCAGTTTTGCAGGATGTTCGTTTAAATGGCATACAACGTTGAGTGTATGGTGTCGTAAGGGAATGCGGACTTCAAACCTATCAAGTTACCACCCAAAATTGATGCGGGTGATACCGCTCGAAAACCGCTAAAACCCTTATGCACTATACACATTGTTGGGCGTTCGTGCTTTTTATCAATTAATTTCATTTCTTTTATGAGCCACAATCCTTATTCTCCGATAATCTGCAATCCAAGAAGTTCCATTAAAGATTTGCGGTTTCAATATATCAATGGTTTTATCAATAATTGCATATTTGTCAGAATCGGAAACATATTTAAACAACCAATTTAAAAACATTTCAATAAAATCATGAAGTCCGTTTATTCCTCCTTTTAATTCAGTTGGTCTATCAAATAGCAAAGCCAAATTAACTTCGAATCCATTATTCTCAAGAAGTGTTGAATATTGACTTACTGACGGATAAAATAACATATTCTCAATACTCGGATATTCTAATTTATCGTTATCCAGTTGTTCTTTCAAAGTATTAATAATCGAATAGTTGCAACCTTTACCTCCAAATTCGACAACATATCTCCCTCCAATTTTTAAATGTCGATTTGCATTTTGAATCATAATATCTGCTTGTGGAATCCAATGTAAAACAGCATTTGAAAATATCGCATCAAATTTATTATCAAGTTGGTAATCTTTTGCATCAGCGTGAATAAAAGAAATCTCTGGATATTTTTTCTGTGCTGTCTGAATCATTTCCCAGGAATTGTCAATTCCAGTTACTTTTCCACAAAGTTCTGCAATCTTCTTAGTCAAATCTCCAGTTCCGCAACCTATATCTAAAATTGTCTCGTTATTTTGAGGATTAAGGAGTTTTACAATCTCCTCTCCGAATTTGAAAACAAAATCATGTTTATCATCATACAAATTTGGATTCCAATTGAATTTCATCAGCTTCTCCTTTTAAAAATAAACTTGTAAATAAATCCAGATAAGTATATTAATGCAGTAGTAATTAACCACAAAGCAATTGACTTTTTTTGGAAACCATCTTTTATGATATATTCATGAATTACGACACTTAGTATAATGAAAATGGGAATTAAGATTATTGTCAATGTGTTTGATAGTTTGAATATCTGAGAAGGTTTGATAATAACATATAATCCTATCATAAGAATTAATCCAAGTAAAATAAATGCCATCATTCTTATATCAGGATTCTCAATAAATAATTGGTCATAATTAATCCATAAATATGTAATGACAATCATCAGAGTTATAGATATCCAATCTTTAGGTTTTAATCTGTGAAAATATTTTTTCATGTTTTTATATGTTAGTTGCTCGGCTCTGCCGCATGACGCCCAACGTTTGACAATATGGCAAGTGGCGGTTTGCGGAGTACGTTTCTATCCACCGAGAAAAAATTTTGAAGCGGGCTGTAATGCCTGAATTTACTACTATCCCCGCCATTTGCTATATTGTGTGTTGCCAACTGGCCTTATTAAATTGTTTCAATAAATTGTTTAGCTGTCATAGTCGGTAACTTTGAATTTTTAAAATCCTTTAGATTTCTTGTAATAATCAAATCTTGCTCGTCTTCGATTGCCGTAAAATATTGAAGTCCATCCTCAAAATCAGAAAAAGTCTCGTCATTTAAAGCCAATCCAATAATCTTATCATCCAACGGCAATATTTTTAGAATCAACCTAAGTTTTCTTAAAACCGACTTCGCTTTGTTCGAATCCATTTGTCTTAATAATGCATAACTGGTATTTGCAATAGTCAAAGATGAAACTGATAATTCGACTTGCTTTTTGTCAGCAAGGGAAAATAATTCCGCTGCTTCTTCAAAAAAGGGTTCTCTCCGTGATAATAAATCTATCACAATATTAGTATCTATGAATAACTTTTTCATTTATACTTTTCATCTATATAATCACGGTACTCTTTCTTATAATCAAAGTCAGCAGGCAAATCTATCACTCCGCTCAAACTCTCTACAAGTGGAGTAATTGAAATCTTTTTCACATCTTCTTTTTGTTTAGTTATGCTATCAAGATAAGTTTCAATCATTTTTGAAAGACTAATCTTATGACTACGAGCATAGTTTTTAGCTCTCTCGATAACATTATCATTTAGTCGCAATGTTAATTTAGTTTCCATAATCGTTAAATTTAATTACGTACAAATATAACAAATCAATACGTCATTTCCAATAGTTTCGTTCTCCCGGCTTGTTGGCAACGGATGGCGGTATGAAATCGTTGGGGAGTTCGGAGCTAATTCACTATCAAGGTACAACAAACTTTGATGCGAGAGATGCCGTTTAAATAACCACTTAACCCCCAATGTTTTATACCGCGTGTTGTGTTTTAGTGCTTTATTCTCCGCAGTCTGTCCTTGTGATGGGGCAGCCATACTCTTTGACAAGTTTTGGTCTGTGTGTAGGCTTTTTTGAGCGACTTGGCAATGTGTATGGTTGAGAAGGGTTGGCATTATTCCAAATATTTCTTTAAAATCAGTTCTTTTTGTTTCGGTATCAGTTCAATTTCTTTTTCTAAATCGGTAATTTTCTTTTCAATCTTCTCAATATCAGCTACTATTTTTTCTTGTTCTTTTATGGTCGGTACTGAAATCTCAATAGGATTCAAATTCATAACTGAAAGTCCGGGTTGAGCCGTTCCAGTTGCAAATTGATTAAGGTTCATAAAAATCAATTGATAATGAAGCCAAATTTTATTTATATCATTTTTCGGATATGCGACTAATGCGTGTTCAGTAGCGTGAAATTTGCCCGAAACCAAATGAACATTTCCACATAGAGCACCTTGTCTGCCTACTAATGAGAATAGACCTTCATTAGTAAAAGTTTCGACATAACCCCTCAAACCATTACCGCCAAAACAAGGATAGAGTTTTTCATTAAAAGTCTTATTTATGTTATCGGCTTTTACAAATTGACCTGCTTTCAATTCACAAACTTCATCAATTCGCTTCTTATTACCTGTTATGTTTTTATAGAAATCGAATACTCCATCTTTAAGACTATCAATTTCTTCAACCGCTTTTTTTTCTTGTATTTCTAAAAGCTCAATTTCAGAAACAATCTTTTCTTGAATGTCTTTTGGTGGAAGGGGGATTCTTAAAGACTTAATATTAGTTGAATTTATACTTGCTTGATTTGCAGCTTTAATAGCATATTTCTGCATCTCAAGAATAAAAGTTTTAATCTTAAAAATAATAGATGCATACTTCGGTATAACAAATTGCTCATTGGGGCTGAGACGTAATAAATTAACTCCATGCACTACTTTCTCATCCAAATTAAAGAAAGCAGTTTTTCCTAAATGTTCAACACTATTTATATGACTTAATAAAATATCTCCTTTCTTCAGAAAATCTTTTTCCATTACATCGTCATTCGTCCATTTTGTTGCGTTAATATCAAAAGTAGCAAGTGCAATAGATTCAATTCTTGAAACTCGATATTTTCCTTTAATATCTGATTGATTTACATTTTTACCATTTTTAATTTCAATAAAAATAGTTTCAACTTTAACTTGGTCAAATTTACTTGGAATAATTACCTTTTTTTTTGCTGTAAGTGAAATTTTCTTTTCAAAGTCGACTCGGTCAAAGGATAGCATATCTACCAAATTAGAATAACTAAGGTTTGATTTTAAGTTCTTTGGGAATTCTAAATCAAACTCACCATTGAAAGCCTTGTAAATGTAGGTGCTTGCTTTTTCGGGATTTGAAAAACTATCTGTATCGTATAATTGCGTACACTCATCAATAGATTTACTGCGCTGAATAGGATGTATGCCTTCACTTCCTCTACGATTACTAAATTCGTAGCCCAAAAAGTGTTTTTCATCTTTCTTATCACCTGTTTTAAGGAGTACAATTTTTTGACTATAAGTGAGAATAAAATACAAGAGTTTATCTTGCTCTAGCATTAAAATATTGTTCCAAAATTCCTTGTCGCTTTTTGCCTTTATTTTCTGTTTATATTCTTTATATATCTCGTGTTGTTCTATGTTTTTATTAGGTGTTTTTTGTAATAAGGTTTTGTAATCATCAAAAGAAATGGTATCCCAAACGTATGAAATGTATTTTGATATTGGCTTTTCAATACCGTTTATAGTTAAATCTAGTATGCTTATTAAACACTTCTTTAATGCTTCTTCAATATTGAATGCGTCAGCATTATTCCTGCGCTTTAAAAATAGGGTTACAGTATTTACATCTGTTGCCATAAATGTATTTGACCCCAATTCAGCTATTGCTAAAACATCAAAATATTTTAAAATTAATTCTCTTGATTGCGTATAAATACCAGTGCCTTGTAGAATACTTAATGGCAGAATAATCCCAGCAACACCGCCATCTTTTAAAAGCTGTTTGGTTCGCTCAATAAACAAGCATTCAATTTCCGAACTTTGGTCGGTTAATCTACTATATAAATCAAATCCTTTTTTCGATTTTTCTTCATCCATTAACCCTTTAAAAGCTGAAACAGAATAAGGAGGGTTTGAAATGATTATGTCAAATTGTTTATTGTCTTGCGGATATGATTTATCCGTTTCCTTTAGTAAATCTTTAAATTCTATTGAAGTTGCAAAATCGCCCAAGCCATCACCATGAATTACTTTTGCCAAACCATCACCATGCAAATAACAGCTTACTTTTGCAGTTTTTACCAAACGATAATCTTTTTCAATGGCATACACATATTTTTCAGCCCAATCGAATTGGTCTTCTTTCCACTTTTTTATAGATTTTCTGGTTGTGGGGTTAAAGCTGCTTTCATCAAGTTTATCAATGTACTTTTGTACTTCTTCCATCGATTCGGTAATAAAATGGCCGCTTCCTGCTGCATAATCAATTATAGTTGGCAACAAGTCGTTTTTATTTCCTGCTTCAATTTTTGATTGAGTGATTTCCTGTAAGGGTAAACTTTTAATTATAAAACGTGCAATAGGAACAGGTGTAAAAAACTGTCCCGATTCTTGTTTCAATCCAGTGGTTAAAAGCAATTCAAAGAAATCACTCAAAAACTGTTGGCGATAATTGTAACGTATCTGATAAACTTGAAGTAATTCAACAACTTCTTTTACAACTTTTGCATTCTCTTGAAACGAAGCATCGTCATAAACTTCTTTTATAGCAAACTCATTATTTTTCTTTAACCTTATTTCGGTTAAAATCTCTTTGAATTTGTCCTTATATTGTGCTTCAACTTGTAAAAATTGTTTGTCAAATTCACTATCACTTACATCGGTAACTTTCTTTTCAAGAAGTTCTAACATACCACGATTGTAAAGGTCTGTTAAACGTTTTTGAAATGAAATATGATTATCTTCTCCCTCTAACCATTGAAAATGCAACTGTTCATCGTCATCTCTGTTCTCATCAACGATTTTACATAAAAACAGTGTGAAGATTTTATTAAATGCATTCGGTTTGTCAGAAACAACATTGTGTCGAAGAATTTCTAAGAAACGATTAAAAATAAAACTACTATCTTCTTGTTTTAGAACTTTTAAATCGTTTTTAGTTAGTGCTTTACTTTGAAATTCATATGGTGATGCCCAATTGTCAAAAACTCCATTCGATTTCGGCAACTTATTCCAACGTTCATATAAATCTTTAACATTGCCCGTTTGTCGGTAATCTTCTTCAATTTTGACAATCTCATTTCTGTACTTAATATCGTTTCCGTCAAGTTCAGATGCATAAAGCATAATAATTTCGGCATCTTTGTCTTGCTGAAAATAGGTAAATAATTGTCCTCCGTTTTTTTCTAAATTTTTAAATTCCTTATTAAATTCTGTTCCCCAGGTTTTACACTCAATCATGAGGTAAGCAGAACCATCATTATTGGTAACTAAAATATCCAATCGTCCACTTGTTCCGTGACCAGTTGCCCAAGTCTTTTCAAGTGTAATATTTTGAGGTTGGTAACCTTTTTCAAGTAATCTATTCACACACTCCAATACAACCCAATTTTCAGCTTGCGAAAAATTTTGAGTCGTCTTGCTTTCTGCTTTTATCTTATCTCCAAAATTGAAGTTTTCCTTTTCAAAATCTATTTCAATTTCATAATTATCACATTTAGAATACGTTTTATGAAATATTCCAGAAGTATTTTCTTTAGGTTTAAATCCTAATACTTGTATGAGTTTTTTCTGTTTCATATTAGAATTTCATTTTACCTTGTTTTACATTCTTTTCTTTGATATATTTTGATTGTGATTCCGCTACAGAAAACACAGCGTCTGAACACTTGTATTTATGGGCTTCTTCAACTAAAATATCAGCAACAAATAAGTTTTTAATTGTCATAAAATCCATTTCCAAAAATTTAGCAAGCTTTTCAAGATTTGCCGATGGAAACTTCTTTCGTCCATTTTCGATTTTACTCATGTCAGTCATTATGATTCCAAATTGCTGTCCGAAATCACTTTGATTTAAACCTCTTTTGTTTCTTTCACTCCTTAAAAACTCTCCAAAAGTTGCCATCTATAATACTTGTCGTTTTTAATCTTGCTAATATTTTGGCAATATACATCAAAAATCAATCGAATGTGTCATTTGTGGGCTTGAATTTTAAACAACTCTTTTAAAAATTTTGGAAGTGGGTCAGCCAGTGGGATTTTTAAATGTGTTGTTTGCGGGTTGGCATTTGCACGGTCTTTCTTAGCATTAAACACAACGGGCCTGCGGTATGAAACGTTTGGGAGAGCGGGCTGCGTTCCTATCCACCGATACCAAAAGTTGATGCGTGGCAGTATGTTCGAATAACCACTTCACCCCAAATGTTTTATGACCGCATGTTAGGTGCTGGCCTTTATTTTCCAAAATCATTTTCTTTTAGCCATGTTGTCATGGTTTCAATATAGCCATCACAAAATTCTTCTTTTTCGATTACTTCGTTTGATGCACCAGTTTTACACTTTCGCATGCCATGATTACCATTCGGAAAAGTTTTAATACTTAACAAATTATTTTTTTCTCCAATTGTCTCTTTGTAAAGAGCTAAAGTTTTCCGCCATTCAACTACATAATCTTTTTCTCCGAATATTGCCAAAACAGGGCAATTTATCTCATTCAATATGCTATCAAAATCAGAAACAATTATGCAATTGTTTGTTTTTTTGTCGCGTTTATAAGTAATCTTCAAATTCTTTTGATATTCATCGTATTGATTCTTAGGAAATTCTTTGTCAATATTCATATAATCCATAAAAAAATCATTTTTTCTGAATTCCTGTTTTGACTTAAGATTAACATAGTCTTCGTAAGTACCTCCGTTTTCAATTAAGGCATTTTGCGCCAAATACTCTGCAACAAATAATTTTGCTTTTGTTGTTGGTAATCCTGCAAATATTAAATCAGACTCAATTCTATATGGAGAACTGTCTAATCCATCAGGACCGCTAACCGAAATCCAAAATGCGATGGAAGAATCTTTTTGAATAACCAGAGGACAAATATATCCAGCACGGCTGATTCCCCACAAACCAATTTTGTCAGAGCCTTTTATGTTGCGACGTTTCAACTCTGCAATTGCTGCAATGATTTCCTCAGCACTACTCTGAACAGTTTGATTGTAATCATACTCCCCTTCACTCTTGCCACAACCTGCTTTATCATAACGGAAACAGGAAATCCCAATATTTGTAAAATTAGAAATCAGTGAATCATAAGCCCAATAACCTATTTCAAAATTAGTCTTTTCGTGCCCTGGAACTATAATAATAAGTGCCGATGGGTCTCTATTGACCGGCATGTCAATGAAACCTCTAAGTTTTTTACCTTCAAACACAAAATTGAAGGTATCTGTCTTCAATCCCTCTTGATTTTTTTTCTTGAATAAGAAATTATTTCCATTTTGTGTTAAAATCATTTCGCTTTTTACAATATTAAAATCCATTTTTAAGTCATACTTATCAGATTTAAATTTGTCCTTTTCGGTAACTTCAAGAGGAAAAGATGATTGTCCATATGCTTGAGCAACAAGGATTGTATCATCTTTTGTAATTAAAATATTCATTCGAATTTGATTACATATATAAACACCTAAATAGTCATTCAGATTTTCCTTTAGCGAATCAGTATTAATCTTCTCCTGTCCAAATAAAAGATTAATACTCCAAAATATTCCAATAGCTAATAATATTGAGTTCTTTTTCATCTTTTTTTAATCATTTGTATATATAATCGAGAATTTTTCATCGAAGCAGTTTTTCAGGCTTGCACCTAACGGTTGAGTATATGCAAATGTGGGCGATTGCGGGCTTCAAACTTATCAAAGCGTTACGATGTTGAAGCGGGCTACAACCTTTGAATTTACTACTGTCCCGCCCATTTTGTATATACTGTGTTAGCACCCTGTGCATTATTCTTCGTTTATCATTTTCTTAAAATCAGTTGTCAATTCAAAAATCCGAAGTGGATATTTCCTTTTCACTTCTTTCTCTTTTTCAAAGTCCAACCAGTCAAATTGTTCTGAATAAGTTTCTTTTGAGTATTCATTTCTCAATTCATTTATGACTTCCCTTGAATAGGATATTACTCTAAAATAGTCAGAAAATTCAACACTATCATTTACGTGAAATTTAATTATATAATCCAAATCATTTGTTATCAAGTGCTTTAATATTTGTTTGATTTTATCATTTTCAACTGTTTTGTCATTTATGAAACATTTTTCTGATGTACCCTGTTTTATTTCGATAATATTTCGAGTTCTATTTATATCATCGTAAATCTCTTTAGGATTAAACCAATCAGAATACCAATTTGGCAGCCATGTTTGAAATGAAAAATCTTTATAATATCTAATGTCATATACAGGATTTATTGGAACAACAGCATAAGCAATTCTTGTAACCCCTGATTTTGCCAATTCATTTTTTAGTTGGTTAACAAATCCCATTTTTATTGTCTTATCTATGTGCAGCTGATAAACCATATGAGGTATTTCATATTCACTTCGCATAGATTGCCAATCCATTATTTTATCCTTTAGCTCATTGAGGTCTATTTTTTTATTTTCGACAACGATAAATGGTTCATTTTCATTTTGATTCTTAGATTTAACAACATAAATATTCTCAATCAACGAACGTCGAAATAATCTTTCGTAACTGTTTGTTTCTGGTAATTCAAGTCTATAATTATTGTGTATGTTTTTTGCAAGATAATTGTGATTAATTGCTTTGTAATCAATCAAATTAATCCTTGATAAACCGAAAGCGATTATAGAAATAATCACACCTGTTAATAACATCCATTTTAAGCTTTTTCTTTTAAAAGTCAGCCCAATTGTGTTCCATGTTTGTAGAAAAAGAACAATTATAATAAGGATGAAAATATAGTTGTAATCAGGGTAAAAGCTAAAAACATAAAATCCTCCATGAAATGCAAGTCCGAACATTATACCGAAAACAATTGCCAATTTTGAAAACCAGCTTAAGAAATACCAGTTTAAAACTCTTTGGTCATTAACAATAGTAGTTTTCCTATAATGTCGTTTCTCAAAAAACTTTCTGGGTCTATCGAACCAAAATGCAAAACAAACAGATTGAGATATGATTACAGATATAAAAGCAAAAAAGAGATTATAAAAATACACCTCTTTGTCGGTCAAAATCCACAAATCATAATCTTCTGTAACTGAGAGAATCCGAAAAACATCTCTAATCAAGTACAAGAAAGAATAAAAAGCAAATGAATAAAATAAACCAATTAAGATTCCAGTAATCAGTCTGAATCTTGGTATTTCAAAAATTTTAGAGTCAATATTTATAATCCGTTTTTTCATTGTTGCAGTGTCTTTCTTGCATGGGTGCTAACGTTTCTGGCATATGAAACGTAGCGCACTTTGAAACACTTTCTTGTCGAGTTGTTACGCAGTTGTTTAAATATTGTACTGCTAAATTTACCACTTTCCTGCGCTATGTTTTATGATGCCATGTTATAAAAAGTTACTTATTCCAACCATGTCATTATTAATTTTCTTAAATGCTCAATTATCTATTGGTATATTATTTTTTCAATTTTATAGCCTGTGCTGTTTATTATTTTTAATAAATAAACTCCTTTTGAATAACCCGATAAACTAAATTTATTTATTCTATTTAGTTGTTCGGTTTCTATTAATTTACTCCCTGTTACACTATAAATTTCAACTTTTTTTGTATCAGCGAAATCACCTTTAAATTCTAAGTTAAATTCACCAGTTGTTGGATTTGGGTAAATATTCAAGGATTTGTCAATAATAATAGATTCATCCTTATTTATTGAAGTAATTAGAATTTCAGCAGACTTCAAATAGTTGCCCGATTCGCAAATATTTCCAGCCTGCAAAGTAAGTTCCTTGTCTGTCGTTGCAGAATATTGAAATCCTGGCAACAATCTGATTTCTGAACAAGCAGACAATAAATGACTATCATTCTGCAATAAACTGATATTATCAATATTTGCAAGCTCAAAGCTACCAGAATAAATGTCTGTTGGATAATCAGAATTATAAAGCGCTCCTCCCCAATTATTCGTTGTTACACTTTTTGAACAATCTACAACATAAGCTAATTTTCCATATATTATACCATCTCCTGAATTTGTTGATAAATGTATCATTTGCCAAGAATGACCATAATTAGAATAATCAAATTCATAAATACCATCCTCATGCAATCCACTACCTGAGAAATGTTGCTCTTGTCTATCATTATTCATCTGACTACGCCATGTTATATTTAGATCTGTTTGATTTTCTCTTATCCAAGATTCATCCAATATTTTTGTTGGAGTCCCCAACTTAACCGCTTTGCAACCATTTAGAAAAGAAAATTTTGCATTAACAATTGGTGCAGTTGCTACATTAACTGTTCTACAGGTACTTCCACAAACAATATTTCCTGTATATGCATCTTGCCCATGTACAGTTAAACATACTTGGTGTGTTCCAGGCGTTAGTCCCTGCCTAGTTGTCAAAAATCTAGTCTCCCAAGGGTACATACCATCGACTACCCAAGTGTGAACTGCTCCTATTGCCGGCGACTCTGCCGTAAAAGAAATCCAATTACCATTATTTGGATTTTCAGGTTCAATTTTTATAGCTACAGAAATATTCTCAACACAATTTTCAATTTCTACATATTCCCAGTCTTCACTTCCATTTGTTCCCGTACTAATCCAATCATCATTACCAATAAATTCAGCTTCAGAAAGAGGATCTTCTGAATTTACAAGAGGATCTGTGTAATCAACATCTAATTCTTCTGTCTCTGAATTAGTTACATCTACACAATGAGGTGTGAAAGTCGAATTGTCTATTGAAATTGTTTCTGTATTCTCATAATAAAATACTGGAGATAATTCAGTTATACTTATAGATCTTTCCTCTGATAGAAGCCCTCCTATCAAAGAATTCCCATCAAGATCCTCTCCTGTAATACTTATATAGTCTTTGATACTACAATAAGATGAATTTCCAACATTATTATATGGGAAAGCAGTTTTTATTATAAGTTGTGAATAGGTTTCAAAATGAATCAATTCTTCATAATCAGGAAAAGAATAAGTAGTACTAAAAAAATTAGCCTCACTCATAAGTTTACTAAATGTTATCCTGAGTTCTACTTCAAATGCATAACTAACATCATCATCATCATTAATTTTATCTTGACGAATTAAATAATTATCTGCTAAAACAAAACCACTCCATTTTTTAAGTTCTTTAACTCCGTTTTTTATTTTGTATATCTCTATGCTTTTTACAAATGGTCTAAAATTGGATATCATATAGTTGTAATCAACCGAGGCTTGATAATTTTGATTTGTTTGATTACTATTTAACGAGGTGTAGGAGCGAGTTGTAGGAGAAAAAGTATGACCATTCAGGGTTGGTGTTACGGTACCACTCCACCCCCCAATCATATAATAACTATAATTTCCTGATTCATCTGTTGTAGTTGAATAATCAAAGGTATTATGGCTAAATTCTAAGTTAACATTAGCAAGTGGATTATTTGAAGCGTCTGTAATATTTCCATTTATCGTGTACATTGAATAATCTGTATTATTAAATAAACGTAAACTGTTGCAAGTAGAAGAATAATTTTCAAAACTTCTGTTTGTTGTACTATTATTTGGATCATTAACTTTGAAATGAGAAGCCTCAGAACCATCTGATTCATAACCTGTAATAACAATAAAATGACCTGCAGTAGTTGCACCATCTACATGGGCAATTACAGGATTTCCCCCATCTATTTCAGCTTTTATAACACTTAGGTCACATGAGTTTTGTATTGTTTGAAAGTTTAGAGTACTATTGTCATAATTACATGCCTGGGACCAAATTATATTACAGCCTCCAGAATAACCTTGATTACTATTTTGTTTAAGATAATTATTAAGTTCATCTGGATTAACTTCAGTTCCATGAGCTCTCAAAACCATACACATACTAGTAAGAGCACATCCTCGTGAGGCAATTGTACTTGAACAAGTCCCAAGAGTTTCACTACTCCATTCGGAGTTTGTTTGTAAAAGGTGATCAATTACCATAACAGCCTTCAGTTTTGGAGGGGGGATATAAGTTTCAGGGGTTATAATTATGGCTCCACTTAAATCTTCATAAGTATCAATTTCTTGAGCTTTTGTAGGCAAGAATAGAAATGTTATGTTTTAATATTCTAAAAAAAAGAAAAAAAATCTCGTTTTTGTTTTTTAAGCAGCAATGTTAAGTTCTTGATACAATGCATACAATCCTTCTTTAATGTGTTTTTGCGTTATCTCTAATTTATCAAGAGCATTATCGCTTCCAAGAGACTGTTTTGTTAAACTGTCAGACAATAAGGGCGTTAAGAAGTACCTGTTGTGGGAATAAGCAATATTTATCCACACATAACCTTTCTCTGTAACCCTATAATAATTAGAGTTTTGACGTTTTTCAACCAACCCCCTTGCCTTCAATTTATCCATCTGGTAGCGTATTTCTGCAGTTTTAGAGAAATGAACTGAAAGATAACGCATTAACTCCTTTGTACGAAACCATTCTGTTGAAAACCGAGGGTTTGATAATATTGCTAATACTGCAATCATTTTGGGGTTTCTTTGGTCGGGTGCAGCTACCCGTTTCCCTTTTTCTGTGTATACCGCATTGGTAAACTCGTTTTCGTAATCCCCTAAGAGTGATGCATCTATTTTAGCAATGGCAGTAAAGAAGCGGTTATTGCACCCGAAGCCGTACCAGTAGTAGCCCTTTATTTCAAATATTGGCTTTTGTAATTTAGCCCCAGGCAACCTGGGGTTATTGATAGTGGTTTCGACCCGGAGCAAATAACCGCCTTTATTGTACATCTTAATGGAATTGCCTTGTATCCAGTGCTTGGAACAGGCTTTTTGATAATAGGTTTTATTGGTGCTCTTGCTTTGTTTTCTTTCTCTTTTTAATTCGAACAGTTTGCTTAAACTGTTTGGGGCTCCAATGCTATGATGCTTCTCAAGGACCTTGTCATACAACCGCTCGAAGTAAGGCTTATTTTTGAAAACTACATTGCTACATACCTCGCATTGGCAGGTGTACCAATTATGCTTAAGTATTGATGAGCACGTAGAACGTTCGCCTTTATCAAAGCGGAACCATTTGTCCATCCAGTAGCTTATGCGTTTGTCTATAATGCTGCCCTTAAAACCTTTAATTAAGTTTTCTACATAGGCTTCATCGTCTATTTTTAGAAAGGCATTGTCCTGCATTTTGTATCCAATCCCTTTTTTGTCCAGTTGCCTACGTAAGTACCAATGCCCATTACAATAAAATTGGCAATGAAATGGTAAGCCTGATGATATCTTCAAACAACAAAACCCCAATTCCGAATCGTTTATATAGATGTAGTGTTGTGTTACTTGCTTCTTCATCCAGAACATTTTGGTAAAAAGAGAACCCTTTTTTGTTGTAAGTTGTTTGTTCCAATAACAACTCATAAACTCCAATGACTTGATAATGCAAACCACTCCCAGTTTTTTTTGGTTGAAATAATACTCTTCTACATAGGATTGCATTTCCATTTCTTTGCCACCATGGTTATCCCGCCATAAAATCGGCACATCAAATTTTACTGCCAGTTTCTTTATATGGCTATTTAATTGGTCTGAAAAAAGTTTAAATATTCCATTGGTGTGTTTTGAAAAACCTAAATTACGAAGTAGGGTAATGACACTTGCCGGACGGAACATACTTCGAATATAACCGCGTACTATTATACGGTCGAAAAAACTATAACTGAAATTTATATGGCTAGAAAAATCGGATGTGAATTTATTTTGTAATAACACTGTTTGCCTTTTTTGCATAAAGGTAAAAATATAACTCTTAGGCCAACCATGAGACCTTTAGGTCGCTATTAATAATGATAGTAAGATTTTTTTCATAGGTTTCACTCATTAATTTTAATAATATTTAATACTAATTTGGCTTTATCACTTACAATTTTTTCGCTATCATCCTTCAATTCTAATATTAACTCGACAGATTGGTTGGTGTTTATGTACGCAAGACCAACTAAGGAAATAACACGTATATATTTATTTTTATGTTTTATTAAATCACTTAAAATTGAATATGATAGTTTACTTTCTCCTAACTGAGCTAATGCAAGGGAAGAACATGCCTTATAGTAAGCCTCATTTTCGAATGATGCATTACTTTCTTTTGAAATTCGCTTTAATTTTTTAATTGATTCATCACTTTCTAAATCCCTAAATCCTTGAATACAATCAAATTGGTCACTTCCAGATCCACAGTTCCATATCTCTTCAAGAGCTTTACAACTGTATTCACTTTCCTTTAGTTTAACAAGAGCTAATGCAGCTGCTTTTTTAATTTTTCTGTTTTTTAATTTTGTTGCTTCAATTAAAACTACAATAGAAGATCTTGAATTGAGATTTCCAAGAGATTCAGCACATTTTATTTTAGTTCCACTTGACAAATCCGAAAGGAGCAATCTCTCTAATAAAGCTATTTGCATTGTGCTTTTTACCATCCCTAAAGTGTCTAAGTATTTCCATTTCTGAAATTTAGGCAAATCATCATATATGTTGATTATGCTATCTAATTTTTTATTGTCCATATGAATTTGCTTTTCTTCGATACGTTCTCTTTCTTTTTTTCTAACTTCTTCTATTGAAAATTTATTAATTATAGTATCCTGTAACCACAAACTTTTTGCATAACGAAAAAAAGGAGGTTCATATGTTTCTTGAGTCCAATAATGTCCCTCATAGTTTTCATACGGACTAATCTTTGGCTCCTGAGAATATAATTTTATTTGATGAAATATGGCTACTGTCAATATTGTCAAAAAGTATTTTAAATAATCCATGTAATTATATTATCAATATTTAATTAGCTTCGTTACTTTTTTTCTAATTCTTTTATCTTTTCTCCAGTTCTAATAACATACTGAGTTTTTCATTCTATTTATTAGTTGATGCTACGTACTGTCGTTTATAGCAATTTTTTATAACGTTTTGCCAATATGGGTAGGCGTGGATTTCGGAGCTCGTTCGTATCCACCGTGGAAAACACTGAAACGGAGACAGGATGATGAATGCAATCACCATCCCCACGCTTACCTATATTGACTGTTAGCTTTAGTTGCTATTTCACCAAATTCATTAATTCATTAATTTGTTTTTCTAATTTATCAATTTTTTTTTCTTGTTCAATTGTGTATAATGTTAGCTCTTCAATCTTTTGTAGAAGTTTAGAATTCATCTCACCAATATTAATTCCTTCTTTCTCTACTTTGTTAGCTGAAGGAATATTTGGTAGGTGATTGTTTTCAGCTATATAGTATTCTAAGTCATACAATGAAATTAAATTGTAGTTTTTATCAAATACAAAATCTGCCCAATTTGATTTTAGCATTACTTTAACCTCCTCAGTCATTATTCTACCTGCAACATATAATTTTGAATCTCCAGGCATTTCATTAACAGAAACTCCAATACCAATTTTACCATCAGTCCCAATTGTCATTCTCGGACTAAATACTCCATTGTTGTCGACATTTCCAAGTTGTAGATATCTGTCCCATGAATCAATGCTTGATTTGAATTTTATAGCTCCTCCAGCATATTTAGTCTTAAATAACGTTTCATCATGAGTCGTTTGTTTACCAATAATAAAGTTACCATCGGTCTGGACTGAGAATGTAGGATAATAAGTGTCATTGTTGTCCACATAACCAAGTTGCAAGTATCTGTCCCAAGAATCATTACTTGATTTAAATTTAATAGCACCTCCAAAATATTTTGTTTTAAGAATAGTTTCATCATGAGTTGTTTGTCTACCAATAATAAAACTACCATCAGTTTGAACAGACAATGAAGGATAGAATGTACCATTATTATCAACATTTCCTAATTGTAAATACCTATCCCATGAATCTGAACTTGATTTAAATCTCAAGGCTCCTCCAAAATATTGCGTTTTTATTAATGTTATCGACTGATTGTGTCCTAAAGTTAAATCACCATTATCGACATGGAATATTGAATTTGGTTGAGTCGTTCCAATTCCAATTGAATTTGAAGTTGACCAAGAAGTATTGCTCTGTCCATAACTTAAATAAATTATTGTTAATAAAAGCAAAGTTAAAATTTGTTTTTTCATTTTTTAAAGTTTATATGTGAATACTATCGTGTCCTGCAATTAAAGCTAACGATCCGCGTATATATGCCGTTGCGCTTGTCACAAATATAGTTATTTAAACAACCAATGCTCAAGCGCAATGACATATGATACGCTGTTGTAAGAAGTTGATTCCGTGTGATGGCCTTCTAAGTGCGATGGCTTTTTCCCAAAATCAACGTAGGTGGTGGTCGCTTTACCTTTAACTATCTGTTTATCGGTCAATTTATGTATTTTTTATTTTCTATATATTGGTATATGGGAATGTCAAAAATACTGTTGGGACAGGACTTTTAAGTGGTTCCTTCCCTCTTTAAGGGAAAAAAATCGTTGGAAAGTGACTTGATTTTCTCAAAAAAATCCTGTAACTTACCAACCGTAAAGTTTTTAAACGTCTCACGTTTTGAAAGCGAGCTTTCACACGGTATCACCGAAAAAACTTTCCCCTGGTAAAATTCTCATTTTATCATTTTTTTCCCTTAAAGAGGGAAGGGCTTTTTTTGTCCCAAAATTGACCGTAAACACTGGCCAATGCGACCCCAATTTCTTACAACGGTAAGTATATGCAAAGTAGGCGATTGCGGGCTTCAAACCTATCAAACCGTTGAGATGTTGAAGCGGGTTACAACCGTTCAATTTACAACTGTCTCGCCTATTTTGTATATACATTGTTGGCGGTAGTATATTATTTCTGTTCAATATACACCTTTTATAACAAAAAATGAACCTCTAATTGTCCCTGCCAACTTGGATTTTTGTCTGGCAAATTTAAATTTTGCTAATTCTTTTGGAACTTCCATTCCATCAGACAGTTTAAACCCAACAGCCCGTTTGTCGGTATTATCTATTGTGTATGGAATATTGATTGCTAGTCCGCTCTCGTAAAATACGAAAACCCATTTCATATTATCAATTTGTAAACTGGCTGTCTCCAAGGGTTTGGACGCAATCTCAATGCCACGTTCTTTCTTTAAAATATTGCTTACCCAAAGCAATATATCCTGAGTTTCGGTTGCTGGTGAAACCATAAAATCAAGATTGTATTTATTCTTAAAATACCTTGCTTCATTGGCTCTTAAACCTGCAAGCGTTTGGGCAAAAGGCGATGATTCTAAGCCTGATAAAGATACATTTTGAAAATCAACTTTATTTGGCATGGCATTATACTTTTATATTGTTATTGATTTTTCTTTCATTAGGTCTAAAAAGCCAAGAAAGAACGATGAATAAAATTTGGAATGATGGGCCAGCTATTGATTTAGCAGCGAAATCACCAATAGAAATGTGCGAAATAAGTGCCCCGGTCATAGCAAAAAGAAAACCAGCATATGCCCATTCTTTTAGTAGTGGAAATCGAGGTATTAATATTGCAATTACACCAAGTATTTTCCAAATACCAAGAATTGTCAGGAGATATACCGGATATCCCAGTGCGGTAACTAAGTCGACCCAATCTTTTGAATGGATAACCGAAAAGATACCGCTTTGCAACATACCAATTGCCAAAAGGCTTGTGGCAATCCAATAAATAATTTTATTGCTCTTTTTCATATCGCTTTAATTTAAATTGTTTACTATTTCTTGTAATCTATTATGTGCCATATTGATACCAAATTCAAACGGCATCTTTAAATGTTCATCCCGATGTGCCGGAGACTGATAAATTGAATGTATTTTAAGTCTGCATGTATTTTCGGTAAGTTTCTCGAATTCCAAAAATTCAATCTGTACTCCGAAAGGTTTGTCTTCAAATTCAAATGTTCTTGTAATTTTCTGATTTAAAGCAAACTCGTGAATTGTTCCGTTAAACCTTAGTTTATTTCCTTTAGGGTCTGTTGTTTCAAAAAAATAACCACCATGTTTCTTATTTTCAAGCTTCAACACTTTTGTTCCCATCCACTGTTCAATTATTTCAGGTATCATGTAGGCTTTAAAAAGCAACTCTAATGGCAAATCAAAATCTCTTAAAATTCGCAAATCTTGTTTGCCTTCTTCCGCAATAACTTTAGTTTTATGTTCCATAATCACGAATTTTGATTTTTCATTATACTTTCCAATCTGTTAAATCTATCGTCCCACATTTGACGGAATGGTTCAATAAAATCGGCAATTTCTTTCATTTTCTGTGGATTGAAATGATAATATATTTCTCGTCCTTGTTGCTCTTGCTTTAACAACTCGCATTCGGTAAGTATTTGCAAATGTTTTGAAACTGTGGGTCTTGCCGTGTCAAAATTTGATGCAATCGCTCCAGCCGTCATTGATTGAGAAGCTAATAAAAGAAGTATTGCCCTTCGTGTTGGGTCTGCAATTGCTTGAAATACGTCTCGTCTTAAATTCATAATGTAGTTATTTGACTACAAATATAAATGAAGTCATTTGACTACACAATAGATTCGTAAAATTTTTTAAATATTTTAAATTCTAATGTTTGCAGGATGTTTTTTTATATTACCGCCAACGATCCGCGTATATATGCCGTTGCGCTTGTCACAAATATAGTTATTTAAACAACCAATGCTCAAGCGCAATGACATATGATACGCTGTTGTAAGAAGTTGATTCCGTGTGATGGCCTTCTAAGTGCGATGGCTTTTTCCCAAAATCAACGTAGGTGGTGGTCGCTTTACCTTTAACTATCTGTTTATCGGTCAATTTATGTATTTTTTATTTTCTATATATTGGTATATGGGAATGTCAAAAATACTGTTGGGACAGGACTTTTAAGTGGTTCCTTCCCTCTTTAAGGGAAAAAAATCGTTGGAAAGTGACTTGATTTTCTCAAAAAAATCCTGTAACTTACCAACCGTAAAGTTTTTAAACGTCTCACGTTTTGAAAGCGAGCTTTCACACGGTATCACCGAAAAAACTTTCCCCTGGTAAAATTCTCATTTTATCATTTTTTTCCCTTAAAGAGGGAAGGGCTTTTTTTGTCCCAAAATTGACCGTAAACACTGGCCAATGCGACCCCAATTTCTTACAACGTTTAGTATATGCAAAGTAGGCGATTGCGGGCTTCAAACTTATCAAACCGTTGAGAAGTTGAAGCGGGCTACAACCGTTGAATTTACTACTATCTCGCCTATTTTGTATAGGAATGACAAAAAATCCTAGTCGGCTGTTTATCAGAGTAATTAGCTCTTGCATTTTTACTATTCAACGCATTTTCAACGCATTTTTTAGTTTTAACTCAATCTATCAGTTTTAAATACTTCGTTCTTTTTTAAGCACCATATAGCTGAATCGGGTTTCACAGAACCAGTCGTCACATTCGCAGGTCAGCTTGCCTTTCTTTTTTTCTTGACACTCACAGATTCGGTTTCGGAACAATTTTCGCCTTTTTTTAAGTTCTCTATTTCTGCTTTTAAAGCCCCTACCTGTTCGCTTAAATCCTTGACATCTTTATGTTCCTTTTCGTAGAGCATTTTATACAGCTCCAGCTCTCTTTTTAATGCAACTACCTCTTCATTCATCTTCCTATAAACATCTGCATCCTCTTTTACCTGAGTGATGTGGTTTTCTTCAACTATATTTTTATTGTTCTTTTTTAATTCTTCACCTTTCAGCATTGAGCCATTGCCTGTAATGACCCAATCCATGTTTAATTCCGGGTATGCCTCGATAATCTTTTTCTTGGCATAAGACCCCACTACATTAGGATTGCTGCAATATGAATTGCTCAGTCCGCAACTTTTCTCAAAGCGATGGACAGTAATGCCCAAATGCTCAGTTGCAAACTGAACCAACCTCTTTTTCATATCCCCTTGATTATCCGACATATATGCAACAATGTTCTATTTTACTGTAATTTTATTTAGAATATAATTTAGAACTTTGGCAAATAATTCTAATTTTGCCATACTCATTAAAACAATTTCAATGCAAAGTTACAGAATTTTTCTGCAATTGCAAGAATGTTTTAATGTAATTGTTTAAATGTAGAGTTATTAGCATGATTGTCAGATACTACAATCATCTAAATAATATTTAGAAATTAATTTTAAACCTTAAATTTTTATGTAAATGGCGACATTCAGAGAACACTATCTTTCTATTCCGAACAAAAAGGCGGTAACACCTAAACAAAAATTTATTGACGACATCTGTTCGGCAACAAAGAAGTGCGAAAAAACAGTTAGATGCTGGATTGCAGAAACACAAAAGCCCGATGCTTTGGCACGCAGTATCATTGCCAAGAAACTCAATCTTGCAGTAGAGGAACTATTCCCTGAAGAAAACTACAACTACGTTAGAAAACAAACAGCAGCAAGCAGATAGTGATGAAAGCTTCAACAATTTGTGATTTATCTACTAAAAAATGGCTCAACCTCTCAGAAGCCATTGCATATCTCGGTTTCGGTTCAAAAAGCACGTTTCAGCAATGGAGGGAAAAAGGATTGCTTACCTATTACAAACCTGGCAATACAATCCTTTACAAACGGACAGACCTTGACCGTTTTGTGGAGAAATACAGGCATGAAGAATTTAGAAACAATTAGACCGATGAAGATATATTTCTCAGGTTCATCGAAAGACGGGTCAATCATAGAAATTGACAAGCTTAAACAGTCTCTGGTTGATAGAGGTTACCAAATTGTAATTTCCGATGATGACGATTCAAAATGTTTAAGCTGGACTGAAAGGCTGAATCAAAGGTTAAAAGTTCTAAATGAGTGCGAGGCAGTTTTTATGCTGCCCGATTGGCGTGATTCCATACTTGCCAGAATTGAACTGACTGCTGCAATGAAAGACAGAAAAGAGATATGCTATTCTCCCGAAGATATAAAGCATTTATTAACCTCCCTTGGCGATTAGCAAAGGTTTTTGTGAGGTTGTGCAAGGGCAGCCTCACTTTTATAGAATTATATTTAGAACTTAAACTATGGCAACAGCATTGCATCCAAATACAGTTTCAAAGCTCTATTATCTCGATACAAGAATAAAGAGCTTTTACGAAAAACACGGGTACTCATCCATCCCATTTGACGGAAGAAAGGTTCAGGAAATGATTCAGGAGTCACAAAAAGAACTTAGAGAACTGTTTGTGAAAATTTGGGGCGATTTCATGGGTTCGCATCTGCTTGATAAATTTTACGACTACCGGGGCAATGTATTGGACTTCTATACGAGCCTCGATGGAAGCAACCGCCAGCTTTTATCAAATAAAGACTGGTAGCCGATGGATGCAAACAGAGTTATAGAAGTAATTAATGATGAAATTCTCAGCGTTGTTTCCAATTTCATAGAGTTAAAACGTTCAGGAACGACTTATCAGTCCTGTTGTCCGTTTCACAATGAAAAAACCCCATCCTTTCATGTAAACCCGGCAAAAGGTATTTTCAAATGCTTTGGCTGTGGCAAAGGCGGTAATACCATTGAGTTTATAAAGGAGCATGAGGGTGTTGATTTTAAACAGGCAGTTGAGATTGGTGCAAAAAAGCTGAATATAAACTTCCAATGGAAGAAAAGCACCAGCTTCGATGAAGCCAAATTCAAACACATTGAAAGCCTTCATATTGCCTGTAATATTGTTGAACGTTACTTTGCTGAACAGGTTGATTCAAAAGAAGCTCAGGACTACATCAAACAGCGGAACTTTATCATTCCCACCGATTGCAGTTTCAATATCGGTTATGCACCCAATGGCAATTCATTATTGGCTCATGCCCGTAAAAGCGGTATTAAGACCGAAATACTTGAAGAAATTGGTGTTTTAAAAAGTGCAGACAATGGCTTGTATGATTTTTTCAGGAATCGCTTAATTTTTCCAATATCCAATTCACGGGGCCAGACAATCGCATTTGCAGGTCGGGATTTAAACGAGGATTCAAAGATTAAATATCTCAACACCCCGGAAAGTGTCATTTACATTAAAGGCAATGAACTGTATGCCTTGAATGCAGCACGTCACAGCATTAAAAATGAAGACCGTGCCTATATTGTCGAAGGCTATCCTGATGTTTTGAGGATGCACGCTATTGGCGTACACAATACCGTTGCCACTTGCGGAACTGCCCTGACCAATGCACAGGCTATGCTTTTAAGGAGATACACCAACAAAGCCACGCTGATATTTGACGGGGATGCAGCCGGACAACGGGCAACGGAACGGAATGCGGAAATTTTAATCAGGAACCAGTTTCATGTTTCAGTTATTGCTCTTCCTGAAAAGCATGACCCGGACACACTTTTCACCACCAAGGAGATATTTCTTGAACACAATGTTCAGCAAACGGATTACATCATTTTTAAAACAACGCAGTTTGCCGAAAAATCCGCTTCCGACCCTGTTTTTAAATCGGAGATTATTAAAAGATTTTCAACGCTTATTGCCAACTACGACAAGACCAAACAGGAGGTTTACATCGACTTTGCTTCGGAGCAGATAAAACCCAAGAAAGCATGGCAGGATGCCATTAAGGAGCTTACCAAGGATGAACCGCAGAACAATCAGCGGTACACCATCCCGAAACATGTTAGTTTGAGCGATTTTAACCGCTGGGGTTTTTATGTGGAGGATAACTGCTATGTATTCAGGAATAAAAAAGGTGATGACTTTATAACGCATTCCAACTTTGTGATGTCTCCCCTTTTTCATATCGAAAGCCCCATAAATGCCAAGCGGTTGTATGAAATTAAAAACCGCCATAACCTGATTAAGATTATTGAACTTCCGCAGAGGGATATGGTGAGTATCACCAACTTTAAGCTCCAAATTGAATCCTTGGGAAACTTCCTTTGGACAGGTGGCGAAAGCGAACTGAACAAGCTCAAAGCATGGCTTTACGAGAAAACAAAAAGCTGTAAGGAAATAACGCAGATGGGCTGGCAACGTGAGGGTTTTTTCTGTTGGGGAAACGGGATATTTGACGGTGCAATTTTTATCAAAGCAGACCGATATGGCATAGTTAAGCATATAGAGAAATACTATTACATACCTGCCTGTTCTGAAATTTACGCAAGCGATGATACGCTTTTTGAATTTGAACGTCATTTTATCCATAATGAGGGCAATGTCACGCTTTACGAATACGCTCAAAAATACACCGCTGTATTCGGCAACAACGGCATCATTACCCTGGCTTTTTATTTTGCTTGCCTTAACTTGGATATTATCTCTAAACGCTTCGATAAATTCCCCATCCTGAACATGTACGGACAGAAAGGTTCGGGCAAAAACACCTGTGCCGAAAGCATCTTATACATGTTTGGCAGAAAAGGGAAAGTACCCAACCTGCACAACTCAAGCAAGCCATCCATTGCCGACCATGTGGCAACGAGTTCTAACGCTGTTTGTGTACTGGACGAATACCGCAATGATTTGGAAATGGAAAAACGGGAACTGCTTAAAGGTTTTTGGGATAAGACCGGGCGAACCCGTATGAACATGGATAAGGACAAGAAAAAAGAAACCTCCAAAGTAAACCAGGGTATCATTGTCTGCGGTCAGCAGATTGCGACTGCCGATATTGCCCTGTTCAGCCGTTTCATTGCATTGGGATTCTCAAAAACCACATTTACCTTTGATGAAAAAAGACGGTTTGAGGAACTGGAGCAGATTAACAAACGAGGGCTTACACAGATAACCCATCAGCTCCTTAAACACCGTGAGACTTTCTCCAAAATTTACAACAAAACCGTTGATACTGTTAGCGACCAATTCCGAGAGGTTTTGGGTAAAACCACCATTGAAACCCGAATTTACAACAATTGGCTCACCATTGCATCGGCATACGCTACCGTAGCCCAGATTGTTGAACTGCCGTTTCAGTATGAAGAAATAATCAGGCTATTTGTGGAAATGATGATTACACAAAACAGCGAAACTGTCCGCAACGATGATTTGGGTATTTTTTGGAAAACAGTACAATACCTTATCAGCTCCAACATTCTTTTTGATGGTGGTGATTACAAAGTGGTTTATAGCAATAAAATAACACGGACATTCAAGGAAAACGGTGAGTGGCAAAAGAATGACATTGTATTCCCGGAACCGCAACAAATACTTTACCTGTCAATCAGCCGAGTATTCGGATTATACAAAACTCAGGCGTTACGTGAGGGCGACAAACCTCTTCCCGATGCTACGGTGGAATACTACCTGAAGAACAGCCCTGCTTTTATATGCGATTCAAAAAAGGTGAGCTTTAAAAAGATGGATGCTAAAAGCGGTTCCCAGGAACACGATGAAAAGGGAAACAAGAAGTTTACAAGCACAACCGCTTTCATATTCTACCTCGATAAGCTGAACCTGAATATTGAACATGCCGATACAGAGGAAAAAATGCCTTTCTGATTGAAAGGAATATCATATAGCTGAACGGGAGTTTCTGAATTGAAGCTCCCGTTTTTTTATTTGTAAGAAAGAAAAGAACAGGGCAAAAAGAAAGCATTGTATTTCGATTCAAAATCAAGTTTTACCATGCAAAACTGGTTACTTAGGTTACTTAGGTTACTTAGTCAAGTATAAATAAATGAATATAAGTGAATTATATCCTTTTTTACTATTCAGTCAGGTTACTTAGGGTTACTTAGAGTTACTTAGGATTTACCATTTTTCACCATTGGTTACTTAGTTACTTAGTTACTTGGTGATTTTTAGAGAATGTAAATAACTGAAAACATGATTATTAACCCGACTAAGTAACCTAAGTAACCTAAGTCCGCCCAATGTAGGTCTATTAAGTAAAAACAAGAGAATTTCAAATCAACAAATAGATTCTAATGCAAAAACAAAAATTAATAGTCTTGTTTCAAAAAAGCTATATTGATTCTGTAAATATCAATATAGATTCGTAAATTAGCAGTCTAAACAAAATTATATACCTAATTTGCGTATTATGACGAACAAGAAGCAAATTAATAGGCTCAAAATAGTACTGGTTGAGCAAAGCAGAACAAATAAATGGCTGGCAGAACAACTGGGAAAAAACATAACAACTGTATCAAGGTGGTGTACGAATGAAACCCAACCCGGTATTGAAACAATGATTCAAATAGCAGATATTCTAAAGGTTGATGTTAGAGAATTGTTGGTGTCCACAAAACAAGATAAACTATAATGCTATGGAGGAAAATAAATCAATATTTGAAAATGGCTCAGTTTGGTTAAAGACCGATTTCCACCTTCATACCAATGCTGATAAAGAGTTTAAATATGCAGGAGAGCCTAACGAGTATATCAAAAACTATATTGAGAAGTTAAAAGAATCAAACGTATCTATTGGTATTATAACCAATCATAACAAGTTTGATTTAGAAGAATATAAGAACTTACGCAAAAAAGGAAAAAAGGAAAATATCTTTCTATTACCGGGAGTTGAATTATCTGTCAATGATGGTTCAAATGGCATTCATTGCCTAATAACCTTTGAATATGAATCCTGGATAAAGAACGGTGATAATTTCATTGAGCAGTTTCTGAGTTCTGCTTTTGAAGGCATTGCTAATCGAGAGAATGAAAACACCTCCTGTAAATATAGCTTGTCAGAATTATTCAATAAACTTGAAACACACCGTAAAGACGGAAGGGATTCTTTTATTACAATGGCTCACATTGAGCAAAGAAGTGGCTTCTGCGATGAGTTAGATGGAGGTAGAATAATAAAAATTGTAGAAGACGAACATTTTAAACGAAATGTTCTTGCCTTTCAAAAACTGAGAAAAAATGACCTAAAGGACAAATTAATTCTTTGGTTTAAAGGTGTTGAGAATTTACCTGCATTTGTTGAAGGTTCTGATTGTAAAAACATAAATGAAATTGGTTTTTGCGGAAAACAACGAAACGAAGAAGGTGAAGACATTGAAAAAGAAACGTGGCTAAAAATTGGAGATTTCAATTTTGAAGCAGTAAAATATGCCTTAACCGATAAAGAAAACCGCTTATCAAATCAAAAGCTCAAATACAATAATTCTTTCATCAAATCAATTTCATTTGAGGGCGGATTATTGGATGGAACAGAGATTGGTTTTTCTGCTGAACTGAACAACTTTATTGGAATCAGAGGTAGTGGTAAATCCTCTATTCTTGAAATTTTACGATATACTTTAGGGATTTCTTTAGGAGGTCAGGCTTCGGACAAAGATTATAAAAACAGTTTAATAGAACACGTTTTAAAAAGTGGTGGTAAAGTTATTACTAAACTAATTGACAGGCATAAGAAAGAATATAGGGTTGAAAAAATTTACGGGCAAAAAGAGGATATATACCTTGGGAATGAACGTCAGGATATTCCTTCTGTTGATACAATTTTTGGAAGTCCGGTTTACTTCGGACAAAAAGATTTATCGAACAAACACATTGATTTTGAAGCTGACCTGATTCGTAAACTAATTGGTAACAAATTAGATGCTATAAAATCTGAAATTGAGAAAAAATCGTTTGAAATTCAGGAGCTTGTGCATGGCTTAAAAAAGCTTGAGAATTTAGGCGAATTAAAGAAAGAAATAAATGCAAATATTGCGGATGCACAGCATAAGCTTAAAATTTTTAAAGAAAAAGGAATCGAAGATAAACTAAAGCAACAAAGCCGATTTGATACTGATATATCCCGTTTTAAAACCATTTTAACAGAAGTTACATCATTTCAAAAAGACTTATTGGGTTTGTACAATAATTACAAATCATTCTTTACCGATTCAAAATTTGTGAGCGAAGAAAACAAAGATATTTTTCTGCAAGCAGATTCAATTTTTAAAGCTATTGCAACCGAGTTTGAAAAAATATCGGTATTAAACGCTAATGTTTTAAATAAGTCAGGTGAACTGAATAACCTTCACAAAACTCTTTTGGACAAAAAAGAAGCATTAAAAGAAGAGTTTGCAAAAATTAAGCGTGAAATAGATATTCCCAATGTTAACCCGGATGACTTTTTAAAGCTGAATAAGATAATTGAGACTGCTAAAATTAAGTTAACGGAAATAGAAAAATCAGAACAAAGAAAAGCAGATTTATCAAAACAATTAAATGACAGAGTTGCTGAATTAAACAACCTTTGGCATAAAGAATATCAAATACTTGAAGCAGAAGTAACCCGTATCAATCAATACGAAAACAGTCTTACAATTTCAGTAGCATACAAAGGACGAGTTGATATTTTTAGAGATAAAATACAGCAAATATTTAAAGGTAGCGGAATGAGAGGCGGTACTTATGATGTCATTCAAACCGATTACAAGGATTTTATTGAAATCTATCGGGATTATGCGAATTTGACTGCCAAGCTTAATGTAAGCGAAAACATTATTGCAGAATTTAAAAACCGATTCTATGAGAATCTTGGCGATTTATTGACTTTCAGGGTTCAGGATAAATTTACAATCAATTACAATGGCAAACCGCTAAAAGACCACTCACTTGGTCAAAGAGCTACTGCGTTAATACTGTTTCTTCTTGCACAAAAAGAAACCGATGTACTCATTATCGACCAACCCGAAGATGACCTTGATAATCAAACTATATATGAAGATGTTATAAAGCAAATAAAGACTCTTAAAGGTGACATGCAGTTTATTTTTGCAACCCACAATGCCAATATCCCTGTACTTGGGGATAGTGAAAAGATAGTTGCTTGCAGTTATTCTGAATCAAAAATTGGAATCACAGCAGGAACTATTGATTGCCGTGAGATGCAGAAACAGATTGTAACTATCATGGAAGGTGGCGAGGAAGCCTTCAACAGAAGAAAGAACATTTATAGCATTTGGAACATTGATAAACGGAACAGTCAATGACTGAAATAATTATTGACACTCATATGCAAGTATAATGTACCAGATTTCCAAGTGAAATTTCTCAAAATTTAAACTAATGAATTATGGATACCACAATAACTAATTTAGAAATCATTGACTTAATCCGTGCCGGAGAAAACAGTACAGTTGAGTTAAAGCAAGATACAATACACCAGGAATCATTATTGCAGGAAATTGTTGCATTTGCCAATACCGAAGGTGGAATCATCATCTTTGGAGTAGAAGATAACACAGACAATATCGTGGGCTTGACCAAGGCTCAGATTGATGATATTGACAAGAAAGTTGCAAACATTACCAACGACCTGATTAAACCGTTCCTCCAAATAATTACAAAGACTGTAATCATTGAGGAAAAACTGTTATTCCTGATTTTTGTACCCAAGGGAGACAACAAACCTTATAACACTAAAGGAGCTATTTTTGTGCGACAAGGAAGTACCAAAAGGGCTTTAACCGATAAAGATGAGATTCTCAGACTGTATCAAAGCTCAGGAAACCTGTATGCAGATGAGATGTTGATTGAGAATAGCTCGGTGAATGATGTGAATTTTGAAAAGGTTCATGCCTATCTGAAGAAACAGAATAAAGATGTGAAATCAATTGATGAGCGACTGCTTGTTAACCTTGGCATCCTTAAGAAAGGAAAGCTAACATTAGGAGGATTGGTTTTCTTTGGTAAAAATCCGCAACAATACAAGCCTGTCTTTCTGATTAAAGCTGTTTCATTCTTTGGCAATAAAATTGGAGGAACTGATTACCGGGACAGCATTGATATAGAAGGGACAATACCTGAATTATTTGATGGAGGTATGCACTTTCTTAGAAATAATCTGAAACATACTCAGCAGGGACAGAATTTCAATACCACAGGTAAGCTTGAAATATCTGAAATAGCATTGGAGGAATTATTGCAGAATGCTTTAATTCACAGGGATTACCTTAAAAACTCCCCCATCAGATTATTGGTGTTTGATGATAGAATAGAAATAATTAGTCCGGGAAAATTACCCAATAGCCTTACTATTGAAAACATTAAAATGGGTAATGCAGTTGTGCGAAATAACCTCATGGTAAGCTATTGCAGTAAAGTGATGAATTATCGTGGTCTTGGTTCAGGGGTTTCCCGTGCTTTGGACGAACAACCCAACGTTGAGCTTATAAATGATGTTGAAGGAGAACAATTCAAAGTTATAATCCCAAGACCAAAAACTCAAGAATAACCAACTTGACACTAAGGAGAAAACAATGCTATGATATTAGACAACGAAAACAAGGAACTTAAAGTCCACGAATGGATTTCTAAATATACAGAAGAGGGTAAATTTGATTTGGTGACCGGGTATTTCACTATTGGGGCATTAGCTCATATGTCAAAAAAAATAAATGACAAAATAAATGAATTTAGGCTCGTTCTTGGTGATATTGTGAATATTGATACAGAAGAAAATAGACCACTTGACCTTTTAAACGAAAATATCACTATTGAAGCAGCATTGAAGCTAAATAGTGTATCTCAGGAGGCTGTGAATTTCTTAAAACAAGACCATGTAAAAGCAAAAACCTTAGAGCCAAACTTTTGCCATGCAAAAGTTTATCTGTTTAACCCTACCAAGGACGATGATAGAGACAAGTATTTTATTTCAGGGAGTTCAAATCTTACCGAAGCAGGAGTTGGATTAAAACAAACCAACAATGTTGAACTTAACATTGCCGAAACAGGGAATAATAATCAATATAAGGAACTTGTTGAGTGGTTTGAAAGTCTGTGGAATAAACCTCAAGCCCATTCAAATAAAACAATTATTCACAAAAATGGGGAACATACTAAGATAGATTTTAAAGAATATTTGATTGGCGAAATTGAAAAGATTTTTATTAAATACACACCGAGAGAGATTTATTATAAAATCCTATTTGAACTCTTTGGAAATCAAATATTAGAAACAGAAGATGACCCTGAGTTTAATCGGCAAGTCGGCAGGTTGGAAAATAGTGTTATATACAATAGCCTATATGATTTTCAGAAAAAAGGTGTTCTTAGTTTAATCAAAATGCTTCAAAAGTATAACGGAGCAATTCTAGCTGATGCAGTTGGTTTGGGTAAAACGTGGAGTGCTTTAGCTGTAATGAAATATTTTCAATTGCAAGGGCGTGAAGTGTTGTTGTTGTGCCCTAAAAAATTGGAGCATAACTGGAATAGGTACAAAAAACATCAGGAATCAAAATTTGAAAAAGACCAGTTCGATTTTTTTATTCGCTTTCACACAGATATGAGTAGTGAACGAATGGAGAAATATTGTGATAGAGCTGATAAGCTTTTTACTAATGACAAACCAAAACTGATTGTCATTGATGAAAGTCACAACCTAAGAAATGACAAATCAAACCGCTATAAGTTCTTACTTGATAATATTATCAAACCCAATGAAGATTTAAAGGTATTATTGCTATCGGCAACACCCATAAACAACTCCTTAAATGATATTCGTAATCAGTTTAAGTTAATGGTTAAGGGCGACAATAAAGGATATGAAGAATCTTTAGGAATTCGTAATCTTGAGGCTTCATTCAGGTCTGCCCAACAAGCATTCAATGATTGGCGTGAGGAGGAAAAACCTAAAATCAGTAGTTTTATAAAAAGCTTACCTGCTAACTTCTTTACGCTTACCGATTCTTTAACGGTTGCACGAACTAGACAAATGATTGACGGACATCAAAAAGGTTTGGTATTCCCCGAAAAAGTAAAACCTATTAATCTATTTGTTACTCCAAACGAGCTTGGAAACTTTGAGAGTTTTGAAGAATTATTTGAGCATTTTCCGCCAATGTTATCGGGCTATCAGCCATCATTTTACGTGGATATTGACGATAGTGAAAAGAATGTTCTGCATGATGAACGTCAACGAGACAGGTTTCTTGTAAAAATGATGTACATCCTTATGGTAAAACGATTAGAATCTTCTTGGTTTTCGTTTTACTCTACCGTAGGGAAAATTAAAGACCACCACCAAAATGCTCTAAATAAAATCAAAAGTTATCTTGAAAGTAAAAACAATGATATAATTGAAGATAATGATGGTTTATTTACTGATGATGAGCTAGAAGACCAATTTGAGGAATATACACTTGGAAAGAAACGTAAAATTAGTTTGGCTGAAATTGATGAAGCTGGAAATATCCAAAACTTCAAAAAAGACCTCAAAAAGGACTTAGATGCCCTTGATAATCTGCACATAAACCTTCAAAAATTTGAAAATAATCTCAACAAAGAACTAAAACTACCCAATAACTTAAATTCATCGGACAATAAGTTACAGGAACTGATAAAACAGATTCAAAACAAAAGAATCAAAGGGGAAAACAATAACAATCAAAAGTTGGTGATTTTTACAGTTTATCGTGATACAGCCAAATATCTGTTTGACCAACTTAAAGCTAGAGGATTTGAACGTATTGCTATGATTTCCGGTTCTGGTTCCTTTACTTGGGATTCCGAGGAGGAAACAAAACTGTTTGAACCAATATTAGAACGATTTGCTCCTTATACAAAGCTATACAGAGAGAAAGAGTGGAATTTTGAGGTTAATACAAAAGAGAAAGACAATTATTTGAATTGGGTTGAGTATATTTCAAACAACCATCCTAAAACCTATCAGAAATTACAAAAACCAATTGATATACTTATTGCAACCGATGCGTTAAGTGAGGGACAAAACTTACAGGATGCCGATATGGTAATAAATTACGATATACATTGGAATCCAGTAAGAATAGTCCAAAGAATGGGACGTATTGACCGATTAGGCTCTCCAAACGATAAAATCTTTGGCATTAACTTCTGGCCATCAAACAATATTAACTCATATCTCGACCTGCAAGGACGAATAGAGCAAAGAATGGCAGCCATGAAATTAGCTGGTTCTGAAGTGCATCTTGAATTTTCAGACTCCTTTAAAGAAATGGCACAGGATGAAAATCTTGAAAACAGACTTAAATCCCGTATGATGCAACAAATGGAAACTACTTGGGACGACATTGAAGTAAGTGACCAGGGATTAGGCTTTGATGACCTTTCACTTGAAAGATACAGACAAGACTTATTGGAAGAGTTTAATCAGGACAAAGAAAAATATAAACGAATGCCGAAAGGTGTTTATACGGGTTTTAAAGCGAATAGCGAAGTTTGCCCAGAGGATGGGATTATTGCTTTAATGGGCTATCCAGCCAAGCCTGATAAATCTAAAGACCATGATTACAAAGTTTTTGAACTTATTTATATTGACAATAACGGAGAACAAATATTGCTAAATCAGAAAGAAGTATTGGATGCAATTACTCATCATAAGGATTTAGAACGATTTGTCCCTAATGCTATCGACAATGGAGATGAAACGGCTATACAAATATTAGTAACTGCTTTAAAAAAATACCTTGACAGACAAAAAGCAGACGTTGAGAAACAAGCTGATGGCTCTGAGAAAAAGGTAATGGGTAAAGAATCAAAAGACTTACTGGCAAAGCTTCGCAAAGGAGATAAGAAAGCTGTTGAACGTGTTAAACAGAACGTGACTGTTGATGAAAAATACCAGCTCACAAATTTCGATTTAATTACATGGTTTATAGTTACAAACTAAACTGAAAACATTCTATATGAAACTTAATATATTCCACCGATTTGATATTTTGGCAGCAACCAAAGCCTTGT
This sequence comes from Bacteroidales bacterium, assembly GCA_963665085.2. Lineage (GTDB taxonomy): Bacteria > Bacteroidota > Bacteroidia > Bacteroidales > JAAAOM01. Next base: position 3,432,276 of record CAXXXS010000001.1, read on the forward strand.
TTGCCGACCTCAAAATTCCTGTTAATTATGTAGCTGATGAACCTACTACTGCCAAAGAAATATTACAGGATACATTTAAAGAGAATGAGACTTTTCAGCTTATTAACGATGTGTATTTTGCAGGAATGGTTGATGATGCTGCTTTCAATAAAACAGAAAGTATTGCTAAAGAAAATATTAAATCTGACTACGATGGCATTTTACTTTTTGCCATTACTTTACACCAACGTAACAATGATTTGCTTCCATCCCGTTCGCAATTGGCTGAAATATCAAGGGCTTTTAACAGGGAGTTTTATTACACTCCTGTTGTAATTGTGTTTAAATACAAGGATTCAAAAAATGAATATGTTGCATTTTCCAACACAGAACGTTTGCCTTACAAACAGGCTTGGAGAGAAGGAGAAAAGGCTGGCAAAGTTTCATTGTTAAGAGACATTAATATTGAAAAACCCCATGCCGGGCATGAGCGAATAATTGAAGAGTTACGTATTCCTACAAGTGGTAAAAATGCCGTAGATTCTTTTGATAAGCTTTATAAATATTGGCAAGAGGTTTTTAGTGTTAGTGTTCTTAACAAGCGATTCTATCAGGAACTTTCAAACTGGTATTTTTGGGCAGTTAAGCAGGTTACTTTCCCCAACAAACCAACCGAAGCCGATGCTATTAAGAAAAATGCCAAGTTGGATGATTTAATTCAGGAACACAATGCCACCAATGTAATTCGTTTGCTTACCCGTTTGTTATTTACTTGGTTTATTAAGGAAAAAAAACTGATTCCCGAGGAACTGTTCGACCTCGAAGCTTTGCAAAAAAATATTTTGAATGATATTGCACCGTATCACGAAAATGGCTTGTTTAATCAAGCAAATAAAGACAGTGTTTATTACAGGGCAATTCTGCAAAACTTGTTTTTTGCTTCGTTAAATTGTCCAATAAAGTCTGAAGGACAGGATAAAAGAAGCAGACGATTTAGATTGAATAATTATTATGGTCAGGACAGAGGTAACGATTGGCTTTACAAGTACGAAAACTATTTTAAAAACACAGACACATTTCTTGAATTAATGAATAAAACTGTGCCCTTCTTGAATGGTGGTCTATTCGAATGTTTAGATAACAAAACAAAGAATATGTATATTGATGGTTTTTCAGATAATATGTCAGAAGGTGAACTTCTAATTGTTCCCGATTACCTGTTTTTTGGCACTCCCGAAGAGGTTGATTTAAGCACCGAATACGGCGTTAATAATAACATCACAAAGAAAGCAGCAGTTAAGGGATTGATAAACATTCTGAAATCGTACAAGTTTACCATTACTGAAAATACCCCGATTGAAGAAGACGTTGCACTCGACCCCGAATTATTGGGTAAAGTATTTGAAAACCTATTGGCAAGTTACAACCCCGAAACCAAAACAACTGCACGTAAACAAACAGGCTCGTTTTATACACCTCGTGAGATTGTTAACTATATGGTTGACGAAAGCTTGATTGCTTACCTGAAAAATGCAGTTACCGATTGGGAAATGTACGAAAATCAGGTGGACGAAAAATTACACCAACTGGCTTCGTTCGATGCAAAAAACCCATTTGCCGAGAATCAGAAACTTACCCGTGATATAGTTTCAGCCCTCGACCGTTGTAAAATACTCGACCCTGCTTGCGGTTCGGGTGCTTTCCCAATGGGTGTGCTTCAAAAAATGGTGAATATGTTGCAAAAACTCGACCCTGAGAACCTTATTTGGAAAGAGGTGCAAATACAAAAAGTGCAAGAAGAAACCAGCGAAGTATTTAAAACCATTGACGATAAAGCTGAGCGGGAAGAAAAACTGAAAGAAATAAACAATGCTTTTGACCAACGGGTAAACGACCCCGATTATGCCCGTAAACTCTATCTGATTGAAAATTGCATTTATGGTGTGGACATACAACCTATAGCCACGCAAATTTCAAAACTACGTTTCTTTATTTCATTGGTAGTTGACCAAAAAAGCAATACCAAAATCGATGAAAATTTTGGCATACGCCCATTACCAAACCTTGAAACTAAATTTGTAAATGCAAACACGCTAATAGGAATTGATAAACCTGATGCACAGCTTAGTTTGTACGATACCAAAGAAGTTATAGAATTTGAATCAGAATTAAAAAAAGTAAGGCATAAGCTGTTTAGTGCCCGAACCAAAGATACAAAACTAAAATACCGCCAGCGCGATGAAGAATTGCGAAATGCTATTGCATCAGAATTAGAAAAAAGCGGTTGGAAAAGTGATAATGCTCAGAAGTTAGCAAAATGGGACCCGTATGACCAAAACGCTTCCTCACCGTTTTTTGACCCCGAATGGATGTTTGATATTGCGAATGGATTTGATATAGTAATTGGGAATCCTCCTTATGGAATTTCTTTTACAAAAGAGGAAATTAAAAATTTCAGAAAATGTTTTGATGTTGTAGTTGGTCATTCCGAAGCATATTATCTTTTTGTTGAGAAGAGTTTACTTTTTATGCGAAAAAAAGGAACTCTTTCTTTTATTACCCCGAATGCTTGGCTGTCAAATAAATATGCTAAAGGATTGAGAAGAGTAGTCCTGAAAAAATCAAATCTTGAAAGATTAATAAATTTAAACAAGCAATTTGTTTTTGAAAATGCAGGTGTTGAAACATGTATTTTTCAAATTTCAAAAAAAGAGCCAGTATCTGAAATTATTGTTGGAAATGATATAAGTATCGAAAGCCAATATGTTTTAATATTCTAAAAAAAAGAAAAAAAATCTCGTTTTTGTTTTTTAAGCAGCAATGTTAAGTTCTTGATACAATGCATACAATCCTTCTTTAATGTGTTTTTGCGTTATCTCTAATTTATCAAGAGCATTATCGCTTCCAAGAGACTGTTTTGTTAAACTGTCAGACAATAAGGGCGTTAAGAAGTACCTGTTGTGGGAATAAGCAATATTTATCCACACATAACCTTTCTCTGTAACCCTATAATAATTAGAGTTTTGACGTTTTTCAACCAACCCCCTTGCCTTCAATTTATCCATCTGGTAGCGTATTTCTGCAGTTTTAGAGAAATGAACTGAAAGATAACGCATTAACTCCTTTGTACGAAACCATTCTGTTGAAAACCGAGGGTTTGATAATATTGCTAATACTGCAATCATTTTGGGGTTTCTTTGGTCGGGTGCAGCTACCCGTTTCCCTTTTTCTGTGTATACCGCATTGGTAAACTCGTTTTCGTAATCCCCTAAGAGTGATGCATCTATTTTAGCAATGGCAGTAAAGAAGCGGTTATTGCACCCGAAGCCGTACCAGTAGTAGCCCTTTATTTCAAATATTGGCTTTTGTAATTTAGCCCCAGGCAACCTGGGGTTATTGATAGTGGTTTCGACCCGGAGCAAATAACCGCCTTTATTGTACATCTTAATGGAATTGCCTTGTATCCAGTGCTTGGAACAGGCTTTTTGATAATAGGTTTTATTGGTGCTCTTGCTTTGTTTTCTTTCTCTTTTTAATTCGAACAGTTTGCTTAAACTGTTTGGGGCTCCTATGCTATGATGCTTCTCAAGGACCTTGTCATACAACCGCTCGAAGTAAGGCTTATTTTTGAAAACTACATTGCTACATACCTCGCATTGGCAGGTGTACCAATTATGCTTAAGTATTGATGAGCACGTAGAACGTTCGCCTTTATCAAAGCGGAACCATTTGTCCATCCAGTAGCTTATGCGTTTGTCTATAATGCTGCCCTTAAAACCTTTAATTAAGTTTTCTACATAGGCTTCATCGTCTATTTTTAGAAAGGCATTGTCCTGCATTTTGTATCCAATCCCTTTTTTGTCCAGTTGCCTACGTAAGTACCAATGCCCATTACAATAAAATTGGCAATGAAATGGTAAGCCTGATGATATCTTCAAACAACAAAACCCCAATTCCGAATCGTTTATATAGATGTAGTGTTGTGTTACTTGCTTCTTCATCCAGAACATTTTGGTAAAAAGAGAACCCTTTTTTGTTGTAAGTTGTTTGTTCCAATAACAACTCATAAACTCCAATGACTTGATAATGCAAACCACTCCCAGTTTTTTTTGGTTGAAATAATACTCTTCTACATAGGATTGCATTTCCATTTCTTTGCCACCATGGTTATCCCGCCATAAAATCGGCACATCAAATTTTACTGCCAGTTTCTTTATATGGCTATTTAATTGGTCTGAAAAAAGTTTAAATATTCCATTGGTGTGTTTTGAAAAACCTAAATTACGAAGTAGGGTAATGACACTTGCCGGACGGAACATACTTCGAATATAACCGCGTACTATTATACGGTCGAAAAAACTATAACTGAAATTTATATGGCTAGAAAAATCGGATGTGAATTTATTTTGTAATAACACTGTTTGCCTTTTTTGCATAAAGGTAAAAATATAACTCTTAGGCCAACCATGAGACCTTTAGGTCGCTATATTTATAAGAAAGATTTGTGGCAAAATCAAGAAAATAACATTATTGCATTTTCGGAAAATACAAATGTTGGATTGATTTGGGAAATAATTTTATCTGCAAAAATGAAAATTGATGACGTTCTCGATATATCAAATGGCTTTAAACCATATCAGGTTGGATATGGTTTAAATCGAGAAGGCGTACCTCTAAATAATGATGATGTATCCAATAAAATTTATCATTCAAAAATAAAAGAAGATGATACATACGTTCCACAATTAAAGGGAAAAAATGTAAAAAAATACAGTTTAGATTGGACTGAAGGCTATATAAGTTGGGGGAAATGGCTAATGTCTCCAAAGGATATCAAATATTATATAAATAAAAAAATATTAATTAGACAGATAATATCAAATACGCTTATTTGTGCAATTGATGAGGAAAATTATTTTGCAGACCAAACACTTTATATTGGTATTGAAAAGCCTAATACAAATATTTCAATTGAATATTGTACAGGTTATTTAAATAGTAAAGTATTAGGATTCTTTTTTAGAACCTATTACTCAGAAGATGATGATTTATTTCCTAAAATAAAAGTAAATGAATTAAAAAACTTACCTATTAAAGTGGGGAATGAAAATTTTAATAGTATTATTTCTCTCCTTGTGATATTAATGCAGTTTTATGCAAAAAAGCAGCAGAACTTCACTTTTATAGAAAAAATAGTAGATGCACTCTTTTTTGAACTTTTCTTTTTTGACCACATGCGTGAAAAAGAAATTGATGTTATGCAATTTGTGGAACAAGATTTACAAGTAGCATTGCAAGAGAGGAATTTTGAACAACTAGATGACGTTCAAAAATCGGAAATTATTGAAAGCTTGCATAAAATATGGACACATCCCGATAATGAAGTACGCAACCGTATAAAGCTCTTTGCCGTTCGTAGTCCTGAAATTTTAAAACCGATATTGGAAAGCTAAGATGAAAAAAATTGACACGGTTAAAATCCAACACTTCAAAGCATTTCAAACGGAGGAAGAATTTAATTTCAGAAGCAAACACGTTTTGGCTTATGGAAATAATGGTTCCGGTAAGTCATCCTTATTTTGGGCTTTATATACCTTTTTGCAAAGCAGTATTAAAACCAATGATGATGAAGTAAAGAAATACTTTTCAGATTTTGTTGAAAGTAACAGGGCAACCCATCAAACACTCAAAAATATTTATGCAACAACTGATAAAGAGCCACACATAAAGTTAATTATCAATGAGGGTAACGGAAATTCAAAGACCTATCAAATTGGTAATTCAAATCCGGGAACCAGACCTGAAAATAATGGTAACGACACTACAATTCAGGAACTGAACTTAGCAAGCGATTTCATAAACTATAAATTGCTACATAATTTTTACCGTGCCACTCACCGTCAGGAAATAAACCTTTGGCAGGTTTTTGAAAGGGATATTTTCCCTTTCTTAACCGAGGGAACAAAAAACTGGTTGGATATTATAAAAGAAAAAACAACCGATATTCCACGACGTAATGGAGGTTCGGCTCGTAGTGGTCATGCACGGTCACATTTTGATACAGCACTGGAAGCTTTAAATCAAAACATCGAAGACAAACTTTCCGAAATTGCAAATACCGCCAATGACTTTATGAAAAAACACTTCTTTAATAAAAAAGATGTGTTAAAAGTTGAACTTAAATTTTTGAAAAAATTCAGCTTCGACCTTGTAAAAAGGAAGATTTGGAAGGAAAACCATGAAGCATTAAGATTGGATTCTTTAAAAATTGGCTTGGTAGTTAAACTAAAAAGAAATGGCTCTGAGAATTGGGACACACTACAACGTGTTCAATCATTCCTGAATGAATCACAGCTCACAAAAATTGCCATAGGCATACGTATCGGTGCTTTGAGAAGCCGTGTTCAGTCAACAGACTTCAAGATTTTAGTGCTTGACGATATGTTAATTAGCCTTGATATGTCAAACCGAATGGATATTATCAGGGTGTTGTTAAATACAGATAATGACCCTGAACTTGAACAAATATTTGGAGGATTTCAGAAAATTATACTTACGCATGATTTAGGTTTTTATGAATTGGTGAAACGATATACATCAGCACATGACTGGGAATATTTTAAATTTCACTCGTCAGATAAACTTTACGAAGCTCCAATTATTCGCAAGGACAAATCTCGACTCGAAAAAGCAGAATCGTTTTTAGTTGATGGTGAATACGATGCTTGTGGCAATGAATTAAGAAAAGAAACGGAAGCTGTTCTTGATAAATACTTGAAAGGTTTAAATATGGCAGCAGATGGTGAATTTGAACCACTAATGAATAAATTGAATAAGGCTTTAAATCAGCTAACAGAAACCAAGAGACGAGATTTTACCAAGGCTATCTCCAATCGGGGCATGAGTAAGGAACTCATAGAAAAACTAAAGACAGATTTTGAGAATGATGCAACTTTAGAGCTAGCAGAAAAAGGAAAATTGCGTGGTTTAAAGAATGACCTGACTAATTATGTAATAAAACAAATAGACCTTCGGAATGATTCCGAAAATTTAATTAATGAAGCCAAGGATATTCTTAAACGCATAATGAATCCTGCATCACATTCTTCTTTTGAACCTTTATATGAGGCTGAATTAAGAAAAGCAATTAATGGTGTTGTTGCATTAAAAGAAAAATTAGAAAGCACCTAACTCTTTTATTTCTATCTTAGCAACGCTAATCGTCAAGGGTATAATTATAGAATTATGCCCAATTATTTTGATTATACTCTGTATTTAAGCCCGTTTCGGTGGCTTAATCTTGTTTTATTACCGTTTTTAATTTTAATATTAGTTGCCATTTCAGGCAAAAGGTATCGCTATACCCCTGCTTTTCATCAAAGCATACTAAACCCTTCCAATCATTGTCTCCAAAATCAGCCATTTTCCCCAAAGCAGGTTCGATATACCCTGAATAATCTCAAAAGCAAGCCATATATAAACAAAAGCCATAAAAAGACTGGAAAAGCAATCGTAAAGCTCTTGATACACCTGCTTTTCTCCATGTTTTTATGGCTTTTTTTTGTGCTTTCCTATTTGCTAACCCAACTTTTCAGCTTATGAAGTTTCGCAGAACCATACTCAAACAGGAATTGGCGGTAAAGCTGTTTCCCGACTGCCAATCGGTAGTGGCAGCCATGCAGATGCTACGCAAAGAAATCAGGCGTACCCCCAAGCTCAAACAACGGCTTTTCGACAACGACTGTAATCCACGCTTGCATTATTTCAACCATCGGCAATTGGAAATACTGCTGGAACATTTCAGCATCACCGAAGATGAATTTCATAAATTATAATATCAGTACAATGACTTATTTTCAAAACATTACGGATTTTGAACAGGCAAAGCTTCGATACCGAGAGCTTGCAAAACAGTTACACCCCGACAAAGGCGGTTCAGATACAGAATTTCAAAAGATGCAGGAAGAATATAAAAACCTGCTGATTCAATTGCAAAACGGAAAGAAAGCAGTCAGCCATCCAACAAATAGTCAGGAAAACGATTTGTTGGGTGAGCTGGGCAAATTGGCAAAGGTGCTTATCCGCAAGCAAGTTCCGCAGACCTACCTCAAAAAGAAAATGCAAACCACACAATCACCATTGGAAAAAGGTTTGTTCTCACATTTGGTCAACTTTTTGGATAATCTGCCCAAATGAGCTTGTAAATCCGTCTTTATAAAAACTTATAAAATAATCTGCAATCCGCTACAATTCAATACATACCGCCTCCTTTTCCGCTTGCCTAAGTTTGTTTCATCATGGAAGCAAACACAAAGAAAATATTAGGAACATTAGCCGTTATCGCAGCCATAGGCGGTGGCTTTATCCTGATTAAAAAAGGCAGAAAACTCCTGTCAGGTGCAAAAATGAATTTTGCCCTGCTGGGGTTTCGCATTCATAAACTCAACTTACAAGAGGTACAGTTTGCCGTTAAGCTACGGTGCTATAATCCTACCAATGCACCTATTAGCATTGCTGTTAACCAGGTAGTCGCAAAATACAAAGGCTCTGATATTGCCTTTTCATCTCCCGATATAAAAGGTTTGACCATCCCGGCAGGCAAATCCCAAGAACCTGAAATTGTTTTCCAAGTGCCTTACCTGAACCTCATGGGCAAAGGCTTGAACATGGCTGTATTATCAAATACTGCACAGCTAAAAGCTGATATGAGTTTCACGCTTACCATCAGCATCAACGGGGAAACCATTACCACAACGCAAAATTTAACAGATGAAGATATGAGCGGATTAGCAATAGGACAACTAGGCATTGTATCCGGCCCTAGAGATACCAAAGACGGAAGAAAGTACAACCAGCTTATAAAACGTGCCGAAGGCAAAGAAGTGTTTGTCAAAAATGGCAATGTATTGGAAACAGTCGAGGGCTGTATCAATATCATTGCTGAACATTACCGTGAAGTTGAAGACCTTGCCAAAGGATTACAGGCTGATTCATTAAAAGAAACCTGTCGGAATATATTCAACTTTGCGTATTCCTATCTGCAATACCAAAAGGATGAAGACGGCACGGAACAATTAAGAACACCTGCCCGAAGCTGGCTCGATGGTCAGATAAAGTACAAGCAACAAGGTAAATCATCGTCAGGCATCGACTGTGACGATTACAGTATTTTTGTCGGTTCAATCCTGAAATGTTTAGGCATACCGTTTAAGCTCCGCATTACCAAATATGACGGCAAAGGATATTTTCAGCACATCTATGTGTATGTACCTGCTATTGGCGACAGCGAAGATGAAATAATCATTGACCCGGTTTTGTCAAAGTTCGATTACCAAAAGCCGTACAGTTTTGAGAAATCAGACTTCAATATGTCTCCGCTTCAATTGGTAGCAGGTATTCACGGCATTGACGGGGTAACAGGAACAACAAGTTTGGGCTTGCCAATCTACGCCCTTTCGGGTATTGATATGGCAGGTGGCAGAATGCTTACCAATGACCATGATGAAATGATGGCTATCATTTCAGGAATCGACTTTGAGGAAACCATGAACGGGTTTGGAAATCCTGATGATGACATGTTAAAATATCTTACCCGTACCCGTGACTTCCTGCTTAAAAACAAGGACAATAAGGATAAAATGTCCCATATCCAGAACCCCGACCAATTCATCAGTATGATTGACCAGGCTATCAAGTTTTGGAATACTCCTGAACGTGACAAGGTGTTGGACAAGCTTGCCGATATTGAAGAAAAACTAGCTGAAAAAGGCTTTATTAAATACGATTCCGAAGCCATTCAAGGGTTAGCTGAATTGGATGAGATATTAGATGAAATTGAAGGTCTTGGCAGGAGCAAAAAGCGGAAAGGCAGGTTCTTTAGAGCAATAAAGAGTGTTGGCAAGAAAGTAGGTAAAGTTGCCAAAAAGGTTGTTAAGGCTATCGTTAAGTTCAACCCTTTGTCTATCGCCATTCGAGGGGGATTGTTAGCAGCCTTACGCCTTAACATGTTCGGAATTGCAAAGAAACTGCAATACGCTTACCTGCCGGACGAATTTGCCTCAAAACACAATATCGACCCACAAAAGCTGGCTGACCTAAAAAAACGACATGCCAAGGTAAAAAAGCTGTTTAAGGGCTTGCAGGGCAAAGAGGAAAACCTGAGAAAAGCAATCCTAAAAGGAGCAAAACAGAAAAGCCCGGACTTTTCACTTAAAGGCATGGAGGGAATTATCGGGGAACTTCAAGCCCTTGAATCTATTGGTGCATTGGCTGAGTTGGGCAATTTAGGTGCAGTTGCAACCGCAGCATCAGTAAGTGCAGCAAGCGGTGTATTGGCAAAAATAAGCAGTTGGCTTAAACCTGTAAAAAACATCTTCTCAAAGATTAAGAACAAGGTAGCTTCACGCAGTCAATCTGCACCGCAATCCTTTGATGCCGGCTCACAATCCTATGCAGAGCCAACCATGTTTCAGGCATCATCACCTAATATGTCTGTACCTGCCTCATTCCCGTCAAGCAACACACAGAGCTATGTAACACAGCAAGCTCCGACAAACATGGCTCGTACTCCTACATCATCATCCCCTCAAAAGAAATTGGGCAAAGGTGCAAAAATCGGCATCGGCATCGGTGTCGCTGCATTAATCGGAACAGGTGCATACTTCCTTTTCCGCAAAAAGGACAGCAGAGCAAAGCCAGGTGCGAAAGCTGATTCCGGTACGCCCAAAAAGTCGCTTGGCAGAATAGAACTTAGTTAATAACAGCTATAAATTTTAATCAAAATGGCAGTAAAGAAAACAAGAACACCTACTAGCACTAGGTCACAGAAGATTGATTTTATGAAAGCTACCAACAACATCGGTAAACCCATTGCTGCCGTAGCAGGGTTTGCAGTTGGGAAATTTGCTTTAAAGAAACTCACCAAAAGCCCGACCGTCTCAGGTCTGCTCGGCACAGATATGAAAGATTACCTGGTTCCGGCAGCAGTTACAATGGGCGGACTTATCGGCACTCAGTTCACTAAGAACGAGTACATCAAACTTGCTATGGTCGGTGCAGCAGGTGCAGGTGTAGAAGCAATGGTCAAAAAAGCCACAGGCAAAACCATTCTTCAAGGATTAGAGGGATTAATCGGTGACGATGAAAGCTCTGATTGGGATGATGTAAACGGGCTTCGTGCATTGAACCCGATTACCCAGCAGCTTCCGGCAGCCGATATTGACATCGAAAGGGAAATACAGCGTTCGGTTTCAGGCGTGACTGATTTCAGCATGTCAGACGAACCCGTTGGAACAGCGGCTGACTATTCCATGTCGGACGAACCTGTGGGAACAGCCGAATATGATGATGAATCGGAAGTTGTCGGTGCGGTGAACAACCTGAACCCTGACAGCATCGACTTTGACATCTTTTCGGGTGATATGATGGAATCATAACACAGTCCTGCAATACAGATAATCAATTTATTAATAACACAAAAAATGTAAACAATCATGGCAGACATTAATGAGCAAAATGATTTGTACCCTTCAATGGAAGAAATTGAAGGTTTGGAAGTAGCCATTCTCAATAAGGAAGAGGATGCTTTGGAGAGAGAAGAAGACCAGGACGATGCGGTCGAAGGCATTGGTGACTTGGGTAGAGCAAGGCGTAAGCAGAAACGCAGAAACCGCAGGGTAAAGCGTAGCGTTGGTCGCAAGAATGCGGTTCGCAGGTCTTACAATGCAGGTGCAAAAAGTACCGCAGTAAAAACCGGGCTTACCCGTGATTTGACATCGAAAGGGCAGTTTGAATTACGCCGTCAGCAGTTGCCACCGGAAATTCAGAAAGCCCTGAAAGATGCCCGTATGCAGACTGTGGATGCAGCCATCTATACGGTAAAAACCATTAAGGACAAATCTGATATTGACCTTATGGAAGCATCGGACGACAAGAAAACGGGACGTACCAACCTGAACCGTGCCCAGCTTGATTCAGGTAAATACTTCTTGTTAACCGACATCGTATTGGAATACGCTCACGGTTCATCGGAAGATGACAGCGACCCTGCTGATTTTGCATTCGGACAGTTTGCGTTTCCTCCGCAAATCATCAACGGCACTTTCGAGATGACGTTAGGAACTAAAGTAATCGTTCCTGAAATCTCATGTGCGGTGTTTGATGACAGCGATACCACAAAACGCAAGTTTCTGTACAAACTTGCCAATCCGAAGTGGCTGAAACCGTCAATGGATATTACCCCGAAACTGAACATGCCCAAGGCAGTTGCAGGCGACAAGGTGTTCCATCCGGCAGTTAAAATCACGCTTATTGGTACAATGACCGAGAAAGCATAGGCACTCTTTATTCAGCCGTCTGCACAGAGAGCAAAACCATACTAAACGCAAGGCTCAGTCAAGACCGCTGAATGCTGAAATCCATAAACATAACGGGGTGGTATATCTGCCACCCCTGTTTATTTAAAGCACTTACCAAAATGGAAACGCAAGAAAATAATATTAAGAAACTGCAAGTGGTAAAGTTCGAGGTCAAGAAAGGTCAGACCTACGAATTTAACGGCAACACCAAAACAGAGCATGACAGGATTAAAGGGATATTCTTACGCCTTTCCAATCCCCAAGCCCTGCAAGGTGCAACGCTCCGTGTCTGGATTGATGATACCGAAATCATTCCCGATGATACCGAAGTGGCTCTGCTCCACCACAACGATGACATGTCAATCAAAGACGTGACTTTTCCTGTGGATGAGAAAGCAAAGAACAGTCCGGTACGAATCATTTACAAAGACGACAGTGAAAACCTTGCCGTAGCCGACAGCTACCATGTACGGGTTTACCTGCTTGCCGAAGTGGTCAAAAAGAAATCGTAATCAGCCATGAAAAGATATTTTGTAATTACTCACCAGTCAAGCAATAACGAGCATCTGAATGTTCAGGACTTGCTCCCTGCTTCCTGCAAGCTGATAACAGGCATTGCGGTAAATGCCATTGTCAAACAGGAAACAGAAACGGAAGATACAGTTGTTGACCTTTCCTTTCCAAAGCACCTGATTACAGGGCTGCTCCAACAGGAAAGCATCATCAGCCTGTTCTATTCCTACATGCGGACACGTTCCGATGAAGCGGAAAGCAGGGCGTTTTTTGAAAGCGATGTACTGCCTGAGATTGTGAATGTGTTAAGCACTAGCATCGTTTATTCATGCCTTGGCGGTGATGAGCAACAATATCTGAATGAAAGCATTGCAGAACTGTTCAATACACAGTTTGCCGATTACCTGTACAACGAAATAGGTCTGTATGAAAAGGGCAAAAATATGACCAACCTTGCTTTTTCTGACCTGATTGCACAGCAAACGTTGGTTTTTGCCTACCTGCATAAATCCGATGTGTTTTTCAGGATAAGGAAAGCATACAAACAGCCCGAACCTTACGAATGCGGTAATATCAGCCTGCTTGTAAACGGTAACAGCTTCCTTTTAAGGGACTATGTTCTTATTGCCAACCGAAAGGTAAAGAACATCAACAAAGAGCTTATCCCGTTCCACGAACCGCTTGAAGTGAACAGCAATATCCATACGGTATTCAAGAGCAACAAAAACAGCGAGAATCACACCCTGACCATAAGAATATACTTTGAATATGAACACAAGTGAACTGCTGCATACCATTGCCAAAGACCGCATTGCCGGGCTGAGAACCATAGACAGCTATCAGCTAAAGCCGATGGTGGTTCAGATTACAAAACAGGATATGCCCCTGGACCTGAAAAACGATATGTGGATTCTAAACACACAGCGTTTGCCTAATCATATTGACAAGATTGAAATGGTAAGCAGCGACAATGTGTTTACCGCAACACCCGAAGAATACGATTTTATGGATGAGTACCGATACCAGGTATTCACCGATTACATCGACATCAAAACTGAAACGGGGAATTTTCAGCCGTACCGATTGGAGTTCGTCAAGATTATTCCCCACCGAAACCCACAAAGTGGGGATTGAGAAGTGAAAACTATCAGCACCAGCAACGAAATAAAAATAAATACAGCACCATGTTAGATTACAGAGACCAGATACAAAGCATTTACGATTTTCTGAAACGCTCCGAAGCTGAACAGAAATATCCATACGCCTATGAAATCTACCTGATGACAGGGATTGACGAGACGGCTCTCACATCGAGAACCTCCGGAACCAAGAAATTCAATCAGGATATTGAGAATGCCGTTGAGAAATCAAAACAGGCACACGGAATTTTACGGGTTGACGTGTATGGAGGGAAAAGCCACAACGCAAAAAAGCTCAACACTTACACAGTTAACGTAAGCGGATTGCTTGCTCCCCAAAAACCGCAGCTTGAAAAGTCCGAAATACAGACCATGATTAAGGAAGAAATGAAGCTCATCACACCGTCTCAGAACGGTTTGGGCGATTTAAACAACATCATGGGATTGCTTACCGGAAGCGGTGACGGCTCAAAGGGTGTTGAGGGGCTTTTCGGGTTGTTCAATACCATTACAGGGAACAACAAGGAACTGGACAGGATTGCCTACCAGAAACAGTTGGACGACTTTAAGTACGAAACCCGTTTCAATACCCTGCAAGATAAGTACGAACAGCTCCGTACCGAAAATGCAGAGCTTCGTGTGGAGAAAGACCAATTCCAACGTGAAAACAGGGAACTGAAAACCGAAAAAACAGACTTGGAAAACCGATTGGCAGGCTATGCCCCGAATGAAATTATGAAACGGGTCGCCATTGGTGCAGTCGCCACGCTTGGAGGACGGTTGTTGACCAACAGCCCAAAAACGGCACAGCTTTTCGGATTGACAGCAAACGAACTCAAAGGAGCTTTGGGAATGCTTGAAGAAGCCGAAGAAGAAAGCTCTGTTATCCCTGAAACCAATGTTGAAATCAACGAAATAGGTTCGCCTAAGACACCGGAAGAAAAGCAAAAGGCTCTTATCATTAAAAACCTTTCGGAAGCCCTTGCTACTTGGGAATTACAGGACGTTGCCAAAATAGCCAACATCGTTGGCTTATGCCTTGACCGTGCCGAGCTGATAAATAAAACGCTTGAGTTTTTAAGCCATTCCATGAAAGGGATGGAATCAGCCGATAACGGGGAATCAGATAATGAAAGTATTGAAGATTAAAGCAGAACGACAATGAGAAAGTTCAAAATAGGAATCACCATCGAGGCAGAAACGCCCGAAAAGGTTCAAAAAGTTGGAAACCTCTTGCAGGTTGCAGTCAATAAAGTGGAACAGGAAGACATTATCCTCCTGTTGGAAAAGGTAGCCAAGAACCCTAAGATAGTTAAAACAGCATTGAAGTTTATCTGATGGAGTTACAGCAAGCAAATAAGGCAGCTTTGATAGCAACGGGGATTAAATACGGTATTCCCGTAGTTGCTATTGGTGTAGGTATTCTTTTGATAAGACGGGCTATAAAAAAGAAAGCTAATCCAGACGGTACTTCTTCAAGGGTTGCCCCGTCAATCAAGGATACCGTCATTCAAAAAGAGAACTTGACCATTTCAGCCTCTGATGCAGCTCTTTTTGCTAATACGCTCTATGGTGCTATGCTTGATTTCGGGACGGATGAAAAGACCATTTACAGCATCATGGATAAGATAAATACCAAGGATGACATGCTATTGGTGATTAAAACCTTCGGGATGAAGCAATACCTGTGGGGTACACGGGCTGCATTCATTGGACAGGATTACAACCTGATTGGCTGGCTCCGCTTTGAGCTTGATGACAAAGAGATTGAAAAGATAAAGCCAAAGTTCGACCAGTGGGGCATTCCGCTATAAGACAGCTAAAGTTATGGAAGCAAAGAAAAAGAAGATATTATTTATTTCGGGAGGGGTGTTGACCACCGGGGCAATAGTAACCACCATGTTGCTGATTCGCAGAAGAAACCGCAGGAAACGTGGACTATTGCCTCCAAGTGGTTCAGGAACCGGGGCATCCAATATCCTGACCACAAACAACAATGCCCTGCCTCCTGATTTTCAGAATTGGGAAGGCGGTAATACTTACATGTTCAATGCACCAAGGGGAATCAGGAACAACAATCCGGGAAACCTGATTTACACCAATATCAAGTGGAACGGTAAACTGCCCAAAGAGCAAAACAAAGACAGGCGGTTTGAAATGTTCATTGCTCCGGTTTATGGTGTCCGAGCCATGATTAAAGACCTCAAAAACGATATTGAGAAAGGCAAAAGTACAGTACCCCAACTCATTGAAGAATACGCCCCAAGGTTTGAGAACAATACCGATGCTTATATCGAGGCGGTTTGCAAGGATTTAAAGGTCAGCCGTACAGCGAAGCTGTTGCCAACCAAAAACACCTTGCGGCTGCTTGTGCATTCCATAAGCAAGGTTGAAAACGGGGCAAACTACATCACCAATGAGCTATTTGACAAGGCTTATGCCATGATTTAATAACAGTTAAAATTTTTGATATGCCAACAATAAAGATGTTCAGCGGTACTCCACCGCTACTGAAAAAAGGTGAATGGGCCAGCGATGGCAACTATGCGTATTTGGGAATGGAAAACGGGGAATACAAAGTATTTCAGGGCGTGTTTGATTTGAGTAAATCCCAAAAGGTTTCAGGCTTTAAATACAGCCTCGACCAAAAGGCAATTATCGTTCCTTCAGGTACTCCATTTTCAAAACTTCAAACGCTGTTCAATACCCTGCCAAAAGCATTGAAATACCATACCGATACCAAGGCAAGTATCGACATCATGTTTGAGGATGGCACATATATCAACGATTTGGGAACTTACCTTGTATTGCGTGATTTTTCCTATCAGTTAAACATCAAATCTTTGAGCAATAAGACTGACGGTATTATCGGAACGTATGTTAAACCTGTAATTTTCCAAAGCGATAAAGCCATTGAGATATACAACAGTGCCATCAACTTCTCAGATATTCGCTTTGAATATTTCGATGCCGAAAATGGTGCTATTGCCTACCTGAACAGCACAGCAAATATTGATGATTGCTGCTTTGATGCAAAAGTTGCCCAATCCTGTGTATTTGACAGGGGCTACAACAAGATAGTATTCTCCGACACCTATTTCAAGATGAACCGTGACGTTCAGGACGCTATCCTGGATAAAGCTTCGGTTGGTTCTTTCATCAATATTGCCCGTTCAAAGTCTGCACCTGATTTCAGACCTAAAACCATTGTGAAATCATTAAGCGGTGGTATGATTATCGCCGGGAATGTGGAAGACCTTTTGATAGCGGAGAAAAGCCCTGTGTATATGCCCAATGGCGGTATTGAGATACATGGCGGTTTTGTGACCGACCCTGACGGGAATATTGATATTTCAGTTCCGACAAAGCTTTCACAGTTGGAAAACGACCTGAACCTGACCAATGACTATACCCAGCTTGAGAATAAACCGACAACCATTTCTTCGGAACAGGCAACGGCAATCGAAGCTTCCAAGTCAAAGAACAGCTACCCCAAAGCAGATGCTGATAAATTGGCAACCATTGAGCAAGGGGCTACGGTTGGAGCTGACTGGAATACCAATATTCAGAATAAACCTGTCACCATTTCACCTGAACAGGCACAAGCTATTGAAGCTAACACTTCAAAAAGAACTTATCCCGAAGCGGATGAGCAAAAGCTCACAGGTATTGAAGCCAACGCAACGGTCGGTGCAGATTGGGAAAGCAATGTGCAGAATAAGCCTGTTACTATCAGTACCCAACAGGCTGCCGAAATAGAGGCTAACAATCAGAAAAGAACCTATCCTGAAACGGATGAACAGAAATTGGCAGGTATCGAGGCAAATGCAACGGTCGGTGCTGACTGGGAAACAAATATCCAAAACAAGCCCGTTACCATTTCCCCTGAACAGGCACAAGCCATCGAAGCCAATACAGCAAAAAGAACTTATCCCGAAACGGACGAACAAAAGCTTGCAGGTATTGAAGCAAATGCAACGGTTGGTGCGGATTGGGAAACAAATATTCAGAATAAACCTGTTACCATTTCACCCGAACAGGCAGATGCAATTGAAGCTAATACCGCTAAAAGAAGCTATCCTGAAACGGATGAACAGAAGTTGGCAGGTATTGAGGCTAATGCAACGGTTGGTGCTGATTGGGAAACCAATGTTCAGAACAAACCTGTTACCATTTCGCAGGAACAGGCAGAAGCTATTGAAGCAAATACAGCCAAAAGAACTTATCCAGAAACGGATGAACAGAAGTTGGCAGGTATAGAGGCTAATGCAACGGTTGGTGCAGATTGGGAGACAAATATCCAAAACAAGCCCGTAACCATATCACCAGAACAGGCAGCATCCATTGAAACAAACAGCCAAAAGAACAGCTATCCACAGGCAGATGCGGAGAAACTGGCAGGTATTCAGGAAGGTGCAACCGCAGGTGCAGACTGGCTGACCAACGTGGCAAATAAACCGACCAAACTGAGCGATTTTGAAAATGACCTTGATTCATCGCAGAGTGCAGGAGCTGACTGGAATACAAACTTGCAGAATATCCCTGCCATTCTTACGGAATTTATTACAGCCCTCACCAATGCAGGTGTTACGCATTTTGATATTGTTGGAGACGGCTCAGTTTTAAGGTTAAAGAACAACGTTTAACGGGAAAGCCATGAAAACAGCAGTTATTTCAGCTCTTTTAGTCGGGTTTATTTCCCTCTGTATCTACCTTCAGGTGATTGTTGCAGAATTTGGAATACGCAAGTCAATTTCCGACAGCAATTACTTCCTGAAAAAACCATTCAAATTAATGTTTGAACTGGTTATGTGGATTTGCGGTCTTGTTATCATTTTTACAGGCATCTACCTTAGAAAAACCCCTCAATGGTGGATAATCGGAGGCGGTATCGGTATTTTTCTGGTCGGTGTATTTTCTGACTTTAAGCGTAACCTATTTCTAAGAATTGCACATTATATCTCTGCAATCACCGGATTTGCTATGCTCGGCTTGAGCTTCTGGCTGAATCTTGGCTGTAACACATACTCATCGGTTATAGCAGTTTCTGCAATGCTTGCAGGACTATTAGGGCGTAAGCGTATATGGTGTCTTGAGATTACAATGTCGGTTGAGATTTTTGCAGGGCTTTTCTTCTTTGCTCACACTTTAATGTAGGAACGGGTGGATAAGAAGGGCTACATATCACAGATAAGGGAGGATTTACGCAATGGGGTTCGCCATACGAAAGTTAGCATTGAAAACCTTGGTAAAAAGTACGGTATTGAAAACAAGAACCTGGTTAAAGAATTTACTGAACTTGCCATCGTTCTCAATGCCCGTGATATTGCTCAGAGCAGTTCCTTTTCAGTTTATGAAAAGTACCTTGATATTGTCAGCCTTTACCAATCGCAGGTAAACTTATCCATGCGGACAAGCATGAGCGTACTCATGCAGCAATATTCCACACCTGCACCGATTTCATTTTTGGCATCGAGCTATGTATTAAAGCGTGACAGCCTTTCGGGGTATAAAGCATTCAAAAACATTGTCAAAGGCGGTTCAAAAGGTAAAATTGTCGGCAATGCACACCTGCATCCTGAAAAGACAGCTCCGCTTTATTTAGAGCCATCGGCAGGTAACGGATTGTTGACTATTGCCCTGCCGTATCACCTGACCCATGTAAACGAACTGGACGATGTTCGGTTGAGCAACCTGAAAGAACAGCCTTTTGCAAAGGTATCGAGCTGGGATGCACTTCATCCTCCTTATGCTTACCAAAGAAAGTTTGACGGTGTAGTTACCAATCCCCCGTTTGGTGCATTAAACGAACCGATGATGTTCGGCAAGTTTAAAATCAAACGGCTTGAACATGCCATGTGCCTAAAAGCCCTGCAATGTATGAAAGATAACGGCAGGGCTGCCATCATCATAGGCGGTCATACTTCTTGGGATGAACAAGGCAGGGTTACTGCCGGGCATAACCGTATTTTCCTGAATTACCTATTCCACTTCTACCATGTAGAGGATATAATCCCCATTAACGGCAAAAAGCTCTATTCCCGTCAGGGTACTTCATTTGACACGAGGCTTATCCTGATTAACGGGGCAAAGTTCAAACCTGATGGTGCAGCTCCATTGAAAAATACATTGCATTCAACTGTGGTTAACAGCCATGAGGAACTTTGGGACAGGGTTGGCTTGACCAAATCAGACGACAATATGAATAAAATCAAACTCCGGGCAAAAGCCATCCTGATAAAGCAAAAACAGTTTACGCTTGGCAATATCTCATCAAGCCGTCCGCTTCGCATTTTGGTTGCTTGTGAGGAAAGTCAAACGGTTACCCAAGCTCTTAGAAAAAGAGGTCATCAGGCATTTAGCTGTGATATTCTGCCGACTACGGGAAAGAATCCCGAATGGCATATCCAGGATGATGTATTGAACCACCTTGATAAAGGTTGGGATATGATGATTGCTTTTCCTCCATGTACTTACCTGACAGTTTCAGGCAACGCATGGATGGACGACCCTGAAAGGCAGAAGCAACGCAAAAAGGCATTGACGTTTGTAAGAAAACTCATGCTGGCTCCAATTAATATGATTGCCATAGAAAACCCTGTCGGGGTTATCAGTACTCAAATACGCAAACCCGACCAGATTGTGCAGCCTTATCACTTTGGGGATAAAGCCAAGAAAACAACCTGTTTGTGGCTCAAAAACCTGCCGATGTTAAAGCCAACCAAGGTAATTGATGAAAACCTGTTGGATTACAAATATTGGTTTGACAAAAAGAAAAGGCGTTGGAGACGGCAACCGCTTTGGTATTACAAAGCAAGGGATTTAGCTCCCGATGAGAGACGCAGGGTACGGAGCAAAACATTTCAGGGAATTGCCGATGCTATGGCAAACCAATGGACGGCTGCTGCAAAGCATAAACAATATAAATCCGCCTAACCATGAAGAAAGTGTTGAACTTATATAGTGGTTTGGGCGGTAACCGCAGGTATTGGCAAAATGTGAGCGTTACTGCCGTAGAAAATAACGAGCAAATTGCTTCGGTATATCAAAAGCAGTTCCCACAGGACAAACTGATAATTGCTGATGCACATTCCTATCTGGTAAAGCATTTCCGTGAATATGATTTTATATGGAGCAGTCCGCCTTGCCAGAGCCACAGCAAGATGATGAGAGCGACAAGGCATACCATCAATACATATCCTGATTTAAGACTATATGAAGAAATTCTGTTGCTGAAATACTTCTTTAAAGGCAATTGGACAGTTGAAAACGTTGCTCCATACTACGAACCTTTGGTTGAGCCAACGATTAAAATCGGCAGGCATTTGTTCTGGAGCAATTATTCCATTGCTCCTTTTTCTGCACCTGAACTGAAAGGCTTTTTCTCGGCAACACCTGATGAGTTAAAGAAATGGCTGGGCTACAACTATAAAGGGAACATTTACTACAAAGGCAATCACGATGCAGGTCAGGTACTCCGCAATTGTGTCCATCCCGATTTGGGGCTTCATGTTTTCAACGAATCACGAAACACTTCTGGTAAGGCTCACAGCACAGCCCGAATAAAGTCAAAAGCAATCACCATTAAACAGATGCAGTATGAAGTCAGATATTAAATTTTGCAAAAACAGTATAACAGTAAAATTCGGCAATACTCCGCCTAAACATATATCATCAAGACTTATTGAATTAGGTTTTGAATCGACAAACAACAAGAGCTTTGTCCGCACCCAAAAGCTTGCCCAAAACGAGCATGAGTACCTGCAAGGTATGTTTGGGCATAAAGGTTTGGGCATGGCATATATCCCGGCAGCCGAAAAAGGTTTTATCCTGGACACAACTGTACCCGACAGTATGGGGCATGAAATGCACATCGCCATTCGTAAAATCAAAAAGAGTATCGGGATGCCTTTGTTTGACTTTGTAGCCCGTAAGCTTGATTACGACAATGACGAACTGGTAAAAGCATTGAGCTGTGAACAGATTGATGCGGTATCGCTGGCAATTTACAACATTGAAAAGCGTGGACAGGGAATAATTGTCGGCGACCAGACAGGTATCGGCAAAGGCAGAACCGCAGCAGCTCTTATCCGCTATGGTGTAAAACAAGGCTTGCAACCTGTTTTCCTTTCCGAAAAGCCGAACCTGTTTACCGACCTGTACCGTGACCTTTCTGATATTGGAAGCTCTGCTCTGGTACCGTTTATTGTGAATACCAAAGAAAGCAAAACCGACATCAAGGACAAAAACGGTGAGGTTGTGTATTCAGCTCCTGAAAAGCCAACTCAGGAACGCATTATCAAGAACCAAAACGTACCCGGCAATTACAACTTTGTTTGTGCTACTTATTCCCAATTCAATCAGCCAAAGAAACCTGCAAAACAGGAGTTTCTTAGCTCTGTTTCAGATGGCAATATCATCATTATGGACGAAGCTCACAATGCTTCGGGAAGCTCCAATACAGGTGAGTTCATGCAGGACGTTTTAAGGCAGACCAAAGGTGTCTGTTTCCTTTCGGCAACCTTTGCCAAACGACCTGATAATATGCCCATCTACGCTCAAAAAACATCAATGAGCGATGCCAATATGAGCAAAGAGGATTTGGTGGAAGCCATCACCAAAGGCGGTGTTGCATTGCAGGAGATACTGGCAGCTCAATTGGTTTCGGAGGGTCAGATGATTAGGCGTGAACGTTCTTTTGAGGGCGTAGAAGTCAATTATATCGAGCTGAAAGAAAAAGCACAGGAACAGGCTGGAATTGCTGATAAAATAACCTTAATAATCCGTGATATAATCGGGTTTCAGGAAAAGTACATCAACAAGCAGGTTGAACAGCTTGATAAGATAGCAGCAGCCGAAAGCAAGGAAGTGGAAACCCGGAAAGGAACTGAGAAAGCAGGGGTTGATAATATCCCGTATTTCTCTAAGGTTTTCAATGTCATCAACCAGCTCCTTTTCAGCCTCAATGCTTCGGACGTGGCAGACCATGCCATCAAACGGCTCAAAGAGGGCAAAAAGCCTGTTATTGCCTTTGCCTCTACAATGGGAAGTTTCCTTGAAGATATGGCAAAGCCCGATGATATTATAAATGGCGACTTTTCTTCGGTTTTGGAGAAAGGGCTTGACAGCGTTCTGCGTTATACCGAAAAGGATATTGACGGGCAAAGCGAAGGCAAAACCTTTAATATTTCTGATTTGTCGGAAGAAGCTCAATATGCCTACCGTGATATTTTAAAACGCATCGAACAAGCTTCCACAGGCATTACCATCAGTCCGCTTGATTTAATCATCCAAAAGATAAAGGATGCCGGGTATTCCGTTGGTGAGGTAACAGGACGTAAGCTTTGTGTTCAGTACAATTCAACCAAGAAAGGGAACACAGCTGCATTGGTATTGAACCGAAAAAAGGAAAACACGGCAGACCTTTTCAGGCAGTTCAACGACAATGAAATCGACTGTTTGCTGATTAACCAGAGCGGTTCAACAGGAGCTTCGGCACATGCCATTGTAACCGATAAAGTACCTGCCGAAAAGGTAAAACAGCGTGTGATGGTCATTCTTCAACCGGAGCTGAACATCAATACCGAAATCCAAAAACGTGGGCGAATCAACCGCACAGGCCAGATAATGAAACCGATTTACGATTACATTATCTCATCCATCCCTGCACAGAAGCGGTTTATGATGATGCTCAAAAAGAAGCTGAAATCATTGGATGCCAATACCACTTCCAACCAAAAGAACAGCAAATCACAATTGGAATCCGATGACTTTCTGAATAAGTACGGTGACAAGGTGGTACGCCAATACATGCTGGAAAATCCCGAACTGAATAAAGCCTTGGATAATCCTTTGAAATTTGAGGGTAAAGACAGCGATGAAACCCCATCCGAAGGCGATGCTTCAAAGGTAACAGGTCGTGTGGCAGTATTGTCGGTTAAGGAACAGGAGAAATTTTATCAGGAAGTAATTGAGCGGTACAACGATTACGTGGAGTACCTCAAACAAGCCGATGAGTACGACCTTGAAGTGGAAGTCCTCGACCTGAAAGCCGAAACGCTCGACAGGCGTGTTGTGATTGCAGGGAAAGGCGGTCGCTCTGTTTTCGGCAATGATACCTATCTTGAAAAATGTGAGTGCAATGTGCTTAAAAAGCCATATATCAAGGCAGAGCTTGAAAAACTCATCCAAAAGCACCTGAACGGGAAACATGCCGACAGCATTTCTGAAGAAATCATTTCGGCACACGAAAAGCATGTTCAGGTTAAACTTACAGAGGATATTAAAGAAGTTGAAACCAAGTACAAGGAACTGATAGCGGATATTCCCAACGAAAAAGCCTATCAGAAAATCCCTGTATTTGACAAGGCTGCACAGAATGCCTACATGGATGAACGTGTCGAGGAACTGAAAACGGCTGAATCGGAATCCATCACACGGTTAAAGACACAGAGCGAAAACCGCAAAACATACCTGAACAGTTTCTTCCGGTTCTTTAAAACTGGACACGGTTATTATTACCCAGCAGTCAGTTTTGAGGCAGAAAGCAGCAATAATTCCTATTGCATCTTTCTTGGCTTTGACATAAACCCTAAACGCAAAAATCCTTACGCCCCGTCAGCGGTGAAGCTCCGCTTTGCCATTGCCGACAGCCGTAAATACATCGTATTGCCTGCTTCGGGTGATACGGCAAAAGAGATTGAGCGTATTCAGGCTCGCAGTTTTCAGCTCAACGAATCCCAAAAAGAAAGCCTGATTGAGCGTTGGGATGAAGCCATCAAAGCTTTTACAGCAGACAGGCAGGTTCGCTATATCGTTACAGGAAACATACTGCAAGGTTCAGCTGATTTTTCAGGCAAACTGGTCAGTTATACCACCAAAGGCAAAGGTGTTCAGAAAGGTATTTTGATGTCCGATGCCTGGTCACCTGAAAACGGGGACAATAAAGCCAATAGCTATGTAGTTGCCCCCATTGCAAAGCTTCAAAAGCACATTATGAGCCTGAGAAGCGGTGCGACAATCAGCACCGAAAACAAAATTACCATCGGTCGCCATTTCGATGATACGTTCCGGGTTATTATGCCTAAAACCAAATCACACATTCCCATTTACACGGACAAAGAAGTGATTAAGCTTTTGGCAAACAGCCGTGACGGTTTTGAAATGGTTTCAGGTAATATGAAAGCAACGGTTGAAGAAAGCAAAATGCCAAGACTGATTCAGTTGCTTGGTGAGCGTTTCAGCTTATCGGTTAAAATACCCCGTCATTACTTTGACGAATACCTTGAGAAAGGTGCAAAACGCAGTGATACTGTTGACAGCCTGACCAAAGAGGCTATGGAACTTTTTGAGATTGATAAAAAGGAGTTCCCCAAACGACTGGCCAAGCAGAACCAATCAGTACCCAAAGGCAAAACCATCAACATTGAACAGGGGAAGAAATTACAGCTTGTGAAGCTCCGTGCAAAGGCAATCCTGATTAAACAGAAACAGCTTAAAGCGGTTGCAGGTATTGGCTCTCACCCTAAAATCAGGACGGTACTATGAGCAGAGGACGCAAAATAGAATTAAGGACTGACCGATTTCCTGAACTCGGAGGTATTGATGAAGAAGTAGAAAAAGCTTTACAGAAAAAGCAGGAAAACCGTCAGTTCAAAGATGCCGGGAAACGGGTACATGGCTCTCGTAAAGAAATGGCAATGTATGATAAGCTTATCAGCTCATCTGATTTGAAGAGCATTGAACAGGACGAAGCCACCGCCATTGAGCTAATCAAGAAAGACAAGGTGTTTCCGAAGATTGACCCACAGGCTGAAAAAGAAAACGGGACGGATGCAGGCTGTGCGTTTCTGAAAGTCAAAATCCGTCAGGCATTCCCTGCCGTTCCATACCAGAACACCAAGGAAGCAAGGCTTAAATATGTTGAAATGGCGGAAGCGTTTACAGCGATTTTAAGGGATGCTGTTATTATTGAAGACCTGAAAAAGCTCTTATCCGTTGCCACCGATGGAAGCATTATCGAGAAAACCGATTTCGGGATGATATTCGGCAAGCAGCTCCGCAATCTTGTTTTTGTGATTAATGGTTACACCCACAATATAGGTGCAGCCAAACAGACATTGATAGATGCAAGGCAATATTCGGGAATCACAAAGGAAACTGCACAGCCACTTTACAATAACCTGAAAGCTTATTATGACAAACTAACTGAACGACAGCAGAAGTGTATTGATTCGGCAAAACGGATATTGTCAACCGCTGATATGAAACGCCACAAGTCAGAGGAACTGACCTTTAAAGGCGGTTTGCTCACTAGCATTCAGCAGGTTGAGCATTACGTCCAGTATGTTGCTCAGGTGTGTACCCGTTTTATCAATGATTACAAAAATGAGTTCGATAAGCGGAAAGAACAGTTTCCATATAAGGAGTTTAAGCCTGATTGGTCTTGGGCTGAAACAAAAAAGACTGCATCATCCAAAAGCAGTTTAAAGCCTAGGATTGAAGCAGTACCGTTGGCTTATATCAAGCGTACCGGGGGATTGTTGATTGAGGAAGCCGATGAGCAGACGGTAATCAAAAAACTGCATTTTAAGTCGCTCACTTTGGGCAACTATGTCAAGGATGATGAAGCAAATGAACATATCCGTCACTTTGTGGCATCCATCGCTGATTTGTGTGAGATTCTTGACATTAACCTGAGCATCAATGAAAATCTTGCCATTGCTTTTGGTGCATTCGGTCGTGGCGGTAAGGCTATGGCAACCTATTACCCGACACGCCAGCTTATCAACCTGACCAAGCGAAACGGTGACGGTTCTGTGGCTCACGAGTGGGGACATTTCTTTGACCATTATCTCAATGGTTTTGCATTGTCATTGAAACCGCTTCGTTCAGAACAATACCTGAATACCATCATCGAAAGCCTTGGCTCTCACAAAAAGTATTTCATTGGCGGTAAGTCATCACCAACTAAGGATTGGTTTTGTGAATTATTGGACAGGGCTATCAATAAGTCCGTGCCAGATTCCCTGCTAAACAAGACCATTGCTGAACTGATTGTCATGCTTCGTTTTGGGTACTATCCGCTAACCAAAGAAGCCATCAGTTACAACGATTTTGACAAGACCAAAAAACGCAGAACCGACAGCTACCTGTTTTACCATTCAAATATCCAGGGGAGCTATTGGAGCAGTATTGCAGAGATGTTTGCCCGGAGCTTTGAGTGTTATGTGTATGACAAGCTCAAATCAAAAGACAGGGTTAACAATTACCTGGTATCGGGAAGCATGTTTTCGTTTCCTGTTTATCCGCAAGGCAAGGAACGGGAATACATCAACAAATGCTTTGATAACCTGATTTATGCCATCAAAGAGCATTTAAAGCTCAAAAGCTTTGAACCTTTTACCGCCCAGCGTGCCGATGAATACATCGACCTGACCGATGACGGGAAAGTCAATAAGGGTGTGATAGTCGGCAAAGAAAGGAAACTCAAGCTTGCCAAAATCCGGGCAAAGGCAATCATCATTAAACAGAAACAAGCCCTTGCGAAGGGAAGCGAACAATAAAAAAGCATTTTAAAACTTAATATCATACAGCATGAGACTGACAATAAAAAATTACAAGGAAGCCACTAAGAATATTGATTTCAAAAAACTGCCAGAAGCTGCACAAGAAGCACACAAGGAATTTGATTCATTTGCTGACTTTTACAATGAGGACAAGGATATTAAAGAGATGCTTGATAACCATTTCAAGATTGTTGAGCCATATCTGAAAGATGAACCGAAGAAAAGCACAGCTCCAAAGAAAACACCTGCTTCAAAGTCAAAAACAAAGAAAACGGCAGGTAAAACTTCACCAAAAAAGACTGCATCTACAAAGAAGAAAGAACCCAAACAGGCAAAACGCAAACCAAACGAGGTGGAGTTAATGCCATTGGAAATAAAGATTATCAACCGCTATCTGGGTATGAACGGGAAAAGGGTATCGGAACGTCAGGTTTCCTTGCTTTATAAAGTGATTCAAAAGGCTGCAACCGAAAAAACCATCCGCAAAACAAGCAAGTACGCAGAAGAAATCAAGAAAATCGGCAACGACCTTGCAAGTACCTACAAAGAGATGGGTGATTCCTGTACGTTTCAGATTCCGGAGGCTTTGCATTCAAAACTGAAAAATATCGTTGACAGTTACGGTGTTTCACCTGCCATTGCTCTTATAAAACGCTTTATCAATCTTTATGGGAATATAACCATTGAGAAAGCCCAAAGGCTACTCAACAGCATTAAGAATGCCAAAAAGAACGGTAAAGTATCAAGCTCGGATAATGCTTACGACAGGGTTAACCAGGTGCAGAAACATTTGGAGGATTACCTCGAAAGCGATAAGCTGCTTGTGACCAATATTCAGCTAAACGGACTGAAAGGCATTGCAAATTCGGGAAAGTAAAAGCCATCGCTTCAAAGCCCAAAAGTGGTGGCAAAAAAACAAGGGCAAGCTTACAGGGAATTACTGACCCTGTTATCAATGGCAGTCAGGTAGTGTCCACTGACCAATTGGCAAAAATGAAATTCAGCACCCTATCAATCGGTGGAAAGTTCGGCAGGTTGCTCGGTAAGCCATACAAACCGTTTTACCTGATGATTTACGGCAGAAGGTTTCACGGCAAAAGCTCGGTTGCTATGCTATTGGCTGATGCTTTGGTGAAAGGTGGATTGAATGTGCTGTATGTTTCCAATGAGGAAGGTGTAAAAGGCTCTTTACAGGAGAAACTGCTTCGCTTGCAGATTAGCTCTCCAATTGATTTTGTGGAGGATTACGACCCGAACCAATTTAAAGGTTACGATGCCGTGTTCCTGGACAGTACCCAAACAGTCGGAATGAAACCCGATGAGTTCAAAGTATTGAAAAGGCAATTTCCGGGAACATCGTTCATACTTGTATTCAAAGCCAACCGTGACGGCAGTTCAAAAGGCGGTAGCGATTGGGAGCATGATGTGGATGCCATCATGCACATCGAGAACCAGAATGCCACAATGGAAAAAAACCGCTTTCCGGGTGGAAGTACCGAAACCATTAAAATCTTTTAGGCTATGGAGGAAATGACAATGAGATTCTATTGGATTGTAATTGGCGGTTTAAGTTCGCTGATAGTTGGGTTTCTCTCTTTCCTGATACGAAATGCCATATCCAATAATGCTACTAAGGAAAATGTTGATGCGAAAACCGATTTGCTTGAAAAGGATATTCAGCACTTGACAAAAGAATTGACTGATGCGGAAAACAAGTTCACCGTCCTGCATAAACGGATTTCTGATTTACGGGACAGCTCCAAAGAGATATATGTGAGCAAAGAACTGTTCCACCAAACCATCAAACAGCTTAATGAGAAGCTGGACACCATCTTAAAATTTGTAGAGAAAAAATAACAGGCAATGCCTGAGATAATGATAAAACAGAATGAAGCTATTCAAAAAAATGATAAACGCAGGAACAGCCGAAACCCTGAAAGAAGGCACAAAACTCATTGATGAGATTTTCACCACACAAGAGGAAAAGCTTCAGGGCAAAATGGAGCTTTTCAAAATGGCAGTTACCGACCGTGATTCAGCACGGGATATGTATTCAAAAGACAGTTGGCTGCAAAAGACTTTTGCCATCTTCTTCCTGGTCGCATGGTGCGGACTGACATTTATAATGCTCAATTACTTTGTATTTAACTCCATAAAGTTAGATGATTGGCAGATTGCCTTTGTGAGCAGTATCAACGGTGGCATATCCACCAAACTAAGCACCATAATCGACTTTCTTTTCGGTGGTGCAATCAGCGGTGTAAATGATGTGAAACTAAAATCTAAACGTAAATAATGAAGACTTTTGACGAATTATTTGATGGGGTAATAAAACACGAGGGTTTTTATGCAAATGTTGCCGGAGACAGGGGCGGTGAAACCTACATGGGGATAGCCCGGAACTTGCACCCAAATTGGAAGGGTTGGATGCTTATTGATGTTTACAAAGAAGCGTTTGGTGAGATAAAACGAAACACTAAAATTGAGAATCCGGAACTCACTCAAATGGTAAAGGGTTTTTACAAAAAAACGTTTTACGATTCATACAGGATTGGTGATATTAAAAATGGTTCGTTACAGGAAATCATCTTTGATTGGTGCGTTAATAGCGGTCATTGGGGTAGTCGTGGCGTTCAGCGTGTATTAAACCAATTTTTCAATGCCGACCTGAAAATGGATGGTATTATTGGGAATCAAACTTTATCTGCAATTAACGCTTGCGATTCTAAAACGTTGTTTGATGCAATCAAAATATCCCGTATCAGGTATTATCACACAATTGCAAAGAAAGGTGAGAATCAGAAGTTTTTGAAGGGGTGGTTGAGAAGGATTGAGGCGATTGAGTTTGAAGAATCTGATTAATAAAAGTTTTACCATCGTTCCATTGAGCGATGACTAATACCAAGCATTTCGGCAGCTTTTCGCATATTATTAAAGTTAACGTTCAAGCTCCAATTCCTTAGTGACCTCCTGAAATTTTTTAGCATTTCATCATACTTTATATCTTCATTAAAAACGAATGAATTATCGTCATATATTCTTTGAGCAGGATATTTTAAAATTGCTTCAAAGTCCTTTTTTACCAATTCAAATATTTTTGATTCTTCTAATTGTTCTGCTGAAATTTGATGAAAGTTCCAGTTTATAACAATTTTATCAAGGTCACGAAAATTACCATACATATTTCCTGCAACTAAATCAAGCCAGTCTTTAAATTCATCACTTTGTGGGTATCTGTTATGATATTCATGTTGTTCATTGAAGAATTTTTTCCACGTTTCTTCAAAGTCGCTATAAATCGTTCTTTGCGTTTCATTAAAGTTTGGAAAGGTGACAACAAATTGACTAACCCGGTCGTAGAATTTTGAGTTCAATATTCTTCTATCTTGTCTTAACTTTTCAATTGGCAAACATGAAGTAAAAATGATTCTAATCTCCAAGTTCTTTTCTTTAAGACCAAATTTACCATTGTGGGTGGAAATTATATTAAATATTAACTCTTGACTTTTTGGTGAAAGCTTCTCTACTTCTTCTATAATAAGGAATTTATTATTTGCTTTATTAAAGACACCTTCCCAGTACTCAGTTGAATCCTCAGTTAAGCCAGAATCTATAAATATTGAGTTATCCTTGCTTTCATTGCCTGTTATGCTTTTAATGTTTTGTGAAATCCAATGGGTCTTACCAACACCACTATCTCCAAGAACTAAAATTGAAAATCTACCAGGATATTCCATCATTTGTTTAAGGGTATGGATAGCCTTTTTTCTTATCTCATGCATATTAATGTGCTTTTTTGCGTATATAATGGTATATTATTGCGTAGTCAAATTTACATTATATTATTCAATTATTTTTACAAGTATAATTCTAATGCATTATGAATTTGAAGTCTGAACAAACCGAAAAAAGACTATAACTAGAAGTAGGATTTCCAATTAATGTAAACATGAAAAATAATAAATCGAGTAACCATCAAGCAGACATTAAAAATTCCAATAAAGGAACAAGTGGAACAAATAAGACCTATGACAAGAATCAAGGTAATAGAGGTACACAGCTCAATCCGAATCAAAAAGGAAAGAAGTAATTAATCTTAGGAATGCTCTATTAATTTAGAGCATTCCATTTCATTAGAAAACATGCACATACTAAAAATAATTCACGGATACCCTTCAAACTATAATGCTGGTTCTGAAGTTTACAGTCAATCAATTGTCGATGAACTAAAAAAGACTAATAAGATTACAGTTTTCACACGAGAAGAAAACGAGTACATTGCTGATTTCAACTTTAGAAAGGAAGCAAAAGATGAAGTTGATTTTGTTTTTGTCAACATGACTAGAGGGAAAGATGGTTACAACCATACAATCATCAATGAAAGGTTTGCAGAGCTAATTAAAAATATTAAACCAGATGTTGCGCATATTGGACATTTAAACCATTTATCAACTGGAATAATAGATGAATTAAATAATCAAAATATCCCCATCTTATTTACCCTTCACGATTTTTGGTTGATGTGTCCAAGAGGGCAATTTTTGCAAAGGAACTTTGATGGTAAAAGCTTGTATAATCTTTGTGATAAACAGGACGATTCAAAATGTGCAGAATCCTGCTATAAAATGTACCAATCTGGCGTTAATTCTAAAAAAGATGGCAAGCATTGGGAAGAATGGGTAAATCAACGAATGTCAATTACAAAGGAGGTCATTAATAAGGTTGAATTGTTTCATGCTCCTTCAAAATACCTTATGAATCGTTTTATTGATGACTTTGATGTGCCTAAAGAAAAGATTTTCTATCTCGACTATGGTTTTCCTACTCACTATCTAAAGCCGGAAACACATTTACAATCAGACACATTTACATTTGGGTATATCGGAACTCACATTGCTGCCAAAGGGGTAAATTTGTTAATTGAAGCATTTAAAGGAATAAATGGAAAAGCTAAGCTCAAGATATTTGGCAGAGAACTAGGTCAAAGTACAAAGGCTTTAAAAAAACTTGCAGCAGAATGCTCAAATCCGGTTGAATTTTGTGGTGAATATATCAACCATAATTTAGCAAAAGATGTATTCAGCAAGGTTCACGCAATTGTAGTGCCATCAATATGGGGAGAAAATTCACCATTAGTGATACATGAAGCTCAATCATGCCATATTCCTGTAATTACCGCTGATTTCGGGGGAATGAAAGAATACGTACAGCATAATGTTAACGGATTACTCTTTAAGCATCGGGACGTTGAATCAATAAGAGAAAGACTTCAATTTGCAGTTAACAATCCTTTAAAGATGAAATCACTTGGAGAAAAAGGCTATTTGTATTCAGAGAATGGAGAAATACCTAATATTATTGAGCATTGCCAAGAGTTATATCGAAAGTATAATTATCTAATTGAATCCAAAAATGCCGAAGCTATATAGAATAACATTAGATACCAATCCGGAAGATTGTAACCTTAAATGCATAATGTGTGAGGAACACAGTCGGTATAGTAATTTTAAAAACGAACTGTATGATTCAACAGGTGTAAAAGCCAGGAGAATGCCTTCCAATTGGATAGATAAAATATTTCAAGAAGCGAAAGAACTTGATGTTAAAGAGATTATACCTTCAACAATGGGTGAACCTCTATTATATAAAGACATTGATAAGTTTTTTCAACTTGCTAAAAAATATGATATTAAAATAAACCTCACTACAAACGGAACATTTCCTAAAAGAGATGTAACGGAATGGGCGGAACTGATTTTACCTGTAACTAGCGATACTAAAATATCACTTAATGGAGTAACAAAGGATTTGGCTGAAAGTATCATGCAAGGAATTCATTTTGGACAGCATGTGTCGAATTTAAAAACCTTTATTGAATGTAGAGACTTATATTATAGAAAGTCAGGTTTTTACAGCAGAATAACTCTGCAATTGACTTTTATGCAAAAAAACATGCATCAATTGCCGGAAATAATTAAGCTTGGGGCAAGTATGGGCGTTGACCGCATAAAAGGACATCATTTGTGGACACATTTTGAAGAAATAAAAGACCTTTCCTTTAAAACGAATAAAGAATCAATAGCAGTATGGAACTCAATAGTTGATAAGGCTAATGATGCAGCCGAAACATATAGAAAACCCAATGGAGAAAAGATTTTACTAGAACAAATAGACTATTTAAACGAAAAGGAAACTTCTTTAATTCCCGAAAGTTATGCGTGCCCTTTTTTAGGTAAGGAATTATGGGTTTCTGCTACTGGAAAAATATCTCCATGCTGCGCTCCTGATAAAGAAAGAGATTCTTTAGGTGACTTCGGAAACTACCAGAATAAATCTTTTACTGAGGTATTAAATAGTTCTATTTACAATGATTTAATTACTAATTACAAACAAAAGCCTTTGTGTCAAGCATGTGTGATGAGAAAACCATTGTAAATAATGCAGAAAAAACACAACCCATCATTTTAAATTTTAGGGATGTATCAAAATGCATATCTACTATAAAACCCAATTATTTGTTTAGGACATCATCCATAACTGAATATCAGAATGAGAATTCAGCATTAAACGTTCTTAGAGATAATAAAATAAAAACTATTATTGATTTAAGAGCTGAAAGGGAAGTTATAGCAGATTCATATTCAGATACATTTATATGTGAGTTTCATTACATCAATTTTCCTCTTGACCCCTGGAATCAACCGAAATGGTTTATTGAAGAGACAAATACTATTTACTCAGAATTATCAAATGCTGAAAAGGCTTACTACTTTTTCATAAAATGCTGTAAAAATCAAATCAAGGCTATTCTTGAAACTATTTCAGAATCTCAATATCCAATAGCAATTCATTGTGTAGCTGGAAAAGACCGAACCGGATTAATAGCTATTTTGATTGGAATGCTTTTAGGTTCTAGTTATGAAGAATTGTTGGCTGATTATTTGCAAAGCAAACAGGATACTGATGAGAACAAATTCAGGATTTTCTATGATTTTATTAATGATGTTGGAGGAATAGAAAAATATCTTCACCATTGTGGAATGGGCAAAAATGCCATCACTATTTTAAAACAAAAATTAGGAAAATGATTGAGTATAGAAATGAGCTAAAAGGATTATTTACTCAATATTGGGAATACCTTTCTGTTTATGCTGCATGTAAACAGAATATCTTTGATTGTATTCAGAATACCTCTATGTCAATTAATACCCTTGCCGTTAATGAAGGATTTGATTTAGAAGTTTTAAAAGAATTAGTTTCAGTACTTAAACAGCAAAAGCTAATTCATACAGATGATGAGATGCTAAAGTTGACAATCAAAGGAGAACTCTTAACAGAATCTCACCCTTACTCTTTAAAGTATGCATGTTTAAATTGGGGCGCAGAGCATTTAACAGCATGGCAAAATTTAGATTACACCTTAAAGTCAGGCAAACAAGCTTTTAATCATATATATGCGAAGCCATTTTTTGAATATATCTCAAATGATAAGGAAAGGTTATTGAATTACCATAAAGCTATGTATGAATATGCTCGTGATGATTATGAGAATATCTATCAAGTTCATGACTTTTCAATACACCAATCTATAATAGATGTAGGTGGAGGCTTGGGTGCATTGATTAATGCAGTTAAAGCCCATAATCCACAAGTAAACTGTTTTTTATTTGATAAACAGGAAGTGATTGACTTGTATAAAGGAGATATTCCTGTAATAGGAGGAGACTTTTTTAAGTTCATTCCCAAAATTGCAGATGCCATTATTATGAGTAGAGTTTTGCATGATTGGAATGATGAGAAATGTACTCAAATTCTTAATAATGCTTTTAAATCTTTACCTAAAGGAGGTTTTCTGTATGTGGTAGAGAACTTAACTAATAAAATAGACGATGGGGCTGCCATCCTATCTTTAAATATGCATGCCCTAACGGGAGGTTTTGAAAGGAGTTTATCAGAATATATGGAACTCTTAACATCTACAGGTTTTACATACACAGAATTCAAGAAAGTCAATAACCTTCAATACTTAATTATAGCAGAAAAATGAATTGGAAAGACATAGAAGTTTCAGAATGCTCTACATTCTATAAATACAATGGTAATAAAGTTTTTAATAAGACCTTCAAAGAAGTGTTAAAGTTTCATTCAGAAGGATTAGCTCCAGTATGTGATGAAACCGGATGGTATCATATTGACATTAATGGCAATCCACTATATGAAGATAGATATGATAGAGTATTTGGATATTATTTCTCTAAGGCAGCAGTTATTCTTGATGGGTTTTGGTTTCATATTGATGTCAAAGGGAACAAGTGTTACAACGACAAATATGTTTGGGTAGGTAATTTTCAAGAAAATGTTTGTACTGTCCGAAGTTCAGATAAACAATACTTTCATATTGATGCAAATGGTAAAACATTGTATTCGGATAAATACAGATACTCAGGTGATTTTAAGGATGGCTTTGCAGTTGTGAAGCTTCAATACGGTTTATGTAAGCATATAGATAAATCTGGAGATGATTTAAATGGAAAGTTATTTTTAAACTTAGGGGTATATCATAAGTCATTTGCAACAGCCAAAGACGAAAAGGGGTGGTTTCATATTGATAAAAAAGGAGACCCACTTTATAAGGAAAGATACTATTGCGTTGAACCATTCTACAATGGATTTTCATTAGTCCACAATTACAATCAAGAGCAATTTATTATTGATGAAAAAGGTCAGGTTATTATCAAAATTTAGATGAAATAAAATTGAAATGAAAAACCGTCTAGCTATTAATTAACTGGACGGTTTTCATTTCATTCAACTTATTGTGCAATAGGAGCTAAATTCACAATTTCATCATTCCGTTAATCAGTATTTTCTATTTTATTCAATAAATCTAACACCTTCCTATTCAAATCATCAACTAACTCATTGTCATAATCAAAATAGGTATCTGTTACAGTTTGAGTGCCATGCCCAAGAGCTTGAGCAATTAAAGGCTTTCCTGCACCAATGGGTTTTTTAGCTGCGATTCCCGCCCAAGAATGCCTGGCATGATACATTTTCAAGTCAGGAACACCAACACCTTTCCCAATTTCTTTGAGAGCCTTATTGACCGCTTGCTGTAAGGTTTCTGAACCATTATACCGTTCTTGATAAATCAGAAGCTTTTCTTTCCCTTTTCTTCGGTCAAATATTTCCATTGCTTCCGGTTCAATTTTTATGGAATATGGTTTTGAAGTCTTATTCCGGTAATATTCTACACGACCAGATGCTATGGTGCTAATGTCATAAATATCCGAGTTATTCATTCCAATAAGGTAGAATGACAACATAAAGAAATCCTTTGCTAAAGCCTGTTTTTCATTGGCTGGTTCAGTATCACGAATTACCCTAATAGTTTCAATTGGCAACCTTAAATTTCGGGGCTGGATTTTCGGAACCTTAAATTTCCGGAAAGGATATAGATTCTGAGGTATTACTTCATCAACATCAATGGCATGATTAAAAACGGCTTTTAAAACCATTAATGACAAACTGGTTGTTGATTGTGCCACTTCATTTTGTCTCCATCGTTTAAAACGGCTTAACCAAGCTGCATTGACCTCATTAAAATACAACTCATTACCATCTCCTATATATCTCTTTACTGCCTTTAAGGTATCACCATAAACGTGGCGTGTTTTGGGGTTAGTAATGAACGTCAAATAGTGGCTGAAATATTCAAGAAAATTGACATTCTCACCATCGGCTGATACATCCGTACTTATCGTATAATTACCATTGCTATCATTGTTTTTAATAAAGGTAGAAATATCACTAACGGTCATGTTTTGAATCTTGCGTGTTTTTTCCAAACGCTCGATACAATCCCATGCTTTTGCAAGCTCATTATTCAGGTAGTTATTGATGGTTCTCAAATTATCGTATTGAGGACAACCCTTAAGAACCCTATCCTGAGCATCCTTATCCCAATAATCTTCATGAACGGATTTATCCAGGGATATTTCTGTGTTTTTACCTTTGTGAGAAATGCAAAGTACAATAGCCTTAATATTGTCTTTAGCTTTTCCTCTTCGTAACATCAATTTTGCAGTCGCCATAATTTTACAATTTAAGTTTTACAATCATCTTTTATTTTTCGATGATTGAGCTAAAACTTAATCCTTGCCGGGTTGCAAAAGTAATATTACAAGGCAAAAATCCAACGCATTTTTAACGCATTTTTATAGTTCAAAAAAGGCTTTTTTAACGCATTTCGGCATTTTACTAAAATTGATGTAAGCCTTTTTATTACGTTGCAAGAATTTATTTATCAACTAATTAACTGATTTTAAAGGACTAGAAAAGGATTCAAAATTTTGATTGATTTTATTGACATACCTATTTTGTATATACATTGTTGTATGCTGGGCTTTATTCATTATCAGTTACTTATCAATTTACTGCAATCTAAAATCTGCTCAATCGAAGCACTGCCGTTTCTGAAAAAATTAGTTTTTAGGGTCGGCAAAGAAGCGGTGGCAAACAGACAAGCTCTTTTGCAATTTTTGGTTGTGGCTTGGCTTGTGCAAATTGCAAATGTGCTTGGCTGTGTGTGTTGGCATACTTTTGAAAAAACTTGAAATCCTTCAACAGTAAAATTTTCTATTATTGATGTCATTTCTTATTCTTCCTTATCTAACTCTTTAAATTTTGCCTGCATAGTAGGATTATTATATGTCAATTTTTTTATTGTCAAATCCTCTGCTTTTTGATTTGCCAGACGTAATTGATTTTCACTTGTCGTTAATTCCTCCTTAACTTTTTGCATTCTAGCAATTGACTTATCAATTTCCTCTATTGCTTTTTGAAAATGATTTGATGCTGACAAATAGTTTTTAGCAAAACCATCTCTAAATTTGACTATTTTTTCCTCAAAATTAGTGATGTCAATATTTTGATTTCTTATCAAGTTAAGCTCTTGCTTATATTTTAAAGAGTTCATCGCTGCGTTACGCAAAAGGGTGATAATAGGAATAAAAAATTGTGGACGGATAACATACATTTTTTCAAATTTGTATGATACATCAACAATACCATTATTATAGAACTCATTTTCTGATTCAAGTAAAGAAACTAAAACTGCATATTCACATTTCTTGTCTTTTCTATCCTTTTCAAGTTTTGCAAAAAAGTCTTCATTTTTCTTTTTAGTGGAAGTTTCATCGTTTTCATTTTTCATTTCAAACATTATCGAAATTATTTCATTCCCCTCGCTGTCCGTTTCTTTATAAATGTAGTCGCCTTTAGTTCCTCCACTTGCATCATTATCCTTTTCAAAGTAAGCATTCTGAAATGCTGTTGCCCGAAGTTTGTTAAATTCAATTTCGCAATGTTGTTCAAGTGTCTCGCCTAACATTTTAGTCGATAGTTTTTGCTTCATCTCCTTAACACGAGCAATTTCATCATCCTTGTATTTGATGATAGCGTCTTTATTTTGCAATTCAGTTGAATACTTTTGCTTTAGAAAATTCTCCAAATTTTGTTTTTCTAATTCTTTAGTCTTTAGTTCATTTTCTAGTTTATTACGTTCCGTTTCAGACTGTTGCACAACGTCCTTAACGGCAAGTTTCATTTCGCTTTCTTTGACTTTTAAATCATTAACTAGACTATCTCGTTGTCTTTCAATTACTTTAGTCGCTTCTGAAACAGCAAGTAACTTGTCCGATTCTGCTTTCTCAATTTTCGACTTCATCTCGGAAATAGTTGAATCCTTTTCTGCTAACTTTTTAGCCAGTTCAGTGTCACTATTCGCTTTTAATTCAGTAAGCTCTTTATCTTTTTCCGCCAGTTCTTTTTGCAATGCGTTTTTTAAGTTGGCTTCTGCCAATTTAATAGCATCCAATTTTTCCTTTTCAGCAAGAGCAAGCCTATCTTTTAACTCCTCTTCAAACTTGTGGTCACGAACTTGTTTAAGTATATCTGCAAATCCAGCTTCATCAACTTTAAAAGCTTTCTTACAATTCGGACAAATTATTTCATTCATATTATTTTCCATAATTTTCCATAGTTTTCCAAAATTGTCTAATCTTTATGGTTTTAGGTTCATCAAGGTTAATTAATCCTAAACCAGAATCAAGCCTATTTATTTCACTAATAAGTTTATGTTCACTTCTCGGTGTACCAACAAATGTTTTAATCATTTTCGGGTCTTTATTTTGAACATTTAAACAAATCGGGAGCTTTACTTGAGAAGCAAAATCAAAATCTTTGGTTTTATAATCTTCAACCCCTTGCGAAAGCATTACAACAATAACACCTTTTGAACGAAGTAGTCTTAACAAGTCTTCAAGAGCTTTTCGAGCATTTCTGTTTTTCAAGTATATGTGTGCTTCATCAATAACAATAACATATCTTAAAGGAATAATATTTTCTTTCGGTTCAGCATCATTTGCAGAGCTAAACAGAAAGTTAAAATACCTTAAAAGTAGAAAGACACACAACTGTCTTAGTGTATCTGATAAAGTTGGTGGAAGATTAAGGTAAATACTCTTTTCGATAATATTTTCAGAAATATCATCAGAAAAAAGACCACTTGATAAATCTTTTATAGCAGCAAGTAAAGTATCAGGTTTTGTTTTAGTAGCTTCATAATATTCTTCAAGTGAATCAGAAAGTTCTGTCATATTTGGGTAAGTATCGCCTTTTGCTTCAATCAATTCTGTTATTACTGATTGGAGAATGTGCTTTTGTGAAGTACCCATTTGAGGAACAAATGTTCCAATGGTATCAACAAAAGCTTTAATGCTGAATGTTTTTTGACGTTCACCCTCACTAATGTTAATCGAAGTAAGTGGATTAAAATTAAAACCATCGTTCAAAATATCGATAAATTCACAGTTTGTTTTATCTAAAAATGGTTTTAATTGAGAAGCATTACCTTCGCCTTTATAATCAAAGAAAATATATTTGAGTTGATTACCAGTATTTGCTGAGATTTGATATAAAACATCTTTAATGAGTTGAGTTTTACCGGAACCTGCCATGCCTGCAATAGCAATATTCCTATTATCAAATTCCGTTAAGTCGTTGATTTTTATTACAACTTCTTCGTTTTCTTCAGTTGTACCAAGAATAAATGATAGTGGTTCAGAATATTCTTTAACTGTTGTCTTTTGCTGTATACTACTTGCAATAGAAACGGTATTTGATTGTAAATCCAACCCATTTTTAACAAGCTTCATTAACAAGGAAATATGACCACCGCTTGTAAAATCAGTTTTCGATAATTTTTTGTCAATTTCTGTTAATCCGTGGTCTAAATGAAGTTTAAACAATTTGGAAAAATCGTCTTCATAAAGTGATTTATTATAATGTTTATCAAGGATTGCTTTAAATATTGGATAGTTCGAACGATTATCCACTATCGTTCCAAACAAACCACGGTCATCCCTAAAATCTCTACCATCAGAACTGGGTGCTACATCAACATTAATATCAAAATGTTTATTTGTTTGAAGACTATATGCAAATGCTAATCTTGGAACAACTCCTTCTGAATTGAATTTATAAATCGATTTTATTCTATCGATTACTTCATCATTATGTTTACTAATTCTTATTCTCATAACTTTGGAAATAACCAGGTTTAAAATTAGATTTTTTGTTTTCGTTAACTATCAAATATGATTTTGAAACTTTATCCGAAATTGACTTGTAACGTCTTGGAGTAATCTCATTATTTGTAGCCAACAAAACTACCTGACTTGATAAATCAGGATAATAATTATTCAAAATATTCTCAATATGCTCATGGTCTAACCTACCTAAAGGAGTATCTATGAATATTGGGAAATTCTGAATTGATTCGCTAAGAATTGCTTTTATTAAGCAGGAAATATAAATCTGTTTTTCACCTGTAGAAAAACTTTCTTTTGGTATTTCATTACCTCCGGAATCTAAAATTGAAACCTTAAGCCCTTTACCATCAGGAAGAATATCAATACGTGAATCTTCAATAAAACTAGAATCTTTATGTTGCATTTTATGCATAAGCTTTTGAAGTTCTGACAGAAGATTTTTGGCTAAAGCTTCTTTTTTGGAGCGTTTTTGATTATCGATGAATGTTTGTAAAGATATTATGTACTTTTTAGCCTCCGAAATCTTATCTTTAATAAGTTGATTTCCACTACTTTTTTGCAGTAAAATATTATATTGTTGGTTTAACCTTACATTATCTTTTAAAAGCTTGTCCTTTTGATTTTCAAGCGCACCGTTTTCAGCAATAATCTTTTCTAATTTTCTTTCAGCTTCATCTTTTAAGGTAACTGTTTCAAGAATCGTTTCATCTTCTAAATCAGAGTCAATCATTTTTATTTGCTTATCCTTTTCTGATATTGCAAGTTGAACTGAATTAAATTCAGAAATTGTTGATTCAAATAATTCCTTTGATTGCTGTTTTAGAATTTGAGATGTTTTTAAAATCAATTCTTTATCAGCATTATTTAAATCAAGTTCAAAATCAAGCTTATTTTCTGAATCTTTAACTTCAAATAGCTCATTAAGCAAACTTTGAGCTTTGTCTGAATAAAATATTTTGTTTCTAAAGGACATTGAACCGTCTTCAGGTTCTGGGGGTTGATTAAACAATTTTTCAATAAAACTATCAAGTTTTTTCTTAACAACTTCATTATTCTCAATATCTGAAACTGATTGTACTTGTAGGTCAAGTTGTTCGAGAACTTCTTCTATTTTTCCTCCAAGCATTGCTAATGGAGCTAATTCACTTAATTCATTAAATCTTTTCTCCAATTCTTCTCTTTTGTCTTGAAGTGCAGAAAGTTCATTGAATAATTCTTCCCTGTTTAAAGAAGTCGTTTCCTTTTTGCTGTGTGTATTCAAAAAAGCTTGGTATTCCTTAATTTTATCTTTCAACTCTTTAATGTTGTTTTCATTAAGAGCTGATTGTAAATCAATATCTTCAATTTTCCCTTTATTTAACTCAACCGCCTTTTCTGTATTTATTATTTGCTCTTTGATGTTGGTGTTTGCGCCTTCTTTTTTCAAGTTATTGCTATAAACTGAAATATCATCTTTAAGATTCTCATATAAGTCAAGTCCAAGTAGTTTTCCTAATGCATCATTTAAAACATTGCCTTCATCTTTAGTTGAGAGTTCTGCCCAAGAAGCAATTTTTTCAGCATCGAAGAATACAAATTTTGCTGCTTCTAATGGAATAAGATAATCATTGATAAAACTAATTTTGTCCTCATGCTCTGAAAATAATTCTTGCCCCTGAGAATTTAGGATTAATAATTTTTCTTCAATCTTATTTGTGTTAAACACACGTTTAATAACAATTTTATTATCCGAGACTTTGAGATTTGCAGGATAATCAATTTCTTCAAATTGTATTTCTACCGAAAAATCAGAATTGCTTTCCGCTTTTGAAGTCCAATTTAATGATTGCTTAATAAATTTCTGATAATTTGTCTCTTTCTGGACTTCACGTTTAAAGCTTTCATCAATTTGTATTATTTTCTCGCCGTAAAGGCACCAAACAATTGAGATAAGGAAATTAGTCTTACCAAATCCATTTTTACCTCCGATTAAAACTATATTTTGGTTTTCTTGCGTTTGCAAGTCAATTTCAATAGTACCGTAATACTGGCGAAAATTGTCTAAGATTATTTTACTTATTTTCATTTCCTAACGCCTTTTCGATTTCAGAATCAATTGTTTGATGTATATAATGATTTCTTTTTTGAAGTTTTTTCAGACGTTCGGACTGTACCAATTTATCCATTGACTTAAAATCTACACCATTATTATTGCAAATTGATTTAAGTTCTTCAATCTGTTTGTTTTTAATTTTATCAATTTCCATATATGTCTTGAATTAGTTCTTTTGTTTCTGAATACATATCTTCTTGTTCAGGAGTTAGTTCTCCATTTTCAAAAAGTTTTGTTTGTCGATAGTAAAAATGATAGAGATACCTTTCATTTTCATGCCTTGCGTTTGGCAATCTGTTATTGGTTTTAATGAATTGAGTTAATTCTTGATATGAAGAATCTATATTTTTAGGACTTCGTTTAGCTCGCTTCACGTAATTATATTTCTCAATCAATTCATTTAGCAATTCAAATTTATTTTGGTCAACTTGATTTTTGTTTGCTTTATTTAGCTGGATATTCATAAAGCGATATAATTTTAGTTCTTCTTCAGTTCCAGAAGAAAAAGGCAGTCTATCATTTGATTCAGCGAAAGCAGATAACAATTCAAAATTTTCCTCCCATGTTCGGCGGATTATTTTGGCATTGTTGTTTCTAACAAATGTTTCATCATATTGCTTTTCAATTAAGCCTATATGGTAATTCTTAAAGAAACGAAAACGTCTATTCTCAGCAGATTTCAAATTATAAAGTAAATTCTTTGATGTCACCGTAGGTCTATATTGTGAAACATATTCTGTTATTTCATCAATATGTTTTGGATTTTCAAATTGAGCAAGAAATTCTTCTGCAATATCATGCATTGTGCCACCTTTTACAGTTTCATCCTTTTCCCATACTCGCAATCCGTATGTACTACTTCGACCAAAATAAATCAAATTCGGGTCTCTCTGACAACTGCCTCGTAAAGCCTCGGCACTTTTTGTAACATTTGGATACTTTGAGTTAAGTATTTCATAAATCTGATAAATGTCTAAAGGTTCATTTCTTTCTTCTAAAATATCATAAACGTATTCAATAACCTGCTTTTTAGTATTTCGACTAAAAATAATTTGGTCGTAAATATCGATTGTTATTTCAAATTCATTGAAAATTATATGTTCCGCTATTGGTGTTATTAAAAAGGAATCTGTTTCAAAACCTTCATTAAAAAAGGAGATTAAGTACGTTTCAAAATGAAAAGAATACTCTTCTTCAATTCTGTCAAAAATCCTATTATTTATATCAATGGCAAGAGAATCAAAATCGAAACATTTTTCTATTTCATTTCGAACTAAATAAATTGAATTCCATGAATATTCAATTCCTTTGGGCTTTACAGAGTTAAATATACAACTTGCAAAGTTGCCGACTAACGAGTGTGTTTTATATAAAAGAATAGAAAGAATTTTTGTGATAAAAATATT
This sequence comes from Bacteroidales bacterium, assembly GCA_963665085.2. GTDB lineage: Bacteria > Bacteroidota > Bacteroidia > Bacteroidales > JAAAOM01. The sequence goes on from CAXXXS010000001.1 coordinate 3,476,942, forward strand.
ATTGAAATCAACATTTTCTTTTTGTTGAATTTCCTCAATTAAGTTTTCATCAATTATTATTATATCAGAATCAGTATCAATTCCATATAAATTAAGAGAATCAAACTCTAGTGAATTTAAAAAGGAAAAATGCGAATCAAGTTCATCAAGCATTCTTTTTCTAATCTGTCTGGTTCTTTCTCTTGTTACATTGATAATAGAAGCTATTTCTTCAAGGTTTTCAGTTTCTGAATTTATCCAAAAGTTAAAGCCTCGTTTAAATATTTCCGTTTCCTTTCCGTCAAGTAAATAACCATTAGTAATTAAAATATCAATGGTTTTAAAAATCGGCAATCCACTTTCCGAATTATAGTTATTCCAAATTTTAACAATATCTTCTGGTTTTATACAAAATTTCCTGCGTAAATATGTATTAAACAATTCTACTGTTAATTCTTCATCATTTTCAAAAAGCTGAACAATTTCAACTTGTTCTCTGATTTCATTAAAGAATTGGAATAATTCATCAACTGATTTTTTTCCAATATTTTTAATTTTTCCTAAATCATAGTTTGGATTAATCAGAATTTCTTTTAATCCACGGATTGTTATATTTGAATCTGATACTTTTTCAATAGCATTTAAACTTCTAACTGATAGATTACTGGCTTGAGATTCAAGCAAATTATTTAAAACTTTTTTTTGTCTTACCGTTAATGAATCAATCTGCTTTTCAATAGGGTTTTTTGGCTTTTCCTTAATTGGTTTTATAGCAAATTCATCATATTTTTTGCATAACTCAATAAGCTCTGTATTTGATTTTTGACCACAGTTTCGCAAGCCTAAAAAATTATTGTTTTCCCAATAGTAATTTAAAATTCCAAGTAAATCATTGAGTCCATTCAATTCACAAACATTTAATGAACGAACACTCAAATTTTCTAATTCGGTTAATTCTTTTAAACTAATATTTTCTTTAACAACATCCATTCTCAAATATACGAAATCCTTTGTGGGTTAGGAAATTGCACTCTTTTGCAAATTTTGGTTTGTGCGTCAGCCTGTGCGATTTGCAAATGTGTGCAATGTGCGTGGGCTTCCCTAACTGTCCCGAAGGGCAGAAGCGGGTCGGCAAAAACTAATTTTTTCTTGCACAAACCTTCAATCAATGAACCAATATTTTCAATCCGTTTATTCAAATTTTATAATCAGGTTTCAATGTCCGTTTCGGTTTTTAGCCTTGCATACAACGATCCGCGTATATATGCCGTTGCGCTTGTCACAAATATAGTTATTTAAACAACCAATGCTCAAGCGCAATGACATATGATACGCTGTTGTAAGAAGTTGATTCCGTGTGATGGCCTTCTAAGTGCGATGGCTTTTTCCCAAAATCAACGTAGGTGGTGGTCGCTTTACCTTTAACTATCTGTTTATCGGTCAATTTATGTATTTTTTATTTTCTATATATTGGTATATGGGAATGTCAAAAATACTGTTGGGACAGGACTTTTAAGTGGTTCCTTCCCTCTTTAAGGGAAAAAAATCGTTGGAAAGTGACTTGATTTTCTCAAAAAAATCCTGTAACTTACCAACCGTAAAGTTTTTAAACGTCTCACGTTTTGAAAGCGAGCTTTCACACGGTATCACCGAAAAAACTTTCCCCTGGTAAAATTCTCATTTTATCATTTTTTTCCCTTAAAGAGGGAAGGGCTTTTTTTGTCCCAAAATTGACCGTAAACACTGGCCAATGCGACCCCAATTTCTTACAACGGACAAGTATATGCAAATGTGGGCGATTGCGTGCTTTAAACTTATCAAACCGTAACGATTTTGAAGCGGACTACAACCGTTGAATTTACTACAATCTCGCCCATTTTGTATATACAGTGTTGGCGGTAGTTTTTCCTTATTCATCCTCATCAAACTTCTTAATATCAGAGAGTTTGTTCACCAATCCTCTATCAATAAATTGTCTAAAGGATTTTAATTGAACGCATTTCGTATCAATCTTATACCTTATCTCCGTACGTAAATCAACACAAACAACAACTTTCTGTGACAAATTACTCTCTTCCGATTCCATGGAAACCTCTTCCCTTACATGTTTATTATTTTTGTCATGTAAGTCTAATATTTTCCCATATATATGATATTCAGAATCTAATTCCTCTAAATTATATTTTTCTCTTGTTTCTTTTGGCACCTCATGTTGTATTGCATTTGGCAAGTCAGTTTTTCTTAAAACAAAAAGTGAGTGACTAACTAAATCATTCATTGAGTTATTGATATCCACTATTTCAATCCCATTATATACCCAATTACCATCTGTATTTTCAAGTTTTGAAACACCTAACCGTTTATAATATTCAAGATTGAGTCCAATAGCTAATAGAATATATTCTTCTGAATTTATATCTAATTTATCAATAGAAAGAAAAACATCTACATCATTTAAAACATATCGCACCTTTTTCATTAAAGCAAAACCATTTAGCATTAAGTTACCCAATTCTATTGCAACGCCCTGTGCAACAATTGAATCAGAATTTAAATAACCTATTTCTTGATTTGCAGCGAATCCAGCTTTATCCATTAATTCATAACGACCTGAAATATAAAAGCTCTTGTAGCCATCAGAATGTGGAGTTTGTTTAAATAGCTTAGTATTTTTTTCTAGAGTACCTTTAAGAATTGATTTTGTTTTTTCTTGAAACTCTTTTTCTTTATCAGGGTCAATACCTTGCTCATCTTTGATTTTAATAAATTCCTCTTTGATTCTTGATTTAAATTTATCAATTAAAGTTTCTGGAGTCTCCTTATTATTATCAGCAAACCATTTCTCTTCAGAAAGTTTGTCATATTTAAGCTGATGAAGAATATCAGAATCACTTAAATATTCATTTATAAAATTCTTTAATATATCTAGTTCATCATTCCAACGTTTCTGCTCTCCTAATTCTTTTGGTGTTGATGGCATCTCAAGAGGTCTTGAGTAAGTATAATATGAATGAAGTGTATATTGTCTTAAAAATAATATTGAGATATAGCGTTTTATCCACATCCTTATAGTTTCATTAGCACTGACACCTGACACTTCAGGGAAAGGATATCTTTGCTCAAAGTATACTGGATTTAAATATTCTCCTTTTTGAGCTATTTCCATGTATTTTGAAATGACCTCATGCATAGTTTCTGGCACAAGAACATACTTTGGAGGGGTTTGATTTGTCCAATCAATAACTTTTTTAAGCAGTTTGTATTTCCCTAAAAACATTAAGTAACCTCCTATGGCATAATGAAATTCCAAAAACTCCTTACGCTCAAGCTCTCTTTCTTTTATTTCGTCTTTGTTAATTACCTCCCAATCTTCATTAAATTTCTTATCCATTGGTTTAAGAAAAAGATTAAATAATTGGTGGGCTTTCTTCCAATATGAAAAAATAAAATCATCTCTATCGTAATAAAGAGATTGAACTATCAATTTCCACAAAAACTGATATGTTGTTGGACTAAATTTTGTCCCTTGATATTCATCAATGAAAAGTGCAAATAATGTACTATCGTTAAAGTATGAAATTGGTCGTCTTTTTTGCAAGCATAGTAATCCATTTGCCTCAAAAACTGTGTTGTAGTATTCTTGCGGGTACTCAATAATTTCATTCTTTTTATCTACCCTATATGAAATAAAACAGTCAAAAAGAAATTCTAACAATCTTCGAGATAACGATTCATCAGCTTTTTGAATAGAGAAAAATAATAATGATGAAACTGCCTCAAAATACAATGTTTGTTTACTGGTCTTATTTGACTGTTTAGATTTATACCAAGATATTATTTTCTGTGATACAATTGTGATTTTCTGTTTTATTAAATCATAGTATTTCGCTATAAAGTCTATAGTTTTCTTTAATTGGGTTCGGTTATTTTTTTTAGGTCTTTTATATTTCCTTGTTAGTCTAATTAATAATTTTTCAGTTTGATAATATGTAAGAATCAGACCAAAAAGTCTTAGTGTTGAAATTATTAAAAAGATTGTACTTGTCGTAAAAAATAGAAAAGCCGAATTGTCAATAATTTTATTTAAAACTCCAAAATCTGCCAGTCTTGGCATTTGCAATACCCAACAAATAAATGATAATATCGCGCAAAACAAAACAATCCAAAATGTTTTATATATAGGCTCTTTTTTAAACGCAACTATCAATTTTGTAGAGTTATATTTATCTTCTATTCTACTTATTGTCTGAATCAGCATAGGTAGAGCAATTGCTAAAATTGCAATTATCATAGGAATCATTGCTACTCTAACAATGTCAGGGTAGTTTATATTCAAGTCTGTCAAATAATCCATTTATGTACTTTCGTTTCTCTTTAGTCAAATTACCGCCAACGATCCGCGTATATATGCCGTTGCGCTTGTCACAAATATAGTTATTTAAACAACCAATGCTCAAGCGCAATGACATATGATACGCTGTTGTAAGAAGTTGATTCCGTGTGATGGCCTTCTAAGTGCGATGGCTTTTTCCCAAAATCAACGTAGGTGGTGGTCGCTTTACCTTTAACTATCTGTTTATCGGTCAATTTATGTATTTTTTATTTTCTATATATTGGTATATGGGAATGTCAAAAATACTGTTGGGACAGGACTTTTAAGTGGTTCCTTCCCTCTTTAAGGGAAAAAAATCGTTGGAAAGTGACTTGATTTTCTCAAAAAAATCCTGTAACTTACCAACCGTAAAGTTTTTAAACGTCTCACGTTTTGAAAGCGAGCTTTCACACGGTATCACCGAAAAAACTTTCCCCTGGTAAAATTCTCATTTTATCATTTTTTTCCCTTAAAGAGGGAAGGGCTTTTTTTGTCCCAAAATTGACCGTAAACACTGGCCAATGCGACCCCAATTTCTTACAACGGTTAGTATATGCAAAGTAGGCGATTGCGGGCTTCAAACTTATCAAACCGTTACGATGTTAAAACGGGCTACAACCGTTGAATTTACTACTATTACGCCTATTTTGTATATACATTGTTGTAGGGCGTAGTTACTTATATGCTTCAGAAAATCTCTTCATAAAACCCTCGATAAATTTATCTTGGTCTCTATTGGTTTTATATCTTCCTTTTTTTGTTTCTATCTCTTTCCAACATTTGATATCACTAAATGTAAATTCAGAATCAGGAATCCGATAAATGATAAATTCAATATTATAAGTCTCAGGTACAGATTTATCATATTGCACAGTATCAATTCCATGTAAACGCATACTGTTAAAATCAATTTTATCAATTGACAATCTACGTTTTTCGTCGTTATATCGAGTAATTATCAAATCCCTATTTTCTAAATCGTATCGAACAGGTATATCTTTACCCATTAAGGCTGAATATTGATAAATCGAATCATTGAGAAAAAGATATTCTGAATAGGTACTATCAGCGGTGCAATACCAGTTTCCAATCAAGGTATCAGCAAGATTTTTAAACTCTCTGTCTGTAACTTTTTTTAAATCAAAATCATAACACTCAACATAGTTTCTTCTTGGTCGAGGTGGTTGTTTTGCAAGTGGGCTATCTAATTTTGGAATTTTGTCAAAATCAATATGTTTCACCTTTTTATCATCCAGTTGCCATTTATCATTTCTTTTTATGAAGCCAAGTGAACCAAATATGTAATCAAAATTATCCAAATCTTGCCATGAGTTTAGACAAAATCCGTAGTCAACATTATTACTTGAGTAATCAAGCCTAATTGTCTCAAACCAAAATTTAACACCCCAAAAGAACAACTCTTCTTTCGACCTTGCAAAAATCAACTTTACAGAATTAATAACCGTATCCGAAATAATAAAAGGCAATCCATTTGAATTAATAAAAAGAGTATCATTATCTACGCTTGATAAAATTGAAGATTCCTTTATAGTCTCAATTGTTAATAACACATAATCATTTGGATTAATCTGTTTTGAAAATCCTTGAACACTAAATAAAGTTACAATAATCAGTAAGAAATATTTTTTCATGTGTCAGTTATTTTTAATGCAGCAGGCTCTCCACTATGCCCTACAACGTTTTGCTTATGAAGCGTTGGCGAACGAAACCACTGTCCATTCAAACAGCTCCAAAGCCAAATTTAATATTTTATAATTTCTTGTTCTATTCATACTCAAAATTTAAATTTGGCGCTGTTTCTACTTGCTCCAAATTGTCCAGAAAGCACGAACCGCCAATGCTTTATTAAGCGGTGTTAGCAGCTGGCTGTTTCTAAAATAGTCTTGAAAAGATAATAAAATATCCTATTAAAGAAGGAATAATAAATGGACTCGCATTAATAATTCCTTTTAATAATCCATATTTATAAAACTTCATTAAACCTTGTATCATAATCTTCATAATCCAGACCCAGAGCAATATATAAACTCCATTGATAATAATATATTCAGATTTAGATAGAATCTCAGTCTTATTATTTGCTTCTAAGAAGATTGTTAATGGTATTTTAAGAAAATTAGGAATCATAGAGTACGCAACAACAACTCTAATGTCTATTATTTCGGCAGACACTTTTAGCAGTCGTCCAATCCAAATGATTAAATGAGGCATTACATAATTCCCTGCAAGAATTACTAGTCCAGCTCCTATTAGGGTCGAAACTATAGCAATAACTATTACACCTACATTTCCATATAGTCCCATTAAATGTTCGAGTTCCTTAAAAAATGATGTAAATCCCAATAATGCTCCTAGTATTATAAAAATCCAATCGCATATTTTGTCCAACTTGTCTACATATTGATCATCTAAATAATCAAAAGTGTCTTTAGTTCTATAGAGTATTGTTATTAATGAATTCATTCTGCTTCTTATTTTCTTCAGCTTGCTGCTAACGATCCGCGTATATATGCCGTTGCGCTTGTCACAAATATAGTTATTTAAACAACCAATGCTCAAGCGCAATGACATATGATACGCTGTTGTAAGAAGTTGATTCCGTGTGATGGCCTTCTAAGTGCGATGGCTTTTTCCCAAAATCAACGTAGGTGGTGGTCGCTTTACCTTTAACTATCTGTTTATCGGTCAATTTATGTATTTTTTATTTTCTATATATTGGTATATGGGAATGTCAAAAATACTGTTGGGACAGGACTTTTAAGTGGTTCCTTCCCTCTTTAAGGGAAAAAAATCGTTGGAAAGTGACTTGATTTTCTCAAAAAAATCCTGTAACTTACCAACCGTAAAGTTTTTAAACGTCTCACGTTTTGAAAGCGAGCTTTCACACGGTATCACCGAAAAAACTTTCCCCTGGTAAAATTCTCATTTTATCATTTTTTTCCCTTAAAGAGGGAAGGGCTTTTTTTGTCCCAAAATTGACCGTAAACACTGGCCAATGCGACCCCAATTTCTTACAACGATCCGCGTATATATGCCGTTGCGCTTGTCACAAATATAGTTATTTAAACAACCAATGCTCAAGCGCAATGACATATGATACGCTGTTGTAAGAAGTTGATTCCGTGTGATGGCCTTCTAAGTGCGATGGCTTTTTCCCAAAATCAACGTAGGTGGTGGTCGCTTTACCTTTAACTATCTGTTTATCGGTCAATTTATGTATTTTTTATTTTCTATATATTGGTATATGGGAATGTCAAAAATACTGTTGGGACAGGACTTTTAAGTGGTTCCTTCCCTCTTTAAGGGAAAAAAATCGTTGGAAAGTGACTTGATTTTCTCAAAAAAATCCTGTAACTTACCAACCGTAAAGTTTTTAAACGTCTCACGTTTTGAAAGCGAGCTTTCACACGGTATCACCGAAAAAACTTTCCCCTGGTAAAATTCTCATTTTATCATTTTTTTCCCTTAAAGAGGGAAGGGCTTTTTTTGTCCCAAAATTGACCGTAAACACTGGCCAATGCGACCCCAATTTCTTACAACGTTTTGCGGCTATGAAACGAGGCAAACTGCGTACTTTTTCAGTATCAAATTGCAGCGCAGTTGGAGCGGTGCAGCTAAGCACGCAAATTACATCACCTTGCCTTGTTTTATGAGCCGCTGTTGGCTGTAGTTTTTATTTTATTACCAATCGTTATTCGAACTCTTACTCAACATTGACTCTTTTAGTCCATTTATAGCTTCTGTAATTTTTGTGTCAAATTGACCTTTGATAGATTCCCATGCCTTTTTAGTCATAGACATTCCTCCACAATCAGGTTTAGCATTTTCTAAATTACCTCCTGAGTTGTCTGCTTTGTGATTAAAATTAGTAAACTCATATCTGTATCGACCATCTTTAAATTCAATTTTAAATGTGAATTCAATAAAACCTGATTGTGTTTTATGAATACCTGAAGCTCCACAAACTTCACATGTCGGGTCAATTTTTATGACACCTTTACCAATAATTATCCCTCCTTCTTTATCATCCATTTGAATTACATCATTGGCAGATTTAAAAGTAGTTGCAATCCATTCTTTACCTTTTAGATACAAATCTGTTTTTGAATTTTTATCAATATTGACATTAACAACCTCTTGATAAGCAACTTTACCTGTCTTTTCATCAATTGGTAGAGTCTGTCCAAATAATGGAGCTGAAAAAACAGTAATCAAAAAAAACAAGAATATTTTCATAATCTTAAAATTTAAAGTTTATAATTATTTTCTCATATAAGATATTAGTTTGTCTATTTGAGTCATTATTCCACCAATAAAAGCACCAATAAATAATTCTCTGTATTCACGCCAAAAAATTGCTCCCAAAATAAATATTCCAATCAATACTAAAACAATGGCCAAATATTTTGGACGTCTAAGATTAAATTCTTTTTCTTTAATCCAATCGTCAATAGCCCAGTCGTTTATAGTATTATTAGATTTTTTAGTTTTATCCATCCATGATTTTGATGCTATATAATATTTTACAAATTTGACTTGTCTTCTTTTATGTTTTGTCCATTTATAATGATAATCTAGAAAGTCTATTCCTTTTATTATTTGACCATCGTTAAGGTTATTGGTGAATTGAAGAATTATCGAATATAGGTTTTCCCTAAAATTTCCAGTTTTGTGTAATGAATTGTCACTAAAATTGAAGATTTCATTATTTGGTATCTCAAAATTTAAGTCTTTACTTTTCCCAAATTCAATAATCTCTTTTGGATTTAGTGTATGTAACTTATTAAAATCATCTTTTATTTCTATAGGATTATCCGTATCATTATATACTCTAATCCTTCTATTTTCAAATTTAAATAGCTCCTTAAGTTTCCAGTAATCTGCCATGTTTTAGTATCCTTAAATTCTGACTAACGTAAAAATTATTCTTTGATAATCAACTATTTACATCTTTCTCAAATTTACCATTTTCACTCTATTTTTGCTATCTATTTTACGTTAGCAAAAGGATTTAATAAGAACTGGAGAAATAGATAATTTTCGTTTAAATCTGTTTCGGAAGTTCCTATGCGGGGAATTACAGCCAACGTTTTACAATATGAAACGGTTGGGTTTTCGGGCTGCGTCTTTATCCACCGAGGAAAAAGTTGATGCGAGAACAAATGCCCGCAAACCACTGAACCCCAACTGTTTTATATTGTGTGTTGGGCGGTCGTACATTATTTATTGATTTGTTCATTTCTAATTCTTTCTAACTCTTCCTCAAAAAATGTTTTGAATTCCTTTGTTGAAATTTTATCCATTGTAGTCATTAATTGTGCTGTTAAATTTTTTAAGGTGCGTCTTACTATTTTAGGATTTGTATCCTTATGCTCTTGTATTTTTTGACTCACAAATTCACTCACTCCATATGGAATATGGTAACTCATATTAACACCAATCAAATTTGGAAAACACTTTCTATATAATACGTCTATATCCTCGCGTTGTGGAGATAATGAAATGTATTTATATAAAAAGTCAGCTCTCATATAACAACTTACGGAATATTTGTCTCCAAAAACCTCTTTGACTGATTTATAAGTATTAACATCTTGAGAAAGCCACCAAGTTTTATATCCAAAAATTCCGGCTGAATTTGTTTCATTGTTTTTTTCCCTTAGCTTATAAATATGTAAAATAAGCTTAGAATCAACTTCAGCTCTTTTTTGAGAATTTTGTTTTTTACACTTTAAATGGCTTGTTAATGAATCAACTTCACTTTGGTCAAGCTTAACATCTTGTGAGCTTGTAGTTACGTAATTAATATCAAACTCTTCTTTAAGATAAAAAATAATATCTTCTCTAATAGAAGCTAAATTTGATTGAATAAATTTCATTAAAAAACTATTAAAATCCGAAACCTTATCTCTTCTTTTGGCATAAAAATATGCTCTAATTAAAATTTCATCAATATATAATATGCTAATATCATCCTTTAAATAATCTTCTTCACAATCTTTATATAATCCAAGATATTGGTCATTAATTCCTTTAAAATGACTAACAAGTTCATCTACTATATATTCATTTACCATCAAACAAACTCCAGATGCTCTAGCACCTTTTAAAAGATTCCAATATCTCTTATTTTCAGTATCAAGATAGTATTCAGATAAAGCAGGTATAATAATTGATGTACCTACAAAAACATTTAACTTATTAGCAAGCGACTGAAAAAATAGTGAAATTTTAGGGTCGTTTTGGGTTAAAAAAACTAACATATAAGTCTTTGAAAGACGTCGTAAAAATTCTCTTTGAATCTCTGAACCATTGTAGGCTACTTCGCGAATAGAAACTAGCAGCGCAGTTTTAACCTTGTTCTTGTTTTCAATTTTCACTTCTGTGTCATCCACAACTCGTCCAACAATAGTTCGTAAAGAATCATCAATTACTTCTTTATTAGCCTCATTTAAAATAAAATCTGAAAACTCTAAACCTTGACGATAATATATGCTATGAATTATTTCTTCAAATATTTCATAAACATTTTTGGCTTGTACATTAGCAATTTTTAAATTCTCTTTAATTTGAAATTCACATTCAGATTTAAAATCAGTTTGCAATTGCGCATCTTTAATATCTCTCTCTGCAAGTTCAATTCTTGTCTCAAATGGAAGACAATATGCGTCCTCCTTCGTATGATGATTTATTTTTTGATTCTGTTTGTCCGAAAGCGCTGTTAATCTAAGGTTTAATTTTTTATCAAAATCAACTAAGGAAAACTTTGTTAAGCTTCTAATTGAATCTAAAATCTGCTTGGATGACTTAAAAATCTTTTTTTCTGACCCAGTCCCTTCTAATGCATATAAAATTAATCCATCTAATACTTTACTTTCAATTTGTTCACTCCCCCCTTCATCAATATGTTGCCTTAAAAACACATAAAGTCTTGGGTCTTTTGAAAAATCTCCAACTTCTACCAATTTACCAGGTTTATGAAATTCATGTACATGGGTCTCAACAAAACTAGTGTAGACGTCTGCTGCCCTCGGTTCTGATATAATATTTGTAATAAACCAATCTAAATCATATATAGTCAAGGAAATTTCATATTTTCCATAGAAGTTATCTTGAATTGTATCTTTTCTTTCAACTTTTCTGTTCGTTACAAAATGCAGTTTATCGACCTCAATCTTATTTGCATTAAGTTTATCTTGAGTATCAGTAATTTTACTATCCTCTTGTTTCCAATGCACCTCTTCAGTTGAAATCTGATAAATCAACTTAGAATATTTTTTTCTTGAAAAGACATATTTAAATCCATCAACACCTCTATCTCCACTACCACCAACAGGAATAAATGCATCTCCGAAAATTATTGATAATATTTTTTGAGCAAATTCTTCGAATACAAAACCATCCGGCATGTTTCCAAGTACAATTGTTAAAGCTTCTTTATCAATTTTCATAATGTTCAAATTTCATTGATGTAATGTGATTAGTATCGTGTTTTTGTATGCCGCCCAACGATCCGCGTATATATGCCGTTGCGCTTGTCACAAATATAGTTATTTAAACAACCAATGCTCAAGCGCAATGACATATGATACGCTGTTGTAAGAAGTTGATTCCGTGTGATGGCCTTCTAAGTGCGATGGCTTTTTCCCAAAATCAACGTAGGTGGTGGTCGCTTTACCTTTAACTATCTGTTTATCGGTCAATTTATGTATTTTTTATTTTCTATATATTGGTATATGGGAATGTCAAAAATACTGTTGGGACAGGACTTTTAAGTGGTTCCTTCCCTCTTTAAGGGAAAAAAATCGTTGGAAAGTGACTTGATTTTCTCAAAAAAATCCTGTAACTTACCAACCGTAAAGTTTTTAAACGTCTCACGTTTTGAAAGCGAGCTTTCACACGGTATCACCGAAAAAACTTTCCCCTGGTAAAATTCTCATTTTATCATTTTTTTCCCTTAAAGAGGGAAGGGCTTTTTTTGTCCCAAAATTGACCGTAAACACTGGCCAATGCGACCCCAATTTCTTACAACGGCCCTCAAATATGAGCAGGCTGGGTTTTCGAAGCCTATCCACTATCAAACCGTTACTATTTTTGTTACTTGTATTCACTTTCAAATTTAACACTTTCGCCCAGCTTACTTATATTTGATGTTAGCAAACGTTAATCTGCTGACACATCAAAATCTGCAAGCTTTTTAACAACTAAATTCGAATCACCGAAGGTAAAATACAATGAATTACCAAAATGAGTATAATGATTCCGTCTATAAGTTATAAAATCAATTTTACCATCACTATTCAAATCACCAATCCATGAAATGCCAATACCATGAATATATTCACCTAAATCTGGAAAAACATTTTCATTACTATAAATCACCGTATCAGATAATGAGTTATTAATTATCGATCGAAAATGAAGTTTATAATCTTTTAATGATTGTATTGGGTTAATATTATCTTTTACTTGTTGCTCAATTTCGCCGGTTGTATAGAAACAATAATGTGATCTGTTTAAATTATATTCAGTAAAATCACCAATGGCAAAAATTGATTTTTCATAACCCCGACCCTTTATCCAGTGAGTTGTATCCACTTTAAATGATTCAAAGATATATTGGGGCTTAACAGTTAAATTTGTATAAAACTGCCAAAATCCAGCCCCTGTTGCTTCGATATAAATTTGTTTAAGAGCTTGAAAATTTGTCAAATAGTATCGATTATCCTCAGTTTTAACCAATCCTACATAATCGTTTAAATTTTTGCAGGTATCTAGTTTTGTTGTTTGTTCTATGAGAAAATAACTATAGAATTTAATCTTAGTAGTGTCAATAATTGATAGCTTACCTGTTCTAGAAATAAATGTTTTCCCGTCAGAATCCACAGGATTTTTCGTTTCTATAGATTTTAATGTATCAGCAATTACTTGTATAGTATTGATTGAATTATTATCATTCTTACATGATTGTAATCCAGTAACAATAATAAGTAATCCTATAAAAACTAAATAATTCGTTTTATTATGTTTCATGTGCTTCTCACTTAATGTTTGCTAACGGATGGCGGTATGAAACATTGGGGGCTTCGGAGCTAATTCACTATCAAGGTACAACGAACTTTGATGCGAGAACCGAGGCTCAAAAAAACACTTCGCCCCAATGTTTTATGACCGCGTGTTACCGGCTGTAGTTTTTAGTTTATCAATCACTTATCTATTTTTAATCAATTATCTTAAAGCTTAATGGGTCAAAATCTTGTATTACTCCATCTGCACTCTCAACTTTTATCCCTTCAATGAATAATGGACTCCCACTTTCCAAACTCTCAATCAACTCAATCATGTCATTATTTAATCTATCTCCAGTCTTTTTTAAATCTTTCACATATCCATCTTTTACCGTAATAATCCTAAACGCAACTACTCTTGCTTTCAGGTCAAAGTCAGATGGATGGAAATATGCCTTTAAGAATCCTGCTGATATTAACTCTTTTTTTGATATTTCTCCACCTTTCTTGTCTGCAATTGTTACATGCAAGGGAGCATCAAGTTGTTTTACCCTAAAATAACACTTACCGATTAATTTGTCTGTATGAAACACAGAAATAGTAGTGTTTCCAAGTTTATCAGGTATCAAAAAATAATGTCCATTTTCTCCAGTGATTTTTCCATTATCAACGAGAACCTTAATATCATTAGATGAAATTCCAGAAACTGCTATATCAATTGGATTTGCAAGTCCGAGAAATACAATATTCATTTTCTTGGCTGAAGCAACAACCATTGATGTATTCTCTTTATCATTTTGTTGTCCCCAAACATTAGTCATAAGAATAGTCAGCGTGAATAGGATTATTTGTCTTTTTATCATTTTACTTTGTTTGTTTAATTATCATGTCGTCATTCTTGTTGCTATTGCCGGTAACGTTGAGTATATGCAAAGTAGGCGATTGCGGGCTTCAAACTTATCGAACCGTTATAATTTTGAAGCGGGCTACAACCTTTGAATTTACTACTATTTCGCCTATTTTGTATATACATTGTTGGGGGCAGTTATTTTTTGTCCAGTTTGTTTTCTGATATCTTATCAACTATACAATAATTAAAAGAATGCTTTAATGATTGACTTTCTCTTAGAAGGTCACTAAATGATATCTTTTGTTCTTTTATGTATTGCTTAGTTTTATAATAAATGGTATCTCTCTCAAATCTCCATGTGCCATTCATTATAGAGCCACCAGGCCCATCATAATAATCTTCTAATTTTGAGTCTTTATAAAAACTTAAATAAGTATAATAATTAGGATCACTGATACAAACTATTAATCCGAGAGGTTCATTAACTGTATATGGCAGTAACAATTTCTTATATGTTTTTATATTTTCTTCAACTTTCGATATTTCTTTTTGAATACTATCAATTTCATACTCTTTTAATTTAATAACCTCATTATTCTTTTCTTTATCGTAGATGCCTTCTTTGTTATTAACGCATGAAACATTAAAAATCAGAAGCAATAAAAATAATATTTTATAGTTTCTTACCATCTTCATAATTTTTAATCAAATCAATATTATATTTCTCAATATCAGTCAAATAATCAGTTAAATCACAATCAAAGTATTTCTTTTTATACCATATCTGATTATTAAAGTAATTAGTCATTGATGAGTCTTTAAATTGATATCCATATCTGGCGTAAATTTCATTCCTCATAATTCTTAGCTTTTCTTTAGAAGTATTTTTTATCTCATTCTGGTCAATTTGTCTGACTGATAGAAAAGTATAATCTCCAAATAGAGAATCTTTGTTAAGTACATTCGAGTTTGTTACATTGTCGTATAAAATCCTTGTTTGTTTTTCGGTCAAAGGATTATCCTTTCTGCTCATTGAATTTAAAACTATTTCTGTCCAATTTAAAACTAATGTAGTGTCTATTATTTCATTAAAACTCGCACCCCAACTGTCATTTTTAAGGAATTTTTTTCCCGCTGCCAAAGTTGCATGTATGAATATAGAATCCTTTTCAATTCTCCAATCTCCGTACAAATCAACGAAAACGATACGATATTTTTTAGATTTATTGTGTTTTAGTAATGTTTGATATTTACCTCCATCTAATTTAAAATGATTATTCCCGGCAAATAAAATGTTTCCGATTCCATAAGTTGCAGAATTATAGTTGATAGAAAATCCAGCAGGTGATTGGGGTTTTATATATATTAATTTCGCATACAAATCAGATTCTATTTTAATCAAGCTGTCTCTCTTATTCCCTAATGTTTGCAAGATTGTATTCAATGAATCAATCGGACTATTATTAATATCAATATTGGAATTATCAGTTTTACAGGAATATCCTATCACTAAAATTATTATTGCAAAAATCACCAATCTATTTATCATAGTACTATGTTTTAGTTCTCTGCCTTAATTGCCCCCAACGGCTCGAATATGCGTAGTGCGGGATTTCAAGGCACTTAAGTATCAAACCACTAAATTATTTATTAAATGCATTACAGTTCAAATTTAGCCAATAGCCCCGCATTACGTATATTTATTGTTGTGTGCTGGCATTTATTCTTCTTTGTCTACATTTATTACAATCCGTCTATAACCAGTCAAAGCCGGAATACCTTTGTCGGTTATTTCTAAAATAAGATGTATTGTCATGCCTGAGGCATCAGAAGGTACTAGTATTTTACATTTAGATGAAAAATTCTCTTCTAAGGTTATGGCACCTTTATAGGTACTTGGTTCATTATAAACGAACCATTTATAATCCAATTGATTTCCATCAGGGTCTTTTGATTCAGAAGCATCAAAAATCAAAGCATTTCCAGCTTTAGCTCTTTTATATAAACATTTTAATGAATTATCACCATCTACAATGGCTACAGGGTGATGGTTTACAGCAGAATAATCTTCTGTAGTAGTCCATAACATTCGAGCTGCAAAATTATTCCAGATATGTTGTTGCCATTTGTTAATGGCTTCAATTCCCTCTTCTGTACTACCATACATGTAATAAGGGTCATATTGAGTTTCATCTTTACCACTTTTAACAATGAAACTCATGCCTCGAATTCCACTTTCTTTATTAGTGGAGAATCGTCCGCCCCAGCCACCATAGTCGATGTGGTCCGGAACGTTTAAACCATTGGCATAAACATAAAGAAAAGAAGGAGTATCGCCTTCTGTAGCCCAAATTCTATTTGGGTAATGCACACCAAAGGGCTTGATGTTCTGAATATTGTCCTTCACCCAATCGTCAGATGGTGCCCATCCATAGATTTTTTTGTTGCGTATATATACAATGTCAGGAAAGTTTTTCGCAATCCAAGCACCCGCATCATCTTGCCCAAGCACGTCATAAAGTCGTATTTTCTTTACGAATGCGTTTAATGCTTTTTTGTTTCGAGTATTTTTTACTTTCCAGAGTGCTTGTGCAACAGTATTCATGCCACCCCATCCGGCAATCCATACCGGGCGGTTGTCCCCTTTCTTGTCTACCTCTGAAATAATTAATTCTGACCCCGGAGAATCTTTACCCTCTCCCACGCCGGACATATTGGATTTTGCTTGCCCTTGCATTGTTATTGACCTTAAAAAGTCGGCTTCCGGATATCCGGTCGCTTGCTGCTTCAAACTAGGTAATACTTCTTCATACCAATTGACAACTTCAATTATCTTTGCGGTTTTGTCTGGGTCGTCTACCCAAACCTGTGAACTTACAAGCCCTTCAATGTCAATTGCATTGGAACAGACCAAAAGGTGAATCATGGATTGGATATCATCGGGGTCACTACCACCAAGGTCTGTAGTAACAATGAGTCTTTGTTTGTCGCTCTTATTTACTTGCGCAGAAGAAAATTCTATGCATAAAAGAAATGTAAAAATTAGAATGTATTTCATTTTTTAAACTGTATAAAATTTTATTTACTCTCTTAATCGCTGTTGCTCTACTGACCATCTCTCTTGCGCATGCTTGCACACAACGATCCGCGTATATATGCCGTTGCGCTTGTCACAAATATAGTTATTTAAACAACCAATGCTCAAGCGCAATGACATATGATACGCTGTTGTAAGAAGTTGATTCCGTGTGATGGCCTTCTAAGTGCGATGGCTTTTTCCCAAAATCAACGTAGGTGGTGGTCGCTTTACCTTTAACTATCTGTTTATCGGTCAATTTATGTATTTTTTATTTTCTATATATTGGTATATGGGAATGTCAAAAATACTGTTGGGACAGGACTTTTAAGTGGTTCCTTCCCTCTTTAAGGGAAAAAAATCGTTGGAAAGTGACTTGATTTTCTCAAAAAAATCCTGTAACTTACCAACCGTAAAGTTTTTAAACGTCTCACGTTTTGAAAGCGAGCTTTCACACGGTATCACCGAAAAAACTTTCCCCTGGTAAAATTCTCATTTTATCATTTTTTTCCCTTAAAGAGGGAAGGGCTTTTTTTGTCCCAAAATTGACCGTAAACACTGGCCAATGCGACCCCAATTTCTTACAACTTGTTTATATAGGCATAAAACATTCCTATTATATGCTTATATGGGATATAAGGGGAATGTTTTGTGCTTTTATCATTCTGCTAATTTAGCAAATTTAGTCTAGTAAATTATGTATCTTTTTTAAATCTCTCCTGCTTACATGTGTGTAGATTTCTGTCGTTTTACTGCTTTGGTGTCCTAAAAGTATCTGTACAACCCTTAGGTCTACTCCGTTTTCTAAATGATGGGTAGCAAAACAATGCCTCAATGTATGGGGTGTTATGCGGTTTTTGATGCCTGCCTTTTGTGCATGTAATTTTACAATGCTTCCCACACTCTTTTCTGAATATAAATCTCCATTTTGACCGTTAAAAACATACTTTTTGGGCAAATAGCTTTTTATATATTCTTTCAATAATTCTACAAGATTATTGCCAAGTGGTAACATCCTGTACTTGTCACCTTTTCCATGTACAAGCAATGTCCTGCTCTGCAAGTCAACATCTTCTATCTTTAGTTCAATTAACTCTTTTCTTCGTAACCCGCACCCGTAAAGTAAACTTAAAATTAATTTGTGTTTTAGGTTATGCGACGTGTTTATCATTTTTATGATATCTTCTTTGTTGATAACTTTGGGAAGTTGCCTGGTTCGCCTTGGTCTCGGTAGCTCTATAGACGTAATTTCTCTATTATATACAAATTCGTAATATCTTTTAATCGCATTTATAAATTGGTTTTGATATTGATATGAGAATTGCTTGTTTTCTTTTAATTTGTATATATATTCTCTAATCTCGTCGGCTTCTAATTCTCCGATATCTTTGCCCGAGAAATAATGGAGAAACACATTGATATGTTTTTTATAACATTCGATTGTTTTCTCGCTTCGTTTTCTCAGTCGCATCTCACGATAAAATACCTTATCAATTATATCAGTTAGCTTTTGTTTTGGTGTATCCTGTTTTTGTTTCGTCTCTTCTTTTTTTCCTGATTCGTTTAATTGATAAGATTGATTTGAAAAGATTTTTTTTATCGCTACAATATTATCTTTAGTTTTATGTGCCGACCAGACTTTTGCCCCCTGGTGCCACCACGCACCTTCAAGTTTTTTAATTGAGTTTTTTATGTCTTCATCAAAAGGGAATTTTATGTAGATAAGTCTTTCATATTCATCTATTTCTATTTGAATATCTGAGTCTGGCTGTTTCTTTACAGCTTTTAGTATAGCAATTTCACCTTCTTTATAAATTGTATTTAGATGCTTTCTGGATATCTCATTATCTGGTACATGCCAACACCCCATTGTTTGGCTCCACGCCCTTCCGGGTATCGTTTTTATTTTGTTGATCAGTTCATCGTTGTAATCAAAAACAAGTTTGATCCGTTTTTGATCCCTGTGCACAACAAAATCAAAAGTGATTGTTTTATTTTTTTTGTTCAATTTTATTCAGGCTTAAATCTACGTCCCCGTTTCCAGGGTTTTTTCTTTTAACCACCTTATTAGGTATTTATTCGCAATTCAATGCTCCGCCTCCTCAATCCCATATTGGTTGGTTAAGTGTAGATGCTTACTAAATAATAAAAAATAAAAGTTTTAAACAAATAGTAGTTCATGTATTTAGATAAATTTATTAATGTTGTTGATAAATCGCTCATTACAATCCTTGAGTAATAGTCAATTTTATTTTGATGTTTTTGGCACAAAAGAAGTGTTTTATCTAAAACATTTGAGTGAATAATTTAGGATGACAAAACAAATAGGGCATATTTTTAATGAAATTGTATGGTTGAAATTGATTTTATAAAAATGAAAAAGCCTGAAAATCTTATGATTTTCAGGCTTTTGGTTTTGTGAAAAACCTTTGTTGTCGGGATGATAAGATTCGAACTTACGGCCCCTGGTCCCCCAGACCAGTACTCTAACCTGACTGAGCTACATCCCGATTAAATGATTTTCAAATAAACATTAATCAATAATAATTCGCCATTATTAATGGGTCTGCAAAAATATTAAAATTTTTAAAACTTAGATGAAAGAAGCAATAGATTATTAAAAGTTCAGAATTATAACTAGTATTCATCATCCATTGCCCGCGGGTGAAATCTGGAAATAATTGAAGTTGGCCACCCATTGCAATTGATTTTTCAGATAGAGGTGGAAGTCAACGAGACAAAACGATTACCCCTGTTAATATCGAGGTAATTTGCAATAGGCCCGGTTCCATGTGTTGGATATACATCTCCATTTCTTTCAGCGGAGTGATAAGTCCTCCATTTTGACTCATGCTTACCTTTCTCTCCAAACTCAACCCCCGGATTAAACTTGACTTCTCTTAGATTATGTTGGTAACTGTATTGACAATCAGTGAGTTCTTTAAACATATCTTGCCGCACCATATTAAGGATAGCCATTACGTCCCTTCGATAGCAAACATTTTCCAGGATCATTACAGGAGTTTTTGTTGCTTTTTATAAAAGTCCTACGGGAATTTTCCATGAATTTATGAGTTTAATTGACTTTTTAACTCAGCAATTGTTTGTTTCGCTTCAGCAATTTCGTTTCTCAGTAATTCTTCTGTTCTGGCGCTTTCTTCCTGTGTAGCCTGAAGCTCTTCCATATTTTGTCTCATCTCTTCTTCCTGCTCAATCATTTGTTGTGATTGTAGCCTGCTTTCTTCCAGTAGTTTTTGGGTTTGTTTGTTAATTTTCAAAGAAGAATAAGAAGTAGCGATATTTTCAGCTATTTTTTCGACAAAAGAAGCATGATATTTAGGAATTTCTTCAAAGCTTGCTAATTCAATAACACCAAGTACATCATCTTCCATTTTTATGGGGATTATAGCCAGGTATTTTGGCGTGGCATGCCCTAAACCAGATGTTACCTGAACATAATCGTCAGGGATATTTTTTAGATAAACAGTTTCTTTTTCAAGGAAGCATGCTCCTATATATCCTTCTTCAAGCTCGACCCTTTTCTTTAAAAATTTTTCACGGTCATAAGCATAGGCTGCTGTTAATTCAAAGAAATTGTCGTTTTCATTTCCGTCGTTTAATAAAAAGATACCACCTTGATTTAATTCTAAGTATTTTACAAGTTGAATAATAAATTCGGATGAAAGTTTTGTGAAATCATCATGCCTTCTAATGATTTCAGCAAATTTTGCAATTCCTTCGTTATACCATTGCCTTCTATTATCCTCTTCCTGTCTTTTCTTTTCTTCCGTTGCGGCATTTTTTAAATTATTTCGCATTTCAAGAAGTGCTTTTCCAAGTTCGTCATCTTCACTAAGAAGTTCAAGGTTAGCTTCCAGGTTGCCGTGGCCTATTTCCTTGGCAAAGTTCGTAGTGTGTTGTGAGTTATTTATTAGTTTGTTTAACTCTTTGTTTATTTGGCTAATTTCACCTTTGCCTTTAAATTCATGGGTTGTAATTGCTTTACCAAGAGCAAGTGATGAAATAGAATTTGTAACTTTTTTTAGTTCGTTAAAAGAATGTTGTAAAATTTTACTAATTCCAAAAATTACCACTAAGATCGACAGGAATAACCCGATGTATGTATTTCTTTTAATTTTACTAAGTTCGGCTACAACATCGTTCTGGTAATAGGTGGCACAGATAAAGGCATCATAAGGTTCGTAATACCTGAAAAATAAATATTTCCATTCGCCTTTTTCGTTGGGGTATTTATAATGAATTTTTCCCTGGTTTTGATTGGAATTGATTATTGCATTATGATATGAAGTTCCGGCTGCACTTTCATTTTCTGTTTCAGGGTGAATTAAAAAAAGGCCATTTGTTTTAAGTATAATTGGATATCCTCTTTTAAAATATTTTTTTTTATCAAAAACAGGCTTTATTAATTTATAGTCATCTTCGCTAAAACCGGCAGGGGTATTGTTCTCTACTACATCTAAATAATTCGTAAAGTCACTTAAGTCTTCTTCTATCCATAGTTCTGTTTCCATTAGAAGGTTGTCTTTTTGGGCTTTATTAACCAAAAAGGTTAACGCAAAAAGTAGTACAATTAAAAATACACCAATTAATACACTAATTCTTGCAGCAAAACTGTTTTCAATCTTTTTTATAATATTCATTAATAACCTTTTTTTAGTTTATTACTAAAATTAATAAAAAATGATATTTAAAAAGCCTGTTTAAAATAAATTTTTGTAATTTATGAGTATTAACGCGAACATTGGTGTTGGATTTAAGGCAACCTATACTTAAACAAGGCTTTGGTAAGTTTTAGAAAAGATATCCCTCAAGAATATATCCAACATTCTTTTTCATAACGTCAATGATCGTTTTCCGTTTCTTGAGATAAACACACATACACTATCTTTGCTGAATAATTGTTAGGATAATGAAAAAAATAACATATTTTAAATATTTTCGCCCTGTTCGAGTGTTTACAATATGAAGAAGAAAATTTCTGAAGAATCGTCTATTAGTTTGGCCGACATTGTTAGCAGGTTAAAAGCTGACGATGCACGGGCCTTGGATTTGTTGTATGATAG
This sequence comes from Bacteroidales bacterium, assembly GCA_963665085.2. GTDB lineage: Bacteria > Bacteroidota > Bacteroidia > Bacteroidales > JAAAOM01. The sequence goes on from CAXXXS010000001.1 coordinate 3,499,332, forward strand.
ATATTATTTTCGGTTATATCGATTTTGTAAAGGATTAATCAAATTAGAGGATGAAGTTGATGATATACTTCAGAATGTATTTCTAAAAATTTGGTTGAACCGGTTTAAGATAACAACCGCAGAAACCTTTACAGCTTATATCTTTACGATAACAAAAAACGCTGTTGTTTCTTTTATTCGGGCTCATGAGAAAGATATAAAATTAAGAATGGGACTACAAGAAAATCAAATTCTTTATGATTTTGAAACTGAATCGAAAATTGAATACGAAGAAATGGAGCAAAAGGTAAATAGTCTTTTAGAACAATTGCCCGAAACAACTAAAACCATTTATGAATTTAGCAGAAAGCAAGGCCTGTCAAATAAAGAAATTTCCAATAAATTAGGTGTCTCAGTAAAAACGGTTGAATATCATATCACTAAAACATTAAAGGTTTTTAAAGAAAATCTGAAGGATTTTGGTCTAATCTCTCTCCTGTTATTTGAAATATTTTATTAACACCCATTAGAGTTTTTTTGTGAATCTCAATAGGGGTTGCACATTCTTTTTTTGATGGTTACCTAATTCCGCTCTTGGAGAATTAATCAAATCTGCGCTGTTATAGTAATGGAACGAATTATTTTCATAAATCATTTTAAAGCCTCTCTTCCTTGTCTTTGACTAGAATCCAAGCCGGTTGAAAAAATATCAATACAATAAGGTTTGTCGCATGTCTCATTTTAGCTAATTATCAAATGTTTATTGATGTTTTAATGTTTGAAAAGATATTGAGATAAGATTAAAAATAAAAAAAATGTATTTCACCTTTAGGGTTGAAATCAAAAATTGCGTAATTCTAATAGTTAAAAGAACATAATGGAGGAAAAATTTCGGAAATATGTAGATGGGAATGCAAATCCAGAAGAGATTGATTCTGTAATCAGTAATTTACTATCTGATGAAAATACTCAGGAATTAAATAAACTTCTTTCATCTTATTGGCAGGAGTGTCTTAACCAAAAAACAATTATACCCACTAAAAGGGATTTTATAGAGAAAATACACCAAAGACTTGGGACTACCAGCCCTAACTTTAACAGAAGATATTTTATTTATAAGACAGTAAGCTATGTCGCGGCAATATTTTTATTAGTTTTTGTAATAGGCGGTATTTTTTATTTTCAAAGACAAAATAATTCTAATGAAATTATTACCCAAACCATAACCACTCCTTATGGTGCAAGAACAAGTTTTGAATTACCCGATGGCACAAAAATTTGGCTCAACTCTGGTTCTAAAGTAGTATTTCCGTTGTCATACGGAAAAGAAAGAACAATAGAGTTGGTGGGAGAAGCTTTCTTCAATGTTAAAAAAAATGGAAAACCATTTGTGGTGTCAACGGAACAAGGAGACATAGAAGTATTGGGGACAACTTTTAATGTAAGTGCCTATGATGAAGAAATGTTTCAAACAACTCTTGTAACCGGTAAAGTGAAAATTGATAATAACAAAGAAATATTTCTTGAACCTGGACAACAATATTATAGAGAGAATAACCAGGAAGGAAAAGTTATAAAAGTTAATCCTGAAATGTTTATTTCCTGGGTTAATGGGGAATTGATTTTTAAAAACGAAACATTTAAGAATGTTGTAAAAAGACTAGAGCGATGGTATAATGTGAAAATTAACCTGCAAGATGATTCAATAGAGGAATTGAGGTTCACAGGAACTATCAGAATGGAGTCTTTTAGCGAAGTCCTGGAAATATTGAAGATAACCAGTTCCGTTCAGTTCACTATTGATGAAGAAACAAGAATCGTAACAATAACAAAATCAAGATAATTTTGAAATCTAATAAAAGCTATGAAGAACATATATTATTTAATACCTCCTTGAAATAGGCAGGTATAAAAAAAGTTGGAAACCCTGGCCGGTCTCCAACTTATCAGTCTACATTCTTTAATTTCTATGTAAAACCTATTGTAAAATTATGAAAAAAACATTTAGAGCCAATGGTAGAGTCCCTTGGTTAAATCAAATTTTTAAGAAAGTGAAACTAACAATTCTGTTTTTGGCCATAACTATGGTAAGTGTCAGTGCATCTAATTCATATGCGCAAAATACAGAACTAACCCTAAATGCCAGAGATATTAGTATTGAAAATCTTTTATGTGAGATTGAGAACCAAACCGAATTTCGGTTTTTTTACAATGAAAATGTTAATCTGGATAAGATGGTGTCAGTTTTTTTTCAAAATAAAAATCTGGCACAGGTTCTTGATGAAATTCTAAAAGATTCGAATATTAAGTATAAAATAATTGATCGCCTTGTTGCTTTGTATATAAATGAGCAAGGCGGATTTTCTATGCTGTCTAAACAAGAACTAATCATAAAAGGAAAAGTAACAGATCACAGCGGTTTACCCCTCCCCGGGGCAAATGTTACAGAAGGGGGCACAACGAATGGTGCTATTACTAACCTTGATGGAGAATATACTATTTCAGTCAGTTCGCCCAATGCTGTCTTAAGTTTCTCATTTGTTGGTTATCTTACTGAAGAAATTGAGGTTACAGGGCAAACATCAATAGATGTTGTCTTAATTGAAGATATACAGACTCTTGAAGAAGTTGTAGTAATCGGATATGGTACTAGCCGTAAAAAAGATTTAACAGGTGCTATTGCCTCAATTAAGTTAGAGGATTCTCCCATAATAACCTTGCCTAATATCAACCTTTTAGATGCGTTAAAAGGTTCGATGCCTGGATTTGATATTGGTGCAGTTAATAATGCTGGAGGAAACCCAAGCATTAACATCCGGGGACAAAATTCTATTAATGCTTCAAATACACCTCTTATTGTTGTTGATGGAATTGTTTTCGTCGGGAGTATGAATGAAATAAACCCACTTGATATAGCATCTGTGGATGTGCTTAAAGATGCGAGCGCTACAGCCGTTTATGGTTCGTTAGCTGCTAATGGGGTTATACTGATAACAACAAAACGAGGAGAAGGGGATAAACCAACAGTTCAGGTCAATACAACAACAGGGGTCCAAACTTACACAAATCGTCCTGATATGCTTGACCCTGAGGAATATTTAGAATTAAAAAAAGCACGGTTTTTAGCTGATAATCCTGGCTCTGTCTACGATCCTTCACAATATTTGGCTCTTTACGAGTTGGATGCAATTGAAGACAATCAAACTATCGATTGGTTTGATGAAGTTACCCGTTTAGCGGTATTCCAGAATTACGCATTAAGTATTTCTGGGGCTAGCCCGCGTTCTAATTACTATTTTTCTGGTAATTATATGGATCAGGAAGGTATTGTTGTTGGAGATCAGTTTCATAAGTTTTCTGTTCTGGGGAAAATTGAATCTCAGATTACCGACTGGTTAAAATTAGGCGTAAATCTTAATATAATTAGTAAAAATGCAGATGGAGTTGCAGCAGATTTGCGTTTAGGAACAATAGACGGCCCTTATTCTTATATGTACGTTCATGATAGAGGTGATGATAACCCTGGATTTGAGGATTTTACGTATAGGTTGGAAAGATATCCACAGGGACAATCTACAACATCCAATCCTTTATGGCAAACACAAAAGTTTGATGAGGATCGGGATCAAAATTACAGGGGGGCAACATTTGCACGCGTTGATGTACCTTGGATAGACGGTCTTTCCTACACCTTTAACTATTCGTTAAACAGATGGGAAGGCCACTCTGCAAGCTTTATGGATGAAAATATGTATGTTAACACAATGCTGCTTAATGAATTAATAGATGCATCCAGTCATTTGGTAGAAGCAAATGGTTCAAAAACAAATGAGGGGCGTACAGATTGGTATATGAATCATTTAATCAATTATAAGCAAAATTTTGGAGAGCATTCGTTTGATGTTACATTATTAGCTGAAAGACAGGAGCGGGAAGGATATTCTATGACGATGAGTGCGTCAGATTTTTCAGCAATCGGAACGAGTGTGCTGGGGGTTGATGCATTGGAGTTAGGAAATACAGCAAATTATTCAATAAATACTTCTTATTCTAAATTGTCTCAATTGGCTTATTTGGCGCGTCTTAATTATGTTTTTAAAGGAAAATACCTGTTAAGTACTTCAATACGTCGCGATGGTTATTCGGGGTATGCCGAAGGACATAAATACGGCTTTTTCCGTGCGGGTTCTATTGCATGGACCTTGAGTGAAGAAGATTTTATAAGGGATAGGCTAAGTTCGCTGGATCATCTGAAATTTAGATTATCCTTCGGAGAAAACGGTAATCCTTCTGTTGGGGCTTATTCTACTTATCCTACCATGAGCAATAGCGCTTATATATTACTAGGAGATGAATCTGTTGTTGGCGTATATGCCAATAAATTAGCAAACAAAAGTTTGGATTGGGAAAAAACTACGGCCCTTAATTTTGGATTGGATTTCTCTTTTTTCAATAGCAAGTTAAGTGGTTCTTTTGATATGTACAATTCAAATACTACAGATCTTCTTTTAAGCCGTTCAATTCCTATTTTTAATGGATTTAGTTCTGTTTTAGACAATATCGGAGAAGTTAATAATAAAGGGGTTGAGGTTCAGGTTAATACAATAAACTACTCGGGATCTAATTTTTCTTGGAGATCTGGCGTGAATTTTTGGATAAACCGTAATGAAGTTGTCTCTCTTTACGGGAAAGATACAGATGGTGATGGAAAGGAAGATGATGACATCTCAAATTCATTATTTATCGGTAAATCAATGGGGGCAAATTATACTTATGTAATGGATGGTATAGTTCAACTTGATGATGCTGAATACATAGCTATTTATGGTGGAGAACCAGGAGATATCAAATTTAAAGATTTAAATAACGATGGGAAAATTGATGCCGACAACGACAGGACTATTGTGGGGTACTCAAAACCTAATTATACAATGACATTCTCCAATACGCTTACGTATAAGAATTTTGAGTTTTACTGCCTGTTTAATTATATAGCAGGAGGAGGTAATGATAACTGGTATATAGGGAATAATACTTATGCTTATTTACCTAATGCCCTTTATGGTGGCACCAGTGCAAACTGGTTGGATAAGGAGTATTGGACACCAGAGAATCCGTCTAATTCAGTTACCAGGATAAATTATAATAATTCAGCTTTTAATTATTATTTCCCTAAAACACGTGAGTTCCTCCGTCTACAGGATGTTTCACTTTCGTATGTTTTGCCCATTAATTTGTTGAAGAAGACTCCAATTTCAGCGTTAAAAGTTTATGTGTCAGGAAAGAACCTTTGGACATTAACAAGTTGGGAAGGTCTCGATCCAGAAACTGGTACAGAGTACGCAAGTACATCTGGGTTCCCTGTTTTTAAGATTTATACGCTGGGTCTGAATGTAACATTCTAAGAATAGATGATTTATAAACAATTAATAAATGATTGGCATGAAAAAGATACTATATATATTTATTTCACTATTTCTTCTTCCTTTTAGTGGATGTGACGATGATGAATTTCTTAAGGAAGAGCCAGGAGATTTTTTAACTATTGATAATGCTTTTCTAAACGGGGCTCAATTTGAGTCAGGATTGAACTATCTCTATTTTTTGTTTCGCGAGAACTATGTATATAAAGATAACGATGATTATTTTGTGCATTTTGGAGTTGGCGCAGATATAAATTTTAGCAGGTACGATGAAAATGTTTGGACAAACTATACAAACCTTAATGGTAACGCAGGATGGTTAAGTGAATTGTTTACTCGTCAATATCAACTGGTAAACTATGCAAACAGTATTTTATCTCAATCAGAAAATGAAGAAGTAGAGTGGGTTAATGAGGAGGAAAAATTAGAAATACAGGCAGAGGCTCATTTCTTTAGAGGAATGGCTTATCGTTTTTTAGCTGAGTTGTGGGGAGATTTGCCACTTATTACAGAGCCAATTTCGGATCCGAGCCTGGGATATTCCCGCGATCCACGCGAAGATATTTATGCGTTATGTGTTGAAGATTTTAAATTTGCAGCAGAGCATCTTCCTGAAACAACTACAGAGGTGGGACGTTTAGTAAGTGGTGCTGGTTATCATTTCCTTTCAGAGATGTATATTGCTTTGGCTGATGAACAAGGAGGGACTGATAAGACGCTTTATCAAAATGCAATTGATGCTGCGAGTAAAGTAATTGATGGAAGTGTCTATGAATTGATGACTGACCGTTTCGGTTACCGGGCTGATGTTGAAGGGAAAGATGCTTTCTGGGATTTGTTTCAGATAACAAAAGAAGATGGAACTACAAACTTCAGTTATCAGGAAGGAAATAAAGAGTCCATTTTTATTATTCACTGCGATAAGTATAAGACAGGAGGTCTTCCCCAAGGTTCAGGACGTTTAACAACAAGAACCGATCAGGAAAGGGCATTTTGGCCTTCATTCTGGTCATGGACAAGATTTGGATATTCAGGTACTGCTTATGATTGGATGGGAAGAGGCATTGCATGGGTGAGGCCAACTACCTACTTTTTATATGATCTATGGGATAAATCAGGAAAAGAAGATACCCGAAATGCAGAGTGGAATATTAACCGTGTTGTAAAAGTCCCTAATCCGGATATGACATATCAAGATTCCGTTGATGTAACAAGAAACTGGCCAACCGAGCCCCAGGTAATTTCTTTAGCAGATGGTTCTTCCATCACAGTACAATTGCACCCAGGAGATACCATAAGAAAAGAATGGCTTTATACAAGTACAGATACAATGTCTAGTTGGTACCCAAGAGTAATGAAGATGGGATCAGACTGGCATTATACCACAGACCCAAGTAATACATTTGTTATGGATTATTATGTAGCAAGATTGGCTGAAACTTATCTTCTAAGGGCTGAGGCTTATATGAAGTATGGGGATAATTCGAAAGCAGCTGTAGACATAAATACTGTTAGGGCTCGTTCTAATGCTAAAGCCATTAATGCCGGAGATGTAAATATTGATTATATATTGGATGAAAGAGGCCGTGAATTATATGGAGAGGAGTTACGCTCATTAACGCTTTGCCGTTTGAAAATGTATAGTAGCAGAACTAAAAAGTATGGCTATTCAGTATGTGCAAATACAGTGGATAACTGTTCTTTAAGAGATGATGTGTTTCCTATTCCCCAATCGGTCATTGATGCAAACTCTGATGTAATTATTCCACAAAACGAATAATTATAAATTAAATTCATTCTGTAATTATATACATTAAATAAGTAAAAGATGAAGACTAAAAATATAATAAAAATTATTTTGTTCTTTTTTATAGGCTTTGTTTGGTATGCCTGCGAAGACGAAGATATTATAGAGAATTATACGATTGACCTTAATGGTGCTTCTGACTATTATGAATCGCTAAACGAGAATGGGATTTTAGAAATACCCATAAAAATTACTTGCGAAAGTGGTTTGGATACAGCATACTATAAAACCGTTGACAAGATTGTTGGATATGAATCACCGGTTGTTAGTGCAGGAGTTGATATACCAGTTTCTGGTACTACTCTTGATACAACTCTTAAGATCCCGGTAACGTCAAATTTATACCAGATTGTTATTGCTGTTTATGATAATGATGGAGAAATAAATTTACGCACGATTAAAGTAGATAGTGTAATGACAGCCCCAGAGTTATCCTTTAAAAATGATCTGGATTTCCGTAATACGGCGTGTATTGGTATCCCATTCACAATTTCTGGTACCGTTGAAAGTGTGCATGAATTAAAAAGTATTACCCTAACACCTGTAATAAATGGGGGTAATTCAACACCGATAAATATTGAGGTCACAGATAAGTCTAGCGTTACCTTTTCGCAATCAGTACCTGTTTCTGAAGGATTAACACATATTCTTTTTGAAGCAGAGAATACGTTAGGTGGAATTTCAGTGGATACATTCAAAGTGATGAATGTTGTTTCTGAAGATTTTATAAGTGTTACGGTAGGCGATGGTTCTACCGAATTATCTAGATTTTTTCTTGATGAGCAAAATACGATCTCAGGAGTAATTCAATCAGGTTCTGACATTACCAGCCTTGAATATTTTATAACCAAGAATGGTGTTGAAGGAGGGTCCCAGTCCATTGATTTAGGTAATAATCCAATTAATGAATTTGAATTCTCTATAGATATAACCGGAGAATCCAGTATAGAGGGGCTTAAATTTGTGGCGAAGAATAATTCAGGAAAACAAAACACAGCTTCACTAACAATACCAGTTGTTCATACACGTATTGTTACCCTGGAGAATCTAGAAATGTCAACGGATCCGGATGATAACATGTGTTTCTTTTCTGCATATCACACTCCTCATGTTTTTGGAAAAGATGTGGCGATTAACAATCAAACAATACTTGATTGGGTTTTTGTAAACAGAGGAACTAGCGGACAGCCATGTAGTTTGCATGCTTATGGTGCAAGTACTGGGTATTATGATGCTATTTCCCCATATATTCCTGGCTTTTCAAAGCTTACGTATCTGTTGCTTACTTCAAAAAGAGGTAATTTTACAGAAGAAGGCATAAGTGCCATTGAATCAGAAGAAGATATGGCTGATTATATAACAGACTATGCTGATTATAACGTTGTTTCATCAAGCAGAAGGGTTGGGGACTATTATGATCCAACCAGTAAACCTACAGGTGGTTTTGTAATCGGTTGGGGCACCCATACTCATCCTACTGTATCTCCTAGTGTAGTTGAAAATGTAGCATGGGCTGTTGTTTATATAAAACAAACAACACAAACAGCAAATGGGAACTACAAAATTGTTTTTGACATTAAAATCCCAAAAACTGATGTTCGAACTGCAAATAATGCATCAATAATTGAACCTTACGATCCATATCCATTATAAAAGCAGCTTTTTATGCAGGGGGCCGGTTTACCGGGCTCCTGTGTTTTAATATCTTTCACGATAGATTTTATTATAATGAGAAAATTTTTAACAACTTTTAGCCTATTATTAGTTTTTCTTATATTCTCCTCAGCGCAGGAGCCTGCTCGCATTAAAGTTATGACCTATAATGTAAGGTTCGGGGAATTGGCTACTTTGCAACAATTAGGAGAATTTATCAGTGAACAGGATCCAGATATTGTAGCCCTTCAAGAACTTGACTGGATGACAACAAGAGAAAGGGCCCCTCACCAAAACAAGAAAGATTTTATAACGGAATTAGGTTATTATACTGGCATGTTTCCTTTGTACGGAAAAACTATTGAATATGCAGGAGGGTTATATGGAATTGGAATTTTAACAAAAAAGCCTTACATCAACATAGAAAAAATAATTCTGCCCAAAGCAGAAAATGTTACCGAATACAGGGCTGTATTAATTGCCACAATTGAGCTTAATAATCAAGATACAATTATATTTGCCTCAACCCATATCGATTATTCAAGTTATAATGCCCGCATAGAACAGATAGAAACGGTTGTTGGTAAATTAGAGAAAAGTAAATATCCTGTATTGCTTGCAGGTGACTTAAATTCAAAACTGGGTTCCAACGAAATTAATATACCATTTAAAGATTGGGTGGCTTTAAGTAATAATAAGCCTACTTCACCAGCAAATGCCCCACAAAATAAGATTGATTATATTTTTGGATATCCGCGACGCACCTGGAAATTAAATTACACTGAGACAAAACAATGTCAACTCTCCGATCATCTTCCAATTATTTCAGAGGTTGAACTTATTTCTGATACTGTAAAATTGAATATTAAATGAATAGATTTTTTCTTATCCCCTTTATACTTTTTATAACTATTAAGTTAGTAGCCCAACAAGAAGATAAACAGTTAATTAGTTCACCAAACGGTAAGCTTGAAATGACAGTTTATATTTCTGACAAAGAAAATCATGGAGAACTTTATTATCATATAAATTATAATTCCAAACCTGTAATTCTCAAATCTCGTCTTGGGATAACAGGATGGGAACAAAATATGGCTTTTGATACTGTTTTAAAAACAACAAAAGATACCACGTGGAATACGGTTTATGGAGAGAGAGCCAATGTGCGCGATTATTTTAACGAAAAAATTATATCAGTCAAAAAAACAGGTAGTTCCGAACGTTTGCAATTAATTATTCGAGCTTATAATGAAGGGATAGCCTTTCGTTATTTTTTTCCTGAAAATCCGAAAACGGGAGGAGCTTATTTATCAATAAAATCAGAGAAAACATTTTTTAGGGTACCGGAAAATACAAAAGCATGGGTGGCTTATCGGGCTCAAGCAGATTATAGTTTATTGCCAATAAAAGGATGGAAAGATTTGGTAGAGAGACCACTAACACTTCAGCTGGATAACGGTTTATATGTCTCTCTAACTGAAGCTGAAATGGTAAATTATTGTCGAACAAAATTCAAAGTTGAGCCAGAAGAAGAAAATATCATTCATTGTTCAATGTATGGTGACGTAGAAGAAATAGCGCCATTTAAAACTCCCTGGAGAGTTGTTATGGTAGCTGAGAAACCTACAGGTTTATTAGCAAATAATGATTTGATTTTAAATCTCAATTCTCCATGTGCAATTAATAATACAGGCTGGATAAAACCCGGTAAAATAATTAGGATTATCGAGTTAACAACAGAAGGGGCGAAAAAGGTTGTCGATTTTGCGGCAGAGCGGCAAATTGAATATGTGCATTTCGATGCAGGTTGGTATGGCCCTGAGCACTTCATATCATCAGATCCAAATAAATCAAATGTAGATCCCAATCGATGTAAAATAAACGATTTAAATATACCTGAAGTAATTAGTTATGCCAGAAGTAAGGGAATCGGGGTTTGGTTATATGTAAACCAAAGGGCATTGGTGAAATATTTAGACCAGATTTTGCCTTTGTACGAAGAATGGGGTGTTGCCGGTATAAAATTCGGCTTTGTAATGGTGGGATCATATCATTGGACAGAATGGTTACACGATGCAGTAAAGAAATGTGCAGAACGTCATATAATGGTTGATATCCATGATGAATACAGGCCAACAGGATTTAACCGGACCTATCCGAATTTACTTACCCAGGAAGGTATAAGGGGCAACGAAGAATTCCCCGATGCCAATACAAATACAGTACTCCCATTTACCCGATTTATTGCAGGGGCGGCAGACGCTACAATCTGTTATTACCATAGAGACGAGATAAAACCATGGATAAAAAAACAAAATCCAAAAGCCAGATTGCTTGAGAATACTTCGGGTCATCAGTTAGCATTGTCAATAATTGATTATAGCCCGTTGCAATATTTGTACTGGTACGATTTACCAAATGATGTTTCTGATGAGCCAGAATTAGAATTCTTTGATGCATTGCCAACAGTTTGGGATGATACAAAAATTCTAAATGGTGAAATTGGTCAGTATATAAGTATTGCCCGCCGTAAAAATGCCAATTGGTTTGTTGGGTGTATTACAAATAATGAAGGGCGAAATATATCAATCAAACTTGATTTTCTGGAGCCAGGGAAAAAATATGAGATGACGATTTACTCAGATGGTGGTAAAAAAATAAAAACAAGGACACATGTGAAAATTACTAAAAAAAAGGTTGATGCGGCCTGTATGTTTGATACTTACCTGCAGTCACGTGGAGGTTGTACAATGATTATAAAACCATTGTAAATAAAGCAATATGAGAAAGCCAGTAGTATTACATATTATTTCTGTATTTATCATTTTATCTTTTTCTAAATATACAGTAGCACAGGAACAGAAAGATTCTCAATACTTTTTTTATAGCCGGGAAGATATTAGGAATATAAAAAAATCTTCTGCCACTGTTTGGGGAAAATCAATTGTTGAAGGGTTCAGAAAGATAATTGATGAACGAAAAAAATATCCATTATATGCCCCAGACAAAGAAGGGGGATATATCCACGATTATTTTTGTCCTATTCATGGACAACAATTTGTTTTTGATTGGAACAAACCTGCTGATCATTTTTGTGAGGCTTGCGGCAAAGACTGGTCAGGCGAAAATAAGTATGATATGGCATGGATCGCGATGGCCCATAGCAAAAACCTGGATTATTTATATGCTAATATGTTTCTTTTTCTAATATCAGATAGCGTTGAATATGCAGATAATGCAAAACAATTATTGTTGTCGTATGCAGAGAAGTATCCTTCATATGTAGAACATAATCGCACTATTAAGCAAACTACAAATTATAGCGGAAAGATGTTTTCGCAAAGTTTAGACGAAGCTGTTTGGGCAAATAAAGCAGCAAGAGTGTATAGTGTTATTAAGGGCAGGTTAACAGATAAAGAGAACAGTTTAATAAAACAAAATTATTTAAAAGAATGTACAAATTTACTCCTTACCAAAAAGGTTGAAGGAAATTGGCAGACTTGGCATAATTGTGCTTTAGCAGCATTGGGTATTGCATTAGAAAATGAAAGTATTGTTGATATAGCTCTTAATGATCCGGATTTTGGTTATTATACAAATATCCGGCAAAATGTCTATCCGGATGGATGGTGGAAAGAAGGTTCTGTCGTTTATCATTTTTATCCGCTGGAGGCAATTGTATCAACAGCGGAAGCTGTAAGGTGCCGAAATATTAACCTGTACAATAACCAGCTACGGAATATGTTTAGTGCTCCTTTGCAAATGTCTTATTCAGATTTGACTTTACCTTCACAAAATGATGGATGGTATGGTACGTCTTTAATAGGACAGGCCGGCCTTTATGAAATAGCAGCCATAAGATTTGATGAGCCTGGTTTTAAAAATCTTCTAAGCTTGTGTTATCTCAATTCGAAAAGAAAGTCCCCAAATGCCTTGATCAATGGAATGGAGGTGGATAAAACCCCATCTCTTTTAGAGAGAGAAAGTGTTTTATTCCCTGATTTAGGAGTAGCAATGCTTAAATATAAGGATAAGACAGTTGCTTTAAAATACGGCCCTGATGGAGGAGTTCATGGACATCCGGATAAGTTGTCAATATCTATTCATAATGGAGAAGATGAGATTTTGCCCGATCTGGGGACACCGGCGTATGGCGTTCCTACATACAGGGAATGGTATAAAAATACTTTTTCTCATAATACCGTTACCGTTGATAAGATAAACCAGGAAAAAGCTTGTGGGGAATTATTGGATTTTTCTCCAAATCATTTCGGCGGAAGTGCTTCTGCTTTAGTTAAGGTTAACAAAAATGTAATGATGAAGCGAAAGTTAAGGTTACACAAAAATCTTTTTTATGATACTTTTTCATGTCATTCTGATTCAATCCATACATATGACTATGTTTTGATTTTAACAGGATCAGCATGTTTTTCCGAAGTAAGAGATACTTTACTGCCCGAATATAAATGGATGAAGAATGTAAGGTATAAAAATGGAAAAGGAACATTTACTATCATGGAAGAATATGGTTGTGTAAAGTTGAAGCTAAAATCACCAGATAAATTTACAGTGTTTACAGCAACGGCTCCTGGTGTGCCGCCAAAACAAGAAGAGAAAACTGTAGCCCAATCATATCCATTGATACTTCGTTGCCAATCAGAAAAAATGAAGGTTAAAGCTAAATTGAGATTTAAAAATTGATGGTTTTAGAATTACAATATGGTAAGTATTAAAAAATAAAGAGATGAATGATTTTAATTTATATATAAGAAAGATTTTTTTATTGATTGTAATATGCATATCAGAAAATTTTGTGTTAAGATCTCAACCTTTAGAAATAAGAGAAGGGTATGATATCTCAAAAGACAAGGTGTTGTATGTTGTTGGATATTCTCACCTCGACACAGAGTGGAACTGGGATTATACCACTACAATTGATGCGTTGATTAAAAACATTATGACCGAGAACTTTCATTTGTTCGAAAAGTATCCGGAATATGTATTCAATTTTACTGGTTCCCGGCGTTACCACATGATGAAAGAATATTATCCAGAGCTTTATAAAAAGATAGGATATTATATAAAACAAGGGCGTTGGTATGTATCAGGCTCCTCAGTTGACGAAGGAGAAGTAAACGTATCTTCGTCAGAGTCTCTTATACGCCAGGTATTGTATGGCAATAACTATTTCCGAAAGGAATTTGGTGTAGAAAGCTATGATTATATGTTGCCCGATTGTTTTGGGTTTTTAGCAAATATGCCTTCTATTTGGAACCATTGTGGGTTGATAGGTTTTTCAACGCAGAAACTCACTTGGAGGTCGGCGGTTGGTGTCCCATTTAATGTCGGTACTTGGTATGGGCCAGATGGGAAAGGTATTCTGGCAGCATTAAATGCCACAAATTATGTTGGGAGCATTTCTCCCCGTCTTGATTTGGATGAAAATTGGGAAAATAGGTTAAAGAAAGATTACGAAAATACAGGTTATGCTTTTGATTACCGTTATTATGGAGTAGGAGATATGGGGGGTGCCCCCCGTGAGAATGATGTTAAGAATGCAATTGGAAGCCTTAACAATAGTGATAGCAAATTTAAGGTAGTGCTTACTTCATCCGACCAGATGTATAAAGATATTACGCCGGAAATACAAAAATCACTTCCTGCATATACCGGGGATATGTTGCTTATTGAGCACAGTGCAGGTTCGTTAACATCTCAGTCTTTTATGAAGAAGATGAACAGGAAGAACGAGTTGTTGGCACAATCTGCAGAACAACTTGCAGTAATGGCAGATTTTTATGGGCTTTCGTGTTATCCCTATGAAAAGCTCAATAATGCCTGGGAGCTTGTACTCGGGAGCCAGTTTCACGATATTTTACCAGGTACCAGTATTCCCAAAGCATATGAATATGCATGGAACGATGAGTTTATAGCTGCAAATGGTTTTTCTGAAGTACTGAAAAATTCTGTGGCATCAATAATAAAAAATATGGACACTGAGGTAGAAGGGCGTGCAGTTGTAGTTTATAACCCCGTTTCTATTGATAGAGAAGATATAGTGACAGCACAATTGAAGTATGAAAAGTTACCCGCCGATATTATGGTTGTTGATGAAAAAGGAGAAGTTGTGCCTAGCCAGATCATTGAAAAGAAAGACAATATACTAATGTTTATTTTTAGGGCAGAGGTACCTTCAGTCGGTATGGCGGTTTATGATGTAAAAGAAAGGAGTGGTAAAACATCTGTAAAGTCAGTCCTGAAAATTACAGATAGGACTTTGGAAAACGAATATTATAAAGTTATAGTAGACGGCAATGGAGATTTTACCAGTATTTATGATAAGAAAATGAAACGCGAATTATTGTTAAAACCTGCACGTCTTGAGTTTCAGGCAGAAGAGTCGTTTGAGTGGCCTGCATGGAACATGCACTGGGATGAACGCCAAAAACCTCCGTTCGATTTTATGAATAAAGGAGCATCGTTCCGTATCTTAGAAGATGGTCCGGTGAGAGTAGCATTGGAGGTTAAAAGAAAAGGCCAGGGGTCGGAGATAATTCAGGTTATAAGTTTGTCGATTGGAGAAGCAGGAAAACGCCTTGAAATAAACAATGAACTTGATTGGCAGTCCAAAGGTGTAAGCCTTAAAGCGGCTTTTCCATTAACGGCTACTAATAATGTGTCAACCTATAATTTGGGAGTAGGGACAATTGATAGAGGGGTTAACGATAAATTGAAGTTTGAAGTTCCATCAAAAGAATGGTTTGACCAGACCGATGAAACATCAAAGTTTGGCGTATCTATACTGGAAGATTGTAAATATGGTTCTGATAAACCTGATGAAAATACTTTAAGGTTGACCCTTATGTTTACCCCGGGAATAAATAATAGATATGTCGTTCAAGGTTCTCAGGATTGGGGTATTCATACGTTTAAATATGGTATTTATTCGCATAAGGGAGATTGGAAAAAAGGTCTTTCTCCTTGGCAGGGAAGATTTATAAATCAGCCTTTGCTGGCGTTTGAATCACCACAACATGAAGGCCCTTTGGGAAAATCAATCTCGTTTTTAGGCATAAGTAGCCCACAGGTAGGTTTGATGGCTTTTAAGAAAAAGGAAGGGGACGATTATTATATTGTAAGGGTTAATGAACTGTTGGGGAAAGATGCTAGTGGTATCAATATTAAATTTCCTGGGCAGATAGATGATGCTTATGAAGTAAATGGCCAGGAAAAGAAAATAGGTGAGGTTAGTTTTACAAGAAATACCCTAAACTTCAATATTAGTCATTATACGCTAAAGACTTTTGCTGTTAAATTTAAATCAAAGACAAACAATTTCGAAGAGACAGAGCAGATGAGTGTTATGCTCCCCTATAATCTGGATGCTTTTAGTTTTGATGATAATAGAGATGACGGGCGCCTTGACGGGAAAACAAGCATGCCGGCAGAATTGATGCCCGATGAAATTGAAAGCGAGGGAATACGTTTTAAAATGGGCAGTACCGAAGATGGACAAGATAATGCAGTAATCTGTAAAGGGCAGGAGATAAATCTGCCAGATGGGGAATATTCTACTCTCTATATACTTGCAACTGCCAAAAAGGAAACAAAAGGTAAATTTACGGTTGACGGCGAGCCTTTAGAATTAGACGTTCAGGGCTGGACTGGTTACGTCGGGCAGTATTACAATCGCCGGTTTGCGCTAGACAATGTATCGGTGACTGATATTGATTCTCCATTTGTAAAGATGGATAACATTGCGTGGTTTGCCTCACACAGGCATTTGGCTTACCCGTCTAAGAATGATGCATACCATTATAGTTATATCTATAAATACAGGATTGATCTGCCCCAAAATACAACGAGTATAACCTTCCCAAACAGTGAAGACATTCGCGTATTTGCAATCACAGCTGTTAAAAATGGCGTTGATGATATTAAACCGTTACAACCACTATATGACCAATTTGAATACGGCAAACAACTGATTTTAAGAGAATGCCCGGAACATAAAAATGAATAGAATAAAATTTTAGATTAGATGTAGATAGTTAGTAGTAGTTAGGTTAGGTTGGCCACTGTTTTTATGGACAGTGGCCTTTTTTTTATCTTTAAAGCAAACGCCTTTGGTGTATTTACGCCTTAAGGCCTTGGCATTTTAATTGGGATAATAAAAAACAATCATAGGATTTGATAGTTGTCTTAATTTTAATGAAAGAATAAAATATAGATTTATGAAAGTAATATACCGTAATTTAAAATCTCCAAAAAGAAGGTTTAACCATTAATTTTACTCTTTTAAATAGAAATATTATTAGGATTCTAATACAATCAATATTTTAGTTGTAGTATTATTTCAAATTTAATTTTTTTAGAAAAAAGCAGAGTAAATATGAAATCGAAAAAGAACTTTGTTCAGATCATGCGTTCTCTTCATAGAGATATTGGATATTTCACTTTAGGATTAGTTATTCTTTATGCTATTAGTGGTATTGTATTAACCTATAGAGGAGAAGATAAATTTAAACATGATAAAAAAGTTGAGAAGCAACTCGAACCTGGTTTAGAATCAGAACAATTGGGAAGACAACTTTGGATTAGAGATTTTAAAGTTTTAAAAACAGAGGGGGATATTGTTTATTTTGAAGCGGGGACATATAATAGTTCAACAGGTTTTGCCAATTATACAGTAAGGGAAGTAATTTCCCCAATAAATAAATTTATTGAACTACATAAATCAGAAAGTCGATCTCCGAAACATTATGTAAATATAATTCTTGGAATTTGTTTATTATTTCTTGCTATATCTTCATTCTGGATGTATAAAAGAGGTAGCAGACAATTTAAAAGAGCATTGATTATTTCAGGGACAGGAATTATTATAGCAATTGTTTTAACTTTATTTTAATAACCTATAAGTTTTAAATGTAAATGGTAAATGAGTGTTTTAAAAAGAAATATAGATAAACAATATTTAGTTTTTGCTTTATTTCTATCTATTGCAATAGGTTTTACGATTCAATTTCCTCAATTAATGAGTTCCTTTTATAAAGGAGGGCATTCTGGTTCAGCTTGTAGACATTTTGGCTCTGATTTGCTGATAACTGTAATTGTTGCATTTTTAATGTTTGTCTTAAATTACTATGTTCTTAAACCTGTTGAAAAGCACAGAAAGTTAAAATTTTGGGATATTGTTTGGAGTATCCTTTTAACAACTTTTTGCGTCTTTATTTTAAATTATCTTATTTATTCATTTAAGCACAGACATTTTTTTTCACTCATTAAAAAGTCGATAAGATGGGACGAAATATTTTACGAGAATTTTTTTGTGTCTGCATTAGTAATTGGATGTATTTTAATTATAAGACTTTTAATAAATCAACAAAGCATAAAACTTGAAAATGAGACATTAAAACGAGAAGCACTTCAAAGTCAATTTGAATCCTTAAAAAATCAGTTAAGCCCTCATTTTCTTTTTAACTCATTAACAGCATTAAAGATTCTAATTAGTGAAGCTCCCGACAAAGCCCAAAATTATGTCAATAACCTTTCTAAGGCTCTTCGATACACATTACAGAGCAATGAAAAGAGGCTGGTAACTTTGGACGAAGAGATGAAGTTTATCGATTCTTACCTTTATCTTATACGAATTAGATTTGATAAAAATCTTTTAGTAGAATTAGATGTGGATGAAGAATTATTGAAATTTAAGATTCCTCCTTTAACCATTCAGACTCTTATTGAAAATGCAATTAAACACAATGAAGTGAGTAAACTAAACCCGTTATCAATAAATATTTTAACAACGGAAAATTTTAGCTTGATCGTTTCCAATATAATTCAAAAGAAATTTAATAAAGAAGAGGGAACAGGTATTGGATTGGCAAATCTTTTAAAACAATTTGAGATTTTATTAGGTCCGGATAAATTTACAATTAGTAAAAAGGACAATAAGTTCATTGTAGAAGTTCCATTAATTAAGCCATGATGTATGAAAGCTTTAATTATTGAGGATGAAGTTACGGCTGCAAAACATTTAAATCTTGTATTAGAAGAAGTAGGTGGTTTTTCTGTTGTTGCAGTTCTGGAATCAATTCGTAGTGTAATCGATTGGTTTAATGAGAATCCAATGCCTGAGATTGTTTTTATGGATATTCACCTGGCAGATGGTTCTGCTTTTGAAATATTTGAACATATTACAATAGATTGCCCGATAATTTTTACTACTGCATATGACGAATATGCGTTAAAAGCATTTAAAGTCAATAGTATAGCATATCTTTTAAAACCGATTGATCCAGCTGATGTAAAAGAGGGATTAAATAAATTAAAAAATCTTACAGCAACTGGTATTATGCATCAGGCAGTTGAGAAATTTATCTTAACGTTACGAAATAGCGAAAAATATAAACATAATTTTCTTGTCCCATCATCTGGAGATAAACTTATACCGGTGCAGGTTTCTGATATTGCATTTTTTTATCTGGAAGCAAACATAGTGAAAGCATATACATTTAGAGGAGAAAAATTCAGATTTGAAGCAACATTATCAGAACTTGAAAATCAACTAAATCCTCAGGATTTTTTTCGCGCAAACAGGCAGTTTATTATAACCCGTAATGCTATCAAAGATATTGATCTTTGGTTTGCCAGCCGTCTTTCTGTAAATTTAAAACTTGAATCGCCAGAGAAGATCCTCATTAGCAAAGCAAGAATTACAGAATTTAAAAAGTGGTTTACAGGTTAGTATAGTTAAAATTAAAAATGCGATAGAATTTTAACGGCTCATAAGGTTGTTTCAACGATAATTTTTTCTGTTTTATAGATTTTTTTTTCAAATGAAACTATGTAAAAGATAAATTTAGATTCAATTACTAAACTATTTTTTACGGAAACTATGAAAAACACTTTACTAACGTCTTTATTATTAGTATTATTCAGTATTTTATATTCTCAGCAGGTTATTTGCCAGGAGTCTGTTCGTATTAAACGGATGACAAACGCAATTGAGTTTGATGGAAAGCCTGGTGTTAATGAATGGGAAGGATTAGACCAATTTCCATTAACAATGAACAGGCCAAATTTTGGGAATGAGCCTACAGAATTAAGTGAAATTATGATAGGTTATGATAATGAGTTTTTATGGGTTGGGGCTCGTTTGTTTATGAAAGATCCCGGTAAAATATTTGCAGCCAGCAAACGAAGGGATGAAATGCTTTTTGGATTCGATTCTTTTGGTTTATTGATTGATACGTACAATGATAATGAAAATGCATTAGCATTCTTTACAACACCAACGGGCCTTAGAACAGATTATACGATTTCAAACGATGCAGGTGGGAGTGGAGGCTTTGCTTTTGGCTCTATGAATTATAGCTGGAATACTTTCTGGGACGTTAAAACAACAAGGGATGAAAAAGGATGGTATGTGGAAATGAGAATTCCATTCTCAAGTCTTAAGTTTAAACCTCAAAATGATGTTGCTGAAATGGGATTGATTGTATCTCGTACAATCAGTGCCAGTAATGAGACGGATACCTGGCCTGCTATTGATCCCAAATATGGAATGATGGCAACAAATAAACCTTCTTTAGCAAATAATATTATAATAGAAGGAGCGAGGCCTAAAAATCCAATCTATGTTTCGCCTTATATTATAACAGGATTTTCTCGCGAGCATGTTTTAAATGATGACGAGACGAAATATATTCCTGGAGAGAATTGGACAAAGAATATTGGGGGTGATATTAAATATAACATCAATAGTAATCTCACACTTGATGTAACTGTAAATACGGATTTTGCACAAGTAGAAGCTGATAATCAACAGGTAAATTTAACTCAGTATAGCTTGTTTTTTCCAGAGAAGAGAATGTTTTTTCAAGAAAGATCTAGTTTGTTTAGCTTTAACCTGGGAGGTTTCTCAGATAATCTTTTTTACAGCAGAAGGATAGGGATATCAGATTATGGTGAACCTATAAAAATCTATGGAGGAGGTCGTCTGGCTGGAAGAATAGGAAAATGGGATATGGGGATTATCAATATGCAGACAGAAAAACAGGAAGAAAAACCCAGTGAGAATTTTGGAGTTTTTCGTATGCGCCGGCAAGTGATAAATGAAAATTCATATGCAGGAGGAATTGTTACATCAAGAATAGGAGCCGATGGAACTCAAAATTATGCATATGGCCTGGATGCTATTGTTAGGGCTTTTGGTGTAGATTATGTAACACTAAAGTGGGCCCAGACTTACGATACTCAAATAGATACTTCTACGAGAAACTTTGTTGATCCTTCTGTTTTTCTGGTTAACTGGGAGCGAAGGACGGATGAAGGTTTTGCTTATAATTTAAGCTATACCCGTTCCGGAGAAACTTTTAACCCAGGTATTGGTTTTATTAGGAGACCTTCTGTATGGGGAGCTGAAAGTAGATTAATGTATGGATGGCTGCCCGGTGAAAAATCTAAACTTTTCAACTACAATGTGTTTTTTAGCGCAGAAAGATATGAAAGGCTTGAGGACAATAAACTAGAATCAATGGAGATGAGGACTGGAATTGAGTTTAATACTAAAAGTCAGTATGGATTTGAACTTATGCTAAATTATAACAAGGAAGATGTATTGTATGGTTATAACATAACAGATTCGATTGCAATAAATACGGGATTGTATGAGCAGCTTTCTTTTAGTGGTAATATTAGAATGCCAGAATCACAGATGTTCTCTGCTTTTGCCCGCTTTGAAGGTGGAGAGTTTTATGATGGAAAAAAATATAGTATATCAATCCGTCCTTCGGTTAATATCTCCTCAAGTTTGCAAATATCGGGTGGATATGGAATAGATGCAATTTCTTTTCCTGAGAGGGAATCGAATAAAAAAGCAACTATCCATAATATTAGTGGGCGCATACTTTACATGTTAAATACCAAGCTTTCAGCATCAGCCTTAATTCAATATGTTAATACTGCAGATGATTTTATTGGTAATTTCAGGTTAAGGTATAATCCCCGGGAAGGTAATGATTTTTATCTTGTCTATAATGATTATCGGTGCCTTAAAAATTTGGGCGTTATTCCTGAAAAACCTTCTTTTTTTAATAAAACAATTATGATAAAGTATACACATACATTTATATTATAATTGTACAGGGAACATATAGTATATTTTCTCTGTAATATGTATGAGAAGAAGTTCTTAAAAAGCGAAGACTGGTTTTTAATGCAGTTAGTCAGATATAAACAATTTTGCAAATAATTATAGACAGGGATCGTTTAAAAATCATATCCTTCTCTTGATTCCCTTGGAGTGCTAACTTTTAATGCTGGTTACATAAGCACGATTTACGAATTTACTCTTGTCTGAAATTTTTCAGACAAGAGTTTTGTATTTACACGTTGTGCAATCGATTGATATCAAATATTTTAAATTCCAATCGATTGTATTAATAATTTATATAAACAATCTGTTTTATTTTCAAGTTAGAAATTAGATTAAATAATTGATTTATTTATAATTATTCATTCTTTTTTTTATTTGATTATTATAATTAATATTGAAACGAATTATAAATAATACTAAAGCTATGAAAAAAGAAATATTATTATGCTTATTGTCTGTGATAATACTAATACATGCTAATGCACAGAAAGTTACAGATTCAACGACACCGTTGCATTTTTTGCAGCCAGATTATTATACCCCTTATGGATCTCCATCGGTAGAAGAAATTGAGAAAGTACTCAGTAAAGTATATTTATATCTGGAAGAGACCACTCCACCTGCTGTTATTGATAAAATAACACAAGAAGAAATTGCAGATTTACATAAGATTGACAAAAACACAATTTTCGAACCTGGTGATTTCCGATTGGTAAGTTATGAATGGGGGGTAACATATGCAGGCATGATCCTGGCGGCTCAAAACACAAATAACAAAAAGTATACGGATTATGCATATAAACGTATGGGATTCTTAGCGGAATTACGTCTGGCAAGTATCGAATTAGAGAAAAAAACAAAAGATCAGGAGACTCCAATGCGTTCAGTTATCCATCCACACGCACTGGATGATGCAGGAGCTATGTGCGCTGCGGTTATTAAGGCCAAACAAGCGGGATGTGAAATAGATTTGGATCCTATGATAAATAATTTCATTGATTATATTAGTAACAAACAATTCAGATTTTCTGACGGAACATTAGCACGTAACAGACCACAGACAAATTCTCTTTGGTTGGATGATCTGTTTATGAGTGTGCCAGCATTGGCTCAAATGGGAAAATATTCAGGAGAGAGCAAATACTTTGATGATGCAATCAAACAGGTATTGCAGTTTTCTGAACGTATGTTTGACTATGAGAAAGGATTGTTTATGCATGGATGGATACAAGATATGGAAGTCCATCCTGAGTTTCACTGGGGGCGCGCAAATGGCTGGGCGATAATGGCAATGGTTGAACTTCTTGAAGTTTTACCTGATAATTATCCGGGGCGAGATAAAGTACTGGATTTGTTAAAACTCCATATTGAAGGCCTATCAAAATATCAATCTGGAAAAGGATTGTGGCATCAGTTACTTGACAGAAATGATTCATATCTTGAAACATCAGCAACTGCTATTTATACGTATTCAATAGCTCGCGCAATAAACCGAGGTTATGTTGATGAGAAAGAATATGGCCCTGTGGTTTGCTTAGGCTGGAATGCCATTACAATACAAGTAAATGAGAAAGGACAGGTTGAAGGGACATGTGTTGGAACAGGAATGGGCTTTGATCCTGCATTTTATTATTATCGCCCTATAAATGTCTATGCTGCTCATGGTTATGGTCCGGTTTTACTCGCAGGAGCAGAAATGATTGAATTAGTGAAAAAACATGACATCCGCCTTTATGATGGAGCTGTAATGTTTTATGATGAGAAATAAAATTTGAAATACTTCAGTTGTTTTTTATTACATTGAACATTTCTTTTTGAAATTGTTTCTCTAAAGTAATTATTTTGCAAGAAATAGATTTAAATATGGCAATACAAAAGATTATTTCATGGAATGTAAATGGCATCAGGGCCTCTGTAAAAAAAGGGTTTTATGAAAAAATAGAGGAAATAAAACCCGATATTCTTTGCATACAGGAAACAAAAGCACAAGACGATATCGTTATTAAGATTGCTGAAGAAATGAAAGATTATTCACTTTTTGTTAATTCGGCAGAGAAAAAGGGCTATTCTGGTACAGCTGTTTTTACAAAAATAAAACCTGTATCTTTTACCTTAGACATAGGAGTAGAAGAACACGACAATGAGGGAAGGGTTATTAGTGTTGAATACGAAGATTTTTTTCTGGTAAATGTATATGTCCCTAATTCAGGGCAGGAACTCAAACGATTGGATTATCGAAAAACGTGGGATGAAGCTTTGTTAAATCATTTAAAATCGCTTGATAAGAAAAAACCTGTAATATTCACAGGCGATTTAAATGTAGCACATGAGCCTATTGACCTTGCCCGGCCAGACTCAAACTATAACAAAACAGCGGGTTATACACAGGTGGAAATAGATGGGTTTAAAAATCTATTGTCTGCCGGGTTAGTTGATTCTTTTCGTTTTTTTTACCCCGATAAAGTTCAATACTCATTCTGGAACCAGCGATTTCAATCAAGGGAAAGAAATGTTGGCTGGCGTATCGATTATTTTATGGTTAGTGAGAGGTTAATGGAAAAAGTAAAAGATTCATTTATTATGGATCAGGTGATGGGCTCTGATCATTGTCCGATAGGAATTGAAGTTGAAGTGTAACAGGTTTTATAGATTCTATTCCTATCTAAAGCGATAATAGTTTTTTTGTATTCTGCATTGCATGTTCTTCAATCTTAGGTGTAAACATCGCAGCATTCGGTGCAAATCTTATTAGTATCATGAATAATAATGACACTTCACCGATTACGAAATTTGGTGATGGGCGAGATTGGTTTTTAGAAAATAATTATGGAATGTTTATTTTTATTCCAGTAAGAATCCTGCTGTTTTATGGATGGGATTTTTAAAATTTAATCCCTAATTTAGGCAATAATATCTCTAATAAAACTGTTAGTCAACCAAAAAGAATAACTATGTGCATACTTTGTAACAACTCAATTCAATTTGCCTTACCACCACATATGATAGAGCATATCCTTGAAAAAGGGAATAACCAACAAAAGGAAAAAGCAAAAAGCACCCTTAGTATTTCCGGGCAAATCCGGGGGCAAAGACAATCGTTGTCAGATGTTGCCAAGAAACCAAATACAGCGATTGGGGATAAACACCGATTGGTTTATGATGCTCAAAATAGCAATTCGCTGCCTGGTAACCTTGTTAGGAGTGAAGGCGATGTGGCAACAGGAGATAAAGCTACAGACGAAGCTTATGATGGTGCCGGGGCAACATATGATTTGTATTATGATATTTTTGAGAGAAATTCAATTGATGATAACGGGATGCAATTAATTTCAACAGTGCACTACCTCCAAGGGTACGATAATGCATTTTGGGATGGCGAGCAGATGGTTTACGGAGATGGAGATGAAGATCTCCCAGAAGAAAACCGATTGTTTAACCGTTTTACATCAGCAATTGATATAATTGGTCATGAACTTACACACGGCGTTACACAATTTGAGGTAAACCTTGTTTACAGGAATCAATCCGGCGCTCTTAATGAATCTTTTTCTGATGTGTTTGGTTCGTTGGTGAAACAAAGAGTACAATATCAGACAGCTGCTGAAGCAGACTGGATAATAGGAGAAGGTTTATTTACAGGTAATGTTAACGGAGTTGGAATACGTTCCATGAAAAATCCCGGTACGGCATATGATGATCCTGTTATAGGGAAAGATCCTCAGCCCGGACACATGCAGGACTATGTTGAAACTACCAGTGATAACGGGGGTGTACACATTAATTCAGGTATACCTAACAAAGCTTTTTATTTAGTGGCGACAGAAATTGGTGGGTATGCCTGGGAAAAAGCAGGTAAAATTTGGTATGTTACACTAAAAGATAAATTAACAGCGACAACTGATTTTCAGGAAGCTGCTAATCTAACTGCTGAAACAGCAAAAGAATTGTACGGAAATAAAAGTGTAGAATATAAAGCCGTTGTTAAAGGATGGGAAGGAGTTGGTATTATTGTCGATTCTGATAAGAAAAAAGGATGCAGAAGTTTCTTTGGATAATTTTTGCCTTATTTACAAACATCCAAATTTATTCGGAAATGCAGGAAGAGTTAATAGTATATTTCGAACGATCCGGCGGTTTTACAGGAATCATATTGTCTGTTGAACTATCATCAAATGAAATGTCTTCAGAAGAACAGGATTCTCTTCTTAATCTAATTAATACTGCTCATTTTTTTGAGTATAACAATGATGATGGAATTAAGAGAAATGTCCCGGATCAATTTCAATATAAACTATCGATAGAAAAAGGGGAGAAGCATCAATCTCTTATCTTTTCAGACCAATTAATGCCTGAAGAATTTATACCCCTTGTAAGGTATTTAACTCAAAAATCTATTGAGGCAAATAGATAATAAATGCAGATAGCGAAAGTGTCCCTGTTGCTACAATTAGGGGTGATGTGGAATACGGGAAATGCAGAACTTGTGAATAGAATATTACTTCCCTGTGAAAATAGTATTCCCGAATCATCAAGGTATTCCCTGTTGCATAGAGGAAAAGGAGAAATGATCGATCATTTGCTTGTTTCAAGAACGATGTTGAGATTTTACCAGGGCACCGAAATTCATAATGAGATATTGCACGATGAATCAATGGCTTTTGCTGATGATAAGAAATATCCTGAGCCTGACCATGCTCCTGTCGTTGCTGAGTTTTCTCTGTAGCACTGTTTTTTAGTGTTTTATTGTCCGTTGTCTTATTGTGCGTTAGGACAGCCATACTCTTTGATAAGTTTTGGTGCGTTGGCTATTTTGAGCGACGTGGCAATGTGTATGGTAGAAGGGATTGCACACGGTCTTTCTTAGCATTAAACACAACGACTTATATGAAACGATTTAGTTAACTGTATTTTAAGTCATTCAAAACCCTGTCTAAGGATAATTTCCGGATATGATTTTTAGGATTGTTTTAACACGTTAAACTCTTGTTTTACAGAATAAATCATAGGATTAGAGATTTGTAATCCTATGATAAAGCTCGAAGATCACCTGGGACGAAGATTCGAAAAACTTAGAATTAGTTTATTAAATACCCAATGTCGTTTAGTTAACGATTCTGCAATTGACGCTGTCAGGTTTAAAAACGCTGACAGGTCGATATGTGATTTAAACCTGTCAACGTGCGTAGCTCCTGACAGCGTTGGTACCTTAACTAAACGACATTGAGATATAATCTATAATTTAGATTTATATTTTAGTTTTTGATAATCATCTTGGTTATCCATATCAAGTAATAGGTTTCCACATTCAATACTTATTACTTTGTTGGGGTGCTTTTTAATTATCTTTTTTGCTCCTTGATCGCCAGTTAATGTTTTCAATTCACTATAATAAGTTTTATCAAATAAAACGGGTACACCTATCCATCCTGATGAGGATTCGGAAACAATAATCTGTTTTGTGTTGACCTTGAAAGAGCTAATTAATTTTTCTAAATGTTCTTTTGTAACCAAAGGTTGATCTAGTAATGAAATTAAAACACCTTCTGATTCAGGATATTTTCTTTCTAACATTTCTATACCATGAGCGATGGAAGTTCCCATGCCAGATTCCCAATTTTTATTTACAAAAAATGTTATTGGAAGTTTTTCAATTACAGGAATGATTTTGTCTGAATGTCCTCCCAGTACAACAGTAACATCATACCCGGTTTGTAACCGGACATCAATCTGGTGTTCAATAAGTGTTTTATCCATCCAGGGGAGTAGTTGTTTGGGAGAACCCATTCGATGAGAATTCCCGGCAGCAAGGAGAAGATGTATTATATCAGGCATGTATACTTCCAACTTTATCCTTTAAAGACATGGGGTGCTGATTTCTAACAACACTTAAAATCTCAGCCAAAATAGAAACAGCAATTTCAGAAGAAGTTTCTGCACCAATACTAATTCCTGCAGGCCCGTGTATCTGTTCTAAAAAATCAAGTGAAATTCCAGGAGCGTATTCCATCAGCATAGAGAGTACTCTTTCTCTTCTGTTCATCGAACCAATGATGCCTAAGTAAGCAGGTTTTATATTTTTTAACGCGAGTAAATATTGAACATCTTTGTTAAAGCTGTGAGTCATTAATACAACAGCAGTTTGTTCATCGAGAGGAGAAGTGTCAATGTCATTAAATGTGGGACTAATGAGTGAGTTTGCTCCGGGGAAAAAATCGCAAGATTTAGATTCTTCTGCAGAAGCAACAATAGTTACTTTCCAACCCAATAATTTTGCTGCTTGTGATAATTGTACTGCATCGTGTTCAGCACCAAAAATATAAAGTTGGAATAAAGGTTTGAATGTTTGTGTGAAACGTTTGTGATTAGAAATCTCTTCTGCTGAAAAAGATGGATTTAATGAATATGCTTTATCCTCCAATGTGATAATTGTTCCACTTTTCGGATGTTCTCCTACTCGAGAGAAAAAGTAGACTTCCATATCAAAATTTTGACGTGATTTTAATATCAATTCAAAATCATTTAGTAACTCGTCTGATAGAAATACAGGTTCAATAAGTATATGAAGAATACCTTCGCACCCTATTCGTAAACGACCATCGTAGGTCATTATTTTGGCGTTTCCATTTTTAAATACACTCTCTGCCTGACGTTCTATTTCTTTTTCAATGCATCCACCACTAACTGCGCCAACATACTCACCATCTTCATTAATAATCATACGGACACCGGGCCTCCGGTACGAAGAACCGTTTAACTCTACTACAGTAACTAAAACAGCTTTTTTTTCTTGTTCTTGCCAGCTTTCTAAAGTTTTAAAAAGTAGTTTTATTTCATGAGTCATTTCGAAAAAAATTAAGTTGCGTAATAGTGATTTAATGCCTTTTTATCCATCAAAATTATTTTTAATAAAAGGTTGATGATAATATCGTTTCCCGGTAGCTTTATAAAGTGCATTTGCCAAAGCCGCAAAAGTTGGTGGATAAGGAGGTTCTCCCAATCCTGTTGGTGAAATACCATTATCAACAAAGTGAACTTCTATGTTTTTAGGAGTCTCAGAATGACGAATTAGGCGATATGAATTAAAATTATCTTTATCAACTTCTCCATTTTTAATGGTCATTTCTCCATACATAGCATGACCAATGGCATCAACAATATTTCCTTCAACCATATTGACAGCGGCAGAAGGATTAACAACAATTCCAATGTCAATTGCAGTGCAAACATTTTCTACCCTTGGATTTCCATTTTGTATTTCCACATCGATAACATGAGCTGCATATCCACTATGGCAAAAATAAGCTGCTACACCACGATTTTTAAAAGTAGATTCTTTTCCCCATCCTGATTTCTCGCGTACTTTTTCAAGAACTCCTGAATAACGAGAAGGATCATAATCAAGCCTCTCGCCAACAGGACTTTCTTTAGCTCTTTTTAATAATTCAAGGCGGAATTCGATAGGATCTTTTTCTGCCAATTCTGCTACCTCATCTAAAAATGATTGTTCTGCTGCAGCTTGGAAGTTTGAGCTTGGTGCACGAAACCAACCTACAGTTATATTTGAACTCACAGTCCAACTTTCTGCCAGGAAGTTATCTACTGCTCCAGCAGGAAAAGTGTTAGGATTTAAAGAACTCTCAGGAATACCTCCTGATTTAACATGAAAAGCTATAAGGTTATTGTTTTCATCAAGAGCGGCCTTGTAAGTAGATAGATAAGTAGGTCTGAAGACTCCAAAACGGATAGTGTCTTCTCTTGTGTAAACAAGTTTAACCGGGGCATTTATTTTTTGAGAGATAATAGCAGCTTCAATAGCACCATGCGAAAAGAAATGACGACCAAATCCCCCTCCCATTCGTGTTAATTCAAGAGTTATGTTTTCTGCTGGCATGTCAAGCCTTGCAGATATTGTATTGCGTATAGAATCAGGAGCCTGCAAAGGACCTGCAATTTCAGCAGTTTCATTATTTACATTTGCAAAGAAGGTTATGGGTTCCATTGTAGAATGAGATAAGAATGGAGCAGTATAAGTTCGTTCAATTACTTTTGAAGCTTTTTTTAATGCTTCTTCTGGATTACCATCCTTACGCACTACTCTGCCTGGTTTCTCTGCAACTTCTTTCATTTTCTTTTTGTGGTCAGAGGTGCTTTCTAATCCAGAAGGGACAATAATTTTTTGATCGCCACCCCAACCAGCCATTGTATATTCATATTCAGAAAATGGTTCCCATTCAATATTCAGACTTTTTCGTGCATTAATTATTTCCCAGGTAGAATTACCAACTATAGCTACTAATTCAGGAAAAGCATTGGTGTCAAAGACCGTTCTTTTAAAGTCGTCGTTGTATGTTTTAAAAGAAAATACATCTTTAATTCCAGGCATGGATAAAATACCTGTAGCGTCAAATGATTTCAGCTTCATGCCAAAAGCCGGAGGAGGAACAATCATAGCAAACAGCATTCCTTCTTTTATTGTATCAGAACTAAAAGCTGGTTTGCCAGTGACAATTTTTAATCCATCTACGTTTTTACGGGATGTACCTATTATGTTAAAATCTTTAGTGTCTTTTAACTCTACTTCTTCGGGTACTGGTATTTCAGCAGCAGCTGATGCCATGGTTCCATATTCTGCTTTATTTCCACTTGCATTATGGTATAAGAAACTAGATTCTGTTGTTATTTCTTCTACAGGTACATTCCATGTTTTTGCAGCTGCTTCTTTTAACATTTGTCTCGCTGTAGCACCAACCATTCTCAAAGTAGGCCAGGCTGTCGGAATAGCCCTGCTTCCTCCTGTAAATTGCCTTCCATATAATTGAGGGTTGAAAGGTGCTTGTTCAACAATAACTTTCGACCAATCAACATCTAATTCTTCAGCAACGAGCATCGGTAATGATGTTTTTACACCTTGTCCAAATTCTGGATTTGGTGCCATTATTGTAACAACACCATTCTCTCCAATTTTCAAAAATGAGTTTATTTCAAACCACTCCTCGGGCATTGTGAGTTCATTTTTGTTTTCGGAAACACAGGATGCCAGCCAGCTAAATCCAAGCATCATACCTCCACCTGCTAAAATTGAGCTCTTAAAAAATGAACGCCTGTTATATGAAGTTTTTACTATTGCCATCTTGAGTTTTATTATTTTACGATATATAGGGTAAATTAATTTAGGAGAAAATTACCTATGAATTAGAAGCCGTTTTAATTGCTTTTTTAATTCGTGTGTAGGTGCCACATCTGCAAATGTTACCATTCATTGATGCTTCTATTTCCTCATCTGTTGGGTGAGGATTGGCTTTTAATAAAGCGGCAGCATTCATAATTTGACCAGATTGGCAATAGCCACATTGAGAAACATCATGCTCCAGCCATGCTTTTTGCAAAGGATGATCACCATTTTTGGAGAGACCTTCAATTGTTGTAATGCTCTGATTTCCAACTGCTGATACAGGCAATTGGCAAGAACGCACTGCAATATCCCCCAAAAGAATTGTGCAAGAACCACACTGGGCAATTCCACAGCCATATTTTGTCCCTGTCAGGTTAAGATGATCCCTTAAAACCCATAAAACAGGAGTAGTAGGATCTACTTCTACCTGATAATCTTTTTTGTTGATTTTTAAATTGAAGACTGCCATAAGGTTTTGGAATGAATTATTATTAAATATGCTTTACATAAATACTATTCAGTATTAATTTATGTGTAGTATTTGTATGAAAATCAAAAAGATGTCACCAACATTAACAGAATGTTGGTTTATTTTGTTCATTCCTTACTTGCCTTATTGTGGAATATTATTTAATTTTTGATCTAATCTTATGTTGTTAATCAAAAGAATAAAAACAATTTTCCTTCTTTTTTTATCATAAGGTAGGTTCCTTGACTTGGAAACAGATAATTTGCAAGGTAAAATCCATTGAAAACCTTGGGGCAGGGGCTCCAAGATAATTCATTTAAATTTAATATGCAGGATTGTTTATCTTAAAATATCTAACGGATCTGTAGGTCTTCCTAATTTGCTTTCCCAATATTGAGCAGAAGCATTATTGATTGATACAACTGGCATTGTTGCTTCGTTGATAATGTGTTGGGCAAATGAACCTAAGTAATTATCAAATTTATTAGCTTCTTTATGGGTCATTATGAGAACAGAATCAACTTCATTTTGCTCACAGTATTTAATTATTTCTTTATAAGCCCTGTTTTCTTCTTTAACGAGTAGCTTAACAGTATATTCGATACTACTCTCATCGTAGGTTTTTTTGTATTTCTCAATTTTTTCGTGAATCCTGCTCGATGAAAGACCGTTATTCCCAATCAATACAGAGATTAGATGGATTTTTGAGCGATGAGTCAACGCAATTGCCACAGAATTGTATAACTGCATCCTGCTTGATTGATTCAAATCCAGTGGGACAACCAGATTTTTGAAAAGCGATTCTTCTTCGTTTGTAATTGTAATAACAGGTTGTTCCGCCTGCATTATTACCTGGGAAACTGTAGAGCCCAGAAGCTTTACATTTTTTGATAATGGATAATTATCAGATAAGACAATATATCGGGCCGAAATTTCATTTGCATACTTTACAATTTCTGCATATCGTTTGCCAGAAACGACTTTAACTTCAGTATCTTCCCGAAATTTTTGTTCTGTTTTTAAATCATGTAATTTATCTAGTGCACTTTTTGCTAATTCATCCGAATTAAAAAAGCCTTCCCACCACGATTGAGACTCAATTACATGTAATAAATAGATCTTGCAATTTAATTCTGCCTGTAATTTTTTTGCGTAATTAATTGCCTTTAAGCCATATATTTTGAAATCTACTGGAATAAGAATGCCTGATTTTGATTGAATCTTTCTCATGTATATTTATTTAATGTATTTCAAGTTTAAAAAATTACTAAAATTTTATAAAATTTTCAATTGTTTTACCATGATATTATGTTTTTAAACATTAAAAATACAAGTTTTGTTAATTTTTTGTGAAGCGTAAATTCATTCAGGTGCAATAATTAAATATAAGAAACGTCGTATAGATTTATATTTTAAAACCATTTTATTTCTGATTTGTATTAGAAGTGGTTATTTATTGTTTCATTTGCATAAGATTTTTAAATATTTACATGGAAAGTAGAAGGGGAAAGAGCAGAGAAAAATCAGATAGACCAAATATATTTTCGTTGCTAAAGCCTTATCGATGGATGGTTGTGTTATTAGTGATTTTTACTCTTATTGGAAATGGGGTGAACCTGGTGATTCCCAAGATAATTTCAAATGGAATAGATTCTTTTACCAATGGTAATTATATTTTAAAAAAGGTAATTCTTGAGTTTTTATTTGCCGGAACTACCATTTTTATTTTTAGTTATTTGCAGCAAATTGTACAAACATATGCCTCTGAAAGGGTAGCTTTTGATCTACGAAAACAATTATCAGATAAAATATCCAGACAGAGTTTTGCATTTATTCAGGAATCGAACCCAGCTAAGCTTTTAACAAACCTCACTTCAGATATGGATTCTGTTAAGATGTTTGTCGCAATGGCTATCACATCAATTATTTCATCCATCTTTATAATAATTGGTGCGTGTATTTTACTGATTACCATAAATTGGAAACTTGCATTGGCTGTAATCGGAATGATTCCGGTTATTTCCCTTGTTTTTTTCTTAGTATTTAAGAAAGTAAGAGTCCTTTTTAAACGTTCGCGCGAAGTTATTGACTGGCTCAATAAAGTTATCAATGAAAGTATTTTGGGCGCTGCAATAATAAGGGTTGTGAATTCTCAACAACATGAATATCAGAAATTCTTAAAAGCAAATACAGAAGCTAAAGATATAGGTATTTCTATATTGACTCTATTTGCCACTCTTATTCCCATTATTACATTTGTATCTAACCTTGCTACATTGACTATTTTAACGTTAGGTGGTCATTTTGTTATTAACAGTAGTATGTCTTTGGGCGACTTTGCTGCCTTTAATAGTTACGTAGGAATTCTAATTTTTCCTATTATTATGATAGGTTTTATGAGTAACTTAATTGCCCAGGCATCAGCATCTTATGAACGCATTCACAAGGTTCTTGTTGCGGAAGAAACAACTACAACAGGTACAAAATCAGAAACTTTAACTGGAGATGTTAAATTAAAAGATGTTTCAGTTTATTATGATGGAAAGCCGGCTTTAAAGAAAGTATCGATCTCTATTACACCAGGTTCACAAACGGCTATAATCGGACCAACAGCAGCAGGAAAGAGTCAGCTTCTTTATTTATTAACTGGATTAATAAAACCCGAAACCGGTGAAGTTCTGTTTAATGGAACACCCATTGATGATTTTAATAAAGAAATTTTTCATAATCAGGTTGGTTTTGTATTTCAGGATAGTGTAATTTTTAATTTGAGTTTAAAAGAAAATATTGCTTTTAACGATAATGTAACAGATGAGGCACTTGAGAAAGCAATTAAAACAGCAGAACTCACTGAGTTTATTGATTCACTACCTAATAAACTAGAAACGATAGTGTCTGAACGAGGGACTAGTCTTTCCGGAGGCCAAAAACAAAGAATTATGCTAGCAAGAGCGTTGGCTCTGAATCCGAAGATTTTATTGTTGGATGATTTTACTGCAAGGGTAGATAAGCAGACTGAAGAAAAAATATTATGTAACGTAATGAATAATTATCCGGAGTTGACTCTTGTTTCAGTTACTCAGAAAATTGCCCCGGTAAAACATTTTGAGCAAATCATATTGTTGATGGAAGGTGAAGTAGTAGCCACAGGAAAGCATAAAGAGTTGCTTGAAACAAGTCCAGAGTACGTCCAAATTTATAATTCGCAACTTAGCACAAGTCATTATGAATTACAATCTAAATAATATACCCAAAGAAACAGGACGGAAAAAGACAACATACCGTTCTCTAAAAACCCTTATCTCGCATATGGTCGAGGAGAAGAGGACACTCTTTTGGGCTTTTGTTGCGATGTTAATTAATGCCATTTTAACGTTACTTGGCCCCATTATTATTGGATATACCATTGATAATTATGTGCAAACAAAACAGTTTCATGGGGTAATTGTATTTAGTGGGATTCTTTTAGGTATGTACATAATAACCCTGGTGGCAGGTTATATTCAAACTAAGCTAATGGGGACCGTGGGGCAACGAATGTTATTTGTTTTACGAAATACCATTTTTAATAAGATACAGGAATTCCCCCTTGATTTTTTTAATCAAAATAAAGCAGGAGATTTAATTTCCAGGATTAACAATGATACAGAAAAAATCAACCAGTTTTTTTCACAATCGTTAATGCAGTTTGTGAATTCTATTTTAACAATGGTAGGGACAGCAATTTTTTTGCTTTCTATTAACCTTCCATTGGGAGCAGCGGCACTTAGCCCGGCAGTTGTAATCTGGATATTCACAAAATTTATTTCGCCCTGGGTAAAAGAACGAAATGCAGCTAGTCTAAAGAGTATAGGTAATCTTAGTTCAGAGGTGCAGGAAAGCCTTACAAATTTTAAAGTTGTTGTGGCTTTTAACAGACGTGATTATTTCCGTAAGAGTTTTGAAAAGGCAAATAAAGACAATTACAATAAAGCAGTAAAAGCGGGTATTGCAAATAATTTATTTATGCCGGTCTATACACTTTTTTCAAATGTGGGCCAATTAATTGTATTGGCATTTGGTATTTACCTGATTGCTACAAGTCACTTTACCATAGGTTTGCTGATAAGTTTTATCACATACGTTTCAAATTTTTATAATCCATTACGGCACCTGGCTTCTTTATGGGCAAATTTTCAGGTTGCATTAGCTGCCTGGGACAGAGTTTTAAGTATTATTAATATGAAGAATAACATGCCAATAATTGAACAAGAGGAAGAATCTATTAAATCTGATTCTCTACTGACTTTTAAGGATGTTACTTTCTCATATCCTAATGGAAAAGAAGTTTTACACCATATTAATTTTAATTTGGAAAGAGGAAAAACGTATGCGTTTATAGGTCCTACCGGAGGAGGGAAAACAACAACAGCATCACTTATATCCAGGCTTTATGATTCTTCAAATGGTTCAGTCCTTCTTGATGGTAAGGATATTAGAACTTATAAGCCTGAAGAACGGGTTAAGAAGATTGGATTTATTTTGCAGGAACCTTATTTGTTTAGTGGAACTATCCGTGAAAATATTCTTTATGGCAATGAAGATTATTTAAAATTTAATAATGAAGAGCTAACAATTAAATTAAGAGAAGCCGGATTAGATACTTTATTACAAAGGTTTGATAAAGGCCTGGAGACTAAAGTTGATAGTTCCAGTGATGGTGTTAGCCTTGGGCAGAAACAACTTATAGCCTTTATGCGAGCAGTGTTGAGAAAACCAGATTTGTTAATACTTGACGAAGCAACAGCAAATATTGATACAGTTACAGAAAAATTGTTGGAAGACATTATTAGCAAACTACCATCTTCTACAACTCGGGTTATAATTGCACATAGGCTTAATACAATTGCAAATGCAGATGAAATTTATTTCGTAAATACGGGTAGTTTAACACGTGCTGGTTCACTTGATGAAGCTATTAAAATGTTAATGGATGGTAGAATGGCCAGTTAAATTGAAATTATCGTGCAAATTTGGTTTCTGGTTTAAGATTATTATGTAATTTTAGAAATATTACTGAATCAAATTATATCAAACCTCAAGCAGGATAATGAACAAGAAAATTATTATCAGCGCAGAATGTTACCCTATTATCGTTATTACTCCAAAGGGGGCTCCCAATATCGAAGATATACATCATTTTACTGATGAATTAGAAGAGATTTTAGAATCAACAACAGGTGGTTTTATAATTATTTCAAATAATGAAAAAGATGTTGAAATACCTGTAAATATTCGGGTCACCCTGGCAAAATCGTTAAACTATATTTCAGGGAGATACTCCAGCAGGGAACTAGCTGTTTTTGTTGTGTTGAATTCGGCATTCGGAAGAGTAATGTTTAGCTGCTTATCCCTTATTGCAAAGAATAACAATTTGACTGTTGTCTCTTCACTCGAAGGGGCTATGGAAAAAGCAAGAACTGTTCTTGAAAAAACAAACTATCCCAAAATTGAAGATGCGAAAAGGGCTTGAAAAGAAGAAATATTTACCTCAATTTCCAGTTAAAAAAACAAAAAGACTATATTGTTTTAATCTAATCATCATGAAAGCATTAAATTATTTACTATTAATCTCTGTTTTTTTTCTAAGCACTCAATGTTCTGGTGAAAAAGAAAAAACTAATTCAGTACAAGAAAATGTAACACCCGAATCTCAAGGTGTATCTTCCCAATCAATTTTAGATTTTATAAAAGCAGCAGAAACAGAAAGAAAAGATGATTTGCATAGTTTTATTTTAATGCGGCATGGAAATATTGTAGCTCAGGGATGGTGGAACCCTTATAATCCCGAAAGTACACACATGCTTTATTCATTAAGTAAAAGTTTTACTTCTACTGCTATTGGGTTGGCCCAATCAGAAGGATTATTGTCCATATACGATCCGGTTATCAGCTTTTTCCCTGATGAAACACCTGAAAATCCATCGGATAATTTAAAATCGATGCGTATTAAGGATCTTTTGAGAATGAATACAGGTCATGAAAGTGATATGCTTGGAGCAATAAGAAGTGATACAGAGAGCTGGGTTCAGGCTTTTCT
Source organism: Bacteroidales bacterium (assembly GCA_963665085.2). Lineage (GTDB taxonomy): Bacteria > Bacteroidota > Bacteroidia > Bacteroidales > JAAAOM01. Next base: position 3,537,073 of record CAXXXS010000001.1, read on the forward strand.
AACCTCAGAGATTGAACATAAACCAGGAATTCATTTTGTGTATAATTCCATGGCAACGTTTATGCTGTCTGCTATTATCCAAAAAGTTACTGGGCAAACATTGTTTGATTATTTAAAACCGAGATTATTTGATCCTCTTGGATTTGAAAATTCATGGTGGGAAACAAATATGAACGGAATCAACACGGGTGGTTGGGGATTAAATGTGCGAACGAAAGATATTGCCAATTTTGGACAGATGTATCTTCAAAAAGGGATGTGGAATAACGAACAGATTATTCCTAAAGATTGGGTAGAAGAAGCAACAAAACTACAGACTTCTAATGGGAGTGATCCAAAAAGTGATTGGGAACAAGGTTATGGTTATCAATTCTGGCGTTGTCGTCATAATATTTATCGGGGTGATGGAGCCTTTGGTCAATACTGTATTGTTATGCCTGAGCTTGATGCTGTGTTAGCTATTACTTCAGGAACAAGTAATATGCAGGCTATTTTAGAGCTCGTTTGGGATCATCTTTTGCCAGGAATTAAAGATGCGCCTATTGAAGAAAATCCAACCCTGGTTAAAGCATTGGAAGATAAATTAGCCTCATTGCAGCTTTCAACCGTTGCTGGAGAAGAATCAACTTCAAAAGATGTATTTGGGAAGACCTATAAAATAGAAAAGAATAAATTCGGTATCACTTCGGTTCTGCTTAATAAGAATGACGATAAGGAATCAATTACTATTAACTATAAAGACAATTCGGTTGATCTTCCTATTGGTTTCGGAGAATTGAAGAATTCTAAATGTGAGTTGGGTAATTTTGGAGAACAAGAATTAGCTACATCTGCAGGCTGGATTTCTGACACTTTGCGTTTGAGGTCATATCTTTATGAGACTCCATCCTATATTAATCTGGATTTAGTGTTTTCTGAGAATAAATTAAAAATTACAGGTAGACCAAATGTGTGGTTTGGTGCATTAATTATTGATGAGATGGTTGGATATATGGAATAACTCAAGAGTTGACTATACTAGGGGTAACTGGAAAGAAGAGGAAGTGATATCAACATAAAATAAATTAATACTGCCTGATTGAATTTGCAAAAAAGTTAATGATGAATCAAAAAAAGATTAAAATACTTCAAGATTTAAAAAGTGATTTATCAGTTCAATTAAGAGATAATTTAAAAGAAGTAGTTTTATTTGGATCACAATTAACCGAAAACAAATCAGATTCTGATTTTGACATCTTGATTGTTGTGAAAAATAAAAATGATTGGAAATTAGAACGATTAATTTCTGACATCTGTTACGAAATTGATTTAAAACATAATATCATCACTGATACTCATCTATTAAGTGAAACTGAATTTAATACTCCACGTGGCAGACAGCCGATTTTTGTTAATGCATTAACCCAAGGGTATCACGCATGATTAATGAGGCTGATAGACAATCGTTAATCAATTATCGATTAGAACAAGCAAAAGAAACAATTGACCTGTCCAGATTTTTAATTGATTCAGGTAAATTTGTTGCATCACAAAGACTTGACAAAAAATACGGCAAGATATTACGTAATTCCTACCAAAACAGAACAAAAGGAGATTATGATGCCTTTGTTCAATTTGAAAAAGAAGAAGGTGAATTAATGCAGATAGAAATGACAGATTTTATTAAGGAAATTGAAAAGTTGATATTAGATTAAAAATCACCAAACCTTAACATCACCTGTAAAACATGTCAAGATGATGGAATACTAAAGCAGTCTTACTCCACTCTTATTTCTTTATAACTTCAAGTGATAGTCTTATTTATGAATTTGAGTGATGCACTTTAAACGTTCAAGATTTGTGAAAATGGGAAACGTGTTTTCTTCTAACTTTTACATATATAGATCTTTATAGTGCTTAATGTTAAGGATTTTTAATTTTACTCCGATAAATTAGTTGGAATTCAAACTAATTTAATTAACTTTGTGCTGTGGAAAATAAAAATAATATAAAACAAGAGTCATCAGGGAAGCTGATTAGTGAGCTCTCCAGGTCTGCTCATATTTATTTTCAGCATGAATTCAAAGAGTATCATATTGGTCATGCCCAACTTAGGACATTGTTTTTTATAGCCCACAATGAAGGTAAAACTCAAAAGGAAATTGGAGAATATTTAAATCTGGATAAGTCATCTGTTACTTCGCAACTCCAAATTTTGGAAAAGAATGGATATATAAGAAGAGAAAAATCAAAAGTTGATGCAAGAAAACAGGTGATAAATTCAACAAAAAAAACACATCAGATTTTACCTTCAATAAAGCAAGTTCTTAATGGGTGGACAGAAAGCATACTCGAAGGATTTACAGAGGAAGAACGCTCCGAAATTTTTGCGTTTCTAAAAAAGATGAGGAGTAATGCGAGAAACAAATTAATTAGTATTCAGGAACCCGATAAGGGAAATTGTTGATTATATGGCGAAAAAGAAAAGAAATTTAACTGAAGGAGATATAAAAAAACAACTTATAAGCCTAACGTGGCCTATGTTGTTAGGAATGATGGGGATTGTAATTTTTAACCTTGTTGATACATTTTTTGTTGGGAAACTTGGTGTGCATGAACTTGCAGCCATGAGTTTTAGTTTTCCGGTTGTAATGTTTCTTAATAGTCTCTCACAAGGTGTTGGTATTGGAACGAGTTCATTAATTTCAAGAAATATTATTCATGCAGAAAAAGAAAAGGTGAAGCTAATGGCTAGCAGGGCAATTTTACTGGGAGTAATTATTGTTGTGATTTTTTCAATTGCCGGATTATTTACTATTCAACCGCTTTTTACTGCCTTAGGAGCAGAAGATGATGTGCTCGGTTTTGTTCATGATTACATGCGAATTTGGTATTTAGGAGTGCCATTTGTAGTTGTGCCAATGATTGGGAATAACATTGTAAGAGCTACAGGAGATACATTTACGCCCGGAATGATAATGGTTGTAAATGCTACTACGAATGTTATACTTGATCCTTTATTGATTTTTGGAATTGGCCCGTTTCCCGAAATGGGTATCAGTGGAGCTGCTTTGGCTACAGTAATATCGAGGTCAATGGGATTAATTGCAATATTGTATATTCTGATTAAAAGAGAAAAACTGTTTACTTTTAAATTCGGAAAAATAAAAAAGATTCTGGAAACCTGGAAAAGTGTTTTATATGTTGCAGGGCCAGCCTCTTTAACGTTGCTTATTACTCCTGTTTCGGTTGGATTAATAACAAGAATTCTTGCCGGGTACGGAAAAGAAGCTGTTGCAGCCTTTGGTGTTGCATCCAGGATTGAAATGTTTGCATTAATGGTAATTATGGCATTAGGTTCTGTCTTGATAATTTTTGTAGGTCAAAATTTCAGTAAAAACAAATTCGAACGAATCTCATTGGGATTAAATTACGCACTAAAGTTTTCAATGATTTGGGGTGTATTTATATTTGTTTTATTATTAATATTCGGAAATTCTATTGCTGCCGTTTTTACAACAGATTCACTTGTTGTTGATATTACAAAAAAATATTTTTTGATTTTTGGTGCTAGTTATGGATTTCAGGGATTGGTTGTTTTGAGTGCTTCAAGTTTCAATGGATTAAACAAACCCTATCCAGCTACTATTTTTTCCTTAGTAAGAATGCTTGTGTTATACGTTCCTTTAGCCTGGCTTGGAACTCATTTTTTTGGATTGAATGGTGTTTTCTGGGCTGGATTATTTGCAAACGTTGTAGTTGGAATTATTTCATTCAGATATTTGTTTGGAACAGTTGGTAGGCTGGGGAGCCGAATTATCTATGAATCAGCTTAAATACAATGAATTCGGGCAGGTTTATATATGCTTTTCTAAAGTTAATAATCCCTAAAGAGGCTATCTGAAAAGTTATTTGATTATAAACTCTGTTAGGTTCTTTGAATTCTTATGGATTGAAAATCAAGTAGTTGTTGAGGTCTGGTAGATTCACTAGACCTGTCAGAGTTACTTATAGGAGGCACCCTTCTTATCGTTACTTCGATATGCTAATCCCAATCAAATATATTAGGTAATCCTTCCTTCTTAAAGTCCTCCTATTAGGAGGATTTAGGAGGTCATTTTTGTGGAGATATAAATCAATTTTTTTTTAAACTATAAAGCTATTAATTTTTATCCAATACAATATTTGATTTCACTCTTCTGGAATTCTGATTACTAACTCATTTTTTTGTTAAAACCACATAGCTTAATGGAAATTTTCCGGGAAAGGTTCTCTCTTTTTCAATTTGTAAATTTTGATTTTTAAGAAAATCATGAAATTCTTTTACAGACCACCTGTTCGGAACTTTAAAACCAGAAAGTGATGACAGATATGAGAAAAGTTTACTTTTAAGATTTTCTCCATGACAATAGGTAGGGAGTATAAGTTTTCCATTCGGTTTAATCACCCTTTTTATCTCGGAGACTACAAGTTCTGGATTAGGCAAAAGATGCATTATGTTCATACAGATGATAGCATCCATCGAAGTATCTTCAATTATTAATTGATTGGCATCACCTGGTTCAAATGTTATGTTAATTATTCCTTCATTTTTTTGTTTCTGTTTTGCTTGTTCCAGCATTCCTTTAGAAGTATCTATGGCAACAATTGTTTTTACCGATGAAGCTACAGAAAGAGCAATAATACCTGTTCCTGTGCCAATTTCGAGAATTGTATAATCAGGTGAGAGTTCGTTTTTTATAAGTTCTATTGTGGTGTTGTATGTTTGTTTTGCATTTTTTTCAATCAACCTGTCATATCTTCTTGAAAGGAAATCCCAAAATCCAGGTTTTTGTGCTCTCATACAAATTATTTAGTAATTTATTTTGTGGTCTAAGATACAACTATTTTTATTTTAAATAGGTTGTGTTGTTGTGTAACTTTCTGTTTATAAGTCTTATACTTTTTTTTATGGTGTTGCTGTTAAGACAAAATTTCAGTATGAAATTGTTACGGTGTCAAATTGTCTTTTTTGATGATGTATTACAAAGTGGATTAAGTGTGTTTTTTGTTGTTTAAAGGTAAGTATTTCAATTGTTTAACGTTTTTTAACATTAGGTTTGGGGTATATGGCATTTTGTTTGAAAAAAACATAGACGAATTTAAAATTTGTCAAACATAAAAGAATGGAGGGTTTAGCCATGACACTAGCAAAATTATCAAACAATTGGTTACCATCAGTTCCTTCATTACTTGATAGATTTTTTGAAGGAGATTTGATGGATTGGAATAGTACAAACTATTCAGGTGCAAATTCAACAATGCCAGCAGTTAACGTGAAAGAGAATGATAATGAATTTCACATCGAGGTAGCTGTACCAGGAATGAAGAAAAACGACTTTAAATTGAGTTATGATAATGGTCGTTTGACTATTTCTTCAGAACGTAAACATGAAGTAGAAGAAAAAGAAGGTGAAAAAGTTACCCGTAGAGAGTTTAGTTATCAATCTTTTCAGCGTTCATTTAATGTAGCAGAGGGTGTTGTTGAGGCTGAGAAAATAGCAGCAAATTACGCAGATGGAATACTTCACATCACATTACCAAAGCGTGAAGAAGTGAAGCCAAAACCTGCAAAAGAAATCTTGGTTTCTTAAGTGATTGGGTATGGCTAAGGCAGCCATATCGATATCCGTTATTGTTAATTTTTAATATTGCTTCAAAATGAGAAGACTTGGGATAGTTATGATCTTATGTTCTGTTTTGATGTTTAGTTGTAAGGATAAAAAACAAACTGAAAAAGATACAACTAAGTCAGTACCAAATACTGAAAGCGCAACAGAATTAAGCGATACAACAGTTGTTGATTTATAATTGACAAAGGGGCTAATTGTTAGCCCCTTTAAAAAATAACAGAAGGAGGATTTAAAATGAAAACATTAGTTATATACAACAGGCCTATTGATTGTTTTAATCCATTCATTTCTCTTAACGATATGTTTGAGCCCTTTATAAAAATTGTAGAACCTGTTTCTGAAAATGTTGAAGAAACACCACATGAGTATAAACTTCAGATTTTAATACCAGACTTTAGAAAAAAAGATTTAAAAATAAAGCTAGACAACAGTTATATTGTGATAGAGGGAGAAAAAAAATCTTCAACCAACATTTTCAAAAAAAGAAAAAATATACATAGCACTTCTTTTGAGAGAAGATATGCTATAACTAAAGATATGGATCTAAATAATATAGATGCAAAATTTACGAAAGGAGAACTTAAATTAGTTATTCCAAAGCGAAAAGAATTTATATCCTACCGTGAGATACCGGTTGAAGGAACAGCTGTTGCAGTTGAAGAAAAAGCAGCAGAATCAAAGATGAAGAATAATTTATATAAAAGAATTAAACAGAAAATATTTAATCAGGCTGCATAAGCCAGTAGTAATAATACTTAAAAAATTTTATCATGAATAATAATATTAAAATGGAGGGCAAAGCAATGAAACGTTTTGGTTTATTTATACTAGCATCAGTTTTAGGCAGCGCCCTGACAATTGGTACATATAACTTGTTTGATAAAAAAAGTGAACAATCATTTAAAATTGAGCATATATCTGATACACCGGTTGTAGGAGCTGCATATACAGTAGATAGTGACGGAGAAATAGTGCCACTTGAATTTACAGGTGTAGCAAAAAATGTAATGCCGGCAGTAGTGCATATCAAATCAACACAATTACAGAAAACAAATCAAGGTCAGGATGTTATGGGTGACGATATCTTTGAATATTTTTTTGGGCCAAATTTCAGGTATCAATCACCACAACAGCAGCAAAGAGGTCCACAAGCTCGCGTAGGAACAGGTTCTGGTGTAATTATCAATGAAGAAGGTTATATTGTAACCAACAACCATGTGATTGATAATGCAGACGATATTGAAGTTACCCTGGAAGACAATCGTGTGTATAAAGCAAAAGTTATTGGAGCAGATCCATCAACAGACATCGCCCTGTTACAAATAAAAGAAAAAGATTTACCATATGTACCTTTAACAAATTCAGATGAGGTTGAAGTAGGAGAGTGGGTACTGGCTGTTGGTAATCCATTTAATTTGAATTCAACAGTAACAGCAGGTATAGTTAGTGCAAAAGGTAGAAATATTCACATCTTAGAAGATAATAGTGCAATTGAGTCGTTCATACAAACCGATGCAGCCATCAATCCAGGAAATAGCGGAGGAGCATTGGTTAACTTAAAAGGAGGATTGGTTGGAATCAATACTGCAATTGCCAGCCCAACAGGAGCATATGCCGGATATGGTTTTGCTGTACCAGCAAATATTGTATCTAAAGTTGTTAGTGATTTGAAAAAATATGGTATGGTTCAACGTGGTTACCTCGGACTTATGATTAGAAATGTAGATGGTAACTTAGCAAAAGAAAAAGATCTGGATGTAACAGAAGGTGTTTATGTAGACAGTATTACTGTAAATAGTGCTGCTGGCGAAGCAGGAATTGAAGTTGGAGATATTATCACAGAAATTGATGGTGTAAAAATTAAGACATCATCTCAGCTTCTAGAATTAGTTGGAAGACATTATCCTGGAGATAAATTAAATATAGCGGTTGATAGAGAAGGAAAAGCTTCAGCATATGAAATTACTCTACGTAATCAGAATGGAAAAGAAGAGATGTATGAGAAAAATACAAAAGAGATATTAAATGTGTTAGGTGTAGAATTAGAACAAGTTGATAAATCAACAGCACGTAAATTAGATATCTCTGGCGGTTTGAAAGTAACAAAATTGTTCGGTGGTAAACTTAAGAGAAATACAGATATCCGGGAAGGATTTATAATCACCAAAGTTGATGGAAAAGAAGTTAAAGCGATAGATGATTTCTCAAGTTACCTTGAAAAGAAAAATGGTGGCGTTATGATAGAGGGTGTTTATGAGGATTATCCCGGAAAATATTACTATGCTTTTGGACTATAATCCTCTGTAATTGTTATTTGAATGAGAAGTTGTCCAAAAAGTCATTTAATTGTAAACTCTGTCAGGTTCATTGAACTCTGACAGGTTAAAAATCAATCATTTGTTAAAACCTGACAGAGTCGTTAGACCTGTCAGAGTTACTTATTGGACACCCTCCTTACTTATGTTTAACCTTAAAAACAGTATTCAAAATGTTAGAACATCAGAAAATAGTTTTAAAAGGGGTGAGTGGTGATAAACGATTGTTTAAAAAAGAGTTGTTAAAATCATTAACGTGGTTAAATGCTCACGAACTTACCCAATTGAGACTTTGGTTGCGTGAGAATTTTTATCACCAGCATTCTGATATTATTAAAGAGGTATTGTATCCGCAATACGAAATTGCTTCCTGATTTTAGGGGTAGTTTATTCATTGAAAAAGGACTGTTTCAAAATTTGGGATAGTCCTTTTTGTTATTTACAACACATTAAATGTCAATTTGACTTATTATTTCTAAAGGAATAGGTTTTGTCTTATTTGGAAAAATTTTAATAATGAAAGGTAATTTTGATAATCTAATAAATTCTAATACTCCTGTTTTAATTGATTTTTTTGCTGAATGGTGTGGGCCTTGTAAGACACAGTCACCTATACTCGTAGATTTAGCCAAAGAGCTAACAGGAAAAATAAAGGTGATAAAAATTGATGTTGATAAAAATCCACAAATTGCAGCACGTTTCCAGATTAGAGGAGTACCAACATTAGCACTTTTTAGAAATGGGCAAAGTTTATGGCGACAGTCTGGATTAGTTGATAAAACTAATTTACGATCAATCGTTCAACAATATATTTGATAATAAAAACATAAAGTAAATGGAACAATCAAAGAGGTTGTTAAAAAAGCTCATTAACGTAGATATCTCGACTCAGCTCGAAGTGACAAATCACTGACATTCAAAGGTCAATTCGAGCAGAATCGAGAACATTTTTATGAAATACAGACTTTTTAGGATACCCTCTTAGATTTTTTTTATATTTAAATTGTGATCGGTCTCCGGATTCCATTCTCCTGTATCCTTTCTATCACCGAATTTCCCTTCTCATAAAACTAATATAGGATAACACAAAACAAAGTACGGTTAAAGCAATAAGGCCAATTATTTGTGGCCAAACCAACATCAAACTTTGTCCAACCGGTATAGGATTAGGAATAGCTCCTTGCATCTGCTGCATTGTTAGTGGTCCTAAGCTTCTAACTGAAGGCATGAGAAGTACCGTTGTTGCATCACTAAAAAGTTGGTTGGGAGCAAAACGTAGAAATCCAAGTTTCATCTTTTCACCTGCAATTGAAAGATTACCTGAAGGAACGAGAGCCTTAAATATTACATTAATGAGCATTGAATAAAAAATAGAAAAGAAAAGCCAAACACCAATACCAGTAAGAGCAGAAGTCGCAGATTGTTGGAACTTAACCGAAAATAAAATGGAAAGATTTAACCAAAATGCGACATATAAAATCCCGGTAATAGTAAAAAGCATTATGCGCAAAAACTCTTCAGCAGTAGGAGGAATACCAATAGTGAGTAGCCCTATACCCATAACCAGGAGGCTAAGAGAGAACAGCATTACGCTAACAATAATAAGAGACGCAATAAATTTTGCGTTAATAAAATAATCTCGCGGAATAGGTTGTGCCATTATTCTACTTATTGTGCCTTTACTATATTCAGAATTAATAGCATCGAAACCCAGACTAATTCCTAGCAGAGGGCCTAAAAATGCAATAAATACAAAATATGAAGGTAATGTTCCATCTGATACCGTATAAAGTTTTAAGAAAACAAAAATATCTTCTGTTTTAGCATTTTTTAATGCTTCACTTATGTTTGTCAGCGCTGTATACATTGAACCAATACAGGTTAATGCTATAATAGAAACCAGGATTATAAATCTCCAGCTTTTTATATGATCTGAAATTTCTTTGTTTACAATAATCCAAAAAGGATTAATAGTTTCCTTCTGGGTTAAAATATTAATTTTCATAGTGTATACCTCCTTCAAAATATTTGTTGTAAATATCATCCAGTCCGTATTCCTTTTTTGTTAATGAGAGTAATCCCAGATTTTTATTTACAATAAGTTTTGCAATCTCAGGACTAACATCTTTCATACAATTGATAAAAAAGTTGTTATCTTCTATATTAACATCGTTTATGCCTTCTATTTCATCTAGTTCTTTTCGTAAAGTGTTTGCAGTACCATTTAATTTATCTAGATCTTTTATAGCTACTTCAATTTGAAAAGGACTAGCTGAGAATATTTTTTCAGAAAGGCTTTGAATGTTACCTTCAGCAATTAATTTACCTTTAACAAATAAACCTACTTTATCGCAAACCTGTTGTACCTGTTGTAGATGGTGAGATGAAAATAACACTGTTATTTTATCTTTTTTACTTAGTTCTACAATTTGACCAAGTAATTCTTTCATCCCCTTAGGATCCAAACCAAGAGTAGGTTCGTCAAGAATAATTACTTTGGGCTTTTTAATCAGAACATCAGCAAGACCAAGGCGTTGTTTCATTCCTCTTGAGTAAGCCGCTGTTTTTTTACCAGAGTCTTTAGATAAACCAACCATTTCTAATAACTCAACAACTCTTTTTTGAGCTTCCTTTTCTGGAATCTTATTTAACCTGGCTGTGTAAAAAAGATTTTCAAATCCTGACATGTGATTATAAAAGCCAACATCTTCAGGGAGATAACCAACTTTCTGTTTAACATCGATAGGATGATTTGTAGATGACAATCCGCAAACTTTTACAGAACCCTTTGTTGGTTCTGTTAGGCCTAATATCATTCGTATCGTAGTTGATTTTCCTGCGCCATTTGGCCCTAGCAGTCCAAATATTTCTCCCTCCTGAATATTGAGATGGAGGTTGTCAACTACCGTTACAGAGCCATATTTTTTTGTTAGCCCCGATATCTCAATAATATTATTGTCCATAACTTACCTCCTTCCGTATTTTCGGAATAGATAAAGAATACTACCAATAGCAATTAAAATGATAAGAATACCAATCCAGCCCCAAATCAAAGGGGTTTTGACAGACATCCTAAAGGCTATTTTCGAATCGGCTTCAGGAGTTTTTGCAATGAAATTTGTGATGTAATCCCCTGTAATTGCTTTCTTGTCAGCTTTAACTTTTGCCTTAATATTCACGCTACTACCCGGATCGAGTATTGGAATTTCTTCAGGCTCAAAGTTAACCTCCCAACCTGTAGGTTTTGAAGATGATATTTTTATATCAGATAATTTAGCAGAGCCGGTATTTCTAACAACGAGATCAATATTTTTTTCATCCCCTGCAGTAATATTTGAACTTACTAAACCTCTGGGAGTAGTCAATTCAAGTTCATAAGTCCCGGTAATAACAACCTCAAGTTCGAGATCAGCGGAAGTTAAATTTGTAGTTGCACTTACAGGTATTTTATATGTTCCGGCAGCAACACTCAATGGAGGCTTTATTTCGATGCTAACATCTTGTGTGTTATTTGCTTCAATTTCAACAGATGTAGCCTGCTTGTTATTAGGTTTAAAGGTAACACTCCAGCCTCTTGGGGCAGCACTTTTTAGTGCATATAATTGCTTTTCACCAGTTCGGTTTTTGAGTTTGGACCTAAAAGTAAAGTCAGATTTTGAATGCCCCTCCATATTAGCCTGCTCTGTAGTAAACTCAGTTTTATAAGAACCTTGTTTTGATACGTTTATTGTTAAAGGTAATACAGTAGTCCCTGCATTAAGTTTAATGTTATAGTTTCCCTTATCAACTTTTAGAGGGACTTCAACCTTAAAAGATAAATTTTTCTTTTCACCCGGAAGAACAGAGATTTGTTGTATGCTATATGCACCTGATTGCAATGTATAATTCCATGAGCTGGGTATTCCAGAAGTGCTAATCTTCAAATCTTTAACAACCTCGCTTTTGTTTATCACTTCAATGCTATAATCAATCGATTCACCCGGTGGGACAGATATTTGAGTGTTCGGGGTGTATAAAATAACGTTGTTTTGAGCTGATGTGTTAAGTGTGGAAAAAGTTATTATCCCAACTAATGAAGATAATAACATGCGAATAACGAGTCTTTGTGTTATCATTATTATTTCTCCTATTTTTAAATGAATTTGAAAAACGCGCCAAAATTAAAAATCAGCTTTTTTAGTGCAATACCCCAACAGTAGCGTAGACAAGTGGGCACGTGTTAAAAAACAGTAAATCAATAAATAAACAGATGGTTAAAAAATGTTAAGATTTGTTTAAAAATCTAAATTTTAAATATGTAAATATGTGTTTTTTACTGAAGATATATTTATAGAAATGACTATATACGTTAATTTAAGCGTTGTTCATTATTCTTGAAAAAAACATTCTTATAGAATCAGATCTGTCCTAAAATAAAGCCAATTAGGCTCCTTAGTATATATAAACCTTTCGGATGGAAAACTCAACGATGCTATGGCTGCCAAGGAAATTATACTCCCTGCTGATAGTGTAGTGGTTGCAGACAGAGCTTGTGTCGATTTTGAAAATCTGTTTGTGTGATGCGTAACAGTATGAAAAACAGCTTAATGTGAGTTTTGGGCAAGGTAATCTTACGTGAAAGAACAATAATCGAGACAATCAATGACGAACTAAAAAACATATGTCAGGTTGAACATTCAAGGCACCAAAGTCTATCTAACTTCTTGACTAATATGATTTCAGCATTATTAGCTTATTTTTTCTATCAAAGAAAACAGGATTAAATACGAAACAATGCCTCAATTCATGAAGATAAAATTAAGCAAATAATAATTTTTTGTTTTTATGATAAAAATAAAAGGGAGTTGATAATTTTTAAAAAGTTCCTACATTTAAGGCTAACTATTTAAAACAATATATAAAAGATGTTAAAAAAAGAAAAAAATCAGCAAAGGAGAGATTTTATTAAGAAGAGTGCCTATACATTGGGAGCTTTTACTATACTCCCAAGTCATGTTTTGTTTTCAAAACCAGCAATTAGAAACAAAGAAGGTGAAATTATTAAGGCTGCTGTTGTTGCCCCAAGTGATAAAGTAAATATGGCATTTTGTGGGATAGGAAACAGAGGAGGACAGATTTTTAGAGAGTTTATGAAAACAGACTTGGTAAATAATGTTGCATTCTGTGATACAGATATGGGAGCACCACATACCCTTGAAAGCCTGAATGCATATCCCGAAGTGCCAAAATTCCAGGATTTCAGGGTGATGTTCGATAAGATGGCTTCAGATATTGATTCTGTCTGTATCGGAGTACCTGATTTTGCGCATTTCCCTATCGCGATGTTGTCGATGTCACTGGGAAAAAATGTATATGTTGAAAAGCCGTTAACGCGCACGTTTCAGGAATCAGAATTGATGATGAAAGCTGCTAAAAAATATAAAGTAGCAACTCAAATGGGGAATCAAGGTCATTCCGAGGCTAATTATTTTCAATTCAAAACATGGGTTGAAAAAGGCATTATAAAAGATGTTACTAAGGTAACAGCTCATATGAATAGTCTTCGTCGTTGGCATGGTTGGGACACAAGTATGAAAACATTTCCAAAAGGGCAAGCTATCCCAGAAACACTTGATTGGGACACTTGGTTAGGGACTGCACAGCACCATGATTACCATCAGGATTTTATTAACGGACAGTGGCGTTGTTGGTACGATTTCGGTATGGGGGCATTAGGTGATTGGGGAGCACATATTCTGGATACCATCCATGAGTTTTTAGAGCTGGGACTTCCATATGAAATAGATCCTGTTTATGTTGAAGGACATAATCCATTATTCTTTCCGCAATCAACAACACTTGATTTTAAATTTCCTGAAAGAGGAAATATGCCAGCACTAACAGTTTCGTGGTACGATGGATTAAATAATCAACCCGAATTGCCAGAAGGATATGGAGAGTCAGAACTGGACGCTAATATTCCTGCTGCAAGTACTGGACAGATTGAAAAACGTAATTTGAATCCTGGGAAAATAATCTATTCAAAAGAACTTACTTTCAAAGGTGGGTCACATGGAAGTACATTGTCAATTATTCCAGAGGAAGCAGCAAAAGATATGGCAGGCAAACTCCCTGAAGTTCCAGAAAGTCCATCAAATCACTTTGAAAATTTTGTTAAAGCTTCAAAAGGAGAAGAGAAAACACGTTCTCCTTTTGAGATTTCTGCTCCGTTAAGCCAAGTTTTTGTTTTGGGAACTTTAGCTCAGCGATTAAATACTAAAATAAAATTTGACAGGAAAACAAAACAAATTACCAATAATAAAATGGCTAACGATTTATTAGTAGGAACACCACCTAGAAAAGGATGGGAGGAGTTTTATAAACTTTAGTCTTTAAGAATATTAGTTTTATGATAAGCCATCTAATTAATTTTGGGTGGCTTTTTTCTTAATACTCTCTAATACCTCATTAATAATGTTTAGAAAGAGATTTGTTCCAAGATTTAAATGTGGCTATTAATGGATTTTTTCCAGAAATAGCAAAGGTATTGTTGTTAAAATATTAATTAAAAATGCTGTAGTTTTTTCGAAAGGAGTCTTTTGTGTAAATGGTTGTTTGTTATTTGAATACAGTATTAGCTTGTCTGTACAACTTTGCGCTCCATTTATTTTTATCAGAAAAAAACTATTCATTTCTAATTAAAATTGTGTTATTTTGTTTTCAACTAACTAGATGGTCTTTCAAATTTGAAAGCAGAAGAGAAAATATTAGTTAAACACCTACGTAAACGAAATAAAGCTGTTTTTGAGTCTATATTTCGAGAATACTATCCTTTTTTACTAAAATTCGCATATAGGTTTGTTCCCGACGAACAGGTTTGTGAAGATATTATCCAGGATTTATTCTCACACCTATGGAAAGAATCAGAACACTTGTATTTTAAAACATCACTGAAAGCTTACCTTGTTCAATCCGTAAAAAACAGATGTCTTAATTATCTTAGAGATTTAAAAATTCATGATAAGCATGAGATTCTTTATCTTGAATCAATGCTTAGTATTGGAGATGATGAATTAGCAGATGATGAAGAATTGTTTGAACGGGTTAGTGAAGCAATTAAAAATTTACCCCCTGATGTAGCTAAAGTTTTGTTGTTAAAGTATTTTGAAGGAAAAAAGGTTAATGAAATTGCTGAACTGAGAGAGATGTCCCCAAATACTGTGAAAAAGCAATTACAAAAAGCAAAAGAATTACTCAAACAGAAACTGTTAGCTTATCTTTTTTTTATTTAAAAAAGACAGATTGTAATTTTCTTGAAACTGGTCAGGTATATTTTTTTATAAAAAAGATAAAAAAATATTACCCATTTAGCAATTGTGTGTGTCTATAATTTAGAATGAAAGAAATGATAGATTTTGAGATAATTTGGAAAAGTATTCATAATCTGGCTACAGAGGAAGAAAAAATCGAACTAGAGAACTGGTTGAGACTGGATACCCAGAATGTGAGATTTTATAATAAACAGAAAAACCTTTATAGCAAGGGAATGTTATTTCATTCTATTGGACCAGATATTGATAAATCCTGGAAAAAATTAAATAATTCAATTAACAGACAAAGAAAGAACCGATTACTATGGGTATCAACTATTGCTGCCAGTGCAATAATTATCTTTGCTATATTTTATTTCAATAGTTACTTTTCAATAGAATCTGTATCGATCCTTGCAGAAATGCACCATTCAGATATTAAACCAGGGAGTAATAAAGCTGTTTTGATATTGGATGATGGGACAGAATATCATTTGGCAGATAGTTCTTCATTAAGCCTAAGCGAAGGAAATACAAAAATAACAAATGATGGCAGTTCTATAAAGTATCAAAGCGATAGAAAGATAGAAAGTCAAAATAAGTTGAAACTTAACAAACTGATAGTGCCTCGTGGAGGTGAGTTTTTTATTATACTTTCCGATAGTACAAAAATTTGGTTAAACTCTGAAACAACACTTGAATATCCTGTTGAATTTACTGGTGAAGATCGAATTGTAAAACTTGAAGGTGAAGCTTTTTTTGAGGTTACGAAAAGCAAAAAAAGGTTTAAAGTTCTTACAGGAGAACAAGTTGTTGAGGTATTAGGTACATCGTTTAATATTTCCTCATACAAAGAAGATTCTTTAATATTCACAACACTTGTTGAAGGAAAACTCAATGTCTCTTTAATGGATAATCCTAATATAAAACAGGTTTTATTGCCAAATTATCAGAGTTATTTGTATAAAAATGAATCTATTATATCAGTTAGGCAAGTAGATCCTTCAGATTATATTGCATGGAAAGAAGGACGGTTTTTATTTAAGAATAAAACATTGATTGAAATTATGAATACCCTTTCAAGATGGTATGATGTGGATATTACAATCAAGAATGAAGAAATAGGAAAAATGAAGTTTACAGGCGATATTAAGAGATACGAATTTTTAGAAAATATACTAACATTAATAAAACAAACAAATGAAATAACTTATGAAATTACAAAAGACCGTGAGGTAACAATTAGATAAAACAAGTGGGAAATGTTTCCCCCATTTCCCACTACTAATGTTTTAACTAACCAAATGTTTAATTAGAAAATGTAAAACTATGAAAAAAAACTATGGAAATCTCTTTTCAAAAGAGAGAATTAAAAAATTATTTCTAACTATGAAACTAATTCTATTTTTATCAGTCTTATTAATGTTTAATGTTAAGGCAAGTGTATATTCTCAAAACACTCAAATAACATTGAATCATCAAGAAGTTCTATTAGAAAAGATACTGGAAGAAATAACGCAACAAAGTGAATTTACTTTTTTATATCGTTCCGATCTTTTAAACGATGTAATTGTGAAAAATGTAGACCTTAAGAAAGGTTTTGTCGATAAAATACTTGAAAAAGTTTTAATAGAGCAGGGGTATGATTATGAGATAATTGACAAAACAATAATAATAAGGGAATCAAAAACTAATGGTTCCTGGGGATATGACCAACAAATTACAATTAAGGGGAAAGTAGTTGATAGTAATGGTTATCCTTTGCCTGGTGTTAATATAGTCGAAAAAGGAACTTCAAATGGCGCAATTACAGACTTGGATGGGAATTATACAATTTTTGTTAATGATCAAAACGCTATTCTAAGTTTCTCTTTTATTGGCTATTTAACAGAAGAAATTGAGGTTGCAGGTAAAACAACCATCGATGTCGCATTGCTTGAGGATGTAACAGCTCTTGAAGAGGTTGTTGTTATTGGATATGGTATCCAAAAAAAGAAATTAACAACAGGTGCAACAATTCAGGTAGATGGGGAAGATTTAGAAAAATTGAATACTGTAAGTACCTTAGGTGCTTTACAAAGTCAAAGTCCGGGTGTAAATATAGTACAAAGTTCTGGTATGCCTGGAGAATCCTTTAAAGTAACTATCCGTGGCCTAGGAACAGTAGGGGAATCAGCGCCTCTATATGTAATTGATGGTGTGGCAGGAGGCGATATTACTTCTCTAAATCCAGCCGATATAGAATCTGTAGATGTGTTAAAAGATGCTGCTTCTGCTGCAATTTACGGGGCCCGGGCAGCCAATGGTGTTATTCTGATAACTACTAAACAAGGGGAAAGTGGTAAAATGAAAGTAACATATAGCACCTATTATGGAATACAAAATCCTTATAAAGTGGCTCCTCTTCTTAATGCTAAGGAGTATATGACCATTATGAATGAGATAAATTTTAACGAGGGACTGGAACTTTATGATTGGGAAAGCTTTATGCCAGAATTGTATCAAAAAATTGAAAGTGGGGAATGGAATGGAACGAACTGGCTTAAAGAGATACGTAATGAAGATGCCCCGATTCAAAATCATGCATTTAATGTAATTGGAGGAAATGATGTGTCTAAGTTTTCTTTGGGATTTTCATATACCGGTCAGGAAGGTATTTATGGAGCCCCTGTACAACCAGATTATCAAAGGTACACAGCACGGATTAATTCAGATCATGTTATTTTAAAAAAGGGTGATCTTAACATTATTAAAGTAGGGGAAAATATCAATTTTAATTATAAAGAGAAAAAAGGTATTGGAATTGGTAACATATACTGGAACGATATTCATAATATGCTTATTGGTTGCCCGCTGATGCCTGTTTACGGTGATAACGGAGAATATTTTGATAAGGAAGATAAAGCTGCTTATGGTCTTGATGAACTTAGTGCAGATATGGCTAACCCTATTGCTAATATGGTTTATAGCAGGGGACAAAATTTATCAAAAACTTATGGGCTTAATGCAAATGCATACCTCGAAATACAACCTGTCAAAAGTGTTGTGTTTAGAAGTAGTTTCGGTTATAAAGTAAGTGCCAACAGTTATCGGCAATATACACCTGAATATGAACTTTCCCAGTCAGTTATGAATACTGTTGATGAGGTTCATCAAGAAATGACTTCAGGTTATAGTTGGACATTGGAAAATACAATCAATTATTCTATTACAGCAGGAGATCATTCTATTACCGCCCTTGTTGGCCAATCTCTTGAAAAGTGGGGAAAGGGAGATACATTAAAAGTAACAAATGGTAATTCACTTTTTTCCAGTTTTGATTATGCATGGGTAGATAATACGCAGGGTTATACTTCTGGTGTATCTGAATTTTATGGTAGTCCATGGGGAGAAGGTGGTTTGGCCTCATTTTTTGGAAGGGTACTCTATAACTATAAAGAAACTTATATGGCATCTTTTGTGATGCGTGCTGATGGCTCTTCTAATTTTCCACGAGGTAATCGCTGGGGCTATTTTCCATCTGTATCCGCCGGTTGGGTTATAACAAACGAATCTTTTATGGATAATACATTAGGTTGGTTAGATTTTTTAAAGGTAAGGGGTAGCTGGGGACAAAATGGTAATGCTTCTATAGATAATTTTCAATATTTGGCAACGGTAGCTTTCGATGGGGCATCTAAATATTCTTTTG
This sequence comes from Bacteroidales bacterium, assembly GCA_963665085.2. GTDB lineage: Bacteria > Bacteroidota > Bacteroidia > Bacteroidales > JAAAOM01. The sequence continues at coordinate 3,556,019 of CAXXXS010000001.1, forward strand.
GAAACACAAAAGATAGTCAGTCTACTGGGGGATATGCTGATATATTGCCGAACGAAGATATTACATGGGAAACATCAGAACAACTTGATTTTGGGTTCGATGCCCGATTTTTAGGGAGTCGTTTGGGATTAGCTTTTGACTGGTATAAAAAAGATACTAAAGATTGGCTCGTAAGAGCCCCTATTTTAGCCTCATATGGTACGGGTGCTCCTTATATTAATGGAGGTGATGTTGAGAACAAAGGAGTGGAGTTTGCCATAAGTTGGAATGATAGGGCTGGAGATTTTACATATGGTGTTAATTTAAATGTAGCCCATAATGAAAACAAAGTTACACGAATTGCTAATGGAGAAGGAATTATACATGGAGAAACTAATGTTTTAAGCCAGGGGACAGATGAAATGTACCGTGCAGAAGTCGGAATGCCTATCGGTTACTTTTGGGGGTATAAAACAGCTGGTGTTTTTCAGAACCAGGAACAAATTAATAATACCGATGTGTTTTTGCAATCAGATCCAGAACCAGGGGATTTAATATTTGTAGATACCAATGGCGATGGTAGTATTACAGAAGATGATAAATGTAAAATAGGTAACCCACATCCAGATATGACGCTGGGAATCAGCTTAAATTTAGGGTATAAAGGTTTTGATGTATCTGTAACCTCAGCAGGGGCATTTGGGCATCAAATAGCAAAATCATACAGATCGTTTGCAGATACAAAAATTCAGAACTATACTACTGATATTTTTGAGCGTTGGCATGGCGAAGGAACTTCAAATAAATTACCCCGCCTTTCAAGTGGAAGTAATGCCAATTGGCAGGAAATTTCAGACATATATATCGAAGATGCTGATTATTTAAAAATACAGAATGTTACAATTGGCTATGACTTTAAAACTTTATTTCCCAATATGCCTTTAGGCCAAACCCGTTTATATGTATCAGCACAGAACCTGTATACTTTTACCAATTATTCTGGTATGGATCCTGAAGTTGGATATGGACCTGAAGATAATAGCAATTGGGCTTCAGGTATTGACCTTGGGTTTTATCCAAGTCCAAGAGTTTATATGGTTGGTATTAATGTTAAATTTTAATATTTACTGGAATGAAAAAATTATTATATATCATTATAGGAGTAGCTTCATTTCTATTCGTGGGGTGTGAAGATTTTCTCGATACAGATAATTACACGAAAAAAAACACCTCAAATTTCCCTGAGACAGTTGAGGATGCAGAACAAGTACTTACTGCAATTTATTCAAATTTAAATACAACTACAGCAAATCCACAGGAATCTTATTTTTATGCAGCTGAGTTGGCTTCTGATGACCGTTTTGGCGGAGGGGGCGAGAACGATAAATTAATGCAGGCACTGGATCTTTTGATGAACTATCAATCAAGTATGCTTGAAAATTATTGGACTGATCGTTATAAAGGAATATTTCGTGCAAATATGGCCATTGAAACCCTTGATAATTGTGAGGGATATGAATCTGAAGCACAACGCAATCAAATGATGGGGGAAGCATACTTTATGCGGGCATTCTTTTATTTCGAAATGGCCTCTTACTTTGGACAGGTGCCTCTGGTTATTACAACAGAAGCGGTAAACCTTCCAAAAGCAGGTACCGAAGAACTGTATGCGCAAATTGCTTCTGATCTTAAGAATGCGATTGAATTAATGTACAATCAGGATTACACATACCTTGAATCTGGACATGCAACCAAATGGGCGGCAGAGGCATTGATGGCAAGGGTTTTTTTATTCTACACAGGTTATTACAGTAAAGAAACCCTACCGCTTACTGATGGGGGCTCTGTTTCAAAATCAGATGTAACTTCCTGGCTGGAAGATTGTATTGATAATAGCGGGCATTCACTTGTTTCTGATTTCCGTGAGTTGTGGACATATACAAACAAATATACTGTTGAAGATTATGCTTATACCAAAGAGCAAAACTTAGTATGGGTTGAAAATGACGGGAATGTGAATCCGGAGACTATTTTTTCAATTAAATACTCAAATTTTGCGGATTGGGAGACTACTATTGGTTATGCGAACGAATATGTACTTCATTTTGGTTTACGAGGAGGCCAGGATTATGCAAATACGTTTCCTTTTGGTCAGGGATGGGGCGCAGGACCTGTAAATCCAACGCTTTGGGATGACTGGAAAACTGCTGAAGCAGATGATATGAGACGTGAAGCCTCGATTATTGACTTACCTAACGAACTACCTAACTATGTGAAAGGCGGCTGGTCAGATTTTGTGCAGGAAACTGACTATTGGCAAAAAAAATATACGCCTGTAACAGCGTTTGATGCAGATAGTAATATAGTATCAGACTATAGTGTATTAATGTATGGAACAACAGATAATATGCAGCTGGATCATACCCAGGATATTATATTGATTCGTTTGGCTGATGTTTACCTTATGCATTCGGAACTTACAGAAACAAACACGTATATGAACAAAGTTCGTGAACGTGCTGGATTAACGGCAAAGGATTACTCATTGACAAATCTCCAGAATGAACGTCGCTGGGAACTTGCCTTTGAAGGTATTCGCTGGAATGATATTCGTCGTTGGGGAATTGCAGGCAACCTACTCGAAGCTCAAATAGGAGTTGATTGTTATTTTAAAGGAGTGGGGGATGTAACCAAATCGTTTGGAGGTGGTTATAAAGCTCGGTATGAAGCAACAGGAGGTTTTTTCCCTATTCCGGAAGAAGAAATATCCCTTTCCGATGGTGTTTTGGAACAAAATGCCGGGTGGGGAACAGCTGATGCAGAGTATACAGGTTGGAAATAATTGTTGAATTTATTAAATGAATTAATATGAAAAAGTTAAATATATATTCTTTATTTATATTGGCTATCATTGCTTTAATTGCATGTGATCCGCTCGAGGATCGAGACTCTATAGGTGGTGGGATTAGTGCAGAAGAATTAGATGTTTCTGCAACTCCAGTTATTGTTAATGGGAAAAATTCTAATAAGGTTATATTAAAAAATAGTAGCCCGGTTTTGTCTTCATGGAATTATGGTGTTGGGACTACACAACGACAGTCTGATACAGTATTACTAGTTCTAACAGGAACGACAACCATAACTTTTACAGGTTTAAATCCTGATGGGAGTGAAATTACAAAGAGTTTGGATGTTGCTGTTGATGAACTTACCTTTGATGTGCCTGCTCAATGGGGATATCTTTGCGGTTCTGGAGAAAAAACGTGGGTTTGGGATGATGAAGCATCATCCTGTTTCGGAAATGGAGGCTATCTTGGAAATACTTCACCTGGTTGGTGGGCGCTTACCGTTGATGGAATTGATGAACAAGCAGCTGGAGAAGGCGAGGGCGCATCAATGGTGTTTTCTACAAGTGGGGCAACTCTTACAAAACATTTGACTGATGGTACAACACAGCAGGGAACTTTTTCTTTTGATATGACTGCAACAACACTTGATGGAGACGGCAATGTCTGGGCAGAAGGAATGTTAACAACAAAAGGAGTAACAGTTCTTTGTGGTATTTCAATCAACGAAGGAGGAATTGATGTTAATGACTATGATATACTCTCTTTAGATGATAGCAACATGACGCTTTCTTATCATGCAGACGGTGCTACAGCTTGGGGAGAAGCTTGGTTTTGGGTATTTCGGGTCGCTGATTAAGTTTTAATTTTCAGGAGGGGATGGATATTCCATCCCCTTTTATTTACTATAATAACGATAACTGCAAAAACAAAAAAAATGAATTCAAGCAAGATTTATTTTTCTCGATATTTTGTAATGTTGATAATTGTTATAGCAAGTTGTCAGTCTAACCAAAATTGTACTATTATCGGATTTTTACCAGATGATTCATATAATGGGGAATATATATATATGGTTCCTTTTTTTGAAGCTACAAAAAGTAGGGTTGACTCAACAATAATAAAAGAAGGAAAGTTTAGTATCAAGTGCGATGGTAATACTCCGGAAATATTTATACTTAGAACAAAACCGATATTACGTCTTGAGCTACAGGAACTGTTAATTGTTAAAGAATCAGGAATAATAAATGTATCAATTGGTACTACTAGTTCTGCGCATGGGACAGCTCTCAACGATTCACTTCAATCATGGAAGCAAAAAAAAATGAACTTCGACCAACGATATTCTGAATTAAAATATCAAAATCAGGACACTAATGATTCTTTTAAAAATGAGTTAAAACAAGAGTCTGATAGTATGAATGTCAGAATTATAGCGTACAATTTTAATTTTGTTAAAAACAATATAGATAATGTCGTAGGTAAAATGGTTTACGATATAATGAAACACACTTTTACATTAGAACAATTAGATGAATTAAAAAGCCAAGAATTCTAAAATGGATTGTGTAGATGTTAGTCTATGAAAAAAAATATTTGGCAATTGGATTGATACTGGTAAGTATAAGCTTTCTTTATTTTCAGTTTTTTTATTCCTATCACTTATTTTTAAAAGAGCAACTACTTTTATTTTTATATTCTTCGGATTATTTTTTAAGCTATTTCTCCAAGCCCGCCTGGCTAGTCTGTTATATAGGGGATTTTTTAACACAGTTTTTTTATTTAAAAACAGGGGGGCCACTAGTTCTCTCTATCCTTTTCTTCTTTGAATGGCTTTTAAGTTCAATAATCATTCAAAAGTTAACAAAAACAAATTATGCAACTTTGTGGGCATTATTTCCAATCGCTGCTGAGTTTGGATTATATGGGAGCATCTCACATAGTGTATCAATTTCTGTTAGTTTTATCTTTGTCTTATTAGTTTTTTTTATCTACAGTTCAATACAAAATACAAAATGGCGTTTAGGTTTTTCATATATCATGGCCCTTGTCGGATTTTGGCTGGCTGGTGCATTATTCATTTTTTTCCCTTTACTTGTGATCATTAATGAAAGAAAAAATAGTCGTTCCATTATATTTGGTTGGTTAATATTTAGTCTTATCATTTTAATTTTACCTTTATTATCTCGAAAATTTTACCTGCTTACAATTCAACAAGCATATATTTATCCCGCTTTAGATAGTAAGAGTGTCTTTCTATTTTTTGTTTTGATTTTAAGTGTGTTGATGTCATTTCTTTTAAAGAAATTAGAAATACTTCATCCATTACCATTAAGTGTGTCTGTTGTTTTAATTTCTATCGGGGGACTAGTTTTTGGACTATGGAATAATGCAAGTTTTAAACTGGAAAAGATATTATCTCTTGATTCTGAAACTTACTTTGGAAATAGTGACCGTGTATTAGAATTGTCTCAAAAATATGAATTAAAAACTCGACTTGCCAGTTACTATACGAATATGGCACTAGCAAAAAATGGAGAACTGCCTGAGAAATTAATGGGCAGTTATCAGCCAGCTTCAGAAGGATTATTTTTGCCTGTTAATCCTTCTGAAAGCTGGCTTACTATTTTTTTTAGTAACGAGGCTTATTATCTTATTGGTGATATGAATCTGGCACAACATTCTGCAATGCTGGGTTCTATTTTTTCTCCTTATCAACGTAGTTCCCGTATGATAAAACGGTTGGCTGAAATAAACTTGATAAATCAAGATTTTCCCGCTGCTGCGAAGTATTTAAATCTATTAAAAAAAACACTTTTTCATAGGAAATGGGCATTGCAGAAAGAACAGCAGAATTATTCTAAAGCATCTAATTCTTGGTTAGATAAGAAACAGTCTCAAATAGCAAAAGCTGATACGATAAGGTTTCCGAACGATTATATAGCTTCGTTAGATCTTCTAACAAAACAAGCTTCTGATAATCAAATAGCATTAGATTATTTATTGTGTTATTATTTGTTAAACAAAGATGTGAAATCATTTAAAGAAACGTATGCTCATTATTTTAATAAAGGCAAAGGAGCAATACCTTCGGTATATTCTGAAGCTTTATTAATCCTTCTTTTTTCTTCCCGTGCATCGCAAGAAGAAGTTTTAAGTTATGGAATTCCAGCTCAAAAGGTGAATGATTTTCTGACGTATACGCAAATTTTCGAAAAAACAAAAGGTGATTTAAATGCCCTAAAAGATAAGTTCAGCAAGACATATTGGTTTTATTATCATTTTGCAACATTTAAATAAAAATGAAGAAAATAAAAGTCGAACTTTTTGTGGGAATACTAGGGATGATTTTTATATCATGCAATAATCCGTTAAGTGTAATTTCAAAGCATGAATATCCACCAATTTATCCAGACTATACAAATGTTGCAATTCCGGTAAATATAGCACCACTTAATTTTCTTTTGCGAGACTCTTCGGAGAGAATTATAGTTACAATTCAGGGAGAAAAAAAATCAATAACAGTAAAAGGGAAAAATAAAATACACATACCGGTAAAGAAATGGAAAACATTTTTGATGAAGGAGCAGGGAAATAAAATTAATGTTTCAGTTGAAGTACTATTCAAGGGGAAATGGATAAAATATCAATCATTTTATTGGGATATTAAAAAAGAATATGTCGATCCTTTCTTAAGTTATCGTTTAATTGAACCCGGATATGAAGTCTGGAATAAACTACAACTTGTTGAACGAAATATTGAATCGTTTGATGAAAGGGTAATTGCAGATAATAATTTAACTGGTGGTAGTTGTATGAATTGTCATATTCATAGTAATCATAATGATTTAGTATCTATGTTTCATTTGCGTGGAGAAAAAGGCGGGACAATTTTAAATAGAAATGGAAAACTTAGAAAAATAGAAACGAAGACAAACGGAATGTTATCAAATGCGGTTTATGGAAATTTTCACCCGTTTGGAAGGTATGCGGTATTTTCAACCAATATAATTATACCTGCATTTCATTCATATCGTAGCAAACGACTTGAAGTTTATGACACAAAATCGGATTTAGTTGTCCTGGATTTTGATAATAATGAGGTAATAACTCAGCCTTTTCTTTCCGATACTAATACTTTAGAAACCTTTCCTGTGTTTTCAGCTGACGGAAAATGGATTTATTATTGTGTTGCAAACGCCGTTCCATTACCAGGTAGCATAGAAAATCTAAGATATAGTATTTGTCGAGTAGGCTTTAATTCGGAAGAAAATAAGATTGCAACAAAGGTTGATACACTATGGGATGCGAGCAAGATGAATGGTTCTGTGAGTCATCTGAAAACGTCACCTGATGGGAAATATTTACTATATACAGTGGCCGACTATGGAACTTTCCCTATTTGGCACAGAGAAGCTGATTTACAATTGATGAATTTAGAAACTGGTCAGATCGATAACCTGGAAAATGTAAATGGCTTTTGTTCGGATTCTTATCATAGTTGGTCGTCTAACAGTAGATGGTTTGTTTTTGCCAGTAAACGTGATGATGGTATCTATGGGAAGCCATATTTTTGTTACATCGATTCGACAGGCAAAACATATAAGCCATTTGTTTTACCTCAACGTAATCCGACGTTATATGATAATATACTTAAATCTTATAATATACCTGAATTATCAAATAAATCTGTGCCGTTTAATGCTTCCGATATTGAACATATTTATTGGCAAGAGGATGCAGAACAGGTCAGCTTTATAAATTAATATTTTTTATATGAAGAGATTTTCTTTAGATAAGCTTTTTTCGTTGCTATTTGGATTACTTGTATTTCTATTCTTTGCATTCATATATCCATTTCACTTAAACTATCTGGAACAATATCAACTATTTTTGTTCACAGATGATTATTTTTTTCAATTTCTAGAAAAGCCAGGTGGATTTAGTGATTACCTGGGTATTTTTTTTACACAATTTTTCTTTTATTCCTGGATAGGATCAATTATTATAGCTCTATTACTTGTAATCTTACAAAGAACAATATGGTTTATATCAAATAAAATTGGTGTAAATCCTGTTTTACAACCTTTAACCTTTATTCCTTCTATATTGTACTGGAGTTTACTTTGTGATGAAAATTATTTACTAGGTGGACTTATTGCCCTATTGCTTACATCAATATTCATTGCCGTGTACATGTTATTAGAGTCAATTGTATCAAGGATTTCTTTTGTGCTTATAAGTATACCTGTACTTTTCTGGGTTGCTGGGGGTATCTTTCTATTGTTGCCAGTATTTGCAATTGTAAGGGAATTATTCGATAAAAAAATGAAAAGACGTAATAATTTTTTATTTCTATTAAGTGCGGTTTCACTTTCTATGATAATCCCCGTAATCTGTAAAATATTTTTCTTACAATATCCAATTCGTAGAGTTTTGGTGGGAGTTAATTATTATCGGTTCCCAAACAACATTCCTGTTACAGTAATTTTAATTGGAGTGTTAACTATTCTGATACCCTTTTTTATTCATTATATGTCTTTGAAATTAAAAAATAAAAAAAATGTCATTCTTAATATATCTCAATTGCTTTTTTTGTTTTTAGGGAGCTGGTTTTTTATAAATCGGTCCGTTGATATATCGAAAGAAGAAGTTATGGCTTACGATTTTTATGTGAGAATGCGAAAATGGGATCAGGTAATTGCACTTGCAGAAAATAAAGCTCCTTCTAGTCCATTATCTGTTACATGTCTTAACCTAGCTCTGGCTAAGCAGGGATTACTTCCCGATAAAATGTTTTCATATTATCAAAGAGGAATTCAGGGATTACTTCCCGATTTTATTAGAGATTATACTATTCCAATGATTACAGGTGAGGTTTATTATCATTTAGGATTAATAAACACTGCTCAACGATATGCTTTTGAAGCTATGGAGGCTCTTCCTGATTATCAGAAAAGCGTAAGGGCGATAAAACGTTTAGCTGAGACAAACTTGATAAACGGCGAATATGAAGTATCAAGAAAATACTTAAGGCTCTTACAAAAGACAATGTATTATCGGGGATGGGCAACAGAAGCTCTTGCATCCTTAGAAAATGAAAAAGTAATAGAACAACATGTAGAATGGGGCTGGTTGCGCAAATGTAGAACAGAGGAAGATTTTTTATTTAGTAAAGACGAAAAAGATATGATGTTGGGGGTTTTATTCACTCACAATACCCAGAATCAAATGGCTTATGAATATCTAATGGCTTATTATTTATTAAATAAAGATTTGCAAAAATTTATTCAATATTTTTCTGTTGGAAAATCAATCCCATACAAAACTATTCCAAAGAGTTATCAGGAAGCACTAATTTATATTTGGAGTGTTACAAATCATAGTCCTTCTGAAAAAATTCCATATAAAATTAGTAATCAAGTAATAGAAAGTGCTAGTCAATATCAAAACTTATTTTCAAATAATTATAGTGAATCAATGCTTAAAGGGCAGTATTCTGATACTTATTGGTACTATTTAAACTTTAGGAAGTAGAAAAAATATGAATAGATATATTATTATTTTCTGGGCAATTCTTCTGATAGTTTCTTTGAATTGTAAACAACAAATTGAGCCGATTACTATCATTCAGGAAGTACCCAATATTTTTCCCGATTATACGGGAGTAACTATTCCTGCAACAATAGCTCCATTAAATTTCAAAGTAGAAGCGGAATATTCTGCATTAGATGCGATATTTAAAGGAGAGAATGATGAAACTATTCATGTACAGGGAAAACAGTATATTAAAATCCCGGAAAAAAAATGGTCGCGGTTATTGTCTAACAATATAGGGGATAGTATTCATGTAACACTTTCTTTAAAGCAAGATGGGAAATGGCAACAATACAAACCATTTGTTATTTATATCAGCAAAGATTCTATTGATTTTGGTATTGCTTATCGTTTAATAGCGCCAGGATATGAGGTATACAGTAAAATGGGTATTTATCAACGTGAACTTTCGAGTTTTTCGCAAAAAGCAATTTTTGAAAATACTCTCATGACTGGAACCTGTGTTAATTGCCATTCGTTTTGTCAAACCGATCCTCAAAAAATGACCTTTCATATTCGTGGTAATAAAGGAGGAACAGTGTTGTTATCTAATCAAAAAATAAATCTTTTAAAAACGAAAACACAAAACACTCTTTCAAAGTTTGTTTATCCCTATTGGCATCCTTCTGGTAATTATATTTCTTTCTCGTTGAATAATACTCATCAGGTATTTCATTCCTCGAAAAGTGAAAGGGTTGAAGTTGTCGATTTTGCTTCAGATATTGTTGTATATGATTTGAATAATAATGAAGCTATTGCATGTGAAAAGCTCATGAGAGATAGTGTTTTTGAGACATTTCCAACCTTTTCTTCCAATGGGCAGGCTCTTTATTTTTGTGCTGCAGCAGCAAAGGATATACCGGATTCCTATAAAGAAGTGAAGTATAATTTATGCAGCATTTCTTTTGATCCTAAAACAGGTACTTTAGGGGAAAATATTGATACCCTCTTTTTTGCGGAAGGATATAATAAAAGTGTCTCTTTTCCTCGTCCGTCGCCAGATGGAAAGTATATCATGTTTACATTATTCGATTATGGGAATTTTTCAATTTGGCATAAGGAGGCTGATTTGTGGTTGTTAGATCTGGAATCTGGCAGTTGTCGGCCAATTGATGAGGTTAACAGTACGGATACAGAAAGTTATCACTCATGGTCTTCAAACTCACGATGGTTTGTTTTTAGTAGCAGGCGCATTGATGGTTTGTATACGCGATCGTTTATAGCTCATATTTCTGAGGACGGATTGATAGGAAAGCCATTCCTCCTTCCTCAGGAAAATCCAGATTTATATCAGGAAATGATGGAGTCTTTTAATATTCCAGAATTTATTAATAAAAAAGTAAAAATTAATCCCAATACCATAGAGAACTTGGCTCAAAAAGATAAAAATATGCAAGTAGGATATAGAAAATTGTAAAACCTTTACAAAAGAAGACAATGGAAATTATAACTAAAAAAAAAGTTGTTACAAGTTTAATTAGACCTAACTATTATATCTTTAGACCGGTTTATGTTGCTGGAAAATTTGAAGATAAGTGGAGAAGCTGCTTTAATATATTTAAACATTTTCTAAAGAAAAACACAAACCAAAAGCCTTTTATAATACGTGTTTTTATAGATGCAAAAAATGAACAGGAATTCTTGTCATTTCAAAAATTAGTAAAACAATCTTTTTGGGGGACAAATATTCCGATTACTATTATCCCCCAATCACCAGAGGATGAACGTCAGGTTATTTTGGAAGTCGGCTTTGTCAATAAAAAGAATGTTTGTGTTAAATATGGAAAAGCTGATTTATTAAATTATTGTAAACTCTCTATAGAAGATTATTCCGAATATTGGATTACAGGAACCGAAGAAGATATCATAGAAACATGTTCTATTCCCGAATCCGCAAATAACGAATTCAATAAACTTCATAAAGCTTTTACAAAGTTAGGGCTCGGATTTAATAATATTGTAAGACAATGGAATTATATCGAGAGTATATATGGTTTTCAAGAGATTAATGGTAAGCTCAGGCAGCATTATCAATTGTTTAATGAGGTAAGGGGTAAATTTTATTTGAAATATCGAAATATACCTGATTTTCCAGCAGCTACGGGTATTGGAAAAGCATTTTGTGGAACATCAATAGTGTGTATGTTAGTTGGCGACAATAGCAACATGAAAATTATTCCTATTAGTAATCCACAGCAATTTAATTCGTATAAATACGGTCAAATCGTCCTGAAAGGTGAACCACCAATGAGTAAAACAACCAACCAACCACCACAATTCGAGCGGGCTAAGTTAATAACGAATGGGGAAAGATCCAGGATTTTTATATCAGGAACCGCTTCTATTATTGGACAGAGAACAATTGGTCTTGGCGATGTGGAAAAACAGACGCAGATTACAATAGATAATATTAATTTATTAACCAGTAAAGCAAACTTAAAAGAGCATTATCCTGAACTCACTGTCTTTCCGGATAAATTTGCTTATGTGGGGGTATATGTAAAACATAAAGAGCATATTCCTAAAGTTAAAGCTATGTGTTTAGAACATTTTGGTCCTGTTCCTATGAATATTGTTGTTGCAGATATATGCAGGGAAGATTTACTTGTCGAGATAGAAGCAGAAAAAATATCTTGAAAGCATAAAAGTCAATTTCTGCCATAATTACTTTCATAAACACAAATGTTAAAGTGTGATGCTTGTATGTCTTCCGTAAGTGAGATTCGTAGGTTATTTAGATGTCTTAATGTCAGTTTTAAATTAGCCAAAATAAAATAACAAGAACATAATGGAGGGACTTCCTAAATTCTCTATAGCCAGAACAGAGATCTCACTGGGGATAACGTAGCAATGGGGAAAAGGTTAAGTTGCTATGAGAAGAACAATTACCGAGATGATTAGTGATGTTTTTATGTTTAACCCTTAAAGAATTGGCTCATAATCTAGGAGCAATAATCACGCAAGGCACAGTAACCTGCATTAGCCATAGATGGAATATTAGGACATAAAAATGGATGTCTATTAACTGTATTAAATTCTGCATTCGTTATATCAATTTATACATTGACATGATATCAATGTTTTGATAAATTTCGCATCACTTTGATAATAACTAATATTTCTTATAGAGTACTTGAAAATTAATTAACTAAAACTTATGAAAAAACATTTTTGTGTTTTAACACTGGCAGCAATTGTTCTTTTAGTATTAACCCGCTGTGAAACAGAAACGGTAAAATCCGAAATACAACTCGAACAAGGTTTTGTAAATCCTCCCTCAAGTGCGCAACCACGAGTGTGGTGGCATTGGATGAATGGAAATATAACCAAAGATGGAATTCAAAAAGATTTGGAATGGATGAAACGTTCCGGTATCGGTGGATTTCAAAATTTTGATGCTGCTTTTATGACTCCTCAAATAGTAGAAAACAGGTTGGTTTATATGACTCCGGAATGGAAAGAAGCTTTTCAGTTTACAACAGAGTTGGCAGATTCATTAGGACTGGAAATGGCAATTGCAGGGTCTCCGGGATGGAGTGAGAGTGGTGGCCCATGGGTTCCTGCCGCAGAAGGAATGAAAAAGATGGTGTGGAGTGAAATGATGGTTGAAGGAGGGAAAGCTTTTAAAGGTATTTTGCCACACCCTCCAACAAGCACAGGTGCTTTTCAGAATTTACAGGCACAGGGAGAATCTTCAATCACGGGAGGAGAAGAAAAGCCAATCCCCGAGTATTATGCAGATGCTGCTGTTATTGCTTATAAGGTTCCGGATGCAGATAAAACCTTACAGGAATTAAATCCAAAAATTACTTCAAGTGCAGGAACGTTTACACTGGAGCAACTAACTGATGGTGATCTGGTAACCAGTTCGTTTTTGCCGGCAGCCAAAGAAGGTAAGCTATCCTGGGTTCAGTTTGAATTTGATCAGCCTCAAACCATTCAATCCATATCCATGGTAGGTGGAGGAGATGTAGGTAGATTTGGAAGTATTAGCAGCCGCGAAAAAAGAATGTTGGAATATAGTACAGATGGTAAAAATTTTAATAAGATTATCGATATTACTGCTGGCGGTATTAATCAAAGAACAATTACATTTGATGATGTTACAGCAAAATATTTCAGGGTTGCGATATCAACACCACCTCCTCCAAAACCTGGAGAAGGAAATATGTTTTTCGGAAACATGGGAGGAGAACAGGGTCCGCAGGGAACAAAAATTGCTGAGATTGTTTTACATACCATACCCCGGATTCAATACTTTGAGCAAAAAGCCGGATTTGCTTATGTAACAGATGTTGAAACTATTTTAACTCCGGAAACAGAGACAGAAAATACAATCAAAGAAGAGAAAGTAATAAATCTTACCGAACAGATGGCTGACGATGGTACGTTAGAGTGGGAAGTTCCCGAAGGAAAATGGAACGTAATTCGTGTTGGATATTCGTTAACAGGGCATCAAAATAGTCCTGCGTCTCCGGAAGCAACAGGTCTCGAAGTTGATAAACTAAATCCTGGTTATGTAACCAATTATTTTACGAATTATTTCGATCAATACAAAGATGCTACGGGCGGATTAATGGGAGACAGAGGACTTCAATATGTGATTACAGATAGCTATGAAGCAGGTGCTGCAAACTGGACAGACAGGATGATTGAAGAATTTAATCAGAGGAATAGTTACGATATTATTCCCTGGTTGCCAGTTCTTACCGGAAAGATTGTTAAGAGCAGTGAAGCAAGTGAGAAATTCTTGTGGGATTTCCGGAATACACTGGAAGAGATGATTGCTGAATACCATTACGACGGGCTTTCATCGATTCTGGAAGAGAGAAATATGGGGCGTTACACAGAATCTCATGAAGACAAGCGGGCTATGATTGCAGATGGAATGGAGGTTAAGAAAAATGCTGATATACCAATGAGTGCTACCTGGGTGCCGGATGGTCGGGGTCCTGTAGGGCCAAATGGTCCAACTGTACAAACCAGGTTTAAAGCGGATGTTCGGGAATCAGCTTCTGTAGCCCATATTTATGGACAAAACATTGCTGCTGCGGAGTCGTTTACAGCTATCGGTAATTCATTTGCATTTGCTCCGGAACGCTTAAAATCAACTGCGGATATTATGCTTTCCAATGGATTAAATCGTTTTGTGATACATACCTCAGTTCATCAGCCTGTAGATAATAAGTTCCCTGGATTAGGTTTAGGGCCTTTTGGACAGTGGTTCACCCGTCACGAAACCTGGGCAGAACAGGCTAAACCCTGGATGGATTACCTGGCAAGGAGTTCTTACATGCTGCAACAAGGTAAATTCGTTGCGGATATTATTTATATCTATGGACAAGGTTCTAATTTAACCTGGTTGTTCAAAGATGAGATGCCTCCTGTTCCTGAAGGATATAATTATGATTTTCTGAATGCAGGTGCCATATCATCTGTTTTGTCTGCGAAAGATGGACAGGTTGTTACTCAAACAGGAATGAATTATAATCTTTTGGTTCTTGATGCAAGCACCCGTTATATGACATTGGATGTGTTAAAGAAAATTCAGGAATTAGTTAATGCAGGAGTTACTGTTTTAGGACCAAAACCTATTAACACACCTTCGTTAAATGATGATGAAGAAGAGTTTCAAACTATCGTAAGTCAACTTTGGGATGAAGGAAAAGTTTATTCCGGAAAATCAATGGCTGAAGTACTCAATACACTAAATATAAAACCTGATTTCCAATATGTGAAGCAGCAAAAGAATAACATGAAGTTTGTACATAGAACGTTAGAAAATCAGGATTTATACTGGGTAAATACTACATCAAAAGAAAGTCAAAAGCAGGAACTTACATTCCGTATTTCAGGTATGGAGCCAGAAGTATGGAACCCGGTAACGGGCGAAATATCACCAGTTTCCTATAAAATGGATGCAGAAAAAACAACCATTAGTTTAAGTATGGATCCAGAGGATGCGTTGTTTATCGTGTTCAGGAATAAAACAAAAGAAAAATCAAAAGTTTTGCCAGAAATAACAGAGAGCGAACTATTATCAATTTCAGGAGATTGGGAAGTGAAATTTCAACCTGAGAGAGGGGCACCGGAAAGTGCGATGTTTAGTGTGTTAACTCCATGGAATGAGAGTGAAAATTCAGGAATAAAATATTTTTCTGGAACAGCAGAATATACAAAAACATTTGATGTACCTGAAGAATGGCTTTCAGAGCAAGCAGAACTTTATCTAGATTTGGGAGAAGTTGATAATTTGGCGGAAGTTATCCTCAATGGAAAATCTTTAGGAATCGTATGGAAAAAGCCATTTAAGGTAAATCTGAATGAAGCGATTAAAGCAGGAGAGAACGAACTATCAGTTAAGGTAACTAACCTCTGGGTTAACAGGTTAATAGGAGATCAACAGCCTGGAGTTGAAAATCCGGTTACGTATACAACTCAGCCATTTTATCGTGCTGATTCACCATTACTTCCTTCAGGAATGATGGGGCCGGTTATTATTACCTCGTGTAAAGAAAAGAATTAGTTGTTGTTATTAGTTAATGTTTATTGAAAAGCTCCGGTACAAATCCGGAGCTTTTTTTATTGTGGTACGTAAGGTAGCAGGTTCATATCAGGATACTCCCGTTGACGTTGATTATTAAACTATGGTTACTTATATCAGAGATACCTAAATCCCATAGTTGTCAGGATAAAAAAAAGAAGGTTTGGGGAATACGGTAAAGGAAATTTAATTTTATATTGGTTTAACGTTTACTCTCCCAGATTGAGTCTCCGACTCAATATTTCCCCCTCTCTTTCAAGAGAGGGGGAAATATCCAGCAAAGCTGGATGAAAGGGTGAGTACATAATATCCTTTAAATTACTCCTTGACATTTTTTAGCCTGATAGGGTGACTTTTCGTTACTTCGAGATAATAACTAAGACAAATCTATTTTGTAGCTCTTCTTCAAGTCCTCCTGTGAGGAGGATTTAGGAGGTCATCTTAATAAACGCCTGTAATTTTAATGAGGTATCCAATAGTTGCCCATAATTTTCGCTTATGATTTTTAAACCTGACAGAGTTCAAAGAACCTGTCAGAGTTTATAATCAAATGACTCTTTGGATAGCTTCATTTTCAAGGCTTGCGAAGCTGGTAAATCAGAAGTCTTTTTTTCAATGACTAATTAACTAACCAATTGTATAGATTAGTCTTATATAACCCAAGGAAAGTTCAACATTAAGATTCTTGTTTGTTTCCCCCGATTTATGCAATACAGGAACCAAATATCCGATTGCACTCCCCACAAAAGCACCCATAAGTATATCTGTTGGGAAATGCCTCCCTGCCTCATATCGGAGATATCCTGTATAACTGGCCAATGAAAGTGAAGCAATCCATACTGACTTACTAAAAAGTGATTTGCCATAAATATCGGTAACTGTTTTGGATAGGAATACAGCTGATGTAAATGCCATGGATGTATGTCCGGAAAAAAAAGAATTTGTAACATTGTATTCTAATGTAGCAGCCTTTTCTTCCATACTTAATTGTGTTGAATATAAATAAGGCCTCTTCCTTTGAGCTAATGTTTTTACCAAACTGGCAACTTCGGAAGTTAACGTAATTGTTTCAACGTACATAAGGCCAAGTGTAAACGTATTGTTAAAGTTTCCACCCATTGCTTGTCCAACGATTAATGCAATGGGTAATTTTACAGCGGTAGATCTTGTTTTGTCACTTAAGTTGCTAAGCTCATTATTCCAATTGTGAACAGCAGATCTATCAATAAAATTGATATTTTTATAATCCAATTCTATTAGTTCACTGTATTCAAGTGGTTTCACCTGTTGCTGTTTTGAATTAGAATATTTACCGATAGCATAACCTAATGGGAGTAAAACTAAATCTGATTTGTTCAATTTATAGGGGAAATTATTTTCCTGACCTTTCAACGAAATCGAGAGCATAAAGATAAGCCCGATTACAAAACAACCTTTCTCTATCAAGATAATTATAATTGAATTAATACTATCACATTATCTTTTACGAGGTAATTTTTTATGGTGTTCCACTTGTACTAATGATAAGAATCACCATTAACAGGAGATATTTATTCTTTTTTTCTTTTCGATTCATGCTACAGAAGAGAAATAATCGATTTATAAACAGGTTTTTTATGATAAGAAAATCTTATATGGCACAAGAACTTCGGCACTCTATTTTATATTGGTTTAACGTTTACTCTTCCTGATTGAGTCAGAGCCTCAATCTTTCCCTCTCTTGAAAGAGAGGGGGAATATCCAGCTTTCTGGATGAGGGGGTGAGTACATAATATTCTTTATATTACTTTTTTACATCTTTTAGCATGATAGTGCGATTTATCGCTGCTTCGAGATAATAACTAAAACAAACCTGTTTTGTAGCCCTTCTTCAAGTCCTCCTTAGGAGGTCATCTTAATAAATGCTTGTAATTTTAATGGTGTATCCGATAGTTACCCGTAATTTTCGTTTATGATTTCTGTGAATTTTTAATTATAAAAAATGCTATTATAGAAAGAGGCTGTCCAAAAAGTCATTTAATTGTAAACTCTGTCAGGTTCTTTGAACTCTGACAGGTTAAAAATCAATTAATTGTTAAAACCTGACAGAGTCGTTAGACCTGTCAGAGTTACCTTTTGGACAGCCTCATAACAAGAGGTGATTAAACACCCTATTATCTTATAATTTAACCTTTTACATCTTTTAACCTAATGGCTATGCGACTTAGCGGGGCCTAGGAGGTAAATTGCATTTTGTAGCAGGCACTTTAGTGCCTGCCTATTACAATTCTGTCTTTACAGACCGGAAGAAATCTAAACGTGCATGTAATTATTTTAAATACTCTAAAACATTGAATAACTAAGTTTTAATACCCGAACTCCCGTTAATTGTTAAACGATACAAAAAGCTGGTATATTTTAACACGGTCTTTTGTAGTTGATGTGTAGAAAATTAGTCGGTTAAAATATTTTTTAGGTTTAACTAATTAGGTAATTCTGTTCTTTAACATATATTTAGTTTATAATGTGTAATTAATTACCTATTTAACTAAATTTAGGCTTTCTATTTCAAACCTAAAATTTAACAAAGATGGATAATAAACCCAAAAAAGAACAACTTTCAAGACGTAGATTTATTGGAAGTTCAGCATTAATCGCATCGTTATCTACAATCCCTTTGAGTTTTGCTTGTAAGAATACTGCAACTGCTTCAACAGAAGTTTCAACAGAAAGTAGGTTAAATTCAAAATTTGGAGGAGTACAGATAGGAACAATCACTTATAGTTTCCGGGGAATAAATGGAGTGGACGAGACCATTAAAGCATGTGCTGAAGCTGGTGTGAGCTCAGTAGAGTTAATGGGAAATGGTGTGGAAGAGTATCTTGGAGCACCAAAGAATCCAGTACAAAGGCAATTCAGATTTCCTGGAGGAGCTCCTGGTGGTATGCCACCAGCTGGAGGCCCTGGAGCAGGAGCACCACCTCAAAAAATGATGAGACCAGAGCCAGTTCCTTTGACTCCTGAAGAAGAAGCAGCGGAAGCGGCTTATAAAGAAGAATTAGCAACCTGGAGAGCAGGAGCCGATGTAATGGCAAAATGGGAAGGCCTGAAAAAGAAATTTGATGATGCTGGTATTAAAGTCCATATTTTTAAGTGGACTGCTGGTGATACTGATGAAGAACTGGATTATTCATTCCAGGCTGCAAAAGCACTTGGTGCAATGGGAATTACAACAGAAATGACAGAAGAGTCTGCTCAATCATTAGGCCCTGCTGCTGAACGTAATGGAATGTTAGCTATCTATCACAATCATGGTCAATATCATGATATGACTTTGGAGGATATTGAAAGATTATTGAACTATTCTCCTGCAAACCGTTTGAATTTTGATGCAGGTCATTATTTTGGTTTTGGTTATGATGCAACTGGTAAAGTAGATGTTTTACAATTTATTAACCATTTTGCCAGTATGGATAAAATAGCAAGTATCCATTTAAAAGACAAAACCAGCTTAAATAATGAATCTTTAAGTAACGCTAATCAGGTATGGGGACAAGGCGAAACTCCTATTGAGGATATTTTAAAACTTGTTCAAACTAAATATTCTACTATTAATTGCGATATTGAATTGGAATACCAGGTAAAAGATTGGTCAACAGCAGTGAAAGAGGTTAATACCTGTGTTAACTACTGTAGAGAGATATTAATCTAATAAATGAATAACAGGGACCGGTAAATTATTGGTTTGTTTAATATTAAAAGTCATCTTTCATTATGAGGGATGGCTTTTTTGTTTTTGCGCAATCCTTGCCAACGCGGTTGGGACGATTTTCTCCATTGCGGATTTCATGCCAACATGGTTGGGACGATTTCCGCAACTGCGGTTTTTATGCCAACGCGGTTGGGATGATTTTCACAGTTGTGAAAAGCCTCCTGACTGAGTCAGGAAGCTTTCCGCATAAACAATATATCTAAGTGAAATTATAACCTCCTAATTTTCTCTGCGCTACCCAGCGTTCTCTGCGGTTTTTTATTTTGATTGAATTTGTATCAACAGTTTAACTTACATTCATTAAAATGATCTCCTAAAGAAGCTGTCTATAAACTCATAAAAAAATATGGAAGTTCATTTCTTTCTTACTCTGTGAAACTTTGTGTATTCTTTGTGTAACTCTGTGTTACAATTCTTTAAGATTATACCACAGAGAGCCGCAGAAGAGACACAAAGAACCACAAAGGCTTTTTAGACCTCCTCCTTGAAGAGGAGCTATTCTGTACTATGAAGTCTCTGATTGAGAAAAACGGATTTTTATGTTTCTTTTTTTCGAATTGATATTAAATTAACAACCTTTGTAATTAGGAAGAATTCGTAATATTATGGATAGATTAGTAAAACAATTTCAGGGCTGTATTATTCTGATTTTAATTTCAATAGGAGGGAATCAAAATATATGTGCCCAGGAGAAAATTCAAAAGGAAAATGGGGCTTATAATATCTCAGGACTAACAGTAGAATGTATAAGGGATCCTCGCTTTACTAAGATTATTGATTCGAAACCGGAGTTTAGCTGGATTGTTCCGAAAGAAATAAAAATGCAACAAGCATATCAGTTGTTAGTCTCATCCAGCAAAGAACTAATTGATAAAAATATTGGTGATGTTTGGGATAGTAAAAAAGTTACTAGCCATAAATCATTTAATATAGAGATAGAAAATCCGTTAAAGGAAGATACGCTGTATTTCTGGAAGGTTAGAATTTTCGATGAGAATAATAATGTTACAAACTATTCAGAATCCCAACAATTTCAAACAGGTAATTTCGCTGATAAAATTACAAGTCATAATTATTTTCAGATAGAAAAGCTTAATCCTGTTTCTATAGAGAAAAGAAAAGCAGGGACTTTATTTGTTGATTTTGGTAAAGCAGCCTTTGCTACATTAGAATTGAATTACAAGACAAATAAATCTAAAAGAGTAACCATTCATTTGGGAGAAAAGCTTTTAAATGGTCATATAGATAAAAATCCGGGAGGAACCATCCGTTACCAGGAAGTCAAACTTGAGGTAACGCCAGAGAAAGAACATTATCAGATACAGTTAACACCCGATGAAAGAAATACCAAATCAGTAGCAGTAGCATTACCCGATTCTTTTCCCGTTATTATGCCTTTTCGTTATGTTGAAATTGAAGGCATTAATAAAATAAAGAAAGAGGATATAACGCAAGTTGCATACTTTAACTATTTTGAGGATAACACAAGCTCTTTTACTTGTTCCGATACAATTTTGAACCAGATTTGGAATTTATGTAAATATTCAATTAAAGCTACAACCTTTGCTGGTTATTATGTGGATGGCGATAGAGAACGTATTCCTTATGAGGCTGATGCGTATCTGAATCAATTGAGTCATTACTCTGTGGATAATGAATATGCTATTGCCCGAAAGACAATTGAATATTTTATGGATTATCCAACCTGGCCTACAGAGTGGCAATTACATGTAGCTTTGCTCTTTTACCAGGATTATATGTATACAGGTAACACAGAACTTATTGAGAAATATTATGAGCAATTAAAACATAAAACATTAATGATCCTGGAGGATGAAGAAGGATTTATAAGTACCCATTCTCCTAAACTAAATGGTGAAGTGATGGCTAGTCTTGGTTTTAAAGATACTACTGAGCGTGTTCGTGATATTGTTGATTGGCCCCCTGCCCAAAAAGATACCGGATGGCCTTTGCCCAAAGACTGGCCACAAGGAGAAAGAGATGGCTTTGTGTTTTGTCCAATCAATACGGTAATCAATAGTTTTTACTACAAAAACATGTTGATTATGGCCGAATTTGCTCATTTGTTAAATAAACCTGATGAGGAACTTGATTTTCAATTAAGAGCTGCAAAAGTTAAGAAAGCAATTAATGAAAAATTATTCAATAAAGAATCAGGAAATTATCGTGATGGTATTGGGACTGATCATGGTTCTGTACATGCTAATATGATGCCTCTTGTTTTTGATATTGTTCCGGATGAATACAAAAACACTGTTTTAGATTATTTGAAAACCCGTGGAATGGGATGCAGTGTTTATGGTGCTCAGTTTCTGATGGAAGCAGTTTATAATGCAGAATCAGGCGATTATGCACTGGAATTAATGACTGCAACACATGATAGAAGCTGGTATAACATGATTAAAATAGGCTCAACCATAACACTTGAAGCCTGGGATATGCGATATAAACCAAATTCTGACTGGAACCACGCCTGGGGAGCAGCGCCAGCAAATATCATTCCCCGGTATTTATGGGGGATACAACCCAGTTCTCCCGCCTTTGAAAGTGTTTTTATTAAACCTCAAATGGGAGAATTGGAATTTAGT
This sequence comes from Bacteroidales bacterium, assembly GCA_963665085.2. GTDB lineage: Bacteria > Bacteroidota > Bacteroidia > Bacteroidales > JAAAOM01. The sequence goes on from CAXXXS010000001.1 coordinate 3,578,345, forward strand.
TCAATTAAGGTTCCAACAATACGAGGAGAGATTCAGGGTGAATACAAAAAACTGAATAATAAGCAAACACATTATAGCATAGTATTACCTGCAAATACAGTTGGAGAATTTATAATTGACTCAACTTTAAATAAAAAAATAACACTTAACGGAGAGCCTGTTAATCTTTTGTTTGAAACGATACGTCTTGTTTCTGGAGTAAATAATATTGAAATTTATACAAATAAAGATGAGTGATAACACCTCAAGCCTTATTTTTAAATTTATATATTTGTCAGTTTTATTTCACTTTAAGGAGTTGAATTAGTGTTGGGGGCAGAAAAAGAATCATCAGAGAATAAACAAATTAATTTGTTGTGGAGGTCGTTCATAAAAGGTAAACAATGGGCGTTTACTAAGATTTATGAAGACACTTATGCTGATATGTATCGTTATGGATTAAAACATATTCAAAATCCTGAGCTTATAAAAGATTTGATTCACGACGTGTTTTTTAAGTTGTGGCAAAACAAAAATAATCTATCCAACTCTTCCAATATAAATATAAAAGCCTATCTGTTAAAAAGTCTTCGTGGTACGATTCTTAATCATTTAAGGGATGAGAAAAAAAATGTGCTTAACAATAGTCTTGATTTTGATTTAATCTCCTCGATAGAGGATACACACACAGCAATAGATTCAGAAAAAATAGATACTAAAAAGTTAAAGGAAGAAATTCAAAAATTATCTACAAAACAAAAAGAGGCAATTTATTTACATTATATCTTCAGGTTGACTTATAAAGAAGTTGCTGAAGTTATGAATATAAATATACAATCTGTTAGAAACGTGGTATTTGAGGGGCTTCAAAAGCTTAGAAATATTTCAGGTGATTTTGTTAAATAGAAAAAAAACAATAATGAGACTCATCAAAAGCATTGCTTTTATTAGGATGAAAAAAATAAAAAAAAGTAAAAAAAAATCAGTATAAAATAAAAGAATCAGTGTTTACTTAAAACAAACGTAGAAATGGTATATAAAAATACTATACAAAAGATATTAGACAAATACCTGAATTTTGCTAATAAACATTCCCGTAAAAAGGAAGAGGATATTTTTTGGCATAACATAACTACAGACAAACCAGAACATACAGAGAATATCCAAGAAGTTAAAAAAATTACCACCCTGTTTTCAGCAATAGAAGAAATAGATAGAAAGATTGAATCCAAAGGATATTTTGAAGAGTTAAAGGAAAAAATTGATACGTATGAAAGTACAACAATACCTATCAAAAATAAACCAGTGTTTAAAGCTATCTATGCTAATGTTGCAGCTATACTTTTACCAATTGCCTTAATTATCTCAGCTGTTTTTTTTCTTAAAACACAAGAGACATCAAGTGAATATCAAATAGTATCTACTGAAAAAGGTTCTACAACAAAAATAGTTTTAGAGGACGGGACAACCGTATGGTTAAATGCCGAGAGTGAATTAAAATATCCGTCATCCTTTAAAAATCAGGATAAGCGAATTGTAACACTAACGGGAGAAGCTTATTTTGATGTAGCACGAAATGAAAAACAACCTTTTGAAGTATACGCGGCAGGTTATAGGTTTAAGGTATTAGGTACTGCTTTTAATGTAAAAGCTTATCCGGGAGAAAAGAAAGTTGAGACTACCCTGGAACATGGAAAGGTAAATGTAGAAAAGCTAAATAAAGATGCTTCTAAACCCGCACAGGAAGTTGTGTCACTTGCTCCAAAACAAACAATTGTACTTTATAATGAGGCCACTGTCGAGGAAGAAACTGAAAATAAAAGTTTAGCAAGTGATAAAGAATCAGAAAAAGTAATTGAAGAAAGTACAGAGATTCTTGAAACAAAAAGGCCGATTCTAATCGAAAATGAGGATCTATCAACCTATTTGTCGTGGAAAGATAATATGTTGGTGTTTAAAAATAATAGCCTCTTGGAGATGGTTAATATTTTGGAACGGAGATACAACATTTGTATTCATATAAAAGATAAAAATATAGAAGATTTGAAATTTACAGGAAAGTTTACTGTAGAAACTCCGGAGCAAGCGATTAAAATTATATGCATTGCTACGAAGATAGATTATGAAATAGAAAAGGATAACGTTATACTAAAATTAAATAATTAACTAACATATATTATTAACTAAACAAGCAAAACTTATGAGAAAAACGTAAAGACAAACTATTAACTAAAAAATGGGGAATGTTACCAGCATCCCCCAAATTCTATTTATTAATAAATTAAAGCTTCTGTGTTCTGGTTACTATCAGAAGGCTTAATTACTAACATTTAACATTTCAAATTTATGAAAAAAATTAGAGAACTAAAGTCATATGGGAGAGATCTATCCCATAACAAAATTCTATTAACTATGAAACTATCCGCTTTATTACTAGGACTTAACTTTTTGCAGGTGTCGGCCTGTGTATTCTCTCAGAATACATCATTTAAGGTCGAAGAAACAAAGCTAACTTTAAAAGATGTTATTAATACCATCGAAAAGCAGACAGACTATCGTGTTGCTTACAGTGCAACATTTGTAGATCAACAAACAAATGTAAATCTAGTGCAACAAGAGAATACAGTAGAATCTTTCCTTGAAGATGTAGTAAAAGAAATGGGAATGGGTTATTTACTGTTAGATAATAACGTTATTGTTCTGACTAACAAGAACGATAAATTAATTAATCAGGAAAATGTTGTAAAAGGTGTCGTTAAAGATGCAACAGGCAATCCCTTACCAGGCGTTAATATAATTGAAAAGGGAACAAATAATGGAACAGTTACTGACCTTGATGGTAAATATTCTATAACAGTATCTTCTTCTTCAATTTTAGTTTTTTCTTTTATAGGATATCTATCAGAAGAAATTGAAATTGGAAACCAGACAACCATTGATGTTACATTGGTAGAAGATATTCAGTCATTGGATGAGGTTGTTGTTGTTGGTTACGGTGTACAGAAAAAAAGTAATGTAACGGGTTCAATTGCATCTGTTCAGGTTGATGAGTTACAAAACCGTTCAACAGATGATGTTGGGAAATCGCTTCAGGGTAAGGTTTCCGGTGTTCAGATTCTAACAATGTCTGGCGCTCCTGGCTCTGCTGCAACATTTCGTGTTAGGGGATACTCTAACAATACAGGTTCGGACCCACTCTATATCGTTGATGGTTTAAAGGTTCCGGATATCAGTTACCTGGATGCAAACAACATTGCTTCTGTTGAAGTTCTAAAAGATGCTGCGTCTGCAGCAATTTATGGGGCAGAAGCAGGAAATGGTGTTGTGTTAATATCAACAAAATCAGGAGCATCTGGATCAACCCGGATATTCTTTAATACAAAATACATTAATCAATCTCAGGCGAACATCTTAGAAATGTTAAATGCTGCTGAATTTCGCGATTATTGGGGACAGGCAGGTATTCCTGAAGAGTCTTTCCAAAATGGGGATACCGATTGGAATGATGTAGTTTTTGAAAATGGTGTACAAAAAACATACACCTTTGGTGCAGAAGGTGGTAATGAAAAAGGAACCTATTATACAGCGGTAACTTATAACGATGATAATGGAATGGTTGTTGGCAACAATGACATTAACAAACGTATAACTGCCCAGGTTAATGCTGATTATAACATTAAACCCTGGTTAAAAATTGGAACAACCAATACAATTGAAAGAGGAAAAATAGTAGAAGTTTCAGCCAATAATTTTACAGCTACAGGTAGTGTTATTGGAGGAGGATTCTTTTATGATCCTACTGTACCTCTTTATTATGCATCAGATGCTGATGTGCCAGCTGCATTGGAAATGCTCGATGCTGAAGAAAATGGTTATAAAATCAGTCGTAATAGCGAAGGCCAGGTTTATGGTTCATCACTTATTATGCAATCAAACTTATGGCACCCGCTAGGAATGATTGAAAACTATAAAAATGAACGATGGAGGACTAATGTTAATGGTACTGCTTATGCAGAGCTTAAACCTGTAAAAGGACTTGTGTTCACATCAAGACTTGGTTATCGCTTAGGAAATGAATACGAATCTCATTATACAGATTCATATTGGTGGAATCGTAATCAAAATCAGTTAAATGGTTCGTTAAATGCAGAGCTTACACACCGTGTCTATATCCAGTGGGAAAACTTCGCTAATTATTTGTTAACCGTTGGGAAAAACGATATTTCTGCAATGGCAGGTATGAATTATTCAAATTTAAATGCTACAAATCTTTACGCTAGCACTTCTCGTTTACAAAATGATGCGGAAAACTATCGATATATCGAATATTCTGCTGCTGATGCTACGGATGATATTAGTGGTGAGAATATTGATTCACGTAATATCTCATACTTTGGACGTTTATCATATACTTTTGATAGTAAGTATATGTTGCAGGGAACTTTCCGTGCAGATGCCTATGATAATTCAAAATTATCATCGGAAAATCGTTGGGGATATTTCCCGGCAGTATCTGCTGGATGGGTAGTATCTAATGAAAGTTTTATGCAGAACTCTGGTCTTTCTCAGCTTTCTTATTTAAAACTACGTGCATCATGGGGTGTTAATGGTAATGTTAACGTATTAGAGAATTATCCATGGACTTCTTCATTGGCTCTTGGTGCTGATGGTTCAGATTATTATAGTTTTACAAATTCACTTATTACGGGTGCTTCTCCATCTGATCGGTTAGCTAATCCTGATTTAACATGGGAAAAATCAATTCAGACAGATATAGGTTTTGACGCACGATTCTTTGATAATAGATTGAGTTTTGGAATGGATTATTTCAAGAAAGTTACAGACGGACTATTAGGCGAGGCTCCTGCCCCTGTAATTTCAGGAACAAATTCAGTTTTAAAAAATATCGGAAAAATAGAAAACAGTGGGTTAGAGTTTGATCTTGGTTGGAAAGATCAAATTGGAGATTTTTCTTACTCAATCAACGGAAATTTATCAACATTGCACAATGAAGTTATTGAGAGTCCTTATGGGGATGGTCGTGCCCAGGGAGGCGGGGCGTTCCTTACAAACGTTACTTATTTTGAGAAAGGTCACCCCATTTGGTATCTAAGGACTTACATTGTCGATCATATTGATGAGACAACAGGACAGCCAATTTATAAAACAGCAGCAGAATTAGGGACTGATGATGGTAGGGCTCCTGTAGGGTCTTCTATTCCTGATATTACTTATGGTTTTACAGTAACCGCAGACTATAAAAATTTTGATGTGCGGGTATTTGGAACAGGGGTTTCTGGCAATGAATTGTTGTTTGGAGTGGTTCGTACCGATCTTCCAAGAGCAAACTTACCTAAATTTTTGATCGAAGATCATTGGTCAGCAACAAATACAGATGGAACAAAACCTTCACCGTTAGCATTTGCGCAAGGTGCTGGTCAATATGCTCAATCCGATCATCTAATATTTGATGCTTCATACTTCAAAATTAAAGAGATTCAACTGGGATATATGCTTCCAACTGAATTAACAAGTAAGATTAAAATATCTTCATTAAGGATTTATGCTTCCTTAGAGAACTTCTTTACATTTACAAACTATCCAGGTATCGATCCTGAATCCATGGGAGGCACAAGTTCCGGAGAAGCTGTTACCTTACCTAACGGCACAGAACTTCGCTTAGGCGGAGGTATGGGTGTAGACAGGCTACAATACCCATCTATGAAACAGGTTGTTTTTGGTGTTAATGTATCATTTTAATTAAGGAGGAATCAATGATGAAAAAAAATATAATAATACTTTTTGGTTTTATTTTCTTATTAAATTCTTGTAATCAGGATTTATTAGATATAGAACAACACGGGGCACTTTCTCCGGAAATTTACTATTCTGAAGCAACAGATGGCCAGGCCGAACAACTTATTGCTTCTGTATATCGATCAGTATATGGCGATTTTAACTGGTATGGGTTTTGGAATGGAATGTCCGATAACGGTGCAGGTTCACAAAGTAATTATTCCATTAATGTAACATCCCAGGATCATGGTGGAAGTAGTTATTATACTTCTTTATATCGATTGAATTACTTATGTAATATGATAATCGAAAATATGCCAGCTGATACGGATGTTAAAAAACAAGTTCATGGCGAAGCATATTTCTGGAGAGCATGGGCAAATATGTACCTTGTCAGGTTGTTTGGCACCCCTCCTTTGGTGGATCATGTACTTGGTGTTGATGAGTTAACCCCGTCAAATGCTACCGAAAGTGAATTATGGGCATATGTGGAGAGTAGTTTAGATGAGGCGATTAATTTGCTTCCGGAAAAAATTGCTTTAGGACAACAAAGTGCTATAGGAGGCCGTGTTACATTACATTCTGTTTACGCTTTATTAGGAAAAGTTCAGGTAATAAAAGGAGATTATGGTGATGCGGTAACTACACTGGAGAGAGTGATAAACTCAGGAAAATATGCACTTCAGGAAGATTATAGGGAATTATATCACATTACGGCTGATTTTAGCGATGAGTACATGTGGGAATTTAATATAGATGATGCTGATCAGTCAAATTTTGAAAGACAAGGGGATTCAAGGGCCATTAACTTAACCTGGAGAACAGAAAATGTTACTGTTCCTGGTGGTTTAACAGCGCAAGGATATGGCGGGGCCGATCTTAATAAAGACTTCTATGATTTTATGGTTGCCCGTGGAGAGAAAGGTTTACCTAGATACCTGGGAACAATATGGGATTATGAAGATATTCAGGATAGATTTGTGGAACTTGAATTAGCTGCTGATAGAACCGAAGCAATCGGAAAATTCTGGGGTACAGAACCAATCATGCAAAACTGTCAGGGTTACTTCAGGGCGAAAATGTTACCATGGGAATCAGATTTATTTGATTATTTGGTAACACAAAATATTCATAGTAAAGCAAATTGGCCAGGAATGCGTTATGCGGAAGTATTACTTCTTCATGCCGAAGCTTGTATCCAGGCAAATACACATCTTACTGAAGGATTAGCCTCAATGAACGAAGTACGCGAACGTGCCGGATTTACAACTACTCTTGGAACTTATACGTTGCAAAATGTTAAAGACGAAAAAAGGGCAGAGTTAGCTTACGAAGGTGAACGTTTCCTTGATTTGGTAAGATGGGGAGATGCTGCTTCTGAGCTTGCAGACAGAGGATTTTTTACGTATCAGTTTTCCGGATATGTTGATGGAACAACAGACTATTCTTTAGTAGAAACTCCTGTTCAGGATGCAGCTGGTTTTACTTCAGGACGTGATGAATTATTTCCAATACCCTATAATGAAATGTTGTTGAATGATAATCTCGTTCAAAATCCAAATTGGTAATATTAGTTTGACAATGGTAACCAGCAATGGTTGCCATTGTTTTTTTTAGCAATTGTAATCTAAAAGAATTTGATGCTGCAACTTAAATAATTTAAAAATTAAACAAGATAAAACAAAATTGAAATTAGTATAGAGATAAAGAAATTAATAATGAGCATTCTATGAGTATTTAAGAAAAAATTAATTATTAAAAAAATACCAGATAAAGACTATTTATAATCCTAAAAAATTACGAATGAGAACGTCTCCCAATTCTAGCATGAAAATAAAGATTCTTATTATCCCTATTATTAGTATACTAACTTCTTTATTATTTGTGACATGTAAAGATTCTGTTTCGAATGAGGAAGAATTTATAAGAGAAGGTTTTCTTTCACCACCGAATAGTGCACGACCAAGGGTCTGGTGGCACTGGATGAATGGAAATGTTACATGGGAAGGGGCAAAAGCCGATATGGATTGGATGAAACGAGTTGGAATCGGCGGTTTACAAAGTTTTGATGCAGGGATGACCACTCCCAAAGTTGTAGATGTTAGACTACCATACATGACTGAAGGCTGGAAAGAAGTATTTGCAAAAACAGCAAAATATGCTGACTCTTTAGATTTGGAATTGGGAATTGCTGCTTCTCCGGGTTGGAGTGAGACAGGAGGACCTTGGGTGACTGCTGAGGATGCAATGAAGAAAATGGTTTGGTCTGTGGTATATGTTGATGGTGGAAAATTATTCTCCGGAACACTCCCCAAACCACCAACTGTAACAGGTGTTTTTCAAACCAGCACCGCTGGGGGTGTTTTAGGCGATAGGGCTCATGGACAAGAACCTCCGGAACTATATAAAGATCAAAAAGTTGTCGCGTTTAAAATTCCTGAAGATGCATATCTGCCTACCCCAGTTATTACTGCTAGCGGAGGAAAACTTAACAGCAAAGCTCTTTCAGATGGAGATCTTGAGAACATTGCAATTGAGCTTCCTGCTTCAAAAGAGACGGGAGGTATTTCATGGATTCAGTTTGATTATGGCAAAACCGTGATAGTAAGAGGGCTTATTTTATCGTCTTCTATTTTTGCTGCATATTATAATGGACTTAATCCTTCTTATCGAAATGGGACACCTCCAACATTTTTTAGATTAGAGGCCAGTAATGATGGAAAAGACTGGTTTGATACCAAGGCAAAGATACAGACAGGGGCTCCGGAACGCTCAATTTCTGTAGATAACGTACAAGCGAGATATTTTCGTTTTGTCAGTGTTAAACAGCCTACTGTTGAAAATCAAATTGTAAGAAGATTTGAAAGGCCTGCAGGGCCGCCTCCTGAGAAGATTGGGATAAAAGAACTTGTATTACGAGGTGAAGCAACAGTACATTCATTCGAAGAGAAAGCGGCATTTGCAAATAATAGTTTGTATTATCAATTACCAGGTGGAACAAGCGGTGAAGATGTCGCAGTAAAAACAAATGAAGTTATTGACCTTACCAATCTAATGCAGGAAAACGGATTCATTAACTGGGATGCACCGAAAGGGAAATGGATTATTATGCGTCTGGGTTATTCATTAACCGGTGCAATGAACAGACCTGCTTCTCCTGAGGCTACCGGACTTGAAGTTGATAAACTTGATAGTGCGGCTGTTAAAAGGTACATGAAAACTTATTTATCGATGTACACAGATGCTACAGAGGGATTGATAGGTGAGCATGGTTTACGGGCAATGATGTTTGATAGTTGGGAAGCTGGCAATACAAACTGGACACCCTTAATTTTAGATGATTTCAGACGTTTGCGCGGTTACGATCCGGTTCCCTGGTTACCCGCATTGGCGGGTTATGTAGTTGAAAGCCCAACAAAAACAGATGGTTTCTTATTTGATTGGAGAAGAACTATCCAACAGCTGTTAAAAGAAAATCATTATGAATTACTTACTCGTATTCTTCACGAGCAAGGTCTTATTCGTTATGGCGAAGCACACGAAGAACTTTTCTCGACAATGGGTGACGGTATGGAGATGAAACAATCGGCAGATATTCCCATGGCTGCTATGTGGCAGGTAAATATACCCGGAGAAATTGAAGGTGTGTATTATAACGATAACCAGGAATCTGCATCTGTTGCTCACATTTATGGACAAAATATTTCTTCTACTGAATCTTTCACTGGAGGACCTCCGTATGGAACTTCCCCCTGGGATCTTAAAAGTACGGCTGATGCTATTTTACTTGCAGGATCGAATCGTTTTGTAATTCATACATCTACTCACCAACCAATTACTAAAGGACCAGGAATGACATTGGGGGTTGGTCAGTATTTTACTCGCAATGAAACCTGGGCAGAACAAGCTAAACCCTGGATTGATTATTTATCACGATCTTCGTTTATGTTGCAGCAAGGGAAAGCAACAAATGATATAGCGGTTTTTTACGGAGAAGCTTCTCCGGTTATTTCACAATATCGAAATAGTTATCCTGCAATTCCTGAAGGTTATCGTTATGATTATGTTAATGCATATGTAATTCTCAATAAATTATTTGTAAAAGAAAATCTTTTGCTTACCGAGACCGGTATGAATTATAAGGCTATTTATTTTGGAAATGGAACAGAAAGAGTCACACTTCCAGTTCTGAAAAAAGTACTTGAATTAGTTGAAGAAGGTGCCATATTAATTGGTGTTCGTCCTGAAGGTTCGCCAAGCCTTGCTGATGCTCCAAAAGAAGTTACAGATGTACTCGATATTCTCTGGCCGGGAGGAGAAGTTACAGTGGTTGGAAAAGGGCGTGTTTTTAACTCAGCGGAAGTTAACAAAGCAATCTTAGATGAAATTAATCTTACTCCTGATTTTATTTATTCTAAACCTGAAGATGATAGTCATGTTATGTTCATCCACCGTAAACTTTCTAAAGGAGATATATACTTTGTGGCAAATCGGGTAAACCGTTCTGAAACAGTGGAACTTAGTTTTCGCGTTACTGGTTTTATACCAGAATTATGGGATCCTTCAACAGGAAAAATAAATCCTGTCTCATATACTTTTGAAAATGAACGGACAGTAATTAAGCTCCCTTTTGATTGTTTTGGGTCTGTATTTGTCGTTTTCATGAAGCCTACATCACAAGCGGCTCAAAATATACCAACAAGAGAAACACAGGCGCTTGAAGAATTGAAAGGTCCTTGGCAGGTTAATTTCCAGGAAGGAAGAGGAGCGCCTTCATCATCTAATTTTCAACAACTTATGGATTTTCGGGATAATTCAGATGATGGAATTCGCTATTTTTCCGGGATCGCTACATATAATAAAGAAGTTGAGATACCTGAGAAGATAATAAATAAGGGCGAACAAATCTGGTTAGATTTGGGACAAGTATACAATCTGGCTGAAGTTTGGGTAAATTGTAAACTAGCAGGTACAACATGGAAACCTCCTTATCAGGTAGATATCACAAACGAGTCAGTTCCCGGAATTAACAAAGTAGAAATAAAGGTAGTTAACTTATGGGTTAACAGGTTGATAGGTGATGCACAGCCAGATGTAAAAGAGAAAATAACATTAACAACAAGACCTTTCTACAGAGCTAATTCAACACTAGTTCCTTCTGGTTTAATTGGGCCAGTGACAATATTAACGAAATCAATTAAAAACGAATAAGATAATATAACATAAATGTAACACACAAAAAATATTGTATATGGACATAAAAAAAATGAGTTCTTTAATGTTATTGATTGCCGTTTCTTGTTTTTTTTCATTTGCTCAACAAGAGAATAAGGATGTAACAGTTAGAGAAGGTGCTATTACAAAACCAATGATTGTTGAAATATCAAAAAACACATACTTTATAAATGAATTTGGTATGAATGCAATGTACCTGCTGGTTGGTGAAAAAAGTGCATTGGTTATAGATGCAGGAACAGGATTTTGTGATTTCAAAGGAATTGTAGAAAGCTTGACAGATCTCCCATATCAGGTTGCGTTAACCCATGGTCATCCGGATCATGCCGGCGGAATAAACCAGTTTGATACAGTTTATATTAATTCTGCTGATACTGCTATGGCAACAAACATACCGTATGAGCAAAAAGTTGAGTACGGAGAAATTATGCGCAATATGAATATTGGGTATAAAAATGTATGGGGTTATACAAAAGAAGATGTTCGAAAAGATGAAGCCCGCCCTGTAATCAAACCACTTACTGAAGGGAAAATATTTGATCTGGGAAGCCGTAAAGTTACTGTTTACGATGCTCCCGGACATTCTCCTGGATCTGTTGTCTTTTTAGATCCTTACAGTAGGATTTTATTTTCCGGGGATGCTGCAAATGCGAATGTAGGAACAAGATTACCTGTTAGCACAACACTTCGTCACCTGGTTAAACTAAAAGAATTACAATCAGGATATGATCGAATGTTTACCGGGCATATTTCATATGCTGGAACAATAAATGTTTATTCTCAAAAAACAGAAGTCCTTGATGATATCATTGAGGCATTCAGATCGATATTAAGAGGCGATGCGAAAACAGAAGTAGTACAAAATCATCTTTTCCCGGAGATGAAATCTACTGTAGCAGTTTATGGTCAGGCAAGAGTTGGATTCGATCCTGAAAAATTATGGGAAGATGGAGAAAAACATATAATTCCTTGATTCAGATGATAAAAATATTGTTTCTAATCGTATTCTCTCTCTTTGGGATATCAATTTTTGCCCAGGATCAAGTAATACCACTTTGGGAAGGAACTGCACCCGGTTCAGAGAACTGGAGCCAGGAAGAAGTTCAATATAAAAATGAAATGGGGCAAAATATGGTTAGAAATGTAGTGATTCCTACACTAACAGTTTATCAACCAGCCCCGGAAAAGTCTACGGGAACTTCAATTATTGTAGCACCTGGTGGGGGATTTCTATTTCTGTCTTGGCAGATTGAAGGGACTGATGTTGCAGAATGGCTTGTAGAAAAAGGGATTACTGTATTTCTGTTAAAATACAGGCTAACCAATTCAGGAGATACACAAGAAGAATTTGATAAGTCTCTGGCTGCTTTATATAGTGCCATTGATGACGCGAGTAATACGGAAACTACTGACAAGGGAACTAATTTGAGTAGAAGTGAGATTGCTAAATTGGGACAACAAGATGGCCGACAGGCAATAAAACTTGTTCGCAGTAGAGTTAATGAATGGGAAATTGATCCGAATAAAATTGGATTGAAAGATTTTATGATTGGTTGAAAATAAACGACTTCTAACTCAATCACACCAAAATAACTTTTATGAAAAATTATGAATTGAACTCGAAAATAATTATATAATGAAATCAAATTTAAAAAATCAAAAACGGAAAATGAAGCTCTTTTCCATACTGTTTTTAGCGGGAATTTCAATGTTACTCATAAAATGTGATAAATCCTTTGATAATTCAGAAGGATTAGCCCTGGAACAAGGATTTGCAAATCCTCCTGATGTAGCTAAACCCCGTGTCTGGTGGCACTGGATGGATGGAAACGTTGCGTGGGAAGGAGCTAAAGCAGATATGGATTGGATGAAAAGAGTTGGAATAGCAGGACTTCAATGTTTTCATGCGGGTATGCGTATGCCCGGAGCCTCTGCAGAGCCAATAGTTGAAGATTTTTATCCGTATATGTCAGATGGTTGGAAAGATGCCTTTGCAAAATCCGCCGCGTATGCTGATTCTATGGGGCTAGAGCTCGCAACAGCAGGTTCTCCGGGATGGAGTGAGACTGGAGGTCCATGGGTGATTCCGGAAGATGGAATGAAGAAAATAGCCTATTCAATAACCTATGTTGATGGTGGAAAACCGTTTACAGGAGTTTTAAATCATCCCCCAACAACAACAGGTGTTTATCAAACTAGTACATCAGGATCAGGGCATCAGGGAAATATGGGCGAAGAAAAGCCTCAATTGTATAAAGATCAAAAGGTCGTAGCTTTTCAAGTTTCAGCTGATGAAATATTTCCAACTCCGATAATTACATCCAGTGGAGGTAAAGTTAATGCAGAAGTGCTTTCAGATGGTTATTATGACCATGCCGGGGTAAACCTCCCTGCAGCAAAAGAAGAAGGTGGCATTTCATGGGTTCAATATGATTATGGTAAACCCGTTACAGTAAGAGGATTAGTTTTATCAACCCAGGCGCGTGGCCCTGTTCTTTTTAAGCTGGAATCAAGTAATGATGGAATTAACTGGATAGATACAGGTGCTGAAATTTTAGGAGGTTCTGTAGTCCGTACAAATTCGGTGGATAATGTTAACGCCCGTTATTTCCGTTTTTTAAGTGTAAAACAGCCGCCAGCCCAACCTCGTGGATGGAGTCGTTGGGGAGGTTTTAATCCACCGCCGCCAGAAGTTTTGGATGTATCTGAACTTGTATTGCTAGGAACTCCAACGATACATTCGTTTGAAGTAAAAGCTGCATTCTGGGCTGAAAGAGGAGAAAATGGATATTATAATCTACCGGGTGGTTCAGCAGGAACAGACGTTGCTATTAAAACCGCTGAAGTAGTTGATTTAACAGATAAGCTAAACGAAGATGGAACTTTAAACTGGACACCAGCAGAAGGCAAATGGATTGTTCTGCGTATGGGATATTCTCTTACGGGTGCCCAAAATAGGCCTGCCGCTCCTGAAGCTACAGGCCTTGAGGTGGATAAGTTGGATTCTGCTGCTGTTAAACGTTATATGGATACTTATCTTGATATGTATCGTGATGCAGCGAATGGCCTTGTTGGCGAAAAAGGTCTACATGCAATTATGTTTGATAGCTGGGAATCTGGTTTTGCCAACTGGACCCCACTTATTCTGGATGGATTTAAACGACTTAGAGGTTATGATCCAGTGCCATGGTTGCCTGCTCTTGCCGGTTATGTAGTAGAAAGTCCTGAGAAAAGTGATAAATTTCTTTGGGATTGGCGTCGTACAATACAATTGCTTTTAAAAGAGAATCATTATGATTTTTTAACAGATTATCTTCATGAAATTGGAATGATTCGCTATGGTGAATCCCATGAAGCAGGATTTGCAACCATGGGTGAAGGAATGGAAATGAAACAGACAGCTGATATTCCGATGGGGGCTATGTGGATGCATAATACTCCGGGACAAATGGAAGGTGTGTATTTTAACGACAACCAGGAATCTGCATCCGTAGCCCATATTTACGGACAAAACATTGCAGCTACAGAATCTTTTACCGGAGGTCCAGCCTATGGTACTGCCCCCTGGGATTTGAAAAGTACAGCGGATGCAATTTTGTTAGCCGGTTCAAATCGTTTTGTGATACATACATCAGCTCATCAACCGATAACAAGAGGGCCTGGAGTAACTTTGGGAGTTGGCCAGATGTTCTCACGTAACGAAACCTGGGCAGAACAATCTAAAGTATGGCTTGATTATTTATCACGCTCATCATTTATGTTACAGTCTGGAAAAGCTGCCAATGACATAGCCGTTTTCTATGGTGAAGAATCATCCATAACAGCAGTTTATGGTAATAACTACCCGGATATACCTGCCGGATATCGTTATGACTATGTAAGTGCTGATGTTTTGATGAATATGCTTTCAGTAGAAAATGGAGAATTAACAACTGTGTCAGGTATGAACTATAAAGCGATTTACTTTGGTAAAGGCACACAGAAAGTAACACTTCCTGTTTTAAAAAAAGTATTAGGATTTGTTGAACAAGGTGCTGTTTTAATAGGCACAAGACCAGATGGTTCTCCAAGTCTGTCTGATGATCCGGAAGAAGTAAATGAAATTCTGGATATCCTTTGGTCGGGTGGTGTTGTAGCAACAGTAGGGAAAGGCAAAGTTTTTAATACTAAAAATACTGCTTTAGTTTTAAAAGAAATTAGTCTTGCCCCGGATTTTAGCTATAATTCTTCCGTGGAAGATAGCAAAATCATGTTTATTCATCGAAAATTAAATAATGGAGGAGGTTTGTATTTCTTAGCAAGTCAAAAAGATACAGAGGAAATAATAAATGCAAGCTTCCGAATAAGTGGTTATAAAGCAGAATTATGGGATCCTTCTACTGGAGAGATAGTTCCTATATCATATACATTTGACGGTAAAAATACAGAGATTACTATTCCTTTTGACCGTTTTGGTTCTGTGTTCGTTGTGTTCCGGGAAAAAACACAAGAGAACAATGTAAGTTTACCCGAACTAAAAGAAAGTGTGCTTGAAACGTTGACCGGTCCATGGCAGGTTAAATTCCAGGCAGAACGCGGGGCCCCAGCTTCGGCTACGTTCGATGAGTTAATTGATTTTCGTGAGAGTTCAGATCCTGGTATCCGTTATTTTTCCGGAATTGCTACGTATGTTAAAGAAATCGATTTAACTCAGGAGATAATAGATAATGGTGACATTATAATTGATTTAGGCGTAGTTAATAACCTGGCAGAAATATGGGTTAATGATAAAATTGCGGGGACAACATGGAAACCACCTTACTGTGTAAATATAACAGATTTTGTAAAGGCAGGTTCAAATAAGGTTGAAATCAAATCGGTAAATACATGGGTAAACAGGTTAATTGGAGATGCCCAGCCAGGAGTTAAAGATAAGATAACATTAACAACGCGACAATTTTACAGGGCTGATTCTCCATTAGTCCCTTCCGGATTAATAGGGCCTGTTACAATATTAAAAAAGCAGTAGTTATTTATTAGTTAGCAGTAAGTTAGAGAACAAGACTCCTATGTTGTAAAACAATAGGAGTCTTGTTTGTTTTGGTTTTATAAAAAAATAGGCAAAGAATTATTAACTATTGACATTTTTATAATTTATATATTTGTTTTTTTATTTCAGTTGAAGAAGTAAATAAGATTTTGAGACCAGAAAGAATATCATCAGAAAAGAAACAGGTTACATTGCTTTGGAAAGCCTTTTTAAAAGGAAAACAATGGGCTTTTTCAAAAATTTATGAAGATACCTATACCGACTTATATCGTTATGGATTAAAACATATTCAAAAACCAGAACAAATAAAAGATCTGATTCATGATGTGTTTTTTAAGTTATGGCAAAACAGGAATAATCTGTCAAGTTCATCGAACGTTAATATTAAAGCTTATCTACTTAAAAGTTTACGTGGTACGATCATTAATTACGTGAGAGACCAGAAAAAGAATGTGTTAAATAATAGCCTGGAGTTTGATTTAATTGCATCAACAGAAGATGTAGTTGAAACAAATGATAATGCGACTATAAGTTCAAGGGAATTAAAAGAAGCTGTTAAAAAATTATCCGTTAAACAAAGAGAAGCAATTTACCTGCATTATATTTTTAGATTAAGTTATAAAGAGGTCTCCGAGATTATGAATATAAATATTCAATCTGTTCGTAACCTTGTTTATGAGGGGCTTCAGAAACTTCGTGAGATTCCTTTCGGTTTTAGTGAATAAATTATACGATTAGCCTCATTAGTTTTAGACAGGCTAAGAGATACTTACTGCTTATTGAGTATTAGTTGTTGTCAAAAAAAACAAAAAAAATCAGTATAAAATATTCTAAACAGTGTTTACTTAGAACAAACATTGAAATGGTATATAAAAATACTATACAAGATATATTAGATAAATGCCTGATTTTTACTAAAAAGAATTTCAACTTTAGTAAGGAGGAAAACTATTGGAGAAAAATTCGTTCAGGTAACTTGGCTGAAATAGAGAATACTGAAGAAATAAAAAGAATGGCAGCAGTATTTTCTGTTATTGAAGAAATTGATAAAAAGGAAAGAGTCCAAGGACATATAGAAGAGCTACAAGAAAAAATTAGTTCTTATGAAAGTACAACAATACCTATTAAAAAGAGATCGGTATTAAAAACTATTTATTCTAGTGCTGCAGCAATACTTTTACCAATAGCAATAATTTTTTCATATGTTTTTCTTCTAAAAACATATGAAGTCTCCACCGACTATCAAATTGTTTCAACAGAAAAAGGTTCAACAACTAAAATAGTTTTAGAGGATGGTACAACAGTATGGTTAAATGCAGAAAGTGAATTAAAGTATCCCTCAACTTTTAAAAATCAGGAAAAACGTATTGTTACATTAACCGGAGAAGCATATTTTGATGTTGCAAGAAATGAAAAACAGCCATTTGAAGTATATGCAGATGGATATAAATTTAAAGTTTTAGGTACAGCATTTAATATAAAAGCATATCCGGGAGAAGATAAAATAGAGACTACCTTAGAGCATGGAAAAGTAAATGTTGAAATGCTAAATGCCGAAAGGACAAAAGTAACTAAAGAGTTAGTTTCTCTGGATCCAAAACAAACAATAGTACTTTATAAAGATATTCCATCAGAAAAAGAGACAGAAGTTGATAATAAGGAGAATATATCAGAAAACGAAGCGGGTGTTTTACAAAATACAGAAAAAAAGAAAGCTTTACTTATTGAGAGCGAAGACTTATCCACTTATCTTGCATGGAAAGATAATATGTTAGTGTTTAAGGATATCGCTATTTCAGAAATAATAAATGATTTAGAAAGGAAATATAATATTCATATTCAAGTGGAAGACAAAAGAATAGGAGATTTCAAATTTACAGGAAAGTTTACAGTTGAAACACCTGAACAGGCTATAAAGATAATTTGTGTTGCAACGAAGATTGGATATGAAATAGAAAAGGATAACGTGTTACTAAAAATGAATTAAACTATAATATTAATTGCTAAAAATAAAACGTAACTTATGGAGAAAACTTAACAGGAGAATTTGGATTTATAAATAAATGGGGAATGCTACCAACATCCCCCAAATTATCTTTTTTTAATAATAAAAGCTTATCTGTAAGCTGGTCACTGTCAGAAAGCTTTTTTACTAACATTTAACATTTCAAAAATATGAAAAAAATAAGAAAACTAAAGTTTTATGGGAATATTATATCCCGTAACAAAACTCTTTTAACTATGAAATTAATTATTTTACTATTAACGATTAATTTTTTGCAGATTTCAGCGAGTGTTTATTCCCAGAATAACTCATTTAAGGTTGAAGAAACAAAGCTAACTCTGCAAGATGCAATAAAAACAATTGAGGAACAGACAAATTATCGAGTTGCATATAGTGCTACATTTGTTGATCAACAAACATTTGTGAATTTTAAGCAACAGGAAAATACAATTGATTCTTTTCTTGAAGATGTTGTTGAAGAGATTGGAATTGGTTACCTGGTATTGGATAATAATGTAATTGTATTAACGGATAAAGAAAGTAAATTATACAAACAGGATGTTGTTGTAAAGGGAATTGTTAAAGATGCAACAGGAGCTCCTCTACCAGGTGTTAATATTGTTGAAAAAGGAACTGTAAATGGTACAATAACAAATATAGATGGAGAATATTCTTTAAGCGTTTCAAGTCCTGATGCAGTATTATCATTTTCATTTGTTGGATTTCTAACAGAAGATGTAGCGATAGGAGGTCAAACAACTATTGATATAACATTAGTTGAAGATATTCAATCATTAGACGAAGTAGTTGTTGTTGGATACGGTTCTCAATCAAAAAGAACAGTAACTGGTTCAATTCAATCTGTAGGTTCAGAAGATTTAGCAGATATGCCTGTTACAACTACAGCTCAAAAGTTACAAGGTAAACTTTCCGGGGTACAGATTAATCAAACAACAGGTAGACCTGGAGAGGGAATGAAAATTCGTGTCCGAGGCCAGGCTTCATTAACAGCAGGAAATGATCCTTTATATGTAGTTGATGGTTTCCCAATTACAGGAGATATAAGCTCTATTAACCCTAACGAAATAGAAAGTATTTCCGTTCTTAAAGATGCTTCTTCAGCAGCACTTTATGGTTCAAGAGCAGCAAATGGTGTTGTTTTGGTTACTACAAAACATGGTAAATTAGGAAAAACTTCTGTTTCACTGGCATCAAATTTTGCTTGGCAAGCTATACCAGAGAGAGGCCGTCCTGAGATGATGAATGCACAGGAATTTGCACAATTTAGAAAAGAACATTATGAAGATCTAGGAGTAGAAGTTCCTGAAATATGGCAAAATCCTGAACAATATGGAGAAGGTTCTGATTTTTATGATGCTTTGTTACAAGTAGCTCCTATGCAAGATTATAACTTAAGTTTTAGTACAAGTAATGATAATTTCAGGACTACTGCTGTTGTTGGTTATTTAACACAAGAAGGAGCCATTATTAATTCAGATTACGATAGATATTCACTACGTATCAATTCTGATTTCCAGGCTTCAAAAAAAATAAAAACAGGATTTAGTTTAGCTCCAACATATTCTATTTCAAATTCTCCAAGTACAGATGGAATTAACTGGGGTGGAGGTCTTATAAGTAATGCTTTATCTGTATGGCCAATATTTGATTATGAAAATGAAGATGGAACAATACCTCAGAATTTTTCTGCAGAAGGTTCAACTTTTGCAAACCCATATTGGTCTGCTCAAGCTATTACAAACGAAACAAAAAATATGAGACTATTAGCAAATTCTTTTGTAGAGTACGAACCTATTGAAGGATTAGTTTTAAAGACTACTTTTAATTTCGAGCATTCAAACAGAAAGTCAAATTATATAAGTCCATCTACTGTAGGAGCTACCACTCCAACAAGGGCATCTGCAGAAATCAATAACAGGGCTTACAGTTCCTGGTTAAATGAGAATACTGCTACCTATAAAAAATCATTCGGAGATCATAATTTTGATTTATTAGGAGGTATGACTATTCAAAAGTATGAATCTACCAGAGAGAAAATTTCATACGTAGGATTTGCAGATGATAGGGTCCCAACAATTGAGGCTGCTCAAGATGTAGATAGAAGTGCATATTGGTTAACAGGAGAACCCGGTACACTTAATGATATCCAGGAATGGAGCATGATGTCTTACCTGGCACGTATAAATTATAATTATAAAAACAGATATCTATTATCAGTTGCAGTACGTTCTGATGGTTCTTCCCGATTTGGTGAAGATAACAGATGGGGTACTTTCCCTTCAGCATCAATCGGATGGATTGTTTCTGAAGAAAACTTCCTGAAAGATGTTAAGATGCTTTCTTTGTTTAAGTTACGTGGTTCATATGGAGTAGTAGGTAATAACAACATTGGTAATTATACTCAATATGCAACTGTTTCTGCTGGTTTAAATAATTACAATGCAATTTTTGGTAATGAATTGCATAGTGGAAGTATGCAAACTGCTTTACCAAATTCAACTTTAACATGGGAGCAAACATCGGAAATAGACTTTGGTTTTGATGCAGGATTTTTTGATTCAAGAATTAATCTTACATATGATTACTATAACAGAACAACTACCAGTTTACTTTATAGTGTTAGTGTAGCACAAGAATCTGGCTATAGTTCATTTATGGCAAATGTTGGAGAATTACAATTCTGGGGACATGAATTTATTATAAATACTAAAAACCTTGTAGGTGAATTTAGTTGGGAAACATCATTCAATATTTCTTTTACTGATAATAAGGTAAATGCACTTTCTGGTAATACAGACAGGATTTATAGTGGATTATTTGATTCAAACATAACAAAAGTTGGAGATAAAGTAGGTCTTTTATATGGTATGGTTTGGGACGGAGTTTATGACAATCAGGATGAGTATGATAACAGTCCGAAAGCTGTTGCCTCTGAGGTTGGAACAATTAAGTATAAAGATGTTAACGGCGATGGTGTAATAACACAAGGTGGTGATGATGATGACAGAACAGTTATAGGTGATCCAACTCCGGATTTCACTTACGGTATCACAAATAATTTTGCGTATAAGAATTTCGACTTATCTGTTGTTATGTCAGGTTCTTATGGTCATGATTTAATTACATGGAATGATCAGTCTTTAGCTAATCTTGATGGTAATTATAATGTTTATAAAGACATAGCTAACAGATGGCGTTCTGAGGATAATCCCGGAGATGGAAGATATGGTAAATCAACTTCAGGAACCGCAAATGAAAGAGACTGGGTTAGCTCAAGATTTGTTAGTGATGCAAGTTTTATGACTATTAAAAACGTTACATTAGGATATTCTCTATCTACTAAGAAAATAAACAATTTACGCGTTTTTATGAGTGTACAGCAGTTGTATACATTCACAAAATATAGAGGGGTAAACCCAGAGTCTGGAAACTCTTTCTATCAAGGGAATTCAACAAGTGCTTTAACGCTTGGTGGTGATTTTGGAAGTTATCCTGTTCCAAGAACAATTTCATTTGGGATTAATGTTAATTTCTAATAACTGAGACAATTATTATTAACGAACATGAATAATATTAAAATTTTGACATTCAATTTTTTAAAGTTATTTACAAAAAATATTTACATGAAAAATAAAATAATATTATTTGGAATTTTAAGTGTATTCCTTGCATCATGTGGAGAAGATTTTCTAACACTTCCTTCACAGACATCTTTAACAGATGATATATATTTTGAAACTCAATCAGACTTAGAGTCTGCTGTTAATGCTGTTTATGCGCCTTTAAGAGAGTTGTATACAGGATCATCAGCAACAAGTAATGGTGCTAATGCAGCATATATTATGGGAGAATTACATTCTGATAATGCACGTTATGTTATTAATCCAATATTTAGGGCAACTCTCAATCAGGAACATGTTGCCGATTTTATACAGGAAGCTTCAAATTCTGTATCTACGTTTAAATATCAACAAAACTATGTAACAATTGCCTATGCGAATAAAGTTATTGCTACTGTAGAAGATGTTGAGTTTGATAGTGATTTTGCGAAAAATAATGTAAAAGGACAAGCACTTTGTTTAAGGGCCTTCTCATATTTTGATTTAGTGCAGTATTTTGGTTCTATACCTTTACATTTAGATCCGGTAACTACCTTAGACGAGACAGCTCTTCCTCTTTCTGAGGTTAGTGCTGTATATACTCAAATTATTGCTGATTTAACAAGTGCGATTGATTTACTTCCAGTTAGAAGTCAACAACCTAATTTAGGTAGGGTTACCAAAGGAACTGCGCAAATGATATTAGCGAATGTTTACATGGTTCAAAAGAATTATGCTGCAGCTGAGACTTTACTTAAATCAATAGTTGAATCAGGAGAATATTCACTTATGGATGATTACGCTTCTGTTTTTAATCCTGTAAATAAAAATAACAGTGAATCAATATTCGAGATACAATATCGTGAAGGAACCGATGGATATAGCAGTACATTTATTTATGGAATGTTACCCTATCCAATGGAAGCAGACACAATTTTTAAATTAACACAGGTTACAAACCCACAACCATTATCTGGAGGAGAATCTTTAAATGCTCCATCTCCGGATATGATTGCTGCATATGAAGAAGGTGATGTGAGATTTGATGCTACAATAGATTTTACTTCAGTAATTAATGGGACCAGGTATCCATTCTGCAAAAAGTATCTACACCCTCATACATTACAAGGAAGTACAAATGATAACTGGCCTGTTTACCGTTATGCAGAAGTTTTATTGTTCTTAGCTGAAGCAATCAATGAACAAGGAAAATCTGTGAGTGAGGCATTATCATATATTAACGATCCTGTAGGTGCCAGTTCTGTAAGTATACGAGATAGAGCAGGTTTAGCTCCTGTTGTTGCTTCAAATCAACAAGAGCTTCGTGATGCTATTGCACATGAGAGAAGAATTGAGTTAGCATTCGAAAATAAACGTTGGTTAGATTTAGTTAGAACAGATAAAGCTGATGAAGTAATGTCAGCTTATGGACAAAAAATTAAAGCGAACCCTTCCGATTACTATTTCCCAGCAGGATATACTCCATCTGAATCAGCTTTCAGTACAATTGATTTAGTATGGCCATTACCTGCTGCAGAAGCATTATATAGTCCATATTTTTAAAGAATTAATTATGTCTAATTAAAGACCAGAAACACAATTTCTTAAAGACTGTTTTGCAATGTTACTCAAGTAGATTTGCAGACAGTCTTTTTAAGCTTTTAATTAAAAAAAGACAAAAACTACAGTTCAATTAATTTTTAATAATAGGATTAAACTATTATTTGCTAATACATAGTTAAGGATAAAAAACACTGGAATTGAAACTACTTAAAACCTCATATATGAAAAAATTATTATTTAAGTTGAATAGATATTTTTATCTGCTATCAATATTTTTTGTTGGTGTATTAAGTCAACAATGTAACGAACCTCAGGTTTCGACAAAACAAACCAGATCAAACCTTGAAGAAAATTTTATTAGTCCTCCGAATGAATCAAAACCTCGTGTTTGGTGGCATTGGATGAATGGAAATGTTACCAAAGAAGGAATTCGTGCAGATCTTGAATGGATGCACAGAGTAGGAATTGGAGGGTTCCAAAATTTTGATGCCGGATTAAATAGTCCACAAGTTGTTGATAAGCGACTAATTTATATGACTCCGGAATGGAAAGATGCTTTCAAATTTACAACCAACTTAGCCGATTCACTGAATCTGGAAATGGCAATTGCAGGTTCACCGGGTTGGAGTGAGAGTGGTGGCCCATGGGTAAAACCGGAGCAAGCCATGAAAAAATATGTGTGGAGTGAAATAAGGGTAAAAGGCGGAGAACCATTTAATGGTATATTGCCCCAGCCTCCATCCGTATCAGGCCCATTCCAGAATCTTCCTATGTCAGGAGGTTTAATGGGAGAACATTCTGAAAGCACTGTTCCGAATTATTATTCAGATGTTGCTGTATTTGCTTACCGATTACCAAAAGCAGATTTGTCATTAGAAGATTTAAATCCAAAGATTACCTCTAGTGGAGGTGAGTTTACGCTAACTCAATTAACCGATGGCGATCTTGTTAAAACTTCAACTCTTCCTGAAGCACAAACCTCATGGATACAATATGAGTTTACTGAGCCTGTAACAATGCAGGCCATTACACTTGTTGGAGGCGGCGCAGGAAATATGTTTATGGGAGGTGGCCCAATTCGTACTTTAAGTGCGAGTATAGATGGAAAGAAATTTACAAAAATTATAGATATTCAATCCGGCTCTGTTAGTGAAACAACATTGACTTTCTCTCCAACAGAAGCAAAAATTTTTAGAGTTACCTGGGAAAAACAATCCGTAAGAATGGATCCTGCCCTTTCAGGGATGATGGGATTTGGCCCCCCTCCAGCACCTAAAGGAATTCAGGTAGCTGAATTTGTATTGCATGGCGGAGGAATAGTAAACCGTTTTGAAGATAAAGCAGCTTTCTCTGGAGCTACTGATTTATATGAAGTTTTTACTCCTGAAGTAACTTCAGAATCTGTAGTTGATAAGAATAACGTTATAGAACTTACATCTTTAATGCAATCTGATGGAACATTAAACTGGACTCCGGAAGATGGAGATTGGAAAATTGTTCGATTTGGTTTCTCATTAACCGGACATCAGAATGGCCCAGCATCTCCTGAAGCAACAGGTTTAGAAGTTGATAAATTAAATGCTGAACATGTTGAAGCATATTTTACTAATTACCTTGATCAATACAAAGATGCAACGGGTGGATTAATGGGAGAGAGAGGGTTACAATATGTAATTACTGATAGCTGGGAAGCCGGGACACAAAACTGGACTGATGAAATGATAACAGAGTTCAAAAATAGACGAGGTTATGATATACTTCCATGGATGCCGGTTTTAACAGGTCATATTGTAGAAAGTGCTGAAGCAAGTGATAAGTTTTTATGGGATTTTAGAAAAACGCTGGCTGATTTGGTCGTTGAGAATCATTATGATCTTCTTACTACTTTATTAAAAGAACGCAACATGGGGCGTTATTCAGAATCTCATGAAGCCCGGCGGGCATTTATTGGTGATGGAATGGAAGTGAAGAAAACAGCTGATGTTCCTATGGGAGCTGGTTGGACTCCCGGAGGATTTGGTGGTAATGAAGGTGGATTTGCCTCTGTTTACCAGGCTGATATCAAAGAGTCTTCATCGGTAGCTCATTTATATGGACAAAAATATGTTGCTGCAGAATCATTAACAGCAATGGGATCTGATTGGGCATGGTCTCCGGAATTATTAAAACCGATTGCTGATCACTTAATGGCGTGTGGATTAAATCGGTTTGTTATTCATACGTCTGTGCATCAACCTTTAATGGATAAGGTTCCCGGAATGAGTTTAGGTCCATTTGGTCAATGGTTCACGCGTAACGAAACATGGGCTGAGCAGGCAACTGCATGGACATCCTACCTGGCACGAAGTTGTTATATGCTACAACAAGGAAAATATGTTGCTGATATAGCATATTATTATGGAGAAGATAATAACATAACAACGCTATTCAGTAGAATGCGTGGAAGAGATCTTCCCAATATTCCAGAAGGATATAGCTACGACTTTATAAATGCAGATGCTATTGTTAATTGGATTTCTACTGAGGATGTAAAGATAGTTACACCAACCGGTATGAGTTACAAAGTTCTCGTTCTTGATCCAAACAGTCAGTACATGACTCTTTCAATTCTAAAAAAAATAAAAGAGATGGTTGAGGCAGGGGCAACAGTATCGGGTCCAAAACCTATAATGACTCCAAGTCTGAGTGATAGTCCAGAAGAGTTTAATACGATTGTAAATGAACTTTGGGCAAATGAGAATGGCGTGAATAAAGTTGGTAATGGAAAAGTCTATTCGGGAGTAGATTTAAAAGAGGTATTAAAACAACAAAGTATAATTCCAGATTTAGATTACGAAAAACCTAATGAAGATACTGAATTGTTTTTTGTACACAGAAATGTTGATGGAATTGATATTTATTGGGTAAATAACCGGACAGATAAGGATTTAGATATAAAAACAACATTTAGGGTATCAGGAAAGAAAGCGGAAGTATGGCATCCTGAAACTGGAGTTATTGAGGATGTTTCTTATAATTTCACAAATGAAACAACAACAGTTCCTTTGCACTTAACCCCTAATGATGCAGTATTTGTTGTTTTTGCAACAGATACTGAAGAAAACCAATTTGAAATTCCAATTACAGTAGAAAAGGAAATTATAGAATTAAAAAGTCCATGGATAGTTAATTTTCAACCAGACAGAGGAGCTCCGGAACAAGTTACATTTAATGAGCTATCAGAATGGAATCAAAATGAAGATCTCGGAATTAAATATTTTTCCGGCACAGCAAGCTATAAAAAAACAATTGATGTGAATGAAGAATGGATTTCTGAAAATGATCAGATGTGGATTGATTTAGGAGAAGTTCAAAATTTAGCAGAGGTCTTTATAAATGGAACGTCTGCAGGTATTGTTTGGAAAAAACCATTTAAAGTAAATATAACAGATAAGCTGACTGAAGGAGAAAATGAAATAGAGATTCAGGTTACAAATCTATGGGTTAATAGACTTATTGGGGATCAACAACCCGATATGAAAGAAAAAGTAACTTTTGTGTCTAATCCATTTTATAAAGCAGATTCTCCATTAAAACCATCTGGATTATTGGGCCCGGTGAAAATTCTGGGAGTGAAATAAAATTATATTTTGATCTGATTACGTGATTATATATTTATTTATTCTGGTGGGCTTTGCTTGCCAGAATATTTTAAAATTCAAATTGATATTTATTAAAACAAAACATAATACTTTAAAATTTATCTAATGAAAACAAAACATTTTATAGTAGCAATATTAGTTTGTTTTACAAGCTATTTTGCTGGATTTTCACAGGGAAATAACTCAGCGCCTTTTAAAGTTGGTGCCGCTAAATCGGATTTTACACCAGCACCCGATGCTTTGCCTGATGGGTATAACAAAATCAGGGATCATTTATTTTGTCGTGCAGTTGTTATCAATAATGGTTTAACAAGTGCAGCATTAATAACAGCTGATGTTGGGGGAGTATCGGATGAATTTTATAATAATGTTTCTCAAAAGATAGCTAAAGAAATAGGTATTCCAGCTGAAAATGTATATATATCAGCATCTCATACACATAGTGCACCATGGGGTGTCGATGAGTCATTGGCCATTGCCGCTTTTGATGCTGTAAAGAAAGCCAGTGAAAAATTGCAGCCTGCTACGCTCAGTTATAATACAGGACTATCATACATCAATATTAACAGAGATGTTATCGACCCGGAAACTAGACTTTGGAGTCAGGGACCAAATTACGAAGGCCCTTCAGATAAGACAGTTGCAGTAATAACTTTCCGATCAATGGACGGGGAGCCAATTGCAATCTACTATAATTATGCAATGCATTCTAACATGATGTTTATGAGTGAAACTATCAGTGCAGATTTCCCGGGTGAAACATCAAAATATATAGAAGAATATTATGGAAATGGTGTAATAGCACTTTTTTCAAGCGGAGCAGCAGGAGATCAAAATCCTGTTTCTGTTAAACCTATGATGGAGATGGGCAAACAAAAAACAACGGTGCTTCTTGCCAGTGGAAAAGCAAAAGATGAGGCAGAAGCGATAATGATGGCCGGATCTGTACGAATAGCAGATTTGGATATAGACCAAAAATATTTAGATCGTCAGTCTCAAATGATTTCTTCTTTAGGACAGATACTTGGTGAAGAAATTCTACGTGTAACCAAATTACCTCAAAGAACAGAATCAGAAATTAGCAT
Organism: Bacteroidales bacterium; assembly: GCA_963665085.2. GTDB lineage: Bacteria > Bacteroidota > Bacteroidia > Bacteroidales > JAAAOM01. The sequence goes on from CAXXXS010000001.1 coordinate 3,606,298, forward strand.
TTATGGAACTACTGAAACAATCTCTTGCCCGGGTAGAAAAAGAACAAACACTGGAAGAGAAGGTGCTGCAGGAACTTATGTTGATGGAGATACAGTTCATATTAAACTAAGCCTTTTGCGTATTGGCGATATCGCTATTACAGGTGTTAATGCTGAAGTTTATAATATTATTGGGCAAAGACTCAAAGAAGAATCACCCTTAACAAATACAATCTTTGCTACGATTACCAATGGTCGCTCTAATTCAGGATATATACCCGATGATGCCTCTTTTCAGCACTATACATTCCAGGTGTTAAGCTCAAGTTTAAAACCCAATCACGCAGAAAGAGGAATTATTGATGGTTTGGTTGAAATGATAGAAGAATCAGGTTTATAATTAATACACATAAATCATGAAACGAAGACAGTTTATAAATAAAACTTCAATGTCTTTTTCTGGTGCTGTGTTGTTTTCAAAAATAGGTTATTCTGCTATGCAGAATAACCCATTTTTTGGAGCCGAAGAAGACTATGTAAATGTTGAAGTAACACATGGAAAGCTCAAAGGAATTAGAGTAGAAGGAGTAAATACATTTAAAGGAATTCCTTATGCTGGAAAAGTCTCAGGTGAATATAGATTCCGAAGACCATCAAAACTCAATCCATGGACAGGAGTGAGGGATGCGCTTCAACTCGGAGCTCCAACAATGCAAAATCCAAGATGGGGAGAACCCGATCCGGCAGAAGATTGTTTGTTCCTTAATGTTTGGACTCCCGCTAACGATAATAAAAAACGTCCCGTGATGTTTTATAGTCATGGAGGAGGTTATGTTAGTGGTTCTGGTGGATCAGGCGGACAAGATGGTGCTAACCTTGCACGTAACTTTGATGTTGTTGTTGTAGAGACAAATCATCGCCTTGGTTTGTTCGGTTTCCTTTATCTTGATGAGATAGCCGGTTCAGAGTATACAGGTTCTGGTAACATGGGAGTTCTGGATATTACAGCCGGATTAAAATGGGTAAATGAAAATATAGCCGAATTTGGAGGAGACCCGAATAATGTTATGATTTTTGGTGAATCTGGTGGTGGTGGCAAAACATCATGTATTTATGCAATGCCAGAAGCTTCCCCCTTTTTTAATAAAGCTTCTATTGAAAGTGGTCCCGGTGTGCGAATGCTTACAAAAGATTTAGCAGCCGAGACAACAGAAATGGTTTTGAAAGAACTAAATATTGCAAAGAAAGACTGGCGAAAATTATTTGATATATCTGCAGAAGAATTGTTAGCGGTTCAAAATAAATTTATGTTTATCCCTCCATTTCAGGAAGAAATAAATATGCCGGGGATGAATGGATTTGGACCTGTAGTTGATGGTGTTGTTCTGCCATACCATCCTTTTGATCCAACGGCTCCTCAAATTTCAAAAGATAAACCTCTGATGACCGGTTGGAACGAAGATGAATATAACTTCTTTGTTATGGAAAGACGCGATTTCGATTCATTAAAAATAGGTTTTGATGCGTTGCCTTCAAAATTCGAGCCTGTATATGGTAATGATACATCAAAGGTTATTGAAGCTTATCGCAAGGCAATGCCCAATGCCACTGCACCAGAGATTTATATAGCTGTTAATTCCATTACTCTGATGGGACTTGGTTCAGTAGAAATTGCAGAGAAGAAAGCAATTCAAAATGGTGCTCCTGTATATCTCTACAATTTTGGTTATAAATCAGATATGAAAATACCAGGCACTGATTTTCCTATGGGAACACCCCATGCGATGGATATTTCATTTAAGTTTAATAATGAGGTGCCACCCAAGCCCGGAGAAGAGCCAAGAATGAGTTTTGGAGGAAGTAATCCGGATAAATATATCGCTTCGCATAAAATGGCTGAACTCTGGACAACTTTTGCCCGTACAGGTGTCCCGGCAGCTAAAGATGTCCCCAATTGGCCTGCCTATAATTTAAAAGAAAGACCAACGATGAGGATTGATGCAAACTGTGAAGTCATCAATGACAGGTATAAAATAGAACTCGATATGTGGAGATCTATAGGAAAACTAAAAACAACCTATATTTGATACTTCTAATAAAATGTCAATTCAAATTATTAATAAAACTAAAAAGAAATAAAATGAAAAATTTAATATTAATTATTGGGCTGTTTTTGTTTTTTCAATTTTCGCTTTTTGCACAAGCTCCAACTTTTAAGATTGAAGGGGAAGAGGTTTATGCAGGAGAAGATGTAGTTTTTCATCAGATTGATGAGCATACTTGGGTAGGAACTGGAAAAATGATGTCTAACGAAAGTTTATACCTGGTAGAAGGAAAAAAGAAAGCAGTTCTTATTGATGCAGGAACAAAGATTACTGATCTTGATAAGATTGTGGCTTCAATAACATCAAAACCGGTAATGTTAGTAGCCACACATGTTCATCCGGATCATACAGGTTCCTCAATTGACTATTTTTCGGAGCTCTATATCAATCCAGCAGATACTGTCGGAATTCCTCAGTTTATGCCAAATTATAAAGGAGAACTTAAATTTCTGAAAGATGGAGAAGTTATTGATTTAGGAGGTAGAAAATTAGAGGTTGTATTTACTCCCGGACATACCCCTGGTTCAACAACATTTATAGATAAAGATGCTAAATACGGATTTAGTGGAGACGCTTTTGGATCAGGGAATTTATTGTTGACTACAAACTTTTCAACACTCCTTGCTACTTGCGAAAAAACGAGTGCTATAATGGCGAAATATGGAATTGAGACGTTTTATCCGGGACATTATTTTGGTGGTAATCCTGAAACAAAACAACGTGTTGATGATATGATAACTTTAAGTGAAGGTGCCCTTTCAGGAGAAATAAAAGGAGAAGAAAATCCAAGGGGAATGTTGGGATTAAATCTTATCATCAATCAATATGGTGTTCGCATTAATTACAATGAGAAAGCCCTTAAATAAAAATAGAAGTTTTCTATAAACAGTAAGGTTCAAGATACAGTATCAAGTTAAGTTTACTTTTTTTTGAATTTCTGTAAGGATCTTCTACAATAGACTGAGTATGCCCCGTCAGTGGTTAATGCCCCTGACGGAGGCCTAAACTAGACTTATAACCAGAACGAAGTAGCGGGCACATATACGAAAAAAATAATGTATGCTTGCTGAATAAATTTTAATACCGGAGTTTATTTGTATAAATCAATGATATTGATGTTTTTTAATAATGCAGGACTTTGCTTTTTAAAGTTTTCCTAAAGCAATACCTGTATACTAAATAAGTATTACTAATTCAAAAAACACAAAAAAATGAAAGGAATAATAACATTACTATTTTTTGTAGTAAGCCTATCTGTTTCTGCCCAGTTTGGAAATTGGAACCAGGCAGACAGATGGGATGCAAGCTGGATTTCAGTTCCAGGGGCAGCTGATAATGCTCCCGGACTTTACCTGTTCAGAAAAACACTTTCTTTAGAAACTAAACCTGAGAGTTTCAAAGTATATGTTTCTGGCGATAATCGATTTAAGTTGTACGTTAACGAGCAGCTGGTTTCAATAGGGCCAGCTTTGGGGGATATAAAACACTGGAACTACGAAACTCTTGATTTGGCTCCATACCTAAATGCCGGAAATAACATTATTGCTGCAGAAGTTTGGAACGAAGGTGATCTTAAACCTGTATCCCAGTTCTCATTAAAAACTGGTTTTGTAATACAGGGAACAAACGAAACAACAAAAAAAATAAATACAAACGATTCCTGGAAATGTATCCAGGATAAAAGTTATCATCCGATACGACAAAGCGTAAGGGGATATTATGCAGCAGGAGCAGGGGATTCTATAATTATGGAAAACAAAGTTAGAGGTTGGGAAACTTTGACTTTCAACGATGCAGGCTGGAAAGTAGCAAATGCTGTATATGAAACAGGAGCAAGAGGAATGGGATTTGCAGTATCAAATGGCTGGACAACAATTCCTTCAATACTACCTCAACGAGAAATGACGTACCAGAGATTACAATCAACAAGAAAAACAGAAGGTGTTGATGTGCCTGAAGAATTCCCGGCTAAAAAGGCTGCTTTCAAAATTGGAGCGAATTCAACAGCAAAAATCCTTCTCGATCAATCTTTTTATACAAATGCTTATCCAACTTTACTATTTAGTGAAGGAAAAGATTCTAAAATAACCATTACATATTCTGAAGCTTTGTATGATGAGAATGGAGCGAAAAACAATCGTAATGAAATAGAAGGGAAGACAATATCAGGACGTCAAGACATTATTCTTTCTGATGGGACAAAAGAACAAAATTTTACAGCTCTTAATTGGAGAACGTATCGATATATCGAACTGAAAATAGAAACAAAAGATTCTCCATTAACCATAGAGGATTTTTATGGGACATTTACAGGTTATCCATTTGAAATGAATGCAACTATTAATTCAGGGAATGAAGAACTGGATAAGATCCTTGAGATAGGTTGGCGAACGGCTCGTTCTTGTGCAGTAGAAACTTACATGGATTGCCCCTACTACGAACGTTTACAATATATAGGGGATGCAAGGATTCAGCTTTTAGTATCCTATTTTAATAGTGGAGACGACCGTTTAGCAAAAAATGCTTTGAATCTAATGGATAATTCAAGGCAACAAGATGGCTATACGTTAAGCCGTTATCCAGACACTCAAAACCAGGTGATAGCAACATATTCAATGTGGTATGTTTGTATGTTACACGATTATTTATTGTATGGAAACGATCCTGATTTTTTAAAGGACAAACTATTGGGTTCACGACAAATATTAAACTATTTTATTACTTATGTTGATACAGATGGTTCATTAAAGAACCTGCCAGGTTGGAATTTTACTGACTGGGCAAGTGATTGGCGTATGGGGACAGCAACACCGGCAGAAGATGGTAGTACAGCACTGTTAGATTTGCAATTATTGTTAGCCTTACAGGCTGCAATTGAAGTAGAAAAACAAGAGGGTAGTGAGGATTTTGTTGCAATGTATTCGGGGTTAGAAAAAAAGATGTCTGAAACAATAATGAGAAAATATTGGGATGCTTCACGCAAGATATTTGCAGATACACCGGATAAGACTCAATACTCTCAGCATACAAATTCAATGGCTATTTTGGCAGGCTTGGTTAATGATGATCAGGCAAAAGAGATTGCCAATGTTATGTTAACAGACACTACTATGACACAGGCTACCATTTATTTTAAGTATTATCTTCATTTAGCTCTAAATAAAGCTGGTTTTGGGGACAAATACCTGGATTGGTTAGATATCTGGCGTAAAAATATTGAACTCGGACTTACAACCTGGGGAGAAACATCAGATGTTGAATCTACACGATCTGATTGTCATGCATGGGGGGCAAGTCCAAATATCGAAGCATATAGAATTATTTTAGGCATAGAGAGTGATGCCCCTTATTTTTCAAAAGTACGAATAGCACCTAATCTTGGCACTATAAAAGAAATAAGTGGAGAGATGCCACATCCTCAGGGAAAAATTAAAGTCTCTTACAAGAAAAAAGGAAAATCAATGAATGCACAGATAACGTTACCAGAAAATATTTCAGGTGTATTTATATGGGAAGGGAAAACGTATGAGTTGCATCAAGGGGAAAATGATTTAAAAATATAATAAATAAAATTATAGAAATAAAAATATAAGTTTTAGTTAGTTTCATAGTCTAAAGCTACTATACAATTATTCTGTATAGTAGCTTTTTCATTTTTATAGTATTTCCTTTTTTTGCGTAATAAAATATTTTGCATGTTTAGAATTGTAAGAATAAATTTGTGGACGCTTATAAAAGCTGAAGTAGTAATTTATAATTGTAAAAAAATGAATTTTAAGACCGCCCTTTATCTTGTAATAGTATTATTATTATCTTCATGTGTCGATACTCAAATCAACGACAACATTGAACGAAGAGAGCCTGTTGACTATGTTAATCCATATATGGGAAATATCAGCCACATGTTGGTCCCAACTTTTCCTACAATACATTTACCCAATAGTATTTTGCGGGTATATCCACAAAGAGGTGATTATACAGGTGTGCAGTTAAACGGACTTCCGTTGATTGTTACAAGCCACCGGGGAAGTTCAGCTTTTAATTTAAGTCCATATCAAGGAGAAATGGATGGAATTACCCCAATTGTTAAATATAGCTACGATAATGAAAAAATTACTCCATGTTCTTATTCTGTGTACCTTGATGAGCAACAAATAAATGTCGAATATGCACTTTCTCATCAGTCTGCATTATATGAAATAGAATTTGAGGATGAAGGTGATGTTTTTCTTGCCTTAAATTCAGGCAAAGGAGAGATGAATTGGGATGGAAATGCTGTGTCTGGTTATCAACAACTTGCAAATAATACTAGGGTATATATTTATATTAAACCAGATGCCTTACCTGAAACAGTATCAGTTTTAAAAGAGCATGGAATGATTGAAGGCAGTAGTTCTGAGGGGAAAAATGCGTGCTTGGTTTTAAAATATATGGATGAGACTAAATTTTTACGTTTGCGGTACGGAGTCTCCTTTATTGATGCAGAACAGGCTAAGAGAAATTTAGAACGGGAGGTACAAGGCAAAGAACTTAAAGAGCTACAGGTCCTGGCGAGAGAAGAATGGAATAAAGCTTTGGGAAAAATAAAAGTAACCGGGGCGACAGATGATGATAAGATAATTTTCTATACATCACTTTATAGATGTTATGAGCGTCCTGTGTGCATCTCTGAAGAAGGTAGATATTATAGCGCATTTGATGGGAAAGTCCATGAGGATAATGGAACTCCTTTTTATACCGATGATTGGATTTGGGATTCATACAGGGCACACCATCCATTGCGTGTGTTAATCGACAAAGAAACAGAAGGAGATATCCTAAACTCATTTGTGCTAATGGCAGAACAAATGGAAAATCCATGGATGCCAACTTTCCCGGAAATAACAGGTGATAGTCGTCGAATGAATTCAAATCATGGTGTAGCTTCTGTGATAGATGCTTATAGAAAAGGTTTGAGAGGTTTTGATTTAGAAAAAGCGTATGATGCATGTAAAGGTGCGATTACAGAAAAGACTTTAGCTCCATGGTCGGGGAAAGCAGCTGGAAAACTCGAAGATTTTTATGTTAAAAATGGTTATATACCAGCTTTAAGAGAGGGCGAAACAGAAACAATACCAGAAGTTCACCCGTTTGAAAAAAGGCAACCAGTTGCTGTTACACTTGGAACGTCTTATGATGAATGGTGCTTATCTCAAATAGCACAAGAAATAGGAAATAATGAAGATTACGAACTCTTTTTAAACCGTTCTTATAACTATAGAAATATATTTAACCAGCAAACTGGATTTTTCCATCCTAAAGACGATAAAGGGAATTTTATTGAACCTTTTGATTATGTTTTTTCAGGTGGAATAGGGGCACGTAGCTATTTCGACGAAAACAATGCATGGACCTATCGGTGGGATGTACAACATAATATTGCCGATCTAATTAAATTAATGGGAGGGAATGAGAATTTTGTGAATAATCTTGATGAGATGTTTGCCACTCCATTAGGAAGATCAAAATATGCTTTTTATGCGCAACTACCCGATCAAACAGGGAATGTAGGACAATTTACAATGGCAAATGAACCATCTTTGCATATACCTTACCTGTATAATTATGCTGGCCAACCCTGGAAAACACAAAAAACAATTCGTATGTTAATAAAAGAATGGTTTAGGAATGATTTGATGGGAGTGCCTGGAGATGAAGACGGAGGAGGAATGTCTGCATTTGTGGTTTTTTCGCAATTGGGATTTTATCCTGTGACTCCTGGTTTTCCTGCATATAATATTGGGAGTCCAGTGTTTGAAAATGCTACAATTGATTTAGGTGAAGGCAAAGAATTTAGAATTATTGTTACCAATTATTCTCCTGATAATAAATATATTCAGTCGGCAAAATTAAATGGGGAGGAATGGGGTAAACCATGGTTCTTGCACGATGATATAAAAGATGGGGGAGTGTTGGAATTAACAATGGGAGAAAAAGCAAATAAAAACTGGGGAAGTAATCCTGAAACAGCACCTCCATCTGCTAATTAATCAGGACTAGTTTATTTGTTTATGATATAAGTTAAAATAGAAAGATTGAAAAACGATACAGTAAACAAATAATAAACCTCTTTAAACAAATTCTAAACTCATTTGTCTTGAAAATATTTTCCTTTGTGAGTTGCTCATGGATTTTTTGGAAAGGAAAATATTATTACGAATTAAGTCAGGGGATCAAAAAGCATTTGAATATATTTTTAAAGGATATTACTCGCCTTTATGTTTATATGCATACGATTTACTGAAAGATAACGAACTGGCTCAGGAAATCGTTCAGGAGAGTTTTATCAATTTTTGGGAGAAGAGAAAAAAACTGGAAATAAACCAATCATTAAAAAGTTATCTGTATCGCATGATACATAATCAATGTATTTCTTATTTGCGTTCAGATAAAACAAGACAAACTAAAAAAACTGTTTTTGAAGAGACAATAATTGCAGAACAGGAAATCATAAAAACTATTTCTGATGATTTAATTATTGACCAATATTTTAAATCAGATATTGAGAATATTGTTGAAACAACCATAAATAATTTACCGACTCAATGTAGAGAAGTTTTTTTGCTCAGTAGATTTGAATCATTGAGTCATAAAGAAATATCAAAAAAACTGGATATCTCAGTTAATACTATTAAGGTACATATTAGTAAGGCACTGAAGAGATTAGATGAAGCACTGAAAAAAAGAGAAGATTCAAATTAAATTTTTTTTTTGAAAAAAAATGATTTTCGAATAATACCATCTTTTATTTTAAACGTCATACTAGCGAAAATGGAAAATTCAAAAAACGAACGATATTTTACAGATGATTTTATCATTAAAGTAGTTTCTGGAGAAGCTACTAAAGATGAAATAAATATTCTTAATGATAGAATGTCTAAGGATGATGAATTAAAACAACGCTATATTCAGATTTCAAAAGCATGGACAGTCAGTTCTCTTTATCCACACATTTCAAAATTTAATGCTTATACTGCATGGGAGAAAATCACTCCAGCTATTAAGAGAAGTCAACGAAAAGAAAAAGAAAACAACAAAACACTAAACAAGTTTTTAAGAATTGCGGCAACCTGGATATTACTATTTTCTTTAGGAGGTATTACTTCATATGTTGTTTTTAAAAACTTATCCCAAAGTATCTTTGCAGAAGAATTCTCTTCACCAATTGAAACAACATCACCATTAGGATCACGATCATTTCTGTTATTGCCAGATAAAACAAAGGTATGGTTAAATGCAGGAAGTAAATTAATATATCATCAAAATTACGGATTACAAACAAGAGAAGTAGAATTAATAGGAGAGGGGTATTTTGATGTTGAAACAAATCCGGAGAAACCTTTTATTGTACATGCCAAGGATTTAAAGGTGAAAGCTTTTGGTACATCATTTAATGTGAAGGCATATCCGGAAGAAGAATCAATTGAAACTACACTTGTTGAAGGGAAAGTTACTGTGGAAGGTAAGTTAAAAAAACAAAAAGATTTTGTTGAAAAACTTGCTCCGAATCAAAAACTCACCTTTATCCAGGAAATTGAAAAAACAGATATTATTAAAAATTCTTCAGCTCCTATAGAAATACATGAAGCAGAGAGCGAATTAGAAGATATTCATAAACCAACCATCAATGTTGAAACGAATGTTCAGACAGAAAAATATACATCATGGAAAGACGATAAATGGATTATAGAAGGTGAATTTCTGGATGATTTAATTGTACTTCTGGAAAGACGATTTAATGTTGATATGGAACTTACAGATAGTAAGTTGAGGGATTATAAGTTTTCAGGGACAATACGCAGGGAGACTATCGAACAAGTGATGGAAATACTTAAATACGCTGCTCCCATTAGTTACAAGATAGATAAATCAAATATAACGATTCATTTAGATTCGAAACGAGAAAAAAACTACAAGTCACTATAAGAAAATCTAATTTCTAATTAATGTATAACAATAAACTAAATAAAACTATGAAATAAAGCCAGGTATAAGATATACAAAACAAAAAAAGAGGCCGGAAAAACCGGCCAGTATTTAATAGGTTATTCTGGACAAGAGAATAACCTATATCGATTATTAATAAAAATCATTCAAAATTATGGAAAAAATCTGTATTAGGCCGTATTATGGCCGTATTTATCTAAAAAAAGTATTACTAGCTATGAAATTATTTTTAATTCTAAATCTGACTGTTTTTTTACAGGTTTCTGCTTCTGTGTATTCGCAGAAAACTTTGTTGGATTATAATGCAAAAAACATGACAGTTAAAGATGTTCTTAAAGACATTGAATCTAAAACTGGTTTTCGTTTTTTTTATAATGATGATTATAGTTTGCTGAATAGTAAGGTAAACCTTAATGTAACAAATAGTAAAGTTGAAGATGTATTGGAAACAATACTTGCTGATACAGATTTATCTTTTAAAGTGTTAGATGATAAATTAATAGTGCTGATGCCCAAAGTTGAAGCACAACAGCTTTCAATATCAGGTAAAGTAATTGATGCAGATGGATACCCTTTGCCCGGTGTTAATATTGTTGAAAAAGGAACAACAACAGGAACAGTAACAAACCTTGATGGAGAATATACAATTTCTGTTACAGCACCAAATACTACTTTGATATTTTCATTTGTAGGATATCTTTCTGAAGAAGTAATTTTAAATGGAGAAACAACGGTTAATGTTACCCTTGTAGAAGATATTATGGCACTGGATGAGGTTGTGGTTATCGGATATGGGGTTCAGAAAAAATCGAATGTAACCGGAGCTATATCAAGTGTAAAGAAAGAAGATATTCAAAACCGTACAATTACAAGGGCTGAACAAGCATTGCAAGGTAAAAGTGCTGGTGTTCAGTTGATATCAACATCAGCACAACCGGGTTCTTCTCCATCAATACGTATTCGTGGTTTTTCTTCTAATGGAGTTTCAGATCCATTATACGTTGTCGATGGTCTTATTGTAGAAGATATCAGTAGTATCGATCCTAACAATATTGCATCAATGGAAGTTTTAAAAGATGCTGCTTCTGCTGCAATTTACGGTGCTCAAGCTGGAAATGGTGTTGTTCTTATTACCACCAAAACAGGAGATAAAGGAACCAGTAGTATCAGTTATGATGTTCAGTATTCGTTAAGTAATCTGGCCAGACGTCCTTCGTTATTAAACTCAGAAGAAGCAATTCAACAAAACCTTGAAACAGGAAACTGGACTCAGGCCGACGTGGATGCATTAATAACAAATGGTATCTGGGACGGAGAGTTTAGTACAGACTGGTACGATGTCGCTTTTGAGAGTTCTCCAATGGTTCGTCACACCTTAAGTATGCAAGGTGCTAATGATAAAGGTAAATATTTTCTTTCCTTAAATCATTTGAATGAGGATGGGATTGTTGTGGGAGATGAAGACTATTATAAAAGAATTTCAGGGATGATAAATGCTGAATACAATATAAAGCCCTGGCTTAAAGTTGGTACAACAACCAATCTTGACCGAACTAAATCATCATCAATATCTGATGGTAGTTCAAATAGTATTTATAGTAGTATGATATCAGGAGTAATGAGCCTGGCTCCTTACTGGGCAAGTACATATTCTGCAGATGCCCTTCCAACAACAATGCAAAGTCAGATAGCTTCAGGATGGAACCTGTTCACAGATGAGAATGGTGACTATTATATGACTTTGGGCTCAAGTGAAGCTATGCATCCAATGGTTGCCGTATTGGCAACAGATGATGAAACAAGTTCAACAAATCTACTAGGTACGCTTTATGCTAATTTCACTCCGGTAAAAGGATTAACCTATACTTCAAGATTAGGTTATCGTTTGGGAAATTCTAATTATTATAGTTTCACAAATGATTATTATGGTTCAGGCTCAAGAAGTTCAACGCAGAACTCGGCAACTCGTAGCAATACGACAACAAGCTATTACCAATGGGAGAATTTTGCTAATTATTCCCTGTCACTTAATAATCATAACATAACAGCTTTGGCTGGGATGTCATATTCAGAACGATCTTATAAATATGTTTATGCATCTGTCGATCAGGTTATGACGGATGATGATCTTTATGCAGATGTCAGCTATGGTGCAGGTGATGCAACAAATACTGTTGAAGGATATGAATTAGGAAACACAAAGATTTCATATTTCGGACGATTAAGTTATGATTTTGCAGGTAAGTATTTTATTCAGGGAAATTTACGTGCAGATGCTGCTGATGAAGAAATATTACCATTAGAAAATAGCTGGGGGTATTTCCCTTCAGTATCAACAGGATGGTTGATTTCAGAAGAAAATTTCTTTAAAAATTTAGGCGTTGATCAGGTAAGTTATATTAAATTACGTGCTAGTTGGGGACAAAATGGTAGTACAAGTAACTTAAGCGATTGGACATACTCTAATGTGTTAGATGCATCAGCAACAGGTTATTCTTTTTCTACCGGCAATTCTTATCAGATCTCTGTTTCACCGAGTCAGATTCCAAATTATAACTTAAAATGGGAAACCTCAGAACAACTAGATTTTGGTTTGGATATCCGCGCATTTAATGATCGTTTAACCTACTCAATGGATTGGTTTAAAAAAGAAACAAAAGACCTTATTGTATCTGATATAACTATCAATCTTGAAGTTGGAAATGAGTCAGCACCAATTAATGCAGGGAATGTTAGAAATACCGGTTTTGAATTTGAACTTGGATGGAAGGATAAAATAGGAGAACTTTCATATTCTGCTTCTGCAAATTTGGCTACTTTAAATAATGAGGTAACATATCTTTCTCCGTTGGTTAGTAACGGTCGTATTATGGGGAGTTCAACACAAGCTGCCGGAGGATCATTTTCTGTTTTTGAAGTAGGATATCCTGTTTGGTATTTTTATGGATACAAGGTTGATTATATTGGAAGTGACGGAGAACCTGTATATGTTGACGTTGATGAGAGTGGAGAGATTGATGCCAACGATAAAACAAATATTGGTAAGCCTATTCCAGATTTTACATATGGTGTTACTTTAAGTTTAGCATGGAAAGGATTTGATTTTCTAGCCTTTGGTTCAGGTTCTTACGGGAACGATATATTTATGGCCTTAGGATATAACACCATATCTTATCAGTTAAAAGAAATATATGATGAACGTTGGACATCGGATGGAAGTATCAGCGGTAAATATGCAAAACCTGGTATTGCCGGAGATTATTACAGAATATCGGATGCTTATGTTTATGATGGTTCATATTTTAAAATAAAACAAGTACAGTTAGGTTATACCCTCCCGGAGAATATTGCCAAGAAGTTTTTTGTGAGCAAATTACGTGTTTATACTTCATTAGATGATTGGTTTGTTTTTACCAAATATCCTGGTCTTGATCCAGAAGTTTCAGCTGCTGCATCCTATGGAGGAATGGGAGTTGATTATGGTAACTATCCAAACACAAGAAAAACAGTTTTTGGACTATCTGTAACATTCTAACAATAAAAAATACAATTATGAAAATTAAATATATATTATCGACTTTTATATTTACGTTGCTTATTTTAAGCTCGTGTAGTGAAGATTTACTTGATAACACCAAAATGGGTGTTGTAGCACAAGATGGATTTTATGTTACTGATGATGATGCAGAACAAGCAATCGCTGCTGTTTATGCTAAATGGAGAGAAGTAGAATTTGGTCATGGCTCAGGAAGCGCATTTTATTCAAATGGATTTATGATTCGAAATTATCTTTCAGATGAATTAGCTGGAGGAGGCTCCAGGTCAGATCAACCTTCAATTGGAGAAATGAACGAGAGCGTTGTTACTTCATCAAATGTTTGGATTGAAAATTATTATGCTGGATTGTATTCAACAATTTATCTTGCAAATATTGTTATTGAAAAGTTTACAGCGGAGAGTGATGTGAAAAAGAGAGTTATTGCTGAAGCAAATTTTTTTAGGGCTTATTGCCATTTTCAGTTAAAAACATTATGGGGAACACCTCCATTGGTAGACCATGTTTTGGCCGAATCTGAGTGGCAGATTGGGAATAGTACAGAAGCAGAGTTGTGGGCTCTTATGGAAAGTGATTTAAATGATGCTATTGATGCAGGAATTCTTCCTTCAAAATCAAGTGTTACAGATGCTGAAACGGGTATTCGTATTACAGAAGAAGCAGCTAAAGCTTTTTTAGGAAAAGTTTATCTGTTCGAAGAAAAATATGATTTGGCAAAATCTACTTTACTAGAAGTTTATAATTCAAATCTATATGAATTAGAAGATGACATCAGTATTTTTTATCATACATCAGGAAACAATAGCAAAGAATATATTCTGGAAGCAAATCGTCATTATGATATGACCAATGGATATGTGCAAAACGGATGGTATGGAATTTTATGGAACTGGGGTTTCGCGTATGGAATTACCGCTGGTCCCGAGGCTTCCAATTATTACGATTTTAATAGCACCGTTGGTTATAATAATGGTCACCCACCAAAAGCATTATACGATGATTTTGTTGCTGAAGAAGGAGTTGATGGATATCGTTTAAGAAATACGATTGTTAGCTGGGAGCAAATGATAGCAATGAATATCTATAGTATTTCAACCTTAAATTTTTATGGGAATGAAGGTTATTGGAGACTTAAATGGTTAGCAAAAACAGAAGATGAGAATGTGTCTTTGTGGACTGGTAACATGGCTAATACTCCAGCTATGCGTTACGCGGATTTATTATTGATGCTGGCAGAAGCTTGTGTTCAAACCAGTGATGCTGATGCTGATATTTATTTTAATTTAGTGCGCTCCCGTGCATTATTGTCAGCTAAATCAGGGGTTACTATGGATGATGTTAAGTTAGAGCGTCACCTTGAGCTTGCTATGGAAGGTGTTCGTTTTCAGGATTTGACAAGATGGGGCGATGCAGCTTCAGTATTGGCAGATAAAGGAAAACAACTACCAACTTTCCATATAACGCCCGATGATCCATCGTCTATAAATACAGAAGATCCTTCAACTATTTATAATGCTACTTATACAACAAGTACAACATATTTAGAAAATGAAAAGGAACTTGCGGGTTGGACATCAAATAGAGATGAATATTTGCCATTTCCTTTAACAGAAATACAAATAAATCCTAATTTGGTACAAAACGGAACTTACGATCAGCAATAATAATTATGAGGCTGTCTAAAAAGATTATTTTAAATAAACGCTTCCAGGTCTTTCAGACGCTGGAAGGTTTAATTATTTAAACTTGACCTGATAGGTGTTTTCAACGCTGTCAGCGTCTCTTTTTAGATTGCCTCTTTAATCTTAAATCAAAAACGATGAAACGATTAATATATCTGGCAATTTTTCTCTTACCATTTTCATTGTCAGCTCAAAACACAGAGAAGAATATAGTATTCTCTAATGACGAATTAAAGATTATTCAACAAGAAAAAAATATGTGGATTGTTGAAACAGCAGATATGTCTACAATGTATATCATAGAAGGCAAGAAAAAGTCTTTATTAATCGATACAGGAACAGATTGTAAGGGGCTTAATAAGATAGTTGAAAAAATTACTCAAAAACCGTTGAGTGTAGTAGTTACGCATTGTCATCCTGATCATGCAGGGAATATAAAATATTTTGATGATATTTATATGCATCCTTATGATACTGTATTAATTGATATGTTCCCGGCAACAAAAGAATATAAAGGTGAAATTCATTTTATAAACGAAGGATATATATTCGATTTGGGAGGAACGAAATTAGAAGTGAAACATACACCTGGACATACACCAGGATCAATCGTACTACTAGATTGGGATTCGAAAAATTGTTATTCTGGTGATGCTTTTGGATCCGGACAAGTATGGCTGCAAGTAAAACCTGTTTCTCCAATCTCTACATACCTGGCATCAACAAAGAAAATGGAGAAATATATGGATAAAGGGATTGAAAGAATTTATTGCGGACATTACCCATATACTGAAATAGCTTATAACATAGATTATATAGTTAATATGCAGCATTTAGCCGAGGAAATGTTAAATGGAAATGCATTAAAAAATGCAAAACCTTTTCCACAGCCAGTTTCTATTGGAATTGACAATCCAAAGATTGTGGTTGGGCAAAATGTAATGATTGTATATGATCCGGAAAATATTAAATAACAATTTTATGAGAACAAGCTCAAATATTCATTCTTAATAAGAAATCAGAAATTAAAACTAAATTTATATGGAACGAAATGGGATGATATAATTATTAAAACTAACAGTAATAATTTTTTAATCCTGAATAGTTCTAACTAACTATTTAAAAACTAAAAACTAACAAGATGAAAAATTCTAAAAGCTTTATTCTAATCATAAGCTGTTTGAGCCTTATGATTTTATTTCTTCAGTGTGAAAAGGAAGAAGATAATACAAATGATGACAATAACCAAATTGAAATTGTTACTGGAACCGTAAAAACAGATGGATTTATATCGAGTGAAATTTTAGACAGAGATATGAATTACTCCATCTATCTCCCTCCATCATATAATGATACGGATAGTGTTTTTCCTGTTTTATATCTTTTGCATGGAATGTGGGGAACTTACCTTGATTGGGTGTCAAATGGAATGGCTTCTGTAATGAATAGTTTAATAATTTCAGAAGAATCTGTAGAAATGATTGTTGTTATGCCAAATGGGATTGACGCTTTTTATTGTAATGACTATAATGGAGGAGGTATTTTATACGAAGATTTTATGATTCAGGAATTTATTCCTCAAATTGAATCAACTTATAGGATTAATTCTACCAAAGAAGGAAGGGCTATTGCAGGATTATCGATGGGAGGTTATGGCGCATCATTTCATGCGTTTAAAAGAACAGAAATGTATTCCTCCTGTTATTCGATGAGTGGGGCTCTTGAAATGGGTGATGCAGCGCCTGATTTACAAGAGATAATAAATGCTAAATCTTCTGAAGAACTTAACGCTTTACCTGCTTATACTATGGAATGCGGTACAGAAGATTATTTGGTTTTTTCATCCAATGAAAGTTTTAATTCTTTTCTAAATGAAAAAGAAATTGAACATGATTATATAACTCGAACAGGAGCGCATGATTGGACATTTTGGATGGCCTGTTTACCTAAAGTATTGAGATTTGTAAGTCAATATTTTGAATAATTACTGGAGTTACTAAATAGGGATGGTTTTCAAAATTAATCCCAACAAAATCGTTAGACTAGTTAGAATTAATTAATCTATTAAAGTGTGATCTTTAAGATTTAAAAGAACCAGTCACGATTTGCAACCAAAAAACTTTTTGCACCACTCATTTTATTGGAGGTGCAGATAATATTGGTTAAATTTTTATGTGGATAATAGCCATCCTTGTAATTTTAGGATGGCTATTATTTTATATGTCTGAAATTAATAAATGTATTCAGGGCAAAAGTTTGTATGAATTTGGGATACTATACTTAAGTAAGAACTAAGCTTTAATACCCGACTCCTGTTAGTCTAAAATTCCTTTAAAGTCCTATAGCCATATGAGGCAATAACGATGAAACAAACTAAAGGAAGAGCAAATGAGACATTAACTGCTGGTAAAAAACCAATATGTCCCATGTCAATAATTGATCCTTGCAAAGGAGGCATTAATGCACCTCCAACAATAGCCATAACCAATCCGGCAGCACCAAGAGTAGCATCTTCGCCAATGCCATTAAGCGCTATCCCATATATCGTGGGAAACATTAAGGACATAAATGCGGAAGTGGCTATCAGGCAGTATAATCCTCCCATTCCTTCAATGAAGATAGTTCCAGATGTACTAATAATAGCACCAAAAGCAAAAAACATAAGTAGCTTTTTCGAATTTATATATTTCATTATGTAGGTGCTAATAAACCTACTTGTAAGAAACAATCCCATTGCTATCATATTGTAGTTTTGAGCAGTGGCTTTATCTATATTTAAGTTATCTGCATATTGAATAATAAAAGTCCAGCACATAATTTGTGCAGCAACATAAAAAACCTGAGCAATTACCCCTTCTCTATATTTTTTATTTGCAAATAATCTCAAAAATGATTTACGCAGATTAATACTTTTTGTATGTCCGGTATGTGGCATTTTTGTTACTGTAATTATAAGTAACATTAATAAAACAACAAATCCTAAAATTATATAAGGGTTACGGATAACCATCAGATCATTGGTTCGAATTGCTTGTTTTGTTGTTTCATCTAATGTTGAGAATATTAATTCCCCAGCGGCATTTCTTTTATCGGATTCAAGTGCCCGAAGAACTACGTTAGAAGCAATAAACATACCTGTTAATGAGCCTAAAGGATTAAATGCCTGGGCAAAATTCAAACGACGAGTTGCAGTTTCCTCGTCCCCCAATGAAAGGATAAATGGATTTGCTGTTGTTTCCAAAAATGCTAATCCAAATGTTAATATGTAGAGAGACATTAAGAAAAATCCAAATTTCTCAAATTGGGCTGCAGGATAAAATAATAATGCTCCGATTGCATATAACGCCAAACCTAATTGAATTCCTTTTTTATAATCAAATTTTTGTATGAAAATAGCAGCAGGAATTGCCATTGTTGCATAACCTCCATAAAAAGCAAATTGTATCAAAGATGCTTTTGCATTTGTTATTTCCATTACAGTTTTAAATGCAGCAACCATTGGATTGGTTATATCATTTGCGAATCCCCAAAGTGCAAAGAGACTTGTTATTAGAATAAAAGGGAATAAATATTTTTTAGGGATTATTTGATTTTGTGTCTTTTTTAGTTCTTTAGTTTTCATAATGTATTCAAATTAAAAATGTTAGAATATTAGAGTTGAAAATGTAATATTTAGAGTCTTGATAGATTCAAAAAATCATCTGTTATGTTCTTGTTAGAAAATATGTGTTTTATTTATCTGTAAATTCAAGAAAGTTTCAAAAGTGCTATTAAATAAGGTTTTTGGAAATGCTTAATATTTATATTTTTGTGTTTTTTCTTAACCTTTTTCAAAATGGATAGTCTTTTTAAAATCCCGGACAAGGGGGATCCATCAGATATTTTACAACTTTTTCCAAGTTATAATTTACAATTACTTTGTTGTAGATATTGGTGGTTAAAGAAGTGGGAATTTAAGGAATTATCATATCCTTATTGGCGAGTATATTTTAATATGCAAAAGGGGGCATATATAAATTATAAGGGTACAGAATATGAATTATCACCTGATAAAATAATATTAATTGTTCCTAATACATCTTTTGCAACACATCTATATAATGCTCAAATTCCGGAAAAGAAAGATACCTTAGAAGGAGGTCGGGTAGGGGATGTGTTTAATGAAAATGAATTGACTAATCAAAAATGTGTTCTTCATTTATTTATACATTTTAATATTGGTATGCCGTACGATAAAATTTCTCCAGGAATATTTATTTTTGAACATAACGATAACCTGAGAGAGAAAACATCTTTTATAACAAAACATTTGAGTAATAATTACGTACGTTTTGACTTTCACTCAGTTTTGGTCATTCATTCGTTGATAAGCGATTTGCTCTCAAAAATACCTGGAGAAAAATGGAAACCAATATCAAAAGATTCTCGAATATTTGAGGTGCTAACTTATATTGAGAAGAACTTGGAGAAAGATCTTTCTGATATCAGGCTTAGTCAGGAAATAAATTTATCAACCCAATTTTTTAGGCGTTTATTTAAAAATGAAGTTGGTGTAAGCCCGAAAAGATATGTTATAAAAAAACGAATTGATAAAGCGTGTGCATTATTACTATATTCAAAGATATCAGTAAACGAAATTGCTGAATTAACAGGGTATTCAGATAGATATCATTTCTCGCGGGAATTTAAAAAGCAAAAAGGAGTGTCTCCCGCAAAATATAGAAAAGAGGTTTTATATCCTTGAGTATAAAAAAATCAAATTGCAGGTAAACCCCAAGGATATTAAAGTTGCTGTTTAATTTGGAAATTGAGGGTTCCTTGTTTTACATTTAATTTATTATAAATTTACGCGCCCTTAACTGCTTAACTTAACGATTAATGCTCGAATCAGAAGTCATAATTAAATTTTCAAAAGGGGATAGAAATGCTTTTAAGTATATCTATGAGCATTATTTTGATATTGTTTTTTATTACATTTTAAGTATGACTCATAATAGAGTTGAAGCAGAAGACCTGGCAGAGGATGTGTTTATAAAACTCTGGGAGAAAAGGGCAAAAATCTCTGTTAAAAAATCATTTAGAAACTATATATTAAGTACGTCACATAACATTGTTATAGATTTTTTTAGTTCAAAAAGAAATCTAATAGATAGAGCAAGTCAACCATCCAATCTCAATTATATTAACGAGGCAGAAGAGGTTCTATTTAAGGAGTTTTCCGATACATTTCTATTAACTCAGGATTTAAGAAAAGAAATTCATAAAGCAATTAATAATTTGCCCAATAAATGTAGAAAGATATTTAAGATGAGTAGGTTATATGATATGAAAAATACTGAAATAGCTAATAAATTAAATATCTCGATAAACACAGTGGAAAAACAAATTTCCATTGCACTAAGAAGATTGCGTGAAGCTTTGAATGAATATATTCCATTATTCTTTTTATTACTCAGTTTACTACCTAAATAGATAATTATTTTGTTTTTAGTTTGATGATTTTCCTGATTTATTTAGAATTAATAAAAATAAAAATATTTTTTCACGGTAAACTTATTTTTTCCCGTCTACCAAATAGAAATTAAATGATGAAATCAAAAAGTATAAATAAAAGTATTCTTTTGGCCTATATTAACGATGAATTATCTGAAAAAGAACTAATCGTTGAAATAGAAGAATGGATAAACAGGAACGATAGAAATAAAGAATATTTCAAATCCTTGAAAGCGTTAAATCTGGCTTCAAAGCTGTATGATGAAGAATTTGCAGTACTTAAAAAGAATGTATGGGAAAGAGTTGAAAGAAATACTCAGGAGACTAATATTCAAAGTAAACCAGAACAAGTAAGCCAATCTATTAATTGGTTTAAATATATTTCTGTTGCAGCTAGTGTATTATTTGTAGTAGCATTAGGAACTATCTTTTTTTTACTTAAAAATAACAACAGCTCAGATTCCTATTATTCCTTCAGGGCTGAGGCTGGTTCAAAATCAGAAGTCACATTACCCGATGGTACGCTGGTTTATTTAAACTCTGAAACAGAATTAAGACTGCCACAAAATTTCAATAATGGAAATAGGCATGTTACCTTGTTTGGAGAGGCTTATTTTAAGGTGCAAAAGACTGAGAACAAGAGCCTGTTTGTTGTTAATACCGGAGACATAGCAATTAAAGTTTTAGGTACAGAATTCAATGTCAAATCATACCCCAATGAAGGAACTATTGAAACAACTCTTGAAAAGGGGAAAATAAAGCTAGAGAAAAAGTTTGACAATGGTAATGGTAATAAAGAGCTATTAACACTAAAACCAAATCAAAGGGCTGTGTTTGTTAAAAAAGAGGGAGATATTCAACTCTCTGAGATTGCGGGGGAATATCCCGAGAACACAACTTCGGAGAAAGGTGAAAAGGTTGAAATTGGAGTGCGTGAAGAAAAATTATTGTTAACCGAACAAATTGAGACAGGGATCTATACATCATGGAAAGAAGGTAAACTCGTATTTAAAAGCGAACGTTTTGACAATCTTTTGGTACGTATGGAGCGATGGTATGGAATAGAGATTAGACTTGATAATGATAGCCTCAAAGCAGTTCAATTTACAGGGACACTTAAAAATGAAACTATAGAACAAGCTTTAGATGCATTAAAAATTTCACAACCTTTTAACTATAAAATGGACATCAAGAACAACATTGTATTTATTAACTGAATTAATAATTAATCTAACAAAAATATGAAAATAAGGCCCGGCTAAACAGAAAGAAAAAAAGTCGGGAGATGTTCCAGCATCTCCCGAAAAATAAAGTGAGTTTAAATTATAGTATCAATCTAAACATTTCAAAATTATGAAAAAAAAGCCTAATTATTACGCTTTTAAGGTAAGTAGTTTATCTAAACTAAAATTAATTATGAAACTTATAAGTTTACTAATTCTTGTACCCTTATTACAGGTGTCTGCTGTTGGATTTTCACAGAGCGCTGAAATTTCAATCGACATGAAAAGTGCCTATCTGCAAGATGTGTTGGAAGAGATAGAAAGGCAAAGTGAATATCGTTTTATCTATAAAGACGAATTAGTTAAAGAGAATGTTAAATACAACCTTGAAATGAATAAGAAATCCATTGAAGAGATTCTAAATGGCTTATTCAAAAATTCAGTCTTAACTTATCGATTACTTGAGGATAATTTAGTCGTTTTAGCACAGAAAGATTTGTTGTCCCAACAGATTGTTGTGCAAGGAAAAGTAACAGATACAGATGGGGAACCACTTCCCGGTGTTAATGTAGTTGAAAATGGAACAGCAAATGGAACTGTATCTAACCTTAATGGAGAATATACAATTTCTGTTACTTCTCCGGAAGCAACACTGAGTTTTTCTTTTGTAGGGTATCTGACAGAAGATATTACTGTTGGTTCGCAAACAACAATTAATATTATGTTAGTTGAAGATATTAAGGCCCTGGAGGAAGTAGTAGTTGTTGGTTATGGAACACAAAAGAAAGTAAACCTTACCGGTTCTGTATCGGCAGTGCAAAATGATGAGATAGTAAAAAGACCTGTGTCTGGTACTTCAATTGCTCTTCAGGGAATGATTCCGGGAATGACTGTAATTCAAAGTTCGGGTCAACCAGGCGCAGACTTTGGAACAATTAGAATGCGTGGAGTTGGAACAATTACAACTGATGAGTCAGTTGATAAGTTAACACCCTTGGTCCTTGTAGACGGAATGGAATATAACATTAATAATGTTGATATAAACGATATTGAATCTGTTTCTGTTCTTAAAGATGCAGCCGCAGCATCTATTTATGGTGTGCGGGCAGCAAACGGAGTAATATTAATAACAACAAAACGTGGTGTGTCAGATAAAATTGGTGTTTCGTATACCAATAATTTTGGTTGGCAACAACCTACACAATTGCCTGATTTTGTTGGTGCTCAGGATTATATGAAACTTGTTAATTTAACAAGTACAAATTCAGGAGGAGCAGAAGAGTTTTCAAGTGCTGATATTGCAGCATATGATAATCCAAATAGAGATACAGATTTGTATCCGGATGTATATTGGATGGAAGAAATCTTGAAAGGAAGTGGTTTTCAACAAGAACATAGCCTGGCAATTACAGGAGGTGCATCTAAAAGTCGTTATAGATTCTCAGCGAATTATGTAGACCAAAAAGGTTTGTTAAAGAAGACTGATTATGAAAGATTGACTGTAAGACTTAATACAGACGTTGATATTAATGACAAATTAAGCTTTAGTGGTGACTTAGCGGCTAAGTTATCCGACCGTAATGAGCCTCAGGGAAATGCTGGGGGAATATGGTTCCAGTTTAGCCAGGCATTACAGGCCAATCCTACTTTACCTGTAAAATATAG
Source organism: Bacteroidales bacterium (assembly GCA_963665085.2). Taxonomy (GTDB): domain Bacteria; phylum Bacteroidota; class Bacteroidia; order Bacteroidales; family JAAAOM01. The sequence goes on from CAXXXS010000001.1 coordinate 3,629,987, forward strand.
TGATGGGACTTGGGGGATTTGCAGGGGAGATGGAAACCCCGTTCGAAATCAGGAAGAAGGTGGAAAATATAATTACCAGGACAATCAAATGGCAGGTAATTTCAAAGTAAATTATAAATTATTTGATGGTTTAACAATTTCTGGAATTGCTCTTGCAAATTATTCAACAACCTTTAATTATTTATATAATCAAGCCCTTTTATATTATACAGATTTCCCAGATAATGAGAATTCTATTTTAAAAGGATCGAACGATATAACAAATACATCTCTTAAAACATGGAATACAAATTTCCAGGGGCTTATTAATTATAGTAAAGATTTTAATCAGCATTACATTAGCGTGCTTGCTGGTGTTTCCAGAATTGAAGAAACATCAACATATATCGGGGTTTATAGAAATAATGGCTCTTTGAGCGATTTGTCTGAAATTAATGCAGGGGATCCCGATTCGCAAACAAATGAAGGTAATTCATATGGATATGGCTTACTGTCATATTTTGGAAGGATTAACTACTCATTTATGGAAAAGTATTTACTTGAGGCAAATTTACGTAGGGATGGCTCTTCGCGTTTTTCAGAAGAAAATCGTTGGGGGACATTCCCGTCATTTTCTGCAGGTTGGAGGATATCTAATGAACCTTTTATGGAAAGTCTGTCATTCTTAAGAGAATTAAAACTTAGGGCTTCATGGGGACAATTAGGAAACCAGGAGATCGGGTACTATCCTTACCAGGCTCTTATGCAACTAGGATTTAATTATCCATTGGGCGGGAGTTTAAGTTCAGGTGCAATAATGCAAACTTACCCGAACTCAGAAATTTCATGGGAAACAACAACCATGACAAATGTTGGGGTTGATATGTTATTACTTGAGGGAAAAATAAATTTTGCATTCGATTATTATGTTAAAAATACTACAGGGATCTTATTAAATCTTCCAATTCCTGAAACTGTTGGATTAGATGCACCTCAGCAGAATGCTGGTGAAGTTCAAAATAGAGGCTGGGAGTTATCATTAGGGTATAAAGGCAATGTTGGAGACTTTAAATATTCTGCAAGATTAGATTTATCTGATGTGAAAAATGAAATTATAGATTTGAAAGATGCTGACTGGGAAGATCAAGACAATGATAATCGTATACTGGCATATCATGTAGGTGAATCTATAGGTGCTTTCTATGGTTATGTTTCTGAAGGGATTTTTAAATCTGAACAAGAACTCAATGCACATGCAACACAACCTAGCTCTGCTACAGGTGTTGGAGATTTGATGTATAAAAATATTGATGATTCAGATAATGAAATCAATTCGAATGATAGAACTATAATTGGAAGTAGTATCCCTCGTTATTCATACGGTATCAACCTCGCTTCGCAATATAAAGGATTCGATTTATCTATATTCTTACAAGGAGTAGGAAAAGTTGATGTTAATACAGTGCAAATTAATAAAGCACCTATTAGCCAGGATGGTAATTTCAAGGAAATGCACCTGGAAAGTTGGACTGCCGATAATACAGGTGCAGACTTTCCAAGGCTAGTAAGAACAACTCAAAATTATGTTTCTTCTTCCTACTGGATAAAGAGTGGGGCTTATCTGAGACTTAAAAATATTCAACTCGGATATACAATACCTGCCCCAATCTCTCAAAAAATTGGGATACCGTCATTGCGCATTTTTGCTTCAGGACAAAATCTGTTAACATTCTCAAAACTTAACGAAGATGGAATAGATCCTGAAAATCCACAGGATAGTCGTTATTATCCCCAGGTTAAGGTTTATACATTCGGTATTAATGTTGATTTTTAATTTTAAAAACTTAATCAGATGAAAAGTAAAATATATATATATAGTATTTTAAGTTTGTTACTTATGTTTTCCGCTTGTAGTGAAGATTTTCTAGATAAACAGCAGACCGATGCCTATACAGATCAGAATTATTGGGTGACAGAAGATCAAGCTGAAATGGCGGTGACATCAACGTATAGGTTCCTTGGAGATGACTGGTGGAAAACCTTCTTAACTTGTGCTACAGACGATAGCTATGCATGGTCAACCTGGCCTTGTGATATGCTTTATGCAGGAAACGGAAGTGCTACAGCCAACCTTGGATCTTTTAGCCATTTTTGGTCTTTCTATTATCAGGCAATTGCTGCAGCTAATAATGTAACAGACAATATAGAAAAAGTTGATATGGATATTGATTTACGTAACCGTTTAGCTGCCGAAGCCCGTATTAACAGGGCATATGCTTATCAGCAATTGATCGGTTTGTATGGAGATGTGCCTTTAATCACACACGTACAAAGTCTAAGTGAATTTAACGTGTCCCGTACTCCAAAATCTGAGGTAATTAGCTTTTTATTGTCAGATATAGATGATTGTTATGAAGATCTACCAGTATCTTATGATGCATCTGAATTTGGACGTGTAACCAGAGGTGCTGCGTTAGCATTAAAAGCAAGGATTTTATTGTACGATGAACAATGGTCAGAAGCCGCTGCCGCTGCAAAAATGGTTATGGATCTTCAACAATACAGTATTGATCCTGATTATGCAAGTTTGTTTGATGGTACAAATGAACAAAGTGATGAGATTATTTTATCAGCCCAATATATTGCAACACATAAAAGTGCCATTGCAACATGGGTAGGAGGTCCTGCTGTAGGAGGTTGGTCGGAATTAGTCCCTTTGCAATCATTAGTAGATGCTTACGAATGTACAGATGGGTTGCCAATAGATGAATCTACCGTTTATGACCCGGATAAACCTTTTGAAAACAGGGATCCTCGTCTTGATATGACCATTGTAGTTCCCGGAGGTGTATTAAACGGAAATACAATAGATGTTACAGAACCAAATTCACTTGATGGACTTGGAAAAAACAATGCTTCGTATTCGGGTTATTATTATAAAAAATATATCCCTGCAACGATAGATGGTGGCTGGGATGGAAATTCAACCAATGATATCATCATTTTAAGATATGCAGAGGTATTGCTTACCTACGCAGAAGCTAAAATTGAAGCCAATGATATTGATCAGTCTGTTTATGATGCTATTAATGAGGTGAGAAGCCGTGCAAACGTTAATCTGCCTGCTGTTGAGTCTCCTAAAAACCAAACAGAATTACGTGAGATAGTACGTAGAGAAAGAAGAGTAGAATTTGCAATGGAAGAACACCGTTTATTTGATATTCGCAGGTGGAATATTGCTGAAGAAGTAATGACTGGCGATGTTTACGGAATCTATAATTATTGGGATACAGAGCGTACTGATTATGAAACTAATGTTTTGGTTGAAAGACGTACGTTTAATAAAGACAGAGATTATTTATGGCCTGTCCCACAAGGTGAAATCGATTTAAATGAAAATCTTGCACCACAAAATCAGGGGTGGTAAGTTGATGAAAAAATAACGACTTATTATTAGTCCGGGTACATTAAGAATAATAAGTTAGAGAGTCTTTAGGTTTTTAATAGATATTGACTTTAGTTAGTAGATGTGTGACTTCGGGAAAAAGCTGTTTTAGCAAATCCCGAAGTCTTTTTTAAATTAATCAATTAGTTTTATACTTTATTAAGAACAAGAAATAATAAAATAGTAAAGAAAGAATAATCAAATTTTAATATTATGAGTGTCAGGTATCTTGTGTTTTTATGTTTAGTAAGTTTTATTTCATTCTCAGTTGAGGCGCAAAATAAGTCTCATAAATTTGAATTGGGAAAAGATGATTTTTCGTTGGATGGAAAACCTTATCAAATCATATCAGGTGAAATTCATCCGGCAAGAGTTCCGGTTGAATATTGGCAACATCGTATTAAAATGGCCAAAGCAATGGGATGTAATACAATTGCTGCTTATATCTTTTGGAATTATCATGAGATAGGGCCTGGTGTATTCGATTTTCAAACGGGTAACCGGGACATAGAAAAATTTATTCAGCTTGTTCAGGATGAAGGAATGTGGTTAATTCTGAGACCAGGTCCCTATGTATGTGCAGAGTGGGATTTTGGTGGGATTCCTTCATATCTCCTTAAAATTCCTGATATTAAGGTTAGGTGTATGGATCAGAGATATACCGAGGCAGCAGAACGATATATAAAGAATCTTTCCATGGAGGTGGAAAAATACCAGGTAACTCAAGGTGGGCCAATAATAATGGTTCAAGTTGAAAATGAGTATGGAAGTTACGGAAATGACCGTACGTATATGAAATGGGTCCAGGAAAAATGGGAAGAAAATGGTATTGATGTGGCATTTTTTACTGCTGATGGTGCAGCTCAACCTAACCTCGAAGCAGGAACGCTTCCTGGCGTTGCAATAGGGTTAGATCCCGGTGCCAATGAAAATAATTTTAAACAAGCATCCTTAATCAATGCAGATGTACCTTCGTTTTGTAGTGAATTATATCCAGGATGGCTTACTCATTGGGGCGAAGACTGGCAAAGACCGGATGTGGATAATTTATTAAAAGATGTTAAGTGGCTTATGGATAATGAAAAATCTTTTAACTTTTATGTTATTCATGGAGGTACAAATTTTGGATATTGGGCAGGGGCTAATGCTTTTTCTCCGGATGAATACCTGGCTGATGTCACCAGCTATGATTATGACGCTCCAATAAACGAGATGGGGCAACCTACTGCAAAATATTATGCATTACGAAATTTACTGAAAGAATATAAATTACCAGGAGAAAAATTTATTGATATTCCAGAATCTTTGCCTGTAATAGAAATTCCTAAAATAGAGATAAAAGATTATGCTTCAATTTGGGATAACCTGCCGGAAGCTAAAGTTTTACCCCAGCCAAAACCGATGGAAATGTTTGATCAACAAGGAGGCTTTATACTTTACAGGACAAAATTAGTAGGTCAAAAAAGCGGTAAATTACGCGTTACAGATTTACATGATTATGCCACTGTTTTTCTTGATGGGAAATATATCGGAACCCTCGATCGCTCTAAAAACATTAATACCATTGAAATACCAAAATCAGAAACCGTTAACCCTGTATTGGATATTTTAGTGGAAGGTATGGGGCGAATTAACTTCGCAGAATATATGATAGATAGAAAAGGAATAACAGATAGGGTTTCTTTAAATGGAATGACTCTCATGGAATGGCAGATTTTCAATTTACCATTGGATGAAAATTATTTGTCAGGTTTAAAACCTGGAGTTGACAAACAAAATCGTCCTGGGAAATTTTTTAGGGCTGAGTTTGCCTTAGAAGAAACAGGTGATACTTATTTGGATTTAACGGAATGGAAAAAAGGAATTGTATGGGTAAATGGCCATAACCTAGGCAGATATTGGGAAATCGGCCCTCAGGAAAGGCTGTTTTGTCCTTCAGTTTTTCTCAATAAAGGTAAAAATGAGATTGTTGTCTTTGATTTACACAAGACATCGAAAGGATATATTCAGGGGATGAACACTTTGGAGGAGCAATAATGCTGTAATTATTCCAGAAGGAGCATCAGATTCTGATGTTATGGCATTGGCAGCATAGGAAGAGAATTATTGTTGCTGTATCACCTCTTGTTATGAGGCTGTCCAAAAGGTAACTCTGACAGGTCTAACGACTCTGTTAGGTTTTAATAATTAATTGATTTTTAACCTGTCAGAGTTCAAAGAACCTGACAGAGTTTACAATTAAATGACTTTTTGGACAGCCTCTTTCTATTATAGCATTTTTTATAATTAAAAATTTACAGAAATCATAAACGACAATTGCGGGTAACTATTGGATATCCCATTAAAATTACAAGCGTTTATTAAGAAGACCTCCTAAATCCTCCTCCGAGGAGGACTTGAAGAAGGGTTGCAAAATTGATTTGTGATAAGTACTACTATCAGGCTAATAGATGTAAAGAAATAATTTAAAGAATATTATATACACACCCTCTCATCCGGCAAAAACTGAATATTTCTCCCTCTCTTGAAAGAGAGGGAGAGATTGAGTCTCAGACTCAATCAGGGAGAGTAAACGTTAAACTAATACATAATAGAAATAAGATTTAATAGGAATTAAAAAACCACCATAGTCATTAAAAAAAATCACCATGGTCATTTCGAAAAATCACCACGGTGGTTTTTGAAAACGATCACGATCATTTTTAAAAACCACCATGGTGGTTTTTTTAAACTATTTGGGTTACTAAAATAATGTGAATTGAAGGCTTCTTTTTTTGTTTAACCCTTTTCAATTAAAAAATACCTAACTAATTTCGCAGTTGATTTTTAAAAAGTAATAAAGTAAAGTAAAAATGGCTAAATTAAATTTAATTGTTATTGGAATTGTAATGTTTATTGTGTCCTGTTCGCCTCCGGGAAAACAGGAAAACTCTACAGGACAACTCACCTCCTATGTTGATCCGTTTATAGGGACTGGTTTTCATGGACATACTTATCCTGGAGCAGCTTATCCTTTTGGACAGGTTCAATTAAGTCCGGATAACGGAACAGGTGGTTGGGACTGGTGTTCCGGTTATCATTATTCAGATAGTGTTATCGCTGGGTTCAGTCATCTGCATTTAAGCGGAACGGGTATTGGAGACCTTGCAGATATATCTATTCTTCCTGTTGCAAAAGAGATTGAGTTCAAAGAGGGAGAAGAGAATATGGATTTTGTTATGCGATATGCAGGTAAGTATACACACGAGAATGAAGTTGCTGTTCCTGGATATTATTCTGTCGAAATGACTAATAGTGGAATCAAAACTGAATTAACTGTAACAGAGCGTGCTGGATTCCATAAATATATTTTTCCTGATGAAGGAGCGAAAAACATCATTGTTAACCTTGGTTTTGCTATTAATTGGGATAAACCTTATCAAACCAGTTTAGAAGTTAAAGATAGCACACTGGTTACAGGAACTCGTTTGTCAACAGGATGGGCAGTTGATCAGCATGTTTATTTTGCTGTACGTTTTTCTAAGCCTTTTACCAACTCAGAGATTAAAGAAGTTGGTGGAGAGGCACGAACTTTAGGAGTTTTTTCTTTTGAAGATAATGAAGTACTTGTAAAAGTAGGTTTATCATCGGTAAGTGTCGAGAATGCTATTAAAAATCTGGATGCTTCATTGGCAGGTTGGGATTTTGATGCGACCATACAAGCAGCATCCGAAGCATGGGAAAAGGAATTGCAAAAGATAAAAATTCAAAGTAATGATGAGGTTCAGAAGAAAATATTCTATACAGCGTTGTACCATACAATGGTTGCTCCAGCTTTATTTTCTGACTTAAATGGAGAATTTAAAGGTGTAGAAGGGAAAACAATGGTTGCTTCTGATTATAATCGTTATACGGTATTTTCATTATGGGATACTTACCGTTCGTTACATCCACTTTTTACACTTGTTCAACAAGATAAAGTTAATGATATGGTGAAATCCATGCTGGATCATTATCAGCAAACTGGTATATTACCGGTTTGGGAGCTTGAAGGAAATGAAACATTTTGTATGGTAGGTAATCATTCAATAACAGTTATTGCAGAGGCTGTGCTCAAAGGTATTGGTGATTTTGACTATGAATTGGCTCTTGAAGCTATGAAAGCAACATCTAAAAATGATCGTGATGGAATGGGATACCATGATAAATGGGGATTTATCCCTGCTGATAAGGTAGAGCAAACTGTTGCCAAAGCAATGGAAGTTGCTATTGATGATTATAGTGTGGCGCTTGTAGCAGAAAAGTTGGGGAAAACAGAAGATGCAGAATACTATTTTAGCAGAGCAGAGAATTATAAAAACTATTTTGATCCGGAAACTGGATTCATGCGCGGAAAGTTAAGTAATGGGGAATGGACAACTCCTTTTGATCCTGCTTACTCTAAACATATCGGAAGCGACTATACTGAAGGTAATGCATGGCAATATCTATGGTTGGTGCCTCAGGATGTTGATGGCCTTATTGAACTTCTTGGTGGAAAAGAACCTTTTGCAGAGAAATTAACTCATTTGTTTGAAGTAGAAGAAGGATTAAAAGGAGAGGAAGCATCAAATGATATTACGGGCTTAATTGGTGCTTACGCTCATGGAAATGAACCAAGTCACCATACTTCTTTCTTGTTTAACTATGCCGGACAAGCATGGAAAACACAAGAGATAAACCGTCAAATCCAAACAGAAATGTATACTGATAAACCAGATGGATTGTCTGGAAATGAAGACTGTGGTCAAATGTCAGCGTGGTATATTTTAAGTGCCTTAGGAATTTATCCGGTTCATCCGGCTGAATTACAATACCAGTTTGGCTCTCCAATTGTTCAGCAGGCTGAAATAGAAATTGCCCCGGGTAAAATATTTACGGTTAAAGCCCCTGCTGCTTCACTTGAAAATAAATACATTCAAAAAGTGACATTGAATGGACAAGAATTAAATCGTTCCTATATTACTCATCAGGAGATTATGGACGGAGGAAGTCTTGAGTTTACTATGGTGAGTGAACCCAATAAAGAATTGTTTAAGTAAAAATATAATTCAGAATATTTCTCAAAATTGTCAAAAAAATAAATCCGACAGAGTCGCCAGACCTGTCGGATTTTAGTATTAATTGATTAATAAAAAGTCTGAGTTAACAATTAATTGACTTTTTGAATATCTTCTTTTTATTTCTAAACAATGTAACCAACACTTTGTTAGTTAGCTGTTTGGAAATTAATTTATGGGACAGGATTCAGTAAAAAGAAGAACACTGAGAGACATTGTAAATACTCCTTTTAAAAAAGCAATGTTTGTTGTTCAATTAATAAGCTATGTATTTATTGTTGGTTCTCCTTTTATTGGTGGAATAATTGGAAAAGCTTTGCATTTAACAGTGAAAGGGGTAACTGTTTCTGTTTTAGTAATATTTGTAACCGGAGAAATTCTTTTTTATAGTTCTCTTTTCTTTCTTGGTAAAGAACTTATTTTAATAATCAAAGAAAAAGTTTTTGATTGGTTTAAAAGAAAGAATCAATAAAACTTAGATGGTGTGTTTAGGTTAAAAACTTAAATATGACGAAGTTTTACTGCTATGTGTTTTTTGTGTGGCACAAAATCTTTACATTAAAATATTATTTTACTATATTTATTAGCAAACAACGATTATTACTGGTGTTAAGTTGCTGACATGATTAAAGAGTACTTAAACTTAGTTGATATTTATAGGAATACTTCAAATGGTGTATTTCTTGTTAGCGCTTCGGGTAGACTAATCAAATATAATGATCATCTCATACAGCTCTTAGGATACGATTCTGAAGAAGAAATTGATAATGCAATCGAAAGCTTATTTACAGAAGTTAAATTAGGCCAGGATGAAGCAGAAAAAATTATCAATGAAATTATAGAGAAAAAGAGAATTTGTGTCTATGAGTTAAAATTGAGAAAAAAAGACAGGACTTTTATTGATACAAAGATTTCTGTTAAAATATGTGAAGAGTGCCAGGAAGAATTAATGTTTGTTGGGTTAGTTGAAGATATCTCTGAGCAGAAAAACAAGGAAAAAGAAGGCCTGCTAACAGAATTAAAGTACAAAGATATTTTCGAAAACTCTAATGACGCTATCTACATAGTCAGGGGTGACATAATGATAGAGTTTAATAAAAAAACCCGTGAAATTTTCGATCTGGATAGAACAATAGATTCATTAAATATTTATGCAGTTTTCCCGGAAAAACAACCTGATGGAAAGCTTTCAAAGGTTAAGGCAGACAATTATATTAAGAAAGTGTTATCAGGTAAACCACAAAAGTTTGACTGGGTTTTTAAAACACTGAAAAACAGGATAATTTTTTGTGAAGTATCATTAACCAAAATTGAACTACTTGGCGATGACTGTTATCATGTTGTTATTCATGATTTAACAAAAAGAGTTGAAGCAGAACAAAAAGTTAAACGAAGCGAGGAAAGATATAAATTATTGGTTGATACTGCGCCTGTTGGAATTTTAAGGACAAACGTCAAAGGGGAAATATTGTTTCTAAATAAAAAAGTTTATGAAATTGTTGGTTTCGATTCAGAAACGAAATTTCTTGAGCATTATCAAACAATGAATGATATTTATGAAAACAAATCAGATAGGAAGGATATAATTGAAAGACTGTCAAAAGGTGAGATTGTAAATACAAAACTTGATATTGTTGGGGCTAATAAAAATAAGATTAAGGTAAATATTATATCTTCTCCTGTATTTAATAAAGTTGGAAAACCAGAATATTTTAATACGGTTGTTGAAGATATAACAGAAAAGATTAAGTTAGAAAAGAAAGTGAGGGAACGCGATGAGATGTTAATATCCATCTCAGATAGCTTTCCTTTCGAAATTTATGTAACAGATAGTTCGGATATTATTATTATGCAGAATGAATTATCAAAGGAAATGTTTGGTAATTATCTGGGAAAAAGAATTGTAGACTTGCCTATATCCAAAGAAGTAAAAAAGAGGTGGGCACGCGAGGTAAAAAAGATTAAAAACAATGAAACATTAGACTATGAGATTTCTGTTGAAAGAGAAGGTAAAATATTTCATTTTAGAAGAATATTAACGCCATTAATCGGAGAAGGTATTGTTGTTGGCGTAATTGTAATGTCAATAGATATTTCTGAAAGAAAATTATTGCAAAAAGAGATTGAACTTCATCGTGATAATCTCGAATATATCGTAAAAAAACGAACGAAAGAAGTCAGGGATTTAAATGATAAGCTACGTGTTGCTAATGATGAGATGTCGGCTGCAAATGAATTCCTTGTTTTGCAGAAAAAAGAACTTGAACAACTTATTAATGAATTAAAGCAAACACAACAACAACTTATTCAATCCGAGAAAATGGCTTCAGTAGGAGTATTAACAGCGGGTATTGCCCATGAAATAAATAACCCGGTTAATTTCATAAGTAGTGGTTTAACAGGATTGGAGTTATTGGTTAATGATATACTGGAAGCTTTAGATGAGTACGCTGATTCTCACTGTAGTATGCAGGAAAATTGTAAATGGAAACAAGAATATAACAGGATAGATAAGGCTCATAGGGTTGAAGATTCGAAAAAAAATTTACCCAAACTCATTAAAACTATTCGAAACGGAGTACAAAGGACGACAGAAATAGTAAAAGGATTAAGGACTTTTTCAAGGTTGGACGTAGAAAATATGTTGCCCTCTAATATTAATGATTTGATAGATTCTTCGCTAATTATATTAAGAACAAAGTACAAAAATCGTATTGAAATTATAAAGAACTATGGTACTTTTGAACCGGTATTTTGTTTTCCCGGGAAATTAAGCCAGGTGTTTCTAAACCTCTTGATAAATGCAATTCAGGCAATTGAAGGTGAAGGTAAAATAGAAATTACAACAAGAAAGCTTGACGATTCAAACCTTATTGAAATAAGCATAAAAGATAATGGCCAGGGAATTCCAGAGAAGGTGAGGGATAAAATTTTTGATCCGTTTTTTACAACAAAGGTCGTTGGTGAAGGAACAGGGTTGGGATTATCAATTGTTCACAGTATTATCGCTGAGCATAATGGAGAAATTAGTGTTGTCTCAGAGGAAAACAAAGGAACAGAATTTAAAATAAACCTACCAATAAGTGCAAATTGATGGAAAGATTATTATACGTAGACGATGAAGAAAATAACCTGATGACATTTCAGGTTAGCTTACAAAAATGGTATGAGATAGATATTGCAGAAAATGCCGGGAAAGCATTAGGGATGTTACAGGATTACCCGTATAAAATATTGGTAACCGATCAAAGAATGCCGCAAATGTCGGGCCTTGAACTGGCTAAGGTTGTAAACGAAGAATATCCCAATACGATTGTAATAATTCTTACAGCTTTTGATGATAATGAAACAATCCTGAAAGCAATTAATCAGGGAGGTATTTTTCGTTATCTTTTCAAACCCTGGGATCTCCTGGACTTAAGACAAACCCTGGAATCTGCATTAAATGCCCATGAGTTAAAGAAAAGTAGGATCTATCTTTTGAATGATTTACTTGAAAAAAATAAAAAATTACAATCTGCCCTTGAAAATATAGAAAACCTAAAAAATCAACTTGAAGAGGAAAACATACAATTAAAGGAAGAATTTAAAAGAACAGATTCTTTTTCTGAAATTATTGGAGAAAGTAAAGTATTAAAATATACTTTAAAACAGTTGGAGATGGTTTCAAAATCAGATTCAACTGTTTTATTATTAGGTGAAAGCGGAACGGGTAAAGAGTTGTTTGCTAACGCAGTACATGTGTTGAGTAAAAGGAATGAGAATATTTTAGTTAAGCTTAATTGTGCTGCAATTCCAGAAACATTAATTGAGAGTGAACTTTTTGGCTATGAAAAAGGGGCATTTACAGGAGCAAATAAATTAAAATATGGGAAATTTGAGCTTGCCCATACAGGTACTATTTTTCTTGATGAGATAGGAGAACTGCCAATTGATATGCAGGCAAAATTATTACGGGTAATTCAAGAAGGGGAATGCGAGCGGATAGGAGGGACAAAACCTCAGAAAGTCGATTTCAGGTTAATAGCAGCAACGAACCGAAACCTGGAACAAGAAGTTAAAGAGGGTAAATTCCGTTCAGATTTATACTATCGGCTAAATGTTGTGCCTATTACTATTCCACCACTAAGAGAGCGAAAAGAAGATATTCCTTTGTTAGTTAATTACTTTATCACAAAATTCAATAGGTCTACGGGCAAGAAAATTAATTCCGTTTCGTCAAAAGATTTAAAAAGATTAACAGATTATCAATGGCCCGGAAATATCAGGGAATTAGAAAATGTTGTTGAACGTGCCCATGTTTTGTCTCCGGGAACAAATTTATCCATTGGTTCCTGGTTTAAGATAGGAAAAGATAATTCAATCATTGATGATGAAATAATTTCGCTTGAAGAGAACGAAAAACGACATATTTTGAGGGCACTTAAAACAACAAAATGGCGAATACGTGGAGCAAATGGAACTGCAGAACTATTGAAAATAAATCCATCTACGTTGGAGTCCAGAATGAAGAAACTTAATATCGAACGTCCGTATTGACCCTTCAAATATCCAATATATACGAAATATCGTGTAGTTTAAATGTGTTAAATCTTATGTGTTTTATTTGTAAGATGTTGTTTTAAAGATACTTACAAACAATGGCATGGTTAATGTTTTGTCTGTAGTCAGAAAAATATTAAAAAATAATGTCATGAAAAGAATTAAAGATTTAAAAATAGGGTTTAGGCTTAACTTAATGCTAAGTAGTGTTTTTGTAGTTATAGTAGTAGCTGTTGGTATATACATCATATCTAACCAAAAAAAGAGAATCATAGCGGATACAGATATCCGAATGTTCGAACAAGTAAATGAATTAACAGAGGTTGTTAAAAATCAGATTAAAGCAAATCAGAAGGAACTAAAAAGTGTATCTTCACTTGCTTATGATTTATTTGAAAAAGAAGTAAAACTTTCTTTTTCAGATGAACATCAAAAAATAAATATTCAAAATCAAACTAACAATCAGGTTCTAAATATTGACTTTAAAAGTCTTTCAGCTAATAATGAACCATTATATAATAATTTTGATTTTGTCGATAAAGTTTATAGTCAAACAAAAGCAAATTCCACAATATTTCAGAAAATACCTCAAGGGTATCTTCGAATATCAACGAATATTGAGAGTGAAGGAAAACGCGCAGTAAATACTTTTATACCTAATTCATCTCCTGTTGTTCAGGCTATTGAGACAGGTAGCGATTATGAAGGGAAAGCTATCGTTGTTAATGAAATGTATCTTACAGTATACAAGCCCTTGTTTGTTGATGGTGAAGTTCAAGGTATATTTTCTGTTGCTGTACCTGAAAAAGATATGGGAGAGATAGCAAGTCTTTTTGCATCAAAACATTATTTTGAATCAGGATATCCTTTTGTCCTTGATAAAGAAGGTACTTTTGTTGTTCACCCCAATAGAGTAGGAGAATCAATTGCAAATTCAGATTTACATAACCAAATGTTACCACATTTAGGTAAGGATGAAAAATTACAATATATGTGGGAAGGAAAATCAAAATTTCAATATATGAATTTTGTTGAAGAAATAGATAGTTGGGTATCTGTTTCAATCTACGAAAATGAGTTATATCAGCTAATAAATCAAACAAGGCTTGCAATTATAATAGCATTGGTAATAGGATTTGTGATTTTCTTTACCGTTAATAAACTAATAAGTTCGAGTATTTCTTCCTCACTTAATAAAGGGGTATTGTTTGCTAATGAGATTGCAAATGGTGATTTAACAACTTCGTTAGAACTTGATCAGGAAGATGAAGTTGGTCAACTGGCAAAAGCATTATCAAAAATGCATGCTCATTTGAAAAATATAATAGCAAATATTGCTACAGGAGCAGATAATATTGCAAGTGCAAGTCAACAAATAAGTTCAGGCTCTCAACAACTTTCTCAAGGTGCAACAGAACAATCAGCATCAGTAGAGGAGATATCTTCTTCAATGGAGGAAATGGCTTCGAATATTGAACAAAATAACCAGAATGCCCAGGTAACAGAAAAGATAGCTATTGAAGTTCAGGTAGGGGTCAATGAAGTTGCTGCTGGTGCTCAAAAAGCCACTGAGGTTAATAAAATGGTTGCAGAAAAAATACAAATAATAAATGACATAGCATTTCAAACTAACCTGCTTGCTCTCAATGCGGCGGTTGAGGCTGCCAGGGCTGGCGAACAAGGAAGGGGGTTTGCTGTAGTTGCTGCTGAAGTCCGTAAATTGGCTGAACGAAGTAAAGTTGCTGCAGAAGAGATAGTTGGTTTGGCTAACGAGAGTTATAAATTGGCTGAAGCAGCAGGAAAACGAATGATGGAAGTAATGCCTTCTATTGAGAAAACGACAAAATTAGTACAGGAGATTACAGCTTCAAGTAATGAACAAACTTCAGGAACAGAGCAAATTAATAGTGCAGTACAACAATTAAATGATGTAACACAACAAAATGCTGCTGCTTCCGAAGAGTTGGCAACAAGTTCTGAAGAGTTGGCCAGCCAGGCAGATCAGTTAAAAGAGGTTACTTTATATTTCACGTTAGATGACGGCAGACGTTCAACTAAAAGAAGTGTTAAAAATGATAAGCCTGCTGCAAAAAAGATGCAATCTTCAAAGCATCAGTCAAGCAAAAGGGAAAACATTGGCTCAGCTTCAAATGTTAAAATAGACATGGGTGATAGTGATTACGAAAGTTTCTAGTAGTAGCTTAATCTTAAAATTTGTTGAGAGATGATTACAAATAAATCCATATTATACATTGATGACGAAAACGAAAATCTGATAGGATTTGACGCAAGTTTCTCAACAGATTTTGAGATTGCTACAACAGAAACACTAGATGGCGCACTTGAAATTTTAGAAACAAACAAAATTAAAGTATTACTTGTAGATTATAAAATGCCAAAGGAGGACGGAATTTCATTCGTCCTCCGTGTTAAAGGTAAATATCCTGATATCATTTTTATCCTCGTTACAGCTTTCGCAGATTTAGATACAGCAGTGAAAGCAATGAACCTAAATCTTTTCTATCAATTTGTTCAAAAGCCCTGGAGTTATAATGAACTTAGAATTCTTCTTAAAAATGCGGTAGAAAAATATGATTTGCAGATAGAGAAAAAGGAGTTGATCGATAATTTAAAGCATGCTTTAGAAAGCGAGAAAAAAGCGAATTATTTAAAAAACATATTTCTTGCAAATATATCTCACGAAATTAGGACCCCATTAAATGCAATTATTGGTTTCTCTGAATTGATCCATGAATCTACCAATGACGATAATATTAAGAAGAGGATTGATATTGTTCTGGATTCCAGTAATCAGTTATTATCAATTGTCCAGGATATCCTTGAGAGTTCTTTTATTATTAATAAACAGTTGGAGTATAAGAAGGAAAAATTTAATATTTTCCCAATCCTGGAAAAAGCAATTGCTGAAAAGAAAACTAAATATGAAAAGGCAGATGCGTTGAAGAGTTTTACATTTCCAAGTGAAGAGTTAGATTGTATAAATGATAAAGTGAAAATTACCAAAGTACTGGATAGTATTATAGATAATGCTTTTAAGTTCTCTGAAAATGGAATTGTTGAGGTTGATGTTAAAAACGACGAAGAACAATATTTAGTTAGTGTAAAGAATACAGGAAAAGTTATTGAGAAGGATAAAATAGAATTGATTTATAAACCATTTGTTCAGTTAGAGGAATTATATGCACGGAGCTATGGAGGAAATGGACTGGGGTTATTCATTGCAAAATCATATTCAGAATTTTTAAATGGAAATATTTGGGTAGAATCTGAAGAAGAAAAAGGAACAACGTTTTATTTTGAGTTCAATAAAGAATAGCCCGCGATTATACTAAAGCAATTATTTCTTAAATATGTAATTATAGATGAGTCGTGGTGATATACAATCATCATTTTTACTACTTTCGCATGAATGAGGAATGCGGAAAAATTAACAATATATAAAGCATCAGCTGGTTCTGGTAAAACTTTTCAGCTAACAAAAGAATACCTCTCTATTTTATTTAAAAATCCTGCTGCATACAAAAATATCTTGGCCGTTACTTTTACGAATAAGGCAACTGCCGAAATGAAAGGCCGCATCCTCAATGAATTATCCAAAATTGCGAATGAACAACCTTCTGATTATGCCGGCGAATTTCAGAAATCACTTAAATATTCAAAGGAAGTCCTGGTCTCAAAAGCTAAATTAATACTTAACAATATTCTACACGATTACTCGCGTTTTACAATTGAGACTATCGATAATTTTTTTCAGAGGGTTTTAAAAAGCTTCACAAAAGAACTACACATCTATTTTAATTATAATCTTGAATTAGATACTCCAAAAATTATTGAACAGGCAGCCAGCCAGATGGTTTTCAATTCTCATGAAAACAGAGAATTAAGAGAATGGTTGTCTGAATTCGCACTGGAGAAAATTTCGCAAGGCAAAACATGGAATGCTAAAAGAGATATTGTATTTCTTGGAAACGAACTTTTTAATGAACAGTTTCAACTCACCTTTGATAAAATAAATGAAGAAGGAAATGATAAGGAGACGTTAAGAAACTATATCGCAGCATGTAACCAAGTTATCGAAGATTTTGAAAATTACCTTGCCGAAATAGGAGAGAAGGCTTTAAGTTCTATCCAAAACAACGGGTTTTCTGTTGAAGATTTTACGCAGAAAAGTAAAGGTGTAGCCGGATATTTTGAGAAACTTGCGCAGAAAAAAGATAGTGCCCCTAATACTTATGTAATAAAAGCAAGTATCGATTTTGATAATTGGATACCGAAAAAATCATCAAAAAAAGAAGAGATCTTTAAATTGTATGATGATTGTCTAAAGCAACTATTAGATTCAGCGTTGCACTTTGTTGAAGAGAATTCAGAAAAATACGAATCGGCAAAATCAATTTTAAAACTTATTTATGCGTTTGGTATATTAACAGATTTGTATTCGCACGTCAGGACTATTACAAACGAGCAAAATATATTTTTACTTGCCGATACAGGAAAGCTTATACATACTGTTATAGAAAATAATGATGCTCCGTTTATCTATGAAAAATTAGGTAGCTTGTATACTCACTTTATGATTGATGAATTTCAGGATACATCCGAACTTCAGTGGATGAATTTTTTTCCTCTTATTCAGAATAGCCTTGCATTAGGAAATAAAAACATTGTTGTTGGGGATGTAAAACAAGCAATTTACAGATGGAGAAACAGTAACTGGAATATACTTGGAAACAAAATTTACAATCAGGTCCCTTCCAGTCAGTTGGAAACAATTAACTTGGAAAAAAACTGGCGAAGTAACAAGAATATTATTCAATTTAACAACAGCTTATACAAACAATTATCAGAAGATTTACAACATATCTTTAATTCAGAAATGGATGAGTTTTTAACAGATAATCCATTTTCAGGCACAATTAAATCTGCATATAACGAATTAAAGCAGGAGTTGCCAACAAATAAGATAATAGAAGATGGGTATGTAAATATTAAATTGGTTGATGATGAAGACTGGGAAGAACAGATTTTAAAAGAGTTGCCGAACATTATCATAGAACTTCTTAATAAAGGTTTTGAACAGTCGCAAATTACGCTTTTAGTAAGAAACAGGAGAGAAGGGCAAGCTGTTATTGATAAATTAATTGAGGGTTCAAAAAAGATACTAGCAGAAACAGGTATCCAGCCTAATTTTTTAAGTAGTGACGCACTCTTACTAAAAAGTTCCAAAACGGTGCGGTGTGTGTTAAGCGCGTTAAGGTATATTGTTTCAAAAGAAGATAAAATAAATAAAGCGTATCTTACAACATTAATTTATGAAGCTCTAAATCAAGGTCCTGTTTTTTTACATGAGAAAGAAGAAGAAGGTCAAGAGCCGTTATCGTGGCTTAATTCAAATGAACATGGAGTAAATCAATATTCGCTTTATAACCTGGTCTCTGAGATTATTAAGAAGTTCAACCTTGATTCATTTAACGAGAAATCTTTTGTTGTTTCTTTTTTGGATATAGTATTGGATTTTTCCAGAAACCATCATACAGGAATAAAAAGTTTTCTCGATTGGTGGGATGAACATGGCGATAAATTATCCCTGAACGTGGAAGAGGCAGATAATGCCATTCAGGTACTAACAATACATAAATCAAAAGGGCTGGAGTTTGATGCCGTAATAATTCCGTTTTGTAATTGGCAAATCGATCAACATGTTTCACATGCTAATATTATGTGGTGTGCCCCTAAAACAGGACCCTTTAACGAAGTCCCGGTTGTACCCGTAACATATTCGAATAAACTATCAAAAACAAATTTTAAGAGCGAATATGCTTTTGAAAAGCTGAACACCTATATAGACAATATAAATTTGTTGTATGTGGCAACAACAAGGGCAAAACAGGTACTTATAATACGTTCTCCTCATCCTGACCAGATAAAAAGAAATGGTTTGACATGTTCCCGCTTATTATTAAATACATTTAAAAGTGTTTCTCCTATACAGGAGCAGGATTTTATAAACATCCCGCAACGTTTTCTCGAAGAAGAAAACATTTTTGAAGTTGGAAAATTAGAAAACTCAACAAAGCAAAAACAAAAGAAGCAAAATAGCCTCGATGTGTCGCTGTCTGATAAACCAGGCATTGTTGGGGATATGTTAAATGTGAAATACAACCATAAAGATTATATGAGTTCTGGTATTTCTACATCATTAATTAACGAAGGAAAACTGCTCCACAAAATATTTGAAAGAATAATCTACATTGATGATGTAAATAATGCAGTAGATGAAGCATACATGTCGGGACTAATACCTAATGGTGAAAAAGCTCAAATGGTAAAGTCAATTACAGAATTGATAAATAATAGTCTGGCAAAAGAATGGTTTGATAAAAAATGGCAAGTAAAAACAGAAGCAGAAATATTATTGCCAAACGGAATACAAAAAAGACCAGACCGTGTTCTCTTTGGAGAAGAGAAAGTAGTTGTTATAGATTATAAATTTGGTTTGCAAGAGATAAATAAACACCTGCAACAGGTAGAAGAATATGTTAAATTAATGAAAAACATGAATTATAGTAAAGTGGAAGGTTTTGTTTGGTATGTTGCACTTAATAAAATAAGTAAAGTATAATGTTGGAATATCCGTGGATACATAACAGGCGATTTAATGCATATGCCGAATATATAAAACAGAGATTTGGCGGACGTATTCAGAAAGTTTCGATAGATGCAGGATTTACTTGTCCCAATAGAGATGGAAATGTATCTCGTGGAGGATGTTCTTTTTGTAACAACAACGCATTTAATCCCTCTTATTGCAAGCCGGAAAAAAGTGTTAAGCAACAAATAGGGGAAGGGATAGATTTTCATAAGAAGCGATATAAAGCCGCACATAATTATGTGGCATATTTTCAGGCTTATTCCAATACTTATGCCACACTTTCAGATTTAAAAGAGATTTATGAACAAGCTCTCTCTATACCAGATATTGTAGGTTTAGTGATTGGCACAAGGCCCGACTGTGTTGATGAAGAGAAGCTCGACTATTTCAAAGAACTTTCAGGGCGTACATTTCTTACTTTGGAGTATGGTATAGAATCAACATATAATTCAACACTAGAACGAATAAACCGGGGACATACTTTTGAACAGTCTGTGTGGGCTATTGAAGAAACAGCAAAGAGAGGGATTGCTACAGGAGGGCATATGATTTTTGGTTTGCCTGGCGAATCCAGGGAAGAAATGCTGGAACAGGTGAAGGTGTTATCTGAATTATCTTTGCATAGTATTAAGTTTCATCAGCTACAGATTATTAAAGGAACAAAAATGGCAAAAGAATATGCCGCAGATAATACCGTTTTTCAATTATTTTCAATTGAAGACTACATAGAATTTTGTGTTGATTTTGTAGAACGATTTAATCCCAAAATTTATATACAACGTATAGCAGGAGAATCTCCACCGGAATTTATCGAAGCAAATTATTGGGGAAAGCGTTATGATATTGTATTAAATAGTTATGAAAAACGTTTGGAAGAGAGAAATACCTGGCAGGGAAAGTACTTTAAGCCATAAGATAAACATTTACGAGGTGTGTGTAGAAAAATAAAATAAAAAATTATTTTGATTCATCCTTAAGTTCTTATAATTTAGCTGTTACGAAAAATATTTTTGATATTAACCATTAGCAGCCCTTTATGAAAAAAGTTAAAATTTATTTGCGTTCTATTTCAAGTGATAAAGAACATAAGCTTTCCTTGTTTGATTCAAATGGTAACGGTGGTATAAATGAACTTGAGACTGTAGTTTTTGCAGGAGATGAAGTTGTATGGAAAACCGATTACAAAAGTGGAATTAAAGAAATCACAAAAATCTATTCTAAAGAGGGGAAGAAGAATGTTTTTAAGAAAATAACTAAAAAGAATAAAAAGGGTTTTAGTTTGAAAATCCCAAAAGATGCAAAAGGAAAAGAAGCTTATGGTATTGATTATCTTACCAAAGATGGAAAAGAAATAAAGATAGATCCCGTTCTGAAAATCAAACCACCTCCACAGGAAAATGGTGATGACAACTAAATCATTTTATATTACTATTTCTCTATTTCTTGGGTTTTTCTTTATGCTTACTATTAATTGCTATTCGAACGGTAGCAATGTTAATGATAGTGCTGTTAATCAGGAACTGAATGTTTTGCATCAAAAAGCAGAACAAAGTTCTAATGCAGATACAATTTTATTTTATAGTAAAAAGGCACTTGACATAGCAAAGGCGCATAACTTTGATATATCCAGGACATTATTGCTAATGGGGGATGGTTATTTGCAGTTAGGAGAATTATCAACTGCTTTGGATTGTTTTACAGAAGCTGCCAGTTTATATGAAAATCAGGATAACCAAATAGGTTTAGCTACTGCTTTTTCGTATATCTCAACTGTTTATAATGCCCAGCACAATCAGGATAACGCAATTTTATACTCAAAAAAAGCAATTGATGTTTTTACGAGTATAAATGATTCTACAAGACTTACAACAGCGATACACAACTTAGGGTATATGTATTATACCTACAATCAGGACGATTCTGCATTGCTTTTTTTTGCAAAGGCGCAGGAAATGTATGAAATGTTGAAGAATAAAATTGGAATTGCCTATTGCATTGGTAATTCGGGTTTGGTATACATTAACCAGCAAAAATGTGAACAGGCAAAAACAAATTTAAATACTGCAATAGAGATTTTAAAAGGGCTTAATGATGAATATGCGATAACTGAATACATGATTGCATATTCTAAAGTTTTACAGGTTGAAGGATTTTACGAAGAGGCAATCAGATATGCTAAAGATAGCTATACGTTAGCCCAGGTAAATAACATAAGCGAATACAAACGAGATGCTGCATATCGATTGGCTAAATTATATGAAGTAACGCAAAGATTCGATGAAGCATATTATTTTTTAGAATCTTATTATGCTGTGCGCGATAGCATAAAAAATTTGGAGACTATACAACAAATGGCGGATTTACGAACAGAATTCGAAGTAAATCAGAAACAGATAGAGGTTGATAATCTTACGAAACGAAAAACAGTCCAACTTATAATAATTTCAGCATTACTTATAATTATAATTCTTGGGTGCTGGATTATTGTTATTTATAAAAAAAATTTCACCCGGGTACGTGAATTTACAGTTGTATTAGAAAAAAGGAGAAAACAACTTGAAAAACAAAGGACTGAGCTGTCTGAACTAAATAGTATAAAAGACAAGTTTTTTTCTATTATTTCTCACGACCTTAGGGCACCTATTAATTCCTTAGGTGGAATATCAATAATGATCCGGGAAAGTATTGAAAATGAAAACTATGCCTTACTTTGGGAAGTTGTTGATTATATTGATAAAACAACCTTTTCTCTTTCAAGTCTGTTAGAGAATCTTCTTAATTGGGGGATGTTTCAACAGGGGAAATTGAGAATAGAAATGGGGAAAGTAAATGTTAAGCCACTGATAAATGAAGTAGTAAGTCTGTTTTCAACAGTTATAATTTCAAAAAATATTCAGCTAAAGCTTAATGTAAATGATAATGTTTTTATTCTCGGCGAAAAAAATAGTTTAATGATGATTCTAAGAAACCTTTTCAGTAATGCCCTGAAATTTACTCAGAAAGGGGAAATTATTACTATTTCAACGGAAAGAAAACAAAATAAAAAAGTGGAATTAATTGTAAAAGATCAAGGTGTTGGAATTCCAAAAGAAAAACTTGAAAATATCTTTATAATAAGCCAAAACAAAAGTACTTACGGAACAGAAAAGGAAAAAGGTCTTGGTCTTGGATTGACCCTTGTATATGAGTTTGTTAACTTAAATGGCGGTGTTATTTCTGTTGAAAGTAAAGTTGGAGTTGGCACAACATTTAGAATCTTGTTTAACGAACCGAACGAATAGCTTGACTCTCTTTGTTATCTTTGTCTTTTTATTTTATTAATTGATTTTTTTATGCATGATATAGAAGTTATACGTTGCGATTTTGCTAATCCTGAACACTGCCAGGCTGAGATTGATTTAATGAAAACATATATGTTGGATAAAATGGGTGATGCAACACCATTATCCGATGAACAGAACAAACAACTGATTGAAGGGCTCAAGAATTTACCAACAGCATTAACTTTACTTGCAAAATGCGATGGAGAATATGTTGGGCTTACAAATAGTTTTGTGAATTTTGGGACATTTGCTGCTCGTCCATTTTTAAATATCCATGATGTAATAGTAAAATCATCACATAGGGGTAAAAAGATCGGAAAACAACTTCTCGAAGAAAATATCAGAATAGCCAACGAAGAATTGAATTGCGTAAAAATAACCCTGGAAGTAAGGGATGATAATAAAGTTGCCCAAAACCTTTATAAATCATTAGGTTTTGCTGATACAAATCCTCCTATGTATTTTTGGTCGAAGAATTTTTAGGAAGTACAACTTTAAAGGTACTTCCTTTTCCGGGAACGCTTTCAACAGATATATCTCCATTATTTTTTGACACAAACTCTTTACATAAAATTAGACCTAAACCTGTACCTTTCTCTCCTGCAGTTCCTGTTGTCTTAAGTTTCTTGTCTATTTTGAAAAGTTTATCAAGATCATCAGTTGGGATTCCTGTTCCTGTATCTTTAACATAAATAATATTTTTTTGTTCTTCTTCTAAAAGTTCAACATTTACAGATTCTCCTTTTGTGCAGAATTTTATGGCATTATTTACAAGGTTTCGGATTACTGTATTGATCATCTCCCTATCACCAAAAGCAAAAACATCTTCGCAAAAATTTGCCGTTAAAATAACACCTTTATTCTTTGCCTCATTTTTGTAAAGCAATGTTATCTCATTCACCAATTTCGATAAATTAAAGTTGAGTGGTTCAAAATTAATGCGCTTGCTTTGAGAACGGGACCACGTTAAAAGGTTTTCAAGTAATTTGTTGATATTTTTAGCTGATTCATAAACCTGTTTGAATCCTTCTTGTTTTTCTTCTTCATCTAAAAGTTTGTAGTTGCTGTTAATTACTTCGCCAACAGACAATAAACTCGTAAATGGGTTTTTTAAGTCATGTGCGATTATGGAAAAGAACTTATCTTTTGTTGCGTTAAGTTCTTTTAGCCCTTTCTCTGATAAAACGAGTTTTTGATTTACCTCACTAATTTTTTGATTTTGAGCTGTTAAAAGTTTATTGGTTTTTGCCCTCATTAAGTATCCATAGATAAAGAATACGATACTAATAAATGTTAGTAATTCAATCAGGTAGAACCAGGGTGTTTTCCAAAAAGGAGGTTTTATATGGATTTTTAGTCCAGACGATGGAGCACTCCAAACTCCATCTGCATTTTGAGCTTTCACTCTGAAATTATATTCTCCCGGAGACATGTTGGCATAAGAGACATAATTTCTGCTGCCTGAATAGTGCCATTCTTCATCTAATCCTACCATTTGATAGGCATAATTTATTCTCGATGAGTTTAAGTCTCCTAATGCAGAAAATTCCAGTGAGAAATATTTATTTTTATTGTCAATGGTTATTTCATCAATATAAGAGATGTTTTCGGAGATGATATAATTATCACTACTGTCACAAACCATAATCTTATTAGGAGGGCATGATTTGTTTATTTTTGCCTTCTTACCAAGAATTTCAAGATCGGTTATTGTAATTTTAGAAGGTATTGGTTCTTGTGAAATGTTTTCAGGGTTTATTATGTTTAATCCATAAACACCTCCAAAATATAGTTTTCCGCTTTTTCCTTTATGGAATGCTCCACCATTAAACTCATTGCTTTGTAAACCATCGTTTACATCAAAGTTCTTTAGTTTATATGTTTTAAGGTTTAACCTGCATAACCCGAGGTTTGTGCTTAACCAGATGTTATTGTTGTTGTCTGGTAAAATGCTGTAGATAACTTCATTTGGTAGTCCTTCATTCAATCCGAATCGTTTAAATTCTTTAGTTTTTGAATTAAAACGGTCTAGCCCGTTATTGGTCCCAATCCAAAAATAATCCGACCCGGTTTCTTCATAAATTGCAAATACAATATTGTCTGATAAGCTATTTGGGTTCTCAGGATTATGCTGATAACAGACGAATTTTTCTGTTTTATAATCCATTATATTTAACCCGCCACCATAAGTGCCAATCCAGAGATTATCTTTAGTGTCCTGATGGATTGATGCATAAATAAAATTGTGAGAAATACTTGTTGCATCATCGGTTTGATGAAGGAATCTTTTAAAATTATCGTTTTTCGGATCAAACCGGTTTAATCCATTTCGTGTGCCAATCCATAAAATGCCGTATTTGTCTTCATAAATAACACGAACAGAATTGTCTGAGATGCTGGAAGGATTGTCCTTTTCGAAAACATACTTTTTAAATCGATTTTCATTTGCAATAAATAAGTTTAGTCCACCACCATCAGTTCCAGCCCAAATTCTACCTTTTGAATCTTGAAATATATCTCTAACAGATGAAACGGATAAGGAATTTGGATTATTCGGGCCGTGATCATAAAATTGGTATTTTTCCTCTTCTGGATTATATTTTGTGATGCCTTTGTTATTAGTGCCAATCCAAACGTTTTCTGAATTATCTTCAAATATTGTCCAGACAAAATTACTTGCCATACTATTGGGATTCAATGGATCATGGTTTAATAACTCAAATTTATGAGAACGTGGATTGTAGATGCAAATTCCAGCACCAAATGTACCTAGCCACAGAGAGCCTTGTTTATCTTCATAGATGCAATTAATAGCATTCTCACTCAAGCTGGTCTGAATTCCGGGTGTGTGTTCATGTCGAATAACTCTTTCTGAGGAGCTTGAAATTTGATATAATCCATCCCCAAATGTGCCATACCAAATATCCCCGGAATTGCTTTTATGTATTGGTTTTGTTGTGTTTATTGATAAACTGTGAGAAGAATCAAATGCATCAATTAATTGAGATATTTCGTTCGTTTCAAGGTTGAGGTAATACAAACCATCATTGCATGTTATCCAGAGTTTGTTTTTTTGTTTGTCAAGCAATAGCTTTTCGATAGAAAGTTTGGAAGAACTATGGTGCGAAATATTTGCAGTTTTGATTTTATCTTCTGAATTTATCTCAAAAAGGCCAAGATCTGTTCCAATATAAATACTATTATTATCCACAGTTATGGATGTGATTTTTTCAATCGGAAGATTATCTTTTGTTTGAATTTGAACCTTCTCACAGATATTACTTGTGTAAGAAAATTTAAACAATCCAGAATTGGAAGCAATCCAGATTAAATCATTATTCCCTTCAACAATTTCATTTATCCGGGTTTTTAAATAGGAAATTTGATTACATACTATCTGTTGATTTGTTAATGTCTTCGGATTAATCATATTCAATCCGTTAACAGTTCCCACCCAAACATAATTGTATTTATCAATCATCAGATATGTTATACTATCATTCGTAAGACTTGTTGGGCCTTTTGTGTCTTTGAAATTATAAAATGTTTCTATCCTTGGATTAAAGGCAGAAAGGCCTTTTTTAGAGCCAAACCAAAGCATACCTGTTGAATCTTCAGCTATGTGTTCGATCCATTTGTAGCAAATTGTATTTGTTGTTGAAATGTCAGGCCTGTAGATCTTAATGTTTTCTCCGTCATATCGGTTAAGTCCATCTTCGGTCCCAAACCACATAAATCCCATTTTATCCTGGTATATGGCATATACAGAACTAAGTGAAAGTCCATCATTAATTGTGATTCTGCGAAATCGTATGTTTTCCTTTTGCGAAAAAATAGCAGCAAAGGAAAAAGTTAATAGTAGCGAAATGAATAGTTTTTTTACTAACATTTGTTTTTGGTTTACTGGTTATCATCTATATACTCTAAAATATCCCCTGGTTGACACTCTAAAGCCTTACAAATTGCCTCCAGGGTAGAAAAACGTATTGCTTTTGCTTTTCCTTTTTTTAATATAGATAAGTTTGATAAGGTAATCCCTACTTTCTCTGATAATTCTGTTAGGCTCATTTTACGTTTTGCCAACATTACGTCTAAATTTACAATAACTGACATCTGCTACATTGTTAAATAGGTGTATTGTTTTGTTCTAACCCTTTTTTTAATATGTGTGCAAGCACCCAAATAAATATTCCTAAAAGCAATACTCCCGAATAATTTGGCAAATCATCAGAAATGCGGATATTTTGTAGGACCAAATTTTTTGCCAGATAGTGATAACTTATTTGAAAATAAATAATACTTAACCCCCAAAAGGCAAAAAGCCCATAAGATAAGCGTTTTAATAAGGAAATATTTGCAAAGGTGAATATTTCGCCTTCATATACATTTTTAATGAATAACCGAAATGTGTTTGTAAGAAAAATAAGCCATAAAACTATTACAATAAGAATAAATCCAAATTGTTTGGCAATAAAACTGGGCGTATTGAAAAAGTGTATTTTTGATGTGGCTTCAACAAGTTCAATTTTAACATTTTGATTGTTAATATTTATAAAGCCAGGTTCTAGATAATCTATTTTTGATGGTAATAAAAAGTGTAATTGTAAATCATAGCTTTCGCTATTTATATAGAAAAGAACATTTAATATAACTACAGCGAATCCTGTTATTACAATAACTGTGAAAATTATATTTGTTAACCAATAAATAATGGAAATACTAAAAGGAGTAGGTTTGTCCCATGACATAATAATACTGTTTAATTTTGATGTTTTTTTGTTGAGTAAAGGTAATGAAATATTGTTTTTCGGTTTGTTTTTGTTGAAAAACAATAAAGTTTTGTTTGGTTAGTACTATTTTTAATTGCTTAACAGGCTAGTTTTATATCAATAAGTATGCTTATCTCAGGGATTATGGTTTTATTTTTTACATCAATCCTGATTGTTCTTTTTTTGTCTTTTATCCGAAAGCTCCAACCATATTTTTTACCTGGAAAATTCCATTTTTCTTCATTCATAAAAATACGGTGCCCACAAAGCTAATGTTTTCTTAGTTAATTGATAAGGTTTGTAATTTAGTTTGTAATAGGAACAGTGAAGTAAAAAGTGCTCCCTTTGTTTATTTGAGAATCAAGCCAGATTCTGCCACCAAGAATTTCAACCATTTTTTTCGTGAGAAAAAGGCCAATTCCTGCTCCTCTATATACATTTTTTGAATTGGTATTTCCTTTTGTGAACCGGTCAAATATTCTCTCCTGTAGTTCCTTTTCGATTCCTATACCTGTATCTTCAACATAAAATAGAATTAGTTTGTTTTCTATTTTATGGCTTAACCGGATATGTCCTTTTTCGGTGAATTTAATTGCATTTTTTAATAGGTTCATTAATATCTGTTCGAGCCTGGTTTTGTCTGTATTTATAATAAAATCCTTGTTGCAAAGTTCAATTTCTAGCTGAACGGCAGGGCTTAACTGAATTTTAAAAATTTCGTTTAGGTTTTTTAATGTATTGTAAAGATTGATATTTGTTTTCTTTAGTGATAATTGATTTGTTTCAATCATAGACATGTCAATCATATCTTCTATTAACCTGATTAGGTGGTCGCTGTTTTCAGTAATTATTTTTTTAAACCTTGTGTTGTTGCTGGTGTCATAATCAACTAATAACGACGAAAAACCCACAATAGCATTCAATGGCGTGCGAATTTCATGTGAGAGGTTGTGTAAAAAAGCTGTTTTCAATCGTTCAGATTCTTTTGCTTTTTTGTATTGTTCAAGATAATTGTTTTTTGCAACCATTGTGAAAATATAAATAATTAGTAGATATATTATTAGTCCACTGTATACATCAATTATTCTTGTTTTTTCTGATGTATAATTATTTATTAGTTCTGGATGAAAATATTCAATAGAGAAAAGTACGATGATATTTGACAATACAAAAAAGTACAAATATAGTGTCCTTTTAGAGTCCCAAATAAATAAGAGTAATGAAAAGTATACTACAAATAAATATAAAACAGGGCCATGGCTATTATAATTAAAAACCCAAAAGAAGTTGGATATGAATATGGATACAATAGAAATAGCATATTTTAGTGGGGTGTCATATTTGTTAGATAGTCTGCCGATTATATAAATGGAAAAGTAGCATATAAAACAGATTGAAGCAATTATAATTGGGGCTATTCCAATATTTAAATAAATGTTTAGAAAAATTCCTGCAAAAGAGATAAGTGAAGATATGAGACTTGTATATAATACAAAATTTTTTTCGAAATTATCCGAATTAGAGTTGCCTATAATTTGTTTAATTAAATTTTTACACATCCTTTTAAAGATACAATTTAGTGTTTAAGTTACAATGGATAGAATTAATGTTGATGTATTTTAAATAAAAACATACTATCGCAAAATATCGCTTCCTAAAGATATAATAATACTTTAATTATTTATATTTGAGGAGTTGTTTTATTAAATTAAAACCGTTAGTCCTTATAAATAAAATTTATTGTAATTAGACACTAAACCCTTAACTCTATGAGTAACAAATTCATTGATCAGACTCTTGAAGTCATTAATTGTGCTATTAAAAATGAAGCCAGCCATGTAACAATGGAAGATTCCATGTTTAATGGGAATAATATAAAATATAATAATACCGAATTAAAAGGATTTATATTTTGCGATTATATTGGTTTGTCAACAGATAAAAGATTAAAAGAAGCATCAAAACAAGCTATTGATAAATATGGAGTTTTTACTTCTGTATCAAGAACATTTATAAAACTAGGGCTCTATGATGAGCTTGAAGAGATTGTTTCGAAGATTTTTAATAAGCCAGTAATTCTTATAACAAGGACTTCTTTGGGGCACATTGCTGCACTTCCGTTATTGGTGCAACCTGATGATGTTATAATATTGGATCATTTTGTTCATACAAGTGTAAGAAATGCTTCAGATATGCTTCGAGGTAGAGGAAATCATATAGAGATTCTTAGGCATAATAATCTGGAAAAATTAGAGCAGAGAATAATTGAACTTAGAAAAAATCACAAAAAAATATGGTATTTAGCAGATGGTGTTTATTCCATGCATGGAGATACCATACCTGGTAAAGCAATTTTAGAACTGTTAAACAAATATGAAGAATTTCATGTTTATGTTGATGATGCTCATGGTATGAGTTGGACTGGTGTACATGGATGCGGATCAATTCTAGGGCAGATTCCTTACCATCCCAGGTTATTTGTTATTACATCTTTTGCTAAAGGTTTTGGAACTGGAGGTTGTGCTATTGTTTGTCCAGATCAATCAACAAAAGATTTTATTTTAAAATGTGGGGCACCTTTAATCTTTAGTGGTCCGATTGCTCCCCCTACCTTAGGCGCGATTAAAGCTTCTGCAGAAATTCACCTGTCATCAGAAATATATTTAAAGCAAAAACGATTAAGAGATTTAATAATTTATTTCCAGAATCAGGCTCAAATAAAGAAGATACCTATTGTTGGAAATGATATTACACCAATTAAGTTTGTGCCAAATGGCAAACCAGACATGTGCGCTGAATTATGTGGTATTATGAAGACTCATGGTTTTTTTGTTACTGGTGGTGGATTTCCAGCTGTACCGTTTAATAATTCAGGTATGCGAGTTGTGTTGAGTGTATATCATTCAGAATCTGATATAGATAATTTTCTCGATGCATTGAAATACGAAATAGATAATGCATTATTAAGTCGGAATATGACAATGGAAGAACTATTAAAACACTATAAAGAAGAGATTGTAATATAACAAAGTATTCAATACTTATTTTTTATTACGACAAAGGGAGGGAAAAATAGAAAGTACTCCCTTTGTTGATTACTGATTCTACCCAGATATTTCCACCAAGCAATTCAACCATTTTTTTAGTTAAGAAAAGGCCAATACCTGCACCTCTATATACTACCCTGCTGTTCTCATGTCCTTTTATAAAACGGTCAAAGATTTTTTCCTGCAAATCTCTTTCTATTCCAATACCTGTATCCTCAACAAAAAATAGTATGTTTTTCTTGTTTATTTTATATCCAAACCGGATTGTACCTGTC
Organism: Bacteroidales bacterium; assembly: GCA_963665085.2. Taxonomy (GTDB): domain Bacteria; phylum Bacteroidota; class Bacteroidia; order Bacteroidales; family JAAAOM01. Next base: position 3,661,118 of record CAXXXS010000001.1, read on the forward strand.
TGGGTAAATTTAAAAGCATTTTTTAACAGGTTAATCAATATCTGTTCAAGTCGGGTTTTATCACTGTTAAGAATTAACTCTTTATCTTCTGTCTCAAGCCCTAGTTTTACATTTTCAGTTTCTTGTAGTTTAAAAACTTCATAGACATTAGTAATTGATTCGTATAGATTGAACTTTGCTATTTTAATTGAAAGTTGATTTGTTTCAATCATTGACATATCTATCATATCATCAATTAATCGGATAAGGTGTTCGCTATTTTCTGTTATTGCTTTTTTATAGATGTCTTTGTTTTTTGCTCTCTCATGAACAAGTAAAGAAGTAAATCCAACAATTGCATTTAATGGGGTCCTTATTTCATGAGATAAATTGTGAAGAAAAGCAGTCTTTAAGCGTTCTGATTCTCTTGCTATTTTGTATTGGTTCATGTAGTTGTTCTTGGCAGCAACAGTAAAAATGTATAGAATGATTAAGTAAACAACAAAACCAATATATATGTTGAAAAGACGGGTTTTCTCATTTGAGTAAGTTCTAAAGATATCCGGATAATAATATTCAATAGCTAATTGTATAGCTATGTTTATTAGTATCAAAAGAAATATATAAATGAATTTTTTTGAATCCCATATAAATAGCATAAGCGAAAAATAAACAGCAAATGCAAATAATACCGGGCCTTTACTGTTAAAATAATAGATCCACAGGAAATTGGCAAAAGCAAGGGAAACAACAGAGATAACAATCTTAACAAAAAACAATTTATTCGAGAATCTGCTTATAAAAAATATGCTAATGTAAAATGCAGAACTAATACCAAGCATGTATCTAATTTGTATCTCATTGTTAAAAGTTTTATTTAGAAAAAAGCCTGTGATACTTATTATTGCTAATACTAAGCTTGTGTATATAACAAAAGTCTTTTCAAAATTATTTATATTGGGTTTTCCTAGAATTAAATTTTCTCGACTTCTAGTTTTATGAGACATAGGTGCGTAATTATTTTGTTGATTGTAGCTAAAAAGTTTACCTAAATGTTAATATAGTATATTATCGTCAAACACGAATATATTGTGAAAAATATGTTTAAAACTCATAAACATGTGTTTTCGGAGAACAAAAGTAACCCGTTAATTTAAAAAATTACAATTGTATAAAGATGAATCTTCTTTTTTGAAGCATTATTTCACCTGTAAGGTAAATTCTTGACTTTGGGAAAATACAAATAGCCTGGTAATAATTAAAAGAGAAATATAAAAGGCCTTTTTTATGTTTGTCACGAGAACAGGTTAGTCCTTAGTAGAAAAGATTATGTCAGCAATTGAAGGAAAGGGTAATAGAAATTGAAAAAGAGGACAGTCTCTAAATAAAATAATCTGAAACTGCACTCTTTTATATTTTATATAGGTTATTCTGCTAACCTAACAATATCTGATACAGGAATTGAATTAATCATTCCCATGATTTCTTCTTCACTTGAGATACCTTTGCTCTCGAAAGTAAGTAAAGAACTGCCAAAAGGTAATTGCATGCTGTATGATACGATACCATTTTCATTCTCATCCCTAGTCAGTAGAGCTTTGTAGCCATCTACTTTAATGCGTTTCTGATTTGGGTCAGCAGCCATGAAAACCGACATTGTTAGCAAGGTTGAGATTCCTGATAATAGGGGAGAGTCACTCACTATCTCAAAAGTAGAAGTGTTTTCTCCGTTTACATAATCACGATTAACGTATAAACCGGCAAAACCAAGGTTAGTCCCAGTTACATTGTCACTTTCAGTAACAACACTCATGCTTCCCATCGATTTTGGTAAAAGAGATAGGATCTCATTGCCGATTGTTTGGTTTACTTCATTAAGGGCTTCTTGTAAAGCAAAACGTGCATTTTCTAAATCTCCTGATTTATAAGAAGATTTAGCATCACTTAGTTTGCCAGAAACATCCTGAGCTTGAGCAAATGCAGTTGTAACTAAAATTAATAGTATAATATTTATTTTTTTCATGATCTTTTTGTGTTGAAATAAATAGTCAGGATTATTTTTCACCTAATTGATTTTTAATTTTATTGATATTAATTTTTGAACAGGCATCCATAAAGTCATTCTCTGTGTTGAAGTTAATGCCATCTGCAACTAAAATAGAAGATTGACCAAATGTTACCGTTAGTTTATATCCTGAATTTGGATCATATTCAATAATAGCATTGTTATCCTGAAAGGTTATTTTCTTTTGATTTTCTTCAGTAGTAGAAGCAGCGTAAAGACCCGTAGCCATATAAGCAGTAGCTGCAGTTAGTATTCCGCCATCGTTACCAATTCCAACACTAAATTGTTGGTCGTCTTTTCTGTATGTACGACTGATAACTAGTCCAACAAAACCTATGCCCGTACTGGTAACTTGATCTTCGTCTTCGATTTTTGGAAGGCCAGAGACAGACTCCGGTAATTCATCTAAGATTTTCTTGCCAATTTCAATTTCCAGATCCATAATAGCTTGTCTGATATTGCTACGGGCATCTTTATATTGTTTGCTTTTAAAAGATGTCTCTGCTGCATTAATTGTTGCAACAATATCAGCGGGAGTTGAACTTAATCCTTCTCCCCTTGTGTTTGAAGGACTATTGTTTGTGGTGGTTGAAGTGGCGTTTTGAGAATTCTCGGTTTGAGTACTCTCTTTCTCCTCTCCAAAAATAGATTCTACTGCTTCTTCTTCAATTTTATTTTGAATTTTTCTAAGAAGGCTTTGTGCTTTTAGTGAATGCCCATTTAAAAACAGAGCAATAGTTAAGGTTAAGCATATGTTTGCTGCTTTTTTCATATATGAAAATTAAGTTTGTTATTTAAAATCAAGTGCAAATTTAAGTAAAAAAGTGCTTGACAGAAGTTATAGGGTATTCTAAATTCTAAAGTTTTATGTTATTGTTTTAAAGTACTTGACGAATATATTTTAGAGGGTGGTTAATATTTTATTGAAAATAAATACATCGTGCGCGATGTATTTAAAAAAAATGTATATATTTGTATCGTGAAAGATATAATCGTGTAAAACATAAAATTTAAAAGATGAAAAATAATTTTTATGACTTTGTGGCAAAAAGCATTAAAGGTGAAGAAATTAAAATGGAAGATTACAAAGGTAAGACGGTATTAGTTGTTAATACAGCCAGTAAATGTGGCCTTACTCCTCAATTTGAAGGTTTAGAGAATCTATATAAGAAATATAAAGACAAAGGATTAGTAATTTTAGGTTTTCCCTGTAATCAATTTGCTAATCAGGAGCCTGGTGATGAGAAATCAATTTCTGAAGGATGTGTGTTAAATTATGGGGTTACATTTCAGATGTTTTCAAAAATAGATGTAAATGGCGAGAATACCCATCCAATATTTAAATATTTAAAGGGAGAACTTAGAAGTATTTTTGGGAAAAAGATTAAATGGAACTTTACTAAGTTTCTAGTTGATAGTGAAGGAAAACCTGTAAAACGCTTTTCTCCTACAACAACCCCAGAAAAGATAGATAAGTATTTACAATCATTAATGAATTAATATTTTATGTATGGAATTTGAACAATTAAAACTTGGCAATCAATTATGTTTTCCTGTTTACGCTGCATCACGACTTATTACAAGAGAATATCAGCCTCTTCTTGATAAATTAGGTATTACATACCCACAGTATCTTGTATTAATGGTATTATGGGAGACAGATGTAATTACGATTAACGAAATTGCTCAAAAACTTATTTTAAACACAAATACATTAACACCATTATTAAAACGAATGCAGGTAAATGATATAATTTCCCGTAAGAGGTCTGATTCAGATGAAAGAAAAGTAATAATAGCATTAACAGATAAAGGAAAGAAAATGCGTTTAGAAGCAGCTTCTATTCCTGAAAAATTATTGGAGAATCTAAATACAGGACAGCTAACTTTAGATGACTTAATTGAACTTCGGGATAAATTAAATTTGTTTGTAGGTTCAATACTTGGCAAGACTTAATGAGAATATACTATTTAAAGCCTAACAAGCTACTTCATTGGCCTGGGCAAGTATGTCTGTAAGCCTACTACAACCTCCATTTTTAATGTATTCGGTATGTTCGTCAATTGAATTAAAATTTATTCCGGTTATCTCGGAACACAAATATTTGTTTCCTGTTTCTTCTTCGAAAGCAACAATTGTTTCTTCCCCCTCTTTATAAGGGCTTAATGGCTCTTCGGGGTTTTGTCTGAGCCGGTATAAGGTTTTTAGCCAGATTGCTGCTGCTAATGCACCACATGCATTACCACTTAATCCAAGTCCGCCTGCAAGGCCAGAAACAGTTATTTTCTCTTCCTCACTGGCACCCATTTTTTTTGCTAATTCAGTAGCGCAACTCATACATTTTGTAGGTCGACTGGCTGTTTTATCTGATAACCCGTCGTGAGCGGCATTAATAGCTCCTGAAGTCCAGTGTTTTGCAAGCCTGAAACACTCTCCTGTTTGAAAAAAAATCATTTTTAAAAGGCTTAGTTTCTTTGAGAAGTCTATATTGGTTATTACATTGCAGTCTGTGGTAGTCATCTTTTTAGTAAAGGATTTTATTAAATGTTGCGAAGCAATAACTGATTGGTAAATAGCTTGACTTTCATCTGTATACCTTCTGTATGATTCTGCCCCAACCGAAAATGTCGCTCCGAGAAGCATTCCACATTGATATCCTTTTTGCATTATTCCTCCAGCCAAGGGATCAATAGCATGTTCCTCTTCTTCTTTGTTATTTTTAAACTCCCTATTGAGCAAAAAATAGAATGTCTGTGAACACGTGCCTTTTTTTAAGAATATTTTTTTTGTGTCGTTTTTGTCTCGAAATGTTGATGCAATATTTTCTAAAGAATCATTAATTGGTAAAAATGCCAAGCATGCAGAACATTTTGCGCTCTGGGCAATAAATGTTCTTCTGTCGATTCCTGATTTTTTAATTATATCTTTTGGTTTGCTCATTTTTTCATCAAAGTTAACCAATCGATTTAAGAAGAATGATTATAAACTTCCTTTTTTAGTTTATTCCTGGCTGTAATTGAAATAAAATTAGAAAACTATCTCTATTGCTATTTCATATATTCTTTTAATGTCGCTTGATTGATTCAATTTACTCAGATCTACATCAAATACTAATTTGTTTTTTTTGTGGAAATAAGATGAGAGTCCTAAAATTATTTGTTCTTTTTCAGTTTTTGTGTCCTGTTTTAAATTGAAGAAATCATATCGGCCAAATACACATAATTTTGAATCGAATGTTTTTAATTCACCGAAAACAGAATATCCGTTATTCTTGTATGAAGTACCTGTAGAATCTACATAGGTTCCCATAAAATCACCGGTGCCTTTATAATACTGAGCTGTTACAGTATGTAGTTTGCTTTCAGATGAGACAAAAAAGTTGTTAAGTATAAAGTCAGAATTTAGATCGGAATTTCCTTTTCCATAAGCATTTGAGTAAGAGAATTGTAACCCGGGAACGGTTTCTGGGAAAGGTCTAAGTGTTATTCTGGATTCAAGTGTTTTGTTTTTATTTGCTTCAAATGAATGGTATCCCGAACCGTTGTAAATGCCGATAACAAAACTTCCGTATTTCCCAGGAGATGAAGAATTTACTTCTTTTTGATATTTTGATGGCATCTTTCCTCCCAACAACCCTGAGAACGTAATACCAAAATCGGCTGAACTTACAATTTTATAACTCTCAAGGAACATTTTTCCTTGCACCCTGTAATTGTTTATGTGTTGTTCAAAATCAATCCAAGGTCTATGGACCAGGCCTAATTCAACTTTTGGGTCATAGATTATTCCCCAGTCATCTAAGTTGATATTCAGATAACAGTATTTTAAACGCATTTCAATATTACCAGCGTCTTCACCCTCTTCGTCAAGTGTAATGTCTTGTGTGAAACGAACAGAAAATCTATTGTTAAGGTCTTGTTTGAATGTAATGTACCCCCTTTTTAAAGTAAATTGGTTTGATGTTGTATTTTCGTAGTCTTCTATTTGATAAGCTAAAAACCATTGTCCGCTTATCTTTAATTTAGGTGCCAATGAATCTCCTGGTGATAAAGTTGGGGGGGTGATACTGTAAACATTAAAAAAAATGAACGTGCTAATTATTAATTGAACGAGTTTGATTTTTAAAGTTTTTGAGAAAATTGGCATATGAATTTAATTAAGTATTATAAATTTCTTTATATGTATTTTGAATGAGGAAAATCCAGCGATCAATATAATTTTTAACCGATTTTTTGTTTTGATTAATTTTTAATCCATTTTTGTCTAACTTGTTAGTTGTATGTAAAATATATTTCTCAATAGAGATTTTGTTTTGACGTAATTTTTTAACTTCTTTATTTAATTCCTTTTTTATGTTCGATAGTTCTAAAGAACTTTTTGAGTCTTTAATATTTTTAAAATTGTATATTTTATCTTCTATTTTATCCTCAAATTCAATTTTTGACATCTGAACTTGTTGCAGCTCGTATGTGCATTCGCCTATCTGTCCTTCTAACTCTTCTATTGTTTTTTTTATGTTTTTTAATATGTTTATCTCATTTGTATAGTGATTTTTAATTTCTTTTCTAATCTCTATCTTATCTTGTGATGTTGCCATGATAATAATACTTTATAATTTTTTTTCAAGAAAATTAATTGAGTAAAGTTAACGTATTTTTATGATGTGGTTAACATTTAATTAACATTTAATTAAATCTAAATACGTTTCACGGAAATTATTGTTTTAGTGTTAGTTGTTGTAATTTAATGAATTGAAATATTGTTGGGTTAATGTTTTAGAATTTTAAGCAGTTGTTAATATAATGAATGTTAAATTAATCTAAAATTAACCTAAAGTTAACATTAAAATATAGGTAATAAATCTAAATGGTGTATCCAATAGTTACCCGTAATTTTCATTTATTTAATTATCCATAATGCTATATTAGTCTTGCCTTTCAGGTAAATAAAGGGAGGTAATTAGATCCCCTGTAAATCTAATTCTCTGAAAGGTATTTTGTGATACTGTAGAATGTATCTACCCAGTAATCTTCTTTGTTTTCAGATAGAAACGATAATAATTCAGTTAATGCTTCTTTAGATACATTTAGATATCCTCCACCAACACTATGAAACATAAAAATGGCAATAGTCCCATTTTCTTTTGCTTGCTTTGCATATTCAATAAGTTCCGTTCCGGAGTTATCGATTACAGCCCAGCTTGGCATAAAATATACATCAATTTCATTCATGGTTTTTGGGAGCGGCCCATCACTCCTTGCTGCTGTGAAAAGTTCTTTAACGATATCAATAAAAGGCTCGTTACCATTAACCTGGTAGTCCGAACATGTATATCCATAGGTTCTTTGTCCTTTTCCATCAATAGCCTTCAAAAGACTGTTTGCAGTAAATAGTTCTGTTTTTATTCTTTCTTTAGTATATGATTGTAAATCATAATCGGGGCTAACCCAGTCGTATTTTTCTCCATCGCAGGGATGAAATAAGGAATGATTGCCCAATTCATGACCATTTTTTGTAATCAATCTCCATTCTTCTGTTCTGTTTTGTAGAGATTGGGAATTTCCTGTACAATAAAAAGTGCCTTTTACATTAAACGAATCGAGTAGAGGAACAGCAATATCAAGGTGGCAATCGAGTCCGTCATCAAATGTGAGGCATATGGCAGCTTTTTTATTGTTGGGCCAGGCAGATTCATTATTCTGAGCCTGTGCATTTATATTTTGTAATGATATTATAGATAGGATGCTAAAGATTATTATTTTCATGTTTATTGTAATGTTATAGGTTAAAATCCTGTAATTTAATTAGTAATACTTTAGTCTAACTTCGCTGAACTAGACCTTTGTCCCCGCTTCTGTGAATTTTAAAAGTTAATTTTAGGTTTTCAAAATAGGTGATTATTGATTTTTGAAGTATAACCTTCCTGAAATACAATTAGAGTTAAGTTTAAATGCTACTTCTAAAATCAAAGATCGCTAATCATCATTCTTCAATTAAAATAAATGAATTTTATTCGTTGCTAAAACGATAGATTTTTAATTCACATGTCGTTTTTTTTATAAAACTCCAATACATTCAAGGCAAAACGTGCAGAGGCTGTGCCTGGTCCTCCGCTCATCTCTATCCCAACTTCTATCGACTCTATAATTTCTTCTTTTGTCGCTCCATCATCCAGAGCTTGTTTGATATGCCATTCCATGCAAGACTCACAATTTATAACAATAGAAATTCCAATTGCTATTAATTCTTTTTGTTTTTTAGATAATGTACCGTCTTTATAAGTACGTTGTTCCATTTCTACAAAAGATTGATATACTTTTGAGTTTTTAGAATAAAACGTATGAGCTTTTTTTCTGGTTTTAATTATTCTTTCTATATTCTCTTTATCAAGGTTCTCCATTTCGTTTTTTTAATTTAGGTGTTAGAATTATTTTTGTTTTGTAAACTTATATATTACAATCAATTTGTAGAAATTTTTTAAAAACTATTTCTTTTTTAGTCTAAAAGTATATTTTTGTAAAATCGGAGGCGTTTTTAAAATGCGTCTTTTTTTCTCCCCAAATAAGTACTAGTAACTACTATATTAATTTTTATAACCATGAAAAAAGCATTAATTATTCAATTTTTTGTTTTATTCGTTATAACAGCGAATGCTCAAATTTATCAATTTAGAGGACCTAATAGAGATGGGAAATTCCCTGAAACAGGACTTTTAAAAGTGTGGCCTGAGAATGGGCCAGAATTATTGTTAGAATATGAAGGGATAGGAGAGGGGTATTCATCTGTAATCTCAGATGGAAAATATATCTATGCTTCTGGAATGATTGATAGAAAAGATTATTTAACCTGTATAGATTTTGAAGGAAATAAAAAATGGCAGGTAAACTATGGTCAATCTTGGGATCAATCATATCCGAATACCAGGATTACACCAACAATAGAAGAAGATAGAATCTATATTCATAGTGGTAAAGGTGAACTGGTTTGTTTAGATACAGAAACTGGTAAAATTAACTGGAAAGTTAATGTTGATAGTGTCTATCAAACAGACTGGCATGTGTGGGGGGTTGCGGAATCACCATTAATTATTGGCGATAAGGTTATTAGTTCTGCTGTAGGTGCACAAACAACATTTGTTGCTTTTGATAAAATGACGGGTAAAGAAATCTGGAAAACACCTAGTACCGATGGGCAGCGCTCTTATGTTTCTCCTATCTTGCATAAATACAATGGGAAAGAATATATTTTAGGAGCATCAGCAAGTGATTTGTTTATTGTTGATCCTGAAAATGGTGAAATAAAAACATCGTATAAATTTTTTAATCCTGAGATATGGAAATGGCAGCCTAAAGGTATGATTTGGGCAAATTCTCCTGTCGTAAAAGGTAATATGATATTTCTCTCAATTGGTTATAATTATCCCGCAAAAATGTTAAAAGTAAGTGAAGACTTATCATCCATTGAAGAAGTATACACTTCAGAGTTATTAGATAACCATCATCATGGATTAATAGAATTAGATGGTAATTTATATGGTTCATACTGGATTCATAATAATTCAGGAGCATGGGCTTGTATTAAGTGGGATACCGGGGAAGTACAATACGACGAGGAATGGAATAGCAAAGGAGAAATGGTATATGCAGATGGTTTACTCTATGTGTTTGATGAAAAAGATGGAACTGTTGCAATTGTTAAACCAGATCCATCGGCATTTAATGTTGTAAGTTCATTTAAAATAGAAAAAGGAAAAGGTCCTTTTTGGTCGCATCCATACATTTTTGAAGGAAAGATGTTTTTGAGACATGGAGATGTACTCATGATTTATAAATTGAAATAACAATAAAATAGCATAGTTATCAGTTTTTGTAAAACCCTAACAATATAATTAATTTAATATTTTCAGAGCTGTCTCAAACTTATTGAGACAGCTCTGTTTTTTTAGGCATTACACCTTTATTGCTAGATGTTATATAAATTACAGATCTTATTACCATTATTACTGATTTTAGGGTTCTCGTTAATATCATTGTTTGTAAATGATTTATATTAGATCCCTGAGATTTTAAAAAAAATTACTTTAAGTTTTTATTATAAAATGGGGAGAAATAATTTTCTTAAAGTAATTCTTATTTAGATTTTATTTAGAATATTTCTTAATAAAAAATGTTAAAGAAATGTAAAAATGATGAGTTTAAATTTATAGTTCAGGGTTTTATTTTATATTCGATTATCTTATCAAAAGTGATGATAAGTGGTTAACTTTATAGAACTTATTTAAAAATCAAAAACTGAATATTATGAATTCTGTAACTAAATTATTTCTTTTATTATTATTCTTTTCTGCAACAGTATTAGCCCAGGAGCAAACGAAGTGGAGAGGTCCAAATGCAAGTGGGATTTATCCGGATAAAGGATTGTTAAAAGAATGGCCAGCTAATGGGCCTGAAGTTATCTGGAGTACAACAGAACTTGGAGAAGGGCATTCATCGCCTGTTTTTAGTAATGGTAATATTTATCTTTCCGGAATGGAGGGGGATAAAGGTTATATCTACATCCTTAATATGCAAGGGAAATTACAGGATAAATTTGAATATGGAGATGAATTTTCAGAGAGTTATCCGGGGGCTCGTTCTACACCAACAATTGTTGGAGATTTATTATATATAATGAATGGATTTGGTGTTGTTTCTTGTTTTGAGCTGGCAACTAAGAAAGAAAAATGGACAAAAGATTTGTTAAATGACTTCGATGGTTCAAACTTAAAATGGGGAATTACAGAAAGTCTTGTTGTTGATGGAGATAAAATATACTGTACACCTGGAGGTAAGAATTACAATGTTGTAGCTTTAAATCGTTTCGATGGAAGTCTTATCTGGTCTTGCAAGGGCGAAGGAGAATTGTCTGCTTATTGTACACCACTCTTGGTTGAGCAGGGCAGGACAAAATTGCTGGTAACTCATACTGCAAGTCATGTAATTGGGATTAACAGAGAAACAGGTGTGTTGTTATGGTCTCATTCACAACCAAACAAGTGGTCTGTTCATGCAAATACTCCGGTTTATGGTGATGGTGCTATTTATTATTTAAGTGGCTATGGTAAGGGAGGTGGTCGATTGAATCTAAATTCAGATGGTACAGGAATTACCTCAAAGTGGTTTAATGAAAAAGCTGACAACAGGATTGGTGGGGCAGTTTATATCGATGGTTTTTTATATTCAACAGGAGATAACTTTAGAGAGAGTTTTTGTATTGATGGTTCAACAGGAGAAATTAAGTGGTCTTCTAAAGATGTCGGTAAAGGAGTAACGATTGCTGCTGACGGGATGCTGATTTTTTATACTGAACGCGGAGAACTGGCTCTTGTTGAAGCAACACCCAATGGATTTAATTTAAAAGGGAAAACTAAAGTAACTCTTGGAACGGCTCAACACTGGGCGCATCCGGTAATAAATAACGGTATTTTATATGTTAGGCATGGAAATGCACTTATCGCATATAAAATATCATAACGAAGACTAAGATTAACACTGCTTGTTATTCTTTGATTTATTGTTGTAAACTCAGTTCTGCAATCATTTGCTGAACTTTAAACTAATTAATTTGAAAATTAAACGGTTAAATATTATCATTTTTGTGCTTGGGTTTATTATGTTGAGCTCACTAACATGGTGGATTTCAATTGATCCAACGAAAGAATTTGCGAAAAGTCTTCCAGGTGCAGATAATCCATCAGAAGGAGGTGGAGCGTTAGAAGAGATTAATATTGGTGAATTTTTTGAACGTTTTGCCAGCAAAGAAAATGAATTAACAGAAATATGGCCAAGGTTTAGAGGAGAGAACTATGATAATATTTATAAACCTCAACGAAAGCTGATCAATAAATTTACAGATGCTCAGCAGGTATTATGGTCAGCTAAATTTGGAGAAGGTCATGCTGGAGCAGCAATTTATGAAGGATTGGTGTATGTTTTGGATTACGATGAAGAAAAACGAGCTGATGTACTGAACTGTATCTCATTAACATCGGGAGAACTTATCTGGCAGCGTTGGTATAATGTAAATGTTAAAAGAAACCATGGGATGTCTCGTACAGTGCCAGCTGTTACGAAAGATTATATTTTAACCATGGGGCCACGTTGTCATGTAATGTGCCTGAATCGTGAATCGGGTGATTTTATTTGGGGAATGGATATTGGAAAAGAATATAATAGTGAAATCCCACTTTGGTATACCGGGCAGTGTCCTTTGATTGTAGACGATGTTGCTGTTTTAGCTACAGGTGGAAGCGCATTACTCATTGGTGTAGATTGTGCTACAGGAGAAAAATTGTGGGAAACTCCAAATCCAAATGGATGGAAAATGTCTCATTCCTCTGTATTACCTTATGAATATTTGGGACAAAATATGTTTGTTTATGCAGCTGTTGGTGGTGTATGCGCAGTAGCTGCAGATGGACGCAATGCAGGAGAACTTTTATGGGAGACTACTGCATGGGATCACTCTGTTGTAGCCCCTTCACCTGTGTGTATGCCTGATGGAAAGATATATCTTACTGCAGGTTATGGTGCTGGAGGGATGATGCTTCAACTTAATAAAAGCGGTAATGATTTTTCTGTGGAATTATTGGAAGAGTATAAACCTAGTGAAGGATTAGCATGTGAGCAACAAACACCTATTTACTTTGATGGTCATTTGTTTGGAGTGCTTCCCAAAGATGGCGGAACATCCAGGAATCAAATGGTGTGTGTGGATCCTGATAATCCAAAAGAATTTATTTGGACCAGTGGAAAAGAAGATAGATTTGGTCTAGGGCCTTATATCCTGGCTGACGGTAAATTCTTTTTGTTGAATGATGATGGTGAACTTTATATTCTTGAAGCAACTACCAAAGGATATAAAAAATTGGATCAACGAAAAATTCTGGATGGACATGATGCATGGGCCCCATTAGCTTTAGCAGATGGTTACCTGGTTTTAAGAGATTCCGAAACAATGGTTTGTATTAATATTAATGCGAATTAATAATGAAAAATAAAGGAATAATAGTTTTTCTTATTTTGTTGGCTGTAGTTATAGTCGTTGTTATTGTTTCTGATTTTATAGGAGGCCAACCTTCCAATCGTTCAGATAATCCTTATGAATTTAATGTGGAAGAATATACAAAGGTAGATCCTGAATTAATCAAATATAAAGAAACAAAGCAAATTAAGGTTGATGCGGAGAATCCTCATGGAATTCACTGGAATGAAGAGAGGGTTTCTGTTATATCGGATAACAATCTTTTAATAATTACAGCCTCAGGTCAACAAATATTAAAGAAAAGCTTTGAAGATGAGATTTATGCTGTCGGTAATTTAGATAAAAATCTAGTCTTAGCTTTTAAAACATATTTGACTATTGTCGATATTAAGGGAGAAATCTTATTTCAGTCAGAAAAAGAAGACGAGGATGCTTATTTTACCTCTGTTTCAACTCTGGATACTGCTATTTTTATTGCTGATGCAGGTAAAAGAAGAATTGTAGTTTACAATACAAATGCAGAAAAAATATCTGAATTTAATGGTGTCTCAGGAAGTTCAGAACTGCATGGATTTATTGTGCCAAGTGCAAATTTTGATTTAGCCATTAATTCAGATAATGAACTTTGGGTTGTAAATCCCGGAATGCATAGTATTCAAAACTACACTTTTGATGGTAAACTTCGTGGATTCTGGGATAAAGCATCCATAGAAATTGATGGTTTTAGCGGTTGTTGTAATCCGGGTAATATTACGTTTTTACCCAACGGAAATTTTATAACCAGTGAAAAAGGTCTTGTAAGAATTAAGGAGTACAAGCCATCAGGAGAATTAGTTGCAGTGGTAGCTCCTCCAACAAAATTTGTTGAGGAAGGAAAGTCACCCGATGTTTCAACTGATGATAAAGGAAATGTATGGGTGTTAGACAAAGACAAAAAGATGATTCGTGTATTCGAACCAATATAATAAGATGAACAGAAAGAAATTTATAGAACAAACAACAAGGGGATTACTTCTGGGGGGAATGGCCCTGGTAAGTCTTTTCTTTGTTAAAAGGTCACAACTAACATTAGATAGTTGCGATAACAGTTTCTTATGTAAAAACTGTAAACGTTTAGATAAATGTCAGTTGCCTGAGGCTAAAAACATTAAGAAATGAGCGAAGATAAAGCAGTCAAAAGAAGAGATTTTATTCAAAGTGGGATGAGGATTTCATTGGCATTGACACTTGGGGGAGTAGCAGGGCTATCATTAAAAAACTCATCTAAAAAAGATTATGTATGGCAAATCGATCCATTTGAATGTACGCAGTGCGGTCGTTGTGCAACGGAATGTGTTAAGACTCCTTCAGCAGTTAAATGTGTACATGCTTATGACTTATGTGGATATTGTGATTTGTGTGGTGGATATTTAAAGCCAGATGCAAAAAACAGGGATACAGCTGCTGAAAATATGCTTTGCCCAACAGCTGCTATCGAAAGAAAATTTATTGAGGAGCCTTATTACGAATATATAATTAAAGAAGATTTATGCATTGGATGTGGAAAATGCGTGAAAGGTTGTTCTTCTTTTGGAAATGGTTCCCTTCACTTGCAAATAAGGCATGACCTATGTGATAATTGTAATGAATGTGCAATTGCACGAGTTTGTCCTTCAAATGCCATTAAACGTGTTCCTGCTGATGATCCATATATTATTAAAGGAGATTTTACAAAAGACGGAGGGAACGGGTAAATGAAAGAAAGAAAGATTTTTTTATTCGTAATTGTTTTTTTGTTGGCTTTTCAGGCTTATGAAGCCTTTAGCCAGCAACGATTCCCAAAGCCTGAATTTGAAACCGGTTATTCTCAACCATCCCCAACAACACCAGAACCAAGAGCAGTTGCTTTAGAATATATTGATGTTGTAATTCTGGTTGTCATTCTTTCTCTATCAGCATGGTTTGCGATAAAGAAAAGGTCAAGACGCGGAATTTTATGGGTCTCTATATTCACACTAATATATTTTGGATTTTATAGAGAAGGATGTATCTGTCCGATTGGTTCTGTACAGAACGTGGCTCTATCTCTTTTTGATAGTAGTTATGCAATATCACTAATGGTACTGGCCTTCTTCTTAATACCATTAATATTCTCATTGTTTTTTGGACGAGTTTTCTGTGCATCTGCATGTCCATTAGGAGCAATACAGGATTTGATTGTTTTAAAACCTATTCCTGTGGCTCCCTGGTTAAGAAGAACTTTAGGGATAATACCATTTATTTATCTGGGATTGTCAATCCTATTTGCCGCAACAGGAACAGATTTTATAATATGTCGATACGATCCGTTTGTAGGAATTTTTAGAATGGACGGTTCTTTTCATATGATAATTTTAGGAATAAGCTTTTTGTTGATGGGACTGTTTGTTGCCAGACCCTACTGCAGATTCTTATGTCCATATGGAGCCTTGTTGAAAATAACTTCTTCCTTTTCAAAAAAGCATTTATCAATAACTCCATCAAAATGTATTCAATGTAAATTATGTGCAAACTCTTGTCCTTTTGATGCAATAGATGCGCCAACTGATCCTAAGTTAAGGCCTAATACATCTTCCAATATTAGAAAGTTTATTGTTTATGCAGCGTTAATTCCGCTTTTAATCTTCTTAGGTGGATATGCGGTATCAAGTTCGCACAGGATCTTGTCAAAAGTAAATCCAGATGTTTACCTGGCAGATTTATTGGTTTCTAACCCAGAGTTGAGAACAAGTACAGATAATTTAGATATTGAGACTTTTATGGCATCAGGAAAATCTTTAGATGAATTGGTTGAGGAAGCAAAAGTAATTCAGAATAAGTTCAAAATAGGAGGTTGGTATTTAGGTGGATTTATAGGTCTTGTATTTGGATTAACCTTGCTAAATCAGGTAGTTTATAGAAGAAGAGAAGATTATTTACCCAATAAAGGAGATTGTTATAGTTGTGGACGATGTATGGATTATTGTCCCGTAGATAAATAAATAGAACAACAATGGAATTAAAAGAAAAAATAAAACTAACATCAAATATCTCAATAGTTTCAGGGGTTTTTATCCTGGCTGTGAGTTTGTTGTTAATATTAAATTACTTGCAAATAAACAGAAATGATGTACTGGATAGCAAGGTTATTGAATCATTGGTAGAAAAATTACAGGACAATCCTGATAATGATGCTTTGAGAGAAGAGATAAGAACATATGATTTGATGGCAAGAAAAGCTTATTTTAACAGTAGATGGCAAGTTAAGACAGGTAGTTATTTGCTTTTGTTTGCTGGTATTCTTTTAATTGTTTCATTACGAATTTATCACTCATTAACTTCTAAAATTGAAGTTCCGGATCAAAAATCTTCAAATGAAGGTTTAGATAGGATCTTAGCTCAACGTTGGGTACTTATATCAACTGCAGCAATTTTAGTGCTGGCTCTTGTTGCCGGTTTTCTCACGCAAGATACGTTTAAAGTTTATGGAGAGGATGCAGTTAGCGCAGGTGTATTAACAGATGAAGCTACTGAAGTTGTTACAGAAGACGAAAATATTCAGGTTATTGAAATAAGTGAAGCTGGAGAGGAAAGTAGCGAATCGATTAATGAAGATACAAGTGATGAGGAGTTAGCTCAATCTGATAACACAGAAGAAGTTAGCGAAGCTTCCAAAAAAGCATCAACTACTGCTTCAGCCTTTCCAACAAAAGCACAGGTTGAAAATAACTATAGTTCTTTTAGAGGGCCATGGGGGCAAGGTGTATCTAAACACAAAAATATTCCGGTTGATTGGGATGGTGCTTCCGGTAAAAATATTCTGTGGAAAGTAAAACTTCCAAAAACAGGATTTAACTCTCCTATAATATGGGGAGATAAATTATTCATGGGGGGAGGAGATAATTCAGGATTAAAAGTTTATTGTTATAACAGTAATACAGGAAAACTCATTTGGGAAAAGGATGTGAATAATATTCAGGGATCACCGGCAACACCTCCCAGAACCACTGATGATACAGGATTGTCAGCTCCTTCGTTAACGACAGATGGTAATAAGGTTATAGCAATTTTTGCTACAGGAGATATTATTGCTTTTGATGTTAATGGTAACAGGTTGTGGGCAAAAAACCTTGGCGTGCCTGATAACCATTATGGGCATTCGTCTTCCTTAATCATGTTAAAAGATAAGGTTTATATACAGTATGACTCTAACAGACAAGGTAAACTAATCGCATTAAATACCTCTACCGGTGAAACAGTTTGGGAAACAATAAGACAAGCACATATTTCCTGGTCGTCACCAATTTTAATCGAAGTAAATGGAAAATTTCAGGTAGTATTATCATCAGAACCTATTGTTGCAGGATACGATGCAGAAACTGGCAAAGAATTATGGACAAATGAGAGTATGATGGGGGAAGTTGGACCGTCTCCGGCATTTGGTGAAGGTTTGGTATTTGCTACAAATGAATATGCAACACTTGCTGCTATAAATCCAACAAACGGAGAAACAGTTTGGCAGAACGATGAATATTTATCTGAAGTTCCTAGTCCGGTTGTTAGTAATGGTTTACTTTTTCTTGCAACCACATATGGAGTATTTGTTTGTTACGATGCTAAAACTGGAGAGATGTACTGGGAACAGGAATTTGATGATGGTTTCTATTCATCACCGGTAATTGCTGATGGAAAAGTATTTATAAGTGATATGAGAGGTGTTACACATGTTATGGAAGTTAGCAAGGAAGCTAAAGTAATAAGTAATTCACCTGTGGGAGAGAAAATTGTTTCCACCCCTGCATTTGCAGAAGGTAGGATATACATAAAGAGTGTAAATAATTTGTACTGTATTGGTAAATAAAGCTATGGATTTTGACTTAAATCAGATAGATCAGATAATTGAAAGCACGGGTACCGAAAAAAATGCTGTAATTCCAATATTGCAATCGATACAGGGCAAATTCAATTATATACCACAAACTGCTATTGAGCGGGTTTGTGAATTAACAGAAATAACACCTGCAGATATTATTGGCGTTGCGAGTTTTTATTCTCAGTTCCGTCTTGAACCTGTTGGTGATCATATTATTAAAGTGTGTGTTGGAACAGCCTGTCATGTGAAAGGAGCAGGTTTGGTTTACGATGCATTTCATAGAGAATTAGGACTTAAGGGTGAAAAAAAAACATCAGAGTCAGGGAAGTATACTTTAGATAAAGTAAGCTGCTTAGGTTGTTGTACACTAGCTCCTGTTGTTCAGGTAGATGATGTAACTTACGGACATGTTGCCCCTAGTCAGGTAGCAGAGGTAATTGAAGATTTTGAAAAGAAAGGTGGCGCGAAAAAGGGTGGGAAATACAGAAAACCCTCTGGAGAAGAGATCAAGGGAGAAATAAGGGTTGGACTTGGTTCTTGTTGTGTTGCCAGTGGGAGTAAGGAAGTACGACAAGCAATTGATGATATAGTTGCAAAAAATAATATTCACGTAAAGGTAAAACATGTTGGATGTGTTGGAATGTGCCATAATGTTCCGCTTGTTGAGTTAGTGCCTTATGACCGTGAACCAAAATTGTTTGCCAAGGTAAAACCTGAAGATGTAAAATCCATTATTGAGAAAGAGTTCAAACCAGATGGATTTTTGCAGCGTTTAAAAGCCGGTTTTATTAAACAGGTTGAAACGATACAAAGTGATGAGAACTGGTCTGGTGTCGAACGTTATTCTCTTGATGTCAGAGAGAAAAGAGTTTCTTCTTTTTTGGGAAATCAGTTGCCTATTGCTACTGAACATAGAGGAGAAATAGATCCGTTAAATTTTGATGAATATATTAAAGAAGATGGATTTGAAGGCATTAAGGCCGCTTTTAAGATGTCTCCCAATGAGGTTATCGAAAAAATAAAAATTAGTGGCATAAGAGGCAGAGGAGGAGGAGGCTTCCCAACTGGTATTAAATGGGAGTGGGTAGCTAAAGAAAAGAATGATGTAAAATACCTGATTTGTAATGGTGATGAGGGTGACCCAGGTGCATTTATGGATAGGATGTTATTGGAGTCATATCCATTCAGGGTTATTGAAGGAATTTTAATTGGCGCATACGCTGTTGGTGCAACAGAAGGTATTTTCTATATCAGGGCTGAATATCCATTGGCAGTTGCAAGGGTTAGTGCCGCGCTAAAAATCTGTGAAGAAAAAAATATTATTGGAGAGAATATTTTAGGAAGTGGTTTTAATTTTAAACTTCGAATTTACCAGGGGGCAGGAGCATTTGTTTGTGGTGAAGAAACAGCTTTAATAGCATCTGTTGAAGGAAAACGCGGATTTCCTCGTATTCGTCCTCCATTCCCGGCTATCAGCGGATTAAATGAGAAACCAACGTTGGTAAATAATACAGAGACTTTTGCACAGCTTTCTTATATTATTCGAAATGGCGCTGAAAATTTCTCAAAGATTGGCACAAAAAATAGTACAGGCACAAAAGTTTTTGCCCTTGCAGGAAAGATTAATCGCGGAGGATTAATAGAAGTCCCAATGGGGATAACTATCCGCGAAATTGTAGAAGTAATAGGAGGTGGAGTTGCAAATAATAAAAAGTTTAAGGCAATTCAAATTGGAGGTCCTTCAGGAGGCTGTATCCCATATTGGATGATTGATACGCCAATCGATTTTCAATCATTGACAGAGGTTGGGGCGATGATGGGCTCAGGTGGAATGGTTGTGTTGGATGAGACGGATTGTATGGTAGACATTGCAAGGTATTTCCTTTCTTTTACACAAGAAGAATCATGTGGAAAATGTACTTTCTGTCGTCTGGGAACAAGGAGAATGATGGATATTCTTGATAGAATCTGTTCCGGCAAAGGTAAGATGGAAGATCTTGATGAATTAGAGAAACTGGCAAAATCTGTTAAGTCTGGAAGTTTGTGCGGACTTGGAAAGACAGCACCAAATCCTGTTTTGTCAACATTAAAATATTTCAGGGACGAGTACGAAGCTCATATTAATGGTGTGTGTCCAACAGGAAAATGTATGGAGTTAATCACCTACTCAGTAAATGATAATTGTATTGGATGTACAAAGTGTGCACAGCGTTGCCCTGTTGATGCAATTCCGTTTACTCCTCATGAGAAACATACAATTGATTTAGAGAAATGTATTAAATGCGATACCTGTCGACAGGTATGCCCTGAAGATGCAATAACAGTAAAATAAGAGAAGGTAATTTGAAGAATTATCACTCTGTACAATAAAATATCATTTGAATTAAATGGTCAGCTTAAAAATAAATAACAAAGACATAACTGTTGCTGAAGGAACATCAATTCTTTATGCAGCTGAACAAGCAGGTTTTTTTATTCCAACTATGTGCCATCACAAGGATTTGGAGAAGTTTACATCATGTATGATTTGCCTGGTAAAAGATAATCGTACAGGAAGATTAATGCCGAGCTGTTCCATTGATGTTCAGGAGGGGATGGATATTACGATAGAGGATGAGGAAATTAGAGAATCCCGAAAAACTGCTCTTGAATTAATGCTTTCAGAGCATGTAGGAGATTGTGAAGCACCGTGTCAGACTGCTTGTCCTGC
This sequence comes from Bacteroidales bacterium, assembly GCA_963665085.2. Classification (GTDB taxonomy): domain Bacteria; phylum Bacteroidota; class Bacteroidia; order Bacteroidales; family JAAAOM01. Next base: position 3,681,765 of record CAXXXS010000001.1, read on the forward strand.
ACATATGAATATACCCCAGATGAATAGGTTGCTGGCAGCAGGAAAGATTGATGAAGCATTAAAAGTAGTTAGAAAAGATATCGCTCTTCCTTCTGTTTTGGGGCGGATTTGTCCTGCTCCTTGCGAAGGGGCTTGTAAGCGTAAACCTATTGATGAGCCTGTTTCTATTTGTTTGTTAAAAAGGTTTGCCGGCGATGAAGGAAAGATGGAGATCATACAGGAACTTCCTGCTTTTAGAAAAGAAAAAGTTGCGGTTATTGGTTCTGGTCCTGCTGGTTTAGCAGCTGCTTATTATCTCCGATTAAAAGGAATCAAAGCCGTTATTTTTGATAAGAATGAAAAACCTGGAGGTACACTCCGTTATCAATTACCTGATGATTTACTGGAGAAAGATGTTCTTGATAGAGAAATAGAATTTATTCTACAGGTAGGTGTTGAACTACAGCAAAATAAAGAAATATCAAAAGAAGGTTTTCAAAAGTTAATTGATGATTATGATGCGGTGGTTGTTGCTTCAGGGGATATTACCGACGAGGTTAAAACCTGGGATTTAAAGCATAATGAAAAGCAATTAATCGTTAATAAACAAACGTATCAGACTAATATAGAAAAGGTTTTTGCCGTAGGAAACCTAAACAGGCATATGAAGTTGGCGATACGTTCTTTAGGGCAGGGGAAAGAAGTTGCTTTTAGTGTAGAACAGTTTCTTGAAAAGAAAGAGATAATAGGAGAACCACGAAAATTTAATTCTAAGTTCGGCAAACTTCTACAGGAAGAATACCTTGAGTATCTGAAAGAATCAAATGATTCAGCTCAGGTTAAACCAGAAGGGGGAATACAAAAAGGTTTTACTATTGATGATGTAAAAAAAGAAGCTTCACGATGTTTGCATTGCGATTGTAGGAAAATAGATAATTGTAAACTACGCGATTATTCTGAAATATATAATGCTGATCAAAAGAAATATAAAGATGAGGAGCGAAGGAAGATTACAAAAATTGATCAACATGATTTAGTGATTTATGAGCCTCAAAAATGTATTAAGTGTGGTATATGTGTTCGAATTACACAGAAACACCAAGAAGATTTTGGTTTTACCTTTATAGGAAGAGGATTTGATGTTGTTATTGGAGTCCCTTTTGATAAAGAATTAAGCGAAGCACTGACTAAAACCGCGAAGCTGGCAGCAGAAAGTTGTCCAACAGGAGCGTTGGCAATGAAGTAATAAAACCAACAAAAAAACCTGTCAGCGTGCGAAGCTCCTGACAGAGTTAAACAATTGCTGAAGAAATGTTGTTAAAAGTTGTCAAAAGGTTATGTTTAATCAAAGAGATATCAATTTCCGATTGAACTGATCCTATATCATAGCAAATTGTCACATCAAACGATTGTCGAGATGTCTTAATTAATTGATTTTTTGAATAGCTTCGTGAAGAAGTAAATTAATTTATTTAAAAATGAATACCCGATTTATCTTTATTGTATTAATTATTAATCAATTATCATTAATCAATATAAATGCCCAACCCTGGAGTATGTTTCGGGGAAATCAGTCTTTGTTGGGAGTTGTTAAAGAAGAAATACCTAGTGATATAGATATTCTCTGGAGTTTTAAAACCGAAGATGAGATAAAAGCATCGCCGGTAATAGCAGATAATAAGATAGTTGTTGGTTCTACCGATGGCGTTGTTTATTGTTTAAATTTTCAAGGTAAACTACTATGGAAATTTGCAACAGGAACTAGTATTGAGGGAACTGCTTTGATATTGGATGGAAATGTTTTTGTAGGAAATCTTTATGGTACGTTATATTCATTTAAGTTAGAGACAGGAGAGAAAAATTGGGAATATCTTGCAGAAAACCAATTTTCTGGTGCTCCTAATTACTGGAAAAGTGGAAGTAAAACTTATATTGTAATTGGGAGTTATGATTATTACCTTCATTGTGTTGATGCAAAAACAGGTAAAAATGTATGGAAATACGAAACAAACAATTATATAAACGGGGCTGTATCAATTTATAATAACAAAGCAATATTCGGGGGGTGTGACGGCTTGGTTCATGTTGTTGATATTAGTACCGGAAAAGCTGATGAGGTAGTTGAAGTAGGAACTTACGTAGCTGGTTCACCCAGTATTATTGATAACATAGCTTTTGTGGGTGACTATGATGGGGGCTTTGCTTCAATAGATTTATCAGCAAAAAAGATTAAGTGGAGAATGGCAAGCGAGACTTCAACACAGCCTTTTATTGCTTCACCTTCAGTATATAAAGAAAAAGTAATTGTTGGGAATAGAGATAAATTTATTTATTGTCTTAACAAAAACGACGGAAAGTTGTTATGGAAGTATAATTCAGGGAATCAGGTTGATGCTTCGTGTGTTGTATCTCCAACAAAAGTCTTGGCTGCAAATATGAGAGGAGATTTATTCGTGCTGAATTTAAAAGATGGTAAGTTAGACTGGAACTATGAACTTGGAAGTATGATTTACTCAAACCCTGTTTTAGTGAATAACAAATTAGTTGTTGGCGCAGGGGATGGAAATATATATTGTTTAGGAAAGAAATAGGAAACGAAGATTTACCTCTGCGTTACGCGGCGTTTCTCTGCGGTTAAAGATTAGTACTCTGATCGCATAAAGAATTAAAAAGTATCTTGAATAGTATAAAACAAACATAGATGAAGATCATACAAATCATCCCGGGATCAGGAGGAAGTTTCTATTGTGGCAATTGTTTAAGAGATATAACCTATTTTGATGCTCTCAGAAAATTAGGCCACGATGTAATTAAAGTTCCCATGTACCTTCCTTTATTCTCTGATGAGCATGATATAAAAGAAGTTCCTGTATTTTATGGAGCAGTAAGTGTTTATCTCAAGCAGGCATATCCTATTTTTAGAAAAGCACCTGCCTGGCTTGATAAACTCCTGAATTCAAAGCCAATTTTGAAATTAGCTGCAAGTATGGCGGGGTCAACTCGTGCAACAGGTTTAGAAGATATGACTGTTTCTATGCTCCTTGGTGAAGATGGCACTCAAAAAGAAGAACTCGAACGAATGATTGATTGGATAGCTGAGCACTATAAGCCAGATGTAATCCAACTCTCTAATGCTCTTTTGTTAGGATTAGCGCATAAACTCAAAGAAAAAGTAAAAGCACCTATCTTTTGCAGTCTTCAGGACGAAGATGTTTGGGTAGACGTTATGGAACAACCTTTTCGTGATAAGGTCTGGAAATTGATGTCAGAAAAAGGAAAAGATGTAGATGGTTTTGTTTCTGTAAGTAAATATTATGCTGATGTATCGCTTCACAAGATGGATTTACCAAAGGATAAAATACACACAGTAAACCTGGGAGTAGATCCGGATAATTACAAGTATATCAATGCAGCAAAAAAGAAACGTAATATTGGCTATATTTCAAGAATGTGTCATGAGAATGGACTTGATATTCTGGTAGATGCTTTTATATTAGTGAAAAGTAATCCCGGATATGAGGATGTGAAACTATTAATTACCGGAGGAAGTACGGGAGATGATAAAAAGTACATTAAGTCCGTCAGGAAAAAGCTAAAAAAAGAAGGGCTTGAAGAATCAGTTGAGTTTCAAAAAGAGTTTGAGGGAGAGGCCAGGATGAATTATTTTAATGAAGTGTCAATGATTTCTGTTCCTGTTCGAAACGGAGAAGCATTTGGTATTTATCTTGTTGAGGCCCTTGCTTGTGGAATTCCTGTTGTACAACCAAGACTGGGTGCGTTCCCTGAGATTGTGGAAAGATCTGAAGGTGGGTTAATCTATGATGAGAACAGGCCAGCTCAATTGGCAAAATCGTTACAAAAACTTCTTGATGATGAAAAACTGCTCGAAGAGTTAAGTGAGAAAGCAAGAAAAGGTGCGGAGACAAGTTTTAATGTCAATCAACTTGCTGAAGCACTTGTTGATGTATACAAAACAGCTAAATCATAATATATGTTACTTACTGTAAAGAATGTTACAAAATCATTTTCAAACGGAAAAACTCAGCGAATCATAGTTGACAACCTGAATTTGGAAGTTGAGCAAGGAGATAAGATTGCTATTGTTGGTCCATCTGGTTCAGGAAAAACTACACTGCTAAATTTAATCGGAACCCTGGATAAACCAGATGAAGGAGAAATCAGATTTTTAGATTACAACCTGAATAAGATATCAAGGAACGAACAATTAGCTATCAGAAATAAAGAAATTGGTTTTGTGTTTCAGTTACACCATTTACTACCGTATTTAAATGTTTTAGAAAATGTTTTAATACCAACACTGCCAAATAAGAGAGATAAAAAAGAAACTTTGGAAAAAGCAGAAGAATTGCTAAAGAAAGTTGGTTTATGGGATCTTCGAAATCAAAAACCAGGTGAGTTATCCGGAGGAGAGTGCCAGCGGGTTGCTGTTGTAAGGGCATTAATAAATAACCCCTCTTTAATTCTTGCCGATGAACCAACAGGGGCCCTGGATCAGAAAAATGCAGATTCATTGGTTGATTTATTGCTTGAACTCAATAAACAACTAAATGTTACCCTTATTGTTGTAACCCACTCATCAAAGCTGGCTCAACGTATGGATAAACAATATGAGATAGGAGAAGGCAAGCTTAACCTGATGGCAGTGTAAACTTTGAAATCAATAATATCAGTGAAGAACCAAATATTCTTAAATTAGCCTTTATGTTTAGTTTAAAATATTAAAAAAATGAAAGCTAATTTAAAGACAAATCTAATTCTATTCTTTTTTCTTGTGCTGCCAGTATTTGTTAAGGCAGAAGTAAAATTACCAGCAATTTTTGCAGATAACATGGTTTTACAACAACAAACCGAAGCTGCTTTATGGGGACTGGCTGATAAAAATACAGAAATAACAGTTATTACTTCCTGGGATAATAAAATCTATTCAACAAGTTCGGATAGAGCAGGAAACTGGAAATTAAATGTTAGTACTCCTGTCGCTGGAGGGCCATACTCAATTACAATTTCTGATGGACAGGAAATTACGTTAAGTAACGTATTAATTGGTGAGGTCTGGGTTTGTTCCGGACAATCAAACATGCAGATGCCGATGTTGGGTTATAGAAATCAACCTGTCCAGGGGGCAAACAAAGCTATTGTAACATCAGAAAATAATTCAATTCGATTAATGACAGTAGAGAGAGCTACTAATATTGAACCTCAATTTGATTTTAAAGGGGAATGGCTAGAATGTAATCCACAAACTGTTGCTGAATTCAGCGCTACAGCATATTATTTTGGACGTTTATTACAAGATGTTTTGAATGTTCCAGTAGGTTTAATCTGTTCAAGCTGGGGAGGAACACCTATTGAGCCATGGATGAGTGAAAATGAGCTTAAAGAGTATGACTGGGTAAAACTTTACGATGAGAATTCAACAAAAGAATTTAATCAATATACACCAACATCTCTTTTTAATGCGATGATAAACCCTATGGCTGGATTTGCTATTAAAGGAGTGATTTGGTATCAGGGAGAAGCAAATTTGTTTCATCCCAAGGAATATGAGAAACTAATGCCTGGATTAATCCAGAACTGGAGAAATGAGTGGGGAATCGGTGATTTTTCATTTTACTATGCCCAGATAGCCCCTTATAATTATGGGATTTCAGAAATAAATTCGGCTATGCTACGAGAAGCACAATTTAAAGCTTCAGATGATTTACCAAATATCGGAATGGCCTGTCTTTTGGATGTTGGAGAAAAACATTGTATCCATCCTGCTGATAAGGAAACTGCCGGAGAGAGATTAGCTTTTTTTGCTTTGGCAAAAACATACGACAAAAAAGGTTTTGCTTATTCTGGTCCTGTGTTAAAAGAGATGATTATAGAAGGAAGTTTAGTGAGATTGACCTTTGAGCATGCAGAATTTGGACTCACTTCTTTTGGTAAAAAATTAGAGAATTTTAAAGTAGCTGGGGAGGATAAAAAGTTTTATCCTGCAGAGGCAATCATAACAAGTGAGGGGATTACATTAACATCTCCAAGAGTGAGTATTCCGGTTGCTGTTCGTTATGCTTTTGATGATTTTGTTGTAGGTGATCTTTTCAATACATATGGATTACCTGCATCATCATTCAGAACAGATGATTGGGAGAAGTAAATAAAAAATAATCCTCAGAATTAACTAGATGAGTTATTCTGAGGATTCTATTATAAAGACAATTTAAAGAAAGAACAAGATAATATGTCTGTACTTAACCTGGCTTTAAAAAGTTTTTTACATTATTTAAGTAAAAACATGACGATTGCTCTTGGAGTGGCAATATCAACAGCAGTTATTACCGGAGGTTTAATTGTTGGAGATTCTGTTACCTATAGCCTTGAGCAAACCGTACATTATCGCCTTGGTAATATTACGCATTCGGTTAGTGCAGGCGACCGATTTTTCTCAAAGGATTACGCAGACAGAATTGAGACAGAATTAGAAGTTCCTACGTCAGGGATGCTTAAGCTAGAGGGGATTGGAATTACTGGTGGCGGTAAATTAAGAGTAAATAACATTCAGGTTCTGGGTATTGACAAAAATTTTAAAGATGCTATTGGTACAACTTTTCCTTACGATTCACTTGAAAGCAATGAGGTTGTTATCAGTGAAAACCTAGCAGAAAGGTTAAATCTTAATGTAGGTGATAATCTTCTATTAAGAATTAAAAAGGCCAGTGTTATTCCTTTAAACACTCCTTTTGTCTCAGATGAAGAACAATCTGTTTCTGTACGAGTATCTGTAAAAGCGATAGTAACAAAAGCTGATTTTGGTCGGTTCAATGTTCAGAATTCGCAAACAGCTCCTTTTAATGTTTTTCTTAATCTTGACTGGCTAAATGATTTAATGGATCTTGATGGTAGGATAAACCTGGTTTTTATTGATAATAATAAAGAATATTCTTACACTGAATTAATTAATTCAGTTCAATCTCTATGGAAACCGAAAGATGGGAATTTTGATTTAAGATTTCTTGATGAATCAAACAAATGGGAGTTTTATTCTGAAAGGGTTTTTATTGATGAAGTAGTGTCAGATAAGATAGAAGAGAATTTTACTGATGCGGAGTCTGTACTAACTTATTTTGTGAATTCATTTGAAAGAGATGGAAAGGAAACACCTTATTCATTTGTTTCAACCTTAGATGATTCTCAGCTCAACAGGGATGAGATTATCGTAAATGATTGGTTGGGTAATGATCTCTCGTTAAAGAAAGGGTATACTGTTAAACTAACCTATTTTGCAATTGGACCTTTGCGTCAACTGGAAGAGAAACAATTATCGTTAACAGTAAAAGATATTGTTCCCTTAAACGGACTTTATGGAGATCCGACCCTGATGCCATATTTACCAGGTCTTAGCGATGCTGGAAGTTGCAGCGACTGGGAGACAGGAATTCCTATTGAACTTGGTAAAATTCGGGATAAAGATGAAGACTATTGGGATGATTATCGCGGAACACCCAAAGCATTTATTAATAATTCACTTGGACTAGAACTTTGGAAAAACCGTTTTGGAGATTATACAGCTTTTCGTTTTGATGCTAATAAATATTCTGAGCAGGATATCGAAAAAGGACTCGAAGAATCGATTAATCCCATGGCTCTCAATCTTCAGTTTTTTAGTTTAAAAGAGAATGGATTATATGCCGCAAGAAACGGGGTGGATTTTGGTCAGTTATTCATAGCCCTTAGTTTTTTTGTTTTATTATCAGGAATTATATTAACTATTTTACTTTTTGTATTTCATATAGAACAGCGAAAAGATCAGATTGGAACCCTTTCGGCTATTGGCTTCTCAGGTAAAATAATAAATCGCATTTATACATTAGAAAGCCTGGCTTCAACAATATTAGGTGTATTAATTGGTACATTTTTAGGTCTACTCTATACCCGTCTTGTTTTTTATGGATTAGGAAAAGTTTGGGGTGATATCGTACGAACTACTATTCTTGAAGTAAAAGTTTTACCAAAAACTTTAATTATCGGAGGAATATCAAGTATTGTGGTTTCGTTGGTGAGTCTTTATTTTGTAATTAAGAAGCTTACGAGAAGTAACATTGCCAGTCTGCAAAAAAAACTCACAAAAACAAAACAAGAAACAATATCAATACAAAAGATATCAGCAGTTACAAGTCTTGTTCTTGGAATAATACTGATTGTTTGGCAATTAATTTCTTCAGACACTTTAAATCCAACAGTGTTTTTTACTGCCGGAATAATCCTTATGATTTCTTTCTTTTTGTTTGTGATGCTGATTTTTAAACAAATAGAGAATAAAACAATTGCCTTGCAATTACAAAATCTGGGATCGAAAAATCTTTTACGTAATAAGGGCAGGAGTATCAGTGTGATAATTCTTTTATGTATCGGAACTTTTCTGGCTGTTTCTACAGGAATGAATCGAAAGGATTTGTCTAAAGCTGCAAATAATAAGACCAGTGGGACTGGAGGATTTATGTATATGGCTGAATCAACAGTGCCTGTGCTGAAGAATTTGAATAATCAACAAGTAGAAGCAGAAATGGGTTTTACTGAAGAATATAATTTTGTCCAATTCAGAACACATGAAGGGGATGATGCCAGTTGTCTGAACCTGAACTTAATCAGTAATCCTCGAATTCTGGGAGTAAATCAGGCTGAACTAAACGGGCGTTTTTCTTTTCAAACCAAGTCCGAGAACCTGGATGAGGAAAATCCATGGAAATCTTTAGATAAAAAACTGGAAAATGCAATTCCTGCTATTGCTGACCAAACTGTTATTCAATGGGGACTTGGTAAAAAGGTTGGAGACACGCTGGTCTATAAAAATGCCTTGGGAAAAGAAATAAATCTTTTACTTGTAGGAGGTTTAGCGGGATCTATTTTTCAGGGCAACATAATTATCTCAAACAAATATTTTTTGGAAAATTTCCCGTCTTCTAGTGGGAGCTCCGTCTTTTTAATTGATGGGGAAACAGCTAAGGATTCGCTAATGACAGCAGAGCTAAATATGCTTTTCAGGGACTACGGCTGGAGCATGGAGCATACCCTAGATAAATTAGTAGAATTTAAATCTGTAGAAAACACTTATCTTACCATTTTTCTTGTTATGGGAGCGCTTGGATTGCTATTGGGAACGATTGGTGCAGCTATTGTGCTGGCAAGAAATATTCAAGACAGAAAACAGGAAATAGCACTACTTTTATCTGTTGGCTATAATAAATCTGCAATAGTTAAAATTCTGTTCAAAGAAAACAGTACGTTATTATATTCTGGTTTGTTTGGTGGCGTTGTTGTAGCTATAATATCCACCTTACCATCAATAATGGCAAATTTTTACTCATTGCCTTATAAGTTTTTAGTTATGTCTCTAATAGTTATCGTCTTAAACGGGCTGACCTGGATACTTCTAATCTCATATTATCAGGTAAGTGGAATAATAGAGTCCAGGGTGTTAAGGAATGAGTGATATTTTTCAGATTATTAAATGAACCCGGTTAAGCTTTTTTAACAAATTCTGATTTAAGAGCCATAGCACCGAATCCCTCAATTTTACAGTCTATATTGTGGTCACCTTCAACAAGGCGTATCTTTTTGACTTTTGTACCTGCTTTTATCGGTCCGGAAGCTCCTTTAACGGGTAAATCTTTAATTACAATTACAGAATCTCCATCTTGCAATATATTTCCATTGGCATCCTTTACAATAAGTGTATCCTCTTCAACAACATCATCCGGATTCCATTCATGATTCCATTCAGGACAAGCATATAAATGTTCTCTTAAAAAGTAACCATAAGGCGATTCGCAAACAGGACAAGGTTTTAATTCTTCTGACATATTTCTTGTATTAAAATAAGTGAAATATTTTTTTTGAGTATTTCGGCCGCAAGATAAATAAATCATAAGTTATTGCAAAAAAGCTTTTTTTGAAGGTTATACAGAAGTATGAGAACTAAAGAATAATTCATTATTATTTAGCTGAATTGAAATATGGAAGATTTAGAAATTAACAATATATTTAGGGCGATACAGATCCAAAAGATAGCCATTAAATATAATTTTGTTTGGTTCTGAAAATACAAAGACCTAATAATGAATAGATTATTTGGACAAACACGTTTAGATCTTATGAATAATAACCAAAAGAGAAGCTACATTAAGTATGCAATTGGAGAAATTCTTCTTGTTGTAATTGGAATTCTTATTGCTCTTCAAATAAATAATTGGAATGAAGGTAGAAAGGATAAAATTTATAAGAATAAAGTTTACGCTCAAGTACAACAAGACTTACAAAGAGATATTCTACACATTGATAATATAATTGAACTTTATAAAGAAAAAAATGAAAGATTAGAAGAAATTATTAATAGAGAAATTCCAAAATCATACTACGATACAATTAATGAAAGTAATTTTAAATACTGCAAAAAATGTCTTTGTGATATTACTTACTATAATAATTTTTCATACTCTGATAAAGGCTACCAACTATTAAAACTATTAAATGAATCTCATAATACTGAAAACGATACACTCTCATATAAAATACTTGATTTTTATAAAGCTTTTATCCCCTTGTTTGAACATGATATTCAAATGTTAACTGAAATTATGAATGAAACAATTGATGAATTTCAAAAATATGATTGGTATGTAGATTGGGCTTATTATAATGCATACAACAAAGATTATCTTAAGTACATTTTTGAAAGCGAAGAATACCGTAATAAATGTGTCAGGTATTTAATATATTCAAAATCTAATTATTTGCGTGATCTAAAAGGATACAAAAAATATGCAGCAGGATTATTACATTTATTAGATAAAGATTTAGCAGGCAAAGAGTTCCTTGAGAGAGAAAATGATTTTTTAGAATTAATAGAAACAAAGGGAATTGATAAAGCAACTGAATATTATAAAACCTTTAGGAAAAGGGAAAAAAATAAACAAAAATTGCTGTTTTTGGAGAGTACTATTAATAAATTGGGATATTCATATTTGACAAAAAATGATTTTATAACTGCGATTAAAATCTTTAAATTAAATGTTGCTGAATATCCAGAGTCTTATAATGTGTATGATAGTTTAGGAGAAGCATATTTGGCAAACGGAGACAAGGATAAAGCAATTGAAACTTATAAGAAATCGATAGAACTAAACTCGGATAATGAAAATGGGGTTAAAATTTTGAAAACATTATCAGTGCCTGATATTTAATCAAAATCATAATATTTTTGATGGTCTCGAAGAGTTATTTGTTAAATTAGTTCGCTAATTTTTGCCTTTTTAATAATAAATAAATTAAGATAGATAAATTTTAATAAAAACTGGCCGAACATATTATTTTTGCAAAACTTTTTAATGAGGTTATTCAAAGAGTAAAAAAAAGTACAAAATTGTATTTTTTTCTTCTCTCTGTAACTTAGTAAATTCTCTGTGGGACTCTGTATTATAGTTCTTTTGAATGCAACATAAATAGCCACAATGCTTTTTATACTTTAAGAAAACAACACCTAAATAAATTACTGCCATGAAACTAAAATTATTTTTGTTATTATCATTTCCCCTTATATTTTTTAAAATGAACGGACAAAACTCCACGAAATACAAGGTTTACGCTATTAAATACAGAGAATCAGGATTTGATATTTCAGCAAAGGATATAGTTATAGGAGCAAACGAGAACGATAGTATCAGACCTTGTAATATGTTCTGGTTAATAAAAAGCAATAATGATAAAAATATCTTGGTAGATGTTGGTTTTGTTGATACAGATAACACACACAACATTAAATCCATAACTCCTGTTGAAGCCCTCAAACGACTTGAATTGAATCCCGATGATATCTCAGATATTATAGTAACACACCCTCATACTGATCATATTGGAGAGATAAATAAATTCCCTAATGCTAATGTTTGGATGCAAAAAGATGATTTTACCTATTTTGTGAGAGATGCATGGCAGGAAGGAGGAAACTCGTTTGGATTCGAAAAGAAAGATGTGCAAGAACTGGTAAATATTAATCTGGAAGGAAGACTTAATTTAATTGATGGTGATGATATTGAAATCTTCCCCGGGATTCGAGTCTATACAGGATCAAAACATACGTATGCAAACCAATATGTTTTAGTAAACTCAAATACTATAGATAAAAAGATTGTAGTCGCTTCAGATGCTGTATGGTGTTATTATAATTTGGAACATCTTCTTTCTTCTTCGTTAACTTCCGATCCTGATGCCTATGTTGATGCCATAAAAAGAATGAAAACATTGGTGACAAATATAAATTATATTATACCCGGTCATGATGATTTGGTTTTTACAAAGTTTCCTGAGGTAACAGAATGGATTGTTAAAATTGAATAAATATGAAATTTAGCTTAGCGAAATAAGCCAGACTTAAAAAATACGAATATGAAATACTTACTAACTAATCAAGAAACTGAACGATTAAGATTTCGGTTATTAACTCAGGAAGATTATAATACATGGTTAGAATTATTTGAAGATGGTTCAGTAGCACGATTTCTAGGATTGGCAAACCTTATAACTCCAGAAGAACAATGTGATAAATGGTTTGAGATTTGTGAAAACCGTTATAAAAATGACCTGGGCGGAATGAATGTATTGATAGATAAATCATCCAACGAATTAGTTGGCCAGTGCGGATTGTTAATACAGGAAGTAGATGGAAACAAAGAGATGGAGATTGGATATTCTATGTTACCTAAATTCTGGAATAAGGGATATGCAACAGAAGCTGCCAGAAAATGTCGTGATTTTGCTTTCTCCAATTCGTTTACAAACAGGTTAATCTCCATTGTACATGTAGAGAATATAAAATCAGAGAAGGTTGCACTAAAAAATGGAATGAAAAAAGAAAGGCAAACGATTTACAAAGAGATGCCTGTTAATGTTTTTATGATAAATAAAACGGACTGGCAAAATATAAAGAGTTAGAATAGATTGTTTGTATGTTTACTTCTTACAAAATATAGTCAATGATGAAAAAAATTAAACCTTATTTAATCGAATTTACAATAGTTACAGCAGGTGTTTTAATTGCCTTGTTTTTGAGCAATATAAAGGAAAGTAATCAGGCTCGAAAATATCATCTTGCATCCATTGAAGCCATAAATATGGAAATTCAGGACAACTATTCTCAGTTAAAAAGCGTAGTTGAGGAACAAACTAATTTGCTGGATACACTTATTAAATACACAGAATCTTCTGACACAATTCTTAACCTATTCCGAAAAGCAAATGGCTTAACAGTTTCCACATTAAGCAATTCAGGATTGGATTTTTATAAAAGAGATCAGATTAATTCAATTGATTTCAAGATAATGTCAAGACTTATCTTAATGAATTCCTTGTCAGATCTTATTCAAACTAAAGCAGAAAAATTGGGGAACTTTGCTTATGCAAATGTCCTAAATAATTCTAAAGAGAGTAAGAAGATACTTGTTTTGTATCTGCAAGATGTCTTGAATACAGAAAAACAGTTAATTAAAATCAATGAGGATTTTATTAATGAATATGTTGAGTAAGAAAAAGATACAAAATAAAAAGTTAGACAAATGAATTTATATAGTATGACCAAGAGATGAAATATTCGGAAAATTAAATTGATAGTCAATGAGAATTTATAGAGATAATATAAAAAAATATGAGAACCAATTACTTGACCTGAGTAAGAGGTTAACTTATCTCTCTCTCCTTAGGTTGATTGTTTTTATTATTTCAGGTATTGTGCTTATTTACTTGATTAAATTCAAATTACTTATTCCTATTCTGATTTTTTTTCCTATTGCTATGTTATGTTTTGGTCTGGCAATCAAACTTTATAACAAAACATCGTATCTAAAAAAGCATACCACATTCCTGAAAGATATTAATAAGTCTGAAATTTTAAGAGAAGAATGCAATCTAGGAGACTTTGATGCTGGAAATAGATTTATCAATCATAATCATCCGTATACTTCTGATTTAGATATTTTCGGACAGCATTCTGTTTTTCAACTAATCAACAGAACAACCACAGAGTCGGGTATGATACAGTTAGCAGATTGGCTTTCTGAACCTGCCGCTAATGATGAAATACAAAACAGACAAAATGCTATAAAAGAACTCTCTGAAAAGTTGGATTGGAGGCAAGATTTCCAAGCGTCTGGCATGCATTTTCAAAACAAAAAAAGCGATTATAACAAATTATTAGAATGGGTAGAGGCTCCAATTGTTTTATTAAAAAACAGAGGGATTTTAATTGCAGTTGCAATGGCGCTTTCGATTCTGTCATTGCTTAGCTTTTATTTACTTCTGTATAATTTTCTTATATCAAATCTGAATGCATCGAATTGGTTTTTTTATGTGGGGTTTTTTATGATTATTTCATTAATTAATTATCTAATTATTAGAAAACTAAAACCCATTGCTGACGATATCGTTAAAACCTCACAGGATAATATTAACATTTTAAGAGGGTATCGGACACTCATCAATAAAATTGAAAGAGAAAACTTCAAGTCAGAAAAATTAATTGAATTAAAATTCATTCTATTAAAGAATAGATATTCAGCATTTCATGAGATAAACAAACTTTGCCGATTATTGGAGTTTTCTCAGCAACGAGGTGTGAAAATTAAATATATAGCAATAGGAGGGAATCAGATTTATCCTCTGCTAAATAGTTTTCTACTATTGGATATTTACTTGATTATTGGAACAGAAAAATGGAAATCAAAAAATAAAGCATTTTTAAAACCATGGGCCGAGGCGGTTAGTGAGTTTGAAGTCATCAATAGCTTTGCCGGTTTTTGCTTTTCAAATTTATCCTATGCATTTCCAGTGATAACAGAAAAGAATAGTTACATGCATTTTGAGTCGATGGGGCATCCATTAATTCATTTCAATAAGCGGGTATGTAACGATTTTCACTCAGAAGGACATGGTAATGTTGTTATGGTTACGGGTTCTAATATGGGAGGGAAAAGTACTTTTTTAAGAACTGTAGGTGTAAACCTTGTATTGGCATTATCCGGCGCTCCTTGTTGTGCAAAATATGGGCAGGTTTCTAATTTAAAATTATTTACAAGCATGAGGACCCAGGACAATTTGAAAGAAGGTGTATCTTCTTTTTATGCTGAATTAGAGAGAATAGAAAAAATGCTAAAATTAATAGACTCTAATCACAATGTATTTTTTCTCCTAGATGAGATGTTTAAGGGGACAAACTCAGAAGACAGACATAAAGGAGGTTTCTCGTTGATTAATCAAATCGGTAAGTTAAAAACGTCAGGAATTATAGCAACACACGATATTGAACTGGCAAAACTAGCAGAGAGAAAAAAGTTAGTTGCAAATTATAGTTTTAATAGTGAAATTAAAAATGATACTATGCTTTTTAGTTACAAACTTCATCCAACTATTTGCAATGACTTTAATGCAAGTGAGCTTATGAGAAAGAGCGGAATTAATATTATATCGAATATATCAGATGAAGAGAATTAATAAAATTTATGTCTTCTGTTAAAAAATGTAACGCAACCATTAGATTCCACATTACATCTATAAAACATGTTAACTAAATAAAAGAAACCAAAATGAGAAAAAAACATTTGTTTTATGGATTTATAATTATTAGTGTATTTATTGCTGGTTGCTCTAAAGAAGAAGGAGATAGAGAAAAAAATGTTGTAATGACGATATATCCCGAAACTGGATTTGGAGCAAGTATAATGAGTGATATCTGGACTCAGCCTTTGATTTTTTCGGAAAGTGATAATAGTCAGAAACAAATGCTGGTAGATATATTAACAGAAGGATTTGATTTTAATTATGAAAGAGGATATGAATATAAACTGGAAGTGAAGAAGATTTGGATGCAGGACCCTCCCCAGGATGTTTCATCTATTAAATATGTGTTGGTAAATATTCTTTCAAAAGAGAAAGTAATAACAGAAGATTCAGAAGAAAATATTGAGCTTTTTGTTTCTTCAGAAACAGTAAAGTTTACCCCAAAATTTCCATCTGAATATGATGAAGATAACATTCCCAAAATTTATGATGCCTTAAAAGTTAGAGTTAACGAAACAAATACTTGGATGGCTCTTACGGAAATCGAAGGGTTTAGTTTTGAAGCAGGAAATGAATACAACTTAATCGTTAAGAAAGTGATACATGCTGAACCATATTCCGTAAATTATGTATTGGTTAATGTTGTATCAGCAAGTGAGATTGAATAAGAAGTAGAATTATTTTTTGTTCTTGGTATCTTTCAAAGCGAAGTTATAAAGTATGCAAAATTTATGCTGTTTTATTAATGAAAAAATAATTTAACAATGAATAAAAAGGTACCACAGTATATCATTCTTTATTTATGTGTTGTGATTTTTAATTTTACTTCTTGTGAAAAAATAAAGAATTGTCCCGAATGCTTTACCCCTCCTGAATCATTAAACATGAAGATAACAGATTCAATTACTGGGGAGGATTTAATATTTAATAATTTAATTTCATCTGATTCCATAGAGTTTTACTACTTTCAAAATAATGAAAAAGAAATTATGGAACATGAAATGTATATCGATTCAGTAAATTTAAAAGTTATTTTAACTTGTCACGAGCTTGGTTGGCTTAGTGGGGACGGTATTAAGGATTTTTACCTCTATCTCGGAAATAATGATGTGGATACAATCTTTTTAGATGTAGAATATGGTCACACCGAGTGTTGTACATATTATCAATGGTTAGATTTTACAATAAATGGGAATGAAATGGATATTGATACAGCGGATTTTTTATATAACTATAGAAAAATAATCCAATAGCTAATAAAGTCTTTGTACTTTTCCCTGTTATAGTCAAAAAATATAAGTATAGTATTACACTTTAAGGAAGGAAATAAATAGCTAAATGACTGTGTTAATATTTTGGTTTTTATATTTTTACGTTTTAATGATTAATTAAAAAACTAACTATAATCAAATCCTTAATAATAACTAACTAATGAAAAAACTACTAATTCCCTTCTTTTTTATATTGCTGTTATCATGCAATCAAGGTACTGAGAATTCAAAAGAGTTAAGTAGAGATAAAGTTGTCCGCGAGTCAAAATTATCAACAAAACCTCCCATTATGGGTTGGGCTAGCTGGAATAATTACCGCACAAATATTGATGAGGAAATGATAAAATCCCAGGCTGATGCGATGGTTTCGTCAGGCTTAAAAGATGCCGGGTATTCCTATATCAATACAGATGATGGTTTTTTTGGAGGACGCGATGAAAATGGGAATATACTATCACATCCGCAACGATTCCCCAGTGGAATGAAAAGTCTTGCCAATTATATTCACTCAAAAGGACTTAAAGCTGGTATTTATTCAGATGCTGGTATTAATACTTGTGCTTCATATTGGGACAACGATACGATAGGAATAGGCATGGGATTATTTGGTCACGATGAACAGGATTTAACAAAATACCTGAAAGAATGGGATTTTGATTTTTTAAAGGTTGACTGGTGTGGCGGAAGTTGGCTAGGACTTGATGAACAAACCCGCTACACAGAGATAGGAAGAAAAATATATTCGATAAAGCCCGATGCTGTTTATAACGTTTGTCGTTGGCAATTCCCAGGTAAATGGGTTACGCAAGTAGCTGATTCATGGAGGATATCCGGGGATATTAGTAATGATTTTAATTCTATTTTAAAAATAATCGATCTGAATGCAGATCTATGGCCTTATGCATCAGCAGGACATTATAACGATATGGACATGTTACAGGTTGGACGGGGAATGTCTTTCGATGAAGACAAAACCCATTTCACAATGTGGTGCATCATGCATTCTCCGTTATTGCTTGGTAATGATTTAACTACCATGAGCCAGAAAACCTTAGAAATTGTAACGAATAAAGAAATAATTGCTCTTAATCAAAGTCCGTTTGTTTACCAGGCAAGACGTGTTGTAGATTACGGAGAATTAGAAGTATGGGCTAAACCACTTATTTCAACAATGAGTGGGGAAGTGGCTGTTGCTCTTTTGAACAGGACTGAAGAGATTAAAAAAATAACTTTTGATCTTTCAGCAGTTGGTTTGGATGCATCGAAAGGATATACTATCCGGGATTTATGGACAAAAGAATCATTCTCAACTTCCCAGGAAAAAGAAATAATCCGTGAAGTTGTTGGCCATGGAGTTGTTGTATTGGAGATAAAAGGTGTTTCATTACCATATAATGTTTTTCAGTATAAAGAAGAGGAATAATTTTTTTTATTTTAAATTTCAATTTAAGGTCTTCATCTGAAATACTTATTTATAAGAGCAGGAGGAATATGACTGTTTTTGAGAAAAGACATGATTTAAAGATAAAATATGATATAATAAAATTAACTTAATGAATACAAAAATAATTCACACTTTTAAACAAACCATCTTATTTAGCCTTTTAATATCATCATATGGCTTTTTAAACTACAATTATTTTGGAGGATGGTATGATTCATCAATTGGGACAGCAGTAATAATCCTTATAAGTTATTTTATCTGGAGAAAAGATTTTTTGAGTTCCATTGGATTAAACCTTGATTTAAAAAAAGTAATCAAAACATTTTTAATACTAGGATTGTTGATTTTAGCCTGCCTGACAATAGTTAAGTATATAGCAACTAAAAATAATATTAAGATTTTATTGATAAACTGGACGAACTACTACCATATTTTCTTTTATACTTTGAATGAAGAAATTATTATGGGGGCCTTACCTTTATTAGTTTTTGTAAAACGTAAAAATATCTCCCCCATTTACGCATCAATTGGTTTAGCTGTATTTTTTTCAATTATTCATTTTGTGTTTTATAAGTGGATTTTTCTCGATAGGGGAAATATAAAATTTATAACACTCACTACGTTATTTTTTGTTGGGATAGTAAGAAATGAACTCATTTTAAGGACCCGACATATTGGTTATTCCTGGGCATTACATTGTAGTTGGATAGTGCTAATGTTTGGAACTTATCATTATTATACAGAAACAGAATCCGGATTAAGTGAATTAATTCGATTTAATACTTATTTGGGATCGTATGAAATGTTGATTGTTGCTACATTTTTAGTATCAGTTGTGATTGTTGGCTGGTGTAGGACTATTTATTATAAAAAAACAAAAGAAAATAAATGATCTATAAATATATCTTTTGTTTGGCCAGTAGGAATTTTATCCTTAACAAATAAAAAGTACTACTTGATTCTATTTAAATAAAAATAAATTTTATGACTAATAATTGTTTTAATAGTAACTTTTTATTCTAAAAATAAACTTTTGAAATTTAGTGTAAAATATTGTTTTTTATTTTAATATATTTATGATAGTAACATTGTGTTTATAACATGAATTTCATACAAAAAATTTATGAAAAAGATATTTAAGACATTGATTCTTTTATTTTTAATTTTTATTGGTTGTGAGAAATCCGAAGTAGTTGAATACAATTTAACAGGAACACTTATGGGGAGAATCTATACCTATGATGAAGTAGAAAGTAAAATGACTGATAATAGTGGGTTAACTATAAAATTAGAAGGAGGCGATCCTTTAATTACAACAAAAACTGATAGTGTAGGAGATTTTGAGCTTTTAGATATTCCTGCCGGCACTTATAATTTTATTATTTCAAAGGAAGATTCCTGGGAGTTTCAAAGACAAGGATATCAAATTGTAGGAGGAGATGAACCTATCTATTACAAATGTAATCTTATTGAAAAATCAACTACAACAATTGAAAATTTATTGTTAGAAGTTGAGAATAGTTCAGAAATTCATTTAAAAGGTATAGTTAATCATAATTATACAATCTATTCTTGGAGTTATTTAATGCCTTATATATATTATTTTATAAATGATTCTCAAGATGTTTCAGATAAAAATTATATGCAGAAAGGAACCATTGGTTTTTATGAAGAAAGTGGTTCGTCGTTAGATCAGAAGTTATATATCGATCAGGGCCTATTTCCGTCCGGGAGTGAAATTTTTATTGTTGCTTACGGGGCTAATGCAAATGATATTAGTTATTATGATATCTCTTCGAATCAATATATACATCCATTCTTAGGAACGAAGTCAAATATAGCCTCAATTATAGTCCCTTAAATAAACATCCATAAAAAAACAGAGTAATGATAGAATTAAAAGAAAATAAGCTACATGTTTTATGTGTGTTATTTTTAATAGTATTTGTGTCTGCTTGTGAAAAAGAAACAAAATATGATGTATTATCAGGTCAGGCAATAGGATATGTAGCCCTCTATGATGAACAGAGAAACACAATGTCTGATAACAGTGGTGTAGAGGTAATTTTAGAAGGAAGTAATCCCCGAAAAGTTGTTTATACTGATGAGAACGGCCAATTTATATTTAATGATATACTGACAGGAACATATAATGTCATTTTTAAAAAGGACGGTTATTGTCAACATAAAATAGTTAGTTTTCAGGTTGTCGGTGGTAATGAACCAATATCTCTTTATCAAACTAATTTATATGCACTCCCGGATATGAATATAGATAATCTGGTGATAACAGATCTCGAACAGGAATATATTGTCTATTTTAAAGTCACTGTTGAAGTTAGTGACTTTGAAGATGGAGAATATTTTTCGTTAAGGTATTATTTAAGTGACAATGAAGATGTTTCGTGCTCTAATTATATTTCAACTGATATTGTTACCTATAGTATTAACTATAGCCTGGATTTTAATATTCAAATAGATACAAATAAATTCCCAGTAGGCTCAGAATTATACATGATTATGTATCCGGCATATGGATATCAATATTATATTGATATAGAAACAGGAAAAGAAATTTATACAACAATAAAAGTTGAAAATGCATCACCTGTTACAAGTATTACTATTCCTGAAATAGAAGAGTATCCATGGTGAAAAATCTTAAATCAAATTTTTGAAATATGAAACTTTTTAAATTATTACTAATTATAAATATACTTAGCCTTCTTTTGGGTTGTAAAAAGGATGAAGAAAATCAATTTCTTGTAGGGGATATAGTTGGTTTTGTAGGCCTCTATGATGAAGAAGGAATAGAAGTTGAAGATAAAAGTGGGGTTGAGGTTTCTATATCCGGACTTTCTATAACAGCAACTACAGATGAAAATGGAAGATATGAATTGAAAGATGTTCCTGCTGGTACATACATATTAAATTACAGTAAAGACGACTATGGTGTTTATAAAATATTTGCATATCAGTTTGTAGGTGGTAATGTTCCTTCTCTTGTGTATGAAAGAAGTATGTATAAGCAATCTAGTTTGAATGTTAAAAGCTTAGATATTTCCTTAGAGGATGAAACTATTTACGTTACCTATGAAACAGATGAAACAACATATACTGCATGTAGATTTTTTTTAAATGATAGTTCTAATGTTTCAAATCTAAATTTTGATTATTGCACAGATAGAATGAGTCTTAAAACAATTTCTAAAACTCATTTTACTTGGCCTATATTTTTAGATCGAATACCTTACTCTCTAGGAGATGAGATTTATTTGGTTGTATATTTTTATAATATTAATGATGGTTCAGGTTATTATAATTTAAAACAAGATATGATTTTTTATTCTAGCGCAAAGAAAGCCTCAGATGTTGTAAGTTTTATTCTTGAATAAGCGAAGTAATCCCCCCTGCAAATCGAAGTTAGAAACTTCGATTTGTTATAAATTTAATTCCTGTCTCTATTCATACTCCAGAGTCTTAATGATATATTGCGTGGAGGCATTCTGTTTTTTTTAAGATATATTCTTAATGTTTTGTGTTAATTAATTATGATATCAAAAAGTTTATGACAGAGTCAGAAAATTTCTCATCTTTGGAACCTTTTTGTATTAAGAAAAACCCGTTTATGAAAAATTTAATATCTGTCTGTTTAATTTTTTTGTTTTTTTCATGTAATCAACAAAATGAAGTAAATTCAAATGTAGAATTAGCACAAAAAGTAAATGTGTTTCTAGGTACATCGGGAGATCATGGTCAGATGTCACCTGCAGCTTCTTATCCATTTAGTATGATGAGTATTGGTCCTCAAACCAATCCTCATATTCATGCCGGATACGAATATTATGCAAAAGATTTTGATGGGTTTACTCATACACGTCTTGAAGGTGTAGGCTGTGTTGGAAGTGGTGGGAATATATTAATTAAACCGATTTTAGATTCAGACAAGGAAACAAAACTTGTTAAAAAAACAGAAAAGGCTGAACCAGGTTTTTATAGTGTTGCTTTTGAGAATGGAATTAATGTATCAATGGCTGTAAAACATAATTTCGGGATGGAACAATATCACTTCCCAAATGAAAATTCCGGCTTATATGTGGATCTTGCCTATGCATTTGCAGGTAGGTTTGTTGCAGAAGAACATATTATAAAAGAAAATACAATTTCTGGTTGGGTAGATACAAAAACTACATGTAGTGCCGGAATTTATCGTATTTACTATGCATTACAATTTCAGGATATCAATTCAATTAAAGAAATTGATACACATCAATATCTTATTACTGGAAAAACAAACGCTATTGATGTTAAAATAGGGTTTTCATCAGTCAATGAGAATTATGCAAGTGAAAGAATTGAAGAAATTTCTTTTAATGATTTAAAAGAAGAAAGTTCTGAAGCATGGAATAAATTGTTAAGTAAGATAAAGGTAAAGGGGGAGCAAGATCGCGAAGCGCTTTTCTACTCATTACTTTATCGTGGACTGCATTCTCCATATTTGATATCAGAAGAAGATGGTATGTTTATGTCCACAAATGGGAGTATTCAAAAATCAGATTTTAATGTTTATAATGGCTGGGCAATTTGGGATAATTATAGAGAACAACTACCAATGTTGTCTTTGTTCTATTCTGAGAAATATGGAAATATCTCAAAATCAATAGCCAATTTATACAAGTATGGGAAAAATAACTGGGCCACAAATCACGAACCTTCGCTTACAGTAAGGACAGAACATGCTTTAGTTGTTTTACTTGATTCTTATAACAAAGGATATGATATCAATTTTGAGGAAATTAAAGATTCACTTATAAAAGAGGCGGATAATCTAGACTATAGTGCACCCGATAAAGCGTTGGAATCTTCTTATGATAACTGGGCTATGGCTGAGATATTAAAAATTATGGGAGATACAGAATTATGCAAAGTGTATGAATCTAGAGCATTGGAATATAAAAAATACTGGGAAAAAGATTTTAAAGATCTTGAAAGAAATGATGTTGATAGGATGCAGGCTCGCGGACTTTATCAGGGAACCATATGGCAGTATAGATGGTTTGTCCCTTTTGATGTTCAGGGATTAAAAAAAATAGCTGGAGGAGAAGAAGCATTTGTTTCCCAATTGGATCAATTTTTTGAAGGTTATTATTATAATCATGCAAACCAGCCAGATTTGCAAGTGCCTGGTATGTACAATGCAACAAAAGAACCATGGAAGTCACAAAAACTCTATCGAAGTATATTGCTTGATACAGTCGTACAAACTTATTTTAACGATAACAGTAAAGGGATTGATCCCTATATTGGCAGAATTTATAAGAATCAACCCAAGGCGTATCTTCGAACAATGGATGATGATGCGGGCACAATGTCTTCCTGGTTTGTAATGAGGAGTATAGGCCTGTCTCCTGCTAACATCGGTAACCCAGTGTATTACCTTACCGCGCCAGTTTTTGAGGAGATAAACATTGATTTGGAAAATGGAAAATCATTTCATATTAAAGTCAGAAATTACAATAAAGATAATTTTTATATCCAATCTGTAATATTAAACGGGGAACCACTGGAACGGAACTGGTTAACTCAGCAAGAAATCATTAACGGAGGTGAGCTTATTATTGAGACAACATTGGAACCGAATAAGGAATGGGGTATTAAAGATCAATGGATTTCTTCATTTAAAGAAAGTTGTGGGGAAAACTAATACTTTTTTAGAATGAAAATAATAATATAAGCGGGGCTTCTTCTGCTTTATAATATAATTTTCTGATAGAAACGTTGATATGTTCCCCTGTGAAATAGTATTAAATGTATATGCGGAGAGATATCATCTAAGATGTTTTGTTAAATAATACCTAATAAACATTTGTTACTTAATTAAAGTTAAGACATATCTTTAATAGTTATTTGTAAAAAAAATGATGGATTAATGCGATTTATTCCTAAAAAAACCATTTTAATCGGACTAATTATAATAATTGTTTCCCTGAAATCATTTTCCCAGGATTATTATAATATAAATTATGATAGTAATAATGGTTTACCGTGTTCTGAGATCTACCATGTTTTTCAAGACTCAAAAGGTTATATATGGTTCTGTACTAATCAGGGAATTAGTAAATATGATGGCTATCAATTTACAAATTTTGATATTACAAATAACTTATCTGACAATACCGTTTTTGAGGCATACGAAGATTACAAAGGACGAATATGGTTTACTTCATTAAGCGATAAAATATTTTATTATTATAAGAATAAATTTCATGTTTATGCTTTCAATGACACAATAGATAAATATCGGGTTTTATCGGGACGAGATGTTTCAAAAAGTACTTTTTTTGTTGATTCTGTTGATAATATTTATTATACATGGTATCTTGGAAAACCATTAAAGATTGATAAACAAGGAAATGCAGAATGGGTAGAGTTTCAGTCCGATAAAGGTGTTGTCCTAAAAATAAATGAGAATGGAACAATTTTGCATAATTATACAAAACCGGATGCAACTCCATGTATCCATGATATAAATGATAACTTCATTAAATTAGACATCCCACAGGATTTTTATACTTCTTTGTTTTCTCATGCTGTAGCAACAGAAAATTATTTAGTTATATCAAGCTTTAGCAGCATTATCGTTATTAATAGAAAAGATGGGACATTTAAAAAATATGAATTTGAAAATAACATTATTTGGTTATCCTTAGATTGTAATAATGTTTTATGGATTGGAATGTATCACACTGGAGTAAAAGGTTTTAAGAATATGAACCTGGATACCCCATCATTTCATTTAATGAAAACTTATTCCGTATCTTCTATCTGTAGGGATACAGAAGGTGGATGTTGGGTTACCACACTAAACAATGGTGCTTTTTACTTTCCTTCTTTACAAGTTATGACCTTTACAAAAGGTGTTGAGATGAAAGCTAAATCAATTAGTACTATTTGTAGGTATAATAATGAAATTTGGTTTGCCGGAAACTCTCCATACATTTACCGTTTTAGTAATAAACTTGAAGAAAAACCTTTACTGGTTGGCGTTTCAGAAGAAATTAGCAAAATATCATGGTTCGACAATAAATTATTCATTTCTGCTGTTGTGCCGAGAACAGAAATAATTGTGTTTGACTCTGGAAAGAGAATTAAAGATAGGTTTAGTTTCTTTTTCTATAAAGCAAGAAAATCATTTGATGAAAACATAATATTTTCTAACTCAGATTATTATTATGAATACAGAAAGGGGCTTTACAAAAAATATTTCTTTTCAGATAGCATAATTGCTAAAAATGTATACGATTTTTATGAGGATAATGATGGGGCAAAATGGTATGCAACAGAGAGGGGGTTGATGTTAGAAAAGAACAAGCGTTTCTATGAAATGGCTGATAGTAATGCATTGTTTAAAAATAGAATAACATGTATTGAAAAAGAAGGGGGAAATTTGTGGCTTGGAACAAAAGGGGCGGGATTAATAGTCAAATCAGAAATATCAATTAAAAATTATACAACAAAAGATGGTTTGCCTTCTAATTCAATTAATGATATAATAATTAAAAATGATACAATATGGTTGGCAACAAATAAGGGGCTGGCAAGATTTGTAAATAAGCCATCAGTGTCGTCAACAGAAGTTTGGTCTACGGCAAATGGATTAACTAATAATGAAGTAAATGAGATAGAATTATTAAATGACACCGTATATGTAGCAACTCAAAATGGCATGTGTTATTTTCCACAATCTATGAGCGGAATAAATAAGTCTCCTCCACGAGTTTTTATAACTAAAATAGAAATTAATAATAAAGATACATCTCTCTTAGAACAGTATTTTCTTACTTACAAACAAAATAATATAAACTTTTCATTTATAGGAATTAATTATAAGCAGAATAAAAGTATTATTTATAGATATCGACTTGAGGGGATAGATACGAAATGGAATCAAACAGAACAAATAGAAGCGAGATATTCTGCCTTACCTCCTGGAAATTATACATTTCAAGTAGAAGCCATAAATAGCTCTGGTGTTATTAGTAATAATGATGTAAATGTTACTATTAATATCCGATCGCCTTATTGGCAGACTGCCTGGTTTTCTATTCTTACTACTTTTATAATTTTAGCATTAATTTTTTTTATTGCATTTAGAATTTTAAAAAATAAAATACGAGTATATAAAAAGCAAAATTTTCTTAAGCAAGAGCTGAATAAATTCAGGCAGAAAGCATTAAGTGCGCAGATGAACCCCCATTTTTTGTATAATTCCATTAACTCAGCCCAATATTTCATTTTAAACAATCATCCGGATATTGCCAGCGACTATTTATCAAGTTTGGGAAAATTAATGCGAATTGTATTAAATAATTCTGTGCATGAACTAATACCGTTAGACGAAGAATTAAATGCCCTATACCTGTATATAGAGATGGAGCAAAAGAGATTTGATAATAGTTTTGGATTCAATAAAACTATCGATTGTGGACTTAACCTAAACAAAATTAAAGTTCCACCACTTATACTTCAGCCTTATGTGGAAAATGCCATACATCATGGTTTACGACCAGCTAAGGGAGACCGGCTACTTTTTTTAGCTATTAAAAACATAGGTAATCTTATTATAATTGAAATTGAAGATAATGGAGTAGGAAGATATCAAGCAAATAACTTAAAATTAATTGCTAATAATCAAGAGAAACATATATCCTTTGGTACAGAAATAACAAAACGTAGATTACAAATATTGGAGGAGATACACTCAAAAAAAGTAAATGTAGAAATACAAGATTTAAATGATGTTACATATAATTCAAATGGAACAAGGGTTATTGTAACTATAAAACAAGACACTGAACTATGAAACTTAAAGCAATAATAATTGATGATGAAATAAAGGTGGCAAAAACATTAAAAAACATTATTGAAAATAATGTTCAAGATGTTGATGTTGTAACAATAATTAACGAACCAACAAAAACTCCGGAACTTATCTGTCAATACCAACCCGATATTGTATTTATTGATATTGAAATGCCCGGTATGAATGGATTTGAAGTGCTCGATTGTGTGACCGATATTAATTTTGAAATAGTTTTTGTTACAGCATACGATCAATACGCAATTGATGCAATAAAAAGAAATGCCTTAGATTATATATTGAAACCTATACAAATTAAGGAGGTTGTTCAGTCGATAGCAAAAGTGAGAGATAAAATAACATTGGGTAAGAACAAACTAATTAGTGAGCAGATTACACTCATTCAACAAGAATTTCAAAAGAAGAATATTGTTAAAATACCAACTCTTGCTGGAATTGATTTTGTTGAAACAGAAAAAATTATTTATATAAAAGCCTCTGGTACTTATAGTGAAGTTTTCTGTGTTGATAATAGCCTGTTAATAATGATTAGAAGCATTACTGAGGTTATGCAAATTCTCAATAATTCAACATTTTTTCGTTCGCATAGATCATATATTATTAATATTACTCATATTAAGCGTTATATCAATTCTAATGGAGGGACTATCATAATGTCAAATGGAAAAGAAATTCCCCTTTCGCGTAGGAAAAAGGATGAATTCAATGAATTGATAAACAACGTTTATTCTAAATAGAAATAAAAGAATAATATAAGCATTTAGAACTACTTTTAGTATCAAAATTAATTATACATTAGTCCGTTGAGTGGTTTTTTATTGGAAAACCTTACCGCTAATTTAACAAATAACACCACTGATTTATCTATTCTTTCCATTCGTTTCAAAGCCTAAGCGACAGTTTTTTTGAATACGTAAGTTTGAAATAATTGAATAACATTTTTAATATAGTTATGATTTTTAATTCAATAGAATTTGGGATATTTTTCACAATAGTATTTGTTTTTTACTGGATGTTTTTTTATGAGAATAATACAGTAAGAAATATTTATCTTATTATTGTCAGTTACATTTTTTATGGTTGGTGGGATTGGAGATTTCTGTCTTTGATTGTAATAAGTTCTTTAGCAGATTATATAATAGGAGGGAAAATATTTGAAGAAGAAAAGCAAAATAAGCGGAAATTGTTACTTATTATAAGTTTGTGTATTAATCTTGGATTTTTGTGTTTTTTTAAATATTATAATTTTTTTATTGACAGCTTAATTAAATCCTTTTCTATATTCGGACAAAAACCTCAAATTTCAACTCTTAACATAATACTTCCCGTCGGTATTAGTTTTTACACTTTCCAGACACTAAGTTATACTTTAGACATATACAAAAAGAACCTAAAACCCACAAAAAATATTTTTGCATTTTTTGCATTTGTAAGTTTTTTTCCGCAACTAGTAGCAGGACCTATTGAAAGGGCAAAACATTTATTACCTCAATTTAATGAAGGAAAAAAACTAAACTATGAAAATATAAGAAGCGGACTTTTATTAATGGCATGGGGCTTTTTTAAAAAGATTGTAATTGCCGACAGATTAGCACGTTTTATTGATGCAGCATATTTAGATCTGAACAATGCAACAGGGCTAATTGCAGTTTATGCTGTTATTTTCTTTGCTTTTCAATTGTATATTGACTTCTCAGCATATTCAGATATTGCAATTGGCGGTGCCCGTATGTTAGGATTTAACCTTACGAAAAATTTTAATCATCCATATTTATCGTCGTCTTTTTCTGATTTTTGGAAAAGATGGCACATTAGTTTAAGTTCTTGGTTTCAAGATTATTTTTATATTCCATTAGGGGGAAACAGGAAAGGAAAATGGAAAACAAAAATAAATATTATGATTGTTTTCCTGTTTAGCGGATTGTGGCATGGGGCTTCATGGAATTTTGTTGTATGGGGAGCTATAAATGGGGGCTTTTTAATTTTTTTGGAAGGTGTTATTGTCAAAATAAATAAGTACGATAAAAGACACCTTATTTCAAGTATTTTGGTGACTTCATTGTGGGCATTGTCTCTTGTGTTTTTTCGTTCAGAAACACTAGGTGATTCATTGTCTATGTTTTCAAAATTAGGATTTTCGAATATTGAATCAATATACAATTTTGGATTATGTGAAGCTGAATTTAAGTTTACATTATTTCTTCTAGCTTTTCTAATGGCCATTGAAATTTTACAAGAGCGTAAAGAAAATTTATATAATTGGTTTATTTCAAAACCAGTAATTATTAGATGGTCTTTGTATATGATTATTGTATTAGCAATAATTATGTTAGGTTCCTACGGTGTGGGATTAAATGACAGTCAATTTATTTATTTTCAGTTTTAATCGTTGATATTATGAAAAAGAATATAACAAAGTCAAAATCCGGGAATTATAATAAGGTGAATTTTCAAACTAATAACAACGTAGGTTCTCAGTGTGATAAAATATTAAATCCACTTCTAAAAATTATTATCAAAATAAGTATTCTGTCAATTATAATAATATTATTAATAATTTATTCGGATGTGAAAGGGTATTTTAATCCCAATTCTAAGGATAATCATACTTTAACGAAGTGGAATTCATTTTATGAATTGACATCTAAAGGTAATGATATTGATATAATGTTATTTGGAAATTCTCATTTATATACAGGTATTAATCCTAAAAATTTGAGTTTAGCATTAGGGACAACATCATTTATTTTTGCATCTCCTGGGACAAATATTGCAGATTCATATTTTTCCCTGAAAGAAGCAGCAAAAAAATGTAAACCTAAATTAGTCGTTGTTGAAACTTATGGTATTAATGGATTTAACCCATATAATCTAGATGGAGCAAATTTGTCTGAGCAAATTAAAAGCTTTTCAGCAAGAAAAGATTTTATAGCAAAAATAAAGTCTACGCCTTTTTTGTTCTCTGTAGAAAACTATTTATATGCATGGTCAACAAGCATTCGTAACCATGATTATATATTTACAAATAGAGAACAGCTAGAGAATAATAAAATTCTAATTGAAAGAGGAGATAGAAGTAAGCAAATTAAAAAATTATATTTAGGCAGATATGTCAGATTCACAAAAGGGCTAGAGACTGATATATTGGAGCAATACAAAATAAAAGGTGCTCCTGTTAAGGGAGAAGATTTTACATATAGTAAATATGCTGAATATTATGTAAGAAAAATTGTAGAGTTCTGTAATAATCAAAAGATAGACTTAATGTTTTTAACACTACCAATGTATGAGAAACATATTTCTAATTTTGATATCTGGGACAAAAAACTTTCAGAATTACTTAATGTTTTTCCAGTTAAGTGGTTAAACATGCAAAAAATGCCAGGATATGAAGGATTTGATAAATATGCCTTTGAAAACACTTATAGTCAAAATCAGCATATGACATATAATGGTTCATTACTTGCTACATATAAATTAGCTAATTTTATACGAGATAGCATTTCTGTTGAAATGTCGATGAGAAAAGAAGATGCTAAATGGCATAAACTTTTTTATGGAGAAGAAGGGTATTTTGAAAACTTTTCCCCTTCAAGTAATGATAAAAACAATATTATTATTTGTAACAATAAGAGTTTACGTAATGTTACTTTAGAAAATTGTCTCTTACTTGGAATAAACAGTAAAAAAAGCAATAAAATCATTGCTAAAGTAAATAAGAAATATCTTGAAAATCTAGATTATCAAGAAGCAAAACTTCGTCTACTCTTAAAAATTGAAGTTGAAGGAAAAGAACAAATTATATCAGTAGATTTAATGTATGATATGTTTCATTCTCCAAAAGATGAAGTGCTTTTTATTGTCTTAGTAAAACCAATAAAAATTAACGAAATAATTGATGGTGCAATTATTATGTAATAAGATTACACGTTTATTTTATTAATGTTTTTGTTGTCTTTTAGCACATAAAATAATGGTTTCCATACTATTTTCTTGTGGGTTCTTAAAGTAAAATTTTACATTAAGTTATAATTACATGACAAAGACCGTCTTATATTAATCTAATTTTTACAGCAATAGATATTTTTTAAAAACTCCATTAAAGATTTATTTCGTCTAAACTAACAAGTGTTACAGGTTCAATTATGGTTTTTATATAATAATTTTAGATATTAAAAAAGTAAGGTATATCGTGTTTTTGAATAAATGATTGAAAAATTTTACCGCTGATTCAAGAAATTACACCACTGATTTATTTATTCTTTCCATTCATTTTTTGAGCATAAACAACGGCAATGGTATTGCGTAAATTCAATATTATAAAATATAGGTTTTTAATTTAATTGTCATTTTTTTATGCGAAAAATTTTTATACTCTTTTTTAGTATTGTTATATGCTTTTCAATTAAAGCAGAAACTACACCGGCCACAAGCTATGCCGGAAGCGGGACCAGTGAAGATCCATATCAAATCGCCACACTGGCACAACTCCGGTTATTATCAGAATCATCTGATGACTGGGATAAATCATTTATTCTTACAGCAGATATTAATGCTGATGATACTAAAAATTGGAACAGTGGTTCCGGATTTAGTCCAATTGGAAATAATTCAACAAAATTTACAGGACAATTTGATGGGCAAGACTATACCATAAGTAATCTATATATCAGCAGATCCAGCGAAGATTTTGTCGGTTTTATAGGGGCAGCAAAATCTGATACAATTATGAATTTAATACTTACTTCTGTAGATATTAATGGAAGTGCTTACGTTGGAGGACTTGTTGGTTATAACGAAGGTTTTTGTGCTTATTGTTCATCAACAGGTTCAATAGAGGGGTCAACCAGAGTTGGAGGATTATTCGGTGGGTCTCCTGGGACTGTGGAAAATTGTTATTCCGAAGCCCAGGTAACTGGGGCCAACTGGGTGGGAGGTTTCTGTGGATACTTAAACGGAAAGGCTTCAAACTGTTTTTCATCGGGTAATGTAACAGCAGATAATAACGGTGGTGGTTTTGCCGGCATTATTTCCAGTACTACTATTTCAAATTGTTTCTCGATAGGTAAAGTTACAGATGAAACTCCTGATGCTGGTTATTGTGGCTGTTTTGTAGGTAACAATTCCGGTATAATTAGGTATTGTTATGCCGGGAACACTGGCATAGCTACGAATATAGGTTGTTTTATTGGAATAAATCAATCTACAGCAACGCTTACTAATTGTTATTACTTATACATTGGTTCATCATATTCTGGCATTATATCCAACAAATCAAGTCAAACTGTCAACAGTATAACCGAGACCAATTTGGGTTTGGAATCATCATACAGTAATTGGGATTTTGATGATATATGGATTATAGGAAAAGTTTCCAGTTATGGTAGTTATACCAGGCCATATTTAAAAAGTTTGGTAACCTATTATGACCTTACTTTTTATGCCGGAGAAAATGGAACTATTGATGGCGATACTGCACAATGTGTTATTGAAGATAATAGTTCAGCTACAATTACTGCAATACCTAATATCGGTTACTATTTTACGGGATGGCAAAATACTGATGGAACCCAGTATAGTACAAATGCTTCGTTATCTATTTCAAATGTTTCCAGCGATATTACATTAACGGCTGTTTTTGAACCATATACTTATAATATAACTTTTTCTTCAGGCAATAATGGTTCTATTACAGGAGAAACATCACAAACCATTGAACATGGTGATAGTGCTACGGCTGTAACTGCGGACCCTAATACAGGTTATCATTTCGATGAGTGGAGAAATACGGATGGCGACTTTATTACCACAGATAATCCTCTTACCGTTAAAAATGTTTCGCAAGATTCTTCTTTAGTTGCAATATTTGAAGTTGACACATTAAATGTTGAATTTTCAGTAACCAATGGAACTATTACATCCGGAGATGCCAGCCAGGAAGTCACTTATTATTCAAATGCTATACCAGTTGGAGTAGCAGCTAATACGGGCTACTATTTTGATGAATGGCAAAATGCTGACGGAGATTCTATTTCTGTCGATAATCCGCTTACCGTTGAAAAAGTTACACAAGACACTGCGTTAATTGCTGTTTTTATACCATATTCATACAGTGTTACATTAACTTCTGATGAGAATTGTTCTTTATCGGGAGATACAGTACAGACCATTGCATATAACACTAGCGCAAGTACCGTAACAGCAAACGCAACTACAGGTGGATATGCTTTTGTTGAATGGCAAGATGAAAATGGAGATGTAGTAAGTACTGAGAATCCGTTAACTTTAACTAAGATTACACAAGATTATTCTTTAAAAGCAATCTTTACTAAAAAATATGAAGACGGTTTGGGAAGCAGCGAAAGCCCTTACTTAATTGCATCACTGGAGCAGCTTAAAAACTTATCCGAATCAAATGGTGATTGGTTCCGTTCTTTTATCCAAACAGCCAATATTGATGCCGCAGATACTAAAAACTGGAATATTTCGGGTACAGATACATTAGGTTTTTCTCCTATAGGAAATGCTACAACCTGGTTTAAAGGAACCTTTGATGGGCAAAATCACACCATTAGTAATTTATTTATTAATACAACGATAGAACGTGTGGGGATATTTGGAGGTCTTTATGGAGGAATCATTAAAAACCTTGGACTTGTTGATTGTGACATTACTGGAGGTGATCATGTGGGTAGTTTGGCGGGTACAATCGGGAAGTCTTCTATTGTATCGAACTGTTACGCTTCAGGAAGCGTATCGGGAGCAAGTTATGTTGGTGGATTTATGGGGAATAATGGGAACTCAACGGTTTCTAATTGCTTTAGCAATGTAACAGTAACTGGTTCTGGATCTGTAATTAGTGGTTTTATTGGACAAACAGGCAACAGTTCTACGGTATCCTATTGTTACAGTGCAGGGAGTGTATCAGAAGGAACAAAAACAGGCGGTTTTATTGCAAATGAATCTAATGGAGGAACTACAATCAGCTGTTATTTTGATAGTGAAACATCAGGTAAAACAGATAGTTATGCAACTGCTCTAACAACCACGGAGTTTGCCGATGTATCTAAATTCTCCAACTGGGATTTTA
The DNA here is from genome assembly GCA_963665085.2 of Bacteroidales bacterium. Taxonomy (GTDB): domain Bacteria; phylum Bacteroidota; class Bacteroidia; order Bacteroidales; family JAAAOM01. Next base: position 3,716,039 of record CAXXXS010000001.1, read on the forward strand.
CATCAACTTGGAAGATAGCAACCATCACAAGTATTGATAGTAATAAGAGACCTTATTTCCAATGGATGGAATCAGATGGTGGTTCTTCGGGTATAACTTCTCATTCATATGAAGCAATGGATATCTATCCCAATCCAACAACAGGATTAATTAATGTAATACTTCCAGATGATGAGGTGATTACAAAACTTTCAGTCTATAATATAACAGGTAATTTGGTTTATAGTAATTCTGCATTTAACGGAGATGCTATTGATTTATCAACGTTAAGTAATGGGGTGTATTTTGTTAAAATTAATTCCGGAGGAAAAACCTCAACAGTTAAGTTAATTAAAAAATAAATTTCGAATTGGTAATGATTGGGACAAGGAGAAAACTGAGTCCCAATCATTTTTATTCATAAAAACACCAGGAGTGGAGAAAATCCTTTCCCTTAATAAACAAAAAATAAATCTTATGAAAAAAGTACTTTTACTATTCTGTAGTTTCGTTTTTTGTCTTGTTGTAAAAGCAGAAACAACAACGGCAACAGATTATGCAGGAGGAAGCGGGACCAGTGCCGATCCCTATCAAATCGCCACACTGGCACAACTCCGGTTGTTATCAGAATCATCTAATGACTGGGATAAATCATTTATTCTTACAGCAGATATTGATGCTGCCGATACCAAAACCTGGAACAGTGGTTACGGATTTTCAGCTATAGGAAATAGCACAAATAATTTTACAGGTTCTTTTAATGGCGGTTTTTATGCGATAGATAGTTTATACTTTAATATTGGAGAAGATACTTATTTTCACAAAAGAGGCTTTTTCGGATGTACAAAGGGAGCCTCTGTTAAAAACATATCGTTAACCAATTGTAACATTTATATTTACTATGAAAGTGGTGCACTTATTGGCTATGCTGATTCTACGAGTATTGAAAAATGTTCGGTTACCGGAAAAATAGATGGATATATTTATAGCCATTACATAGGAGTTATTGCTGGAGTGGCAAAAAATTGTACAATAACGCAATGCTACTCAAATTGTTCAATTATAGTTGGCGCTGGAACTTGTCACTACAAGGGTGGTATTGCTGGTGAAATTTCTGGAACAACAACCATTGAAAATTGCTTTTCTGCAAATCCAATTATTAAATCTAACTATTATGGCGGAATTGTAGGGCTAGTTAGTTCTACAAAAGCAAAAGTTATAAATTGTTACTTTTCAGGCCAAATTAAAGTGACCTCATTTGCCATTGTTGAAGCCAATTCCGGAACAGTAACCAATTGTTATTTCGATAAGACTTTAAACTCCGGCACATGCTCTGATGCAACAGGGTTGAGCTCAGCAGAATTTTCAGATACATCAAACTTTACCAATTGGGATTTTGATTCTACTTGGAAAATGGTTTTAGTAAAAAGTATTGATACTGTTACAAGACCCTATTTCCCTTGGTCTTATGACCATTTAGTTACATTTAATGCTGATGAAACAATGGGGTCTATTACCGGTCCTACAGCACAAGGTGTAAATGATAGTGAAGATGCTGATACTGTAATTGCAGTGCCTATTTTTTCTAAGTTTATGGAATGGCAGGATCCTTCAGGTAATACTATAAGCACTAAAGACACACTTGTAATTACCAATGTAACCCAGGACACAACCTTAACGGCTATTTTTTCACCAATATACTACAATGTTTCTTTTTCTTCAGACGAAAATGGAACTATTTCAGGAGAAACATCGCAAACTGTTACATATGTTTCTGGAACAACAGAAGTAACAGCAATACCTAACGGAGGCTGTGTTTTTATTGAATGGCAAGACGATAAAGGGCATGCAGTAAGTACTGATAATCCGTTAACAGTAACTAAGGTAATTTGCGACACTACATTTAAAGCAATTTTTGAAAAAAGGTATGATGACGGTCTGGGAAGCAGCAATAATCCATATCAAATAGCCACATTAGAACAGCTTAAAACGCTGTCAAAATCAAATAGTGACTGGAATTATTATTTTATCCAAACAGCCGATATTGATGCCGCAGATACTAAAAACTGGAATATTTCGGGTACTGATACATTAGGTTTCTCTCCTATAGGAAATGCGATAAACTGGTTTAAAGGAACCTTTGATGGGCAAAATCACACCATTAGTAATTTATTTATTAATACAACGATAGAACGTGTGGGGATATTTGGAGGTCTTTATGGAGGAACCATTAAAAACTTTGGACTTGTTGATTGTGACATTACTGGAGGTGATCATGTGGGTAGTTTGGCGGGTACAATCGGGAAGTCTTCTATTGTATCGAACTGTTACGCTTCAGGAAGCGTATCGGGAGCAAGCTATGTTGGTGGATTTATGGGGAATAATGGGAACTCAACGGTTTCTAATTGCTTTAGCAATGTAACAGTGACTGGTTCTGGATCTGTAATTAGTGGTTTTATTGGACAAACAGGCAACAGTTCTACGGTATCTTATTGTTACAGCGCAGGAAGTGTATCAGGAAGCACAACTACAGGCGGTTTTATTGCAAATGAATCTAATGGAGGAACTACAACCAGCTGTTATTTTGATAGTGAAACATCAGGTAAAACAGATAGTTATGCAACTGCTCTAACAACTACGGAATTTGCTGATGCATCTAAATTCTCCAACTGGGATTTTACATCAACATGGAAAGTACTGGCTTTGGTAAGCACTGATAGTGTTATGCGCCCTAATTTGCAATGGTCTTACGATCATGTTGTAACATTTGAATTGGGAGAGAATGGCGATTCTATAATTGGGGCAAATATTCAAGGCATAATAAATGACAGTAGTACCTTGGAGGTATTAGCTGTTGCAAATACCGGATATCACTTTAGCGAATGGCAAAATGCCGAAGGTAACCAGTATAGCACAGCAAATCCTTTAACCATTTCAAACGTTACCGGCGATTATACAATAACAGCTGTATTTGGAATAGAGACTTACACAGTAATCTTTTTAGATTGGGATAAAACTCAATTAAGTAAGCAAACCGTTGAATATGGCTCTGCTGCTACTGCTCCTTCTGAGCCCTCCCGTACCGGATACGCATTTACTGGTTGGGATGTTGAGTTTAGTAGTATAACAAGTGATTTAACTGTAATTGCTCAATATGCGAATAGCTTTACTGTAAAATTCACAACAGATGGCAATGGAACAATTAAAGAAAATGCCGAACAAACTGTTGAATATGGGGCTAGTGCAACAAAGGTAGAAGCAATAGCAAACGATGAATACCAATTCGTTAAATGGCAGGATGAAAATGGAAACGAAGTAAGTACTAATAATCCCTTTACACTTACTAATGTTACCCAAGATTCAACGATTATAGCTGTTTTTGAAAGAACTACAGGTGTTGGATCTCTTTCTACAGTATCTAACCTTGATATTTATCCTAATCCTACAACAGGGGTAGTTTCTATCAACTTTGGAAGTATAACAGAAAAAGCAAAACTTTCTATTTATACTATAACCGGAGAAGTGGTTTATAGCAATCCGTCGTTCAATGGAGGGACAGTTGATATATCTGCATTAAAACAAGGGATATACATTGTTAATGTATGTGAAGGAGAAAAAAAATCAATAGTTAAGTTAATTAAGGAATAATAGTAAATAGGCTGGAGTTTTTATTCCAGCCTATTTAAAGTTAATCGTAAACAAGATAATTGTCAAACACTTGTAGATACCTCGCGTTTACGCCCCTGGGAGTTCATTCGATATTTAAAATTTATCAGAAAAAAGTTAACCAGCAGCAATTTTCAATAATGTTGTTGCCGGATTTTTAATACAATTCACAAAAATTATATCATGAAACAAATTTTATTACTCTTATTGAGTGTCATTTTGTGTGCAATACTAGATGTGGGAAATACAACAGCCGCAACCTATGGTGGCGGTAGCGGAACGAGCGATGACCCATACAAAATATCTACAATAGCACATTTACGAATCTTATCTCTAACGAAAGGCGACTGGTCAAAACATTTTATTCTTATAAATGATATTAATGCCATAAATACAGAGAATTACACCGATGGTAAAGGATGGTCGCCTATTGGAAATGATGATAATAAGTTTACCGGTAGTTTTGATGGTAATGGATATTTTATAGATAGTTTGTATCTGAATAGGCCAGGTCAAACCGATTGCGGACTATTTGGTACTATTTCTAATGCAACAATTAAAAATCTGGGAGTAACCAATTGTGATATGGCTTTTGGTTCTAGTTCAGGAGCTCTTGTTGGATCTGCATTTAACAGTTCAAGTATAAGCAATTGTTATGCTAAAGGTATAGTGAATGGAACAGGGTATAATCTTCAAGGAGCATTGGTGGGATATCTGAATAACTCATATGTGGATAAGTGCTATACAAATTGTACTGTTACTGGGGATATGAATACAGGGGGGCTTATAGGTATCATCGATGATGAATCTACAGTTACAAACTGTTTTGTATTGGGAAGTACATCGGGATATAAATACCATGGAGGAATTACTGGTGATTTGGCATCAGGAACCGTAGAAAATTGTTATGTTACGGGCGTAGTGAGTAATAATAGTTCTCACATTGGTGCTGTAATTGGATATTATGATGAGGGGACCATTAGTAATTGCTACTACGATATTACTGTAAATCCAAGTATTCCTGCTGTTGATGATGGAGCTAATACAAATGTAAAGTCATTAAATACTTCTGCTTTTGCTTTTGCATCAAATTTTTCCAGTTGGGATTTTACATCGATCTGGAAGGTGCTTGCTTTAGCAAGCGTAGACAGTATAAAAAGACCTTATTTACAATGGGCTTATGATCATGTTGTGACATTCGAATTAGGTGCCAATGGTAATTCATTTGTGGGGGCTGATATACAAGGAGTTGATGATGGCGCAGATGCAACTGCTATAAAAACATTTGGTGCAGATGGTTATATATTTAAAGAGTGGCAGAATAGTAAGGGCAGTATGATAAGTACCGATAATCCTTTAACAGTAACTAATGTTACACAAGACAGTACTATTTATGCTACTTTCGAAGCAGGTTATAAAGTTGAATTTAGTACAGATGTAAATGGATCAATCAACGGTAGTACATACCAGGAAATTACTTCCGGTAATAGCAGCTCTGAAGTAGAAGCCTTAGCAAACGAACATTATATTTTTGATGAATGGAGAAATGCTTCAGGTGATTCTATTACGAACATAAACCCACTCAAAATTACATATGTTTCGCAAGATTCGGCTTTAATTGCTGTTTTTGAAGGGGTAAAACATAATATCTCTTTTTCTGCCGATGCAAATGGAACAATTGTTAGTGGTACGTCACAGAGTGTAGGATATGGTTCTGATGCTGCATCTGTAACAGCTACAGCAATTACTGGTGGTTATGGTTTTGTAGAATGGCAAGACGAAAATGGCAATACACTAAGCACCGATAATCCTATTACGTTAACTAATATTACCCAGGATTCAACCTTAATAGCCATTTTTGCTGAAAAATACGAGGATGGAATCGGTAGTACTGATAATCCATATCAAGTAGCTACCCTTGAACAACTTAAAAATCTTTCAGAATCAGAAGGGGATTGGACAAGATCGTTTATTCTTACAACCGATATTGATGCTACCGAAACTGAAAATTGGAACAGTAAAAAAGGTTTTTCCGGAATAGGAACAACAAGTGTTAAATTTACAGGGGTATTTGATGGTAATAGCTATTTTATTAGTAATTTATATATAAAGAGAAGCACTAACTTTACTGGGTTGTTTGGATATATAAACGGAGCTACAATCAAAAATTTAGGATTATTAAATTGTATTTTAACAACTAGTAATTATGCAGGTGGTATTGCCGGAGGTGCTATAAATTCAACCATTGAAAATTGTTATGTCTTCGGTACTTTAACAGCTTCTAATGGGAATGTAGGTGGAGGATTAGTTGGGTTATTATCAGCTTCAATTATAAAGCAATGTTATTCTAATTGTACTGTAACAGGGAACATGAATACAGGAGGCCTTGTTGGTATTGTTGATGCTTCTTCTACAGTTACAAACTGTTTTGTTACCGGAACTACAAAGGGGTCAACCAACCGTGGTGGTATTGCAGGACAGCATAAATCAGGAACAATAAGTAAGTGTTATGTTGCAGGTGAAGTTGTCAACAATAGTTCCTCAAGTACTGGTGCTGTAGTTGGTTTACGTACAGGAAGCCTTGCCAAGTGCTATTACGATATTACTGTAAATCCAAGTATTGGTGCTGTTAATGGTGGTGCTAGTGCAAATGTAACATCATTAAGTACTTCTGCCTTTGCAGATGAATCGAAATTTTCTGGTTGGGATTTTTCATCAACATGGAAAGTATTAGCATTAGCAAGTATTGACAGTATAAAAAGGCCATATTTACAATGGGCTTATGATCATATTGTTTCTTTTGAATTAGGAACTAATGGTGACTCATTTGTAGGAGCAGATATACAAGGAATTAGAGATGGAGCAGATGCTACAGCTATAAAAGCATTTGGTGTAGATGGTTATATATTTAAAGAGTGGCAAGATAGTAAAGGCAATAAGGTTAGTACGGAAAATCCTTTAACAGTAACTAATGTTACACAAGATAGTACCCTATATGCTGTTTTCCAGACTGGATATAAAGTGAATTTTTATTCAGAAAACAACGGAACGATCTCATCTGGGGATGCTTATCAAGAAGTAACTTCCGGGAATGATGCTTTACCTGTTACTGCCAAAGGTAATGCCGGATATATTTTTGATGAATGGAGAAATGCTTCTGGAGATTCAATTACTAATGATAATCCATTAATCATTAATAAGGTTACAAAAGATACCTCTCTTTATGCTATATACCAGGCTGGTTATAAAATTCAATTTAGTGCAGATGAAAACGGCGAAGTTATTGGTACAACATACCAGGAATTAACACCAGGCACTACTGCTTCATCAGTATCAGCCAATGCTAATACCGGATATCATTTCGATGAATGGCGTAACTCTGCCGGTGATTCTATTACTAACGATAACCCACTGATAATCTCTAAAGCTACTCAAGATTCGACTTTAATAGCTGTTTTTGAAATTGACACGTATTCTGTAATATTTGAAACAAATGGTAATGGAACAATTAAAGAAAACGCTGAACAAACAGTAGAACATGGGTCAAGTTCAACAGAGGTAGAAGCAATAGCAAACGATGGATATCAGTTTGTAAAATGGCAGGATGAAAACGGAAACGAAGTAAGTACCGATAATCCTTTTACACTTACAAATGTTACCCAGGATTCAACCATAACTGCCGTGTTTGAAATAAAACAGTATACAGTAAAATTTGAAACAGATGGTAATGGAACAATTAAAGCAAATGCCGAACAAACAGTTGAGCATGGTTCAAGTTCAACAGAGGTAGAAGCAATAGCAAACGATGGTTACCAGTTTGTAAAATGGCAGGATGAAAATGGCAACGAAATAAGTACCAATAATCCCTTTACACTTACGAATGTTACCCGGGATTCAACCATAATAGCAGTGTTTGAAATAAAACAGTATACGGTAAAATTTGAAACAGATGGTAATGGGAGAATTAAAGCAAACGCTGAGCAAACAGTAGAATATGGTTCAAGTTCAATAGAGGTAGAAGCAATAGCAAACGATGGTTATCAATTCGTTAAATGGCAAGATGAAAACGGCAACGAAATAAGTACTAATAATCCATTTACACTTTCTAATATAATACAGGATTCAACGATTACAGCTGTTTTTGAAAGAACTACTGGTATAGAATCTTTTTCTACAATATCTAATTTGGATATTTATCCTAATCCTACAACAGGGACTGTTATTATCAACATTGAAAGTCTGACAGGTAAAGCAAAACTCTCTATTTATAATGTAACAGGAGAAGTTGTTTATAACAATCCGTCGTTCAATGGAGGGACAGTTGATTTATCTGGGCTCAAACAGGGTATGTATATTGTTAAGGTTGAGGTTGACGATATCATTTCAATGAATAGGCTAATAAAGAATTAAGAGGCAGGCTTGTTTACTAATAAATTATATATCATCCAGAGACACCAAAGTCTCTGGATGATAATCATCTTTTAATCCCCTATTTACATTATCAGGGCTAGGATATTGTTGCTAATCGTTTTTGAAAAAACAGAAGGTTAAATTATTAATTATTAAATAGATATTAAAATGAAAATCAATCAGAAAGTTGTTAACATAGGGAAAAAAATAATTCCTCATGGGATTAGAATTTTTTTTAGAAAATTAAATTGGAAACGCTATTATATTCAGCAAATATTAACCGAAAAACCTAATAGAACTAATGTCTATTGTCCGATTTCAAAAAAAGAATTTAAAAGGTTTGTTAAAATTCCAGGAGAATTAGTAACACCCTCAAATGGGGCAAGAAGACGTCAAAGATTGGTATGGCATTATTTAGAGAACGAACTTGATATTTTAACTAAAAAGTTGAAAATATTACATGTCGCTCCAGAATTATCATATTTTGAAATATTAAAAGAACAAAATAATTTGGAGTATGTTCCTGGAGATAAAATGGTTGAAGGTTATTCTAATCAAAAAGGGATCAAAAATGTGGATTTGACACAATTAGAGTTTGAGCATAGTTGTTTTGATTATGTTATTGCTAATCATGTTTTGGAACATATTCCAGAAGATAATAAGGCAATGACAGAAATATTTAGAGTATTAAAGGATGGTGGAATAGGGGTAGTTACTGTACCAATTGACGAAAAATTAGATAAAACTTATGAAGATTCAACAATTGTTTCAGCAAAAGATAGACAGAAATACTTTGGACAATGGGATCATGTAAGGCAATATGGGCTTGATATAAAAACAAGATTTGAAGAGGTAGGTTTTGAAGTCGAAATAAATAGATATTATGAGAAATTTTCTAAAGGAGAGAATGATAGATACGGATTTTGTGATGATATTATAATTGTCTTAAAAAAAAATCATAATATACTCCATAGTTTAAATTAGGGTATTTGTATGAATTTAAATTTAATAAGTTTCTTTAATTGATATTTAATGAACAAAATAATTATAATACGCATATATAAAACATACGCTAATCCGTTAAGTGAAACGATAGTTTGGTGTATTTAATCAAATTTTTGATTCCAAAATAATGTTTTTCAGACAAGGAGCTTACTAAAAATATTTCTATTACGAAAATTTATACAGATAGGTCATTATGAAAAAACAGTTTATACTCCTAATAATTTTAATTTTTTCTAATTGTCTTGTTTATTCTACTACTCTATCAAATGTAAAATTATATAGCCTTGATAACCAAGCTACCCAAAAAGATACGATAAATTATAGTCTTGTATGGTATATTGCAACTGACAGCAATGGAGAAACAGTATACAGTGCGTTTTATTCAGGGGTTCCTATTGATTTATCTGAATTAAAACAAGGCTTATACCTCGTTACGCTTCATAATAAAAATAACCTTTATCAAATAAAACTTATCAAACAATAAAAGTGCAGATAACTCATAAAATATTAAGACTTATGGAACAATTTCACAACTCTCTAAAATTAGTCATAGCCTTTTTAATATTAAGTTTGATAACCTCATGGATTAACCCGATTTTCGGGCAATACACACTGCAATCGTCCGATGTAACAGTTGCTAGCTCTGGTTATATTACCGTATGTAACATAAGCGATTTTGATACATCTGTTTATCAGAATGGAAATTTGGAGATTCCTGGTCAAATAGATGGGACTACCATCACAGGGATTTATGGACACCCAACAAGAGGAGGTGCATTTCAGGATAAAGGGATAAATAAGCTGACATTATCTGATAGCATATCTTTTATTGGGATAAAAGCTTTTTCGGAAAATTCAATCGACACTTTGATACTGGGCGGAGGTGTAGTCCAAATAAACCAATATGCCTTTGCTAATAATGAATTAACTAATGTAACACTACCGTCAACATTACAAAGCCTCTACAGATATTCTTTTTATGGGAACACAAACCTTACAAGCATTACACTACCAATAAATCCTGAACCGGGCTTTGCTGGTTGGGATGATAGTGACGGGAATACCTATTCCGGTGGCGATGCCATTACTGATTTTACTTTGACATACACGGCACAGTTTGTTGAATCATACACCCTGATCGATGCCGATGTAACCATAACCAACGGCGTTATTACAGCCTGTAGCAATTCAATAACAGGAACTACCATTGTAATACCCGACACCTTACAGGGACAAGAAGTTATAGGTATTGATGCCAATGTGTTTTCCAGCTTGAATATTGAAGATGTTATCTTGCCAACGCCTGAGACATATGGCTTTATAAATTGGCTGTCAGGCACAGGGAGCAGCTACACAGGTGGGGAAACTGTAACTGACCTGACTACCAGTTATACCGCTCAATTTGTTACAACTTACACATTAACTGATGCAGATGTTACCATAAGCAATGGCATAATATCAGCCTGTAGCAATGTCAACAATGGTGCGGTTATCATTATCCCCGATACCTTGCAAAGCCAGGAAGTAATAAAAATTGATTCAAACGTATTTTCAATTTATAGCAGTGTTACCGAAATAGTATTGCCAGCATCCGAAAACCCGAATTTTATCAGTTGGTTATCGGGAGATACTATAAGTTACGAAGCGGGGGCAACTGTAACCGACCTTATTACAAGCTATACCGCTCAATTTATTTATACCCTTACCGATGCGGATGTAACCATAAGCGATGGTACAATATCAGCCTGCAGCAATATAAATAATGGTGCGGTTATTATCATCCCCGATACCTTGCAAAGTCAGGAAGTAACTGGGATTAATGCCAATGTTTTTGCAGCTTACAGCAGTATCACTGAAATAATTCTACCTACACCCGAAAACTCCTATTTTGTTAGCTGGATATCGGGTACAGGCACAACTTATGCCGGAGGTAGTTCAATAACAGATTTCACAACTTCGTATACAGCACTGCTTAACGATGACTGGTATACCCTGACCGATGCTGATGCACAAGTCGATAAAGATGGTTACCTATACGCTGTATATTACGACTTTTCATTGAAAAACATTATCATTCCGGATACGGTTGACGGCTATGCCGTAAAAGAAATAGCGGATAACCTTTTCTATGATGTTGGGTTAATAAAGCTCAAAATGCCTTCAACTTTAGAAATAATTGGAGATTATGCTTTTTATGATAACCAGATTGAAAGTATTGAAATTTCCGATTCAACCTATATTGAAATGGGCGTTGCTTGTTTTAACAAAAACAAACTATCTGAAATCAACGGAAACCCGTCGAATGGTCTTATTTATGCAAGAAACAGCGATGGAACAAACGACTCCACCACCATTGTTTCTTATGGAGGGGCAGAAACTGTTGTGGATTTTATTCCTTCTAATGTCACTACAATAGGATATCTTTCTTTTATAGAATGCGACCTCTCTGAACTAGTCATCCCTAATACAATTACAGAAATTGGAGCAGCAGCATTTAACCTGAATACGATTAGTAAACTTAATGGTGTTGCCACTAACGGAATAATTTTCGCCCGTAAGCCTGATGGTTCTGACGACAGCACAAAAATAGTATCGTATTGTGGCAGTGCTACTAATATTAATTTCATTCCCTCAACAGTAACCCAAATAGGGAAAGAAGCTTTTGCCTATTCAGAACTTACCAGTGTAACCATCCCTACAAATATCGACACCATCGAATATGGAGGCTTTTATGTAAATAACATTACCAGTTTAACCTTTACTGAAGGCGGAAACTTAAAATATTTAGGCGTTAATGCTTTCTACTACAATACGGGGTTAACACTCACATTGCCTACTTCAAATTATACAAATTTTAGCGGGTGGATAGATAATTACCATACACTTTACTCAGCAGGCTCATCCGTTATAACAAATGCTGCTTATTCTGCCTATATACCTTATACCCTTACCGATGCTGATGTAGTTATGCAAGAAAACAATATTGTTAGCTATACCAATACCGATGGATATACAGCTATAACCATACCCGACACGTTGGATGGACAAGCCGTGATTGGGGTGCGTGCAGATGTGTTTAGCAATGCTTGCGTTGTTGTTGCTTATTTACCAACTCATCTTAATTTACCAGACTTTAACGGATGGCTCAATTTTGATAACGATACAATAAAAACAAGCGGGTACAAGATTTTTGATTTTGATATTACATACATTGCCAATATGCCAACTTATACCCTTACCAGTATGGATGTGGTAATGAGCAACAATAGTTTGCAATCGTGCAGTTTCTCTTTTGGTATTACCGATATAATTATTCCAGATACATTGGATGGGCAGGCAGTAAATGGCTTAGGTGGAAGATGTTTTTACAATAAGGATATTACATCTATACAGTTGCCATCCACACTGGAGAGCATTGGTACTCTAGCATTGGCAGCTAACAAGTTTTCAAGTATAACCATTCCTGCCAATGTGACTACTATTGGAGGTCAAGCTTTTGCTGGCTACTATTATACGTATTATTCACCTCTGACCAAAGTTGATTTTGAGTCAGGTAGCAAGCTTACAGAAATTGGCGACTATGCCTTTACCAAGTGCAAATATTTAACAACCGTCAATTTGCCTGATGGGATAGAAACAATTTCTAGTTATGCATTTAATGACTGTGGCCTTACAAGTATCTATTTCCCTAATAGTATTAAAACAATTGGAGAGGAATCTTTTTGTGACCAGGGTACAGGCAGTAGCAGCCTGATTTCTGTAACATTTGAAGGTAACAGCAACCTGGAACTTATTGGGGCCGGAGCTTTTGCAAACAATTCTAATATTGCCAGTTCTGGTTTTAAACTTCCAACTTCAGCATATTCCACTTTCAGGTATTTCCGTTGTAGTGGTGTTGGTGTTCTCGTTGGAGACCAGACTAATTATTCCGAAGAGGAAACTACTTACGTTTTAACAGCACAATATGTAACCGAATTTACCTATACCCTTACCGATGCCGATGTCACTGTTGTTGATAATTACATAACCAGTTATAGCAACAGTAACGTTTTGATAGAATATATTACTATTCCTGATACCATGGACGGACAAGTGATAAAAGGTATAGCAGAGAAAGGGCAATTAGCCGTATTCTACAACAGTGATTTAAGGGGAGTTGAACTGCCAAAATATTTAGAATACATTTCAACCAGTGCATTTTCGGGTAATCCATTAAGTAGTATTAATTTACCAGACAGTGTAGTGTATATTGGCCCCAGCGCATTTTCCAGTACTGGAATAGACAGCCTTATATTGCCTAATCACACCAAAACTGGCTTTGCAGGTTGGTTACGCAGCGATGGAGAATGGGTAGAACTAGAAAACGGAGAATATGTAACAAAAGATTTTTACAGTATATCGTATTCTGCTGCATACGAAGTATTATTCTACAGCTATGATGAAAAACTAATCAAAACGGATATGGTTAAGCACTACCAAAGTGCCACTCCTCCTGATGCTCCCGAACGAACCGGTTATACTTTCACCGGCTGGGATACCGATTACAGTTACATTACAAAGGGACTTTCTGTAACTGCACAATATTCCGTAAGCACCTATACCGTAATTTTCAACGATTGGGATGGTACCCAACTTAGCAAACAAACCATTGATTATGAGAAAGCAGCTACAGCACCTTCATCACCAACTCGTTCAGGCTACACTTTTACAGGATGGGATGTTAGTTATAGCAAAGTAACTTCCGATTTGACCATTACAGCCCAATACAGTCAGGATGGTGCAACTAACTATACCGTGCTGTTTGAAGACTGGAACGGAACCATCCTTAGTAAACAAACAGTTGTAGAAGGCAATTCAGCTTCGCCACCGGCTAATCCCCAACGTACAGGTTATTCATTTACAGGTTGGGACAACACGTATAGCTCAATAACCAGCAATGTGGTTATCAACGCTCAATACAGTATCAATAGCTATCCTGTAACCTTCAAAGATTATAACGAAACCGTATTGAAAACAGAAAGTGTTGAGTATTTGAAATCGGCAACAGCTCCAACTGAACCTACCCGCACAGGCTATACCTTTGTAGGTTGGGATAATGATTTTAGTAGTATTGAAGATTCGCTAACAGTAACAGCTACCTATACTATCAATGCTTATACGGTAACCTTTAAAGATTGGGACGGAACAACGTTGAAAACAGAATCGGTTGATTCTTTAAGTTCAGCTACAGCACCTACAGACCCTGCCCGCCTAGGCTATTACTTTACAGGTTGGGATACTTCATTTGAAACCATTACAGAAGATTTAACCGTAAATGCCCAGTATGTGAAAGGAGCTGACGCTAGTACTGCAATTGGCGATTATGTAGAAGGAGGAGTCGTATTCTATATCTACCAAAGCAGTGATGATGGCTATGTTTCGGGCGAAGTCAACGGCTTTGTTTGTGCCATTGATGATTTATCTTCGTGGAAGACAGGTTGGCAACCTGATTATGCAAATAATAGCAATTCGCTAACTGCATTAATCGGAACGTCTTCCGATTTAGGTTCAGGTAAATCCAATACCGATACGATTGTAACCTATTTAGGAACCCCAAAAACTTCAGAATATGTTTATAATTATTCGGCTTATGTTTGTAATACCGCAACTATAAATGCTTACTCCGACTGGTTTTTACCTAGCAAAGCAGAACTAAATAAAATGTATGCACAAAAGAGCACGATAAATACAGTTGCTGTTGCAAATGGTGGCAGTGAATTCCAGGAACAAAATACCAGTGGTACTACGCAATATTACTATAGCTCCAGTGAAACAAGCTATGCTTATGCTTATGCGCTTAGTTTTTATAACGGAACCTCTGAAAATCAGGTTAAAACAATTACAAATTTAATCAGGCCTGTCCGAGAATTCTCCTATAGCGTGAGCAATACCTACACGGTAATCTTTAAAGATTGGGACAAAACAGTACTACGCACACAAACAGTTGGTGAAGGGGATAATGCAACAGCCCCTGCTCCTGGCGGACGTACCGGTTATACCTTTACGGGTTGGGATGTTAGTTTTAACAATATAACCAGCGATTTAACCGTAACCGCACAATACAGCATCAATATATACACAGTAACATTTGAAGATTATGATGCCGGTATATTTAAAACTGAACAAGTAAACTATGGTGATTCAGCTACTGCCCCATCTGACCCAATCCGTACCGGATATACTTTCACCGGTTGGAATTCAGATTTCAGTAGTATAGAAGATGATTTAACAGTAACAGCAACCTACAGCATAAATACCTATTCGGTTAAGTTTAAAGATTATGACGGAACGGTACTCGATAGCCAAATAATTGAATATGGCCAATCGGCTACGGCCCCTACTGCATCCGTCCGCACAGGCTATACATTTATTGGCTGGGATGCCGATTTTAGCAATATCACAACCGATTTAACTTTAACAGCACAGTATTCCCAAAACGGCGTAACAAATTACACGGTTATATTTAAAGATTGGGACAAAACAGTAATAAGTACCCAAATAATTGCTGAAGATAGTGCAGCAACAGCACCAACAGAACCCTCCAGAACAGGCTATGCTTTTACAGGTTGGGACACTGACTTCAGTAAGGTAACCAGCAACTTGACTGTAACTGCAATTTATTCCATAAACAAATATCTGGTAAGCTTCAACGATTATGATGGAACACTGATTAAATCAGATTCTGTAGAATATGGAAAGGCAGCTACCGCTCCATCAGATCCTGTTAGAACAGGTTATACTTTTATAGGTTGGGATACTGATTTCAGTAAAATAACATGTAACCTAACAGTAACAGCACAATTTAACATTAAAAACTATAGTATTACCCTTACTATTACCGATGGAACAAATCCAATAATTGGTTCAACAATAACCTTTAGTGGTTCAGCTTATACGACAGATGCCAATGGACAGGCTATAATAAACAATGTCGAAAATGGCACTTATCCTTACACCGTTGAAGCAACAGGTTATGAAACCGCTTCTGGTTCTGTAACTGTAAATGGCAGTGATGTTTCAGAAGTAGTCACATTAAATGCCTCTACAGACATTGAGATTTCGTTATCTCAGGATATTAAAATTTATCCAAATCCTACTTCTGGTGTTATCAATATTAATTTTGAAAATCAGACAAATAAGCTAGAACTGTCAATCTACAACATAACAGGGGAACTAGTGTATTACACCCCATCTTTTAGCAGTGAAACACTTGACTTAAGCTGTTTAAATCAAGGTGTATACTTTGTAAATGTCAAATATGAGAGCAACTATTCAATGATAAAACTTATAAAAGAATGATTATCGGTTGTTTAAAGCAATTGTTAAATATGTAAATACGAAACCACCACTTGTTAAACAACATCTACCATCTGTTTGCTTATTTAGCCCATTCATTTTTATGAATTAACATTTCTTGTAGGAAAAGCGTAGAGATAAACTATGAGACAAATTGTACTTTTCTTCTGTTTAATCAGATGCTTAACAATTAAAGCAGAAACAACTCCGGCTACCAGCAATTTTGGAGGTGATGATATAAGCAACAATCCTTATCAAATTGCTTGTTTGGCACAACATAGATTGATGTCTGAAACCTCGGGCAATGGTAATACACAATTCTTTTTTATATCTAATATCGGTGCTTCTGATACGCGAAACTGGAATGTTAATGAAAAAGACATATTAATACTTATATTTTCAAAAACATAAATAATTATGGGAACCTTTATTAAAAATCCCATCTATTTATAGGGATATTCATTTAATTTTTGAATTAGTACTAAATCTTTAATTATCAATAGCAATGAAACATGTTCAGAATTTCAAAAAAGCAATACTAACCTGTTTTCTCATACTGATTGTTTCATTAGCCACAAAAGCCCAATATTCAGGAGGTTCCGGCACGGCAGAAGATCCATACCAAATATCGGTAGCTAAAGATTTGGATACTTTAATGAATACCCCCGATGATTATGACAAGCATTTTATTTTAACAAACGATATCGATCTTGCAGGCTGTAGCAGTTGGGATGTTGATAATGGCCGTCTTTATGGTGGAAGTGGTTTGTGCATTGGGTATAGGTATAGTGATGGAATACCATTTTCTGGAGTATTCGATGGCAATTATCATACTATCAGTAATCTGTATGTGCAAGGTGAAGGTTATGACTGGGGATTGTTTGGATATACCAGTGGTGCAACCATTAAAAATCTTATTGTAAAAGAGGCCGATGTAACAGGATGGTCTGATGCATATAGTGAAAATTACCATACTGCGATTTTAATTGGAGATGCTGAAAATACATTTGTTTCTCGGTGTGGCGTTTCGGGAAGTGTTGAAGGAGAGGATATGGTAGGCGGATTGATAGGCAGGGCAATCAATTGTGTTATTAACGAATGTTATGCTGATTCTGTTAATATTGTAGAGAAAGAACAATTTGAACAACATACAGCAGCATTAGTTGGGAATAGCGGCAGTAAGTTAGCCTATTATAAATGGGGTTATTATGCGCCTTTAGATGATTACACAGAAATAGCATATTATGTGTCTGATAATACGATCATAAATTGTTTTGCCAATGGCTCTGTTAATGGTAGTTATGCATCGGGGCTGGTGGCTGTTGATAAAGATTCTGATGAAAATGATTTTGAGGTAATTCGTAAAAGCTACTATTTAGGAACAAACAGCTCAACAGAGGATATAATAAGCAATGAATCTTATTATACAAGTTGTTATTATAACTCCGACAATGGGACTGGCACAGGAGGTCTTTCGACAGAAGAATTCGGCGACCAAAACAATTTTACTGATTGGGATTTCGATTTGGTTTGGGAAATAAACACCTATTCTGAATTTAGCTCTTTTGCCCGCCCCTATTTTAAATGGATGAATCCTGCTTATAGCAGCCAGATGCGAGATATAATATTTAATGCCAAAACAGTTTCAGGTGAAGCTATTCCCGATTTGGAAATAACTCTTGCAAATACAACACGCACCACAAACAGTAGTGGGCAACTTACCTTTACCGCTTTCACAGACAATTATACATGGGCAATTGATGATCAGTACAAAGTTTTGATTGATACCTCAGGCACAATTATTTCAGGGACAGATGATGTTACTGTAAATATCGTTTTAAACAAGATTGAAATTAAGACTCTTAATCCCGATTTTGAATATGATTCAGACCAAAGTTACCTGGAGATTAACGAAACCAAATATCCAATAGATGAATCGCCTTTAGATTATAATACTACAGTTTTTTACTTGAAAAATGGAACATATACCTATACTTTTAATCATGGGGAAGCTGATGTTGCACCAACTCCCGTTACAGGAATATTTACCATAAATAATACCGATTCTGTTTTAGATATTCCGTTTACCACTACACAATTTTTAGTAAAATCAAACACAGACACGCTGCTTTCTGATGCAATGATTAACATCGCTGATTTTGAACTATCTACCGATGCAAATGGAGAAACGTCAACTTTATATCTTTCCCCCAATAGCTACACATATACTTTAATCCACCCATTAATTGGTGTCGATACTTTAAAACAAAATATCGTTATACCGGAGATCAGCTTGCAGAGTTATACAATTATACCTGAATTGTACACAACAATTTTCAATATATCATTAGCTGATGGTACTGTTTTTAGTAATGCAACAGTAAAAGTAGGCAGTTCAAGCGTAAAAACAGATAACAACGGCAATGCCAACTTTTATTTACCTCCAGGTACTTATGATTATTCAATAAAGCATACTCTTTTTGCTGTAGACAGTATTAGTGGGTCAATTACTATCACCAATACAACGGTATACAAAAACATAATTCTGCAAACGGCCACCTTTAACCTGATAGCAAATGGTGCTGGCATACAGAATACAAGCATTGTAATTGGCAACAAAACATTGGATACTGATACCGATGGTTCAACGTCTACATATCTGCCCAATGGTACATACAGCGCATTATTAAGTCATAGTGCATTTTTATATGATAGTCTTGTGTTCATTTCTGTTCAAGATGCCAATGTAACCACTGACATAGAACTACATCAGGCTAATTTTTCTGTTTACAATAGTGATGCTAGTGCATACAACGGGGCTATACTTAGCATTTGTGATACTTCTTGTACCATTCCATCAGCAGGACTTGGTCTTTATCTTCCTTTTGGTTCACATCCTTTCACGGTTACTCACGATGGCTATCTGGCTGGGGAAGCTTCTGGAACAGTAACAAATGAAACAGTAGCAACAAATCATAATTTTACGGTTTATAATGCCATTTTTAACCTTAGAACAACAGAAAATTCCTATGTGGATAATACCAATGTTTTAATTGATAATATTACTGCAAATACTAAATATAATACAGGTTCTGCTACGATAAAGCTTTTTAACGGCTCTTATACCTACTACGTAGCAAACAATACTATTACAGGTAATCTCACCATAGCCAATAACGATACAACCATTAATCTGGATATCTTCCACGATGCTTATTTCTATGTTTCTGTACCCGATGGCAGCACCTGGAGTAGTGCAATAATACAGATTAACGATCAGGAGCTTAGTACTCATTACCGGGATTCTGTTGCTGAAATAAGCCTGCCCCAGGGTATCTACCCATTTACTATTTATGACGAAACTTCTGCAGTTGGTCTCTATAACGATACGTTGCGAATCCCCGCAAATAGTTCAGATACTATTACAGCAATAGTTAATCCCTTTAATATTGTGGTAGCAACTCCACAAAAAAACATACTGTCTGAATCGGAAGTAACAATTGGTAATAAATTATTTACCGGAGAGAATTCTATAACTATATGGGCTTTTAAAGGTAATTGCGATTATATGGTTACTCATTTATCAATGATTGACACTGTATATGGTTCAATAAACATTGCCGATAACACTTATGGTAGCGATTACCTAAACCACATACCTACAGATACCCTTACATTAGCCCAACTGCTAATATTGGCAGATAGCCTGCCTTTAGCAGGAGCTTATTTCTATAAGGATTTATCCTCTGAAACTTCCGGGGTTAAAATTCCAACCGATGGATATTTATATTTTGGAAATACAGCTTCTTACAATTATGAAATTTATGCTCGTACTGATGGCGCAGTTACAGGTACTATGGATATAACGCAGGGTGTCGCCGATACCATTGAACTATATACACTTAGCTTTAATTCTAATAATAGTAATTGCTGTTTAACCGTTGATGGTGATACGCTTACAAAATCTATCCGGAGGATGAATAAAATTCTTTTTACCAAAGAATACGGCTATAAAACATTTTATCAATCAGATGATTATGTTGTACCTATTGATAGTGGTACTGCATCTCCTACAAATAAAACAATTACACAAAATATTTACGTGCCAACATATTCGGTAGTATCAAGCGATGGAAGTACTTTAACCGGAGCCTCGTTAAGAACCAATTTGGGTAATAATATTTTTGCTGAAGATGACAACACTTTTGGCGTTGTAATAAAAGAGGGTGAAACAGTTACATCTACCATAAGTTGTGCCGGGTATAAAGATTCAACATTTAGGGTACATAGCGATAATTCATTACACACCATACAACTCACCCAGGGAACAAACACAACATATTACACCGTAACTTTTACCGATTGGGATGGAACAACTGTTCTAAGCACACAAACAGTAAGCGAAGGTAGTACAGCTTCGGTACCAACAAATCCGACTCGCACAGGCTATACTTTCGTTGGCTGGGATGTTGACTTTACCAACATAACAAGCGACTTGACCATAGTTGCTCAATATACTGCCCATAAGTTCACAGTTACTTTCGTTGACTATAATTCTGTCGTATTGAAAATCGACACTGTAGATTGTGGTAACGATGCCACTACACCAACCGAACCAATACGCACAGGCTATACCTTTACAGGTTGGGATACGGATTTTACCAATATAACAGGTAATTTGACTGTGACTGCTCAATATTCTATTAACAAGTATTTAGTAACCTTTAACGATTATGATGGAACACTTATTCAAGCAGATTCTGTAGAATATGGAAAAGTAGCTATAGCACCATCTGATCCAACAAGAACTGGTTACTCATTTACAGGTTGGAATGCTGACTTTAGTTCTATTTTCGGCAACCTCTCTGTTACCGCTATTTACACCATTAATAAATATCTGGTAACTTTCAACGATTATAATGGAAGCTTACTAAAATTAGATTCCGTTGAATATGGAAATGCAGCCACAGCACCATCTGAACCTGTTAGGACTGGATATTCTTTTAATGGTTGGGATATCAATTTCAGCAATGTAACCAGCGACTTAATTGTTACAGCATTATACGAGCAGTTGTCTGCTATTGATGGTTCACAAAAAAGAGATTGGGTAACAATTTTTCCAAATCCAACTACAGGAATCATTAATATCAGCTTAACAGATGAAATTAAAAACACAGAACTTTTTGTTTATAGTATAACTGGAGAACTTAAATATTATAAACCATCTTATAATGGAGAACTTATTGATCTATCAGGGCTGAAAACTGGAGTCTATTTTATAAAAATAGACAATACAATTAAACGAATTGTTAAAAAATAACAGAACACCCTTATTGAAGAATTATTGAATTGTAAATACCATGAAAAATTATTTTTTTAAATTATATCTATCATTTTTAATTTGTAAGTTATCTGTAGTTAGTATAGTTTTTATATTTACTATATTTAATATCAAGGCACAAGAATTTCCAACTCACTTTCCTTGGATAACTGATACAGTTTATATTTCTGGATTAGCAGCAGATGGAGGAAATGGGAGCAAAAAATTCCCTTATAATGACTGGGATGATTTTTCATTCACAAGTAAAACTGCTTATCTGTTTAAGAGAGGAGGGACAATGGATATCAACAGCACAAAAGCAATAAAAGTTGATTCAGTTTATATTGGAGGATATGGCTCTGGTGACAGGCCTCTGTTTTATGGGAAAGGCACGAATAAGCATTTCTACTTTTGTGGTACGCAACAATATATCCAAGGAATAGATGTTATGTGCCAGGATACAGGAACTTGTTTTACTTTTCAAGGTGATTCAACCAAATTTTTATGGGCCGATAGCATTGAAATGAGCCATTCGTGGTGGGGAACAAATCCAGGTGGATACGGAAAAATAATTTTATCAAATATCCATATTCATAGAATACGTGTTGATGGTTTATATGCTGATAGTAACGATACTTTAATTATTAAAAATGCATACATACATGATATTAACAGGTGGTACGACTGGATTCAGAATATTAACAGTTCTGGAGGAGACTGTATCCAGGGAGAAAATAATGGTTATGTTGTAATTGATGGTTGTACTCTTGACCATTCAGATAATCCAGGTAAATTTGCGCTTATCCAAAATGGGGCTGATACTGTAAACGTTTTTAATTCAATTTTGTATGGATACGACTCAACCGCCGTTGTATATGCTGGATCATCAAACAGGGGTATGCATTTTGAAAATTGTAAATTCATTGGCAGTAAATATGGAATATGGAATTTTGGAAACATGGTTGTTAAAAATTGTGTGTTTAAAAGTAACTGGATACATTGTATTAAAGGTCCCAATGGAGTTATATGTAATTCCGTTTTTGCGGATAATCCAGGTGGTAGAAAATATCTGGAAACAAAGTATAACAGTACTACTGGTGAATATTATGCAGATACCGCTACTTCGAGAGGGATAGCTTTGCCTTTCACTGGTATTCCACATGCGCAGATATATAACAATATCTTTTATAATATAAAACAAAGTATGGAGTGTTTTACAAAGTACATCGATTCAACAGTTATGGTTTATAATAATGATTATTATAATGACCCAAATGAATTTGATGATCAACCATTAAGTCAGGTCGGAAATAATATTTTTACTGTAGAACCAAAATTCGATACATCAAAAGGAGATACTACTGATTTCTATTTATCGAAAGAATCTGAATTAATCGATGCAGGTTTCGATCTGTTATCTATAGGTATAGAGCTTACCAGCGATATTAATGGGAACAAACGTCCGAATGGTAGTGGGTATGATATTGGGGCTTATGAATACTATGATGAAGAAGAAACAAGCAAAAATCAAAAACAATTAGAAGCACACGAAGTAATAGTATACCCAAATCCAACATGCGGAGAACTCAATATAGAAAGCAAATCAGATGAAATTGAACAGATAATGATTTATAATTTGATCGGGGTTAGGGTTTTTGATTCAGATTTATTAAATACAAATACATTTTCTAAAAGATTAAA
This sequence comes from Bacteroidales bacterium, assembly GCA_963665085.2. Taxonomy (GTDB): domain Bacteria; phylum Bacteroidota; class Bacteroidia; order Bacteroidales; family JAAAOM01. Next base: position 3,739,455 of record CAXXXS010000001.1, read on the forward strand.
TTATCTGAATACTGGTGTTTATATAATCAATGTGGTGTTAAGTAATGGTTCTGTTAATTCATTAAAAATTGTAATGAAATAGCTTATGTTATTTGGGAACAAGCTTTTTTATAATTTAAAAAACCTTTTCTCTAATTCTTAGAGTTTATTAAAAAAACAAAAGACGTTTACCGAAAAATGAAAAATCTTACAATAAACTTTACATTTTTGCTTTTTATTTTTATTTCATGCGAAAAAGATGAGACAAACAGTAAAGAGGAATCCAATCCAACACAAAACATTGGACTAATAGATACACTTTCGTTTTTCGAACCCCCGGAAAATGCAATATACATTGATCCTACAGCGAGTAATTCTATAAACGAAGATGGCTCCATCGAATATCCTTATAATTCGTTTAGTGATTTTCGGTTTGTCGCCAATTCCTGCTATGCACTTAAAAGAGGGACTACAATTTCAAACGATTATATCAATATTAATGTAGACGGGGTTACATTATGTTCTTATGGAGAATCTGACCAGCGCCCGATTATAAAAAGTACGGCTACTGATCAGCATGCTATACTCACACATTGGTCAGGGCCATCTAATATTACTATTCGGGATATTGAAGTAAATGCACCCAATGCCAACAGTTGTATTCGGTTTGGGGGCAATGGAGATAATTTAAAAGTTATTAATTGTTTGTTACATGAAGCTTATTGGGAGTTTAGGGCCATTGGGGCGACAAATGTTTTGGTTTATAATACCGAAATACACTCTGCAAATGATGATGGAATGTTCTTGCAGTATTGTGAGAATATAGAAATATCAAACTGTTACGTTCATGATGTAAATCTAAACTGGCAACCGCCTTCAACATCAGAGTCTGAGGCAGGGGGTGATGGTATACAGTTCGATTTATGTAATCATTGGAATGTGCATCATAATGAAATAGACAGGACAAATTCCGGTAATAAATTTTGTTTTATTTCAAATAACACAGACCAAGATGACGGTATTTTTGAATACAATTATTGTATTACATCCGATTATCCGGTAACTGGCATTTATTTAGGAAGTGGAGAAAATCTTATTGTTCGTTATAACTATATATCTTCTCCGGGTGGAGCCCCCGTTTATTCACACAGTTCAAATCTTCTTGTTCATCATAACATTTTTACCAATATCGGGAGTCCTGTTTATTCCAGCGGAACCGCTGAAATATATAATAACCTGATTAAAAACTTCACCCTTGCTATACAAGGAGGTGAATTAAAAATAGTAAATAATATATTTGTGCCTGATAAAGATGAATATTGGATTTTCAAAGTTTCAAACTTAATAGCCTCTAATAATTTAATAAATACGGAGGACGAATATGACGGAGTCATTAATGGAAATCCAGCTTTTATAGATGAAGACAACTCCGATTATCATCTTTTAGAAACTTCCGATTGCATAGATGCCGGAATTTCAGTTGGATTGGACTACGATTTCGATGGTACCCCAATACCACAAGGAACTGCTCCTGATATTGGTCTTTATGAATATTTTAAATGATATTTGATTTATATAATTTAGATAAAATCATATGAGTTGAAGGAAATAAATATTCAAAAATCAATATACTCTATTAAGGTACCAACGCTGTCAGGAGCTACGTACGCTGACAGCGTCAATTGCAGAATCGTTAACTAAACGACATGATTCAAAAAAATTAATATCTCAACTTATGGGAGTTTAAAAGGGTAAATGGCAATAAAATTCCACCAGTAAATTAAAAGCAGAACGTCTTGGTGTATACTAGATACTAAATTGAACCCTTATCTTTAAGGGTGCTCTTTATTCCTTGAACTCAACAGTTTCTATCATATATTTTATTGTTTCGTCCAATAAATTTATTTCCGATTCAAAGCTTTTAGGTGAGGTTTTAGAGCCTTCTTTTGCAAAATAGGCCGTAGTTCCGTTGTGGGGAACGATATATCCAAGGATATAGTATTGGGAAGAATAATCCTCTCTTGTGAAGATATAGGAAACCAATACCCTTTTGCATATTTTGTCTCCTATTTTTACGTCGCTGTATTCTTCTATAACATTTTCTTTTGTAAGATATCTTTTAATGTGGAAAGGTGCTGATTTTTTCAGGCCTTCAAGTACAACATCAATATCATTGGTCCCACCTTCTGTTTTTAAGTGTGTGGTTTTTGATAAATCACCATAAGGGGTGATATGACTACCATAATGCAATATAGATGGGACTTCTTCACCAGAATCATTAAACTGTCCTGATTCCTGTTTGCCAAAGCCTTTACCTTCATAAGGCATTTGGATAGAAGCAAATTGTTTGTAATTTTTAATTGTTGTAAAAGTTACGCCTTCCGGGGGAGTTGCAACTACTTTTTCTTCTTTAGGAATGGAACTGGTTGATTTTTTTGAATTGACACAAGAAGTAAAAAATACAGCTACAGCTAAGAGAAACAAAATGTTTTTAAGAGTCATAATTATTTTTTTGAATGTTTATTTCAAATCAAAAATAATTATGGAAGCAGTAAAAAATTAACTGAATTTGAAAATGGTTTATTTGCTTTTGAAAACGAGTCTATATAGTTTGAAAGCGTCTTTTGTCGATTATTTTGTTTTAAATTGATAAATTGCAGACCAATTACTCCATTCAAGTCCTTTTGTTCGATAGCGGACTCTCCAATAGTATTCTGTGTTGTCTTTCAGTCCAGTAATACTTTGCTGTGTTAGATCGATTCCTTCATTTAGATTTATAGTATTATACCAATCTTCATAATTTTTTCTGATATCAATATCAGGATTCGTAAAATTATCAATCCTTGCTACCTGCCATTGAGTCTCTCCGTGTTCACTTTTATTATCAGAAATGTTAAATGAATTTGCCTTTAAGATAACCTCTTGGCTATTAACTTTAATATTGTCAATTGGGGATAAACCAATTGGTATTTCTGGTTTTATGTTATATCTGCTAATCTCAATTATATCATTTATTTCATTGTCTTTTGTTTTCACTTCATCACCCCGGCTTATTCGGATTAATTTAAATTTAGGATCGTCCCCAGCTTCAACTTCTAAAAGCACAAAACCATATTCACTATTACTTACAGAAAATTCATCATAATTATTTTGAGGATATTCATTCCAATAATCAATATTACCTCCAGCTGTAGCAACATTTACCCAAAGGTGGGTATGGTTCAATGATTGTCCCCTGGAATATGCATGTGTGTGGCCAAAAAAATGAATCGTAGGCTTACCTGTTCTTGTAGAGAATTGTTCTAATCTGTATATTACTTCTCCTGTGTAATCTAATTCACCTTCAATCCATAATTCAGATTTATGAGGGTGATGTAGTTGCGCAAAAACAAAATCAATATTATCATCCGTTTCTGATTCTTTTAAAACTTCGTCCAGCCAATCAAGTTGCTCTTGTATCCTGTAGCTCTTATTGGAATTCAAGCCAATTATACGAACATTACCATAATCTTTATACCACCAGTGTTCTAAATAACCAGGTGTGCCATTTTCTGGTAAATGAAAATAATTGAAATAGTAGTCACTGTTGTTTTCATGATTTCCAAGTACAGGATAAACAGGTACATAAGGAAATAAATTTTTTGATTGTCGGAAGAAATCATTTGTCCAGTCAGTATAACTTAGGCCATCACTAACAAGATCTCCTGCAATAATTACCATGCCTAAATTTTCAAAAATATCTTTCTCTTCATTGTCTTCTTTCAGATATGAGAAGACACCTTCTTCAACTATTTCTTTAAATTTATCGGGATGCGCATTATCTCTTTGCATATCACTCATAGCAACTATTTGAAATGATTTTTCTTCTTCTGGCAAAGGAGGAGTTGTGAAATGATATACATTGGATTCTACATCGCCTGTTTTAACTTTATAGTAGTAGGTTGTTGAAGGACTAAGTTCGGTTAGTTGAGCTCTATGAATTTGTGAAGAATCATGATTAACTGTAGAGAATATTCTTTGAGTATTATTTTGTAAGGTCTTTAATGTGTCCCAATAAACAATATTATTACCTCCTTGAGAAGTTTCCCACATAATGTTAATACTGGTTGGAGTAGCATCTTGTAGGTAGGGTGATACAACAATTATTTGTCCAAAACTTTTTATAAAGGAGATGGTAAGTATTAATGTGAAAAATAAGAGAGACCTTTTGTGATTCATTATTCTAAAATTTAGATTTCATTCGTAAAACTAGTTTTAGAGAGTTAATCTAATTAAAATAATAGATTAAATAATCATTAAAATATTCATTTAAAACATTCTATTCTTTTGTCAGAATATATATTGAATAAACCTCAAATACTCAAAAAAAGAAGGTTGTTATGAGTAAGTTTAATCGTACTTCCCCTCATAATATGTATAGAAACTATATGATGCCGTTGTCTCATCATCAAAGACTATGTCTACCCCAACAAGACCATCTATGTCGTTAAAATAATAGATGAGGCTTTGTAATCCGGGTGAATTTGTAAGAAGTTCTTCTACACCAATTGTAACACTTTCACTGGCAAGAATTTCTTTAGTGTCAAGTTCTGAAGATCTTAAAGAGTAATTACTATAGGAGTATCCTTCTGCTGTTGAAACACTAACTACTTTTCTGGTTTTAGAGGAATTAGGAACATCATACTCATCACCAACTTCTGAAGAGTAATTTACAATAACACCCTTAAGTGATCCGTCCATCAGTTCAATACCATCTGTAGCTATTTTTACTTCAGCAGAAATAGATAATGTGTCTCCGTTGAAACTTGCTCCTGGTATGTTTTCAAGTGCATTTTTGAATGCAGAATTACTTACAATAGCAGAAGCCTCTACTTTTGAAATACCATCATTTACTTCAGTTATTTCTGCAGATACTTCATCAACTCCGGAAATATCGCCACCTGTTCCATAAATAGTTACTCCAATTTCGCCAAGTTCTGATATTTCTCCCTGTATAGTTGTTGTGTTTTTAGGATCCTCTTTTTCTTTTTTACATGCACTAAATAGAATAAAAGATGATGTGTTTCTAATTTATTAATTTCTGTTTGTGTAAGTATTTTCTTTGTTTCTAATACATTAAAATAATAATGGTAATAACATGAGATAAGAATAGTTTGTTTGCAGAGAATTAAAGATTTACTCGAAAAAATAATATCTGCGACAATTAGATTTGTTAGTTTTGATTTGAAAATTCGCATTCTTTTCGAATAATATCAGAGATTGCTATTTGTGTTAATAGATTGAATTTTATTTGGTTCAATTCAATATCATTAGCTGTAGCCTTATATTAAAAATAAGCAGGTGGAACGTAATTTGAAATTTATTAACGAAAACTAAATTTACCCTTAATTCTTTTGAATATACTACAGCGCATTTACTAGTCGCATTACAGCAATCAACAGGTGTCCATCCTTTATTTTCTCTAAATTGTTGAATATATCTTTAAGTTTTATCCAGTTAAGTGAATTTGTTGGCTTGTCAATACAAACCACATAAGGATAAACCTGCTCGGGTGTAACTCCAACGCTTGGGAAGAATTTTTCTCCCAACTTGAAAAATGAAGTTACCTTTGCTTCTCCAAAAGACAAGTCTGATAAATAATTTTCCAATTCTTTAAAGTTTGATATCTCATTTGTTAGACGCTTTGCCGGTGCTACAAGAATTTTACTGTTTCCTGATTCTATTTGAGGAACAGGAAGATTACGTGTTTCTAAACCGATAAAATATTCATCATTGAAGAACGTGACAGGTAAGGTTACTAATGTATTGATGCTAAAATTTTGTGGTGTAACATATTCAAGGATATTTGAACTTTCCTGAACTCCTTGTTCTGTGAATATAGCTCTGTGTTTTCTGAGGTAATCTGCTTTTTTTTCGGATGGTTCAAACAATGCTGCTTTTTCTGAAAGTATGTCGGTTAGTTTTGATTCTGAAATATTTAATTCGTTAATCTCAAGTTTATCTCCCATCCATTTTGGGAAATCAATACTGTGTTTTTTTAATAGATTGTAAATATTAAGCTCTAGTCTGGCTTCAACCAAAGCTCCTGTTTGTGCCGTTTTTAGTAATTGAATAGCATCAAATTTTCGAAGCATTCCCTGGTTCTTAAATCCGGAAAAATTCGTACTTGAAGTAGAAACAGTATCCTCCCAACTTGATAATTCTACAAAATGTGATTCAACTTTTTCGTCAATTCCTCCCGGAGAGGTGAAATATTCTAATGATTTCTCAATTTTTCTAATGTTATTTCTACTAATTCCTGTGCGTTCAACAAGAATTTCATCAATAGGTTTGTTATCGCTTGCCGTAATTCCTTCATTGATATATCCGCTAAAGTATTTATGATCGATTACAGGACTTCCCGCCGGGATATTCGACAGTGGTCTGGGATATCCATGTTTGGCAAGAATCTCAATTTCTCCGGAAGATAAAGTATATGGAATAATATCTGCAACAGAATTGGGGCGTTGCACAACATCATAAAGTTTACCCGTCTGTTTGTTTTTATAGCTTGAAAAGTTCAAGAAAGAAGGCTTATGCTCGGGAAGGTGTCGGGTCAAGGAAAGAGAAGTCCCTTTGTTTTTTATCTTTTCTGCGGCTATTAAGTAATTGCTTGGCGGGAATCCTAAATCCTTCATCGATAAATCATACAAAGTAAATTTATCTCTATACCTGTTTCGTATTATCCATGGATTGTATATCGGGTTAGACACGATAATACGTAAACCTAAACTTTTAAAGATATCTTCGAATTCTTTTTGAGTAAAGTATCCATATTCTTCCTGCAATTCAATCTCCCAATTTTCATAGTAGTCTTTCCTCCTGATAAATTCAACGGCATCAGCATAAAATAACTTAAAACAACGAGAATCTTTTTTTGTAGACTTCACTTCAGAAATGGGAAATCCTTTTTCATTATCTTTTGATAAGGAACGGGCTTTTTTTGAGAAATCCAACAGAAGTTCTGCATCACTTGGAATAGATGAAGAGGAGGTATTCATCAATTCTAAAAGAACTTCTTTCTCTGGCGGTTTAACAAAGTCGCGGATTACAATGATTCCACCTTCTGTCAATAGTTCTTTTTGTCGTTTTATGGTGTTAAAAGCCCTGTTAGAATTATAATTGTTGAAAGATGTAATATGATGGATTGACGAACAATTAAAAAAGCCGCTAACAGTTTCTTTATGAAACGTATTTAACAGTTCTCCATCATCTAGCCGAAATTCTATGTTGGGAAGGTTATAGTTTTTAGCTGCAATATCTACCATGGTTTGGTTAATATCAACACCAATAATTCTAAGCTTTGGAAATAATAAAGCAAGAATCTGTGTACTTGTTCCCGAAGCCATACCTACATCTACAATTGTGTTGCCAGGCTTTGGATCAAAAAACACACTGGCAGAAGCTACCTTTTCAACAGATACAGCATCCATAGCTGCCAGGTATTTTTGGTATTCAGTAACATTACCCCTGTCTTGTGATTGGTAGGTGTTATTTTTCATTACAGTTTCTTTAATGTCTAAAAAAGATTAATATCAGATTGTTGAATAGCGATTGTTGATTTCTGATTTCAAAAATCTATAATCATCGTTCTGCAATCAATATTGTATTATGAATATAATTCTTTTTTGGAAATTATTATTGTTTATGGTTTGTGTTAGGCTCGTGCGGAGTTGAAATCAGTGCTAGTTGCAGGCAACAGAAACCAGGGACTGAAAACAGGATATTTTAATTTCAGATTTTTGATTGGTGATTGCTGATTTTAGAAGTGTGATTTGATAATTATTTATGATAATCTATAAATTACATAGATTTTAAAGTGTAATTAGTTCCTCTGCGAAACCCTGCATTCACTTTAGTTTTATATTTTGCTGATATGCTTACCAGTAATCTGTCAAAGAAGCTTCTCTAAAAGTCCTCCTCGGAGGAGGATTTAGGAGGTCATCTAAAAAAAACTAATAGATAAACCAAGAAGAACACTAGAAATATTAAGAAGATCTTTGCGTAACTTTGTGCTCTTTGTGGTTAGAAATCTGAACTAAATCCACCCGAAATACTCTATGAAACATAAAAATTTATCTCCCCAACAACTCCTCTTTCAAACGTAAATATTCTCTCGTGTAATAAAAGCCGTTTTGTGCTTCCCGGAGGTCAAATCCAAAAGCTCTTTTACTCACTGTTATGATTGGTGGAGCCTGGATACGTTTAAAATAATTTATTTTGTATAATCTCCATTTATGTTCTAAGTCATTTATAAAACTTTCAGCTGTAGGGAAATTTTTATTTATAATTTCCTGCTCGCAATGAATGGTTTCCCCTAAATTTCCTTTTGCATAATATTTCAGGATATCTTCAGGATCCAATCTAAAAACAATAAAAGCCCTGACTAACATATCGTGATATGCATAAAGAATAGGATCTCCCTTTCCTTCATCAACATTTTGGGCATCGCTTAATTCAGCAGACGCCGGAATATCGAAAATAGTTTGAGGTATACAGTTATCAAGCGTATTGATGTATCTTGCCAAATCATAGACTTCCGTTTTGTATAAGTCGGCAATAGGAGCAAGTGCGCCATTAATATCGCCGTAAAGTGTAGCATAGCCAAAGCTTGTTTCTGTTTTGTTACCATTGTTAACAAACACAGCCCCTAATGCAGATGCTACGCCAGCTAAAATTCGTGACCCCCTGTCACGGGCTTGTATGTTTTCTTTGTTGAGTGCAGATAAAATAATAGGCGTTTTTTCTTCTGTACCATTTAACCTCGTAAAGACTGATGAGCTTAGTTGTTTTACGGTATTTTCATACGATTCCTGAATACTTATCGACGCATAATGTATACCCAGGTTAGAAGCCAGTTCAAAAGCAGCATCCTTGGTTGTGTTACTGTTGTACTGCGATGGCATATTTATCGCATAGATATTCTCCGGGCCTAATGCTTTTGCCAATAAGGTAGCGCTTAAAGCAGAGTCAATACCCCCACTTAACCCGATAACTACTTTTTTGTTTGGGAAACTTTGCATGAACCGATCAATTCCAAACAGTAATCCATTGTATAATTCTTTCCTGTCGAGATTGTCGTTAACTTCAGGAATAGGAGAGGAGACTTCCTCATTCTTATCAAAAACTGTTGCATAGATGGTTGTCTCGGTATAATCTTCTGCAACACAATGTAAGGTTCCATCCGGATTATAAATAGTTGAATTGCCATCAAAAAGAAATATATTTTTTCCATTGTTCTGAACACCAATGTTATTTGCATAGATGAAATAGGCTGGGTTTTTCTTTAGCCTGTCCTGAACAACCCTGTGGCGTTTGTTGTTTTTGCGCCACGTCCAGGGAGAACATGACAGGTTGATAATCATATCGGCCCCATTTTCTAAAAGTGTCTCAATGGGATTTATGGTATAATCATCGCTCCACATATCCTCGCAAAGAATCAATCCCAATTTATGTGTTGTGTCTCCAATAACAATTTCTATTGGTTTTAGTAACTCATCAACAGGCATTGATTTATCCTGGGCTTCTTTACGAAGAGAATAAAAATGTCGCTCGTCATCAAACTCCCTGTATTTAGGCATCAGTGTTTTGTGGATTTTCCCTTCACCAACAAAAGCGCCATCCTGGGCTATAAAAGCTGCATTAAATTTCCGTATTCTTCCGTCTTCTGCTTTTTGATTAATGTCGATGTCAACATTTCCCCAGATTGCAGTTATTCCTTTGGTAGTTTTTTTTATGTCTTCGTTGTAGCTGAAACAATCTTTTATAAAAGCTGTGTTTTCCCACTCGTCACCCAACAAATAACCGGGTACTGCCATTTCCGAAAAAACAATAATATCGGCTCCCTTGCTTTTAGCTTTCTCGATCTCGCTTATTATTTTTTCTGTGTTTTTATCCGGATGACCCGGATAGACCTCCAATTGAGCAACAGCTATTTTTAATTTTGTCATTTTTTTATTTTAAAACTATGAATTTTTAATCCATAGTGGTTTATTAATTATTAAGGCATATTGCCTTTCATGAGATCTCCTAAATTCTCCTCAGTCGAGATTCTGACCTCGCTGAAGGAAAAGAGGGACAATCAAGACTGAGATTCATACAGTTTTCAAAGGCCCCCTTTGCCTTCGGCGAGCTTGCAAGCTCGGTTCAGAGGGATTTAGGGGGTCATGTTAATTATCTTTCATTACCCTCTATTGATTAAATACAATGTGCCATTCTCTAATAAGAACAAACCTGCCTGGGTGAAAAACACCTCTGAATGCAGCGTAGAATATTGAACTGTTAATTTATCAATTACTACAAAATCAGGAACCCTGAGAATTTCTATGAATCCATCTTTGGGAACAAAAATATTAGAGCTTCCATTTTTCTGCACCGTTGCAAAACTAAATATTTCTTCAGTTTCTTGAAGTAAACTTAAATTCAAATTAGTGATTTTAATCCAATAATGTTTTAATTTATCGTTTTCAGAATAGCAGATAAGCCCGATATCATCCTTCATAATTAATGCTTTTGGACGAAAAGGTAAACGTGCACTATTAATTCCATTTTTTAGTTTGTAAATAACTCTGAAAATTCCTCCTGCTAATTGAACAGGGGCAGGGTAGAATTTAAAACCTCGTCCCCAGGCAGGAGCCTTTTTCCAAGATACATTATTGTTAATTATTTTATCTGGATGAATCGTATACATATTGTCATTATCCACGCCGAAAACTAATTCTCCCAACTGACTATATTCAAATCCGGCAGGGATTTCAAAATTTTTAATTTCTTCTCCATTTATAATCAGTTTCCTGTTTTTTGTAACGATGTAGTTTGTATTACCTAACCATATACTATCATAGAGATTATTTGAAAGTGTTTCTATAGAATTTATTTTTCCGTTATAGCTACAATCGTAAATTGTTGTTTGTTCTGTTGTTTTAATGTATCCAAGTGTTTTTGTGAAATAACACGTATTTACATTGTTTGCGATAATTTTTATAGAAATATTTTTGTTTTGCTGAATTTGAATTGGTTTTGTTTTCTTCGGGATCGCAGCTTTATATTCGTCGATATTTAGTAAAAATCGTTCACCTTCATCGAATATTCTTTTGAATTGTTCCTCCAGGTTCTTATCTGTTATAGGTTGATAAAAAGATGGGCGTGTTAGATTCACGTCATCTTTTAACAAGGATATTTTTTTTATTGCCCTTTCTTCAAGATTTTTCCATGTCTTATGAACTCCTTTGTAAGGATGCACATAAGTCAGCATTCGAAATATATTTATTGCAAGGGCATAATAGTCACTCTCTTTGCTTACTTCACCCAGATAGTAATAATCTCGGATATCTTCCAGTAACCTGCCGGAATGTTTCTGAGCTGGTGTTTCAAAACTATCTACGTCAAGTATTTTTATATTACCTTCTCTGGATGTAAAAATGTTGTAAGCATTTAAATCTCCAATAACAACATTGTTGTCATGAGCCTCCTGTACCAGATGAATAAGCCCTTTGGCTATTTTGATTTTTACTGATTCATCAATGTTTTTTTTCTGACATTGATTTTTTGTAAAAAGCTGTGATAACCGGAAAAAATTTTTGTCCAGTAAATCCATGCTAAAACCAATAATATCTCCGGTATGCGAGAAAAATAGATCGACTGGTTTTATAAAACATTTCCCCAATCGGGAAAGATAAGACCATGAGTCTTTTGTTAAAACAGGCACGACTCCCGGGTGATATATTTTAACTACTTGATTTGATTTTTGAGGGTGAATCACAATAAAACCTTCTCCTCCTCGATCGATTTCAAAATCGGTGTTTACCTCAAACAAAAACTGACCACATTCATTGTATAATTGAATTTTACTCATTGTTTTGCATTTTAATAACCCGTAATGCGGTGAAATCATCATAATGCTCATATCCTTTTTTATTGATGATATTGAGTTTTCTTTTTAAAGCTGCCGGATTTGTAGCCAGGAAATTATCGCGGGCTATAAAATCCTCGATGTTGAATTCAGGAATTTCATTTGTTGTTTTTCGAAAGCTGAATATTCCGTCGCTAGAAAGAGTAAAATCTCGGGTAACTTTTTTTACTTCCTGTTTTTCCTGCCAATAACGATTAAATTCATTTTTTTTGATCAGCTTAGTTAACGAATATCCGAGATAGTCGGGTTGATTTTGTTCGTCGTTATTGAATGTCTCAAGTTGTGAAGTGTTTAAGAAAACAACTCCATCGCCAAAAAACTTTACAAATAATTCTTCTGAAAAAATATCATAATAGAACAGTAACGCAGTGGTTAATGTCTCTTCCTGATTTAGTCCGATTACTTGTTTCGCTTTTACTAATTCTTTAATATAAAGATGTACAACATCAGGAAATGTGTTTGTTGATAGTTTTTCTAAATTTTTGTTTAAGGTTTCACGCAGCACATTTGCAAATAGTTTTGAAGCAAAATAAGAATCCTGTCCTGTGCTACAACCATCGAATATGCCACCAACAATTCTATTCTTTTCTTTTAGATAATAGTAATTATCTTCATTTCTTTCGGGATGTAGTTTTCCCTTTCTGGATACTTCTGCAATGTATACCATGTTATTTTGTTTTAAGATTAATAAAGAAACCGAGGCTGTTCAGATAGATGATTTCAAGTGAAGAATGCTAAGGATTAAAATGGGATGCTTTTTTAAGATGACCTCCTAAATCCTTCTAAAAGGAGGACTTGAAGAAGAACTGTGAAATAACTCATTCCTAACTTGTAACAACGAAGATTTGATAAGTCCCCCTTTCAGGGGGATTTAGGGGGGCGTTACCACAATGAACTATTTTATATCTCATTTTAACTAATTTATATTTTTCTAAGTAATTAAAAAACTACTAATTAATATTGTAATCCTGGCATTCTCTAACTCTAAGACCTTTGCATGAAAAAGAGTTTAAGAACAGCCTCGATATTAGCTTTAATTTAACCTCTAGAAACTAATAGCCGAGTTAGCAACAAAACTTTGAGAAATTGAGGCAGAGATAAAACCAATCATCTTACGTATTTCTGTGGCTGTATTTCCAACCCTCGCAAGGTGTTTTATTCCCATATCTTTTTGTGCTTTCTCAAAACTGTTATCGTTTCCAACACCAAAAAGAATAGTCTCAAAACTAAATGCTGAACTCTCATTTGTTGTAATAGAAGAAAGCCGTCTGTTTATACTTTGAGCATCAATTTTAGAATAATTATCCTGACCATCGGTGATAATAAAAACTAAGGTTTTACAATTTACACCTGAGTTCTCAAGGTTTGTTCGATAATTAACCGCATTCTCAATGCTTGAAAACACAGCGTCGTAAAGCGCGGTTCCCATGCCACAGGGCTTAAAATTTATCTGATCGGATTTTAACGTCTCTACAGGCTGAAAACCATTACGGTTATTTACCGTATCATTAAATTCAGTTATTGAAACCATTAGCTTTTCAGCAACGTGACTTCGTTGCATCTCTTCTAAAAAATCAGTAAAAGCATCATTTAACTCGTTTACATAAGAACTAATAGAAGGAGAGATATCAACTACCAATACGGCATTTATGGTTTCATCAGAAGTAATATCCTGTGGATCAAAATTTCCAAAATCTATATTAAAATCAGGAAGTGTGTAATTTTCCATAATCGTTATTTTTTATGATTTAACAAAAAGATGTACGATTCCCAATCGGCCATTAAGGTCGATTTCTTTAGAATGAAATACTATTTTATGTAATTAACTAAAAAACTGGTTTGATAATCCGCTATAGCGTGATATCCATTGAATTCACAAAACGAATATTTTGTGATTTTGCTTTGTTGTAAATAGGAGTTCCGAGGTGTTCCATGCCAGTAACATCAGACATGCAATCTTCCAGGATAACAAATTTCTCTGCTAATTTTGGGGCTTCTTCCAAAGCTTGTTTTAAGCTATTCGCAACACAATGCGATTTTGCTTCTCCTGCCAGGAATACCGTCTGGTATTTTTCCAGTGTTTCTATAAGTTGCTGATTCAACTGTGTCTCCGGACGATTCGTCGCAGGTACGTTTGCCCTGAAAATTCCAAAATGTTCTGTAAGCGGGTATGTTCCTTTAGCTACTACCTGGTAGTATTTCCCTTCTTTTGTCCAATCAATTAAGGCATCCATCAGCAGATCGTCGATAGCTGCACCGCGAGAGCCAACCAAACAGTGATAAGGCCAGATAAAATGTCCAAATTCACCTTGTGTTTCCAAAGCTTCAACATAGTTAATTGTTTCTTTTGGGAAAAATCGGGGTGTCCATTTTCCATTTTTTATGTCATCTACAGTAATGGGTGTAAATGCAGGGGGGAAATGTCCATCTTTATCTTGCCAGAAAGATGGGTGAGAGATATCGTTCACCGGATGGCTATCCATCGTTACTGAAATGTGATCGATTTGTTTCTTGTTCGCTTTTATCCAGGCTGATAATCGTTCCATGTCTTTATCAGCACCGGGAACATACAATGCACCATTCGGATTGCAAAAATCATATTGTGCATCGATAATCAAAATTGCATTTTTGTTGTTCATAATTTTACATTTTAATCAGTGAAAACTAATTGTATCTAAACATCGATCGATTTCTTCTTTGTCTCCGCTGTGTTTCCCATCCACATCAGATAATTTAATGGTTGGCAGGAATTTGTCAAATCCCTCGGGCTTAACATCCATCAGTTTTATAACCATATTTAACGGTTTTACGCCAACATCATTGGTTAAATATGTGCCAATTCCATAATAATCACGAATCCTGCCATTAACATATTTTTTAATGTCTTTTACTTTCTGTAAATCAAGCGCATCGCTATAAACAATGGTTTTTGATTGAGCATCAATACGATTAGATTTGTAGTGATCCAGGATTTTGTCCGTGAATTCAATTGGATCTCCACTATCCCAGCGTACTCCATCAAATAACTTACTTAATTTAGCATTAAAGTTTTTTAAGAAATTTTCTGTTGTATAGGTATCGGTTAGTGCAATTCCCAAGCTGCCCTGATAAACTTCAGCCCAGTTTTCTAATGCAATAGAATTTGCAGCTCTATAACCATAATGTGCACCATGATACATAAACCATTCGTGTGGGTGAGTTCCGATGGGTACCAAATTGTATTTTTTTGCTAAATAAACATTGCTGGTTCCACTCAGGTTTTTGCCCATATTATTGATGAGTATTTCAACTATTTTATCCTGAACATCAAAAGAGTATCTGCGTCTTGTTCCAAATTCAGAAACAACAGCATCGATTTCTTTGAAGCCTTTAGCTTTTTCAATAGCACGGGTTACATAATCATCGGCCTTTTGTTTGGTTAGTTTGAAAAATAGTTCAGAAATAATTGCCATTACCGGAACTTCCCATAGAACAGTACGGTACCAGTAACCTTCTATCTCCACTTCAAGGTTTCCTCCTGTTTGTGTTATTTTTACTTCTTCAGGATTATATCGATAGCCTTTTAAAAGGTCGATAAATACCGGATCAAAATAATAACACTTTTGCTTAATAAATTGCTCTTCCTCTTTTGTTAGGTATAAGGAAGCCATATCGTCAATTTCCTTGCGCAAAGCATCGGCAAATCCATCAGGAAATAGTGTTCCTGCCCGGTTAATAAATTTATACTTGACCTTTGCTGTAGGAAACTTTTTCTGTATTGCGTTCATCGTTGTGAACTTATACAAATCATTATCAGTAAAATATTTGATTATCATATTTTTTAGTTTTTTAAATTTCAAAATTGAATCCTCTCTCAGATAGTTCTTGGTATTTTTTGTGATTAAAACAATAAAACTTAGCTCCTTTGTGTGGGACTCCCGAAACAGTTTCCTGTTCATCAATTAGAAGGCCTGTATCCAACATTTTTTTACGAAAATTACGCCTGTCTAATTTAACTTCAAGTACTATCTCGTAAAGTGTTTGTAGTTCGGGCATGGTAAATTTTTTAGGTAATAACTCAAAACCAATGGGCTGATACCTTATCTTTCCCCGGAGCCTGTTTATTGCAATTCTCAAAATCCGATCGTGATCAAATGCCAGGGGAGGTACTTTTGAGATTGGAAACCATTCAGCTTTTTTTGCATCGTCACCTGCCTTAACTTTGTAATCAGAGAGTTTAACCAAAGCAAAATAAGAAACGGTTATTACCCGACCTCTGGGATCTCTATCAACATCGCTAAAAGTATAGAGTTGTTCAATAAATACATTTTTTAAACCGGTTTCTTCAAATAGTTCCCGCCTTGCACCATCTTCTGTGCTTTCATCCATTTGTACAAACCCTCCGGGAAATGCCCATTTCCCTTTAAACGGCTCTATTCCTCTCTCTATAAGTAAGAGTTTTAATTCTCCTTCATCAAAACCGAATATGATACAGTCTGTTGTGACTGATGGTCTCGGATATTCATAGCAATATTTAAGTTCGTTTTTCATATTATCTATGTGTATTACATACGCAAAGGTAGGTTAAAAAATTAAATCACCAAAAATCTATGTGTATTTTTTACGCAAAGAATTCAAATTTCTAATCAATTAATTGAATATCAGGAGTTAAAATTTAAAAAAAAAGATTTCTGTGAAAAGATGATGATGTAAATAAATTTCCAGAGTATTAATAAGTATGATTTAGATGAAACATTATTTATTTTACACAAGGAGTTTAAATAAAGAATATTTACTATTTTAGGAACAATAATTTGAGAATGATAACCAATTTTTAACAATTCAGAAAACTTAAAAACTACTTATTTACTTTTCTGAAAACACTTTATTAGTATGAAACCAAAGAATCACCTTAAAAGCAATAC
Source organism: Bacteroidales bacterium (assembly GCA_963665085.2). Classification (GTDB taxonomy): domain Bacteria; phylum Bacteroidota; class Bacteroidia; order Bacteroidales; family JAAAOM01. The sequence continues at coordinate 3,756,288 of CAXXXS010000001.1, forward strand.
TCTTGAAATAATCTATGCTTGAATTAAAAACATTTATTGAAAAGTATACGGATATTCCTGGTAATGAATGGGATTTAGTAAATCAGGTATTTACACAACAAAAGGTTAAAAAGCATGATGTTATTCTTCAGGAAGGGAAAATCTGTAGAAACTTTTATTTTCTTGAGAGTGGCTTGTTACGCTATTTCTATAATATTGATGGGAAAGAAGTTGTTAAAACCTTTACATTTCCGCCTTACTGTTTTACCTCAGAAGCCAGCTTTATAAATCAGCGACCTTCTTTAGAGAGTATTCAGGCAATAGAAGATTCTGTGATATGGTATACGAACTATCAACAATATAAAAAACTGTGTAAACTCGATTCTTGGAAAAAATTCACGAATGGTTTATTAAACGAATTTGACATTTTTTTGAAGCTTATGATTGTCCATTTAAAAACTCAATCGCCAGAGCAGCGTTATTTTTGGTTAACTCAGAGTTATCCGCAATCACAGTTACATCAGATTCCTCAAAAAGATATGGCTTCATTTCTAGGTGTAGCTCCACAGTCTTTATGTCGTATTAAAAATAAAATACACGAAAACCGAAAAGTTAACTTAAGTGAATAGAGATATGAAATAAAACCGAAAAATTTGCCACTTTATTTAAATAGAATAGAATGGTAAAAAGAATAAGTGCCCCAATGTGGGATCGGATGCAGGTTTTTTGTGAGAAGATAGCGGATCATCAGATAAGATTAGTTTTACATTTTGATAAAATTCTTGATGAAAAAATATTCAAGAGGGCATTAGAAATTACACTTAAAAATAATCCTATTACCTGTGCAAATTATGTAGAGAAAGAAAAGGATGCCTTTTGGGAATTCCCGGAAATTAATATCGATGATATATATACTTTTAAGCTAAGTCAGAAATCAGAGCAATTAATACGGGAAACTATCTTAAAGCGAATCGATACATATACAGGGCCTCAAATAAAAATTTCATTAATTCGTTCAGAAACTGATGTTTTAATACTTAATTGTAATCATTCAATTACAGATGCAGCTGGAGTTAAGGAGTTTATGTATGAATTAACTCAAAATTATAATTGTATTTCACAGGAGAATACTGGTAATTATCAAAGTTATATACCATCTCGAAGTTTGAAGGTATTATCAAAACAACTGAGTATAAAAGAGAAAATAGATTTACTCGGGCTTATGTTATCAGGGAAAAAAAGTGCTCCTACTTTTCAAAAACTGGTAGATCTAGATGATTTACAAAAACCAGGTTTTAAAACATATACATATAATCCCTCTGAATTTAAGAGAATAAAAGAATTTGGAAAGCAACATAATGCAACTGTGAACGATGTGTTGTTGGTAATATTTTTTTTTACATTGAAAAGAATTTCTGGAAATTCTAATCAAACCAATCGGTTAGCTTATTCGTCAGACCTAAGAAAATTTTTGGAACAAACAGATTATGATACTTTGTCTAATTTTTCAGCTATTCATAATATCGATATTGATAATAATTCAGATGATTTTTTGGAAATTCTAAAAAAGGTTTCAGCATTTACAAAGAAAAGAAAACAAAAAAGATATAACCTTGTCGATTTTCCAATGATGGTTTTTTTGTTTAAGTTGTTATCTTATCAAAAATGTAAAAATATATTCCATAATGAATTTAATAAGATAAGAGATGGTAAATCCAATGCGTCACCAAGTTTGAGTAATATCGGAATTTTAGAAGAAGAAAAACTTAATTTTAATAAGTTAGTTCCTGTTAAAGCATATGTGTTAGGAGGAATAAATCATCCCGGTTTATTGCAGCTTGTAACTTCAACCTATAGAAACTATTTAACAATATCAATTGGTTCATATTTTAATGAAAAGAATGAAGTTTATTTTTCTGGATTTATGGAAGAACTAAAAATGGTGATAAATGAGAAAGTCGTATGATTTTATGGTTCATATAAACTAATCGGTTTGTTTAAGAATTGAGTTTTTTGTGCTTTGAAGTCAGACCTTTACAGGTTCTTGAAAAAATATTTTGTATTTAGTTTTAGTGTTATACTTCAAAAATCAAAAATCGTAAATGAATATCGTTTAGTTAACGATTCTATAATTGACGCTGTCTAGTTTAAAAACGCTGACAGATTGATATAGTGCGACTTAAACCTGTTAGCGTGCTTAGTTCCTGACAAAGGGACGGTGTGCCTTTACTTTAAAAGCAAATGTTTTAAATAGCAAGAAGCTGAAACGGATTTGTGATTGTTTCATTACCGAAAAGACGCAATAATCCAACAGAGTCTTCTTTATCAATTTTTGCTTTCTCAATGCGTTTAAATTGAAATGGTTGATTTAAAGAAGGAATCCTTGTAGCGAAAAATGGCCAAAGTTGTTCATTATTATAAACTTTTTCGGTATCAGGGAAATCTATAATCGGCTTAATACTTTGCTTTTTGAAATCTTCTGAGTATTTAAAAGTCCATTTTTTATTATCGTACGATAAAATACCAATGAGAAGATTCCTATATTTTAGATGAAAAACTCCCTTCGAAATAGGCGGATTATCAGCAAAATCCATCCCATCAACCTTCCATAATATTTTCCTTATTTTTTCAATCATAGTGCAAAGTTAAATATTTTCTTTATTCGTTGATGTCTATACATTAAACAATTTTTAATAAGGCTTCTTCTAACTTCACTTAAAAGTTGACTGAATTCATTGTCTATCATATTGTTAACTTTAATTAATGTGTTGTCATTGCATATATTTCTAAGTGATTCACAATTGATAGCATAAGGCAACGTTTTTATGTTTTCAACTAAGAAACTGTCTAAATTTTAATTAATGAAAATATTATAGTAAAAACTTTGCTAAAAATAACAATATAAAACATTGACTATCAGTTGTTTGTATGGATAAATTTATGTATCTTTATGAGTACCAACAACATAAAGAAAATGAAATCGTACCCAACAGACATTACAGATAGCCAATGGAAAACAATATTAAGCATTTTAAGAGACAAACGGAAGCGAAAGTATTCATTACGTGATATTTTTGATGCGATCTTCTATCTTCTTAAAACAGGCTGTCAGTGGCGAATGCTTCCAAATAATTTTCCTCCATGGAAAACGGTTTATTATTATTTTTCAAAGTGGAAAAATGACGGGACTATTGAATTAATACATGAATTATTAAGAGATATGATTCGACTTAAATCCGGAAAAAACGAATCGCCAAGCGTGGCACTTATTGACAGCCAATCTGTTAAAACAACAAGAAGCGGAGGTGTATGCAGAGGTATAGACGGCGGTAAAAAAACGAAAGGCAGAAAAAGGCATATTATCGTGGATACAATGGGCCTATTATTAACAGTAATAGTTCACGCGGCCAATGAACATGACAGTAAAGCTGCATCAAAAGTAATAGTTGAACTTAAAGGTCGATTTCATCGCTTAATAAAAATAATTGCTGATGGTGGATATAGAGGTGAATTAGTAGAGAAAACGCAGCGAACATTTGGATGGATTTTAGAAATTGTACTCAGAAAAGATTCAACCAAAAAGTTTGAGGTATTACCCAAGAGATGGGTAGTAGAAAGAACTTTTGCTTGGTTTGAAAGCTATAGAAGATTGAGTAAAGATTTTGAGTATCATCCAGAAACAAGCCAAGTAATGATTCAACTTGCTATGATAAAATTAATGCTTAACAGAATTTAAATTTAAAATTTAGACAGTTTCTAAATCAAAATGATTTATTTTTCCAGAACCTTCCCAACCAATTTTTGGTGAACTGGATTCCGAATACTTCTTAATAAACGAATCTAACCGACTTTTGTTATCATAAATTTGTTTAAGTTTGTCTTCATGGTCATTCCAAAACAAACCCCTCGCAGTATCGTAAAAGGGAGAAAAAATTGGTTTATATTTACCTAATATATCTCTTATTATGCCCCAATTATAAAAATGTCTGTCGTTGTTTCCTATCAATGCATCAAAGACCAACAGTTTTATAAATTCTAGCATTAATTCCTGATAATCCTGGGGAAAAAAGTGTTTGAGGGTTGTTTCTGTAAACTGAATGGTGAAAAAATCCGGTGATTGGTTTGTTTTTTCAATCTCTTCTACAAAATTCTTGTCATTAAGATAACCTGCATATAATTCTGCACCGTGGTTTAATACTTGAATATGGGGTTGGGTTAAAAAATACTTTGATAAAAACCTAATTTGATTTCCAAGCCATACTAAACCAGACTCGGCCATATTAAAGCCCAAAACCTCGCCAATCCGGTTAAGCAGATATTCTGTAATTGCTTCTGTTGGATAATGCTTATGGCCATGTTTGGCTAGGTAAAGTGGCCATGTTTTAGGATTTGATTTTTTTATTTTGCGGTCTTGTTGATATTGATAATATCTTATAAAATCCTTTGGTGCATCACCTGTTATCGCAATATTGGTTACAATGAAATACTGGTGTTTTTTTGCAAACGGAATACATCCCGCTTTTGGTTTAAAACCACTGTAATCTATTATTGGTAATGGTTTTATATGTTTCCGTCTGTGCATTTTTATTCTTTAATTAAAGCAATGGTTCTCCACATTTGACACAATACAATCGGGCATCATCTATGATAATTTTTATGTACACCCGAAAGGTATCGTTACCACATTTTTGGCATACTTGTTTTTCTTTTGTAGGTTCGTTTTTTTCGTTTGGTGTTTCCCATTCCATTTATATACTTTTTATTTTATCAAATAATTTTTGATGTCATTTAAAATAAAAAATCAGATTTTTTATAAAAGTAAAATAATCATGTTAGAAATCAGCGTATGTTAAGAAGAAAAACAAGTGTGTGGAATACGTTGGCACCTTAACTTAACGACATTGAATTGTAAATCATTATTCTCTTGTAAATGAATCTGTAACACGGAATCAAAAGAGAAGGTGTTATATCAGCAAACCTTATATTTCCTTGCGTCAATTTCATATTTCTCAATCCTCAGTCCCAATTTCCTGTTTGAAATGCCCAAATCTTTTGCTGCCTGCAAAACGTTCCCTTTTTTTGCAGTAAGCGTATCAATAATAAGTTGTTTTTCTACTTTCTCCACAATGCTTTGCAGTGTTCCTTTGTTAATGGTTCCAGATGACTGGGCGGTTTGTAAAGTAGGAGGGAGGTTTTGAGGTCGAATAACCCGGTCTGTGCTTAAAATTGCAGCTCTTTCTATACAGTTCTCGAGTTCACGGATATTCCCTGGCCAGTGATAAATCATAAGCATATCAATAGTAGCAGAAGAGATTCTGATAATTTCGGTCCCGTTCTTTTTATTTGCTTTTTGAATAAAATGATCAACCAAAGCAGGAATATCATTAATCCTGTCACGCAACGAAGGAACATAAATGGGAAATACATTTAAACGATAATACAAATCTTCCCTAAAATTACCTTCTTCAATTGCTTGTTCCAGTTTTCGGTTTGTAGCTGCTATAACCCTTACATTACAATCTATTGTTTTTGTTCCACCCAGACGTTCAAATTGACGTTCCTGTAAAACCCTCAAAAGTTTAACCTGTATTTGTAACGGTAGTTCACCAATCTCATCCAGAAAAATTGAACCTCCTTCTGCAAGTTCGAAACGGCCTTTCTTTTGCATGTCAGCACCAGTGAAAGCACCTTTTTCATGACCAAATAATTCGCTTTCTATTAAACTTTCAGGAAGGGCAGAACAGTTTACTTTAATAAAAGGTTTTTTAGCCCTATCGCTGCCATAATGTATGGCATCTGCAATTAATTCCTTACCAACACCACTCTCTCCTCTTATTAATACTGTAGCTTGTGTATTAGAAACTTGTGAGATTTCGTTATACACGGTACGCATTTTTGAAGAATTACCAACGATATTCTCCGTTAAAAAACGATTTTTAAGTTCGTTCTGTAATTCCTGGTTTTCTTTCTGAAGGCGTTCAATTTCCTCCATCCTGTCTTGTCTTACCCTAACAGCCTGGGCTATCATCGAACCTATTACAGTAAGGAGTCGGATAAATTCATCCTTGTCTATCCTATCATCATACGTTTTTGTAATACTTAATGTGCCAACAATTTCGTAATCTACTTTAATAGGTACACATATAAAAGATACATGCTGTTGGTTATCTGTTTTTAGATTGATGCCTGTTTTATTGACAAAACCTGATGCATTGGCAATTTTTTCCACGTATACAGGTTTGCCCGTTTTTACCACTTCACCGGTATAACCCTCTCCAATTAAATATTTTCCGTTTCGTTTTGCTTCAGATGAGATGCCGTATCCGGCTTCAATAAATATGTTAGAGTTTTCTCTGTTTAATATTGATAACATACTGCGTTCAGCACCAAGAAATTGGGCAACAAGTTCCATGATTGGGTTCATGGCTTCCTTAATAAACTTGCTGTTGTTTATCATCCTACTTATCTCAAATAAAAGAGGAAGCTCTGTTTCCCCAAAGCATGGCTTTCCTGTTCGTTCACAAAATATATTCTTCATTCTTCTTTTATTTAGATTGACGCGTTTGAAGTAATTATGAATTTTATTTCATAATTATTATCTAAATCGACACAAAAATATTATATTAATTAACAATCTCCCAAAACTCGAACTTGTTTTTTACAAAAAAGTAAATTTTTTACGTAGACTTACTAATAAATTGATATTAAAACTGGTGTTTTGTTTTTAAATTGAAATTTGACGGTTTGTTTTTATGTTTTTTATATTGAATATTAGGGGTTTAAGATAAATTATAGTTGAAATTATTGTTGTATTTACGATTTCGTATAGGAAACCTTCGTTTTTTACATTTTCGTAAACAATTTTAATCGTGCCAGAAATGCTTAGGAACTTTATTTGTGTTTTTAATGTGTTGTAAATAAGTGTTTTATTTGTTTTTGGTTTTTGTTGCAGATAGGCTTAATATAATCTTGGCATAGTTGGTGATTTCCCAAAATCAAAATTTACTAAAAGGAAAATGCCATGAGAAAAATTGCAATCTACGGAAAAGGTGGGATAGGAAAATCCACAACAACTCAAAACACAGTAGCTGGTTTAGCTGAAATGGGTAAAAAAGTAATGGTCGTTGGATGTGATCCAAAAGCAGACTCTACAAGGTTATTACTTGGTGGTCTTGCACAGAAAACAGTGCTTGATACATTAAGGGAAGAAGGAGAAGATGTTGAATTAGATGATATCATGAAAATAGGTTATGGTAATACCAGTTGTACAGAATCTGGTGGTCCTGAGCCTGGTGTTGGATGTGCAGGCAGGGGTATTATTACTTCTATTAATATGCTTGAGCAATTAGGTGCTTATGATGAAGATAAACATTTAGATTATGCATTTTATGATGTATTAGGTGATGTTGTTTGTGGTGGTTTTGCTATGCCTATCAGGGATGGAAAAGCACAAGAAATTTACATTGTTGTTTCTGGCGAGATGATGGCGATGTATGCTGCAAACAACATCTGTAAAGGTATTGTGAAATTTGCAGAAGCAGGTGGTGTTCGTCTGGGTGGGCTTATCTGTAACAGCCGTCTAGTTGATAACGAAAAAGAGATGATTGAAGAGTTAGCTAAAAAATTAGGTACTCAAATGATTCACTTCGTTCCTAGGGATAACATGGTTCAAAGAGCAGAGATTAACAGAAAAACTGTTATCGATTATGATCCAACTCATAAACAAGCTGATGAGTACAGGGCTTTGGCTAAGAAAATTGACGAAAATCAAATGTTCGTAATACCTAAGCCTCTTGCAATAGAAGAGCTTGAGAAATTATTAATTGACTTTGGAATTCTAAACTAATAAAAATATTACAGGAGGACTACAAAATGCAAATGATTAGAGCAATTGTTCGGCCAGAGAAATCGGCCATCGTGATGAAAGCACTTTTTGAAGCTGGTTATGTAGCTGTTACAAAAGTGCCAGTTGTAGGTCGTGGAAAACAAAGAGGAATCAAAGTAGGTGATATTACTTATGATGAGTTGCAAAAAGACTTGTTAATGTTAGTAATTAAAGATGAGGACAAAGATTTCTGTGTAAGTACCATTATGCAGGCTGCCCGCACTGGAGAAAAAGGTGCATTCGGTGATGGAAAAATATTTGTCACACCAGTTGAAGAGGCCTATACAGTAAGTCGCGGAACTAAAGAATTATAGTCATGAAACGAACTTAAATTTTTGAGTGCTATCATTTTTAAACATGCAGGAAAAAATTTATGTGAGTTCCATACGACCATTGAAAAATAAAATAAACGTATGAAAACAATTATAGCAATCTTAAAGATTGATACCATGAACGAGACCAAAAAAGCTTTATCTGATGCAGGTGTACCTTCATTCACTGCTACAGGAAGAGTGTTTGGTCGGGGTAAAGGAAAATGGGACGCAAAAGTAATGGAAGGCGCAAAGCAAGATATGCCCGAAGCCATTGCACTTCTTGGTCCTGAGCCACGCTTGAGGCCACAGAGATTTCTTACCATTATGGTTCCTGATTCAAAAGTAAAAACAGTTGTTAAAGCTTTAATTGAATCTAACCAAACTGGTAATCCCGGAGATGGAAAAATATTTGTCTTACCAGGTATAGAAGCCTACAGGGTAAGAACAGGTGAATGCGGAGACAGCGTTTTAGATTAAAACTATAAAACAAGAATTATGTCAGATAAAAAGAAATTTGAGTTTCCTGATCCTTCAGAGATAAAAGAGGAGATATTGGCGAAATACCCTAAAAAAGTAGCCAAGAAGAGATCGAAATCAATGGTAATCAACGATCCGGAGTTAGATCAGGAGCAACAATCAAACGTACGTACTATCCCTGGTATTATAACACAAAGAGGATGTTGCTATGCAGGTTGTAAAGGTGTGGTTTTAGGTCCAACCAGAGATATCATAAATTTAACACACGGCCCTATTGGTTGTGGATTTTACTCATGGTTAACTAGGCGTAACCAAACAGATCCGGGACCAGATGGAGAAAACTATATCCCTTATTGTTTTTCTACTGATATGCAGGATTCAAACATCGTGTTTGGAGGAGAGAAAAAATTAGCAGAAGCAATCAAGGAAGCTTATGAAATTTTTAAACCGCATGCAATATCAATATTCTCAACTTGTCCTATTGGATTGATTGGTGATGATATTCATACCGTAGCCCGTACTATGAAAAAAGAGTTAGGAATCAATGTATTTGGTTTTAGCTGCGAGGGTTATAAAGGAGTAAGTCAGTCTGCTGGTCACCACATTGCTAACAACAGAATTTTTTCAGATGTTGTTGGTCTCGATGATACTGTTCGTCCAGGAAAATACAGAATTAACTTATTAGGCGAATATAATATCGGTGGTGATGCTTTTATACTTGAAAAGTATTTTGAAGAACTTGATATTAACCTGGTTGCTACATATTCTGGTAACTCTTCTGTGCGAGACTTTGAGAACAGCCATATGGTTGACCTAAACATGGTAATGTGCCACCGTTCTATCAACTACATTGCAGAGATGATGGAGAAAAAATACGGTATACCATGGATAAAAGTAAACTTCATCGGTGCAGATGCAACAGCAAAATCCCTTAGGAAAATAGCTCAATATTTTGAAGATGATGAGTTAATAGCAAAAGTTGAAGAACTTATAAAGCGTGAGATGTTAGAGGTTGAGAAAGTTGCAGATAAAATTAAGCCTCGTCTGGAAGGAAAGTTGGCAATGATGTATGTGGGTGGTTCAAGGGCCCACCACTATCAGGAATTATTTTCTGAGATTGGTATGCAAACTGTTTCTGCTGGTTATGAGTTTGCTCACCGTGATGACTATGAAGGTAGAAAGGTGTTAGGAAGTATTAAAATTGATGCTGATAGCCGAAACATTGAGGAGTTAGAAGTTGAAAAAGATGACAAGCTTTTTAGAGAAGAACTTCCAAAGAAAAAAGAAGCCCTGGAAGCAAAAGGATACAGGTTCGAAGATTATGATGGTATGATGCCGGAAATGAAAAAGAACTCTCTTGTTGTTGATGATATTTCTCACTGGGAATCTGAAAAATTAATTGAATACTATAAACCAGCAATTTTCTGTGCAGGTATCAAAGAGAAATATGTAATTCAAAAATATGGAATACCAATGAAGCAGCTTCACAGCTACGATTATGGTGGACCTTATGCAGGATTTCAGGGGGCCATCAATTTCTATAAAGAAATTGACAGGATGATTAATACAAATATCTGGAAATTGATTTCTCCTCCTTGGAAAAATCAACCAGAGATTATAGCAAAGATGGCTGATGTAGAATATTAGAATTTCCTTATAAGGCGCTCGTTTTCTAACGAGTGCCCTATCCCTAAAGCGTTAGCCTGCTTGAGAAATTAAGTAAATATCATTTAAAAATTAGAAATTATGTTATTACGACATACACCAAAAGAAATAAAGGAGAGAAAGGCTCTCACGATTAACCCGGCAAAAACTTGCCAGCCTATCGGTGCAATGTATGCTGCCCTGGGTATACATGGGTGCTTGCCACATAGTCATGGTTCTCAGGGATGTTGTTCATATCACAGAAGTACTTTGACTCGTCACTATAAAGAGCCTATTATGGCTGCTACCAGCTCATTTACTGAAGGTTCTTCAGTGTTTGGAGGTCAGGCTAACCTGGCCCAGGCTATTAACAACATCTTTACAATCTATGAGCCTGAGATAATCGCTGTTCATTCAACTTGTTTGTCTGAAACAATTGGTGATGACTTAAAGCAGATTATTGAGAAATCAAAAGAAGATGGTAAAATTCCTTTGGGAAGACACGTAATTTATTGTAATACCCCGAGTTATGTGGGTTCTCATGTTACCGGTTATTCAAACATGGTAAAAGGAATGATTGACTATTTTTCTGAATCTACAGGTAAAAAAGCAGACCGTGTAAATATTCTTTCTGGTTGGGTTGAACCATCAGATATGAGAGAAATTAAAAGGATTGCTACAATGATGGGAGTAAACCATATCTTATTGCCTGATACTTCAGATGTAGTAGATGCACCACAAACGGGTTCTTACAATATGTACCCAAAAGGTGGGGTTACAATTCCTGATTTAATTGCAACAGGAGACAGTAAAGCTACTTTGGGTTATGGCGAATGGGCAACAAAAGATGCTGCTATCAAATTAGAAAATAAATGTAAAGTTCCTTTTGAATTAACTGATATTCCAATTGGTATTTCTGCTACAGACAGGTTTATTTCTAAACTTTCAAGGTTAGCAGAAGTAACAATTCCTGATTCTATATCAGTAGAACGTGGAAGATTAATGGATGTCATTACTGATATGCATCAATACCTACACGGTAAACGAGTTGCATTATGGGGAGATCCTGATCATCTAATTCCATTGGTTGAGTTCTTATTAGATCTAGATATGAAACCTGTTTATGTTGTGTCTGGAACTCCAGGAAAGAGAATGGCTAAACGTTTAGAAGAATTGTTGGCAGAAAGATTACCCGAAGCTAAATATAAAAACGGTGAATTAGCTGATATGTTCTTAATGCATCAATGGATTAAGAACGAGCCAGTGGATCTGTTAATTGGAAATACATACGGTAAATACATCTCAAGAGATGAGAATATTCCTTTCCTACGTATGGGATTCCCAATATTAGACAGGGTTGGACACTCATATTTCCCAACTGTTGGTTATATGGGAGGTATAAGAATTGTTGAAAAAATTCTTAACCTGTTCTTGGACAAACAAGATGCAGAGTGTCCGGAAACTAAATTTGAACTTGTAATGTAGTTTATAGTTGCCACAAGCTTTGGCAGGGAAGAGGCTTCCCTGCTAAGGCTTCTTTAAAAATTATTATAGAATAGTGCAAGCGTGCCGCTTTTACTTAAAAAGAAATTAAAAGAGGGTACAAGCGACACACTTGCGCAATGCGATAGAAAATTTAACAAAGTTCATAATTACAACTGCCAGGCATTAGGGTTAGAATAATTTAATACTTGAGATTATGGAATCAATTTTAAAAGACAGGGAAAAGCAAGTCCTCGTTAAGGGGAAAGATAAGTTTCAGATTGATTGTGCAAAAGCAAGCCTGGCAGGTTCAGTTAGTCAGAGGGCTTGTGTTTTTTGTGGTTCCAGGGTAGTTCTGTACCCAATTGTTGATGCACTGCACCTTATTCATGGTCCGGTAGGATGTGCAGCATATACATGGGATATCCGAGGATCATTATCCTCAGGGCCTCAAATCCACAGGTTAAGTTTTACAACCGATCTTTCAGAAAATGAAGTGATTTTTGGAGGGGAAAAAAAATTATATAAAGCTGTAAGTGAGTTAATCGACAAACACAATCCCAAAGCAGCATTTATTTACTCAACTTGCATCGTAGGTCTAATAGGAGACGATGTTGATGCAATTTGCAAAAAACTTACCAAAGAAAAAGGAATTGAAGTTATTCCTGTGCAAGCGCCCGGTTTTGCAGGAACAAAAAAAGACGGATACAAAGTAGCATGCGATGCTATTTCACACCTTGTTGGATTATCAGGTGAAACAGAAACTGTACCTAATAGTATTAATATCCTGGGTGATTTTAACCTGGCAGGAGAACTTTGGTTATTAAAAGATTACTATGAAAAAATGGGAATCAACATAATTTCTACCATTACGGGAGATGGACGTGTTGATGATATTAAAAGAGCCAATACTGCTGCGTTAAACCTCGTACAATGTTCGGGTTCAATGATGCACCTGGCAAAAGACATGAAAGAAAAATATAACATACCATTTAAGCGGGTTAGCTATTTTGGTATTGAAGATATGTCTAGTGCCCTCTATGAAGTTGCTCAGTTTTTTGGCGATAAAGCAATGTTGGGAAAAGCCAGTGAACTGGTAAAAGATGAATTGAGCCGCTTACTTCCAGCCTTAGAACCATACAAAACAAAATTAAAAGGAAAACGAGCAGCCATTTATGTAGGAGGGGCGTTTAAAGCAATCTCATTAATAAAAGCTTTGAGACTGATTGGGATGGATACTGTTATGGTTGGTTCTCAAACTGGTAACCAGGACGATTATAATTTAATGAAAGAGTTATGTGATGAAGGAACTGTTATTCTCGATGATTCTAATCCAATGGAACTTTCCAAATTCTGTAGAGAGAAAGAGGCAGATATATTAATAGGTGGTGTAAAAGAACGACCTATTGCCTATAAAATGGGACTAGGCTTTTGTGACCATAACCATGAGCGTAAAGAAGCTTTAGCAGGATATGATGGAATGATGAATTTTGCAAAAGAAATTTATGCTTCAGTTATGAGCCCGGTATGGCAATTCACAAAGAAATGGTGATAGGCACAACTAACCTGCCAGCGTTTCTCAACCTGGCAGCGTTAAAATTTGAAGTAAAAAAATAATTGACGGGCAGGTTAGGAAACACTGTCAGGTCAACTAAAAATATAAAACGATGAATACAACAGATATAAAAAGACAAAAGTCATTTACAGCAACAAGGAATGCATGTAAATTATGTTCCCCATTAGGAGCAAGTGTTGTTTTTAGAGGATTAAGGAGTTGTATTCCATTAATTCATGGTTCTCAGGGGTGTTCAACATATATCCGTCGATATATGATTAGCCATTATAAAGAACCAATTGATATTGCTTCTACCAATTTTACTGAAGATGCGGCTATATTTGGAGGTGAAGCAAATTTTGAAACCGCTGTATTAAATATAATCAGACAATATAATCCAGAGTTTATCGCCGTTGCAAGTACATGCCTTAGCGAAACAATTGGCGATGATATGGAAAAAATAATTAAGCAGTTCAAAGCGAAATATGGTAAAGAAAATTTACCGGAAATTCTTTATGCTTCTACCCCAAGCTATAAAGGAACCCATATGAACGGTTTTCATTCAGCAGTATTGAGCCTTGTAAAGAATTTTGCTGAAGATAGAGATACAAAAAATCATATAAATATATTTCCCGGATTTGTTTCTCCACAGGATATCAGGGAACTAAAAGATATTCTAGACGATTATGACTTACCATCCATATTTGTATCTGATTATTCGGAGACTTTAGATAATCCAAGTTGGGAAGAATACAAAAAAATCCCAGAAGGAGGAACCACACTTGAGGAGCTAAAAGATACTGGAGCTGCAAAAGCTTCTTTAGAGTTTGGAAGAACATTAATGGAAGCAGGAAATGTAACAGGTGCTTCATTTTTAGAAAAGAAATTTGGTGTCAATAAATATTCTGTGGGATTACCAATTGGTATACGTGAAACAGATAAATTTTTTGAAGCATTAAATTCAATAACAGGAGAAGAAACACCTAAAAGATATATTAAAGAGCGGGGGCGCTTAGTTGACGCATATATTGATGGACATAAATATAACTTCGGAAAGAAAGCTGTTGTGTACGGTGAAGAAGACCTTGTAATAGGTTTGGTTTCTTTCTTGGAAGAGATAGGAATTGATGTTGTATTATGTGCCAGTGGAGCCAAAAGCGGCTTAATGAGAAAAATTCTGAAAGAAGATATTAAAATAGAAAGCAATACTGAGATTTTAGACGGGGCTGATTTCGAAGAGATTGCAGAGAAATGTAAGGAGATAAAACCTGATATTTTAATCGGTAACAGCAAGGGGTACTATATAAGCAGGGAATTAGGGATTCCTATTGTCAGGATTGGATTTCCAATCCACGACAGAGTTGGAGGCCAACGTCTGTCGCATTTGTTCTATACAGGAACACAAATTCTCTTTGATAAAATTACCAATGCGATAATTGAGAAGAAGCAGGATACATCCCCGGTTGGATACAAGTACATGTAGAAGATTCACATTAGGTGAATAGTTCTTTAGATTTTTTAGTGACCTCCTAAATCCTCCTTTAAGGAGGACTTAAAGAAGAGCTACAAGAAAAGTAGTTTTTAAGTAATAGCAAAGTTGCGAAAAGTCCCCCTATGATGGGGATATAGGAGGCTATGTGAAAACAACTTAAAGGTTGTTTTAAAAGCAAGTATAAACTAAGGATTAAAAACAAAGATTATGGAAAAGACAGCATTACACCCATGTTTTGATAAAAAAGCTAAACTTAAATATGCTAGAGTACATTTACCAGTTGCACCAAAATGTAATGTTCAGTGTAATTACTGTAACCGGAAATACGACTGTGTTAATGAAAGTCGTCCGGGAATTACCAGTGCTGTTTTATCTCCATACCAGGCACTTGAGTATCTGCGTAGGATGGATAAAAAGATAAAGAATATCAGTACCATTGGAATTGCAGGACCTGGAGATGCTTTTGCTGAACCTGAAAAAACTTTGGAATCCTTACGTGCAATTAAAGAAGAGTTTCCAGATAAAATATTTTGTCTTTCAACAAATGGTCTTGAACTAGCTGAATATGTTGAAGAATTAGCAAAATTGAATGTTACGCATGTAACAATCACAATGAATAGTATTCGCCCCGAGACTGTTGCTAAGGTTTATCAATGGGTAAGGTTTAGAAAAAGAGTTTACAGAGGATTAGAGGCAGCTGAATTAATTCTTGAACGTCAGATTCTTGGACTTAAAAAGTTGAAAGAGCATAACATCACGGTAAAGATTAATACGATTATAGTTCCGGGTGTTAATGAAGACGAGATAGAAGAAGTTGCAGAATTTGTAGCGAAAGAGGGGGCTGACACAATGAACTGTATCCCTTTAATTCCTGCAGAAGGAAGTGCATGGGAAGGTTTTGAGGCTCCAACTCACGGATTGATAAATGAAATAAAACTAAAAATATCGAAACACATCACACCGATGACACACTGTGCACGTTGTCGTGCTGATGCTGCCGGATTATTGGGTAAGGATGAGCCAGATGCGTTAAAAACTATCCAGCAATGTAGTGTTCTTCCTGTTCCTTGTTCTCCGGATAAAAAATATGTCGCCGTTGCTTCATACGAAGGTTTATTAATCAATCAGCATCTTGGGGAAGCAGAAGAATTTTATATATACAAAGAAAATGAAGTAGGTTACGAGCTTGTAGAAAAACGTCCTGCTCCTCAGAAAGGAAATGGAGATTTACGATGGATTTCGCTTTCTAAAACATTAAATGATTGCAAACATATTCTTGTTAACGGAGTTGGAGCAAAGCCAGTTGAAATTCTTCAACGTTCAGGGATTGCTGTAACAGAAATGTCAGGATTAATTGATGATGGTCTTGAGGCTGCATTTAAAGGAAAAAAATTAAAAGCAGTATTGAAAGTTACACCAACAAAATGTGGCGATTCCTGCAAAGGTAATGGTATGGGATGTGGGTGATAAAGCGAAAAAATGGAAAACGGAGACCGAAAGCCGAATAATTGCTTTGGTCTTCGATAGTAAATATTGAAAACTTATTAATCTACAAAATAAAAACAAATGAAAATAGCAGTATGCACATCGGATGGAAACAAAGTTGATTTACACTTTGGGAAGACTTCCACTTTTTATGTATATGAGATAGAAAAAGGAGAGAAGAATTTTATTGATAAAAGAGATGTTGGTGCCTACTGTAGTTCAGAAAACAAAGACCATGGATTTAAGATAGATAAATTCGAAATGACTTATCAGGCATTAAAGGATTGTAAAAAGCTTTATACAGCTTCTATCGGAGATACTCCTAAACTAAAATTTGAGGAAAAGGGAATAGAGGTAAAACTTTGTAGTTGTGATATTGATTCTATTCCAACATGCAGTGGAAACTGTAAACATTAGATAACCATAGAAAAAGAGTGACAAGTAAATTATTTATAAACAATTTAAAAAAATACATAAAATGAAAAAGCCTGATTATCATATCTTAATGTGTAATTCTTATCGAGTTGCTGGAGAAGCACAAGGAGTTTGTAACAAAAAAGGAGCAGCCGACTTAGTGCAATATATTTCTGAAGAATGCGCAGATAGAGGGCTAGATGTTGTGGTTTCTACAACAGCATGTCTAAATGTTTGTACAAAAGGACCCGTGATGGTAGTTCATCCAAATAATTTCTGGTATGGTGGTGTTGAAAGCGAAGATGCAGTTGACGCCATTCTCGATGCCCTGGAAGAAGGAGAAGCAGCCGAAGATTATTTGATCTCTGAATAGGGTGGGATATATTCATAGTTAAACAATGAGAACGTCACTACCATACCTTATAGATACTACCCTCCGGGACGGCGAACAAGCTCCGGGGGTAGTTTTCTCCCTGGAAGAAAAATTGAAAGTAGCAGAATTTCTTCATGAACTAGGTGTGGACGAAGTAGAGGCAGGAACTCCAGCTATAGGTGCAGATGAGCAGGAAGCTATCAAAGCTATTGCAAAAGCTGGGTTTTCTTATAAAACTTCGTGTTGGTGCAGGGCGAAACTTAATGATATAAAAGCGGCCTCAAAACTTGGTACCAGTTCAATAAATATTTCTCTTCCAGTTTCTGATATTCAAATTGAAACTCTTGGAAAGTCAAAGAAGTGGGTCATTGAAGAGTTGAAATTAATGGTACGTACCGCAAAAGAATTATTTCCTCATGTCACTTTAGGTGCTCAGGATGCAACGAGAGCAAATACTGATTTTTTAAATGAGTTTGTTTTCTATGCTAGTGAGAATGGAGCAAACAGGATACGAATCGCTGATACTGTCGGGATTTGTGATCCTTTTGAAATTAACTCATTGTTTACTTTGTTAAGAAAGAACTTTCAATTTGTACAATTTGAGTTTCACGGACATAATGATTTGGGAATGGCAACGGCAAATGCTATTACTGCCCTTAAATCTGGAGCTGATTGTGTTAGTGCTACAATTAACGGATTAGGAGAGCGTGCTGGTAACAGCGTTCTTGAAGAGGTTGTTGCTAATTTATTTTTCAAAGAGAAAATAAAAAAATACAATACATCTGCAATTGCGCCCCTTTGTAATTATGTCGCTGATATTTCACAAAAAAATCTTCCTGATAATAAACCTCTTATTGGTAAAAAGACGTTTGCCCATGAGTCAGGAATCCATACATCATCAATGTTGCGAAATAAGACTGCTTACCAGGTTCTTGATCCTATTGATTTTGGAAATAAAGGAACATTTTTCTCATTTGGAAAACATTCTGGGAAAGCAGCTGTTCTACATTTTTTTATGCAGAAAAATATATCGCTTACATCAAAAGAAGCAGGTTATATTTTAATGGTAATTAAAGAGAAATCAATTAGATATAAAAAATCAATAGAAGATGATGAATTAATGCAGGTTTATATTGATTATAAAAGAGAGTCTGATTATACGTTAAATATATTTCAATAGCAATTAATCATTACTCAGAAGTTGTTTAAATTAGTTAAAATAATAAGATATAATATAAAGATTTATAGGAATGACCACCTAAATACTCCTGAACCGTGTTTACAAGCTCGCTGTAGGCAACGGAGGACTTTAAGAGTAACTGCAAATAGTTAGGTTATAAGTTGCAGAATAGATGGTAGGATAAGTCACCCTCATAGGGGGATTTAGGGGGTCACCTTAGTAAGTAGAATGTAATAGTATCTCATTAATAATTAAGAAGCTATGGCAATACAAAATGCAATGAATTTAATAAGAGACGTACAGCAAGATGATGAATTGCGGGAAAAACTATATACTATCCCTCAAAATGATATTGAAGCTTATCTGGATGAGAATGGTTATAAATTTACCCATGGAGAGTTTGAAGATGCCACAAATATGTTGCATGTAAAGTGTCAATCTTACGAGGAAGCAGAGCAGCTGATGCAGGTTGTTATGTGGTTAAAACTTATGTTGATGGTTTATAATTAATGAATCATAAACAGACCTGACAGCGTTTCTTAACCTGTCAGCGTCGCGTTGACGTCTAATAAAAGAATGTTGATTCTGGAATGTTTGAAACACGGCTAAATCAATACGAAGAAATAATAATAAAAAAATAATATGGGAAAAGTACAATTAAGACCATTGGGAGAGGCAAGGAATATTATTGAAGGGATGGAATTAGAGATTACTCATGTTCATGATGATTTAATTTTTATTGAGCATAATGCATTTCTTATGCGATTTGACGATGAATGTGAGAATAATCTGTTTTTACATTTTAACGAAGATTGTGAACCTGATAAAATAGATAGTATAACTGCGGAAATTACAAAAAGAGCAGAAAAAGAAGGATTTACAATTATGAAGGACCAAATGTATAAAATGAGGCAAAAGGAAGAAACAGAGGAACTAGAAATAGTTTTTTATTAAAAGGATATTTTGTGCTTTCTACTAGACAAGATAGTATGGGAAATTAATATTTTATAGTTATTTTTTACAGAAAATGTCAATAATCTTCGCTGAATAATGCCAAAGAAGTAACCGTAATTTCATTAATTGTTTCAGTTGGATATTTCGTCCTAAACTCTTCCGTTAAATCTTGCTTTAAGTAGCGATAATATCTGGAACTTTCATATTTCTCTACTTCAAAGTTAAATGAATAGTTATTGAAGTCCATTAATATGTCGTTCATGTTAATAATATTCGATGATGTAAATGTTCCTGTAATTGTATCTTTCTGATTAGTTATAAATTGTAAATCACCACCTTCAATAGTAGTACAAGATAAATTGAAAATAGAGACCGTATCAGGCTCGTATGCATCTTCTAGTTCATTGTGGATTGTGGTCTCCAGGCTCTCATTTTCTACATCAATAATAAAAGAATTTTCTACGATAATCAACGTATAAGAAACAGAAGGAATCACAACAAAAAAATTAGTTAGCAAATCAGATGATAAATCACTTGAGTAGGCAGCGATGGTTCCTAAACCAGTTTTTTTGGCAACACAACTATATTCCAAATCTCTCATTTTTTCTGTTTCAAAACCTGAACTTATTAAGTTTATAAAGCTGGTGTCAATATCGCTTATCTCAACAAAAACGAGTAAAGTATCACCCAAATCAACTGTTATTGAGTCATTGTCAGAAATAAGTTGTTTAGAAGTGTCTTCATATGAATAATAGATTTCAAATTTTTGCTCTTTGGTTTCTAACTGCTCTTTTTCTTTTTCGCACCTTAAAAGAAGGAACAAGAATGGTAGTGAGAAGATAATATATAATAGCTTTTTCATTTATATTGTTTATTTGATTTTATTCATAACGGAAAGTGTATTTATGGTTACCTTGTTAATAGTTTCTGTGGGATATTTTGTTCTGAATGCTTCTGTTAAATCCTGTTTTAGGTAAAAAAAATCAGAATCTTCTTCTTTTTGTTCTAACGTGAAATTGTAGCATGAATTATTATAATTCATTGTTATATCTTCCATTTCGAAAACATCAGAAGAAGTAAAAGTTCCCGTAATTGTATCGTTTCTTGCTGTAATAAGCTGTAAATCCCCGCCATAAAAAGTAGAGCATGTTAGCCTGTAATTATCAATAAAGCCCGGGGCATAATTATCTTTCAGTTCAGCTTTAATTTTTGTTGCCAGACTTTCATTTCCTACATCGATAATAAAAGAAGGTTCCTCAACAACTAAAAATGAATATGAACAATATGAGATGTTTACATATAAATAATCTATCAAATCAGATGGTAGTTCAGAACCACTAACAAGTGTTATTATAGCTCCAAGCCCCGTTTCTTTAGCAACACATAAATACTCATAGCTTCCTGTTTCTTCTGTTTCAAAGTTATCTGTTATAAATATCCGAACAGAGTCTAATTCGGCATTCTCAATATCTGTTATCTCAATAATTTCAATAGAAAGAGATAACGTATCTCCAAGGCTAATGGTGAGAGTGTCATCATCTGAGGCTAATTGTTTGTTTGAGTCTTTGTATGTATAATATATTTTGATATTTTCTTCTCCGGTATTTATATTTACCTGTTCACTGTCTTTTTCGCAACTTAAAAAAAAGAATAAAATAGAGAAAAGAATGAATATTGAGGTGAGGTCTTTCATGATGCTTTGGATTAATAACGAGAAAACCAGTTATGTTTTGTGAAAAAATTAGAACAGAATGTTAAATTTTAAAAGATAATTTATTGTACATAATAATATCTCCATTGTAGGTTATTTAAAAAGTCATTAGCAAGTACAAAACCAGCTGCTTCCCCTGCAATTCGCGGAATCCATTCAGAATAAGTACAGTTGCTTGTACTACAAGAAGCTAATCCCCAGATATAAGTGGTCAAATCATATAATTCATTAGGTACTATTTCTTCTACATGATATCCAATTTCTGATAAATTTTCAGGATTTATTCCCATAGCATCACCTTCAACATAAAAAATAAAAGGTTTAATTCCATTTGTTATCAATTCATGAGAAGCATATTTGCAAGTAACATAATATGTACCTGCTTCAATTCCCAAAGAGGCAGCTTGAGTATCATCTACTATAGTTTCAATACGGCTAAATAAGGTTGATGAAAAACTATAACCAGAGTCTATTTTTATGGAAATAGATGTCATATTTTCCAAGATTGTTAATTCATCTTGAGATATTGTTTCTGTACAGTGTTGAATATTATATGGAATTAATTTTTTAAATGGAATAGTTGTTTTGTATGTGTCAATCATATTTAATATCGTTTGCATCTCATGAGAAATAAAAGTTTCATGTTTTTCTTCTATTTCTGGATTTTCAATTGTTTGATCATTATTTTCCTCATCAGAACAAGAAAAAAAACATATGCCAATAAAAAACAGGAAAGAGGGAATCGAAATTTTCATGTTTATTATAGTTTTAATAGTGTGTGAAATGAGAAATAGATACACTCAAAATAAGAAATAAAGGATTAGATATTCAATTAAAATAGATGGTTGAAATGATTTTATAGATAATTAATGTTATTAACAGGTTAAACACTAATGCCGTTTAGTTAAGGTACCAACGCTGTCAGGAGTTACGCATGCTTATAGGTTTAAGTCGCAGTATATCGACCTGTCAGCATTTTTAAACCTGACAGCGTCAATTATAGAATCGTTAACGAAACAACATTCGTTTAATATTTTTTTTTGTTTTCAAAGATTGTTTCTTTGATAATATTTGTTAATTGAATTTCAGTAAACGGTTTAGAAATATAATTAGCAAAGCCAAAACGAAGGCATCTTTCTTTATCACTTGGAGAAGCAAATGCAGTTTGTGCTATAATTTTCATGTAAGGGTGGTTTTTTAAAATTTCACTTGTAGCATCGTAACCATTCATTATTGGCATATTTAAATCCATAAGCACCACATCAAATTTTTTGGTGTTAGAGTTAATTATTTCTATAGCTTCAATACCGTTTTCTACACAAACTATATTGCTTTTTATATCATCCAATAAAGCCATTAAGTATTGGGTGTTAATAGTATCATCTTCAACAACTAAAATATTGAGATTTTTTAATGAATAACCAGGTTCTGATATTAAAGCGGAATTTGTATTTTTTTCTGTTTGATTATTATCAATTGGGAGGTTTAGGTAAAATTTAGTGCCCACATTTGGTTCCGATTCAAACCAAATATTAGCCTTTAACATGGTTGCATATGATTTGGCTATTGATAATCCCAGTCCGGAACCTTCGTATGCCCGAGAAAGGCTGGCATCTGCCTGGACAAAGCGATCGAATACAGCTGCTTCTCTGTCTTTTGGGATACCAATACCTGTATCTTCGATAAGAAATAGAATATGATTGTCAATTTTTGTATAAGTAACTTTTACATAACCTTCTTGTGTAAACTTAATGGCATTGTTAATAAGATTACTTAATATGCTATATACTTTATTAGAATCAGTAATAATGGGGCCAATAATTATTTCTGGGTGTTTCACCTCAAAATGAATATTTTTTTCAGTTGCCATATGTTCGAAAAATAACTGAAGCTCATTTATTAATCCCTGAATATTCGTTTCTATATATTCCAGGCTTACACTGCCTGATTCGATTTTTGATATATCAATAATATCATTTATAGTATTAAGCATTCGCTCCCCGCTTTTTTGAATAATTTCAATATAGGAGTCCATTTGCTCGATTGATAAACTTGGGGTTTTTAATAAATCCGTAAATCCAAGGATTCCATTCATTGGTGTTCTTATTTCATGACTAATATTAGTTAGAAAGGCTGTTTTTAGCTGGTCGCTTTCTTCTGCTTTTTCTTTTGCAACTTTTAGGTCTTTAATGGTTTTTTTCAATACAGATATATCCTCCATAATTGCGAGAAAGTGGATTATTTTTCCATCAGAATCATAGATAGGGCTAACACTTAATTTTTCGTGAAACAATTCCCCGCTTTTTTTCTTATTTATAATTTCTCCTTTCCAGTTTTCTCCACTGCTAATAGTTTCTAGGATGTTTTTAGAGAAAATTTCATCATGATTTTCAGCGTTTAGAAAGTTTGCTTTTTTACCTGTCATTTCTTCGAAAGAAAAACCTGTTTGTTGAGAAAAACCGGAATTTATATATTCTATTATTCCTGTGTTATCTGTTATTAATACTCCAACCGTACTTTGTTCAATTGCCTGTGAAAGCATGATGTTGCGCATAAGGAGTTGTTTTTTTAAACTTAAGTCTTTTAGTATTCCCTGGTAATGGATTTTATCCTCGTGAATAAAGGGGATTAGTGTAAATTCGCAGAACCTGATTTTTCCTGTTTTTGAGAGAATATCAACGTTAACAACAGTTACTTTTTGTTTATCAGTTTCTGTTTCATATTTTTTCTCTGCTAATTTTTCCCTATGTGATGGTGTTATGAGTGAATACAAATCAAATTCAGGTGTATTTAGCTCATCAATTGTATATTCGAAGAATTCTGAGAAGCGCTCATTAATAAATAATAATTTTTTACTGGTTGATAAAAACACGGCATTTGGGGTGTTTTCAACAAGAAGCCGGTATTTTAATTCACTTTCCTGCAAATGGTTTAATGCCGATTTTTCTGCCCTCTGAAGACGTTTCTTTTCAATTGCTGATTTTAAGGATGGGATTAATCGTTTTAAGTTTTGTTTTATTACATAATCATCGGCACCGTTTTTCATGCATTCAACGGCAATATCCTCATTCATAGAACCGGTGAGAATAATAAAAGGGACTTCAGGTTTTTCTTTCTGGGCTATAGTTAATGCTTTCATCCCATCAAAGGTTGGCATCTTGTAATCCGATAGGATCAATGTTGGATCAAATATCTTTAACATAATGGTAAACTCAGGTTCGGTATCAACACATTCCGAGATAAATTCTATGCCGTTTTGTTTTAATAAGCGCTCAACCATTTCCCGGTCGGTTGAAACATCTTCAGCAAATAAAATTCTAAGTTTATCCATTGGTTTAACTTTTTAAATTTTATTAATGAAGGCAATAATTGATATTGTTAAGGTTTATATTTATTTAAACTCAACCAATAATATCCAATGTCTTGTATTGCCTTAGAAAATTGTGTGAAATCAACTGGTTTAACAATATAGCTGTTAGCATATAATTTATAACCTTCAA
The DNA here is from genome assembly GCA_963665085.2 of Bacteroidales bacterium. GTDB lineage: Bacteria > Bacteroidota > Bacteroidia > Bacteroidales > JAAAOM01. Next base: position 3,780,733 of record CAXXXS010000001.1, read on the forward strand.
CAATGTCTTTTTCTTCAGCAGACGAGGTAAGGATAACAATGGGGATTTCCTTTTTGTTTGGGTCATTTTTTAATATTTTTAAAACTTCCAATCCGCCAATTTTGGGGAGTTTAAGATCCAGCAGGATAAGTTTAATCCCGCTAATATTAAAATCTGAATATTCTCCTTTTAAATACATCAAATCAAGTGCCTCTGCTCCATCGTTGACATGAAAGACTAAACTGTCAAGATTATTTTTTTTGAAAGATCGGATGGTCATTTCAGCATCCGTTGGGTTATCTTCAACTAATAAAATATTAATATTATTTGGAATGTTCATTGGTTTACTATTATCAAATTAAAAGTTAAATCATAATTTTTCATGTGAGGGTTTTTGGTAATGAGAAATAAAAAGTTGCCCCTTTATTTATTTCCCCTTCGGCCCATATTTTTCCTTCGTGTTTATCAATAATACGTTTAACAATGGCCAGGCCTACACCAGAACCTTTATAGTCTTCATCTTTATGCAAACGCTGAAATATTTCAAATAACTTATCCTTATATTCAGGGTTAAACCCACAACCAGAATCTTTTATAAAGTAAGTGACGAGCTCATTATCGGTTCCTGAGCAACCTATTTCTATTTTTTTAACAGGGGATTTATAGCTGTATTTTATGGCATTACCAATTAGGTTACTCCATAATTGCTTGATAGAGGTAAGGTCTCCTTTGATGTTTGGAATTTTTTCAATAATAAATTCATATTCGCTTTGTTCCTTTTCTGTTGCAACTTCCATGTACATTGAACGGGCCAGTGCTTCCATGTTAATTTCAACAAAATCGAGCTCGCTTCTGGAGGTACGTGATAGTTTAAGCAAGTCAGAAATTAGTTGGTCCATTTTAACGGAGTTTTCCTGGATTACATCCAAATAACGTTTGCCTTCACTATCGAGTTTGTTTTCGTAATCTTCCCGTAAATAGCTGGCAAAACCATTAATAGCACGCAAGGGTGCCCGTAAGTCATGGGAAACAGAATAGCTAAATGCTTCCATTTCTCTGTTTGAGGCTTCTAATTCCTCTGTGCGTTGTTGAACAAGTCCTTCAAGGTTTTCCTGGTATTTTTTTAATTCCTCTTCGGCTATTTTTCGTTCAATAATTTCCCAGGCAAGATCAGCCATTTGCTGAAGGATATTTACCTCAATTTCTGTATAGTCTGTTTGTTTGTTTCCTACCCCCAGGATAGCTTTTGTCTTTCCATCACGCAGTACCGGTACAACCAATTCCCTGATAACCGGGGCATGCCCGTTGGGTAAACCTTTCTTATTTTTTAGGCTTTGATAATCGTTATGAACAACCGCTTTGCCTGTTTTTACACAGTCTGCCCAAACGCCAGCCTGAGAAACAGGGTAATGCCTGTCTTCCAAATCAACAACACAATAACCATTGGTTGTATGGGTAGACCATTCCTGCAATAAAATATTTTCCTGGTTATCATCAATAAAATGATAAAAACCGATTTTACTTTTTGTCATTATCTCTGCTTCGTCCAGAAAACTTTTTAAAATTTCTGATACATTGTGATGGATGCTTTTTTCAATAAGCTTAAGCTGGATAATCTGAAGTTTTTCTGAGTGGACACGTTGTGTTATATCAATAAAAGAACCAATTATTCCGGAGATTTTCCCTTGTTCATCGTAATAAACATTTTTAGCAAATAACACATTTTTTTCTTCCCCTTTTTTGTCTGTTATGCTCGATTCGTATTGTTGGTATCCGGGATGTTCTAATAATTCAAGGTCTTTGTCGTAAAAAACAGTTGAATTTTTAGCAGGCCATACTTCAAAAACCGTTTTTCCTGTTATTTCCTCAGACGATTTCCCGAAAAGATCTTCAAACGCCTTATTACAACCTAAATATTTACCGTTAACATCCTTAAAGAATAAAGGGGTAGGCATATTGTTTAGTAGTGCAGACAAAAAATTGGCATTACGTTCCAATTCATTCTCCGCGTTTATGCGCTCAGTTATATCGCGGGCAATGCTTAAAATCACCTCGTTTCCGTTATACATGATTATTTTTGAGTGTACCTCAACCGGAAATCTTTTTCCTTCTTTTGTTTGATGGGTAGTTTCGAAATTTAATAATCCCTTTGTCTCTCTTAAATTATTGATTAATTGTGAAATATTTTCTTTCGTAAGAACGGGGTTGATAACTTGTATGTGTTTACCAATTAATTCTTCGTGAGAAAACCCCATCTGTTTGGTATATGTCTTATTTACTTCGATAAAGTATCCTTCAAAATCAAAAATGGTTACGGCATCATGTGTTTCATTGAAAATATTTTCGAAGTTTTCGGCCATTTGATGTGTTTTCAACTCGGCTTTTTTAATTTCTGATAAGTCAATGGCTGTTGCTCCCAGGTATTTTGGGGCACCTGATTCTTCGGTTATAAGTGTAATGCCCATAAGCATGGGGAATTCTGTTCCGTCTCTGTGTGTATGGTTTATTTCTATTGCATTAATGCGTCCTTTTGTAAATGTTTCTTTTAATGAACCTTCAACAGCAGGTAATTGTTTTTCTGTGTGGAAAACAGATAAGTGTTTGCCTATTAATTCATCTGCGGTGTATCCATGAATGTTGGCAAAATACTCATTGATATAAATAAGTATGCCTTCAGGTGTTGCTATAGCATTTCCGAAAAGAGATTTATCGGCAATGGTTTTAAATTTTAGTATATCTTCCTGGGCTTGCCTTTTTTCTGTAATGTCCCTAACAGCAGCTATTCTAACTTTTTCATTTTTATAATGGACATATTTTGTTTCTATTTCGACCCAAATAGCGTTTCCGTCTTTTTTTCTTAACGGAATGGAATATGTTCCACTTTCTTCGGTTTTTAATTTTTCGTATTGGGAGTTTTTATCAAGTTCAAAAACCAGTAGTTCTACAAGGTTAATATCTTCAATTTCGTTTACAGAATATCCGATAATGTTTAGAAAAGATTCATTGCAATCAACTAACACACCATTTTTATGCACTACAATACCCTCAAAAGTTGAGTTTGTTAGAAAACGATATCTTTCTTCTGCAATTTCAAGTTCCCTGTTGAGGTTGTTTAATTCTACAACATTGTTCTCTAACTCACTTGTTCTTTGTTTTACCTTTAATTCTAGTTTAGTGTTAAGTGTATTTAGTTCGTTTAGTTGAGAAATTATTTTTTTTCTGAAAATCAGTATGGCATAAAATGATATCCCGGCGATAAGAAGAATTGTTACAATTATCAATTTTAGCAAGTTAAATTCTTTTGTTCTAAGTTTTTCTACGGTATTCGTTGTTCTTTGATCCAACATGTTGAAAAACTCAGCGATTGGGGCCATGATGCTTTCTTTATTTTCATGATATTTTTGGTCGAACATTATTCTTTGTGCAAGGGCAGTATCCGGGGCTGCTTTTATTGTAAATTCATTTGTTGAATCCGCAAATAATCCAACCATAGCGTTAAAAGCTGTTCTTTCGGTCCACACCAAATCATTGGAGTTTTTTTCTGCTTCCTTAAGTTTTTCTAATTCTTCCCCAACGATACCCAGCTTAAGGATGCTATCCTGTAAAGCAATTTTTCTTCCGTTTGCCCGTGTTTTTATTCCATTTCTAATATCTAATACTTCCCAGTACTTATTTCTCCAGATACTATCACCGGTTAAAACATATGTCCGGCAAAACCGGGTTAAATCGTCAGAACTTTGTTTTAGTTCATCTGCCAGTTTAAAAGAGTTGTAGCGAATTATTTCGTGTTCGTCCAGCTTATTTGAGATATTGAATATCAGGGATATTAAAATTCCAAGAATTATTAACAGAAGAATAATTACCGCAAAAAAGACATTGTGTAAATTATTTCTTTTCACTTTTCTCGGTTAAGTAGTCAGAATTCAATTTAGGGAATTGTGTCCTGGCTTGTGTTTCTTATTAAACTTAGATAAGTTACAAAATAAAATTAACGAAACAAATGACAAGGTTGTATGTTGTTGAGACAACTTTCTGAAAGAATGGGTTTTTACCTGATTGGTTTCACTCTAAAAGTGAATAGTCCGGGTTTTTACCTGAAAGAATGGCATTCTATGTGAACAGTCCCATAATAAAACTGAAAGAACGGGTTTCTACCTGAACAGTTTCATCATTTTACCTGAAATAATGGGTTTATAAGTGAACAGTTTGTGTATTTATGGTGAAAGGACGGGGTACGAAGTGAAAGAATGAGGGTTTGTAGTGAAAGAACGGTGTGAAAAGAGAAAATTTAATTGTTGATTGTCGATTTCTGAATGTTGAAATTAGAGATATTGTTATTTTACTTTATAAATTAACAACTCTTTCACAGATCTGGGCATATGGACATGTTTTACAAATATCCGTGTTTGTTGCCTGGCAAAATGATTGCCCCGGATTAAAAATTTCTTCAATTTTGCTTTTTAGGTTTTCAAGAAAAGTCTCCTTAAGGTCGCGATAATCTTCAACCTTAATTTTTTTTCTATCTTCTCCATAACTCAGGGAATAATCAAATTTATCATCAAAGAGTTTTTTTATCTGGTAAATTCCGGGCCTTAATGGTTCCTTGTGTTTGTGGTCGTTACTGTTTTCAAACAGAAAACAATAAAGTAAAGTCTGAAATGCGGCTTTATTACGTCTTTTGTTTTCTCCATCAAAAAGAGATTCTATTGATGTGAAGTTGGTATCAGCATTTCCTGTTTTATAATCCAGGATTCGTATGGTGCCATCCGTCTTGTCTATCCTGTCGATTTTACCACCTACGGCAACATCAAAACTTTTACCGTTTACATTGAGGGTTAGTTTTTTTGTGTATTCATTCTCAAGGCTGACAATTTCAAAAGGGGCAAAGATCTTATCTGTTAAGAATATCTGGTTTACATATTTTTCGAAGACGGTGAGCATAATTTCGTCCTGGCCTGTAAGCTCGGGTTTATCTTTTGTGGATTTTAAGAATTCTTCGTTGTATACCTTTTTTATGGTTGAAGAGATAAGTTGCTTGTTGGTAATAATGGACTCTAAATCTGATTCTGCTATGGTTTTTTTATTGAATTGATTATATAACTCATCAATTGTGTTGTGAAGGATATTTCCGAAGATTACTGGCTCAACCTCTTCTTTAACCTTATCGGGTTCTTTAATTTTAGCAATGTATTTAAAATAAAATTTTAATGAGCAGTCAATATAGGTGTTAATTGCACTCGGACTTAGGGCTTTGTTGCCTGTAGCACGATAATTTCCGAGTACATCAAAAACTTTTTCGTCCTTTTTAATTTCAATGGGTAATATTTCTTTTACAGATACAGGTAAGTCAACATTCTTATTTACTACGTTAAAGGCTTTGTCAAATTCTAACTGGTAAATAAACCTGCTTTTTTCACCTTTCTGAAAACCATTAGACTTAGAGAAATATATGAGGTGAATATTTTTTGCCCGTTGAATCAGTCTGTAAAAATAGTAGGAAAAGAAGCTGTCCTGATGATCCATCAATGGTAACCCAAAAGCATACCTAAGGTTTGCAGGAATATAAGAATGGGCCGCATTTCTTTTTGGCAGAATTCCTTCATTTAATGAAAGGATAATCAGGTTTTCAAAATCAAGGCTTCGGCTTTCCAGTATTCCCATTATCTGTAAACCTTTTAGCGGCTCCCCACTAAAAGGGATCGATAAATTTTTTAAAAGGTGAAGGAATAACTTGACATAGCTTTTAATATTTACATCGCGTTTATTCTCGGAAAGAACAGAATCAAGACGTGTAATATGTTTTGTTACCTGGAAAATAAATTCCAGTTCTAATTGATTGGTGTTTATATTTTCATCGTTCTGTAATCTGTTGGTAATGGTTTTTAAGGATAATAAAAGATAGTCTGATAAATTCTTGTTTGTTACAATATCTGTTTTGAACAGGAAAGCGAGATTATCAAAAGAAACCAATTCTTCGGGTTGAATATAAAACCTGTTTTTTGATTCGATATGTTTCTGGAGTTCAACGGTGCTTTCTTCGTCTATTAACCTTGTAAAAGGGTGGGCGAGTAACTCAAGTACCGATTTATAATAAAAACCAGATGATGGCCTCAATAGATAAATGTTTTGCAGGTTAAGAATTATTTTTATAAAGCTATAGGTTGAAGTTAGTGTTATTGGATACCCCATCGTAATGTTGATATCTCCGGCTTCTTTTGGAATTTCCTGCAATACGGGTTCTAAGAGACTTTCATCACTTAACACGATAGCTGTGTTGGTGCTTTTTATTTGTTGGTCTTTATAAAGAGATAGCAGAATATCTTTCATCAATAATGATTGGGAGATTTCTGTTCCTGAATTGTATACAAATATTTGTTTGTTTTGCTTTGAAATATGTTCTGATCCTATTTGCTCCGTTAGCTTATAATCATTTAAAGACTCCCTGATAAATCTTCCTGCCTGGTGAGTTTTATTTTGAGTGTAGTGTAAATCATAATCCCAAAAAAAGACTCCTTTGTTGATGTTTTGAAGCCAGGAAAACAAAGCTTTCTCGCAAGAATTAAGCGCATTAAACCCGACGAAAATATATTTCTCATGAGGAGTATCAATTCCACCCGCGGTTTTTATTTTTTCTGCAACGTCCCTGAGAATTAGCCCTTCGTACGCTTGTTTAGAATCTTTTAATTGCGAAGTAAAAGAGGTATAAACTTTTGTAAGTATTTCCCATACACTTATAAAATCTTTTTTCTCATCAGAATCAGGTTCGGGATCAAAATTCTCCCAAAATTCACGAATGGCTTTTATTTGATTCTCAGAAAGATATAAGAATTGCTTTTCAATGGATTTTTGTTTCGATAGGTTCTGAAAGATATCAGCAGCGTTTACCTGGAATTTATCAATGTCATCAAAATCATTTAATAACATTTCTCCCCATTGCAAAAAATCATCGAAAGTTTCGTCTGTGCCTTTAAATTTTATATAGTGCTCATAGAGATCGAATAATAAAGATATGTTGTCTTTGAGTTGAAAACCAGATAGCTTAATAAATAATTCCTGGATAGTGAAAAATTCCGGAGACCAAATAGGTTGTTTTGCAATATCAGATAAATAACTTTTAAAAAATAGAATTGGCCTTCTGTTTGGAAAAACAATGGCAATCTTATCTAACTTGTTGTTATATGTTGCGTATATTTTTTCTGCTACTTCGTGAAGAAATGTCTGCATTATCAAAGTTGTTAACAACTACAAAGGTAATTTATTCATAATTTTTTTTCTATATTAATTAGAACTATAGCTAAGTAAACCATTATTCAATGCCTACATATTGATAAATTTTAAGCACATCATGTAACTAGATAAAAATGATTTCGTATTAAAAAAACAATCAAAAAACAGTATGTATGAAAACAACACATTCCCGGCTAGAATAAAATTCTTTGCTGTAAAGTTATGCTGAAACTATATGTGGCCAACATCTTTAAAAGAGATATTTAAAAGGTAATATTATCTAATACCCAACCACATAAATAAGGCTAATACATTTTAGCGTTATGAATAAACATTGTATTTAATTTTCTAAACAAAAAAGCTTAAATCAAATGAAAAATCAATTCTTATTAATCATTGTTTTTTTTAATTCTATAATGATCGTTAATGCTCAATGGAGCGAAACAGATCCAGTCTGGACGAACAGTAATGTTGGTGTTGGAGTGGAAGAACCAAATGGGAAATTACATATTAAAGGAACAGGAAGTCAAGATTTACTTCTGGAAAATGCAGGTGTGGGATTTTCTTCTTATGGATCTACTTGGGCTGATTTGGTCTTAGCTCGTTGGGAAAATTATTTTTTGGATCTTACCAATTGGGGAAGTGGAGATGCTGCTACTGCAACAGTATTTAGAATTTCAGCACATCAAACTGATGGGAAAGAAGCATCTTTATCATTGGTCAGGGGATCGGGAGGTAATTTAGAGTTCTTGGATATTTATAACAATGGATATGATGACGCTACATCCTTTGGAATAAGGATTCAAAAAAGAGGAACAGGTTCATATCGTGACTTTGTTTTTGACCAATACGATGGTACAACTTTTAATCCACTAATGATATTAAAAAGTTCTGGTAATGTTGGCATTGGAACAAGTAGTCCATCCTGTAAACTTGATGTTTTAGGCACAATAAGGGCACAGGAAATAAAAGTAAACTTAGAAGGGGCAGATTTTGTTTTTGAAGAAGACTACAACCTAAGAAGCTTAGAGGAAGTTGAGACTTTTGTGCAGAAACATAAACATCTGCCAGAAATTGAACCCGCCATTGAGATGGAGGCAAACGGAACAGAGTTGGGCGAACTAAATGCCAAGTTATTACAAAAGATAGAGGAGTTAACCCTTTATACAATCAAACAACAGAAGACTATTGACACACTTCTGGAAACTGTTAAAATACAAGGAACTGAAATCGAGTTGTTAAAAAATAAAAAATATTAATTATGAAAATAACACTCCTATCATTCGTCATGAGCCTCATAAGTGTCATATCTTTTTCCCAAAACTATATCTCATTCGAATACGATGATGCGGGTAATCGAACAGATCGTCTTATTTCTATAGCATCAACAAAGTCAGCTTATGTTGCAGATGTAGAAACCGAGGTTTTTAGTGAAACACTGGAAGAACTAAATTTTAAAATGTACCCCAACCCAACCAAAGGGGAACTTACTGTAGAAATTGAAAATTTAACAGGGGAAACGAATGCCAGTATTTCTATATACGATCTGCAGGGTAGGCAGATATACAATAACAGTAACGCCAGTGCTACCAATGCAATTGATTTAAGTAACCATAGTCCTGGAACTTATATTATGATACTCAAGGTGGCGAACAAAACGAGAGAATGGAAAATCGTAAAGGAATAACCAAACATAAGGAATAGTACTATGAAAAAAACAACATATTTTAAGATATTAGTATTATCGATTCTATTCATCCAGTTCTTTTCTGTAAATGGACAGGTACAAGAAACAGCAGTAAGTTTTGAGCTAAAGGATGAACTAGAAGGGGCAGAGACATATGAATATACTGCCCGTGAATCTATAATACTTAAGAAAGGGTTTTCTTACAAAGCAGAAGATTGTATTCCACAAAAAATAATAGTAGGATGGGAATATGATGTTGAACAACTGGAGGATGAAACAACTCCAACTATTACTATAGATGAAACAGAATACGAAGGTGATGAAATAACTTCGAGTAGCAGTTTTCCAGACATAAAAAGCTCAGGAACAGCATTAGCCAGTGCTTTGTTGGATTTAGGTGATGAATGGGAAATATCTTTTACCGCTGGGGAAGATGAAGAAAATCCTTCTTTTACCATTGAAATATCGTATGCCGGGAAATTTGTCTATTATGGCAATTACGATACAGAGGAACTAGAATCGTCTTACGAGACAGCTGTAAATTTTTCTTTTTTAGCTTCTATTGACGAAAAATTGATTCTTGATGCCGATTATCTTGCAGAAGCAGAAGAGCCCTCAACAATTCCTGATACCGATCTGGAACTTGGTTCAATTGCAGGAAGTTTTAATGTCTCATCAAGTGGTGCAGCAACATATACAGTGCCTATTGCTATATCTCCGGGTACAATGGGGATGCAACCCTCTATCTCTATTGTATACAACAGTCAATCTGGCAATGGTCCACTTGGTATTGGGTGGAATATTAGCGGCCTTTCTGCAATAACCCGTGTCGGGGCCAATCTTTACAGCGACGAAGAAGCAGGGGGCGTAAACCTTGATATGAACGACAAATTTGCCCTGGATGGAAACCGGCTCCTATTGTCTAATGAAACAAGCTATGGTGCTGCAGGTTCTTCATATACCGTACAAAACCAGACCTTCGCATATTCAACGATTAAAGCTTCAGGAACTGCCGGTAACGGCCCTCAATATTTTGTTGTTACAACAAAAGACGGTAAAACACTGTATTACGGAAATAGTCCAGATTCAAGGGCCCTGGCTGATGGCTCTTCAACTCCTTATATGTGGCGGTTAAACAAGATAGAAGATGCCAATGGTAATTACATGACCTATACCTACAAAACTGAAAACGGAGAATCGGTAATCGACGAAATTAACTATACAGGTAACGACGATGCCGGTTTAGATACCTATAATTCCCTACAGTTTTATTACGATACAAAAAGCGATGCCAATACCTATTACATTGGAGGGGCAAGTGTAGACCAGGCTCTTTTGTTACGCGAGATCAGATCATACAACGAAGATGATTTATTCCGTAAATACAACCTCTATTACACCGAATCTAATTTTTCACATCTAAATAAGATTACCCAAACTGCCTCCGATGGTTCAGAGCTTAATCCTACAATTATTAGTTGGGGAAGTGATGGAGAGTTTGCAGATGAAACAATTACAGTAAACAATGCTGATTATAATAGTACTGATGTTGAAGATAAATATTGGTTGTCTGGCGATTTAAACGGGGATGGATTAACAGATCTAATCGCTATGTATAATTATGAATCAACAAATTATTTTCAGAAATACGAAGCAGCTTTTGATGACGATAGGAACCTGTATTTTAATCGTTCTAGTAATCCTTATTCCCTTCCAGAGAACGTAAATGGAGAAATAATAAAAACACAATTTGATGCATCACATCTATTCAATAATTTTGATGGGGATAATGAAGCAGAATTGATTGTTCCTTATTTACATAAAGCAGATGGTTACTATTGCGAAATTGTGATATGTATAATAAATGAAAATTATAATAGTGTAGCACATGATATTAATCTTGATAATAGTGAAACTCCAGCATTTGCTACAGGAGATTTTAATAATGATGGGATTAATGACTTAATTTATATTGAACATACGCCAACTGATGAAAAATATAATGGAGCTATATTATACCCAAAACCTTTAGATAAAGCCTCTTTTAGTGAAGAAATAAATTTTTCCATTGACGAACCTCAAACTATATTTGCCAATGATTTTAATGGGGATGGTCTAACCGATATTTTTATTTTAACAGAAAATGGTTATTATATCTACAAGAATACAGGGGGTGATTTTGACTTTCATTTTGTGGAGATAGCTGTAGGCGACGAATTTAATTCAACCTATGTTATTAAGCAAGGAGATTTTGATGGAGATGGATTAATTGATTTTATTTTAAACGAAAAAGACACAAGAAATTGGTTTTTAGCTACTAATGATGCTAATTGGGGCTTTTCGCTAACAAGCTTGCCAAATATTACAGCAAGAAATGAGATATTTACTACCAATGATGATTGTCGAGATAATTGTATAGTTGTTGATTTAAATCAAGATGGTAAATCTGATGTTATTATTATCGATGCGGTTTATGATAAAGAAAGTAATTGGATAGGAGAGACTTGGGGAGAATTTAATACATATAATATAACCAGCTATATTTCAACAGGTGATAGTTTTATTGAAAATAGTTCTATTACATCAACAGATGAAAACTATTCATATACTAAGACTACGGTCACCGGCGATTTTAATGGAGATGGACGTCTGGATATCATTAACTATGGTTCCGATTTATTTAGTAGCATTACAACAGATGAACAATTTAGGATCTACAGTACTTTTAATGATGGTTTCGATGATGAAAAAGTTATTTCCATAACAGATGGTTATAGCAATACAACAGAAATTGAGTATAGGCCCCTCTCTTATGAAGAGACAGAAGACGGAGAAACTTTTTATTCACCAGAAAGTAGCGCAGAATACCCCCTTATGGACATACAGGCTCCTATTTATTGTGTACAAAATGTAACAACACCTGATGGAATTGGTGGTACAACAGCAACATCTTATTCTTACGCCGGGGCAAAAATTCACACAAAAGGTCTTGGATTTAGGGGATTTGGAACAGTAACAACCTCAAACAGCATAACAGGTATTTCTTCCTCTACCGAAACAACGCTGGACGAAACATATTATCTTCCATCAGAAGTTGTTACTACAGTAGAAACAACTTCCGGGAACGCGATAAGTACAACAAAAAGTACATTTACTCCAACGGCTTCAAACGGCTCAGTATTTAACCCCGTAACAGAAACAGAGAGCAGCGACGAGCTAAATAGTAATACTGTAACTACTACGTATGAATATGAAACCACCAGTACCGGGGATTTAGAACAAGACAAAACAGGATACACTGATGGCTCTTATGTGCAGCATGAATATAGCAACTATGTACTTGGAAAGCCCGGCCTGGTCACCTTAACAAAAAAACATAAAGATTATTCCTCTGTTTTCCAGGAAAAAACGTACTTTGCTTACGATGAATCAACAGGGAATCTTTTGGAGCAAATAGAAAATTACGAAGTAACTGGTAAACAGGTAACAACAGCCTATTCTGGTTATAATGATGTTGGGCAACCTACTACGGTAACACAGTCAGCTACTGATGTGGAAACCTATACTACGTACCTTACTTATGACGATACCAAACGTTTTGTAATTGAAAAAGAAAATGATTTTGGTACAATAACCGCTTCTTATAATAAAATGACTGGGCAAAAAGTATCCGAGAAAGATGACAATGGATTAGAAACAACTTATACGTACGATACCTGGGGAAGGCAAATCAAAACCGTTCTTCCAACAGGAATCGAACAATCTTCCACTTATAATTGGTACACAGGAAGCGCCATAAATAATGCATTATTCTATACCTATACCACAGCAAATAATAGCCCATGGGTAAAAACATATTACGATGCCCTGAGTAGGGAAGTATACAGTGAGACTATTGGTTTTTCTAATGTAGATATCCACAAAAAAAACGATTATAATGAAAAGGGGCAGGTCAGTTCAACAACATCGGTAAAAGGTGGGGTTACAGCATCTGTAGATTATGAATATGATGATTATGGAAGGATTTCCAATAAAGATTATAGTACCGGCAAAACAGTTATGTATGAATATCCAGAATTATCAACAAAAATTACAGAAAACGGAAATTTATATATTAAGACATACGACTGTATGGGAAACATTACATCAGTAACAGAGCCTATAGCAAACCATACGATATCGTATGCCTATCATTCCAATGGAAGCCCGACTTCAATTACGGCACCAGGTTCCATAATTACGATGGGATATGATGAAGTAGGGAATCAAGATACACTTGTTGATCCCGATGCAGGGACAAGCACCTATTCTTATGATGCCTTTGGAAGGATGACCTACCAAAAAGATGCTAATGGCAATGAATTTACTTTAGCATATGATAATTTAGGCCGTTTAAACTCGAAAGTAGACCAAGATGGTGAAACAACCACATATACCTATGTAGAATCCGGAAACGGGAAAAACCAACTGCTTAAAGAAACCAGGGGAGATTTATGGAAACAATATGGGTACGATAGCTACGGACGCGTAACAACCACTATAGAACATGTAAGCGATGCCATTAGCGACCAGGTATATACGTATACTTACAACACAAATAGCGATGTAAAAACAATTGTTTACCCAAGTGGACTTACCGTAGTTAATACCTTTGATGATGATTATGGTTTTCTTACTGGAATAAGTGCAGATAATAATACTATCTGGACGCTAACTTCTGATAACGGTACACTTTATTCATACAAAAATGGTAATGATACGAAGACTTATTATAAATATAATAGTTATGGTCTCCCTACGCAGATTTATACAGAAGACTCAGAGTCTGACATCATTCAGGGATATTCTTATAGTTTTAATGCAACAACTGGCAACTTAACTACCCGTACCGATTCGCGAAGCGGTTATGAAAGTCTTACAGAAACATTCTCTTATGATGATATAAACCGGCTTACCAGTGGTGAAATTAACAGTAGCACTACCTATAGTTATAGCTATACCAGTGACGGGGCAGGTAATTTTAACAGCAAAAGCGATGCCGGTACGTATGTTTACGCTGATAGCGACAAGCCTCACCAGCTTACCAAGATAACCGATGTTACAGAAACATTGGAATCTCAAGTTGTAGAATATACTACTTTTAATAAAGTAGACAACATTGCACAGGGCGGGGACGATATTTATGACTTTACCTATGGCCCCGATAACCAAAGGCGTATTATGGTCAATCACATTGATGGCAGCACAACGTATTATTTTGGTACAAACGAGGTAGAAGTTAAAGATGGCATTACCCGCGAAATAAGTTACATTAGTTCCGGCAATGGTATGATTGCCATTGATGTTAAACGCAGTGATGATAACGATACACTTTATTATGTGCACAAAGACCACCTGGGCTCTATCCTTGCCATTAGCAACAACAAAAACGACGATGTACAACTCCAAAATTTTGATGCCTGGGGCCGTTACCGAAACCCAAATACATGGACATACAGCAACAGTAGCCGTATTACTGCAACAAACCGAGGCTTTACCGGCCATGAGCATTTGCTCGATTGCAACCTCATAAACATGAATGGCCGTGTTTACGATCCTTTTGTGGGGATGTTCCTTAGCCCAGACAACTATGTACAATCACCAAGTAGTACGCAGAATTTTAATAGGTATGCGTATTGCCTTAATAATCCGCTCATATACACCGACCCATCAGGAGAAATCGTTTGGGCTCCGATTATTATTGGGGCAGTAATAGGAACCTACATGGGTGGAACAATGGCTAATAACGGTGATTACACACCTTGGGATAATGGCGCTGGAGATGGAAGTTGGGATTTTAGCTCTGGCAAAACCTGGGGATATATGTTAGGAGGTGCAGTTGTGGGAGGGCTGAGCGGTTATGTCGGAGGTGCCGTTGCAGCGGCCGATATACCGATGGCCAATACCCTTGGTATTGCGGGAGCATCTTTGACAAACTCAGTTGGCACATTCATGTATACTGGTGGTCAAACAGATATTAGTGTTAGTTTTGGTCTTGGCACTTATAATTTTTCAAACAATACTTGGGATGGGATTTGGAACTGGAATGAAAACAGTACTTTAGAAAATATTGGATATACCTTTGGAGCATTAGCAAATATTCAAGATTTAGCAGCTTTAAATATGGGAGGCCCAGTAGATTACAATTCGTTAAAGCATCCAACAGGTCATGGTTCTTTAACTAACCCAAATGGAACAATTGATATTTCAAAAGGATTTGAAAGTGGAAATATACTTTGGGGTGGAAAAGGCATGAAATGGGGTACAGCCCCAGCCAATGAACTTTTTCCTAGAATAAGGATAAATAATGTTAACGAAAATTTTCTTGAGTGGATGACTGGAAATATCAGTCTAGCAACAGATAAGGGGTTGTTGGGAATCTCTGAGGCAAGTTATGGTCTAATTGGAAATACTTGTGCCTCGCAAGTTTCTCGTGCTTTAACATATGCTGGTGTTTTAGGATTAAATCCATTTACAATTCATCCAAGTTCTTTGTATTTACAGCTATTAGCGAGACAAGCCGGGATATATTCAAGTTCATATTTATATCAAATGCCAAATAATTAATGATATGAAAAAACCATCAATTATTTTTTGTATGATATTTTCACTTTCTTTTTTTCAAAATGTTAAAAGTCAAGTTTTGGAAGATAGCTACTACATAGGTAAAGAGAAATACAATATACTTCAAACATTCTATTATTTGTTAACGATTAATGACTCTATTGCAGATTTAGAATTATATATGGTTTCTAAAGGGCAAACATCTTCATATTATTTCTTTAAAAACGAAAACAAGATGCCATTTTCAGAGCAATTTATAATTGTTGAAAGCGGATCTAATTATTCTTTTAAGGATAATACAAATAATACTTTAGAAATTAATATCACGCAAGATATTGTTTTAACTGGAGGAGGCCATAAAGTCATATTAGAGAAGGTTGCGGAGATTCCAAAGAGTTACATAAAGATGAAGAATGAATCTCTTTATACTTTTGCAAGCTATTATCCCCATCTTATAATGGGATACGATAAAAAGTTTGAATCTAAAAAAGAAGTAAAGATTTCTTCTGATCTAAGGAATTCAGATTTATTAGAAAAGTGTGGGCAGTTGAATTATTCCGAATATAAGGAGCTTTTACACAAAGAATTAGAAATGATTATTAAGAAGGAGTAGAATTTGCATTTATAACAAAAAGCCCGGCATTGCCGGGCTTTTCTTTTATAATAATGTTTGCAATTTAGTTTTAGTGATAAACGCATCCAGAAAAGCGTAAATCATTTTTTTGTCGTCAGGCTTCATTTTATCAACATCCTCAATCCGTTTTACCATCTCTTTATTTAGCTGCTTTTCTGAAGCTCCTACCAAATAATCTAAAGAAACCTCAAAAGCATCAGCCATCCGCTTTGCTATGTCGATAGACGGAACAGCGTCGCCACGTTCGTAACGACCAACAATCTCACGAGAAACATTTATTTGCTTAGCCAGTTCGCTTTGTGACCAACCTTTTTGCCCCAGCTATAATGGGATTTGCAAGCGGGGCAATTGCAGGATACAGTTTAGCGAAAAGTTCACCCTATGAGCGAAATTTGATGTTCGGTAACTTGACGGAAAAAGGGTATGGAGATGCATTAAGTGATTGGTATGCGGGATTAAGTGCAAAAGTAACACAAGTAGTAAATGATCCACATGCTGGTGTAGATTTGACGTTGGCATCAAACGATAATTTACCAGCTCCAGCGCGTTTGTAACGCGTTGCGAAGAAACAATGGCACAATTGTGGCCAGAAACAAGAAAGCCTTGCCTAAGCAGCAGGGCTTTTCTAATTACAGCAGCAACAAAGTTACAGAAACCACGCGTTGCAAACGCGCGGAAGCTTTGTTGTAGTTTAAAACAGTTTATATTTGTTATTAAAAAAACAAACCCTAAGATGCAAGTAGCATGCAGAAATAGTTAAGGACAAAACATCAAGTGCGGTTGGGCGTTTGCATTTGCAACGTCCAATCTTGCTTGGTAGCATTTGCTATCATTTAGCAGCAATAAAAGATATTATTTGCTGTAATGTTATAAAGAAGGTTGGTAAATTTGCCTAAGGCAAGACAGCAAATGCTGTCGGATAGAAGAAATTATAGAATCCTCTCATAGCCGTTAGGCTATGAGAGGATTCTACGATTAACAGGGGATATTAATTTCGCCAGTTTGTGAATTGTTTACATTCTCTGGTTTTTTTATTGTTATAATCTTTTAGTTTTGTTCTTTTATAAAAAAAATAGTTGATTTTATTAATCCCTAAATGAATGAATAAAGCTATGAAAAGACTAACTTTTTATTTAATCTTAAATTCTTTTTTCCTTATTAACATGTATTCACAATCAGTAATTAATTTATGGCCGGATACACCTCCGTATAACATTAAAAATGACAAGGTTCAAGAAATAACGGCAACAGATGATAATGGTATTGTCCGTGTAGAGAATGTGATAACACCAACATTGACCGTGTATTTGCCAGAAGAAAGTAAAAATACAGGAGCGGCTGTTGTAATTTGTCCCGGAGGAGGATATGCCTTATTGGCAATTGATCATGAAGGTTATAAAGTTGCAGAGTATCTTAATTCTATTGGAGTGGCAGGGATTGTGCTTAAATATCGTCTCCCCCAGGATGATCTGGTTACAAATAAATCCATTGTTCCTTTGATGGATGCACAACAGGCAATCCGAATGGTTAGGAAAAATTCAACAGAGTGGAAAATAAATCCGGACAAAGTTGGAATAATGGGATTCTCTGCAGGAGGGCACCTGGCTGCAACTGCAACAACACATTTTACAACTGTTGTTGGAGGTGTTGATGATGGGACCAGTGTGAGACCTGATTTTAGTGTGTTGGTTTATCCTGTTGTAACTTGTTATGAACATGGACACAAAGGTTCTCGTGTAAATTTAATTGGAGAGAATCCAACTCCGGATGAAGTAGCACGTTTTAGTAATGAATTATGGGTAAATGAGAATACCCCTCCAACACTTTTATTTCATTCAACAGATGATAATGTAGTGCCCGTAGAAAATAGCTTACGTTATTATCAGAATTGTGTTAAATACAATGTTCCAGCTTCTCTTCATATTTTTGAACAAGGTGGGCATGGATATGGAATTGGAAGAGCTAAAGGTCCCCAAAAAGATTGGCCGGATATTATGGCAGAATGGATGAGAGGCCGAGGATTGCTTGAAAAGTAGTTAGCGACTAAAAAAAAACGAGAGTATCTCCTCCATAGTTTGCAAGAATAGCTAAATACAAAAATATCAAAGAAACCACAGTGGATCCTTTGATTAACGGGAGATAGCCTCTAAGCACATTATATTAAAAAGGCTTCCAGGTCAAGTTAGACCTTGGAAGTTTTTTGTTGTTTATTTCTGACTTTTTAACGTCACCTTTGGAATTAATATTTTAATATGCATACTCATTAATAGCTTCAAGTAGTCCGGAAATTTGATCTATCCCTTTAACTAGATATCTGTCAATGTTATCAACAAAACGTTGATCGGTAAATCGGTTAAGATCTTCATGCATTTCCCCTGAGAGAAGAATTATAAAACTAGAGGGGCATTCTCTTTTGATAATTTCAGCAACTTGTAATCCTGTTTTTAATTTTCCCTTGCTGTTTTCCAGGTTGTAATCCAAAATTACAATATCAGGATCCTGGTGAAGGTTAGCTACACAATCCTCTCCGTTTTTAAAAGAAGTGATATCACTTATTCCTTTTTTTTTAAGAGTTTTAGTTAGCATTAAATTGAAACTGCTATCATCGTCAACAACAAAAACACTTAGTTCTTTTAATCTCATAATGCTAGGAATTAATTGAAAAATATTAATTCTTTATACGAAAACAGAAGCAGAAATGTTGATGGGTGATAATATGTAATTACGTGTGGGTAAAGTATGTAAATTTACTCTTGAAGAAGTAAAAAAGCTTTTAAAGATAATGATAGACAAGGATTAAAAAGTTGAATTCGTTTATTGTTGTTGTGTTTAATAATTTATATGAGTGGGATTGTTTAATATTAAATTAGAAGAGATATTAATTTCGGGTTTCTTTGGTTAAATCGAAACCCGAAATTAACTAAGTGTCATATTGATAAACAGTAGTGAAATCGTTGTTGATGATATTGTTTTAGTGAACTATTTGTTTTACACATAAAACTTATTGATAACTCAACGCTTTAGAAAAGGCAATATCGATATTTCTATCATTTATAGTAGATTTTCCTTTTTCTAATCCAATATCTGATAAGCGAAGATATTTATAATCTTTTATTCCGTTGCGTTCCATTATTTTCTTGCCGCAATCTACAGGACACCCATCTATGACAAAAAGATCTGATGTTTTAAAATTTTCAATTGAAGCTTCTATCCCAGCACCTACCAAGGCTAAACAGCTCATTTTGAGAATTCCACAGTCTCTGAGTTTTCGGGCAGTCAAGTCAGATATTTGCCCAACATCTGATGCACCTGAACAGGCTAATACAATTGCACTATTCTGACTGCATGAACAATTTGATTTGTTTGTTTCCATAATACAAGTTTTATTTACATGATATAATTAAAGATAAAACCAACGATTACTATACCTGAGGCTACAATAGCCACAAAGGCAGCAATCAGTTGCCATTTTAATACTTTTTTCAGAATAATAATTTCGGGTAGCGACAAGGCGATAACCGACATCATAAAGGCAAGTGCTGTGCCTAGCGAAACGCCCTTTTCAATAAGCACACTTACAATAGGTATTATACCAGCAGCATTTGAATACATCGGAACTCCCAGAATTATGGCAAGAGGAACACCGTACCAATTTTCCTTTCCTAAAAGCGAACCTAAAAAATCCTCGGGAACATAACCGTGTGCCCCTGCACCTACAGCAATACCAATAATGATATAAATCCAGATTTTGCCTACAATTTCCTGTACCGATTCAAATCCTTTTTGTATACGATCATAAAAAGTGATTTTTCCTTCTTCGCTCTCTGCTTGATTCGATTTGATGGTGTAAACCCAATCTGCAACGTATTTTTCAAGTTTCAATTTACCAATAAGCCATCCAGAAAAAATAGCAATGGCTAGGCCAGTTCCTACGTAAATTAGAGCAACTTTCCAACCGAACAAACCTACCAGCAATACCAATGCAACTTCATTAATCATTGGAGCAGCAATCAGAAACGAAAATGTTACCCCAATAGGGATACCAGCTTCAACAAATCCTAAAAATAAAGGGATAGCAGAACAGGAACAAAATGGTGTAACAATCCCTAAAAGAGCAGCCATTATATTTCCTGTGAAAAGCGATTTTCCTTCCAAAGCTTTTCGTGTTTTTTCTGTGGTAAAATAACTTCGAATAATACCAACACCAAAAATGATAAGCACCAAAAGCAGCATTACTTTTGGAACTTCGAAAATGAAAAAACGCAGTGTTTCGGTCAGGTGTTTTCCTGACGACATTTTAAATATATCGTCAATAACAAAATCAGCTATATTTTGTAGGTTATAATAAAGCACTATCCATATAGGTAGAAGAAATAATGGTAAAAGCCACCCTCCCATATTTCTATTTACTGCTATTACTTTCTCTTTCATTTCTATATTGTTTTTATGTTCGTAATTAAACGAACATTTCTTTTAAATTTTTTTATTTAACTATCGCAGCAACAAGAACATCTTTTAGAATTATTAGAGATATTCAGAAGATTCTCAATATCTACAGAACAACATTTACCTGAAGGATTCAAATCTTTACATTGATTACCTGTACAAGCACCTGTATTTTCTTGTATGTCTTGAAGACTCTTCGCTCCTTTGTTTATGGAATCTAATATTTTTGCCTCACTTACATTCTTACAATAACAAATAGTTTTACTCATTATTAAAGCATAAAAATTAAAATACTCTGATAAATGCCAACACCAATAAAAACTATAGCTATTACTCTACGAAACCAGATTTCAAAAGTCTTGATTTTATTATAGAGATTACCAATTGAACCAATACTAAACGCAATAAACCAAGCAAAAATAATTACAGGAATACCTGTTGCTATGGCAAAAGAAATGGGTAGAAATAATCCACTTGTACTACTAATAGTCATTGGGATGAGCATACCAAAATAAAGCACTCCGCTATATGGACAGAATGCCAGGGCAAATACTATCCCAAGTAGTAGTACACCCCAAATACCAGAATTTGATTTATTTTCCATTTTTTCGGTTAATGAACCGATTCCCGGAATGGTTAGTTTCAGTATGCTTAGCATGAATAATCCAATAATAATAAGCAATGGGCCTAGAAGTTTTTCACCCCATTCCTGGAGGAGACCGGAAATTTTGAACTGGCTGGCCCCCAAAAAGAAAATTAGCCCAATAGCAGTGTAAGATAAAGCTCTTCCAAGTGTATAAACCATACCATTGATAAAAACCGTCTTTTGGCTTTTGATATCCTTGCTGATAAAGCCAATAGCTGTTATATTAGTTGCTAAAGGGCAGGGACTTATAGCTGTCATAAGTCCCAATATAAATGCCGACAACAATGGAATATTTGATGACTCAAAAAATTGTTGTAATACTTCCATGTGTTAAATCATTGAATCGACTGTTAATTTAATTTTTGTTTTTAGTTTGTCTGGGTTAGTACGGGCATTCATAAACGCATCATTGGTTAAATTCACTACCTGGTTACCTTTGATGAAAAGTAATGTTTGACCACTAACTTTATATTTTTCAATCATTGCATTCTCTTTTTCATCTTCTATATTTAACGATTGAAAATCAACTTTATCACCGTAATATTCTTTTAACGCATCTTTTGTTACTGTTTCTACAGCTTGACAGGTAGCACATCTGTGGGTAGAATGAAAATAGTATGCTTTAACATCCGAATGTGAATGAGTTTTACCGGTACACGTTGCTTCTGATGTACAATCAGGGTTTGGGTCTTTACAACATTGTGCATTTGATGATAGAACTCCAACAACAAATACAATACTTAAAATGCTTACAATTTTTTTCATTTGTTTTATATTTTATTTGGTTAATAAATCTTTTATATCAGAAACTGACGGGACTTTACCTTTAACAACAACGTTGCCATTAACCATCAGTGCTGGCGTTGTCATTACTCCAGACTGCATAATCTCAACAATGTCTTCAACCTTTATTACCTGCGCATCTATCGCTAATTGCTCAACAGCTTCTTTAGTGTGCTTTTCCAAGGTTTTACACTTAGCACAACCTGTTCCTAATACTTTAATCTCCATTTGAGATGGTTTTAAATTCGAAAAATCCATATTTAGTATTTTTTTTAATTCGTAATTCGTAAAACACCGAACATTTTAGATAAAAAATTTTAAACCTTTAAGAACTTTTTAAACAGATTCTGTGCTTCGCTCCAATTTTCTTTATTGATACAATACTTTACTTTAGGAGTCTCAATTTCTCCTTGAATCAATCCAGCTTCTTTCAATTCTTTTAAATGTTGTGAAAGCGTTGACTTAACAATGGGTAGTTCCTCAGAAAGGTCACCACTATAACAACAGCTTTGTCTTGATAGTAGATCCAATACATACATACGTATTGGATGCCCCATCGCTTTTGCATACCTGGCTATCTTTTTTTGTTCTTCAGTTATAACTTCTTTATTTAACATAAACGTTCGTTAATTGCCGAACAAAGATAAATACTTTTTTTATAAAAAAACAAATGCGGTTAATCTTTAAAAGCGCATTGAAAAACATCTTGAATCTTGCTTGAGGTTTTAACTAACTGATAAACAATTTTTTTTTCGAGTGAATTTGAGGACTTTTTGGAGTGTCCCTGAAATTGTTAAACGAACGTCTTACGAATATATGCTTGGGCAGTCTAACATGGAGAAAAATAGTTGACGTTTAACTGTTTTTGGCGCAATAATTATCCACATATCTGCTCCACGTTAACAGATTTTTTCATATTTTTGAAATGTTTAGAGATTAATAAATCAAATTTTTTAACGGGAGGTAGCCTGGCTATCTTCCGTTTTTATTATCTGAATGTTTTTATTTCTGATGGTTAATTTTTTTTGTAATCGTCCGATCAATTGTATATTTGCCATCAAATTTTTTTAAAATGTCGTTAGTAATTGATTCGCAAGATATTAATAAATTTATATTGGTGGGAGACAGGATTTTGGTCAAACCAAAATCCCAACATGAAAAAACTAAATCAGGTCTCTATTTGCCTCCTGGCGTTACCGAAAAAGAAAAAATCCATAGTGGATATATTATTAAAGTAGGTCCGGGGTATCCTATTCCGGCCATAAATGAGGTTGATGAGCCATGGAAAGATAAGAGTGAAGAAGTTAAATATGTACCTCTTCAGGCTCATGAAGGAGATCTGGCTATATATTTACAAAGTAGTTCGTATGAGATAATGTTTAATAACGAAAAATATATGATAATCCCACATTCTGCAATATTAATGCTGATACGGGATGAGGGATTATTTACATAGATAAAAAACGAGGCTGTCTAAAAAGTAATTTGATTGTAAACTCTGTCAGATCTTTCGAATACTGAGAGGTTATAAATCAATTAATTGCTAAAACCTGACAGAGTCTAGACCTGTCAGAGTTACTTTTTAGACAGCCTCGTTTTTTTAAGACTCTATATTTTCTAGTACTTTTAATTTATCTCCAATCATTATTCTATATTGGTAAATGTCTTCAATTGTTGTAACGATCATGTCGTGTTTTTCTGCAAATTGAATAATTTCCGGAAGTTTAGACATTGTTCCATCTTCATTTGTTAATTCACTTAGGACAGCGTATTCTTTTAATCCAGCTAGTTTCATAAGGTCAATACTGCCTTCTGTATGGCCTCCTCTTTCAAAAACCCCCTGGGATCTTGCTCTTAGTGGAAATACATGTCCGGGTCTTGCTAAATCTGATGGTGTTGTCGTATCTGCAATAGCTGTTTTTATTGTAGTTAAACGGTCACTGGCAGATACACCAGTTGATATTCCTGTTTTTGCTTCAATGGAAACAGTAAAGGCAGTCTGATTCTTACTCGTATTATTTTCAACCATGGGTCTCAAATCAAGACTTTTACATTTTTCTTCTGTTAAACAAAGACACACAATTCCGCTGCATTCTCTTATCATTATAGCCATATCTTTAACAGACATTTTCTCGGCAGAATAAATTATATCCCCTTCGTTTTCTCTGTTTTCGTCATCAACAAGCAGAATACCTTTACCCTGTTGCAAACACTCAATTGCATTTTCAACTCTTTCTTTATAAGTTTCTCCAAATTTTTTAAGTGAAATCATTTTTACTCCGTTTTAATATAAATAATGAATCTTCGGAGCAATGTTTTTCAGATTGAAAACATCAAGATGTATACACGTATGTATGTATCTGTTTTTCTTCTCTCATCCAGACTTTAACTGTCGGTTTTGGAGTTTCACCAAATCAATCCTTTATCAAGGAGTCGCGGACTTTAACCGCCGGTAGGGAATTACGCCCTGCCCCGAAGAAAACCGTTTCAAAATTACCTTATTATTGAGATATTTCAAATTCTTAATCAGTTTTTTTTGAGAATTCTATCAATTCAATAGGAGCGCCATTGTGTTCAATCATTGCAACGCGGATACCTTCTGATGGGGGATTTGGTTCTGTGATTATTTTTAAATCATGATTTGCCAACTCAAAATCCAAATCCTCTACTTCAAATGCCAAATGGGGAACTGTTTGTATTAATTTATCAATAGGACTGTCTTTTTCAAACCTCATCCATTCTACACCATAAGGGCTCGTTGGAAAACCTGAAACATAAAATTTAAATTGGGGCAAATAAATTTTGTTAGGCATTATTTGATTTGTTGGAATCCCTAAATGGTGATATTTCCATCCCCATTCCTTAGTACATTGCGGCAATTCATATTCGTGCCTTATTTTATTTTTAACAGGCATCATTTAATTCTTTTTACATTTTATTAAAATACAATTTAGAGGAGGTTCCTTCTCCATATGTTTTATAGGTTCATCTATATCGGAAAATTCAAGTAAACCATATTTATTAAATTCCTGATTTACAGATTCAGCATCATAAAAGAAAACATTTAAACCTTTCATGATTTCAAATCTGTTTTTGCTTAGTTTTTTACCGTTTCCAAACATAGATGCTTTTGTTGAAGCGACAGTAAAAAACATATATCCACCAGGATTAAGTTGATTATAACAGTCTTGTATAAATTTTTTTCTTTCCTGATTAGTTAATAGATGAATTAAGGCATAGCAAAATATGCCATCATATTTATTATTATTGAAGGGCATTTCTGTTACTGAGCCGAGATGAATCTTGATGTCAAGGGCGTTTTTTGAGTTAGCCAGATTTATTGCTGTTTTTGATATTTCTATTCCTGTGACTTCAATGCCACTATCACAAAATATTTTTGCATTTCTTCCATATCCAATACCAGGGATTAATATATTTTTCACCCCATTTTTTAGAAAAAAGTCATTTGCAATGATAGCAGAATCGCAAGGTTTAAATCCCCATGTTGTTTGTTCTTCGATAAATTTTGTTTCCCAGAATTCATTCATGTCAAGGTTTGTTGGTTTAATCTATCTTTTGAATGTAATAAGACGGACAAAATTACAATTATTAGTTGAACATCGCCCGTCAATTATTAAAACTTTGTTTTAAACGGTTTAAATCATGCCGTTTGAAATATAAAAAAGGAGCTGAGAGAATTACCCACAGCTCCTGTATATAATATTATTTGAGAGAAAAGACTTTTTTAGAAGGAATATCCTACTCCTAAAGAGAAAAGACTGAAATTTGGTTTTTCGCCTGTTAGTTTATCTAATCCAAAAATTATAGCATTACCAATTGCTAATTCTGTTAGGTCATTGGAAGCAAAAGCCAGTATCGTTGAAGCTGTAAAACCCGCTTTGAAGAAAATTCCATGAGTAGGTTTCTGAAAACGATAATGCATGCCAAATGTACTTGTAGGAATACCATACATTTTGGTTTTTAATTCTTCCTCAGAATAGAAGCTGCCATAATATCCAGCCCAGCCAATTCCCATTTCAAATAGGTGGCTTGATCGGCCAAATAAAAAGTTAAACTCAAAACTTCCGTTCGCAATATTTAATTCATTGTAATTGGGGAATTTTGAATAGAAACCACCAAATTTAGTTGCGATATTAAAAACCTCATTTTTTGTAATAATCCGTTCATAGTTAATAGAACCTGGTATCGCCGGGCCTAGAACTCCAACATAAATTGCATTTCTGCTAAACTTCTCACCTTTAACTCTTTTTGATTTATCTGATGTGCCTGATTGTGCCTGAAGTATTGAAAATCCCAATACTAATCCTATAACGGCAAGTAAAAACCTTTTCATTCCCTAACCTTTTGCGTGTTATTAATACGCTAGAATACGTAGAAAAAAACTTTTGGTTCTGAAATTGTTATGTTTAGTGATTAATATCATCATTTGGAGATATGGTAAACGTTATTCTGGTAAATAAGAAAAATGTGATGTTATAAGATAACCTGAAGTTTTACTCTCAAACCAAATTTCTGAATGTCTTCATGATCGAGGTATGAAAGTCTCCAATATGCATCGACACGAAAGAATTTAAAAATATTTTCTATTCCAATACCAGCCTCATAATAAGGTTTTGTTAAGTTAGTTAGGCCTGCAGGAAATTCAAGTTCTTGTTTGTGCTTGTCGCTCAGGCTGCCAATAACACCTTTAGCAGAAACAACTTCCCGCCATTCTAATTTGCGAAGTAGTGGAATCCGGTTTAAAAAAAATCCTTGAAAATGGTGCTCTGTCCAAAGACTTACATATTCATCGCTTACAAACTCATAATAGTTCATCATATTAAACGAAAGATGATCATGTGCGTAAGTCTCATTCCCCTGGTGTAGCTCAAGAAGAGGGAAGGGGAGTGTGCCATAAATTTTACCGGCATCCAATGAGTATCTCAAATGTCCAATGGGATTTATTTCAATTTTATCATTAATATTTAGGTTAAGTTTAACATAATTATAATCTCCTTCAAGAAAATCTTTCAAACCCACACTGACGTTAAATTCTACTACAGGAGAAGTTGTTCCCATGCTAACACGTGTAAATTCTCCATAAATAAATTTTTCGTCTTTTGCATACCTGGTTTTAAGGGAGATTTCAGATGAAGTTATAGAAGGAACAGAGACAGTTTCAACTTCATCGTTTATATATTGAAAAGGTATAGCTTCAACCGGATATATCGTGCTGTGTTTAAAAGTAATTGTATTAGATAATCCCTGGTACCATTCTTTTTCAAGATAACCTTTGTATTCCTCAACCATGGTAAGTGTTTTATTTGGCGTTCGCCTTAGTAAAGAAGTCATAAAGTTATCTTCGGAAAAAGCATTGTCACTTTGTCCCAATTGTTTTCTGTCATACAAATATTGAAAACCAGCAGATACCCTCGGATTTTTAGAAAACATATACATTGCACCTACGCCGTATTTGAATTTTTCATCTTTGAACCCATAGGCAATATGCCCGTTTAACATTAGTTTTGTACTGAAGGCATTGCTGGTTCTCCCGCCAATTCTGATTCTATTTCCTTCTACATAATTATTGCTATATGTTTTGTAATAAGGGCCGTATTCAAAAGGTCCCATTACATAGTAATAATTGGTAAGTAAGAACATTATGTCTTCAGCTGTTCTAAAGATGGGGACATTTTTAATGGAATCAACCATCAGGTAAATATTCTCCTCTTTCTCTGTTAGTTTGTCATGACGATGAAGTTGCCAATATTCTTCGTCCTGGGTATTTGTATTGATTTCCAGCGATGTGTTTGTTTTAGCATTAACTATATTCAGCGGGAAATTATTGTCAAAATGAATGTTGTTATAAGAGGTGGTTTTTCTTCCGAAAAATCCTAAAGTCTTATCTGTAAGATTAAAATCAACAATATGGTTTTCTTCTGTGAGGAACCAGATAGAATCTTCAAACTCCTTGTAATGGAGTGTTGTCATATAATCATTTATAAAGTTGATGTTTGCATCTTTACTTATTCTCAATTGAGCTTCAACAACAGCAAAACTAGTATCTGCTACAATAAAATAGCCGGAGAATGTCCTTTCCTGTTTTCGCTTGGGTTTAAATGATATTTTATAGCACCAATTATCATTAACATATAAACTGTCGATTAGATAATATTTATAATACATAAGTCCAAACTCTGCAATAGGGCTTACAAAACCAGGTTCAAATAATGTCATGAAATTATCATAAAGCTCAAGTTTTTGATACATTTGACCGGTAAACTCTGACAAGCTTTTATTTTCGGTCCCTGATATCTTATTTGCTTTAATAACTTCATGTTCAATTGATGGTTTTTTTGAATAATAAAAATCAGAAAGAGTTTCAGTAAGCAAGATCGGAAGATAAGGTTTACCTGTTAAACTAGAAGTGTCAACATTATCAAATACAAATTGAAATTGGTTGAATACTTTTCGTTTGCGAAATTCATCATCAACATTATTAATGTCAACCTGGACTTTATTATATATTTCACAATGATAGGATTCTATATTTTTAGGGTGATTTTTCTCTTTGTTAGCAATAATGTTATCTAGCATAGCGTGGGCCGGATTTTCTCCGGGTGTAATAACAACTTCATCAATGCTATAATTATCAGGTTCAAGTTGAACATTAATTTCCTGGAAAATATTTTTTGATACAGGTAAAACGATGTGTTTATATCCAATCGATGAAAAGATAACAGAATCTGTAGCTTGTTTAGATTCAAGAAAAAATTCGCCATTAAAATCAGTTATCGTTCCTATATTTGAATTAGAAAATACTACGCTCACAAAAGGAACAGCTTCTTCAGTTTCGCTATCTTTTACAATACCCCTGATTTTTGTTACTTGGGCATGAGTGAAAGAGAGGGTATTAAATAAGAGCAGAAATGCAAAGATATATTTGTGATATATTTGAAAAGGCCTCATTAAATTTCAAATTTTGTTTTTCCTGTCAATTTGCTTGCCAGAAATCTTTAAATGTCATTTTTTATTTCAAACTTTAATTATTGACATATTTTTAAGAAAATGGTTGCTTAGATTTTGTAACTTTATTTTTAGTAATAAAGAATGAGTTGAGAAAATATTAGATATAATCCAGTAATTCATTTTACATTTCTTTTGATTGATTTATAGAATCTGCGTACGAAATAAAAAAGTTTAGGATAGTTATTCTTTTTATTTTTATCGAAGTGATTAAAATCTGTTGTGAAGTGTGGATTATTGGACTTAATAATTATAGGAAAGATTATGAGGTATAGATATAACTCCTTAAAGATTTAACTGGATATTGAGTTTATATGATTGAATATTAATTGTTAAAATATCAATAAATTAGTGTTCTTTTGCGTAAAGAATAAATATAAAGAAAATAGAATAAAAAGAATTATGGCAAACCAATTAATGGATCCAATTGGGCGTCTGATGGGGCTTCGTTATAAATCACATCCCTGGCACGGTGTAGATATTGGGCCTGATGCCCCGGAACGCATTATTAGTTTTATAGAAATGGTGTCTACAGATACCGTTAAATATGAAGTTGACAAAGTAACAGGTTATTTGAGAATAGATAGGCCTCAAAAATATTCTAATGTTGTACCTGCATTATATGGATTTATTCCTCAAACGTATTCTGGAGAGAAAGTTGCAGAATTTGCAATGAGTAAGACGGATAAAAAAGATATTAAAGGAGATGGAGATCCTGTTGATGTTTGTATTTTAACAGAGAAAGATATTACACATGGTGATATCCTTGTTCGAACCATTCCTATTGGTGGATTTAGAATGATTGATGGTAACGAAGCAGACGATAAAATTATAGGTGTTTTATACAATGATGCTATGTATGGCTCATTTCGCGATATATCTGAGTTGCCAGAAGTTGTAGTGGATCGTTTAAAACATTACTTCCTTACTTATAAAGACTTGCCAGGAAGCAAAGCAAACACAGAAATTACCCATACTTATGGAGTAGAAGAAGCACATGAAGTTATTAAACGTTCTATGGAAGATTACCAACATAAATTTTCTAGTCTGGATAAACTTTTAACTTCAGCTACAACATAGAATATAATAAAACACTATAAATTATTTCAAATATTAATATAGAACTACAGCTATTCTTTTTTTTTTCAGAAGAAAAGAGTTCTAGTTCTTTTTTTGTAGATTTGTGATGTTTAGGTGTTAGACAAAAATTTTCAAGTCATATTGACTTGAGAGAGAGAAACTGGTCGAAGGTTGTTTTTTATGACTTTCGGCCTTTTTTATTGACCCGGGATGTTACTGTAATTTTTTTAGAACTTTCTCAGAAACCAGAAAAACAACGGGTTTGTTGGAAACTGGATTAGTCCTTGTGATAACTACTGTGTTATAAACTTCTTCTATGGTGTTGTAATTTAAAACGTTTTCAGGTTTTCCTTTTACATGAATACACCCTTTGTTCAGCATTATAAGATAGTTACAGTATTCGCCAGCAAGATTTAAGTCATGAATTATCATTAAAACAGCCAATCCAAGTTGATCGTTTAATCGTTGTATTAGGTTTAAAACTTCTATTTGATGCGTTATATCAAGATGAGATGTAGGTTCATCGAGTAATAAAAGTTGAGGTTCCTGTGTCAATGCTTTTGCAATGCTTGCAAGTTGTTGTTCTCCTCCACTTAATTCCGACATGTTTTTGTCCTTTAAATGGGAAATTCCGGTCAACTTCATATATTTAGCGGCAATCTCAAAATCTTTTTCGGTTTCAAAGAAGCGAAACCTGTTGTGATAGGGCATTCTTCCCATTAAAACATAATCCTCAACAGTAATATCTAAGACTTCAACTGTTTGTGTTACAATTGCAATGTTTTGGGCTTTTTCTATATTACTGAAAGAATTAAGTTTTTTTCCATCCAACGAAATGTTACCTGAAAGTGTTTTAATATCTCCTGTGATTCCTTTAAACAAGGTTGTTTTTCCCGAGCCATTAGGTCCGATTATTCCTGCAAAAGTTCCTTTTATTAAAGAAAAATTAATGTCTTTAATTTTGAATCCATTTTCATAACCACAGCTAAACTCTTTTAATTCGAAGAAGTCTTCCATTTTTAGCCAATTTGTGATTTAAAATTGATCCTACTAAGAACAATAACGAAGATAGTGCCTCCAATAATTCCTGTGATAACTCCTATAGGTAATTCATTTGGTTGGATGATGATTCGGGCAATAGTATCGCATAAAATTAAAAAAATGCCCCCGCCTAAAAATGAACTAATTAGAAGAATGCGAAAATCGGAACCAACTACTACACGCATTAAATGGGGAATAATAAGACCAACAAATCCAATAACGCCAGCTACAGAAACACAAATCCCTGTTAATAACGAAGATATTAAAAATAAAACACGAATAGCCGTTTCTGTATTGATACCCAAATGTTTTGCTTTTTCTTCACCAAGTCTGAGTGCATTTAGCGGTTTTACAAAAATATAAGTCAATGTTAGCCCAGCAATAGAAGAACCAATACATAGATTTATAAGCCCCTTGTTTGTCTCATCTAAAGAACCCATTGTCCAGAAAATAATGCCGTGCATACTACTAGAATCTGTGATAGCTTGCAAAAGCATCATTATTGAAGAAGCAATAAAACTTATCATTACCCCGATTAATAACATTGTTTGTATTCGGATTTTTCCTCGCCTGATACTTAGAGAATATACTAGTATTACAGTTAGTAATGCACCAATAAAACCGAGTACGGGTAGCATGAAACTTCCAAATACTTGATTTAACCTAAGAACAATAGCTATCGCAACGCCAAGTGCGGCACCTCCCGATATTCCCATTGTGTATGGTTCAACTAAAGGATTTCTGTAAATTCCCTGGAGAATAACGCCTGCTAAACTTAATGCGCCACCAACAGCAAGGCCAAGAATAAGTCTAGGTACCCGAAGTTTTCTAATTATTGTATATTCAATACTTTCATTGCCTTCTCTAAATAAATGTGGAATATCTTTCATGGATATCTTTATTTCTCCAAAGGATAATGAGAAAATGATTGATACCATAAGAAGTAGTAACAATAAACAAATAATTATGAGCCAGAATCTATATTTTTTATTCAATTTTCTAAGTGTTTCTTTAGTACATTAAATTAATCATTTCTTCAACAGTTTTAACGAAATTGCCGGGAGTTGGAACGCTAGAAATGTTCGCGTCTAGAATGAAGATTTTTTGGTTTTTTGTTGCATTGAGGGTCTTGTATTCATTCCATGTTTTAGTTTCTTCTTCTCCTATAACACCCATTGAAACAATAAATATTATATCAGGATTTCTTACTAAGACAGCCTCACGGGTTATTGTTCCATGCTTCATGTCTGAAGCAATATTTGTTCCTCCAACAAATTGTATGTAATCATCCATGAAAGTGTTAGGGATAACTGTAAATAATGGCTTTGCTCCAATCTCCATGAAGATTTTTTGTGTCCCTTCTTTGGAAATTTGTAGACTAAGTTCAGATATCTTTTGTTTGTAGGTTGTAACAATATCCTCTGCTGCATTTCTTTTATCAATTAAGTTTCCAATTAATAAAAAATATTCGCATAATTCATCAAAGTTTTTTGCTGTTGGAATATTGCTGGTTTTCAATCCTAATTTCTCAAAGGTTTCCAGGGTTTGAGGTTTAACGAGAGAAGAAACAAAAATTAAATCGGGTTTTAATGCTGCAACTTTCTCAATGTTTACGTCTATTGCAGAAGCGACTATAGCTATGTTGTCATCTTCTTTAACATCACAAAAACTAGTGCACCCAACTAATTTTTCTTGGGCATTTAATGTGTAAATCTGTTTAGTTATTGAAGGGACTAAAGATATTATCCTGTTTTGTGCAGTTAAATTAATTAATGTTAATAAACTAAATAAGAAAATAAAAAAATAAAGTTTATTTATAAACCTGCTGTTTATTTTGTATGTACCAATCATTTGTTTCATAAGAAAGAGAATCTGTTTATTGCCTGTTTTTCTGAAAAAAAAGTGGTGCAAATTAAGTAAACTATTTAGTTATAGCCTAACATCCAATCTTATTAAGAGGATGCCTGAAAAAAAACATGCATAAATATTTTCTTAAAAGACACAATTATACAGAGATATGAATAGAAAAAATGTTCCTATTTTTTAGGGAAATAAAGTTCAACAATACCTCCGGAATCATGGTTTTTTAGATTAATCTTTCCGTTGTGGGCTACCATAATTAGATTTACATAGGGTAAATCTAACCCCATATTTAAATTAACATGTTTGTCTTCGGTTAAGAATAACTTGAATTCGCCGGCTGTGAGTTCAGGAGAAAAACCAGGACCGTGATCAAGAATTGAAAAGATTTGAAAATCATTTTCATATTTGCATTTTATTTCAAGACTTGAGTTATCTTCTGTATGTTTAACAGCATTCTCTATTATAATTCGGAGGGCCCTTTTTATTAAACGCGGATCGCCAGAAATTATTTTGTCTTCATCAAGATTAGCTTTGATGATTTTCAGGTTTTTTTCTGCTATATTCTTCTTTTGTTCTTCTAAAACAAAATTAAATTCGTCGTTTATACTAATGTTAGACAACCTTATCTCATACCTGTCAAGTTGAAGCTGAGTAATATTTATCGCTAATTTTGAAAAGTTTTCCAGGCGTTCAACAGAATTTTCAAGTAGATCGAAAAATTTTGTTAATTCCGTTGATTCATTTTTCATTTTTAAATATGTGGCAAATCCCTTTATTCCATTTAAAGGGGTTCTTATTTCGTGAGAAATAATTCTTAAAAAATTAATTTTAGCAACATCCAGGTTTACCAATTTTGCATTGGCTTTTTCAAGCTCAATTGTACGTTCTTTTACTTTATCATCTAAAATTTGATTTAACTCTTTTAAGGCATCTTTATTTCTTTTTAATTCAACCTGGGTCCTTACTCGCGCTAAAAGTTCCCTTGAATCAAATGGCTTAGTAATGTAATCTTGGGCACCACACTCAAATCCCTTTATAAGATCTCCTTTTTCAACCTTTGCTGTAAGGAAAATAATGGGGGTATCGTTAAAGTCTTTGTTTTTTCTTATAATATTGCATACTTCGAAACCATCAATGCCAGGCATCATAATATCTAAGAGGATTAAATCGAATTTACTGACTTCCAAAATGGCTAATGCATCTTTACCGCTTTCGGCAAGAGCAATTTTGTATCCCTCATCTTTTAAATACCGGCTTACTATTTCCAGGTTTCTTTCGTTGTCATCAACAACCAGGATCTTTGCTGCACTATTCATCTTTAATTAATCTTTTTGTTAATTTGCTCAAGTAGTTCGGGGAATTTTTTTAAATTTTCTTTTAAAGAATCTAATCGTATGTGGCTTACATCGTCAAGAAGGTCGTTTGCGTAGGCATTAATAAAACCGAATTTATATGGTTTTAATACTTTTTTCATTTCAATAGCAAAATCTTCTATCTGAAATAATATCAATGAACCAGATATTTTTTTCCATATAGGTAAAAAATCCTGGCTTAAAATTTTATATATGTCAGGTAATTTTGCCAGAATTTCTTCCGGAACTTCATTAAGGGAAACAGATTTGTCATTACGTGTTTTTTGTTCCTTTTGAATTTTTTCGTGTTTAAGATATTTTTTTAATATTTTTTTTAATTCATCAGGTTTTATAGGTTTATAAATTATTCCGTCAAAATCTTCTGTATATTTTATTTTATCTCTTTGTGAAACATTTGCGGTACAAGCAATAACAGGAATGGAGCTTGTTTCTATTTTAGTTTTTATTTTTTTTGCAACTTCAAAGCCGTCCATAACAGGCATTCTTATATCTAATAATATTACATCGGGGTGTGTTTGTTCTAATATTTCTAAAGCTTTCTGCCCATTTTCTGCACTAACAAACTCTAACCCCCAACTTGTTAATAGATATTGCATCATTTTTATATTGGAGGAAACATCATCTACAACTAATATCTTTGATTTTGTGAAAATGATTTCATGTTCTTTTTTTATTTTTTTAAGTGTTGCTGATGTTTCTGATATTTCTGTGTCTGGAATTAATATTTTAAATGTAGAACCGCTCCCTACCTTACTTGAGACAGTAATTGAACCGCTCATTTTTTCAATTAATTTTTTGGAGATTGAAAGTCCTAATCCTACTCCTTCAAATTCTCTGTTTGATTGACCGGATTGCTGAGTAAAAGCATCAAAAATTCGATTGTATTGAGATTCAGGTATTCCAATCCCTGAGTCTTCAACAGAGATAATTAGTTTTCCTTTTTTTTCTGTTTTGTTTTCAAAGTTCAGTAAAACTTTAACGTATCCTTGTTTTGTGAATTTAATTGCGTTGCCAATTATATTGAAGATTACTTGTTTTATCCTTATTTCGTCGATAATCAAGGATTTTGGGAATGATGCATCAATAACTAACCCAAGTTTTATGTCTTTTTTTTCGGCTTTCTCACTAAAAAGCACAATTATTTCCTGGAGAAGGTTTGCTAAGTCAATTGGTTGTGGGTAGAACTCTAGTTTTCCTGCTTCAATTTTTGATAAATCAAGTATGTCGTTTAGTAACGATAATAGCAATGTGCCACTATTTACAATGGATTTTAGGGTCTCTTTATGCTCCGGGTGAGTTATTTTGTTATATAAAGCTTCACTAAAACCAAGAATTGCATTCATGGGTGTCCGTATTTCATGGCTCATATTAGCAAGAAATTCACTTTTTGCCTGGTTCGCTTGCTCTGCTTTATCTTTTTCAATTGTTAGTTTTGTTTCGTTTAATTTATTTTTTGTAATGTCTCTCATCAGCACAATGACCTGTTCATTATTTATTTTTGATGTTCTTGCTTCAAAAAACGCATGGCCATTTTCTAATTGAAGTTCGAATTCAAAGTTGTACTGTTCGTTTTCAATGCAATTGTTTATTGCTGATTTAAGTTGTTTTGATAAGTTTTTAGGAAAGATATTTGATATGCCCTTATTTATTCTTACTTCATTAAAAATAGTAATATAGCCTTGAAGAAAGTTGTAATTTAATAGTTTGCCGCTTTTGTTAAAATGGAAAAGCATATCTGGTAAAGCTGCAATGATTGCCCTGTTTGTTAATTCGCTTTCTTTTAACGATTCTTCTGAAAATTTTCTCTCATAAGCATTTGCGATTATCCCTGAAATTGTCCTAAGTAGTTCTAATTCCAGTTTTGACCAGTGTTTTGTTCTGGTACATTCATCAAACCCAATAAATCCAAAGAAATTGCCTTTAACAAATAAAGGATAAACTAGTATTGATTTTATTTCCTGAGGTTCAAGTATCTCTATAATGTCTTTTGGTAGGTTTTTTATGTTTTCAGAATATATTTTTCCTTTTTCGTTAAGTATTTTTTTCCAGGAGGGTATTACTTCTCTATATGAAATATTTTGTAATTCGTCAATTTGTGGTGTAATATCTTTATTGCACCATTCAAATGTATTTGACGTTGTGAGCCCTCCTTTGTTATCTTCAAAAATATAAACGCGGCTTACATTTGAGTGTTTGCCAGTTTTTTCAAGCGTAAAGTTTATTCGTGAGTCAAAATTATCAAGGGAATTAAGGTTTAGTGCTATTTCAGATAAAAGCTCTTGTTGTATTAGATTTTGTTGAAGAATAAGTTCATTTTCTTTTTTTGAGGTGATGTCTATGCTTGTTCCAACCATCTTTATTGGTTTGCCAGATTCATCATATTCAGTTATTTTTCCGGTATCCAATACCCAGGTGTATTTTCCTTTTTTTGTTTCACTTCTAAATTCTACTTGGTAATACGGGCTTTTTCCTTCTAAATGTTCCTGGATTGCTTTGGATACTCTTTCTTGGTCTTCGAGGTGAATGATTTTTTGTAAAAAAGAAATATTTGGAGTTTGATTTTTTACGTCTATTCCTTTTTCCTCATACCATTCATCATTAAGCATAAATCTATCTGTTTTAAAATTATAACTCCAGAGTCCGGCGTTGGAAGCTTTTAGGGCTAATTCTAAACTTTCGGCATATTCTTTTAGCTTATTTTCATTTTCTTTTCTATCGGTTATGTCAATCATAACTCCAATAATACCTTTTACTTTACCTCCAGACATCAACTGGCTTGAGTAAAGTAAGACCGGGAATTTCTCTCCGTTTGCTTTCGCTACATTATATTCCCGGTGTGGCATATTTTTGTCGGTTAATGATCGTTTAAAGTTTTTTATGGCCCTTTTCTGATCTTCTTTTGCAAAAATCTTAGAAACATGAAATCCCTTATCCAAATCCGAAATATCGTAGCCAAATTTGTTGACAGCATATTTATTAACAAAGGTAACAAAGCCATTTGTATCGGTTTCACAGACCATACCTGGCATTAATTCACTTAAATCCTTGTATCTTTTTTCTCTTTCTTTTAATGATTCATTGTTAATACAAGAAAAACAGGCTTGTCCGAGTTTTTCATTAATTTCTCTTAGTTCTTTTAATAAGTATTCATTTATTTGAGTTTTACTTTTTACTAAAACAATAAATCCAAATTCGCCCAGCAACATGATATGTAAATGCAGGTTGGATTTAGATAAAAAGAGTAGAGGGGCCTTAGTTATTCTTTCCTGGTGAATTAATTTTGTGTTTTTTTCTGGAAAAATATCTAAAAGTTCTGGGAATTTCTTAGAAACATCAAGAGTCCTGGGAAGTGCATATATTTGTTCGTTAATATATTCGTTGTTTGGGGTTCGCGAAGTTCTATAAACAATCCCTGAAGTACAATTAAGCTTTCTTAAATAAGTTGAAAGTGCTTGTTTAAGCATGTCGTGCAAGTCGAGGCTTTTTCCAATCGACATGGCAATTTCATATAAAACTTGTATTTGTTCAGCAGTTTTTTTCATCTATTATCAATTAAAAACATCCAATCACGGCTGTTTTATTATAAAAATCCAGGTATTCTTTTCCATTGTTTGCAATTTCCCCTAATGTCAAAGCTCCTATTAATGGAAGTTGTGATCCGTATTTATTTACTTCTTCAAGTTCTTTTACAAACTCATCCTGAAGAAATAAAACCCTGGAAATGCAATCAATAAAGAATACAAATTTGCTTGGTGTTTGTTTTTTTAATTCTCGGGCTTGTTCTAAAGCTTCACCGGATGCCCTTATTAATTCATCTTTTTTGCCAATCAGGATATCTACAAAATCACCGTTCTTAACTCCTCCCACGCAGATAAGACTATTAGATTTTCCTATTTCTATTGGATCGCGAACGATTTTTTCTGCGTCTAACTTATTTATTCCGAAAGGAAATGCCTTGGCTATCTCAAGAAAATTAGATTTGTTGATTTTAACTTTTGAATGACTGTCAATTTCTTCCTTGTATACATCAAAAGCTGGCCTGAAATTTATTTCTTTAATTTCTGTCTTATCTGCCGCAGTTATCCTAAAAGGGCCTGCAATTGATTGCCAACCGTGTTTTACGCCAATTCCGGAGTGAAGATTTAATCCCACCAGAACGGCACTATTCTGTTTTAATCCGTTGTTTGTTATTATGCAGGGCTTCTGTTTTAGCGTTAAAGAGCCTGCACCGCCACCTATATAATTATACTCTAATCCGAATACAGTAAATATGCTTTCGATAAAGCTGGTTATGTGATTTGAGAGCCCATCAATAAATATGAAAATGGTTTTTGTTTTTATAAACTTATCGGTTATGCTAAAAATATACGATTCATTTTCAGTAACTTCTTCTAAATTATTAATTAAACCGGTTTCAATTTCAGTGTCAAATCCTGCGAGAATAAAACCAGTTTCGTATTTCTGGTTTTTAAAAATGATGCTTGGAAAAATTCCGCCAAAAACTGGTTTTTTTATTTTTTGTAATATCGGGTCTATTTCTGATGGTGTATATTGATTATTATCGCAGGCTAGGATTAGAATTCCTTTAATAGTCTCAGAATTGTCAAATTGTATAAGACGTTTTTCTAATTCAATAGTACTATTACTGGTGTAGAAGTTTATCTTCATATTACATCGTCAAGATCTGCCATTACCTAAATTAAGCAATATATAAATGTGAAACAAAAAGAAAATGGTGATATAGATCATTAATTACTACCGGTTTGATTGATAAAATCATTGTTCAATTTAGGGTTTTGCTAATTTAAAATTGAATTTTGCCGACTGAAATCAATGTTTTACCGATTGAAATTATTATCGTTATTTTTTTACATAGCAATTATCCAAACTTATCGATTAAAGTTTCCTGACTGACTTCCAGGTTATAATTTTACATCAAGAAATTAAAGGTTAAGGTTATGAAATCAAAACAAATAAATATTTCAATAGACGATGTAACAACTCAAAACGAGAATCGTCATAGTAATGAAAATGATAATAAAAGAACAAATAAAATAATGGGGGATTTAGTTATGAAAAACAGTTTAAATTACAGCAATAGGATTATAAGAAAATCAATTTTTCTGGTAGCTTTTATAATTTTTACAAATATAATGGTTGTGTCTGCAAATGATTCTAAAATTAAAATAGATAGTTATTCCGAAGTTGTTGAAGTGGAAGAAGAACTACAATTAGAACCATGGATGTTAAATGTTAATCTATTTGAAAATATGATGGATAAATCAATGGATTTAACTTTTAGTAATGAAGAAAAGATTCCGGTTGAACCATGGATGCTAAACCCTTTTCTTTTTCAGAAAAAAATTCATGGCCATTATAAATTTAATAATGAAAGATTTGTATTGCATGAAATGGAATTGGAATTGGAAAACTGGATGCTTGATTCTGATGACTTTTTGGCCTTTGTTAATAAATAGCAGGTAGTATCCTTATTTATAAAAAGGGTGTTAGTTCTCAAAATCTTGAACTAACACCCTTTTTTTATATACTTTTCTAATTATTATAATTTATTTTCTGAAAGAAATTTTTGTAATAAATTACATTTTTCATATTCTTCCTCTTCAATATACTGTTTCATTAATTTATCAGTGTAATCTTTGTTTTTAAAAAGAGGATTGTTTCTTTCAAGCTCAACTTCATTATTATTAATAGACTTTTCTTTGCCTTTATTTATATCTTCTTCTTGTTGGGTATTTGTCGCGTTTACTAGATTTGGAGTGTCGCTAACAATTTTTTCTTGTTCATCATTATAATCTTCGTCGTCATTGGTAGCTAATTCGTTTATTATATCTAATACATTATTATGTAGGTCGATGTATTTTTTGTTTATTTTAATAAATTCATTATTTAGGATTAATGCGTTTTTTAGTTTTATTTTTCTTTCTTCACTATCAGGTTCTGTCCTTTTAATCTCTGTTGTATAATCAAAAATTTCTTTCATCTTGTTAGCATTTTCTGAAGTTCTTTTTTGTAGGATACCTAAAAACTCACTAACAGTTAATTTTAAAATTTTATATGATTTCATAACCTTAATTTTTTTTATTTGTTTGATATCTTAACAATCATGAATCGTACCATGTTTTTTATTTTTCTTAAAATCAGATTGTTATAGATTAATAATGTTATACTGTTAGATAAACTTAAGTTTGAAATATTATAGATGTACGATATTTCGTGTTTTGATTACTGCTAATAATTCCTGAGAATAATAATGATAAATATTTGATGCCATAATTCATTGATTATAAATGCTGTTTTGTGTTTAATACTAACCACTTGTTGGTCTTATTGAAATTTTCAAAAAAGAATCAGTGTAAATAAAGATGTTTTGAATGGGGTTGTTTTTTTTTGAGACCATACTAAAATCACTAATTTTAACTGCTTAAAAAATTAAATT
Source organism: Bacteroidales bacterium (assembly GCA_963665085.2). GTDB lineage: Bacteria > Bacteroidota > Bacteroidia > Bacteroidales > JAAAOM01. The sequence continues at coordinate 3,821,578 of CAXXXS010000001.1, forward strand.
GAAATTTAATAATATGGACAACTATACTGGAAAATGGGAGAGGAGATGGCATCCTCTTTTACAGGAATGGGTAATTCTTGCAGCAACAACCAGCGACAGGCCATGGAGTGGGGATACTGTTCAAGCAAAAATTGAAGAACAGCCAGAATACGATCCCAAATGTTATTTATGTCCGGGTGTAACTCGGGCATCAGGCATTAAGAACCCCGATTATAAAAAGCCTTATGCTTTTACCAATGATTTTGCTTCATTTTCTATGGAAGCACCCAATGTGCACCATAATGAGGGATTTGAGGTTGTAGAACCAGTATTTGGTACGTGTCGGGTAATTTGTTTTTCTCCCAAACACAATGTAACATTGGCAGAGATGTCAAAAAATGAGGTGGCAGATGTTGTGGCCCTTTGGAAAGAAGAATATTCTACATTGAGTCAACAAGAAAACATCCATAATGTATTGATATTTGAAAATAAGGGAAAAGCAATCGGTGTTTCAAATCCTCACCCTCATGGACAGATTTATGCAACTGGTTTCGTGCCTAAGATTGTTGAGCGAGAGTTAAACTCTTTTGTAGATTATAAAAAATCGCATTCTGCTGGGCTTCTTGAAGATTTAGTGAAATACGAGTTGGAGAAGAAAGACAGGATAATTCTTGAAAACGATCATTTTGTTGCATTTATCCCATTTTTTGCAAGGTTTGTGTATGAAACATATATTGTTCCAAAGAGACATGTATCGAATATTTCAGAATTAACAGCTGAAGAGACAGAAGCTTTTGCAGAGATGCACAAAAACATCATCACAAAGTTTGATAATCTTTACCAAATGTCTTTTCCTAATATCACCATGTTGCAAAATGCACCAACAGATGGCAAAGAAGAAAATGCATTGTTCCATTTTCATGTTGAGTTTTATCCTCCTATGCGTTCGCCAGATAAACTAAAATACCTGGCCGGGTTTGAATCAGGAGGTGGGAATATTATTAATCCTGTTAGGCCCGAGGAAGCTGCCGGACAAATGCGGGATGCTTCTTTAGTGCATTATTTGAAGCGGTAGCTAAAAAATGATGAACCCCTTCTTTAGTAAGGCTGTCGAAGTATCCGGAATGATTATCGAAGCGTTCGGGATGCTTATCGAAAAGCCTGGTGTTATTATCGACATACAACGAAAGATGATTGGAAGGCAAGGAATGCTCATTGAAGTTTAAAGAATTATTATCAATACGAAAGGAATCAGCGTCGAATAATAACAAAAGATTATCAACGTATAAACAATGATAGTCGCGGCATGCAGAAAGGTTATCGATGAGAAGGGAAACCTTGTCGGTGGCCTTTTTTATTTTGGAAATTCAATATAAAAAGTTGTGCCTATACCTTTTTTGCTTTTAACAGAGATATTGCCTTTGTTTAATACAGTAAATTCATAAGCCAATCGTAATCCCAGTCCAACACCTTTTTCGTTAGCAGTTCCCCAGGTACTTTTATTGTTCGATAACTCAAAAATAGTAGGGAGTTTTTCTTCAGCAATTCCAACCCCCGTGTCTGTAACTGAGAACTGAATTTTATCCGGGAGTTCTTTGCATTCAAGGGTAATGTTATCTCCTGCATTGGTAAATTTAACCGCATTACCAATTATATTCCTGAAAATCGTTTCAAATGAATTTCTATCAGCAAATAGTTGAATGGTCTCATGGACCTTGAGATGGAGCGAAACGCCTTTTGCTTTGGCTGAATTTTCAAATACTCTAATCAGCGGGATACATATTTTTTTTATATTAAATAATTCAGGGTGGTATGGTATCTTTCCCTGCTGGTTGGTTGCCCAGTTTAACAGGTTATCAAGCAAAGAATTTATGTAATGTAACGATTTTGTTATTTCATCGCTAATTACAACTAATTTACCAGTGTCTTTCCTTAATGCTAACTCTTTTATCAATGCGAAGGTCCCGGTAATCGATGAAATTGGGCTCCGAAGATCGTGTGAGATAATAGAAAACATTTTGTCTTTTGTAGCATTTAGCCCTTCAAGTTCTTTTGCCTGCCGTTTGATAATCTTGTTGTTTCTATAAAGTAAGTATGTGAGAATAATTAAAATTATTAAAATAAAAAATGCTATAATCAAAGCTGTTTTGTTGATTGCCTGTTTCTTTTCTAAGTAATCAACCTCAATTTGTTTTTGTGAGATTTCGTATTCGGCACGCAAGTCTGCCATTTTACGTATGGATTCTTCGTTACTGATACTGTCTTTATAGGCGAGATATTGAGATTGGTAATAATGTGCATTTTTGTAATCTCCAAGTTTTTGGTTTATCTCCGAAAGAAGTTGGGTGGCATCTCTGGCTTGTTCTTGAAAATTAGCTAACAAGCTTTGTTTATAAACTTCCAACAACTTAGTTTTGGCTTTTATTAAATTTCCCTTGTCAAAAAGGACTTTGCCCATTTCAAATTCAAAAGCAAGGATATCATAAGTTTGTCCAACTTTTTTTAATTCATTTATGGCAATAGACAAATTTTTTTCCGCAAGATCCATTTTACCTATCGTTGCAAAATAAAGTGCTTTATGGCCAAATATATATGCCATGCCATATGCATCATTGTGTTTTGAGAAAATTGAACTAGCTAATTCAAGATAAAAAAATACGGAATCAGTATTTTTTATATTATTATATTCATTAACAATATTAAGTGTAGTATATCCTGCATTTATGGAATCATTGTTTTCTAAAAATATCTCGGAAGCTAGTTTATAATAAGAAATGGCTTTGTCATGTTCTTCGTTCAATGATAGGATATTAGCTATGCTATTATATATATTGTCAAGACTTTCTTTGATATTTCCTTTTTTTGCTATCTCCAGACTTTTTAAACAGTTATCGTAAGCTTTTTCTGTTTCTGCCATATAGTAATAAGCATTGCCTTTTAGGTAGAAACCATTACAAAGCCATAGTAAATCATTGTTCGACGTTGCTAGTGAGATGATTTTATTGGCAACTTTAATTTGTTCGATTGGTGTTTTTTCTATATAATAAAAATCATAAATACTATCTATTTTTCTTCTGTCTGATAAATTTTTGTTAGAATAAATTTGTTCAATCTCGTCAGCATATGATTTAAAAAAAGAAAAGAGTATTAGAATGATTATTCCAAATACTCTTTTCTGATATTTAACTTCTTTTTTCAAATTTCTAAGGTCTTATCACAATTCTCGGATCATCTCTCTTTTGGGTTCCATCAGATAAAACGTACTCAATATAATAAGCTTCTTCGCCTTTTGCTGTAGAAGCTATTACTCCTGTCCACTCTGTATCTGAAATGGAGCTTGGTCCTTCGCTAAACAAGTCAGGGCTACCTGGCTTTGCTGCGATTTTCGTTATCGCTTTAATACCTGATTTTTCTTCCAAAGTCCATACAATGGAATCGCTGTCACCAACATCTGTTGTAATGTTGTCTTCTCCTGTGTGTCCTTCGCTGTCTCGTAAATGTAGTTTTCCTGGTTCGTCAACACTTAAATAAATTGTAATCTTTGCCATAATAACGTTGTTTTAATTTAAATTAACTAAATGTCAGGTAACTATACGGTGATAGGAATAAATTGTTTTTAAAACAACGTGTTTTTTTTGTATGCTATTTTCAAGTTCGAAAACATGTTTGATTAGTAATTGTTAGATAGAACGCAAATATATAATTTTTTTTGTCTTTAGTATTTATATAATAAATTTTTGTTTAAAATGTTTATAAGAAGAAATTGTCAATGTTATATTATTTGAAATTATAACTTTCTAACTATACTTTTTTTCTAAATCTAGTTGTGCTAATTCCTCTATCAATTGTGACACTTCTTTGCATACAACATTAAAATATTTTTCTCCTTTTTCAGCATTTGATTTTTTAGGATTTCCTATGCCAGTATCTTCTGTTACTTCGCTCCATTTTCTTTCAGTCCAGGCCCAACCTTCTTGAACTGCCTGGATATTTAATTTTTTGTCTTTTCCATCTCCTGCTTGGTTTAATGGTAAAACCAGATCCGGATTGAAATATAACATCAGGCTTGTTTCCATCTCGTCTGCGTGATCCCCGTCTTCTTCAAAGAAGTCGGATTTCTTTACAGATTGATACCAATTACAAAATAGTAAAAACATATTCGGGAATTTTGCGCCTAATTCCCTAAGAAGTGGTTTAAAATTATTACCTCCATGGCTATTAAGAATTAAAAGTTTTTGAATTCCATGTCGATTTAATCCTTCTATTATATCCTTTAAAATAGCCATTTGGGTTGAAGGATAAATATTAATGTCAAGTTTGATGTCTGTTTGACCTGTATTTACGCCAAATGGAATTGTGGGTAACACAATTACCTTTGAACCATTTTCATATGCAATACGTGCAGCTTCTTCAGAAAATTTATCTGCTTCGATAATATCTGTGCCGTATGGCAGATGATAGTTGTGGGCTTCTGTAGCACCCCAAGGAAGAATTGCAACTTCAATTTTAGTGTTTTTAATAAATTTCCAATTCGATTCGGCTAAAATATATGGTCTCATATTTTATAATTTAATTAAGTATTTATCGTCTTAATAGTAATTTCAATAAAGTTATAAACAATTGGGCAAACATTTTTTGTTATGCTAAATATATATCAGCCTTGAATTTAAATTGAAGTTATACCTTTTTTGCGTATTTGTTTTGTTAGATGTTCTAAAGATTTATAACTTTTCGATAGATTTTTATCCTTTTCATATATATTTGTAAATAAGGTTTAACATTTTTAATGGAAAAATTTCAATCATTATTGAAATTTATATAAATGTTCAGTAGTTTAGTAAACCTAAAAAAATATTAACAAGTAATTAAAACCTAACATACTTTAGGAAATAACGTCTTTTTGGCTTAAACTAATTTAAATGAATAATAATTTTCACTATGTATTTTCCTAATTAGGTATTTTGCCTGTGAGATTGAGGATTAAATATTTGTATGTTTGGATATTTAAAAAGAATATAGTACAAAAACAGTGAGAAAAATGCAACTCTATAACTTCCTTTTTAATAAAGGAAATCAGTTTTCAAAAAGTAAAGAGGAAGAGATTTCTATAAAAAATACAAGAATAGGAATAATAACAGCTATTCTTGTTTTAACCATTTTCGGGGCCCTTGATATTATAGCTTTGCCATATCATTTTAAAACTACATTTATAATTCGATACGCAATAGTTTTACCTGCAGGGATATTGTTTTATATTCTAACTTACACTAAGATATATCATCAAACACCTATGGCTTGGAGGATATTATTAATATTTGCCGGTCAAATTTCGGTGATTACAATGATTGCAATTGCTTCACCAGAAGAGGAAGCTTATTGGAATTACTATATAGGCCTTATTCTAATTATACTTTGGGGAGGTTTTGTTTTTAAACTTTCAACGGTAGAGGTTATTCTTGCGTCAATTACAAATGTGTTGCTTTACAATGTGTTAGCAGTTTTTGTCCAGGATATGGTTAGTTTTGACGCTGGTTCTAAAGAGTTCACACACTTTTTTGCAAATAATTTTTTCCTGGTTTCATCATCTGTATGTGCTATTTTAGGATCAAACCAACTTAATTCTTCCGCTAAAAAGCTTGTTGAGCAGAATAGAATACTGGAACTTGATAAAAAGAAATTGTTGGAAGCTAAGAAAAAAGCAGAAGAAAGCGATATGTTGAAGTCTGCATTTCTTGCTAATATGAGCCATGAGATTCGTACTCCTGTTAACGCGATTTTAGGGTTTAGTGAATTATTAAAAAGACATGATATAGATAAAGGTAAAGAAGAAAAATATCTTTCTATCATACAATCAAAGAGTACACAACTGGTTCAGCTTATTGATGATATAATTGATATATCAAAGATTGAAGCGAATCAAATGCAAATTAATTTGTACTCTGTTTCGTTAAAGCAATTGTTTGAAGATTTGTCTATTTTGTATGCAGGGGTATTAGTAAAAAATGAAAAATCTGAAGAACTAAATATAGTTTTTAAAGAACCAGCTAAAGGGCTTGATGAGAAAATTTTGTTGGATGAGACAAGGTTTACGCAAGTAGTTACTAATCTTGTTAATAATGCGATAAAATTTACAGAGAAAGGAACTATTGAGATAGGTTATGATAAATATGATGCAAAGAGCTTAATTGTATATGTAAAAGATACTGGTGTAGGAATTCCGGATGAAAGTAAAGAATTGATATTCGAGCGCTTTAGGCAGAGCGATGAATCCATTGCAGATAATTATGGCGGAACAGGGCTGGGACTAAGCATAGCCAAAAGTTTAGTTGAACTGATGGGCGGGGAAATCTGGCTGGAGTCAACCGTTGGTAAAGGAAGTAAATTCTGTTTTACAATTCCTTACAATGTAGTAGATTATGCATTCGATAACATGCAATATATTAATTCGGATCAATCTTATGACTGGACAGGAAAATCTATTTTAATTGTAGAAGATGAGCCTACAAATATGGAGTTCCTGAAGGTGTTGTTAAATGATACAAAAGCAACACTTCTTTTTGCAGAAAATGGAAAAGAGGCAGTCAATGTTGTAGAAAAGAATAAAGTTGATGCCATTGTCATGGATTTAAAGATGCCTGTTATGAATGGTTATGAAGCATCAAAAAAAATAAAACTTAAGCACAAGAAACTTCCGATTATTGCCCAAACAGCATATGCAATGCAATACGATGAATCAAAAGCATTAAATATGGGGCTTGATGCATACATCAAAAAACCGATTGATGAAAAAAAATTATTCCCCGTTCTATCTAATTATCTTGATAACACTGTTTGTTGATTTTTCGTGTTATTGTTAATTAAGCGTTAGAGGGTAGCGTAATTTTTTAGCTGGCTCCTTTGTTTTTTGTCCTTGTTTTTGAAATTCAATTTTTATTCATTAAAAATTATTTTACTAACTTGAGAACCTAACAATAAATTAAAGGCAATGAAATCTCTTTCATTCTTTTTATATGGGGTTCTTATTTTAAGTTTTATTAGTTCATGTAAGAAAGAAATACTGGAACCAAATGATTTATTATGCGAGTTTCAGGCTAATCCTAAAAGTGTCGAAAATGTAACTCCCCGTTTTTCATGGAAATTGAATGACACACTGAAAGAAAGCTCACAGGAAGCTTATCAGGTCTTGGTTGCTTCGGATATTAAAATTTTAAACAAAGATAAAGCAGATATATGGAATAGTGGCAAAGTTGAGTCCGAACAATCGCATTTAGTCAATTATCTGGGAAAAGAACTGGTATCCGGTAAAAAATATTATTGGAAAGTAAGAATATGGAATCAAAATGGGGTGAAATCAAAATATAGTGAGTTTGCTAGTTTTGAAATGGGAATGCTTAATGATAAATATTGGCATGCCGAGTGGATTGGTCAGGATATTCAATCAATTTCTAAAACTTCTGATATTCTTGGAAATTGGATTTGGTTATCTGGTAATCAAGGGAAAAATAAAGAAATTTATTTTAGAAAAAATTTCTTTCTTCCTGAAAAAAAAATACAAAAAGCAATTTTACGGGTAACGGCAGATAATAATTTTTCTGTTTATTTAAATGGGCGATATATTGCCCAGGCAAGTGACTGGAGGCAATTTTATACGCATGAGATAAGTACTTATTTAAATCCGGATTATAATACCCTGAGTTTTACTGTTAACAAAGGGAATAATAGTAAAGTTGCCGGATTAATTTTTAGTATTCATTTGTTTTTTGAAGGCGGTTCAGAACAGATTATTGTTTCAGATGAGACAACGTTGGCTACAGCAAAAACTCCTAAGGGTGAATGGAAAGAAATATCTTTTGATGATGATGGCTGGAGTAATTCTGGTATTGTTGCACCATTCGGTAGTGGCGTATGGAAAGATTCAGTAAAGTTATTAGAACCAAGAAATTCAGTGATGTTGAGGAAGGAATTTTATTTGTCTAAACCCATAGAATCAGCAAAAATTTATGTGACAGGTCTTGGTGGATATAAATTATCCATGAATGGGAACAAAGTTGGTAAAGATTTATTAACTCCCGGGTGGACACATTATCCTAAAAAGGTACAATATCAGGTTTATGATGTTACAGAAGATCTTAAATTAGGAGGTAATGTAATCGGTGCACTGTTAGGAAATATTTGGTGGAGCAGTGGCTTGGGCTGGAATGGTGGTTCATACTATAGTGATAAACCATTGCGTTTTTTAGCGCAACTGGAAATAAATTATAAAGATGGAACATCTGATGAAATTATTACGAACGCAACATGGAAATCAGACTATTCCCCGATAATTTACAATAGCCTTTATCATGGTGAGAATTATGATGCCCGATTGGAACAGGAAGGGTGGGATGAAAGTAATTTTGATGATAATAACTGGCAGTTTGTTAAAATATTTGAAGATTTAACACCCAAGAAAATTGCTCAGTATTCACCTGCTATTCAAGTAACAGATACACTAACCGCAGAATCTGTTACTGAGCCAAAACCTGGGGTTTTTGTTTTTGATTTTGGCCAAAATATGGTTGGTCGTGAAAAGCTAAGAATATCAGGAAAAGAAGGTCAGAAAATTATAATGCGTTTTGCAGAATTATTATCAGAAGATGGAACTGTAGCGCAAGAGAATCTTAGAATGGCAAAAGCCACAGATGTTTATACCTGTAGAGGGGTAGATGAGGAAGTTTGGAGCCCGGACTTTGTTTATCATGGATTTAGGTATGTGCAGGTAGAAGGATTAGAGGAGAAACCTTCTAAAGATTTACTATTGGGTGAGGTATTCCATACAAATGCTGATTTTATTGGGAAATTTGAGTCTTCCAATAACTTGTTAAATCAAATATGGACGAACATAACCTGGGGACAACGTGGTAATATGATGAGTGTACCAACAGATTGCCCACAACGAGATGAGCGTTTAGGATGGATGGGAGATGCCCAGATCTTTGCCCCAACAGCAAACTACAATATGAATATGTCAAATTTTTGGGCAAAGTGGGTTGCTGATATAGTTGATTGTCAAACTCCAGAAGGCTGGGTTTACGATGTAAATCCGGCAATAGTTGTAGATGGCCCTTCAAAACCAGGATGGGGAGATGCCGTTGTTGTTACACCTTGGATGAGTTATTTATATTATGGAGATAAAAAGATACTTGAAGATAATTATCAGGGAATGAAAGCATGGGTTGAGTATATGCGAGAAAAAAGTGATGATAATATCTACGAATGGGGAGATGGTGATTGGGGAGGATATGGAGATTGGGTTGCTGTAGAAGCTTCTCCGACAAAACCAATAGGAGATATCTATTACTATTATAGTACTAAATTGTTAGCTAAAATCGCCAAAATTTTGAATAAAGATTTAGATGCAAAAGAATATGAAGAATTGTTGCCTGAAATAGTAGAAGCATTTCAGGAAAAATATTTTAACCCCGAAATTTCACAGTATATAGGAGAAACACAAACAGCAAATTTATTGCCACTAGCTATTGGAATTACTCCTGAAGATTTACAGGATGATGTATTTGAGAATATTGTTACAGATGTTCTTGAACACGACAAACATCTTACGACAGGATTTCTGGGGACTGCGTATTTGCTGCCAGAGCTTACAAAGAGAGGACAGCATGAATTGGCTTACGAATTAGCTATTACAGAAACTTATCCATCCTGGGGGTATATGGTCAAGAATGGGGCTACTACAATGTGGGAGTTATGGAATAGCGATAAGGAAAAACCAGAAGGGATGAATTCAAGAAATCATTTTGCTTATGGTTCTGTAGGAGAGTGGTATTTTGGATATTTAGCTGGTATACGGCCAATGGAAGAACATCCCGGGTTTAAAAAAATTATTATCCAACCCTATATCCCTGAAAACTTAGAAAATGCAGGAGCAAGTTATAAGAGTCCTTATGGTAAAATAGAATCGTATTGGAAAAAAACAAAAGAAGGTCTCGAGCTATCGGTATTAATCCCGCCTAATACTTCAGCTGAGGTTTATTTACCTTTTACCGGTTATAATAAAATTATAGAAGGAGAAACAACTCTATATGATAACGGGAAGACTTTTGAAAGCGGAAACTCAATATTTCTGGGTAGAAAAGGCGATTATTTAGCTTTTGATATCTTAGCCGGAAAATATACTTTTTACCTGAATCAGTAGAATAGGTGAAAAGTATATTTTTATAAAAAAAAGGAAGTAAATCTTTACTTTCTTCTTTTTCTGCTACGAGTATTTTTATTTCCCTTTTTGTCGGGCATTGATAATTCAACCTTAAGGCTTATGTTTTCATATTTTTTGCCTTTAAAGGATTTGATAATTAGCTCCTCAAAGCTTTTATCTACTTCAAAGAATGAAAAACCCTTCATCATATCAATGCGGCCAATTTTAATGTCCCTGCGGTTACAAGAATCGTTAATTAGGCCAATCATTTTGGGAGCTGTAAGTTTGTTGTTATTACCAATATTTATATAAAAACGAGAGAAATCAACATCTTTGCTTTTCCTGTCTTTTCTTGACTCTCCATCTTCAGAGGTTTTTGCACTCGCATTAATATCTGAAGTGTTTTTATAGTATTCAAAAAAGCGGTTAAATTCAACAGAAACAAAATGCTGGATTAATTCTTCTCTGGATAACCATGATAATTTTTTGTAAATATCCGGAAGATATTGAGCTATTTGCTCATTATCAACTGTAATATTTTCAACCTTATCAATAAGGTTAAATAATTGTTTGCCACAAATTTCTTTTCCGTTAGGAACAAGTTTGTGTTCAAATTTTTGGTCAACAATTTTTTCGAGGGCCTTTATTTTGCCGAATTCTTTTGTGTGTATTAATGAAACAGACTGGCCTTTTTTTCCGGCCCTACCTGTTCTACCGCTTCTGTGGATATATGCTTCGTTATCGTCTGGTAAATTAAAGTTAATTACGTGTGTTAATTCGTTAACATCAAGGCCTCTGGCTGCAACATCTGTGGCAACAAGTATCTGGAGGTGTTTCAAACGAAAACGGTTCATTACAAAATCACGTTGAGACTGCGATAAATCACCATGCAATGCATCAGCATTGTAACCATCCTGCATGAGTTTGTTGGCAATGTCTTTGGTTTCACGACGTGTTCTGCAAAAAACTATTGAATAGATGTTAGGATTAATATCCACTATTCTTTTTAAGGCTTTATATCGATCTTTTGCAAGGGTAACATAATATACATGCGAAACGTCTTTTGAACCAATATTTTTTTGGCCGGCAGAGATTTCAATCGGATCGTTCATGTAATTATTAGCGATCTCCCTGATTTCTTTAGGCATTGTTGCAGAATAAAGCATTGTCTGCTTAGTTCTTGGGGTTTCTTTAAGGATTGCGTTTAGATCCTCTGTAAATCCCATGTTTAGCATTTCATCTGCTTCATCAAGAACAAGATATTCGATGTCGTTTAATTTAAGGACATTTCTTCTTATTAAATCCAAAGTCCTTCCTGGTGTCCCAACAATTATCTGACAACCTTTTGAAATGCTTTTAATTTGTTCGCTTATATTAGCACCACCGTAAACAGCAACAATTTTAAGGTTTTTTATATACTTCGAAAACTTTTCAAGGTCATTGGTAATTTGAATTCCCAATTCTCTTGTCGGGCATAAAATAATTGCCTGTATCGTTTTGTTCTTTGGATCTATTTGATTGATAATTGGTAATCCAAAGGCTGCTGTTTTTCCGGTTCCTGTTTGTGCAAGGCCAATAAGGTCCCTGCTCGACCCAAGAATTGCCGGAATAGTTTTTTCTTGTATCAATGTAGGGGTCTCAAATCCTAGCTCGGCAATAGCCGTTAGTATTTGGCTATTTAAATCTAGATCTTCAAAATTCATAAATTATTAATAAAAATGTTATAAAAAGGATTTGATTTGAAGGGTTCAAATGTAATCTAAAAAAATGAGTATAAATCTTCTTTTTAATAATTATAATCATATAATAAAACAAGACTGTCTTTTAATAATTATTAGACAATCTTGTTTGAAAATAATTTCTATTGACAGTTAAGATATTTTAAGAGCTATGAAACCATAACGTTTTTTGCAGTTGGGCCTTTATGTCCAGGCTCAACCTCAAAACTAACATTACTTCCCTGGCTAATGTTACCTTGTACATCATTTATGTGTACAAAAACACTTTCTTTTGTTTTAGAGTCTTTAATAAAGCCATAACCTTTGGAATCATTGAAATAACTAACTATTCCTGTTCTGACTAAATCTTCAGGCTCTTTTTCTCTTTTGGGAACTCCAATTTCAATATCTTCTGCCTTAATCTCTTCTTTTTTTGTCTCAGGAGGTGTAGATGTAATTACACCATTTTCATCAACATAGGCGATCATATCATCCAAGCTGCTCTTCTTTTTATTCTCTTTTCTGTCAAGTCTTTTTAGAGCTTTATCTTTTCTCTTTTTTTCTTTCTTTTGTCTTACTTCTTTTTTGTTGAATGTTTCTTGAGATCTACCCATGTATTATATTTCCCTTATGATTTTAAATTTTTAATTGCTTTTTGATATTCGTTTTTAAGGTCTTCAAAAACTTTTTTTACTGTAGTTATCTTTTTTACTTTACCGACATTAGCACCGGTAAAGACAAATCCTTCATCCAGATTGCCTTTATAGGCAGAGAATAAAGCATCCGTAATACAGTAAGATGTAGTTTTTGGATCACACGATTTTATACAATGATACTTACATACCTTTGGACGTTTTAATCCATTGGCAGCATCAGTGATAAACTTATTCATAAGAGCCCTTCCTGGCATGCCAACAGGACTTTTTATGATTTGCGCATCTTCATCTTTAGCGTTAATGTATGCCTCTTTAAATTCTCTTGAAGCATCGCATTCTTCAGTAGCGACAAAACGAGTTCCTAGTTGAACGGCAGATGCTCCTAATTCCATAATTTTATGTGCATCTTCACCAGTATAAATGCCACCTGCTGCAATTACCGGGATACCTTTGTTATGTTTTTCTTTCATCTCATTGGCAACCTGTAATACTTCAGTAACAAGTTTTTCTAACGAATTACTTTCATCATTTATTTTATCAGCTTTAAATCCAAGATGGCCACCAGCTTTAGGGCCTTCAACCACAAAAGCATCGGGTAAATAGTTAAAGTTTTGTAGCCATTTATTACATAAAATGGATGCAGCACGTGCTGAAGATACAATTGGGACTAATTTTGTTTTAATACCTTTTTCCAGGTACTTTGGTAAGTCTAATGGAAGGCCAGCACCAGAAAAAATAATGTCAATTCCCTCTTCAATTGAGGTTTTAACCATGTCAGAGAAATTAGTCAAAACCGACATGATATTTACACCAAGAACTCCAATTGATTGCTCACGGGCTTTTCTGATTGAATTTCTTAGCGCTTCAATGTTATGTTTTTTTAAGTTAGTGTATTTTTCATTTTCAACGAGACCAATTCCAACAGTAGAAATAACACCAACTCCACCCATATTTGCAACTGCAGAAGCTAGTCCTGCAACTGAAATACCAATACCCATTCCGCCTTGTATAATTGGAATGGGTATTTTAAGGTCTCCTATACTAAATGATTTCAATATAGTTTTATTTTAGTTTAAAGTTTTAACATTAATTGCAACGATACCTTTTTCTCCTTGTTTAGTTTCGAATTCTACTTCTTGATCTGGTTGTAAAGCAGAGTAAGAATTTACTAAACCTGTTCTGTGTACAAAGATATCTTTTCCTTCATCGGTTAGTATAAAACCAAATCCCTTGGTTTCGTTATACCATTTAACTTTTCCTTTAGCCATAATGTGTTATTAATATCTACTATTATTGAAACTTTTCTTTTTTGGCCTTGCTTCATTTACAACCATGTCTCTGTTTTCTAACGAAGCTCCATTTAATTCGTCAATGGCTTTTTTTGCCGCTGCAGAATCATCCATTTCTACGAAGCCAAAACCTTTGCTTCGTCCGCTGTATTTGTCCATAACAATTTTTGAAGAACTAACAGCACCGTATTCTTCAAAAATCTCTTGCAAATCTTGCTCATCAACCTTGTAATCAAGGTTACCTACGTAAATGTTCATTATAAAAAAATTAATTTATTGTTAAAAATAACAAGGCAAAATTCTTGGTTATTATGAATATTGATTATACGGTATTTCAATAAAGAAAGGAGGTACAAATAAAAACCCAGAAAAACAAAAAATTGTGCGATAACTTGTTATTAAAATTATTAAAAAGATTTAAAAAAAGGATAACTACAACTAAACAATGTGAAATAGTTAATAAATACACATTTTCTTAAATCAAAATTCCGACAAATTTATACTTTATTTTAATTAATCAAGCATTTTTTGCGTTTTTCGCTAAAAATATATCAGGGGAAAAAAAATATATGCATTTTTACAACTGATAGATACCTTGGAGATCTCTATCAAAAAAGACAAACATTATTTTAATCTAAATCTAAAAAAATGAAATTTTTAATTTGTTTCTTCTTATTATTCTTTTGGACAAAAGAAAAACCTCAGGACACAGCTGAGAAAGTAATTAATCACTGGATAAAAATTCATAATAATATTGAAAAGCCCATCGATGTCCCTTTTCTTTATGTTTATGATGTTACATTAGAATCAATGATGGTCTATGGGAATTATACTGGTGATGATAAGTATCTTAAGCTCACAGAAAAGGTTATGGGTTTACGCGGGATTTCACCGGAAGATACCATACCATTTAGGTTACAGCCTTTTTGTAGTATAAATTTTTTGCTTGGTGAATATTCGAAGAATAAAGATTGGTTCAAGGGGTTTATTGTTGGGAGTGAACGTATGAGAAATGAAGTGCACCGAACAGAAGAAGGTGCTATTATGTTAAATCATGAGGGCAATCATTATGTGCTCATAGATTATTTACAGGAATATACCAGTCGTATGGCAAAAACCGGTTATTTAACCAATGATGAATCGTATTTTGAGGAAGTTGTAAAACAGTTTAGTTTATACCGCTCGATAGTAAAATATCCTGAGACAGGTCTGTATAGCCAGGGACGAGGATGGCTAGATGACAAAACAGAACTTTCTCCCGGAGCATGGTCGAGGGGACATGGCTGGGTTTTAAGGGGTCTTGTGACGTCAATGCTTTATATGCCTGAGAAATATCAAAATAAACTAAAACCTATATTAAAAGAAGTTGCCGAAGCATTAATGAAAGTACAAGCAGATGATGGAATGTGGCATATTATGTTGCATTTGCCTGTTGAAATGTCCGCCCCTGATGTTAGCGGTACGGGTATGATAGCCTATTATCTAGCTACTGCAATTGATAAAGGTTGGTTAACTGCTTCTGAATATGAGAAAAAAGTAAAGAAAGCTTCTTTAAAGTTGCAGGATTTTGTTTCGGACAAAGGTGAAATAATTAGCTCAAGTAAAGGACCGGGGCCATTATACAGTACAGAAGATTATATAAATTATACACCTGAAATTGATGAAAAACATGGTTTTCAGGGAATGATTTATGGGATGTTGGCCCAACTTATTCTAGCCGATAAATAAAAATTTATTGTTGGTACGTTATCAGAGTCAGGTAACGAGAATAAATAAATGAAGATGCTATGATTGTTGTAATTCTTGTTACGTTCTTTATTGCTAACCTTTCTAAAAACAGTAAGAAAGAGAAGTATATTGATCTGACTCTGATTGTTCTCCTTTTGATTTTTTTTCGTCTTTTCTTTCGATGTGATTTGATATCAATTTATACAAGTTATGCTGTAGATGTTTTAGTAATATTAAACTGGATTTTTATAACAAGATCAAATAAACGACTGTTTACTATTAACGATGGAATAGCAAAATGGCTAAGATTTTCTATTGCCATTCCAATTATTGTTTTAAACCAGTTTTTAATACAAGGATGTTTCCCAGATAAAACAGTAGTATTTGATTTTGTGTCTCCCTTGAAAAATGGTAAATATTATGTTCTACAAGGAGGAACTCCACCTTTAATGAATCGTGCACACTATAGAAATAATAAGCAGGACAGGTATTCGCTCGATATTGTAAGACTTAATAAAAAAGGGCTAAGTAAAAAGAAGTTATTCCCGAAAACAGTTAATGATTATAACATTTATGCTGATTCCGTATTTAGCCCATGTAATGGGAAAGTTGTTGAGGTTATCCAGGAGACAGAATGTAATTATAATTTAACAAAGACAAAGTTTTACTACGATAATAAACATTTAACAAATAATATTGTGATAATTAGCACAGAAGATGCTAAACTAATTCTGGCTCATTTAAAGAAAGGCAGTATCATTGTCGAAAAAGGACAACTAATAAAGCAATCTGATTTTATTGGATTGGTCAGTAATGCTGGAGCTGTTGAGCCCCATTTACATATGCAATTAATAAAAGATGGTCTGGCTGAACCATTCCTGATTAACGGAAAATACCTTCACAATAATTCAATTTTAAGAAACTAAATACATATTATAAAGGGAGGATATCTAAAAGTAAAAAAGTCATATTTCTTTCTTTTTCGTGAAACTTAGTTATATAGTTCTTTAAGATTATAACTCAAAGCGAGACAGAAGAATATGAGAATTTTATTAGTTAAACCTTTTAAAAACCAGAATTACTAACAAAACTTATTTTTTTACTATCGGGAGACCAGCTAGGTACATTAATCGTTCCCTGACCGCCATACAGATATGCTATAACTTTTGGTTTGCTACCGTCAACAGGCATTAAGCGCAGGTAAACATGTTTGTAAAATGGGTGATCGCCGGAATCTACATCCGTGCCAAAAGAAAGAAATACAATCCATTTACCATCTGGAGAGATGTGCGGAAACCAGTCGTTTAGTTCATCGAAAGTAAGCTGCTCCTGATTACTTCCATCAGGTTTCATCCTGTATAATTGCATGGTACCTGTTCGGTTGGAATTAAAATAAATGTATTTTCCATCTGGTGAATACTCACTGCCATCATCCAGTCCTTCTGCATCAGTTAGGCGAATTTCTTTCTTGTCGTTGATGTTAATTTTATAAATATCATACTTATCATTGCGTGCACCAGTGAAAATAAGATTTTGTCCATCTGGAGACCATCCGTGAAAATAAGAAGGACTGTTTTGAGTAATTCGTTTTGGATCTCCCCCATCTGAGGGAAGGATATAGATCACCGATTGATTATTGTCTTCAGCACTATGATTACTTATCCCGATTTGTTTTCCATCAAATGATAAAACATGATCGTTGTTGTTATTGGTTGCAAATCCTGTATGAAGCTGATTTATTTTCTTTGATTCCAGGTTGTACGTTAAGAGTTTACCCTCGCTGTTAAATATAAGTTTCTTATTGTTTGTAGTCCAGTTTGGTGCCTGGATTGAGATTGGAGATTGAAAAATAATTTTTCTCAATCCTGTTTCAATATCCATAATCTCAAGGTTACTGCCCAGGTAATCCCTGTATGGGACTAAACGTGCAGGTGCTGGTTTTACGATTCGTACATTAGAGAACTGAGCACTTTCTGCATGCTCATTGGTATGTGAGCAGACAAACAAGCCAACATAAACTACTTCGTTTAATTTGATGTCATTTATTTCAACCTGTTGGAAAGTTTCTCCTAATTTGGCTGTAGACATAATATACTTAGTTCCTCTTCTTTCGAGTTGTATAACATCGGGGGCTGTAGCATCAGATTTTAATTCTTCTGTTGCCTTGCCAATTTTACTACGATATTGAATGGAGGTTAAACCGTCACCATGAACAACAGCATTAACGTGTTCGGATTCTGAGGTTAGACTATTTCTAATAATTAATCCCATTTTGCGATGTTCTTGATGACCACTACCGATAAACTCCATGTTGGCGCGAATTATAAAATCACCTTCCAGACGTTTCCAGACGAAAAAGAACTCATCTTTGTCTTCCCACATATTTTCACCCGAACCTGTTAGTTGATAAGTCTGAGATTCGATATTGTACTTTACTTCACCTTCAATACCGGGAGTGCCAATGTCAGATTGCCCGTCAAAGAAGCCTAATTCAGCTTGTGAAAGTTGTTGACTGAATACGTTATAATTGATAAATAAAAATGATAAGACGATTAGAATGTGAATTTTATATAGATTCATGAGTTGATGTTTTAAGTTAATTAGTTCTTGTAAAGTTAGGGTAAAATAAATTTATTTTTGTGCTGACGATAATGCTTAATTAAGCTAAAGTGTAAGAAAAAGAATTAAATAGATGCAGAGAAAAATGATTAGGGTAACAACTGTTGTTTTGTTTTAATGAAGTCAGTTGATATGACGAACAAGACATACAGCAATATACATATCGATGAAGTTTTTTAAGGTTCGTTTTTATTAATCCTTTCCATCATATTATCTGGCTTTGCCAAAGAAGTAAAACCAAATTTTTTATAAAGTCCATGAGCATCATCCGTTCCCAATCCCCAGCGTTTTAATCCTTGTAGATCTTTATGATTTACAATGCTTTCCATTAGTTTTTTTCCTAAGCCCTGCCATTGATAATCAGGAAGTATAAATACATCCATTATCCAGGCAAATATTGTGTAGTCAGTTATTACCCGGGCAAAGCCTACCTGTTCATCATCAATGTATACTCCAAAGCACAATGAGTTTTTTATTGATTTTTTTACAGCCTCAATGCTTCTGCCTTTAGCCCAGTATGATTCATTTGAAAGATAGTTGTGAATGAGCTTTATATTAAGTTTTTCTTTATCGTTTGAAACGGATATGTTTTCATTCATATGTTCGAGTTTTGTTTTGTGTAAAGATAGTCTAGTATAAATAACATAAAGGTTAATAATATTACCCTTAAGCAACTTTGTGCTATAACTCTTAAAAGCCTGTTGTGTAAAGAGTCACAAAGTATGCGCAGAGTTTCACAAAGGTTGAATCTAGAGTAGAAACTCTATTGTTTTATTTCTTCTCGCAATCTATAACCACAAAAGGAATGCTTAACTTAAAATAGCCCAGTTTTTTAGATTCTTTGTTGATTTTATTTTCGATGATAGAAAAGATTTCTTTCAATCTATCATGCGGAACTATTTTAATCCAGCTGTCCATAAATGCCAGGCGCATGAAATAATGATTTAAAAAGGTCGTCCCATCAACAAACCTGTATTCAAATTTATCGTGAATTATTTTTTTTATGCTGAATCCTTTTTGTTCTAGTAAATCCTTAATCTCCTCCAGAGGTTTTCTTTTAGAAAAGATATGATTGTTAACATCTTCAACTAATTCACCCAGATTTTCTTCTTTTAATGTGCGTTTGAAGATGTCATAAAATTCAATCATTGAATTTTCAAGGTTCATCGTTTGGATAAATTGTCCACCGGATTTCATGATGCGAAAACATTCTTCAATTACTTTCGGTATGTCTTCAACATTATTTATTCCATTGTTGCTTGTAATTAAATCTATCGAATCTTTGTCTAAAGGAATGTTTTCAGCAATACCTTGAATAATTTCTATGTTTTTTAATTCATAGAAATCAATTTTCTTTTTAAGCCTGATTATTGCTGTTTCCCATGGATCAATTCCATATATTTTACAAGTGTTACCTAATCTCATGGCTAACTCAGTAAGTGGGAAACCTGTCCCAAAACCTATGTCAAGAACAGAAATATTCTTTTTGAGGATTACATTATCAAGTAATTTATATCCAAAAGGACCAGACCATACAGGTAATTCATCCAAAAGATCAACTTGGGATTCGGAATTAAGATTGAAGTTGTTGAGAAGATATTTAGTCATTGATAGTATTTTTTTGTTGAGCAATTATTGACTACTAAAATGTTGTTTCATTGGAGTAAAAAAACTTGGAGGATTGATTGTCAGAGTAAATCTTTTACGATTATTCTTAATCCAACAGAATCATCTATTTTATATAGAACCAATCTATTATATGTAACATCTGTTCGTAGGGTTTCTCCATTGCTGGTTTTATCATAAATCTTAAGAGAACCACTGTCAGAATTAATTTTTTTTTCATCAGGTGTGTAAACAATAGAAGGAGATTCAATTTTGACATATTTTGTTGAGTCCTGAATAATAACAATTGCATTACTAAGTATACGTGTATCTTCTTGAATAGAGTCGAATTCAGTATCAATCAAAAAATCTTCTGATGTTTTATATTTTGGCTCAATTGAAGTTGATGTGAAAGATGTATTGGAATCTTTTTTACAAGGAGCATATAAAGAGATAGTATAATCAATCAGTTCGGGTCCACCAAAATTGCCATGTCCGGGGACAACAATTTTTGCGGTTCCATATTCTTGTTTTACCCGGGTTGCTGTCTCAGACCATTTGTCAAGACAGGCATCGCCAATGTTTCCTACCCATCCATTATAGTTTCTGATTTCATTTCCTCCAAAGAGAATCTGTTCACTCGGAATCCAGACAACAATACCATCTTTAGTATGAGCTTCACCTAAAAAATGACAAATAACTTTTTCGCTACCGACATGAATTTCTGTTTTGGGATTAAATCCTGTTTGCGGTACTGGTAATCCTTTTTCTCTTGCTATTTGTTGCGTAAGTTCATATGCATACGTTTTAATTCCATTCTGATGAACAATATCCAAACCTTCCATAGCGTCAGGATGCCACCGGTCTATCACATACCCGATAATATTATAGCCTTTTTCTTTTGTTATCCAATCAAGTAGGTTTTGAGTTTCAATATCAGAGTCAGGTGTTGATACAATTAAAGCATTTACTCCATTGAAATAGATTAATCCATTGCTGTTTTCACAAGTATGGATGTAGGTGTTATCGGATAGTTTTATTATTGTAAGTTTATCAGAAACCTTAATCGATTGTCCTATCAAGTTTATGGTTAAGGATAGAAAAAACAGGAACGTTGATGATCTTTTCATGAAAGTTGGTTGAATGATTTTACAAAGATGACCAATTAATTATAAACGAACTTAATAATCCCCGGAATAAAAATTCTTCTGAAATACTGGCATAGATAAAAGCAAAAATAAAAGTCTGTATTGGTGACATTTGTGTTAAAGCAGGATGGGCTTCAATCTTACCTTCTAAAGCTATAGTTGTTATTGCTAAAAGAATGTTTACAATTAGAGTCGTTAATATGCCAAATAATATTGGCTTAAATATTTTTTTAAACTTGGGTAAAGAGAATTTATATTCTACGATGTTTTTAAATCCAACAATAAAAATAATTGATAAAAGTAACATCAAAGTATGCGTAGAGAAAGTGCTGGGAATAAAGTCAAAATTTAACTTAATCTGACTTCCCAAAAAGGTAGAAATAAAAAAGATGGAAACTGTAATTAAAAGTCCAACAGAAATTCTTAAAGAGTTTTTCATTTTTTGTTGTCTTGATATTTTATTAAAACGAATATAGCTTCATTCCTTAATTAATCATGTTTCTTATTAAATAATATGAATTCAGGAAAAGAAATATAAGTTTTCTAATTATTAATGACTTTATAAACACTCTCTTTTTTTTGATATCGATATAAAAAGAATCAACAGCGATTCTTTTTTATAGGAAATAGATGTAAATAAAGTGGGCGTCGATACTTTTAGAGAGGAACTCGATATAAAAAGTATTGACGCCCATTCTTTTTTATACAAATTCAATACAAAAACATTCGGCACCGACTCTTTTTGTAGCAAAGCCGACTGAAATAGTATCGGCGTCGACTCTTTTTACACCAAAACCAATATAAATAATCCCGGAACCGACTCTTTGAACCAGGTTCCCCACTTAAAAGTATCGATGGGGTACTTCAGAAGTAGGTATACCTACCAAAACGTATTGATGGGGAACTTCGGAGGCAGGTTAATCTTTCCTGAAAAGGAAAAGTCTTTTTATTATCCAGTTATAGGCTAAAACTCTGCAATTAATTGCAGCTTCTTTAGTTTAGCTGAGCTCGTCCTTTGTCCTCGGTTCTATAAACATTAGATTCAATTGTTGATTGTTGATTGCCGATTTTTCATAGTGGTGATGAAGTTCTTGTAATGAGAATGGAGCGAAGGAATCAGGTTATACCGTCACATAACATTTAACAACTCGATAAGAGGATGAATTTATGGAATGAAACAAAATCAGTACCGATAAGCAGGGCGCAAATCTGGTCTGCTTACAAGAAAGTTAGAGCCAACAAAGGGAGTGCAGAAACAGTTTTCATATCTCTTTTGCCATTGGAAAATTGGTTTATGTAAGTGAAACGTTTAGATTTGTATAACAAGAGCCGTATGAGCTGAGAGGTTCAAGTACGGTTCTGTGAGAGGCTTAGGGTGAAACTCCTTTTGCCTACTCGACGCGGCAACACGTTAGGTTTCATGGGGAGACCGACTTACAAAGTACGAAGAAAATCACAAAAATATTTCGAGGAAGTTATCTTTTATGATAACTTTGTAGCATGAATAGGAAGATAATTTTTCATGGAG
The DNA here is from genome assembly GCA_963665085.2 of Bacteroidales bacterium. GTDB lineage: Bacteria > Bacteroidota > Bacteroidia > Bacteroidales > JAAAOM01. The sequence goes on from CAXXXS010000001.1 coordinate 3,844,040, forward strand.
AATATTTTCTTAATTTTTATAAGAAGCTAGATTCTGGTGTAAAATCAAAGATTCAGTACGTATTCGAGTTGATTAAACAAGTTGAGAGAGTTCCATTGAAATTTTTATCGCCAATGACTGGATATGGAGGCTTATTTGAGATTAGAGTTGAATTTCAGTCAAATATTTATAGAATTTTCTGCTGCTTCGATGAAGGTAGATTGGTAGTCCTTTTTAATGGTTTCCAAAAGAAAACACAAAAGACACCAAAGAAAGAAATTGAAAAAGCAATGAGATTAAAAACAGAGTATTTTGAACAAAAGAATAAAAAGTTATGATTGATTATTCAGGAATCCAAGATTTTGACGAACTGATTGAGCGTGAACACGGCAAGATCGGTTCTGATAGCCGCAATGAATACGAGGAACGTGCTCAAATGTTTATTGTGAGTGAAATGCTTAAAGAAGCGAGAAAAGAGGCTAAATTGACTCAGGAACAATTAGCTGAAAAAGCTGGGACAAAGAAAAGTTATATTTCGAAGATTGAGAACGCAAAAGGAAATATTCAACTTTCTACTCTGATTCGTATTTTTGAGAAAGGGCTCAATAAAAGGATTGGATTGACATTTCTTTAAAACCACGCAACCTAACAATGTGTCATACGTAATGGCGGGGAATGTAGCAAATTCAGGGCTTGTAGCTGGCATCAACACAATCTCGGTTTGATAATAAGAAGCTCCGAAATTCGCTACTGCTCATAGTGTGCCGAGAAGCAGTAGTAGGCAAAACAAACTACTGCGTGCTATAAATAAGATGGTGGTCCCCAGTTGTAAGGATGCCCCACCGCTTTCGTTGTACAGGCAAGGGAGGCACCACCTAAAGGTGCTGTGGTAAAGAGCCATGGTGCTGAGCGTTTAGGAAAAGATATGCCATGAGTATATCAGGTATGAATACAGGAGTGTAATTAGAAAGTTAGAGCCAACAAAGGGAGTACAGAAACAGTTTTCATATCTCTTTTACCATTGGCAAATTGGTTTATGTAAGTGAAACGTTTAGATTTGTATAACAAGAGCCGTATGACCTGAGAGGTTCAAGTACGGTTCTGTGAGAGGCTTAGGGTGAAACTCCCTTTGCCTACTCGACCCGCCATCCGTTAATCTTTATGTTAACAGGCTCATAGCTATAGTGATTTTCTTGTAATAAATATCTAATCAATATTTTCTACCGGGATTAATTCCGGATTATACAAAAACTCATTTTCCATAGGTAAAATAGAAAGTATCTCAAAATTTGATTCATTCATGTTGTTTTGTTCTTCTTCAATAGAGTCACTCTTTGTTGGACTTTCAATAAATTCAATGGGAGCATCATTTAAAACCAGGACTTTTAACAGTGAATGTATATAATTTTCAGCTTCTTGTTTTGTCTCATCAAGTATACCATTTTCTATGGCCAATTTAACAATGGCTTCTTTTCGTTTGGAGGCTATTTCTTTTAGATATCTTAAAACTTCAGCATGAAGATCTTTGCCTATATGAACCTGGAAATTTCTAACATCTTTTACGTCCATTTTATCAACCTGGTAATTGGGAACAGTAATATCCGGTTCGGGCAATGTAATACATAAAATACTGTCTTGCTTTTTATCTATTTTAACTTCATTTAAATTAATATATGCTGAGACTTCAACAGGTACCAAAGCAATTGCCCGCATTGTTTTATTTGGGTCATTCTCTTTATGTATGAAGGATAAATCCTGGTAAACATGTTTTATTAAGTGAAGTTCTTTAATTTTCAAGACCTCTTCGAATGTTGTTATGTTATTGATACTCTGTTTTGAAATTCTTTTATGGATGAGTATTCCTCCAGTAATACCAATTATTAAGGTTAGGATAATAATAACAATTGTTTTATTCATGATTTTGACTTTTAATTGTCTTTTTAGTTTTAGTCAGTTGTCTGTTTTGCATAACACAGACTTGTATTCGTAAAGCTCTTAAAAAAAATAAAAAATCCAAATCTTTATGGTGATATTAGGGTGTATTCTCAGAACAATTTTTTTACCTTGATAAAAAAGTAAAAGCCCTTGTGGCTTGAGCAAAAAACAAAGGGGGGTGTCCAAAAAGCAATGAAAACATGAAAGTTTAATTTCTTTTTTCTTTGCGAAACCTCTGTGTGTTCTTTGTGTAACTTTGTGTTACAGTTCTTTAAAATTATACCACAGAGAACAGCAAAGGAGACACGAAGAAACACAAAGACTTTTTTTGATAACCTCCAATGAAAAAAAAGCAGTTTAAATAATCTTAAAAAGGTGATATAAATCACAGTACTATAAAATTATTTCTATTTTTATGGCAATAATTAAAACTTAAGCTCATCATCCCAATGAATAAAATCCTAAAAAACAGATTTGTTTCTGTCTTTTCCTGTGTGTTAATTCTGATAAGTTTTTCATGTAATCCAAATAAATCCGGAGGTATTACCAAAGGCGAATTTGTTGCCATGGTTTCAGATTATTTTGCCTGGTCACATCCTGATGAATATAACGATATCTGGAAAATACCTATTGAGGGTTACAGTGATGTTTCATCCGATGACTTATATGGGAAACAAATTGAAGTAGCACTGGAACAAGGTATTATTGTTAAAGATGCTACTGGGGAGTTTCATCCTGAAGCAGCAATCACCCGCAGTGAAGTTTTAGATATACTTGAAAAAGCTTTTTTGATTGATGATATTGTTGCACTTGGTTATATGGAAGTAGGAGATGGAAATAAAGTGCTATCAAAGGATGAAGCAAAAACTGTTTTTGAAAAACTTACATCTTCCGTAATTGCACCTGTACAGGCCGTTCCTGTTACTACAGCTGTTGCTCCCCGACGTTATATCAAATTGTGGTGCCCTACTGAAGGTGCTAAAATTTACTTTACAAGAGATGGTTCAGAACCAACGTTGGAAAGCGAAATTTATGATATTGACCAGATGGGACATATTGCCGAGATGGTTGGTAGAAGAGATGGTTCCGGTGCAACTGAAGATTCAAGAGAAGTTGTGTACAAAGCTTTTGCCGTAAAAGAAAGCTTACAAAGCCCTGTAAAAACAATGATTTGGAATCTATACAGACCATTGGATGATGTATTCCAGGGAGATCTTATTGTAGAAGGAGATGATAAAACACCTAAAGTATACAGGGTTTACAATAATTCTGAATCGGTAAGGGCCATGTGTTGGTATATTGAAGGGCCAGAACGGGGAATTGTTTTTGATGCGCTTCAAACAACAGTTGATAAACATAACTTGAAAGAATATATTGATAAGATTGCAACAAAACCTTATATTTTAATAGTGGGACATGAACATGGAGATCACAATGCTCAAATGCCGGCTTTTATAAATGCCGGTATCGAAGTTTATCTTAACGCTCGTGGATGGGCTGCGGCAGGAAGAAAAGGTGGATTCGGTGCTGTTGTTACTGAACCTGATCAACAGAAACTGGTGAAAAATATAGATGAAGGCGATTCTTTTGATTTAGGTGGAGGATGTGTCTTTGATGTTTATGCAATGCCGGGTCATGCCAACGGTAATATTGTTCTTAACGATAAGCAGAGTGGTATGGTATTCGGCTCCGATATCTATAGCTGTACAAGAGCAGGATCCGCAGACAATGTTGGGGTGTCAGGTCTGAAGGTTGATAGACTACTTTCCTTTACTCAACAGGCATATAGCAATTATACAAAAGGTGGTGCTGTCGTTAAAATGCTATTCACAGGGCATGATGAGCAAATGTTAAACAACAATAACCTTTTGTTATTTGAGCAGGCACTACAACAAGTTATCGATAACGGTGAGGCTGGTTGTTCTCCATCATTGAGAGGAGGAAACAGTCGCGTAACAACAATCGGTAATATGTGGAAAGACGGTACCGACTGGATTTCTTTATCAATTGGAGGGAAAATGGGAGATGATTATGAGTATCTTACAAATAACTCCACTGCCAACTATAATGGAGAAGGGTATAAACAATATTCAGTACTTTCTAATATTGAAATTGAAGGAGGTGATTTGGTTGGTACAACAGTTGAATGGAAAGAACCTGTTACCTTTAATTGGGAAGGAAAAGAAATATCAGTTGCCAATGCATTACCCGATAAATTTGATCCATGGACTTTTGATTATGTTATAAAAGTACCTGCTTCAAATGATAAAATCACTATCATCCCTACAACGATGTCGACAAAGGTTACAGAGATTCGTTTAAATGGAAACGCTATTGGTTATCGTTCACATAATGAGGTTGAAGTGTCTGATGGACAAAATATTCAAATAAGTGTTGTTGCTCCTGATGGAAAAACATCAAGTACCTATTCATTCACAGTTGAACAATCTTAATCATCAACATAACAGTTGTGTTACATAATACAATACAAAAAGTAATAAACTTATTAAAATCTTTTAAAATGGAAAGAGAAACAAAAAAATCTATCAGAAAGGTAATAGCGTTTTTATACCTGTCATTAAGCCTAATCCTTTCTGGTTGTTTTCTGAAAAAAGTTGATCCTTCTGTAGATTCTATAATCAGTATACAGGCTTTTACAGATATGTGTTTTTATGGACAAAAACTATCAAGGGTGGAAATTACGTATCAAAAGAATGTAGATCTTTCTAATGTGTCGACAGACACTTATACATTAATCGATAGAGGATATGCGAATCCTGATTTTGCTGAGGTAACTATTGAATCTGTTGATATTGATGGCCAGGTTGTAACCCTTAATATTACTCAGGATACAGAGGCAATGGAAGATAATACCTTGATTTATGCCGGGGACAATGCAACTGGATCACGTTTGAAAAATCCAATAGGAGCAAGTGTAACAGAGCTTTGGTATCGTGCTGTTGATGGAACAATTTATTTTGGTGAAGAAGATTCGGACAAGTATAAGGCAAATACAAGCGGCGATGGTTACCAAACTCGTGAATGCCTGGAATTAAAACTTTGGCATAATAATGAATCTGAAGCTAATGCTGCAAGTCTGGCTAATGCAGATGGTAGCTATAATACAAATGGGGTGTGGTTGCCAACCATAGATGCCAATTATGGAGAAGATGGATTTCAGAGTTTTGAAGAGTTAGGAGTTGAAGTTGCAACAACAGCCACAGACGGGGATCAGTTTGTTAAAGGCTGGGCATATTTTCCTGAAGATTTTGATGTAAACAATGAAGAAAAGTACCCTTTAATAATTTCTATAAACGGATATGGAACTTCATATTGGAAACATGAAGACGGAACCCACAATTTTGGAACCGGTATTAAATTCGATAGTTCAGCAATCCGATGGATGAATAATGGAGCAATTGTATTAAATATTCACGATAGGAGTCATACTGGTGGTGAAAACTACAAATTCTGGATAGATGATTATCATGTTATTCAATATTTTATTGCAAATTATAAAGCAGATCCGGAGAGGATAACATTAAGTGGGAATTCCCGCGGAACGATTGCAGTAAATACAATTACTTCTACTTACCCGGATTTAATTAATACATTAATAATTAATAATGGATCAATGGGTACCGGTATTGCCGGCAAACAAATGTTTGAAGGTGTATGGACAGAAGATGAATGGATGGAAGCTGCCAATAACGGAATAAGTATCTGGGCTTTTGATGGAGAACAAGACACGGATAACCAAGATACTTATCATACAGCTATTTCTTATTACAAAAAGGCAGGTTGGTCTGACGAATGGATTGCTGAAAATATACGTATCACCGGGTTTCCTTCTGAGCTTTACTATTACTGGGGAGAAACTGATCACTCCACAACAAAAATGACATATTGGTATTTCTTTGATGAACCCTATTCTGGTCCGGATGTAAAAATTGAAAAGGGTGAGTTGGTCTATAATTCAAAATTAAATGTGGGGGATACTTACCAGCTAAAAGGTATTTTGCGGGAAGGTACATACAACAAGGAAGGATTTGATTATGTAATTTATGGAGAAAACCTGCGCGATTGGGTTTTATCTCGTGATACAGAAACACGTTAACAAGTGTTGCATCGAAAAAATATATTTAATCTAAAAATCAATAACAGATATAGATGAAAAAAATATATTACTTGCTATTCTTTTTTGTGTCGACAATGAGTTTGGGCGTTTTTGCTCAACCGGGAATGAATCAAATGGATGAATCTGTTATCAGAGAATTTATTCCTGTTTCATTAGATGAAACACCTGTTCCGGAATATGATTTCCAACGAGCTAATAAGCTCCCCCTAACCGGTTACCTGGAGAAATCTTTTGATGTGAATGGAGAAACAAGAACAGCAAAGTTTTATATAGCAGCGACAGCATCGATACGAAGTTTATTTACCATAATTACTGTTCCGGAAGGATATAAAACAACAGAATTTATGGTTGCAAGTGGCTGGCATGCTCTTACAGATAAAAACGAGGAAGGTCTTGTATTATTAGAACCTGGTCAAAATGAGTGGGGAAGTCCGGAAGCAGAACAGGATTATATCAATGCTGTGATTGATTTTTATAAATCGAATAGTTATTTTTCCATCTTTGGAATAAGTTACCTTGCCGGTTATGGCAAAGGGGGAACTGCATTGGAAGCATGGTCTGCAACAAATCCTTTGTTGGTTATTAGTCAGGCCTATATTAATAGCGACAGCCAGAAAAAAGAATATTATTCTCAGTTTCAAAACAAATATATGGATGGGAAATCTTCCGGGTATAAACCGATTGAGGTTCCAGAAGAAATAAAAATAGCCTATAATGAGATTCCTGTACCAACCGCTTTTATTAATTCAGATCTAAGTCGGGTTTCCGAAGCAATCTCCTATTGGAAAGATGTGAATGATACAGAAAACACAAGAACATCCAAAGCAGATTACTTTTATGGGGGAGATGTTTTTCCACAGTCTGCCAGTTCCAATGCATGGGCAACAGATTATACGGGAGCTATCTCCAAAGTTATTACACTGGAGGCAGATATAAATGTGATTAATCCGCGCCTAACACAAACTATCTATGGTTTTTTATCGGAGTACATAAGCTATGATAATACTACAGCTTATGGGAATAACCTTGCTCCCCGTAAAGAATATGGAGACATAGGTACCATGATTATCAATAATGAACTTCGTGAATTTATGATATATGTCCCTGAGTCAGCTGAAAAACTTTGGCCTGATGGTGCCCCGGTAGTTTTTATTTTTGCTGGTAATAGTCAGACAGATAAGATATTTTTTCATAACACCCTTTGGTGGAAAGTTGCAGATAAAGAAGGCTGCATCCTGGTATTTCCCTGCGAAACATATAGTAACAGTTCTACTTCAGTTAGTCATGCCAATACAGCGGAATTCTACGAGAAACTTTCGGAATATATGAAAGCTTATTATCCTGTAGATGTGTCCAGGTTTTATGGCTCAGGACAGTCTGCAGGAAGTTTTGCGGTACAGGGATTTGGTGTTACCAATCCGGAATATTTTGCGGCTATAGCCTCCACGTCCGGACTCAGCTATCCAAATTCTAACGGACCCGGAATTGGAAGTATTTCTGCTGAGGATGCATCCAAAAAAATGATTCCAAATTATTGCATAATAGGACAGGGGGATATTGAGTTTATGACCGGTACACTTTGGGATACGATAAATAATTCTCTTGATGGATGGGCTGCCTACTACCTAGAAGCAAACAAAGTGGGACAACTTGGTGATGGATCTAACCTGAAAACAGAAGGCCGTTTCGAAACCTGGACCTGGACAAATCCTCAGGATTTTCCTATTTTCAAAGTTGGACGTACTATGTATCGGGCTCATAATTGTATTCCGTCAGAGATTCCTCGTTTGTGGGACTTTCTAAAACATTGGTCTTACAATGATGGAGTTCGCTATTACGATGGCGTTCCTGTAAAATAATGATTGATTTTGATTGGGAAGTCAGAAAACGACAAGCAAAAAATATTTTATAGAAACTTTTTTAATGTAAGGACATACCATTTTATTATCTAGTGATAGGTTAAAATCCTGCAATTGCCTATGGCGAGCTCTTAAACTCGGTTTCATTGCAGCTACTTATTGGATTCAATTGTTGATTTTTGAATGCAGAAATCGAAGAAGCTTTTCATAAATCAACAACCGAACTTGCGAACTATCGAAGATAATCGCTAATCATAATTGAATGTCGTTTGGTTAACGATTCTATAATTGACGCTGTCAGGTCGATATACTGCGACATAAACCAGTCAGTGTGCCTAGCTTCTGACAGCGTTGGTACCTTAAGAACATCATAATTCTTTAAATATTTCTTTTGTTAATAATTTTATCTTTTCTTTTAAATCCATAGTAGTTTATTCTTTTTGAGATATGTAATATTAAATAAACAAACAGGACTAAAGCAATTTTATCATGTATTTCAATATATGCTTTTCGTATAGCTTCGTTACCAGAACTTAATTTAATGCCCCATGGTATAAGTCCGGTAATAGTTACAATAATAAAAACGATTGTTAGTATTAAAACCTGTCTGTTTTTTCTGAATAATCTCTTTTTCAGAATAGATTTAAACCAACTCCAATGTTGCAGAATATGAAAAGCCATTAATGATAAAACAATTATAGCAGAAGTTTTATGAATAGCTGACCATGCAGAATAGATAAATCCTATAACTATTTTTTCTGTATCTATTTCTCCATGACCTTCCATGTGATACTCAGCTTGAATTAACAGCCCGGAGAATATCATCACTAATCCACTTAGTAGTAAACCTGAATTTATTATTAGAATATTAGCTGTTTTTTTTAGCATTTAGAAATTCTTAAGATTTATAATAGCATTAAAATCACATACTCTGATACATGCCAGGCAGCCGGTGCACATGTCTCCATTAACAATTTTAGTGTGTTTGTGCCATGGCATATTTATCCTTCCAATTACATTGTGTTTACACGCATCTATACATTTCCAGCAGGCTTGACATTTTTTAGTGTCAATTTGGATATACCTACTTTTAGAAGATCTTTTTTTCATTTAATATCGTTTTATGCAAAAATGCATCTTAAGCGATTATTAAGACGATAACAAATGTTAATAAATGACTCTATTTTCTGTTTCTTATTCTACTTAGTGAGATAGGGGTTATGCCCAGGTATGATGCTATGTAATGTTGAGGAATCCTTTTTAATATTTCAGGATTATTCTTGATTAAATCTTCGTATCGTTCTTGTGGAGAATCTTTTATCCTGGAAAGAAAAAGGTGTGTGTAATTATTAAATCGTTGAAAAATAAAATCCTGGTAATGAGTTTTTATTTCAGAATTCTTTTGAAGAAGCTCGTTGAATTTCTTCTTATTAATCGATACTAAGGTTGAAGCTTCTATACTCTCAATTGAGAATAGGCTGGGTTGATTCGTGACGAAACTTTCTATTGAGGCAACAGGTTGTTTTTCGAAAAAGAACTGAAAGGTTATATCTTTCCCATCCTTGTTGAACCACTGTCGTAAACAGCCCTTTTTTATGTAATAAACATGATTTGAAACTTCTCCTTCATGCAATAATATAGTTCTGGCTGGAACTTCTCTCTCTTCAAACGAATTTTGAAATTCTTTCCATTTTCCTTTGTCCAGTTTTAATAAATCAATCAATTGTTCAAGCATAATTTAGGATTTTATGATACCTTCATTTTACTTCTTTTTCACAAAAATTTTTCCATCTCCATTTTCAATGCAATTACCAATTTGAGTAGCAGTTTGAATGCCTGCATCTTTAAGTTCCTGTATTACTTTTTCTTTTTCATTTTGTGGGACAGTAAAGAGCAATCCTCCTGATGTTTGCGCATCACAGAGTATGATTTTAGTAATATCTGAAATATTTTCATCCCAGGTAACATGTTTTGAGAAGAAATGCAGGTTGTTTGTAGAACCACCCGGTATAACATTGGCGGTTGCAAGGTTTACTGTTTCTTCAAATATGGGAATGCTATCGGCAAACAACGCTACATTCACTTTGCTTGCGACAGAGACTTCGCTTAAATGTCCGATTAGACCAAATCCGGTAACGTCTGTGCATGCATTAACAGAGTATTTATTGATTATTTCTGCTGCCGTTTTGTTTAATTCTGACATCGACAGGATTACTTCTGTTTTTGTTTTTTCATTAACCAATCCACGTTTAAGGGCTGTAGTCAATATCCCTGTTCCAATAGGTTTTGTAATTATGATGGCATCGCCCGAATTTGCTTTTGAATTTGCCCAAATCTTATCAGGGTGTGCCATTCCAGTAACTGCCATCCCATATTTAGGTTCAGGATCATCAATGGTATGCCCGCCTAAAATACTTATACCTGCTTCCTGTGCTTTATCAGAAGCGCCTTTAAGTATCTCATTTAGCACTGAAACAGGTAGTCTGTTTGTTGGGAAACCAACAATGTTTAAGGCAAATAATGGTTTTGCTCCCATGGCGTAAATATCGCTGAGGGCATTAGCTACAGCAATTGCTCCAAAATCATAGGGAGAGTCAACAATAGGGGTAAAGAAATCGACTGTCTGGACAATGGCTGTATTTTCGTTTATCCTGTATACAGCTGCATCATCTGAATTTTGCGTATCGATTAAAATATTGGGATCAATAGAAAGAGGAATGTCTTTTAATAATTTTTCTAATTCCTGGGGACGTAACTTACAAGCACATCCAAGTCCCTGTGTGTATTTGGTAAGCTGAATATTGCCACTATCTATATTGACTTCTTGAAAAGAATTTGCTTCTGCTGGCTTTAACCGGGTTACAATGTCAATAATTATCTCTGAAGCCCGGTTTATTTCCTCTTCTGTTGTATATCGCCCTACTGAAAACCGTATGGTTCCCATTGCATATTCAGTATCAAGATTAATAGCAGTTAATACAGGTGATACATCAATTGAATCAGTATGACAAGCAGCTCCTGCCGATGCGGCAATACCTTTTAGTTCCATCTCATTTAGCAGGATATTAGCTTCCAGCCCCCTGAAACTAAGGTTTAATGTGTTGGGTAGTCGTAATTCAGGATGACCGTTTAACTTGATGTCTGATAGTTTTTGCATCAGGTTGTTATAAAGTAAATCCCTCATTTTTTTAAGATGTTCAATATGTCTGTTTAGATCATGGGAGGCAATTTCACAGGCTTTCCCTAATCCAACAATTTCTAGTACATTTTCTGTTCCTGCTCGTTTATTCTGTTCATGATCAGCTCCGTGAATGAGTTTCTCAAGAACAATTCCATCACGAATGTACAGCGCTCCGATTCCTTTTGGAGCATATAATTTATGACCGGCAACTGATAAAAGCTCAACATTCATTTCCTTTACGTCTACAGGGTATTTTCCAACGGATTGTGCTGCGTCGGAATGAAATGTTATGTTGTGCTTTCGTGCAATTTTACCAATCTCGGAAATTGGCTGAATTGTCCCTATCTCATTATTAGCATGCATTACCGTAATAAGAATCGTTTGAGGAGTAATTGCAGCTTCCAGTCTATCCAGTTGAATTATTCCAAATTCGTCAACCGGAATGTACGAAATACGAAATTCTTTTTTTTCGAGGGAATGGCACACTTCAATTACAGCCGGATGCTCAATAGTAGATGTTATAATATGATTTCCCTTATGCTCATTAGCGTAGGCAAATCCTTTAATGGCATAATTATTAGATTCAGTTCCCCCGCTCGTGAAAATTACCTCGTTGGGCAAACAATTTATTAGTGCAGCAACCTGTTTTCGAGCATTTTCAACAGCCATTTTTGTTGTTGTTCCATAGCTGTGAGCACTTGAGGGATTTCCAAAATATTCACTCAGGTAGGGTTGCATTGTATTTGCGACTTCCTTGTCAATAGGGGTCGTTGCATTATAATCGAGGTATATTTTCATTTCTTACTACTTGTATTAAAAGGACATATAAAACATCAATGATTCCATGGTATATCTGGGATGTTTTATTTTAGTTTTAAAAGTAAGAAGTTTTATAAAAGTTATGATGAATTATGCAGGTAAATTTTTATTTCCTTAAATCCGTAAGTATTTTCTCTGCTAAACCTCTGTGCACTCAACGGTTTTTAAATTTTGCCTTCAGATTTTAGGTGTTTGAAGATTCTATACTCGTGTCATGATTTGAAGATGTTTATTAACATCGTATTTTTCTTTCAGTAATTTTTCTTTTGGTATTCAGATTTCTTCGTGTTTCTTTCTTATCTTAACGCCATACTTTTGTTTCTAATCGATAATTAAAACCCTGAACTATGACATATTTAAAATCCTCCTTGTTAATTTTTTCTATCTCCCTTGCTCTATTTTCCTGCAACAAAACCAATACAGCCGAAAAGCTTGGATATCCAGAAGACACAAAACTCCTTATTATCCATGCCGATGATATGGGACTGGCACATTCTGTTAATGAAGCAACAATTGCTGCATTTGAAAAAGGGGGTATTAGCTCATCAAGTATAATGGTACCTTGCCCAACGTTTTCTGGAGCTGCCGAATATGCCCAAGCAAATCCTGAAGCGGATCTGGGTTTGCATCTTACCCTTACCGCTGAATGGGATAATTATAGATGGGGAGGAGTATCACCTTCCAGCGAAATCCCATCTCTCCTTGATGAGAATGGGTTTTTATATGCTACAAGCGAAGAAGTTGCTGAAAATGCTAATCCTGTTGAAGTAGAAAAAGAAATACGTGCCCAGGTAGAGCGTGCTCTTTCAAATGGTATCAAACCAACACATTTGGATTCACACATGGGGAGTGTTTTCGTGAAACCGAAATTTTTTAAAAGCTATGTGAATATCGGGAAAGAATACGGCATCCCTGTTTTTATCCCTTATGGTAGCTTTCCTACACTTGCAAAATTATTTATGGGTTTACCTGATAAAAATTACCTGTTTGTAGATTGGATGTTTATGGCCTCTACACAGAAACCAGAAGAATTTGAGTCTTACTATACAGGACTAATCCAAAACCTGAAGCCCGGACTAAACGAAATTATTGTACACCTTGCTTATGATGATGAGGAGATGCAGAACATTGCCGTAAACCACCCGGATTATGGTGCTGCCTGGAGACAGAGTGATTTCGATTTTTTTACCAGCGATAAAGCCAAAAAACTTTTAGCCGATAACAATGTAATACTTGTTGGCTACAGAGAACTTCAGGAGAAAATGTATCCCAAGTCAGAATAATACGATTTATAAGAATTCTGTTAATTTAGAATCATGTGTAACTCTCGAACCATCATCGGTGGTGTGTTCTTCTAATGAATCCTTTTTGGATTGAACACAGATGTATACCATATCTTCATCTGAGGTGTTGCATAAACTTCTCACACCTTCAGGGGCGACTCTTATTATGCTGCCTTCTTTAATCAAGAAGTAGTTTAATTCCCCGGCTCTCTGTGGCGTAAGAAGATTGTTTGCAAGGCAAAATCTTATTGGTATCTGCCTCTGAGTAGTTCATTGTGATGTTTTTTAGCTTATCTATTGTGTATGATTTATTTTAATAATTGATTGTGATTGAGGTAAAGGTTGAATTTATGCATAATTATAAATTCTTTCAGTTACAAGTTTTGAACTAATTACAGCCATTGGTAAACCTGCTCCTGGTATTGTTGAAGCTCCAACATAAAAAGTGTTTGAAAATTTTTCATCATAATTTTTAGGCCTAAATGCTCCAATTTGCATCATTGTATGAGATAAACCGAGTCCAGCACCTTTATATAAGTTAAAAAGGTTTTGCCAGTCTTCAGGTGTATAAACCATTTGAAAAACAATATCTTTTGATATATCCTGGTTGATTCTTTCCGAAAAATCATCAATGATACTTTTTACAATTTTATCTCTATCAGACCAATTTTTTTTGAATAGTAAATTTGGAACAGGACATACAAAAAATAACGCTTCGCAACCTTCCGGAGCACAATTAGAATTGTTTTTTGATAGAACATTTACATAATAATATGGCTTTTCGAGCGTACCTGGATTTTTCATCACATCTTTAGCATATGCATCATAATTATTTCCTAAAAAGTAATTATGGTGTTCAATATGATTGAGTTTCTTTTTTATGCCTATATAAAAAGTAAGGTATCCCATTGTCCAACTCATTTTAGACAGTCTTTTGCTAGCATATTTTTTTCTCTTGAAAACGGTACCTCTGAAAAATGCAGCATCAGCGTTTATTATAAAAATGTCAGCTTTCCAGTCTTTACCATTTTGGTCTGTTAAAGAAATTAATTTTCCGTTGCTCTCTTTGAAGGCAACTATTTCGGTTTCGTAATTGAACTTTGCACCCAATTTTTTTAATTCGTTTACAAGGCTGATAACAATGTTGTACATACCGTCTTTTACATTGTAATAACCTGTATGTGTAAACTCTATATGTGATAGTAAGGTGTAAATTGCATTTGTATCAAAGGGTGTCCTGCCAAGAAAAAAGGCAATTAGTGAAACAATTTGTCTTGCTTCTTTCGATTTAAAATATGAGTTTACCTGTTTCCAGAAACTTTTTATTAAAACAGGAAGATGGATTGGATTAACCTGCATTAAAGCTTGTAAATAAGTTGGGATGCTGTTGAAGTTTTGTTTAATTGCTATGTCAACGGTGTCATTATATAATTGCTCACATTTTTTTAGATATGCTGTAAAACTGTTCTTGAAATCAGGCTCTATCCCTTCAAATTGTTCGCTTAATTTGTCAATATTTTTGTATAGAGAAAATTTCTTATCACTACCTCTGAAATTAACTGTGTATAAAGGATCAAGTTCAATATATTCAAAAGGCATTTCAATTCCACAATCTTTTACCAACTCCTCAAATTCATAAGGCATACTGAAAAAGCTCGGGCCAACATCAAAAGTAAAACCATCTTTTTTAATCTGGTTTAAGCGTCCTCCTGCTTGATTATTTTTTTCTACAAATGTAACGTTATAACCTCTTGATGCTAAACGTAAACCTGTTGAAAGCCCGCCTAATCCAGTGCCGACTAAAACTATGTTTTTTTTCATTGCCCTGTTTTTTTTAGTGTTTTCGGATAAAGATCATTCTTAATCCAATCAAATTGGGATTCAATTTCCAATGTTTTTATGCAGTACATTTTCGCCTTTTCATATTCCCCAATTTCATAATACGCATTTATTATTGTGGCTAATAAGTTTAAATAATTCCAGTTGTTTTTTAACGAGGCAGGGTTCTTTTCCATAAGTTCCAGAGCTTTCAAATAGTGTTTCATAGCATCTGTTTTTGAACCTCCAAGTAAAGTAGGAGTATAAAATGCAATGTTGCCAAGCTGAACATATCCAAAATAATTTGTATCGTCAAGAACAATCGATTTTTTTGCAAAATCTAAACTTTTTTGCCCGATAAAAGGGGCTTTATGTGGCGCTAATCCAATTTTAAAACCGATAAAAGCTGATTTATAAGCATTGAGTATTGAGAGTTTATATCCCTGCTTATTTAATTCATCTAAAAGAGTTTCTGCTTTTTTTAGTTGTTTTTCAGCTTCGTTTTCATTATTCTGGTCAATACAGTATGCTATAAAACCATATTGAAAATTAATAAGATTTAATTTTTGCTCATTTGAATATGCTTTATATAAATCCATATGTTTTTTCCAAGCCCCCATATTACCACTTATATAAGCCTCGTAAATTGTTTTATTTGTTTGTCCAAAGAGTTGAAAAAAAAAACCAACAAACAATACTAACAGTATATTTTTCTTTTTTTCCATTCTAGTTTTTTGTATTTCTTCATCACTATGGCGTTTCCTAAAATTGTTATAAGAAAGAACAAATGCAAAGGAAATAAAAGTATGTTACATGCTATATTTTGACTGCTAATAAGTGAATACAGCAATAGAATAATTACTAAAGTTGCAAAATAATATATTAAATATTGAGGAAGCGCAAACAAAATAGGAATAAAACTAAATGCAGAAAACGTCCAAAATAAAAAACCTAAAATAGGCTTGTTACCAAAAAACATAAATACGTTTTTTGAAAATCCATTCACCGCTTCTTTGTAAGTTTTATACATTCTGCATTGTATGCGCTTTTCTCCGGTAATACATGCAATTTTATGTTTTTCATTTTTGTAGTATTGGGAAATTTTTATATCCTCCACTGCTGAATTCTTAAATAAAAGGTGTGGCTGTGTTTTTTTATATGTTTCAGCATCGAACAACATAAATTGACCGTTTGCTGCAACGTGTGACTTAAATGGAGAAATTCTTACAAAAATTAATGGAAGAAGGGTAAGTAGTATATAATTCATAACTGGAACAGAGATTTTCTCACCAATTCTTTTTTGTATTTGGATTGGGAAAACAGATAATAATTTTAATTGAAACTTTTTTGCATACGACACTACATCTGCTACTATGCTCTCGTCAATCCGTACATCCGCATCAAGAAATAAAAGATATTTGCCTCGGGCCTTTTGAGCCAATTGATAACAAGCATAATTTTTACCTAACCATCCATCGGGCAGACTATCCGATTGTATCAAGACGATTCTTCTATCGCATTTAGCAAAATCCTGCACTACATTTGCCGTGTTGTCGGTTGAGTCATCGTCTAAAACAATAATTTCGATGTTTTTGTTTTTTGATTTATGTAAATCAGAAAGTAGAAAAGAAATATTTGTTTCTTCATTTCTGGCCGGGATTAATACAGAAAGAAGCTCTATGTTCTCAGTATTTGAGAATTTTATTTTTTGTCTGAATATCAAATTCAATAAAACGTTGACAAACTGTATACCTAAAAACAGAGATGATATGTAGGCCATATATATCATTATGATATTTTAGCTTTTTGGATAGTTATAACCTCCTCGTAGAAATTATTGTATGCTGTTTCAATATCGGTATTAGAAAAATCTTTAGTTAAAAATAATTTATGATAAATAAAAAGATTGGGCTTATTGTCAGAAAAATAATCAACAAGGTTAGCAACGAACATTATTTGAGTATCCAAAGCTGTATTCTGAATAATTCGTTCGATACCTTTTTCGAAAACAACTTTATTTAGGTATAATGAATGAATTTGTCCTTGGGGAAACAGCAAAACCATATTTTGGGATTGTTGCAACAACTTAATGCTATAATTGATACTTTCTTTGATACTTCTGGATTTCTTTTTTATGGAATAACCACCTGTATAATTGAAATACCAATGTTTTTTTAATTGTTCTTCAAGCATCATAAAATGAAACCTGCGATTAATGATTTTTAAATTTAATAGCATTATCCAGAAACCATCCCACCAGCTTACATGATTTGCTATTACCAACACCGAATTTCCGTTGTCCCTAAATTCTCCATTAATATAAACAGAATGAAACTTCCGATTAATTAGAAATCGGCTTAACCATTGAAAAAGGGGGTATATAACCTTATGATGCTTTGCCTTAATCATGTTTTATAATAAAAAAATTAAAAGGGCGAAAAACACAAACTGACATATAGACAGAATTACAGACAAAGGGTTTTTAGTCTTAATTTTAAATGCTTTTATTATCAATACAAAACAAAAAGCTATTATATACCATGCAATATAGTTTTTTATAGGCACTTCAGAGTATTGCCAATTCCACATATCCATTTTTGGCGCTACCTGTTCCAGAATAATGTCATAAGAAAGCATTAGGGCAGGTGCAATAAATACGGTTAGCCAATTTTTTATTTTAAAATTTTCTGCAATTGTTAAAGATGCATAGCTTAAAAAAAGCCAGTTAATACCAACCAATAAGGGGGTTTCTAGTAATTTTATCCCTAAGGCTTTCCCATAAGTATAATTGCCAAAAATTAGTCCTGTTTTTACACCAATAACCTCAATTGTGTATCCCAAAAGAAAAATTAACAGAAAAATTTGAACATCCTTTAAAGTATAATTTTCATGGAAAATTGCCAGTAAATAAAAATTAAGCAGCAACGCAAACGGGGTAATAAAAATAAAAAATGATTTTGTAAATGGAATGATAAATCCCAAAAGACCAACAATATAGAAGATGATGGTAAATTTCTTTATTTCGGTAATTGGTATTTTGTTTTTAGGATATAGTTCCATTATTTTTGTTTATTTATCATGCTCAATCCACAGCAGGTTTGAAGTATTAAAACCTAATATTTTAGCTTTTTCTAAATATTTTTTTTATTGTATCAGGGATGGTTTTTTCTCTTGAAAGAATCCATAGATATTTTTTGTTTGATCCACAGACCAAGGCATGTTTATATTCTGGATCAATGGCTATTACATTATACCCTGAATAGAACGGGCCAAAAAACGAAACTTTAAACATGGCTATCGTGCCTTGATCTACAAATTTTGCTTTGCCAATGGCTTCTATCCAATTATTTTGTTCATAGTCATATCCCCGATTGGGCACTTTTATTTTACCATCATCACGTGTGGAATATTTAGCTGTTGTGTTGTTTAGACCTTTTTCGAATTTAAAATCGAAGCGGGCAATCTCATACCATTTTCCTAAGAATGATTCTTTATTAAAAGTCGAAACTGCTTTTATACCTTTGGGTATTGAAGAGTAGGAAATTAAAGAAATAGTCATAGATAAAACTATTCCTTTTAAAAAAATGTTACTGGAACTATTCATTTTCTGGTATTTCTATTGTTTAAATAAGTTTTGTTTTATACAAAAAGATTACTTGTATAATAATCAAGTACTTTTTAAGATTCGAAATTCTTATTCTTTTTTTTAGAATTTTCTCTGCTGGGGTTCTTTTTATTTTAAGTAAAAGGCTTTTGAAATAATAAAAAGCAAGGGCAACAGCCAATTTCGACCTTCCCGGTAAATGTATAAGACCACTCCATGCATCATCAAAATCTTTTTGTATCGATTTTTCGATAATTTGCTTTGTTTCCTGATTGAATGTGCTATTTGATATTTCTGGAAAATAAGTTCTTCCTAAATTGTTTATGTCATCTTTTAAGTCTCTCAGAAAATTTACTTTTTGAAATGCAGAACCTAATTTCTGCGCAGGATACTTTAAGGTTTCAAATAGCTCACTCTCTCCATTGCAAAATACTTTCAAGCACATTAATCCAACTACGTCAGCCGAACCGTATACATAGTTATCGAAATCTTTTACGTTGGTATATTCAGTTTTTTTTAAATCATTTGCCATACTTTGCATGAACGCTTGAATATATTCGAGGCTGATTTTGTATCTTTTTACAGTATCTGAAAATGCGGTTAATATTGTATTTGTACTAATTCCATTACTTAATGCATAATTAAGATCGTCGTTTAATTTATTTAACAAAAAGGCTTTATCATATCCGTGAAAGCTGTCTACTATTTCATCTGCAAGGCGTACAAATCCATAAATAGCATATATAGAACGTTTTTTTTCTTTCTCTAATAACGATGTTGCCAAAGAAAAGGAAGTACTGTATTCATTCGTAATCAGCCTTGATATTTTGTAACTATTTTTTATGTAAAAGTCGATGTTCATTTAGTAATCAAGCCTAAATATTTTTTTTTATATTTAACTATACATCTATTATGTTCTTTTAAATCTGAAAATTACAAAATTTTTATTTTGATTTGAGTATTCGAAAAAATTATGCTTATATACAGGTTTTTTTTGCTTGTTTGTTCGATTTACAAAAATATTCAAGTCGTCTACATTAAACTATTTATGATTATTCCTAATTGTAACATCAACTGTAAATAGTTTGCCTAAAGTCCAAATAGAAAAAAATCATAGTATTATACCTGAGACAATAGTAAAAAAGTCCAATATATGGTATCAATAATTGATTGCTTATTGGGATTTTGAAAAATTGTGATAAGACAATACCTGAAGTAATAGCCAGAGCAATCATAATCCAAATGATGATTAATGATCCTTTGTCTTGATTTTTTTTATCAGCAGAACCTGAACGTACCAATCTATTCAACAAAATTTCTGACGAAAACCAAATAATCCAGATTATATTAAAAATACTCATTGCGATTTTTTTATAGAGTTCCTCTCATTAGCGCCAAATGTAAAAATATTAGCAGTAATGGTGGTGATGTAAAACGTTGGTATTTCGTTAAAATTTAATGTTTTCTGTACAGTGTTTTTATCGTTTTTTTTGCGACAATTTACTCGTTGTTAATTCTGTAATATGTTAAAAACATATCCAATCAATATAAAGATAAATAAACCACGTATGGATTGAAAATCCATACGTGGTTTATTTGAAAGACTTCACGATATTTTCGTAAATTGAAAAATATGTTTCTGCTGTTAAAATATAATTTGATTGTTTTTTTATTTCATTTTTAAGAGACTCAAAAGGATTTTCTACGTTATATTTTTTTTGAGCAGCCTTGTACTCTTTTTGTGAAGACAATATCAGGTGAGTCAATTCTTCTGTTTTTATTTCAAATGATAGTCTTTGTGTTTCTGCGTTGATAAATAATAAAGTTTTATTATCTAAACCTGAAAAAGTTTCTTCGTGATTATACTTTGATTCCTTTTCAACAGATGTTCCGAATAATTTACTGCAAATATCATCCAAGAAGATTTTGAAATCATAAACAACAACAACTCCTTTTTTTTTGATAACAGTCAATAACTTATCTAATAATTCCTGCGATTTTGCATAGAAAAGCGAACCTGCAAAAGTTACAATATCGAAATAATTTTCTTTTAGGGGGTAGTTTAACAAATCCGAATTTATATATTCAATACCTTTATAAGGAATTGCTTTGCTATACATGTATTTGCTGGGCTCAATGCCCGTTACATTTGAACAATACTGTTTCAGTGCAATTGAAGAATTTCCTGTTCCACTACCTACATCTAAACCGGTCTCAAATTTTTGTGATTTTAAAGCATTTTCTAGTATTAATTGATGCAAGGGTGGTCTGTATGCAAAATAGTGTTCTGCAATGTTTGATTTATATTCTGTATCCATTCTGTTTTTTTAAGAAAGTTTTATGGCTTCAAAAGCTATATTTTTTATCTGATATTACATTTTTAATTCTTTGTTATTGAATCTAAAATATCCACAATTTTTTCATTTTTCACTATATGCATACCTAACCTTTCATGTGATACTCCATCTTTTAATTCATATTTATAAACAGGCTTATTATCACTAAGCTCAGAATCAAAATATTTATAGTCAATGTTAGTTAATTTGTTAAGTTCTTCTGCTATTTCAGTGATATGAGTTGAAACGAAAAACGTACTTTTATTTATTTTAGCAAATGATTTAATTATTAATAATGATGCATCAAAAGCATCCTTAACATTTGTTCCTCGAAACAACTCATCAAAAATTACAAAAAGTCTGTTTTTCTCTTTTAGTTTTATCGCAGTTTCTTTTACTCTTCTTACTTCACTATAAAAATGGCTGTATCCTCTATTCATATTATCAGAAAGGTTTATTGTTGTAATTACCCCATTATAAATTGAAGTCCTCATTTTTACAGCTGGAACTGGAAAGCCTAAATGGGATATATATATTGAAATCCCCAATGATTTTAGAAATGTTGACTTACCTGCCATGTTGGGCCCAGTTAAAAAGCACAAGTTATTTGATTTAGAAATTTCAACATCATAAGGTACAGCATTCTTTAATAGTGGATGATACAATTTTTGTATTGAAATATTTGAAGTAGAAGAATCAATATAATCAGCAAATGCCAAACATTTCTCTTTTGCTACTTTGCCTATCGAAATATAAGCATCGAAAAGATGTATTTTTTTTATAAAATCGATTAACTCATGTTTGTATTTCTTTCTAAATAAATAATCGAATCGATTAATATTTTTAAAACCAATCTTATCACCTTTGGTCTCAATTGCTCTAAAATCTCTAGTATTAATAAATCCTTTTAAATTAGATATCAGTTGAGCAAACTCTTCTGGCATATCATTATCCATTGAATTAATTAGTTCTTGTATATGTTTTATCAAGTAGATTAATTGTTGAATACCCGTTTGAATCAGATAATAATTGTTTTTTGGTTTTAATCGATAAGATAAGTTTTGAAAAAAGGCATCAATCCAGTTGTTTTTAAGTGAGGGTATATTTAATTGGATATAAGTCACGATAAAGTCAAATTGACTTGAGTTTATTTTTAAATCTAAATCAATTGACGAGATGAATTTGATTAAACCACTTCTTTTTTTTAATTGTTGTAAATCAATCAATGGATTCTCCATTAACTTTAATAGACAGTCTCTGCCGCCAATGGTTTTTGTTCTATTGTAGAAGCTGAATATGGAATCATTTGATTTTCCATATCCAAATATTTCAAGGTCTTTTATCGTCTGTTTATCTAATTCAAATTTCATTTCTTAATTTATCAGGTAGCACTCTTGGTTGTATTGTCTGTTGGGGCGTTTGGCATTTCAAAGCTCCAAAGTATCAAACCGCTATTTGATTTATTAAATGTTACCATGCTCAAAATTAGCACTATCTACCACATGACCGATGTTTATTGTTATGGCCAGTAATTATTTGTTCTCAATCAGTTCTTTAACTTTCTCAACCAGACTATAGTTTATACCGCCCAATATATCATCACCTGGAATCGGGGCATCTTTATCAATAATGTCTCCTTGTTTGTTAATCAATAAATATCTTGGAATCCCTTTTTTTTTAAGATTAATATTTTCCAATTTGGTTTTTTATGCCTGGTTGCCACGCGAAAGGATTGGCTTCGCCGGGCTAAAGGTTCGCGCGGCAGCCAGAAGGCTGTCTAAACCTTTTTTTAGACAGCCCCTTGAAGTTCTTTATTCAGGTATATTTAATAATTTGCATAATTCACTGTAATCCATCTGATTATAGTCAATCTCTTCACGCCTCAATGATTTGGTTAAAGTTGCCTGTACACCTCCTGGAATAATAATATACCTGTAACTGTTAGTACCGGAGAAAGTACCGGGGTCATCGTTGTCTTCAATATCGAAAAAAACAATCTTAAGAGTTGATGTCGATAACCTGAAGTTTAAATGTTGGAGCGAAGATTTTGTTATACACATAGATAAAGGCAAAGGCATTGGACTAGTTGCACCTACAAATTTCACATAAACCATAACAAGTCCGGAATCTATAACGCTCTGGGTAATATCATCAGAAGTAGTGGAATAAATCCTGACATATTTTCCATAATCATTTGTTAATTCACTCCAGTCGGATGAAGAAAAATATGTCCAGGATGAATAAATAACATTTGCTGTACCATCTTGTCCGTCTGCACCATCTGCACCATCTGCACCGGCAGGACCTGTCGGGCCTTCTTTGGTACAACCATAAATAACAGCACTTAAAAGTGTAAAAACAAAAAACAGTTTTTTTACGTTCATAATAATTAAATTTAAATTAGTTATAAAATTGGTTTCAATAAAAATGAAAATTTTTAAGATAGATTCATTTAGTGCTTATAAACGTTGAAATTATAAAATTATTTATTATAAGCTCTTTTTTTGTTACCTTACTTCCGCAACAAATATTTAGCAAAAACTAGCAAAGTTTTTATAAATAAGACCTGCAAGTGAATGCAGGTCTCGAAAATTTTCACCTATTTAGGTGTGTGACTAAAATTTTCGATTCAAATGTAACGCCATTTGGTGGTATCCACCTAATACATAAGCAACTTTTTGCACATGGCGCAATTGATTTTATTGATAATCAACTTGGTGCAAGAGTAAAAACAATAGGCTATAATTACTCTGATTTATTATTGAGCCGGATATATACCGCTTTTTGTGGCGGCAATGCCACAGAAGATGTAAATTATCTTAAAGAGAACACATTAAAGAACCTTAAAGGGATTTCAACACCTTCTGCCGATACAATCCTTCGAGGCGACAAAGAACTCTCTGTGCCATGCGAGTACATAGAAACAGCCCCGGGCATAACAAATAAAATCAATGTCAATACCAGGATGAATAATCTTTTGGTTGACAGTGCCCTAGAATTCAAGCAGCTTGACCCTAACGCCAAGGGGCTGGTTTATGATTTTGACCACCAGTTTATAGCTGCCGACAAATACGATGCGGAATATAGCTACAAAAACAAAAAGGGATATTTCCCTGGGGTAGCTACTATCTCAAACATACCGGTTTATATCGAGGGACGAAATGGTAACTGCAATGTTAAAGCGGCACAGCTATCAACTCATAAAAGGGCATTAAAGCTATTAGCGGATAAAGGGGTAAAGCCTCGCTATGCCCGTATGGACTGCGGCTCATATATAAAAGAAGTTACAGACTATTTTCACGGAGAAAATATTTTATTTTCAATAAGAGCTTCAAATTCAGAAACCTTGTTGACAATGGCTGCCGATACCGAGAATTGGAAACCTTGCACCATTAATTTCCAGGACATGGAAGTGAACAGTTTCAAATATCGATTTGGGAAATTCGAGCACCGTATTGTCGCTTACCGCATGCCAAACAAAACCGGGCAAAGATCGGTTTTTACAAACGATGCTAAAAACTACCTGTTCATTATTACCAATGATTGGGATATTTCTGAAAAAGAAGCAATAATATTTTACAACAAACGTGGCGACAGTGAACGGGTTTTCGATATACAAAACAACGATTTCAATTGGGACTCAATGCCTCACAGCTTCCTTGAAGAGAATACTGTCTTTCTGATAATAATGGCTGTTGCTCATATTATCTATAAATGGCTGCTAAATATTTTTGCTGGAGTTATTCAAGGGCTGACCAAAACATCGAGACTTAAAAAATTTATTTTTCGTTTTGTCGCTATTGTTGCAAAGTTCACACGCAGCGGACGAAGAACCGTTGTACATTTGGCAACAATCAACCAAAAGTTGATACAAATATCCAATTCATCTTAATAGAAAAACTTATTGGTTTTTCAGGCTCTCCCTCAATAGCCTTAATAAAGTGGGTAAGGGAAACTGTGTCTGATAACTTGAAAACTGCTATATTTTTAAGTTGCGAAACCAATTGTTTCGCGTAATTAGCGTAATTCGTGGATAAACAAAAGTTTTGCGGATTTTAGGTGTTAAATAATATTAACAGGACAAAATTTTCCAGTTTGGTTTTTTGCACTTATGCTGCCATGCGATTATCTCCTATCGTTTCCTGATGAAGCGGGACTGGCTATGAAAGAGTTATATCGCAGCGCTCCTGGTAATATTTACTAATCCACTCCTTCTTGTTTTTTGTTGCTATGCGAAAGAATTGGCTTTGCCGAACTAAAGGTTCGTATGGTAGCAGTGCCTTATTTTATGCTGGTACAAGTTAAAAACTTGCGCCATATGCAGCATCGCAAACTTAAGCTATCAGGGGTATACACCGGGTTAGCAAAATGTGCTTTTTATCTAGCGTTCAATCCAGTTTTCAATACATATTCCTGAAATTCTTTCAAATTCACTAACGTTTTCAGTAACCATTATCATATCACTTTCAACAGCTGTACATCCAATTAATAAATCAAAGTCACTAATCATATTACCGTTTTTTCTTAATCTCGCTTTTTCCTTTCCATATCGATAAATCGAATCAAAAATCGGCAAAATGGCAACTTGTTCAGAGAAATCTTCAATAATTTTATGGTTTTTATCAGGGTTTGAACTGTTTTCAGCTCCAAATACTAATTCAGCTAAGGTTATTTCAGATATGGCACAATTTTCAAGTCCAATTTTCACAAATCTTTCAATAAGGTTGAACCTACCACGAAAGAAATGTATGCAAATGTTGGTATCTAAAAGCTAGGTCATTAAAATTCTTCTATATCTCGATTTTTAACTCTTGAATCACGAATTTCCTTGATTATGGTATCTGAGTCTTTTTCATCTTCCCATTTTCCAAATAAAGCATTCAAATCAGGCTTACGGTTCTCTCTTATCTCCAATGATTCAGTTAATTTAATAATCAAACGTTTCTTCGAATTATTATCAAGCTTTTTCAAGAAACCGAAATATTTATCAAGTGTCTTATTATTTAATGCTAAACTTCCCATCTCAATAATTTTTCCTGAAAATACGATTTCTTTTATGTACTGCAATCCAAGCATTTTTGCTAACTTGTTTTTTTAAGAATAAAACATTCCTTATATATACCATATCGAATTATAAAAGGAAAGTTTTGTGCTTTTTCTATACTGGCATATTTAGGATTATTATTTTAAATAGTTATGTGTAAACTTATAAGATTAATAGCTAAATGACTAGTAATTAACGAAGAAAGTAGTTCGCAGAAACATACTTTTTATTACATCATATCTTTAAATATTAGCGTCTTTTAATTTGTAACGCGCTATTTGGTTGGAATGCAGGATAGTTGAGTTACAGTAAGCAATAGATACTATTGTATAGATATTTCGTATTGAATTTTTTATGATAAACAAGGGGCTAACAAAAACGACAGCACCAATTTCAAAAACCGACACGTGCATTTTTAAAAACCCTCAGCACCATTTTTGAAAATCGTCATGTGCATTTTTTTAAATGCACGTGTCCGTTTTTAAAAACATACATGTGTATTTTGTTTTTTGCATAAAAGCAAAATAAAATTTGCTTATAAAGG
Source organism: Bacteroidales bacterium (assembly GCA_963665085.2). GTDB lineage: Bacteria > Bacteroidota > Bacteroidia > Bacteroidales > JAAAOM01. Next base: position 3,870,580 of record CAXXXS010000001.1, read on the forward strand.
ATAAACAAGATCATCATAACAAGAAACGCACTCAGCGAGATTACAACTTGAGCTTAAAATTGTCCAGCGTTCTCATCCACCGTATTTCAAACTAGCCTATAACTTTTATTTGCTGTTACGGGTCTGTTGTTAATTCTTTTTATTAGATTTTATCATAAATAAATCCTGGTAATATCTTCTGTATTCTTGCAATAACACCCCAACGTTTTGTTACATAGACAACCTTTCTCTTTTTCTTGATAGCCTTAAAAATCTGTTTGGTAACTTTTTCAACAGGCATTACCCAAAATAATCCTTCTCCTTTTGCCATATCGGTATCAACTAAACCAGGTCTTATGTCTGTTACAAAAATAGGTTTCTTAGATTTTGTTGATTTTTGCCTTAATCCTTCCAAATAATTTATCTGGTATGATTTAGTCGCATTGTAAGATGGAGCGTGAGAGCTACCTCTCAATCCAGCTGCTGAAGTTACAGCCACTAAATGTCCATGTTGCTGTTTCTCAAAATAATTAAATGTCCAATCTACAATACAAGTAAAGCCTGTTACATTTAAATCAATTGCTTTTTTTTCAATTTCAAAGTCTAGTGTTTCATTTATATCACCTGTACCTGAACTTAAAACCAGTAAATCGAGTCCGCCAAGTTCAGAAGTCAGTTCTTCTAATTTTTCTATAGAGGTTTTTGTATCTGTTGCATCAAAACTTTTTACAAAAAAAGAATTGGAGTTTGTCTTTTTGAGGTCATTTAATAATTAGGTTTTTCTTCCTGTAATACCGACTTTATAGCCATTTTCGCATAATAGCTTTGCAAGTCTGTTTCCTATTCCTGATGATGCTCCAATTATAATTGCTTTTTTCATTTGATGTCTCTCTTCCTATTTAAGTAATGATGTCTTTTAAAATTTCTTATAAATAAATGGTTTATGTTTAATGTGTTACAGCTATTTAACGTGGTGAATTTCGTGATACTTTAGAGTCAAGGTTTAGAGGAGTAGGAGCGGCATAATGTAGCTTGCAAATTTCATCACCTTTCCATGCTTTATAGACGCTGATAAGCACTAGTTTTTTACAATTGGTTATAGATTGCAATAATTGTTTCTAAATCGTCAATAGTATAATACCCAGAATCTATTTTTTGTAAGAGAAATTTATTGTCTACAAAGAAATCTTTCAAATTGATTTTATCCACTTCTGTTAATAATTCACTTTCTTGTTTGAGAATGTAAAGTCTTATATATGAGTGACCTGATTGATTATTTATACCAGAAGTGTAATTTGATTTTTGGTACAATGCTATCTTACCCTTAATTATTTCTTTAGCAGGCTTATTTTTTATTATAATGTATTTTTTACCGTTAGATTTAAAATTTTCAACTTCGTTCAAGTTATAAGTAGCTTCTTCACCATCATAGGAGATGAAATTTATAACATCAAGAAAATCTGAGAATTGCAAGAATCCATTTATTGTCGAACCATTATTAAAAGTTATAGTGCCTTGAGAAAAACCTTTCATTTTTTTATCCGATAATATTGGATTAATACCATCAATATTATCTTTTTTCCAATTATTATATAATCGAACTATTTCTGTGATGTCTCTGAAATTGAAACATTTATTTTCAATAGCATTTGCTAATATTTGGTAGTCCTTTAAATATAAGGACAAATACTTAGTCCAATTTGAATTCTCAGTAAAAGATATAATTTTATTATCATTCTCAAGATGGTAATCAATATCATACTCAGTTAACTGATTTCTGGAACAATATAAGGTTATAATATCACTGAAAAGTAACTCAACATATACGGGGATATCATTAATCCGTTTTGTTTTATATACCTTAATACCTTTTTTGTACCCTGAAATTTTATCTGCTCTATACTTTATAGATTTCGAGTCATGTATGAATTCTATTTTAATATTAGAATTCATTTTTTTAACGTCTCCAAAAATTGTATCACCCGATAAGTTTATTATATAATCATTTAGAATTTGATCGGTTTGACCTATTAAAGATTGTTCTATCAGAAAAACACTAAATATTGTTAATAAGATTTTCATACTTTATTTTTTTTTATGAGTCATGAATTCAAGCTTATGCTTAACTACTAGCTATTGATAATAGTTAATTATACACAACAAAATATAGATGAATATGAATTGATAATGGATATCTAGTGGGAGTAGTGTTTTTCTTCATGTTAGTTTATGTTTTTTTGAAATTTAGTTTGTAAATATAATAAGTTTTAACTCTTGTTAGCCTGTTGGCACACTTAGTTGAAAATACTCCTGCAGCTCGAAAATTTCATCACTTGAGCTGTTAGCGAAAGTTTTTTTCCACTGCTTCCTCTATATCAAGCTTTATAATTTCCCAATATTTTCCTTTCAGACATATCGGATCAAAATCTAAATCTGCTAATTTAAAATCTGTTAATTTTTTGATAATCTCGTCTTTTGTAGAACTAAAAGGATATCTTTTTTCATAGAAAGTCAACATTTCCTTTAAAGGAAAAAACTCCATTAATTCATGTATATCCCAAAAATCTTTTTTTCTTCCATTCTGTCCGATGATTTCCAGTTTCATTGCAACTATTTCTTCTAATTGTGATAATCTAAGTCCTTTGTGTTTTATCATCGGATATACAAAAGTATCTGTATAGAAGAGGTCTAATTTTATTATTTCGTTTTCATTTCTGCCAATAAAATAAGATTTACCTAAGCCTGGATTGTCACTAAAACTAAAATTTATATAATCAAAAGATTCTTGTAACCGTTTATCAATTTGTTTAAAATCGATGGAATCGTATTCTGCATCAGTAAATAAATCTATGTCAACTGAAATTCGATGGCCTAACAACAAACTCAATGAAGTTCCACCAACTAATCTAAATGATTCCAACTCTTTTAGTTTCATTAACTCGTTTAGGATATCCCAAAGCAAAACAGAAATTGTTTCTTTGTAAATCTTCATTTAGTATTTAAATATCTATTAACATTCTGAACAAATGTTGGCAAGTAACTTTCTTTTATATTTGCTATCTCTTTTTGAACAATTTCCAATCCATAAAAATTAAGAATCTCTTTTATTTCGATTTCAGAACCTCTTTCAAATATTCTTTTTATGATTGCTCTTTTATTCTTTTGCCAATCTATTTTGTCAAAATCTGTATCCCAGAATAAAATTCTCCTGATTTTATTTAAATCTGGTATTGTGTTTTTAAATTCTGAAATATCTGCATGCTTTACATCATAGCTCGCCTGCAGAATCATAAAGTAATCTGCATCAATCCCGAGATTCTCACCTAATTTTATTGACAATTTAGGATTTATACTTCTTTTTTCTTTGATTATTGCACTAATAGTCTGTGCATGTTCATTTACCATTGATGCGAAATCCTTATTTTTTATGCCGCGTTTTTTTATTTCACGTTTTAGGATAACACCAGGATGAATTCCTTTTATTTTATTTAGTTCTGGCAACATGCTACTATTAATTTATTTAACAAAGATACGAAACCTGGGTGTCTAAACAAATTTGTTTATTTTGAGGTGTTTTTAATCATAATATGGTTTAATTCCTAGACCCTCTGGGTCGGAAGTGAATATGTTTGCAAAGCAAACTCCTTTAGATACCTCGGGGCATGCCCCGGGGTAGTTCATTGTATAGATAATTTCTCTATCAACATCTTTAGAGTTTTTTCTGATAATCCATAGTTGGGTTTTTGCCAGCCTGATTGAATATAATAATCGATTGTGGTTGATACGGATTCTTCAAAATCAGTGATTTTCAGGTTTAGATTTTTTAGAATCTTTTTGTTGCTATAGGTGAAATAATCACAATCAAGCCATAGGGGTAAATCAGTCCATTGTGCTATGTTATTTTCGTTTAAAAAAACTGAATTCACATAATTTAAATTTGGATGTTTATTCAATAGGAGTGAAGCGGTGTCAATTAGTTTTGAAATGGATAAATCTGGATACGATGTTACGTTATAGATATTGGAATCAATATCAATGTTTATGGATTTTATAATACCCTCGATTAGATCATTAACATAAGTAATAGAAAAGATATTTTTCCCCTGATTGGGTACTAACAATTGATTCTCTTTTTTTATTTGAAACAGCCAATAATAAAACCGGTCTGTTTTATCATAGGGGCCATAAACCAGTGAAGGACGAAGAATTGTATAGTGTAAATTACTTTGTGTTAGTATTCTTTCGCATTCTGCTTTTCTGTTTCCATAAGTGGATACCGAAGAATCAATACGTTCTGAATTTGTGCAACTGAGAGTAGGAGAATTTTCGTCTCGAAACAGAGATTTATCCAAATTATTGTCATAAACAGAGCAGGTAGAAATAAAAATGTATCGCTTCAGGCTGTTGTCCATTTGAGATACAATGTTGGATAATGAATCCGGAAAATAACATGATACATCAATTATGTAATCCCAGTTTTCTTCAAAAATCAGGTTTATATCAGAAGTGTTTCTGTCACCATGAAGCTCCTTTATGTCAGAATATAAATCCGGGTTGGATTTTCCCCGGTTAAAAAGCGTAATGTTATAACTGTTTAGTTGGATTAATTTGTTAACCAAGTTTCGACCTATAAAATTGGTTCCTCCTAAAATAAGTATCTTCTCCATGTATGTTGGTTTAGTTTGTATTCGTCTATTTTAAAGATAGTTCATAAATTGTTTTCATCTCGTCTTCAGATAAGGCTTTATCAAAAACAGCTAAACCACCAATCTGTCCTTTGAATAAATTGCCCATTCCATTTTTTAGTAAAACAGCACCAACTGTGAAGTCAGAGCCATTATTACCCATTCCATCCGGAAAGTAATACGGATTTTTTGATTGTATAAGACCATTTGGATAGCCTTCAAAACCTTCTGTGTGATCGATTAATTCAGGTTCTCTATCAATAGATATTCCGTTAAAGAATGAACGAATATATTCATTGTCATACGTAAATCCAACACAGCACCATTCATTTGCCGGGACTTCCTGTTTGCTTGCAGAATAATCGATAGAGTAAGGAAATGGAGGTGTTGCCTTCCCGGTTTTTGAAATATGGCCACAAACCTGCTTATCTCCATTATAGTAGGGTAACGAAACAAACAAACCATATTGCCGTTTACCTCCATCCTGGTATTCATTCCACATTCCACCAACAAAACCTGTTTGTTCGCCAGTCCAATTTACAAATGCTATTACAGTAACTTCTTTATCCCGGCCATAAATATTTAGTTTGTCTGTTTTTTTGTGAGCTAACGATAGGTATTTCTCACCATCAAGTTTAATGGAATAACCTGAAACAGGTCCGTTATTAATTCGCTCTATTTTTCCATTCTTTTCTTTTAAAGCATACTTTTTTGAGTCTAAACATCTTCTTTTTTTTCCTGGTGATTCACTAAAATCCCATAGAGCAACAAATCCGTCTCTTGATTTAAGATAATTAATTAGTTCTTCATTTGAACCGGAGCTTTGGGCCTGATGTGTTTGAATAAATAAGAAAGAAAATACTAGTAGGAAAAATGTATTTTTCATTGTGAATTATTATTTAAGTCGAAATCACGTTATATCTATAAGCTCAGATTGTAAATAATCGTAATACTCGATTAGGTTATTCTCCATTGGTATAATTGCTTCTAAGAATACTTTCATTTTTCTTATAAATTCGGCATCTCTTTTTTCAGGTTTATTATAAATGTTATCTACAACAAACTCCTTTACAATAGATTCGTAATAATCCTGGAAATCATACACCCCTGCAATATCATTTACTATTTCAATGTCCATATAAACAATAGCTTGAGTTAATTTTGCTGTTTCCCAAGAAGTCGAACTAATAATTTGAAAGTTCATGCCGATGTAGGTATCACCTTGTTCATCAGAGTTGTCAAGTAGAGGTAAAATGCTATCGATTCTTGCCAAAGCCAATTTTTGCTCTTCCAGCATTTCCTGTACTGTAGTTTTATTGTCTGTGATTTCTGAAAGAATATTGCTGTTCGATTGTTTAGCCAGTTTATCATTGTTGCGGTTATCTTTCCATTGATTTAACATTAATCCAAGAAACACTGCAAATGTTACAGAAAGAAATTCATAAAGCAGTTTTTTATTCATTTTTAGATTGAGATTCATCTTTTTCATTGTAAAAAGGGTTTTTTATTTGTTTTCTCTTCAATAAAGAAATACAATTTTGTTGACTTTTTTCTAGAATCCCATAGCTGTTCTAATTACCGTCATATCTTTTTCTGAAGTCAGTTTTTTTAATAACTCAAATGCAACTTTGGGTGCAGTCTCAGGGCAATAAGAAGTAATAATATTATCATCGACTACAATGGGTTCATTCACAATATTCACTCCAAATTCTTTTAATTGTTTTTGTCAATATCCGTCTTTTAAGTGGTAAGTCGTAGCATTCCGATTTTTAAGAATTCCACTTTTTCCCAGTGGCATAGCTCCAGAACAAACTGTAGCAATGATTTTACCTTTTGCATTAAAATCTTTAATTAATTGTAAAAATTTATCGTGATATGCTTCTTCATAAAAACCAAATTCTCCAAATCCACCAGGAATTGCCAAGGCAGCATAATCATCAACATTTATTTCTTCAATGGTTTTATCTACTAGTATAGGTATATTAAAAGTGCTTATTACTTTATTTGTAAAACCACATGTGTCGACGTGTAGATTATGTCCATAATCATTTTTAGCCCATCCAAGAACATCTATAAAAGCACTAAATTCCATTGTTTCAAATGCTTTTGCCAAAAACACTAATACTTTCTTTTTTTGCATGTTTTCTAAGATTGTTAAATTGGTTAAAATCCTTTTGTTTCTGTTGTTCCAGTCAGTTTAGTGAGCATATGTGTTGTGGTATCTTTTTTTATTTGATTTCAATTATTTTATAATCTGAACTGAAGAATTTGTTTTTTATCTTTCTATAGAGTTTTCTGCGGAGTACTTCATTCTGTATAATTTTAAGAAGTACATCTCCTTTATATTCCCAACTGTCAGCATTTGTGTAATAAGGGAATTCAATTCCCTCAAAATAAAGCACATTTATCACTTTGTTATTTTGATAAAAATATCTTTCGTATGAACTATTAGAATGATTGCCGTAGTCAACATGTACAGCTTTTTCTCTTATCGCACCATTTTTATCGTAAGAAAAATTAATAGTACTAATGAAAAATCTTTTATCTCTACTGTTTACTTTTTCTTGTTGCCATATATAATTATTAATTCGGATATAATCCTTAAAGTATTCTATATCCCATATATATTGAATTTCATTATTATTATCCGGATTTTTTAGGTATACATGTTTCAATTTTTCTAATAAATTATATTTCAATTCATAATATAGTCTGTTTGTTTTTCTCCTATTAAAAAAACTTTTGCATCTCTTGAATTACTTTTCTCCATTCCTGTAAATGGGTCAATAGAACTGTCGTATTGGTTTCCTTCAAGTATTAAGGTTTTTTCATTGTCGATTATTTCTGTCCTGAATAACTCAGAATTGGTTTGTGTTTTAATTTTATCTACATCAATACTCTGGGCAAAGGTAGCAGATGTTAAAACCATTATGCTGAAAAAGAATGGTAATCGTTTCATAGTTAACTAATACTTTCGATAATAAATTGATAAAATTCTGTGTTGAGAGCATAAGCATCTGCCAAAACTTGTCCCAAATTTTTATCATAAAATCCTTGTTCTAACTTTTTTGTACAGCTTACTGCAATATTCTTTTTTTGATACCAAGGCTGAAATTTTTCGGGAAGTTCATTGGGAATAGTTCTTTTATAATTCTCTCCAACTAATTTAAAACATTCCTGTTTTTCATAATTCTCAATTATTTTATCAAATCGTTGAGGGTTATTATTAATGTGTTCTCTGATATCTCTCATATTTTGAGAAGTAACGGTATAAAATCCCATTCCATATTGATATTCTTCCGGAGTAAAATAGAAGTAAAATTCAGGAACATTTCCCCATTGTTTATTGGGACGTCTGAATGTAAGCCATTGGTCTGTCCGAAAAGGTGATTTATCATTTGAGAAACGAATGTCCCGATAGATTTTCGAGACTGTTTTGTTTACTTTAGGTGCAATTTCAATTTCTTTGTCAATACCAATAATTACTGTGCCCAGGTTGGTCGCCAATTCTTTTAAGGGATTTAGAAGGTGTTCTTCATATGTGGTTCTATTATTCTCAAACCATTCCTTGTTATTGTTCACCGCTAAGTCTTTAAGAAAGTTAATTGTTGTTTTTGTAAATCCTGTAAACGACATTTTATTTTTTTTCGACAAAGTTAAAATCGATACATTATACTCAATGCAACAAAACAATGTGAAAATTGTACTTTTCAGAGGTTTTGTCCTTTTCTGAAAGATAAAGGAGTTTTACCTGTTTCAGATTTAAACATTTTAATAAAATAGGAGGTGTTAATGAATCCCAGTTCCAATGCGATTTCAGAGACAGGAGAGTCAGAAAGGACAAGGAGTTTTTTTGCTTCAGTTATTATCTTTACAGATATGTATTTTTTTGCACTGATTCCTAAAAACGATTTAGATAAATCATTTAAATGTCCCGTGGATATATTGAGCTTATCTGCATAATAAGATACGTGATGTTCATCTTTATATTTCTTAGATAGTAAGTTAATAAATTTAGAGATATGTCGGTTTGGTCCTGTATGATTTCTATGTGACTCTGACGCGTTAAATTTTCTATTTAGCCAAATAAGTGCCTGGTATAACAATGCACGCAATATATGTTCGTCGTTTTTTTTGAAATTCTTTATCTCATGCTCTATATTCTCAAAAATATCAACGATGCTTATTGTATCTGTTTCATTAAGTCTTAATGAATAATTTTTTAAATCTCGATTGAAATAGAGTAACTTGTCAACAAACTCATTATCACTAAAAAAAGAAACAAGAAATGCTTTTTCAAAGATGAGGACATAACCAGTAGGGACTTTATTAAAGATCCATTTTCGGTTTTGTCCCGGTAAAGAAAAAACAACAAGCCCATTTTTTAATTCATACTTTTTTCCATCTAAAATGAATTGACCTTCTCCTTCAGTAATCAATGTAATATCGTAATAAGACAAGTGATGGAAGCTATCTGAATGAATATATTTCTCTAACGATTCCAGCCGTATTAAATCGATTAATAGATTTTTGCCGTATTTCGTTTTGTGAAAATCAATCTTCTTGCTTCTTATCTTCATTGTTTTCTTGCGGACGTTGCTTGATAATTGTGAGATAGGAACGGGTTAGCCCTAATATTCTATCACTTAACCATGCTTTATAACACCAGTTGACAGCTGGGCTTATTGTTTGTCAGCTGTAGCTATTTTTAATTTTTTTTGTTTGAAATATAAATCATACATAATCAAAAAGAATCCTATTGTCACAGAAATATCAGCCATGTTTACAATTCCTGTATGGAACAAAACAAAATCAAAGTATAAAAAGTCAGTCACAGAACCATATAGTATTCTATCAAAGATATTACCTAATCCACCGCCAATTAAGAAACTTAACCCAATATTGAAAAGGTTGAAAGCATTCTGGCTTTTTAATAAGTAATAAAGAGCATATCCAATTACAATTAAAGGTAAAATAATCATTAAAATTTTATATATCGGTCGGGGAATTGAATTTCCAAATCCTAAAAATGCTCCCTTATTCTCTACCTTTGTTAGAATTAGATAATTACTTACTACATTAATCTGTTCATTATATTCTAATTTTTGCCTGACAATATTTTTTGAAATCTGATCACAGCTAATATTTGAAACTAATATTCCAATAATGAGTAAATTCCTAAATATTCTTTTTGCTTTCATCTCGTAATTTATTACTTAGTCTAATGTGATAAACCTTTTAAATAATTAATCTTCAATAAATAACCTAAATACATCTATGCCCAAATCTACCAACTTTTTATTGATTTAATCAATTATATTTTTTATCCATGTTTTAATATCATCAAGCACCATTGGAGATATAGTTTCTTCAATAGTAGAATATTCGCTGGGACTTCCAGTACTGCACTCTTGAAATAAATGATTAAGGTTTGGATATTCGATAATTTCCACATTTTTGTTCTCCGTGTTTTGAAATGCATTTTCTATTGCTGATAAGTTATCTTCAGAATCAACCTGTAAATCTTTATTTCCATTTAAGAACAATGCCGGACACTTTACTTTTTCGAGATATTCGGTAGGATTATAATTTAGAGCATATATCATCCACAGTGTTGCATATTCAGAGATATAATAATCTACGAATGCTTTTACGCCACCATCCTTTTTTACAAGCTTTTTGTGTTTTTTAGTTTCTTTTTTAATGTATTTTGATAGTTGTTTCTTTAACACATCAATATCTTCAGCATTTTTAATCATGTCCATAACTTTGTCTGCAATGTTTTTATTCATTGCTATTTTTTCATCAGATTCTCCTTCTGCTCTTGATATTAATTCATTTTGCTTTAAAACAATTTCTTTAAGAGAAACTCCGGGGGCAGCTAATGCTACAATAAAACAGACATCTTTATTCCCTGAAGCTACCATGGGGGCTATCATTCCCCCTTCACTATGTCCGATAAGCCCAATTTTGTTGATGTTAATTTCAGTCCTTGTTTTTAAATATTCAATAGCAGAATTTACATCACTGGCAAAATCGGCCGTTGTTGCGCATTCATGACAACCCGTAGACTCACCAAATCCTCTGTCATCGTATCGTAAAACAGCAATACCATTTCGGGTTAAGTAATCAGAAAGAACAAGGAAAGGTTTATGCCGTGCTAGTTCTTCATCACGATTTTGAGGTCCGCTCCCCGAGATTAAAATTACTGCAGGATATTTTCCTTCTTTACCAGGTAAGCTCAATGTGCCAGCCAGGGTAATACTATCGCTGTTGTTGGTAAACCTAATATCCTCAGTGTAATAAGGTAATGGGAGAACAGGTTCTTGAGCCCGTTTAAAAACTGGTTTCTCAATTTCTTCTCTTGTGAAAACCAAAGGAAATTCCATCCCAAATTGTTTGAAAGTACCCTGTATATCGGCTCCTGTAAAAGTACCACTATAATTAAATAAGCCGAGTAACGCTTTTGTTGTATACGTTGAATCTTTTAATTTGGTACTTTTCATCTCAAAACCATCTGGTGTTTGGTCGATACTATATAAAGTAGTTTTATAGCCTCTTTTTGTTTGTTCAATATCAAGAGTTAGACGAAGAGATTCTCCTTGAGGATCAAGTAAGCCATGCCATTTTCCTGTAATGTCTTGTGCGTTACTTTGTAATGTGATAAGTAATAAGAATAATAGAATGTAGCGTGTTTTCATAATTGGGATATTATTAAATGTTTGTTGTTGAATTTTTTTTAAGAAGAGATTATTTAGAACAATAAATATATTTTGAGTTTGCTGTATTTCACCATCAGACATTTTTTTCAATATTGCACAACGCCTTTATTGTAAATACTGTCATTGAAGAATTGAGATTCTGTCTATTTCTTATAGGAATTACCTTTAAATGTAATAGCAAAAAACTTATACAATGACTGCTTTGACAAAGGAATTGGATTGAAGAAAGAATTGTTCGGTTTTTTCTCATAAATCTGAGGTGAATTAATTTTTACTCCTGGAGAATTCTACCAATTTTTTGATGATTCTTTAAACAGTACACAAGAATCAATGAATGTAGAACAAATAAGTATTAGTAGAAAAACGAGTTTATTCATAATTTTTGTCATATGACGATTTATTAATCAATATTGTTACAACTAAATCGTAATGATCTGGAATTATATTTTTAAGGTCATATAGAATTCTTCACGGTTTTAGATGGACAAATAAAATGGACAGCACCGTTTTCAAAAACCGACACGTGCATTTTTAAAAACCCTCAGCATCATTTTTGAAAATCGTCATGTGCATTTTTTAAAATGGACGTGTCCGTTTTTAATATATTTTATTTGTCAATAATTCTTTTCGAAAACGCAATAGTCAATCCAATCCCAATCATTAATGAACCTGTTACTCTATTGAATATCTTTCTGAATGAAACTAATTGGAAAAGTTTATTAATTTTTAATCCTAATACTCCATATATCATATAACACCCAAAAGCTACAATTCCCAAAGTAATAAATACAATTATAAACTCATTCGCCGAAGTATTATTTATATTTATAAATTGAGGAAATAAAGCTGTAAAGAAAATTATTCCTTTTGCATTGCCAACTGCAATAAAAAATCCATCAAAGAATAATCTAGAATTCTTTCTGCTTAATTTTTGTTTTGTTTCAAAGATGTTATTTTCATCTGGTTCTATTGGTTCAAATATCATTTTTAGGCCAATATAAACGAGGTAAAGCACCCCAATCCATTTTATTATATTAAAAATTACTCCTGATGTTATTAATATGATGCCTAATCCTAATAATGATATTAAAGCCATTAAAAGATTTCCAATCAAATTTCCCAGCCCACTATATATAGTTTTACTGATACCATGATTTGCCCCATGATTAAGCGCTAATAACATACTTGGACCTGGGATGATTGTAGCAAGGAAAAGAATTGAAAAATAAGCTAAAAAGTAACTAATTGTCATATTTTAAAGTTTTGTATTGAATTATAATTCTATTAAAAAGCTATAACCACCCGAATAAGCATTTTTCCGGCTATTATTTTTACACATTATTAGCCCTCGTTGATATTTCATTTAATCATTTTTGTTATTATCTCACTAATTATATTTATTCGATTAAAGTCAATCTGTTTGTCTCGTTTTGAGTGTATGTTTTTGATGTAAAATCCACCTGGAATTATTGATTTTGACGCAAAACTAAGATTCAACGCTCCATTTCGTTTAAAAGAATAATTATCTGATGCAGGCAAATCCATTTTGACTGTTTTGCAGTCTCCAAATTCGTCAATTAATGCATCTTTAAAAGAATTCAGATATTCAGACTTACCATTGGATATAATTAATGGGACATTTCCAGTTCCTCCAATGCAATCAATTGAGAATACTTTACAGGAATCATTAATTAAATTATTTTTCTTTAAATACTTATAGTGTGCCCTTGAACCCAATAAACCAATCTCTTCATTATCTACAAATATCAGCTTAGCATTTTTAATTTCCGATTTTTGAAATTTCTCTGCCAGTTTTAGTAAAGCTACAACTCCGCTTGTGTTGTCATCAAGATTTCTACTATTTGGAATAAATATTGTAAACATTGACACTCCTAATGCCAGAATAATCATTTTATCAAGATAAGGCATTATATCCGTAAATAATCCAGATAAAAGTGGAATCGACAAACCTATTAGAAACATAATCAATAATTGTCTGTTAATTCCGAATAATTTTAAAGTCCAGTTAAACCAAAAAGGTAAAACTGTACCTGTGTCATAGTGGGCAATAAAAATATAATCAGGATTATCATTTTTAGTCTCTATATTAACTGATTTTATTAATCTCCCCAATTTCTTTTGTTTAGTGTCAAATCCATAACTTTTAAGTTCTGTGTCAATATGCTCTAAAAAACGTTTCTTATCAGAACGTTTAAATCGTTTTTTAATTTTTAATAATTCTTCCATTTTCAACTTGCTATTTCATTTGCATCAATGATTGCTAACGGCTTAATGTATGCATTGCAGCGGATTGCGTGTTAGTTAGTATCAAGCCAAGATGGTGCTGGAGCGTGCGAAAAACTTTGAAATTTACCACCTTCACCGCAATTACGTATAACACTTTGTTAGCGGTTCGGGCATTATAACACTTCGATTTCCGCTCTTGATAGTCCTGTAGATTTTATAATAATATCAATATCGACACCATTATTCTTAAAATTCTTTGCAATCTCTTTATCTCTTTCCTTTTTAACCCTATCCTCCGCATCTATTTTAAGAGTCAATATCCGACTTGCTTCATTTCTTAAATTTTTGAGATGTTGAAAATAACTCTTTTGTTCCTCTTCGGGTAATATATCAACTCGCCACAATTCTTTTGCTTGGGTTATACCTTTAGCAGTAAAATTATCTTTAATCTCGTTGTTTTTTAAGTAATAAATCCACTGGTCTAAAGTATCTTTTGCTGTATCATCAAATTGATTAACCTTAATCACAAAATATTCAGGAAAAATCTGTGCAGGTTCAATTTTTCCACCTAACATTTCAGTCTGTTTTTCCGAAAGCATTAGTTTATCAGCTTTATGAATCCCAATAAAATCAGTTTTGCCGTGATACACATAGTCATCACCTTGTCCTAAATCAAAATAAACAATATTTATCGAATAGACTTTCTTAATGTTTTGATAAGGCTCTCCAACTGATATATATTCAGTTATCGCTTTTGATGTTCCATAAGACATTCTATGGAAATAATCATACTCGTTTTGGTTTTGTATCTCGATGATTACTAATTCTCCCTTTGAGTTTTTGACTAAAATATCTACTCGGTTATATTTATCTGAATCAAGTCGTTGGTTGCTTTCACTCTCAAGAATATCCTGAATCAGAATATCTTCATTTAAAAGTTCGGATAAGAAACCTTCAAGCACGGTAAAATCAGCTTTGTTTCTCAAAAGTCTTTTTATAGCCCAATCAAACCGTATTAAGTTTCTATTATTCATTTTTTCGTTTTGCACAAAGATAATCTTTTAGCTGATATGCTCATATCGTTTTCATAGTCTTGCTTTTAACGTTGAGTATATGCGTAGTGGTGGATTTCGGAACTCCTCACTATCAAACCGAGATAGTTTTGATGCGAGAAACAAACCTTGATATTTACCACTCTCCCCGCCATTACGTATGACACATTGTTAGCAACTGCCGATAATTTCAGTCATTAAATCTGTTCTCGATATCCATTCTTTGATGAAGAATTCTAATAATCTCCAAAATTTCATTTTTCTTGTCAATTCTGTAAAAAATGAAATGTGATTTTATTTTAGACCTAAAATAATCTTTCCGAACATAACTAAAATCATTCCCTGAATCAGGGTTTTGAGTTAGAAATTCTATTTGGTTCATTATTAGATTGAAATATCTGTCTGCTTGTTCAAGAGACCAATTTTCAAATGTGTATAACCATATGTTTTCAAGGTCTTGGCTTGCAAGTTTGCTGATTTTGTATTCCATTACTCAGCCAAATGCTTCTTGTGAATATTTGTCAGAAATTCAGTCTTGCTAAAACCTTTAACAAATCCAGATTTCTCACCTTTTTTTAGTTCCTTTATTAATTCAGTTTTCTTGGACTCTTCATATTCAAATAGTCTTAAAGCAGCTCTCACGACTTCACTTGCTGATGTGAATTTCCCTGTCACAACTTGCTTATTTATAAAATTATCAAAGTAATCTCCTAGCAATATCGATGTATTTTTAGCCATAATTAATAACTTATAGTTTTTTTACAAAAATACCAACTATTGGTATCTAATGCAAGTTTTTTCGTGGTTTTCTGCGATTGTTGCTAACTAAAATGTATATTCACCAAGTACACATACATTGCATATATCCTTTGTTGAAATTTTCAGGTTTTTTGTTTTCAAATATCATTAATCTTGCATAAAATATACTCCTTTTTTTAGCTTCAAACATTTTTGGCTATAAAGAGAAGTAAACTTAAGTTGTTTCTTTTATTGTTGAGTTACCTTACTTCCGCAACAAATATTTAGCAAAAACTAGCAAAGTTTTTATAAATAAGACCTGCAAGTGAATGCAGGTCTCGAAAATTTTCACCTATTTAGGTGTGTGACTAAAATTTTCGATTCAAATGTAACGCCATTTGGTGGTATCCACCTAATACATAAGCAACTTTTTGCACATGGCGCAATTGATTTTATTGATAATCAACTTGGTGCAAGAGTAAAAACAATAGGCTATAATTACTCTGATTTATTATTGAGCCGGATATATACCGCTTTTTGTGGCGGCAATGCCACAGAAGATGTAAATTATCTTAAAGAGAACACATTAAAGAACCTTAAAGGGATTTCAACACCTTCTGCCGATACAATCCTTCGAGGCGACAAAGAACTCTCTGTGCCATGCGAGTACATAGAAACAGCCCCGGGCATAACAAATAAAATCAATGTCAATACCAGGATGAATAATCTTTTGGTTGACAGTGCCCTAGAATTCAAGCAGCTTGACCCTAACGCCAAGGGGCTGGTTTATGATTTTGACCACCAGTTTATAGCTGCCGACAAATACGATGCGGAATATAGCTACAAAAACAAAAAGGGATATTTCCCTGGGGTAGCTACTATCTCAAACATACCGGTTTATATCGAGGGACGAAATGGTAACAGCAATGTTAAAACGGCACAGCTATCAACTCATAAAAGGGCATTAAAGCTATTAGCGGATAAAGGGGTAAAGCCTCGCTATGCCCGTATGGACTGCGGCTCATATATAAAAGAAGTTACAGACTATTTTCACGGAGAAAATATTTTATTTTCAATAAGAGCTTCAAATTCAGAAACCTTGTTGACAATGGCTGCCGATACCGAGGATTGGAAACCTTGCACCATTAATTTCCAGGACATGGAAGTGAACAGTTTCAAATATCGATTTGGGAAATTCGAGCACCGTATTGTCGCTTACCGCATGCCAAACAAAACCGGGCAAAGATCGGTTTTTACAAACGATGCTAAAAACTACCTGTTCATTATTACCAATGATTGGGATATTTCTGAAAAAGAAGCAATAATATTTTACAACAAACGTGGCGACAGTGAACGGGTTTTCGATATACAAAACAACGATTTCAATTGGGACTCAATGCCTCACAGCTTCCTTGAAGAGAATACTGTCTTTCTGATAATAATGGCTGTTGCTCATATTATCTATAAATGGCTGCTAAATATTTTTGCTGGAGTTATTCAAGGGCTGACCAAAACATCGAGACTTAAAAAATTTATTTTTCGTTTTGTCGCTATTGTTGCAAAGTTCACACGCAGCGGACGAAGAACCGTTGTACATTTGGCAACAATCAACCAAAAGTTGATACAAATATCCAATTCATCTTAATAGAAAAACTTATTGGTTTTTCAGGCTCTCCCTCAATAGCCTTAATAAAGTGGGTAAGGGAAACTGTGTCTGATAACTTGAAAACTGCTATATTTTTAAGTTGCGAAACCAATTGTTTCGCGTAATTAGCGTAATTCGTGGATAAACAAAAGTTTTGCGGATTTTAGGAGTTAGAATAAATTTGGAACATATAATACAGTTGTTTATACTAGCAATTTATTCCATCTCTATAAATTCAATTTCATCGTTTTCAAAATTGTCTATTTGATAATCAGCTATCTCAAAATCAATCTTTTTGTTTCCATTGGTAAAAGCAACTACCGTCATCCCAGCGTTTTTTGCTGCTATCATACCCGTATAAGAATCTTCTATAACGATACATTCTTCTGGTTTGATACCTAGATTTTTTGCTGCGTTAAAATAAATAGCAGGATCTGGTTTGCCTTTTATTTCAAATTCTGCTGATGAAATGGAATCAAATAAATGCAAAATGTCTAATTTATCTAAAACTACAGGAATAATTTTATTGGGTGAATTTGTTGCCAGTCCAATTTTGTATTTGTTTGTTTTTAGTTTTTCAATAAATTGTTTTACTCCTGTTATCTGACAATTTTTTGTTTTTATCAATTCAATTACCCGTGAGATTACCATTTGCTCTACAGTTTCCAGGTCTTTTCCCTGCCATGGGTATTTATTAAACCAGAATTTAGTGACTTCAGAGGTTGTCATTGATTTGGTTATTTTAGAATACTTTTCGGATACTTTAACTCCTAAACCAGAAAACACTTCTTTTTCTGCTTGTGTCCAAAATTTCTCTGAGTCGATTAAGACTCCATCCATATCAAAAATTACTGCTCTATTCATTAATTGATTTTGTTTGTTGGTCGTTTCTAAAAGAGTTTTAATATTAATAACTGATATAATGTTTTTTGCAGAGGTTTATTTCTTTCAATGTTTCATCATGATAGTCGGTTCCATCATTATTTAGTGTCCAGCTATTCATCCATTCTTCAAATGTTTTTAGTTTATAATCTTTTAGATAATCTATTGTCGGGTACATTATCTTCGTCTTATTTAAGTACTCAATAGCCCTTTGTGTTTCACCATAAAAAGATAAACATTCTGCATAATACAAACGAGATTGTACAATTCCACTTCTTCCTGATGATTCAATAAGGCTGAAATAGTCTTCATACGATTTTATCACTTTCTGATAATAAAAATCAGCACTATCCTGGTTTTCTATTAATTCATAAAGTTTTGCTTTATGTACCATACATTCTCTTTCTTCTAACCTGCCATAATAATCAAGTATACAGTTTATGGTGATTAACATATTATTATAGTCCTTTAAGAAATAGTATAATTTGTATTTATTTTTTAAGGCAACCTGGTAAGTTGGACATATTGTTAAAGCGCTGTCTAAAATATATATTGCTTGTTTTATAGTGCCCAGTTTGTCTTGATTGTAAATTTTTAAAGCCTGGTTATTTATATTTTGTAGTTCGATGGCTAGTTTTTGGTTGTTTGATAATTCCTGTTCTTTTTGCTTGGTGTTATTTTCTTGAATACAGCTGGTAGCAATAATTAGAGTTGAGGAGATGATAATTGAAATAAGGGATGTTTTGTTCATGAAATAATTTTTATATACAGATAATCAAAGGTTGAATTTATCAACTTTTGTTTTGAAATTGTAAATGTTGAAGTAAATAACAGAGAAGTCCATGTTCATCTTGATGAGCAAGACATAAAACCAGAAGGATATGAGCTTGTAAAGCTTATTTCAAAAGGTTTTCACTCAACATCAATCATACAGGATTTTTCTATTAGGGACAAAGCTATGTTTTTACATGTTAGAAGGCAGAGGTGGTATTGTGAACCTACAGGAAAAACAGCTATGGAAGCGTTTGTGACTCATGCATATTTAACGAGCTAGGTCTAACATGCACCAATTTTGATGGGCATCCGCTTCAGCTTAATCCCCAAGGCTCTACATTTATGAATGAGAAAGGTGTTTGTTATGGTATAGCTATTGGCCTGGAAGAAATAAAAGAAGCGGTTTCTGGTTTTTAGTCAGTTGAATTTATTTTTTTTGCTTTCACAAGCGTATCAATTTAGCAACATGCAATCTCTCAGGTTACTTGTCCATGATATCTGTTAATTTACAGTATTTGTGTAAACCTAAATCAAGTTAAGTCATTAATCTAATTTAGAAATCAATAGTTTTAAATTATCTATTATGAGGCTGGGCTCGTCATACATAATGTAATGTCCCGAGCGGGTAGTGCCAACTTGAGTAAAATCTGTTACTCCGGTCTTTAAGGTTTCTTGTGCATCATAATGTCCTTGTCGAGAAGATTCATTTATTTTGTCTGCAGCAATATTATCAGCGTTTTGTTTCATACTTGTCAGAACAACTACCGGAACATCCGGCAAATTCGGTAATGTAGAGGAGTATTGAAGGTCTTCTATTAATTGATTGGCTTCCTTCACGCCACCGAAATCTGAGCCGTAAATTCTTTCTAATAAATTGGAAATTGTATCTTCATTAGATTGGGATAAGTGATTGTATAATTCATGTGTCGGATCAACAAACAGCAATGCCCCTGTTTTTTCAGGATTCTTAATGGCATAGTCTCTTATTATCAGTCCGCCTAGAGAATGCCCCACGAGTATTACTTTGCGGCCATTTATAAATTTATTAATAACACTATCCAATTCAGCGCTTAACCTTTCAATGTTTCTTGGATTAGGCCCAGATTCTGATTTCCCGATTCCAGCCCTATCATAAATTACTACATCTGAAACCCCACTTATCTTTTTAATGATATTCTTTGCAATCCAGGGACTGTGATCATCCCCAAGCCCTGATTCAAAAACGATTAAATACTTATTGTTATTTATGGATGAATACGTTGTTAATTTATATGTTGTTAAATCGATTACAGTTTCTTTTAGTTCAACCTTATAGAAAGATAAAATAAAAAGAGAGCCTATAAAAAGTAAATAAAGCTTTAGTTTATTCATGGTGTTTCTTTTTTTTAATTTATGAATTAATTTCATATGGTTTTGTTATTAAGCTTATATTATATTGTTTCCAACGTTCTCTTGATATACCGAGTTTTGGTATGCGCAATTATTGCCCGAAATTAAGAACATAAATTCCAAATAGTATTGTAATCAATGCTTCTCCTAGAATACAAGTTACAAATAATAATCCCTTTTTAATTCCCTTTAAATGCCCTAGCCGACCTCTGTATATTTTACCCCATAAAAAGTAATGTAAAGCAAGAATTACGGCTATTACACCAATAAACTTTAGTAAGTCCATATTTTCTATTTTTTTAATTTAAAACAAAGTACACCTGTAAGAAATATATTATCTGCACCTTTTGTACAATCATAGTCTATTAATTCATAGTGATTTTTGAAATTCTGATTATCTGCATTAAAATCGGAATCGCACAATTTTAATTCTACAAAATCATTTGTATTATAATTAAATCCACTGCCCGGATCGTGTATAATTAAGATTTCAGAATTTGTATTGCCTTTTTCATCCTTACCATAGCCTACTAAAGATACCCAATGACCGGCAATTATTTTCATTGTATTTGGTTCAATTTTCTTGATAATCCATAGAAAAATCATTGTTTCATATCCTTTTGAAATACGATTTTTTAACCAATCAATTTCATAACTTGGATTTTTACCAAATTCTTTATATTCTATATTTTCAAAGTCATAGTCTGAATCTTTCACATACCTTTTTAGTCCTCGGATCATATAGCCCGAAGGCGTAATTTTGTTAGTGAGAGTTTTCATATATTTATTCTCGCTCAATTGGTAAATTAAATCGCTATAAATTTTCATCGTGTCACTTTGAAAATCTGACAATAAATTGTTAAATCCTTTCTTTTGCAGATAAATCAAAGAATTGGCAACTGAAACCGGCCCACAAAAGTATTCGCCACCGTCAGGTAATGCCAGAGCTGTATCTGTCATAAATATGTCAGGCACAGAATTTATTTTTTCGACAAAGAAATCAGGGTATTCCAATTTATCCTGGGCTTGAGAATCCAGATTAATTTATTAAGACTAGAATCAATATAATGTTAATGTGTTTCATTTTTTTTGTTTATTTGTTTTAATGATTGTTAATTATTACTGTAGGGCATTAAAAATGTTTGCCTATAAATTTTCTAAGTTGTTTGTTAAAAGTTGTGTTGTTCAAATTTAGCACTTTCTGCATTAAATTTTTATTTTGTGTTATAAAACCTTAAGCTATGTTGTTTGATAATTTTTATTCTTTAATTATCTTTTTTGTCGTAATTGATTCCTGCATGTTAATTAAGACTATGTAAATTCCTTTTTTTAAGTCGGAAATGTTAACAGTGTTTGTATTTTCAGCATATTTTACTTTTCTCCCATCGCAAGAATATATTGTAATATAGGATGGAACTGTTTCTCCGTTAACAAACAGGTTGTCATTAGCGGGATTTGGAAATACAATCAATTCGTTAGAAATGTTTGTTTTGTTTGAAGTGATGTTGTTAGTTATATATTCAATAATTTCAATAGCATTTATATATGCTCCGCCTCCTATTGAAGCTACATTAATTGTTAAATCTCCCGTTTCATCTGAAACTAATCCTGTTAATTCGGCCATGTCACACGTGTTACCCATAGACCATATCGTATCCCTGTTTTCTTCTGTAGTCCATATTTGTGTCCCCGCAGATGAATTATATCCCCCTGCTGAAAGCACTTTTACTGTGTAGGTATTATCAGGATTTAAATCGCTTAAATACATATAATGTGTATTTGAATTGCTCCATTGTATCGCTGTTTGTAATATATCTTCAGGAAAACAATCATCCGATAAGGTATTACTTGTTGATGATGTACCACTCCATAAATAAATGTCAATCCCGTTATTTTGTCCAAATGTATTTGATAAATCTATTTTGTTTGTATCTCCATTCCAATCTACAATATAGTTGTTATATCCTTGTGCTGCGCCTGAACTATAATGCATATTTATTTTGTAAACATTACTATCTGTTGGTATAGCAGGTGCAACTTCACACTCAGGACAAACATCATTAATCGTGTATCCATTATCAATATCATATACAGCTATATCATCAAGATAGGCTATTAGTGAATCATTTGTTTCTGCTCCTGTCTTAGCCCAACCCGTATAAAGTCCGGTAGTCCAATACATATTACACTCATCTTCCGGAAATTCATCAAACAAAGTTTTTATATTATTCGAATAACCAAATAATGTATCGTTTCTCCAGATTCTATAATATCCATTATCTGTATTTGTCCAATAAATTTCTAATGTGAATTCATGCCATATACCTTCTTGCATATGTACAAAATTATAGTTGCAGTTTGGAAATGCCCTTGAACGATATTCTCCTGTATTGTCAACATCTAAACTCATATCATTAAAAATACCCGCCCCCGTACAAATTACAGAATCATAAATTGCATATTCGCCTGAACCTCCGCTTTCGCAAGGCCATGTTTTCCATTGGTTTTGCAAGCAGAACCAACGTTCAACATCTGTCCACATATCCTTAGGGAAAAACCGTTTCCATGTATAAATGTATTTTTTCTCATTTGTTTCCATGCGTTGCACCCGATATTCGGCTCTTCCACCTGTTCCAGGCCCTGTAAATACTTTTAATACATAATTAGAATTGTTGTAAGTATCAGAATATGGATTCGTAACAATCTGATATCCGCCGCTTGTACCGGTTTCAAATGCAAATGAGCCAATTTCAGGATCAGCATTTTGATCTTCAAAGTTGGATGAAAATGTAGCTGTTTGTCCAAATCCGGCAAGGTTGATTATAAAAAATGTGCTAATAAATAGTAAGGTTTTCATTATTTGGTCTTTTAAGTTAATCTCTATAATCTGTTAATCGTTTGTATATTTTTTATTTTCCTGGTTCAGCTTCAGATATTCTCAAAGGAACTAAATCTTTAATCACTTTTTGTTTTTCCTTATCTAAATTGTCAAAATTAGAATTAAAATATTTTATTGAATACATATCCCGAATTTCTTTGTATGCTTTCATCAATTCGTTTTGAACAGCTATATAAAAATCATATGAAGTCCCTCTAATAATGCCTTTTGAAGTCTTTTGACTTCCAATCAGAGGTAAATCGATATCAGTTTTGTCTGATGCTTCTAAAAGAAATGTTTTTACAAGTCCAATAGTCCTGTAATAATCATGCTCAAAATCATTTGCATTAAATACCTCTAAAATCTCCGTTGCAATTAAGGTTGGAGAAATCTCTCCTTTAACTTGTATAGTATCAAAAATTCCAATCACATATTTTAATTTTGAATCAGCAAGACTAGCAGAGTCAAGTAAAGAAGCATAATACGAGTCTCGACAAAATATACTTGATGGAATATATTCAATAGGATTTATATCCATTAACAAATCAGGATTGTTAATATACAAATCGTTGTTGTCTCTTTTTATTTGTATTTAACGGATATGGGTAAAAAATTGTTGTGTGTTTTTCAAGGCATTTTTCTATCCCGTTAATCGAACCGTATAATAATTTTTATGCCTTACTGTTAGAAATTTCACTTGTAATGTTTTTACCGCAGTTTAGTACACGTAATTCTTTAAGGACCGTCGTCATAAATATCTTTGATCCAATTTGCGCCATATCTCCAATCCCAATATTCATTACAATCAACAGAGTCTGTTTCAACCTTTTTTATTAATTCATTATATGTCTTTCGAAAATTCATATCTCCATCATAGAAATGAATTAAATTAGAAGCTGATGCATTCATATCCACGGCAACTAAATAGTAGAAAAAATCAATAATATTCTCATATAAATCAACAGAGTCAGATTGATTTATTGTAATTTCATGAATCAGGAGTGAACTTATCAATGTATCTATATCCGCACTAATATCAGAAATAAATAATTGTTCATTGTAGGTTTTATGCAAATCACAAAGGATTTTATATGCAATTTTATCATTTTTTTCTTTTTCTCTTCTTTGCCAGAATTCAATGTAATATTTATCCATTCCTACCGAGTCTGAATATGATTTTATTAAGTTTCCAATAATATCATTTAGAGATTTATTATTCCAACAAGATTCTCTGTAGAGATTAGTAAATAAAGGTTTATTAAAGTCTTTCTGAGAAATAAATTTAAAAATTCCTATATGTTTTAATGTATTATAGAATTTTTTCATGTTATCTGGTTGTCTAATCCAATTAAACTTTGCTGAATCACCATAAATAATCGTTCCAAATTCTCGAAGGTTTGTAATAACACTTAGATAATCAAAATCATATTGGCGCATAACTGATTCCATGAAATCGTATTTCTTATCAGGCTTCCCTTTTCTGCAATTATTCTCATTATTGATGTAGCATGAATAAAGGCTTCCTATCAAAAAGCTGAGTACTATGTAAAAGATAATTTTTTTCATTGTGTGTGCTTATAGTAAAATTATATGTTGTCAAAGCGGATTGTGGATGATTGTCAGTCCAAAGGACAAAAACAATCATGCGTGAATCTGATTTACGAATATGCTCAAAAACCGTTATGAAATATAAAAATTACTGAAAGTGTTTTGAAATAAATCTTCATTTTTATATAAATGATGAATCGAATTAAATGGAATAAAAATAAAGTCGTATTTTTTCTGCAAATCAAGCGTTCTGATATCTGCTTCTATAAATTCAATTTCTACACCTGCTTCAACAGCTTTTACTTTTGCCTGTTCAAGCATTGATACAGTATAATCTACTCTACAAATATCATAACCATCTTTTGCAATTGGAATAGTAAACCTGCCTGTGCCACAACATAGTTCAAGTATTTTTGTGTCCTTGTTTTTAGGGAGCCAGTGTTTGTAAAATTGTAAATCATCCAGAAAAGTATTTATTCCATCATAAATATTTGAATCATAAATTAAATCTCCAACTTTATAATCACTATTCATATTATTCTCTAATATTTTTTTGTAGTCACTATACTTAGCACAAAATCATAGGTGTTAATGTTTGTTAAAGTACATAGTTTATAAAGTGGTCAAAGCTATACAAAATTAATTGTCAATCTTTCTTTTTTGTAATTTTCTAATTCTTGCATTATGTTGTTTTATAAGATTACAGTAAGTATATGCAAAGTAGGTGATTATGTTTTTGGATGAAAATACCCTAGTTTAATCCTTTGTTTAAGGAGATCTAAAAAAACGTTTTTATTAGAAAGCATTGCAGGATGGTAACCTTTCTCAAAAAGATGAATTTCAAGACTCTCATTTTTTTCTTTTAGCTCACCGTATATTTTATCAAGATGATTGCAAAATTCATCCTTCATGCTTCCTGTTAACAGCGTTGGTACTTTCAATTCGGATATTGATTTATGAAAAAATGACTTCTTTGTTTTTGAGAACTCAATATTCATTATTGTAGAAATCCTCTGATACCCTTATGTGCCGTACATCTTCCTTGAATCAGTCCTTTTTTCTATAAGTTATTTATCTTTTAGTTAATTTGTATTTTTACTCAACTGAAATAGCCTTATTCCGACTAATACAAACCAAACAATATAGAGCGGACCGGCAACCATCGTAAAAATCTCTTTTATTGGAGGAAAGAATAATCCAATTAGTACGCTCGATAAATCAAATCCGTGAGTAAGCACTCCAATCCAACCTGTTGCTTTACTGAATATTACTGTTTTCAACATAAGAATAGAAAAAATAAAAGCTCCTGTTTCAATAAGTATCCCCCTGATTATAGCACCAGTGTTAATCCACATGTCGCTGGCTAACATTCCTTCACAGGCAGCTAAAAGATGTTGCTTCATTTCGGGTGAGGTAGTTGCATGATATTTATCGCTTACAACTATTATTGAAGCTAAATTTACTCCGGCAATAAAGACTGTTACACCGGCAAGTACACAGAAAAGAGCAATTTTTGCAATTAATTCATGGTCTTTTTTTAATGCCTGATAAATACTAAAAAATAATAAATAGTAAAAAGGGATGGCTATCACAGAAACAATATCAAGCCTTAATAACGCGATAAATCTATTTTCGTTTATCATCTCAAAACACTCTGTTGCAGTCTCAGGATATCCGCCATCAAGAAAGATAAGGATTGAAATTGATACAAATGAATAGACCAGGAAAAAGAAAGAAGTCCATCCACCAGCTTTATATAAATACCTGCTGGGCCTGTCTGTTTGTAAATTAAGTTTCATGGTTTAAAATTTTAGGTTGATGTGATATTATTAAAAATCAAATTTATTCATTTTTAGTTGGATAGGGATGTAATTTTTTTTTGATTTTCGGTTAATGATTAGTGCAAGTCCTATTCAGAGCTTTTTTGTTCTGAAGTTTCCAAAATCATGTCAATCCATTTTTTAATTATTTCATCAGCCAATTTCACTGTTGATTTGCCGTGCGAACCATTTGTAATTTGATGGTATTGTTTATTCTCGCAATACCATTCATTATAAATAATATCACACCCTTTTTTATCTACAATGTTGTCATTCATTCCATAAAGCAATAGTAGAGGATAATTTGCTTTTTTTGAATAACTAAGCATCGAATTCATTACTTTTCTTGCTTCCATCATCATATATAAACTAAAATATTTTGTCAGTAAAGGATCATTTATTCTTGATTCAGACTCTTTTCTGTCTTCTTCGTTTTCAATTAAATTAGGGGCGCCTGCCATATTAACTATGGGTTTATGTTTAGAAAAGATAAAATATAAGGCATACTCTATATAATCCTTAATGCTGGGAGACATACCTTTAGATTCTTTTAAAATATAGGTAGGGTTTACTAGAATGGCTCCACTGATATTTTCTACTTTTTGTGCTATTGCTTGTAAAATTGCACATGACATACTATGTCCGAAAAGTATGATGGGATGGTTATTAAATTTATAATCTTCGTCTTTAGATATCACTTCTATGTAATCGTCAATAAAAAGTGAAAAGTCGGATATATCACCTCGTTTACCGTCTGAATATCCACTTCCACGCGGATGAATTACAACAACCCTGTTTTTGTTATTGCTGAGTTGTTCAATTATATCTGTTTCATTAAGATGATTTATACCAGTAATTCCGGATATTATGAAAATAGTTGCTTCATATTTTTCTCCAGGCTTATAATCGTAGATAAAGATCCTACTACCATCGTTAACAGTAAAAAAATGATTGTCGGTATTATTAGGTATTTCTGGTCTGACAGGATTTTTCATTGTTGAACAAGAAGAAAAAATAAATACTATAATTATTAAGAGGTATCTCATCTGTTACTTTGTGAAAACGTATAAAACTTCTGCTTATGACATTGGATATTTTGTTTTTTTTGAATAGAGTATTTCTTAATTGCTTAATCTATAAAATGGATGTTGTCTTGATGGTTCAAATCCCAATTTTAAAGACAGTTGATATGAACCTGTATTTTCTAACCTGCACGACCATACCGGTTCAATATTGTTTTTCATGCAGTATTCAATCATTTTAGCACATACATGTTTTGCAATCTTCTTTGTTATCAGCCGAACTAATAAGATGCTTACCAAATAATTCAGTTAAAACCGGTTCCCAATTATTTGGATATGCCTGCATCCATTCATGATTTTCTCTTGTGTTATGTTTATTCAAAGCATAATTTTTAAAGGATTCATTAAAGGCTTTGATTGCCTACTTTTTATCAAGAAAGAGTAGGAGAATAATCTTGTCTGTAGTCAAACAGGAGCAATTTTTATGTTATAAATATCATTAGGTTTAATACTTTACTGATTTGTGTCACCATCCGTATTGTTAGAAAATGTATTATTAATTAATATTGGAGTTGACTCCTGAAATAGATAAATCCCATAACCTAAAGAGTTACTAATTTTAGAATTAGAGATTGTTACAAAACTTTGAGTATTATCCAAGAATATACTGCCCCACACACAAGTTGCATGAGATATATCACAATAGTTCAGAATGCTTTCTGTTGTTACCTTTTCAAAACGAATACCAGCCCATTGCTCCTGCTCAGACTCTTCAGATAGCGCAAATGTTATTCTTTCTTGTTCAGTACCATTAGCTTTTAAACTTCCCAGTACGTAAAGATGAGATGATAATGAATTTTCTTTTTCAAATAAAAAAGTGACCCCGGGATCAATAGTAAGTTCCCCTTTAATGAGCAGTTGAAGGGTGAGAATGTATGGAACAGTTTGTTTTCTTACAGACACACTGGTTCCTTCTTCAATTGTTCCTTACAGCACCATTCTCAGAATTACCTGCATATTCAATTTTACAATACTCTAAGAAAGATGCGGTTGTGCTTTCAAATTCTAACCCATTCCAAAAACCAGGAAATTGACCAAGAGAATTAGCTGTAAATAAAATTGGTTCTTCAAGAGTACCTATTGCCGATATTGCTCCGTTCTTGCCTAAGTCGATTTGTATACCGCAATCTTGATTAAAGCGGATGATTGTTCCAGGCTCAATATTTAAAGTAGCCCCATTCTCAATCAGCAGAACGCTATTAACAATATGTAGGTATTCATTAGTCCATGTTTCATCCTCAACAATTTTTGTTGAATGTATTAAAACATGTTCTGTTGAGATTGTTCTTTCAATTGTAGCTTCATTTGCATCGTTATCTAATGTCGTAAAAGTGAGCTTTATGTTTCCATCTAAATCTACATCGCCAGGAATAACATAGGAATACTTATACTCATATATATTGACATTGGGATAAAGGTTTAACTGGGAGTTTGTATTGTCGCCATCAATATCAGTCGTTACCTTTAGTTCCTCAACTAAATTATCATCAGACACAGTTATCAGGTAACTTATGGTATCACCAATTTCACCATATTCTGATTCGTTCAACAACACAACAGAAAGTATAGGTGGAGTATTTTCTTTTTCTTTTTTACAACTTATAAAGATTGTAATACTGAAAAGAATAAGGATTAATTCTGCAATCTTTCTCATAGGTGGATTTTTATATTATCACTCTTTTGGTTTATAAACAAATTTAACGAAAATTATAAACAAGCAAAATCGATTTAATTTTGGGTAATGTTAATTTGAATTAATATTATCTTATAGATGCTTAATTGGTTGTCGGAGTTGCGTTCAATTTGCAGATAGCGCTTCGCTGTATAAAACGCTGGGGGTTTCGGGGCTACTTCATTATCATGGCACAGCGAACTTTGATTCAAAAATTTTTGATTTGTATTCATAATAGCTATCAATCTCTTTGATTGATTGTAAAATATCATTATCCATATATCATTTGTTTAAAAGAGTCAATGGATTTTCTTAGATATGGATTTTTTAAAATTATTAGTCAAGATTGAGCCAAATACAAATAGTCTTGCCACCTTATGTTTATTACATAAAGCTCTTATCAATCTTTTCGTAGAATATTAGCTCCCATGTGTATGTAACGCGCTTGCAGTATAGATTCCTTGCGGCAGAAATAAGTTAAATCGCATAGAATACTATAGGCTAAAAAAACCGACAGCATCGTTTTCAAAAACCGACACGTGCATTTTCAAAAACCCTCAGCATCATTTTTGAAAATCGTCATGTGCATTTTTTAAAATGAACGTGTCCGTTTTTTTTTACGCATATGAGTATTTTTGTTTTTTTGCATAAGAATGTTTGATGATAGAGTTTGCTGGCATCACCATGTTATATTTTTTTCAATAAATTGAACCAGGCTGTTTGCTAATTCTTCCTGTTCTTTTATCGTAGGATGCCCCGGAGTTTTTTTATAAGGTATAAAATGTGCATAAATCTTTTTGTCGTTTAAGTTGTCTACAGCTTTTGTAATATAATCCATCCATTTTGATCCTTCCCGTGTAGCATCCATATTTCCAAGCGCACAGATTATATTGGCTTCGGGATAATGTTTTCGTATCTCAGAAACAAATTGCTGATATGCGTTAATAATGTATTCATCATTGGGCGCTGTATCTCCAAAATTGGTTTTAAACTCCGCTCTATCTGGTAAGTTAACTAACCACGAATCATTTTGAAATAAATTAATAACAACGATATCTGGTGTGTATAAAGAAAAATCCCATTTGCTGGAATTGTCTTCTGGTATCAGCCTGTCATATATTTCTGGCATGATTAAAGGAAACCAGCTAATCATTATTCCAATACCGCTTCTACAGATACATTGGTATTCGGCATCAAAATGCCTGGCAGTAATTGCAGAATAACTTAGATAGTTGTTGGTAAAAGTGCTGTCTGGCCTGTCTTTTCCTGTTGTATCTTCTACTGCATAACCCGCTGTAATGGAATTTCCGTAAAATTCAATCTTTCTTTTTTTGGGAGCTGATTTGGGTAAAATTTTAGCTTTTCCTTCAATCTTAAAACCACCAAATTCTGTTTTTCCTCTATCCCATTCTGTTCTCTTAAAGATTGTAACAGAATGTTTTCCTTTGGGGAGTTGAGAAGCTAACTGGTAGTATTGTTTCGTTGTACCGGGTCTTAGAATAACAGGATTGTTATTGTCTACAATTATGTTATAATAATTATCCCCGGATTCATCTTTTAGCAATGCCATAATGGATTCCCCCTCAAAATTAATTTTTATTGAAGTTCCGGACCAATACAGTTCTGCAGCTTCAATGTGGCTGGTATCTATTCTTCCCCAATATTCTATTTCAGGATTCGAATAGCTGACGAATACTTCTTTTTCAGTGTTACAGCTAAATAAAATGAGTGATAGAATAACTATTAGTTCATAAATTTTTTTCATATTTTTTACATTATGTAGTTTCGTTTATCTTCCATATAGAATTCAATAATAAACAATATAAATCTATTGATTGTAATATGTTTTTATTTATCCAGCCTTATTTTCATTAGACAATTTTTACAGTCAAACTGCAGGATATATTTTCTGTTTTGATCCTCCAAATAAAGTGGGACTGGAGGTGTGTTTTTGGCTCCTTGAAATCGTTCGCAATACCCCAGCTCATATTTTACACAATAGCGCGTAGTCATTAATAATTGATTCTCTTTTACTGCGCTTACTTCAATTGCTTTTTCCTGCTTTTCAACACCATGTTCCTGGTAAAATAGCTCAGCCTTTTTGTTTGAAATATTCTCAGAAAAATCTACTTCTTTTTGTAGGAAATCAATTTTTTTCGGCTGCCTTTCTATATCTTTTCTTGCATAAGTCGCTATTCGAAGAGCTTCGTGCTTCTCAAACAGAATTCTTCTTATCTCATTAAGTTCTGAAATACGGAAAAAATAACTTGCCTTACATTTGTTTCTTACCTCAATAACGTTAAACATTGAACTGCCTGATTTAGAAAGCTGAGAAACAAGATTTTTCTTTGATAATTCAGGATCCTTGGCAATTTCAGGTAATTCCTTTATAAAATAATTCGAGGATAGATTGTCCTCATCAGTAAGTTCAAAAAGAAGTGTATTATCCTTTTCTGATACAAGGATGCTGGCCGTTATTTTACGTGTAGATTTATCTGCCTCCAATATTTTAATGAACTCATGATCGTGATTCCGATAAAGAATTGTTCCCGGAGATAGATTTGAAGTGCCTGTAATAAAAATTTTGTTGTTGATTACTTTTTCAATTCTAAATCCAATGAGTTCATTTTTGGAAATGAAACACAATCCATCTCCATTGTTTACTTTTTCTGAGGTTTTAAGTGTAATATAATCTTTAGCTATTTCTTTAACTGTTCCTATCTTTTTACCTATTGATTTTGGGGAATACGTGTTTATCAGATTTTTTGATCGTCCGTATAAAAAATAATTTGTGCTTTGCCTGTTGAAACTTCTTTCAGGATCGGGTTCAAAGTTAATTTCTGTTTTTCCGGAAGATGATCTGCCATATTCCGGATTGGAGTTAAGTACATCGTCAAGTTTTTGTCTGTAGTAACTTACCACATTTTTGATATAGTTGATGTCTTTTAACCTTCCTTCGATTTTCAGGCTTGTTATCCCGGCATGAATCAAATCGGATAAATTATTGCTTAGGTTCAGGTCTTTTAGCGAAAGCAGGTGACTGTTGAGGATTATTCTTTTGCCGTTTCCGTCTACTAAATTATAAGGATGTCGGCAGGTCTGTGTGCACATTCCTCTGTTGGCACTTCTTCCGGTGGTAACTTCACTAAAATAACATTGCCCACTAAGGCTGACACATAATGCCCCATGAATAAAATATTCAAGATCCGTTTTTGTTACTGCCCTGATTTTTTGAATTTCCTCAAGTGATAACTCACGTGCCAGGACTATCTTGTCAAATCCGAGTTGATCGAGAAAGCGGATGCGTTCTGTTGAATAATTATTGGTTTGTGTACTGGCATGAAGCGGAATAGGAGGAATGTTCATTTTCAGGATTCCCATATCCTGGATTATCAAGGCATCTGCTCCTGCATTGTAGATTTGATGAATTAGTTTTTCGGCGTCTTCTAATTCGTTGTTATATAAGATGGTATTTAGTGTAACATAAACTTTTGCCCTGTACTTGTGTGCAAACTGGATCATAGATTCAATATCAGCTACTGAATTTGAAGCTGCTGCTCTTGCCCCAAAACGACTAGCCCCGATATATACTGCATCGGCCCCATAATTTATTGCTGCTTTTCCGGATTCAAAATTTTTTGCAGGAGCTAAAAGTTCTATTTCCGTCATTTTTTTTATAATGAATCTTGAGAATATTAGTTACTACGTTCTCTTACTTTAACCAAAGTTTTAAAATATGCCGGAATTTCAGTTTTGAAAACCATCTCTTTATTTGTATAAGGATGCAAAATTTTAAGTGAGGCAGAATGTAGTGCTAATCTTTTTACAGAATTATCTTTCTCTCCATAAATTTTATCGCCCAAAACTGGATGTCCCTTTTCTGATAAATGAACACGAATCTGGTTTTTTCTTCCAGTAAATAATGTGATTTCCAATAGGCTATATTTCCCGGATTCTTTAATAACCTGGAAGCCTGTTTTAGAAAACTTTCCTTTTTCTGAATTAGAAACAGAATATACTCTATAACTATTGTTTTCTGCTAAATAGGATGTTATCGTGCCTTCTTTTTCTTGAAGGATACCATGTACAACAGCGAAATATTTTTTGTCAAACCCCTCCCATTTATCCTGTAAAAAGCGTTTTGCCTTTTCGTTTTTTGCAAAAACCAACAATCCGGAAGTATCTCTATCAAGTCTGTGAACAATAAAAATACGGTTTCTTGATCGTGGGTTACCCTTTTTTACATAGTCATTCAACAAGAAATAAGCTGTCCTCTCTTTTTCCCTGTCTGTTCCCATTGTTAACAAACCAGCTATTTTATCAACAACAATGATGTCGAAATCCTCATAAAGAATGGTTAGCCCTCTTGGCTGGTGTTTCGTAGGTTTATTGGTATAAGATGTT
This sequence comes from Bacteroidales bacterium, assembly GCA_963665085.2. Taxonomy (GTDB): domain Bacteria; phylum Bacteroidota; class Bacteroidia; order Bacteroidales; family JAAAOM01. The sequence continues at coordinate 3,904,097 of CAXXXS010000001.1, forward strand.
TTCTTTTCGTACATTTTATAATCTTCTACTATTTCTGTCTGTTAATAAACATCCTCTCTGGTACTTTTTCCCTTTTTTCTGATGTAAACTTTATCGAATTGGTCGGGCATACTTCTATGCATACTCCACATGAAAAGCAATCGGGAATAGTTTTGCCCTGTTTTAAAATCGAGTCCATAACATTAGAAGGACAAGCTTTTGCACAGGCTTCACATGCCGTACATGTCTGATAATTTACTTTAATTTTAAAAATGGATAATTTTTCAACAAGCCACCCAACGAGCCCGAAAGGACAAAACAGATGGCACCAAGGACGGTAAATAAATAAGCTGGCAACAAGAATTAATCCCAGGAATATCCATCCTGCAATTCCAATTGCTTTTGGTTTAAAGATTTTAAAAGGATCAATTATTTCTACGACATCAAAAGCCCAAACAATGGCTAATGCAATTATTAAAATAAAAAAAACAATCCTGATAAGATTTGTAACAACAAAAGGTAATTTGTACTGTTTGAAAACACCTTTTGTGTCAGTAGAATTTCGGTTTAACCTAAAGAGCAGATCTTGGAAAGTCCCCAGTTGACAACCCCAGGAACAAATAAACTTATTAGCAATAAAAACCATTAAAAGAAATACAGCTAACGCAATCATTCTTGGAGGGAATATAACTCCTTTGCTGCCCAATAATACCAAGGCATCTTTTATAGTCCCCATGGGATTTGGATCCGAACCTAAAACAGCACCAAAAATAATTATTGGAATAAAATAAAGTAGCTTTCTGTTCTTAGTTGTTATTCTGCCTCTTAGACTTAAAATTAAGGTGATGGTTAAAAATGTAGTCCATAAACTAAACTTAAGTAGGATTTTTATCCAATTTTTTGACTCATTTTCTGAATAGATTACCAGTGTTTTATTAATTGATTTTGTAATTTCTTCCTGTGAAAGGTTAAAATCACCCAGTGTTTTATTTAAATCCTGTTTTGTCTCTAGTTGAAAAACTTTTTTAATGACAGGCAGTGGGATTTCATTTTTCTTGATAAACTCACCTAAACTCATGCTGTCTTTTATTAGTAACGTTTTATTAGGTTTTCCTCCCTCAGGTTTTCCTCCCCAAATGATAGAAGAAAAATAAGAAGTTACAATTACCAGACTTATCAATAACACAAACTGAACTAGTGACTTTATCTTTTTTTGATTCTCCATGTGTCTATTTTTATGTATTATATGCTTAAGTTATTGTTTGTTTTTTTTCATAGTTTCTTATAACATTTTTACGACTGTTTATTAGTCAACAGAATTATGTCACTTCTTTATTATCCAAATATCTTGAGGCAATCATTTTCCTTTTCCAGGTTTTGTTTCAATATGTTCTAAAATTTCTACATTACTGAATAAATGTTTTATAAATCCTTGGGGGTGAAATGCAGAGTAAGTTCTGTGTCCTTCTTTAACATGGCCTCTAACAATTAATTGGTCAGCATTATATTTTTTTAACTCTACATCAGTTAGTTTAATTTTAAAGTTATCTCCTTGAGTAGTCAAGAACATTATTCCATTGGGTTTTAAAATCCGATATAACTCATTGTACCAATCATAATGTAATTTCTCTGAGAGGTGTGTGAAAATAGAAATTCCATAAATCACGTCTACAAAGTTATCATTATATGGAAGTTGGGCATTTAATGAATTTTTATTGAAGTGGATATCAGCCAGGTTTTTTGAACACCAATCAATGGATTTTTTGTTGTAATCAGTACCAAAATATTCACATCCATTACCAATCACATGTGGTAAGTGTCTAATTATCCTCCCGGGACCGCATCCCCAATCCAGTATTTTTTTATTTTTTAAATCAATGTGTTTTTTGAAATGGTCTGTTAACCACTTAGCAGTCTCAATACTTTCAGTGTAATATTTCTGATAATTTATTTGGAATGATTCATAAATCAAATAATCTGGAGGGAGTTTTACCGCAGGGTTATTTAATTTAAAATTTTTATTAATTTTTCGGTTTTTAAATTTTTGTATGTAATATTTTAACCAATCCGTGAAATATATTAGTCCTAGTATCCGCAGTAAATTTGAAATTTGTCCTTTTTTCATTTATTCCTTATCAATCTGTTTTTACTCAAATATAAGTTTTGTTGTTATCGTGTTAAAATCATGTTTATGGTTTGCCCGATATATTTCATTCTGTAAGTTAGGGCGCAAATGTATGAAATCAGGATGAACACCAAAACTTGCTAACAGATAAACGCCAATGCTCCTGCATAATATTTCTAATTTGTCAAGGTTAATTAGATGGCTAATATATTATACTTTTCCTTGTCTCTTTCTATTAAATTGTATTGATCTTTAATTTTTTTTCATTTACCTTGAATGTAGATCCAACTGTTTTCGTTGGTTTCAGAAAGGATTGAGCCAAACAACTATTTTTGAAATTAAACACATAAAAAGTAAACAGTAACTTTTTATATTGCTTTAGGTTATTTTAATCTTAGGTGATAAATTGTAGTATCACTGCTGCATATACAATCATTTATGGTGATTTTTTATCGATTTTATTAGGGATATTGTTTGTTAGTCATTTTATTCGGTTTTGTGTTAGATAATATTAGGCAATATACAGCAAAAAATTATCTTATGCATTAATATAGTTTAAGTAATTGAACGAGCAGAGTAAAATCCCCGCGCTTTTGGAACAGGGAACTTAACAATTACAATATCCGTAATCCCTGTCTAAAAGCAAAGCCTGATTACGTTGTTATATAAACAAACTAGCGAAACGACTTAAATCGTTTCGCTAGCTTATACAGAAATGAACTATTAATTATTACTCTTTTATTATACTGAGATTATAGATTTTGTTATTTGTCTTTAAGGAAACAACATAAATTCCATTATTGAAATTTGATAAATCAATAGATGTAATACGTTTTATGTTTTTAGTTTCTATATAAATTATTCTACCTGTGATATCAATAATCTTAAGTTCTTGAACATTATTTTTGGCAAAATCAAAAGTCACTAATCCCGAAGTAGGATTTGGATAATAATTAATTCCGTTTAGATTTATAGGTTGACTCACAGATGTTGTATTAATCGTTAAGTTTATTGTAATAATACTATCACATCCTGCAACATTCGATATAGTATCAATATATATATTGCTCTCATTCCATATTTGACCACTTGGAGATGTATAACTACCTGTAGATGTTTCAGTAATAGATGAGAATGTGATCTCATTTAAAGTTAAATTGAGCGTTACAACACTGTCGCATCCTGCTGCATTGCTTAATGTATAAGTAGCAGTGTTATTGCTTTCTGTGTATGTATTTCCATCAATCCATGTGTAGCTGTCACATGCTGTTTGTACATCAGTACTTGAAGAGCTTTCTACAATGGTTAAATTGAGTGTTACAACACTATCGCAACCGGCCTGATTGGTAAATGTATAAGTAGCAGTATTATTGCTTTCGGTATATGTATTTTCATCGATCCATGTGTAGCTGTCACATGCTGTTTGTACATCAGTACCTGAAGTACTTTCTAAGATAGTTAAATTGAGCGTCACAACGCTGTCGCATCCTGCCAAATTGGTCAGTGTGTAAGTAGCAGTATTATTACTTTCGGTATATGTGTTTCCGTCGATCCATGTGTAGCTGTCGCAGGCAGATTGAACATCTGTTCCGGTGTTGCTTTCGCCTAAAACCAGGTTAATAGTTATTATGCTGTCACAACCCGCAATGTTTGGAATCGTATCTACATAAGTACCACTCTCTGTCCAGGTTTTTCCACTGGGAGAATTATAACTGTTACATTCGTTAACATCTAAAAGATTGTATGTGGGCGCAGGACCATTATATTCATAAGCGCCAATATCTGCTATTCCCTGTCTGCAATATCCTCTTTGATCCTTTGAAGGGGCATATGTTTCGTCCGCAGTATTTATTGCAGGGCTTCCGGGTGAAAGAGCCCTAGTCATGCTGGCCCCTCCGTAATCAGCCAAATCAAGTAGTAACGGGTCTGAAGAATAAACATTAGAGGAATCTCCGTTTATTTGTACTAGTGATGTATCTCTAACAATAGAGTTATAAACATTACATGTACCACCATTGACTTGATAGAAATCTATACAACCAATACCTCCCCATATTATAGAATTATAGATAGAGGAATTTGTATAATTTACTGTGTAAATGTTATTTGAAGCATCATTATTTGAAACTGTACTATTAATGATATTTAAAGGGCCTTGGTTGCAAAATATACCACCACCATGCACAGAAGAAACAGTAGATTCTGAAATGTTATTTGTGATTGTAGAATTAATGATAGTAGTGCTATAATATGATGCAATTCCTGCTCCTAATGCAGTATTTGCAGTGTGAAAAACTCTGTTGTTGGATACCAGGCAATTTTCCATATATAATCCATAGCTTTTTACCCCTCCCCCATAAGCTAAGTATGAACCACTAGTCTCCTTGAATATATTTCCTGTAATTACACAATCTTTAATTATAAGAAAAGCAAGGGAATTAATACCGCCTCCAGAAAAAGAGTACTCTTTACGGGTGTAATTACCGTTTTGAACAGTAATTCCTGAAAAATAGACTGTGTCTTGATAATAAGTGACATCAAATACACGATCGGTTGCTTCAGCCGCAGTTGCAGCTGCCTGTACAATTGTTTTGTCTGGTCCGGCACCAAAGATTTTTAGTCTGTGAGGTATGGTTATTCCTGATTCTGTATAGATCCCTTCTGAGATAATAATTTGGTCATATTTAGTACTAGCATTCACTGCTTCAGTAATAGTTGCGTAATCTTCTCCCGATGAACCAACGGTAATTTTTTGCATGAAATCAATTGAAAGATATAAAATAGAATTTATTACAGAATCTGCTTTGTTTCCGGAAAATGCTCCGTTCGAAAATACCAGCTGTAATGTGTCGTAACTGTTTTCGTTATCATTGTTGACAGCATTTCCCGAAAGATAGAAATTAATTGTGGAGTCACTTAAAAGATATGCATTGGCTATTATTCCATTTGGAAGATAATTTATTGTTAATTTTTCATTCTCGATTAGATTATCTCCGGTATTTCCTGTAAAAGTCTCATTTTCAAACTTGTTAATTTCAATTGTTATGTTGCCAGGGAGACTTCCATCGTCATTCTGGCTTTCATAAAAAATATTTTCTGAAATAGAAATGCTTTTTCCGGCAGATCCAATTGTTGGTGCAGGATCGGTTCCCATCATATCTCTTTCCCAGCCATCTTTTGGTGGGGTATTCGCGTCGAAAGGACTTTGAGAATTATTTCTATAATAAGGACTCATATCCGGAAAATCCGAGTCGCTGGATATATACCAGCTAGACATCATGCTAATGGGGCTAAGGTAATAGCTTCCATTAGTCCATACAGGATCACCATAAATATTGGTTGAACCTGTAGAAGTGTATGTTCCGTTAACGGCTTCAACTCCGGCTCCGGTTACCATGTAATCTTCTGCAAGTAGTTCACAGCTAAATAATAAAATGCTAAAAAAAAACAGTATTTTTTTCTTCATTTTTATGTTTTTTAGGTTATAATAAATAAAATTATTAAATATCTTATGTTGCATAGAAATTATAGTGGTGATATAACTCACTGTAAAACAGTGATTTTAAGCATCATATTTCAGGTAAAAAACATGAAATATAAAAGAAGTATTTGCGTCTAACAGTTTGCAGTGTTAGCGGTGTTTCGTTCTTGAAAAAAATATAGATTAATGAGTTTTTTTAGATTCCTTTGCGATTTTTTTTTTTGTTATCATCAATTGGATTGCGTAAGGTAGTTTTATTCTTAGGATTCTGGTTTTTTATTGTTGTTAAATGAATGGTAATAATATAAAAATGGGTTCTCATTGATACTTTGAGAAAGGATTACCCACTTCAAACAATCGTTGTTGATACTTTTTACATTGGTGAAGTTCTCTCTGACCTATGCACACACAGCGATTTATAAATTTTGCCTACGGATTCTAGGTGATTCTTAAAACAAAGAAGGTTACAATTGAGGATCGAAAATTTTTTAACTGGTTTATTTCCCTAACATCTCTTTGGCCTTTTCTGTCGCCTGGTTGAAATTATCAAAAATTAATTCTCCAGGTATTAAGTCTTGAGAAATATGATCATTAATATCGTTTCTTAATTCAGCGCTTACTCCAGATAAAATAACAGAAACTCCCTCTTTTTTTAGAATCTTAATTGTATCTGTTAAGTTATGCAAACCAGTATCATCAATAAATGATACATGTCTCATTCTAATAATCAGTACTTTGCTTTTTAAGCCAATTTCTTCTATTAACTCAGAATACCTTCTGGCAGATGCAAAGAATAAAGGACCGCTAATCTCATAAATATTGATTGATTTTGGGAGTTCAGAATAGTTTTCAATTAAGTCATTATCAACAATATTATTAATACGTTTTTCGCTGATGTCTGACATCCGTTTCATAAAGAGGATGGCAGAAAGGACAACACCAATTTCAATTGCTAGTGTAAGATCAAAAAATACAGTTATAAAGAATGTTGTTAAGAGAATCAGAATGTCAAAATATGAACCTTTTAGAATTGCAACAAATGATTTCCATTCACTCATATTGTATGCAACAACAATTAATATCCCAGCCAGGCATGACATTGGTATCAGCTTTGCCCATTTGCCAAGAAAAAGCATAATAAGAAGCAGTGTTATGGCATGAACCATTCCGGATATAGGCGTTCTACCCCCGTTTTTAACATTGGTAGCAGTACGTGCAATTGCTCCGGTAGCTGGGATTCCACCAAAAAACGGGGTTACAATGTTTGCTATACCCTGGGCAATTAATTCAGTGTTTGATCGATGTTTTCCTCCAATCATACCATCAGCAACAACAGCAGAAAGTAATGACTCTATACCACCTAGCAAAGCAATTGTCAGGGCAGGGGCAAGGTAATTTTGTATTTCATTAAAATGGAAGCTGGGGAGACTAAAACTCATGTTATTAGGTATTGTGCCGAAAAATGTTTCAATAGTGGCAACATCAATATTAAAAATCTGAACAACAGGTGTAATTAGCAAAATAGCAAGAAACGAACCAGGTATCTTTGTGATTATTTTTTTTGAATAAACTGAAATGAGAATAGTAACGATCGTAATTGCGAATGCTATCCAGTTAATGTCTTTTATACTAGCAAAATAGACGAGCCATTTTTCATGAAATTCTGATGGTACACTTTGAATTGGTAAACCCAATGCATCTCTTATTTGTGTTGAAAAAATTACCAATGCGATGCCACTTGTAAATCCTACAATTAAAGGATGAGGAAAATATTTTAAAAGGGCACCTAACTTTAATAATCCAAAAATAACAAGTATGATTCCTGCTAATATTGTTGAAATAATTAGGCCGTTGATACCATATTGTTCTAATATTCCATAAACAATAACGATAAAAGCACCGGTAGGGCCACCGATTTGTACCCGGCTGCCCCCTAAAAAAGAGATAATGAACCCTGAAACAATTGCAGTTATTAGTCCTTTCTCTGGAGAAACACCTGATGCAACAGCAAAGGCTATGGCTAAAGGTAGTGCAACAATTCCAACAACAATTCCGGATAAGATGTCACTTGATATTTGTTTTTTGTCAAGTCCGGATTTAACTAATGTAAATAATTTGGGCCTAAATATATTGTTCATATAACTTACAGAATAAAAAGTCGACAAAATTAATTTGATTTTTGACTCTGGATTTTTATTTTGTAAGTTTTTTGATGGGATTTGTAGTGTTATACAACATGTTTGACTTGGGAGAAAAAATCAATAGGTCGTTATAAAGAGGCTTATTATATTAAATTTTCAATTTCAGATTTTCGATTTCTGAAATCTGAAATCGAAAATCAAATATTTATATGGTTATAGTTCCCGAATCCAGATATTACGAAAACTAATAGGTTCGCTTTTATCTCCATGAGCCTGTAGGCGAATAGGTCCTTTACCATGTGCTTTGGGTTGTGGAATCCCAATCCATTGTGTAGGGCCAGATAGCAATGCATTATTTTGAACCAATACTCCGTTATGAATTACTGTAACACAAGGACGGGTACGAAAAGAACCATCTTCACGAAATGTTGGAGCTGTATAAACAATGTCATAGACATTCCATTCTCCCGGGGCACGCATAGCATTTACCAACGGAATAGATTGTTTATAGATACTACCTGCTTGTCCGTTTACATATGTTTCCTGATTGTATGAATCCAATACTTGAACTTCATAAAGACCTTGTAAAAAGATACCGCTGTTTCCACGTAGCTGACCTTCTCCGGTTATGTTTTTAGGAACACGCCATTCAACATGAAGTTGAAAATCACCAAAGGTTTTTTTTGTTTGAATATCACCTTCAGCTTTGTTAACTGTCATCACTCCATTTTCAATAAGCCATTTAGCTTCAAGTTGAGTAGTGCCACTGAAATCTTCAGAACTTTCACCTCTAGTAAAAGCATTTCTATCTTGTGCTTTTTCCCACTGAGAAAGGTCGGTGCCATCAAATAAGATTATTGCATCAGATGGTGGTTGAACAAGAATATTGTCTGAAATTATTTTACCAGGAGTAACAACGTTGGGCTTTGGTGTATAAAACTCAGTCATTTCATGAGTCATTTGAGCTGGAGCTGGCTGTGTTTTTTGCTCTTGTCCGTTAACAAGAAAACTGCAGATGGAAAATACAAATACAAAAATCTTTTTCATGTTTAATTTTTAATAGTGATTATATTCCGAGCGTCAAAATGATGCTCAACTAAAAGTTTAATTAGTGCTGCTAATGTAAGGAAAACTATGTTTAATCCATACAACACACATGCTCATAACAAGCCCTGTTATAACTATACCACTCGCTACAAATTCGCCACCTAAAAAGTAGGCTCCACGAAGCGGCTCGCCGACATAAAGATGACCAGCACCTGGAAAGATATAACTACATATTCCTGCAACAGCGGGAGAATATTTAGGATTGTCTATATTAATTCTATATTCTTTATTTGGATAATTGTTTTTTATATCCTTGTACCTGATTTTTTGCGCTAAAACAGAAGGCAGGGTAAAAAAGGAAATAAAGCAAAAAAGAATAGTGAATCTTTTAATCATAATGTAAATAGATTATTTAGAGTTCGATTGTCATTCCGGTTTTTACCTGTTTGAAATTAAATGAATTTAAAAAAGCATTTAAAGCTGGTAGTTCTGTACAATGCGAAGGATAAACCTGTTGAATTTTTTGTTCTTTAAAGTACTCGATTGTACTCTGTGTTTGTTTGTTGTTGTGTTTTAGGTGAAAACCACCAATAACAGCTTTTACACCAGAGATACCTGTAATTTCTTTCGCATATTCAATAATGTTACAGATGCCAGAGTGAGCACATCCGGATACTACAATTATTTCCTGGTTGTCAACAATTGCAAGAGCAGAATCATCAAGGACAAAATCAGGAATATCCTGCTCATCAACAAATGAAGTTATTTTTGCTTCAAAATTATTTGTTCGGGGAATTTCGCCAAGAAATATGATGTGTTCAGTTACTTTATAAGGAGCATCACTGGTTGTTAATTGAAAACGACTTTCAATTTCATCTTTGCTAAGTTGAAGGCCAATATTTGAATTGTCGTTTTTTCGAAAGCGTTTCATGAAAATGTTTGGGTGCGCTATTAGTTTCTGTCCTTCTAGAAAGCGTAAACCGTCTCCATGATCCCAGTGGCCATGACTTAGAACAATAGTCTCAGGAATATCAACCCCTAATTCTTTTGCATTTTTCAGGAAAACATCAGAATGCCCCGTATCAAAAAGAATCCTTTTGTTTTTATGTTCAATTATATACGATAATCCATGTTCAGCTAATAAATTTCCTCCAGCCGTATTTTCTGTTAAAACGATTATTTTCATAAAGCTCTTAAAACAATTTTGTGATTACTATGGTTATTGATTTTCAATAGCAAAGTAATTATAAAAATTATAAAGATGAAGAAGAACTTATATGAATATTGATTTTCGATTTCTGGTTTCGAAAATCTGAAATCGAAAATCAAAAATTATTCACGACTGTTATTCTATGCCTATCTGTATTTCCGTAATGTTATTTTCCTCATTTTCAAAATCACAATTGTGATAAATTTCTCTACTGTAATTAGATAATTTATTGCTATTTGATACAATTTCATTAATTAATTTTTCATAACTGAATTTTAACTTATCCCAGGAGCCTTTATGTTCCATAACTGCGCATTTAAATGTTGGGAGTATTTTAATATTCTGTAATTTGCAGTCCTCAGTTTTTTTTACTGGAATACCAATGCGTAGGGTAAATTCTTTTTCCGGATTACCATCTGTATCAATATATTCCCAAATCTGTGGCGCTGTTATTTCAAGATTTTCTTCCATCGCTTGTTGCATTAGTTTTGCGGGTTCGTTACCAACATATTGAGCAATATTTTGAAGGTTTGTTTTTACTTCTTTGTAAACTACTGTTACCGGTTCAATTTCTTTTGTATTCATACTTTTTTATCTATTTTAAATTCGACAACAAAGTTTAATTCGGCTTATGACAACTGTATGTCAATAGCGATTGAGAAAAATGAGATATATTATGAATCGAGGAAAAAACTAAATTTTTAAAATTTAATTAATGTGATGTTCATTTATTGGTATTAATTTTAGCTTCGAATTTTTAAGTTGATGACAAACAAAATATTTTTTCCTCCGGAATGGTATCCTCAGGATGCTATAATGGTTTCCTGGCCTAATAATCAAACAGATTGGTGCTTCAATCTTGACGAAGCAATAAAAGCCTATGTGGATATTATAATCCGTATCTCAGAATATGAGATGGTTCTTGTATTGTGTCATAATAAAGAAGAGGTTAAAAAATACCTGGCAAAGGCTAATCTAGCGAATATCTTTTTTATAGAAGAAAACTATAACGATACATGGGCTCGCGATTTTGGTCCAATTACCGTATTTGATAACGAAAGACCAAAGCTCCTCGATTTTCAGTTTAATGGTTGGGGCAATAAATACGATGCAACCTTAGATAATGCAATTACAAAAAGATTATATGATTCGTCCGTCTTTTCTAAAGATACAGGTTATTCAAATATGCTTGATTTTGTGTTAGAAGGAGGAAGTATCGATACAGATGGAAATGGAACATTGTTGACAACCTCACAATGTTTGTTGTCCGATCAAAGAAATCCAAAGTATACAAAAAGGCAGATAGAAAATAAGCTGAAGGAAAATTTGGGAGTGAAAAATATTCTGTGGCTAAACCATGGGGATATTGAGGGGGATGATACAGATGGACATATTGATACACTTGCCAAATTCTGTGATGAAAAAACAGTGGTTTATGCATCGTGTGAAAATAAAGGGGCTCCTCATTTTATTGAGTTAAAAAAGATGGAAGAAGAATTGCTTCAACTAACGAATACAAACAACGAGAAGTACGGTTTGGTGAAATTACCATTACCTGAACCAATATTCAATGAAAAAGGAAATATGTTGCCTGCTACTTACGTTAATTTTCTTATTACAAATGAAGCAGTGTTGGTACCTTCATATAGAGATAAAAAAGATGAAGAAGTAAAAACTATATTGGAAAGTATTTTTAACGAAAAGAGAATAATCATGATAGATTGTGTACCTTTAATACAGCAATATGGTTCTTTACACTGTATAACAATGCAGGTTCCTAAAACAATATTAAAAAATCCAGCATTATGACAGATACACTTAAAATTGGTCTTGTTCAACAAAAGATATCACAAAACAAGGAACGAAATCAACAAAATCTTTTAGCTAATATTACTGATTGTGCAAAAAAAGGGGCAAGGTTAGTTGTGTTGCCAGAGCTTCATAACACTGTTTATTTTTGTCAGACAGAAAGTCCAAAACATTTTGATATGGCAGAAAGTATACCCGGCCCATCAACTGAAGTATTGGGGGAATTGTCAAAGGAATTAAAGATTGTAATTGTAGCATCATTATTCGAACGGAGAAGTGCAGGAATTTACCACAATACAGCAGTTGTCCTCGATAACGGAGAATTAGTTGGAAAATACAGGAAAATGCATATCCCCGATGATCCCGGATATTATGAGAAATATTATTTTACCCCAGGTGATTTGGGGTTCGAACCCATTGATACATCAGCGGGCAGATTAGGGATATTGGTGTGCTGGGATCAGTGGTTTCCCGAAGCTGCCAGGTTGCAGACAATGAACGGGGCTGAAATATTGATTTATCCAACTGCTATTGGATGGGATATTACAGATACTATGGATGAACAGCAGAAGCAGTTGGATTCATGGCAAACAATTCAGCGTTCACATGCAATAGCAAATGGAATTTTTGTTGTTTCCTGCAACCGAATTGGTTATGAAATAGATCCTACCATGCATACTAAAGGGATAGATTTTTGGGGAAATAGCTTTGTCGCAGGTCCACAAGGAGAATTTCTTCATATAGCAAGTGTTTTTGAAGAAGAGAACCCAGTAGTTGAAATTAATAAGGCACGCATAGAGACAGTACGCAGGGCATGGCCATTCTTTAGAGATAGAAGAATTGATGCATACAGTAAAATAAATAATCTTTACAACCGTTAGTCTTTACAGACTTTTTGCATCTATACTTTTTTCTAAATTAAACTAATATGAAACAATCATACATTATCTACCTGTGCCTATTTATATTTTCTGTTTTTTCTTGCGAAAAAGAAAAACCGGGAGATGAGGATGATAATGGCAGAACAGTTAATTCTTTTATTATCGATCATAACTGTGCAACACTTTCTTCTATTCCGGAAGAATGGGTAGAGAAAGCAAAAAAAATCCTGCATATTGCTTATAGTCACACATCCCATGGTAGTCAACTGGTAACGAGTATGGAGGGGTTGATAGATTTTAAAGGTGATTTATATTTATTTAATAATGGAGGAGAAAATGGTGCCCTTGATTTACACGATTATGCAATGAGTGGAGATCTTGGTAATCCTGATAGAACATCATGGGAACAACGTACCCGTGAATATTTGGTAAACAACCCAGATGTAAATGTTATTATCTGGTCATGGTGTGGACAGGTAAGTAGTGCGTCAGAGCAAGACATTGAAACGTATCTTAGCCTAATGTCCGGACTAGAGACTGATTTCCCCGATATAAATTTTGTTTATATGACAGGTCATCTGGATGGAAGTGGATTAGAAGGTAATTTACATCTGCGAAACGAACAAATAAGAACATATTGTAAGGATAACAATAAAATATTATATGACTTTGCTGATGTTGAATGTTATAATCCTGATGGCGAATATTTCGGAGACAAGATCCCGACAGATGAATGTTTTTATGATAAAAACGGGGATGGTGTCCGTGAATCTAATTGAGCTGTAGAATGGCAGGAGTCTCATGCAGAGGGAGTTGTTTGGTATTCGTGTGGTTCTGCTCATAGTCAACCGTTAAATGCAAACCAGAAAGCTTATGCTGCCTGGTGGTTATGGGCAAGATTAGCCGGATGGAATGAAAATTAAAAAAAAAATAAAAAAAAACGTGCAATTTTTAAAAAAACAAGGTATATTTGAGTCCTTCCCTTTTAAACGCTAACGGTATTGACGCATAACGGTTCTCAGCTCCGCCTCCTGGCGGAGCTTGTTTTTTGTGCCTTTTTATACTTCTTCAAGGGGTTTTAGTTCAATATCCATCCCTGTCTCTATCTTGAAATCTTCAACTTCATCACACATATCAGGATCATCGGGATCATAAAACCAGTTTATATTTACAACCCCGCCTTCTTGTTTAAATTTTTTCAATGTGTCGATGATATCAAGAATTTGTCGGGAGGAGCTTGTGTTAAAATAAGTCAACTTAAAATTGAAAGTAAGAGTCTTATTAATTTCTTCAATATATCTTTTTAACCAATCTATTAAAGGAGAATAAAACTTGTAGGTTTCTTCCATGTAGGATTCTCCTTTAATTTCGCATGTTCCTGTTTGTACATCAAAATTAACAGAAGGGAAAAAAGGAGCATCCGGTATTTCTTGTATTTTAATATTTTCCATTAAAGTACGATTTTTTAATTCTGTAATTTACTAATTAATAGTCTTAATATTAACACCAATCTCAAAATAAGAAAGGTCGTCGTCAATATCTATTATCTTAAATGATAGTTTGCTCTCTGTAATAATTCCAACATGAATTAATCCTATATGGGCCCCTACATCTTTAACTGAGCTTTGCCGCCTTTTTTCACGTTTTAATTCTCTTAGTTTTTCAACATTTAAACTGTTAATCTGCTCACAATATCCTTTTAATATAGGACCATGTTCTTTTAAAATTTTATTTCTAGTACTAAAATTAAAAAAATTGTCTTTTGAAATCAAGTTAAATTCGCCAACTCCAATATCAATATTTTCAATATTAATTTTTTCAGCTGAATAGAACGCAATATTTTGAGTAAGTTCTATAAAACTTTTAAATAAACGGTTAACTGTTTTATAATCTTGATCAATAACAACTTTTATAAAGTTACCGAAAAAAGTTCTTATATGAATAGTAATTGGACCTTTGTATGAAAGCATAGTATTTTCTTTGCTATCTGTCATAATTTTTATTTAAGATTATCGCAATTTTATTCCTAATAAAGTTATATCATCCCTTTGTTCCTGTCCCTCCATAAAATCATCCAAATCTTTTTCAATATTGATTTTTTGTTCAGACATTTTCAGGCCGGAGTTCTCAGATAGTAGATCTAACAACCGTTTGGTTCCGAAACGTTTCCTGTTTGATGCATTTTGGTCAATAATACCATCTGAAGATAAGAATAAAGAGTCTCCTGTATTAATTTCAATAGTTTGATTTGTAAATTGTATTCCTTGATCACTTTTACCATGCCCCCCAATCGATCTTCTGTCTGCTTTTAAGGTCTCAACTTCTTTTGAATCTTTTTTGATAAAGAAAAGAGGTCTTTTAGCACCAGAATAGGTGACAAGATATTTATTGTTTTTTAATTCAATTTTGCACAAACATAAGTCCATGCCATCATGATTATCAGTTTGTTCTTGCCTTAAAGCTGTATGGACACCATCATTTAGCAAAGCAAGTATTTTGGCTGGTTCAAAAATCTGTTTTTCATTTACAATTTCATTTAATAGGCGGTTTCCAATCATTGACATGAATGCTCCGGGAACACCATGGCCTGTGCAGTCAACAGCGGCTATAAAATGCATGTTCTTTTCTGGAAACCTGGAGAACCAGTAAAAATCTCCTGAAACGATATCTTTAGGCCTGTAAATTATAAAATTTTCACAGCATTTATCAATGTCAGAATTATCTGGTAAAATCGCCTGTTGTATTGTCATTGCATAACGGATACTTGCTGTAATTTCCTGGTTTTGTAAATGAAGTTTGTCTCGTTGTTCACAAATTTCTCTTTCCGCTGCCTTAATCTGACTGATGTCTGAATCAATAGCAATAAGTTTTTTTATGTTGCCATTCTGGTCAATAATAGGGGTTAAGGTAGTGTTTACAAAAATTTCATTTCCTCCTCTGTGAGCAACAGTCATCTCATAATTAACGGTTTTTTTTGTTTGAAGGCATTCTTCAACTTTCTGCCTGACCTCCTGAGGTGTATTTTCACCGAGAATGTTTGTCTGCCGTTCTGTTATTAATTGGTTGAATGAGAAACCAAACATCCTGGTAAAACCATTGTTTATCCATTCAAGATTACCTTTTTCATCAGTTATTATTACTGCATTGTCTGTTTCACTGGCAACAATTGATAATTTTTCAAGCTCGTGATTGGTCTCTTCTAGTTTTTGAGAATAATTTTCAATTTCATTCTTTTGTTGTGCTAACAGTTTGTTTGCTTTTTTCTTTTGACGGAACTGATAATAAACATAAATAAAGAAGATGAAGATTAATCCAGAAACAGACGCAATAAATATTATTATCCACTTTTGGGTCCTAAGCTGTGCTTCTGTTTCACGTTTTTCCAGTTCATTTACTCTTAGTTGCATTTCTTGCTCACGGGCAATTATTTTTGCTCTTTCCAAAGAGTCTTCTGTATACCTTAATTCTTCGGTTGTTATATTTAATTGATATTCTGTCTGTGCCCGCTGAAGGTTTGCGTTGTCGACTTCTGTCTGTGCCTGAGATTTTACTTCATCCATCTCAAGTCGTTTTACTTTCTTGTCAATTGAATTATAAATATTAAAGTATTTATAAGATTCATCCGAATTTCCAATAGCCTGGTAACTTTCATATACCATACCATAACATCGCCTGAGTAATTTGAGGTTTTCAAGCTCAGTAGCAATAGCAATAGCTTCGTTGAGTTTTTCTATCGCTTCATTATGCCTGTTAAGGCCTTGTAGAGCTAACGCTATATTTGTAAGGCCAGAAGCAATGCTCATTCTGTCATTGATTGCCTTACTATGCATTAAACCATCTTCAAGGTATGGGAGGGCATTTTTGTATTCTTCCATATCAGAATAAATCATTCCCAAAGTTGTATTGATGGTCATGATTGCCCTGCGGTTATTCATTTGGGACGATATTTCAAGGGCACGTTTAAAATAGGTGATGGCCTCAGTATTAATTTGATTATGCCACAATAAAAAAGCTGCTTTATTTAGAAATTGGGCTTCTTTTGTTTTGTCGCCTTCTCGGTTATATTTATTGATTAATTCATCATATTGTTCAAGTTCCTGTTTTACAGAAGGCGATAATCCTTCTCTTTGAGCATAGTTATTTGAGAATAAGAAAAGCAAAAAGAGAAATACAATATATTTAGATAAAGACAAGTTACGCATAACAAACTACTACATTAGTTCAATTCTTTTTTACTTTTTCTAACTGAAAAAGTTCCGTTTTTTTATAGTTTTATACCAAGGATCAGAATATCATCTACCTGAAAATTATTTCCTTTCCAATTTTCAAAACTGTTTTCAATTAATTCTTTTTGTTTTTGAATAGGCTCTTGATGAATATCAAGAAATAATTGTCTGAATTGTTTATACCTGTATTTTTTGTTTTTTTCTCCACCAAACTGATCAGCAAAACCATCGGAGAATAAATATATTAAATCGTTATTCTTATAGTTTATTAAATTATTTGTAAATGGAGTTGTTTTATTAATATGTATTCCAATGGGCATTCTATCAGCGTGATGAATAAAAAGTTCATTGTTTTTTATCTGGTATATTGGATTATTTGCTCCTGCATATTGAATTGTGTTGTTCTCTGGGTCAATCATACATAAGGCTATATCTAATCCGTCAGAAGTTTCTCCTTCTTCACCTTTTTGTTGAAGAAGTTTAATTACCATACTTCGCAGATGTTCTAGGATATCAGAAGCACTATTAAATTCATAATTATTAATTATTTCTTTCAGAAAAGCCATCCCGGCCATTGTTAAGAAGGCTCCGGAAACACCATGTCCTGTGCAATCAGCAACAGCGACTATCGTTTTGTCGTTTTTTTTGTCTACCCAGTAAAAATCTCCACCTACAATATTTCTGGGTTTATTAAATATAAAGTAATCATTCAATATTGACTCGATAAAATCTTTGGTAGGAAGAATAGCATTTTGAATTCTTTTTGAGTACCTGATATCATCTATAATCTCCTGCTTTTGTTCTTCAAGCAGTTTGTGTTGTTTTTCAATCTCAAAGTTTTGTTGTTGAAGACGTTTATTTTGTTTTTCAATTTTATCAATTTTATCAACAAGGTTTAATGCCAGTTTAATTCTAATTAGTAGTTCGAACTCTTTAAAGGGTTTTAAGATAAAATCGTCTGCTCCAACTTTAAACGCTTTTTCAATGGAGTCTGAAGCAGTGAGTAAAATAATAGGGATTTGTTTTGTTTCTGGTTTGTTCTTTAGATATCTAATTGCATCGATGCCATTCATTTCAGGCATTTCTAAATCCATTAGTATAAGGTTTGGTTTGTGAGCTAGGGCAAGTTTACATGCTTCAATACCGTTTTTTGCAGTTAATAAAAAAAGCTCGTTTGAAAAATGCGTAAAAATAGATTTAATTTTTTCTAAACAAGTCTTGGAATCATCTGCTGCAAGAATGGTGTATTTCATTGAATAATAGATATATTTTAATAAACATATGCCATTAACAAAATTACTAATCAATAATTGATAAGAAATAATAATTTAGTGATACTTATTGCCTTTGGCTGGTGAGATAAATCAGCAGATTTTCAGATTTTTAAGAGTTCGTATGCAAGGATGTCTGTAAAAGCAAAAAAAAAATATGAGTAAATAAGATTTGGTAATATCTAATCTCTTCTACATTTATTGATTCTTAAATAAACCTTAAATTAATCTTAAGCATGTTGAATTTTAAAGAATAATTTAAGTTACTCTTAATATTTTATTTCGATTTGGTTAAAACATGATGGTTTTCTTTGCATTGAAAAATTTATGTATGAGAAAATTATTGTTGATAGTATTATCGGTTTTATTGCTGACACCTGTTTTTTCAACTAATCTTGACGAAGGCGTTAAGGCAACTACCTCAATTACAGGAAAAGTAATTGATAAACAAACAGGAGAGGCACTAACTGGCGTTAGTGTAAAATTAACAGGTTTAAACCTCACCGTTTACTCCGATTTTGATGGTAATTTTGTTGTTGATAATATATTGCCGGGTAAATATGAACTTTTTGTTTCCATGTTAACATATGAAAAGATGAATAAAGAAAATTTTTCAGTAGAACAGGGCAATAATAACTTTCTTAATATTGAACTAGAACCTTTAAAATAAAAAAAGCCAGTTAATCAACTGGCTTTTTTTATTTTAGCTTTAAGTATTAGTATTCCTTAGTTTCAATTAGTTTCCCATTTTCGTCCCACCTTGACCAGTTACCAATTTTTTTGTCCTTGTCATAATACATTTCGCATCGAAGGGTTCCATTATCGTCCCAAATTAGCCACTGGCCATGTTTTTTGTTATTCTTGTAATTTGCTTCAGCAATTTTTACATTAGCAATGTTGTAGGTTTCCCATTTGCCATCCATCATTCCATTTTTGTACGAACGGATTTCATTTAAATTTCCATTATCAAAATAGAGATTAACAAAACCTTCTTTAACACCCTCAACTAAATTCATTTCTATTCGTGTTGACCCATTTTCATATTGTTCTGTGTATTCACCGTTATAAGGTTCATAATTTGAAGCATAGTACATTCCGTCATCACCTTCTATAATTTGTCCCCAACTTGTTGTTGCGCCTATAACGATTATTGCTAGTATATTAATTAATCTTTTCATGGCTTTATATTTTAAATGTTCAACATCGGATTCTTTATAAACAATAAACGTAATTTCTTTTCGTTTGTTTACTTTTCGTTAATACAAAATTAACATTAAATTAACATTAGCCAAAATATTTTTTGAATTATATAGTGGGTAGTTGTAATTTTTTTTTGTTAATGTCATCTTTAAGATGACAAATCCATCTGATAATAACAGTAAATATTATTTTATTGCTATATCCAGTTTTTTCAGGGAATTAACATTTTTTAACATTCTTACTGCTTACACTATGCAATAAATTAGGTCCTTTTATTGTTAATATAATGATGAATATCACCAATTGATAGTAATTAACATCATTTGCAAGTTCTTGACTTAGAAAGTTAATTGTGCGTATATTTGAATAAAGATATTCTTTCATAGGTTTTAGTTAGTTTTAGTTAGTAGTTTAGTTAGTTAAAGATTTCCCCGATGCCAGTCGGGGATTTTTTTTGCTTATTACTCAAATAAGTTTCTTTATTAAGTAGCGTATTTTATAGTTTTTTATTTATAAGTAACAATTATCTTCGCGATGCGTTAATATTCACTATAGATAAAATAATTTTTAAATTATGAGATTTAGGGCATTCTATTTATTTTTTTGTATTACATTTTTTATTTTACCCGTAAAGGCACAAAAAAAAACTAAGATACTTACAAGTGAACAACTTGAAAATCAAAAGGTTTATCGTTCTATCGATGAGGCAATGTATAATAAGAAACGTGTTTACAGGTTAAATCTAGATGGACAAAAACTTTCTGAATTACCGGATAATTTTGAGAAACTTAAAAAAGTACAGGAGATTTATTTACGCAATAATAATTTTACAGAAATACCAGCAGTGCTCTTTCAATTGCCGAATCTTCAAAAATTAATGCTGGGAGAAAATAAATTAACAGAAATATCTCCTGAAATTACGAAACTTATAAATCTGGAAGAATTAGATTTATTCTCCAATAAATTAACAACACTACCCTCTGAAATTGGGCAATTAAAAAAACTTCAAAAGATTGATTTAAATTGGAATAGCATAGAATCTTTACCGGATGAAATTTGTGAATTAACTAACCTGGAATATTTATACCTGGATAAAAATCAATTAACTGAATTGCCAAATAACATTGGGGATTTATCAAAACTAAAAGAAATTAAACTTTATAATAATAAATTAGCGAATGTCCCAGAATCTTTTGGCAGCCTGAATGGTTTAACAGAATTAAATTTAAGTGAAAATCAAATAACTGATATTCCAGGATCTATTGGAGAATTAACTAATTTGTTGACACTTAATTTGTTTAAAAATAAAATTTCCGTTGTGCCAGAGTCTCTATCAGGACTTATAAACCTTAAAGAATTAAACTTTTCCAGCAATGAAATTACGAGTATAAAAGGTAATTCAGTAAATTTACCTTCACTAGAGATATTAAATCTTAGTTTAAACAAGATATCTGTATTTTCTCCCAATACTGATAAGTTAGGTAGTTTAGAACGTCTTGATTTAGAGTTAAATAATTTAGCTTCGATTCCATCGTCTGTAATAAAACTTACTACATTGACATATCTTAATTTGTCAAGAAATAAAATTCAAAAACTTGAGGAAAATATTGGGGGTTTAAATGCTTTGAAGGAATTAAATCTCTCTGAAAATAAAATATATAGTGTATCAAAAAGGATTGGTAATTTATCTCAGTTAGAAGTTCTGGATTTGAGTTCTAATGAAATAATATTTATACCTAAACAGGCTGCCGGAATGAAGAGCCTAAAGGAGTTTTACCTTTCTGATAATAAAATTAGTAGTAGTAGGAAAAAGCTTGTGTTGGGATATTTTCCTGATGCTAAAGTTTCATTGTAAGGATTTTCTTTGTTTTGAAGTTGAATGAAATTTTAAAATTTACTTTTTGAAGATAAAAAAACGCAAGGCAAATGCCCTGCGTTAGTTCTGAAATTAGTATAAAAGAGAAAATTATAGTTCTAATTTTTCGCGTATCTCCTTAGGTATAGAATTTTTATTTACCAGGGCAGATACTGTTTTGTATTTAACATATGCTTCAGAAACAAATAGATAACCATCAAATGGATTATCAGTGCCCCATGAGTTTTTTACTTTATAATATTTCTTGCCATTTTGGTCGATTGAAATACCAACTATGTGCATCCCGTGATCATCGGTTGTTTCATAATTATCAAATGCTTTCTGACGTAGATCCTGGGTAATTTGCATTTCCTTAACTGGTTTTTCAAAACTAAATAATTCAGTTTCTTTTTCTGAAGGAGATAATTTATCCCATTTTTCACGGTCTGAACCACTTAGGTTATTATATTCAATATCAGGAACAACAGCAATCCCATTTCTCCATGAAAATCCTTTTTCGCTGACGTCACTGGCCCATGCAATACTATAATTATTTGTTAAAGCACTGTCAAAAACCTGAATTAATTCATCAAGCGGCAAGTTGTATGCTTTTCCCCAAGACCAGTTATCGGGTACTTCTAATACAAATTTTTCGTAAAATGGATGATGAGTGAATGATGTAATTAATACATAGTCGTCCATATTTAAACCAAGTGAGTTTGCAAACTCTACAGGAGTATATTTTTTGCCTTTGTATTTAAATTTTTCAGGGGTGTTTCCTAGGTAAGTATCCAGAATTTTATCGTATCCCTCTTTCCAAACAGGGGTTAATTTTTTGTTTTTGTTTTCAATAACGCCTTCAACATAGTCTTTAAGAAGATTATCCATTTCGCCATGAATGTGTTTTGATTCTCCAATTTCTAAGCCGGTATATACTTCGTCGGGCACTATACCATATTTATTAATCATATCAATAACATCATTTAAAGCACCCCCACCTGTGAAGTTTATAGAACCATGCATGCGGACAAATTTTTCGGCTTTCTCATCATATGTATTACGTACAATCCACATTTCAGATAGATCATAAGAACCTTTGTTAAGTCGCATTAACTCAGATTCTAAAAAAGAAATGGAGCTGAAACTCCAACAAGTACTGGATTTATATTGATTTTTAACATCGGTTACAGAAACTTCATTAATTACTTCAAATTGAAATCCATTAAAAATAATAATTGGGTTATGTGCAAATATGGTTTGGAAAGTAATAGTAAAAATACTAATTAATATTCCTCTTCTCATGCTCTAGTTAAATTAGTAAATAAAAGTCTTTAGCTTATGCCCCAAATATGAAAAAAAAATATTAACAAACCAATTTTATTTGATAGAATTATTTAGCGTTAAATTAACATCTCGGTAAACGTTATGTAATTTTGGGGTTTATTATTATTCGTGTTAGCTAAATTTGATTTTACTATAAATTACTTTTTTAGAGTGATGTATATCATCATTTAACGATAAGGAATCTCAATGTTTTTTATGTCACAAAATTCTATTGTAGGCGTATATATAATAAAAAGGTTTTTTTCATAGTAATAGGTTTAGTTAGGTAATTCATTATTAGGGTTTAGTTGGTTAAAGAACGAAGCTGTCTCTCCCAAAGACAGCTTCTTCTTTTTTATACAAAAAAGGTGATAAGAAAAATCTTATCACCTCGTTACAGTTCCTTCGTAAATCAATTAGTCGTCTAAATCTTCATCCGATAGAGAGTCTGCATCTATTCCATCAATATTAAAATCATCTCTTAGATTTCCATCATCATCGTAATCGCTGTCTTCTTCAATAATTTTTTCAGCTTCTTCTTCTGTCATTCGGATTAGATAGTAGATCTCTTCTGTTTCAAAAGGTAAAGCCGAAACAATTTTACCTTCTGAATTACTGTATGAGATAAGGTTTTGTGCAAAACCTTCAGGATACTCAACTTTAACCTGATTTATGACTTCTTCTGGTAGATTGTCATAGTCTTTAACGATTCTCTTCTTTGCCATATCTATATATTAAATCAAGATATATACTTAGGTAATTCAATAATTAAATTTATAAAATCTTATTTGTTATCACGAAACAAAAATTCCAAAAAAAATTGAAAAACCATACATTCTTGCAGCTATTTTTTATTTTTTTTTTCTTTTGTTGATGAATTGTTTTGTAATGGGCTGATATTTAATTGTTTGTTTGTTTTGCTCTTGAAAGTGGAATTTTATCATAATATTTCTAATCTTCAAAATCTATTTTTGCGGAAAATTTGAGATATGAATAGTTTTAATAAGACAAAGAACATTCTGTTTAATGACAATTTAAGGAGTTATCTATTTATTATAGTTGGATCTATGATATTGGCCTTAAGTTTTGTTTTGTTTATTACTCCTTATAAAATTGTCCCTGGAGGTGTTTATGGTATTGGAATAGTTGTACATTACTTAACGAAAGGGATGTTTAGTTTCGCCCCTGATGGTTTTCCTGTTGGAGCCTTTGGCTTATTGCTAAATGTTCCGTTAACATATCTCGGTATACGTGTTTTGGGACCCAGATTTGGTGTGAAAACGGTTGTTGGGTTTGTATTATCTTCTGTTTTTATTGATTTATTCACATACTTACTGGGAGAAGAACCATTAGTCCAAGATGAACCTTTCCTTGCATCAATTTTTGGTGGTGTTATGTGTGGTTTTGGTTTAGGATTAATTTTTAAATCAAAAGCAACATCAGGGGGCTCTGATATTATAGCAATGATTTTTGCCAAATTTACCAAATTACCTCCCGGACAAGTTCTAATCTATGTAGACTCTTTGATTGTTATTTTTGGATTAGTTGTATTTAAAGATTGGAAAGTTCCTCTTTATTCGTGGATCGTAATTTTTATTACCGGTAAAGTTATCGATTCAACACTCCAAGGTGTGAATTATGGAAAAGCAGTTTTTATAATTTCAGAAAAATACGACGAGATTCGTCAAAAGATATTATTTGATCTGGAACGTGGAGGTACTTTACTTCATGGAGAAGGTATGTATTCAGAACAAAAAAAGAAGATTATCTATACGAACGTTAACAGGAGAGAACTGGTTGCTTTACAAGAATATATTAAAGAAGTTGATCCTGATGCGTTTATGACAGTTTTTAATGCAAATGAAATCATAGGTGATGGTTTTAAACCTATAAATGAAATATGAAAGGCCCCTTGATAATAATTATATAAAATCGTTAAGTTTTTATCCTTTCGTGATCTGATTGAATGAAATAAAATTGGTTTTGATATTTTTGCACAAAAATAAATTGAATGAATTTTTCGAAGGCAATAATATTTGTTGCATTTTTTTTGTTGTCGTTTATAAAAATTGTATATGCGCAATCTTTAGATATTCAAACTGATACAACAGGTTATATAAAAGGTGAAAATGATTATAATTTGTTAGTCGCTTCGGAGAAAGGTATTCTTTCTGATGTTGAAATGTTCTTAAAAGCAGGGGCTGACATAAATACGAAAACATTAGAAGGGGTTACACCTTTAATGTACGCAGCACAGAAAGGTTATTTAGAGATTGTTGAATTTCTTCTGGAAAAAGGGGCAGACGCTGAATTGAAACCCCTTGATGGACTCTCAGCTCTTCATTCTGCGGTTATGTTTAATCAACTTGATGTGGTTGAGTTATTAATAAGAAAAGAAGTAAATATTAATATTCAGGATAAAAAGGATGTTACTCCTCTAATGTATGCCATTGCATATGATTATTTTGTTATGGCTGATATGCTTATATATTATGGGGCATCTTTAAATTCTGTAGATAAATATGGAAATTCGCCTTTAACTGTAGCTGCTTATGTAGGAAGTTTTGAACTCACAAAATTACTGCTTGAAAACGGAGCAGATGTAGACCATCAGGATGAAAAAGGAAATACACCTTTAATTATAGCTTCGCAATTCGGCTATAATGATATTGCAGATCTTCTGATTCTATATAGCGCAGATATTAATATTCAGAACTATTCTAATTTATCTGCTTTACATTATGCTGTTGATTCAAATAATAATGAGTTGGTGAAACTTCTTACACGCAAAGGCGCTAATGTAAATCAAAATGTTAGTTATGCTGAAAATCTGCTCACAATTGCGAACAGAAATAAGAATGATAGTATAAAAACTTTGTTGCAAGAGCATGGTTTGAAAAAGAATTATTATCCTCATATCTCTGCTTTTAGTATGGGGATAAATATGGATTTTAATGCTGATGATTATATGAACGGCCTGCAATTTATGTTCGACGAAGAGAAATATAAATTTAGTTTAAATGCAGGTTTTGAGTTTCGCCCTAAACGTATCAGTGTTCTTGAAGAAAAAGAAGATAATTTATATTATCAGTTTTGGGAGAGGCGATCAATTTTATATGCAGGCGGGCTTAAATCTTTTCAACTTCATGAAATTTCATACGATCAAAGTATTGAAATGTTTATTGCCGCAAATGTAGGTTATACCTGGGGGAATTACAGGGGATATATTCAGGGGCCTGATTCAAAATTTGTTTTTATGCCTGAAGCCGGACTTATGGTAAGAAAATCTCATTCCAGGTTCATTTTTTCATACCAGTATAAAGATTTTAAGATAGAAGATGTCTCACCTCATCGTTTTAATTTTAGTATGATGTTTACAGTTAATTTTGTAAACAATAAATTTAAAACACATTATATCAGTTGGTTAAAATGAAAATGTATATTGGCGTTGTTCTAGTTATTATTGTAATATTATTTGCTACATGTGAAGAAGATCCTCTTCTTTTAAATATTGATTGTGATGAATGCTATTATCCGGAGCCTGATAGTGCAGATCTTGTCGTTCATGTTACTTTAGATAATGATATTCAGGAAGTGCCTTTAGTATTTTATGAAGGGAAGGCAGATAGGAAAATTGTTGAATATGTTGATACAGCTCGAACTACACCGTATTATTTATACGTTAAAATAGGCAAACTATATTCTGTTGAAGCTAAATATCAACTCTCAAATAAAACAATAATTGCAGTTGATGGAACAAAAATAAAAAGCAGGGAGGTAACAGATTATTGTTCGGAAACATGTTATGTTATGAGAAATAAAAATCTATATGTTGAGTTAAAAGAAAAATAATGTGGAGTTTTTCAAAGGATTTTTCATGAAAATTGTAAGTCACCCAAAAAAATGTAATTTTTGCACGGCAATTAAAACAAATGAAAGAAATTTTTAAACAAAACAGATTTTTCTTAATACCATATTTTCTTGTATTTCTAATACTCATAGGAACAGTTTTAGTTATTTCAAAAGGCGAAATACATCTGTTTGTCAATAGGTTTCATTGTTCTTTTTGTGACTTCTTTTTTAAATATTACACGAACATTGGTGATGGACTGACTATTGTAATAATTGCTGTTTTATTTGTTTTGTTTAGTTATAGGCAGACAATTATGATTCTGTCTACATTAATAGTGTCTGGTTTGTTGTCTCAGTTTTTTAAGAAAGTTATTTTCTCAGATGTAGTAAGACCTGTTAAGTATTTTGAAAATATTGCAGATTTACATCTTGTAGATGGTGTAAAAACACTTTTATACCATTCATTTCCATCAGGACATACCACTACTGCATTTACTTTTTTCTTTTATTTATCTGTAATTTCAAAGAACCCATATCTCAAATTATTGTGGTTTATTCTTGCTTCTCTGGTTGGTTATAGCAGAATGTATCTGTCTCATCATTTTTTGCCAGATGTTTTATTTGGATCGTTTTTAGGTGTTATAACTACCTTTATGTTCGTTTTATTATTAGATAAATCGTTAGATGTGAAATCCCTAAACAGGGGATTGATAAAAAAATAAATGAATATGAATTGGTTTAAAAAAAATACAATCCCCATTTTTATATTATTGTTGGTTTCAACATTTCTTTATGTACCCTTTATTGGTATTGTTCATCTTTTTGATTGGGATGAAATAAATTTTGCTGAGTGTGCGCGTGAGATGCTTGTTACAAACGATTATCTTACCGTTAAAATAAATTATCTGCCATTCTGGGAAAAACCTCCGTTGTTTATTTGGATGCAGGCAATATCGATGAAATTGTTTGGCGTAAATGAATTTGCTGCACGTTTTCCAAATGCTGTTTGTGGATTCTTTACACTTCTGACCTTATATTTTCTAGGGAAAAGATTATATGATAAAAAGTTCGCATTTATTTGGGTGTTGAGTTATGTAGGCTCTATTTTACCTTTTGTTTATTTTAAATCAGGAATTATCGATCCCTGGTTTAACCTTTTAATCTTTGCAGGTGTTTACAATTTTTCTTTTATTTATTTTACAGAGGGAAGTGTAAATAAGAATATAAGGATAATTTTTGCTGCACTTTTTATTGCGCTTGCCGTGATGACAAAGGGGCCTGTTGCATTATTAATTCTCGGATTAACAGCATTTATCTTTTTTGTTTTAAATAAGTTCAGGTTGCCTGTAAACATATTTCAAATAGTATTATTCCTGGTAGTATTTGTTCTTGTTGGTGGTTTCTGGTTTTTACTACAAATCCTCAATGGAAATTACGAGACAGTAAAAGATTTTATTGTATATCAGGCAGGATTATTTAGTAGTCAGGTAGCCGGTCATGGTGGTTTCTTTGGTTATCATTTTGTGGTTGTTTTGTTTGGTGTTTTCCCTACTTCAATTTATGCAATCAGAGGTTTTGCAAATATTCAGCAAAATACAGTTAACCAACAAATCTTTAAACAGTGGATGTTAATTTTACTTTTAACTGTTTTAATCTTATTTAGCATTGTAAAGACTAAAATTGTTCATTATTCTTCGTTAACCTATTTTCCTGTAACATACCTGGCTGCTTATGCTGTTTATAAAACAGGAAATATTAAAAGCAGGTACAAAAACTGGATAACATGGCTTGTAGCAATATTTGGAATATTACTAACTATTATAGTTGCTTCCCTTCCTTTTATTGATCAATATAAAGAATTAATAATTGAAAATATTCAGATAAAAGATGCTTTTGCCCTGGAGAATTTTAAGGCACAGGTCGATTGGAGTGGCAACGAATGGCTGGTGTCACTTGTTTTGTTGTTAGGAATAATTGTTTATTTAGTAATTACAAGATGGCGATTTAAAATAGCATATTATATAATAACAATAACAACAGCAGTTTTTACATTTCTTACAGTGGTTATTATGACGCCAAAAATTGAAAAATATTCACAAAATGCCGCTATCGAGTTTTATGACAGTATTTCTAATCAAGATTGTTATGTGAAAACGTTGGGTTATAAAAGTTATGCCCATTTATTCTATTCAAAAATGAACCCTCCAACAAACAAAAATTGGAATGATTTAGAGTGGTTGATTTATGGCGAAATTGACAAGCCTGTATACTTCGTAACAAAAATTAATAAGAAAGAAAGTATACTGGGAAAATATCCTACTCTTGACATTATGTATGAAAAGAATGGATTTGTATTTTTAAAACGATATTATAGAGAAGATAATTAATAAGAATGATTAAAAATAAGAAAGTAACAATTGTTTTACCAGCGTATAATGCTGAAAAGACCTTAGAACAAACTTATAATGAGATACCTTTTGATATTGTTGATGAGGTTATTCTTGTTGATGATAAGAGTAGCGATGAAACAATAAAAGTTGGAAAAGAACTCGGAATAAAACATATTGTTCAACACCAGGAAAATAAAGGCTACGGCGGTAACCAGAAATCCTGCTATAACAAAGCACTCGAACTGGATTCAGATATTGTTGTAATGCTGCACCCGGATTACCAATATACTCCTCAATTAATACATAGTATGTGTTACCTGATAGCTAATGGTGTTTACGAAGTTGTTTTAGGTTCCCGGATTTTAGGAAAAGGAGCTCTGAAAGGAGGAATGCCTATATATAAATACATTGCGAACAGGTTACTTACCTTATTTCAAAATATTCTGATGAGACAAAAATTATCTGAATATCATACAGGTTACCGGGCTTTTTCAAAGACAGTCCTTCAAAGTATTAATTATAACATTAATTCAGATGATTTTATTTTCGATAATCAAATGTTGGCACAAATTTTTTATAAGGGATTTGAAATTGCTGAAATAACATGCCCTACCAAATATTTTGAAGAAGCATCTTCAATTAATATTCCCCGTAGTGCAAAATATGGTTTAGGTGTACTGGGTGTATCGATTTCATATTTCTTTCAAAAAATAGGGTTGGCAAAAAATAAAATCTTTCAATAGGAAATTAATTATATCTTTGCGAAAAACATTTATTAATCAATATCTAACGATAAATCCATAAAAATGAAAACAAAAAGTTTATTCAAATTATTCTATTTTGTAATTCCGTTAACGTTAACGGTTTCTTGTGTCAATACACCTAAAGAACCTTGGGTAGATCTTTTTAATGGAAAAGATCTAGAAGGATGGAATCAAAAAAATGGTGAAGCTCCTTATACAATTGAAGATGGAGTAATTGTAGGAACTTCTGTTCTTGAGACTCCTAATAGTTTTTTATGTACCAATGAGATGTATGGAGATTTTATACTTGAGCTGGAATTAAAAGTTGACTCATTATTAAATTCGGGGATTCAATTTAGAAGTTTAAGTTCTGCTGATTACATGGATGGCAGGGTTCATGGATATCAATGTGAGGTAGATCCTTCAGATAGAGCTTGGTCTGCTGGTATTTATGATGAAGCACGAAAAGGATGGTTATATCCATTAACGTATAATCCTGCTGCACAATCAGCATTTAAAAAGGGTGAATGGAATAAGTACCGAATTGAAGCAATTGGAGATACAATTAAAACATTCTTAAATGGTGTTCCTGTAGCATATTTATTAGATTCTGAAACAGCAAGCGGCTTTATTGCTTTGCAAGTTCATGGGATAGATAATAACAAAGGATTAGAAGGTCTTACGATTAAATGGAAAAACATTCGCATTATCACAGATAATCCTTTAAAATACTCTACAAAAACTACAGCACCTGAAGTATCAAGATTAGTAAATAAAGTTACTGAAACAGAACAGGCAAATGGATGGAACCTTTTGTTTGATGGAGAAACGACAAATGGTTGGAGAGGTGCCCATAAAGAATCTTTTCCCGAATATGGTTGGTCTGTTGATGATGGCATTTTAACAGTCCACGGAACAGGAGGAGCTGAATCTCAAGGTGCAGGAGATATCGTTACAATAAATGAATACGGAGCTTTTGAATTAACCCTTGAGTTTAAAATTACAGAAGCAGCAAATAGCGGTATAAAATATTATGTAACAGAGGAAGAAGAAACCTCAATGTCGGCAATTGGCCTGGAGTATCAAATTCTTGACGACCTTCATCATCCGGATGCAAAATTAGGAAACCATCAAGGTAGCCGCACTGTCGCTTCTTTGTATGATTTAATTAAAGCTGAACATAAACGATTTAATGGTATTGGACAATGGAACTACGCAAAAATATATTCTGATGGCACTCATGTAGAACATTGGCTTAATGGATTTAAAGTATTAGAATATGAAAGAGGTAGCGCTGACTTTCGTAAGTTAGTTTCTGAAAGTAAATATAAAGTTTGGGAAAACTTTGGAGAAGCAGAAAAAGGCCACATTTTACTTCAAGAACATGGTGATGAAGTTTTTTTTAGAAGTATAAAGATTAGGGAATTTTAAAAAATAATAATTTAGGAATTACCTCCTGCTGATAATTAGTAGGAGGTTTTTTTATCCAAAACAAATTTTATAGCTCTGTATTATTAATTCAAAATATAACTCCATTTTTGCAGAAATAAAATTTGAGTTTTGAAAGAAAAAATTTCGTTTAAATCATATATGGCCTTAATAATAGGCCTTCTTTTTATGTCGAATGCAGCTATTCTTATTAAAGCTGCTAATGCACCAGGTATCGTTACGATATTTTATCGAATGTTATTTGCTTCTCTCGCTTTATTAGTTCCTTTCTTTGTATACCTGAAAAAACAAAAAAATCCATTGCCTCAAAGAGGGGTTATGCTTGCCATATTGGCTGGAGTATGTTTTGGAATTGACATGAGCCTTTGGTCAACCGGAGTTGTTGCAAGTAACGCAACATTACCAACGCTAACAGCTAATATGGCCCCACTTTGGGTTGGAATTGGTTCAATTTTTATTTATAAAGAGCGTCATGGTGTTGGCTTTTGGATTGGCATATTATTAGCCCTTTCTGGTGCAACCATTATGTTGTTTAAAGATTTTAATGCATCCAATGGTATCATAGAGGGGGCTATGTTGGGAGTGTTAGCAGGGATGTTTTATGGTGCTTTTCATTTGATTTCACAAAAAGGTAGAAATTTGTTGAGCACACTTCCATTTTTATTTATCTCAACAACCAGTTCTGCTTTAGTTGCTTTTATTTTAATGTTTGTTAAACATTTACCATTTGGTGGTTATCCTGCCGAGACATGGATGTTTCTTGTTTTATTTGGTATTGGAGTGCAGGTAATTGGCTGGTTCCTGATAAATTACTCCCAAGGGTATATTCCTGCATCTGTTGTTTCTCCAACACTTCTTGGTCAGCCTGTTTTGACAGCTGTTTTGGCAACAACACTTTTACATGAAGAATTAACAAAACTACATTGGTCAGGAGGAGTGGTTGTTGTATTTGGAATCTATATTGTTCACTATAGCAGAAATAAGTAGGATTTTTTACGGTTAATTCATTCTAACGTTTATTTTTTAAGGTCTCTTATGCATTATTCTGGTACGTTAGACCTTAATTTTACTCCGTTTATAAAATCAAGGAATATATACGAAACAATTAAGCCTAAAACTAACTATAAATGTTAGTTAGTGGGAATATTTATATGAAATTAGGAGAGAAAGGATATAGTAATATTATAAGTTTTGAAGATAAACTTATACTCAATACATCTATCGTAATTACGATAGCTTCTTTCATATTTACAATAGTCAATATTTTTATCGGATTTGAAAAAGAACTTACATATGTTACGTCTTTAGCATCAATAATCTATTTATTGTTGTTTATATTGGGGTTTTATTTAAAAAAGATTGGAACAGTACGTAGGTTTATTCCTATTATTTCCGGGATATTAATCAATATAGTATGGTATTATAATTATGTTTCAAACGGGCCTGCCTTAGTATTATTTGTTCTTTATTATTGTTTTATTTTATTAATCGGAACAAGAAAACAAATCATTGTATATAGTATAGCAATAACAATCAATCTTATAGGCCTGTTTCTTTTTGAATATAAAAACTATACTATTTTACCGAGTTATGAGTCAGAACATGCCCGGATTATAGATGTTTATATAGTTACTTTTATTTCATTGATTATTGGTTTTAGCTTTATTTTTTACGCAAAGAGAAGTTATCTGGAGCAATATGTATTAGCTAAAAAAGCAGATGAATTAAAGACATCCTTTTTGGCAAACATGAGCCATGAGATACGAACACCACTTAATGCGATAGTAGGTTTTTCTTCATTATTGGCCAATCGCGATTACGACCAAGAGAAAAAGGAAAAATACAGGGCGTATATTAGTAGTAATAGCGAATATCTACTTCACCTTGTTAATGATATTCTTGATCTATCAAGGATAGAATCGAACCAATTGGATTTACTGATTGAGGGGTTTAATGTGAGCTCCCTATTTGAACAATTGGAAGAAGAGTATACCCGAATGCTTCAAAAATTAGGGAAAGAGTCTGTTCAACTAAAATATATTGCCACGACAGAAAAAATAGAAGTTAAAGCAGATAGGTTTCGTTTTGAACAGGTTATCAGAAATTTTTTGAGTAATGCGATTAAATTTACAGACGAAGGTTATATTAAATTTGGAATAGTACCTGGCGATAAGGAATTTGTGTTTTATGTAAAAGACACAGGTAAAGGAATATCCCAAGAAGAAATTAAATTAATTTTTTCGCGTTTTACAAAGTTAAATAAAAATGAAGATGTCCTTCATCGTGGAGTTGGTTTGGGACTGTTCCTGTCCAAACAGCTGGCTCACCTTATGGGAGGCGAAATTTGGGCAGAATCTGAACCAGGGAAAGGCTCCACTTTTTATTTTTCTTTTCCTCAAAAGAAGTAGGTGTTTCTTTTAACATTTTGTTCTTCACCTATTTCCAAAAATTGGGGAGTCGTGGATAACGCAGAAGGATTAGAGGTAATGGAGGCAGGCAAAAAAGTGTTGTTTTACCAGGTCGCTGAGAAATCAAAAACGATGAATATGCAAGGGCAAATTACATTCATCCGCTATATGGTTTAAATGAAGAAGTTTTAACGGAAGATTTTCCTGACGATCATCTTCACCATCGTGGTGTTTTCTGGACTTGGCACCAGGTATGGATAGGGGAGAAGGGCATTGGGGATGCCTGGATGTGTGATGATATCTCATGGGATGTTCAAAATGTGAAAACAAAAGAAAATAAAGACGGAACTTTTACAATCTCATCAGATGTTTTTTGGAAATCACCTTTATGGATGGATGAAAACGATAAACAAAGACCTTTTGTTAAAGAAGATATATCTATAACCGTTTACTCGGAATCAGACAGTATTCGAATTATTGATTTTGAAATTATTCTACATGCATGCGAAAGAATTGGAAAAAGAAAAAATATATGATGCCTTCTAAGTAAACAACCCAATGATTATTAAAAAATAAGATACCTTGATTCATCGACCTATATAGTCGTTATATCTATTATGTTTGATTGAAGTTCGTCATAGTTTTACTTTTGTATGTAATCAATCAGAGAGGATTGAAAGCAATGACTATTAATTTGTATTTTTAGATTATGAGAAATTCCAATACGTTGTTAAAAATAGGTGTTCATGTAGCTTTATGGCTTTTCTTATTTTTATTGAATTACCTTTTCTTAAAGAATTACAGTGTACGTTACGATCATTTTATGCATATATCAACATGGTTGGTTTATGCCTTGGTTTTTTATACTACCTATTATTTTATTATGCAATTTTTCTTTAAGAAAAACTGGGTTGTTTTTATCGGAATTTCCTTGCTGGTTCTAATACTAGCTTTCAATGTGCGTGATTATTCAGGGAAAAGATATCGTGATTATATGATTTCTAAAAATATATCTCTTAGAGAAAGGGCCCCGTTTTTAGGAGAGCGTCCACCTCATTTTATGAGGGATAGAAGAGGCGGGTTTTTTGCTCAAAGAGGCGAAATAATAAATAATTCGTATGGATTATTAATTTTTTATTTGCTTGCTTTTTCTTTACGGCTTATTCAAAAGGGGCAGGATGATGAAAAACAGAAAATGAAACTGGAAAAAGAAAAAGTGTCCACAGAACTTTCTTTCTTAAAACAGCAAATAAATCCTCATTTTTTGTTTAATTCCTTGAATAGTATTTATTCATTGTCAATTAGTAAATCGGATGCAACACCAGATTCAATTCTTAAATTGTCATCAATCCTTCGGTATGTTTTATACGATTCGGAAAAACCTCTGGTTTATCTGAAAGATGAATTAAAAACAACGCAGGATTATATCGATCTTCAACATTTAAGGTTAACAGAGAAAGTAAGTGTTTTATATAAGGTTGAAGGGGCAACAGAAAATTACAAAATTGAACCGTTGCTGCTTATTCCCATTATTGAAAATGCTTTTAAGTACGGAGTTGATAATGTGAAAGAGTCTTTTATTGATATACAAATTAAGATTGAGGATAAAAAACTGGAATTAAAAGTCTCAAATAAAATTGTTGGTAATGAAAAAAATAAAAGAGAAGATTCTGGGATTGGAATAAAAAATATAAAACGACGTTTAGAACTCTTGCATGAGGATAGTTATGAATTTGATATTAACGAAAAAGATGAAGTTTTTTCTGTTCGTTTATTAGTAAATTTAAAGGCATGAATTGTTTAGCTATTGATGATGAGCCATTGGCTTTGAATGTAATAAAAGAATTTTGTGGTAAAGTTAGTTTTGTAAATCTTTTGGCAACCTGCTCCAATGCTGTTGATGCAATAAAAATTCTAAATGAACAAAAGGTTGATCTATTACTGATTGATATTAACATGCCACATATCTCAGGACTGGAATTTATAAAAACACTGGTTAATCCCCCCTTAATAATATTTACAACTGCTTATTCAGAACATGCCCTGGAAGGGTTTGAACTTGATGCTGTAGATTACCTGGTAAAGCCCATACCGTTTGAACGATTTCTTAAAGCCTTAAATAAAGCACAGGAATTATATGGTTTGCGTACTCAAAGAAATCAAGGGAACCAGGCTCAACATGTGCCTGAAGAACATACCCCCAAACACATGATGGTTAAAGTAGAATACAGCATGGTTAAGATTGATTTTAAAGATATTAAATACATTGAAGGGGTTAAAGATTATTTAAAGATCGTTCTTTCTGGTAAATCTGTGCTTACAAAAAGTACAATGAAGAATATAGAAGATAAACTTCCTTCCAAACAGTTTATCCGGGTGCATAAGTCATATATTGTCTCTCTTCAAAATATTGAAAAAATAGAAAGAAACAGAATTATTTATGGCGATAAGTATGTCCCAATTGGAGATATGTACAAAGATGATTTTTATAGGGTGTTGGATGAGTATAAGTTGTAGTTAAAGTCGTTGGTTTTACATTAAGGCGTTATGTGTTTGGGTTGATTTTTTCTTATCAAATCAATTATTGTTTATTTATGTTGTTTTTGCGAATTAATTGTAAGCATGATATGAAAAAATTATCCTAAAAATAGAAGAAAATACAAGTTTATGTGATTTTTATCATCTTGCTTGGTTGATGAAAATCATTGAACTTCAATTGTAAGTTGTTTTTTATCTAGATAATTTTAATAAAAATATAAGACAGTTCTATTTTGAATAATTTCCTTAAATAATAAATCCAGGTTAATAGACATAATTTATAGCAGGATATTTAACATGTACTAAACTTTTTTAGTCAATGTAATTTAGTATTACTGACTTCGGTTAGAAAAGAACTTCAAGTAAAAATCTGTGTCTTTTCAATGTAAAATTAAATTTAATGGCATGAAAAAAAATTATTTATTACTGTTATTGGTAACATGTTGCTTTACCAACATTATCTTTCTTAATGCACAAGAAAACCAGGTCTACACAGAAGATATGCATCTGAGAAGTGATAAAGATGTAGGGTATGGTGAAGAATCGTCATTTATGGTGTGGCATGGGTACCTTAATTTTGAATATGACAAGGCTGAGGGGACTCATTCAAATTTTGATAACCATGAGTTTTACTTGTCAGCAAGGTCAGATTTGCACGAGAAGTTGAGTATAACTGCTGAGTTTGAATATGAACACACACCAGAAAAGTTAATCCTTCCAATTCAAGCTTATGCTGATTTAAAACTATCAGATGCTTTTATTCTCCGCAGTGGATTGTTTTTTACACCAATGGGTATTCCACGAAGTTACAACCTAAGAGGTAACAAAAACCGGATGATTAGACAAGTATCTTTAACACATGATATTTTATATGAAAATTGGGCAGAGGTAGGACTTGAGGTAATGGGGCAATTACCTATGGGTTTATTTTATGATGTGGCAATTGGAAATGGTATGCCAAATACAATAGGTACTGGCGATTCCTGGTTTGATGCTGATGGTACCCTTAAAAGCCATTCGGAGGATAATAATAAAAATAAAGCATTGCATAGCCGTTGGGGATATCATTCAAGGCAATTTCTAAATGGAGAAATAAGCGTAGCAGGTTCTTACGGTAACGAAAAATACGATGACAAGGACAGCCTTTCAATGATTCATTTCGGTGCTGATATAAGGTATTTACATAACAGTGGGTTTAGAATCCAGGCTGAATACATAAAACGTTCTGGTGATGAATTAACAAACACAAATACAATTTCGATTGATGCAAGTGCATGGTATTTCCAACTTTCAAAACGTTTTGTATCGGAAACTTCAAAATATATGAAATTTATAGAACCTGCATTCCAATTAGATTATATTGATATAAATGAACATTTCGATACAAATAGCGATAGGCTGACTTATGCTCTTGCTTTGATTTATTCTCCAGTGGAGAACTACTTAATTAAATTTGAGTATGATGTTGTTAAGGAAAAATACGGGACCAGTATTGATAACAATGTGTTTTGGGGAGCTATAGTAGTAGAGTTTTAAGTTTTATCAATCGTTAACGTATTTTTTAACATGAAGCATAGTATAATAAAAGTTATTTGTTTACTGTCTTTTATGGCATCTTATCTCATGGGATTTTCTCAGAACATTGTTATTGTTTCGGGTACAGATTATGTAACAAAAATTACTAAAGAAGAGCTTAAACAATTATACGAAGGAGATCTTTCAAAAATAAATAATCAAAGTGTGTCTTTTTTGGATCATGAAAGAAATATGCCGATTTATATTGACTTTATAAAGCAATATTTTAATATGACAGAAGATGAAATGAAACAGTTCTGGGTAGATAAGAAACTGGAGTCAGGGAAAAGGGCCCCAAAATTTTTACCTGAAGGATTCCTGCCTAAAGCTTTAATATCAATAAAAGGTTCGGTTTCTTATTATTATGAAAATGAAATACCTGATGGCGTTCATAAGGTTGAGGTAACTAATTGATGTAAGCAAAATTGTAAACATAATAATTGGGGATAATATTTGAATTGGATAATCAACAATATTATAATGTTAAGCTGTTTGTTAAAGGTTGTCCTATTGCTAAGATTCTTCGGCTCTTTTTAGGGTAGCAGTCGAGGAGTTTGAAGCTAGGTTCTTGTTTTACAACTTAATAAACTTGAGGGAATCAGAGAATAGAAACTAAAATTGAGATTATGAAATTGCAGTTGAAAATTTTTTCGTTGGTAGGGGTTTTAGTAGTTGTTATTGTTACCGTATTGGTTGTTTTAACTCGTATCGGATTAAAAAATATACGCAACACGATAAACGATATGGCCATGCAAAATGAAGAGAGTATCCAGGTAAATTTGCTGGAGAACATTAATAATATTAACGATAATTTAGAAAAAGAAGGAGTTGCAGATGTTGATGTGTTTGTTGAGGAGGCAAAATTGAAATTTCTTGATAACTCAAAGACTATTAAAGTAGGGCAGGACGGATTTATCTTAATTTATCAAATTGAGGATGATGGTGAGGTAAAACCTATTTATAACCCAAGTGGTTTACAAATAGATTTGAATACAGAATTTTATAAAAATCTTTATAAAAATGGAGATAGGGTTATTAAAACAGAAAATGATACGGAGTATTATATTAATTCTAGTTATTGTGAAGTATGGAACTGGGAGATCTGCGTGTTTAATAATTCAGCAGAAATTTTTACTCCTTTTAATAATATCAGGAGCATTTTTGTAAATAATATTTTTATAATACTTGTTACTATCGGACTTGCATTATCACTGTTGTTAATTATTATTTCACGGGGCGTAATTACTCCAATTAAAAATGTTTCTAACCATTTAATGAGTATTACAAAAGGACATTTGAATGTAGACATTGTTGTTAATTCCTCCGATGAAATCGGGCAGATGCAACACAATCTTAAAGACATGGTACTAAAAATTAAGACAATTATTTTAGATGTAATGAGTGCCTCTAATGAGATTGATATGTCAAGTAAACAGATGAATTCTTTTGCCATGAAATATACAGATGGCGCTTTAAAACAATCGCGATCTGTTATGGAAGTTACTCAATCAATAGGTGAAATGATGGTAAATATCCAACAAAATTCAGATAATGCTTTGGAAACAGAAAAGATTTCACTGTCCGCAGCACAAGGAATCTCAGAGGGAAATAAAACGGCAGAAGTCTCAATGGAAGCAATGAAAAATATTGCAAACAAGATTACCATTATTAATGATATTGCATTTCAAACCAATATACTTGCTTTAAACGCAGCTGTTGAGGCTGCAAGAGCTGGCGAACATGGAAAAGGGTTTGCTGTTGTTGCTGCAGAAGTACGTAAGTTAGCAGAGAGGAGTAAGGTTGCAGCAGACGAGATAGACGAATTGTCACGCTCTGGGGTTAGGGTATCAGAAGAAGCAGGGAATAAACTTGCTCAATTAGTTCCAGAGATTGAAAAGACGGCTAAACTAGTACAAGAGATTTCTGCTGCTGGCATGGAACAAAATTCTAATGTTTCCCAAATAAATAATGCGGTACAAACACTCAACCATATAACCACACAAAACTCTGATATTGCTGATGAAATGATTAATAACTCAAAAGATCTGGCCAATTTAGCAGATACATTAAAAGATGTTATTGGATTTTTTAAAGTGGAAGAATTTGAGAAAATGACTTATGTAGTAAAATCTCAAAAAGAAGAAGACAAAAAAGAACCTAAAACCGTTGAGAAAAAAGAAAAAAAAGAACCTACTAGGGAATTTTATTAAGAAAATGTATATAAAAATCCTTAGCTCACTTTTATGATTAGTGCATAACTCCTTGGTGTTAGAGAATTAATGTTCAGTCTTCAACGGATTATTTTTTAATTAACGCATGGAATAATTTGTTTCCTAAATCCGTAGACAAAATTTTTTAACCGCAGAGGACGCAGATTATCGCAGAGGAAGAGTGTTTGTTAAAATGATTTTATTTTTTCTCTGTGAAACTTTATGTGTTTTCTTCAAAACTTTGTGTTAGAGTTCTTTAGGGTTTTTGCGCGGAGAGTCAATAAACAATAAGAATTTAGAGGGATGACCTCCTAAATCCTCCATTAAGGAGGACTTCAAGAGTGTTAGCAAAATAACTTAGCTTAAGTACCTATATAGATGGTAGAATAAGTCACCCTCTTAGGGGGATTTAGGGGGGCATCTTCTTATAAATCGAATCTATAAATTTCAAATAGTCATTTGGTACACTCTTTTTTTATCTGACTCAACGTCTTTAATTGGAGTTGATTAGAATGATTTGCGGTTTGTGAAATATTCCATTTTCAAATAATTCAACATAGCTTTATGGAAAACATATTTTTCTTGCATCTAATCTAAGTTGCCAATATTTTTAATTATTAAATCTATACTACGATGAAAACAAGAACTATCTTATTCTTAATTTGCTTATTATTCACTACCCAGATTAACGCGAATGACATTGAAGACAACGAAGGGGAAATAATTGGAATTATTATCGACAAAGAAACTTCAGAACCCATACCATATGCATCTATAGCACTAATAAGCTCAAATGATTCAAGTATTATAACAGGCGTAATTACTCTTGAAGATGGTTCGTTTCGTCTTGAGGAGGTTCCTTTTGGTACGTATAAAGTTAAAGCAACCTATATTGGATATTCTCCGGTAACAATTGATAATGTAGTTGTATCAAGTAAAAACAAAACGATAGATCTAAAGACAGTAATGATATCAGAAGATATAACACAACTTGATGAAGCCGAGGTTGTACATGAACGTCTGCGAGGTGAAGAAAAGATAGATAGGACAGTTTTTACAGTAAACGATCAAACCCGTAAAACAGCCTCTTCGGGTATCGGGTTATTAAGAAATATTCCTTCAGTTTCAGTTGATTTACAAGATAATGTTATGTTGGAAGGAAGTAGTAATATTCAATTTTATGTTGATGGGGTATTACGTAATAAAGATTATGTTGCACAACTGGATCCGGAATTAATAGATAAAGTTGAGTTAATTACCAATCCTGGAGTAAAGTATAGTGCTGAGATTACCGGTGTAATTAATATTATCCTTAAAAAAACACAGCGTTATGGAGTAAATGGTTCTGTAACAGCACCTCTTTTTCATCCTAAAAAGATTTTTATAAATCCAAGCGCAAACATTGAATATGGAAATCAGAATTTTAGGGTTTATGTTGGAGAAAGATCACATTATGAGGAATTTGATGTTAAGGAATATAGCAAAACAATAGTTGATGGTTCAATCTCAGATTCACCTTATGAATTTGAGCAAAACACAAATGGAAGATATATATGGCTATATAGTTATATGAATGCCGGAATTGACTGGTTTGTAAGTGATAATACGACGATAAATGTACTTGGGGAATGGACGAAATATAAAAATCCGATTAAAGATTTTTTAACTACAAACTCAACTATTCGTGAAGAAGTACAAACGAATTATTTTTTAACGGACAGAGAAGGAGTTGATAACAGTGATAATTATTATTTGTCGTTATTCCTAAAACATAATTTTGCTAAAGAAGGAAGTGAGTTAACAGCAGAGATGTACACAAATCAGCATGCGTCTAATATAGAGAATGAATATTTAGATACATACTATGGAGCTCCTAGTTTTGAGGATATCTCGACTGTTGTTGAAAGAAATGAATATACCGATAATATTACGAATACCTTAGAGTTTAGATTGGATTATACATTTCTAACAAAAAATATAAAACATGAACTTGGCTTAAGAGAACAAATACAGGGCATGGAAAATCAGTTTCTGAAAAATAATACGATTGAAGCAATAACAGGCGAGGAAGCTGAGAATTTTGAGTATACAGAAAACAGGCATGTGGCTTACTATAACGCTTCGGGTAAACTAAATGATTTTAGCTGGCAGGCGGGCTTAAGAGGGGAATACTCGGATATAAATATACAGGATACTTCCTCAATAGATTATTTTGTTATGTTACCTCAATTAACAGCAGCATATAAATTAGCTGATAATAAAAATGTTAAATTTACATATCGAAGACAAATTATTAGGCCATCAGTCTATAATTTAAATCCTTTTGAAACCTATATAGATTCCTTGCAAATAAAAAAAGGAAATCCTGATTTGAAACCAACACACATTCATAGACTCGAATTAACATACACTCAGAACTTTGGAAATAATTATATTTCTCCAAAATTCTTTGTGAATTTCTTTAATGATGGC
This sequence comes from Bacteroidales bacterium, assembly GCA_963665085.2. Taxonomy (GTDB): domain Bacteria; phylum Bacteroidota; class Bacteroidia; order Bacteroidales; family JAAAOM01. Next base: position 3,946,282 of record CAXXXS010000001.1, read on the forward strand.
ATTACAGAAATTACAAGAGTGTCTGAGGATGGATTACAATTAATATCACAGGAAAATATTGGAAAAAGGTTTGAGTATGGAGTAACTTTATCTACTTCTGTTCAATTTTTCAAGAAATTAAATATAAATGGTAATGTTTCTGTTTACAATTCATCAATCGATGATCCTTCCGGATTGTCTCTCGAAAAAAATAACCAGAAAGTATCGTGTTGGGCGTTTTTAAATACCATGTACATCACAAAGGTGGGAGCATTTTTTGTGTATACACAATATGTGAGTCCCCAAATTACTTACCAAAGAACACGTTCACGCGATTTACTTATGTATTTTGGTTATGGAGCAGGCACAGAAAAGTTTCAGGCTGTACTAATCTATAATCCATTTATTAAAAACTTTCGATACAATAAAATGGTTGCTGAATATCCCGGATATTATTGGGAACAGTATCAAGAGATTAATATTCATCATGCTTTTGCAATTCATCTTACTTACAAATTTAATTTTGGTGGTAAAATCAAAAAACTGGAACGTAATGCTGAATATGAAAAAAATGAGTCAGAAGGTGCATTGTAAAGTATTCTATATTCGCAGATAGTTATATTCTATGAGTCCCTGTTTTATGGATGCTTATAAATTAACATCAAGTAGTCTCGGAGAATAACTGTTCTGTAAATCTATTCTATTAAAGGACTTCCCGAAAAGAATTTCATTCATTCAAAAAACGATGGATTTTAAATCCATCGTTTTTTGAATTATTAGCGTTAATTTAGCTTCAATTTATGCAATACATCTATTTATGCCAGAACAACTTAAAAACTTGTTTTTTACACAAGAATCAATATCGCATTTAGCAAATAGCATTCAAAGGAAATATCATGGATTTGATAAGAATAAATTCATTAATGAAGTTTTTGATGAATCTTTTGAGGAAAAAGAACTTAAACAAAGGATGCGGCATGTGACTATTGTTTTAAAAGATAATCTTCCAAATGATTACGAGGAAGCTGTAAAAATCCTAATGACAATTGCACCCGAAATAACAGGTTTTGATTCTATGTGCTTACCTGATTTTGTTGAGATGTATGGTTTGGACTATTGGGATTTATCTTTTGAAGCCTTGGAAGTGTTCACAAAATGTTGTAGTTCAGAGTTTGCGGTAAGGCCATTTATTGTAAAAGATACTGATAAGGCAATGAAACAAATGTCTCTCTTTGCTGAGAATAAAAATCATCATGTCAGGCGTTTGGCCAGCGAGGGATGTAGACCGATGTTGCCCTGGGCAATGGCATTACCTGTATTCAAAAAAGACCCGGGTAGAATCATACCCATCCTTGAAAAGTTAAAAAACGATGATTCTGATTATGTGCGAAAAAGTGTTGCCAATAATTTAAATGACATCTCTAAAAATCAACCAGACTTAGTTCTTGATATTTGTGAAAAATGGCAGGGAGAATCTGAAAGAACAGATTGGATTGTAAAACAAGCTTGCCGGACTATGCTAAAATCAGGAAATAAACGTGCCATGCTCTTATTTGGTTTTGCTAATCCAGACAACATCAATGTTAATAATTTAAAAGCAAGCAATAACAAACCTTCTATCGGCGATGAAATAACGTTTTCCTTTGACCTTGAAGTGAATTCAAAGTCAGAGAAAAAAGTACGACTTGAATATATTGTTCATTATGTAAAAAAGAACAATAAAATATCGCCAAAAGTTTTTCAGATAAAAGAGGCTACTTTCAAGCCAGGAGTATATGTTATAAAGAAAAAACAAATATTTGAAAATGTTTCTACCCGGATGCATTCACCCGGAGTTCATGTGATAGAAATCAAAGTGAATGGAGAGGTTAAAAACACAATAAAAATTGACCTTAAATAGAAAAAATAAAGACAATTAATTATTATTTTTTCAGTACATCATTTTCTGCGTTTACATCAGGGTAATTGTTATATAATAACTCCGCTGAAGAAATAGTTTTTTCTGTTGTAATTTCAAATTCATTAGGATTGTCCTTCCACACCTTGGCAGTATATTTTATCACTTCAAATGAATTATCAGTGTATATCACCTTTAGTTCAATTGGGAAAGGCAATTCGCCAACTTTTTCTATAACAATTTTATTATCAGAAATACTTTTAATTCCCAAATCAGGATACCCAAACTCAAAAAACCAGGGTTTCCAGAACCAATCCAGATTTTCTCCTGAGGCATCGTTAAATGAAAAAAAGAAATCATAAGGTATTGGGTGTTTACCTTCCCAACGATTAATATATTCAATTAAACATTTACTAAATAACTCTTCACCCAACATATCCATAACAATTCTATAGGCGAAATATGGTTTATAATAAGCTGCATGAAAATGTGGCCAAGCCTCACGAATCAGAATACTTGGTGTCATTAAAGGAACCGAATTAAAAGTTCCTTCTGTCTGTACAAAACGGTCAGCATACGATGAAAACATTGATTCATTTGTTTCTATCCCAACCTTTTCCGCTATAGATTTAGCTGCAAAATCCCCAAATAAGGTAGCCCAGCCTTCTTCCATCCATGTATATTTCCGCTCATTTACTCCAGTAAGAAATGGGAAATATGTATGAGACATCTCATGAGCCGTAAGGTCAAGATTTGAATATTTTGATTTATTTATATCTCTGTTATTAGATACTCCATTATTCGCCATCATTGGGAATTCCATTCCTCCTCCCTCTAAACCTTGAAAAGTAGTAAATTGAGGATAAGGATATTTCACCCCAGGGAGTTCATAGGAGAAATACAACATTGATTGCCTTTGGTATTCTGTTATATACTGAAATGCATCACGCGATTCCTTATTATAAACGGAATTTATCAAAACGCGTTCTGTTCCGGTTGAATCAATTAAAACACTACTTGCATCCCAATAATAGTGATTGCTCAAGCCAAAGGCAAAATCCTGGACATTATTCGCTTTATATTCCCAGGAAACATTTCCTTTTTTAGCAACTAATCCATCTTCTGAACCATCAAGTAATTGAATTATTTCATCCGATTTGCTGGCTTTCTCGATTTTTTTTAAAAGTGATGCTTTGTATATTTTATTCGCATTTTGAAGCTCTCCTGTTGCCCATATATAATAATCTGAAGGAACAGTTAATTCAACTTCATAATCTCCTCTTTCTGTATAAAATTCCTGTCTGTTAGAATAATTCAAAACATCCCATCCATCCACATCGTCGTAAACAGATATCTGGGGATACCAATAAGCAACAAACATTGATGAATTATCAATAGCCCCCATACGTATTAGTGTCTTTTCCGGAATCTTGAAAGACCAGGAAATGTTTAATGTAGTTTTTTTGCCAGGCAAAAGTTTTTCTGGGAGCCTAAACATCAAGTTTGTTCCTACACGATTAGTCAGGGACATGTTTTCAAGCTCAATCTTTTGTCCATCTGCAATAAGTTTTTTTATTTCAACACCTTCTGTAGCATCATCAACATGAATTGGTCTGTCTCTAACAGCTCCTTTTTTATACATATCCTGGTACAGACGAATAACGATACCCCTAAGAGAATCGGGACTGTTGTTGGTATATTCAATTGTTGCTTCCCCGGTAAGAATTTTCGTCTCCGGGTCAAGCTGTGCTGTGATTTTGTAAGATGAACGATTAACCCAGTAATTTTCACCGGGATTACCATCGAATGATCGGGTTTTATTTTTGTATGCCTGTTGAAATTCTAAAGGAATGTATAAATCATTATTCTGAGAAAATCCAATTATACTTATCAAACAAAACAGAAAAATCAAGCTCAACTTATTCATAACCATAACTAATTACTTATAAAAAGTTCGCAATTTATAAAACCTGAATCAACTAACAATAAATAGTTGTAATTCTTAATAAGATGAAATAGATAAAAAACGATAGGGGGATTTTATTTATGCAATGAGGAATTAATAATTCTCTTTGCCCCTAAAAAAAAGAACAAAGCACTAAATGCCATAAACGTGTGACTGAGATCATAATGATTATACCATTTGCTGATTGCCCATTCATTCATAAAAAACAATGCTGCTATTGCAGCAAACCCAACAGCTACAAGGAAAAACTTACTTCCTGTATTTCTTGTTTTATAAAAAACAAAACTATTGAAGCTCAAAACAATAATCATAAATCCATAGAAAGTATGGACTTCAACAAAAAAGAAATTTAATGTTGAGAATGTGATTGTAACAAATGTTAGAAGTTCAACTATATTTAACCGGGAAAAAAACCTGGCAACTTTAGTTTTAACCAGAGGACGGGCAAATTCTATGGAAGCTCTTTCTACCAATGCAACAGAAAACATACTTGTTAACCAACCAGGTAATTTCCAGGGATTAGCAGCAGCATTGGTCTTGTTTTCGCCAACGATTCTCGAAACTGTATCAATAACTTTAGGTGATAGCTGCCATTGAGCATCAAAAAGGTATAAAAATCCATGTCCAACAATACCACCAATAAATGTTGCCACTCCCATTGATAGAAAATAATATTTAAGATATAAATGAACCCTATTCTTTACCTGGAATTTACTTAATGAATAAAAAGAGTAGAAACAAACAATGGAAACAATTACATCTGTTAAAGTCGTAATAGGTTCATCAATTCTAATTGTAAACAATTCAATGGAAGGCTGGGGTAAAATCATATAGCACTTTTATTTACAATAAAATTAATAAATAAATAGCACTAATCATACCAACAAAATTAGTCTGTTTCTACTGCGATCGTACTTAAGAGCTTAATGTCTTGTAGATTAGAATAATCATACTGATAAAAACCATCTTTACCAATCATCATTAAGATATTGTTGTAAGGAATTACATCGTATGTGTCAATGTCAGGAAACTCTGCCAATTTATTGCTTGTTATATATAGAGGATTTGTTGCATCGTAAATTTTTAAGCCGGCATCGCCATCACAAATAAATAACGTTCCATTATCAATACCCAAACCATGTGGATTTTTCATTGGATATATTTTTCGCAATAAGGGAGTATATATATCTGAAATATCAATAACATCAAGCTCATTAACTGTTCGTCCACAATCGTTGCCATCCCGAAGGGTTACATAAGCAAAATCTCCTTCAACCACAACAGGATCACAACTTTGAATGTGAGAAAATGTAGTCATACGCGTGGGGCTCTCAGGGGTTGAAATATCATAAACAACCATACCTGTTTGAGTCCCCAGAAATAGATAATCATTGTATGGGTATAATGTCTCTGCTGTTTCCCAAAAGCTTATAGAACCAGTTTCAACAGGGGAGTCGCCGTTTGTAATATCAAATATTTTTAATTGGTTGTTGCCTAATGCAAAAAGGCTATTGTCTTTTATGGTAAACCGTGCCATTGATCCTCCTACTCCAAATGAATTTGTGTTGCTGCTTGCCGAACCAGAACTAGCAGAAGAAACATAGTCTAACTCAAGGGAACGCCAGGAATACCAAGGATAAACAGGATAAGAAACGCTGTAATTCTCAACCTCTTTGGTTATTTTTTTTACTTCCCATTCAACAACAACTCCTTTTTCTTCATCAATTTCTTCAACGGGATAATCGGTATTGTACAGTGGGATTGTATAAGGGAAAACATCTTCTTCCCTGTCAACTTCTTCAGGATTATTTATGTCTGAAATATCAATTATTACAAGATCAACATAGCTATCTGCATATAAAAGATTATTTTTTACTGCAATATCGACTGTCCCCGGAATTGATATAAATCCTTCATTAACAGGATTATATGCATCCTCGTTATTGATAATATGGATTCCCTCTTTATCTTCAACAATAAAAAGTAAATTGTTGTAAAAATAGATCTTTCCCGGATTTTTAAGAGACTTTACAGAACCGGTGGTAATTGATGTCCTTAAATTTTCATAACTTAAATAAACCGGCACATTGGCATCATATGTTTCAGTAAAACGATCTTCGCAACTAAATGGGACAACAATTATCAAAAGCGGAAGAAAAATAATTAGTGTTTTTCCAATTGTTTTCATTTTTTAGGTTTTTATTCTATGCATAGATGCAGGATGAATTAAAAAGGTTGCGTTAAGAAAAATTATAAACGCAACCTTTTCTAAAAAATCACCATCCTTAATGCAAATAATAAATACTTAATCATGTATAAAATTTATATCCGGAGGGTTATTCTATCGCTGATATTAATGTCTATACTTTTAATACCAGCAATCTCACAGAGCACTCAGTTAGATATTATCTATCTAAAAAATGGTAGTATTATAAAAGGATATATTACAGAATACAATAAGGATAATAAAATAACAATAAAAACAATTGATGAATATACTCTTGAATTTCAGTTAGATGATGTGGAAATTATAAAGAGAGAAGAAACAAAAAATGAGCTAAATCCCCCAGGTTTTTACCTTGACAAAGGTTTTATCAATTACACAACTTTAGGATTGCTGGTTGGCAATGGTAATAATAACAAACAAGCTCCATTTAGCCTGATGATGACAAACAGTTATTTATTTGCTAATAGAATTAGTCTCGGAGGTGGTTTTGGTTTAGAATTTTTTGAGGAATCGATGTTGCCAGTTTATTTAGACTTGAAATATCACTTCAACAATCGAAAAATTTCACCTTATACATCTTTAAAAACAGGATACTCTTTCTCTCTTGATAAGAAACGGACCAGCGATGATTATTGGAATTATGAGCAAAAGTGTTTAGGTGGTTATCTGGTTAACGCAGAAATGGGCATGACAATTAATCTTCAATCTTACAATGCCCTAATTTTTAGCTTCGGATATAGACATCAGTTGTTAAGTTACATACAGGATTATCCTTATGAAATAAAGACCGGACAATATTACAATCGTTTTTCAATTCGATTTGGATTTGTCTTTAGATAGTTATTAGTTTGTCATAATATTTTGTTCTTAGATGATCACATTTTATTATAAAATTGTAATTTTATAATAGGCATTAAATAAAAATAAATCCTTGAAAAAGACTTTTACTCTATTTGTATTACTTTGTGTTTTAGTTCTAGTAAGCTGTAAGCAGAAACAAAATCATTCGAATACTTTACCATCAAATTGGTCTACGTATAATTCAGAAACTATCCCTTTTAGAATAAGACAACAAAATTTAGAAAAAGGCAATCTTATTCCTAATCATTCTTTTGAGTCGGGGAAAATATATGATATTGAAAATACTCCAGATGCATTTAATGCCCCTGGATGGAGAAGAATAGGCGAAAATGTTTATTGGGTAAATACAAATGAAAAATTTTATGATTCAACGGAAGCCTCTGATGGTTCTCATGCTATAAAAATAAATCGAGAAAAGTCTGATGAAACGGAGGATGCAGGTGAAGGTGTTATGAGTGACTTTATAAAAGTTATCCCTGGGAAATATTCATTAAGTCTCGATATTAAACTTAAAAACATAAAATCTTCAAAATCAAGATTGGGAACAAAGCTTTACGATGCAATTGATATTCGTGTTGTTTATTATGACAAAAATAAAATAGAAATATCCCCGAATCAATATTCATGGCATTATCAAACAAATATTAATTCTTCTATAAAATGGGCATCATTTGCTCAATTTAATAAAATTGATTCCTTAGACTGGACTACAGTTTATTGCGAATCTGCTTATCCTCCTTTTCCTGATGGATATGTTCCCGATGAAACACGTTTTGTAAAAATATTTATTGGATTAAATGGTTCTGGGACTATGTGGATTGATAACATTAATTATAATTATTCAACTGAAAATTTTTCCCTAAAAGAACGATTAGAGCCTCTTTATTTAAAGGAATTGGATACCTATGATCTAATCCTTCCTACTCCACAACAAATAACTAAGAAAAATAAAATTCAGCTTGTTTCTGATTCTATACGAAAAAAAGTTTTAATAACCTATCCGAGAAATTCGGCTATAAATAAAAGCAGTGAGTTTATTCAATTATCAGAAAAGCTGTCAAAATACAATCCAACAATAAGTACAACATTAGCTAACCAGAACATTAAGCAGTACGATTTTATTCTCAGTATAGGAAATACAGACCTATTTAACAAAAATTTCTCAGATAGCATTTTTAATGATATTAGAAAAAATCAAAATCAGGGGTATATCATTACTAGTACAGAGAAACTACAAAATATTGTTTTTATTTCATCGAAATCTGAACAAGGACTATTGTATGGAATCAATACAGCAAAACAGTTAGTCGACTCTGTAAATAATCTGTTTTATTATGCCGAAATAAGAGACTGGCCAGAACTTCAAAAAAGAAGTGTTACTATTTGCTCAGAGATAAACAAAAATGAATTTCAACATTTATTTTCAGATTTACGATTTAATACAATTTTCACTACAAATAATTCTCCTGTTACATCACAAACAAATACCAATGGCTTTTTTTTAACAAAACCATTAAGGCAAATAGACAATAAACCAAACCTAATAAACAGGCCTTTAATAATGGAAAAATCAATTGAAACGGATGCTGAATTTACATTCTTATCCAATGAGAAAATATTGCATTGCGATGATTATGATAATCTAGAGAAAATAACTCAGATTAATAAAGATGTATTTAACACCATTAATCACGCTAGTTATTATGATGGGATTATTTGGCGAGGAACGTCAGATAAATCTATTAATATTGACGAACTAGATCTAATGCAGTTTAAAAGTTTTACAGATATTCCAATAGTTTTATCATTGTATTTAAATAATGTACCTTTTGAAAGGAATGTTAATGCAAATAACATTCTATCTCCTCCAGTATTTAGTATATCTGGTACAATATTTGACCAGATTAAATCAATAAATTTTGAAATCGATAGTTTAAACCTGATAAATGAATTAAAACTTGTTTCAATGTCTTGTTATAGCTGGAATATAGGTGCCTACAAACCGGATGAAATCCTTTATAAAATTTTAGTAAAGAATATACTAAAAGACGGAGACATTTATAAATTAATTTCTTTATCTGACAAGCTAAATATCTTGCAGCTGAAAAATAAAAATAACGCTGCTGCAACATTTAATAAAGTTGAATACGAAGAACTCGTAAAAAATTTTAGGTTTGAAGATAAATGTTTAGACTCAATGGTTCTTAATAATATAGGCCTACTGTTCGATAATTAACTAGTTATTAACATTACGAATGTTAAAAAACAAAATTTGTTTGATAATTTTTAATTTGTATTTTAGAAGATTCAAAACATCTAATCTTGAACGAAAGAGAAGACATATTCAATAATCCTGACATTCAGGCAACAATCAATAAATACAATGATATGCTTAAAAAGCGTACCAAGTATTATTTTGATGTGCATGAGTTTGAAAATATGATTGATTTTTATGCCAGTGATTTTAATTTCAATAAAGCAGATGAGATTATTCACTATGCTTCCCAACAACACCCTTCTTCTACTGTTATAAAATATAAGAAAGCCCAAATACTGATTGATAAGGGACAAACTGGAAAAGGTATTGCACTCATTGAAGAGATTGAGGGCATTGAGAAATGGAATAATGAATTGTACATTTTAAAAGGAAATGCTTTTGCGATAGAAGGTAATCTTTCTAAAGCCGTAGATTACTATAATAAAGCTATATCCATGACAATGGATGATGTTGCAGAAACATTATATAACATATCTGTTTCACTTGTACATCTTTGTCATTTTGAACACGCAATTCTATACCTAAAAAAGGCATTGGAGTTTGAGCCTGATAACACTACATATATTTATGATCTTGCATACTGTTACGAACAAATGGAAGATTATGATGAATGTGTGAAAATTTATGAGAGTTATTTGGATCATGATCCTTTTTCTGAACACGTGTGGCATAACCTTGGAATGGTATATGCAAAACTCGAAAAGTTTGAAAATGCAGCTGAATGCTTTGAGTATGCCATTGCTATAAATGATTCATACGCTACTGCTCATTTTAACCTGGCAAATATTTATTCAAACCAGTGTAAATATAAAAAGGCAATAGCTCAGTATAAAGAATTTAATAAACTAGATAACAATAACTCCTTCTCGTATTTTTATCTTGGTGAATGTTACGAATACATAGAAGAGCCCAATAATGCATTAAAGTATTATTTAAAGGCTATTGAAATAGAACCTAATTTTAGCGAAGCTTGGTTTTCTTGTGCCAACCTTTACCGAGAATTGAAAAATGAGAAAAAAGCAATTGAATATTATAAAGTTGCTATTCAACTTGAAAATACAAATACCGATTTTTTATATAATTACGCCGAATTAAACAAAGATCTCCGAAGATATGAAGAAGCAAAAGTCCATCTTCAGAAACTTCTAGAGGAAGATCCCAAAGATGATGATGCCTGGATTCTCTATGCTGAGATTTTTCATGAGGAAGGAAACATTGAGCATGCGTCTAGTATATTAATTGATGCTCTCGAAGAAAACCATAAAAGCTATAAAATTTATTTCAGGTTAGCTGTTTATTTTTATCTTCTAAATCAAAAACAACAGTTTATTAAAATGTTTGAGAAAGGGCTTCAAATTAACTATGATGCCCATAAACTTTTTATGGATTTTTTTCCTACAAAAATTTCAAATAGGCAGATAAAAAAGCTACTTAAAAAGTATAAATAACACATGAATTATTCACTCCCTTTTGTTCCCGAACGTCCGGAAAAACCCAGAGAAAAAGGAATCACTATGGTAATGGACAAGGGATTAAGCGTTAATGAAGCGCAAAATCTTATTTCTTCTTGTGGCCATCTGGTTGACCTGGTAAAATTTGGTTTCGGAACCAGTATAGTAACAAACGAAATAGATAATAAAATTAAGCTATACAAAGAAGCAAACATAAAACCATACCTGGGCGGAACCTTATTTGAAGCCTTTATTGTTAGAGGTATGTTTAATGAATATGTTGAGTTTCTCAAAGAACATGAAATCGAATTTGTTGAAGTTTCAGATGGTTCAATTCATATGGAGTCTGAAGAGAAACTAAAATTTATTGAAGATCTTGCTAAAGAGTTTACAGTGATTTCTGAAGTTGGTTCAAAGCAGAAAGGGGTTGTCCTTTCTAATGAGCAATGGATAAAAATGATGAAAGATGAACTAAATGCAGGTTCATGGAAAGTAATAGCAGAAGCCCGGGAAAGTGGAACAGTTGGAATTTATAATTCAGATGGCTCTGCAAATACAGATCTAATTGATTCTATCAGTCACGAGGTTAATAATGATAAGATTATCTGGGAAGCTCCCACCGGCAAACAACAAATCTTTTTTATTAAAACCCATGGCTCAGATGTAAATTTGGGAAATATTGCTCCTAATTTAGTAATTCCTCTGGAAACGCTAAGACTTGGATTGCGTGGAGATACATTTTTAGATTTTCTTCCTGAAGAAATCAGAAAAAAAAGAAGTCAAATTTAATCCCTATAGGTTTAATTTCTTGTTCCTTGGATGCAACAAAATATTTAACTATTCCGTCTGTTTACGGCGGGATAGTTTGCTAAATGACATATTGGAAAGCTATTAAAAAAGGTTTAGAATTTTTCTAATAGTTTTGATAAAGAGAAAAAATATATTTTAACACCTTATTTTTTTTAGTGTTTTACTTTTACCACAACTTCAAACATTATCTAAACAATTTATTTGGCATTTTAATCAAAACACTTTATTATTTCAAGGTTAAAAACATTTTATTTGCGTTCGCATTTTTTTAAAGAAATGCAAGTGTTATTTTTACTAGCATATTAATTTTATTTGTAAATAAATGAAGAAACTATTATCGTATTTCTACTTGGCGTTAAAAGGGGCTGGTATGGGGGCAGCAAACATCATCCCAGGAGTATCGGGTGGCACAATCGCTTTAATAACTGGTATTTTCGAAAAACTTATTGATTCGATAAAATCTTTTGATCTGGATGCGATAAAACTTCTTTTCACCGGAAAATTTAAATCTTTTGCTCAACATGTTAACCTTGCTTTTTTAATATCAGTTTTTGGAGGCGCGCTAATTAGTGTAATCTCACTTGCTAAACTCCTGCAATTTTTATTGGAAAACTATGAGGTTCAGGTTTACGCCTATTTTTTTGGGTTAATTTTAGCATCAGTCTATTTTGTAGGCAAAACAATTCAGAAGTGGGATATTTCTGTAATAATTATATTTATCATAGGTGCAATCATAGCAATTTTAGTTTCAGTGTTAAATCCAGCTGCTGAAAATGAGAATTTTATATACCTGATTATTTGTGGCGTTGTTGCAATCTGTAGCATGATTCTACCTGGATTATCAGGTTCATTTGTACTCCTATTAATGGGCAACTATGAACTTATTATGATTAATGCTGTTGCTGATTTAAATATTAAAATCATTTTACCTGTTGGAATTGGTGCAGTAGGGGGGCTTATTGCTTTTTCACATTTTTTATCATGGGTATATAAAAAATACAGGGATCAGACAATTGCTATATTAACAGGATTTATATTAGGCTCATTAGTAATACTCTGGCCATGGAAAACGGCAATTATAAATGAAGAACTATCTGCAATTAAAGGTGAAGATATTATTGAAGGGTATACCCGTTTTATACCAGGCTCATTAAGTGCAGATGTATTAATATCAATAGCTTTAATTATTGCTGGTATTTTCTCCATCTGGATTGTTGAAAAACTAGCAGAAAAAAAATAATATGGCAAAATACGGTTTAATAGGATATCCGCTCTCTCATTCTTTTTCAAAAACTTATTTTACGGAGAAATTTAAAAAAGAAAATAATACTGAAGATGAATATTTAAATTTTCCTATTGAAGTTATTGATGATCTGGGAAAAATAATAAAAGAGGCTCCAGGCTTAAAAGGACTTAATGTAACAATCCCATACAAAGAAAAAGTATTACGTTACTTAAATGAGTTAGATGATACTGTTAAAACAATTGGTGCAGCCAATACGATTAAAATTACAAGAGATGGTGATGATATAAAACTTTCAGGATATAATTCTGATGTTATTGGATTTGGAGAATCAATAAAACCATTATTGAAGAGACATCATCAAAGTGCATTGATTTTAGGTACAGGAGGCGCATCAAAAGCAGTTGAATTTGCTCTTAATAATCTGGGACTGGACAGTGTCTTTGTGTCAAGGAGCCCAAAACCGGGGACAAATAGTATCGGCTATAATGAGCTCTGTCTCCCTGTAATAAAAAACTTTACAGTAATTATAAATACGTCTCCCCTGGGAACATATCCAAATATTGATACGTTTCCGGATATACCATACGATTTACTTTCAGAAAAGCATCTCTTGTATGATTTGGTATACAACCCTGCGGAGACTTTATTTCTAAAAAAAGGAAAAGAAAAAGGTGCAAAAACAATGAATGGACTTCAAATGTTGCACCTTCAGGCAGAAGAATCCTGGAGAATCTGGAATTCTTAGGATTATTCAACCAACATTGCCATATTACTTAAAGTAGAACTTACTTTTAAATCATATTTTGTAGCATTGCTTGGTTTCATCTCAAATTTTAATTTGTCACTATCAACAATAAAATTAATTGCAGAACCAACATCTATGCTACCCTTTTTTTCTGAAATTATCAAAGTACTTTGCCCTGTAAGCTTGGAAGTAAGCGACTCTAGATCACTACTCTTACCAAAACTCACAAAGAGAATATTACACTTTGAAACTTCACTTGCATCTTTAAATCTTACAATAGAGAAAGATTGATTACCTACTTTTTTCCCATTAGTGAATGTTTCCAGCTCGTTAAAAACAGTGCTATTACCAAGGACCCCAACAACAAAGTCTCCTGAAGTATAGGCCGCAGGCCATTGAATTAACCTGGAGAAATTATAAATAAACATCGATTGAGCCTTAGGAATACCTGTTTGTGCATGAATGGTACCTATAGATACGATGATAAAAGAAATAATAACGAAAACGGACTTTTTCATGGTCTTTATTTTATTGCATTAAACGTATATTAAAATTAAATAAAATTTTCTTTACTTTCTACGTGCAAAAATTCCAGAAGGATACAAAATATTAGATAAAAATAAACCTTTTGCTGGCACAGATACTCCCGCAGACGATCTATCTTGTTTATCCACAACATTTTCAAAGCCATTTAAATCTAATTTTCCATATCCAACATCCAGCAGGGTTCCAACAATAGAGCGGACCATATTTCGTAAAAATCTATCCGCTGTAATTGTAAAAACAGCAGAATCTTCTTTTATTTCCCATTTTGCATAACGCACATCACACATTGTTGTTTTTACATCAGAATGCAGTTTGGCAAAACTTTTAAAGTCAGAATACTTCAATAACAAAGCAGCACACTCATTCATTTTATCATAATCGGGTACACGGTGGATATACCAACTTAACTCCTGGTTAAATGGATTTTTTTTATGGTGCACATAATAATTGTATGTACGCGATTCTGCCTGAAACCTGGCATGAGCATCATCAACTACTTTTGTTATCGTATATAAAACTATATCTGGCGATAAAAACTGATTAATTTTCATAATCAATTTATCATCATCTTGCAATAACTCCTGCTTACTATCAAAATGAGCTACAAAATAATCAGCATGCACCCCGGTATCTGTTCTTCCTGCACCTGTTACAGTAATTTCTTCAGAAAGAATCAAGGAAAAAACTTTGTTTAGTTCTCCTTGAATTGTAGAAGAGTTATCCTGAACCTGCCAACCATGAAAATTTGTCCCTTTATATGCTAATTCTAAAAAATATCTCATCTATTATTAAAATATATACACAATAATACAGTAAAATTGTCAGTGATGTCAAATATCTCCAACAAAAATAATTTATTGCAAAACTCTATATAGCAGGAGTTTAATTATTGAGGAGATAATTTAACATTTTTTAACTCGATATAAATCATTGATAATTAGCTGTTTAAATAAACAGGCAAAATAAGGTCTTTGAAATGGTCTAAATTTTGGATTTTTTTGCACAATATTTTTTAATCTTCAATTTCTTACTTAAAGTTATGAATGAAGTAGCAAACATTAAAGAACTAAACGAACGAATACAGAAAGAAAGCTCCTTTGTTGATCTTGTGTCAATGGAGATGAATAAGGTAATTGTTGGACAAAAACACCTGGTAGAAAGTTTACTTGTGGGGTTATTATCAGACGGGCATATACTTCTTGAAGGAGTTCCAGGGTTAGCAAAGACTTTAGCAATAAATACTTTAGCTACAACGATTGAGGCGAAATTTAGTAGAATCCAATTTACTCCGGATTTACTTCCTGCGGATCTTATTGGTACAATGATTTACAGTCAGAAAAGCGAAGAATTTATTGTAAAGAAGGGACCTATCTTTTCAAACTTTATTTTAGCGGATGAGATAAACCGTTCTCCGGCTAAAGTTCAAAGTGCTTTGTTGGAAGCAATGCAAGAGAAACAAGTTACAATTGGTGAAAAAACTTATATTTTAGAAAAGCCATTTCTTGTTTTGGCGACTCAAAACCCAATAGAACAAGAAGGGACTTATCCTCTTCCGGAAGCACAGCTCGACAGGTTTATGCTTAAGGTTATTATTGATTATCCGAAGAAAGATGAAGAGCAAATGATTATTCGAGAGAACCTTGCTCAAAATTTCCCTAAGGCTAATCAAATTTTAAAGCCGGAAGATATCCTTAAAGCCCGTGGCATCGTAAAAGATGTTTATATGGATGAAAAAATAGAAAGATATATTCTTGATATTGTTTTCGCAACACGATTCCCCGGCGATTATAATTTAGCTCAATTCCAGAACCTGATTAGTTATGGAGGTTCGCCAAGAGCAAGTATCAATTTAGCGAAGGCTTCAAAAGCATATGCATTTATAAAAAGAAGAGGCTATGTAATTCCAGAGGATGTGAGAGCTGTTTGCTATGATGTAATGAGACACAGAATTGGATTAACTTATGAAGCCGAAGCTGAGAATGTTACTTCAGAGGATATTATTACTGAGATTCTTAATACAATAGAAGTACCTTAGAGTATGTTAAAAACTGTTCAAATATTGTTGCTTTTAAGCATTATTTCACCTGTAGCATTACCACAACACTTTATTGGAATGCATAGTGAAGCTGTAGAAGAGATTATGACTGAGGATTACCCTGACTTTAACCAGGATAAATCTTTTGTTAACAAATCTTTTAATTACTTAAAATTTGTAGACAATCTTGAACAACAAACCTGGCTCTTTTTTCTTGACGACAATGATTATTGTAAGTCTTCTAAACTTGTTTGCGATTATCTCTTACTCGATGATAAAGTTGCAGAGCTAAACAATTCTTACAAAAAAGTTGGTGACTTATCCTGGAAATATCAGGAAAACAAGAAAAACTTCAGTGTTACCCTGAAAAAAGAGGAATGGTTTTTTAGTATTTTGACAAAACCAATAGACAATTAGGCGTGGAAGCATCAGAATTACTGAAAAGAGTACGAAAAATTGAAATAAAAACCCGGGGACTTTCAAAACATATTTTTGCCGGCGAATATCATAGCGCTTTCAAAGGTAAAGGAATGGCGTTTAGTGAGGTTCGAGAATATCAATACGGGGATGACATTCGTAATATCGACTGGAATGTTACAGCTCGTTTTAATCATCCTTATGTTAAAATATTTGAAGAAGAAAGAGAGCTAACAGTAATGCTTTTAGTTGATGTGAGTGGTTCAAGAGATTTTGGGACACAGCATCAGTTAAAAAAGAATTTAATTACAGAAGTATCTGCTGTTCTTTCGTTTTCTGCGATTCAGAATAATGACAAGATTGGAGTAATATTTTTCAGTGATAAAATTGAAAAGTTTATCCCTCCCAAAAAAGGCCGACAGCATATTCTTCGAATAATCCGAGAACTTATTGAATTTCAACCCGAGAGTAAACAAACAAATATAAGTGAAGCATTGCGTTATCTTACCAATGCTTTAAAGAAGAGATGCACTGCATTTATTTTGTCTGACTTTTATGACACAAATTTTGATGATGCACTAAGGATTGCAAATAATAAACATGATTTAGTAGCCCTCAGGATTTATGATAAAAGAGAAACGGAGATACCCAACATAGGATTAACGCGTTTTATTGATGCAGAAACTGGCAAAGACATGTGGATCGACACATCGAACAAGGCAGTTAGAAATCAATACAAACAGTGGTGGGAGAAAAAAACAAATGAACTCACCTCAATTTTCTCCAGAAGTGGTGTTGATAATACTACTTTAGCTACAGACGAAGATTATGTAAAACCTTTATTGAGTCTCTTTAAAAAAAGATAATATACTGTGTGATGAAGAGATTGTTGATTATAATATTATTATTTTCAAGTATAGGCAATTTAACGTTTGGCCAATTAATTATTATTAATGCTAAACCAGATTCAAGTAAAATTCGAGTTGGTGACCAAATTGGTTATAAAATAGAAATTTCACATAAAAAAGGTGTTGCAATTACTTTTCCGGAGTTTAATGGTCAACTAACTGATGAAATTGAAATTCTTGAAGAATTAAGCTCCGATACTCTTCTAACGGATGAAGAAGTTAAAATTACACGTTCGTATCTAATTACTTCTTTCGACAGTGGATTGCATTATATTCCTCCGATAAAATTCCCATTTCAAAGTAGTGAAATATCAGATACTGTAGAAACAGCAGCATCATACCTCGAAGTTACAAATGTTGATGTAAACCTTGAAGAAGATATAAAAGATATTCGGGATCAGTATAAAGCACCAATCACCTTTGCAGAATTACTTCCCTATATTTTGGGTGGTTTAGGTTTAATTATCCTCATTCTTTTTATAATTTACTATATACGACGAAAGAAACAGGATAAGCCAATTATTAAGATTGAAAAGCCTAAAGAACCAGCCCATCAGATTGCTTTTAAAGAATTAGAAAAACTAAAAGATGAAAAACTTTGGCAACAAGGTAAGGTTAAAGAATACTATACCCGTTTAACAGATATCATTCGACTTTATATCGAAGAGAGATTCTCTATCCCAGCAATGGAAGAAACTACGGATGAACTTCTACAATCATTCAGAGAGAAGGGTGAACATAAACAACTTCATTTTGAAATATTAAGGCAACTGCTAACAACTGCTGATTTAGTGAAGTTTGCAAAAGAGAAACCTCTACCTGATGAAAACGATGGTTATTATAAAAATGCTTATGACTATATCAAACAAACGATGGTTATAGAGCAGAAAACCATTGAGCAGTTAAAAGAAGAACACGAGAAAAATAAAGAGAGCAACGAAAATATAGCAGTTGAAGATAAAACAGAGAAATAGATGAGAGATATTACATTTGCTAATCCGGGTTTCTTTTTATTGTTATTGCTTTTAATACCATTGATAGCATGGTATATACTAAAGCAAAAAAACATACATGCATCCATACAACTTTCATCAACATCAGCCTTTAGTGGGGCGCCAAAAACATTTAGAAATTATCTGAGACATATATTATTTGGTCTTCGCAACATTATTTTTATATTGTTAATCGTTGCACTTGCTCGTCCCCAATCAACAGACAGATGGCAGGATACTTCAACTGAAGGAATTGATATTATGTTGGCGTTGGATATTTCTACCAGTATGCTTGCTCAAGATTTTAAACCCAACAGAATTGAAGCATCAAAAGATGTGGCTATGAAATTTATTTCCGGCAGAGAATATGACAGAATGGGCTTGGTTGTTTTTAGTGGAGAAAGTTTTACTCAATGTCCACTAACAGTAGACCATGCTGTTTTACTTAATCTTTTTCAAGATGTAAAAAGCGGATTGATTGAAGATGGTACAGCAATCGGCATGGGATTAGCTACTTCGGTAAACCGTCTTAAAGACAGCAAAGCAAAAAGCAAAGTAGTAATTCTACTTACCGATGGTGTAAATAACATGGGAGATGTTGATCCCGTAACAGCTTCGGATTTGGCAAATGCATTTGGAATTCGAGTGTACACAATTGGTGTCGGTTCAAATGGTATGGTTCCATTTCCTTTCGAAGATGCTTTTGGTCGTCAGGTTATCAGACAGGTTGAGATGCCACTTGACGAAGATATACTAAAAGAAATCGCAGACAAAACCGGTGGTAGGTACTACAGAGCAACAAATAAAGATGCCCTTGAACAGATCTATAATGAAATCGATCAGCTTGAAAAATCAAAAATTGATGTTAAGCAGCATAAACGTGTTAACGAGGAATATTTTCTGTTTGTCTTAGCTGCTGGTTTATTATTTTTAATTGAAGTTGTATTGAGGTATGTTTTCTTAAAAAATATTCCATAAAATAAAATTCTATGTTTCGATTTGAACACGATTACATATTATTTGGCTTAGTTTTAATCCCTATTGTTTGGATTATATTTCTATTGGCACGCAGAAACCGTCAAAAAGCAATTAAAGCATTTGGAGAACTATCTGTTATTCAACAATTGATGCCTCATGTATCAAAGTCTAAAAGTAACTGGAAGTTTATACTAATCAGTGTAGGACTAGCGTTTCTAATTATTGGAGGTGCAGGGCCACAATTTGGCAGCAAGCTCGAAGAAGTTAAAAGAGAAGGTATAGAGATAATCATTGCATTAGACGTATCTAACAGTATGTTAGCTGAAGATATAAAACCCAATCGTTTGGAAAGAGCAAAACAAGCAATCTCCCGTTTAGTTGAGAAACTACAGGATGATAGAATTGGATTAATTGTTTTTGCAGGTGATGCATACATTCAGATTCCTATTACATCTGATTATATCTCAGCAAAAATGTTTCTTGAAACAATAAATACCGATATTGTTCCAAAACAAGGAACAGCAATTGGTTCTGCAATTGAATTGGGTATACGTTCTTTTAGTCCAAATACGGATGCCAGCAAAGTATTGGTTATTATCACTGATGGAGAAAACCATGAAGACGATGCAGTAAAAGCAGCAGAAGCAGCAGCAGAAAAAGGTATTTCTGTTTATACGATAGGCATGGGTTCGCCTAATGGTTCTCCTATCCCTGTGTATTCCGGAAGTGGAAAATCTTACAGAAAAGATAACCAGGGAAACACTGTTATTAGTAAACTTGATGAAGAAACTTTAAGTAAAGTTGCTATTGCTGGAAATGGAAACTATATCTTAGCAAGCAATTCTAACGTTGGCTTAAATAAAATGTTTGACGAATTAAAAGAATTAGAGACTGCTGAATTTGATTCAAAGGTTTACACAGAATATGAAGATCGCTTTCAATATATGATTGGATTTGCATTCTTACTATTATTGATAGAGGTTTTTACTACTGAAAGAAAAAGCAGATGGTTAGGTAACATTAACCTGTTTGGAGAACGAAAAAAGGAGGGGCAGTTATGAGAATAACAAGCTTAATAATAGGTTTAATTATTACTTCTGCGCTACATGCACAGACTGACAAAAAATATATTCGTGAAGGAAATTCAAAGTTTGAAAACAACAACTTTGACGAAGCAGAAATTGATTACAGAAAAGCTTTGGATGAAAATAACAATTCGGATAAGGCCAAGTATAACCTGGGAGGCTCTCTTTATAAACAAGAAAAATATGAAGACGCAGGAAAGATCTACGGAGAAATGGTACAGCTTCCCTCTGATAAAAAAGAGTTAGCCCGATATTATCACAATTTAGGTAATTCTTTATTTAAAGCAAATGATTTAGCCAACAGTGTTGAAGCATACAAAAATGCTTTACGCAATGATCCAACAGCTGAAGATACACGGTATAACCTTGTGTATGCCCAGAAAAAATTACAACAACAGCAGCAGCAGAATCAACAAAATCAAGATCAACAAAACAAGGATCAGCAGAATCAGGATCAAGAACAGAATCAGGATCAGCAACAGCAAGATCAGGAACAAAAAGAACAAGATCAGCAACAACAACAGGATCAACAGCAACAACAAAACGAACAAGATCAGCAGCAACAACAACAACCTCAAACTCAGAAAGCTGAAATTTCAGAAGAAGATGCAAGAAGGCTTTTAGAGGCCCTTGAAAACGAGGAAAAAGATTTACAACAAAAATTGATGGAACAAAAAGCCCAATCAAAAAAGGTGAAAACCGAAAAGAATTGGTAGATTTATAATGAATATGAACAGATATAAAACAACATTTATAATATTTCAGATACTTTTATTTACCGGATGTTTTAGTCTGGTAGAAGCACAAGATGTATCTGTTACTGCATCTGCGCCCCGTGTTGTACAAGTTGGAGAACAATTCCGGGTAACATTTTCAGTAAATGAACAACCCTCTTCGCTTATACCTCCTGAATTTGATAATTTCGATTTACTGGGAGGGCCAAGTTCATCGAGTAGTAGTAGCGTACAAATTATCAATGGAAAAATGACACAGAGTGTCGAAATTTCTTACACATACTATTTACAGGCAGAAAAAGAAGGAAAGTATGAAATAGGAGCAGCAACTGCTACAGTTAAAAAGAAAGCGTACAAATCAGACCCTATCACTGTTGAAGTTGTTAAAGGTAGTGCACCTCAACAGCAACAACAATCATCATCATCAAGTCAGTCCCAACAATCCTCTTCGCAAGGTGATGCTCAAATATCAGGAGACAATTTATACATCCGTGTATTAACAAATAAAACCCGTACATATCAAGGCGAAAACCTTGTTGCCACTATAAAAATTTACTCTAAAGTAAATATTGGTGGACTTGAAAATTTTGAAATCCCTACTTTTGCAGGATTTTACAAACAGGAAATCGAAATACCTGAACTTTCTCAGCTTACACGTGAAAATGTAAACGGAGAAATATTTTATACAGGTGTTTTAAAACAATACCTGTTGTTTCCTCAAAAATCTGGCGATATAACAATTGAACCTGCATCACTGGATGTACTTGTTCAACAGAGGGTGCAAAGCCGTTCACGGAGTATTTTTGATGATTTCTTTGGTCCCCAGGTGCAGACATTCAGAAAAAACATAAAGAGTAAACCAATAATAATTAAAGTAAGTACATTGCCACAATCTGCCCCAGAATCTTTTAAAAATGCTGTTGGAGAATATAAATTCTCTACAACTATTGATAAAACAGAGGCAGTTACCAATGATGCAATTACTTTACGGGTAAATGTTACCGGTTCAGGGAACCTGAAGTTACTGGACGAACCAGAGGTAAATCTCCCTCCTTCATTGGAATCTTACGATCCTAAGATCAATCTAAATGTTAGAAACACAGCTAATGGAGCTGCAGGTTCAAAGACTTTTGAATACCTGATAATTCCTAGAACAGCTGGAAATTACAGGATTGCTCCAATAGAATTCACGTATTTTAATCCAAGTACTAAAAAATATATTACTGAGACAAGCGAAGAAATTAATCTCTCTATAGAAAAAGGGAATGGAGATGCCGCTTCAACTGTAATTTCAGGATTATCAAAAGAAGATGTTAAGTTTATTGGGAAAGATATACAGTTTATTAAGCAGGGAAATCCTAAGATAAGGCCTATGAATAAAATATTCTTTAGTACAAGACCATTCTATTTTGTTTATGGAATCGCAGTAATTCTATTTGGGCTAATTACAATAATACAAAGAGAAAGAATAAAACGTAATGCAAATGTTAGTCTGGTAAAAAACAGGAAAGCTAATAAGTTAGCGAACAAACGATTTAAAGTTGCTAAAAACGCATTAAAAGAGAATAAGAAAGAACAATTCTACGAGGAATTGGTAAAGGGATTGTGGGGTTATTTAGGAGATAAACTAACAATTCCTGTTGCTGATATTTCTCGCGAAAAAGCTAAAATTGAATTTGATAATCTGGACATTGATGATGAGTTACAAGATAACTTCTTTGAAGTGATTGACAACTGTGAGTTTGCGCGTTATGCTCCTGTAAGTGAAGGGGAACAAATGAATGAAGATTATCAAAAAGCAGTGAATTTAATTTCGAAATTAGAACAGAAAATAAAATAAATATGCTTTACTTTTTCTGAGATAACTCAGACGACTTAAAGGATAAGAAACATCAAAAAGGAAACAGTCTTGATGCACATATAAGCAAAGATGTGAATACGCAGGCAAAAAAGAACGTTTCTACAGAATTTTAAACAAATGAGAAATAAAATAGCACACATAATACTTCTATTACTCACAGCTCCATTATTTGCATTTTCTCAAACACCTGAAGAAATAATCGAGAAAGGCAATCAACAATATATTAATGGAGAATTTGAAGCTGCCATAGAATCCTATAAAACAGTAGTTGATTCAGGTTATGAGTCTGCAATTTTGTATTATAACGTGGGAAATGCTTATTATAAATCAAACAGGGTTACCGAATCAATTCTTTATTATGAGAAAGCTAAACTGCTTGCTCCCAATGATGATGAGATAAACTATAATCTTGAGCTTGCCAGGACTTTTGTTATTGATAAAATTGATGAAATACCCGAATTTTTTCTTATAACATGGGTGAAATCATTTATTGAGTTTTTTAGTGTTGACCAATGGGGATATATTAGTATCTTCTGTTTCATCATTGCCTTGATACTTGGCTTGTTTTACCTTTTTTCTCAAAAGTATTCACTAAAAAAATTGTCTTTTATTTTTGCAATTATTTTTCTTGTTATATCAATAAGTTCATTCTCTTTTGCGTCAACTCAAAAGAAACAAACCATTGAAAATACTACAGCAATAGTTTTTGCCCCTACAGTTACACTTAAAAGTTCTCCTGATATTAGTGGAACCGATCTTTTTGTGCTTCATGAAGGAACAAAAGTAACAGTTGTCGACCAAGTAGGAGAATGGAGGGAGATTGAATTATCAAATGGTAACAAAGGCTGGTTAAATATTGGAGATATCAGGATGATTTGAGCGGATAAATTGAATGTTTAGAAATTTACCGAAATTTGTATTGGAACAATCTAATAAAACCACCAATAAATCCAGGTTAAAAATACACTTATCCGTTCGTCTAAACCATCATAGAGAGAATAATTTTCTTTTTCAGGGGCCTCTTGCGGTATGCAACCAACGTTAATATTTTCTTCAAGGCAATTTTTGAAATTCAGGTACGATCTTCTCGAATGCTTTTTCGCTGTAATAATGTTGAAATTTCTAACTTCTGTTTTGTTAAAATATTTTTTTGCGCCTTTGGCTAAGGCAAGAGTCTTATTAAAAGGATCGTAATCAACTTCAATAAGTTTTACTTTTGAGGTATCATAATCAAGGTCTTTTAGATAATATTTTATATTATTTAATTTTGAACTAAAATCGATGTTAGGAGCTTTAGTGCTGGCTAGAAAGAAGTTATCTGTAGCTATTGATTCTATTTCTATTGTATCAACATAAATATTGGAAACATATAAGTTTCTATCTCCCAGGGAACTTGAAATGTCATTATCAAAATTTATTAAAATATAAGTTAAAGAATCTGTTATGTTTTTTGATAGATTAAATTTATAGGCAGAATCATGTTCGTTTACAAAACCGGTGCTAAATAACTGCTTGTTCATATAAATTTCGTAATGAGGAAAATGTTTATTATCTCCATTGCCATGCATTGTCATATTTAAACTGAAGGAGTCTTTCAGCATATAACTGGGAATTTCAAATCCAAGTATCCCACTCCAATACATACCATATGTATCTTTGTTTTTCTGTAGCTTTCTTGTTTTATCAATTTCTTTTAGGCTTACTGAAGAATCAGGGTTTTTCATCCCAACAATAAAAACACTGTCTATATTATTTTCGATAATATAATTTGAAGCATCATCTACAATTGAGTATGATATCCAGTCTTCCAACAATACATAGGATGATTTTATCGGTTTTTTACAAGTTAAAAACACCCCGGATATTATATAAAGAAGAATAATAGATAATATTATTCCAATTGTAACAAAAACTGTTTTTTTCATTGAACCTAAAATATGCTATATCGGCTAATTTTTCGTCTGCTTTTGCAGAATATTCAAACGCTATTTTCTCTAAAAGTAGAAAAATAATGAAAAATAAACTTTATGCCAATATTAAATATTTATTTTACGAAAACAAATTAAGTATACGAAATTTGTATTTGTGTAAATAAATCGTATATTTGACTTGAAGATGTAATTTTAGGATGAGTGAAGAGAATTCAAAATATCAGCAGATAATACTAACAGCAAAAGATTTGTTCTGGAAGTATGGCGTTAAACGTGTTTCTGTAGAGGAGATTTGTAGGGAAGCCGGTGTTAGTAAAATGACTTTTTATAAGTTTTTTCCTAATAAAAAAGAATTGGCTATTGCTATCATACAAAGATTTGTTGGGAATTTGGCTGGTGAGTTCAAAGAAATGGTGAAGAGTAAAATTCCTTTTGAAGAGAAGATAAGTAAAATGTTTCTGATTAAATATAGAGCTACAGAAAATATTAGTTCTGAATTTATAACCGATGTATATAAAAATCCTGAACTAGAGATTCATGTATATATGGAAAAAATTGGGGGAGAAGTTCTGAAAGATTTTGTTGCCTTTTTAAAAGATTCACAGAAAAAAGGTCTGATTCGCAATGATATAAAACCAGAATTTATATTGGCTTATCAGAATCAGCTTTCTAATATGATGGAAGATGTAGAGCTAATGAAAAAATATAAAGAGCCATCCGAGTTTATCATGGAGGCTATGAGATTTCTTTTTTATGGAATTATAACTCCTAAAGGAAAAGATGCTTAACAATGGTAAAATATTATTAATTGTCTCTATTCTTTTTTTGTTTGCAAAAAAAGGTTTTTCACAAGAAGTAGATTATACGTTCAGAAATCAATTTAATTTCTGGAATACTACAAATTTTCAAGATCCTTTGTTGTATCAGTTTGGAATCAGGTATATACCAGAATTGTCAGTAGAAAAACTTTTTGAGGAGGATCGGAAATTAGATTTTGAATTTTCTGCCAACACTTTTGCAAATTCAGATTTTGAAGGAAAAGAAAATTATGAATCAAGGGCAAAGTTAAAACCTTATCGAGCCTGGGTAAGATATTTTTCAAATAGATTTGAGTTGCGAGCAGGTCTCCAGAAAATAAATTTTGGTTCAGCATCGGCATTACGTCCGTTAATGTGGTTTGATCAGATGGATGCACGGGATCCGTTACAATTAACAGATGGTGTTTATGGCTTGCTTGCTCGCTACTATTTTAAAAATAATGCAAACCTATGGCTGTGGACTTTAATAGGAAATGATAACCAAAAAGGATGGGATGTTGTTCCATCCGTAAAAGATAAACCAGAGTATGGTGGAAGATTTCAGTTGCCCGTTGGTAGTGGTGAAACGGCTGTTAGTTTTCATCATAGAACAGCAAATGATAATTTATTTAATACAGATACAAGCTTTTTAGGTGATATCCCCCGAAAAGAAAACAAACTGGGATTTGATGGTAAATGGGACATGGGAATTGGACTCTGGTATGAGGTTGTTATTAAAAATAATGGGAAAGGAGCATATCTGCAACAATGGGAAGATTATATAAATATTGGTGCCGATTATACTTTTGGATTAGGACAAGGTTTAAATGTAATTAGTGAATTATTCAGGATAAATTCTTCAAATGATTTTCTGGGAGGTGGAAACAGGATTCATTTTGCATCATTAACAACTAACTATCCAATTGGTATGATTAATAGCTTGTCTTGTATTGTGTTTTTTAATGTTGATGATAATCAATGGTACAGGTTTGTGAATTTTCAGCGTCAGTATGATTACTGGACTTTCTATCTCATGGCATTCTGGAATCCGGATACTTATAATCTTTATAATGTAGGAGGAGAAAGAACTTTTTATGCAGGGAAGGGAATTCAATTACTTGCAGTATGGAATTTTTAAAGAAAAGTAAATAATGTAAAAAGAAAAATAAAGTCTATGACCGCCTAAAGAGGCTATCCAAAAAGTCATTTGATTGTAAGCTCTGTCAGGTTCTTCGAACTTTGACAGGTAATAATTTAATTAATTGCTAAAACCTGACAGAGTCACTAGACCTGTCAGAGTTACTTCTTAGACAGCCTCCTTGAAGAAGAGCAAGTATTTATCTAAGAAGTACAAATAAAAACATCCAAAAAAATTAAATAAATACAGATGAAAACAGAAAAAATCATTTCGATTGAGGGCCTTAAAAAACATTTTCCTATGGGAACAGGAAAATTCACAGCTCTCAATGGTATCAATCTCGAATTTGGGATTGGTGAGTTTACTGGGATTATCGGACCGAGTGGATCGGGAAAAACAACGCTTTTAAACATTATCGGGTCGCTTGATAATCCTTCAGAAGGTAAGGCTATCGTGCTTGGACAGTCGATAGGTGAATTGGGAGCAAAGCAGGCAGCAAAGCTTCGTAAAACGGACCTGGGTTTTATCTTTCAAAGCTACAATCTACTTCAGGTGCATACTGTTTTCGAAAATGTTGAATTTCCATTATTACTATTGGATTATTCAAAAGAAGAAAGAAAAAAAATGGTGATGGATGCCCTGGAATGGGTTGGTCTTACAGATAAAGAAAAATCAAAACCAGCACAGCTTTCAGGAGGAGAATGCCAGCGGGTAGCTATTGCAAGAGCAATGGTTAAAAAACCTCAAATTGTTCTGGCCGATGAACCCACAGCAAACCTGGATGCTGCAAATTCTCATAATATTCTTCAGACAATGGAGAAATTAAATAGCGATCTAAAAACTACGTTCATTTTTGCTACACATGATGAGAAAGTTATCAATTATCTGCACCGAAAAATCTACCTGGTGGATGGGATGGTTGATAATGATGAAGTGTTGGTTAAGAATGAAGGTGAATCGATTAAGAATTAAAAGTTAAAAAGTAAAAAGTTAAGAGTGAACAGTAAACAGTGTTAAGAAAGTGGATAGTAAATATTTGTAAAAAGAAAAAGTGATATAAATAAAAAACTTGGACATGCTGCTAGTTTTAAGGATTTGGAAGTTTCCTTTGAATGTAATTACATCAACGAAGATACCTGTAAGGTACTGATTGAGAACTGTAATTCAGTTGGACGTATGCTAAATTCAATGATTGAGAAATCTTCACTGTTTTGTCAAAAAGTAAACTAAATAAATGTTAATACAATTCAATCTACTATTCACTGTTTACTGCTTACTATCTACATTATAATAAAAATAGATTCAAAAAAATGAAATACAATAAATACTTATAAAATGAAACTAGCAATAAAATTGGCATACAGAAATCTTATTGGTGCAGGTTTACGAACCTGGCTCAACGTGATTGTATTGTCCTTTTCTTTTGTAGTTATTATTTGGATGAAAGGAATCATGGTTGGTTGGGACAGACAATCAAAAACAGACATGGTTAATTGGGAAATAGGTGCAGGACAATACTGGCAAGAGAACTACGATCCATACGATCCTTTTACACTGGAAGAGAGTCATGCTGCAATACCTGAAGTTATTCTGCAGGAAATAGAAGAAGGCGAAATAGTACCTTTTCTGATTACTCAAGGAACAATCTATCCGGAAGGACGAATTCAGTCAATACTCATTAAGGGGATTACACCCAATCAGAGTATTTTACAATTACCAACACATAAGCTTGATACAATTGTTGATGCAATTCCGGCAATAATTGGGAGTTCAATGGCTAAGTCGTCCAAACTTCAAATTGGAGATTATGTAACAATTCGATGGCGTGATAAGAATGGTACATTCGATGCTTCAGAAATTCTTGTTGTAGATATTTTTACAACTAATGTTCCAACTGTTGATGCAAGCCAGGTTTGGATTTCGTTAGAAAAATTACAGTCTATGATGATGGCTCCCAATGAAGCCACCATTTTTACACGAAAGAATGATGAAGTAGATATACACCAGTTAAATGGGTGGGTAAATAAAACGTTTTCAGATTTAGTAGCTGAGATTGATGAGATGATTTCGTTAAAAACAAAAGGACAATCAGTGATGTACGTAATATTGTTACTTCTTGCTATGCTGGCTATTTTTGATACCCAGATACTTTCAATTTTTCGTCGTCAAAAGGAGATAGGAACCTATGTTGCGCTGGGCTACACAAAAAATCAGGTAGTTTGGTTATTTACCACAGAAGGAGCGATGCATTCTGTCTTAGCTGCATTGGTAGCTGCCCTTTATGGAATTCCATTTTTAATTTGGCAGGCAAAGACCGGATGGACGATGCCAGTTGACTCCAGCGAATTTGGGATGTCTATCGCACAAACACTCTATCCGGTCTTTACTATTGGACTGGTTATATCTACAGTGTTAATAGTGATGTTAACAACGGCTGTAGTTAGTTACTGGCCTTCCAGAAAAATTGCAAAGATGAAACCAACAGATGCTTTAAGGGGGAAAATACAATGATACGTTTTTTATTTACAGGATTATTGAGAGACAAAAGCCGAAGTAGAATACCAGTGCTTGTTGTCGCGATAGGAGTAATGCTTTCTGTTTTTTTACATGCTTATGTCACGGGTTTTATAGGTGATAGCATTGAACTTAATGCTCGGTTTTCAACAGGTCATGTAAAAATAATGACAAAAGCATATGCTGATAATATCAAACAAATGCCCAATGATTTAGCATTGCTTGATGTTGGTGAAATGATGAATAACCTCGAAAAAGAATATTCCACAATGCAGTGGGTAGCTCGTATCCAGTTTGGTGGATTGGTTGATGTCCCAGATGAAAATGGAGAAACAAGGAGTCAAGGGCCAGCTGCCGGATTTGCACTGGATATGTTATCAGGAGATAACTCAGAACTTTTACGGATGAATATTCCGGAAAGCATGGTTCGGGGAAAGTTACCATCCAAAGCAGGAGAGGTTTTGTTAAGCGATGAATTTTCGAAAAAGCTAAAAGTAGATCCGGGCGATGTTGTAACATTAATCAGTTCGTCAATGAACGGAGCAATGGTCATCTATAATTTTGTTGTTTCCGGTACTGTTCGTTTTGGTTCATCTGTATTAGATAGGGGAACTATTATAGCGGATATTGAAGATGTGCGTTTAGCCCTTGATATGCAGGATGCAGCAGGTGAATTACTGGGGTATTTCAATTCAGGGTTTTATGATGATGGCAAAGCTCAAAAAATGTTGAAATCCTATAATGACAAGAATTTTGATGAGTCTGATGAGTTTTCTCCTTATATGGTAAGTCTAAGAGATCAAAATAGCATGGCTTTATATGTTGATATGACAAACCAAATGACAACCATGTTAACAATGATTTTTATGCTAGCAATGGCTATTGTACTGTGGAATGCAGGATTGCTTGGTACACTTCGTAGGTATGGGGAAATGGGTATCCGGCTTGCAATGGGAGAGGAGAAGAGTCATATTTACAAGACTCTAATAGCAGAATCAATAATGATAGGAATTGCTGGTTCTATTCTGGGGACAGTTTTAGGATTGTTCTTCTCATGGCTTATTCAAACCTATGGAATTGATATTGGTTCAATGATGCAGGGCTCATCTATAATGATGCCATCCGTAATCAGGGCACGAATTACTCCGGTTGATTTTTATATTGGATTTTATCCTGGAGTACTCTCAACTGTTATTGGTACTATGCTTGCCGGAATTGGAATATACAAGCGCCAGACAGCAAGACTTTTCAAAGAACTGGAAGCGTAGGGAAGAGATAAAAAATAATGATTAATGGTTAATGATTAATTTGTAATTGAGTGGGAACAGAATTATAAAATGAAATGTGAAAATATATTGATATACTTTAAATCTCCCTCAACCGAGCTTGCGAGCTCGCAGAAAGTAAAGGGGACTTATTGGAATATTTACATTAGTATATAACACTGTTTCTTTAAAGTCCTCCTTTGAGGAGGATTTAGGAGGTCATCTCAGTAAGAAAATATAATTAAAAGTTATTAAAATGAAAACACTACCAATCTTGTTATTATTAGTAATAACATCTATTTTTTCAAATGCACAGGATGCACAAGAGATACTTGATAAGATAGATAAGAATATGTCATCAAAGAACCGTGTGTTTACTTCAAAGATGATAATTCATGGGCGCCGCACAAGCAGAACGATTGAATCTAAATCGTGGGCAGAGGGAGAAGATAATGCATTTACTGAATATTTAAATCCCGCACGCGAGAAAGGAACTAAAATGTTGAAACTGGAAAAACAATTATGGATTTATTCCCCTTCAACAGACAGAACAATTCAAATTGCGGGTCATATGCTTAGACAGTCATTAATGGGCTCTGATTTATCATATGAGGATATGCTGGAAGACTCAAAACTTCAAGATGATTATGATGCCGTTGTTGTTGAAAAGGAGATCGTTAATGACAGAAATTGTTTTGTTTTAGAGTTAACAGCAAAAACAGATGATGTGTCTTATTTCAAAAGAAAACTCTGGGTAGATACAGAATATTTTGTTCCACTCAAAGAAGAACTTTTTGCGAAAAGTGGAAAACTCCTAAAGAAAACAGAATTATTCGATGTTGTGAAAATTGATAATCGATGGTATCCTCGTAAAATAGTCTTTAAAGACATGCTTAAAGAAGGAGATGGAACAGAATTTATTGTTGATGAGATAGCTTTTGATGTTGATATCCCTGATTATATTTTTTCGAAAGCAAGCCTTAAGAAGTAGAATTAAGCCTATTATTTATTGCTTTTTTATATTTTTAAAGCAATAAGAATAAAATATGAAATTCACTTTATCTAATATCTCCAGAATAGGAGTTCTAATTTTAATTGTTGCCCTAAGCACATTAATGCATTTCAAACATTTCTCAAAAGATTTAATGAGTATTCATGTTTGGAGGCAAACACAAACACAATCCAACATAGTCAACTTCTATGAGGAGGATATGAATATTTTTAATCCTCGTAGAAATGACAGGGGAAGTGGAGATGGTATTTACCGTATGGAATTTCCTGTTATGCAATGGATAATTGCATGCTTTTATAAAATATTCGGAAATAGCATTATTATTACACGGGTATTCATGTTTATCGTCGGATTACTAACTACCCTTGGATTGTATAAGCTTCTTATAAATCTTTTTAACAATGAGATTCTTGCTGTTTTAGGTGCTTGGACAATTACATTTTCCCCTGGATTTTTCTACTATACGATAAATCCTTTACCTGATTTTTTTGCATTGTGTTGTGCTATTTGGGGATTGGTTTTCTTTTTTAGGTGGTACAATAAAAAAAATGTTTTCTCTCTGGTTTTGAGTGGTTTTTTTCTTGCTTTAAGTGCATTAAGCAAACT
The DNA here is from genome assembly GCA_963665085.2 of Bacteroidales bacterium. Lineage (GTDB taxonomy): Bacteria > Bacteroidota > Bacteroidia > Bacteroidales > JAAAOM01. The sequence continues at coordinate 3,978,561 of CAXXXS010000001.1, forward strand.
TCCATTTATTATTTATTTTATTATTCCTTTAATATATTTCTTTGAAGTTTTGCGAAAAGGAGGAATAAAAAAGAAAGAGCTGATTAATTTAACAATAGCTTTAGTACTTATTATTTTTCCTTTAGCCTGGTATATTGTTGTTGTTCCTCAGTGGGGCGGAAATGTTATTGTTAAAGGGATTTTCGACAGTGAAGAGACTTTTGTGCAGATTCTGGACTACATGCAACACCATTTAATCTCTGCATTACCGGAGATGCATTTAAACTATGCTTCTGTCCCTTTTTTTATAGCAGGTTTTTATTTCCTTTTCAAGAATAAGGCATATAAAAATGAAAAGTTTTTATTAATGCTCACACTAAGTATTGTTGTGCTTTTATATTTTGTTTTTGAGATTAATGCTATAACAAAAGTTCATGATTATTATTTATTTCCTTTTTACCCATTGTTATTTATTCTGGTAGCATATGGTGCTTATCATTTACTTCAACAAAAAAAGGGAATACGTTATGTTGCTGTAGTGTGTTTATTAGTATTACCATTCACTTGTTTTATAAGAATGAAAACAAGATGGAATCCGGAACTACCCGGATTTAATAAAGATTTATTAGTTTATAAAAATGAACTGCGGGATGCAGTGCCTAAAGAAGCATTGGTGGTTGCTGGGAACGATATTTCACATTATATTTTCTTTTACTACATCGATAAAAAAGGTTGGGGTTTCAATAATGATGAATTAACTGCAGAGAAACTTAAAACAATGATAGAAGAAGGTGCTAAATATCTCTATGTTGATTCGGAAAACATACGATCTAATAGCAATATAATGGGACTAGTGTCAGAAAAAATTATGGAAAAAGGTTCTATCAGTGTTTATCGCCTAAAAAGATAATGTCGAAATACGAAAAAAATTGATGGTTGATTAAAAGTGTTTTTAGTTATAATGTTTTTTCATGATAACCGGATATTTTCTCATATAATATCTTGTTATTAATTTAGGAACAAAGAACATTAATATAGGTGAAAAATATGCCCACCCGGTAATAAATGAAAATATGAAGGGGTCACTTCCGCCGGAATGGCATGTGAAATTAGAGCCTATTGGTACTTTTTTTCATGGGGGGCAGCATAGTCAAGAATATCCACTTTATGTTTAACCTTGCCTCGTTGCCAAATATTCTTCTGTAATCAAGGTAATTTTATATCAGAATTTTCATCCAGGATTATTAATAAAAAATCACTTCCACGACCTGTTGCCCAGGGGTTAAATGATGGCTTTTCTGAGGTTAAATATGTGCCTATTAATGAACTATCACCAGAGCGTGGATTATACCAGAATGCTTTTACTCTGTTTGAAAGTATTTTTGATAAATCCAGTTGAATAGGTTTTCCCCAAGGGGTATATGCAATAATGAAATCTTTATCAAGTCCAATTGCGCACACAATATACCCATGATCCTCTGGGTTATCATTTAAAATCAAACTTTGATCATTAGCCATATTCTGCCATGGAAATGAGGTTAATAAATTCTTCATGTATAGCATTTGCCTGGAACCAGGAAGTTGTAATGCTTCTTTCCATCCTGTTCTTGCATATGATATTGGTTCTACCCCTATCGTATACATTTGCCAGATGTCATGACAGCCATATGTATATCCCGCTGCACCAGATAGCATAGTCCAGTATGCTGTTAATCTTACATCTGAATCGTCCATCCAGTCATGTTCACCAGGTTCCCAAAATCTTTCCATTGAGTTTTCATATCTGGGTTCAGCTTCAATCACAGGTCTAATGGGGCTCATTTTCTTACTTTCAAGTACAAAATTATATTCCTTTGCCCTGCGGTCATGTCCGCTTTGAAACATGTCAAAATCTAGCCATTCTACATTAAAAGAATCTGTGGCTTTTTGAGCTCCAGCAGGATGATAAGTCATTAGGTGGATTGTGTCATTTTTTTTGATTCCTTTTGCCATAGCCATTACAATATCATATTGGTAATCATTTTCAGGCATTCTGTCACCACCAAGAATCCAAATTAAATTTGTCCTGTTTAAATATCTTTTTGCCAGAATTTCTCCATAATTCTCTGCATTTTCAGGCGTAAATATAACAGGTCCAGTTCCCCACTTTAGGTTAAATTTATCACCCCAAGTTGGAAGTAATCCAATATAAATGCCCAGTTCATCTGCCTTTTCTAAAACATAATCGACCAATTCAAAATATTTTTCATTTATCTTTTCAGGGTTATTATCAATTAATGGTTTATCTCCATATGCATTAGGGGTATTTAATCCATCAAGTTCTGCAAGAATTACAGTCTGGATAATAGTAAATCCTTTTTCTGCCCTATCAGTGAGATACAGATCTATTTCTTCTTTTTTTAGTCTGTGAATTAATTCCCAAGCTGTACCACCTAACCAGAAGAATGGTTTGTTATCTTGTGTGGCAATGTATCTTTGGTTATCAGAAATTCTTAGTAATTGATTTTCTTGTCCATTTACAAATAGCGGACTAAACCCTAAAATAATAATCCAAAGTTTTATTTTCACGTAAAATCTGTATTAAATGTTATGAAAGTACAATATATTACATAAAAATCACATATGTTCTTTAGTGTAATATTCAAAGATTGCTTTAACTCTCTAATGATCTTTTTCAATAACGCATCTTTTAGTAAAAAGTATGGCACCGTGTGTTTATATTAGAAGTTAGTTAGAATATACATGGTCGTAGTAGGATTATTATTTTTATTACTTTTTTCTTAAAGCAACATATAAACTAATTTCAGGATGTTTCCCAAGACTTCTATCATCATGTAATTCAAAATCACCAATAATATCCGAAGGTATATATTCCGATTTTGGTAACCAGTTTGTATAAATGAATCTTTTCATCCGTCCCATAGTTATCCCCCAAGCAATTTTGCTTTTAGGTTTTATTGTAAAAACGGCATAACTCAATGCAGGAACTTCGTAATAATTTAATCCAACGGGAATTGAATCCATTTTTGTTACTACGTCTCCCATTATATATGTAAATGTTTTAGTCTCCACATTATAATCTTTGCTTATATTAATAGAAGCCCATGGTTGTTTCAAATACGGTATGGGATTATTCTTTTTAATCTTATTGAACTCAGTTGCAATACGTTCTACATCTTTGTAAATGTCTTTGTCATTTGTGTTTATTTTCAATCCAATTATTTGGATTGGTTTTTCAAGTTTTAAAATTTTGGGTTCAGATTTATCAATGTTACCAATGAAAATATAGTATAGTACAATTACTGCTACAATTAATAAAATGATAATTATTAGTGTCGTTTTCATTTTTTAATCAGTGTTTGATGTTTCCATCGAATTATTTTCTTGTAAAAATTACTTCTAATACTAAATCATATCCATCTTTATCATTAGGATATTGCATTTTTAGAATTACTCTGTTTGGTGTTTCTTTTGTGAAAGTCTGAACAAGCAGACTATCGTGCCAATTCATTGCGAGTATTGAATCGTTGATAAAATTGCAAGTTGCAGATAAGAAACTACCTGAATCTTCAAACCACCAATATCTGTAAATTTTTGTTTGCTCATCCCATGTAAATATACCTTTTGCTCCTACGCCTGAATTTGTGGAGTATTCAAATTGTATATATTTTTCTTTGAGAATTTTTTCAAAAGTACCAACACCAGTATCTGTACCTTCTTTACTCATAAAATTCTTTGGGATTTTATATTCTAAGTCCCAATCGCCTAGTAGAAATTCAAATTTATCCAGATTATGCATATGTATGATTTTGTTTTCTTTTGTTTTGTTTTCTTTTCTTTGTTCTATGACTGTTGCTAACTTTCGAGTTCAGAAAGCTCTCTAATAACTTGTGAAAAATTGTTTAAATTTTCTTTCAGCAAGTCTAAATCAACATTTTTTATGTTGTCAAGCAATAAATTTGCATATTCTTTTAAGTAGTTAATTTTAGCATTTTGAGCAAACTTATCTAGCTTATTTGCAAATTCTTCTATTTTATAAAGTATAAAAGAATTTTTTATTTGATTCCATTCAATTAAATATTCATTTTCAAGTTCTTCCAGAATATCGGGTAAACGGGAAATTACATCACCAGGGATTGATTCTTTAAGTGATTTTTTATTCTGTGCTTCTTTAACATCACTTTTCTCAATCTTATATTTTAAAAATTTGCTGATTATGGATAATACTTCAGCTTTTTTTACTGGTTTAAACAAGAATCCATCAAAATTTTTATTTTGTTCATTCTTATTATCACTCAATAAAGATGCGCTAAAGGCGATTATTGGAATATGTTTAAGTTCCATATTTGCCTTTATACGAGCGGCAACTTCATATCCATCAATCATAGGCATTCGGATATCTAATAGTATTAATGCCGGATGTGTGTGATTTAAAATTTCAAGGGCTACTTCTCCATTTTCAGCAGTTATAAAGTTTAATCCATGTCCACCGATAAGGCTTGTTACTATCTCGATATTTACAGGTTTATCATCAACAACCAGAATTGTTTCGTTGAAAAATTTTATTGAAAAAATTTCATCGCTTATTTCATCAGGCATATGGAGTTCTGCATCATTAATTTCGAGATTCGGGATGCGAATTTTAAATGTAGCACCTTTCCCTATATCACTTTCTACAGAGATTTTTCCACCCATTTTTTCTGCCAGCCTTTTTGATATAGCAAGCCCTAAACCAACACCTTCGTATTGCCTGTTAGACTGACCGGATTGTTGACGAAATGCTTCAAATATTAATTCCTGCTGAGAAATGGGAATGCCAATACCTGTATCAGCGACTTCCATTTCAAGATCTCCTCTGGAACCTTCTGTAAGTTTAAATCTAAGTAGAATGTTAATCGAACCGCTATGGGTGAATTTTAAAGCATTTCCTACCAGGTTAAACAATATTTGTTTGACCCGGATTTCGTCAAGTAATATTATATCCGGGAATGATTCTGCAATTTCAATATTGAGGTTTATATTTTTTTTATCTGCCTTATTCTGGAATAAAGATTTAATCTCATTTACAACATATTTTAAGTTGGAAGGATATTCTAAAATATCTATTTTTCCTGATTCAATTTTAGATAAATCAAGGATATCATTTAAAAGTGAAAGTAAAAGGTTACCATTGTTTAGTACCAACTTAAGCATTCTTTTATGTTGCTCAACATCAATTGCATGGTATAAGGTTTCGGTAAATCCGAGAATTGCATTCATAGGAGTTCGAATTTCATGGCTCATATTTGCAAGAAATTCGCTTTTTGCTTGGTTTGCCATTATGGCACTTTCTTTAGCTTCAATTAGTTGTTCTTTTAGTTTTATATCTTCAGTAACATCAGAGAAAATTCCAATAATCTTAGATACTTTTCCATCTTTAACTTCTGATGCAGCATATACTTTGATCCAAATATATTCTCCTTTTTTATTTATAATTCGATGAATGTGTTCATATTGGGTGATTTCCATCGATATAATCCTTTCGAAATCATTCATAACAAATTCTTTGTCATCAGGATGAATTATTTTATCCCAATTGTCGAGCGGTATTTCTTTATCCTTGTCGAGTTCCAGAATTTCATATCCTACAGAAGAAAATTTCCTGGTATTGTTATTGAGATCGAAAATCCAGTAGGTTAAACCATTTTTATTTAAAGCTATTGTTAATAAATATTCACTTTCTGATAGTTGTATTAGCGACTTTTTAAGTGCTTCAGTTTTGTCAATAAGGGCCTGATCATTTTTTTTTATTTTGTATGAAGTTGGTATAACAATCAAAAAAAACATCATAAACAGAAAAAGATATATTGAGGTGCTATTGCGTCTCTTTGTTTTTATTATTTGTTGCGTAATGTTTTCCGATTCTTTTTGGAAAAGCTCAGTAGCAATATTTAGATAATTAAGTATTTCGGTTGATTCAGTAATTATCTGATCCCGGTAGAAACCGTTGTCTTTTTCATCGCAATAATTTTTTACTCCAGCTATAAAGTTTTTAACTCTTTTGTCAAGATGTGTTGGCTCATCGAAGTAGAATCCCCGTAATGTATCAATAATTACACCTGTTAACAGAAATTGATGATTTGCTTCAAACTCATTAATGAGCTCTTCAAGCTCTTTATTGTTAGGGGAGGACTGAGTTTTTTGTGTTGAGACTATTAGCGCAGTCCGTTGGGAAATCATGCGTTGTTTTCCTGCTATGTTAATATATCTGGCAAAGTTTTTCTGGGTATTAAAAATATTTGATTGGTTTCTCGATTCCAGGCTTATAACTAACGCAAGTGAAATAATTAGAAAGGCGTAACTAATTATTACAAGAATATAGTTTTGGGTTTTTGAGAATCTTTTACGCATATGTCTAATTCTAAAAAATGAAATTAGAGAACCTTAATTGCCTTTCTGATAAAGTTCTTTGTTATTAAAAGTCATATGGTAGAACTTTTTTTAGTTATAAACTAAAGAAGTTATAAAAAAAAATCTACAACTAAAAAAAGCGTCTCAAATTTCTGATATAGTGGTTTCATAATTTTCTTGTAATTAGTCAAATCGGTAGATTTGGTGGGACTTATTAAGACTACTGAAGTTCGCATAACCACAGAAATCGCTATTGTTTTTTATACTTTGTTAGCAAATATTTTTTCTTTTTTTAATCGGTTTTGGAAAGAAACTTTTTTTAATCTTAACTATAAGATTAAATCCTTTTTTAAGAACCTTTTTTATTTTATAAATAATTTTTTGCTCATTTTCTAACTCTCGCAAAAATATTTTGTACTGAATTTCATAATTAATCTTACTAATAGTAATATCAGAGCTATTGGTACTCTGTTTTGCAAAAACAAATAATTCATCGTGACATTTATCTCCCTCCTGTATATCTATTATTTCGTATCCTGATTTGCATAAGAGGTTTGTAAGAGTTGGTTTATTAAAATAGAAAGTATGAACTACCCGAATAAAACTATCTGTAAATGGAGGAATTGGTTTTAAAGAATCGGGAACTGCTATATATAGTAATCCATTAGGACTAAGAACATTCTTTAATTTATTAAGAACTAAATCTGGTCTTGAGAAATGTTCTAATACATGTCTCATGATGATAAAATCAAAGTGTCCATTAAATGATTTATCCCATTCAGAATCAATGTCATTTGAAATAAATTTTATTCCTTTCTGCTCTATTTTTAGTTTATATTCAACAGAAGCTTCTATTGAATAATATTCATTTCCAATTTTATTTTCAATAAAAGCCATTAGGAGTGAACCATCTCCACTTCCAATGTCTAAAATTTTATCAAAAGAGGTATTTTCTTTATTAAGATTCTTTATTCTTTGTATTATAGGATAATAGCTTGATGGATTTTGAATTAAAGGAATAGAACTTTTACTTGAGCGGTAAAATTTATCATATTCTGTTTTGTAAAAATTTAAATATGTTTCATTATCCCATCTGGGATTTAAAAAAGATAATCCACATTCTTTACAAATACAGACATAAGTTGGAAATCCAAATTGTCCTTTGTCTGTAATTTTTTCAAGATTATTTGAATTACAAATAATACAGTTAATAGTTTCGTAATTTTCCATTTATGTTATTTTTAATATTTGCTAACGGATAGGTACATGAAACGTTGCGCATTTCAAAGCGATTTCCTATCAAACCGTTACAAAGTTTATTAAATGTTCTGCCCTTAAAATCAGCACTATCCGCCAAATGTTTTATATACCGTGTTAGGGGCTGGTGTTCATTCATTTCAGTCTGTTTATCAATTATTTAGCTATCATTTTACTATCTTTCTCAATCTGTACGAACCTATCCACGAAGCACAAATTTATTTTGTTTTTTTGTGGGTCGGCTAACCCTAAAGCCCTGCGGGCTACCTGGGCAGGAAAGGCGGAAGCTCTTTTGCGAGCCTTTGGTCTGAGCGTTGGCTCGTGGGGGCTTGCAAATGTGCTTACGACTGCGCGTGGCATGGTGCAATTGGTGCAATTATGGTGCAATTCATAATTCATAGTAAGAACCAGCTCCTTTAGCTTCCGATGATTTTAAAATGCCTTTATCAACTAATTCCGACAAGTCTCTGGTCGCTGTGTTCCTTGCAACCCCATAATTTTCCTGATATTCACTATTGGTTATCTTGCCATTTTCTTTTACAAACTTTACAGACTGAATCTGTCTTTCATTCAAACCTAATGTTTTCAAATATTCGATGTCAAAAACATCTTTTCTGAACTCAACCCAGAAACCCGACATGTCATAAAAATACTTTGGTTTTGGAATACCAAACTGTACGCATTCGTTTATCATTTTCAACGTTCCTCTTCCCCAGGATTCAATATAACCGCTTCTGAAAAGTGCATTGGCTATGTCCGGATTGTAGGGTTTTGAAGGATGCTTGTCCAATAGCTTCTCAATTGTCCAGTTTTCGGGCAATTGACCTTCGTTCCATAAAATTATCTTGTCTTTGTAAACGCTAATCTGTATTGGAACTCCACCGGAATAATCTTTGTGAGAAACTGCATTTAACAGGGCTTCACGAACTGCATCTTTTGGATAATCGTATTTCTCAACCCTGTTTAAACCCTCGTAACTTATTGACGATTTAATGTATTTTGTAAATAATAAATCTGTTGTTTTTTCTACCTGTTCAAAAATGTTACCATGAATTTCGTCCTGAAATCTCAAGTCATCGTCAGTTTCAAAGAAACCAATCTTAATGTAAGCCCCTGTAACAAACTTGTCTGGGTTAGGATGAAATAACAGTATTGCTGCTCTTTTCAGATATTCGTTTTCAATTAGTTGAAGATTTTCAGCCAATTGCTCATTGGTATCGGTTAAAACATCATCCTCTATCCGCTGAGCTTTGACTGCTTTTTTCCTAAAAAAGTCGAAGGTTTCCTTCTTTAAATCATTAACCGAGACGTTTGGAACAGGAACGGCATCCCATCTTTTGCCTTTCCGTTGCAACAAAAATTTGTCAAGGGCTGCGCCTTTTAACTCCTGTTTGGTGCTTCCGCTTCGATAATGATATTGACCTTTGTAGTTAACCGGATAAGGATATGCTTCGACTAAAATTTCAATAAAATCCCCTTTTTCTGTTTGATGCAAATTGACATCAACCAAAATACCAAGAATATCTTTCGTTTTGTTGGGAATATCTTCAAGTAATTTCTTCGAATCATTGAGACCAACAACTTCACCCACATCATTCTTGCCAATATAAATCGTACCTCCATTGGCATTTGCAGAACCGCAAATCCACTTCAGATATTCATCTCTCCACGATTCTTTGTATTCAATATTTTGGTTTTCAGGCATACTGTTATTGTTTTTTTCTTTTCTCAATTAGGTTTAATAACCGTGTAAAATATTTTTCCATAGTTTCTCCTTTTTCCATAGGTACACATTTGGGTAAATCAAACACAAAAGCTTACTGCGTTTAGTGGAAATAAGTTTTATAAAACTTGAAAGTACTGGTTAATAGAACTTAATGATCTTTTCCAAAAAACATGCGCATCAATTTAATGATTTGTTATGTTTTATAATCTTTTTTTAAATCGCTTGACTTTGATTGTATTTAATCAAAAAAACGATAGCAGCAACAATTATAGCAACACCAATAGCAGCTAATGTTATTTTAATCCAGCTGTATGGTCTCTGACCTTGCACTTCACCTGTTCTGCCATTAACTAAAAATTGATATAACTTATCTTTAAATTTATAGGCACTAATAAATACAGGAAGTAGTAGATGCTTAAATGTAATGTCGTTATAATTGGTTTTTAACGAAATGATCCGTTGTTCATCTCCTCCAATATCTTTTCTTATCAGGGTGCGGATTTCAGGCTCTGCAATTCCCTTTGCGATTTCAAATCCCTCGGCTAATTCAATTTGATATTTCTCAGTGATAAATCCACTCAGGTAGCTTTTATCAAATGGAATTAAATTTTCTAAATCCCAAGGTTCTAATTTATAAATATACTTTTCTGGTAATGATTTTGTAGCTACGGTTAAAATATCATCGAAAAATTTATGAACATTACCACTTGCCGGATACCACCTGGTTTTTTGTACCTGCCGTGTTTTTGTTACCGTTTTGCCATTTTCTGTTGTTGTATAACTTTCGGTAACATAATAATGCTCGCCACGTTGTCCAATATATTTTGTGAAAGTATCCGTGTCAAACGTCCAATAAGGGATATAAACTCCTTTAAAGTGATCGAAGTTTAAGGCAGCTTTTTTTAAATCATTGGGAGCAAACCATAATTTTTTAATCCATTTTTTTAATTCACCTTTTGCTCCATTTTTATCTAATTTGAATGGGAGTAGAGATTTGGGCTGAAGTACCCTTTCATTTTGAACCTGTTCAATAACCAACGGGGTTGAACAATAGGGGCAAAGAGCCGAAGTAACATTTGGTTCAAGTGTTGATGAAGCACCACAGCTCACACATTTAACAAAGCTTTCAACAGTAGTATCTTCCGATTCTGTTTTTTTTGCTAAGAACTCATGAAAATCAATTTCTTCAATATCTCCTTCAATCTGAGGGATCTCATTTTTAGCACCACAGTATTCACAATTCAGGTATTCTGTGCCGGGTTTATATTTTAAATCGGCACCACAACTGGTACAAGCAAAAGTACCTATGCTTAATTCTTGTTCATTAATATCGTCCATATCAAAAATTATTGTCCAGGTATTGGTGGTGGAACACTTCCAAAAATGCTGTTTAACTCTGGTACTTGTCCGGCAGCAGTCCAGTTTGCCATACCTTCCCGCCAAACCAATACTTCTTTTGAAAGTTGATTTTGCATCGCCATCTGTTTTAATGTATTCATGTCATACGGACCTGCTTGCTGGCCATTAATTACGGCAAAAAATGTTAATGCAGGTGGCACAGGTGGTGGAGTAGGAGGTGTTGCCTGTTGATTTTGAGGTTGCTGTTGTTGCAAACCTCCGGAGAAAGTTTGTCCCATCTGGTTAGCCATGGCAAATCCCATTCCCATTCCCATTCCGGCCCCGGCAGTTCCACTGTTATTTTCAGCAGCTTTTTCCATTGCTTTAGCAGCTTTCATTTGAGCCAGTTTATTTAAATCAATAGCATTTAAGCGGCTTAATTCAAATATTTCTTTCTTAATCTCTTCAGGCATTGAAACATTCTCAATAAGAAATTTAGTGACTTCAATACCATATTTTTCAAATTCAGGCCCAATTACTTTATGTACATAGTCAGATAATTCATTTAGATTACGGGCAAAGGCTTCTACCGGAACATCAGCTTCGGCAGCTGCATCGGTAAAGCGTGTAACAATCATGCTTTTTAGTTGGTCGGCAATTTCTTCTGTTGTGAAATGTCCATCAGTTCCAACAATTTCTTTGATAAAGACTGGAGCATCTTTTACACGAATAACATAGGTACCAAAAGAACGAATTTCAAGCATTCCAAAACGAGGATCGCTTAAAGTAATAGGATTTTTTGTTCCCCATTTCTGTGCAGTAATATTTCGGGTACTTACGAAATAAACCTCCGCCTTGAATGGACTGTTAAAGCCATATTTCCATCCTTTTAGCGTAGAAAGAATTGGTAAATTAGCTGTAGTTAACTCATGCATTCCCGGTTGAAACACATCTGCTAACTGACCTTCGTTTATTAGTACAGCAACTTGTCCTTCACGGACAGTAAGTTTTGCACCATTTTTAATTTCATTTTGGTAGCGTTCAAAACGGTAAACCAATGTGTCATTAGAATCATCGAGCCATTCAATAATGTCGATAAATTCTCCGCGAATCTTATCAAATAATCCCATTTTGTGTTTTTATTTTTAATTTAAAGTTTATTTCATTACTATTTTTCTAAAGTGTTCTGCAACTATGAAGAACGGTGAAATATATTACAATATAAAGAAATCGGAGTAGTATTTTAAAGTTCGAACTTTTCATCATCTTGCCATGTATCATAGAAGCTATTGGCTGTTGCCTTTTTTAATAATTCTATCAAATTTATCAGGGGCTTGTCTACAATCCCAAATTGTCAGAACCTCAATATAATCTATTGTTTCTCTATAGGTAAATAAATAATCCTTAATTACTTTATACCTGATACCATCAATTTCTGTTTGTTTGATTGTTCATTAGTTAAAAAATCTCCATTTTCAATTTGGTTAATTGCTTTATGAATAGCTTTTTTGTGGTTATCTGTTAAATGATATATTTCGTTGTCAATAGTACTATTATCAATAATTTTTATTAAATCATTTAATAAATTGTCATCATCAACTTTATTGATTTTTTCGATAATTTTATGTTTTAATTCATTTATTGTCATACCACAAAATTTTATCAAATTTAAAAAAATCATCAATCTTTTACAATTAGTATCTATAGTCGATGTTTATTACAAAATTTGGATAGAATCGTGTCAGGAAAGTTGCTGCTAACTACAATTTATTTTTTCCTATTGTTAATAATTCACATCTGAAAAGTAAAAGATTATATTTTTTAGTTTAATTACGCAGTAAAAGTTATGCAGCTGTCTATCAAAAAGAAAACATTCCAAATTTATCTTTTACTTTTTTTCTTAATTGTTTAATTTCCCAATGTCAGTGCTGATATAAACCTTATACAGTTTTGCAATTGATTTTATCTCTCCAAGAATAGTCAGGATATCATCTGCAAGCAAAGTTGTGGAACCATTGGGTGCAAAAGTTTTATTATCCCTTTCTATTAATGCAACCAGAACATCCTTAGGTAATTGAATTTCTTTCAGTTGACGACCAATCATCTGGGCTTGTGCTGTGCCTTCTAATAATTTTATGCTGATAAAACGTTCGTTTTGCAACATATATTCTTTAATTTCTCTGTGACTATCCATATTTATCAGGGTATCTACAATATATTCTCTTTCAAGAATATCAATGAGTCTTGATAACATGCGAAGTTGTTGTTTGGGATTCTCATCAGAGTTAATCAGAAAAGTACAAATATGAACGGGTGTTTTTTCTTCATGTTTTCTATATGCTTCCAAACCGTCTATTGATGTTTTAGAAACAACAAACTGCATCGAAGGCTGCAGGGCACTTTTGCATTTTGCATGAAAAACCATTACACCAGGTAATGTTATTACTGAATCATCTGAAAGAACTTGTGTGAATTTGTTTTTTATCGTTCCTATTTCTTCATCAAATTCAGCAGCAAAATAGGCAGATGTTTTATCTAAAATTTCTTCAAATTCAGCAGGAGTTTTTAAGATGTTTATTTTTGATTTTATGACAGTTTCATCAAAAGGATCTCCTTCCCTGAGTCCTTTTTCTTTTAAAATGGTCATTAATTCATCTTCCAATTCGGCGTACTGATATTTTCCTAAATGAGCAAACCAATGAAAAATGGCCCCTTCTCTTTTAACTTTTCCCCGGGAATAAAAATGATACCAGAGCAGCCCCATAATAACCACACCAGTAGTAAAAAGAATAGGTAACCAACCCAAATAAATAATAAGTACAAACGATATGATAATACCTATTATTTGCATAAATGGATAAAGGGGAGATAAGTATCCGGGATCGTATGATTCTATTTTGCTGTTTCGAAAAACGATGACAGAAAAATTAATGAACATAAAGATGAGTAGTTGAAAAGTACTGGCTAGTTTAACAATGCCTTCTTCAGATAATAGCAGGATAAATAAGATGATGAAAACAGTAGTAAATAGTATAGCAATTACCGGGGTTCCTTTTCCTCCAATTTTTGACAAAACCGCAGGAAACAATTTATCCCTCCCCATGGCAAAAGGATATCGAGAAGCAGATAAAAGGCCAGCATTTCCGGTAGAAGCAAAAGCAGCCAGTGCTGCTATCGACATTAATACAACTCCTGCATTTTCGGGTAGCCAATGGAAAATCTTTGAAGCAGCAACCGCAGCTGGAGCCATTTCTTTGCTAAATGTTTCCGGTTCTATAACAACAACCATAATAAAAACGCCCAATCCATAAATGAGTCCTGTTACAACTAAAGACAGAATCATTCCAAGGGGAATGTTTCTTTCAGGATTTTTAATCTCCTCTGCTACACTGGCAATTTGGGTTAATCCCAGGTAAGAAACAAAAACAAAACCAGCGGTTATAAACAATCCGCCAATTCCATTTGTGAGGAAAGGAGATAGCTGGGAATCAATAGTCTGTTTGCTAATAAAGTCAATGAAGAATATTGAGTAAAGTCCGTCTATAATAAAGGTGATTAAAATAATTAACAGGAATATTACAAATACCTTTTGGAAGGCGGAAGTTTTTTTTGCCCCCACCAGGTTTAATAGCATAAAGAAAAGTGTTGCGATAATAGCAACTGTTTTTGTTGGGGCCTCCCAAAAAATTGCTGCATAAGCGCCAATACCGATGATTGCAAAAGCTGTTTTTAAAATTAATGCAAAGTAAGTTCCTAATCCACCAATGGTTCCCATTATCGGGCCAAGGCTTCTGTCAAGGAAAAAGTAAGCACCTCCCGAGCGGGGCAGGGCAGTAGATATCTCAGCAATACTGAACATAGCTGGTAGAATTAGAATACCAGCTACTATATAAGCCAAAAATACCGATGCTCCTGTGTAATGTGATGCAAGTCCGGGAAGTAAAAAGAAACCAGAGCTGAACATTGCTCCAGTACTGATTGCAAAAACATCAAACAATCCTAATTCTTTTTTTAATTTTTTCTTCATAATCAGTGATTTATGATTATTTCTTTCATCGATAATTTAGTTATAAGATAAGAAAAAAAAGATTATTGGTATTGTGAAAATAATATTTTAAACTGTTAAAATACAGTAAAATGTTAAATTGTTTTATGCCTGATTTCTTATATGTTTTCATATTTAATTATTCATCTAATCCTTAGTTGGGCGTAATGCCATGAGACACTTAGATAATTAAAAAAATCAAATTATATCTTGGGGAATGTTACCTGATTAGCTAACTTTGTAAAATGAATGGAAAAAATATCAGGAACATATTCTATTACAAAAATTACTATCTGGATTTCTTCAATTCGCTTGACTTTGAGGTGAGACAGAAATTCAACTGGACATTAAAACTGATTTCACAAGTTGATAGAGTTCCTGTAAAGTATTTTAAGCACATCGAGGATTCGACTGGATTATTTGAGATTCGAGTTGAGTTCGGGAGTAATATTTACAGAGTTTTCAGTTTTTTCGATAAAGGGCAACTGGTGATTCTGGTAAATGGATTTCAAAAAAAGAGTCAAAAGACTCCGAAAAAAGAGATTGAGAAAGCAGAAAAATTAAAAAAGCAGTACTTCGATGAAAAACGCAGTAAATAATAATTTGACATCCTTTGAAGACCACCTTGACAAACAATATGGAAAAATTGGTACACCAGAGAGAGAAAAATTTGAAGAAGGTTTTGAAGCATTTAAGCTTGGAGTAATGATAAAGGAACTTAGAAAAGAGAATGGATTGACACAAGAACAATTAGCTGAGAAATGTGGTACCACCAAGACTTATATTTCACGGATTGAGAATAATGCTTCTGATATTAGATTATCAACTTTGATGAGAATCGTTCGAGAAGGATTTGGTCGACATTTAAGATTAAGTATTTAAATAAAAGGCATGTGTTCCTAATACACAGTGCAAAACAAATGATATTCAGTTGTTTGTGGGAGGGTGCCAACTTTTTGCAACAAAGGATACAGACGCACTCCGAAAACCCAACCGTTTCATATTGGCCAAAGGTTTAGAGAAATAATCAAATTTTTTTACAACAATTTTATTTATAACAATATTAGTCCCTGTCAGTTTAAAATTTTATTTAAAATCTGAAAAACCACCGCCTTAGGCGGTGGTCATGTAAGTTAGGCTTAGCCATATAGCTTTGCCCATAATATAAACTTAAAAAAGTAAAATTATGGGTAAATTTCGAAAACTAACACATGTTTTTTACAAATGCGAATACCATATTGTTTTTACGCCGAAGTATCGTTTTCAGGTATTAGAAGGTATGATCAAATCATTGCTTGAACACGATATTCTCGCAATTTGTCAATGGAAAGAGGTCATAGTTGATGAACTGAGTGTGCAAAAAGATCATGTGCACATGTTATGTTCAGTGCCGCCAAAAATATCCATTTCCGATTTCATGGGCATCTTAAAAGGTAAAACAGCCATACGACTTTTCAAGACATATCCGAGTTTGAAGTCTAAGCCGTATTGGGGAAATCATTTTTGGTCAAGAGGATACTTCATTTGTACAGTTGGTCTTGATGAAGAAATGATTCGCAAATATGTAAAGTATCAACAGCACGAAGACAAAAAGAACAGAGAACGTTAGCCTATCCCTCTTTTAGAGGGTGCTGTAATTGAAGCCACCGTCTTTGACGGTGGTCATTCACTTTTAATTAACCAGGTGGAAATGCAAACGATGGATAGAAAAGTGCATTAATCAATTGCGTTGTTACTATTCCATACATTCCATTCCTTATTTTTAGCATTTCAGTAATACTATTCGTAAATTGAATATCCTTATTTATTTCTACTTATATTTTTGTGAAAATTTGAATTGAATTAAAATAAAATACATACAAAATGATTGTTGAAATGATTCATAGAAAGCAAAGGTTTATTCCTTTTATAATGGTTTTGAGCGTGCTGTTAATTGCATCATGCAAATCAAATACTGGTGAAGAAACAAATAATTATGAGAAGCTTGTTAAATCTGCTGTTGTTGAGGAAATATCAAGCGTAAAAGAAAAACAATTTCCAGCTATAATTGAAGAAGCCGAAGAAGTTAGCCTGGCTTTTCGTGTTGCCGGGCCTATTTATAAAATATTTGTTAAGGAAGGTGATTATGTAAATAAAGGACAGTTAGTAGCCGAGATGGATACCCGCGATTATGAAGTTCAGAAAGCTGCTATTGAGACACAGGTTAACCAGCTACAGTCTGAATACGAAAGGGTAGCCGAATTGTATAACAGGAAAAGTGTGTCAGATAACGATTATGAGAAAATGAAAGCAGGAAAAGAAATGGCTGAGACAAAGCTCAAAAATGCTGTCGATCAATTGAATGATACAAAGCTTTATGCCCCTTTCTCTGGTTACATTACAAAAGTTATGTTTGAAGAAGGTGAATTGGTAAACCATGGAACTCCAATTGCAACTTTGGTAGATGTTAGCCTTTTAAAAGTTGAAATAAATGTTCCTGCTTCGCTTTACATCAATAAAGAAAACATTACAAGTATAGAATGTACACAGGAAAATATCCCAAACGAAACATTCCCGCTTACTCTGTTTGCAGATAATATTAAAGCCAATAACAACGGTTTGTACAAGTTGTATTTGTATAACAGACCATCAAAAGATTCGAAATTAGCTCCTGGTATGAATGTATCAGTAAATATCCGTTGTGATGGAGATGATTCCAGTTTATTGAGTGTTCCGGCAAGTGCTCTTTATGAGAAGGAAAATGATAAGTATGTGTGGGTAATAGAAGACTCCAAAGTTCATAGTAGAAAAGTTGAAACAAATGATTTAGTGAAATCGGGCAACATTGGAATTGTAAGTGGATTAAATCCAGGAGAAATAGTTGTTGTTGGTGGACTTAATCTTCTTAATGAAAATGAAGTGGTAAAGATTATTCCGGCCGAGAGTGAAACGAATGTAGGGAATCTATTATAAAAAAATCAACATGCATATATCAGAGTTAGTATTTAAAAAGAAAAAGATATTCTACTTTTTAATAGTAGCAATCGTATTTGGTGGGGTATTTTCTTTTAAGAAGCTTAGTAAACTGGAAGATCCGGAGATTACCGTTATGATGGCTAATGTGATAACAGTATATCCGGGCGCATCCGCACATGAAGTAGAACTTAAAGTTACCAATGTGTTGGAAGATGAGATTTCAGCTTTATCCGACATAAATGCACTTAAATCACGTTCAGAAGCGAATGTCTCTATTATCCAGGTAGAACTTGAGATGACTGTTCCCCAGGATGAAATTCCACAACGATGGGAATTCTTACGACGTAAATTAGAGCTTGCTATCCCTCAATTACCGGAAGGCGCACAAACACCCATGGTTATTGATGACGTAGGTGATGTATACGGTATGTTCTATGCCATGATTGCTGACGATGGATTTTCGTACCAGGAAATGAACAAATATGCTGATTTTGTTAAAAGCAGTATGCTTGATGTTGAAGGTGTGCGGAAAGTAAGTATATATGGAGAACAAGATCCGGAGGTCCTGATAACCTTATCAGCTGATAAAATGAGTGAATTAGGTGTATTGCCTCTCCAGGTTTTTTCAGCTTTAAGTAATCAGACAAAAGAGCTATATGCTGGAAATTTACAGACAGGAGGCCAGCAACTTCGTATATCGATGAGCGATCAGGCTTCAACAATGGAAGACATTCGGAATATTCTTATTACCGGATTAGACGGAGCTGCATTTAAATTAGGTGATATAGCAACCGTTGAAAAAGGATATAGCGATCCTATGCGGAATACGTTGTTTGTCGATAATCAGAAAGCCATTGGTATTGGAATGTCGATGGAAAGCGGAGAAAACATTATTGTTGTTGGAGAGCGTGTAGAAGAAAAACTGGCTGAATTACAAAAAGAAATTCCCGAAGGTATAAAATTCGAAAAAGTGTTTTTTCAACCAGAGAAAGTTGCTGATGCTGTAAACGGTTTTATGTGGAACCTTATCGCATCTGTTATTATTGTAATTATTGTATTGATGTTTACCATGGGATTACGTGGCGGCATTATCATTGGTGTTGGATTAATATTAACGATTTTAGCTACATTCCCACTACTCTTAACTGCCGATGGTACCCTGCAACGTATTTCGCTGGGTGCATTTATTGTTGCAATGGGTATGCTGGTAGATAACGCAATTGTTGTTCTCGATGGAATTCTTTACGAAAAACATCACGGTAAACGAAGAAAACTTACGTATACCCGCCCTGCTAAAAAAGCAGCTATCCCATTATTTGGAGCTACTATTATTGCTATTGCAGCTTTCTTTCCGGTTTATTTATCTCCTGATGCAGCCGGAACGTACGTTCGCGATCTTTTTGTTGTGTTGGCTATTTCGTTATCCATTAGTTGGATATTGGCTTTAACTCAAGTCCCGCTCTTTGCCGCTATTTTTATGAAAAACGATAAGCGGGTTGCTAAAGAAAAGGCCGCAAATAAAGATATGTATGATAAACCGCTATATCGTACCATCGAGAAAATATTGATATATGCCATGCATCACAGGTTAATTACCATTGTTGTGTTTGTGTTGGTACTGGGTATTGTGGTTTTAAATGCGGGAAAGGTAGATAAGACTTTCTTTCCTGATTTTAATTACAATCAATTTTACATTGAATTTACCATGCCCAAAGGTACCACTCCTGATGTGGTAAATAAAAAGCTGGAGGAGATTACCAATCATTTTAATTCATATGATGAGGTTGAAATGGTTGTGTCTAGTCATGGTATGACCCCCATGCGTTATTGTCTGGTACGGGGGATGATGAGTGAAAATGCTGATAATTATGGAGAGCTGATTGTGAATTTTAAAGATTATGAAACCATGCAGGAGATGCGTCCGGTTTTTAGCAAGTATTTACGTAGTCAATACCCGGAAGCATTAAGCCGTATTCGAAAATATAGCCTGAATATGAAATCCACGCATGGAGTAGAAGCTGAGTTCTCAGGCCCCGATCCAGCTGTGTTAAAACGTTTGAGTGAAGAAGCACAGGCATTAATGATGCAAAACCCGAATGTTGATAAATATACGGTGTGCGACGACTGGGAAACCAAAGCAAAAACATTAACTGCTTTATATGATCCTATTGCTGCTAACAGGGCTTCTGTTACACGTAACGATATTAGTAATGCAATTTTGGCGGCAACCGACGGGCTTCCAATTACATCTATTTATGAAGGTGAAACAGCAATCCCTGTTCGTTTCAGGGTTCGAGATAAAAATGGAAATCGAATAGAAGACTTGAACGATATACCAGTTTGGGGCACAATCCCAAATGTTACAGGAGCAGTCGACATGAATAGTGTGATGGGAATTATGACAGGCGCTGTAAATACAGATGATATTCTTAGTGATATCATTACTTCAGTTCCGTTAAGTACAGTAACGAATGGTTTAAAACTTTCCTGGGAAGAACCTGTTGTGCGTCGAAAAAATGGAGAACGTGTTATTCAGGCACAGTGTAATGTGATTGATGGTTCCAGTGATGAACTTGTACAAGCTGAATTGGACGAAGCTGTTCGTAACCTGGAATTACCCGAAGGTTATACGTTTAGATGGGTTGGTTCTTCTGAATTAAAAAGCGATGGATTAAAAGGTATTTTGAGCTTTATCCCTTTAGCAAGTGGAATTATCCTGCTTGTTCTGCTATTACTTTTTAATGATTATCGCCGTCCGCTTATTATCATACTGTGTTTACCCATGTCTGTAATTGGTATTATTCCCGGATTAATTATTACGGGACAACCATTCTCATTTATTGCAATTGTTGGTGTAATCGGACTTACAGGAATGATAATTAAAAACGCTATTGTACTTCTGGATGAAATTCAGGTACAGTTAGGACATCACCAATCTCGATACCAGGCAGTAGTAAAAGCTACTATCCTGAGAGTCCGTCCTGTTGTTATGGCTTCATTAACAACTATTCTGGGAATGATGCCGTTATTAACCGATCCTATGTATGGGTCGATGTCTGTAGCCATAATTGGGGGACTTATCGTTGGAACATTGATAACACTGGTGTTTGTGCCTATTCTTTATTCTTTGTTTTACGGAGTAAAGATTGACAATTAATTTAAATTATGGAGATGATGATTAAGATAAAATATATAATTACAGCTGTATCTATTATTGTTACTACGGGCTTAAAGGCTCAGGATGTTCTAGAACTAAACATTGAGAAATGCCGAAACCTGGCAGTGGAAAATAGTGAAGTTATAAAAATTGCAGATGAAAATATTAATAAAGCACAGGGAGAGAAGAAAGCAGCAAAGTCTGCATATTTGCCTAATATTTCAGCATCAGCAACGGGAATGTATAAAGAGATCAATATCGATCAAGAATTATATGCACCCACCCAGGTGTTTGATCTTACAACTGGGACTCTTGTACCTAATGTAGCTGTTAATCCTTTAACAGGCGAGACAATAATTGGTGCTGATGAAAATCCGGTTTTTAATACGTATGCATATCTTCCTTTGGATCTGACTATTCAGGGAGGAGTTATGGGAGGTGTTTCTGCAGAGCAACCAATCTACGCCGGAGGAAAAATAATATCCGGGAATAAGATGGCAAAAATAGGAGAGAGCCTTGCTACAGAAAATAGAACTTTAAAAACATCAGAAGCTATTTATGAGGCAGAAAACTCGTATTACATTTATCTGTCTGTAAAGGAAAAAGTAAAGCTGGCTGAGAAATACACAGAATTACTACAACAGTTGGTTGATGTTGTTGAAGATAGTTATGAAGTCGGTATGACGAATCAAAATGAATTATTGAAAGTTAAGGTTCAGTATAATGATGCTGCATTACAGAAACAAAAAGCAAAAAGTGGACTTGAATTAGCAAGAATGTCGCTTTGCAGGGTAATAGGTGTCGATTTAAACACACAGGTTGAAATAAATGATAGTATTTCATCCATTGAATTTGAAACAGATAATTTATTAGAAACAAATGCCAATCAACGTGTTGAATATCAATTATTGGAGAAACAGGTAGAAATGGCTGAACAGAATGTAAAAATGATACGGGGTGATTATCTTCCAACTGCAGGAGTATCTGTTGGATATAATTATTTTAATGTTTTTCTTGATGGCTCTGATAATTATAGCTCACATGGAATGAATACTATGGCTAGCGTACAGATTCCAATTACTACTTTTGGTGAACGTAAAGGAAAAATGGCTTCGGCAAAGGCTGATTTCAATATTAAACAGTTAGAATTACAACAAGCTACAAAATTGCTGCAGTTAGAAATTGAGCAGGCAAAGTTTAATCTTATTGATGCATATACAAGAGTAGAGATGACTCAAACAACGCTAAATCAAGCAGATGAAAATTTAAGAGTGAGTCAGGATAATTATAGCTTAGGTATGGAAACTATTGTAAACCTTCTTGAAGCCCAGGCTGAATGGCAGAAAGCTTTTAGTAATAAGATTGATGCATTAACCGATTTTAAAATAAAGCAAAGTAATTATAAGCGGGTAACGAATGGTTACTAGTTGAATGTTGCTGATTATCAAAGTTCTTATCTTGAAACCAGAAACCTACAATCAGAAAAAAAGTTTAAATGGTGATATCTAATAAAACAGAAACTACCAGTATTCTTATCGTTGAAGATGAGTTACATAATAGCAGAATGCTTAATGGCTTAATCGAAAAACTTCGTCCTGAATGGATAATTGAAGCGATTATTGATAGTGTTGCTGATACTATAACCTGGTTAACTGAAAATAAGAGTCCTGATTTAATTCTTATGGATATCCAATTATCGGATGGTATTTGTTTTTCTATTTTTAAAGAAGTAGAGTTAGAACCTTCTACCCAGATTATTTTCACAACAGCTTATGATGAGTATGCAATTAGGGCATTTAAGGTAAATAGTATCGATTATTTGTTAAAACCAATAAATGAAAATGAATTGGAAGATTCATTTCAGAAGTTTGAACAATTACAGTCCAGATATTCTTCACGGCAAAAGTTTCTAAGTGAAGAAGATAGGATGAAACTGATAAATTCTATTTTAGAAGGAAAAAAAGAATATCGAAACAGGTTTCTTATTTCAGGGATTAACGATTATATAAAACTTGATGTTACAGATATAGCCTATATCTATAGCAGTAACAAACTCACTTTTGCCGTTGATTTTAACAGAAAAGAATATACGCTGGATTATACATTGGAACAATTGGAAACAGAACTGGATCCAATTAAGTTTTATAGGGCTAACCGAAAAATAATTCTTAATATCGATGCAGTTAAAAAAGTAACTAATGAATCTGGTGGAAAACTGCTTGTTAAAACAGAACCAGTAGTGGATTTTGAAATAACTATCAGCAGATTAAAATCAAGTGAATTTAAAAATTGGATGGGGAAATAGAAGGGATGTACTTAAACGAAAAATTTATTGATTTTTTTATAAATATAGGTGCTTATAAACCTAAATTTGTAATTGGCAGAGTTTTGGTTATTTCTGTAATAGCCATATTACTTGTTTTTATTGCGCATATTGTAACGGATGTTACTCCTTTTAATGATTATAGAAAATTTTTTTCTTATTTGATTGTAATCGTTGCATTCAATAGTGCATCAGAAATAAATCTTCTTGTAATGCGTTGGTTTACTAAGGTTGAAATGATTCGATGTAAACTCTATCCACAAGTATTGATTATTATCGCCTTAACAATTATTCTAACATACTTTTGGCTTAGTGTTTCAAAAATAGTATTCCTGGATGAGAAAATTCTTAATCATTCAGTAACCCAAATAATCATTATTCTTAGCATTTCAACTTTTGTGATACATATATTGATGATTGTTATTTCTAATCTTACAAAGGAATGGTTGAACAATAGAAAGGAAATAGATGAGCTAAAGCAGGCTAAACTTTTAAGTGATTATAATTCTTTAAAAGATCGATTAAACCCACACTTTTTATTTAATAATTTAAGTGTGTTAAAATCATTAATACATTATAGTCCCAGCGATGCTGAGGTTTTTACACAAAACTTCACAGATGTTTATCGTTATGTATTAACAAGCCACGAAAAACCAACAGTATCATTAGAGAAAGAGCTGGTGTTTTTAAAATCGTATATAGCGCTGCATAAGGAAAGGTTAGGAGAGGGGCTCCATGTTTCCATTGAGATTGAAGATGAACAGCTTCGGAGAGAGATACCACCTATGGGATTACAGCTTTTGGTTGAGAATGCAATAAAACATAATATTACCAGTAAAAAAGAACCTCTAAATGTTGAAATTTATTCAAAAGGGAAATCTATTACTGTAAAAAATAATCTAAATAAGAAAGATACCACATATTCAACACACATGGGGCTAAATTCGTTGAATGCACAGTATTTATTGATTTCGAATAAAGAAATACTTATAGAAGAGGATACTCAAAATTATTATGTTACGCTGCCTCTATTGTGATTAAAAAAAACAAAACAAGTACGTGTTTGAATTTCTCAAATTTAATTAGCAAAGAGAATTATTATAAACTCATCTTTTAGAACTTAACAAGTTAGCCATACATTCATAAATATGTGTTGCATCTTCTGAATCTTTAATCTTATTGTAGCTAATGTTACCTTTGACGTGAGAATCAAATAAATCTGGATTTGTTAAATAAAGAGGGACAAAATCATCCCAGAGCCTTAAATGCTTCGTTTGAATTCGGTCAACAATCTCATGTTGTTTATGTACTTCAATAATCTGATTCGCATATAGTGAATTTGTTTTTTCTAAGGATAAAAGATATTTTTCTTCAACTAAAAATTTATCGGTACTATTTCCAACAATATCAAGTTTGATACCTGTTTGTTTTATTTCAGCCAGGCTTTCCGGGCAAACCTGGTAATTAAAACCTTCCTCTATTTCTAATTCATTATACCAAACAATCCGTTCTGTTTTTGACAAAAACTTCGGGTTCTCATTTAACCAATCAGCATATGTTTTTAGAGTTCCTAAAGCAATTAATGTTATCTTATCGTCGCTCTTCTCAAAAATCTGTGAAATTAATTCAGCAGCATCCTGATTTTCAGCTTTATTCTCTGGATCAATAGATTCTTTTGCCCAGGATATTTTTTGAGCAAATGGAGCCCACATAGGTAATTCAACATCTAAATCTTCGTCAACACCAACGGGAATATTTTCACAATTCAAATCAGCAAGTAATGTCTTTACCTTAGGAAAAATAGCTTCCGGTGTTAATGATCCCTGTGAACAAGTAATCGCTAAAACATTAACATCCATTGCCGACAAAAACATTGTTAAAGAACGCATATCATCAATAGCTCCATCAATATCAATCACCACATTATATTTGTAGTCCTTTTTTGAACAAGATATGTTAAAGACAAAAAATATGGAGAGAAGAATTCCTATTAATTTATTTTTCATTTTCAGGGATATTAGATTGGTTCTATTTATGTTACGTTTTAAAAATTCTTGTTACGTGTAAATATATAAATTGATAGAAAAAAAATGTTAGTTGATAAAAAAAGGTTGTCCAAAAACTATGAACAACCTTTCATTTTAAATCTTATATAAAATTTTAATATCCTGGATTCTGGGTCATTGACGGATAAGTTTCTAAAACTAACTGAGGTATTGGAAGAATCAAACGATAATCTTCAATACTCAATTCACTGGTCGCTTTACTATAACGTTTTAATGTATTAAAAATACAACCTTCTTGTGTTAATTCAACCTCCCATTGATTACTAATCACATCGTTATCAATTGACATTATCTCAGCTTCACTTCTGCGATTTTTTAACATATTTATATAACTTATTGCCTCCATTTGTTGGCCCAGATTGTATAGCGCTTCCGCCGCAATAAGTATTGTTTCCGTGTAGCGAATTACCGGAACAAAAGAACCTTTGGTAAAGAACGTATTAAACTCTTCGTTATCTCCTTTATCAAATCCCCAATATACTTCAGTACTACTGCTTGTAATATTATCAACTGTTGCATCCAATGCATATTCGCCAGAATTAATAATTTGAAGGGCCAGTGTTTGTGCATCCGAATAAGATCCAGTTTCAAGATAATTCCTACAAATTAATCCTTGCACAAAAGATTTTACCACCTTATTTTCTGAACCTTCCCATGAAGATGGCAAAATTTCGTTTGCTGATTCAGCATCTGCTTGAATAAGCTCAAAAATATCTTCCTTTGACGATCTTGACCATGTGTCTGGTTGATATACCTGAATTAATGGAAGATCTCCATACCAAATATATAATGTATAGTAGACATATGCCCTTATGGCTTTAGCCTGCGCAATTACTAAGTTTTTAGTTTCTTCATCGGTTATAATCTCATCAGCTTGTTCTAAAACGAAATTTGTAAGTAAAATAATATCATAACCATCGTCCCATAACTGATTAATTTTTTCATTAGACGAAGCTAGTGTATGTCCATAAATCGCATCCCAGGAAGTATTGGGTGATGTTATTGAATTGGAATATACAGCATCAAACAAATAACTTAATTCTATAAAACTTTCCAAATTAGAATAACACAAAGCTAGTGTGTCATTAATCGATTCCTCCGTTATTACAATTGATGGTTCTTCTTCTTCAGGTTCATCAATCTCAACTTCTAACTCAGAGAACGCCCCAGAACTAATTTCAACTTCAACTTTTGTATCTGAAACAACGGTAGCTTCATAGCTCCCTGATATAACATTTTCTCCTTCGTCTGTAATTACAACACTACCAATGGTCCCGATATAAGATGTAGTACCATCAGTGAATGTCAGATTAGCTTGTAGCGTTGTAGATTTAAGTTCACTTGACGTAATTTCGTAAGTACCTTCAATTGTATCATTGGTGATAATTTCAACTTTTTTTGTCCCTTCAGTGAATGTTAGGGTCAAGCTTTCGCCTGTATTTACAACAGATGATTCTGTGGGGGTAAATTCTTCTCCGGCAATAGTTGTTTTGTCACTTTCTTTATCGTCCTTCTCTTCTTTTTCACAAGAAAAAAAAGCAAGTAATAATAGTGAAAATAGAATCCCTTTTGTTCTCATACTTTTGTTTATTTTAAAATAGTTTAATGAAGATTTCTTTAGTAATAATGAAAATATTGACTAGTACGAACAAAAGAACAATCAAGTTTCAACGCTTCAGTACAAAGTATAACAAAACAAAAAAGCATAGAGTCTACACCCTATGCTTTTTTAAAATAAAACTGAATAATTATTTGTATTTTTTTACACGGTCATCATTTATAAGACCACTCCAATTTAGTCCAAAAGCAAAATCATAAGTATTTCCTTCAGAATCTGTGTAACATTCCATATCACGTGATACATCTTCATATTGTTCTTCAACAGTTTTCATATGAGCAGGCATCTGAAAAGGAAGTAAAGCAGATGGTTCATATTTTCCTGTAATAATTTCCAGGATTACCTGATCCATCGCTCCAAAATGCACAAGAATTGCTTCAGCACTTCGCTCTAACTCAGCAAAAACCATAGGCTTTGAAGTATTCACAATAGCAATAACAGGCTTTCCTCTCATTTCCATTTTAATTTCAGTAACCATTTTCATATCGTATGCATTAGCTGTGCTAACTATCTTTCCTTTGTATGAACGGTCTGTAAAATCTTCGAACGGACTTCCACCAGCTATACTCGTATCTCTTGCAAAATCAGCCTTATAATCCGTATACTGAAGACTTATCGGAACATAACCATTACCTCCTTTTTTTACATCGTCGGTGGAATAACCAACACCACCATCAGGACTGTTTATGAATGCTAATCCAAGGTCTGCTTCGTCTGGCATTTCAACAATATCAAAATACTTTTCAATAATTTCCAGATTTGCGGCGTCTTTCCAACTTGCAGGAGATTCGTTTCCAAACCAATCACGGCCACCAGGAACATATTTTTGAGGTACATAAACCTTTAGTCTTTCTTTTATCGGAAGAATGTTGTTTTTATTTTTAAGCATTACAACAGATTTAATCTGAGACTCATAACCTGCCTGCATAAATTCCGGGTTTCCAACAACCTCTTCGCTATTTTTAACATCCAGGTACGGGTTCTCGAATAAACCCACCCTAAATATATTTTTTAGAAGTCTTACTGCAGAGGTTTCAAAACGTTGACGCATATATTCTTCACCATGTTCTTTTACGCCCATGTTATATGCTTCAATTACTGGTCCCATCTCATTGTTACCGCCAAATTGATCAACTCCGGCTTCAATTGCCTTATAATGACGCTCAGCAACTGTTAATTTTTCAACACCCCAGCTTTTGCCTCTAAACTCATAAACATTAGAAACATCTGCTGTAATCATCCAATCTGTGCAAACAACGCCATCGTATCCATATTCGCCACGAAGAAGATCGGTTATAATGTATTTATTATAACTGTTACCCACATTTTCTCCATTTTTTTGATCGATGTCATACGATATAGTATAGTATGGCATAACTGCTGTTGCCATTTTTGTAGGACCATCTAATTTAAATGCTCCTTCAGTAAAAGGTTTTAAATGATCTTTTAGGTTATTTCCAGGATAAACAGCATAGGCACCATAGCCAAAGTGAGCATCACGGCCACCTTCTTCCGGACCACCACTAGGCCAATGTTTTACCATTGCATTAACACTTTGATAACCCCAACCACCATCAATTTCAGCATCGCCTTCAGAGGTTTGAAAACCATCAACATAAGCTCTGGCCATATCTGTAGCTAAATCAGGATCTTCACCCATGGTTCCGCTAAACCTGCTCCAACGAGGTTCTGTTGCTAAGTCTATCTGAGGTGACAGAGCTGTAGCAATACCCAGTGCACGATATTCGATGGATGCTATCTCACCAAATTTTTTCATCACAGCAGGATCAAATGTTGCTGCCAAACCTAAAGTAGTTGGCCACATTGAAATATCTCCTCCAGCGCCAGCATTATACTCAGCACTAACCGTTGTACCATGACGAGGATCAGTACTTGTATTAGCTGGTATTCCTAATCCTATAGATTCTACCAATGCCTGTGCATTATTATTCCATTGTGCAGCAACTCCTGGAGATTCAACCGTTGTTATTAACACATGGCGTAAGTTATCATCTGTCAGAAACTTTTTTTGAGCATCTGTTAAATCACTTGGCTTTGCTCCACTTTCTGCATAAGGCTTTCCGTTGTAAGTTGCGCCACCAAACATTCCGCCACCTACTGAAGGAACAGCCTGATGTGCACTATAAAGCATTAATCCGGCTATTTGCTCAATGGTCATTCTTTCGGATAGATCTTTAGCCCTCTTATCTACAGACAGACGCCAATCTTCATAAGGTTCAAGTGTACCATTTTTATTTAAATCTTTAAATGCATAACCTCTATCCTCTAATAAAGTCACACCAGAGGTTGTAGAATAGCCTAATGTTTTACCACCTTTATTAGTTACAATGTTATATCCATTTTTTTCTTCCTCTGTCCATTTTAGTGAATTACAACTATAATTTAATATTAACATTGAAAGAACCGCAAAATAAATAGGAAGTCTCTTGTTTAGTCGTTTCATATTCATTTTAAATCAATTTTATATAGAGATACTTAGTTTATTTACAATAATAACTTTCCAGAAAGTCTAAAATTTTTGAATCGGGAAGATCTTCACAACTAACTTCATCACCTAAAATCATAACCTTTGTATTATCAGGTGTACATTGACTCCATTCTGGCAGTCCCTCACCATTAGGATTTCCTGTTTTTGCGAAATTTGCCCAATAATCAGACATTGTTTCAGCTAATTTATAATCAATTTCTTCCCATGGTCTTGGACTTGTATGGAGATTATTATAGGCATAAGGTACTTCGCCCGTATGAAAAGCACCAAATGGCTGCATTCCCTCTGCATAAGGTAATTCTCTTTCAAAATGATACATATAAACTTTTGAAGTTGCTTTTTCATTCTGAAGTAGCATCCATTTATACATTTGTACTCCAAAAAACTCTAAACCACTTAATTTTGTTTGTATTGCCATTGCTTCTTCATCATTTGAAAAAGGGAATATCTCAAGGAATTTAACAGCGTCATCACCGAATTTTTCTTTCAGTGTAACTTTAAAATCTTCAGCACTTTGAAGTGGGCCTCCAAAATTACCTTCATTTTCATTCCATCCTAAAATTAAAGGCACATCATTTTGTTTTCCCTGACTAAAAATATCCATCATGGGTTCTGGTATCATATATCCATCAACGATAGGAGAAGCAGAACCTCCGGCAGCAAGAATTTCATCAGCTGATTTTGAACGAAGCTCAGCGATAGAATTTGCACCTAAACTTTCTGTCCATTTAACACCATCTTCTTCTGCCATTTCCAGATTTTTTCCTCTTGATAATCTATTGGTATTTACAATAGCCCCTCCACTTTCCGCAATAGCTCTATGTATTAATCCATTTGTTAAAGGAGATGCTACCAAATAATTAATACTAAATGCTCCCGCTGATTGTCCTGCTATAGTAACATTATTAGGATCACCGCCAAATGCAGTAATATTTTTATTGACCCATTTTAATGCTTCAACCTGGTCAAGAAGTCCATAGTTACCAGATGCATTATAATCTGCTTCAGCAGTTAATTCGGGATGAGCTAAAAAACCAAGTATACCAACACGGTAGTTTATCGTAATAAAAACGATTCCTTTTTTTGCCATTTCTTCACCATCATAGATTGGAACAGAACCAGAACCGCTTGAAAAACCGCCTCCGTGAACAAAAACAAACACGGGTCTGTTTTCTCCGGGATTAGTAGCTCCTGTCCATACATTTAAATACAAACAGTCTTCACTAATAGGCTCTTTAGGAGCTATAAATTCTTGTGTCCACATTAAAAATGGAACTGGAGTAGCCTGAATTGCACTGGCAGAAAACTTTGTACATTCTTTTACGCCTTCCCAGGATTCTGTAGGCTGTGGAGCTTTCCAACGTAAATCTCCAACAGGAGGTGCAGCAAAAGGCACTCCTTTAAATATTGTAATTCCAGACTCTTCCACAAAAGTCCCTTTCACCAATCCATTTTCTGTTTTTACCTGCTCCTTAATCGGAGTTTCATTTTCGGGTTTGCATGCTGATACTAATAACAACAGGCACAATACGATAGTTAGGTTAATTTTATTCATCTACTTATTTTTTATGATATATTTTCAAAGGTAATTATATTAAAAATTGTTTTATTTTTTAATCAGATGAGTAAATAATAGTTAAATCTATTTGCAATTTAGACATGATAATATCTTGTAATAACCTAAAATCTGCAGGCAAAATCTATAAACCGCTGAGTGCACAGAGGTTTCGCAGAGAAAACTTCACCCAAATGGGAGACGGAAAATTAACTTTGTTGAGCTCGTCCTTTGTCCTCGGTTCGTGCTTATAGGCGTGATTAACGGTTTTATAAAAACACTTGCGGATTTAAGGAATAAAAAAAAAACTTCCCATAATATAAAATATATTACGGGAAGCTAACATACTGGCAAACTACATTTATTTTTTTAGTTTTTTAATCTCAACTTGAGGGGTCATTGCTTTTGATACTTTTTCTACAACTATCTCTTTAGCAACTGTAAATTTTGCTTTTTCGCTAATTTTTGTTGAAGAAGCACCTACAAGAAGATTGTATTCACCTGGCTCAACTATCCATGAAGAATTTGATTCATTAAAAGAAGCGATTTCTCTGCTTCCAATCTCAAAAGTTAGTGTTTCAGACTCTCCTGGTTTAAGAACTTTTGTTTTTCCAAAAGCAACAAGAGTTTGTTCTGGTTTTTGAAGTTTACCATCAGGAATATTTGCGTAAACCTGAGCAACTTCCCTACCTGCAACTTTTCCTGTATTTTTTACAGTAACAGAAACAGTTATTTTACCATTAAATTTATCTGAGCTAAGTTTTAGGTTGCTGTATTCAAAACTAGTATAAGACAATCCGTAACCAAATTCATATGAAACAGGAACATCAAATGTCTCATAGTAACGATATCCTACATAAATATCTTCTTCATAAACAACTTCCCAAGGAACTCTTCTCATCATAGAAAATCCTGAAAGATCTTCAGCATCATCTGTTTCACCTGCAGTTGAATAACCTGGGAAAGTACTTGAAGATGGAACATCATTATATTTTACCGGGAATGTAACTGCTAATTTACCAGATGGATTTACTTTACCAGTAATGACATCAACAACAGAATTACCTGCTTCTTGACCTGGTTGCCATACACAAAGAACTGCATCAGGAATATCTCTCCAACTTGCTGTTTCTACAACACCACCAATATTTAATATAACAATTGCTTTTTTACCTTCTTTATGGAATGCGTCTGTAACAGTTTTTATCATTTCTTTCTCAATATCTGTCAGATAGAAATCACCAGCTTCAGCTTTACGGTCTCCACCTTCTCCTGAGTTACGACCAATTGTAATTAGGGCTACGTCAGCTTTTTTTGCCAACTTACTGGCTAAGTCAGCTTTTACACTCATTTCTGATACAGGAATCATTCCCCCCATCATTGCTGCTAATGCATTCTCTGGTCTTGGGGCATTAGCCCTTGCATCTTTTATGTATGATTCATAGACGTTTTTAAGGTTTGTATCAATTTCAAATCCTGCATTTTTCAGCCCATCGATTAATGAAATTGTATAAGCCTCGTTTACATCACCACTTCCTGTTCCACCAGAAATAAATTCATAAGAAGTATTACCGAAAGCAGCAACAGCTTTAGTAGCTGTTGGTATAGGGAGTGCGTTTCCGGAATTTTTTAATAATACCATTCCGTCAGTTGCAGCCTGACGAGTTACTTCTGCGTGCGCTTTTAAATCGGGTTTATTTGAAACTTTGTATCCTTTGTTTCGAGGAGTTTTTTTCATGATAGTTAAAATTCTTTCAACATTTTTATCAAGAACTGCAACATCAAGTTTACCTTCATTTACCGCTTTAATTATATCCTGAATTTGTTGAGGAGAACCTGGTTGGATCATATCGTTTCCAGCAATCATTTGAGCGACAACATCGCTTCCGCCACCCCAGTCTGTCATAACATATCCCTGGAATCCCCAATCATCTCTTAAAATTTTTGTAAGTAAATCATGGCTTTCTGAGGTATATGTACCGTTAACTTTATTGTATGATGACATTACAGTCCAAGGATCTGATTCTTTAACTGCAATTTCGAAACCTCTAAGATAAATTTCGCGAAGTGCTCTTTCACTAACAATTGTATTTACAGACAAGCGGTTCGTTTCCTGATTGTTTGCTGCAAAATGCTTAATGGAAGTACCAACACCATTAGATTGGATACCTTTAACCATTGCAGCAGCCATTTTTCCAGCTACAAGAGGGTCTTCAGAATAATATTCAAAATTACGGCCACATAAAGGATCGCGTTGGATATTCATACCCGGACCAAGAAGCACGTCTGCACCATATTCTAAAACCTCTTCACCCATTGCTGCTCCTACTTTCTGTGCCAATTCAGTATCCCATGATGAAGCCATTACAGTAGCGATAGGAAAAGCTGTGCAATAGAAAGTTTCATTTGTTCCTTCCCTGGTTGGAGAAATTCGTAAACCAGCAGGGCCATCTGATAATGTCTGGCTAGTAATTCCTAACGCAGGAAATTCAGCACTGGTTCCTGCAGTTCCTGGTAAATATTTACGAATTTTTTCTACCATCTTTGAATATTCGCTATTTGGGTCAAGATTTGATTGGAACATAGGGGGCATTTTATCTTTAAGGGAATCAGGCATTGGAAAAAACATACCTGTACCAATAACTAGCTGTGCTTTTTGCTCTAAAGTCATTGAAGCGACTATTTCCTTAACTGTTTTTTCTCCATCTGAAGGTGAAATTGGATTTACTGCAAGTAAAGAATTACTAATAAAAAAAGAGGCAACAAGTAGTATTGCCATAGAAGAACACTTAAGTCTTCGGAAATTAGAATCTTTCATTTTATTAATTTTTAGTTTTAATTATTTAAAGTAGTAAACACATTTTATTAATAAGATTTGTGCTCGACCCTCAAAGTGAAGAAAAGGACAAATAATCAATCGCAATGTATCCAAATCTCATGTTAATATATAATGTGTCGTAACTACACAATGATAGTTTTTTTTATTAGAATGACCAAAACAATCATAAATTTTCTTTTATTTGCAGTTACAAAATATCCATTTGAAGGTTTTTGATTTTTACTATGGCTACTAACTCAAAAGATTATCTTGACCATATCTCATTAGACTGTGTTATTTTCGGTTTTCATGATAACGAACTGAAAGTATTACTGCTTAAACACAAAACATCTAATAGATGGTCTTTGCCAGGTGGGTTTTTAATGTCAACGGAATCTCTTGAAGCAGCAGCAACAAGGGTACTTAAGGAAAGAACGGGAGTTGATAATCTGTTTCTTCGTCAATTTAAGGTATTTAGTGATCCTGAACGTACAAAAATTCAGCTTCATTTGAATAGCGAACCCAACCAAGAAAAAATAAAAAAGCACAAATGGTATGGAATGAGATTTATATCCATAGGTTTCTATGCCTTGGTTAATTTTTCTAATGTAACGCCAAGGTGCGATAATCTTTCTGACAGATGTGAGTGGAAAAATCTTAGTGAGTTACCAGGGTTAATGTTTGATCATGAAGATATTATAAACGAAGCCCTTCAAACACTTAGGATCCAATTAAATTATCAACCTATCGGAAACCAACTTCTTCCTGATAAATTCACAATGCCAGAACTTCAAAGACTATATGAAACTATTTTAGGAAAAAGTCTTGATCGTCGAAATTTTCAAAGAAAGATTTTGTCTTTTAAAATTCTAAACAAACTAAACGAACGCAAAAAAGGAGGTGCTCACAAATCACCTTTCTTGTATGAATTTAATCTGGAGAATTATCAAAAAGCCCTTGATAATAGTTTAAGTGGTGGATGGTAGAATAAGTTAATCTCTGGAAATGTAAATTCTGTTTTACTAATAAAACTCACATTTCCAGAGATTTTCTTTAGAAAGCTGCTATTAAAGAATAAATGTGTGTGTATATTTTAGTAAAATAGATCTACTTTGATAAATTGGAAGTTCGGGAATATATCCATCTTTATCAAGATCCCTTAAATCATTTAAAACAACATAAAAGTCATTACCATCGCGAGGGTTATATCGTAACCTGAAATTTGTTAAAAAGATATTATCTAATTCATTAACCTGCACATATGCACTGGCAGATAACTTAGTATTAAACATATACGTACCTTTTAACCTGGCAATATTGTTCGTAAAACTTTGATCCCTTGATGCAAAATCTACCTTTGCATACTGATAGGTAGCTGATAATTGAATGCTTGAAGAGATGTTAAAATTTGGAGCAAAAATAACAGAAAATCGATTTCCATCATAATATTCCCCGGTATTCACTGTCAAGCGGGTATAAATTCGTTTTGTCCTGGGTGTACTTATCATTCCCCTAAAACTGTAAAATGAATAATCGCCAGCAAGAATGTCTACATTATCGGCCAATTCATATTCTTCCAGTACTCCTTCCCGTTGATTTATAAGTGAAGTAAAAATCATAAGTCCTGATTTAAAGGATAATGAAAATTCAGGATTTATTTGCATACTTTCTATTTTTCCATCTTCAAGCCTGCTGGTCATTTCATAATCTACGCCAGCATAAATGGAATATAATTTAGAATTTTCCCCCGGATACCATCCATATCCTAATGTGGCATTTGCTTCATGTATGCTATTAAGAAGAACAAAACCTGCATCAGGTTCAAAGTCTTTACCCCAATAAGCATACTTACCTCTATACACTATCCCTTGTTGTGAACGGTGTTCCAAACCAACAGATAAATATGTGGGATCTAAAGAGAGTGAGTTACTTCTTATCTGATTATCTTCTGTTTGGGCGAGTTTTACATCTAAATAATCAAATTCAGACACCTTAAATATTCCATCCACTCCATATGCAAAATTGGTTGTTCCATCATATCCAATCCGTGATGTTAACATTCCACCTACATATGAATTTTCATTAATTACTTGTTTTCTAATTCTTGCCACACCAAAATTCTCAGCAGAATATTCACCGGCTTTCTGGGTATTCATATCCAAAAATCCCATATCCCATTTTCCAACCCTTCCGACTAACCTGGCCCCGCCTAAAATTTTGGCAGGTTCATCGTCAACAATA
This sequence comes from Bacteroidales bacterium, assembly GCA_963665085.2. Lineage (GTDB taxonomy): Bacteria > Bacteroidota > Bacteroidia > Bacteroidales > JAAAOM01. The sequence continues at coordinate 4,014,538 of CAXXXS010000001.1, forward strand.
CCAATATTCCTACTATAAAACAGGTTTTGTGAACTACCTAGATCATAGCTAAATATTCCTGCACGTTCCTGGAAAAAAAGTCGTTTTTCAGGTAAATAAAGAGAATAGCGTGTTAAATTAAGTTGCTCATCATCAGCCTCAACCTGGGCAAAATCAGTATTTACAGTAAAATCTAATGTAAGATTATTGTTTACATTATATTTAACATCCAGTCCTCCTGTTAGTTCTGGGGCATCATCTTTAATATACTTTGTTTCTGGTTCGTTGAGTTCATAAGTTCTTGTTGTTCCACCAATTGCATAGGGTGAAATATAAATTGGGTTACGAGAGTGAACATTTTTAAGCACGATCGTCTTTCCTAATGATGGTCGAATAAAAGCAGAGCGCCCATGTTTTGTGTCAATTGCCGGATATGTATCAATCTCATTGCAATAACTAATAGTCCTGTTAATTAACAATCCCATTTTTGTTATGTCATTTATACTTTGAAAACGTAAACTCGAAAATGGGATTCGCATTTCAACTTGCCATGAATCCTTTGATACCGTTGTTTTTACATCCCAAAATGAATTCCATGTAAAATTTCTGGTTTCCATTCTTCTCCCAGTTGGCTGGGCATCATTTGTAACAGTATAATCAATTTTTAAACCCGAAGGCATTGTGAAAAAACCTAATGCATTTTCATTATCATTATAAGAATCCAACAATATTCCGAAAGCATCCGAATTACCAGATTCCTCATCTCTCTTTTTACTCGTAGAAACTAAATTCGAGATATCATTGTAATGAAGTATTGCTCCAATCCATAAATAATTCTCATCAAAAGTTATAAAAACCTGGCTCTCCTCTGCGGTTGGACTATTAAATACCGGGAAGTGCGAGTATAAATTAAAACTTTCGTTTAGCCTCCATGCAGCTTCTGTAACCATTCCATCAAACTCAATTTCTCCGTTTAATGGATTGATTAGGACTTCTTCGTCCTCAACTTTTACTGGATTGATTTGTGTCTCATTTTTTGCTTGTATCATCAGACTAAAAAGCATAGCAGAGACACATAAGATTGTTTTTAGAAAAATCTTTTTCATTATTATTAGCAGCGTTATTAGAATGTTATAATTGTTTATCAATTAGTTATAACACTTTTTTGAAATACTTGCACAAAAGCAAATCCAATAAGAGTGTCATTATGACACAATAATATATTTTTTTGTGATAGAATACTAAATAAACAATGAATTAATTTACAATTTCTATTTATAAAAATTAATTCTAAATTATTTATTTAACATTTTCTTAACAATCACCTTTCAATTAGGCTAAACGTTATTAACATGGATAGGTTATAAAAATAATCTGTTAATGCTCCAAAAAATCAACAAGTTAATTAGAAGGTTTATCTATATAATATTCAAACCAGTCATAATCAGCATTGCTTTTAGATGGTTCACCATTTCCTGTAGCATAAAACCCGACATAAACACCCGTAAAAAAGCCTACTGTTTCTGTTGCCAGGAACTTAGCATCAACTGTCTCAATATCTACAAAATTATCATCTCCTTGTGCATAAGAAAATGTAAAGGTTGTTTTTTCTCCTTTGATACGTAGTTTTACAGAACCTGGAACAAGTTCAATTTGTTCTGATTTATAGGTAGTTCTACCAAATTGTAGATTTACAACAAGAAATCTTTTATCTGCTTCCTTTTTAATCATAATGTCAAAGTGAGAACCATTGTTGAGTAGAATCAATCCAGCTTCTTCATTTTTATTTTTGGGTGTGAACTCGAGCTGTGTAGTTGCTGTGAAATAAAAATCCTGTACCCTTCTTCCAACAAATGTTGATTGTGACCGTGTAGATAAAGTTTCTGCTGCACCTTTTAGACGTAAAAACCCTTTTCGTTCATCAAGCGAAAAATTATCATAATTTGGAGGTTGTACATAATTCCAATCCAATCCCAGTTCTTTTGAATCAAAATTGTTAAGAGAACCGGTTTCTTCAAACGGTTTTAACGGTAGCGTCGGACATGTCATCTCAGCGTCAATAGTCCCATTTCCATTGACAACAGGCCATCCATTTGTTGGCCATGATACAGGGGCCAGACAAGTTTCCCGTCCTAATATATGATGTGTTTTATCTGAAATATTTCTATAACCATGAAAAACTACCCACCATGAGTCATCGTGTGCCTGGATAATATCAGCATGCCCAAGCCCCTGAATAGGTTTTCCCTGGCCGGCAGCGTTACAATGTGTTAAAATTGGGTTTGCCGGGTTATCTGTATATGGTCCCCAAATAGAATTACTTCGGGCAATTGTTTCTGAATGAGCCTCCTCGGTTCCTCCTTCTGCCGCCATTAAATAATAATATCCATCCTTTTTATAAATATGGGGTCCTTCCGCATAACGCCCTCCTGTACCATTCCACACTTTCTTTCCTGGTGAAAGTAATTCCCCTGTTTCAAGGTTAATTTCATATAGAACCATTGGAGAAGAAATAACATATGATTTTCCATCTTCATCCCAAAAAAGATCGGGATCTATACCTCCCACTTTTATAAATATTGGATCAGACCACGGCCCAGCAGGATCAGTCGCTGTCACATAAAAATTACCGCCTTTGTTTCCCATATTAGTTGTAATCATATAGAACTTCCCATCATGATATCGAATGGTCGCCGCAAAAATATTTACTCCCTCAGGTAATTGATCCGTTCTATGTATACAGTAACCTATCTGTTGCCAGTTTACCAAATCTTTACTATGAAATACAGGTACTCCCGGGAAATATTCAAAAGTACTTGTTATAAGATAATAGTCTTCCCCTACTTTACAGATACTAGGATCAGAATGGAATCCCGGAATAATGGGATTGTGAAATGTTATTGTTGCATTGGGATCTTTAGTCACTTGCCAGGGGTTCCCATTATTACCAAAAGATCCTCCCATATCCTGGGCGTGTAGAGAACAAATATTCCCAAAGATTAAACTGATAAATATAATTCTAGTTATTACCTGTGTATAATTTTTCATGTTTTACTTATTAATTATTTAAATTGAATTGCGTCAAGTTTGCAAAGTTCAGTTTCCTCAATTTTAATTTCATCTCTACCATCAGTAGAGAAATTAAACCCTTTAATTTCCGAATTAGTAAATGATATTTTTAAAGCATGAACACCTTTTGTATGTTTTATACCTGCTTTTATTGATTTCCATTCATTGCTTTTTGAAGCCGGGATTTCTATGGTAGCAATTGAATTAGTAGAACCCAAAGCTGAATTTGTATAGTCATCAAGGCTTAATTCTATCTTACAAGGTTTAACTCCCGGACAGATCTTAAGAATGACACTATCTGCCCCTTCGTTAAAATCAAGGTATTTATAGAAAACTTTATCCTTATGAAAAATCCCTGCAAGTACTTCATTATTACCATCCATTGTAGAAATCCTAACATTTCCCAACAGCATACAAGCTCTTGCTGCATCAATCTCTTCAAAAACATTAAGTGGAGGGCCGGCACCTTGCGAAGTCATCTGAACTTCGGGTATTGAACCATCTTGTCTAAACGTAATGGGTTCTACACATGCCTTTCTCATAGTTTGGCTGTTATTTGTTGCCCTGTGATAAAAAACATACCATTTTCCGTTAAACTCAACCAACGAACCGTGATTGTTCCACACATATGGATCTGAATATTTATTATCGATGATTACCCCTCCATAAGTATAAGGCCCCATGGGAGATTTACTAACCGAGTAGCCTAAACAGGTAGGAGCACCACCCCTGCTAACATCTGCATAGATTAAATAATACAATCCATTATGTTTTACTAAATAACTCCCTTCATGGAAAAAATGATCTTTTTCTGTTATTACACCCTCTACAATTGTTGACGTATCTATCTCAGTTCGATTGGACTTAAGCCTTGCCATTTTGAGTGAAAATTGCCCCCAGAGATAATATGCCTGTTGATCGTCATCAACAAACACACATGGATCTATCTGGTTGTGTTTGCCAATATCAATCATTTTTCCATTTAAAAATGGCCCATTAGGAGAATCAGATACAGCAACACCCTCACAACTATTAATACTTTCTCCCCATAATGCTAAGCAATAATACAAATAGTATTTATTATCAAAACGCTGTACATCCGGTGCGTAAAGATAGTTGTCGCTGTAAGGTACCTGATCGTTTTTGCCTATTGATGAAAAACTAGTATCCGATAGTTCCCAATTAATTAAATCTGAAGATGACATTACCCGATAACTTTTTGAACAATAAAATTTAGGGTTTTCATCCCTGGAACCATATACATACAGTTTTCCATCTTCCCAAACATGAGCTGAAGGATCTGCTATATAAACCCCGGGAGGGACAATAGGATTTTGTGCAATAACAATGTTAACTACAAATGATACTAATAAAAACAAAAAATATTTTTCCATATCACATATTAATTCTGTTATTCTTCAAAAAGCTTTATTAATTGTACCGGCCCTAGTAATCCTGATTCTAACAATGGAGAATCTGCTGAATAAAAAGGCATTGTTGTAAATGTAATTTTTTCTTTCGCCCCTGGTTGTTGATCACCAATTAAACGATTTACCCAAAGATTGGTCACCTTTATTTCTATACTATTATTTCCAGTATTTAAATAATCTGTAATATCTGTTCGGAATGGTGTTTTCCATAATACGCCAAGATTATGCCCATTAATGAATACTTCTGCTATATTTTTCACCTTTCCAAGATCCAATATTATATTAGCACCTGCAATATTTTCATTAAGCTGAAAATTCTTTTGGTAAGAAACGGTTCCAGAGAAATACTTTATACCAAACTCTTTATTTTCGGTTAATGATTCAAGTGAGTTGAGGACAACACTTTCAGGTGCCCCCCTGTTTTCTTGAAAAGAGAGATTCCATGAACCCTGTATCTCAGCAAATACTTCTTCTTTTAATTCAGGTAATTTATTCTCTTGATTTTTTGTTTTTTCCCTAAACACTATAAAATAAGCTTCCCATGATTCAAAATTTAATGGTATCTCGGTCCTACCATTTTTTATTTTCCATGAGACATCTTTTATTTTGCCTGTTTGAGGATGCCATAATTCTGGCTTAAGTCCTGATACATTGAAGCTAATATTCGCCTTATTCTTATTTACGCTTCTATTATCAATCCAATAAATTTCCATGCCAGGCATGCTTCTGTGTTTAAATAGAATTGGCGAAGAGTTACCTGATATTATAACATCTTTTTCTATGTTTATTTCTTTAAAAACATCAACTATTGGTTTGTTATACACATTTGGTTTTGCCCATATTTCATTAACCAGTTTTTGAAATTCTTCAGCATTATCACTTAAGCTTGGCGTTCTTAATGGTTTTGTCCCAGTTATTACAACTCCGTTATCAACAAGCTCTTTTATTTTTTTCAATACAGGCAACGTCATTTCAACTCCACTTTCATCAATATATAGGAGGCTGTAAATACCTCCTCCGGGAGTTATCATTTTCCCATTGTTTATCGATATTGCTTCTTTAAGTGTTGAAGAATTAACAAAATCAAATTCATAACCTGGCATATCAGGTAATTTATCTTCAAATTCTATTGTAAGGTTCGTGTTTTCACCATAATAAACCAGAACGTCTGCTACATTCTTACCTTGCTGAAGCATATAACAACTTCTTGCTAAATAATCGATCCATACATTTGCTTGTTCTGACCATGTTTCTTGTCGTGTGAAATACTGACCAAATGGACCTAAAGAAAACCCCGGCATTTTATCATTAAGAGGTTGATGAACTGAAGTATGAATAACAAAGCGGTTCAGCCCGGAGGCCATTTCCATATCCGCAGTTCTTTTTAATTTTTCTGGACTAAATGAAAATGCTTCACCAATTGAAGTCATCGATTCTGCTGCGACAAAGGGTTTTCCGTAGATATGGGCTACTGAAGCAGCTTCACGTATATCTGCTTCACTTCTGACTTCCTCGTTAGCCCCTTCAGCTAGGCTTCCCGGTGTCCACATTGCAGCCATGGGAACTTCTGCATTACGTTTCACATCCATGCCGTCTGCCATATAAACGCGTTTGTTTTCATGAGATTCAGTATAACGTCCCATACCTCGCTTATTAAGTTCTTCCCCTATTGTGTTGTAATGATTATCGACAATCATCTCGCCAATTGTTTTTCTAAAATCCCAAAGAAATTTTTCGCTCGCTTCCCTGGAACCTATAACCCTGCCAGTAAGAACAGGTATCCAGGAATCAATGCTATAACCTCTTCTTTTTTCAAATTCTTCAGGCAGATCATGTGTCCATGTCATGTGTCCGGCTTCATAGCTATCTAAAATCAAATATTTTAATCCTTTCTCGCCCATTAATCCACCAGTCGCATCTTTATATAAATCCAGATAAGTATTAATGTATCTTTTTACAGCATCTTCATCAAGTTTATCAACTTCTAATCCTGTCCCCGCTGGTGATGCAGGGTGATTCTGACGTCCCGTTAATGAATAACCAAAACGTAAAATACTCCAAGTCCCTTCAGGAATATCCCAGTTTAAAGAACCATCTTCCTGCATCTTATCTGTAATATTAATTACGTCATTAGTTGATATCCCTGTCGCTTCACCCAAAAATGAGGCTGTATGTTCAACCCATGGGGTAAACGAAGCTTTATCCTCAAATTGGTCAATCCTGTCTGAAGTATAAAGTACAAATTCGGCTATCTCTACTCCCTCAGGAATAACTTTGTTATCTGTAGGCACAATCTGTATTAAAGAATTTGTTGGTTTTGCCAGTGTAGTATAACATAGTCGCCAATATTTAGCAGTTACAGGATTAAAAGCAATTGTGTTTTGTGGATTGATACTTCCTGATAAGCTAATAACATCCGTATAAGTCTTACCATCGTTGCTTATCATAAGTTTTCGGTTCAATGGTCCTCCACTAAAGCTTTCCATAGCAAAATGATTAGCACCTACAATCGACATTGCTTTGAATGTTTGAGGCTCATCAAACTCATATTGTATCCAGATTTCATCTCCTACATTTTTGGGCGGAAGATATTTTGTAGTATTTAAATCGCCATCCGTAAGAAAATCTAAATTAAAATTACCACCACTTGAAGAAACTTTAGGGTTAAGCTCTTTAATTTGTTTATCTTCCTTTGGTAATTTATATGCAATTATCATTGCATCGTTATAATAAGTTGGAGTTTCTCCTAATTCTTCACTTAAAATAGCATCGCCAGCAGCAGCAACATTCTGAAAACTCCCTGCAACATCAGAAGGGAGTTTTAGTTTTCCTTGAAATGTTTTACCTCCTTCTACAATTGTTTCTGTCCATACATATTTTTTCATGGCATCTTCAGGTTGTACCCAGGGACCACCTGTAACACTCCATCCCGGGGAACCGGCAATAGTCATTTCTAATCCCAGACTATCAGCCAGGTTTGTTGTAAAAAGGAATGCATCTTTCCATTCTGGAGTCATAAAAACCAATGGGTTTTCAACAACAACAGGAGTAAAAAGATTAGCATCAAAATTTTGAAAACCACCGATACCTATACGTTTCATCCAATCCAAATCCTTTTGGATACCGTCTTTGGTTATGTTTCCATTCATCCAATGCCACCAAACCCTTGGACGTGCTTCATTTGGAGGATTTTGAAAATTTTGAATTATTTCGGAATTATCAATTGTATTAACTGATGTATTACAAGCAATAGAGAGTAGAATTAGGGGAAGAAATCGTAATTTAATCATCTTATTAGTAGTTAGTGTTTGTCCTAAAAATATTCTCAAAGAGGGAGCCCAAAAAGTCTGTATATAAACTAAACTGTTCTCGACTTCGCCCAAACTGACCTTAAGCATCTGACAGTTGTCACATCTCGACTCCGCTCAATGTGACAACTGTTAACTTTTGAAACCCCTCTTTAAGAAAATATAATTTGCACGTATCTTAAATAGAAATTGTTTAAAATACTTTAATTATTTAGTAGCGTACTTCTCTGTTCTTTCATCTTTTATGACTCCAGACCAATTTAGGCCATAACCAAAGTCATAACTGTTACCATCTGAATCTTCATGGCATTTCATATCCCGGGGAACGTCTTCAAACTGTGTTTCAATTTCTTTCATGCTGGCAGGCATTTGCATAGGTAAAAGACCTGCAGGTTCAGCTTTTCCGCTAATTATATCCATTATAGCCTGATCCATAACCCCCATATGAACCAAAATTGCAGAAGCACTACCTTCAAATTCAGAGAAAACCATTGGGTTCGAAACATTAATCACAACGATTACTGGTTTATCTCCCATTTTATTTTTTGTTTCAAGGACCAAATCAAGATCAGTTGAATTTGATGTTTTTGCTGTTTTATTTTTATATGATCTGTTTGTGAAATTTTCCAAAGGATCTCCTCCTGAAAGGCTAACTGCTCTGGCATCCTTAGCTACATAATCTTTATATTGAAGTGAAATAGGAACATATCCGTTTCCTCCTTTATTAATATCATCTACGCTATATCCATTACCTCCTTGTGGACTTTCAATAAAAACAATTGCATAATCTGCTTCTTCCGGATTCTCAGTAAGGTCAGCATATTTTTTAACGAGATCTAATTTTACAGGATATTCCCATTTGGGTTCAGAAGAACCAAATCCAAAAAATCCTGACGATCCAGGATAATATCTTTCTGGGATATAAACCTTTGCTTTTTCTTTAATTGGAAGGGCATTTGCTGCATTTTTCAACATCACAATAGATTTCAACTGTGCAGAATAACCAGCCTGCATATATTCAGGATTTCCAACTATTTCAGAAGTTTTTTGAACATCAAGATATGGATTCTCAAATAATCCAACGCGGAAAACATTCATTAATAATCTTTTCGCAGATTCTTCCATACGGGCCCTCATGGCTTCTTCACCAAATTCCTCAACCCCCATTTTATAGGCTTCCAGAACAGGACCCATTTCGTTATTTCCACCAAATTGGTCAACTCCTGCCATTATAATTTTATAATGCCTTTCTGCAACACTTAGAGTCTCTGCGCCCCAAGGTGTAGTCCCAAATGAATTAACAGCATTATTATCTTTTGTTACACCCCAGTCTGTACAAACAACTCCATCAAATCCATATTCACCACGCAACATATCTTTAATAAAAAATTTACTGTAGCTATTACCAACATTTTCATTGTATACAGAATCAACCCCATAGGAAATCGTATAGTAAGGCATTACAGCTGTAGCAGAACCTGTTTTTCCATTTAATTTAAACGCACCTTCTGTAAAAGGAATTAAATGTTCTTGCATGTTATCGCCAGGGAATACAGCATATTTACCATAAGCAAAGTGAGCATCCCTTCCACCTTCACCTGATGCTCCACCAGGCCAGTGTTTAACCATTGCATTTACACTATTGTAGCCCCAACCATCAGCAATTTCTGCTTCTCCTGTTGAAGTTTGAAAACCATCTACATAAGCACGGGCCATTTCTTTTGCCAAAGTTACACCTTCACCAAATGTACCACTAAAACGACCCCAACGTGGTTCAGTTGCTAAATCAATTTGAGGTGATAAAGCTGTAGCAATACCTAAAGCCCTGTATTCTTTAGAAGCAATCTCCCCGAAATTTTCAACAATTGAAGGATCGAAGGTTGCTGCCATTCCCAGTGGAGAAGGCCACATTGATATCTGTCCTCCAGAACCTTCATTAAATTCTGCATCTGCTCTTGTCTCATGACGAGGATCTGAACTTGTATTTGCTGGAATCCCCATGCCTATACCTTCAACAAGTGCCTGTACGTTGTTATTCCATTCTGCGGCAACTTCTGGTGTTTCAACAGAGGTTATTAATACATGGCGTAAGTTATCATCTGTTAAGAAGATTCTTTGCTGATCCGTTAAGTCACTTGACTTTGCACCACTTTCTTCAAAACTTTTTCCGTCATAAGTCGCAGAACCAAAACCTCTTCTTCCACCTCCTCTTGCAGGTATTGATTGGTGAGCACTGTAAAGCATCAATCCGGCAATCTGTTCTATCGTCATTTTAGAAGCTAAATCAACAGCTCTTTCTTCACTAGGCAAACGCCAATCCTCATACTTATCCAAAGCTCCATCTTTGCTTAAATCTTTAAAAGCAAAACCCTGGTCTTCAATAATCTGAACTCCGGAGGTTGTAGAATAACCTAAGGTTGCACCATCTTTATTTTTCACTAATTGAAATTCCCCTTTATCCTCTACTGTGTATTTTGGGCCACAGCTGGCAACAATCAGGGAAACTGATAAAATTAATAATCCGATTTTGTGTTTCATAGTAATATTTGTTAAGAAATTAGTTTCAAATTGCTTATAGAATTATAGATAGGGAAAAAAATAAAATACAACTGATAAGTTTATTCTTCATAGGGTTAAATTAACGTTTTATAAGTCTAAAAAAGTTTACCTCTTGTAAAAACGTAAAAATTACGTTTAGCTCATCGAGAATATAGTTAGTAAAAATATATGAATTATGTCATCTTAACAAAAAAATCTAATCATTAAAAAAAATGAATTAGCACATATTAAGCTTACAACTTAATATGTGCTAAAAAATAATTATCTATTTAAAGAAGGACTATAAGTTTGATTCAAACTTATAATCTCCTGATTCTAATTGATAAACTGCTTTACCATCTTCAAATTTCACCAATGTACATCCATCGGCATTTATAATATCATTCTCTGATTTTGCAGGAAGATATAATGTTGCTGTTGTATTTGCAGGAACAGTAGCCTGGTAAATAAGCTTCTCTCCCTCAACTTGCCACTTACTATAAATCTTTCCATACATTGAATCATAATAACCTTCAGCCCAAGTCATTTTTCCGGATGGATCAGGAGTTGGCTGAAGAATGAATTTCTGGAATCCTGGTTCATCTCTTTGTATTCCTAAAGAATAAGCCATCATCCATTGTCCAACAGCTCCAAATGAGTAGTGGTTAAATGAATTCATACTGTTATTTCCTCCGAAACCGTTTTCTACAGTATAACCATTTAAACGCTCCCAAATAGATTTTGCCCCCTGATTTATTGAGTATAACCATGATGGGTAATGCTCGTTTTGTAACAAGCGGTAAGCATGGTCATTATATCCATAATCAGACAGGGCTTTACTAATCCATGCTGTTCCGATAAAACCGGTCATTAATGAATATTCAGGTTGAAGGACACCATCATCATCAACATTTTTTCTTTCTACTGTTTCGGCAAGATTTTTTGCCATCTGTTCTGTTATATCATCATTAAAAACACCAAGAGCTAATCCAACTGCATAAGAAGTTTGTGTATCAGCTGGTTTAAATTCTGGTTTTGCACCTCCTCTTGGGCCAAAAGCAAAACCTCCGGAAATATATCCTTTCGTCTTTTGATTTTCATCTAAGAAAGTTTCATTGAAAAATGTTTTACGTTCATCCAGCATTTTTGAAAAACGTTCTGCATCTTTATTTTTTTCAAGAATTTCAGCAACATTTTTAATAATCCATAAATCGAAAACATGATATGCTGTTGCCAGGTATTGAGCCCCTAATTTATTGTTTTGTGGGCCTAACCAGTCTCCTAACTGAACATCCGTACTCATCCTTGTTTTGGGATCAATACTCTTATCTAGATAATCGATATAAGCTACCATAGCATCATAATGCTCGTCTAACATAGCGACATCATTATATTGTTGATACACTTCCCAAGGAACGGTTATACCTGCGCTTCCCCAAAGAACACCACCAAAACCGCCACCGATTGGAGCAACATCAGTAAATTTACCACTTGATTTCTGTACATCACGCATAGCAAACATATGTCTTCTCAGGAATTGATCTGTATTTGAGATATACGTAGATGTTCTTGAGAAAACTGAAATATCTCCAGACCATCCCATTCGCTCATTACGTTGTGGACAGTCAGTTGGTAGTGTTAAGAAATTATCGACATTCGACCACACCAAATTCGACCAAAGTTGATTTACTTTATCATTGGATGTATTGTAATCAGCTGTTAACTCAACAACCGAACTAATTGCTACACCTTTTACAGACTCCAATGGCAACGGCTCTTTTATACCGGTAATTTCAATGTACTGGTATCCTCTTGACGTAAATTTAGGTTGAAATACCTGCTCACCGTCTTTCATTATATAAATATCCTGGCATAAAGCGGCACGATAATTCTCCGTCATGATCATTCCAACATTGTCACCGGATTCTTCTAAATCAGGATAAAGAATTTCTGCAAATCGTAATACAATTGTATCGCCTGCAGTACCATTTGAAATTGAAATTTTTGGGACACCGACAAAATTCTGTCCCATATCGTAAACAAAAACACCATCACGAACTTCTTCTACACTCTGAGCTGTTAATGTTTTATATTCTCCGGCATTATTACCAATCTGTCCTATTAATTTTAAATTATCAAAATTAAATTTGGTAACCGTTCCGGTAAATTCTCTTTCCTCTCCGGAAAATGATGTCCCTTCCAAAGCTACAACAGAAGCATTTCCCCATGATGAATCATCAAAACCAACAGTTGCCCATCCTTCTATTGCAGATTCTTTTGTTGCATTATAAATTTCACCTAAGTCGAGACTACTATAAATAATGGGGCCGTCATTACTAAATTTCCAATCTTTATCGTTTGTAACCACAAGCTCTTTGGTTCCATCATCATAAGTAACAACTAACTTAGCCAATAATGATTGTCTGTCTCCAAAATGATTCCAAATAGAACCGAAACTTAACAATCCACTCCACCAGCCTTCAGACATCATGGCACCAATTGCATTGCTTCCAGAATTTATCATTCCAGTAACATCATAAGTCTGATAAAAATGAGAATGTGTATATTGTGTTTGACCAGGATTATAATAATCATTACCTACTTTCTGACCATTGATATACATTTCATAGATACCACGGGCAGTTACATATAAACGTGCTGAATTAACTTTTTTAGTTGCATTGAATTCTGAACGTAACATAGGAATTGAATTCTGACTTGGATCGGCAACTACAAAAATCCCATTGTCACCACCATCAAGAACATATGAACCAGCTTCAACGCTTACCTTACCAGCATAGATACCTTTATAATCAGCAGTTAATTCTTCTTTAAACAATGTATTGTTTGGTTTCCTGTTGTTTTGTATTTCTACATCCGTAAATGTTGCTTTTTGTCCGGGGTCTATTGAAAATCCCATATCGCAAACCATGCCAAAAGGAATGTAATTTCCACCAGAGCCAACCGGATTTAAATTTACTGAAGCTCCGGATGGCCCACGCCTGAATGGAGGCATCTCACCTGTCGTCTCCTCTTTAATATAAAAATCAGGATTCCCATTTAACACAACTGTAATATTTCCAAACTCACTATTTATCTCAAAATTTTGTTTAGCGTTTTTGTTTTTGGTATTTATTACGGATGATTTTATTTCGAATGTTTTTATAGGACTAGTGGGTTTATCTTCAGGTGCATAACCTACACGATAGATATTTAACTTGGCAAGACCACCTTTTTCTACATCAGAGACATCAAGCTCTAACTTAATATAACTTTCGTTTAGCTTATTTTCAAGTTGATAAATGTTTTTATATTTATCCATCAGTCGCATATCATTAGCGCCATATACTAAACCAGCCTTGGTACTACCTTCTTCAATAGCTACTGAATATTTCATTTTAAATATTAACTCATAGTCTGAAAAGAACACCAGGTCGTCATCTCCACCACCAATCCATTGTGCTCCTTCCCATGCAGAGATATCAGGATTCATCAAGCCTGTTTCAAACCATGATGTTGCAGAATGTTCTATATTGTTTTGATCCCAGACAGTTACTGTCCAGTCATATTTTGTTGAAGGTTGTAATGATTCTCCTTTGTATTCAATGGCTAAGGCTGTGTTGGTTTCATTTTTTTTCGAATCCCAGGTTAATTCACCTTTTTCATTCTTTACTATAATTTGATAAGCAGTTTGATAATAGCCACGTTCACCTTCAGGTGTTGCCATCTGCCATGAGAATCTTGGGGTTTTTACATCAATTCCCAGGGGAGAGTCTGTGTATTCAACTTTTAAATTTTCGATTATTGACTTATCCGTAGTACAATATTGAAGAGTAAAAAGAATAAGCCCCAGGGATAGCAAATAAATTTTTTTCATAGTTATAGGGTGTTATTTAAATTATTATTTTCCATCGTTACATATAGTTAGCTCTACTTTGTTGAGTAAGATAAAATAAAACGACTGTTAAAATACTCCTCTAAAAATCAGAAAGAATGATCTCTTCAATTTCAAACAGTTGTCAGGTTTTCCTACCAGTAAACTTAATTATTAATTAAGTTTCTAAAAAATAATTTGTACAAAACTCAATATTCTTTAAACGAAAAAGAGCGGAGTATAAAAACTGCTAACTAATATCAATTTTTAACTCCGCTCGTTATTATAATTCTTGAATTATGTCATACTTTAAAATTTATGTTTATAAGTGTATGTTCTTAATCAACATAAGGATTATACAGAACTTCATCATCGGGTAATTCAAATACAGTAGAGAAGTCTGTAAATGCAGTTGGAACAGGAGCTTGTCCTTCTGTAAAATAATAATCAAGAGGACTTGCAATAACTTTTGCTCCATATTCAGAAATTACTTCCTGAACTTTATCTGTTCGAACAAGATCCCACCAACGATTGCCTTCAAAAGCGAGCTCTACTCGTCTTTCCTGTAAAATCGCATCACGAAGTTCTTCCTGGGTTGAAGCTGTAGTATTAGCCAATCCAGCCCTGTTTCTAACCTGGTTTAAATAACCTTGTGCTTCTGCAGTACGACCACCTTGTTCGTTAATTGCTTCTGCTAAATATAATAAAGCCTCGGCATATCGGTAAACCATAAAATCATCATCACACTGACGGAAAGTACTATGTGGATGTAAATATTTTACACACATAGGAACCAAGTCTCCATTTGAATCTTCAACAGAATCAATAGAAGCAGCAAATCTGGCATCTCCAGCTTCATAACTGGCAATTAATTCAGGTGTAGGAACATTTAACATAGCCCCTTCGCTTAAAGATGATGGATTACTAACGCCTGTCCACGCAGCAATCATATCTGAAGTAGAAGGATAAGGAAACATGTTATAAACAAAGAAACTACTGTAATCAGCAGAAGATTCACTGTATTGAATTTCAAAAATTGATTCTGAGTTATTCTTATTAGAAGGATCAAAAATATCTGCATAATCAGTTACCAATGAGTAACCTGTCACATTATTTAGAGCCGTTTCAGCAGAGCTCCATTCTCCATACCACATGTAAACATCAGCTAAAAGCATATAAGCAGAACCTTTTGTTACTCGTCCTGTTTGTTGATCAGCTTTGCTTAATAAAAGACTTGCTGCATCTGTTGCATCTGCAATAATTTGAGCTTTTAAAGCAGTCTCATCGGACAATTCTTTACTCGTTTCATCTAATGTAGTTACAGGATCAAGATGTAAGATAGCCTGACCATAAAGACGAAGTAACCACCAGTAACTATACGATCTAAAGAAAAGAGCCTGACCTTTTAGGTTATCTTTTGAATCCTGGTCAAAATCAGCATCATCAATAAATCCGATAACCTGGTTTGTTCTTGAAATCCAATCATAAATATCAATCCAGTAACTTGAAAAACGGGTTACATCAGGCACAAAATCAGAAATATATTCTGCCGTTGTAGTTGCCCTATAATTTGGATTGTAAAAATAACGTGAATTATCTGAGTGCATATCCCCGATTAATATTGCAGGAGAAGTTGTAACGTCACTATTCTCGCTAAACCACTCTCTAACCGGTGCATAAATACCATTTACTGCAGCAATAAAATCATCTTCTGTCTGAAAGTATGATGCTGTTGTTAACGATTCCTGAGAATCGATACTTAGGAAATCCTCATCACAAGAAGTAAAAAAGATTGCCAATATTCCTATAATTATATATTTTATCTTCATTTTAATCAATTTTAAAGTTTTAAATAGAATGAATTAAAATCCTACATTAATACCAAATGTCCATGTCCTGGGAACAGGATATGCAGAATAATCATCGCCTAATGCAAGTACTGAAACAGCTTCTCCATCATAAGTAGTACTTACTTCCGGGTTGTTTCCTGAGTAATTTGTAAAAGTATATAGCTGCTGAACACTTGTATACAATCGGATATTTTTAAAGTATTTAAGCTTTTCTGTATTGAATGTATAACCTAAGGTAACATTCTTAACAGTTAAATAACTTCCATCTTCGATAAATCGGCTGTTAAACCAGTCTCTTTCCATACCAGTTGCATACTTAGTTGTACCATACAAACCATCTCCCGGATTTTCTTCTGAACGCCAACGGTTTTTAACTTCTTTTAGAACATTAAATGGTCCATCAAGATTTGTTGCCCCTGTTTCAAAATTGTTAGAAATATCATTACCATAAGAACCTGCCATGGTAACTGTAAGATCAAAGTTTTTATAGGAGAATGAGTTTGTCATGCCAAATAAGAAATCCGGAGTTGGATCCCCAATTACTGTTCTGTCCCCACCAGTATTGGTATTAAGAATTTCACCATCTTCGTTAACATCTTTAAATTTAACAGTACCAACGGCAGATGCATTTGCATGCGCTGAGTTATCATATTCTTCCTGGTTATCATAAACGCCATCATGAACCAATCCCCAGAATAAACCAATACGTTGGCCAACTTTTGTTATGTGATTTCCTTCATACAATGCGTCAACATTATCGGCCAATTCAAGAACTTCATTGTCATTAAATGAAATATTAAACACTGTATTCCATTTGAATTCCCCAATTAAGTTTCTTGATTGAACAGAGATTTCATGTCCCCAGAATTTTAATTCTCCAGAATTACCGGTAAATTCTGTATATCCTGATGATGGGGCAATAGAGAAGTCATACAATAGATTGGTTGTTCTTTTTGTATAATAATCGTAAGCCAAATCAATTCTATTGTTAAATAATCCAATATCAATACCTAAATCAATTTGCTTTGTTGTTTCCCAACCCAATAAGCTATTACTTAGATTGTACACATAAGACCCTGATTCAACGGAACCATTAAAGATTGCATTTGCACCAAGTTCAACAAGCGCATAATGGGTATAGTTTCCAATGTTATTGTTACCTGTTATACCCCAACTACCTCTCACTTTAAATAAAGAAACGGGTATACTTTCCGGGAAGAATTCTTCTTCAGACACAATCCATCCTGCAGATATAGAAGGGAAATTACCCCAACGATTGTCTTCTCCAAAACGTGAAGAACCATCTCTCCTGATTGCTGCAGAAAGCATGTATTTATTGTTGTAGTTGTAATTAAATCTTGATAAATATGACAACATTGACCACTCATTAATCTCTCCGTCAGTTCCATCTTCATTGATCACAGTAGCAGCATCAATATCGCTGATTCTGTCATCTGCAAAATTTGATACAGAGATAGTTGCCAGGTTACCCGAATATTTTTGAGCTGTATAACCAGCCAGAATATCAAAATTATGATTACCAATAGATTTTGAATATGTAGCTGTATTTTCCCACAACCAGGTTTGTATCAACTCATTTTCATAATTAGCAAAAGCAGTTATTGGAGGTGCAACAGCAAATCCGGCAGATGCAGTAGAAGGATTAAACTCTTTTATTTTCATAGTCTCAAACTGCATGTTTACGCTGGATTTAATTACAAGACCCTCGATAGGTTCAACTTCAACAAATGCATTTGATAATACTTTAGCCCTGTCAGTATTATTTTTTATTTCTTTTGCCGAACGATAATAGTTAGGTGTTGGAAAACCGCCTAACCCCGGAGCCCATGCAGTTAAAGGTAATGAACCATCTTCATTTTTATAATCTAAAATAGGCCATGCTAATAAAGCATTATAAAGTAATCCACCCATCCAGAAAATTGCATCTTTAGATGGTGTGTGTTTTGAACTCAAAGTAGGTGCAAGATTAAATCCAAACCTGAGCATATCATTTACTTTGTATTCTGTGTTTAAACGTAAAGAATAACGCTCATAACCAGAATTTATAAGAATACCATCCTGATTATAATATCCAGCCATAACAGAAGTACTAAGTTTATCTGTTCCGGTAACTAATGATAATGTATAATTCTGAACAGGAGCAGTTCTAAACATTACATCATACCAATCGGTTCCTTCTCCATATTCTTCCGGATTTTGGAATGCCTCAGGAACATCAACACCTAGATCTTCATATGATTCTTTCTTAAACTGGGCAAATTCTGTTGCATTCATCATATCAGGTCTTCCAGCTTCTGGTAACTGTTGGATACCAAAATAAGATGAAAAATCAATTTTTGTCTGGCCAGCCCCGGCTTTTTTAGTTTCAACAAGAATAACACCATTAGCAGCCCTGGAACCGTAAAGTGAAGTTGAAGCAGCATCTTTTAAAACAGTGATACTTTCAATCTCATCCGGGTTTAAATCTGTTAATTTACCGGTAATAGGGAATCCATCAACAACGTATAAAGGATCACTTCCTGCTGAAATAGAACCTTGTCCCCTAACACGTATATTAAGTGCTTCTCCGGGAACTCCCGTATTCTGATTTATCTGAACACCAGAAACTTTACCTTGTAAAGCCTGTGTTACCTGTGCAACTGGCATATCTTTTAAATCTTCAGAAGAAACAGTCTGGATTGCTCCGGTTACATTACGTTTTGTTTGTGTACCATATCCAACAACAACAACTTCATCAAGAGATTGAATATCTTCAACCAATGAAACATCAATAGTACTTTGCCCTGCTACTGTAATCTCTTCGGTTAAATATCCGATAAAAGAAAAGCTAAGAACTGCATCTGGTGAAGAAACAGCGATTGAGTATTCTCCATCAAGGTTACTTACTGTACCATTTGTTGTTCCTTTTTCTAAAATATTTACCCCGGGAAGAGCATTGCCATCAACATCAACAATTTTTCCCTTAACAGTAACTTCCTGAGCAATTGTACCATCTTTTTTTACAAGAACAACAAGATTATCTTCTAACACATTATATTTAATATCTGTTCCATTAAAAATATCATCTAGAATTTTGTTAATATTTTCTTTACGGAAATTTACATCATAGCTAATCTTGTTTTTTACAAGCTCATCTCTATAAACAAATCGAAAATTACTTTGATCTTCAATCTGATTCAGCACTTCTTTTAGCTCTGCACCCTGCAATTCCAAAGAAATTTTTGCTGATTGAGAATAACTATTTGCAGTTATAGTCAATATAGGCAGAAAAAACAACAGAAATGTTAGTTTCATAATAATCAAAATTTTAGTTAGTTCACTCCCATTACCACAATGGCAGTTAAATTTTTTTTTCATAATTTTACATTTTAGATTTAAAAAAAGTGTAATTAACACGAATCTTTTTGTTCGGGAAGTGTAGCAGCATTTCCCGAATTTTTTTCACATTTTTTTGCTGAATAATTAGTTAGTTAAGTCTCTTCTTTCATCATATTTCTAGTTTTTAGTTTTACATTAAGTTATAGCTATTCAATGTATACAATGTTCTGTTCGATATCCATTGTATAATTAAATGGTAATGTCATTTTCAAAGCATCCAATGCCTGTTCGAGTGTTTCGTTAATAAATGTTCCGGTGTATTCTACTGATTTTATCGAATCAGTTTTTACTTTTATATCTATGCCATACCATCTCTCGAGACGAACAACCAGGTTTCCAAATTTTTCACTTTCGAATTCAAGTTTTCCATCTTTCCAAGAGGTATATAATTGCGTCTCAATATTATCTTTTAGTACTAATTTTTCTTGTCTTTGGGGTAATCTATTTTGTGTCCTGTCTAAGATTAGTTCGTTTGAAACAGAATCAACGTCAATTTCAGTCAGGGCAATAAATCCCTCTTTCTTAACAAAAATAGCTCTTTGATTGGGTTCAAGGGTGACTATCTTTCTATTCTCCGTTTCGTTTCGTTTTATTATTTCCACTTTTCCTTTCTCAAGAGTTGTCTCTATAGTACCTTCTTCCGGGTAACTCTTAACATTAAATTCTGTTCCCAGGACTTTAATACTCAAATCATTTGCTTCAACAATAAATAAACTTTTGTTTTTTGTTTTGGTAACAGCAAAATAAGCTTCACCGGTAAGTTTTACGTTACGATTATTTTCCCCAAAATCTTTTGGGACAAGTAATTCTGTTTCTGAATTTAAATAAACAACTGTTCCATCAACCAATTCAATTTTTGAGCGGGAACCAGAATCAGCAGTAAACTTATAGAATTCAGTATCATCTGTTCTGTTATACAAATAAAAAGTTATGCCAATACTTACAACGACAATGATACTGGCAGCAATTGATATAGCTCTTTTCCAATTAAAATCATGAACTGTTTTTTTGTTTTTTTCTTCCTGAGTAAGTGCTCTTTCTTCAATTCTATTCCAAACGTTACTTCTGGATTCTGTAACATGAAGATCATTTAACTCATATGAAAACCATAAAGCCTTTAGTGAATTATAATAACTCTTATTTTCTTTACTAGCTTTAAGCCACTCATCAACACGAATCCTGTCTGACTCATTTAACAATTCGCCATTAATGTGTTTAACTAGTAACTTTTTATTGACTTTCTTATTCATATTATGTGCTCTATTAGTATAGACAATTGATTTTTAGTTTACCGTAAAAAGAAAAACGCTGTTTAGAATGGTTTTAAATAACACGTGTATATTTTTAATGTCACAGAATTTTTAAAATGCCCAAAAATCATCCTGTTTATTGTTTAAATTAAGGAACCTATCCTAGAGACTTGTCTTACGTTCTTTGTAGCATAAACCCTGACCATCATTGCTATTCATATAGTCCTCCTCACAGGAGGATTTAGGAGGTCATTCCTAATTATAATTATTTTTTTTTACAGTCTCTAATGCAGAAAATCCTTTAACTCCTTACGTAGCTTAGCTAAAGCTATTGAAATTTGTTTTTCAACAGTATTTATTGACACGCCAAGTTTATCTGCTATTTGTGAATAATTTAAATTGTATTGTCTGCTGAGTTTAAATATACGTCGACATTTTATAGGTAGTTTATTTACAGCTATTACAATATGTTCCCTTAATTCCTGAGTTAATAAATAATTATCTGATACATCCTTATAATCAGCCTCTGTAAAAAGTTGTACTTCCTCGTCAAGGGTCTCAAATTCTTTTTGGATTTTGGTCTTTGAAGATTTAAAGTAATTAATTACTCGATTGTGAGCACTTTTTAACAGGTAATACTTAAATGATTTTTTAATTACGATTGATTCTCTTTTCTCCCAGATATTTAGGAATAACTCTTCTACTATATCTTCAGCATCAAGTCTATCGTTAACATGACTCAATACATAAAAATATGCTACTTCGAAATATCTTTCGTATAACACCTTAAAGGCGTTAGAATCTCCGTGTTTAAACCTAAGAAGTATATCTAATTCAGACATTATTACATTTGGATACAGAACAAAGATATATTTTTTATGTTATGAAAAACAAATTTAAATTTAAAGTTGTATATACAAGTTAAACAATAAACCAAAAATCAACAACTTGATTTTTATTAAGTTAAAACCTATAAATGTTTTTACAAATACACTTAATATTTTTTTGAGTTTTCTTTTCAATCTGTATTAAATTGATCTTATTACATCAAAGAGAAAGAAATGATTAATTTTGAAAATTGAATAAATTACAACAAAATACATATCAATTTATACCAACAAAATGAACATCGTAAAGGCTTTATCTGTATTTCTATTTATTAGTGTAAATGTTTTTTCGCAAAACACAGAACTTGAAAACAAACTGTATGAATTACCAGATGTAATTTTCACAAAAATAACAACACCCGAAACTTATAATGCTGCTTATAAGTTAATGGTTAAACAGCCTTTGGATCATAAGCATCCTGAAAAAGGGTATTTCTACCAAAAAGTATATTTATCACATATGGATTTTAATAATCCTACCGTAATTATAACGAATGGATATAGTGCCAATATGAATTTGGTAAGTGAATTAGCTACGTTATTAAATGCGAACCAGGTTTCTGTTGAACACAGATATTTTGGAGAAAGCATGCCTGATTCGGTTGATTATTCATTTTTAAACCTTGAACAAGTAACGGCTGATCTTCACCATATCAATGAGCTAATGCATACTATTTATTCTGGCAAATGGATAAGTTCTGGTATTAGCAAAGGTGGACAAACAACTATTTTTTATCGATATTTTTATCCTGAAGATGTTGATGTAAGTGTACCTTATGTTGCTCCTTTAAATCTTTCTCTTGAAGATGAAAGAATTTATCATTTCCTTGATACTGTTGGAACTCAGGAATGCAGAGATAAAATCGAGAATTTTCAGAAACTGATTTTAAAGAACCGAAAAAAGGTTTTACCTAAATTAGAATATTATGCGAAAGGTGCCGGTTTAACTTTTAATTACCTCTCGCTCGAACAAGCTTTTGAATATGCTGTACTTGAATATTCTTTTTCTTTCTGGCAATGGGGAGAAAGTTGTGCTAGCATTCCGTCTCCATCAGCAGATCTTGACACTCAGATAGAACACCTGCTTGACGTTTCGGGTATTGATTTTTTTGCAGATCAAAGTATGACAACATATGCAAGTCACTATTACCAGGCAGCAGAACAAATGGGGTATTATGGTTATGAAACGGAGGATTTTAAGGGATTATTAAAAGCTTTACCCATGAAACCACATCCACTAGCTACTTTTACGCCTAACAAAATGACGGTTCCTTATGATGGAACAATTCCGAATGAAGTAAATGAATGGTTGAAAACAGAAGGAAATAATTTCTTATACATCTATGGTGGTTCAGATACATGGTCTGCAACAGCAGTGCGTCCTTCTGATAAAACTAACTCAGAATGGTTTTTCCTTCCCGGTAAAGATCATGGAGCAGCCAGAATCCGTAATATGTCTCCAAAAGAATTAAAATTATTTGTTTCTAAGCTGGAAGAATGGCTTGATCTGGAAATTAAATAATTGATTTGTATAGTTGACAGATAGGTTATAATTCGAATATTGAATATATTACAAAGACCTCCTAAATCCTCCTGAACCGAGTTTACGAGCTCGCCGAAGGCAAAGGAGGACTTTAAGATATTGGTTCTTGATTGAGGGCTTGAATTTCTGCCAATTCCAGATAAGCTGTAACTATGCGATTCAAAATATTTAGTTCGTCTTCTGCAAGGTAATTTTTTGCAACTTCAGTTTCTTCCCTTTAAAACTACTCAGTCCTAAATTTGGTTTTCCTGAGTCAGCTCTATTATAAATTGTTTCTGCTGCTGTGTGACCATGTGCTGCCCAGTGCATTTTATTTTGAACTGTTTTGAAAAACATCACAGACATTTCCAATGAATGGTCATAATCAATACTTGTAGCATATATGTCAAGAACTTTTCGCCAAAATACTTTTTCTGATGAGCGAATATCTCTGATACGAGCTAATAATTCTTCAAAAACATTCTTAATATGTTTGGTTATTACAGAACGTTCTTTTTGAAAAAGCTCACTCATCTGAGCCTGTGAAAGCCAAACAGTTTCTTCTTCTAAACGGACATCTATTTTAGTTTGTCCGTCTTCGGTTTGGTATAGTAGTATTTCGGATTTACTCATTTTAATTAAAAAGTTTTTAAAATGAGTAAAACTTCAACAAGAGTTCGTGATGCACGAACTTGGCAATTTGTCCAAGCAGGAGAAGCTAACAGGCGGCCAGCTACTACAGTAACCGAAAAAAAAGTAGGGTCGACTAAAAAGCGTAAATAATGTTTCATTTGAAAAAATTGAAACGAGTATTAATTTTTAAATTTTATTTGAAGTTGAGGGTTTTCTTGGTTCTGTTATAACAATCCGTTTGCCGCAAAATGGACATATATAAATTTCGCAACCGGTACAGGCAAAACAATTAGAACAAGATTTATAGTATTCTTTTAGAAATTCCTGGGAACATTTTGTACAAGTAATTATTTCGTCTTTTTCCGGCATTTCGTATATGAATTTTCTTTTCGTAAAACTAAATAATAGATAAGTTTAGTTCCTCACTTAACCTTTCAATTTCAGTATTTGCTTTTTCAACATCCTTAAATTTTTGAATGTCTAATAGAAATTTATTTTCTGGGCTATATAAAGCAATTCTGATATCTATACTCTGAATTTCGAGTTGCCTGTTGCTTCTACTATATGCCCGATAAGCCTTGTGGGATTTATGTAAGCCTAATTTCATGTCTGGAGTTAAATTAGTCCATTTTCCTGTTGGAATAAGACCTAAAATATGATCTGACGATTTTACTTTTTTATTCGTTGTATCAATTATCGTGTATTTAGCTGTAAATGCAATAAATGCACCTAGAAAAACAAGAATTAAACTAAATAAAGAATTAAAGCATGCAATTATTCCTGCAACCAAAAGTACATAACCGACTGTTGTTCCTGTTTCTGCAAAAGGCTTGTCTAGTTTGTGTTTTGTTTTCATAAAATAAATAATTACTTAGTATTTTTTGTTCTTCAATGGTTTCAATAGAAACTCCAATCCATTTAATTTTATTTCGTACATTGTTTCAAGTAACATACCCAGCTTTCCAGGAGGAAATCCTTTACCCCTGAACCAAACGAGATAAGGTTCCGGTAGATCGCATAGTAATGCTCCTTTATACTTACCAAATGGCATTTTTGTTTCTACCAGTTGAATGATAATTTTATTATCGGGTGTTATATTTTCCATATTTTTTGATGTCTATTTATAAGTTAAAATAAAGCAAACGAATTTTTCGTTACCAAAACTTGGGTGTTTATTCAAAATAGAGTTTGTTTTTTCTAATTCGTTTTACTTAAAAATTCCAAGTGTTTTGCTACCATTCTAATTTCGCCATAGGTGTATTCATCACCAAGCGTATCTTTAACCGTTTTAAAACCGTCTTCACTGGTTTTAAACGCAGTAACAATAACATTAAGTCTTTCCTGAGGTATTAATTTATCAATTTCAATTTCACCTAAACCAATAAAATGAGATAGGTGCCCTTCTATTGTCCCAATTACCAATCCTCGTTGTTCGGCAATTTCTTTTGCTGTTTTGCCTGATTTAAATAATTGCAAAGTAACCAGTTTAGTGTCTTCTTTTTGTTTTTTCTCTTTTCGGGGTTTTGTTTCTCTATCTCTTAGTTTATCTAAATCAAGCTCTTTCCTTTGACAATAATCTATAATTATTTCTAGTATTTCTTCCCCGAAATTTTCAACTTTATTTTTACCAACACCTTTAATTTTCTCAAGTTGATTAAGTGTGACAGGTAACATTTGGGTTAATAGGATCAATGCTTTTTGGTGAAGGATCATGTAATGGGGCAAACCGGATCCTGTTGCCATTTCGTATCGCCAGGATTTTAATGCCTGGAATAGCTCAGGGTGTTCAATAGTGTCATTAAAAGGTTCTTCTTTTTTATTGTTTCTTTTATTTGTGTTTGATTTTTTCTCAATAGCAGCTTCAGCCCGTGCTTTTAAAAACTCTTTTAGATTAAATCCTTTTTTTGTGCTATCCAGGCTTACAAGCTTTATTTCTATATCTTCTTTTATTTTATCGATAGCTTTTTTTATAATCTTTTTAACAGCGGTGTTGTCTGCATCATAAAACACGTTTTCAATCTTTTCTTCATAAATTTCATTGAGTTTATTATAAAAATAAACAGAAGCTTTTTCAACCCTTTCCTGTATATGGTTATCTTTTTCTATATCATTGCTATTTTGAAATAAAAGATTAAGTTGCTTTTCGAAATTACTAGCTACATCAACAATATTCTTTTGCAGTTCGTCTTTTATTGGAGGGATGAGTTCATCTAAATTACCAATAAGTACAGATTGATTCTGATTTTTAAGTTTTATAATGTATAAAATTTGCCACAATAAGGGATTAAAATCGAATAATTCAAGAATAAGTTTTTGTTGATAGGTTTTTTTTGATTCTTCCAGTTCTTGTTGGTTTGGTTGTTTCTCTTCAATACTTTTAGTGAAACCCTCAATATCATTACTTTGTGTAAGTCGTTCTGGAATTGGTGAGCTTAAAATAATCCCTTCAATCGTTCGGCAACGACTAAGCGCAACATATACCTGGCCATGAGCAAAAGCAGCCTGGGCATCAATAATAGCTTTATCGAAGGTTAATCCCTGGCTTTTATGAATTGTTATAGCCCAGGCAAGTTTTAATGGGTATTGCGTGAAAGAACCGATAACAGACTCATTGATATTGTTTGTCTCATCATCGATTGAATATTTCATGTTTTCCCATTTCTGCCTGCCAACTTCAATTATTTCATCATCTTCTTTGCATTTTACATAAATCAGGTCATCTTCGATATTTACAATAGTCCCGATTTTTCCGTTGTAGTATAGTTTTTCAGGAGAGGTATCATTTTTTACAAACATAACCTGGGCATCAACTTTTAGAATAAGTTGATTTTCGGTAGGGAAGTTGTATTCAGGAAATTCTCCTTCAACAGAAGCAAAAAAGGTTTGAGGCAGATTTTTTAATTCGTCAAGTTTTGATTGGTTAATTTTATTTGCAAGGTTATTGTGTGTTGTTAATGTTATGTAACCATCGTCAGCATCAGTTTCAAATTCCGGGTTATATCTTTTTCCTAATTCATTCAAAGAATTTTTCGAGAGTTTGTTTTCCCTAACTTCATTCAGAATTTGTATAAAGTGTTGATCCTGCTGGCGATAAATATGTTTAAGTTCTATGCTGATAAATCCTTCTTCTTTTAAAGCAAGGCTGTTAAAGAAAAAAGGAGAGGGGTAAAATTTGTCAAGAATAGGTTTTTCGTCATCTTTAATAACCGGGGCAAGTTGATTAAGATCTCCTATCATTAGCAGTTGGACACCGCCAAAAGGCTTATACTTGTTCTTAAATCGTCGGAGAACACTGTCAATACCATCAAGCAAATCTGCACGAACCATACTAATTTCATCGATAACGAGTAGATCCAAACTTCTGATAATGTTTATTTTGTCTTTACTAAATCGATAAGCACGATTAAATTGATTGTTATCTTCTGTTTCTGGTTGAGAATTATAACCTTCTGTTTTAGGTATAATTGGGCCGAATGGCAATTGAAAAAATGAATGAATTGTTACACCGCCTGCATTAAGCGCAGCAACACCTGTAGGAGCAACAACAATCATTCTTTTAAAGCAGGAATCCCTTAGATTATGCAGAAACGTAGTTTTACCTGTTCCTGCTTTACCAGTTAGAAATATGTTTTTGTTTGTGTATTGAATAAAATTATCTGCCAGTTCAATCTGGGGGTTGTGGAAAAATGTCATCAATTAGGATTTTAATACAAACCTCAAAATTAAAAAAAGAAAAGAAATGTCAAGGAAGTAAATATTTTAATTAAGAATTATCTTGATTAAAATATTGATTTACTGAACATATTTATTAATTATACTGAGTAGCTCCCTTTTCTGTATAGGCTTTTTTAAATAATCATTACAGCCAGCATTAAATGCTTTTTCTTTGTCTAAATCTGTAATGTATGCCGACTGTGCTATTACAGGCAAATCCGTGTTTTTATTTTTTATTTGTGTTGTAGCTTCTATTCCGTTTAATACGGGCATTTTTATATCCATTAAAACCAAATTTATTTCGGGGTGTTTTTCGCATAGCTCGATAGCTTCTAAACCATTGTTAGCCCTTAATAATTTAATTTTGTCAATACTAAGTATTTCGTTCAAAAGTATATAACTTATTTCGTCATCTTCAGCAACCAAAATAGTAATATCTTCATTAATACTAAAATGTTCAGCTTGGACATTGTCCTTTATTTCTTCTACTTTATATGGCTTTTTATAAGGTAATGTAAAATAGAATGAGCTTCCTTTTCCAATTTCTGATTCAACCCAGATATTTCCTCCTAAAATCTCTATAAATGCTTTTGATATAGCCAATCCCAAGCCACTTCCTTCAGTAGAATTTGTTGGGGTTAAATTTTCTTGTGTAAAGCGGTCAAACATTTTCTCTCGAAATGCTGCGGAGATTCCATTTCCTGTATCTTTTACATAAAACTGAAGGCGGTTTTCGTCTACTGCATAACCGAAATCAATTTGTCCTCTTTTTGTAAATTTAAAAGCATTACCAATAAGATTTGTAAGGACTTGTGTTAATTTTATCTTGTCAGAAATAATTTCTCCGTCAGGGATGTGGTTAACCGTATAATAATTGATTGTTAGTTTTTGTTTCTCGGCTTGAGGTTTAAAAAATGCATAAAGTTCTTCCAACAGTTTATTAATATTGATTGTTTCTTCGTTAATTTCAATTTGACCTGTTTCAATTTTGGAGATGTCAATTAGGTCAGAAATAATATTCAACATACGTAATCCGCTTTGTTCAATAAGATCGATGTATTTTTCTTTTTGAGTTAACGTTAGGTCAGGGGATTTTAACAAATCAGCAAAACCAAGAATTCCATTCATTGGGGTGCGTATTTCGTGGCTCATATTTGCAAGGAATGCAGTTTTTAATTTATCACTCTCCACTGCTTTTTCTTTGGCTTGGGTTAGTTCTATTTCTGCTTTTTTTATTTTTGTTATATCCTGAAATGCACCAGAGATTTTTGAAGCTTGTCCATCTTTAAGAAAAACCTGGCCAATTGTATGAATCCACTTGTGGTTTCCTTTAGGTGTAATTATTTCTATTTCCAGGTCATGAATTTTATTTTCTTTAATAACTTGTTTATAAGAATTGTCGATTTTTAATTTGGATTCAGGGGTACAGGATTCTTTAATTTTTTCGAGGCTTGGTGGAATCTCAGGATCCAAATCAAAGATTCTCGCAGCTTCATGGGTCCAGGTTCCTTTTCCTGATGAAATATCAAATTCCCAACCTCCGATTTTTGCAATTCTTTCGGTTTCTTCAAGTGTCTTTTGAAATTTAGATATTTTTTCTTGTGCTTTTTTATTTTCAGTAATATCTGTTATTATTCCGAATATCTGGATAGGCTCCCCTTTTATATCCCTGCTAAAAATAGTTTCTTTTGAATGTAACCATATCCATGAACCATTTTTATGCATCATCCTATATTCATGTTCAATAAATTCCTTATCCTTTGCTGTTTGATATCTTGGTATTATGCTTGTTAAGTAGGTTTGAAAATCATCCGGATACATTAATTTTTGAATGAGAATACTCCCCATCTCTTTAATTTCAGCGGTATTATAACCAAGGATCCTTTCTATTCCATTATTACTATAAACATTTTTTTTGCTTAAAATATCATATACATATATATTATCAGGTGATGTGTTAAGAAGTGTTTCGTTAAATATCTTACTTTCTTTTAACTCTTTATTTGTCTCAGCCTGGGTAATAGACTTTAGTCCCATTTCACTTAACATTTCTGTGATACCAAGTAAGAACTCAATAATAACTTTTGTTTCTTCTTCTTTAAATATTGGGACATCAGAAAGGGCCTTAAGGTATTGTTCTTCTTCAAAATTGTATTTTTTAGCTTGAGCCCGAAAAAAATTAATGTCTGGAGGTTCAAAGAGAAATTGTCCTGTAAAAAGGTTACCAATGTGGTTATCCTCAACAATAATTGGTACAGCAACATCAATTAAACCATTTATGCATTTGTATACATTGTAATGTTCACCTTTTGCAATTTTACCAGCAAGGAGTGTATCACTTTTTCGACAATTTATTGAAGTTATTTCATTAACCCTGTGGTAACAGGTGCATATCTCCCGCCATCCTGTTTTAATTAAAATTTTACCATCTAAATCAAGAATTGCGGTTACTGTATTTGTGATATTGCTAAAGCTCTCTAAAATTTTAGAGATTTTGTTCAAATCTAAAATATCCGTTATTTTATAATTTGTTTTCATCTGCCTAGATTTGAAATACGAATAAACAAAAACATCTTAATTGGGTAAACTTTTCTAATCGGCTATGTTTTGTTAAGTTACTAAATTATAAGTTGAAAGTCAATTAATTAAATAGTATAAATTATTTTGGCTTTTTGTTTTTGTTAAAAGCTGTTTTGTGTATCGAAATTTTTAAAATACATACAATAAGAGAATAATTTTATACATTTGTGGCTTATGAATAAAACACAATTAAAGTCAGTCGAGATAATTGTTAAGTAAATAATTGAAAACTAATATTTTCAATTATTTATCCAATCTTTTTTAATCAATAAATTTTGTTGAATAGCAATTGCTGAATTTCTTTGTAAAAGAATCAGATGAATTTCTTATGATTATTGTTTTGTAAATTCAGTGATTGTATAATATAGGTTACAATGTCAAAAATTATAACATACGGCTGGAATAAATACCAATCTAAACAAAAATCTATCACACAAGTTAATGAAAATGAAATAGGGAGAATTATTTCAATAAAAGGTACTTCCTATACTTTGGCAACAAATACCGGAGAACTTAAAGCTGAACTAACCGGACAGTTATTATATACATTATCAAAAGAAGAATTGCCCAAAGTAGGTGATTGGGTAAAATATATGGAGTTTGATAGTTTAGGAATTATCGTTTCTGTTTTTCCCAGGATTAATATGTTGTTTCGTAGAGCACCGGGAAAACAAACGAGCAGACAGGTAATAGCGGCAAATATTGATGCAGCCATTATCGTCCAGGGGCTTGATCATAATTTTAACCTGATGAGGTTAGAGCGTTATATTGCTCAAATTATTAGTTGTGAAATCAAACCTGTTGTTATTTTAAATAAAGTAGATCTGGTAAAAAATAAAGAAACATATATTGATGAAGTAAAAAAACTTCAACGCGATATACAGGTCTATTTATGTAGCACATTTAGTAATGATGGTATTGGTATTCTGAAACAAGAATTGTTTGATTCTGAAAAAACATATGTGTTTATTGGCTCTTCCGGAGTTGGAAAAAGTTCTTTGTTAAATGCAATTTCAGGAACAGAAATAAGGCCGACCAATATTATTAGTGATACAACAGGTAAGGGAAAACATACAACTACAACACGCGATTTGTTTGTTTTACCCAACGGTAGCCTTGTAATTGATACTCCCGGAATGCGAGAATTTGGTATAGGGTTCGATGAAGATTCTAATCAACAAGAAACATTTCCTGTTATTAGCAAATTTGCAGAGAATTGTAAATATGCTGATTGTAAACATATCAATGAGAAAGGTTGTGCTGTTATTAAGGCATATGAAGAAGAGGAGATTGAACCAGTTGTTTATGAAAGTTATATTAAACTGATGAAGGAACAAGTTCATTTTGAGAAGACAATTCATGATAAAAAGCGAGAAGGTAAAATCTTTGGAAAAATGGTAAGAGAGGCGAAAGCGAATAGGAAGAAGTATAAGTACTAGTAGTTTTTTTATAAGAAAGAGGCTGTCTAAGAAGTAACTCTGACAGGTCTAGTGACTCTGTTAGGTTTTAGCAATTAATTGAATTATAACCTATCAGAGTTCGAAGAACCTGACAGAGTTTGCAATCTAATGACTTTTTGGACTGCCTCTTCAATTTATAACTGTAAAATCAATCTAATTCGAATCTATCAAGGTTCATTACTTTATCCCATGCTGATACAAAATCTTGGATAAATTTTTCTTTTGAATCATCACATGCGTAAACTTCGGCAATAGCTCGAAGTTCAGAATTAGAACCAAAAATTAGATCAACACGGGTACCTGTCCATTTTAATTCATTTGTTTTTCTATCCCTTCCTTCAAATAGTTCGCCATCTTCTGATATAGCTTTCCATTTTGTTCTCATATCAAGTAAGTTAATAAAGAAATCGTTTGTAAGCATTCCTTTGTTTTTCGTGAAAACGCCGTGTTCAGAATTATCATAATTTGTTCCAAGTACACGCATACCAGCGATGAGAACTGTCATTTCAGGAGCAGTAAGTGTTAATAACTGTGCTTTATCAATTAACATTTCCTCTGTTGAGCGAAGATATTTCAATCGGCAGTAATTGCGGAAACCATCAGCCATTGGTTCAAGTATGGCAAAGGCTTCTTCGTCAGTATGTTCCTGAGTGGCGTCAACTCTGCCCGGAGTAAAAGGGACTGTAATATTATAACCGGATTCTTTGGCTGCTTTTTCAATTCCTGTACAACCACCTAGAACAATTAGATCAGCTAAAGAAACCTTTTTGTTTTTATTGAATTCATCCTGAATGATTTTTAATTTTGATAATACATTAGATAATTGTTCTGGTTTATTTACGGCCCATTTTTTTTGTGGTTCAAGAAGTATACGAGCACCGTTTGCCCCTCCACGTTTGTCTGAATTACGAAATGTTGATGCAGAAGACCATGCGGTATAAACTAACTCAGAAACAGTTAATCCGCTAGAAAGAATTTTATCTTTAAGTAAGTCAATATCTTTACTGTCGATAAGCGGGTCTGTGACCTTAGGTAAAGGATCTTGCCAGAGTAACTCTTCTTTAGGAACTTCAGCACCCAGATATCTGACTTTTGGCCCCATGTCACGGTGAGTTAGTTTGAACCAAGCTCGTGCAAAAGCATCTGCAAATTCATCCGGATTTTCATAAAACCTTCGGGATATTTTTTCATATTCCGGATCAAGACGCAAAGAAAGATCTGTAACCAACATTGTTGGTTTATGTTTTTTAGAAGAGTCAAAAGCATCAGGAATTATATCATTTGCATTTTTAGCAACCATCTGTTTTGCTCCTGCAGGACTTTCTGTTAGTTCCCATTCATATTCAAAAAGGTTTTCGAAAAAATTGTTACTCCATTTTGTAGGAGTTGTAGTCCAGGTAACTTCCTCTCCATCTGTAATCGTATCCGATCCTTTGCCAGAACCAAAACTACTTTTCCAGCCAAATCCCTGTTCTTCAATTCCGGCAGCTTCTGGTTCTGAACCTTTATGAGCAGTATCGCCAGCTCCATGTGTTTTTCCAAAAGTATGACCGCCTGCAATCAAAGCAACAGTTTCTTCATCATTCATTGCCATACGTTTGAATGTTTCACGAATATCGTGAGCTGCTGCTACGGGATCTGGATTCCCATTGGGGCCTTGAGGATTCACATAAATTAGTCCCATCTGAACAGCTGCTAAAGGATTTTCAAGTTCACGATTGCCAGAATATCTTTCATCAGCTAACCATTCTCCTTCGGAACCCCAATATATATCTTCAGGAGATTCCCAAATGTCTTCTCGTCCACCACCAAAACCGAAGGTTTTAAATCCCATTGATTCCAGTGCAACATTACCTGCGAGTATCATAAGGTCTGCCCAGGAGATTTTTTTGCCGTATTTTTGCTTAACGGGCCAGAGTAAACGACGAGCTTTGTCTAGGTTGGTGTTGTCGGGCCAGCTGTTTAGTGGAGCAAATCGTTGAGCTCCTGTACTTGCACCACCACGACCATCTGCAATACGATATGTTCCTGCACTATGCCATGCCATGCGGATAATAAAAGGCCCATAATGACCAAAATCTGCTGGCCACCATTCCTGAGAATTAGTCATTACTTTCGTGAGGTCTTCTTTAATAGCTTTCAGATCCAAGCTTTTGAATTCTTTTGCATAACTAAATTCTTTACCCATGGGATTAGTTAACAATGAATTCTGGTGAAGTATTTTCAAATTTAATTGATTGGGCCACCAGTCACGTTTATTGCCCTTGTTCATAGAGTGATGACCGGTAACAGGACATTTGCTATGTTCTGAATTACTTTTCATATTATTTACTTTTAAAGGTGAGTTTTACAAATTTACAAAAACCTAGTCTATAATTTTCATCTATTTTTTTTATGTTGATATAGATAATTTCTATGGTATTTGTGCTCTATAAAAATACAAAATGAGACAAGGAAAGTCAAGTGATTATGAATTTGTAACCTTTTACAAATTCATATTGATGTTTGAGATTTTAAAAACCTAATTAATATGTTTTTAGGTGTTTATAATAAATTTTGAACTAAAAATCATATGAGGATTTTTACTCGAGAATAATAGAAATGGGGATTTTTTAAGTTTTACAGTGGGATTATGTTTCATATTAAGAAAAGAATTTAAGGTTTATGAAGTTTTTTATTTTATAGTTTTATATCTGTTCGGAAAATTAATTTAGTAAACCTGAAGATAAATTATTGGTCATTTCGCAGATAGTACTAAATTTGAAAATGACTGAAATATTAAAATATAAAGCAGTAAAAAATACAATCGCTCCTTTGTTCAGAATTAAAGGTAATTATATAGATTAACGTTAATTTAAAATTAAAGTAATCATGACAAAATTAAATCAAGTTTATCGTTGTAATGTTTGTGGAAATATTACAGAAGTAGTTCACCCATCAATGGGAAAGTTATCATGCTGTGGTCAGGCTATGGAACTATTGGATGAAAATACTGTAGATGCTGCAACTGAAAAACATGTTCCAGTTATTGAAAAAATCGATGGAGGTTATAAAGTAACCGTAGGATCAGTTACTCACCCTATGTTAGAAGACCATTTTATTCAGTGGATTGAATTAGTAACTGAGACAGAATCATTGAAAAAATTCTTAAAGCCTGGTGAAGCTCCGGAAGCTGTGTTTTATACAGATGCTAAAACAGTAACAGCCCGTGAATATTGTAATCTTCACGGCCATTGGAGTGCTGCGGTTTAACCTGGCATTACATTTTTACTTATTTGTAAAAATAGAATAAAAAGAGAGTTTATAAGTTAGCATACATTTATAAATTCTCTTTTTTTATTAGTTAAAAACATTCGTTGATTAAATAATTGATCAGTGAATGAACGGATATTAAAAACAAACTAAGGAGAAGTATTATTCTGTTTTTTTTAAGCTTAAGCAACCAAAAAGCAATAAATAACATCAGGAATAGATATGATAAAATTTAATACCATTTAGAAAGCAAACTAAATTCAGATTATATGAAAACAAATCTATTTTTTCAGACTATGAATAAAATCATTCATTTAACTTTTTGTGTTGTTTTTATTACGTCCTGTTCAGATAAAGAAGATATTATAGGAAAGTGGGATGATAATATTAAATTATCTACAAAGAATGTAGAGCTTTCATCTGGGGCAGATTCAGTAATTATAACTACAGAAGGAGATTGGTGGTGGATTGATGGAATTTCTTTTGAAGATAGCACATACATTTATTATGATAGGGATGATGTTAATCTTGAATCAGATTCATATTTAATAAAGGAAGAATATTTTATAGTAGAACGTCGAGACAAAAACACTCTTTTTGTGAAATTATATAAGAATAGCACTGCAAATGAAAGAATAATGAATATCTCTTTTGAAGCAGGAAATTATTTTGATTATGTAACTATAACACAAGCTGCAGATTGATTTTGCTCCTTTCAATCATCTACCTTTAATTATAATCAGAGCCTTAAACACTGAAGATTATTTATATATATCTAAAAAGATAGAGATGTCGAAATAGAGAACATTAGTTTAAGTTTATAGATTATTTTTAAAGTAACTTACACTCCGTATATCTATATAATAAGTAAATTTTTTAAAAATTGTTTTATAGAGCCAATGCAAATTTGGGCGTTTCTATTTGTTTGCAATTATTTAACATATTCTAAAACCCAGGTAAATATAAAGCCATAAATGAATATTTAAATTTGGGCTTATTCTAAACTCTATTAATATTATAGAAATATACCTTGTTTATGAGAAAAATACTGTGGTTGTTTTTTATTTTGGTTTTTGTTTCCTGTTCAGGTAATTTATCGAAAATGGAGACTAAACCCTATGTTTTACTGGTTTCATTTGATGCTTTTAGGAACGATTATGTTGAACGGTACGATGCGCAAAATTTCAAGAAATTTATTGAAAATGGAATTACTGCAAAGTCTTTAATCTCTACTTTTCCAAGCAAAACTTTTGCCAATCATTATGCAATTGCTACAGGTATGCATGCGGCGAACAATGGATTGGTTGACAATTCTTTCTTTGCACCGGATTTAGATACATCCTATATTACATCAAATCGGGATTTAGTTGAAAATCCGTCTTTTTATGGTGGTTTACCACTTTGGCAATTGGTACAAAAAAATGGAATGAAAGCCGCATCCTATTTTTGGGTTGGATCTGAAACGGAAATTGCTGGTAGCTATCCAACTTATTGGAAAAAATATGATGGTAGTGTTTCCAATGAACAAAGAATTGATACGGTTATGCATTGGCTTCAATTACCAGAGGAGAAAAGGCCACATCTAATTACATTGTACTTTTCTTTTACTGATGATGTTGGGCATAGATATGGACCTGTGTCAGAAGAAATGCAAGAAGCAGTATCGAAGGCAGATCACCTACTTGGCCTGATAATGGATGATTTGAAAAAAATCAATCTGGATGTAAATGTTATTGTTGTAAGCGACCACGGAATGATAGGGATTGAACCAAAACCTGAAAACTACCTTTTAGAGGAAGAATTAATGAGCGGATTAGATTCAGAAAAAATACGGTCAACAGTAAGTGGAACACATGTTCGGTTTTATTGCAAAGATTCAATGTATAAAGATGAGTTATTTCAGAAATTAAAATCAAAAGAGAATCATTTCAAAATTTATAAAAGAGAAGAGACCCCGGAAAGCTGGAATAGTAGAAATAATCCACGAGTGGGGGATATTATTCTGGAAATGGAACCAGGTCATTATGTTGTTTCAGAAAAAACTAAAAACGAAATTTTGGCAAAAGATTCATTGATAGGAGTCCATGGATACGATCCAACAATTATTGATATGCAAGGAATTTTTTATGCTTCCGGACCACAGATCGTAAAAGGCGAAAAAATGGAAAGTTTTGAAAATGTAAATGTATACCCTTTTGTTGCAGAACTACTGGGTATAAAAAATTATCCGGATATTGATGGAGATAAATCTGTTTTAGAAAATTATATTCAGAAATAAAAAACGTTATTGTGAAGGGGGTATTAAGAATTGTTTTGTTTGTATCGGAATAATGCAGTTTACAACAAATTACGCGTTTGATAAAACGCCGGTTGGTTATGCGTTATCACTTTTTCAACTTTCAATAATTGTAAGCATTATTTTTGGATACAAGATTTTTCAGGAAAAAGATATTGTAAAAAAAATTATTGGTTCTGTAATAATGATTATTGGTTCAGTTTTAATAATTCTTTTGAAAAATTGAAAGACTTGAACAACTGACTTAAATAAAGATAAAGAGATTTTGGTTTATAGCCTTACGAAATTTTTTATCTGGGCGAATAAAAATCTCAATATATAAGAATAAAATCAAAAAAAAGATTGTGTAGATGGTTGATAGTTAGGTGTTAATAACTTAATTTGAAGAGATAATAAAAAACTTACAATTAATTTTTTGGGAATCTTCCACGTTTGAAATAACCATTCAGATACATTTTCAAACCATTCAGGATATCATTTATACCTCTCCGTTATTTCTTTTCAAAATCACTATTTGTAAGCGGCAACTTTACATGAAAAAATAATTAAATAGTTATGTGTAGATTAAAAGTGATTCATGTATGGAGTATTTCCCTTACAATAATTTTAATGAGTTGTGGCGGAAATAAAAATGTTGACGGAACAAATGAGTACAACAAAGAATTTACAAAGAGTGTGAAGGTTACAAAAGCTGAGAAAGTCGAGAATTATTCAACAGTGAGTTTTTCGGGTATGGTACAGGGGGCACATGAAATTAGTGTTGGTTTTAAAACAGCCGGACAGATTCAGAAAATTTATGTAAAACAAGGAGATTATGTAAAAAAAGGCCAACTTTTAGCACAGCTCGATTCTTCTGACTATAAACTGGGTTTAGATGCTTATAAAATTCAATATGCCCAGGTAAAAGATGAAGTTGCAAGATTGGAAAAAATGTATAAAGCCAAAACAATTGCTGCTAATGATTACGAAAAGGCAAAGGCAGGGTTAGAACAACTGGAAATCCAGGTTAAAACATATAAGAATAAAGTTGAATATACAACATTATATGCACCTACTTCCGGGTACATTCAATCAGTTAATAATGATCCATCAGAAATGATTGATGCCGGTTCGCCACTTTTTAGCCTTTTGGATAATTCTCAATACGAAGTAATTGCAGATATACCTGCTAATCAATATGTAGATAGAAAACTTTTTAAAAATTTCTACATGGGTTCTCAATATCTTGGAAATGAGGAATTGCCTTTAGAGCTTATTTCAATAAGCCCAAAAGCTGATGGTAACCAACTTTACCAGATGCGGTTTATTATTGAGGATTTCAACAGTAAAATTACAGCAGGGATGAATGTAGAATTGAGGATTGAAAAAGAGAATAGGGATTTTGTTGGTAAGTATACAATTACTCCTCATGCTGTTTTTACAAAAGAAGAAAAAACATTTGTTTGGATTTATTCGGAAGGGAAAGTGAATAGCAAAGAGGTAAAGGTAGATGGCATTGACGAAAAAGGAAATTTTTATATCTCAGGAATTGATGATAACGCACAGATTGTTCGTGCTGGGGTTAATTCTCTACAAGAAAGCGAGGCCGTTAATATCTTAAGTGATGCCAGCAAAACAAACATAGGAGGACTTTTATAATGAAGATTACTGAGTTTTTTCTTAAACGTCCTACGCTGTTTTGGTCGTTTTTGGCAATATTTCTGATTGCCGGGATATTATCATTCAAAGCCATGCCAAAATTAGAAGATCCAGCTGTAGCAGTTAAGCAGGCAATGGTCGTGGTTCCATATTCAGGGGCAAACGCCCATGAAGTAGAACTTAAAGTTGTGCAAGTGATGGAGGACAAACTTCGAACATTACCAAATCTGTACAAAATCAAATCAGATTGTTATGACGGTATGGCAATGATTGCGGTAGAATTTGAAATGTCTGTACCATTAGCGAAAATTGAACAATATTTTGACTTATTACGCAGAAAGGTAAACGATGTTAAAGTTTATCTTCCCCAGGATTGTGGCGATCCAATCGTTATTGACGATATGATGGACGTATATGGCATATTTTACTCACTTACAGGTGATGGCTATGATTACAATGAGTTAAACAAATATGCGGGACTCATCCAACGTGAACTTCTAAAAGTAAAAGGGGTAAAACGTATTAACCTGGTTGGGAACCGTTCTGAAGTAATAAATATCACCCTTTCTAAAGAAAAAATTGCTCGGAATGGCATGATTCCAAACCAGATTATGATGTCATTACAATCAGCAACATCAACAGTTGGTGGTGGAAAATATCAGTCAAATGACGACAATCTGCAGGTACGTGTTGACGCAGAAGTCAAAACAGTAGAAGATTTGCAAAATCTTTTGATAAAAACTACCGATGGTAAACAAATTAAATTGGGTGATATTGCTGATATTGAACGAGGATATGACGAACCACAAACACAAGGTTTTTTTGTTAATGGAAAACCATCCATAGCTATTATGGTCGCTATGGAAAATGATGTTGTTGTGCCTGATGTCGGTGAAGAGATTGACGCAAAACTTGCCGAAGTTTTAGAAACTCTTCCTGTAGGAATAGAAACTGATAAAGTATTTTTTCAACCAGACAAGGTAAATACAGCTATCAGCTCTTTTATGTGGAACCTGGTGATGTCTGTAGTTGTTGTAATTATTGTATTGGTCTTTGCCATGGGATTTCGAAGCGGTATGATTATAGGTGCCGGGTTGGTGCTGACTATTGCGTCTTCATTACCCCTTCTTTTAACGATGGGAACTACTCTACAGCGTATTTCCCTTGGGGCTTTTATCATTGCAATGGGAATGCTGGTTGACAATGCCATTGTAATTATGGATGGTATTATTGTAGACAAGAAAAAGGGGCATGGACCTAAAACATACCTTCATAAAATTGGTAAAAACAATGCTCTGCCTCTTTTAGGGGCAACCATTATCGCTGTATCAACTTTTGTTGGTATTTTCCTTGCTGAGGGTTCGGCTGCAGAATATGCAAGTGACCTGTTCCTTGTTCTTTGTGTAAGTCTACTTTTAAGTTGGGTGTTTGCTCTTGTGCAAGTACCGTTTTTTGCAAAAGTATGGTTCCCTGCACGACCTACTGAAAAAGAAAAAAATAAAGTCAACGATGGTGAGGTAATGAATGGTAAAATTCATCGAATAGTACGCAAATTGATAACCATGTTTATTAATTACCGTGCTGCAACTCTTTCTGTGGCTTTTGTTGTATTGCTAATTAGTTTATATGGAATGACTCATGTAAAAAATCTGTTCTTCCCTGATTTTGACTACAAACAGTTTATTGTAGAATATCATATGCCATCTCAGACTGATCCGGATAAAGTACGTGATGACCTAATAGAAATGTCAGAATTGCTTTTGAAAAATCCGTCTATAGAGAAAGTATCTGCCAGCCAGGGAGGTGCTCCCGGTATGTATTGCCTGGTACGGCCAATGACAAATGGAGGTGAAAGTTATGGTGAACTATTAGTGGATTGTCCGGATTATAAAACTGTATGCGGGCAGATTCCAATTGTCCGCAAGCAATTACGCGAGCAATATCCAGATGCTTATATCCGTATCCGAAAATATAATTTCTCAATTACTACTTCCCATACTGTTGAAGTAGAGTTTGCAGGGCCGGATCCAGCTGTTCTCCGTGACTTGAGCCGTCAGGCAGAAGATATTATGCGTGAATGCCCATTGGTTGATCCTTACTCGGTATCAAATAACTGGAAGCCCCAGGAAAAAACACTTATGGCTCAATATAACCAGCAAGATGCCCTTCGTGCCGGTATTAACAGGGGTGATATTGGCAATGCCCTTCAGGCAGCAAATGAAGGGATGACTGTCGGTGTTATTAATGATGATAAAGAAATGGTATTAGTGAAACTACGAGTCCGTAATGAAGATGGTTCACATATTGAAAATATTCGTGATATTCCGGTATGGACTATGATGAACATAAGCCTTTCACAAGATGATTTAGCAGGTGTAATGACAGGTGGCAAATCTATGTCTGAATTGCAAGATCGTATGTTCAGGGCAACCCCTCTTAGTAATGTAACCAACGATGTAGCTTTACAATGGGATGATAACCTTGTCCGCCGTGTAAATGGACAACGGGTTATCGAAGCTGAATGTGATCCCAACTATGATTTATGGGCAGCAACCCCTTCTGCTATTCTTGCTGATATTCAAGATAAAATAGATGCTATAGAACTTCCCCATGGATACTCAAAACGATGGGTTGGTGAAATCGAAATGCAGGAAGATGCATCAGGAAGTGTGACAAAATGGATGCCGCTAACACTTGCGATTATCCTTATCGTGTTGCTATTACTGTTTAATAGTTGGCGGCAAGTGATATTAATCCTTATATGTATTCCTTTTGTCTTTGTTGGAATTACCCCCACATTATTGATTAGTAAATCACCTTTTACCTTTATGGCAATCATTGGTATGATGGGACTCATGGGGATGATGGTTAAAAACGCAATTGTTCTTGTAAATGAAATTAACCGTTTGCAAGAAGAAGAAAATGTACACCCATACCATGCTGTAGTAAATGCAACGATATCTCGTGTGACACCTGTACTAATGGCATCATTAACAACAATTGTAGGGATGGTTCCATTACTTATCGATCCGATGTATAGTTCAATGGCTCTAACTATAATGGGAGGATTGGCTGTAGGAACCGTTATTACACTTTTATTGCTGCCCCTGTTATACACAGCATTTTACAGAATAAGAAAACCAATAAATTAAAAAAAGGATGGAACACAAGGCATGATTAATAATTATTCAGGCACATAAGAAAATTAGATTCATGGACACAACAAATCCAATAATTATTTAATCATGCCCCATTCCATCTGATTATTGAAAATAAAAAAGAAACATATGAAAAATATACTATATATATGCTTAATGGTATTGGCATCATTAGGTTGCTATGCCCAGGAAACAATAAATCTTTCTCTTGATCAATGCACCGAAATGGCATTGAAGCAAAGTGAGGACATGAAAATTGCCGGTAATAATTCTATAGAGGCACAATATAATAAAGACATTGCATTTGCCAATTACCTTCCAAATATTGAAGGCTCTGCGATGGGTATTTATTTATCTCCGGATATCGATATGGGAACCTCAACGCTGGTTATTAAAGGTATGTATTCAGCTGGGTTCAGTGTACAACAACCTATTTATGCAGGAGGGAAAATCAGGACTGCAAATCAATTGGCAAAAATCGGTATACAAAGCGATGCTGAACAGGAAAGAATGACCAAAGCAGATGTAATTGCTAATGCTAAAGATAGTTACTGGAGCTACATTGCTGTTCTTGAAAAAATTAAGCTCATAAAAGCTTATGAGGCCCAATTGGATACTTTACAACAGCAAATGCAAGTTTCACATGAGTCGGGCATGATTACTGAAAATGATTACCTGCAGGTGGCAGCAAAGCTTAGTGAAATTAAATACCAGATGTTAAAGGTGAAAAATGGGGCCAACCTTTGCCGGTTATCATTATGCTACATAACCGGATTAGCACCGGAGACTGAAATTATTCCGACAGATACTGTTTTTGAAATAAATAATATTCAAAGTTTAAATATTGACTTATCAGAACGACCTGAAATTAAACTACTGGATATGGGGGTTCAGGCCAGCGAATATCAAATTCAAATGGCGAGGGCTGATATCCTTCCACAGTTAGGGGTTTCTGCAGGTTACTCCTGGTATGGTAACATTAAAACAGAAGGGGTTACAGAATATGAAGGACAGGAATATGCTTATTCAGAAACAATGAACGGAGCTATGTTTAATGCAATAGCATCGCTTAGTATTCCTATATTTCATTGGGGCGAAGGCCGTAAAAATGTAAAAATAGCCCAGCTCGAATTAGAAAATGCCCAATACAATAAAGATAAAAATACACGCTTGATGACATTGGAAGCCAGCAATGCACTAAATAACCTTAACGAAAGTATTGTTATGATAGACGCGGCAGAATTCGCCATGAAGCAAGCTAATGAAAATTTACGGGTTATGAGCAGTAAATACAGCAACCAAATGGCTCCTTTGACTGATTTACTAGCGGCACAAGCTCAATGGCAGGAATCGAACAGTAACCTTATTGAGGCAAAAACGCAATATAAAATCTATGAAATTGATTATTTAAAATCGGTTGGTAAATTAGATTAATAATCCTAATATCCCTGTTCCTGCAAGTATAAGTACAAAATAAGCTTATACTTGCAGGAACAGGGATTAAAAATTTTCAGAAAGGATAAATCATTAAAAGATGGGATTGAAAAGAAAATGTGCAACAATAGTAATAGCATTGATTCTATGTCTTCAATTGATAAATGCACAGAAAGAAGATAAAGTTAAAACCGGATATATGTATATTCCACTACCTGTATTTCAATATGATTCGGATAAAGGAACTATAATGGGGCTTGCTTTTATGCTATACGATTTTGATGAAGGCCAGTATTATCCGAATACGAAAAAGGATATTACGTTAAATGCTATGTATTCAACCAAAGGGGCTACAGATTTAGGTTTAAATATTGACTTAAAAAAATTAAAAGGGGATTATAGACTTAAATCAGAAATTGGTTTTAAAAATGATATATGCAATCAATTTTATGGTTTTAACGGCTATCAAGCCCCCTTCATAGATACAATTCCTTTATCATTCTATTATTACAATTTAAAAACGTTAAGGTTTAAATCTATATTGCTTAAAGATATTGGAAGTAACTTTAAATTTAAAGGAGGTATTAATTTTCAATATTTTGATATTCAAAATGCTAACCTTAATAAAATAAACAAAGGGCAAAAAGAAAGTGATAAATATTTTGATGAAACATTATACGAGAAGTACTTAAATTGGGGAATTATTAAGGGAAATGAAGCCCATGGGGATTTTCTGAACAGCTACAGTGTTGGGTTAAGTTATGATTCCCGGGATCAGGAAGCTGCACCACGAAAAGGAATATTTGCTGATTTAGATTTTGAAGTTACCCCCAAATTTTTAGGTAATCCATCAAATTTCTGTAAATACGAATTCAACTGGAGACAATATATAACCTTTCTTTTTGATAAGGTAACACTTGCTTATCGGGTAGATTATCAAGGAACTATTGGAAACAATGTACCCTTTTATGCTATGCCGGTAAGTTCTACTGTCAGGGGTATGATGTCAAACCGGATACAAGCCTTAGATATAGCATCAACTAATATTGAGCTCCGATGGTTGTCAAAAAATATGGTTTTTCTTAACCAAAACTTAGCTTTTGGACTTAATACATTTTTTGATTCTTCAATCGGGACACGTTTTTACAATACAGATTTTAATGGTACTTCAGAATACAAAATTTCTTATGATGAATATATAAAAAATGGTTCTGATGAAAAAATACATCATGCTATTGGTTTTGGAACCCAATTCCTGATTAATCGAAATTTTATTTGCAGAATAGAATTTGGTCACGCGATGAAT
The DNA here is from genome assembly GCA_963665085.2 of Bacteroidales bacterium. Taxonomy (GTDB): domain Bacteria; phylum Bacteroidota; class Bacteroidia; order Bacteroidales; family JAAAOM01. The sequence continues at coordinate 4,059,115 of CAXXXS010000001.1, forward strand.
TCACAGGATAATTTTGGAAACAGTACGTATTTTACATTTGGTTATCTTTTTTAGTAAGTAATTTAATGTTGAAGTTCAAAGCTTTAAAAATAAATAATATGAATAAATTAATTGGAATTGTAATGTTGCTTTTTGCATCTATCTTGGTAAATGGGCAAAGTATAAATAAAAATGAATATGTTGGAACCTGGAATGCTGTAATTAAAGATACTCCAAATGGAGATTCCAAATTGGATGTAAAAATTTTAAACAAAGATGGTAAGTTGTTGGGAACAGTAACTTCTGAAGAAGATGGAACAGTAGAAATAAAAAAAATAGAGGTTAACGAAAAATCGATAACTATATCATTTAAACATGGTTGGTTTACAGTAAGCTTAGAAATGGAGAAAACGGATAAGAACCATTGCAAATGCAGGCTTGCTGATAGGTATAACGGAATAGCTTCACGCAAAATTTCCTGACCAGAGGGTTGTTGCTTTAGATATAAAGAAATGTTTGAAGATTAGTAAAGGAGGGGTAGATTGGTTAAATTGCTCTCCCTATTACACTTATGAAAATTAATATTTAACTTTAATAAATAGTTTGTATAGATGAGAAATAAACGGTTGATAGATAATAATTACATTTATTTATTAATTAGGATTGCAATGGTCAGTATAATAGCTATTGTAACCTTACAGTTAACTATTTTATTTATTGGTGGGAAAAAAGAAGTGCTTACTCTTGGGTTTAAAGAGTATTTTATTGTAGTTATAGTTTTTAATGTAATGAGTGAATTGCAAATTGGATTTGACCGGTTTGTTGACAAGTTTCTGCCTATTCCCCAAAAGTTAAATCCTCGTATATTTTCTTATTTTGGTTTTGCAGTTGTTTTATGTAGCTTGATGTTTCTTTTTACAAAGAAAATTTTTCAAATAGATAATTTTGATGCAGTAAAGTCGGAATTGTATTTAGGCCTTTTATTGAATGTGTTATTTATAAACGGAATCATAAGTTATTTAATCTTCAGACGTGTAGTAGATCAGCTAATTTTCTCAGAGCGAAAAATAAGTGCGATAACACAAGAGAAGTTAATGATGAGTTATAATTCATTAAAAGATCAGTTAAACCCGCACTATTTATTTAATAACTTATCTGTTTTAAGGGCACTTATCAATACCGATCAAAAAGCAGCATCAAAATTTACAGAAGATTTTGCTGAAGTTTACAGGTATGTTTTGGAAAGCAACGAAAAACAATTGGTTTGGCTAGAAGAGGAAATCGAATTTATTGATGCTTATATAGACTTACATAAAATCCGGTTAAAAACAGGCTTGATTGTAGAGAAAAAAATAGAACCAAAAGATCTTAAAAGCAAAATTGCACCATTAACACTTCAGTTATTAATTGAAAATGCTATAAAACATAACATAACCTCAAAAGATACCCCCCTGAATTTAAGCATAAAAACAGCAGATAATAAAGTAATAGTAACCAATAATATCCAAAAAAAGAAAACAACATACTCTACAAGCATGGGATTAAAAAACCTTACCAAACGATATGAAATATTAGGTGCAGAAGGTATTCTTATTGAAGAATCTGAGACAGAATTTAAAGTTAGTGTCCCATTACTTTAAAACATTTAACAATGATTAGATATATTATCATAGAAGATGAAGAAAGCATCAGCGATTTTTTATTATCAAATATCAAAGGATTACGTCCTGACTGGATAAACCTAAAACAATTAACCAGTGTAAAGGATACTGTTAACTGGTTACAGGAAAATAATGATTTTGATATTGCCTTTATGGACATCCAGCTAAATGATGGCATCTCGTTTGAAGTTTTTGAACAAGTGGAAGTTACAAACATGATTATTTTTACAACTGCTTATGATAAATATGCCATAAAAGCATTTGAAGTAAACAGCATTGATTATCTATTAAAACCCATAACAACCAATCGCCTGTTAAAAGCCATCGAAAAATTTGAATTCCAACACAAACAAAAGTCAAGTGAAAAAAATGATTACCAAAATCTTATAAGCCTGTTAAAAAAAGATGCAGTTTCTTATCGGGATAAATTTCTAGTACAATCAACAACTGCTTATTACTCCATATTCTCGGAGCAGGTTGCTTATTTTTATATTGTAAATAAAGTCCTTAACGCAGTTACATCTGATAAAAAGGAGCATATTATTGATTTCTCAATGGATAACTTAGAGGCAGAACTCGATCCCACCATGTTTTTTAGGGTAAATAGAAGCACTATTGTAAATGTAAATTTCATTCATAAGTTCGAGAACTATTTCAGTGGCAAACTAATCGTTAAATTAATACCTCCTTTTGATACTAGCATTTCAGTAAGCCGCTCCCGGGCATCTGATTTTAAAATATGGATGGGAAAATAGAATTGTTTTCTATGGAATATCTGTGCAGGCATAAAACAAAGTTTACTATAGCTAATCCCAGGACAACTGTGCAATGGATTGAAAAATGTGTAAAATGACTAAAAGAATCAATTTAATATATAAAAGAACTGAAAATAAATAAAAAATTAAAACTATGAAACTTTTAAGACTATCGTCTTTTTTAATTGTAATCTCTTGTCTTTGGAGATTTACCTATGCCCAGGAAAAATTTACAGATACTGATTTTGATTGTTTTAAAATATCGGATACCATTTTCAACCATCCTTATGTTGATGTTGATGAATGGCGGGATAAACCAGTCCGTCATCATTATATTCATGGAGGGTTTAAAGGGACTGATACCCGTTTTTCATTTTATTTTCCTGAAAAGGAGAATTACCAGGGACATTTTTTTCAATATGTAACACCTGTCCCAGATAGTGAAAATCTTTCGCAAGGGGCAGAAGGTGAAGCCGATAAAATTGGTTTTTCTGTTACCCATGGAGCCTATTTTATAGAAACAAACGGAGGTGGGGCAACTTACACTTATGGTTCAAGTATTGATCCATTAATTGGTGCCTACAAGGCAAATGCAGCTTGTGCCCAGTTCTCTAAAGTAATTGCCGCAAAGTTATTTGGTGAACACCATACGTATGGTTATATTTTTGGTGGAAGCGGTGGTGCATATCGGACTATAGGGGCTATTGAAAATAATGAAGGAGTTTGGGATGGAGCAGTTCCTTTTGTTATTGGCTCGCCGATGGCAATCCCAAATATGTTTACTATTCGTATGCATGCCATGCGGATTTTAAGGGATAAATTCCCTCAAATTCTTGATGCTGTAGAACCCGGGGGAAGCGGGGATATGTATAAAGGTTTAAACGATATAGAAAAGTCTGCCCTGCAGGAGGCTACAAAAATGGGGTTCAATCCGGAATCGTGGTATGCTCATGAAACCATGGGAATTCATGCTTTTGGTGTTCTTTATCCCGGGATATTAATGGCCGATCCAGAATATTTTAAAGATTTTTGGAGCAAGCCCGGATATTATGGGTACGATCATCCCGAATCCTTTAAAAACGATCGCATTCAACATGAAGCTAAAATAACCAAACTGCTTACCTTGAGCGAAGGCCAGAAACTTGGTCTACCTGTTTATGCAATGCCCGGACAAGCGCGAGGAACGGCAGATAAAGCCTGGCAGAATATGGAACAAAAAGATCAGGAAATCCCGGTTGCTTTAAAATTGGAAAGTAAAATGCCAAGGCTACAATTTCTTGGTGGTGATTTGATACTAAAAACCGGCGATGTAGCTGGCCAGACTATTCCTGTAAGGACGATTACTGAGGATGTGGTTGTTTTTGGTGCTGCCAATGCAGACGTTTTATCTAAATTGAAAATCGGGGATGTAGTGATGGTTGACAACTCCAACTTTTTGGCTGCTCAGACTTATCATCGCCACCAGGTTCCAAAAGAAGGATACCCAACCTGGGATCAGTTTCGCGATGCTGATGGAAATCCAATATATCCACAGCGGCCAATGGTATTAGGCCCTATGTTTGCAATGGGGGCATCAGGTGTAATTCCAAATGGGAGTATTAAAGGAAAAGTAATAGCACTGGAAAATCTATGGGACACCGAAGCCTTGCCTTGGCAGGGTGATTGGTACAGGCAACAGGTTCAAAATAAACTGGGTGATAAAACAGATGATAATTTTAGGTTGTGGTATACCGATCATGCTAACCATGGTGATTTTCCTGTTCCCGGAGATCCGGATTTTATTGTTAGTTATTTAGGCGTTTTACAGCAGGCGCTTCTTGATTTAAGTGATTGGGTTGAAAAAGGTATTGAACCAGCATCAACAACAAACTATAAAATTATTGAAGGTCAGGTTACAGTTCCTCCAGCTGCCAATGAAAGAGGAGGTATTCAACCAGTTATTGATGTCACAATCAACGGAAAAAAACGGGCTGATATCACTATTGATGAAACCGTAACTTTTAACGCTTCTATTGATATACCGAAAAGCCAGGGAAAATTGGTTTATGCTGCCTGGGATTTTGATGGTTCAGGTGAATACAAAGATATTGTGGATTTAACAGATGTTAAGGTATCCGAAGATGGTTCACACATCGAATTTTTAAAAAAGAAAAAATTTACTGAACCCGGGACATACTTTCCTGTACTGCGTGTAGCTTCTCAAAGAGATGGCGATACAGAAACACCGTTTACAAGAATCCAGAATTTAGACAGAGTGCGTATTGTAGTAAAATAAAATAGTCATCATGAAAATAATAAATCTGAATTTTTTGTTAGTGGTTAGTCTTGCAGTCAGTTTGTTCTCCTGCTCGCAATCATCAAATGAAATAACAAATGAGAAATTGTATCAGGAATTTAAAAATCCGGGGAATGAAGCACGTCCCCGTGTTTGGTGGCACTGGATGAACGGAAACATAACCAAAGATGGTATTAAAAAGGACTTTGAATGGATGAAACGTGCAGGTATTGGAGGATTCCAAAATTTTGATGCTGCAATGATGACGCCACAGGTAGTTGAAAATCGGCTTGTTTATATGACCCCGGAATGGAAAGAGGCTTTTCGTTATACTACAAATCTTGCTGATTCATTGGGATTGGAAATGGCAATTGCAGGATCCCCTGGCTGGAGCGAGAGTGGAGGTCCCTGGGTTGAACCAAAACAAGCAATGAAAAAAATGGTCTGGAGTGAAATATTGATTGAAGGTGGAAAACCTTTTAATGGCAAATTGCCACATCCTCCTTCGACTACCGGAACATTTCAAAATCTCGGAACTGTTGATAATTCATTTTTTAGTGAAGGCTCTAATGATGAACATCCGGAATATTATGCAGATGATGTTGTCGTCGCTTATAAAGTCCCTGAAAATGATTTCACCCTTTCTGAATTAGAAACAAAGGTAACTTCCAGTGGGGGAAGCTTTTCTTTGGATTTGTTGACCGATGGGGATTTAGCTACAGGAGCACTTTTACCTCCTGCTCCTGAAGGGGAAAAGTCATGGATTCAATTTGAGTTTAAACAACCTCAGACTATTTATTCTGTTTCAATGGTAGGTGGTGGAAATGTTGGTATGTTTGGAACAATAAACAGTTCTGAAAGACGTTTTTTGGAATCCAGTGAAGACGGGAAAACATTTAAAACCATCATTGAAATACCTCCAGGTGGGGTAAATCAGAACACACTTACTTTCCCTGGAGTAACTGCTAAATATTTTCGTATTGCGATAGAAACACCTCCCCCGGCAGGCCCTAACCCATACGCAGCATTAATGGGCGGTTTCTCAATGGGAACACCTGAGCCTTCAGGGACTAATATTTCCGAGATAGTTTTATATACAGCTCCCCGAATAAACCAGTTTGAACGCAAAGCCGGTTATGCTGTAACTACAAATTTGGAAAATATATTTACCCCGGTTGTTTCCCCGGAATTAACTATCAATGAAAGTGACATTATCGTTCTGACTGACCAAATGCAGGAAGATGGCACTTTAAATTGGACACCACCAGCAGGAAAATGGAATGTTATCCGTATTGGTTATTCATTAACAGGGCACGAAAACAGCCCTGCATCCCCCGAAGCAACAGGTCTTGAGGTTGATAAATTAAATCCTGGCCATGTAAGGGCATACTTTACCAATTATCTCGATCAATACAAGGATGCAACCGGAGGATTGATGGGGGCAAAAGGATTACAATATATAATCACGGATAGCTGGGAAGCAGGTACTGCTAACTGGACAGACAATATGATTGAAGAATTTAATAAACGTAACAACTACGATATCATGCCGTGGCTTCCTGTCCTGACAGGCAAAATTATAAAAAGCAGCGAGGCCAGTGAAAAATTCCTTTGGGATTTCAGAAATACCCTTTCAGATATGGTAGCTGAATATCATTACGACGAGTTAACTTCTATTTTAAAAGAAAGAGGTATGGGAAGATATTCAGAATCACATGAAGATCAACGGGCTTTTATAGGTGATGGAATGGATGTTAAACGTTCTTCCGATATCCCTATGGGGGCAACATGGACACCCGGGGGGAGAACTATGACCGGTCAATTACCAACCAATAAAATTCAGCCCAGGTTTGAAGCAGACGTTCGTGAGTCTGCCTCTGTTGCACATATTTATGGACAAAATATTGCAGCGGCAGAATCATTTACTGCATCAGGAAATTTCTACGGATTTGTCCCCGAAAATTTAAAATTTACGGCTGATGTAATGCTTTCAAACGGATTAAACAGATTTGTTATTCACACTTCAGTTCATCAACCTTTAGAAACTCCTCCCGGACTTGGGCTGGGGCCTGTTGGACAGTGGTTCACCCGTCACGAAACCTGGGCTGAACAGGCAAAGCCATGGATGGATTACCTGGCGCGAAGTTCATACATGCTGCAACAAGGTAAATTTGTCGCAGACATTATCTACATTTATGGACAAGGCACTAACCTTACTTATTTATTCAGAAATGGAATGCCTTCGATACCTGAAGGGTACAATTATGATTTTTTAAACGCAGGAGCTGTTCCCAATGTTCTTAATGCAGAAGATGGTGAAATTGCTACAGAAACAGGTATGGATTACAATTTATTGGTTTTAGATGAAAGCACCCGGTATATGAGTTTGCCGGTTCTTAGAGCTATTCTGGAGATGGTAGAAGCAGGTGCAAATGTAGTTGGTAACAAACCCGTAAACACACTTTCATTAAATGATGATGAATCTGAATTTCAAAGTATTGTCAATCACCTTTGGGCAGATAAACATGGCATAAACAATATTGGAAAAGGAAAAGTATATGCAGGCCTGACAATTGAGGAAGCATTGAGAGATCTGCAAATACAGCCTGATGTTATTTTCAGCAATACAAAGCCTGATAGTGAAATGAGATTTGTGTACCGCTCACTTGGGGATCAACAAATCTATTGGGTAAATACTACAGATAAGCAAGGTTCATCTCCTAAAATTTCATTTGCCATTGAAGGTAAAGAGCCTGAAGTATGGAATCCGGTTACGGGAGAAGCCTCAAAAGTTACTTACTCTATGGAAAACGGCCGTACCGAAGTCTCATTAAACATGGATCCTGAAGATGCATTATTCATTGTCTTTGGAAACGATACTGACATTAAATCTTATAAGTTGCCCGAGAAAACAGAAACAGAACTTATCACATTAACCGGAGATTGGACAGTTACGTTTCAAACTGATTGTGGAGCTCCTAGTGAGGTCGTTTTTAGCGAGTTAACGGATTGGTCAACAAATTCTGATACAGGAATAAAATATTTCTCGGGAACAGCAACTTATTCAAAAACTATTCAGACTGCTGAAGAATGGCTTTCAGAAAACTCTCAAATCTGGATTGATCTGGGTGATGTAAAAAACCTGGCAGAAGTATATGTAAATGGTCAAAACCTGGGGATTACCTGGAAGAAGCCATTCAAAGTAAATGTTACTGAAGCACTTCAACAAGGAGGAAACACAATTGATATCAAAGTAACCAATCTTTGGATTAATAGAATTGTTGGGGATTTACAACCTGATGTGCCTGAAAAATACACGTTTACACCATTCCCGTTCTTTCAGTCTAATTCTCCCTTAAATCCATCTGGATTATTGGGCCCAGTCAAAATTTCAAGTGTATTAAACCAGGAATAATGAATGAAATGAACAACCACGGGCAGAGTTCCGTGGTTGTTCATTTATACTTATTTAGGAATGAATATCATTGGGTATCCGGTAAAAACTGGACAGATTTATATTTTGCTCAAGCCGCAAGGGCTTTTACTTTTTTTCTCCAGGTAAAAAGAGTAAACAAAAAATCCAGACGCTATTGAGAAAATCCTAAAAATTGAAATTTTTGCCAGCAAAAAATCGTAAAAAGCTTTTTTATTGATATAGAAACGACGAGATAAAATTACCAAATAGGGTAACTTTTGTTAACTTTGTAAAGTATGAGAATAATAAAAGAGACAACATTAACAGAATATTGCAAGCAAAGTAAATACCAACAAGCTGAAGAGCCTGTGAAAGCTTGGATTTATGAAGTTAGGTTCTCTACATGGAATAATGCAAATGAACTAAAAGCAAAATATGGCAATGCGAGTATCATAAATTCAAAACGTGTAGTGTTCAACATTAAAGGTAATGATTATCGCCTGATTGTTGATATTGAATATAAGTTGAAAATAGTCTTTGTTGTTTGGTTCGGGACGCATATTGAATACGACAAAATAGACGCAAAAACAGTAAGTTATGAAAACTAAAATATTAAAAACAGAACATGAATATAATGCAGCCTGCGAGCGAATTTATACTCTGATAAATAGTACTGATAAAGCTATTGAACCAGAAAGCCCGGAAGGTGAAGAAATAGAGTTGTTGTCTTTACTCGTAGAAAAATATGAGCAAGAAACTTATCCGATTGAAGCACCAAACCCGGTAGAAGCCATTAAGTTTAGAATGGAACAAATGAATTTAAAACAATCTGATGTAGCACCTTTATTTGGTGGAAAAACTAGAGTATCAGAAGTTTTTCACGGTAAACGGGCATTAACCTTAAAAATGATAATTTTATTAAATAGATACTTGGGAATCCCTTTAGAATCATTAGTTACAGGAAACAAAGAAGTAAAACTGGATCCGGCAAAAAAAGAGAAACTTCTCGGTATTGCATCAATAAAAGATTACATATCCGGTTCAAGGGCTGCAATGATTTAATCAGGAATATGTGATTTCAATTGTTTCGCGATAAGATTGGTTGCAAACCTTGGGCCAATGCGATAGATAAGATCCATCAACTTAGAATCTTTACCTACAAATACACGCGATTTGTTTTTTTCAATTGCATTAATCATTATACGGGCAGCTTTTGCAGGGGGCATCGGTTTTAATACAGAGCTTTTATTTGTCTCCTTTTTATTCATTTCTTCAGCACCGGAATTTGCCTTAATATTGGTAGCAATAGCCCCGGGAAAGATTACTGTAGTATTAACATTCGTATTTGCAAGCTCCGCAGAAAGACCTTCGGTGAAAATTTTCACACCTGCTTTTGTTGCTCCATAAATACTTTGACCGGGCACAGGTAAAAATCCGCCCATACTCGATACATTTGCAATATGCCCTTCGGGACGTTTTAATAAATAAGGAAGAAAAGCTTTTACCATATAAAGTGAGCCGTAAAAATTTACGTTCATTACTCTTTCAATTATCTCAAATCCAAGATTGTTTATCTTCTCAAATGGCTGAATGATACCAGCATTATTAATTATTCCATCAACCGTTCCATGTTCCTTAACAATCTGTTCGGGAAAACAATTTACAGCATCTTTGTTTGTGATATTTAATACATGTAACGTAAGCTCATTCTTTAAATCACCTGCCAATATTTTAGTTTCATTCAAAGCTGCTTCATTAATATCAACAGCAGCTACTTTAGCCCCTCTATTAAGGAGGCCTAACACTAATTCTCTTCCCATACCATTGCCCCCGCCTGTTACAACAAACACTTTACCATTTACTTTCATCAGTCAATATTTATTAAATTTTATATTTATCAAAAAAATATCATCTCTTGTAGAGTCTTATAAGCTTTTACAATCCTCATTTTTTTTGAACAAAAATAGTGGGAAGCCTCAGGAAGCACATGATAAAATATCCTGAAGTTGTTAAGATTGGACTCGAAGGGTTAAATTTTAATTTAGGTACATTGCATTGTTATTTACACTAGTGTTATATCAAACTGCAAATTTCGATTGTCCTACTGTCAAGGTTCTCAACCATTGACAAGGTATGCCCCGTCAGTGGTCAACGACACTGACGGTAGCTAAATGTATTTTTTCAGTTGACATAACACCAGTGTCAATATATTTTTTGAAAGTGTTATTTCTTTAAACGTTCTCCGGTTCCGGTAGCCATTCCACCCATAACACTTGCGGTAACGGTATCCTCATCCTTAATGGCTAAATTCATAGTAACCGGCCCCTGACTGCCATTAAAATTCAAGGTAGCCTGTTTCTCTTTTACTGTGGTGCTGTTTACTTTATAAAGTTCATTTCCTTCAGCGTTGTTTATAATCCCAACGGTTTTATCACCATCCTGTTCGATTATCACCACCATATCTTGCTTACCGTAAGCACTGTTGACGGAAACATTCCATTTTCCTTTAAAATATTCGATACCGGTTTTGTTTTGCGCTTGTACTCCTGTTGAAATAAGAACAAACAACATACCTATAAAAAACAATTTTGTACTTTTCATGTTTAAAAATTTAAATTATTAATAAGTGAAAAAATTAAAATTTCTTATATAATTTGACTGGTCCAACTAATCCGCCTGATAGTAAACTGTTCTCATTTCTTAAAAATATTTTATACCGCGGATTTCCTTTTTTTGCTTCGCCAATCAGTCCATTTAGCTGACCTGGAGTTATACGAACCTCTATAATGTTTTCTCCCTTTTGAAGAAAGCTGGTAATGTTAAAGCTATAGGGAGCAAAGAGGCGTTTACCGACAGGTTTATTATTGATAAAGATCTCGGCAGTAAAATATACTTTTCCGAGGTCAATAAAGTAGCTTTCTTTTTTGTTTAATTTTTCAATCTGAAAAGAGGTTTTGTAAATGCCTTCTTCCGATGAAAATTTAAGCTGTTCGTGATTTTTCCAGTTAAACAGTGATGTATCCTGAATTGAAATATCTCCTGCTGTAAGATTCCAGTTTTCAAGTTTTAAAACCTCGTTAGATCCAAAAATTACCGGTTCGTCATCGGGTAATAAAATGCGTTCTATTTTCGGGGATGTACTTGCGTATAAAACAATGGTACTATAAGGAGGTAAAATATAATTGGCCTCTTTTTTACCTTCAACGCGTGTCACTACGCCAGTTTCAGCATTTAGCCAGTAAGCATTTTCGAATTTATCATCCAACGTTAATGAGATGGGGTGACTGCCATCACTCTTGTTCCAGATAAATTGAATCCTGCTTCCATCGTTCATTTCCCGTTGAAGCGTACGGATGAAGTTATATTCATCATTATACTTTACCGGACGATTTAGCCCTTTCATCCAGGAACTTAGTTCATTTTCCTGCTGAATGTGTATGCTATTTAATTCGTTAACTGCTGATATAATTTGTTGTTTTGTTTGCTCATCGTTCTTTTCCCAATCCAGAAAAGATGGTTGCTTGTCTGGTAAGTCACCAATTGCTAACAGGTTCATCCCTTCTTTTGCAAGTATTTCAATCTGTTCGGCAGTTTTTAGCTGGATAACCGAAATATCAGCCAGAATAAGCGACTGGTATAAATTTCCACGAATGTTTATTTGTTTATCACCATCAAGTTTGGCTTGTTGAATGGATTCATCATTTACCCAATCCCAGGTAATTCCATTGGCTTCGAGCCGATTAATCAGGGAATATATTTTTTCTGCCCAGATTTCTTTTTCTGATTTAGTCTCTGCTCCCATAACTAAGGGCAGTGGGGGTTCTGAACCTTCGATAAAACCTTTAGTAAGAATTTCTTCCGGATTATCTGGCATCCCGTCCACAGTCATATAAGGGAAATAAATCAGGACATCAGCCTTTGGTTTCCCCGAGCGCAATACATATTGAGTACGTGCAATGTATTCATTTATCTCTTTTTGATATTTCCAAAACTGGGTTCTTTCACCTAAATGAGAACTGAAACTTATAAATCCCATATAAAAGGGATACCAACCCAAATCTGTGGTTTCATTGGTAATATAGCGGTAAGGAACTCCGTGATAAATAATCTGGTTTACACCGGCTGCAAAAAGTTTGTCGACCGCAAGCTTTATTTTCTGAGGCGTTGTCATATAACCCCTATTACTAAAAACGACTGATTCAGCCGACAAAATGGGGCGATTATACAGATGTGCCCCTGATGCCATGACTTTAATAATCGCTTCCTGCCCGAGCATACTTTCTGTTTCCGGAATTGATGCAAAACCTGCATTTGCTATCATATCCATGTTCATTCCGTATACCTGGGTCCGGTGAAGCATGCCTCTTTCTTCAAGCCAGTGGCTGCTTGCTCCAATAAAGTGTTTTCCCAAAAGTTCGCTAAGCGTTAAATCATAGTCATACTTCAGCCTCCAGTCTTCGCTTCCAAAAGAGAATGCTGGCGGATTATTTGGATTTTTGAACGAAGCATAATTGTATTTGTCCTGCATATTGCCCGGAAGCCAGGGGGTTATATCATACCCTCTTTGCTTTTTGAAAAAGGCAATAAAATCATCCGAGAAATGACGATCGACTGCAAATTCGTAACTATCGTTAAATACTGCACGTAAAGAATTTCCATAATACGGCTCAAAACTGGTTCTCTGACCAAACAGGTATTCATAATTGTTAATCACCTTAACCGAATCAAAATGATTCAAAACCGGCCCCTGTTCTGGGCTTGCAGTCATGGATCCAAGGAGGCTGTTAGGCTGGCTCCAGAACGCAATAATTTTCCAGTTTCCTTCAGGCGCATTCCAGGTTAGTGTGTCATTTTTAACCAATTCAGTAAGAACCTCTTTTGTTGATGCATCTAAAAGTATTGTTTCTCTTGTATTGTTTTCTGAACGGGTTTTTGCTGCAACAATGGCAATTAGAGTAGAAGGAACATCTGTATTATTGTCTGTTTTGGGAACAGGTATTGAAATCATTTGATTTCCGGTAACCTCTTTCGAAGCATATAAGAGATTTAGAAATCCATCTTCTGGTTTCAGGTAAGAACCACCGGCAGGCCAGCCACTACCATTGGTAATGTCCACAATAATATTTTGCTTTTGAGCTTCATCCAAAACTGCTCTCACATTTTCGTAATATTCCGGTGAGTCCCAACTCAATACTTTGGCTTTAGTTTCCTCAGATTTCATTGGTACATTTAGGCTGAAAGGTTGAATTTCAACACCTCCAAAAGCATTTGCTGCAAAAACATTTATCTCCCGCCGAAGTTCTTCTTTTGTAACATCATTTCCAGGCCACCACCAACGCGCAAACGGGCCAAATTCCTGCGCAGGGTTTTTGAATTGAACAACATCAAAACTGTATTCCGGAAACCATTTTATTATACTTTCTTTTTGTGTTTGAGCCTGTAAAAATAGGTTTGTTTGAAACAGAATTAAAACGCTAAAAATTAGGAATTTTGAGGTATTTATATAAAATAATTTCATCATAAAATATTAGTTTTTAATCAATTCAAAACTCAGAAAATCAATGGCACCCTCACCTTCGTAGGTAAAGAACAAAGGATGTGTACCTGTTGAAATAAGTAATGGACTATTAAATTCATTAATTGCCGAACCGGATTTTATTTCAAATTCAGCTACTTTATTTCCGTTATAATCATCCCGAACAATTAGTTTTCCGTCGGCAATTCCTCTTATCCGGACAGAAATATTATTGGTTCCTTCAAATTCAAAGTATTTGAAACCGGCAGTACAACCATCACTGAAATTGGCAATGTACTGAAAAGGAGTACCCTCTCTATCCGGTCCATCCTGAGTGAAATATGGATGCATTTCCAGGTTTCCACCTCCTCCATGAAGTTTGTCATATCCCATGGTCCCGTTTTTTGAATAAAGGTTGCAGGCAATATGGGTGCTGTACTGACCAATTCCTTTTAATGGCTTTCCATTCATTCCAAGGGAAGTCATTTCTGCCTGGGGGATACTTCCATCAGGAAGGATTTTTATTTCCTCCACACAGCCCTGCCGGGAAAAACTATGCTGGTTTGTTTGTCGGTGGTAGAATATATACCATTTTCCATTTACTTCAATTAGCGAACCATGAGTATTTCCGATATAATTCCTTGCCGTTTTCTGATCGGTGATACCCGGTAAACCAATGTCAGCATTAGAAACAATGGTGCCTTTATAAATAAAGCCTTCAACTGGAGAATTGCTAACTGCATAACAGAGTTCATGACTTAAATTAGATGAGTATATCAGGTAATATTTTCCGTTGATTTTCCTCATGGAAGAAGCTTCGAAAAAACCGTGCCCTTCAAAACTTGTCCCCCTGGCATTCCTTTCACCTGGAATTAAAAATTTTGGTTCTGTCTTGATGGTCTTCATATCTTGCTCAAGTTCTGTAACCATGGAATATCCCGTCTCGCCCATTCCTGCAAGTGACATAAGGGTCTTCATCAATCCTGTTGTAGAGAAACCTGTATATAAATACACCCTGCCATCGTCATCAATAAAAATACCGGGATCAAAGGTCGATTCGTTCTCCTTGTTACCGAAAAGTGTACCGTCTGCATAGCTAACATATCCTAAAAAATTATACTTACCCGCTGGAGTATCAGAAACAGCTACCCCGAGTTCATTTCTAACAGCAAGAGAGTAATACATGTAATATAGACCATCTGCCCCCTGAATCACATCAGGTGCATTCATCTCCGTACTACCGTCAGTGTTTAAAGGATCCTGTGTTTTTTTGTATATAACGCCTTCGTAGCGCCAATTGACTGGATTATAAATACTGGCAGACCAGGTCACATAGTCATTCAGGCAATATGTTTTGCCGTTGAACCTGTCATGACTACCATAAATGTATATCCGGTCGCCAAATAGACGAGGTTCAGCATCCGGTATGTATTCAAAAGATGGTAAATAGGGATTAAAAGCCTGTGTTGTATCAAAGAGGATTTTGACTGATTGGTCAAGGGGAGTAATATCCTTTTGTGCGGTTTTGAAAATCATCTGGTTAAAGTAAATAACAACACCAACAACAGCTAACAGGATGAAGCCGATAATACTACCTGTTACCCATGCAATGCGCTTTATAATTTTTCTGGTTTGTTTCATAATTCTTCTTTTTTGTTAATTTACTTGACCAAAATGGTAATCTGACCATCATTTAATCCATCCGCAGTTGCTTTCAACGTTATTTCTCCGGCCTTTGCAAAAGGACGAACAACTGCCTGTGCTTTCCCTTTCCATGAATTAACAATGGGTTTATTCACACTGCCAATGTCACTTGGATTAGCATTACCCGAAGCTACAAGTTCACCTGAACCACTTAAAGTAATTTTAATTGGTATTGAATCGCTTGGAACTAATATTCCGTTTTTATCCACGATTTCAATCCTGACAAATGAAAGATCGTTTCGATTGGCTAAAATTTCAGTGCGGTCGGCAGTCAACTTTATTGATGCCGGTTCGCCTGCTGTTCTCAGCACTTTGTTGGCAATTTCTTTTCCATTCTCCAAAGCAACGGCCTTTAATTCTCCAGCCTGATAAGGGACTTTAAATATTACAATGTATTTATCATCGCTTACTAATTCTTTTTCGCCAACTACTTCTCCGTTTAATTCAAGTCTGACTTGCGAAGCTTTTGTAAAAACCCTAACGTCAAGGGTATTTCCTTCTTCACCCTTCCAAGTCCAACTTTTAAATTCCTTTGGCCAACCCCAGCCTCCAAGGTTTTCTGCAAATCCTTCTGGAATAAGTTCGTGTACACTAACTTCTAGAATACTATTGTCCCAAAGAACATCACGATAAAACATCTGTGCCCTTTTTTCTCCTGTAATATCAATGTCTCCACATTCAGCGACAAATTTTGGCCAGGCTGATGGCCTTCTAAGCTGTAAATCAAAAATATTTATCCCTTTCGTTAATTTGAATCCAGAGAAATTACCTGAAATAGTTTCTCCGGTGGTTGACGGAACATAACTTGTACTACCGATAGCAACTTCTCCCAGGTAATCCATGGCTGTCCAAACAAAGTCTCCAATCATGTATGGATGTTTCTCCACCGTTTTCCAGTAATAATACGCATCTTTCGGGTAAGATTCTGAAGTGTATATAATTCGGTTGGGGTACAGTTCATGGTCCGATTCAATATTATCAAGCATATAATTGTATCCGCAAACATCCATCAATTCAAAAACAGGGGCTGTTGTTTCCCATCCGTCGGGATAGAAAAAACCTGTAATTGCTGTTGTTACAGCCCTTGAGTTGTCATATTCTTTTACCTTGTTTGTGAGTTGTTTGGCAATTCGTAAACGAGTCGTATCCTCTGGTTCATAAATTTCATTCCCGATGCTCCACATAATAATGCTTGGATGGTTTCTATCCCGCATCATCCAATCTGTTACATCTTTTTCCCACCAATCCTTAAAAAAGCGCGAATAGTCCTGAGGGTTTTTATAGTATTCCCACATGTCGGTAAATTCATCGATAACCAACATTCCAAGCCGGTCACAAACCTGGTAAAATGTTTCGGAATATGGGTTATGGGCAGCGCGAATGGTATTAAATCCATTTGCTTTTAACAGTTCAATTTTTCTTTCTTCTGCCCGGTCGAACGCTGCAGAGCCAAGTAACCCATTGTCATGGTGAATACAGGCACCCTTTAACAAAACAGGTTTACCGTTTAGGAGAAATCCTTTTTCGGCTGAGAACTCAATCGACCGGATTCCAAAAGGTTGAATGTACTTATCCAGTATTTTATCCCCTTCTCTAATTATTATTTCAGCCGAATAAAGATTTGGTAATTCCAGCGACCACAACTTTGGATTTTCGATATTGATTTGCATTTTAACCGTTTTATCAGACTGAGGTTCTATCGTAATTTTTTTAGCTACAGACCCCACGATATTTCCATTCTTATCTTTAATATTAATTGCGACTTGAGGGGTTACTTTGTTTTGTCTGTCATTTTGAGCAGTAACTTCTAAATTCACTAAAGCTGAATTAACATTGATTTCAGGGGTTGTTACCTTAACGCCCCAAACGGCTGCGTGAACCGAATTGGTTATGATGAGATGCACATTTCTGTAAATCCCTGAGCCGCTGTACCAGCGTGAATTTCGTCCATTATTTTCAACTTTTACGGCAATAACATTTGTTTTTTCCGGTTCATTTAACAGTGTAGTTATATCAAACCAGAATGGAGTATAACCATTTTTATGTACACCAGCCTTTTTACCATTTACCCAGACTTCTGATTCCATGTAAATGCCATCGAAATTTAAAACGACTGTTTTGCCTTTATCTGCCTTATCTATGGTGAATGATTTGCGGTACCAGCCCGTTCCCCCAATAACATGTCCTGTGGAATTTCCATTTCCCGGTGATTTTTTTGAAAAAGGGCCAATCTGCTCTTCATTGTCCTCACCTGGTAAACTCATAATGCTGAAATCGTGGGGCAAATCAATATTCATCCAATTGGAATCGTCAAAATCCATTTTTTCAGCACCTGAAACTGAATCTCGAATGAACTTCCAACCTGCATTAAATAGTTGGTCTCGTGGCGAACCATCTATTATGTTTTTTGCTGTTAGTTGCATATTTGTCGTTATAAAAAAGATGGATATCAAAAAATATATGTGTGTTTTGATATTAATAATTGCTGTTGCTATTTTCATTTTTTTTCTTTTTTATTTATGATATTTTAGAAGTGTTCCTATTATTAGATTTCACGATACAAAAATAAATGCCTGCTTACTAACAGGAAAGTACATTATTACGCACATATTGTCCTATTGGTCGAAATATTACCATATACAAACCAAAATCGATTATTTTTGTGTTAAAAATAGCTTCATGACAGAAATTATCTCCCCTTTTAACAACTGGAGGAAAGAAATTGAAGGAAGTGATGTAGACTCAATTGGTGAAGATTATATTTTGTTTAATGATCCGAAGATTTTCAGAGCCTTCCGTTTGCCATTTAAAATTGATGTAACCATTGCAATTATCTGTACACAGGGTACAATTAAAGGAATGGTTAATATGAAAAATTATCATGTAACTGCTCCTTTAATATTTATTATTCTGGCTGATCAAGTGGTACAATTCGAACAGTTCAGCGACGATTTTTTTGGTTATTTTATTGTTATGTCAACTCAATTTTTGGAGAATTTTTCGATGAGCAGAAAGGAATCGGCAAGCATGTTCCTTGAAGTTAAAAATAAGCCATTTGTTTTGTTGAAAAATGATGATTTAAAAATATTGTTAACCTATGTTGATATGATAAAAACTGCTGTTAAAATGAGGGACAATCCATATCGGTTGGACATGGTAATGCATCTTAACCAGGCATTCTTTTTTGGGACCAGGTACCAGTTTTTTAAAAACATAGAGCAAGAAACGAGCACAAAAAATGAAGTACTTGTACAAAAATTTCTTGAAATTGTCGGGCTGCATTTTAAAGAAAAGCGTCAGATGGAATTTTATGCAAAAAAATTATTTCTTACTTCCAAATACCTGTCAAAAATAATTAAAGATACCAGTGGAAAGAGCGGCAATGAATGGATAGATAGTTATGTTATTTTGGAAGCAAAAGCGTTGCTTAATTCTACAAATCTTACCATTCAACAAATAAGCGACCATCTTAATTTTACAACACAATCCTTTTTTGGGAGGTATTTCAAGAGACATGTTGGAGTCTCACCGAAACATTATCGAAATGGATGAACCGGAAGTTATTTCTCGGTTATTAAAAAAAAGTAATGCTAATTGAAAGTATCTTATTTACCGCAATTTCTTTTGAAAAATATTACCCGTGTATATAAATTGAATTATACGTTTATCAATTACCTTAAATCAAACTTTTCTGAATATTTTATTAAGACTGAAAAGATTGAATCCCAATACGGCAGATTATATTCTCAATTGTTCACATGGAGACAAAAAGGAGATTATGACGATTTATTTGATTTCGACAAAAACAAAGTTTTGCCTTATTTCGAGCCTGTTAATGAATTTATTCTGTTAATTGAAGATATGATTACAAAATAAAGCCTAACATATACTTTGTAAACTCTATTGTGAATCCCTTTATTTCATGAATGTTTCACATATTAAACAATCAAAAGCAAGTTTGCAATAATTAGACATTAAAAAACCTTTTCTTTGTTAAGAAATGCAGTATAATTGACATATTTGTGATTTACAGTTTAAAAAAGAATGAAATGAAAAAAATAAACCTACACTTAATTGCAGTCGTTTTTCTGTTTTTAATAAGTTCCTGTGAAAAACAAACATTGGAGCAGATAGAACTCAATCCAGAAGAAACCTTCGAAGATACGGATGTCCCGGTTGAATTTGTTCATGAAGAATTAAGCTTTGAAAGTCCCTGGGGGTACAATAAGACAGATAATGCATCTCGATATTATCCATTACTGGTTTCCGGTATGTGGGGTGAGGGAGAGAATTATTATCAGGCAGTGGCGCAGGATTTCCCTGCTTTTGTAATTGATTATCAAAAGAGCTCATCTTCAGATGGACAGGCATTAGGGAAATGGATAAGAAGTGCTATAGATGCAGGTTATCGGATTGATTCAAACCGAATTTATTTAACTGGATTCTCTTATGGGGGATCAAGCAGTTATCCCTTGGCAAAGGGAATGTATGAAGAAGATATGTACTTCGCTGCAATTATTCGTGTGGCTGGGCAAAGCCAATCTGATTTAGGAAATGAGATAGCAAAACAAACTGCTGTATGGTATCATATCGGGCTTAATGATACAGAAACACGTGTAGAAGTTGCCCGCAAAGCATTAGAATATATGCGGAACTATGAGAGCAATAGTAATGCTTCTGAAATACAAACATCTGATAACATTACAGGATATGAACGTTCTACTGTAACTCTTACACGTTCTGGTTATCCAATGTTTATTTATAGTGAATATACAGGAATGGGACATACGCCAGGTCCATGTTACACTGATGAAGCTTTGTTCCCTTGGTTATTTAATCACTCGTTAAAATATAGGTAGTTGTGCACAAGCTAAAAACGTTCGTGTAGTATGAAAAATATTTTAATAGCAATAGTATTTTTTTTTACCATTCAAAGCTGTACAATAATTAAAATATCAATTAGTGATAAAAGAGGTCAAAATCCTTTGATGGTAAAACTTGAAAATAATATCTCTGTAATAACTTGGGGTGCAATCAAAGTAGGTAAATCAGATTTTTTTCCGTCAAGTTTTCAAATAAAAACAGATAGTATAGTAATTTATATTGATCCTATTGAAGTGAACGGTTCTGATAAGGCCGACTATATTTTGATAACACACAGTCACCCCGATCATTTTTCTGAAAAAGATATTAGTAAACTTAAAAAGTATAATACAAAAATTATATGCTCTATGGGGGCAGCAAAAAAGTTGAAAAAAACAGGATTAAAAACAATTATTATAAAGCCTAATGATCTATTATCATTTAACAATTTACAAATAAGGGCTGTGCCTGCTTACAATTCCAGCCATGTGTTTCTTTGGTTGAAAGCCCACCCAAAATCAAAAGAAAATATCGGTTTTATTTTAACCCTAAATGATTTTTACAAAATTTACCATGCTGGAGATACAGATTATATTCCTGAAATGGATAAAATATCTGATATTGATTTAGCAATGGTGCCAATTGGTGGAGATAATCTAACAATGAATGAATACGAAGCTGCAAAAATTATTAATAAGATAAAACCAGAAAAAGTAATACCTATGCATTATGAGATAGAAGACATAGATAAACTCGACATATTTAAAGAATTAGTTGATAAAACAATTGATATAATGTATTTAAAATAGATACCTGTTAACAAAAATTATAATTAATAGGTAAATTTCTATGAAAAAAACTGTTATATATGTTTTTTATGTGAGGCTCGGGATAAAACATATTTTACTTTCCCGTTAATTTTCAGTCAGGCTGTATAAAACTCCAAGATGATAATAACCATTTTTAAAATAAGGATTTCACAATTATTTCGTTTGTTGAAAGGTATTGGAATACTTAGGATGATAATATTACTACTTTTTCTTTGGTATATATTCTTCCTGATATTTCAATTTTTGAAACCACCGGAAAACACAGTAATAGCATTGAATGGAATAGGATTATTGTTAATATTACTACATGCTTCCAGAAAGGATAAACATTTTGTTAGGACCACATTTAAAAGTCCATATAAAATCTATTTAAGCGAATATTTATTATTTATCATTCCATTTCTTGTTATATGGATAATTCATCTCAATTGGATTGGAATAGGATTACTTATTCTTATTGTTTTATTTATGCCTTTGATTTCAATTAACTTAAAGCTAGAATATTTTGGAGTAATTATTAAGTTTCTGATAAATCCTTTTAATTCAAACCTTAATTTAAAGTTTAGAGTTAATTTGCCATTTGTTTCTAATAGTTCTTTTGAGTGGATAAGTGGAATAAGAAGAAACCTGATTGTACTAATTCCTGTATATCTAATCATCCTCGCTTTTTCATTTAAACCCAATGTAGCTGTAGTTGGATTAATATTTCTTTCAATACTTATTTCCGGCTTTTATTATTATGGCGAACCAAGAGAATTTATTGAATTGTTAGCTAAGAATCCCCGGGATTTTATGCTTCGCAAGATTTTAATCAACTTAAAACAATTAATAATTCTTTTTAGTCCTATTATAATAATAGCATTAATATTTCAAATTGATACTTGGTATTATTTAGTTGGCGCTGTATTTATTTCATCTATAATTCAGGTTCTTACTATTATCTTTAAATATGGATTGTTTGAGGAAAATGCTAATTTGAACCGAAATAGCATGATTGTCTTGTTAAATATTTTCTTTGTTTTAGTGCCTATGTTCCTTCCGGTTCCAATAATTATGGGGATCAGGTATTACAAAAAAGCACATAAAAACCTTCAAAAATACTTTGATGATTAAAATTGAAAATTTAAAAGTTAATTACGGTAATAATAATGTACTTAATGATCTATGTCTTGAAATATCGGGCAATACAATTCATGGTTTGGTTGGCTTAAATGGTTCTGGAAAAACTACCTTGCTAAATACAATTTATGGCTTAAAGAGTAAAGTTTTGGGAACTATCCAATTCAACGATGGAGATGTTAAAAGAAAAAATATAGCGTATCTTGAAACAATAAATTATTTCTATCCCAGGATAACAGGTAAAGAATATCTTGAAATATTCAAAACACAGAATCCGGAATTTGACCTGGATAAATGGAATACTTTATTTGAATTGCCTCTTAATAAGATGATTGATGATTATTCAACGGGCATGAAAAAGAAATTAGCACTAATGGGAATCATTTGTCTGGATAGAGAAGTGTTAATTCTAGATGAACCTTTTAATGGCGTTGATTTAGAGACTGTTCAAAAGATTAAAACCCTGTTGTTGAAATTAAAAACCAAGAAAACGATTGTAATTACATCTCATATTCTTGAGAGTTTATTGCCCATTTGTGATTCAATAAGTTATTTAAATGGAGGGAAAATAGAATTTACAAAGGAAAAGAAGAATTTCACTGAGATTGAAAACGAGATATTCGCAGTGCATCAGGATAAGTTAGATAAAAAAATACAGGAATTAATTGGATGAGAATTATTTCTTTTGTCAATGAAACCTAAATATAAAATAACTATGAAAAAACTAGCATTATTAACCTCATTAATTCTATCAACAACAGTTTTATTTAGTCAAGATATAAAAGTTGGATTTGTTGATTCTGTTTATTCAAAAACATTGGATGAGAATCGAAAAATCATTATTAACCTACCTAAAGGATACGATGAGTCAGAAAAGTCTTATCCGGTTTTTTATCGATTGGATGGTAGTTTGAATACATTTTTAGAATCTGTAGGTATAATCAACCGTTTGGCTTACATAGATGAAGTAATACCGGAGATGATTCTTGTTGTGATTGTTAATACAGACAGAAACAGAGATATGATGCCAACAGAATCCAGCTTTGTCGGTACTAATCCGGGTGCTCAAAATTTCAAAAAATTTATTGATGATGAATTGATTCCCTTCATTGATAATAAATATCGGACAACAAAGGACAGGACTTTGTGTGGGCAATCTTTAAGCGCAATTTTTACCTTCTATGATTTTTTAACCGATATTGATTCTTTTAATTCATTTATTGTTTGTAGTGGAGGATTTCTTGATTGTGAGGATTATTTCAATGATTTAACAACTAATTTTTTAGAGAACAAACAAAAGAAAACAACAAAAATATTTTTAACACACGGCGTGCAAGATTTTCTTGATCCTGAGGGAAATAATATAAAACAACTAAATGATTTTAAAACAAAAATTAATACCAAAGATAATATTTCCTGTGATTTAAAAATTTATGAAGATGAAGGACATGTTCCTTTTCAAAGTTTATTTCATGGATTGAAATTTATATACACAATCGAATAAAAACTGCAAGAATTTAAGGTTTTTAGGAAAGGATGTATTTAAATGAAATTTAGTAAAGTAATAAAACAGCATAAGATATCTGAGATCTTTCTTTTATTTCTTCTAATATTTATATGTTTCTTTAAATTCAGAATATCTTTTAATGAAATGGATGTTCTTCCATTTGCAAAAGCTATTTATAATAAACATTGGTTGAAGAATGACTGGTATTTAAACCTGAAAATACCATATAGGAATTTTTTTAGTTATCCTGTTGGATTTTTTATCGAACAATAATCTTTGGTCGGATTTTAACCTATTTTCTAATAGCTTATTCTTTTTGGTTTTTTGTAAATTCAATAAAAGCAACTTCTTATATTTTCGTTTATTACTTTGTCGTTTGTGTGTTTTAATCGAAAAAACAGAATCTGTATAGGAATGAATCAGCTTGCTTAGATTCTCTCTTGCGGCATTGTATAAAGAAAATAATAATGGTTTTGTAAGTATGGTGATTCATTTTAAATGAAAATGCCCGAAATTCTAACTCTTCTATGGTAAATAAGAAATATTTAGCTTAAATTTAATAGAAGGCTAATGTATTTTAATTAATTATCAAAAACTTACAATCATGAAAATGTTCCTAAAAGCATGCACTTATGTTCTAATGATTTTTGTGTTTCACAGTTTCTTATATGCAGCCAACGATGATGATACCTTAACCATATATAACCAACCATCGAATGCTTTGTCTGTATTTGGATCACGTCCCGATTATTCAGCAGGCATTAAACCAACCATGATTGTTGATGAATTTGCTACTATTGATCATTCATTAACAGAAATCAGAAAACAACAGATTAAAGATCAAATTTCGATGTGGCGCACTGAGGGTATAAGTTATGGCACATATTATGGATTTCAGAATATTGAAAGCATTTTAAATGATAGTGTTGATAAAGGAGAAGATTTAGACGGTAGTACATTAAATATTAACCCAATTACTCGGCAGGATCAACAGGATTATCTGATTAATTCAGGAAAATTAGCAATAGACTTGGGCTCAGAATATATTTTTCTCGATGTTGCAATTATAGGTTTTTTCGACAGTTTCGACGAAGAAACCATTGAAAGTTTTAGGGTATACCTTAGTGACAATTATACTACCTCAGAGTTAACTGCCATGGGGGTTACTGATATTTTTTCTTTCGATTATGCCCAATATCTCCGCGATGAAGGATATTCAAGCATAGGAGAATTACAAAATAGTACTCCTAACGATTTATTATGGAAAGCATGGGAGCAATATCACCTCGATTTTGAAAGATACTGGTTTGGGAAATGGGGCGATACATTACGCAACTATGCACAATCTGAATATAACAGAAATGTTTACCTGGGAGGAAACCGGTATGTGTACGGCAGCAATAAACAGTGGTATGTTGCAGATTTATTGGATTATACATTGGCAGAAACATTCTTAGATGAATTAGGATACCCCTATCACACCCTAACTTTTGCATATAAAACATCCATAGCATTAGGAAAACGATTCTGGTCGTGGAATTTTCCGGCAAACACAGCCACGCTTAACGGAACAGGTGACATCTGGAACCAGACAATAACGAAATTAGACGGACTATTTGCGGCAGAAACATTTGCTAATGGCGGTCTTGCACAGGTTCCCATGGGATGGAAACAATACCAGGATGGTCAACGGGTTGATGACTTAGTTCCGTTTTACCGTTTCGTCCTTGCCCATTCCGAACTTTATAATCATAATCATAAAGGTGATGTAGCAGTCATTTATTCAGAACCTGGAGAATCAATCGATCCGGGCACACAAGGACGTTCCTTCAGAGGCGCTGTAGAGATGCTCGATCAAGTACACATTACTTACGATATTATTTTTGCAGGTGGTAAAAATACGATTGATACGTTAACCCTGGCTTCATTATCGTCTTATAACACCGTAATTCTTCCAAATACCCGTTATTTAAGCGACAACCAGGTGAGTGTATTAGAGCAGTACCTTACACAGGGCGGCACCCTGGTTGGAATTGGGATTATTGGTGATCAAAATGAAAAAGGTGAATTCGTTTCACGAAGCTTTACCGGTATTTTTACTGATGGTGTGCAGACAGTGAACGGGGGGACAGTAATTACTTCAACTGATGATTTGTTTTATGAACATTATATGGCTTACGATGGTTCAGAAGCTGGAAAAACCGGAGCGAGTGGCTATCGTACTGATTTTGAAAGTTTGATCTTTGGACATGTTGCCCGGGATATTTTTACCTCTATGCCTGAAACGGTGCACCTGACCCGGTATATTGATTCTACGGATCAATCACATATCTACCATTTTGTAAATTACGATTACGACATGTCGACATATGATGTTAATGCAGTTCAGGACTCAACCGTTTTAATGGCAGTGCCGGAAGGATTTGATGCATCATCGTTGGTGATATCATTAATGTCACCTGAAAATCCCGATCCTGAAATTTTAACCCCTTCCGTTGATACAGGATATGCAACATTTACTGTTCCTGAAATTAATACCTGGGCTATTATAAAAATCGGGGCAGCAGCAGAACAAGCAATTATTATCGACGATGCACCCCAATCTATGATGAGTCTGAACGAGTTCTATGGCGGTCATCGACCGGATGAAAAAAACGAGACCGGTGACTTCAGCTACAACTATTGGTACTGGAAAGATCATACTCCCGGTCAATCTGATTCTATTCCTTATTTAGCAACCGACGACCTGGAGCTCTCAAAAGTTGAACTTTACTATCGGTTCAGTACTGACTATGCCAACTGGACAGACTGGGCACTAACCGATTCTGTAATTTTATCAGACACCTGCTATATCAATAGTGCGTTTTATGTGAAAAATCTAAATGGTGATGGTTACTACCAATATCAAACCAGGGCAGTAGATTCCAGTGGCCAGGCAGAAATTGGAGATTTTATCGATGAACTGGGACACGGAATCGATACTACAAAACCTGAAGCACCTGCAATAGCTATCGAGATAAATGGAGTTCAAAACAATGTATCACAATCAGAAATTTCAACACCTACTTTCACATGGACAATGCCTGACGATAATCTTTCCGGTACACAATGGGTCAATATTGAATTCAGAAAAATACCATCATGGGAATTTGTTGCCGGTGCATACAATATTAGTACAGATGATACAACCTTTTCGCCCGGCGAACTTGAATATGGAAATTACATTCTCACCATGAAGGGACAGGACTATGCCGGTAATTGGGCAGATGAGTCAACGATTTTTACTTTTATCTACGAACCTCCTTCAGGAGATATTGAAGTAACAGGAAACAAAATAATTATTACAAACAATGATTATACGCCGGAAATTGCCGATGATACTGACTTTGGTGAAATGCGTTATCAGGGTGATAATGTTATTCACACGTTCACGATTAAAAACTTGGGTAGTTTAGATTTGAATCTCACAGAAGCAATTACTATTTCAAACAGTCCGATCTTTTCTGTTACACAGCCAAACAAAACCTTGCTTGAGCCATCCGATTCTACCCAGTTTCAGGTTACCTGCAATCCTTTATCAAAGGGACAGTACAATGCAAATGTTCGTATATCATCGGACGATCCGGATGAAAACCCATTCACATTCGAAGTATTTGGCCAGGTAATAATACCGACGCTAACTGTTACTGCCGATAATAAATCGCGCGGTGCTTGTGCTGTTAATCCTGATTTTACAATTATTTATGATGGATTTTTAGGTTCCGATGATGAAAGCGTGTTAACCATTTTACCTGTTGCAAGCTGCACAGCAGATGAATCAAGTGCCCCGGGTGAATACGAGATTGTGGTAACCGGTGGTTCATGTGATACCTACGATTTCAGTTATGTAAGCGGAACATTAACAATTACTCCCGATGTTACCGATCCCGAATTATCGGTTATTGATACACTAGTTGTTACTTTAGATGTAAATAGTCAGGCAATTATTTCCGCTGCTGATGTAGTAGAAAATGCTTCGGATAATTGTGGGATTGTAGACACCTCGCTTAGTCAATCCACTTTTAGTGTTAATGATTTAGGCACTATTCCAATAGATGTAACTGTAAGCGATGGCAATGGCAATTCAACTTCTTTGACAACGATTATTAAAGTGAACCAGGAAACAACTATTGGTGTAAATGATTTAATTGTTGATGGCATTAAGATATATCCAAATCCTACAGCAGGTTTAATAATTCTTGATTTTACCGATAATACGGTAAAAAACATTGATGTTGTAAATATGATTGGTAACTCAATACTACAAATATCTACTGATAAAAAATCGGAGACTATCAACTTATCAGAGTTTGATAGCGGAATGTATATCATTCAAGTACAATGCGGGGAGCATACATTAATTCAACGAATTACTAAATTTTAAATCAGCATTGAAAAAAGGGTAAATTGTAGCGTGTTTATAAAATATTTTTCAATATTCAGAGGTGTAGTCACTCTCTGAATATTGAATTAAAAAAAATGTGCTTGTGTCATATCTAATATCAACTTACATGATATTTGATTCAATAGGATTTGGGATTGATGTAGGATTTACTTTTTTTGACGTAACTTTCTGTTTTTAAGTAGTTGATTATTTGTTGTTTTGTAATTTATCCTTCTCAATCCAATGCGCCTGGTTCATCAACGGATGACGTAACTCTATTGCTCCCTCTGCAGGGCATACAACAACACAATTGCCACAATACCAACATTCGCCGGGGAATAAAACAACAGGAGTCTTTTTATCAGGATCGGTATTGGGTATAAAAACATCTACCTGGCAGATCTCTACACATTGGTTACATCCGATGCATTTTTCTTCGTTGAAAATTATTGGTTTTGAACCAGGCATTTCAGGTATCATCGTTCTTTTATCTGCCATAACTTTCGGTATTAATATATTCTGAATTGTATTTTTCGTAATTATCTTGTAAATCGCCGTAGAAATCCTGCGTTAATTCCCTTGTTTCAATTTGGTTATTTTTTTGCTTTAACACTATGAGTTTTCTGTCTGCTTCTGTTTCTTCCTGATTTATATCTCCCCGATAAAAACACAAAGGCTTGGAATTGAGTTTACGTTCCCGAGAAGCATGTAATATTAGTTGGGCATTGGTAAGAATATCAAATACCTCGAGCAAACGAACCAATTCATGAGGATTATAAGCAAACGTATTGGGAACAATGTTTTCTTCATATTCCTGGAGTCTCAATAATCCTGTTTTTAATAAATCATCGTATTTAATTTCTCCACAATAATTCTGCATCATCTTTGAGATTCCTTCATTTAGTTCTTTCCATCCGATGGCATTTTCTGGTTTGTTATGAATAGGAGCGTAGATTCTCTTTTTTTCTTTTTCTACTTGCTCCCTATCGATGTCAACTTGATTATTGTTTTCAGCAAAATCTGCGGCATGGCGTCCGGCATAATATCCTGTAGATGCTGCATGGCCATAACAATTTGATGCGTAAAGAGCATCGCCAGCAACAAATAATCCATCTAAGTTTGTGGATAATTTCCAGTCATTTAAGAATCCACCTGGTAAACCAAAAAGTTGTCGTTCCTGTGGTAAGAAGCTGGCAGAAGTCCAGCCTGTACCATAACACTGTAAAACATGCTTCTCAGGATCGAACCCGGCTTTTTTATAGTTTTCGTAAATGGGGACTTTTGTTTTTCCTTCTTCACCAACCATCATACCCCAGATAACTTTTCGTTCCATCTCGGGTAAATTGGAGAGATCAGCATAAAACGGTAATTTATATCCTTCCTTCAGAAGTTTAGAAAAGGGAATAGTTTCAGGTCCGTCAATCTCATATTTCGGGTAGTCTATAGAGCCTCCTTTAAGAAAGAAGTGTTGATCTTTTGCTGGTAAAAAACGGTCTTCAACATTTTTTAATACATTACCATCACGATCAACATAGGGGACTTCTTTACCTGTTGCATCAATCAATGAAGCTCCATACCAGGTGTTGTGATTGTTACCGGCACCATAAGGAGGATAACTTCTACCTGCTGCCGAGAATTCAGCGCCAACAGATTTTTCCATCATCGTAAATTCTGCTCCGGCTCTCCAGCCCATCGCATGTCCATCTCCAATGCATTGGGTTGGACGAAACTCACATAATCCTGTGTGTGTTGACGAAAATAACCATATACGTGCCGGCCTTGACATACACATGATACTGGATTTTCCTTTAAAAACAAAGAATTTTCCTGTTCTCGTGTGTATTCCGGTTGCCCCAATGCAGCGACCTCCTTGTTGCCCTTTTTCTGTCAATAAAGAGGTAACCATAACACGATCGATAATTTTTACGCCAAGCTTTTTAAGCTCACGATACATGGATGGTTTAAATGTTGTCCCCCAAATACGTAGCGTAATTTTATTTTCATAATCGTAAGCAAACATTAGTTTGGTCTCTTCATCACGAAAGGCAGCACCTTTAAATTCATCATGGGTATCGCGAATTTTTCCACCCATTTTTTCAATGTCGAGCAGACGATCATATCCTTCCCTGCATTCAATATAGTGAGAGATTCCGTTATTATAGCCTTCATTATCATCCAGCATAGCCTGAGTAAGCTCTTCTGGTGTGACTTTTGAACAAGGATTTGTAGCAGCAGATTCCCAGTGATCACAACCAGAACCTCCTGCTCCACTCATTTTAGTAGCACCTTTTTCAACAAGAACAACATTTAATCCTTTACGGGCTGCTGCAATAGCAGCCATGCATCCGGCTATTCCACCTCCCAAAACCAAGACATCTCCCTCAATGGTTTCTTCAACTTCCCATTCCAATGGATATGGCCATGTTAAATTCTGCATTTTTTATTTCGTTTTATCTGTTTTGCTTACAATAATTAAAACTATTAATGATGCTGAATAAGCAAAGAACAAACCTAAATCAGCATTAATGTATTCGCCTAATCTTCCCGGGATTCCTGCCAGAAAAGATCCTACGCCAATAATACCTCCCACAAACATAGCTGCCACAGCACCTTTTTTAGTAGCCCCTTTCCAAAGTACGCCTCCAAGTAAAGGTACCAACAGGCTTCCCATATAAGGATAATTAAAAATGATAATGGCATCCAGGATACTGGTTATTTTAAATGAAAGGAGTATGCCAATGGCTGCACTTAATCCAACAGTAATTCTGGATATCAACTTAGAATACTTTAAATTATCTAATTTTTCATTGGGATGTAAGAATCGATTATAGAAATCGCGTGAGAAAGTAGCACCCATAGCAACTAATAGTCCTGATGCACTGGACATGGCAGCTCCTAACATGGCTGCAATTACAACTCCCCCAAAAACGGGATTTAGAGATTTGATTACCATGGCAGAGAAGACACCATCTTTAGCTTCAGGAACTAAATAATGCCCAATTGCACCAATGGATGATGCTAGAGTCCCTATGATGATAACAACAATTCCGGCAATAATACACCCCCATTTGGCAGTCCATGTGTCTTTCGCAGATTGATAGCGGATATAAGCATCATATGATACTGATATTGCGATCAAAAATGGCACTACGAGATATATAAATTTTGTGAATGTTCCTTTGGGGATAAAAGGTGTGCCATAAACGGAACCTAATGAAATACCGTTACTTTTTAGTAATAATGCAGAGGCAATTGCCAATACAGGAATACTAATAATTATTATAAAAGTATGAATTGAATCAGCAATGGCAACTCCCCACATTCCGCCTAAAGTACTATAAATAAGAATCACAACAGCACAAATAATAACTCCGGCGTAAAAGGGAATTCCAAAACCAGAGAGAATGCTGCCACAAGCCAATAGTTGAGCAATATAGATTCCTAATAAACTAGGTACATTACTTATCCATGCCCATAAACGAACCCATTTGTTAGAACCATATCTTGATTCGTAAAAATCTAAAGGGACAAAACTGTCTTTTTTGCGTAATTTACCAGCAACAAAAATTCCTGCAAGGATTAGTCCTCCTCCACAGCCAATTGCATACCACATACCTGGCCATATTCCCATCGATTCACCATTAGAAGAGCCGCCTAAAATAATACCTGCACCAATCTGTACAGCAGATAGGGTTGCCGCTGTAAATAGAAGATTTAATTTTCGACCTGCAACCAAAAAATCTGATGCTTTTTTGTTTTTTGTAGAAGAGAAGATTCCTGCTGCTATTAAGATGGCAAAATAGATACAGCAGATTATAATTACGATTATAGATTTATCCATTGTCGAAATATAGTCATTAGTTATTTAAAAATGGCTTTATTAAGGGAAGAGAATATTTTTAACTTTCAAAAATTTTAAAGTTTAATTCTTGGAGAGAAGTGTTATAGGTGTTGGTATTTAGGTAATTAAGAAGTAGGCGCAGAATTAACCTTTGGCTTATGGTTTGGTGTTTTTTTTGGATATCGTTTTTTGCTATGTAAATCTTCTCGGATTGTAAAAACAAAGAGGGTGCACAAAAAGTCTATTAACGAAGACATCTCTCTGCTCGATGTGACAAATTACTGACTTTTTGGACACACTCTTTGATAGATTCAATTATTTTTTAATGATTTTATAATTCTCGTTGTTTATTGTTAATATGTAAACACCCGCTGGCTGAGTTGATATATCAATGGTAATTTTAGTTCCATCAATGATGCCTTCTTTAATTATTGTTCCAGATAATGAAACTAAGGTAAAGGGTGCCCCTTCATCTATATTCTCAATAATTATCGTATTGGCCGTGGGGTTTGGATATATTCCAATATCATTAATATTGGAGCTGTATATTGATGACGATAAAACAATTGTTAAAGTACCGGTATCGTAGATAAAATTGTAATTGTTGTCTTCCCCACCGGAAACAATAATGGCATTAGAATAAACGCCAGTATTGAGCGATTGATAGTTATTAACAGAAGCTGTAGGTTCATTGTCGAGAACAGTAACATCGTCTGTTTTTACAAAACCTTCATAAATTAGTTTATAAGAAGGTTCTGCATCTCCTAATACCACTGTAGTATCTTGTGCTGTTACTGTTAACGAAGCTTTGTTAATTGTTAAGGTAGCCGGTTGGTAGATATAATCATAATTATTATCTGAACCACCGGAAGCAATAATAGTATCAGGATATGTTCCTGCGTCAAGTGATTGGTAGCTGCTAACAGATACCGAAGGTTCATTGTCAAGAACGGTAACATCATCTGTTTTTACAAAACCTTCATAAATCAATTTATAAGAAGGTTCTGTATCACCAAAAACCACAGTGGTGTTTTGCGGTGTTACTGTTAATGAAGCTTTGTTAATTGTTAACGTAGCTGGTTGGTAAAATAAATCGTAATTATTATCTGCGCCACCAGATGCTATTATTGTTTCAGGATACTGGCCAACACCTAGCAGATCGTAATTTGATACAGAGACAACAGGTTTTACATCAATCACATCAAAATTATCACCTAACACAAAACCTTCGTACTGTAAATTATAAACAGGTGCGGTATTACCATATTTAATGGTAGTGTCTGTTACATTAATCAACAATGTAGCTTTTGCAACATCAATTAGAATAGAGTCTCCAATTGACTTATACTTCATTATACTATCTGATTCCGGAGAAAATTCCATCCATATTTTTTCTTGTCCTGCCTGAGGGAACAATGATTCGTCAACTACAAATGTCCCTGGAATATCAGCAATACCATCATTATTAATTGCTTCAGCAGCAGAATCGCCATATGTTATTTGTGTTGTCGTTGGCCAGGTAACAGTTGGAGAAATTCTTTCGTTGTATTCTACAACTCCAATGTCAATGGTATCATTATTTATCCTGCTATTAGCAAAAATATCTTCATCTGGCAGTATATTCGAAATATTAACCGTATCACCTGCATTTATACATACAGAGTTTTCTTTGATCCAATAGTTATCTTCGGCAAGCTGGGAATGAAACGGGGACTTATCTAGTCGGATATTACCTGTTCCTTCCAACAATGTATCCTGAATAGCACAATAACTTATGCTCGCATTATCGTTTACGTTATATATATTGTTTGGAGTATTCCCATAAGAAATAGTATTTTTTACAGTTGTTGTTACTCCCATATAGCTAAAATAATCCCCAAATAATATAAAACCTCCGGTTGCATTATTAGTGGTATTATATGCAGTATTGTTAATAAATGTGCAGTTAATTAAATTGAATTGAAGGCCGCTCTCAGTTGATGAAGCAGAATATAATCCCCCTGCATATTTACCCTTATTTCCATCAAACAAACAATTGATGAAGTTTCCACCTGTCGCTACAGCACCACCTGAATAGCTAGGAGGTGAAACACCCATTCCGGGTATTTCTGCACCAATATTTTCTTTAAAAGTGCAGTTGATAAAGTTGCTTTTCTCACTGTTTACCCCTCCGGCATAAGCCTGTACATCTTGTTTAACATGATTTTTATAGAAATAACAATCTGTAAGTTCTGAATTTGATACTTCAGCTCCACCCACAGAGCCGTGACTATTAGCATAATTATTGATAAATTTACAATTATAAAGTTTGCAGTAATATGCTTCTATTCCTCCTTGTTTAGCTGAACTACTTTCGTCATCATAGTTGCCATTGTTTATAAATTCTGTGTTTTTTATAATTGACCTACTTGAAAACAAACCTCCTGTTCCATAAATATCTCCCATAATTTTATTATTGTTAAAACTACAATCGTAGATCTCTCCATAGCTAATAGATGCCCCTCCACACTTGCTCCCGAAATTATCAGTAAAAATGCAATTTTTAAAAACTGCATTGTAATTAAATAATCCGAAAAGGCCACCATACGAACCACCTCCATTTATAAATGTTAGGTTTTGTATTCCTATTTTTGTTGTTGCATCTAAAGCGTAAATGTAAAAGAGAGTGAAACTCTTATCTCCTTTTATGATGACATTGTTATCATCTTTCCCAATTATATATAAAGACTGGCTGCCAAAAGAAAAAGTTGTGTCTGCAAAAACAGTATCAACTTCAAAAGTAATGGTATCTCCGCTGTTTGCATTTTCAATTGCATAACGTAACATACCCATTTGTGGTTCAGTTTTATCATCATCCGTACGTGTCACGGTCAGTGGAGATGCAAATTCGTATGCGCCAATATCTATGTAGCTGCCTGAAATGCGGGAGTTACCAATGATATCAGAAACAGGTAGTGTTATGTTTTCAATACTACCTTTATCCACACACGCACTGTTCTGATAAAGGTTTAAGCTATCTGTTCCTAAATGGATAAAAGGAGTAATTGTTAAACCAATATTATTATTTGTACCTACCAATGAATTGCCTGATTCAAAAGCTGAATTAAAAAAAGAACAACCTGAATTATCTATATTATCTTCTGTTGCTCCCGATTTATTGTTATAAACGATACAATTATAAAATTCACAACTATTTTCACAGCTAATTCCTGCTCCATTTCCAGCGGTTGAACTCGTATTCTGAGTTATGGTGCAATTTATAAATTTTGCATTTGAAGCATAAACCCCTCCTCCATAATCGCTGTTATTACCAGCTACTATACAATTTATAAACTCACCACCAACGGCAAATATTCCACCTCCAGCAAGGGAATAGCCTGTGCCGCTTACATCATTATTTAAAAAACGACAATTTTTAAAAAATCCTCCGTTAGTACGTAAAGCTCCTCCTTGACCATCTCCGTCTGAAATTACACTGTTGTTTTCAAAAATACATCCATCAACAAGCAATGTCCCACCAAATACATAAGCATACATACCCCCGCCCATTGCAGAAGATTTTTCTTTATGCCCATTTTTGATAATCAAATTCTTGATAATTATATTGTCTGAAGAGTAACAACTAATATTGAACACGGAACCATTATTATTTACATCGATTTGAACACCATTGCCTCCATCAATGAATATCTTGCCCCCGTTAATTCGTAGCGTTGTATCGAGAAGGACATTATCTACACTAAAAATTATGGTATCCCCATTATTTGCATTCTCAATATAATACCTGAGCATTCCTTCTGAAGGGGCTAATTTATCATCGGAGGGTGTTGTTACTGTGAGAATTGTTGCATGTAGTTGAAAACTAATAAGAAGAATTAAAAAAGAAATTGGTTTTTTCATTTTATAAGCTGTGTTAAATGTAAAAATATAGTTGTGATTATGTAAAGTTGCTTAAAATATTTTATCAACTTAAAATTAAAATATAGTTTTTATAAATACCAAGTTGACTTTACGTTTTATTATTTTTTATTGTTACAATCCATATATTTTTTTGTGTAATGTTTTTTTTCTGAACGTCAATTTTGATATTTGTAGAAATAATTTTTGTTTTGGGAGTTCTAGAGAATTTTGTGATACAAGAATTTTTCTATTATTGCCACAATAGGTGTTATTGATAATACGTAATAGAGAAATATTTTAACCAGAGGATGGGATACGAAAAAAAGAATGAGTTGCCTTTGATGCAAAAGTTTAACAATTACTTGCTTGAAACATTACAAAGTAATATCCCCGCTTACCATGATATAATCCTTTATCTCCAAGAAAACAGGGGAAAGCAAATTCGTTCTAAACTATCACTCTTATGTGCAAGCCTGGGAGGAGAATTAAATGACAAAAGTTACCGGGCAGCAATGATTGTTGAGATGCTTCATACAGCATCCCTGCTACATGATGATATTGTAGATAATTCAGAAGAAAGGAGAGGGGTTCCATCAATAAATGCTAAATGGGGTAAAAAAACGGCCCTTTTTTCAGGGGATATTATTAGTCTAAAAGCTTTGTTGCTTTCTCTTACAAATAAAGATTATGATATTTTTGAAGTTTATGTTAAGGCTGTAGATAAAATCGTTCAAGGTGAATTGTTACAATTAAAAAAGACGTTAAACCTAAACATGAATGAAAAAACCTATTTTAGAATTATAGAATCCAAAACAGCAGCTTTTTTTAGTGCTGCTTGCAAGTCAGGTGCTATTTCAACTTTTTCAGACGAAACACAAATTGAACAATTAAATTTATTTGGGTTGTATATTGGCATTGCATTTCAAATTAAAGATGATCTCTTTGGGTTTGGTAATCAGAATGTAGGCAAACCTATAGATAACGATATTAAGGAAAAAAAGCTAACCCTTCCGTTAATCCACACTCTTACTGTTGTACAAGAGAAGAAAAAAAGGAAAATAATAAAAATTATAAAAAGTAAGTCTATTACAAGTGCTGAAATAGATTTTATTGTAAATGAGGTAGTAATAAATGGGGGTATTGATTATTCAAAAAACAAAATGAATGAATATGGACAGAAAGCATTGGATATATTACTTTCATTTCCTGAATCAGAAGCAAGAAACGAACTCCAGAAATTAGTAAAATTTTCAACAGAGCGTAATTACTAAAGACTGATAGATTTAAAAATTGATTATAACTTTCATTTTAATATTTTGTTCTGCGAATTCCTATACAGGTTTTTTTTCAGACATCAATGCTATTCATTTTTTACACACTTCAATATATTCTTTATTTTTATTGGTACAGTATAAATAGCGGATGGTAAATTTCAATATGATGTAGAACATAAAGAATCTTTAGCAACCCTCATTTAAATTGTTTTAATTTGATTTTGATGAAAAAAAAGATTGATCTAAATAATCGGAAATTCTCTATACAATCGAACACAGAGAATGGAGAAGTATCTGGAGAAACAATATTTTCCTACGAGCAATCGGATGATATTATCTCTGCAAGTTATCAAGGGGGTGAAATTAT
Organism: Bacteroidales bacterium; assembly: GCA_963665085.2. Lineage (GTDB taxonomy): Bacteria > Bacteroidota > Bacteroidia > Bacteroidales > JAAAOM01. The sequence goes on from CAXXXS010000001.1 coordinate 4,096,543, forward strand.
TAAAGGCAACTTAATAGGAAAAATTATCGATGACATGTATTTTGAATTTGTATACCATCATATAAATTTAAAAGGAGAAATTATGACTGGTAAATGTCATTCAATCCCGGATGTTTTAGATACAGGTAAGATTATCCTGAAGGAAAACTGGCAGTGGACATGTAAGGATAACAGCAAAGGCGAATCTGTGCTAATTGAATTATAAATGAGTGTTTTGTGATAAGTGAGAACTGGAAAAATGGATGATTAATAAAAAAAAACAATGATTGATGCTTAGAAAAGATTACACCCTGATACATCCATAAAAAAGAAAATAAAAACGATTTTGAATTAAAAAATTTACGATTTAACATGAAAATATTGCCCTCTGTTGATTTCTATAAACCCATGATTATTAGAATAAATTACATTATTTATACTGTTTTGTTTTTTCTGTTTTTCTCATTTTCACTTTCCGCCAACAACATTGATAGCCTGAAATTACAGTTAGAAGAAAGCAGTGGATCCAATCAAATAGATGTTTTAATACAGTTAAGTAAAGCGTATTGGACCATTTCTCCCAGTAATGGTATATTTTATGCCAACGAGGCTGTTAACTTACTCAAAAAATTCCCCAATCAACAGAAGGAAGCAAAAGCATTACTTTATGCTGGGGTAAATGCATGGTTTATGGGTTCTTATGATGAAGCAATTGGTTATTATCAGAGTTCGTTAACCATTGCATGTGAGATTGATGATAAAAGACTTTGTGCTTATAACCTGAATAATCTCGGAATGGTTAATACTTATTTAAAAAATTATGAAGAAGCAATCACAAATTACACGAAATCATCAAAAATGATCGATGAATTGGGTGATAAGATTGAATATGCTAAAATTCAGAATAATATTGCAGGCCTAAAAATGAACCTTGGAGACCCGGACAAAGCTTTAGAATTAAATCTTCTTGCCTTGGAAATTATTGAAAAATCCGACGAGCAAATTTTTCTTATTTGGCTTTACAATGATATTGGAACAGTCTACAATAAACAGGGAAATGTTAACCGGGCATTGTTGTATTACAATAAAGCTTTACAATTAAGTAATGAACTTAATAATACTTTGGGAAAGTCAAAAACAATGAATTTGATGGGAAATGTTTATTTAGAGAATAAGGATTATGATAAAGCAAATAAATATTTCTTTGATGCCCTTAAACATGCCCAGGTAGCTGATGCAAAAGACGATATAAATATTACGTATAAAAATATTTCCAACTATTTTGCTGCAGTAGGCAATTTTAAAAAGTCTCTTGAATACTATAAGTTTTATAAAGAAATAAGCGATAGTACGATCAATGAAAATAAACTTCGAACAATCATTGAAATGCAATCCCGTTATGCTCTTGAAAGTGCAGAAAATGAAAATCAATTATTACAAAAGAATCTTGAGATAAAGGAACTAACGATTAAAAAAAATAATACCCAACGCACGTTTCTAATTATCTCTTTGTTAATGACAACTATATTGATTGTTCTTTTTTACAACCGCCTTATAATTAGAAAAAAGAAAAACAAGGAATTAAATGAAAAGAACGCTATAATTTCCAAGCAAAAACATCAACTATCGAAAACATTAGCAATTCAGCATCAATTAAATGAAACTTTACGGGAGCAAAAAGAACAGATACTCTCTGTCCAAAAGAATTTGGAACAGATAAACAAAGAACTTGAAGAATCTAACGCTACGAAAGATAAATTCTTTTCTATTATAGCACATGATTTAAGGGGCCCTATTAGCGATATACTTTCACTTTCAACATTAATTCAAGAAAATCAAGATAGGTATACCCCAGAGGAATTAAACAGGTTTTTTACACTTACAAAAAGTGCGGCACAATGCACACATGAATTATTAGAAAATCTTTTAACATGGGCCCGTTCGCAACGCAATGAAATTGCCTATGAGCCTGGATTATACGATTTAAAAGAAATTTTAGAAGATACAATTGCTATTTTTAAACTAAAAGCTACAGATAAAAAGTTAATCTTTATTAATAACTGCACCAGGCCATGTATTTGTTACTTTGATAAAAATATGGTAAAGAATACAATAACCAACCTAATTAATAATGCAACCAAATTCACAAATAAAGGTGGTAAAATAGAAATAGATGCACAGATTATTGAAAATCAAGTTAGGTTATCAATTTGTGATAATGGAGTTGGCATGAGGCCCGAAGTAAAAGAAAAGCTGTTTAATATTAACAGTAAACAGCCAAGTCAAAAAGGTACAGATGGTGAAAAAGGAACTGGATTGGGGTTAATTCTTTGTAAAGAATTAATTAAAAAACATAAAGGTGAAATCTGGGCCGAAAGTGAACTGGGCAATGGATCAACTTTTTATTTTACAATACCTTATGATTGTGAGGAAATGAGGTTAAGCGGAGCATTTGAATCTAATTATACCTAAAACCGAAGGTGAAATTTATAAATCACTGATTTCGAAGATATTTTACAGGGAAAACTTCACCAAATGGGTGAAGGGAAATTAATTTTATTGAGCTCGTCTTTTGTCCTCGGTTCGTTTGGCCGGTATGAAACGGTGGGTTTGCGGAGTTTGTTCCCAAAACCGTCCTTAAAGGCCATAACAGGCTGGCTTTGTAAGCTTTTTTGTGAGTTTTTGTTCAAGCGTGGCTCGTGCAACTTGCCAATGTGCTTACAAATAGGGTTGGAATCATTTAGGGACTTTTTTAGTTGGAAGATGTTTCCCAAAATAAGCAATCAATATTTTTTTATTTTCTTTATCTGGTAAAAAATGCAATCGCATTTCACCGCTAAAATTTTTTACATGATAACCAAAAAAAAGAGGAACTCCATTTACGTTAAATTTTCTGTGTATTGCAAATTTTGGATTTTGTTTAACACTTTCTGATTCATCGGATATATCTAACATTGTTTTATCTTGTATTGATTTTAATGAAAAATCATTAACTGAATCTATACAATAATTATCGAGAGATTTTAAAACTTCCCATAACTGATTAAATATCGTATCAGATATTGATAAGCCTTTAAAATTCCTTTCAGAATTTCCACAAAAAACTAAGAAACTGTCTAAATTTTAATTAATGAAAATATTATAGTAAAAACCCCGCTAAAAATAACAATATAAAACATTGACTATCAGTTGTTTGTATGGATAAATTTATGTATCTTTGTGAGTACCAACAACATAAAGAAAATGAAATCGTACCCAACAGACATTACAGATAGCCAATGGAAAACAATATTAAGCATTTTAAGAGACAATCGGAAGCGAAAGTATTCATTACGTGATATTTTCGATGCAATCTTCTATCTTCTTAAAACAGGCTGTCAGTGGCGAATGCTTCCAAATAATTTTCCTCCATGGAAAACGGTTTATTATTATTTTTCAAAGTGGAAAAATGACGGGACTATTGAATTAATACATGAATTATTAAGAGATATGATTCGACTTAAATCCGGAAAAAACGAATCGCCAAGCGTGGCACTTATTGACAGCCAATCTGTTAAAACAACAAGAAGCGGAGGTGTATGCAGAGGTATAGACGGCGGTAAAAAAACGAAAGGCAGAAAAAGGCATATTATCGTGGATACAATGGGCCTATTATTAACAGTAATAGTTCACGCGGCCAATGAACATGACAGTAAAGCTGCATCAAAAGTAATAGTTGAACTTAAAGGTCGATTTCATCGCTTAATAAAAATAATTGCTGATGGTGGATATAGAGGTGAATTAGTAGAGAAAACGCAGCGAACATTTGGATGGATTTTAGAAATTGTACTCAGAAAAGATTCAACCAAAAAGTTTGAGGTATTACCCAAGAGATGGGTAGTAGAAAGAACTTTTGCTTGGTTTGAAAGCTATAGAAGATTGAGTAAAGATTTTGAGTATCATCCAGAAACAAGCCAAGTAATGATTCAACTTGCTATGATAAAATTAATGCTTAACAGAATTTAAATTTAAAATTTAGACAGTTTCTAAGTTTTTAAATTCAGTCTCTCTATTCTCCCATAGTACATTACCTTTTCGTAGATTTGATTTTCTTTGTGCCTCAATGTGCAATAAATATTCTTGCCAGGTTTCATATAAAGCAACATTATTTATGTCAACTAGTTCTTCAGAATAATTTTCGTCAATAATCTCATTTTTAATTGCTCTAATTGTTTTATTCCGCCAGATTTCCTCTGAATCAAAACTAATACACAATTGTTTCAAAAAATAGGCAGCTCCAATAGATGGAAATAATTGATTTGGTTTTTCAGACAGATAAAAGTCACTATTATCAAATCGGTTTATTATTTCAATCGAATCTCTTGGGATAAGTGGGATATCTGTTTTTGAAATAAAACTTTTTATTTTCCGTTCAAACTCTTTGTCCTTACCTTTTAGCCATTCTCTAATGGGTATTTCGTTGCAAACTTGCATTTCAAACCAATTATTTCCTAATCTTTCACTTACTCTAATAGTCTTGAATCTATACGAAAAAGCCTCATTAACAATCTTTAAGAAAGATGGAAATTTATGATTTGCATCAGAAATTGTTTTAAAAGGTATTGACTCTTCGTTTAATATTAAAAATTCCATAACGAAGAATTACTTTAATAATTCATCAATTTGATTATCCCATTCATCGAAAAAACCTTTTGGCCATTCATCTAACCTTCCTTCATCATCAATAAAAGGTTGTTTTGTTTCAATCAGATATTCTGGTTCTTCCTTATTCTTTTGCAGATAATAAATTGAAATATTTTCTTTATCAATTATTTTATTTTTTACAGCTACTCTAACACCATTTAAAAAATGGTCACTATGTGATTCTGTTATTATTTGAACACCGCTTTGAGCAGCTATTGAAATAAGCCTGCCTACTACAGATTGACCTGCAGGATGCAAATGAGCTTCTGGATTTTCAATTAACAACAAATCATTTGGCTGAGAAGCCAGAATGGCAGTAATTACTGGCAATACATATGTGAGTCCGAATCCAACATTTTCTGGTCTAAATTTTTCAGTGTACCCATGACGTGTCTCAAATTCAAAATGTAAACTTGCTTGATTAACCTCCTCGATAACTTTTGCTGTAACCCTAACACCTGGAGTTATTTCAGACATCCATGCATCAATGTTTGATAAAAGAGTTTTAGCTTTTGCTTTAGGATGTGCAAGGTTTATATTTGCTAAAGGCTTTAATTGATTTTCGGCAATAAAATGTACAGTATACTGTCCAAGTTTGCCTAATGAATTTTGGTTATTAATTTCAAACGGGTCAACAGGAAATGTGCTACGGGGACTCATTCTTTCTGCTGAGAGATATTGAAATCTATTACTAAATAATGCTCGATTGAATATATCTTCATCATTACAAGTTGGAAATGGTTTATTTACAGGTTGAACATTAGAAGAACTATTATAACCAAATTCAAAATTAAAATAAGTATTATCATCCCAATTAAAATAGAATTTTAATATCTCATTTTCAGCATCATTAGAAAGAATATCTTTACCAAGACCTAAATTTATATATCTAGAACTATTAAGCATTAATCCTTTACTAAAATCAGGATTTTGTTCATATGATTGCCTTATCAATAGTAGTGCTTGAATAAGAGTAGATTTTCCCATACTATTAAGCCCGGCTAATAAAGTTAAATTACTTAATACAAAATCAGTGTTTCGTAAAACTTTAAAATTTTCAATATGTATTGATTGTAACATTTTAACAGAATTTTTTTATTAAATCACCAATACGATTAAATCTAAACTTCACATTATCTGTATCAGTTGTAGAGTAAGAAATGGCAGCAAAAAACTCATCTTTGGACATTAGGTTCTTAAACTCAGAAAGAAACTCTGATTTATTTGATAATAAATTTTCACTTTGCACCTCTGTTAATGATGAAAACAAAACAGTGATGACCTCAAACAACGCACGATTTAATACTTTGTTTTTATCTTTATCAACAAGTGATTTTCTAAAAGCATCTTTTCCGAATATTTCTCCTGACATATGCAATGAACTTTCAAAAGAATTTGCTAATTGGTTAAGATGATTATCGTTTAAATCTTCACCTAAAGAGTCCATTGCATTATTAAGAAACTTTATCATTGGTGATTTGTAATTTGTATAAGGAGTTATTTTAAATGCACAAAATCTAAGAACTAACTCTTTATCAAGCATTCGTTTATCAGAAGCACGAACAACCTTTTTAAAAGCATCTGTTTCTGTTAATAATTTTAGAAATTTTGAAGCTTTTCCCTCATTTGTACTTTGACTTAGAGCATGTCTTATTTCTTGTGCGTTTAAAGTCAACCCACCTGTATTAATTCGATAAAATAAACTATACTTAACTTCTTTAGGTGTAGCAGGTTTTATCAAATAAAGAGTGACAGGTGCTTCATTAATTCTCCTCTGTAAAGTACGTGGCAAATCTTCATAATGAGCACCCTCAAAATCTCTCATAAATTCAAGCCCTTTTAAAGCAAGTTTTTTATTCCCCTTTTCTAAAACAAATCTTTTAATAGTTGTTAATCGTTGTAAGCCATCAACAACTTGCCAATGTTCATCATTTGTCGCATCAAAATAAAACGCAGGCAATGGTAATCGTATGAATAATGATTCAATTAACCTTCCTTTTAACTCATTTCTCCATAAATCCGCCGTCCTTTGAAAATCAGGACTTAAATCGATCTCATTATTTTCAAGCCGAGTAATTAATGTACTCATTGTTGTTTGTAAGACCTGTATTTCAATATCTTTAGGGTCAAAAGGATCTTTTAAATCTGAAATTTCCTGTTCAAGATCTTTTGTTTCATCTTGATCAAATTCTTCAACTTCAGAATCTATATTTAGTTGTTCATATTTACTCATACAAATTTTGCTTTATGCAAATATACATTTTTGGTTTCTAACCTAATTTTTATTAAAATACAAAAATACATAAGCACTTTTATAATACAAGAATTGAGCGTTTGCAAAAAAAACAACTCTTTTGCAAACTTTGGTATGTAGGGCTAGCTTGCTTCTGTTTGCAAATGTGTTGTTTTGTGGATGGGGTTTCTTTTTTATTTGTGGGGGGGGACAAAATAAATTCCCGTCAAACTGCAACGCTCGATCAAAGGGGCACCAATCCAGTCAATCCATTTTTTGTTATTATTTCAATTTTTCTTTTATCGAATATGTTGTGTCGGTTCTCCTCACTTGCTTATAGGCGCGATTAACGGTTTTATAAAAACACTTGCGCATTTAAGGTTCTAAATAACATTTTTTTAACAAACTAATCCTTGTTTATTCTTAACAATCACTATCCTTTATGGTTATTTCAATTAGATATTTAATTGTTTATTATAAAATTATTGAAATGAAATTGAGATTTTTTTTATTATTCCTATTTATAGCTAATTTATCTTATGGAATAGAAACAAATATAATTGTAAGAGCCAAAGCGAAAGATGCAAAATTTGTTGGTTCATCTTTAGGTGGGGCTTATGTTATTATTAAAGATAAGTTAACTGGTAGAATACTTGATGAAGGTAGAACGGAAGGTACTCCCGGGGATACAGAATTAATCATGGAAAATCCAGTTAAAAGAGGAACTCTTATATCGGATGAAAACACTTCAAAATTTTTGGCAGCAATAGATATTGATGAACCTACTTTTGTTACAATTGATGTGTATTCTCCCATAAATAGTAAACAGGCACAGGTAAAGGTTAGTACAGAATTATGGCTAATTCCCGGAAAGGATATTTTAGGAGATGGAATTATTTTAGAAATACCCGGTTATATTATTGATGTTTTAACTCCCCGAACTCATCAATATATGTCTTTAGAGTCGTTAGAAGATTCGCCCTTGTTCTTTAAAGCAAATATTGTTATGATGTGTGGTTGCCCTATTCAAAAAGATGGATTATGGGACTCAGAAAACATAGAGGTTAAGGCAATTGTAAAAAAAGATGGGGAATTTTATAAAGAGGTTGAGTTGGAAAATGTAGCAACAAATTTATTTGAAAGTGAGTCATCTGTATTAGAAGAAGCAGGACAATATGAGGTAATTATTTACGCTTATGATGAATCGACAGGAAATACAGGAGTGGATAAAGTTAATTTTGTTATTTTCGATTAAAATTATTTATAATTAGAAACTTGTTGGAGCTGTGGAAACTCCAACAAGTATTACTACTAATTATATTGCAATTGTACTAGCAATTGCATCAGGTAAACTAACTATTTTTGTATTGCTATTCAGCAACTTTTACACACATTAATCGTTGTTGGTCCCTGATTAGAAGTTTTCCATCAGCCAGGGCAATAGGTGCCCAGTTTTGTATTTTACCTCCTACTCTTGATGAAATTCCTCCATCATCAGATGTTGCTGGTTCTGCTAATAGTTCAGCAGAGGCAATAGCTTTAAATTCTGTTGGATTTGGTTCAATAAGATATAATGTCTTAGAACCATCTGTAGCCAGGATTAAGCCATTAGCCATAACCATGCTTCCTTTATTAAAATCAGGATCGCGTTTTGTTTTCCATTTTATGTTACCATTCATATCCATACAGGATAGCCCATCTCGTTTATTATTTGTGCCATATTGAGCATAAAAATGATCTTTATAAAAAATTGGTGTTTTTGTTTGGTCTCCAAATTCTTCTGTTCTAAAAAGTTCGGTTGCAGTGTAAGCTCCACTATTATCTTTTTTTACTTCAAGCATCAAAGCTCCCAGCTCATATCCTCCTGTTATAAGTATTTTGTTCTTTCCTGCATCTACAGCACTGGGTACAGGTATGTGACATAACCAGTTATTAAATTCCCAAATTGTTTCACCACTATTAGGAGCAACACCAATAACTTTTCCAGGTACAGGATCTTGACCAAAACCTCCACTGGAAGCACCTATCATAACAACCTGATCTTTTCCATCTATTTTTACTATAGTTGGACTAACATATCCGGCTGAACCGAGTGAAGGAGTTTTCCATTTTACATCACCGGTAAGTTTATTATAAGCTACAACGCCAGCTTGTGGTGCTTGAGACGCAATGATTAATAAATCTCCATAGATTAAGGGGCATTGTGATATTGCCCAGGTAGGAAAACTACCTTCTTCTTGTGTTGGGGGACCTGCTTGTTGTTTCGCCGGTTTACCACCAAAATCAGTCCATACATTTACATTCCATACAGGTTGTTTGGTGTTAATATCGATACAGTACAAATCACCATAAGGGCCACAAGAGTATACATATTTATCATCAACAATAGGAACACTACGAGAGCCTGGAAACATTACAGAACCTGGTGAGCTATATTCAAAGCTCCATAGTTCTTCACCAGAAGTAAGATCAAAACATCTCATTTTATCTCCAACTTCGTCATTTCTATCTAAAAGATAAATCTTACCATCTTTCACAACCGGACCACCATAACCAATTCCAACATTGGTAGACCATAATACTTCGGGTCCTCCATCAGGCCAGGTTTGTAAAAGTCCTTCTTGTTCAGTAATACTATTTCTATTCGGCCCCATATATTGCGGCCAGTCTTGTGCAAAAAGACTTACTGACGAGCAAAAAACAATAAATAAGAATATTTTCTTAAGGTTAGTTTTCATAATTGAGTAATATTTAAGGTTACTAATTCAAATGCTTATTTTGAAATTTATAAATCAAACTTATGTTCCACAGAAAATCATCTCCAGAAATCTGTGAATCTATTGTCTTATTTATTATCCCTGAGATAGCAAAAGGAAAGTCCTTTTTCGTAAGTTGCATATTAGCTGTAAAGTAAGTTCCATCATTTTCATCCATTTTTAAATAGTAAAATTCTGGCTTCACACTAAAACTTAAATCATTAGCAAAGCTATTAGTTGATATTGTTGTGTTGATTGTGATAAAATGATTGTTTTTGGGAGTATCAAATTCTACTCCTTTTGAATAAATATAATGCATCCCAACTTTTACATTTTTAGAAATTGAATAAGTTGGTAATAATTGAGTAGCAAGATACCTTTTAGATACTAATTCATCATGGGTTTCATTTCCTGATACAGTTTGAATTGTCTTAAATGTAAATGCTGGATGTGCTCCAAGTAATAAGGAGAATTTATCATCGTTTATAAGTTTGTAGTGCAACCAAAATATAAACGCCCAGGGTTGCCCTTTCATTGAGAATCTAAATAGAGGATCAAAACTGAATCGGTTTCCCATTGAAAAATTAAAAATAGCTGCTGGTTTTCCTAATGTGAAATTTGGAAAAGTAGAGATCCCTTTATTTGTTATTGAAGCAGAACCGCTGAAAATAAACGGTTTTATAGTAGTACTATCTGTACTTTGAGAATAAACATTTTGAATGTTACTGATTGAAAAAAGTACAATTAGCAAGGTGTAATAAATACTTCTTTTTCCAAAGAATATCTTTACTCTCCATTTTATTTCAAAATATTGTAAATATTTCTTAATATAAAGTGTCTTAATTTTATTCATTGTTAGTTTATAATTGTATTTATTACAAGTTACAAAATTCAATTTTTTGTATGATATTAAAGTATACAAATTACAGGATTACCTACCATTATTACTGATTTGCTTTTTAGTTGTAACTTATTTAAAATGAGTTTTCTAAATTTGTTAATAGATTAATTTAAACTAAATGTGATGGAAGAGGTTATAAGGCTTGAAACAATAGCGCAATATAATGCTATAAAGGGTGTGGAAATATTGCATCCCTTGGTTAGTATTTTTGATAATTCTAACTTAAAGAAACTTCCTAATGGTAAAATTTACTTTGGCTTTTATGCCGTTTTTCTAAAAGAAGTTAAGTGTGGGGAATTGAAGTATGGTCGGAATACTTACGACTATGAAGAAGGAACACTTGTTTTTATAGGCCCGGGACAAGTGTTAGGAGTAAAGAATGAAGAAAATTATCAGCCTAAAGGTTGGACATTAATTTTTCATCCCGATTTAATAAGAGGAACAACCTTGGGAAATAAGATGAAAGAATATTCATTCTTCTCCTATGATTTAAACGAAGCATTACATCTTTCAGAAAAGGAACGGGAAATTATCAAAGAGATTCTTAGTAAAATTGATTTTGAACTGAGAAATTCGATAGATAAACACAGTAAGACATTAATAAATAATAATATTGAGTTATTATTAAATTATTGTACACGTTTCTATGACCGTCAATTTATAACCAGGGAAAATATAAATAAAGGTATCCTTGAACGTTTTGAGAAGTCCCTTGATACTTATTTCATGTCAGAAAAGCCACAAACTATGGGGCTTCCGTTTGTTGGATATTTTGCTGATGAGTTTAATCTTTCTGCTAACTATTTTGGAGATCTCGTAAAGAAAGAAACAGGTAAATCGGCTCAGGAACATATTCAATTAAAATTAATGGAGATTGCCAAAGAAAAAATCTACGACACAACAAAAAATGTTAATGAGATAGCATACGAACTTGGATTTAAATACCCGCAACATTTTAGCAGAATGTTTAAAAAAAGTACGGGTTTATCTCCCAATGAATTCCGAAATCTAAATTAATTATTATGTGGATTTTTGTCTTGTCTTTTATAACAAGATGATACAAATTACGGATTGTAATACCAATATTACTGATTCTTACTCCGTTGATAATGTGTTGGTAAATTGAATTATATATTTGCTTTATTGATATATTAAAAATATGGATAGTGTTGCAAAATTTAATACTATAGAACAATATAATTCAATCTTTGGATTAAAAACATTACATCCTCTTGTAAGTATAATTGATTATTCAAAAATAAAAATCAGGCCATCAAAAAAATCCATTCGGGTCCATGTAGGATTCTATATGATGTTTCTGAAGGAGGCAAAGATGGGGAGCATAACTTATGGATTTAATAATTATGATTATGATGAAGGAACTCTTGTTTTTATAGGCCCTGGTCAAGTGTATGGTGTGAATCCTCCAGATAAGAAAACAAAACCCAAAGGTTATGCCTTGTTATTTCATCCAGATTTATTGAACGGAACTAATCTTGGTAAAAAAATGAAGGAATATTCCTTTTTTTCTTACCATGTCAATGAAGCTTTGCATTTGTCAGAAAGAGAACGGGGAGTTGTAGTTGATAGTTTGACAAAAATATTGTTTGAGCTTGAACATTCTATTGATAAACATAGTAATACTCTTATGCTGTCTTACATAGAGCTATTACTTAATTATTGTAACCGGTTTTACGATCGTCAATTTATTACTAGAAGTCAAGTTAATAAAAGTGTATTAGCAAGTTTTGAAGAGGTGCTTAATGAATATCTAAATTCAGGTATGCCTATAAATCAAGGATTACCATCAGTTAAATATTGTGCAGATAAATTACACCTTTCTGCTAACTATCTTGGCGATTTAATGAAAAAAGAAACAGGAAAATCGGCGCAGGAGAATATTCAGTTTAGGTTAATGGATTTAGCAAAGCAAAGAATAATAGAAAATGATAAATCAGTTAGTGAAATTGCTTACGAGCTTGGTTTTAGATATCCTCAGCATTTTAGCCGTATGTTCAAAAAAAGAGTAGGATTAACTCCTAACGAATATAGAAATTCAAATTAGTTTCAAATCGGAATTCCCTGCCAATCGTTATTTGTATTAAAATTATCTTTATCTTTAATTTCAGTGTTATTTGTAAAAGATAAATTTAATTAATCAATCACTTAAAATAATTACTTGTTTTCTAAGAGGAGTATATTACATACAATTTTGTGTTATTATACTTGAACAGGGATTATTGTGGAGATGAAAAATACGAAGAGATAGTGAAAAACAGAGGAATTAAACTAGCAAGTATTGTTTTTTGTGTTACTGGATTGATAAAACTTAACGTTTGTGCTCAAAAGCCAGATATTTTTATTTTAAGAACAGAAGATAACAATGCAGCTTTGCATGCAGATACTTCGGATTGTAAATTTCATACTGAAATAAAGGAAATTAGAATTTCAGATAATTTATATCCAAAAATAAGTTTTGGGGGAGAAGTAAGATTAAATTATCGGTTGAATATGCAAAGCGATTTTGGAGATATTCCTGCCTATAAAGATTCCAAAGAAAGTTTTCTCTTACAACGTTATATGCAACATACAGATATAGATATTTCAAAAAATATCAGGGGATTTTTGCAATTAACAAGTAATCATGTATTGGGAAAGGACTATTATACCCCCGAAATTGAAAAAAATCAATTAGCAATTCACCAGGCATTTGTTGATTTTAAATTTAATTCTCAAGCAGAATTTATAATAAGATTAGGTAAACAAGAGTATTCATATGGAAACGATGCAATGTTAAGTATGCGTGAAGGCCCCAATGTTAGGTTAACGTATGCAGGTGGGAAATTTACTGTCAGGAAAAATAATTTAAATGTTGATTTACTTATTGCAAGACCCGTAATTTCAAACGTCGGTGTTTTTGATGATGAACTAAATAAATCTGAGCTGATTTATGGATTATATGGTATTTATAATGATTTTACTAAATATCAACTTGATTTTTATTACTTGGGGGCAACAAGAAAAGATGCAATAATTATTTATAACTCTAACGAAGAAACTAGACATTCAGTAGGGGCTAAAATTAAAAAGTCAGTTAAAAGTTTTACGGTGGATATGGAATCAACCTATCAATTTGGGAATTGGGGGGATTATAATATTTCGGCACTACAATTTATTACTTCGCTTACAAAATCATTTAATACAACTCTAAGTCCAGTTATAACCTTTAATTATTATTTGCATACAGGTGATGTAGATTCAACAGATACAAAGATTAATACTTTCCGTCCTATATCTTCAAGACCATCTACCGGCTCTTTGTTTGCTTTTGGATCTTCTAATAACCAAACTGTGGCATTAGGAGGAAATATTTCTCCAATGAATGATTTAACCTTAGGAGTGCGTTATTTTGGAGTTTGGCTATATTCATTAAGTGATGTTCTTTATACTCCGGACTGTGCCTTTCCAATACGTGGCTTGTCCCAGTCAGGCAAATTTTATGCTCGTGGTATTGAATTTAGTGCATTGTATAATTTAAATAAGCACTTTAGTTTTAAAACATTATACGGGGCATTTTTCCCGGAATCGTATGCAACGAGTACAGGACTGGGTAAAAAAACAAAAAACTTATATGTTAACATAACATATAAGTTTTAAGTTGAAACACATATTTGCAAAAATTATTAGCCTATCTCAAAATTTAGATATTTAGCCAATAAGTAAGTTTTAAGTTTATTGATCGAAATCTTGGACTAAAATCTGTTGTATAATAATTGTCATTATAAACCAGGTATAAGTCAGAAAGCGGAGCAAAACGCCATTGTAACCTGGAATTAATTCCTAAATTTTCTCGTTGGTTACTATATTGAACAAGCGTTGACCAGAAAAGTGATTTAGTAAATGTAATATCAGCTTTCGGAGTTATTAACCAGTAATCTGCATCAGAATATGGATTTGGCAAGCGAATACCATCATATCTGAGGTTAACACTTAATAAAGCCCAAGGTTGAATTCTAACATTAACTTCTCCTGAAGCAGTCACATTTTTACCATTATAAAATTCTCCTCCAGAAGATTCAAGGTTAAATGATACTACCTTCGCTTGATTTGATTGATATTCAATACTTAATTGATTGAATGAATAGGAGTGGTTACCTGGTAGCGGTGTACTCCCTGATGATCGTGTTGGATCAAAATCATATGTCAGGTAAACATATTCGTTTTCAACTGCAAATTGAAAAGTTGATTGATTTGTAAAATCGATGTCATAATATAATCTATAGGTATGATCTGTTTTTTTGTAATCTAATTGAGGACTCCAGTAATACAATAACATGATACCAGGACCATGCCTGTTAACAAAACTCTCAGAAGGATAAAATTTATACCTGAAGCCGTTACCTGATTTTAAAATTCCGGTTCTTGGCACAAATCCAAGATCCGCTTTAAAGTCCTTATCAACATACATCATGTCAGCTATCCATGTGAATTTTCTGTTGTTGTAAGTAACTGTTGCCTGAGAGGATAGATTTCCCTTTGTGTCTTCAGGCTGAAAAGATTTATGAACATAGAATTTACCCATCCAGCTATTGTTAGTAGAAGCCAGGTTATATTCTGCACCAAAAACACGGTTGTATGTTTCTGTACTGTCAAGAAATTCATAATCTTTAATTGCTTGCCTGTTTACAGCAAAAAATCCAATGTTAGAACGATCAAAAACTTTCTTTTGGACCGATAACATCATATTATTGTTTGAGGCTATTTCGTTAGAGACATCTTCATCTGTTTGAATATTAAGAAAACCAAGTCGCCAGTCTTCATTTACCTTTCCACTTAGACGTACACCTCCAAGAATCCGGTTTTCAATGAGGTTACCATTTTTATCACGGGCAAGACCAATTCGTCTGGAGAAAAATGGTTTTGCGGCATAATACATATCTCCATAATTACCAAAAAGGTCGTTATTATCAATAAAAAATTGTCTTTTTTCAGGAAGAAAAACTTCAAATCGAGTAAGATTTGTAAAAATATCATCAACTTCAACATTAGAAAAATCCGGATTCACAGTAATATCAAGATTCATACTGTTTCCAATAGCAACCTTAGCATCACCACCAAACTTAAAACTGTTATCTTTCGTTCCTGTTTCGAAATTCTTAGATGAAAGCGCATTCACATAAGGGATAACAGTAAAAGGTGTATGTGATTTTCCTAAAGGTTTTTCAAAAATCATTTCTCCCATAAAAGCCAGACTTGAAAGCATCTGGTTTTGGGGTACCCGTGCCCATGCACTTTGTTCACTTGAATTCATGTCCCAACGGTAACATTGTAACCGCCAGGATTGATCACCTTCTCTGAATTTTAATGAACTGAATGGTATAGCAGCTTCCAACACATAATGATCGTCGTATAATTTATTTTCTACTACCCATTTTTGATCCCAGGTTGTATTAAATCCATTACTACTGGAACCACCTTCCGAAATAAATGCTTCTCTTTGTACGCCATAGGGAGTCATGCCAAATAAAAAAGCTGTAGTTCCATCTTTAAATGTATCGAACATAAGGGTTACATTATCATTACTAGCTCCACTGAAATCACGTCTTAGATTGGAAACAACTATGTCGCCAGCTATCTCAGCCCGAATACCGATATAAATAGTGTTATCGTCGTACATAATCCTTACTTCAGTGGGGAGGTTTGAACGTGCAGAGTCTGTTGGGAAAAATTGCCAAAAGTTAGTGAGAACATCAGCTTCCTGCCAAATAGATTCATCCAATACACCATCTATTGTAATTTCTTCAGATATGTATTTTACATTTATGCTTACATCAGCTCCTTGTCCATTGAGAAATAAAGCATAAAAAAGCATTGGAATTGCGAATAGAAATGTTTTTAGTTTACTCATATTTTCAAAGAATTATTAATTTGCCTGTTAGTGATACAATAATATAAAGGGCGTTGAGTGTTTTTTTGTTTACCTATTTGCAAATTTCTGCTGATTATTTCTTTTTTTTGGTATAAAGATTACGGATATATATACCAATATTACAGATCGTATTTGAATTGGATTCTTGAATTGTTAATTGTTTGTTAAACAGAGAATTAAGAAGGTGTAAGAAATAGGTGGTTGGATATTTTTCTTAGAAAGTAAGAATAATTTGTAGAAGAATCAATATGCTATTTTTATAGTTTTAATACTATAAGAATTAAAAAAAACAATCAACCAATTACGTGAGTAAATTAGTATCTTAGGAAAGTAATTTTTTAAGAATGGCAAGAAATAAAGAAACAGAAACAAATATCTTATTCGTAGAAGAATTCCGCTTGGAAAAAATCACCAACATGGCGTTCCTTTGGAAAAATTAACTACAGTGATAAATTGGGAATTGTTTTCTCCTGTATTGCAAGATCTTGAAAATTAATAGAGTAAAAGTAATGCAGGTGCAAAACCATACTCCACATTGTTGATGCTTAAGATATAGATTCTTCAACGCTATTCTAACCTAAGCGATAGTCAGATAGAATATCAAATATTAGATAGGCTAAGTTTTTGTCGATTTTTAGGCTTATCCTTTCAGATAAAGTTCCAAATGAAAGTACAGTTTGGGATTTTAAGGAATGCCCTACCAATTTTCAAAAACTAATTTTTAGAGGTCACTTTTTGATTTTCTGTTTTTGAATATTTAAAAATTTCTTATTTTCTTAATTTGTAATCTTTATATATAGGATATCTCTTTGTTGTACGTTTAAAAATAGAGAAAATCAATGTAATAGTTTTTCAGGTTGTATTGATTTGGTAAGTTTACTATGTTTGCTGTCTTAGTTTTTTTAAGAAATGAGAAATAAAAACTTAAGAAAAGAATTGTTTGAAAAGATATCAAAAGGAGATTCTATTTCTTTTAGGCAATTTTATGATCTATATTCTAAAAAGGTTTATCATTTTTCTTATTATTTTATTAAGTCGGAAGAAATATGCCAAGAGATTGTCTCGGATGTTTTTATTAATATTTGGATAAACAAGGAAAAACTTCCTGAAGTAAAAAATATAGAGGCATATTTATATATAATAACAAGAAACAAAGCTTATAATTATTTAAATAAAGAAGAAAATTCACCTGAATCAATTTCGGAAATATCCGGTGAATATCATACAGATTCCAATAATCCAGAAGAAATCCTATCAGTAAAAGAGCTTGAAACAATAATTCAATATTCAATTAATAAATTACCTGAACGGTGCAGGATTATATTTGAGATGTCTCGTAATGAAGAACTTACTCATCGCCAAATTGCAGATATTTTATCAATTTCTGAAAATACAGTCCATGCACAAATAGTAACAGCATTAAGGAAATTGCATAATTCAATAAAGAAAATTATTTATGTATTTTAAATTTCTGGTAGTTAGTTATATATATAATTTTTTTTGTTTTTTTTAATTTCCATATAGTCATACCCTGTTTTTTTACTGTCATATAATATACATACAATGGTATAATGTCAGATAGGGAACAGAAAATATGGGAAGCAATCTCTTCAATGATGGATGGAAAGCCATCTTTAGAAGAGCAGGGATTGATAAACTCCTGGATAAAAGAGGATGAAAGGAATCAGGATTTTCTTAAAATTATAAGAAAAAGAACAGATGAAGGTATTTATTTTTCTGATGAAGTTAAGGAAAAAATATATTCCAAGATTGAAAGTAACGTTATCCCGCTAGAAAACAATCGTCGAAATAATTATAGAATATTTAGTATAGCAGCATCTATTGCTGTTTTGTTTGCGTTCATTTTATTAAGTTTGATTTTTAAAACTCAATCACAAGGAGAAATAGCATACTTGGAAGCTACTACTCCATTCGGGGCAAAAACTAAATTTGTTTTACCAGATAGCACTGTTGTTAACCTAAACTCAGGTTCTAGCTTAAAGTATCCAGCCAAATTTGTGGGAGAAAAAAGAGAAGTATATTTAAGTGGAGAAGCATATTTTGAAGTTAAAAAGGATCCTAAACATCCATTTATAGTAAACACTTCAAATATTGATGTTAAAGTCCTTGGTACTCATTTTAATATGAAATCTTTTCCAGAAGAAGATGTATTTGAAACAACAGTTTTGGAAGGCTCTGTCGCATTACATTCACATTCTCATCAACAATCAGAATTAGTTAGGTTAAAACCCGATCAAAAGGCTGTTTACACTTCTAAAAATGATGAAGTTAAAATACAGAAAATAAATGCATTACTTGAAGCTTCATGGAAAGAAAATAAATTTTATTTCGACAATGAAACACTTACATCTATAGTAAATGAGCTGGAACGAAATTATAATGTTCCAATAAAGATCTGTTCTAAAGAACTTAATAATGAAACTTTTTCCGGCTTCTTTGATAAGAACCGTACGCTTTATCAGGTTCTTGATATTATGAAATTTAACAGGGATTTTTTTTATGAGACAAAACTAGATACTATACGGATATATTTAAAAGACATCTAAACATATTTTGAATTAATTATTTTTTACTAACTAAAATTATTAATGCCAATGAATAGTACTTAATGTAAAAAAGCGGGAAATGCGCTAACATTTTCCGCTTAAAAGGTCGTTTCGGCCAAGAATAAGAAGTAAGTCAATATTTTTTAACCAAAACTTTTCAAAAGTATGAAAGAATTTTTATATAGGGATAAGTATGCCCTTTTTAATTTCTATTGCTATAAAAAATTAGTGAAAATTATGAAAATATCTATCGTTTTAACATTAGTGGGTACGATAGGGGTATTTGCCTCCAATAGCTATTCCCAGGAAGCAAAAATTAGTCTTAAACTAAATAATGTGACTATAAAAGAATTATTTAATGAAATTGGAAAACAAAGTGAATTCTCATTTTGGTACAGCAACAAAGAATTAGATGACTCAGATATTATTTCAGTCTCAGTTTCTAATCAGACAATTGGAAGTATTCTAGATATAGCGCTAAAAAATCAGAGCCTTGAGTACTATATTAAAGATCGTGTTGTTGTAATTTATAAGCCTCAAGTTGGAAGTTCTGATAATAAAATTGAAAGTGAGGCAAATCAGCAAATTATTGTAAAGGGAAAAGTTACTGATGTCTCCGGTGAACCCATACCGGGTGTAAACGTTATTGAAAAAGGCACAACTTCTGGTACCGTCACTAACATTGATGGAGAGTATTCAATTGAAATAAGTTCTCCCAATGTTACACTTAGTTTCTCTTTTGTTGGATATCTTACCGAAAATGTAGATGTCCTTAATCAAACTATTATAGACGTTACATTAATTGAAGATATCTTATCTTTAGAAGAGGTTGTAGTTATTGGTTACGGAGTTCAAAAGAAAAGTAATGTAACGGGAGCAATAAGTAGCCTAAAGTCTGATGATCTGGAAAGCAGCCTTGCTTCTAATGCAGCTTCTGCATTACAAGGTAGAGTATCGGGTGTTCAGGTTGTACAAAACTCAGGTGCTCCAGGATCTGCTCCTATTATTCGAATTCGTGGTTATAGCTCGAATGGTTCAAGTGATCCTCTTTATATTGTAGACGGTCTCAAAGTGAGCGATATTAGCTATCTGGAGCCAAGTAGCATTGAAAGCATGGAGATTTTGAAAGATGCTGCTAGTGCAGCCATATACGGTGCAGAGGCTGGTAATGGTGTAATCCTAATTACTACCAAATCCGGTGGAGTGGGTGAGACTAAAATATCATTTGATGCCCTTTGGTCAAGTTCCAGTCTTGCTAAAAAGGTTGACTTGTTTAATGCAGAGCAGTATACACAATTTTATACAGAAGCATATGGAGATGTTTTCACCTCTCTCTATAATCAATATAATATAGATGGAACCGATACCGACTGGCAGGATGAAATGTACAAAACAGGATTGATGCAGAAGTACAATTTAAGTTTACAGGGGGGAAACAAATCTGGTAAATTCTTTATTTCTCTTGGTCACATGGATAATGATGGTATGGTGAAGTTGGATAGAGATTATTACAAACGCTTTACCGGACAAATTAACACCAGTTATAATATTAAGTCGTGGCTGGAAGTAGGTTCGAATAATACCATCACAAGTGTAAATAGTTCTACACTATCCGAAAATAGTGTTCAATATGGAATGATGAAAGATATAGTTCTTGCAGATCCACTGACACCGGTTTTATATGATTCAGATAATATACCTGACAGGATTCAAACGGCTGTAACAAACGGTTTGCATCCTGTAACCAATGATGATGGAGATTATTATGGTTATAGTTGGGCACGAGGGGGGCTAAATCCTTTAGCCGCAGTACAAACCAGTAACATGGCAAATAAAACCTTCTCGATTAATGGTATGACTTACGCAAACATAAAACCATTTAAAAATTTCGTATTTACATCACGTTTGGGGTATACGTTGGGTAATGTTGCTAACCAGTCTTATAATCCAACCAGGTTAGGTGATTATTTTGATGATGTTGATTCTCCTTTGGATTTGAAATCGCAACAAGTAGCTGCCAGGTATTATCAGTGGGAAAATTTCTTTAATTATCACCTTGAAACCGAAGGATTGGGAAATTTCTCAATTATGGCAGGATCGAGTTATATTAATAAGGAACGGAATATAGTAGGGGCACAAACGAATGAATTATCTAGCGAAGAGTCTAATTTTCTTTACTTAAATTATAGCACTACCAGTGCAAATGATTTCGTGTCCGGTAATCTGTCATACCAGCGTCAAATTGCATACTATGGTCGTTTAAGTTGGGAATATATGAACAGATACAATGTTCAAGCAAATTTTCGTGCAGATTCTTATGATGCGGCCTATTTAGATCTGGAACACAACTGGGGATATTTCCCGTCTATTTCTGTTGGATGGACATTTTCCAACGAAGATTTTATGGCAAATGTTGTTGGCGATTTCTTTACCTATGGAAAATTGCGGGCTAGTTATGGTGTAAACGGTTCTATTAGTAATTTAGGGGACTATATGTATGCTGCAACTTTAAGAACAGGCCAGTATGATCTTTCTGATAACACTGCAAATATGACTTATTGGTTGGATAATCAATTATATCAAGGCACGTACCCAAATTCATATTTAGCAAATCCGGAATTACGTTGGGAACGTTCTAAACAACAAAATTATGGTCTTGACCTAAGATTCCTGAATAACAGGTTAAGTACTACAATCGAATATTATAATAAACTCACAGATGGCTTACTTGTTGAAACGACTGCACCGCTTGTTACCGGAGCTAGTTATGTATACAAAAATCTTGGTGAAGTAACTAATAGTGGAATTGAGCTGGAACTTTCATGGCAAGATAAAATTGGAGATTTTAGTTATCAAATACGGGGAAGTTTTGCAACGGTGAATAATAAAGTTAATAAATTTCGTGGAGAAGGAACACGTATTGAAGGCGCCAGGTTACTTGCATCAAGTGCCGGATTAACCTATTTTGAAGAAGGATACCCAATTTGGTATATTTTGGGTTATAAATTGGAAGGAGTTAATGAGACAACCGGAGAGCCTATTTATACGGATATAACAGGTGATGGAGAAATCACGGAAGATGACCGTACAAATCTTGGTAATGCTGTTCCAGATTTTACTTACGGTTTAACATTATCAGCTTCATACAAGAATTTTGATGTTAGCATTTATGGTACTGGTTCTTCTGGTAACAGCATGGTATATGCTATGATGAGTACCGCTGGAGGGGAGCAAAGTAACCGACCAGTTTTTTTGTATGAAAATCGTTGGACAAGTAGCAATACACAAGCTTCACTACCTTCAGCTGTTTATCAGATTAATGATCCACGTTTTTATAATTCTGATGCTTTTGTTTTTGATGCTTCTTTTTTTAAAATTAAACAGATACAGTTAGGATATAAATTGCCTGGGAAAGTAATGGATCCAGTTGGCATAGAATCTATACGGGCGTATGTACAGCTAGATAATTTCTTTACATTCACCGACTATCCGGGAAGTGACCCTGAAACGCATGCAGAAAGCGGTGCAATGGCTCTTGACTTTGGAAGTTATCCAATAGCAAAGTCTGTATCTTTTGGTTTTAATATTACATTTTAATAAAAAATAAAACGATGAAACATATATTTAGATCAATTTTAATATTTATTCTTGTTATAGTTTCTGTAACATCATGTAATGAGAATTTACTTGATATCGAACAACAGGGGGTAATTGGGACTGATACTTATGAGGATGCTGATGACACTCAGGTAAAACAATTTATTTCTGCAGTTTATGCTTTAGTTTTAGGAGACTCTTATCAGGCAGTATTGGCAGGCGGGCAAGCAAGCTACCGTGCAATAAACTATGAAATGTCAAGAATGAGTGCTGAATCTGCTAATTATTATGTATATAATGAGGGATCCGAAGCCAGCACATATTCTTATATTTGGTCGTATTATTACAAGTTGGCTTATTATTGTAATATGATTATTGATGGCCTGCCAGGGAACAATGTGGCTTCAGAATCTGTAAAATCTCAGGTTATGGCAGAAGCTCGTGCAATTCGTGCCATTGCAATGATGAACCTGGTACAATTATATGGAAACCCACCCCTTGCAGATCATGTCATGGATGGAAGTGAATTAAATACTCCTGCTTCAGAATCATGGGTATTTATTGAAAACGAATTGGAAGTAGCAGCAACGAATTTGCCAACAAAATCTGGTCAGGACGGACAGGAGGCAATTGGAGGTCGACTTACTCAGGAAGCAGTATATGCTTACCTCGGTAAAGCCCAACTGTGGCAGGCTAAGTACAATGAGGCTGCCAATACTTTGTACAATAAAGTAATAGCTACAGACAAGTATGCATTGAATCCGGATTTTGCGACACTTAATAGTTCAGCAGTTGATTTTAGTGCCGAGAATATCTGGGAATTTAACTTTAGTGACGAATCAAGTGTTGCTACTGCACAGGAGGGAACTTTTGATATAGCTTGTTATTCTCCTGCCGTTTCAGTTTGGTATACAAAATATGCAAGCATAATTTTAGGTTTTGGTTTAGGATCTTATCCTGCAGCTGATTTCGCAGCATTTTTGGAAACACATGACGGAACAGATAATCCACGCTACCAGGAAACTTTAATTGATTATAACACTGCCAGTGCAATGGGGTATATTAGTTTGCCCATTGATGAATGCGAAGGTTATATAAAAGTAAAAGACATGTGTCTGGCTGAAGATTTGGTAGGGGATTTCCCTTATTACTTCAGTAAACGCAGTGTTGTATATATGCGTTATGCAGAAGTGTTATTGAATTATGCAGAAGCCGTAGCCATGGGTGGTTCAGCAGGGGCTATGTCAGGTCTTGAAGCACTCAATTTAGTTCGTAGCCGTGTTGGGCTTGCTGATGCTCCAGCATTGGATATGAATAATGAAGAATATGGAGTAAAGGCAGAACGTAGGGCAGAACTATATGGAGAAGGGCATCGCTTCATTGACCTTGTTCGTTGGGGAGACGCTCCTCAGGTACTTGGTGATTGTGGTAAATTAGCACCTACTTTTAATGGCCTTGCTGATAACGGTAGTTTTGATATTGTTTCAGCAAGCACAGGTGGTTCAGGATTTAAAAGTGGCAAGAATGAATTGTTCCCCATTCCAACAAGTGATATAAATAACAATCCAAGCCTAATTCAAAATCCGGGCTGGTAAATTTTATAAAAAAATCATCATTGATTAAAAATATTTAATAGCTCTAGTATTAATTTTTCGTTTTTATTCCTAAGAAGGATAAATCTTTTTTATATGAAAGTTTATTATAAATCAATTTTATATTGGTATTATTAGTTAGCTAAGGAGGTGGATAAAACCACCTCCTTTAAAACTTATACAAAAAAACGTTTTTCTTAATTAAAAGAATTAGTTCCTATAGAAATACGAGCCAATTAAAATATATTTAGTCGATGAATAAAATGGCAAATTACCTACAAATGAGTTAGGGGTTACAGAACTAAGCTATATACAGTTTTTATATTCATATCGAAATGTAGAGAATTCTATATGATAAACATCTTTTCATATTGAAAAAAACAACTAGGAAATTTTTATTGTCGTAATAATTTCCTTCCTTTGAGGAAATTTTTCTTATTAAAATAATTTCCATATGAGTGATATCAAAAAAGAAATATTAGAAATAAGCCTTCAGCATTATTTAAAGTATGGAGTTCGTAAAATGTCGAATGACAAGCTTGTAAAACTTTTAGGTATTTCTACAAAAACATTGTACAAACATTTTAAGGACAAAGAAGATTTAATTTCTCAGTCTCTTGAATTATTTTATTCTCAACAATATAGGCTATTTAACGATATTGATAAGAATGAAAGTGCCCCAATTCTGTTATTTCATATTTGGAAAGAAGGTTTCGAAATGGAATATAAAGTAAATGCCGTTTTCTTTCGGGATCTGCATCATTATTATCCAGAATTAGAAAAAAAGGTAGAAGAAAAGAGTAGTAGCTTACTTTGGTTGGAGTTTATCCATATTATAAATACCGGAAAAGAACAAGGCGATATAAGGATGGATATTATTTCAGAAGCTGTCTTAGAAGGGATGTCTTATCTATTTGAAGCTGTTGTAAGAAAAGGGTACTTAGATAAGTTAAAGCTGTCTGTAAGACAACTTTTTGCCAGTACATTAATCGCTTACATACGGGGAATTTGCACGCAAAAAGGGATAGCAACTTTAGATGCCTATCTGGAAAGCATAAAACCCGATGATCTAAATCAGTCATAAATAAATTTAGTTAACATGAAGAAAGAAACTTTTCAAATACCATTACGAATCAAAATTATTTTAACAGTGTTTTCCTTAATGCTTTCATTAACGTTTAATGGATTTGCTCAACACAAGACTCTTAATGTAATGCCATATCCTCAAAAAGTTAATCAGGGGGAAGGCAGGTTTAGAATAGATTCGGAATTTTCAATATTCCTTGCATCAGATGCAGAAGATAAATTAGTGGAAGACGCAACAAACAGGTTTTTTATCAGGCTCAGACGTAAAACTTTAACTTATTTCAGACAGGAAAAGGTTGAGTTGAACCAGGTTTTAAAAAACATAAAAATGACCGTTCAGGTTGAATCAAAAGCTCTTCCTTCAATAGGTGTAGATGAATCTTATCAACTGTTGGTTACAACGGATCATATTCTTTTAAAATCAAATACTTCAATAGGCGCATTAAGGGGAATGGAAACATTAATTCAAATGGTATTGGCAGATGAAGACGGGTATTTTATTCCTGTGTCTGAAATAACGGATGCCCCGAGGTTTAAATGGAGGGGTATCTTGGTTGATGTTGCCAGGCATTTTATCCCCATCGAAATATTAAAGAAAAATGTAGATGCAATGGCGGCAGTAAAACTCAATATACTTCACCTTCACCTTACAGATGATGAGGGCTTTAGAGTAGAGTCAAAACTGTACCCAAAACTTCATCAGATGGGATCTAACGGCAGGTATTATAGTCAAAACGAATTGATAGATCTTGTTAAATATGCTTCTGACAGAGGAATAACCATTGTTCCAGAATTTGACCTTCCTGGTCATTCAAGAAGTTGGTTTGCAGGTTATCCAGAATTTGCCAGTGCTCCCGGTCCTTATAAGCCAGGGCCACGATTTGTTTTCGATCCGGACGCTCCGCGTGAAGAACTAGCAAAAGCTGTGAATTCTGCCCCAACCCCAACAATAGATCCCACAAGAGAAGAAGTTTATGAATTTCTGGATAAATTTTTTGGAGAGATGACAAATATTTTCACAGGACCTTACTTTCATATTGGAGCCGACGAGAATAATGGGGTAGCATGGAGGGAAAATCCTAAGATAGTCCAGTTCATGAATGACAAAAAAATGAAAGATACCCATGAATTGCAAAATTATTTTGTGAGCCGGGTTTATGAGATATTAAAAAAGCATAACCGCACGATGCTGGCCTATCAGGAGTCGTATTCTGAAAATTTATCAAAAGATATAATTTTTCAGGCCTGGATCGCCAAGGAGGATCCAATTGAAGCTGTAGCACCATTTGAGATTGCCGAAAAAGGAAATACAACACTTATTAATACCGGTTTTTATCTCGACTTATATTTGCCCTCGCATGTTCATTATCTTAATGCTGAAATCCCGACAGAAGTGAATAAAAATATTTGGGGTGGGGAAGCTGCATTATGGTCAGAACTGGTTGATGAAAATTGCTTTGAAGGGAGGGCTTGGCCAAGAACAGCATCAATTGCTGAAAGACTTTGGTCTCCGGTAAATATTACAAATATTGAGGATATGTACCGAAGACTATATATTCTAAGTGATGAACTGGAAGAAAATGGATTAAACCATCGTTTTAATGCCAAAAGATGGTTGTCTGTAATGGCAAATGGAACATCACTGGATGCACCCCAGATGATATACGAGGTTTTAGCCCCTTACAAAGGGTATAGAAGGCTTGCGTCAACGATGATGTTACCTGCAAACTATAAATATGAAACAATACCACTTGTTGGTTTGCCCGATATTGTGGACGTTGATTCAGAAGTAGAGTGGAAATTCAGAAAAAATATCAGACTTTATCTGAAAGACAGTAACCCTAATGCTAAAAATGAAATTGAAAATCAGCTAAAGAAATGGAAGGTAGCATCACTACAACTTGAACAGCAAATTGAGGTAGCCCCTAACTTAATGAAGTTAAAAACATATTCAGACAGGATTAATACAGCCGTCGAAATTGGTCTAAAAGCCTTGGAAGGGAAAATGGATGAAACTGAAAAAGAAGGAGCAATAAAGCAGTTACAATCCATGAAATTAAGAACTGATGCAGTTGAAATAAGAATTTTAGATGAAATAGAAGCTTTGATTAGTGGTAAACTGACAGAACTTTAACATACTAAATCTATTAGTTTTTTAGGAATTCAATTTTTTAAAGAAATAGAATATGAATTATAAAATACAAATATTATTGTGGGGACTGTTTATAGGTATTTCTACTAACCTAAAGGCACAAGAAAGCATAACGCTATCGGTAGATGAATATGAAATTGAAGATAGCTTGTTTAGTGCGCCTTACATCGATATTAATGAGTGGCGTAAAAAGCCAATCGGGCATTATTATATACATGGAGGATTTAAGGGGACTAATACGAAATTTTCATTTTATTTACCGCCAAAAGAAAAATACGATGGTCGTTTTTTTCAATATATAACACCCATCCCTGATAATGAAAATCTTTCGCAGGATGCACCAACACGAGAATCTGATAAAATTAGTTTTGCAATTGAAAGCGGTGCCTATTTTATTGAGACAAATGGTGGAGGTGCATTGGATTTTTCAAACCCGATGGCCAACGATGCTACTATTGGGGCATACCGTGCTAATGCTGCATGTGCACAATTTTCAAGGGTAGTTGCGAAAAAATTTTACGGAGAAGCGCGCCCTTATGGATATGCCTTTGGAGGCAGTGGTGGTTCATTACGTACAATTGGAAGCATTGAAAACACATCAGGAGTATGGGATGGAGTGGTACCTTATGTTATGCCAACTCCCATGTCCATTCCTAATTCATTTACTGCCGGTATGCTGGCAGGTAGGATATTAAGGGATAAAATACCTGAAATGGTGGATGCATTGGCAGTAGGAAGTAAAAAAAGTGTTTATGATATATTAGAGACTGAAGAACAAATAGCTGCATATAATGAAATAACTGCTTTTGGATTTCCTCCGGGAGCATGGAGAACGGGTCAATCAGAAGGGACAGGCCTGGGAGCTTTCGCATTAATTTTGCCAACTATTTTACAAATTGACCCCAGCTATTTTATTGATTTCTGGACAAAACCAGGCTACGAAGGATACAATCCACCAGAATCTTTAAAAAAAGACCGCGTTCAACTTGTCTCGAAAATTGAGAGAATCATATCAGCAGAGGAAGCAATCAGTATGGACCTGGAATATGACCCATTTGGTGAAGAATCCAGAGGATTGGCAGCAAATGCGTGGAAAGGGTTGATTCAGAAAGAGGCTTCGGGGGAAGTGCCCGTTGCGATTCAGCTGGAGAAAGTGCCGGAGAACAAATCTGGTTCCTATGACCTGATTGTAAACAGTGGAGTTGGAAATGGAGAGAAACTAAATATTCAGTGGATAGATGGCAATACCGTGATATTAACTGTTGGGAATAATGAACCGGCAAAAAAACTTAAAGTTGGTGATGAGTTAAAGTTTGATAATTCAAATCTACTTGCTGTACAATATTACCACAGGCACCAAGTCCCTGGTGAGGAGTATTATGTTTACGATCAATATAAAGATAAAAACGGCAAGCCAATCTATCCTCAACGTCCAATGTTGTTGGCACCAGGGTTTGCAGCTGCTGCATCTGGATCTGTACCGACCGGAAAATTTAAAGGGAAAATGATTGTTGTACAGAATATGAACGATGGAGGGGCACTTCCCTGGCATGCCGATTGGCTTAAAAGCAGGGTAAAAGAACATTTGGGAAGTAGGTTAGATAGCCATTTTTGTATGATGTTTACTGAACATGCTAACCATGGCGATTATCCTTCTCAGCCCGATCCAACTCATGACATTGTTTACCTGGGCGTTTTGCATCAGGCATTACGTGACCTAAGCGCCTGGGTTGAAGATGGTATTCAACCATCCAGCACAAATTATAAGATAGAAAACGGGCAGGTAATTTTACCTGAAACTGCAAAAGAACGTGGTGGAATTCAACCTGTAATAACCGTTAAAGCAAATGGAAAAAAATGTGCTGAAGTTAAAGTTGGGGAAACTGTGACACTGGAAGCTATTATTGAAGTACCACCAAATACAGGAAAGGTTGTCCTGGCAGAATGGAACTTCGAAGGTGGAAAAGAATTTGTTGTTGTTGATAATATTATAAGTCACTACACTGATTCATCAGGGACAAAGGCAAAGATTAAAACAACCTATACATTTCAATCTCCCGGAATATACTTCCCAACATTACAAGGAGGTTCTGAGAGGGAGGGTAACCTGGAAACTCCTTTTGCCCGGATTAAAAATTTAGGAAGCGCCAGGGTAATTGTTAATTAAGTAAATCATGTAAGGCTCATTAAAAAACTTTTAAAAATGAAACACTCAAAATTATTAAGGTATTACATTTTGCTTTATTTTTTTCTTGTCAACACTTTATTAGCTGAGGCACAAAATAAATCATCCCTTAAAGATGCCAATATTGCTAAGGGATTTACAATAGAAGACACAATCTTTAAAAAACCTTATGTAGATATTGATGAATGGAGAAATAAACCAGTTAAACACCGATATATACATGGAGGTTTTGGAGATGGAACTCGTTTTTCGCTATACTTCCCTGAAAAGGAGTATTATTCAGGTCGTTTTTTTCAATATATCACACCATTCCCTGATAGTGAGAAATCTGCGCAGTCTTACCCGGATGATATTAGCCCCATTGGTTTTAGTATTACGTATGGTGCTTATTTTGTTGAAACCAATCAAGGAGGGAAGATTGATTTTGCAGACCCTACTTCATTTCGAGATCCTTCTATTGGAGCTTATCGTGCTAATGCTGCTTGTGCAGAGTTGTCGCGACATATAGCAAAACTGATATATAATTGTGCTCGTCCTTTTGGATATTGCTTTGGAGGAAGCGGGGGCGCTTACCGAACAGCTGGAAGTATGGAAAATACAAAGGGCGTTTGGGATGGAGCTGTTCCATTCGTTATGGGTTCACCCAATGCAATTCCTAATGTTTTTGCTGTGCGTATGCATGCCTTGCGAATTCTTAAGGATAAAATGGCAGATATAGTAGATGCATTAAGGCCTGGAGGAAGTGGAGACCCTTATGCAACGTTAACAGCAGAACAACGACAGGTATTGCAAGAATGTACAAAAATGGGTTTTCCAATCAAATCATGGTACGGTTGGCAAAATATGGATGCGCATGGTTTTCTTGTTTTGTATAAGTCCTTAGTAATGATGGATAACAAATACTTTAATGAAGATTTTTGGAATAAACCTGGTTATTTGGGTTACGATAATCCGGCTTCGTTGCAACGAGACCGTGTGCAGACCAAAGGAGTTGTAAAACAAATAATTGGCCAGGTTAATGCAGAAGAACTTGGTTTGGTAAAGCCTATTTCTGAGGCAGACCGAGGAACTGCTGATCGTGCATGGGTAAGCATGGGCTCTGAAATAAAAGAAAAACCTGTCGCGTATCAAATAGATGTGGAAGTGAATGAAATTGGAATGGGTGGAGACCTAATCATTCTTTCAGGCAAGGGGAAAAGTCAGGTATTACAGATTACCGGAACCAATGGCAAATATGTAGTTCTGGCTCCTATTAATGAGCCTCATTTGCTAACATATCTGAATGTTGGAGATTCAGTACAAGTTGATAATTCCAATTTCCTTGCAGTTCAAACTTACTACCGACACCAGATGCCTACACCCGATTATTATGTATGGGATCAATTTCGTGGTTACAATAATGTCCCTATTTATCCACAGCGTCCCATGTTAATTGGACCTTTGATAACAATGGGGGCTTCCGGAACAATTCCTGAAGGGAAAATAAACGGAAAGATGATTCTTTGTTGCTCAGTATGGGATAGAGAAGCTTTTGCATGGCAGGGCGATTGGTATCGAAATAAAGTGAAACAACATCTTGGTGATGCAACAGATGATAATTTTCGTCTCTGGTATACTGACAGGGCTACTCATGGGGAAGTAGATGATCCTACCGAGGTCGTTTCATACCAGTCAACAATTTATCAGGCTTTACTTGATGTAAGTGCATGGGTAGAAAAAGGGATAGAGCCTCCCTTAAATACAAATTATAAAATTGAAAATGGACAAGTTATTCTAACTGAAAAAGATGATGAATTTGGAGGGATTCAACCGGTTGTCTCAGTAAAAATAGACGGCCATGAACGAGCAGAAATTAAAAAAGGAGAATCTGTTAATCTGGAAGTAATCATAAAAGTTCCTGTAAATGCCGGCAAAGTAGTTTCTGCAGAATGGAATTTCGAAGGAGGAAATGAATTTATCCCGGTTTCGAATATTGTGAATTATTATTCAATCTCTTCCGGGACAAAAGTAAAGATTGAAACATCACATGTATTTAAAAAAGAAGGGACTTATTTTCCGACTATTCGTGTGGCATCAGAACGCGAAGGAGATGCTGAAACTACATATACCCAAATCCAAAATCTAGGAAAAGCAAGGGTGGTTGTGAAGTAAATTTAGATAAAATAATATGTGATTAGATATAAATAAATATTAAAAATGAATATAAAGAACTTTGTCCTTCTGTTGCTAATAATTGGGATGTCTATTTCCTGTTCTCAGAATAAGACTGAAAAAGTAAATGAAAAATTATATAATGAATTTAAAAATCCAGGGAAAGAAGCCAGGCCTAGAGTTTGGTGGCATTGGATGAATGGGAACATAACAAAAGAAGGAATCCAAAAAGATTTACTTTGGATGAAACGAAGTGGTATTGGTGGTTTTCAGAATTTTGATGCCGGAATGATGATGCCCCAGGTAGTCGAAAAAAGGCTTACTTATATGACTCCCGAATGGAAAGATGCATTTAACTACACAGCACATTTAGCAGATTCTTTAGATTTGGAAATGGCAATTGCAGGGTCTCCGGGATGGAGCCAGACGGGTGGTCCCTGGGTGCCGGCCAAAGATGGTATGAAAAAGTTGGTTTGGCGTGAAATGCGTATTCAGGGAGGAAAAAAGTTTGAAGGAACATTGCCAGAGCCCTATACAATGTCTGGAACTTTTCAAAATATTCCAATAGCTGATGATGCAACAACATTTACAGTAACTAAAGAATCTTCGCAGGATTATTATGAAGATATTGCTGTTCTTGCCTATAAACTACCGAAAAACGATTTTACTCTAAATGAGTTAGGGGTAAAAATAACTTCCAGTGGTGGTAAGTTTATTTTATCCCAGTTGACAGATGGTGATTTAGCAACTACAAATATACTTCCTGTTGCAAAAAATGGGCAATACGCCTGGATACAATTTGAGTTTACCCAACCGCAAACCATCAAATCTATAACCTTGGTAGGAGGTGGTACTAGGGATCAATGGGGCGCTGTGCCTCCTGCTAATACACGTAACTTGCAGGTTAGTGAAAATGGAATTGATTTTCAAGATGTATGTGATCTTCCGCTTGGGGGAGTTGAACAGCAAACAATTTGTTTTGAGGAAACAACCGCTAAATATTTTAGAATCAATTTTAAGAATCCTCCGGCTTCACAATATGCTACATTTTCAGCATTATTAGGTGAGCAAACATCTGAAATAAAAGGGACTGGCATTGCTGAAATTGTATTGCATCCTGTCACACGCATCAACCATGCAGAAGAAAAAACAGGTTTTGCTGCTGCTTTTGATCTGGAAAAGAACCCAACACCTGAAACTACTGATGCGGTAGAACAAAAAACAATAATTAATCTTACTGATAAACTTAATGAAAACGGGGAACTTCAATGGGATGTTCCTGAAGGCAACTGGAAAATTGTCCGTTATGGATATTCACTTACCGGAAAGAAAAATCATCCGGCTTCACCTGAAGCAACAGGACTTGAAGTGGATACGATGCCCGTGCAGTAAAAGATTATTTCAATAATTACCTGGATATGTACAAAGACGCTACCCGTGGCTTAATGGGTAAAAAAGGATTGCAGTATATTATTACCGATAGTTACGAAGCTGGTCAGATGACATGGACCCCAGCGATGATGGAGGAATTTGAAACTCGAAGAGGATATAGTTTAATACCATGGTTGCCTGTACTAACTGGGGAGGTTATAGAAAGCACCGAAGCAAGCGAGCAATTTCTATGGGATTGGCGTAAGACTATTGGAGAAATGATTGCAGAATACCACTACGATCAGGTAACAGATATATTAGCCGAAAGAAAAATGGGCCGTTACACCGAATCGCACGAAAACGGTCGTCTTTATTTAGTTGATGGCATGGATGCAAAACGAAAAGCAACCGTACCTATGTCGGCAATGTGGATGCCCGGTGGTACTGGTTCAACATTGCAAATGGCGCAGGCAGATATTCGTGAGTCTGCTTCTGTTGCACATATTTATGGCCAAAACCTGGTTGCTGCAGAATCAATGACTGCTATGGGATTAATGGGAAAGGCATGGTCATATTGCCCTGAAAACCTAAAACCAACAGCCGACCTTGAACTTGCTAATGGCTTAAACCGTTTCGTAGTACATACATCTGTACATCAACCTGTAGATGATAAAATCCCGGGACTTGGACTGATGATATTCGGACAGTGGTTCAATCGGCATGAAACCTGGGCAGAACAGGCTAAAGCATGGACTGATTATTTGGCCCGTAGTTCTTATATGTTACAACAAGGTAAGTTTGTAGCCGATATTCTTTATTACTATGGAGAAGATAATAATATAACCGGATTATTTTCACATGAATTTCCAGACTTTCCTGAAGGATACAATTTTGATTTTATAAATCCTGATGCGTTAAAAAACCAATTAAATGTTGAGAATGGGAAACTTGTTACACTAAGTGGAATGAAATACCAGATCCTTGTTCTCGATAAAAATGCAAAAAGGATGTCTATACCTGTATTGCGAAAAATATTTGAATTAGTAAAAAATGGAGCTGTTATTTGTGGGACAAAACCAGAATATAAGGCCGGACATTTCGGTGATAAACAGGAATTTGAAAAACTTGTTTCTTTGATTTGGGATTCCGGTAAGCCAAATGTGTTTCACAGTGAGACAATGGCAGAAGTTCTTTCTTCATTAGGAATCCAGCCGGATTTTAAATATACAACAGCTAATGATTCGAAAATACTTTATGTACATAGAGAACTTCAAGGTACAGATATTTATTGGGTCAATAATCGCGAAAATATGGATTTGCCTGTTCAGGCAACATTCAGGCTGACAGGAAAAAAAACAGAATTATGGCATCCTGAGAACGGAGAAAAAGAAGATGTTTCTTATACTATTGAGAATGGACAAACTACTGTATCATTAAACCTTAAACCCAATGATGCAGTATTTGTAGTTTTCAATGAACCAACAAAAGAAACAAAAGTTCAGCTGCCGATAGCAGAAGAAAGAGAACTGTTGGCTTTAGAAGGGCCATGGGAAATCGTTTTTCAACCTGGGCGTGGTGCACCAGGATCAGTCACTTTAGAAAAACTTCAATCTTTTACAGAAAATTCGGATGAAAGAATTAAATACTTTTCAGGTACAGCTACATACACAAAAAATATAAGTGTTTCGGAATCAGATTTAACAAGCGGTGTTAAACTATATTTAGATTTAGGAGAAGTAAAAAATTTGGCAGAGGTAACACTGAACGGCGTAAACCTTGGGGTTATTTGGAAAAAACCTTTCGCCGTAAATATCTCGGATGCAGCTAAGGTTGGAGAGAATAAGCTTGAAATAAAAGTAGTTAATCTTTGGGTTAATCGTTTAATAGGAGACGCCCAACCGGATGTCAAAGAAAAAACTACATATACAACGATGCCGTTCTATCAGGCAGCTTCTCCATTATTACCATCAGGTTTATTAGGGCCTGTTCGAATCGTATCCGTTTTAAATTAAATCAAAAAATAAAAAATTGAATGTTTTAAAATATTAAAAATAAAGATTATGAAGAAAATATTATTTGCTATAATAATTTACACAATTGTCCTTAGTAATGCGGTAGCACAAACTAACATTGAAAAGGAAACGTTTGTGTATTCTACAAAAGACGGACAAGAATTACTTCTTGATAAATACGTTGATAAAAGCATTGAATATAATGGGAAACGCCCCGTTATGATCTATGTACATGGAGGTGGTTTTGCAACCGGTAGCCGAATAAATGCCTTGCAAATAAAGTACAACAAACATTTTGTGGCTCAGGGATTTGTTTCAGTTTCTATTAATTATAGGCTGGGATTAAAAGATGTAGAACAACCTAGCCAGGAAATTATGACGAAAGCCATTCAAGTTGCGCTTGAAGATCTTATTAATGCTACTGCTTATGTTATAGCAAAAGCAGATGAGTGGAATATAGATACAGAGAAAATTATGATTTCGGGGGGAAGTGCAGGGGCAATTACCTGTTTAAATGCTGAATATGAAATCTGTACAAGTGGTTCATTGACAGAAGTATTGCCTAAAGGATTTAACTATGCAGGAGTGGTTTCTCAGGCTGGTTGTGTTATGACCCAACAAGATAGTTTAATATGGAATAAAAATCCTTGCCCAATGCTATTGATGCATGGTGATAAAGATATGCAGGTTCCTTTTGAAAGTATGGCAATGTTTGGGATCCTATGTGCAGGATCGAAATATATTCATAATCAACTGATAGAATTAGATTCTCCTCATTGGTTATATGTTGAAGAAGGGGCAGATCATATTGTAGCCTTAAAACCATTGCAATACAATTTTGGAGAGATAGACACCTTTATCGATAAGTTTATTATGAAAGAGGAACATGCCATTGTGAAAACAAATTGGAAAGAGAAAGAACCCGATTCTATGGAAAAAATGTTTGAGGTAGTACCACTGTATATGACGGGTTGGGAAAAGACAGACGAAGAAGTAGAAGCTGGAGAACAATAAATAATTAGGCGACTATGAATAAACAGGTTAATAGATTGCTTGAAGGTATTGTTTGGGGAGAAAGCCCAAGATGGCGCAATGATAAACTATGGTTTTCCGATATTTTCGGAAAACAGGTAAAGTATGTTGATCTGGAAGGAAATGCTACGCTTATTGCAGACGTGCCTTCGATTCCTTCAGGTTTAGGATGGGGACAAGACGGAAACTTATTAATAGCAACAGGAGCAGTTAATATTTTAAAACAACTAAACGGAAAACTCGAAGTTTTTGCTGATTTAAGCGATACGGCTGTGGGTATCAATGATATGGTAGTTGATGCTAAAGGCAATGGATATGTTGGGTGTTATGGTTACGATGTTAGAAACTACAAACCAGGAATGGTTGTTAATGCTTGGATTACATTGGTAAAACCGGACGGAAGTACCCGGAAAGTTGCCGATGGGATGATATGTCCCAACGGTATAATCATATCAAAAGATCAGAAAAAACTGATTGTTGCCGATACTTTTGCAAAACAGCTTTTGGCATTTGATATTGAACCTGATGGTAGTTTAATAAACCGATATGTATGGGCTGACTTGGAGGGTGGGCCAGACGGAATAACAATGGATGCAGAAGGCGCGGTATGGGCAGCCATACCTCATTTGGGAACTGTAATCAGGGTAAAAGAAGGTGGAAATATATTACAGTCTATCCGGTTTGATAAGACTCCATTGGCATGCACATTAGGTGGTCCAAATGGGGATTTATTATTTGTGGTTACTGTAGATGCTCATAACGAATTGAGTGAAGAAGAATTAAGTAATCAGGATGCTGCTGTGAATAAAAAAGGATCTTGTATCGAATATATTTCAGTAGGTGTTCAAGGATTTGGGACACCTTAATATGTGTCTTGATAAATTTTTGCAACTAAATTAATCATAATAATATGAAAAAACATTTGTATAAAATATTAACGCTAAGTTTTTTAGCTTGTACTCTACTATTTTCATGTAAAAGTCACCGTATAGGAGATTTTTCAGAACGTATGCGTTTATTTAATGATGATTGGAAGTTTATAAGAGATAGTCTGGTTGGTGCAGAAAAAACTGATTTTAACGATTCTAACTGGATGATCGTAGATCTTCCACATGATTTCAGTATTATGGACTTGCCAGGAGAGGACTCGGAAAGTCAAGTTGGCCCATTCTCAAAAATGGCACCCGCTCAGGGAAATGGAACAGGCCAAACTCTGGGTGGCACTGGTTGGTACCGGAAAAAATTTGTGCTCGATAAATTTGATGAAGGCAAAAATGTTGTGTTAAAGTTTGATGGGGCATACATAGAAACCGAAGTTTGGGTAAATGGTAAAAAAGCAGTGGAAAATAAAAACGGATATACCCCGTTTTGGTTTGATATAACTACTCTACTTAATCCAGTAGGAGAATCAAATACAATTGCTGTAAAAGTTGATAATATAGGGGCAAATTCACGTTGGTATAGCGGTTCTGGTTTGTATAGGAATGTACATCTTATAGTAACAAATCCGGTACATGTTGATGTTTGGGGAACAAAAATTACAACCTCGGAAATAGCTTCTAATAAAGCATTGGTTGATGTAGAAATTACTGTACTGAACGAGAAAGAAAAAGATGTTGAAGCAGAAATAATTACAGAAATCAAAAATGAAGAAGGTAGGATTGCAGGAACTTCAACACAAACAATTATCCTTGCCGGAAAATCTAAAGGAATTTCAATAAATCAAATCAATGTAGAAAATCCAGTTTTATGGTCTCTCGAATTTCCCAGTCTTTACGAGGCAGAAGTAACAATCAAGATAGAAAATAAAGTATCAGATGTTTATAAACAGAATTTTGGAATCCGTTCTATCGAATTCTCAGCAGAAAAAGGATTTTTATTGAATGGCAAACAAGTTTTGTTAAAGGGTGGTTGCATGCACCATGATAATGGCTACCTGGGTGCTGCTACTTTCGAAAGGGCTGAATGGAGAAAAGTTGAATTAATGAAATCCAATGGGTATAATGCCATTCGAACTTCTCACAATCCTCCTTCAGAGGCTTTTTTGAATGCTTGTGATGCATTAGGCATGTTAGTAATTAATGAATTTACCGATATGTGGGAGAATTATAAGAACAAAAACGATTATCACCGTTTCTTTATCGATTACTGGGAGATTGATTTAACCAACATGATAATGAGAGACAGGAATCATCCAAGCATAATCATGTGGAGTATTGGTAATGAAATTCCTAAGAAGAACATAGAAGAAGGTGTACGAATTGGTAAGATGTTGGTAGCAAAAGTAAAAGAACTGGATGGAACCCGTGCTACAACCGAAGGTGTACCCAGCTTTTTGATCCATGGTGGATGGAAAAATGCAAAACACTACTTCGAAACAGTGGATGTAGCCGGTTATAATTATATGGAAACAGCCTATGAATCGGATCATCAGGAATATCCTGGAAGAATTATTTATGCATCAGAGTCTTATCCAAAGGAAGTGTATAAATATTGGAAAGCCGTTGAGAAACATTCTTTCGTAATTGGTGATTTTGTTTGGACTGCAATGGACTATATCGGAGAAGTTTTGGTTGGAAATTCAACTTATAAAAAAGCGGAAGATATTGACAAGAGATCTTTTCAAACCATGGATGGTATACCAGAAGGAACAAATCCCGATTTGATCTATGATCATATGGAGAGGTTGAGCCCTTCCCGTTGGCCGGCATTTCTTTCGTGGTGCGGCGATTTGGATTTAATGGGCGATAAAAAACCACAGGGGCTTTACCGTGATGTTTTATGGGGCAGTAGTTTGTTGGAGGTAAATGTGCACGAACCCATTCCTGAAGGTTTAGTTGAAGACATTTCTATGTGGGGCTGGCCAAAGGAATTGCCGGTTTGGGATTGGAAAGGAAGTGAAGGCAAACCTTTACAAGTCCGTGTTTTTACTAAAGCCTCACAGGTTAAACTCGAATTAAATGGGAATACTATTGGTGAGGAATTTATCAATGAAAATGACCAATGTATAGCAGTCTTTGAAGTCCCCTATCAACCTGGCGAACTCACTGCGATTGCATTGAATAACGGTAAAGAAATTGCCCGAAAAATACTGTCAACACCTGGAGAACCTAGAAGTATTAGATTGACGGCTGATAGGAAAATGATTAATGCAGACCGCAGTGATCTTTCATTTGTAAAAATTGAGGTCGTTGATAAAAGCGGGCAAGTGATCATGCAAAATCCAGTGAAAATAAAGATAGATGTTAGTGGAAACGGAGAACTTATCGGTTCTGGAAATGCAAATCCAAGCGATATGACTAGCGTCAATAATTCAGAACTGTATACGTTCAGAGGTAAAGCACAGGCTATCATCCGTCCATTTGAAACACCCGGAGAAATAGCCATTACTGTTAGTTCTGATGGTTTACAGTCAGGTAAAATAATAGTCAATGTTAAATAGTATAAAAAACAATAATAAAAAAAATGAGACAATGAAAAAGTTATTTGTCATATTAGCAGTAATTCTGGTAGGAATTAACGGAGTGTATGCTCAGGAAGTTATTAAATTGTATGATGGTAAAGCACCTGGCTCAGAAACCTGGGACTGGGAAGAAACCGAACTTGGTGGAGGATTTCCTCTAGTCTATAACGTAGTAGATCCTACATTAACAATATTTAAACCAGAAGCTGAAATTGCTAAAGGAAAGGCTGTTGTGGTATGTCCTGGGGGGGCATTTTGTATGTTGTCAATAGCTAATGAAGGCTATAATGTTGCAAAGTGGTTAAATAGTAAAGGCATAACCGTTTTTATTTTAAAATACCGTCTCGATCATTTAGAAACAAATGATTTAGCCAAAGAAATGGCCGATCGAAAAATTGGTTCGGAAGAACACGCCAAATCTATACAACCAATTATTGAAATGGCTTTGGCTGATGGCAGAACTGCTATTAAGTATGTAAAGCAGCATGCTTCTGAGTATAATCTAAACCCCGATTCAATAGGGATTATGGGATTTTCTGCAGGTGGAACAGTTGCTTCAGGTGTAGCTTTTACCTATGATACTGATAGCCGTCCGGCTTTTGTTGCCCCAATTTATCCTTACGTTGGTTATTATTCAAATAATCCAGTCCCTAGTGATGCACCACCTATGTTTATCGCATGTACAACAGATGATGGTTTTGGTTTCCATACTCACGCTACAGCGTTGTACAATAAATGGGTGGAAACCCAAAAAGCTACTGAACTTCATATCTATCAAGTAGGAGAGCATGGATTCGGAATGAAAAAACAGGGACTTCCAGTAGACAGATGGACAGAGCAGTTTTTAGATTGGTTGAATTTACAAGGAGGAAACGACAATTCTGGGAAATAAGAAATAACTAATCATGGTGAAGCAAACAGTTTTTTTCGTGTTGATATTACTATTTGTCCAAATGGCGACATCTGGACAAAATAAAAAATTATTACTTGAAAATGAAGATTATATCACTCCTTATAACAAAGTCGCTGTCCCGGAATCGGAGATAATTTATCAAAACCCGGTTATTCCTGGATTTTATCCAGATCCAAGTGTATGCAGAGTTGGAGACGATTATTATTTAGTTACCAGCTCAATGGAATATTTTCCCGGTATCCCGGTTTTTCATAGTAAAGATTTAGTTAATTGGGAGAAGATTGGCTATTGTATTGACCGCGAGGAACAACTACCAAAACCTATCAACCTTTTTGCCCCCAATATCCAATATCATAATGGTATTTTCTATATGATATCAACCAATTTTGGAGAAGGAGGGGGGAATTTTTATGTTACAGCAAAAGATCCCAAAGGCCCCTGGTCTGATCCGATATGGGTAGATATTCGAGGAATCGATCCTGATTTGTTTTTTGATGATGACGGCAAGACTTATATCATCAACTCATTTTTTATGGTTTATGAAATTGATTTGGAAACCGGTAAATTAAAAGGTGAAGGTCAAAAATTATGGTACGGCAATGGAGGCTCTGCATTAGAGGGGCCTCATATTTATAAAAAAGACGGCTACTACTACATTCTTGCAGCAGAAGGAGGAACAGCAGAAGGGCATCATGTTACCATGGCCAGGGCACTTAATATATTTGGCCCTTATATCAGCAATCC
This sequence comes from Bacteroidales bacterium, assembly GCA_963665085.2. GTDB lineage: Bacteria > Bacteroidota > Bacteroidia > Bacteroidales > JAAAOM01. Next base: position 4,137,889 of record CAXXXS010000001.1, read on the forward strand.
GGCTAATCCGGTTTTGTCGCATGAAAATGCTGCCGGTCAGCTTTATGAACTACATGGAATTGGGCATGCAGACATTATCCAGGCTCATGATAATTCCTGGTGGATGGCTTTTCATGGTTACCGTTTAATTGGGAATAGGGTCAGAGGTTATCATCATACATTGGGAAGAGAAACTTGTTTGGTTCCTCTTGAGTGGCCAACAAATAGCTGGCCAATTGCAAATGGTAATGGTACTGCAACATTAAATATGCATTGTCCAACATTACCACTGCATGAAATACATCAAGAGCAAACACGAATAAATTTTGAAAATCCCAAATTGGGATTAAACTGGAATTATATACAACCTCCTGATAAAAATAATTATTCACTTACTGAACGGGAAGGATACTTGCGACTTAAAGGGGCTGCAAACAATGTCGGTGAAAATGGTTCACCAACCTTTGTGGGACGAAGGTTGCAGCATATAGATTTTAGTGCAAGCTCTGTTCTGGATTTTAATCCAAAATCGGAAAATGAAGAGGCCGGATTAACATTAGTAAATAACGGAACTCATTTTGATATTTCTGTCAAGTTACTTGAAAATAAAAGAGTTGTTCAGGTGCAGTTGCAGTTTGGGGACAACATTTATAAGTCGAAAGCATTTACATTAAAACAGGGGCCGGTCAGGCTAAAAGTTCAAGGAAACACAAATTCCATCACTTTTTTATATGCTCAGGGAAACGATGATTTTATTGAAGTCGATTCAGTCATTACATCCTATTTAAGTTCAGAAACAGTGGGAGGTTATACCGGCGTATATGTAGGATTGTTTGCATCAGGAAATGGGAAGAATAATACAAAAAATGCTGATTTTGATTGGTTTGAATATGTTGGTAATGACAATTAGAAAGATTAAAAATTTTAACAAAAGAAATTTAAAATGGAAGTACAGAAATCTTCACGGTTTGTAGCTCTGGATGTTTTCAGGGGAATGACCGTAGCATTTATGATTATTGTGAATACACCGGGTAGTTATACGAAAATTTTCGCCCCCTTCGATCACGCTTTATGGCATGGATTTACCGCAGCTGATCTGGTATTTCCATCGTTTTTATTCGTAGTTGGTGCCGCTATTAGTTTTGTTATGAAACGATGGGATACACAATCAGCTAGTAAAGTTTTATTAAAAATTTTAAAGCGTACTATAATCATTTTCGTTCTTGGCTACATATTGATGTATCCTTATTCAATCATGATGAAACCACATGTATATTCAATTTTTCCTGCTTTTTCGCAAACCCGGATAATGGGAGTTTTGCAACGGATAGCTTTAGCTTATGGTATTGTGTCTCTTATGTTTTACTTTATTAAGCCGCGAACTATAATGTGGATTAGTTTAGTAATTCTAATACTGTATTGGCCAGTTTTAGTGTTCTTTGGAAGCGGGCCTGATCCTTTAAGTATGCAAACCAATGCGGTTTTAAAACTAGATACTATTTTATTAGGGATAGGGCATCTTTGGGTTGGTGATGGTTACCCGTTTGATCCGGAGGGAATCCTAAGTACATTCCCTGTAATTGTATCTGTTGTAGCCGGAGTTTTTGTAGGAAGGTATATTCAATCGAACGGCCGTACTTTTGAAGGGCTTCTTAAGTTGTTTATAGCAGGATTTGCATGTTTTATTGTTGCCTACTTTTGGGACTTTGGTTTCCCAATTAATAAAAAACTATGGACTAGTTCATTTGTGCTTCATACTACAGGCTTAAATTGTATGTTGTTAGCAGTTGTAATTTACTTGCTTGATTTTCGAGGTATAAACTTTGGGGTTTATTTCTTCCAGGTTTTCGGTCGTAATCCCCTCTTTTTATATATGCTATCCATGTTTGCGGGTTTGTTATTAATGATAATACCGTTTCATGGTACAACCATGCAAAATTGGCTATACGAAAATGTTTTTGCACATGTAGGTGAATACCTTGGATCGTTTTTATATGCAGTTGTATTCATGTTAATGAACTGGTTAGTAGGGTACGTTCTTGATCGCAAGAAAATTTATATAAAAGTATGATTTCACAGATTTTATGTAGTTATATTTTGTTAATCATTTTATGTTATAAAATATGATAAAGAATATTTTACTAGGATTAAAGAAAAATTGGACAAAAATTTTGAGTGTCATTTTTGTCTCAATCTTTATATTGTTAACGGCATGTGAGAATAATCAACCTGTAGTTGATCATAATCTAACCATTTGCAATCCGATAAACCTAAATTACAGGTTTCAAATTACAGCACCTTCGTACAGAGAAGGGGCAGATCCTACAGTAGTGTGGTTTAAAGACAGGTACTATCTTTTTGCTTCCATGTCTGGTGGATATTGGCATTCAAAAGATTTGGCTGAATGGTCTTTTGTTGAGACCGACCAAATACCAACGGAAGATTATGCTCCTACAGCCATTGCAATTCAGGATACCATGTATTTTATGGCTTCTTCTGAAGATTTTGATTTTATGACAGCAACAGGAAAACCAAATGCAATCTATAAATCAAGTGATCCTTTAACAGGTAACTGGCAAATTGCAATCGACTCTATTGATTTTGGTGTTTGGGATCCTGCATTTTTTATGGATGACGACCAACGTTTATACTTGTATTGGGGATGTCACCCTGGAATTCCTATCAAAGGTGTTGAACTGGATTATAAAAATAACTTCAACGTAGTTGGGAAACAGAGAGATTTGGTGTCGGCAAATTTAAAAGAAAAGGGGTGGGAAGTTTATGGTGAAACCAACGAGGATGTTAATGCCTATAGCTGGCTGGAAGGTGCATGGGTTAATACATATAATGGTAAGTATTACCTGCAATATTCTTCACCGGGAACTCAATTCAAAAGTTATAACGATGCTGTATATGTTGCAGAAAATCCTTTAGGGCCATATAAGCTTCAAGACCATAATCCTTTTTCTTACAAACCGGCAGGATTTATAGGAGGGGCCGGACATGGCAGTACATTTACCGATGAGTATGGAAATCATTGGCATGCTAGTACAATGAAAACATAATTTTGAAAGAAGAATTGGCATTTGGCCTGCTTACTTTGATGAAGATGGTGTTTTTTATACATATACAGCTTTTGGGGATTTTCCTCATGAAATACCTAACTATAAAATGGATGGACCGAAAGATTTTCAACCAAAATGGATGCTGCTATCTTATAACAAGTCCGTAGAAGTTTCATCTTCGCTGCCTGAATATCCGAAAGAGAATGCCGTAAATGAAAATGTTCGTACTTACTGGAGTGCAAAAACTGGTAATTCAGGTGAATGGTTAATGATTGATCTAGAGGAAAATTCTTCCGTTCATGCAGTACAGGTAAATTTTGCTGAAGAAAATTCAACATTATTGGGGCATTCCGAAAATATCTATCATCAATATAAGATTGAATGTTCTATGGACAAACAGAAGTGGAAGGTAATGGTAGATAAAACAACCAGCAAGGAAGATACCCCTCATGATTATATTGAATTAGAAAAAGAAGTTAAAACACGATACATCCGGATTACAAATACGAGGGTGCCCGATGGTTATTTTGCACTATCTGGATTGCGGGTATTTGGCATTGGAGGTGGAGAAAAGCCAGAAATGGTTAATTCTTTTACTGTTGCCCGGAATCAAGAAGATGCGCGCAGGGTGACACTTAACTGGGAAAAACAAACCGATGCAACCGGATACAATATTCGATATGGAGTTGCTCCTGATAAATTGTATAGCAATTACCAGGTGTTAGATGCCGATTCGCTTACCATTTACAGCCTGAACAGCACGTTGGAATATTATTTTACCATCGACGTATTTAATGAAAATGGAATAGCGGAAGGGACTGTAATTAAATCAACAAGATAATAAATTTGTTTCAACGTATAGTTGTGTAATATATGAAGAATTAAAAAAATAAATATTAACAATTTAAAATTACTTAACTATGAAAAAAATTATAAACTTATTAGCAATCCTTCTATTATCTTCACCTTTATTTAGTCAGGATTTACCCTTCAGGTTAGAAGAATTAACAGCACCCGATTTTATAAAAGCCGTTGAAAAAAGTAAAAAAACATGCATCATTCCAATTGGTGTTTTTGAAAAACATGGCCCACATTTGCCACTTGGTACAGACCTGTATTTATCCAGGGAATATTCTCTTCGTGCAGCTGAACAGGAATATGTTGTTGTTTTCCCTTGGTACTATTTTAGTCAGATTAACGAAGCCAGGCAACAGCCTGGGACTATTGCTTACAGTCCGAGTTTAATTTGGGAAGTTTTGCAAGAAACTCTTGATGAATTAAACCGAAATGGCTTTGAAAAAATTATTATTGTTAATGGGCATGGAGGTAATAATGCTTTTTTAGAATATTTTGGCATAACACAATTATCAGAGCCAAGAAATTATTCGCTGTACTGGTTTAAACCTAAAACCAGTGATGAAGTAAACAAGAAGGTGGAAGAATTAACTATGGATGATTACTATATTCAGCATGCAGGAAATAATGAATCTTCGGCAATGGCTGCTGCACAACCAGACAAAGTACATCTAGATAGGGCAGCAGAGCAATCGGGAGCAGATTTACAAAGAATGAAAAGTTTGAAATATGTTTATTCAGGTATCTGGTGGTATGCCAGCTTTCCTAATCACTATGCCGGAGATGGTTCAAAATCAAATGCAGAGGCAGGAGAGTTAGTAATAGGTAATACAGTCTCACAATTGATTGAAATGATAAAACTGGTAAAAGCTGATACTGTTGTTCCAACTCTTCAGGAGCAGTTTTTTAAAGAAGCAGAAAATCCTTTAAAAACAAAACAATCGAGTAAGAAGGAAACAGAATAAACATAAAATGTATTAAAAACTGGTTGCATTACTTTAGTCCCTTGTATTCATGCCTTTTGCTACCCCGATTGTTTAAGACGGGGTAGTTTATTTTTCTAACTGGAATACCTATTATGAATTTGTTTTCTATAACTTACAGGAGATACCCGAAAATTATTGGACACAATCTTCTGAACGAATTAGTAAAATGATAGTTAATAATATTTTCAATGTGTTAATTTCTCTTTTTTACTGAGTTACTTAAACAACTGGATAGGACTTCAATCAATTCTGAAATGAAATAATATAACAACTTAACAAACCTGATTAATTCATGAACTCAAAATTTATAGGTTTTTTCGGATATAAATCACTATCTATTAACCCTTAATCCAGGAAAAAGCTTCCTCTTTTGTGGAGAAAAATCTAAAATCATCTTTTTGAGTAAATCGAATAACAAAAGCAGCTAACACTTTAGCGACAGGGTGTAATCCATACAAAGCAACTTTACCTGTTTTTTCCAGTTCTCCTAAAGTTTTCCAGGTTCTTCTAGCCGAAGGGGAACTCTTTTTTGATTTATTGATATCAATAATCACATGCATTATACCATTGTAATCACTTAGTAAATCGGTGTAAAAATTATAAAAGCAATTGGCTACTTCGTCTGTTTGAACACCAATGGATTCAACAAATAATATATCGGGCTCAAGAAGTGTTATTTTGTTTTGCCCAATACGATATTCTTTATCGTTTATTTTTAAAACTTCAATTATCTCTGACATAAAAATGTGTTCTCAATTTCTTAGTTAGTTGATGTTAAAGATATGAAAAATACGCATAGTCTAACGTTTTGTGAAGAATTTATAGAGACTTTTATTTCAACAGATTCCTTAAATCCGCAGGAAAAATTCATAAACCGCAGAGTACACCGAGATAACTTCACCCAAATGGGGGAAGCAAAAATAACTTTGTTGATATCGTCCTTTGTCCTCGGTTCACGATAATCCGCTTAATTAGCGGTTAAAAAAATATACTAGCGGATTTTAGGATATTTATCCCAAATAATAATCAACTGAAATAAAGTTTAATACTTATTATCTTTTTGTGTTTTCAAATCCAATCTTTTACAGTGTTATTTTTTGAGTATTCAATTCATTCATTTGGAGGACATTTTCTGACACTTAACACACTTAATCTTAATAATATTAAATCATACGAACAAATTTGTTAGTGAATTTAAGTTTATGTGTCACTAATAAAGTTGTTCAAATATTTAAAATGGTTAAGATGAATAAAAATTTGTTGTTGGTATTAATAGTTACTTTCCTTGGTGCTTGTAGCTCTAACCAAGAAGATAATACAAATACTAAAGAAAAAGCAATGCCTGTAAAAACAGTACAGGTTAAGAAAGAGAAAGTAGAAATTAAACTGGGATATAGCGGTACAATAGAAGCTTTTCAAACAATACCACTTACTTTTCAGAGTAGTGGAACAGTAGAGAAAGTTTTAGTCGATATCGGAGATAAAGTTGAAAAAGGCCAGTTATTAGCAACTGTTGATGAATCAAATGCCAGGAACATGCACCAGATTGCGACGGCAAAATATCAACAGGCAAAAGATGCATACGACAGGTTAAAACTTGTTTACGATAAAGGTTCCCTTACAGAAATAAAATGGGTGGAGATGGAGACAAATCTTGAACAGGCAAAGTCTTCGCTAGAGATTTCAAAATCAAATCTTGAGAAATGCAAACTTTATTCTCCGGTAAATGGATTAGTTGGACAAAGAAATATAGAACCAGGTATGTCCTCACTTTCATTAATGTCTGCACCTCTTGAAATAGTTGATATCAAAAAGATATATGTTAAAATTTCTGTTCCTGAAAATGAGATTTCAAAATTTAAAAAAGGACAAAAAGCAGAGTTCACGGTTTCTGCTTTAAATGGTGGTATTTATACAGGAACTGTTTCGCACATAAGTCCTGTTGCAGATAAAATTTCCCGTACATATGAAGTGAAAATATTGGCTTCTAACAGTAATGAGAATATAAAGCCCGGAATGGTATGTGATGTAAAGATGGAAGAAACAGTTTTAAAAGAAGCTGTTCTGGTTCCATACCAAAGTGTGATGAAAAGCGATGCAAATGAAACATATGTTTATTTAATTGATAAATCAAACAACAGGGTTCAAAAACAAAATATTATTGTCGGTCAGTACAATGGTGCAAATCTAGAGGTAGTCTCAGGTTTAAGTGAGGGACAAATAGTAGTTAGTGAAGGTAAAGAAAGACTTTCTGAGAATACTTTAATTGAAATGTAATATGGGACGAAAGAAAATAAGTGGCATTGAGAGTGCCATGCGCAATAATAATATTATAATAATAATTTCACTTGCGATAATTATTGTTGGTGTTGTGGCATTGATGAAAATGCCAAGAAATGAGTTCCCAACATTTACCATTCGTCAGGGAGTAATTGTAGGGGTTTACCCGGGAGCTACTTCAGCAGAAGTTGAGGATCAGTTAACCAATGTGGTTGAGAATTATATATTCGGTTATCAGGAAGTAAAAAAGGCAAAGACCTATTCGTATTCACGAGATGGGATTATGTACATTTTTGTTGAACTTAATGATGATGTAAAGAATACCGATCAGTTTTGGTCGAAATTACGCCATGGCTTAACAGAATTGAAAATGACACTTCCATCAGGTGTAATGGCTCTGATTGCTAATTCAGATTTTGGTGATACATCGGCATTATTAATAACCTTGTCTTCTGATACCAAAAGCTATAAAGAACTTGAAGAGCAATTAAAGAAGTTGGAGAATGAATGTCGTAAAATTCCTGCTACTTCAAAGATTAAACATTATGGTTTACAGGAAGAAAAGATATTTGTTAATGTAAAACCAGAGTTAATCAATGAGTACAACATAAAATCATTATCGTTACTGGGATCTTTCCAGGGAAATGGAATGGTTAGTAATGCCGGAAGCCTTGATGATGGAAGTTATTCAATGCCTATTCATTTTAATTCTGATTTTCAAACAGAAGAAGATCTGGCCGAACAAATCGTATATTCAGATCCAAACGGAAATGTTGTAAGATTAAAAAATATAGCAACTATTGAACGTAAGTATGGAGAGCCTGAAAGTTTTATTAGGCAAAATGGGAAGAAATCGATATTGCTATCTCTTGAAATGCAGCCAGGTAATAATATTGTTGAATATGGCGCTGATGTTGATAAAGCACTGGAGACATTTAAGAAATATTGTCCGGATGATATTGACGTTGCTAAAGTTTCAGAATTACCTAAATATGTAAGTGATTCAGTTAGCAACTTTATGCATGAATTTATTATAGCTATCATTGCAGTTATCCTGGTTACGATGTTGTTATTACCATTTAGGGTAGCATTTGTTGCCGGGATTACAGTTCCAATTTCAGTAATGATTTCTCTGGCAATTCTTTATTTTATTGGGATTGAGCTGCATACTGTTTCTTTAGCGGCACTTATTCTTGTATTGGGGATGATTGTAGATAACTCCATAGTTGTAATTGATAACCATCTGGAAAAGATAGATCATGGTATCTCGCCGTGGCATGCTGCCATTAAAAGTGCAAAAGAATTAGTTTCTCCTATCATTGGGGCAACGCTGGCAATTATGGCTTCCTATATTCCGTTAGGTTTTATGGTGCCGGGTACGGCAGGGGAATTTTTGGCTACTGTACCGCTTGTTGTAAGTATTGCTTTAATTGTTTCCATTCTTGTAGCCGTGCTTTTAGTACCATACCTAAATTATGTTTTTATTAAGAAAGGATTGAAAACGAAGAAAAAAGAAAATAAAAAATCGTTTCTGGATCGTTTACAGTACTGGTATGATACCAGCCTTGATAAAGCAATTAAATATCCAAAGACAGTCATAGGCATTGGAGTTTTAACACTAGTGATAGCGATTCTATTATTTAATAGTACCGACCAACAATTATTCCCGGAGATGGAACGTAACCAATTTGCTGTTGAGGTTTACCTTCCTACCGGAGCCTCTTTGGAAAGCACACAGGAAGTTGTTGATAGCCTTGAGTCAATTTTATTAAAAGATGACAGGGTTACCAATGTTACTAGTTTTATTGGTACAAGTTCGCCCAGGTTTCATACTGTATATGCACCACAAATGCCGGCAAGTAATTTTGGACAGTTATTAATAAATACTGTCTCAGATAAAGCTACACGTGCAATTGTAGCAGATTATGAACCACAATATTCAGATAATTTTGTGAACGCCCATGTAAAGTGGAAAATCCTTGCTATGCAACCAAGTAGTTCGCCGATTGAAATCCGTATCTCTTCAGATTCAATAAAAGATATTAAAAATGTAGAGAAACAAATAGACCAGATTCTTGCGAAAACGGATGGATTAGGTTGGGTAAGGACAGACTGGAATCAGCCACAGCAAATTATCAATGTAAATCTAGACAGGGACAAAGCAAATCGAATGGGATATTACAAAGGATTGGTATCTACTTCGTTAATGGTTGGGTTAGGAGAGCTGCCTCTTACAACTATTTGGGAAGATGATTATCCGGTTGATGTTGTTCTTTCAAAAGAAAATCCTGAGAAAAAAGATATTGATGTATTAAAAAATCAATATATAAACTCACCAATGAGTTTCTCTTCAACGCCTTTGCGTTCGTTTGCTACATTTACCCCTGAATGGACTGAAGGAACGATTGTTCATAGAAACGGTCTGCCTACACTTACCATACAAGTTGATAATGCTACAGGTGCCGTAGCTTCTTCAATTTTAAGTGAACTTCAACCTCAAATTGCTGATTTAGATATTCCTGATGGGACATCTATTAGCTATGGCGGAGATTTTGAAGCAATGAATGAAGTGTTTATTCCTATGGGGATTGCCTTAGGAGTGAGTATAATATTAATATTTTTCATCCTGTTAATTCAATTTAAAAAACAAAAAATTGCATTCCTTATCATGTCTGCTATTCTTATGACTTTACCAGGAGCAGCCGTTGGTCTGAAATTAATGAATTATTCTTTTAGCCTTACGGCATTTCTTGGTATTACTAGCCTTTGCGGAATGGTCGTTCGTAATGGAATTATCCTGATAGATTATGCTCGGGAAATTCGGGAAAGAGAGAAACTAACTGTTTATGAAGCTGCATTAGCGGCAGGGAAAAGACGTATGCGTCCTATCTTTTTAACTTCTGCCGCCGCAGGTGTTGGTGTTGTTCCTATGATTATAAGCCGTTCTCCTCTTTGGGGGCCACTAGGAACTGTTATTTGTTTTGGATTATTATTCTCTATGGTCTTAGCGCTCTATATTTTACCTATTCTTTATTCATTATCTTATAGTGATAAAGCAAAGAAAAAAGGAATGTGGTCGTTACCACAAAATGGTAAAGCATTAACAATATTGTTGTTTCTACTTTTACCTGCAGGATTTACTAATATCCATGCACAGGAATTATCCCTTGATTCATGTAAACAACTGGCTCTTGAGAATAATAAACAGATTAAGATTGCTGAGCTTGATGTTCTCAAAGCAGAACAACAACGCAAAGAAGCATTTACTAATTATTTTCCACAGATAAGTGGCTCAGTGGTGGCTTTAAAATCTATGGATTATCTTGTTAGTGCAGAAACAGAGGCTATGAATTTACCCGTGTGGGATGGTGTTGATGCTTCATTACTACAAGAACCGACACTAATGACATATATTCCAGCTATGGATATTAATGCCCTTGACTATATGAATACAGCAGCATTAAGTGTTACAATGCCTCTTTATACCGGAGGAAGAATTAGAAATGGAAATAAACTGGCAAAGTTGGGTGAAGATGTAAGCTCTTTTCAAAAAGAAATGACAACAGATGAAACACTTTTTAAGACAGAAGAGCTATTCTGGCAAATCCAGTCGTTAAAAGAAAAAGAAAAGACTATTATTAGTTATCAAACAATGCTAGATACACTTTATCGTGATGTAACAAATTACATTGAAGCGGGATTATCCCAGAGAAATGATTTGTTGCAAGTGCAGCTTAAACAAAATGAGCTGCAAACAAACCTGGTTAAACTACAGAATGGAATAGAACTTACCGAGATGGCATTATGTCAACATATTGGTATACTTTACGACTCTTTGATTGTTTTTAAAGAAGTAGAACAATTTCCTGAATATTCGTATCAACTTGCAGATCCAAATCAGTTGGTTTCAGGTAGGACAGAGTTTCAATTGTTGAATAAATCGGTAGAAGCACAAGAGCTTCAAAAGAAGATGGCAGTTGGTGAATATATGCCTCAGTTAGCTGTCGTAGGCAATGGTTTTGTTTATGATGCGATGAATCAAACAGGTAATGGAACATTTGCGATGTTAAGTTTAACCGTACCGATAAGCGATTGGTGGGGAGGCAGCCACAAAGTAAAGCAACATACAATTGAAGTTGAAAAGGCAAGACAGTCTTTTCAGGAGAATCTTGAACTAATGACCCTTCAGATTAAACAAGCCCAAAATGAGGTGAATGAGGCAAATTATTTAATTAAGATCTCAAAATTATCCGTTGAGCAAGCCCAGGAAAATTTGAGGATTAGTGAAGATAATTATAAAGCAGGTGTGATAGCAATCTCTGATTTGCTGGAAGCCCAGGCAATCTATCAGCAAGCTTGCGATGGATTAACAGATGCTGAAAGTCAACTTCAAATTAAAATGGCTTCATATAAACAAGTGACAGGTATGAATAATTAAATGTGATTGAAAGGTTGCCGCCATTATGTTGGCAACTTTTCTTTTTTCTATCAGAATAGTATAAATTTATTGAAAAATATAAATTCGCCTTGGTTAGAAAAAAACTTTATACAAAAAGCTCAATAGTTAGTTACTCTTTTTTATCGGTTGTTTCAAGATTTGTTGTTGTAGGTGTAATTGCTATAATAACAATACAAATAATGTTATTTTTAATAAAAGATGTTGACGTTACGTTACCTGACCTTGAACTAATCCATTATTTGATTATAATTATTACTTATAATGCATTAACTGAATCTCAAATAATTATGGATAATGTGTTAGAATATTTTTTTCCGGTTCCTTATAAATTAAGGCTTCGTTTAGCATTTCATTTTTTAGCAGGGCTTATTTTATTATTATTATCATACAAATTTGTTGTAGGTGTAATTGATCCGGAAATTAACGACAACAGGGTTAAACCATTTATTTATATCGGGATGGTAATAGGATTAATGTTTGTTGTTTTAGTTACAAATATACTTACCATTTCAAGGATGACAGAGAAATGGTTCTACTCAACCCGCCAGTTGGATGTAATCAAACAAGAGAAATTACAGATGGATTACAACTCCTTACAAGATAAGCTTAATCCACATTTTTTATTTAATAACTTGTCTGTTTTAAGAGGGTTGATTTATACAAATGTTGATGAAGCATCTGTCTTTATTGAAGATTTTGCTGATGTTTACCGGTATGTATTAAAAAGTAGCGATAAACTACTTGTTTCGTTATCTGAAGAATTAGAGTTTTTAAAAGCTTATTTAAACCTGCATAAAGCAAGGCTTAAAGCAGGGCTTAAAATAGTTTATAATTTAAATGATGAGTTATTGAATAAGGAAATAGCCCCGTTAACTTTACAGCTCCTTGTTGAAAATGCAATTAAACATAATATTGCTGTAGAGGAAAATCCACTGGAAATAAAAATAAAAATAACAGATGGATTTCTCGAAGTAACAAACCCGATTTACAAAAAAGAAAGTACCTATTCCACACACACCGGATTAAATAATCTTATCGGTAGATATGAGTTTTTGTCTGAAAATAACGTGACTGTTCGTAATGATGGAGAGATTTTTTCTGTGAAAGTTCCATTAATATAATTTGAAATGTCCTCGATAAAATAAAAAAACACTAGGTGAAATGGTAAGGGTAATAATTATTGAAGATGAAGAAAGTATTAGTGATCTATTGCAATTAATGCTTGCGAAAATCCGTCCTGATTGGATTATCGAAGGTGTTTTTAAAAGTGTGCAAAACTCTTCAGAATGGTTAATGCATAACAAGCAACCAGATTTGATATTTATGGATATTCAATTAAGCGACGGAGTGTGTTTTTCTATTTTTGAAAAAGTTAAAATTGATAGCATGGTTATCTTTACTACTGCTTATGATAAGTATGCGATTAAAGCTTTTGAGGTAAATAGCATAGATTATTTGCTGAAACCTGTGAAACAGGAAAGACTCTTACAAGCTGTTATTAAGTTTGAAAGCATAAATAATAAATCTTCTAAAGAAAATATTGATTATGATAAAATATCACAGATTATAAAGAATGGATTAACAGCCTATAGAATCAAGTATTTAATAAAAGCTTCAACATCTTTCTACACTATTTATACAGAAGATATTGCCTATTTTTATATTGAAAACAGGGTGTTGTTTGCCGTAACTTCCGATTTAAAAGAACATATTATTGATTATACAATGGAAGATATAGAATTACAACTCGACCCGGATTCTTTCTTTCGTGTTAACAGAAGTTATTTAGTCCATAATAAGTTTATTAATAAATTTGAAAATTATTTTGGAGGTAAGTTAATGGTTTATTTAACTCCCCCATTACACAAGAAAATAAATGTAAGCCGTTTGAAAGCTATGGATTTCAAACTTTGGATGGGGAAATGATAATTGAATATTAAAATGGAAACAAAAAACTTATCAGAAAGCACAACAAAACGACTACACGCTATCGATGTGTTAAGAGGGCTTGATATGTTTTGGATCGTTGGCGGAAGCGCATTTGTAATGAGTTTAGCAAGATACTTTAATGTTAGCTGGCTTAATAATTTTTCACAGCAATTTACCCATGTGCCCTGGGAAGGGTTTCATTTTATGGATTTAATCTTTCCTTTATTTATGTTTATCTCAGGTGCAGTTATCCCATATTCTGTCTTGTCAAAACTTAAGAAAGGAGAACCCAAACAAAAAATCATGGTAAAAGCATTTAAAAGAATGCTCTTATTAATTGTTCTTGGGATAATCTATAATGGAACTTTAAAAACTGGTTTTTCTGAAGTACGTTATGCCAGTGTGTTAGGACAAATAGGAATTGCCTATTTTTTTACAGTAATAATTGTTATCTACTTTAAATCAATTAAGATACAACTCATAGGACTTTGTCTTGTTTTACTTGCAGTTTCTCTTTTGCAATTATTTGTTCCTGTGCCGGGAGTGGGAGCTGGCCTTCTAACCCCGGAAGGAAATATCAATGGCTTTATTGATAGGTTATTATTACCCGGTAGATTAGCTTATGATAGCAATGGATTTATCGATTCCGGACAGGGTATCTATGATGCTTTAGGGATTCTAAGTACAGTATCATCAATTGGGGTGACTTTTATGGGGTATTTTGCAGGTATGATTTTAAAGCATAATTTATATTCAGAATATAGGAGAATTGTGATTCTTACTTTAATAGGGATTCTGCTTATAATCATTGCAATTTTAGTTCATCCGGTATATCCAATTATAAAAAATTGTTGGACAACAACATTTACTTTTTTAACTGCTGGAATTAGTTTTGTTTTACTTGCTGTTTTTTATATGATTGTTGATGTATGGGGATGGAAGAAGTGGCTCTTTTGTTTTCAGGTAATAGGGATGAATCCATTGTTCATCTATCTTTTTTATAGAATGGTTAAAATTAGAGAAACTTCTTTGTTTTTGTTAGGTTGGTTAACAGGTGGATATGAGAATAAAATTGCCCATCCGATTGTAGCTTTTGGAGTTATATTACTTGTTTATGGATTACTTTATTTCCTCTATAAGAAAAAAGTTTTTGTTAAGATTTAGCTATGTTTAGTATGAATTCATAATTTGATAATTCAAGCTTTTAATTAGTAAATATCATTGCGTCTTTTGTTCAACCGTAATGATGAACCTTCAAAAAAAAACTATTAACATTGTAGAAGGTATAAAACTCATTTAACAAAATGTTAATTAATAACTATGGCACGACATAAAACACTCGATATCTATTCGATAAGCCCTGTTGAGTACAAAAATGACATTAATATAATCAGCTTAGAACTGGATAAATTAGAACGTAATAAAATAAAGGAATTAAATTGGTTTGATTTCAATTATGCACCCAAAGTATCTTTTGCTGTTGGGTATAATGAGGATTCTTTGTTTTTAAAGTATTTTGTTGAAGAAGAGCACTGTAAAGCTGTTTATAGTAAAATAAATGAGCCTGTTTATAAAGATAGTTGTGTGGAGTTTTTTATCTCTTTTGGAAACGATGAAAACTATTATAACCTTGAAATAAATTGTTTGGGCACATGTCTCATCGAATATGGGCCAAACAGGCATGAAAGGGAATTTTTGTCGAAAAAATTAATTAAAAAAATAAACACACAAACAACACTAAAGAAAGAAAACAACTTTTATAAATGGGAAATTACATTGGCAATTCCTTTTGATGTGTTTTGTTTTACAGAACTTGCACAGTTGAAGGGTAAGTCTGCTAAAGCGAATTTATATAAATGTGGGGATGATTTGCCTGTTCCTCATTATTTAACATGGAACCCTATTGATACGCCATCACCCGATTTTCATCGCCCTGAGTATTTTGGTACTTTAAATTTTGTTTAGATAATCGTTGAAAGATCAAATTTTTCAATTCAATAAAGTTTAATACTGCTTGTTGAAGTATTGTCTATTTTTCAAAAGAATATTTACTCATTAAATGAAGAAGGTTTAACTTTTTTTTCAAGAAAATCAAACAACTCTTTTTTTATTATTGGTTTCATAAAATAAGCATTGCATCCACAAGCCAAAGCATCTTCATGATTTTTATCAGAAGGAAAAGCAGACTGGGCAATTATTATCGATTCTTTATTTTTTTTTCGAATTTCTCTCGTTGTCTCAATTCCATTTAGCCCGGGCATTTTTATATCCATCAGGATAACATCAAAGTTTTCTTTATCGCATAAGTCTATGGCTTTATAACCATTATTAGCTACAGTAATGTTGCCAAATGACTCTTTAAATATTTCATAAAGTAGCTTTTGGCTTACTTCATCATCATCAATAATCAACATAGATTTACCTTTGTATTTATATTGGTTAAGAATAGGGGATGATTTTTTGCCTGATAATGCATCTTTTTTCTTATTAGAATTTTGTGACTTTATAATATAAGGTATTGTAAAATAAAATGTAGAACCAATTCCCTCTTCTGATTCTACCCATATCTTTCCTCCTAATGCATTAGCATAAGATCTTGATATTGATAACCCCAGGCCACTTCCATCCGTTTGTTTTGTGTAATCCTGGTTAGCCTGCACAAAACGCTCGAATATTTTGTCTTGTGCATCTTTGGGGATTCCAATACCTGTATCTTTTATGAAAAATTCCAAAGTGTTTTCTTTTTCTAAATATCCAAACTCAATACTTCCATTATCTGTGTATTTTATCGCATTTTTAATTAGGTTTCCTAATATGGCGCATAATTTTAACTGGTCTGTATTAACTAAAAACGGTCCAACATTATATGCCAGGTATTTAATTTGAATACCTTTTTTTGATGCTTCTGTTTTATAAAGTAATTGTTGGTGTTCAAGGGTTTTATTTAAATCAAATTCAGAGAATTTTAATTCCACTAAACCGGCCTCTATTTTCGAGATATCCATTAAATCATTTAAGGTGTTTAGCATTCTTCTTCCGCTGATATCAATAGCATTGATATATAAATTAATAGTTTTTGGATCAAGTTCCCGTGTTTTAAGTAAGTCTGCAAATCCCAGGATTCCATTCATAGGGGTCCTGATTTCATGGCTCATGTTAGCAAGAAATGCAGATTTGAGCCGATCATTCTCCTCAGCTTTTTCTTTTGCCCTGATTAATTCCTGTTCATATTTTTTTCGAATTGATATATCTCGGGTTACACCCAATATTCCGTATACCTCATTGTCATCATTCGATAAGATTGATATTTTGACTTCAGTCCATATTTTTGTTTCATCCTTTTTATACATTTCAAGTTCAACTACCGTCGGGGTAAAAGAACCGCTATTGTTATTCACATATAATAATTTTTCAAAAGATTTTTTTATTCTTTCGTAAGAATCAAACGTTAGGGTGCTTTTTATAGGTTTGTTTAATAATTCGTTGGGATAAAACCCCTGAAGATTATTTACAGAAGGGCTAACATATGTGAATTTAAAATTTATATCCAGGGTAAAGATTACATCACCTGCATTTTCTGCAAGTAACCGATACCTTTTTTCACTGTCTTCAAGTACTTTTTTTTGTTTTAGTAACAGGTGGTATTTATACGCGTTTTCAATTAAGGAAGGTAGTTTTGACAGGTAATTATCTTTTTTCAAAATGTATTCGTCTGCACCTAATTTTAATGCCTGAATGGCTATTTGCTCATTTCCATGATTGGTTAAAATGATTATGGGGATACTCATGTTATACTCCTGCCGTATAGTTTTTAAAAGATCCAGTGAATCTAAATTTGTTAAATCATAATCCATAATTAAAGCCTGGTAATTTGGATAATGTGTTTTTACAGGTGATAGTTTATCCAGTATTTCTTCTTTAGAAGAAAAAGTGTGTATTTTAAGATGGGGCGATTGTTTACTAAAATATGTTGTTGTTGTTTTTGCTACGTCGCTATCTTTTTCAAGATATAATAGATCCAGGACTTTTACAGTTTTAGTCCTTTTTTGATATTTTGATAGGTTATGGGCTAAAATATCAGGAAGTTTATAAAAATTTTCCACATCCTTAACAAAGTAATCATCAGCCCCGGTTTTTAAAGCAATAACAGCTTGTTCTTCATCTCTTACTGATGTTAATACAATTGTAAGAATGTCTAATTTTCTTCTGCGCATTTCAACCAAAACCTCAAGCCCATTTCCATCAGGAAGGTTGAGATCAAGTAAAACAGCAGAAAAGTCTTGTGGGCCTTTTATCCTATCTATAGCATCAGCAATTGTGTTTACATTATAAATAACTGCATTAGCATCCTTCTTTTTTATAGATCGAATAATTAAATCTGCATCAAAGCTATTATCTTCAAGTAGTAAAATCTTCATCGTTTTTCTTTTTCAATTGCAGAAATTAAATAGGCGGTTTGTTTAAAATATTCCAGTAAAGTTCAATCTGGGCTGCCACATCAATAAATTTTCCAAAATCAACAGGTTTAATAATATATGAATTGGCCCCTAATTGATAAGCCGTTTTTACATCATAATCATCGGATGAAGTTGTTAAAACTACTACCGGAATTGTTTTATACGTTTCGTGGCTTTTTAATTTTTTTAGTACTTCTAATCCATGAATTTTAGGCAGTTTCATGTCTAGTAAGATAACAATAGGTATAGGGGAACCTTTATCCCAATTTTCTAGCCATTGCAAAGCTTCTTCACCGTCCCTGGCTATTTCTATCGGATTGGTGAGATTACGTTTTTTAAAAGCCCGTATGGTTAGATCAACATCAACAGGATTGTCTTCAACTAGAAATATTGGTGAATTGCTGTTTGAAATATTCATAGTTTAAATTTTGGGTAATTCTAAATAAAATGTTGCCCCTTTCCCCGGTTCACTCCTTGCATACACCCTGCCACCTAAACGGTACATGGCTTTGCTAACCAAAGCAAGCCCTATTCCTGTTCCCGGATACTTTTCAACGCGCTGTAACCGTTGAAATATTTCGAATATCTTATTGTGATATTTTTGATCGAAACCAATACCATTATCTTTTACATAAATAGTTGATATAGTATTGCTTTCATAATATCCTATAGTTATTTCTGGTTGAGGTATATCTTTTGTGAATTTAACTGCATTGTCTATTAAATTTCTAATAGCCATTGATATACTGTTGTAATCGGCTTTAATTGTAAACTCATCAAAGTCTGTATTAATGCATAGTTTTTTTTCCTCAAATGTATTTTGATATGCCCTGAGTATTGTGTCAATTAATTCTTTGCCTTTTATGGTAGCAACAGCAATCTCATTTCTTTCTAACCTTGAGTAAGCAAGCAAGTCGTCAATTAATTGTCCCATTTGCATAGTGCCTTCTCTAATGTTATTTATAAATAACTTCCCTTCGTCGTCTAAATTATTATAATAGGTTTCTTCCAGTAGTTTGCTATATCCATCAATACCTCGTAAAGGGGCCTTTAAATCGTGCGATACGGTGTAAGTAAAAGTCTTTAATTCATTGTTAATGGATTCTAATTGGGCAGTTCTTTCTTTAACCCTTTTTTCAAGTTCGTGGTTTAGTTTGTTAATTTCAAGTACTGCAAGTTTATATTCTGTTATATCTTGTATTGTTGTTATAACCTGGATTGGTTTATCGTTTTTTCTTTTAATTATTCCTAATGCACGAACATGTATTGGTGTTCCATCTTTTTTAACTACTCTGTATTCAAAAGGAGTTAATATATTGCTGTTTGATCTTAGGTTACTTTGCATCCAGTTCATTGTTTTCTCTGTGTCTTCCGGATGATGGATGTTTTTTCTCACAAAGTCTAAATCAATAACTTCGTTTTTTGTGTATCCCAGGATATTTTTTAATGAATTTGAAAAACTAATTTTATCCTTTTCAACATCCCAGATATAATCTCCTATTTTAGCAATAGATTGAGCGTTTTGTAATCGCTTTTCATTTTCTCGAAGAGCCTCCAAAGCTTGTTTCCTGTCTGTAATATCAATTATCGTTGAAATTCTGCAGAGAACACTATTTAGTTCAATTAAATCATTTGAAAACAATACAGTAATTTCTTTGCCACTCTTTGAGTTTAATTGTAATTCAATGTTTCGGATATTTCCTTTTTTGTGGAATTCCTTTTCTATTTGTTTTTCTGATGATTTTGTTAATAGTTTTAAATCCCGGTATGTGCTGCCAATTATTTCTTCTGTTCTATAACCAATAATATTTGCAAAACTTTCATTAACATCAATATATTTATTGTTTTCTACAAGTGAGATTACTAATCCGGCCGGACTGGAATGAAAAGTTTTTGAGAAACGTTCCTGTGATTCTGTTAATGCAATTTGAGCTAGTTTGTTTTTGGTAATGTCAGAAATAAATCCTTCAAGAATTTCAGGATTATTATTGTTTGTTTTTTTTCCTCTCTCCCAAACCCACTTAATTTTTTTGTTCTTAGTTATAATCCGATATTCTAATTCAAAAGAAATATTATTATTTATTGCAGTTTGTACTTTTTCCCATACTCTTTTTTGATCTTCAGGGTGAATCAGATCATTAAAAGTTAGTTTAGAGTTTCCTGATAATTCACCAGGGGTATATCCGGTAAGTAAAAAACAACCATCGCTGAGGTATTCCATCTCCCAGTTTTCATTGTTCCTGCAACGATAGGCAACACCAGGTAAATTTCCCAGAAGGGTTTTTAACATCCATTCGTTATCTCGTAGCTTGTTTTCAATAATTTTTCTTTCTGATATATCCTGAAAAGAACCTCTTACTTTTGCAACCTTATTATTTTTAATTATTGGTTTTCCATGTGTACGGATCCATTTTTTATTCCCTTTTGCAGATATTAGTTCAAGTTCTAGTTCATAAGGTTTTTTTTCTTCTATTGCTTTTTTTATGGCGTCATCTATTTTTTTACGTGAATCCTCAGGATAAAAGCTGGTGCCAAATTCAACGTTGGTTTCAACCCCGGGTTCTAAATCGTGAATCTTTGCTGTTTCGTCTGTCCATGTTCCTTTACCTGTTTCAGCATCAAACTCCCATGCCCCAATTTTGGCTATACTGCCCATTTCTTCGAGAAGCTCTTTCTGGTAAAGAATAAGTTCTTCTGATTCTTTTTGTTTTGTGATATCGACTATCTCTGTGATAAAAAATAAGGGGTTCCTGTTGTTGTCCCTGTGCATAGCTACGTTAACATCGCCCCATATGCGATGGCCTTTCTTGTGTATGTATTGTTTTTTTAAATGTAACGTATCTGTTTTTCCACTAAAGATTTCGGCTAGTTTCTTTTCAGTTAGTACAATTTCATCTTTTGGGGTTATATCTTGCCATTTTTTATTTTTTAACTCATCTTTTGTGTATCCAAGCATTTTGCAGAAAGCCTGGTTGGCTTCAAGTTCTCCTCCTGGTTTTGTGATGGATTTAGCAATGTTAGAGTGCTCAAAAACTATTTGGAATTTTTTACTTTCGTCAGACAATATATTCGCAATTTTCTTTTTATCTGATATATCTATTGTTAGAATAAATAAGCCTTCAGGTATCCGCTGGATACTTAAATCATACCAAGATGTTTTACCTCCCGGAAAATGAAAAGAATACTCGAAACGTTTGGGTGTGCCAAAATCAAAACATTCTTTCATGACTTTGTAAAGCCCTGTTTTTTCAAATCCAGGCCATACATCAGTTATTTTTTTTCCCAAAAGGTCTTTTCTTGATTTTTCGCTATGACCGATAGCAGAATTGTTTAGATAAACATAGCGCCAATCATCACTAATTATCTGGCAGCCTTCGAGCATATGATCAAATAGGGAAAGATTAGTAAGCAATAAAGATTTTTTTGCCTGAAGCTTTTTTTTTAAAGTTTCATTTTGCTTGATAAGTTCTTTGTATGTTTGTTTTTGGTCTATCATTATGCAAAATGTTTAAAAAACACTCTATTAAATTTACAGATAATCCCACTTATTTCCTACTAGTAATTAATGTTTTATGAAATGATAAAGCTGTTGCTAGCAGATTTTTTGTAATTGGTAAAATTGAATTGTGACAATAAAAAAAACATACCATGCTGTATGATTTATTATATTGATTTTTTTAATGGCATTAATGTTTATATTTTTTTTAAGGGAAAGACAATTGCAGAAAAAAATATTTTCTGTGGCCGATAAAAATAAGGTGGGTGTTTTTGTCCTAAAAAATGAAAAGAGGCTTCTATGCTTAAAGCAAGGGAAGCCTCTTTATTAAATCAATGAGCAAAAAAAATTAGTTATTTACTGTAAAACCATAATCACCAAGTTGTTTTAGGTTATCACTATAGATTCCTTTTAATAAATCCCTTGAACGTTTAATGATTTTTAATGCTTCATTTACCTTGGCATCACGGTCTTTGTATGCTTTTTCCATTTGTTTTTCCAACTCGTCAGCCAAATTGTTTAATTGCAACCCATCTGTTATAATTTGTTGAATGTCCCCCGTAATTATTGGGGCCAATGGGGATGAGCCTCCATCTGCAACATGTTTGTCTGTAATTTTCTGGGCTAATTCAAGAATTTTTTGAGGATTGCGTGGTAATACGATTTTTGCCATAATTAAAATAAATTTAAAGTTATTAAAATGTTATTTGTTTGTATTTATGGTATATACGCCGTTATTAAAAAATGGTTTCTTTACCGTTGAAAAAAAACACGTTGTAGGTGAAGTTTATTAGGGGGCTCTTCAAAAAGTTACAATAGCACCTGCAGAAATTACCGTGCCTCTGTAAAAAGTTACGAAGGCATCTACAAAATATATTGTGCCTCATACAACATTTACGATGCCATTGTAAAAACTTACGGTGGCAGTAACAAAAATTACGGAGGCACCTACAAAAGTTGCAGCCTCTTCGTAAAAAGTTACGGAGGGACTTACAAAAAAGGAGGGTAATTCTTATCCGAAAAGAACCCCTTCTGGACATCAATTATAATTAGGGCATCATTCATTTTTTTTTTTTTTTTTTTTAAGTTTTTGTTAACCTTCTATGGGGAGCAAGTGATTACACAGAATTTACTTTAAGGCTGATAAATTTTTAAATTTTAATCAGTCTTTTAATTCATTATTTTTGCGGCAAATTTAATATTGATACAAGCATATGGCAATGATTGGAACGCCGCTATCAGGCTCAGCGGTGAAAGTAATGATGTTGGGATCAGGAGAGTTAGGAAAGGAAGTAGTCATTGAATTTCAGCGTTATGGGGTTGAGATAATAGCAGTAGATAGCTATGAGAATGCACCAGCCATGCAGGTTGCGCATCGTTCTTATGTATTGAATATGCAGGATAAAGAAGCCTTGCGTAAAATTATTTTAAAAGAAAAACCGACGTATATTGTTCCTGAAATTGAAGCAATAGCAACAGATTTGCTCGTTGAAATGGAACAGGAAGGATTTAATATAATTCCCACGGCAAAAGCAACCTTTTTGACAATGAACCGGGAAGGAATCCGAACACTGGCAGCAGAAGATTTAGGCGTTAAAACATCTGCGTATCGTTTTGCCGGTACATTGGAAGAGTATAAAGCGGCCATTGAAGCTATTGGTTTACCCTGTGTGGTAAAACCTGTAATGAGTTCTTCCGGTAAGGGACAGAGTACAATAAAAACGACTGCTGATATTGAAAAAGCCTGGAATTATGCAAAAGAAGGCGCGAGGGGGGCAGGAGGAAGAGTTATCATAGAGGGATTTGTTGATTTTGATTACGAGATAACACTATTAACCATAAAGCATAAAGATGGAGTATCTTTTTGCGAGCCTATTGGTCATCGACAGGAAAATGGTGATTACCAGGAATCATGGCAACCCCAGCCGATGAATCCGGTAGCATTAAAAGAAGCTCAACGTATTGCAGAAGCCGTTGTAAATGCTTTAGGTGGGCGTGGTATTTTTGGTGTTGAGTTTTTTATTAAAGGTGATACGGTTTATTTTAGCGAACTATCACCTCGTCCGCACGATACTGGTATGGTTACCATGATTTCACAGAACCTATCTGAATTTGCCTTGCATGTTCGTGCTATTCTTGGATTACCAATATCCAATATAACCCAATATGGGGCCGCAGCTTCGAGTGTTATACTAGTTCATGGGACTTCAAAAAGTATAAAATATAAGGATATTGAACGGGCATTGGAAGATGTAGATACACAAATTCGATTGTTTGGAAAACCAGAGGTAAACGGGGAACGACGTATGGGAGTCTGTCTTGCTTTAGGCGCAACCATTGATGAGGCTCGTAAAAAAGCAAATAAAGCCTCAGGTTCAATAAGTGTAGAATTGTAGTTTTTTGAACTTAAAAGAGAATCCATATTCGTTTATATAATCATCTGTTAATCCTTCAAGTTTAGCAGATGTTTTATTTGAACATACTTATAAATAAAGCAATATTTAGTACTGCTACAATTCCACCTAATAGATACAGTAATATTTTTGAGAAATTAGAATTCTTATATTCTCCCATTACTTTTTGAGAAGAAGTTAAGTATACCTGTAAAAATATTGTAAAAGGCAGTTGAATACTCAAACACATTTGTGAAATAATAAGTCCGTTAAATGGATTTGAAATTAAAAATATAATAATTAATGCAATGATTAAGGAAATTGAAACACCTACCCTGGAGTGATTGTCTTTAATATCATAAGGTTCTTTAAACATTCCGGCAAAAATAGTTCCTGCTGCCATGCCTGACGTAATTGTCGATGAAATACCTGAGAAAAGTAAAGCAACAGCGAAAACAAAAGCAGCATGACTTCCTAAAAGTGGTGCTAGTAAGGATTCTGCCTGCTCAAGTTCTGTAACTGGTGTTCTTGTTTTAAAGAATGTTGCAGCAGCTAAAATTATCATTGCACTATTTATTGCCCATCCTATTAGCATAGAAACAAGTGTATCGAGAAATTCATACCTTAATTGTTTTTTTATTATTTTATCATCGTGAAGGTTCCATTGTCTGCTTTGAATAATCTCCGAATGAAGAAATAGATTATGCGGCATAACCACTGCGCCTAATACACTCATAATTATTATCATCGAACCAGATGGAAAAGAGGGGACAACCCAACCCTTTATTGCAGAATCCCAATCGACATTAACCAACGAAAGTTCATATAAAAAAGATAATCCTATTACTGAAACGAAAGCAATTATCCATTTTTCAATCATTCTATAGGAGTTGGTAAAAAGCATAATAAAAACAAAGATGGTAACCAATAATGCAGCAGCTCTAATTGGTATATGAAATAACATATTTATGGCTATTGCCCCACCCAGAATTTCAGCTAAAGAAGTTGAAATAGAAGCCAACATAGCAGTACTTAAAAGCCATCGTGCATGTTTTTTCTTAATGTGTATTGCTGCTGCTTCTGAAAGACAAAGACCGGTTGCAATGCCCAGGTGGGCTACATTGTGTTGTAACAAGATCAACATAATGGTGGAAAGTGTGACCATCCATAATAGTGTATAGCCATAATCTGCCCCTGCTGCAATATTCGATGCCCAATTCCCCGGATCAATAAAGCCTACTGTCACCAATAATCCAGGACCAATGAACTTTAGGATTTCCCTGCCTTCAAATTTGGCTTTGTAATCCTTACGATCAATATTTCTTAATAATTTGAACATATATTATATCGGATTTATCTTTTAACAGCTATGTATAATATTTGTTGTGACTTAAATTAGTGATTGATTTACTCAAAAGGCATATTATCTTTTCTTCTAATTCGTATCTCATCAACCTGGGCATTTCCTTTTAGAGAAAGCAGGAAAGCTACTGTTTTAGCTACTTCTTCAGGTTGAATTAAAGAGTTTGGATCTAAATCAGGACGGGCTGTATGTATCATTTCTGTTGCAACACCGCCGGGAGCTACTTTATAAACTCTTAAGCCGGAAGTACGATATTCTTTCGCTAGTGCGCTCATCATACCATTGAGTGCATGTTTTGAAGAAGCATATAATGTTTGATTTGCATATGCTTTATGTCCAACAACCGAAGATATGTTTACTATAGCTTTCTCAGGAGAGTCTAATAAATAGGGGAGGGCAGCCTGGGTTAAAAACATAGGGGCTTTTACATTGAGTCCAATCACCGTATCAAAATCTTCTTCGGTAACTTCATTAAAAGAATCAGCTTTTGCAATACCTGCGTTATTCACAAGTACATCCAGTCTGCCAAATCGCTCGATTACTTTTTCTATGAGTATTTTTGAATTTCCGGAAACTAATAGATTTGATGAAATGCCAATTGCAGTCCCTCCCGATTTTTCTATTTCAGCAGCAACTTCTTCTACTGTTTCTTGTTTTGTTCCGGTAATTATTATTGTATATCCAATTTTACTAAGTTCAAGGGCAATAGCTTTTCCAATTCCCCTGGTAGAACCTGTTATAAGCGTAACAGGATTATTTGTTTGCATATTTATTAGGGATTAAGAAATGAAAAATTATAATGTTATTATTTTAGATGCTTCTGCTTGTAATGTGATGATATCCATCATTGTGCCACCTACACCAACAACCATTTTTTCTAAAAGTTGAAAATGGTTTAAACATGTCTTACAAGCTAAAAGTTTTGTGCCTTTTGATTCGGCTTCTTTTAAAACATCAATAGCCGGTGAGCCTTCACAGATTAGTTTAACAGCTTCATTATAAAAAACGATGATCTTTGGGAGTCGGTTATCCTCAAGACTTAATTTTATATAATTATTAAATAACTGAAGGGCAAGTTCCTCACTACCATGCCCCATGCCATAACTAGTTACCTGTAGCAATGTATTTCCAGAGTTCATAAGTTGATTGATTAATAAATCTGCAAACTTATTATAATTATGATAAAACAGGGTTTTTAAAAGCTAAGAATTGTTGTTCTCTCTGAGAAGTAAAAATGGTTTCTGAATTTTTATTCAATAGAGATAAAATGGAGTGATAATATAATCCGATAGTGAATGAGCAATATCACCTCAATTTTATCAGGTGCTTTTATGAAATGATATATTTTTAATAGAACAACAACGTGGTTCATGCTTTTCGATAATAACTTGTAAATTAAATTTATATGAAAAACATCTTTACATTCCTTACAATTATTTTTCTTTTCGGAATTAAACTTTGTAGTATTTCAGCCCAGGAAGTAATTTTGACCAGCGGGAATTCAATGTCTTTGAATTCTACAAGAGAGCATGTGTCCTATGCAGATAATACAACTTCAAATAAAGACTCAGAAAAGCATACGTTTGAATTTTCTGTTGTTAGTGGTTTAGATATTGCAAAAGATATAAGTTTGATTCAATCTACGAATTCAAATTCTACGGAAAATAGTTTTACTCTTAGTTTTGCTAATAATGTAAAGCAATTAAAAGATACTTTTTCTTACCAGGTATATGATTTGAACGGTAAATTATGGTTAAGTAAAGATATTAGTAGTGTTAAAACGAATATTTCCATGAGTGAATTACCTGTAGCCAGTTATTTCATTATGGTTTTTAAGAACAATCAGGCAGTTAAAATATTTAAAGTCGTAAAAAGAGTAACTATCTAATCAAATTATTTCCCTATTTTAAGATAAGTAATAAGCCGTTTAAATATTCTTTTTTCATTTTGTTCTCCTAATTCCAGTAATTTCCTTCTTCGATTTACCAAATCAGTTAATTCAACGAGCATATTTATGTTTACTCGTTGTGCCATGGGGAATACATACTTTTCTGTTTGGTCAAGGTACTCAGATATTTTTTGTTCTGTATGCGAATCACGATTTAAGTCTGTTAAATTGCTGATACGATCTGCACATTTAAGGATTAATGCATTTCGGGAGCCTCTATCTAGCAAGCGTTGAAGGTATTCAGCTTTTGATTCATGTTTTTGTTTTGTCTCTTCTAAAACAAGTTTAACAACCTGCGGACTTTCCGTATCAATTCCTTTAATTTCTTCGACTGTTGCTTCGGGTAAATCTTCTAAAAAATCATGTAATAGAGAAGCTTTCAATAATACACTGTCTGAGTAGTATTTATAATCCAATAAAATGCCTAATGTAGAAAAACTGTGACGAAATTGATTTCCACCAACTTTTCTCTCCACACTAATTAATGCTGAAGCTTTTAAAATATAAGGTGCAAGTACCAGGTTTTTTAGGGTTTCAAGATCTCCCATGTTATATTCTCCTATCTCTGTATTTCAATTTCGAAAATTGCATCAAAAAAAAGTCTGGTGCAAATAAACCAGTAGGTATTATGATTTTTTTGCTAAGCTTTTTTACCATTTGTGGCTGTTGTAGTGTTTCATCCTAAAAAAAAGTTTACAACAATAATTAAGGCTGGACACAAAAAAAATATTAGCATTTTTGGTATTTTTAATGAGCTTTGGGTACAGATGTGCTTATGCAGGGCATGCTATGGTGTATATTTAATTTATGTTCAGGTGGTTAGTGAGGTGATGATTTTTTTTGTAATTTCTAAATAATGATAAGTAAACTAAAATATAATCGGCAACTGGCCATATACCAGGATCGTTGGCGTGTATTTAATAACAACCGAACAGGGACTTATGTTAAAACTGAATCATTATAAACCAAAAAAACACAATTCACTTGTCGAAAGAATTACAATAGGAAAATCTACCGACAATCAATTTAACCTTATGTTTATCCCTACGCATTATGTTACGCTTTTTATTCCGCTAAATAAATCTGTGTTTTATTATGATGGTGTTTGTTATTCAAAACCAGTACTTAAAAATATGCTTTTAAAACGGGCACATTTACGCATTCCAAAAAAATCGTATGTCTTTGGAATTCGGTTTTATCCGTTTGGTGCATTTCCTTTTTCAGATTTTTTGAATTCCGAAAATGATTATGATAAAATTGCAAATGACAATGAAATCATAGAAAAAGTTTTTACAGCTCTGGAAACCCATTATAATTCTGAAAAAGAACAACAAATATCTGTTGTAAAAGATTTCTATTATTACTTATTAGAATATCCTGAAAGTTCTTCAGTGAATAATTTTTGCGAACAAAAAGCAATTAATTATATGTCGCTTTATCGTTCATTTCAGAAATATTTAAACATATCTCCAAAAAAGTTTGAACGATTAATAAAGTTCCGATTGTCAGTTGACCATATGATTTGGGAAAAACAAAAACTTACCGATGTTAGTTTTGATTCCGGCTATTACGACCAAGCTCATTTTATAAAAGAATTCAAATATTTTGTAGGAATGACGCCGTCTGAATATATTAAATACTTATCAGACAACAATCTTTATAATTACGAAGAGTTCGCAAATTTTACTTCAATAAGAATGTAAGAAATTTACAATTTTCATAATAAACCTCAATTTAATTTTGCCATCAAAAATTAAAAAGAATTTTTATGAAAAAAATAGCATTAGCAATATTAGCATTAGTTTTTTTATGTTTTAGCTGTAATGATGAGAATTCAATAACAGGTGATGGAAATGAAGAGAATGAAGAAACATCAACCGTGCCGGAATATTACAGAACAATAGATTTTTCTGCTCATGTAGAAGATAATTCGCAAATTGACGATTTTGATGTGGAAGACGGCTATCTCTATTTTAACTATGACAATAATATTTATAGAAACGACCTTAGCTCAGAAAGCAACGTATTAAAAACGGTTTTTGAGAATGATGAAGATTGGATAGGAACACTTAAAGTAATAGGCAATAATGTATATTATCAAGGAGTTATTGTTTGGGAAACATCAGATATTAGAGAAATCAACTTGGATGCTATTTCAGACGGCGTACAAAACACCTATCCCATAAATGGAACCCATAGAGGTCAACTTGGTAAAAATGGAGATAAATTGTATTACCTGTCAAGTGTAAGTTCAATTTCTCCGATTAATAATTTTTACGAATTTAATCCTTCAGGTACCGACCCGTTAATTGTTACCGACGAGTATATCCATCCCCAAAATTTAAGAGTGGTTGACAATTATTTATATTTCTCATCTCAAAAAGAAGTTCGGCGATTTGATTTAGGCGATTCAACAGTGGCATCTTCAGTTGTTTATACTGTTTCGGATGCTGATGATGATAATTATATTAAAGGATTCGATATTTCAAATAATGTGGTTTATTATACGCTAACAGATAACCTCAACATTTACTATGTAGATTTAGATGAAAATCAAGAAGAACCTAATACATTTAAATCTGAAGATGAGGAAACTTGTAGATACGGAAAATTAATTATTTCCGATGGAAAATTATATGTAAAAAAAGTAAATGAAAAAGAAATAGAAGTTTGGAGTTTAAATGATTAAAATATAATGAGAATTATATATGTTTTTTTGTTATAAAAAACTGGCCGATTATGTTTTAATCACATGGTTTGGTGTAACTATTTTTCACGGCAACCAATACCTTACATTTCCGCTAATTTTAACAAAGAACTACACCGGGGTAAGCCCCGGACAGTAGAATTAGAGTTTCTGGTTTTTTAGCACAACTTTTTTACTCTAACGATATTCAAAATAATCTAATACTGATTTTGAGTTTTTTGTTTTCAAAAATGATCGTTTAAAAAAGCTTTTAGTAATAGAGTTTTCTCTCGTCTATTACAAACGAGAGAAACTCTATACTTAACACTTAATTCAATGAAACAGATGATATAGTAACTGGCCCTAACAAGCCAGAAGTTAAAAGCGGAGAATTAGCCTGGTAAAAATCTTGAGTTGTATAAGTTATTTTGTTTTTTGTGCCAGGTTGTTGATCGCCAATTAACCTGTTAACCCAAAGGTTCGTTACTTTAATTGTAAGTGAATTTTCTCCAGGGTGTATCGAATTATTTAATTTAACCCGAAATGGTTTTTTCCAAACAATGCCCATAGGTTCACCATTTAAATAAACCTCTGCAAGATTTTTAACATCGCCCAAATCAAGCCATATTTCTCTGTTTTCTGTAATCCAATCTTCGGATACATCAATAGTTTTTGAATACGCTGCTGTTCCCGAGAAATATTTTATTCCATTATCTTCGCTTTCATTCCAAGGAGTTAATTCGTTAAATTCAGCACTCTGTGGAGCCCCTCTTTCTGCCTGAAAATTTACCTGCCATGAACCTGATAAAGTTGCCAGTTGTGTCTCGTTAACTTCTACAAGGAGTCTTGATTTTTCGGTGGTTTTTTTACGGAACACAACAAATAATGCATCTTCTGGACACATTTTTAAATTTACAATTGTTTTACTTTCATCCATTGAATAATAAGCTGGTGAAATTTCGCCTGTTACAGGGTTCCAGATTTCTGGTTCCATTCCGGTAATTCGGAAAGATGCTACAATGTTTTGATCTTCCTTACCTGTAGTTCTAACCCAGTAAATATCGCCATCTCCAATTTTACGGTGTACATATTTCAAGTCTGATTGAGCTAAATTACCTGAATACTGAAAGTCTGGTTGTATTTGCAAATCATTAAGGGCTTCTTCTATTGAATAGCCAGCATAAATTTTACCACTTCCAATTTCATTTATTCCTTTTTCATTTTTCCAAAGTTGATTTACTATTGACATAAATTCTTCTTCGTTATCATTTAATGATGGAGTATTTATTGGTTTTGCCCCAACAATTGTAGCACCTTCATTTACTAATTGTTGTATCTGTTTTAGAACAGGTAACGTCATGTATTTTGTGCTTTCATCAAGTACAAGGAGATTATATTTCATGCCCGAATTTGTAACAATTTGTTTGTTGTTTACAGATAAAACATTCTGAATTGCACTTGCATTAAGAAAATCAAAATTATAACCTTCCGGGATTTTAGGTTGTTCAGAACCAAATAATAGAGTAAGATTAGAACCTTGTCCATAGACATAAATAATATCAGCAACAAATTTACCCTGTTGCAGCATATACGAACTTCTTGCCAGATAATCAATCCAGGGTTTTGCTTGTTCTGCCCATGTCTCATGACGGGTGAACCACTGACCAAAAGGACCTAAGCCTAATCCAGGTATTTTGTTATCCAATGGTTGATGAACAGAAGTATGAATTACAAATCTGTTTAAACCATTGGAAAGCATGAAGTCGGCTGTTGGTTTTAGTCTTTCTGGTGAGTATGCCCACGATTCACCAATAGCAGTAAAGGATTCTGCTGCATTAATGTTTTGGCCATAGATATGTGCTACGGAAGCAGATTCTCTAACATCTGTGGCATGACGTCTCATTACAACATCAGGATTCATTCCGGGTATTTCCATTGGTGTCCATGTTGCACTCATTGGGATATCCGCAGAACGTTTTACTTCCATTCCATCTCCAATAAATGCACGTCCGTTTTCATGAGACTCTGTATAACGTCCCATTCCTCTTTCCTTTAAAATTTTAGTTAGTTCATCATAATGATATTCAGCAAGCATTTCTTCCAACGTATTTCTAAAGTCCCATAAAAATTTTTCACTGGCTTCACTGCTTTTAATAATTTTACCTGTTAATACAGGTAACCAAGGGATTAGACTGTAAGAATTTCTTTTGTTAAATTCTTCAATCATATTGTCTGTCCAGTTTGCGCAGCCAGCCTCCCAACTATCTGTTATAACATATTGAAGTCCGTTTTTGCCGATAAGGCCTCCTGTTGCATCTTGATATTGGTTGAGGTAATTTGTAAAATAGTTTTTTACAAAATCAGGATTTAATTTATCTACTTCAGGACCCGTAGCCTCGGGAGAAGCAGGATGGTTTTCACGACCTGTAAGAGAATAACCAAAACGAATAACATTCCATTTACCTGCTGGTACATCCCAGTTTAAAGTACCATCGGAAGTCATTTTATCTGTAATGTCGATAACTTCCTGTTCGTTGATTGCTTCACTGGTATTTGTTCCTGGGGTTAAAGTTTTTTCGAAGTTGCTTAAAACAGCAAAACCTGCTTTTTCCTCATAATGGTTAATACGAGGAACCGTGTGGAGAACAATTTCTGCGATTTGAGTGCCAGAAGGAGTCTGGGGTGATTGATTGTCACCAAAAACTGATGGAGATAATCCTGGTCTGTTTGGAGCAGGAAGTTTTTCGATAGATATTCTGAAATACTTGGCAGTTACCGGAGAAAAAGTAATTGTGTTCTGAGCAATACCTCCGGAAGTAATTTGTGTAACTTCTTTGTATTTTTTTCCATCGTCGCTTGTTTCCAGACGTTTAACTTCTGGATTCATTGGGCTACCAAATCCTCTTGCACTTGAGCCTCCAACCATTGTAAGAGATTGAATGGTTTGAGGTTGTTTGAATTCAAATTGAATCCAGGATTTTTTCCCGGCAGGGGCAGAGGGCAAAAATACATTATTTACTAAATCACCATCTGTTAGTTGTTCTAATGTAAAATTACCTCCACTTGAAGTTACCTTAGTTTCTAACTCTTCTAGTGTAAAATCGTTTTCAGGAATTTTATATGCTAAAACAGCAATATCTACATAGTAATTATCTATAGCGTCATGTTCACTTCCTGAAACTGAGGCCATCGCATTGGAACCCAGGTTTTGGAAAGCCCCGGGATTGGTTGGCGGGAGGGATAAGTTTCCTGAATATTCACGTCCTCCCTCAATGATATTTTCACTCCAGACCATTTTTTTCATGCCTTCAGAAATAGGGACCCATGGCCCACCGCTCTCACTCCATCCGGGAGAACCGGCAATTGCCATTTCCAATCCCAAAGAATCAGCTAAATGGGCAGTTAACGAGAAGGCTTCTTTCCATTCTGGGGTCATATATGTAAGCCTGTTTTCAACAACCTGAGGAGTGTTGAAAGCAGCATCAAAGTTTTGGAAACCACCTATTCCTACACGGTTCATCCAGGCAAGATCCTTTTTGATACCATCTTTAGTAATATTCCCATTCATCCAGTGCCACCATACACGAGGACGAGCAGATGATGGAGGATTAAGGAATCCTTCTTCAAGTCCGGTATTATCATTTTCTGATTGTTGAGAACAACCAAGAATAAAAGCAATTAAAACAATTACCAGTTTTAAAAAGCTGTTTGAGACGTTAAATTTATTTTTCATTTTAATAGATCTTTAAAATTTTAATTTGATACTTATGGTTTTTTGCTGATATAGGATGAAACTATGTTTTTAGGTCCACTTACATATTTAGCATAGTTAGGATACGAACACATCATATATCCTTCTCCTTCAAGTTTTTTACTAATCTCGCCTTTAGATCCTATAGCAAGTGTTTTATTAGGTGCTTTGTTGTTCTCAACCCAATTTATCAGCATTTCGATATTATCATTTCTGTCAGGAGAAGCTAAATTTTTTACTTCGATTGATTCTCCATCACCATTTTTTGAATAACTTCTTCCCATTAATCCATGATTGCCATTAGGAACAACATATAAACGAGCAAACTTATCCAGATTTTTTTGTCCCATTTTATCAATTAGAGACTGATAATAATCCTGTTGAGCTCCTGATGAAGCAACATTATCACATGCTCCAATCGTAAAAATAATTTTACCTCCACGTTTATTAAAAGCAGAGAGGTCTGGATTTGTACTGTCTAGCCATTCAGATATCTGCTGACGCCGTTTCTCCCATTTTCCACCTTCAACATAATCCAATGGATTTGCTGAAAGATCTTGCATTAAAAAACCTGTAACGCCAAGAATTCCAAGGCTGGTAAATATCGGCGCATCAATATCGGCACCTTCTTGTCCTTTATATCGTGTATCTGTCATCATCCCAAATCCTGCAGGATCAACAGTTGGAGTCCACATACCAAAAGATTTTACACCATTCGCAAGAGGATTTGAAAAAATATAAGAACTATATGTAAATTCAAGCGTTTTGATTTGTTCAGTAGTTAATTCGCCCGAATTCTTTAATGCAGCCCAAGGATTGCCTGTTCCTTTACCATCATTTACATTAAATATTTCACGAGCAGTAAAATAATTATTGATAATACCATCAGACAATCCATCAAGATTATCACATTGTCTTAGAAATTCTTTTGTGATAATATCTGCTTTCTCTACAGGTATCCAATTTTTTTCTACTTTTTCCTGAATCCTTATTAAAGCAGGGGCAAGCATAAGTGTAGAAAAATTAACAATTGGGACGTTAGAGATAATGCCATCATAGTCTTTTGGGTACCGTTGTGCAACAGTAAGTGCTTCACGTCCACCCTGAGAATTACCAACATAATAATTATATGTTGATTTTTCTCCATATATTCTTTGAATAATGACCATAGCAGCATCATGCGTTTTTTTCATTTGCATAAATGCCAGGTTTTTTAAAGCTTCATCATTCAGTGCCCATTCATCCCCGATAGTAGGACCGGTAGCCAGATGTTTGGGCTCTGGAGCACCTGGAAAACCCATTCCTTTTGCCTGGTGGCCTGAATCGCTCCCATAAAGAACAATTCCCTTTTTTAATAAATGATAATTTGTCCCTCCAAACATCGGATTGTCTCCTTCTCCTACTGTAATTGTCCCATTCATTCCAGAGCCACCTTGTTGGATTGAACGAAAAGACCAACTCTCAGGTAGCAATACGCGAAAATTAATAGGCCATCCT
Source organism: Bacteroidales bacterium (assembly GCA_963665085.2). Classification (GTDB taxonomy): domain Bacteria; phylum Bacteroidota; class Bacteroidia; order Bacteroidales; family JAAAOM01. The sequence continues at coordinate 4,173,033 of CAXXXS010000001.1, forward strand.
TCAGGATCAACAGGAAAAATAGACCCCTCTACAATACCATATGCCGGATTCTCGCCATTGGCTTCAACCCATCGAGAAGCATAAAGTACAACGGAACCAACTGGTTCTCCAATATCAGAAGCAGGAATTGATGTCCCTGCCTTTTCAAGATCTTTTTGTGTTATCTTCTTAATAGTTGCATTTTGTCCATTTGAAAACAGACAAATTTGCATTAGTAAAAGAGAAATTAGTAATTTCATTATGTTTTATGTTAATTAACAAGAATTTATTCCAGGAAACCAGAAGTCTTCATAAAGTTAAGAAATAACTGGGGCCAAATGTATACAGATTCTTTTCCATCCCGAAAACCGAACCCGTGATGAGTACCTATAAAATAGTGTAACTCAGAGATCTTACCTGCACCTGTCCATGCTTTATGCACGTTATATGACATGTCTGAAGTAAAAACATCGTTCTGTGGAGCACACCAAAATGCAGGAGCAGCATCTTCAGGTACTGTAATATCAGTTGTACCACTATAAATTATACACAATAAATCAGGTTTACTTTCTTCCGTGTGGTTCATAGCAACATTTAATGCAACCATACCACCCGCAGAAAAACCAGACATGGCAATTTTATTTGGATTAATATCCCATTCAGAAGCATGAGATCGAACATATTCAATGGCTTTTCTACCGTCATCAAAACCCATTTGTTGAACATTTCCTAAGGTCTTATTTACTTTTTCAATTTTAGCATCTTCAGCTTTTTCTTCTTCTGTAGGGACAGGAGGAGTTCCACTAAAATTAAAACCGCGATAACCTCCTTTACCTGTTGCAGGATTATAATCTCCGGTATAACGTAGACGGTATTTTAGAATGAAAGCAGTTATTCCTTGTCCATTTAACCATTCAGCGAAATTAGTCCCTTCATAATCCCATCCGAGGTATTGAAATCCACCACCCGGACAAATAACCATAGCCGTACCGTTGGCTTTTTCTTTTTCAGGGAAATACGCGGTTAATGTTGGTTCAACTACGTTACACACAGCAATAAATTCAGGAAATGTTTTTTGATATTCTGTGTGCTTCCAATTTTCTGTGCCAGGTGCAGGCCCATCATATAATTTATATACTTTCTGAGCTCTTATTGGTGTTAAACCCAATAAGAGAAATGCTATAAAGAAAATACTTTTGAACTTCATTGATTTATTTTTTTAATTATTTTTAACATAAAACAGAAGGGCTCCAAAAAATTATTTGATTGTAAACTCTATTGGGTTCTTTGAACTCTGACAGATTAAAAATCAATTAATTGATAAAACCTGACAGAGTCGCAAGACCTGTCTGAGTTACTTATTGGATCCCCTCATCTTCTAAAAAACTATCTAACTGAGTTTACAACTAACATCCCGTTTTTATCTCTAGAGAATTTACTCATAAATTCCCATGCTGATTCAGCAAAACTAGGATTTACCCAATGAGGGTGACCTTCTATACCAATAATTTTATTGATAAGAATACCTTCTTTGTTATAAAAATCAGCATAGGTATAATCTACACCATATAATTTTTCAATAGTTATTTTACTGGCAGTAATCCCTATCATATTATCTTTTGTAGCAGTTGTTTCAGAACAGCCATTCATTTTAAGCCATAGATTAAGCCCGTCAATAATTCCTTCAGTAAAGGGAAGCTGTCCAAAATCGTATTCACCAACGGCTAACCACATTGGTACTTCAGTATCTAAATTGTACATTTCTTTTTTAATTAAACCCGGGTAGACTCCATCTGATGTCAAATCCAATCCTCTAGGAGAACTATGTGCCGCAATTGCAGCTACAATTTTATGTTCAACAAGGCCAGTGTATAAAGAGGCCATCCCTCCGGCAGACATACCTGTATAATATACCCGGGAACGATCAATTGGAAATCCGGATTTTTCCATGTCATCAAGAATTGTTATAAGATTTTTTGCAGAATACTCAGCATTGCTATTTTCATTTTCCGGGGCAACAACAATAAATCCTTTGTCATGGCAAATTTTTACAAATCCATGATTTTCGGCTTCGAAAAGAGTGCCACCACCACCATGGGCACTAAATACAAGAGGATACTTTTTTTTGTTGCCTTTTTTACCCATATATTCCGGCATATATGTAATCCATGTATGTTTTTTGTCTTCCAGGTTGTGAATTTCTTTAATAACACCCTGATTAGCCCAATATTTAGTCATATCCGGATGATCCCAATTATTCACACCATAAACAGCCAACTCATATTTGGCCATTTCCATCAGCTTTTCTCCCATTTCAGAGTTGATTACTTTCTCAACATCAAATCCTTCGCTGCCATTACCCTGAACAATTTGAGCCGGTGTCATCTGCCCGCCAAAAGCTTTTCCGTCATGCCAGAGTTCTTTGTCTGGATAATCATATGAATCTGTTTGTGCATTGGATGTCAGATTATATCCAATCACTAAATGAAGCAATAAGAAAACAATTTTTTTCATTATGTGTATTTTATTAAGTATTTAATTATTAAATTAATTCACCTGATGGCAGTTCTTTCATCATCAATCTTTCATCCTTGTCTGGATCATCAATTGCTACACTTATATTTGCATCGAATACCATTGTTGTTCGTTTTTCTATGGTATAAGATGGCCAAGGTAAATCAGTTTGACTTGGATTACTGTTTTTTGCAAACGATGCCCATGCAGCACTAAGTTGTTTCGATACTTGTTCTGATTCAGGATGTAACACAACCCTCATTGTTAATGGTAAATCACAAGTGTGAAATGCTCGTGCTTTTCCTTCAAATTCAGGAGTATTCCATTTAAAGTAATATAAATAGACTTTGGCTTTACCCCTCGCAAGTTGTAACTCAGCTTGTTTTGTTGCATTATATCTGGCACCTCTGTCTGTGTTTATCCTGAAATATAAGTCACTTGGAGTTTCTTTTGGGAAATCTTTATGATAGAGATCTAATACAGTGTCAACTTTATTTTCAGGGATCCCAGATTTAATTAATTCTGTGCGTAAGCCGGTTTCTGAAAGTTCGAAAAGATGTGGATTTGATAAATTGAACAATGTTGTTTCGTCTTTGTCGCAACCAATAAGTAAGGGAATATTAGCTGATATTTCAGGTGAATCTGGATTCCAGGGAGATCGTTTTAACGTGTGCCCGTCAATCACAACTCCACCACCCATAGGGCCGAGAGAAGAACCCGCTTTAAATAATTCTGCTGATGAAACTTCCAATAATTCATCGACACTGGTTACTCTCAATTTTGACATTAATTCTTTTGCATATTTAGTTGCTGTTTCAGCATCGGTAGCATTACGTATAAAGCTACCACTTTGTATCGCTGCCTTATGAAATAGACCTTTTGCAGCAGGCATTGCTAGTAATGTTGATACTTTAGCCCCACCACCTGATTCTCCAAATATCATCACATTATTAGGATCTCCACCAAAGTTTGAGATATTATCCCGAACCCACTCAAGTGCAGCAATAAGGTCTAGTTGCCCCGGATTACCAACCGTATAACGCTTGTCAATACCTCCAAGATACGTATATCCAAAAACATTAAGCCGATGGTTAACTCCAACCAATACGATATCTTGTTCAGAAACATGTTTATCGCTAATAGCAGTTAAAACACCAGAGCCCTCCGAAAAGCCGCCACCATGGATGTATACCATAACAGGGCGTTTCCCTTTAAGTCCTTTCGTTAATACATTCAGGCATAAACAATCTTCACTGTCTGTCTCATCCATTACTTCCATTACATCTGTTCTTGTTCCGGTAGCATACTTAAAATCTCTTGCCATATGCTGCTCAGACTGCACACATCTTGGTCCGTTTGAGGTTGCATCCTTAACACCTTTCCAATGTTCAGGTTTGGTAGGAGGTGCAAATCTCTTTTTCCCTTCAGTAGATCCACCGTAAGGGATGCCTTTAAATATATTTACTTCATTAAAAGTATATCCTTTAATTTTACCATATATTGTGTTAGTCTCAACGGTTGGTGTATTTTCTCCGAAAAGAGGAAAAGAATTTCCAATAGGTGATGCTAATGCAAGTCTGCCTAATAAAACAGCAGAGGTACTGGAAATTGATTTTGTAAGAAAAGATCTTCTATTCATTATTACTTGTTTTCGTATTGTTAATTCTTTTTTTTCATTAAAAAATTTATTATTTCTCCCGAAGGGTTATTTTGCACAAAACATTCAGTGTCGAAGAGCATCGTTGACCTATCTGTTACATTATAGATTGGCCATTCAGGAAGACCATTATGGTTGGGGTTTCCATTATGAGCAAAAGATGTCCATGCCTTAGACATTTTACCTGCAAGTGAAATTGTACCATCATTTACAGGTACTCCTGGAACTATTGGGCTTTCAGGATTATTGAATACAAATGAAATTTCCATGGAATGCCCTGATTTTGGAATTTGGCTTCCTTCTGTTGTAATGCCATAATTGAAAAGATACATATATACAGGTGCAGTTTGTTTTAGTTTTCTTTCTGCCATTGTAATTGAATTTATTCTCATCATTATATCTGCTGAGAACAGACTGTATATTTCGGGTAATGAATAGTCAGGAAATTCTTCTTTATAAGCGGCTAAAAGTTCATCAACATCACCTCCAACCTGTTGTTTCATCGCATTAATAATTTCATTTTCATCATTTAATGGCATCCCCATTTCATCTTTATTTGTACCAATGATCAAAGGAATTTCAGAAGATTGTTCAGGAGCATCGGGATTAAAAGGATCATTTAATAAAGTAACTCCATCAACAACAGGGGCAAATCCCATTCTTCTGCCGGAAGGAGCCGAGCTCATATCCCCGTTTTGCATAGCGGAACTTTTTTCAACTAAAACCATTGGATCAACCTTCAATAATGAATCGATATTTCCCTGACTTATTCCTAAAGCATCAAAAAGGGCATTAGTTCTTGCTATTGCATCTTCTTTGAGCACACCATTTATTAAAGCACCGCTTTGTACGATAGCTTTGTGAAATAAGCCATCAGCAGCAGGCATGGCCATTAAAGTAGAGACTTTCCCTCCACCACCAGATTGTCCGAAAATGGTAACATTATTTGGATCCCCGCCAAACTGTTCGATATTCTCGCTTACCCATTTAAGAGCGGCAACAATATCAAGCATACCTACATTACCGGATGATTCATATTTTTTATCGATATGGCCCAGGTACAAGAAGCCCAAAGCACCCAGACGGTGTGTTACAGAAACGATAACAACATCTCCTGATTTTGCCATGTTATATCCATCGAATACGCTACCAGAACCGGATCCGGAAACAAATCCACCTCCATGGCACCAAAACATAACGGGTAACTTTTTGTCTGATTTTATAGAAGGGGACCATATATTAATCGATTGGCAATTTTCATCCATTTCATTAGCTCTTCCTTCATCCAATTTCATTTGTTTTAAAGCCTCCGGTGGAAGGTTCATCGGAAGTTGGAAACTTTTTGGACCCCATTCTTTGGTTTCAAGTATACCTTCCCACTTTTGCAGAGGTGTTGGTGGAAGAAACCGGTTGTCCCCATCAGATGGGGCTGCATATGGAATACCTTTAAAAATACCCACATTATCCACTAAAGAACCTTTTAATTTTCCATAGTTTGTTGTAACTACTACCTCAGAATCAGAAACAGTACTGGAATTTGTTTTGCAACCGGATAAACATAAAGAGAGCAATATCAATGAGGTTCCTAATATTGTATTTAATATATAACTTAAGCGAAAGCTTTTCATTTGATTTAAATTTTAAGGTTTGATAATGATTAATCAATTTTTTTCTTGTAAACAGATCAACGAAAATCACGACATAAATCACAATTTTCTCCAATAAATGTTTTAGCTGCTATTTTATTGATAATGTATATTTAAAGGAATTCATATTAATATTGTTTATGAGTTTTGTTATGGTTAATATTTAATACATAACAGAAACAGTAAAAAAGAATGACTACGAGCATCAGTTTAATCTTGAATACGTTTAGCAACAGCTTCTTCAGTCCCAAAATCCCCTACTTTACGTGTGAATTTAATTTCATTGTTTTCTAATTTGCCGTTGTAGGTAATTTCCATACCCATCCCAGCAAGAATATCTTTAAAAGACACCTCCGTTCCGTTTATCTTTCCTTCTTTAATTTCTGTTTGATTTTTATGTCCATTGAAATCGGTTACAACTTTTCCTTTAAGAACTTCACCCTCCAAGATGAAAGTATATACACTTTCCATGGTGCCTGCAGGTGTCTCCCAGGTTGCATGCCATGTGCCTTCAATACTATTACTTTCTTGTGCAGTTAATGGTTTGGTTTCAAGAACTGAAAACATAATAGCCACTACGAATAAATAAATTAGTTTTTTCATTTTTATATTCTTTTATTAAGGTTTTAATTTGTTTTAAAAATTTTTTGACATAATACTCCATTCAGGAAATAGGTTCTTTGCGTAATCTTCATCAAAAAACAAGGCTGATTTCCAGACTTTGTCTTTTAACTGCCAATCTAACCATGCTAGTTTTACAGTAGTAAAAGAGCCACCGGCAGGTTGTAGCGAAGTACCCTCGTGGCCTACCGCAGAATTACTGCAAAAAACTACAGGAACATGGTTGATTTCTTCAAAATCACTTTTTGCATTTGGAAAAGCAACGTCGGTTTCATTACCAACAACATAAATGAGAGGAATATTCAGTTCTGGTAAGTCATTTTTCTGAAAAGTTGTTCCATTAGGACTTTCAGCCATATTTAATCCTGAACCATTGTTTAATATGCCACTGTTCTGCATTATTAACGTTTTTATTCTTGGATCATAGGAAATTGAAATAGCCTGTAGACCACCACAAGAAGCACCTTCAGCAGCAACTTTTTCGAGATCTATTTTATTATAATATTCACTTTCCTGGTTTGAGTTTTCAATTGCTATTAAATCCAAAGCTTCGAGTAACTGGCGTGAGTGAGTAGGGGAAAAAGTTGAACTGTTTTCTTCGGCAGGTGGTCTGTTTCCACCGGGCGCCACTATATCTTCTAATTTGTCAGGAGGACTCATTTCTGAAAAAGGGCCAATTGCGATTACTATATAACCATGGGACGCTATGTTACTCAATCCTTTTTCTTCCATAAGCGGGGAGTTAAAACATCCACCGTTGGCATGAAGAAGGATAGGGAGTTTACCTTTTTTGATAACAGCTTCTTCCAGATTTTCAGGTCTGTAGATTGTATAGCCAGGGAAATTTTCGTCATTCACAGCAATTGCTTTGTATTCGCCTAATCCACCATTTTCAACAATTTTTGAGTTGATAGTTTGACCATGTGATGTTATTGTGAAGGCCATTAAAAAAACAAACAACGTTATTTTTATTTTATCCATAATATTATTTTATTGATTTGAAATACTTAAAATCCTTACAGGTCCTAATAAGCCCGATTCTTTTAGTGGGGAACTCGCTTGATAAAATGGCATTGCTGTGTATGTGATTTTATTTTCAACATTGGGTTGGGCGTCACCAACAAGACGGTTTACCCATAAATTAGCAACCTGAATTTCTATTTTGTTTTCTCCGGGATTTAGTTTGTTTGTTAAATCAATTACAGATGGTTTTCTCCAAACAATTCCAACAGACTGATCATTGACAAATATTTCTGCCATGCTTTTTACGTTTCCTAAATCAAGGATGATTTCAGAATTATCATTTAACCATTCTGGTGAAACATTAATTGTTTTTGTGTATGAACCCAAACCAGAGAAGTATTTAATTGCTAAATCCTCACTTTCATTCCAGGGAGTTAATGTTTCAAAAACAGCTTGAACAGGAGCTCCCCTGTCTTCTTGGAAATTAATTACCCATGGTCCTTCCATAGTTGTTAACACTTCTTCATGTTGCTTTGGTAATTTTACAGCGTTTTTCTCTGCATTATTTCTGAACACGATAAATAGCGCGTCTTTACCATTTAAGTGAACATTAACTTTTGTGTGGCCATTCTCAATTGAGTAGGATGTGTTTTCGATTTTACCTGTTTCCGGATGCCAGATTTCCGGTACTTTTCCTGAAACCCGACAGGTAATTTCTATATCTTCAGCATTGTCACTCCTGTTATTTACCCAGTAGTAATCAATATCACCATATTTCCTATGGATATAAAGTAATTCTGAATCCGGGGTTGATTTTTCATAGGAAAAATCTTTTTCAACACCCAATTCATTTAGTACTTCTCCTATAGTTTTTCCTGCATAAACAAAACCATTTCCGATTTTATTGATACCATCTTTACCTGCCCAAAGTTCATTTGTAATGGCTGTAAATTCTTCTTCGTTATCACTTAAGCTAGGTGTCATAAGTGGTTTCTCTCCAACAACGACTGCTCCTCCATATACTAATTCTTTAATTTTTTTCAGAACAGGAAGTGTCATCCTTTCGCAACTTTTATCCAATGCTAAAAGTTTATACTGCATACCTGTAGGTGTAACTATTGAATTGTCTTTAACGGAAAGTGTATTAATCAGGGCATCTGCATTTGTAAAATCGTAGTCGTATCCTGCTGGAACAGGAGGTAATTCCATCATGTATTTTGCTGTGATGTTATCATCTTCTCCATAGAAATAGATTACATCTGCAATAAATTTACCCTGTTGCATCATATAACAGCTCCTGGCTAAATAATCCATCCATGCACGGGATTGCTCAGCCCAGGTTTCATGCCGGGTGAACCATTGACCGTATGGGCCTAATCCTAATCCCGGAATTTTATCATCAACGGGTTGATGTACAGAGCAATGAATTACATATCGGTTTAATCCACAAGCGAGACCAACATCGGTTACTGTTTTTAAATAATCAGGAGAATATCCCCATGCATTGCTTACAGCAGTTAAAGATTCAGCTGCAACATATTTAGGGCCATATATATGAGATACAGACGCAGATTCTTTTATATCTACAATATTAAAATTTGCTACATTTTCACCAAACATGGTAGGACTGGGAGTCCATAAGGCAGCCATTGGAACTGCTGCATTTTTTTTTATTTCCATACCATCAGCAACAAGGGCCCGGCCTGCTTCATGTGCCTCAGAATACCGTCCCATTCCTCGTCCTTCCAGAATTTCAGTAAGAATATCATAATGATTTTGGGCAATCATTTCGGAAATTGTCCTGCGGAAATCCCATAAAAACTTATCACTGGCTTCAGCACTTTCAACAACATATCCGGAAAGAACAGGTAACCATTGTATTAAATCGTATCCACGTCTTTTTTTAAATTCAGATATCATATCATCAGTCCAGTTTTGACATCCTGCTTCCCAGCTATCTGTTATCATAAACTGAAGGCCTTTTTCACCCATCAGCCCTTTTGTCGCATCAGCATATTGATTAAGGTAATTTGTAAAATAGCTGCGTACATGTTCTGCACTCATTTTGTCAACCTCAAGTCCGGTTGCTTCAGGAGATGCAGGGCCATTTTGACGTCCAATTAACGAGTAACCTAGCCGAATCACTTTCCAGTTTCCTTCAGGCGGAGTCCAGCTTAGTTTTCCATCAGAAGTCAGTTGTGATGTTAAATCAATAACATTACTTTTTTGAATGGCTTCTTTACTTGCAGGTGTTGGGGCTTTTTCTAAATTGGTAGCTGCAACAAAACCTGCTTTTTCTTCAAAACGATTTACCATTGGTTCTGTGCATAAAACTAATTCAGCAATTTCTATTCCTGCATTATGGAATGATTCATTTGAATGGGATATACCAGGGATATTCGGGGGTAATATATTTTTAAATACAATTCTAAAATATTTGGCTGTCTGCTGTTCAAAAGCAATGGTCATTTGAGGGCTGCTACTGGCAAGAATGTCAGAAATTTTACGATAGTTTTTCCCGTCATCGCTTACTTCAATAAATTTGTTGCTCATACTTGGAGCTGTACCAGCTCCCGGACCAATATTACCGCTAGCCCCACTGGCAACAATTGATAATGAATGGATAGTTACAGGTTCCTGAAATTCGAATTGTATCCATGCATCTTGTGTCCCTCTTTTTGTTGTGAGTAATTGTGTGTTTGTTAGATCTCCATCAATAAGTTTGTTTAGAACAAAATTTCCTCCACTTGAAGTTATTTTTGGTTGTAATTCATTAAGGGATAGTTGAGCGTCAGGGATTTTAAATGCAATTAGAGCAGCATCTTTATAAAATTCTGGGATAGTACTGCCTTGTTGTGAAACAAAATGTCTTGTGCTTTTTATATTTTGAAATGATCCTGTTGTTGTTGGAGGCTGTGGAATAACACCATTAAAAGGTTTTCCACCTTCAATTCTTACCTCACTCCATACGTATTTTTTCATGGCTTCTTCTGGTTTTACCCATGGTCCGCCACTTTCACTCCATCCGGGAGAACCAGCGATTCCCATCTCCAAGCCTAAAGAATCTGCCAGTTTAGTTGCAAAAAGAAACGCGTCTTTCCATTCAGGTGTCATATAAACAAGTCTATTGTCTACAATTTTGGGCGTTGTTAATCCCGCATCAAAATTCTGAAACCCTCCTATACCAACGCGTTTCATCCACTCAAGATCTTTTTTAATACCATCTTTGGTAACGTTGCCATTCATCCAATGCCACCATACCCGTGGTTTTGCTTCATTGGGAGGATTTTGAAAACCAGCATAAAGTTGTTCTCCCGGGTTATTGTCTTGTTTACTGCATGAAACGAAGCCTAAAAGAAACAGGATTGTCAGCAAGCAGTATATTTTTGATTTAATCGTAGATAAGGTCATAATTTTTTATCTAAATAGCAGTGAAATTTGTATATAAAGTATTTGTAATCAGTTACTGATTCGCAGAATTATTAAGGTTTTATGTTTTTTTTGAACCACTGATTGTATTACTACAACCAGTGGTTTTTTGCAAAAAATATCAAGATGAAATTCTAAATAACTGTAAAGAGCATTTTAATATTTTAGTCCCATCCTTCATTTTGGGTCAATTCAGCACCTGTATTAAGGTCTATATATGACTGAGGAATTGGAAATAAATTCCATGGAATTTCTCTTGTGTAGATAGGATATTGTTCGATGTACATAGCATGATCATAAAGTCTTTGTTTCCATACTTCTGGTTCCATGCGTAAAAGAGTAAACCATCTGCCTTCTTCACCCATTAATTCCCTGATACGTTCATCCAGAATACTATTAATATCAATATCTGAAGCAGTATAGAAAGTTTCGCATTTAGCACGGTTACGGATAACATTTACAGCATCAGCAGCAAGTCCTGCCTGACCATCTCTTAGGTAAGCTTCTGCCAGTAAAAGGTAAGATTCAGAAGAACGGATGCCATATGCATCTACTAATGATCTTAAGTGAAAATTATCCGTTGATTCATAGGGCCATTCATCAAAAGGAACAAGTTTTGAGAATAGAGGAGCATATTTTGTAAATTGACTGGGATCTGGATTAATCATTTCCAATGGAACCTTTTTGCCAAACATGCTGTGGTTAGCATCAGTACATTCAAATAAAGTACGTACTGTTACATCCTCTTCATACCTGATATCACTTGTATCAGTCCATACAGTATATGCTGCATATTCAGTCTGAGTTGTTGCGCCTAATCCAAAACCTCCTAAATACGCAGGAAACATAGCTGTAGCATAAGGGGCACTGATATTTTTCCATGGCCCTGCGGCAGAACCTTCTTCTGAATAACCATCAGCCCAGTTTATATCCCTTGGTACCGGAGCATAACCAGCTTGTTCTGTGTATTGGGGCGAATCATAACCAAACATATCGTTTGCAACACCATAAGTGTTTAATTCTTCATATGTTGGTGTTTTTAAAGTCCAAACAGCTTCAGTATTACCAGCACTGTAGTCGTAGTTCGTCATGTAAAACAAATCGCCAAAAACATTTCCTTCAGGTAAATATGTTGCTACACCCCTGTTTGAAGATAAATCTGATGATATTGAACGTATTCCAAATCGTTCAGTCATTAAAGGATGTAAAGCAATTGTTTCCTGAGCATACTGAATAGCACTTGAATAATTACTATCATCATTAGTTTCAACACCAATTGCCAGGTATGCCTCGGCTAAATAATTTGCAGCTGCACCTCTGGCAACACGCCCATTTTCTTCCGGGTAATCTGGTAACCCCTGGTATGCAACCAATAAATCTTCAATAGCCTGTTGATATGTTTCTTCCCGGCTTGAACGGGTATAATCAAATCGTAACTCCTGGGTAAATTCAAGAACAATTGGAACGCCGCCAAAAGCTTCTGCCAAACGTAAGTAAGCCAGGCCTCTAAAGAATTTAGCTTCTGCAATAATTTTGTTTTTATAATCCTCATCAGACCAGGTAATTGTTTCTACTTCTGTGCCATAAAGAGTAAGGTTGGCATAACTAATTAACTGGTAATAAAAATTCCATAGGGTTTCAATTTCAGTTGATGTAGTAAGCCAGGTATTAAAGTTTGAAAAACCACCGGCACCACTATTACGCCAATAAGGCTCATCAAGAACATCGGAACCAATAGTTTTTGTCCTATATACATCATTGCCAATGGCATATTCGCCATAAGCACCATAATAACACATTGTTAATTGGGCTTCTACCTGGCTGCTTTTTTCAAAAGCATTATCAAGAACAAATAAATCTTTTGGTTCTTCTTGTAAAAAATCTTCATCATTACAACCAGAGAAGAGCAGCAGGATCAATATGTTAAGTAATAATATTTTATTTACAAATTTCATAGTTTTAAGCTTTTATAATTTTAAGTTTACACCAAATGTTATCATTCTGGAAAGTTGGGTAATCGGAGTAGAAGAGAGTCCTTCAACAGTACTTCTGGCTTCCGGATCGCTGCCTTTCCAGTCTGGGGCAAAAAAGAACAGGTTACTTGCTGATACATATACTTTTAACCCATTAATTTTTGCTTTGTCTAATAATGTTTGTTTAAAAGTGTATGATAAGCTTACATCCTGTAACCTTATAAATCCATATGAGTGAATTGGCTGGTATCTCGAATCAGAATAACTAAAAATAGGATATTCGTTACTTTTGTTTTCAGCAGTCCACCACTCATGATCAGGGCCATTTCTATAGAACATACTTGCTCCTGTAAGATAATATGAAACATTGTTGGCCATGCCATAGTCATTACCGCTAAAAACACCATTTAATAAGAAATAAAGCTCAATTTGTTTGTATTTAAGAGTATTTGCTAAACTCATACGGAAATTTTCTTTATTATACCCTAATATAGTCCTGTCGTCTGCTGTTAGGGCACCATCTCCATTTGTGTCAACATATTTTGCATCTCCTGCTATTGCTGTTAAATTTGAAAAATAATCTTCTTCACCTTCCTGAACAATACCTTCTGTTTTGTAACCATAAATGGCACCTAAAGACTTACCTATAAATAATAAGTTTGTTATATCGTCTTGTCCATCACCATAAAGATCAACTAATTCATTGCGGTTTAGAGAGAATGTTAGTCGACTGTTCCAGCTAAAATTACTGGTGGAAACATTTAAACTGGTAGCTTCAATTTCAATACCCCAGTTATCAACCTGCCCCATTGTTGCTTTTTGCGTAGTTAAGCCAGCACCCATTACCGGGATAGTCCTATCAAAAATCTGATCTGTTGTTTGCGATTTGTATCCATTAAAATCCAGGTTTAAGCGACCTTTAAACATTTCTGCCTCAAAACCAAAGTTGACAGCTGTAGTTGTTTCCCATGCAAGCCCCGGGTTACCTAATGTTTCTACTGTTTGGGCATAGGCAACATCATTGAAAAAATAAACTTTCTCGCCACCTTGTCCCATGGCAACAGTTGATAATGTCCCATAAGGATCCAATGATTGGTTTCCGTTTTTACCCCAGGATACTTTTAGTTTTAAATCGTCTATAAAAGAGAGGTTTTGCATGAAACTCTCTTCTGAAATTGACCAGGCACCACCAATAGCAGGGAAATTACCCCATTTTTTGTCTGCCCCAAAAACAGAAGAACCATCACGACGAAGAGATGCGTTTATGTGGTACTTGTTTTTTAATGAATAGCTAACCCGACCAAGATATCCAATATCATTGTGCAATGTATAGCTTATGTTATTTACTTTTTGATTCTCGGCATTACCTAATCCATAATAACCAAGTGTTGTATTACCAATCCCGCTAAAATTTGTTCCAGCAAAATATGATCCTTCAACCAACGTAGAATTTCTTGTGTAAACTAATGAAGCATTAAAGAAGTGGTCGTTAATTTGTTTTGTATAACTAAGAATATTATCGATTACCCATGAAGAACTTTTGTAAGCAGTTACTGAACCTGTTGCCAGGGCAAGGGATTGATCAAATATTTCGGTAGTGTAACCATCATCACTCAGGTTAATATCAGGGTATGAAGTCTCATGTTCAAAACTTCTGGCTTCATCAGAGTTTTTTGTGTATGAACCTGTTATTTTATAACTTAATCCTTCTAAAAAAGGGGCTTTTAGTTCAAGATATCCACCCAATACACTTGTTTGACTTCGATTGTAGTCGTCCATATTTTCAGTGTTCCAAAGTGGATTTTCAGTAGTTGCTTCCCGTCCATCAATATATTTTCTTAAATTACCATTAAGAAGGTAAGGTTCTGCCCAAGGAGAGAAATTTACTTGTTGACTTGCTATAACACCATCAAAATTATTATAGGCCAGGTTTGAATTGGCACCAATTTTAATATAATCATTAATGGTTGAATTAATATTAGCTGAGAAAGTAGTCCTTTTATATTCGTCACCGTAATAATTACCTTTTTGATTTATATTCCCGGCAGACAAGAAATAGCTTGAACTTTCTGATGCACCTGAAAAACTGAGTGCATGATTTTGCATCATACCGGTACGTGTAACATAATCAAACCAATCAGTTTCTTCTCCTGCTGCGTAATTTGTTTGTTCTAACGCTCCCATCCAGGAACTGGGATCTGAATCGCTATCATAACCACTGCGGGCATTCATTAATCTGATATATCCATCTCCATCCAGGTATTGAGGCTTAAATGTTGGTGAAGACATAGAATAAGAACCATTGTATGTGATTATTGGTTTTCCTTTTTGACCTTCTTTTAATTCAATCATAATTACTCCATTAGCAGCTTTTGAACCATACGCAGCTAACGTAGTAGCATCTTTTAATACACTTATCGATTCGATGATAGATGGATCAATATCGTTTAGTGTACCACTAAATATAACACCATCTACTACATAAAGTGGTTCTGAACCACCATTTACAGATTTTTGTCCGCGGACCATAATGTCGGGTGTAGCTCCTACTTCACCGGATTGCGAAAAGTTTACCCCAGTGGTTATACCACGAAGCAAATCCATCGCATTGGTAGCAGAATTTAATGAAAGGGGAGAGTCCTCAAAGTCAACTTTTGAGACTGAACCTGTAAAATTTTTACGTGTTGTTGTACCATATCCAATTACTACAACTTCATCAAGGGCTTGTATATCCTCAATAAGAACAACATCAATTTTACTTTGATCCCCGACTAATACCTCCTCAGACAACATTCCTATAAATGAGAAAACAAGAACATCATCTTGAGATACATTGGTAAGTTCATAAATTCCATCGATATCTGTAATTGTTCCTTTTGTTGTTCCTTTCACAACAACATTAGCACCGGGGATTGGATTCCCGTCTGAATCTGCAACAACCCCTGTGATTGTGTTTTGTTGTTGATATTCTGAATTAGAAGGTAACTCTGTGTTTTTGGAATTGGGATTAGAAGCAAAGCTTAAGCTACTAATAAAGGATATTAAAAAAAGTAGTGCTGTAAGCTTAAGCTTCAATAGGGATAAACAATATTGAAAACTTTTCTTTTTCATAATTTTAATTAGTTTTAAATAGATTAAAAATTTTATCTCATAGAGAGATAAGTAGTTTTTATAATTATTAGTGAGATGAAATTAATTTGTTCGCTATTTCTAGCTCGAATCAAATAATGCCTTTTTAAATTCCATAAAATCTTTTTTAATTTATGTTTTAATTATTCCTTTTGGTTGTTGTAACTGACAGGTTTTTATTATTATAATCCTCCAATACTTATTGTAATTTTGAGACTCTGTTTATCATAACCCACATAATTGATGAGCAGGTTATGATTGAGAGCCTATCAAAAACAAAAAATCGAGAGGGTATGAATTACATTTTTTAGTTTAATAGTTTTAGAATTATTTGACTTGATAAAAATGATGGTTAATTTTCAAAAACTCTTTTCTGGTAATACGGTTAATTGATTAAGAGTCCATAATTTAATTTGGTTTAAACATGTTTTGTGCAGGAGTACAAATAATCTTCTTCTGAGTACATTTTAAGTGAAAATGAGTTTAATTTTTATGTTGGATAAGAAATTATTTGCATATTGAAATTTGTGAAAACAGCAGGGGATTTGTGTATGAGAGAAAAATATTTTCAATGATTAAGAAGATAATTATAGCAAGTGTATTTTTAATTCTATTTCAATTTGTTTTAATAAATACAATATATTCAAAATCAGAATTAAAGAATTTAGTCGACCTGAATTATCAGGTATTAACATCTGTTACAAACGATAGTGATGGTTATACCTGGATAGGAACAACAAAGGGGTTATATCGGTTTGATGGAAGAGAACTCATAAAATATTCAAATGATACTTCACGATTTTCAATATCCCAAAGTGTTGTTACAAATATATTTACAGGCAACGATGGGGTTCTTTATATATGTAATTCATCCGGATATTCGAGGTTTGATAAGTATACAGGAAGGTTTTATAATATAAAAGGAAATTTGAATTCGTTGAGTATTTTAACTCGATTGCAGAATGGAGCATTCATCGCTTTTACCGGTTCCAAGCAACTTTCAATAATTAATAATAGCCTGGACACAATTCAGAAATCTATTTTTTTAGAAAATGTCTCGAATGATATTGCAATTAATTTTGAGAATAAATCTTTTAAAATTAATAAGGAATTATTGTGTTTGTGGGAAGAAAAGACATTGCTGGTTATCGATTCTACATTAGAAATTATAACAGAAAGATCTTTTTCTGAAAAAATAAATGCTGTTAATAAGTACGATGATCGTATACTTGTTGCTACTGAAAATGGAATTTATACACTTTCGCTTACCGGCCAAGTTGTATCTTCTAATCCGGTTGTTGAGGCATTTTGTAAAGATAAGTCAGTTCACTTTATAACAAGTGATTCAAATCAGAATATTATAATGGGAATCACAAATAAAGGGGTTTATCGATATAATAGGGAAACAGAGGTAATAGAATTGGTGCAGGAATACCAAGATGACCAGGGAAACAGTGCTGAATTTAGGCTGAAATATATTGATAAACATGATATCCTTTGGATAAATCGGGGTACAAAACGTTATATAGGCTCTTTTATAATTATGACAACTCCTACTTTTCCTGAATTCACCAATCTAACAAAAAGAATTTATGATTCGGGTTTTGATGTACCCTTTAACATTGTAATATCAGATAAGAAGAATAGACTTTTTATTATTTCAGATAACAAATTATATATCTATGAACCAAAAACTTCCTGTTTAACTCCAATTAAACTTAATAATGTTGACGGTAGATTTATCTGGATGATAATAGATCAAAAGAATCGGCTTTGGTTGCTTACATCAGATTATCTTTATGTTTATGAGATAAGGACAAATAATCTTGAGTTAATAAAAAGATTGAATATTGGCACTAATTATTATGCAGGTATATATGAATTAAAGGATGGGACTATTGTAATTAATAAATCATCTCAATTTTTAGCCATTGATAAAGAGATAAAAGAAATTGTTACTTATGAAAAAGCTTCACCTCCTGGGTTAATGTCTGTTAATCCAATTATTAGCCCGGATGGAAATGAAATAATATTTAAAGGCTATGATCAGCCCTATATCTGTTATTCATCATCAAAAGGTTTTTATGATACACCAGTTAATAAATTTGATTTTGATGTAATAAATACGATGTCTGATTCAAAAGGGAATATTTGGTTGTCTACAGAAAATGGGGTTGTAGTAGAGAAAAAAAATGGAGAAAAAGTAATTTTTAATGTTAGTTCTGGCTTACCAGATAATATGGTATATAAAACAGTTGAAGATAACCTGGGAAATATTTGGATAGCAACGGTTAACGGTTTGGCGAAATATGATTATGCAGAGAATAAGATTATTAATTACTATACTGTTGAAAATAAATTGTATGATTTTAGTTTCCGTTCGATACTTAAAACATCAAGTGGGGACATATTTCTGTTTGGAAGATCTTGTTTGTTGAAAATAAATCCAGAATTGAGCCCTTCATTTACAACTCCGCCAGGACCACATATCAGTTATGTTAAAGTAAATAATAATGATTATTATGGCTTTCCTAAAGATTTAATATTAAAATATTACCAACGAAATCTAAATATAAGTTTTTCTTCTCTTGACTTTATCCGGTCAGAAATGATTCAATATGAATTTTGTTTGGAAAATTACGATGTGTACTGGAATACAAGTGATTACAATAAAGCAAGTTATTCAAATCTGAAACCAGGAAAATATACTTTTTTATTACGGGCAAAATATGAAGGACGGAATCATTATACAGAAACAATTTCTTTACCTATACGCATTAAATACAGTTTTTGGCAACACCCGGCATTTATTACAATTATTATTTTATTACTAATAAGTGTAATAGTTTATACCATAATTTCGTTTGTCAGAATAAAAATATCAAGAAGTAAATACCGGTTAAAATCAGAAAACGAAGAATTAAAATCAAATTTATTTACAAATCTATCGCATGCTTTTAGGACCCCGGTATCTTTAATTGTGTCACCATTCAGGGAGTTGGTTGAATTTCATAAATGGAATAAGCATGAAACAAAACTCATTACTATTATCGATAAAAATCTCAATCATGTGTTACATCTAACAAATCAACTTCTTGAATATGATAACGAATTAGATGTGCTCGAAAATCAGGACTATAAACTACAAGTAGAAGAGAAAGATATAGTTCCTGTAATACGAAATACAGCTGCTGTTTTTAGGGCTTCTTCAATAAAGAATGGGATTTCTATGTATATAGATACTCCAGAAACATGTATTTTACCTTTTGATGAAGATAAAATAGTAAAGATATTTTTTAATATCATTGGTAATGCGATTAAGTTTACCCCCAAAAAAGGTAGTATTAGAATTTCTGCGAAAGTAAAAGAAGATAAACTTTTATTAGCGGTTGTTGATACCGGATTGGGTATTAAAGATGATATAAAGCATAACCTGTTTAATAATTCGTTTAGGATTAGAAATTATATAAAAAATCCACAAGAAAATACCCGAAGTTTTGGTATCGGATTGATTCATACAAAACAATTGGTAACATGCCATAAAGGAGAGATTTCTGTTCATGATAACAAACCCAAAGGAACAATTTTTACTTTTACAATTCCACTTTTTTTAGAAGCTTATAAACAAGAAGAGATTGTTGATAAAGAAGAGCTTACAACTTTAGATATTGAGGAAGAAGAAAATGATTTTGACATAGTAGAAGGCTTAGATAAAAAATTAAATCTCCTGATAGTAGAAGACAATGAGGAATTATTGGAGTATTTGCAAACACTTCTGTTAAAAGAATACGAAGTTACGATTGTTAAAGATGGAATAGAAGCAATAGAAGCCATTAATAATAATATTATAGATATAATCATAACAGATGTTATGATGCCAAGAATGGATGGCTTTGAATTATGTAAATGGATAAAGGAAAATCCGGAATACTGCCATCTTCCTTTAATAATGTTAACAGCAAAATCTTCAATGAGTGATAAACTCGAAGGAATTGGATGCGGTGCAGATGCTTATATTACAAAACCTTTTGAACCTGTATACCTCAAGGCAATTATTCAAAATATTCTTGAAAACAGGAATAAAATAAGGGATATAGTACAAAAAGGTAGTAAGCTTCCTGAAGGGGAAACACTAAATGAAAATCCTTTAACAATTAATAAAATGGATGCAAAGTTTATCGAAAACCTGAATAAACTAATTGATGAGAACCTTGCAAATTTTGATTTAAAGATTAATGATCTGTGTAGGGAAATAGGTTTTAGCCGAACTAATTTCTTTAAAAAAGTAAATGCACTAACGGGAATGACACCAAACGATTACATCTTTAGTTACAGGCTTAATAAAGCAATTGAATTATTACGCACTGGAGAATATTCCATTGAATATATTGCTGAGACTACCGGATTCTCAAGTCCTTCATTCTTTTCAAAGAAGTTTAAATTAAAATTTGGTGAATCGCCATCGAGATATTTAAAGAAAAATTAGGCTTGTTACGTCATAATACTATTGATATGATGCTAGACCTGTATTATCAAAACGAAGTCACGACGAATTGCCTATAAAGAGAACTATTGTATTATGGTACTATTGCCGCTTAATAACTTAACGAAGTATTGATATAGAACAGTTTCCGAAATTATCGACTTGATAATATAAAAAAAACTGTTATGAATTATATTTTTGTAAAATGAACTCAACAATCCTTCATATAAAAAACATGGTTTGCAACCGCTGTATAAAAGTGGTTAAAGATGAATTTGCAAAATTGGATTTAATTATCGAAGAAATTGAATTGGGAAAAGTTTATGTTTCTTCAACACTTTCAAATGATAAAATAGAAGAAGTAAGAAAAATTCTGGATGAAAACGGCTTTGAACTGATAGATGATAAGAAAAGCAGAATAATAGACAGGATTAAAACCATTGTTATAGAAAAGATTCATTATTCAGATACCGGTTTTGATACGATGAATGCTTCTGATTACCTGTCAAAGGAATTGGGGCACGACTATTCATACCTTAGTAATCTTTTTTCTTCGGTTGAAGGAATAACTATCGAGAAATATATCATCAATCAGAAAATAGAAAAAGTAAAAGAGCTTTTGGTATATGATGAGTTGTCTTTAAATGAAATTTCGTATCAGCTTGGTTATAGCAGTGTTCAGCATTTATCAAATCAATTTAAAAAAGTTACCGGGTTAACTCCTTCGCATTTCAAAAAACTCAAAGAAAATAAGCGAAAACCTTTAGACGAAGTTTAAAAGACTTACCCAAAAGTCGTAATGTCTTGATTCTATAAAATATAAAGGGAAAAGTTGTCTGGAGAGCAGTTAATTGATTTCATATTTTCGATTTTCGAATTCGGATTTTTTATTTTTAAGAGGAAATTAACGCAGAGTAAAAGGTACGGTCGAAATGCTCGCGAACGTACTGGAAATATCCTGAAGCACAAAAATGATATAACTCTTTTCCATAATCGTGTAATAAAAATACTTTGTTACTTCTTTATTTTGTACTATAAATACCTAAGGTTATGGAAGTAAAACATTATATCGCTACGTTTTTAACAGATTTTATGAAGATATTGGGTGAGATGTCTCCTTATCTTCTTCTTGGGTTTTTCTTTGCGGGATTGTTGTATGCATTTATTCCTCAGAAGAAAATTGAACGTTATTTTAATGGAAAACCTTTAAGATCCTCTGTGCTGGCATCTATATTTGGAATCCCTTTACCCTTATGTTCATGTGGGGTAATTCCAACAGGAACTGCATTTTATAAAAATGGGGCGTCAAAAGGGGGCACAGTTTCTTTTTTAATTTCAACACCACAAACAGGTGTTGATTCAATCCTGGCAACTTTTTCATTAATGGGACTGCCTTTTGCTATTATAAGGCCAATTGCAGCATTAGTAACAGGAATAACAGGAGGACTAATTACTTCTGTTGTAACTAAAAATGAATCAAAATCAAAAAATATACAAGAACAGACAGATGAAAATAAGACATTCTCTAAAAGAATTGTTGATGTTTTTCGTTATGGTTTTGTAGAATTTATCCAGGATATCTCAAAATGGTTAGTTATAGGTTTGGTTTTAGCTGCTATTATTTCTGCATTAATACCGAATGAATTTTTTGAATTGATTGGATTATCTCCAATACTTCAAATGCTTTTAATCCTTGTAGTTTCTATACCTCTTTATATATGTGCAACAGGTTCAATTCCTTTGGCTGCAGTTTTAATCCTAAAAGGGATAAGTCCGGGAGCTGCCTTTGTACTTCTAATGGCTGGACCTGCAACAAACGCAGCAACCATAACTATGATTGGTAAAGTTTTGGGGCGAAAAAGTTTATTTACCTATTTAGCAACAATAATTACAGGAGCGTTGGGATTTGGTTTAATCATTGATTATGTCTTACCAATTAGTTGGTTCTCCGAAATAGCGCATCAACATTTAAGTCATAACCATATGGAAAGTCTTAGTTGGTGGCAGATAACTTCAGGAATTGTTTTAATTATTCTGATTATCAATGGTTATATTCAACGGATTTTAAAATCGAAAAATAATAATGTAGAACAATTTAAATATAGTACAATGGAAATAAAAACAATTAAAGTTGAAGGTATGACTTGCAATCACTGTAAAGCAAATGTTGAGAATAATCTAAAACAATTATCCTTTGTTGAGAATGCAAAAGTTAATCTGAGTGAAAAAACTGTTACACTGGAAGGTGAACAAATTAACCTGGAAACAGTTACTCAGACAATAAATTCATTGGGATATAGTGTTAGTAAATAATAAAATGAAAACATTTCAATTTAAAGAGCTGGAAATTAAGCAATAAGGAAGTTGGTTACAAAGAACAATTAAATTAAATCCTTAAATCTGTAAGTGTTTTTTTAAAACCGTTAATCAGGCCTATAAGCACGAACCGAGTACAAAGGACGAGCTCAACAAAGTTAATTTACCTTCACCCATTTGGGTGAAGTTTTCTCTGCGAAACCTCTGCGCACTCAGCGGTTTTTAAATTTTGACTGCGGATTTTAGGAATTAAACAAAAAAAGTATAAATCAAATCCAAAATTGTATAAAACAATATCTTTTTAGAAGTTGTTACTTTGTTATAAATATTGATAATGTTTAGAAAAATAACACATATTGTATTGGCTTTGTTTCTGTTAGTTGTTACTACAGGAATAACTTTTTCTATGCATTATTGTGGAGGTAAGTTAGTATCTGTATCCATTAATAAAGAAGCAAAAGGTTGTTGCGATGTTATGGGAGGATGCTGTGAAAATAAAACTATTCATTTTGAGGTTGATGATGATTATATAACTCCATTACTAGCTGAGCATATTAAGATTGTTGAGACAGATATTCTATTTTCTGAATTATTTGTTTTAGATTTTAACTTAACAAGTGATGTAGGTAATATTATTGTTTTATTTGATGATTCTTCACCTCCTCCAACAATACATACACGACTTGCTCTCCTGCAAACATATATCTGTTAACCTTTTAATTTGTAGACTTGGATTATAGCACCAGTTATTTCAAATAATAATTTGCTGTAATCGATATTTCAATGTCTTAACCTTTTAACTGATAGGTTAATCAATCGTTATTCAAATTAAAAGATATGTTAAACAAAACCATAAAATTCTTTTTAGAAAATAAATTGGTGACATTTCTACTTCTCCTGATATTTATTGTTTGGGGTATAATATCGTCACCATTCAATTGGCAAACAGGTTTTTTGCCAACCGATCCGGTTCCTGTTGATGCTATACCTGATATAGGTGAGAACCAGCAAATCGTTTATACAGAATGGGCTGGTCAGTCACCACAGGATATTGAAGACCAGATTTCTTATCCTTTAACAACAGCATTATTGGGTATTCCTGGTGTTCAGACTATCCGTAGCAATTCTATTTTTGGTCTTTCAAGTATTTACATCATTTTCGATGAGGATGTTGAGTTTTATTGGAGCCGAACACGAATATTAGAAAAACTCAATTCTCTTCCTGCCGGTACTTTGCCTGAAGGAGTAACTCCATCGTTAGGTCCCGATGCAACTGCTCTTGGACAGATATACTGGTATACATTAGAAGGTCGTGATAAAAATGGCAAGCCGAATGGAGGCTGGGATCCCCAGGAATTAAGAACTATTCAGGACTTCTATGTTAAATATGGTTTAACCTCTGCTAAAGGTGTTGCTGAAGTAGCTTCAATTGGAGGATTTGTTAAAGAGTACCAGGTAGATATCGATCCAAATGCCATGAAAGCCTATGGTGTTACGGTTACTCAGATAATGAATGCTGTTAAAAAGAGTAACTTGGATATCGGGGCAAGAACCATTGAGTTTAACCGTGCCGAATATCTTATCCGGGCTTTGGGCTATGTGAAAAGTCTGGAAGATATTGAGATGAGTGTTGTAAGTGTAAATAACAACATTCCCATTAGAATCAAAGATGTAGCAAAGGTTAATTTTGGCCCGGCAACACGAAGAGGGGGATTAGATAAAGGCGGAGCCGAAGCAGTAGGAGGAGTAGTTGTTGCTCGATACGGGGCAAATCCTTTAGAGGTAATCAATAATGTAAAAGATAAAATAAACGAAATTTCTACCGGATTGCCATCTAAAGTTTTAGAAAACGGGACAGTTTCAAAAGTTACCATTGTTCCGTTCTACGATAGAACCGGATTAATTAAAGAAACGCTCGGAACGCTTGAGGATGCCCTTTCTTTAGAAATTCTTATAAGCATTCTTGTGATTATTATTCTCGTGTTAAATCTTCGGACATCATTTCTTATTTCAAGTTTATTACCAATTGGAGTGTTAATGACTTTTATTGCAATGCGCAGATTTGGTGTGGATGCCAATATTGTAGCACTTTCCGGTATTGCTATTGCCATTGGCGTTATGGTAGATGTCGGCGTGGTATTTACCGAAAATATTATCCGACATATCGAGATAATAAAAAATAAAGGAAAGAAGCTACTTAATGTTATTTATGAATCTACCGTTGAGGTAGCTCCGGCTGTAATTACTGCGTTAACAACAACCATTGTTAGTTTTCTGCCGGTGTTTGCAATGCAGGCTGCGGAAGGTAAGCTTTTTAAACCTCTGGCTTTTACAAAAACTTTTGCCATGCTTTCGGCATTGATAATTGGTCTGGCATTTATTCCTGCAATGGCTCACATTATTTTTTCAGTTAAGATTGATAGAAAAAAAACAAAGCAGATATTAAATATTATTCTTGTTCTTTTGGGCTTAAGCTTTATATTCTTTGGGAAAGTTCTTATTGCTTTGGCAATTGTTGGAATTGGGATAAATAATCTGTTTGATTATAAATGGAAAGAGTCTCGTAAAGAGTTCCCAACTTACATAAATATTGGTATTGTTGCTTTAATTGTTATATGGCTACTAACCATGGAATGGATGCCATTGGGAGCTCAAAACAGCAATTTTTTTAATATTCTATTTTCAGGATTGTTGATTGGAGTAATTCTCGGCGCAATACTTCTGGTTGTTAGGTCTTATTCTCGAATCCTTACCTGGGCACTTGCTAATAAAGCAAAGTTTTTGAGTATTCCTTTACTGGTTATACTGTTTGGAATCCTAAGTTGGCAAGGAGCAAATAAGCTATTCTCATTTTTACCTGATGGTGTTAAAAAAAGTGATGCATGGCTTTCATTCAGTGAAACATTTCCAGGAATTGGAAAAGAATTTATGCCGGCACTTAATGAAGGTTCATTTCTTTTAATGCCAACAACTATGCCTCATTCCGGTATTGAAGAAAATCTCGAAGTCATTCGTATGTTGGACAAGAAGGTAAATGCCATTCCTGAGATTGAAAATGTGATAGGGAAATGGGGCCGTGTAAGTTCAGCTCTAGACCCGGCTCCAACATCGATGTACGAAAATGTAATCAATTATAAATCGGAATTTATCCTAGATGAAAATGGCCATCGTATTCGATTTAAAACCAATAAAGATGGAGCATTCGTACTTTCAGATGGTTCAGAATATAATCCAGAAGAAGATGAGTTTAGAATGATAAATCGTAATCAATTGATTGAAGATAAGTCGGGAGAATATTTCAGGCAATGGAGAAAGAATATCACTTCTCCCAATGATATTTGGGATGAAATAATCAAACAATCCAATATCCCCGGATTAACATCTGCTCCGAAATTGCAACCCATTCAGACTCGATTGGTGATGCTGCAAACAGGTATGCGTGCACCTATGGGAATAAAAGTGTTTGGTCCCGATTTAGAAACAATTGAAAAAGTGGGGTATGAATTGGAAAAACAGTTGAAAAACGTTGAAGGTGTAGAGCCGGTATCGGTATTTGCAGACCGTGTTGTAGGCAAACCTTATATTGAGATTGATATAGACCGGAATGCAATTTCTCGTTACGGATTAACCATAGCAGATATGCAAATGACCTTAAGCACAGCAGTTGGAGGTATGCCACTAACATCTACAGTCGAAGGTCGTGAGCGTTTTCCGGTTCGGGTTCGTTATGCACGGGAGTACAGAGATAATCCCGAAGATTTGAAAAAGATTCTGATTGCGACTCCTTCAGGAGTACAAGTACCTTTGGGTGAATTAGCTGAAATTGAATATACACGTGGAGCCCAACTTATAAAAAGTGAAAACACTTTCTTGGTTGGATATGTAATTTTCGATAAAAAAGACAGCTATGCAGAAGTAGATGTGGTTGAAAATGCACAAAAATATCTTCAGAAGAAAACGGCAGATGGTGAGTTTAATGTCCCTTCCGGGGTTAACTATAAATTCACAGGAAATTATGAGAATCAAATCAGGGCAACGAAACGATTGATGATTGTTGTTCCGGTTTCTTTGATTGTCATATTCCTGATTTTATATTTTCAGTTTCGGTCGGTCACTGCTGCCAGTATGATTTTTACAGGAATTTTTGTGGCTTTTTCGGGTGGATTTATCATGCTGTGGTTATACGCTCAACCATGGTTTATGAATTTCACAATTGGAGGAATATCTGTTCAGGATATGTTTCAGATTCATACCATAAACCTGAGTGTTGCGGTATGGGTAGGATTTATTGCCCTGTTTGGAATTGCCACCGATGATGGCGTGTTAATTAGTACCTATTTGAAGCAGTTATTCGATAAAAAGACACCAAAGTCGATTGAAGAAGTTCGTGCTACTGTATTAGAAGCAGGAATGAAACGTGTAAGGCCGGCAATGATGACTACTGCAACTACTATTATTGCTCTTCTTCCTGTTTTAACATCAACAGGTAAAGGTTCAGATATCATGGTGCCAATGGCTATTCCTTCTGTAGGTGGTATGCTAATAGCAACGCTCACCATTTTTGTTGTTCCTGTATTATACAGCTTATGGCAGGAGCGTAAAGTAAAGAAAATGACTAATGCATTAAATCAGTAGGGATATGAAGAAAGTATTATATATTGTATTATTTGTTTTTCTGCCTATTGTTGAGACTGTTTCTGCACAGGAAATATTACAAACCTATCTTCAAACTGCGGCAGAAAATAATCCTGCATTAAAGGCGAAGTTTAACGAATATATGGCTGCGTTGGAGAAAGTTCCTCAAGTTGGTTCTTTACCTGACCCAACCATTGCTTTTGGCTATTTTATTCAACCCATAGAAACACGTTTAGGACCTCAGCAGGCGAAGATATCGGCAACGCAAATGTTTCCCTGGTTTGGAACGTTGTCAGCACGAGAGAATTCAGCTGAAGCTTTGGCAAAAGCTAAGTTTGAATTGTTTGAAGAAGCAAAATCGAAGTTGTTTTATGATGTAAAAGCTACGTATTATAATCTGTTTTTTACAGAAAAAGCCATTGCTGTAACTCTGGATAATATCGATATCTTATTATCGCTAAAAAATCTATCCGACATTAAATTGGAAGCAGGTAGAGCTTCTGCCATTGACGTCTATCGTATCAAAATGGAAATCAACGACCTTGAAAATCAACTGGCTTTATTGCGTGATAATACGACAGCATTAAAGGTGAAATTCAATAATTTATTGAATGTAGATGATGAACAGGATATTCAAATAGCTAATGAACTTTCAGCGGAAAGTCTAAATTCAAAGCAGGAAGAACTGGATAGCATTTTAGCTAAAAACAATGTTTTGTCCTCTTTTGACTATCAGTTAGAAGGATTAAAATATAATCAGATATCTGCAACAAAAGAAGGCATGCCTCAATTTTCGATAGGGCTGGAATATGCATTTGTTGGTGAAGGGAGCTCGTCGGTAAGCAGTGCCGGTCAGGATGCATTTATGTTTCCAAAAGTTGGCATAACTATTCCTTTGTATCGTGCAAAATATAAAGCTAAAGTTCAGGAAGTTATTTATCAGCAAGAAGCAAAGAGCTTTCAAAAGAAAGATAAGGAGAATAGTTTAAAGGTGATTTTTGAAAGTGTATGGAAAGACTATTCAGATGCAGAAAGAAGATGTACTCTGTATCAAGAACAGAGTGAATTAGCTAATAAATCACTTTCTATTCTGAAATCAGAATATTCAACAGATAGTGCAGATTTCGAAGAAGTCCTGAGAATGGAGCGCAAACTGTTAAAATATGCACTGGAACTTCAAGAAGCAATTACTGATAGAGAGGCAGCAATAGCATTTATTCATTATTTACAGGGTAAATAAATTTAAATCTGGTATTATGAAAATTAGTATAAATAAAAAAGATATAAAGCTGATAATAATTACTTTGATTGGAGGCTTATTATTAGGATGGCTGTTTTTTCATCCTTCTGAAAATGTAGATATACATAATCACGAAGAACATTCTGAGACAAAAGAAACAATCTGGACATGTTCGATGCATCCACAAATTAAACAAAGTGAGCCGGGGCAATGCCCAATTTGTGCAATGGATTTGGTCCCTTTGGAATCTGTCGCAAGCGAAGGCGAACATGTTGATCCCAATGAAATACAAATGACTGAGTCAGCCTTAGCATTGGCTTCAATTCAAACAACTATTGTTAAAAGAGGAGTTCCTGAGAAGAATATTCAGCTACTTGGGAAAGTAAAAGCTGATGAGCGTAATATTGCCCAGTTGACAGCCCGTTTCGGGGGACGAATAGAGAAACTGTTTGTTAATTATACAGGACAGAAAGTTCAAAAAGGGGAAAAGCTGGGAACAATTTATTCTCCGGAATTAATTACAGCACAAAAAGAATTGTTGGAAGCTTTGAAATTTAAAACTTCTAATCCTTCATTTTATAAAGCAGCAAGAACCAAACTAAAACTTTGGGATTTAACCGATGTACAAATCGATGAAATAGAGAATAACGAAGAACCAAAGACATATTTTGAAATTCTTTCTCCAATTTCCGGGACTGTCACTAAAAGGCATGTTGCTGTTGGAGATTATATAAAAGAAGGCGCTGCGTTGTTTGAAGTTATTGATTTATCTAAGGTCTGGGTAATGTTTGATGCGTATGAAAGTGATTTGCCCTGGATAAAAAAAGGTGATAAAATAGATTTTACTGTACCGTCTATACCGGGG
This sequence comes from Bacteroidales bacterium, assembly GCA_963665085.2. Lineage (GTDB taxonomy): Bacteria > Bacteroidota > Bacteroidia > Bacteroidales > JAAAOM01. The sequence goes on from CAXXXS010000001.1 coordinate 4,202,483, forward strand.
AAAACTTATTCGGGAAAAGTTAGCTATATCGACCCGTTTATTGATGCGCAAACACGTGTCGCACAGGTGCGTGTTGAACTTAATAACTTACACCAACAATTAAAACCAGAAATGTTTACCAATGGAATTCTTTATTCGGATATCGCTGAAAATGCTAACGAATTGCTAATTCCAAAATCAGCAATACTATGGACTGGTAAACGTTCTGTTGTTTACGTTAAGGTTCCGGAACGAGAGACCGCCTCATTTATATATCGTGAAATTACGTTGGGAGCAGAAGCCGGAAATTTCTACGTTGTAAGCGAAGGATTAGACGAAGGAGAAGAAATAGCGACCAATGGAGTATTCAAAATTGATGCTGCAGCTCAATTAGCAGGTAAAACAAGTATGATGAATCCGCAAGGTACTCTTAAGTCAACAGGTCATAATCATGCAGGTATGAATATGGGAGAAGAGAGCAGTCAAAATACACAGGGCAGTGAAACACATGCTATGTTTAAAGTTTATGGAAATTGTGGAATGTGTAAAGACCGGATAGAAGAAGCTGCTCTATCACTGGAAGGTGTACATTCTGCCGATTGGGACCAGGAGACTAATATGGTTCATCTGACTTTCAATCCGTATAAAATTCAAGAAATTAACATTCATAAAGCCATTGCAAAGGTTGGTCATGATACAGATAAAGAATCAGCACCCGATGAGGTTTATAATAATCTTCCAGAGTGTTGTTTATATGACAGGCCAATAAAAGATACAGAAAAGTAGAATATATGTATAACCATTTAAATTAATTAAAATGAAAACAATTTATTTAATAGTGTTAATTGCACTAATGAGCATTGTAACGGGTTTTGGACAAGTCAAAACAGAAAAGTTTAAAGTTTACGGTAGTTGCGGTATGTGCGAAAGTCGTATCGAAAAAGCAGCTAAATCGGTTGAAGGTGTAACTGCAGCTGATTGGAATAAAGAAACCAAGATGATTGAAGTTAAACTGGATGAATCAAAAACAAATGTTCATAAAGTTCATATGGCCATAGCTGAAGTTGGACATGATACAGAAATGCATAAAGCAAAAGATGAAACATATAATGCTTTACCAGCATGTTGTAAATACGAAAGAGAAGTTGCAGAAAAGAATTCCAAAGATTAATTTTTTTAAAGAAGAGATCTTTCAAGAAAAAATATTGTTCCTCTTAAAGTCCTCCTCTCAGGAGGATTTAGGAGGTCATCTTAAAAGACATATACTCCATTTTTATAATTATATATTTTAGTTAAACCTCGCTATAAATATTTAATTAGTATTCTTTTTCAATTTCATTTATCAAGAATAGAACTTTTTTATATTTTTGTCTTTCAAAATGTAATTTCTTACTATGAGAAATAAAACAGCATTCATATTTATTTTGTTGGCTAATATAGCTTTATTAGCTCATGCTGTTATTCCACATCAACATCATATAGAAGCACTTGAGAGCTCTATAGGTATTTGTACACATTTCTCTAAACATGATCATCATCACGGAACAATTCCTGTTTGTGATAATAATCACCACGATCAAAAATCAACCCGTTGTTTAATACAGACTTTGGTCATACCAGGGAATCAGCAGGAAGAGTTTAAGCTGTTTTTTAAGACTGTATTAAATGTTGATTTATTCTTATTATCCCTTGATGATACCATAATTTCTCCCAAAGAAATAGTTGATAATTCCTATATAATTTTCACGAAAGAGCCCTTGTATTCAAGGTTGCTCAATACCTCTCAAGGTCTCAGGGCCCCTCCTGTTTGTTAAGCAAAATTTATTGGTGATTTTTTTATTAGGCTGTTTAAAAAGTCAATTATCAAAGACAGCTAAAATCTACTCAATTTTACATTGTGTATTCATTATGTTTTGATGCACAATTTTAAAAATTATAGAACAAAATATAACAGGAGATATGAGAATTAAATTAATTGGGATTGTTTTATTAACAATTACATACCTTGGATGTAAACAACAAGACAATCATGAGGAGAGTGAACATGCGGAACATGACCATGAGCATGCAGAACATGAACATGAAGAAGAACATGAGGATGAAAAACTTTTTTATACTGAATACGATAATAATTATGAATTATTTGTTGAAACAGACCCATTTATCGTAGATGAAGATGCCGTAATTACTGCATTTGTTACTGTTTTACCCGATTTTAAACCACTGGAAAACGCAAAAATTCGTGTTTCTATTATTGTTGATGGTGAAAATGTTGCTGAAACTGGAGAATTATTTATTGAACATGGAATATTGAGTTTTAACCTTCAGCCTCTTTCAGGTGGAAATGGAAGTATAAAATTTGAAATTGAAACTTCCAAAAATAAGTCAGAGATTGTTTTGCAAGATATTGAAGTTTATAGTGAACATGAAGAAGCACATGAAGCTTTAGAACATCATGAACATCACGAAGTAAATACGTGTACTTTTACAAAGTCACAATCATGGAAAATAGATTTTGCAACAGAACATCCCACTAATGAAGCTTTTGGGAAAATAATTAAAACAATGGCCAGGGTTGAGTCAGCTCGCGGAGAAGAGTCTGTAGTTATAGCAAAAACATCAGGAATTATTTTATTTTCAAATAATGAATTTGTAGAAGGTGTGAAAGTGGAGAAAGGACAGAAGCTTTTATCTATATCTTCTAACGAATTATCAGAAAATAATTTATCAGTAAAACTGGCTGAAGCAAAAAGCAATTATGAAACTTCGAAGATTAATTTTGAACGAGAATCAGCACTAGTAAAAGATAAAATTATATCTGAGCATGAATTCCTTGATGCAAAAAATCAATACGAAACGGCCAAAGCAATTTATGAGAATCTTATAGAAAATTTTAATGAATCAGGTCAAAATGTTGATGGAACAATAACTGGTTATGTAAAGAATATTTATGTTGAAAATGGACAATATGTCGAAGCTGGACAAGCTCTTATATCCATTTCTCAGAATAAGAATTTGTTGTTAACTGTTCAGGTACAACAAAAGTATGCAGCTCTGTTACCATCAATTGTCTCTGCAAATATTAAATCACCTGATAACGAAAAAATATATTCTTTCGACCAATTGAACGGTAAGATTCTTTCTTTTGGAAAATCTACGACAGAAAACTCATACATGATCCCGGTAAGCCTACAAATTGAAAATAAAAAGGGATTTACGCCAGGTACTTTTGTTGAAGTCTATCTGAAAACAGTAACCAACTCCAATGCTCTAACATTACCGAATACTTCATTCATGGAGGAACAAGGAGTTTATTATGTATTTGTTCAGGATAATCCGGAGTTATTTGAGAAACGAGAAGTTAAAATTGGAAACACAGATGGTATAAGAACTGAAGTTATTCAGGGAATAAGTGCAGAAGAAAGGATTGTAACCGAAGGTGCAACTCAGATTAAATTAGCTCAGGCTACTGGGGCATTGGATCCTCATTCAGGGCATGTTCACTAGAATATAATTATGATTCTAGTTTAACTGATTAATATTCAATTTTTAACGAATAATTTAGATTAGTATGATTAACCATATAATTAAGTTTTCACTTAACAATAAGTTTCTGGTTCTTTTAATTGCAGTCGTATTGATTGTTTTTGGAGTAAGAACAGCAACGAACATGGATATTGATGTTTTTCCCGATCTGACAGCGCCAACAGTTACCATTATGACTGATGCTCATGGCATGGCTCCAGAAGAAGTGGAACGTTTAGTTACTTATCCCATTGAAACAGCAGTAAATGGAGCAATGGATGTGCGTCGTGTTCGTTCTACTTCTGCACTTGGATATTCATTTGTATGGGTAGATTTTGACTGGGGAACAGATGTGTACAAAGCCCGTCAGGTAGTGAGCGAAAAATTGGTGACAGTTCAAGAGCAGATTCCAGACAATGTATCTACTCCTATACTTGCTCCACAAGCCAGTGTTATGGGAGAAATATTATTTCTTAGTTTACAGGCAGATTCAACCGATTTATCAACATTGCGAACAATTGCAGAATGGGATATTCAACCACTTATTCAGGCAACTACAGGAGTTGCTCAAGTTACAATTATTGGAGGTGATTATAAACAGTATCAGGTATTAGCCGATCCATTAAAGATGGATTTTTATGATGTTTCTATTGAAGAACTGGCAAATGCTTGTAAAGAGATGAGTCAAAATTCAACAGGGAAGATAGTTCGCGAATTTGGAAATGAATATGTTGTTAGAGGTATTGCACGTACAACAAACCTTGAAGAATTAGGAAATACATATATAAAATCCGTTAATGGTAATCCGGTAAGAGTAAATGATATTGCTGATGTAAAACTCGGTAGCGCTGTAAAAATGGGTTATGCCTCGCATAATGCAAAACCTTCAATTATAGTATCTGTGTCAAAACAGCCGAATACAAATACATTGGTTGTGTCAGAAAAGATTGAAGAGAAACTGGAAAATATTAAGAAGACACTTCCTCCTGATGTAACGATCGATACGAAAATATTTCGTCAGGCAGATTTTATTGAGACCTCGGTATATAATGTTCAAGAAGCATTGCTCGAGGGCGCTGCTTTGGTCATGATTATTTTAATACTCTTTCTAGGTAGCTTTCGAACAACGGTTATTTCATTGCTCGCAATTCCGTTGTCTTTATTGGGGGCTGTAATTGTATTATATCTGCTTGGAATGAATATAAATACGATGAGTCTTGGTGGTATGGCAATAGCAATAGGTTCCCTTGTTGATGATGCAATTATTGATGTTGAAAATGTTTTTAAGCGGCTGCGACAGAATTTTCAATTACCTAAAGAACAACGACAAAATGCATTTACGGTAGTATATGAAGCGTCGAAAGAAATCAGGGCATCTATTCTTAATGCAACAATGATTATTATAGTTGCTTTTATTCCTTTGTTTTTTCTTTCAGGAATGGAGGGACGAATGTTAAAACCATTAGGCATCGCTTATATTGTATCATTGTTTATGTCATTATTGGTAGCTATGACTTTAACACCTTTACTCTCTAAACTTATGCTTTCGGATGAAAAGTATTTGTCAAAAAAAGAAAAAGACAGTTGGCTTACCGGTAAAATTATTAAAGGATATGAGAAATCCCTTAAGTGGGGTTTGAATCATAAGAAAACAATATTTTTTCCAATTCTTGGATTGTTTTTCGTCTCATTATTTTTGTTTTCTGGTTTGGGGAGAGCATTTTTACCGGAATTTAATGAAGGGGCATTAACACTCTCTATTGTTGTAAAACCAGGTACTTCGTTAGAAGAGAATAACCGAATGGGAAACTTGGTAGAACGTGAGTTACTTTCTATTCCAGAAGTAAGAAGTACAGCCAGACGAACAGGTAGGGGAGAACTGGATGCTCATTCACAAAGTACAAATAGTGCAGAGATTGATGTTAATTTTACTTTAGAAGAACGAGAACTCGAAGATTTTTTAAAAGATGTAAGGTCAAAATTATCAGGTATTCCGGGTATTGCATATACGGTGGGACAGCCATTAGGACATCGTATTGATCACATGCTTTCCGGTACTCGTGCAAATATTGCGATTAAAATTTTCGGAACTGATTTGAATAAAATGTATACACTGGGAAATCAGATTAAATCAACCATTTCAGAAACAGAAGGATTGGTTGATGTTAGTGTAGAACAGCAAGTTGAAATTCCTCAGGTTCAAATTCGTGCTGACCGAACTAAGTTGGCTTTTTATGGGATAACCATACAGCAATTTAATGAATTTATTGATATTGCACTGGGCGGAGAGAAGATGGCTGATGTATACGAAGGACAAAAAACCTTCGATTTAATTCTTCGGTTTAACACGGATTATACAGATAAAATATCTGGAATAAAAGATGCCTTAATTGATACACATGACGGACGTAAAATTCCATTAAGTGATGTCGCTGATATTATTTCTACTGCGGGACCCAATTCAATTAGTCGCGAAAATGTAATGCGAAAATTAGTTGTGTCTGCTAATGTTGCAGGCAGAGATTTAAGAGGTGTTGTAGAGGATATCCAGGAAAATGTTGGAAACAATATAGAACTTCCTGAAGGATATCATATTGAATATGGTGGTCAGTTCGAGAGTGAAAGAAAAGCATCTCAAATGCTTTTTCTAACAACTATCGCAGCAATCTTTATTATTTTCTTACTGTTATACCAGGAATTTAAAGACTTTAGGTTAGCAGGAATTATTTTACTTAATCTACCGCTTGCGCTTATTGGAGGTGTGTTTGCTGTAGTAATTACATCAGGAGTTCTTAGCATTCCATCCATTATTGGTTTTATTACGTTATTCGGTATTGCTACCCGTAATGGGATATTGTTGATCTCTCGATATCAGAATTTACAATTGCAGGGTAATTCAATTTATGATACTATAATCGATGGTTCAAAAGATCGTTTATTGCCTATTTTAATGACGGCTCTTACTGCAGCTTTGGCCCTTATTCCACTTGCATTTAATGGAGATAAACCCGGTAATGAGATTCAAAGTCCAATGGCCCAGGTAATTTTGGGTGGATTATTAACATCAACTTTATTAAATAGTTTTATAGTACCTATTGTTTACCAGGTGTTGTTTAACCGGGGATTAATTAAAGAAAAATCAAATGAAAATAATAAAGGGACAGTTTAAATTACTTAAAATAATGGAGATATTAAAGTACAAGGATTTATCGGAATGACCTCCTAAAGAGGGTGTACAAAAAGTCTATTAACGAAGACATCTCGACTTCGCTCGATGTGACAAACTGCTGATATTCAAGGTTGTTTCGAGCGACTCGAGAATATTTTTTATTGAAATACAGACTTTTGAGACAGCCTCCTTAAAGAGTAGACTGCAATAGGTTACGTTAAGTTCCTATTTATATGTTAGGATAAGTCCCCCTTTCAGGGGGATTTAGGGGGTCTCCTTAGTATGAACAAGCTACAAACGATATAAGTGATAAATAAATTTAAACAGTCTAACTCATTAAACATATAAGATTAAACAATTAAGATTATGAATAAGATACATATCATTATATTATCAATATTTTCAACATTTACTGTTTATTCACAGCAAACAATAGAGTCTGTAATCACAGAAGTAGAAAAGAATAATACAACGCTTGCTGCCTACAGAGAAAATGTTGAAGCCGAGAAGAAAGGGAATAAAATTGGAATCCTACCGGAAAATCCAGAGGTGGAATTTCATTATTTATGGGGAGAGCCTGCTTCAATAGGAAAACGTACCGATTTTACGATATCGCAGACTTTCGATTTTCCAACAACTTACATCTATAAAACGCAAATTGCAGATTTGAGAAATATACAGTCTGATTTGGAATATGAGAAACAACGAAAGAATATTGTATATGAAACCCGTATGCTTTGTTCAGAGCTAATTTACTTAAATGGGTTAAATAGTGAATATGAGAAGAGGCTGGAAAATGATCGTAAGATTTCAAATTCCTACAAGCGCAAAATGGAAGTTGGTGAAGCATCAATTCTCGAACATAACAAAGCACAGATTAATCTGCTGAATACAGAAAAGCAGTTGGAGCAAATAAAAATTAAAAGGGATGCAGCAATTCATCAGCTAGCTGCTCTTAACGGGGGAAAACCAATAGCTTTTTCTGATAGTGTTTTTGTTACAGAACTTATAAATTCTGATTTTGAGAGTTGGTATGTTCAGGCGGAGCAAAACAATCCGTTGTTAAGCTGGATAAAACAAGAGATCGCCTTATCTGATAAAGAAAGAAAATTAATTATTGCACAGAATCTACCCAAAGTAAGTGCGGGGTATATGTCGGAAATGGTTCCCGATGAAAAGTTTCAGGGGCTGACTTTAGGATTTTCTATTCCTCTTTGGGAGAATAAGAACACTATTAAATATGCAAAATTAAAGGCAAATGCAGTTCAAAGCATGGAAACGGATGAGAAACTGAAGTTCTACAATGAGATGAAAATTACACACCAGAAAGCAGTAGCCTTACAAATCAGTGTAACCGATTTCAAACAAAGAATCGAAGCAAACTATAATATTGATTTATTATCTATTGCTTTACAAAAAGGTGAGATTTCGCTATCAGAATATTATTATGAACTTATGGTGTTTTATGATAGTAAAGAAGAACTTTTAGGAATGCAAAAAGAATTGCAAGACTGTGTGGTAAAACTTAAATTATATGAAGAATAATATTTGGATTGGCCTATTGATTAGATTTATATATTAATTGTTTTTAAAACAAAGTTTAATCTAATAGGTAAATTTATACGCTAAGTTTTAAAGTGGTAAAAAGATAAGAGGCTTCTATCTTGTTAAGCAAGAGAAGCCTTTTTTATATTGAGACATTTTACATATGTGAGAATCTAGTTGTAATTTTTTTATTCTATTATAGGATTAGGTTATTGATAGAAGTAAACGTATATTTACCTGATTTTGTATTTGAAAATCACGTAAAAATTCTTTCCCAAAATTTATTTCTACGTTTTTTCTCATTCAATTTCTGAGATAACGTAGCACTGTAATATTAATTAAAACAGTATACCTGCTTAATTTTTTATCACCAAGTTGCTGCAATTATTAATTAGGCTAATAAAAAAGCCTTAATATTTTTTAATATGAATATTTATGTTGGCAATCTTGATTATAAGATTGACGAAGATGACCTAAAAGGAGTTTTCGAAGAGTATGGTAGTGTTTCCGAAGCTAAAATCATTACCGATAAAATGTCTGGAAGAAGTAAAGGTTTTGGCTTTGTTATTATGGATGATGATTCTGATGCTAAGAAAGCTATTAATGAATTAAATGGAGCTACTGTGAAAAATCGACAAATTGTTGTAAACGAAGCTCGGGAAAAAACTAGTTCTAATAACAATAATAGAAGGAGGTATTAGAAATGAGTTTTGGAAAAGTAAAATGGTATAATGATACCAAAGGATTTGGTTTTATTGAATCAGAAGACGGTAAAGACGTATTTGTTCATCGTTCTGGATTGTTAAGTCCTTTTAGTGGATTGACACCCGATCAGGAAGTTGAATTTGATGTTAAGCAGGGAGATAAAGGTCCTGTAGCTTTTAACGTGAAATAAAAACTATTTGAAAGCTTTTAACATAGGAGATATAACTATACCTGTTCCAATTATTCAAGGAGGGATGGGTATAGGAATTTCATTATCGAATTTAGCTGCTGCTGTTGCTACAGAAGGTGGCGTTGGAACTATTGCTACTGTTGGTGTTGGACTTATTCATGGAACTCCAGATAAAAGTTTTAGACAAAATAATATAGAAGGTGTAATCTATGAAATAAGAAAAGCCCGCAAACAGACAAAAGGAATACTTGCAGTAAATATAATGTCTGTACTGACCAACTTTACAGACTTGGTTGAAACTTCAATAAATGAAAAGATTGACATTATTTTTTCGGGCGCTGGTTTACCTCTTGAGCTACCAAAGTTTAAGGTAGGTGGAAGTAATACCAAATTGGTTCCAATTGTTTCTTCCGGTAGAGCTGCACAAATTATTGCGAGAAAATGGTTGCAGAATTATAATTATCTACCTGATGCTTTTGTAGTAGAAGGGCCTAAAGCTGGAGGACATTTAGGCTTTAGCTATAAAGATTTAGAAGCTGATGAAATTACTTTAGAACAGTTAGTGGTTGATGTGAAACATGTTGTTGAAGATATTTCATTAACACATCACAAAAAGATACCAATAATAGCTGGAGGAGGAATTACAACGGGACAGAAAATAAGGCAAATAATAAACTTAGGTGCAGATGCTGTCCAAATAGGAAGCAGTTTTATTGCTACAAATGAATGTGATGCTTCTCCTGCATTTAAACAAGCGATAATTTCCTCAAAAAAAGAAGATATTCGACTAATAAAAAGCCCTGTGGGTCTCCCTGGAAGAGCCGTGGAGAATAATTTTCTTCTAGCAGCAGAGCGAGGAGAAAAACGCCCTAAGTCTTGTAAATTTAATTGTATTAAATCCTGCAATCCAAAAACTACGGATTATTGCATTGCTGACGCTCTATTTTCAGCATATAAAGGCGATTTTATGAATGGATTTGCTTTTTCTGGAGCAAATGCTTATGAAATAGAGTCTTTAACATCTGTTGAAGAGGTTTTTATAAGACTTAAGCAGGAATTCGACAAACAATAATATTTAAATTAATTTTTTATTATGCGTCAATTAAAGATTTCTCAACAAATTACGCATCGAAATGAGAATTCTGTAAACTTATATTTCCAGGAGGTAAATAAATATCCTATGGTGAGTATTGATGAGGAAGTTGAGTTATCCGTACGAATACGTAATGGTGATGAGTTAGCTCTGCGTCGACTGGTAGAAGCAAATTTGCGTTTTGTTATTTCAGTTGCCAAACAATACCAGAATCAGGGATTGTCGTTCCCGGATTTGATAAATGAAGGTAATGTAGGTCTTGTAAAGGCTGCTCAAAAGTTTGATGAAACCAGGGGATTTAAATTTATTTCGTATGCTGTTTGGTGGATCCGACAATCTATAATGCAAGCAATTTCTGAGCAAACAAGAATTGTTCGATTGCCTGTCAATAGAATTTCGGCTATTAATAGAATTAAAAAAGCTATTCCATTTCTTGAGCAACAATATGAGCGGGAACCAACCAATAGCGAACTAGCCGAATACCTTGACATGAAAGAAAATCTTATTAAAGAAAATAATGATATTAAACATAGACAAGTTTCTTTAGATAAGCCATTGTCTAACGAAGGAGAAAGTGACTTTACATTTTATGATCTTTTGCATAATGATAATTTGCCTTCTCCTGATTCTGATTTAGATTCTGATTCAGCAAGAATAGACATTATTCGTGCTGTTAATAAATTAGGGAATAGAGAAAAGGATATTATTACTTTTTTATACGGATTAGATGGGAAAGAGCCATTAACTCTGCATGAGGTTTCTGACATACTGAATGTTTCTAGTGAAAGAGTTAGACAGATTAGAGAAGCAAGTTTATTGAGGCTAAAGAAGATACTTTCAGGTAAATCCTGTTTTCATGATAACATATAAATAAATGATTTTTGAATGAGTAGAACGAGTGAAACATTTGGTAAAAAAGAAATTAGAAATAAACAATTAAAGAAAAGAAAAGATAAAGCTCAACGAAAACTTGAACGAAAAGAACAAGGGAAGAGTAGTTTTGATGATATGCTGGCATGGGTAGATGAAAATGGACGGATTTGCTCTGAACCACCAGAAAAAGATAGTAAGCAGGAGATAAAAGCAGAAAACATTGATGTTTCAGTTCCTAAAGGTGGATATAAGAAGGAAGATGTTATTTATACCGGGAAAATTCAGAATTATGATCAAAGAAAAGGTTTTGGATTTATTAGTAGCTTACAACTAAAAAATACTATATTTTTTCATATTACCGATTGCTCTGAGGAACTTAAAATTGGAGAGAAAGTTACATTTGAAACTCAAAATGGCCTGAAGGGATTAAAAGCTTATAATATCAGTAAAAAAGGATAGGATAAAGAAATTCTTTATCTTGAAAAAGAGATAAAAACCTCTCTTTGATGCGAAGATAAAATATCATAAAATGATTTCATATCTTGCTTAAATAGGCAATATCTTATTTTTGAGTATGGATTCAAGTCTTGTTTAATATAAATTTCTATTGCATTTACAAGGGAGAGGTTATTTTGTAACGCTTCATTTAATTCTCCTTCAGTAAATCCATCCTTTTGTATTAGAATCTCTTGTACAAATCCATCAACTTTGAACTCAATAAAATTGTATTTAGGAAAATATTTTAAAGCAATAAATAAGAAACGAAAAACATCCAGTGTTTTAGATTTTTCAATTTTACCACCTTTTTTCAATCGTTTACTTATTTTTATTTCTTCTTGTGAAATTTCTTTTTGAATATTTAAAAATTCATCATCAGCAATCTCAAATAGTGCAGATAAACGATTAATCCTACGTTTTAAATTTTGAGGGATACTTTTCTTGTATTTTATTTTATGGTCAAGTATACTCCATGCATCCTGAATTACTGTACGAATTTGTAGTTCGATTTTAACTTTTTTAAACTTGTCATACCCGGTAATACCTTTTAACCTTGATTTTAAAGCTAATTGAAGATGTACACTTTTATATCCAAATTTATCATCTGTTTTTTCTAATTGATTCGATTTGTCTGTTATTTCTATTTCTCTAAAATATTTTTTAAGATTACGTCGAATTTCATTCACATCTTCTGAATAAAAACATACGGCTCTAATTCCAACCAAGTCGGTTATATAATTACTGATTTGATATCGATTATTATTTGGAGATATTTGAGATAAATATTTTCGTTTAAACTTGCTAACACTTTCTTCAAAACTTTTTGTTCGGCCAGACACAGTTTCAACCCGGGGGATTGTGGATATTAACTCTGAAAAAAATTGTACTGATGCTTCGTGATATGACAATTGACTCTCGTACCAATTTTTAAATTCTATTATTTTCTTTTCAAGGACACTCATTTAAGCGGTAACCATATTTTTATTTTTAGATGTTTTTGGTTGAGAAAACTTTATGATTCTTTTAGCTCCCAATGTTTTTAGCATTATTGCATGCTGATGTATAGCTTCAAAAAATGTTTTGTTTACATTGTAAGGGAGTTGATGTTTTTTTGCAGTTTTTTCAATTATTTTAGACAAGTTTTTATAATGAACATGGCTTATATTAGGGAAAAGATGATGAACAACCTGGTAGTTTAATCCTCCAATCAACCATGAAAAAATTTTGCTTTTAGGAGAGAAATCGCAAGTAGTGTATAGTTGATGTACTGCCCAATGGTTATTAAGTTCATTATTAATATCGGGTAATGGATAATCTGAAGTTGGAACTACATGGGCTGTTTGAAAAATAGTGCTCAATATAAGTCCACTTGTGAAGTGCATTATAAAAAAACCTAGTAATATCCAATACCAATTTAAAGGCATTAGTATAATGGGTAAAATTAGAATTAAAGCATAATAAATTACTTTTGAGATAACCATTTTTATATAAAGCTGATTGTAATTTTCGCTACTACTTAAAACAGCACCATCATTTTTATATTTTTTTAAGCGTTTAAAGTCTTTTATTGTTACCCATGAGAAAGTCATTAATCCATATAATAACCATGCATAAATATATTGGTATTTATGGATTTTCTTTAAAGGTTTATGAGGAGAAAAACGTAGGATACCCTCATGAGCTATATCTTCATCGTGTCCCTCAATGTTTGTAAATCCATGATGTAGCGTATTGTGCTGATATTTCCAGTTTGCAGGAAAACCACCTAAGATATAAAGTGAGTTGCCAAAAAATTTATTTACCCATTGGTATTTTGAAAATGAGCCATGATTTGCATCATGCATTGTTACTAACCCGATACCAGACATTCCAAATCCCATTACTGCCCAGCACAACAATACAAAACCTAAATCATTTACAATCCCGGAAAGCATTAAACCAAAAGGGATAAAATAAATCAATGACATTAATACGGTTTTAATTATTATTTCTGAACCACCATCCTTTTCTATGCCCTTATTATTAAAATAGTCATTTACAGAAGAGCGTAATTCTTTTACAAAATCCAGTTTTTCTTTCTTGTATTTTAGTACTTCCATTCTATTATTTGAATTTTTCTTTTCTTATGTTTAGTTCTTAAGTGTTATTAATAACGTGAATAATTAAACTATAGATAAATCAGAATGTTCAGAAGCTTGATATATATGTTGAACATTACCCTTAAATAAATCATCCAGAAAAAGAGGAAAAGTAATATCTGTTTCATTCAAGATAAAGTAATCTATTTGAGGATAGGAAGTATAATTTTGAGCAAATAATGATCCCACAGCAATAATTTTAGCTGAGAACTTTTCTAAGTATTTTAAAACGACATCGACATTATCTTTTTGATTAGATATTCCACTTAGAATGATATAATCAGCCCATTCGAAATCTATATCCTTTATTTTATTAATATTCAAATCGATTATTTTTTTTGTCCACCAATGAGGTAGAAGTGCAGAAACTTTTTTTATTTCAATAGGAGTATCAGTTTTTTTTAAAAGAAACCTTGAACTAATATTAAAACGATAATATGTATCTGAACATTTCGGATAAAGCATAATTACATTCATCTCTTTGTTTTTTTATGGTATGTTAAAGTTACGATCCGTATTTTTTTGATTAAAAAATAAGGGACTAGAGTTATAAGTAAAGGGTGAGAATAGTTAAATTAAAAGTGAATAACATAAAATAAGGGGGAGTGTTATTCGCCCCTATGGCTTATAGAATTTCTTTTACTGTTAACAGATGTTGACGAGAGACAGGAATAGTATCTTTTGTGAATTCAAGGCTTAACCAATACGTATTAAAGTTTTTATGAAGTTTTTTAATGTATTGTATATTTACTAAACTAGTACGATGGGTTCTAATAAAGTTATTGAATTCAGTTAGTTGCTGTTCTATTCTTTTTAAAGTGTTGCGAACCATTCTCTTTTTTACAACAGCTTCATCAAAATATCCAATTTCTACATAGTTGTCTGCAGATTTTACATAAACAATATCTGAAACTTGTATTCTAAAATTATCTGAATCATTATCTGATTTAATTTCAATAACTTTATTGTCATAACTCTCTGTAACTTTCCTGAGTTTTTCTTTTAATTCCCGTACTTCATTAGAATACTTGTTTAAACGTTGTTGAAGGGTAAAGAAATTGTTTTTAAGATAGATAGTGATCGGAAGGCTCATACAAATGAAAATAACTCGAACAACGCTGTTAAAAGTGGTCGTGTTTTGACCAACATAATGGATATAAAATATAAATCCTAAAGAAGTAGCTACAATTTGGAAAAAATAATACAGGGGGAGATAAATAACATTTTGAGTTATTTCTTTTCCTGTTTGGAAAATAACTTTCTGAAATATTAACTGAGAAATAAATAAAGTAATCAGGACAATTACCCCAAAACCAGAAATAAACAATAGCTTGTTTTCAAAGTCAAATTTATCAAAAGAAAATGGTTGGAAAAACTGTATAAATAATATAATAGAAATTGCTATTCCAAGATATGTGCGGAAATTTCTTTTAGTTAAAATTATAAACTGATTAATTTTATTATTTGTCAAGTTCAGCGTCTAAATTTAAATGAATTTTTTTCAGAACAATATAGGCTCAAAGGTAGGATTTTTAAGAATGCGAACATAATTTGTTAAAGAGTATCAGTCTCTTAAATTTAGAATAAGAAATACTTTCAGTTTATTTTTATAACGAAGCTTTGGGCTATGAAAAAATAGTTACTTAACAATACTGTCAATCCAATTTGCAAGTTCTACCAAATCATAATCTCCACTATGTGGACGATCCCAGGGGAGAGCCAAATCAACATCAAAACCATGGTTTTGAAGATATGTTCCAAAAATTACGGGAATATCTAAGCTTGTATCTTTGTCTTTAGCTCCATGTCGAATGCGCCAATGCTGCGTTGTATTAGCATCAGAATCACCAATATAATACATGGGATTTAGCATTTTTATTATTTGTTCATCAGCCATTGTTGCACCGTCAACTTTAGAATGAGTCATGCCATATTCTGTAAAATGCTGCTTGTCGATGGAAGCTGTTCCGAATTCCTGGTTTTCAGGAGTTGACATATCCAGACCATCAAACGCCGGTGGGGTTTTCATCCGTTTCATATATTGGATGTAGCTAACATAATCCAAATCGACAACTTTTCCGTCTTTAAATTCTATCCAGGAAAAAGAAGATAAATCACTACCTTGATCAAGAGCAGTTTGTGCCGATGAAAGCACATATCCTTTCACCCATTCTTTAAATAATCCATTTCCATCTTCATCCAGCGTTAATAGATTACCATCTTTATCTTTCAGATTTAGACTATTAACATATGAAGGAAATTCTGCTATTAAATCATTTGAAACTTGAATCTGCTCTTCTGTTAAATCAACAACAGAAACATTTGGAGTTCCCCATTCTCTTTTTTCAAAGGTGTTGACACCATTGAACTGCCATTCATAAGCCATATCAGCATGTTCAAGATTGATAATCGGGCAATAACACTGCGCGGCAAAAACATCATCGGTAGCCTCGGCAGCACCAAGTTCTTTCAGGTACGGTTCATAATCAGGATGATTTCCTGTAGCACCAAGCAGGGAAGACATAGCTCCTCCGGCACTGGTACCATTCGTGATTATTTTATTTGCATCGCCAGGCATTTGAGAGTCGTTATATTTGAGGTAGCGTATACCTGCTTTTAAATCAACAATTGCAGCAGGTGATTTCCCTGTATATTTTCCATTAGGATCTTGTAATGTCCTTCCCCGGGCACCAGCAGAAGCTACAACATACCCCTTGGATAACATAAAAGCTACTGTGTTTGGCCTTTCACTCATTTGCATTCTATCATCTTCTGGAATAAAAGTTGCCGGTTTTGCTGGCATGTAACCACCTACTTGATTGGGATAAAAGACAGGCGCAGTTTCTGCTGTATATCCATTAATGCTCTCCCCATTAAAATAGGCTTCCGGAATATAAATATTCATTTTTTGATAAGCAGTGTCAATCGGATATTTACAATAAGAAATATTTTCAAACGCTCTTATACTTATTGTTTTTCCCTCGTATTCAAGAGATTGAACTTTGTAATCTGATGTATTTAACTTTAGTTCATTGTTTTCATTTTTCACTCCGGAGCTACATGAAAAAGTAAACAGTGCAAGCAAAATTACGAGGTGATAGAATTTTACCTGTATCATTAATTAATTATTTGGTGTTAAAAAGGTAAATCATCTGCGTCATTCTCGCTCTCTTCATCCCATGGTAAATCTTTTAATTCTTCGTCTTTAGGCCACGGTTGTTCAGGTGCTTCTTGCTTATTTTCATCTAAACTTTCAATTTTCCAAGCTTTAACATCGGTATACCATCGTTCTTTAAATTCCCTGCTTTCAATATCAAAAGAAACAGTTACAAGTTTTCCTTCAAAGCTGTTTAAATCAAATTTATCGTTCCAAACTGTTATGCAAACTTTTTTAGGGTATTGCTCTTGTGTTTCAATAATAAAATCTTGTTTCTTCCATTCTCCTTTTGCAGATTTTCCTTTTTGTAGAGGTAGTATCCGAATAATTTTTCCTTTTATTTCCATTTTTTCTATTTATGCAGAGTAATATTTTAATTGTTGTTTTTATATCTCTTTTAAGATAACAACATGATATAGAATATATATCAATGTTGATTTTATTTATTTACTCCATTCAAGTAACAAAAGAATAAATAAAATATGAAATCAGTGGACAAAATTAATGAAAATTGGCAGGTAATAAATAGCGTTAAAACAACCTTCTTTATCAATGTGGTTTTTATTGGAACGATCAATCCTTTTGTTAAAGAAAATTACTGAACTAATAATATGGAGAAGTAAATACATAAAAAACTATTTCATTGTTGAGACGGACAATTCAAAAGACTATTTGCCTAAAGAAAGAGTTTACCCCTGCGCTTCCCTTTTCTCTTTGTATTTTAAATCCTCCAGAACCGAGATTACGAGCTCGCCGAAGGCAAAGGAGGACCTCAAGAAGGTTTGAAAAATAGATTAGCCTAAATGTAACATCGAAGACGCGACAAGTCCCCCTCTGAGGGGGATTTAGGGGGTCGTTTATAAAAGAAAACATAATTTTACAATTTCTTTTACTCAAACTCACGTTGAATAAATCAAGCTGAATAATAAAGACCAAATTTTACATTTTTTTTTATTGCACATAGACTATTTTTACCACAAAACAAAAACAATGAACAAATTAGAATTAAAACACAAAGAAATAATCAACTTTTGCATTGCAAATTCTGATGATTCAATTATAAAGAAATATTCAAGATACTTTACAGAAGGTTATGACGGATATGGTATTGATACTAAAATCTTCAAATCGCAAATAAATAAATGGTTGGATTCATGGAAAAATGAAATGACCATTTCTGATTACCTAGATCTAGGCGATTTGCTGGTATCTACCGGTAAATTTGAAGAGGCAAGCTTTGCTATCTCGTTAATTGTTTCGAAAAAAGATGAATTTTCAACTGAAACATTTGATAGAATTGGGAATTGGTTAGAAAATGGAATTCAAAACTGGGGAAATACCGATGTATTGTGTATGCTGGTTTTACCTGAGTTTATTTATAACAAAATCATTCAACCCAAAGAATTTATTACCTGGACAAAATCCGAATCAAAATGGAAAAGAAGAGCTGTGCCTGTTACCTTTTATGAAGTGATTAAAAAAGGACACAATCCAGAACCTATTTTATCGGTGATTGAGAAATTAATGGAAGATAATGAAGAAGATGTTCAAAAAGGATTGGGCACGCTTCTTAGAGAGATTTGGAAAAAACAACCAGAGGTAGCAGAAGAATTCCTTTTAAAATGGAAAGATACATGTGGGCGGAAGATTATTCAATATGCAACTGAAAAAATGGATAAAGACAGTAAAGCAAAATTTAAAAAAACTAAATGAACAAATCGGAGATTGGGGATTGAGATGATAAAGGAAAAAGGAGAAGCCGAATTTGTAAAATACATGACTGATAAAAATTGGGTAACAATTAAAGCTGTGAAAAAATAATACGCAGTATACAAAACGTAATAAACCAAATGGAAGGAATAGTGGTTATTCAGGCGATTGTAGCCCGCTTCAACTTTTTGTTTTAGTGGATAGTAATGCACTCCGCAATTTGCTGCTTTCACGTAAAATGTAGAGAAAAACACAAAGTAATCCTAAGATGCACAGCCATCCGTAAATTTCTTTCATACTCACAAGCAGTGTGTGTTCTTTTAAAGCACCATAAATTTGCGCTGTTGGTATGTTTTTGATGTACGGATTTATATTGTCGAGAGGTGTACTAAAAAACATTTCGTTCCTTTTTACAGCAGCTTTAAATAACTGATTAATAACGGCAACTCCGAAAAGTGGACCACAACAAGCAGTTACCATTGTGGTCATATTCAATGCCTGAAAGAAATGTTTGAATGGAATACTCTTGAAAATGCAAGTCAACAGTGTCATTGGTACAAGAATAGCCCCAAAACTTCGCAAAAAGATGGGTAGATACAACGTGTGTTTTGGCAGATTGTAATCAATAACAAAATACATTATTAACAAGTAACTGACCATTAAAATAAAAGCAACCATAATCATTGTTTTGTATTTCCAATTGCGAAAAGCAAGCGTTTGAAGTGCAAAAATACCGCCCACAGCATAACCAATAACCGAAATCCAATTCAGCGAAATCACATTCAATTCGTCGTAGTGCAAAATGGCAGAGGTATAAATATGCTCGAAAATATGCGATGGAGCCATCAGGATATAAACAACAGCCAATAAGGCAAATGTGATACGTACGTTGCGAAATCCCCATAAATTGTTATCGACATACGGATGACGGATAAACGATGCCCGCCAAATATTTAATGCCAACGAGCCAATGGCAATCAATGCACCAACACGAATATTTATAGAGCTGAACCAGTCGTAATGTTCGCCGTAATTCAATACGAAAATGATGCTGAGAACCGTTGTGCCCCATAGGATTGCCCCCATCCAGTCGATACCATACAATGGGAACTTTTTTTCGGGACGATAATATTTAAATAAAATAGCAGTCAGGATAATCAGAATTCCCAAAATGCCCACCATCAGAAGGTGCATATATTCCCATTCGATATAGTAACACAAATAAACGGTCGTCAGGCTCGAAAGCATCATAAAACTCATTACCGTAGTTTGAATGTAGCTTTGAAATTTCGACATATCCCATTCGGGAAAAATCCAGTGTGCCAAAGTGGTATTACAAGCAAATGTTCCCCACATTCTGAAAAAGCCCGCAATAAAGCTAATTCCAACAAGCAACGGAACATTGCTTGTATATAAACTGGCTATATTGCAAACAATCAAAACCGAAGCACTGATAATCAGCGATGATTTTATGGTAAAGCGGGCTTTTAGCCGATACATTATGGTAAATGTGAGGCACAACCCAACCAAAGAAGCATACCCTGCCATCATAATGTCTTCTTGCAACAACGACAAAGCCCCCGACATTTCGGCTCCGGCAGCCATATATACACCGCCCGAAAACTGAAAAACAAGAAAAAAAGCAATGAGTATCCACCCTTTTAATCTAAGATGAACCTTATCGTTTATTTCAGGAATGGTATATTTTTCGTTTGTCCACGCCATAATCAATATTTTACCTCACATTCCACATTCATTCCGGTACGTAGTTTTGACATATCCTCAGCAATATTTTTTTTTGAGAATTTAATACGCACAGGAATCCGTTGCTCCACCTTTACAAAATTACCCGATGAATTGTCTTGCGGAAACATAGAAAAACTGGCTCCGGTGGCTTTCGAAACAGCCTGAACCGATCCTTTAAAGGTCACATTTGGAATAGCATCAACTTTTATTTTAACTTCGTTTCCTTCTTTGATATTAGACATTTGCGTTTCTTTATAATTGGCTGCCACCCAAATATCTTCGTTATTAACTAAATCAAGAACCACTTGACCAGGTTGTACCAACTGACCTTCTTCGATATTTTTACGACCGGTAACACCATCGCAAGGGGAGGTAATTACAGTATATGAAAGATTTAAACGAGCCAATTCGAGTGATGCTTCTGCTAATTTAATCAGTGCCGAGGTTTGGTCTAAACGCAAAGCTTGTTCATCTTTTATCAAAGAGCTAGTGTTTTTCTGATATTTCACCTGGTCGTAACGTGCTTTGGCGGCTTCGTAATTGGTTTTAACATTGTCATATTGTTGTTTTGTTACCGCTTTTTGTGCCAATAATATTTCGTAACGTTCAAAATCCATTTTTGCATTTTCCATACGAACACGGCACTCTTCAATACCTGCATTGGTTACCTGAATATTGTTTTCAGCAGTATGCACCGATGCGCCCATTGCTTTTTGATTGACCATAAAATTTTGATAATCGGCTTCGGCTTGTGCCAAATGGACACGATATTCAATGTCCTCGATGACTAACAAAGTATCACCTTTTTTTACTGTTAGATATTCATTAAAATAGATTTTTTTGATATAACCCTGGACACGACTGTTTATGGGAACAATTTGTTGTTTAACCTGAGCATTGTCGGTAAATTCTACATTGCCAAGATGTACAAAATGACTGACCACCCAACCAAGACAAGTTATTAAGAGTATCCCAACAACAATGTTGTACAGCAATTTCATTGATTTCTTTTTCATATTCTTAAACTTTATACTTTTTTGATTTTTCGACTTAAAGAATTCCTGTTTCTCTCAATAAATTAAAATATTGATACACCACATCCAATTTGGCATTGATTACCTGTAACTCGGCATTCAGTTTCATATTACTGGCATCAAGCATTTCAGTTATCAATACCAAGTCGTTTTGATAACGATTATTGATAACCGAATAATTTTGTGATGCTAACTCAAAACTCTTTTGATAGGTTGCTAATTTTTCAAAAGATTCAGAATACTTGACATAAGCTGTGTGAACAGCCGTTTTTGTTTGTTCAATTTCGGCATCATAAGCAAGATTTGCCGTTGTTAGAGCAGTTTCGGCAATTTCTATATTCTTTTTGCTTTTCCAAAGCGAGCCTAGATTATAATTGACACCAACGCCCACATACCAATAATTTAAATTTTTGTTAATGGTTGGCACTTCAACAAGAATAGGTCCGCTTAAATAGTCGGAACCTATCAACGCAACCGAAGGCAATCGGTCTGACTTTGCGAGTGTAATGTCTTTTTCGGCAATGGTTTTGTTCAGTTTCTGAATTTTTATTTCACTGCGGTTGTCAATGGCCTGGTCGTAAAAATTATTATTCAGGATCGGTTGCATTCCCAACTGTTGTACCGAAGAATCCGGAATAATCACAGTTTCGTCGGGCAAACCAAGCGTAATGGTTAAGTGCTGATTGATAATGCTGATATTGTTTTCAACTTCAATTAAGGCAAGTTTTAGGTTTTGACGCATTAATTCGTAACGGGTCAGGTCATTATCCAACGCCATTCCGGCATCTAACTTGGCTTTTACCTGACGAATAACTTCGTTGATTTGCTCAGTATTGTTTTCGAAAACTATTTTCTGATTGTACAATTTATATAGGTTGAGATAATTGCTCGCTACCAAGAACCGAATGTCGATGCGATTTCTTTCGTACGATAGTTTTGCCACTTCAGCTTCGAGTTCAGATTTCTGGATACTATTTTTTATTGCTCCTCCAGCAAAAACCACATACGATGCCTGCAATGCAAAATCGTTCCCGAATTCGGGAAGGTCGCTCGTGTTTTTATTGGAAAAATTCCTGTCCCAGATGGTTGCATTACAGAAGTATTTGGCTGCTAAACTTATATCGACCGATGGCAATTGTGCATTTTTCGCAGCATCAACCGTCGATTCTTTGATTGCAATAGCCGATTCTGACAATTTTAAATGTGTACTGTTTCGTTCGGCCATTGCAAAAACCGAATCTAATGGAATAATTGTCTGTGCAAAGCAGCTTGCACCATACAACAAAATGGTAAAACCGCATAAGAGTTTCTTCATATTTTATTGATTAAATTTCGGGTGTAAAATTCTACAATAAAATCAATGTTGTTGTTTTGATAACTTCTTCAACATTTGTGAATATTTCCACTACAACATTATTTATATAAACAAATTTGTAGTTTTACTTGCGAAAAAAGAACTATATGCCGATAGTAAACAACATATTCTCGCATTCAGAATTGGAAGATAGCGATATTTTTATCTCTCTAAATTGCAATACATTACCTCTAAGCCATAGCCTTACAAAAACCGGACGATGTATTGTATGCTATTGTTTGTCGGGAAATGCAGATATTGAGGTTAACCTGACCAAGCATATATTTGTAAAATCGGAAATCATTATGCTTTTCCCAAATCAAATTGTACAACAAAAAAAAGTCAGCGACGATTTTTCGGTAATGTATTTTTCCATTTCTTCGGCCATATTGCAAGAAGTTACGTTTAGGTTTCCGCCATCGTTTATCAATTTTTTGCAATATCATTTTTATTACCGTGTAAGCGAAGATATGATTCGGGAAGAACAAATACGTTTTTCCGATATTCATAAGAAATTTAACGACACCAAAAGCTTTTGCAGACGTGAATTGTTAATGAATCTTTTGCGTATTTATTTTCTGGAAATGTACGATAGAATACGAAAGGATGATTTAATGCATACATCATTCAGTTATGACCGTAAAACAGAGCTTTACGAAGAATTTACCAATTTGGTGATACGAAATTACAAAACCAATCGTGAGGTAAGATTTTATGCTGGACAGCTTTGCATTTCGCCTAAATATTTAACAGGAATAACATCAGCTATTAGTGGTTATAGTGCCAAACAATGGATTGACGATTATGTAATATTGGAATTGAAAGTACGATTAAAATCTTCTGGCGATAGTTTACAAAAAATTGCCGATGAATTTTATTTTTCAGACTTGGCGTATATGTCCAATTATTTTAAATCCAAAACAGGTATATCGCCAAGTGAGTTTCGGAATGGGTAAATCCGCCCTATTTGTAAAACATTTACGCAAACCGCTACTGCTCATACAATTTGCCGTATCCTCAACATAAAAAAAGGCACAAACATAAATGCCTGTGCCTTAAAACCACATTAATTATAAGTAAACGTAATCAAACTTTTTTATACGTTACATCCTTCATTACTTTTTTAACCTTGGTACTTGGTTGGTAAGAGATTTTATTGCTCTTAATCAAATCCTTGCTGAACTCTTCTTCAGTATCAGTGCCATTGCTGCTGATGTTTACCATCAGACGGCCAAAATCACCCAGTTCTACCGTAGCCCCAGTGGAAAGATATTCCGGTAATACATGTGTTAATGCAAGCAAAACCGATTCAGTATCAAGCTCATTAACGGGTGAAATCTCAGCGATACGTTTTGCAAGGGTTGATAGTGTAACATTGTTTGGTCTTACAATGGTTGCATAAAACTTTTCCGGTTCTGTAGGTCTGCCCGGCATTTTCTTAGAAATAATTTTAAAATCCATGGTTTAATTTTTAATTAATATTTAAAATATCTGTTATTTACTTGCGCTTAAAAGTCATGTAAAATAACAGCAATAATAAAATAACTCTTGAGCAATAATTATATTGTGTATAAGGAAATTTTATTTTGCTTTTATGCAAAAAATAAAATACCCATGCGTGTTTCTAAAATCGGACACGTCCATTTTTGAAAATGCACATGACGATTTTCAAAAATGCTGCTGAGGGTTTTTAAAAATGCACGTGTCCATTTTTGAAAACGGTGCTGTCGGTTTTTTTAGCCCCTTTTTAATCGTTAAGAATTCTATACGATTTATCGTATTAGTATCGCAAGGATTCTATAATTCAAGCGCGTTACATACATTTTGGAGCTGATATTCTATTATAAGATGGATATAAATAGTATGCTTTTGTGTATTACTTTCTCCGTTATGTGCTAGTTAATGAGCTGTTGATTTTATAAGTTTACACATAACTAATTAAAACAATTTTTATAACCCTAAATATATCCGGATGAAAAAAGCAGAAAACTTTCCTTTTGTGACTCGATGTGGTATATATAAGGAATGTTTTATTCTTATCTAAAGAAGTTGTAAGCAAGCCTAATAAACATTCAACTAAAAGATAAAATCATGAAAAAACAAATAATATTTTTTTGCACTCTTTTAACACAATTAAATGTTTTTGCAGAACCCCAAAGACCCATAATACTAAAAGATACTATTGTAATATTTGATACTGTCGTAGTAATTAAGCATATTCCAGATGATAAAACTGTTGGGATATATCAAGAAATATTAGAAAAAACTAATCAACAATTGAATCTATGGTGGAATCCGTATGTTCTGATAATTAGCATATTGTCTGTCTTTTTTACCGTAATGGCCATAATTGCAGCAATAATTATTTTCAGACAAGGGAAGGAATCCAAGAGACTTATAGAGGACTCTATGATTAAACATAAAACAGCCTTAGATAATTTGATTAAAGAAAAACAGAATCAATTTAAGATTTATGAGTCCAGTGTTAATAATCTAATATTGGAGTTTACAGAAAAATTAAAATCTGCTGGAGAGGATCAAAAACAGCAATTAACTGAAATAATTTCAAAATTAGAAATTCAGAAACATTCTATTGATATACATATTAATTCATACAAACACTCAGGATGGAGACAGCAAGATATTCCTGTAACAGCGATCATCGATAATCAAACAAACTTTTTTGCAAAGATTTATTTAAATGACCTAAAACAAGAATTTGTAATTTACATAAGAATTTTAGCGAGTGATAATAAAAATTATTGGATTGGATTTGCTGGTAATATTCAAAACACTAATTCAAAATCTACTAATGAATTTACTAGGCATCAATTATATAATTCAAACGAAATTACAATACAAGAAAATATTATGTCAGCTTTTAATCTAGGATTTGAAAATAATAGAATTTTTGCAAAGGAAGTGAATTGTGTTCGGTTGAGAGGTAGTAACACAAATAAAAATGAGATAACTTTTGAATTTAAAATATATTAGTAACAAAGGTCAGCTTGCAACCCCAGCTCCAGCGCGTTTATAACGCGTTGCAAACACGCTGGAGCTGGTTAGCAGCACGACATTATATTCGCAAATGCGTTAGCTGACATGCAACTACGTCACGGTACAGTTGAAATGATAATGAATAAAGTAAACGAATATCGAAAATTATAATGGTATAAGATATGTTTATAGAAAATAAATATTGGAAACAAATACAAGATTTCTTACCTGAACATAATCATGTTTCAGAAGATTACAAACCTTAAGAGAAATGGATTAGTCACAATGGAATAGACATTCGATATGACGAGTATAATCCAATGAAGAGTTCAGAAATATCAATCCTAGCTCTTCACGGAGTTGGAGGAAATGGAAGATTGTTATCCTTTATTGCTGTACCACTTGTAAAAGCTGGATTTAATGTTATTTGTCCTGACCTTCCCGGATATGGTTATACAAAGATAGATTCATGTTTTGATTACTCTACATGGATTGAAGTGGGGACATTTATGGCAAAAGAGGAATTAAAAAAGGGGAGAAAGTTATTTGTATTTGGTTTAAGTGCAGGAGGAATGCTCGCATATAATGTGACTTGTAATATAGGTCAAGCGGAAGGTTTAATTATTACAAACATATTGGATAATAGATATCAAATAGTACGGGACTATTCAGCAAAAAACAAATTTCATTCAAGGATTGGGATTAGATTTCTTAAAATCCTACCCCAGTTCCAGCGCGTTTATAACGCGTTGCAAACGTGCTGGAGCTGGGCGTTTCAAAGTCCCATGCTCCACATAGCCAAACCATTGCAAATGCAAAGCAACCAATCTGCATAAAAAAACATCTGTAGAAAAAAAAGTTATGAAAGAAAAAATATTTATTTGGATGAGTCTAATAATTATCGGATTTCTGTCCTGTGAAAAATCTAAGGATATAAACATTGATTCGATAGTTGATACAAAATGGAAATTAACTCAAATAGTTGATAATACAGGAGTGATTTCGAATTTTCCTTCTGAAATTGATGATTTTGAGATAATTTTCAGGAAAAACGGAAAAATTGATTTAACTAATTTATGTAATTATTCATTTGGAAATTATTCTTTAATTGATAATGACTCGGTAACAATATTTGATTTAGGACAAGGAACTGAAAAGTATTGTTTACCCGATTTATCTATGGATTGGGAAACAACTTTTATTAATAATTTAGTCGATGCCGAAACTTATTTGCTTGCAGATAATGAATTAACAATCAATTGTCAAGATTATAATTTAGTTTTTGACTTTGTGGCTACGTATGATTCAAATAAAGGAAAAGTATTGTTTTGTACTAATGCTCACATGATGGATTGTATATTTTCAATTGATATATCAGTTGACGGAGAAAAAATAGGAACATTAGATGCAGGTTCGAGCTACTCTGACAATGATTGTTCTTGCGAGAATTCAGCAGGGATAGGATTATTAATTTTATTGGACAAGGGAAATTATGAATATTCAGCTCAAGAGACTGAATGTAGTGCAACAAATATTACAAATTCATGGACAGGAGATTTATCCGTTGTTGGTGATTCATGTACCGTGATTTTTCTTGATATAACAAAAGAATAAAAAGTGCTTGCTACAACATGGAATCATACAATAAAAAGTAGTATTTAAAAAGGACGCCGACAAAAACATAACATCATGAAAAATGGATTTTTAATTTTAACATTCGCATTTATATTTCAAGTTGGATTTTCGCAGAAGATCATTGAAAAAGATTTCAAAAAGTATTTTGATAAATATGAGTTAAACGGATGTTTTATGTTGTACAGTCAGATTGATGACGAATATATAAGGTACAACCAAAATCTATGTGATAAAGGATATCTGCCTGCTTCAACATTTAAAATTCCAAATTCGGTAATTGCTCTTGAAGAAAAAATAGTTGCTGATACCAATCAAATTATTAAATGGAATGGAATAGAATATCCACGGAAAGAATTGAATCAGGACCAAACTTTAAAAACCGCCTTAAAATATTCTTGTGTATGGGTATATGTTGATTTTGCAGAACAAATAGGGATTGATAAATATCAAAAATATGTGGAGACTTTTGATTACGGCAATAAAAATTTAACTGGTCCGGAAACTTACTTTTGGCTAGAAGGAGATTTTAGAATAAGTGCAAACCAACAGGTTGATTTCTTAAATAAATTTTATAATTACAAATTAGGAGTATCAAAACAGTCGATAGACAAAGTAAAGGATATAATTGTTTTAGAACAAACTGATTCGTATACTTTGAGCGGTAAAACAGGCTCGGGAGTATTGGAGGATGACGAATATGTAATGTGGTTAGTTGGATATATTGAAAAAGACAATAATCCCTATTTTTATGCAATGAACTTTACAACTTTTGATTATGAAGAGAAAATTAAATTACGATATGAGATTACAAAAGAAATTTTGAGAGAATTAGAATTGATTGAATGAAAAAGCCTGCCATTAAAAACATGCAAGTTTGATACGCTTTATAGCTGAAAACGTTTAAAAATATTACAAATATTTCTTTTATAATTTAGTAGTTTAATTTATTAATCAATGAATGAATTAACCACTTCAGATACTCAGCTTTTATATGATTTTTTTGCCTTGTCGGCTTCTGTCTCCGATAGTTTATTTGAAGAAATTTGTAAATACATTACCAAAAGAATATACCCTAAAGGAAGCGCTATATTAAAGGCAGGTGAAGTAGAAACGAAGAATAACTTGGTAATTAAAGGCGTTGTATTGCAATATGTTTATAATGAAGATGTGCCCATTACCATAAATATTACTCCCCGGGGATTGGTATTCAATAGCCTTAAAAGTTACCTCGACGGATCGCCATCAACAGAAATACATGAAGCAATTACAGATGTTGAAATCCTTACTTTTGAAAAGAAAGATTTAGAAATGTTGGCGATAAAACATCCTGAATTCAGTTATCTGATGTTTAAAGTATACGAAAATATTCTACTCGATCGCGAAAACAGGATGTTTCTGCTTCAATACCGTAATCCTTCAAAAAGGTATACGCTTTTTCACGAAACAATGGAGAGGGCAAACTGGATACTTGAAGATACTCCCGATAAATACATTGCCAGTTATTTAAACATGACACCCCAGCAATACAGTAAGGAAAAGAAAAAACATTTTAAGCAGCAGTAGTAGAAATCATTATAACAGCACTACTCAAATACGAATAAGTTATCCTGGGGCAACTTTAGATTGAAAATTTGATGTTTGTTTTGCGTCATATTTTATAAACATGAGGTATGACTAAACGTTTTCTATTTTTCTGTATTTGTATTCTTAATTACACATTTGCGTATAACCAAACATCAAACCATTTCAAACAAGACACAACCGATTCTGAAACAGTAATGTTCAGGCTAGACAGTGTAATCGATTATCTATATAATCCGACAACGCTAGCATGTGACCAGAAAAAATCGAAAAAAAGCTATTATTACAATGATGCCTTTTTAGATACAATGGTGTTAACTCATATATGGGATTTGGAGCTTAACCAATGGCGTCTTGTATTAAAAGAACTATCAAATTACAACAATCAGAACTTATTGCAAAGCCATGAGGAACATCTAATTTCAAAATCGGGTAATAAAGTGGAATATCGTTATAATAGCAGTGGAAAAACACATTCCATTACTGAAAGTAAGTGGTTATTTAGCGAAGAACAATGGCACCTGACTTGTACCCTTGGGAATTAGTGCGGTTGTAAACAGCTGATTATCAGGTTTTGTGTTTTAAAAAATGCTAAATTTACCGCACTAAGGTTTATTTTAGCATGAAAATCAGGGTTGTTAAAACAGGCTCAAATGCAAAAGCTGTACAGGTAGTGCATTACCGGAATAATAAAAGGGTCATTTTGCAGCATATTGGTTCTGCTCACACAGAGGGGGCATTAAGCGATTTATTGATTTTGGCAGAAGAATGGATCAAAGATTACTCCAAACAATTGTCTATCTTCCCTGATGAAAACCCCAACAAGTTGTTGCATCTCAATCATTGCACATTTCTTGGAGTCAAATACCATTTTTTCCAAAAGCAGATCCGTTCAATTCAGGATAAAATTAAGTTAGATGAACTGCCTGCGTTATTAAATGATTTAGTAACAATAAGGATATTTGAGCCTGCATCGAAGCTCCGCTCACTGGAATTGATGGAACAATTTTTCAGCCTCAGCCATAGCCGCAAAAATTATTACAAAATAGCCCCTAATTGTATCGGGCTAAAGAAAATTATTGAACAGAAGGTTGTTGATTTTGCAAAAGTTCATTACTCCTTTAATTTCGACATTTTGTTTTACGATGTAACAACATTGTATTTCGAGACTTTTGAAGAGGATGAGTTACGCAAGAACGGTTTCTCAAAAGACAACAAATCCCAACAACCGCAAATACTCATAGCCCTGATGGTAAGTAAAGAAGGCTTCCCTGTTGCCTATGAGGTATTTTCAGGCAATACTTTTGAAGGGCACACAATCATTCCTGTCATTAAAGATTTTATTGAAAGGAATAATGTAAAAGATTTACCGTAGTGGCCGATGCTGCCATGATCAGTACCGAAAATGTACAAAAATTGGTTCAAAACAATATCAACTACATCGTTGGAGCCAGACTTGGCAATATCCCAACAGCACTGTTTGAGACGATCGATAAAAACATCAGCCGCGAAGATGGTAAAAGCATACGGATTAAAATGGATAACGGTTATCTGGTTTGTAGCTATTCTTCAGTCAGGTACCGTAAGGATAAATACGAAATGGAGAAGCAAATCGAAAAAGCAAAACAAGCAATTTCAAAACCATCGAAAAGCAAAAAGTTGAAATTTACCCGGATTAAAAACCAGGAAATGGGACTCAATGAAGCACTTATTGAAAAGACTCAGAAGCTATTAGGCGTCAAAGGATATTATACCAATCTGGAAGAATCGGTTGCCAATAATAAAACAATAATGGAGCGATACCATGAACTTTATAAAATAGAGCAGAACTTTAGGATATCAAAAAATGACCTACAAACAAGACCCATCTTTCATTATAAGGAACAACCGATAAAATTGCATATACTGATTTGCTTCATGGCGCTTGTCATAGCAAAGCATATCGAACTAAAAACTGGTGTGTCAATTAGAAAATTCATCGACGAATCAAAGAAAGTTGTGGATGGAGAAATATTGAACCAGATCACAAACAAAACAGTAATACTAAAAGCCGAACCAACTCACAAAATGAAGGAACTTATAGAAAAGTTAAATGCACCGCACTAAAAGGGACAAGTCAGGAAAGAACTATCAAATTACAACAATCAGAACTTATTGCAAAGCCATGAGGAACATCTAATTTCAAAATCGGGTAATAAAGTGGAATATCGTTATAATAGCAGTGGAAAAACACATTCCATTACTGAAAGTAAGTGGTTATTTAGCGAAGAACAATGGCAGCCAACAAAAAGAATGATAAATTATTACAACCCTTCTGGTGTTTTATCTGCTGATACCCTGTTTTATAAATATACAGATTTGAATTCCTGGATTGCGTTGGAAAAAACCGAATATAGCTACAATGCAACAGGAAATTTGCTGGCAGATACAAGTTATACCAAACAAAAAGACTTAAACGAATGGCAGTACGCAAAAACAACTATTTATACGTATACAAATGGCTATATGGAACAAAGCATCACATCTAAATGGAATAGCCAACAGGCAGATTTTATTCCGTATACAAAAACACAAAACCTGTATAACGAAGGCTGTATATATGACATAAGCAACTATGAGTGGAATATAAATAACAACAACTGGGAAAAGCTTAACGAAAAGGAATTGGGATTTGATAATAATAACAACATTAAATCGTATACCTACCATACCTGGGATACAGATAGAAGTAAGGTAATGAATGTTTTTACCTTCGATTATACATATTCACACGAAAACTTATACCTACCTCACGCCTTAGGAAATGATATTAAGCAGGCATACCATCATAAAATTACCCGTAAACAAGCCCTGAGAGCCAATGCCGTAACTAATGAAATGGAATTGATTAACGAAACCGCATATTTTTATTCTACCAACGAAACAACTTCCGTGTTTAGCCCTGATTTTACAAGTAAGGTAGTAGTATATCCCAATCCGGCTTCTGATTATGTGCAGGTTGATTTACCCGAAAATGTACCCCATGCCATGTTTGAATTATACCATGTAAACGGACAAAAGGTGATGTCGGAATTAGTAAATTCCAATGAAAGTGTGAGCCTGGAAAATTTGAACAGAGGTTTGTATTTGTACCGCATCCGATTGGCGTCACAATTCATCTGCGGGAAACTTAGTAAAGAGTAAAGTGCTCTTAATGTAACATGAAATAATTAAATAACTACCAGTGTAATACTGAAAATAAAACCCTGAACACTAATAGGAATCTTATGATTCTCCTTGTTAATTAAAGCATTCTCTACGCTTTATTTTACAAGCATCATCTGTTATTTCCCGATACAGAAATTCTTAAAGATATTACCAAGAACTTCATCAGTTGATATTTCACCAGTAACTTCTCCCAGGTGGTAAAGTGTTTCTCTAATATCAATAGCAACCAGATCGGTTGGAATTCCCTGTTCAATTCCTTCTAATACTCTTTCAATAGAAATAAGGGCCTTGCTCAATACTTCAAAATGACGTGTGTTTGAGATTAGCACTTCATTTTCATCATAATTGTTTAGTGACTTTTGAGATAGAAGACAATTTATTAATTCTTCAACACCGGTACCACTGTATGCTGAGATAGGAATTTGTTTTTCCTCTGGGAGAGAACTCAGCTTTTCGAATACGTTTTGTTGACTTAGTTTGTCAACTTTGTTGGGGACTAAAATAATTTTGTCTTTAACTTCTTCGGGAAGTTTAGAAATCTGTTCTTCTATGGATGCTTTGCTTTCAGAAGCATCAATCAAAAACAATACTATTTCGGCTTTATTTATGTTCTTATATGTTCTGTCGATACCCAGTTTCTCTATTGTGTCTTCTGTCTCACGTAGCCCGGCTGTATCGATAAAACGAAATAAAAAACCTTCAATGTTAATTACGTCTTCAATAACATCTCGTGTCGTTCCTTCTATTTCTGAAACAATAGCTTTTTCTTCATTAAGTAACCGGTTAAGTAAAGTAGATTTTCCTACATTGGGTTTACCAGCAATAACAACAGGTACTCCTTCTTTAATTGCATTTCCTAATTGGAAAGAATTAATTAGCCTTCCTATTTTGTTTTTGATCTCATTGACAAGATCTTTGAATTCATCCCTGTTGGCAAATTCAACATCTTCTTCACTAAAATCAAGTTCGAGTTCGATTAATGAGGTGAAATTCAATAATTTTTCTCGTAGTGATTTTAGTTCATTGGTAATTCCACCTTTCATTTGGTTCATGGCAACACGGTGAGACGCCTTTGTCTTTGAAGCGATAATATCAGCGATAGCTTCCGCCTGTGTTAAATCCATCTTGCCATTCATAAACGCTCTCATAGAAAATTCTCCAGGAGATGCCATTTCTGCACCGTTATTAATTAGTGCATAAAGAATTCTTGATTGGATATAGATCGAACCGTGACAGGATATTTCAGCCATATCCTCACCCGAAAATGATTTAGGGGCTCTAAAAATACTTAAAATTACTTCATCAATTAGTTCTCCGTTATCGGTAATATTTCCAAAATGTAAGGAATATCCTTTTTGGAGACTAATGTCTTTGTTTACTTTTGATGTAAAAATTTTTGAAATTATCTGTAATGTATCTTTTCCTGATACTCGTATTACTGCTAAAGCTCCACTACCTTGGGGAGTTGATAAAGCACATATGGTAGAATTCGATGTCATAAGATCGGCAAAAATACAAAAAGAGGAATGTTTTTAAAAACATTCCTCTTTTTCGTTAGTTTCCAGTCAGAGTTTTAATCGAGCATTTCATCGGGTATTCTCACAGTACTCCAATTTTCTCCCGAACGTATACGGTTAAGTTGAGTATGTGTAATACCAAATTCTTTTGCAATCTTATAGAGTTTTGTTTTTCCTCTTCTTAATTTAAGTTTGATTCTAATTACCTCTGTTTCTGTTAATTTAGAATAGTTTCTATGACCTTTCCTATAGTTAGGATTTTTCTTGTGATGGTCATACATTTCTTCTCTTGTAACCCATTTAAGATTTCTGAAATTGTTGTTTAATTTATTGAAATCTAGATGAATAACATAGTTGTGTTCATCTGACGGCTTATCGCAAAATGCGATAGCGACCAATTTATGAATTGGTTTAGTAATCCGATGTTTATAATCTCGGTTTGATTTAAATGAAAATAACATATAGCCTTTCCCTGGGGAAGACTTAAGATTTTTCCATTCTTTTTTTTCTTCTACCCATCTCCTTACCTGACCGGTATTGGAGATTTGGTACCTTTCGTTGTCATTGATTCCATCAAATTTGACGTCTTTCCAGTTTTCATTCCAGTAAGTCATAATGTAAAAAAAGTTTTTTGTTTAAAAATAAATGCCAGATAGATGTAGATAGATTCTTACAAATATAAAAAAATGTTGTTTTAATCCTATTTTTTTTATTGCTTTTTTACAATAATTCACTTTTTAATATTTTTTCATGAACAATTTTTATTCTTATTCATTATGTATAAAATACTTTATATTTGATGATTACTAGAATAAATTAAACTATTTATTTCCAATAAAATGAGTGTACTAGTTAATAAAGATTCTCGCGTTATCATTCAAGGCTTTACAGGTAGTGAAGGCTCTTTTCATGCCCAACAAATGATTGAATACGGAACTAATGTTGTTGGTGGTGTAACTCCAGGTAAGGGAAATACAAAACATCTTGATTTGCCAGTTTTTAATACAGTTTCTGAAGCAAAAAGCAAAACAGGTGCAGATGTCTCTGTTATATTCGTCCCCCCAGCTTTCGCTGCTGATGCAATAATGGAAGCAATTGATTCAGAAATAAAAGTTATTGTTGCAATTACAGAGGGAATTCCTACTTCTGATATGGTCAAGGTAAAGGAATATCTAAATTCGAAAGGAAAAAGTATATTAATTGGGCCCAATTGCCCGGGTATAATTAGTCCTGGGGAAGCAAAAGTTGGGATTATGCCTGGTTTTATTCATAAAAAAGGAACAATTGGAATTGTTTCCCGAAGTGGGACTTTAACTTATGAGGCAGTTGATCAAATTACAAAAATTGGATTAGGTCAGAGTACATGTATAGGTATTGGTGGCGATCCGATTATAGGTACTACTACAAAAGAGGCTGTTAAATTGTTAATGAATGATCCAGGGACTGAAGGTATTATTATGATAGGTGAGATTGGTGGTAATATGGAGACAGAAGCGGCTGAGTGGATAAAAGAAAATGCAACGAAGCCTGTTGTTGGCTTTATTGCAGGGCAAACAGCTCCTAAAGGAAGAAGAATGGGACATGCCGGGGCAATTATTGGAGGTAAAGGGGATACTGCTGAAGCAAAAATGAAAGTTATGCGAGAATGTAATATCCTTGTAGTAGAATCTCCTGCAGACATTGGAATTACTATGAAAAATGCACTTCAACAGTAAAAGTTGATTTTTTGTTTGTTGCTGGATAACGGAATTATTGTAAAATTTGGGTGTTGTTTAAGAAGAGTCCCTTTTTCTTTAGAATAAATTTCTCTTAGTAAACCCTGGTGATAAAAACAGGAAGATTCTTTTGAATATTACCAGTGTAACTTAAGCGAACTTCGAATGATAATTCTTTTCCACTTGGAAAAGAAGCTATAATTTGTTTGAAGTTTTCAGGTAATTTATTGCCTTTAAATTCATCTCTTTTATAATAACCGCCACCGCTTAAATACCCCATGGTTACTCTTTCAATATTAACCCAGCTATCACAATTAATGATGTCATCGCTTAAATGAATACCAAAAATATCATTTTGCAGAATAAAATCTTTACTCATTTTTGTTAATTCATCTACTGTTTTTCCTCCAATAGTAAGTTTAACAGGAGGTATTGTATAAACTAAAAAGCTTTTAGAGAAAATATTAGTTGTATCAGAATTATGTTTAACTCCTTTTATTGTAAGATTTGCCCTGCCAGATCTTCTAGGTATACAATTATAATTAATACTATCTTTAAATATTAATCCATTTGAAATTGAGATTAGTAATGTATCATAATTTTCTGGTTCAGCAACGGTAATTTTCAACTCATTATCAACACCGGCATAAAAATAATTGTTTTTCGAATTTAATACATCTACAATATCTTGTGCCTTAAGGTTATTTGAATTTGTTATAATTAGAATTAAGACAATTAAAATAATGTTGAAATTTATTCGTTGCATAATCTTTTTTTAATCTGCCGCGAAGATACAAAAATCAAAAAAAAAATAATTTAAGTTTTTTTATTCTTGTTAAGACCCCCGAATTGATGCAATAACTTGATGACTCAACATCTTCTATATGTTAATATCTTAGTCTATGAAATAAATAATATATATTTTAGGCAAATAACAATTATTAACTAAACTATGAGCAAAGAATTACTACTTTTTTTGGTTACCATTGGCGGTATAGCCTTTCTTTTATTGTTGGTGTTAAAATTTAAAATACAGGCGTTCATATCATTATTATTGACAAGTATGCTGGTTGGATTATTTGCAGGTATGCCTGTTGATAATATAATGGAAAGCATTGAGAAGGGAATGGGCGGTACTCTTGGTGTTGTTGCAACACTTGTTGGATTGGGGGCAATTTTTGGTAAAATGCTGGAAGTTTCAGGTGGGGCTGATGTAATTGCCGCTAGTTTACTTAATATTTTTGGAAAAGAAAGAGCATCCTGGGCATTAGTTTTGACAGGTTTTATCATAGCAATTCCTGTTTTTCTTGATGTTGGATTTATTATCTTGGTACCAGTAATTTATTCTTTAACAAAAAGTACGAAACGCTCTATTTTATTTTTTGGGATACCTCTACTTGCCGGTTTAGCTGTGACCCATTCTTTTATTCCTCCAACTCCAGGGCCAATTGCCGTGGCAGAAATTATTGATGCCCCATTAGGAATGGTTATAATATTTGGTGCTATTATAGGTATACCAACTGCAATAATTGCAGGGCCTGTTTTTGGTTCTTACATAAGTAAAAAAATTTATGCCGATGTTCCTAAATATTTTCAGGAAGATGAGAATAAACAATTTAGTTCTGGACAACAAAAAATTAAGTTTTCAACAATTCTTTTAATAATTGCGTTGCCGCTGTTTTTAATTATTGCCAGAACGATACTTGATGCATTAATAACAGGGGAAGTGGCTGGAATATTGTCAGTTTTAATTGATTTTGTTAGATTTATCGGACATCCGTTTGCTGCGTTAACTATTTCAACGCTCGTTGCTTTATATGTTCTGGGAATAAAACAAAAAGTTACAAAAGAAAAACTGGCCGATTTAACAACTAAGTCTCTTGCACCTGCAGGTATTGTAATTCTAGTGACCGGGGCAGGAGGTGTTTTTAAACAAGTTTTAATTGATAGTGGCGTGGGGGCATTGTTGGCCGGGTCATTTTCAAAGACAGCCTTGCCACCGATCGTCCTTGCGTATTTTATCGCTTTAATAGTTAGGGTTACTCAAGGTTCGGCAACAGTTGCAATGATTACAGCGGCAGGATTAATATCTCCAATATTGGATCAGTTTGCTATAGATGATGTAAACAAAGCCTTGATAGTCCTTGCAATTGCAAGTGGGGCAACTTTCTTTTCTCATGTAAATGATAGTGGCTTTTGGTTGGTTGGAAAGTATTTTGGTTTAAATGAAAAGGATACCATACGCTCCTGGTCAATTATGGAAACAATAATTTCTGTATGTGGATTTGTACTTGCTTTTGTTCTAAGTTTTATATTTTAAAGGTTTCAAATGAAATTTTTTGCTGTTTGTAAAAAGCTTTATATTAGGTTTTTAATTAGATTATGGTCGTTGTTTGCATTATTTAAAAAAAATAAAGTGTTTTTAACAACAATATTTTCGAAATTCTTTGTTATTGTTTTTATTTAGTTTATTTTTGAAGTTGTAAATTATAAAATTACTAGGTGCTGAACACTTTTTTTATGTATGCTGTAAAAAATTTATCTCTACTTATCAAAGGAAAAAAACCTTTCGTATTAACTATTAAAGTATTTTCAATTTAATTCTATATTCAATTATTTCAATTTCAAATTCATTTTTTAAATTTTTCCTATTATGAACATTTATGTTGGTAACCTTAATTACCGTGTTGGTGATGCGGATTTAAAAGAAATCTTCGGTGAATACGGAGATGTAATCTCAGCAAGAATTATTATGGACAAGGCTACAGGACGTAGTCGTGGTTTCGGTTTCGTAGAAATGGAAGATGTTGACGGTCGTAGAGCTCTAGATGAGCTTAATGGCGTTGAAGTTCAAGGTCGTGAGTTAAAAGTTAGTGAAGCTCGCGTAAAAGAGCAGCGTCAACAAGGCGGTGGTGGATACCGCGGTGGTGGCGGTGGTGGAAACCGTAGATTTAATAATCGTGACAGAGATTCAAGAAGAGAATATTAATTAAAGATATAATTTTCTTGTATTTTCAGCATCCGCAAAACAGCGGATGCTTTTTTTATGTTTTATAATTCCCAGTGAACAATTTCTTCCAACGATTTTCTTTTTGTATCATGCCTTAGTGAATTCACACTGTCAGTAGGATACCCAATAGGAAGAAGAACGATTGGTTCAAAATTTTCCGGTAAGTTTAGAACTTCTTTACATTTATCTACAAAAAAATTACAGACCCAACATGTAGCAAGACCTTGTTCTGTTGCTGCTAATGTCATATGATCAACAGTAATTGCAATATCAATATCAAGATGATCTTTTTCATCTTCCTTTCTTTTCCAGGATTGTGAGCTATCTCCGCACACAACAATAACACACGGGGCTGAGTTAATCCATTCTCTATGGTAAATTTCATGAACTTTGTTTAGATTAGTTTTTTCTTGTACAACATAAAATTTCCAGGGTTGAAAATTAACTGCCGATGGAGCTACTCTGCCAGCTTCAAGTACATATTCAAGTTTTTCTTTTTCAATCGCTTTATCTTCATATTTTCTACATGAATAACGATGTTTTGCTAGTTCAAGAAAAGAATTCATATTACTTTATTTAATTAAAAAAAATTAAGTTAATTCGAACTTATTTTAAGATATTTCGAGACTCAAAAGTAAATAATTCCTAAATCTATGGACAATAAAATAATAAAGCAATTATTAACAGCTCAGTATAATGAGATTACTGAGTACCATATTTATAATAATCTGGCAAGAAGATTAAAAAATAAACAAAATGCAGATATACTGCAAAGAATTGCAGATGATGAAAAAAGACATTATGACTTTTGGAAAACGTATACAAAACAGGATGTTAAGCCTTCAAAATTTAAGGTTTTTTATTTTTCTTTTCTATCCAGGGTATTTGGTTTGACTTTCGCCATTAAATTAATGGAAAAAGGTGAAGAAGCTGCCCAGGTTGATTATAATGAACTTTCAAAGGAGATATCAGGTGCAAAGCAAATTGCTAATGATGAAGAACAACATGAAGAAGAATTAATTGAATTAATTGAAGAGGAAAAATTAAACTATATTGGTTCTATCGTATTAGGATTAAATGATGCTTTGGTTGAACTTACCGGAACATTAGCTGGATTAACATTCGCTTTGCAAAACACAAAAATTATAGGTGCTGCCGGTTTGATTACAGGGATTGCAGCATCTTTTTCAATGGCGGCGTCTGAATATCTTTCCCATAAATCTGAAGGAAAAAACGAAGATGCCTTAAAAGCTTCTGTTTATACTGGTATAGCATATGTGTTTACTGTTTTTGTGTTAATAATCCCTTATTTCCTTCTTTCTAATTTTTATGCATGTCTGGGTATTACTTTATTAGTAGCTATCTTCATCATATTTTTTTTTAATTATTATCTGTCGGTAGTAAAGAATTTGTCATTTAAAGAACGATTTTTAGAGATGGTGTTTCTAAGTCTCGGCGTTGCTGCATTAACATTTGGTATTGGTTTTATTATCAGAAAGTACCTGGGTTTTGAAATTTAGATTTTATTTATGAAAATATTACATTTAACAGATATTCATTCTAAAAAATCTATAATAGAGAAAATTTCAAAGGAACTTGAAAGTGCAGAACTTATTTTGATATCAGGCGACATTACTCATTTTGGAAGAGAAAAGGAAACTGAAAATATTATTAATGAGATTAAGAAATATAATAAATCTGTTTATGCAGTTGCTGGTAACTGTGATTATCCAGAAGTTTCAAAATATCTGGAAGGCCATCATGTTTCACTCGATAGAAAAATTATAAATATCGATAATATCGCCATTTTCGGGATAGGTGGATCTTTACCTTGTCCCGGAGCTACACCTAATGAATTTTCAGAAGGGATTTTCGATTTAGAACTCTCTAGGTTGTACAAGAATTTACAGGGAGATTCTAAACAATTAATATTGTTGATTCACCAACCCCCTTATAATACAAAAAATGATCGGGTAAATTCAGGTTTGCATGTTGGTAGCAAGGCTGTTAGAAAATTCATTGAAGACAAACAACCAGCATTGGTTTTATGTGGACATATTCATGAAGCGAAAGCTGTTGACACGATAGGGGAGACTAAAATTGTAAATCCGGGTTCATTTAGAGATGGATTTTATGCCATTATTGAAATACAAGAGAAAGATATAGTAGTAAGCTTAAAAAATGTTTAAATGAAGATATTTATGCAATTTATGAGGATGTAAAAGCGGATACAACATTTGAAAATTCTGAGTCTTTTTTGTTACAGGAAAGGAATCAAAAATGGTTGCCGAAAATTGATTCATTGGTTAATGTTCACACTTGTTTTATTGCTATTGGTGCGGGACATTTGCCTGGTGAACATGGAATAATTAAATTATTAAAGGATAAAGGCTATCATATCCAACCTGTAACTCAATAAACAATGTATCTTTATAAATGAAGTGAAATTGTTTTCATCTATTCGTTACTATAGAAACAAAATTAACCTTCAACAAAGAAGAATATTTATCAATTAAATCTAATAATTATTATGAAACAACTTCTAACTTTTTTATTGGCAACCTTTTTAGTTGGCAATATACTTTTTGCACAGGAAGGCTATGAGCCTACTAAAGAAAATTTAGAAAACAGGGAATGGTTCCAGGATGCTAAGTTTGGATTATTTATTCACTGGGGTGTTTACTCAGAGTTAGCCGGTGGTGGAGATTATGGTATTGCAGAATGGATAATGAACCAAAAGCAAATACCAATTTTTAAGTATGAGCTTTTACCTACTTTCTTTAATCCAACTCAGTTTGATCCAAAAGAATGGGTAAGCATGGTGAAAGATGCAGGGATGAAGTACATAACAATTACCAGTAAACATCACGATGGTTTTGCAATGTACGATTCAAAAATCTCTGATTATAATATTGTCGATTCAACACCTTATGGAAAAGATGTTTTAAAAATGCTTAAAGAAGAGTGCGATAAGCAAGGAATAAAATTGTTTTTTTATTATTCTCAGTTAGATTGGCATCACCCTGATTATTTTCCAAGAGGAAACACAGGACAAGGTTATACCGGAAGGCCTGAATCCGGAGATTGGGATAACTACATTGATTATATGAATACTCAATTATCAGAGTTGCTAACTAACTATGGTGAAGTTGGTGGTATCTGGTTTGATGGTATGTGGGATAAAAAAGATGCTCCCTGGCGTCTTGATGATACCTATTCTTTAATTCATAAATTACAGCCCGGCGCGTTGATTGGTAGCAATCATCATATGATGCCAATACCAGGTGAAGATTTTCAGATGTTTGAACAGGATTTGCCAGGAGACAATACAACAGGATTCAATAATACAGAAATTGGAAAGTTGCCTCTTGAGTCATGCCAAACGATGAATGGTTCCTGGGGATTCAACATTAAGGATTCGAATTTTAAATCTACAAAAACACTTATCGAATTTATGGTAAAGGCAGCAGGAAATAATGCGAACCTGTTATTAAATACAGGTCCTATGCCGAATGGTAAGATACAACCAGAAAACGTACAAACGTTAAAAGAGATGGGAGAGTGGATGAAAAAATATGGAGAGACGATTTACGGAACCCGAGGTGGTCCAATCTCACCAAGGCTATGGGGTGTAACAACATATAAAGACAATAAAGTTTATGTTCATGTGCTTAATTGGAAAGATAAGACCTTGTCTATCCCTGATTTTGGAGAAAAAGTAAAATCAGCTTCTATGTTTGTTAATAAGGCAATCGTTAAGTTTAAGCAAGATAAAACAGGTATTTCTATCTATCTTCCTGATGGATATGATACAGAGATTGATAGAATAATTGTATTGGAATATTAAATTAAAAAATAAAGAGGGGATAGAGTTTGAAATTTCTCTACACCCTCTTTGAATTTTTAAGCATTCTTTTCGTTAGCTTTTGCTAAAGAAATTAATCCGCTGGTAGCCCCTAAATTCATAGATTCTAAGGCTGAACTTGGAACAATTACCATAGAACCTTTTTCTTTTAAACCTTCAAATAACATATTCATGCCCCTTAATTGTAAAGCAATAGGATTGTCCCTGTATTGTTCACTTGCTTTTGCAAATTTCTCAGCAATCTCTGTTTCAGCGGTTCCCAGAATTACTCTTGCTTTGCGTTCTCTTTCTGCCTGGGCCTGTTTACTCATTGCGTCAGCTAATGTCTGAGGAATAACAATATCTTTGATACCAACGTTCTGACATGTAATTCCCCAAGGACTTGTGTGTTCATCTAAAACTTTTTGTAAATCACTGGCGATTTGTTCGCGTTCTTGTAATAAATCAGCCAACTCGTGTTTACCAATAATATCTCTTAAGCCTGTTTGGGCAATATAAGCAACAGCTTTGGCATATTCCTGGACTTCTAAAGCAGCTTTTTCAACATCCCAGACTGTCCAGTAAACAACAGCATCAACATTTACAGGCACTGTATCTTTTGTTAACGTCTCTTCTGCTTTAAAATCAGTTACTCTAACTCGTTGATCTACATAAGCATCAATTTTATCTAAGATGGGGATAATTAGAAATAAACCAGGTCCACGTAAACCAATATATTTTCCCATTCGCAAGACAACAGCTTTTTCCCACTGGTCTGCAATGTTTATTGATGCAGCTATTAGAATTGAGACTACCAATAAACCAAAAAATAATGGCATCTCAATCTTTTCCAATAAGTATAAAGCAACACTAATCCCTCCAAGTATTACAAAAACTGTTACCGATATGGGATTTACATTAGCTTTTGTTGTAATTTTTGCTTTCATTTTATTTGTTTTTAAGTTCGTTAATAATTTCTTCTTTCGTAAAACCATAGCTTTTTGCTTTTTTTAGACATTCTTTACAAATAGATTGTAATCTGTCTATGTTTTTATCGTATGAATCAATGAGAGGAGAAAAGTTTTTCATTTTTATTGTTCGTTTAGCTCATTAATTATTTCATCTTTCGTAAATCCATAACTATATGCTATGGTTAAGTACTCTTTACAGATATCCTGTAATTTT
Organism: Bacteroidales bacterium; assembly: GCA_963665085.2. GTDB lineage: Bacteria > Bacteroidota > Bacteroidia > Bacteroidales > JAAAOM01. The sequence continues at coordinate 4,245,890 of CAXXXS010000001.1, forward strand.
TTTTTTCGTTCTTTTTCTGGAATTTTTAACTCACTGGCGCTGATAAAGGTTCCTGTACCTTGCTGTGTCTCAAGAATGTTTTGTATTTCAAGCTCTTTGTATGCCTTTGAAACTGTATTCAGGTTTACTTTTAATTCAACAGCCAGCGCTCTAACTGTTGGTAATTGTTCTCCTGTTTTTAAGTTTCCTGATGCAATACCAAATTTTATCTGATCGATGATTTGTCGATAAAATGGTACGCCTGCCTTAGGATCTAAATTGAATTTTATCATAATAACACAAATTTATATTTTATTATTGTACTATTAGTATAGTACAAACATACAAATAGGATATTTAAAAGTCAAGTTAAATATGAATTTTTTCTTGCTTAAGTGTTATTCTGTTGTTATATAATGATTTATGAGACGAATAAAAGTAGCGGGGATGTATTATATTGTTTTTCTATAAATATAACAACCAACTTCAGAGGAATGATCTTGTACCAAATCATTCATGTTTTCTTTTCTAATTAAATTGATCATGAGTAAATCGCCTGCAGCTGAAATAGTAAAGAAAATTCCGAATATTATTAATCCTAAATGTCCAGTAATAATAGCAATAATAGATGGTAAAATTCCCAGAATAATAGCTGGCATTATTGCTCCAATGATATATTGTTTTACATTCAATGGCTCTTTGCAATGACAATAAGGAGTAAGCATTTTCCACATTACTCCGAATTTGATAGATTTAAAACCTTTTTCTGTATACCTGGCCCAGGTAATTCCATGTATTAACTCGTGTATTATAATTCCGAAAATAAAAATAAAGAAGAAGATTAAAAACTTTACGGTTATTCCCTGTAATCCAATATTTTCAAGTAACTCTTTTATATTCACTTCATGTCCCCAAATAAAATAATAAGGTACACCTAAAAATAAAAGTGTAGGGATAATGAGGATAAATGAAAATACATTAGCCCAAACAATATCTATTGTTAATTTTTCTTTTTTATAATTTTCTAATGATTGCATTTCCTGACTATATAAAATTTTGTTCCTGAGTGTAATTGGCTATTAAATCAGTCAGGTTCTTTGACTCTGACTGGTTATAAGGTAAATAGTTTATAAAACCCGACAGAGTCGTTAGACCTGTCGGAGTTTTTTTTTTGATTCTCTTCTTTAATTTATTCTATTGATAGATACTTTTTGTTGCCGCTAACAAAGTATTCTTTAATAATGATACTCTTGTCATTGGGCCAACGCCGCCAGGAACAGGTGTTATAAAGCTACATTTAGGAGAGACCTCATCAAATTTCACATCACCTTTTAATCTAAAACCTGATTTTGTTTCAGACGAAGGAACACGTGTTGTTCCAACGTCAATTATAACAGCTCCATTTTTAACCATATCTGCTGTTAGGAATTCCGGGCTACCAAGTGCAGCAATAATAATATCGGCCTCTTTACAAATTTCTTTTAGATTAGCTGTTCGGCTATGGCAAAGTGTTACCGTAGAGTTGCCGGGATTAGCTTTTAATCCCATTAACACAGACATTGGTTTTCCAACGATGTTGCTTCTTCCTATAACAACACAATTTTTACCTGAAGTCTCAATGTTGTATCTTTCTAAGAGCTCTAAAACTCCGGCAGGAGTAGCGCTTACATAGCAAGGGAGACCAATAACCATACGGCCAACATTGATAGGGTGAAAACCATCAACATCTTTTTTAGGATCAATAGTTTCAATTACTTTTTGTTCTGAAATATGTTTTGGTAAAGGTAACTGAACAATTAATCCATCAATATCAGGATCTTCGTTAATCTCTTTTACTTTGTTTAATAGTTCTTCTTCTGAAACGGTGTCTTCAAAACGAATTAAAGAAGAATCAAAACCAACTTCCTGGCAATCTTTTACTTTAAAACTAACATATGTTTCACTGGCTCCATCGTTACCAACAAGGATAGCTGCCAAGTGAGGTTTTTTTCTTCCGTTGACTATAATTTTTTTTACTTCTTCAGCAATCTCAGCTTTTATTTCGCTTGATATCTTTTTACCGTCAATTAATTGCATGTTCTTCAATTTTTTTTCTTTGTTATTAATTAAAGGTTGCTGATTGTTTGTTGTTGGTTAGTGTTCTAACCAGCATCAAGCAACTAGAAACAAGTTATCTTCCTCCTCTCATGGCGTTCATTCCAGCCATCATACGATTCATGTTTTTACCGGAAGACATCATTTTCATCATTTTACGTGTTTCGTCGAATTGTTTTAATAAGCGGTTAATGTCTGTAACATTTGTACCGCTTCCTGCAGCAATTCTTTTTCTTCTGCTACCATTTAATAAAGTAGGGTTTTCTCTTTCTTGAGGTGTCATTGAATGGATAATGGCCTCGATGCTTTTAAAAGCATCATCATCAATATCAAGATTCTTAAGACTTTTCCCAACTCCAGGAATCATACTAGCCAAATCTTTAAGGTTACCCATTTTCTTGATTTGTTGAATCTGGCTTAAGAAATCGTTAAAGTTAAACTGGTTCTTTGCAATTTTCTTTTGCAGCTTGCGGGCTTCATCAGCGTCAAATTGTTCCTGTGCCCTTTCAACCAAAGAAACAATATCACCCATACCTAAGATACGGTCAGCCATACGTTCAGGATGGAATACATCCAACGCATCCATTTTTTCACCTGTACCAACAAATTTTATAGGTTTGTTTACTACAGAACGGATTGAAAGTGCTGCTCCACCACGAGTATCACCATCAAGTTTGGTAAGAACAACACCGTCAAAGTCAAGTCGGTCATTAAATTCTTTTGCTGTATTAACGGCATCCTGACCCGTCATAGAGTCAACAACAAAAAGAGTTTCGTGAGGAGTCACAGCTTCTTTAACAGCAGCAATCTCTTTCATCATCTCTTCGTCAATAGCAAGACGGCCGGCAGTATCGACAATAACTACAGTATGGCCATGTGTCTTAGCATGCTTTATACCGGCTTTAGCAATTTTTACAGGGTTTTTATTGTCTTCCTCCGTATAAACCGGAACGCCAATTTGTTCACCTAAAACCTTTAACTGATCAATCGCAGCAGGACGATAAACGTCACCAGCAACAAGTAAAGGATTTTTGCCTCGTTTGTTTTTTAATAAGCTGGCAAGTTTACCAGTGAAAGTTGTTTTACCAGAACCTTGTAACCCAGCAATAAGAATTACACAAGGATTTCCTTTTAGGTTGATGTCAATAGCTGATTCGCCCATGAGTGCTGCAAGCTCATCATGAACAATTTTAACCATCATCTGACCAGGCTTAACAGCCTTTAAAACATTCAGCCCTATAGCTTTCTGTTTTACTGTGTCAGTAAATTGTTTTGCTATTTTAAAGTTAACGTCGGCATCGAGTAATGCGCGACGGACATCTTTTAATGTCTCTGCTATATTGATTTCAGTAATCTGTCCCTGACCCTTTAACAACCGAAACGATTGTTCTAACCTATCTGATAAATTGTCGAACATGCTTTATAAAATTTTGGCAAAAATAGAAATTCGATAGCTGGTTTGCAAGTATGTAATCCAGCCAATTGAGTAACAACCATGTTGAAGCGTTACTTAATTGTTTTATTTCTTTAAAATCTATCGTTTATTTATTATTATTTACATTCTTTCAGGCATGTCAATGCCTAATAAATTCATTCCTTTTTCTATCGTTTCTGCAATAATCCTGGAAAGAATTAACCTAAATCCTCTTGTTTCAGGATTTTCTTCTTTTAAGATTGAATAATCATGATAGAACTGATTGTATTCTTTTACTAAATCATACGTGTAATTAGCGATAAATGCAGGATTGTATTCATCTCCGGATAACTTAACGATAGCCGGAAATTCATTAATCATTTTAATCAAAGCAGTCTCTTTTTCGTTAATTTTTAAATCGTTACTGAAAGAACTTTCTAATTTGATGTTATTTTCTTCTGCTTTTTTTAATACTGAACGAATCCTGGTATATGTATATTGAATAAATGGACCTGTATTACCATTAAAATCAATTGATTCTTTTGGGTTGAAGGTCATGTTTTTACGTGGATCAACTTTAAGGATGAAGTATTTTAGAGCTCCCAGGCCAATGATACGGAAGATATTTTCTTTTTCTTCTTCAGAATATCCTTCTAGTTTACCCAGTTCTTTAGACATTTCGCGAGATGTATTGATCATTTCGTCCATTAGATCATCAGCATCTACAACCGTTCCTTCTCGTGATTTCATTTTTCCTTCTGGAAGTTCTACCATTCCATACGATAAATGATAAAGATCTTTAGCCCAATCAAATCCTAATTTATCAAGAATCAGGGATAATACTTTGAAGTGATATTCCTGCTCATTTCCTACAACATAAACTAATTTCTGAAAATTGTAGTCTTGCTGGCGAAGTTGAGCTGTTCCGATATCCTGGGTCATGTAAACCGATGTACCGTCAGAGCGTAAAAGAATTTTTTGGTCGAGACCGTCGTTCGTTAAATCAGCCCAAACAGAAGTATCTTCTTTTTGGATTAGAATTCCTTTCTTTAGGCCATCGAGTACAGTTTCTTTACCAATAAGAAATGTATCAGATTCGTAGTATATTTTATCGAAATCAACCCCAAGACGTTTGTATGTTACATCAAAACCTGCATAAACCCATTGATTCATGGTTTTCCAAAGTTCCAGCGTTCCGGGATCTTTTGCTTCCCATTTACGAAGCATTTCCTGGGCTTCAAGAAGAATTGGGGCAATCTTTTTTGCCTCTTCTTCTGTTTTTCCTTCAGCAATTAAATTAAGTACCTGTAGTTTATATTCTTTATCAAAAATCACATAGTATTTGCCAACCAGATGGTCGCCTTTCATTCCTGAACTTGCAGGGGTTTCTCCATTACCAAATTTCTGCCAGGCAATCATTGATTTACAGATGTGGATACCACGGTCGTTTACAATATTGGTTTTGATAACATTTTTACCATTAGCTTTTATTATCTCGTTGATAGAGAAACCCAATAAGTTATTCCTTATATGCCCCAAGTGTAACGGTTTATTTGTATTGGGTGACGAATATTCAACCATAACGGTTTCTGATTCTTCTGTTGGCTGAATAATTCCAAAATTTTCTGTTTTCTGGATATCAAGAAATACTTTTACCCAGTAGCTTGGATGAATGGTAAGGTTAAGAAAACCTTTTACAACATTATAATCAGCAATAGAGTCAAGACTTTCCTTAAGATAATTTCCAATTATTTCCCCGGTTTGTTCCGGCGATTTTTTTGATAATCTTAATAGAGGAAACACAACCAGGGTGATATCTCCTTCAAAATCTTTACGAGTTTTCTGCAGTTGAAGCATTTTCTCATCAACATCAGCATCAAATAAATTCTTAAATCCTTCTTTTATAGACTGCGTTAAAATTGTCTCTATCATTGCTTTAATATAATATCTAAAAAAAATGAAGCACAAAGATAATATTCTGTTTTTTATGGGCTAGTAAATATTATTATCAATGTGTTAACATTTACAATTGATGTTCAGAGGATATAAAGCAAATGTTAGGAATATTGTTCGTTTGGTGTTTTTTTTAAGAATAAAAACAGAAGGAAAAGTTGTAAAGGAACAAGTATATGATTAGGAAATTTTTCTTTGTGAAACTCTCAGTTTTTTCTTTGTGATACTCAGTGAAATAATTAAAATTCAATACTAAGGAGACCCCCTAAATCCCCCTGAGAGGGTGACTTATCCTACCATCTATGTAGCAACTTAACTTAACCTGCTTGCTATCATTCTTTAAGTCCTCCGATGCCTTCGGCGAGATCGTAAGCTCGGTTGAGGAGGATTTAGGAGGTCATTCCTATAAGTTATTATATTTTATTCTAAATAATTTAAAACAATCTCTAAGATTTGTAAGAAATTTATTTAAACTTTTTAAGAATGTCTTTAACAGCATCTTTATGCACTGCAAAATCCATCATTTTTAGTTTTATATAGTCGGCAGAGAAAAAGTAATATCCAAAATTAGGATCGTTTTCTCCAACATTACGAGAGCCTGAACTTGAATCTTTTATCAGGTACCAATCCATTCCTGAGCCTTTGTAATTTTCCAGGATACCAATGAGTTGCATTCCATGATCATCAGTTGTTGTACCGTTTGAAAAACGAAATTGTCTTGCATCTTCATTAATATATTCAGAAGGAATATCATAATCTGGAATCATAGCGCAGTTTGTTTCGCGACTGAAACCTGTTTCTGAAACATCACCTCCAATACTTACAGAATAACCATTTTTAATAGCACTTTTAACTGCCTCCATAAAAACATCAAGTGGGACATTATAATATTCCTCGCTGTGCCACCAGTTATCCGGAACTTTATATTCAACTTGTTCCCAATATGGTTCTTGTTTGTAAGAAAGAATATCTACAAAATCATCAGGATTAATTTTTAGATAATCGTTAAGATATGTTTTAGGAGTGTAAGTTTTACCTTCAACAGTAAATTCTGTAGGAGGCTCACCAATATGATGCTTTAATATTGATTTTATGGTAGCCAAACCATACTCAATATTCCAGGCATTACTTGTTTTTAAAGATTGAAGAAAAGCATTCATCTCATTGTACATTTCTTCGTGTGTATGATGTTTTCTGTTGTTTATTAGTCCTGTATATTCATCTTTAGGCATTGCACCATATGTTTTCATAATTCTTGCAACAGCATTACCTTCAGAACCTTCTGCGAAATGAGAGTCTCCTCGTTTTTCAATAAATCTTCTGGCTTTTTCAACATATTCCCAGTATACAGTATATAATTCAGAAATTTCAACTTTCTTACCATATTGTCTGTAAACTTCTGATTCATACATTGATGTTGTGGAGAAATCCCAGCAAGTACCTGTATTTCCTTGCGATTCTGTTTTGTTGCTCCATACACTTTTGTAGAGTGATGCATCATTGGGTAAGTCAAGTTTCGATTGATCCATGTTAAAACGTAAATATGGAGCTTTGTCGATACTTTTTAATGAATCGTCAACAGCATTCACGTCTTTGAGGATAGACTCATAATAATATCCTTTGCCTTGCTCGTAAACTTCAACTTTTGCTTTGTCTTTATTTTTTTGGCCAAAAGTTGTGGCGCTGGCAAACAAAGCAAATCCTAAAATTAAATTTCGGTTTAAATTCTTCATGCTATAAAAATTTAGGTTCTTTATAATTTCTTAAAGGGTTCAAAGCTAGAAAAAGATTTAATTGAGATGATATTTATAGGGGAGATTTTTAAAATTAGTAGTTTTTTTTCTGTGGGTGACTGAATTGAGTAGGGTAGGTGCGATGTTTTGTAATTAATTGTCTGTTAGAATAAAGTTATAGAAACTTTCAGAAAAGTTAAATTAAATTATTAGTGTCCGGTGAAAACCGGACAAATTTATATTTTGCTCAAGCCGCAAGGGCTTTTACTTTTTTTCTCCAGGTAAAAAAAGTAAACAAAAAACCCCGTCGCTATCGAGAAAATCCTAAAAATCAAAAACTTTCGCTAAAATCTGGAAACTCGCTGCGCTCAAACAATCCAGATTTCTTCACGCAAAAGCTTTTAATTTTCTTAACGGTTTTTCTCTAAGGCGAAACTCACCCACTATCCTATCAATACATTAATAACCTGCAGATATATTACAAATTAGAGACGCAATTAAAATTAAATATTATTTGTGTTATGGAAGGTATTTATACAACATATCTTTCAATAAGTTGAACGATGTTTACTCTGTTAAAAGGTTTGGTTATGTAATCATTACATCCGGCTTCAAGACATTTAATTTTTTCTTCTTCAAAAGAATATGCTGTTTGGGCTATGATAGGGATCTTATTATTAAATTTTCTAATTTCTTTAGTAGCTTCATAACCATCCATAACAGGCATTTTTATGTCCATAAGTATAAAATTGATGTCAGGATTGTTTTTGCATATTTTTATTGCTTCATCACCATTTCTGGCATGAACAATTTTGTTGCAATCTCCTTTAAATAGATTGATCAAAAATTCAGCAGATACAAAATCATCTTCGACAATGCATAGGTTTAAAGTTTTTAGTATGTTTTCATGTTGAAAATCTGTTTTGTCTTGTTTGTTTTCAGCTTGGGCTGTGCAACTTATGCAGGGTAATGAAACAAAAAACGATGTGCCACAATTTACTATCGATTGTAACGATATTTTTCCTCCTAATAAATCGACATAAGCCTTGGTAATAGCCAGTCCTAATCCAGAACCCTCATATTCTTTTGTGTAATCGAGTTCTACCTGGGTAAAACGGTCGAATATTACTTTCTGTTTGTTTGTAGGTATTCCTATTCCCGTATCTTTAACAAAAAGTTCTATTTTATTTACGTCTGTTGAATATCCGATAATTATCTTTCCATGCTCAGTAAATTTAATTGAGTTCTTTATTAGGTTCGTTATTATAGCCTCTAATTTTCCTTTATCAGTCTCAATAAAGAATCCCCGCTCCGGAATGGATTTTTCCAATATTAGGTTTAGTTTTTTTTGTTCGGCTTCTGGTTTAAAAAAATCATATAATTCAGTTAGTACGTTATTAAGATCAATGTATGAATAATTAAGGGTCATTTGTCCAGCTTCAATTTTAGAGATATCGACTAAATCATTTATTGTATTAATCAAACGTTTTCCACTTTGTTTTAAAATCTTAACATACCTATGGATTTGGTCGTCTGTAAGCCCCGGTGTTGATAATAAATCAGTAAAACCTAAAATCCCATTCATAGGAGTTCGAATCTCATGGCTCATGTTTGCAAGGAAGGCTGACTTTAACCGGTCGCTTTCTTCTGCTTTTATCCTGGCAAATTCCAACTCGTTATTAATCTCCTCAATTTTTTTAAGCGAGCTTTTAAGTTCAATATTTTGTCGCTCTATTTTTTCTTTACTTTTTATCTGCTTAAAATTATGTTCGTTAATTTTAGCGAGCATGTGATTAAAAGAATCATAGAGTGAGGCAAACTCATCTTCTCCTTTATTTTTAATTTCTAAGGAATAATCCTGTGTGTTTCGAATAGAATCAGCATGTTTTATAAGTTTAAATACAGGAGCTGTAATTTTACCTTCAAAATAAAGGGCCAGCATATAACTAATTACCAACATAGCAAAAACACTCACTATAAGATACTGGATGTACTCTTTTAATTGAGCTCTGATTTCTTTGTCGTTAGCAGTAATGCAGAGAAAACCATATAATTGTTCGTCGTCATATATTGAATGGGTTAAGTGTAAGAATCCATTTTCGAAAAAATATTCATTTGATAATAGTATAGAAGTATCTTTTACCTGAGAGTTTATTTTTGAGTATGAACAGAAAAAACTACTGTCTTCTTTATATAGTACAGCATTTTCAATAGACTCAATATCTTTAAGGTATTCGAGGGAAATACGGGCTTCAATAATATCATCGAAAACCAATGGGATTATCAGGTTGTCACCAGTTAACTTACTGGCAAGCAAAGTCTCTTCAACAAGATCATTTTTTAGTTTATGGGTTGCATAAAAAAAGAAAATAGAAATACCAATGCTGATACTTAGTATGCATACTATTAATATGGAAAAAATGATTTTATATTTTATTGACTTTATTTTAAGCATCTAATCAAGACTATTTTACTACTTCACCATAAGCGTACAGCTTACTGCTTACATAAAAACCGCTGTTGTTAAGTTTCTCTGGATTAATTTCAAATCTGATGCGGTTGTATTCCTCAACAAGGTTTATATGCGCACCTTGTCTGCTATAACCTTTCTTTTCTGTTATTATTAGCACTTTTGTTCCTGATAAATTTTCTGCTATCTTTTCAATATCACCTTTATAATCGCTTGATACAAAGAGTAAGTCTAGGTTCTTGTTAGTATTAATATTTTCGATTTTTTCAATTTTTACCGACTTATTATGTATCAATTGGTCTTTAAAATAGAATTGAAAAGTATTAACTATTTCGGGTGTCTTGCTTAGGATACCTATTACTATGATATCTTCTTGTTTTTCTGTTTTTTCAGGCCAGTCAATAAATCTTGTTATTTTTTCAATAAATGCTGCTTTTATTAAATATTCCCTGTCTTGTGAAAATAGATTTACATGGCTTAATAATAAAAGGATGATTATTATACCCTTTTTTATTACGATGTTATATGTTTTATTTCCCCACATTCCAAACCCATTTTATTCCAATTGATGTTGGCTCTTTAATAAAACCAACTTGCCTTGGATATTGTCTGTTATCTCCATCTTCCCAATATTGGAACACATATCGGATATGATTCTTTTGTAAAAGATTCATTGCGTAAATATATATTTCGGATGAAGGCAAAAAATCAGGTTTAAATGACAAGGAAACATTCGATGTAAAAGAAGCCTGGCCATAACCATAAGATGTAACTGTTTCATGGATATTAGCCATTTCTTGCTTTGTTTCCTCTGTTCCATAATTTTCGTGAATAGATTTATACATGTTTAGCATGTCAATTTGGCCATAGCCCCAGTTATAAATAACATTTGCATGCAAACGAACATTCTTTTTTAAGGTATAAGTTTGGTTAAATTTTATACTATGTTCCGGTATATTGTTTAATCGATTATTACCATATTGTGGAAATGTTATATCAACAGAATCTAATCCAATGTTCGAGACATATGCATCCATAGAAGTTACAGGCTCCCACTTATTTTGATGTACAAACGCATAACTAACTATCCATTTGTTCTTTTGTGTTTGGTACTTTAATTGAAAATCTGCCCCAATTAAGTTAAAAGTACCAACTACATCTGGATACCCTGCGGAAGTCCAGGCAATCTGATTAATTGAATTGTAGTAGGTGGAAAAATCAAAATAAATATTTTTTGAAATGAGATAGTTATAATCAACTTGTATGCCTTCTTTTATTTCTGGTTTTACTTTCTTTCCCTGCAAATGATTAAATGTGTATAACTCATTAAATGTTGGAAGCCGAACAGCATGTTGGGCAATTAATTTTACGATATGTTTTTCACTGAAATTAGAAATAAGTGCCAAACGTGGAGAAAATGCGAAATCAGAGTATTCATGTTTGTCAATACGGCCAGAAAGCAGTATTGAAAAATTAGGTGCAGGATTTATTTTTATTTCAGAAAAGACAGAATATTGATAACCATCAATGACATCATCAACATAGTTTACGATGCCTAAACTTCCATATTTTTGATAAAAACCAGATGATGTTGTATCGTAAACGACAAATTGAAGAGGCGAAGGAAAAGAGTTGATAAACTTGTTTTTTTTCATTCCCCATTCAGGGCCCAGGTATAAGTAATTTAAGTCTCCACCAATTGCTATATTAAGTCTGTTTTTAACATTGTAATTTATAATTGTGCTGAAAAAAGTCTCGTTTTGCGAATATGAATAATTTCTCTGAGTAATATGATCAATGGGTGCTTCTGCTGCATTATAGAAAGTTACATCCCGGTTGCTCTGAGATAAAAAGCCTATTTCATGAGAAATGCTCAAATTGTTTTTTGAAACTGAAGTGAGTTTTGCTACAGACAGGAATTGTTTTCCAATTAATCCAGGAGATTGAAGGCCTTCAATTGTATTAGTTAGCTGTTGTTGTTTTTTATAAGTTATATCTGAATATCTGGTCCATACATCAAGTATTTTTCCAAGTTTAAAATTAAATTGTGCTTTTATTTGTGGCTTGTCCCAGAAATCACCATAAAAATTTGGCGCTGGTGTTCCCAATCCTTTATTTCCCCATTGGTATCCCATAAAACCATATCCATAACCATGTGCCCTATCGATGTAAAAAAACTCGGGTGAGTTTTCGCCTAATGATCTGTTTATACTTCCGTAATAAGATAGAGACCATTTGGACTTCGTTACCCCCCCCTTTAGAAAAATATTACCATATCTATATCCTCCATTGCCACCAACACCAATTTTTAAATTGTTTTCATTCGTCTCAGGCAAAGTTTTTATGTTGATGATTCCCCCAATAGCTCCATGACCATATGTTACAGAACCTGGTCCCCGAATGATTTCTATTTTCTCTATATCACTTAAATCCCTGTTTTGAACTTCATAAAAAGGCCCGTTAATGGTTTTCATGTTTATGTTACGATTATTTAATAATAACAGGTATGAAGTATTTTGATCCCCCATTACTCCCCGGATACCTAAACGAGGCCCTAACCAATGATTTGTGTAAGTAGCTCCCGGTACGTATACTTCAATTAAATCCAGCAGGTTTCTTGCTGGGGTAAGTCCTATTTCCTGTTTGTCTATTACAGTTACAGACACAGGAGCTTCTGTTAATGTTGTTGGGGTATGTGTTCCAATTTTTATTTCCAGCTCAAGGAGTTGTTCTAAAGACATATCAGTCAAATCAGATTTTGACAATGTGTCTTTTGTCTGTCCTTTAGAATGTTGTGAACACAAAAATAAAACTAAAGTAAATAAAGGTATGAACAGTTTTCCTGGCATAATTTATTTTTTTAGCTTAACCCTAATTTACAAAATAATTCAATATGATAATAATTCTTTAATTAATTCATTTTTAATGAGTATAGTCCAGGTTTTTTTAATACGAACAAAAAAAACCTGCCAGAGGGGGCAAAGCCTCCGACAGGTTTCATGAGCTGAAAATTTAGAAAAACCTTTTTATTTTTTTATTAAAGAATATGAGGACGAAGCTTTTTTATTATAAATGGTTAAGATATACATACCTTGTCCGAGTTCATCCAGATTAATGCTTGTCTTATCTTTGACAAGTTCTCCAATTAATAAGGTTTTACCTGTTACTGACGTAATTTTATAATTTGCAGGTAAATCAGTTCCGTTTAATTGAATCGTAGCTATTGAACTTACCGGGTTAGGATAAACCGAGATATTGGCAAATGTTTCAATATCAACAGAAGTGAGCGGGGTAATGGTCAATGTACCATTGGTGTAGCTCATTTCGTAGTTGTTGTCGCTACCACCACTAACCACGATATCATATGTGCCGGCTTCGCTTTCGGTTGTTGCTTCGCAGGTTGCTGTAGGTAAAGTATCCAGTACGCTCTCGTCTTCGCTGTTTACAAAACCGCTATAACTAATGGTTAGTTCCGGGATTGTATTGCCGTAATTGATTGCAATATCATCTGCTGTGACAGAGAGTGCAGCTTTGTTTACATTAATAATTACCGATTTGCTATTTGAAGTATAGTTATCGGCATCATCCGGAGTGAATTCTACTGATAGTGTTTGACCGTCACCAACTGAGAGTATTGAACCTTCGGCAGGAGTATAAGTAAACGTTCCTGTTGTAACAGTAGTCGCATTGAGTTGTTCGCTGCTTAAAGCCGTTCCGTAGGTAATGTCTGATGGATTACTCCATGTAATTTCAGGTATGACCTGTTCAATTACAGATAGCATACCGTAATTATAAGTTATGGTATAGTTCTCTAAGCCGGTACCGGTGGCATCACTAATAATAATATTATAAGAGCCTAAGGCAGCATCCGCAGCCGCGCCATCGCTGGTAATTGTGGCAGAGCTTGCTTCATCGCCAGAAACCAGGCTATCTGTTGTAAATTCGGTGCCCTCGAAAGTAAATAGGAGGTTAACCGTTTTGGTTTGGTCGTTTGCTGTTATTGTTAAAGCTTTGGTGGTGATAGTAGCCGTGGCTGAACCGGTATTGGAAGCCAGCGTATAATTGCTCATGTCGGCACCGCTGCTAATAGTGATATTACTGAAGCTAACGGTTTTATTTGCTTCTGCATTTTTATCAGAAAAAGCAGCATCGAATGTAAAACCTAGTTCGTCGCCAGAGATTCGATCATCTGAAAAGCCTGCATTACTAACAGATGTTGTTCCATCATATACTTTGCTATCGGCAGTAAAACTGCTCAATGTCAATGTGCGGGCTGTAACTTCCAACGAATCGCTAACATAAGCAAATTCATAATTGTCATCACTACCACCTGATACTGTTATCTCGTATTTACCGGCATCGCTTTCTGTTGTTGAAAGGCAGCTTGCACCTGGCAATACATCAATTACAGAGACATCTTCACCGTTTACAAAACCAGTGTAAACAATTTTAAATACCGGGTTTTCTTCGCCATATACTTTATTAGTATCAACTGTTGTTGCTGTTAACGTTGCTTTGATTACATCAATGTTTACTGTTGCTGTAACTGAAGCATAATTTGCAGTATCAGTTGGTGTAAATACAGCTGAGAGGGTTTGCCCATCGCCTGCAGCAAGTATTTCGCCTGCAGCAGGTGTATAGGTAATTGAACCATCAACGGTTGCCCCTTTATAGCTTACTGTAGTATTAAGTTGTGTAGCGCTTAATGCAGTTCCGTAAATAATATCAGCAGGGTTTTCCCAATCCATTCTAGCAATCTTTTTATCCGATTTAAAAGAAACCACATCGCCATAAACAGTATCCACAACATTAATTACATATGCCCTAACATAATAAGTAGTTAGAAAATTAAGTCCCGTAATTGCGGTAGTATATGAGCCAGTATCGCTAACCGATCCTTCGTCGCTGTAATTATCGGCAAGGGTTGGCGACCCGGTTGTGTTCCAGCATACCCCGTGAGCAAAAGGTAATGCAGCACCTAAGTCGCTTATATATAAACGGCCGGTAGCTGTTGAATCGGTAATGCCACTTACTGCCAGTGTAGTAACTTCAGGCAAATGGGCTGAGAGGAAAGAAACAACATTGCTGTAAATGGTGTCGCCCTGGTAAATTGAATAAGCCCTTACATAATAGGTTGTATTGGTATCGAGGCTTGTCATTTGCGAGGTATAAACACCTGTCGAACTGGCTGATCCCTCATTGGTCATACTATCTGTAAGAACAGGTGTACCTGTAAGGTTCCAACATATACCGTATTGCGAAATGGTTGATGTTCCTGTAAAAATATCGTAATTGCAGGTTGCATTGCTAAATCCCACGTTGGTAAAACTATCTACTTTCAATACCGGTGGTGGATTATGGGTAAATCCTTCCATAGCAAGGAAAGGAAGGCTGTCGTTTACTTCGGGGTTATAGCCCCAGTTATCGTTGGTGCCATTAATATCTTCTACCATAAAATCCCAGCCATCGTTAAAATACATGTAGAAATCGTGCATTTCGGCAGTGGTTTTTCCGGTGATGCTGGTTGTACCCCCACTGGCATATCCTGTGGCGCTGCTTTGGCTTGAACTTTCGGTGTCCCAAAAACAATTGGTTACCGTACCGTTACCTTTATGCCCGATAAATCCACCAATATAGCTGGTAGTCGCAGAAACCGTATCGGTACTGTAACAGTAACTTACATTAGTATTGTATGTCCTGCCTATAAAACCGCCAACATACGAAGTCCCTGATACCTTGCCCCTGCTGTAAGAATTAGTAATATCTATGTAACTGTAAGTATAACCATAACCAAGCAATCCACCAACGTACGAAGTCCCCGAAACTATATTATTGGCATGACAATTTTTAATTATATTTTTATTCATAGCGTATCCAACCAAGCCGCCAACATCTTGGTTCGTGCTTGTTACTGTCCCCGTAGCATAGCAATTATCGAGTGTATCAACAGATTCAATGTACCCTACCAAGCCGCCAACATCTTGGCCCGTGCTTGTTACTGTTCCCTTAGCATAGCAACTATCGAGTTTATTATTAGTATAAGTGTACCCTACCAAGCCGCCGATATGGCTCGTACCTGTTACAGCTCCTGTAGCATAACAATTATGCAAGGTATTATAAGTGTAATTGCGACCTACTAAGCCACCTGTATTGTTACCTGTACTAGTTACCGTTCCTGTAGCATAACAATTGTTTATTGTAGTATGGCTACCAATATTTCCAATCAATCCTCCGGTACTAGTTGATGAACTTGTTACTGTAGCTGTTGCATAGCAGTTGTTTAACGTATTATAAGATGTAGTTCCAAGTAAGCCACCGGTACAAGAATTTGAACCGGTTACGGTGCCTGCCGCATAGCAATTATTAATTTCAGTATAACTACTATTACCGGCTAAAGCTCCGGTATATTGATACCCTGAAATAGTGTCTGCCGCATAGCAGTTGTTCAACGTATCATAAGATGTATATCCAAGTAAGCCGCCGGTATAAGAAAATGAACCGGTTACGTTACCTGTCGAAAAGCAATTATTAATTGCAGTATAATAACTATAACCGGCTAAAGCTCCGGTATATTGATATCCTGAAATATTAACCGATTCCAAGCCAATGCTGTCAATAGTTGCCTTGCTTGCATATCCAAATAAACCAACATAAGTGGTTGATGAACGTGAAATGGTTAAATTGGAAATGGTATGCCCACCTCCGTGGAAAGTACCGGTAAATCGCTCAGAAGAAGAACCTATAGGTAAAAAGCCTTCTCCATCGTTTTCGGTAGCAGAGGCCGAAGCATCAATATCTGCCACCACACGGTATGTGGCATTTAAAGGGTGAGTTGTCCCTACTTCCAATAGGTCTTCATAAGTGGCAATTTCAAAATTCCCTGAATTGAAAAAAACACAGGATATTGAACACCATAAAGTATCTCCATTTTCAACTGAACCAACCTGGTAGGGTAATTTTATATAATCCCCATCACAAATGTATTTTTCATTTAACAACCGGGCTACCAGTATTGCTTCCGGGTTATCGGGGTCAATATCGTTAGCGGTTAACGATGCTATTACTTCAGCACTTAATTCATCCAATGAATTAGGATATTCTATATCCAGTGTATCGGGAATTGCAACAGCAAGGTTATCAAAGGCTTGGAAATACGGGTAACTTTCACCTTCATTAATGGCCCATGTATTGGTAAAATCCCAGCCTTCGAAAGTAGCTTCTTTAAGCATTTCACCGGTAGGTTTTCCAACTGCATTGAACGTACCTGAACGGTAGCCACAACCTGAAGCCCTGCCTGTTGAAGTAATATCCCAATAGGAACTGTTGACAGAACTACCCAGCCATCCTATTAATCCCCCGATATAAGAAGTTCCGGATACTAAACCTGTTGCATAGGAGTTTGTTATGTATGATGAATTAATACTTTCTCCAACCAGGCCTCCTATTATAGATCCCCCGGAAACTCTTGTATTAGCATAGCAATTGCTTATTTGGGACGGATAATTGTATCCAACCAGGCCTCCTATATATTGTCCCTCACTTGAAATATTACCAACAGCATAGCAATTAACCAGGGTGTCATTAACACCTTTTCCAACAAGCCCACCGACATAGCTGGCTGAGCCTGCTTCAATAATGGACAAAGCATACGAATTGCTTATCTTAGAATATCTATTATAACCAACCAGGCCGCCAAGACAATCATCATCTGCGATAATACTTCCCTTGACGCTGCAATATTCTATTGAAGTATACTCGTTATATCCCACGAGGCCTCCTACAGAATAGTTTCCTGAAATATCTATTTTATCGATAGACAGACTGTCGATTTTTGCCCCGTTTGTGCTACCAAATAAACCAATATACGCATTGGATGAACGGGAAATATACAAATTGGAAATGGTATGCCCGCCGCCATGGAATGTGCCGCTGAAGTTCAAAATAGGTTCAAAACCCTGTCCGTTGTTTTCGGTTGCTGATGCCGAGGCATCAATATCGGCTGTTAAGCGGTATGTGGTATTTAAAGGGTAAAGGGTGCCTATTTTTTTCAAATCTTCATACGAAGAGATTTCAATATAGCCAGAATAGTTGAAGCAAACTAAAGAATGTCCACCCCAAATGGTATCACCATTAACAATGCTACCTACCTGGTATGGAACTTTAAGATAATTTGAAACGGCTATTGATCTGCCATTTGTCCAACGGGCTGTTAAGGTTGCCCCTGTGTTATCGGGGTCAATATCGTTGGCTATAACCAGGGCGATTAATTCATTGCTCATTGTTCCTAAACTACCGGGAAAGTCTGTATCCAAGGTATCTGAAAAAGCAAAAGCCAGGTTGTCAATTCCTTTTAAATACGGATAAGAGTTGTTTTCCTGAATGTTCCATGTATTGGTAAAGTCCCAGCCATCGAAAGTATTTGCCTGGAACATTTCGGAAGTTGCTTTACCTACGGCATTAAACGTACCAGAATTGTAAGCAAATCCTACAGACATGCCTGTTGATAAGGTGTCCCAATAGCAACTATCGAATGTTCCAGAGTAAATATCACCTACAAAACCACCCAGGTAAGATGAACCAGACACATTACCAGTAGCATAACAATTAGTAACAGTACAACGGTTATTGACTCCAAGTAAACCTCCAACAGATTCATTTCCTTGTACAATGGTTGTAGCATAACAATAGGTGATTACTGCTCTATTACTATTACCCACCAAACCGCCAATATAACGGTATCCATTTCCTGTAATATTGCCGGCAGCATAGCAATACACAATAGTATCGTAAGCGCCAGCGCCAACCAATCCTCCGGCACCACCTTCATCACCTGCCTTAATACTAACCGAAGCATACGAATTGCTTATTTTTGAATATTCATCATACCCTACAATACCGCCATAGCCCCAATAATTTCCGACAATATCACCGGTGGTATTACAATTATTTATAGAACATTTATAGGCATATCCAATAATTCCGCCAACCTCTCCGTAACCTTCAATATCTATATCCAGCATGGAGATGCTGTCGAATTTTGCTTCATAGGCGTAACCAAACAGGCCAATATATTCCGTTGATGCCCGTGAAATATACAAGCCTGTAATTTTATGGCCTTTACCATTGTAATTCGCTTTAAAATTTGTTGTTGAATTACCAATGGGCGTGAAACCACTGCCACTGTCCCAGTTTTTAGTGTCCGAGGCATCTATATCGGCTGTTTGGGTAAAATAGCAGGTATCGTTCCAGATACTGTCTGTTTGCGAAAGCCAGTAAAGGTTTTCCAACGAACTAATTTGGAAAGGGTCGCTGCCCGATCCGCTACCTGAAGGGACGGTAGCTGTTTGTGCAAAACTCAGGCCTGCAATAATGCAGGACAACAACAGTAATGTAAAGCGTTTTTTCATAGGTATAATTTTTAAGTTTATTCTAAATTTTTTGTTAAGCAGTTATGTAAAAAGAGTTTAATTATTGGCCGAGATATAATCTGTCAGCATCTTATTTTTTTCTAAATAAAAATTACTGAAATGAGGGCGTAAAAGTTTGGTTAATAAGGGCTGGATTTGATTGAATTGATAAATTCAATCAAACTTTTATTGAGAGCTATACTATATAACCGGCCAATATCCGCGCCACAAGCAACTTTCAAAAAACATACGGAAAAGCGGATTTTGGCACCCGGATTATAATATCAGGCGGATAATGATTGCTTTTAAGCCTGTTTATTAACAGTATTATTCAATCGATTTAAAATTTTTAACCAATAACTAACTCTTCTAAGCTTGATTATCGATAGATTCTTTAAAATAGGAAGGGGTAATACCAGTAAATTCTTTAAATGCTATATTAAACGATGAGCGTGTATTAAAGCCAACTTCACGGGCAATGGCTTCGAATGTAAAGTTTTTGAATTCTTTATCAGAAAGCAGCCTGCGGGCTTCTTTTATCCTATAGTTATTTAAAAACTTATTAAAGTTGCACTGGTAATTGTTGTTTATTACCCTGGAAAGGTATGTCCGGTTTGTATTAAGGGCATCAGCCAAGGTCTCAAGGGTTATGGAAGTATTCTTATATAATTTCTCGATATGCATTAAATGTTCAATCTTCTTAAGTATATCTTTTTCAAGTTCCAGCTCAACAATAGTTTGCTCTTTAAGCAATTTATTTTCAGGTGCATTATTCTTTTCCTGCTTGATTTCGTTGTTTAACAATTCGAGGTTTTGCTGAAAAAGTTTCTTGTTTTTTATTTTTATAAGTCGATAATAATAGGCTATAATAATAATAACTAATATAATTACGCTCAGGATAATCCCCATTAAGTGCATCTGTTGTTTTCTTTTGGCAATTAAAAGATCTTTCTTTTCCATTTCTTTCTCAACAAGCAACTTTTCCTTTTTGTGTTGATAATTAAACTCAATTAAGTCTATTTTACCAATGGTTTCAATGCTATACAAACTGTCGCAAACTGTTTTATAAATTTTCTGGTAGTAGAGTGCTTTCTGGTACTGTCCCTGTTCTTCGTATAACTGATATAACAGGTTGGCGCTTTCTTTCTTTGTCTCTGCTTTACGTATTTCATTAGCAATGTTATATGCTTTTTGGGCATAGGTTAATGCTTCGGTAGTATTGTGCTGTATTTGGTACCATTTTCCCAGTTTGTTTAATGCTTCGGCCTGAAATTCTTTTGTATTAACCAACAGGCTAATATCTAATGCCTCCTGAAAATAATTATAGGCTGTATCATAATTCTGTATTGCCAGGTAAATGTCGCCAATATTAATACATGTTTCTGGTGTATAGGTTTTTAAGCCAGCTTCCTTTTTAATTTCTAACGATTTTTTAAGATAAACCAGGGCAGTATCATATTTTTCCTGCATTTTATAAATATTCCCGATATTATTACAAGAAGTAGCTATGCCTCTTTTATTCCCAAATTCTTCTTTTAACTTTATTGATTGCTGGTAATATTCCAATGCCTTATCATAATAGTCCAGGTTTTCATAAACTATCCCGATATTATTTAGTGAATTAGCTATTCCCAGCTTATCTCCTTCTTCTTTTTTGATCTCCAATGATTTTTGGTAATATTCCAAGGCTTTATAATAATCACCCAGTTTTTCATATACTAACCCGATATTATTTAGCGATTTAGATACACTAAGTTTATCGTTTAATTCTTCTTTTAACTGTAATGATTTTTGAAAGTATTCTAATGCGCTTATATAATCGCCCTGGTGATAATAAGTTATCCCTATACTGTTTAAGGAGTATACTTTGTCTTTTTTATTATCTGTTTCTTCTGTGATTTGTAATGATTTTTGTAGGTATTCAAGGGCAAGGATATAATCGCCCAGATTTTGATAAACTATCCCTATTGCGTTATAGGCTCTAGCCAGTCCCAGTTTAAAATTTACAGCAATAAAAATGGGAATGGTTTTTTCAAGATATTCAATGGATTTATCATAATCGGAAGTTTTCCAATAATAACAGGCATACAAATAAAAACTTTCGGCCAGACCTTTTTGGTATTTTAATTGAATGGACAGTTGTTCTGCTTCATTTGCTAATTGCAGTGTTTGGTCTAAATCGTAGTTGTAAATCTCACAGCCTAAGTCATACAAGATATTCACGCGAGTAGAGTCATTGACTTTATGGTTATTAAGGAGTGTTTGCAGGCTGTCGATTTTGGCGGTTTGCGAGTAGCAAAATATACTCGCTGAACTAAAAAAGAAAAGTGCAATAATTTTTTGAAAGCTGCCCATTTGCCCTGTTTTGTAAGAATGTTGGCTGAAAGTTAATCATAATTTTTATGCTGGTTTAGCTTGCTATATTTTATTTTTTGAATTGATAAGGTAATAAAACAAAAAAAGCCCCGCATCCTTTTTAGGGGAATTGGGGCGCTTCTACACACTGGTTGTTATTCTTTCACTATTTTGTAATTCATTTCTTTATTGTCTTGTACAAGATTTAAGAAATAAAGACCTGAATTAAGTTGAGACATATCGATGGATGCTTTACCATTTTCTACCGTTCCGGCGGTAACTATCTTACCTGTAATTGAATACAATGTGTAAGAAGTTACACCCGAATTTTCTAACATGCTGACAGTAAGCTTATCGGAAACCGGGTTAGGATAAACCGAGATATTGGCAAATGTTTCAACATCAACAGAAGTGAGCGGGGTAATGGTCAATGTACCATTGGTATAGCTCATTTCGTAGTTGTTGTCGCTACCGCCACTAACAACGATATCGTATGTGCCGGCTTCGCTTGCGGCGGTTGCCGCACTCGTTGCGGTAGGCTCGGTATCCAATACGCTTTCGTCTTCGCCGTTCACAAAACCGCTGTAGGTCAACGCAAAGACTGGGTTTTCCTCGCCATAAGCACGGGAAACATCGTTTGCTGTTACACTTAGGGCTGCTTTTGCAACATTGATATTTACGGTTGCACTGCCTTCGAATACAGAATCACTGGCAGCAGGAGTAAATGTCACGCTTAGTTCCTGGTTGTCGCCTGCTTCAAGCATGGTTCCAACAACCGGACTAAATTCTAATGAGCCATCTACATCTACAGTTGCACTTAATTGCTCTGAACTTAATACAGTACCATAAGTAATATCCGCTGGTGTTTCCCATGTGAATATTGGCGAACGTTTTATCGTTGTAAATGTAAGCTCGTCACTGTATGTTACAATAGAACCGTTTATTACATATGAGCGGATGTGGTATGTAGTAATCGGGCGTAAACCTGATGAAGTAAGTGTATATGTTCCAGCAGTGCTTAATGTGCCTTCGTCACTTGAATCATCATCAATGCTTGTTAACCCGGTTGTGTTCCAGCATAAACCGTATTGTTGTGGATTTGGTGCTCCAATCGGATCGATAGTTACCAATACGGTTGCAGAAGTACCCGCAATCTCACTCATTGCTATATCAGTAATTATTGGTAGTTCCACGTAATAACCTACTGCTTTGATGCTATCGGTTTTTTCTGCATTGTCTCCAAAAACAAAATAGTCAGAATAATAACCTGCGGATTCTGGTTCAAAAGTGAAAACAATATCCACAGTATCCTTGCTCATTACGGCAATATCTCCGGAAGCTACAGCAAAAGCAACGGTATCAACGGCAATAGAATCAATATTTAAAATGCCACTTCCTGTATTAACAACCTTAACTATTCTATTTGCGCTGTTACCCATTGAAACAGTACCAAAATCCAGACTGTCTTGTACAAATGTTAATTCAGGTTCACCAACAGGTGCTGTTGAAGGGATGACCCTTGAAGCACCATTTACAAAGTATCCTGAATTATGGTTTCCTGTGGCATCGAATGTGGAATCTGTTTCTGATTCGTCGAAACGGTAGTAGGCAACCAGGCCGTCTTCGTTTCCTGCCAATGAACCATATTGCGAACGGATTTCATCCTGGGTAAGGGCTTTGTTCCAAATCCTTAGTTCATCAATCTGTCCATTAAAATAATTATTGGTAAAATATGTCCCGATGTACAATGTGGCATCAGAAGTATAAGTATAACCTGTTGATGCTGTCCTTGATTCTACAAATTGGCCATCGCAATATACTGTCATCAATTTGGTATCGATATCATAAGTAGCGACCCAATGGTGCCAATATGTATCGGTATAGGTTGTTGAGGTTGTAAGGTCGTCGCCGCTAAAGCCAAACCGGAACTTATTACTAGAGAAACCAATATGGATACCATGATTGGCAACAGCTTCGCCTAAAGACATTAAATAATTGTTGCCTTCTTTTTTCGCCCAGCAATCGACTGAAAACGAAGTATTGTACAAATCAACTATGCCACACTTAATATAATCATTGCTGCCATCAAATTTCATTGCATTACCGGCGTTATCAGCAGCTTGTTGATATGCAGTTCCTTCTACTAAAACAGTATCGGTACCAGCATTGCTGGTAATTATAATGTTTCCGTAAATGGCTTCGGTGTCAGGAGCTGTATAGTGCAAACTTATTTTTCCGCTGTCTCCGGTTTCAATATTGCTGTTTATAGCAGTAGCAGAGAAGTAGTCTAAATCGCTGGTGATAGAATAAATATTCATCGCTACATCTCCAGCATTAAAAATTGTAAACTCTGTATTACCTGTTGTTGCGATTGGAACATTTATCGTTACTGTATCAGGAGCAGAGAATACAGCATTATTTGCTAAAAATGAAACTTCTTCACTGTAAACGGTATCTGCACTGGTTATAGCATATGCCCTTACAAAGTAAGTTGAACCTAGTAACAGTTCTTCTACCGATAATGTATATGAACCTGTATCAGCAGCTACATCTACCTGGTTTATGCTATCAACCAGCGTTGGTTCTACTGCAGTACCCCAACAAACACCATAGCTTGTCAATGCCGGGTTACCTGTATTTGCTATTCTGAAATTGCAGTTTGCTGTTGAATCTGTGATGTCTGTAATTGTCACACTATTCAATACAGGTACTCCGTAAGTTTTTACCTCAATTTCGCTACCGTAAGAAACATAACTGCCGTTTGAGATAAAGGCACGTACAAAATATGTTGTTGCCGGTTCTAATCCTGTCATGCTAAGCGTGTCAAGACCTTTTGCGGCAGCCGGTCCATTATCGAAAATACTATCAGCAGTAATTGGTGTACCTGTTGTGTTCCAACATAGGCCATAACCCGTATTGGGTTCGCCAATGCTATCGATATTTACACTGATAGAAACGCTGGTCTCAAATACATCTACTACTTCAACAGTAGTGATTGAAGATGCGCTTATTCCAAATCCTTCTGCATAAACAGAATCAGTGCCAACATTGTGTTCAAAAGTGTAATATCCGGCCTGGCTACCTGTAATGTCTGGAGTATACTTGGCTGTAAATGTTACTGTATCTCCGTTGAGAATATTTTCTGTAGCAGGGCTGATAGTTAAATAAGAAGAGTCTGCCGTTGCATTTTCTATATGCAGGATTCCTCCACCAGCATTGATGATTTGGACCGGAAGGGTACTGTTATTTGTTAAAGGAACTACACCAAAAGAAATACTATCTGGTATTACCTGGTATACTGGCTCAGCAACCGGTGCTGTTGAAGGGATTTCGCGTGATGTGCCATTTTTTAAAACCCCTGTGTTACCATTCCCTGTAGCATCGATTGTGTAATCGCTGCCTTCTTCGTCGAAACGCCAGTAAGCATATAAACCTTCTTCGTTCCCTGTTAACGAACCATATTGAGAACGGATTTCTTCCTGTGTAAGGGCTCTATTCCAGATACGTGTTTCGTCTATTTTTCCATCAAAATAGGCATCGGCAGAGTATTGAGAACGTCCCATCCAATTATTTGTAGTAGCGCCAATCATGGATGGATTTGCATTATAAGACGTGTTTTGTACATCCAATACCCCATCGATATAAATGCTAAGTGTAGTCCCTGAAAGGGTTACTGCAATATGATGCCAGCAACCGGTAGTTAATTTTGAATTTGCATCTTGTCTGTATTTTGTCCCACTAGCCCTTATTTCAAAAGCAGGTATTCCTGAAGTTCCATTGCTTGGCGCAAGAAGCATATTATTACTTGTTCCTGAGCCAAAATCAAATGTCCTCGCATAATTTTTAAAATTGTCTATATATATCCATTGTTCCAAGGTGAAATCAGTAAGACTTGATAAGTCTTTTTCAAACGAGATATAATCATCCGTTCCGTCAAATTCCATAGCGTTACCAGCATCTTCAGGTACTTGAATAACCGAGCTGCCATTAACAATAATCTCTCTGCCGTCAACATTTCCAGTGTAAATTATAGTGTCTGTACAGTTACCTGTTGAATCAGGTATCAAACTGAAATTTATTGTTGCGGTATCTCCACTAACTACCCCTATAGAAACAGGTGAAACATAATATGGAGCTATTGAGTCTGAGAAATCAAGGTTTAGAATACCTTTACCACTGTTTACTATACTATATGTATTTGTTTTTGATGAAGAGGCGGGTACAAATCCAAAATCGATAGTTTTTGGCAGGTTACTTGTAATTTTAGGCTCTCCCAATTGAACCTCAGACGCTACCCTGGTTGCTCCGTTATATAAAGTTGCAACACCATTATGTCCTGTAGCATCATAAGCATAACCATCTTCTTCGTCGAAGCGGAAATAAACAACAAGATTTTCTTCATTACCAATAAGCGGGCTGTATTGACCCTGGATTTCCTCCTTGGTAAGGGCTTTGTTCCAAATTCGTACTTCATCGATATTACCATCAAAATAACGATTATTGTAATCACATCCGATTTTAACGCTATTTGAGTTAGCTTTAACAGACAAAGCAGAACCAGAGAGTGCTTGTTCTATTCCGTTTAGATATAAATGGCGGACTCCATTGTCATTTACAGCTGCTACATGATACCATTTCCCTTTTTCCAGAATACCAGTTTTGGTATACATTTCATCAAAACATAAACCCGTATATGGACTTGTATTAGTTAATCTTAATAAATATCCGTATGCACCTGATGTTTGATATTTTGAAACAATGCCTTTAAGCCAACCAAAGCTCTCCGGCTTAATCCATGCTTCTATGGTGTAATTCGTAGTCATATCCAGATTATCATTATCTGGTATATTTACAAAATCATTGCTGCCATCTAAGGCAATAGCATACCCTGCACTTGTTGGGGCGTCGTTATAAATCCCTGTTCCGCTAATAGTAATAGAATCTTCTTCAGCTACATTACCAGAATAGTATATTTTATCAGAATAAAGTTTTGCTGTGTCAGGTTCAAAAATTATATTAACAATTGAAGAATCGCCACCATATACACTTAATGATGAAGGTTCAATGGTAAAATTGGATAGCGAGTTAGTAAAATCTAGATTAACGAAGCCTTTTCCTGTATTTGATACGGTGAAGGAGACTGTATCTTCATAAGGAATTGCTACTTTGTTAAAATCAATGCTGTCTGGCAGTACCGCAACCATTACAGGATCACCAATAGAAGCTGTAGAAGAATTTATCCGTGTTGGCGAATGAACAAATTCTCCTGTATTACCATTTCCTGTTAAATCATAAACGTAATTGCCTTCACTCTCATCAAATCGGTAGTAGGCTGTCAATCCATCTTCGTTTCCGGTAAGTGAGCCATATTGCGAACGGATTTCTTCTTGCGAAAGAACTTTGTACCATACGCGTAATTCATCGATTTGGCCATCTGCATAATTACCATTATAACCCCTGCCAATCCAAAAAGGATCACCCTCGGTATTTAAAAAATCGTTGCTTCCAGTTCCAGAACCTGCAACAATACCATCGCGGTATATTGTTTTTAGATTGGTTGAAGCATCGTAGGTGACAGCCCAATGGTGCCACTCTAAATCAGTATAAGTTGTATATGTATTGATATCGTCGCTGTAAAAAGCGAAAGTGAAATAATTTGTACTCCTGAAACCTATATGGATAGCCATATCCGTGGAGAAATTGTCTCCAAGGCCAATGATATAATCATTAGTGCCTATACTACTCCGCTTAAACCAAAAGTCGATAGAAAATGATTTGTTCGCCAAATCAATATTGTTACCGCAGTTGATATAATCATTATCAGAGCCATATAATTCCAAAGAGCCACCTGCATCTTCAGCAGCCTGATAATAACCGGTTCCGGAAACAATAACTGTATCGTTGCTAATGCCATTGGCAAAAACGATGGTATCTGTTTCTGTTGCCGAAGTATCTGGCGTAAACGTAACAGCGAATGTTGCACTCCCGGAAGCACTAACAGTTACAGTGCTGGGAGTAACGGTAAAACAAGAATTAGCAGACGAAATGGTTACTCCTTCATCGGTGCCTCCTGAATTTTGCAGTTCAACGGTAAGTGTTTTTGGATAACCAACAAGCGTGTCGCCAAAGGCGAGGTTGGACGTTCCTCCACTACCCAGAGTAAGGGTTAAGTCCTGGCAATAGCACGAAAAAGCTATCATGCAGGACGCAATCAGCAAAGAGAGTTTTTTCATAAAAAATGTTTTTAAAGTTTTAAAAATTTACAATAACGTTCTTCTTAGAAGAACCAAAACAATATATGCAGCAATGTTGCTGAATATGTGTAATAAAAGTCTACAAGACAAACATGGAGACTATTTAAAATCTAAATATATTGATTCATAAAAAGGAGACCTCCTAAAGAAGCTATCCAAAAAGTAACTCTGACAGGTCTAGTGTCTCTGCCAGGTTTGTGTCATTAATGATTCTAACATTCTACTATAAATTAAAAATATTAGGAGGTTGCCCAATAATTTGTTTAAAGATTAAAGATGTGTTTTGATAAAATGGGAAGAATAATGTAAATAGTTTTTTCATGTTTGTTAAAAAATAAAACAATGGTTAAACAATTAAAAGATTTTTAAAGCGCTTTGTTTTCTGGATTTAAATTACGTAGATGTCAATAAAAAGGCTTCGTTTAGGACAGGTAAGTTTGTTTCGATTGATAAATCGAGACAAGAAAATGATTTTTTTAGGATTGTTGATTTATTACTGATTCCCTAAAATAGGAAGGTGCTATGCCCGTTACATCTTTAAATGCAATATTAAATGCAGATCTTGAGTTGAAACCAACTTCCCGTGCAATTCCTTCGAGTGTGAGATTTTTATAATCATCTTGAATAAGGAGTCTTCTGGCTTCTTGTACTCGGTATGAATTAATAAACTTGTTGAAATTGCATTGATACTCGTTGTTAATTATACGGGAAAGGTAAGTCCTGTTTGTCTCTAGCATTTCTGCTAGACTTTCTAGCCCTAATTGGCAATCAACATAAATGCGTTTTGTTTGTAACAGGTACTCCATTTTTTCTATTAATTCTTTATCTGTGCCTTCGCAAGGGTTATTGTGTTTATTTACACTGGGAGTCGTCCCTTTTGTTTGACCTTTGTCTATGCTGATTTTAGTCAATTCAAGATTTTTTTGGAAAAGATTTTTGTTTTTTTCTTTTATCCTGAGATAATAAAAAAGGACAGCTGTTATAAAAAGAAACGATAAAATTAAAATTATGGTCAACAACCTTATTCTTTGTTGCTTTTTTTGCGTTAAGATTTTTTGTTGAGCCAGATTCTTCTCGTATTGTGCTTTATATTCCATGTTTTTTAATTGAGACAAAAACTCAATGTTGTGGAGGCTGTCGTACATGGTCCTGTAAATCTCCTGGTATAAAAAAGCATTTTTATACTTGTCAAGTTTTTCATAGATTTTTGTTAATATGCCCGAACTTTCTAATTGTATCTCAACATTACCTATTTCCTTTGATAAATTATACGATTTCTGAGCATATTTTAATGCTTGTTGGGGTTGATGTTGAGCCAGGTACCATGCACCAAAGTTTTTATAACATAGCGCTTCGTTTTTTTTTTGTCCAATAGAAAGGCTAAGATCAAGGGCTTTCTGATAATATTCAAAAGCTTTGCTGCATTCTTCTTTAGCCAGGTAACATGCTCCAATATTACTATAAGTATCAGGGAGCAATTCTGTAGCCCCGATGCTTTCTTTTATTTGTAATGTTTTTAAATAACACTCTAGTGCTTTTTTATAATTTCCTTGTTTTATATAAACTTCACCTATATTATTTAAGGTATTAGCAACTCCTCTTTTGTCTCCAAGGTCTTCACTTATTTGAAGTGATCTATAGTAATATTCTAAAGCTTTTGAACTATCATTTATATTATCATAAATACTAGCCATATTATGTAATACACTGCTTATTCCTCTACTATTTCCATGTTCTTCTTTAATTTTTAATGATTGCTGATAAAACTCCAATGCCTGAGAATAATCACCTTGGTTTTGGTAAACTATCCCTATATTATTTAAAGTTTTCGAAATTCCTTTTTTGTCCTTTAGTTCTTCTTTTATTTTCAATGATTGCTGGTAAAATTCCAATGCCTGGGAATAGTTGCCTTGGTTTTTATAAACTATCCCCATATTATTATAGATAGAGGCTATCCCTTTAATATCCCCCAGATCTTCTCTAATCTTCAATGATTTTTGAATATACTCCAGTGCAAGAACATAATCACCCTTATGTCTATAGAGATTGCTTAAATTAAATAGAGAAGAAGCTATATTTTTTCTATTCCCTAATTCCTCTTTTATTTGTAATGATTTATGGAGATACTCTGATGCCAAAGCAAAATTACCCTGCTTTAAGTATACAGATCCAATGTTATCTAATGAAAAGGCTATATCTGTCTTATTCCCTAATTTTTCTCTTATTTGTAATGATTTATGAAGAAATTCTAATGATGCATCATAATCTTCATAAAAACTATTATATATTAATCCTTTTTTATAATATGCCCTTCCTAAATTTGTTTTATCTTCTGTTTCTTGTGTAATCTGGATTATTTTATCCAGATAGGTTAATGAGTTAGAAAAATCTGATTTTTCCTTGTAATACTCTGCATATAGGAAATAACTATTAGTTTTTCCTTTGGTATAATACAAGGATTCGGAAAGCTGATCTGCTTCTTTCGCCAGTTCAAATGTTTTGTCAATATTATAATTAAGAAACTTATTACCCAACTCGCATAATAAGTTTATATGGGTAGTATCTTTTGTAGTGTGCTTTTTAAGCAGGTTTTTCAGATTATCTATTTCCTGTTCCTGTCCAAAATTTTCCTGGGAAAGGCCGATAGCGGAGAATAACATTATAAGAAGAAGATTCATTATTAATCCATTCACATATTTTTGGGGAAAGATCATAAATTGATGGCGTTGTGAAATATTAGTTCTTAAATATAATCAAGTTAATGTACTTGTTTGCAATCAGGATATTTAAAAGTTATGAACACTGGATACTAAATATAAACAAAAACCTGCCGGGGCAAAGCCACCGACAGGTTCCATGAGCTAAAAATTTAGAAAAACCGTTTTATTCTTTTATTAAAGAATATGTAGAAGAAACTTTTGAATTATAAATTGTTAAAATGTACATACCTTGCTCTAATTCATCCAGGTTAATACTGGTTTTTTCTGAAACAAGTTCTCCAATCAATAATGTTTTGCCTGTTACCGTTGTGAGCTTATAATTTGCAGGTAAATCTGTTCCATATAATTGGATAGTCGCAATTGAGCTTACAGGGTTCGGATACACTGAAACATTAGCAATTGTTTCGTCTTCAATAGAAGTGAGCGGGGTAATGGTTAAAGTACCATTGGTGTAACTCATTTCGTAGTTGTTGTCGCTTCCACCACTTACCACTATATTATATGATCCAGATTCGCTTTCACTTGTTGCTTCACAATTAGCTGTTGGACCTTCGTCCAGTACGCTTTCATCATCGCTGTTCACAAAACCACTGTAGGTTAATGTAAAGTCCGGGATGTCGCTGCCCTCGGTGATAGATTCATCTGTTACACCAACAGCCAGCGCTGCTTTATTTACAGTTAATGTACCTGTTTGGTAATTGAAGTCATAATTTGAATCGGAACCACCTGCTGTAACAATCTCGTATGTTCCGGCATCGCTTGTTTCTGTAGCTCCACAGCTTACTGTTGGTACTGTTTCTAATACAGTTTCATCCTCATCGTTTACAAATCCGCTGTAGGTAAATGTAAATTCAGGATTTTCTTCGCCATAGGTGCGTGAGGCATCTTCTGCTGTTGCCGTTAGCGATGCTTTACCTACTGTTAACGTACCTGTTTTATACGTAAATTCGTAATTATCATCTACGCCGCCTGTGGCAACTATATCGTAAGTGCCTGTTTCGCTTGTTGCTGTCGCTGTGCTTGTTGCTGTAGGTTCAGTATCCAACACGCTCTCATCTTCGCTGTTTACAAATCCACTATAGACTAGTGTAAATGTTGGATTTTCTTCTCCATAAGTACGTGTTGCATCACTTGTTACAGCAAGCGCAGCTTTTGTTACATTAATACGTACATTTGTACTTCCTTCATAAACAGAGTCTGGATATTCAGGAGTAAATGTTACACTCAATTCCTGATTGTTTTCAGCATTGAGAATAGTGCCTGCTGCAGGGCTGTAAGTCAACGTTCCATTTACATCAACCGTAGCATTTAACTCTGTTTCGCTTAATGCTGTTCCATATGTAATATCTGCAGGTGTTGTCCAGTTAATTACTGGGGTCTGTTTAATGGTAGTAAAGCTTAGCTCATTACTATAGGTTACAATGGTACCATTTACAACATAGGCCCTTGCATAATAAGGTGTAATAGGTTTTAATCCGCTGGCAGTTGAGTTGTAAGTACCGGTTTCTGTCATTGCCCCTTCATCACTATAAGCATCTTCAAGTACCGGTGTGCCTGATGTGTTCCAACATATACCATATTGATTAGGCGCTGGTGTACCTAAATCAGTTACCTGGAATGAAACATCTGTACTAGTCCCGGTAATATTTCCAGCACTTAAAATACTGAGTGTTGGAAGGCTTACACAATAGGCCTCATAAAGGATGCTGTCAACTCCCATATTATGGTAGTATTTGAGGTATCCGCTAAAATCGCCATACGAAGGTGCGATAAAGGTTCCTTCATAGGCTTTAGACTCCCCGCTAAAAATAGTATCGACTGTAGGAGAAAATGAAAAATTGGATTTATCGTAAGTCAGGGAATCGATATGCAAGATACCTCCTCCACTGTTTTGTATTGTATACGCTATTGTCGCACTTTCTCCTGCTGTTAATAATGAACCAAAAGATACAAGCTCCGGAACTGTCGTTAATACAGGATCAGCAACAGGTGCTGTTGATGGGATTTCTCTAGATACACCGTTCATTAAAGTGCCGTTATTACTATTGTCTGTCGCATCAAAAACATAATCTCCTTCTTCTTCATCGAAACCATAGTAAGCAATCAGTCCGTCTTCGTTTCCGGCAAGTGAACCATATTGTGAACGGATTTCTGCTTGTGTAAGGGCTTTATTCCATATACGAACTTCATCCATTTGGCCATCAAAATAGTATGAACCAGACCTGGGGTCACGGCCAATCATCATATTTCTATTAACAACATAGGGTGCAACGGTATTTGTACCTGAATAGCTTTCAATACCATCTATATACATTTTAACTAAATCATTATCAAAATCAACTACAGTTGCAACATGATGCCATATTCCATCAGCTACGGATTGGTCATCACCAAAACTGGTGCCGTTAAGATACGTTCTTAAAAATCCACCGGTATTTATTTCAAAATTTACAGACGGATTATCTCCATAATTACCCATAAGAATACTACGTCCGGCATCGGTAGTTTTTATCCACATGTCAATAGAGAAATTGTGCATAGCCAGACTGTCAAATGCATTGGGTGAACCTAAATCAATATAATCATTTGTCCCATCAAATTCTAAAGCATTACCAGCACCGGCTGCTTTTGTATACCCATCTGCCAATTTAATAGATTCAAAACTAAAAGTCTTGCTATATGCTGTATCTGTTGCATTAATAGTATAAGCCCGTACGTAATAGATTTTATTTGTACCGAGGTTTGTAAGTTGCGAGGTGTAATTACCTGTCGAATTTGTACCCCCCTGGTTGGTGTAGTTGTTGTCTATGGATGGGGAACCTGTTGTATCCCAGCATATACCGTATTGAGAAATATCTGTGGTCAACTCAATAATACGGAAATTAGTTGTGGCAGTTGTTAATTCCAGATCAGAAATTGAGTCAATTATGGGTGTCGGGCTGTGCGTATATCCCTGCCATGCCAAAAATGGAAAACTATTGTTTTTATTTTGGTTAAATCCCCATATTTCATCAGAGTCATTAGCTGTTTCATTCATAAAGTCCCAGCCGGCATCAATAAATAGGTAGTAATCCTGCATTTCAGATGTTATTATTCCGGTTCCTGCCCCGTTGGTAGAACCAGATGTCTCGGTATTGTAAAAACTAGCTGATACCGTTCCACTATTATATCCAACCAGGCCGCCAACACTATTGCTTCCCGAAACTGGGGCTGTTGCATATGAATTGCTCACTTTTGAAGAAGTTGTATTATATCCAACCAGGCCGCCAACATAATTATTTCCCGAAACAGCGCCTGTTGCATATGAGTTGCTTACTTCTGAAGAAGTTGTATTATATCCAACCAGACCGCCAACATAATCATCTCCCGAAACAGCGCCTGTTGCATATGAGTTGCTTACTTCTGAAGAAGTTGTATTATATCCAACCAGGCTGCCAACAAAATCATCTCCCGAGACAGCGCCTGTTGCATATGAGTTGCTCACTTGTGAATAATAATTATACCCTACCAAGCTGCCAATATAATAATTTCCCAAAATTGTACAATTTGTAATCCCAAGGCTGTCAATAGCTGCCCCTATTGTATAGCCAAATAGCCCAATATTATCACCAGATGATTGATTAATGTATAAACTATCTATAACATGCCCGGCTCCATTATAATTCCCGGAAAAATAATTTGAAGAAGATATCCCTATAGGGGAAAATCCTTCACCACCATTCCAGCTACTTGTCTCTGAAGCATCGATATCTGCTGTTTGTATAAAATATTTATTCCATAATTCGGATGAAGAAGACAATTCCGCTAAATCTTCAAGCGATGTTATTTTAAAAGGATCGGTTTCTGTGCCAAAACCTTCATAATTTGTGATGGCACACCCTTTATAAAACGCCCAGCAATTAATACTGTTATCACTACCCACAGCCCTTACATAAAAGTCGTATAATCCGTTTGTTAAATTATTTATTACTGTACCCGCGTTTGTTGTTGCCGTTACCTGTGTTCCCGCTCCCAAATTAAAACCGTAAGATCCATATTCTATAATCCATTCGGTTTGGGTATTGTCTTGTAAATCCCATGAAACATTTACCGAAGTATCTGAAGCTTTACTTAAAGTTATATTGGTTACAGAAGAACAAGTAGTTTCTTCAAGTACTATTTCAATATTTGGCCTGTAGGTTGTTAATGCTCTTCCTGCCGGGGGGGCTTGGGGGTCTGGGTTATTGTAGTCGTTATAATAATATATACTTTGGTTGTTCGGGGTACTATGGCAATAAAACTCATCACTATTTGAATGATAACCGTCAGTATTTTCATCTACAGCAATAATAATATTATCTGTATTGTTATATTCAAAAGGGGTGTTGAAATTGATGGTTATCCATTCATCAGAAGATGAAATTGTGTAGGTTCCGTTGTACACCAACATTAAGCTGTCAAAAGATATCCAGTCGCCTGTAGATTCAAATTTTGTTTTAGAGGTATTCCCTATATAAACCTTAATAGTATCGGTAAAGCTACTGGAACTTCCATTTGTATTCACAAAATGGTATTTTATACTGGTAATAGCATAACCATCGTGATCACCTATTTCATCATGTGTATAAATGGATTGTGAATACGTGTAACTATAGTATTGTTCAATTGGTACGCATTGACCTGTGGAGGTACCGTTACCAATTGTAATAGTCTGTTGTGCCCTGGAATAAGTTGTTGACAACAACAGTGGCATTATGGCGAAAAAAACATACTGCCAACGATTAAAAAATAAAAAGTGTTTCATAAAAATGTTTTAAGATTTAAATTAATTACAATAACGTTCTTCTTTGAAGAACCAAAACAATATATACAGCAATGTTGCCGACCATAGATAGTATAAGTCTATTGGCCAGTTTTACTAAAAAAATAAATGTTATGTGTTTAAATTCCTTTTTGAAAATGAAGGATAAGAAAAATCATAACCTATGTTGATTTCAACATACTAAGTCTGATATAAATTATCATTGGGTGGTTGCTCAAAAATTTGCTCATAAGCTGAGGTTGTATTTTTATAAAAAGGAAAGAATAATGTAAATAGTATTTTCATGTTTTTAATGATAAAATAATGGTTAAACAATAAAAATGATTTTCAAGCGCTTTATTTTCTGGATTTAAATTACGGAGACGCCAATAAAATGGTGCATTTTGAAAGGATTGGTTTGTCCGGATTTATAAATCAGGACATTTTAAATGACTTTATTAGTGTTTTTTGTGTTAGTTGGCCTTATTCTATGTTACCTGATTATTTGAACTAACAAATATTAATCCGGATTTTTCTGCAAAAAGTTTCCTGTAGAGTAAGTGATTAAATGTGCAATTGCAAAAATTATCGGGCAGTCTGCAGAGACAAAATTGAAGTTGTATAAAGTTTCAAATTATAAACTTGATTAACGTCATCCAGAAATCGATAAAAATTATGGGGAAGTAATTTTTATCAAGTGGTTTTCACGCAAATGCTGATTTTTAGGATTCGAATGAAAAATTAATAATCAAAGATATAGGAAGTCAGGGCAAAGCAAAGGAATAAGTAAAGATATTTGCTCCGTAACTTACGCTCTGCTGATACTTTCAGGTCCTTCACCTGGGTAGTTCATTGCAGATTTTTTAAAATAAGAAGGAGTGAGTCCTGTTATTTCTTTAAATGCTTCATTAAATACCGAACGGGATTTAAAGCCAACTTTATTTGCAATTGCTTCAAAGGTTAGGTTTTTATATTCCTTATTGCAAAGCATTTCCCGTGCTTCTTTTACCCGGTAGGTATTTATAAATTTGTTAAAATTACATTTGTAATTGTCATTAATTATTCTTGATAGATATGTTCGGTTTGTATTCAGCATAGTTGCTAAACCTTCAAGTGTAATTGTAGGATCTTTATATGATTTCTCAGAAAGCATTAAAAATTCTATCTGTTTGAGGGTGTTTTTTTCTGTTTCTTGCTCAATCAAA
Organism: Bacteroidales bacterium; assembly: GCA_963665085.2. Classification (GTDB taxonomy): domain Bacteria; phylum Bacteroidota; class Bacteroidia; order Bacteroidales; family JAAAOM01. The sequence goes on from CAXXXS010000001.1 coordinate 4,282,254, forward strand.
ATTTGTTTTTTATCTGTTTTTTCTTCTTTACAGTTTTCAATATTTACCAACTCAAGATTTTGCAGAAACAGCTTTCTGTTTTTTTTACTTATTTGTCGATAATAATAAAAGAAGATAAAAACAGTTAAAGTTATTACAAGTAAAATAACTCCCATTAATCGTATTTGTTGTTGCTTTTTAATTAACAATATTTTTTGTCGATCGAGGTCTTTTGTAATTATTTCTTTTTCACTTTTATATTGAGCTTGTAGCTCAAAGTTTTTTAAATTACCAATAAAATCTGCATCATAAATACTGTCATAAATGGTTTTATATTGTGCTTGGTATTTATATGCATTTTTATAGTCTTTAAGATTTTCAAAAATTTTAGAATTTGTTATACAACACTCCATAAGTAAGTCTATGTCGCTTAGTTGGTAATTAGTTAATTGATAACATTTTGTGGCGTAAAATAGAGCAGAGTCTATATTGTTAAATGAATAATAAAGATTGGCCAGGTTTTTATAAGTTAGAGCCTCACCTTTTTTTTCTTTAAGAATAAGGCTTTCGGTTAAAGCTCTTTTATAATATTCCAGGGCTTTTGTTTTTTTATCCAATAAAAAATATATTTCGCCTAAGTTATTTAAATTTTCTCCCAGATATGATTTAGTATTTAGGTCTTCTTTTATTTCTAATGCCTTTAAACAGTATATGAGTGCTTTGTTGTAATCTCCTGTTATTTTATAAATTGCACCTATATTATTATAACTACCTGAAATTCTTGAAGGATTGCCAATAAGTTCTCTTAGATCCAGCGATTTATTAAAATATTCAAGAGCTTTTGTATAATCTCCAATAATTTCATAAACGATACCCAGACTATTGTAACTATTTGAAAGACCCTCTTTTAAATCAAGAACTTCTCTTATATTTAACGCTTTTTGGTAGTAATCTAATGCATAATCATAATCACCCAAATCACGATACACACGTCCCAAGTTATTATAAATGTTGGCTTTTATGTTGTTATCTTCGGATTCAGTAATAAGTTCCAGAGATTTTTGTAATGCATTAAGAGCACTATTTAAATCTCCTTTATGTATGTAGCATATACCTATATAATTGTATGCATTTGATATTCCTTGAATATAATTTATTTTCCGACTGATATTGATCGATTCCTGGAATAAATCTAAAGCTTGTGTATATAATGCTAATTGATAATTATTTAATCCTAAACCCAAATATGAGTCAGCCAGTCCTTTATCGGTTGGTGATGATTTTAATAACTGCTTTGCTTTGGTATAATATTCAAGCGATAACTTATATTCAGATTTGTTGTAGTACAGTTGACCGTATAAAAGATAGCTGTAAGCCAATCCTCTTTTGTAGTTTAATTTATTTGAAATTATTTCTGATTCCTGTGCACATTTTTTTAATTCTTCTATATCATAAATAGTAATTTCTTCGCCATAAGCTATTAAATAATTTACACGTATACTGTCTTTGTTATTATGTGTTTTTAGTTGATGTCTTAGATTATCTATTTTTACTGTTTGAGAATAAGAAAGCGTACCTATAAATGCAATGAATAATATTGCTATAAATCTTTGAGGAAAGTTCATTAACTGATATTGTAAAATAATTTAAAGAAAGATAGTAATTATTTTCATCTGTTTACGATTGTTTATTTAACAGGTGTTTTAGAAGTTGTACATCATAAAAAATTATTACTGTTGCAATGTGCTTTATGTAAATTGAATATTAATAAGCTTTCAACGTTATTTATAAAAAAAACTAAAGAATTAGTTGTAAAACTAAAAGTTTAGTTGTATGTTTGTTCCGAATTCAAAAATGATATCATTTTAAAACAATAAAATCTAATATTAATGAAACAACTTACCAAGGCAGAAGAACAAATCATGCAGGTATTATGGGAACTGGATAAAGCTTTTGTTAAAGATATAATAGAAGAATTACCCGAACCAAAACCTGCTTACAATACAGTATCAACCATTGTTCGAATTCTTGAAAAGAAAGAATTTGTAGGACATAACTCTTACGGTAAAACACATGAGTATTTTCCATTGATAACCAAAGATGAATACTCCCAAAAATACCTTAACAATTTTGTGCAGGGATATTTTGGGAATTCATTTAAGCAGCTGGTCTCATTTTTTACAAAACAAGAAAATCTAAGTTTAAATGAGATTGAAGATATAATGAAGGTATTGGAGGAGGAGAAGAAGAAGAAAGATAGTTAGGAGTGACAAGTAAAGAGTAAACAATAAGCTGTAATTACTAATAGGAAACCGGAAAAGGGAGAATGTAAAAATAAAAAGATAATGAATAATATTTTACAAGATACATATATCATAGAATCTATACTGGTATCAGGTATTCTGTACAGTATTTATTTGATTGGTCTAAGAAATAGCTCAACACTTGTGTTTAATAGAATATTATTGCTTGTAATAAGTTTTCTCGGTTTTCTAGTCCCTTTTCTTAATTTTTCTTTACCACAAAATTCGACGATTCCAACAAGTTCAATATTATTAGAAGGTGTTACAATAATTCTGTCTGGCAATCAAACTTTAATGTTTGATATTTTAAATTGGAAAACAATTTATTTCGTAATTACGGTTATTTTTCTTGTGCATTTTATTTTTCAGATTATACATATTTTCCGTTTGGGACAAAATTCTGAAGGAGATACATTCAAGATAATATCAGGGAAATACCCACATTTTTCATTCTTCAATAGAATTTTTATTAATACAGAATTAATTCAGTCAAAAAATGAAATGGATATGATTATTGAACATGAAAAGGTTCATGTAAAACAGATGCATTCTATTGATATTTTGTTATTTGAAATACTGAAAATTTTTTTGTGGTTTAATCCTTTTATCTGGTTAATCAAAAATTTAGCTGTTGAAAACCATGAATATCTCGCAGACAAAGGGATGCTGAAAACAACAACAATAAATATCTATGATTATTTTAATGAACTGCTCCAATCCACATTATTTAACTACAATATTTCCATCGTAAATAATTTTAATAACTCATTACTAAAAAAACGAATTAAAATGATTACAAAACAAAATTTTAAAAGAATAGAAAGGTTTATCCCTTTATTGATTATACCAATTTTTTTATTGGTTGGAGTATTTTTCGCTTGTACTGATAACATTCTAGCCAATGAGGCTAGTAAAGAACAGATTGAAGGTAATGGTGAAGTACAGGAAGAAGAAAGTATCCCCGTAACACAGCTGAAAGATGAACAGAAAATAAATTACAAAGGAAATTTTATTGAAGGTTCAAAAGAGAAGTATGGTGAAGTAGTCTATGTAAATGCTGATATTTTACCCAAATTTAATGGAGAAAGCCATCAAAAATTTATAACATATATTCAAGATAATCTTGTATACCCGGAAGAAGCTAAAAAACAAAATATTCAAGGTAAAGTATACATCCAGTTTATTGTTTCATCGAAGGGTGAAATAATTGACGCAAAGATTGCTAGAGGCATAAATAAAATACTTGATGAAGAAGCTCTTAAAATAATAAAAAGTTCTCCCAAATGGACTCCTGCTATGCTTGAGAATGGAGAAAATATAGCTGTTCAATTTACTTGTCCTGTTTCATTTGTTTTAAATTAAAAATAAAATGATACCACAACAATCATATATTATCGAGTCAATTCTCGCAACGGGAATATTGTATGTTATTTATTTCCTTGCATTACGAAACAGGCCTATGTTGATTTTTAACCGGTTTATGCTTTTGGGAATGCCGGTGCTGGGAATGATTTTACCCTTGATAAATTTCTCATTACCCCAGAATAGTGATATTCCAACGAGTTCATATCTAATGGAAGAGGTATTTGTAAATGCAGAATATCAGTATGAAACAGAAGCTTTGCTGTCTAATTACCAATATCTGTATTTACTAGTTGTATTTATTTTACTTGTGTTTTTTATTTTCCAGGTTATACACATTATCCGTTTACGAAAAGAGAGTGAGTTGCTTTACTATAATACAAATACCTATAATCTGATTAATGGTAATTATCCGCACTTTTCATTTTTTAACCAGGTATATATTAATAACAAGCTGATCGATAATGTAGAAGAGCTGGAAACCATTATGGAACACGAAAGAGTGCATGTAAAACAGTGGCATTCTTTAGACATTATAATATTTGAGGTATTGAAGCTTTTATTCTGGTTTAATCCTTTTATCTGGTTGTTTAAGAAATTAGCAATAGAAAATCACGAATATTTGGCAGACAGGGGGATGATAAATAAAACTTCTAAAAACCTTGTTGATTACTTTAATGAGCTATTACAAAATAGCCTGTTTACCTATAAAATAACACTAGCCAATAATTTTAATAATTCACTTTTAAAAAAACGTGTAATCATGATGACAAAAAAACTAAAAACAGTTGAGCGGTTAATACCGCTTTTTATTCTACCTATTTTAATTTTTGTAGGAATCTTTTTTGCTTGTACAGAAAGCAACCAAATTCTGGGAGAACAAATAGAAGAGGAAGTAACTCTCAAAACGGCAGATCCAAGTGAATATGGAGGGGATGATTTATTCTTTATTGTAGAAGAAATGCCTCTCTTTAATGGAGGAAACCATATGCAATTCAGGGATTATGTAACAGACAGTCTGGTATATCCTAAAGAAGCGCTTGAAAAAGGTATTGTAGGGCGTGTATTTGTACAATTTATAGTTGGAACAGATGGCAAGGTGCATGATGCCACCGTTGTTCGCAGTGCTGATCCGTTGCTTGATGCAGAAGCACTGCGTGTTGTAAATTCTTCTCCTGATTGGACTCCCGGGAAGCAGAGAGGACAAAATGTAGCTGTACAATTTACATTTCCTATTGTATTCCAAACGGAAGAAAAGAAAGTGGAGGAGACAAAAAGTGCAGAGCAATATAGTAAGATATCTGTAAGTGTAATAAATGGTGTGCCAAGATTAAACTTAGGTATAAGATTACCTTCAGACGGGGATGCCAAAGAAGAACTGACAGATAAATTTAATGTACAGGTTGAATTTTATGTAAATGATAAACTTAAAATAGAGAATCTTACAGTTAAACAAAATGAAAACCAATCTCTTCTGGATGATGTTTATAAATTAGTAGATGAACAAAAACTACTAGCAGTTATAAAAGAATCTTATTCTTTAGATAATGAATATCTGGAAGATAGCTATTTTAACATCAGTTTTGCTTATCAGCCATATAGGTAGCTAATACAAAAGACCTCTTAAAGTCCTCCTAGGAGGACTTTAAGATGAGTTACAGAATAAGTTAAATCTGTATTGTAACATTGAGGACAATACAAGTAAGGCTGTAAAAAATTCCGACAGGTCTACTGACTCTGTCGGGTTTTGTCAATTCGTTGATTAACAACCTAACAGAGTTTTCAATCAAATAACTTTTTGGATACCTTCATTTAGCAGATTTTAATGCTCTAATAAAAATTAATAAGAAAGACTTTCTCATTCTAAACAGGTCGCTAAGAAATATCACTATTGAAATGAAAAAATCAATTTTTTATATACTATTATTTGTTTTGGGAATAGCAACTAGTGTCATGTCAATCATTAATTGACGGGTAAAGCTTTTTCAGCTTAATTCTCGAGTCTTTAGTTGTAAATTGCCAATTTATCTTAGCAATCTTATTGTTTCTATGGTTCATCCATGCTGTTGTTTCTGAAATTATTGTATCCATGTCTTCAATTCTTCGGTTGAGGCACTGGCTATTTAACACATGTAATTCAATTTCAGCCATATTAAGCCAACTACCATGCTTTGGTGTATATACAAATTCAAACCTGTCCAATATCCTTTTTGCTTCTTTGGGTTTGAATTTTTCATACAGCGCCCCTGATTTGTGCGTATTTAAATTATCCATCACCAAGGTTATTTTGTCTGCACTTGGGTAATCATCATCTGCAATTTCTTTTACCAGTTCAGCCCAATCAAGTTTTGTTTTTGTTTCGGTAATTTTAACGCGGCGCTTTCCTGCAAGTGGTTCATTCACCATAAATATATTACATGTCCCGTTTCTCGAATATTCATAATCGATGCGCTTTTCTTTTCCTGGCCCCATTGAACTTCCAGTCCTTGTTTCCCCTATCAGTTGTTTGGGAGATTCATCCATACAAACAACCGGATTTCTCTCATCATATGGCCGTTTGTACACATCCAAGACCTTTTCCATGCTTGCAACAAAATCTCCATCAGACTCAGGAGGGATTACCCATCCTTTCACCTTCCAGGGTTTTAAGTCGTTTTTTTAAAACGGAACGGACCGTTTCATGCGATACTGAGTCAACAATTTCAAGCTCTACCATTTTGTCCGCCAACAAGCGTAAAGACCACCTTGAGAAGCCTTCTGGCGGCTCGCTACAGCTCAATGCGATTAAACGTGCCTCAAAATCACCATCCGCTTTTCTTTCATATTCCCTAATCGTAGGTTTGCGGCCTAGACAAGCATCAAAGCCTTCTTCTACAAAACGTTTCTTAATTCTGTCAATGGTACGCATTCCAATTTTCAGCACTTTATTTATCTCGGCATTTGTGACTTTATCAGAATATTTACCTTCATCGCTATTTAAAAGAACGTACGCATTTCTAAATTTTTGTGATGTGTGCTTGCCTTTGCTTATAACAGACAAAAGTTCATCACGCTCATCTTTTGTTAATGCTACTTTATACTTTACCATAATAATTTTTGGTAAAGATAATAAAATTACGTCAAATTACAATTGACATGACACTAGCTATTCCCAGCAATCCAATACATACCAAATCACATTAAACTCAGCCCTCTTAAAAGACGATTACAAGACGGCTCTTTTATTATGCGACTCGCTGAGTTTGTCAGATTCAACCCAATTAGCCCGGAGTAATTATTACAAAGCATTAATCTATAAATCAATGTATCGCTACAATGATGCTTTGTCTCATATTTACAATTCCATTTCTATAGACTCAACAAATACCGATTATCTGATGGAATTGGGAAGAATTTTATACCAACGAGGAAATTTGAACCTGGCAGATTCAGTTTTTACATCAGTATTTAATCTTGATTCAACCAATCTATCTGCAGGTATTTATCTGACGCGGTTAAAAATTAAATCAGAAAAATTTACAGATGCTCTGGATATTTATTTAAAACTGGCAGACCTTGATACGTTAAATTCTTATTTTAACAAACAAGTAGGATTTTGTTTTATCAAAGTAGGTAAATCAAACAAGGCGATACCCTATTTAGAACGGGCAATAGAACTTGACTCATCAGATGTGCAGTCATATGAGTACATTAGTTTGATTTATACAGCCAAAAATCTGCAGGATACAGCTATTTATTATATGCAGAAGGCAATAGCTCAAGAACCAGAAAATTCAAAGTTGTATTTTCAGATGGCAGAAATTCATGACTCAAGGCGACATTATTACCAGGCAATACCTTTTTATACCAAAGCATGGGAATTAGGTCTCCATAATTACGAGACAGCAGCACAATTAGGAGCTGATTATTTTGAAATAGGGAGCTTAAGGACACCACAATCCTCTCTTGTTGATACAGTAAAACTTGATAAAGCAATAGAGTTTTTATCTATCGCGCTTGAACTCGAGAAGAACAATGGTATTTATAGTTATCTGGGAAGGACATACATGGCATTAGGTCAGCCAGACAAAGCACTAAATGCATTTAATAGGGCATTGATGGTTATGAAACCAGAACCACTAATAATTATACAATTATATTCTGATATTGCTGATGCGTACGAAGCTAATGGTGAATACGAAAAGGCAATTGAATCATGGCTTGAGATAAAGGAGATAGAACCGGGACCAAACTCTTTACAGTTTTATACACGAGAGAAATTTTTTCTTTTGTATCATTCCCGTGTAGACATGCAGATAGCAAGAATTTATGAAACCTATCTGGATAAAAAAGAAAAGGCTTTGAAACTCTATGAACAGATTGTTGAAGCAAATTCAGATATTTCAACGGGAGAAAAATATTATGCACAACAAAGAATAGATGTCCTTAAAGAAGAATTGTTTTTTGAGAAAGGGGTTACTAAGAAGTAGAAATAAATTTCTCTGCGTCACCCCTGCGAACTCTGCGGTTTAGTATTCAAGTTATTAGCTAATCACAAAGGTGAAAGCGAGTAGTGCATCAGAGAATGTTAGAAAAAGAATTGCTTTACCAGTAGCTTTTAATTTGGGGATTGCTAAGGAGCCATCAATGGAAAATGTAATAAACGATAGCGAAACGGTAAGTAAAGGATTGGTATGGTTTGCAAAACCTTTAGGCATAAAGTCTTTACTATTAACAAGTCAATATCCAAAAGAAGAAAAAGTTTGCAAAAATTCAATGTTTTTGTTTAATCATTGAAATTAAGGTAGAACTACTATGCAAAAATATAGAATATACAGGTAGTAAATTTGAAAATTTGTTTAGGTGAGACATTATTAGGTTGTAGCAAATTTCTGAATTATAATGTTTGTGTTAATACTAGGATAATTAGAAAAACAATCAACAAAATTGTTGCAAAAACATTATTCTTTGCTCTCATGCCAATAAAATTTTAAGTATGACGGACAAGGGACTCATTTGTTACATTAGATTTTAATTTTTTTGTAATTCTTGCATTAAAACCCATGTCATTAACCAAACTTCCTGGTGGTGTACAAAATCCATATGAAAAACTTTGGTATGTTCCAATTGAAGATAAACGATTAACAGAGTTATCCCTAAAATATACTCTTTCGCAAGGTACTACTGCTGCTATTTCTCCTGGAGATATTCATTTTTATTGGAATGCAATAGAAAGAGCTATCCATTTTGAGGAAATCACTTCTGATGAAGAAGAAGAGTTAGCTGAATTAATAAAAGATGTTGAACCTTTATTTAAGACTTAAAAGTTTATTCGACAGACGTTAATTTAAATCATTTTTACTTGGTGATGTAAATCAATTCTTTCTTTTTGTTTATGAAATAAAATGCCGATAACTTTGAAATACAATCAATTAAAAATATTATTATGAAGAAAATTTACGTATTCTTGTGGGTATTGTTTATTTCTTTAGCTGGTGTATCAGTTAATGCTCAAACTATCTGGACAGGGGATGACATTACTTTTACAAAAGAAGCTAATGCAGACTGGACTCAGGTTGCAAACCAGGATGTAATTACTCCAAAAGTTACGATTACTCGGCAGAGTAGCAAAGCAATTTATAACTACCAGTGGTTTCAGGATACTTTTGCTGAAGATGCAACCTCTAATGATTTAGAGGCTGATTTTTGGGATGGTAGTTCTGATCATGTTTTTACGTTTGAAGGGGGTACCCAAGGTATAAAATGGGCATTGTTAGATAACACCGGGGCTACTACTACATGGACTTACAGTTATTATGGAACATTAGGAAACCCTGTAAATTTTACCGGATTTGGAGCTCTATGCTCAATAATTACGCAGTTAGAATATGACGGAGGAACAACAACAATTAACCCTAATGAAAGCATTTTTGCAGAAGGCACTGTAATGACAGCCCTTGTTGGAAAAAAATTAGGTGTTTGGTTAGTAGAAGAAGATGTTTATTTAACGCTTACCTTTACTAACTGGGGAGCTGGAGGTGGAGGTGCAGTGAGTTACACTCGTTCTACAGGTACGTTATGCACACCAACAACAGGCACCGATGTACAAACTGCCTGCGATAGCTATGTATGGATAGACGGCAATACGTACACAGAAAGTAACAACACGGCCACTTATACATTAACCAATGCAGCAGGCTGTGACAGCGTGGTAACATTGGATTTAACCATCAACGAAAGTACAACCGGCACCGATGTGCAAACTGCCTGCGACAGCTATGTATGGATAGATGGCAATACGTACACAGAAAGTAACAACACGGCCACTTATACATTAACCAATGCAGCAGGCTGTGACAGCGTGGTAACATTGGATTTAACCATCAACGAAAGTACAACCGGCACCGATGTACAGACAGCTTGCGACAGCTATGTTTGGATAGATGGCAATACGTATACCGAAAGTAACAACACGGCCACTTATACTTTAACCAATGCAGCAGGCTGTGACAGCGTGGTAACATTGGATCTGACCATCAACGAAAGTACAATCGGCACCGATGTACAAACTGCCTGCGACAGCTATGTATGGATAGATGGCAACACGTACACAGAAAGTAACAATACGGCCACATATACGTTAACCAATGCAGCGGGCTGCGACAGTGTTGTAACATTGGATTTAACCATCAGCGAAAGCACAACCGGCACCGATGTACAAACTGCATGTGGTAGCTATGTATGGATAGATGGCAATACATACACAGAAAGTAACAATACGGCCACCTATACCTTAACCACTGCAGCGGGCTGCGACAGTGTTGTAACGTTGGATTTGACAATCAGCGAAAGCACAACTGGCACTGATGTACAGACTGCCTGCGATAGCTATGTATGGATAGATGGCAATACGTATACAGAAAGTAACAATACGGCCACTTATACTTTAACCAATGCAGTGGGCTGTGACAGCGTTGTGACACTTAACCTGACTGTTAACGAGAGTACAGAATCAACAATAACAGAAAGCGTATCAGATTCGTACACTTCTCCAAGCGGTATTACATTGACAGAAAGTGGTACTTATATTGATACCATTTATAACGCGGCAGGTTGTGATAGTATAATAACAATAAACCTTACTGTTGTAACGTCAGTAATTGAAGTTTCTGGTAATACTAAATTAGAATATTACCCAAATCCTGTTAATAATGAACTAACCATAAAATTTGAGAAAGAATTTAACGGAATTATTAATGTTTATGATTTAACAGGAAATTTAATTGAAAGAAAAGAAGCGTATGGTTCTTATGAAACGTATTTAAACTTTAGTAAGCTGAAGTTGGGTATGTATATAGTCAGGTTGATAAATAATAACGGCGATTTAAGTGAGTTAAAAATTATGAAACAATAACGCTAATAAAGATAAAAGAAAAGCTACTCTGAAAAGGGTAGCTTTTTTTATGAAATGAAAAACTATTTTACGAAAATAACTTACAAAATGATGCAGCAAGGAAGATTTCACCTCCTAATTTAAAATTTATTGTTTTTTAATGACCATAGAGTTTATATTTGCTTTTAAATATTAAAAAAATAAACCGGTGAATCGACTTACTGCCCTTTTGGTATTCGTACTAATTCCATTTATCTGTCTTTATAGTCAGAATAAATTTATTAGCGATACCACAATTATCGAAGTCCCTGTTGACTCAACTCTAACAAAGATAAATGCCTCAATAAATATATTTCAGGATGATAGGCTGGGAGAGGAGAATGTATTACGAATAACACAAAAAAACATCTACAATTATATTCCTGTTGATCACTATATAAATATTAATAAACCAGTTGGTGAATATTTTACTGATTTTTTTGAAAATTCAGGGAATACAATTTATGATTTCAAAATAAACAGATTTGAGATTGATGAAAGAAAAGGACTGATATATCCAGCTTTATCCTTAAATGCAATTATTGAAGTTGTAAAATATTCTTCTAATAATACAGATACAACTTATGGAACATTGATTTATAACGAAGAAATAAACGCACGTGCCAAAGGAAAAGAACCTGCTCAAAAAGAGAAAAAACTATTAACAAATTGGGAAAAAGAGTTTCAAAAAGATATAAGTCAAATTACAGATTGTATTAATGCTTCGGATCCATTACCTTATAATTTTCGTTCTTCAGAATTAACATATCAAACAAATTTACAAATGTCTTCAAGATTTATTGGTGGACTCGATTTCTGGATGTTAGAAGGTGAAGTAATCTTTGTTGAACCAGAAGCATCTAAAAAATTCAAACAGAGCGGATATATGTTTCGCTACCGAAATGAGAAAAAGTTTGAATCCATATCGTTTTCAAGAAATTCAGAACATTTTATATATCGTCTCAATAATAATTTGCTTTTTGATATTAATACAAATTTTTTAATAGGTGTTAATAAATGGAGGGATATGTGGGAGGCAGAACATCCAATCTGGCATATTCTATTGCTGGAAGCAAGTGCAACACAATATGTACTATATACACCTTTTAATAGCAACCCCAGTTTTGTTTTTGGGGCAGGAATACTTGAAAGTATTTATTATGTCCCCGATGGACTTTTTAAGTTTAAACCCGGATTGAGTGTTCAATTAGGTTATAGATTTTAAAAGAATTGATATGAAAAAAATCCAGTTCTTATTAATTATACTATTCATTGTTACACTTTCATTAAATGCACAACAGGGGGTCACAATTTCCGGTGTTGTGAGTGATTTAGAAACGAACGAAACAATAATTGGGGCAACAGTTCGAATAAAAGATACATATTCGGGTACAGTAACAAATGTAAATGGTTTTTTTCAATTACGTGGAGTTGAAAATGGAACCCATATTTTAGAAGTTGCTCATATCGCATATAAAACTAAAGAGATAAAAGTTACTGTAACAGGTAAAAATCTTTTGCTTGAAGAAACCAAGTTGGCTCCAGAGTCCATTTCGATTGATGAAGTTTCTGTTGTTGAATTACGACCTGAAAAACTGGGAGACAGGGAGGTAGAAACATCTGTCAGGGAGATATCGATGAAAGCAGTCCAACTAATACCAACAGCAAGGAATGATGTTTTCAGGGCATTAAAATTTTTGCCTGGTATTGAATCGTCTTCACCTCTCAGTCCATTGGTTTCAATTCGTGGTGGAGATCCCAATGAAAACATGGTTATGATTGATGGTGTTGTACTTTATAATCCCTACCATGTATCAACTTCAGCAGGGATATTTAATACAAATACCGTAAAAGATATAGAATTGCTTGTTGGAGGATTTGGTGCAGAATATGGAGGACGCAATTCATCTATCATAAATGTAACGACCAAAGATGGTAACAGCAATGGCTTTCATGGTGAATTTCAACCAACAAGTAATCATTTTAAAGGATTTTGTGAATTTCCGGTAACGGCAAACTCAACAATGACACTTGCTGCCAGGGCATATTATCCAATAGCTGGAAATTTTATGACGTATGCCAATACTTATTATTATGATATGAACCTCTCCTATACATTTAAATTAGGTAAGAGAAACAGTATGTCAATAAAATATTTAACATCGAGAGATGTTTCAAAATTAAATGTTGGAAATTTTTACAAATATTTTGCTAATTCATTTGCAGATGAAGATATAAAAGATGCTTTCAATAATCTTGATTTAAATAATAGCAATAAATGGAACAACAATGCAATCACACTTATAAATCGCTCAATTTTGTCTCCTACCTTAACATTACGAACACAGGTTTATGGTTCGTTTCATAATTCAGATAATAGCTCTGGCATGCGTTATCGTATAACAGATGATGAAACCGGGGATGTCTATTTTAATGATAATTATTCAACAAATTTTGAGAGTTACATACATGATTTAACAGCAAAAGCTTCTTTAACATGGATCCCGGGAGTTTATCAAACGATAAAAATAGGAGGGGAGGCCAGTTCTTATAAATTTTTCAATGCAGCAAAAATTAATGATTTTAGTAAAGGTGAAGAATCTGTAAAACCCAATTTACTTGCTGGTTTTATTGAAGACAAAATAAAGCTTGGTCCAGTTATTTTAAGGCCAGGAGTGAGGATTACAAAATACAGTGGAAATGATGATATTGGAATTGAACCAAGAAGCAATATTTTACTGAAATTACCTTGGGATATGGAACTAAAAGCAGCCTGGGGGATTTATTATCAATATCTCACAAGTATGAATACAGCAGAATATGAGTTTACTCAGATGCTGGATTATTATTATCCATTTCACAATAGAGAACCTTTAAAATCAACGCATTATATTGTGGGTTTTAATAAAGATATTGGTAAAACATCAACTCTTACTTTTGACGTGTTTTATAAAGATATGGAGCGGCTTTATACATTCGATTTGATGGCTGCATCTGACGGAGAATCCCTGGGGGATAAACTTTTAGAAGGAAGCGGAAGGTCATATGGCGTTGAAATGATGTTGATGGGAAAAATAAAATCGTTCAGTGGTTGGCTTAGTTATACGCTAAGTAGAAGCGAAAGAGAGTTTCCAGGATTTGTAGGAGGAGATACTTTTCTTTCAGAATATGACAGGACACATGCACTAAAAGGGGTGGTAAATTACCAATTAACAGATGTCGTTTCTTATAGTCTGGCCCTACAGTGCATGTCTGGCCATCCAACAACGATTGCCCGTACACAACAGGTTTATTATTATTACGATCCGGTTTCAAACTCAATTATTCCATCAACACAATATGTGGATGATAAAAAAAATAATGCCCGTTTACCCTTTGTAATTCAAATGGATATGGGGTTGAAAAAGAGAATTCGTTCTGGTTTCGGAGTAAAGCTTGAGAAATTCCTTAAGGCAGATGAATCCTTTCTCACGGTTGATATTGTCAATCTTACATTTTTTTATAGAAATATAGAATACTACTCAGTTCCGGGATTCGAGGATATGTACTTCCCGGTTGGATTCAATTATTTACCTTCTGTAAGTTTTGGTTATTCAATTAAATTCTAGAAAATGAAAAAGAACATAAACAAAATATATTTCATAATTGCATTTTTTGTGTTGTTTAATTCTTGTGAAAAAGCAGCGGAATGGTACCTGGGGTTTAATAAGCAACCTGATTTCTTTGATGGTGAAGAATACACAAAGGCCATTAATGTATTTGGAGTAATACGTCCTAATTTGGTAGAAGAAGAGCAACAATCTTTTGTCCGTGTTGAAAAAACAGTCTCATCAAAAGAAATTGAATTTTCAGATTCTTTATCATTAAAAGAAGCCAGTGTTTGGGTAAGTTTTGATGATGGGACTAGTTTAAAATCTTTGAATTTTAATTATGAGAAGCTGGAAGATGGTTATGTTGACGGACTTTTTAAAACAGACGGGCTACAGGTTAGTGCGGGACAAACTTTTACTTTAGAATGTTCATATGATGGTTATGATACTGTTTTTGCTTCAACTGTTGTTCCAAATCAACCGATTGTTTTAGGTGCATCAATAAAAGAGAACCAACTTGAATTGGAAATTGAAGAAGATGAAACTGCTCATTTATATGAAATAGTTTATTGTTCTGTTTCTCTCGGTTATCATACACCGGTAGATGGAAAGAATAAGATTACAATTGAATTGGATTCTGCTTTTCCTTCTCAAGGAGAAGTTTATATTTATGCTTACGATAAAAATCTGGCCGATTATTTTTCTGATGTTACAAGTTCGATAATAAACTTAAATAGTTTCAGGGCACCGTATACTACAGTTGATGGTGGTTTTGGATGTTTTGGTTCATTAAACTACACGAAGCTAATAATTGAATAAATATTAAGAACCTTCTTCTTTTGATATACTCTTTCATGAAATTTTAATGGATTGTGTGATAGATTGATACATGATAAAAGTCATGCGTGAGTAATAATTACATAATACCTCCTTTTGCTTATAATTTATAAGAAAACGATGATAAAATCAACATGATTTTAATGAAAATATAATTTTTACTTAATATAAATTGTAAGAAATCGGTTGTTATTTTATAAATAACAATAATTTTGCAGCTTATTTTTTTTGGTAAAAGATAAAGTTCTTGCTCGTTTTAAAGTTTTAAGAAATAACCAGAATGTGGTTTTAGCGCATAACGACAGAGAACTATCCATCTTATGAGGGCGTTGATTTTACCATCGTGATGTAGGTTGTATCTAAAGAAATAATGTATGAAAGATTTTAATGAAGCTTTGATAGTAATGGCTGTTGGTATGATAACCGTTTTTTTAATTTTAGCGCTTGTTGTACTAATAGGTAATCTGATAATTCGTGTAATCAATAAAATAGATAAGGGTGAAGAAATTGTAAAAATTTCAGAGAAGAAGGGGTTTGTTGATAATAAAACTATGGCAGCAATTATTTCAACAGTCGAATATATTACACAGGGACAAGGAAAAATAGTAGATGTATATAAAAACAAATAAAAATGGCTAAAGAAATAAAATTCAGTCTCTTGTATAGAGACATGTGGCAATCGTCGGGGAAATATGTCCCGAAAGTTGATCAGTTGTTGAAAGTTGCTCCTGCAATAATTGATATGAATTGCTTTGCCAGGGTTGAGACCAATGGTGGAGGATTCGAACAAATCAATTTATTGTTTGGGGAAAACCCTAATGTTGCAAACAGAAAATGGACTCAACCATTTAATGATGTTGGGATTCAAACCCATATGCTAGAGAGGGCTTTAAATGGTATCAGAATGAGCCCGGTTCCTGCAGATGTACGTAAATTAATGTACAAAGTTAAAAAGAAACAGGGTACTGATATAGCTCGTTCTTTCTGCGGCTTAAATGATCCTAGAAACTTAGAGGGATCTATTAAATATGCGAAAGAAGGAGGAATGATTTCTCAGGCTGCATTAAGTTTAACAATATCTAAAGTCCATACGGTTGAGTATTATACAAAGTTGGCTGATACCCTAATTGAGATGGGGACTCAGGAAATCTGTGTTAAAGATATGGCTGGTATTGGTCGTCCTGCTTTCCTTGGCAGAATAGTGAAAAATATTAAAGATCGTCACCCGGAGATTCCTGTTGAATACCATGGTCATTCAGGGCCTGGGTTTTCTATGGCATCTATATTAGAAGTAGCCCGTGCTGGAGCTGAATATATAGACGTTGCAATGGAACCACTTTCTTGGGGTACAGGTCATGCAGATGTCCTTGCAGTACATGGAATGCTAAAAGATGCAGGGTTTCTTGTGCCTGATATCAATATGAAGGCTTACATGGAAGTTCGTAAGCTGACACAAGAATTTATTGATGAATTCTTAGGTTTCTATATTAATCCAAAGAACAGGTTAATGAACTCATTGCTTATTGGTTCTGGTTTACCTGGAGGAATGATGGGAAGTTTGATGGCTGACCTTGAAAATAACCTGGAAGGATTAAATAAATGGAAAACCAAAAAGAATCAACCAACATTAACTCAAGATGAATTACTAATCAAGTTGTTTGATGAGGTTGAATACATATGGCCGCTGTTAGGCTATCCGCCATTAGTTACTCCATTTAGCCAATATGTTAAGAATTTGGCTATGATGAACGTACTTCAAATGGAAAAAGGAAAAGAACGGTTCTCAATGATCGCTGATAATATCTGGGATATGATTCTTGGAAATTCAGGAAAGCTGCCAGGTGAACTTTCTCCAGAGATTATAAAACTGGCAAAAGAGCAAGGAAGAGAATTCTTTACAGGTGTACCACAGGACATGTACCCTGATAAGTTAGATGATTTCCGTGCAGAAATGAAAGAAAATAACTGGGATTTGGGTGAAGATGAAGAAGAATTGTTTGAGCTTGCAATGCACCCGGAACAATATAGAGCATATAAATCTGGAAAAGCAAAAGCTGATTTCGAAGCTGATTTAGCGAAGAAAATAGAAGAAAAGGATAAAGAATGCCCGGAAGCTGCCCCCGCAGTTAGTAGTGGGACTCAATATCAACCAAAATCTCTTGACCTTGAGATTAATGGAGAGAAATTCCATGTTAATATTGCTTATGGAGAAAATAGTGCTTCAACAAAAGGAGCTGTTAAGGAAGAAACAAAACAAGTTTCACAGTCATCTAGTTCTGATTTAGAAGAAATTATTGCTCCATTAGAAGGAAAATTCTTTTTAACGAAAGATTCTACGGAAAAAGCACTGAAGGTTGGCGATACTTTTAAAGAAGGTGATACCATTGGATACATAGAATCAATGAAAACTTACAATGCAATTTGCGCAGAACAATCAGGTACCGTTGTTGAAATTTGTGTTTCAAATGGAGATGCCGTGGATGAAGAAGATGTTCTAGTTAAATTCCAGTAAGTTATGCAAGATATCTTATCGCGTTTATATGAGATGACAGCCTTTGGCGGTATGTCATACAAAACAGTGTTAATGTGGCTTATTGCTTTTGTTCTCCTTTATTTAGGGGTCAAAAAGAAATACGAGCCATTGCTTCTTGTTCCTATAGCTTTTGGGGTGCTTCTTGCAAATTTCCCCGGTGCTGGTATGGGAATTGTTCCGGCAGAAGGTATAGAGTTGCCAGATCATCGGTATAAAAACCTTTTTGAAATAGCACATGATTATGGTATTCTTAATTTTCTGTACTATTCTTTGATTAAAACGGGTTTCCTGCCTCCTATTATTTTTATGGGAGTTGGGGCGTTAACTGATTTTGGTCCGATGCTTCGTAATTTACGTCTCGCTTTTTTTGGGGCAGCAGCTCAAATAGGTATTTTTACTGTGTTAATAGTTTCCCTTTCATTAGGCTTTGACATAAAAGAAGCTGCATCACTTGGAATAATAGGTGGGGCTGATGGGCCGACTGCAATTTATACAACAATAAAATTAGCCCCGCATTTGCTTGGTCCTATTGCTATTGCAGCATATTCATACATGGCCCTTGTGCCTGTAATAATTCCTTTAGTGGCTAAAATGTTGATGAAAAAAGAGGAATTTTTAATTAACATGAGAGAGATGGATAAGAAATATCCAAATAAAGTGGAAATTAAAAATTTGAAAACTGTAAAAATTATTTTTCCAATTGCATTGGGTACGGTTGTATCTATTCTTGTTCCTTCGTCAGTTCCATTGCTTGGAATGTTGTTGTTTGGAAATTTGATAAAAGAGATAGGTACATCAACGGAGCGTCTGGCTGATGCTGCTACTGGATCAATCATGAATACTGCAACAATATTTCTTGGTTTGTCAGTTGGTGCTACAATGACTTCGGAAGTGTTTTTAACCCCCAAAACATTGGGTATTGTTTTAGGTGGTTTTATAGCATTTGCAATTTCAATTTCTGGAGGAATCTTGGCAGTGAAAATTTATAATATATTTTCAAAAAAGAAGATTAATCCTTTGGTTGGGGCTACCGGACTTAGTGCAGTTCCAATGGCATCAAGGGTAGCTAACGAAATGGCATTGAAATACGATAAAGGAAATCATATCCTTCAATATTGTATGGCAAGTAATATATCGGGAGTTATCGGTTCGGCAGTTGCTGCTGGTGTGCTAATTTCTTTGGTATAAGATAATTCTTATAATAAAATATAAAAACCATGGCTTTTATAAGCTGTGGTTTTTTTTTGTTCAATAAATCAAAGGGTATTTGGAAAACGATAAATTACCTGTTTTACTTTGTAATCCATACCTTGAATTGATGCTTCAAAAATATAATGATTCTTTTCGGTATTTACTATTTTAACATAAAGTAGTTTGTCTTTGTAGAATTCTAATTCATCATCAGTGCCCATAAATATTTTGAGGCTATACTCACAGTCGTTTTTCCAATCGATCCAATATTTAGACTCTGTACCTGTTGTCATATTACGTTCAATTTGAATTGAGTCATTTCGCTCAATAACCATTTCATAATCTAACGCAGGATCACTTAGGAAGTATTTCCCGACCTTAAAATTTGAACACTCTGGCTGGGCATAGGAATTTGCAGAAAAGAATAAAATTAATATGAGGAGCGTGTTCTTTATTTTATTCAAAACAAGGATTTTATTTGTTTGTACTCGAATTTATGAGCAGCAAAAGTATGAATACGAAAGTTAAGATGTCATGTTTTTTTTATTAAATGAACCATACTCTTCATAAAACGCATTATTTATAGGTTTAAAAATATAAGAATGTAACGTTAAAAAGATAAATTACTATGAAATTGTATCATTATTTTAAAATTTTTTAATGATTTGGTTTTATTCAGGTAAGTATAAATTATTAGAGGGGGATAAGGATTATTTATGATTTTTTAGAATGTGCAGCTATATTTTGTTATAATCATTCAATGAATTATAACAAAATTTTAATTAGATGTTATTTTTTTAAATATGTTAGAATTTGTAAATACCCCCATTTAAAACCCCATGGTTGTAATAAAAATAGATAAATTTCAGATTGAATACTTATATTTGCACCACCTTTCTTAGTAAAATTATTACATTTTTAAAGATTTTAAGGTGTTTTGATTACGACTTGTAGTTATTAACAAAAAAATAACAGGTATTTGTTATTTTTTTTGTTTATTTTTGTCAAATATGTAATAGAAATATTAAGAAAAGTAATTAAAAAGAAGATCGTAACTATAAAAACAAAGATATTATGTGTGGAATTGTAGGAGTATTTGATTTAAAAGTCGATTCGCAGGAGCTTAGGCCACAGGTATTACAAATGTCAAAAAAATTAAGACATCGTGGTCCTGATTGGTCTGGTATTTATTGCGGGGACAAAGCAATTTTGGCGCATGAACGTCTATCCATTGTCGATCCACAATCAGGGAAACAACCTCTATACAGCAAAGATGGTAAACTTGTTTTAGCAGTTAACGGAGAGATTTACAATCATATGGAGATTCGTAAACAATTCGAAGGGCGTTATGAATTTTTAACGTATTCTGATTGTGAAGTTATCTTAGCGTTATACCGTAAAAAAGGAAAAGATTTTATTGAAGATCTAAATGGAATATTTGCGTTTGCACTATATGATGCTGAAAATGATATTTATCTGGTTGCCAGAGATCAAATTGGCGTAATACCATTGTATCAGGGGTGGGATAAATTCGGAAATTACTATGTTTCCTCAGAATTGAAAGCTCTAGAAGGTGTATGTACAAAGATACAAGAGTTTTTGCCTGGCCATTATCTTTATAGTCCTGAAGGAGAAATGAAGAAATGGTATACGCGTGATTGGATGACATATGATTCAGTAAAAGATAATGAAACAAGCATTGAAGAATTGCATGATGCACTTGAAGCGGCAGTACATCGCCAATTAATGTCTGATGTTCCTTATGGAGTTTTGTTGTCAGGAGGTCTTGATTCCTCTGTTGTTTCTGCAATCGCAAAAAAATATTCAGGTAAACGTGTTGAAGCAGATAATGATAGTGAACCTGCTTGGTGGCCTCAACTACACTCTTTTGCTGTTGGTTTGGAGGGATCACCTGATTTAGCAGCAGCACAAAAAGTTGCAGATCATATTGGTACTGTTCATCATGAGATTCATTTTACTGTTCAGGAAGGATTGGATGCTATTAGAGATGTAATTTATCATCTTGAAACATATGATGTAACAACAATAAGGGCATCTACTCCAATGTATTTAATGGCAAGGGTTATTAAATCGATGGGGGTGAAGATGGTACTTTCTGGTGAAGGTGCAGACGAATTATTTGGAGGTTATCTGTATTTTCATAAAGCACCAAACGATAAAGAGTTTCATGAAGAAACTGTAAGAAAGCTAAGTAAACTTCATATGTACGATTGCCTTAGAGCAAATAAATCTTTGGCAGCTTGGGGCGTAGAAGGTAGAGTTCCTTTCCTTGATAAAGAGTTTATGGATGTTGCAATGCGTTTAAACCCCAAAGATAAAATGATTACAAAAGAACGCATGGAGAAATGGGTTGTTCGTAAAGCATTTGAAGGTTATTTACCAGAAAGTGTTGTTTGGAGACAAAAAGAACAATTCTCTGATGGTGTTGGATATAGCTGGATTGATACATTAAAAGAAATAACCCGGAACGAAGTTACAGACGAAATGTTGGCTAATGCTAAATATCGTTTTCCAATTAATCCTCCAATGTCAAAAGAAGAATTTTACTATAGGAGTATTTTTAGCGAACATTTTCCAAGTGATCAAGCTGCCAGTTGCGTGCCTTCTGTTCCTTCTGTCGCTTGCAGTACTGCAGAAGCTTTAGCCTGGGATGAGTCGTTCAAAAATGCGAATGATCCTTCCGGAAGGGCAATTAAAAATGTTCATGTCCAGGGGTATAAGTAAAAATTAGAATTGTATTATAAGAGGCTGTATAAGAAGTCTGTATTTATTGTAAGTGACCTTGGTTTCTCTCAAAGTGTATTAATTATCACATTGAGTGGTGACAAACTTCATTCGTTTACTTTTTATACAACCTCTTTTTCGTTTTATTTCTTCCACAATATTTTTCTTCTTTTTGTTCCTTCATAAAATGAATCCTGACGAAGTATCAGGTTAGGAATTGATATCCCAATTGCTAAAACCATAAGAATAAATGTGGCTTTTAATCCATTTTGTGAGGTTTGTATAAATAAATCAAAGAAAGAAGAGTCAGTTTCTGTTGTCATTTTCATCAAACCAATAAGCGTGTTGTAAATAAAAATCCCTGGGATTAAGGGAATAACTGAGGGGATAACCAATATAAGGGGAGGTATTCTTTTATAAGCAGAAACAAACAATCCGATAATACCAATACTTGACGAACTTAAAAAAGATGCAAGAATAATATTAAAATGGAGATAATTAAGTGTTACTGTTTTTACTAATAGGGCAATAGCACCCATCATAAAAATTTGAACCAGAATCCTTTTCGGTACATTAAAAAGTATTGCAAACCCAATTGCTGCGAGTCCCCCGAGAATACATCTTATTAATAGATCAATCATGGTTAAAAATTATAGATTGTAATACTTAATATCATTCCTAATGCTATCATAAAAGCCATGATCAATCCATTCATTCCTCGAATGATGCCATTAAGAATATTACCATCCATTAAATCAGTGAATGCATTTATTAAAGGAACACCTGGAATGAGAAAGAGCACACATGAAGAGAAAGCCATTTCAAAACCACCATCAGGATATAAAACACGAAAAATACCAGCAATTAATGTTGCTGCAAAGGAAGCAAAAAAGATGCACATGTAGCTGTTAAATTTTAAACGATGAGCTTCCTGTCTTACAAATAATCCTGCAAATGTAGCTGCGAATGCAACTAGCATTGCAGGCAATGTACCATCAATAAAATAGCAGAAACTTGCATCTGCTAAGCCAACAACACTAAGCGTTAAAAATCGTTTGTAATGAGGTTCTGATTCAAGACGTAAAAGTTCATTTTCAATTTGCTTAAGGCTCCAGTTACTTTCTTTAATACTCCAGCTCATCCTGCTAATTCCGGAAACAACAGTATAATTTACACCCTGTGGAGGAGAGCGTTTTATTCGGCTATAAATGTTATTCGATTGTGGATCTGAAACAGTAATTGTTAAAGCCCTGTGAGTAATAAACAGGTCAACATTCATGTTAAAGGTTTTCGCAATTCTGTCTGTTATCATACGTGTTCGTGCTGCTGATGCTCCGGAACACATAAGCAACGTTCCAGTTTGTAGAAGTAAATCCCCAAATTTTTCAATGTCGAAATACGAACTATTGTTGTTTTCCATCATTTTTTGAATTACAACATTGTTAGAAATCATCTTAGAATCAATGTTGTTTAGTTAAGGTACCAACGCTGTCAGGAGCTACGCACGCTGACAGGTTTAAATCACAGTATATCGACCTGACAGCGTCAATTATAGAATCGTTAACTAAACGACATTGATTTAGGAATGTTGAAATAATCACTATTGTTACTTTTATTTTAAGTGTAAAGTTATATTTTACTTTTCCATTTAGAACATACATTTTATTTAATTATTTAAGGAATAGATTGTTTTCGATGTATATAAATTACTCTTTTTAAAATATTGAAAGAAATGGATTTTTAAATTAATTTACTGAAAATCTTGATGTTTTGTGATGTATTGTGGCTTTATTCAGTGTTGTATAATATGAATTAGTCCATTCCACGTAGAGAATTTTATTAACTTTAATTAAATATAGAAACATATAATCTTGAATGAACCATTAGTAAATTACACATGAAAACACTAAATACTAACAACGACCTGATAATATTTTTTATCTGTATTTTTTTTTCTTTTCAACTTAAGGGCCAAAATAATAATGTTAAATTTTCTCACCTTTCGGTAGATGCTGGCCTATCGCAGAGCACTGCTTTTGATATTGTACAGGATTGTTACGGTTTTATTTGGATAGGCACTTACGATGGGCTTAATAGGTATAATGGTTATGAAATAGAAGTATTTAGGACTACTTCAGATACACTATCTCTTCCTGATAATTATATTCAGGCTCTATGTATTGATAGTGATGGTAAATTATGGGTTGGTACAAATTCCAAGGGACTTTGCACGTACGATTATGTCACAAATAAATTTAATAACTTATCAGATGGTAGTGATTTATTACCTATTGGGACATCTGTTCTATCACTAAAGAATTATAATGATACGGCAATTGTAGCTTTAACAGAGAAGGGAATTCATGTAGTTAACATTCATACAAATAAGATATATTCTATGTCAGAGAAAGAATATTGTTTATTGCCAGGAATTCCTTCTTTAATTTCCTATTTTAATCCGTTGAAAACAGAAGATGTAACTATCAATTGTGAGTTGCTGGATTCGAAAGGTATATTGTGGCAAGGAACTGATAATGGTTTAAAACGAAAACGCAATGATACCTGGAGCCATTATAAGAATGTATTATATGACAGAGATTCGCTTAGTTCAAATGAAATAACCTGTTTGATCGAGGATAAAGGAGGCGTTATTTGGATAGGAACATCGTTGGGCGGAATTTGTAAATGGGATAGGGTAGAGGAAGGAATTATTTTACACAAAAAAAATCCAATTATTTCGAATGGGTTAGGGGATACTAAAATCCGTTGTTTTTATGAAGATTTAAAAGGTCAAATTTGGATTGGGACTGTAGAAAATGGTGTTAATCTGTGGGATAGGAGAAAGAATTCCTTCAAACACTGGGATAAAGATATGTATCCCTCACTCAATAATAATCATATAAGGGATCTAATAGAATACCAGGGAAACTATTTAGTGGCAACCGACGGTGGCGGGGTCCAAGTTTTTTTTCCTGATAATAAAACACAACCATTTAAAAATTTTAAGATCGGGAATTTACCTTCTGATGCCCAGGTTTGGGATTTGTTTGTAGATGATACGTCGTTATGGATTGCGAGTTATAGTCATGGATTATTTAATATTAGAAATGATCGGGTAATCAATTTTTCAGATGAACTACCAGCAATAAAAGCTACCTGGATTACAGCAGATAATACAGGAACTATCTGGATTGGATCTTTTGGTGAAGGGGTATTCAAATTTAGTCCGTCAGGTTTTGAATGTTTGAATACCAGTAATTCTGATTTATCCGATAATAGGGTTTATACAGTTGTCCCGGATGAACGAGGTAATATCTGGGTTGCTACAAAAACAGGCATAAACCAGATATCTTTATCAACAGTACAAGTTACGGCATTTACAGAACAGGATGGTTTGCCCAATAATACGGTTATGGGAATAATTTGCGAAAAAGATTCTAGTCTTTGGCTTACAACTAATTTTGGTGTCTCTCATTTTTATCCTAACACAAAAAATATTATCAATTATACCATTCAGGATGGATTGCAGAGTAATGAGTTCCTGGTGCATTCTTTTTTGCAATTGAAGACAGGAGAAATGTTATTTGGCGGTATTCAGGGGTTTAATGTGTTTCCATCAAAACTTCCAGAACCAAATATGTATTTACCAAAGGTGGTAATCACGAAATTTACAACGGCAGAGGGAGACTGGAATAGCGATTCAACTATTTTCACTAAGTCAGCTTTGAAATTGTCTTCAAATCAAAACGAATTTTCAATTGAATTTGCTGCATTAAGTTATGTTGAACCAGAGAAAAATACCTATTCATATATTCTTGAAAGTTTTGATAAAGAATGGAAAAAATGCGGTAATAGAAGATTTGTTCAATATACAAATGTTCCTCATGGTAAGTATGTTTTTAAAGTTAAGGCAGCAAATAATGATAAGATTTGGAATGATGTGCCTACAGAATTAAGTTTGGTTATTTCTCCTGCATTTTGGGAAACAATTCTCTTTAAAGTATTTGTGGTTTTATTTATTGTATTTATTATTTGGGTGGGGATACGGTTAAGAATTAGGAATATAAAGTCTTCGAATAAGATACTTGAAGATAAGGTTAAAGAAAGGACAAGTGAAATAGAAACTACATTGGAAAAACTTAAAATAACACAAAACCAATTGATCCATTCAGAAAAAATGGCTTCTGTAGGTGTTCTTACAGCAGGGATTGCACATGAAATTAATAATCCGGTTAATTTTATTTCGGCTGGTGTAACTAGTGTGATAATTACTAAGTTAATTAACTAATAATTTACTATCTTTGTTCTATGGCAAGGATAGGAAAACCAATACAATTAACCATAGAGGAGAAAGAAGAGCTTCTTACCATGAGTCGTTCTCACAAGCTGGAAAAACGATATGTTGAGCGTGCAGAGATTATACTATGTTCAGGCCAAGGTATGTCATTGGATGAAATAGTTGATCAAACCGGACTTAGCAAGCCTGTTGTAAATAAGTGGCGGCAAAGATTTCGGAAGCGAGGTATTGCCGGGTTAAAGGATGCCCCGCGAAGCGGCAAACCAAAGGTAATAACCCCTGAACAGCAGGCGATGGTGATAGAAAAAGCTTGCTCTAAGCCAGATGGAGGATATACCAATTGGTCACAAGAACGTATTGCCAACGAAGTGGGCATAAGTCAATCAAAAGTGTTTCAAATACTTAAGCAAGCGGATCTAAAACCCCATAAAATAGAATATTGGTGCGGCAAGTCAAAAGATCCGGAATTTGAGAAAAAAATGACAAATATAGTTGGGCTTTATATGTCGCCACCGGAAAACGCATTGGTTATTTGTGTTGACGAAAAGACCCAAATACAGGCACTCGACAGGACTCAGCCGGAGTTGCCTTTAAGTCCCGGCAATCCAAAAAGACAAACAGCAACCTATAAACGCAACGGAACGGTTTCCTTAATTGCAGCACTTGCTGTGCATACAGGAGAAGTGACAGCTAAGACAATAAAAGCGAACAATGCAGAAAACTTTCTAAAGTTTTTAAAAGCGCTTGACAGAAAGTATCGCAACAAGAAACTTCACATAATTGCTGATAATTTGGCTGTACATAAACATAAGGATGTTAAAGAATGGTTGAATGGTAAAAGAAAATTCCAATTGCACTTTACCCTTACATATTCCTCTTGGTTGAATCAGGTTGAAATATGGTTTAATATCTTGACAAAAGATGTTGTTAAAGGAGGTATTTGGCAATCATCAGAGCAATTGGCATCACAATTAATTGAATATGTCAAAACATACAATTCAACACGAGCTAAACCATTTCGATGGACATATACCGGCGATGCATTAAAAATTAGTTAATTTATTAAATAATTATCACACTAGCATAACAAAAGATTTTGACGATATCAATTATGTATTTAACGAAATCTCTAAAATTGAAGATAAAGGAATTGATGCGCTCGAAAAGATTAAAAAAATAAAAGATGATGTTGAATTTGATGTTGCAGTTGATGCAATAAAAAACACAATAGCAGATATAACGCTGGGGGCAGAAAGGATAACAAAAATTGTATCCGGATTAACAAAATATTCTCGGATAGAAACTGAAAACTGGCTTCAATCTGATATACATGAAGAAATTGATAATGTTTTATTATTACTAAAAAATAAATTAAATCAAGCTATAAGCATTGAAAAGGAATTTGATAAAACTTCTTGTATTATAGATTGTTATCCCGGAAAGATAAACCAGGTTTTTATGAATATAATAAATAATGCAATTGATGGCATAGGAACAGGAGAAGGTAAAATTAAAATTGAGACTAAAAGCAAAAAAGATAACGTATTAATACGGATACAGGATACTGGTGAAGGAATAAAAAGTGATATTCAGGATAAAATATTTGATCCATTTTTTACTACAAAGCCGGTAGGAAAAGGACTTGGATTAGGTTTGTCAATAACATATTCAATTATTCAGGAACATGGCGGGAAAATAACGGTGAAATCTGAAAAAAACCAAGGGACTGTTTTTACTATAGAACTACCAAAACGTCAGATTCCTAAACAGTAAGTCTAATCACACTCTTGGATTATTCTTAAAAAGTGTCAAAATCACTATCTACAGGGTCTTCTATTAAATTTTTATTTTTAGTGTTTTCATCATCTATATTTGATGCGATATCCTTTATTCTGTTGCGATAGTTCACCTGTGTTTTGTGTAGAGCCTGGTTGTTTACTTTAAAGAAACTTACTGTTTTTTTTAATTCGTCTGCCAACTCTTTCATGTTTTCAGAGGTTGTAGCAAGTTCTTCACTTGATGCCGCATTTCTTTGACAAACAAGGTTCAGTTGTTGGATAGATTCGTTTATTTGTTCTGTGCCACTAGTCTGCTCCTGACTTGCGGTGTTTATTTCCTGCACCAGGGAGACTGTTTTTTCTACATCAGGTAAAATATTCTGTAATTTATCTCCAGCAGCTTCAGACATGTTTAAGCTGTTTTTTGCCAAGTCTACAATTTCGTCTGCTGCAATTTTACTCCTCTCAGCCAGTTTTCTCACCTCTGATGCTACAACAGCAAATCCTTTTCCGTATTCGCCTGCCCTGGCTGCTTCAACAGCTGCATTTAATGCCAATATATTTGTTTGAAATGCAATATCATTGATAATATTTATTTTTTCAGAAATCTTTTGGTTAGCACCTAAAGCACCACTCGCATATTTATTTATTTCATTAATTCCATTTTTTGCTTGTATAGAAATGTCTTCTGTTTCTTTTGAATT
This sequence comes from Bacteroidales bacterium, assembly GCA_963665085.2. GTDB lineage: Bacteria > Bacteroidota > Bacteroidia > Bacteroidales > JAAAOM01. The sequence continues at coordinate 4,310,984 of CAXXXS010000001.1, forward strand.
AACAGTGTTCTGGGATACAACACTTACAAACTCTTCCATTGTTGATGAAATCTCTTCAACTGATGATGCTTGTTCGCTGGCTGCCTGGCTCAATTGTAAGGACGATTCACTAATTTGTTGGCTGACATTTGCAATCTGATTGGAATTTTCTTTAATTGATATTACAATATCCTTTAATTTTTTTACCATAATCCTTAAAGAAGAAGCTGTCTGGCCTAGTTCATCTTTGCCTTCAATATCAATTTTGACATTTAAATTTCCATTTGCAATCTCTTTTGATAATCCTGCAACTTTTATTACACCATCAATAATTGGTTTTAATAACAAACTAATACCTGTAAATGTTAGTATTAAGCTTATTGTAATCCCCAGGACAACAAAAATTAATAACCTTTTTAAACTTGCATACATGTCATTCTCATATAATGAGACACATAAATAGCATTCGTAGGGCTCAAAATATTTAAAATATTGCTGTTTCCATTTTCCTTCGTTATTTTCCGGCCATAAGTAACGAGAATTATATTCTCCCTCTTTCGAATTTATTATTTGCTTAAAGAAATTCGCATCAGACAAATTTTCCCCCTCATGGGTTGGATGAATAATAATATCACCAGACTTATTAATTATAAAAGGATAACCGGAAGTATAATATGTTTTATTGGAGAATGTACGTTTTAAGAAATCATAATTGCTCTCTTTAACACCAACATATAAGATTCCTTTAATATCCCCATTTAAAAATATTGGTTCATAGGCTGTTAAATACCAGTCGTTAACAACAAAAGCACGACCGTAAAATGTTTTACCTTTTTCAATGGTTTTAATTACTTCTGAGCTGTTGGGGATAAATGTTCCAATAGCCCTTTCCCCGTTATTTGTAATAACGTTTGTGGATATTCGTAAATATCCATCTTCAATCTTTTGGAAAATAGTTGCTGTTTCAACAGATTTTGCTTTTATAAGATCAACAATTTCAAAATTCTCATAAATAGGTTTCCCGTTCATGCTCCACTCATCAATAAGGTAGTCTTTTGTTTTTTTACTTATTTGATCAGTTCCTTTTACTGTTATTTTTTCCTCTGAAACTGTAATTTCTCCATAGTTGTAAAATATAGTGTGGGCAAAATTCATACTGATATTAACCATGCTCTGTTTTGACTTAACATGGTTATCCAGTAGAGAATACAAATCGTCAAGGTGGGAGAGCATCCTTTCATCAGCTTCGTTAATGATGGATTTTTTTTGTGTTTTGTATATTGAAATTCCCAATGCAACAAATACAACAGAAATTAAAATTGCCATTATTGCATTAACCCTTTTTCTGATGTTAATATTGTTCAATTTCATTCTTATGGAATTTAGTTTATACTTTAAATTATTTTTTTACCTCTAACTTTTTAGTTGTTTAATTAACTTGATTTGATAAGCTGGTAAATTCCATTGTATTGTAAGAAAACCTATTTTTAGTATATTATTCTACTTTAGAAAAATATTAGAAAAAGTTTAAGGATATTAGACTTGTTTTATTTATTTTTTAATTAAAGTCAACTAAATTTATTAAAAAAAAGCGAAAGTAGAAGTCTTGTAGTGTTTTTTTTATTACTATGCTTTACTCTTAGAATAGATAAACCTGAATTGTATTAGTATCTTTTATCAAAACAAATCTTTTATGTCAGGAAATATCTTTTTGAATTTCTCTGGGAGATTTGCGGATACATGAATTGGTTGGTTGGAAAAAGGATGAATAAATTCCAGTGAATACGCATGCAAATACAATCCTTTTCCTTTTAATATTAGTCCATCTATTCCATAATCTCTGTCTCCCAGTATAGGATTCCCAACAGAAGATAAGTGTTTTCGTAATTGGTGTCTTCTTCCTGTTTTAGGCTCCAGCTTTACAAGATTAAGTTTTTCAAATCTTTCTGATTGAACAGACTCTTTTACCGTATAATTGGTTATTGCTTTTTTATTATCAATATCGTTGTTTATTTCTCCGCTTTTAGCCATTTTGCCAATAGAGATGGCATAGTAAATCTTTTTTACCTGCTTGTCTTCAAACATCTTGTTTAACATGCGAATGCTACTGCTTGTTTTACCTATTAAAAGAACCCCTGTGGTTGCATAATCTAACCGATGAACGGGTTGTAGTTTTGCTGAGTCTTCAAGAATACTTTTTTTTAGGTTTTGTTCTAAAGCATTGGTAATCGTCATAAAACTATTGCCGCTTACCAGAATCCCAGCAGGTTTATTAATAACTGCCAGGTATTCATCTTCAAATAGAACTTGTATAGGAAAAATTAATTTTTTTGTTGGTTTAGTTTCTTCAGGAAGTGTTATAGTAATGTTTTCTCCTCCTTTAATATATGTCGCTGTTGAAGCAATTTCACCATTAACTTTTATTCGTTGTTTCTTAATTGCCTTTTTTAAGGCTGATTTTGTTAAACAAGATTTGAAAATTCCAATACAATAATCAGGAAGACGAACCTGTGACGATATTTCGGGAACAATATGTGATTCTGTTTGAGGTGTCACATTTAATTTACTTCAATTTATCTGCGACACAATATAATTAAGATTTTTAAATAAAATGAGAAATATTTATTTGATTCTGCCTAAACTTTTGTGTTATTAATTATTTATTATAGCATAAAGATTAGTGAAAAATTAGCTGCTACATAAAAGAAATACCTGTAATTTCCTTGCATATTGAAAGAAATTTCTCCTGAATCTCTTCATCTTTAGCCTGGAAATTATAATTCATTTCTTTCTTATGGTGCAGATATCTTCCGGAAATTGTAGCTTCTTTCTCTTGTTCTGTAGCCAGCCAAACTTGTGTTTCATATCCTTTTGTTATGTCATCAATCGCATTTTCTCCTCCCATTTTTGTTGGTACCCAGCCCGGATCAACGGCATTTGAAATTGTATTTTTCCATTTACGGGCAACAGCCAATGCTAAAATTAAATCATGAAGTTTTGTGTCAGAATAACTAGGGGTAGTTTTACCTTCCAGAATAGATTCTAATTTTTTTATGCTGGCATCTCCCTGCTGATGCATGCTTGAACTTAAATATATCAACCGTTTAGGACGTTCTATCAATGCTGTTAAAATATAAGGCGCAATGCTATTAACCGTAAACAATAAGGGTAAATCATTTATGCTGCTGTTCCCTTTAGGATCATTGTAGATGCCGGCATTATGGATGATGGTATCAAAATAACCAAGTTCATTCACTTGGTTTGCCAACTTTTTTGTCTCTTCTATATTCGAAAGATCTCCAATGAGTATTTTTTCTGCATTTGGAACTTCCTTAATTATTGAGTTTGCCCTGTTTGTATTTCTTGCATGAAAAACAACCTGATGTCCCATGGACAATAGCTTTTTTGCTGATAATAACCCTAGTCCATCTGATGAACCCGTTATAAATATTTTTGACATAGCACTTCAAATTATTTATTACCTATTATTTAACAAATAAACTAGTCATTGAGTTGAAAAAAAGGCTTTAAATTATCTGATTCTAAAATCTTTTATATCGGGTATTCTGATATTACAGTTTATATCTCTATTATTTCTTTTTGAGATTTTTGGGGGAGTTTAGCAAAAACTAAATCATACGATTTTTTGATCCATTCCTCTATTAGCTTATCAGGGATATTTCCTTCTGTTTTGACGCTGTTCCAATGCTTTTTATTCATATAATGTCCAGGAAAAACACCATCATATTTTTCTCTAAGTAGAATAGCTTCTTCAGGATTGCATTTTACATTAATAAACTCATAATTTTCAGTGTCTGTTGCACAGAACATTTTCCCTTTTATTGAAAAGACTAGAGTTCTATTGTCGAATGGTAATTTTTCTTCTACACCTTTTAAAGAAAGACAAAAATCTCGTAGTTCTTCTATATTCATGCTATTCTGTTTTTTGTGCAAAACCTAAGATATAACCATTTATGTCTTTTATATAAAATTCATCCATGCCATACCAAGTGGTTTTTAATTCAGTAACATCTAATTTCTCTGATTCTAATTTTTCATATAATTCTTTTATGCCTTCAATTTCCATGTAAAATGAGACTGAGGCTCCAATAGGTAAAGATTTTGAAAAGATAACATCTTCCTTAAATGAATCGGAACGTTGAAACATAAATTCAATATTGTCTTTTTGCATCATTGCATAAACATAATTTTTGTTTTCTGTTAAAGACTGTTCAATTCCATCCTGACTTTCGGGGACTGCCATCGTTAATCTGAAACCGAGGTTTCTTTCATAGAACTCAACGGTTTTCCGGATGTTTTTCACTTCAAAATTTGGGGTGAGTTTGTTTATTTTCATTTCACTGTAAATTTTTATACAGCAAAATTATTCTCGTTTAGTCTTAGATAATTGTAAAAATCGGTCGTTATCGTTTTTATGAAGTTCTTTTGGTGTTGCACCTGTATATTTTTTTACATCCTTTATAAAGTGCGCCTGGTCATAATAATCTTTTTGAGGGAATAAGTTTCCATCCGAAATATCTTTATAGGAGGATTTGCATCGAATAATCTTTATAAATTCTTTTAAAGAAAAACCGAATTGGTTATTGAAATAGCGGTTTATTTGTCTGCTACTCCAAGCTACTGTATTAGCTATCTCTGCTACAGTATTTAATTTATTTTGATAAACCAAGTCAAAGAGTTTTAACTTACGTGTATCAATTTTTTTTAAGTGTTTTATTGAATGATTTAATTTTTCAGTTAGTTCTAAAACAAATTTTTCAAATTGAGTGCTGTTAAAACTATTAATATTCCAAAAGTCAAGAGGTAAGCTTTTACTTGTATCCAGTATTGATTTTATCTCATGTTGAAAAAGATATTCAGTTGCCAGAAGTTTAAAACGGATAGCGAAAAATTTTGTATGCTTTGGGATACTAATATTTATTGGAGATTTCCATGCGCCAGTTAAACTTAATGAAGAAATTAGATCATCATGAAAAGTAGTTATCAAATCAAAATAACCATCGGGTAAAATGGTGTGTTCTATTTGTGTGTTTTCACTGTCGTATTCCCAAAAACATTGAACAAAATTTTTTAAAAATCCTGTTGGTTTTACTTCGTTGTATCTCATTAGTTGTTTATGAAGGAACGCATAAATTTACAGACTTTAATCCAATTTTGTTATGCTGTTTTATAGATTGTTTTTTAATGAAATAAACTATGAAGGATCATCCCAATAATTACAAATCCAATTCCAATCAACGAATAAAGATCCGGGATATGTCCACCTAAAATTAATATTTCACCAATCAGCGCGAAAAACACCTCTCCGGATTGTGTCGCTTCTACAGAGGCCAATAGTCTTTGATTATTTCGTGATATATCAGTTGCTTTAAAAAACAATGAGGTTGCTATTACTCCAGAGCTTATTGCTACAATTAATGTCTGTATTAGTTGGCCAGAACCAGGTAAATCAACTGTGAATACTCCAAACAGACTAAGAATTATCCAAAAAGGCAAACTGGCTATTGTCATTCCTAAGGTTCTTTGAAATGTATCGAGTTTCCCATCAGTAATCATCATCATTTTTCTGTTCCCTAAAGGATATGCAAAAGCAGCTATAACAACTGGAACAACCCCAAGAACTATCTCGGTGAATTTTATGGTGCTAGCTTGTTTTATTTGCATAATTGCTATTCCCAGTAAAATGATTAACGAAAAAACTAATGCCTTTTTAGAGATTGACTTTTTATCCTTTGTTAACCAAGGAGACATTATAAGGCCGGCTACAATTGTTATTTGCCATGTGCTGGCAACAATCCAGGACGGAGCATACAAAGCTGAAAAGGTCAGGGGAGCATAAAAAATAAAGCAGCGACAAGTCCGAGTATTATTGAAATTCTTTTATTCTTATCCATATATAATTAACCTTCGCATCTACCATCTTTATATTTTATTATTTATATGAGTAATTTAATACTATCCATACTGCATCTGCATCACAGCGTATAGATAGTATATTTATTATTTATATCAAAATCAAAGCTGTTGGTTTTTCTCAATCATTCTATAGGCATATTCTATAATGGAGTTATTCTTATCAGAAATTGGGAAATCAGGAATTACACCTTTGTAATAATCATTACCCCCATACTGTACAAAATGTTTGGGCGAAACATAAAATGTAATTTTGGTATTTGGGGTTTGTAAGAACCAAAAGTCTCCATAATAGGAAATTGTTCCTCCTGTCTCTTCTCCAATTATTTTACCTAAATTAAGTTCCTTAAATACTCCGGTAAAAGTGGCCGCCGCACTAAAAGTAGCCGAATTTGTTAATAATATCAGGTTACCATCAAATCGAGTAACTTTATTTTGAATGTTTGTTTTATTGCTTTCACTAACTGCTAGATCATTAATTGCATAGCTGTTTATCCATTCTAATCTGTCAGGATATCTAACCTGATAATATTCTTTTAACTCAGTACTAATGCGAGTTTCTATTTTTTTGTATTGAAAATAGGATTTATCAGTTAAATAATTCATCAAAGAATCAACCACAATACTGCGTCCTCCTCCATTATTACGGATATCGATAATCAAATTTTCAATTTCATTATCTTTTATTTTTTTGAATGCAGTGTCTGCAAAAGCACAAAATCCTTCTAAATCACCAAAAGATTTAATCCCCATCAAAGCGGTGTTTTTATCCTGGTTAATTTCCAGCTCATAATAACTCTGGTTTGTTTTTGGCATCCGCTTTATGTTTTGCATAAACTCAGCACTTGTAACGGCAGGGACTTTTATTGTTTGAATTTCATGATGATTATTCTTTACAACTAATTGATAATCTTCGGTAAATCCGTATAACATCCAGATTAGAAATCTAAATTTATTTGCTATTTCTTTTTGTTTGATTGTTTTTATCTCTCCAGAAATCAGTGGTTCCATCTTATACACCATTTCAGTAGCATCAATTCCGTTTATTTTAAGAATTTGTTCATCATTGAGAAAAAGAGTTGAGTCGTTTCCGCAATAAAATGATATATACAGAGAGTCGTCAACAATATTAACAAAAAAAGGAAATGATTTTCCTCCAGCTTTTGTGAATTCTACTCGTTGGTCTGTTGGAACAATAACACCTGTATGTCCATCATTTATGGATGCAAAAAAAGGAGCTAAAAGCAGATAGACCTCATTTTGAGTCATACTGTCTTTTATAGTTTCTTCAATTTTTGAGAATTGCTCCTGATATTGAGTTGTTCTATTTTCATCTAAAAAGAGAGGATGTATATTGATAAGTTTCTCAAAAGCAAATTTTAGATCCTGTTCAACATCAGATTTAGAAAAATAAGTGTAATTAACCTGTCCGAAAACAGATGCAGATAGAATGCTCAAGAAAAGGGATGTGAGTTTTTTCATTGTTGTAAAGTTTAATTTTATGATAAAGTGGTTTGGGCTAAATTTATTTATAAATTCCTACATATCCTACCTAATAAATTTATAGATAGTGTTTTTATATTTTATTCTTCAAAAGATGTTAATTTATTAACTCAGATAATCAAGGTATTATATGCACAGGCTTCCCGCATTGTTAAATGATTAAGATTAGTTAACAGAATAGTATATTTTTGCGGTTTTTGTATTTATTAAGTATAGTTAACTAATTTGTATCACATCATGAGAAACAAGATTGTTTTGTTCTTTTTGTTTATTTATTTTATTGTATTATCTGCCTGTAAACCTACAATAAAAGAAGACTTAAAGCAGGAAGAAAATAAATCAGGTCAATGGACTATTGAGCAGGCATCTTTATGGGAGCAAGAGAATGGATGGTTGCGAGGTTGCAACTTTGTTCCTAGTACAGCGATTAACCAATTGGAAATGTGGCAGGAAGAAACTTTTGATTCAGTAACAATTGATAGAGAATTGGGATGGGCAGAAGAACTGGGAATGAATTGTATGCGTGTATACCTTCACCATTTAGCTTGGAAAATTGATAAAGATGGTTTTAAAAACCGATTGGATGAGTATCTTAATATTGCTGATAAACATGGGATTAAAACTATTGTTGTGTTTTTTGATGATTGTTGGGAGGCTACTTATCAAGCTGGGAAGCAACCTAACCCTAAACCTGGTATTCATAATTCGGGATGGGTTCGTGATCCAGGTGATTTATTATTTGAGGATTCTACATTAATAATCGAACTGGAAGAATATATTAAAGATATTTTAACCACATTCAAAATAGACGAACGAATTGTGATGTGGGATTTATACAATGAATCAGGTTCTGCATATGGAGAAGATTCTTTTCCTCTATTAAAGCAAGTTTTTACATGGGCTAGAGATATTAGTCCGGAACAACCACTAACTTCCAGTCTTTGGGATTGCCCATCGATTAGAATAATCTCATATATTATGGCAAATTCTGATATCATTACGTATCATAACTATCGTGATCCGATGGATCATCAACAGGTAATTGAAAACTTAAAACAATTTAACAGACCGTTGGTATGCACCGAATATATGGGACGAAAAAATAACAGTTTGTTTTCGAATATTATGCCTATGCTTAAGAAAGAAAATGTTGGTGCAATTAGCTGGGGATTTGTAGCAGGGAAAACTAATACAAAGTACGGTTGGGGGGAGCCTATGCCTGATGGGGCTGATCCTGAAATTTGGTTTCATGATATTTTAAGGCCTGATGGAACGCCTTATAGTCAGGATGAAATAACTTTAATTAAAAGCCTGACAAGCAAATAATTTTTTTTGTGTCTAAAGGCTGGTTTATGGAGAAGAAAAGTCTCTATAAAACCAACCATTAGCATAGTATTTAAGATATTCGGGTTATATAATAATGTTTCAGAAGTTGAATAACTGCTAATTACCCTGATGAACAAAAAATAGAGGGTGAAGGTTGCAGTCTATAATTAGCAACAGATGAGTTTGTAGACATACCAATTTTAGTATAACACAAACTAGGATTATTATTTATCACACTTTTTTTGTTTTTCAACAGGCTGATAATTATATTATTGAAGCGGATAGATAAAAAATGCAAATGTTTTTATCGTCTAAAAAGTATAGAAATGAAACAAACAACAGAGATAATGCTTCAAAAGTTTAAAACTGCTATTTTTAATATGTTGTAATTGTCAATTAATCCATTAATTGTTCCGTCTGTAGTGTTGTGTTTTCCTTAGATTTTCCCTTTGATTTGAAGAGTAATAAAAATGGCATACATGCAGCAAAGAATACCCCAACAATTAAAAAAACATCATTATATGTAAGTATCATAGCCTGTTGCATCAGGTTTCCTTTTATGGCTATTGCTGCTTTTGTATGCGCAGAAATTAGATCGCTCCCTTTTGACATAAACAAATGTGTGTATGATTGTAAGCGGTTAAATGCATCAGTGTTATATATTGAAATATGTTCGCTTAAGTTACTATAATGAAATACACTACGTATGCTTAAATAAGTTGTGGCCATGGCTATTCCAAATGCACCCCCCAATTGTCTGACCATAGTGGTAAATGCTGTTGCCTGGGGTATATCCTTGTTATGTAATGGATAAATAGTAATTGTAAGTAAAGGGATAAATAATAGACCAAGTCCAAAACCGCGTAATATTAAAGGCCAGAAAAAAGCATCGGCTCCTGTATCCAGGGTCATTCCTGAAAGTGACTTAACAAAAACTAAAAACAATGAGAATCCTATGGCAGCAAGCATAACCGGTGAGATTTTTGTTTTTTTCATTATTACAGCAACAATGGGCATCATTACCCCGGCTGCTAAACTCCCCGGCATCATTAGCAATCCGGTATCTTTGGCTGTGTACCCCAACATACTTTGGCAAAAGACCGGAATTATAAATACCGAAGCATATAGACCAATTCCCTGTACAAATCCAAAGCTGGTGCCGATTGCATATTGCCTGTTTTTTAACAAGCGTAAATTTAATATGGGATTTTCTACCCGTAATTGCCTAAATACAAAAAGAATTCCTGCAAGAACTGAAATCACTGTTAATGATGCGATAAATTTGGATTCATACCAATCTTTTTCCTGTCCTTTTTCCAATAGAATCTGCAGTGATCCTATGGTTAATACCAGGAGCAGTAAAGCAGTCCAATCCATCTTTCCTGTTTTTAATCGATATTCAGAATCTTTTACATAAAGCAGAGAAAGTACTGCTGCTATGATACCTACAGGGATATTAATAAAAAATATCCAGTGCCATGATAGATGGTCAGTTATATATCCACCAAGTGTAGGTCCAATAGATGGACCAACAATTACTCCCATTCCAAAAATGGCATTTGCAGTGCCAAGCTGTTCACGTGGAAATGTATCAATTAAAATTGCCTGTGCAGTAGATAATAAGCCTCCGCCACCAATTCCCTGAATAACCCTGAAAAGAATCAGTTGAGAAATGGTGCTTGATAAACCACAGAACACTGATGCAACAGTAAACAGAATAATGGATGCTGTGAAATAGGTTTTTCTTCCAAGTTTAGCGCTTAGCCAACCGGAAAGGGTAATCATAATTATTGTTGATGTAGTATAACCTGTTACTACCCAACTTATATCCCCCAGAGTTGCTCCCAGGTTTCCCATCATCTGTGTAAGTGATACATTTACAATCGACGAGTCGATTAATTGCAAAAGTGCACCAGCAACAACAGTAAATATTACAGCTATTTTATCAAACCCCATCTTTGCCATTCTGCCTTAGTCTAAAATTACTTTTACAAATACGTTCATGCCTGGTTTAATATTCTTGTATATCTGGCTGGTTTTATCTAAATCAATATGCACAGGAACACGCTGAACAACTTTCACATAATTACCGCTGGCATTATCAGGTGGAATAAGAGAGAATTTAGATCCAGTTGCTGATGAAAACGAGGTGACATTTCCATTAATGGGTTCATCAGGAAATGCATCTATATTGATCTCGACTGCCATACCTTCTTTTATTTCTTTTATCTGGGTTTCTTTAAAATTTGCTGTTACCCAAATATTGTCTGTTGATATGATTGAGCACAGTGCCTGGCCTGACTGAATAAGTTGTCCTTCAACAGCATTCTTTTTCGATAAAATACCATCAAAAGGAGCAGTTATGTAAGCGTATGAATGATTGAGTTTGGCAAATTCCAAATCAATATTACGTTGTTTTACCACTGTTTCTGATACAGATATCTGTTGATGGGCAGCGTCAATTCTTGAATCTACTTCTTTGGCAGACTGAACAACAGCTTCTATTTGTTTTTCAAGTGCTTCTTTTTCTGTACGAATTTTTTCGAATTGTTGTTGGGTTACTGAACCATTTGCGTACATCTTTTTATAACGTTCAAAATCTTTTGTAGTGTTTTCCAGACGAATGTGTAATTCTTCTATTTTGATATCTGTAGTTTCTCCTCCTTGCTGAACAGAGCGGGTATTCTCCCGTGTTGTGTTGAGCATCGCAAGTGAATTTTCGAGTGCAACTTCAGCTTGTGCTTCCTTTAGTGTTAATTCTCTGTCATCAAGTATAACAAGGGTATCTCCAGCATGCACAAAAGTATTATCGGAAAATTGAACCTTAGCGATATATCCGGAAACTCTCGATGTAATAGAGGTGATATCGGTATCAACCTGGGCATCATCAGTTGTTTCATATAGCAAACAACGATAATAAGCTATTACACTAATCAATGTCCCTAAACCAAAAAGAACAATAACAATAACTCTACTTCTTTTACCCAATTTTTCTTTTGAGTTCTCTTTCTTCGTCATACTTCGAATTTTAATTTGTTCCTACTGTTAAGTTGTAATTTACCACGGCAAGTTGTAACTGTATCTCGTGGATTTGTTCATTTAATTCAGCTTGCTTTTGGGCAAACAATTCTGTTAAATAATCAGTTGATGTAATAATCCCATTTTCAAGTTGATCTGCTGCTGTAGCAGTTATACTTTCACGTTTCTCAAGAATAGTCATATCGGTTTCAATAAGAAGTTTGAGTTTATTGATGTCGTTTTGTTGTTTTATAAGCTCTGAATTTTGTTTTATCTCAAATAGCGATCGCTGTTCTTCCACTATATTTTTGCTAATGATAAGATTTTGTGAGGTTATAGAGTTTGTATATAAATTATTTAGATTCCAGCTTAGTCCTAGACCAGCTATACCAAAAAATCGCATATCATGGTTCAAAAAATTATATCCCGGACGTCCATAAGCTCCCTCTCCATACATATACAAGCGAGGCATTTTATTTCGTTTCTCTAGTAGTAACTTTTCATCGATTAATTGTAATTGACTATCAAAAAGCATTAGTTCCGGACGCTTGACCGAATCGTGGACTGCATATAATTCAGACTGAATTATAGGAATAAATGTAGTAGCAGTGTCAATATTAGCTTGAGTATGCATTGCAAGGGTTTGTTCTAAAGTTAACAATGCCGAACGAGCCTCTATCATCCTTTGATTTGTTTTTTGTTTTTCAGCATATAGAATATCAAGGTTACTCTGTAATACCACACCGTTTGCTACACCAGATTGCATATCAGCATATCTGTTTTGAATGTTTTTACTATATGAATCAAGTATTTTTATATTTGCCTGAGTTAATAGTATATTGCTGTATAACTGAACAATAACAGAACGAACAGCATACATGTCAACCTCGTTTTTTTGTAAGTCAGTAGTAGCTCTTGCCCGTTCTATTGCTTTAGATTGAGAAAGCTTTCCAAAATCATAAACTGTTTGATTAAGTTGTAAACCAAAACTGTAATTGTCTTTTGGAGCTGTTAGAGAAGGAAATCCGGGAATATCTATTTCACTGATTTCTGATTGGTATGTAGCTTTTGATGCTAAACTAATTTGAGGTAACATGCCGGCATTTATTTGTTTGACAGCATTATTACTCATAGATTGTACATACTGTTTGTGATTTTGAAGCGGGTAATTCCTTATTGCCAATTCAATACAGCTATCAAGACTAATTTGTGATAAGTTTTGTGCTGATACTGATATTGAATAGGAAAAAAATAATATACTTAATATCCTTACCCTTGTTAATTGTTGATGTCTTTGTATCATAATTTATTTTGAAATTCCATTAATAAAAATTTCGGTAAACAATTGTGATTGTTTTTGTACAAGTTCTATTGCTTTAGTTTCGATATTATTTACTCCGGATTTTTGTGAATTATAAAATGCGTTTTTTCGTAACCCCATGAGAACGTCCAGGTAAAGTTCAGCATGCTCTGGAACTTTAATCTCGTTAATTTCTTGCTTTTCTATTCCAATAATTAAAATCTTTGTAACTAACTCGGTTTCTTGCTTCCTGAATTCCATAAAAATGGAAGTGAAAAGCGATTTTATTGAAGAATAGGTTGAAATATTTGTGCTGCTTAGTGTTAAGTGACGTTGTAATAATTCTATCCGTTTAGTAGCGTAAACAAGAAGTTTTTCGCGTGTACTGGAAGCGTCGTCTATTATCGTTTGTATTTCTATTATAAACTGATCGATGTCTCGTTTAGCTAACGATTGTATTATACTTTCTTTATCCGTAAAATAATAATACAACGAGGCTTTTGAAATGCTCAACTGTTTGGCAATGTCTGTCATTGTTGTTTTTTCAAAGCCGTATATTGTAAACAATTCATGTGCAGCATTAATAATTTCAGTCTGCTTAGCTATTTGCTTCATAAAAATATAACTATTTGACTATTTTTTTTAATTAGTCAAAATTAAGTATAATTTTTAAACTAAAGAAAAAATTGAATGACTTTCATGGATTTTTAAATATTGAATAAGTTAGTGCTGAAATTAAATTGAAGATTACTAATGTGTTATATCTTCAATGAAAGGACGTAATGCATTCCCCAAAATTTGATAACCAGAGTCGTTAGGATGACAAAAATCCCGGGTAATCTCTTTTGTGAGAATTCCTTCTGATGTGAGCATTTTATTGGTAATATCCAATAGAATGATGTTATTTTCTTCAGCAAAAACTTCGAGGTTTACATTGATTTCGTTTATTAATTTTCGACGTGGATTGTCTGGCATTTCTTCCCTGGGCATAATTTTCATTAATACTATTTTTGCTCTAGGTACTTTTGAGCGAACACGTAAACAAATTGCTTCTATTCCTTCTACAATCTCAGGTGCTGTGTTCATTCTTGCATTTTCTGTCTCACTGGTGTTGTTTGTACCAATGTGGATAATTACCAGTTTGGGATCCAGGGCATCGAGTTCGCCATTATCCAATCGCCATAATACATTTTGTGTGCGATCCCATCCAAATCCTAAATTTAATACCTGGTGTTCACCAAAAGTTTCATTCCATGCGTTGGGGCCATTACCTTCACGGGGAGAACCATCTGCAAATTTTAATGGAGGATAATTCCCACCCCAGAAATGCGTAATAGAATTTCCAATTAAAACAATATCCGGATTGATGGAATCTTTTACATTTAAAACATCATTATGACGTACCCACCAGTCATAGCTATCTCTTTCAAGTTTTGTTACAGGAATAATCGCAGTATTCGAAGGTTTTTTATTATCCCGTGATTTATCTTCCATTAGCCTGGAAAGAAGAGGTTCCATGGCTTGAGCCCATAATTCAGCCCCTTTAGGATTTGGGTGTAACCAATCCGGCATTAATTCATGTTTTAAAGAGCCGTCCATATTAAGGAATACGTGATTTACATCACAATAGAAAACATTCTTGTTATCAGCTAAATGGGATACAATATCAGAAGCCCGTTCAAGTATTCTACGATGTGATGTTGGATTTGGTCCGCCATAAGCTCCGGGAAAACATCGAAGCAAAATAATTTTTGAATCAGGACATTCTTCCCTGAAGATATTTACGATTTTTTCGATTCCTCCAGCCAACTGTCCAGCTGTATGTCGGGTTGGATAGTTTTTTTCGTCAATATTATTAGTCCCGATTTCAAGGATAATTACTTTGGGAGATTGTCCTTCTAATTCACCATTTTGGATATTCCATATTGTGTTCTCGGTGCGATAGCCGGAATACCCCAGGTTTATTCCATTTCGTGAGCCAAAATATTTTTTCCAGATAGCCTGGTATTCTGGTTTTTCAAAATTGTTGGTTATAGAATTTCCTATAAAGAGCAAATCATATTTGTGGCTTTTAATTAGCTCTGTTTTTTCTGCATGACGTTGTTTTGCATATCCTTCAACCGGAATAGTAGCTGGATTTTCAGGTTGTTTTGGGAGTGCCATTTCACCATCACAGAATGATGACAATATATTTACAATCTCAGTATTTGATGGAGAAATATTTTGAGCATTGTCTGTTTCCATGTAAAAAGCAGTTCCATCATAACCAATCCAGGTTTTTGAGAATTCCATAAAAGCAGTTAACTCTGTTTTATTGAGCGATACTGTATCTGCAATGCACAATAGTTTTGTTGCTGTTGTTAAAGGTGGATTAATTATTGGGAAGACATTGCCTTGTGTTGTATTTTCAAAACCGGTAGGATTAATTAAAATTAAACTGTTAGGACGCTCGTCTTCTTTTAATTCATATTCTGTTAGTGCAGCTAATTCTTCTCCATCTGAATATCCAACTATACAAATATTATCCTTAATCAGGTTTAAAACTTCTTCTGATTTAATAAAACGATATGCCTTAATAGCATCTTTTAAATCTAAATTGTCATTTTTTAATGTTGCTACAGAAAATCCTAGCTGGTTAAATACTTCAGCAATTGAATCATTTCCCTTGTTATTTCCTGAAAATAATAAAATGGTTCCTTCGGGTGATTCGGAATGCTTTATTTGCAAATAAGGCAAAGAAGTAGTGTCAACATTTTTATTGCTTAATATTTCACCTTCAAGTGAAATAAATTGTTCTTTTGGTTGACAACCAATAATATTTAGTGTTAGGATTATAAAAACGAAAAGTCTACTCATTAAATTCATGGTTGAATAGTAAAAATTTTAGGTTGCTAAAAGTATAAAATTTCAATTGGTTATACGAATTGAGTTAATAGTGATCCGTTAATTAAATAAAGTATTCGATTATTATTTTAAATTTTTCAAAGCTTCAAAATCAATTGTAGAATCATCTGCTGCTAAAATTAATAGAAAATCACTCCCCCAACCAGTTGACCATGGTGAAAATTCATGAGGAGTGTTCGTTGTGAAATTTCCAATAGGTGTTACTTTACCACTTCTCGGATTGAACCAGTATCCATTAACATTCTGCGATTCGATTTTAGATAAATCAAGCTTTATTGGTTTGCCTGATGGTGTATAAGCAATCATAAATTTTTTGTTCCATCCCAAAGTACACACTCTATAAGATTCATCATTTGGATTCTCATTTAAAATTAGTGATTGATTCAAAGACATTTTCTGCCAGGGGAGAAGTTCAAAAAAAAGTTTCATGTATTTCATGTGAGAAGAACCCGGTAAATCAAGAGCTATTTGCCAATCTGTTCGTGCATTTATCAAGGGTTCTCTGCTGGAATCATACATTTGCCAAATATCATTACAACCATAAGTATAACCTGCTGCGCCAGCAAGCATACTCCAATAAGCAGAGACTCTAACATCAGCATCGTCTAGCCAACTATAAGATTGATTTTCCCAAAACCTGTCAGGTATGTTCTCATATCTCGATTCCCCATTAATAACAGGTCGGTTTGGCTTAGAGTTTTTACTTTTAATAACATACGAATATTCATTTGATGTCCTGCTATGTCCACTTTGAAACATATCGACATCGAGCCATTCTTCATTAAAAAAATCAGTAGCTTTTACAGAACCACTCGGATGATAAGATATTAAATGAATAGAATCAACAGTACGAATACCTTTAGCCATTGCTCTAATCACGGCATAATGATTTTCATTATCGGGAATTCTGTCACCTCCTAAGATCCATATAATATTATTGTGAGATAGGTATCTTGTAGCTAGGATTCTACCATATAATTCAGCATTGTTGCTTTCAAAAATTTCAGGGCCGATCCCCCATTTTTTATTGAATTTATCTCCCCAGGTAGGTAACAGGCCTATATAAATTCCAAGTTCATTGGCTTTATTAATTACGTAATCAACATGTTGAAAATATTTCTCATTAATTTTTGTTGGATCATTATTAATTAATGGTTTGTCTCCATAAGCATTGGGCGTATTTAATCCATCAAGTTCGGCAAGAATAACCGTTTGTATTACGTTAAATCCTTTTTCTGCCCTGTCAGTCAGGTAAAGATCAACCTCTTCTCTGTTTAGTCGGTGTAACAATTCCCATGCTGTACCTCCCAGCCAAAAGAAAGGTTCGTTATTTTGAGTGACAATATAGGTGCTGTCATTACTTAGTTTTAATAAAGGGAGTTGCTGTCCGTAATTCATTTGAAACATTAAGATTGTAGTTAGTAAAAGTAGTGTTTGTTTCATTATTGTAGTGTTTTAATAGTTTTAGATTTAGATTGGTTTCATGTCATTTAACAAATATATTTTTGATTTGTCAAATCATTTTATTTGGTAAGATTCATAAAAAATATTTTTAATGTTTTTTTTACATATCATTAATTGAAACAATTTCTCAATAATCATTCAATAAATTTTTAAAAATTCGAGTTGCATAATAAGTTAACCAATCATCTTCAATTAAATGGAATAAGCGATATTTTGCTACTCTTGAATCCATATAATCATCTTTAAAATTATATTTTGTGACAGCTTTTCCATTATATCGAAAGTGAAAATTGTCTTTTTGATACATTGAAAACAGCCAATTTAATAAGCTTTTAATAACTTTAGAATTAAGTACGGTTTTAAATTCAGAGAACATTAATAGTTCATGAATTAAACTATGCCCATGATAAAAAAATCTTTGTATTTCTGAATCCGTTTTGGTAGACAAATGGCTAAGTAAAAAACCAAGACCTTTATCTATTTGTTTTTTGTAGGAATCAATACCAGCACTGTACAAAGCCATTGTTGAATGATAACTGGAAAAGGGACAACTTCGGCTCCAATTTTTTTGTTTGAAATGATTCTCTGATACCCATCCACCATCATTCCTTTGCCAATCAACTAGTAAATCAAATGCTTTTTTTATTCTTGAATCATTAATCGCCCCAACTTTAGCTAAGGCTATTAAAATTATTGAGAATCGACATGGTTCATTTTGAATATCAGCAGCATTTTTATTTCGTTCGTTTGATATTATCTCACCAATATATCCGTTTTCTTGTTGATAAGTCAATATGTATTCACATGCTTTACGAATTCGGTTATCAGAGATAGAATATCCGAGGTCTCCTAAAATTGGAAGTAACCATGCGGTTGTAACATACTTTGGACTAACAGGTGTGTATCCACTTTTTCTCATTACAGCTTTCATCGCCCATGTTCCATGAGAACACCAGGAACCATCCTTCTCCTGTTTAGAGAAAATATCCTTTACTAGTTCAGAATTTTCAATTTTTTCTGTTAAATATGAAGTTCTAGAAGACCTGTCATTAAGTAAGTATTTGTATGTTAAATATCTTACAGGATAAGAAGCGTTTTTTAATAACCAATCAATATTTTTTTCTATATAATTCTTGTTAAGCATTTTATTGTATAGTTGTAATATGCTGTTATTCTTTTATAGGAATACTGGAGTTGTTATTTATTTCCCAGCGTTCTCCATATATCGATTCATATTCTATGCTTATATCTAATCCTTCTACATTTAATATTTCATAAAGTTTTTTAGATGTGTTTAGGTCATCATTAGTAGTAACTAATTCTATTTTACTATCTGCCGGGAGTAATTTTCCAATATTTAAATTGGAATGATAAAAATGCAGTGTTGAATCTCTCATTTCTTTTATTGATGCCACTACATATGGTATTATATCTTCATATATAATACCGTCCTTCGTTTTTACCTGTATTGATTTAATAATTGCAGGACCTATTCCATCATTTTTGCAAAACAAATTTATAATTCGGTGTCCAAGTACCATAATTTCCTAATAATAAATGAGGATAAACTGACATGTATTGTTGTTTCCTGATTAAGTTTGTTTGATAAAGAAATACAACTAAGGTACAGATACTTATAAACATTGCTGATAAACTTAAAATTTTATCGCTGTCTAATTTTCTAAAATTCATTTCAATCTATTTGGTTTAATTAAATATTAATAATTACTCGTTTATTACATTTTTTTAGCAGCAATATTTCTGTTTTATAATTGCTTGTAAATAAGTAAATATATGCATTTACAATTATTTCAAGAATCAATTGTTCGGTTAACAGGTAACTCTAACTTAAAAACCTTAAAAAGTATTATTCCAGCTAAAGTGATCCAAATAAGAATAATTATTATTTCAGCAAAAACTCCTAATTTCTTATTCATATTAAAATCAGTATGTACTTTTATTCTACAATCTTCCAAGATTTCATTTGGAATTAGTTTGTAGGATATAAAAATCATTAAAGGAAGTATTATCAAGTCATCTATAAAACCTAATACAGGAATGAAATCGGGAATTAGATCAATGGGGCTTAAAGCATAACTTATTGTTAGTCCGATTATTATTTTTGCAAATATGGGAGTTCTTTTGTCTTTTAAGGCTAAGTAAATTATTAGAATCTTTTGTTTTAATTTTTGAGTATTCTGCTTTATTTCCCTTAATAGATTCATGATTTGAATAAAACAACAAAGTAATGTTATTTTCTATTCTTTCAAATCAAAGTTTTAATAGAGATAGATATTTAGAATATTTGTCGTAAAGAAGAGAGCGAATAGCGCAATCTTACCAGAATATTCTGATGAGATTGGCTATTTATTTATATTTCAGATTAATTGTTAAAATGATACAAGAAAATAAAGACTCCCTCAAATGCTGGTTTTTTGTTGTCTTTTATTTCCATTACAACATGCACTTCTGCTTTTGAAATACCTCTTAAGTTTTTTACAGAATTAAGTGTTGCTTTAACTCGTACTTCGTTATCAACCAATACGGGCTGGTTAAATTTAAGCTTCTCTAACCCGTAATTAACAAGCATTTTTATATTGTTAACCTCAACTATTTGCTGCCATAAATAAGGTAATAAAGAAAGATTTAAATATCCATGAGCTATTGTTGAACCATATGGACTTTCCTTTTTTGCTCTTTCTGTATCAAGATGTATCCATTGGTGATCTATTGTAGCCTCAGCAAATTTATTTATTTGATCTTGTGTGATTTTGTGATATTCAGAAAAACCTAATAATTTCCCCTCATATTGTTCAAATTCTGAATGACTATTAATTACTACTTTTCCCATATAGTTTATTTAAGTTTAATAAAAATGTAAATGACAATCGATGTATAGTATGTGTTATGCTATACAGGAAGTCTCTTCATATAAGTTTTAGTGAAGGCAAATTTAGAATAAAGATTTTTTTTATTTCTAATGTTTTCCGTTTTTAAAAGCAGTAGAATTAATTTTTTGTTGTTTAGTATTCTCTATCTGTCGGTTAAATAATAATCAATAAGCTAAACATCAATAATATGCAAGGATTTTAACGAAAGAAGTTTTATAGATGACAAATTGAAAATATTTTAGATATGTTCGTTTTTCATCCACTAATAATCTACATTAATTCAATGATGAGTCTTGTTCATAGCTAAATTCAAATTTTGCATTTGGATATTCCGGGTAAATGTGTTTTTGCGTAAACATATCTATAGCATTTACGCTACCCTGCGTTCTCTGCGGTTAATAAATTTATCCTGCTAATTTTAGGATAATCAGAACCTTTTATTTTTTTTATACTTCTTCCATAAAAAAAGAATTACTGCTACGATAATCCAAAAAGGCCAAATTTTTATTATAAAAAGAACGAAATCAACAAATCCGTACCAGCCTTTTGATAACGATTGTTTTAAACGTTCTGAAAATTTATCTCGTTTTGCCGGATTATACTTAAAGTCTTTTAGTTTTGAAATTGAAAGATCAAGAGTGCTATAATCTACTTGGTCGTTTAAATATTTTAATCTGCCAGTTGTACTTTCAATCTCTTCTTCTAAACCTCGTATCTTTTCTTCAATTTCTAGAATTTCTTTTACCGAATTCGCTTTGTTTAATAAATCATTGTAGCGTTTTAGATAATTTTGTTTATTCTCGAGCCGGGTTTCCAAATCAATAAATTGGTCGGTCACATCACGTGAATCAATTTCTTTGTAAAGTATTTCACCATCACCTGATTCGATATCGGTTATAAATTTTTCAAATGCTGTACATGGAATTCTAATTTTAAGATTATATGATGATTCCCAATCTGAATTATTAAAACTTTCATTAGCATAATATCCACCATGATTTTTTATCAAAGTATCTATTCGTAATTTTGTCTTTTCAAGTTCTGATACACGAATTCCTATTCGTCCATCTTTGATAATCTTTTTCTTGATCACTTCCTGTTTCTCTATTTTATCAATTGATGGGGGAGGAGCATTTATAGATTGACGTGTCATTGGAATAATTTCTTCTTCCATGTCAGCAAATGCATATGAAGCCTTTTCTGTTCGCCCTTGATGACAAGAAGAGACCAAAATAATTAATGTGAATATTGATAGTATCGTTCTCATTTTTGTTATAATTTATTTTTTGAAGAAACAATTAAATATGGAAAAACAAAATATTTTTAAATACTGTTTGAAAATCCCAGAAGCTTATTAGATTCTCAAACAGCATTTGGTTAACCAGATTTATTCAATAATAAGATTTCTGTATTTTGGATATTTCACAGAATATTTTAATTCTGCTTCTTTCTGTTTAGAAGAAGGGATATCTAAATCCCAGGTAATTACCCCGGTTTCTTCATCTAACCTTCCCTTTTCTGAAATTTTATTCACTTCAATTTCAATTTCTTCCAGTGTAGATACTGGAATCTGATCTTTTAAAGTCATTTTTATATCATGGGATTTGTTGTTACGAACAAGAATTTTCCAACCGATATTTTCTTCTTTCTTATTGCCAATAAATTGTTTTGTAGTAAAATCATCAATCTTTTCGCGTTTTACAATTACACTTTTATCTCTTCCAAGAGAGATGTTTATTGTATCACTTACATAACGTACATCCAGAATTGTTTTTCCAATATATGTTTCCTCGAAGAAAACATTTGCTTCACCTTCCAGTAAATTATATTGCTGCCAGTTGGTAATGTTTGCTAAAAGAAATGCAGATGGATCGATTTTAGGAACGCAATAATATTCATATTCGGCATCAATATTATAGTGTGCCATGTCTACACTGGTATTTTTATTACTTGATTTAATTGTATAAGGCATTTTTATTTCAAACTCAACGTTTGTTTGGTTTTCTACTTTCACTGTTTCTAATGGAATACTACTTGTTCCTCGTACTTTAACCTTTGGACTTTCTTCATATTCGTAAACTAAATTATTATCAGAAAAATCTAATTCTGAAACAGCACCTGTAAGGTTCATTTTTTTGCGGGTACCATACCCAATAACCACAACTTCATCCAAAGATTGAATGTCTTCTGTCATTGTAAGATCTATTCTTGAACCGGAAATAGGAATTTCTTCGGTTAAAAATCCAACAAAAGAAAAGACCAGGGTTTGAGCATCTTCAGGAGTTGTTAACGAAAAATTACCTGTCATATCTGTTACCGTTCCTATGGTAGTCCCTTTTATCATAACATTTACACCGGGTAGGGGAAGACCATCCTGTGCAGAAGTTACCTTACCTGTTAACTGCCCGCTAAAGTTTTTATAAACAGGAGGCCTTGTGTTATACCCAAGGAAAAAGGTTTGTAACTGTGGAGCTACATTGCTTTTCTTCGGTTCGCTTGTTGAGAATGTCAGGTTTACATTGTCCCAGTCAACTTTAGTATCCTGGTGAACATTGGCTTTGTAAACAAGATTTATAGGTTGCGTAATATCATTTGCCCTGATGTCATAAGACGGAAACCAGCCAGCATTTTCTACCAGGTAGTTTAATTCAAAAGCTGCTTTTACAGGAGATTTAGCATCAACTTTTACCAATATTTCCCCACTTGCAAATTCTTTTTTATTGCTGATGGTATTCATCTGGTTACGAATTTTGATTTGTTCTTTTCTCAGGTCTTCAACTGTTTTCCTGCGTTTAATCTCATCCAGCTTCAAAGAGGTTAATTTATTGTGGTAGAAATCTGATGCTTCTTTCCAATTGGAGACGCTGACTTCCTGGCTTTTTCCGCCAATATCACGGTTGTCGTTTAAAAATTGCAACTCTTCCATAATAATGGATAAGTACATTTCTTCGTTCTTGATTTTCTCAAATAATAAATTCAATTCTTCTTCAAGCGCTTTTATTTCATCAGATTTTTTTAGACTATCAAGAAAATTTAGTTGATGGTTTACAGAAAGAATAGTGATTTTTCCATCAGCTTTAACCTGCACACTCTTTGCATCAATAAAAGGAGATAGCTTTGTGAATTTTAATATACTGGTTCCTTTGGGAATGTCAATTTGTTTCTTTCGGGTTATTTGTGCCCCGTCAAGAAAAACAGTTACATCACTTACGTTCGTTTCTACTTTTTTTTCTGTTAATTCCTGAGAATGCACAATACTGTTAAAAAGCAATAAAACAGCAACTAATAGTTTTATGTGTTTTGTGTTCATACTGTAAATTTTAATTGATTCTTATATAGAATGCAGTAGTAAACTAATTTCCATAATGGAAATAATATTTTTTTTAGGTTTTTTTTTGTTTTGATAGGGAATATGTCAAGTTAACGAAAGATTGCTTGCAGATGTTAATTTATTAGTCTTGTAGTTTTCCAATAAACGTATTGTATATGGCAGCAATCTCACCTTTGAAATTATCGGTGTTTAAATGTGTTTTCATGAAAGCATCTGAATCGTCTTTAAGCTCATTCGATAAAACTAAAGTAATGGGAAATGCTTCACAATGAATACATTTTTCTGCAGAAAGATTTTCTACTTGTTTAAAAACATGGTTATGACCGAATTTATCATCTTTTTTCTCAAAAGAACTTCCACAACATGTTACAAATATTAATTTGTCGATTTTGTTGATATATTTTGTGATAAAGTTTTTTAGAGGGACTATTAATTTCCCCATCCAAATAGGACCACAAAGTATAACACGGTCATATTCTTCAACCTTTGATTTAATTTTTCTGTTTCCAAAATTTACTCCCATTAACATAAGCAAATGTGAATTTAGGCGAGGTTTGATTTCTTCGATTTTGCAATTCAAATCTGTTGCAATTTTATTTGCTAAATACCTGTTGCTGCTTTTGTGGGAATAATAATAAATTATTGTATTCATTTTTTTGATATTAGGGTGATTAAGCAAATATCTTAAAAATGTGGTTTTGAAAACAGCAAAAAAAGATATAAATATTCATTGGTGTCAGGTTTTTACTGGACACTAATGATATTAGATGGTATTTACCAACAGATTTTTTTGTGTTTTCAACTTACACTTCTATTTTTTTCTTCTACAATCTCTTCAATTCCCATCATCATATTGTAATGGCCTATATGATTTGTTAATTTAAAGATGTCTTTAAATACTTTTTGATAATTTTCAATTGTTCTATCCTGTAATTCGATATACAAATCGTCATTAATACTATGCGAACCGTCATTTATCCAACTTATTAATGACCTACATATTTCTTGTTCTTCTTTAGTCTCAAACTTCTGTATTAAATCATCGTCTCCATATTTTCCGAGAAGTTTAAAATAGTTTTCAATAATCCTTCTCATAATATTTTGAACAGTAATACTAGATTTAACTTCCTCGCTTTTTAATTCCTGCCACAACAATTCGTAAGAAGATTGAATAGGATTTGACATATCAAAAGGTTGGATACTTGTAGTTGATTCATTTTTTCTTAAAATCCAATAATTTGTTTTTCCACAACATTTTGTTCTACCGTCTATAAATGTCACTTCTTTATGAAAATAAACATTGTGAGTAAGTAAAATAAATTGTTTAATATTACCTGAATCTGATTTTATTTCTTTGATAATCTCTTTGATTAGGCTACTAACTATAAATAGAACATTACTATCAAGACTTGAAATTGGGTCGTCAACAACAAGAATCCTTTCGTCATTAACAGTATCTTCACTAGTGCCACCTTTTGACAATTGAAGAAAATAAAGAAAGGTAATAAACGTAATTTCACCTTCACTTAATGTCGTTTCTGCGATACTTCCATCTTCGCGCTGAATTTGATAGAAACCTTCATCATTTGCAGGGACTATTTCGAAATTTGTGAAACCATATGATATTAGTAATCTATTAATTTCATTAATCGTTGGTTGAATACTAGTCACATTTTTACTTAGTTCTTTTATTTCCTTATCAAGCGCTTTGTATTCGGCAATTTTAAGTTCAATCTGTTTATTCAGTGCTTGAATTCCTTTTGATAATCCTGTAAAATTAGAATTAAACGTAGCTAATTCTGAAGAGTATTCATTAATTACAAAACGCCATATAGACTTTATTAAATTTGTTCTTTCTGTATTATAATTAATTACAATTTTATTATGCTTTTTAATTTCAGAATTTGCTTTTTCTATAATGGCAGAGAGTAAATTTAATTGTTCATCTAATGATACTAATTCTATATTTCTACTTGGCTCTTTTTCTTTTAGAAGTAATCGATCATTATTTGTTGTTTGCTGGCTAATAAGTGTTTTTAAATAGGCAGAAAACTTATCTATCTCTAATTTTGTTTTTGAAAAATTCTTTTGGCTTGTTTCAATGTGGTTTAACTCATTAATCAAGTTCTGAATTAGTGTTTTATACTCCAACTTTAAAGCCTTAATAGCTTTTATGTCGCTCAAATAAGATTCATCAAAGAAGCTTTCTAATTGTTGCTTAAAATCAGATGATATTGTTTTTTGTTGACAAAAAGGACATATTTCGTCTTCTTCATTTAAATAAATCCGTCCTTGATTAACCCAGTCGGTTATATTCAGTTTCTGAATAAGCTTAGCAATATCAACATCTCCTTTTCCTACTACTATTTTCTTCCATATTGGGGCTTTTTCAATTTCTAATATTCTATCAAAGTTTATCGTACTTATTTCTGATATCATTTGAGGAATTTCACCAAAAATTGTACTCGACTTTTCTTTTAGCATGCCAATATCTAATAATTCTTCTTTGTTATTTGTAGCTTCATGCAGAAGCTTAGTCTTAAATTTCTCTTTACTTAAGTAACCTGCAAAACCTTCTTTAAAATAAGATTCATATTTCTTATAAACTTTAGTCCAAGTTGTTTCTCTAAAATCAGAATCCAATATTGTTCTTTTTTCCTCTTGTGCTTTAACTGAGAGTCGTTTCTTAGCACCATCCTCTTTTAACTCTTTTAGAGCAACAACTTTTTCTTCTATTTTTTTTATTTCATCAGCGGTGGCTTCTCCTAATGTAAATACACCTTCTAATTTTCCTTTGCCAAAATTTCTTTCTCTAAATTCCTTGTTATATACCAATGTATTGAGTTCTTGTTCTCCTTTCCAAGTAAGAGAACAATTATCGAATTTATCATCTTTTGGATTGAAAAGAAAATTTGACAAAGTCGTTTTTCCACTTCCATTGGCTCCATAAATAAAATTAACCTTTTTTAGGTCTTTAATTTGAATCCCTGTTTCGTTGTAAGTAGCGACATTCCTTATTTCAATTGATTCTATCATATTGGTGGTTTTAACTTAGACGTTTAATAGAACTATTGCTTCTTTAGCTTATTAGTAAACAAGTAAATATAGTAACTCGTACATAAATTGAAAGGCTAATTGTTATCCAATTAGTTATTTTACGAATAAAAATAAATAGCTTTTTAATCCTTCCCTTTCCAAAAGACTTTGTTAAAAACAATTTTGCTTTTACTTTCTAAAAAAGATGCGCATCTTTTTTAAAAAAGGACTACACAGCGTAAACACACGGTGCTTGATTTTTTTTTTGCTGCGCACCTTTTTAGATATCACTTTGTATCTTTTTCAATGGCTAACCGGATGCATAAAAATGCCAATAATAGGGTTGCTATGGCGAAGAATTTCTCAAAAGTTGTTTTTGCAAGGATATTTCCAATGGTATTTAAAATAAAAATCGCAGCTAATATCCATAAGATAATACCAGAGGTGGTAATAAGTTTCGGAGCATAAATTATTTTATCATAAGCAAAAAAGACAGGGTTTGGTGCCCTGTCTTTTTATTAACCTATTTTTATAAACCTAAAATTGAGAATGTACTATTATAAACATAAGTTGTGCCTTTTTATTATAATGCCTATGATTTTTAACATTCTTTAACGAAAGATTGAAGTAATAGGAGAACGGGGTTCGGAAAATGGAAACAGGAGAGAAAATGAAATATGCATCATTGCTATTTTTTGTGGTTTGAAAAAATAAAAAAAGCCGGCTGGATTATGCCGGCTTCGGAAAAAACAAATAAATAAAAAATTTAGCCTTCGTTAATCCAATTAACGATTTTATCGCTGTTAGGTTTTTCTTTTGTCGAAACGATATCAACAAGTTTTCCACTTTCATCAATTAAGTATTTCTGGAAGTTCCATTTTACATTCGAATCCATCTTCCCATTTTGTGATTTCTCGGTAAGCCATTGATAAATCGGATGGATGTCATCGCCTTTAACCGATATCTTAGCCATCATTAAGAAACTAACGCCATAATTCTTTTGACAAAATTCTTTTATCTCTTCGTTGGTACCGGGTTCTTGTTTCATGAAATTGTTTGCCGGAAATCCAACAATCATCAATCCTTTGTCTTTGTATTCCTGGTATAATTTTTCCAGATCAGCATACTGAGGTGTAAATCCGCATTTTGAAGCGGTATTTACAATAATTACTTTTTTCCCTTTTAATGTTGCGAAATCAAACTCTTCGCCATCAATAGTTGTTGCTTTAAAATCATATAAGGTTTTGTATTCCTTTTGTGCCATCACATTTATGGATGTTAAGAATAAGAATATTGCAAAATAGGTTTTCATTTTTTCATTAATTTTGATGTTATTGTCAAAACATAATTTTTCCTTGTTGGTTCAAAAAATAATCATTATGTCTGTTGTTTCTAAGAGAATATTATGAAATCAATTACACCTTATCATTTATTTCTTTTTATCGCAGTTTTATTTGTTTTTTCAGGATGCTCTAATAATGTTGATGTTTCTACCTGTTTGTCTGGAGAACCCTATGGTTTCTGGAATGGTCTCTGGCATGGTATAATTGCCCCTATTGATTTAGTAGGTATGTTATTTAGAGATGATGTTACTGTATACGCCCAAAATAGTAATGGTGCGTGGTATGCTTTGGGATTTGTTATTGGAAGTGGAGGTTGGGGATTTCTTGGAGGCAAGAGCTCAAAGAATAAAAGATAAATAACTTCTTTACCTGTGTCATTTTCATCTTAAAACAATATCTGTATCTGCTGGTTTTACAGGTAATCAATTCTTACAATGAAGTTGAAATTTGTTTTTATATTTTTTTTCTTTTTTTTATCAATTCCGAATTTGTTTTCCCAGGAAGGTATATCCTATGAGATATATGTAAAGAATATAAAGAACCAACCAGTTCCAAACCTGGATGTTTGGATTACACATGGAGCAACAGGAGATAAAATTGAAAAAAAGACCGGGCCAGCTGGGAGAGTATCATTTGATTTTTCTCCTGGACTTTGGTCATTAAATCTTCCCGGATTGCCAAAATATAAGGAGTTTATTATTGAAGAAGGCTCTCGAGGGACAGAAAGTATGTCAATTACTTATATTCCTGAAATACTTAAACAAGAGAAACAGTTTAATGATTTAAGAGCAGTAACTGTTTTTGATACCGTTGATATGACAGGAATGGAGCAATTTATATATAAAACAGGCCATTATAATCTGATTCTAAAACTTCAGAATACAAAAAAGTCTCCTGTATCAAATACTAAGGTTGCATTGGTATGTCCTGAACTAAAGGAAATTTATATCAACAAAACAGATAAAAACGGAGAGGCTTCTTTTCTTGTTCCTTCTGGCAAAACATATGGAGTGGATGTTGAGAATATAAAAAGCTATTCAATAACAGATAAACTTGAGGATATTACTTTACACAGACTCACACTTACATATGAGCCTGCTCGAATTTTTCAGGTGATTAGAAATGATTCAGTTTTCCAGACGCCAACAAATAATTTTAAAGCGAGTAATACCCACGCATTTTTAAAAATAAGAGTCCTTGATATAGGAGGAACTCCGTTGCCCAACGAACCAGTTTATCTGAACCAGATTATTGGAACCAATATTTATGCAGGAGAGACAAATATTGAAGGCGAAGCTTTCTTTCTTCTACCAAAGGGAGATAAATACATGATTAATTTCCAGTATCAGCAGGATGTTGATGTTGTTGATTTAAGAACAAGCAAAGGGCTGGTTACTTTCGAGGCTCAAATCACGTATCAACCCGATCCGAGACTAAAATACCCGGAGGCATTTATCCCTTCGCCAGCGGAATTATTGCTTGAAGAATTTGAGAATTTTATTACAAAACAGTTACCTCTTCCTACAGATTCCGCTGTTGGATTGTATGCCAGTTGGGGAAATAGTTCAATAACGAAAGATTCCAGGGAGGCTGTGTTGGAATTAGGAATTGCTGTTACAGATGAAATAAATTACAAAAATGCTAGTCCTCCGGCAAATCTCGCTTTTGTATTAGACAGAAGTGGTTCGATGGCGGGTGATGGTAGGGTAGAAGCTGTTAAGGAAGCGGTTATTGATTTTTTAAAAGATCTACGTGAAGAAGATGAAGTGACTATAATCTCTTTTAATAATTTTCCCTATATAGAATACCAATTAGCGCCAATTAGAAATTATAATGCATTAAAAGAATCAATAAACTCAATAGAACCTCTGGGTAGTACAAATATTTATGATGGATTAATTGCGGGATACGAACAGTTATTGAAAAATTACGATTCAGAGAAAACAAATCATTTGATTCTGCTTACGGATGGATTCGGAATTAATGAACCAGCAAAAGTTGTTGATACATCATTTTATTATATCAATCAAGGAATTGGCTTTTCAGCAATAGGAGTGGGAGATAACTATAATTATGCATTGCTTTCGCTTCTAACTTTAAAAGGAGGAGGATTATTGCGTCACTCCGGGAAATCAGAACAATTGTACAACGATCTCAATATTAAATTAAAACAGTTGATTTATCCGGTTGCCAGAAATGCTAAGATTGAAATTGAATATAATGAGAACATAAAATATTACCAGCTTTTTGGCTACGATGTAACAAGTAATGATGGGGAAATAGTAACCATTGATGTTGGAAATTTATATGCAGGTCAAAATAAGATTGCAATGGCACAATTTCTCTTGCATAATACTGATTCTGCCATTCAAAACAAACCCGTAAAAATCAGAATCAGTTATTATGATTTATTGCAAGATAAAGAAGTAAATATTGAACAGGATTTTACTTTGGATTGGAATCCTTATTCCGGAGAGAGAGGATTGATTATTGATAATCATTTAAAACGACTCTATGGTGTAGCCATAATAAATCAATCGTTAAAGGCCATGGCAGAGGCATTTAAAAAAGATGATATTGCAGAAGCATATCGATTATTAGAACGAACAAATATACAGTTAAAAGAAATGTTCCCCGGTTCAATGGATGCCGATGTTGAAAGGCTAGCTGGTAAACTGGCTGAATATATTAAGATCGTTAGAAATGCTGCCAACAATAAAGGCATAAAACTTTAATATTTTACATAGAACCAAGTAAAGGGTTCTCGTAGGATATTTTTTGATCCAACTCAAAATCATAAAGAGTTAAAATTCTTAGATTATAATACGCTACCCAATAATTTTTCAGAGAGCTTATATAATCTCTTTTTGCGGTCTCCCTTTCACTTAATGAAATATTTAAATCGGTAATTGAGATTTCTCCGTTTTGGAACTTCTTTAAAGCAATTTTATATCCATTCTCTGCAACTATGTCGGCTTCTTTAACTGTTTGAAGTTGATCTTTAAGAAGGCTGAATTGCTCTACCTGTACAACAACACCTCTTTTAAAGTCTTTCATATCTTGTTCAACATCAAAAGTTACAAGATCGCGGTTTGACTCAGCTAATTTAATCTGTGAAGCTGAACTACCCCAGTCAAGGATTGGTATACTTAGTGTTAACTCTAGTTCGCGTTGTTGTTGTGTGTTCTGATATACACCATAAAATTCATCATTGCTGTTTGAGACACCATAATTTCCTTCAATAGTAATGCTGGGGCCACTATTTCTTTTTGCCTGAATAAGTTGAGCATCAGCCTGAATAAGCCTACGCTGATAATACAAAGGTTCTTTTCTGTTTGCTAATGATTCTTCTAATGCCCTTTCTGGGTCTATTTCAAATAATATCATGTTAAGGGGCATCTCTAAGTTTATTTGTTGTCCTTGTTCCAGTCCGATATATGATTTTAATTCGAAATCGGCATTCTTAAGGTTCATCTTAGCTTCGTTTAATGCTTTTTTTGCATTAAAAACAGATAACTTAATCCGGGAATAATCATTTTCTGAAATTTGCCCCAATTTCTTTTTCATGTCAGCAATCTTTAAGTTATCCTGACTATTTTTTAAATTGGACTCAGCAAGATTATAGTTTGTTTGAACTGTTAAATAAGTGAAAAATTTTTTTGTTGCAGCAAGGGCAATTTCTTCAATTGATTCAAGAAAATCTCTTTGAGCTTCTTCGTAAACAAGGGGTTCGGTCTTTTTATACCATTTCATCCAGTTGTATGCAAAAATGGGTTGACTAAATCCAATCTCAAATGGACTTCCAGAGAATTCAGTTGAATTTAAATTGAAATCCTGTATTCTATAGATTGATGAAGCAACATAAACAGAAGTTCCCAATTTAGGAATTGACTGGCTTAATGATAATGTTGCCGAGTTCTGGAGATTCGAGATTTGTTTAAATTTTATAGTACCATCTGGTTGTGTAATAGGACTTGTTGTGTGTGAATATAACGGAAATTCACTTTCGATACTTAATTGGGGCAAGAATCGTTTTGTGAAATTTTTATATCTCCAGTAATAACTAACATTTTGATTCTGGACATATTTAACAGAATATGACTGTTGGACTGCTAAATCAACAACATTTCTTAAACTTAAAGATATTGGGATTGTATCTTGAGCAAATAAAGTTTTGTTTGAAATTATTGTGGTAAGTACTATAAATAATACTAGTAGATTAACTGTAAATCGCTTCATACCTGAATACTGCCAATGAAATTTAATTTGAAGATATAATTAATTAAGATCGATGGTGTTTTTTCGTCTTAACGATGATAAATCAGAAATAATAACTTCTTCTCCTTCGGATAAGCCTGATTTTATTTCGATAAATTCATAACCATCCAGTCCACATTCTATCTCTTTACGAATTGCTTTGTTGTTTTGTTTTACATAAACACTCTCTTTATTACCTTTGCTTAAAGCACTACCTTTTTTTACCCTTAATACAGAATCTTTTTCAGCCAATACCAGTTGTAAGTCAATTTTCATGTTTGGAATAAGCTTTTCATGAGATGATTGATCCAAAAAAACATCGAAAACAATATTGTTGTTTTCGATAACTGGTTTCACATTACCAACTTTACCAGAGATTTTCTCATTATTATCAACAATAGCAAAAACGGTTTTTCCGGGTTTTACTACTTCTGCTTCTTTTTCATCAAGAGAGCCGATTATTTTAAATGATGTTAAATCAGACATTGTAATTAATAAGTCATCTTCTTTTGTTTTCTCCCCGGCTTTTTTATAGATTTTTAAAATAATTCCATCCGATGGGGCTTTAACAAACATTTGTTGCAGCAAAGCTTTTTTGTTTTCAAGTTCTTTTTCCTGAATTTCAATCTGGAGTTTTAAGCCTTCTTTCTCAGCTTCTAGTTGTTTAAGTTTAATGAGGTTTTTTTCCTGGGTCATTTCCAGTTCTTTTTCTGCAGAAGCAAGAGATTGTTTTGTTTTATCATATTTGGCAGGAGAAATACCTCCAACCTCAAGTAATTGTTCTTCATCAGCAAGTTGGGATTTTATGGATGCAATTTGTAGTTTTTTCGTCTCAATGCTATAATCAAGGTCAAGTCTGCTACTTCTTGCATTAAGCTGGGTTTTTTCCAATGTATTTCGTTTCATGGCCAGCTGATTTTCCAGATTTTCAATCTCTTCCAAAATTGGCGATTGATCGAGAGTAAGGATTATCTCTCCCGCCTTTACATGGCTGCCTGGTTCATTTAGTAATTTAAGTACCGTTGAATTTGCCGGACTGTTTAAAAGAACTTCATTCTGATGTTCAACAACTCCCTGAGCTTCTATTAGTGTTGTTACTGAGCCGTAATCAACTGTGTATGTGTGTATTTTATTGGGATCTGTGTTAGGTTTTCTGAATATAATAAAACTCAAAATAGTACTTAAAACTATTACAGATATTATAACCACGAAATACAAGGGCTTTTTTGTAGACTTATTCATTCAAATTGATATATGAAACTTTAAAAAAATAATACGGTTGTATCGAGGATTTGTTTAACTAAAATTGATTTTGTTAACAAAAATCAATCCAAATAAAATAGGTTTTATTGAAAAAGCGTATGATTTGTACTTTAAAAAATCAACAAAATAAAAGTTGTTGTTAATAATTTTTTCAAAATTATTAAGACGGAATCTGATATCATGAAAATTAGGGATAGTATCATTTAATGGTTTACCCGGCAAATCGGAGAGGAGCCTTTGAAATTTACCGAAAGCCTTTCCTCCTTGATATGCAATTTCAGGATTTTATTTACAACGCACCCAGTCAATGTATTCCGAAGTGTCTTTCCTGTAGTTCTAGAAACAAATCAGCCTATTAGAATGATTATTAGGAAAAATGTCAGGATAATTATCCAATCAATATTTAAATAGAGAACCAATTTAAGTTTTTGTTGAAAAAAACGAATATATAAATTGATTTTTAAAAATTGATTGAAAAAAAGGCTCTACTTTTTAATTTTTTAATTCTCTTTAGTAAGAATAGCGTCAATCTTTTTAATAAGAATTTCTATATCAATAGGTTTGGCGATATAGTCATCACAGCCCACACTTAAACATTTTGCCTTGTCATCCTGCATGGAAAAAGCAGTCTGTGCAATAATTGGTATGTTTGAGAAAAGTTCTTTAATTTCTTTCGTCGCTTGATATCCATTTACATCAGGCATTTTAATATCCATAAGAATTAAGTCAATTTTATTTATGGTTTTGCATAATTCAATCACTTGTTTACCATTATTAGCCCGAAGTATTTTAGCCTGGGTCTCATGGAGAACAGTTTCAATAAATTTATAATTAATATCATCGTCTTCAGCAACTACAATAACCCGATTTTTCCAGTTGTATTTTCCAATATCAAATATGTTATTGTTATCGGGTGTACTTTGTTTCTTTTTATCTGTTATTTGTTTGGGCAGGCTAAAATAGAAAGTAGCTCCATTCTTTAACTCTGATTCAACCCAAATTTTTCCACCTAACAGCTCAACAATACCTTTTGAGATTGTTAATCCCAATCCAGAACCGCCGTATTGCCTGGTAATGGTTTCTTCAAGTTGTCGAAATCTATTGAAAATTATTTTTTGTTGTTCTTTGCTTAGCCCAATTCCTGTATCTTTTACAAAAAAGGTAATTTTATCTTCTTCTGTAAATTCATAACCAAATTCTATGGTTCCTTTCTCTGTGAATTTGAGAGCATTGCTCAGTAAATTTGAAAATACCTGTTGTAACCTTCCGGGATCCGTATGAATTTTATGTTCTCCTGTTTCAGGAATTGAAACAGATATAGAAATATGTTCTTTCCCATATCGTATCTTTTTCTGATCGTACTGGGTTTTTAATTCTTTGATTATGTTATCAACATTTGTTTCACTAATCGTGATATTTAATTTGCCAGACTCAAATTTAGATACTTCTATAATATCATCAATGAGCGTTAAAAGAAGGTTGCCTTTGTTTTTTATTATTTCAGTATATTCCTTTATTTTTGAAGGAGTAAGGTTTCCAATATTGAGTAATTCGGAGAAACCTATAATTGTGTTCATCGGTGTCCTTATCTCGTGGCTCATGTTGGCCAAAAATGCTGTTTTTAACCTATCTGAATCTTCAGCTTTTTCTTTTGCACGAATAAGTTCTCTTTCATATTTCTTTTGTTCGGTTATATCGTGAATTATTCCTGAGATATGTTTTGTATTATCAGCATTGTATTTGATTTTTGATTTCATCCTGATATATCGGGTTTCCCTGCTTCCTGAAAGGGTCTCCCTTATAATTCTAAATGAGATATTAAAATCCTGGCTTTTCTCAATCAGGTTAATAAATGCTGTTTCAACTCTTGTTTTATCATCTGTATGGCATAATTCTTTTATGTTATCAAGATTAATTTTACCATCTGTAGGAATTGGAAAACTAATAATTTTAAATACAAAAGCGCTACACCAGATTTTATTTTCGGCTGGATTAAGCAGCCAAAAACCAATATCAGATAGTTCCTGGATTGAGTTTACAAGATCAGATTGTTCTTGATCAGGTAAAAAATCAGTTATTTCATTTCGCGTAACAATGTCGTACAAAACATTCATATTTAATCTTTTACAAAGATGCTTGGGTTATGTTTTTTTTCTAAAGTTTTCCTTCATTAACAAATTTAAACAAGTTTTTAGAAAAGTTCAACTTCTATGTTTTGAATAAATGCAGTATACCAGTGTTGGTTATCTACATTTGCTTCAGAAATTAAGAACAATACAGAGACATCTTCTCCTGCTTTATTTGTAATTTGAATTTCTTGTCGTTTACCAATAGTTTTATCCTTACCAGGAGTAACAAAACTATTGATGAAAGGATCTTCCGAAATATTTTTTTCAGAAAATAAAAGTTTAACATTTTTATTGAGTACATCCATGCTATCAAGGCCCCATAAATCTTCAGCAGCTTTATTAAAGAAATCAATCTTAGAATCTTTGTCTATTGTAATTATTGCATCTAACGCTCCTTCTAATGTCCTTTCATTTCTAAGTTTAATGGTTTCTATTTCTTTAAATTGATGCTTCATTTCTAATTTAGCCTGTTTTAGTCGCATACTAAGCTCTTTTTCTGATTCTCTCAGTTTTTCTTCCTGTTCTTTAAGTATTTTATTTTGCTTAGAAGATTCTATTTTCATTATTTTTTCTTCCGTCATATCATAAGATATTTGTATAACTTTAGCAACCTCGTTATACATATTGAAAACAGGAGTATAGGAAGAACGAAGCCAACATTCTTCATTTAGCTTAGTTTTTACAAGATATTCACCCTGAAATGGGGTTCCTTTTAATAGGCTATCCCAACTATGTTTGAAATTTTCAAGTTCTGTTTCTTCTATTAAATTAAATATAGTTTTGTCTGATAATTCTTCTTTACTGAATTTTGTGGTTCTTAGGAAATCTTCATTGTTGTTTAAAATATTTCCTACTGTATCGTAATCTACTTTAATAGTAGAAAGATTAAGTGCTTTAATCTCTCCTTCATAATCAAGGCTAAGTTTCTTTTGTTCGGTAGTATCAATTGCTAAGAATAATACTTTTTCAACAGATGAGTCTTCTCTTCTTACACATGTATACGTAGCCATTGTCCATAGATCTTGCCCTTGTTTTGTAACATGTTTCATATCTCCTTCGAAGTGACGGCCACCTTTGGCTAAGGTGTCCCATATTTCAAAAAACCAGTCTTTATCTTTTTCATTAATAAAAATTGATATGTGTTGACCTTCAACTTCTGAATTTGATGTATAACCTAATTTTTGAAGAAATTTAGTGTTTGCATAAAGCAAAGTACCATCAGTATCATATTCAGCTCTGATTAATGTGTGGTTAACGGAATTTGTGAAACTGATAAATTTTTCAGCTTGTCTGGCCGCTTCTTCTTGTGTTGCCTGTAATTCTTCCATGTTTTGACGCATTTGCTCTTCTTGTGCAGCAAGAGTTTCAGCCTGATTTCTTGATTCACTTAATAGCTTTGCTGTCCTAACATTTATTTTTACAGTTGATAGGGTAGAGGCTATACTTTCTGCAACCTTCTCGGTAAATTCTATTTGGTAAGGTTCAAACTCCTTAAATGACGCTAGCTCAATTATACCATGTAGTTCTTCATTTACAATTAAAGGAACAATTAGTAAGCTTTTAGGATTTGCTTTTCCTAAACCTGAAGTAATATTTAAATAACTATCAGGAATTTCTGTCATATGAATTGTTTTCTTTTCTAATGCAGTAGATCCTATTAACCCTTCACCCCATTCTATACGTTTTTCACTGTATTTTTTTCTTTCATAAGCGTAACAAGCTGTCATTTCAAAATGCAAATCATGGCTGTCTTGATCATTGAGAGTGTAAAAGCCACCCTGATTTGCTCCTAAGTAACTAACAAACGCGCTAATAATATTATAGGATAATTCTTCAATGTTGTCATTGTCTCTTCTAAGTATGTCTCCAAATTTTGCCAGTCCTTCAGCAATCCATGTCCGTTGATCATCCTCTTTTCTTCTTTTTTTCTCGGCTTCCCTATTTTCTGTCAGATAGTCTTTTAATTCGAGAAGTGTTTTTCCTAAAGCATCTTTTTCGCTGTCAATTTCAAACTCAATTTCTTGTTCGTTTATTAAGCTTTCTGCAAGTTGTTGTATCTTTTTATGCCTGTTATTTTCTTCTATTTTTGAAACTTCAACATATTTTTTGTATTTCTTAGTACGCTGATTAATTGCGATTAGGATAAATATCACAAGAACAGGAATAGATAAGAATAACCAATGAATTGGATTCATTTTATAAAGATGTAGAATCCCATTTAAGGAATTGGGAGCATCTTTGATAACGTGATCAATTATTAGAGCAATAATTGGTACAGAAAAACCTAGGGTTACTAATAACGTAAAAATCTTATTTTGTGCTTCAAATTTAGTTTGTTCTTGCATAGTATTTTAATTACAAGTTTACTTTTACTTTAAATTTAATCATTATTATAAATATATCACAATTATCCGAAAATTATAGGAGTTAAAAAGAAAATAGTTGTTCTTCCGTGATAGAATTTTGATGTGTGGTTTTATTCTCCATCTCAGAATCTCTCCATTTTTTTATATTAGAGGTTAAAATTTCTTTTTTTGCTTCTTCTGTTTTTGTAATTTGATGCTTTTGAATTGAATTTTTTGATTTTATTTTTTGCGCTTCCAGTTCTATTTCAGTTTCAACATATTTTAAGTGTTCTAATTCACTCATCGCAATTTTTTTCTTTAATTCAGCAGAAGTTTTTTGCTCTTCAAATTCAAAATATATGTCATACACACCTCTTGGTGCCATTAGTTTGACAAGCATAGGGGATGATTCGATTATGATAAACAACAGGATAACAAAAATATTGACATACTTAATATCCTGGTTTTTGTCAGATAAAGAACTTAAAGCTTGTATTTGAGCTAAAAAGCCATCATAACTTTTAGTTGACTCTGTACCTGATTTTAGTTCGAGATCTCTGTTTGCTTGTATGTTTTTTATTTGAATTTCATTGTCAGATATTGATGTGAGATTTCGCTCTTTTAATTCTTGAAGTTCTATGTTTACTCTATCAAATGCTTGTTTTTTTTCTTTATATACAGGTCCTTTACCAATAATTGATGTAGGGCTTCGGCCTTCTGCTTCTTCAATGATTAAGTTGAAAAGGGAATCTCGATAAGTCTCTTTTTGTTTAATTTCTTTTGAGAGTAATTCATTCTGATTCTGTAATAGTTCAATTTCATTAAATTCATTAAATACTCTATTCTTATAATCAATATCAAGTTCTTTTTGCATTAACAATAATTCTTGGGCTATTTCTTTTTCAAAAAGCTTTAGTTCGAGTGGTTTTGAGATTATTAACCCCAATAATATTGCAAGAAGAATTCGTGGAAGTGTATTTAAAAATTCTTTACTGAATTGTTTTTCTTTTTTTAAACTAGCTAGGATATACCAATCCAGAAAGAAAATTAATAACCCCCAGATTATTCCAAAAATTAATGAAGGTAAGACTGAGTGAAAGATTGTAAAAAGTGCATAACCTCCGGAAATAGCAGCCATAATACCCGTGAAAATTACAATAATGCCAATTCCTAGAAATTTATTGTAATCTGTTGGACAATGCTTTAAAATATATAACCGTGCACCTGAACACCAGCAAAAAAATCTATATGCATAATTTAAATTAGATGGATTAACCTCTTTTTGCATTAATGATGATAATTGAGTACATGCCCTGCTATTTGATCCAATGGTAGTATTTTATCTGCGGCATTTAATTTAATTGCTTCATTCGGCATACCAAATACTACACATGATTTTTCATCTTGTGCTATTGTATGTGCACCTGTTTCTTTCATCTCAAGCAGGCCTCTTGCTCCATCATCTCCCATCCCCGTCATAATTATTCCTATTGCATTTTTTCCTGCATATTTTGCGGTTGAACGAAATAAAACATCAACGCTTGGTCTGTGACGATTTACCAGTGGGCCTTCTTTTACTTCAACATAATACCTGGCCCCGCTCCGTTTTAATAACATATGAAAATTTCCTGGTGCAATTAAAGCTCTACCCCTAATTACACTATCGCCATTTTCTGCTTCTTTTACGGTAATATTACAGATACTATCCAGTCTGTTTGCAAATGATTTTGTGAATTTTTCCGGCATGTGTTGTACAATAACTATCCCCGGTGTATCGGGAGGCATTGCCTGAAGGAATACCTGTAAAGCATCTGTTCCTCCGGTAGAAGCTCCTACAGCAACAACTAATTCGGTCGTTTTTATCATGCTGTTTCCTTGTGTCTTTGCAAGCATTGCGTCTGCAGAAAATTTTGGCGGGACTTTTATAGGATTTGGATTCTTTATTTCTATATTTTTTGATTTACGTTGAATTTTTGCATGAGATGCAGCTTTAACAACATCAATCAGGCGAATTTTAGATTCCTCAAAAAATTGTTTTGTATTCATCTGAGGTTTTGTAATAATTTCAACAGCACCTAATTCCATGGCTTTCATGCCAGTTTCGGTACCTTTTTCTGTTAAACTTGAAATTATTATGACTGGTATTGGGTGTTGGGACATTATTTTTTTTAGGAATGTTAAACCATCCATTCTGGGCATCTCAACATCTAGTGTGATTACATCAGGGACTTCACTTAGTATCTTTTTTGCAGCAAAATAAGGATCTGAAGCAACAGCCATAACTTCAATTTCAGGATCACTATTTAAAATTGTGCTTAGTGATTGTCTTACAACAGCTGAATCATCTACTACTAAAACGCGTATTTTGTTGTTTTTCATGTTGAACAAGAATGTTTATACTAAATTTAATAATTTATTGCTTAATAAGAGCTCTTTTTTACAAATCTCATTTTTACTTCGCCTGTATCTGTAGAAAGAAGTATTTTTCTTCCTAACTCGCCACTTACACTTTTAGCTACTACAGGTATTTTAAATTCTTTTAATGAAGTTAATGCCATTTCAATATTTCTTTCTCCAATTTTAAAAGTTTCATTTTTAGAATTTAAAACATAAGCCCCACCAAAAACTTTTGCAATTAGGTTTCTTCTCTGTGCGCCAAGAGATTCAACTTTTTCAATAAGTTTTTCAATTGCAATATTGCCATATTTTGGTGATGCAAGTCCTTGACCGTTCCATAATGGAAGCATGAAGTGATTCATCCCGCCAAATTTTTTAACTGTGTCCCAAAGACAAACAGCAACACATGAGCCTAGAATTGTGTGAATAAGACATGGTTCGACTGAAACATATAGTGCAGCAGGATACAAGAAATGAGATTTTTCATCCTTTTCCATCACTAACTAAAATGTTTCGTTGTTGTCAAATAAGAATTCATCCCCATCTGATGCAAACCCATAACTATCTGTTTCCATTTCAGGAAGAATAATTGTTATGTTTGTCCCAACATCTTTTTGACTGAAAATTTCAATCTTACCTTCTAGTAAGTCTATTAAAGATTTTGTAACGGATAGGCCAAGTCCGTATCCTCTGTTTATTGTATTTATTGTGTTGTCAAGCCTTTTAAATCGGTCGAATATTTGTTTTTGTTCTTCTTCGTCCATTCCTTTGCCATGATCGATAACAGCTATTTTTAATTGAGAAGCTAACCGGTCTATTTTGATCTCTATTTCTTTTTCTTTATCACTAAATTGAATTGCATTATTAATGATGTTAGCTAATATTAATTTTAATTTTTCCGGATCTGTTTTGAAGCAATTACCACTATCGCAAGATTGAATCTTTGTAATGAACTTGGTTTTTATATGCTTTTTATTAGCTTCTATTTTTAACGATTCAATTACACGATCCAAAAGAGATTTAACATCAACTTCAAGTATTTCTGCTTGTAAGTCACCAGCTTCAATCTGAGCGGCCATAAAAATATTTTTAAGCTGAAAATCGAGATTAAATGCCTCTGAGTGGATTAATGCTACCATTGAAATAACCGTTTTCCAATCCTCTTTTTTTACTGACAAAATTGTTTTAGACAATGCCAGTATTGATGTAAACGGATTAACTATCTCATTTGCAATGTTTGAGATAAAATGACTTTTTAATGCTTCTGAATCTTCGAGCCTTTTGTTGAGCTTTATTAATTCTTTGTTTAGACGCTGAAGCTCATCTAAATCCTTTTTATTCTGTTCAAATCTTGATTTTAATTCATCAAGTAATTCCTTATCTGATAATTTTTCCATAACCTACATAATTTAAACAAGGGTTATTTTCGTTGGAAAATAGTAGGTTTGATTTGTGTTAGAGGAACATTGT
The DNA here is from genome assembly GCA_963665085.2 of Bacteroidales bacterium. Lineage (GTDB taxonomy): Bacteria > Bacteroidota > Bacteroidia > Bacteroidales > JAAAOM01. Next base: position 4,352,874 of record CAXXXS010000001.1, read on the forward strand.
AATTAGTAATTGATTCTGAATGCCCAAGAAAGAAAAATCCTCCTGGTTTAAGTTTCTGACATAATTTATTTATAACCTTTTCTTGTGTCTCCCTATCAAAATAAATCAACACGTTACGACAAAAGATAATGTCAAAGGTTTCTTTAATATCAGTATAAGATTGATCCATAAAGTTCAGCCTTCTAAACATTACTTTTTGTCTTAATTTTGGTATTAGTCGAACAGTCGGGTTTGTTCTATCTTTACTTTTTAAAAAATATTTTTTCTTTATGTTTAAGGGGATAGCATCTATTCTTTCTTGTTTGTAAACTGCATTTGTTCCGGCCTGCAACATTTTGGTAGAGATATCGGTACCTAAAATAGAATAGTCTAATCCCGGATATTTTTCTTTTAGTTCTTCCATAACAATGGAAAGGGTATATGCTTCTTCACCACTTGATGAACCGGCACTCCAAATTTTAAATAAATGCCTTGCTGTATTGTTTGATTGCATAAATGTAGGTACAAGTTGATTTGTGATAAAATCAAAGTGTACAGGTTCTCTAAAAAAATCTGTCTTGTTTGTGCTAACTACATCCATCATATGGATAATCTCTTCATATTGCCCATTTTTGCTAAAAACATATTCAACATATTCATTAAATGAACTCATGTTTAATGCTCTTAGTCTTTTTTGAAGACGACTTTGTAGCATAATTTGTTTAACTGGAGGCATTTTTATACCGTAGTTGGTATAAATAAAGTCACTTAGTTTGTTAAACTGGCTAGTGGTTAATTTTGATTGATAAATCTTATTTAGATTAGCCCCTTCCATTTCTCCTCCATCAATAAATTAATATAAATAAAATTAAAACCTTCAGGATTTATACGTCGGTCTCGTCGTTTTCATCAATATCAGCATGTGATTCTGCCTCTATTGTTGTTTTTTGTAAAATAGATATTTCATCAGAAGAAAATATTTGATCCATATCTAACAACATAATAAATTCATCGTTGTGTTTGGCCATTCCTTCTATGAATTCTGATTTGTATTTATCTCCAATACTTGGTGAAGGTTCTACTTTGTTTAGGTCTATTTCAATTACTTCTTGCACTGAATCAACCAATGCGCCAATCTGGACACTTTCTTCATGGATTTGTATATTCATAACTAGAATACACGTGTTGTTTGTAAATTCAGTTTTGCCTAAATCAAACCTTATTTTTGTGTCAACCAGAGGTAATACGGTTCCTCTCAGGTTGATAACTCCTACCATGTATTCCGGGACTTTGGGTACTTTTGTTATTTTAGTTAACTCTAAAATATTAAGTACCTTTTCAACGTTTGCCGCAAAAACTTCTTCGTTTAGCTTAAACGTTAAAAATGAATTTGATTTATACTTTCCGTCAATCATAATACATTCTGATTTATGTTATGTTTAATTGAAAGTTTTTTTACTGTTTTGTTTGTATCCATAACAAGCGCTACAGTACCATCACCTAAAATAGTTGCGCCGGAAATAAATTCCTGATGCTTATAAAGTTTTCCTAATGGCTTAAGAACAGCTTGATATTCTCCAACTACATTGTCTACTATTAACCCAACTTCTTTGTTTTCATATTGAATTACAACAACTTCTTCGTTTTTAAGTTTAGTCTCAGGCATCTCAAATTCATCTCTCAGGTAAAAGAAAGGAACCTGTTTGCCGTCTAATACGATTACGTTATTAAAGCTCTTTTTAATTTTAGTATGCTCAATAGCGTAAATTTTATCAACAATAGATAAAGGAAGAACAAAGAAATCTGAATCTATTTTAACTAATAATCCATCAATTATTGATAATGTTAGGGGTAATTTAATTGTTAAAGTAGTCCCTTTTCCATATTCAGACTCTGTTTCAATTTCTCCGCGAATGTTTGCTATTTTTTTCTTTACTACATCCATTCCAACACCTCTTCCGGAAACTCCTGTTACAGTTTTAGCTGTTGAAAAACCGGGTAAGTATATGAGATCTATAATTTCTTTTTTTGAAAGTTGTGCATCAGAACTGATAATACCTTTGCTAATAGCTTTTTCACGAATCATTTCAGGATTAATTCCAGCTCCATCATCAGATATTTCTATATGGACATTTGCACCAGAGTAGTATGCTTTAAGCCTTATCGTTCCTGTTCTGTCTTTTCCTGCTTTTTCCCTTTTCTCAGGAAGTTCAATGCCATGGTCAATACTATTTCTGAGAATATGAAGAAGTGGATCTGTAAGATTTTCGATTATTGTTTTGTCAAGTTCAGTATCAGTCCCTTCAGCTATGAATTTAACATCTTTTTTAAGTTCGTTGGATAAATCGCGGACTAACCTGTGAAAACGCGTTAACATGTTCTCAATAGGTATTAAAACAATGCTGAAAGCGATATCCCTGAGTTGCCTCGACAGTTTTTGAACATTTTCAGAAATTGACATAAGTTCTGGCAAAGACTGTTGTTCTGCATATAAGTTTAACCTTGCCTGTGTCGTTACAAGTTCACTAACAAGGTTCATCAAATCGTCAAGTTTATCTGATGATACACGAATGCTTGATATAGCACCATCTCTTTGGGCAGGTGTGTTATCTTTAATTGCCCGTTTTACCTTACTTGCAACAGAAGGTCTTGTTTTTGCAGAAAGTAGTTTTATATTATCAAAACCAATATCTATATCTTCATTGTATAGTTTATTAACTTTTTTAAGAAATGTTTTGCTGGATAGTAAGTTGTTTTTACTTACCAATTGGATTTCAATATTACTTAAATCTTCAACAAAAAGAAATACGTCATTTATTTCATTTACAGGTTCTTTTGTTGCTAAAACAACTTCCCAATAAATGTAAGACGATGAAGGTTTTAAGTCTTGTAATTGAGGAATATTGTTGTAATGGGGAAAAATTAATGACTCTCCCAAATCACATAAAATATCAATAAGGTACAACGGATTTGTTCCATTGTCTAATATGTTCTCATGAGGTTGAAAAAGAATATAATATGTTGAATATTCACTATCTGGGACCTCAGGCTCATTAGAATCTTCATTGTCATTGTTTGACTCTTCTTTTTTATTTCCTTGCTTTAATATTTTACTAATTTCAACACTTAGAAATTTTTCTTTTGTTGAAATTTCTAAGTCATTGTTGTCATCATCCTGCTCAAGTAAAGTTTTAATATGGTCAACAGATTCAAGTGTTAAGGTTAATAGTTCCTTAGAAATATCAATTTTCCCATTTCTAATTTCATCATAAATATTTTCAAGGTTATGAGTGAATTTGTTAATGTTTTCAAATCCAAACATTGCTGCACCACCTTTGATGGTGTGCATTGAGCGAAAAATTTTTTCGACAAACTCAATACTCTCAGGATCTTTTTCTAATTCAAGAAGGTTTTTTTCGAGCTCATTAACGTGCTCATAAGCCTCCTCTTTGAATTTTTCTTTGAATGTATCCATTAACGTAATACTTTATTAATTGCAGCTATCAATTTTGCAGGTACAAATGGTTTAATAATCCATCCAGTAGCGCCAGCCTCTTTAGCCTCCATTTTTTTTGCCGCTTGAGACTCTGTTGTTAGAAAAAGGATAGGTAATCTTTGGTAAGCTTCCATTTTTCTCACTTCTTTGATTAAGCCTATACCATCAAGTTCGGGCATGTGCAAATCCGTGATAATTAAATCGATATGCCTACCATCGAAAAATTTTAAGGCATCTTTCCCGTCTACACCAATCAAAACTTCATATCCCTCGTTTTTTAGTGTAAAGCTAACTACCTCACGGATGCTTTCTGAATCATCAACAATTAGTATTGTCTTTGCCATGGCTATATTTTTATTATTTGATGTTTGTTAAAAGTAAATTTTCGAACCCTGTTTTTTTTAATAGTGTCGTAATATCTTCATTTCCTTCAAATAGAAGTTCAAAATCAATCTCTCTTTGCTTTGCCTCTTTTTGGAGTGAGTAGATAAATTGGATCCCGCCAATATCAATACTTTCTATAGATTCTAATTTTAAGGAAATATGTTTACTTGTGCCTAAAGCATCTAAAACATTAGATTTTAGTTCATCAATGTTTTCTACAGAAAAGTAGTTGTTGATGTTTATTTCAAGTTTTTTTGAGCGTTTGTTTTCTTTAATGTTAATGTTTTCCATTGTCTTTTTTTTTAGAAAAATTCAACATCATTATCTTCTTCAGAATTGTTCATTTCAGAAAAGTAATCTTTTAAAAGATTGTCTTCCAATGCTAATTCATGAATTTTATACTCACTGTTCATGGTATATTTTTGCTTTATAAAATCAAGATTGCTTTCAAGAATCTCCTGATGATCTTTAAAAAGTTTTTCCTGAGAATCTTTAAGGTTATTTATAACGAGTTGAATGACTTCAAAGAAGTTAGATTTTGATAAAGTTAGGGCCTTGATTTCAATAATATGTGTGTCATATAATTTTCGAACTTTATCGAACTCAGCGCCATTGGGGAAGTGTTTGTAAATTTCTTTTTCTATATTATTTTGAGTGAGCTTACTGAGGTGTCTAAATCTATCGGTATTATCATTGATAATATCACTTAACTCTTCATCCGTATCAATGATATTTAATATTTCCAATATTCTTTGTTTAAGTTTTTGGGAAATATTTTTTGACTTATCAATGTATGTGCTTTGATCCTCAAATGCATTATTGATATGCTCAATAGCTGATTTACACAACTCATAACTATACTTCAATTGAGCAATTTCAATAGAGAATATTTCTTTTAGCGCTTTTAGATGTTTAAGTTCTGAGTTGCCATTTGAATTTGATTCTAAGGTAAGTAACTCATTAAAGATATCGTTATTTATTTCTACAACATGTTCAAGCTTTTGCCTGGTAATATCATGATATTGTATTTCTTTGATAATATCTGAGTAGTCATTCTGGAATTTTTCTTTAATTTCTTTTGCCTGATGAATCATGTAGTCACAACTTGATTCATATAATTTATGGTTTTCCTTGTTTAAATAGGTTTTATCTACTTCAGCTAATTCTTCAAGCCAATACTTTACAGGCTCTTTTTCTTTTATTTTTATAATGGAATTAACTAATCTATTAGATTCGGCATAATCTGTAGTAACAAAGCTTCGTGGTTTCCTAAAAAGTATCGCTAAATTCTCGATAGTATCAGTAATGAGAGCGTTGTTTTCTTGAATGATAGACTTTAAGTCTTTAACAGATAAAGTGTTTAAAATATTTTCTAATATATAGGTTTTATTATCGCTCATTAAGAATGATGAAAAATGTTAAGAACACGATTGCACAAAAACATATTTATCCCTGAAAGCTGATATAATATCTACTTAAGGAATTTCTCCACTTTGTCTATTAGTATTTCAATATCTAAAGGCTTCTTAATAAATTCGTCGGCCCCTAAATCCATGATTTTCTTAATATTTAGTTGATCTGTTACAGCAGATATTACGATAACAGGTATTTCTTTTGTTTTATCCGTTCCTCTAATTTCTTTAAGAAAATCATACCCGCTTATACGAGGCATCAACAAATCAAGTAGAATTAAATCCGGGATCTTTTTTTCAATAGCTTTGAATGCTTCTTTTGCATTTAACGTAGTGGTGATATTGTACCCCATTTCACCTAAAACAGCTTCGATTAAAACAACATTTGTTGTTGAATCGTCGACTACTAGAATTTCTGCTTCTTTTATCTTTTTAGCACTACTTATCATATATTGTACTTATTGACTTTTTTTGATAATAAAATTTAAGAACTTGAAGTTACAAAATATATATAATATATATGTTCGTTTACTTAATGCAATATAAGTGTTGTAAATATAACGTTTTATGCGTTTTGTATTGGTTTTTAGCTCAATGAGATTTCTTACCCGCGCATGGTGATATAAATCACCAATAATAAATTAACGTATGAAATGAAGTTTTTTTTTTCTATATTTAAAAAAACGAATGGTAAGTGGGGGGACAAACTGAAATTTTACAAGAATTAATCGACGAAAAAGTGGGAATTCCTTTTGGAAAATTACTAACAGAGCAAGAGAGCAAACAAATTTCGGAAAATTGTAATGTAGTAAATTACAAGAAAAAAGAAGTTATATTCCGACAAGGGACAAGGACATCCCATATCATGTTTGTTAATAATTGGCTTGTAAAAATATACAAGGAAGGTAGAAACAATAAATTTATAATTCTAAAAGTTGAGAAGACAGAGAATTTTTTGGGGCTCACTTCAATTTTTGGAGGTCAATTACATGAATATTCTGCCTCTGCAATAGATGATTGTGAGATTGGGTATGTAGATTTTAATGCCTTTCACAATATTTTAAAAATGAATGGAGACTATGCTTTAAAGATAATAAACCTTCTAAGTACGGATAGTTTGTATATATTCGATAGATTAATGAGTCAATCACACAAACAATTACCGGGAAGAATCGCTGATGTGTTACTCTATTTCTCTGAAAAGATTTATAACAGTAATGTCTATTCATTTCCTTTTACTAGAAGAGAATTAGCTGAATTGGCAGGAACAACTAAAGAAAGTTTTATTAGGACACTTACAGAATTTAAGAATGATAAAATTATCAAGTTAGATGGTTCAAAGGTCGAAATTGTAAGTATGAAAATCGTAAGAACATTAAGTGAACTTGGGTAATTATGAACATGAACAGACAAATATTAATCGTTGACGATATATTCACAAATCGTTTGTTGTTATCAGAAATATTAAAAGATCTGAATTTTAAAATTAGTCAGGCTGCTAATGGGAAAGAAGCCATTGAATTAATTGAGAAAATTGATTTTGATTTAGTGTTAATGGATATTGAAATGCCTGTGATGAATGGATTGGAAACAACAATATATATAAGAGAAAAAATGGACCCAACAAAATCCAGGGTCCCCATTGTTGCCCTTACTGCGCATAATCCAAACCTGTTTTTCGAAAATTTTAAAGATGTTGGTTTTGATGAATTGCTAACAAAACCTTATTCAATAAATAAGATAAAAGATATTATAAACTTAGTAATCGTATAATTTATTCAAAAACAAGATTTGTAATTTGTTCTAGATAAAAAGCATCAACATTATCAAAGTTTTCTAAAATTTCGCTGTCAATATCAAGAACACCAATTATTTCATTTTTTTTGTTCTTTAATAAAACAACAATCTCAGATTTTGATCTGGTGTCGCATGCTATATGTCCCTGAAATTCTTTGACATTGGGAACAACAACTGTTTTATTTTTATTTATTGCATGCCAACAAACACCTGTATCTTTCTTTAACTGTAAACAAGCAAGTGGGCCTTGATAAGGGCCAACCCGTAATTTTCCATCTTCTAAAAGATAAAAACCAGTCCAGAAAAAATTATTCATTTTATGATATAGGATTGCATTAATTGTAGCCATTCTGCTTATTGGAGTATCAATTTCAGTTGTAAGGCTTTTTATTTGTTCAATCAACCGTAGGTATCTTTTTTCTTTGTTCATAAGGTTTCTATTAATAAAACTTTGCAAATATTAAAAATAAAATTCTTGCGATTTAAGCAAAATACTACTTTTGCGGTTCAAAATTATATTAATGGATTTAAAAAAAGAGATAAACAGAAGGAGAACGTTTGCAGTAATTAGTCACCCAGATGCCGGAAAAACAACATTAACGGAGAAATTGTTGTTGTTTGGAGGAGCAATACATGTTGCAGGGGCTGTAAAATCAAATAAAATAAAGAAGACTGCTACATCTGATTTTATGGAGATTGAGAGACAACGCGGGATTTCTGTTGCTACTTCTGTTATGGGGTTTGAATATAGTGGTTTCAAAATAAATATTCTTGATACGCCAGGTCACGAAGATTTTGCTGAAGATACATACCGGACACTTACCGCCGTTGATAGTGTAATTATTGTAGTGGATGTTGCAAAAGGAGTTGAGAGGCAAACACGAAAGTTGATGGATGTTTGTAGAATGCGAAATACCCCCGTAATTATATTTGTTAATAAGCTTGATAGATTGGGTCAAGATCCTTTTGAATTAATGGATGAACTTGAAACGGAGCTTAAGATTGGTGTTCGTCCGTTGAGTTGGCCTATAGGAATGGGAGATAGATTTAAAGGCGTTTATAACCTGTTTGATAAAAATCTTAATTTGTTTACCTCGGATGAAAAATATACCGTAGGAGATTCTATTCGTTTTGATAACATTGAGGATCCTGCATTAGAAAAGTATATAGGAGAGGAGTTTGCAGATAAGCTAAGAGATGATATTGAACTAATAGAAGGTGTTTATTCTGAGGATTATCTAAAAGGTTACAAAGAAGCTACTGTAGCCCCTGTATTTTTTGGTAGTGCTTTAAATAATTTTGGAGTTAAAGAAATGCTTGATTGTTTCACGCAGATAGCTCCTGCCCCGGGAGAAAGTGAAACTGATATTAGAGCGGTGTCTTCCAGTGAGGAGAAATTCTCTGGTTTTGTTTTTAAGATCCATGCTAATATGGATCCAAATCACAGAAATCGTATAGCTTTTGTTAAGATATGTTCGGGAGTATTTCAACGAAATACAAATTATTATCATGTTCGGTTAGGAAGATCCTTGAAATTTTCTAATCCAACTGCTTTTATGGCTCAAAAGAAGAATATTATTGAGGATGCCTTTCCTGGAGATATTGTAGGTTTGCCAGATAACGGAAATTTTAAAATAGGAGATACATTAACAGAAGGGGAGAAAATGAATTTCAAAGGTATTCCAAGCTTTGCCCCAGAATTATTCAGATATATAGAAAATGCAGATCCATTAAAATATAAACAATTAGCAAAGGGAATAGAGCAATTAATGGACGAAGGGGTTGCTCAGTTGTTTGAGAATCAGTATAACGGTAGAAAAATTATTGGTACAGTAGGTGCTTTGCAATTCGATGTTATTGAACATAGGTTAAAAAATGAATATGGCGCTTCATGTAGATATGAAGGCCTTCAGCTATTTAAGGCTTGTTGGATACAAAGCAACAACAAAGAAGAATTCAATGATTTTAAGAAGCGTAAATTTCAATATATGGCTAAAGATAAATTTGGCAGAGACGTCTATTTAGCCGACACTGCCTATTCTTTAGATATGGCCCGTAATAATTTTAAGAATATAAATTTCTTCTTTACCTCAGACTTTCAGTAGAGAATTATTGTGAGCCACCAGAAGAAATAATTTATCCTACCCAAACAGATGAATTAGCTTCAATATAATCGTAAACTCTAATTACTTTGTATTGATTGTGAGGAAGTGGCTGTACAATTATTCTTTTATTTTCTTTTGCATAAAGAAGAAAATGAGAAAATTGAAAACAATCAATATTTGTTGGTTCAATTCCAAGGTTGTTAAGTTCGTTCTCTGTTAAACATTGTCCTTTTTTCAAATTTAAACTGCCTGTGAGTAAAGTGCTATTCATGATTTTATGTTTTAAGATTACGGTAGTAAAACTAATTTTTATCATCTTTTCCAACAAAAAAAAACCAATGACATATAATACTGTAAACCGGTGATTTTCATCATCTTTTTTGATTAACGAAGAACACTCTTTACGTTTATACGCTGTTAAGAACTAAGTGATTTATAGATAGAAACGATAAAAATGGGGTTTTAGTATTTAAGGGAGCGAGAAATTGCGTCAAGATAAAATGTCAGCGGATATAGCTTTTCGTCGTACCAAAGTGATGCAAAATATAAACCAATAGGGGCTGGTTTTAATCCGTTTTGTTTAAAATAAGAATCTAACCAATTCAGGCCTCCTTTACAATTAGAATTATATTCAGTTGACGTTAATGCAGATACTGCCAGTGCAGTTTCTTCAATACTGCCAGGAACTGATTTGTCTCCTCCCCAGCTTCCATCTTTATTTTGTGCTTCAACAAGGTAGTTTTTTCCTCCTTCAATTAACTGGCTTATTTTTAATAAAATTTTTGAGCCGGGTGTAAAGAACCTTAATGTGTCGTTTAAATATGAAATTACTCTTGCTGTGCCATATACAGGATTTGTATGGTTGCTGGTAAATTGATTTCCAAACCAAAGTGGTAGCCACGAACCGTTTTCCTGTTGATGATTTTCAAGGTATAACAAGGACTTCTCAATTGATGAGTCTATTTTTTTTTGAAATAAAGGGGAAATTTCTTTTTTGTATACTTCTGATACAGTTGCAAGGGCAAGGAAGCAATGCCCGGTTAAGTCAGAACAGCTTTGATCAAAAGGTAATTTTCCCCATCCTTTTGAAAAAGTAGGGAACCCCCCATCCGAATTTTGTAATAGAAGAAGCCAGTTTACAGCGTCAAATATTTCTTTTTGTATCTCTTGATGATTTTTTAAAGTCAATAACGCTAAGATAGTTCCCGGAGTATCGTCACAATCGGGAACAGAACCGGAATAGTTAGTCCATCCCCATCCTCCTGGTTGAGTTCCATTAAATGGATGGATGGTTTTGTTTTGTGTTGATAAAAGATGTTCTGTTAGCTTTTTTTGTTTGGCAATAGAAAGAATAGATTTTGATTTAGAACGTAGTGATTTTATACTTAGCGTAGTAACCCAGGTAGAAAGGTTAATGTCTATGGGCCAGCTTCCATCACTTCTTTGTGTCTTTTTTAAAAAATCGATGCCTTTTTCTACAACACTAGAATTGTAATGTCCTGAATTAATTAAGCTTAAAGCAACAAAAGCAGTTAATGGTATAGCTTCAAGAAATCCACCGCTTTGAGGGGTTGTTTTTTCTAAAATAGCCAAAGCTTTATAAATTGATTTCTTTCGAATTATTTGTGAAATTTTGTTTTGTTTTTTATTCTTGAATGTTAAAATCCCAACAGCAATTAGTGCAGGAATGGCATAGCTTACAACATTTAAATTAAGAATTTTGTATAGTTTCTTTGGAAATAATGCTAATTCAAAAGGGAGTTGCGGAATTTCTTTAAATCCATCTTTGCCTAAAACACCACATAATGCACTCATTGTTAGAATGGGAACAGAGAATGTGTAATCTTTTTTGTAATGTGTAAGAATTGCTTTTGTAACCTGATTAGAATTTACATTTATAGAGTTATCTAAAAGATAGTTAGCGATTTTTTTTTGAGTTTCTTTTATGCTTTTATCTTCAATTGAATATAAATTAAGTGCAGCATATACCAGAAGTGATGTTGAGATATTACCTGGACTTTCAGGTGTATCTCCATAACTACCATCAGAATTAATATTATTTCTTAACCATTCTAACCCCTTTTGAATTTCATATTGATTTTTTAGTGGAGCATAAAAATGGAGTGCTGCAACAGATACAGCTACACCTAAGGCACTTGATGATAATTTTCCTTCCCAAAATCCTTCATTATTTATTTCTGAGAGTAGGATCTCTGTTAATTCCTTAAATCGTATTTCTAGTTTATTCTTCATGGCTAATAAGGCTGCCTAGTGCAAGCAAACCGTAAAATGTATATTCTAAATCTTTTGTTGAATCCCCATCTCCTGATAGAAATGCTCCATCAGAATAATTATATTCAACAAAGTTAAGACAATCAGGTTTAATCGCTCTAAAATCATATTTAGTTTTTTCTAAAACAAAGAGTGTTACCCCTGTAGAAAGCATATCGCTGAAATCAGCTTGAATAAAAGCTTTGAAGCCTCCTTCTTTATTTTTATATGCCGATATGCTTGTTAATTTTTTTTTTGTCTTTAAACCTGCTTTAAAACGAGCAAAAATAAGAGCAGCAAGAAGACTACAAGGTATATTTCCTTTAGGATTATATGTAAGTAACCATGCTTTGATAAATAAATAATAGATGCTTTTATTTCTGCCATTAGCATCGATTAGTAAGGCTAAAAGAAAAATATGATATGCAACATTAACAGTTTTGTTTTTATTGAAGAGTGATTTTAAAATAAATAAGAAAGAATACTTTTTTTTAGAAGAGGATATATCTAAAGAAATCAAAGATATTGCCAAGTTATCTACTATATAGGAGCTTTCTTTAGTTATATTATCATTTATATAAGTTTTTAATAAAGTCTCTTGTTCTTTTAAACTAGTTGCTAAACATAACCAATGCCCAAATAATGAATAATATGAGTCAGGATTTTCAGCTCTATCTACAAAACCTCCATTGGGATGTTGTTTGCTTTTTATGAACTCAATAACCTCTTTTTGTGCAGCAGAATCTAAAACAGTAAAACCTCTTTTTATTGTTTGAATTAGTTGCAGATGTATAGGCTCATCATGTTTATTCATTTATAGATAAAGGTTTGAAAATTTTTCCTAAAACACTATAAAGACTTAATCTTAGTTTATGGTTTTGCAATGAGTCTAAGGATGAGTAACATTTTTCGATATAATTATTTAAATAATCATTTGCTTTTGGAATAAGATTTTCTTTTTCAATTATTTCTCTGAATGTTTTTACGTTTAAGATATTAATTTTTTGCATCTCTGCTTCATTCTTGTTGAATAATTCGAATAGGAGAGCAGTTAAAAAAGGAAAATCGGCTGTTTTTTCGTTTATGCTATTTTCATTAAACTCATTTATATCATCCCGGATTTGGTATGAGATTCCAAAAAGATCAGAAAATTCTTCAAGAATAGCTAATTCTGAATTATCTGCTTTTCCCAAAATTCCTCCAAGTAAAAGAGCAACCTTTATAGCCTCGCCCGTTTTTTGTTTGAAAACATGTAAAGTTGAATTTATATCCAGGAAATGATTTTCTGTGTTCATTAGAATATCTGTGCCCTGGCCTTCGGTGAGAATTACATGCGAATCGGAAATAGTTTTTAATCCTTTCGCAATAATAGTTGCATCAACAGGGAGATTGGATAATATTTGATATCCTTTTCCAATCAAATAATCACCAGCGTTTATTGCACGCGGAATGCCGTATTTTTTATGTGCTGTTAAATTATTATATCGATATTCAGCTTTGTCTTCTATGTCATCATGTATTAAAGAGGCTTTGTGGAAGCACTCAATAATCATGGAAAGGGGTAATAACATCTCATCAGTGTGTTCTTTGTCTGAATAAGCCAAATAACTTAATCCGGCTAAAAGTGGCCGCATTCGTTGCCCATCAATAAGCAGGTATTCCTGTGCCAGCTTTTCCGTATCGTTTTTCCAGGGAAAAAAGATGCTTGTTTGTTCTTCAGTGAAAAATTTTGTTATCTGATGTCTTAATAAGGAAATCGAAATCGGTTTGTTTATCGGATCCTCCTGAAAAGAACGGATTTCATCTAAAAGCCATTCTTTATCTACTTTAGTATCAACGCAGCCATCAAATAACAGAGGTATTCCAATAACAGGAACTGCTGCATTAGAAACTGGTTGAAAAGAGCGCTGTAAAACAGACATGCAACTTACGCCAATAACAGCGTCAATAGAACCTTCTTCAACCAGACCGATAGCTACAGTAGTCCCTTCTGCCACAAGAGTAGCATATCCAAGTTGTTCAGCTTCAGTTAAAATGTCATCTATCATACAACCTTTACATCCTGCGCAAATAAGTCCGAGTTGGTCAAAAGTAGCTTTGCAATTTGTGCTGTTTTTTAGACATTGGGGGAGTAACAATAACCTACGGTGTATGGGTGTAGCTTTTACTGTTTTTCTCCACGATTCATTACCCAGTAATACTATTGTATAGTCAGTATATTCAAGAGAGATATTGTTGTCTTTTAAAAGCTTTTTTGCTAATTGTTCGAGTATCTCAAACTTTACAGGGGGTAACAAATCAGTTTTAGAAAAATATTTACTGACTTCTTTACGTAACTGTTTACGTAAGCTTAGCTCTTGAGGTACTTTTAATAATCGAGTTGTATTATCCATATGCGCCCAAACCAAAAAATGCATTTTTTTTAGCAAATCGATATGCCCAGCTTTTCTCGCGAATAGCTTTTGAAGAACCATGACTAGGTACAGCAGGCATCGATTTTAATCTTTCTGCTTCGTTGTCTCTTCCCGATGAGTCTTTTGCTTTATGTAGAACAGTATAGTTTACAAGCCATTGAGGATCTTCCATTATGACACAACCTTTTGTTTTGTTAGGTATCTCTTTTCTAAATCCTTCTAAAAAGGTGGAGTTTTTATAAATATCAATAAGCCTACCATCGTTTATGTTGTTTGTTGCAAACTGAATTACGGGACAGGGTTCAATATCCCCGGAAGCATTAATGTGATGACTTAACCCTGATGCAGCAGGACATAATCCATGTCCGTCTTGATCCCAATATGCATCAATGATAGCAATTTTATATTTATTACGGGCTTCTACCAAAAAGTGTCGAAGCTTTTCAATTTCTTCTTTTGACAAGCTTAGTTCTACCGTGGCATTTTCTCCTACAGGTCGATAGATATAATACCATAAATATACAACGCCTCTTTTTATGAGCGATGTGATGAATTCATCTGAAAAAGCTAAATCCAGATTAGATTTGCAAACACTCATTGCAACTCCGGTTATTAGACCTGTAGTTGTGCAGTTATCAATAGCTGCCTGGGTTTTGATGTATATGTTTTTTTCCACCTCTTCTTATATCAGCAATTTCCTGATCGCCCTCAAAACTTATTAAAGGTGTTACGTTTGCCAGTTTTCGTAACTCTTCAGCTATTTTGGGAGTCAATAATGTCCCGTTTGTAAACATTTGAAAGTAACAGTCACTATGTTTTTTATAAACATCTAAAAGGCCTTTGTACATTAAGGGTTCTCCTCCTAAAATACCAAAGAAGTATGAACCTTGTTCTTTTGATTCTGTAATTATTTTATCAAGCATTTCAGGTGTTAGGGAACTTTTGCTTTTTTTTCCGGTAACCCAGCATCCCTGGCAATGTAAATTGCAGTCATCGGTTACAGATATAAAATGAAATGCAGGAAAGAATTCATTTCTTTTTATTCTTTTTTTGAATTTCTTTAACGTTCTTACTCCTTTAAATCCAAGGTTATATATGAATTTATAGAGGCATTTTTTATCGGTTTTAAAAAGTAATTGTTTAATCATATTATATTTTCTTCAAGCCATTTTTTAATTCATCTAAAGCTTTTTTTCGTTCTTCTTCGGCTTGTTTCATTACTTCTGGGTTAAATATATTTTTTCTGTTTCTATTACGTGCATTTAATTGCACAAATAATCCGCCGTTTTGTTCATTTTTAGATTGACCTGTATTAATTGGTTCGGCCCCTGATAATGCTGAATTTTCTTTTAATCGGGGAAAGATTATCGCATCGGTAGGGCAATTTCTGCCACAGGCCGGACAATTATTTTTGCAATTAAGAGGGTTTGTAACTACTAGACTTTTCTTGTCGAATTTATATACACCAAATAAACAGAATCGTGCACATTGGCCACACAAAGTACATCTGGATTCCTCAATTACAGGATACCAGGCAGGGACTTCTAACGAGCTTTTTGCTATTTTATAGCTGTTTTCTTCATTTGAATCAATGATTTTTGAGTTAATTGTTTTTTCGATGGTTTCAACTTCTGATACTCGAAAGTTTATTACTTCAAAATTTGTGATTTCAATTTTGTTTTGGGCAAAAATACTTTTGATTGCCCTGGGATAGCATGCAATAATAATTTTTTTGTCGTATCTATCTTCAATTGAATTTAAATAATCTTTTTCATTAAGAGAAAAAGCACATAGATCTTGAAGTTCGATTACATCAGTTTTTGATTTTTTTACTATATCATTTAAAGCGTCTTTTTTTTCAGTAGAAATAATATCTGCTCCACAATTGCAATATATAAGGCAGTTTTTTTTCTTCATAGCTAATTTTATAATTGGCTAAATAACTAAAAAACTATAATTGCAAAAAGCCAGGATTAACTTTTAACATTTTAATATGATTTATAGGAGCAGATAATTTTTGTTTTATTCAATATTTATTTTTCTGGTTAAAAAGACGGACTTATTATTTTGATATAATTTGATAGTGTTTAAAATGCTGTATTATAAGAGATAGTGAAGTGAGGTTTGTTTTGGGTGGTAGATATTGCTTGTGCATAATTACTATCATGCACAAGCAATAAAAAAACTTAAGTATATTATAATCAGAAATAATTCTATTTACATATCGTAAGATAGTCCATATCCAAATTCGAAAGCTTTATTAGGAGCGTCAAAAGGAACATCTTCCAGTTGATTCTCTACATCTTCCATTGAAGCAGGAATTTCAAAGGGGAGTTTTCCTTTAGGATTGAATTTTCCGAATATTACTTCAAGAAGAGCACTGTCTAAAGCATCAAATATCATAATTGTTCCTTTGGTAACTTCTTTTAAATCAGAAGGTAAAACAACACTTGATCCACTTGGGTTAAAAGCAACAACAACTGGTTTTTCTGTTTCTGCCAAGCTTTTAATGTTTTCCCATGTATTATCAGGAACTTTAAGCTCAACTTTTTGTTCCTGCATTTTCTTCATCATTTCTTTCATCATTTTCTCTCTTTCCTCTTTGGTTGGTTCTTTCCCATCAGGATTAGCAGCAGCACCAGGAAAACCTCTTGGAGCAGCAGTTAAAGCTCTAACAAGAATTAAATCAGCTTCTTTTGGATCATCGACAAGACTAGCATATTTTGATGCCATTTCTTTGTCAATCCCTTCAGTATAAAGTTTTAAACCTTCTTCAGCTGGGAGAACCCCGTCATTTGTGAGTAAAACTATAGATTCAAGCTGTGCCTGATATCCATTTTTCTGGTTTTTTTCGTTTTGGAGTATAGTAGTGGCAGCTTCCGGGTCTACATAGGGATCTTCAAATAGACCTAATAAGAAATGCCATTGAAGAATACGTTTGGCGGCAAGATTGATTCTGTCTTCTGTAACCCTGCCTTCGTTAACAAGTTCTATTAATAATTGATTTTCTGTTTCACTACCCATTTGGTCAACACCAGCATTAACAACCATTTCCATATTGTCTTTTAAGGTGGTTTTACCGGCAAATCGTGGATTCATAGGCCCAATTCTACCAACAACGCCCCAGTCTGTGCAAATAGCACCTTTAAAGCCAAGTTGGTTGTATATTACTGCGGTCGACCAGTATGGTGAATAGCAAACATTAAAGGAATCAACATAAGTGCCGCTATAATATCCCATCACAGCCAAAGCTCCTTTTTCGATTCCTTTTTTCCATGGGAGAAGCTGATAATCTAGATTGTCGCCAGGATAAACGAGCCATTCCCCAGAGCCATCTTTATGAGGCCCAGAACCTGGCCAATGCTTTAAGTGTACCAATATTTTATCGGGACCTACATTTTCACCTTGTGCGCCATCCATAAAAGCCGACATCATTTCAGCTGTAAGTTCAGCATCTTCTGAAAAACAACCCATGTTACGGCTCCATCGAGGTTCTGTCATTAAATCAATTTGAGGTCCCAGAATCATATGTAAACCAACAGCTCTGTATTCTTCTGCAACGGCTTCACCAAATTCTTTTAATAATTCAGGATTTCTGGCAGCAGTAATACCAACTTGCCCTTCTTTGCTAGGCCATTGAGAGAAATATTGTTTTCCGCTTACATGAGCTCCTAATGTAGCACCATGTCTGGGATCGGTTGAAAACATAATAGGAATACCTAAGCGAGATTCCTCAGCATATTCCTGTACGGAATTCGACCAGGTTGCAAATTCTTTTGGTGGGGCAACGCCATTATTTAATATGTTTCTAAAATTTTTTTCTACGATAAAGGTTTTAACATCAGCTCCCACTTGCATCTGTCCGTTAGTCATAGCTCCGCCACCATTTCCACCTGGTCCAATTGGACCAGCATAAGCTTCTTTGCTTAATTCTTCTTCAGCATCATACACAACTTTACCATCTGCAGGAACAGCAATGTTTGGATGAAACATTAATCCAACTTTTTCCTCTAATGTCATTAGGCTAACTAAGTTGTCAATTCGTTCATCAACAGATAAACGCCAATCTTCATAAGGATCAACTTTTCCATTTTTATTCAAATCTTTGAACTGATACTTCCCATCATTAATAACAGGTGCTTTTCTTGCTTCCAGCTGGGGTTGTGTGAATTCCTGCTGATTATTGCAGCTGGAAAGGATTCCCAGTGTCGTGATTAATACAAAAAGAGTAGTTTTTCTCATAGCTATAATTTTAATTTATTAGTAATTTAGTTTGATATAAATAATTTATGTCTTGTCTATCTTTTAGTTTTATAATTGAAATAGTCAGTTTAGACCGTGAAAAAATGTTAGATTTTTGATATAAACTTTTTCATAGCCCGCATAAATAATTCTTTTGGTTCATTGTGTGATAAATCTGGCGGAAGTCCCATCTGTTTTATGTTATAAATATAGCCTTGTTGGAAACACATCCAACTAAACATAGCTTCTTTAGCTATTTCATTATTGCCTACTATTTCTTCAAAAACACCAGCTATTTCCTGAACTTGTGCGTGTAATTCATCATTTGGAATCTGCCTGTTTAGACTAAACATTAACTGATATAGTTCTTTGTGCTTAAAAGCAAATTCCCAGAATTTTATCGAAATTATCATTAGCTTTTTTCGTGGATCACTTTCTTTTTTTGAGGCTGACTTAAAATTTCTGGATAGAAGCTGGTGACCAACTTGTACTAACTTATTCAATAAATCATCCTTGTTTTTAAAATATTCATATACAATAGGAGGAGCATATTTAATATTGTTTGCGATTTTTCTAATAGTAACAGCTTTCCATCCTTCAGATATTGCAATATCTAAGGCTGCATCAAGAATTTTATTTCTTAATTCTTCTTTTTCTCTTTGTCTTCTTTCAATGTGTCCCAATGTAACGATGTTTAAAAATCTAACAATGTTAGAAATCAAATATAAAAATTTTATTTAAAACAAAAAGGAGGGGGCAACGTAAACTAGATTTAAAAAATATAAATCATAAGAACATGAAAAAAGTAAAAATCATTTTTGTTTTTTTAACACTGAGTAGTGTTATAGCCTTTTCACAATCAAACTCACAAAAGTTGAAAGAGTTATTTACAGGAGTAATAAATTTTGAAGGGGCTAATCTTAACGAAGGTAGACCTATTCCAAGTCTTAATTTACTTGCTGCTCAACAGGCTGATACAATGTTTGTTCTTAATAAAGAAAATGCTGGTAAAGTTTTAAATGAAGCAAAAAACTATAAATACTGCATGATATCTGTTGAGCGACATACAGTTGTCTTTGTGAAATCCTGGGATGATTGTTCGCAGTCTGGGGCATGGGATTCTTGTATGCCCTATGGAACAGGATGGATTCAACGGGATGAGTTGGAAAAAAAAGAAGATTATATTAAAAATATTATTGGTATACCTGATATGCAAAGACGAACAGTGTTTTTGTTTGATAAAAAATAAACTGTTTTTAACATAACAAAAAAAGGCAGTCAAATTAATGACTGCCTTTTTTTTGTGATTCAGCTGGGGCTCGAACCCAGGACCCCATCCTTAAAAGGGATGTGCTCTACCAGCTGAGCTACTGAATCATCTTGTTTGCTTAAAAGCGGGTGCAAATATATGTACTATTTTTTTAGGATCAAAACCATATCGGTATTTTTTTTGTTTTAATGTGTTGAAGTATCTGTAAAACATTGATAGATAAAAAATTATTTTAAAATTTTTTTTTGCATAACTTTATTAGTGAGATTCTCGTTTTATAAAAATATAAGATATAATTTAAAATCGAATGAAAATGACACGGAAAGCAAGAGTTTTAATTTTAGCATTAGGTACATTTCTTTTTGTTTTTCCAGTAAAATCTCAGGTCAAAGATCTGGGAAATTTTATGGCAGGAGGAATTGACGATGCATCAAAACTTTTTGAAAGTTATTTGTCTCCATATATTAATGGTTTTGGGGCAAGTTTGACCGGAGGTTGGTATAATACTGCCAAGCCCCATAAATTGGGAGGTTTTGATTTAACATTGACTTTAAATACAGCAATTGTCCCAGATCAGTTTAAATCTTTTGATGTTGAAGATTTATTACTTCAAACATTTTCAGTTGCTGATGGCGAATCATCTATTTCACCAACAATTGCAGGAGAAAGGGAAAATGGGCCACTTTTACAGTATAATATACCAGGAATTGAACCTCAAGATGCATTTAACCTGGTTAAAGGTACGGGTAATCCATATGTGCCTTCTCCGATGTTGCAAGTAGGAGTTGGATTAGTTAAAGGGACAGAAATTATTGGACGTTATATGCCAAAGATTGAAGCAAGTTCATTAAGTATGGATATGTGGGGAATAGGAGTGAAACATAGTCTTAAACAATGGATTCCTGTTTTAGCTAAATTGCCATTACTGCATTTGTCATTGATGGGGGGGTATACTGTATTAAATACAAATACAGCTCTTTCTGTTACACCTGATAAAATTGGTTTAGGAGGAATTTATTATCCAGAAAATTGGGACGATGACTTCAAAGATCAGTCAATGGATATTATTTTAAAAAGTTTTACAGTTAATTTAATTGCTTCCTTAAATTTACCTGTTGTATGCTTTTATGGAGGTGTTGGCTTAGCAAAAACAAGCTCAAATCTTAAATTATTAGGTTATTACCCTTCTGTAAAGACTGAATCTGTTGGGAATTATGAATTAGAGAGGCTAAGGGATCCAATAGATATCAGTATTAAAAATCAGGATGGTGGAGTAACAAAACCTCGTCTTAATGCTGGTATACGATTTAAATTTGCTGTGATAACATTACATTTTGATTATACCTATGCTAATTATAGCGTTGCTACAGCGGGATTAGGATTGACTATTCGTTAGAATAAATAATATTGTAGTTGATATATCAAAAGTATGTAACTAACTGAAAGTATTGTTAACTCCGCTTACTGTGACTTCAATTAATAAACAAGGTCACAGTAAGCGGAGTCAATATTTTTAAAACTCTAAGAAGCCATCCCAATCGTAAATATAGATTTCGCCAGGAAATCCATCACTACCATAATATCCGTCACGCCCGTCTGAACCTGAACTACCATTCGTTCCGGATGGATCTCCACCATCGCCACCACTACCACCATCTCCATAACGTCCTTCACTTCCGGGGATACTTTCCAGATCTATAATGTCTTTATAAGGTAAAAAACGACGGGTATAATATGCATAAATATTGCCACCGTTCCCCCCATTGCCACCATGTCCTCCGTTACCTCCATTCCCGCCGTTTCCACCGGAACCGCCATTTTCTATAGTAACGATAGTTTCTTTTTCTTCACATGTTTCGTTTTCCCCACAAGGCACTTGCTTTACAATAATTTTTTCTGTGCGTTTTCCTTTTCCACCTTCACCACCATCTCCGCCGTCACCGCCATTCCCTCCGGTGCCACCATCTCCGCCCCAGGAGGTTATTTTTATGTTACCACCAAGAGGATTCACTAAAAAGTGAGAAGATTCATCGTTTTTTAGATTATAAATTGAAATTTTGACCAAATCGGTTTGGAGAATCGAATCAAAATATGCATCCGCATATACTTCCAAATCTGGAGCATTGTATCCATCATATCCGTGACCTCCGTTTTTTCCATGCAAACCATTCTGTCCATTATTTCCGGTAGAACCATCATTTCCGTCAGAGCCATCAGAACCATAACCACCATTAAAGCCTGAACTTCCGTACTCAGAGTATTTATAATTATCAATATAATCCAGTGTAACACCATATGTGGCAGAAATAGTAGGATTTTCTTTGTTGATAAGAGAAAATTCAATATAGTGGTTTGTTATATCAAAAATATTTTCAGTGATTATGAATTTGCCTGAGGAATATCTACATCCATTCGTAATTATCTGGTAATTTTCTATTTCTTTTTCTACTAACCGACGTTGAGATAGAATAATTTGTTTGTTGTTGTTAAATGTTTTTACAATTCCTGGGGAAATGCTATTTCCAGAAGCTTTTTTATATTCTTTCTCTGTAATAAACTCTATTTGAGTAACGTAATTTAGTTCTATCCGTTTTCTTGCAAAGACATCTTTGTGGTATTTTGAGCGAACAACTACAATTATAAAATCAGGATTTACTAAGTCTTTTATTCCAGGAATATTAATCTTTCCAAAAAGAAATTTACCTCCTAACACTTCAATTTCGAAATTATTCCATCTTACGGTTCCATCAAGGTAACCTTTTGTTTTCAATTCATCGTTGTTCTTTAATTTTATTTCAACTCCAATAGAGAAATTGTTTCCAGCATTACGTAGAGGCTCTTTATCATAAAGTATTTCTATGGATTCCACTTCTTCTTTTTTTAAAGAGCGAATTTTGTTTTTTGAAAAAAGAGATGTTGAGTTGACGAATAAGAATATAAATACATTACCCAAAAAGTAATAATACAATTTAGAGCGATTGAATACAGTCATCGGACAAAATGTTTTTGGTTATTTAATACAGCTTTCAAAAATAAGTTTATTATTTATTTCTAAAAACTAACACCTATCCGAACAATCGGACTTTGTTCAAGAGAATTGGAATCTTCATTTAAGTTCCAGAGTAAATAAATTGAGAAAAAAGATTTTTCACCCATAGGTACATTAACTCCGCCACCAAGCCATACATTGTGTTGAATAAATCTATCTTGATTAGGATAGAGATTTAGAACATCAAATTCAGTATCAAGACTTAGTGCTTCATATTCTGCATATCCGACCAACGAGCCATAAAAATTAATGGGAATAAACTTATTAAAATCCTTAATTAATGAATAATTTGAGAAAATTCTTCCACCGTAAATATGAGTCTCAAAATTATCTCTATAGTAATTGTCTTTATAGTATTTGTATGTTAAACCAACTCCGGAAATTAATCTGGGAGTAAGAAGATATCCTACTTGTGGAGATACATTAATATAAGTGATTGAACCAAAGTTAAGTGCGAGGTTGCCTCCAAAGTAAAGTCTTTCTTTAAGAGGTGGTTTTTCTTCTTTCCAAATCTGAGCGTTTAAAGTTGTTGAAAAGACTAAAGTTATTAACACATGTAAAAGTGTTGTCCTAAAAGTTTTAATTTTAATCATAATTAAAAAATAAAGAGTCACATGTATTCAACAAAAATAAAAAAATAAAAGATGAATATTGTTATAACAGGTGCTAGCAGAGGGATTGGTTATCAGATTGTGAAATTAATGGCCTCTGACGAGCAAAACCGTATTTTTGCTGTATCAAGAAATAAGCCAAAACTCAAGCAACTACAAGTAGATTGTTTAAATAGCAATCCAAAAGCTAGAATTTATCCTATTCAATTTGATTTAGAAGAAAAGGATTATTCCCTTTTGTTAGAGGAAATCAAAAAGTATTGTGATTGTGTAGATATCCTTATAAATAATGCAGGAATGCTTATTAATAAGCCATTTGAATTATATTCTTCCGATGATATTTCAAAATTAATGGATATTAATTTCGTAGCCCCTGCAAAACTTATAAAAACAATGCTTCCGCAATTGAAACGAGCCAGGACAGCACATGTTGTTAATATATCCAGTATGGGAGGGTATCAAGGCAGTTCTAAATATCGGGGATTATCGTATTATAGTGCAGCAAAAGCAGCTCTTTGCAGTTTAACAGAATGTTTGGCTGCGGAATATGGAGAATCCAGTATTCGATTCAATGCTTTATGTCTTGGGGCTGTTCAAACAGAAATGTTTGAAGCTGCTTTTTCTGGTTTAGAGGCTCCTGTTTCTTCTCAAGAAATGGCATCTTTTATTGTTGAATTTGCCTATAATGCGAGTAAGGTGATGAATGGCAAGGTTTTGCCTGTTAACCTCTCAAATCCATAATACCAAGTTCTTCAAGTCGGTTTTTAACCATATTGGTTTCGTCGTATTCTTTGCATTCTATTTCCCCTTTAAGAACCATAAGGGCATTGCGTGCCAAAGCATACATTTCGTCTTCCCCGGGAAAGATAACTACCGGGGAAGCGAAACCTATCATTTTTTTGATGTATTCAACCACACGCGGACTATGAGAGATTCCTCCTGTTAGGATTATAGCATCAACATCTCCTCCCAGAACAGCGATCATTGCACCAATTTCTTTTCCAATTTGGTAAGACATGGTATTCTCAATTAATTTTGCTTTCTCATCTCCATCACGGGCCATTAACTCAACTTCATATGCACTATTAGTACCCATATAAGCAACAAATCCGCCTTTGCCAGTTAACCAGCCCTGGATTTCTTCTTTAGAATATTTTCCACTAAAACAATATTCCACTAAATCACCAGCAGGAACTGTTCCTGAACGTTCAGGAGACATAGGGCCATTTCCATTTAATGCCTGGTTAACATCAACAACACGGCCTTTCTTATGTGCCCCAACAGATATACCTCCTCCAAGATGGGCAATAATTAAGTTTAACTCGTCATAATTTCTGTCAATTAATTTTGAATAAGCCCTTGCAGTAGATTTTTGATTTAATGCATGAAAAATAGAATGTCTTCTAAATTTTGGATGCCCGGCAATCTTTGCTACATCATCCATCTCGTCAACAACAACAGGGTCTGCTATAAAAGCCCGTGCATTGGGTAACGATGTCGCAATATCATCTGCAATTAGACCTCCTAAGTTGCTTGCGTGTTCTCCCAGAATTCCATTCCTGAGATCTTCTTTAAGTTTTTCATTAACAGCATATACGCCAGATACAATTGGTTTAACCAATCCTCCTCTTCCTATAACTGCTTCTATTTTTTCTGTTTCGATGTTTGAAGATTCTAACTCGTTAAGGATTATCTGTTTTCTGTATTGGTATTGATCGGATATTTTTTTAAAACTAGTTATTTCATCTATGTGGTGTTGGATGTTTTTTAAAAAAACTGGTTTATTGTTTAAGTATATTGCAATTTTTGTTGATGTTGATCCAGGATTTATTGCGAGAATAGTATGTAACATAGTTTAAAATTTATAATTAACCTGTAATTTCTTTTTATTTTACTCAGAAATAATTTTAGCCAAAGCAATAGACATTAATTTACTTTTTTCATCATCGGATCTCGAAGTAAGGACGATAGGAACTTTAGCTCCGACTATTATAGCGGCTGATTTAGCCCCACCCAGAAAATTTAGTGATTTGTAAAGAATATTTCCGCTATTTATATCAGGGGCTAGCAGTATATCTGCGTTTCCTGCAACCTCTCCTGAAATTTTTTTGTGTTCTGCAGCTTCCTTAGAAATTGCATTGTCTAAGGCAAGAGGGCCGTCTACGATACAGTTTTTAATTTGTCCTCTTCTATTCATCGAAGAGATAATTGCAGCATGTATTGTTGCTCCCATTTTTTCATTTACAGTCTCTACTGGGCCAAGAACAGCAACCTTGGGCACACTTACACCAAGTTTGTTGAAAATAGAGACACTATTGTTAATCAAATGTACTTTTTCTGATAATGTAGGGGCAATGTTCATTGCAGCATCTGTAACACCAAAGAGTTTATGATAGTAGGAAGATTCGAAAATTGCCAGATGACTTAATAATCCTGGTTTTTTCAAATCAAATTTATCATTAAGTACCGCCTTTAATAATTCACCTGTACTAACCAATCCTTTCATTAATATTGATGCTTTTCTTTCCGCAACTAACTCTACAGATTTTTCTACAGCAAGTTGAGAGTCACAGATGTTTATGATAGCATTGTCATTAACCTTGAATTTTATGTCTGAAAGGATTTTTTTTATTTTTTCGCTATCTCCAACTAGAATAGGAGAAATTATATTACTGTTTGTAGCAGATTTTATTGCTTCTAAAACATTTTTATCTTCAGCAACAGCTATCGAAATTTTAACAGGGATTGTGTTAGATGCCTTTTTTAAAATGTCTTGAAGTGAATTAAAACTCATTTTAATCGTTTTTAAAAATAAAAAAACCTGCTCAATATTGAGCAGGGAGAAATTATGAATTTATTTTTTAATAAACGATGATGAATCTCAATTTTGAATTTCAGAAATTATTGATTGAGTATCTCTTGCAATAACAAGTTCTTCATCGGTAGGGACTACCATAACTTTAACTTTTGATGAATCTTTGCTAATTACAACTTCTTTGCTTCGTTTTCCGGCATTTTTTTCTTTGTCGAATTCAACACCCATGTATTCCAATCCTTGACAAACTTCTTCTCTGGTTTCAGGTCCGTTTTCACCGATACCTCCGGCAAAAATTATAATATCAACACCACCTAATACAGCAGCATATGCTCCAATGTATTTTCTTATTCTGTAGTGATACATATCTAAACCTAGGGTAGCACGGGGATTTTTCTTTTCCCATGATTCTTCTTCAATTTCTCTCATGTCTGATGAAACACCAGTTACTCCAAGCATACCACTTTGTTTGTTGAAAAGAGAATTCATTGAAGAAATTCCAATCTCTTCTTTATCCATAATAAAAGAAGCAACTCCAATATCTAAATCACCACAACGTGTTCCCATTATTAAACCTTCAACAGGAGTAAACCCCATAGAAGTATCAATTGATTTGCCTTCTTTGATAGCACACATAGATGCCCCGTTACCAAGATGGCAAGTAATAATTTTTTGAGTTTTTATATCAACACCAAGTGATTTACATGCTTTCTTTGCTATATAACTATGACTTGTTCCATGGAATCCATATCTTCTGATACCATATTTTTTGTAAAGGGAATATGGTATTGCATACATATATGCATGTTTTGGCATTGTTTGATGATATGCAGTATCGAAAGTTGCAACTTGAGGAATACCCGGTACCAATGATGCCATAGCGAGAATTCCTTTAAGGTTTGCTGGATTATGTAATGGCGCAAGTTCAATACATTTTTCTATTTCTTTTTGCACTTCATCGTTGATGAATTTACTAGAATCGAATTTTTCACCACCATGGGCTACACGATGTCCGGCAGCATCTATTTCTTGTAAGCTTGAAATACAACCATGTTTTTTACTGGTTAATACACCAAGTACATATTCAATACCATTCTGGTGATCAATGATTTCACCTTCAAATTTAATTTTCTGCCCGTCTTCTTTTACATGCTTAATAAAAGAGCCTTGCATACCAACTTTTTCAACAACACCTTTGGCTTTTACAGTCTCTGAAGACATGTCGAAAAACTGGTACTTTATAGAAGAACTACCGCAGTTTAATACCAATATATTCATTTCTTATAGATAATTTTTAGTTGTTATTTTTTTTCCGTCTTCATCATATTCATAAAAGCCTTTATTTGTAATTCGGCCAAGTTGATGGGCCCTTACAAGCCTTTTAAGAATTGGAGAGGCTTTAAATTTGATGTCACCAAACTCGCTATAAAGATTGTCCATCCAACGTAGGACTTTGTCAAGGCCAATTTTATCTGCTTGTTCGAATGGACCTAAAGAAAGACCAAGACCTGTTTTCATTGTACAGTCAATATCTTCCATATTAGCAACACCTTCCATAAGAACTTCGCATGCTTCGTTCATCATAGCACAAAAAATTCTAACGCTGATTAATCCGGGTGATTCTTCAACAGGAATCATTTGTTTTTTAATCATGCGGGCAAAGGTTCTTACTCGGCCATATGTCTCTCCAGATGTATAAAGACCTTTAACAACTTCAATAATTTGGGCACCAGGTGCATTTGTTAAGAAATGAAGACTTACGCACCTATGCTTATATTCTAGTTCAGAAGAAAGTTCTGTAATAACAATGGTTGTAGAGTTTGTTGCAATAATACAATCTTTATCAACATGTTTTTCAATGTTTCTGAAAATTTCTTTTCTGCATTCTATTCTTTTTTCACGTGATTGTGAGCGAATAGATTCGATTACTAAATCGCAACCAGAAAGATTTTTGTAATCTGTGTAGCCGCTAATTCTTGATAAGATTGCTCTTTTTTCCCCGGGAGTCATTCCCCAGTGATCAATCATGTTATCAAGTTCGGCGCCGATACCAGAAATTGCTTGTTCGATTTTTTCTTCAGATAGTTCTATGAAAGCTATCTCTATACCCTGACTACTAATCATTCGGGCAATATTTTGCCCTACCGATCCACAGCCAATAATTCCTACTTTTGAAAAAAGCATTTTGGGTTTTTCTGTCGTGCTTAACCCATAATCTGCTAATGATTCAACAATTGGTTCTGCCATTTTTATTTATTGTTAATTATTATTCTGCTGCTTGGTTTGCTGTTATAGCTACTAGATTAACGATATCAGAAACTGAACACCCCCTGGATAAATCATTAATTGGAGCAGCCATTCCCTGTAATACAGGGCCAACAGCTTCTGCGTGTGCCATTCTTTGAACAAGTTTATATGCAATATTTCCTGTTTCTAAAGTAGGGAAGATTAACACATTAGCTTTTCCTGCAATTTCACTTCCTGGAGCTTTTGATTTTCCAACACTTTCAATAATTGCAGCATCTGCTTGTAATTCTCCGTCGATTTTAAGATCCGGTGCCATTTCTTTTGCTATTCTTGTTGCTTCAGCAACTTTGTCAACCATTTCGTGCTTTGCACTACCTTTTGTTGAGAAACTTAGCATTGCAATTCTAGGTTCAAATCCGGCAATAGCCCTTGTTGTTGAAGCTGTAGATACAGCTATTTCAGCAAGTTCACTTGCAGTTGGATTTGGATGCACTGCACAATCAGCAAAAACCATAAGTCCGTCTTCTCCAAATTCTTTGTCTTTTAAGAACATTAGAAAAGCCCCGGATACTACGCTAATTCCTGGTTTTGTTTTAACAAATTGAAATGCTGGCCTTAATACATCACCAGTAGCATTTTGCGCTCCGGCAACTTCACCATCTGCATCTCCATTTTTTATCATTATAGTTGATAAATAAAGAGGATCTTTCATGAGCTCGTATGCTTGTTCTTTCGTTAAACCTTTCTTTTTTCTAAGTTCAACCATTAATTCAGCATAAATTTCTTTTTTCTCGAAATTTTCAGGATCTACGATTTCAGCTTTATCAATATTAGATAAGCTAAGTTTTTTAGCTTCAGCTAAAATATCCGGAGGATTTCCTATTAAAACAATTTTTGCAATACCTTCATTTATAATGATGTCGGCAGCTTTTAATGTGCGTTCTTCCATACTCTCTGGAAGAACAATTCTTTTCTGGCTCTTCTTCGCTTTTTCTTTTATTTGATTTAATAAATCCATATATATCAATTAGTTGTATTTGTTAAGAAAATATTACAATAAAAATAATGAAAAATTGTTTTGTGTCGAGTATGATATCGCATAATAATTCAATTCAATCTAACCCCAGAGATAGTTGATAGATTGAGGCTTGTGTTTGTGAATAAAAAAACAAAGATAGGTTGTTTTATATGATAACCATGCCAAAAAACACCTTAGACAAAATCTAAATTATCTCCTAATTCTAAAATGTATTAAAATAATATTTGTTTTTAGTATAACAATGAATGAAAATTTATTTTTATTACGGCTTATAAACAAACAACAACTTGTAATTACAAGTTGTTGTGCAAATATAGAAAGATTATAATAATTAAAGTAGTTTTCTTTTTGTTTTATTGATTAAATAGCTTAATAATAAGTAATTTTTTTGTGTTAATTTATTGTAACTTGTTATTACAAGTTTTCTCCTTTTTTATGTTGTTGATAGATAAATCTTCAAGCCTGAATAACAGTAAAAAAACAAACAAAAATCTTTTTTTGAAAGATACATTCAATTAATATTTACTTCATTTTCTATATTTATACCATAAATAGAAATTATGACATTAATTAATAATATTGATAGCCTAGCTGGTAACTTCCAAGGGGATATTTTTACGGATACATTAAGTTTAACTTTATATTCAACAGATGCATCTGCTTATAAAGAAAAGCCTTTAGCCGTAACACGGCCGAAGACAATTGAAGATATAAAATTGTTAATACAATTTGCAAAGGATAATAATACTTTTCTTATTCCCCGGACAGCAGGGACATCTCTAGCTGGACAGGTTGTAGGTTCTGGAATTGTTGTAGATGTATCAAAATATTTTACAGATATTTTAGACGTAAATACTGATGAAAAATGGGTTAGGGTTCAACCAGGGGTTGTGAGAGACGAACTTAATAAGCACCTGGCCTTCGATAATTTATTTTTTGCCCCAGAGACTTCTACTTCAAATAGATGTATGATTGGTGGAATGATTGGAAACAATGCCTGTGGTTCGCATTCTTTAATTTATGGAAGTACAAGAGATCATTTGTTAGAAGTGAAAGCATTGCTAAGTGATGGGAGTGAAGCTCATTTTAAAGATTTAACCATCGAAGAATTTAAGCAAAAATGCTCTCAAGATAATCTAGAAGGAGAAATTTATAGGAATATTGAAAAAATCCTTTCAGATAAAGAGATACAGAAGGAAATAGAAAAACAATATCCTGATAAATCAATTAGAAGGAGAAATACCGGTTATGCGCTGGATATTTTATTAAAAATGTTGCCTTTTTCAGAAGGAGATATCTTGTTTAACTTTTCAAAATTGATAGCTGGTTCGGAAGGAACGCTACTATTTATTACCGAAGCTAAATTAAATCTGGAACAATTACCTCCTAAGAATAGTGGCTTAGTATGTGTCCATTTTAATACGCTAGAGGAAGCATTTCATGCAAATCTCATCGCCCTAAAATATCATCCGGGAGCAGTAGAATTAATAGACAAAATAATTCTTGATTGTACAAAATCGAATATAGAACAAGCAAAAAATCGATTTTTTTTGGAAGGAGATCCTGCCGCAATTATTTGTGTTGAGTTTGAAAGAGAAACCAGGGAAGAGATTGATGCTATTCGGGATAAAATGGTTGCAGAAATGAAACAGGCTGGTTTAGGTTATTCTTATCCGATTTTGTATGGAAATGACATTAACAAGGTCTGGAACCTGAGGAAAGCAGGATTAGGATTACTTTCAAATATCCCAGGAGATGCAAAACCTGTTCCTGTAATTGAAGATACAGCTGTTAAGCCTGAAGTTTTACCCGATTATATAAAAGATTTTCAGGCTATTTTAAAAACTTATAATCTTAGATGTGTCTATTATGCGCATATTGCAACAGGTGAACTTCATCTTAGGCCTGTATTAAACCTTAAGGAACCAAAAGATGTTGAACTGTTTCATACAGTAGCCTTGGAAGTTTCCAAATTGGTTAAGAAGTATAATGGCTCACTAAGTGGAGAACATGGAGATGGACGACTTCGTGGAGAATTTATTCCATTGATGCTTGGCGATAAAATATATCAAATACTTAAGGATGTAAAGAATACCTGGGATCCTAATGGGATATTTAACAAAGGGAAAATTGTTGACACGCCTAAAATGAATACATCTCTTCGATATGAACAGGGTAAAGAAGAAAAGAAGATAGAAACAATTTTTAGATTTGATGAAGCAGAAGGATATTTACGTCTTGCAGAAAAATGTAATGGATCAGGAGATTGTAGAAAATCCCATGTGATCGGTGGTACAATGTGCCCAAGTTATCAGGCTACAAAAGATGAGAATGCAACAACCCGGGCCAGGGCAAATACATTACGTGAATATATAACCAAAGCTGAAAAAGACTCAGTTTTTAATCAGAAAGAAATTTATGAAATGCTGGATTTGTGTTTGTCTTGTAAAGGATGTAAATCTGAATGCCCCTCAAATGTGGATATGGCAAAACTAAAGGCAGAATTTCTTCAACATTATTACGATTCAAACAGGGTTCCTTTACGCTCATGGTTAATAGCAAATATCGCAAAACTCAATGCATTGGCTATGCCTTTTTCCCAGTTGTATAATGCAGTTGTTAGTAGTAAAGTTTTATCGAATTTAATGAGTGAAGCAATTGGTTTTGCTAAAGAAAGAAATTTGCCTAAACTACATAAACACACATTAAAAAAATGGATAAGAAAGAATTTGAAAAGACTAAACAAATCATTGCCGGAAGATGCTAGCGCTGTCTATGTGTTTGTAGATGAATTTACAAATTATAATGATGTAGGAATTGGGATTAAAGCAATAGAGATTTTAAATAAATTAGGATATCGTGTATTATTTGTGAATCATGAGCAAAGTGGACGAACATACATTTCTAAAGGATTAATAAGAAAAGCAAAACAGATAGCTAATAATAACGTATCTCTGTTTAAAGATCTGATTAAAGAGGAAACACCATTATTGGGAATAGAGCCTTCAGCAATTTTAACATTCCGTGATGAATATCCGGATCTTGTAGACATAGAATTAAAATCAGCATCAGATGAATTAGCTAAAAACGTTTTACTTTTTGAAGAATTTATTTGTAATGAAAATAAAAAGAAACCAATAAATCAATCTCTTTTTACACAAGAAAAGAAAGAAATAAAATTACATGGACATTGTCAACAAAAATCAGTTGCATCTACAAAAGATACAATTTCATTGTTGTCCATCCCAAAAAACTATTCAGTAAAAGAAATTCCTTCTGGATGTTGTGGAATGGCTGGATCTTTTGGATATGAAAAAGAACATTATAATTTATCTATGAAAGTAGGTGAGTTAGTACTATTTCCTGAAATTAGAAAAACAGAAGAATCAGTTTTAATAAGTGCTCCTGGAACAAGTTGTAGACACCAAATAAAAGATGGAACAGATAAAGATGCTTTACATCCAATTGAAATTTTCTACAATGCATTTTTATCAGTTAAATAATAGATTTTTATTTCATTAAATTTCGTCTCGTATTATACTCATATTAAATTGGTAATAAAGATAATCGCATATTTTTTATGTGATTATTTTTATATATTCCCACAACAACTAAACCAAGAATATAAATACCATAAAGAAAACGTCTTAATTATGTTAAATAGAATTAAATGTAAAAGATAAAAATACATTTAAGAAGATAGGATATGAGATTTCATTTCCGTATATAGCCTAAAAAATAAGAGTACCCTATTACCCCCTAAATTTCTAATAAAAGTAGAGATAAAAATCTTTTTTTACATTCGTAAAACAAAGAAATAATCTATTTTTTTTAACCATACTTATTGAATATTATTAATTGAAAACCAGTATATTGAGTGTAATTATATCTTCCGGATATTTAATGTTTTAATATAACAAGCAGGATATTTATCAAAATAAGAGCTTAAAATATTGTATATCAGTATTTTTTAATTCTTTATATAAACAATAAATATAACATATATCCAAGGGAATATGTAAACACTCCTTAAGAATAAGCTACAAAAGTAAACATGTATTAATTACAAAAGTAAACATTAATTTGTTTATGTTTGTAAACAATTATTTAAAGCAGCAATGATTAAAGAACGCATAATACAATTTCTATCAACAGAAGGCTTATCTCCATCACAGTTTGCAGAGAAACTAGGCATACAAAGATCTAGCATATCGCATATTTTATCAGGTAGAAATAAGCCCAGCTATGATTTCTTTAGTAGATTAATATCAAAATATCCAACTATAAGCCTTGAATGGTTTTTTAATGGTAAAGGTCCAATATTCAAAGATACTGCATCAGATCTATTTTCTGAAGAAGTTGTTCTTAATGAAGAATTAAATACACCAATTAAGAATACAGATGTAAACCCAACAAATGAGATTACAAATGTGAAATCTATTAATAAAATTGTAATGTTGTTTACAGATGGTACATTTGAAGTTTTTAGTAATCAATTATAAATCTTATCTAACCTTTAATTATATTTGCTGAAAAGTATAAAATGTATAAATATTTAATACGTCCTATCTTATTTCTTATTTCTCCTGAATCTGTACATAAATTGATTGTTTCTGGTTTGAAAATCGCCTTTTTATTTCCTTTTATAAAAAAAGGTGTTAAAAAGTTTTATTCTATACCAGATAGTAAACTACAAAGAAATATTGCAGGTTTAACCTTTAATAATCCTATAGGGTTAGCCGCAGGATTCGATAAACAAGCTAATTTATATAGCAATATGAGTGTGTTTGGCTTTTCTTTTATTGAAATAGGTACAATAACACCAAAACCTCAATCAGGAAATAAGCGTCCAAGATCATTTAGGTTACCTAAAGATAGTGCCCTAATTAACAGGATGGGATTTAATAATATAGGTGTTGAGGAAGCTGTTAAAAACCTTAAGAAAAGAAAAGGTAATGTTATTATAGGAGGAAATATAGGTAAAAATACTTCTACGCCAAACGCTAATGCTGTTGATGATTACAAATATTGTTTTACAAAACTTTACAACTATGTAGATTATTTTGCTGTTAATGTTAGTTGTCCAAATATTTCTAATTTAACTGAACTTCAGGACAACGAAGCCCTTTATAATATTTTGTTTACAATTGTAAATATACGTTCTAACATGCCTTTACAAAAACCAATTTTCTTAAAAATATCACCCGATTTAACATTTTCTCAAATTGATGATATAATAGATATTGTTAAACGTACCCAAATAGATGGTATAATAGCTACAAACACAACCACAAAGCGCGACGGACTAATTACTTCTTCTACAACAGTTAATAATATAGGAAAAGGTGGTTTAAGTGGTAAGCCTCTGAGAAAGCGTTCTACAGAAATTATAAAATATATTTCTGATAAAACAAAAAATACAATACCAATAATTGGTGTTGGAGGTATTATGTCAACTTCTGATGCGATTGAAAAATTAAAGGCTGGGGCTTCACTGATTCAATTATACACTGGCTTTATTTATGAAGGACCTGGTTTCATTAAAAAAATCAATAAAAAAATATTGGAAGAATTGAATTAATTTAAATTCTACGGATTATTTTTCTTTTCAAATAAAGTTTTAATTTTACGTAAAACCGATTGTTAAGTCGTCAATAACCAAAATGATCCGTAAAAATGATTAAGAATAATCTTTTTTTAGTATTGTGTTTTTTGAGTTTCTCCGTTTTTGGGCAAGATAAAAATCTTGTACTCAATTACAGTTTTGAAAGTTTCAAGGAGTGTCCCGAAGATTATACTCCTATGGATCAAAGTCATAAATTAATTCCTGATTGGACTTATCCTACCTTTGCAACACCAGACTTATTTAGTAGATGCAGTAAAGGAATTGTTGGCGTACCGAATAATTTCGCTGGAGTAAGTGAACCACGTACAGGTTCAAGTTATGTAGGAGCTATTTTAAGTGGAACTTCAGAAAGTTATCGAGAATATATTCAAGGAGAGCTGAAAACCCCAATGGTTGCAGGGAAACAATATTGTGTAACGTATTATTATCGATTGGCTTCTTATTCACAAATTGCAGTTGATCAGGTTAGCTTATATTTTTCTGATGAAGAGATTGCTCAAGAAGGAAAAGAAGCGCTTTCAACATTAAAACCTCAAATTAGAAATAAAGACGGACTTTTTCTTGATAATGTTGAAGATTGGCAACAAATATGTCAGGTTTATCTTGCAAAAGGGGGAGAAAAATTTTTTGTGATTGGGAATTTCAATAATTATGAAAAAACGAATTATGTTGTTGTAGACAAGACTGTTGTAAATCTTAGAAACAAGGCATATGCTTATTATTATTTCGACGATTTTATTATACAACCCTTGGATGATTGTAATGATTGTCCCTGTGTGAAAAAGGATTTCGAAGTTGCTTTTAGTGATACATTTTATACAGGTGGCTATAATCCGATATCAGGTAAGATTGACAAAAAGCCTGATGATGGTCGAATTAGTTTATCTATCTTGGGTGGTACACCCCCATATATTGTAACCTGGTCGAATGGAGCAACTGGAGAATCATTAAAAAACTTGTCAGCAGGAACTTATACATATCATGCAAATGATAAGTTTAATTGCAATGCGTCAGGGACGGTGCAATTTATTA
Organism: Bacteroidales bacterium; assembly: GCA_963665085.2. GTDB lineage: Bacteria > Bacteroidota > Bacteroidia > Bacteroidales > JAAAOM01. The sequence continues at coordinate 4,388,663 of CAXXXS010000001.1, forward strand.
AACCAGTAGTAGAGGAAGATGAATTTGTTGACGATTTTTTGGATATCGAAGTAGGGGCTGCTATTGTATTAGAAAACATCTTTTTTGAATTTAATAAAACAGAATTATTACCAGAATCCTATAAAGAGTTAGACAAAGTTGTTAATGTAATTAATAAAAATCAAATCAGACAAATTGAGATTTCAGGGCATACTGATAGCGAAGGCTCTGAGGCTTATAATAAAAAACTATCAGAAGGTAGGGCAAAATCTGTTGTTTCATATCTTTCTCAAAAAGGAATTAGTTCTGAAGTTTTATTAGCTGTTGGTTATGGAGAATCAAAACCAATTGATACAAACTCTACAGATGCAGGGATGGCAAATAACAGAAGAGTCGAATTTAAAGTATTAAAAAAATGAAATTAAATAAAACAAAATCCATTATCATAACTCTTTTATTTTTAACATTTTCCTGTGTTTTATCTGCACAAAGCTCTAAGAGAGGATTTAAACTCATTGAAAAGAATGATTACGAAAAAGCATACGAAATTCTAGTGAAAATATTAGAAGAAGAACCAGAAAATGTTTCAACACAATTTGGTTTGGCTTTAGTATACTCCAGTGAATCTTTTACCCAAAAAGATTATTTGGAGGCGTGGAAATATGCTGATTTCACTAATCGGAATAAGGATAATTTAACACAGGAAGAACTTGAGATGCTTACTGAATTTTACGTTAATACAGAGGAGAGAAGATCCAGTAGGCCTGTTAAAAAGAAAGTTGATTTATCAATAGAATTAATACTCGACAAATTAGTTAGGCAGATTAGAGAAAGCAATGATGTAGAGATTACAAAGAGTGTTTTAGAGAAATTTCCTGACTTTGAATATTATCAGAATACAGTCCATATTCGAAATTACCTGGAATACAGGGCTGTGGAAAAAGAAAATTCTATTGAGGCCTACAATAAATTCATTGATTCATTTCCTGATGCGGCACAAATTCCATTAGCGATAGAAAAAAGAAATAAACTGATTTTTACTACGGTTAAAGAAAAAAACACACTGGCTGCCTATAATGAATTTATTTACAATTATCCGGAATCAAATTTTGTAAGTGAAGCTATCAGGTTAAGAAATAAAATTGCTTTTAACGAGGCTAAACAAAAAAATACTATTGAGTCTATTTCTTCATTTATTGAAAGTTATCCTGATGCACTTGAAGTATTAGATGCAAAGATTATTCAAAAACAACTAATTTATGAAAGGGCAAAAAATGTGCGTTCATTAGATGCATATGATGATTTTATAAGAAATTATCCTGATGGAGTACAATACATCGATATTTTTAATCTAAAATCAAAAGATTTAGGCGAAAAATTGTTACAACGCAATAAATATCCTTCTCAATCATTTAAGTGGGCAAGGGTTTTTGATAATGATAATAAGTATGATGATATTAAAGATTTAGCTCAGGATGATTCAGAGAACCTTATTTTGGCTTGTAACACTTTTGAAGATATAGTATCTCTTATGAATGCCTGGATTATTTGTTTGGATAAAAATGGTGATATGACATGGAACAAGCAAATAAGCGACGAATTAAATGATAAAGTTGAAAGAATAAAAAAGGTAGGGGATAAATTTTATTTTGAAGGATTAACACGTGGAGTAAATGATTCAATTATTGGAGTTCCTTGGATTTTTACTTTAACGAAGGAAGGTAAAAAGGTTTGGAATAGAACATATTCGTCAATTTCAACTATCAATGCTTTTGATGTAACAAATAACAATGGAGAATTGATTTTTGGAAGTTTTTATGGAGACTCAACAAAAATGTTTTATTTGACAAAACTAACGTCAGAGCTTAAAAGAATGTGGAAAAGGGAATATACTAACAATGGTGTTATCTCTTCTGTTTCTATAACAAGTGACGATCAAATAATATCAGGAGGAAGTAATTGGCTCTTTAAACTGGATAATGACGGATATTTAAAATGGGAGCAGTATCTAGATAAAAATGACAGTTTAACTCAGACAGCAGTTAATAACCAATTTGTTGGTGTTGCTGGAATTAGAGATTCCTTGTCATTGTTTATTTCTCTGTATGATCAAACAGGAAAGAAATTATGGGATAAATCGTTTTTATTTCAGGATGGAATAGAAGTATCTGCTTTAAAACTTGATGAAGCTGGAAATGTTTATTTTGCAGGTAGTTCAGCTGTAGATGGAGTTTTTATGAAATTAGATTCAAAAGGGGCGGTTGTTGATGAATTGATGTTTGGAACAGAAAATAAAATATCGTTTAGCTCGATAATTTTAACAAAAAACGGCGAAGTATTTATTGCAGCAAATGAAACAGGTAATTATCAAGGAGATAAAAATATAGTCCTTTTAAAATATTTTCCCTGAGAAGATTTTGGATTTGATTTGCAGGAAGAGCCTACAATATATGCCTTACTTGATTTATAAGTCGGACGAGTATATTGAACATCAATTTTTGGAGTAGAAGATTGTTTCGATTTTTTACTATCAACGCTTCTAAATAATCCATCAGAAGTTTCTTCATACTCAGGGGCAGTTACAAATAGAATTGTAATTGCTATAATACTCACGCAAAATACCAATAAGAAGTAAATCATAGTCAAAACTTCTTAAATAGTTATCGATTTAAAAAAATAGAGCTCAGCTAACAGATTTGAAGCTACCGTCTTTTAATTCTTCGTATTCAGGAGCTGTCTCTACTAACCTGAATAAGACGGTTAAACAAATAAACAACGTACTTAAAACTACAACTATCAACATTACTTTTTTGTTTGTTCGTCACTAAATTAATTACTTTTGTCAAAAAAACAATAAAAAAAATGAAAAAAAGTTTGTAAAAATTAATTTAGACTTGGATTTTTAATAAAAATTACGTAGTAAATTGTTGTGTATATTTATATCGGGCGTTAGTAAACATGGGGGAAGAGTTTAATAAAAAACAGTTTCTAGATAAAGAAGTTAAAGAGAAATTGAAAGAGCAAAATGCTGAAATTATTCGGCAAAAAAAAGCTTTGGATGACAGTATCAGATATGCCAGTAAAATTCAGAAAGCAATTATTCCTTCAAAAGATTATTTTAATAAAGTTTTACCCGAGAGTTTTGTGTTGTTTCAACCCAGAGATGTTGTTAGTGGAGATTTCTACTGGATTAAAGTTAAGGAAAGAAAAGTAATTGTAGTAGCTGCTGATTGTACAGGACATGGCGTGCCTGGAGCATTTTTAAGTATATTAGGAATATCATTTTTAAATGAAATTGTTAATCATTACTCACGTGCGTTACAGGCAAACAGAATTTTGAATGAATTAAGAGAATATATTATGAAAGCCCTTAATCAGACAGGAGACCATTATGAGCAAAGGGATGGAATGGACATAGCATTGTATATTATTGATTACAAAGAAGAAACGCTTCAGTTTTCAGGTGCTAATAATTCTTTATATTTAGTTAGAGATAAAAATTTAATTGAGCTAAAGGCTGATAGAATGCCTATTGGGATAAATGCGAGTGAAGAAGATTCTTTTACAAATCATGTAATGAACCTTAAAGAAAATGATATGATTTATATTTTTACTGATGGTTTTGCAGACCAATTTGGTGGAGATAAAGGCAAAAAATATAAATATCCCAATTTTAGAGATCTACTTTTAAAAAATCATGAATTGCCTTTGGAAAAACAAAAAATGATTTTATGGCAAGAATTTATTCAATGGAAAGGAAAATATAATCAGATAGATGATGTTTTAGTTATAGGGACCCGTTTCAAAACAAATAAATTAAACTAATATGCGCCTGATAGCATTTAAAATTAAAAACTTTAGGTCAATAATTTCAACTGATTGGAATTACTTATCAAATGATAATATTACTGGATTAATAGGTCAAAATGAGTCTGGCAAGACCTCAGTACTTGAATCTTTAATCTGCTTTTACGAAGGAAAAATAACTGACGACATGTTACGAAGCGATTTATCTTTTCCTGAAGTTTCTTGTAGATTTGAGTTTGGACAGGGATTAATTGGAAAATACTTAAAAACAGAAAGACTTCCTAAAGAACTCATTCCTTTAATAGAAAATTTAGAAACAATTGAGATTACTAGAAAATGGAACAATGATAAATCGAGTGACATATTTATTTCTGAAGAACAAATCTCTGATTATTATGAAATTTTAAATAAGGAAAAACGGGACAGAAGAAAGGAAATAGACCTTAAAATTTCAGAGATTTTAAAAGCCTATACAATTGTCTCAGAGAAAAGGAAAGAGCTTGAAACAAAAAAAACTATTGTAGAGGATCGTCAAATTACTATTACGAATGAAATTGCCCCCTTAGAAAAGAATATCTGGCGAAGATCTAGAAAGCAAAATTTAAAAGCTGAGTATGATGAGGAATTAGAACCTCTAAAAACAGAATTTGAAAATAACCAATTACAAATAGAAGAATTAAAAAACAAAATTTCTGAGATTGAAAAAGAGCAAAGTACTCAATCCCCATTGGCATCTGTTGCAATAGATATTGACACAAATTCTAACAATTATGAGACTACTATTGCTGTTAAGGATGATGCTTTATCAAGTGTCAGAGAGTTAGAACAGCAATTTAACTTAGCTACTAATCCAGCTGAAAGAAAGATTCTTCAACAGCAATTAGAAGAAGCCAGAACGATTTATAGTGAAGCAAATGAGAAAGTATCCAGAATATATTTAAAACTTAACAAACAAAAACTCATTGCAGAAAAATTATTTGCGGGAATAAATTTAGAGAATGCAAAAAATGAAGCAGAAAAAGAATTAAATAAAGAAAGTGAGTTTTATTCGCAAATATCAATGGGAAGAGAGTTATTTAAATTCATTCCTACTTTTGAATTTTTCGAAGATTTTAGTAGTCTTTTACCTAATAGAATTGATTTAGAGGACTTAATGAATGAAAACACCTCTATTGAAGGATATAAGGCTGCGAAGAATTTTTTAATAGTTTCTGGATTGAACCCCGGCTTTTTTGAAGAAAAAAATAATCGAATTCTAAAACAAAAAATTGAAAAATTAAATAATGAATTAACTATTGATTTTCGTGATTATTGGCGTCAAAAGGTTAGTAATGAAAACCAAATTAATATCAACTTCGAACTGGAACATTATGATTATACGCATCCGGAGAAAAGTGGAAAACCTTATCTTGAATTTTGGATAAAAGACAGGAACGAAAGGCTTTATCCCAAACAGAGAAGTAGGGGGGTACGTTGGTTTTTATCTTTTTATCTAGAACTTAAAGCTTCTGCACTAGATGGTTTAAAAAATAAAATTTTGTTAATTGACGAACCAGGCTTAAGTCTGCATGCCAGGGCACAGGAAGATGTCTTAAAAGTTTTTGAGGATCTTAAAGAAAAAATGCAGATTCTTTATACAACACATTCACCACATCTTATTGATGTAAATAAATTATACCGTTTATTAGCTGTGCAACGTGCTAATGAAGATGATTTTTACAGTGAAACTAAAATTATCGATTCCAAAAGTTTGGATGAAGCATCAACAGATACATTGTCGCCGGTATATGCATTGATGGGCACAAAACTCAACGATCAGCAATTTATACAGGAGAAAAATAATATTATCGTTGAAGATATTGCTGCATATTATTACTATAACGCGTTTATGAGATTAAAAGATCCAAATTATAAATTGTATTTTCTTCCTTCAACAGGAATTGCAAATGTGTCAATACTAGCAAATTTATTATTAGGATGGAAAATTCATTATGTAATTGTTCTTGATGATGATATTGAAGGAAAAGAAGTTTATGAAAATTTCAAAAAAGAGGTGTATTTTGATGATAATGAGCTTTTTAATAATCATGTTCTAAAGATTGATGGAATTCAGGGGCCTGAAGATATATTATCAACAATTGATTTTAAGAAATATGTACTAAAAAAACGCGTTGGGATCACGGAACTTAATTCGGAGTATGTACGTAATAATGAATTGTCGGGGTCTGTATTAGCGTCAGGATTTCTACGTGAAATACAAGATAACAATTTAACGATGAGTGACTTTGATGATGAGACACAGGAAAATATCTGTAATTTTGCAGAAAGATTATTAGATAAGTTGATATAAAAGGGAAGGTTGTAAATAAAAAAGTTAAGCGAAATGAAATCTAAAATTACATTGATTTTAATCTTAGTATTTATTTTTTTTAGGGGGATTTCTCAGGTACCCAACGATTTAAACCTAGAGATAAGCGGGGGGGATGTTAAGAAGATTGAGAAAAACAAAGAAAATTTCGAAGAAGCACAAAAAATATACAAGAAAGCAGTAAGTCTATATGAAGCGATTCCAGCACCGGATACTTCAAAAGATTTTGATTATGAGTCTTACAATGAAAAAGTTGAAGAGGCTATGAAAATGTTGTTGGAAGGAATGGAAATGTATAGTGCTGCTACGGATCAAGTTTTTTCAATTTATAAAGATGGCGCTAATGATTTTTGGGAAGAACAACGAAAAGAAGGACATGTTCCAATAGGCCTGGAAAAAGCACGGTATTTGGAATTAGAGGCAGGGATTGCCTATGATAAGGCAACAGTAAGAAAACAATTTGCCAGGGAAAGTATGGATTTTTTGGAGGCTGTTTCTTATGTTAATCAGTGCAATAAATTAGAGGCAGAGGCATTACAAAATATGGGAAGGGCCTTACAAATTTACCAGGATTTTCCGGTTGAGTATAATTATCAATGGGTTGATGATATTAATATCGAGGAAATTATTGCTCAAAAGCAAGCCGAGCGTGAAGCCAGAAATGAAAAATTATTTGGTAAACATAAACAGGAAGTTAAACCTCAAAACGAAGAAATAGGTATAATAGAACGAGAACCTGTTGAACCAGAACCTATTGTTGGTGAAGTTACTTACAGGGTTCAGATTGCTGCCCATACAATAAAGATGGAAGATTCTTTTATCAAACAAATTTACAAAGGCGACAGAGAAGTCTCAGAAATACAAGAGGATAATTGGTACAAATATCAAATAGGTAATTATAAAAGTTTTGCCGAAGCACAAAAGCAACTTGAGGAAGCAAATGTTGCCAGGGCTTTTATTGTAGCTTATCTTGAAGGTGAAAAAATTAATGTTAAGGAAGCAAGAAAAATAGCCCCTTAAATTTCGACTATTTTTCTGATGCTTTTATTTCGTTGTTTTTATTATTGGGAATAAAATTTAAAGAAGCTGAATTTATACAATAGCGTAAACCAGTAGGAGGTGGCCCATCTTTAAAAACATGACCTAAATGTGCTCCACATCTTGCACATGTTACTTCAGTCCGTACCATTCCATGGCTCAAATCTTTATGAAAATTTATTTTGTCTTCAGATATTTTATCAGAAAAACTAGGCCAACCACATCCTGAGTTGAATTTTGTATCTGATTCGAATAATTCTAAACCACAAGCAACACAAGTGTAGGTCCCTTTCTCAAAGTGATCATCATAAATTCCTGTATAAGGTCGCTCTGTTCCCTTTTCTCTTACTACATAATATTGCATTGGCGTAAGAATGTTTTTCCATTCTTCGTCAGATTTAATGACCTTTGTTGTATCACCGCTGTAATTATTCATAGTTGTATTTTTACTATCTGTTTGCCCACAAGCATTAATTGTAATGCTAAGAAAAATTAATACTATTAATACCATTGTTTTTTTAGGGAAACAATTAATCAAGATAAAAAGTTGATATTTTAACTTTTTTTAATACACAGAATGTATTATCAGTAAATATTAAATTATCTGTTATCTCTAAGAAATTTACCGGGAGTTACACCTGTGTGTTTTTTAAACAATTTTGTAAAATGACTTTGATCGAATAAACCTATATTGTATGAAGTATCTATAATAGATTTATGTTTTTTTAATATATTTTGAGCCTTTTTAATTTTACAAATCAGATAATATGCATAAGGTGAAATGCCATAGTACTTATGAAAATATCTATTAAAGTGAAATTCACTTAAACAAGCAATATCCGACATCTTTTTAAGAGAGATATTATCTAAGCACTTTTCTTCGATAAATTTTTTAGCATTTTCAATTTTTGAAATGAATTGTTCACTGTGAGCAGTAGATATCGGTTCTGTAGCTAATTTTACTATTTGTTCAATGATAGAATTATATAATTCTATTATCAGAGGTAAAGTTTGATTATTTTCAATTAAATGATGAAATTCTTTGAGCTCATTTAGTAATCCTAGATCTTTGATTTTGAATTCAGGAAAGAAATAGACTAAATCAATTTTAAATGATAAAATTTTATAACTATGTTTTGCATGCTCGAAAGATTTACAGCTATGAGGTTCAAAAGGTTGAATGATAAAAATATCGTTTTCCAATAGAATATTGTTTTTTCCACGATATGAAAATTCTCTCTTTCCAGACTCAATAAATCCAAGGTTATATGAAGAGTGGAAGTGAACAGGAAAAGCATTTGAAATATCATAACCGTGGGTAACAGAAACCTCATTCAGGTCTTCAATTTTAAAATGCATAATTTTTCCTTGTCCTTTGCTCATGCTTGATAAATGTTATTAGCAGTATAATTGTTAACCATATTATTTTTTACATTAAATTCTGCCAACTCAAATTTATAATAATGCTGGAAAAAATTTTGCAAATAAGAGTAAACCTTCTTCATTAGCTTTTACTGAGTGATCCATATCAGCAGGAATGAGCCCAATTACTCCTTTTTGATAATTTAATTTTTCATCATTTAACAAGCAAAATCCATTGCCTTCAATAATTTCATGTAGTTCATATTTTCCGATATGATTGTGGTTTGAAATTTCACAATTGGGATTAATTTTTACCAGGTGGCAACTAAGCTGATTTTTTGTTTCAATTCCTTTTATGATGTGCTTTAGGAATACACCTTTAAATGTTGCATGCTCATGCCATTCAAGATCTTCAATATTTATACATTGGTTATTGATGTAAAGCCTTCCATTTTTGAATTCTGTTGTAAACTTTAGATTTTCCGCCTTTACTAATATTGAAGGAGAGATTGTTCCTGCAGTAACTCCAAACATAAATTTCCTAAAAAAACTTCTACGATGTTCCATAATTTGTTTGTTTTTATTTTGGAACAAATGTAAAAGCCTACATTGTTACAGGATTGTAAAATCTTGCTATATATAAGGATACAGATTTTTATTCTGCAGATGAATGATATTAATAATGGAAAAGCTCATTTGTTAATGTTCCTTTTTGTTTGTTCTTAAGATATAAAATGTATTTCGCCATATTTTGAATTATTTACAACTTATATTGCATTATAAAAAGTAATACTATAAGGGAATATTACCATGTTTCTTCATTGGGTTCGAAGCTCTTTTGTTTTTTGTCATATCAAGTGCCTGGATAAGTTTAAATCTTGTTTGTTTTGGATAAATGATCTCGTCAATATATCCTAATTCAGCAGCTTTATATGGATTTGCAAATGTGTTTTTATAATTATCTAACACTTTTTCCCTTTCTTCACTTGTTTTAAGCTTGTTCCTGTATATTATGTTCACAGCCCCCTCTGATCCCATAACAGCAATTTCAGCAGTTGGATATGAATAATTTATATCCGCACCAATATGTTTACTAGACATCACATCATAAGCACCGCCATAAGCTTTACGTGTTATCACTGTTATTTTGGGGACAGTTGCTTCCGCAAATGCATATAATAATTTAGCACCATGTTTTATAATTCCTCCATATTCTTGGACAGTACCCGGTAAGAAACCAGGAACATCAACAAAAGTGATAATTGGAATATTAAAAGAATCGCAAAAACGTACAAACCGGGCTGCTTTTATTGATGAATCAATATCTAAAACACCTGCTAAATGGGCAGGTTGATTAGCAACAATTCCAACTGATTTTCCATTTAATCTACCGTATCCAATAATAATATTTTGAGCATAATGGGGTTGTACCTCAAGAAAATTTTTGTCATCTACAATGGTAGAAATAATCTCTTTCATGTCATAGGGTTTGTTTGGATCTACCGGGATAAAATCTTGCAGGAAATCATCCTCACGGTGAATATCATCCGTTGTTGGTAGAACAGGGGCATCTTCCATGTTATTTGAAGGGATAAAACCTATCAATTCCCTAATCATCATTAGGGTTTGCTCATCATCCTCCCCGGTAAAATGAGCAACCCCACTTTTTGAATTATGAGTCATTGCCCCACCCAGATCTTCCTTGGTAACTTCTTCGTGTGTAACTGTTTTTATAACTTCTGGTCCGGTAACAAACATATAGCTTGATTCCTTTACCATAAAAATAAAGTCAGTAAGAGCAGGAGAATAAACAGCACCTCCTGCACAAGGCCCCATTATCGCTGAAATTTGAGGTATTACACCTGAACTTTGTACATTAAGTAGAAAAATATCAGCATATCCGGCAAGACTTTGCACTCCCTCCTGAATTCTGGCCCCACCTGAATCATTTAGGCCAATCACAGGAGCACCCATTTTTAAGGCCAATTTCATTACTTTAACAATTTTATCGGCATTAGCCCTGCTTAATGTTCCACCAAAAACCGTAAAATCTTGTGCAAATACATAGGTTAATCTGCCTTCAATTTTTCCATAACCTGAAACAACTCCATCTCCTGAAATTTTATTTTGTTCCATTCCAAAATCGTTACATCGATGGGTAACCATTCTGTCTATTTCAACAAAAGAACCTGGATCAAGTAAATCATTAATTCGTTCGCGGGCGGTCTTTTTCCCGGCTTTGTGCTGTTTCTCTATACGTTCTTTGCCACCTCCTAAATGAGCTTCGGCTTTTTTTTCTTCAAAAAACTCGAACTTTTTTTCTAAATCAGACATGCTTAATAGTTTTCTTTTTATTCAAGAATAACCAGGGGTTGGTTTCCTTCAATAGTTTGATCTTCTGTTACTAAAATATCTTTTATAATACCATCTTTTCCTGCCTTGTAATCACTCTCCATTTTCATTGCAGAGACTACAATAACTACATCTCCCTGTTTTACTTCCATACCTTTTTTTACAGGAATTCTTACTATTTTTCCTGGCATAGGGGATGAAATAACATTACCTGGCTCAAAATCTGAATTTTTATTCCGGCTTTCAAGGTATTTGCTTTGTGCATCTATTATCTCAACATCAAATGAATTGAATGAAGTATTTACATAGTAGTTTTTACGTGTTGCTCCTTGAATCAATTCAACATTGAAAGATTTATTTTTATGTAAAATAGAGTATACACCGTTATCAATTTGTTCAATATCGAGGTTGTAAACTTTATTATCAATTTGAATTTCGATATTGTTACCTTTTTGTTTTAAGAGTTTTACAGTAGATATCCTGTCTCCAATTTTTATTTCTAATGGCATATTAATTGTTTTCGTAGTTATAAACGCAGAATATTTACTTTTTTACCAAATTCTTTCCAGTTTTTACCTCCATCAATTTGGTTGTTATTTTCCTGGGCATGTTTCTCAAGGTTTGATTTATACTCAAAATAAGCAGCAATAGCAGCAATATCCTCGCATTCTTTACTACAATTTTTATTTTCACCCAAGAAACTATCAATATGTTCATCAATAAAATGTGTGTTATAGTAGCCTTTTATAAAATCATTTGAACTCATAATTTTTTCAAGAAAACTAATTGATGTTTTTACACCGGTTATCTTATATTCAAACAGGGCCCTACTCATACGTTTTATTGCTTCATCTCTATTTTTTCCCCATACTATAAGCTTGCTAATCATGGGATCGTAGTAAATAGGAATTTCATATCCTTCGTAAACATATCCATCTGTCCTGATACCCAATCCATTTGGTTCAGAAATATGTCTTACTTTTCCTGGGCTAGGCATAAAATTATTTTCTGGATCCTCAGCATAAATTCTGCACTCAATAGCATGTCCAAACTGACTTATATCTTCTTGTTTATGTTCCAGGGACTTACCATTTGCAATATTTATCTGTTCTTTAACTAAATCAATACCAACAACACGTTCAGTAATAGGATGTTCTACCTGTAAACGCGTATTCATTTCAAGGAAAAAATAATTGCCTTTATTGTCAACAAGGAATTCAATAGTTCCAGCCCCTTCATAGCTAACAGCTTTGGCTGCAGCAACAGCATCTTTGCCCATTTTCTCCCTTAGTCCTGGAGTCATTATTGGAGATGGGGTCTCTTCAATTACCTTTTGATGCCTTCTTTGAATAGAGCATTCCCTTTCACAGAGATGAATAGTATTTTCCTGGCTATCTGCAAGAATTTGAAATTCTATATGATGTGGAGATTCAATGTATTTTTCAATATACACAGAATCATCACCGAATGATGCTAAAGCTTCAGATTTTGCAGCCTTAACAGCCCCTAACAAATCCTTTTCAGATTTTACAAGGCGCATTCCCTTTCCTCCTCCTCCTGCTGAAGCTTTTACCATTAATGGCAGGCCTATATCGTCTAATACAGATTTAATTTCTTCTTCTGTATTTAATTTCTTCCATGTACCGGGAACAACAGGTACACCAGCATTAATCATTGTTTGGCGGGCAGTAATCTTATCGCCCATAGTAGCGATAGCTTGTGCTGAAGGACCGATAAATATTATTTTTTCTTTACGGCATAGTTTTGCGAATTCTGCGTTTTCGGAAAGAAAACCATATCCGGGATGAATAGCGTCTGATTTTGATTTTTTTGCTACTTCAATTATTTTTTTTATTGATAAGTAGCTCTCAGAGGAAGGGGAAGAACCTATGTAATAAGCTTCATTTGCATATCTTACATGTAAAGATTTTCTGTCTGCTTCAGAATAAACAGCAACAGTTTTTATACCCATTTCTCTGCAAGATCGTATTATCCTAACTGCAATTTCGCCTCTGTTTGCGACCAGGATTTTATTTATCATAGAACTTAATTTTAGGCAAATTTAAAGCAAAAAAAAACTAAAACACAAATAGTTAGTCTGAGTTAACCTGCATTAATTTTATTGAATCTAAATAAAAACAACTGATTATTAAGAAATTATTGGTCTGAAAAAAAAAGTCTTTTCATAAAAAAAAAAAATGGATGATTGTAGTTTTTAATACATCATATTAGTGAAGTATATCAAAGGAAATCATACTTTTTCCACATGGTTGATTTTTTTTAAGAAACAAACATTCGTCATAATTTACTTTTTGTTTAGTAAATTTACACTGATTTTTGTTTGGTTATTTAATTGTATTTTGAACTACAAAATTCAATAATTGTTAATACAAATTAACTAACTAGTAGTAGAAGAAATGACATGATTCTTGTTAATTCTTTGAAGTAACTTAAACTTTATATATGAAGTTGAAATATTTTATAGTTTTAGCTTTAGTTGTGTTCTTCTTTTTTTTTGAAATTATTTTTTCTCATTCAAAGAAAAACATTGCTAAAAACAATACAAATTTGGATATTATCCCTATTTCTCACCGAATTGATAATAAACTATCAAATAATAAGGAAACATTAGAGGTAGACCGATTAATTGCCGATTTTTTAGTTAACCGAAAAATTAATGGGGCATCTGTAGCCATTTCTAAAGATGACAAATTGGTTTATGCAAAAGGTTTTGGTTATGCTGATAAAGAGGCAAAAATACCTGTTGAACCCAAGCATGTTTTTAGAATTGCCAGTGTTTCTAAACTCATTACGGCTGTAGCAATAATGAAACTTGAGGAAGAAGGCAAATTATCCCTGGAAGACAAAGTTTTTGGAATAGATGGGATTCTTAATGATTCGATGTATTTGAATTATACAGATTCTAATTATAATGATGTTACAATACATAATTTGCTAATACATAATGCAGGTTGGTCCAGAAGGAGTGGAGATCCGGTTTTTATGCCACTTACCATTGCAAAAAAAATGAAGGTTGAACCTCCAATTTCTGCAGAAGTATTAATCCAATATGCCCTGTCTGGTGATTTGGTATATAAACCAGGAAAAAAATATAGTTATTCAAATCTTGGTTACATCATATTAGGTGAGATTATTGAGAAAAAATCCGGAATGCCTTATGAGGAATATATAAAGTTTAACATTCTTGAACCGCTTGAAATATATGATATGCAAATAGGTAATAACTTTATTGAAGACAGATTACCTAATGAAGTAAAATATTATGATTATGAATCAAATATTCAGGTGCATTCATTTGATGGCTCAGGAAGAATAGTACCACAAGCATATGGTGGAAATAACATTCGTTTACTTGGTCCTGCCGGCGGATGGGTATGTTCTGCTGTAGAATTAATGAAATTAATAATTGCTATTGATGGTTTTCCTGAATTTCCGGATATCTTAAAGCCTCAAACAATTGATTTAATGACAAATAAAGAACTAAATTCTCCAACTTTAATTGGTTGGAAAGGAACAGACGGTTATGGAAATTGGTGGCGGACTGGAACTCTTAGTGGAACGACAGCCCTGGTCTTAAGACAAAAAAATAATATCAACTGGGTAATATTATTAAATACAACAACCAAAAAGAGAAAAAGAATTCATAGCGATATTTCCCGATTAATGTTTACTTCAGTAGCCACAATAGAAGAATGGCCTGAAGAAGATCTGTTTAAACATTTTGAACCTTCAATATTTCAAGCACAAAAATTATCTGATCGATAACTTTTTTTTTCTAATATTTTAAAAATCCTTCATTTTTTTTAAACAAAATGGAGAAATAAGCTGTTTATTGGTAAATTTAAATTACTAAGAATACTATACTATTTAGAATTTCTTATAATAAAACTAATTACAGTGTTTATAAATAAAAAAGTTACCTCTCGATTATTATTTAGAAAAGCTTTTAAAAAGATGCTCCTTTTTAATATTTGAGAATAATTATTGAAAAATAAAAATTTAATAAATATGTCAAAATTTGAACTTTTAATGCCTAAATTGGGTGAGAGTGTTCAGGAGGCAACAATTACAAAGTGGTTTAAAAAAGAAGGAGATATGGTTGAAGAAGAAGACCCAATCCTTGAAATAGCAACCGATAAAGTTGATTCTGAAATACCTTCGCCAGTTGATGGAAAAATCACAAAAATTTTATTTAAAGAAAACGATGTCGTTCCGGTAGGAAAAGTTATAGCGTATATTAGTTTAGAAGGGGAAGATGATTCGGATTCTTCGAATTCAAAAGAAACAGATACTAGTTCTCAGCCTGCTTCTGAAGAATATCAATCTGAGGAATCTTCAAATTCAGAAGATTTTAAAGATGCGAAAAGATTTTATTCCCCTCTTGTTAAGAATATAGCTAAATCAGAGAATATCTCATTAGATGAACTCGAAAATATTGAAGGTTCTGGAATAAATGGAAGAGTAAAAAAAGAAGATGTTTTAGATTATATGAATAATCGTTCATCTTCACCAAAACAAGAGCAACAGGCTCCAGTTAAGGCTCAAGAAACAGTTAAAGAAACTCCAAAAGTAAATGTTCCTGTTTATCCAGGAGATGAGATTATCGAAATGGATCGCATGAGAAAAATGATTGCAGATCATATGGTCATGTCAAAACAGGTTTCACCTCACGTAACAAACTTTATTGAAGTTGATGTTACAGGAATTGTAAAATGGAGGGATAAAGTAAAAGGTGAGTTTCAGAAAAATGAAGGAGTTAAACTTACTTATTTACCTATATTTACAGAGGCAATATCAAAAGCTCTTAAAGATTACCCCAGGGTAAATTCTTCTGTAGATGGCACCAAAATGATATTAAGAAAGAATATCAACATAGGTATTGCTGTTGCATTACCAGATGGAAATTTAATTGTTCCTGTAATAAAGAATGCAGATCAGAAGAACTTACTCGGTTTAACTGTTGAAATGAATACTCTTGCTGAAAAGGCCCGAACAAATAAACTTTCACCGGATGATATTCAACAAGGAACTTTTTCAATTTCAAACTTTGGAACTTTTAAAAATGTTACCGGAACGCCTGTTATAAATCAACCTCAAACAGCAATTATGGCTGTTGGTACCATCGAGAAAAAACCAGCTGTTTTGGAAACTCCATCAGGAGATGTTATTGCAATCAGGCATAAAATGTTTTTAGCACTAACCTATGATCACAGGATTATTGATGGTGCTTTAGGAGGTGCATTTTTGAAAAGAGTAGCCGACTATCTCGAAGCATTTGATATGAATAGAAAAATTTAACTATAACAATTTTATTCAAAATGGAAGTACCAAAAATTTATAACATAAAAAATACAGATAAAGAGATTCTGGAAAAATGGTTCCGATTAATGACCGTTGGCAGAATGCTTGATGACAGGGCCCCAAATTATTTAAAACAGGCAATTGGATGGTCGTATCACGCTCCATATGCTGGTCATGATGGAATTCAACTTGCAATTGGTCAAACTTTTGACAAGAAAACAGACCATTTGTTTCCATATTACCGTGATATGTTAACTAATATCTCTGCCGGTTTAACAGCAGAAGAAATCATTTACAATGGAATTTCTAAAGCTCCTGATGTAGCAGGAAGCGGTCGACATATGTCTAACCACTTTGCAAAACCAGCATGGAATATACACAATGTATCGTCTTGTACAGGTAACCATACGCTCCATGCAACGGGTGTTGGGCGTGCTATTAAAAAATACAAAGGCAAAGGTGTCTCAATCTCATCTCAGGGAGAATCATCTGTTTCTGAAGGGTATGTATATGAAGCCATCAATGGGGCTTCAAATGAGCAATTACCTGTTATTTTTGTATTCCAGGATAATGGCTATGGAATTTCTGTACCCAAGAAAGATCAAACAGCAAACAGGAAAGTTGCAGATAATTTCAAAGGATTTAAAAATCTTAGGGTTATTCATTGTAATGGTAAAGATGTTTTTGATTCTATGAATGCCATGACAGAAGCAAAGAAATGGGCTGTTGAGAATCAAAAACCTGTTATTGTTCATGCAAATTGTGTCCGTATTCATTCTCATTCAAATTCTGATAGACATGAATTATATAGAGATGATTATGAATTGAATTATGTAAAAGATTATGATCCTCTGGCTAAATTCAGAAGATTACTACTTCGATATGATCGTTTCACAGAAGATGAATTGGTTAAAATCGAGGCAGAGATGAAGGATGTTGTTAAAAAGGCACATAAAAAAGGATTAAGTGCACCGGATCCAACACCAGAATCAATTCATGATTTTGTTATTCCAGAACCTTATAAACCAGTTGAGTTTACTGATGGGACACACAATTCTGATGGTGAAAAGAAAAAGCTAATTGAAGGGTTAAATGAAACATTAAAAGCAGAGTTCAGGCACAATCCAGATACATATATTTGGGGACAAGATATAGCAAATAAAGACAAAGGGGGTATTTTTAATGTCTCCAAAGGTATGCAACAGGAATTTGGAGTTGAAAGAGTTTTTAATGCGCCAATAGCCGAAGATTTCATTATGGGTACAGCAAATGGTATGGTACGTTACAACAAAAATATTCGTGTTGTAGTAGAAGGTGCTGAGTTTGCCGATTATTTCTGGCCTGCAATGGAACAATTTGTAGAAACAACGCATGAATATTGGAGAACGAATGGGCAGTTTAGTCCGAATATAGTTGTTCGATTAGCTTCAGGTGGATATATTGGAGGTGGTTTATACCATTCACAAACCATTGAAGGAGCATTAACAACATTTCCGGGAACAAGAGTTGTATATCCTTCATTCGCTGATGATGCCGCTGGTTTACTTCGTGTAGCGATGCGTTCAGAAGGGATGACAGTATTTCTTGAACCTAAATCATTATATAATGCTCCTATAGCAGCAACACCTATACCAGATAATTTTGAAGTTCCTTTTGGAAAAGCAAGAACCAGAAGGGTAGGAAAGGATATGACCATTTTAACTTATGGTAATACTACCCATATGTCTTTGGAGGCAGCTCAAAAACTTTCTGAAGAAGGAATCGATATAGAGGTTATTGATTTACGTTCATTAGTTCCTTTGGACAAGGAAACTATTCTTGAGTCAGTGAAAAAAACAGGAAAAGTATTAATTGTTCATGAGGATAAAGTATTCTCAGGCTTTGGAGGAGAACTTGCCGCAATAATAAGTGACGAAGTATTTGAATACCTTGATGGTCCAATTAAAAGAGTAGGCTCAACTTTTACGCCTGTTGGATTTAACCGTATTCTTGAAAAAGCTGTTTTACCAAATGCAGATAAAATTCTTGCTGCAGCTAGAGAATTGTATCAATATTAAAATTTAACCAATGAAAAAAACAGGTATATTTTACAGTTTTAATACAGACAAAACAAAGAATGTTGCAAAGCAAATTCTTAAAGAGTTTAAAGATAATTCTATTGAAGAAATTAATGTTGAAAATGTTGATACAACAGAATTCTTAGGATATGATAACTATATTCTAGGCGTACCAACCTGGTTTGATGGAGAATTACCAAATTATTGGGATGAATTTCTTCCAGCCATTGAAGATGAAGGCTTTTCTGGAAAAATAATAGCTTTATTTGGTCTTGGAGATCAAAAAGATTATCCTGAAAATTTTGTTGATGCAATTGGAGTTCTTGGAGAGTTTTTAGAAGAAAGAGGAGCTACTATTGTAGGATTAACATCAACAGAAGGTTATTTTTATGAAAGTTCCAGGGCAGAAAGGGATGGTAAATTTCTTGGATTAGCAATAGATTTTGAAAATCAATCTAATTTAAATGACAAAAGAATTAGTGATTGGGTTAAAGATTTGAAAAAGAGTTTTAAATAATAGCCCTTTCATAAAATTTATACAAGCCTCTTCCTGAGTATGATACAGGGAGGGGCTTTTTTTATTTTATATTGTCTAACATCTTGATTTACATGCTTTTTTTTTGTATCTTATACCATAACTATAAACTAATATGATATGAACTCCCAGAGAATTATTGAAGCATGGGGAGCCATTACCAAAGAGGAAAAGGTGAGGTCAATTAGGTTAAATTCATTGAATAATTTTTTAGTTTTAGAAAATATCGAACCTTTTCCAGGTTATTTTGGTGAGAACCTTCCTACGGGCACTCGTCCCAGATCCATCTTTTTGATCTTAGCAAAAAAATACAAAGCTGAAGATCTGATGCGCACTCTTAAAAGAGTAAGTCAAAAAATACAACATAAATGCTATGGTTGTTTTGGCTATATTCAGATGTATAATCATAAAAACTACTGCATAAGGATAAAAAATCTTGATTGTTTTGATACAATTAATACGCTCCAGTCTTACCTTCAGGAAGAAGGGATTGAATTTATGAAACATAAAGGTTTAACTGAAAATGCGCTAATAAAAGTTTATAAACCATTTCTTATAAGTGAAGCTGAAAGCGGGAAATATGAAGATCAATTGGAAGAAGATAAAGTATATCTGAGATATCCGTATCATGTTTCCTGGAACGACTTCAAAGAAATTACCCAGCGCGTCCGTTATAATCTATCAAATAACTTATTTGATGCAGCACTTTGTACTATTTGGAATCTAAATGGGCCTACTGATTTAATACGTCTTTTTGATAGGAGAAGAAATAGTTTAAGAACAAATTTAATACATCAATTGTATTTGAGAGAAACAAAAGTATGGATAAAAGAAAATTACAAAGAAGATATTATAGATACAGCGAATAAAAGTCATTTCTATATTTCTTGACCTCAAATTAAGTTTATATCAAAAAAAGCTGGGATTTCCCCAGCTTTTTTTTGATAAAGAGTGAGCTATTTACAATTTAAGGAATAAGTCTTCTTGCAGGTTTTCTTAATTGTAGAACGATATCTTTGGTTTCACCATCTTTAGTAACTGTTGCATAAGGATCACATTCACCATCACCATAATCCAGAATAATTGGAGATTCCTCTTCAATAACAATTTCAACTGTTCCGGATTTAATAAACGAACAGGTTGGTGCGGCAACAAGTTCTGTTAATGTTCTTGTATAGCTTTCGCCAAGATAATTTACACCAGTAGAAGTTCCATTAATTAAATAATAATCATCAGCTCGATCCCAGAAGTTATCACCTAAGTACCAAAGTCTTGTTTTCTCTGCTTCACGTGTAACAACTGTGCTATCTTCAAAAGTAATTTGACCACCTTCCAGATTTATTGAAAACATAACTTCTGTAGAATCAGCATTCATGCCTTCACTTACAATCGTTTTTGTGCCTTCTAATTTTACATCATTAACATAATAATCTTCAAAAGTGATAATTTTTGTAGCTCCTGATTGCCACATTTTACCGCCAAACCTTTTTATAATAATTTTTCCACTTCGACTTAGTGTTCTATCAAAGACAGAATACTCACATTCTCCATTATAAGTTATGGTAATTATTAATGTGTCTCCACTCCATTCTTTATCTACATCTCTACATAAAATCGTAGATGCAGATCTTACGGATAAGTCTGTATCAGCATTTTCAGCATCATTAAATACATCATCCAGAATATTTGTAGCTAAAGCATCATCTTCAGCTATTTCTAATTCTGCATCCATATTTACACTTGTAGTTTTTTCTTTTTCGCAAGACGAAAAGAAAATACTGATTGCAAAAAGGCTCAATAATAGAATATTAATTTTTTTCATGACTCTAAATTTTAAGTGATTCAATAATTGCTTTTAAATTTTGTTTCACTCGTTTAGATGTCACATAAAGGTGATGGTTTAATCAGGAGATTTTTTTTATTACCTAAAATTCGCTAGCAAAATTTATAAACCGCTGAGTGCGCAGAGAAAACTTCCCCAAAATGGCATAGCCGTAAGGCTAAGATGTAAAGGATCCCCCTCAAATCATGCAAAGCTGGATATTTTTTTCCTCTCTTGAAAGAGAGGGAAAGATTGAGTCACTGACTCAATCAGGGAGAGTAAATGTTAAACGAATATAAAATAGAAGTAAATTTTATTTTTTCTATTAGCCTAACTGTTTTATAATCTAACAAGAGAAAATTAACATCTTCTAACTGCTATGACTTCAATTTCTATTTTAGCATTTAATGGTAGCCTTGATACTTCAAAAGCGGTTCTTGCCGGAAAATTATTTGTAAACTGTGTTTTATATATTTCGTTCATAGCTTGAAAGTCATCCATATTATCTAACAGACATGTAACTTTAATGGCACTATCTAAAGTATAACCACCTTCTCTTAAAATATTGCTTATATTTTTAAATGCTTGTTTTGTCTCTTCAACAATACCACCTTCTACAAGATTACCTGTTTCTGGATCTATACCAAGTTGGCCAGATAGAAATACAATATCATTGTTTTCAATAGCTTGAGAATATGGACCTATTGGTTTTGGGGCTTGATTTGAATTAATTATTTTTTTCATTCTACTATTTTTATTTAAAAATAGCAAAATGAATCTCCTTTAGCAATACTTTTCTTTTATGATAAGAGTTAAAAAAAGATCTTAATAATCGTAGCGTTTATCCCAGCGTTTATCATATTTCAGATCCTGAAGAATGGTTGATTTTACATGAATATTAAATTCGAAGTAGGTATTACTACCAAAAGGAATTGTACTTAAACTCATTTCCCAGCAATGTAGATCTCTATGAATTGTTAAGCTTGTAGCGGTAATTTCCTTAGCTTTAAAATCATAACCACTACTATACGATATTTTCCATTTTGGAGTTAGACTAAAGTCTCCAGTCATTCGTAAAGTCTGGGTTACCGATGATTTTAAGGCTGGTTTACTGTACCTGAAATTGTAAGTAGCCCTAAGACTCCAGGGGATATCAAAATTAACAGATGGAGTTAGTGTACCATAATTAGCGGTGTTATTTAAATTATTTGGATCTAATTCATTCATTTGTTCTCCAGAAGTCTCTCCACTTTGGTTGTTTTGATTATTTCCCTGTTGAGATTTTAATGTAAATCCAACAGTACCAGTTAGACTTGTAAGACGAAAAAGTTTACCATTTTCAACAAGTTCAAATCCATAAGATCTTCTGCTATTGGTTGTATCGTATGCATAGGGATCCATCGTACCATTGAGCTGAAGAGACACCTTCTTTTTAAATATCGATGTACTTGACGACATTGAAACAGTACTCCATTTATTCTGTTTTTTAAAAGGATTATAGGAAGTTGAAAAATTTAAGTTATCTAAGATTGATACTTTTTCAGGTTTTCCTGTCGTATCATTTTTAGCAAATATTTTTGCTTCTATATTATTTTTTAAACTAAGACTTATTGATCCCGATTGGCCATTTGCACTAGGTGTACCATAGATGCCGTTTTCAAAAATTGAATATTCTTCTGTATCTCCGTCTTCATCATAATATACTTCACCTGTTTTAATATTACGAACTGTTCTATAATAATAAGGTGCAATACTGTTCATATTAGGAGTATAACTAAAACTAGCTGTAGGAGTTATAACGTGTCTAATTGCAGAAAGTCTTCCTTTGTCAAAATGATACATTCCATAAATCTTAGGAGAAATGCTTGTCCCAAAGGAAGTAGACCAACCATGGGCATACCTTAACCCTTGGATAGTATCAGTAACAATTATTCCGGTATCTCCATCAGCGATTAAATCAGGGTCATAATATTTATTTACATAATCAGTATATAACATACCCTTGTAATTAAGAGAAGGGGTTAAATTGAATAGTTTAAATAGCTTGAAATTTATCGATAAAGGAATGCTATGTTGATACCCTTTCTCGAAATCTTTAAATTTTGATTGAAATATAGTAGAGTCTGTTGCTTCAATTGAATTTTCAAGTTTAGAAGTATAACTTAATTGAATATTTTCATACCATTTTGTTTCGCCTGTTGAATTTTCTCTTCTAAAAGGATAAATTCTACTCATTGTAAGGTTCAAATTAGGTACAGTCATATTTACCGCATCTGTATTACTATTCTGAGAATGGTTCATACTCGCGGATAAACTAAATGGTGAGTTAGGCCAGCTTTTTTGATAAGATACGCTCGATGATTTTGTATTGGTTAATCTTTCGCTTAAGCTGTAACTCTGATTCTTGTCATAACTCGTAGTACTATAGTTAACACTTGCAGAAAATGTACTGTTCGGATTTGCTTTTGCATCTTGTCTATGCGTCCATTGTATCTTATAATCTCTTTTATTTGTAAGGTTAATACCTTCTTCACCTGTTTTATTTAAGTAATAAGATCCATTAAAAGAACCTGAGAATTTATATCGTTTTTTATACGATGTTGCTAACTGCATCCCCCAACTTCCACGAGAATAAACATCTGCAGTAATTTTAGCATCAACATAATCGTTTATAGCCCAATAAAAACCACCATTTCTTAAATAATATCCCCGGGAACTTTCTTCTCCATATGATGGAATTAAGAAACCAGACATAGCCTTCTGACTTGAATTAGGAAAGAACCCGAAAGGAATAACAAGCGGTAAAGGGATATCTGCAATTACCATATATGCAGGGCCAGAAATAATTTTTTCATTGGGTACTACAATTGCTTTAGTTAAACCAACATAAAAGTGAGGGTGCTCAGCATCACAGGTTGTATATTTTCCATTTTTAACGTGGATCTCACCGTCAGGTAATCGTTTGGTACTTTCACTATGCAAGAATCCATCTTCTTCTTCAGTTATAATGTTTTTAACAAAAGTTTTCTTTGATTGGAAATTATAACGCATCGATTTACTCTGAAACTCTTCATCACCTTGTTTAAAAACAGGCTCTCCAGCTATTTGTCCTGATGTATCAATCATACCTTCCGCATAAAGCTCCTTAATGTCCATATCAAACCTGATGAAATCGGCTTTTAGTTCCAGATCACCATAATTTACTTTACCTTCTTTATAAAATGAAACATCAGATCCAGCTAGAATTATTGAATCATTTGAAGAGTATTCAACAGGTTCAGTTAATAAATCTTTCTTCGGTTTTTCTTTGTTTAGCGATAATGTATCGTTAACAATAGTATCAGATTGGATGGAGTCTGACCTATAGACTAAAGAATCAGCAGGGAAATCCTGCGCTTTAACCTTTTGATTACCAATTGTAATACACACAAGGTTTAATACTGATATATATAATAATAATTTATGCTGCAATTTTTGTACTATTTTTGTACCCCGTAAAATTAGCTTGCAAAGCTAAATAAATTCGTAAATAATAATGTTTAAAAACGTGATATCAGGAAAAGAACATTTAATTTTGGCTGTAATTAGCCTGATAACCTTATTTTTCCCTTACAAAAACATTGCCGCTATTGAACCAGATTCAAAAAAACTCAAAACAGTTGTTATTGATGCTGGTCACGGAGGTCGAGATCCAGGGGCTTTAGGCAGCAAAAACAAAGAGAAAGATATTGTTTTAAAGATAAGTTTAAAGCTTGGAGATTACATCAAAAAAAATTTTGAAGATGTTGAAGTTATTTATACGAGGGATAAAGATGTCTTTGTTGAACTTCATGAAAGAGCAAAAATTGCAAATGATAACCAGGCAGATCTATTTATATCAATTCATGCAAATGCGAATGACAATAAAAATGTACAAGGAACTGAAACGTTTTGGTTGGGGGAGCATAAAAGTGAAGATAATCTTGAAGTTGCAAAACTAGAGAACTCAGTTATCTTGTTAGAAGAAGATTATACAAGTAATTATGACGGATTTGATCCGAATTCAATAGAATCATATATTACTATATCTATAATGCAGAATACATTTGTTGAGCAGAGTATAAATTTAGGTGGACTTATTCAATCTCAATTTAGAGATCGCGCTCATAGAATTGATAGAGGTGTAAAACCTGCTGGTTTTATTGTGTTGTGGCAAACAACAATGCCAAGTGTTTTGGTTGAAACAGGTTTTATAAGTAATAAGGAAGAAGAAAAGTTTCTTGCCTCTGAGCAAGGGCAGGATTATATTGCATCTGCAATATTTAGGGCTTTTAGGGATTATAAGATGCAAATAGAAAATAATAATACAAATTCGCCTGTTACAATAAATAAAGTAAATAATCCATCTCCTACTGAAAAAACAGGGCTAACTGCACCAGCTAAAGTCTATTTTAAAATACAAGTAACAGCTTCAGGAAACAGAATTCCTTCTGATTCTGAATTTTTTAAAGGACTAGGTAATGTAGAAGAATTTCCTGTTGGTAATATATATAAGTATGCTGTTGGTAGCGAAGAAACCTATGAAAGTGCTATCGAGTTTAGCAAAAAAGTAAAAAAATATTTCCCAGATGCCTTTATTATTGCAGTAAGAGATAGAAATATTATACCTATTCACGAAGCACTGGAGAATTAAATTTATTGATACTTTGTTAAAATCTTATCAAAGTTTTTTTCAGGATCTATATTTTGATAGTTTTTTTTACTAAATTCATCATACAACAAATCAAGATTATTTATGTTAATTATTTTAATAAGTAATTTTTTGTTTGTAGAGATTGTTTTTAAAAAAGAAAAGTTATTAACACCCATAATTTAGTTAATTTATTAACATTCTCAAAAGTTCTTTTCTGAATTTTTAATATTAAAATTTTGTTAAACAATTAAACCTTTGATTTTAAGGTTGCTTAAATATTAATTTAATAATTATTTAATTTTACATATGCCTAATAATCTAACAATGAAGAACTTAATCAATTTAATATTTTTTTTATTTTTTAATAAACTGATAATAAAAAAGATAAATTTAAAATAAAAAATGCAAGGGCAAAGGCATTTTTTTTTCTTATTTTTTTTCACAATCTTGCCAAAAGATTTGAAGTAATATAATGTAATTACCAAAAAAACTGTTAACATAATGCATCATGAAGAAATCTGGGGAAATTGTCTGAATTTCATAAAAGATAATGTCCCTTCGATAAGTTATAGAACCTGGTTTGAACCTATTGTACCTTTAAAATTAAACGAGAACGTCTTAACAATTCAAGTACCTAGTCCTTTTTTCTATGAGTATTTAGAAGAGCAATACATTGATTTACTGAGGAAAACGTTAAGAAAGGAACTTGGAAATGACGCGAAACTTGAGTATAGCGTAATTATGGAGAATAATATTTATTCTAATGCAAAACCCTATACTGTAAAGTTCCCAACTACCAACAAAACTGAGCTTTCCAATAAACCGGTCAATGTTCCGTTAGATAATAAAGAGTCTTCAATTAAGAATCCTTTTATAATACCAGGGATTAAAAAATTGAATATTGATCCAAGATTAAATCCAGATTATTCATTTGATAATTTTGTTGAGGGCGAATGCAATCGTTTGGCCCGTTCTGCGGGTTTTGCAGTGGCAAACGATCCGGGTGGTACTGCTTTTAACCCGCTATTAATCTATGGAGATTCAGGTTTAGGAAAAACACACTTAGCTCAGGCAATAGGAATTGAGGTAAAACAGAAACATCCGGAAAAAACAGTTTTGTATGTTAATGCTAATAAATTTCAGACACAGTTTGTTGATGCTATTAGGAACAACAACAAAAACGACTTTCTTCATTTTTATCAAATGATTGATGTTTTAATTATTGATGATGTTCATGAATTTGCTGGTAAAGAAAAAACGCAGGATGTTTTCTTTCATATATTCAATCATTTACATCAATCAGGAAAACAATTAATTCTTACTTCAGACAAACCTCCTGTTGAACTTCAGGGAATGGAACAGCGTTTATTATCTCGTTTCAAATGGGGATTATCAGCAGATCTTCAAATGCCCGATTTCGAAACACGAATATCAATATTAAAACATAAGACATATAAAGACGGGATACAAATTTCAGACGAAGTAGTTGAATATATAGCAACACATATTGCAAATAATGTGAGAGAATTAGAAGGGGCTCTAATATCCTTGTTGGCACAATCAACATTGAATAAAAAAGAGATAACTCTAAATCTTGCTAAAGAAATGATTGAGAAGCTTATAAAAAATACAAAGAAAGAAATCTCAATCGATTATATTCAAAAAGTTGTTTGTAATTATTATAACATCCCGGTTGAACTTATTCAATCACGAACAAGAAAAAGAGAAATCGTTCAGGCACGCCAGGTTGCGATGTATTTTTCCAAAGGATTGACAAAATCTTCATTAGCAACAATTGGCTCTCAAATAGGAGGGAAGGATCATGCAACTGTTCTTCATGCTTGTAAAACAGTAAATAATCTTGTTGATACAGACAAGCATTTCAAACATCAAATTGAAGAAATCGAGAAAAAATTAAAGATCTAGATTATTTTCATACAATAGATTCTACAGCTGAGGGAATATATAAAAGCAAAGGAAGTAAGTTTCTTTCTTTTGCTTTTCCTATTTCTTCAGAAGATGAAGCGAAAGCATTTGTTGACCAACTAAAAAAACAATATCACGATGCCCGACATCATTGTTACGCTTTTGCTCTGGGATACACAAAAGAATTTACAAGGGTTAATGATGATGGAGAACCATCCAATTCAGCAGGAAAACCAATCTTAGGCCAAATATTTTCCAAAGACATAACCGATGTTTTAATTGTTGTTGTCAGGTATTTTGGAGGAACATTATTAGGCGTTGGAGGCCTAATTTCTGCTTATAAACTAGCCGCTGAAGACGCGTTAAATAACGCTAATTTAATAACGAAAACAATTGATGATACAATTATCGTTTCATTTGGTTATGATGAAATGAATATTGTAATGAGAATTTTAAAACACCCTGATGTAAATATTTTAAAGCAAAATTTTTTAGAAACGTGTTCTATAATTTTTAAAATAAGAAAATCTTCTTCCGAACAAGTTCTAGACAAACTAAATTCTCAAAAAAATATAGAAGCAAAATTTATTTAATACTTTACCAAAACTTAATCTTCCTAACTTGAAAATCAGAAGGATTTTTTATAATTTCTCATGTTTAATTTTTATTAAAACAAGAATAACTAATAATTGAAGTAAAAAAGATTTTAAGATGAAGGATCTACTATCAAACAACGATTTACAATTTCTAGCACAAAAAAAAATAACTACAGAAACAGTATTTAACCAAATTGATATTTTTAAAAAAGGAATTAATTTTTTATCAATAAAATCTCACGCGTCGGTAGAGAATGGAATTCTTAAATTAAACAATAACGAGATACAAGAATTAAAAGATTTTTTTGACAGCGAATCACAGAAATTAGCAATTTTAAAATTTGTCCCTGCGTCTGGTGCAGCTTCAAGAATGTTTAAAGCAATTTTTGAATTTATTAATAGTAAAAGTGAACAATTAACAGAAGAGTTAGAGCCTGTTTTTGATGGTATTACCCGTTTTGCCTTTTACGATGAATTAAATGAAACTTGTAATAAACTATATGGTGAATCTATTGAAGGTTTAATAAGTAAAAAAGAATTTAAAAAAATTGCAAAGGCGCTGCTTAACAAAGAGGGATTAAATTACGGTAGTTTATCAAAGGCACTTTTAGCATTTCATGCTTATGATGAAAAAGCGAGAACAGCACTCGAAGAGCATCTAGTTGAAGGTGCACTTTATGCAAAAAGCAAGGATAATAATGTTTACATACATTTTACTGTTTCTCCAGAGCATTTAGAAGAATTTATGAAAAAAGTTTATTCGGTAGTAGAGGGGTATTCTAAAGAATTTAATGTGAAATATCATATATCATATTCTGTTCAAAAATCTTCTACCGATACAATAGCTGTAGATTTAGAAAATAACCCTTTTCGGTTAGATAGTGGAGAATTACTATTTAGGCCAGGAGGACATGGGGCACTTCTTGATAATTTAAATGCTTTGGATGCAGATTTAATATTTATTAAAAATATTGACAATGTAGTTCCTGATAAATTAAAAGGAGAGACGATAACCTATAAGAAAGCACTTGCAGGAAAATTGCTTTCAATAAGAGAAAAATTATTTGAGTTTGCTTCAAAAATAGAAAGGTCCGATAGTATCTCTGATGAGTTTATCTCAGAGATTGAAAAATACTATATTGATAATCTGTCATTTCAATTTCCAGGGCAATATGAAAAGGTTGATAAAAATAAAAAAATAGATTATTTAAAAAGTAAAATAAACAGGCCAATCCGCGTTTGCGGGATGGTTAGAAACGAAGGTGAGCCTGGCGGAGGACCTTTCCTTGCGTATAATCCTGATGGTTCTGTTTCTCCCCAGGTAGTTGAAACTACACAAATAGACAAGAAAAATTCTGAACAGAATAAGCATTTAGAGAATGCAACTCATTTTAATCCCGTAGATTTAATTTGTTCTACGAAGAATTACAAAGGTGAAAACTTTAACTTATTTGATTTTAGGGATCCGGAGACTGGTTTCATTTCACAAAAATCGAGTGGTGGAAAAGATTTAAAAGCTTTAGAATTACCAGGACTTTGGAATGGTGCTATGTCTGATTGGAATACACTTTTTGTTGAAGTTCCGGTTGTTACATTTAATCCGGTAAAAACTATATTAGATTTACTTAGAAAAGAACATCAGAACTAATTTTCTTTTTTGTTGCATCTTTAATTTTTAATGACAACCAGAATTTAGCTTTTCTTTCATCATCAAATACTCTTGTATTTGTTTTTGGTGATGAAAATTTGAAATACATTTTCATCAAAGCCTTATGGATTTTAGAATCAATCAAGATTGCTACTGCAATAGTATTTGGGTTACTAAAGTTAAAGAAATGTTTTCTGGCATCATTCGATATGAAAATCATTTTTCTGATATCAAAAAGATTAGCATGAATATTTGCCCCTGAAATATCTTCAGAAGTATCTGTAATCATTTTCGCAGATTTTAGATCTATCTTTGAATTAGGTAAAACAATAATTTTTAAAATTCCATTATTGAGTAACCTAACCTCAGCTTTTTCGGTTGTTATTCTGGAAATACCTCTCATTACCATTGCCCATTTGGATCAAATTTAACTAATAAAACTGTTTTTAAAGATTTTTATGCGGTAATATAAATCACCTTTCAGAAGTTATTTTTGATATTTATAGTAGATACTATACGATAAGTTTGCTTTGTTGTATTTTTTGTTGATGAAGATAAAGTAGTTTTAAAGTTGAACTTTTTTTGTGTAAAAAAAATATTGTACCTGGGTGTTAAATACTTAAATAATAGAACTAAGATTTGAATTATATGTTCTAACAGAAAATTGATAGAATGAAATTCTTTCTTTTTAATTAATTTTAGATTTGATTAAACCTTTTTATATAAAAACTATCCAACAAGTGAGATTAAAATAATTACAATGAAAAAAATACTGGTATGCTTAACAATAATTAGTTTTTTCTGGAGTGTCTCAGCTCAGGATAACACTTCAGCTGAAACAAACGATATTAACAAAACAGAATTAACATTACGTCCCAATAGTAGGGAATATGCCCCGGTGCATAAAACAAATATGCATCAACGTATGGAATTGAGACAATCTAAATCTATTTTGAGAAATAAAACAGCTTTGGAAAGTAAGTCTCAACTTAATGAAAATGTTAGCAAATTAAATGTTAATCGTTCCGTTCAATACAGAACTCAACAGGAAATAATTAAGAGGCAGCAAATTAGAATGTTAAGGCGAAAAATGATTTTGCAACAACAAAGAAAATTAAGACGTCGTTAAAAAACTAAGCAAAAAAAGTTATGAAAATTTACCATATAGCCATTCTATCTGTTTTTATTTCTTCAAATTTATTTTCTCAAAAT
Source organism: Bacteroidales bacterium (assembly GCA_963665085.2). Lineage (GTDB taxonomy): Bacteria > Bacteroidota > Bacteroidia > Bacteroidales > JAAAOM01. The sequence continues at coordinate 4,419,359 of CAXXXS010000001.1, forward strand.
AACCAGGTAAAATCTTTACTTGAATCAGGAAATAAAAAACATGATAATGGAGAGTACATTGATGCAATTAAAGAATATGATAAAGCAATAAAGCTTGATCCAAAAAACGAAGAAGCTTTCTATTATAGAGGAAATTCAAAGTTTGAACTTGCTGATTATAAGGGGGCAATTAAAGATTATTCTCAAATATTGAAGTTGAATAAAAATTATGCTGATGCATATTACAATAGAGGTAACGCTTACTACGAACTTGGCGAATTTGAAAGTGCTGTAAAAGATTTTACATACTCTCTTGAATTAAACAATAAAGATTATGACAGTTTTTTTGATCGTGGTAATTCTTTATACATGCTGGGTGAATATGAAAAAGCACTGGAAGATTTTAATCAAGGATTGAATCTAAATGAAAACTATTCTGATGGATATTATGATAGAGCAAATACAAAATTTAATCTGGGGAAATTAGAAGATGCTGTTATAGATTATAATAAAGCCATTGAGCTTGAACCTGAAGTCCCAGATTATTATTATAATAGGGCAATAGTTTTATTTAATTTAGATTTAGATTCCAGTGCTTGTATTGATTTGGAAAAGGCTGGTGATATGGGGGATACAGATGCAGAAGAATACTTTAAAGCCTTATGTAAATAGATCAATTAAAAGTATAAGAAATTCCGGTGCTCCAGAATAATTTCCATTCGTTATCCAGATAATCGGGAGTGTTTATTGGCTTATAATATATCAAATTAACCATATAGGATAAGTGTGAGCCTATCATAAAGAATACAGGAAGACTAAATGATAATGCATTGAGATTAAATTTTTTATCTTCATCGTATATTGTAGGTAAAAATAAAAGTACTAAATCTTGTATGCTTAACTCAGGATGGTTTTGTTTATAGAGCATTATCCAATTATAAAATTTAGGCCTATTTGATTTAAGTCTATTTAATAAATCTTCTGCTACTTCAGGATTATTTGATAAATATTTTTCTAATTTATCTGTATAATACAATTGATTGCCCCAGGTTAAATTTACTCCAGGTTGAATTGCTACATATAGGTTTTTAAATAAAAAATTTTCTTTTTCAAGTAGAATAGAATTTCTAAATGAAATAATACCAGTATTTGTCTCTCCAAAAAGATAATTGCCAGAAATACCAGTATTAAAAAATTTTATAGAATAATCAATATCTAACTGGAAGTTATCTGTAAAACCAGATTTAAAGGAATATGAATTTTTACTATAAAAGAAGTGTGAATAGCTTGGATAAATAAGGAAATTTTTAAAAGGTTCCCATTCATATCCGATATTTATGTCAAACTCAGTTGTTGATTCTTCAAAGGTAGAATCAGAGTTTCCCAGTACGTAAAAAACTGCTGACACATCAAATCCATACTTAGAGTAAAAACTAATTTCTGGAGAATAGGAGGGTTGTTTTACCAACGAATTTAACCGGCCGTATGTTGTTGTATTACTTGAATAGTTAAATGATGTATTAAAGAAATTATCCTGGGCATTGGCTTTCTGTAGTAATAAAAATACCCCTAAAATAAATGATAAGCGAACGTATTTCAGAAACATTTTACTTTTCATTAATTATCCTTAAAATACGAAAAAAGGCTATCATTTGAGAAGATAGCCTTTTTAAATAAGAGTGTTTCAATATTATTATTTTTTTACAGTCCTAACTTTTGTTGTTTCATTTATCCAACAATAGTCAATACTATAAGTTTGTCCATCTGTAAATCCATAGAAAAAAGCATCCTCGTTATTTGGGAAATATTGAGAATATCTATTAATTAATTCATTTGCACGTCCTTCAACTTCAGCATCAATAGATTTTGCTTTGTAATATTTATCAACAGCAGCCCAGAAAACAGCACTTTGTTGAAATTTATTCTCTCCACAAGATTTAGAACTAGCAGCATAAATATTACCAATTAAAATATAGGGATCTCCCCAATTTTCTCTAAGATTAATTGCTTCTAATGCATATGATCTTGCTTCAGAATATTTTGAAAATTCAGCAAGTAAAATAGCAGCAAGTTCGTAGTTGTATTTTGCTTTTAGATTATTATCCTGTTCTAAATCAATAGATTTTTTATAGTATTCAACACTTTTATCTGATTCTTTTTTTGTAAAGAATAACTTTGCTAAGTTGTAAGCAGATTCTGCAGAAGGTTCTTGTTGAAATAGATTCTCAGCAGCATTCGCAAATAATTCTGAATCCATACAATCAAACTCTCTTAAATATCCGGTTACTTTTTTCAAAACAGCGACATCATTTGGAGTAGTTTCGAATTTTGGGCCAAAATAATTAACAAGCATCTCACAGGTTGGAGCTTTACTGTCCATAAATATTTTCTCAACAGTTTCAAGCACCTTTTGTGTTTGCTCAGGTTTCTTATCTGTAGCAATTTTCTTTTCTGCGTTTTCTACTACAGTAAAATAATTATCTGCAAATTCTTCGGCCGAAATAATATCATTTTTATAAAGCAAATACGATGTTTGAATGTAAGTCGCAAAAACAGCATCTTCAGTGTTTGATTTAGAAAGTTCAACACTTCTTTTAAACATCTCATAAGACTTTTGAATGTCATCGCTTCTAAATTCAAGTAAATCGATTGCTTTTCTTCCTAAAACATATCCTTCTTGTTTGAAATTCTCGATGCGTTTATCATACATCTCCATTAATAAGTCGATGTATTTGTTTTTTTCTTCATCGTTTGCGGCATTTTTTATTTTATGTTCGAGAATTTTTGCGCCTTGTATATATATATTTTTACTAGCTCCAGGACAATCATTATAAACTGCCGACCATGGCTCATAAGCCATATCAAATTGTTTAATTTTAGCTGATTCACTCATAGAAGAAAGGTTTTTTGCACATTCCATTCTACTAGCACTATCTGGTCCGTAACTCGGATTCTCATAAATCTGCTTTTGAGCAAATATTCCCATTGTTGTAATTGAGAATATTGTTATCAAACATATTTTTCTACCTTCTTTCATGACTTTAATCTTTTGTTATCTCTAAATATTTTAATAAATCGGTTGCGTTACTTTCAAAAATACTGCGAATATAATTTCATTTTTTTAAAACCTAAAATCTTATTTGCAAAATTTAGACCATAATTATTCGTTGTTATTATGGTTTATATTGTATTAAGGAGTTGTAAGAAAATTACAAAATAGTTATCTTTAGTTGATAAGTAAAAAAATGATGGCATGTGGGAAGATATAACATATGATATATCGTATCTGAAAAATATATCAAATGATGATAAGGTTTTTATAAAAGAAATGATAGAAACATTTGTTTCTAATACACCAACTTATTTTGAAACAATTGACAAATCATATGAAGAAAAAAATTTTGATTCTTTATATAAATCTGTTCATAAGTACATACCGACCTTAGCATTTGTTAGTGCTCAGGAATACCTTAACAGGTTCGATAAAATTGAAAAACTAGCTTTATCAAATCAGGATTCCAAAGAATTAGATGCTCTTATTTCGGATTTACGAAAATATAGTATGCATCTGGTGGGACTTTTAAAAAAGGATTATAATTTGTAAAAAAACTAAAAAGATGAAAATACTTGTTTGCGAAGACGATTCAATGACCCAAAAAGCAATTGAACATAAGTTAAATACAGAAAAATTCGATGTTGAAATAGCTTCGGATGGCGAAGAAGCAGTAAAAATACTTGATGAGCAAGATATTGATTTATTGATTACAGATCTTCATATGCCCAAATTTGATGGTTTAGAGTTGATAAATTATATTAGAAATGAAAAAGATAAAAACATTCCAATAATAATGCTGACCAGGGTTGGTGTAGAAGAAACTGTTCTAAAAGCCTTTGAATTAGGTGCTGATGATTACATTACAAAACCATTTAGCCCCAATGAATTAATTCTAAGAGTAAAAAAGGTATTGTTGAAAGTTGGTAAATAATGAATTCCCCTGATGTTTTAACAATAACGTTAGTACAACAAAACATTATTTGGGAGGACAAAGAACGAAATCTTTTACAATTAGATTCTCTTCTACAAAATTCAAAAAAAACAGATTTAATTGTATTACCTGAGTTATTTTCTACAGGTTTTACTATGAATGTTAAGCCATTGTCGGAAGGAATTAATGGTAGAACTGTTCAATGGCTAAAACAAAAATCAACAGATATAGGTTGTTATATTATTGGAAGTACAATTATTAAGGAGAACCACCATTATTACAATAGGCTTTTATTTGTGACTCCAGAAGGAAATATTTTTTATTATGATAAGAGACATTTATTCTCAATGGGAGAGGAGGATAAATATTTTACGAAAGGCACAAAGAGGCTCATCGTAGAAGTTAATGGGTGGCGAGTATGCCCATTGATTTGTTATGATTTAAGGTTTCCTGTCTGGTCGAGAAATAAAAATGAATATGATTTATTAATATATGTAGCAAACTGGCCAGCTGTGCGGCAAAATGTCTGGCAAAATTTATTGGTTGCCCGCTCAATCGAAAATCAATGTTATACGCTTGGCGTGAATCGTGTTGGTATTGATGGAAAAGGAATAGAATATATTGGAGAAAGTATTTTAATTACTGCTAAAGGAGAAATTTTATTTAAGGCTTCTAATAAAGAAATGGTAAAAACCTTAGAACTTAATTTTGAAGCGTTAGAAAGTTTTAGGGGAAAATTTCCGGTTTTGTCGGATAGAGATGATTTCTTAATTCAAGATGAGACTAGATAGATTCAAGGATTTCTTTGAATTTAGCGTTAGGATATAATCCTTTTTCATCGACTGCATATTCTTTTTTTAAACCATTAACAAAATACATGTCAATTTTACCAATATTTTTTGCTTCTATTTTACCCCTGTAAATACAATCAAAATAGTCTTTTATATGACCATAAGTAACACCAGAAACATTAACCATTCCCACATGTCCTGCTGATTCCATCCGACTTGCAATATTTACAGTTTTTCCCCAAATATCATAGGCAAATTTTTTAACACCAATAACACCTGCAATAACAGGGCCTGTATGAATTCCAACCCGAAGTTCCCAGGGTTGCTTATTTTCTAGAATCATTTGATCGTTATGGGTGTTCATATAATCTTGAATCTGAAGGCCTGCAAGAACAGCATTAATTGGATTACTTTTATTTCTTAGTGGAAGTCCGCCAGCACACATATATGCGTCACCGATTGTTTTAATTTTTTCCAGGTGGTTACTTTCTATTATTTCATCATACTTTCTAAAATAAGAATCGAGCATGTTTACCAGATCATTTGGTTCTAACTTCATGCTGTTTTTCGAGAAACTTTTAAAGTCAGTAAATAAAACACTTACCAGTTTATAGTTTCTTGGAGTAGCTTCACCTTTTGTTTTTAGTTGGGTGGCCATTTCATATGGCAATATATTAAAGAGAAGATTGTCTGTTTTTTGTTTCTCGTTTTCAATTTCAATCTTTTGATTATTAATCTCTTCACTTTGTACTTCAAGTTTTGTGTTGGCTTTACCTAAAAATCGTGTTAAAAGTTTAAGTTTTTTATGTTTGGCCTTTATCTCTTCTTCTTTAAGTTTTAACGAAGTGACATCAGTTTCTATAACAACAATTTTTTCAACTTTATTATCTATATCAAGAATAGGGGATAGTGATACCTGAAGCCATTTTGGATTAATATCTTCTTTTACTAGCTGCACATTAAAAGCAGTATCGGTTTTTTCGGTTATACATTTTTTAAAAAAGATTGTAAAGTTATTGTAGATAGGATTATCAAATAGACACTCACCAATGATGGATGACGTTTTTTCGTTAGTAAATTCATGTAAAATCTGGAATCCTTTGTTTACCCAGTCTATTTTACCATCTAAATCAAGAATAATAAATGAATGGGATGTTTTCTCAGCTACTAACGCAAGTTTTTTTAATTCTTTATTTTGGGCATCAATCTTTTTATTTTGTTCACTGATTGTTTTCATATATGTATACAATTTCAGTGACGATTTTACCCTGGAACGCAGATCGGTAGAGTTTACAGGTTTTTGAATATAATCAATGGCACCGGCTTCAAAGGCTTCTTTAATTAATTCTGGTGAAGAATATGCTGTTACCATCAATACTGGTATTTCTTTCGTTATTTCTGACTCTTTCAGCTTTTTAATTGCATCAATTCCTGTTAAACCAGGCATTTCCCAATCCATTAAAATTATATCAGGTTCTTTCTCCTGTGCTATTCTAAATGCATCTAAAGCGTTATTTGCAGTTAAAACTTCATATTTCTCATCACCAAACGTAAGAATATTTATAATCAACTGTAGATTTATATCGATATCGTCTACAACAAGAACTTTTTGTGTTGTTGATTCTAACATTCTTTTCCCCTAACTTAATTTGAAACTGAATATACAAAAAAAAGCTGAATGGCTATTAAAAAATAACCCCGGCAATGATTTGCCGGGGTTATAAAATAGAAATATATTGTTTCTTTATTAGAAAGATAAAATTGTCTTTTTAATTATTTCTACTGATTCAAGTAATTGTTCTTCGTTAATTACCAAAGGAGGGGCAAACCTGATAATATGCTCATGGGTTGGTTTTGCCAACAATCCGTTTTCTTTAAGGGCAAGACATACGTCCCATGCTGTTTTACCATTAGTTGGTTTAATAACAATCGCGTTTAATAAACCTTTCCCCCTGATTAATTCAACCATTGGAGAATCAATTTTGGATAATTCAGCTCTAAAAATTTCACCTAATTTTTCAGCGTTTTCAGCTAGTTTCTCATCTTTAATTACGTCTAAAGCAGCCTGGCCAACTTTACATGCAATTGGGTTTCCTCCAAATGTAGAACCATGTTCTCCCGGACGGATACATAACATAATATCATCATCAGCAAGTACAGCAGATACAGGGAATACACCTCCGGATAATGCTTTACCTAAAATTAGAATATCTGGGCGAACACCTTCGTGATCACAAGCTAATAATTTTCCTGTACGGGCAATTCCTGTTTGTACTTCATCAGCAATAAATAGTACATTTTTTTCTTTACATAAGTCAAATGCTTTTTTTAGATAACCAGAATCAGGAACATAAACACCTGCTTCTCCTTGTATTGGTTCAACAAGGAAACCAGCTACATTCGGATCTTCAAGTTCTTTTGCTAAAGCATCAATATCGTTGTAAGGTACAACTTTAAATCCTGGAGTATAAGGACCAAAACCTTTGTAAGAATCCGGATCTGTAGACATTGAGATTATTGTAATTGTTCTTCCGTGGAAGTTACCTTCGCACACAATTATTTTAGCTTCATTTTCAGGAATACCTTTTTTCTCATAAGCCCATTTACGGCATAGCTTAAGAGCTGTTTCGTCGCCTTCTGCACCTGTATTCATAGGTAGAACTTTGTCGTAACCAAAATACTTGCTCATGTATTCTTCGTACTCACCAAGTGAACTACTATAAAATGCACGAGAAGTAAGTGTTAACAGGTCAGCTTGATCTTTTAATGCTTTAATAATTTTTGGGTGGCAATGGCCTTGGTTTACTGCTGAATAAGCTGAAAGAAAATCGAAATATTTTTTTCCTTCTACATCCCAAACATAAATACCTTCTCCTTTTTCTAGAACTACTGGTAGTGGGTGGTAGTTGTGAGCACCGTATTTATTCTCACGTTGCATGTACTGTTCACTTGTCAACTTCATATTATTTTGTTTTGAATATTTATACAATTACTTATAAATGCAAAAATACGCTATTTCATGACATACCATATGTTTTTTGTCATTATTTTAATGCAATATTTATACTTTTTTAATTTATAATTATTCATTAATTAAAACTCAACAATAAATTTCAAGTTGAATCTTCGGGATGTAAGGAAATTAGGTACGGCATAATAACCAGTAATTCCAGATTGATTCGAAACAGTTCGAATCCATTGGTATGAAATTTTATTTTTGATATCCATCAAATTAAAAATTTCACCTGTAATCCATGCAGATTCGACAAAACTTAACCAATGTCCTTCAGGAAGTGGATTCTCTGATTTTTTTATTGCACGGGAAAAACCTAAGTCAACTCTTTTATATGATGATATAGGGTACGTAATATCTAATCTATCGGTTCTGGATTGACTAACTTGTCTTCTTGATGCAAAAACAAAGTTTAGATGAACTTTATATTCTGGATTTGTAGGAAAATAATCCTGAAAAAACATGCTGAAATTAAATAATTGATCGGTTGGCCTGGAATAATAACCCGGTTCAACAGTTTCTCCATCATCATTAATATATGAATCACCAATTATATCTTCTTCTGTTTTTAAAATTGTTAAACTAGCCCATGACTGTGCATCTTTAACAAATTCACCATTAATTTTAAACTCTATACCCGTAGCATAGCCCTTTGCCTCGTATTGCGGGTAGTATTGAATTCTTACATTATCTACCTTATAAGGAATGAGATTATCTAAAAATTTGAAATAAACTTCTGTCGTAAAGACAAATGGTCTATCCCAGGCTTTAAAATTTAAATCATACCCAGATATCAAATGTATAGAACGTTGCGGTTTAATATCCTTGTAGATATTTCCTTCAGAATCTCTTAATTCCTTGTAAAACGGTTGTTGATGATAGACTCCTGATGCAAATCGAAAGGTCCTGTTTTTATTTCTTTCAGGAATTATTGTTAATGATGCCCGTGGACTAAATGTATATTTTTGATTGTAACTCCAATATCCGGCCCTAAAACCCGTAGTCAAAAGAACATCATTATTTAATGTTGGAAAGGTATAAGTATTTTGAAAATAAGCGCTTAACCGGTATGATTTAATTTCTCCTTGTCCTTTTCTAACCTTAAATAAATAAACATCGTTGCTTGAATAAGGAATTGAATAACCGGCAGAATCAATTAAATCCCATTCGCTAAGTTTATCAGACATTTTTTCTGATTTAAAGCCAAGTCCCCATTTTGTGCTGTTTTCTCCATAGTAATAACTCCCTTTATGTTCAATAGAATAAACAGTAGCATTTAGGTAATTACGTGCATGGTTAAGATAACTTCCGGCGCCAATATTAAGAAGGCTATCACCATAAGCATCAGAACCAATCGTATTATCTAATTGATTGATATAATAAGCCCCTTCAATATCATAGGTTTCGCGTTCATCTGTATTAAATGCAGAGAAAATTAGTTTAAGTGGCAGATTATCTTCTAGTCTGTAGTTAAAGGTAAATGCCCCTAAAACAGTTTCAAACTTATCTATCTCCTGGCCATCATAAAAAATATTAATATTTAGAGCTTTATCATATGTGCCAAAAGTGGTAGAGCGATTCTCAGGAGTAAAATTATAGGTGTTATTTGCATAGTTACCCAGGAATGAGATATCAATTTTTTTTGTGAGCTGATAGGTTATAAACGATTGTATATCAGTAAAATTTGGTTGATATTCTCCTTGAGTCTCCAGGGCATTGAGAACATATTTGTTGGTTTTGTAGCGTACCCCTGTAACATGGGTTAATTTTTGATTTTTGGAAATACCTTCAACATGAGCGGAACCCCCAAGCAAACTACCAGAAACGGAAGCTCCAAATTCTGTTGGTTTCTTGTATTTGATATCCAGAACAGAAGACATTTTATCACCGTAAACAGCATCAAATCCACCAGCTGAAAATTTAACGGAAGAGACAAGATCCGAATTCACAAAACTTAATCCTTCCTGCTCTCCTGAACGAATTAAAAAAGGTCTGTAGATTTCTACATCGTTAACATAAACCAAGTTCTCATCAAAATTACCACCGCGTACTGAGTATTGAGAGCTAAGCTCGTTATTGGATGAGACACCCATTGTTTTTAGAATTGTCTCAAAATTTCCCGATGTGTTTGGGATGAAATTGAAGTCTTTCATTTCAATTTTTACCAGATTGGGTGCTTTTTCTCGATCTGCTGTTACTTCAACTTCATCAATAGATTTTGTTTCTTTTGTTAGGGTAACATTATAAATAACAGTTTCTCCAGCGCTCCCGATTATTTTTTTTTGTAATTCTTTATAGCCAATAAATGAGACAACAATAATATATTCTTTATTGGAAGAGAGTTCAAGCTTATAATTTCCATTTTCATCGGAAACAGTTCCGTATGAGGAATTTTTTACAGAGACATTCGCATAGGGCAATGCTTCTTGTTCTTCGTTAATGATTTTACCTGTAAGTATGAAATTTTCAGTTTGTGCAAATAAGCTGGTTGTAAAAATGCAGATTAGAAGTATCGTAACAAGAAAGCTCCTCATGAAAAAAGAATTTAGGTAAATAACTGATAAGAGATTAAAAAATTGTGCACTTTGTTAATCGTCTCTCTTGAAATCGCCATTTTTAACTGCTTTTATGAATCTGGACCAGGCAATAGGATCGAACAATTTAATGACTGGATATGCCATGCCTTTCATCATCGATCGTTCGTAATTTTCTTGCATCACATATTTAAAGCTTTGGGTTGGAATAGGTTCATCAGCCAACAGTATTTGGGTTTTAATCAGTGCTATATTTCTCCGTGCCCGGTCATAATCATCATCCGGGAGTTCAAGAGTAAGCACAGCTTCTTTAAACTCTTCATAAGTTTTCCAGGGATAAATAAATGCTTCTTCCAGCATGATAGTATCTCTTGTAAGATAAACATCAATATTTAAATGTGGAGAAGGAAGACTGTCTGGTAATACAAACAAAGCAGGTTTGAAACCAACACATGAGAATTTGATGGTATCAAAAGGAATACTGATAAAAGAAAAGATACCTCGTTGATCGGAAATAGTTCCTTGACCTCTGTTTAATATCCTAATGGTAACGAACTGGAGAGGTCTCTCAAATTCATCCTTAACAATACCGGATAACTGGATTAACTCTTCTTCTATTTCCTCTTTTTTCTCATCCTTTTCATTCTCTTGTGCTATAGCTGTCTGTACAACAAAGAAAAAACCAAGGGATAATATTATATATTTCAGGGACATTTTTATCATACGTTTCAAAAATACAACATTTCCTACATATAGAAAGTTTGATTTATCAAAGAAGTATTTATTATTGTGTTGTATTTTTATAAAAAACAGATTTTTAAACATAAAAAAGAATACATGATATATCAAAAAGAGATAAGCTTGCCGGGTTTCAAAAGAGGATTTCATTTAGTTACACATCTAATTGAAAAACAACTGGATGACTTGCCTGAGAAGGGCCTTTTAAATTTATTAATTAAGCATACTTCGGCAGCATTAACCATTAATGAAAATGCAGATCCTTCTGTGCGAACAGATTTCAAAAGTTATGTTGATAGATTGGTCCCGGAAAATGAATCCTACTATGTTCACACCCTCGAGGGAGATGATGATATGCCTGCCCATATTAAAGCTTCTCTTTTTGGACAGTCGCTAACAATTCCCATAACAAATCACCGATTGAACCTTGGAACCTGGCAAGGTATCTATCTGTGTGAGTTTAGAAATTTTGGTGGTAACAGGAGAGTGGTTATTACTGTTTATAGTTAAAAGGTTTTTACAACTGCTCCAGCGCGTTTGTAACGCGTTGCGATGATATATGGCACAATTGCGGCCAGAAACAAGAAAGCCTTGCATAAGCAGCAGGGCTTTACTTATTATTAAAAACAACTAAATTTTTAAGTTTATTTGCAGGTGAAACCACGCGTTACAAACGCGCGGAAGCTTTGAGCAAAGGCAGTAAATGCTGCCAGAAAGAAGAAATCGTTGTGAATACTACGATTAACTGAATAACATGTAAAAGCTAAAATAGATTGTAAATTAATTTGGTCTTTAAAGTTTATTTGGAATCGAATGATTTAGAAAAAAGTTCAATCTAAATCCCCAGATGCTCATAGTTTGTCCGAATAACTGAAAACAAAACATCAATGCGGTTGGGCGTTTGCATTTGCAACGTCCAATCTTGCTTGGTAGCATTTGCTACCACTAAAATGAAATACAATGATTAATGTAGAAGCAAAGAATTGTCTTGAGGATAGCAGTAAATGATACTATTAACTAAGTGTATTACTTAAAAGGATTTACAATCGAAAGACTATTTTCGATTATCTGTCCGTCCTGCATATCTTCAGAATACAGTTTTTTACAGTTAGAAGATAAAGCAGCAGCGATAATCAGTGAATCATAAAACGAATATTGGTATTTATCAGCAATCTTGCAAGCCCGTTCAATAGTAACTGGCTTGTTTACATATACATTAAAATCAGAACTTACTTCCGAAACAACATTTTCAACAGTCTGCCAATCCAGATTATACTTCTTTTTTAGTGTATTCGACAATTCAGTCAAAACCTGGGTACTAATAAATGAATTTTTACTGTTTGCAATATTTAATGCTTTTTGCAGCTTAATTGGTTCATCATCGGTGTAGCAATAAACAAGAATATTGGTGTCAATAAAACAATTATCTTTCATTTGCTTCGTCTCTGTTGAATTTAAAGCCTTTAGTGTTTAATTTAATAGCAGAAAAATTTTTACGACTTTTGGTTGTGTAAATCACATTTTCAGAAGGTTCATCAATGGCAAAAGCAATTACTTCCAATTTCTTACCAATATATTTATCAGGAATATTGAAAGAAAGAAGATTTTTATCAGGTGTTACAACTGTACGTATCATTTTATTTAAACCTCATTGTTATAAAACAAAGATATAAAAATGATTATGATATTTTAGTTGCATGCTCATAGTATCTACGTCGAATTTTTATATACAGGTTGCACCTGTTATTGTCATTAGACAAAAATTTTATGTAATATTAATAAAGTGAAGTTTGTAACTTCACTTAGCACATATGATATAGATTGTAAATTAATTTGGTATTTAAAGTTTATTTGGAATCGAATGATTTAAGAATCAAATTTTAATCTAAATCTTTATTTAGAATCAAAATAAATTAAGGGGGGGGGGTGATCTTATCTAAAAAACTAAATTATAACCAATTAGGGTTCAATATAAAAAAAGCAATTTATTACCCCCTTGCGTTATCAATTTTTTAGAATATTTTTGAAACGTTATGCTTAAAACCGACAATTAAATATCATTTTATTCTGAATTAATAATAAACTATATATGTAAACAGGACCTATTAATAACTTAAAACCTTAATCCAAATGAACAACAACTACACTTAAATAAACAGCAAAGATATATTACCTAATAGCAATCATAATCAATAGTAAAGCTTAAATGTTTTTTGTTGCAGCATTGATGTTTTAATATTAAAATGTCATTGCTCTGTTGTAAAATAATACAACTCTAGACCAAATTATTATTGCTCCTTAAATAAATATGAATGCTCTTAAAAAAAATGCATGAAAAAATAATTTTTTAATTCTTAATAAAATAAAAACAACATGGGACGAAACCAAACACTACAAGACGAAATGCAAAGCCACCACACTTTAATTGAAAACACATTAAATACTCCGGCCATACTGGATGAAGTAACTATTTATGGATATACGATTGAAAAGATTAATGAAGGTAAAACCTTACTGGATGAAACAACATTATTGTTTACTAGCTGGGAGAAAGAAATAGTAGAAAAAGTAAATGCAACTGCAGAATTTAACCAGTTACGCGATACAATAGACAAACAATTTGCCCGTGACATAAAACTGGCACGAGTAGCCTTACGGGAAGATCCTACCTTGTTACGTTCACATTTAGGGGTAAAAGGATTGCGCTCGAGTGTATATACGGAGTGGAAAACCCAGGTAAACCAGTTTTATAGCAATGCGTTAGGCAATGAAAATATAAAGGCTAAACTAACAACACTAAATATTACTGAAGAGAGCATGAGTTCTCAACTAACCCAGTTAAGCACTTTGGAAGAATTATACCTCACGCAAAAGAAAGAAATTGGTGAAGCACAAGCTGCTACCGAAGAAAGAGATAAAAAATTGCTTGAACTGGAAAGCTGTTGCCCGAATAGTATTTGAGGATAATCCACAGATGTTAGAAATTTTAGGGATAATAATAAAAGGATAATAAACTTAATCAAGATTATTATGAAGCGAATTTTACTTTTAGCATTGTTTTTTGGAGTAGTTTTTAATGGATTAAAAGCACAATGGTTAGGAAGTACAACAACAGAAGGCGATATTTATAGAGATGGGAATGTGGGGATTGGAATCGAAGATCCTAATGAAAAACTAGATGTAACCGGAAGAATAAGATCTTCTTTAGGAGTATATGCAACAGGAATCAGCAATCCAACTTTATGGGGAGGTAATGCGATTGATATAAGTATGAGCAGTTCTGTTGGACTTCTGCGCTCAAGAGATTGGACAGAAAATCAGTGGCTTCCAATTTATTTCCAAGCAAGTAAATGTGTTTTTAATAATGGCAATGTTGGTATCGGGACAATTAATCCAAATAAACTATTAGAATTGTCGGCTGGTTATGGTTCAACAATAATATCCTTACAGAGGAATAACACAAATACAACAGGGACAATAGGAGATATAGGATTTAAAAATAGTGAAGGTCATTTTGTTGCCGCAATTGGAGCCTTGGGGGATGGAGGGAACACAGGAGGAGAATTAGCTTTTAGAACAATGACATCCTCAGACAAAACAAATTCTTTTGAAGTAACAGAAAGAATGCGAATTGACAATGATGGTAATGTTGGAATTGGAACGACTGCTCCATCCGAGAAACTAGATGTAACCGGAAGAATAAAATCCTCTTTGGGGATTTATACTACAGGGCTCTATAATCCAACGGCATGGGAAGGAGATGCGATTGATATAAGTATGAGTAGTTCTGTTGGATTTCTGCGCTCAAGAGATTGGACAGAAAATCAGTGGCTTCCAATTTATTTCCAAGCAAGTAAATATGTGTTTAATAATGGCAATGTTGGTATTGGGACAATTAATCCAAATAAACTATTAGAATTGTCGGCTAGTTATGGTTCAACAATAATATCCTTACAGAGAAATAACACAAATACAACAGGGACAATAGGAGATATAGGATTTAAAAATAGTGAAGGTTATTTTGTTGCCGCAATTGGAGCCTTGGGGGATGGAGGGAACACAGGAGGAGAATTAGCTTTTAGAACAATGACATCCTCGGACAAAACAAATTCTTTTGAAGTAACAGAAAGAATGCGAATTGACAATGATGGAAATGTCGGCATCGGCATCCCAAATCCAGAAAACAAATTAGACGTAAACGGCACCATCCGTGCAACCGAAGTAAAAGTTGCAACAGGTTGGGCAGATTTTGTATTTGAATCCGATTACAACCTCAATTCACTCGAAGAAGTAGATACTTACATCCAACAAAACGGTCATTTACCAGAAATCCCCACTGCCAAAGAAGTAGAAGAAAACGGCATTAGCCTGGGTGAGATGAATGCTAAATTATTACAGAAGATTGAGGAGTTAACGCTTTATACGATTGAACAGCAAAAAGAGATTGAAGAATTAAAAAGGCAGAATGAACAATTAAATATTCAAAATCAACGCATTGAAGAAATAGAAAAAACAATTGAAAAGTTAAAATAACATGAAAAAACAATTTTTAACCCTAACTATTTTATTTATTTCTACTTTAATTTATTCTCAGACTCTGTATGTGCCTGGGGGAAATGAAAATATTGGTGATTCAGAAAATGATAATGTAGGGATTGGAACGTCATCGCCGACATATTCCAGACTTGATGTCCGGGATGAAAATACGGTATTTCAAGTGAGGAGTCCTTTATCCGCTATTGTTTCCGGTAATAATTACGGAGGGGCAGTATATTTTGGTGTAGACAATGCTAATTCATCAACTGTTCCTACAGCAGCTATAGAAACCAGTTGGGGAGGGGGTACGAATCCTCAAATAGGTATAGGTGTTATCAGGGAAGGCCCCAAAGCCAATATACTTATGGATTTTTCAAATCAAACATGGTTTAGAAATGGGACTAATACCAACATGTTCATTAATTCAAGTGGTTCGGTGGGCATAGGGACAACATCCCCCAAATACTCAAAATTGGATATCAGAGGTGAAAATACGGTTGTCCAAGTCAGGAGTCCTTTATCTGCTATTGTTTCTGGCAATAATAATGGAGGAGCAGTATATTTTGGTGTAGACAATGCCAATTCATCAAGAGTTCCTACAGCAGCCATAGAAACCAGTTGGGGTGGGAGTACGAATCCACAAATTGGCATAGGTGTTATCAGGGATGGATTAAAAGCAAATATACTTATGGATTTTTCAAATCAAACATGGTTTAGAAATGGGGCTAATACTAACATGTTTATTGACGAGAATGGAAATATTGGCATCGGAACCACCTCCCCTTATTACAAACTCGATGTAGAAGGCACCATCCGCGCCCACGAAATTAAAGTAAACCTGGATGAAGGAGCCGATTTTGTTTTTGAAGAAGATTACAACCTAATGCCTTTAAGCGAATTAGAGTCTTTTGTTAAATCAGAAAAACACTTACCGGAAGTTGCCCCTGCAAAAGAAATGGAAACAGAGGGACTAAGTATTAGCGAGATGAATATTAAGCTTCTGCAGAAGATTGAGGAGTTAACGCTTTATACGATTGCGCAGGAAAAGGAAATTAAAAAAATGCACCAAGAAATAGATGAACTAAGAAAAGATATGTGAAAACAATAAAAATAGAGCTATGAGAAATCCTTTAATATTATTTTTTGTATTTGTTTCAAGCAACCTGTTCTGTCAGGAAATTACAACAAACAGAAATCCTGTTGGTATGGAACATAACATTTTATTTAATGCAAAAACAAGATATAGTGTGACCCAAACAGGTAGTGCAACTTTAAATTTGGACATGCTTTTTGATGGCAAGTTTAACCCCTCATATACTGCGACTGCACCAACAGTATCAGATGCAACCACAATATTGATTGAAAACCTACCTTCATCTCATAGCCAACAAGGAGCTTGGGTGGGGTGGTCTACACGGACATGGTATGCAAATAGATTTAAAATTGAGGGTTACGATGTCTATTATAATCGTGGGTGGACTACACTTGCTGATTACTCTAACCAGGATTATAATAGTTCTGATTTTAATATAAAGGTGACATCTGGTGCATACACAAAACTTCGATTTACTTTTTATTCAGGAACGGGTACCAATGGACGGTTTGGTATATCAGAGCTTCACTATATACATCCAGAAATACAAAGGCCATATTACGGACTTTTAGAAGTTGAAGGAAATACCTGGGTAAAGGAAAGCAATAACATTTACAAAGAAACAGGAAATGTCGGCATCGGCACCACCGACCCTGAAAACAAATTAGATGTAAACGGCACTATCCGTGCAACCGAAGTAAAAGTAGCAACAGGTTGGGCAGATTTTGTATTTGAATCCGACTACAACCTCAATTCGCTCGAAGAAGTAAATACTTACATCCAACAAAATGGTCATTTACCTGAAATCCCCACTGCCAAAGAAGTAGAAGAAAACGGCATTAGCCTGGGAGAGATGAATGCTAAATTATTACAGAAGATTGAGGAGTTAACGCTTTATACTATAGAGCAGGAAAAGAGAATTAAAGAATTAGAAAAACAAAATAAAAACATACTAAAATTATTAGAGGAGGAATAAAATGAAAAAATTTTTAATATTATGTTTATTCTTTTTAACATCCATTGGATATAATTATGCCCAGACCTATACGGGGGTATTTAAATCATCTTCAACAAATACAGATTATCATCATTTTATACGAGATAATGCTACAGGTGCTGCGGTCTATATAAACCAAGTATCAACAGGGCCTATTTTAAGATTATCAAGTGGAACTTCAACTCCAAATGCAAATGTAAAATTTACAATAGAAAATAATGGTAATGTAGGAATTGGAACTACAAGTCCTTCATCAAATTTACATCTAAAAGGAGATTTATATATCGAAGGAACAGAAGCATATGAAAATGGCTGGAAAAAAAATTATTTATATTGGAGAGGACATAGTTTAATAATGGGATCAAAACCAGGGGTTTATAGTCATAATACAATTGAACTTAAACCGGGAGGTGCTTCACAAGGTAAATTAATCTCTTCATTACAATTATATGATGCAAATAATATTAATGATCAGACACTAAAAATAAAAATTACATCAAGTGGGGATACTTATTTCAATGGAGGAAATGTTGGAATAGGTACTGACAATCCTTCAAATGCTCTAGACGTAAACGGTACCATCCGTGCAACCGAAGTAAAAGTTGAAACCGGATGGGCAGATTTTGTATTTGAATCAGACTACAACCTCAATTCGCTCGAAGAAGTAAATACTTACATCCAACAAAACGGTCATTTACCTGAAATTCCCACAGCCAAAGAAGTGGAAGAAAACGGCATTAGCCTGGGAGAGATGAATGCTAAATTGTTGCAGAAAATAGAAGAGTTGACCCTCTATACCATTGATCAACAAAAAGCAATCGATAAACTCTTGGAAAGAGTTGAAAAACAAGATACAGAAATAGAATCGTTAAAAAACAAAAAATAAACAGATGAAAAAAACTATACTAGTATTTATTATTGGCTTTATAAGCCTTATGTCTTTTGGCCAGGATTATATCTCATTTGAATACGATGATGCCGGTAACCGAACAAATCGTTATATACATATAGCATCAACAAAATCTGCTTATGTGGGAGATGTGGAAACCGAGGTTTTTAATGAAATATTGGAAGAACTGAGTTTTAAGATGTACCCCAATCCAACAAAAGGATTATTAACAGTAGAAATTGAGAATCTTACAGGCGAAACAAATGCCAGTATTTCTATATACGATTTGCAGGGGAGACAGATATACAATAACAGCAATGCTGTTGCCTCCAATGCAATTGATTTGAGTAAACAAAGCCCCGGTACTTATATTATGATACTCAAGGCTGGTGATACAATCCGGGAATGGAAAATTGTTAAAGAATAACCAAACACTAAATAACTATGAAATTTAAACATATAATATTTTTTATACTCGTCTTGGTCGGTAATACTGTATTTATTTCTGCTCAGGATCCAGAGAAAACTTATGTTTTACAAGAATCTCTTAATGGCATTTTAACATATGATTATAAGGCCAGGGAATCAATTACACTTAAAGACGGTTTTAGCTATACGCCTTCCAGTTCTAGTAATTCATTTACAGCTCAAATTGATGAGTCAGTAATTTGTCCCTCAGAATATAGTACAGTACAAAATACACCAGGTCAAACAGGTTATCCCCTTAGTAGGGAAGATACACCAGGACCTGTAGGTTCTATTGCAGGAAGTTTTAATGTATCTCCTGGTGGTGCAGCAACTTATTCTATCCCTATTGATATTCCATCGGGAATAGCAGGTATGGAACCAGATTTATCAGTTGTCTATAATAGTCAAAGTGGTAATGGTTCTATGGGGGCTGGTTGGAGCCTGGGTGGCATTTCTTCGATTAGTCGTACAGGAAAATCCTTATATTTTGATGATGAAATCAGCGGTATCCTGTTTAATAATGAAGATGACAGATTATCTCTTAATGGCCAACGATTAATTAGTATCACTGATAACAAATTTGGTTTAGATGCAGACGATTTTGAAACAGAAAGTAAATCTTTTTTATCTATTGAAAAGCTAGGTACTTTTCCTGATTATTGGTTTCGCGTAACAACAAGAGATGGAAAGGTTATGGAATATGGTAAAGAGGATAATGCCAAATACGAAAGCAATTCCAATATATTAGCCTGGATGATCAACAGTGTAGTTGATGAATATGGTAATTATATTAAATATTATTATAATAATGATTCTGAAAATGGCCAAATTACAATACAACGAATTGAATACGGAGGGAATGAAACTGTCGGAATTAATCCTGTTAATGAAATTATTTTTGGATATAACGAAAGAGATGATGTATGGAAAGGTAAAATTCGCTTAACTGATGTTACTCAAGATTTACTTTTAGCACAGATAACTATCAAAAATAATGGAGATAATTTAGCAATATATAAGTTTAATTATACCATTCAGGATGGCGTTTCATGTCTTTATGAAATAATACAGGAAGATGGAACGGGGAATGAATTAAACTCAACTATGTGTACCTGGAGTAAAGCGGAATTCGACAACACTTATTCAACATGTAGTTTTAGCGTTCAGACAGGAGACAGTTACACCCAGGGAGATTATAACGGGGATGGTTTTTCTGATATCTTAACGTTAAATAGTTCCTCTTGTTACCTTAATAAAGGGACAGTAAATGGTATTACAGTTAAAGGACAAAAACAAAACCTTATCCGATCAAATTTTCATGATGAAGGAATGATAATTCTATATGGTTGTGGCAACACTCAGTATTTACCAACAGATATTGATGATTTATCTGACGTAGTTAAAGTTATTTCAGGAGATTTTGATGGAGATGGAGAAATGGAGTTATTAGAATTTGTTAAAAATTACGATTTAAGTGGAAGTAGTATAACTACAATATGTGAATATATAACTACTTTATCTTCTAGCAACTCATTTAATATAGACGTTCTTGAAACTTTGCTTTCTGCAACAGAAAATTATTCGGTTTATCTTTTAGGTTTTAACAATGGCATTTTATCTATTGAAAAGGAATTTACAACAACAGAATATCCTTCAGCAGCAACAATAGATTTTAACCAAGATGGTAAAACAGACTATGTTATTGATGATAAAATATACACCCTTAACCTTGAAGGAGATGGAAGTATCGAAGAAATTGGAACATCTACAAAAACAGATTATTTTGGTAAAGTTTATTGGGGTGATATAAATGCAGATGGCAGGTTAGATTTTGTAACAAGGGATGGAACTGCCTTTGGCTGGTCTGATTTGTCTAATGATTATACTACCTTAAGTTATTCTGGTACTTCAACGGCTATTGGGGTTGTAGATACAGATGGTGATGGATGGTCTGAACTTCTGCTTATAGGCCCTGATGAATATGTAGAAGAAACGGTTTATGATCCGGAAACAGGATTACCTGTAACTCAAACAATTCATTTGGGAAGAGAGTTATATACTCAAAATTATAACCTTAATAAAGTAAAAAGTTTTGGCTATTTTTTAACTAACACACCTACTCATTCTGCTGTATTGGATATAAATGGAGATGGCAGGGCTGATATAGCCTTATTTCAAAACAGTACTCTCCAGAAAATATATTATAGCACAGGAACTCTTGATTTTGAAGAAATGACAATCGATAAAACAGTTGGATATAATGTTTTTCCTGGTGACTATAATGGAGACGGTATTTATGAATTTTGTTGCATAGGCTATACTGGATATAAATTTGCAACTGGCCAGCCTGGTTATGTGGTTAATGGAATTATTGACGGATTAAACCGTGTAACTAAAATTTCTTATGCCCCTTTAACTAACGATGAAGTCTATACAAAAACATCTCCCGGAACGCATCCTTTAATAAATATTAATGCCGCGATGTATGTTGTTAAAGATGTTACTACAGGTGATGGTTTAGGCGGAGAGTCTATTACCGAATATAGATATCAGGATGCAAAAGTACATACACAAGGAAAGGGATTTTTAGGATTTGCAAAAGTTACTACAGAGAATTCTGTTACAGGAAGTACTGTTTCAAATTATTCTGTAAATACAGATTTCTATTTTATGCAATTGTCATCAACAGAAACTTTTGCAGCAGATGAAACCCCTCTTTCAAAAACAACTTATAGTTATACAACAGTAGGTGATCCAGAAATTGATAAACGTTATTTTAACTATGCTTCAACTATTCTTCAGGAAGATTTGCTTAAAGGCAATAAAAGCCAACAAACCATTGCATATACAGGAGATAATCTTACTTCTGAGATTGTAAAGATCAATACAAACGAATCTGAGGTAGATAAAATATATAGCGGTCATAACAACGAAGGTTCACCTGCTACAGTAATCACTACTTACAAAAGAAATGGAGCAGCTAATATTTCCCGAACAGAAACATATACATATACATCAAATGGTGATGTTGAAACTACTTTGTCTAAAGGATTAAAAACCAAATATTTTTATGATTCATTTGGAAATGTTTATAAAATAATTGCTGGTTTTGAATCGGACGAAGCTCGTGAGACAGAATATGAATATACTGCAGACGGACGTTTCGCGGAAAAGAAAATTGATCCTCTTGATCGGGAAATAACAATGAAATACGATGCATGGGGGAATATTACAGAATCTGAAGATCCCAATGGATTGATAGTAAAAAATGTTTATGATACCTGGGGAAGATTAACTCAAACAACAGGACCTGATGGTCGAACGTTTTATAAGAATACATATTGGGCAGGGGGAGAAGATAACCCCAGCTTTGGAAACCCCTCTTATTATACAAAGGTGACCGATGAAGATGGAGACTTTAATGGCGCTGAATATTATGACGCATTGGGACGTTTAATCAGAAAAGTATCTGTTCCCTATCAAGGAAAAAAGGTTTATGCGGATGTTTATTATAATAACAAAGGCCAGGTAATTCAAGAAGATGCATCGGTTGCCACATCAACAAAAACAACAATCTATGAATATTACGATAATGGACTTCTTGAAAAAGAGACTTTTCCTAATGGTGAATATTTCACGTATGATTATACTAATAATGATGTGGTTAAAACTTATTCTGAATCTTCATCAGAAGTTTATAGTAAAACCTATGATGGCTCTGGCCTGGTAATATCTGCAACAGATCCGGGAGGAACAATTACCTATAGTTATTTTGCTGATGGCCAAGTATCAACAATCACTGCTCCTGGAGGAACAACATCAATTACCTATGATGCAACAACAGGACTACAAAAAACACTCACCGACCCGGATGCAGGTACGATGCAGTACAATGAATATAATGTATTTGGCGAGTTGTTGAAACAGACCGATCCGAGACAAAAGCAAACAACTCTTACCTATGATGCTTTGGGAAGAATTAACACAAAAAGTTTAACAGGAGAAGACGCAATTACCTATATTTACGATGAAAACAATAAACTGGGAACGTTGACCCGTATTCAAAGAAATAATATAAATGAATTTTCTTATGAGTATGACGATTTGATGCGCATTACAAAAGAAACGCGTAGCGACGGTACAGAATCTTTTGCGTATGAATATACATATGATACTGATGGAAATGTTAAAACAATGAAGTATCCTTCCGGGATTATCTTAACCTATAGTTACAACAGTTTCGGAAATCTTGAGGAAATTAAAAAAGGCACAACATCTATCTGGAAACAAGAGGGAAGTGTTAATAATCTTGGGCAGTTAACAGGTGCCACATTTGGTAATAACAAAGAAATAAGTTATGGATATGATGCAATGGACAGGTTAAATTCCATTACAGTTACTGATAACATAAACTTTAGTTATACCTACAACAACAAAAATCAATTAACAAACCGAACAGAAAATTATAGGGTGGATGGTCAATGGAAAGGTATAAATGAGAGTTTTACTTATGATGATTTAAACAGGTTGAAAACAGCATCAGGAGGAGAGAGTCTCACCATGACCTATAAAGGCAGCCCTAACGACCGAATAGAAGAAAAAACAGACATTGGCGAATATGCGTATTTCTCAGACAGTAACCATAAACTAGAAAGAATTAATAATGCTGTAGTTACTTTACCAACACATTCAATTAACTATACTGCCAGTGGTAAAACAGAATCTATAACAGAAAATGATGTTAATAAAGTACTTACCATAACTTATGGCGTAGACGACCAGCGCTTTAAAACTGTTTATACAAACAATAGCGTAATGCAGTATACACGGTACTTTTTTGATGCATACGAGAAAGAAGAACTAAGCGATGGCACAGAAAAAGAGCTAAATTATATTTATGCGTATGGAAAGCTGGTTGCTATTTACGAGGGTAACAGTACAAGTGGAGATATGCATTATGTATATACAGATTATCTTGGTTCTATCCGTTGTATAACCGATGCAACTGGTACCATAGAAGAAAAACTTAGTTTTGATGCCTGGGGTAACCGCCGTGATTACGATACAGGCGAAAAACTAACATCTGTTCCTACAGGTATGTTAACAGCAAGGGGCTTTACCGGCCATGAACACCTGGATAATTTTGGGCTTATTAACATGAATGGCCGCGTTTACGATCCTTACCTTGGTATTTTCCTCAGCCCTGATAACTACGTGCAAATGCCTTATTCCACACAAAACTACAACAGGTATAGCTATGTGTTAAATAATCCGTTGATGTTTACCGATCCGACAGGCGAATTCTTTGATATTGCATTTTTTATTCTCGGTGGAGCATTATTAAAAGGAATCTGGAATGGACAAGGATATAATGGAGAGTGGAACTGGAAAAAAGCAAGGCGCGGATTCTTTGAAGGTGCTGCAATGGCTTCTGCATTAATTGGCGGGGCAACATCTGGGTGTCTTCTCCAATTTGCATCGGGCGTGTTTAATGCAGGAGGCATTATGAAAAATGGGGCGAATGCTCTGGATTATGCCAGTTTAGGATTATATTCATTTAATAGTATAATTGGGAATTTAAATATACCTAATGCGAATTTAAAGTCAACCGGTAAAATTCCTTTAGCAACTAAATTTTTTCATAAGACAAAACTTGGTAGGGCAATTTATGATAATAAAGATCTATTAAGTTCTATTGGAGAAAACACTTATTCAGGATTAAGTCTCTTAAATTCAGGTACAAAATCTGTTGCAGGGCTTAGAAGGATTTTTGGTAATTTAGGGGGGGCCGCAAACGGAGGGGGTAAAATTGATTTAAGCAAAAGTAAAAATCCTTATGAAGATGTAATTAATTTCATGACTTCAGCGTACTCAGAATGGAATAAGCATGAAAAGGGTACATATATAGGAACTAAATTGTCGGATCACTTTTATATGAAAGGCCCTGCTAATGCAAAATGGAACTGGGCATTACCAAGTGAAGGAAAAGGGATGATGACCTTTGGTAATTCTGAGATGCAAATAATAATGACTTTTGATCCATATCAATCCTTTAATCATTTTGACACACGAGGACATAATGGTAAAAATGGAAAAGTTCAAATGTGGGATTTATATATAGCGGCACCAGACGGGCAAAGAGGGGGGAATAGCTATACAAATGAAATGATTCTTATAAGATTGCATGGAGAAGGTCGAAAGAATGATTTTATGGAACTTTTGAATCGTATATATGGAAATTAAATTTTATAACTATTATAGTTACAAGATATTCATGATCTTTTATGCTTTTAAATTAGTTATGTAATTGCTAAAGTGTTTGTATTATGTTTTATAAGAAAATAATAAAATTATTACTGATTATAATTATTGTATATTCCTGTATGTCAAAAAATAATATTGTTCTAAATGGGATTTGGTGCAATTATGGCACTGATAGAATATACAAGGAAATAACGTTTTATGATGAAAATATTTTCTATCATGATGAATTTATCAAGAGTACAGGAAATGAAACATATAAGATTTTCAACGATACATTGTATGTATTCGGGAATGATTCTGTTTGTTCAGACATTTTCAAACCCCAAATTTCTATTGTCAATGACTCATTAATAGTACTGATTAACAATGATCATATTGATACATTTCAAAGAATAGTTAACTTAATAGAATATGATGTAATTGATATTAAAAGGTCAATAAAGGATTATTCAATAAGAAAGGATAGTTTTATGAAGAAGATAGGTCTGCAGCCTGGGATATCAGGCGATGAATTTGAGATGGACAGTATTTTTAGAATCAAACGAGACCCCCCAGATGCTCGTAGCATGTCCGAATAACTAAAAACAAAACATCAAGGCGGTTGGGCGTTTGCATTTGCAACGTCCAATCACCCGCTCCATCGCGTTTGTAATGCGTTGTGAAGATTGTCTCGTCCTAAAATAGATTTACACAAAAAAGAAAAAAATGGGAAGAAAAAGTAAATTTATTTTAGGATTAGAATCAAAAAGAGAACGAGGTTTTATCAAAAGGTTCACAGAAGAAGAAAAACGTTTTATAATAGAAGAATATTTATCATCAGACAAAACAAAGGCAGAAATTTGGTATAAATACACGGGCTACACAGAAGAACATGGTGGTTTATTAAGATGGATGCGCCAGTTGGGATATGATAGTGGTATTCCTGTTAAGGGATCTAACTTTACAGCTTATTCAAAAAGAATGGGGACAAAAAAACATAAAGAAAGTCAAACGGAATCATTTGAAAATCTTCAATTAAAAAAAAGAATAGAAGAGCTTGAGAAACAATTAAAAGATGCAGAGATGAAATCTGTAGCGTATTCAACCATGGTAGATATAGCAGAAAAAGAGTTTAATATCTCAATAAGAAAAAAGTACAATACCAAGCCATTGAAGAAATGAAAAATAACTATTCTTACATAGGGCTGCCCGCTCCCGCTCCCGCGCGTTTGTAACGCGTGTTAAAGAGACAATGGCACAATTGCGGCCACTAAACAAGAAAAGCCTTGGACAAACAGCAGGGCTTTTTTACTTAAAACAAGTAATACAGGTTTATAAAGTTGTTGTTATTTCCACGCGTTGCAAACGCGCGGAAGCTTTGTAGTAGTTTAAAACTGTTTATATTTGTTATAGAAAAAACAAACCAACATGTCAGAAAACTACAAAATACGGGAACAAGACCATGCCTATTTTTTAACATTAACAGTAGTTGGCTGGATAGATATTTTTACCAGGCCAAACCATAAATTGTTATTGGTAAAATCATTAAAACACTGCCAACAAAAGAAAGGATTGGAGTTATATGCATATTGTTTTATGCCCGGCCATATTCATTTAATAGCCAAGGCAACAGGCAAGGAGACACTTTCTGAGATACTTAGGGATTTTAAGAAATATACTTCCAAAAAACTAATTGAGCAGATTTTAGAAGAACCGGAAAGCAGGAGAGAATGGATGTTGGAATATTTTGGCCATGAAGCAGATAAGATAAAACGAAATAGATATTATAAAGTTTGGCAGGATGGAAACCAGCCAAAAGAAATATTTAGCAATGGATTTTTTTACGAGAAGTTGAATTATATTCATCAAAATCCTGTAGAAGATTTGATAGTAAAAAAGCCTGAAGATTATTTGTTTAGTTCGGCAAGGAATTATGCAGGTTTGGATGCATATTTAGATATTGTATTGGAAACACAGCAACAGGTTACGTATTGATAAAGGAGTTGAGAACCACGCGTTGCAAACGCGCGGCAGCAGAGTACAAACGGGGGAGCTCCACCAAAAATTAATTATAATGGAAGCGGAGATGAGGTTTTAAATGGCTTAATCGAATGGGGTGATTACCTATATACGGGGAATTATTATCTTAGAAAAACAGATTACGGTAAATATTACAGCATTCGTGATGTGTTTTATAATTTACCTCATGCTTCAATGGGAGGATATAGTCCAGCAGGAGATATAAAAGGAAAATTTTATACAACGTCTGATGGAAACAGTTTCTCCATAGCTATACATCGGATTAATAATAATTCAGTGGTAAATGGTTCAACTATGCTGAAAAATATGATATCTAATGTCCTACCAATGGGTGGAAATGAAACTTATCTTAATGTTTTTTATTACAATGGAACTAGAAGTAAGAACCAAAGTTTTAATAAAGTATTTCAAGTACAGTTTTACGGGGAATCCTTTTATTCTAAATTTAAGAATAGAATTATATTATGAAAAAAATGAAGTTAATAATATTAAGTTTACTAAGCCTCTCTTTTTGTATTTTACAACACGATTTGCAATATTACTTTGATCAGGCTATAAATAGATATCCTCAATTAAAAAGAATTAGTTGGGTTATTAATGAGAGTAATTCTTTAAATATTGAGGATAAACACCTTCAAATTGAGGCAATATCAAAGACTCCAGATACAACATATTTTGTAACATTTGATATATTTCTTAATGATAGTTCCTCTTTTATCAATCTGTTAGAGTTCGCAGAAATTACTTCAGATGTTGATTTTGAGTATTATACTGGCTTTGATTCAAATTTAAAGCAAGTGTTTAGCTATAAATATCCAAAGAACAATCCAGATAGTATTATCTTTATTTCAGGAGAAGAATACTATCGTTATAAAGGATTAAGATAAATATTAAAATGAGTTTAAAGATGCCCCCCGGATGCTCGTAGCATGTCCGAATAACTAAAAACAAAACATCAATGCGGTTGGGCGTTTGCATTTGCAACGTCCAATCTTGCTTGGTAGCATTTGCTACCATTTAGTAACACAAAAGAATATTATTTTTGGTAATGCTGTAAAAACGATGAGATAATTTGCCAAAGGCAAGGCAGCAAATGCTGCCAGAAAGAAGAAATCGTAGCGGATGCAACGATTAACAGCGGAAGCTATGGGCATCGGGGAAATTTAGCAACTAGATATTTAGAACAATTTGTTATTTGGGACGGAAGAATTCCATTTAAAAAATATCCATATAAAGAATATAATATAAACTATAGAGGAACTGTTAAAATCAGAAATTAAAAATATGAAGAAAAAAAAATTACATATAATTATAATTCTACTAGTAATAATTCTATTGTTTTTGTTTTTTCCTAGAAGTACAAATAAAATGGAAAAAATTGCTTGTACAGAATTCAAAAGATTTTTATTTTCATCAAATCTTAATCTAGAAATTAATGACTTTAAAGGTCCTGTGGTGACAAAAAGTAATATTCTAAATGGAGCTAAATTTACATGGTATAAGATTTTACCATTTAATGATACAGCTATGATTTCAATAAATGTTAACAAAAGAATATCTTTAGGTACCACTAATACTGCAAATTATAGTTTTAATTATCTATCTGAACCAAATAAAAAAATAACTTCGATATTTAATTCAAAAAAAAAAATATTCTGAAAAAACTATTTTTAGTCTGCATGAAAAACAAGAATTTCTTTATCATAAAGATAGTCTACCATATTTGACAATATCTCCAGAAAAATTAATTTACTTGATTAATAATGGATATTTTGACAAGATACACCAAGTAAAGAATGTTTATATGGTTTTATTTGAAGAACCTATTGGTTATGTTGAAGTTCAGAAAAATAAAGAATATACAATAGGAGCAAGGATAACAGAATATGATTCTTTAAAATTGTTTATAGAGCCAGTACATATTTCTGACACAATATATAATAATTTAGTATACAAAAAAAATGGAATAGAGTACATTAAGTGAAAGCCCCCCCGCTCCAGCGCGTTTGTAACGCGTTGCGAAGATACAATGGCACAATTGCAGCCAGAAATAAGAAAGCCTTGCATAAGCAGCAGGGCTTTACTTATTATTAAAAACAACTAAATTTTTAAGTTTATTTGCAGCTGAAACCTTGGATGCAAGTAGTTTGCATGAATAACCAAAAACAAAACATCAAAGCGGTTGGGCATAGTTTTACTATATCCAATCTTGCTTGGTTGCTCCCGCTCCCGCGCGTTTGTAACGCGTGTTAAAGAGACAATGGCACAATTGCGGCCACTAAACAAGAAAAGCCTTGGACAAACAGCAGGGCTTTTTTACTTAAAACAAGTAATACAGGTTTATAAAGTTGTTGTTATTTCCACGCGTTGCAAACGCGCGGAAGCTTTGTAGTAGTTTAAAACTGTTTATATTTGTTATAGAAAAAACAAACCAACATGTCAGAAAACTACAAAATACGGGAACAAGACCATGCCTATTTTTTAACATTAACAGTAGTTGGCTGGATAGATATTTTTACCAGGCCAAACCATAAATTGTTATTGGTAAAATCATTAAAACACTGCCAACAAAAGAAAGGATTGGAGTTATATGCATATTGTTTTATGCCCGGCCATATTCATTTAATAGCCAAGGCAACAGGCAAGGAGACACTTTCTGAGATACTTAGGGATTTTAAGAAATATACTTCCAAAAAACTAATTGAGCAGATTTTAGAAGAACCGGAAAGCAGGAGAGAATGGATGTTGGAATATTTTGGCCATGAAGCAGATAAGATAAAACGAAATAGATATTATAAAGTTTGGCAGGATGGAAACCAGCCAAAAGAAATATTTAGCAATGGATTTTTTTACGAGAAGTTGAATTATATTCATCAAAATCCTGTAGAAGATTTGATAGTAAAAAAGCCTGAAGATTATTTGTTTAGTTCGGCAAGGAATTATGCAGGTTTGGATGCATATTTAGATATTGTATTGGAAACACAGCAACAGGTTACGTATTGATAAAGGAGTTGAGAACCACGCGTTGCAAACGCGCGGCAGCAGAGAAAACACTTATTCAGGATTAAGTCTCTTAAATTCAGGTACAAAATCTGTTGCAGGGCTTAGAAGGATTTTTGGTAATTTAGGGAATGATGTTACAAACGGGAAAATTAGACCTCCTCGAATTAGTAAATATGGTGATGCTACTATAAGTGAGCAAATCATTTTTTGGATGGAATATATTGAGGCTAATCCTAACGAAAGGTTATACCATGATGATCTTATTGCTCCAGATATCTTTTCTAATGCTTATGCTAAATATAAGGGATTTATAGAAGCAACATCTGATAGAGAGAATTCCTTTGGAGGATCTGAATATACTATTATCAATCCTAAATCAACTTCCCCTAATAATAGAATTTCTGATGTAGGGCTCATAAGAAAAGTTAATAGACTTAGTATTAGATTATATCCAAACTATGATAAGGGCAATGGTGCTGATGCAATTGTTATTTATATTTATGACAATAAACAATATAATGAGGTGTTAAATAGAATATTTAATTAAAAAAGAAAATGAAAGGAGTAATAATTATTGTTATTTTAATTTTTACGTTTTTATTTAATAGTGAAAATTTTAAGCAGGAATCTTTTAGAAATCATTATGAGTGTTTGAAAATTTTAAATCCACAGATCCCTATGGGTAATTGGAGATTAGAACAACACTATAATTCATTTGAAAAAGAATATTATTCATTCTATATGGATAAAATAGATACATTTTACAATATATCATTTTATGTTAAAGATAGTGAATCTGTTTTGTGTGAAAAAAAATATATGATATTAGAATATCAGAAAAAATATTCTGATTTAAATAATAATTATTATTTACTAATGGATTACGATACATTATATTTTTATCAACAATCGAAAAAGTCGAACCAGAAAAAATTTTATAGGGGAAAATATTATTATCTATATTCTACCCCAGAAGAAATGAGAAATTATAAAAAATGTCAACATGAATATTTTCAAGAACACTTAGATTCATTAGTTAAAATACGAGGAGACAATCTACCAGAACTGCCATGTAATTAGCCCCAGATGCTCGTAGCATGTCCGAATAACTTAAAACAAAACATCAAGGCGGTTGGGCGTTTGCATTTGCAACGTCCAATCTTGCTTGGTAGCATTTGCTGCCATTACCATATAGCAAACAAAGCAGTAAATTATTTTGTACATTGTAAATTACTCCGATGTATTTTGGTGTTTTCGACGGAGGAACAAGAGTATATATTGGACAGGCTTATGAAACAATAAAAGACCTAGATCCAACAGAATTTCTTAATTACTCTAAAATTAATATTATTGCAGGGCCTATGGATAGAAGAATTAGTTATATAAAATATTATAAAAGATCATTACATAATAATGCATTAAAATATATTCATTCATCATGGAAGTAATTTATAATTTATTTATCATTTCATTATTACAAACATCTTTTGTTTGTAATTTTAATGATTCTCTGTCTGTTCAAATACTTGGAAATTGGGGATATTGTAAAGATGGGACTTACTTTGAGCTCTATATTAATGATTCAACTATATATGAAATGAATGATAAAATTCCTTTATTAACAAAGGAATTTTATCAAATAGAAGAAAATAAATTAGAAATTTTCAATAATGAAAATCGAGAAATTCAAAAATATATTAATATTGAATCAATTAATACAGATCATATTGTTTTCAAATTTATTGAAAAAGAGAAGTCTGTAAGGCTAGATTTATTTAGATTAAAAGAATGCATCAACATTCCTTTTTACGACAAGAATAGTCCTGAGATGACAGAATTATTTGAAAAAGAGTTTATGAATAGAGCCAAGATTTATAGATTAAAATATAACTGTATGGAAGATAATGAAACAGTCCCCCCCCCGGATGCTCGTAGCATGTCCGAATAACTAAAAACAAAACATCAATGCGGTTGGGCGTTTGCATTTGCAACGTCCAATCTTGCTTGGTAGCATTTGCTACCATTTAGTAACACAAAAGAATATTATTTTTGGTAATGCTGTAAAAACGATGAGATAATTTGCCAAAGGCAAGGCAGCAAATGCTGCCAGAAAGAAGAAATCGTAGCGGATGCAACGATTAACAGCGGAAGCTATGGGCATCGGGGTTCTGTACAAAGAGAAATAAACACCTTTAGAGCACAATTAAAAGCAATAGAAGATTTACTTAATTGTATTAAATAAATAATTAATGGAAAAGACAAATAGAGTTGCAACAATTATTGACAATTTGAATAAGTCAAGGAAGGTAGCTTCTTATAACAGAGAAAAAGAAAATGAATCAGAGACTCTTGCTCATTGCTTTTTAGATATTGAGGAATCGTGTAAAGTTATGATAACTGAATTGTTTCCTAAGTTGTTGTCAGACAATATGAATGAGGATGATATCGATGAGATAATTTATGATATAGGTGAAGAATTTCGTCATGTACTATATCATATTAAAGATTCAATATTTTATAATTATTTGCAGGAAAATTTGATGTGATTATAGTGATTCGATTTATTTGAGTGTTAATATAGAAATTGACCATCCCAGATGCTCGTAGCATGTCCGAATAACTTAAAACAAAACATCAAGTGCGGTTGGGCGTTTGCATTTGCAACGTCCAATCTTACTTGGTAGCATTTGCTACCATTTAGCAGCAGTAAAAGATATTATTTGCTGCAATGTTATAAAGAAGGTTGGTAAATTTGCCTAAGGCAAGACAGCAAATGCTGTCGGCTATGAGATGAATCTACGATTAACGGGGGGAGGATATAGTCCAGCAGGAGATATAAAAGGAAAATTTTATACAACGTCTGATGGAAACAGTTTCTCCATAGCTATACATCGGATTAATAATAATTCAGTGGTAAATGGTTCAACTATGCTGAAAAATATGATATCTAATGTCCTACCAATGGGTGGAAATGAAACTTATCTTAATGTTTTTTATTACAATGGAACTAGTGTCATGTCAATTGTAATTTGACGTAATTTTATTATCTTTACCAAAAATTATTATGGTAAAGTATAAAGTAGCATTAACAAAAGATGAGCGTGATGAACTTTTGTCTGTTATAAGCAAAGGCAAGCACACATCACAAAAATTTAGAAATGCGTACGTTCTTTTAAATAGCGATGAAGGTAAATATTCTGATAAAGTCACAAATGCCGAGATAAATAAAGTGCTGAAAATTGGAATGCGTACCATTGACCGAATTAAGAAACGTTTTGTAGAAGAAGGCTTTGATGCTTGTCTAGGCCGCAAACCTACGATTAGGGAATATGAAAGAAAAGCGGATGGTGATTTTGAGGCACGTTTAATCGCATTGAGCTGTAGCGAGCCGCCAGAAGGCTTCTCAAGGTGGTCTTTACGCTTGTTGGCGGACAAAATGGTAGAGCTTGAAATTGTTGACTCAGTATCGCATGAAACGGTCCGTTCCGTTTTAAAAAAACGACTTAAAACCCTGGAAGGTGAAAGGATGGGTAATCCCTCCTGAGTCTGATGGAGATTTTGTTGCAAGCATGGAAAAGGTCTTGGATGTGTACAAACGGCCATATGATGAGAGAAATCCGGTTGTTTGTATGGATGAATCTCCCAAACAACTGATAGGGGAAACAAGGACTGGAAGTTCAATGGGGCCAGGAAAAGAAAAGCGCATCGATTATGAATATTCGAGAAACGGGACATGTAATATATTTATGGTGAATGAACCACTTGCAGGAAAGCGCCGCGTTAAAATTACCGAAACAAAAACAAAACTTGATTGGGCTGAACTGGTAGAAATTGCAGATGATGATTACCCAAGTGCAGACAAAATAACCTTGGTGATGGATAATTTAAATACGCACAAATCAGGGGCGCTGTATGAAAAATTCAAACCCAAAGAAGCAAAAAGGATATTGGACAGGTTTGAATTTGTATATACACCAAAGCATGGTAGTTGGCTTAATATGGCTGAAATTGAATTACATGTGTTAAATAGCCAGTGCCTCAACCGAAGAATTGAAGACATGGATACAATAATTTCAGAAACAACAGCATGGATGAACCATAGAAACAATAAGATTGCTAAGATAAATTGGCAATTTACAACTAAAGACTCGAGAATTAAGCTGAAAAAGCTTTACCCGTCAATTAATGATTGACATGACACTAGTCTTTATAAAAGAATCATCTATAATATAAAGTGGTAAAAAAGAAATAATAGTTAATTTTGTAGAAAATAATACATGATTCATATGAATATAACGGAAAAAAGAGATTTTATTCATAGCCACCTGCACCAAGTGAGAGAGCCTGCTATAAATGAGATGTATAACAAAATGCTATCACTTTTAAAAGAATCTATGTTAGAGGAATCGGAAGAAGATATTAAAAAAGATAATTTAATACCACATGAAGCATTAAAACAAGATGTTCACAATTGGAGAAATACGAAATAAATTGGACAGAAAGAGCCAAGAGAGATTTAAAAAAACTTTATCTTTTTAATATTGAAGTAATAGGTGAAGAGAAATCTTTTGATCTTGTTCTTCACTTACTTGAAAGAGTGGAATTACTAAAAGACACCAAATTTGTTGAAATAGGTGCTATTGATGAAGAATTCCAACATTTAAAGCATCAATATAAAAAACTAATCGAAGGATATGTGAAAATAACTTATAGAATTAGTAAAACAGAACCATTCGTCTATATAAATAGAATTTTTGATACCCGGCAAGATCCACGTAAAAATAAGTAATTTCCCCTGCCCCGGATGCACGTAGTTTGCAAGAATAGCTAAAAACAAAACATCAAGGCGGTTGGGCGTTTGCATTTGCAACGTCCAATCTTGCTTGGTAGCTTTTGCTACCATTTAACAACGAGGAGGAATAATATTTTGCACATTGTTTTTGTGAAAACGACTGGCAAATATTTGTCAAAGGCAAAGCAGCGTATGCTGCCGGAAAGAAGAAATCGTAGTGAATACTACGATTAACGGGTAAATTATTTAGTACATTGCAGATTATGTCAACCTTGCTCCAGCACGTTTGTAACGCGTCGCGAATTTGCAATAGCGCAATTGCTGAAAGAAACAAGAAAAGAGATTCAAATCATTGTGCAAGAACATCTTATTTGTTGTAATTTTAATTTGTTTTACAGAGTCTACATCAACAAATAAAATACTTATGGATAAGTTTTACAAAACGGGATTATTAATACTATCAATTAATATACTTTTCCAGGCATGTATTAAAATTGAGATTATTCCACCGATTGGTTTTGAAACAACAGCAGCAGCAGATTCTATTGTTTTTGCAGTAATTGGAGATTATGGCAAAGATGGAAGTGCTGAAACAAATGTCGCAACAATGATTAAGGGGTGGTCTCCTGATTTTATTATAACAACAGGGGATAACAATTATGTTAAAGGTGAATATAAGACCATAAAACAAAACATTAGCAGGCACTATGGGGATTTTATTTATAACTACGATGCTCCCAGTGAATACCGATGTAATGGTAAAGCCTTTGAAGAAGGAATCAATCGGTTCTTTCCTTCACCCGGAAATCATGATGCGAATAATAAAAATGGTTTGGCGCCATATCTTAATTATTTTACACTCCCTGGTGAAGAAAACTACTATAAATTTATTTGGGGGCCTGTTACATTTTATTCCTTAGATACAGAAACTGAGGATTTAGAATTACAAAAAGAATGGCTTTTTGAGGAATTAAATAATTCATATACCCTTTTTAATATTGTTTATTTCCATCATTCGCCATGGACATTAGGTCCTCTCGGCAATAATGAGTCGATGCAGTGGGATTTTTACAATCATAATGTTGATGTTGTTTTTACCGGACACGATCACATTTATGCACGAATAGAAAAAAATGATGAACCCGGGATGTATTATATTGTAAATGGGCTGGGAGGGAAGTCATTATACAATTGCGATTCAGAAGCTCTACCATCAACAATGTTTGACTCTTTCTGCTATGCAGAAGATTATGGCGCTATAAAGGCGGCTGCAGATGATAATTGCCTTAAAATTAAATTTTATTCGATTTCAGATATAGGGAATGCAATTGATTCTATTAAAATTTATAAATAATCAGTTTTTTTATCAATAACCAACAACCGGTGGATAACTATCAATACTATGAAATGAATAAAAATATATCTTATTGGAATTAGCCTGAAAATCGATTTTGCTATCGTTAGTCATGCCGTTTTCGCCCCGTAATCTGAAATTTATATGATTTTCACCCATTTTTAAAGGAATTCTTGAATAAGAGATCGAGTAGGGAAGTGTTTGCCAATTTCTGGTGTCTGCTTTCTCTGTAATAGCATTTGTAATGCTTACTAATGTTCCAAGTCCCGCATCTTCTTTTGTTGCTAAAGATTCCAATGCTTTTTTTGTAGCAACCCGTAAAGCAGCAGTGCCGGCTTCGCGTAGCATCCTATCCTGTAGTGTTTTAAACGCAATCTGGTTTATATCCTGTAGCAATTCAAGATTGTATGTTTTATTATTTTCTACGATTGATGCATCAAAATAAACAGGTTCACGAACGGTATATTTGGGGAATGCAACACGGAAAAACCGTAAATTTTGAAATGCATTTTTTTCATTATCGTTTTTGTCGCCAATATATATAGGTACTGTTATACCTAATTCTTCGTTAGCAAATGTTGCCCAGCCTTCTTCTCCTTTAACATGTGTAAAGTTGATGCTCCATTCTGATTTAACAGGACCAAATCCATTTAACCAGAAAAAGATAAGTTCCGGATTATCCTGGATTTTATGCTCGTATTTCATATTGAATTCTTTTTCGTAAAAGCGTACTTCGTCATAAAAGCCAGTGATGTAAGCAGTACGAAGAAGATCCTTTTTTAGTTGTTCCGGGGCACCAAAACCAAAGTTTTCCTGGTAATCCTCTTTGTATACTTCGTATGCATTTCTGTAGGCAATAAAAGCATTGTTGTAATCTTTGTTAGCTTCATATATCAGTCCCATCATGGTATTGGCAAAAGCATCCCGTTGAAACTTATTTTTATGATCTTTATATTTATCATTTAAGGCATTTAACTTAATATTAATTTTTCTGCATTCAACAAGAGCTTCATCATAATTTTCTAAAAACAGGTAATTTAAAGCTTTGAAATAATTAAGGGTGACTTTCTCAAAATCTTCCGGTTCATATTCTTTAACAGTTTGGTTAGTTACAACGGCCAGGGCTTCGCGACCATAATTTTTAGCCTGGTCTTCGATGTATTGATCTGCTTTAGCAAAATTTTGGTTGCTCCCTTCATAATCGCCCATTATCCAAGAGACATACCCCAGGTTTAAATAATGAAGAATTTTATTCTTTCCATCAGGACCTTTTTTATCTTCGCTGAGAATTTTCTCTGCTTTTTCAAAATTTCCTTGTTGTACCTGTTCCTGGAATTTTATTGTCTTTACATAATACGTTGCGCATGATGAAAAGAATAAAATCAATAAGAGGAAGCCTGCTTTAGCAATCTTTTTTGTCAATGAAACCATTAGCAAAGCCAATTTGTCTATTAAAACGTTACGTTATTAAGACTAAAAATTGTATTAGTTTGTGATAAGCTTTTTAATTTTCTTATCGCCAATCCATACGATTTCATTTGTTTCAAGATGAGTAAGCTCCAGACTAATTTGGTAGGTAACAGTTTTTTCTCGCTGATATTCGTCAACAATAGAATTTATTGAACCTTGCATAATATAATCAGCACCTAATTCTAAACCCCATTTTTTTGCTGTTTCCACGGAAGAAAAATTTTGTTGGTCTGCACGTTCTTCCCGTAACTCTTCTCTCTTGTCGCCAGCCTGTACAAGCCTAACTGAGCCATTATTAATAATGGAACGTTCCATATCTTTAATAAAGGTCTCCGCATCAATATGTTCATGGCTTTTATTGCGAATTAGTCCAACTATTAAAACAGGGCGTTCGCCATTATTTTGTTGTTCAAACCGAGGTAGCCATTTTTCATTTAGCACCTGTGCTGTGAGATCTTCGGCAACCATCCTGGAGTCTGTATCATTCCATCTTCCACTTAAATCAATTTGTTCGTCAGGAGACACCCTGGTTACTTTTCTTTGAGATGAACAAGAGCCTAGAATTGCTACAAACAAAAATAAAGCTGAGAATCTTATAATATTTTTCATATCCGAGAGTTTTTAATTTTTCTTCCTGTTTACAACATATATGCCAAATAGTTTCGGTTTATTGTAGATTATTCTCGTGTGCAAAATGAACAACAGATGATATGGATTTTAATTTAAGCTTCTTTTCAATGTTTTTTCTATGAGAATCAACGGTATGAAAACTAATAAATAGTTTTTCACTGATTTGTTTGCACGATAAACCTTTACAAAAATATTTTATGATTTCTTTCTCTCGTTTTGTTAGTTTTTGTGCTAGCTCTTCATTTTTAGATGAAGGTTCTTTGTTTGTTTTTGTTTTATTAGTAAGGTTTTTATGTTTTTCTAAACGAATTTCAATTGAACGTAATAGATCTTCATTGTTAAATGGTTTGGTAATGTAATCATCAGCACCAGATAACATTCCTTTTCTAATATCCTTAAGTTCTGCTTTTGCTGTTAAGAAGATAAATGGAATTAATTCTGTTTTGTTATCATTTTGTAATTCATTAATAACATCAATACCATCTTTTTCCGGCATCATAATATCGCAAATAATTAAATCAGGTAAATGTTTTTTAGCCAGATTAATCCCCTTGTTTCCATCAGTTGCAGAAATAATGATATATCCTTCTAATTCTAATAGATTGCTGATTGTTTCATGCAATGTAAGATCATCTTCAATAATTAGTATTTCTTTTGTGGGTTGTTTATTATTTGTCATATTTTAAAGAGCTACATATCGAAATTTATTTCATTGTTAATTAAAAGATACGAAAAGGTAGTGACAATTCAATGAGGGTACCTTCATTTTTTTTACTATTTATTATTATTGAACCTCCGTGTAATTCCACACATTTTTTTACAATTGTAGCACCTAGCCCGGTTCCTTTAATATTACTAACGTTGCTGCCCCTGTAGAAAGGCTCCCAGATATTATTTAACTCAGACTTTTTTATTCCAATGCCATAATCTTGTATTTTTATAAGAAGATTAGTGTTCTGTAACGATGCTGTTAACTCTACTTTTGATTCTCCACAGGAATATTTCATCGCATTAGTAAGTAAGTTGATTAATATATGGCGTATTAATGTTTCATCAACAATTATCTTTTCTATTTCATCTTTGAAATCAACCTCGATTCTATCAGAGTTATTATATAGTAATTTTACTTCTTGTACTAAATCCTGTATTAATATTCTGATATTAACTTCAATAGGATCAAAACGGAGTAGTTCTCTATCAGACTTATCAAGAACAGAAATATTACTTAGCATATAATTCATGTGCTTGATAGAATTCTCTATCATAATTGTTTTTTTGTTAAGTTCTTCCGGTTTAAGTACTTTTCTATACTTTTTAAGTTGCTGAACATTTGATAAAATAATTGATAAAGGCGTTCTAAACTCATGAGAAACTGTTGATAGTACATTTGATTTTAATTCACTTAGTTCTTTTTCTTTTTCCAGTAATTTCTTTGTTTCTATTTCTGCTTGTTTTAATGAAGTTATATCCCGTATTATTATTACAATTTGGGAAATATCCTTATCATCTTCATCTAATACAGGATAGAGTGTTACTTCATAATAAGAACCCTGATAATATTCTTCGCTTTTTTGTCTTTTTTTTGTGTTTATTACTTTCAGCAATAAATTAGTTCTGTGATCTGCAACTTTTTCATTATATAAATCATGAACAGTTTTTCCAAGAATAAAATCCATTGGAAAGCGGGATATTTTTGCTGCACTTTTATTTACTGTTATTATTTTATGATCGCTGCCAACTAAAAGTATCAAATCGTCTGTAGCATTAATAATAGCCTTCAATGTAACTTCGCTATTACGTAATTGTATCTGAGATTCTCGTAATTGAGTTAGATCAGTTGAGTTTACCAGTAGATATTTATTATTGTTAACTGTATGTAACGTTTTTATTGTATGTAACCAATATTTCTTGCCGCTTGGAGAAATAAACCTTTCGTTCATTTGTAAAGGAACACCAGATTTGATAACATCGGCTTCATGTTTATCAAGCAAATCACAATCATAACTAAAACTTTCGTAATCAGAATTTAACCTTTTGAGAAGTTCATCTTGCTCAACTTCAAATAATTTAGCCATAGATTTATTAATGAAAATATACTTACCATCAGTTCCCTTCATGTATATTATATTGGGACTACAGTCAAGTATTTCCTGGCTTAATTGCCTTCCTTCTATTAACTGGAATTCAATTTCTTTTTCTTCTGTTATATTAGTTGTTGTTCCTAGAAAAGCGATTAGTTCTCCATTTTCATCTTTTATCGCATTCATATCGTTCCTTACCCAAAAGT
Organism: Bacteroidales bacterium; assembly: GCA_963665085.2. Classification (GTDB taxonomy): domain Bacteria; phylum Bacteroidota; class Bacteroidia; order Bacteroidales; family JAAAOM01. Next base: position 4,460,202 of record CAXXXS010000001.1, read on the forward strand.
ATTTGTCTCTGATTTTGCGTCTGTATTTTATTGATTGATAAGGAACTTTATCTTTTGATTCATGCAAGGAATTTATAGCCTTTTTTAAGATAGGAAGATCTTCTGGATGTGTTTCTATAAAGGCATCTGATAAGTTTTTTTTTGAAAATTCTTCTACGGTTAATCCTGTTAATTCATAAACATAATCGCTAATATAGTCGTAGCATTTGTTTTTTAGATTTAACCTGTAAAAGAAATTTTTTGAGTAACGAAGTTGTTCATCAAAAAAAAATGCTTTTTTCTTTAACTGAGAATTTTCTTTTTTGAGAATAGCAACTTCATCTTCAAGTTCCTTGATTCGTGCCTCAAATTGTTCTAACTCCATAAACAAAGATTTTCTGCTAAAATATAGAATCTTGGAAGAAAATCTTTGTTTTACGAAATATCAAAAAAAAGAAACTAAACTATAATTGGTTTACAAGGGTATTCAATTTCTTATAAAGATTTTCGCTGACTTCAACTAATGGAAGACGAACATAATTCTTAGAATACCCAAGAATTTCCAGGATAACTTTTATTCCGGCAGGGCTGCCCTCTTCAAAAATTGCTTCTATTATCTCTAAGAATTTTAGTTGGTATTTACAAGCTGTATCAAAATCTTTTTTTAAAGCAGCTTTTATCATAATTGAGAATTCCGCAGGATAAGCATTTGATATTACAGATATAACTCCTTCTGCACCAATGCTCATCATTGGAAATAGTAAAGCATCGTCCCCTGAAATTAATTTAAACTCAGAAGGCTTATATTTGATAATTTTCATCATCTGAGTTAGGTTTCCAGAAGCATCTTTAATTGCTGCAATATTTTTAAAATCCCGGGCCAGACGTAATGTAGTTTCTGCACTGATATTTGAAGATGTTCTTCCTGGTACATTATATAATATAATAGGAAGTGGACTTGCTTCGGCAATTTGCTTATAATGTTGATATATTCCTTCCTGTGTAGGTTTATTGTAATAAGGGGCAACAGAAAGTATAGCTTCAATCCCTTTTAAATCAGCGTATTTAATGGATTCTACTACAGATGCTGTGTTATTGCCACCTATTCCTAAAACTATAGGAATACGGTTATTAACTTTATTTACAACAAATTTTGTGATTTCTTTTTTCTCCTCATTTGTTAGGGTAACAGATTCTCCTGTAGTTCCTAACACAACCAAATAATCAATGTTGCTATCTATTTGGAAATTTATTAATTTTTCTAAGGCATTATAATCAATGCTTCGATCTTCATTAAAAGGAGTGATGATGGCGGTACCTGTACCAATGAGCTTCATATAAAAAAATGATGTTTAATTATTTAGGATGGAAAGATAGTGAATGATTTGATTAATTAAGAAATTTAATTGTATCTCATTCTGGACTTTTAAATCCATTTCATGATCTAATTCGCTGTTTTTATGACTTTTATCAGCTTTATTTTTTACTTCTTTTTTTAAACTTTTTAATGTATCAATTTCTTTATGTGTATCAATCATAAAATCTAAAGGAGAAGTTTTATCTATAAACTTACCTACTTTAAATTTTGCTTTAGAAAGGCTTGTAACATAATCTATTGGGAGATATTTTTCAAGACTAAGATTAATAAGTAAGTCAAAATCGGTTTTAATAAACGATTCTATATTTTCGCCCTTAGGCCTATAAAAAAGATTAAGATCTTTACCCGTAAAAAAACCAAAACCTTTTCGGTGTAAATAACTATCAATTAATGAATTGTTTTCAATAAAACCGATAGCACTAACATTGCTGTTTTCAGAAAGTGTTTTAACAAAATTTTTTATTATTTCGAAGTTTAATGTTAAACTGGCATTGAAAATTACTCCTATCTTCTTTGCTTTTTTTAGGTTGCATACGATTGGCGTTCTTTTATTTTTTTTGAGTTCGCGATCTAAAAGGTATTCTCCAATTCTGGCTCTTATATTTGAAACATTGCTCATTTATTTATAATCTTTAATAAATCTTAGGATTACAGAGTTTAGTAAATTTTGCAAAAATAAAGGAAGATAATTGATAAATGCAAATTTAGATTTAAGCATTCAATAATTCCATAAATTCTTCCTCATTTATTATTTTAATGCCAAGGCTTTGGGCTTTCTCAAGTTTACTTGGCCCCATGTTTTCTCCGGCAACCAGATAATCTGTTTTTTTTGATATGGAAGAAACATTTTTACCTCCATGTTTTTCTATCATTTCCTTTAACTCTTCTCTTGAAAATTTTGTAAAAGTACCTGAAATAACAATTGACTTACCATCGAAGGATTTATTGGTAGTTTCTGTATTTTCAATAACCTCAAATTGCAATCCGATTTCTTGTAATTTTTCTACCATGTTTCGTGAAGCCTCGGTATTAAAAAATTGCACTACGCTATCTGCTATAACACCTCCAATTTCATTTACTGCAATTAAATCGTCATAAGAAGCATTCTTTAAGTTATCAATTGTTTTGAAATGCCTTGCAAGGGTTTTTGCAACAGTCTCACCAACAAAGCGGATTCCTAATGCAAATAAAACACGTTCAAAAGGAATTTTCTTTGATTCTTCAAGACTATCAATAATGTTTTGGGCCGATTTTTCTGCAAAACGATCCAGTTTTAAAAGATCTTCTTTTCTTAAAGCATAAAGATCAGTTATGTCTTTTATTAGTCCGTTTGTAAATAGTTGTTCAATAGTTGCCTGTGCCATATTAATATCCATAGCTTTACGGCTCACAAAGTGTTCTAATTTACCTCTTATTTGAGGCGAACATCCATATTCATTAGGACAGAAATGCTTTGCTTCTCCTTCTTTTTTTATTAACTCAGTGCCACAAGCCGGACAATTACTGATATATTTTATTGGTTCTGCTTCTGGCGATCTTTTTTCTTTGTTAACACCAACAACCTTTGGTATTATTTCTCCACCTTTTTCAATATAAACGAAATCATTTAACCGGATATCATGATAAGCAATCTGTTCTGCATTGTGTAATGATGCCCGTTTTACTGTTGTTCCAGCTAGTAATACTGGTTCTAAATTTGCAACGGGGGTAACCGCACCGGTTCTTCCAACCTGATAATCAATTGACATAAGCCTTGTTTCAACTTGTTCTGCCTTAAATTTATAAGCAATAGCCCAACGGGGTGATTTAGCAGTAAATCCAAGTTCTTTCTGAAGCTCTAATGAATCAACCTTAATAACAATGCCATCAATCTCAAAAGGTAATTCACTGCGTTGTTCATCCCATTTATCAACAAACGCGATAACTTCTTCAATAGAATTTACTCTTTCTATGTATTGCAAGGGTACTTTAAAACCCCAGCTATGAGCTAGTTTAAGGTTATCCAGATGACTATTAGTTGGTAAATTGTTACTTAAAAGATAATACAAGAAGCATTCCAGGGGCCTTTTTGCAACAATTGAAGAATTCTGAGTTTTAAGTGTTCCTGAGGCAGAGTTTCTTGCGTTTGCAAAAACCGGTTCACCATTTTTTTCTCTTTCTTCATTCATCCTTTTAAAATCTGCTGTATTAAAAAAGATTTCGCCTCTTACCGTAAATAAATCCGGATATGTATTCTTTTTTAATTTTAAAGGAATGCTTTTTATTGTTTTTACATTATTCGTTATATTATCTCCTTTAACTCCATCACCTCTGGTTAATGCATGAATCAATCTTCCATTTTCATAAGTTAAACTGATGGAAGCACCATCATATTTTAACTCACATACGTATTGAAATTCTTGAGTAATAATTTTTTTGATGCGTTTATCAAAGTCCATCAGGTCCTCTTCAGAATAAGTATTTGAAAGGGATAACATAGGATATATATGTTCAACTTCCTGAAATTCAGAATTTAAATCACTTCCTACGCGCTGGGTAGGAGAAGCTGGATCATAAAACTCAGGATGTTTGGTTTCTAAATCTATTAGTTCATTTAATAGATTATCGAACTCAAAATCAGTTATTTCTGGTTGACTTAAAACGTAATATTTATAATTGTATTCATCAATCTGAGTTCTTAATTGTTCGATTCTTTGTTCAATATTCATTATTCTGAATTTTATGCTTAGCGTTCTGTATCTTGATTAATTTCTTCTGTTAATTTATATAACTTTGTATAATATGGATAATATAAACACTCAATATATAACAAAATTTCGCAAAGATGTTCTTCATCTACTTCACGATGCATTGAAGGAGAGAAAAACAAATGATATTTCAAAATTACTTGATTTTGTCGAAAATAAATGCATTGAAAATAAACCGGAAGATCTTAAGAAGATACTTGATGATTCTTTAGCCATCGGTACCAGTTGTTATACTGATATCGGATTGGGATTAAATTCCTTTGCTTCAGCTGTTTTGTTTATGTTATTTAAATATAATCTTGTTCAAGAAGATGAAGTTCATAAATTATTTAACAAAGAAACTTCTTCGTTATTTCAAGGTTTAGTTAACATTGCTGATTTTGGCACAAATACATCAAAAACACAGGCTGAGAGTTTTAGAAGCTTCCTTCTCAATTTAGCCAGTGATATCAGGGTTGTTATGATTAAATTAGCAGAACGCCTGATAGAAATGAGGGGGTTAAAAGAAGCTAACCAGGAAGAACAAATTAAACTTTCTCACGAAGCACTCTATTTATATGCTCCTTTAGGCCATAAGTTAGGGCTCTACAGGATAAAATCTGAGATGGAGGATATTGCTCTTAAATTCACAGAGTTTGAAACATACAAAGAAATAGCCAATAAACTAAATCAAACCGCAAAAGCAAGGCAAAAGTTTATAGCAGACTTTATTTACCCTATAAAAAAACGATTAATAGAAGAGGGGCTAAAATTTGAAATTTTTGGACGACCAAAGTCTATTTCTTCTATCTATCAAAAGATGAAAAAAACAAATGTCTCTTTTGAAGAAGTCTACGATAAATTTGCTATCAGAATTATTCTAGATAGCCCAACAGAAAAGGAAAAAGCAGATTGTTGGAAGGTGTATTCTGTTGTTACAGAATCATATCAACCTAACCCTTTGAGGCTAAGAGACTGGATTTCAATGCCTAAGTCTAATGGTTATGAATCATTGCATACAACCGTGGTTGTGCAAGGCGGACAATGGGTAGAAATACAAATTCGAACCGTGCGCATGAATGAAATTGCAGAAAAAGGTCTCGCAGCTCACTGGAAGTATAAAGGCCATAAAGTTCAGGATGGTGTTGATTCATGGATGACAAAAGTCCGTGATATCATGGAAAACATGGAGAAAGAGAGTGCCGATGCAATTGATGATTTCAAGTTAAGTCTTTATCATAAGGAAGTTTTTGTATTTACCCCTAAAGGAGATTTAAAGAAATATCCTAAAGGGGCAACAATTTTGGATTTTGCTTTTGATATTCATACAGAAGTAGGCTCTTCTTGCATTGGAGCTTTAGTAAATGGACGTAATGTATCTATCCGTCACCAACTTACAAATGGCGAGAAAATTGAAATCCAGACTTCAAAAAATCAAAAGCCCAAATTAGATTGGTTAAATTATGTAGTAACATCAAAAGCCAAATCAAAAATAAAATTAGCTATAAATACGGCTAAAGTAAGAGACGCAGAGATTGGTAAAGACCTAATAAAAAGGCGGTTTAAAAACTGGAAAATCAGCTATGAGGATACAAACATCAATAAGCTGATGAAACATTATAAATGCAATACATCGCAAGAGTTTTATTATCGTGTTGCTAATGATATTATTGATTTATCGGATATAAAAGGAATACTTACAACTGATGATTCTGAGAAACCACGTGAGCCGGAAGCCTTAAAAGAAACTGCTCAGGATGAAGTAATACATTACAAAGCAGAAGAAGATGATTTCTTGTTAATTGATGAAAAACTGGCTAATGTAGATTATAAACTTTCAAAGTGTTGTAATCCTGTCTTTGGCGATGATATTTTTGGGTTTGTTACGATAGGTGATGGGATTAAAATACATCGGGTAAATTGTCCAAATGCCGCTCAAATGACTTCAAAATACGGCTATAGAATCGTAAAAGCAAAGTGGAGAAATACCGAAGCAACAAAATCATTCAATGCAGAATTAATTATCAGCGGAATAGATGAGTTCGGAATATTTAATAAGATATCTGATTTGATAACCAACGATATGAAGATGCCTTTGCGCTCAATTAATATTGATACAAAAGATGATGAGTTTTTTGGTAAGATAAGTGTGATGGTCCGCGATAAAAATCATCTGGAAGGCTTAATAGTACGTTTAAATCAAATGCATGGAATAAATAAAGTAGTACGTTCTGAAAATATTTAGATAGTTGTTTTACGCTGACAACCTGACTGCTATCTACACCTGTATTTGTGCCAACCTGTCTTTTGTTTGCTTCGGAATAGTTATTGATTCAAATTACTCCATAATCATAGCTCCGGCATAAAAAATAATGGGAAAGAAAAAGACCGTTGAAAGATTGAAAGAATCTTTTGGGAAGATTAAAAATGAAGACTTTCATTTTAATCAAATAACAAACTATTATAAAAATAAAGATAATTCCGGTTCATTTCATGTATTATCTGATAAAACCTGCAATGACTTAGATATTGAAGATCTATTTATGTATGTTGACCGGACAACTTCAAAGGTTGGGCAACAATATTTATATAACAAACTTCGAGTAATTCCAAAGGATTCGGATAACTTAAAAATTAAAGAAAATATTATTCATAAACTCTCTGTTGATGAAGAATTTCGAGTTAAAACTCAATTACAACTAGAAAAGCTAAATAAAGAAGATGTATTTTATATTTCATCTTTATTTCAGGATGAATATGAGAAACCACCTAAATGGTTTTTTATTACAAGGCTATTAGCCTTTACAAGCATTCTATCTCTTTTAATGATTCCTGTTAACCCTCAGATGTTTATTGTTTTTCTGGGAGTTTTTATAATTAACTTAGGAATTCACTACTGGAATAAACGCAATCTGTATAAATATTTAGGATCTATTCCACAACTCTTAATACTCAATAAAATTGCGAATAATCTCCATAAAGAGATTTTATATAAAGAATTAGCTCCAGACTTACCAAATTCTATCCGAATATTAAACCAGGTAAGAAACAGGATGTCATTCTTTAAATTAGAAGCAAAAGTTCAGAATGAAATTGAAGCTGCATTTTGGGCTGTTTTAGAACTATTTAAAATAGCATTTCTTTTAGAACCCTTGTTTTTGTTTGGGGTACTTCAACGATTAGATACTAAAAGAAAAGAGATTGAAGAAGTATTTACATTTGTCGGAGAAATAGATGTTTTAAATTCTGTTACGTCGTTAAGAGCTGGCCTTAACAACTATTGTATACCTGAGATTAGTCAATCAGAAATATTTGCAAAAAATTCATATCATCCTTTAATTGATGAATGTGTAACAAATAGTATAAATGTTACGGATAAATCAATTTTACTTACGGGTTCAAATATGTCTGGGAAAACATCCTTTATTCGAACTATCGGATTAAATATAATAACTGGTTTAACCTTAAATACCTGTTTTGCTGAAGTAATGAGAATTCCCAGAGTAAGAATCTATTCAGCAATTCGGATTAGTGACGATTTGTTAAATGATAAGAGTTATTACTTTGAAGAAGTATTAACGATAAAAGAGATGCTTGAGAACAGCACTTCCGAAAAACAAAACTTATTTTTACTCGATGAGATATTTAAAGGCACAAATACGATAGAACGAATATCTGCAGGAAAAGCAGTTCTATCATCACTAACAAAAAATAAAAATATTGTATTTGTTGCAACCCATGATATTGAACTCACAGATATGTTGGCAGATAAGTTTGAACTATATCATTTTAGTGAGATTGTGAATGATAATAATGTTGATTTTGATTATAAATTAAAAGAAGGTAAATTGAAGAATAGAAATGCAATACGGATTCTTCAAATAAATAATTATCCGGAAGAACTAATACAAGAAGCTGTTGCCATTTCAGAAAAACTTGATAAAATTACCATTGCGAATACAAAATCATATGCTTAAATGATTTTTGTTGGATATTTTCAATTTATGAATACAAAATGATAAAAAATGACAATAAAAGAATTAAAAGATATACATCGTAAAATTACTTCAAATATATACATAGGAAAACTTTCAAATGTTTTTGATATGCTGGAAGATGTTGTTATTCAATGCAAAAACATGGATTATCGTAATCGTTACGAGAAACATCTTGAAACATACAAAAATATTTTAAAATATTCATTTGAATTTCAAGCAGACCCGGAAAGGGAAAAAATATATTCATCACTCAACAAGTCATTATTAAAATTGAATGATGAAATAAAAGAAGAGATAATTTGTAATAACAATTTATTATCATATTCATCTAAAAAACAGGAAGTTTTACGCACAATATCGCTTTGGGGAGAAAAAGATGGCTATCAGTTGATAGAAGAGGTATTTTATGGGCAGAATATTGCAGAATTATTGAAAGATAATGAATCCTCCAGTTCAAAAGAGGTTGAAGAAGCAGTAGAAAGAATCTTTGATATTTTGTGGTTATCCGATAAATATTCAGATGTTCAAAATAAAATTGTAAAAGAATTTTTTGAGTCAGATAGGTTTACGTGGTACCATAAAAGTTTGCTTATAAGTTCTGTATTCTTATCGTCTCTTCGATTTTTTGATCCTCAAAAAATAATTCTTCTATTTACAATTTATGAGAAAAAAGAGGAGCAATTATGGCAACGCGCTTTTGTTGCTTTTTTTCTTTCAATTCTTATACATGGTAAACGAATTGAATATTACCTTGAAATTTATAACAGGATAAAAGCATATAGCAGCGATGGTGATTTCTCTAAACAAATAGAACAGGTTATTATTCAGTTCTTAAAATCAAAAGAAACCGAAAAAATTTCAAAAAAGATACAGGAAGATATCCTACCACATATGATGAAAATTAAAACCAAGCTGGATGAGAAATTAGATCTAGATAATATTTTATCAATAGAACATTTTGAGGATAAAAATCCGGAATGGAAAAAGGTTTTTGAAGATACGCCTGATTTATATAATAAGTTCGAAGAGTTTTCTATGATGCAGATGGAAGGTTCTGATGTGTTTCTTAGTGCATTTGCTATGCTCAAACGCTTTCCTTTTTTTAATAAGATGAGTAATTGGTTTGTGCCGTTTTATCACCAAAACAATGTGTTAAACGATATAATCCAGATTGAAGATAAAGATTTTGATACTTCCAAATTTATTGAAGGGATAGAACGTTCTTCGTTTCTTTGTAATTCAGATAAATACTCATTCTGTTTAAACATAAAATATATGCCAACGCTTCAAAAATCAATGATGTTGGAAATGTTTAATATGGAATTAAATGCCATGAATGAAGTAAATGAAGAAGACGAGCGTTTAAATTCAACAATTAAAAGCAAAAAAGTATTTACCCAGTATTTTCAGGATTTATACAGGTTTAATAAACTGCATCCATTGAAAACAGAATTCATTGATGTTTTTGATGTTGAAATAGAGCTTGATACGAATATTCTTCTTAAGCATTTAACGAATAGAAAAGCTATTATAAGGAACATTGCTGAATATTATTTTGAAAAGGAATATTTTGAAAGTGCTTTGCAAATTTTTAATTCTCTTGCTTTAGAGGAAAACACACAGGAATTGTTCGAGAAGATAGGTTACTCATATCAAAAGCTTAACAATATAGAAAAAGCTATTGAATACTATCATAAAGCAACTCTTTTTGATAATGAAAAAGTATGGCTTTTGAAAAAACTTGCTTTTTGTAATAGAAAATTAAAGAAGTTTGATGAAGCTTTAAAACTTTATCAGCGTTTAGAAAGAATTAAACCAGATGATTTTCATGTTCAGGCAAACCTGGGGCATACTTGTATGGAATTAGAAAAGTTTGAAGAAGCCCAGAAATATTATTTCAAGATAGAATATTTAGCAAAAGATAATTTTAAAGTATTCAGGCCAATTGCCTGGAGTAGTTTTGTCATGGGAAAGTTTGATACCGCAAAGAAATATTTCACCAAAGTAATTCAAAAAGATCCCACAGCAGATGATTACTTAAACCTGGGGCATGTTGAGTGGTGCTCTGGCAATACAAAAGGAGCAATTGAGAATTACAAAATAGCTAAGGAAAAGTCAAAGAACAATGCTGATTGGTTGTCTAAACAGTTTAAAAATGATAAGCCAATTTTAACAAAACACGGATTAAACGATCTTGATATTAAACTTATGGAAGATTATATCTCAATGATAGATAAGGTGCTTTAGTCATAATCTAAATTGCCACAATATAAACTGTTTATCCTTATTGGTATAAGAAATTTTGTCGAAATCTTCGCCGTATCCTGCCTGGTAGTTTTTGTAGGTTCATTTTCTTCCCCGCACACTGCGGGAACATTTCTGTAACAACATTTTTGCTTACGCACTTGGCGAGAAGGTTTCTGTTAGTTGCACTTTTGTTTGCGCATTCTGCGGGAAGGTTTTTGCAACTGCATTTTTCATCCCGCAGACGGCATGATAGATTTTTCTTATAAATTTCTAAAAAAATGATTAATCAGGATAAACCATCCCACATTGTTCAATAATTTTATCCATTGTTTCTGATAAAGCTAAACTTGATTGCAGAGGCCATTTTGGACTTTCTTTCAAGCCTTTATCTAAACAGCTCATTACTTCTTGTGCCTGATAATTAAAACCATTTCCTTCAAAAGGAATATGAATTTTCTCGGAGTTCTCTTCGTTATCATAATAAACTATATCAGTTGGATTAAAGAAACGGCCTAAAAGGCGTAACCTTCCTTCTGAGCCAAAAATATTCGCTTCTGTTTTTGTTTTTGTGATAATGGAAGAATGCATGGTGGCAATTGCTTTCTCATATTTGAAAATAGCTGTACAGGCTTCATCAATTTTATGTTCACTTAATTGCGCAAATGATGAGATTTTATCAGGGGTTCCAAGTAGATGTAAAATCAGAAAGAGTGGATAAATTCCGACATCAAGCAAAGAACCTCCGCCAAGTGCAGGATTAAATACACGCCAGGTAGGATCTGGATTTCCGATAAAACCAAAATCTGCTTCCACAATTTTTATTTCTCCAATTTTTCCTTCAGTGATTAATTGCGAAATTTTATCAATATGGGGCAAAAATCGGGTCCAAAGCGCTTCCATAAGAAATTGATTGTTTTCTTTAGCTGCAGCAATCATCTCTTTAACAAGTCCGGAGTTCATTGCAAAAGGTTTTTCACAAAGAACAGCTTTTTTGTGTTTAAGGCATTCAATGGCATATTTTGCGTGTCCAATATGAGGGGTTGATATATAGATAATATCTATTTCTGGATCATTCATTAGTTCATCATAACTGCCGTATGCTTTTTCGAAACCGTGCCTGTCAGCGAATTCCTGGGCACGTTCCAATGCTCTCGAACCTACAGCATACAATTTTGCTTGTGGCAATATTTTTAAGCTATCAGCAAGTTTGTTGGCTATTCTTCCTGGCCCCAACACAGCCCAATTGTAAAATTCCTTCATTATTTTAAGATTGACTCAATTTTGTTCAACTCTTCTTTGGAAAATTCTAAATTATTTAATGCATTTAGGTTTTGCTCCATCTGTTTAACAGAACTGGCACCTATCAATACAGATGTTACACGCTTGTCTTTTAACAACCAGGCTATTGCCATTTGCGCCATAGATTGACCTCTTTCTGTTGCTATTTCATTTAGTTTTTTTACTTTATTAATAATTTCCGGAGTAACCTGATTTTTTTGTAGATGTCCAGTGGACTTTGCAGCCCTTGAATCTTCAGGAATTCCATTTAAATATTTGTCAGTTAATATTCCCTGGGCTAGTGGAGAAAATGCAATGCAACCGATTCCTTCTTCTTCAAGGGTATCTAATAAACTTTCTTCAACCCATCGTTCCATCATGGAGTATTTAGGTTGATGGATTAAACAAGGAACACCCATTTCCTTAAGTATCGTTGAAGCCTTTTTTGTGAGATCGGCAGGATAATTTGATATTCCGGCATACAATGCTTTACCTTGTTTCACTATTTGGGCCAAAGCTCCCATTGTTTCTTCGAGTGGTGTCTCTGGATCAGGGCGATGATGGTAAAAGATATCAACATAATCCAACCCCATTCTTTTTAAGCTTTGATCACAGCTTGAAATAAGATATTTTCTGGATCCCCAGTCTCCATAAGGACCAGGCCACATATCATATCCTGCTTTGCTGGAAATAATTAATTCATCCCGGTATTTTTTGAAATCTAACTGCATAAATTTCCCAAAGTTCTCTTCGGCAGAGCCATATGGAGGGCCATAGTTATTGGCAAGATCAAAATGAGTAACTCCATTATCAAAAGCTTTCCATAAAATTTTACGTGATTCCTGAAATTTATCAACAAACCCAAAGTTATGCCAAAGTCCTATTGATAAGGCAGGTAGAAGGATCCCACTATTACCACAACGATTGTATTTCATAGAATCATATCTGGTTTCAATGGCTGTATATTCCATTTCTTTTCTAATTTTACTAGTTAGAATTGTTTAAAAAATGCAATTTACAGATTTATTACACATGAATTAAAAGAAAAATATAATAAAAGATATATGAAAGAGCTCATTGAAAAGATAAAAGGAAAGAATGGATTTATCTGTGATATGGATGGTGTTATTTATCACGGGAACCGTTTGTTGCCCGGAGTTAAAGAGTTTGTAGAATGGCTTATCGCTGAAAAGAAAAAGTTTTTATTCTTAACAAATTCATCTGAAAGGACACCCAAAGAGCTACAGGAAAAATTAGCAAGGCTTGGAGTTCAAGTAGATAAAGATAAATTTTACACTTCTGCGTTGGCCACTGCTATGTTTCTGGCAAACCAAAAACCTAAGGGTAGTGCTTATATAATCGGTGAAGCTGGTTTGATAAATGCCTTATATGATGTTGGATATTCAATGAATAATATTGATCCCGACTATGTTGTAATGGGGGAAGCCCGATCTTACGGATATGAAAAAATCGAGAAAGCTGTTAATCTGGTTGTTGGTGGGGCAAAATTAATCGGAACAAATCCTGATGTATCCGGACCCATTGAGGATGGAATAGCACCTGCAACAAAAGCGTTAATTTCTCCAATAGAAGTCGCAACCGGTAAGAATGCATATTTTATTGGTAAGCCTAATCCATTAATGATGAGAAACGCACTCAAAATCTTGGGTTGCACCAGGGAAGAATCAATAATTATTGGCGACAGGATGGATACAGATATTGTCGCCGGGATAGAATCAGAAATTGACACATGCCTTGTCCTTAGTGGTATATCAACCAGGGAAACTATAACACAATTCCCATATCAACCTAAATATATATTGAATGGAGTTGTCGATATCATAAAAAACAATAAATAATAGAGGCTGTATTGTTTGATATGGATGGAGTTTTGGTTGATTCGGAAGAGATTATTTGCCAGGCTGCCATACAAATGTTTAAAGAAAAAGGATTAGACGTAAAAGCAAAAGATTTATCAGAAGTACCAGATGATGTCTTCTTTTAAGAGTATGTTTAAATTAGTTAAAATGAGATATAATAGTATAAGAACATTTTGGAATGACCTCCTAAATCCTCCTCTGAGGAGCACTTTAAGATTATTTACAAAATAAGTTTTTACTATTCATAAAGAATTAAACAAAGAAAAAATGGAATATTCAAATCTTGGAAATTCAGAACTTAAAGTATCTCGTATTGTTTTTGGTGCCTGGGCCATCGGTGGATGGATGTGGGGTGGAGCTGATAAAAAAGATGCTTTAAAAGCAGTTGATGCTTCTATTTACAATGGAATTACAAGTCTTGATACAGCTCCTGTTTATGGTTTTGGACAGAGTGAAGAAATTATTGGTGAAGCAGTAAAAGGAAAAAGAGATAAAGTCCAGATTCTTACGAAATATGGTTTGAATTGGGATACTACAAAAGGTAAATTTTATTTCAAAAGTAAAAACAACCAGGGAAAAGATGTCGATATTCATAAATATGCAGGAAAAGAAAGTGTTATACAAGAATGTGAAGCAAGTCTGCGTAGATTAAAAACAGATTATATCGACTTATACCAAATTCATTGGCATGATGAGACTACTCCCATCTCGGAAACGATGGAGGCAATAGAACAATTACTAAAAGAAGGTAAGATAAGAGCTGCCGGTGTAAGTAATTACACTGCTGAGTGGCTTGATTCAGCTAAAAAAACTGTAGATATTGCCAGTAATCAGGTTCCTTACAGCATGATAAACAAGGGAATTGAAAAAGAATTAGTTCCTTATTGTCTGGAAAACAATGTAGGTATTCTTGCTTATAGTCCATTACAACGAGGAATACTAACCGGTAAAATAACACCTGATTATAAATTTAATGAAGGAGATCACAGACCTGGTACACCTTACTACCAAAAAGACAATCTAATATTGATAAATGATCTTCTAAATAAAATTAAACCTATAGCTGATTCTCAAGGAGTGAGTTTAACACAGCTGGTTATAAGATGGACACTGGAACAACCAAGAATATCTGCTGCCCTTGTTGGAGCAAGAAATCCTGAACAAGTTGAGCATAATATTAGAGCGTTGGATGTGAAATTACCGGAAGAAGAAATTCTGATAATTAATAAAGAATTAGAAGACTTATTTCCCAAACTGAATGTTTAATTATAATAAATCAAATAAATGAAAAATTTGCTATCTACTTTTGCCTCAAAAGACATACTCTTAAATTGGTATTCGAATGAAGGCTCGGATCAGGAAAGAAATGTTAACAATCACATTCACTCTCCGTATTCTTTTAGTGCTTTTAAAAATTTAAGCCAGGCATTTGAAATGGCTGAGAAAGAAAATATCTCAATTTTGGGTATTAATGACTTTTTTGTTGCTGATGGATTTGAAGAGTTTTACAATTTAGCAACAGAGAAAAAAGTTTTCCCAATTTTTAATATTGAATTCATCGGACTATTAAAAGAGGAACAAAAAAATGATGTACGGGTAAATGACCCTAATAATCCGGGAAGAACATATTTCTGCGGTAAAGGATTAACATATCCTTTTAGTTTACCTGCAAAAAGCAAGATTGAACTTGAGATATTAAAACTTGAATCTCAGAAACAAATCGTTCAAATGATTGAGAAACTTAATGTTCATTTGACTGATGTAGGTGTTGATATTCAATTCTCTTATGAAGAAATTAAAGAAAAATACGCGAAAGAACTTGTTCGTGAACGCCATATTGCTCAAGCACTACGAATAGCTGTTGACGAAAAATATTCTTCTGATGATGAGAAAAAGGAGGTATTCAAGAAAATTTACTCAGGAACTGATTCAAAAGCTGAACTTAGTGATGCAAGCGCGTTAGATAATGAAATACGTTCTAATTTATTAAAAGCTGGAGGTAAAGCATTTGTTGAAGAAGATGATAGAGCTTTTTATGAGATACCAGATATTATTGAAATAATAACTTTAGCAGGAGGAATTCCAACATATCCTGTTCTTCTTGATAATCCAAAAGGAGAATATACAGGTTTTGAGGGAGATAAAGAAAAGTTGTATAAAAGATTAACCGGTTTAGGAATTTATTCAGTTGAATTAATACCAAACAGAAATGATTTAGGAGCATTAACTGAATTTGTTAAATTTTTCCATGAAAAAGGATTTGTTGTTTCATTTGGAACAGAGCATAATGCTCCGGGATTAATTCCACTAACACCTGTTACCAGGGGAAATGTTCCTTTAAGTAATGAACTGAAGAAAATTGGATATGAAGGAGTTTGCGTTATAGCTGCTCATCAATATCTTAAGGCTAAAGGAGAAGAAGGTTATCTCAATAAAAAAGGTATTGCCAAATTTAATGAAAGAGAAGACTTTGTTTTACTCGGAAAAGCTGTTATTGAAAAATTTTTAAATTAATTCATTAATTTAACGAGATATAAAAACCACGGTAATTTATTATCGTGGTTTTTTTGTTTTTGATACTATTATTATTTAAATTTCAATCTATTAAATCTAGTATCATTTGATTTAAGTAATTAGTAGAAACGTTTATTAATAAAAATTTAATACCAATAAATACATATATCTATATTTTTGTATATATTTGCGTTGTGATTTAAATAACACTTATGGATACAAAACAAATTGAGATACGTTATAATGATTTAGCAGAAGATACATGCTGTTTGTCATGCGGTGGGGCAATCAATTATTCCAAGGCAAAAGAAGGGGAAAATTGTGTTGATTTAGGAAGTGGAAGAGGTACTGATGTTCTTCGCCTAGCTGAAGAAGTAGGTGAGACAGGTTTTGTTTACGGAATTGATGTTTCTGATGAAATGCTTAAAAAGGCTGAGCGTAATGCTTCTAAATTAGACGTTAAAAACGTTAAATTTATAAAGTCAGAACTTGAAACACTACCATTAGAAGATAAATCAATTGATTTAGTCATTTCAAATTGTACGATTAATCATGCTGAGAACAAACAAAATGTCTGGAACGAAATATATAGAATTCTAAAAAAGGGTGGGCGTTTTTTTGTTAGTGATATATATTCTACCGCAGAAGTTCCAGAAGAATACAGAAATGATCCGGTTGCAATTTCAGAATGTTGGGCCGGTTCAGTTACTCGAGAACAATACCTGGAACAATTACAAAAAGCAGGATTTACTAATATTGATATTATAGAAGAAAGTAAGCCTTATCCTAAAGGTGAAATTGAAGTGACAAGTTGGACGATCGCCGGAACGCGAAAAGGCTGTTGTTGTTGTTAATTATTTTCGTTAATCACAAATATTTATTTACATGAAATCTTTAGTTAAAAAAGTTCAGAAGAAAAAGGTTACTGAGGCGCAATGTTGTGCAAAAACATCAAAAAACGCCGTAGGTTGCCATGATTAACGCTTAAATGGCTGCCCATTGGGTGGCCATTTGCTTTTCCCCACATTAAATAGTATTACTTAGACTTATTATTTTATGCAAAAATCAAAATATAACATCTTTTCAAAGATTCATAATTCTGATTCGTATTACATTGTTAATTCATTATCTGGAAATGCTGATATATTGGATAAAGAAGAAGCAGAACGATATCAAAATAATAAATTAGAAGATGTTTCAGTATGGATTGAAAAAGGGTACCTGGTAAATCCTGATGAAGAACAAAAAATCTATAAACAAAAATATTTGAATTTTATTGATGATCGGGATTCCGATGAGATCCAGATATTTTTTGTTGCCACTTATGGCTGTAATTTTGCTTGTAGTTATTGTTACCAGGAATCTTATACAAATGCAGCTCAAAAACTTACAACCAAAATAATTGATTCATTCTTCAATTATGTGACTACAGAATTCGCAGGAAGACAAAAATATGTTACTTTATTTGGTGGTGAGCCTTTACTTCCAGGCGATGAGTATAAAAAACAATTACAGTATTTCATAAATAAATGCATCGAAAACGATTTAGAATTAGCTATTGTAACTAATGGATATTTTCTTGAAGAATATATTCCTCTTTTTGAAAAAGTAAAAATAAGGGAGATACAAGTTACGCTTGATGGAGTGGGAGATATACACAACAATCGTAGACCTTTAAAGGGAGGAAGGAAAACCTTCGATAAGATTGTAAAAGGCATAGATGCTGCATTAAAAAATGAGATTACTATCAACCTAAGGGCCGTTGTTGATAAGGAAAACTTAAAGGATCTACCAAACCTATCGCGTTTTGCAATAGAAAGAGGATGGACATCCAGCGCAAGATTTAAAACCCAGCTTGGAAGAAACTATGAACTTCATACATGTCAGGTTAACAACAAGAAGTTATATGGTAGGGTAGAGCTTTATCTGGATTTATATGAAATGATAAAAGAAAACCCTGAAATAATAAAATTTCATAAACCGGCATTTTCTATATCTAAATTTTTATTTGAAAATGGAGAAGTTCCACCACCATTGTTTGATTCTTGTCCGGGATGTAAAACAGAATGGGCTTTCGATTATACAGGAACTATTTATTCATGTACCGCTACTGTTGGTAAAAAAGATGAAGTTTTAGGAACATATTATCCTCAAATAACAAAAAACAATGATATTATAGCTGAATGGGAAGAACGTGATGTGCTTTCTATCAAAGAATGTAAAAATTGTTCTTTACAATTAGTCTGTGGTGGTGGATGTGCTTCAATAGCCAAAAATAAATCCGGCGAATTACATTCTCCTGACTGTAGACCTGTAAAAGAGTTATTAGAAATGGGGATTGATTTATATTCAAACTTAAATTAATGAGATGTACTGCTTGTAATTCAAAGGTTTGTAGAACAGGAGAAACCTGTAAAGCTGTTTCTTTTGACAAAGAAGAAATTAAAAACAAGTATTCTGAACAACATGCTCAAAAAATTGTTCAGGTAGCAGCTAAACTTGTTGACAATGGTCGTGCGGGTACGTTATCGAGAATGGAAGAAATAGTTGAATTCAGCAAGTTAAATGGATACAATAAAATAGGTCTTGCATATTGTTATGGCATGGAAAAAGATGCTGTTGATATAAGCAATTATTTTAAACTTTCAGGATTAAATATGGTTCCTATATCTTGTACCGTAGGTGGTTATCAGGAAAGTGATTTTAATGAAACAAAATCAAATACCAAAACAGTTGCCTGTAATCCTATTGGACAAGCAGAACAGTTAAATAGTGAAAATGTGGATCTTACACTAACAATGGGACTTTGTTTAGGACATGATATCCTGTTCCAAAAAAATATTAAAAGTGATTGTACAACATTATTGGTAAAAGATCGAGTTTACAACCACAATCCTATAGAACAAATAAGACAAACAAGTAAAACAAATTAAAATGAAAGAGATAACATCTGCAGAATTTGAAAAAGAAGTATTGCAGGGAGGTAAGGTAGCATTAGATTTCTACTCAACAGAATGTCCTCCTTGTGAAGCATTAGCTCCTAAATTTGAAGGATTGGCTGAGTTATATGGAAAAGACGTGAAATTTTTTAAAATTTTCAGACAACAGAACAGGGATTTAGCTGAAAAACTTGGTGTTTCAGGCTCTCCAACTGTTTTGTTTTTTGAAGACAGTAAAGAAGTTGGAAATCGTTTATCAGGTGGAATTAAACGCTCAGAATTAGCCTGGAACCTAGATGCAATGATTGGTGACAAGAAACGTGTTGAAGAAATTAAATCAAAAATAAAACCAACTGTAACAGAGTGTGATGTTGCCATCATTGGTGGTGGTCCAGGTGGATTAACAGCGGGATTATACCTTTGCCAGGCCAGGATAAATGCTATCATGATTGACGTCGCTTTACCAGGTGGATATGTAAATACAACGCATCAAATCTCTAATTATCCGGGATTTATTGATCCGCAACCAGGTTTTATGTTAGGACATTATATGTCTGAACAAACAAAACAATGTGGGACAAAATTTAAAGTTGCAGTCGATGTAACAAAGGTTGATCTTGTTAAAAAAGAGATACTTATAGATGAACAAGAAACAATAAAGGCAAAGAAGATTATTATTGCAACAGGTACTTCTCCAAATTTGATGGGTGTTCCAGGTGAAAAAGAATACAGGGGCAGAGGAATCTCTTATTGTGCTACTTGTGATGCTAAATATTATGGTGATAAACATGTTGTCGTTATCGGAGGAGGAAATTCTGCCGTTGAAGAAGCCGATTTTATTACAAAATTTGCATCTAAAGTAACAATGATTCACCAGTTTGATAAGTTCCAGGCAAATAAAATGGCTCAGGAAAAACTTCTTGCAAACCCTAAAGTTGAAGTAAAATATGAGCATGAGCCAAGAAAATTTGAGCGTGTTGGGGATAAAATGATGGTAACTGTTGAAAATTTAAAAACCAAACAAATGTCAGTTATTGAATCAGACGGTATTTTTATATTTGTTGGTTTCAAGCCAAATGTTGACATGTTTAACGATGTCCTTGAGCTTGATGACTGGGGTTATTTGAAAACAGACGAAGATATGCGTACCAACATTGATGGTGTATATGCTGTTGGAGATGTAAAAAGTAAAAAATACAGGCAAATTACAACAGCTGTTGCAGATGGAACAATCGCTGCAATTTCAATAACCAAAGAGCTTGATAAATAGAGACTTATAAACCTAGAGGATAGCAATTTTGAAAATCCTGCCTAATAATAGGCAGGATTTTTTCGTTTTATCCTTCGTTTGGTTTAAATTATCGCAGCATATCTACGTTCAATCTTTATTGAAAGTTTGTAACTGACCTTGCTGAAGGCAACAACTAAAGTTTTGTATATAAGCGAAGTTTCAAACTTCACTTAGCAGAATCTGTATAAATAATAATGTCTTTTTATTATACGCTGGTATTCTGTTTTCTATCGCTAATTATATCATTCATATTTTCTTTCGCCCAGACAATTAACGAATTTAAATGAGGAAGGAGGGAAGTTCCTCTATCAGTAAGAGAATACTCAACTTTTGGAGGAACCTGGGGATAAATTTTACGATTAACAAGACCATCTTCTTCAAGCGTTCGTAAAGTAACCGTTAACATCTTTTGTGAGATATCCGGAAGTTCCTTTTGCAATGCTTTAAATCGCATAATACCATTATTAGAAAGTGTGTATAATGTTAAAACAGACCATTTATCACCAATCCTTGAAAGAATATTCCTGATAGGACAATCAGGAGACGTGAAATCTATTGTAGTAATTTTAACCATAACTTTATAAATTACATTTAGTATGTAAAAGTAACTATAATTCTAAAATAAATTTATAATGTTACTCCAGACTTAAAAATTGCAATTTCACGGTATCCATAAATTTCATTATTTACCTGATTACCATTTGCTACGTTAAGAATATAAGACAGAAAATCTTCAGCCAAATCTTCTAATGATTTCACTCCATCAGCAATCAAACCGGCATTAAAATCAATCCAGTGAGGTTTGTTTTCGGCAAGAGGTGTATTGGAAGAGATCTTTAATGTAGGAATAAAGCTACCAAAAGGAGTGCCTCTGCCTGTTGTAAATAACACCATGTGGCATCCGGCAGCACCTAAAGCTGTTGTAGCAACTAAATCGTTACCCGGAGCACTTAATAAATTAAGCCCTTTTGTTAAAAGTCGTTCCCCATACATTAATACATCGTTTACTGTTGACTTTCCACATTTTTGGGTGCAACCCAATGATTTTTCTTCCAATGTTGAAATTCCTCCTGCTTTATTTCCAGGAGATGGATTTTCATAGATAGGTTGTTTGTTCTTTATAAAAAAATCTTTAAAATCGTTGATTAGATGTACTGTTTTATCAAAAGTATCTTTGTCTTTTGAACGGCTCATTAGAATTGTTTCGGCACCAAACATCTCAGGGACTTCGGTTAAAACGGAAGTACCACCTTGAGCTACCAGAATATCTGTTAAAACTCCTAAAAGCGGATTGGCTGTAATACCTGACATACCATCAGAACCACCACATTTTAAACCAACACGTAATTCAGAAACAGGAACATCAACACGTTTATCTTTGCTTACCAAATCGAAAAGGCCATGAAGTAATTTCATTCCTTCTTCATGCTCATCCTGAACTTGTTGAGTGACAAGAAACTTAATTCTATCCTGATCATATTCCCCCAGCATTTTTTCAAAATCATCGGGTTGGTTATTTTCGCACCCCAAACCTAATACTAATACACCTCCAGCATTAGGATGTAAAACGATATCTCGTAAAATTTTTCGCGTATTTTCATGATCATCACCAAGTTGAGAACATCCATAATTATGTTTAAAAATTTCTATCCCATCCACCATACTGGAATCTACTTCAGCCTTTAATGTATTTAGCATACGTTCACCCACACCATTTACACATCCCACGGTAGGGACAATCCAAATCTCATTTCTAATACCAACATCCCCATTTTTTCGTTTGTATCCTTTAAAAGTTAGATTGCGAATGGGAAAATCAACAGCCGAAAGTTCTTTTTTATAACTGTATTCCAATACGCCTTCTAAGTTGGTTTTTATATTATTCTCATTTATATGAGCTCCAGAGTCAATATTAGAAATTGCATGACCAATAGGATAGCCATATTTAATAATATTTTCGCCTTTAATAATTGAAGTTAAGGCAAATTTATGAGCACGATGAATATCATCTTTTAATATTATAGTCGTTTTATTAATCTTTACAATAGTACCTTTTTTTATATCGTCTAAAGCTACTGCTACATTATCCCTGGTATCAATTACTATATATTTTGACATTTGATTCTGTATAAATTGGATTAATATTAAAGTACAAACCAGAATGTGTAAAAATTCATGACCTCGCTCAAACTTATCTTGTTTTTCAGTTAATTATTATATCGGACGAAAGTCGAGTTGACTTTTTAGGCATCTCTCTTAATAACATCACTGCTTGAAATCAATGACTTTACTACTTCAAGCATGCCTTTATTAAGAATGTTAGTTAAATAGTTTGAAGTTTTTTTAGCCAAGTCGTTTATCTTTGTAAGATCCTCACCCCAAATTTTTGTATTTCTCAAAAAATCATTTACCATCTCACTTATTTCCATTTCCTTGCTATCCACCTTTGTCCAATTCGTATTGAAAAAATTTAATATAAATTCTTCGTCTCTCAAAGTGATTTTCTCATTATTGATTTCTCCGCGATAAAGAACCATTAAAGCAGCTAGTGCAACAACTAAATTTGTGGGTAATTCTTTGTTTATTCTTTGGTATTCTTTAACTGTGTCTAATACCCGTGCTTTGTATTTTGATACAGAGTTCAAGGAAATACTTAAAAGAGCATGTTCAATAAATGGATTACGAAAACGTTCCATAACAGCCTTAGCAAATAATTCCAGTTCTTTCTTGGGCATATCTAAAGCCGGAATAATCTCATTATTTATCGTTTGTTTAATAAATTCTCCCACAACTTCATGCTCCACAGCTTCTCCAACATAATCAATACCGCATAATAATGCGACTGGTGTCATAACTGTATGTGGACCGTTTAATAAGCGTACTTTACGTGTTCGATAAGGTGTTACATCATCAACAAATAATATATTTAATCCTGCTTTCTCAGCTGGAATTTCATTCTTAATCCATTGAGCCCCTTCTATAACCCAAAGATGAAAATGTTCTCCATCTACAACCAGTTTATCTTCATATTCAGTTTGTGCATTTACTTCTTTTGCAGATTCAGGATTAAAACCGGGTACTATACGATCAACGAGTGTATTCGTAAATACATTGGCTGCTTCTAACCAATTACAAAATTCAATTTCCAAATTCCATAAATCACAGTACTGAGCAACACATTTTTTTAATTTATCTCCATTTCTATCTATCAGTTCGCAAGGAAAAATTATAAATCCTTTTGAGTTATCTCCATGAAATGTTTTATAACGATGGTATAACAATTGGGTTAATTTTCCCGGGAATGAAGAGGGGGGGAGCATCTCGAATGTGTCGGTTTCAACAAAGGTTATTCCTGCTTCTGTAGTATTTGATACAATAAAACGCATATCAGGATTTTCTGCCAGTTTAATATAAGCATCAAAATCATCATAAGGATTAATGCCTCTGGAGATAGAATTTAGCAGTTTCGACTCTTTTACAGCTTTCCCATCTTTAAGCCCTTTTGAAACCAACGTATAAAGCCCGTCTTGTTCATTAAGTAAATCGACCATTCCACTATTGATGGGTTGTACAACTACGACACTGCTATTAAAATCAGCTTTATTATTCAT
Source organism: Bacteroidales bacterium (assembly GCA_963665085.2). Classification (GTDB taxonomy): domain Bacteria; phylum Bacteroidota; class Bacteroidia; order Bacteroidales; family JAAAOM01. The sequence goes on from CAXXXS010000001.1 coordinate 4,484,043, forward strand.
TTCATCCACCATCCAATCAACAAAAGCACGTAGAAAGTTACCTTCTCCGAATTGGATAATACGTTCTGGTGCAACTGTTAAATTAAGACTACTCCTGTTTATTTTCATATTTGTTTATTGTTTTTCTGATGATTCCCTTACTACCAGCTTTGTTTTCATAACAACCTGTCGTGGAGCCAATTTATTTTCTGAATTAATTTGATCTAACAACAACCGGGCTGTTTCTTCTCCAAATTCAATTGTAGGGTGTAACACTGTAGTTAATGTAGGTTCTACAATGGTTGAATGAAATTCATTGTTAAATCCTGTTACAGCAATATCTTCTGGGATTTTAAATCCATGACGCTTTATTTCTTTCATCACGACGTATGCAATTGTATCGTTCATACAAAAAATTGCATCTGGTATGGGTTTGTTGTTGAGTAATTTATAAACCGCTTTAGTTGCTCCGGTAGGAGTTAAATCACAATGAACTACATTCGCTTCGTTATAAGAAACATTTCTTTCTTGAAGTGCGCTAATATATCCTGCAATACGCTCATTTGTAATGTATAATTTTTTAGGACCAGTGATATGTGCAATATTTTCAGCTCCCGAATCAAATAAGTGAAGAGTTAATTCCTTAGCAGCGTCAGCGTTATCAGCAATTACTGAAGAAAATTCATTTGTTCTACAAACCCTGTCGAAAAATACTAAGGGAATAGTGTTTGATAACATTATATCGAAATGAGAAAAATCGCGCGTTTCCTGTGTAAGGCATACAATAAGGCCTTCAACATTTAACTTTAATAAATTTTTGATACATTCTTTTTCTGTTTCATAATTTTCGCGTGAATTGGCAATTATAATAAAGTATCCCTCTTTTTTCGCATAGCCTTCAATGCCACTAATAATAGAAGCATAAAAATTTTTCTCCATATTAGGAACTACAACACCTATTGTTTTAGTCGTGTTATTTTTTTTGTTATTTGAATCTTTTGCGGAAAAATAATTCCATCTTCTAGCCAACTCATTAACACGAGTTTTAACATCTACACTAATATCTGGATGATCCTTTAAAGCCCTCGAAACAGTTGATATAGAAAGTTCTAATTTTTCTGCAATATCTTTTAAAGAAACATTTTTTCGTGCCATAATTATTTAATAATTATAATTACAAAAGTAATATACTTATATTTTTTAATTAATATTTTGCGTAAATATTTAAATATTTTACGCAAATAAATATTATTTATTATTTAATAAGTATCATATTTAATTGATAAATAGAAAGAAGTATGTATTTTGTGCAAATTCATTTTTATATAATCTGTTTTTTTACTTTAAAAGAACTAGTTTATTCATATGCATCTTAATACAGTAATATAAATTTTAACTATATTAATTATTGTTAGTATAAAAAAGTTGCTATAACTTAAATAGTTTATAAATCTTAATCTATTGATATTTAATATTTCTAACTTTATTGTAATTTACTATCAATCATGTTTCTACTTGTCCAAATGAATAACTATAAATATTTTTACAGTAAAAAAGATACTAAGAGTTAAAAAGTTGTTAAATATCTAAATTATTATAATTATGAAAAAAGTTGTTTTGATTGGAGCTAGTGGTTTTGTTGGTTCAGCCATATTAAATGAATTACTAAATAGAGAATATAATGTATCAGCTGTAGTTCGTAATCCTGAGAAAATTAAAGTAGAAAACTCTAATTTATCAGTTATAAAAGCGGATGTTTCATCTGTTGATACAGTAATTGAAATATGTAAAGATTATGATTCAGTTATAAGTGCTTATAATCCTGGATGGGAGAATCCTGATATTTACAATGAAACATTATCTGTTTACCCGACAATTTTAAATGGAGCAAAAAAAGCTGGTGTTAAACGTCTGCTTTGTGTTGGTGGCGCTGGTACTCTTTTCGTTTCAGAAGGAGTTCGTGTTATGGATACCGGAGTTCTTCCAGAAGAAATTCTACCTGCAGTTAAATCTTTAGGTGAATTTTATTTAGATATCCTTACAAAAGAAAAAGATATAGATTGGGTTTTCTTTTCTCCAGCAGGAAATATATTTCCCGGAGAACGTACAGGTAAATTTCGTCTTGGAAAAGATAATTTAATTGTAGATGAAAAGGGGGAAAGTAAAATATCTGTTGAAGACTATGCTGTTGCTATGGTCGATGAATTAGAAAAGAAAGAGCATCATCAAGAACGATTTACTATTGGTTATTAATATTGATTATGACTTTATGTTATAACATAAAGTCATATTTAATCATAAGAATTCCTCGATCTTCTACTTCTGGGTATTTATACGATAATAATTAATATTAACTATCAATCCTATTATCTTTTCCCTTAAGAATAGTATTAAATGAAATTTTCAAATATAAGTTGTCTTGTATAGGCTATAAAATATTGATATTACCATCTAGATAGGAAAGTTATAGTTTTATTTAACATACAAAAAATCAGTTAAATAATTGCTTTTATTTTTAATTTTTGATAACTTTTGTTCTGAAACGTTTGTTTATATAATCGATATTAATTTTGAGATTATGCACAAAAAATTGTTTTCCTTTTTTATAATAACTGCAATTATTTTACTTCCTACTTTCATTCTTCAAAATTCGTGTATACATGAGTCTCAATTGATTGAAGAATTTGATACAATTTGTTATAACACCCAGGTTCAGCCTATTCTTACAAATTCGTGTGGAGTAATTGGGTGTCATGATGCAGGTTCTGCCAGGGAAGGATTTGTAGCTACTAATTATCAGGCTGTAATAAATTCAGTAGAACCAGGAGATCCAAAAAAGAGTAAGTTATATGATGTCGTAACTAATATTTGGGCAGAGCATTTTATGCCTCCCGGAAGTCCTCTTTCAAAAAATGAAAGAAATATTATTCAACTATGGATTTTGCAAGGTGCATTAGAGACTATGTGCACAGATACTTCTAGTAGTACTTCTACTACTTATCCTGAGGATACTATTTGTTTTAAACAGGACATACAGCCAATCTTTTTATCTAGCTGTGCCACAACAGGTTGTCATGATGCAGCTTCACATGCTGAAGGGTATATCTTAACAGATTATGCACATATCGTTTCCAGAGGTATAAGTCCCTATAACTCTCAAAACAGTAAAATATATAATGTTTTAATCTCAAATGAAGCAGACGACCAAATGCCACCACCTCCACGTTCTCGCTTATCAAACGATCAAATAGCTGCTATTCAGCAATGGATTGATGAAGGGGCAATTAATAGTGACTGCCCTGGAAAAGGATGTGATACATTATCTTCAATTTCATATAGTCAACATGTTTTACCTATTTTACAAGATAATTGCATTTCGTGTCATAATACAATACCTGCTAACGGAGGTGTTTTACTCAACAGTTACACTAATATAGCAAATGCAATTAATGAAACAAGAAATGGGACATCTCTGTTACTTGGGTCTATTCGCAGAGAAAACGGGTTTATTTCCATGCCTCAGACATATAGTTTAACAGATTGTGAGATTAGGACCATTGAATTATGGGTAGAACAAGGTATGTTAAATAACTAACAAAAAACTAATTTATGAATAAGCATCCATTATCCATTGTATTCTTCATCGGCTCAATTATCACAGGTTGTTTGTTTCTCAATTCTTGTTACTATGATAGCGAAGAATATCTTTTTCCTGAATTGAACTCTGGCTGTGATACAACAAATGTAACCTATAGCACAACAATACAACCTATGTTACAATCCTATTGTTATTCATGCCATAGGAATTCTGTTGCATCTGGTAGTGGTGGAGGCATTAAACTTGAAGATTTTAATGACGTAAAAATTGCTGCTGACAATGGTAGTTTACTAGGTTCTATCTCACATAATAATGGATACAGCCCAATGCCTAAAGGAGGCACAAAATTAGCAGACTGTAAAATAACACAAACCCATGTATGGATTGAAAACGGAGCTCTTAACGATTAATATATTCCAACATGAAAAATACGTTAATAATCATATTGATAACAAGTGTATTCTTTCCTTTTGTTCTTAGGGGCCAGGATATAGATGATTTATTGGAAGAATCAACAGGTAATAATACAGAATATACATATGCAACTTTTAAAGCTACAAGAATTGTTAGTGGGCATTCAGTTGAGCGTATGCCCGAAGGGCAGTTGGATTTTAGGATTTCTCATCGTTTTGGCAGGATTAATTCAGGACTTTATGAGTTTTTGGGGTTAGACCAGGCAAACATTCACATTGGTTTTGACTATGGTATTGCTGATTGGCTAATGGTTGGTATTGGCAGGGGAACGTATGAAAAATCATACGATGGATTGTTTAAATTTTCACTTTTAAGACAATCAAAAGGAGAACGTACAATGCCGGTATCAGTTTCTTATTTAACAACAGCTTCTGTAAATACACTAAAATGGCAAAATGAAGCAGAATTACCCTTCTGGGATCGTGTAAGCTATGTTCATCAATTTTTGGTGGCACGTAAATTTAGTGAAAGATTTTCACTGGAAATAAATCCAACCCTTGTGCACAGAAACATGGTTGCTACAGAACTCGACCCAAATGATATTCTGGCTGTTGGTATTGGTAGTCGCTTTAAATTATCAAATCGTGTTTCTGTAAATGCAGAATATTATTATGTTATTCCACCAATTAATAATTTTCCGAGCATAGAAACCTTTAACCCGCTTTCTATTGGATTTGATATTGAAACCGGAGGGCATGTTTTTCAATTGTTTTTTTCAAATTCTATCGCTATGATCGAAAAAGGATTCATTGGAGAAACAACAGGAGACTGGCTTAACGGAGATATTCATTTTGGTTTCAACATTTCAAGGGTTTTTACGTTGAAATAGAACTTACATTAAGTTTTTATACAAATTTTAAAAGCAGAAAGATGAAAACTCTAGTTTTATTTATTGCCGCACTGTTAATAAATACAGGACTATACGCCCAAAAATTGATTTCAAAAAATGGACATATATGGTTTTACTCGCATACAGCCGTTGAAGATATTGAGGCACATAATCACCAATCGGTTAGTATTCTCGATAAAGAAACGGGAGATATACAATTTAGCCTTCTTGTAAAATCTTTTGAATTTGAAAAGAAGCTAATGCAAGAGCACTTCAATGAAAATTACATGGAATCTGACGAATTCCCCAAAGCATCATTTAATGGTAAAATAATAAATCTGAACAGCATTGATTTTGAAAAGGATGGAATATACAAAGCAAATGTGGAAGGATCACTTACAATTCATGGCGTTACGAAGAATATAACGACAGCAGCAATGTTAACTATAAAAAATAAAAAAGTATCTGCAAAATCTGAATTCATTCTAGTGCCCAAAAATTATAATATTGAAATTCCAAATGTTGTTGAAGAAAAAATTGCTAAAGAAATTACCGTAAACATTGAGAATGATTACAACTAAAATTTTATGGCTATGAAAAACAAAAAATTTCTAATTATTATATTATTAATAATTATAATTGTTATTATCCTGTTAGGCTGGTATGTGTTCAGACCAAGTGAAACAAGTTTAGGAAAAGTACAGGCAGATTTTTCTATTGAACCGCTTACACTTGTAGAAGAGTTCAATAATGATGAACAGGCTGCAAATGCAAAATATCTTGGAAAAGTTGTCGAAGTATCCGGCAGGTTGGATGAAATTACAACTGAAGGGGAAAATATTGCACTAACATTAAAAAATACCGATGAAATATCTGGTGTTATATGCAGCTTTGATAAATCAGCTTTACCAGAAGTATTACCAGAAATTGGAGAAGTTGTTAATATTAAAGGAATCTGTTCCGGGTATCTGATGGATGTTATTTTAAATAAATGTTCCTTGGATAAATAAGAATTGTAATGTTGGCAATGCATTTTTCTTGATTCGCCAGTTTTATATTTTGCCTTACTATTACTTAATAGTATAAAAAAGCTCTGAAATGAATTCATTTCAGAGCTTTTTTTATCGAGACAATCTACAGTTCTATTAATTGTTAAAATTAAAATTTATCTTGATTCCTGCTTTTAACCACCTTCCTGGTTGCGTTAGACTTCCTATATCAATATATTTCACATCAAATAAATTGGTCGCTTCTGCATAAAGAGTAAGATAATTTCTTGTCCAGCTAAGCCTTGCGTCTGATAACCAATAAGGCTTAAATTCCTTTGTATTTGTTTCTCCTGATCCAGCATCGTAAACCAGATATGTTCCATTTCTATCCTGGTAAGTTGTATAAAAAGTTAGAAGAAAATTTTCAAAAAACAGAAAAGAACTTTTAACTCCAACTTTGTTTTTTAAATGGTCGAGAACATATTTAGATTCATACTCTTTGCTTTGCTTTGACACATCATTAGCAGAATAACTCAACGTGATTTTTTCCAGGATGGGTACATTTAAAAATGAAAAAACAACTTGAGTTTCAATACCCTGGGTCGTTATCTCGGATAAGTTTGTAGCTTTATATAAATTTCTATCTGTTAACCATAACCAATCTATTACATCTGTTGCATGATCATAGAAATAGGTAATATCTGTACTGATAAAAGGAGAGGAGTAGCTTATTCCCCCTTCAAACGACGTAAGCTTTTCTGGTTTTAAATCAGCAGTCCCTTCATTCGAACCATCAGTATAAAACATGTCGGTAAAGGTTGGTAAACGCATTGATCGATTTATTGAAGAATATATTTTTAAGCCATTATAAATCGAATAATTTACATCAATACCTGGATAAAATTGAAGCTTATCACTTTCAGAATTTATCTCAATTAAAGTTCCACCAACAATATTTAATTTTCCTAAAGAAACCTTTTGTTCAAGAAAACCATTGAAATAGTAACGAGAATAGCTTTTAGTATAATATGCGCTATCTTCAGAATTAATTTTGATAGGTTCAGATATATCATCACCCAATCTGCTACTTAGTATCTTTTCATTTCGAAAATTTAATCCAACAGATGTTTTTCCTAGTTCACTCTCAAAATAAGTATCTGCATTAGCACCAAAAATATCGGTGCGATGGAAATTCTCATAAAAAGAAGGATCATCACGTTTCAGCAAAAAATGATCCTGGTGACGTCTCCAATATCCATCAATTTTAACGTCTAACTTTTTTGTGTACCTTGATTTTATGGCTACAAATTGAGAATTTGTTTCTTCATATTGATCCGGAAAACGAGGAGAATAAAACGCATTGGCTCCATAGGCTTTTTGTGTTAACCCAAGAGCAATAGAGTTAGAAATATTTTCATGGGCGAGTCGCGCCTGATAATATAAATTATTTACATTATAATCTGTGCTTTGAGTATATCCGTCGGAAGATTTATGATTGAAGGAAAGTTCATTTGAGAAGCTACTTTTACCCAAAGAGGCTGATATACCTGCATCAAAAAGATTATGCTGACCATAGCTTAAGCTCGCCTTTACATTATTTTTTTCGTTTGAAGTAATAAAATTGATTACACCTTTATATGCGTTGGTTCCATAAACTCGGGATGCTCCACCACGGAGAATTTCAACACGTTCTATTTGATCGATGGTAACGGGGAGATTTAAGTTGAAGTGGCCTGTTTGTGGGTCGGTAATGTTGATGCCATTGAGAAGGATGAGGATCTGGTCGAAAGAACCGCCTCTCATTTGAACATCTGCTTGAACGCCATTTGTGTTTCGTTGTCGTATATCTATGCTTTGAGCATATTCAAGCAAATCTTCTAGACTCTGGGCCGGCGACGACTGTATTTCAGATTTTGAGATTACAGATATTGCTCTTCCTATTTCTGAAAAAACAGCAGGAGTGCGTTGACCGGTTATTTCAACTTCTTCAAGATCTACTTCATCCTGCATCTGTATAACAATTGTGTCTTGATCTGTGTTCTTTGCTTTTGCAGGCAATACAAGCAAAGAGTAACTCAAAGCCAACGAGCAAATTTTCACCAACTTGCCTAAGCTCGAATAAACCCCAAAGGATTTGCGTGTCCACTGTTTAAAATGAACTGTTTTTGAATTAATAAACTTGTTTTTATTCATATATCTAATTTTAAATTAATAATCAATTTAATACTTCCTTAAAAAAGAAAGTATTAATATCATGGAGGAATTAATAAAATGTGATTGGTTAAAACCGTTATTAAAAGAAGCTATTTAATAATATCATTCCAGTAGTAACCTGACCAGATTCATAATCGAGTTCAGAGCCAAGTGCACTATGCGGTATTAAATAAATTAATAACATAACAGCAGCTGCAATAATAACAAGATAAGGTTTCTCCTTTTTATAATTACCGATTACTGCAACCAACCAAAAAATGAACGCAAATAGAGTTTTGTTATCCGTAAGATCCCATCCAAAAGGAATACCGGTCCACAAATCGCCAAAAGCATAATATTGAACCAATGGTCCAAAAATTAGTCCGCCACCAATAAGAAAACCAAATGCCCAATACATATTTCTTTTGTATCTCTTTTCTTTAAAAATCGCATAAATCCCTGCAACATTTGACATTAACGTTGCAGCAATCATTAAAAGAATATGTATAAGTAAAATATAACTAGGAACAGTTCCAGTGAATCTTATCTTAACAGTACTATCTTTTGATATTTCCTCTGATAGTTTTCCTTTTGAAAAAGTAATATAATATTCTACTTTTCCTGCTGCTGGTTGTTTGGGGATATAAGCATAAATACTTTCTCCCTCTCTAATAAAATCAATGGTTTCCCATTCCTCATTTGTAGGAAATCTTCTAAAAATAAGCTTTCCGGTTATATCTTTATCTGGGATATTAAATTTTATGATAGCATCGTTTTTTGTGTCTTCAGATCGGGGTAATTGAATTTTATAACTGGTATCTTCAAGTTCTAGTTTAAGTCTTTGAGGATTGGTCGGTCCTGTTAACCGCTGAAAAACCATTGAACTTATTGCTATTACTACTGCTAGAAACCAAAATGCGAATTTTTTCATCAATTTTATAGTTGGATAAGTAAAACTTCCTCTTTTTCACCTCGTTTTACAGTAACTGTAATTCGATCGCCAACATTATATTTTTCCATTCGATACATATATTCATATATATTCTTTATAGGCTTTCCATCAATAGCAATAATTAAATCGCCCTTTTTAACTCCACCGTTCTCTGCAGGCCTTCCGGGAGAAACAAAATCTACTCCGAGTCCTTTATTCTCTGTTGATGTGAAATCAGGCATGATACCAAGGGTAACTTTATAATTCCTGCCTCCACCAGAATTAGTCTTAGGCCCAGCCTCCTGGAATGTTAGCTTATTTTCTTTTTCAGATATACTGAAAAGAATTTCTGATGCGAAATTAGCAATCATTTTGATTCCATCAATATTTAATAACTCTAAATCATCATCAGGAGTATGGTAGTCAGGATGAGCCCCGGAAGAAATAAAAAAAACAGGAATATCTTTTGCATAAAATGAAGCATGATCAGAAGGACCATATCCTGCATCAGACATTGCTATTTTAAAATGAAAATCTGCATTTATATCATTTAAAATATCTTTGGTTTCAAGAGAAGTACCTGTCCCTCCGATTTGTATTGAAGAGTCTGCTTTCATTCTACCAATCATATCTAGGTTAACCATTGCAATAATATCAGAAACTTCAACAGAAGTATTTTCAACAAAATATTTTGATCCTAATAATCCCATTTCTTCAGCACTAAAAAAGACAAAAACAAAATTTCTTTTTAGTTCATCCTTTTGAGCTATTAATTTTTCTGCAATCTCTAATACACCAGCCACTCCAGAAGCATTATCATCTGCTCCATTATGCACAGCAACAGTGTCTCTTTTTCGTGAAGAGGAGCCTTCTCCACCCATCCCTAAATGATCGTAATGGGCACCAAGAACAATTGTTTCTTTTGAAAAATTAGCAGCGTTAATTGTTGCTATAACATTGAATGTCTTTCTTTTATCAATTTCAAGATTTAACTTCAAATTAGCCGAAAAAGCAAGTTCAAAAGAATTTGGTTCCAGGGTATTATTAATATTCTCTTCTAATTCATTAATGGTTGTATTTTCGAGAACAGTGTTAAATGTTTCTCTTTTAATTTGAATGACAGGTATGCCTATATTTGATTTATTGCCTTTTAATTCAATAAGTACATCATCATTATCAAAAGAAGAGCCTGAAACAAAAATTACTCCAATTGCTCCATTATCTTTTGCAGTAAGTGCTTTGTTTATATCTGAGTTATGTGAACTATAAACCGAATTTGAACTATCTGGCAATGGATCGCCTTTTAATATAACTGCTATCTTATTTTCTACATCAACGGATGTATAGTCATCCCATTTAAGTTCTTTTGTGTTTATTTGAAAACCATATCCGACGAAAACAAGGTTTCCCTGTATTTCTCCTGTTTCAGAAAATGGGAATGGTGCAAATAAAGAATCCGGAATCGTATTTTCATCAAAGGATAATAAGTTATCTCCTAAATTTTTAATCCCATTAACAACTTCAAATTCCTGTTTTTCAATATTTTTATCTTTGAAGCCTGATTTCTTCAACGAAGAAATAATATAATCTACAGTAAGACTATCACCATTTGTTCCTGGATATCTCCCTTTTAGTTCATCGGATGCCAGGTATTTGACATGATTGTAAATCTCATCTGATGTAATATCTGCATCTTCTTTTACTTTGCAGCTTACAACAAAAATAACAACTGCAGCAAGGATTAAAAGATTATTTTTTTTCATAGTGTATTAAGCTATTTTTTAGTTTTTTAGACATAATAAAATGATTAAAAGATTAAGGTTCTTTATAATCATTTTAGCTAAACATCAAAAATAATAAAAAGTTGAATTAAAAAAGCCGCAAGGAAATTTCCTTGCGGCCTTATAGACAATGTACATGAAATATCTTAAAATTTTGACTTTAATTTGATTGATTTTGATTTTATAAATTTCTCTTGTGCAAGAACCAAAGAGTTTAATATGCTAATAGTAACTTTTGATGTAGCAAGGATATCAAGGAATAACAGGCTCGATTTTTTACCTAAACCGTTTTTATTTAATGATTTAATATGCTCTGTTTTAAACTCGGTGTTCATTGCTTTTATTTCTGTTCGTAAAAGTCTTAAATCTTCTTTTTTATCAAAATTCCCTTTCTCAACTATTTTCAGACATTGAGAAAAGAAGTTGTTCATTTTTTTATGGTAGATTTTCAACCTGTCATTCTGAATTTTTGAAAGAGGAGTGTGGTTGTTATCAATATGCTCATAAACCGGAATTACAATCGTATCCATAGCAATTGTTAATTCTTTTAAATAATCGAATATTTGAAAGATATAAACACCCATATCAAGAGTATTATCTTTAATCTCATTTATGGATTGGTACATTTCCTTTCTTTCTGACAAGATTTTTTCAGCTAATTTTTTATTGCTTTTAACAGCTTTTTTTGTTGATTTTAATTTCTCATGAAGCAGGCCTTCTACAGAATTTGAATAAATTTCCTCTATTTCTTTTATTGTTTGTATTAATAGCTCTTTTGAGTTTTGATAAACTACAGAACTATTTACAAAATCATGTTTAGTTTTTTTCTCTTTAGCTACTTCTTGTTTTAGTTTTATTTTATGAATATGATGTGTCCTAACAATAAAAATTAAGGCAATAATTAATAGGGCAACAATTGCATAAATTCCACCCAGATTAATAATATTGGCAATAACAAATGATACTGTAAATGCAATAAAAGCAGTAAAGAACCATCCTCCAATAACAGTTACTACCCCAGAAATTCTATAAACTGCACTTTCTCTTCCCCAAGCACCATCTGCCAATGAAGTACCCATTGCAACCATAAAAGTAACATAGGTAGTCGATAATGGCAATTTCTTTGAAGTGGCAAAAGCTATTAATATACTAGCAACAACAAGGTTAACGGATGCTCTAATTAAGTCAAATGCAACACCTTTTTCCTTAAGTACTTTTTGTTGTTTTTTGTTGTCAAAACGTTTTCCTATTGCTTCTATAAACTTATCAGGTAGAACTGTAGATATTGATTTTGATAAATTTACAAATCCTCGAACGATTGAGCGAGCTAAATAAGAAGATTCAAATCTTTCTGTTCCTTCATCTTGCCTGCTTAAATCAATAGAAGTTTTAACAACAGATTTCGCTTTTTTCGACAACCAAAGCGTGGCTACCATAATAGCACCTGCCGCTAATAGAAAATACGTTGGGGTTTGAACTTTTGCTTGCAAAGCACCCATCGAAAATGAGTCAGGTGTTGCCCCTGCTGTTGCTGAGAACGCTTCGTAAGACGCAAAACCAGCTAATGGAACACCAATAAAATTAACTAAATCATTGCCAGCAAAGGCCATTGCTAAAGCAAATGTACCAACCAAAACAATAATTTTTAAGATGTTTATTTTAAAAAGCATTGTTAATATTTGCAAAATAACTGCCCATCCTAAAAAGCTATAAAGCAGAACCAACATTGAATTTTCTTTTATCCAGGTTGATGCAGTATCTGTCATAAAAGATGCATCTTTTGCGCCTTTTATCAACATAAAATGAGTAATTGCTGTAATGGCTAAAGCTCCCCAGATAGAACCAAAATATTTCAGGATTTTTTCATAATTAAAGGAGAAAATTAATCTGGAAAGATATTGAACAATTGCACCAACAGTAAAAGCGACAACAACAGATAAAAGAATTCCAAATATTATAAGAAGTGCCTGATCTGTATTAATAAAATCAGCCATTTGATATACTCCTGCAGTATCTCTTTTTAATTTTATTAAAGCCATTCCAACTGCACCACCTAATAACTCAAAAACAATCGATACTGTGGTTGAAGTTGGTAATCCCATTGTATTAAACAGGTCTAACAAAATAATATCGGTAATCATAACAGAAAGAAAAATGATCATGATTTCCGAGAAATAAAAATTATTAGGATGGAAGATCCCCTTTCTTGCCACTTCCATCATTCCACTTGAAAAGGTTGCCCCAACTAAGATACCAAGTGCTGCAATAACCATTATTACTTTAAAAGGAGCAGCTTTTGAACCAATAGCAGAGTTAAGAAAGTTTACCGCATCGTTACTAACACCAACAATTAAATCAGATATTGCTAAAACAAACAAAATCAACACGATAAACCAATAGATATTTTCCATAATTTTATTTTTGTAAAGAATGCCACAAAGGTAAATTCTATATTTATTTAAAGAAAAGAGGTATGTTAATTTTTTATTAAATCGACATTTAGTTAATCTTAAGTAATGTGCAATATATAAAATTTAATAAAATTAATTTAACATCCATTCTTAATTCATATTCTACTTTAGCAAAAAAAATAAGAAGTAATGGAAACTCCTAATTATAAAGTCCTTGTTGTTGATGATGAACAAGATATTTTAGAATTTACCAGTTATAATTTAAAAAAAGAAGGATATTCTGTATATACCGCTAACAATGGGAAAGAAGCAATTAATATCGCAAAAGAAATTACACCTCATTTAATAATATTGGATGTAATGATGCCTGAAATGGATGGTGTTGAGACTTGTGAAAAGTTAAGAGAAATTCCTACACTAGGTAGCACAATCATTACATTTCTTACAGCAAGGTCAGAGGATTATTCTCAGGTTGCAGGATTTGAGGCTGGTGCTGATGATTACATAATTAAACCTATTCGCCCTAAAGTTTTTATTGCCAGGGTAAAAGTTTTATTAAAAAGATACACAAATATTTCAACAGAATCTCATATATCACAACAAGATACAAGCTATAACATTGGAGAGCTGGTAATTGATAAAGAAAAGCACGAAGTTCGATTTAATGAACAACCTTTAAATCTGCCTAAAAAAGAATTTAATCTTTTACTCCTTCTTACATCAAGACCTTCAAAAGTTTTTACACGTGAAGAGATTTTTAGTAAAATTTGGGGTGATGATATTTTTGTTGGAGATAGAACTATTGATGTATATATTCGAAAGCTAAGGGAGAAAATAGGAGAAAACTCAATAAAAACAATAAAAGGTGTTGGCTATAAATTTGAATTAGCAAATGCTTAAATATCTTATGGTATAATCTATTAAATAGATTTATTTTAAAAATATACTTTTCATCTGGTTTTTATATTCTGATAATTCTATTTTAGCATAAAATATAATTTAACTAAGATGATTCTAAAGAAAGCAGTGATTACAGCTGCAGCTCCTGATCAGCGTAAATTACCTTTACAAACATTAATTGATAGAGACGGAAAAAAGAAAACTGTTCTCGAGATTCTTATCGAAGAAGTTGTTGTCGCTGGCATAAACGATATTTGTGTTATTATTCATCCAGAAGATGAAAAAACCTACAATCAAATCCTGGGCGAACATGAAAATTATGTGACATTTCTATATCAAAAAGAACCATTGGGTTATGGTCATGCATTGTATTCTGCAAAAAATTTTATTGCAAATGAATCTTTTTTACATCTGGTAGGCGATCATCTTTATGTTAATAAAGAAGAAATTCCTTGTGCGAAACACCTCGTAGATTTTGCTAAAAAGCATGAATGCTCTGTTTCTACTGTACAGGCTACAAGAGAAAGTTTAATTCCAAATTTTGGCGTTGTTGGTGGTACAGGTTTCAAAAATATTAATTCTGTATATAAAATAAATCAGGTTATTGAAAAACCTACACCTACTATTGCAGAACAGAAACTTATTGTTCCTGGTTTAAGAGCGGGGCATTACCTGTGTTTCTTTGGTATGCATGTTTTTACACCAACAGTTTTAAATTTATTAGAGAACGAATTAAAAAATAATCCAGGGAAAAAAGTGAATCTAAGTGGGGCACTCAATCAATTAGCTAAACAAGAACAATACTTGGCTATCGAAAAAAATGATCTAAGATTTGATATGGGAGAGAAGTACGGTTTGCTAAAAGCCCAACTAGCAATAGCCCTAAGTGGTAATGAGAGGGACCAGGTCCTTACAGAAATTTTGGAGCTTTTACTGATTAAAGATTTGGATAGCAGGGGGAGGTAAAATGAGTAAATTAATTGAGTTAATCACATCCTTAAATCCTGAAGTAAAAAATAAATCTTTAGATTTATATTGCAAAAATGCTACGACAGAAGAACTAATTCTGGAATGTAAAGAATTAGAGCAGTTTAGGAGAGAGAATGAAAATCTTTACTTTAAAGTACGTTCCTTGTTTTTTCTATATGCCATCCATCGATTTCATTTGCCTTACAGAGAAGGGGTTAGCTATAAAAGTATGATTCAATACGAAGCTTACGAACATATGCTGAAGCGTCGTTTTGAAGAAGCCATAGATATTTTTTTGATGGCACAAGAAAAACATGGTATTAATGAAGGAATTTCCAGTGGATTAGCTGAAGCATATCATAAGTTAGCGTTTCAAATTTTAGCTGATCAAGTGCGGAGCAGTGTCCGTTTAACACACGGAAATCAATGGATGTTCAGAATTGGGCATCCTCAGGATCACCCATTAAGAGTAAAAAAAGAACTACTTGAAAAAGACGGGCAAACAGGACTTTATCCATTGTTAAATGAATCCACACCAGTACGAATGGATATTACACATAGTGGATGGAGTGATATATTTTTTTTAGGGATGGATTTTCCTGAAGGGGCCCAGGTTTTAAATATATCTGTTGACCTAACTGTAAAGGATAACAAAAATACTTCAACTCCCAAACCTCCTATAGATAGCTATTTTAGAGTTATTGAAGAACCTGTATTAAAACTCACAAGTATTGACTTAAAAGCTTCTACATCAATAACAAAATTGGAAGATGTTTTTGATTTTGCTAAAGATTATTTGGGGCTCATTAAGGCAGCAGTAATAGCTTCGGGACTTATTCCTGCAGGAATGGAAGGTTCTGGAACACCTTTGAAAGAACTTCTAAAACAATTAGTTGGCGAAAATAAAGGAATTGAAATAGTAAGTAAAGTTAATAATATTCCCAAAGGTTCTCGTTTAGCGGTATCTACAAATTTACTAGCATCCTTAATTTCTGTTTGTATGCGTGCAACAGGCCAAACAAAACAACTAACAGGAAACCTAGAGGAAGAAGAAAGAAGATTGGTTGCAGCCAGGGCTATCCTTGGTGAGTGGATTGGTGGATCGGGTGGTGGCTGGCAGGATTCAGGAGGGGTGTGGCCTGGTATTAAATTAATTAAAGGTGTACAGGCAAAAGAGGGAGATCCTGAATATAAAATTAGTAAAGGACGATTACTACCAAATCATACAATTTTATCCCAAGAAGAAGTTAGCCTTGCAACACGAAAAAAATTACAGGATTGCCTTGTGATGGTTCACGGTGGACTTGCTCAAGATGTTGGCCCTGTTTTAGAGATGGTGACAGAGAAATATTTACTCCGATCTGAGAAAGAATGGCAAGCAAGACAGCAAGCAATTAAATTCTTTGATGAAGTTGTTGAAAAGCTTAAGGCTGGTAATATAAACTCTATTGGAACATTTACCCATCAAAATTTCGAAGGCCCAATTCAATCTATAATACCCTGGTCTAGTAATGTTTACACAGAATTACTTATAGAAAAAGTAAAAAAATATTTTGGTGCTAATTTCTGGGGGTTCTGGATGATGGGAGGGATGTCTGGCGGAGGAATGGGATTCATTTTTAATCCAGTCTATAAGGAAGAAGCCCAGAAAAAGCTTAAAGAATTCATGTTGGAATCAAAAAAAATCCTGGAACATACGGTTCCATTTGCAATGGAACCTGTAGTTTACGATTTCAGTATTAATGAACAGGGAACTACATGCAATATACAACAAGGATTCGATGCTATTTTACCTGTTGATTATTATACGTTTTTAGCACCTGTTTTATTGAGAAAGGAAATAAGTAATCTTACTTCCACACAACGAAAAGAACTTGAAACATTGGGTGTAATTAGTAGAAAAAAGAAAGGATATGAAAACTTTGTTTCAGATCTTATTGAAACTATGTTACCCAACTCTAAAGACGAAAACAATTTAGAACAAACTTTAAATCAATTACTTATAGAGTTTGGGTTTGATGCGGAATTGCATCAGCAGATAAAATCAGATTTGAAATTGGGTAGGATAGGGCTTTCCCATAATAGAATCCCAATCAATATTAAAATTGAAGATGTAGAAAAAAATGATGTAATTATTAGTGATGAGATTTTCACTGCGAAAAATTATGATATCGGTATAGAGTCATTAAAAAAAGGTGAATTGGCCATTGTCAGTCTGGCAGGAGGCGTAGGAAGCCGGTGGACCAAAGGTGCAGGAGTTGTTAAATCTTTAAACCATTTTTGTAAATTATCAGGAAAACACCGAAGCTTTATTGAAACTCATCTGGCAAAAAACAGAAAAATATCGGGTTTAGTAAAGAAAACTATTCCTCATGTTTTTACAACCAGTTACTTAACACATTCAGCAATTGATGAGTTTTTTAAATATAAAAACAATTTCGGATTTGATAATTCCATAAGATTATCACCAGGAAGAGTTGTTGGACAAAGACTTATACCAACAGAAAGAGAATTACGCTATATGTGGGAAGAAATGCCAACACAATTACTTGATGACCAGGCACAGAAAGTACAAGAGAGTTTGCATAATGCCTTAATTAATTGGGCTAAAGAATCAGGTGAAGCAGAAGATTACACTGATAATTTACCACATCAATGCATACATCCTGTTGGACACTGGTATGAAATTCCAAATATGTTTTTAAATGGCAGATTAAACTCACTTTTAGAAGATTATCCGTCATTAAAATATCTATTTGTGCATAACATTGATACACTAGGAGCAAATGTTGATCCAGCTATTTTAGGCCACCATATTACAAATGGAGCAGGATTAACGTTTGAAGTTATTACAAGGAAACTTGATGACAGGGGCGGTGGATTGGCAAAGATTGATAATAAAGTAAGATTGATTGAAGGCCTAGCTTTACCAGACGATAAAATTGAATTTAATTTAACTTACTATAACACAAATACTTCATGGGTGAATATTGATACTTTACTTAATGTTTTTGAATTATCTAAAAATGATTTAAATAATACAGAGAAGGTAAAGAAAGCAGTTCGTATTATGTCTAAAAGAATGCCAACCTACATTACGTTAAAGGATGTAAAAAAACGTTGGGGAAAAGGACAAGAAGATATTTTTCCTGTAGTTCAATTTGAAAAACTTTGGGGAGACATGACAGCATTACCTGAATTGAATTTTGATTATCTTGTAGTTAGCAGGCTTAGAGGGCAACAACTAAAAGAAGTTTCTCAATTAGACGGCTGGTTACGTGACGGTTCTGCGGAATATGTTGATAAATTATGTTTATGGTGATTACATTATGTTAAATAGAAAAATTATTTTTCTATCTCACATAGGAGTTATTTTTCTCCTGAGTTCCGCACTTTTTTGAGGGCAAAATCGTTAAAACTCACTTAGTCAATTCAATAATGTTTTTTATGTTGGCGTTTTGGGTGTCCCAGGTGTATATTTACATCATGTTTGTAAGAAAAAAGAAGAACAAAAGTGGTGTCGTAAGTATACAGGTTATCGATAAAAGTTCGGGAAATTACAAAATGGTTAAAACCATTGGTAGTTCTTCAGACCCAACTAAAATCAGTCTGCTTTATCAACAAGGTTTGGATTTTATACAACACTATGAAGGTCAGAAAACAATTAATTTTACAGGCCTAGATTTCAAAGATGCTGTCAAACAAAGCATTAAAAATATTTCAGTTGAAGGAATACACCTTTTGCTTGGCAAAATCTATTCTGAAATTGGTTTTGATAATGTATGTAGTGATTTGCTAAAGCAATTGGTTTTAGTTCGTTTATCGTATCCAGCCAGCAAACTAAAAACCGCACAATACCTTCACCGATATTTTTCCATTGATATAAAAGAGGATCGGATATACAGGTATCTGGATAAGATCTATTCTGATCAAAAGGAAATACTTCAACAAATTAGTTATAACCATACCAAGAAAATACTTGGCGGTATTATTAGTGTTGTTTTTTATGATGTTACAACCATTTATTTTCAGATTGATGATGAAGATGAAATTAGAAAGCGAGGATTTTCCAAGGAAGGTAAACATCAAAATCCCCAAATTGTATTGGGGCTGCTTGTTGGTATTGAAGGGTATCCATTGGCGTATGAGATACATGAAGGCAACAAGTTCGAAGGACATACAATGCTTCCTATAATTGATACTTTCAAAGACAAATATGACCTGGAAAAACTAATTGTTATTGCAGACTCTGGCTTACTATCATCAGCAAATGTTAAAGAACTACAAGACAAAGGCTATGAGTTTATTCTTGGAGCACGTATTAAAAACGAAAGTGAGGCTATTAAAGAAAAAATACTTGCTCAGAAATTGAAAGATAAAACCAGTACAACTATCCATAAAGAAGATGGTACAAAGTTAATTTTGGGGTACACAGAAAGAAGAGCAAAAAAGGATCGGCATAATAGAGAAAGAGGGCTGATGAAACTGGAACAAAAAGTCAAGTCTGGAAAATTAACAAAATCTTTAATAAACAATCGTGGGTACAATAAATATTTAAAGCTGCAAGGTAATGTTACGATTGATGTTGACTACGACAAATTTAATCAAGATGCGGCTTGGGATGGGCTTAAAGGTTACTTGACCAATACTTCTTTAACTAAAGAAGAAATAATTGGCAATTATGGTCAACTGTGGAAAATTGAGAAAGCGTTTAGGATTTCAAAGCATGACTTGAAAATAAGGCCGATCTATCATAGGCTTCAGAAAAGAATCGAGTCTCATATTACAATCAATTTTGTTGCATACAAAGTTTACAAAGAACTTGAAAGACAGCTCAAGCTAAAAAAATCTAACATGAGTCCTGAAAAAGCTATTGAGATTGCTAAAACTATTTATGCTGTGCAAATCAATGATCCAGCTAGTGGTTTGACCTTTAAAGAAACTCTTCTTTTAAACGATGAACAAAAACAGCTTGCTAATTTATTCGGTTTTTAATTTCGGTGTCCCAGTGCGGAACTCAGGAAAAATTATTTTTCTATCTCACATAGGAGTTATTTTTCTCTGTAGAGAGTTGAAATTAAAACACAAAGGATCTTAAGATCCTTTGTGTTTTGTTAGAGGTCAATGCCCCTGATGGAGTAAGCGTATTCTCTTACTTGACTTAACGTTTGCACATCCTAGATATAAATGTGTGTATAAATGAAAAACGTGATATATTAATGGTATTGCCAATGGCTTTTAGAAAAAACTAAACCTTGATAGAGATATCATATTACACACAGAATTATCTAGTAAGATTATTTTCAGAATCAAAATAACAAGTATCTATTTGTCTTATAATTTATAAAAAGATAAATAGTAATTTGCTGAAAATCAGTTTTTAAACGTCTAAATTATCCAACTTGTTCGACAAGGTGGACAAAATATTAAGTTAATCAACTAAAGTATATTATTTATCATTTTTACAAGTTGTTTAATAAAAGTTAGATAAATTAAAGTTTGTCAAACCGCAAGTAATTTTTAAATTGCTTGCAAGTCGTGAGAAAACTAAGAGTCTGTAATATTACCAAAAACATAAGGGGTTATCAGGTTTTTTTCGATTACGATAAAAAAATTTATTTTACTTCGGGTAAAAAAGCGAGAGATTTTGTGTCGTATATAACACAATTTTTTAATGATTCGTTGCATTATTTAAATGTTGTATATACGGATAATTTTATTATATATAGAAATCTTTATTTTTTTATCGAATCGCCATTGGCGTTATCAACCCTTAAAAGTTCATTCGAGCTTATTGATAAAAAGTTTGAAGGGTTGTTTTATAGCCAACAATCAGATAATTATAATACAAGGATATTTCAAGGTATAGATATTATATACAGGGAGTTATACACAATAACAGTTTCCTTGTCTAATGTAGTAATAAAAAGAAAGGATTTCCCCACCAAGAAAAAATTAGAAATTCAATTATCAGTACTTGAAAAGTTTTATCAAGATTATGGGCAGTTTAAGAATACATATTTAAAAGTTAGTGACAATAAAGAAGTTAAAGTATTTAAAATTGCATAGTTATGTTTGACACAGTAATAATACGCCAACACGATTTAAAAAAGAATATCGTAATTAAGAATATGTTGGAATTTGAAGATTTAAATTCATATACACAGTTTATTAAGTTAATAAAGAAAAACGATTTACTTCAAAAGAATATTGAGGCGCAAAAAAAGCTCATTAAGTTTGGCGATGGTGAGCTAAAATTATCTAAACATAGAAATAAGTATGAATTACCTAGTCATCATTATGGTGTTGCTTATCATATAGATTATGAAAAAGATTACATTGAGTATAATTTCTCAATCCCTAAGTATTTGTATGGCAATAATATTGCGCAAGTTGTTAAATACAGTAAGGCTGGATTTGATTTTTATAAATGGTCTGATTTTAATAACCAGTATTCTAATGCATGGAGTGAATTTGTAAGTAGTGTTAAGTTTTTCTTTTATCAAATGTTTGAGAGTGTCAACCCTAACGCGAGGGTTGATTTTTCAGATATAGAAATATGCAGGGTCGATTTATGTTTTAATCAAATATTTCCAAATAAAGAAGAGGCACAAAATTATATTCAATATCAAAAGAGGTTGTATAAAAAATATGAACGAAAAACTACAGATAAAGGGCAATCTTATAAATCTAGTTTTTATTATAATCTTCCCGGTATTTTTCTTAAGATATATCATAAAGGCAATGAGTATAGAAAACATGATAAATCAGAACATTTAATACGTAATGCTATATTGGTTGAAAGTTTGGAAGGCGTAAACGAGTTGAATTTGTTTGATACCGACTATTTGCAGAGTATAGCTGATAGGATAGTTAGGTATGAGGTTGAATTTAAAAGCGCTAAATTATCAGAAATATACAATAAGGAGGTTTTAATTAATAGAAGCCCAGTTTTTGCATTGAAATACAAAATATATCAGAAAGTTAAGAAAGAAACCGACGATGGGGAAAAACTTATTGAATGTGATGAGGATGGCGTAGTAACATGGCAAGTTAACAAAGATGAATATGCTATATACAAGAAAATTAAAAAAGATATTACAAAAAGGCGGTCGTTTATGTTAGCCCCTAAATTTCATGAAGGAAGGCGCGGGGAAAATATAGTTAATCCAGAATATTATAGGTCTGGTTCAATAGTAGGTGTATTTAATGAGGCTTTATTTAATGAATGCATTAAGATATTTAAACGGTTTGTAAATCATTTTCAAGTAAAAGCAATTAATAATATAGATCAAGTTTTAGAAGATGTCTCTACTTATAATAAAAGGATAGAAGAACAAAGGGAGCTTTTAAAACAACGTTTTAAACAAGAAAATAGGGTTCCCCGTAATGGTGAGATAGCAAAAATAACAGGGCAAAAGATTGATTCTAGTAAAATGGCTATGATTGTTAGCCTTATTAAAGAATATGGTTCTTTAAGCGACGTAAGGCGCAATTGTGATATCAATGGTTCTACTTTTAGAAATTATCGGGCGAAGCTTAAAAAGTTGAATATTAAAGAAAATATGTTTACTGATTTTTCAGAGGTTCACGCGCCTTTGGATTTTTCACAATATTATCTACAAGAAAGGGATAATTATATGAAATTAAAACCAGTTTAAAAATAAACTGACATATTTACATGAAATTATATAAAAAGGTTGTCGTAATGACAGCCTTTTTTTAGTTTTGGTTTGCTTTAATGATGTTTTTGGTAAATATTTAAATAAAAAATATGAAACGTTTTTTTTACAAGGCAAAAAGATTTTTGTTTACCACAGCCGGTTTGATTACCGTTTTTTTTGTAGGTGTTTTGTTTGGCAAGGATATTAAAAAATATTTGGCTGCTTCTCCGGTTGCTCCTTTCCTTGCAAAGTTGGGTATTAATTTGGAAAGTAATTAAAATTTTTAGATATGTCTAAAATTATTTACGCTGGTGAAAAAACCAGAATTGACTTAACGTCAAAAAATATTTCAAAACTGATGTTTGTTGCTCATGCTAAGGCTGCATCTGGTTTGAGTTCTTCTACTTCCCTTATTGATTGGGAGAAAATTAATGTTACTGGTATTTTAAAACAGGCTAACAGGGAGTATAATATTTTTAATGGTAATTTATTCACCCTTTTAAAAGAGTCTGCGATTTTCAGTAATGATTGGGCTCAAATTAGTACACCTTTAACGCTTGTTTCTGGTGTAAGTGCTATTCAATACGGTTTTATTGATTTTGGCGGCATACTTAATCTTGATAATGACGATAAATTATCTGTTGATATTCGTACTAATGACGATATTTGGGCTGCTTCTGCTACAGGTGATTCTTATTTGGAATTTTCAGAGATTGAGGATATTGGTTTGCAATATGTTTTGCCAAAAATTAATGTTTTAGCTGTTAAAGCTGCCGAGACTGTTTTCGCTGAAACATTAGGTGATAATGTTACCTCTATTGTTTTTATCAATGATGATAAAACAGGAGTTTTAACTGCTGATAAGATAATTGATTCTGTTCAGATAAAATCTGACAGGTATAATGCAAATAAGAATTATACAGATTTATTGGTTGAAAGGATAGATAAATATCCTTCTTTAACGGCTGCAAATGCCCGCGCACAATCTTTTTCTCTTGTTAAAGATGAATTAGATAAGTGTTCAATCGAGTTAAATCTTGTTTCTGGTTCTGTTACAAGTGGAAACAACTATGTTGTTTACCGTAATTTTGAAGCTCCTGCTCAGACAGTTGCAAAGGCATCCGTAAAGGCACAACGGCATAAAAAAGTTGCAGAAAATAAAGTGGTTTCCTAGGTGTTTTATTTGATTGGTTAGATTTAAAAAATGGCTATTGGCTTAAAGCCTGTAGCCTTTTTTTTTAACAATTAATGTTATGGGTTTATTTAAAAAAATTGGCGGTGTTTTAAAGAAAACAATTGATGTTATTAACCCCGTCGCACATATTAAAGCTACAGGAAACGCAATATCTGATTTTGCTGAAAAAAGGCAAGAGCGCGTTATGGAGCGAAAAGAAGCTAAATACGATTTTAAGCTTCAAAAACAAGAAATAAAAACGACCCAGAAAGCTTTGGCTTATGAAAATGGTTTTAATCCTACTTCAGACATTTGGGGCGGTGTTTCTTCAACGGTTCAATCGGTGGCGCAGGGTGTTAGTTCTATATTTGGAAAGGGTAACGTTTCCGGTATATTTGGCGGTTCTAATAATAACGGTGCAACCGCCTATTTGGAGACTAATAAAGGTATGATTTTTATAATCATTGGTATTGTTGTAATTCTATTATTGTCTAAAAAGTAATGATATGGCTTTAAAAGCGACTAGCGTAGAGGCTTTAACTACAAAAAAAGCTTTATTAAAAGATATAAAGCCTTATACTGTTGATGTTTTAGAAACTTCAACAACAACAAAATCTAGTACTTACGGTATAAAAACTAGTACTTTTAAACCTATTATTCCTAAACGTCCGGTTCGTCCTGTTATGCCTTTAGGTGGTAATTATTCAACGTATAATGAAAAAGTAAAGGTTTGGAATGATTGGCAGATAAAATACAATTCCAGTAGAGATTTATTGGATTATGCTAAATCTATCTATGTTGATGGTAGTAAGGTTGTAGACGGTAAAACAGAGGTTAAAGAGGTCACTCTTGATGATGAAGTAACTGTTAGTACTGTTGATTCCATGGACGCAACTGTAAAAGGTTTTGATTTTATGCCTTTGGTTTGGGTTGCTGTTGGTTTTATTATTATTAAAAAGATTTTGTAATGGGTTTACTTAAAAATATAGGTACTTCTGTAGAGAGGTTTTTTGGTAAGGCGTATCAAACTACCAACAACATTAACACAACTGTTAGTGATACTTCTAATTTTATAACTAAAATTCGTGAAGGTATTAAGAATTGGGGTTTACCTACTTTAAACGTTGATACAAACGTAAAGGTCGATTATCTTACTATTGGTTTGATAGCTGTTTCAGTTTTATTGATTGGCCGTTTTGTTTTTTCCCGAAAAGGGAAAAAGAAATTTTACAAACCTGAGAAGAAATTTAAAAAAAGAAAATAGATGAATATTATTGATGTAACATTTAAAATATTGCGTGAAAACGCACAGTTTGCGACAAGTGATGTTGAC
This sequence comes from Bacteroidales bacterium, assembly GCA_963665085.2. GTDB lineage: Bacteria > Bacteroidota > Bacteroidia > Bacteroidales > JAAAOM01. The sequence continues at coordinate 4,509,268 of CAXXXS010000001.1, forward strand.
CAGGTTGAACAAGAAGCTAAAAAATGGGAAAAAGATTTGCTTTCCATGGAGGTTGAGAAAAAGAATTTTATTCAAATCTGGTATTCGAAATTAAGGTATAATTGGATTTTTAGTCTTGGTTGTGCGATTGCTTATATAATTATTAGTAAGCGTATAAACGCTTACAAGAGGGATAATACCCTTAATGATTTAGCAAGGACTTTAAGGGAGATGGATGATCAAGACGAAAGTAGAGGATTTTTTTAGTGTAAAGTAGTTGTTTATTAATTAAAATTTGAAGTTATGTTTATTTCAAAAAAGGAGCTTTCTAGGAGAATTAGAAAAGCTAAGACCGGGGCTTTTAAAGCTGGAAAACGGTCTAAGTCGGCTTACGGGCGACGACGTAAAAGGTATTAAAAAGAAAGGGTTTATTCCCTTTCTTTTATAAGTTTTGCGCTTAATTCTCCTGATAAGTAGATAATTGATATTACTAATAATATTACAAAAGTGTTTTTTTCTTCTTCTGTAAATTCAGGTATTTTATCAATTAATAAAAACAGTTTATTAATTGTTAATGTTAAGGTTAAAATCGCAATACTTATTAATGAAGCTAAGAATCTGATTATTTTTCTTATGAATAAAATTAGATCCGAAATATTCATTAAAACTTTTTCTGTAGAATTTTTCATGGTGTTTAATTTTTTAATATGGCACAATTTAAAAAAAATATTTCAATTGGAGGTCTATCTAAAGGTTTAGATTCTTCTTTAGGTTTTGTTAACAGCCTTATTTCATTGATTACTGTTCTTTTTGTTATATTCTTTTTTTTGAAGGGATATTTTTCTAAAGGTAAGAGCGGTAAAGGCTTTTTGCAGAAATTTACAGAATCTAATGATTTTATAAGCGATGATGAATCGGTTTTAGAAGAAAAAAAGAAGGCTGTTGATAAGATTAGTTATGATGTTGATTTTTTAACATTACCTGAATCATCTTTAGATAGGATTGTTGATTTTATGGATGATTTTATAGGCGCATGGGTAACAATGACCAGAGATGTTATAGTTTATGAAAAATTAGAGCCTTTGAGTGAAGATGATTTTGCCTATATAATTAAAAAATTTGGCGTGAGGCGTTATAGGTTTAAATCTAGGACTTTGTATGGTTGGTTTGATAGGCAGTTGAATAAATCAACTAAAGAAAGTATACAGGCAAAAACAGCTTCTTTTATTGATGATAATAATAAGTTTATTATTTAAAATAAATTAAAAACTCAAAAAAATGAAAAGTATATTCTTAACATTCTTATTGCTAATAATTTTAGTATTAATCCCTACAGTTTTATTGTCTGTAGTTGTAACAAGCCCTGTTTGGGGTTCTTACATGGTAGTTTCCCGTGTTTGTGAAATGAAGGAATATAACAGGCATGGTTATAAAAAGGATCTTATAGACAAAGGGCAAGAAGGCGGGGGAAATTTTTTAAAAACGATATTCAACGTATATGAGCAATTTAATAGTAATAAAGAAGTCGGATAGGCAAATATCTGAGAATTTTAAAGAAAAGGAGTTTTATAGTAAGTCTGTTGATGCTCCTATCGAGCATACTTTAGATGCGCGTTTAATTACTGCTGCTCAATTAATACGTTCATTTATGAATGAACTTTACGGGGTTAAAGTTGAAATTACAAGTTCTTATAGGACACCGTTACATACAAGGTTGTTAACAGCTTTTAACCCTAATGCGGTTAAGAATAGCCCTCATATGAAAAATATTGCTATTGACTTTAAGTTTGTTGGTGGTGATATTGAATTGGCTAATAAATATTTTTCTGAACAGGTAGAAATTAAAGGTTTGTTGTTTAACAAACTTAGGGTTGTTGGTATTTCAGGTTTTGGCCTTTATGATGGTTTTTTTCATTTAGATACAAGGGATTCAAACACCCATCCTTTTTTTAATATGAGTGATGAAAATGGAAAGTATTGTGTTTGGGATAAAAAAAAAAGGAAAATGGCCAATCTGGTGACGGTTTTTTAAAAGATAATTTAGTTAAATATGGAGCGTTTACAGGGTTTGTTTTTATGGTTTGGCGGTTCGTCCTTAGGCGTTATCGGTAGTATTTCTTTTAACGGTATGGTAGAGCTTGTATTTTATCTTTTATCAATTTTGATTTTATTATTAACAGGTTATAAGATATTGTTTTGTAGTGATAGAGAAAGTATTTTTAAACATATTAAAAATTTGAAAAATGGGACAAATAATTGAATTATTATCTTCGAATTGGATAATTACGGGTATTGCGACCCTTATTACTATGGTTTTGGCTAAAAAACTTTTTATTAATCTTCCCCGGTTTGTCAAAAAGTTGAAAACTGCAAATATTTTGATTGATAGGGGTCAGGATGTTTTATCTAGTGTTGTTGATGCTTTGACAGATAATCCAGATACGCCTATTGATGAGGGTAGGGAGTTAACAGCCTCTGAGATACAAAATATTATTAATAAGATTATGGCTTTAAAGTTAAGTATTAAGGCTGCTAGAATTAAAAAAGAGGTGTAATTATGGATTTAACTAAGATACATACTTTGTTAGAGGGGCTTTTAAAAAAAGCTCCTTTAGTTTATAACGGTCTTTCTCAGGAATGGTTTAAGGATTATTTGAAAAACTATTATCCGAATAATAGGTTCATTGTTGCTCCTGAACATATTATGAAAACTGGTTTAGCTAACGGTGGTGAATCTTCCGAGGTAATATTTCAGGAAGATGATAATTTGTATATGGGCGATTTGCGATTGAGGCTTATTCAAGCCAGCCCATCATCGACTTTAAATGATTTAGATGTTGTTTTAGATTGTTTGATTAAGGATGATTTGTCTTATCAAGATGTTTTTTACACCGTAGGCACAAAGATTGAGACTGGTATCGGTTCTAACGGTGTTATTTTTCTTGATGTTAAGAATGTAATGTTTAATCAAATTACATTGAGAAATCTTAACAGTCTTTTTAGTATGGTTACTTATACTATGACTTTTACTGGTTTTATTGCTTTTACCAATAAATAGTTAATATGGCAGGTTCTTTAAATCTTGGACGTTGGCAAAATGGGGTTAATATTGATTTTCCTTCACCCGATGGCCTTTTAACTCCTGAGAAAATGCAGGATTTAGAAAATTATGTTAATCAACTTAACAACGAAATACAATCTCTCTCTCCTGAAAGTAAGTTACAAGTAAGGTTGATTAATGGCATTGGCCATTATTCTTTTGCTGTTGATAGGGAAGATGTTAATTATATGCCTGAGGGTAATTTTATTGATTCTGAGGGTAATTTTCAGCCTTATCAAGTAACTAACAGGGCTGTTAGTGGTTTTGATGTTTTATCTACAGATTTAAATGGTGTTTTCTTTTTTAGGATTATTCAAATAACGGTATAATGAAAAAGTTTTTATTATTTTTATTTCTTTCAATTAGTTTGGTTTCTTATTGTCAGATGTGGAAACCTGATAAAATAAAAGCTAATGAAATTAGTTTATCTGATACCACAATTGTTAGTTGGGGCGATTTGAAACGTTTGTTAAATGTACCCGTTGATGAGGACACCGTTGTATTTCCTGAACTAAACGGGGTTGTTTATGATATCGATACTACGTCTGTAACTTTGTCTTTTACTTTAAGTGAAAATGCATATGTATTTTATACAATATATAAAGTTGGAAGTACACCGTATGTATATGATAGTATATATGTTGATACTTATACTAAACAGCTTATTTTTAATGATTTATTATCAAGTTCTGATTATATTATTAAAATGTATCCGAAAGATTTGCAGGACAATATAGGTTCTTCTGTTGTATTAAATTTTAGAACGTTAGATATTGAAGAAAGGCAATATTATCTTGTAAGTTATGATACGTCTATTGTTTCTTCAAATATCGCTAGTGATTATATTTTTACGTGTAATTATTCTGTTATAGATAACGCAATATTAAATCTTAATGATGAAGATTATAGTACTTCTGCTCGTTCCTATTACAATGATTTTCCTTATTTTTCTTTAGATTTAGAAAATAGTTATTACATTGATTCTATTATTTTAACGGGATGTTCTTCTTATGCTAATGTTAATTATTTTTTCGTTATGCTTAATAACGATGGTTTTTCGGGGACTATGGATAATATGTTAGGGCAATATGATTTTGGTCAACAATATACAGGTTCTTCTTTAGGTGATAATCAATCTATTGTTTATATGCCTAATTCAAGTTTTAGGTATTTAATGATTAGAAAAAATAGTGCTAGTACTTATTTGGGATTTTCAGAAATTGAGGTTTGGGCGCGTGATACTTTAATAACAATATCGGATACTAGTATTAATATTTCTTATGTTAAACAAAATCCTTCTATTCAAGGCGGTTCTGATGGTTTTATTGATATTATGGTAGATGGTGGGACTCCTCCTTATAGTTTTTTGTGGAGTAATTCAGAAACAACGGAAGATGTATTTTTATTAAGTTCTGGTTATTATTCTGTAACTGTTTCTGATACTTATACTTCTGAATTTTTAGAAGGAATTCATTTAACCGATCCTTTAGAAATATCGGACAATGGTGAGTTTGATTTTTCTGATAGTTCGGTTTTGCCTGTAGGATATAATTATTATTATGTTTCTTCGAGTTGCTGGGATGGTTCCGGCTCTGGTACAGAATTAGATCCTTGGAATTTTGTAGAAGCTCAAAGTAATATGTCTTCTTTGGGTGAAAATGACGCCTTGTTATTTAAGAGGAATGATATATTTCACGGTCAGTTAAATATAAATAATGAAGGTGGAAGTTATTCTCAACCCTTTTATATTGGTAGTTATGGAGTAGGTGATTTACCAGTTTTTACCGGGGAATACACTTATATTCTTTCTTCTAATGGGACTAATTTATACTCTGCTAATGTTGGGGTTCAACCTTATATTGTTACTGTAAATGGTGTTTTATATGATGTGAATAAATATCCTACAAGCGATTTGTATTTAGGTGTTTATTTTAATTCGTCTTCTGATATTCCTTTTACTTCTGGTATTTCTGATATTGTTGCGAATGAATTTGTAAACGATCAAGTCTTGGTACGTTGGGAACCTTGGTATTATGCCAAAAAAATTGTTGGTTCTCATAGTGATAAATTATATTTAGATAATTATTATACTAAAGATGGTCTAGGCTGGGGGCATGATGGTTATGTAAAATATTATAATTCTGATAACTCTAAGGCTTTTGAAAATGGTACTTATTATTATAAGGATGGTTTGTTAGTTATTTATTCTACTGATAATTTATCGGGTCAAACTGTTAAGGTTTGCGGTTTGTCTTATGGTATAAATTTTATATCTCAAAGTAATAATGTTTCTATAAATGATATTGATTTTCGTTATTATAAAGATGCTGGTATACATTTTTTAAATGAAAATGTAACGAATAGAAATATTGATTTTAATCAATGTAATTTTGAATTTATTGAGGGTAACGGGATTGAAAAAACAACCCCATATGTTCCCGTTCCCGCTGATTCTAGTTACTCCGTAACTTATTGTAAGTTTAAATACATTACTGAAGTTGGGATTAGTATGGAATCTGTTTTTAATACTAATATTTCTAATAATTTTTTTAGTCGTATCGCTTGGAATGAATTTTATCCAAATACTACTTATGGAACTGGTTCCGCTATGGCTTTTGTAACGGCTCAAAACTTATTGATAAATCGTAATAGAATTGATTCTTCTGGTTGTTCTGCTATTCAAAATACTTTAAGGGATGATCAGGTAAATAGTAATATTATTATTGAGGAAAATTGGATTTCAAACTCTGTATCTAATATTTCCGATATGGGTTCAATTTATACTTATAATACTTCATTATCTCAGGATGATGATAATGTTTTAGATTCGCTTGTTATTAGGGATAATTTTATTGAAAAAGCTTATGGCGCTCATTATGTTATGAAGTTGAATGCTGATATGGCTCACCTTATATATACCGATGAGGGTTCTTTTAATCATGTGATACATGATAATTTATTAGCACATGGCCAGCAACTTTATTTTGGTAATCAGGCCCCGCATATTGGCGAAGGTTATAATTATATATTTAATAATTATTTTTTAGATTATGAACATGCTTTGGAGCCTCAGACTTATCAAGATAAGTATAACGTGGATACTCTTTTTGTTTATGATAATGTTTTTATAAAATATCGTTTTTCTGATTATAATTTTTTTATTGGTGATGCTTATAGGTATAACAATGAATTAAAAGTATTTAATAATACATATATTGATAAATTTTCTACTGGTTATTGTTCTGCTGTTGATTTGTATGGTTGGTGGTATGGTAGCGGTGATGATGCAGATTGGAGCGATCCCCCAATAACTTATTTTGATTGGGGTAATAATTATGAGGTTGATATGGATTATAGAAATGTTTCTACAAATTATTCAATTGATGATTATATTTTTTATAAATATAATTTTTCTAATACTATATTAAATTATAATTTACCAAGTGGTGTTTTTGAAGATATAAACGGTATTGAATATTCTGGCACTGTTACAATTCAGCCTTATAGATTTGTTGTTTTATTTAAACAATAATTTTTTTTGTTTATTCTTTTTTTTTCCCCGTAGATTTAAAATCTACGGGTTTTTTATTTATGGGCGGTGGGGTTGGGGTTAGTGGATGCCGATTCTTGTAATAATTTACAAGTATCGGCGTAATTTTCTGCTGCTTGTTTAAGCAGTTTATTAAGTTCTTCGGTTTTATGTTTTAGTTTTATGTTTTGCCGTTTTAGTTCTTCCGCTAGTTTTTGCATTGAATGAAAATTATAAATTATTGCAATAACTGTTTTGGAGTATGTGTTTTCACAAAAATATTTTTTGAGGGAATTTAATTTTTCCCTCAAAATTTCATCACATTTCACTTGTATAATATTTTCTTTCATCTTAAAAAAGTTTAGGTTGTAAATTTTGATACATTTTTTTAAGTGTTTCATATTGTAAATTTAAATCAACATATTTTTCTGCTAGTTTTTCTTTTGTATGGGTTTCTATAACCTTATTAATCATGTTTTGACGGGCTTCGAATCCAACCGATCTAACATGTATATTTTTTCTATTTCTATTTAAGTTTGCCATAATAATCATTAAAATTTTGTTTAGACATCAAGTGAATTGCAAACGGTGTCAGAATCATTACTGTTTCGAGTTTTTCGAACTCGAAATATGTAATGGTCCCGAACTGGACGTTTAACGCTTTTGGTATTGGAAAATTTTCTTTTTCGATTGATAGTTTTTCAAGTGTTTTTGCAGGGTGTTTTATGAATGATTCTTCGTGGTTGGTTTTTAGTTCTTGAATTTGTTCAATTGTTATCATTTTTATCCTCCATATATAATTTTTCAATGTTTTGTGAATATTCCCAAAGTGCATCCATCATTCCTTTTCTTAGGTAGTTGATTGCAGCGAGTATTAAATTTCCGATAACGGAAATAAGTAAAAGGATAATTAGTGTTATCATGCTTTTAGTTTAAATTTTAGTTCTTTGATTTCGTAATCATCAATCTGTATAGAATTTTTTTTAATTGTATAATCATTAATGATTAATTGTTTATCTCCTCGATACGATATCTCTATTTGTTCATCTAACCTGAATTGTATCATATAATTGAAGCGGTTTGTATTACAGAATTTTGCAATGAAAGGCAAAAGCGCTTCGTGTGTTTTTATTTCGAAAAGTTTTTTCATATTCCAAAGTCTTTAAGTTTTAAAAACATTTTTATTGCCGCATCTTGAATAGAAATATTACTATCAGTAATTATTCTATCTGTTTTAGAATGATTGTTTAGAGGTTCTCTTAAAACTGTTAGAAAACTAAATTCATTTTTAGTTTGTTGATATACTACACTCCCAACATTTTTTTTTTGTTCGATTATTTCTATTATTCCTTCTATTATATTCATAATTTATAATTTTAAAATGATATTAAAATTGTTTTTCGATGGCCAGGTTTTATTTTGATTATGATATCAAAATTAAAAGCTGCATAAAATCCGGATATCGAAAATTATATCAAAGTGAGTTTATAAAAGAATTGTATTCTTTTATTTTTTCGATTATCCGTTTTAGTTCGTATATATGATTGTTTTTTTCAATCAAACTTTGTTTTAGTTTATATATCAAATCTTGATTGATTTGATAGTCGTTTACAGCTTTAAAAACGGCTTTATTAGCTGTTTTAATATTGTTTCTTTCCTGAATACCTAAAAGCGCCTCTTGGACGCTCTCAGGTATGTTTTTAGCTATTATATTTTTTACCATGATTATTAATTAAAATAGTAAGTCATCTTCTGCGGATTCTTGAAAATCTTCGTAAGTTTTTTCTTGTTCGTTTCCTTTCTTTTCAGATTTGAAACTTCCAAGAAGTTCGAGACGTTGACAGACTATTTCTGTTGTATAACGGTTGTTACCTTCTTTATCTTCCCATTTACGGGTACGGATTTTGCCGTTTACGCTGATTTGTTGGCCTTTTTTAAGGTAACTGGATATTTTGTTTCCTTCTTTAACAAAGTATACGATATTGTGCCATTCTGTAGCCTGTTTTATTTCTCCATCTCTAGAAACATATTTTTCTGATGTTGCTAGAGAGAAATTAAGGATTTCTTTTTGTGATTCTGTTGTGAAAATTTCACAGTTTTTTCCTATTCGTCCTGTTAGAATAACGATGTTCATAATTTTGAATTTTAAATGATTAAAAAAAAATATAGATTAAAGCCTGATTTGGATAAATCAGGCTTTTGTGTTTTTAAGAGAATGTTTTTGGGAGAGGTTAGGAGTGTGGTTTTTGGTTTGTTTTGTATACGTTTTGTGCTGGGGTCATGAAATTATAAACTTCCTGCACTGAATATTGTTCTAACACTTTTAAAATTTGTTCTATTGGTTTTTTCTTCCCTCTCTTTTAAAAATTCATAAATGTTAATAAAAGCCTGTTCGTATCTTTTTTTAGCTGAACTTCTATAATAGCTTATCGGGTTTAACCCAAAGAACTCGGCAAGGTCTTTATCCTTTAAGCCGAGTTCTTGTTTTAGTTGTTTAATGTTCATTACAATGCGTAAATATCAGTTATAACAACTTTACCATTAAATTCAATTTCTTCACCATCAACAAACTTAAATTCAAAGTTTATTTCACCATCATCGTAAGAACCTTCATTTTCTGAACTCATTAAATCTCTTTTAAGGTCATAATTTCCGCTCATATCTGTTCCTGTAATTCCGTCTAAATCGTAAAGTGTAATTTCTTCATTTAACCACTCATTTTTTAATTCTTCGATTTTGTTTGCTAAAGTTTTCATATTTATATTTTTAATTTGTTTTGTGAGGTTATCCTCAATTGCTTTATACAAAAATACAATATATATTGTAATAAACAAGCGTTTTTGTAAAATAATTACAATATATACTACTATTTATGTTTCAAGTTTTTGACTTCCTGTTAAATCTGTTATTTGTTTTATAATTTTAAGTATTTGATTATTAAATTTATGTTCCACGTGGAACGTTAATTGATTGATTTTCATTGCAATACGTCAAAGAACAAGAAGTTCGTCCATAAAATGCAGCACCTTCTTAATCAATGTTTACAGTTGCGGCAATCCGAAAAGCAACATTTTTTTAAAAAATACTACCCGTAGGGTGGAGATTTTTTAAAAAACCGTAGGGAAATGTTGCTTTTTGGATTGGGGCTTGTCCCGAGAATTTAAGGAGAGCCCGACCGACGAAGACGGCCGTAGTCTTCGGAGGTCGGAAGAGGAGGTTGGCGAACCAAATTCGAGTCGTAACGTAACTTTGATTTAGAAGGGGCGTAATTTCTTAAAAATATTTACACGGCTTGCCGTGTAAATAATTATTTTAATTAATTATTGAAAATTTGAAAGTCAATTATTAAGTTTTAATCGTGTGTTGTAAGTGCCGAATTTGAATAAAAATTTTACAAATTTTGTTTTCAACAGCTGCAACATAATAATAATCTTTTTTAAAATTATACTGACATGTTTACAAATAGTAGGGTTAAACCTCTCCTATAGCATGGTTTAACCCGTCCTATACAGGACACTTTTTTTTGTAAGGAAGTATTCTAACAAAATGATTATTAGATTTGTGAATCTAACGATTAGTGAAAGTCAAGACATTTTGACATACAGTTAATTTTGTATCATTTGTTACAAAATGCAAATATGAGTTATTAACAATTTATTAACAATGCTTAACTCATTGTGTATTAATATATTAAATACTTTATATTGGTTAAATTGATTAAATAAATTAATATATTTTTGTTTATTGTGTGTGTTAAGAATTTTAAATGTATAATCAATCATTTGGATATAATTTTAAAATATCATAATATTGACAAAGTGATTTTTTAACCAGTTAAATTAAACGTTTATGAATGAATTATTTAAAATTGAGTCCGAGGACTTACAGGGCTTAACAGTTTTTCGACCAAATGAAGAGGAAGAGGAATTTTATGATTTTTTGACAGAAAATCAAAAATATTGTATTCTATGTTCTAAGTTAAGAGAATTGCAATATATGCGAAGTATTAACGGTTATTATATTTGTAATAAGTGTTTAACTAATTAATTTTTTTTTTACTTGTGGTTTGCCTTATAATTTATATTATGTTAAATAGAATAAAGACTAAATTTATCCTACTCCTATAATTTCAAAATCAATTTTTAAATAGTATTAATTGGATTCCCATTAATAAAAGCATGAATATTACTGATAGCAATACCCATTAACCTTTCTCTGGCTTCTATTGTTGCCCATGCAATATGTGGTGTAATATAACAATTCTTTGCTGTTAATAATGGATTATCAGTTTTTGGTGGTTCTGTTGATAAGACATCTAAACCTGCACCAGCAATCAAATTATTATTTAGAGAATTAGCAAGGGCACTTTCATCAATTAAATCTCCTCGTCCGGTATTTATAATAAATGCAGATGGCTTCATTAAAGATAAATTCTTCATATTAATGATATGTTTTGTATCAACATTTAAAGGACAATGTAAGCTCAGAACATCACTATATTGGAATATCTCATCGAGAGTAACAAAATTAACTCCTTCTAAAAAATTTATTGGTTTTCTTTTATTATAAGCTATAACTTTCATTTCGAAAGCTTGAGCAATTTTAGCAACAGCATAACCAATTTTTCCTGTTCCAATAATACCTAATGTTAACCCTTTTAATTCAATCAACGGAAAATCCCAATAACTAAAATCTATACTCGAAGCCCATTTACCTGTTTTAGCTTTTTGAGAATGTTCAACAACATGCTGAGTTAAATTTAATAAATGAGAAAAAACCATTTGAGCAACGGAAGGTGTGCTATATGCAGGAATATTGGTAACAATAATATTATTTTTCTTGGCAGCAGCAATATCAATAACATTATAACCCGTAGCCAAAACACCTACATATTTTAATTTGGGTAATTGTTCGATTATTTCTTTAGAAAGAACAGTTTTATTCGTGAGAACAATCTCGGCTCCTTGTGCTCTTTCAATTGTTTTTTCTGGAGGTGTTCGATCATAAATCTCACAGGAGCCAATTTGTTTTAAACTTTCCCAGGATAAATCCCCTGGATTTAAGGTAAAGCCATCAAGTACAACTATTTTCATGAATCAAAATTAAAAAAGGGATACCTGAAAAACAAGTACCCCTTCCCTATTAATATTTTATATACTTATTGAACTGAACCACCTAATTCTTGAATTTTAGCTTCAGCTTCATCCATTTTATCTTGTAATTGAAGACGATAATAAATTGTTTTTAAAGTCTCCCATACTTCAACTTTTGAACCTTCTATCTCGCTTGCTCGTTCCATTGGTGCAACAGCATTTTGAAGAATTTCATCAGCTTCTTTTCTTAATCTTGTATATTCAGAATTATCAGTAGTTTCATTAGCTTTCTTATATAATTCAACTGCTTTATTATAATACATAACCCCCAGGTTATAGTATGCATCATAATATTGATCATCAATTTCTATTGCTTTTTTATAAGATTCTAACGCTTTATCAGTTTCTTTTAATTGATCATAAGTAGTACCTAAAGCAAAATGTAAAGTTTTATTTGTTGGGTCAGATTCTAGTGCAACTTTTAAATACTCAAGAGCGTTTTCAGATTTATTTTGGGTCAAATAAAAATTAATAAGCTCAAAAGTCATTAAGTTACTAGCTAACTTTGTAAAACCTCTTTGTAAAGTTTTTTCTGCATTTGCAGAATCGCCTTTTTCGATGTAAATATTTTTTAAGTAATAATAAAGGTTTTCGCCTCCATAATTGTATTCTTCTGCAAGATTGAAATATTTTATCGCTTCATCATACATTTTTGCATTTGACGCAGCTAAACCAGCATTATAAAAAATAACTGTATCAACTACTCCTCCAAAAACTTTTTCTTGACCAGCTGTAGCGCACAAATCAAAATATTTATAAGCTGTAGTATAGTCTTTATTAGTAAAGGCCAAAATACCTTTAGTTTCACTTTGTCTTTTTAAACGTTCCAGAGACTCAAGAATATCACCCTCTAATTTCTTGTCTGCATCAAGCTCTATAGCTTTTTTAATTGCCTGAAAGGCCATTTTTAAAGGTTCTTCATGAATTACTTGTGTTTCTTCCCAAGATTTTAAAGTACCGTTTTGAAAAGTCAAATTAATTTTATCATATACCAAAATATCTTCTGATACTCCGTCTTCGTCTGTAACAGTTTTAGTTTCTTTTGGCTCACCAAAATATAATTTAACCTCAGATAATTGCATTTCAGGTCTAAGTAGTTCTATATTAACATCGTTAATATCCTGAAATAATTCTCCTCTGGTTAACCAGGTTTTTGCCTTTTCATTCTTTTTAGGATCTTGAATTTCTTGATCGCTCTTTACAAGTTTTTTCTCTAATACATTATAATTAAGCGTAGAAGTTCCTGTCGTTTGAGCATCTAGCCTAATAATAAGTGCTAAAAATAGGATTAGTGTTATACCAAATCGTTTCATTATTTGTGAATTTTAAATTTTAAACTGCAAAATATATTCTTTCTTGGTAATATTCAAAAATATTGCCAAAAGTTTTGTTATTTTTTTCTTTATAAATATAGAGTGTTTACTCTTCACCTCCTTCTGACAATTCATCATCATTGGTTTCTGCCGGGTTTTCTTCCCCTTCAATGTTTTCTGGTAATTCTTGCGCATTAACTCTGGCAACACCGGCAATTTGATCTTCGCTTCGTAAATTTATTAATCTTACTCCTTGAGTTGCCCTACCTAAAACTCTGATGTCTGATGCAGATAACCTGATAGTCAAACCTGATTTTGTTATAATCATAATATCATCATTATCAGTAACTCTCTTTATGGCAATTAAACTTCCAGTTTTAGAGGTGAGATTCATTGTTTTAATACCCTTTCCTCCTCTGTTTGTTATTCTGTAATCTTCAATATCTGAACGTTTTCCATAACCATTTTCAGAAACAACGAGAATATTATCATCTGGCTTACTTGAAACAACTAAACCAACAACTTCATCATTACTATTCGCTAATGTAATACCTTTTACTCCTGTTGCAGTCCGCCCAATTGCCCTTACAGTACTTTCTGGGAAACGAATTGCTTTACCGCTTTTTAAAGCAAGTATTATATCTTCTGAACCATCTGTTAACCTAGCCTCTAACAGGTTATCTTCTTCCCTGATATTAATGGCATTAATACCGTTTTGTCTAATTTTAGAATAAGCCTTTAATGTTGTCTTTTTAATAATCCCTTTTTTAGTTGCAAGGATTATAAAATTATTTTGAAGGTATTCTTCGTCTTTAAAATTTTTGACCTTCAGATATGCTTTTACATTATCATTAGGTTCAATATTTATTAAATTTTGAATTGCACGTCCTTTTGAAGTCTTAGATCCTTCAGGAATATCATAAACCTTAATCCAGAAGCACTTACCTTGTTCTGTGAAAAGTAATAAGGTGTTATGCATGGTTGCACTAAAAATATGCTCAAGGAAATCTTCATCACGGGTAGTACTTCCTTTGGAACCAACTCCTCCCCGATTTTGAGTCCTAAATTCAGTAAGTGGGGTCCTTTTAATATAGCCAAGATGGGATATGGTTATAACCATATCTTCATCAGCATAAAAGTCCTCAGGATTAAATTCTTCTGCGTTTAAAACAACTTCTGTTCTTCTTTCATCATCGTATTTTCCTTTTACCTCAAGAAGTTCTTCTTTGATAATATCCATTCTCATGGATTCATTTGCTAAAACACTTCGATAATATTCTATTTGTTTTTGTAATTCTGCATATTCTTCTTTAATCTTATCTCTCTCAAGGCCAGTTAACCGATGCAATCTCATATCAAGAATTGCTTTAGCTTGAATTTCGGATAATTTAAAATTTTCCATCAAGCCATTTTTCGCTTCTTCTGGTGTTGCAGATCTTCGGATTAAAGCGATTACTTCATCAAGATTATCAAGTGCTATTAGCAAGCCTTCAAGAATGTGGGCCCGTTTTTCTGCTTGCTCTAATTCATATTGGGTTCTTCTAATAACAACATCATGACGGTGTTCAACAAAGTATTGAATAAGGTCTTTTAAGTTTAATGTCTTAGGTCTTCCTTTTACTAATGCTATATTATTAACACTAAACGATGTCTGTAGTTGAGTATATTTAAATAACTTATTAAGAACAACATTTGCTGATGCATCTTTTTTAAGGATGATTACAACTCTTAAACCCTGCCGGTCTGATTCATCATTAATATAAGATATTCCTTCTAGCTTTTTTTCATTAATAAGATCCGCAATTTTTCGAATCATTTCGGCCTTATTAACCTGATAGGGTATTTCAGTAACTACAATTTTATCACGACCACTTTGAGTTACTTCTACTTCAGTTTTCGCTCTTATTACTATTTTCCCTCTACCTGTTTCAAAGGCGTCTTTCACACCTTGTGTCCCGTATATTATTCCGCCCGTAGGAAAATCAGGGGCTTTAATGTATTTAGAGAGTTCGCTAATTTCAATCTCTCTATTATCAATATATGCAATTGTAGCATTAACTACTTCTCCTAAATTATGAGGAGGCATATTTGTTGCCATTCCAACAGCAATACCTGACGCACCGTTTACTAAAAGAGTCGGGATTCTTGTTGGTAAAACGATTGGCTCCTCTAATGTATCATCAAAATTTAGTTGGAAATCAACAGTATTTTTATCAATATCTGCCAAAGTGTCTTCCGCAACTCGCTGAAGCCTAGCCTCTGTATAACGCATCGCTGCAGGACTGTCACCATCTAATGATCCAAAGTTTCCCTGGCCGTTTACCAAAGGATATCTCAAAGACCAAGGCTGAGCCATACGAACCATTGCATCATACACAGAAGAATCTCCATGAGGGTGATATTTACCCAACACCTCACCTACTATTCTGGCCGATTTTTTATATGGTCTGTTTGATAACACGCCCAGTTCAGACATACCGAAGAGCACTCTTCGGTGAACTGGTTTTAATCCATCCCTAACATCCGGAAGAGCTCTTGAAACGATAACAGACATAGAATAATCTATGTATGCAGATTTCATCTCCTCTTCAATATTAATTTTAATTATTTTCTCTCCTTCTGACATACCTAACTTATTGATTCAAAATAATTTAAGTTTTCGATAAAAAACATACTAAAATAGGTATTAATTTTGTAACACTACCCCTCTGAAATCGTTAATTATTAACATAAATGTGTTAATTGAAAAACTTTTTCCTAATTTTTTTGTAAATTTATTAATTGTAACTTTGAAATATATATATCTAAGAGAGTGTTATTATGGATTCAAAATTTTCTCAACGAATTAAAGATGTGCTTTCGTATAGCAAGGAAGAAGCTATACGATTAGGCAACCCTCATATAGGAACAGAACATCTTTTCCTTGGAATCTTGAGGGACGGGGAAGGCATTGCAATAGATATACTTTTAAATATGGGAGCAGATCTTTATTCTTTAAGAAAGGCAGTGGAAGATAAAATCAAGCCTAAGACAAAGGTCGCTATTCCTGATGCTGATAATATTCCATTGTTAAAAGCTGCTGAAAAAGTATTAAAAATAGTATATCTCGAAGCAAAAGCATTGAAAAACAATACTATTGACACAGGCCATCTTTTGTTAGCTATTTTAAAAGATGAAAATAGTATCGTTACTCATGTACTTTTGGAAAGAAATATTGATTATGATCTTATTAAAGAACAGATATTAGAAGAACGACCTAAAGCTCAATCTAATTTTCCTGGAGATGAAGATGATGAACCAAGACCTCCTTACAGTGGAGGAAATAAAGGAGGAGGATCTGAACCATCACAAAAATCAAACTCAGAAACTCCTGTTCTTGATAATTTTGGTATTGATTTAACAAAAGCAGCAGAGGAAAATAAATTAGATCCTGTGGTTGGTCGTGAAAGAGAAATTGAGCGATTAGCTCAAATTTTAAGCAGACGTAAAAAGAATAATCCGATATTAATTGGAGAACCCGGTGTTGGTAAATCTGCTATAGCAGAAGGTTTAGCAATGCGTATCATACAACGTAAAGTTTCCCGTGTTTTATTTAGCAAACGGGTTGTTACGTTAGATCTTGCCTCTATTGTAGCTGGTACAAAATACAGAGGACAATTTGAAGAAAGAATGAAAGCGATTTTGAATGAACTTCAAAAAACAACAGATATCATTCTTTTTATCGATGAAATACATACCATTGTTGGTGCAGGTGGTGCAACAGGATCTCTGGATGCAGCAAATATGTTAAAACCAGCATTGGCCAGAGGTGAAATTCAATGTATTGGAGCAACAACACTAGACGAATACCGTCAGCACATAGAAAAAGACGGGGCTTTAGAACGTCGTTTCCAAAAAGTAATGGTTGAGCCAACATCAGCGGAAGAAACTGTACAGATATTAAATAATATCAAGTCAAGATATGAAGAGCACCACAATGTTACTTATACTGAAGATGCTATTGAAGCTTGTGTAAAATTAACAAACAGATATATCTCTGACAGGCATTTGCCAGATAAGGCAATTGATGCCCTGGATGAAGCTGGTTCAAGGGTACATATTTCAAATATCAATGTTCCCAAAAAGATTGTTGAACTTGAAGAAAAAATTGAGGATACAAAACAGGAAAAAATAAAAGCTGTTAAAAATCAAAATTTTGAAAAAGCAGCAAGTTTCCGTGATAAAGAAAAAGAACTCTTAGAACATCTGGAAGATGAAAAAGAAAAATGGGAACTCGAACTTCTAAAAAACAGAGAACAAGTAGCTGCAGAACAAGTAGCAGAAGTTGTTGCCATGATGACAGGGGTTCCTGTTCAACGAATTGCACAGGCAGAAGGGTTCCGCTTATTAAAAATGGGTGAAGAACTCAAAGGAAGCGTTATTGGACAAGATGAAGCAATCCATAAAATAGTTCGTTCTATTCAACGAAACAGGGCAGGGTTAAAAGATCCTAATAAACCTATAGGGACATTTATTTTCCTTGGTCCTACAGGAGTCGGTAAAACCCAGCTGGCAAAAGTATTGGCGCGTTACTTATTTGACAGCTATGATAACCTGATACGAATCGATATGAGTGAGTACATGGAAAAATTCAGTGTATCTCGCTTGGTTGGTGCACCTCCAGGATATATTGGTTATGAAGAAGGAGGACAATTAACCGAGAAAGTTAGAAGAAAACCTTATTCGGTAGTATTGCTTGATGAAATTGAAAAAGCACATCCTGATGTCTTCCATATTTTACTTCAGGTTTTGGATGAAGGTCAATTAACAGATAGCCTAGGAAGAAAAGTAGACTTCCGAAATACGATCGTTATTATGACATCAAACATCGGAACCCGACAGTTAAAAGATTTTGGTCAAGGTGTTGGTTTTAGTACTAATTCAAAAGCAGATCAATCTAATGAATATGCAAAAGGAGTAATTCAAAAAGCACTCAAAAAAGCTTTTGCACCAGAATTCTTGAACCGAATCGATGATGTTATTCTTTTTAATACACTTACCAAGGAAGATATTAATAAAATTATTGATATTGAACTTCACGGATTGTATGATCGGATTCATAGTCTTGGTTATAAAATAAAAATAACTCCTGTAGCCAGAGATTATATCATTGAGAAAGGATATGATATTCAATTTGGGGCCAGACCATTAAAAAGAGCTATTCAGAAATATCTTGAAGATCCAATGGCAGAGGTAATTATTAAAGCTGAACTAAAAGAAGGAGATACTATTTATGTTGGCTTTAGTAAAAAGAAAGATGAAATATTGGTTAAAGTTCAGGAAGAAAAATTATTAGAGGAAGAGGATTGAAAAATCTTTCTATAGAATAGAAAAAGAGGCTTCTATCTTGAAAAGCAAGAGAAGCCTCTTTTTTATTTTAATAAATTGCAAAAAGATCAAAATCTTCTGCACTCGTAATTTTCACATTATAGTAGTTACCTGTTTTCAATACAGTCTCAGAACTAACAAGGACTTCATTATCAACCTCAGGGGAATCAGATTCAGTTCGGCCAATATAGTACTCACCTTCTTTTCTATCGATAATAACTTTAACTTCTTTATTTATTATCGATTCGTTTTTATTCCTCGATATGGTTTGTTGAATCTCCATAATTCTTTCCATTCGTTGTGTTTTAATATCTTCAGGAATACTATCATCATAGGTTCTGGCACCATAGGTGTCTTCTTCTTCTGAATATGTAAATACCCCCAACCTATTAAATTTAACATCCTGCACAAAATCAATAAGTTCGCCAAAACTTTGTTCATCTTCACCAGGATGACCAACCATCAGTGTTGTTCTAAGTGCAAGATTTGGATGTTCATTTCTAAAAAAATTAATTAAGTCATAGGTCTGAGATTTTGATATTCCTCTTCTCATCTTCTTTAAAACATTATCGCTAATATGTTGAAAAGGTATATCCAAATAGTTACAGATCTTATCATTTTCATTCATAACTTTAATTATATCTCTGGGAAAACCAGTTGGATATGCATAATGTAACCGTAACCAATTTAGATTTTCAATCTCTGTTAATTTCTGAAGCAGGTAAGAAAGCTGATTTTTTTTATATAAATCGATTCCATAATATGTTAAATCCTGGGCTATAAGTATAATCTCTTTTGCTCCTTGATTTACTAAATGTTCAGCTTCCTGAATGACTCCCTCAATAGATTTTGACTTGTGTTTTCCCCGCATTAATGGGATAGCACAAAAAGAGCATGTTCTGTCACATCCTTCAGAAATTTTTAAATATGCATAATGAGAAGGAGTAGATTGTAAACGTTCACCTAATAAATTATCTTTAAGATTACCTCCTAATGATTCTATTATATTTTTAATGTCATTTGTTCCAAAGTATTTATCAACTTCTGGTATTTCTTTTTCCAAATCCTTTTTGTATCTCTCAGATAAACAACCCATTACAAAAAGATTATCGATATCTCCCTCTTCTTTGGCTTTAGCAAATTGTAAAATCGTATCAATAGATTCCTCTTTGGCATCCTTAATAAATCCACAAGTATTAATAATAATATTTCTAGCTTCATTAGAATTTGAATCATATAGTACTTTTAAGTTATTAGCATCCAATTGCCTTGCAAGTTGCTCAGAATCTACAAGATTTTTTGAACATCCAAGTGTTACGATGTTCACTTTGTTATTTTTTAATTTTGTTTTCATATAATAAAATAACCACATAAGGAGATATGTGGTTTATTAATACTGATGAAATAATGAGAATTAATTACTAAATAAAGAATCTACAAACTCGTTTCTGTTAAAAATCTGAAGATCTTCTATCTTCTCGCCAATTCCAATATATTTTACAGGTATTTTAAATTGGTCAGAAATTCCAATCACAACACCACCTTTTGCTGTACCATCTAGTTTGGTTAAAGCAAGTGCGTTTACTTCTGTCGCATTAGTAAATTGTTTCGCCTGTTCGAAAGCATTCTGACCTGTTGAACCATCAAGGACTAACAATATTTCGTGAGGCGCATCAGGAATAACCTTTTGCATAACTCGCTTAATTTTTGTCAGCTCATTCATCAGGTTTATTTTGTTATGAAGCCTTCCTGCTGTATCTATGATAACAACATCTGCATTTTTATTAACTGCAGACGATAAGGTGTCGAATGCAACGGATGCCGGATCGGAACCCATTTTTTGTTTTACAATTTCAACACCAACTCTTTCCGACCATATTGTTAACTGATCAACTGCTGCGGCACGAAATGTATCGGCAGCACCCAGAATAACATTTTTTCCTGCTTTTTTAAATTGATGGGCAAGTTTACCAATTGTTGTCGTTTTTCCAACTCCATTAACACCAACAACCATAATTACATAAGGTTTTTTATCTAAAGGGGCTTCAAATTCGGAAACTTCCCCTGATTTATTTTCCTCTAATAAACTTGCTATTTCTTCTTTTAAGATTGTGTTTAATTCCTCTGTTCCTAAATATTTATCATTAGATACACGGTTCTCGATACGTTCAATAATTTTTAAAGTTGTATCAACCCCCACATCAGAAGTAATAAGAACTTCTTCAAGATTATCGAGCACTTCGTCATCAACCCTTGATTTACCAACGACAGCTCTTGAAAGTTTTTTAAAAACACTTTCTTTTGTTTTTTCTAATCCTCTGTTTAAGGTGTCTTTTTTCTCTTTTGAGAAGATGTTAAATAATGCCATAATTATTCATAAAATCAAGAAGAAACAAAGGTATAATTTTAAAAAAATAAAAAAAGCCTTCTTTTTCTAAAGAAAGCTTTAATCATATCATATAAAGTATTAAAAGAGTTTATTTAAAATACTCTTTTAATTCATCGTTGTGAACCATCTCATCAACAAAACTGTATGCACCAGTTTTATCAGATTTTACAGCCTTGATGCAGCGAGTGTATTTTCTCCCCTCTCCTTTTTGTAATGTTGCAACTACTTTCTTTGCCATAATTATTTAATTTCTTTGTGAACAGTTACTTTTCTTAAAACAGGATTGTATTTTTTTAATTCCATCCTATCTGGAGTATTCTTTTTATTTTTGGTAGTAATATATCTTGAAGTACCTGGCATTCCACTTTCTTTGTGCTCAGTACATTCTAAAATTACTTGTACCCTATTACCTTTTTTTGCCATTTTTCCTTAATTAAAAATTACTGATATAACCCTTTTGTTGCGCTTCAGTTAACGCATTTTTTATTCCCTTTTTATTTATAGTACGGATACCTGCGGCAGATACTTTTAAGCTAATCCAACGATCTTCTTCTGGTAAATAGAATTTTTTAGTGAATAAGTTAGCTTGAAAAGTACGTCTTGTTTTCTTGTTAGAGTGTGAAACATTGTTCCCGTACATCACTCTTTTACCTGTTATTTGACAAACTTTAGACATTGTTTTTAAATTTTCTTTATCCTTTTTTCAAAACGAAGTGCAAAGAACGTAAATTTTCGTTAAAAATCAAACTATTAAATTGATTTAATTTAAAACTATCAACAGGAAATTGTTAATAACTATCAAGAATAAATTCTCTAAGCATGTTTAATCCCGAAATGACAGTCCGTTCTATATTTCGTTCTCTATTATCCCCAAATTGATATTTATTTGATAATATTTTTGTTTTATTACCGACGGCAATCCATACGGTACCAACTGGCTTTTCAGGTGTCCCAGCTGTAGGTCCGGCAATGCCAGATGTTGCAATTGCACAGTCTACGTCAAAAAGGTTTATAATCCCTTTTACCATCTCTTCAA
The DNA here is from genome assembly GCA_963665085.2 of Bacteroidales bacterium. GTDB lineage: Bacteria > Bacteroidota > Bacteroidia > Bacteroidales > JAAAOM01. Next base: position 4,531,134 of record CAXXXS010000001.1, read on the forward strand.
CAACCTGCTGACTTACTGCACCATGTTTTTCTAAAAGAGCAGAATCAACTTTTAGAATATTTTCTTTTATTGAATTATCATAAGCTACTACAGAACCTTTAAAATACGAAGAGCTCCCTGAAATAGATGTTATCCATGCTGCTATATTTCCTCCTGTACAACTTTCTGCAGTAGCCATACTAAGGTTTTCTTTCTCTAATAACATTCCAACAATAGCTTCAAGTTTATCTTCGCCTTCTCCAAAAATAAATTCAGGGATAATTTTATATAATTTTTCAACCTCTTTACTTACAGTTTGTTCTGACTCTTGTTCATTTTCTGCGGTTGTACTTAACCGGAGCCTAACAATTCCCGGACGGGGCAAATAAGCAAGGTTAATGTTCTTTGGTAAATTATCTTCCCAATCAGAAATTTTCTCTGCTAAAATTGATTCTGCAATACCCTGCGTCAATATTGTGCGATGATATATGCTTTTTAATGAAAATTCTTTTTTTAGAACTTCTGGTATATGATCTGTATATATACCTTTCATCTCAAAAGGAACACCCGGCATAAAGAAAAACAATGTATTATCTTTTTTTAACAGCATACAAGGTGCAGAACCATGATTATTGGATAAAACAGTACAATTATCAGGAACCAAGGCTTGTTCCTTGTTTATCTTATTCATTTTCACTCCTCGTTTTGTTAACCTATCGGTTATAAAATCCAACGTTGGTTGATGGATTACAAGTTGAGAATTAAAATATTTGCTAATTGTAGGTTTTGTTATATCATCTTTTGTTGGGCCTAATCCTCCGGTTACAAGAACTACATCTGCCCTGTTTTTTGCTTCATCCAGTGCAGCAATAATATGTTCTGAGTTATCAGAAACTGAAGTAATTTGATATACCTTAACACCAATTGAATTTAATTGAGTGGCCAGCCACGCAGAGTTCGTATCTATTATCTGACCAATAAGAATTTCATCTCCTATGGTAATAAGTTCTGCTTTTATCATTTTAATTAAAAATAAGATTACACGTACTGGTTGAGAATAGTCTTTTTACTCTCCAGTACTTGTTTTTCCATGGCAGTTTTTATATTTTTTTCCGCTTCCACAAGGACAAGGATCATTTCTTCCGACCTTTTTCTCAACCCTAACAGGCTGTACTTTTTGTCTTTGATTCTGCATAGCCTCATTATTGCCTCCTTCTTTCAAAGATGGGCTATATTCATCCTTAGAAGCTTCAAATCGGCTCATATCCATTCGTCTTTGCTCCTCACCCCTTCTAACCTGGTTTGGATCCTGGGTTGGAATCTGCCCACGCATGAGTATTCCTACAACGTTCTTATTAACAGTATCCAGCATGGTTTTAAACAACTCAAAAGATTCGAATTTGTAAATAAGAAGCGGATCCTTCTGTTCGTAAGTAGCATTTTGAACGGATTGTCTTAAATCATCTAATTCGCGTAGATGTTCTTTCCACGAGTTATCTATAGAGAGAAGAATAATATTTTTTTCATATGAACGTACCAAATCAAGACATTCAGTTTGATAAGCTTTTTCAAGATTGGTTAGAATATTATAATTTTTTCTACCATCAGATATAGGAACAACAATATTCTCGTATACTTTTCCTTGTTTTTCATATACATTTCTGATAACAGGAAACGCTTGTTTTGCGATAATTTCTTTTTTCCGTTTATAAGCGTTGATTGCCTGGTGGTAAATTTTATCTGTAATTTCCCCCTGGTTCATTTTCAAGAATTCTTCTTCAGCTAGTGGAGACTCTACTGATAAATTTTTTAATAAATCAAATGAGAATTCTTCAAAACTTGTATTGCCATGATGTTCGGCAATAATACTCTCACAAACATCATAAATCATGTTAGCTACATCTACATTAATACGTTCTCCGAAGAGTGCATGTTTACGTTTTGTGTAGATTACTTCGCGCTGAGAATTCATTACATCATCATATTCGAGCAATCTTTTTCGTATACCAAAATTGTTCTCTTCAACTTTTTTCTGTGCTCTTTCAATTGATTTTGATATCATAGAATGCTGAATAACTTCACCTTCTTTTAGGCCAAGCTTATCCATTAATCCTGAAATTCTTTCAGAACCAAACAGACGCATTAAATCATCTTCAAGGGAAACATAAAACTGGGAAGAACCCGGATCTCCCTGTCTACCGGCACGACCTCGTAACTGTCTGTCTACCCTACGAGATTCATGTCTTTCTGTACCAATAATTGCAAGACCTCCAGCATCCTTAACCTTTTGGCTCAGTTTAATATCAGTACCCCTACCAGCCATGTTCGTAGCAATTGTAACGGTTCCTGCATTACCAGCTTCAGCAACAATATCAGCTTCTTTTTTATGGAGTTTAGCGTTCAACACGTTGTGATTTATGCTTTTCATTTTAAGCATTCGGCTTAACAATTCAGAAATCTCAACTGATGTTGTACCTACAAGTACCGGACGTCCATCATTAACAAGTTTTACAATCTCGTCAATTACGGCATTATATTTTTCACGTTTTGTTTTGTATACAAGATCTTCTCTATCGTCTCTGATAATGGGCCTGTTAGTCGGTATAACAACAACATCTAATTTATAGATATCCCAAAGCTCTCCGGCTTCTGTCTCTGCAGTACCTGTCATACCAGAGAGCTTGTGATACATTCTGAAATAGTTTTGCAAAGTAATTGTGGCAAAAGTTTGTGTTGCTGCTTCAACCTTCACGTTTTCTTTAGCTTCAATAGCCTGGTGAAGACCATCGGAATAGCGTCTCCCTTCCATAATACGTCCAGTCTGCTCATCAACAATTTTCACTTTATTGTCAACAACAACGTATTCTACATCTATTTCAAAAAGTGTGTATGCTTTTAATAATTGATTTACGGTATGAACACGTTCAGACTTAATAGCATAATCCTGAAGTAGTTGATCTTTAATCTCTAATTTTTCTATTTCCGTTCCTGAACCTTTTTCTATATCGGCAATTTTACTACCAATATCTGGCAACACAAAAAACTCTGCATCTTCTGATGATGATGTAATTAAATCAATACCTTTTTCGGTAAGATCGATTGAATTTTGCTTCTCATCAATAACAAAGAACAGCTCATCTGTTACTTTATGCATGTTTTTGTTATTCTCCTGCATATAGAAATTTTCAGTCTTCAGGAGAAGTGATTTATTTCCTTGTTCACTTAAATACTTAATTAACGCCTTGTTTTTAGGAAGGCCTTTAAAAGCTCTTAAGAGCAATAATCCACCTTCATCATTTTTACCTTCACCAATCAGCTTTTTAGAATCTGCTAAAATCTGGGTAACCAGTTTACGTTGAGCATTAACAAGTTTCTCTATTTTTGATTTATAATCATTAAATAACTGGTTATCGTTTGCTTTAGCAACAGGTCCGGAAATAATTAATGGTGTTCTGGCGTCATCAATCAACACAGAGTCAACCTCGTCGACAATTGCATAGTTATGTTTACGTTGAACAAGATCTTTAGGACTAATAGCCATGTTATCGCGCAAATAATCAAAACCAAACTCATTATTGGTCCCGAAAGTTATATCTGCGTTATAAGCTTTTCTGCGGGCATCTGAATTAGGTTGATGCTTATCGATACAATCAACAGATAAGCCATGGAATTCATAAAGAGGCCCCATCCATTCAGCATCCCTTTTTGCAAGATAATCGTTAACTGTTACAATATGTACCCCTTTTCTTGTTAATGCATTAAGAAATACAGGAAGTGTTGCAACAAGCGTCTTACCTTCACCTGTTGCCATCTCTGCAATATTTCCCTTATGCAATACTGTTCCTCCTATAAGCTGCACATCATAATGAACCATATCCCAGGTAACCTCATTTCCACCGGCAATCCATTTATTATAATATACAGCCTTGTCTCCCTGAATATCAACATTATCTTTATATGCAGCAAGTTCCCTATCAAATTCGTTTGCAGTAACTTCAACTTTTTCATTTTCAGAAAATCTCCGTGCGGTATCTTTCATTACCGCGAAAGCCACAGGTAAAACTTCATTTAAAGCCTCTTCGTATTTTTCATCTTTCTGTTTTTCAAGCTTATCTATATTTTCATATAGTTTTTCAGCATCATCAATGTTTGCTTCACCAGTTTCAATTTTTTCCCGGGCATCTTGTATTTCTTTTTCAATTTCAGAGACTGAGTTCTTAATTATTTCTTTTATTTCATCAGATTTTGCACGCAGTTCGTCATTGCTTAATCCTATCAGTAACTCATATTCTTTTTTTATGGATTCAACTATGGGTTCAATTTCTTTTATATCCCTCTCCGATTTATTACCTAAGAATTTATTTAAAATATTATTTAAGAAACTCATACTATTTATTAACTTAAATTTGAATTTATGTTCGCAAAATTAAGCTTATTTTAATACTTTCAACGATGAAAAAGCATCAATATGTAAGTCTTTATCAACCAAACGTTTAAAAATGAGATGTTCAATTATTCTATTTACAGCACTATTAACAGTTATTTCAACCATTGAGGCACAAGTATACACAAAAGATATACCATACGGTTTAAAACACACTTTTGGGTTAAAAAATACAATTCCTCAGTTAGAACTCGGAAGAATTGACATAGAAAAAAATATTGAAGAGGATAAACTCTCCCCTTCTACTCCATTGGCTTATTGTAATTACATAGACACATTAATCGACTTAAAACAAGTTGGAAACAGTGTGTCAATGGAAGATGGAAATGTTTGGACATATAAAATATATACAGAAAATGCTACATCTATCAATTTATACCTTAATCGTTTCTTATTGCCAGAAGGTGCTAAATTATTTGTTTACGAAGAAAACAGCAGGCAATATTTGGGAGCTTTTACACATAAAAATCAAAAATCAAATAGAACCCTGCAAATTGCGGATCTTACAGGAAATGAGCTAATCATCGAATATTTTGAGCCAACAAATGTAAATTTCGAAGGTGAAATTATCATAAAAAGTATTGGTGTTGGATACCGTGATATTAATGAGGTTTTATCTTCAGATTTTATTGATGTAAACTGCCAAGATGGCAATGAATGGCAATTAGAAAAACATGGTGTTTGTAAGATTACTTTTAAAAGCGATTTAAAAGGGTATCAATGTACTGGAACCTTAATAAACACAACTTCTTATGATGGGACGCCCTATTTTTTAACAGCTAACCATTGTATTTCTGAAGAAAATGAAGCAAATACTGCAATAGTATATTTTAACTATGAGAAAAGCGAGTGTGAAGGCACAACTGTTGTTGCAACAAACCAGACAGTTTCAGGTGCCCAACTCACAGCTACATCTTCAAAAACTGATTTTACGTTACTTCTTTTAGATGAAACACCTCCTGCAAGTTATCAACCATATTATGCTGGCTGGAGTAGATATGAGGATAATATAAACAGTGCAATTACAATTCATCATCCCTCTGAGATGACAAAAAAAATTGCTATTGACAACGATCCTGTTACATCATATCCTTTTGTGCTAAATTGGTCTGCAACAAATAAATCGCCCACAAATTCTCACTGGCAAGTAAAATTTGATAGAGGAATAACGATTTCCGGATCTTCCGGAGGACCTTTATTAAATGAAAAAGGTCAAATAATTGGTCAATTACACGGAGGAGATGCAACTAGTGGAGTAGATTTTTATGGTAAATTATCTGAATCTTGGGATTTAAATATTGTAAACTCTCAACGTTTAAAAACTTGGTTAGATCCATTAAATACAGATTCTATGGAAATTAGTGGATATTTTCCTGATGGAATAATTCCTGATGCTCATTTTTCAACAGACCTAAAAAGTGTCTGCTATAATTACCCCATTGAATTTAAAAATTATTCTGTATTTGATGTCCAAAGTTATACATGGAAAGTAGATCCTCCTTATGCTCATTTTGTTAATGGAACAGACTCTAGTTCAACAAATCCTGTAATACAATTTGATAGTACAGCAACCTATACCATTAACCTACAAGCAAAAAACAATTTTGGAATTAATCAACAAATATTTACCGACTATATTGAGGCTGGAAATACTATAGAGACGAAATATAATATTGATGAAAATTCTTATTGCTTTTATGAATTTAATGATATCGAAATAGAGCCTTCCGGAGCAGTAAATTATTATTGGCTGACAGATGATATTGATGAATATATCTCATCTACAACAGATGAAAATTCACATCTTTATCTATCTCTTACAAATGATTTAGATTCTACATATTTAGCAACGATTAAATTAATTGGAGAACAAGGGGTTTGTGTTGATACGGCTGAAATTCAATTAAATATTATCTATCCTTCAAATGATAATATTATAAATTCAACCTTTCTTGATTTTGGTGTTAATGGCCCCTTTTATAATTATTGTGCAACAACAGAAACCAATGAACCTACACCACTTATAGGTGATGACTGCGATGGGAAAAATTTCTGGTGCGATGATTATGGTTCTGGTACATTGGTGATTGAAAATACAACATGGTTCTCATTTCTGGCACCACAAAATGGAAATGTAACAATAAAAACCAGTGGGATTAATTCACAAATAGCAATTTACGAAGCTGATAAAGCTGAAGATATTATTAGTGGAAATTTAAACAAATACAGTATAGTTGCTGCAAATGATGATTATTCAACAACAACCAACAATGCGCAAATTGATTCTGTAAATCTAACTCCAGGCAAACGGTATTGGCTTCAATTTGATGGTTATCAAGGCGACGAAGGGAGTTTTTTTATTGAGTTGATTGATAACTTAGGGACAGATATAAACACCTATAAACTACAGGAAAATGAGTTGTTGTTTTACCCCAATCCATCGAAAGATGGTATTTTTAAAATTATGTTTACAAACGAGCAACAATATCAACGTTTTCAAGTTTACATTTACAATTTAAATGGGAAGTTAATAGGAGAAGATATACTTATACCATTTACTGAAAGTATTAACCTTTCAAAACTTTCCAATGGACTTTATGTTATTAAACTTATAAGCGAAAAGAATATTTATCAAACTAGAATCGCGATAATACGATAAAAATTAATTAGAAAACATGAGACTATTTACAGCAATATCTTTACCTGATGCATTTATAGAAGAATTTAATCAAATGATTTCTACATCTAGGTTACGAGGAAATTTAAATTGGACAAAACCGCAAAATCTTCATATCACTACTTGTTTTATCGGTGAAACTGACGAACCCCAAATAGACAGTAAGATTGATAAAATAAAAGCAATAACAGAGAACACAGCAGAATTTCGATTAGATTTTAGAAACATTCTGTTGGCCCCGCCTAAAAATAAACCTTACATGCTCTGGGCTAGTTACAATTCCAATGAATCATATTTTAATCTTTGCGCCCAACTAGACAAGGATTTGTTGGATTTCAGTAAAAAATATTACTTCCCTCATGTTACTTTAGCCAGATATAAAGGATTTTTAAAATTTGACAGTTATCAAATTAAAAATACATTTCCTTCCATTGAAGTAAAAGAAATGGGTATTTGGAAATCTGAACTTTCAAAATATGGACCTACTTATGAGAAGCTGGAAGATTTTCCTTTGAAAAATTAAAGTAACTCTACCAAACTCTTTTCGTCGGAGTAGGTTTTTGTATTTGTGAAATCTAACCATCCGTAATCATTCTTCTTTACAGCCCATCCTTTTTGATATATTTCAGAATAAGGAACATTATTATTTGGGGCAGTCATATCAAACAGTAAAATCTTTCCACTTATGTCCTGAACAGCTACAATAACATGATTAAATTGATTATGCGCTGGATAAGATGTTTCTAATACACCATCATATTTACTTTTTACCAATACAGGATAAGCATTTAATCCGCTACGCCTAAATAAATAAGTTAAAAGGAGGTTTAAATCTGCGCTATTCCCTTCTTCATTTTTTACTACCTTATTTAAATCTGTACTGGTAAATGTATTGTAGTTTCCATTCCATCTTACAGATGATTTTAACTTGGCGTATATATTAATTGCTTTATCTTCACTGCTTAAATCCTGACTTACTATATCGTCTAATATGGTAATATAATCAACATGTTTTATTAACTGTATACCAAATCTCTCATTGTTTAAGTAATTGTCATTAAATGTATCCCATGTAGGTAATTTATAATGTATATAACCAACCGGATTTCGCTCATACCAGACTCTTGTTTTTGAAATATTTTCATAATTTTCATCCATTGCCATAACAACCGGTTTATAGATTGGATGATTTAATCCATGCGATTCAAATAAATGAAGGGAGATCTTAGGAGAACCATCTTTAGATAGATAAAGCGGTTTATCTGTTGGAAAAGCAGGGATATCTTTATGAACAATTTTTTTCTTTCTTTCATTTATGACATATGAAACAAATCTTTTGTCTCTTGTTTGATATAAAATATTATTGCTTGAATATAGTTCTCTTAACGCCTTTTTAGTTTTTGTTGATCTTAACCAATTTAACTGATTTTCGAATTCAAGTTTTTCTGTAGGGTTTAGCTCATTTCCTTTCTTATATGTCATTAAATAGGTGAATTGTTCTGGTGTATCAAATCTAATTTCGCTCCACAATGTGGGTAATTCGTTTTGAAAAAACCAATCATCAAAAGATATTACATTTAGAGAGGCAACCTCATACTGGAATTCAAGTATTGAACCTACTTCAACACCATCGCTAAAAGTAAAAGACATTAAGGCTTTTTCATCATCAATGATTTCTTTCGTAAATTCAAAATTTGCAAGTTTATTTATTTTCAAATTTCCTTTCTTATCAATATTGATAACTTGAGCTTTTAATTTGGTGATGTCATCATAATCATTTTTATAGACATATGGAATCTGAAAATGTATGTAGTTTAATCCGTCTTTAGATAATATTTTTATTCGAACATGCCTTGTTATCATTGCCCTGTTCGTGATTTCAATATCACCATAATCACATAAAATTACAGCTGGAGCATCGGGAGATTCATCGTATTTTTTGAGTTGTATCTCAAAGTCATTAACCTGCCCCCACTTTATTGGTGGTTTTGAGTCGAATTTACCATAGGATGGTAATCCATAACTTGCTAAAAATACCAGGGAAAGTAATAATATATTATAAGTTTTCATGGCTATAAAATTTCGATTTGAAAAATCAAAATTTATGCCAGCATAAAATAAAAGTATGAAAAGTTTTAAGGACTTTGTACTGTAACACCTATGGAAAAAAAAGATTTTTCTTCAGTAATAGGGGTTAATCTAATATCTATAGGATTATCAGCGGTTAAAGCAATTTGTATTAAGCCAATATTTGCACCTCCATATTCACTTCTTGGCAACTGACGTTGTTTTCTTTTAAACTCTCTTAGCTGTTGCCTGTCAAGAGCATTAATCACATCACATTTATCTATTATAGGTATAATATCTATATTGTTAACCATGTTTCCTGAATAGAAATTATAATTTTTTCCTTCTTGCATGATAACTAAAGAGCCTATACCAATCTTTTTATCTTGTTCTAGTTTATTATATTCAGCAGAATAAAAGGATACGTTCTGTGCCAGCTCCATAAAAATTTTAAATATCTTTTTACTTACTGTAATATTATCTTTAAGAATGACTTTTATATAATTTCCCATGGAAAAAACAATATGTTCATCCCACGGACCTTTATATGATAATAGGACATTTCCTTCAAAAATATTATGATAATCGTATAAGTCGAATTGTCTTTGTGCTTTCATTAAAAATTTTATCGGTTATAAATCTTCAACAGGGATAAGATTAATATCCAGGCCAGTATCTATTTCAAAATCTTCAACTTCTTCAGGAACATCTAAATCATCTTCATCATAGTACCAATTAACAGTCAAATTTCCGCCATTATCTGAAAAACCTTTTAAAATAGTAAGCATTTCAAGCAAACTTTTGGAAGATGATGTATTGTAGTATGTTAGTTTAATATTAAATGTAATTGTTTGGGTAAATTCTGTTACAAATTTTTCTAACCATCTAATTATTGGTGAATAAAATTCTTTTGTATCCTCTAAGTAAGATTCACCCTCAATTTCCAGAACGCCAGTTTCAGCATTAAAATTTACTGTTGGGATATAAAAATTATCAGCAAGACCTTTGACTATAAAATTTTCCATTCTTAGTTAAAAGGATTAAACAACATGTATCTTAAAATTATAATAATTATCTGTATTTAAAAACTATAAATGTGAACTAATAGCATATGAATACATCTCTGTAACTGTGTTCAATATATTAAACAATTCATTATCCAGGGAATCAAAATCATTATGGTTTTCAACACCTTTTATTGGCATTTTCAGTTTAAACAATTCTGTGTCCAATTCCTTCCATTTATAAACAGTTTCATTACCTTTTTTGAATGAAGACAACCATGTATCCATTAATACATCATATCTTTCAAGAAGAATTGTTCCTTTTTCATCAATGGATATGTCAATATGGATTTTTAATGCTGCATCTACTTTGTTTGCAGCAGCTACCTTAGCCATATCCTGGTCAAATTCTTCTTTTGCGTAATAATCTAATCCAATTGGTAAGGATTTCATTCCACTGGTACTTACCAAAAAATTATTTTCTGAAGTTGGTTCCAGTATTTCTTCACCTTTATATTCTTCAAATTCATTGTTTGCCAATCCATTATCAATAAAGGTTGGATTAGAAATAATATTTTCTTTGTCAGTAGGAAATAATCCGTTATCGGTTAGCATTTTATTAAATCTGCCATATAAAACATCCAATAAAGACTCAAAATAATTAGCACCTACTTTTTTAAGGTATTCTGGGTATTTCTTTTTATATAATTCAGCAAAATCATCAGATGAAGTATATTTAAATGAATAGATATTATCCGCTAGTTTAATATTTGCAGTGAATTCAATAATCTGTAGATGTTCAACATTATGTTTTAGCAGATAGTCTGGATTCTCTTCAACAATTTTCTTGTATATCTTTTTTGTTTCCAGGAACTTATCTAAATCAAAATTGATTTGGGATTTCGCAGCAATAAAACAAAAAGAAACAAAAAACAATAAATAGATCTTTTTCATAACGAGCTTATTAAAACACATATATAATTTACCAATAAATTCTTAAAAAGGGAAATTTAGATTACGAAAAAGCGACAGTAAGAATAAAATTCATTTGAACAGTTATTCTAGAGAAATATGTCATATTTAACGAGATAAAAAATCTTTTGTTTCGTTACTAACTAATAGTTTACAATTAAAAGTTCATTAATATTTCCTCTTTTATCTGCTTTAGAATTAATAAAGCGTTTAGCAGGAATTCTCTTAATTGTATAATCACTATACAAGTCATCAAAAAAAGTATCGTTTTTATTTGTATTCTTTGGGTCAGAGTTTGAAAGCATTAGTTTTCCGCCATTGTTATTTAAAACGGTATATATTTTACTTAACTCTATCTGGTCTGCGTCCGTAAAACTATTTTTACTATATGATGTAAAATTAGAAGAATTACTAATGGGCCTGTATGGAGGATCAAAATAAACAAATGATCTTGGTAAGAAACCTTTTGAAATTTCACAAAAATCTTTTTGTTCAATTTTTACATTCTGTAGGGTTGTAGAAACATTTTTTAAATTTTCAGGGTCGTATATTTTAGGATTTTTATAGTCCCCAAATGGCGTGTTAAATTCACCTTTTAAATTTAACCTAAACAATCCATTGAAGCAGGTTTTATTAAGGAAAATAAGTTTTGACGTTCTCTTTATCCAACTCTTATTATATTTAGATAAATTAATATTATTGGATTCTATGTTATAATCAAGTCTTACTGAATAAAAATATTTTTTTCTTTCTTCCTTTTCTAATGCAAAATACTGATTTTGAATAAATTCTAATTCTTTGATAAGATCATCAACATTGTTTTTAATAACATTATAGGATAATATCAAGTCAATATTTGTGTCAGATAAAAATATATTTTTAAAAGAATATTTTGTTGATAAATAGAAAAATAAAGCCCCACTTCCGAGGAATGGCTCATAATAATTTTCAATCTGTCCAGCTAATAATTCTTCTGGTAGATTCTTTTCTAAGATGGGTATTAACTGTCTTTTTCCACCAGCCCATTTGAGAAACGGACGTGCTACTTGCATATTAGTTTGTTCTGCCAATTTATTATAAATCTCTTGTATTTAAATAGTTTAACACATCTTCAGTAGATGCTAAATCTCCTTTCATCTGGTATTTTTTTATTCTTTCCAATTCATCATAAATTAATTCCCTGGCAACTTTGCGTAAAATATCTTGAGAATGGGTTACTGTTTTGTTCCAATCAAAATTAATAACAGGACAATTATACAATTTAATATTGACTTTTAGTTCTTTAACAATTGTTACCATAGTCATAAATGCTCTGATTTGATGAAATGGAACGGATACAATAAGATTATTTAGAAACTGTAATTGATTTATAGTTTGAATATATGCAATAGATTCATTTCTGGTGTGAAGCATGTTTTCGTCAATTGGTTTGGCTATGATAATATCTGTTTTCTTTACGCCATTTTTTTGAAGAAGCCTCTTATATTCGTTTACACCAACATAACCACTAATTTTTCTTGCTCCATTTATTACAATAGGCACATTTTTTTTAAGATAAATTTCGCAGGCTTTATCAATAACATATTTATAATTATCAATAGAATGGGCAAAAACAGAAAGGCTTTGAAAAGAAAAATCCGGGTATTTTTCAGAAAATACCCGGATTATCAATTCATTTAAATTCTGCATAAATTCTTTTACAGAAGGAAGCTTAACAAGATACCAGCTGCAACTGCAGAACCAATAACACCAGCAACGTTTGGTGCCATCGCGTGCATAAGTAAGTGGTTAGAAGGATCAGATTTTAATCCTTCGTTTTGTACAACCCTTGCACTATCTGGAACTGCAGATACTCCAGCTGCTCCAATTAATGGATTTAATTTATTTTCATCCGATAAGAATACATTCATTAATTTAGCAAAAAGTAATCCCCCTGCTGTAGCAATAATAAAAGAAATAGCTCCTAATAGGAAAATCAACATCGATTCAGATGTTAGGAATACATCTGCTTGAGTTGAAGCACCAACGGTAATACCTAATAATATTGTCACAATATCAATTAAAGCATTACGAGCTGTGTCCGCTAATCTTTTTGTTACTCCAGATTCTTTTAATAAGTTACCAAAGAATAACATTCCTAATAATGGTAAACTTGATGGAGAAATAAATGCAGTAAGGATTAATCCAACAATTGGAAACATTATTTTTTCCAATTTCGATACTGCACGTGGAGGTTTCATCCTTATTTTTCTTTCTTTTTTGGTAATTAACAGTTTCATAATTGGAGGCTGAATTACCGGTACTAGAGCCATATAAGAATAAGCGGCAATAGCGATAGGCCCAATCAGATTCTTAACCGTTTCACCACTAGGTAGAATATTAATACCATTGGCTAATTTTGATGATAAGAAAATCGCTGTAGGACCATCTGCACCACCAATAATACCAATAGCACCAGCTTCAGGAGGAGCAAAACCTAGAGCAAGAGCCCCGATAAATGTTAAGAAAATACCTAGCTGTGCTGCTGCACCTAATAGCATTAATCTTGGATTAGAAATCAATGAAGAAAAATCTGTCATTGCTCCAATTCCTAAGAAAATAAGTGGTGGATATATACCTTTTACAACACCAAAATACAGATAATTTAAAACACTTCCCTCTTGATAGATACCAAGTTGAAGGTTAAATCCTTCTGCTTGATAAAAGGGGATATTTCCAATAATAATACCTGTACCAATGGGTATTAATAACAGGGGCTCATAATCATACTTAATAGCAAGGAATATAAAAAATAATCCAACTACTATCATAATTAAATTTCCACGCTTTGCATTTTTAAAGCCAGAATATTCAAAGAAGCGAGATAAACCATTAATGGCATTACTTAATATACCTCCATCAGAACTAGTATTGTTTGTTACAATATTACTGGTTACTTGTTGTTCTGTATTGTATGCCAGAGAATTTTCTTGCTTTTCTTCGCCTTTATTTATGAAAGCAGTAAGAGTACTTAATAACGCAATAATTGCTATTACAGTTATAAATTTCTTAGAATCTTTTCTATTTAAAAACTCTTTCATAATTTAAATTGTCTCAATTAACAAATCACCTTGTAATACTGCATCACCTGGTTTAACAACTATTTTCTCAATAACACCATCTTTTTCGGCCATGACATTGTTTTCCATTTTCATCGCTTCCATTGTTAATAGGACATCTCCTTTTTTAACAATATCTCCTTTGGCAACCTTAATTTCAATTATAGTTCCAGGAAGTGGAGCCTTAATTGGATTAGCAGAACCACCCTCTCGTTTTTCTACTTCTTTAGCTTTTTCTGGAACAACTTTTCTTACTAAAGTTGGTGTTTTAGTCTTTTTAACTTCTTGGTGAATCTCTACTTCATAAGAAGAACCATTGACTTCAATTGTTGCCAGATTGTCTTCGATGTTGGTTATCTCAACATCGTATTCATTTCCTCTAATTGTAAATTTAAATTTATTCATTATGCTATTTTTTACAATCTGTTAAAACTGTTTCGAACATTATAAATTTTTGAACTCCAGGGAGAATATATCCTTGAAACTCTTTTAATTGTTGATATATAACTTTCTTCATCATGCATCTCACTAAAGTGTAGATGTAAGGCCATACTAATTGCGGCATTCACTTCGCCGGATATATCTTCAACTTGTTCATCAACAGATTTGATTTTCCCTTTCTTTAAGAGTTCTCGACGTGTTTTCATGTTCAATATTTTTGATATCGAAAAAAACACAAAATAAAGCAATACCAAGGCTGCAAAAACAACACTATACCCTACAATAAATATAGTAACATTACTTTCCTGGAATGCTACGGAAAAGTCGAATATTTTTAGAATCATTTCTTAACTATTAAATATTATAAAGGTAATGTTGAATGTTTTTTAGGAGGTAATAACTCTTTCTTTGTAGCTAGAGTTTGTAGTCCCCTAATAATTCTAAAACGTGTGTTTCTTGGTTCAATGACATCATCAATGTAACCATATTTAGCTGCTTCATAAGGATTAGCAAATTTAACCCTGTATTCCTCTTCTTTTTCTGTAATATACCTTTGTAATTCTTCCGGATCTTCAATCTGAGAAAGATTTCTACCTTCAAGAATTTCAATAGCACCTTTTGGTCCCATAACTGCAATTTCTGCAGAAGGCCAAGCATAGTTAAGATCACTCTTTAATTGTTTACAGCCCATTACATCATGAGCACCACCATATGATTTTCTAAGAGTTATTGTAATTTTAGGTACAGTAGCTTCACCATAAGCAAATAATAATTTTGCACCGTGAATGATGATTCCGCCATATTCCTGAGTACTACCTGGCAAGAAACCTGGTACATCAACTAGAGTTACAATAGGAATATTAAATGCATCGCAGAAACGGACAAACCGAGCTGCTTTTCTTGATGCATCAATATCAAGTACTCCTGCGAGATAACTTGGTTGGTTAGCAACAATACCTACTGGCATACCGTTAAATTTAGCATAACCAATAACGATGTTTTTCGCATATTGACGTTGAATTTCAAGAAATTCACTATCGTCAACTAACCTGTGAATAACATCAAGAATATCATAAGGTTTATTTGGATTATCTGGGATAATACTATTTAACTCTTCTTCAATTCTGTCAATAGGATCTGTACATTCTGTTACAGGTGGTTCTTCAAGGTTATTTTGAGGAAGATATGAAAGTAATTTACGAATCAACATCAATCCTTCTTCTTCATCTTCTGACGCAAAGTGAGCAACACCTGATTTTGAACAGTGTACACTTGCCCCTCCTAAATCTTCTGTTGAAATTACTTCACCTGTTACTGTTTTTGTAACTTTTGGTCCAGTTACAAACATGTAACTGGTGTTCTCATTCATAATAATAAAATCAGTAAGAGCTGGTGAATACACGGCTCCTCCTGCGCAAGGCCCAAAAATTGCAGAAATCTGGGGAACTACTCCTGATGCTAAAATGTTACGTTCAAAAATTTCAGCATAACCTGCAAGACTTCTTACACCTTCCTGAATACGAGCCCCACCACTATCGTTGATACCAATAACTGGTGCACCAACTTTCATGGCTTGATCCATTACTTTACAAATTTTTTGGGCGAAAGTCTCAGATAATGATCCTCCAAAAACGGTGAAATCCTGAGCAAAAACATAGACAATTCTTCCATCTATTGTTCCGTGACCAGTTACAACACCATCAGAAAGGATAAGTTGCTTATCCAACCCAAAATCAGTACTTCTGTGAGTCATAAACATGTCGTATTCTTCAAAACTGCCTTCATCAAGCAATATTTCGATACGCTCTCTCGCTGTAAGTTTACCTTTTTTGTGTTGAGCTTCTATCCTATCGATCCCTCCTCCGAGTTTCGCTTTTTCTCTAAGCTCAATTAATTGTTTTATTTTTTTCTGACTTTCCATAACGCAATATAAAATCTAGAATAATTATTATCAAAAAACACTAATTCCCTATCTGATTATTCAAAGAATGGTGAGATAATGAGCCGCAAAAATAGTATTCTTTCATTAATCTTTAAAAAATTAATTTGATCTTTAATAAAGATAAAGTATTGTTTTAAAACATTAAAATAATAAGTAACAATATTTCTTTTTTAAAGAAAAAATGTTATTAGGCTTTCGGATTATTAATATCAAATTGTTATAATAGATAGAAAATAAATTTCCAAAATTAGTCGACATATGAATACAGACTTTCATAAATAACCTTTTGGATTTTAGTGCGCACATCCATTTCCAGAAGTTTATTGTTATCTGCATCTGGGTGAATCCTATTGGACAAGAAAATGTAAACCAAATTTTCATCTGGATCAACCCAGGCTATAGTGCCTGTAAAACCAGTATGTCCATAACTCTTATCAGAGATGTTATCACAAGTTGGACCTGATTGCTGGTTCTCTAATTTGGGTTTATCAAATCCATACGCCCTTCTATTATCTTTATCATTTTGAGGCCTGGATGTGAAGAGGTTTATCGTTTCTTCCTCGATATATCTTTTATCTCCATATTCACCACCCTGTAAATACATCTGCATAAGTTTTGCTAAATCATTGGCGTTAGAAAATAATCCAGCATGACCACTTACACCGCCAAGCATAGCAGCACCTGGATCATGTACATATCCATGTATTAATCCTTTTCTAAATACTAAGTCATTCTCCGTTGGCACTATCTCCGAAAGGTTATGTTTGCGTAGTGGCCTAAAACCTAAGGTATTTGCTCCTAACGAATTGTAAAACTCATCTTCAACAATATCTTCAAATGGTTTATCATACACTCTTTCAAAGATTTTATAAAAAAGATAATATCCTAAATCACTATACTTATATTGTTTCTTTTTTAAAAGATCCGATGCGTAAATCTTAGAATAAATAGAATCATTATAATTCCTATTTATATACAATGTATTTGCTACCTGAGTTGGGTATTGCCAAGAAAAATGGTCAGAATAAATAGAATCATTAAGAGCAATATATTTTGTTAAGTAAAAACGGTTTCCTAATCTATACGGATATGCATCCGATAATCTAGAAGAAAACATGTTTTTATCGGGATAAAGTTTATCAAATGTATCGTAAAGAAATAGAATAGATGGTTCTAACCGTGCTTGATGTGTTAAGATATCACCTATTACTAGATCTCTTTTATTTGTTGTGTCTAGTTCTGGTAAAAACTTCACTAAACTGTCATTTAACGAGAGTTTATGCTCGTCGTACATTTTCATTAACAAAGGAACAGAAGCTGAAATTTTTGTAAGGGAAGCTAAATCATAAATATCGGTAGTTTTAACTTGTTCTTTCTCTTGATATGTATGATAGCCATATGCTTTGTTCATTACAACACATCCGTTTTTTGCAATAAAAACCTGACATCCTGGTGTTGCTTTTTTTTCTATTGCATCATTTACAATAGAATCTATTTTTTCAAATTTTCTGGGATTTATTCCTGCTTCTTCCGGGATTGTATATTTTAATCGTGTTTTACGATATACTTCTTCTCCTGTTCCAGACGGATAATTTTCATTAATTGAAACCGGTAGTTTTCCTTTGACAATTATTCCTCCAAATATAAGTTGAGCTGATAAATCCTCAATTATTTCTCCTTCTTCATATGATACAACAATTGTTTCAAATGCATCAAGATTAGAAAATCGTTCTAAAGCATAAGGATTTGCAAAAATATCAAGAACAGTCTTTTTTGTTTTAACAATTCTCTCAATAGCCTCTATCGTTGCTTGTTTAATTCCAAACTGGCTTGATGCTTTGATATTAGTATTGTGAATACTTGCTACTACGAGATTATAGGATTTTAATTCATTCAACAATTCTTCAACCTGACTTTGTGTAGGTTCTTTGGAAAGATTAAATGTTTTAATATCAGAATAAAGTTTTAAGACATTCTGAAATTTATTTTCTTTCTCAACACCAAATGTAACGGATGCAATTTTTAGTGTATCCAATCTTTTTAAAGGAACAAACATATCATAATTACGTGCCAGCGTTAATGAATTCTCAACTAATTTTCGATATGTTAATTCATAATATACTGCATTTAAATCTTTGTATAAATTAGATATTTCAACAGATTTTCTGTGATTTAGTCCAACCCAATATTTAGCTGCAATAATCTTTTTACAACTCTGGTTTATTAGTTCCTCTGATATTTCGCCTTTTTCTATTGCTTTTTTAATTGAAGAAATTGCTAAAGGAACATTATCGGGCATTAGTAAAATATCATTTCCAGCTTTTATTGCTTCTACCTCTGCTGTTCCGGGTTTATAGTTATTACTTAAACCTTTCATATTTAATGCATCAGTAATAACAAGTCCTTTAAAGCCTAATTCTTCTTTTAATAACCCTGTAATTATTGGTTTTGATAATGTTGAAGGAATATTAGGCGTTGAATCTAAAGCAGGTATATGCAAATGAGCTACCATAACACTGGATAACCCAGCGTTAATTAAATTCTTAAAAGGGTACAGTTCAATCGACTCTAATCTTTCTCGTTGATGTTTTATTACTGGTAACGCAAGATGAGAATCCGTATCAGTATCTCCATGACCAGGAAAATGTTTGGCTGTTGCCATAACCATGTTATCTTGCAATCCCATCATATAGGCTAAACCTTTACTGGAAACATTTTCTCTTTCTTCGCCAAAAGAACGTGTATTTATAACTGGATTTTTAGGATTGTTATTTACATCAATAACGGGGGCAAAATTCATATGAACGCCTAATCTTCTTAATTGAGCGGCCATATCTCCTCCCATTTTATAGATTAACTGATTGTCATTTATAGCCCCTAACATCATCTGTTTTGGATATTTAAAGGTACTGTCAAGTCTCATGGACAATCCCCATTCTGCGTCAATTGAAATCAAAAGAGGTGTTTCAGAAACAGACTGAAGGTGGTTTGTCATAACAGCTTGTCTTACAGGACCTCCTTGAAAAAAGATTAAACCGCCAACCTTGTAATCCTTAACAAGCTTTTCGAGATCTTTTAAATGCTCATCTCCCCTATTGGAATAGGCGGCAACCATTAATAGTTGGGCTATTTTTCCTTCCAATGAAAGCGAATTATAAATCGAGTCAATCCATTGATTTGATAAATCAACATAATATGGATCTATTTTTAAAGGAATGCTATCATCCTTTTTTTCATCAAAATATTCCACATTTCCAAAACCTAATACAATAAATACTGTGATTAATATTGAAAATAACACCCAATAGTTTCGCTTCATACCCTATAACCTTCAATAAAATGAGTTTTAAATACATACGGTGTTTTTTATAAATCGTTTGGTTTTATATCAAATAAATGACAAAAAAGAATTATTCTGCGTTTCTCAAAAATAGTTATAGGTTGGTAATTTAAAATATACTGATAAACAATGTTTTCAACATTTATATGTTCATTAATATATTTTTCTTGAATTTGATAAATATTTTAGGCCAAAAATTATGCGTTAATATTTTTGTAGAGATAAGCCCCCCCAATAGAGTCCAAACAACAATATTCTATAAATCAAAGCATTAAATAAAAAAAATGGTTTTACCACCACCTTCCTCTGTCTTGGTATAATTGCATGAAATTTTCAATTGAGCGATCGTATGTTTTTTCTATATCATTTGGAAAATAACAAGCCGGCAATTCTCCTGACCTCCTGTGATAAGCTATACAATCACAACAAACTCCTTTTTTAGAACATGGATACGAACAATTACAGTTCTTACTATTTTTTTCCTTTTTACATTCCATAGCAATGTGGTAATATTAAAAATTCTTAATTCTCTATAGCCAGAATTAATTTCTCTACACTCTTTTGATTAGAATAATGATGCAGATATTTTTTTCTAAATTGAATCATATCATCAGAAAACACTTTACTCATTAAGGTATTGATCTCAAATATTATCTCTTCTGAGCTGTTTGCTATCTCGCAACATTTCTCTAAGCCTGTATTCTTAACCATTAAATCGTTTACAAGACAAAATCTTCCCATAAACAGGGCATTGAGAAGTTTTAATTTCATACCCGTTGCCTGAAACGTATATAATAAATTAATATGCGCATTTTGTATTAACTCATTCATTCTCTCATCAGTTGTATTTTTTTCCAACGACACATTCCTTAGCTTACTTATTTCCCTTTCAACCTCCTCGGTAGGTGTGTTACCAGCAACAATCATTTTATATGGTTGATATACAATTACATGTTTTAATAAATGTAAAATTGCTCTTGAGTTTTCCTCTACAGCTAAATTTCCGTGAAAAAGAATATATTCCCCTTTCCCGGTTTTTATTTCTACTTTATCATTTGCATGAAAAGGAAAAATTAATGAGGCTTTATTGTTATAATTACTTTTAAAGTGCTTATAATCAGATGGTGATAGAGCTAAAATTTTAGTTGCTTTATTTAATATATTTTCATGAAATTTTAATTTTATAGACTCAAATAAATAAAACAATAATTTACTAACAGATTTTTCACTTAGAAATAAGTTCTGATAGTATTTATGTTCAATGTTATGTGCCCTGACAAAAATTCGCCTCCCCTTTAGAATCCTTTCATTTAAAAATGATGTGCAATGTAACCCTTCTAACAAGATTGGATAATCATCTTTCGCCAGGTTTTCTGTTAGTTGCTTGTTCTTCCTTGTTTTTACAATAAAAGGTTGAAATGACAAAAAATAAATTGGCTTTAAATGACGAGTATAATAATATACTTCCGAGCATATATCCATTAACTCATCTGCGGGCTCTCTATTATATTCATAACAATGAAGAATAATAGAATATCCTGCATTATGAAGGTGCTTCAGTTTATAATATACATCAATTATTCCTCCATAGTTTGGAGGATAAGGTATGTTAAAACTTACTACGTGAATTTTTTTTGAAAAAGGAGCCAAGGAGCCTTAAGATTTATTGGTTATGATTTTGATTCATCATATTCTGACGGTAATCGTCGTTGTCTTTAATAAGCACTGTGTACACAAAAAGTATAACAGCAGAGGCTCCAAATACAACCAATAAAGAAAGAAATATTTTCCTGAAAATATCTTCTAGATTAATAACTTCCCAAACACCTAAAATAGTGATGATGGTAACTAGTAATACTATAATAATTAAGATATATGATACTACTTTCTTCATGGTTATTAATTTTTGGTTATTATTTAATATGGTAAAGTTAAGTGAATATTTCAAAGAAAATAAAAACATTTCTATTATTTCTCTACTTTATTATAATACTCACCTGTTCTTTGTTTTGTCTGTGATTCAAAGTACATTGACGTACATGGTTTATCATTTATCCAATATTCATTTCCGCCCCAACTATAATGCACTTTTCTAAACTCTTTGGTTTCATTTTGTCTTATTATAATATATCTGTCCATTACTTCTCTTTCACCGGTATAAATTTCATGTGTAATTCCTTCCGGATACATATTTCTTAATTCAATAAGGTATAACTCAAGTTCCGCATCGTCTTTAAATTTTAATTCTGGAAGGATAGCGCTTGTTTGTGTTTTAACGGCAACTGTTTTAGTTGTTGTATTTGATTTATTTGCTTCTAATTTTTCTATTAATGTTGAAATATTTTTTAACCTTGTTTTAGAATATTCATCTTCAGGTTTAATAGTAAGTGCGGCCTCATACATTTCTTTTGCATTGTAATAATCTTTTTTCGTATAGAGGCCATCAGCTTTATTTCTTGCTTGCAAAAAATCATTCTCCCTTTCTAATTCAGCCTGTCTCTTTTCTTCCTCAAGTGTTAAAATCTCATTTATCTTTTCAACCTGATTTCTTGGATATGCCTCGGATTTTAACGCCAAAGCAGAATTATAGTTGTTTTTTGCATTGGTGTAATCTTTTGAGCCAAGTAACCTATCTGCTTCTGCAATAAATTCATTATATTTTCTATCTTTCTCTTCAAGGGCTTGTTGCTGTTGTTTTTGTGCTTCTATTGCGCTATTAACTTCTTGTAATTTAGAGGTAGCTAAAACATCATTTGGTTTATATTTTAAAGCCTGATTATACATATTCCTCGCATTAAAATAATCCTTTGCAACAAAAGCATCTGCACCTTCTTTTAATGCTTTTTGGTAGGCTTCTTCCCTTGTTTTCTCTAATGCAAGTGTTCTTGCTTTTTCTTGCTCCAAACGTTCAATTTGTTGTAACTTTTCATTAGGAAGAGACTCTCCTGGTTTTAATTTTGAAGCCTCCTGAAATTTTTGTTTTGCCCCTTCATAGTTCTCTTGTTCAAGGAATTGGTTACCGGCACGGATTTCTGCCATATATTGTTCGTCAACTTGTTTTTGTTGAGCTAATTGTTGTTGTTGCTGTTCAAGATTATCAATCTCATTTAATTTTGATTGAGCTAAAGGATCATTGGCTTTAATTGTTAATGCTTTATTAAAAGCTGTTTTTGCAGCATCAAAATTTCCTTGACTTTTATAACTCTCACCGGAAGTCATAGCCGTTCTATATTCAATGTCCTTTTGTTGATCGGCTTGTTTTCTTTGTTCTTCTTGTTCTAAAATCTGGTTTATTTTTATTATTTGTGTTTTGGGCAATACTTCATCAGGATTTAAAGCTATCGCTTTGTTATATTCATTTTTTGCCAACTCATATTTCTTTTGTTGGAGAAATAAATTTCCTGCACTAATTGCTTTATTATATTCTAATTCATTCTGCTTTTGCTCTTTTTCTTTATCTGCCAGTATTTTTTCAATTTTAGAGAGCCTTTGCTTTGAATAATTATCATAAGGTTTAATTTCTAATATTTTCTCATAAGTAGATTTTGCTGTTTGATAATCTTCACTATTAAAAGCATTATCGGCCTGAGTAAGTAAATTATTAAACTCTTTCTCTTCTTTTTCTTTTGCTTCCCGTTGTGCTAATAACCGATCTCTTTTTAAGGTCTCTTCAATCTCATTAATTTTTTGAGAAGGATATGTTTCATTTGGCAATATCTGTTGTGCTTCTAAATAACTTGCTTTGGCTTGCTCATATTTAAATTGACTGAGGTATGCATCAGCTATAGAAATTTTTTGAGTATATAGTTCTTTTTGTTTCTGCTCTCTTGATATCTGGGTTTTTATTTTGCTTAATTGAGTAGTGGGATAAGACACGTTTGGCTTAATTTCCAATGCCTGAGAATAGAACCTTTCTGCTAATGTTAAGTTATTCGTCTGCATTGCCCTATCAGCCTGAGTAATGATTTGTTCGTATTGATTATCTGATTGTATTTGTTGTTGCTGATCGGTTGCTGCATCTCTTAATGATTTATCAATTTCTGTGATTTTGCCTCTTGCATAAGTATCTGATGGTTTTACAACCAAAGCTCTTTTATAAGCATTCTTTGCTGCAATAAGGTTTCCTTCTTCCAATAATTTATCCCCTTGGGCAACCATGTTGTCAAATACATTGGATGATGCATTTTGCTGGGCAACTTTGTTGTCAATTTCTTCTAATCGCTCTCCTGAATGAAACTCCCAGGGACGTTTTTCGTTTGCGTCTTCATACAATTCCCTGGCTTCTTCATACTTTTTTTGATCATATAACTCATCTGCTTTTCTAACTAGTTTTACAAATTCAGAATCAAGACAATCATCATTTGCATTTTCAAAAGCTCTTATTCTGTCCCTCATCCTGTCGTCGTGATCCGGATTTGCACGGTATTCTTTTTTTCTTTCGTTAAATTCAACAACAGCAACAGGATCTTTAAACACAGACGCATCTAGTCCAGGACATGCTTCATATAAATTAATAGGAATTCCAATCCACCACGATCCTCTTATTTTCGGAGGCATCATTGTGTTATATTTAACCCGTTTGGTAATTAAATCTCCTTTTGAAATTTCAAGCAAATATTCTTTGTTGTACTCAAGTTTAAAATGATATTCACCAGTTTCTCCTGTTGTAATTGTCTCAATAAGTTGATTGCCACTATATAGTTTTAATGTTGCCCCTGTAAGGGGGATTCTATTATGATATTCAATAATACCATCCGCATCAACATAATCTTTTTGCGAAAAAACATAAAATGGAAAAACAGAAGATATTAGAATGATTACTAACCCTTTCTTGATACTCATAAAACTGACTTAAATTTCTAAATTACTTTGTTACAACTAACTTTTTTACAAATTGCTCGTTGTTAACGACAATCTTGCATAAATAAATTCCTCTATTAAATTTAGCCAGATTTATTTCATGTTCCAAGTCTCCGGTGATAAAATTTTCGGATAAGATCAAAATCCCGTTTAAATCATAAAGTTTTAAGTCAACTAGTTTAATGAGATTATTTTGAAAATTTATTGTAAAATGATCTCGGCCACTTGTTGGATTAGGATATAGAATAGGCTCAACTATTTCTCCAGGTTCGATCTCCTCTGAAGAGAGTTCTCCCGATAAATAGGGACTTATTGATAATTTGCTTTTAAATTTCCATGGAAATTCTTCAGCAAGAAAATCCCATTCTCCATTTACATAAGCATATGTAGTGGTGTTATTAATTTCTTCTAAAATATCTGTATGAAAGACGGCAAATGTATCTGTCAGATTTTCATAAAAAATTTCATATCCAATATAGAATGTCCCTTTTAGATTAAAGAAATGGTCGAATTCAAGAAACATTTCCTGATTTTCTGCAAGCTGATTAAACAAGTATATCTTTTCTGCAACTAATTCTTCTGGCTTTGTTTCTCCTTGCCATAGTTTTATCTTTATTTTAGAACGAGATGGATCAGCTGATGAAAGTTTTGCAATATTCAAATAAAAACCTGACAAAATAACTTCATTTTCAGATTCAAATTTTTCCGCATATTGAGAAATCTGGTAAGTATTATGTCCTGTATAATACCCGCTTACCTCATTTATTTGTTCAATACTGATAGTCTCGCCTGATTTAAAATTACTAACCGTACTAAAAGTTGACATAAACTCATAATTAGGATCGTAACCATCAATTTTTTTTATTCCTGTATTAGTGGGATCTAGCCAGTATTTAAGCTGCATTATAGTATCAGAATAAAAGTCCCAAGCTTTAGAAATTTTAGCATAATAATCATTAACAGGATTATAACAATCTGCTTCACCTCCAGTAAGCCCTCCAATGAGCCTGTTACTATTATCAAACAATGGCCCCCCGGATGAACCCCGCTCTGTTGTACCTTCATCCCATTCCGCTATTCTCCAATGAGATTCTTCCTCATAATAAGCACTATAACTTTCTGATATGGGAGGATCATTATCAACAGATAATTTCTTAACATCTCCCCAAGGATGGTGAATGGAATATGTATTTGTTAAGTCTTCTCTATCTTCTGTCGCATTCCACCCCGAATAATAAGGATAATAATTCACTGGAATATCTTCTGATAATTCAACTAATGAAAAATCTATTTTCTTTGCTGTAGCGAGTAATGTAGAACCTGACACAGACTTACTTACAGAACCATCAGGGCCATTGCAAAACGGACTTTCATAATCGAATATAAACACTGCACTTTGCGCATCACTTGAATCAGAGAGGCAATGGTTTGCTGTTATAACATAAGGTTTACTATTCTGATTGGTGTTGTTTACAATGGTGCCTGTACATAACTCTCTATTGTTAAAAATTATTCTACAAACAGAATTTTTAGAGGTTAAAATATCTTCATCTTCGCTACAAGCAACATCAAGATTACAATCTCCCGATCTTGCATATTGGCCATCTTTAAGAATATCATATATATTCATAAAATCATGCCCTAACTTACCTATTTCCAATTCACCATATTCTCCTAAATCCAATGGAACCTGCATTTCAATAATTATTGTATCTCCTTGAATTGGCCTTGTAGATAATGTTAAATCAGGTTTATTGTTCAAATATGTTAGCCCCCCAAGAACATCAGATTTAGAAGGGTTATAAATCAATACACTAACACCTTTTTCTAATCGAAACTTCGTAAACGTTACATTAATTGAATATGCCTCAGGAGAGATAAGTTTTTGCCTCCAAACTCTTTTATCATTGTATTTAAACCATTCACCATGAGTTTTTGGGGTTATATTCATTTCTACAACCTCTGCAAACTCTAAATTTTTAAGGTGTCTTGTCTCACTTAATTTTCTTTCCAGCTTAGGCTTTACGTGAACTATATATGCAGGAATGTTTTTATCACCATTAGGGACCGGAACTGCATTTTTTGTTATTTGAGAAAAAAGATCAACAATTCCCAGGTTAAGTAAAAACAATATGGCAATAATAAATGTTTTTGTTTTCATAGTTACTTATACACTGAGCTCACACAAATTTCAGTATTTTTTTTATCAATAAATAGTGAGATTTGATTAAGATGCAAAAGTATAATGTCAACATATCGAATAGTAGAATAGAAATGTATTTTACAATGAAAAACAAGACGTTTTTTAGCATGGATATCTGACCAAATTGGAAAAAAATGTTAAAAAAACTAATTGGTTCGTTTTTTTAAATATGAAACTATTATTTTTGGAACTTATAAAATATATTAAACTATGGAAATAGCAAAAGACAGAGTGGTTTCACTTACTTATGTATTAAGAAAAGATTCAAAAGATGGAGACTTACTTGAAGAAGTAAAAGATGACAGGCCATTAACTTTCTTATATGGTGGAGGTTCTCTTTTACCTAAATTCGAAGAAAACATCAGCGGACTAGCAGTAGGTGACAACTTTAGTTTTGATTTAAAGGCAGAAGATGCTTATGGTTTGGTTAATGAAGATGCCATAGTTAATGTACCTAAAGCTGCTTTTGAAGTAAATGGCAAAGTTGATGATAATTTATTAAAATTGGGAAATACAATTCCTATGCAGGATAACGCAGGAAACAGACTAAATGGAATTGTTGTTGATATAACAGGTGAATCTGTAAAAATGGATTTTAACCATCCTTTAGCCGGAGATAATTTATTTTTCTCGGGTACAGTTGAAAGCATTCGAGAAGCTACTGACGAAGAATTAAACCATGGACATGTTCATGGCGGAGGCGGTTGTGGTGGCGACTGTGGAAGTAACAGCGATGGTTGTGGTTGCGGTGACGGTGGTTCAAGTTGTGGCTGCTAACAAAATCTTTTTAAAAATACATTTAGAAACACTGGAATTTATTCCGGTGTTTCTTTTTTTACCAATACTGCTTTCAAATTTTTGTTTTTATTAATTACTGCACTAAAATTAACTAATTCATTATAAGATTCTTTTTCGTATCGACCAGCATTTAATGATTTTGAAGAGTAAACTGCTATTTGATTGGCATTAATGGTATCTACTTTTATTTCAAGATTTCCAAACGATGTGTCAATATTATTGCTTTCAGGTAAATATTCTATATTATAATCTTCCGGGTAACTAAAAACTATTGAATCGATTACGTTTTTCGACTCTCTAATAATAATATCGTTTAATCTAGATTCTGATGAGGTTAATAAAGGCAAACATTCATCTTCAAAATTATTGAGTAAAGGAATAAAAATACGCTTGTTGCTTATGCTCGCATATTTCTCCATTTTAATATCAAAATGAATTGACGCTTGAATTGTTTTATCTTCACTTCGATTAATCTCAAGTGAATTGATTTCAAAAGAGGAAAATGGTAATTTATTATACATCCATTTTTTTTGTTCTGATGGAGACATCTCTAAAATTTCAGAAATTTCCGAATAATTTGCTCCCTGGTAGATAATTTTAATCGTTGCTGTTGCATCACCATTTTTATTGATATCAAAATTTATCAGTCTTTTAACTTGATTTATGTTATTATATGAAGGCGTATTTGCTAATTCGCCACCATTTTCAGTAATTAACAAGACTTGCCTGTTATCAGTAAAATTGCCTATATAACCAAAGGGATTTGTCTGACTAGTACATTCAAGCCATATTGTATCTTTTTTATAAGGAACACTTAAAAATGCATGATTAAATTGGGCGCTTGGAAAATCAACTTGAATTTCAGGCGTATCTTCCCCTGCCTGGACTAAAGTATAATAAGATTTTATACCATAAACATCCAAAATTGACTTTGTGTAATTTGTTAATGCTTTACAATCCCCATAGCCCACATTATGAACAGTTTGCGCATCAATAGGTTGATATCCCCCAATCCCTAATTTTAAATTAACATACCTTGTTCGGGATTGTACATATTTGTAGATTTCTTTTATGATGGATAATGTATCAGATAATTCACCTATCTCTGTTTTTATTTCATTTATAGCTTCAGGATTTAAATTTTCTTTGCCTTGATTCAAAGATTTCACCCAAATACCAAAATTTTGCCAGGTTTGTTGATTTCCATAATACCCATCAATCTCAAAAACGTTCGGAGCTAGTCGTATGCTTGGAATTATTAATGAAAGGCCAGGACTATATTTTTCTTCTACAAAAGCCTGAACGTTATTAATTTCCCATGTGTAAATTTTATTTTCATTTGTATTTGAAATTGCAACACTATCTGAAAGGTAAGCTTCTTTATACCTAAAATTCATGGATTTAGGTAAAACAACCTCTAGTTTAGAATTTTCACACGACAGATTGTATGATGAAATTGGGTACCATGTGGGATAATAGAATAATCCTTCATATATAATCTCATAATCGTATTCGATTGTATAAGGAAAAAAATTTGTTATCGGGCTCAGGTATTTTCTTCTGGTATCATCAAAAAGTGTATAACCTGAAATTGCACTTAAATCATTAAAATCGCTCTTTTTAAGTTCTTTGACCAACCTTCCGGAAGCATCATAAACATTGCCGGAAAAATTCTCAACTTTTAAGAATTTATGGTATGTTTCATTGAAAACACCAAAATGTTCACCTGCTTTATTTAAAATTGTAACAGAGTAATGGACTTTCTTTTTTGCATGTCGAATGGATTCTATCTCAAGTGTAGTTGAATATTCTCTAATTACTGCGTCTGCATTAATTTTCAATGGCTCTTGAATTGAATCAGCATTATATTTAAAAACGGCAAATGTTGGTAGTAAATTAATAATTAACAGCATAAATATTAGCCACCCTAACCTGCGAATTTGCTTGTTTTCATAAACAAAAAGTATCATTCGTTCATTCTTTTCTTTAATACAATTTGTTCACTTTGTTTTGCTACTACCTTTTCATAAAATTCTTTTAATCCTTTATATTCATCGCCAGGAAAGATACTCCTGTTAATTTTAAACTCACTTACAAACTGGATAGTATTCTCAGACGCTTTTACATTGTAAGTAAATTCTGCTGCATTATCAGGAAGAGATAAATGTGTACTGGATGGTAGTTCTTCTATATTATAATCTGGCGGGATTGCAAAGTTTAATAAATATTTTCTATGTCTTGGATATATATAATCCACCGGAAATTTTCTGTTCTCTTCCTTAAATGGATTTTCTTCTATTCTATCATAAAGCAGAGGATTTAAATAGATCATATCGCCCAAGATGTCTATTTTGTTTTCTACGGTTATTTCATAAGAATCTTGAATTGGTTTATAAATGCTATCAATATTTTTAATATCATAATTCACAATTTTTAAACCTTCAAAATCAGCTTCAAGTTGTCTTATTAACTTTTCATGGTCTTCATCCAATTCCATATCTTTTCTAAAATCAAGGGCAGCATAATTGTCCCGCGAATTTTGCATGTTACCAATTAACTTGTTTCCCTCGTTTAAACTAAGATTTAGCAAACTTGTGTATAAATGGGGCTGTGGTGCATTTAGGTCAATCTGTTCAGTATAATTTTCATTAATCAACATTCCAAAACCATTTATACAACGCTCTGGTAACATATAATAAGGACATTTTGTTTCTGTTGCATCAAGCATATATCTTTTATTATCAACAACAACTGATGCAATTACATAATTGTATTTTGATAACATTATTTGTCCTGGGTGCAAAATACCATTTTTCCTTGTACTTAGAATTACCGGGTTTGCATCCAGCCCTAATTCCCTCAATATTGAGACTAAAAATAAATTAACATCAGCAGAATTCCCCACCCCTTCATTTACAATTTTTTTTATGGTATTTTTAGCAAATAATCGCTCTTTATTATTCCATTTTACTTTTTCTTTAGCGTACTCAAAAGCTGTAATCATCTTTTTAAAATCACTATCCGATGTAGATGCTATTAAAGATGTTTCTGCATTAAAAAGGTTCGATCTTCCGATAATCCCACCAAAATATTCATTTTCAATAAGTTTTAGCCGAATTGTTTCCCATGAGTTTGTTAGGTTTTTACGTAATGATTCAGGGTAACGATAACTTGCTAACTCAAACTCTAAAGAAGTAATATAATTATTGATATTACTTACAAATGGTTCTTCTTCGTATGCTGGAACATTTTCGCTAATCCATTTATAATAATCTTGTTTATAATCAATCTTGTGATGTTCATAACTGGAACGTAAATTCATAAACCTTGAAGTATCACTTTCGGCCTTTGTAGTAATAGAAATTGTACCTGGAAGTACTTTCTTTTCTACAAGTGTTACCTGTTCATAACCTTTAAATAGATTTTTATAGTCAAAATATTCAGGTATGGCAACATTGTATTCGCTGTATCTTGTTGGAATTTCGTGCTGGAAATCCCACTCTCTAAGATTAAATAAAAAGTCTGAATGAATAATATATTCAATATCAACAACAGAACCAACTCTCACATTAGGTAGGGCAAAGCTTACAACAGTCCAGTTATCACTTAATTGCTCTTCAAATATTGCATTTTTATCCAATTTTTCTTTTTTAATCCGACCTCTTCTAAGGTTGTATGTATATCCTTTCAAACCCGAAATTGATTCTTTACTACCCTGGGATCGGTACAAAAAGACTTTTCGGTTTGCATAGCTCAAACCGGATTTATCTAATATTTTAATTCTTAAATGACGTTTGAAATGAATTTGAAAACCATAGAATTGGTTCCATAGAAAGTTTGTGCTGCCAATGTCACTTAGTATTACAGCAACAGCACTTGAGTCTTGATCATAAAGAACCATCTCAAGATCTTCAACATTTGGCTCACCAAACTTGATCTTATCCTTTTCTTTTTTATCCCTTGCAGTACCATTCTGTAAGAGACAAAAGGTAATTATGATCAGTAAACAGAATCTTAGTAATTTCATCTCTCAGTATCAATCTTAGACTTTAGTTCTCAAATTAAAATTTCATCATTGATTCTGTTAGCAGCAGCGCTGCGAAATTAATGCTTTTTTAATACAATTTGAAGTTTAAATTACATCATTAAATGCAAAAAATCAAATTAACTTAACTAACTCTATGATTTTAAGGGAAAGAATTTCTAAGATAAAAATTGAAATAACTCTTAAATAGAAAGGTTCTACTGTCATGTCAATTGTAATTTGACGTAATTTTATTATCTTTACCAAAAATTATTATGGTAAAGTATAAAGTAGCATTAACAAAAGATGAGCGTGATGAACTTTTGTCTGTTATAAGCAAAGGCAAGCACACATCACAAAAATTTAGAAATGCGTACGTTCTTTTAAATAGCGATGAAGGTAAATATTCTGATAAAGTCACAAATGCCGAGATAAATAAAGTGCTGAAAATTGGAATGCGTACCATTGACCGAATTAAGAAACGTTTTGTAGAAGAAGGCTTTGATGCTTGTCTAGGCCGCAAACCTACGATTAGGGAATATGAAAGAAAAGCGGATGGTGATTTTGAGGCACGTTTAATCGCATTGAGCTGTAGCGAGCCGCCAGAAGGCTTCTCAAGGTGGTCTTTACGCTTGTTGGCGGACAAAATGGTAGAGCTTGAAATTGTTGACTCAGTATCGCATGAAACGGTCCGTTCCGTTTTAAAAAAACGACTTAAAACCCTGGAAGGTGAAAGGATGGGTAATCCCTCCTGAGTCTGATGGAGATTTTGTTGCAAGCATGGAAAAGGTCTTGGATGTGTACAAACGGCCATATGATGAGAGAAATCCGGTTGTTTGTATGGATGAATCTCCCAAACAACTGATAGGGGAAACAAGGACTGGAAGTTCAATGGGGCCAGGAAAAGAAAAGCGCATCGATTATGAATATTCGAGAAACGGGACATGTAATATATTTATGGTGAATGAACCACTTGCAGGAAAGCGCCGCGTTAAAATTACCGAAACAAAAACAAAACTTGATTGGGCTGAACTGGTAGAAATTGCAGATGATGATTACCCAAGTGCAGACAAAATAACCTTGGTGATGGATAATTTAAATACGCACAAATCAGGGGCGCTGTATGAAAAATTCAAACCCAAAGAAGCAAAAAGGATATTGGACAGGTTTGAATTTGTATATACACCAAAGCATGGTAGTTGGCTTAATATGGCTGAAATTGAATTACATGTGTTAAATAGCCAGTGCCTCAACCGAAGAATTGAAGACATGGATACAATAATTTCAGAAACAACAGCATGGATGAACCATAGAAACAATAAGATTGCTAAGATAAATTGGCAATTTACAACTAAAGACTCGAGAATTAAGCTGAAAAAGCTTTACCCGTCAATTAATGATTGACATGACACTACGATTTTTTTGATAAAAAAATTAACCTTTAATTTGTTTTGCCAAAAGTAATACCTGTACTGTTAACCATCCAAATTGAAAATACATTAAGATAATTCCAGAAAGATAAAATTAACTGTTCATCTACTTCTAAGCCAGGTAAAATTTGACGGTAACAATCAAGCCATACTTTTCTTCCGTCTGATGTAATATTAAAAGGTTCATGCCTTTTTACTAACATTGGATTACCATGTTTCTCGTTAAAATAAGATGGTCCGCCACAAATTTGAATAAAAAAATCAGCGGCCCTCTCTTTTGCCCTGTTTAATCCTTTTTCATCAGTTGGAAATAAATGTTTAATGGGACTTTTTACTAATAAATCATAATGATTACTTATTAATTGTCTCATTCCGTCTTCTGTTAATTCTTTAAGAAAATTTGGATTTGGCCTCTCTACATTCGGGCGTGCCCCAAAAGGTATATCTGAAATTGTTAACTCCATTTCAATTATCTAAAATAAATAATGTAGAATACAAAAAACATATGACTCTTGTTCAAATTATTTTGTATAATCTCAAATTTAACATAAAAATTTTGCTTAATTCACTTATGATAAAAACCAGCAAATACAATCAATGTAATTTTTATTATTAGAACAAGAACTAGGTTTTAATAAATTTGCATTCGGGATATTCTTAAAATTTTATACCATTTAAATTATAACATTTTCTCATGAAACGTTCAGGAAGAGCAGATTTACCTTTACATTATGGCAAAGTTCCTCCCTGGCTTTATGAACGAATGAGCAAAATGGGATTAGCAATTGTTGAAGCCATAACGATTGAATATGGAAATGCTGAAGTTATAAAAAGACTTAGTGATCCTCATTGGTTTCAATCACTTGGTGCTGTGTTAGGAATGGATTGGCATTCATCTGGAATTACCACTTCGGTATTAGGTGCTTTGAAACGTTCGATAAATCCAATTTCAAACGAACTTGGAATATACATTTGCGGAGGAAGAGGTAAATACTCCAGGCAAACTCCTACAGAATTAAATGATTATGCTTTAAAAACAGGAATTAATGCTGAAGCTCTTGTCCAATCAAGCAGATTAACAGCAAAGATAGATAACAATGCCCTTCAGGATGGTTTTCAGTTATACCTTCATTCTTTTATTGTAACAAATAAAGGCGAGTGGACTGTTGTTCAACAAGGTATGGATACTTCTAATAGAATGGCCCGCCGCTATCACTGGTATTCAGAAAATTTAAACTCCTTTATAAATGAACCTCACAATGCTGTTTGTGGTGAAAATCAAGGATTGATTTTAAATCTAACTCATAATGACGCAGAGCTAACCAGAAATAAAATATTATCACTTACAAAAGAAAGACCTGATAGGATTGTTAGAGAAGTTCAGAAATTAGTAATGCCCAACCATCATGATGTTAGGGAAAAAGATGTAGATCTAAAAAAACTGGGAAGTATTTTAGCCCTTGCTTATGAAAGCGATACTTCTGATTTTGAATCTTTATTGTTAACAAAAGGATTAGGTCCAAAAACACTTCGTTCACTAACTTTTGTAAGCGAAATAATTCATGGAACACCTTCAAGATTCAAAGATCCTGCAAGATTTTCAATGGCTCATGGAGGAAAGGATGGTCACCCCTACCCTGTTCAAACTGCTGTGTATGATGATTCTTTAAAAATTTTAAAAGAATCTATTGAAAAAGCAAAAATTGATCATTCTGACCGTTTAAAAGCTCTAAAAAAAATACATGATATAGCAAAAGACATCGAAAAAAAGTTTGTCCCAAATAATCAGTTTTATGAATATTTAGAGAAAGAAAGAAAAGAATCTAAATTCTATGGTGGCCGTACGGTGTTTGATAACAATAAAAGAAAAACAAATAACAATACTAATCCCAGGCAACTTAACCTATTTGATTAAACTTCCAAAAAAACAAACAACCAAAAACCTGATTATCATCAACATACAATCATGTTAACATAATTTCCCATAATATTATTGCACTCATCACACAAACAGATGATTACTGTCAACCCTAAGCGATGTTGTTCGTCATCAAAAAATGGTGATTTGCATCACCATTTTTGTTGCTCATCATAGTTTAAAAACATAAACAAAAAGTTAAAGTATAGGTAAATGAACGATAAATTAAAATTAATAATGATGAGAAATAATATGTTAATCTGCCTAATATTAATCCTAACAACAACTTCACTATTTGGTCAGGCTAATTATGTAAAAAATGCTTCAGAAAAAAAAGAAATAACACCAGCTACATCTTCATCGACAAAAACAGTGGTAGTAAATGAAAAAATGATAGCTAAATACAAAGATTTTATTGAAAATGGCGAATATGTATCGTTATGGGAAACTATAAAAGAATATGATTTCAATGGAATGGCAGGATACTATAAAACGTATAAAAATTATGATTTTATAGAAGGGACAACGTATGCAGATATTAAGAAAGCATATGAAAACAATTCTGAAAACCTTGCGGAAGATACCGAATCTTTAAAGAAAGAAAGTAGTTATGAACTACTATCAACAAAGAACCAATAATCAATATATAGTCTCAGGTGCGGAATTCTCCGCACCTTTATTTTTTATAATAAATGTGCTTTTAATTTTAAAATAGCATTAATCATTCGAATATATTGTTCTTTACTAAAATAGCATTTGCAAGTTTGTTCTGTAAAAGACATGAAATTCTTCACACTAGGAGAATACGAAATATTTAACGAATCCTTCTGACTTCCCAAACAACTACATTTTTCTGAAACCAAACCGGATAAATTTGGATCGGCTGGAGTGTCACAACATAAATCACCAGTATTAGAACAATTCGATTGATTAGCCAGTTCTTTTCCAAATTCAGTTTCATGGGTATGATACAGATTAAAAAAATGACCTATTTGTTCTGCTAGTACTGTATAATTAAAACTTGTTTTTTCGAAAACCACAAAATCTTTCTTTTCAGCAGGCATATAAGTATAAGCAGAAACTTCGGCTTTATCAATATCATAAAGATTATCAACAAAATATAAATTTATCGTTTTGTTAATTGAACTTATATTCGTCAATTGAATATCTTGAATACCATAATATAGTTCGTTATAGTTATAGTTTTCAATCACATTAACCTTTAGTAATTGAAATTGTAAGCCAATAGTTTCAAAAAGTTGATTTAAATTATAAATTGCTCCATTTATTGCACCTTCATCAATACCATTATCCCCATTTTCTTGTTTAACTATATGTGCTGATAAATAAATAGTTTTATTTAAAAAAATAATTTCACTAACAGAGTCAGAAAATGACGTTTCAAGTTGAACCTGTTCTTCAGTAATTATTGTACCACAACTATTTTGTGCATACAAAGTCACGTATGATAAAAGAAAAATACACGTTGTAACTATTAATGTTTTTTTCATATTATTAAAAATCAAAATCTTCATCAAATTCTTCATCCTGCATTTTCAGGGACCCGACAATTCTAAATTCAGTTCTCCTGTTTTTCTTCCTTCCTTCAGGATTATCGCTTCCATCGGGCAAGAAATTAGCTGCAATAGGTTTTTTAGCCCCATATCCTTTAGGTATCAAGCGGTTTCCTGTAATCCCTTTTGATATTAGATACTGAACAACACTTTCTGCTCTCTCCTGGGATAGATTTAAATTATATTCGGCTGTTCCAACACTATCTGTATGTGCCCCCACTTCAACAATAAATTCTGGGGCCTCAGTAAGCATAACCAGTAACGTTGTATCAATAATATTCATTGCTTCCTGAGATAACTCAGCACTATTGAATTCATATAAAATATCTTCTAAAACAATGGGTTTCTCATTTAAAACATTTACCCAAATAGGAGGCATTTCAATAGTATAAGAAAAATTTATCATCTCGGTAGAAACATGCACTTCTTCATTAAAATACTGAAATCCTTCCAGGTCGAACTTATAATTTTTTTCAGGCAAAAGATCGAAATGATATTTTCCTTCTGCATCTGTGGTGTCCATATCAATCCTTATAAGTTCATCCAACTCTTCATCTTCCATATACAATACAACAATTGCTCCCTCTAAGGGATTTATATTGTCCGGGACATTAAAAAAGTCAAATCCGGAATAATCCTTTTTCCTTCCATATTTATCTTTTTCAAGTGGATAAATCTGACCTGTTACATCAAGTTTAATAAAGTCTGTCCAGCGATAATAATAAATATCATCACAACAGGCTTCATTATTTTTTTGTATCTGACCGGGCCTGTTTGAAGTAAAAAAACCATATTCACGACTGTTACTAATAGTAAAATACAAATCATCATAACTTGAATTAACTGGAAAACCAATATTTTTTGATTCAGTCCATTTGCTTCGCTCCCCCCGTGTAGTAAAAATATCATATCCTCCAATCCCTGGTTGACCTGTAGAACTATAGTATAATGTACGGCTTAAATAATCAAAATAAGGTGTTATTTCATCACCTGGCGTATTAACTTTAGATCCCAGGTTCCGAGGTTTAGAGAATACTTTTTTTCGTGGATTCCAGACAGCATACCATAAATCCAGTCCACCTTTACCTTCAGGCCTGTCTGATACAAAATATAAAATCTCTCTATTGTATTTTGATGTTGTTGCTAAGGCTGGCTGAGTAGATGTATAGTTTGGATTATTAATAGATTCATCTAATTTTTCAGGCTCAGACCAAACACCATCTTCGAGTCGACTTACATAAATATCACACGTAGGTTTATTTTGCCAATTTCTGGAACATCGTGTAAAATAAAAGCGTTGTTTGTCCCTTGAGAATACACCATTTCCCGTTTCTACTCCTTCAATATTAAAAGGTAAAGGAAATTCTTTTCCTCCATTCCAGTCAAGGCCTTCTTTTTTTGCCATATAAAACTGACGGGCAGGAACAGCTGTATCAATATTGCTATTATTAAAATATACAAGTGAATCAATATTCAATGAAGCATAAAAGAGAGTTGTCTCATCATAAGGAATTGGAGAAAATTGTATATGAGGTTCATTCACAGTTGAATTTAATTGCTCAATGTTAACTTTTAAAGGCTTATCTATAATTAATTTTGCAGAATCGCATCCTTCTATCTCAAGTCTGATTAACTTACTAAAATCCTGTTTATCCTTAGAATCCTTAATAACTCTTCGGAATTTCGTAAATGCTTCAATTGCTTCATCATATTGGCCAGTAGCCTTTAGCATCTGAGCATGGTAAAACAGAGCAACGCTATGTTTTTTTGGTGATTTCTTATAAACAGTTAAAAAAAGTTCTTTTGCCTTTTCATAATTTTTGGTCTCTTTATAAAGGTTAGCAAGTTCAAAATTTACTTTAACGTTATTTTTATTTGCTTCCCAATACTTTTCGTAGAAATGAATGGCCGAGTAAACATCTCCAACTCGTTGTGCATTTTTCCCAAAACTTTTTAGCTGGGATGGAGATAGTTCATCAATATTTGTTATTTGAGCACATAAAGAATGGCTGAGCAACAACAAAACAACAAGGTTTATAATTAATTTAAAATCTTTCACAGGGGATTGAATAACTGTTTAATACCGTACTAATACTTTTATATGATAGTGTAATCTCGAATGCCCCATTTGTTGTTGGCATTGTTGACGATGTGATTAAATTGATATCGTAACTTATTGCAATATCTAATCTTCCTACTGTAACTCCTCCAATAAGAGCCATAGAACTAACCGATTGACTAAATCCATTACGATAAAATACCCCTCCAAAAATCTCCCTCACATTTGAACTATTTCCAAGAATTTTATAACCTATATCGCTTCCTACAATATAATCATTAGCTTTTCGCTGATTCATCCAAAGTATCTTAGGCTGAACATAGAACTGATCGTTTATATCTGTTTTTAGTTTTAAATGCGATACTTTTCTTATAGCAAGATGCGAATCATCGCCAACAAACGATTCATTAGGATAATTTATATGGTACAAAGCGATTCCTAATTCAGGTTCAAATATTCTTATTTTTTTTCTCCATATGGCACCTATATTAATATCCATATATGAAGTTTTATCACCCTGTGTTAACTCATTATTGGGTAGGGTGGTTACGTAAGTCCCTGTATTTCTATCATATTGGCTCGGGAATGTTACATCATCAAAATTTATTGTTTTAAATACATACCCGAACTGAAATCCTACTCTGAAGTCGTTATTATTGACATCCTTATAATATGAACCAGATAAGTATAACTTATTTACATTTAACCCAACCATTCCTGATTCATCGGTGATAAAAAACAAACCTGCACCAATATCCTGATTATACACAAAAAAATGTTTATCAAAACTCATGGATGATGTCTGATAGGGAACCCCAATAGCTCTCCATTGGTTTCTATAAATACCAGTAGCTCTCCAATCCCCAACAAAATTCCCTGTATTTGCAGGGTTCAAATATAATGGTGAAGCATAAAAATGGCTGTAGTGTATATCCTGAGCCAACGAGATTTCACATAAAAACGAAAAACATAAAACATTGATAAAAAAGAAGCTAGTGATCCGTTTTTTTATGTTTACCCGCAACAATAACATGGAATATCTTGAAACAAAATTCATTGTTAATTCGAATAAATCTAAAAGTTGTACATTAATTAAATGAAAAAGTTACATAATAAATTTAATAAACATTAAATAAATGTTTTATAAAATATTCAAAAAATTAAAAATAAACTTCTAAATTTATTTAACAGTACTCCACATAAAATAATTCTATGAAAATAAAAGAAGTATTGATCTCTGTACTATTATTAACACTCACAAGCAGTGTTTTTTCTCAGGTTACTGCCTCCTTTACAGCAGATGTATCCTCAGGCTGTTCTCCCTTAAAAGTTAGTTTTTCTAATAACAGTATTGGCTCAAATCTGGTATATGTGTGGAATTTTGGCAATGGTAATTCCTCCGTTGATGAAAATCCACAGGCAATCTATACAAATCCGGGGACATATACTGTTACACTCAGTGTCTCTGATGGTTCAAATTCGGATGAGGCATCAATAAATATTATTGTATTTGCTAGTCCGGTTGCTAATTTTAACACAGATTCAGAACGTGGCTGTAGTCCCTTAGATGTTCAATTTCAAAATACAACAACATTAGGTGATGCCCCAATTGAGACATTCAACTGGGATTTTCGCTCTGGCTTTATTGATAACAATGAAAATCCTACATATACGTATACTTCTTCAGGCAAATATGATGTATATCTTGAGGTTGTAGATACCAATGGCTGTAGCAGTTTCAAAGAAGAACAAGAATTTATTGAGGTCGTCAATTCACCGAGTTCAATCTTTACAATGTCTCCCAATACAGCTTGTAGTGCCCCATCAGAAGTTAATTTCTCAAACTTATCGTCAGGTACCGGAACATTAACATATAATTGGAGCTATGGAGATGGCGAAACATCAACAGAAAAATCGCCGGCTCATACTTTTACCGATATCGCTGATTACGTAGTTAAGCTTACAGTAAATTCTGTAGATTATGGTTGTTCAACTTCAACAACAAAACTATTTCAAATAAAAGATATAATTGCAGACGGCTCTCTTATACAGGATGGACAAAAAATTAATGATGGTGATTTTATTTGTCCTGGAGAAATTACTTATAAAAGTACATCATCGGGGACAGAAAATCTTTACTGGTTATTTGGAGATGGAGAAGTTTCTTATGCTAAAGAAGGGACTCATGCTTACACCAAAGGGGGAAAATACAAAGTTATGCTTATAGCAGACCCGGGTAATATTTGCGCAGACACCATTAGTTGGGAACTTGATATTGATTCTATAAACGCAAACTTTTCTTTTGCTCCTGAAAACTCTTGTAATTCAACAACCAATGTTGAATTTACAGATTCTTCGGTTAATGCAGTGAGTTGGTTATGGGAATTTAATGATGGGACTACTTCAACTTTACAAAATCCTACCCATACTTTTTTTGTTTCGGCCAACTCAGATGAATATGCAGTAAATCAGGCTGAAAATTTTATAAATGAATTAACAGTTGAAAGTGAAAACGGATGTAGTCATTCAATCCAAAAAGGTTTTATTGTAAAATTACCAACAGCAAAAATTTATGCCGATACATTAAAAGGATGTTTTCCTTTAACAGTCAATTTCACTCAAGAGAGTATATCGGAACAACCCATCATAGATTATACATGGATATTTGGAGATGGAGATAGTTCCTCAGGAACTATTGACTCATTATTTCACACTTATAATACGAATGGTGAGTATGATGCTAAACTTATTATTACAAATGAAAATGGATGTGTAGATACATCATACCATTTAACAATTGAAGTGGGTAAAGAATTATCTCCCGATTTCACAATTTCATCGGATAATGTTTGTCAAAATGAAACAATAACATTTACAGATAATACACCGGAAAGCAATCTTATTGATATCTGGAACTATAAAGTAAACCAGGAATCAGTTATTTTATCTGAACTTCCAAATAATAATTGGGAGGTTAGCACTGATACTGGTTATGTTGATTTAAGTTTAAGGGTAGTATATAATGGTTGCGAATCTGAAGTAACGAAAAAAAATTTTCTATATAGTAAAGGTCCAGTTGCTGATTTTGAATTTCAATTCGATTGTGAAACTCCACTGGTTTACAATTTTATTTCAAAATCTTTAAAACATGATTCGTTTCAATGGGATTTTGGAGATGGAAATACTGAAACAAGTGAAT
The DNA here is from genome assembly GCA_963665085.2 of Bacteroidales bacterium. GTDB lineage: Bacteria > Bacteroidota > Bacteroidia > Bacteroidales > JAAAOM01. Next base: position 4,573,163 of record CAXXXS010000001.1, read on the forward strand.
TAAATCCACAACATACTTACTCAGAAAGTGCAAACAGAACGGCCAAACTAATTTTAAGCAATGGAGTTTGTAGCGATACTGTTGAAAGGGAACTTAAAATAAGACAACCTAATGCTACTATATCTGCAATTGATAATGCATGCTCTGGAGATTCTGTTTTGTTTGATCCGACAGGTTCATATGAACAGGTAGACTATTGCTATGAGAAATATTTCTGGAATTTTAATGATACATCACTCAATAATGTCCGAACCTCAGATGATAGTCTTTATTATGTTTTTAATAAAGGAGGAGAATACGATATTGATCTAATAACATCCTATGATAATGGTTGTATGGATACTGCAATACATCATATTCAGATTTTTTGTCCGACATTAAAGTTTAAAGTCGATTCTTTTGTAGGTTGTGCTCCTATTGAGATATTTTTCAATGATTCTTCTGAAGAATATGTACACGAAATGAAAGAATGGAGTATTAATTATGGTGATGGCATTGATTCTACATATTATAGCAAACAAGAAGCATTTAGTCACGTTTATTCAGAAATAGGAAATTTTACCCTTGAATTTTCAATCACTGATACAATTGGATGTACTGCAATTTTGACTGAAACGATTGATATAGGTAATCCAACAGCACATTTCAGTACTCTGACAAGCACAGAAATATGTGCAGGAAATCCAGTAATTTTCGCATCTTCATCTGAATATAGAGACAGTGTAATCTGGGATTTTGGTGATGGAATAATCTCAAATGATACCGCAAGTATAATTACTCATAAATACGATAGTGTGGGTAATTTCCAAACCAAACTTATTGTTTTTGAATATGGTTGCTCTGATACAATTCAGGATTTAATAAAAGTTCAAAAGGCAGATGCATTTTTTACCGCCAGTGATACCTTTTTTAATTGTTATCCGAAAGAAATAACATTTAACCATGCCGATTTACGTAGTGATATTCATTACGGGAGATGGGAATTTGGTTACAAAGAAAACTATTCTGAATATGATTCAACAAGAAAATTCACGTATCCACTTCCCGGTGAATATACCATAAGCCTGGATATAGAAACAACTTTTGGCTGTGAAGACAAATACGAAAGAAAAATTGTATTGACAGGCCCCCAGGCTGAATATAGTATTACTCCAGATTCGGCTTGTAGCGGACAATTAATAAACTTTTCAATTATAGATACAACAGATGTATATAGCTTTGAGTGGGATCTGGGTGATGGTAAAGTCGTTAAAGGAAATCCTATATCTCATTCATATAGTAAAATGGGGGTTATTTACACCAAACTCTATCTACAGGGAGATTCATTAGGAGCCTGTATACCACCTCCAGTAGAAGATAGTTTATATATTTTTGAACTCGAAGCAGATATTGGTCTTGAAGACTCATCGCTTTGTGCTCAAACAGATATTGTTTTTACAAATGAAACTTATGGGCAGACATCTATGTCTTGGGATTTTGGAGATGGTAGTACTTCTGCAGAAAATGAACCCAGCCATATTTTTTCACCTGGAAATTACAAAATCAGTTTAATTGCTGAGAACGATCACAATTGTAAAGACACAATAGGATACAATGTAATTGTGCATCCGCTTCCGCAGATTAGCCTGAGTGAGGATACGTTAATTTGTTTTGGAGATAAAACAATACTAAATGCAACAGGTGGTGATAAAATAGTTTGGTCCCCAATTAGCTCACTTTCTCACAGCACAGCTTATATAACAGAAGCATCACCAGATTCCTCCACACTATATTTAGCTGTTGTAACAGATACAACAACAGGCTGTACTAGTTCCGGGCAAATAGAAATTGAAGTTCAACAAGTTCCAAATGTTAGTGTCTATCCATTATCTCAATCAATAATTGTTGGAGAAGAAATTCAGTTTACTGTAGATTCTGTTTCGGGCAATATCTATGATTGGTTCCCATCAGAATATTTCAACTGTCCATCATGTGCTAATGCAATTGCCGTTCCAGGTAAGACCACAACACTAGTGCTAACTGTAAAAGATATCAACAATTGTTTTGTTATCCCTTATTCTATTGATGTTGAGGTAGAAGAAAAATATTCTGTTGATGTCCCTACTGCATTCACACCAAATGGGGATGGAATAAATGATATTATTTATGTAAATGGTTGGGGAATAAAAAGCCTGGTCTCATTTAGAATTTTTAACAGATGGGGAAACGAAGTGTTCTTTTCAGAAGATATTGAACAAGGATGGGATGGAACCTATAAAGGAAAACTCCAGGCTGTAGATACATATGTTTATGTTGTAGAAGTAGAAAAATACGATGGAACTACAATGAAGAAAACAGGAACAATTACTCTTTTACAATAACAAAATAAAAAATCCGGTCTTTTGACCGGATTTTCCCTCCCCCCAATAAACATCATGAAAAAACTACTCCACTAACCACTCTTTTGCTTCTTCTATATTATCAAACGCTTTTATATCTTTGTTTAACACACTATTCAGCATATTCAGAAATATCATTTTCGACTTTTTTAATCCGACGACTGCCCGCTTTTTTGTTATTGGAGCTAACTTCTGAATAAACTCGTCTAACATCTCAACAGCCTTACCAAAGACAAAGCTATTTGATAAGTCTATCAGTAATAGAATATCTTTCTTATTATAATTTTTGATATGTATCTCACTATAAATACTAGCTTGATCCACGGCATCTATTAAGTCATAGATAACCTTTCTCTCAGAATAATCTACGTGATATATTTCTTTGCCTTGATATTCAACAAAACTCGCGCAAGCTTTAGTTACTACAGCCATTGTAATAAATTATTTATGCAAATTTAAAACGTAATCTTTCCCAAATAAATGGTGTTAACGTGTATTTTAAAAATTTAAACACTCAATAATTATTGGGTAATTACCGTTAAAATATTTACGCTAAACACCGTCAAATTACGTTTTAGCTTTGTGGTGATAGGCTTGTAGCAAATAATTTGATTTTTCTTTCAACAGAAAAAACTGTTTATTTTGCATTTATCAGACACTCTTTGACATAAAACGCTTAGTAAGCCATTTTCTTACTGGTTCGTCATACAATTTCACACAAGCATAAGAAATAATAATACTTCCAATAAAGACCAACGCACCAACAGGTAACCCTTTTGTTACTTCTACCTGATTGTTTACGGCCCACGACATAAAAATATACATTACCGGATAATGTGTAATATATAAAGGATAGGATATATCACCGAGGAACTTCGAAATTTTTGAAGTTGTTTTACCCGTTATTTCACCACTAGCGCCAAGGTATACGATTAATGGAAAAATAAAAATAATTGATAACGAATCATATAATCCATTCATCCATAAATTTTCTTTTCCACCAATCCGGGGCATTGCAAGAATTAAAACCAGTAGAACACTACACCATAAAAATGCAAGTTTTATTTGACCCGGTTTTACTATTCTGGATAATAACAATCCAGCAAAAAATGGATAAAGCAAACGAGTAAAACCTATACGTAATTGAGCAGGATCTATTGCCCACCCTCCTATTACATCGCCATTAGGACTGGTCACAGCCAGATGAATGAGTGCAATTCCTGTAAGTACAACAAAAATTGCTAAGATTGTTTTTGGTAATTTACGAAAGATTAAGGCATATAGAATATTTGCAATGTATTCAAAAAATAGTGACCAGGCAGGGCCATCAAGTGGATGCATTTCATCCCATCCCCTGATTTCCAGAGAATTTGGAACTGGGAGTAAGGTAAAACCAATCAACATTACGACTAGCAATTTCCAAAGTGGAGTTTCATCTATTGTTGGCCACATAACACCACCTTGCAGGTAAAACGTTGCAGCTCCGATAATCATTCCAACGATTATCATTGGATGAAGACGAATTAACCGTCGTTTAAAAAATCCTTTTAGTGTCATTTTTCCCCATTTATCATCATAAGCATAACCAATAACAAAACCAGAAAGAACAAAGAAAAAATCTACAGCTAAATAACCGTGGTTGATTATTTGTTTTGTATGATCCCCACCTGAAAAAATTTCAAGAATATGGAACATTACAACAATTAAAGCGGCAACGCCGCGCAAAGCATCAAGTATTTCGTAATGTTTTTTTGTATCTGTAAATGTAATAGAGGAAGCTTTTTGCATTTTATTAATAGTTTATAAATTAGAGTATAATATCTTTATTAATGGCCGCTAAAAATAACTAAAAGTTAAAATAAATAGCTTAACATTTTTTTAATTTGATTTTAACTGTGAATATTATTTTCATTTCAATACAAAGCTTATATATTTGCGTGCTTTAAAAATTACAATGGAAGAGATAAGGCAAATTATAGAAACAGAAGCCTCGGCAATTAAGAACATACCTGTTAATGATTCCTTTTATAAGGCTATTGAACTGATGCATCATCAAATTCATGTTAAAGGAGGAAAATTAATAACAAGTGGTATGGGTAAAGCCGGGCAAATTGCTCACAATATATCAACAACTTTTAGCTCGACTGGAACCCCTGCAGTATTTCTACATCCTAGCGAAGCTCAACACGGTGACTTAGGAATCCTTAGAGAAAATGATATTATGTTATTAATCTCAAATTCAGGAAAAACCCGAGAGATCCTTGAATTAATGATTCTAAAAGAAAACTTAGTACCGGGGACAAAAACAATTGTAATTACGGCAAACCCTGAAAGTGAACTAGGAAAATTCGCAGATGTTGTTATTTCAACTGGAAATCCTCCAGAAGTCTGCCCTCTTGATCTAAGCCCTACTACATCTACAACAACCATGACTGTTATTGGTGACATATTAGTTGTTTTACTGATGAAGAAAATAAACTTCACAAAACAAGATTATGCAAAAAGGCACCATGGTGGTTATCTTGGTGAAAAATCAAGAATGAAATAATATAAAACTATTTAATGTAAAGAAAGCAGTCGCTTATATTCAATAACCGTCTATAAATAAAACAAAGCCAGAAGTAGTAAACCTGAGTCAATCAATTAACGTTATTTAATAAAATCAGGAAAAGAATAAGTCATGAGAATTCTAAAGGAAAATGTAGTAGGTGTTATGGTTGATATTCAAGAAAAACTTCAACCTCATATGTTTGATAGTGACAAACTTCTCAGTAACTCAAAAATACTATTGCAAGGACTTCTGGCTCTTGATATTCCAATTCTGGTAACCCAACAATACTCAAAGGGTTTGGGAAATACTTTATCTGAATTATCAAGTATTTTAGGAGATTATAACTACACAGAAAAATTAACATTTAGCTGCTGTGGTGAACCATCTTTTCTTCGTTCAATAACAGACCATAAACGAGAGTATGTAATTCTTTTTGGAATAGAAACTCATGTATGCGTCCTTCAAACAGCTATAGATTTGTTAGAACGTGGATTTTTCCCTATCATAATTGAAGATTGCGTTTCTTCAAGAAAGGAAAACGACAAGAAAATTGCACTTCAAAGAATAAAAGATGAAGGAGGAATAATATCAACATATGAATCTATCCTTTTTGAATTATGTCAATCAGCAGAGGATCCGGTTTTTAAAACTATTTCCAAACTGGTAAAATAATATTTGATAAGTTTTTTGTAAATTTCATAAACAATATTTGAATTTATATCATTGATTAAAAAGCTGTGAGAAAAGTATACACAATTGGAGAAACTGTTCTTGATATTCTTTTTCGTAATAACGAACCTGTAACATCAAAAGCTGGCGGTTCTTGTTTAAATAGTTCTGTAACATTAGGCCGTTTAGGAATTGATGTCCATTTTATAAGTGAGTATGGATTGGATGAAGTTGGTAATTTTATTGACACATTCCTTAATCAAAATAATGTTTCTACCGAATATGTATATCGTTATCATGGTGGTAAATCTGCATTAGCCCTTGCTTTTCTTAATGAGAATAATGATGCCAGTTACGATTTTTACAAATTATACCCAGAAAAAAGGTTAAACGTATCTTTTCCTAAAATTAATCAGGATGATATCGTTCTATTTGGTTCTATTTACGCTATTACTCCTGAGGTTAGAGATCAAATTATTTCATTTATTAAAGAAGCAAAAAAGAACAAAGCAATTGTAATTTACGATCCAAATTTCAGGAAAACATATCTGCATGATTTAAAGAAATTAATACCTCTCATAGAGGAAAACATCAGTTATTCAAGAATTATTCGTGGTTCGAACGAAGATTTTTCTTTTATATTGGGTGCTACAAATGCTGAAGAGGCTTATGATATGATTAAAGATAAAGTGAAATTTATGCTTTATACTGCGAATAAAAAAGGGGTAACCCTTATGACCCCAAAACTAAAAGAAACTTTCCCGGTAAAAAAGATTGACGCAATTAGTACCATCGGAGCCGGTGATAATTTTAATGCAGGAATAATTTTTTCTCTAATTCAAAAAGGTATCGGATATAAATCGCTTAATGATCTCACAGCAAATAACTGGCAAGTTATTATTGAAACAGCAGTAGAATTTGCGACGCATGTATGCCTTAGTTACGAAAATTATGTTTCCCAGGATTTTGCTAATGCATTTTTAAAAAAAAATTAACTTCCAAATATTATTATCATTAAACCCGCTAGTATTCCAAGTAGAATAAGAGCTTTCAATCGAATATTTTTTTCTTTAAAAAGTATTGCACCAAGACTAAAAGAAATGATAACACTTCCTCTTCTTAAAGCTGATATAAGTGAAATTAAAGCTCCTGAATAAGATAATGCATAGAAATATGCAAAATCTGCTAATGATAAAACTAAACCTATACATGGTATTGTCCACTTCCAATGAAACTTAAACTTTTCTCTTTTGGGGTACCAAAAGAATAGTATCCAAGGAGACAGAAAAACAATCATATAAAAAGAAAACCAGGCTTGAACAGCTAATCTGTTATAATTTTTAATTAGAAATTTATCATATAAACCAGAAATTGCACCTACAAGAGTAGCTAGTATAATAAAATATACCCATTTATTTCTATGAAAAACAATTCCTTCTTTTTTTCCCGTGATAGAGAAAAGATAGAAAAAAATAAACGTTACAATAAATCCAACCCACTGCCATGGTGATAATCTTTCCCCAAATATTATGATAGCACCTGTAAGTGTCCAGATTGGCCCTGTAGAACGGATTGGAGAAACTATAGTTACAGGTAAATTTTTTAACGCAAAATATGATAATATCCAAGATGTGCCAACAATCACAGATTTTAAGAAAAATAATAAATGTTCTTTTAAAGTGACTTCAGGGACAAACAATTCGATGCTTTGATAATAATCAGGCGATAACCTTGAACCTAAAATCATTATAATAAAAGGGAGTGCACCAAATGTTGAAGCAAAAAATAAAACAGGTAATACTGCATTATCTTTTAACGAAATCTTTTTTAAAATATCATATCCACCCAGCAATGCTGAGGATAATAAAGAAAGTAATAACCACTCCATATCTTACATCATTCTATATTCAAGGTGTAGATTTAACCAAGTATCATCTTTGTTAATATCTTTGTAATAACTACATACCTGATAATCAACTGCTATTCTTACCTGTTTTAATGGTTGGTATTGTAATCCCAATAAATATAAATTATTGTTTATTGATTCAAGGTTGTTGAAGTCTGTCTTTGGGGATTTTATATAAAGTTTATCAAGTCTGGATATAAAAGCGAAATTTTCAAAAAAGTGGATTGTTGAATAAAGAGAAATTCCATATCGGTTTTCCCCAGCAACAAAATTATAGTTCCATTTATAGTTGTATTCAAAAGAAAAAGAATATTTACCTTCCTTTCTACAATCAAATAATGTTGCTAATGTAGATTGTGGTATATTTTTTTTGTAAGTATCTGTATATGCTTTAAAAAATAATTTCTCATTTGGAGAGAATATTATGGCTCCAGTATATTTCAAAGGAAATGACAGACTAAGATTTCGATATCCTTTTCCATTAAGGATACCTGCTTCAACTATAAAATCAGGAGATACCTTATACTGGGTTCTTATTCCTAAATCATTAGTCCAACCAAATGATTGTTTATCCTGAAATGTTCGATAAATATATCTGTTCTCCCATTTTTTTAATTGATCATTCATCTGAGATGATAATAATATACCTCCATCAACAGTAAATTTGCCTTTCTTATAAGTTATATTACCCGGTTTTATATACGGTGTTAAACGATTTGGATTTTGCTTATTGTCATACCTGATTACATCAAGCCGTACCTGTCCTGACCAGTTTTCATTTATCCTAAAATTTATCCCAACAAGTAATTTCTCTTGTTTGAAATAAGAAGTATCTGTTTTTAATGAATGACGAAAATCTGTATACGAATAAATATACGGAGCAACATAATGCTCATCTACATCTCTTTCTTTTTGACAATAGGAAATCCGAGAAAAAAACAAGAAAACAATAATCCAAATCCGCATTAACTTAAAATCACTTTATAATTTTAAGCGGGCAAAAATAGTTTTAAAAATTGGTTTCTTTTAAAATTTCAATTGCTTCCTGACTGTTTTTTTCTTCTGTTAAGTCAAATACTGAAATATTTTGATCTTTATAAACGGACATTTTATTTTCTAAAACCTTATCTATAAAATCTTTAGGGAATGAATTAGCTAATAGTTTTCCAAAGCTATAATCATCAATGTTTAATTTAATATTATTTACACGATCCGAATTAAACCTCATTAGCTCAACAAGCGCTTCTACTGGCCCGGCAGAAAGATGTACTCCGTTTTTGCTGCCATCAATTTCTGGTAAACCAAGTTCATTTTTTTGTTCTAAGAACATTTTTCTTAAACTACCATCTTTAGCAGATCCCGGATTTGTTACCCCAATAAATTCTGTTCTGGCTATATTCCAATCGATATCTGATGTAATGGTAAATGCAACAATAGAACGACCTTCTTTAGTGAAATGATCTAGTTGCATAGGATGAAAACCATTAACAATGAAAACATCTTTAGCCCCAATTTGTATTTTACAAATATAAGTCCCTCCTCCAAGTTTGTGATTTGGGGTATCTTTCCAAATATCATTTAAACTTTCAGGAGTATAATCCGGGTAATTTGCAAGAAATTCCAAACTTCCCAAAATAATATCTTTACTTGCTGATTGATTATATATTTCTTTAAATTTTTGTTTTGAAGCTTCACTAAGATTATCAAAAGCATTCCTTGAGAGTTGGTTAATAACACCATAATGTTGGGCTATAACATCATAATCCCCCATATATTTTGCTCCCAGCAGACGCACATTATTTATTTCAAAATTATATTCATCAAGCTTTGAGAATATAATATCAAGAATGTTCATAATCTTTACAGATGATATTTTTTGTGTTATCTCAGGCTTAATAAAAAATAAATACTGGTTTTTTTTAACCTCGTTTGTACCTTCATATAAATTTTCAACCAGGACAGGTTCACGTTGAGCTTTCTCTATGGCTTTTTTAATCTTAAGTTTTAGTTCAATCATATCATTTTTATTTATGAATCTCTAAAATAGATCTTTTTTAAGAAATTCTTAACATATAAAATGTTGTATTCGTTTTCAATACGCAAAACAATTATCAAAATGTAAACTAACAATCTGTAGCCATAAGAATTATTTAATATGGAATGAAGACTTGCTAAATAATCAAATCCTTCTATTTTTGTCCAAACTTTTTAATAAAATGCAAAAATTATCATACGAAGTAGGAGAAGTTAGTCAACCTTTATTTAAAGAGACTATAATAAAGAATTTAAAAAGAGTTGTTGAAAAAAGTGGTAAACAAGACGCTCTAATTGTAAACGCTCAAAATTACCGTGTTACATACAATGAATTCTTTAAAGAGATACAAAATGCAGCAAAAGCATTGGTAGCATTGGGTGTTGAAAAAGGTGACAGAGTTGGTATTTGGGCTCCCAATCGTTATGAATGGGTAATAATACAATATGCTACTGCATATATTGGAGCAATTCTGGTTAATATCAATCCTGCATACAGGAAAAACGAACTTAGATTTGCTTTAAACCAGTCTGAAATAAAGCACTTAATAATGTCTAAGGGTTTTAGAATGACTAATTATGTTGAAATGATCGAGAGTGTTTCTCCTGAAACAAAACACTTGGAAAGTTGGATTGTAATTGATGAAGAATGGGAATCATTTATTAAAGCAGGAGAATCCGTTACATTAGAAGAAATTGATACAATTGAAGCTTCTTTAAATTATGAAGATCCAATAAATATACAATATACAAGTGGAACGACAGGATTCCCTAAAGGCGCTACACTTACTCACATGAACATTCTAAATAATGGTTTTTTTATTGGGGAACGATTAAATTACTCTGATATCGATAGGGTTTGTATACCTGTTCCTTTCTATCATTGTTTTGGGATGGTACTAGGCAATATGGCTATAACAACTCACGGAGCATGTATGGTTATTCCCGGAGAAGCTTTTGACCCAGAAATAGTTATGCAAACTGTTCAAGAAGAAAAATGCACTTCACTATATGGAGTTCCGATGATGTTTATTGCAGAATTAAACCATCCTAACTTTAATAATTATGATTTTTCTTCATTACGCACAGGTATTATGGCCGGTTCTTCATGTCCTGAAGAGACTATGAAGGAGATTCAGCAGAAAATGAATATGACTGAGGTTAGTATTTGTTATGGAATGACAGAGACAAGTCCTGTATCAACACAAACATTTATTCACGATCCATTAGAAAAGCGTGTAGCAACTGTTGGTAAGGTACATCCTCACCTTGAAATAAAGGTGATCGATCCTGAGACAAAAGAAATACTACCTAGAAATCAACAAGGTGAATTTTGCACAAAAGGATATTCAGTTATGAAAGGTTATTGGAACAATGATGAAGCTACAAAACAAGTAGTTGAAGATGGCTGGATGCATACCGGTGACTTGGCAATAATGGATGATGAAGGTTATGTGAAGATTGTTGGAAGAATCAAAGATATGATTATCAGGGGTGGTGAAAATATTTCACCTTTTGAAATAGAAGAATATCTGCAAACACATGCTAAAATAGAAAGTGTACAGGTTATCGGTGTACCAAGCTTTAAATATGGAGAAGAAGTTATGGCCTGGGTTAAGCTTAAAAATGGTTGTACAGTAAGCGAAGAAGAACTTCATGATTTTTGCAAAGGACAAATAGCTACATTCAAAATTCCAAAATACTGGAAATTCGTTGATTCTTTCCCGGCAACTGTAACCGGTAAAATCAGAAAAATTGAAATGCGTGAAATTGCTTCAAAAGAATTAAATCTGAAAGAAGAAAGAATTAAAAAATAAGCCAGCAAGATTCCCAATAAAATCAATTAATGAAGATATCTCGACTTTGCTCAAAGTGATATATAACTAAAAACAAAGTCGAGACATCTTTAATTTCTATACAATTTTTCACACAACTCTTAAAAAAACGTATAAAATTCATTTGATTTTGTTTTTATATTTATGATTCTTGATGTCGTCTGGACATTTCTATTTCAGAGTTTTATACTATCTAATAAATACAAAAACAGATAGTGAATGACCACCGTCAAAGACGGTGGCTTCAATTACAGCACCCTCTAAAAGAGGGATAGGCTAACGTTCTCTGTTCTTTTTGTCTTCGTGCTGTTGATACTTTACATATTTGCGAATCATTTCTTCATCAAGACCAACTGTACAAATGAAGTATCCTCTTGACCAAAAATGATTTCCCCAATACGGCTTAGACTTCAAACTCGGATATGTCTTGAAAAGTCGTATGGCTGTTTTACCTTTTAAGATGCCCATGAAATCGGAAATGGATATTTTTGGCGGCACTGAACATAACATGTGCACATGATCTTTTTGCACACTCAGTTCATCAACTATGACCTCTTTCCATTGACAAATTGCGAGAATATCGTGTTCAAGCAATGATTTGATCATACCTTCTAATACCTGAAAACGATACTTCGGCGTAAAAACAATATGGTATTCGCATTTGTAAAAAACATGTGTTAGTTTTCGAAATTTACCCATAATTTTACTTTTTTAAGTTTATATTATGGGCAAAGCTATATGGCTAAGCCTAACTTACATGACCACCGCCTAAGGCGGTGGTTTTTCAGATTTTAAATAAAATTGGACTATGAAACCAAAGATTGAAATAAAGTTTACAGATGTCATAAAATATCTAATCGAGGCTTTAATCGTGACTTTTGGAGTTGTTTTAGGATTGGTATTAACCCAGCATAATTCACAAAAAAACACAAACAAGAATACAATAGCTGCACTAAACCAGGTTGTTGAAGAGATAGAAGCCAATATCCATAAATTTGAAGAGTCATTAGAATATCATAAAAAGGTATCAATTCAAATAGATAGTGTGTTGCCTACAGTAAATCCGAAAGACTATGAAAAGAAATATTTTAATTATATGGATTTCAGATTTAATGAATTAAAAGGGTGGAATGGATTAAGTACAGTAGATTATGAAAATGTTGTTTTTGAGAGTGCTAGGATTAATGGTGTTTTTCAGGAATTAAATATTGAAACCATAAAACTCATTTCTGAAGCTTATTCACAAATGGATATTTACAATGAATTCAAAAAAATATACTGGAATAAATTCTTTTCTTTAGATTCAAAAACAACTGTTTTCGATATCATACAGCTACTTTACATTATGAAAAATGATATAACACATCTAGAAAACCAAACACTTGATATACTAAACAAAACAAACACTGAATTAAAAAAATCTATACAGAATAACGCATATAAAAAATAGATACAACTACTTTTATTAATGTAAATCTTTTCTTAATAAAAAGAAAGTGCTATTTGTTCCAGAAACAAGATATTTTTCAGGAACAAACAACACTTTTCTTAATATATAGTAGTTAGTATTTACTTTTGTTTATTTTCCATAATCCACTCTTTTGCATTTACAAATGCTTCTATCCATGGACTAACCTGATCATTCTTTCTTTCATCAGGGAAATTTGCCCAGTTCCAGGGGAATATTGCACGCTCAAGGTGTGGCATCATAACTAAGTGCCTACCATCAGGAGATGCAATTCCAGCAACATCATATTCAGATCCATTAGGATTTGCCGGGTAAACAGAGTGACTATATTTCATTACAACATTGTAATTTTCGACATCCTTAGAAAATGTAAATTTACCTTCTCCATGTGCAACCCAAATTCCTAATTTACTTCCAGACAATGACTTTAACATGATAGATTCATTATTTGGAATATCAACATTTAAGAATGAACATTCAAACTTATGAGAATCGTTAATTGCCATTTTTGGATGTTCCTCACTAACGGGGTGAATTAAGTTAAGTTCCATCATTAACTGGCATCCATTACAAACTCCAAGAGACATTGTGTCCTTGCGTGCATAAAAATTATCCAATGCTTTTTTCGCTTTTGGATTGTATAAGAATGCACCAGCCCATCCTTTTGCAGATCCTAAAACATCTGAGTTTGAGAAACCTCCAACAAAAACTATAAAGTTGATATCTTCAAGAGTCTCTCTCCCCGAAACAAGGTCGGTCATATGAACATCCTTCACATCCATACCTGCCAGGTACATTGAATAAGCCATCTCGCGATCTCCATTCACTCCTTTTTCACGAATGATAGCAGCTTTTATACCAGATGGAGTTCTTCGCTTTTTATCAATACCATATTGTTCAAGGCTTCCGGTAAATTGTTCTGGAAATTTATAGGTAAGCTTTGTGTTTTTATAATTTTTGAATCTTTCTTCAGCTAATTTACCAGCACACTGATTAGAATCTAAAAGATATGAAGTTCTAAACCATATATCTCTGTATTTATCAATGTCAAGAGAAATTTTTGTATTTCCTTTATTTACTTCTACAACTCTATCATCTATTGGTACACCCAATACATAAAAAGGAACTGCATTTGTTTTTAGGATTTCCTCTACATCAGATTCTGTTTCAATTTGAATAATGATTCCTGGGTTTTCACTAAACAAAATATTCTCTAAACTATCTTCAATTGAATTAAAATCAAGTTTTAAACCTCCTTTTTCATTAGCAAAATTCATTTCAAGAAGAGAAGTAATTAAACCTCCAGAACCAATATCATGGCCTGCTACTATTTTTCCATCAGTTATTAATTGTTGTATAGTATTAAATGCAACGACAAACTTATCGGCATCTGAGACAGTTGGCGTGTCTTTACCTATCTTGTTAAGAATTTGAGCAAAACTGCTTCCATCTGGTTTAAATGCATCATTAGAGAAGTTAACGTATAATAATTTTGAATCCTTTTTAAGCTTTAATACAGGTTCCACTACGTTGTTGATATCTGATACTTCTCCTGCTGCAGAGATTATTACGGTACCTGGAGCAAACACAACATCCCCATTTGGATATTTTTGTGTCATCGACAGAGAATCCTTACCTGTTGGGATATTTATTCCAAGAGCAATGGCAAAATCACTTGCTGCTTGAACGGCTTCATATAACCTGTAATTTTCACTTTCATTTTTTGCAGGCCACATCCAGTTTGCTGATAGTGAAATACTGGTTAATCCACCTTCAATAGGAGCCCAAATAATATTTGTTAATGATTCTGCAATTGAAAGAACACTTGCTTTAGCTGGATCTGCCAATGCAGCAACCGGCGCATGTCCAACAGAAGTAGCAACTCCTTTTATTCCCTGGTAATCAATTGCAGCAACACCTAAATTATTTAATGGTAATTGTATTTCACCTGCTGTTTGTTGTTTTGCTATTTTACCTGTCACACAACGATCCACTTTGTTTGTTAACCAGTCTTTACAAGCAACAGCTTCCAGTTGAAGTAATTGTTCAATATAGTATTCAATTTTTGAACTATCAACAGTTAATTCGCTAAAATCAGAAGGAGATGTTTTATCCTCAAGAATAGTTTTTGGTGGATTACCAAACATATCTTCTAATTTCAGATCAAGAGGTTTCTCTCCAGTGTTTTCATTTTCGAACGTAAATTGGTGATCTCCTGTCGTTTCTCCAATCACATACATCGGAGCTCTTTCCCTCTCAGCAATCTCTTTTAATAATTGAGTATCTTCTTTTTTAAGAATTAATCCCATTCTTTCTTGCGACTCGTTCCCTATCAATTCTTTTGCTGAAAGTGTAGGATCTCCAACAGGTAATTTATCTAAGTGTATTTTACCTCCTGTTTCTTCTACTAATTCAGATAAACAATTTAAATGTCCGCCAGCCCCATGATCATGAATGGAAACAATTGGATTATTATCTAATTCAGAAAGTGCCCGAATAGCATTACATACACGTTTTTGCATTTCTGGATTTGAACGCTGTACAGCATTTAATTCAATTGCATTTTCAAATTCTCCTGTAGCTACAGATGATACAGAGCCTCCGCCCATTCCAATACGGTAATTATCACCTCCCAGCAATACCACAGCATCTCCAACTTCAGGTGTATCTTTTAAGGTATCTTTTTTATAACCATAACCGATACCTCCTGCAAGCATGATGACTTTATCAAAACCAAAACTCTTACCATTCTCTGTATGCTCAAAAGTAAGTACACTACCACAGATAAGTGGCTGACCGAATTTATTACCAAAATCGCTGGCCCCGTTTGATGCTTTAATTAATATTTCTTCAGGGGTTTGATACAACCATTTTCTTTCTGCATTATTCTTTTCCCAGCTTCTGCCTCCTTCTAATCTGGGATAAGCAGTCATATATACAGCGGTACCAGCTAAAGGAAATGCCCCTTTACCTCCGGCTACACGATCTCTGATTTCTCCTCCTGATCCTGTAGCTGCACCATTAAAAGGTTCTACAGTTGTAGGGAAATTATGAGTTTCTGCTTTCAATGAAATTATTGATTCTATATCATTTATCTCGAAAAAATCAGCTTTATTCTGACTTTTAGGAGCAAAACGCTCAATCACAGGGCCAGAAAGAAAAGCACAATTATCTTTATAGGCTGAAACAACCTTATTAAGGTTCTTTTGTGTAGTCAATTTAATTAACTGGAATAAGGTTAACTCTTTTTCCTTGCCATCAATAATAAATGAACCATTAAAAATTTTATGCCTGCAATGCTCTGAATTAACTTGGGAGAAACCAAATATCTCGCCATCAGTAAGGCTACGTCCAAGTTTTTTACTTAATTCTTTTAAATAATTTACTTCATCCGGACTTAATGCTAAACCTTCTTGTTGATTGTATGATTCTATGTCTTCAACCTCTTTTATTGCTTCAGGCTTTTTGTTTATTGTAAATATTTCCTGATCTAATTTTTTATATACTCTTTGAAGCATCGGGTCGTAACCAGGAGCATCAGTCTCTGAAGAAATAAATTCTTCAATTCTTACAACTCCTTTTATTCCCATATTTAAAGTAATCTCTACAGCATTTGTACTCCAAGGAGTTATCATTTCCTTTCTTGGACCAACAAATGTACCTTCTACAACTTCCTTGTCTAGAAATAATGCATTGCCAAATAACCAGGAAAATTTTTCTATCGTTTGATTATCAGGTCTTGAAATAGCTTGTAAAGCTATAATGTGTTTCTCTTTAGATTCAAAGAATAAAATCATAATCATTATTTATTTATGCTGCAAATTTAGTAAAACAAGTAAACTAGGTCTAAAATAGATGCATGTAAAAATTAACAAGTTATTAGTTCTTTTATAGAAAATTTAATTTGTTTTCATTAAGTTCAATTAAAAATTTTATATTTGATGCTCTAAAAATTAACAATCAAAAAAGACATCTTATTTAGATAGATTCTTTGAATATCTGGTTCAATTTTTGCTAAGGATATCGATTTTAATATCAAACACTTAATTACATATTTGCATAATGAAGAAGATAGATTTTAGTAACTCGCAAGCATTTTTCATTGTTACGCTACGCGTAATGATTGGATGGCATTTTCTCTATGAAGGAATTGTAAAAATAGCAAACCCAAACTGGTCATCTCTGGCATATCTGCTAGACTCTAAAGGTATGTTTGCTAGCATGTTTCACAGTATGGCCAACAATCCCGGTTTATTAAATGTAATGGATTTTTTAAATATCTGGGGATTAGTTCTGGTTGGTCTTGGACTAATTTTAGGCGCATTTACACAAGTAGCTACCATAGGTGGTATGGTTATGTTATTATTTTATTACTTATCACACCCCCCTATGCCTTTATTGACTTACGACATGCCAATGGAAGGTAATTATTTGATTATTAATAAAACATTAGTAGAGCTATTTACTCTATGTGTTTTATTTGTTTTTCCTAGTGGAAAAATAATGGGATTGGATAGAATCATTTTTAAAATTGGAAAAAATTAAAGGGGATTGAACACATGGCTAACAGTAATTTTAATATAAAAAGACGTGATTTAATTAAGGGATTAGCTACAATCCCTGTCCTAGGTGCAATGGCTTGGGGACACTCAAGAAAAGAAAAATATCAGGCAGAATTAAGTCAAGAGATAAAAGATATAGTAGGAATGAGTTACGAAAACGTTCCTATTCCTACTCCTATTGATCGTTCCCAAAAAATAAGAATAGGATTAATTGGTTATGGTATTAGAGGAAAACAATTAATGCGGGGCGCAGGTTTCGCGCATCCTTCCTATATAGATGATTTAAGGCAACAAGCTGCTAATAACCCTGGTAATGAAAAGGCTTATGAAGATAGGATTCTTGAATTTCAGGAACAAGATAATCTTAATATTGAAATAAATGGTGTTTGCGATATCTTTGATACATACGCAACCATGGCTCAGGAGGCTGGCGCTAACATTAACAGAGGGGGTTCTGACAGCAAATTAGGTAAACTTCCTAAAAGATATTTGAACTATAAAGAATTATGCGCCGCAGATGATATTGATGCTGTTATCATTGCAGCACCAGACCATTGGCATGCCCCAATGTCTATGGAAGCGGCCAGAAATGGAAAGCATGTTTATTGTGAAAAACCAATGTCATGGTCAGTTGAAGAAACTTATGAAGTAACCAAACTGGTAAAAGATAATGGTATAGTTTTTCAGTTAGGCCATCAAGGTAGGCAAACCGAAAGTTATATAAAAGCAAAAGAAGCAGTTGAAAAAGGTGTTTTGGGTGAAATTTCTTTAGTTGAAGTTTGTACCAATAGAAATACACCGAATGGTGCCTGGGTATATCCTATCCATGAAGATGCAAATCCTAATACAATTGATTGGGAACAATTTATTGGTCAAGCTCCTTGGCATGATTTCAGTCTGGAAAGATTTTTTAGATGGCGTTGTTGGTGGGATTATTCAACTGGTTTAAATGGAGACTTACTAACACATGAATATGATGCAATTAACCAAATATTAGGTGTAGGTATTCCTCATTCTGCAGCTTCTTCCGGTGGCATATATTACTTTAAAGATGGCAGGACGGTTCCTGATGTTCTACAAGTTGCGTATGAATTTCCAAAAAGAAATTTAACCATGTTGTATAGTGCTACTTTGGCTAGTCAGAAAGATAGAGGCAAAGTAATGATGGGGCATGATGGTTACATGGAACTTGGTAATAACCTTACTATTTATGCTGATGCAGGTTCTACAAAATATGCTGAGAAAATTAGTGATGGAACAATAAATACAACTCAACCAATATACAGATATGTTCCTGGTCAAAATAATGCAGATGCAACAACTTCTGCTACAGAAGCATATTTTGCAGGAAGAGGTCTTCTTTACACATATAGAAATGGTAAACGTGTTGATACCACTCACTTGCACATACAAGAATGGGTAGATGCAATACGTACAAATTCTCTTCCTAGTTGTAATATTGATCAGGGATTCCAGGAAGCTATTACAGCTCATATGGCAACAAAAGCCCTACGAGAAAACAGAACTGTATTCTGGGATGAAGAAAAACAAGAAATAGTATAGTATTTCTTTATAATAATTATATAGCAGCATTATTTTTTAATGCTGCTTTTTTTAACAACAACACACAAAACAAAAAATTGCACATACTCATCGAAATTTCAGAAAATCTTGTCTTTCATTTATCTCAGAAAATCATTTTTACTAGATCTCTGTTCTTTTCGTTCGATTATACAAATCATAAAAATTTTTAATTAAAATGTATACTGTTTTTTCCTTGTATTAGGAAAATTCGTATTTTCGATTCTCAAATTAAGTATTCTAGTTTGTTCAACTAGGAACTAATTGTCTAACTAATATTTATCATTATTATGGATAAAAAAGTATCAAGAAGAAGATTTATTGGATCAACGGCTCTTGCAACAGCAGGATTTACAATTGTTCCAAGCCACGTTGTTTCCGGAATGGGGCATAAAGCCCCTAGTGACAAATTAAATATCGTCGGCGTTGGTGTTGGCGGTATGGGTTTTGCAAACTTAAAACACCTTGAAACAGAAAACATTATTGGTTTATGTGATGTTGACTGGGCCTACACAGGAGGTAACGGAGTATTCGACAGGTATCCCAAAGCTAAAAAGTATAAGGATTTCCGAAGAATGTATGATGAAATGGGAAAAGACTTTGATGCTGTTGTTGTTGCAACTGCGGATCATGCCCATGCTATCGTTGCTGCTACTGCTATGACAATGGGCAAACACGTGTATGTTCAAAAACCACTAACGCACACTGTTTATGAATCCAGACTATTAACAAAATTAGCTAAGAAATATAAGGTGGCTACCCAAATGGGTAACCAGGGAGCTTCTGGTGAAGGTGTAGCTAAAGCATGCGAAATTTTATGGAGTGGTGCAATAGGTGATGTTTACAGGGTTGATGCATTCACTGACAGACCTATTTGGCCCCAAGGATTAAACACACCTGATGGACAATGGGTAAAAGAAGGCCTTGACTGGGATCTATTCATTGGCCCAGCAAAGATGCGTCCATACAATGCCGTTTATACCCCTTGGAACTGGAGAGGCTGGTGGGACTTTGGAACGGGAGCTCTTGGAGATATGGCTTGTCATATTCTTCATCCTGTTTTTGAAGCTTTAAAAATTGGATATCCTACAAAAGCACAAGGAAGTTCTTCTTTGTTATTAAATGATTGTGCCCCTGTTTCTCAAGCAGTAAAACTCACATTCCCCAGTAGAGGAAAAGTAGGAAAAATAAAACTTCCTGAACTTGAAGTTAACTGGTATGACGGTGGTATTAAACCATTTTTACCTAAAGGGTGGCCTGCTGGAAAAAATCCAAATAAAAATGGTGGCGGTACATTCTTCTACGGAACAAAAGGTGTTATGCATGCTGGTTGTTATGGTGTTGATCCTGAAATTATTGGAGGAGAGATTCCTAATGTTCCAAAAACCGAAAGAAGAGTAGAAGAAGAAATGGGATTAAAATGGGATCAAGGTGCCCATGAAATGGATTGGGTACGTGCTTGTAAAGAAAGCCCTGAAAACAGAAAACCTTGTACTTCTGACTTCTCAGAAGCTGGCCCATTTAACGAAATGGTAGTTATGGGTGTTCTTGCTGTTCGATTACAAGATCTTAATAAAGAACTAGAATGGGATGGTGAAAACATGAAATTTACGAATGTATCTAATAATGAAACCATAAAAACAGTTATTGCTGATGGTTTCACTATACATGATGGCCATCCTTCATTTGCCAAAACATGGACGGACCCTGTTCCAGCTGCAGATTATGCTAATGAGTTAATCAAGCACACATATAGAGATGGATGGTCGTTACCTCCAATGCCAACAGATGTTTAATTTAAATAAAATTTTATAAAGAAAATTTATTATGAAAAAGAATCTTTTAATTTTAGTAAGTGCACTATTTTTTATTGCATTTACAAATTCATGTAAAACATCAACTTCAGAAAAAGCTACAGCAACTGGTGAAGAAGCATCTGATGAGGTTGCTTCTGAAAATGATGGCTGGACTGTACTTTTCGATGGCACTTCAACTGAAGGTTGGCGAGGCTATGGTAAAACAGAATTCCCAAAAGGATGGATTATAGAAGATGGGGCTATCAAATGTAATGGATCTGGTCGTGGAGAAGCTGGTGCTGAAGATGGTGGAGATGTTATTTACGATAAGAAATTTTCTAATTTCCAATTGAAATTGGAATGGAAAATATCTGAAGGTGGTAACTCTGGTATTTTTTATTTAGGACAAGAAGTTGAAGGGCAACCCATTTATGCAACTGCACCTGAAATGCAAGTTCTTGATAATGAAAAACACCCAGATGCATTGTTAGGAAAAGATGGAAACCGTAAAGCTGGTTCATTGTATGATCTTATTCCTGCAAAACCACAAAATGCAAAACCTGCTGGTGAGTGGAATACTGTTGAAATAATAGTATATGAAGGTACTGTTGTTCATAAACAAAATGGTGAAACAGTTGTAGAATACCATCTATGGACACCAGAATGGGAAGAACTAGTAGCTGGAAGCAAATTCCCTGGAATTAATCCTGAATGGGCAAAAGTTGCTAAAGAAGGTTATTTTGGACTTCAAGACCACGGAAACGATGTATGGTTCAGAAATATTATGATCAAAGAATTATAATATTTTTCCTATAAATTATTAAACCGCAACAAAATTTGTTGCGGTTTTTTTTTTGTTTGATAATTCTAGTAACCTAAAAAAAAAAATCATTTAGCTACTTTGATAACTGATTAGTATTAGCTACTTTTAATGCAAATCCATAACTAACCCTGTGAATCATGAAAACAAGCAGAAGAATTTTTATTAAACAAGCAGGCATCTTAACCACAGCAACAGCAATGAGTTCATCAATCTTATCAAGTTGTTCTGCACAACAACCTCCCTTTAAGATTTCATTAGCTGAATGGTCCCTTCACAGAGCATTATTTGCCAAAGAAATGACAAACCTTGATTTCCCAAAAAAAGCTAAAAATTTTGGAATATTGGGCCTTGAGTATGTAAATACTTTTTTTGATTCTGCAAAAGAAGATTATTTAAAAGAATTATTAAAAAGGACGCAGGATGAAGGAGTTGAAAATGTTCTTATAATGGTTGATGCGGAAGGAAATCTTGGAGATCTGGATGATATTAAACGCAAACAATCTATAGAAAATCATTACAAATGGGTTGAAGCAGCAAAATTTATAGGGTGTCATTCAATACGGGTAAATGCCAGAGGAGAAGGCACAGAAGAAGAGGTTGCTAATGCTGCAATACACGGATTAGGTTCACTAACTGAATACGCTGAACAGGAAAACATAAATGTAATAGTAGAAAATCATGGAGGATATTCTTCTAATGGGAAATGGATGTCAAACGTTATCAAACAAGTAGCTAATGCACATTGTGGAACCCTTCCTGATTTTGGAAACTTCTGTATCACAAACACTACCGATCCTGACACAGGAGAAAGAACATGTGCAGAAGAATATGATCGATATAAAGGAGTGGAAGAATTAATGCCTTTTGCTTTTGGTGTGAGTGCTAAGACACATAATTTCAGTGAAAATGGAGATGAATCAGAAATTGATTATTATAAAATGATTGATATAGTAAAATCCTCTGGTTATAAAGGATTCATTGGCATTGAATACGAAGGGACTATTCTTCCTGAAGACGAAGGTATAATCGCCACAAAAAAACTGCTAGAAAAAGTTTTTGCAGAAATATAAGAATATAAAGACGCGATGCTGTTAACCTATATAAATATTAACCTTTAATTGAATTTTATGAAAACTTTTAAATTAACCATTAGTGGTTTATTATTTTTTGTACTGGTTTTTTCTTGTAAAAATACAGCAAAAGAAAGTACTGATACCGCTCCTCCTCCACCTCAAAAAACAGAAAAAATAGAATTATTTAATGGCAAAGACTTAACAGGATTAACTGTTTATATTGAGGATGAAACATATAATAAAGATTCTGTTTTTTTTGTAAAAGACGGATTATTATGCACAACTGGTTTTCCTAATGGCTATATAAAAACTGATGGTGTATATGAAAATTATAAACTCAATGTTGAGTGGCGATGGGTAAATGAACCGGTTAATAGTGGAGTATTTCTTCATAAAACAGAAGAAGATGGAATCTGGCCCGTATGTATTGAAGCTCAACTATGGAATCAAAATGCTGGGGATCTTGTTGCTATGCCAGGAACAAAATTTAAAGAAAGGGTAGACACTACTTCAATTATTGTTAAAAAATATGAGGAGTCAAGTGAAAAACCGACAGGTGAATGGAATCAATATGAAATAATTTGTGATGGTGATAATATTACTGTCTATGTAAACGGAGTATTACAAAACAAAGCTACAGAAGTATCTGTATCAAAAGGACATATTTGTTTACAAAGCGAAGGTGGCCCTCTTGAATTTCGTAATTTCTATCTTACTCCAATTGACAACAAAGAGTAAGACTTTAATAATATTCTAACTTAACCTATTAACTTTGAAGTAGGCTGTCATATTAATGACAGCCTTTTTTTATAAAAAACAAAATTGAAAAACCAAGTTTCTTTTAGATCAATATTTAAAACATTAATTTTGTTTAAAACATTAAAATTCAATTGCTATGAACCTAAATTCTAAAACGGAGGAACTATCCTTACTTATATCTGAATGGGAACATAAATTATTAAATTTAGAGGCAGATGTAATAGAAAACAAGAGAAATAATCAAAATAGAAGTATTAAACAGATATTGGGACATATGACTGATTCTGCTTCTAACAATCACCAGCGAATTGTGAGGCTACAATATAAAGACGGGGTCCTAAAATTCCCTGATTATACTCAAAGAAATGATGACTGGATTGCTATTCAGAATTTTCAGGATGAAGACTGGGAAATTCTGGTTCAACATTGGAAATACTTTAATCTCCATTTAACTCATGTATTTCAAAATGTAGACAGAAAAAAAATGGATTATTACTGGATTGACAGTCAGGATACAAAAATAACATTATCCGAGATGATAGAATCATATCTTGTTCATTTTAAATTACATCTAGGCGAAATACAAGATTTAATTGAGCAGAATTAAAATAAGATGTAAACAATATAACCATACTTTTTTAAGCTGTTATATCATTTATGAAAAATGAACTAATAAAAATAAGTGATTATCAAGTTTTAATAGAAGAAGGGTTTGTAAAGGAAACCAAACTTCAATCTCCCAATGAGATTATTGGTATTGTATATTATCTTTCTGGAGAAGTATTAATTAATATCGAAAGAGATAACAAGGTGTTGAGCTTCAAAAAGCAAAAAGGAATGATGTCGTCTTTTTATAATCATCAGGATAATATCGTAAATCAATACCAGAATCCTAATTCAGAATTAAAAAAAGTTAGTATTTTTTTATCCCGAAAAAAGCTGGAAACCCTTATTGAAAAAGAACAAATTCTTAAAACGAACCAAAAATTAAAAAATGTAATTAATCCTCAAGAATACTTTGTTAGTGGATTTACTGGTAATATAGATCCTTTAACACAAATGGCGTTAGAACAAATAATTAATAATAAATTTACAGGAATTCCTAAAGAACTATTCCTGGAGGGACAAACAATAGGTTTAATCGCTAATTTTCTTCATTCTGTTAATAAGGAGAATAACAAAACAGATAGAATTAGACCCAATGCAGATAAACTTCACCATGCAAAAGAAATTTTACTAGAGCAGATGGATTCGCCTCCCAATTTAAAGGAATTAGCTAAACTTACCGGATTAAATACATATAAATTAAAAACTGGTTTCAAAGAACTATTTGGAATGCCTGTTTTTAAATTCTTACAAGGAAAACGATTAGAAAAAGCCTTTGAACTTATCGAAAATAAAAACATGACTATACAGGAAGCAGCCTGGTATGTAGGTTATGAAAGTATAGGTTCATTTACAAATGCATTTAAAGAAAAATTCGGAATTCGTCCTTCTGATATTAACAAATAAACGACTTTTCGAATAAATCAAAATACTTTCTGAATAAATAATCCATGCAA
The DNA here is from genome assembly GCA_963665085.2 of Bacteroidales bacterium. Classification (GTDB taxonomy): domain Bacteria; phylum Bacteroidota; class Bacteroidia; order Bacteroidales; family JAAAOM01. Next base: position 4,598,157 of record CAXXXS010000001.1, read on the forward strand.
TTTCATTTCATTTTTGCCATAACAATTTAAAATATAAAAGTTATGACAAAAAAATCTTATTTAGCTATTATAATGCTGCTTTGGAGCGCTTTACTTGTTGCTCAAAATGGTGTACTTACAGGAGTTGTTTTAGATAGTAAAAACAAGAAACCCCATGCCCTTTGTTGCTATTCAAATACAAAACACAAACAAAGGAATTGTTACAGATGATAATGGCCAATTTTTACTGTCCGGATTAAATCCAGGATACATTAACATTGAAGCATCGTTTTTAGGTTATGAAAAATATCTTGTTTATGAGATACAAATTTTCAATAATAAACCCGTACAAATAGAAATTTTGTTAAAGGAAAACTCAACAGAATTAGATGAGGTTGTAATAAAACCAAAACTATTTGAAAAACCAGTGGAAACACCAAACTCGATAAAAAACATGGGAGTAACTGAAATAAAGAGAGTTCCTGGTGGAGGACAAGATATTTCCCGTATAATACAAACACTTCCAGGAGTTACTTCCTCCCCTGCAATTAACAGAAACGACATTATGGTGCGTGGAGGCGGACCTACCGAGAATAGTTTTTATGTTGATGACTTTGAGGTAAATGCAATAAATCATTTCTCTACCCAAGGAGCGTCTGGAGGAATTTGGGGAATAATCGATGCAAACCACCTGAGTAATTTCAACCTAAGTACAGGGGCTTTCCCAATGTATGCTGATAATACACTAAGTTCTGTTTTTAACCTGGAACTAAAAAGAGGCAACACGGATAAATTTGAATCACAAATTAACCTTGGAACAATTCAGCGAGGAGTAAATTTTGACGGCCCAATTGGAGAAAAAACTACTTTTTTGGCTGGAATACGTCAGGCTAATTTTGATTTACTGTTTACGAATAGTCCAATAATACCACTGTTTACTGATGGTATTGCAAAACTAAATATTCGTATAACCCAAAAATCAGAACTTGAACTTTTTGGGATAAGTGCCATCGATAATCTTAATTACAATACAGATATAGAACTTACCGATGAAAATTTTGCTGCTTTAGAAAGAGCTCGAAAAATAGAACAAGTAACATATACAGCAGGAGCAAAATTAACCCACTATTGGAAAAACGGAAACAGTAAATTTATTTACTCACACAACAATTTAAAAAATTCTGTAATCAAATATCTTGACAATGATGAAACCAAAGAAAAAATATTGAATTATAATTCTTATGAAACGACTGAACGTTTAGAGATTAGAAACCTATTTTATTTAGGTAATTATAAACTTACTTCGGGAATAAACTACAAAAAGGCCAATTATGATGTTACAAACAATTCGTACCAGGTAGGAACTGAAGGTATCAGTATATATGATTATAACAATAAACTTTCAATAGACCTATATGGTCTATATGTGAATATTGGGAATCAGTTTATGAATAATAAACTTGGCATCTCAATGGGGTTTAGAATGGACGCAAATAATTTTTCTAAAGAATTTTCTAATCCATTACAGCAATTCTCTCCAAGGGCCAGTATATCTTATGAACTCACTAATAATCTATCCATTAATGCAAGTAGCGGTATATATTATCAAAATCCATCTCTTACAAGTCTTGGGTATATTGAAAACGATATGTTAATAAACAAAACAAACAACATCAAACCCATTAAAAATTTTCAAATTGTCCTGGGGTCAGAATATAACACAAAATTTAACTCGGCAATTTCAGTTGAAGGATTTTACAAAAACTACCAATATTACCCTTTCTCTGTAAATGATAAGATATCGTTGGCAAATAAAGGAGCAGGTTTCGGTGTGTTCGGAGATGAAGAATTAGTGTCTACATCAGAAGGAAGAAGTTATGGTGTTGAATTATTTTATCAACAGAAGCTTTTTAAAGGTTACTATGGCATGTTTTCATTTACATGGGTAAAAAGTGAATTTAAAAATAGCGACGAAAAGTATACTTCTTCAAGTTGGGATTACGGAAATATTGTAAGTATTATAATAGGAAAACGATTTAGAGATAATTGGGAAATTGGTGGTAAGTGGATGTATTATGGAGGAATCCCTTATACTCCTTTTAATGAGGAAGCATCTGCATTAATAGCAAATTGGATCCTCAAAAACCGAGGAATTGAGGATTATACAAAACTAAACCAGGAAAGGACTAATGCCTATCACCAGTTAGATATTCGGGTTGATAAGAAATTCTTTTTCAAAAAATGGAATCTCAACCTATTTTTAGATCTTCAAAACGTATATAACTATGTTGGAGGTATCGCTCCTAATCTCATACTTGACAGAGATGATGAGAATCAACCACAAGTTAACCCAGAGAAACCAGATTCTTATATCATAAAATATGCAGAAAATGAAGGATTTGGGATACGTCCAAATCTGGGGTTTATTGTTGAATTTTAAAATTATTTATCATGAAATCATTACTATTTAATTTCTTCAAAGCTTTTTACATCGCTTTAATGACCCTAATTCCTTTTTCAATAATAAAAATGCCATGGAAAGTTTGGCATGATAGTTATAAATATTTAGCAACACTTTATGACCGCAAAAATTTTGAAAATAAATTTCTTAACTCAGAATTAAAGATGATATCCTGGATAACATTATTTTTAACTTGTCTCATATTTATTATGTACCCAATTGGGATATCTTTAATTACTAGTCTTTTTTTTAAAGGTATTGAATGGAGTGCTATTCTTGACAAAATGGTTTTCCTCTTTTTTGTAACCTACTTTGGCCCATTACTCCTAACCTTATTTAAAGAAATTTTATCATTAGCCCTTCTAAAATATTTTAAGCTTGAAAGTATTGATGAAAACACTAAAGGAAATCATAATAATTAAGACATCTTAAAAAATACCATGAAGCAAAAAAATGTTAACATTCAATTTCTATTGGAAAATTGCACCCCTTACATTTTCTATCGTTGGAAAGGCCTGTTATTTGCGTTGAATAACCACGTCTTCGTATGATGATTGATTTACATGATGGACAAATAGTATCACTACCTTTTTCAAGGTTTACATTTCCGAGATAAACATAATTTAGAATTTCAGAAGAAAAATCGTAAAACTCCAATAACTTATTTGTATCAGTTGGAGGCAGATTAAAATTATAATTTGGAAAATACCGGGATAGATGTAAAACAGTATTCTCGCCTAAATTATCATTGATCCAATAAATCATTTCCTTAAAAGTAGAGAAATCATCATTCTCTCCTGGTATTACCAAATTTGTAATCTCTAAATGCTTACCTGATTCCCTGATTTTTTTCAAAGTACTTAAAACAGGTTTTAATGTTGACTTTGTGTTTTTCTTATAAAACGTCTCACTAAATCCCTTTAAATCTATATTAAAAGCATCTATCGTTTCTAATAACTCATTCAATGGTCCAGCATTAATATACCCATTACTGACCATGACATTCATTAGTCCATTTTTTTTATTTTCAATAGCTAAATCCTGCATAAATTCAAACCAGACTGTTGGTTCATTGTATGTAAAAGCCAAACCTATATTGTAATTGCTATTTTTACTGTCATGTAAAATTTTATCATTTAAAATTACATTATAAACTGAAAAACCATGAATATCAGGTTGTGATATCTCGCAATTCTGACAGAATTGACATTTTAAATTACAGCCATAAGAACCAACCGATAAAACAGAACTTCCCGGATAAAAATGATAAAGTGGCTTTTTTTCTATTGGGTCAATTCTATAACCAGATACTTTCCCATAAACGACTGAATATAAAATCCCTTCTGAATTTTTTCGTGCTCCACAAACACCAACGTTTCCTAACTTTACAGTACAGTTATTGGGACATAATATACATCTTACGTCCCCATTTTCTAAAGAATCAAAGTATTTTGCCTTATACATAAATGTAAGTTATATATGCCGTATTAAGAAAACAAATTTGGTCTTGTGTTTTTATTATTTCTATTAGATTCAACCTTTCTTTCGATAAGATTATAATTCTCCAGTGTTAATTCTCTTCCTAAAATTGGTAAATACGGTGATTGAACAATTGATTTAGCAACATTACCAGAATTAGCATAACAATAGAAACATTGATGATTACAGGTATTATATGCACCTATATCAACACTCTCAATACATTTGCAATTACTTCTTTGGTTTTTATCTTTCTTCAGGTTTAATTTATATGAAAAAATATGCTCAATTAATTCCTTGTTAATACATCCTACATTTGTATCTTCAAATCCGATAATTTCTTCACTACACAATTCTAAATTAATATTGTATGAATCAGCTATATTTTGAAGTGTCCCAAATAATTTAACTTTTTCTCTCATTTCTACCTCCCGTATTTCATCTGGCATACGTCTTTTAATTTTTTTATAATGCGTTAAAAAACTTGTTTTACAGGTATTTGTAAAACCAGATAATTTTTCTGCTATCCTGTGAAAAGTATTTACATGATAGCTCTCTGTATAATCTGATGAAATAATTATAGGATCATATCTCCAGATCATTCTTTCACTACCAATCATTGCCGTCAATTCTTTGAAGGCATTTAATCTCTTTTCAAGAGGAGGAAGATTAATTTCTAATGTTTCATAAAGATTTATAGTGAATAGAAAATAGTAGTATCTGTAACCTAATTTTTCAATATTCTTTAACTTATTTATAATATTTTCAGGATTCTTAGTCCAAAAAACAATACAATCTACCAAATGAGGCTCTAAATTCACACTATATATATTCTTTGGATTAAAAGGATTTTGAATATATACAACCTTTTCTTTTAAACGTTGTAAAAACCATTCTGAATAAAATGCAGGTATATCGGTACGTCTGCTAACACTTAATATCACTTTCTAAAAACTTTTAAATGCTGAATCTGTTTAACAATAAAAAGATGAAAAAAATAGTATTGTATATTACTCTCCTGAGTATTGTATCTATATTTACATACTGTTCAGGGAAAGAACAAAATACAACTTTACAAGTTGTAAATAATAACTCAGAATTACAAGAGATGGAAAAGATAACATTTGGTGCAGGGTGCTTTTGGTGTGTAGAAGCAATTTTTGAAAGAGTAAACGGAGTAACAGATGTTGTTTCGGGTTACATGGGGGGCAACATAAAAAATCCGACATACAAAGAAGTATGCACCGGAAATACTGGTCATGCTGAAGTATGCCAATTAATATACAATCCCAGTATTATTAGTTTTGAAGAGTTACTAGAAATATTTTGGAAAACCCATGATCCTACTACTCTTAACAGGCAAGGAAACGATGTTGGGACCCAGTATCGTTCTGTAATATTCTATCATACTGACAAACAAAAAGAATTAGCAGAAGAGTACAAGCTAAAACTCAGTAATGCAAATATTTGGAAAGATCCAATTATTACTCTAATTGAACCTGCTACTGAATTTTATGAAGCAGAAGATTACCATCAAAAATACTTTGATAATAATTCCAAACAGCCCTATTGTTCATTTGTAATTCAACCAAAAGTTGAGAAATTTGAAAAAATATTCAAAAAAAACTTAAAATAATTACATTTTTTCTAACGTCTCCTAAGTAACATGTTTATAATTACTTTCTATTTTTCTTGTAATTAAACGTTGGTTGTTTTTTTAAGTCAAACACCGTTTAGCATTTATTATTAAGAAACAAAAGCTTAATAATGTAGTATAACGGATAAAAAATAATCATCTTTTAAATCATGGAAAACAAAACTGTCGTTATTGGAGTAATTATAATTCTTTTAGTAGGAATTATTGCACACATTCTTTTACGTCTTATCTTTAAGCGATCTATTATTTATTCTATTGGCTGGTTATTCTGTTGGGTAGTTGATTTAACAGCAGTAATTGCTTTTGTTGTTGGTGGATTAGGATTTGTTCACATTGCATGGGGAGCACCTATTTGTGTAACGTTATTATTTATTGCCTATTATCAATTAATTAAGCTTGTTCAAGTACCCCTAAATGATTTAACTAAAAACTTAATAGAAATATCACAGGGAAAATTAAAAGTAACCTTTAATAGTATATTAAAAGAAAGGACAGATGAATTAGGCTCCATTTCTGTTTCAACAGAAGAAATTGTTTTTAAAATGAGGGATGTATTATCTGAAGTCCTTGAAACATCAAATATTTTGCTCGTTAACAGCAATAATTTTGAAATGAATTCACAACAGCTTTCAAGTGGAGCGAACCAACAAGCAAGCTCAACAGAAGAAATTTCTTCTTCAATAGAAGAGATGTCAGCTAATATTCAACAAAACACAGAAAATGCACAAACCGCAGAAGGAATTTCAAAAAGTTCTGCACAAAATATAAAAGCAATAACAGAACTCGCAACTAAATCAGCATCTCAAATGAATCAAATTGCTGAAGAAGTAAAGATTATACAGGATATTGCATTTCAAACAAATATCTTAGCGCTTAATGCAGCAGTAGAAGCTGCCCGTGCAGGTGAAGCAGGAAGAGGATTTGCCGTAGTAGCTGCTGAAGTAAGAAAATTAGCTGAACGAAGTAAGTTTGCTGCTGATAAAATTATTAATATCACAAGTAACGGCGTAAAATCAATCTCTACTGTAGAGGGACAACTAATTAAACTTTCTCCTGAAATTGAAAAATCGGCTAATTTAGTTTTTGAAATCTCTGCTGCCAGTTTAGAACAAAGTACAGGAGCAGAACAAATAAACCATGCTATTCAACAACTTAACCAAGTAACACAAGAGAATGCGGCATCTTCAGAGGAATTAACAAGTAGCGCTGAAGAGTTAAATAAAAGTTCTGAACACCTGAAAACATTAATCGAATATTTTTCTTTTTAATAAAAAATACAATTTGATATAAAAGAGTTATAGATTCTTAACTTAAACTTATAACTTTAGGTTAAGAATCTATTACTGTATCATTATGAAAACAATAATAATTCCAGCAGACCAAAGTAACAATTTTTACAACTGTTTGAATTTTGCTCTTATGTTTGAGCAAACAACCCCTATTGATATCCTTATCTTGTTTGAAAATAAAAAATTTGAAAATGAATATTTTCAAAAATTTGAAGAAATTGTTTTAAACTTTCAACCTGCTTTTATAAATCCGGAGTCTATCATCCGCTTTCATATTACTACAGGAAAAATTGAAGATGAAATATGTGTATTAGTAAATGAAAATAAAAATTCTTTCTTTATTAACACGTTTGCTGAAACTAATGATGCAAAAAAAAATGGATATACAATAGAAAACGCCTTAAAAATCATGAAGTGTTCAGCTCATAATGTGGTTACACTTCCTACTGGTAAAATTCCTTCATCAATAAAACGGATTATTTTTCCCATTCATCATCTATCCAAAGTCCGACATAAAGTAACCCTTACAGCAGAAATAGCAAAACTATTTGGCGCAGATATCTATGTTTTAAACGCCAATGTATCAAATCAAAGTACAGTAATTAAACAATGTGGATTATATTCCAGACAAGTCGTCAATCATTTTAAAAGTATTGGAATATCATCAGAATTATATGAAACAGAAGGTAAGAATCTTGTTGAATTAATACTTTCTTTCTCAAACGAAAAAAGTGCAGATCTAATTCCTATCATCAAAGAACGGAATAGCGGTGGTGTTTTTGGAAGAAGTTATTTACAGGATATGATTATAAATTCAACAATTCCATTGTTGGTTATTGGTCCAAGAAAAGGGAGGATATCTGCTTCATTTAAAACATCAGGATAAAATATTATTTGATTTTCAGAATATTTTCATCCTCTAAATTATATTCTAGTTCCAATAAAATAAGGAACTAATAAAAAACCCGATCATATTTGTTGACCGGGTTTTTTATTTCAATATATGTAGTAACCTTAAAATCTTTTTTCCTGGATACGTGCTTTTTTACCTGTAAGTGCACGAAGATAGAAGATTCTTGAGCGTCGAACTTTACCTCTTTTATTTAGATCTATTTGCTCAATAAAAGGGGATGCTACTGGAAAAATACGTTCAACTCCAACATTACCAGACATCTTTCTTACTGTAAAGGTAGCTGAATGCCCTTGTCCTTTACGTTGAATTACAACACCTCTAAAGTTCTGAATACGTTCTTTATTACCTTCTTTAATTTTATAGTGAACAGTGATTGTATCACCGCTATTAAATTCTGGCCAGTTATTTTCTACAGCGTATTGGCTGTTTACAATATCCATTGCGTTCATTTCGAATATATTTTATTTTATTCCACTCTGTTTTAACAGGGCGCAAATTTATAAAAAGATTTTTAATTATTAATAAATTATTAACCTATTTATTAACATTATTAATGACTATTTCCTTCTCCCGGTAATTTTTGCATTTTAAAATGGTCGCCTGTTTTTTCAATAAGATCCTCATAAAATTCTTCTGAATAACCGGGTTGAGTCAATTCCCCATTTGTTTTTACGTTACCATCAATATACTTAACCATCAGTTCTCCAGCAAGTTTCTTCCATTTCTCAACCATTAAATCTCCTTGGTTAACCGAATAATCTGTTAAAAAGGCAATAGCTTTTTCCGGAGATTCTTTATAATATTCCAATGCTTTAGCTTCAACGATAGGTTGCATTGAAAAAAATTCCTCTTCAATCTGTTTTTGTGCTTTACGAACATCTTTTATTACCATATTATATCTCAAATATGCAAAATTCGACACAAAATTAAACACCCAAAATGCAGCATCCCATGAAAAATGAAACATATCACCATTTCCTACTGCAAAACTTTGAGGAACCTCAGTAATGTTGCAATACATAGGAGAATAAACAGTACTGTAAGTATCGTCAACACCAAACCATAAAACACCTCCAATTGCATTGGGTAAATCTGCTCTGGCCTGACTTACAAAAGAAAATCCTGTTTGTTGAGTAGAGATAGCACGCTCATTACAATATTCAACTCCATTAACCTCCCAGGTTAATGGTCTCCATCGATAAGGCAATCCAAAGGAACCAGCACCCGGATCTTTTGTCATATCCCATTCTGTACCCTGAAAATGATCCCGCATTAATTCAGCCACATCAAGAACAGAAAGTTTATTGTCTGGTTTTATCCATAATGGCATTGGCTCAGCACTTGCTACTCCTTTTACATAATCCATAGACATCTCTAAAGATGGTGCTGCCCGGTTAAAAATACTGTAAACACGTCCCTCACAAAAACGCAAAGCACTGTAATCAATAGGAGCATAAGCATCTGCAAAACTAAAATCCTTATCTTTTCCTTTATAATATCCCATTTCTTTAGCAAATGATATTACATCTTCAGAAAAAAGACAATTTTCAGTATCATCCATTGGAAACTGACGAATTCTGGATTGATTTGCATGCGCAGAAATATAACCATCAGGAATTCTACGTGCCACCCATACAGCTCCTTTTTCTTTAGTCCCTTTACTTATCATCTCCATTATCCATACTTCATTGGGATCTGCAATTGAAAAAGACTCACCAGTACTGTAATAACCGTACTCTTGTAATAATTCATCGATAACTTTTATGGCTTCCCTGGCTGTTTTAGCTCGTTGAAGTGTTATATATATTAAACTACCATAATCAATAAGCGCGGTAGTATCAGAAAGTTCAGAACGGCCTCCAAAAGTAGTCTCTCCAATTGTTAACTGATATTCATTCATATTCCCAACTACCCTGTAAGTATGTGGTACCTGTTTAATTTTTCCTAAATATTTACCCGTATCCCATTCATATACATCTAGCATAGCACCTTCCGGGTAATCTTTTGAAGGGTAATAATAAAGCTCACCATAAAGCTCATGTGAATCTGCAGCATATGTAATCATTGTTGAGCCATCTTTAGTTGCCCCTTTTGAAACAAGAATATTAGTACAACCATAAGTAAAATCAATGGTTGTACTAGATATTAAAAAAACTAATCCAACTATCCTAATCCTATTCATTACTTAACATTTAATTAATATTGGTTAAAAAACTTTAAAGATTTATAATTTCTTCAAAAATATAGATAAAATATAATTTATAGCAAATATTATTAGAAGCCTTAAAAACCAACTTTACACAATCGGTTGTGTTTTCGTAAATTTTAAAACCACCCCCTATTTTTTATATATTTTTTTTAAAAAAAAGTAATTTTACCAAACACACCCCCTATTAAAAAAACATTAAATTATCTGAAAAAACATAAAAAATTCATGAGTTAACAAAAATTTAACTTAAAAAATATTGCAGGAATAAAAATTGCCTTTATCTTTGTATCGACTTCTTAAATGAAGCTTTTAGTGTTAGTCTTAGGTTAGTAATAGTTTTAGTTAGTTAGTTTTAGTTAGTAATTAGAGTGTTTTAGTTAGTTAGTGAAAAAGAGAGGCGCCCGCCTCTCTTTTTTTATGTCCTTAAGTAGCTCAAGGAATATCCGGTTTATGTTTAAACCCGTTTGTTTTCAGAAACTGATAGCTTTTTATACTATTTTAATGCTCCAACAACACCTCTAAAATACCCAATAGATTCAGATATACCCATAAATGGATCTCTCATGTCTTTTTCATGTTCAAGGCTAATCATCCTGGAATAACCAACTTTACGAAGCATTTTCACAAATTCAGGAAAATCAATCACACCTCGGCCGACTTCTAATGAATAACCTAATTTTGTTTTACCGGTAACGTCTTTTAAGTGAATATCAAAAACACGTGATTGATATTTTTCTAAATCTGCAACAGGATCTTTTCCATTTCGTGTATCATGACCAATATCAAGGCACATTCCAATACGAGGATCTAAATCTTTAACATGATCCCAAACATCTTCGGCATCAGGATAGATTTTAATATCAGGCCCATGCAAATGAATCGCAAAATGAAAATTGTATTCTTTCACCTTTTTATCGACATAAGGCAACAACTCATAATTAGGCACCCCCACGATTAAATCAACACCAACTTTTTTAGCGTATTCAAATGCCTTATCTACTTCAGCCTCTGTTTTCATATAAATTGGGCCTACAGCATAACCTGTAACATCATATTCCTTTAATTTTGCATGAAAAACTTCAATTTCTTCTTCTGTACTGGTTAATGGCAAATGAAAATCTTTAATACATAAGTAATGGACATCTACTCGCTGCATGGTTTTCAATGTTGTTTCCAAATCAAAATGAACAAATGTATACCCGGCCATCCCTAACTTAAATTTTTCACTACTCTCAGGAGGTGGTTGTTGGCCGGGACGCTCTTGAGCCAATACAGCAAAAGTTGAAACAAAGAATACTACCAATGATAATAAACTAAGAGTTTTTTTCATAATTTCTAATTTTTAAATTGTTTGAGATTAATAAATTTTTCATAAAACTAGCAAAATCAACCTTGCCATAAAAATTTGCCACAAAATAACTCAGGCAATATTTTTTCAGTCTTTAATCTAGATATAGAAATAGTATAATTAACATTAAGAATCTAAGCTTTTTATCCATCTGCCCTGTTTTCATCTGAGATTTTTTTTGTTGAAATTCTAAAAAAAAATAAAATGTTTTTTTTTACACAGGCACCTGTTTTACATTTAACACAACCGATTGTGTTTTTTAACAAAACAAAAATACCCCCTATTTTTTAACATACAAATCTATTTTTTATAGTTTTTTAATAACACACACCCCATTTAAACAATACCAATTTTTAAGAAAAATGCACTTTTTTCTAAATTTTAAGATTTTTTAACATTAAAAAACTTGCAGGATTCACAAAATGCCCTTATCTTTGTTTCGAGTTATTACAAAAGCTTTTAGTGTTAGTCTTAAGTTAGTAATAGTTTTAGTTAGTTAGTTTTAGTTAGTAATTAGAGTGTTTTAGTTAGTTAGTGAAAAAGAGAGGCGCCCGCCTCTCTTTTTTTTGTTTATGAATTCTTATTCCCAGATGTTTATATATTAAAAAACAAATTATTACCTCCTTGTTAAACAATACGTTTTTTTAATAATCTTATTTAGCATATACTTCCTAATTTTTTTAATACAACATCTTTATAACTTCTGCTAATCGGTATCTCATGGCCATTAATTTCAATAAATTCGTTTGTAAAAGAATTTATTTTCTTTAAAGAGATTATATATGAGCGGTGTACCCTAAGAAAATCAATTTGGGGAAGTTTTACTTCAATACTGGAAATCGCCTCACGAGTTATTATCGTTTTTCCATTTAAATGAATTTTTATATAGTCAGATAAACTTTCGATGTATATTATTTCTTCAAAATCTATTTTAACCATCTTACGTTCTGAGCGAACAAAAATAAATTCATTTAATTCAGCAATATCATTCTCTACCTGCGTGTACGTATTCTGGATATTCTCATCTAAATATTTGTTTACGGCCTTGAAGAAACGTTCAAACGAAATAGGTTTTAATAAATAATCAACAGCTTGTAGGTCAAAACCATCAACAGCGTACTCTCTATATGCTGTTGTGAAAATAATTTTTATGTTTTTATTTATTGATTTTGCAAATGACAATCCAGAAATATCGGGCATATTAATATCCAAAAAGATAAGATCAACCTTTTGTGAATTAATCACATGAAATGCTTCAATCGCATTTTTACAGCTTTTTACAATCTGAAACGTCGATATTTTTGAAATATGGTTTTCAAGAATCTCTCGGGCAATAAGTTCATCATCTACAATAAGGCATTTAATAGCAGTGTTAGTCATTTGATTTTTTGTTTAAGCCGGAAATATTTAACACAATAGAATACCAATCATTCTCTTTTTTCGTTTCTAATTTATAATTGTTGGTATAATTAAGATCAAGTCTCTTTTTTATATTTTCTAAACCTATCCCCCCTTTTTTTGAAGGGGTCAAATTATTATTTATCGAATTTTTAATAAAAAAAAAGAGTTTGCTGTTTTTTACTGATATTTTTATCTCTATCCATAAATAACCATTCCTTAAATTACCATGCTTAAATGCATTTTCTACGAAGGGGATTAACAGCATGGGGGCTATTTTAATTGTATCATCTATTTCATCTGCTTCAAAATCTACTATTAATGTTTCCTGAAACCTGATTTTTTCCAAATCAATATATTCTTTTATGTGCAAAACCTCTTCTTTAAGAGATACAATTGGTTTATTAATTTGATAAAGAATATAATCCAATAAATTCGATAACTTTAAAATTATTTCCGGGGTATGTTTTGATTGTTTTAATGCCAAACCATATATTGTATTTAGTGTATTAAATAAAAAATGTGGATGTATCTGCATTTTCAAATATTGAAGCTCTTGTTCTTTTAATTGTAATTGAGTTGAAAGAATCTTTTTTTCTAATTCATTATATTTTGACTGTGCCACAAAATTTCTTCTAAGTAAACTCACAAAACCAACAATACCAACTATTAAATACACGATAATAAGAACAAAAACAATATTCTTACTCATCGGGGGCATATGAGAAACATTAAATTTTGAAAGGAAGATAAAACTACCATAAATCACATGCACAATAAAATATGTTGAAGCCACAAGTGTATAGAAACTATATAAAATAAATTGTGAGTATTTTTTTGCAAGGAGATATCTGGGGATAAGAAAATAAACCATAAAATATGTAACACCCACGGTAACAGGCATAATTAAACTTGAAAACCAGGTGATGTACCTTTTATCATTAGTGTTATAACTAAAAAAATAGACAAACAGAAACCAAACTACTATCCAAAAAATAAAATGTATTAGAAAAGATTTGAGCTTATTTGAAACTGTAATATTCATATAGCAATAATACGCAAAATCATCGAACAGGAAGATTTTTATAGATGAATAACGAATTTCGATCTGGTTTTGACATACAATTTTTTAAGGTAATCTCTAAGAATTATAAGTTCAAGGCGCGTGATAATTTTAAACCGTAGTATACATAGGGTATTCGAGGATTTAAAATTTGAGTGGCAACGCAGAAATTGTGATTTTTAGAGGTTCCCTAATATTCATTTTGTAACTTTAAATCCGTTGATTAACATTGTAAACAATGCAACTGTCGCATTTAAAAATAACGAATAGGTAATCTATTTACTTTTGGTTCAGTATGAACTAAAAAACTAAAAATATTATGACTTCATTTTTTCACATTTTAAAAGACGGTGGTATCTTAATTTCATACCCAATTTTAGCACTTTTATTTGTTGTATTGTTTTTATTCATTAAAGGTCTCACAAATAATTCTAACAATACCAAATCAATTGCCTTGCTCAAATCCATTGGTTGGTTTGCTTTGGTATGGGGTTTCCTTGGTAGGACAATTGGTCTTATTCGTGCTTTTGATAACATTCAAGCTTCTGGCGAATTAACACCAAGCCTTCTTGCTGGAGGTATTAAAATGGCTTTGGTTGATCCTTTACTGGGTGCTTTTACATTCTGCATGGCTCGTTTGGGAATTATCATTCTCATTCTTAGAAATCGAGATGTAAATATTGAAAAAGAGTAGGAATCTTTAGAAGTAAATATGAATTTTATTATTCTGAAACTTGCCATAAAAAAACTTTTTGGCAAGAACAATGCATCATTGATAAGTATTTTGGGGTTAGCCATCGCCCTTGTGTCAATATTTTATATCTATTCTTATGTTGATTTTGAATTAAGCTATGACAGCCAACATAAAAATGCAAATAGAATATACCGCATTAGTGGTGATATAGTTGCTGCTGAAAATACGGCTACTCATGCTGTTTTAGGACCGCTAATGAGCCCTGAGCTAAAAAATTATTTTCCGGCAGTAGAATCATTTACACGATTGATTCCGAACCGGGGGCAAACAACTCTGGAGTATAATAACAAGCAATTTGTTGTGGATGAAGCTTATTTAGCCGACCCGGATGTATTTCATATTTTCTCCCTGGATTTTATTTATGGAGATATAAAAAATGCATTTGAAGCTCCTAATGAAATTGTCATTAACAAAAGTTTAAGCAAAAAAATATTTGGAGACATCAATCCGGTAGGTGAGTTAATAATAAAAGATGGACAAGCTTTAAAAGTTGTAGGAGTTATTAAAGATTCACCGGATAATTCACATCATAAATTAAATGTATTGTTTTCTATCGGCGATAGATGGAGCAATTTGGAAAATCTTCCATCAATTCAAATTTCAGAAGGTTACTGGATGCCCTCTGCCTATCATTTTATTCTTCTCAAACCAAAAACTTCAATTGAATCAATAACTGATAATTTCGATTCTTTCTACAACACGTACATGGCCGAATTTGGTAAAGCCATCAATGCAACGTTTAATCCCGTTATAATCCCACTTAGAGACTTGCATTTTTCCCGACACATGGATTATGACTATCCTAAAGGGAATAAGACATATATTTATTTATTGATTATGATTGGTTTGTTTATTCTCTCAGTAGCTACGATAAATTACGCCAATCTTTTGTTTACACAGAATATCACAGAGTCGAAAAAGATCGGAATTAAAAAAATAATTGGGGCTTCGCATTTAGTTTTATTCAAGCAATTTCTGGCCAATTCTTTTGTTTTTATTCTTGCTTCTTTGGTGCTGGCTCACTTGATATATTTTCTTAGCTTATCCGCTTTAGTATCTGTAACGAATATCGACAAAACTATATTCAGCACGTTAACCATATTGAAACTTTCCAGTTTCCTTTTGTTAGTCCTTGTTGTAATTTCATCGTTCATCTCTTTTATGAATCAATTAGGAAAAGATGGAATAAAATTGCTCCAACCATTTTCATTTAAAATGCTTGGCTCAGCAAATTTTAAGTTTGGATTATCTTCAACAGTAATACAATATACCCTTACTACCATACTGATAATTTCGATGATTATCATTTCCCGTCAAATTAATTTCATGCTAAAAAGCGATATGGGTTTCAATAAAGAAAATGTTTTAATCGTGGATTTAAATAGCCTGAAGGGAACGGGATACAGCGTCAATCCATTTTTAAATGAAATTCAAAATAATCCTAAAATAACAAGTGCAGCTTTATCTGCTAATATTCCGGGAAATGTTATGGGCACCAGCCATTTTCAGATACAACGTGATGGTGAAACAGTGACCAAAATTGTTAAAACGATGGGAGTTGATTACAATTATATCCCAACATTGAATTTGCAATTAAAGGAAGGGAGAAACTTTGCTTTAACATTTAACGACAGTAGTTATAATTCAGTAATTATTAATGAGGCTTTTATTGATTTTTGTGGTTTTTCAGGAAGCATAATCGGGCAAAAACTGGTAGGCAACACAAAGGTTATTGGTGTGTTAAAAAATGCCAGGTTTAATTCATTGCATAACCCAACCGAACCAATGGTGCTTTTCCTGGGAGATAAAAAAATGAGATATTTAAACATTAAACTTAATAGCAACGACCTTAATGCAACCGTTCAATCAATCAAAAAAACATGGGAAAATATTTATCCCGAAGTTCTTTTTGAGACTCAATTCCTTGATAACAGGATTTCAATGCTATACAAAAAAGATCAGCAAATAAATTCGTTGATAAAACTATTTACTTTTATCAGCTTATTGATTTCAGTAATGGGGATGGTAAATCTTTCAACTATATTAACAAAAAGCAAGACAAAAGAAATTGGTATCAGGAAAGCAAACGGAGCAAGTACCCTGGGTATCTTATTATTACTGAATACAAAATTCGTTAAGTGGGTTGCTTTCGCATTTATTCTTTCCATTCCGGCTTCTTATTTTATCATGCAAAAATGGCTTCAGAGTTTTGCATTCAAAATCAATATCAGCTGGTGGATTTTTGGATTAGCCGGAATCATAGTTTTTAGCATTGCTTTGTTAACCGTAAACTGGAACAGTTGGAATGCAGCAAGGAAAAATCCCGTAGAAGCATTGAGGTATGAATAAAATTTGTAATTTTTTACAATAAAAAACAGCAAGAATTTACACTATGAGACATCCATGATTGAACAATTATTTTGTTACACTGGAAAATAATTGTTCAATCATGCTAAGTTCCAAATGACTAATAAAAAAACGAGTATAGACATGAAAAAAATATTCTTATTATCCCTGGTATTACTATGCTTAGGTAATTATTGCAAAGCTCAAAAATCTAAATTATCCGGGAAATTCGTTCGGATTTCCCCGGTTGGCCCAGTAGCCCTTGATTTTAAAGAGGACGGTAATGTTGATGTTGATTTTAATAACGACGGCTCTATTGATGTAGTAACAGTATATAACCAGGAAAATGATATCATACTATTTGAAGACAAAGAAGGGCAGGCTTGTCCAAATGCCGGGAAGTATAAAATATTTAATACAGATTATTATACTGCTTTTGATTTGGTGGAGGATGATTGCAATGGAAGAATAAAAATGACAATGGGATTTTGGGTAAGACCCAATTTTGATGAGTTATTGTCTGAACTGGATACTAAAATAACCACTTCATCAAAACCAGAATACCTTCTAAACAGGGCACGGATTTATATGGCATTAGGAAAATCTGAACAGGCAAAAAAGGATTTTGATATTTACCTCGAACTTGAGACAAAAGATGCCCGAGCATATGTAAACCGAGCCGGCACCCGATTTCCTTTTGATATGCAGGGCTCGGTTGATGACTGTAACAAAGCTTTGGAGCTAGAACCTAATAATATAAACGCTTACTTCTTAAGAGGTTTAGCTTTGTATGAACTTGGTAAAAAAGAAGAAGCTTGCAATGATTTTTATAAGGCTATTGATTTAGGCTTTACAATTTTGAAAGAAGCTGAGAAACAAAAGTGCGAGGACTTTTGGAAAAAAATGATTATTAAATAATTAATAATATTTAAGTAATTCTTTCAATACTTTAATAAATCCCTCAATATCCTCTAATGTTGTATCAAAGGATGTCATCCAGCGTACCTCAGAGGTTAGTTCATCCCAAACATAAAAAAAGTAGTGTTTTTGTAATTCTTCTATGATTTCTGATGGAATAATTGCAAAAACTCCATTTGCTTCAACCGCTTGTGTAATTTTAATTTGTGGTATTTCTTTTACCTTTTTCGCTAAAATCTGAGCCATTTTATTAGAATGACTTGCATTTTTTTTCCATAAATCATTCGTAAGATATGCAAGAAACTGAGCAGAAATATAACGCATCTTTGAAGCCAGCTGCATACCTTGTTTCCTATAATATTTAAACACTTTAGCTAGTTCAGGTTTAAAAAACACAATGGCTTCTCCGTACATCATTCCATTTTTAGTGCCACCAAATGAAAGTACGTCTACCCCAACATCTTTAGTAAATTCTTTAAAATCTTTATTAAGCGCTACAGCTGCATTAGCAATCCTTGCTCCATCCATATGAA
Source organism: Bacteroidales bacterium (assembly GCA_963665085.2). Taxonomy (GTDB): domain Bacteria; phylum Bacteroidota; class Bacteroidia; order Bacteroidales; family JAAAOM01. The sequence goes on from CAXXXS010000001.1 coordinate 4,616,504, forward strand.
GATATAACCCATTTTTATGAGCGTATTCCGCTAATTCTCTTATTTCTTCAACCTGGTATAAAGTACCTAACTCAGTAACCTGAGTAATTGAAATAATTCCTGGCTGAGAATGATGTTCAAAGCCAAAACCATGCATATGAGGTTTTATCCCTTCAACAGTGATTTTCCCATTACTAGTTTGGATAGGTATTAATTTACATCCTGTAAATTTCTCTGGTGCTCCACACTCATCAACATTAATATGAGCTGTATTTGCACTTATTATTGAATGAAAAGATTCTGTTACTGCTTTGAGACCTAAAACATTTGCTGCAGTTCCGGTAAAAACAAAAAATACTTCAATATCATCACCTAAGAGTTCTTTAAACTTTTTAACTGCTTTTTCTGTCGTGGGATCATCTCCATATGCGATTTCATGTTCTTTATTTACTTCTACCAAAGCTTCTATAATCTGAGGATGAACCCCGCTATTATTATCGCTAGCAAAACCTTTCATTCAAGTATTCTTTATTCAATTTTAAAAGAGGTCAAAACTACTATTTTATGATAAATATTTTACACCAAATTATATGTTGAAATAATATTATTGTAATAAATTATAATATCATCAAATTATGGAACAATAAACCAAACAACTAAAAATCACATTTTGCGTTACTGTTATATATTTTTTAAACGACATCAATATTTTCACAAAAGTTAAAATGAAACAAATTCTAATTATATATATGATTTTCTTTTACTTTATGTTATACAAAAAACAATATTGAACAATTAAAGTAGCAATCCTTTTAAATGATTAAGATTCTCAAAAAGGCATTAAAAATTATATTTATTATAGTTCTGTCTGTATTCATTTTGTTTACTATAATACAGTTAGCTCCTGTACAAAATTTTATTGCAAAAAAAGCATTATCAACATTAGATAAAAAGTTTGATATTCCTCTTGAAGTAGAAAAGATTCAGCTACTCTTTTTTAACACATTAAAATTAAAAGATGTAAAGCTTACAACCTCTAATCAGGATACAATATTCTATGTAGATGAATTAAAAACTTCTATTCGATTAAGAAGTCTTCTAAAAAATAAGGTTTACATTAATCAATTTAAACTAAATGGTGCTTATTTCAACCTGGTAAAGAATCCAGACAGCACACTTAACTTAACTCCAGTTATTGAATCTTTTTCAAGTAACGACTCTGTTTCAAAAAAAGATAGTGCCCCTTGGGATATTTACTTAAACAGGCTGATACTGGATGATATTAACGTTCAATTTAACGATAAAGTTAATGAGGGTACACTTTCTCTTTTATTGGGTAAGCTTAATGTTAAAATACAATCTTTAGATATTAACAATAAAAACATTAACCTACAGAGTATCGATATTGATGACGTTATTTTTGCAACTACTTCAGCAAAACCATCTAATGATACATCCGTTTCTGGACCAATAGATTTTAATATCAATATCAACAAAGGAATTAAAACTAAAAACATTGAGTTAAAATCTAAAAACCAATACCTTAAACAGGATATTCAGATTAAATATGACAAACTAAATATTTTCCCTAATAAAATTGATCTAACAAACTACAGCATTGACATCAATACGATTGATTTAAAAGGAGCTCTAATAAATTACCAGCAAGGTATTCTTACAAAAAACGACTCATTGATTCTTTCTCAATTAAGTACAAAAAATGATTCATCTGGATTTCTTTGGAACATAAAAACTGAGAATCTAAACATAGATAAGAGTAATATTGTTTATGTCGACCAGAACAAAATTAATGCTGCTAAACCTTTTACTGAAGGAAAAATTACAATCAACAACATAAATTCTGAAATTGAAGATATTTGGATTAGTCCAAATAATAATTCTGTTAATATTACCTCTTTTAATTTTGTTCTAAATGATGAATTTCCAATAAAAAAACTTATTGCAGAAATAAAAATAGATAGTTCTTCAGCAGCAATAAATAATGTTGTTGCTGAAACAAAATACAGCAAGATTCAACTTAACGGAAAATTTAATTTTAATGATTCACTGTTAAATTTAAATCTTTCGACAAAAGCTGGTAATGAGGATTTATCTTATTTCCTTCCTGATAATCCTGCTATAAAAAAATTCCCTGATATTCAGTCTGAATTTAATATAGACGGAAAATTATCTAATCTTCTTATCAATTCATTTACCGTTAAAGCAGGCAATGCTGTCTCTATTGATATGGATGGAAAGCTGGAAAACCTTTTAGATTCTGCTGAAATTTACGGTGATGTAAATATTAAAAACATAAAGGTTTTAAAACAAGAAGTAGAAAAATTCATCCCGGATAGCCTTTTACCAGAAGGGATTGTATTACCTGATACGTTAGAATTATCCGGACATGTTTCCGGTTCAACAAAAAAATTAAATTCAAACATTGATATCTTGTCAAATCTTGGAAGCATAAATGCTATTATTGATTTTGAGAATGATTTAACAACCAATACAGAAAATTTTATTGCTTCACTAAACATCAAAGAATTTAATGCGGAGAAACTGTTAAACAAACCAGACACGCTGGGTTTAATTTCTTTCCAAGGAATTTTTGAAGGACGAAGTTTTGATTTTAAAAATCCAGAATTAAGTTTTGATGCAAATATTTCTCAAGTAGAACTTTTAAAATACAATTATCATAATATCAATCTAAAAGGAAACTACAAAGAGAACTTTTTCAAAGGTCAATCAATCATTAACGATGAAAATGTTGCTTTAGTTTTTGACGGAAAAATAAATCTTGGGGACTCTATTCCTGAATTTACGATTGATGTAAATATTGACTCCATAAACCTGGATAATATTAATGTTGTACCCGAAAACATGCAAATAACAGGACATCTTATTGCAGATATTACAGGCAAGGAATGGAATAAATTAAAAGGAAATTTAAATTTAACAGATGCTAAATATCTTTCAAACAATGGAAAATACTCACTTAAATACCTGGATGTAAATTTCAATCAATATACAGATTCTGCCCGTTATGTCCTTGATCTGGTAAATCTTACTTCCAATGATACGATGCTTCTGAACAAAGCAGATATTGATGCTACATTATTTGGCAAAAACGGAAATCTGATTTATGCCGTATATTTATCAGACACAACCAACCAATGGGTAAAAGGAAAAGGGGAATTCCTTTTTACAGAAGACACCATTCTTGTTGAAACTAAAGCAAAGATCAAACATTTTAAAAGCCCCTCTCCTCTTGATTTTGCACTTGATTTCAAAAAAATACAAGAAAATGAAAATCAACAAAATTTAGAACTCACTATTGATGGGACAAACAGTCACCTGACTGCATATGCAGATTTGATTAATAATGATGAAACAACAGATTTAGACGCAAATATTGAAATTGACTCTCTTAATCTAGGTCTTGCTGAACCTTTTTTAACCAACCAATTTTCAACTTTTAATGGTGTTATAGATGGTAGAATTAAAATCAATGGTTCAACGAAAAAACCTGATATTTCAGGAGATATCAATATTAAAAAGACTGAGTTGAATCCCATAGTCATCAATACGCCTGTATACATAAATAATCAGAGCCTGGCATTTAAAAACAATCGTTTAACATTTAAAGAATTTGTTTTAACAGATAATCAAAAAAATAAAGCCGATATAAACGGCTATGTGGATGTTTCTAATACAGATGACATTCGCTTTGATCTAACTCTTTTGACAAATGAATTTAAACTATTAAATAAACCAGCTTCTGCTGGCGGTTCTTTTTATGGCAATGTAACTGCCGATGTTAATGCTGAAATTAAAGGAAATGCAACGAATCCAGTTATTACCTTAAATGTCGGATTTAATTACGCTTCAGATTTTTACTATGTTGCACCGGAAAGTAATACTGGCGCTGAAGAACAAGAAGGAGTAATTGTATTTGTAAACAACAATGCCAAACCAGAAAACGATACCTTAATCACTAAAACAAAAGAAAAACAAGCTTCAGCTCAAACCAGTATTGATATTTCAACAAATCTTGAGATTTCGGATAAATTAAAAGCAACCATTATAACTGATCCTTATTCAGATGAAAGTCTGGAAATTAAAGGAAATGGCAATTTAAGTTTTAATATTACAGGTGGTGGATCCCCAAGACTTGTTGGAACCTATAATATTACCAGTGGAAAATACAAACTTAAACTCTACGAAGTGTTAAGACGGGAATTTGACATCATATCCGGAAGTAATTTATCCTGGTCAGGAGATATTCTTGATGCGACAGCAGATATCTCCGCTTCATACAGTGTTAATGTCTCATCATCCAGCTTGCAGGATGCTTTTTCTACAACCAGCACTGATGCTACAGAAACCTCCTACGCTCAAATCCCTGTAGATGTTGTTTTGAATCTCACCGGAAATTTACTCACACCGGATATAGATTTTGATATTGAGCTTGATGAAAGTTATAATCAATCAAGTGTACAGGCATTTATACTTAATCTGAACGAAAATGAATCGGAATTAAATAAACAAGTATTCTCTCTATTGTTATTCAATAGTTTCCTTTCAGAAGGTGTTGGCAATAAAAATCCATTGGCTTATGAGCTTACAAATACAGCACAAAAAAGTCTCAGCAGTTTATTATCTGCCAGTTTAAACCGCTTTACTTCCCAGTATATCAGCGGCGCAAATATTTCATTCGATATAAAATCGTATAATAAACAACAGGATGTTCTATCACCAGTAACAGATTTTGGTCTTGATTTTCAAAAGAATTTATTCAATAACAGGCTAAGTGTACAGGTTGGTGGTAACCTTGTTGTGGATGAAGAAGAAATGAATACTCAGGCTGATATTGGTAATAGCCTAGCCGGAGAATTTTTACTGGAATATAAACTAACAAAAAATGGGGCTTTGCTACTCCAGGGATACAACAAAACAGAATATGAAGATATTGTGGATGGAGAATTAAAAAAAACAGGGATAGCTGTTATCTTCAATAAAGAATTCGACACTTTTATGGAATTATTTAACCGAAAAAATAAAAACGACAAGGATGAGAAATAGATTAGCATTTTTCATCTTGGGAATTTTACTGGCAGGATGTTCTGTTACCAGGACATTGGACGATGGGCAGTTATTGTATAAAAAAACAACTATAAACGTAGATGCTCCCAAAAATGAAAAATCAATTTCAAAAGAAATAAGCGATATCCCTGAACCAAAGCCAAATATATGGCTATTAAATACTGTCCCATTACGATTATGGTTCTACAATCTTGCTGGTGACAGTGTTCCGGAAAAAGGATTCAGACACTGGATGCAAAATAAACTAGGCAGACCACCTGTAATATATAAAGACTATTATGTCTCTACAACAAAAAAAGAATTAGCTACTGCTTTGCAAAACATTGGATACTTTACATCTCAAATCAGTTCTGAAGAAAAAATCGATAATAAAAAAATAGAATTGACATACAACATAAAAGTTTCTGAACCATATCAAATAAACAATATATCATATCCCGAACCAACTGACTCGCTATCTTATTATATCTCACAACAAAAGTATCAATCACTTATTGACTCGGGTGCTCAATTTAATCTTGATGTGTTACTTACAGAAAGAAATAGAATTGCTGATCATTTAAAAAACAAAGGATTCTATTATTTCTCTGCCGACTATCTCCTTTTTGAATTGGATACAAGCAAAAACAAATTGGTTGATGTTAAACTCACTATTAAGGAAGACGCAGCCAAAAGAATCCGGGATATTTACTACCTGGATGACATCTATGTTTACCATAATTATAATCTCTTTAACAATCAGAAAACAGAGCGGGACACGTCTTATCTCAACGGAATATATCATTTAACGGATAAATCCAAAATGGATGTTAAAAATGATGTCCTGAACAATTCAATCACATTAATTCCAAACAATCGGTACCGAACAGAAGATTACTCGATATCAATAAATAAATTATTAGGACTGGGAACATATAAGTTTGTTAACATTGAATTTACTACTTCTGAAAATAGTGATAGCAGCAAGCTGGATTCCCATATCTATCTGACTCAATCTCCTAAACGCTATATGCGCGCTAAGGTAGAAGCAACAACAAAATCAAATGATTATTCAGGACCAGGACTCAATTTAAGTTATAACGACAGAAATCTCTTTCAAGGAGCCGAACATTTTATGATTAACCTGGAAGGAAGATTTGAATCACAGATCGCTCAGAATAACCGGGCTACTAATTCTTATGAGGTAGGTGTAAATACAGAATTAAACATTCCTCGCTTTATCACTCCTTTTTTTGATGCCAATAATTACCTTGCCCAGAGATATACACCTCAAACAAGTATAAAAGCGGGTTATAGTTATTTAGATCGAGGAGAATTATTTACTATAAATAAATTTAACCTCTCCTATGGTTATAAATGGAATGAAACAAAAAATCGTTCGCATGAAGTTAATCTTGTGTCTGTAGATTTTCTTGAAGCTGGCCATATCTCAGATCTATTATCAGACAATTACATAATAAAACGAAATTTTAAGGAGCAATTCATTTTTAGTTTGAATTACACTTACACATTTAATGAATTACAATCAGAAAAAGGTTTTAATAATTTTTTCAGTTCTACCGTTGAGTTAGCTGGTAACAGTGTCTCACTACTTGATGAATTAATTAATAAAGGTTCAGCTCCCGATAAAAACTCAAAAGTTTTCGGAACTGTGTATTCACAATATGCAAAATTCTCAATAGACTACAGAACGTATATTAATTCCGGATCATATAACAAACTTGCCGGAAGAGTATTTATGGGAATTGGAATACCCTATGGAAATTCGCGTTACCTTCCTTACAACAAACAATTTTACAGCGGAGGGATAAGTAGTATCAGGGCATTTCCTTCGCGGTCGTTAGGACCTGGAACTTATGTACAACCAGATAGCCTACAATCAAGTTATAGCTTGGAACAAGCAGGAGATATTAAACTGGAGATGAATCTTGAATATCGTTTTAGTATATACAAATTCTTTAAAGGTGCTGTTTTTACTGATGCTGGGAATATTTGGCTATTAAATAAAGACGAAGAAATACAAGGAGGGGAATTTAATAAGTCTGCGTTTCTGAATCAATTAGCCGTAGGTACAGGTGCTGGTTTCCGGTTAGATGCTTCGTTTTTTGTTTTGCGTATGGATATAGCATTTCCACTGCGTATTCCTTATCTCCCTGAAAATGAAAGATGGGTTATTGATAAAGTTAATTTCTCAAGTAAATCCTGGCGAAATAACAATTTGGTTTTCAATCTGGCTATTGGTTATCCATTTTAAAAGGGAAACAGGAAAACGAAAAATGGAAAACGGGGAAAGATGGTGATTCTTATAATATGTTTCCTTTATCTGATTTTCACTGTCCCGTGACTATTTGGTAATAGGCAGGCACTTTAAAGCATTGGTATGGTTTCATTCTATCTTAGGGTTTGCCGAGAAAGGACCACTAAAAGCCAATGAATCTGTCTTTTATAAAAAATTATTCTTTCATACAGCGTTTTTGTAATTTTCTGCATTCTATTATTAGAAAACAGATAAACGTGTTTCTTACGGACAAAAGAAAAAATATAGAAAAGGAGATATACTTTCAATTTGCAGATTACATGTTTGTAGTTTGTCTGCGTTACCTGGTAAACAGAGAGATAGCAGAAGAAATTATGAATGACAGTTTTATCAAAGTTTTTAAGAATTATCACACTTTTAAAAGTCAAGGTAGTAATAGCTTACGAAACTGGATAATAAAAATAATGGTAAATGAATGCTTGATGTATTTAAGAAAAAAGAACCAGTTTGAGTTGATTGAAATTGAAGCAGTAGACAATAATCTTACAGAACAGGAAGTGGATGTATTTGGCTATACTGATATTTTGAACCTGATAAAGCATATGCCATTAGGTTATAGAACAGTATTTAATTTATATGCCATTGAAGGATATTCTCATAAAGAGATTTCTGAAATAATTGGTATAAAAGAATCAACATCGCGTTCTCAATTAGTGGCAGCAAGAAATTTTCTAAAGCAGAAATTAATAAAACAAGGTTATGAATCGGCAAGAAAATAATATTGATGTATACATAAAAGCTGAGCTTGAGAATTCTTCAATATTGTTTAATAAAGAAGAAGGCTGGAGACGATTGGAAAAAAAGCGAAAGCAGCATAAAACTCATTCAATAATTTCTTATGCAGCAGCAATATCTTTAATCCTAATTGCAATTTTTTTAGTTAAAACCAGATATGATTCAAAACCTCATATAGTTAACGAGTTTCAGAAAAGACAGAAGCTACAGGAATATGAAAAAAAATTATCCGGAACATATATAGAAATAGAGTTTTGTTTCGATTGCAACGGAACAATCATGAAATCAGAGATTAAACAGGTACCTGAAGATCCTTCTTTATTAATCAATTAAAAAGTTTAAAATGAAATCGAAAATTGCTGTATATATATTGTTTGTTATGCTTACCAGTTGTAAAAGTCAGGTAGTTAAAGAAAATGATAATGATAATGTTCTACTCGGTGATAAAGTTACTGTTTATGACGAGGTTTTTCTAGTCAATGATAAAAATCCAGAAGAATGGGTAAAAGGAATTGAAAGGGATAAATTATTTTCAAGTTTATTCTATCAAATTTTTAAAGAAAACCAGCAAGTATATTCTCCTAATACAGAATTTCCTGATTACAATAATATTTCTTCAAATGAAGACATCATGAGAATATTTGGTTGGAATGAACCAAAAGAAGAGTATGGCGATTTAAAGGAAATTCTGTTTACCGAGGAATGGGATATCTCATCAAACTTTAAAAAATTTACTAAAAAGGTAAATTATTATTGCCCAATTAGAGTTTATTTTAGAGAAGGCACACAGGAATTATTAAAAGCGAAAACATTTTACGTAAAACCAACCTCAAATAAAAAAGGAAAACAAGTAGCTAAAAATATTTTTCTGGAATTTGATTTAGGACTAGCAGTTTTTCCGCATTATTCAGGTTTAGACGATAGAAAATTAGTAAATACAACATTTGATGCGATTCAGGCTGGAACAGTTACTGTTTATGATCCAATTTATATAGTTGACAAAAGTAGAGTCCCTTTTACTCCAGATGAACTTGAGGAGTTTTTAGGAATTTCGTTAAGTTCGGATAATTTGAGGAATTCTGTTTTATCAATAATTACTGAAGAAGATTGGTATTTCGATGCAGAATCGATGAATATCAGTAAAGAAATAAAATCACTTGGCTTCGTTAGTGAATATTTTGAAGATGGAAAATTTAAATCAAAAATCTTATTTTTTATAATGTTTGATTAGTCTCATTTCTTTTGCATAGGGATTAAATATAAGAAACAGTAATATTTTTTGTTGTTCGATAAAAAGATATTGCTGTTTTTGTTTTGGACTTTTTAATACTATATTTTTGATTTGTTCATAAACCCTATTCAAAATGCGAAGAAAAATTTTACTTTTTGGAATTTTATTTTCCAGTATCATCAATCTCAACAGCCAAACTACATACACAATTCCAGAGAATGTTAGAACAATTTTGTTTCTTGGAAACAGCATTACTTATGCAGGTAATTATATCACCTATATCGATGTTTTTTTTACGACAAAGTATCCTGATAAGAATTATACTTTTATAAATGTAGGATTACCTAGTGAGACTGTTTCCGGTTTGTCAGAGCCCAATCATGCTAACGGAGAATTTCCACGACCTGATTTGCACGATCGTTTAGATAGAATGCTAACCAAGATAAAGCTGGATTTAGTTTTTACCTGTTATGGGATGAACGATGGGATTTATATGCCTTTTGATGAAGCAAGATTTGAGAAATTTAAGGAAGGCATTAATTGGATGAATAAAACTCTTATAGAATCCGGGGCAATTGTAATTCATGTAACACCCCCAATATATGATGAGAAGATGGGAGAAGCTTATGCGAATGTATTGGATATTTATGCTGATTGGTTAATCAGCAAAAGATATACAAACAACTGGAATGTTATCGATATCCATTGGCCTATGAAGAAATTTTTGGAAGATGGACGAAAAAACGATTCAACATTCGTTTTGGCAAAAGATGGTATTCATCCGATGGAAACAGGGCATTGGCTTATGTCAAAAGAAATTCTTATGTATTTGGGGGAAGATGTTTCACAGGCTGAAAGCGTTAGCGATGCTTTATCACAATATCCAAACCAGGAAGAAATAACAAAACTTGTTGGAAAACGACAGGAATTAATGAGAGACTCGTGGTTAACATTTATTGGGCATAAACGTCCGGGATTAAATAAAGGTCTTTCATTGGATGAAGCAGATTTGAAAGCGGATGAAATTAAAAAGGATCTAGAAAAGCTTGTAAAATAGGAAAGGAACTGAAAACTGTTGTATGATTGTAAATTCTGTTTGGTTTTATATACCCCGACAGAGTCGTTAGACCTGTCGGAGTTTTTTTTCTATTGATTAGAAAATCTTTTATTCAGTAGCACTAGATGAAGTACCACGCATTCCCATTATGTCTCTGTCAAAAAGATAAAGATTACCATCACCAATAAGTTTAAGTTTATCAATGATAGCCTGAACAGAAGCTTCTTCTTCAATTTGTTCTGTAACGAACCATTGCATCCAATTGTTTGTTGTGTAGTCTTTTTGCTCAATACAAACAGCAACAATCTCATTTATTGAATTTGTAATAAATTGTTCATGTTCCATTACAGCATCAAACATTTTTTTGATATTATCAAATTCAGTAGGAGGTTCTTTTACCGCAGGAATTTTAGCAGTACCGCCTCGTTCATTGATATATTTAACAATCTTAAGCATATGTAAACGCTCCTCATCAGCCTGTGCGTAAAGCCAGTCTGATACTCCCTGAAAACCATTGTTTTCAGCCCAAGATGCCATAGAAAGATATAAATTTGATGAATATCCTTCTTTATCAACCTGAACATTCAGGATTTCTTCAACTTTTGGATTCAACATAATTCTATTATTTAAGGTTATAAATTGATTATTAATTACATGTTATTAATTATTTCAGTGCCAAATTCAGAACATTTAACTTGTTTTGCTCCTTCCATTAATCGGGCAAAGTCATAGGTAACAGTTTTGTTTAAAATAGCTCCCTGTAAACCTTTTACAATTAAGTCTGCTGCTTCCTGCCAGCCCATATATTCGAGCATTAATACACCTGATAAAATTACTGATCCAGGATTTACTTTATCCAGGTTAGCATATTTTGGTGCAGTACCATGCGTTGCTTCAAAAATTGCATGACCCGTTACGTAATTGATATTTGCACCCGGAGCAATCCCAATACCACCAACAATGGCAGCTAATGCATCAGAGATGTAGTCTCCGTTAAGATTCATGGTAGCTATTACAGAATATTCTTTTGGTCTGGTAAGAATTTGTTGTAAGAATGCGTCTGCAATTACATCTTTAATGATGATTTCTTTTCCGGTATTTGGATTTTTTAATGTACACCATGGACCACCATCTAATTCAACTGCACCAAATTCTTCTTTTGCAAGCTCATAACCCCAATCACGAAATGCACCTTCCGTAAATTTCATGATATTACCTTTATGAACGATTGTTACCGATGGACGATCATGTTGAATTGCATATTCTATTGCAGCACGAACAAGTCTTTTGGTCCCTTCAGCAGATACTGGCTTTATCCCAATTGATGTAGACTCAGGGAAACGAATCTTCTTAACATCCATTGCTGATTTTAGGAATTCAAGAATTTTTTTGTTCTCGTCAGTTCCGTTCATCCATTCAATTCCTGCGTAAATGTCTTCAGAATTCTCACGGAAGATAACCATATCTGTTGTTGTTGGATCTTTTACAGGAGAAGGTACACCTTTATAATATTTAACAGGACGAAGACAAACATAAAGATCTAAAATCTGGCGCAGGGCTACGTTTAAAGAGCGGATACCACCTCCAACAGGTGTTGTTAGCGGGCCTTTGATAGCCACTAAATATTCTTTTATGGTGTCAAGTGTTTCTTGTGGAAGCCATTCACCAGTTTTATTAAATGCTTTTTCACCGGCAAGAACTTCTTTCCATACTATTTTTTTCTTTCCTCCATATGCTTTTTCAACTGCGGCATCAAAAACATTTACAGAAGAAGCCCAAATATCTGGGCCTGTTCCGTCACCTTCAATAAAAGGAATAATAGGAAAATCAGGTACATTTAAACCATTCTTGTCGATTGTAATTTTTTGTCCTTCCATTTTTCTCTTTTTTATTAGAGTGAATTTAATTTATATTACTTTTTTGCTTTTAACTATTCATAATCCAGGTTAAAATCCTGTCTGAATTTTTCCAATAGCGGATTTTTTTCTGTTAAATATTTGAATTTGTCTTGCGGTGTATAAAGTATATTGGTATTGGTTTTTGCTTGTTCTGATATTTTTAATTCAAGCTCAATAAAATCATTCTTGAGATTTTGACGTAAATAATACTTTGCCCTTTGTTGAAAGCTATGCTCAAATTCTTCTAAAAGAGAAGAATTACCAAATTCCAGCACTACGTTATTATCTTCTAAAAGAGAAAGTTTTTCATCTTTTAGTGAACTATACATCCTTAAGCTAATTTTTTTTATCTCTTCAACATATGAAAGCCATATCTTGTTTAAATTTTCTTCATTAAAAGACTCTTTTTGTATTTCTTTTTTTGGAATTATTTCTGTAGCCTTTTCTTCTTCAACCTTTTGAGGTTTTTTATTTAAAGCATCTTTTATTGAAGGGGTAGAAGAAACTTTCTCGTAGCTAACCTGGGCAGGTTGACGTGTTGCTGTTTCTTTAGAATTTTCTTTTTCCTGGCTTTCCTTTTTCTCTTCTAGCTCTGAGTTTTCAGGCTTTTTTTTTTAGCGAGGATATTGGCCAGTTTAATTAAAGCAAATTCTACATGAAGCCGTTTATTTTTACTTAAACGATAATTGATATCACAATCATTGCAAATATAAATAGCATTGAATAGAAAGTCAGGAGCACATTTGTTAGCTTGTTCCTGGTATTTTTGTTTAATGCTGTCTCCAACTTCCATTAATTTTATGGTTGAAGGATCTTTGCAAACCAATAAATCCCTGAAATGAGAGCTTAAACCATTAATGAAGTTATGAGCATCAAAACCTTTGTTTAATATATCATCAAAAGTTAATAGCGAAGTGCTGATATCTTCATTTAGAAAACCATCTGTTAACCTGAAGTAATATTCGTAATCAAGAACATTTAAGTTATCGATTACACCTTTGTAGGTAATTTTATTGTTTTCAGAGAAACTAACAACCTGGTCAAAGATTGAAAGAGCATCACGCATAGCACCATCTGCTTTCTGTGCAATGATATTTAATCCTTCAACTTCATAATTGATTTCTTCTTGCTTGGCAATATATTCGAGATATCCAACAGCATCATTTACCGTAATTCGATTAAAATCAAATATCTGACAACGAGAAAGAATGGTTGGAATAATTTTATGTTTTTCTGTTGTAGCTAAAATAAAAATAGCATGTTTTGGAGGCTCTTCCAATGTTTTTAGAAAGGCATTAAATGCTGCTTGAGAGAGCATATGAACCTCATCAATAATATAAATTGAATATTTTCCAACCTGGGGAGGTATCCGAACCTGGTCAATTAGTGTCCTGATATCATCAACAGAGTTGTTGGATGCAGCATCTAATTCGTGAATATTAAACGCTCTTGATTCATTGAAAGATTTACATGATTCACATTCATTACAAGCTTCAATCTGAGGTGTGAGTTGCATGCAATTTATTGTTTTTGCAAAGATCCGGGCACAAGTAGTTTTACCAACTCCCCGTGGACCACAAAATAAATATGCCTGGGCAAGGTGCCTTGTCTTTATAGCATTTTTAAGAGTTGTGGTAATGGAAGCTTGTCCCACAACAGAATTAAAATTATCGGGTCTGTATTTTCTCGCTGAAACAATAAATTGTTGATCCATTTAAAATGCTACTTCCATTAAAATTGAATGCCAAAGATAAGTAATTTTGTTTCTTGAAAAAGTTAGTTTACAAAATATGATTTTACAAACACATAGCTTGATTTTGCTATGTGTTTGTACTGCTTGAATTTATGGAAGAATAATTAATTTTTATAAAATACTACAAAACTTCTATGTGCTTGTTGTCTGTTATTTTTTCACAATAGTGACATTTTAATGCCAGGCTATCTTTCGAGACAACTGCAAATTTTGTTGTTATCTTTTCATGATTGGTAATACACATGGGATTTACACATTTTACAATCCCATTTATTTCGTCTGGAATTTTTACTTCCCATTTTTCAACTACTTCATAATCTTTAATAACGTTTAATTTTGCCTGGGGCGCAATTAACGCGATCTTATTAATGTCTTTTTCTTTAAAATATATATTCTCAACCTTAATAATTCCTTTTTTACCTAATCTTTTACTTTCCAGATTGGTGCCAAAAGTAACAAGGGTCTCAATGTGGTTGAGTTTAAGAATATTTAATACAGTAAAAAGACGTTCTGCCGGAATGTGATCGATTACTGTTCCGTTTTTTATAGCGCTTACTTGTAATTTCTTGTTTTGCATGTTTTCAAGTTTATCCGATTCCTAAAATTGAAGTCATAATTGCTTGTCTGGTATAGACACCGTTTAAAGCTTGTTGAAAATAGTAAGCTTTTGGGCTGGCATCAACATTTGTATGTATCTCGTTAACTCTTGGTAGCGGGTGTAAGACTTTCATTGTGTCTTTTGTCCCTTCAAGCATTTTATCCTTTAATATGTATGCATTTTTTACTCTTTCATATTCAATAGGATCGGAGAAACGTTCTTTTTGAACGCGGGTCATATAAATAATATCAGATTCAGATATAATATCATTAAAATCTTTGTGTTCATAAAATTCAAGACCTTTTTCTTTTAAAAACATTTTATATTCCATAGGCATTTTCAATTCATCAGGAGAGATAAAATGAAAAGTTGTGTTAAACTCAGACATTGCCATAAGAAGCGAATGCACTGTTCGTCCGTATTTTAAATCCCCGACAAGAGAGATGGAGAGATTATCAAGTGTGCCTTGCGTTTTTCTTATAGAAAATAGATCCAGCAACGTTTGTGTTGGATGTTGATTGGCTCCGTCTCCTGCATTTATTATTGGCACAGACGACACTTCACTGGCATAGCGGGCACTACCTTCTAAAGGATGGCGCATTACGATCAGATCGCAATAACTACTAACGATTTTAACCGTATCATGCAAAGTTTCTCCTTTAGAAACACTCGTTGCATTTGAATCAGAAAAGCCAATTATTTTACCGCTTAATCGGGTAATAGCAGTTTCAAAACTTAGTTTTGTCCTTGTTGAAGGCTCAAAAAAAAGTGTTGCAATTACATAGTTCTTAAGAAGATCCTGATCCGGATTTTTTTCAAATTTTCCTGCTAAATCCAGAATCTTTAGGTAATCTTCTTTTTTAAAATCATTAATGGAAACTAAACTTCTGTTTTTCATCTAATTGGAGATTTTAAGACAAAATTAAGCAAGATATATCGCATTTTAAATGATTGTTAATTTTTCTTTAATAAGTTTTCTTTTAAACACGCATTATTATTGACTTTTATCATGTTTTATACCCGGGTTTTATCGATAGAAAACTTTTTTAGTGAAAACTAATTTTATATGAAGAACAGAATGTTTATTTCTATTGAAAAACTGCAATAAAAGAGGATGTTCAGAAAGTCTATTAATGGAGGCTCTGCTCGATGTGACAAATCACAGACATTTAAAGGCCAGTTCAAGCGAAGTACATTTATATTGCAATACAGACTTTCCGGACACCCTTTTTGTGGAAATTTAGTTACTGATGAATGATTTTTTTTATTGATTCTCCTTTTGATGTTTCAATTTTGATGAAATAGATACCGCCAGAAGAATCTGATATATCAATGACTGAAAAATTATCTCGTATATTGTTTTTTATACAGATCTGTTTTCCTGTAATATCAAAGACTGTTATTTTTTCAAGAATACCGGTTGTTGTTTCTACTTTAAAAACTCCTTTTGAAGGATTTGGATAAATAGAAAAAGATGTTTCCCTAATATTGTTACTAATTCCGGTTAGTTCCTGGTCTGTGTAGAAATATACGGCACCTCCGTCATTATAAATATCATCACAGTCATAAGCTCCAATGGCAATATGGTTTTCGGCAATAGCAACAGAAGATCCAAACCTGTCATGAGAAACTCCATCTTCTGCCGTAAACAAAGCCGATTCAGTAGTATCTGCCCACCCTGTAGCTGGTTTTTCAAAAAGGTAAGCAGCTCCTGCATTATATGCTGTTGTTGCATCCTGGCGTGCGCCAACAAGCACTGTTTGACCAGATATATCTACATCAGAACCAAAATATTTCTGGTAAGATGGAGTCGAAGACTTTAAAAGATATGATTCACTTATTGACGTCCAATCTTCACCGGTACGCTCAAATAAATATGCAATACCGTTGTCTTTTTCTTCAAAATCATAGTTAACAGCAGAAACTACAATTAAACTATCATCAACTGCAACCGAAAAACCGTACATACTGTTTTTCTCTATAATCTTAGGAGTCAATTCAATCGATGCGGTATCATTTACCCAGTTATCTCCTTCTTTTAGCCAGTACATGGCTTCTCCACTATAAATACCATACTTACCGGAAGCTCTTGCCCCTGCCACAATAATATCATCATAAATGTCGACAGAAAATCCAAGCTCGCTCGAGTTCCTGGGATTCTCGCCAATTAGCACAGCTGTCTCTGTTCCTGATTCCCAATGTTCTCCTTCTTTTTCAAACACATAAACAGCTCCCATGCTTTTTTCATCCTGATAATGTCCTGGTGCACCGGCAACAATAACATCACCATAAATTGCCACTGAAGTACCTAAACTTAAACTTTTATCTAAGGAACCTGATAGTTGGGCAGTCTCGGTCATATACTGCCACCCACTTTCTGGTTTTTCATAAACGTATACCATACCTGAGCTTCCAACATTGTTTTTGTCGTTTTCGCAACCTATTACGATAACATCGTCCTCAATAGCCACATCATAACCAAAATAGGCTTCAGGGTGAGGAAGAGATGAAACCAGCGTATCTATGGTGTTCCAAGTGCCGCCATCAAAATTAAGAATGTATGCACAGCCCTGATTGTCATTGTATCCAGGTTCGCCAATAACTGCGTATTCGCCATTGATAGCTACTGAGTGCCCATAATCTAACTCTGTTCCATATCCGGCAGCGTAAGGAAGTGTTTTACTAACCTGGTTCCATTCCTGACCAAAAACGGTGGACGAAAATAAAATTCCTAGTATTGATAGTTTCAATATAAGTTTCATAACTGATTTTTTTTGTTGAATAAATTTTAAAGAAACCGCATCAGGGATGGTTACGTTTTGGACATGTGAGCTAAAAATAATTAATGCTGTAGTGAATATTGTAAGTTTACTGAGCACCATAACCACTTACACTTCCGAACAAGTTAAGCGCATCTTTCCAAGGGTATTTGTTCATGAACATAGTAACCGATGTTGTAAGTGTTCCCTGCTTGTTCATGCCCATAGCCTCACGCCACTGGTTTGCAGGAGAATTAGGGTTGTAATCGGCTTGTTCACTGTATCGGGCACTTAGGTATCCCTCAAGGTAAGCCTTGTCAACTTTTAACCCTTCAGGTATTTCGTTTTTGTTCCCTTTGGCACTTGCAAATTCTAAATCGCCAAAATCAGCAGCATTAATACGTAATCTTGTATTACTTGCCGGACTATAATGAAGGTCTTCGTCTTTGTTCACAAAGAATATGTTGTTGTCTACTTTTATCCATTCATCTTTGTTAAACCGTGTGTGATCGACACCGGAAAGGATACTACCGCCAATAATATTGTGGTGGATGTTATATTCGCATTTTGTCATTATGCGGACACCGTACCCCATATCTTTGAAATCCTTTAAACGGCTCCAGGTAAACAAGATGGTGTTATTTGCAATCTCAACTTCGCCACAGTTCGACATGGTACCAGGGCCACCAGTGCTTGCACATGTCCCGTAAACTTCAACAGCGGCCATTTTGTTGGCAACAAAAACATTATTTTTTACCGTAAACTTACCACTGCGATGACCTGCCTGTACCGCAAAGCTTGCCCCATTAACAAACACACAGTTTTGTATGGTAACATCCCCACCTTTGGTAGCACTAACAAATTGGATTAAGGGTTCTCCAACAGTAGGATATCCTTCGAGGGGTTTTTCAGTAGGCGCTAATAATCTACCACCTTCAATTCCTTCAACAATACCATCGTTTTTTGAATATGAATTGCGCTCACCAGAATCGAAAACCATGTGGTCGATTACAGTTCCGTTTACTTCACTGGTAAATTTTAATAACGCTTTTCTTGATGAGCGTGCCGTTTCATTATTGGGCTGAAACGTTGTTGGGTGTTTTTTAATATCCTGGGTAGTGAACGATTCATCCCAGCTTCCATAAATTTTTAAAGGAATCTTGCTTTCAAGAAAACCTATTTTTAATGTACCCATATAAGTTCCACCTGCAACATTGATAACATCCCCTGCCGCAGCTACTTTAATAGCCTTATCGATATTTTTATAAGGATTTTCTTTGCTACCATCATTTCCATTGCTTCCACTTGAGATAGAAACAAAGAATGTTTTTGAAGATTCAACAGGTGTTTGTGCCTGAGAACTTTCTTTTACCGGAGCTGCCTGTTGTGTATTACCAGATTGATTTTCAGACGAGTTATTTGTAATCTTTGTAGCATTGTTAACCGCATTATTAGCCTTGTTCTTTAATTTGTTCAGATTAACTTGTGCATGACTTGCTGGAAGTACAGCAAATAAAAACAAAGCAGATAAAATAAAGGATTTAAATAATTTCATGGTATTGATGTTTAAATTTATGATTATAAGTTCCTGGACATTTCACGGAGTAATCTCCTGTTTAAGGAGCAATGTTGGTTTTCATATTCACCAAAAAGAGATTCTATATCTAATTCATCTGTAGAATCTTCAAGCTTTGATTTTTCAAATTCTATCTGATTTCCAGTTTCAACGATTATTTTGTAGGCTTTAACCAATTCTCCTTCTTCTATTAGCTTTTCTGCTAGTTTAAGTTGTTCTTGAATGAACTGAGTAGGATTTATACTGCACATAATTAACATGGTATAGTGTTAAAAAATTACAGCACAAAATTGAGGATTGAACGGTTATGTATCAATAAGGAATAATCCTAGATCGAATTAGGGAATTAAAACCAATGGTTAGGGGATTTTACCTAACAGATTTACATAAGGATATTTAAGATTTTTGAATGCTGATTGTTGATTTTTGAAGAATGAAAAATCCCTGCTTACCAGTATTCAATTAAGGAAAAGTGATGTTTAGATAGAAATCAAATTGTTTTTAATAGCATATTTAACCAATTCAATGGTGTTTTTTAGTTCCAGTTTTTCCAGAATCCTGCTTTTGTGATTCTCAACAGTACGCGGACTGATACAAAGTTTTTCTCCAATTTCTTTAAACGACAATCCATCAGAGAGAAGGACAATAACCTCTTTTTCCCGTTCAGAAAGAAATTGCTTTTTATCATTTCCTGGTTTGCTCTGAACTTTCTGCATATAGCTTTTGAAGATAATACCAGAAATACGTTGCCCGAAATATGATTCCCCCTCTGATATTAATTGTAGTGCATCAATAAATTCATTGGCCGCAACATCTTTGTTTAGAAAACCAGAAGCGCCGTTTTTTACTGTTTCCAGAATTATTGCTTCTTCCATTTCAGCAGTGAGAATAAGCGTTTTTGCGCAAGGATATTCAGATGTAATTGTTTTTGTTAATTCAACGCCACTAATATCGGGCAAAACCAAATCGAGAACCACAACATCAGGAACTTTTTGTTTTAGAAGCTTTAATAATTCTGACCCGTTTGGGGCTTCTCCAATAACACGAATATTTCTATTTCCAATTAATAAAGACTTAATTCCATCCCTAACAATTTTATGATCGTCTACCAGGTAAATATTTATTGTGTTATCCATTCTTAAAAATATAGGGTTACTTTATTTTCTCTTTAAAGGTAATGCAATTGAAAAAACACACCCATTGCCGGGTTCACTTTCTGCCCAAATTCTTCCATTTATTTTCTTTAAAAATTCGTAGCAGATAATAAGCCCAATACCCGATCCTTTATTCTCTGAAGAGCCTATTGTTTTTGTATCTATCTCAATACGAAACAGTTTTTTTATGTCTTCGTGAGAAAGCCCAGGCCCTTGATCGGTTATTGAGATAATTAATTCATCTTCTTTTTGTTTAGTTGATATTTCTACCCCACTATTTTCCGGTGAGAATTTAATCGCATTTCCTAATAAATTCCTCAGAACGGTTTCAACAATATCTTTATCTGTTAATACAACAATTGATTCTGTTTCCGCAGTCAAAATTTTAATATTTTTTGAATTTGCTTGATTTTTGGCATCTTCAACAACATTGGTTATAAGTTTTTCTGACTGTGTTTCTTTTAAAACCGGAACAAGCTGATTTCTTTGCGAACGAGACCATGCCAACAAATTCTTTAATAATTGAAGCAATGAGGATGAGTTGTCTGATAATACCCCCACATAATACTTCAACTCTTCTTCATCTAGTTTTTCGAAATGAGTATTTACTTGTTGTGTTATCTGGTTAAATGCTGAAACAGGATTCTTTAAATCGTGTGCGATAATGGCAAAAAATTTATCTTTTGTCGCATTTAAAGTTGATAACTCAGAAGCTACCCTCTTCTTCATTCTAAAACGGTTAAAAATTATTAACCCCAGCGAGAGAAGAAGAACTAAAACTATTATGAGGTAATTTTTTTGACTCTCTGTTTTTTGCAGTTGTAAGTCCTGAATACGTTTTTCCTTTTCCAGCAATTGAATCTGATTTTCTTTTTTTTCTGTTTCGTAGATAGCCTGGAAGTTGGCCAACTGTTTGGCTGTTTCAATACTTAAAACAGAATCAGAAAAAACATTATACAATTGTTGATATTTATAAGCATTTTGGTAATTTTTCTTGTTTTTAGCAATTTGGGACAATAATTCATAAATATCTTTTTTTAAATACAATGAGCCCGTTTGATCTGCAATCTTTAACCCCTCTTTTGAATATGTTTCTGCCTCATTATTCTTGTTCTCTGTAAGCATCATTTCTGCAAGAGATTTGAGTACTTTGCCTTGTTTCTCGAGGTATCCTGTTTTTTTGCTTAAACTAAGTGCTTCACTATATTTTTTATAAGCTGCCGGGGTATTGTTTTGCTGTACATAGATATCTCCTTCAAACCTTAAAAGTTCTACCCAAATATTTAAGTCTTCATCATCCGGAATAGTTATTTTTTTTAAAATGTTTTCCCCTTGAACCAGGTATTTCATTGCATCCTCTAATTGATTCATTTTGATGTAAACATCAGCAATGTTAACAAAGTAGTAATGTTCTTTTTGAAGGGATTTAGACAGGTATTCTTTTTCTATTGAATTTGCTTTTTCCAAAGCATCGATAGCTTTTGTAAAATTATCCTGATAACGGTATACGAATGACAAGTTGCTAAGAGCTGCAACTATGCCTTCTTTATCATCGATTTTTTCGTAAATTTTGAGAGCCTCCAGGTAATAATACATTCCTTGTTCCATAAGTCCCCGTTCTTCGAAATTAACACCAACATTGCAGTATACTTCTGCAACCTTTTTGTTATTTTCTGTATTAGAATAATATTCTAATTCTTTAAGGAAATAATTATTAGATTGTTGATAATCACCCATTGCATAATAATTGTCAGCAAAGAGCCTAAGAGTTTTCGTTATAACAGCTGTATCATTTTCAGGATATGCAATTTTAAGTGCCTTTTTTGCTACATTAATCCCTTCTTCAAAATTAAAATTACGGTAATATCCGGAACCAATTTCGCAAAGAATTTTTGCTTCATAGACTGTAGTAGTATCCTTAAGATATTGAGAAAGGCTATCAATAATATAAGAATAATAGTTATCGTGAGTACTGTACGGTATACTTTCAGTATTTGTTGAATCCTGAGAAGAATTCATCATTATACTTCCAGAAAAAAAAGTAAGTATAATCAAATTACCCAGATAATTTACTATCATTTTTTGTGGTCTTTACGCTAGAAAAACCAAACATAATAATTTAAAAAATGTTATACAAAATGGTTTTTCTAATAGTTATATTATACATACAGATATATATAAAGTTATAATGCGTAACTAAAATTAAATGAACTGTTTATATATTTTGAAACAAATGGTTAGTTGCGAGTTTAAAATTTTCGTTTTTTTTTATTGAAATATGTTCGTTTGCTCATCGATTCCTTTTTTTTACTAACGACTAATTATCCTGTTCCAATTCTTTTTGCTTTTTCTTTTTTTTGAAAAGTCTTTTAAACAGATGAATCTCTCGAAGTTTTTTGAGTGGTTTAAATTCCAAGGGAGTTTCTTCACGGAAATCCTCACAACTAAACATTTGTTTTGTCTCTTCACTTATTTTAAATGTGTCCTTTTTTAAATATGAATAAGTTTCATCCTCGTATACACTTTTCATAAATTTTGCCCAGATAGGCAATGCAGTAAAAGCTCCTTGTCCATATTTTAATGATTCAAAACGTATATTTTGATAATCGCCACCAACCCAAACACCTGCAACAATAGAAGGTGTAAAACCGATAAACCAGCCGTCTGTATGGTTTTGTGTTGTTCCTGTTTTTCCTGCTATATCAGTATATAAATGATATTTGCTACGAAGACTTGCTGCAGTACCATTATTAACAACATTTTTCATCATTTCAACAAGCATCTCAATATTTTTTTCATCAGCAATTTGTTCTCCCTCGGATTTGTTCTCAGCCAGGTACAAGATATTACCATTTTTATCTTCGATACGCGATATATATTTTCTCTTTATGTATTCTCCTTTATTAGCTAGTGCCTGGTAAGCATTTACCATTTCAAGTAAAGAAATATCTGCTGTTCCGAGAGCTAATGAAGGGACTTCCGGTATTTCAGATTCGATACCTGCTTTTTTTGCAATAGATATTACTTTCTTAAATCCTGTTTTCAATAAAATACTAACACTTACTGTATTAACAGAGTGTGTAAGTGCCCCTTTTAGAGAATAAAATCCTCCATATTTGTGATCTGCATTTTGAGGTAACCAGTTATCATATTCTTCATAGACAATGCTGTCGTTTGGAAAGAAGTCACAAGGCAAAATACCGTCTTCGAGGGCAGAAAGATATACTAAAGGCTTAAAGGTAGAACCAACCTGTCTTTTAGCCAGAACATGATCATATTGAAAGTATTTGTGATTAATTCCTCCAATCCATGCCTTTATTTCTGCGGTTTGTACATCCATAGCAAGGAAACCTGTTTGTAAAAATTGTAGATAGTATTTTAAGGAATCGATGGATGTTAATTTTTTTTCAGACATTCCTTTCCAGCTAAAAACTTCCCTATTTACTGGTTCATCACTATAATTTTCTTTAGAGATTTGTTTCAGTAATATTTTTTCAATTTCAGGGTTTCGTTTCCAAATATCTCTGTTTGCCCATTGTTTATCAAAGATGTCTTGAACGTATGCCATGTGTTCTTTCATAGCTTTTTCAGCATAGTTTTGTAACCTTGAATCAATGGTTGTGTATATTTTTAAACCATCTGTATAGAGATTGCATGTATTTTCTCCATTCTCATTTATTAAATTTTTCTCACACCATTTTTCTACTTCTTGTCTTAGAAACTCTCTGAAATAAGGTGCTATACCGCTATTATGTGAAAGAGGGACATAATCTAATTTAATGGAGAGTTTTTGTATAGAGTCTTTATTTTCAGGAGTGCAATATCCGTATTTTGTCATCTGAGCTAAAACAACATTTCTTCTGCGTAAAGCATTATCATAATTTGTATGAGGATTATAATAGTTGGTTGCTTTTAACATTCCCACTAAAACAGCGGCTTCTTCAATACTAAGAAACTGAGGATTTTTATTAAAATAACGTAATGAGGCAGATTTGATTCCATAAGTGTTTTCTCCAAAAGGGACTGTATTTAAGTATAACTCCAGGATTTCTTCTTTTGTGTATACATGTTCTATCCGAAAAGCTGTTAACATTTCGCGGAATTTGTTTATTGGCATTGTAAGAAAATGATATTCTTTTCTTGGAAACAGGTTCTTTGCCAGCTGCTGTGTTATAGTACTTCCTCCTCCGGAACTTTCATGCCGTAACAAAATTGTTTTTACTGCAACCCTAGCAAGACTTCTGAGATCTATACCACTGTGATTATAAAAACGTATATCTTCTGTAGCAATTAATGCTTCTTTTAAGATGGTTGGAATCTCATACGATTTTAAATCCTGTCTGTTCTGAATGTAATACTTACCCATTAGAACACTATCTGCACTATATACTTCAGAAGCTATAGGATGCTGGATACTCTTTAGCTCATTTTTTGCTGGTAATTTTCCAAACAAGCCAATGTATATAAAAAGGATAAAAAGGGTATATAACCCAACGACTGTTATTGTTGTATATAAAGCAAATTTTAATATCCGATGTTTTGTGAAAAGTTTTTTTTTGTTTTCCCAGTGTTTTAATGAGAGGAATCTTGAGAGGCGAGAAAAGTCAATTTTCATTTATATGTATTTAATACTTTTAACATAAGCTGTTTGAGCTTTTTGTAATAGCCTGCAATAAAAAGGTATGGCATAAAATAGAAAGCAAAATTAAAGAAATAATATTGGCATTTAATTCTTCCATATAAAAAAAACCTTCCTGAGCATAGTAAACAGGAAGGTTTTAAGGTTTAAACATATGTAGGGTCTGACGCAAAATTTCTTAAAAAAGGTTGTCTGAGTAATTGGCGAAGTTTTTATCTTTTTTTACATTATTTTTAGAGAAAAAGCAGCACTTACCTTTCCAGTGCCTAATAACGGTTTATGCTGCTTTGAACGAACTCATGGAAACTATATCTATTTTTATTTATTTATCTGTTTCTACAACTGCGTATCTAGTGATTTTCCAAAACTCTTCTGGTTTTGTGATTTCTATATAAGATACAAGGCCAAGACTATCATTACTTACTATTTCATACGAATCGGCTGGGTGTTCAGAAATTATCTGTGCTTTTTTTGCATTAACTTCAATTTTACTGATTTCTTTAATATTTACTTCACTAAAGTATTCTTCAGGTAAATTGGAAGGTATTGCTTTGCTTTTTCCTAGTCCTAAGAAACCACCTTCTTTTGTTATTACTCCTTTTTCTTCTAACTCATCATAGGTGCCGGCAACTAAGTAAGCTTTATTTAAAGCTGCATCTTTTTCAGTAATGATGTTTTCTCTTTTTCCGACTTCACCAGAAAGACTATCAATTGTAATATTTAGTTCGGCCATTGCGAAATCGCGGTCAACTAGTTGCATTTTTAATACGTTTATACTACTGTCTCTCTGTGCAACAGACTCTTCAAGCATTCCAATTCTTTCTTCCAATGCTGCGATTTTAATTCCAGATTTTCTTAATTGACTGCTTAATGATTGAACTTTCTTTTTATTATCTTCTAATAAAGTGTTAAGTTTTTGGATATCTGATAAAATACGGTTGCGCATATCTTCAGTAAATTCAGGATCCTCTGATTGTACCGCTAACATATTTTCTTTTTCTCTCATCGTGCTTAAGTCTTTTTCAATATCATTAAGCGTATTAACAAGATCATTGATAACAGAATCGCGTTGAGTAACACCACCATTGAGTTCATTGTTAAGTTGTTGCATTTGAGCTATTTTTTCTTCACTCTCAGTTTTAGTATTCATAATAACGAAACTGGCAACAACCAATAAAACAACAGAAACAGTAATTACACCCCATAACACACCTTTAAGATTATTTTTCTCTTGATGTTTGATAGGACTGTTTTGAGCATTGTTTATGCTTTCAGGACTTTTATTGATTTCGTTTTTCATTGTTTTTCCTCCAAGTTATTGTTTTGATAGATTTTAATTTTTATTATCTATTATTAATTTTAATTGGTTGTCCTTGCTATTGCCAAATACATACCACAAATATCTGTGAAAATTAAAGCATTGATATTGAATTGTTTGTATTTTGAGTGTTTTTGTAATTTTGTTTCAATATGAAAAAGCATTCTCATTTTGATAAGTCAATATGAAAAAGCATTCTCATTTCATTCTTTAGTTATGATAAAAGCCTTGTTTTTCCTTCTCTATTGTTTGGGAAAAATGATTAACGAAGAATAGTTGTTATTTCTATTAGAAAAGGTATTCGTGATTTAATTCTTCTGAAAAATGATTATTGGGATTTTGTGGTTGATTTATACAAAAGGAAAAGTTCTAAATTTATCTATTGGTTTAATTCGCTTCAATTTCGATTAAAATTTTTAATCCGGTTTTCAGTCTCCGTTTTTCTGTTCTCCCAAAAGAAAGTTAATTATTGATCTTCTTTTATTTCCTTTAACATCCTGTATATAGTAGCAGGACCAATGTCTAGTTTTTTTGCTACAAGCCTTACATCGTTATTATATTTTTTTAGAAATGAAAATACAATACGCCTGTCATATTCACGTAAGGTAAGTTCTTCTGATGGCATATCTTCGACAATATCACCGCTGTTAAATAAAATATCGTTGGGAGTAATTTCTTCTCCATCGGATAATGTAACCGCTAATTCTATAACAGACTTTAATTCTCTGATGTTACCAGGAAAATTATATTGTTGTAATTTTTGTCTGGATTGAGTATTTAATTTTTTTACCGGTAAGTTATTTTCTTTACAAAATGAATTAATAAAATGTTTTGCGAGAATTAATACATCTGAACCTCTTTCTCTCAAAGGAGGAAGTTCGATAGGTAATCCCAACAGACGGAAATAGAGATCCTGCCGAAAGTTTCCTTTTTTTACTTCCTGGGCAAGATTTCTGTTTGTGGCAACAATTATTCTACAGTTAATTTTTATGCTCTTATTACTTCCTACGCGTGTAATTTCTCTTTCCTGAAGTGCCCTTAATAATTTTGCCTGGAATGTATAATCCATTTCTCCTATTTCGTCGAGAAAAAGAGTGCCTCCGTTAGCTTCTTCAAATTTGCCAATTCTCCTGTATGCTGCACCGGTAAAAGCACCTTTCTCATGCCCAAATAATTCACTTTCTACCAGTTCAGAAGGGATAGCAGAAACATTAATAGCAACAAAAGGATCTGATTTTTGTTTCGAGTTATAATGAATTGCTTTAGCAACAACTTCTTTACCCGTTCCGGTTTCACCATAGATAGAAACTGTAATATTTGTTGTTAAGGCTTTGTTTATTAAATCGTATATTTTTTTTATGCTTTCACTTTCACCAATTATTGTATCGCTGAAATTGTATTTTTTCTGAACCTCCTTTTGTAATTCTGTAATTTGGTGACGTAATCCAACATTTTTTCGAATATTTTGAACGGTATTGAGTAATTTTTCCCTTATATCATTTGATTTTACTATATAATCATAGGCCCCTTCTTTGAGTAGCTCAACCACAACATCAATATCGTTCTGTTCTGAAATGAGAATAACCTGGGTATCGTTGCTTATTTGTTTTATTTGCTTTAATACTTCAATTCCTGTTGTATCTGGTAATCTATAGTCTAATGTAACAACATCAGGATGTTTATCCATGTTATCCAAACAGTCTTTACCATTTAAAAAACTCATTACGGAATAATCAGGATTTAGTGATAGGTTATGTACAAGTAAGCGGTTATACCAGTCGTTATCTTCAACTACAAATATTAAAAAAGGTTTATCATTCATTGGATCGGAATAGTTTTCTATAAATAATCACAAAATGTGATTTTAATTTTTGCAAAAGTACTAAAGTTGTTCTAATTGTTTCCTAAGATTTTTTTGAGCTTCAGAAAAACTGTCTTTTGCCTCTGTATATAATTTTTCTATCTGCACTTTATCTTTTGCTTTTGCTTTTGCCTCAATCTCTTTTAGTTGGGCAAGAAGTTTATTTAACTCCAGGTGTCGACTGGCAGGAGCTAATTTATGTGCCAAATCGCCTACAAGAACATATTTTTCCTGTTCAATAGCAAATTTCATTTCTTTGAACCCATCTATTGTAGAGCGCTCAAATTGTTCTATCATTTCTTCCACAAAATCCAGGTCATTTCCTGCTGTTCGAATTAAGTTATCCAGGTTTCCTTCTTTTTCTTTTGTTTTTATCTGGACTTTTAAATTTTCCAACGAAGTATCATTATAAATTTCTTTGTTTATGATGTGTAAAAGTTCTTCCTCTGTAAAAGGTTTTATTAGAAATGCATTAAAAAATTCTTTTGTTTCATCAGGGATATTATTTGATATATCAGCTGTAATACCAATTACAGGAACATCGCTTTTTGATTGTTTTAAAGTTTCCCGAATAAATTTAGTTGCCATCATCCCATTTATTTCTGGCATTCGCAGATCCATCAGAATTATGTCATAGGTTTTATTTTGAAGAAATTCAATAGCCTCCATACCATTTTTGGCCATATCATATTTTACTTTCCATTTATTTAGGATGGTGGAAATAAGCATCCTGTTGTATTCTTCGTCATCGGCAATTAAAAATTTGAACCCTTTTGGAATAGCACTCTCTGTTTGTTTTTGTACTGTAGAAACAATTTGATCTCTATCTCCAATTTTAAATTCCAATACACATGTAACTGTAGTTCCTACTCCTTTTTTACTATCTACTTTTACAGAACCATTAAATAACTCAACAAGTTTCTTAACAATAGATAAACCTAAACCTGTACCACCATATTTAACTGCAATTTCTTGATCTTCCTGGGTAAAATCCTGAAATATTTTCTCAAGTTTGGATGATTCTATTCCTAAACCAGTATCTTTTACGGTTAATGTCATTGTGGCTAAATCTTTTGATTCTGTCGCTTGTATTAATGACACTACTTCAATCGTCCCTTCTTGTGTGAATTTAACCGCATTGCTTAACAGGTTTGATAATATCTGTTGAAATCGATTTGAATCGCCATATAACGCAAGGTTTTCTTCGTTATAAATTCGACAAATAATAAAATTATTTTTTGTCCTGGCAAGTTCTGAAAATAAGGAACTTGTATTCTCAACTACACGCTCTGCAATAAAATGTGTGTTTTGTAGAGACAGTTTTCCTGCCTGAAGTTTAGAGAAATCAAGAATATCGTTTATAAGTCTGAGTAATTGCTCACTAGCCGAATTTACAACATGCATTTTTTCCTTTATATTCTTATTTAGTGGCATGTCAAGCAATTGTTTTATAAATCCAACTATTGCATTGAGCGGTGTTCGTATTTCATGACTTACGTTTGCCATGAATAGTTCTTTTGCCTTTGATAATTCTTCTGTTTCTTTTCTGGACTTAATAAGCGCATTGTTATATTCCCTGTTTTTACGGGCGTATTTTATAAGTAGAAACAGGACCATAATGGATAAAATAGTACTGGCCAAAATAAAAAATCCCAGGTATTTATAGGTGCTGTCGGCTAATTCTCCAGCTTTTTTATAACGCGCTAAATCATTCTTTTTTTCATATTCCTCGAGTTGGGACATCAATGATAGCAGGGCATCATTAATCTTATTATTATTGGCAGCTAGTTCTGTTTCTTTTTCTTGTAGCTTTAAAACATTTTCTATCTCGTTCTTTTCAATTTTATTAAGTTTCTCAAGAATTTTTTTGTTTTTATCTGCTTTTGGTTCTAAGATAGTTTGCGAATTTGTTTTTAAAGCCAGATTTGGTTCTGCATTTTCCAGTATTTCGGGTTTTGTCTCTGTTGGTTTTATTCCTATGTCTTCCTCTTCTTTTTCTTTCTTCCCAAATAATCTTTGAAAAAATCCCTTTTTCTCTATGATAACTGTATCTACCCGTACTTTGTTCTCTTTTTTTATATTGTCAATTGATGCATTATCAGCAATAGATTTAATGTTGATTGTGTCGTACTCAACTGTTTTTATTTCTCTGGCCAGATCCGATATGGCATTCTGAATAGTGTCCTTTCTCCATATAAGCACCATCTCATTCCAGATTTCATTTTTTGAATCCACTAAACATTGGATAGTATCTATTTTAGCTGTGAACCATTCATCTCCGGGATATTGTTTGTATAACGAATCTATACTGGCATGAATTTGAGAACGTAAATTTTCATATTTTTTAAAATAGCTATAGTTTTTTGTAATTCCATAAAGTCTAATGTTGTTATCCGCACTTTCGAAATTCGTTGATATTTCCCTGATAGTAGCCAAACCATTTTGGGGTGCATTGTCTTTATAAATCATGGTAACTACAGAAGACAGGCTCTTATAAGACAAATAGCCTGTTAGCATAATTATAAGTACACCAGCAAAAAGCAAAATCCCAATTTTTGCAGGCATTGAAACTTTTATTTTGGACATTACAAAGTTTTAAAGGTTCTGGATATATTGCTCAAGCATCATACAACAGATTTCTGGTGTATGTTCTCTTTTTAAAACTTTTGTAAAGGTAGGATTTTTTACATTTTTCATTTTCTTTATCACTCTTTCTGATTGTGATATCATCACAATTTTTATCCCTTCATTCTGTTCAACAAGAAGCTTTATGATATGCTGGCCATTTATTCCATTTCCCAGGTAATAATCTACAAAAGCAATGGTTGGGAGCTCATTGTTTACGAGCGATCTGGCTTTTTCCAGGCAGTCTTCCGGTGTGTTGAATTCTTCAATTTTTAAATTGAAATTATCCTTTATTTGGGGGGTATTACCGAAATTTTTGAATTTTTTAGCCAAAAGTTTGCTATAGAACATATCGTCTTCTAATATTAATAACTCAACTTTTTTCCTTCCGGTTCTATCTATAGCGTTAATATTCATGCGTTAATGATTAAATTTTCAGGAGTTATTTATTTTATCAATACTTATTCCTTAATGTATATATTTGAATATTAGTATGTTTGTTGTGTGAGTGTTTTACTACGTGTATCAAAATGAGAATTAATTCTCATTTTGAGTTATTTAGGTACTATTTGGTTATTCAATAATCCATTCTTTTCGAAAGAGTAATTTTAGTTTATCGATTTCATCTTTACCCAGTAACTTTACCAGTTTCTCTTCCATCTGTATTTTCATCTGGTTATTTTTCTCGCAGTAATTTTTACCAGTTTTTGTCAGAAATAAAATTTTATCTCTTTTATTTCCGTCAATAAAACGAGATGAAACATACCCCATAGATTCTAATTTTTGAACACTTTTTTGCATAGCTTGTCTTGTTATTCCAACTATTCCTGCAGCTTTGGATATGCTCAAACTTTGTTGTTCTATTTTTGCTAATAGATGCCATTCTGCATGTGAAAAATGCACATCTGATTCTTGTTTCCAACTCTCTTCTACTGTTTTTCTCAAATAAGCATGTTTCTCACTTATAAGATCTATAATAGTCAGTTTGTTAATATCAAATTTCATTTGTTATCAGGATAATTATCGTCAATTAAGTTGACAACTTACAAATTATTTATAATTTTGCACGCAATTAATAACAAATAATTTAGGTTTACAGGTATGGGGGAGACAAAACTTCAAAAAAATATTTTTACGGTAATGATGTGTTGTGGTATGGTCCTGGGGATGACTGCTTACAATATTATTCTTCATGTTGGATTCTCAGCAAGTGTTTTTAGAATGTTAGTAAAAGAAATATGGTTGGTTTTTACCGTTGCATTTATTCTTGACTATTTTATAGTTGGGCCATTTGCAAAAAAACAAGTGTTTTCTATTGTGAAACCAAATACTAAAAAAATCATAATTATCCTGAGTATCTCATCAACTATGGTTGTATGTATGGTTCTCTTAATGTCAATTTTTGGATCTATTTTATCAGAAGGTTTCTCATTTAATGCAGTAAAAATATACCCTAAAACTGTTTTATTTAATTTTATTGCTGCTTTACCGTTAAACCTTATTGTGGTTTCTCCTCTCGTTAGATTTTTATTTCTTAAAATATTTCCGGCGAAGGTTGTTATTGGATAATAATGAAGCTTAAAAAAAATTGAATTTATTAAAGAAGTACTTTTTACATGTGTGTTCTTATTATTATACCGCAACTAATGAATTCATCGTTTCTATAAAATTCAAAAACATTTTCATTCTTTTTAAAAGAAAATGTCAACTATTAGAATGAATGATTCTGTTGTTGAAATAATTACATCCAAACCTAATTTTTGTACAAAAGGTGTTCTGAATAAAATTAGAATATATGTGTAAAAGTAAAAACAAAATTTTTTAGTTATCTACATCTTTTAAAATCACATCGTGAGCTCCAC
The DNA here is from genome assembly GCA_963665085.2 of Bacteroidales bacterium. GTDB lineage: Bacteria > Bacteroidota > Bacteroidia > Bacteroidales > JAAAOM01. The sequence goes on from CAXXXS010000001.1 coordinate 4,648,972, forward strand.
CTTCAATAATGCTGGTTGAAGAAACCAATGTAATTTTAGCATTTGTTTTTAATCCGTTAAGTGTTAAAACACCACAACTGCACATAGTGGATTTAATCTTTCCCAAAGTCTGTTCTAAGTTATCTTTTAACTTTCCGGCATAAGGAACATAACTATCAACACCTTCTTCGAATTTAAGGTTACTGCTTCCCCCCATATCATATCTCTGCCAGTTTCTTGCCCTGTTTGAGCCTTCTCCCCAGTATTCTTTCACATAATTTCCACCAATGAATAGTTTTCGGGTTGGACTTTCATCAAAACGGGCGAAATATCTGCCCATCATCAAAAAATCTGCTCCCATTGCGAGGGCCAATGTCATATGATAATCCTGAACAATACCACCATCTGAGCATATAGGAACATATTCACCTGTTTCTTCAAAATATTTGTCCCTTGCTTCAGCAACATCGATTAATGCCGTAGCCTGACCTCTTCCTATACCTTTTTGCTCTCGGGTTATACAGATAGATCCTCCACCAACACCTACTTTAACAAAATCGGCACCGGCCTGGGCAAGATACATAAATCCTTCTTTGTCAACTACGTTGCCTGCTCCGATTAAAATATTATTTCCATATTTTTCCCTAACATATTCTATTGTTTCTTTTTGCCATTCCGAAAAGCCATCGGATGAATCGATACAAAGTACATCAACACCTGCTGCAACAAGTGCAGGAATACGTTCTTTATAATCACGGGTATTAATTCCGGCCCCAACAATCAATCGTTTTTGAGAATCCAGTAATTCATTGGGATTCCTTTTATGACTATCATAATCTTTACGGAAAACGAAATATTTTAAGTTTTGGTTTTTGTCAACAATGGGTAATGCATTTAATTTGTGTTCCCAAATTATATCATTGGCTTCACTTAGAGTAATATCATCCTTGGCAGTAATCATATTCTCAAAAGGAGTCATAAACTCTTTTACTTTTTTATCAAGGCTATCCCTGCTTACTCTATAATCACGACTGGTTACAATTCCAAGAAGCTTACCAGAAGATTTTCCGTTTTCGGTTACACCGACCGTAGAAAATCCGGTTTTTTCTTTTAATTCAATAATATCTTTTAATGTGTTTTCCGGAGATATGTTTGCCCTGCTTTCAACAAAACCGGCTTTGTGTTTTTTTACTTCCATAACCATTTTTGCCTGAGATTCTATAGGTTGTGAACCAAAAATAAAAGATAGGCCACCTTCTTTTGCCAATGCAACTGCTAATTTACTATCTGAAACGGATTGCATTATGGCTGAAACAAAAGGAATATTTAAACTGATTTTTGGAGTATCTCCTTTTTTATATCGAACTAGTGGGGTGTTCAATTTTGTGTTGTCAGGAGTATTTAATTTTGTTGTTAACCCTGGTATAATTAAGAATTCGTTGAATGTTCTTGATACTTCGTTTATAATATTTGCCATAATATTTGCCATAATATTTTCTGTAAAAATTTTGCAAAAATAGAATAATATTACGTCTATCAAATGATTTGGTACATGATTTTTAAAGTTACTACTTTATACTCATTGACTAAATAGGTAACAAAAACAAAATTTAAAAAAGTTGAGCAGTTTATCTGTTTTAAAAATGTTAAATTTCTAAATGTGTTTTTTGTTAAATAAATATTCTTTTATACTTGCAAATATTGATACGGAGTAAAAGCTTTAACTAATTAATATTAAAAAAGAAAACGATGCAAAAACTACTTAAATTAATCATCTTATTTTCAGCAATTTTCATGATAGAATTTCAAACTAATGCGCAGAAAATTTCTGAGTGGAGACCTGAAAACCGTACTGGAGTATCTAATGAGACCGGATTATTGAAAGTATGGCCAGAAGGAGGCCCCAGACTGATTTGGGAAAACCTGTTACTAACGAAAGGACATTCGTCACCTTCATTTGGAGAGAATAAGATGTTTATTACAGGAATGGAAGAGGGGAATGATATTCTATATGCACTGGATTTAAATGGAAAAATCCTTTGGCAAAAAGTGATGGGACGTGCCTGGAATGGCTCATTTCCTGAAAGCAGATCAACACCAACTGTTGAAGGAGATAGGGTGTATACTTGCAGTGGAATAGGAGATTTAGCTTGTTTTAACGCTAACTCAGGCGAAATGATTTGGTCGTATAAAGCAAGTGAAGAGAATAAAGGGACTTATGGTAACTGGGGAATAGCAGAATCGCTATTAATTGATGGGGAACAGATTTATTTCTCTCCTGGAGGACCTGAAACAAATACACTTGCTCTTAACAAAAATACAGGTAAAATTATTTGGAAAACAAAAAGTTTGGATGATAAACCCGGATATGTTTCTCCTATTCTTGTGAAACATGCAGGAAAGAAAATGCTTATCAATGTTTCCTTGGATCATGTTTATGCGGTGGATGTAACCAATGGCGAAATTCTATGGACAGTTGGTCATGTTAATCCCCGACAGAATGGCCGCGATAATATATTTTGTACAACTCCTTTATTTAAAGATGGGAAAGTATATGTTACTGCCGGCTATGATATTGGAGCTTACCAGGTGAAAATTGCAGATGATGGTAATAGTGCAGAAGTTGTTTGGAGTGATAATGTTCTTGATGTTCACCATGGAGGTGTTGTTTTAGTTGATGGATATATTTATGGTTCCAATTGGCAAAATAATTCAACGGGAAACTGGTGCTGCATTGATTGGGAAACAGGTAAAAAGATGTGGGAAGAAACTTGGAATTGTAAAGGTTCAATCATTGCAGCCGAAGGCATGCTTTATATTTATGATGAAAAAAGAGGAAATGTGGGGTTGTTAAATGCTAATTCTGATAAATTTGATTTGGTTAGTTCATTTGTAATTAAACAAGGTAATAATGGTCCATTTTGGGCTCACCCGGTTATTCGAAATGGAATTCTATATATAAGGCATAACAATGCTTTGATGGCATATGATATAAAAAAATAAAAAAAGAGACGTAACTTGATTTACAACAAAGAAGCCTTATTCTTAATATACTTTTTTAGTATTTATTAATCATGAGAATTCCTCGAGGTTCTACCTCGGGATAAAAAAAAGAATGGTTTGAGAAATGGCAATTTATTAATAAAAAAATTGATACTTCGGGGCTCAGCCCCGAAGTAGTTCATTTGAAATTTGAACAGACTTTAAAAATAAATTCTATACATAAAACTGGGTAAGAATGACATATGACGGATATACCCTATATTGCTAGGTTCTGTGGTATCATAGTATTCAGACATTCTTCCACGGTCGTTAGTAAGGTTTGTTAATTCAAGGAAAAGCTCATGGGTGATTTTAGGCAAATTAATTTTATAACTTGCAGAAAGGTTTAATTCAAATAAATCGTCGAGTTTATTTTCATAAGCTTTAGCATAATCATAAAACTGGTTGGTTTCCTCATCAACAGCTAAATTTCCGGCAGCATCACGTAATAACGGAATGTATCTTTGTCCGCCAGAGAATAGCAATTTGGCATTTATTGTTAATGTTTTGTTTTGTATCTCGCCTAACTCAAATTCTTTTCCTGCTAAGAAGTTACAAAGGTAATTGTTGTTAAAACGGGTGTTTCTCTCAATATCATCAAGAGCCGTATATTTCGATTCATATAGAGAGCCGTTAAGCAGGAAATAATAATTGTTATTGAAAAAACGCTCAACAGTAATCTCTACACCATAATTTTTACCTGTCCCTTTGTTTACTAAATCAACATATTTATAATCCGAATTTTCGTTGATAGTTGAATAATAGCTGTTTGGATCGTTCTCAACGGGCAAATTGTATAGATCCTGGTAATAAACTTCAAGTTTAGATGTTATATTATTTGTGATTTGTCTTTGATATCCAACTACATAATGGTGAGCTGTAAGTAATCCGAGATCCTTGTTGGGATAAGTATACGTACCAACGTCTTGTTGTATGCGAGTATAATAATTATGTATCCGTTCCATGGTGCTATGGTTACCAAAACCAGCATTTAGCGTGTTACACCGGTTAATTTTCCATGTTAACGCAATCCTTGGTTCAAAGGTACTTTCATTTGTTTGTAATACATTCATATTATGCAACCCGCTGACTAAAGTTAGGTTGTTGCTGAAATTATATTTCCAGCTAATAAAACTTTGAAAAGTATTGATGTTACCTTCAAAATCAAGTAATGTATTACGAGTTTGATAATCGTCGTTTAACTGACTTTGATCAATCACATAATCATGAAGAGAATATTCAATTCCTAACCTTATTTTGTTTTTTGAATTGATTTTATTGTTGTAAACCATTTTTGCAGAAGTAGTAGCTGTTTTATACCTACTGCTGTAATTTAAAGTTCTACCCGTAGTATCTGATGTTGCAATGCCATTATAGTCAATGCTCTCAATAATATAAGATTCAAATACCTTCTCAGTGATGCTCCTGTTCAGGTAAGACAGGGTTGTTTTTATATAACTGTTATTGTTGATGCTGTAGGTGTGATTTATGCCAATGTTAGAGAGCGCCCCTCCCTGGTCAAGATCTTCAATAATATTTGATAACATATCATTATTTCCCGGTGTTACCCAAGTGTTTGGCTGTACATCATTAACCAACAAGTTATCGATTCCTCCTAAACCAAAAAAAGAAAAAGATCCAGCTTTTTTTGTTGGTAAAACAACCTTAAATGTAGCATCTTGAAAAACGGTTGAAACACCTTCTATTTCTACAAGTCCCAGATCTTGTAATAAACCAATTGTTGAGTACCTATAATTGATAAGATACGAACCAGCGTAACCTTTTTTGAACGGCCCTTCTAAAATCAGGTCGGTTCCCATAAGGCCAACGCTTGCAGCCGCTTCAAATTTTTCGTTATTGCCTGGTTTTAGTTTTATATCATAAATTCCTGATAAGGCATTACCATATTCAGGAGCAAATGCACCAGTACAAAAATCAGACGTTGCCAATAGTCTGTTATTGATAAGGCTAAAGCCTTGTACCGTGGAATTCTGGTCGGATTGATGATAAGGAGTTGATATTTCCATTCCCTCTAATCTCCACTGAACATATTTAGGAGAATTGCCTCTTACAATAATATCGTTGTTGCCGCTCTGTGAAGTGTTAACCCCGGCAAAATTTGTAATTATGTGCGATGGGTCATCGTATCCTGCCGAATACCTTTTTGACTCTTCAGGCGATATGGAACGTGCGCTTATCATTGCCATTTCATTCAGCGCTTCTCCATTTTTACGGGTTGCTTTTATAGTGATTTCTTCCATTTTTATTACAGTTTCCTGGAGTTCTACGTTTATCACAACCTGCTGGGCAGAATTTACTATGATGTTCGGAACTGTTTTTGTCTTGTATCCTATAAACGAAAACTGTAAAGTAATCCTTCCTATCGGAACGTTTTCCAATTTAAAATTTCCATATGTATCGGTAATTGTCCCTTTTGTGCCATCAACATCAGGCTGATAAACAGTAACACCAGGAAGGGGTGTGTGACTGTCAGCATCAATAACATTTCCCCTAACTGTTTGAGACATATTCTGTGCATGTCCGCAAACTGCTTCAAAAATAAATACTAAAATTATTATTACTCGTTTCATTGCTCATATTCATTTGTTAAAGAAATAATCTTCAAGTTTAAATTTCGTATCTGATTTAAAATGCCGTGCAGTGCTGCACTATCCTCGATTTCTCCTACCATATAGGTTTTCCCATCAGCATATTTGAATTGTAATCCCTGGAAACGAGATTCCCATTTAGATGATAGAGTTCCTTGTAGTACAATTGTTGTTTGCATACTCATTAGAATTTTTTGACCATGCAAAATTATCTTGACTCATTAACTATAGGATCACTCTTTGGAGTGATTTTGAAGAGTGGTTTCTTAATAAGAGAATTGAGAGGAGCCTTTAGATAAGCTCTTTTTCTCTTGCTTTTCCGGCAGCTTTCGAGCGTCTGTCTACCTCTAATTTTAGAAGAATATTTTTTACGTGAGATTTAACAGTATGTAATGAAATGAATAGTTTTTCTGCAATTTGTTGATTGGTTAAATGGGCATCAATTAGTTTTAGTACATCCAATTCACGTGTACTTAAAAGGTCAACTGTTTTTCCTGTCTGCTTGTTTTTATATTTTGTAATTTCGGTTTTAATACTCCGTACAAATACATTTGTAACATCTGTTTTTTTTGTAGCTATTTGTGTAAAAACATCATTAAACATATTTTTAATTATTTCAAAATAAGCTATATAATAAACAAGAATGTTTTCTTTTGATGCATATTCCATTGATTCAACAAGACTTTCTATTGCTTTTTTACGATTCGCTGTTTGATGATATAGAATTGATTGTATGATTTTTAATTCAACTACATTCTCAATTCTGGATAGAGATTGGGCTATCACGAGCAGTTTTGCTAGAAGGTTTTCAGCTTTATCATATTTTGAATTCATGATCAACCAAAGGGCATAAGGTGTGTACCGATACACTTCTGAAACCGGAATTTCGTTTTGTAAGTCTATTTTCTGCTCGTTAAAAAAAAGCACGGCATCAGTTAATTTTCCTTGGATAACCAACATAAATCCTTTCCATGAAATATAGAGTGTTGAAACCTCAGGCAATATATTATTATGTCGAATTAAGCTTTCGAGTTCATCGATTTTTGCTTGTGAAGTTTCTTTACTATCTCGCATGAAACTAATCAACGAATAGGTAACCAATACAATTGCTTTATTATTTATGTTGGGATCTTCTAGAGATAATTCGTATGCAGTATGAATATTTTTTTCAGCATTATCTAGATCCATCCAATAGCATTCAATTGCGGCAAGTGATGCAAATAAAGGAGCGTAAGTACTGTCTTCTTTTGAATATTGTAAATATCCCTGTTCATTCATATACGATAAAAGTTCCTTACATCTTGAATATGAAACATGAATTTGCCCCAACCGAAATTCTAAATGTCCCAGGGATATGGTAATAAAAGAAATAAGTCCAAGGTTATCTGTTTTTTTTGCATAAGCCAGAGCTTTATTATAGCACTCTATGGCCTCGATTGTATTATTGCGAATAATTTGTAAACCTGCTGATACAAACCATGCCCAACTTAACCAATAAGCATCTTCGGTTTTCAGGTTTTTTAATGCCAATAATCTATATTTTTCTAATTCATTCGGTTTAGGGATATTTGCATAATACCGCAACCATGCTACAGCAATTTTTCCGTACAATTGTTTTGATTCAGTTTGAGAACTCTTTTTGTTTTCCGGTTTAAAGTTGTAAAATTCCTCTGCATTTTTCAGAAATAGTGCAGCGTTCATAAGATCCCCTGCATCAAGTAAAACCCAGGAATAATACAAACACATCTCTGGATTATTAAACATATACGACTGAGGTATAGATTGCCCAATAGATAAAATAGTATTGTGTAGTCCTTCTTTCCACATGTTGTAAATGCTACTGGCAAATATCTGTGCACTTTTTTCAAAGTTTTTGGCTTTAACTGCATGTTTTATTCCAAGAAAAGGCATGTTATTTTCTGAATACCAATCCGAAGCTCGATTATGCAATTTCTCAATTATATCATCATTTTCTTCATGCAATTTCTGTTGCAACAATTCAGCAAAAAGATGATGATAGCGATAGTTTTTGCTTTCGTCATCTTGTGGAAAAATAAACAAATTACCAACAGCAAGTTCGTCCAGAATTTTTTGACTATCGTTTCTATCTAAAAGTGAATTGCATAGAGGGGCAGTTAAAAATTCCAATATTGATGTATGCATTAAAAAAGTTTTGATGCTTACACTTTGGTTTTGCAATACCTCATCAATCAGATATCCCATCACATAGCGGTTGCTGACAGAGAATTCTTCTATAAAAGCATGATGGTTACTGTGATTTTGCATGGAAAGCGCTGTTAGTTGTAGTCCTGCAACCCACCCTTCAGTTTTTTGATGCAGTTTTTCAATATCTGATTCAGTTAGTTGTAGTTTTAACTTTTTACTAAAAAGCTCGGAAATCTCATCTTTTCTGAAATTAAGATCTGCGGCCCTTATTTCAAAAAGTTGTTGCTGACTTCTTAATCGGGATAATTTTAAGTCAGGATCGCATCGGGTTAAAATAGCTATTTGCAAGTTTTCAGGTAAGTTATAAAGTAAATGATTAACCAACTCATTTATTTCAGTATTCACAATCAGGTGGTAATCATCAATAATTAACAAAATTTTTTTATTAAGAATAATCAATTCGTTAATTACAAGATTAAGAATAGATTTTACGGATGACTTAATACTTGATTGTAGTAATTCAAGAGGTTTTTTTCCAAAATTATTTTGAACCTTCCGAATAGCATGTATCACATAACTAATAAAAATTACGCTATCGTTATCTTCGAGACTAACAGAGAACCAAGCTGTTAAAATTTTATACTGTCGTACCCAACTACTTATTAGAGTTGATTTTCCAAATCCAGCTGGTGCAGAAACAAGAATGAATTTGTATTTTAAACCTTCATTTAATTTACTGTAAAGCGTATATCTGTATAATAATTGATCTTTTACAAGAGGGATATTTAGTTTTGTTATAAGCATAAATTGATCTGTGTTTCTTCTGTCTATAATAGCTAATAAAATCTTGATAAATGATAAATTTAGTAAAATTTGCTGGTTGATATAAGGATAAATATTACATAATTAAAAGGAATCTCCCAGATGCATTAAGCCCTGGGAGATTATTAACTCAAATCTAAAGAAAGAGACTTACAGTAATCACAGGTACAACAAACTGATCATTATCGATTAAAAATTGATTTAATAGAAAAAGTGAACATCTGAATTTTATATTATTTTTTGTAATTATCTATTATTGCTTTAAAAAAGATTTCTGGCTGTTCTAACCATGGGAAATGGCCTGCATTCTCGACAGGAATTAACTTAGAATTGGGAAGCTCGCTATGTAGATGGTTTGCCACATAAGGACCACAAATAAAGTCATCCATTCCGACGATCACCAGAACAGGAATATCTATTGTATGAAGTTTTGGATCTAAGTCATTTTCACAATCAAACCATTTTTCCTGTGCTTTAAAAGCATCGTAAGACAATGTCGTATTCATCAAAACATGTTTGCTTTTCTCGAAATTCTCTGTAGTAGAAAAATAAATGGGCATTATTGTTTTAATGCCGGTAATCCAATCTTTTTCATCGCTTGGTTCTTTGTAAAAATATTCTTTAGCAGCAGCATACCAGGGCTCATTTTGTTTTTGATTCATTGTATTTTGCATTACTTCAGAAGGTGTATTTACCCCTCCTGATGAATTGATTAATATAATTCCATTTACCCTTTCCTTGAATTGAGTAGCATAGTTCAGAACGATTGCTCCTCCTTTTGAGTGTCCCATTAGCCAAATTTTATCTGCCTTAATTTTTTTTCTAACAGCTTCTAAATCCGATAAAATATTTGATGTTGTATATTGTTCTATTGTTGGTCTGTCTGACTTTCCTGTTCCCCGGATGTCGATATATACCATTGTAAATATTTCTTCTAATTTATCCATACTTTTATAATAGAGTTCACTACCCGGACCCCAACCAGGTGTGGGTAAAATGCAAACAGGACCATTCCCAGATACTTTATACCATATTTTTACTCCATTATTCTCAATAAAGAATGCACCTGCATCTATTTTGTTTTTTAAGTCTGAAGGAATTGAGTTAAAAGTTCTACCAGAATAATCTGCTGCTTGAAGATATAGTGAATGCGCAACTATTAGAATTAATAGAAGGGAGGTGTTTAAGTTTTTCATGATATTAGAATTTTAAAGTGTTTTGAAAAAGACGTAAAAAATTATGGTCTGATGCATGGGAGAAATACAAAAAGATAAAATTAAATAATGACTTGTTGTATATGATTTTACCTCAAGCTAACAAGACTTCTGTTTTACAAGAATGCAAAAGCGAGATTGACGCATAAAACACCGCTTTACAAGCTTGCAAAACGGTGAAAAATCTGTTTGATATTATTTACAAAGCATTCAGAAGGATAAAATAAACTTTAACAAGTACCATGGAGCGAAGTGCTTTCTTTTGTTTTCGGTATTCAATTTCCGGATTTGTGCCCCAAAAGATTAAAAAATACAAATACTTATTTCCCAACAGCAATTAAATAGTTATTAGTTCTGAATATTAAAGCACCTTCAGTAATTGCTGGTGTTACCATGCTGTTTTCACCCAGACGATTAGTGGCAAGTAACTCGAATTCTTTTCCTGCTTTTATTGTGTATGTATTTCCATCTCTGGCTACAATATATATATTCCCATCAGCAGCTACGGGAGACGCAATGGCGGTTACTCCTTTGTCAATACTTTCATTGTAGTATCGTTCACCTGTTATAGGATCGTAGCAGGATAAGTTCCCGTTCCAGCGGCAATTGTATAACAAACCATCGTAAAATAACATGGTACCCATATAGGAACCACCTCTTTCAACACTCCAAAGTATATGATTATTTGTTGTGTCACCTTTTTCTAATGTTAAATCACCAGTAGCATCAGGCTTAATAGCGTATATAGGACTGTATCTCCCGTGGGCACTATTAAAATAGACTAATCCATCACCGAGAATAGGAGTAGGGACAGGTATATCGCCACCGCCAGACATATGCCAAATTTCTTCACCTGTTTCAAAATCATACCCTCCTCGATGTTTATATCCATTTATTGCGATAATATCTCTTCCATCCTTTTGATAAATATTAGGTGTGCACCAGCCCGGGTATTCATCACGTTCTTTCTTCCAGATTTGTTCCCCTGTTTCCAGGTTATAAGTAGCAACAAACGAATTCTCAAAAATATCAGCCTGGATAACTACAACTCCTTTATGGATAATTGGCGAGCTGGCAAATTCCCATTCTGCTTGTTCATCCATAAAAAAAGTGGACTTTAATAAGCCCAGGTTTTTTGACCATTTTAGATTTCCGTCCATGTCATAACAATACATACCCTCCGAACCAAAAAAAGCAACTACATATTCACCATTGGTTGCCAATGTTGAGTTAGCATGAGTAGAAATGGGGTGTCGTTTAACTAAAGGGATTCCTTCATAAGAAGTCTTTTCCCAGATAAGTTCACCCGTGTTTTTATTATAGCAAAGAACTTCCCACTTGTGTACAGAGGAGTCCTTAACGGGAGTAACATCACCCGAAAATTTAGCATTGATATCTTCTGATTTATTTAAGTTGATTGCTGTTGAAATAAAGATCTTATCATCCCAAACAATGGGACATGATAGGGCTAATCCGGGAACTTTTGTTTTCCACAGAATGTTCTCCATCTTCTTTGCATCCCATGATTCAGGTAGATTTGCATTGTCTAAATATCCACGTGAATAATACCCCCTGTATGAAGGCCATTGTTTCGATGGATCAATCTGTTCTTGTGCATTTATTATATTACCAGAAATAAATAGTGTTAGAAAAATTATTAGAGTAGATTTCATGGATTCTAATTTTTAATTTTGGTGTGAAATATAAAACATATTCATGTTTAAAAAGACGAATCAGGTACTAATCACCAACTAATTTATCAACTTGTTTTATTAGTTTGGGCAAGTCTCTTGAAATAATACCCCAGATAATAACATCATCAACTTTATCATAACCAAGAATTACCCAGGTTCTTAAATCAACAATTCGTCTTGAATCAGAAATCTCAATATTTTCATCAAGCTTTAAGATTCGGTTTGTTGCTTCTCCTATTATTTCAAGTTCTCTTTCAATTCCTCTACGCAAAAGTTTATTGGATTTATATTCATTGAAATCTCGTTTATCAGCAAGATATTCAAAAATTGAGTTTATTGATTCTTGAATATCGAGTAAATATTTTAGAATTTCACGCTGCATAAAGTAATTGTTTCGTTTCTTCAATACTCGCAAGTAAATATGGGTTTGAGAGTGAGTTTTCAGTTAAAAGATCAATTTTACGCTTGAACAATTCTTCTAATTTATAATGTAGATCAAAATAGTTGTCGGTATATTTCTCAATCGAAATTTCTTTGAATGAAATCAATATATCAATGTCGCTTTTGTCATTAAATTTATCAGTGCATGCAGATCCAAAAACATGCATTGTCTTGACATCATAATCCTGACAAAGTTTTTTTAAGTCATTTAAATTTTCTTTTATTAGTTCTTGCATTGCTATACTATTCTAATCAAAGATAATATATTGATGATATTCTTTCATAGTAACATTCTGTTTTAGTTTTAAGTTAGAGTTGCAATTGGTCATGTTAAATAATGTACATCAACACCTAATTTCCTGTATAAATAAAAGGTATTGTGAAATCTATTTTACTGTTTTTATTTTCGTCATTAACTACAACTAATTTTTCTAAGGTTAAAAGGTTTAATCCCTCTTCTATATTTTCAGCATTGAATAAAAGTAAAAATCCTTCTTCGTTATGATTAGAATGTTGATGAAATAAAATATCAATAGAATCACTATCAATAAGTTCTCCATTAATTCTGACTGCATAGATTTTTTTTGCTGTTGTGAGAATTTTTTGAAGATTTTCCCTGAATAGTTGTTGTTCTGTTTTATAGTACGCATTGTCTTTGTTTGATTCAACATTTTTTCGAGATATCAATTCTTCTTCGTAAGAACTTTTTGTAAATAAGTAAGATTTAAATCCTTTGCTAGCGATGGGTTTAATGGTACTATCCATTTTTGTTATTACTTCTTCGTCCAGGTTAGAAAGTTTCACAAACAACTCCATTGATTTTGATTCTATTTTGTTGTTTTGAAGGCTCATGACGAGTATGGCCTCATTTTGTTTTCGGAGGTTATCGTAAAACTGGGTTTGAAATGAAAAGCGTGACTTTTCTTTAAAGGCTATAGAATTATATATTCTGGTTCCATCGCTTTCAAAGTTTTTTGGAAAAATGGAATAAGCATTATATTTTATAGTGATACCTACAGATAATAAAGCAAAAATTGGGATTACAAAGTATATTAACCATTTGGTTTTTTTACGATCTATCAGGTTAAAATATAATGGTTTCCATAAAAAAGATAAGGTAATCCATGAGACTACTTTATTCAAAAAAATATAAGTTTTTGAAAACCATTTTATATTAATTTTTTTAATTGCTCCACCTGAAAAGAAATCGATAATAATAAAAAGGGCTAACAATAAGGTGAGTAAAGGAAGAAACCAACCAGAAATCCATCCAAAGTTTGAGTTTCCTATTAATCGGCTCAATGGATTGATAATTATCCACATGAATAGAAAATAAAGAAACGAAGAACATAAAACCATGATAAGCAGAAAGGTATAGCCGAAAATAAGACTGGATGCTTTTTCGAGTTTCAAGATATAATCGTCGAAATTACCCAGTTTTTTTCTTAAATAATTTGTTATTGATGGATTGTAATTTAGTTTGTCATAATCTATTTCGCCAGACACATAACGAATACCTATGGCTCCAATCCATAATCCTCTAAGAAATACATGAACCAGTAGAAATATAATGGAAATGACAACAGATGCATATATTATCCAGAAAAATACCTGAAACCAAGCCATTAAAGAATCATGTTGAATATCATTTGCATAAAATATAACGCTTGCATTGTCTAAAAATGCTTTTGCCTTAAACAATCCCAAAATAGAAAATCCGGAAATAATGAGTTCCAGGTTCCAACTTTCTTCCTGTAGTTTATCCAGCCATTTCTTTAAAACATTTTTTTCCATCGTCATGGATATTTTTATATAAAATTATCGTATTCGTGAAATAATCCGAAATATTAATAAAAACTGATGATATATCAAGTTATTGAAATAAAATTTTGATGTGTTGTAGTAAATAAAAATACAATTTGTCTTATAGCTTGAAAATGTTTTTATTAAGCTTGTATATTTCAATACTTGACACAAAACTTAATTTAAAAGATTTTATTGTTGATTCAGAATAGTTACTTGTTATATTCTTAGTCTTATTGTATGAATCAATAACAATATCTGGCGATGGACAAGAAGTATATGGTTTTAATCCATTTTTTGTCCAGGTTCTTCCGTTTAAATTAAAACAAGCATGTATTGGCTCGCCCTTGTAATTTCTAAAAAGAATAAAAACTTGGTCTTTATATAAAGACTCAGATTTGTTAATCGTTTTCTTTTTGATGTTATCAAGTGTTTCAACTTTAATAAATAGATTTTTCAGAATAACTTCAATATCATTTAAGTCTGCCAATTGAGAGCGTCGAAAGAAAAATGGTTCAGGATTAATCCCATACGATCGTATAATCCCCTCAAGAGCATATGAAATGCAATTTTGGAATGCAGTATTTAACACAGAATTGTCGTATGGTTTATGTCTTAATTCTTGTGATTTTGATGCTAATTCGGATTCATTTAAAGTCGTAATGTTGTACTCCCATGTTTGATATGGAGGAATAAGACTTTCCAGTAAAAGTATCTGTCTATCTCCACTTTTATATGTTGTAGAGTCTCTATGTATTTTTAATTTATATTGGAAATTACAGCCTTTTATATTTACTAAATCAACTTCATTGTGTATTAATTCGATGGTGTCTACAATTTGAAAGTAATCCATAAGCGATTTGCTTATAGGAATAGTTATATCAATTTTTCCAACAGCAATCTCTTTGTTTTGTTTTTCTTCTTTTGATAATAAGATAAATTCTGGAATTAATTGTCCTATTACATTCTGACAAATAAAGAGCTGAAAAATGAATAGGTATGCTGTTTTTCTCATGGTTATTCTTTTATTTAAATTAGTAGGAGTGGTAAAATGTAAAGTATATACTTCTACACTTTGTCATGCTTGCTAGATTTAGCTAGGGTGCGTTTTCTTTTATTATTTTTCCATTTTTATATAACCTTGTTTTTATAATAACTCCAATTGAGTTGTAATAAATCCATTTTCCTTGTTCAATACTGTTGTCCATTTCCCATGAGTCAAAATATAATATTTTCCCTTCACTTTTTAGAAAATAAAGATCTTTATCATAAAATTTCACATATGAATAAGGAGGTAAAATTCGTTGTCCTTGTTCATTGGTTAGACTATCAAGATTTGTTCCTCTTTCTATTTCTTCAGATACAATCTTTCCATTGTTGTAATACGTCCATATTCCTACTATAGTTCCATTTTTATATTCTCCCGCATGTCTTAATTCATTGCTTTTCTGCCAATATGATCTATAATGTCCGTGTAATTTGTCGTCAACATAATTCATAGTATCAATTATGTTTGCTGTAATTTTTTTTACCCAAATTCCTTGTTTGAGTCCATTTGTATCCGTTTTATTAATCTCATTATTAACTAATGACTGACTGTAAGTCAAGTTTGTCAATAAGACTAATATAATTGTTATAAATTTATTTGTCATGGTTTTAATAAATGGCTCCTAACTTATTTACAAATGCAATATAATTAATCAAAAACAAAAAATATACTACAAAACCATTCATGAAAAAATATAAGATTGTGGTTTTTATGGCACCCAAATCGCTTTTGCGTTTGTAAATTCTTTTATACCTAGTTCGGATAATTCGCGTCCAATACCTGATTTTTTAACTCCGCCAAATGGTAATTCGGGACGGGAAGCAACCAGACTGTTTATAAAAACAATACCAGTCTCCACATCTTTTGCTACGTTTTGTGCCTCTTCCATATCATTTGACCAGACGGATGCTCCCAGTCCAAAATCTGAATCGTTGGCTAATTTTATTGCTTCTTCTGTATTTTTTACAACAAAGACAGAGGCAACCGGACCAAATAGTTCATCTTTATAAGCCGGCATATCGGAATTTATATGAGTTAAGATCATGGGATTAAAAAAGGCATCTTTATTTTTTACTTCAATGTCAAACCAAAACGTTTTGGCTCCCATGTCAATTGATTCTTCTACTTGTCTGTTAATTGTTTCTTTTTGCTGAATGTTTGCCAACGAAGCAAAATCTGTAGTTTCTTCTTGCGGATCCCCGAAAACAAGACTATTCATCTCATCCCGAAAGTGATTCAGGAATTCGTCTGCAACCGATTCGTTAACGATAAATCTTTTTGCGGCAATACAACTCTGTCCGCAATTCAGCATTCTTGCTTTTGTTGCAACCTGGGCTGCCTTTTTAATATCAGCATTAGGGAGTACGATAAATGGATCGTTTCCTCCCAATTCTAAAACCATTTTTTTGATGTTTTTCCCTGCCAGTTCCCCGACTTTTGAGCCTGCCATTTCGCTACCTGTGAGACTAACACCCTTTATACGTTTATCTTCAACAACTTTTTTTATATCTTTTGAGGATAACAAAACACTTTGGAAAGAACCTTTCGGAAAGCCTGCATCGTGAAATATCTCCTGGATTTTCATGGAACAATGGGGAACATTAGATGCATGCTTTAGAATTACTGTGTTACCAGCCATAATGGTGGGAATAGCAAATCGAAAAACCTGCCAGAAAGGAAAATTCCACGGCATAATACCAAGAATAACACCAAGTGGCTGAAACGTTAATAATCCTCTACCCTTTGATAATTATATGTTTTGATCAGATAAAAATTTAGCACCATTTTCTGCATAATAATCGCAAACCCAGGCACATTTTTCTACTTCCTGGATAGATTCCCTGATTACTTTTCCCATTTCAAGGGTTATAATCCGGGCGTATTCCATTTTTTTCTTTCGTAAAAGGTTAGCGCAATTTTTTAGCAAATCACTACGGTAATCAAACGTTCGTTTCTTTTCTTTTTCAAATGTAGCCTGAGCAATATTTAAGATACTATCAATGTCATTTAATAAAGTTTCCTGAAATTCTGCTATAACTTCATTCTTGTACGGATTTATTGATTGTATCATAAACCTATTGATTAAAAGTTAGAAATTGGTAACTAATTAATAATAAATGTCTAATAAAGTTATGATATTCTTTCTAAACATTTTTTATTCAGCCGTTAAAAACTAAATGATTGTTAGTTTATAGTGCCAAAGTATTTTTTTACAATAGCTCCGTAACTTTTGTATTTAGCCTTGTAACTTTTTGTATAGAAGGTAGTAGAAAAAACTTAAACTATACAATATTAATTTTTTCAAGGGAAACACTATAAATTATTGAAAGTATTTTTTTCAAACATAATAAACCTGTTATATTTTCGTATTTAATTTATTAAAACTAATACCTCAGTAAAATGAAAAATAAATTTCTTCTCTCTCTTATTATTTTTTCTGTTGTTATTTCATTCTCAAAGTGTAAAAAAGATAACCCAGGAACTGAATTTCATAATCCTTTAGAAAATCCTGAAGATGGACCGGCAGCAGGAAATCCTGATGGTAATTATCCTGTTCCCGCAGAAGCAAGCCCTGAAGATGTCTCTGAACCAGATATCGTTATTGGAGATGGCTCTCCAGAAAGTTGCACAGCCGAAGCTTTTATTAATGCTGTACACGAGGGAGGAATAATAACATTTAACACAGGTGGAGAACCAGTAACAATCACATTGTCTGAACCGGCAAAAGTTTATAACAGGGAAGGATTAAAAACTGTTATTGACGGAGGTGGTTTAGTAACTCTTAGCGGAGGTGGCACGAGCCGCATACTCTATATGAACACCTGCGACCAGGAGCAACATTGGCTAACTTCACATTGCGATAACCAGGAATTCCCCCAATTAACAATACAAAACCTGACTTTTGCAGATGGCAACTCAACTTCAGAAACAGAATATGATGGCGGTGGCGCTATCTGGGTACGAGGAGGTAGATTTAAAGCTGTTAACTGCCGGTTCTTTAATAATGTGTGCGCTTCCGTTGGCCCCGATGTAGGTGGTGCAGCTATTCGGGTTTTTAGTCAGTATGAAGGAAAGCCCGTTTATTTAACCAACTGTACATTTGGAGGAGGAGAAGAATATGCGAATTACGGTTCAAATGGAGGAGGAATAAGCAGTATTGGTGTTTCATGGACAATCTACAACAGTCTTTTTTCCTATAATTATTGTACCGGAAACGGGGCAAATCCCGCACAAGATGGAACTCCTGGTGGTGGTAGCGGGGGTGCTATTTATAATGATGGTAATACCATGACTTTAAAAGTATTAGGCACTTTAATAGAAGAAAACACCGTTAATGCCCATGGTTCTGCAATCTTCTTTGTAACCAATAATCATTCAGGAAATATTATAATTGACGAATCTATAATAAGAAATAACCACGGTGGTAGTTGGTATGCACAACCCGGAATTTCGATGCACAGCGATACAAAAATTGAGATTACGAATTCTGAATTGAGTGATTAAAATATTTTCGGAATTAGGTTGAACTCCTAAATCCTTCTAAAAGATAGAGGAAGTAAAATAAGTTGCTAATAAATTTTTAAGATTACTATACTCATCATCTCATTCAGTAAAACTAAATATTTCTCCCTCTCTTTCAAGAGAGGGAAAGATTGAGTCTCTGACCAATCAGGGAGAGTAAATATTAAATCGATTCAGAAAATCTTATCAATGCATTTTATCTTTCTAGCCTGATAACTAATAATAGAGAATTCACCTCCTAAATCCTCCTGAGAGGAGGACTTAAAGAGATATTAATCTTTCTTTCTGAGAATACTTGGTTTTACAATTACAGGTTAATAACTGCATATTATTAACCTGTAATTAGCAACCAGTAACTTTAAAATAAGTGCCCTGAAATTTATGTTATTCCAAATGCTCCTTCCCTCCTACTTCAACCTATCTGCTTCTTCCTGGGCTCTTTGTAAAACAGCTTCTGCTTTTTTTGCTGCTTCATCTTCTATCTTCTGGGCTTTTTCTTCACCTTGTTTCCTCACCTTATCTACGGCAACCTCAGCCGCTTTCTTAGCTATCGGATTTTTAGCTTCTTCAACCAGCTTATCTGCATTATCATTAGATTCTTTACGAACGGCATCAGCAGCTTCTTTCGCTAAAGCTTTAATCTTTTCTGCTTCTTTCTCTGCGTCTTGTAGAATCTTTTCTGCTTGTGCACTGGCCTGCGCTTTTACTTCTTCCTTTTTCTTTTCCACCTCTACTTTGGCTGTGTTTATTGCATCATTTTTAATCTGTTCAACAGAACGGGAAGAAGATTTTTTAAGATTTGGCTTAACAGTAGGATCCAAAAATGTTCCGCCAACAGCAACATCCAAATTTACATTCTCACTTGGTTCATAATTTATTCCTTGCGATGTTAAAGCTGATGTCAAACTACTCATTGCAGATTCTCCAAGTCCTGTTCTTGGCATTACCATGTTAATAGAATAATTTAATGTTTGATCGATTCCTTGATCACCGGCAATAACCATTGTTGTTTTACCAAGTTTTATATCGAAAGGATCTACATAAACACGACCATTACGTATTTCAAAATCCACATCAACATCTTTTAACGATAAATCATCAAATGCTTTTGTGTTTAATGCTGATGTTAACTTCGATATAGTATTTGATTTTGTTACTTCAACCGTTTTTGTACTTAAGCTTCCTCCTCCTACAAGGGTATTAAGGATCGGACTCATTGTTGAATCAAGAAAACTGGTAAATTCAATTCCTGCAGAGACATTTCCATTTAGATTTTTTGCTACAGGGGCCAATTTCTCAATAGAGTTAAATGCTGAATATGCCGAAGGAATATTAATATCTGTTAATTTAAGTCCCAGATCAACCATTGGTGCACTAATATCAACAGTATTATATTCTCCGTCAACTTGCATTGAACCACCTAGTGTACTCAATTGCAAGCCATCAAGCAAAATCCTGCTATCACGAATAGCAATTGTTCCTTTTGCATTGTCAATCTCAAGCTTATCAAAATAAATTTTGTTTAGATTTGAATACAATGTTATATCAAGATTAGAAGGAACTTCAACAACTGTCATTGGAGTTTCTGTAGTATCTTCAACCTCAACTTCTTCTTCTCCGGCAGGCATCAGTTCATTTAAATCAAGAAGGCTTGATGTGAAAATAAAACTTCCTTCAAGTGTTTGATCTGCCATAGCATATGGGATAAAATTCTCCAGTTTTCCTGTAAACTGGAAATCACTTTTACCAAGTTTAGCATCCAACGCAGCAATCTCCACAAATTTTGGAGAGAATAATACTTCTGTATGTTTTAACTCAAATGCTTTGGGTAAATCCGGACTGTTAAATAGAAAATTATCGACTACAACCTGTCCATCAGCTTTAAAATCTTCGTATCGCTCTTCCTCTATCATAGAAAGGGTCCCCATCATATCGAGATTGGCATTAATGGCACCTTTTATTTCTGTGTCTTCAATAGGAACAGCATCTGCAAGAGATGCCATATCTATATTACATGTAAGGTTTCCAACGATACTAGGATCGCTCATTGGTGTTTTCAGGTTTAATGTTAAATCGATTGGATTGTCTGCGATCTCAAGATGGAATTTGTTAACATCAATCGTTGTATTATCATTATCAGTTCCGTCAAAATTGAGGTTAACATCAACACCTATATTCTCCACAGATTTTGGTAAATCAGGATATTTGAACATTGCATCATTCACTGCAAGTTCTAATCCAACATTAGGCATTATACCTTCTGCATATTTACCTTTTACAAAACCATCCAACTTAAGTTGTCCCTTGGTCTGAACATCAGCAAAATCTTTCATGTAAATGGCAGGAACCATTGAGAGCAATGTTTTAAATTCTGTTTGTTTGGTATAGAAAGTTAAATCAAAATCCATTGGCATGTCTTCGGGCATTGAGAAAACACCATCAATACCAAGAGTTAATGCGTTGATAGAAAACTCATTTTCTTTAAGTTCATACTTAGAATTAAGAAGGTCGGCTGCAATATTTATCACAATATCCAACGTTGCATCTTTCACATAAGACATGTTATCCATTACAAAATTTAGTGCATCTGTTTTTGAGTTTATTTCCAATTCAGAGAAATCCTTGGTAAAATCGCCTTTTAACTCAAAATTGAAATTATCAAGAGAAGCCATCATTCCTGAGCTCTGATCGTCATACTCGATATCAGCATTTAAAATGGCAAATCGTTTTAATTCTATTTTTAAATCAGGTATTTCTGAAGAAGTTGTATCTACCTCCTCCTCTTCTACCTCATCAGTAGTTTTGGCAATATCCCAGTTTGCACGGCCATCTTCAAGAACTTTACCATGTAAAACAGGACCATCAAGAATAATCTCTTTAATTTGAATATTCTCACCTTTAATAGCACTAATGGGATCGGCAGTAACACCAAAAGCCTTAAAAGCGACCAGTGTATCATTTTCAAAATCATCAATCCCAATAACAGATAAACCTGTTAGTTCAATTGACAAATTGGGAAAACTTTTGAAAAACGAAAGCTTCAGATTGCTGAAATCAGCTTTTGCATTGATGTTATTGTTAATCTGTGTTTTTGCAACTTCCATTATTTTTCCTTTAAAAACAAAAGGAGCTACTAGCAGGATTGCAATAAAAAAGAAAATTATAAGAAAGAATACTTTGAAAAATTTTTTCATGACAATTGGTTTAGTAAAACACTATAACGTTTTACTAAATTAAAAAGTTTTGTTTTGATAATGTTTAATTGTGTATGAATTTTTTTAGAATGTCCTAAAATCTGTTGTCAAAATTTATAAACCGCTGAGTGCGCAGAGGTTGTTCAGAGAAAACTTCACCTTCATGGTGCAGCCTGAGGCTTGTACCTCTTTTCTATTAACACAAACGACAAACCTGTGCTATTTAAGGGAATTATTCTCTACGATACACAGCGTTCTCAGCGGTTTGTATTTATTTTTTCAATTTTAGCTATAGAACTTTATAATATGACCTCCTAAATCTTCCTGAACCGAGTTTACGAGCTCGCCGAAGGCAAAGGAGGACTTGAAGAGGGGGTGCAAAATATATTTTAATCTAATAAAAATTCTAAAAACTACTTTATAATCTTATGAAGCTGTGTTCCACAATCACCAAAACTGTTGTCTTCTAAAAGCTCTCCGTTATAATACAGAGTTTCGATGTAATACCTATTTTTGCTTTCCACAAAAGTAAAAACCACAGTATCGGAAGGATAACCTTCGAACTCGAACAAGGCTATTCCCGGATTATCACTTATATCTTGTGATAATGACACCTCAAATAATTGTATATCATCATAGATATATGGCGAATTTATTGCAACGGAGCCTCTAATAGCAGTAACCTTGAAATCACCAAGTGATATCGAATCTGAAAAAAGATTATTTTCCAGGCTGTCAACAAAATAGAAGTTGGTAAATGCACATTCTTGCCAGTTATATACATTGAACAAATTGCATGAATTTAATAAATTGAGTATTTTTGCCCCAAAAATAAACAATGACTGAATTTGCTGAAAAATACATAAATCCTTTTACTGACTACGGTTTTAAAAAACTATTTGGAGAAGAACCTAATAAAGATTTATTATTGGACTTCCTGAATGAATTATTAAAGGACGAACAAGGGCAAATAAAAGACTTAACTTATTTAAAAACAGAGCAGTTGGGGGCATCTGATATTGACCGAAAAGCCATATTTGATCTGTATTGCGAAAACGAAAAAGGTGAAAAATTTATTGTAGAACTCCAAAAATCAAAACAAAACTTTTTTAAAGACCGGACTGTTTATTATTCAACATTTCCGATACGTGAACAAGCAAAACGTGCTGACTGGGATTATGAATTGAAAGCCGTTTATACCATCGCTATCCTTGACTTTAGTTTTGAATCAGACAAAAACGAAGCTAGAAAATACAGGTATGATGTAAAATTGGCCGATATTGAAACTAAAGAAGTTTTCTACAATAAACTGACTTTCATATATCTTGAAATGCCCAAATTCAACAAAACAGTTGATGAATTAGAAAATCGTTTTGAAAAATGGCTTTACGTGATTAAAAATTTAAATAAACTTGAAAGAATTCCAGACAAATTAAGAGAACAAATATTTGACAAACTTTTTGAGACAGCTGAAATAGCAAAATTTACACCTGAGCAAGTGCGTTCATACGAGGACAGTCTAAAATATTATCGTGACTTAAAAAATTCTATTGATACAGCACGTGATGAAGGAAAATTTGAAGAAAAAATAAAAATTGCCAAACAAGCAATAAAAAAAGGCCTAAACTTGACAGATATATCTGAATTAACAGGACTTTCTGAATCTGAAATTGAAAGACTTAAATAATTACGCCTATAAAGCATGGCAAAGTGAGGGAATATGCAAGCTGCATAGCATCAAACCGTGCAATATTTTTTTCATAAATTAAGGGAATATCTACAGACTGTGGATGGTAAACACAACTTGTGAACATTAATGAAAACAATAATCCTAATGCTATTACTCTTATTTTCATTGTTTTAATATTTTGGTTTTAACGTATCCAAATTTAAAAACTTATTCCTATCAGGGTGTCTAAAAATTTATTTGACTGTAAATTATCCCTTCAGGCCGTAGGCCTAGAATGAATCATAGTGCATGGTTTCATTCTATAACTAACGGGATGAGAGGAAGGTTTGCATTTTGTAGCAGGCATTGAAATGCCTGCTTATTACAATTCTGTCTCTCCGGGATGAAAGAAATTTAAACATGCGATTTTTTCTCCTTAGTGGCTTGCAGATAAAAAAATAACATATGTATAAAGAGTAGCCGCTGAGAAGGGGTGAGAAATAAGTTTAGAAAGGAATACAATGATTAATGTTAATCGTTAAATTTGCTGCCATGCCAAAAGATATTAGTATTTCTGCTTATTTTGAGTCTTACTCGCATTTACCACTGATCGATGTCCGATCTCCGGGTGAATTTGCAAAGGGGCATATTCCCGGGGCAACAAACATCCCTCTTTTTTCTGATGAAGAACGGGCTCATGTCGGTACTGTTTATGTTCAGGAATCAAGGGAGAAGGCAATGGAGCTTGGTTACAAATATGTAACACCAAAGCTTCAATCATTTATTACAGAATCAAGAAAAGTTGCCCCACAGAATCAGGTTACAATCTATTGCTGGCGGGGAGGAATGAGAAGCCATGCTTTTGGAGGCCATCTTAAAGAGAATGGTTTTGATAATGTTTATATTATTAAAAAAGGCTATAAAGCATACAGAACCCTTGCTGTAAGTGACTATGAAGAAGGTTTTCTTCATGTACTTGGAGGATTTACCGGAAGCGGAAAAACTCATATATTAAACGAATTAAAAAACAAAAACCACCAGGTTATCGATCTGGAAGGATTGGCAAACCATAAAGGTTCGGCTTTTGGAAGGATTGGTATGGGAGAACAACCTACAACAGAACAATTTGCCAATAACTTGTATTGGGAATGGCGTCAACTTAATTTCAAACGCCCTGTATGGGTTGAAGATGAAAATTTAAGTATTGGTAGTGTCAATATTCCTCTCCCACTTTTTAATAGAATAAGAGAATCAAAATTGATTTTTATTAATATCAAAAGAGAAGAACGGGCAAAACTCCTGGTAAAGGATTATGTGATTGGTGATGTTGAAAAACTTATTGATTCAATAAAAAGAATAAGCAAAAGGCTTGGCCCGCAAAACACTATAGCTGCAATTGAAAACGTACAACAAAATAATTTCTATGAGGCAGCAATGCTTATTCTAACTTATTATGATAAATATTATGCAAAAGGGATGAAAAAAAGAGAAGAAGAAAAGATACAACTCATTCCTTTGCCAGACACAAACAGTAAAGACAATGCAGAAAAGATTGTATCCGCTGTTGAATCATTCTCTTTGCATGAAAAAACAAAGTGAATATAAAATGCATGGTTATGTGAAAGAACTTTTTTTGATTATTGATTGAAGAAGGATGATTACTGATTTTAGAGTTTTTAGATAGAGGCTGGTTAAATTAATTGAAAGATATAAATGTACAAGAACTTATATAGAAGACCTCCTAAATCCTCCTCAGAGGAGGTCTTCAAGAGAATTTTTGCGGAATTAATCTAAGTCTCTAAGTTGAAGGTAGGATAAGTCACCCTCTGAGGGGGATTTAGGGGGTCTTCTTATTATGAGTATATTCTAAATCTTTAACAGTATATAAGTGTATGTAATTCAATTTCAAAGAACAAATGCTTTAAAAGAATATTAATTCAACAAACAAATAAAAAATAACAGCAATGAGTGAAATAAAATTAACACAATATAGTCATGGTGCCGGATGTGGTTGTAAAATATCCCCTTCTGTTTTAACAGATATTCTTCGTAGTTCGGTTCCTTCCATTAAGGATGAAAAATTATTAGTTGGCAATGATAGTCGGGACGATGCCGCTGTTTACGATATGGGAGATGGAACAGCTATTATTAGCACAACAGATTTTTTTATGCCGATAGCAGACGATCCATTCACTTTTGGAAAAATTGCTGCTGCTAATGCTATTAGCGATGTTTATGCAATGGGAGGAACTCCTATACTGGCAATAGCTATTCTTGGATGGCCCATTGATAAACTCCCTGCTGATGTGGCATCACAGGTGATGGACGGCGGACGGGCAATTTGTAAAGAGGCAGGCATTGTATTAGCAGGCGGACATAGCATAGATAGTCCGGAGCCTATCTTCGGACTGGCTGTAACGGGAAAAGTAGAAATAGCAAAGCTTAAACAAAATAATACAGCAACCGAAGGATGCCGGTTATACCTAACAAAACCTTTGGGTGTAGGAATTTTATCAACAGCCCAAAAAAGAGGGATACTAAAAGAAGAACATGTTTCTGTTGCTCTTGATTATATGTGCAAGCTAAATTCTGTTGGTATTGAATTAGCAAATATCAATGGTGTAAAAGCTATGACAGATGTTACCGGATTTAGTTTAATTGGTCACCTTAGCGAAATGTGTGAAGGAAGTAAACTTAGTGCAACAATTGAATTTGATAAGATCCCAAAACTAAAAATACTGGAAGAATATATTGCCCAGAAATGTATGCCTGGTGGAACTCACAAAAACTGGGCTACTTACGGAAATCATGTTTTTTTAGCCCAAGAAAAATATAAGCCTGTACTATGCGATCCTCAAACAAGCGGTGGTTTACTTATCGCAGTTGATGAGAATGCTGTAGAAGAAGTTGAAAAACTTTTAATTGATTATAATCTCGAACACGATAGTTTTGGAGTTCTAACAAAATCTCGTAACGAACTTATTCGGGTAAATTAAAATAGTAGCATAAACAATGAATAACACTCCTAATCACATAATAGAAGAAATCTATTTAAAACAAAAAGAATATTTTTATCGCCAACAAACAAAAAATATTGATTTCAGGCTTAACCAGCTTAAAAAATTAAAAGCTGCAATAAATAAAAACAGTAATGAGATACTTGACGCTTTATGGAAAGATTTACATAAATCTAATGAAGAAGCTTACCTGACTGAGATAAGCATTGTTACCCAGGAAATTGATAATCACATTAAAAATTTAGAAAACTGGGCTTCTCCCCAGAGAGTAAGCACACCTATTCATCTATTTCCATCGCGGTCGAAGATATTGTATGAGCCACTAGGCCTTGCTCTTATAATTGCACCATGGAATTATCCATTTCAGTTAACAATGAATCCACTGGTCGGAGCAATCTCTTCTGGTTGTTGTGCGATATTAAAACCATCACCCAATGCGCCCAATATTTCTGAAGCAATGAATAAAATGATTGCCGAAACTTTTGATGAATCATATATCGCTCTGGTAGAAGGAGAATTACCTGTCAATCAAGAATTGTTAAAAAAACAGTTTGATATTATTTTTTTTACAGGAAGTTCAAGGGTCGGAAAAATTATTATGCATGCAGCAGCAGAAACTTTAACTCCTGTAATCCTTGAGTTAGGAGGAAAAAGTCCTTGCATTGTTGATAAAGATGCAAATATCGATATCGCAGCTAAACGTATTGCCTGGGGAAAAACCATTAATGCCGGGCAAACCTGTATAGCTCCTGATTACCTTTACGTTCATGAATCAATAAAAGATAAACTATTAGAAAAAATAGAAAAAAACATAAGACAGATGTTTGGAGAGAACATACAGAAGAATGAATATTATCCAAGAATTATCTCTGAAGAAGCAACCCAACGTTTGGAAAAATTAATGTCTCAGGGAGATATTTATTCCGGAGGCTATGTTGATGTTAATGATAAATTTATTGAACCAACAATAATTGATAATATTAAACCAGAACATGATATTATGCAGGAAGAAATATTTGGTCCTATACTCCCTGTATTAACCTACAACAAAATTGATGAAGTTATTAACTATATAAATAATAATGATAAGCCCTTAGCTCTCTATTACTTTGGCAAAAATAAAATGGCTAAGGAGGTATTATCAAGAACATCATCAGGAGGAGGCTGTATTAACGATACACTTTTACATATATCGAATCATAAGCTACCATTTGGAGGAGTTGGAAATAGTGGATTAGGAAAATATCACGGGAAAGATAGTTTTCTGGCTTTTAGTAACCAAAAATCAATTATATCGTCATCAATCCGAGTGGATTTCCCGTTTAAATATGTGCCATTTAAATTTTTTAATTGGATTCGTAGGATTATCTAACTGACAAGGATGCACGTAAAATATACTTCCTCTATAAAAAACAGGGATAATCAAAATATGATATCCCTGTTTATTCGCATAATGCAGAAATTGATATATTATATTTCTATCCTAACCTTTCTTCATTTATACATATTTCAAAGTAGCTAATAACCTTTTATTTTGTATTATCTCAATAGCTCCTTGAACATAATTATGATAATCTGCCAATCTAACTAACGGCTCAGAAATAACACGCTGCCAACTTACTCCGTCCATACTTGTAATAGTAGTAACTCCGGAAACTTTAATTTCATCATCATGATGTTCCAAAGGTGTATCCAGACCAGATATCCATTCTCGTTTTAATTCGCTGGTTCTGTAATATTTTGAAGATTCATTTATAGTAAATGTAACATTACTCTTTGTAGCAATTATCTTCTCCGTTCTATTATCAGTATCAATAATCCTAATGGATTCTCCGTTAATATTTACATCATCAACCAGACAATTATTAAAAATGATTTTTTGAGTCAATGCATCGAGTGTATCGTTCTCGCTTATTTCTATATTAATTTTTCCTGTAATATTACGTCCACTACTTACTGTTGTATTATCTCCATATATTATTTCAATCATAATTGGAAAACCTGCATCTGAAGTATCAATGGAAATATCAGGGATAATACCATTATTGTATCTGTCGCAGCAATATTCAACTAAAAGATGTTGTATTCCACAAGCATGCGATAGGTTTCTTAACACCTTTTCTGATTCTGCATAGAATTCTGCTTCGTAACTAATTTCTTCAAAAGCATTCTCTGCAATTTCTGTTGCTTCTATTTCTGTCGATTTTAACGTTTCACTTAAGTTCTCATCATTTTGAGTGTTTTTTTTATACTCTGGTTCTGATAAGTCAAGTAGTATTTCACATGCTGTGAAAATACCTATTACAATTGCCAAAAAGATCAAATTTTTGTCTTTCATTGTCAATCTAAATCAATTAATATTTTTCAGCTCTATTAATTATCCGATTGAATATATTTTTACCCTACTATATTTTTAAGATTTTTTATAAAAAAAACGGTATATTTTTAATCTAAAAATTTAATATCCTCAATTATCTATTGAAGTATTTTTTAGAATCGCAAAAAATGGAAATTCAAAACTTAAGCTAATGTAATTATCCTATTCAACTGGCTTTTTGTAGGATTTTAATTAAGAGGCAAGTAGTAATAAGGTTGGAAGCTTCTTATTCAGCTTTTTTGCTATTATCATAAACATCCAACAACCTATATTTCTCTTGACGTTTCTTCCAGCGTTCCCTGGCATATTGTTGCATATCAGTTACTGTATCTTTTTCATCAACAATCTCAAATCCAAGAAGAGTTTCGATGATATCTTCCATTGTAACAATCCCCTCCATGCCTCCATATTCATCAATAATCATAGCAATATGTTCTTTCCGGTCTAACATTTTTTCCCAAACACTAAAAATAGGACTTCCCTCTGGCACAATAAGAATATCTCGTTTTACATCGCTGATTTTTAAAGCTTCCGGCTCATCAGTAGCCTTCTCAAAAACAGACTGACTAAGAACATACCCTGTTATATTATCCTGATTATCTTTATAAAGTGGGACTCTGGAAAATTTTAAGTAATGCTTATTCTGTAAAAAATCTTGAATTGGTAATTCTTCATCTGCTAGGGTAACAACAACTCTGGGAGTCATTATCTCAGAGACTTTAATCGATTTTAATTTGATTATGTTTTGAATAATTTTATTCTCTTTCTCTCCAAAGATTCCTTCTTCCTTTCCAATATTTGCCAAGGCTGATATTTCTTCTCTACTTGTAGTTTTCTCAGATTTATTTTTAGCAAACAGTTTGGAAATTAATGATGATATTAAAACAAGTGGGTAAGTAATTGCAATTGTAATTCTAACTGATACTGCTGTAAACAAAGCCAACTTTCTCCAATACCTTGCACCTAAGGTTTTAGGAATAATTTCAGAAAAAATAAGAATTAATATTGTAAGTACTGCTGAAATAATACCAAAATAAGCTTCTCCAAAAATCTTAGTAGCCTGAGCTCCAACACCAGCCGCACCAATAGTATGGGCTACAGTATTCAATGATAAAATTGCTGAAAGTGGCTTATCTATATTCTTTTTTAAATTCACCAAACCTTTGGTTCCCTTACCTCCTTTTTCTTCTTTTATCTTAAAAAAAGAAAGAGGTGTTGATAGTAATACAGCTTCCATTATAGAGCATAAAAAAGAAAGGAATAGTGCGAGAATTAAAAAGAATATTAGTAAACCCATAGTTTCAAAAATAATACAAAAAAAATTTACATTTAAAGATGTTTTTTGATTTTCTTCTAATAAACTAACTTTGATTTCTTCTAAAAATTAAAACTATGGACAATACAAAAAACTTTATTATTAAAAAAGACACGACGTTATTTAACTATTTCCTTTCAATTGCTTTTTTTCTAAGTATCTCAATTACTTCTATTGCCTCTGATGCTAATCAGGAGTCTAGCCCAATAATTGGTCATTGGGATCTCACTGTTCAAATTGATAATCAAGACTATCCTTCTTGGTTAGAGGTAAAACTTTCTGGTTTTAAAACATTAGTAGGTAGGTTTGTCGGAGAAGTAGGAAGTGCACGTCCAATTTCAGAAATAAAGTATGAAAATGGAAAATTTTCATTTAGCATTCCTCCACAATGGGACAACAGCGATAACGATATGATACTTGAGGGTTCTATCGTAGATGGACAACTTACCGGAGTAATCACAAGCTGCTCAGGAAAAAAATACACTTTTACCGGCGTAAAAGCTCCTTTACTACAAAGAGCTAACATGAATCCTAAATGGGATAAACCAATTACTCTTTTCAATGGTAAAAATCTTGACAA
The DNA here is from genome assembly GCA_963665085.2 of Bacteroidales bacterium. GTDB lineage: Bacteria > Bacteroidota > Bacteroidia > Bacteroidales > JAAAOM01. The sequence continues at coordinate 4,679,464 of CAXXXS010000001.1, forward strand.
TTGGCATTCTCAGAAACCAGAAAATCAATGGGTCGTTGAAAACGGTATTTTAAAAAGTCCAAAATCTGGAAGCAATTTACTGACAGACAAAAAATTTGAAGATTTCAAACTACATATTGAGTTTAAATACCCAGAAGGAGGAAATTCCGGAATATATCTTAGAGGACGTTATGAAGTACAAGTTGAGGACAGCAAAGGGAAAGAACCATCTTCAATTTACCTGGGTGGCGTTTATGGATTCCTGACTCCAAATGAAATTGTAGCCAAAGCTGCTGGAGAATGGCAAACTTATGATATTACATTAATAGGAAGAAGAGTTACTATTGTAGCTAATGGAAAAACTGTTATATGCGATCAAATTATACCTGGAATAACAGGTGGTGCTATTGACAGCAATGAAGGCGAACCTGGTCCAATAATGTTACAAGGAGACCATTTACCTATAGAATACAGAAACATTGTTATAACACCAGCTTTATAATAACAGAACTTATACAAAAAAGAGTGTTCAAAAGTAATTATCTTTCGGACACTCTTTTTTATTTCTTTTAAAGCTCAAACAAAACGTAGACTCAAAAGCTTTTTATTGTATTACAATTTTCTTCACCTGCGTTTTTCCTCTATAAACAGCTCTTAGGAAATAAATTCCCTGCTCTATATCACTAACATACATGATTTTTTCTTTTGTTGATTTTACAAGTTTTCCTGCCAAATCATACATCATTATCCTATCAAATTCTCCTTCTATATTTATTATTTCCTTTGCCGGATTTGGATAAACATTCAATTCAAAACTATCATAGGTAATGTATTCTGGTATTCCTGTGGCAATTTTTAAGTTTACAATAACCTCCGTACTATCTGACAATGATTTTTTCGCATCATCTCTCACTCCAACAATCATTGTAAATGTTTCTACTCCCGTATTCCAATAATCCAACTGTTCAGCATCCGCAACTTTTAATTCACCAGAGATTGAATCAAGAGAAAAAGCTGTGCATGTATTATTACCGGCAAAATAAAATCGTAGTTGCTGATCTTTATCTTCATCATCTGCCCAAAGGGTATCAATAACAGTACCTTCTGTTAAAAGTGGTTCAACATTAAATACACGTGCATATATTATAGGTTGATGATTAAACTCTGTTTGTAATTCCATTTCATTAGAATATTCACTTTCGTTACCACATCTGTCGATAGCCTTGATAACAAAATAATAAGTAGAGTCCTTATACAATCCGGCAAGTTGAGTAGAAGTTAATGTTCCGATATCCACAGGTGAATCTTCACCAAGAACAGATGCTGTTCCATTATAAGGGCCTCCCTGTTTTGTACCATAATATACATAATAACCCGAAACATCAATCGCTTCTGAAGGCTCCCATTCAAGTGAAACATTATAATCATTAAGATTTGCTGTAGTAAGTAACGGAGCATCAGGTGGATTTTGTTCATTTATAAATACTTTTACGGCATCACTTGCCTGTCCTTTCCTACTTTCAGCTTTTATATATACAATTCCAGAGATGCTGTCTGCTATGTAATTAAATTCTATCTTTCCTCCAATAGCAGCAACCTGAATTCCATCTACACTACTATTTACATCAACAGCATCAATTGTTCCTCTTGATACACCAATTGTAAATTCTTCATCATTATTTATAATCTCTCCTGTATTATAGTAAAGAATATTACTTGTTATAATTGCTGTATCTGAAGTCTCTATATATATCGTGTCTTTATTTGAGGTTAAAACCATTTCACTGGCAGGAACAAATGGGGCTAGCGTAAATGTAGCAAATGAATCAATACGTGCCGTTACAGTATTTTTCAATGTATCAACAACACCTCCAATATATACCCAACTACTATTTGCTTTATCTTCAACATACATGCATAAATCCATTTCATTAATCTGATATAAACTGCTATCGCTTAACATAACCTCAAGTTCTTCATCAAAATAATGAATTGTTAGAACTGCAGAATCCTCGACCAACTTTCCATTGGGTTCGAATTGATAAAAACCACCAATTCCATAGTCCAGCTTATGTACCTCGGTTGCAAGGTCCTTAACCATTTGAAAAGTATTCTTTTGTGTTGATTTTAAGGTTGATTTTGTTACCGGGACTCCATCTGTGCCATACCAATCCCAATAATATACAAAAATGCTGTCCTGTGATGTTATTGTATCTGCCATTAAATACGATAAACGTTCACTATCAGGAACCAGAGGGATTGAATCTAGTTTTGTACTCTTTAATAAAAGACTAAGTGGCCAGATAGCAATTTTTTTGAAAATATTTTCCTTTGCTTCTTCCCATAGATAGTCCCCTGATTCATTTAAAATATCTTGTAGGATATCTTTAGCTGTGTACGAATTATTCTGCTCTACATAATCATATGTTTGAAGTGGATATAACTTCCAATTATAGAAAACGCCAGATTTCCACAAATATTCATTTTCTTCAGTATAAGAAATACCTCCTCCAAAACTACATTTAACAGGACCTAGTCCAAAGGACAACGAGACTTCAAAAGCTCCATCTCCGATTAAATCTTTAACGGTATGGTTATAAGGAACTGGAGGAAATGAAAATGCATTTTTTACTTGTTCTTCTGCAAATGCAGTAAATGGTTCTGAGAAAAAACTTGCGCCAGACATGGAAGAAATATCCAAATCCAAATCACTTATATCTGTACTAGTGAGTTCTTTTACCAAACTTACTTTATCTTCCAAAATAGATTTTAGCAGATCATCATGAAAATCAAATGAAAAATGGTATTCTCTTTCCTGAGCTACTCCAACATCAAATAAACCTATAAGTTCTGCCTTTGCTGAATATTTATAACCATACATAAATCCCAATGTTGTATATGGATTATCAATATTTCTATAGGTCCCGATAGATGCCCCAAATTTTCCCCCTCCGCTGGCACTTAAAGATAATATATCGGGTATTTTTATTTCCAGTTTATTGTCATCATCTTTCTTATCATCTTCGGTTTTATCGTCACTATCAGATTTTGTGTCTTTATTATCTTTATTTTCATCATCATCATCGCCAAACAGTTTAGTTATATCTAGTGCTAGTGCACTTGATACACCCACTTCATATTCTTCTTCGTGTGAAAGTTTAAAATCTAGTTGAGAAGTATGAGAATATGCGGTAAACAAGAATTCATTTTTCCCTTCGGCTTTTAGACTACCTTTTAATTCAGCGCCTACCGGTAATTCTTCATCTCCTACATTACCACTAATTCCTGCTCCTGCACCTGCTTCTCCTGAAAAAACTACTCCAATGCTATTCGAAACAGCGGCTTCATCTATGTATGGATTATTGCCTAACAAGGCAACACCAAAAAATCGTAATAATGGCGAATCGAGATAAGTAAATGCAGAACCTGCAAGTGTTAAAAATTTCGCCAATGCATATTCTCCATTGATATTCTCATAATCATAGAGAAAATCATCCTTAACAATTGCACTGATATTAGCTCCTACTGAAGCTTCTGCTCCTGCTTCCAGTGAACCAAACTTAGCCTTTGCTGATGCTGAGAGATTGATGCCTGCTCCCACTTTTGAGCCTCTTTCGATAATTAAATTTGATGGCACCTCTGTTAAACCATTATCTTTTACAACTAAACCGATACCAGCTTCTGCTTCCTGATTAATCTCAACAACAGAAATCCCTTCTTTAAGCCATAACTTACCGCCCCACTTTTTTTCATATTCATGAGGTTCAAGGTTCACACTAAAATTAACCCTATCGCTTTCAGAATATGGGAGCGATTCTGCTCCAATCTGACTTATATAAAAATCCTTTGTAGTTGGTGCACTATTTCCAACCATATCCCAGGGGATCTCTATATCTACAATTCCTTTATAATTAGAAAAATATGTATCATCCAATCCATTTACAAAAACTTCTGCACCATAAACAGATTCCCTTGAAGTCTTATCTATTATTTTATAATACCTGTGTACCGAACCTCCTACTTGTATTTCCGACAATTCAGGATTTACTTTAAATGTTATCGTATCGATAAGATAATCTATTTTTTTCGGGATTAAACTTACATCTATGATATAAGCTGTATCTTTTAATACTTCAACATCTGTGAATACACTATCTTTATGCAGAGTTGAAAAAAATTCAAGCTCATATCCGTACCCTGGATAAACATTGGAAATATAATATCTGCCATTGCTATCTGTTAAAACAAATTTATCACTTTTACCTGTTAGTTTTACAAGCACATCCGACAATGTATCTCCCTCTGTACTTGTTACTATTCCACTAATAACAGAACTAACTAATGCTAAACTATCATCTGAGGATTTTAAAAAGGGTTCATACACTACATAATCTGAAACTTTACATCCATTACCATTCTTATTCGTCTCTGGGTGATAAGGCCCTAAACCACCATACCAATAATTATTTTGAGCTGTTATATAAGGGTCATAATTAACACTATCAATAATAAAAGCATTTATTGCATAATTTTGTTTATCAATTAAAAAAGAGCAACTATCTATTGAAAATTGATGATCTATATAATATTCATGAGCAGCATTAATAGCATTATTATATAGATTGCTAAAAATACATCTTCTTAATTTTGTATAACCTGATGTGCCAACAGTAGTTCTAATTACAGCAGAGGAATCATTTAAAATTTGCTCATCTTCTGTGCTATAAAAAACACCTCCATAATTAAATACGCAATTACTTAAATCAATCCTGTTGCCTTTTATATAACCCCAATCATCTGTTTGAGGTGCCGGGTGATCTCCTTCAAAATATTCATAATCATAATCATGGTCGTATTCTGAAGTAAATACAATTTTATCAGAATTGGAGTCAGAACTACTTAAAGAACTCTCGTCATCTAAATAGATAAATGGCTTTTTACTATAATCTGCATAATACTTAAATTTCACAAGTGCGCCATTTTCAACAACAATATTTTGATCCTTGATTATTAATGGGTCTGTTATTAAATAGGGAATAGATAGCTTATCCCAAAGGCAATATTCATAATATTGAGTTGCCCTGGTAAATGATATCTCTCCTCCCATGGCAAAATAATCTTCTCCATTATTTTCAAAAGTTATATCGTTTCCATTATCACCAAAAAGAGAAGTTTCTTCATCATTATAGTGTAATTGCAAATTATTAAAGAAAATAGGGTAAGCTTTACTGTTTCTTACAACTACATTATCAAAGTTACTCTCGGATGAAGTAAGCTGAATCCCATAGTAACAATCGGAAATTATACAATTAGATAAATCAACTTTGCCAAGCTTAAGCCCAACACCTTGCGAATAAAGAAATTTACAATCATCAATAGTACGGTAATAGTTGTTGGGATAGATTACCATCGGATAATTATATTTTACTTCTACAGAATCAGGGTTTCTTCCTCCTCCATATCTGAATTCTACTCCACGAAATGGTAGTTCATCACTTACCTCTTCATTAAATATAATATACCCCCAATCTCCTGGTTTTGGAATTGTTGTTTTGGATGTACCTTTAAGTTCTCCTAATGAGTTATCGCGCTCTGATGTAAAAATCACAGGATTATTAGAATCTGAATTTATCTCAACACCTCTATTAACTACCATATAACTTTTTTTAGCTTCATCCGGGTGATATTTGAACATTACAACTGTTCCATCTTCGATACGTAAAGTATCGTTTACTATCAACGAATCAACAATGATATAAGGAGAACCTATGGAATCCCATTGAGTATCTTCAGTTATATATCCGGAAACATAAGTTTGAGAATAAGAACAAATTGAAATAAAAATAAGAATTGTTAGTAGAAAACAGTTTAGAGGTTTCATGTTAAATATTTAGGTTTGCTTTAGAAATTTTAAGAATCAGCAATCTAATTATAATTGAAGAGAAATAAAAGAAATAATTAAGAAACTGTCTAAATTTTAAATTTAAATTCTGTTAAGCATTAATTTTATCATAGCAAGTTGAATCATTACTTGGCTTGTTTCTGGATGATACTCAAAATCTTTACTCAATCTTCTATAGCTTTCAAACCAAGCAAAAGTTCTTTCTACTACCCATCTCTTGGGTAATACCTCAAACTTTTTGGTTGAATCTTTTCTGAGTACAATTTCTAAAATCCATCCAAATGTTCGTTGCGTTTTCTCTACTAATTCACCTCTATATCCACCATCAGCAATTATTTTTATTAAGCGATGAAATCGACCTTTAAGTTCAACTATTACTTTTGATGCAGCTTTACTGTCATGTTCATTGGCCGCGTGAACTATTACTGTTAATAATAGGCCCATTGTATCCACGATAATATGCCTTTTTCTGCCTTTCGTTTTTTTACCGCCGTCTATACCTCTGCATACACCTCCGCTTCTTGTTGTTTTAACAGATTGGCTGTCAATAAGTGCCACGCTTGGCGATTCGTTTTTTCCGGATTTAAGTCGAATCATATCTCTTAATAATTCATGTATTAATTCAATAGTCCCGTCATTTTTCCACTTTGAAAAATAATAATAAACCGTTTTCCATGGAGGAAAATTATTTGGAAGCATTCGCCACTGACAGCCTGTTTTAAGAAGATAGAAGATTGCATCGAAAATATCACGTAATGAATACTTTCGCTTCCGATTGTCTCTTAAAATGCTTAATATTGTTTTCCATTGGCTATCTGTAATGTCTGTTGGGTACGATTTCATTTTCTTTATGTTGTTGGTACTCATAAAGATACATAAATTTATCCACACAAACAACTGATAGTCAGTGTTTTATATTGTTATTTTTAGCGGAGTTTTTACTATAATATTTTCATTAAATGAACTACCCCGGGGCAGAGCCCCGAGGTATCAAAAGAGCGTAAGTTGCTGAACAAATATCTTTTTATATTCCTTTTCTTTGCCCTGACTTTCAACATATCTACGTATTACTTCTTCATTTGCATACTGACCAACTGTATTTGCATAATAACCGCTTGACCAAAAATTACCTCCCCATAATTTTGCCTCAATTTCTGGATGACGTTGAAAAAGTTGTTTGGCAGTTATAGTTTTTATAGTTCGTGCAATCTCTGAAACACTTAGGTTTGGAACACTTTGAACTAAGAAATGAACATGATCAGATTCATAACCTACTTCAACAAAATGTATTTCATAACGTTCTGAAATTTGCATACAAATTTCTTTTAGGGTCTCACCTATCTCTTTACTTAAGGGAGCTTCTAAAAACCTGATTTTCGTTTTCTAAATATGTGTAAATTTTCAAACTCGAAAAGCAGACAAACTATCTTGATTGGTTATGATTCTGTTTATCAACTACTTATGCTCTTATTTGTTTCACATCAGGACAGACCTATCCCATTGAAACCTTGATTTTTAATTGTACGCATCGATTTATATTATAAGTTAAGTTCATTATTCCGATTTTTGCCTTTGCTCTTGCTATGCCAATGGTTCTTACAGTTGAACCATTCATGCTATTCTCTACGAAACCAAAGATATGTTCGACCCTAGCTCTGGTTTTTGATTTTTCACGGTTACTAGCCTTTTGTACTTCTGTTAGAGGTTTGTTCCTGTATCCTTTTTCGTGTACTTTGCTAACCACTTCTTTTTCTTTGTATATCTTTTCTTGTTCTTCTCCACCATAAGCGCTATCAGCATAAAGCAGTTGCCCTTTATCATTTTCTGTTAACAATTCTTCTATCACTTGAGAATCATGAACTGAAGCATCCGTAACAACATATTCCTCAATGAATTTGGTTTTTGTATCGGCTTTGACATGATTCTTGTACCCATAAAAAGTAACGAAGTTCTTTTTAGTCCAGCGAGCATCAATATCCTTTTGACAAAGTTTGTTCGGTTTTTCTTTCCATTTCTCTGGTGCTGTACCAGTTTGCTTTATATGCTTATTTTCTTCACGAGTGTTTCGTTGGCGCGGTGCTTCTACGAAACTGGCATCAATCATCTTTCCTTCGTTGGCAAATACACCAGCATTATCAAGAAGTTCGTTGAATGTTTTAAACATGCCTTCGATAACATTCTTTTCAATAAGCAGTTCTCTAAAAGCCCAAAAGGTTTTACTATCAGGCACTTTATCACTCTTTTTGATTTCTAAAAACCGCTTAAAACTTGCCCTGTCAACAATTTGATACTCAAGTTGATCATCTGACAAGTTATAAAGCCCTTGTAATATTAGTGCCTTGAACATCATGAGCCTGTCAAAAGGTGGGCGGCCTCCTTTTGACGGTTCTGTAGTTGTATTCTCAATTGCTTTTAACAATGGGGCTTTGAAGATGTTCCAATCAATAAATTCATTTAGCTTCTGAAGTGGATCACCTAATTTTGTCAACTTTTCCATTAAAAAATGGTCGTCAAATAGTCCAAGAGGGTTGATGTTTCTCATCTTTGTTAAATTTACACTGTAAAATTAACCTTTTTAGATAGCAACAAACAGTTATATTATTAACTATTAGCCATTTAATTCAATATTAGTTTCTAGAGATGCCCTTATTACAATTCTACGATATTTCATCGGACAAACTATATGATATAGTAATAGCGTTTTATTATGTCTCTTTATAATATGCTCACTCATGCAATAAATTTACGCTTTTTCAAAGCGTCATGAAAACCTTTAGGTTTTCAAACTTTCCTCTACACCCCGAGGCAGAGCCTCGAGGAATTCTTTTGATTAAACAGTTTGATTATGCTCTCTTTCGTATAAGTAGTACTTGAAATTCTTTCTTTAATTATTGGATAATCGTCAAAATATAGTATAAGCTGTCCCCTGTATTTATTATTTTTTAAAACTGAATAATGTCCAATCTGGTCAATAGTAGTAGCTTCTTCTCGTTGTAACTTTTTAAGATATTTCTTATAAACAAGAAGTTCTAAATCTGAATTCTGAGAAATATAAAAAAGATCCTTTCCATCGTTTAGTCTGTAATGATATAATGATTTTTCTCCTATATAAAGAGCCTGTAGAAATACCGTATCCAACCTTAAATGAAGTTCTGAATCGGGTTTTTCTCTTTTGGGCATTTCAGGACTTGTCTCTATATCTATTATTCTGCCAATATAAATCTCATCATGAACGCCAAATTCTATAATGTCCAAAGGAGTAAATGCTCGATTACCATTTTCTAACTCAGATTTAAAATTAATTTCTGATGGATTTCTATCCCAATTTCTATAATCAATAAATCCTTTTAAAGTATCTCCGTTTGTATTTATTACATAACCCGGCAGATAGTTCTGTTGAGAAAAAGTAAAAAGTGAAAATAATAATAAAACAAGGGAAACAATATTTTTAAGCATAATTATGTTTTTTTAATAATAATTATGCTTAAAATAATAAAATTTACTGATACATAGACTCTCTTTGTTCCTTTATCTTCTCATCAGAGATATAATCGTCATATTCCATTAATTTATCCATAATCCCATTTGGCGTTAATTCGATAATTCTATTACAAACGGTTTGAATAAACTCATGGTCATGAGAAGACATAAACACATTACCCGGGAACCTTGTAAGATTATTGTTAAAAGCTTGTATCGACTCCAGATCAAGATGGTTTGTTGGCGTATCTAAAATTAAAGCATTCGCCTCTGTAAGCATCATTTTAGAAATCATACAACGCATTTTCTCTCCTCCTGATAGAACATTAACTTTTTTATAGATTTCTTCACCAGAAAAAAGCATTTTACCTAAATATCCGCGAATGTACTGTTCTGTTGTATCATTGGTAAATTGACAAAGCCAGTCGAACAGACTCATATCACTCTCAAAATACTCTGAATTATCAATGGGAAGATAAGCTGTGGTAATAGTTTGTCCCCACTCAAAAGAACCCGAATCCTGCTTTTGTTTACCATTTATTATTTCAAAGAATGCGGTCATTGCACGAGGATCCCTTGAAAGAAAGACAATTTTATCTCCTTTATTTGCTGTAAATGTTGCATTTTTAAAAAGAGTAATCCCATCAACACTTGCTGATAGATCATTTACATCAAGTATTTTATCCCCTGCTTCTCTTTCTGGTTTAAAAATAATACCAGGGTATTTACGAGTAGAAGGTTTAATATCCTCGATATTTAATTTTTCAATCATCTTTTTACGGCTGGTAGTTTGTTTCGATTTAGCAACATTGGCACTAAATCTTGAAATAAACTCCTGAAGTTCTTTCTTTTTCTCTTCTGCTTTTTTGTTTTGCGCTTGTTGTTGTCTCAATGCTAACTGGCTGCTTTGGTACCAAAAGCTATAGTTACCGGCAAACATTTGAATTTTGCCATAATCAATATCTACAGTATGTGTACTTATTGAATCAAGGAAGTGCCTGTCGTGCGAAACAACAAGCACCGTATTTTCAAAGTTAGCAAGATAAGATTCTAACCAAACAACGGTCTCTAAGTCAAGATCATTCGTTGGCTCATCCAACAACAGGTTATCTGGCTTACCAAACAATGCCTGAGCAAGTAAGACCCTAACTTTTTGTTTACCACTCATATCTTTCATGAGTGTATAATGAAATTCTTCCTTTATTCCCAGATTACTTAACAACGTAGCAGCATCACTTTCTGCGTTCCATCCTCCCATATCTCCAAACTTTTCTTCGAGTTCGGCAGCCTTTAATCCATCTTCTTCAGAAAAATCAGGTTTAGCATAAATAGCATCTTTCTCTTTCATTAGATCCCATAATTCTGCATGACCTTTCATTACTGCATCTATTACAGTATATTCGTCAAAAGCAAAGTGATCCTGGCTAAGTACAGATAACCTTTCACCTGAGCCTAATGTTATACTTCCAGATGTTGGATCAATTTCCCGTGAAATTGCTTTTAGAAACGTAGATTTTCCTGCGCCATTAGCACCAATAACTCCGTAGCAATTCCCTGAAGTAAATTTCAAATCAACTTCATCAAACAAAACCCTCTTCCCAAACTGTATTTTTAAATTCGCAACTGTTATCATCGATTAATATTTTTCTCTGCTATTAAAAAAGGCGCAAATTTAATTATTATATTCTATTGAAAGTGATTGCTTAATAAAATATTTGTAAATTTAATATTAAGTAGCACTTGTAGTTAGAATAGCAAAATGAATGTATACCGCCGAAAGGTTATTTTACAAATACTTGCACCCACAATAGCTTCAGTAATATTACTATATCTCGGATACTATCTTTCTATTTCCAATGTAAAAGAAATATTACTAGATGAAAAGAAAAATCAGGTAAAAGAAATGGTATATAGTATATATAATATGGTTGAGGGATATTATATACAAGTAGAACAAGGAAAAATATCTAAAGAAGAGGCACAAACAATAATAAAATTCAATATTGAAAATCTGCGTTATGGAACATCTTCCAAAGATTACTATTGGATTATTAATTATGATAATAGTATAATCGCGCATCCTTTTTTTAATACTGATGATGAAAATCAAATTGATTCAACTTCGGATTTATTTATTTCATTAACAGAATTAGCTTCCCTTGCAAAAGAAAAGGGGGAAGGTTATTTAGAATATAAATGGCAATGGAAAGATGATGAGTCCAGAATTGAATCAAAAATATCTTTTACCAAACGTTTTGAACCTTGGGAATGGGTCATGGGCACGGGATTCTACGTAGATGAAGTAGATGCCAAAATAAAAAAAATGACCCGATACATTTTTTTTATAATGACCTTACTTATATTTTTAACTTCTAGCCTATATCTATTAATAGTAAAAAAAACATTCCATAATCTTAAACTCTATTTTGAAAAAAAAGATGAACTTGATCAAAACATAACTTTATTTAGAGGATTGGTAATTAATCTAGGGCTAATTATAAAAAAAGAAGATAACGTTATTTTCTCCAATAAAAAGGCACAAGAAATACTCGAAACCACAATTAAAGAGGGACAGGAGTTTAGATTATTTGATTATGTTGTTACAGAAGAACAAGAAAGAATCCATTCTTTATTTAATAAAGATAAAAAGGAGGGCATGGATATAAATTTCTGGATCCTCACTAAGAAAAACAACAAAAAACATATCCATGTTAATTTGGCCTTTAATTATTTGAAAGATGATTCATATACATATATGTTAATCAATGATGATACCGAGAAAAAAGAAATTGAGAACCAAATAAAAATACTTTCACAAACTGTAGAACAGAGTCCTGACTCTATGGCAATTACTGACTTAAATGGTAATATTATTTATGTAAATAAAAAATTTAGCGAAGAAACAGGATATTCATATGAAGAAGTGATTGGAAAAAATCCCAATATTATTAAGAAACTGTCTAAATTTTAATTAATGAAAATATTATAGTAAAAACCCCGCTAAAAATAACAATATAAAACATTGACTATCAGTTGTTTGTATGGATAAATTTATGTATCTTTGTGAGTACCAACAACATAAAGAAAATGAAATCGTACCCAACAGACATTACAGATAGCCAATGGAAAACAATATTAAGCATTTTAAGAGACAATCGGAAGCGAAAGTATTCATTACGTGATATTTTCGATGCAATCTTCTATCTTCTTAAAACAGGCTGTCAGTGGCGAATGCTTCCAAATAATTTTCCTCCATGGAAAACGGTTTATTATTATTTTTCAAAGTGGAAAAATGACGGGACTATTGAATTAATACATGAATTATTAAGAGATATGATTCGACTTAAATCCGGAAAAAACGAATCGCCAAGCGTGGCACTTATTGACAGCCAATCTGTTAAAACAACAAGAAGCGGAGGTGTATGCAGAGGTATAGACGGCGGTAAAAAAACGAAAGGCAGAAAAAGGCATATTATCGTGGATACAATGGGCCTATTATTAACAGTAATAGTTCACGCGGCCAATGAACATGACAGTAAAGCTGCATCAAAAGTAATAGTTGAACTTAAAGGTCGATTTCATCGCTTAATAAAAATAATTGCTGATGGTGGATATAGAGGTGAATTAGTAGAGAAAACGCAGCGAACATTTGGATGGATTTTAGAAATTGTACTCAGAAAAGATTCAACCAAAAAGTTTGAGGTATTACCCAAGAGATGGGTAGTAGAAAGAACTTTTGCTTGGTTTGAAAGCTATAGAAGATTGAGTAAAGATTTTGAGTATCATCCAGAAACAAGCCAAGTAATGATTCAACTTGCTATGATAAAATTAATGCTTAACAGAATTTAAATTTAAAATTTAGACAGTTTCTAAATCTGAAAAAATGTCTCCAGAAATTTATGAAGATTTATGGAGAACTATAATAAATGGAAATGTGTGGCAAAACGAACTCTTAAACAAAAGAAAAAATGGAGAACTGTTTTGGGAAGACACCATCATTTTTCCTATTAAAGATGAAAAAGGGGAAATTATTTTTTATTCAGCAATAAAATCTAACTTAACCAAGCAGAAGAAACTAGAAAAAGAACTTCGTCAATCCCGGGAAGAAGCCCAACGAAACGAAAAAATTAAAACCGCTTTCTTAAACAATGTCAGTCATGAAGTAAATACCCCGTTAAATGCCATTTACGGTTTTTCCGAAATTTTAAAAAGTAAGTTTAACAAGAACGATACGGAATACGAACAGGCATCTTATATATTTAATCATTCAAAAATTTTACTTAAACTTTTTAAGGATATCATGGATTATTCAGCCTTTGAGGCAGGGAATATTGATATAAAAAAGGAAGAAATTAATATTTACCAGGTACTTGAGAAAATCTCCTCAAAATATAATGTCAAAATAATTGGAGAATTAAAAAAAGACATTGAAATCATTGTAAATGTTAATAATGATTTCAAAGAAGCGATATTAATTTCAGATAAGGAATGGACAACCAGAATTTTAGAAGAACTTATTTCAAATTCAATCAAATTTACAATAAAAGGAGCAATTACTGTTGGTTACGAAATAAACCACGAACATATTATATTTTATGTTAACGATACAGGTGTTGGGGTTCCTGAAAACGAAAAAGACTCAATTTTGAATAGTTTCACACATGGAGAAAACCACTTTGTTAGCTTACACAGGGGAACAGGATTGGGGCTAAACATTATAAACTCACTTGTAAAACACTTAGGCGGAAAAATGTGGTTTGAATCTAAAGAAGGAAAAGGAAGCACTTTTTATTTTAGCCTGCCTTCTATTGATGTTAAAAATTATATACTAAACAATAAAACAGTAGATTTCTTGCCTTATTCAGAACTTTTAAAAGGAAAAAAAATAATAATTGCAGAAGATAACGATAATAGTTTTGAACACTTAAAATCTCATCTAACTAAAGAAGCTAAGGAAGTATCAAGGGTTAAAAGTGAAAACGAGCTGATTGAAATGCTTAACAAAAACAGCAAAACATACAATCTTATTTTATACGATGTATATATCCCAAAATTGAATAATATTAGTTTTCTACAAACAATTAAAAGTTCATATCCTGATATTTTAATTGTTGGTATGTTCTCCGGTGATTTTGAATTATCAGCAGAGCCCGGAAATAATTTTGATGCAACAATAAAAAAACCATTTTCTAAAAAGAAACTATATGAAATCCTCGCATCAATCTTATCAAAAAAATAAGATACCAATTCTCTCCTGTAAACAAATCAATTCCAGATCTTTTAACATTATAAACAGTAAATAACAACCAATGTATTTCTATATTTACCCTTTTTATAATGGGAAACAACAATTATATACTCACAGATACTCATACAATTTCCTCTTTAGATGCTGATTTTAAAGAATCTATACGCATTAGTGCTTTAGTAAATCATTTTATACAGGCAGCCTGGAAACATGCAGAAATATTAGGCTTGGGATTAAAAGAGCTTAATAAATTAAACTATAGCTGGGTTTTAAGTCAACTAAAAATAAAATTAGTTTCTATTCCTAAATGGCCCGGTGAAGTAAAAATTGAAACCTGGCCAAAAGGTATAAACCGCTTATTTTATTTGCGTGACGCCAAAATTTTTGATTGTAATAACAATCATATTGCTTCTATAACATCTTCCTGGCTAATTATTGATAAACAATCAAAACGCCCCAAATTAATTACTCCCGATAATGATATTTTAACACATCATCAGGACAAGCATGCTATTAATGAAATTATTGCCCCAATAAAAATTGATATTTCATCCTGTTATGAACAAGAACATAATGTAAGGTATTCTGATATCGATATCAACCAACATCTTACTACGGTTAGGTACATTGATTATGTATTCGATTCATATAACCTGGCCTTTTTTAATACACACATACCACAAGAGATTACCTTTAACTTCCTCAAAGAAGTAAAGTTTGGCACAAATCTTAAGATGCAAAAATTTGAAAAAGGACAAACTCACCACTTCGAATTATCTGACTATACAAATAAAACCTTATTTTTTAGAGCAAAAATCACATACTAACAGTTGTTAATTAGCAACTTAATATACTTCTATTATATTTTTTTGTACATTTAATAGATAAAATTAAAAAGATATGAGTGAATTTATTAAATGGTCAGATGACTATAGTGTTGGGTTAAAAGAAATAGACAATCAACACAAAAAATTACTGAATATTATTAATAAACTTTATAATTCTTTTATAAACAGGGATGATGAAAAGATAATGACAGAAATCCTTAATGATATGGCTGAGTATACAGAGTATCATTTTAAAAATGAAGAAAAATATTTTATGCGTTTTAACTATCCAAATATGCAAGAACACATGAAATACCATAAGATCTATATTAATAAAATTAATGAGTTCAAAAAAGATTTGGAGCAAAATAAAAAGATAACATATACTGTAATGAATTTTTTAAGAAACTGGATAGTTGAACATATCCAGGGAAAAGATCCAGATTATGTGTTGCTTTTTAAACAAAATGGTGTTGTTTAATTCTATTAAAATCATCAAAAAACAATTATTAAAGACTTCTCGTCTTTGCTCGAAGCGACAATTATAAATAAACAAAGTCTATTCGAGCGAAGTCGGGAATATATACATTAAAATATTGTTTTCGGAAACATCCCCATCTAACCTATATTATATCTGGTTAAAAATAAACACAAAAAAACTAATGTTTGTCATAAACTTAAAAACAATAATCAAAATAAATTAACCATTTGTAACATGAAACCGTTATACTGACAGAATTAAATCGAATTATTATGGAAGACTTATTTATTAATAGTACGGCAAGCACACCTGTAGTGGATTTTAAAATATGCGGAGAAATTAACCTTGAAGGGAGATCATTGCCGGAAGATTCTGTTAGATTTTATCAACCATTATTTGAGTGGACAAAAAAACTTAAAGCAGAAAATGTAGCTGTAAATATTAAACTAGAATATATAAATACTTCATCATCAAAACAGATTTTAACTTTGCTAAAAATCCTTACCGAAAAAGATGATATAAAGCAAGTTAACATAAATTGGTACTATGAAGAAGGGGATCTGGATGGTTTAGAGACTGGAGAACACTACAGTACCATTATTGATGCCCCATTTAAATTTATTGAATACGCAGAAACAGAGACCTTATAATTATTTTTTAGGTTTCTTAATACTAAATACAAAAAAAATATAGGGTTCATTGTAAGTTATTTATCTATTTAGTTATAATTTAAACAAAAAATAGATATAATGACTAAAATTAGAATATCCTCACTATCACTTATTTTATTTTTTATTTGTGACCTTTCATTTTCTCAAAATACAGATAAAAACATTCTAGATAGCTACAGGTGGAATAATAGGATATTAATAATTTTCACCCCTTCAAGTAACAATTCCAACTTTAAGAAAGCAGAAGACCTTCTTAAACAAAATAACGATGGTATTTTAGATAGAGATTTAGTTATTTTCTACATTTTTGAAAATTCACAAAGCACTGTAAATAATTTACCTATTAATAAGTTCACTTCTAATTATTTACGTGAAAAATTTTATGCAGCTAATGGAAAATCTACTTATATACTAGTTGGTAAAGATGGTGGGGAAAAGTTAAGGACAACAGGTCAATTTAATGTAGAAAGGCTTTTCGAGCGTATAGATGAATTACCCATGAGACAATCTGAAATAGAAGAACGCACATTTAGCTTCGATTCAATAAAATTTGAATAAAATCGACTTTGGAGCCAAAATGGCTGGTACAACTTCAATATGTTACCAATTAAACAATCAATTACATATTCAAATTTATTCGATTTTAGCCTGGTTTACCGGTTATCGATTTAAATCGAATAGGGCTTTTTCCTATGGCACTTTAGAGGAAGGATTAATCTAGGTATAAATTATTTTATGAAATTATAACGCAAAAATACGTTATAATAAAATTATGTCGTATATTTGCGACATAAATAAAGTAAAAATGAATAAAATAATTGAAAACTATATTTCGGAAAGAATTAATGAATTTAATAGTATAACTGACGAAAGAAAAGAAATACTATCAGAATTAACTGATTACATTAGAAAAAATAACGATAAAGACAAAAATCTAATTTTTATTTGCACACATAATTCCAGGCGAAGTCATATGGGACAACTCTGGTCCCAAGTTGCTGCGCATTACTATAGAATCAATAATATTAATTGTTTTTCTGGCGGAACAGAAGAAACAGCTTTTAATGAAAGATCTGTCCGGGCATTAAAGAAAGCTGGATTTGATATAATTAAAACAACAGAAAATGATAATCCTGTTTACATGGTATCATTTCAGGATGGAACGTCTCAAATTCAGGCTTTTTCAAAAAAATATAACCACGAATTTAATCCACAAGAAAATTTTGTTGCTATAATGACTTGTTCTCAAGCAGATGATGATTGTCCGGTTGTAATAGGAGCATCTAAAAAAATAGCAATAACATATGATGATCCAAAAATAGCAGACGGTACTCCTGAAGAAGAATCTAAATATGATGAACGAAGCAAACAAATTGCTTGTGAGATGTTATATGTCTTTTCAATGGTTTAAATTAAAAAATATGACAAAAGTTGAATTATTCGACAGTGAATTGCAAATCACGGCAGGCTTGTTTAAAGCACTTGGACATCCGGCAAGATTAGCAATATTAAAATATCTCTCAGAAACAAAAATTTGTATATCTGGCGATATCTCAAATGAATTACCACTCAGTAGAACAACTGTAAACCAGCATTTAAAAGAATTAAAAGATATAGGAATTATCCAGGGCGAAGTCGAAGGAGTGAAAGTTAACTACTGCCTCCATCCAGATAAAGTTATAGAGATAAAAAAAACAATAGATCAGTTTTTGGAAAAATTAGAAATATGTTGTTAAACCTCAAAATGTAATTAAATCATGTCAAAATCAGAAGCTTTAAAAAATATCGTACGTGATAAGTATGCAAAAATTGCTGTTCATAAAACAAATAATTGTTGTTGTTCAAATAAGGAAGTAGATTATTCTGTATTTAATGAAAGTTATGAAAATAAAGACGGCTATTTAGAAGATGCCGATTTAGGTTTAGGTTGTGGACTTCCTACTGAACATGCAAATATCAATAAAGGCGACAGCGTTCTTGATTTAGGTTCTGGAGCAGGAAATGATTGTTTCGTAGCTCGTAGAATTGTTGGGGATTCTGGTTCTGTAACTGGCCTTGACTTTACCGACGAAATGTTAACCAAAGCATTAGAAAACAATAAAAAGCTTGGTTATAAAAATGTAAACTTTGTAAAAGGTGATATTGAAGAAATTCCTCTTCAGGAACAAACTTTTGATGTTGTAATAAGTAATTGCGTCTTAAATCTGGTTCCTAACAAAACAAAAGCTTTCGCCGAGATAAAACGCGTGCTAAAAAAAGGTGGACATTTCTGTGTCTCTGATATTGTTACAATAGGTAAATTACCTGATAAATTAAGGAATGTTGCAGCGTTATACGCTGGATGCGTATCTGGAGCTATAGAGAAAGAAGAATATTTAAATATAATAGATGATTCCGGTTTTAAAAATATAGAAGTAAAAAAGGAAAGGGTTATTGATATTCCAGATGAATTATTCTTAGAACACATTTCAAATGATGAACTTGTCAAGTTAAAAAAATCCGGAACTGGTATTTATAGTATTACTGTCTACGGAGAAAGCCATTAATCCTCCACGTGCATATTATTCTACAAATAACACGCAAGTGGGTACTGCTGTTTTCTCTGAAATACCTAATGATTTTAATGTCCCATCTTCTTGGTTAATTGTAAAAACGGTAAGATTATTACTTTTCTGATTGGCAACAATCAAAAATTCACCTGTTGGATCAATATTAAAGTCACGTGGCCAGTCTCCTTCTACACTGGTTGTTTCTACCAGTGCAGGTGTTCCATCACTTGCTATAGAATACAAAGCAATACTATTTTCACCTCTGTTAGAACTGTATAAAAATTTTCCATTTTTATGAATCCGTACAGCAGCTGGATAATTTTCTATATTCTGACCTTCTGGTAAAGTTGAAATCGTTTTTAATATTTCAGCTTTACCACTATTAATATCAAAAGAACAAAAAGATAATGTACTGTTCAATTCATTTACGACGTAAAAATACTTACCTGATGGATGAAAAACTAAATGCCTCGGTCCTGCCCCATCTTCTAATTTAAGATAAGATTGTTCTGTGTAAGGTTTCATGGAGCCTGAATTTTCATCATACGAATAAATAAAAATTTTATTGGCCCCAAGATCTACAGACAACACATATTTTCCAGATGGATCCGGACTTATAAAATGTGCATGTGCTGATGCCTGTCTTTCTGTTATGATCCCACTTCCTTCGTGAGCATAATTTGATATTGCTGTATCTAATTTCCCCTCATTATCAATTGGAAGAGCAGCAACAATTCCATTTACATAATTTGCAGCAAACACGGTTTTACCATTAGGATGTACTGTTAAATGTGTTGGCTCCACTCCTTTTGAGGATTGACTATTTATCAACGTTAATTCAAATGGATTTTTAGTTACTTTATATGAATTAATAATTCCTTCTAAATCTAATGAAGGAATGCTTCCTGCAAATAAATAATTCCCATCAGAAGAAAAATTGATATAGGAAGGAGCAATGCTTCCGGGAAAAGAATCTACAACAACCAAAGTACCTTTATCAGGATTTAATTCATAAAGTTTAATAGGACTTTTTAATTGACTGCTATTTGTTCCAACTAAAAATTTAACAGTTTCAACTTGTTGTGTGCAACTTGAAATAATAAGAAAAAACAGTAATGAGAAAATGATTGATTTTACTTTCATCGTCATAAGTCCTGATTAAAATTTTATTAATACTGTAAAGCTATATAAGATATTCCATTTATTGCAACAAAAAAAGAGAGACATTACTGCCTCTCTTTTTAATATATTGGGAATAAAATTTCTTATTCAGAAACAATTTCGAAAGGAATTTCAATTTTCACTGCTTTATGTAGACGAAGTGTTGCATTATATGTACCAACTTCTTTGATTAAGTTAGTTTGAATGCTAATGTTTTTCCTGTCGATTTCAAATCCTTTTTTAGCTAACATTTCAGCAATCTGAATTGTATTAACTGAACCAAAGATTTTACCTTTTGTACTGGTTTTTGCACCAATAGTAATTTTCACATCCTTAAGTTTTTCAGCAAGTTCCAATGCTTCATTCTTAAGTTTTAATTCTTTATGAGCCCTTTGTTTAATATTTTCTTCAAGAACTCTTTTTGCAGAAGCCGTTGCATTAATTGCCATTCCTTGTGGAATAAGGTAATTTCTTGCATAGCCATCCTTCACAGTTACAATATCGTTTTTGTAACCTAAATTCTGTATATCTTGTTTTAATATAATCTCCATTACTTTTTCCTCCTCCTGTAATTATTTTAATAAATCTGTTACATAAGGCAGTAACGCAAGATGACGTGCCCTTTTAACTGCTGTTGCAACTTTTCTTTGATATTTAAGAGAAGTTCCTGTTACTCTTCTTGGAAGAATTTTACCTTGCTCGTTTAAGAATTTCTTAAGAAATTCAGGATCTTTATAATCAATATATTTAATCCTGCTTTTTCTAAAACGACAATATTTTTTCTTTTTAATCTCTACTGTAGGTGGGGTAAGATACCTTATATCTGATCCATTAGCCATGATTTATGCCTCCTGTGTTTTTTCTGTTTTTGACGAATTTCTTTTTTTCTCTGCATATGCAACTGAATATTTATCCATCTTGAATGTCAAGAAACGTAAAACTCTCTCATCACGACGGAATTCAATCTCTAAAGTTTCTATAAAAGAACCTTCAGTTGCAAACTCAAGTAGGTAATAAAACCCAGTTGACTTTTTCTGGATAGGATAAGCAAATTTCTTTAATCCCCAATTTTCTTCATGGATAATGCTACCGCCATTCTCGGTAATCAAATCCTTAAATTTTTGAACCGCCTCCTTCATCTGACCTTCAGATAAAACGGGAGTTAAAATGAAAGCGGTTTCGTACTGATTAACCATATTATTTTTTTTTAATAAATTTTAAAACGGCTGCAAAATTAGGCTTTTTATTTGATTATGCAATTGTTAATTACATTATTTTCACCTAATTCTATCTACCGAACGAACAAGTATCTCATCTCTTCTTATATTCCTAAAAGCTAAAAAAATTAGTATTATTGCTAAAATAGGAAATGTTACAGCTACAGTAAATGAGTGATTTGGCGTATCTAACTGTTTAGCTACTTGCCAAAAGATATAATACCCTATACCCATAGAACCTACAAGGAGTAACATATTATAAATACATACCCTCATTTGTAATATTCTCTTTTTAAATAGAAATATTGAAATGAGAATTAACAATGAAATTGCTGCAAAAATAATGGTTAATTCAACTGTTTTTGCAATTGATGTTTCTACTCCAGCTTCAATTTTTGTTGTGCCAGTAATAGAAAGCTCATAAATCTCATTATTCATTCCCAATAATTTTACAAATGGAAAGAAAAACAAAGAGCCTATAAGTACAAAAGCTATTAATAAAAATAATGTTTGAATTCTCTGAATCATAATAACCTGAATCTGTTTTTAATTATTACCTAAAATCAATGGTAGGCCATCCTTACCTGCACCAACAACAACAACTTTTGAATTTTCAGAAGTTGCAAGCTCTATAGTTGCTTCAATTCCTCGCTGTTTTAAAATTTTATCTGTTAAACTAGCATTAATAATTCTATTATAATTTGCGATACCCTCTGCCTCAATTCTTCTTCGTTCAGCTTCGCTTTGTTCTCTTTGTAATCTAAATTCGTAAGCCAAAGCCTCTTGTTCTTGTTGAAGTTTATTTTGTATAGCCTGCATGATTTGTTCTGGTAAAATGATAGATCGAATCAACAATGCCTCCATATTAATATTTCTCTGTTGTAGTATTGATGCTGTTTCATCAACAATGGATTGTTCGACTTCTGCTCTCTTTGTTGAATAAATTTCTTCTGCAGAATACCTACCTGTTACTCTTCTCACAGAAGAACGAATTTCAGGAATAACAAGGGTATTTATATATTCCCCTCTATAGGATTCATGAAGGTAACCGATACGCTCAGCAATTGGTCTAAAACGCACAGAAACATCCAAATTGATTGAGAGCCCGTTCTTATCAAGAATTCCCATGGTTTCTTCAATTTTTTGTTCTGACACATCATAAACAATTAAATCATTCCAGGGTGCGATTATATGAAGTCCTGGTGCAAATGTTTTTTCTTTATCAAGACCTGTAGTTAACTTTCTAAATATAACACCACGCTCGGTACTATCAATTGTTTTAAACATGGCACTCCCGAAAATAATGAGTATAACTGCTCCAATGGCAACAATTATTAAAATTGGAGATAATGACTTTTTCATAATAAGTGTTTTATTAAATTTTATTCATAGACAAAAATAGGGATTATTATAACATTTATAGCATTACATTTTTTTCTACAAAAAGTTGTTAAAAAATATCCCTTGTTAAAAAATTAAATACCAGTTTTGATTACTAACTTTGAATCAGGATTTAACCTAACAGGGAGAAAAATTAAAACATGACATCTGATTTAAAAGCTCTTATATCATTACTTGATGATCCAAATGATATTGTTTTTTCTTCTGTTTCAAGGAAGCTTGAGGATCATGGAGAGTCTATTATACCTATTCTGGAGAAAGAATGGGAAGACACTCTTGATGAACGGCTCCAGGAAAGAATTGAAAATATTATACACCATATACAATTTGAATCAACTTATAACAACCTAAAAAGATGGATTGAAACAGGGGGTGAAGATTTATTGGAAGGTTGTTACTTAATTGCTAAATTTCAATACCCTGATCTGAAATTTGAGACATTATTATATGAAGTCGAAAACATAAAAAAAGATGTTTGGTTAGAACTCAACAATAATTTAACGGCTCTTGAAAAGATAAACATTATAAATCATATTATTTTTGATGTCCATGGCTATTCAGGAAATACAAAAAATTTCTATTCGCCGCAGAACTCATATATCAATCAGGTTTATGAAACAAAAAAAGGAAACCCTATTTCCTTAGCAGTTGTATATCTTGTTACCTGTCAACGTTTGGGTATTTCTGTTTATGGGGTGAACTTACCTAAAAATTTTATTTTAGCTTATGTTGATGAATGGTTCCAAAATGATAAAGAAAAACCTGTATTATTCTATATTAATCCTTTTAATAAAGGAATTATTCTTGGAAAAAAAGAAATTGATCATTTTATAAAACAACAAAAACTAAAACCAAATTCTACTTTTTACGAACCATGCAAACACACAGATATCGTAAAACGATTAATCCTCAACCTTATTCTTTCTTACGAAAATCTGGGGTATATGGATAAAATATTAATGTTACAGAAAATATTAAAATTGTTTCCTTCTTCGGAGAATCAATTTTAGAAAAAAACATAAAAAAATCCCACTTGAATATTCGAGCGGGATTTTTTTATGTTATTAGAACTTAATATCTATTTAGCATAAGCCACTGCCCTTGTCTCACGAATCACAGTAATCTTAATCTGTCCAGGATAAGTCATCTCATCCTGAATTTTCTTAGAGATATCATAGGATAAGCTTTCTGCTTCTTTGTCAGAAACTTTTTCACTACCAACTATTACGCGTAATTCGCGTCCAGCCTGGATAGCGTAAGTTTTCATAACACCTGGATGTGATAGGGCAAGATCTTCAAGATCTTTTAAACGTTTAATATATGACTCAACAATTTCTCTTCTTGCTCCTGGTCTTGCTCCTGAAATAGCATCACAAACCTGGACGATAGGTGAAATAAGACTTGTCATTTCAATCTCATCATGGTGTGCACCGATTGCATTACAAATCTCAGGTTTTTCTTTATATTTCTCAGCGAGTTTCATACCAAGAATAGCGTGAGGTAATTCAGGCTCTTCATCAGGTACTTTACCAATATCATGTAACAAACCTGCACGTTTTGCCAATTTTGCATTTAAGCCTAGTTCTGTTGCCATGATGGCGCAAAGATTAGCAACTTCACGTGAGTGTTGTAACAAATTCTGTCCATAAGATGAACGATATTTCATTTTCCCTATCAACCTGATTAGTTCAGGGTGAAGGCCATGAACTCCCAAATCAATAGCTGTACGTTTACCTACCTCAATAATTTCTTCCTGGATCTGTTTTTCAACTTTAGATACAACCTCCTCAATTCTTGCAGGGTGAATCCTTCCATCGGTAACAAGTTGATGAAGTGCTAAACGGGCAATCTCTCTTCTAACCGGATCAAACGCAGAAAGAACTATTGCTTCCGGAGTATCATCAACAATAATCTCAACACCTGTGGCAGCTTCAAGAGCACGAATGTTTCGTCCTTCACGACCGATAATCCTACCTTTTATTTCGTCGTTATCTATATTAAATACAGTAACTGAATTTTCAATAGCAGTTTCAGATGCAACTCTTTGGATAGTCTCTATAACAACTTTCTTTGCATCTCGTGTAGCAGTCATTTTGGCCTCGTCCATTATTTCGTTAATATAAGACATAGCCTCGGTTTTCGCTTCTTCTTTAAGCGATTCTATTAACTGGGCTTTTGCTTCCTCTGCAGATAGACTTGAAATAGCCTCTAACTGTTCTACTTGTTGACGGTGGGCCCTTTCAAGTTCTTCTGTTTTTTTCTCAACTACTTCAAGTTGTACATCAAGGTTTTTACGAATAGCATCAACTTCATTTTTCATTCGATTTGCCTCGTCAATCTTTTGGTTAACAGTCATTTCTTTCTGTTTAATCCTTGATTCGGAAGCAGCAATCTTATTATTTTTGTCGTTTATTACTTTTTCGTGTTCGGATTTTAACTGAAAGAATTTCTCTTTAGCTTGTAAAATCTTGTCCTTTTTGATTATCTCCGCTTCATTTCTTGCTTCTTTAAGAATGTTCTCTTGTCTTTTCTTAAGAAACATTTGTAAAATAACATACATAATTACTGCTCCCAAAAGGAACAACAGGGAGCCAAAAATTGCCCCTTTAATTACAGTTATTTGTCCTAATAATATGTCTGATATCATTTTAAATAAGTATATAGTGAATAAAAAAACCCGCTACTTTCTCCAAATTTTATGAAACTCCATATCTATTATGGAAGGAGCCGCCACGTTACTTCGAGTTTCCAATGTCTTCATATAGAAGAACCATACGTAAGTATGGCTAAGGCCTGCTCTTAGTATCAATTTGAGCTATGCTCCAAATTGTAAAGTGTTGAGTTTCACAATTTCTTGAAGAAAATGCGGGTTAAATCGTTATATTTAAAGAACTTAATTTACTCTTCCTCGAGATAGTCATCCAACTCCTTGTTTAACGCAATAATCTCATTCAAAACAGGTTCAATATCCTGTTTCTCCTCATCCTCAATATATTTTATAACAAACTGTAAAGCAGCCATGGCTAGAAAATCCTGAATGTCTTTATCGACATATCGTTGCTTATATTGCAAAACTTTCTCATTAATCATTTTCGCAGCTGTCCGAATTCTCTCCTCATCCTTTAATTCAATTTTTAAAGGATAAAACCTATCTGCCACATTTACCTTTATAGAGAGTTTATTGTCTTCCATTAAACGCAGTTCTATCTAATTGTTTAAAAGAGCAATACATTTATCAATCTCCCGCACTATCCTATTAATTTTAATCTTTGCTTCATGCGAATCATCACCATCTCCTGTTAATGTTTTCGCTAAACGAAGATTATTATATTTTACTTGCAATTCTTCGATCTCATTATCCTTCTCAAACAATTGCCTTTGTAATATCGTATTATTTTCTTGTAATACACTATTTTTCGATTTCTCTGCTTCATACAAAGAAATTAACTTTTCGATTCTGAACCGTAAACTTTTTATTATGTCTTCTTGTCTCTGATCCATCGTAGCAAAGCTAAATACAAAAATATAAATATACCATATTTATTTAAAAATTTGCACAGTTATTTTTATACAACGAGCTAATATCCTAGTTTTGCAGCTTAACTCAAATAAATTATGTTAATGGTAAGAATATTTTTCACTTCAATTATACTAGTTTTTTATTCAACTTATTTATTATCACAACAAATACCTGAGAATAAAAGTTCTTACTTTCAATCTCCTTTAGATATCCCTCTTTATTTATCCGGAAATTTTGGAGAATTACGAAGTGCACATTTTCATGCTGGAATCGATCTTAAAACTCAGGGAACTGAGGGACATGATGTTTTTGCTGCAGCTGAAGGCTACATTTCCAGGATTAAGATCCAAACCGG
Organism: Bacteroidales bacterium; assembly: GCA_963665085.2. Classification (GTDB taxonomy): domain Bacteria; phylum Bacteroidota; class Bacteroidia; order Bacteroidales; family JAAAOM01. The sequence goes on from CAXXXS010000001.1 coordinate 4,706,255, forward strand.
AGGTTACGGTAGATCGCTATATATCTCTCACCCGAATGGCTTAACAACTGTTTATGGGCATTTGCAAATCTATTCTCCAAAAATTGAAGAATTTATAAAGGCATATCAATATAGAAACAAAACACATACGCTTGACTTATATTTAAAACCAGAACAATTCCCTGTTAATAAAGGTGAAATAATAGCTCTCTCCGGAAACACTGGTGGTTCTGGTGGGCCACACCTACACTTTGAGATACGTGAGACTGCAACACAAGATCCAAGAAACGGACTGTTGTATAATTTCGATATTAAAGATAATATACCTCCACAAATCCGAAGTATTTTAATTTATAACACAGACAATCAAAGTTTTGTGAACAACCAACAGAATAAATTAATTATAAATGCAGCAGGTAATAACGGAAAGTATAACCTGACAAGTAATCTTATTAATGTTTTCGGAAATATTGGTTTTGGAATTGAAACTTATGATTACCTCAATGGTTCCAGCAATAGATGTGGTATATATTCAATAGAAATGAGAATTAATTCTGTCCCCATTTATTTGTATCAAATGAATTCTTTTTCTTTTGCTGAAACAGGAGCTGTTGATAGTCATGTTGATTATAGTGAATGGAAAAAGAGTGGCAGAAGGTTTCATAAAGTAGCCAAAGATCCTAATAACAAACTGAGTTTATATCAATTCGCTTTGGATAAATCCGGATATTCTTTTGTAAAAGATAGTTCATACAATATTGAATTTATTGTAAAGGATTCATATCAAAACACATCCACTTTACAATTTACATTAAAAGTTAAAACTCCTTCTGTTGTTATTAACAATAAATTCAATTCTGAAAAGCAAGGCATCCCTTTTAGTTATGAAGCAACAAATTACTTTGAAGAAGAAGATATTAAAATAAAAGTACCTTACAAAGGTTTGTATGACGACATTACTTTTGAATATTCCAAAGGAACGAATTCCTACTCAAAATATTCATCAATGCACCATGTGCATAATGTTTATACACCTGTTTCTAAAAGGTATGACTTAAAAATTAAACCTACTAATTTACCCGTTAATTTGTGGGGAAAAGCAATTATTATAAGACTTGACAAGGATAATGATAAAGATGTTTTCACTTCGAAATATGACAATGGATTTATTTCCTGTACTCCTAATAAATTTGGCCGGTTTTATATTGATGTGGATACTCTGTCTCCTAAGATAACTCCACTAAATATTTATAACAAAGCAGATCTTTCGGGCAAGGAGTATATTGATTTCAGGGTTACAGATGATCTTACGGGAATTGATTCTTATGATGGATATATTGATGGGAAATGGGCATTATTTGAATATGACCCAAAGAATAATTTAATTAGATATTATATCGATTCTTCCAGATTAGAAAAAGGAAAAGAACACACATTACAACTTAATATAACAGATGGCAAAGAGAATAAAGCCTCTTCTTCCTTTGAATTTTATTGGTAAATCTTATTAAAAGTCAAAGGAAAAAGAATCTCCCATTTTGTTAAAATCTACATGTTTGATGATTGAAAGAATATTTTGAAGTGTAATATTTCCTTTTATGAAGACACTCGTATAATTTTCTTTATTATCCATCATAAAGAGTAATTCACTTACTTTTCCTTCTTCAGAATCTAATATTTGAATAGAAACATGAAAATTTGAATTTGTGACATTAATTAATTCTTTCATGTCTTCTTTCTGAGCATAAGCTTTTAACGGCTCAATAATTTCGACATCAACATCAATATCTGTCTCATTCTTTTTGATTGAGAGTGCTTTTAAGACCTCTATCTCTTCGAGTGTTTCTTTTACTTCTTTATTTGATTCAAATTCTGGTTTTATATATTTTTTCGCCAAATTTGGTGGAAGGCTCAAATATACAGCTCCTTGAGTAGTATCATGAGATTCAAATATTTTTTCAGGCCTGCCCTTATCTATTGTTGCACAACCAGAAAAAACAAATAAAAATAGAATAAAAAATCTTGTTAATTTTTGCATAATTTACTTTTTACATATCAATTTTATCAAGGTTTTCCATTCCTCCAATATTCATACTTTTGGATAATTTAGAAATAGTTTCCAGATCTATTTCTCCTTGAATACTAATTAACACATTTTCTCCGGTACCTCCTACAACCAAAAGAAGTTCGCTAATCTTTCCATTGTTTTCGCGAATGAGGAATTTTAAGTCTTGATCTTTTTCTTTAATAACCATCAGCTCTTTATATTCCTTTTCTGGTAAATTCTTCATTATTTCATTGTAGAAATTAATTCCACCTAATTCTGCGCCTTCTTCACTTGCAAGTATTTTAATACTGTTAAGTTTATTGGTAACATCCTTAAAGTCTTTGTAATCTTCATCATTAGAATCTATCTGAGCAAACAAATCGAACATATATTTCGAAATGAATACTGTAGTAAATCCATCTTTTCCTGAGTACTTATCAAACAACTTATCAGCAGCTGTATTCTGTGCTATTGCAGCAACTGATAGTGAAGCAAGTACTATATTCATTATAAACTGTTTCATATCTAAATTTCTTAACGATTTTGTGATTTAACCATATTTGTAGCTTTATCAAACTCCTTAAGTTTTGAAAGATTTTCAAGACTTTCTGTGAGTTTTTGTAAATTTTTAAGTTCTTCAGTGCCGCCATTTAATTTTTGGGATACATAAAGCAATGCCTTCTTTGTTTCTAAATAAGCCATTTCCGGGCTCATTTCTGGAGTAGAATTACTTGGTGGGGCAACATACTTGTCTACAAAAAAATATGTCGCAAACAGAATAAAAATACTTGCAGCAATGCGTAACGTCCAGAATCGTGCTTTTTTGAACCGGATAACTTTTGTTTCCTGTTGCTCGATTACAGCCACAAGATCCTTTTCTAAATCAAAATCAGGTAAAGACTCTTCTTTATATTCACTTAATTCTGAGAATAATAGTTTATCGTCTTCAAGCTCCTCAGGAATATTCACCTCAGTTTTAAAATACCCTCTTAATGTATTTTCTTCTTCTGAAGTGGTAACCCCTTCATAAAACTTATTAAGCAAAAGCTTTATTTCCCTGGCTTCCATAATTTTCAATTTGAATTAATGTTTCTTTAATCCTTTTTCTTGCCCTCGATAAATTTACTCGAATTGTATTGATATTTATATCCATAATTTTCTCAATCTCTTCGTAAGAATATCCCTCAACATCTCTAAGCTCAATAATCATGCGTTGTTGTTCTGGAAGCTGTTCCATTATTTTTCTCACATTTTTTATTTTATCATTCACTTCGAGCATCTGTTGAGGATCCTTTTCCTTAACCTGTTTATCATAAGGAGGATTTACCTCCAGAGAAACGGTCTTTTTAAGTTTTATCTTGTCCAGGCAATGATTCCGCGTTACACGCATTGCGAAAGCTTCGATACTATTGTATTCATCTAGTTTTTCGCGTAATTTCCAGAGTTTCACAAAAATATCTTGTATCGCATCTTTCGTTTCATCAGAATCTTTCAATAACCTGAAAGCGAAACTGTAAAGCTTATTTCCAAGCGGTATTACGTTCTTTTTAAATTCTTCGCTGGTCATTGAAAGATTCAGTTATAATCTGTACAAACTATTTTTCTATTAGTCTTCTAATCTCTTAAGATGTGCCAATTGATCAATTCCCACATCTTCTGACATTTCGCCAAGAGTTTTTAAATCGATATTTCCTGTTATGTGAACCAATGCATTATCACTTCCTCCTACGACTAACAAGAACTCTGTAATAATACCATTGTTTTCTTTTACCAGCATTTTTACATCCTGGTCTTTCTCTTTTACTGTTAATAACTCATTGAATTCAGCAAAGTTAATTTGTCCTTCTAATTCATCAAAGAAATTGATATTCTTTGCACCTGAATTTTCTTCTGATGCAAGAACCTTCACACTTGAAATTTGATGTGCAAACTTTTGAAGATCCTCATCTTCTGGGTCTAATTTAGCTAAAAGATTAAATAAATCAGTGCTGATATTAACAGTAGTAAATCCTTCAGCACCCGAATATTTATTAAATACTTTATCTACTGATGAATTTTGTGCAAAAGAAGAAACCGATAAGCAAAGCCCAATAAAATAAATAAGTGTTTTCATGTTTTGTAAATTTTATGTTCGTTATAATCATTTTCAGAAGCAAGACGAACCACTTTTTATTTCATTACACAAAAAATCATTTTTTCTATCTATTTTGATTTTTTTTATTTTTCCATACAGTATTATCCCAATAATTTTCATCAAAACAAATTCTTCAAAAATTTGAATATCAATTAAAATTAACCTTCAATTATCCATTAATATTTAATTCTTTAAATGATTGACTTGTATTGAACTAATTCATAAATTTATTACTATTAACTTAAAAATCATTTATCATGGAAGATGATAAAACTTGTCCAAAATCAGAAAAATGTCCAATTTTTATAGGAGGGGTATTAAAAAGGGCACAATCAGAAAGAATTTATCGTTCTTTATATTGTTCTGCGGGGAAGGCTAACTATGAAAAATGTGTTCGTTATATTGTCTCTCAAAAAATTGGTGGGCCTGTACCAATCAGTATCTTACCCAATAGCACTAAATCGATAGAAGAAATAATTAAGTCTCTGGAAAACGCTTAACCTAACTTCTTTTCTAAAATTGACAGAAATTCTTTTGGCGGTCTAACAGGCTTTCTATCTACAGAATCTACAAAAACCAATGTTGTTTGTGCTTTACATAGCTTTGTTTCATTTCTAAGTACTTCGTAGTCAAAAATAATTTTTGCTGTAGGTATCATATTTAATATAGTCTTCACCCTTAAAATATCATCATAAAAAGCAGGTTGGTAATATGTTATAGACAAATCTCTTACTGGCAATAGGATTCCATTATCTTCCATCTGTTTATAATCCATCCCCAGGCTTCGAAGTAATTCTGTCCTACTCTCTTCAAAATATAAAGGATATACAGAATGATGTAAATATCCCATTCTATCAGTCTCTCCGTAACGCACTCTAATTTTAGTTTCAATTGATACCATAAAATTATTTTAAGGTTGCCAAAGTAAAAGGATAATGCCCAATATGCAAATGTTTAAAAACATGAATGAATAAAAATGGTATTTTTGCACTTTAATTGAAATAATAATCTATAAAATTAGATGAATAACAATCAACCTTTAGCTGAAAGGCTCAGGCCTAAAACACTTGACACTTATATAGGTCAAAAACATCTTGTTGGCGAAAAGGCTGTTTTAAGACAAAGCATAGAATCTGGGAATTTGCACTCATTTATCCTTTGGGGGCCTCCGGGTGTGGGTAAAACAACCCTGGCTAAAATCATTGCGAATCAACTTGACCGGGCATTTTATGTATTGAGTGCGATAAGTTCTGGCGTAAAAGATGTTAGAGAAACTATTGAGAAAGCAAAAAAACAACAGTTCTTTAACAATCCCAACCCCATCCTTTTTATTGATGAAATTCATCGTTTTAACAAGGCTCAACAGGATTCTCTCTTAGGTGCTGTTGAAGCAGGAACAATTACGTTAATCGGAGCAACAACAGAAAATCCTTCTTTTGAGGTTATTTCTCCTCTACTTTCTCGCTGTCAGGTTTATGTCTTAAAGCATTTAGAGAAAGAAGAGTTAATAGAAATTATAACTAATGCATTAAAAAATGATGTCATCTTAAAAGAAAAAAATATTAAAATTGAAGAATATGAAGCAATGTTGAGAATATCCGGAGGAGATGCCCGAAAACTTTTAAATATTTTATCCTTGGTTGTTGATGCTGAAGGTGGAAAAGAAATCGTAATCAATAATGATAAGGTTATTAAACGTGTCCAGGAAAACATTGCTATCTATGATAAAAACGGTGAACAACATTATGACATTATCTCAGCTTTCATAAAATCAATCAGGGGAAGCGATCCCAACGCAGCTGTTTACTGGCTTGCCCGAATGATAGAAGGCGGTGAAGATGTTAAATTTATCGCGAGACGTTTGGTAATTTTGGCAGCTGAAGATATTGGACTGGCAAATCCAAACGCATTATTGATGGCTACAAACTGTTTTGAAGCTGTTAATCTCATTGGCTGGCCAGAAGCCAGGATAATTCTCTCTGAAGCAACTATATACCTGGCCACAAGTCCAAAAAGTAATTCAGCCTACCAGGCAATAAACGATGCTCAACAAATGGTAAAAAACCTGGGTGATTTACCTGTTCCTTTACACATTAGAAATGCCCCAACAAAACTAATGAAAGATTTAGGGTATGGAAAAGATTATAAATATGCCCATCTATACGAAGGAAATTTTATAAATGATAATTTTCTCCCCGAAGATATAGAAGGAACAATGTTCTATTCACCCCAGAAAAATGCTAAAGAAAAAGAACTAAGACAGAGATTATCAAATCTATGGGGGGACAGATACAATTACTAATTAAAAATTAGATTAAAAAAATGATAGATAAAGTATTACAACAAGCAAAAAAAAACAAGGATACTTTTCTTTTACTAGCTGGACCATGTGTTATTGAAGGAGAAAAAATAACCTTTGAAACAGCTAAAAAACTAAAAGAAATAACTTCAGAGTTAAATATCCCCTTTGTTTTTAAATCATCGTACAGAAAAGCTAATCGTTCAAGAATTGACTCTTTTACGGGTATTGGAGACATAGAAGGGCTTGAAATCCTTGCTAAAATAAAAAATGAACTGGAAGTACCTGTCGTCACCGATATCCATTCAGCTGAAGAAGCTACAATGGCTGGTAAGTATGTAGACATTTTACAGATTCCTGCCTTTTTATGCAGACAAACAGACATACTAATTGCTGCTGCAAAAACAGGAAAAGTAGTAAACATAAAAAAAGGTCAATTTTTGGCACCCGAGGCAATGAAATTTGCTGCCGATAAAATTATTGATTCCGGAAACGACAAGGTTATGTTAACAGACAGAGGTACTATGTTTGGGTATTACGATCTTTTGGTCGATTACCGGGGTATTGTTACCATGAAAGAACTTGGTCATCCCGTAATTCTTGATATTACCCATTCCCTCCAACAACCCAATCAATCATCGGGTGTTACAGGAGGCTTGCCACAGCTAATAGAAACCATTGCAAAGGCTGGTATTGCAGTTGGTGTTGACGGAATATTTATGGAAACACACCCAAATCCGTCTGAAGCAAAATCAGATGGAGCCAATATGCTACCATTAAACCAGGTAGATACTTTATTAAAAAAATTGCTGGCAATTAAAAAGGCTGTAAGCAGCTTTTAGTGCTATAATAATTTAGATGCTAAAACCCGACAGAGTCATCAGACCTGTCGGAGTAGCTATAAGGAGAGCTTTTATTAACTTTTAAGTTTGCTATAAAGCCCCAATAATTTTGCATTTAGAATTGATTTAATCTCATCTTCATTCTCGCCAATAGGCTTTACCGGGATTAAATCAATCACTTCTTCAGAAGATAATCCAGAATTATAAAAAAGAGATATCGATTTGTTTAAGGTTGATTGAATCGTTTTCTGAGCTTCTACTTTATCCAAACCAGTTTCCATTGCTATTTTCTCCATTTCCTTCCATTGAAACCAGAAATATGTTGGAAGCATGGCTGATACAATAGCATATCCTTCGAGTTTATTTTCCAACACTTCAAAACAATCCCCCAAAGGTCTTACCATATCAAAAAATGAGGCTTTAACCTGTTCACTCATTTCTAAATGAAAGGCTACCGGGTTATATCCTTCATTTATAAATGAAGTTGCATTCGGAATCATTCGCACAACATTTTTGACTTGCAAAAAATTTACAATTTTCTCTATTGTAATCTTAGGGGCCAAAGAAAAAACAAGGCTTTCGCTTTTTACAATGCCTTTTATTTTCTCTAATGACTCCATTACCATTGGTGGATGAACCGCGATTACTACAACATTCCCCTCTCCTATTTCTTCTGCTGACTGTGCTTTTTCGATTCCCGAAAATGAAGATTTTAATGCTTGAAAAGTATCAGTATTGGGTTCATACACTTTTATTTTTTCAAATACGACAGACTTATTTTGAAATGCTTGTAAGAATATACGGGTAATTCTACCTCCTCCAATAAAACCGATGGAATTTGTTTTCATGTTTTAGTATTTTAAATGAATATTAAGTTTTATATAGTTTAAAAATATCCAAACCACATATAAATAAATCCAACTACAAAAATTCCTTGTCTTTATAGAATGTTTAAAATCTTATGTTATAGAATAAAGAGGACAATAACATAATAGATTCCTATTCCGATAAATAAAACAGCAACTACTCTTCGAAACCAGTACTCAAAGGCTTTTATTTTATTATAAACCTTCCCAATAGATTTTATGCTAAATGCAATAATCCATGAAAAAACAATTACGGGAATACCTGTTGCTAATGCAAAAATCATTGGTAGATATAGACCTCTGGCGCTTGATATCGTCATCGGAATAAGCATTCCGAAATACAGCACTCCACTATAGGAACAAAAAGCCAGTGCAAAAACAATTCCCAGAAGCAAAACATCAAAAAATTGTGTATTTGGTTTCTTTTCCATTTTTTCTGTTTGAAAACCAAATCCCGGAATTGAAATATTGATAAAATCAAACATAAAGAAACCGATAAGAATCAAAAGTGGTCCGAAAATTTTTTCTCCCCATATTTGGAGAAAAGCGGAAATTTCGAATTGACTGGCTCCAAAATAAAAAAGAAAACCTACTATTGTATAGGAAATTCCTCTGCCAAGTGTATAAATAAACCCGTTTAGAAATACTCTTCCCTGATTTGAAATATCCCTCGCTATATATCCTATTGCTGATATGTTTGCTGTCATTGTACAAGGGCCAACAGCTACCATAAGACCTAATAAAAAGGCAGATAAAACTGGCAACGGAGAACTTTCAAGAAGATTTCGTAAAAAATCCATATTTAAAGCATTGTTTCAATTGTTGATTTCAACCTAGTTTCATACTCTTCTGGAGCATTACGCGCCAATAAAAAAGCCATATTCGTTAAATTTATTACTTCGTTACCTTTTACTAACAATAATGTTTGACCCGCAACTTTGTATTTCTTTATAAGTTCTTCATTTTTATCTTCTTCCCGGTCTATTGTCTGAAAAATAACGTTCTCTGCATAATCTCTCCTAATTACTTCTTTTGTTACTTTTTCCACAGCAATACATGTTGCACAACGTATTTTCCCATAAAAATAATACGCTATGACATCTGTTGATTCCTGACTTACAATATTCTCAGAATTGGCTATATCTTTATTCCCTGTTTTACATGAATAAAATACAAACACAAAAAAGAGAGTTAAAATAAAGAGCGTCTTGTTTTTCATTTTAGCAAATCATTTATTTTAAAAGGATTTCTTTTATTTGACTTCTTGAAGCAAGTCTTCCAGATAATACAACTTCATTATTTACAACAAGGGCTGGCGTCCTCATTACCCCATACTCAATAATCATCTGAAGGTCTTCAATTTTTTCAATATTGGCTTCAATTCCAAGTTCATTAACAGCATCTTTTGTTATCTGCTCTAATTTCTTACATTTTGAGCATCCAGGGCCTAAAACTTTTATTTCCATAGTGATTTATTTTAATTGTTATTCAGTATAAATCGAACATTTCATTAAAATTTAAATAAATCTCTAAATAATTCACGGGCTTCGTCCCAATTATTTTTGTTGATACAATACTTAATTTTAGGGGCTTCTATTTCACCCTGGATCAAACCCGCATCTTTTAATTCTTTTAAATGCTGTGATAATGTTGATTTAACAATTGGTAAATCGTTAGAAATATCTCCACTATAGCAACAACTTTGTTTCGATAACAACTCCAACACGTAGATTCGTATCGGGTGCCCCAAAGCCTTTGCATAGCGGGCAATTTTCTTTTGTTTTTCTGTTATTGGATCTTTTGCTGGCATATAGTTCGTAAATTAACGAATAAATTTAAGACTAACATTATTAATAAAAAAATAGCAGGTCGATAAGCCAGATTCTGTTTCTCAACAAGTTGAGACTTCTATCATTTATCTATGCGGCCTACCCCTCCTGAAACCGAAGCGGGCAGCTTCAGAATCCCTGAAACAGGGTTACTCAGGATATACATGGCCTTACAACCCCAAAGCCGGGCAGCTATCAATGTTACCATTGATACTGGTGGTCTCTTACTCCACCTTCTCACCTTTACCTGCCTATTGGCAGGAAGTTTTTTTCTTCCCCGGTACTATACCCTCACGGATATCTTTTTTTCAAAAGTCAGGCGCCCTGCGTTGTCCGGACTTTCCTCTTCAATTATTCAATTGAAGCGATAGAATGACCTGCTATATTTTTTAACAACTAATGTTTAATGATGGATGTTTTATTCAACAACAGATATCAATCATTTATCATTTCAAATAAACCATTGTTGCCCCATATCCATATTCTTTAAATGAAGCATCCTGGTATTTTAAATTTGAGTATTTTCTTTCCAGCTTTTTGCGTAATTCATGTTTTAACCTGCCATTTCCTACACCATGAATAAAAACAATTTTTTTCTGGTTATTCCGAAGGGCACCCTCTAAACAAGTCTCAAACCTACTTAACTGAATTTCAACAATCTCTCCATTTGACAACCCCTCGTAGCTATCTATTATCTTTTCAATATGTAAATCAACTTCTTCAATATCTGAAGTTTTTTTCTCGTTCTGTGGCTTTTCTACAATTTTCGGGCCGTCTCCTTTTTGTTTAACAATTTTAACATAATCAGAGTCTTTTAGTTTTTCAATTTCTTTTCTTAAATCATCGCCACTGGGTTTATCAACATCAAGAATAATTGCCTGAGATTCAAAAAACTCATTTTCTTCATATGACTTTGTTCGGTAAAAATCAAAAGATGAAATATCAAACTTAATATTGATAGGATCTTTGTACGTAAAAAATTGATTGCCGAATGCTATCGCCTGCAAATAGATAGTTTTTGTTTTACTTAAATCTGATTGTGAAAATGTTTGTAAATAAATCTTTGTATTATCTTCCAACGTACCAGTAGAAATCTTTGAAGCCTCTTTATTATCATTTAACTTTCCGATATGATAAGAAATCCCATAATTACTATCATTGATTAAGTACAAATCCAAATCACTAATCGAAAGATGATTAACTCTTGTTGGAACCAATCCTAATACTAGCTTAATTTTTGTATTATCCTTATCAAGTAGGTCAACATTACTGAGCTCAATTTCATCACGTTCTTCATGTTCTTCCTGCTGTTCGTCTTCCTTTTCCTCTTCTTTTTCCAGTCCGGGAAAATTATCTTTATTTGAAATTTTAATTATTTCATTGGTCTTCATAGGGACATCAAAACCATCCTCTAACTGGACATGAACAATATCATTTTCTCCAACACGGGTGATTTCTCCCTCACCAATTTCATTAAGTAATTTTACTTTATCTCCTACTTTGAACTTCATTCCTTTACTTTTTGGATGTGCAAAATTAGTTATTTTTGCTCTCTTAAAATTTTTTATGGTTGAGATTCAGAGAATAAAAATTGAAGATTACAGCTACTCCCTTCCAGATGAACGGATTGCGAAATATCCAACAACAGAAAGAAGTGGTTCTAACTTACTTGTTTTTGATGGTAAGAATATTTCTAAAGATAAATTTACACATATTAACAACTACCTTGAGGAAGATAGCTTGCTAATTTTTAATAACACCAAAGTAATTAATGCACGCTTAGAATTTTTTAAATCGACAGGAGCTAAAATCGAAATATTTTGCCTGGAGCCATTTTTACCTAAAGAATACAACCAGAATTTTCAACAAACAAAAAGTTGTACATGGGCCTGTCTTGTTGGAAATAAAAAGAAATGGAAAGGTGAAGAACTCAAAAAAACTATATTTATAAATGAATTAAAAACGGAATTATCAGCATTTCTGGAAAATCAAACAGCGGATAAAAATATTATACGCTTTACATGGGATAATCCGGAAGTAACCTTTTCAATGATTTTAGAAAACATTGGCAACACACCAATTCCTCCATATTTAAAAAGAAAAAGTGAGGATATTGATAGAACACGTTATCAAACTATTTATTCAAAAATTGAAGGTTCAGTAGCGGCACCAACAGCAGGTTTACATTTCACACCAGAAATATTGGCGAAAGTAAAACAAAAAAACATCACCTTAGATGAAGTTACATTACATGTGGGAGCGGGTACTTTTCAACCTGTTAAGAGTGAATATATCTCAAATCATCCGATGCATACTGAGCATTTTGAAATAAATAAAAACACCCTTAATAATTTGATTAAACATCTAGGTAATATTACTGCTGTAGGAACAACAACGGTACGCAACCTCGAGAGTCTATATATTATTGGTAAACAACTAATCGAAAAAAAAGAAAATCCTTATTTTGTAGAACAATGGTCTCCATATAAAACAGAAAAAATATATAGCGCTTCTGAAAGTATTCAAGCAATTATTGATGATATGGAAATAAAACAAACAGATATAATTTCAGCTTCGACTCAAATAATAATTGCTCCTGGATATGAATTCAAATTCGTAAATTCTTTGATAACAAATTTCCATCAGCCTAAAAGCACTTTACTCTTGTTGATTGCTGCATTTGTAGGTGATAACTGGATGGAAATATACAATTTCGCTTTAAATAATAACTTTCGTTTTCTAAGTTATGGTGATAGTTCAATTTTAAAAGAACATAAAAAAAGGAATCCTTAAAGATTCCTTTTTCTAGTGTGTTTTGAAAACCTAGTAAAAATTAAGTTGGTAATCTTTCATTACAACCATTTCTGGTTTTCTTTCCCACATACTTATTAACCCTGTTACTGCTAAATGTTGCCTTTCGAAAAACCTATCTGGCCTTCTGCTATATCTTCTTGCTAACCAACCAGGAACAACTACGGTGAAATCGTGATATGGATAATATTCTCCAAAATATAAGATATACTCATCTGTTTCTCTTGCGTAAAATACTTCCCTTACTTCTCCATAAACTGTTCTGATTTCACCGGCATGATAGTATGCATCGTATGCAGAAACAACATCTACTCTGTAATTTACATGGAAACCCCATTGCCTGATTTCTGGATAGATAACACAATAGTTACGATAAATTGTAGGAGTCCAATTAATATTAACTTGAACAGGCCTTCTGTATGGATAATGTTCTGCTCTGTACTCCCTTGAATATGGAGTATTCCTATAATGATGATAAACTGGCCTTTCGTTGGCATATTGCCTTGTAGACTTATAATACCTTGTTTCTCTGTTTACATTTTGACTAGGCCTATCATCATCTCTCCTTGTTGTTGTAGCCGTTCTTGAAACATTTCCTGAAGGTGTCCTGTTTGTATTTTTAACCTCACTCGTTCTTGTTGTAGAAGTGCCTTCTGAAGTTCTTCTGCTTGTATTTGACACATTGGTATTTGAACGAGTTGGCGTAGTTTCCTTTGTTGAAGTTGAACTTGTTCTGTTATCAGACGGTTTATTATTTTGAGTATTGGTATTTCTATTTGGATCAATTTGTACTCGTCTTGTTGACGTTGCAGATCTTTTTTCTATTGCTTTGTTCTCTTGTTTTCTTCTTTCTGTTTTCTGTTCGCTTTTTACTTTTTTATCTGAAGTACTACTTTTTGTTGTGGTAGAACGCTGTTGAGCTACCGCCATGGCTAAACTCATTGCCATCAGTGCTACTATTATTGTAATTTTCTTTTTCATGGCGTTTTTGTTTTAAAGTTAAACATAGTTTCTGTTTTCAATTTTACAATCCTTATGCCAAATAACTTAAAGTACTGACAATTAAAAAACTAAACTAAAACAATAAAATATTCAAATTACTTATTTATTTCAAAGGAAAGTAAAAAAACGGGATGGATAAATCTTTATTGAAAATTCAATTATTATACCAAAAATATATTTTAGTTTAAATCAATTTTAAAGTTCATAACAGATCGCAAACTTTCATCTTCATTTTCAGACAATTCCAAAAAATGATTTAAAGGCAAGACAAAACTAAATCTTGATCCTACATTCTTTTTAGATTTTAATTGAATGCTTCCCCCCATTAATTCTATTAATGCTTTACAAATAGATAACCCCAGTCCTGTACCATGCACTGAACGGCGATTATCTATTTCTGCCTGCCTAAAACGCTCAAAAACAATTTTTTTATCTTTTTCGTCAATTCCTATACCTGTATCCTCCACAAAGAACTCCATTTTCTCATCAGTAATATATGAATATCCAAATTCTACTTTTCCTGTTTCTGTAAATTTCAGTGCATTATGAATTAAATTAGAAAGAACTTGGTTTAACCTTGTTTTATCAAAGAAAATCTGGTTGTCTTTCTTATTATGCGTGGTGGACATCACTAACTCAACATGTTTTTTATGGATATTTTTTTTGTGTTTTTCGAAAAAACTAAACAATTCATTTAAAAGCTCATCCGGATTAAAATAGGCTGGTTTTATATTTAACTGTTGAGATTCTATTTTAGAAATATCTATAATATCATTGATTATGTTTAATAAATGCTTCCCATTATTTATAATTATATCAACAAATTCTTTTTGATCTTTTATTGTAATTTCATCATCCTTAAGTAATTCTGCAAAACCCAAAATTCCATTTAGTGGTGTTCTAATTTCATGGCTCATATTGGCCAGAAAAGCTGATTTTAATCTATCTGCTACTTCAGCTTTCTCTTTTGCCTGAAACAATCTTTTTTGTTCTAGTTCAAGAAGATTTTTAATTCTATCTTCCCTGTCAATCGTATTATAAAGTTTTCTTAACAGGTGAGATAATGAAATAGCAACGACAGAACTTAAAATAAAAAAATCGATAAAAAAGACAATAAAAGAATCATTTCCATTATCAGGATAAATAGAATAGAAAAATATTCCGTATTTCTCTCCTATTCCTAAAAACAGTAACACCAAAAACATTACAAGCAAATTATGTAATGTACTTTTATTGCCAAGAAAAAAGCCAGAGTAAATAGGTGAAATAAATAAAAATATATAACCTATGTCTGGATTCCCAAGAAATAAAATATTGTTTAAGCCAATAATAAATACAAGAACCGCAACCAGAATCTTTCTTAGATGAAGGTTTATTTTTCTAAAAAACACAATAAAAGTAAATGCAACTAAATGAAAAAAATCTAAAAAAGCTAACGATATTCTATTCTCTTTTACTAAGAGAATTACAGATGTTGTTACGGCAATAACACTAAAATAATATGCGAACCGTAAACCACTTTTAAATATCTTATCCCGCCAGAATTTAATTTCTTCAGACAATGATATTTGAAAGCCTTTTGAGTTTAAATCGTAACCTAAGAAAATATTTTTTATGTCAGAAAACCATGTTTTCATCAAACAGAAAGCTTGGATATAAATATTAAAATTTTGCGCAAATTTATAAATAAAAGAGACTTCTCATAAGAAGTCTTATCTATTCCAAGCTTTTATCTATTTTTGTAAAAAAAATTAATTATGCCTTTAAATATTCCGGATAATCTACCTGCTGTTGAACAGCTTGAAAATGAAAATATATTTGTAATGCGAGAAACTCGGGCAATACATCAGGATATTCGTCCTTTGCAAATTGCTATTCTTAATTTAATGCCCATAAAAACAACAACAGAAACCCATCTGTTGAGAGTTCTCTCAAACACGCCGTTGCAAGTAGAGATAACCTTATTATATACAAAAACACATCTTTCTAAAAATACTCCAAAAGAACACTTAGAATCATTCTATAAAACGTTTGATGAGATTCAAAAAAGAAAAATCGATGGAATGATAATCACAGGTGCCCCAATAGAACACTTAGAATATGAAGAAGTAAATTACTGGGATGAGATAAAACTTATTATGGATTATGCTAAAGAAAATGTTACTTCTACATTATATATATGTTGGGGAGCACAAGCAGGACTTTATCATTTTTATGGAATACCAAAATATCCACTAAAAAATAAAATGTTCGGTATCTTTTCTCATGATGTCAAAGACAGAAACGAACCTTTAGTAAGAGGGTTTGATGACATTTTTCCTGCTCCACATTCGAGACATACGGAAGTGAGAAGAGAAGATATTTTAAAGATTCCTGAATTAACAATTTTATCAGAATCAAAAGATGCCGGAGTATATATTGTTGGAGATAAGCAGGGAAAACAATTTTTTATAACAGGGCATTCTGAATACGACCCCTTAACACTAAAAGGCGAGTATGAAAGAGATTTAGGTAAAGGGTTACCTATTGATGTTCCTAAAAACTATTTCCCTAATGACGATCCTACTCAAGAACCAATTGTAAATTGGAGAAGTCACGCTAACCTATTGTTTTCAAATTGGTTAAATTATTATGTTTACCAGCAAACTCCATACAATCTTTAATCTCATGATTACTTTTAAACATATTTAACCCCAAGAAAATTATAGTTTATCAAAAATCAAGAATATTTTTAAATAAATAATATTAAACATAAATATCTTTTGTATTTTGGCACCTGAAACCCAAATTCTTAAAAGACTAATACTATAAAATAAAACTCTGATCAAATGAATGCTATAATTTTTGTTTTTGGTTTTTTATTTGGAGCAGCCCTTCGATATTCAAAAGTAAACAGGTATAATGTTATTAGTGGCTTGGCAATAAGGAAAGATTTTACTGTTGCTAAAGTAATAGCACTAGCAATTGGAATAGGTATTATATTATTAAATATTGAAATTCTTAAAGGATTAGCTTCATACCATATAAAACCATTTATTCTAGGAGGCTTAGTTCTAGGAGGTTTAATATTCGGTGTAGGCATGGCAATTCTGGGGTATTGTCCAGGCACTCTGTTTATATCAATGGGAGAAGGTTCAATTGATGCATTTATTGGTATACTTGGCGGACTTACCGGAGGTGTAGTTTATACTTTTTGCGTTCCATATATTTCTTCTATACTCGGTCCAAATCTTGGTAATATTTCTTTAAACTCATTAATAGGGACAAACTCTTTATTTATAATTCTGATTCTTATTATAGGTTTTCTATTTATTGTTACAGCAATTGCTATTAATAGAATTGAAAACACACAAAATAATAAATGGGTAATCTCAGGTATCGCTCTAGCAATATTGAATTTACTTGTTTTTTCCGAAGCTTTTACGAACAGGCCAATCGGAGCATCAACAACATATCCTTATTTAGGAGATCTTTTAACAAAAACAATTAATAATGATTATTTTAATAAAATAGAAACGCCAGGTAACTGGGAGTTAAAATTTTTAACCGGGGCATTCGCTGCTGGTTTAATAATGTCCCTTATAAATAAAGAATTCAAATTTACACTCATGCATGAAAATTGGAAAAATTACCGGGGAACATCTTTAATAGGGAGAATTTTATGGGCGTTCTTTGGTGGATTTATTTTAATTATCGGTGCCCGCATGGCTGGAGGTTGTACAAGTGGCCATATCGTATCTGGGGGAATGCAACTTGCATTTAGTAGTTTAACATTTGCTATTTTCGTTTTTATAGGACTTTTAGTTACAGGAAATTTTTTCTATAAAGTTCCAAAATAAGCATAATAGACAATTTAATACTTAAATTATTAATAGCTAATATCAAAATAGTGAAGCATTCATTAATGTCTAAATTTATCTTTATATTGATTTTATCACTATCACTTAATAACTCCACAATTTTTGCCCAAGCCCCAGGATGGACTCATTTCAGAGGTACTAATCTTGATGGTATCTCTAATAACACAGAGATTGCAACAAACTGGAATGACACTACGAATATAATATGGAAAATAGATATTCACGGAAAGGCATGGTCTTCTCCTGTAGCTCTTAATAATCAAATATGGTTAACTACGGCAAATGAAGATGGAACTGAGATGTTTGCTGTATGTATTGATTATGAATCAGGTAAAACTATTTATGACATCAAATTATTTGAACCTGATACATTATATGGGAAGCACGGTGTAAATACATATGCAACTCCAACCCCTTGCATAGAGGATAGTTTTGTTTTCGTACATTTTGGTAGTTACGGAACTTCTTGTATAAGTACAACATCTGGTAATGTTGTTTGGCAACGCACAGATTTACATTGTGATCATGTTCAAGGACCAGGTTCTTCCCCTGTTTTGTACAAAGATTTATTAATTCTTCACTATGAAGGTACTGATGTCCGTTTTATTATTGCCTTAGATAAAAAAACAGGAAAAACAGTTTGGAAAACAGACAGGCCTAATGAAGTATATGAGAATTTAGAACCTATAGGAAAAAAGGCTTACACAACACCATTAATCATATCTGTTGATGGACAAGATCTAATGATCTCTAATGGTGCTGCTGTAACAATCGCATATAATCCAGAAACAGGTGAAGAAGTATGGCGAATTGTAAAAGGAGAAGATTCTACCATCGCAATGCCTTCATTTGAAAATGGTATTTTATTTTTTTACACAAGTTTCATAACAACAGAAGAAAACAAAAAAGTTGCCTTATTAATGGCTGTAAACCCTAAGGGAAAAGGTGATATTTCGGAGACTAATATTATCTGGAAAAAAGAATATCCAATCCTACAACTATCTACACAACTAGTTAAAGATGGACTATTATACACCATTGATACCAAAAGTATTCTCTGGTGTCTAGATGCCAAAACAGGTAATGAAATCTGGTCAAAAAAGCTGCAAGGAAAATATAATTCATCCCCTATTTATTGTGATGGATATATTTATTTTTCATCTACTAATGGTAATACATATGTAATTAAACATGGTAGAAAAGAAAATATAATTTCAGAAAATAATTTAAAAGGACAAATTTGGGCTACGCCTGCAATTTATAAAAAATCAATACTAATAAGAACCAGTGAATATTTATATAGAATTGAATAAATCATTTGTTTGTTTTTATCTTCTTCGTAAAATACAAATGAGTGAAAAATTCTTATTTAAAAATTTAATCTTGAGAATACAGAATTGAATATTTCCATAAAATATATATCCACCCCTGTTGGAGAATTAATCCTAGGTTCGTATAAAGATTCTTTATGTTTATGTGACTGGCGATACAGGAAAATGCGTTCCAGTATAGATCAACGTATCCAAAAAGGATTGAATACAATTTACCAGGAATCTGATTCTGAAATTAATCGAGAAGCAGAAAAACAATTATTGGAGTATTTTGAAAAAAAAAGAACACAATTTAATATCCCTCTTCAATTTATTGGAACTGAATTTCAAAAAAATATTTGGAATGCTTTGTTAGAAATACCTTTTGGCAAAACAGAATCATACCTTGGTTTATCAAAAAAATTAAACAATGAAAAAGCTATTCGAGCTGTTGCTTCTGCAAATGGGGCCAATGCTATTTCTATTATTGTTCCTTGTCACCGGATTATTGGAAATAAGGGTGAATTAGTAGGATATGCCGGAGGAATATATGCAAAAAGAAAACTTCTTCAGCTAGAGAACTGCAATAATTTCCACAACCAATTACAATTATTTAATACATAAACATTTTTTTACAATGAATCTCAATACCATAGAAGACAAAAATTTTAAGAACCATAATTTTACAGAAAATAAACTTACAAAAGCCTGTTATTTTGATTGTAAATTTGAAAATTGTAATTTCTCTAATTCCGATTTATCTCACATAACTTTTATTGATTGCGACTTTATAAATTCTGATTTAAGTTTAGTGAATATTACAAATACATCGCTCCAGAATATTTCTTTTAGAAACTGTAAATTACTTGGGCTACATTTTGATAATTGTGTTGGAATATTGTTTAGTATCGATCTTCAAGAATGCATTTTAAATTTATC
The DNA here is from genome assembly GCA_963665085.2 of Bacteroidales bacterium. Lineage (GTDB taxonomy): Bacteria > Bacteroidota > Bacteroidia > Bacteroidales > JAAAOM01. The sequence goes on from CAXXXS010000001.1 coordinate 4,726,173, forward strand.
TTCATTTTATAAATGTAATTTAAAGAAAACTATTTTTTCTAACTGTAAACTTGCTGAAGTTGATTTTACTGAAGCAGATCTAACTGATGCAAGATTTGATCTATGTGATTTATCTGGGGCTATCTTTGATAACACTATTATTGAAAAAGCAGATTTTACAACTGCAAATAATTATAGTATCGATCCAAATAGGAATAAAATAAAAAAAGCAAAATTTTCTTTGAATGGAGTTGTTGGGCTATTAAATAATTATGATATCCAGATAGAATTGTAAAATAACAGGATCCTAATGAACTATTCTTTTATAAAGCGTCCAGATACAACTTGCTCTCCGACTTTTGCCACAAGAACATAATTACCAATTCTATACGAAGAAACATCAATTCCAAAAGTGTTATCATCAACAGAATAACTATCAATCATTTTTCCTGATAAATCAAAAATCTGGATAGAATTTATAACTTGATGAGACTTAATATTTAAAAATTCATTGGTCGGATTGGGATAAATCTTTAATATATCAGCATTAACAAAGGTAATATCCTCTACAGCCGTGTTTTGTTCTATATAAATTACAACAGAATTAGATTTTGATAAAGTATTCCCATCATAAACACTGTATTCAAAGCTATCATATCCCTCAAAACCATTATAAGGATAATAAGAAAATGAACCATCGTTATTCAGATCTACCTGCCCATTCTCTGAATCTTTAGTTAATAAACTAATTATATACCCTCCATCTACATCAAAATCATTTGCTAACAATCCATTTTCAGCTGAAACATCAACTGGAAAGGTAACATTCTCAAAAATAAAACTATCTCTTACAGCAATAGCAGGCGAATTAAAACTTTCCATATTATCTTGCATAACATAATATGATGTTTTTAGACGTTCAGTAATAGAAGAATCTTTAATACTGCTCCAGGTATTCCATTTGAACCGATTCTCTGTAGAATACCAATTATCATTATACAGTACCGCTATATTAAATCCTTCTGATGTAGTGTTTTCTCGTGCTGATGTATTTTTATTATCATGAAGGACCAACATTTTATTTGGAGCTATTACATTGAGGTATGACCAGGGGATTTTTATCTTTATTTTATCATCATAAATAGTAACAGCATCTTTTGATGATGGATTTTGGAAACTAAAATTCACTTGCAGATCCCCAATATATTGAACATCAGAATAAAAATAATTATTCTTAACCCTTACAATATTCCACGGAGCACCTTCAGATGCAATAGACTGATATAATTGCATCGAATCAGAGATGTTATGCCAGATAGCAAAGATATCATAAGCTTCTGTAACATACAGATTTGCAGAATAATTAGTTAAATGCAATGCAAATTCTGAGCGAAAAGGAATTGTATCCGATGTTGGGAGAAGTTTTTCCCCTAACGTATCACCATAAGTATCAAAAGCAACCCACATTTCGTCCAATATATTAAGTGGCGATTTTAAACCTACTTCTAATTCAAAGTAAGCATAGTTAACTTCTGCATTAATATGTGTTAAATCATTAACAGTGGTATCTAATTTTATTATTGTATCACTTAAGATTGTTTCGTTATAAGAAACAAGACCAAAGTTTTGTTCTGCGGCTGCCACATTATGCCATAGATACCTGTTTTCTGTATTATCAATTGGATCTGTCATCCAGGTTCGTTTAAACCACTCATCAAGCCATTCAAATTGCACGCCTCCACCACAATTTGCATTTCTTATTGTATTAAGCATTCGTACATTAGTCAATCCCTGATTATACTCATCAAAACCTCCATGATTCATCCCAGAAGTTGCATAATGCGCTATCGCCCAACTAGAAGGAACACCAAATTCAGCGATAATTAACGGTATGTTACTATAATGGGATTTCAACTCAGTTAAATAACCTAAATAGCTGTTAGGACCGTAATTATCAAAATACTTCAGATAAGAAGATTGTTTACTTATAAAATCAGGATAATACGGATAAGCATGATAACTAATAAAAAGCCCTGCAGGAGCATCTATAATATTAATTTTTGATAAATCTATTGAGACGGAGTCTTCTTCTCGGTTAACTTCTTCTGCATGATAGAGCGGATCTAAAGTAGGCCAGCTTGATACACTCACTGGTCTCTGAGTTTTATAATTTGTCAACTCATATTCTACGGTATAATCCAATGAGGAAGCAAACCAAGATTCTGATGGCGATGCATTATTTATTGAAAAATGATTTCCTTCAAAATAATTAATCGCATCATTGGCTATATTTGTTTTAATAATCTCTTCTGGAGAAACTTCCCTTCCTAGTATGTAACCAATACACCAATCTGAAGCATCAATATAAAAATTACCCGAAGATTTTCCATACCGCTCAGGTATTACTCTATTTCCATGAACACAATCAATATTTTCTTCAATTTCAATTTTGAAGGTATCTAATAAATTAAATAAATCTATCTCTGTTGTTGGATATTCTTCATTAAGCCAAACTCCCTGAAAAAAAAACAATGGATTCTGTTTATTTGCTCTGTTAAATGAATCCAACACTTCATAGAAACGCGGATAATGCAATGTATATAACCGAAGGCAGTTAAATCCTGCATCTTTAATTTGAGTAAACCACCGAGAATAATCTTCTTTCTTTGCAGCAAGTTCACCAGGCAGTGTTCCGGGTATTGAAACACCAAGATTTACGCCTTTTGCAAAAAAAGGAATATATTCAGTTCCATTCCAAATAGTAATACAGGTACTATCCGTGGAAAAAGGACAATAATCTTCCTGTTGTGCTACTATTTCAAAGGAGAAAAGAAGAAATAGATTTACACAAACAACAAAAAGTTTCGTTGAAAAAAAAGGTCTAAATAAAAATTTCATATAACTAAATAAGGCAATAACAAAAGGGGTTATTGACCTAATAAAATTAATACATTATAATAGATTAGAAAAAATTTTTTTTTAATAATCATTATAAATAATCCGTTTTTTCTTTAAGGATGTAAATAAACACCAGAAAAATTGTATTATTTTTTTCTGATCCGATTTTCTAAAATTTAATATCAGCATAAATAAAAGTTTATCTAATTATTTTTAATAAATTCTTATTACAAAATAATTTGTAACTTTTCACTCAAAAAAACACTATGAATGAATTATCTATACTCTTATTTTGGCCTTATCATGTTAATTGGTGGGGATTTCCTGGTTTGATTATTCTATCAGGTTTTATTATTCTTATTGTTGTACTTGTTAAGAACAATCAAAATCAAAATTTATTTAACAATAGAAACATTTATCCTGGGGATATAAATACTAATTCTGAATCTGCACTTGATATTTTGAATAAACGCTATGCAAAAGGTGAAATTACGAAAGAACAATACGATCAAATGAAAAAAGATATTGGATTATAGATTAATCCAATACCCACTCTGTTTTATCTTCAGCTGGAATCCTGGCTCTTTCTGGTAGAAGTAAATTATCTTTTGGATAACCTATCTGAAAAAATCCAAGACATTTATCGTATTCTCCCAATTCTAAAAAATCTTTCGTTTGTTGTGTATAACAGATGTTTCCTGTACTTAAGTAACCAGCCAGACCGAAAGGTTTTAAACTTAAATATATATTTTCTATTACACATCCGGTAGCTACTATTTCTTCAATTTCCGGAATTTTATCATTTAAATCCCGTTTCATCCAGACAGCTATAATTGCAGATACCTGTTTAGCTTTTTCTTCGTATTTTAAAAATTTCCTATCGCTATATTTTTCCGGGGGAGTTATTTCTTTATAGATTTCTTGTTGTTTTTTAAAAAAAGTATCAACTCCTTTACCAAAGAAAACTTTAAAATTCCATGGCTGTGTATGTTTATGTGTTGGAGCCCAAACAGCTATATCAAGAATATCTTTTATAACATTTATATCTGTTATTTTTTTATCCGGATTAAAATTTACGGGGTATACAGTTCGTCTATCTTTTATTATTTCTGAAATAATTTCTTTTGTTATCTCCATCTTGTTTTTTCAACTTTTAACAGTGTAGGCTAAAATTTGTTCAAGGGGCAAACAACAAGTTTTTTGATACAACAAGAGGAGTTATCGGGAAAATATAAAGCTACCTTTATACCGAAAGTAATAAACAGTCTTCTTATTTGACCTCACAAACTCTCTGGAATAAGGTAGCCTACATTTTTAAATCAATTTATCGAGCGGAGTATAATCTATTTTAAAAGTATCTGCAACATTTTTATATGTGCATTCCCCATTATAAATATTTACTCCCATTTTGATTGCATTAGATTCTTTACATGCTTGTTCAAGTCCTTTTTCTGCAATTAATAAACCATAAGGCAACGTTGTACTTGTTAGCGCATTTGTTGAACTTAAAGCAACAACACCAGGCATATTTGCTACGCAATAATGTACTACATCATCAATTACAAAAACAGGATCATCGTGAGTTGTTGGTTTTGTTGTTTCACAACAACCTCCTTGATCAACTGCTACATCAACAATAACAGCACCTGGTTGCATAATTTTTAAATGTTCTCTTTTAATCAAATTAGGGGCTTTTGCACCAGGAAGCAACACTGCCCCAACTACTAAATCACTTTCTTTTAATACACTTTCAATATTTGCATCGGTACTATATAAAGTAGTGATCCTTGAACCAAAAATATCATCTAAATAAGCCAATCTGCTTGCATTAACATCCAGAATAGTAACATCGGCACCAATTCCTACTGCTATTTTACATGCATTCATTCCTACGATTCCGCCACCAATAATAGCAACTTTACCTCTTCTAACCCCAGGAACCCCTCCTAGTAAAATTCCTCTTCCTCCGAAAGATTTTTCTAAGAATTTAGCACCCTCCTGGATACTTAAACGTCCTGCTATTTCACTCATTGGGCGAAGACAAGGCAACTGACCTTTTTCATCTTCAATAGTTTCGTAAGCAACACCTTTTACCTTCTTTTTCATTAAAGCTTCTGTAAGCTCTTTTTCTGCAGCTAAATGAAGATAGGTATAGAGAATCTGTCCTTCATGGAAAAAATCATATTCCTCTGGTTGCGGTTCTTTTACCTTAACAATCATTTCGGTTTTATCGAATATTGATTTCTTATCAAATTCGATACTTGCTCCTGCCTCTTCGTATTCTTCATCCGGAAAACCAGCAGCTGCACCAGCATTTTTTTCTATAAATACTTGATGGCCACGACTTACGTATGACTTAACACATGATGGTGTTAGCCCTACTCGATATTCATGTCGTTTAATTTCTTTTACACAACCAATTTTCATATTAATTCCTTTTTACTTTAAAAGTCAAGACGAAGTTTCATTAAAAAAAAAAAAAATATAATGACAAAAATCAAGGTGTTAAAAAACTCAGGAAAATTCAATGATGCAGCAACAATGACAGGGAAAAAGTTAGTGTTTTCTATAATGTTATCTTAGAATATTTTACCATTCGATTTTTTTTGAGACTTTGTAAAACTCTCATTATAAAATTAAGTAGTAATCGATGAAAATAAATTTAAAATCGTCAATATTTTTTTATTATGACAATGCTAAAACCCCCCGAGTGGTGTATATTATTGACAGCTTATTTTCATTGATCGTAATATCAAACGGAACCGGAGGAAACCGGTTTAGTTTAGAATTGGCTAAAAATGGATTTATCGTTATTGCCCCTGATCATTGGGGAAATATGTTTGATAACAAAATTCCTGAATATTTTGTCCGCTATTGGGACAGTCCCCAGGATATCAGTTTCTTATTGACATCAATCCAAGCAAACGAATCTATTAACCTGGAAGGAAAACGATAGAGCTATAATATCTTATAAGAATCTAACAGAAATTGAAGAAAGTAAATCCGAATTGAGAGAAATTATTAGAAATTGGATTGAAGCAACTAAATAAAACAACGAACTATTTAACTGATAGTTTGAAATTGTTATTGTCCCTCACTTCATCGCTAGTCTGGGTTGAACAGCCAGGATTTCGCACAATCTGTGGACTAGCCTCCGCACCAGGCAAGGTTATTTCTGATTTTCTAAGGATTTTGAGTTTCTGTTTTCTCATAAATGTAAATTGATTTTTTGCACCTTCATAAATTCTCAGGCATAAAGGCATCAGTGGGTGGGTGTCCACGACTGTGTGCACCTATGCGCTTACCAAACCCTGAACAAACATTATCGACCAAGCATAGCATGGTGTGAGTCGTGGTGACTTTTTTTGTTTCTTTTTTGTGTGGTTGACAAAAAAGAAAAGAATAATTCTTACTTTCTTTTATACTACAAAAAAAAATAACCATTATTAAATGCAACAAATACTCTTATAATACCGTTAAATAAATCTAAATGTTAAACCACAAATTCGAACAACATTTTTCATGTATTATGTATAATTAAAAAAATTAAATCAAATGAATGAAACAAACTTAGTTTCTTTTAACATGTCTGCAGAAGACGAAACTGCAGTATTAGATGCCATCCAGGTGATAAAAGACAAACTTGTGCCTCACCTGATTTCTTTAACACCAGCAGAAAGAATTGAACTACCCAAAATGGGAGACAAAACAGTTGCTTTTGTAACCAAAAGTTTTGAGTATAGTAACAAAAATCCGGAGTTAGTCCCGCTTTATGTTAACACAGAAGAATTTGGAAAAGATGTTAACGGAGTAACAAAACTACGTAGTTACTATCAATCAATAGAGCAAATTTTTGATTCGCTAAACGATACCATAATGGTAGCTGGAAGTGAGGCTTATATAGCTGCATTGTCTATCTATAATGTTGTAAAAGACGCCGCAAAAAAAGGGGTTCCAGGAGCACAAACTATTTATAACGAATTAAAAGTCCGGTTCCCAGGGCGTCCAAAAAAATAGTAATACAATATAAAAGGTACCTTTTAGGTGCCTTTTTTTATTTCAGAGCATATAAAAGATACCTAAAAGGTATTTAAAACTATCTCAAAGCATATAAAAAATATCTCCGAGGTACTTTTTAGTACCTAAAAGCATTTAAAAAGTACCTTAGAGGTACTTTTTTGTTATGCAGAGGTATTAAATAACTGGTAAAAGATACTTTTTAATATCTCCAAAATACTTTAAGGTATGTCTGAGGTTATAAACTAAAATTAAAATAAGTAAGTGAGTACGATTGTTTTTGCATATATACAAGTGATAAAGTTAGCAATAGATTAAAATCAGCACTTGAACAAGAAACTGAATTACATTTTAACAGAGTCCAAAAATATCTAGGTCTTTTAGACACTGATAAAAAAGAAAAAAGAGTTGCTTAGAAAAATTGATTTATATTCGGAATTTAATATCGTAAAAATTCTTTTAATCTAGAACAAATGAAAGACACAGACTCAATAAATCAAATACAAAATCAGGATATAAAAGTTTTAAAAATTAAGGGAACATCACAACATTATTTATGGGGAGGAACAGAGTTTATTCCTGAATTACTAAATCTTCAAAACAACAAAAAACTACCCTTTGCAGAATATTGGCTTGGAGCACATGTTTCTTCTCCTGCTGAGATTTTAACAGGACTTTTTTGTAACAAAAACCTGATTGATTTAATTGATAATGATCCAAAAAAATGTTTTGGCGAAAACATTCTTTTCAAATTTAATGAGCTCCCTTTTCTCCTCAAAGTCCTTGACATTAAAACGATGTTATCCATTCAGGTACATCCATCAAAGAAAACAGCAGAAGAAGGATTTGCAACAGAAGAGGAAAAAGGCATTCCACTAACGACAGATAACAGAAATTATAAGGATAAAAACCATAAACCCGAATTAATGTGTGCTTTAAGTGAATGTTGGCTTTTACACGGATTTGAAACCGAAGAAGTTATTTACCAAAGACTCAAATCCCGTTCGATCTATTCTCCAATGTTAGAAATTCTCGATGCAACGGATTGTAAAGGTCTCTTTGAATGGATTGTCCTTAATCCTAAAAATAAAGCACATGAAGTTGCCGACAATCTTTTTAAAATTATTCTTGATGAGCAAAATATAGACAAATCATCACCAGATTTCTGGATACAAAAATGGTTTAGAAACAATCCATATAGCCGAACAGGTGTTCTTACCTTATTGCTTATGAATGTGGTGAACCTCAAAGAAGGCGATGCAATTTATCAGGCCCCGGGAGTACTTCATGCATACTTAGAAGGACAAGGAATAGAGATTATGGCATCATCAGACAATGTTTTGAGGGGAGGATTAACATCAAAGCATGTAGATAGTTTAGAGTTAATAAAAAACACAAATTGCAGTACCATTAATCCCAAAGACTCAATTATACGTGGTTCTATCATATCTCAGTATGAAAAAAAATATACCCCTCCAATAGAAGATTTCGAACTATCAGAAATAATACTTGCAGAAGGAAATCAAATGGATACCACATGTTCTGGAATGGAATTATTTATAAATATGGATGGAATTATTTTTGTTAAATCTGGAAATGATAATGAAATGCTTATAAAAAAAGGAGAATCTTTTGTGGGAATTCATGGTGCAGAGATAGAACTATGTTGTAAAGAAGGACAAGTACGACTATTTAGAGGTAAAGCAAATATTTAACTGTATTCTGGTATTTTTTGTGTTACATAATTACACCTTCATAAATTCTCAGGCACAAAGGCATCAGCGGGTGGATGTCCACGACTGTGTGCACCTATACGCTTACTAAACTTTTATTAACCCTATTTAACCAAACATAGCATGGTGTGAGTCGTGGTGACTTTTTTTGTTTCTTTTTTGTGTGGTTGACAAAAAAGAAAAGAACAAAAATTTTATATGTTTACATAACCAAACTAAAACTCATATGAAATATAATCCGGAATACTCAAGGAAAATAATTAATACAAACATCTCTGCTATACACCATAGAAGGAGCATACGGCTAAAAAACTACGATTATTCACAGGAAGGCTTATATTTTATTACGCTTTGCGTGCAAAACAGGCAACATATTTTTGGAGAAATTAAAAGCGGCGAATTATTCCTAAACCCATTAGGCAAAATAACCGATGAAGAATGGGAGAACACACCCAATATCAGGAAAAATATTTCATTAGGTGAAGCCTCTATTTGGCAACGAAATTATTACGAACACATTATAAGAACAGAAAAAGCATACCAGAATATATCAAACTATATCAATCAAAACCCCAAAAACTGGGATTCAGACAAATTCATTAATGAATAAAAATAAATCCACAATACTCATAGAAAGCTTAAAAGACTCATGTCCCTTCATCTGAAATAAAAAGTTTTATACTTTTACTCACAGCAATTGTAACTTAATTAAGAAAGAATCTTGAAAACACCAATATATCATTTACCAGCGAACCAAACAGATACATTCAAACGCGACACAAAAAAATCAGCAATAAACTTATTGAGAAGGCTCAAAGCTCAAGCTGGGGTGTTTTTCAAAACAAATCATATATAAACAGATATGGAGAATTTTTTCCCGCACCAAAGGTACACCAGCAAAGGTGAACCAGAGCTTGGTATTGGCATTGTAACAGAAACCAGCAAAGGAAAAGTAAAAGTTTTTTTCCCTATATCGAATGTAATGCGGCAATATGCAGCGAAAAGTGCCCCATTGGAGAGAGTAATCTTTAAGCCTGGTGATACTATAACAGACTCAAAAAATCAGTCGATGATTGTCGAACAAATTGAGTTGGCAGATGGACTGTATTTGTATTACGGAACTAACAGAAAAATATCTGAGGCAGAACTAGGGGATTTTTTGGTGTCTCACAGTGTGGTTGATAAACTTTTAATGGGATCTATTGACTCGCCCAAAGCTTTTGCCCTACGCAGAGAAACTCTCGAATACGATTATAATCGACGAATTTCTCCTGTATATGGCTTTGTAGGAGGAAGAATAAATTTAATCCCCCACCAGTTGTATATCGCCCATGAGGTTAGTTCGCGCTATGCTCCCCGTGTTTTACTTTCTGATCAGGTTGGCCTCGGGAAAACCATAGAGGCCTGTTTAATCCTTCATCGTTTATTGTTGAGTGAACGCATTTCGAGGGTGATTATCCTTGTTCCGGAATCACTGGTACATCAGTGGTTTGTAGAAGTTTTACGTCGATTTAATATGTGGTTTCATATTTTCGATGAAAAACGCTGTGCCTCTCTTGAGAAAAGTGCCCCTGAGGGCAATCCATTTCTTGACAATCAACTTATTCTTTGCAGTATCGAGTTTTTGGCTGGTTCTAAAAAACGAACCAAACAAGCACTTTCTGCCAACTGGGATATGCTTGTGGTTGATGAAGCTCATCATTTAGAATGGACAGAAGAAAAAGTAAGCCCTGAATATCGTGTTGTTGAACAGTTAAGTAAAGTAGCCAATGGTTTGTTATTACTTACTGCTACGCCAGAGCAGTTGGGAGAAGAAAGTCATTTCGCCCGACTTCGACTGTTGGATCCAGAAAGATATTCAGATTATAATGATTTTATAAATGAACCTTCTTTACATAAAGATATTGCTCACGTTGCAGATAAACTTCATGAAGGAAAAGACTTGAACAGTAAGGAACAACAGTTGCTTGAGTCTTTTTTTCCAAAGGAACGGATTCAACTGACAACAAAAGGAGATAAAACAGCTAGAGAGGCTCTTATTGATGATTTACTCGACCAACATGGTCCGGGCAGAGTTTTATTTAGAAATACCCGTACAGCCATGAAGGGATTCCCAAAACGTAAGGCCCATCTTATTCCTCTAAAGGTTAAGGAAACTGAGCTATGGATTCAACGCTTAACCAATGAATTTGAACACGAAATAGTACAAAGTAGCACAGATAAAAATCAACTATTCTGGTTTGATGAAGATCCGCGAGTTAATTGGCTATTGACTACATTGCGCAAGATTAATCCGGCCAAGATTCTTCTTATTTGTAAGAGTAAAAAAAAGGTACTTGAACTTGAAAAAGTAATATCTAGGCGTACTAACCAGAAAGTATGTGTGTTTCATGAAGACCTGACCATTGTACAACGAGATAGAAACGCAGCATGGTTCTCTGAATTAGATGGCTCACAAATACTTCTCTGTTCTGAAATTGGCAGTGAAGGACGAAATTTTCAATTTGCCCATCATCTTGTTCTCTTTGATCTTCCGCTTCATCCGGAGTTGTTAGAACAACGCATAGGCCGCCTTGACAGAATTGGCCAAACAAAAGATATTCATATTCATATACCTTTTCTTGAAAATACTCCGCAACAAGTGCTTACAAAATGGTATCATGAAGGATTGAATGCATTTGAGGAAAATTTTGAGGGAGGAAATGAAATTTCAAAATTATTCAGCAATAAGGTACTGAAAGTTTGTAAAACAAATATAGAAGTTGAACAACTTATAGAAGAAACATCGTCTTTAAAAAAAGAACTTCAGCAAAACCTTAGTGAAGGGCGCGACAGGTTACTGGAGATGAATTCTTTCCGGCCTAAAATAGCACATCAAGTTGCAGAGCAAATACACAAAGAAGATACTGATAAAAACCTGGAAATGTATTTAACTAAAGTCTTTAATCATTTTGATATTGACATGAATAGAATTGCTCCCAGAACCTATTTTCTACGTCCCGCTTCCATAACTACCGATGTGTTTCCATCCATTCCGGAAGAAGGAATACGTGTAACATTAGACAGGGAACGGGCGCTTAGCAGGGAGGATTTTAGTTTCCTTACCGGTGATCATCCCATGGTAACAGGAGCCGTGGATATGGTACTTGGATCGGGCACAGGAAGCACCAGCTTTGGAATTCTTAGAGGCACCGGTAAAGCAGGACTTCTTCTTGAGGTTATTTTTATTGTTGAAACATCAAAAAAGCAAGGCACTTATGTCGATCGGTTTCTTCCCAATACTCCATTAAGAATCGTTGTCGATCATACCTGCAATGAAGTTTCTGATATCTTTCCTGTTGACATTTTCAATAAAAAACTGTTACCAGGTCAAATAGACCGATTTCTGGATAACGAAATGTTTGTAGAAACAATTTTACCCAATATGATTTCAGCAGCTACAAAGATCGCAGAAAGAAGAGGTAGAATAGCTATTGAAAAAGGATTACAACAAATGAACCTTACACTAAACCATGAAATAGAAAGGTTACAGGTATTACATAAAAGAAATAAAAACATCAGAACCGAAGAAATTCAGATAGCACAAAATGAACAGGCAGCACTAATATCGCTTATTAAAAATGCTCGTGTAAGGATTGAAGCAATCCAACTCATAAGTAAGGAATAGAATGATGTTTCTTTTTTTAGACAGTCCTCCTCCTATCGGATTGACTTTCAAGTTAAAATTTTATTCATTAAACAAATGATGCCCTATATACGAAATCCTTTATTTTTAAGTTTACTAGTAACTGTTTTGTCGAAAAAAAGTAAAAAAGAAAAAATAATGTTAAATGTCTACAGTTTATAAAAAAAGTCAAGTAACTCTTCTAATAATTTTCATCATTTGGGGAACTTCCTGCTCTAAAAATCTTTACCCTGGAAGTTCAGATGAAACCATAAAAAACGGTACTGATAATAAAAGTTATTTACGTTCCTCTGATAGTGAAGAACTAAAAGACTTTTTTGCTGAAGGTGTTGAAAAAGCAGTATCAGCAAAAGGAATAGAATCTACCGAAATAATTAAAACCGCACAAAGTTATTTAGGTGTTCCGCATTGTATGGGGGGAAGCAGTAAAAAATGTACAGATTGTTCCGGATTTGTTATGGCAGTATTTAAAGAATATGGAATTTCTCTGCCTCACAATTCAGAAGCACAAGCCCGTTACGGTGAAATAATCAGGGACAAAGAAAAACTCATAGAAGGTGATTTGGTTTTCTTCATTGAATCCTACAGTACCAGCAATTATATTACTCATGCTGGTATTTATATTGGTAAAAATGAGTTTATTCATACTTCTTCATCTAAAGGTGTTGTTATTACTTCCCTTGACAATTCCTGGTGGAAAGATAAATTTATTTTTGGGACGAGAATTATAGAAAATTAAGAGACTATAAAAAAGGCTACTCTTTTTAAACACAAACAGGTTATTCAACAACCCGACAGAGTCTTTAGACCTGTCGGAGTTACATTTAAGTCTTCTTAAATAAGAATCAAATACAAACTAAAACACTGAAACTTATAACCCTTCTCCAAAATACTAAAACTTTAAAAACTTGTTTAAAACAATTGAACTTAAAATCATCAAAAACTCATTCGACAAAGTAATTTTGTAAAAATCTCAATTATGGATGTTCCATCTGGCCATTGAAATTAAAAATACACTAATGAAATACTTTGCTGATTTTCACCTTCACTCCCACTATTCAAGGGCTACAAGCAAAAACCTAAATTTGGAGACTTTGTATCAATGGGCGAAAATCAAAGGTATAAATGTAATTGGCACAGGGGATTTCACACATCCTGAATGGATAAAAGAGATTGAAAACAAACTTGAACCGGAAGGGAATGGATTGTTCAGGCTTAAAAATCCACCGAAAGATGGAGGTTTGCTCAATATAAAAACGAAAGAAAATGAAGTTCGTTTTTGCTTGAGCACAGAAATTTCTTCAATCTATAAACACGGCGAAAAAGTAAGAAAAAATCACAATATTGTTTTAGCACCTGATTTTGAAACTGCTAAGAAACTAAATGCCCGTCTAAGTGAAATCGGTAATCTTGCTTCAGATGGAAGACCGATTCTTGGATTACCTGCCAGGGATTTACTGGAAATTGTTCTCGAATCATCAGATGATGCCCATCTAATACCTGCTCATGTCTGGACACCCTGGTTTTCAACTTTAGGTTCAAAAGCGGGATATGATAGTATCGAAGACTGCTTTCGGGATCTTTCTGAACATATCTTCGCACTTGAAACCGGTCTTTCTTCAGATCCAATGATGAACTGGAAACTATCATCATTGGATAAATATTCTCTGGTATCTAATTCTGATGCTCATTCTCCCCAAAAGCTAGGCCGTGAAGCCAATATTTTTGATACAGACCTCTCCTATTTTGCAATGTTCGAAGCACTAAAATCAAAAAAAGGATTTTTAGGAACCTATGAATTTTTCCCGGAAGAAGGAAAATACCACATGGATGGTCATCGAAAATGCAATATTGCTTTGGAACCAGAAGACAGTATTCAACTAAATAATATCTGTCCAGTTTGTGGCAAACCATTAACCATAGGTGTTTTGCACAGGGTTGAAAAATTAGCAGATAGAAAAACAGCGCAAAAACCTAAAGACTCACCTGGATTTGAGTATATCATCCCATTGCCGGAAATTATTGCTGAGATATCCGGAACAGCCCCAACTACTAAGACTGTTCAACAGGCCTATATAAAAACGATATCTGAATTTGGCAATGAATATGATATCTTACATAAAGTACCGATAGAAGATATCAAATCAAAATCGGGTATAATCTTGTCTGAAGCAATACGTCGGTTACGCGGACACGAAGTAAATCCTATTGGTGGATATGATGGAGAATTTGGTGTTATTCAAATTTTTAATCCGGGTGAGATTGAGAAACTTGTAGGCCAAACCGACATCTTTGGTGGCTCTATGATTGATAAGATGGTTAAAAGAAAGACCAAAAAGCAATCGATGCAATCTGCTTCTGCAGGTGATACAAAAGTAATATTGATACAGGAAGCAAACGATGAACAAATACAGGCAATTAATAGTGAAGATAATGTTCAGGTAATTGCCGGCCCCGGAACCGGAAAAACATATACACTTGTTCAATGGATTATCCATCAGATTAAAGAAAATGGAGTAAATCCAGAAAAAATTATTGCTATAACATTTACCAACAAAGCTGCAGATGAATTAAAATCACGTTTAATTAAAGAAATCGGAATAAAGGCTATGAACGTTGTTGTTGGTACATTTCATAGTATTGCTTATAAATTCTTGAAATCAATTAAACCTGAATTAGAAACAATTTACGATCAAAATAACCGGAAAAATATCTTCAAAATTCTTTTCCCTCAACTTGATAATTCTTTAATAAAAAAACTTAGTTCTCAATTTGAAAGACATCTTGAACTTTTAGAAAGTACAGATGAAGAATTTAAACCACTTATTGATGAATATCAATCCTACTTAACAAATAATAATGCTGTTGATCTCTCTTCTATTATCTGGAATATCAACGAGCATTTAAGATCCGGCAATTCTGAGTTCATTAAAAACATTAAATGTATAGCTGTTGACGAATTTCAGGATATCAATCCGGTGCAGTACGACTTCATTAAACTAATCTCCATAGAAAAACATGTCTTTATTATTGGCGATCCGAACCAATCGATTTATAGTTTCAGAGGTTCAAAAACAGAGCTGTTTTTTTCTGCTGAAAAAGATTTATATGCAAATAAAATATACTTAACAACGAATTACCGAACACCAGGAAGCATACTAAATCCAGCAAATGAATTAATTGCAAACAATTATCAAGAAACAAATTATAAGCTTAAGGCTTTAAAAAACACCAATTTTCTTATAAAGCATTTCACTGCTGATGATGCGAAGCAAGAAGCGTCTTTCATAGCTGAACAGGCTTTAAATTATGTAGGTGGTGTAGACTCTATGAGTACTGGCGTAGCTAAATCTGATTATAACTATGCATTTAGTGACATAGCAATCTTATACCGTACTCATCATGTTGGAAATGAGATATCAAAACAATTAAAAACACGAGGTATTCCGGTATTACATAGCGACGGAACTTCATACCTGTCTGAACAACCTTTTGATATTATATACTACTCCTTGCAATTACTAAACAACAGCAAAAATATTGTAGCATTATCAGGATTAATTGATCGATTATCTCAGATTGGAGAGACTAAAAAACAATCTCTACTAAAAAAGTATATTAACGATGAACTCCAGATAGACGAACTATCAGAAGACGAAAATTGGAGAAATTGGATTAAAATATTCTCTCAAATTAAAAAAGAAGAAAAATTAGAACGAATTATTCTTCTCCTACTTGATGCTTTCATTCCTGTGTCAATCCTTACAGAACAGGAACAATTCAAAAGAGAGGGATTAATAAAACTGGCTGACGAGTTTAATGATAGACCCAATGAATTTCTACATAAATATATCTTATCTCCATACACAGATGCTGGCAGACTAAACAGCGGTGGAGTTCGTTTACTCACCTTCCATGCAGCAAAAGGCCTTGAATTCCCTGTTACTATTATAGCAGGGGCAGAAGAAGGCATTACTCCAATAGATAGAAAAACGGTTGATTTAGAAGAAGAACGCCGGTTGTTTTATGTTGCCATGACACGAGCCAAAGATGAATTAATCATTACTAACTCAAAATCACGGATTATTTATGGTCTAGAAAAAGAAATGGCCCCTTCGCGATTCTTAGGTGAATTTGATAAAAAATTCATCCAAAGAATAGAGTTTGAAACAAAAACAAAATTCAAATCACAGGACAAACAATTATCCTTATTCTAGATGAATAAAGACAATTAACTGCAATAATTTGTTTTCTTTCTATTTCCTTTGTAATTTAAAGTATCAAATAAATAGTTATATGACAAAGTACGTAGGAATTTTAACATCAGGTGGAGATACGCCTGGTTTAAATGCGGCGATTAGAGGAATAGGAAAAGCTGCAATAGGGAGTTACGGAATGGAGGTTATTGGATTTAAAGATGGTTTTCGTGGACTTATGGAAAACCGTATTCTTCAAATGAATGGAGGGGCCCTATCAGGAATTTTAACGTTAGGGGGTACAATATTAGGTACTAGCCGTAATAAGCCCAATAAAATGCCTGTTGGTGGAAAGATGATGGATATGACTGATGTTATTGTAGAAAACTATCACAAACATCATCTTGATGTACTTGTCTGCCTTGGCGGTGGAGGCACTCAAAAAAATGCTTTTCATCTAATGGAAAATGGTTTAAATGTAATAACACTTCCAAAAACTATTGATAACGATGTTGTTGAAACAGACATCACATTCGGTTTTGATACAGCTCTTGGAATTGCAACCGAAGCAATAGATAGATTACATAGTACAGCTTTAAGTCACCATAGAATTATTGTTGTAGAAATTATGGGACATAATGCAGGATGGTTAGCACTGGGAGCAGGAATAGCTGGAGGTGCAGATGTTATTCTTATACCTGAAATCCCATATGATATCAATGTTATTTCTGAAAAGATTCTTGCACGTGCGAAAAAGGGTAAACATTTTAGTATCGTTGCAGTTGCAGAGGGAAGCCTTTCTCAAGATGTTGGGACTATAAAAAAATCATTAGAAGAAAAATTAGAAAAAGCAAAAGAGAAAGAGGAAAGAAAAGCAATTAAAAGTGAGATTAAAGAACTCTTTCAACTCCATTCGCAACATACAATGCGATTAGCAGCCCGTTTAGAACAACTAACAAAAATAGAAACACGTGTAACAATACTTGGCCATCTACAGAGAGGTGGAACACCTTCTGCTGCTGATAGGCTATTAGCATCAGTTCTTGGAACAGGTTGTGCAGAATGTATTGAAAAAGAACAGTACGGAGTTATGGTTGCTTCAAAAAATAATAAACCGGAACCAATTCCTTTGAAAAAAGTTGTTGGAAAAAAGAAACTGGTTCCGTTAGACCATTCCTGGGTGAAAACAGCCCGATTATTACAAACTTGTTTAGGAGATGAATAACTAAATTACACCTCGGCAGACTCAAGCACTTGCGGAGCTATGATCGAGGTGTTTAATATATTATCTGCAATCGGGCAACGTTTTTGAATTTCTTTGACAAAATCCTCTTTTTCTGATTGGGACATTTCTGCTTTCACATCAACAAAAGCACGAATTTGTGTAAATCCAGCACGGCCTTCTTCAGTTTTTCCAAGAAGATAATCTTTATCAATATCACCTTCTATTTTCACATCAATACGGTCGACATCTAATCTTTTCTGTGTTGAAATAATTCTTCCAATAGCACAAATACATCCACCCAAAGAACTAAGAAAAACTTCCAGGGGATTTGGACCTTCATCGTTTCCACCTGCTGCTTTTGGTTGATCTATAATAAAATTATTTGAACAATTGATTTCTGTTTTAAATCCTTTGCCCATTTTACTTCCAACTGTAATTGTTGATATAGCCATAGTTTTAATTATTTTAAATTAGTTTTGTAAAAATAATGAACATATTCTCATTTCAAATATGTTTTTTAGCACATAATCACAACACAAAATCACACGGTTGAATATTAATACTATTTTGTAAATTTGCACTAGAAAACCTCATTAAAAAATGAAAAAAGCTCTTTTAACAATTGTTTGTTTCTTAACTTTGATATCTTGTAAATCTCAGAATGTGAAGAACAACAATGACCATATTTCTTTAATAAACCGGAAACCTGTTGTTGCTGGCAGATTCTATCCGGCAACGGATGTTGCTATAGAAAATAAATTAGACGAATTATTTAAATCTGCTGAACCTATAAAAACAAATCAACCTCCGATTGCTATTATATCTCCCCATGCGGGTTATCCCTTTTCCGGAGGAGTAGCAGCTAGTAGTTTTAACCAAATTCCAGAAAATCAGAAATATGAAAATATATTTTTGATTGGAACTAGCCATCGTGTAAGTTTTGAGGGGGCTTCCATCTATAACATAGGAAACTATGAAACCCCTTTAGGCTCAGTTAAGGTAAACATAGAACTGGCCAATGAAATTTTAAGTAATAATGGAGTCTTCTCTTTTCATCCGGAAGCTCATAGCCAGGAACATAGCCTGGAGGTGCAATTACCTCTTCTTCAATATAAATTAGGTGATAACATTCAAATAATTCCAATTATTATAGCCACCCAGCGAACAACTCTTATCAAACAAATAGCAAATGCTTTGAGCCCTTATTTTAATGAGAAGAATTTATTTATAATAAGTACAGATTTTTCACATTATCCACCTTACGAATTAGCAAAGAGAATTGATTTAGAAACCGCTGAAGCAATTGCTTCCAACGCGCCAGATAATTTTTTGGCAACAATAAGGGAAAACATGAATAAAGGATTCTCTGATTTGCAAACTTGTATTTGTGGTTGGTCTTCTGTTCTTACATTGCTTTACTTAAGTGAAAACAAAGACATTTCATATTCTCTCATCGAATACAAAAACTCAGGAGACAATCCAACTTACGGTGATAAAAGTGGTGTTGTTGGATACTATTCAATTCGTGCTGATATTAACAAAAAAGATTCATCTTTTAAACTAAGTGATGAAGAAAAATTAATTCTATTAAAAGCAGCCAGGGAAAGTATAGAGTCTAAATTTTATCCTCAAAAAACAATGGATCCTACTCCAGGATTATCAGACAACCTGTTAGAAAAAACAGGAGCTTTTGTTACGTTGCATAAAAATGGAAAATTAAGAGGTTGCATTGGAAGATTTACAACAGATAAATCTCTTTACGAAGTAGTAAAAAATGTAGCTGTTTCTTCTGCATTTCAGGATACTCGTTTTGATAAACTTTCGATAGATGAACTTTCTAAAATAGAAATTGAAATATCAGTTCTCACTCCTTTAAAAAAAATAGAAGACATTGATGAGTTTGAATTGGGCAGACATGGTATCTACATAAAAAAAGGTTTTAACTCAGGAACTTTTCTCCCGCAGGTTGCCAATGAAACAGGATGGAGCAAAGAAGAATTTATCGGTTATTGTTCAAAAAACAAAGCCGGGTTAGGCTGGGATGGTTGGAAAGATGCGGAATTATATACTTACGAGGCAATAATTTTCTGCGAAAACGAATTTGATGAATAATTTAACATTATCAAATCATCCAACATAAAACAAATTGGTAAATGAATTCTCCTTACCAACAAGTTACAATATCAGGCTCTATTATATTGGGCTATGTTTTCACATGGTTTTTAACCTACCTAACAATCGAAGGTCTTTTCCCTGCTGATTACTTAGCGGTAAGTCTTTTCTGTTTCGTCAATAGTTTTTTATAAACTGGCATTCTTGATTATTTGATCAGCTACGATGTTTTGCATCTAAATAGGCGAAAACATTTTAATCGGCAATGCTTTGAATAATTTTATTTTTCGTGGCTTGCCGATTTTTAACTGTTTTTTGATGCAAATTGGAGGAAAATATTTTAATTATTAAAAATTTATGTAACCTTATTTGTTACCTTAACGTTCAACAATAAAAAAACTAAGGCATTTCAAACTAAGAAGGGCACAAAAAAATTACTTCATAGAATGCAATAAGCCGGTTATTAAATTATAATATTAAAAAAAAAAATTAAAATACATGCCACGGATTCACATCCCCTTTAATCATTATACTATCATCCCCAATCTCTTTCATTCGTGAATCCGTGGCAAGATTTACTAAAAATCTTCTTTTTATTGTTAAAATCTAATATACATTGTCAATGTTCTCATCGTAAATGTAACTTTAATACAATAATTACGTAAGGCTAAATAGTATTACAATACTTATATATACAGCAAAAGGATGTTGCTAAAGAGTATCGAATACGTTAATTGAAATAAATTTAAAAATCATGTTTTTAGTATCTAAAAAAGCAGGTATTAGCATTTTGTTAATTCTGCCAACGCTATTAACCACTGCACAAGATACAGAAACAGCAAGTTTAGAAACCTCTAAACCGGATGAATACACTCTCGGGTTGCAAATCCGTCCCAGGACGGAATATCGAAATGGTTATAAAACACAAACCACTGATGAAGCAAATCCGGCTTTTCTTACAACACAAAGAACAAGATTGTTTTTTGGATATAAAACTAGTTTATTCGACTCAAAATTATCTATTCAGGATATCAGAACATGGGGAGAAGAACCAAATAAAGCAGATGTTTCTTCAATAGACCTTCATGAGGCATGGGTGGAACTTTTCTTATCAAAAAAAATCTCAATAAAATTAGGCCGCCAAGAATTAAAATACGATGATCAACGACTACTTGCCTGGACTGATTGGAACCAAAATGCTTCATCGCATGATATAGCTATTTTCAAATATAAAAACAATAATTTTGATGCACACCTGGGATTAGCATACAACAATGAAAAAGAGATATTATGTGAGACCTATTACGCATTAAACTTCTATAAAACAATGCAGTTTCTTTATCTGTCAAATCAATACGACAATGGGTTGAAACTGTCTTTTCTGGAAATTGCAGACGGTAATCAGAAAGAAAACTCAGCTAAAATTATTTATGTTAGGACAACCTATGGGATAAATGCGGTTTACGAAAACACAAATTCCAACATTGGCTTTTCCGGAAGTTTCTTTAAACAAAATGGACAAAATAAAACTGGTGAAAATATAAATGCATTTTTCATTGGCTCAAGCTTAAGTTACAAAATCAATAAAAACTTGAAGCCTGTTATTGGAATTGACTATTATTCCGGGTCTGATGGTTTAGATACAACAAAAACGACAAGCAATTCTTTTTCAAATCTTTACGGCGCAGGATATAAATTCTTAGGTATAATGAATTATTTTACCAGTGTAGATAAACATACCAAAGATGGAGGTATAATAGACATTTTTGGAAAGATAAATTATAAATTTTCCCCCAAACTCAATTTCGAATCAGCATACCATGTTTTTTCATTAGCTAACAACGTTACAGATCCTAATGTCGAAGGAGCAGAACTAAAAGCAATCGACAAATCATTAGGTAGCGAACTCGACCTTATATTAAAATTGAACGTAAGTAATACACTTAATTTTAATTTTGGATTTGCACACATGTTTGCAAAGGAATCAATGGATGTTATTAAAGGAGGAGATTATAAACAAAATGCCAATTGGGTATATGTTATGATAACAGTTTCACCACAAATAACTAAAACAATGAAATAATATTCAATATTAACCTATTTTTTATTTAGTATTCTATGAACCTTAAATCAAAAAAATTAAGTACAAAACTTATTGTACCAATCACTGCGTCCATAATTATTCTAAGTATTATCTTAATAGCTACAATTTGGTATTATCAAAAGATAAACAAAGAATACGTTATTCAAAAAGATATTGCTTCTTTTGAGAAACTAATAGACAATAATATTGAAAGATTAGGCAATCAGGGTGTATATATTGCATCCATAATGGCTTCATTAGACACAGTAAAATCTATTTACAGGGCTTATCATGCCGGGGCTGATTTTATTGAAATCTCAAATGCAATGGCAAATCCAGTAAATAGCATGGTTGAATCGATAAAGACCAACCTTGGTATTACACCAAAATTGCATTTTCATGTTGCACCAGGTCAATCATTTTACCGCAGCTGGTCTGATAAAAGGGGGGATGATATCAGCTCATTCAGGTCTAGTGTAAAAGATGCTATTAATTTAAAAAAACCAATCAAAGGAATTGAAATAGGAAGAGGTGGATTTGTTGTTCGTGGCATTGTTCCAATTCTTGACAATGGAAATGTTTTAGGTTCTGTTGAATGCTACTTCTCAATGAAGGAAGTAATGGAATACACAAAATTATCAGCCAAAGAAGAGATTGCTATTTTTATGGACACAACTTTACTCGATATCGCCACAGGATTTGCAAACACAACAAACATCAATAAGGAAAATAAAACAATAGGACATTTAATTGAATTTGACAAGACCTCGAATAAATTCAATATAAATGCGTTATCTACAGACACAATGAACATGGCATTTCAAACGAAAATGTTTTTTGAAAATGATAACTATGTCTATGTTTTAACACCTATTAAAAACTACAAAGGAGAAAATCAGGGAGTAGGTGTTATTCAGATGGATATAACAGATACAAATAAAACATTTAGTCACTTAACTAATTCAATATTAGTAATTGGTTCGATAACACTTTTTATACTAGGATTCCTGGTATCATTCTTAATAAAAAAGATCGTCTCTAAACCTATTGAGCAGGTAAATGTTGCTATGGAGAATATGTCGAATGGGTTACTCACCAAAGAGATTGTTTCAAACGCTATTGATGAAGTTGGGAATATGGTAAAATCATTAAATAAACTCATTGCCAGAAACAAAGAAACTGCAATATTTGCAAAAAATATTGAATCAGGAAATTTCGAGGCAGAATTTAGATCATTATCAAATGAAGATTTAATTGGTAACGCTCTCCTTGAAATGAGATCCAGTTTATCGAAAGCAAAAATAGAAGAAGAAAAACGAAGGGACGAAGAAAAAAAGCAACAGTGGCAAACACAAGGCATGGCAACTTTTGGCGAGCTCCTGAGAGAATTTGATAATGATTTGGAGCAGTTCTCTTTTAAAATAATTTCGAACCTGGTAAAATACCTTAATGTAGAGCAGGGAGGTTTATTTGTTTTAAATGAAGAGAATACAGAGAACCCCTTCCTTGAATTAAAATCGACTTTTGCCTACGACAGGAGAAAATTTATGGAAAAAAGAATTGAAATTGGTGAAGGTTTGATAGGGGCCTGCTTATATGAGAAACAGGCAATGTATTTAATAGATATTCCAAAAAATTATGCTGAAATCACATCTGGCCTGGGAAAATCAACTCCAAAAGCATTGTACATTGCTCCATTAAAGGTAAATGATGATATCTTCGGTATTATAGAAATTGCATCATTAAAAGAGATAGAAGAATATAAACGCGAATTTATAGATAAAGTATGCGAAAGTATTGGCTCTGCTCTTTCTACGGTACGTGTTAACCAAAAAACAAAAGAACTTCTTGAAGCTTCGCAAATTCAAGAGAGACAGCTTGCAGAACAAGAAGAAGAGATGCGACAAAACATGGAAGAATTACAGGCAACGCAAGAAGAATCTTATAGACGCGAATCTCAATTGCAGGAAGAACTAAAACAAGCTTTAGAAATTATTGAAAAATTAAAAACTGGTATAGAAGTAGAAAATTAAAAAGTCTCATAATCTGATTCATCTTGTAATGATTCTTCTGGTTCAAGCTGTAAACCACATGCTGTGGTTGTAACAGCTTCTTCCATTTTATTTTCAATTTTGGCTTCACTCTTCGCAACAAGAGTTGGTGTAATTAATTTTTCATCTATTTTGAAAAATGATACAAGTTCTTTTAACTGTTCTGCCTGACCTGCTAATTGTTCCGAACTTGTTGCCAGTTGCTCTGATGCTGCTGCATTTTGCTGTGTAACATTATTTAATTGCATAATTGCAGTGCTAACCTGATCTGAACCCGTTTTTTGTTCTATATTGGCAGCTGTAATTTCTTGTATTAACTTAGCTGTTTTCTCAATCTCTGGAACAATCTCCGCTAATTTTTCCCCTGCTTCTTTTGAGGATTTAACCCCATTCCCAGAAAGACTAACAATTTCATCTGCAGATACTTTACTCTTCTCTGCTAATTTTCTCACCTCTGAAGCAACAACGGCGAATCCTTTTCCATGTTCCCCAGCCCTGGCTGCTTCGACAGCAGCATTTAGTGCGAGAATATTAGTCTGAAAAGCAATTTCATTTATTATTTTAATCTTATCTGCAACTGCCTGCATCGCCTCAATAAACTCAACCGTAGATTCATAGCCACTTCTTATACCTCCAGTAGCTTGTAATGCTATCTTTTCTGTTTGTAAAGAATTGTTTGCATTCTGCTCTATATTAGATGCCATTTCTTCTATCGAAGACGAAGCCTCTTCCGTTGATGCCGCCTGCAAATTAGCTCCAGATGATATTTGCTGTGAACTAGAACTTATCTCCGAACTTGCAGTTGCAATTTCCCTGGCCCCAATAATAATACTGGAAACAATATCTTTAAGTTTGTTCCGCATTGTATCCATATGAGTAAGTAATCTACCAATTTCATCATTTGTTCTAATTTCCATCTTTTCTGTCAGATTTCCTTTTGCAATAGATTCTGTAAATTTCATTGCCTCATTTATTGGTTTTGAAACATATCGGTAAATTAATATGGAAATAGTGGCAAGCAACAATACTAAAATTAAAATACCAATAACAATCAAAATAGTATTCATCGCCCGTAGCGAAGAATAAAACTCTGATAAATCTATTTGATAAACACCAACACCTATAACTTCACCAGAAAAATCGTTTATTGGGTAAATGCTGTATTTATACTCACCTTTATCATACAAATACACATCTTTTGATCCTGTGTTTAATACTTCTGCATTTAAGTTATCAAATATAAAATTGTCTGATGTTTTGTTTATTGTAATAAATTCTCCAATCTTTTTCTTTTCTTCTGATATATTTGAAGAAGAAGCCTCTAAAAATCCAGTTGCTATTTCCAGTAAGCTAGTACTCATAAGCATTGCAATCTCTTCATTTTCACTTGTTTTTGAATCATCCAAATAGTTTTCCAAGCCCAACATTACTTCTACAGATCCCTGATAAACACCACTTTCAGATGTAATGGGAGCAATTCCACGCACAACAAACCCTCCCCGTCCAACTTCAATCCCTTCAAGTGGTTGATGATCTTTTGATATTTTCAAAATAGTATTTCTAAATGAGGATAAATCATCGCCATTCTTATCAGACCAACATCTAATAAAAGAAGTTGCAGGAGGTAAATGATAATGTATTTTAGGGTCAATGTTTAAATTTTTTTTGATCGATTCATTGATATAGGAAATGTTTTCTCTAATTATATTGGATGATGAATCGATATTTTTTGTTGAATAATATGTTTCATATGCATCTCTAACAAAATAAAGGCTGGCACAAATACTTGCGGCATATAAAGCTTTGTTGGAAATTGCTTCAAGACTTTTATTTAAATTATCAATCTTATTCTCGATTAAGATATTCGTATCTTTTTTATTGGATCGTATTAAAAATCCTCTTGTAACTAATATGATTGCTCCAAAACCAATTAAAATAGAAACTGAAAGTGGTAGAATTAGTTTATAGATTAGTTTTTTTTCCTTTGATGAATCTCTATCAATCGTTTCCATATCACCCTCCTTTAATCTAAAAAAAACAAAAAAGTATTATCTATTCTAAATTTACAAATAATACTGTACACTACCGTCAAAAAACGAATGATATACATCAATAAATCAACCACTTAAAGAACAAATCTACACATAAAAACGAAGAGCTAACAAATCATACAGAATGTTATCCAATCAAAAAAAATTATTTTCCAATTAACAAGACTATCTATCATGAAGATTTTTCACCTTTAGATGCTCCATATTGAAAACCTCTATTGTATAAAAACCATGTTCTTCTGTTACTTTTCCCTCCAACAAGTAACACCCAGGGCCTCGAAAAGGATATTTTTTAGCAAATTCAGGAAAATGTACAGTATCTATCCAGCTTCCGTCTTTATCTAGCCAGGTTCCAAAATACATTTTTTCATTCTTGTTTGTATAGGTTGGTTTTCTATGAATAAGATAACCAACTATCTTAACCCTCCTATTAACAAGCCCAGGTAATGATTTTGCCAAAAGCGTGGATGGTAAATCCTGTTCTAATAAATCAAAAGGAGAGGTTAAAGAGAACCCCATAAGTTCAATTTCATCATATGCATTTTCAGAATCAAAATATGTTAATTCAGGCAAAGAAAAATTCTTTGTTTCCTGCTCAAATAGTGTTGCTTCCTGTTTATTTATCTTACTTTTTCCTAATAAAAAATGAGCATTCCATAAGAGTTCCTTCTTTCTTTTTCCTGTAAAATTAAATGCCCCAATCCGTATCAAAATAATTATTTGTTCTAATGAAACTATAACCCGTTTTATAAAATCTTTTAAATCTTTGAAAATCCCATTATTATTGCGTTCATTTATCACATGCTTAATTAGGCTTAACTCAATATCTTTCAACAAATAGAAGCCGAGATAAATTAAGTCTCCTTTCACAATATTTATCCAACAACTATTATTTATACATGGTAGATGAATCTTTGCTCCATGTAGTTTAGCCTCATGAATATAAAGTTCTGGTCGGTAGAACCCGCCTCCATTGTTCAAAGTTGCTACCATATATTCAATTGGAAAATATGCTTTTAAGTACAATGCCTGAAAACTCTCAACGGCATAACTCGCTGAATGGCCTTTTGAAAATGCATAATTTGCAAAACTTTCAATTTGTTCCCAAATCTTTGAAATAGTAATTTCCTTGTATCCTTTTTCTTTACAGTTTAAGAAAAATTTATCTTTTATTTTCCAAAATTCATTACGTTCTCTAAACTTCCATGACATACCCCTTCTTAAAACATCGGCCTCTGCCAATGTTAACCCTGCAAAATAATGGGCTACCTTTATAACATCTTCTTGATAAACCATTACACCATAAGTTTCTTCAAGAATTTCATATAGTTCTGGTAATGCTTCCCTGGCTTTTTCCCTTCTTTTCTCATCCTGAAAACGCTCAATATATTCACGCATCATCCCACTACGGGCTACTCCGGGTCTTATGATAGAACTTGCTGCCACTAATCTTTTATAATCTTCTGCTTTAAGTTTTGTAAGTAACATGCGCATAGCAGGAGATTCAACATAAAAACAAGCAATAGTTTTTCCAGTCTTAAGAAGTTGTTTTATCTTATTGTCTTCCTTGAAACTAGCTATATCATTAATATCTATTACCTCTCCCTTATTTTGTTTAATAATTCCAAGTGTATCTTTAATCTTACCCAATCCACGTTGGCTAAGGATATCAAATTTATAAAGGCCAATATCTTCAGAAACATGCATATCAAATTGAGTAGAAGGAAATCCTTTAGGTAGAATCTCTGTTGCTGAATAATATGCAATAGGTTTTTCTGAAATAATTATACCACTTGCATGAATACTTAAATGACTGGGAAATCCATTTATAAAATTACTATATTGTACAACCCACCTACAATATTCATCGATGTCTTTAGCATTGGGATTTCGTTGTAACTTTATTATCTCATCTTCAGGGATCCCAAACACTTTTCCAATTTCCCTAAATGCTGATTTATGATTAAACGTGATATAAGTACCAAGTAAAGCTGTTTTATTATATCCATGTTTTTTAAATATATAGCGTGTAACATCATCACGATCTGTCCATGAAAAATCAATATCAAAATCTGGAGGATTTGTCCGAAATGGATTAATAAAACGTTCAAAATATAAATCCAGTTCTATTGGATCAACATTGGTTATATTTAGCAAATATGCGACAAGGCTATTTGCCCCACTACCACGCCCAACATAATAAAAATTTTTATGCCTGGCATAATTTATAATATCCCAATTTATCAGAAAATACGAAGAGAACCCAAAATTTCTGATTATATCCAACTCTTTGTACATCCTGCTTATAACCTCTTGGTTTGGATTTTTATATCTATAAAACACCCCCTTCTTGCATTCTTCTAATAAAAGCTTGTAATCAGATTCATCAGAGCCGCTATAATATTTTTTATTATTATTCTTTTTAAACTTAAATGAGAAATCACAATTACCGAGTAACCTCATTGAATTCTCAACTAATTGCGAAAACTCTTTATATTCATCTATTAATTTTTGTTGTTCTAGTACTATTTCATTATACCCCGTTTGTTCTGTTTTTAACAACTTACTTAAAAGAGTGTTTTTTTCAACAGCCCTTAATAATCGATGTGTATTAAAGTCGAGTTTATTTTTAAAAGATATTGTTCGTAATATGACCAATTTATCTTGCCTGCTTTTCCAATCAGAAAATGATAGTTTATTCAAATCTTCTGGTCTAATTCCCAGGAATTCATTCTCTCTTAATTTTTTTTTATCGCTTGAGAACGGATAAATTACATACGCATTGTTAAAAGTTGGAGCATCGTTAGTAAATTCAATTTTTGAATGTAAATGAGTAGTTAAATGTTCATTTAGTTCACGAAATCCCTCATGGTTCTTAGCTATCCCTATATATTTTTGACGGATTCCATTTCTAAAGTCTATACCAACGACAGGCTTTATTCCTTTATCTTCAGACAACCTGATAAAATCAAAACATGCTGAAGTATTATTGATATCTGTTAATGCTATGGTATTGTAACCTCCCCATTGAGCAAATTCTAAAATTTGCTCAATGGACATTGTTCCATAACGAAAACTATAATATGAATGGCAATTTAGAAGCACTTAGAATATATAGATAATACAATTTGTAAATTAAAATTTTATCTATATCAAGGTTAAATCAATTACAAGTGTGGATAGTTGTTTTAATTTCCTTGATTCATTCTAATTTAAAATTAGAAGGTGCCATAAATAGCATTTACTTCTGTATTACAATAAATTGATGAATAAATGTAATAGTCTATTTTATTCGTAGCTATTTTACGATCCAGGTGTAAAACAGGCGCATCATTTTTTATTTCCAGAAAACTACTAACCTTTTCACCTGCAGGAATAGCCCTTAAACGCTGTTCTCCTCCCTTAATCTCAACCTGATAATATTTTCTTAGTGTATCAAATAATGATTTATTCTCATGATTTCTACTTGTAAATCTGGGGAGATTAATATTCGGCAAATAGTTTATATCTAAAAAAATTGGTTTTTCTTTATACAACCTCAGGCGTTCCATATAAATACAACCTGCTAACCTTTCAGAATCACTAAGTTGATATATAAAATCCTCAGGCCAGCTTATTACTTTTGGGGCAACTAATATCTTTGTTTGAAGATTTTGTTTTCCTAAAACAGATGTTGTTCCAGAAATTGATAAAATGCCAACACCAAAGGGTAATCTATCTACAATACTTCCTTTACCTTGCTGCTTTTTTATATATCCATCATTAACCAATGCATTTAAAGCCTGTCTAATTGTTGGACGTGTAAGATTATGAATTCTGCATAAATCATTTTCAGAAGGGAGTAAATCACCTTCTTTATAAACTCCTTGTTCTATCTGTTTTCGGAGCTGTTCATACAATTTTTTATATTGTGGTAATCGATTACTCATTTTCGCGATAGAAATAACTTGTAAATACAAGTTTAAACGTAAATATTGCAAAATAACCAAAATAAGGTTAATAAAGCAATAGTAGTTATTATCTTTTTCTAAATCTTGTATAGATAAGTTAAAACAAAAAGATCAATAAATATCTTTAATCATCTATCCCTGGTTTAATATGCCCCCAGTTCTCGCCAGACCGAATACGGTTTAATTGAGTATGAGTAATTCCAAACTCTTCTGCAATTTTATACAAAGGTTTGGAACTAGTTTGTAATTTCTGCTTTAGACGAAGAACGTCATCCTCAGATAGTTTAGAATTTGTAATCCTTCGTGTACGGTTAGTCGCATAATTCGGATTAAGTTTATGATGAGCAAACATAGTTTCTTTTGTTACCCAACGTAGATTATCATAATGATTGTTTGTTTTGTCATAATCCAGGTGAATAACATAATCTTGCAATTGACTTATTCTTGAAATAAAAGCCTCGGCCACAAGTCTATGAATTAACTTTGTAATAGAACGCTCAAATTTAAAACAATAGGCCAGATAACCTCTAACTATCGAAGGTTTTAGAAGTTTCCATTCCATTGTTTTGTCATTGAAAGCACATAACCGCCCATGGTTAGAGATTTTAAACATACGTGTATGTTTAGTTACATCGGAAAAATCAATAGGTTCCCATGATTCTCCTTTTAATAGTTCAAAGTTCATTTGCTTAATTCTAGGTTTACACAAATATAAAAAAAATAACATAATAACCTAATGCAAGAAAATTATTTAGAGGATTTTACATTAAATAACTTAAATATTTTTTAAACAAACAAAAAGAGGTATAACAATACTGAAACTATTGCTATTTAAAGAGAAAATTAATTTGAATTTGAAAAGAAAAATTATTTATTAAAAAAAACTCGATACTAAAAACGAAAAGAAACTAGAATAAATTCATTTATCTTTCTTATTCACAAATTACTATCACCTATTAAACAGGAAACAATTGTTCGATTGCAAAAAAAACATGATAAATAATGACTTGACACAGAAATCAGCTCATAAAAAATTAATTACTTTGTGCACTTAACTCAATAATCAATAATAAATAACAAATGAATTACAAATTATCGTCTTTTGTATTTTTTACGTTTATTCTTTTTGCTTGCAATAATGAAACAAGAATAAACACTAGCAATTTTAACACAGACCAAACCTCGTTAGTTGACTTTGTAAATCCTTTAATGGGTACTGATTCCAAATTTGATCTTTCAAATGGTAATACATACCCTGCCATTGCAACTCCATGGGGTATGAATTTTTGGACTCCAATGACTAATAAAATGGGAGATGGATGGACTTACCAATATAGTGGTAATAAAATCAGGGGTATAAAACAAACTCATCAACCCAGTCCTTGGATTAATGATTATGCAGCCTTTTCTTTGATGGCTGTTACCGGGAAATTAAAATATGAGGAAAATGAGAGAGAATCATGGTTTTCTCATAAGGCAGAAACTGCTAAACCTCATTATTACAGTGTTTATCTTGCTGATTATGACATAACAGCGGAAGTAACACCAACAGAAAGAGCTGCCTATTTTAAATTCACATTCCCAAAGTCAGATTCTTCATACATTATCCTGGATGGTTTCTTTAAAGGATCGATGGTAAAAATTATTCCAGAAGAGAAAAAAATAATCGGGTATTGCAGGAATAACAGTGGTGGGGTACCTTTTAATTTTCACAATTATTTTGTGGCACAATTCGATAAAGATTTTGAAATTACCAATACATGGAATGATGGCTGGAAGCTTCAAAAAAATTCAACAGAAGCAGAAGGGAAACATGTTGGGGCAATAATAGGTTTCAAAACAGAAAAAGGCGAACCTGTTCATGTAAAAGTAGCATCTTCATTTATTAGCCCCGAACAAGCCGAACTTAATTTAACAAGAGAAATTGGCCAGGATTCTTTTGAAGCAACTAAGGATAAAGCTAAAACCGCATGGGAAAATGAACTAAATAGAATCCGGGTTGAAGATAATAATATCGATAATATCAGGACTTTTTATTCTTGTTTGTATAGAGCGCTACTGTTTCCTCGAAAATTCTATGAGATAGATGAAAATAATAAAGTGGTACACTATAGTCCATACAACGGAAAAGTTCTACCTGGATATATGTTTACTGATAATGGTTTCTGGGACACATTCCGTGCTGTATTTCCATTCTTTAATTTGATGTATAAAGAATTAAACGGCCAAATAATGGAAGGATTAGCCAACACCTATAAAGAATCGGGTTGGTTGCCGGAATGGGCTAGCCCGGGCCATCGAAATTGTATGATTGGTTCTAATTCTGCACCTATCATTTCTGATGCTTTTCTAAAAGGTTCGATTAAATCTGATTCAATCTCAGAAATTCTTCTTGAGGCTGTACTTAAAAATGCAAATATAGAAGAAAACAGACCAGCAGAATCTGTAGGAAGAGCTGGATTAAGTTATTATAATACGCTTGGTTATGTTCCTTATGATGTTGGAATTAATGAAAATACTGCCCGCACCCTAGAATATGCATATGCTGATTTTACTATTGCTAAAATGGCTGAAAAAATGGGTAAACCAGAAATTGCCGAAAAATTCTACAAGCAATCACTTAACTATAAAAATGTATTCGATCCTTCTACAAACCTTATGCGGGGCAAAAATAAAGATGGAAGTTTTCAGGTACCATTTAATCCTTTAAAATGGGGAGATGCTTTTACTGAAGGAAATAGTTTACATTATACCTGGTCTGTTTTTCATGATATCCAAGGACTTATTAACTTAATGGGTGGTAAGGACAAATTTATTGCACAGTTAGATACTGTTTTTGAAATGCCTCCTGTATTTGACAACTCATACTATGGATTTACAATTCATGAAATCAGGGAAATGCAAATTGTAAACATGGGAAATTATGCCCATGGCAATCAGCCCATTCAACATATGATTTATTTATACAATTTCGCAAATGCACCTTATAAAGCTCAAAAAAGAATTAACGAAGTTTTAAATAAACTTTATTCTTCCAATCCTGATGGTTACTGTGGTGATGAAGACAATGGACAAACTTCGGCCTGGTATGTTTTTAGCTCGCTGGGATTTTATCCTGTCACTCCCGGTGTTGACCAGTACGTTATTGGCTGCCCATTATTTAAAAAAGCTACAATAAAACTGGAAAATGGAAACACTTTCGAAATTAATGGAAACAATATATCAAAAGAAAACTTCTACATTCAATCTGCAAGTTTGAATGGAAAAGATTATAACAACACATATCTTAATTATGATGATATTCAGAACGGAGGAAAATTATCTTTCGAATTAGGAAATATGCCTAATAAAGATTGGGGAAGTTTATCTGAAAATCTTCCATATTCACTTAATCTTGAATAATGATTGATTTGTATTTTGATTAGCTTATATTCGTATTATAAGCTAATCAAAATCAATCATAGCCTTCATCACCCCGTCTTTATAATCAGCAACCATATCGAAAGCTTCTTTTGTTTTTTCAAGAGAAAAACGATGTGTAGTCATAATATCGATATTTACTTTTCCTGAAGCAATCATTTCAAGTGCTTCTTCAACACATTCATTCTGGCGCCTGACGTTAATAATCGTGATTTCTTTGCGTCTCATTTTACTTGCATCCATCTGCCAAAAATCGAATTCTGGTATACCTACGAGCATAAGTTTTCCTCCAGGCTTAAGTAAATCAATTGCATTTTCTAAAGCCTCCTGCTGCCCACAACATTCAAAAACAATATCAAGAGATTCAGGAATATCCGATAAGATTTTATCAACTACATTTTCTTTTTTTGGATTTGAGGTTAAAACAGCTCCTGCTTTTTTTGCCATTGATATTCGCTCTTCTATCTTTTCTGTTACATAAATTTTTGATGCATTATAACTTTGTGCAGAAAAAAACACACTCATTCCTATAGGTCCGAAACCTAAAATACCTATTGTTGTTCCTTTTTTTAATTCCGATCGTTTAACTGCATAAAGACCAACAGATAAAGGCTCTGATAAAGCGGCGTGATCATACGTTAATTTATCATCTATTTTAAAACAGCTTTTTTCCGGCATCGTAATATAATCAGACAAACATCCTTCTGCCTGTCCGGGACAACCCAGAAACTTTAAATTTCTGCATGTATGTGGCCTGCCTGCTTTACACTGGTCACATTCCCAGCATGGCATTGCAGGATCAATTGCAACCCTGTCTCCAGTTTTTAAGGTCTTTACATCTTCACCTACACGAACAACTTCAGCTGCTCCTTCATGTCCAACAGCAAAGGGATATTCAACTACCTGATCTCCAATTCGACCTGTTTTATAATAATGTATATCACTTCCACAAACACCTATACATTTCATTTTAAGCAAAACATCTGTACTGCTTTCAATCGTTGGCATTTCAGCCTCTACCATTTTTAACTTATTGATGTCTGTAAGCACTATCTTCCTCATAAAAATTCTTTTTATTATCCATTCAAATTACGCCACAAAAATCAAGTTTAACAAATTGATTTTTTCAAAACAAAAAAGGGCATGAAAAATTTCATGCCCTCTATCATATTATGATTACAAATGATTATTTACTTCCTAAATATTCTGCAACGCTTTCCTGAGTTGCTTTCATTGCTTTATCACCTGGTTTCCAGTTTGCAGGGCAAACTTCTCCATTTTCTTCAAAATACTGAAGAGCATCAACCATACGAAGAGCTTCATCTACGCTTCTTCCAAGAGGCATATCATTAACAACCTGATGCCTTACAACACCATTTTTGTCAATTAAGAATAATCCACGATATGCTTGAGGGGTTCCAACGAAAGTTGAATTTCCATCTTCATCATAGTCATATTCTCCGGCAAGGACATCATAATTTTCTGAGATAGTCTTTGAAAGATCTGCAACTAAAGGATATGACACACCTTTAATTCCACCATCTTTTAATTCAGTCTGTAACCACTTCCAGTGAGAAAATTCAGAATCCACAGAACAGCCAACTATTGCTACGTTTCTTTTCTCAAATTCTGCTTTCTTTTCTTCAAAAGCTAAAATTTCAGTTGGGCAAACAAATGTAAAGTCTGCCGGATAAAAATAAAACAACACATATTTATCACCTACATATTGATCTAAAGAAAAATTTTCAACGATTTCTCCACCGTTTACTACGGCATTTGCTTTGAATGAGGGAGCTTTTTTACCTACTAATACTGACATAATTATTGATTTATTTGTTAAAATTATTATTCTATGATTTTCTATAAATTTTACCGCTACATAAAGTTTTTACAATAGCTAAATTACCACTTCATAACAATACAAAATGTAAATTGTTTAATTCAAAAAATATTTTTTCAGAGAATTATTCGAATTCTACTATATCAGGCGATTTGGCAAAAAAGTTTTCAATCCTCAGTCTATTTTCCCCTGTTAGTTGGATATATGCAGGATTTGCATCTATCGGAACCCTTGGATACCATGCTAATCTTAATTGAATTGTATTAAAAGCAAGTCTTTCATTTCTAAGCCTGAAACCAACCCCGTGGCCTGTATAAAATTGTCCATTATATACAGCCCTGTTCGTGTTACATATCCATCCCAAATCTGAAAACAAATAAAATGCTACCCTAAAACCATAAAGATAATATGGAGTAAATGTTACACTTTCAAGATTTAAAGTCATCTTCTGATTTCCATAAAAATCATTGCTTCTTAATCCAACAATACCTTCTTTATTATTTATACTAATATATTCATCTTCAAACCTATTTATTCCCCTGCTAAAATTAGTTTTCACAAAAAACCTGCTTTTATTTAATCCATGATTTAATAACCGCGAATAATAAAGTGTATTGAATTCAATAGTTCCTTGCTCTATATCTTTATTTCTATAAAATCCGCCAAAATTAGCCGCATAATAAAAATAGCCTCCTTTGGAAAAGACTTTTGCTTGAGATAGATGTAATCCAAAATAAGGTCTCGTATAAAATTCATCAACCTCAAATCCTCCCGTTAAATTTACTAAAGAACCATATGGTATATCTTCTATTCGTCCATAACTATAGATAAGGCTACTTCTTTTAAAATTTTGTTTTGAAAAAGCTAAACTTCCTAAATAAGTTGTTTTTTCATGAAACCTATAAAAGAAAAAATCATCGGTTTCTGATGGTCTTTCTTCATAATCTGTATTAATAAATCTCATACCTAAAACAATGTTGGCCTTTTGCTTTGTTAAATGATTTTCTT
Organism: Bacteroidales bacterium; assembly: GCA_963665085.2. Taxonomy (GTDB): domain Bacteria; phylum Bacteroidota; class Bacteroidia; order Bacteroidales; family JAAAOM01. The sequence goes on from CAXXXS010000001.1 coordinate 4,762,421, forward strand.
TTTTAATTGGGAAAGATCGTCCTAACCAAAAGTCATATGAATTCAAATCAAAATATTTATCAAGTAACAAAGTATCTCCAATTCTAATATCTTCCTGAGATTTTATTTTTCTAATCTGAATTCCTCCAGCGGTACGAATATTTGAAGCAAAAAAGTTGCGTTGTAGTTGACCTAAATATGAGTTTGTCCCGTACTTATTTGAATATTGAAATTTTAAATCAGTAAAACTTCCATAAAGGTTATTCACCCTAAATTCTCCAACATAACCTAAAGTAGAATTCTCATTATCATCCCAAAAAATTGAATGCCTGACTTCCCTACCAAATCCTAATATATTACTATTCCAAATATCAAGTTGCCCCGATGTAAAATCAGTAGTGTTTAGTCCAAAAGCTTCTGACCAAATATCTTTTGTAATAACTGTAATATTTACGGAATCACCTTCTTCTTCAACCACCAATTTTGCATCAACAATATAAGATAATGAACGTAATAAACGTTCATTGTCTGCTAACATTTCAGGCTCAACTTTATCACCTTCCTTGAATAGCATATTGTTTCGGATTATCCGTTCATTTGTTTTGAACTGTAGTTTATTGCCGGTTTTTGCCAACCAGGTTGAAGCTGTTCTTGCCGTATCATTAATAGTAGGGCCAAATGGTTCTAACCTTACATACTTAATATTTTTTATAACTCTTTCATGATAAGGCTCAAAAGGCAATTCACTATCTTTGTTATAATATCCATTTATAGCATTGGTTTCATTCTTAAGGATTAACTGTAAGGCTTTAAATAGTATTTTATCTGAACTTTGATTGTTTTTCAGGGTATCTATTAATTCATCAGCATTTCCAATCTTATATTTCCTTACTTTATAATCTACGTCATTGGGTATATAGAATATTGTATCTTTTTTAACCTGGTACTTATTCTTATCAATAATTAAAACACTTCCCTTCGATAAAGTGACAGTATCATTTATCAATATTTGATTATTTAATTGTGCAAAGCTATTTTGAACTATCAGCCAATTAAGAAAAACAAATAAAAGAAATTGTCTTTTCACACTTTTTCAAATAGGAAATATCCTCTTAAATTTATTTAAATAAACACATCAATATAATAAAACATAAAATATTAAAAAAAAGTTAATTGTCCTGTTTTTATTATATTGATAATATACAGACTCTTATTACTAATAAACAAGAGAAAATTGTTCTGTAAATTTCCTGATATATACGAAAAAAAACAATTCAAGTTGATGTTTTATAAACCTAAAACATCAACTCCTTGCTCAAATACAATGTCAAGTGGAATATTGTTTGAATTAACTTTATCCAAAGCATCCTGAAGTTCTGAAGATATAACTCCTTTTTCTTTAAGCAGATTGGAAGCTGCATCATAGTTTCCATTTCCCTGAATCGTTAATATTAATTCAGATAGGGAATTCATAGCTTCTTGCATCTTTTCGAAATTTACAGTAAATGTTCCATCTTCATTTAAAGTAAATGCTTCTTTCTCTTTAAAATAATTATACCTAATAAGATTTGCTCTTCCATGAGAACTGGATGCCCCAAATCGGATGGAACGGAAAATACCAGCCATAAAAGTCACATAGTTATCCATAAGATCGACATCAAGCTCTCCCATTTCTTTCAACTTTGTAACCATAAAAAGTCCTAATATATCAGCTTTCCCTTCTTCAAGGGTTGTTGACATATTACCTAAATTCTCGCGGACTGAACCTTTCCCGGTAATAGTTTCTTTTATACCTAATCCATGAGCAACTTCATGAAACATTGTATTCTCAAAGAAAGCATCAAAAGTAACGTGTTGTTTTTGCTCTGGGCTTATCAATACTTCTGATATGGGAACAAGTATTTTATCAAATTTTGCCTGCATGGAATTCTTAAGCTGCAACCTTCTACTACCTTTCTCTAAATGTACCCGTTCATCATTTGGTAAATTAATTGCTATTGTTTTACTACCCGCATTACAATCTCCAGCATAATATACAACATCATAAGCCCCTAAATCGGAATCAGATCCGGGAGTCTCTTTTTTGTATTCTTCTGAAACAGGTAGCTGTTTTTGAAGATCAGGTAACAATGCAGCATATTTTTGAAGCCGATCACTCCAATTCTTATCTTTAATTAAAATATAAGCTTCATGTGAAGTTTTTATTCCGAATAAAGCATCCTCATAATTTTCAATTGGCCCAACAACAAAATCAATTGTATTTTCCTTCATTTCCATCCAGGCCATATCACTATCGAAATAATCATCTGTAAGTAAAGCCTCTGAACGCAAGTTTAGATATTTTTTAAATCCTTCATCCTCTGCCAAATCCGCTGCTTGTTTTAACAAAGACGAAGCTTTTTCCACCTCTGCTTTAAACGCCTCATGATAAGGTATTACTTTTAGATTTCCGTTTTCATCTCTACGTATTATTGTATATAAACTATTCTTGTCTTCAGACTCAAGTGCCTTGAATTCATCTTCTGTCATGTCTGTAGGATAAAAATTTGCTCCTGCAGGTTTTTCTCCTATTCCCTGTATAAAAGGTTTATTTCCATCCAGTCTTTCCCATGGCCCATAATTTATTTCCACAAACTTTTTAAGATTTTCATCTTCGATTTTACTCAAAAGCCCTGTTTTATCACCATAAGCTTCAATCCAGTATAACTCGTGCATAATATCAGAAGCTTCAAATAAAAGAGGAAGCATTTTTTTCTGATTTTCCGTTAATACAGATAAATCCGTTTTTAAAGCAAACGAAGCAAATTCATTTACTTTACTTTCAATATCAATAGTTTCTACAGGTTTTAACATCTCTTTTTGTTTACAACTAAATATTAGTGTTGTTAAAACAACAAACACAATAAATGTTCTTTTCATTTTTAAATATTTAAGAATTCTTAAATAAGATATATTAATTAATAGGCCTTAGCAAAAATCACTCTTTCTTTTGAAGGCTTACCCGAGTAAATGCATTTCCCTTCAATTTGTTCATTATCCAAAGGGATACATCGTATTGTTGCTTTTGTTTCCTGCTTTATCTTTTCTTCTGTTTCAGCAGTTCCATCCCAGTGGGCAACAACAAAGCCACCTTTATTTTCTATTACATCTTTAAACTCATCAAAAGTATCAACCTCATGAGTACTCATTGCTCTAAAGTCAAACGCTTTTTTATAAATATTTTGTTGAATTTCTTTTAACAGGTTTTCTATTACAGAATCAATACCCTCAATCTGATAACTTTGTTTTTCTAAAGTATCTCTTCTTGCGAGTTCAACAGTTCCATTTTCAAGGTCACGAGGCCCCATAGCAATTCTAACAGGCACTCCTTTTAATTCATATTCTGCAAATTTCCATCCTGGTTTATGTGTATCTCTATCATCAAATTTAACAGATATCCCTTTTGCTTTTAGCTTCTCTATGATAGTATCAACTTTTTCTGATATTGCTTTTAATTGTTCTTCTTTTTTGTAGATAGGAACAATAACTACCTGTATTGGAGCCAATTTTGGAGGAAGGACCAATCCATTATCATCCGAGTGGGCCATAATTAAAGCCCCCATCAATCTTGTTGATACCCCCCAGGATGTAGCCCAAACAAATTCTTCTTTTCCTTCTTTTGATGCATATTTAACATCAAACGCTTTCGCGAAATTTTGGCCTAAGAAGTGAGAAGTCCCGGCCTGAAGTGCTTTCCCGTCCTGCATTAATGCTTCAATACATAATGTATCCAATGCACCGGCAAATCTTTCTGTTTCTGTTTTTCTACCTTTAATTACAGGCACGGCCAAATATTGCTCAGCAAAATCAGCATATACGCCAAGCATTTTATTGGTTTCTTCAATTGCTTCTTCTTTGGTTGCATGAGCAGTATGACCTTCCTGCCATAAAAACTCTGCAGTACGTAAAAAAAGCCTGGTCCTCATTTCCCAACGAACAACGTTTGCCCATTGATTGCAAAGAATTGGTAAATCTCTGTAAGATTGTATCCAGTTTTTATATGTATTCCAAATAATAGTTTCTGATGTTGGCCTTACAATTAATTCTTCTTCAAGTTTAGCTGATTCATCAACAACAATCCCATTACCATTTTCAGCATTTTTTAAACGATAATGTGTTACAACTGCACATTCCTTTGCAAATCCCTCCACATGATCAGCTTCCTTACTAAAAAAAGATTTAGGAATAAATAATGGAAAATAGGCATTTACATGTCCTGTATCTTTAAACATTTTATCTAAAATGGATTGTATTTTTTCCCAGATAGCATATCCATAGGGCTTTATAACCATGCATCCACGAACAGCAGAATTCTCTGCTAAGTCAGCTTTTATTACTAAATCATTGTACCATTGCGAATAATTTTCTGCCCTGGAGGTCAATTCCTTTGCCATAATCTATTTTTGGTATAAATTTTGTTTTATTTCCGTTGAATTTTTAGAACTTTGAAAATTGGCGTACAAAGTAAATAAAATATATTATATTTCTTGAAAATTTCGGGAGGCTGAATTATGAAAAACAATATTCTACAAATAGTGATTTCGGGTGTGATTTTAACATCTTGTGCCTCTACGTATTATGCGCAAGCACAGTCGTACGATGATATATATTATACCCCAGGCGATGAAAAGAAACAGGAAGCAACAGTAACTAACACTGTTACTCCAACCGTACAAAATACGGAGAACTTAAGTGATTATGAGAAATGGCTTTTAGAAAAAGAAAGCACTCAATCCAATACAGATGCCAGCGAATATACAGCAAAAGAGCCATCTGATTATTATGCAAAGAATCAATCTGATTATATGTATGATACTATTTATGAAGAAGATCAAATGTATTATACAGATGACCCGGATTATCTGGACCGTGAATATTATGAAGAAGATGGTAATACTTATGTTACCAACAACTATTATAACGATAGTTACTCTTCACGATTAAGAAGATTCTCAAGTTTTGGTTACTACGATCCATTTTACTATGATTCTTATTATTATGATCCCTATTATTATGGTAGTAGATATTCTTTCTACTATGATCCATGGTATTCCGGATTTGGTTTTGGTATAAGTTTCGGTAGCCCTTACTATTATTATTCTCCATGGCGTTACAATTATTACAGTCCTTATTATTCTTACTACCCATATAGTTATTGGAGTGGTTACAGCAGAGGATATTATGATAGTTATTACTACAATCCATATTATTATAATTCATCTTATTATGATAGAAATGTAGTTAGAACGGACAGAATTCCTTCAAGATCCAGAACTACAAATTATCAATCATCTAGATCTTCACTTCCTGGTTCAAGTACAAATAGAATTGTTAAATCTACTAGAGAAACAAATGCGACCACTTCTACCAGAAGTACTTCTGTTTCAAATAGGAATTCTTCTACTTCATCCAGAAGCTCCTCAGTTTCGACAACTAATCGTTCAACTACTTCAACAAGAAGTGTTCAATCAATAAATAGTACATCTAAACCTTCTTATAATAGAAGTTCAGGAGAAACAAAATATCAGAATGCTACTCAATCAAGAACTTCCAGTACGTATACAAGACCAAGCTCGTCTAATACTAGTAGTTCTAGTTATTCCAGACCTTCTACAAGTAGTTCTTCTTCAACAAGAAATTATTCTAGGCCTTCAAGTTCATCCAGTAATTCAAGTTCAAAAACATATACAACACCAAGCAGGAGTTACTCTTCTCCTAGCAGGAGTAGTACAACAACAAGAAGTTACTCTGCCCCTAGCAGTTCTTCTTCAAGAAGTTACTCTAGCCCAAGCAGCAGTTCTTCTTCAAGAAGTTACTCTAGCCCAAGCAGAAGCAGTAGTTCTTCTTCATCAAGGAGCAGTTCTGGTAGTTCATCTAGAAGTAGTTCATCAAGAAGATAATAACTAATCATTCACACCTTTAATTTTTTAGAAATGACAAAAAAAATATTTCTAACGGGATTTGTATTGTTAAGCTTTATATATATAGCAAATGCACAAGATCACATGGATGCATTAAGGCTTTCTCAAAATTTTTATGGAGGAACAGCCAGATTTCAAAGTATGGGTGGTGCATTTGGTGCGCTTGGAGGAGACTTTTCTTCTCTATCTACTAACCCGGCAGGTCTCGGTGTTTATAGATCTTCAGAGTTAGTTTTTACTCCAACTTTAATGAAAAATGTTACAACCTCGAATTATCTTGGTTCTAATGCTGAGGATTTTGAATATAATTTTAATCTGAATAATTTCGGATATGTAGCACATATCAACACAAATTCTTCTGGATGGAAAGGTTTTAACTTTGGTTTTGGTATAAATAGATTAAATAATTTTCATCAAAATACAATCATAGAGACTCCAAGTGCAAATGGTTCTTTGCTTGATGAGTTTGTTATAATAGCTAATAACATCGATGACGAAAGTTTACCATTACCTAGTTATTATTATGAAGGTATGGCTTTAGCAGCAGAAGGAATGTATTATTACGAACCATCAACAGGAAACACATATGTTGGCATGGAGGATGCTGAAAATAATCCAGAGGGTATAACAAATGATGAGATTAATGAGATTCCTTATTATGAAGATTTACAATATATGAATGATTTCAATTATTATGCTCTAGTTGATGGTAATGAGCTTGTATATGGACAATTTTTAAGAAAAACTCTTTATAATCAAGGAAAATTAAGCGAATTTGTAATATCAGGAGCAGGCAATTATAATGACAAATTATATATCGGAACAACAATAGGTATTCAGAAGTACCGAAATGAAAGTGTAATTTCTCATCAAGAAAGCACAAATGGATCCGATTTCCAGGAGCTATACGATCCGTATGAAAGGTTTTATTTTGAATCATTTACCTTTACAGAAAACAACCTTACTTGGGGTACTGGTTTAAACTTAAAATTTGGAGTTATCTATAAACCGATTAACATGTTAAGACTTGGAGTAGCAATACATACTCCAACAATTCAATGGATGGAATCTGAATTTAGCACAAAAATGGAAACTTATTATTATGATGGAAGTAATGTTTCCAGTCGCTCTGATTTAGCTGTAAATGAGTACAAAATTTACACTCCATTTAAAGCATTGGGTAGTATTGGTATTCAAATAAATAAACTTGGTTTGATAAGTTTAGATTATGAATATGTTGATTATAGTAACATGCGTTTTAAATCTGATGGTGAAGGTTTCTATGATTTGAATAACCAAATTAGTAGCATATATAAAGCTGCTCATAACTTAAGAGCTGGAGCTGAAGCCAGACTTGGAAGCGTAATAGCTTTACGCGGAGGAATATCATATTATGACAATCCATTTGACAAATCTTATGATATTGAAATTAGTTCAATCTCATATTCTGGAGGAATTGGCATAAATTATAATTCTGTTAAATTTGATGTAGGTTATGTTCGAATTATTAATGAGACACAATATGCTCCATATCTATCAAGTGATTACGCAGATATTACCTCAACATCCAACAAGTTTGTTGCAACGATAGCTTTTAGATTCTAATTAAATTTTACGAAAAATATTAGAAAAGCCGTTTTATAAACGGCTTTTTTTATTATCTGAATTAAGTCTACAAACAACTAAACAATGTCTGACAGTTTGTGTTTAGTGATTAAAAATATCATTAATCAAATTGTTTACATTAGATTCCAATATAGATAGTTCTTCAATAGAGTTTAAAAAAAAGGCTCAGGAATATATCCGGTTAATAGAAAAATTTAAGTCAAGGTTAAATAGTGTTATTGATAGGTATAATCAACAACCCGTTATTAAACACCTGGAAAATGGAAAGCTATTAGCCAGAGAACGTATTAATAAACTTATTGATGAAAACACTCCCTTTTTAGAATTTTCTCAGCTTGCTGCTTTTGAAAAATATGACAATGGATTTCCATCTGCAGGAATAATAACCGGAATTGGAATTATTCAAGGGAAAGAGGCTGTTCTCATTGCGAATGATGCTACTGTTAAAGGCGGAACTTATATTGCGGAAACCATAAAAAAGCATATTCGCGCACAACAAATAGCGTTTGAAAATAAACTCCCCTGTGTTTATTTGGTAGATTCTGGCGGTGTATTTTTACCTGAGCAGGCAAATGTTTTTCCCGATCGATTAGATTTTGGACGAATTTTCTTTAATCAGGCAAGGTTATCTGCTAACGGAATTCCTCAGATTGCAATTGTTATGGGTTCTTGTACAGCAGGAGGAGCTTATGTTCCTGCAATGAGTGATGAGACCATTATTGTTGAGAACCAGGGTACAATTTTTCTGGCTGGCCCTCCCCTTGTAAAAGCTGCAACGGGAGAAGAAGTTTCTGCTGAAGAATTAGGTGGTGCAGAAGTTCACACAAAATATTCTGGAGTTGCCGATCACATTGCAGTAAATGATGAACATGCTTTACAGATTTGCAGAAATATTTTTGAAACACTTCCCAAAAAAAAGAAAGAAAAGATATCACAAAAGAATATCGAAGCTCCAAAATATCCTTTATCAGATCTTTATGGAATTCTCTCTACAGATTTAAAAGAAAAAACTGATGCATATGAAGTTATTCTACGAATTGCAGATGGAAATAAATTTCATGAATTCAAGGCTGAGTATGGGAAAACCCTGGTTACAGGTTTTACTAAAATTATGGGAATTGATGTTGGGATAATCGCAAATAACGGCGTATTATTTTCAGAATCCTCATTAAAAGGAACCCATTTTATACAATTATGTGAACATAGAAAAGTACCTGTTTTGTTTTTGCAAAACATTTCTGGTTTCATGGTCGGAAAGGATTATGAACGAGGTGGAATTGCAAAAGACGGGGCAAAATTTGTTAATGCTGTTGCAAACATCAGCGTTCCGAAAATAACTATAATTATAGGAGGTTCATTTGGTGCCGGAAATTATGCTATGGCTGGCAGAGCTTATGATCCTCGCTTTTTATTTATGCTTCCCAACGCCCGGGTTTCTGTAATGGGTGGTGAACAAGCAGCAAATGTTTTAGTAACAATAAAAGAAGATCAATTAAAAGCTGCAGGAGAAACAATGAGTAAAGACGATAAAAATAAAATCAGACAAGATATTCTCGCAAAATACGAATACGAAGGATCTGCCTATTACAGCACATCAAATTTATGGGATGACGGAATAATAGATCCTTTGGATATAAGAAATGTACTTGGGATGACATTATCCATTTCATTGAATAATATCGAGCCTGAAAATAAATACGGTGTCTTTAGAATGTAAAATTAAATTTCATCAACGACTGTGGAACAAAATTATAATTACCTAATTATCGAAGAGTTTGAGCATTATTTTCAGCTTTGGTTAAACAGACCTGAAAAACACAATGCTTTTAATAACCAGATGATACAGGAATTAACTGAAGCGCTAAAAAAAATTGAAAAATCAAAAAAAAGGTTTGTTGTTATCCGGGGCAAAGGAAAATCTTTTTGTTCAGGAGCGGATCTATCATGGATGATAGATGCATCAACAAAAACAAAAGAAGATAATAAAAAAGATGCCGGACATCTGGCAAAGCTTTTATATACTCTACATAATCTATCCGTTCCAGTAATTGCTATAACACATGGAGCAGCATATGGTGGAGCTATTGGTTTAATCTCTGCTTGTGATTTTATTTGGGCTGATAAAAATTCAACGTTTTGTTTATCTGAGGCAAAATTAGGACTATCGCCTTCTACCATTATGCCATATATACAAAAAAGGCTCTCTAAATCATATGCAAAAGAATTAATTTTCACTACCCGACAGATTGATTCAAACGAGGCTTTTTCTAATGGTCTAATCGATAAAATTATTACTCCAGAACAAATCGAGTTGACTATAGACTCATTCCTTCAACAAATTAAAAATTCAGCTCCAGGAGCAATAACAGAAAGTAAAAAACTAATAAATCAATTACCAAATAACATTAACAAAGAAGTGATTGATATTACAATTGATTCACTTGCTGATAGAAGAAGTTCTGACGAAGCAAAAAAAGGAATCAATGCATTTTTAAATAAAGAAAAAGTTAATTGGGATTAGTACTAAAATGAAGACTTTTAGAAAGATATTAATTGCAAATCGAGGAGAGATTGCTTCAAGAATAATAAAAGCAGCAAAAGAACTTAATATAAAAACTGTTGCAATTTATTCAGAACAAGATGCTTCACTTGATTTTGTAATTGATGCTGATGAATCTGTGCTGCTTATAGGAGAAACAATTACAGAGACTTATCTAAATTCTGGGCAAATAATAAAAATTGCCAAAGAATATCAGGTAGATGCAATTCACCCAGGTTATGGATTTTTATCAGAGATTTCAGGATTTGCTGAGAAATGTATTCAAAACAACATTGTTTTTATTGGCCCTGCACCTGAATCTATTCGGCAAATGGGTGATAAACTCGAATCCAGAAAAATAGCTTTGGAATATGGTCTTCCTGTGTTGCCAGTAACAACAGGAGAACCTGAGAAAATTTTAAAGCTAAAAAATAAATTAACATACCCTGTTTTAATTAAGGCTTCAGCAGGAGGTGGAGGTAAAGGAATGAAAATTATTTATTCTCCTGAGGAATTAAAAGAAGCGATATGGATTGCGAAACAGCAGGCAAAAAATTATTTTGGGGATGATACAATCTACCTGGAAAGATACCTAAAAAAACCAAAACACATCGAAGTTCAGGTATTTGGCGATGATTTCGGAAATTATGTCCATCTTTTCGAAAGAGAATGTTCTATTCAACGCAGGCACCAAAAAATAATCGAAGAAACTCCCTCTCCTACTATTACAGAAGATTTACGAAATAAAATAACCTCTGCAGCCCTGGAATTGATAAAAAGAATCAACTATAAAAACGCGGGGACAGTTGAATTTCTTGTACAAGACAATGAGTTTTATTTTCTGGAGATGAATACACGCATACAAGTAGAACATCCGGTAACAGAAGAAACAACAGGAATCGACCTTGTAAAAGAACAAATATCAGTTGCTGCTGGAAACCCATTATCATTTTCACAAGAAGAAATTCAAATAAAGAATCATTCCATAGAATGCCGGATCTATGCTGAAGATCCAAAAAATGATTTCAGGCCATCTCCTGGAAAAATAATAAATAACATACTTCCCAAAAATCAGTTCTGCAGAATAGATACAATTTGTACAAAAAACAAGTTTACTATCTCCTCAGATTTTGACCCGATGATAACCAAACTTGTTACAAGTGCAGCATCCCGTAAAGAAGCAATAAATAAAATGGATAGAGCATTATCAGAATACAACATCCATGGAATTAAAAATAATGTTGCGTATTTAAGAGAAATTATACGTAAAAAAAACTTTATAAATGGAAAAACTGACACTACATATATAAATAATCATCACCAAACTTTAATTAATTCAATAAAATCACAAAAAACAAAAATTCCTAAATCAATACCCCTTCTTGGAACCTATCTATATCTTTTTAATAAAAAAAGAAAACATAATAATATCTGGGATACAATCGGTCGCTGGAGAGCCTTCGACATTATTCATGGGAAAATAAATGGTGTAAATAATCAATGTAAAATAATTTCACTGTCTGATAACATCTTAAGAATATTTGAAGAGGAAAAGGTTATTGATTTAGAATACGTTGCAGATAAAAACCACTACGTTGAAATAATAAATAATAAAAAAAAATATCGATGTATTATTTCCCGCCATAAACAAAACACCCTTTTTGAAGTTACTGTTGATGGTTTCAATTTTATTGTTGATAGAAGTGATTTACTAGAAGATTGTTCACAAAAAGAGTATTTATCAAAAAGAAAAGATGATTCTTCTTTAAACAATGGCTATATAAAATCACCCTTACATGGAAAAGCAATAAAAATAAATTATAAAAACGGAGACAAAGTAAATAAAGGCGATACGGTGCTTATAATAGAATCGATGAAAACTGAAAATAAAATAATTGCAGAACATGATGGCATTATCTCTGATTTTTCAGTTAGTGAAGGTGAACAAATTAAAGGTGAACAATTGTTATTAAGATTGTTATAAAGAAAATATAAAAACAGTAACGTGAGAATTATTAATCCATTAACAAATAAAGTACATGACGAACTTAGGGAGAAAGTTCGCGATTTTGCAGAAAAAGAAATTAAACCAGTTGCTGCTGAGTTAGATGAAAAAAATGAGTTTTCTGTCGATCTAACTAAAAGAATGGGGCAAATTGGTCTTTTGGGTATGACTATCCCACAAAAATATGGTGGTCATGGACTGGATACTTTAGCATATATTATTGCCGTTGAAGAACTTTCACGAATTGATGGTTCGCAAGCTGCTACTGTTGCTGCACATAATTCTCTCGGTATAGGTCCCATTTATAAATTTGGTACAGAAGAACAAAAACAAAAGTATCTTCCTTTATTAATGGATGGCACAAAACTTTGGGCTTTCGGTCTAACAGAACCCAATGCTGGTTCAGATTCCAGGGGTACAGAATCAACTGCCGATCTTAAAGATGGCTATTGGATTATTAATGGATATAAACAATTCATCACAAATTCTGCCAGTGAGCTTTCTTTTGGTTCTACCATTCAGGTTATCACAGGAGAAAATGATGAAAAAAAAGAACTTTCTACCATCCTTGTTGAACGAAGTACTGATGGATATTCATGTGAATTAATCAACAACAAGATGATGTGGCGTGCAGCAGATACGGGAAAATTATATTTTAAAAACTGCAAAGTTCCTGAAAGCAATCTTCTGGGAGAAAAAGGGAAAGGGGCACAAATTATGCTGGAAACCCTCGACTCAGGAAGACTCTCTATTGCAGCAATGGGGCTGGGTTTAGCGCAAGGAGCCATGGAATTGGCTTATGATTATTCAAAGAAAAGACATCAATTTGACAGGCCAATACATAAATTTCAAGCTATTTCGTTTAAATTAGCGGAGATGGATACAAAAATCGAGTTAGCTAGAAATTTACTCTACAAAGCTTGTTGGTTAAAAGATAACGGACATCCTTTTGGAAAGGAAGCTGCCATGGCAAAACTTTATACATCAGAGATTGCAAAAGAAGTAGCAGATGAAGCTCTTCAGATACATGGTGCTTATGGTTTGTTTAAAAATAGCGAAATCGAACGTTTCTATCGTGACCAAAGAATTTTACAAATTGGAGAAGGAACCTCAGAAATTTTGAAGGTTGTAATCTCCCGTCACATGGGACTTTAAAAATGGAACAAAGAAAAAAAGATCATATTGACCTTGCATTTCAATCTCAAACTTTAATTGACAATTTAGATACACGGTTCTATTACGAACCTCTTTTAAGTCCGCATCCAAGTGGATTACCTTCAACTTTTGAATTGAATGGAAAAAAAATGAAGGTTCCAGTCTGGGTCTCAAGTATGACAGGTGGAACTGAGCTTGCAGAAAAAATTAATACCAACCTTGCAAAAGCTTGCAAAAAATATGGTATGGGTATGGGATTAGGCTCATGCCGTATCATTTTAAATGATGACAAGTATTTTCATCAATTCGATATACGAGACATTATTGGAGATGATTTACCCCTTTATGCCAATCTTGGAATTTGCCAGGTTGAAGAGTTAATAGCAAATAAATCTGTAGATAAAATATCAAGATTAGTTGAAAAACTCAGGGCAGATGGATTAATAATACATGTTAATCCCATGCAGGAATGGTTTCAACCTGAAGGCGATCGAATTATCAGGCCACCACTAGAAACAATTAAAGATATTTTAGAACTAACAAAACTAAATATAATTGTAAAAGAGGTAGGACAAGGTATTGGGCCGGAATCTCTACGCGAACTACTAAAGCTATCTATTGAAGCTATTGAGTTTGGTGCATTTGGAGGTACCAATTTCGCAAAAGTTGAACTACTTCGAAGCAATGAACTCAGACAGCAACTGTACGAACCTCTGTCAAAAATTGGCAATGATGCTTATTCCATGATGGACAATATAAATAGCCTTTATGAAGATGGATGTGAAATACAATGTAAAAATATTATTGCTTCAGGAGGATTAAAAACTTTCCTTGACGGATACTACTTTGTAAAGAAATCTAAACTCCCTGCTATCTATGGTCAAGCATCAACTTTTTTAAAATATGCCAATGAAAGTTATGAAGCATTGGACGAATTTGTGGATTACCAGGTTAAAGGATTGGAACTGGCATATTCATATTTAACGCTTAGGCAATAAACCTGACGTCTGGCAAAAAATTTGTCTTCTTGGCTTTCCAATTTATAAATCCCCAAAAAAATGAAAAAAATTGTTTTAATATTCTCGTTATTTATCATTTCTCTTCCATATTCTTTTTGTCAGAAAACTTCTTCAAATTATCTTACATACTCAGCTGGTTTAGGACTTCATTCCCAATCTAATTATTTATCAGGAGCCGGGGTTGAGCTTAATCTTGGCTATAGGCATGAATTAAAAAACAACCGATTAAGTATTCATCCGTTTATTTCGATAGGTGCCTATCAGTCCGGAAAAAATGATAATGACAGGGATAAATATTTTAATACATTAACATTGAACATTTCATCAGGATATGACTTAATACGGTATAAATCCATCTCATTGAATTTAGGTGTTGGTGGTTTTTTCGGTTTAACAAAAGGATTATATGGCACAGGAAATGAATTCCAAAGCTCAACATCAACAGATATAATATTTGAACAATCAAAGTTTATTGATAAAACAAATTATGGCTTCGTTCTAAATTCCGGAATACGAATTGCAAAGCCAACAAAAAAATATGCCTTTAATATAATTCCTTTAAGCTTAAAAATAGGAAATAACGAACTGGTGCAGCTAAACAGCCTTATTCAATTAGATATAAAACTCTGATATGAAAAAAGAATTTTTGAAAAGCTTTTCGAAACTTACTAAAAATGAAAAAATAGAAGTCCTTAGAAAGGGTATTGCTAAATCTGATTTAAAGGAAATTGTTTCATCCTATTGGCATTCAAACCCAGGGCATCAGAAACTTTTTGAAGAATTCAGCGAAAACACCATCTCAAATTTTTATTTACCCTATAACATTGCCCCAAACTTTTTAATTAATAAAACGATATACCATGTCCCTATGGTAATTGAAGAAAGTTCTGTTGTTGCTGCTGCTTCAAACAGTGCCAAATTCTGGTCAGAACGTGGAGGCTTTCAATCCAGCGTTATTTCCACAAAAAAACTTGGCCATATCCACTTTATTTGGCCAAATGGGATTAAAGTATTTGAAAATAAATTTACAGCGTTAAAACAAGAGATAATTACCAGCCTCTCTCCTATTACAGAAAAAATGGAAAAAAGAGGTGGAGGAATTACGTCTATAAAATTAAAGGATCTTTCTGATCAACTAAAAAATCTTTATCAATTAGAATTTGAGTTTGAAACAAAAGAAGCAATGGGCGCTAATTTTATTAATTCTTGTCTTGAAATGGGCGCTGAAACATTAAATAAATTTGTAGTTGAAAAACTCAATAATCCGGATGGTTTCAAAATAATAATGTCAATCCTTTCTAACTACACACCAGAATGTCTTGTAAAATGCAGTGTAGAAACAGAAATTAAAGAACTTGAAACATTGTCTGATTTTTCAGCACAAGAATTCGCCGAGCGATTTGAAACAGCTGTTAGAATTGCTCAAGTTGATCCCCATCGCGCAACAACACATAACAAAGGAATTTTTAATGGTATCGATGCTGTTGTTCTCTCAACCGGAAATGATTTCAGGGCTGTTGAAGCATGTGGACATGCTTATGCTTCAAAAAATGGTTCCTATTCTTCGTTAACTAATATTGAAATTAAGAATGATAAATTCAAATATACATTAACCATACCTATGGCATTAGGAACAATTGGTGGATTAACATCATTACATCCCCTTGCAAAATTAACACTGGAGATTCTGGGCAATCCATCTTCTTCTGAATTAATGAATATTGCTGCATCTGTAGGATTAGCCAATAATTTCTCTGCTGTCAGGGCACTCATATCAAAAGGCATTCAAGCCGGACACATGAAAATGCATTTAAATAACATATTGAACCAGTTAAACGCCACAACAGTAGAAAAAACAGCAGCTATTAAATATTTTTATGATAAAACCGTCTCTTATAGTAACGTTAAAACCTATTTAAGCGTACTAAGAAAATAGTATGGATTACAGATCGAATGGTAAATTATTATTGACTGCTGAATATGCAGTCCTTCAAGGCGCCCAAGCACTTGCTGTGCCTGTGAAGTTTGGTCAGACATTATCAGTTGAAAAATCTTATAATGATTTTTTAACGTGGGAAGCTTATGAAAATGATAAACTTTGGTTCTCTGCAAAGTTTAGTCTTAAGGATTTTAAAATTATCGAATCAAACGATATAGAAAAAACAGGTTACCCCAGAACATTACTCAAAGCAATTAATATGATTAAACCAGACTTTATTAGTTCTGGTTATACATTAACTCATCATTTGGATTTTGACAGGAACTGGGGATTAGGAAGCAGTTCTACACTAATTTCCAACATGGCTCAATGGAGCGGTATCGATCCTTTTGAATTACATTTTGCCGTTTCAAATGGCTCTGGTTATGATATTGCTTGTGCTACTTCACAAAAACCACTATTGTATAAAATTCAGGATAAACAACCAAAATTTGAAGAAGTAAATTTTAACCCCCCATTTTACGAGAAACTATATTTTGCTTATTTGGGAAATAAAGTAGCAACAAAAAATAATGTTGCTTCATTTCTGAATAAAAAACAATTAGTAAAAACAGATATCGAAAAAATTAATGGACTTACACGTGAAATATGTCGATGCAACAAATTTGAAGATATCGGGGTACTCCTTTTTGAGCATGAACAGTTTCTTAGCAGTTTATTGGATATTGAACCCGTAAAGAAAAAATTCTTTAGTGATTTTCCTGGTTATGTTAAATCATTAGGTGCGTGGGGTGGCGATTTTGTTATGCTCGTATACAGCGGAGCTAGAGACGAATTAAAAAAATACCTCAATTCTAAAAACATTTCTACCTTTTTCCGGTTTGACGAAATAATATTAACATAAATCCGATGCCTATCGGATTATAAACCGATAGTTATCGCTTTTGAAACGGATAGGCATCGGTTTAAAATTATTTATTTGGATTTTTGTTAATACTACAAAGAGCTGTTAAATTAATTTAAACAACGAGATAATTTAAGAGAACTTATAGGAATGTGACCTCCTAAAGAGGGTGTCCAATAAGTAACTCTGACAGGTCTAACGACTCTGTCAGGTTTTAACAATTAATTGATTTTTAACCTGTCAGAGTTCAAAGAACCTGACAGAGTTTACAATTAAATGACTTTTTGGACAGCTTCCTTCAAGAGTGAATGCAAATTATGTTAGAATAATGCATAGATGGAAGAATGGTAAATTTTAACGAAGTATTACTCAAACAATCAAAAAGTCTTATTTTAAAAGACTTTCAAAAAGGAAAGGTTTGCTGGGAAAGTCCGTCGAACATAGCCATTGTAAAGTACTGGGGAAAGAAAGATATTCAAATTCCGTTAAATCCTTCTATCTCATTTTCTCTTGACAAATCAAAAACAAAAACGATTATTGAATTCGAGACTAAGAAAAATAGGACAAATCTCCCCTCAATAAATTTTCAATTTGAAGGAAAAGAAAATAAAAATTTTCAATCTCGAATAGAATCGTTTCTAAAATTGATAAGCCCTTATTTTCCTTTCCTGGAAAATCTGGATTTAAATATTCAAACTGAGAATACGTTTCCCCATTCAGCTGGTATAGCTTCTTCTGCATCAAGCTTAAGTTCTATAGCCCTGTGTTTGTGCTCAATAGAAAACAAAATATTTGATACATTACATGACTCTAATAATTTCTATAAAAAAGCATCTTTTATCTCCAGGTTGGGTTCGGGAAGTGCAGCACGTTCAGTTTTTC
This sequence comes from Bacteroidales bacterium, assembly GCA_963665085.2. Lineage (GTDB taxonomy): Bacteria > Bacteroidota > Bacteroidia > Bacteroidales > JAAAOM01. Next base: position 4,780,429 of record CAXXXS010000001.1, read on the forward strand.
CCCAGTGGTCAATTTGGGGTGAAAATAATACCATAAATTTTTCTTCTGATGAATTTGCAATGCCTTTAACTGATATTCATAAAGAATTTCAGGAGATAAATGATAGTGTGTTATTGGTTAGTTCTGCTAAAAAAACAATCTCCAGTTCACAAGGACATAATATGATGAATGGTAATCCTTTTTCTTTATCAAGGATAAAACAAGCAAATAAAAATTGTATAGAACTATATTCCATTTTAAAATCCGGAGACTTAGATAATTTTATAGATATAGCAGAAAATGAAGCATTAACACTCCATGCTTTAATGATGTCATCTACTCCCGGATATTTGCTGTTACACCCAAACTCTCTTATCTTAATTGATAAGATACGCTCCTTTCGAAAAGAGACAAAGATTCCCGTTGGCTTTACTATTGATGCTGGCCCAAACATTCATTTACTTTCTTTCTCAAAAGACAAAGACCAAATTGATGATTTTGTTTGTAATGAACTATCTGTCTATTGCGAAGACAAAAAGTGGATAGATGATAATGTTGGAAACGGAGCAAAAGAAATTTTAATGATGAATAAATAATGATTAATTAAAAGATTGATTACAACTAAACTAACATATCAAAAACAAACTATCCCCAGTAAGCTTCTTTTATTTGGTGAATATACAATACTTCTGGATAGTCCTGCATTAGCCATCCCTTTTAATGGGTTCAACGGTTATTTGGATTTTATTACACCTACATCCAATTCTAATGAAAAAGAATCCAACAATTCTATATATAAACTATTCAACTTTATTCAAAAGAAAGAAATTGCGCAATATTTTCATCTTGATAATTTCAAAAAAGATATCGATAATGGTTTATTTTTCTCATCAAATATACCACAAGGTTACGGCTTAGGCAGTTCCGGCGCATTATGCGCAGCAATAGCTAAAAAGTATGGCAACAAAAAACTTGAAGTACTAAATTATAATGAACTAAAAGTTCTATTCTCTTCAATAGAATCTTTTTTTCACGGGAAAAGTTCTGGTATCGATCCCCTTGTGACCTACTTAAACACACCAATCCTAATCGAAAATGAAAACATTAAAAGGGTTAACATACAATGGAAGGAGTTTAACACAAAACATTTAACCCTGTTTCTTTTAGATACAGAACAAACCAGCGAGACCGGACTTCTTGTCAATTGGTTTCAAAATCAGATGAAGAATATTGAATTAAACAAACAAATTAAAAATGAATACATTACTTTACTTAAAAGCATGATTAAATCATTTTTAACAATTGATTTATCTTCAATTGAAGATGAATTAAAGCTTTTATCTATAATGCAACTTGGCTATTTTACTAAAATGATACCCGGTGATATTGAACCAATAATGAGGGAGGGTATAGAAAAAAAAGAATACTATCTTAAACTCTGTGGTTCAGGGGGGGGAGGATTTATGCTTGGATTTTCATTTATGAACAAATACGAATTATCAACTGTTTTTCGTAACAAGAACAGGAAGATAACGTATATAAACTAGTTTATAAATTTTAAAATAATTACAAGCCATAAAATATATCGACAGAAACACAAGCTTTTTCAAAATTTAACGTTACGGTATATAATTATAAAAAAGATATTTTGTAATTTTATTATAGTTAGCGAATAAATTAAATTCAATATTGTCAAATTAAATTTTTTAATATTATGAAAAGACTAAATTGGTTATTGGTAATCCCTGTTATTTTTGGACTAACACTTTTTACTAGTTGTGAAGATGATACTCTTACTGAAGATGAAATAACTATCACTGCTGGTAATGTTCCAGATACAGTTGAAGTTGGTGTAGCAACAAACATTACGTTCTCTATTATTGCAGATGCTAAAATTGCCTCTATTGAGTTGTTAATGAATAATAATACATTGGATCTTAAAGAAGACGATTTCACAAACACTACTTCTGATAATTATTCATACACTTTAACAGCTACAGAAGCTCAAGCAGGAGAAGATCTTGATTTTAGATTAACAGTTGTTGATAAAGATGATGCTGAAGAGTATGTTGATTTTACAATTCATGTGAAAGAACTTGCTGCAACAATCAGTGAATACACAGCAGTAATAATGGGTGCTAATGAAAATGATGATTATGGTAGCTTTTTAGGAACATCAAATGGTACTGTTTATACAGTTTCATTAGCATACGAAAATCAAGGGGCTGTCGATATCATTTACTATTATGGATCTGAAAATAAAGCTACATTAGCTGCTCCTGATGATGCAGGTGCTGCAGAATTCTCTGTTTATAATTTAAGTAATTGGTCTACAAAAAATGAAACCAGATTTACAAGTACATTATCAACAGATTTCTCTGCTGTTGAATCTTCTGATGACATAGATGGTTTAGTTAGCAGTCCGAGTGCTACAAGCGCAAAAGATTTATCTGTAGACGATGTTGTTGGATTTGTTACTGACGCTGGTAAGAAAGGCGTTGCAAAAGTTACAGCAATAACAACTGGTACTACAGGAACAATAACTATTGAAGTAAAAGTACAATTATAAAAATAAAATTTTTATTTAACGAAGCCGCTCAACTCCAGAGCGGCTTTTTTTGTATTCTTTTCAAAATGTCTATTTTAGCCCAAAAGAACAATTATGAAAAAATATATATGTACTGTTTGCGGATTTGTTTATGATCCGGAAGAAGGAGATGCCGATAGCGGAATTGCCCCGGGAACAGCTTTTGAGGATATCCCGGATGATTGGGAATGCCCGGTATGCGGCGTTACAAAAGATGATTTTGAGCCGGTTGAGTAGTTTTTGGTTGCTGGTTTCAAATTTACAGGATAACTTGTAACCAGAAACCAGCAACAATAATCCGTACGAACAAAATATGTTCTGAAGCTGTCATATTACGAAATCCTTTTCAACACTTCCAATAATAAAACCCAGAATTTTTCAGTACTTCCAATGTGAATTCGTTCATCAGGAGAATGTGCTCCTTTTATTGTTGGCCCAAAAGAAATCATATCCAAGTCAGGAAATTTCTTAAGAAACAAGCCGCACTCCAATCCTGCATGAATTGCCCTAACAACAGGTTCTTCTTTAAACAGACTGATATACGTCCCCTTTGTTAATTCCAGTAATTCAGAATCAGGTTTTGGATTCCATCCCGGATAACCTTCAGAATGTTCAACATCCGCTTTTGCAAGTTCGAATACAGAACGCACCGTATTTGCAATAAAATTCTTTCTACTCTCAACAGAACTTCTTTGGCTTGTTGTAATCTCAAAACAAGATTCTTTTCTTTTTACAGAAGCCAGGTTTGAAGAGGTTTCTACTAGATTTTTTATTACTGTACTATTTGCGATTACTCCGTGTGGGCAAGACATCAAACTACTTAATAACCTAAATTGAGCTTTTTTATTAATTAAAAAATCGGGTATCCCTTGTTTCTCAAAACCAATGGTTAAATTAGGTTCTGTAACTTTAAATTCTTCTTTAATTTCTTGTGTGAATTTCTTTAACAGAGAAATAAAATTCTCATCAAAGCGATCTTTTATTATAACAATAGCATTCGCTTCCCGAGGTATTGCATTACGTAAATTTCCCCCATCAAAATCGGAAAGACGTATACCTATTTTTTTGTCTGCCTGCCAAAGAAAACGAGCAAGAACCTTAACTGAATTCCCCAATTCTTTCTCAATGTCATCACCTGAGTGCCCGCCTTTTAGACCTGATACAGTTACTTTATAACAAACAGAATAAGGAGGTACAGTTTTTTTAGCATACCTTAATTTTGCAATGGTATCAATACCACCAGCACAACCAATAAATAATTCTCCTTCATCCTCAGAATCAAGGTTTATTAATATTTTGCCTTTAAAAAAACCGGCTTCAAGATTAAATGCCCCAGTCAACCCCGTTTCTTCATCAACTGTAAACAAACACTCTATTGGTCCATGCTGAATATCATCAGCCGCCAGGATAGCAAGTTGAGTAGCAATGCCAATACCATTATCTGCCCCCAGTGTTGTTCCTTCCGCCTTAATCCAGTCGCCTTCTATCTTGAGTTTTAACGGATCATTCTCAAAATCGTGCTCCACATCTGAATTCTTTTCACAAACCATATCAACATGAGATTGCAACACAACTGTTTTTTTGTTTTCATAACCTTGTGTTGCAGCTTTCGAGATAAGAATATTACCAATATTATCTCTTTTTGTTTCCAGGTTCAGTTGTTTTCCAAAATCCAATAAATACTGTATTATTTTATCCTCCTTTTTTGAAGGACGTGGAATTTTTGTAATTTCCTCAAAATAAGTCCAGACTTTCTGGGGATTTAATTTTTCAAGCATAATTTTTTCTTCTTTTGACAACAACAAATATTTCAATAAAAATCCACAAGTAAAATAACAAATGTCGCATTTTCATTAATTTTTTTAATCAGAAATAAATATTTACATTCGTGCCTAATGGTAGAACATGCAGCCATAACCCTTTAATGATACAGATAATTTAGTGATGCAATTAGACCTAATAGTAGTTTCTATCGTTCTCATTTTTATCCTTGTATCTCTTTACAAGGAAATTATTGGTCCGTCATTCACCTTCATGATTGCCATAAGTATATTAGGAATCTTTGGTATACTTACCCCCACTGAAATATTAAGCGGTTTTGCCAACGAACAAGTTGCTGTAATAATCCTGTTACTCTTAATGGGAGATATAATACAACGTACTTCGGTTGTAGAAAATGCTTTCGATTATTTATTTCGCTCCGCAAAAAGCATTAATGGGTTCCTGGTAAGAATGATGTTGATTGTTTCCAGCTTTTCAGCATTTCTCAATAACACTCCCTTAGTTGCAATAATGATCCCTTATGTACATAGTTGGTGTAAAAGGAATAATATATCCCCATCAAGGTTTTTAATGCCACTTTCTTATGCTGCAATTTTAGGTGGATGTGCTACATTAATCGGGACCTCAACAAACCTTATTGTAAATGGGCTTGTTGTAGAACAGGAAATTATTGAAGGATTACCTCCTCTTGATATATTTGATTTTGCTTATGTCGGTATTCCAATGATAGTTCTGGGTTCTTTGTACCTTCTCTTCTGGGGGCAAAAATTGTTACCCAAAAGAATAGCTGTAAGTGATGAATTTACAGAGAACAAGAGGCAATATATTATTGAAGCAAGAATTCATTCTCATTCCCACTTAATAGGGAGAACCATTGAAGAAGCGGAACTAAGAAATTTAAAAGGGCTTTATTTATTCGAAATCGTAAGAGAATCTTTTAGAATCTCAGCTGTTGCCCCCAATGTTATTCTGCATAAAAATGATATTCTTGTTTTTACAGGAGATACAGAAACTATTGCTGATTTAATAAACAGTAATAGTGGATTAAGCTTACCAGAAATTGGTATGTTGTCGAAGAAAAAACAAACAGAAGTGGTAGAGATTGTAATTTCCCAAAATTCTGCATTGGTGAATAAAACAGTTAGGGAAATGAATTTCAGAAGTAAATTCGATGCTGCTGTTATTGCTGTTCATCGTAATGGTGAACGAATGACTGGAAAACTGGGCAACCTGATTTTAAAAGCTGGTGATGTTCTTTTGCTTTATACTGGTATTGATTTTGTCGATCGTGCAGGAACAACTCAAGATTTTTACTTTATCTCTAAAGTGAAAGATTTTAACAATCTTGAACCTTATAAAATAATTACAATTTTTGGTGGACTTTTATTAGCCATTCTTTTATCTACTTTTCATATTGTTCCTTTATTTATGAGTTTAGTTATACTCATCCTTGCATCTTTAGTATTAAAAGTAACAACAGCCAAGGATTTACCCAAAGGAGTCGACTATAACCTGGGGATTATAATTGTAATGTCCCTCGCTTTAGGTACTGCAATGTTAAAATCCGGAGCTGCTGAAATCTTTGCAGATACATTGGTAACTGTATTTATGCCTCTTGGAAAAGTTGGGCTCCTATTTGGCATTTACCTTATAACAACTATTTTAGCCGCTTATATTACAAATAAAGCAGCTGTTGGTATTATTTTTCCAATAGCACTCACAATGTCTGTTAATTTAGGCTTACCTCCCCAACCTTTTGTATTAACTGTAGCGTATGCTTCTGCAGCAAATTTCATGACTCCTATTGGATATCAGACAAACTTAATGGTATATGGCCCAGGAGGATATTCTTTTAAAGATTTTTTTAAAGTAGGATTTCCTCTTACAATTATTTATATGATTACAACAATTACAATCTTATCATTACTTTATTTCAGATGAATTTAGAATTATTAGAAAAAGCACTTTACGCCTCAGTTAAAGCCAGTGAGGCAATTATGGAAATATATAGCAAAGAAGATTTTGGAGTACTAATAAAAGAAGATTCAAGCCCTTTAACAAAAGCAGATTTAGCTTCAAACTCAGTTATACATAAAGAACTGGATGATACAAACATTCCATTTTTAAGTGAAGAAGATAAAAATATATCCTACGAAAAAAGGAAAGATTGGGAATACTTATGGGTTGTAGATCCATTGGATGGCACAAAAGAATTCATAAAAAGAAATGGTGAGTTTACAGTTAACATCGCTCTTGTAAACTATGGGACACCTATTTTGGGTATTGTAGCTATTCCTGCTCAAGATGTTTTTTATTGTTCATTAAAAGGATACGGGGCATTCAAAATAGATAAAAAAACTATTGAAGAGAAGAAATCTCAAAAAAACTATATTGAAAAATATGCCAGCAAATTACCTTTACAATCTCTTCCTGAAAAAATTACAGTTGTAGGAAGCAGATCGCATAGTTCAGTTGAGACAGAAGAGTTTATTAATGAATTAAAAAGCAAATACGGTGAGGTTGAATTTATTTCAAGAGGAAGTGCACTCAAACTATGCATGATTGCTGAAGGAAAAGCACATGTTTATCCTCGTTTGGCCCCAACAATGGAATGGGATACTGCAGCTGGACAGGCTTTAATTCTGGAAACTGAAGGTAAGTTACTGGAGTATGAAACAAAAACAGATTTAAAATACAACAGGGAAAACCTAAGAAATCCTTGGTTTATCGCTTATGCAAAGAATTTTTCTTAAGTAAATTTTAATAATTGTTGTAACGACATAAATAATTCTTCTGGATTTACTGGTTTTGGTAAGTATTTGTTACACCCAGCAGCTTGTAAACACTGAAGTTTATTCTCTTTAGTTGCATGGGATGACTGAACGATTATAGGTAAGGAAAGATCAAATTGGATACTTTATTAAATAAGAAATCCCACAGCTTTTACGAAAGCTGTGGGATTTCTTAATATAAATCAAAATCGCCTGAACCTGAAACGCTATTTAATCTACAAGCTTAACATTACCATAGCGCGTTTCTATATCAACAACAGATTTAGTGTTTGTATCTCCTCCGATTAAGCCGGAAACATTCATTTCATTATTTTCAACTATCCTGTTTATTTTCGAATCGTTCTCAGGATAATAAATTTTGCTATAATCTGCTTCGCCATCAAGATGATACGATGCATTAGCATCAATTCCTAACTTATACCCTCCATACGCATTCTCAATAGATATTTTTTCAAAACCTGAGGGAATACTTTCCACTTTTACCTGGGTATATTTAGATTCTATCTGAAATTTTTTATTTATTTCATCTATCTTAAAATTAGAATACCCTGCAGATACCACGAAATTATTGAGTTCGCCTAACTCATACTGGTCATACTTTGATTCTGACACCAAAGAACTTACCTCATCCAGATAAAACTTAGAATATTTAGAAACAAGAATTATTGCCTGACCTTCTTCTATCTCAAAAGTTGAATATTTTATACTTGACTTTAACCAATCAACTTTTTCAATATAGCCACTACCATAAGCGATATTTATCTCATTTAATGGCTTATCATCACCTCTGCTGAGTTCATTTACTTTTAGTTTTCCATATTTTATATCACAATATAATTTTCCAGCAAGATTATTGATAAATGTATCCCCATATTTATTTTCGACAGAAAGACTTATATATTCCGGAATATAAACTTTATATTGTATATCTAAATCATAATTGTTATTCCAAGAGCCTTTCTCCAGTTTACTGTCAAAAACAGTCTCAACATAGATGTTATTTCCTGTTTCACTAAAATTTATGTCAACATAGCTCAAAATTCTATTTGCTTTATCCTCATCACTAATATCAACACTAATTTCAACTTCTATAGAAATTAAATCTTTATCCCAGTTATTTACCTCAATATCACCAAATTTATTGTTTAAACTGAGTTCAGTAGAATTATTAGCCGTAAATTCTTCCTTAATTATTTTAGTAAACTCATCTTTTGCTGCCCAACAAAAACTATTATTTAATAGTAGGACAATAACCGCTAGCTTAAATCCTGTCGCTTTCATAATTGTTATCTGTTATATTTTGATTCATATTATCATCAAGCTGATTATTTATTTGTTTTATAAAATCAACTTTTGTCTGGTAGTGCATTATTAGTGCATTAATAACTCGAGAATCATATGGATTTGTTTTAAAATCATCAATTAGCTGCTCATATGCTATTTCCATTGATTCCAGTTCACTGTCTATATTGCTTCTGATATTTGTTTGTTTTACATTCTCTTGAAATCTATCATACTCAGTCATAAATAGATTATTATAATATAGTTCTGCCTCCTGATATTCTATTGATATATCACCCAATGTTATGCTATTCTCGTAATTCAATTTTAGATTAAAAAGTAAACCCGTAACGATAATAGCTACCGATGCTGCTGCAAGAAGAGGTACTAAGATTGAACGAATACTATCAGTCTTCCCCATCTTTTTCTCAAATCTTTCAAAATGACCTGGTATTGGTTCTAAATCATCTAAAAAATCATTATGCTTTTCTACAAAATCTCTTAGTTCAGTCATTTTCCTGTTTCTTTTTGATTAATATTTCACTTAACCTAGCTTTAGCCCTTGCAAATTGAGAGCGAACAGTAGAACTTTTTATATTAAGTATTTCACTAATTTCATTATAATCATAACCTTCTAAAATATGCAGTGTTGCAATTATTTTGTATCCTTCCGACAGCTGATTAACAGCTTTTTTCACCTCTTTTATTAGTTCTTCCGGTTTATAATCATCGTACGGTAATTCTTCTACCGCATCCAGTGAAATCAAAGAATCTTTAAATTCAAGATTTAATTTTTGTTTTCTTAAAAAATCTATTGACCTATTTACTACTATCTTTTTTAACCATGCACCAAAAGCTACTTCGCCACTATATGTTGTTATTTTATTAAACGCCGAGAGAAAAGCTTCCTGTGTTATATCTTCAGCAGTATAAACATCACCTATTATTCGGCATGCGGTATTATACATCGCTTTAAAATACAGGTGATAGAGCTCATACTGAGACTTTCTATCTTTCTTTCTGCATCTTTCAATTATTAAATTGAGATTTTTGTTTTCCTCAACCATTTTCTGTAATAAAGACGGTTATTTTCTCTAACTGCTGCATCAACAGGTTATTTTTTGTTCTGTTTTTTTAATTTCTTCAATAATTTCTCTGCCCTGTTCTTTAATCCGGTTGATGCATCAAACATTGAATTCTCGATTATATCAATAAGTTCAGGCTGTAATTCTTTCTCTATCAAAGAAATATTATATAATATTTGCATTGCATGTACTCTTACGGCCGGAGGGTAGTTTAACTCAAAAATTGATAAACTCACATCGAAAAGTTCCCCCATTTTATCGACTTTAACAGGTAATTTTGTTAATGTTCTTAGTACATTACGCAGAACAGCCTGGTCTTTATTTTTTTCAAGGAAACTAATTGCGTCATCAATATAAGGAACAAATAAATTTATATTCCTATCACAACAATGTGTTATTGCCCATGATGCTCTTGCAGGAAGTGGAGGAGCACTATTTTTAACAATATCCCACAGAATTGTAAAATTTTCAGGGAGATCGTTTATTGTATGAACAACTATTTTAATATTCCTTTTTGACAGTTCTAAAAGGAGCAATTCTTCGAGGGTATTTTTTTGCATTAGTTTACATATTCTTGTTTAACAACAAGTGCATATAGATCTTCATCTAATTTCAGGAATCCCTGGTCGTAGCAAAAGTAATAGGTTTTACCCTGTTTGGTTTGATAAACATTTGTAAAATAATCGAAATTAAAACCTTCGCTTGCAAGTTGAGATTTTGAAACTTTTGTTTTTCCATTAGGATTTAATATTGATAAAACCCTACGATTTTTGCGAAGGATAGCATTTACTTTTCTTACATAATTTATTGAATCGCTATTAAGTCTGTTGTTGTAAGTGTTCCTGCATTGATCGGAGCAGAATTTTTTATCTACCCGGCCTTCAATTTCTTCTCCACACTCTAGGCATTTTCTTGGCATTTTTCCTGCTAATATAAAAAAATATCCGACAACAAACGTTTACAAACGAATAATAAACGAATGTAAATACTTAAAATACGACTAACTGAATCATCCTACAGTTACTTTGCTTCAAGTTAAATTTTTAAAATTATTTGTTATGAAAAGTATTAAAAACAAAGTTCAGCTAATTGGTAACTTAGGCAACAATCCGGTATTAAAAACTTTAAATTCAGGGAAAAAGCTAGTCCGTTTTTCGTTAGCCACTTCAGCAAGTTATAAAGGCCAAAGCGGGGAGAAAATTGAAAATACTCAATGGCATACCATTGTAGCTTGGGAAAACCTTGCAGATATTAGTGTTAAACTATTCAAAAAAGGTTGTCAGGTAGCTGTTGAAGGTCAAATAACATACCGCGAATATGACGACGAAAACGGCACAAAAAGACATATTACAGAAATAATTGCAAATGAAATTTTATTATTGTCAAACAAGAAAAATTTTGATTAAAAACACCCTTGAAAAATTTTGTAATTGTAAAATAAATAGTAAATTTACTACATAATTGTTCTTTGTAACATAAGTGATAAAACCGCTTTAATTGTATATTTACCGACAAGCTCAACACTTGCAAAATTAGAGTTTGACTTCTGGGTTTAGAAGCAAGCCTGAACAAATCAGGAAACTTCAACATCCGAGCGATTCTAAAAATTTCTTTCGGGGCTTATCATGGTTTTCTACAATTAATGCGGTTTTTTTATTGTCTAATTTTCAAGTATAGTTTTTCCCCTAAAAAAACAGTTTTCATTACATTTGCTGGCTAATAAATAATCAATGAGTGAATATCGAATTATTGGATTAATGTCAGGTACTTCATTGGATGGCCTTGACATTGCCTTTTGTAAATTTCAAAATAAAAATGGCGTTTGGAACTATGATATTGAAGTTGCAGATACAGTTGAATATGATAGTAATTGGAAGAACAATCTTATAAGAGCAAACGAGTTGTCTGCCGAAGCGTTTCTGCTCTTACATAATTCTTATGGAGAGTATATCGGAGATGAAATAAATAAATTCATAAAAAAACATGACTTAAAGCCAGATATCATTGCTTCACATGGGCATACAATCTTTCATCAACCTGAAAAGAAATTTACTTTCCAGATTGGTAATGGGGCTTCAATCTTTGCAAAAACAAATATTACCACCATTTATGATTTCAGGACACTAGATGTTGCACTCGGAGGCCAAGGAGCACCACTGGTCCCTATCGGTGATAAATTACTGTTTTCTGATTATAATTATTGCCTTAACCTGGGTGGGTTTGGAAATATATCCTTTGAAGAAGACAATAAACAAATAGCATTCGACACCTGCCCATGTAATATGGCAATTAATTACATGGTTAATAAAATTGATCTTGAAATGGATAGAGGAGGTGAAATAGGAAGTAAAGGAACTATTAACCAATCTCTTTTAGAGCAATTAAATGCAATTGAATATTACTCTCAACCATACCCTAAATCACTGGGAAAAGAATGGTTTGACAATGTGTTTATGCCAATTCTAGAGAGCAACAACCTTACTTTGGCAGATACACTTCGAACAATTTACGAACATATTGCCCAACAAATTTCGAAAACAATAAATCAAAAGAAAGGTAAAGTTTTGGTTACAGGTGGCGGGGCATTTAACAGCTTTCTTATTGATTTACTTAAAGAAAAATCAACAAGTGAAATCGTTTTACCATCTAAAAATTTAATAAACTTCAAAGAAGCATTAATTTTTGCCTTATTGGGACTCCTTCGTTTTCTTGATAAAAAAAACTGCTTAGCATCGGTAACAGGAGCTTCAAGTGATTGTTCCGGAGGAATTATTCACCGAGTATAAATTTCTCTTTTAACATCCCTGGAAACAATTTTCCAAGGAAAAGTATATTATTATTTTTTGATTGTTTACTTTCAGCTAACAATCATTTATTTTGTAGAGATCGAATTTAAACATGATCGAAGAAACATTAAAATACCTTATCGAGGATCTCAAGATAAAATCATCAGATAAACTACTTCTGGCTATAAGTGGCGGTATCGATTCTATTGTAATGCTTGATATTTTTTCTCAATTACCATTTGAAGTTACTGTCGCCCATTGTAATTTTCAGCTTAGAGGTAAAGAATCTGATGGCGATGAATTATTTGTTAAGAACGTAACCGAAAAATTATCCATCCCTTTTCATACAATTAGATTTGAAACACAGCATTACGCCGAATCAAACAATCTATCGATACAAATGGCTGCCCGTGCTCTGCGATATGATTGGTTTGAAAAATTAAGGGTAAAACTTCAATATGATTATATCGCTATTGCCCATAATGCTAATGACGTTGTTGAGACATTTTTCATTAACCTATCAAGAGGGACTGGAATAAACGGACTTTCAGGGATTAAAGCAAAAACAGGGTCGATAATTAGGCCACTACTCCCCTTTTCCCGATTAGAAATTGAAAGCTATTCAACAAAAAACGACATTAATTTTAGAGAAGATGCAAGTAATGCTTCTGATAAATACCACAGAAACAGGATTCGTCACCATATAATTCCTGAATTTTTAAAAATAAATCCATCTTTTCTATCAACTATGTTAGAGAATATTGATAGACTAAATGATGCTTCAGTCTTTTTAAAGGGTGAACTGGAAAAGAAAAAAAATAAGCTTATTACAGAGAATGAAAACTCAATTAGAATACCAATAAAACAGTTACAAGAAGAACAAACAGATACATTTGTTCTTTATGAATTGATACGAGAATATGGCTTTAATTCATCTCAAATAAAAGACATCTTAAATTCTATTAACAACCAACCGGGACAAATATTTTTATCTTCTACATATAAATTAGTAAAGGATAGAGAAGCACTCATTATTAGCAAACTAAAGCAAGCAACAGTTAACAGCTTCGAAATTTTTGAAGGTATAAATCAAACCCTGGAACCTATATCCTTAAAACTTGAAATCTTAGAAAAACAGGTCGACTTCAAGCCTAACAGAGATGAAAATATCGCCGAATTTGATGCAGACAAAATTGCATTTCCTCTGTACGTAAAAAGATGGGAAGCAGGCGACTATTTTTATCCCCTTGGCATGAAAAACAAGAAAAAGCTTAGCGATTTTTTTGTTGACAGAAAATTTTCTATCATAGATAAAGAAAATATTTGGCTACTAACTTCGAAAACTGAAATTATTTGGATTATCGGTCACCGAATGGATAATAGATACAAAGTTACCAAAAGTACCTCCCGAATTCTTAAAATAGCACATTCATATTAATCGGTAATATAGCCGATATTTTGCTTTTATCGGTTTTATTACCAATAAATTATTATTATCGGCTATATTACCGATAATTAATTTTATTTTTGTATTTTCACAAAATAATTTATAGCTATGAACAAAGCAACCATGTCTGCTGATATTATCTCATATACACTTCTAAACTTAAGTGATAAAAGAAAGATTGACATTAAAATAAAGGAAGTAATAGCTCTGTTAACTGAAAAATTTAAAGATGAGACATTCTATGGTAGAAATGTTCAGGGGGATTACATTGAATGTGCAATGAACAATCCCAAACATATACTAAGAATTGCACTCATTTTTAAAACATTTATAAAATCGCTTGAATTACCTGGCATTAACACAACTAAATTAAAATACTTTAAGGAACACGGCATACGACTGGCTGTGGCAGTTGCTCCCTTAAAAATACTTGACATTGAGAATGGAATAATTGATGGGGACGCGATTTACCTGTCAGGAAGAGCTATAAAAAACATGAGTACCTCGGATAAGAAAAAAATAATTATTAAGAATACGATGTTTTTTAAAAGTCCAGATGAACAACTCCAAGACCAATTTGATACAATTTTTTCCTTATTAGACGTTATTATATCTAAATGTTCGGCAAAACAATGCGAAGTAGTTTATCATAAACTTATGGGGTTGAGTGAAAAAGAAATCTGTAAATTATTAAACAAGAACCAATCCACAATCAGTCAGCATTCTAACGCTGCCGGGTGGCAATCAATAGACAAATCTGTTATTCACTTTGAAAAAACTGTTAACTAATGCTTTACAAACTAATACTTCTACAACTTACAGCTCATCTTTTTGCTGATTTTATCTTTCAATCTCAAGAGTGGAGTGATAAAAAGGGAGAACAAATCCTCACAAAATATCATATCTACCATGTCCTTGTTGTTTTTGTTTTCTCCTATCTGTTTTCTCTAGATTTAAACTTCTGGTGGGCATCTTTATTACTAAGTGTATTCCATTTGATTACAGATATTTTTAAAAGCTATATGCAATTAAAACATCCAAACAAGAATTATTTTTTCTCTGATCAAATAATTCACCTGTTGTTTCTCTCTGTTATCACAATAGTTTATAATCATTTTCATAGCATTAACTTTTTATTTGATATAGAATTAAAAACAATTGCTGTTTTTGCTGCTTTTGTTTTTTGCACCAAACCTTCTAATATTCTAGTGAAATACATCTTTATTGCATTCTCAATAAATTCTCCACTGGAGAAACCTCTCACTGAAAATAATATTGAGGCGACAAAAGTTTCAAAAGAAAAAAGTCTTCCCAATGCAGGAAAACTAATCGGTATTGTAGAACGACTTTTAGCATTGGCACTAATTTTATCCGGACAATACGGTGCTGTTGGATTAATAATCGCAGCTAAATCTATTTTACGTTTTAATGATACTCAAAAAGCAGAATATGTGTTGGTTGGCACATTATTAAGTTTTGGGATTGCTGCTTTTCTGGGAATCTCAATTAATTTACTTTAACGAAATTACTCGCTTTTCTTATAACTAACAGAAATACCAGCTCTTGAAGAAGTATTTATGGTTGTCTCATAATTTGGTAAACTTTCAACATAATTAAGAAAATCATTTATACCATATGATCTACTAGAAACATTATGGGCAGTGAAACATCCTCCAACCTTTAGTTTGGGATCAACATCAATAAAATATTGTTTGTACCAGTCTTTGTCTGCATCAGAAAAAACAAAATCAAAAGCACCGTCTAATTCTTTTACCAGATCATGGGCATTTGCCAGACGAGAATCAACAAAATCACTTACACCGGCTTTTTTGAAATTTTGTAATGCTTCCTGTCTTCTTTCTTCATCAATCTCAATGGTAATTAACTTCCCTCCTGTTTTGCTTAAAGCCCAGGCAATCCAAACCCCAGAATGCCCTGTGGAAGTTCCTATTTCCAAAGCGCTTTTATAATTATTTTTAATAATAATATCATACAATGCTTTACCATCTGAATAGGGAACATTTAAATCATTCCATGAGTTTTTATTTGTTTCGAGAAAAGCTTTTACTTTATTATCGATCTCTTTATTATCGTTTTGGGCATTTGTGCAGGCCATACCACTAATAAAAATCGCAAACAAAAAATATTGTATAGGTAAATTTACTCTCATCTTATTTTAATTTTTTATTATAAAATTAATTCATTAATTGTATAACAATTAAAAAAAAATATCTTTTGTTTCATCAGTTGAATTTAAAATATAATACAAAATACAGTATTGAGACAACCAATACTAGTATTAAGCCTCATGTAAAATACGCTTAACCTCCGTCAGGGTTGTTGGCCACTGACAAGGAGCCAGTCAATGGTTAAGTGGCTCAACCCAAACCTAGCGTTTGACATAACACTAGATTTCAAATCACAAGATTTATCTTTTCAAACAGTTCGTCTTTGTTAATTGGTTTTGAGATAAAATCTGTGCATCCAGCAGACATAGCCTTTTCCTCATCCATTGGTGATGCATAAGCAGTTTGTGCAATTATTGGAATGTTATGATTTGTTTTACGAATCTCTCGTGTTGCTTCAATTCCATTCAGAATTGGCATTTTTAAATCCATAAGGATCAGTTTTATATCGGGTATTTTATTTAAATAATCTAATACTTCTACCCCATTATTTGCCCGTATAATATTTACATGACTATTTTTAAGAATCTCATTTAAATATAAAAAACTAGTTTCATTATCTTCTGCAATAAGAACAGTTAAATCATGAGCTATTTCTTTAAGTAGTTCATTCTGTTTTCTTTTTTCCTTATCAATTTCAGCTTCTATATATGGAAGTGTAAAATAAAATGTAGAACCTTTTTTGAGTTCTGATTCAACCCATATTTTACCTCCTAAAAGTTCTATATATGCTTTACAAATCGATAGACCGAGTCCAGTTCCTTCCTCACAATTAAGGTGCGCATTATTTGCTTGTCGGAAGCGTTCAAAAATTAGCTCATGCATATCTTCAGGAATTCCTCTCCCTGTATCTCTCACCCAGAATTGAATCTCTTTTTCTTGAATCTTATACCCAAACGATATTTCTCCATATGATGTATATTTCAAAGCATTATTAATGAGGTTAGTAAATATCTCCTCAAGTTTTACAGTATCTGAAATTATTTGGCAATTACCAGGTATTCTTTTGTTCTCGTTATTAAGTAAAATGCCTTTTGAATATGCCTGAGGAATAAAAAATGTCTCTATCTTTTCTAATAATAAGTCTATATCCGTATTCTCATTTACAACTTCAACTTGTCCTGCTTCTATTTTTGATATATTAACTAAATCACCTATTAGGTTCAACATTCGCATCCCGCTCTGTTCTATTACAGCGAGATAAGCCTGCTGTTTTTCTTGAGATAAGTCTTTTTCTTTTAATAAATCAGCAAAACCTAATATACCATTCATGGGAGTACGTATCTCATGACTTAAATTTGCCAGAAAAACAGATTTTAGTTTATCACTTTCCTCTGCTTTTTCTTTGGCTTTATATAAATCCTCATTCTGTGCCATATACTCCTCATTGAGCGCCTCATATTCATTATTCTTTTGATTTAATTGAATAATCTTTTCTTTTAAATCTTTTGTTAAAACATTAAGATTTAAACACATTGAATTAAAAGATTGGGATAATATTCCAACTTCATCATTTGATTTAATTTCTATTGTATGATCAAAATTTCCTTTTGATATTTTATTTGCAGAGTCAACTAATTCATGCAATGGATTTGTTATTCTTTTACTTATATAATAAGCTGATACAATTCCCAGAAATAAAAAAAATAATAGAAGAAACACACCGCTATATATACTAGTCCTTAAATTGCGAGTCAATCTTTCACGAGATAAACCAATTCTCAAGATTCCGTATTTCCCATCCACTATAGGATAAGAAAAATCATATACAGATTGCTTTCCAAAATCAAGAAGAATAATATTAGATTCCGGACTATTATTCAATGAAAGTAAATCTGAAGGCATCTCTTCTTCGAAAGAACTTACTGTAACTTTATTATCTGTATTAAGAATAAAAACATAAACTACATCTTTATTACTTTCTTTTATCTTATTAATAATTCTCTGTTGTCCAACAATATCATTTAGATAAATATGTTCAGCTATATTTGGTTCTGCATTTCTAATCAAGCTTTCTCCTGTTATTTTATAATCCTCCCCCCTATGTTTATACTCACTAGAAATATAAACTATAATATTCACCAGGCTAAAAACAGTAATTAAAATAATAAAGTATAAAACTATTTTATGTCTGATTTTTAATGCTTTCATTCGTCTGCTTGTTGATTTACTTTTTCAATCCACTTATTCATCTCCCTTATTGACTGATAGTCACTATCAGAAAGCATAACAAATTTATCCATATAGATTTCATTTAGAATCTTCTTTCCTTTAGGATTTGTATGCATCTCTAACAATACTTTTCTCAATTCTGTTTTAAAAAGACTATCACAATCAGGATGAACTACAAAAGGAGGCATTGCAAAAGGGCCTAGTTTAGCAATTATCTTTGTTCTTGAGGTAAATGTTGAATCTGTATTATTAAGATATTCCCAGATTAGATGATCTACTGCTGCTCCATCTACTAGTTTTTGAGCAACAGCCTCAATAGATTTATCATGACTTGTAGTAAAAATATATTCTGAGAAAAAATCATCTGGTGTCGTTCCTATCCGAGCTAATTCGTAAGTTGGAACAAGTTTTCCTGTATTTGATTTGGGATCTGTAAAAGCAAATTTTTTCCCCTTGAGTTCTTTAAAGTTTGTTATATCATTTGCTTTATTAACAATTATATAAGAATAATACACTGTGGTATCATATAAAGAAGGGACTGCAACTAGTTCCATGCCCCAATTATCATGGCCGGTAACATAAGGGCCTGAACACACAAACGCAGCAACAACCTCTTTTGATTTCACTAAATCATTCATTGTTTTATAATCTTTAGTGAAAAGCATTTTGATATTTACATTTAACTCCTCTCCTATATAATCAATCATTTCTTCATAAACAGGTAATGCATTTTCCGGAGATAACATAGCTGCTACACCGATTGTTAGTACATCTTCATTTTTAGATTCATCTGAGGAAATTTTTATTGTATTTTCCGGTTCTATTTTTGTCTTCTGTTCATAATTACATGAAAATAAAAAACCTAAAAAACAAAATACACCATATAAACTTATCTTTGATAATATAGACCAATGAAATATGATAAGTTTATCATATTTAGTCTTGTATTTTGTAATTCTAGAAACTGAATTAAAGTATCTTCTTGCCTTCACGATAATATATTCTTAAAGATTAGACAAATAATTCTATACAATAATTATTATAGAGGGAAACTTTATAGAAAACTGGGTCTATTAATGTGACTATCATAAGAGATTATCCAAAAAATCAACTTCGAAAACTTCTCTTTAACTCTAACTTATCTTACTTATTTTATAAGTTATATTGAGTAAAATCGAATGTATTTTCTATAAAATATAGATTCTTGAGATAAACTCTTTTTAACAAATAATAATAAATATACAAAAAATCTTATAACGGAGTAAGTATAAGATGTTAAATAAAATAAGGTATTCAATTGAAATTTAATATTATCACAGACAATCGAGGGTATAACCATTGTTTTTAAAAAATCCAATAATATCATCTAATCTATTGTACAATTTATCTGTGCGTTTTACACTTGTTCCTAAATGGATTAAAATTATGCTTCCCTTAAAATATCCAGGATTCTTTATTTCAAGTTCTTTTAAAGAACTCATAATCCATTCTGAAGATTTATAATTCTTCATATCTGGAGTTGTATAATCAGCATTTGTTCTTATTCCAGGTGTGAAATTTATTAGGTTTAATCCTAATTGGCTTGACCAATCAGCCACAGCTTGGTTGTACCATTCATAAGGTGGTAAGAAATAAATTGCGGAAGAAATATTAACTCCTGCTTTATCCATTTTTGTATAATTATTTCTCAAATCCTTCTCAAATTCTGTTCTATTAATCAACAACGAATCTCGTTTACTCCAATCGGCATAAAGTAAATGCTTATCAGAATGAGCCCCTAAATAATGTTCATCCTGAATTAATGTTTTAATTAATTTTTGATTCTCTTCATTTTCATAAAATTCACCGGTAAAAAAGAAAGATGCCTTAATCTGATTTTGCTTCAATGTTTTCTGTATTATTTTTCCTCCTTCATTTAAGTCATGTGCAGAAAAGACCAGGTAAACCTTTGATTGTGTTGTATCCATGCGCACAATAGCTCCTTCACTGTCTTTTTCAACATGAAAGCTTTTGGTGTCTTCATGTCCTTCTTTTTCTAAAGAAGAAAATAAATAACTAAGACTTGCGGTACCATCCATCGTTGGTTCATTAGAAGAATAATCACCTATATCATCATGATAAACAGCCTTACCTCCTTGAAAATTTTCATACTCATCTTCTTCCAATAGTTGAATACCGAGCAGACTTTCATAAATTGTGCGGTAAACAGGTCCGTCCACCAAACCACCTTTTGTAGTCAGATCTAAAAGATATGTTATTGAAGAATGTGGAGAAACGGGACTATCCCCTCCACTTGGTAAACCGCAGATCATACTTGTCCCCCAGGGATTGCAGCCTAATAACCAATCGATTAAAGCAAATTCCATTTTTATATAAGAATCGTCTCCAGATAACTGCCTATAAAGTCTTGCTTGTGTTGCTGCAGCAACAACAAAATTATTAGAACACCAAACAAAAGGAACACCAATTTGAAAAGGATCATCTCCTGCAAAATCTTTAATAGCATCTAACCCCTGTTTCATAAAATACTGATAATGTTTTGAAACAAGAGAATCTTTTGATTGAGCTTGTAAAAAATGTCCTAAATTTATAAAAGGGTAATATTGATAGTGACGAGCTTTATGCAGTTCCATCCATGGTGTTATTGGCTCCAATTCTCCCCAGTAACTAGCGTGCGATTTATATTTTTGTTCTTCTGTTAAATTATAAAGAGAAGCAGCTGCCAACTCCAAATCGTCTATATAATTTCCTTCTTCATAGAAATAAGGAGAAACAACACATGCTGTTTGACAAACTCCGGGATCTGACAAAGCAAATCCCCATGCTTCAACTGCTTTTTCTTTGAGATTATTAGCTAGTTCTGAGTCATATTCTTCTATAATTTGAGCTCCCAATGCAAAAGCAGATGAGAATTTTGCTGCTGTTGAAGCTACACCTGTAGTTCTGTTTTTGTGTTTGGATAATCCTTGTGGTTTTCCTGTTACATAATAAACAGGTCTTGCTTTTCCTAAACCATATGACACCGAGTCCTCTGTTGGCAACCGATAACCACGATGGTCACGATCGTCTGCAATCTGATTATACATTTCTCCTTTTCCCGGATTCATTTTTTGGAGCCACTCTAATCCCCATAATGCCTCATCTAATATATCAGGAATACCGTTTCCTCCTGGCAAACCACTTGCTTGAAATTCATCTCGGTATACTTCAGGATTTTGCTGATAAGCAAACAACATCTGATAGACTGCGTTTGCACTTGTAGTGACGTACTGTAGATAATCGGATGCATCGTGCCAGCCTCCAGTGACATCAATCTTTTCTCCAGTTCTTGTTGGATGATCTACAATTATTCCATCATGTACATGGCATGAATCTTTTAGAAAAGGATTAAAACCACAACGCTGCTGACGCATATAATTTAAAATAAAATCTGCCGTTCCTTCATATACATCTTCTGATATGCGAAAAGAAGGAGAACATGTAGTTGCTACTTTAATATAAAATCCTCCTTTTCTATCGAATTCTGAAAAATCCAGCTGATAAGCTGATTTCTTTCCCCAAATATCACCATTTGCAGGTTTTACTTTAGCTTCAAATACTTTTTTATTTGTTATAGCATTATAAACCTCGAACAAATTAAACTCGACTGCTTCATCACTCAAAAAGACAGCAATTTTAGATGATTCAGGTAGGTATCCTAATTGATTGATTCGTATTACACTATCTGCTATAACATTTTGAATATTAAAAAAAAATAGTGATGCGAAAACGTAGCCAAATATTTTTTTCATTTTAGATTCGTTATTGTATAACATCCAAAATTATACTTTAGCTTATAAATAACAATATTGCAGTAAATGCTATGTAGTACGTAACCGCTTTAAGACAAGTCTTAATCCTGAATAAAGAAAAATTGAATTCTTGATAAATTTCTTATTAAAATAATCTAACCATTTAAAATCTCAACTCTAATTCATAAATTGTACTAAACACGAGCCAACCCAATGATAAAGAAACTTTACAGATATAAATAGAAACAGTTGAATAATTTCGGATTTTAGACTTTCTTTAGGATGATTGAAGATAATTTATTTAATAAAAAAGCCAATACGATTGTAATGGCAAAAGTCAGTATTATATACAAATAATTATTACTAATAAAAATAAAATTTCCCCTTAGAAAAAATATTGAAATTCCTTGTACAAGATATATCTCATAAGATATATTGCCTAAAAATAAAAATAACTTAATGTTAGAAATATAAACTTTATTGAAAAAAAGAAAAATCAAAAAAGGATATAAACACATCGAAGCGTAATGATATTTTCCAAAAAGTTTAATTAACAACAAGGTAAACAAGGCAAAGACTATTAAATATTTTGATTGCACCAATTTTTCTATTTGTCCCTCAAAATATTTGCAAAATAGGCCAAAAGAGAATCCTAAAATTGAAATGTACCACCAATCCCTAAAATTAATAATCTGTAGAAAATAAATAAGTCCAGCAGAGAGTGATACGACAAGAAAAATACCTTCTAATAAAGAAATATTAATATTTCGATATACGAAAAAGAACATCAAGTATAAACATATAATTACAAATATATACCACGAAAAAGGAAGTAACAGATTTGTATCTCCCCTATATATAAAATTTTGAAAAATCAATTTCACATTTAATTGATTTCCATCAAGTAAAGAAAAAATCTGGAATAAAACTATTGACAACAAAAAAGGAACTAGCAATCTTGAAAATCTTTTCTTAAAGAAACCTTCTAAATACTTTTCTCTATTAGCTAATAATGAACTTAGTAAACCATAACCCGATATAAAGAAAAAAATTGCAACCATCGGACTTCCAAGTTTTTCAAAAAAATCAATTATTCCGATAGTAGTAGTTCTCTCGGATAAATGATGTAAAACAATAGCAATAGCTAATGCCCCTTTTAGCATATTAGAGGTTTCTTTTCTGAAATTTATGTTAATGTTATCTTTGTCCTTTACCATACAAAACTTTTATTTAATAGTGTATTACAATAACTATGACTAGGCACATAGACTGCAATTTAAATATTTTATTTTAAGTATCTCATTCATTCTATATATTTTTTCATCAAACCATCAACTACTATAGTCTAATAAAAAATAACGTATTTGGTTATTGTTTTTTCAATAAACCACTTTGAATTAAGTATTTTAAATTCTATGTATTCAAATAAAAAAAGCGATTACAATTTTTATCTTGTAATCGCTTTTTTGAAGTGAACCCACGCGGTCAAATTTCGAACTATATCCTTGAAGATTTAGAGGCAATTTCTAATGTAATCCGTAGCGGAATACTTGATTAACTTATTAAAGTTCGAGATATGTTAATCAATCCACTACAAATAAATTCAAACGAAAACTTTCAGCAATTTTCAGCTAAAATTATATATTTGCCTTTGCTAATTGTCAAGGGTGTAATTTTTATAATTATGCCGAAAATACATACCGATTCTTTTAAAACAAGCTCTTTTCAGGGGCTTTTCGTGTTTATAGTCCCTAGGTGTTTTTTGATTTGTTGCCTTATGTTTCGTTTTGTTATGCGAAATATCAAGGTTCTACACTTGTATTCTATTCTCACCTTCAATTCCTCTAAAAATTTTTCAATTATCTAAATAAAATTCATCGCTATGATAAATCGCAGAACAATATTAAAGCAAGAGTTAGTAACAAAGTTATACCCTAATAGTGTCTCAATTAAATCAGCCATGCAGCATCTAAGGCGTGAAATAGATACATGCCCGGATTTGAAAAAGCGGATTGCAAAAGCAGGACACACTAAACGACACTACTACAACAAACAGCAACTTTTATTAATACTCGAACATTTCTGTGTTGAGCCAGAAGAATTTGAGGAGCTGTAATACTCCATATTCGACAATACTCCCCCCCGAAATGAGTAGTCAATTTTTTGTTTAATTAAATTTTAAAATTTATGAAAAGTAGAAGTTTTAATGTTTCGGCAGATGCAACAGTTGAATTTGCCGAATTACTGGGTGAGTATGACCTTGAAGGTGTAATCATTGGTGCAAATGAAGATGATGAAATCATTGTGAAAGTTGAATACGAGCCGGAAGAGCACAGCCAGGCAATTCTTGAAATGATAGAACACCTGGAGGAAGATGGTGAGGAATATTCTGAAGAAGACGATGATGAGTAAGGTAATGGTAAGTTATGGGTTAATTTTATTAGCCCATAACTTCAAACTAATACGTTTAGAATCCCGCTCTTTTTCTCTATGGTACTGAAAAGTCTATTAGAAGTAGGTCTAAGTTAAAATCAGTAAAGGAGTTTTAAAAAATAGTAGATAAGCAGTAACTATTAATTACTGCAACATTTAGAAAAGTAGCTGTTTAGAAGAATTTAATTGCTCACAAAAGGTAATAATCGCTGCAAAGTAGGTCATAATAGCTTTTTATAGAAAAAAGTAACTGAACAATATCTTTTAATACCACAAGAACTAAGTACAACATAAAAAATGCAACAATGAAGGAAAAACATAGCAATTTACAAGATGCCATATATCGGAATTTGCAAGAAAACGCAACTTACACTTATGAAATATTAGTCGAAGACAATACAGGACATATACTGATTGTACCAAGAACCAATAATATTGAAGCTTTTAATGAGAATATGAAATCTGCTAAAGATATTGTCAATCAAGACGGCGGTAATATCAAAGTAGATATTTATCGTGGTAAAAGTCCAAAAGCCGGATTAGTTACACGATACAATATTGATTTGGAGGATAACAGCAAAACTGAAAAACCTGTAACAAATCAATCTCAAATAGAACAGGCGGTTGATATGGCCATTAAAAAATACCAATTCAGTAATAATGTAGGTGGATTGGGAAGTATTGAAAACCTCAATATGTTATTTGGTGCATTAACAGGTAATGATGCTGACAATGAAAATAACGATAATACTTTAAATGGTTTAGCAGGATTATTGGGAGCTGTCAATAACTCACGGTATGAAAACACCTTGATGCAGTTTGAGAAAAAACTTAGCGATTACAAACAGGAAACCGAACTCAATACATTGAAAAAACAGTTGCATGAAATAACTACTGAACGAGATAGCCTAAAAAACCAAAATCAGGAATTAGAAAAAGCAAATACGGCGTACAAAACTGAGGTATCAGAGCTGGAAACCCGACTTGCAGGGTATTCAAACACGGAATTATTAAAACGTGTAGCAACGGGTGTACTATCAGGCATAGGTAGTAAGATACTTGGGAATAGCCCAAAGGCTGCTGAATTAATGGGCTTATCAAAAGATGAGTTGCAAGCTGCCCTTGGTTTTGTTGGAGAGGATGAAGAATTGCAAGGACATGCTTCCATTGCCCAACACGATGTTGATATAGAAGAAATACCAATTTCAAAAACAGAGCTTTTTAATGCCATAAATGATACAGCAAAAGCACTCAAGCAAAGCGATATTCAATTTGCTATTTACATGATAACAATAATTGGCAACTGTATGGAAAGCAAGGAGCTGACTAGTAGCATGGTTCATCACCTCGAAAAGGAAAAACAGCGTTTGAGCATTGAGGAAGATGGTGAAAGCACAGTGCAAGAAGAATAAGATGATTTAAACAGCCAGGTTAAGGCTCAATACCAATGCAGATGCAAACAATTGAAAAAGTAAAGCAAATTGATATAAAAGCACTTATTGAAAAGGAAACTGGAACTTGCTTCAATAAAACCAATCAACTGGAAAAATGTCCTTTTTGCGGTAGCGGTACAGGCACGAATCAGTCTCCAGCTTTTAGCATTAAAAAGAAAAATAATTTCTATAAATGTTTTTCATGCGGTTCCGGTGGAAGTACTATTGATTTTTTAATTTCTCTAAACTCAGGTTGGAACGAACATAAGGCTATCAAATATTTGCAGGAGGAATATCTCGGCATTAAAGAGCCGTTCCATCCATCACAGAATGTAACAAGTGCTTTCGAAAAAATGCTTTTTGCCATCAAAAGCAATCCTATAGAAACAGCTACTGATTACCTAAAATCTCGTGGAATTAGTTTTATTGATGATTTGCATGATGATAGTTATTGGTACGATTCACACGCTAATGCCATTGTTTTTATTGATGCCAATAATCAACTCATTAACCGCAGAATGATTAATCCTGCCAAGGGAAAGCCGAAAGCCAAAAATAACGGAACGTTAAACGGTAGCATCTATGACAAAATGTACAATCCTGATTATGATGTTGTTTTTATACAGGAGGGCGTTGTAAATGCATTATCTATGAAAGGCTGTTCATCCATAGCTTTGTTTTCCACAGAGAATAAAATCAAGAATCCTAAAATTCTTCAAAAGTATATTGAAGGGAAAATCGTTGTTTTAGCAATGGATAATGATAATGCAGGAAATAAATCTGCTGAATATTATCGAGATTTTATTTTATCCAACCGATTTGATATTAAATCGCTACGTAGGTTGGTTCTTCCGAAGAATAAGGATGCTAATGATTTGCTTCAAGATAAAACAATAGTTGACTTTCTTCAAGACATGAGCAATTACCAATTGCTTTGGGAAGATATTATTAATAAGCCTATTCCAAAATTCAGCCTTGATGAATTGACCGACATTGAAGAATACAACTTTTATAAGAAAAATGGATGCTACTATGCCAATGAGTTTCATAAAAGCAAACCTGTTGAAAGAAAGCTATCCAACTTCCTGATGGATTCGGTTTATCACTTAATGGATGGCACAAAAGAAAGCAAACGCTTGATTAAGTTTCAACGAAATACCGGAGAGATTACAGTAAATGAAATTACCAGCTCGGAGCTTAACCTCGACAAGTTTAAGAAGGTAATTCGTAGCATATCCGGGCGTGGTTTAACTTTCTTTGGAAACACCCAAAATCTTGACACAATCCTGACTTATCTGTACGATAATGAGAAAAATGCCATTGCTGTTAATCAGCTTGGTTATCAGCAAGAATCAAAAGCCTATTGTTTTGCAGATGCTACAATAACCCATGATAATAAATTGCTTTATCCTGATAAGCTAGGTATTGTGAATCATGGTAAATCTGCCTATTATTTGCCTCCATTTGCATACACAAACCTTGACGACAAAAGTTATTCCGGACAACGTAAATTTACATACAAAGCAGGAAACCTGAACTTTAAAGAATGGTCGGAACTGATTTATAAAGCTTATGGTATTAATGGCGCAATTGGTATTTCCTTCATCATACTTGCCTTGTATCGTGATTTTATACTTGAACTTACAGGTTTTTTCCCTTTCCTGTTTCTGTTTGGAGACCAAGGAGCAGGTAAATCAAACTTTGTAAATTTCTTTCTGCATTTGTTTGGAGAGCCTAATCATGGCATATCATTACTAAATTCAACCGATAAAGGTTTTTCCCGTTCGCTTACTCAACGCAACAATGCACTTTATTATCTGAAGGAATACACCAATGCCATTGATAAGAAAACGGTTGATGTCTTCAAAACAGGTTACGATGGAGAGCTTTACACGATGGCTCAAAAAAGCAATGACAATAAAACCACTACCCTTGAAATTAGTTCTGCCTGTATGGTAGATGGTAACGAGCTGCCCACATCTGAAGCTGCACTATTTGCCCGAATGATAGTATTACACTTTGAGGATAATAAGTTTTCAGATGAAAGCACCCAAGCTTATAAAATCCTTTTAAAAGAAAAGGAACAGGGGGTTTGCAACATAACAAGAGAACTTCTAAAATACCGGAATGTAATGGAATCGAGGTTTAAAACGGTGTTTGATTCTATCTTTTCCGAACTTAAACCGGAAATAACTACTATAACTGAAATATCTGACCGACAGATTAAGCATATAGCTTTATTACTAACTCCTGTTCAACTATTACAAAACAGTTTAGTGCTTCCATTTGATTATTCAACATACAAACAGTCCGTTATTGAGAATACAATTAAGCAAAACGAGATGGCCAGTACCATTAAAGATGTTACCATTTTTTGGGAAGCAATTGCTTTTAAACTGAGCCAACCGAAAAGTGAGATTAAGGTAAACACGCATTACCTAAAAGACCCGGTAAATAAAAACCTGTTTATTAAATTTCCTCTCCTGTTCCCATATTACAAGGAGTATGTGAAAAAGAACGGATTAAACGATTTGGATGCAAACTCATTGAAATCACTGCTTACATCAAAAGGCAATACACCTTTCATTCAAAATACAACTCAAAAGTCGAGAGATAAGGCAATTAATAAAAAACCTTTAGGTAGCTGTTATCGGTTTAAATATGAAGATATACCCGAAAGTATGGGGATAATAATAAATGATGTTGAACTGAACTTATAATACCGTTTTAATCGGTATTTTTTTGTCCTTTTTAAACTTGAAAAGATATTGAACAAAATACTTTGTTAACTATGTTAACCGTGTTAACCTAATATCATATTATTCAGTATTACAATTCTTTAGCGGTTAACATGAGGTAAACATGGTTAACATTTCTTTTTTAAAGCTTGGTAAAACTCTGAGTTTTATGATAATCTTTTTCGGATTATTCAGACAAAGTCAAACTTACTGATATCCATTAAACATCAGGCGATTACTAAAGCTGGCTACGATAAAGAACTGGAAGGAGAAGATGATGAAGGCTATAATAATCTTCATGATTGCTGCCAATCATACAAGAAAGTAATTTATTTACAATCATCGATTTATTGTACCTTTACATTTTAATAATTCACAGATAATTGCTTTATTATATTGAAAATATACATCAAAAACATGGTCTGCATACGCTGCCAGATGGTAGTTAAGAGTGAGCTTGAAAAACTGGGGTTGCGTTATATTGATGTAAAAATTGGTGAAGCAAATATCGTTGAAGATATACCTGCGGAAAAATTGAAACATCTTGATATTGCATTACGAAAATCAGGATTACAATTGATGGACAGTAAGAAAAGCATCCTGGTAGAAAAAATTAAAAGTGCAATTATTGAGTTGGTACACTATACTGATGAACAAATAAAAGTTAACCTTTCAAACTACCTTAGTGACAAACTTCATTATGATTATACCTATCTGGCTAATCTTTTTTCAGAAGTAAAAGGAATTACAATCGAAAAATTTTACCTGACACATAAAATTGAAAAAGTAAAAGAGCTAATTGTTTATGATGAGCTTAATCTTTCTGAAATAGCCTACAAAATGCATTATAGCAGTGTGTCTCATCTTTCCAATCAGTTTAAGAAATATACAGGGTTGACTCCATCCCATTTTAAACAATTAAAAAACAAAAGACGCGGTACCCTTGAAGATATTTAACAAACTGAGGTATGATAATTAAGTTAACCTGATTATTTTCCGGGTCAGGCTAATCCAAAACGGACTTATTAGTAATGTGAGAGCAATAGTACTAATAATTAACTGATAATCATTATTATTAATAATCCCTGCAAAATACCCGGTAGCGCCTAAAATAAAACTAAATTCACCAATTTGTGATAACAAAGCCCCGGCATACATACTAGTTTTCCAGTTATTACGAAAAAGACGCATAATTAACACATTTATTGAATAGTTCACCATAAAAACCATTAAAACTAAAACACTAACGTTAATGAAATTTTTTTGTAGAAATTTTAAATCGATAAGCATACCCACCGAGACGAAAAAAAGAGCAACAAACATTATTTTAAAAGCATGAAGACTATCATGTACCCATTTGGTCGATTTTGTCGATGCCAGAATAATTCCCGCCACAAACGCCCCTAAAGCAGAAGATAAACCAAGCAAGGCCGTAAATATCGAAAAACCAAAACACAACGCGAATGCAACAAAAACCTGCATCTCATGGTCTTTCCTCAAAAATCCCATAAATGGCAGTTTAATTTCCTTCTTTTTTACAATATAAATGATAATGCCAGTAATAAATATCCCACCAAAAACTTGTTTTAATACATCGGAAGTATCTGGCTTATCCCCACTCATATAGCCCAGGATGATTATCATTGGAACAATTAATACATCCTGTACCAACAAAACGCCAAGTACATTCTGCCCTGCTTTTGTTTGCATCTCATTTCTTTCTTGTAGAAGTTTAACAATTACTGCCGTGCTGCTTAAACTAATAACAAATCCAAGCATAACAACCTGATTTAGCTTCCAGTTGAAATATTGTCCTAAAAGCCAAACAATCAATATGCTAACCGTAATTTGAATAATAGTTCCAAATACAGACACCTTCCAATTTGTAATTAAATTCGGAAGGTGAATTTCCATACCAATAAAAAACAGCAATAAAACAAGTCCCAGTGAACCCAGGTTTGTGATAAGACTTTCATCAGTTATAACGGCAAAACCATTTGGGCCAACCAATATTCCAACAACTATATAAGTTACCATTGCTGGCTGTTTAAAAATCCGTAAAACAAAGCCTACAGTAATGATTACCATAGAAAGTATTACAAATTTTGAGAGAATGGGATCAATACTAACTGCTGCTATCATTCTTTTTAATACTAAGGTTTTTTTGTATAGCCTTATTGAAATGCGCACGCATATAAAGTATACATTCCAATGAATACTTGAAGTTACCCAAATAAGCTCGAATAAAGTATTAAATGTGTGAATGATGTAAATTAAACTACGAATAGTATAACTAGTAGCAGTATTTCTTGCCATACCTTTATTCAATTAATAATAAGGCAGATGTACAATTTTGAATTGGAAAAATCAAAAACACATATCTTAATTGAAATTATTGAATATGTCCCAAATTCCGTGGTAACTAAAACTATCATTCGAAAAACCACAGGCAACGTTAGTGTTGTTGCTATTGATACGGGCGAAGCGCTGGCGGAAAAAATATCACCTTTTGATACATTTATTCAGATTATTGAAGGTAATGCTGAAGTAATAATTGATGAAAAATC
The DNA here is from genome assembly GCA_963665085.2 of Bacteroidales bacterium. GTDB lineage: Bacteria > Bacteroidota > Bacteroidia > Bacteroidales > JAAAOM01. The sequence goes on from CAXXXS010000001.1 coordinate 4,811,488, forward strand.
AAATTTGCTTAAAACAGGTGAGGGAATAATAATTCCTGCCCATACATCCAATAATGTAAAAGCAAACGAGCGGTTCAAGATGATTTCGACAATTATTAAAAGTGGGTATGAAGCAGTGTCAATTTGAAAGTAAATAATTAAATATCTGTTGCAAATCAATAATACGAAATATGTTTTAAGGTTTTGACACAAATTAAAACGCTATGGAAGAAGTTAACTATATTACCAGTACAGAAAATATAAGCCTGTATAAAATTAAAAAACTCCATGAGTTAAAGGAAAAAGAATGGATTGCAGGAAACAAAAAACTATTAGCCATTATAGGTCACGATATAAAAACCCCGATGAGTTCAATTATTGGCTTTTTGAGCTTGTTAAAAGAAGGGGTTCATGAATGGGACAGAAGTAAGATCGAAGAACACATTGATATAGCATTGATTTCTGCAACAAGAACATATTCTTTGTTCGATAACCTTCTTCAATGGGCATTGGCCGAAAACATTAGTAAATCATTTCAACCTGAATTTATTGATTTTGATGAAATATTAAATGAAGAAACAGAAAACATTCAATTGTTTACATCACAGAAACAAATCAATATTAAGTCGCTGATTCTTCCTGATGAAAAAGTGTTCGCAGATAAAAATATGGTCAAAAGCATTTTACGAAATTTGCTGAGTAATGCAATTAAGTTTTCCCATGAGTTTGGAAAGATAGATATAAGTGCTAAAAAGAATAATGATTTCCTTGAAATTACAATCAAAGATTACGGAGTTGGAATTAATAGCGAAATAATAAATACAATTTTTAGTTCTAACAACCATATTTCAACATTGGGCACGGGCAATGAACCCGGAACAGGGTTCGGTTTATTGCTTTGCAAAGAATTTATAGATATTCACAGAGGTAAAATATGGATAATAAGTAATCCGGGTGAAGGAAGTGAATTTAAATTTACGTTGCCCTTATCCCTTCAGTAATATAAATTTTATTTTTAATAACTGATTTAAAAACAAATAATCATGTCAAAAGAAAACGAAAGTAAAAAGAACAATAAGAAAGCACCAGCTAAAAACCTGAAAGAGAAACGTGCAGCCAAGGAAGCTAAACGTGCAGAAAAAAACAAAAAGAGCGAATTATAGGAGACCTATTCAGGCAAATAAAATATGGTTCTATCCATTTAAGGAGAATATCTTCTTAAATGGATATTGTATTTATCAAAACTAAATAAATGAAAATAGCTTTTATAGGCACATACCCTCCCAGAGAGTGTGGTATTGGTACATTTACCAATAACCTGTTTAATTCAGTTGTCATAAACAATAAAAAAACAGAACCTATCAATGATGGTTTTGTTGTAGCATTAAACGACTTCACCAATAATTATAAATACCCCGAGGAAGTAAAACTAACAATCAGGCAGGAACACCAGGAAGATTATTTACAAGCAGCAAAATACATTAATCTCAGTGGTGCTGACCTTTGTGTGCTGGAACACGAGTTCGGTATATTTGGAGGACAAAACGGAGTATATATTCTGCCCTTGTTGCATCGCCTGGAAGTCCCGTTAATGGTTACCCTGCACACCATACTTAAAACACCATCATATAACGAAAAGGCTGTCTTACAGGAAATTTGTAAGATGGCTTGTAAAATAGTGGTAATGAGCCATAAGGCTATTGAATTTTTAGTTGGCATTTATAATGTTCCGAAAGAAAAAATTGAGTTTATAGACCATGGTGTCCCCGCTCTGCAATTCGACTCCAAAAAATCAAAAAAAGAGTTCAAGCTTGAAAACAAAAAAGTGCTCATGACATTTGGTTTTATTGGTCGCAATAAAGGAATTGAGACGGTGATAAAAGGGTTACCGAAAGTTATCGAAAAACACCCCGAAGTAATTTATTTGGTGTTGGGGAAAACCCATCCCAATGTATTTAGGCATTCAGGCGAAGAATACCGTATTTTTTTAATGCGCATGGTTAAAAACCTTCAACTGGAAAAACATGTCGTTTTTTTGAATGAATTTGTTGATGTGAACGACTTGTTTAAGTACTTGTCGGCTACTGATATTTATATTACACCTTATTTAAATGAGGCACAAATCACCAGTGGCACGCTTTCTTATGCCGTAGGCGTGGGATCGGCGGTAATTTCAACTCCATACTGGCATGCTTCGGAATTATTGGCCGATGGCAGGGGAAGACTCTTTAACTTCAACGACTCTGATGAACTGACTTCAGTTTTATCAGCACTACTGGATAATCCTGACGAACTAAATATTCTTAAAAGTAAAGCCAGGGAATATGGGAAAAAAATAACATGGCCCAAAACAGGTGAAAAATATGTTGCCATTGCCGAACAAATTATCAAAAATGGAATTACCGAAATCGAAAAAAAAGACACCATATTTGATTTACTTATACTGCCCCCGTTTTCTCTTGCCCATATTAACAGGCTTACCGATGATACAGGCATCATCCAGCATGCTAAATTTGGTGTTCCAAACCTGAAAGAAGGTTACTGCCTCGACGATAATTCAAGAGCCTTGTTAATGGTATTGATGGCATACAGGCAAATGAAAAATACTCGTGCACTTGAATTATCTCCTGTTTATTTAAGCTATATCAATTATATGCAAAACAAGGACGGCACCTTTAAAAATTTTTTAAGCTTTAACAGAAACTATCTTGATGATATTGGTTCTGAGGATTCTTTTGGGCGTACGATTTGGGCGCTGGGATATTTACTGAACAATGCACCCAACGATGCATATTATCAAACAGGTAAGGAAGTTTTTTTTAACGCTGCCCCCAATTTCGAAAAATTAGAATCAATACGGGGCATTGCAAATACAATGATAGGCGTGTGCTATTATTTAAAAACCAACCTCACCGACGATTCCATGACTGAGAGGCTCAGGAGCATGGCTCATAATCTTATTAAACATTACCAAGAAAATGAATCTGATGATTGGCATTGGTTTGAATCGCTGCTTGCTTACGATAATGGTATTTTACCCCTGGCACTTTTACATTCAGCCGAAATTCTAAACGATGATAAAGTGTTGGAGGTAGGAATAAAATCCATGCAATTTCTTACAAAACATACACTCGATGAAAATTACCTGTCAATAATAGGCAATGAAAAATGGTATAAAAAAGATGGAGAGCGCTCCATATTTGCACAACAACCCATCGATGCCATGTCCATGGTCTTAATGTATCACCGGGCTTATCTTGTAACAAAAGATAAAGAATACTTAAACAAACTATATACCTCGTTTTTATGGTTTTTAGGTGAGAATGATTTAAGAATGAGTTTGTATGATTTTGAAACCAATGGTTGTTGCGATGGATTTGAAAGTTATGGTGTAAACCGTAATCAGGGTGCTGAAAGCTCGTTGGCCTATTTAATTTCTCATTTAACAGTATTGCAGGCGTATGAAGAATATCACAGAAGTGTGTAGGTGGTTGGAGTGGCAGTAATTTGACTGCAACTGCTACTTAGTGTCTGCAACTCAGAAACTGAATCTTTCATATCAAAATAAATAAAAAATGTTAATCAACCGGTATAAAAATAACCCGATACTTACAAAGGAAGACGTCCCTTACTCGGTAGCTACTGTACATAATGCCGCAGTGGTAAAGTATGAGGGAAAATACATTATGATATTTCGGTCGCATAAACTAAACGGAAGGAGTATATTAGGAAAAGCTGTAAGTGACGATGGGTTTAACTTCAAAGTAAATAAAAAGCCTTTTATGTTACCCGCTACCAAAGGTATTTTTGGTGAATATGAGGCGTATGGCATCGAAGATCCAAGGATAGTTAATATGGATGGTGAATTTCTTATTACTTACAGTGCATATTCAAAACATGGCGTTCGCATTGGTTTAGCCAAAACAAAGGATTTTCAGGCAATAGAAAGGGTGTCGCTTATTACTGAGGCTGATTATCGTAATGTGGTAATTTTTCCCGAAAAAATAGGAGGCTTATACGTCCGGTTGGATCGTCCGCATTCTGAGATATCACCCTGGTCAATCTGGATATCGTATTCACCCGATCTAAAATACTGGGGTGAATCGAAACTGATTATGAAACCTATGCAATACCATTGGGACGAGATGAAGATTGGCCCGGGTGCGCCTCCTATAAAAACAACACGTGGCTGGTTACATATTTATCATGGTGTTTTTCCTACTATGGATGGTTCTGTTTACAGGTTGGGTGCAGCTTTACATGACCTGAAAGATCCTTCAGTAATTCTGGCCGTTGGTGATGAGTGGATTCTGCAACCCGAAGAAACATACGAAATAACGGGGTACGTTCACAATGTAGTGTTTTGTTGTGGTGCGGTTGCTGAAGACGATGGGAGCGTTAAAATATACTGGGGAGGTGCAGATAAAGTGATGTGTGTTGGTACAGCTATGATTGAAGATTTGGTTGATCATTGCCTGGAAAATAACAGACCTGCTTTATGATAAGAAGTGAGATAAATAGCATTAGGTAGTGCCCACAGACAGAGTGCAACTAAAGACTACAACTGCAACTGTTACAGTAATAAATATGAATATAAAAATTATTAAACATGAAAATAGCTATACTATCACCTATAACCTGGCGTACACCACCCTTAAAATATGGCCCATGGGAACAAGTAGCCTCAAATATTGCTGAAGGACTAGTTGAAAAAGGGTTTGAAGTAACTTTATTTGCTACAGGAAATTCTATAACCCAGGGAGAATTGTCATCAGTATGTGAACACCCTTGTTCAGAAGATTCGTTTGTTGACCCAAAAGTAGCGGAATGTCTGCATATTAGTCACTTAATGGAACAGGCAGATAATTTTGATATTGTTCATAATAATTTTGACTTTTTACCACTTACATACTCCAGGTTAATCAAAACACCAATGGTTACAACCATTCATGGTTTTTCGTCTTCTAAAATTATTCCGGTATATAAAAAATACAATGGTACAACCCACTATGTTTCTATAAGCAATTCCGACCGTAACCCGGAACTTACCTACGCCGCAACTGTTTATAACGGAATTAATATCGACGAATTCATTTTTAGTCGTGAACCTGAAGATTATCTATTGTTTTTTGGAAGGATACATCCGGAAAAAGGAACATATGAGGCTATTGAAATCGCTAAAAAATCAAAAAGAAAACTTATAATTTCCGGTTTAATTCAGGATCGGGAATACTTCAATCTAAAGATTAAACCACATATTAACAATGACGACATATTGTATGTTGGCAATTCAGGCCCAGCAGAACGGTTAAAACTTTTAAGCCAGGCATGTGCGCTTTTGCATCCCATACGTTTCTCGGAACCTTTTGGATTAAGCGTAGTTGAAGCGATGGCCTGCGGCACTCCGGTAGTAGCTTTTAACCTGGGTTCCATGCCTGAATTAATCATTCATGAAAAAACAGGCTTCCTGGTTTCTAATACCGAAGAAGCAATTGAAGCCGTCAAAAATGTTAGTTCGATTAATCGGAGTAAATGTACCGAGTGGGCATCATCCATGTTTAGCCGACAGAAAATGATAGAGGGCTATTTAAAGATTTACAGGAAGATACTATCTGATAAGTAATTAGAAAAAATACAAACAAAATAATGGAAAAAAAGAAACGTATAGCATTGGTTGCTCATGATAATAGAAAAAAAGATCTTTTAGAATGGGTTGGCTGGAACAGGGAAATTTTGTGCAGCCATCATTTAATCTGTACAGGAACAACAGGTAAACTAGTCGAAAACCTTTTAAATAATGAGCAAACCGATAGAAGAGGTGATATAATTACAATCAAAAAATTAAAATCAGGTCCGCTGGGTGGCGATCAACAACTTGGAGCAATGATCTCAGAAGGACAAATTGATATCCTTATTTTTTTATGGGATCCTATGCAGCAACAATCTCATGATGTTGATGTAAAAGCGCTTTTGAGAATTGCAGTGCTTTATAACGTTACAACTGCCAGTAATCGTGCTACTGCCGATTTTATTATCTCATCCCGGCTATTTAAAGAACCTTACCAACCTGTATTGAAAGATTACAGTAAACATATTGGCCGGGATATTGATATACTAAAATAGAGGTAAATCCTTTTTCACCGGTATTCCGATTTTATTAAGGAATCTTTTTATCTAAAGTTTGCTGATTTTGTCAGATGGCTTGACAGTTCAATTTCCATTGATTAACACCCCCAGCCTCAAAAATATCTTGAATAAACGAGTTAAAAAAGATGCGAAAAACATAAGCAAAGTGTTCCTTACATTCCTCTACCATCTTTAATAGTTTGGTAAGGTTCATTACAAAGAATATTGCCCCAATCCAAGACTCGGATGTTTCTGGTAATCTAGCCTTTATATTGTTCAGTCCATAACCTCTTTTTGCTTGCCCAAATTTTCCTTCTACATGGTTTCGCTGTGCCGCTAACTTTTTCTTTTTATATTTTTGTTGACCCGTCAACTTTTCTTTTGGAGGCCTGCCAAGTGGTTTACCTACTATCTGTATGTTTCTGTCCGATAAATACTTGCGATTTACCCGGGTCAAATATATCTGATCGGCCAGCATTACTTTAGGGTACCTTCCATAAAGTTCTCTATATGATTCTACTTGGCTTGTCAAATCACAGGACTCATTATAATTGTCCCACTCTAAATGGTTAACCCGGCAAAAGCCATCAACCTCGCTGATATTAATTTTAGACCCAAACTCTGTCCGGCTCCCATCTTTACCTCAGGGCATTGGACGGACCCAAGGCTGGTAAAGGTTTACTATTCTGTCAGGGTGGCTTCGTACATTATTTTTATACATGGTTGATTGTTGTCCATAAACTTTATGTATTGTGGCAATTAGTTGCCGGTCCCGCTTTTCAATTAGAAGCTTTTCCATTCCTCTTTCTTTTATTGTGCCATAAAGTTCATCAACAACTTTTAGGTCCCGTCGGATAAATTGTAGCTGGGCTTTTATTCCTTTACGGATCAGTTTTGGGACTTTGTTCTTTTTTTTGGCAATATTCAAATAAGCTTTCCGGGCAACCCTTTTATAAAGCCTTGGTTTATCCCCCTCCCCAACATGTTCATGCATAAGGTATGCTAACCGCTCAAGTTCTTCCCTGGAGGAGTTTAATAATTTAAGGTCGGTTGGATAAGTTATCTCCTGATCTGCAATGGTTGCGTCCAGCTTTAGGCTGCCTTTATTTGATTTTGCCCCTTCTTGTGGCCTATTATTTCCATCTGATTTATTTCCCCTTTGCCCACTTTGTGTTATTATTCTTGTCCGTTTTGGTTTAATTCCTTCTGAACTTTCTATCACGGTCTTATTGAATGCATCAAATTCTTTGTTCCCTAATCGTTTACGCACATCTACAAATAAACTGGGGTCAAAAGGCCTCTTTGGGGAAAAGCTTTGATAACCACAGAAATACTGGATATACATATTTTCCTGGATCATTTCAACCGTGCCCCGGTCATCTAATTTTAATTTGTGTTTTACAATCAAAGCGCCTAAAACTAATCGTACATCAACTGTTTTTCTGCCAGATGAACCTTTCAGGTTCTGACAATAAATTGTAGCAAGCTCATCCCAAGGAACTATTGAGGCAAGTTTTACCCATCTATTTTCTTTATCAAGTTCCTTTTCAAAAGGATGCTCAAACAAATCAAGTGATAATTGGCCCTGTGGTGTGTAATTGATCATAACTGCAAAGTATTTACATGCATATTATTGAAAACCTTGCAGTTATACAAATAAAGAATACCTGTTTTATTAACATATGCCTCTTTATATCAACAGTTTATGTGAGGTTGTGTTAAAAATCAGCAAAGCCTAGTTAGACATGTTATTCTCAATCAGAACTTCTTTGCCTATAATTTTTCTTGAGAGATTTATCCAAAACGGGCTGAAAAATAAAGTAAGCGCAATAATACTTATCACTAGTTTGTAGTCGTGTTTATCAATTATACCGGAATAAAAACCCGCTGACCCCAGGATAAAACTGAATTCTCCTATTTGCGACAGTAAAGCACCTGCATATAAACTTATTTTCCAGTTTTTGCAAAACATGCGCATTATTAAAATATTTATTGCATTGTTTACAATAAATACGATTAACACCAGCGAACCAATTATAACAGCATTTTCCTTTAAAAACTGTAAATCGATTAACATTCCAATAGAAACAAAAAACAAAGCCACGAACATAGTTTTAAATGCATGCAGGCTATGGTTTACCCATGCAGTGGATTTTGTTGCCGACAAAATAATTCCGGCAATAAATGCCCCAAGCGCGGATGACAGGCCGAATAAAGCAGTTACTATTGAGAACCCGAAGCACATGGTAAAGGCAACAAACACCTGTACCTCATGATCTTTTTGTATATATCGCCTGAAAGGCAATTTGATTTCTTTCTTTTTAAGAATGTAGAGGATAATGCCGATTATAAGTAACCCGCCGATAATTTGTTTTAACATTTCTAAAGTTTCCGGCTTATCTCCTCCGAGGTAATTTATTACTATTAGCATGGGTACAATAAGAACATCCTGCGCAATTAGTACCCCTAAAACATTTTGCCCGGCTTTTGAAGAGAGTTCTTCTCTTTCCTGTAAGATTTTGACTATAACCGCCGTGCTGCTTAAACTAATAACAAACCCGAGCATAATAACCTGGTTAATGCCCCAGTTAAATATTCTGCCCAAAAACCAAACAACGATTACACTTACTACTATTTGTATAAACGTACCTATTAAAGATACTTTCCAGTTAGTAATAAGGTTGGGTAGATGAATTTCCATCCCTACAAAAAACAATAACAAAACAAGACCCAATGAACCCAGGTCTGTTATCAAGACTTCATCCGTTACAAACCCAAGCCCATGAGGTCCTGCCAATACTCCCACAATTAAGTAGGTTACTATGGAGGGTTGCTTTAACACGCGCAATAAAAATCCCACCACTAAAATTACCATTGAAAGAATAACAAATTTAGATAGTACCGGATCAATGGTAATTGTTGCAATCATGGATTATTTTGTATTTTATTCAACGAAATTGTTGGTAAATACCTACTTTGCTTGAGTTGTAAAACCCTTCAATACTTTTCCAAGTTCTTCCAAATCGTGGTCCAGTTTATGTTTAAATAATTCCCATTTTTCGGTTCCATCAGCCCGATAATCACTTAGTTTTTTTTGTATTTCATTTCTCTTAGCTTCAAGTTCATTAATTGTTTTATTGTATGTTGATTTAACATCATCAAATCCAAATGAAGATTTTTCATTTTCGTCAGACTCAATATGCTCATTTGTCTTGATTTGTTTTTCTTCGAGCTTTTTGAGCGATTCCGCTACAGCTTTACTCAATTTTTCTTTGATTTCGGTTACTTCTTTTTTAGTAGCAACTAATTTAATTTGAGCTCTGTCAAGTTGTTTTTCTAACATTTCGCATTCGGATATATCTATTCCTTTAGCAAATCCGGTAACAGTTAGATGTTTTAAAATTATTTTTTCCATTTCATTCTTTTTTTAAGTTAAAAATCGAAAAGTTTATTCTTTACTTCATGCTTTTCAGGTATTTGAAAAGCTCGCAATCAGTTGTTAAAATAACAGATGTAGAAGTGTCGAATGTTGTTTCGAAAGTTTCCATCGATTTTAAAAAACCATATAATTCGCGTGATGCAGATGATTTGTTATATGCAGATGCATAAATTGCAGCAGCTCTGGCATCGGCCATTCCTTTTATTTCTTCGGCTTGTCGAAATGCCTCAGACTGGATTGTTTTTAGTTCCCTTTCTTTCTCGCCATTAATGCGTGAGGCTTCGCCCTGTCCTTCAGACCTGAATTTATCGGCAATGCGAAACCTTTCACTTTTCATACGTTCGTAAACCTGGGCACTTACTTCTTGGACGTAATTAATGCGTTTAAACCGAAAGTCGAGTATTACAATGCCAAGGTCTTGTGCTTTCTGGTTGGCAGATATCAGGATCATCCGTTGCAATTCCTGACGTCCGACAAATATGGTAGCAAGCGAATCGGAAATCATTTCACCGGTTGCACCCGAGGAAGCCGGAATCCTGTTAAGAGAACGTACAGCTTCTTCCAGGTTATGGGCTGCAATGTAATCCCTTGTTTCCCCGTCAAGGATATCATCAAGTCGCGATTGCGCTCCCCTTTCATTGGTCATACGTTTAAAGAACTGCAATGGATCTGTAATTTGCCACCGGGCATAGGTATCAACAAATATGAATTTTTTATCTTTTGTTGGCACTTGATTAGGATCCCCATCCCATTCCATATAGCGTTTTTCAAAATAATTGGTTTTTTGTATAAAAGGTGTTTTAAACTTTAGTCCCGGTTCTGTTTTAGCTTCTCCCACAGGTTTTCCAAATTGCGTAATTACTACCTGTTCTGTTTCTTTAACCACATATACACTTTGTAAAACCAGTATCAGCAGTATTATTAAGATGATGCTTAAAAATATAATTTTATTTTGCTTCATTAATTCTATGTTTTATTTGTTTAATTGCATTTGTAATAAAGGCAATACATTATTTCCCTGCTCGTCGATAATGATTTTACTGCCCAACTTTGGTAAAACGGTCTCCATTGTTTCTAGATAAATTCTCCGTTTTGTGACTTCGGGAGCTTTTATATATTCTATATAAATGGCATTAAAACGGGCAACTTCGCCAAGTGCGTTATTCACCCGTTCGGTAGCAAATCCCTCGGCTTTTTGAATTGTTTCCTTAGCCTGTCCACTTGCTTTGGGGATAACCTTGTTATACTCCGATTTTGCTTGATTAATCAGTGTTTCTTTTTCCTGCTGTGCTTGATTAACTGCATTAAAAGCAGCTTTTACCGGCTCTGGTGGATTTACATCTTGAAGTACAACCTGGTCGACTTTAATTCCAAGAGAATATTCACTGCATATCTGGTTCACAAGCTCTATCATTTTGGTGGCTATTTCGGTACGCCCTACAGTAAGTACTTCATTCACCGTACGATCTCCTATAATTTGACGGAGTGCAGCTTCTGAAACATCACGCAATGAATTTTCAGGATTTCTTACCTTAAATAAATAATTGTAAGGATCGCTTATACGATATTGTACAACCCATTCCACATCTGCAAGGTTAAGATCGCCGGTAAGCATTAAGGACTCATCTTCGGCGCCAGCCCTTGTATATTGCGTATTAATACCAGCTTTTACTGTTCGGAAACCAAACTCCAGCTTTTGTTGTCTTTCAACAGGCACTTTATATACCTGTTCAATAAAAGGTGTTTTTATGTTAAGCCCTGGCTCAACTTTTTTCACATATTTTCCAAAACGGGTAATAACACCTACTTCTTCGGGTTCAATCTGAAAAAAAGCACTAAGGATAATCAATAATGAAAAAAAAGCAATGATTATAGTCTTTCTGTACTTCCATATTTTTATCAAATGAGGCGATTCAATATTGTTCATTGTATTTAATTTAATTATGCTTACACTTCTATGATATAAAGGTACATCTATCTCATCCGACAACTATTACACAACTATGCAAATAAGTTACATCATTCACACTTTATATGGTGGTGTGTATATTATTTTACATTACCCAACCATCGTGCTAAAAAAGACTTTTTCCTTGGGGTGTTAATTCTTTCACTATGTGCATCTACTATTCTTGCAGCAAAAATCATAAATGGCAACAATAAATAAGTAAACCAGAAAGAATCTATAAAAGTTAAGTTCATAATTGAATAGTTTTCTATCAAAACCATTTCTTTTTTCTAAAGAAAATAAGAAGACCTGTGCACATTAAAAGTGCAGCTATCCAAAATATTGGATATGAATATTTATAATCCAGCTCCGGGAAATATTTAAAATTCATGCCATATATACCGGCAAAGAATGTTAATGGAATGAAAACGGAAGCAAACATTGTTAACACCTTCATTACCCCATTCATACGGCTATTGATTGTTGCGTTATAAATGCTTAATTGATCCGAAGCCATACCACTATATAATTCAATGGCATCAATGGAATGGGTTACCAATTCACTTAAGTCTTTTAAATAGTGAACATTCTTCTTTTTAAAAAAGGAGTTTTCAGATTTTAACAGATGCATCATCACATCATTAACAGGGCGTATTGATTTTCTCAGAAAGTTTAGTTCGGTTTTTAAATTGTATATTTCTTCAGCAATTTTAGTATCTGTTTTTAGAAATATCCTGTCCTCCAGATTTTCAACTTTACTTCCTATGGTTTCAATTAATAGGGTATAATTATCTACAATCGTATCCATTATGGCATAAGCCAAATAATCGTTATTATTTAAACGGGCTTTGCTTTTTTTATTTCGAATTCTCAGTCTGACAGGTTCAAAAATATTGCCTTGTAGTTCTTGTAAGGTAAGTACATAATGTTTACCTAAAATTATTGTTATTTGTTCAGCTATAATTTCATTTGACTGGTTATCAAACTGCAATATTTTTAAAATAAAAGCGTCATAATTTTCTCCGTCTTCGTACTTAGGGCGTTGATCGGTGTTTAATATGTCCTCCAGTAAAAGAGGATGAATATTAAATAGCTCACCCATTTGTTGTATTATTTTAGTATCATGTATTCCATATATATTAATCCATGTAACGCTATCAGATTTAACATGTAAAGCAGCTTCATTAATTGACGGATATTCTTTTTCATATATATTTTTAGCATTATATGCTATTACCTGAATTAAGGGTTTCTCCATTTTTTGCTTTCCAATGAAGATGAGAGAACCTGGAGCCTTACCCTTGGCAGCTGACCGATTTTTTATAAATCTCGCCATTCTATGTTTTTAAGTTTAACAACTGCTATTATGTTTTCAATAATAATTATAGTCGTCCTCAAAATCATTGTTTTCTTCCATTATCTGAATCATCATTTTTTTTGACAGCCTAAGCAAATAAATATTTTTGTCTGTCTCAAATCGCACAGCACTTATCGTCTTCTTATTTTTGGTAAACTCAACAATTGCGTGGTTAAATCCTTTGGGATAAACAAGTTTAATTTGTTCTTTTGTTTCGTCATCCAATTTATCGTAATCTTTGATTACATTTAATTTTGAATTTTCCATAGTTATAAATTTTATAAGATCATAATTAAAGTTACCGATCTAAGCACAATATACTGTTACAAAACTCTGGAAATAAGTTACATCATTCACACATAATCCAAATATCTGGAAATAAGTTTTATAGGTATCATAAATTTGATAGAAATACACCTTTTCCTATTTGTATTTTTTAGTTATCAAACGTAACCTCTGTGATAATTATTAGCTTGTATGTAAGTAATGGAATCGTGGTTTTTTTTACACTTTTATTGGGCAGTCTATATCATCAAAAAACGGTGTTTTTTTTTCTTCAACACATTTAACAGCATACAAATACATGGCTGCGCTCCAGGTTTGCCAGTCCTGTCCCATGGGTTTTCCGTCCTGGGCTTTTATCCATTCGTTGAAACCAAACCTCAACTTATTATTATCTGATAGTTTCATTAATGCAGTTAAGGCGAACAGTTTTTTCTCGGCCAGATTGTATCTCTTGGCTGTAACTAAAGCGGCAACATAAAAGCCACAAATAAAAGGCCAAATACCACCGTTATGATATTCACCCGGTTTATTATATTTTGAATATCGTTCACGCCAGTCCGGATCGGTTGGCTTAATAAAGGGAAAAAAATTAGGAGGGAGGTCAACTGCAAGTCCACCTCTTATTCTCATACTTGCACATTCACCCTCTATCCATGAAATCATTTCGTTAGCTCTGGTTTGTGAGGCCAATCCGGAAAGGATGGCAAGGCTGTTTCCGAGCAGGTCAAAACGTTCACTGCTGAAAATTTTATATGACCAGAAGGCATAATAAGGCTTATGTTTTACTACAAGTCCTTCGTGCACATGATTATGTATCTCTCCCCCGGTGATAGTAAATCTGCCCATCGCATGTTGTAATTTATCTGCCCTTTCGTTCAGTCCCAGCATTCGCAAATAGGAATATGTTAATGTGTTTACATACAGGCCGTAACCTATTACCCATTGTTCGTCGCGCCAATCACTTGTAGGTTGCTGGGCTACCAGATACCTATTCGAAGGGCTTTGATATTCCATCCATATCAAAGCTTTTTCAACAGCCTCTTGCAGAAAACCAGCATTATTTGTAGCTTTTCTGAAAATCCCTGTTCCCAACAAAAACAATGGAGTCGTGTCGCTGGCACCCCGGTCTTCTGTATCATGTACAAGTGAAGTAATATGACCTTTTTCCGTCTGTTTTTTTGCCAGTGTTTCCAATACTTTCTGGATGCTTTCTAACAATTTTTGATTTTCGGAAACAGCAATGCCAAATATTGAAAACATTAAATCACGGGTATAAGGTTCCGGGTATCCCCATCCTGCTGTTCTTGGTAGTCCGTGATACGACCCCTGGGCATTATAAACCAACACTTCAAGTGCAGCTTTCTTTGCTTCTTCTATTTCTTTCCAATTAAGATTTTGCATGTTCTATTTTGAATATGAAATTATTTAATACCTAATTTATCATTCATGATCTGTACAAAACGTTTTGCCACAACGCGGTAATCGAAATTTGCCACAACACGTTTGCGCCCCGCTTTTCCCATTTTTTCACGCAATTCGGCGTCTTGCATTAAAATCATCAAATATTTAGCAATATCTTGAACATTAGCGCGGTAATCAACCGTGCGTGGTGCATTAAATATCATTTTATGTTGATTTTCAAAACCTGACTCGTCACCAAGCATTACTTCGCTTACGGCAATTTTTCGTGCTACTTTTGCCAGCAATGCTGTCTCTTTGTGAATAAGTGTATCCAACATTCCCATGGCCTTAATACTAATCACCGGTTTTTCGCAAGCCCCGGCCTCCACCTGTGGCATTCCAAACCCCTCAAGCCGCGATGGGGCAGCATATATATCACAAGCGCCAATAAGGTAAGGCATAAAGGTTCGGGAAATAGTGTTGGTGGCATAGGTGACATTTTTTTGTATACCCAATTGGGTTGCCAATTCCAGATCAGCTAGATTTTGATTTTTGGTTCGTGGTTGAGGCCATACCTTGCACACATATTTCCAATCAGGTGCCTTGGCATCGATTAAGGCGAGTGCCTGCATAACTTCCTGTGCTCCCTTTGAAGCTGCATCACCGCCTACTGTTAGAATCATTAGTTGGTCTGCCGAAATACCAAGAGCTTCGCGAACTGCCAGAATTTTTGGGTCATCTTTACTAAATGGAATAAAGGAATCAGTATTGCAGCCAACAGGCAAAACTTCTATTCTGTCGGCATTAATTCCATCGCGTACATACATCTCTTTTACCCAGTTCGAGGTTACCAATATAAGAGGAAGGGCATTCAAAACCTCCTGATAATTTGCTATGTAACCATCGGCAACCAGCCATGGAACCGCCAGTGCACCATACCTTTGAGGGTGAAGTACCAATTGAGGCGTGTGCCCCCAATAACCAACGCCAACCACCACATCCGGTTCAAACCATCTGTAATACCATTCTTTTTCCTGTGCTGACTCAAAATGTGCTGCATGGGCATCTATTCCCATTTCACATAACCCCTTATAAAGCAAATCGCCCTGAGTGGCAAGCCCACCAGGGGAAGGGGGGTAATCATATAAAACCAGTACTTTCATAGTCTAGAAGGATTTGTTGTGTATAAATTATAATTCAAGTTTTATTTGGGTAGTTTCAAATTTCTTAGTAGCACTAATAACCTCAAATACTACCAAATGCCAACTGCTACTTCAAACTCCCCAACCATTTCAATGCATCCTTTGGTTTTGTAAATTGCCAAAACGCTTCAGTTTTAGGTGTTGTTCTTGCTTCCCAGCTATTGATTTCAAAGCCGTAGGTTTCTGTAATGATTTTGTATTTTTTTTGCCAGACCCTATTTGCCAGCAGCGTATTTATACTTGCATTTTCATTGGGTCTTGGAAGATATTGTTTGTTACCATCCTGGTAGGCAAAGCCCCAATATTCATTTGCTACTATTCGATTCGTATTCCAAAGTTTAATAACAGCCTTTCCTGTTTCTTCGTGCCGGATGTGTCTTGTATATTCTCCTTTGGGGTTATGGGAAATTATTAGATCGAAATGTTTTGTTGGTAATAAATCAAGAATAGCTGTTTCAACTTCTATAACTGTTAAGGGTTTCTGTTCCGGTTCGTCATTAAGATCACCCATTATCCCCCTTGCCCCTAACACTTTTAAAGCTTTAAAAAACTTAGGGGCACGATCGGGATCTTTACCCCGGCATAGAGAAATAATAAACCACTCACATGTTGGATGGCTTAGAATTGTTCCTCCGCACCAAAGGGTTTCATCGTCAGGGTGAGCCACAATAATTACAGCTGTTTTTTTGATGTTTTTGTTTTCCATTGTTATCGAAATAGATGTTAAATCGCAATAAGAAACATAACATATATCGCCAATAAAGGGTTTCAGAATAGATATTCATATTTCCTTTATACAACATATACTGCCGTCTAACCTTTTTCTAGTAAGGAAGATAAATAGGTACTAAGTTTTTCGTTCCCTATTGTATTATGGTCTGTATTAAATTGTATTATCATTTCTATTTATAAATTATCCAGAAAACCATGAGGTCTTGCCTCATGGATGAATGGTCAATAGTTTGTGAACGTAGTGAACACCATAAAAAAGCAAAGCTTTTTTTAGAAGCCCCGTGCTCTTGGCACAAGGTAGTTCACAATAAATTTTGACCTGGTGTTGTATCCTAATTCCCAATTATCATAGACTTTACGCTATAATTTCAACGGTTTATGGAGCAAAGACTTATCCTGAAGATAAAGCTGACCAACAGACAAGGAGTTTACAGCCCTCCAATGCATTTGTATTATTAAGTTCATTTTCAGTCAAATATTGAGAAACTTAGTTTTCATGTGGTTAATATTCAATTGATGTTTCATAATTTTTGCAGGATAATATTTTCAAGTTTCACTATATCTTCCGTGAATTTTCTTATTCCTTCAGCTAATTTTTCTGTAGCCATAACATCTTCTTTCATCATCCATCTAAATTTATTTTTATCTAAACTTTCCTTTTCTAAACTTAATTCTTCTTTTGTTTCATAAAGCAATTTTCTTTCAAGTACTCCTCCCCTTTGTTTGAGTTCAGCTAATAGTTCAGGAGAAATGGTCATCAAGTCACATCCTGAAAGTTCAATTATCTCCCCAATATTTCTAAAACTAGCCGCCATGATCTCTGTTTTATACCCAAATTTTTTATAGTAATAATAAATAGTTTTAACCAATAATACACCTGGTTCATCAGCAGGAGCTATTTGTTTGATATTGCTATTTTTTAAATGCCAGTCGAGTATGCGTCCAACAAAAGGTGAAATAAGCTGAACACCTGCCTCGGCACATGCAATAGCTTGTGACATTGAGAAAAGCAATGTTAAATTGCAGTGAATGCCTTCTTTGGTTAATCGCTCTGCTGCTTTTATTCCTTCCCAGGTGGCCGCTATTTTAATCAGTATTCTTTCGCGATCTATGCCAGCTTCTTTATACAACCCAATAAGTTCTTTTGCCTTAGAAACCGTTCCTTCAGTATCAAATGAAAGTCTTGGATCAACTTCAGTTGAAACCCTTCCAGGTACAATTTTTAGTATTTCCAGACCGAAAGCAATACAAAGTCTGTCCAGGGCAATACTGAGCTGAATATTTTTATAGGGTGATTTACTTTTGGCATGGACAATAGCTTCTTCCAACAAAGGGAGGTATTTGTCATCCTGACATGCTTTATATAAAAGAGAAGGATTTGTTGTAGCATCAGTGGAACTATATTTGCGCATCGACTCAAAGTGTCCTGAATCTGTTACCACAATTGTCTGCGTTTTTAGCTGTTTCAATAAATTCATGTTTTTGGGTTTAATGAGCCCAAAAATATCCCGTTCCTCAATAAAATCGGGAACTTCATTTAATTGGCCATAATTATTTGATTTCATAATTTTTATTTTTAAAAGAATTTTTTCAAGTAATGTCCCAGAAAGAATTAACCATAGTGTGATTCGTTGAAATAGGACATTGATAAAATGAACTACCCCGTGGCAGAGCCCCGAGGTATCTAAAGGAGTTTGCTTTGCAAACATATTAGCTTCCGACCCAGAGGGTCGGGGAATTAAACCATTTTATGATTAAAGATTCAACGATACTCAATTTACAATATGAACCCGTAAATAATGGATTGCCTAGAGGCAATATAAACGATGCTTGTACTTAAGGTACACTCCATTGTTCAATTGCAAATTGAGTAAAGGTGAATCTATCACCTATTTTAGAGAAGTTTAACGTTTACTGCATTTAAACCTTTTTTGCCTTTTTCCAATTCAAAGCTTACTTTGTCATTTTCCTTTATACTTTCTTTTAGCCCGGATGAGTGTACAAAGTATTCTTTTGATGAATCTGCATCTTTAATAAATCCAAACCCTTTATGGCCACTGTAAAATTTTACAATTCCTTTGTTCATTGTATTTAATTTAAAAATTCTTTTTGCTTCTTGGTTAATGGCACTATTCCCGCCATGTCTCCAATTATATTTACCAGATCTGAACCTGTGGGGATTACTATTTTTGCATTGCCTTTTAATGATTCCTCCAAAGCTTCCAGTTTACGCAGCATTTGTGCATTACCTATAAAGTATTTGTCGGCGGCTTCATTTACCAGTTTTATAGCCTCGGCTTCACCCTCGGCATGTAAAATTTTAGCTCGTTTATAACCTTCTGCTTCTTTAATCTTAGCTCTTTTTACCCCGTCAGCAACTGTTTCGGCTGCTGTGGCTGAGTCGATTGCGGCAATTTTCTCATTTTCTGCCTTCACCACTTTGTTCATGGTTTCCTGAACATCCGAAGGAGGGTCAATCTGTTTTAACTCAGTTCGAATAATTTCAATACCCCAACTTTTTGTTTCCTTGTGAAGGGTTTCATGTAATTCAGTGTTTATTTTCCCACGCTCGCTATTCGCTGATTTCAATGTAAGTGTGCCAATAATATTACGAAGCGTTGTTCGTGCAAGGTTAACAATCTGCCACTGGTAGTTATTAACATCATAAGTTGAACCTTTAATGCTGTCTTCATCAGACTTAACACGGAAATACACCTGGGCATCCACACTTGCATTCAGGTTATCGTTTGTGATGATTTCCTGTGGTTCGGCATCAACCATTTGTTCGGTGATGTTTACCATATAAATACGGTCAACAACCGGGATTATCCAATGGAAACCCGGATTGGCAAGTTTTTTGTATTTTCCAAGCCGCTCAATGAGTCCACGGTGTGTTGGCCTTACAATTCTTATTCCTGTAAAAAATATCAATATAACAGGTAATATTATATATAAAGAGTTCATTTAAATATCCTTTCTTATTTCATTTGATTAATTTGAGATGCTATTTGTTCGACAATTGTTTATTAAAGATAAGCCTAACCAGAATAATAAAACCGGCCACAGCAGGTATTATATGCACCGGGCCTGTAGCACTAAAACCCCAGTAAATAATACCCCAAATTACAAGTAGTAACCCTGCAATAACATAAAGTGAATTTTTCATGATTTAAAATTTTTGAATTCATTAAATGGAATGTCTGTTATTAAAGCGAAGGCCAATTTATTATTCTTCTTTAGCAAAAAAATCTGCGATTGCTGTACCAAGTTCATCAAGGTCTTTTCTAAATTCATGATGTTTTTCATCCCAATTATCAAGTTGACTACTTTTGTAATCGGTAATTAGTTTTTTCAGGTCGTTATTTTTCTTTTCCAGATCTGTCAATTTCTTATCGTACTTAGTTTTTTCTGTTTTTTTCTCTTCAGAAATTTTAATTTTTAAACTGGCAATCTCTTTTTCGTATGAATTAATCCTGTCTTCAGATTCTGTAATGAATTTTTGGTATGCAGTAGTAGTGTCTTGTTGCACGCTTAGCAGATTATCCTGAGCTTCTAGCACTTTGTCACCAGAATTTTTTTCCTTATCAGCTTGTGACTGGCAACTGGTTATTGTTCCGCCTATAATAGCGAAGGCTATTGATAGAATTAGAATTGATTTTCTCATTTTTATTGAAATTAATTTATGGATTCATTTCCACGATATAAAGGTAAGTCTAACCCATGCGGGAACTATTACACAACTATGGGAATAAGTTACATCATTCACACATTGCGTGGAGGAGGTGTAGTTGTAGTATTTTAGTAGCAGAGGCAGTGGCAGTATGCAGTCAAGTTACTTCTTACTGCCACTGCCTCTGCTACTTTTATCACTACCGCTACTATTTAGAGTTTTTTAACTCATTTAGAAGTTCTTTTAAGTTGACGGAGGCATATGTAGAAGAATAATCCGACATAGCATAAGGTACTATTAAATCCTCATTATGAACCATTGAACCACAAGAGTACACCACGTTAGGCACATAGCCCTCTCTCTCCTCAGCATTTGGGATTAAAAGCGGGGTTTTAGATCTTCCTATTTCCTTTTCAGGATTATCGATATCGAACAATGCTGCCCCTAAAACATACTCGCGCATGGGACCGACACCATGCGTTATTACCAACCAGCCTTCTTTTGTTTCTATGGGCGATCCGCAGTTGCCAATTTGAATAAGTTCCCAAGAATATTTGGGTTGTTGCAATATTTTGGCTTCTCGCCAAACAGTAATATTATCAGAGAAGGCAATATAATTATTAAAACCGTCTAAACGACAAAGCATTGCGTATTTCCCATTCACCTTTCTTGGGAATAATGCCATTCCCTTATTCTGGGCAATCTCACCATGGAGGGGCATTACCTTAAAGTGATAAAAATCTTCGGTCTCCAGTAATTTAGGTAAAATAGTGGCTCCATCATAGGCCGTATAGGTGGCGTAATATTTTATTTTGCCGTCTTCATCGGTGAATTTTACAAAGCGGGCATCCTCAATACCGTTCCTTTCGTTGGCTGAAACAGGAAAAATTACCCTTTCAGAAATATTAGTGTCTAAAGAAAATTGTAGTTCGTAATGTGAAGAGGCAAGCCAGATGATCTGATTAAAAAGGTATTCTTTGTCTGAAGCCAAATGAACAGCCTTTCTTGATTCTTCAATACATTTACGAAGTTCACCATAAGTAAATTTATCTTTTAGTTTACCCAGTATTAGTTCCGGTGGGATAATACTATGGACTTCCCGCATTTCATCCAGTTTATGGGCAAACGACTTTTTATCGTAAGTATGTCGGCGAATATGTTCAGCTTCCTCCAGCATATTGCCTACAGGTTCAAGAACTAGTTTATTGTTTTTATCGAGTATACCCGTCCTGAAAACGATAGATGAAATATGCCCCTCTCCGGTAGCCCTGAAACTTATGATTACTCTTATAGAACCAGGGCTTATTTCTGTTTGGTCAGGATGTCCAACCATTGAAGGATTAAAAAATGCTGCCGATTCAATAGAATATTCCATTGTAAAATAGGATCCGATAAGAATTTTTTTAGAATAATCAATTGCATCCGGCTTTGTATTCAAATGTGAAAGTAAATGTACAATTCTGTCAAAATGTTTCTCAAATATTTTAGAAATATTTCTGTGGCGCATTGAATAGTCCCTAAGAGTCTGTTTTAGTGCATATAGAGCGTCACCTTCAGACATTTCCAAAACAAAGCGAATAGTATTAATAGCTCTTTTGTCATCAGTAAAAAGAAAACGGGCAATAACCCTACTGGGATCTGGAAAGAATATTACATTTTTTCTATTTACTGTAACTTGCATCTTATTTTAAATTTTTATAAAGGTAACCGCATAAATTAAATAACTGCTTAAATTTCAATTTAGTTTAAGCAAAACAAAATTTTATTAAGTTTAAAATTACATTCTGCCAATTATTTGTTTTACAATACCGCATTGATATATTTTATGTTACCTTAGTTAAGGAAAAAAACATCTCTAATTTTTCCGATGAAAATCTTTAATGTTTGAATGCTATAGATTTATGCATATTTTACACAAGTAGTATGAGGTTTCAATCAGAGAATCATAATAAATAATTGAATGAATAGAAAAAAACAAAACAATTATGTGTCACCTGATGTTGGAAAATTACAGGAAGTTGTGATTGACTTTAGAACAAAAATATATATAGCCCTTGATGCCGATCCAAAAGAAGCAAAGAAACGTTATTTATTAAGGCATAGCAGTAAGGCATCTTAAAAGAATCTTTATCACTCTTATATAAACTTTTTAATATTTCTGTTTATTGCCTGCCACGAGTTTATATGTAAAAAACCTTTTAAGTTAGTTGCAATTATTTTAACAATTTGAGATTTATTTTAAATTTGAAAAGCCATTAAAAACCTCCTTCTGATGAGGAGATAAAATTCCTTCAAAACGTTTAATATCCCATTTATATAAGCAATACCTTATTTTTGTATATGGATTTAATCCCTGCTTTATACTTTGCTCAATGGTATCAACAAACGAAAGATTTGCTAGTATTGCTTCATTTAATTCGCCTTCGGTAAAAGTGTTTTTCAGCAATAGAAGTTCCTGAACAAATCCATCTACTTTATATTCAATAAAATTATAATCCGGAAAATATTTTAAGGCTATAAATAAGAAACGAAAAACATCCAATGTTTTCGATTTTTCAATTTCACTTCCTTTTTTGAGCCTTTTATTTACCTTGTTCTCTTCTATTGATATTTCCTTTTGAATGCTCAAGAACTCATCGTCGGCAATTTCAAATAAAGCAGACAAGCGGTTAATACGCCGCTTTAGGTTTTGGGGTATGCTTTTTTTGTATTTTATTTTATGGTCAAGTATGCTCCAGGCATCCTGGATAACGGTTCGGATTTGGAGTTCAATTTTTATGTTTTTAAACTTACCGGCTTCGGGTAATCCGTTTAGCCGTGATTTCAAAACCAACTGTAAATGCAAGCTTTTATAACCAAATTTATCGTCTGTTTTTTCCAGTTGGTTTGATTTATCCGTTATCTCTATCTCTTTAAAAAACTTGTTCAGCCTATGCCGAATTTCATGCACTTCTTCAGAATAATTACAAATAGCCCTAATGCCAATGAGGTCGGTAAGGTGTTCACTTATTTTGTAATTGTCGTCATCCGGTTTTATGTGCGGTAAATACTTACGTTTAAATTTACTGATACATTCCTCATTTTTTTTAGTTCTTCCGCTTACCGTTTCTACTTCTGGAATTGTAGCTATAAGTTCACAGAAAAAACGGACTGAGGCTTCATGATGTGGTAATTGACTTTCGTACCAGTTATTAAATTCAATTATTTTCTTTTCTAATCTATCCATTTATACAGCAACAAGTTTATTACTTCCTGAAAATCCAGATTGTGAAGGCTTCATGTTTATCTCTTTACCAAGCGACTTTAACATTAAAGCATGCTGATACACTGCCCCGGGAAAGGTTTTATTTACATGATAAGGGAGTTGGTGTTTCAGAGCTGTTTCTTCTACTATCTTAGCCAGATTTTTATAATGAACATGACTGATATTAGGAAAGAGATGATGAACCACTTGATAATTCAATCCGCCAATGAACCATGAAAATATTTTACTATTGGGAGCAAAGTCACTGGTTGTATACAATTGATGAACAGCCCAGTTGTTATCCATTTCGTTATTATTATCGGGTATAGGGTATTCCGAGGTAGGTACCACATGAGCTGTTTGAAAAATGGTGCTTAAAATTAATCCACTGGTAAAATGCATGATTAAAAAACCAGCGAGAACCCAATACCAGGCAAGTGGAATGAAAACTAATGGCAATACAAGAAATACCACATAGTAAATTACTTTTGAAATCAACATTTTATAAAACAGTGGTTTGTACTTTCCAGAACTATTTAATATTGCCCCTTCATTTTTATAGTCTTGCAATTTTTTAAAGTCTTTTATGGTAACCCACGAAAAAGTCATTAAGCCGTAAAAAAACCAGGCATAAATATATTGGTATTGGTGTATCTTTTTAAGAGGTTTGTGTGGCGAGAAACGCAAAATACCACCATGAGCAATATCTTCATCGTGTCCTTCTATATTCGTATAACCATGATGCAGCGTATTGTGCTGATATCTCCAGTTGGGCGGAAATCCTCCTAAAAGATACAGCGAGTTGCTAAATAATTTATTAACCCATCGGTATTTTGAAAATGAACCGTGGTTTGCATCATGCATGGTTACCAAACCTAATCCGGACATACCAAGCCCCATTACTATCCAACATATTAATACCGGGCCTAATGAACTAACTAAACCAGAAATAATCAGTCCATAAGGAATAGCGTAGACCATTAACATAATCAAAGTTTTAATCAATATAATTTTTCCACCATGTTTTTCTAGTCCTCTATTTTTGAAGTAGTTATTTACTTCTTTGCGTAATTCTGTTACAAACTCTAGTTTGTCTTTTTTATATTTTAAATTCTTCATTTTTCCATTAATTATTATTTTTTTCTATGCACTCTTTAAACCGTAAACTGTTCTGAAATGATAGCCATAAACAGCCATCGTTATAGCATCGACAAATAATTTTGGTTTTTTAAAAAGCGTCCAGGCCATGAATTTCCAATATTCGAAACGTCCTTTGTTTACCAGACCAAGTACAAAAATAGCTTTGGTAAAGGCTTTTAGCTGGTTTAAATCTATTTTGTTGTTTCCAACATTTACAGGTTTGTAGTTTTTCAACAACTCCTTGATCCTTTTGTAATAAGGTTTTTCTTTATAAATACTGTTTATAATGTGTTGATACCCTTCCAGTAGTTCCCGCTGATTCATTTTTGGTACAAAGTTCATGGTAAAGTCGGTGTTACTTCCGGTGGCATCAACAGTTAAGCGGTTTTCCATTTCCATTTGTCGGTATAATTGTGTGTTTTTAGGCGCATTTAATAAACCGACCATAGCCGAGACAATACCGCTTTTCTGAATAAAATCGACCTGTCGTTGGAAAACTGTCTCTGTATCGCTGTCAAAACCAACAATAAAACCACCCGAAACCTGCAAACCAGCTTTTTGAATTTGTTTTACATTTTCCAGTAAATCCCGGTGTTCGTTTTGTACTTTATGGCAACTCTGCAACGATTCTTCAACTGGTGTTTCAATTCCAATAAAGGTTGAAGTAAAACCTGCATAACGCATCATTTGCAATAACTGTGAGTCATCGGCGAGGTTAATTGAAGTCTGGGCATTAAACTTAAACGGATGCTTGTGGGTTTCCATCCAGGTAATCATATCGGGTAGAATGCTGTTTTTAACAACTTTCTTGTTCCCGATAAAATTATCATCCACTACGGCAACCGGACCACGCCAATTTAGTTTGTATAACGTATCAAGTTCTTCTAATACCTGCTTACTGCTTTTCATCCGTACTTTATGCCCCAAAAGGGCTGTTATCTCACAAAAGTCGCAGTTAAAAGGGCATCCTCGCGATACCTGCATGTTCATAAAAGCATAATCGTTCATTTTCAACAGATGATAATCAGGAACAGGTGTTAGTGATAAATCAGCATATTCATTGGTACGATATATCCTTTTTAGGCTGCCCGTTTGCCAATCTTTCAAAAAATCAGCCATGGTTATTTCTGCCTCATTTAATATAAAATGATCTATTTGTGGATAATTTTCAAAGTCCTGTGTAAACAATGGACCACCAGCAATTAATTTAGCAGGATAATTTTGGCATCTGTCCAGGATTTCATTTACCGAATCCTTCTGTACATACATACCGCTTAAAAAGATATGGTCAGCCCATTCCAGGTCTTTATCTTCAAGCTTCTCAATGTTCATGTCCACCAATTTCTTTTGCCAATTTTCGGGCAACATAGCTGAAACGGTAATAAGACCCAGGGGAGGAACAGCAGCTTTTTTCGAAATGAACTTTAAAGCATGTTTAAAACTCCAGTATGTGTCCGGGTACTTAGGGTATATCATTAAAACATTCATGTTGTGCGCTATTTAATATTTGACGCAAAGTTAAGTATGCCTTCTATGTCAAAAAAACAGAAGGGATTAGCACAATCTATTAAGGGATAAAAAACAACTTCAAATGTGAATAGCACTTGTGATTTGGGAATGGTATTCGCCCCTGTGCCTTTATAGGAGTTCTTTTACGGCCATTAAATATTGTCTTGACACAGGAATGGTTTCTTTGGTTTTATCAAGACTTAACCAATAGGTATTAAAATTTTTATTGAGTTTATCGATGTATTGAATATTCACCAAACCGGTTCGATGTGTGCGTATAAAATTATTATATTCGGATAGTTGTTGCTCTATGTTTCGCAAGGTGTTCCGAACCATTTTCTTTTTTACAATTCCTTCATCATGATACCCTATTTCTACATAATTATCAGCCGATTTTGCATATACAATCTCAGAAATCTGGATTCTAAAATTATCGGATTCGTTATCGGACACTATTTCAATATGTTTATTTGAATAACTTTCTGAAAACTGCTTAAGTTTGTCCTGCATAGAACGAGTGTCAAGCAAAAGTTTTTTTTGTCGAACTTGATATGAATCTATCTTTAATTTCAGATGCATTGCTATAGGTAGGCTTAAGCAAATGAAAACTACACGTACAACAATGTTGAAGGTAATATTTACCTGCCCGACAAATCGGATATAAAAAATAAAGGCCAGGGTTGTTGCCGCTGTCTGAAAAAAATAATAAAGAGGAATGTAAATGGAATTATCGTGATTTTCATTCTCCCTGAACAGGAGTGTCGGTTGAAATATTAATTGTGAAACTAAAAGAATCATCAATACAATAACACCAAACCCGGCGAGAAAAATAAGTTTGTTCTCGAATTCGAAGGTATCAGCCGAGAAGGGTTGAAAAAATTGGATAAACAAAAAAACAGATATTGCAATTCCGAAGTATAACCTGAAATAAGCTTTGCTAAGGTGTATAAACTGATTTAATTTTTTATTTGTTGTCAAAAGTTTAGTATTATTTTTCAAGGTCAATTTTAAGCTTGGTTGCCAACTTTTTAATAAGTGTTCCAACATTATAAAAATCTACCACACCAACAACAGCTTTACAAGAAGTGCAACGTACAAAAATCAATTCATAATTTGAATTCACGGGTGTTTCGTTCACTGCCTCAAATTCAGTATTTGAGCAACTTGGACATTTTGATTTATTTTCCATGGCATTATTATTTAATCAAAGGTACACCTATTGTATTAGCATATCAAGAAAAAGAAAAAGAAACCTTATGATTAGTGTAGTAATTAGAATAGAAAATCATCAATCATACGGTTCGAAGTTGCAAATTATAGGTATTCTTTTTCTTTCATTCCTTCGTATTTCTTTAAATACTAAAATTCTGTATTATTTTTCATAGCTATTAAAAACATATTTCTCACCTAAAAAACAGTTAACATGGGTTAACATCAGAGTTGCTTTTGCGTTAACTATTGGATGGTTGAATTTCTGCACTTTACGCACATGATTAACAAAGTTAACACGGTTAACATTTTTTTTTGAGTATTTGGTTTTCAAAATTAGTTTTGGCCTTCAATAATGAAAATATTTTCCAATTTAATTCCAAATTAATATATTTACAGGATAATTTACCAAAGGGTGTAATACAATGAATTGTGCCTAAAGAAATACATATAACACTTGAAACAAGCCTCTTACAGAGGCTTTTCGTGTTTATAGACCCTTTGTGTTTTTTGATTTATTACGATATACTTAGTTTTATTAGTAATAAAATCCTGTTTAATTCCACGCATGCTTTTCAAAATGCTTTTTGTTTCAAAAAAGTATTCATTTCTCGCAAAATTTTTCAAATATGATAATACGAAGAACAATATTAAAACAAGACATTGTAAAAAAGTTATATCCCAATAGTATTTCTGTAAGGTCGGCAATGCAGCAACTCAGATGTGAAATTGAAATTTGCCCTCCGTTAAAAGAACAAATTGCAAATGCCGGAAATACCAGATGCCATTATTACAACAAACAACAACTCCTTTTAATCCTGGAACACTTTAGTATATCACTTGAAGAATTTGAACAGCTATGAAGTATTTTCAGGGTATTACTAATGTGGAGCAAGCCAAACTACTTTATCGTCATTTAGCAAAGCAACTCCATCCTGATGCCGGGGGAACTGTACTTGAGTTTCAAAAAATGCAGGATGAATATAGAATTACACTTTCAAGGTTGCAAGAATGTCACAATCCCGTTAGTAGTCATTTTTCAAAGGCTACACCCAATGACTTTTTTCAAAGTGAATCACCTGAAAAAAGAATTGTTGATTGATTTGGGGAAAATGGCAAAGGTGCTTATTAAAAAGCAAGTGCCACAAAATTATCTACGTCGGAAGATTACAACGACAAATTCTTCGATAAAGAAAGATGTGCTAAATGAAATAGTGGACATCTTGAGTGAGTTATAAGGGATTGAATAGTGCTAAAAAATAGTTCTTTTTAGAACTCAAACACTTCTAATTCTAATATTCTTTATAGTCCTTAAGCTATAATTCTTGCTATATTACCTATGATTTATATGATAAAATGACCAATTCTTTTAGCAAATTCACTCATCAAGTTACCATTGGCAACCTTACAAATAGACAAATACAAACAAAAATAACCACATTTAGCATATTCAAGACAATTCTAAAAAAATCTGATCAAAACCAGCCAGAGCAGACTACGCAATAGGTATAGGTTTGCAGCATAATTTTTATAGCAATTATGCAAAAGCTGGATTCACATACTATTCAAGAAGCTACTCAGAGGGCAAAACAACGACTTCCTATAGGGGAACTCCAAAGAAGAAATAAATACAAGGATATTACAGAACAGGATTACAATGACCTTTTTGATTGCGCTGAAACCTTTTCTTTATTGATTCTTGAGTCCTTATCAAAGGAAGAAGTTGTGGAGCAAAAGATATAGCGTTATGTAAAATCCAGGGAATCAGTATATTTGTAGAGAGTTAGTCTAAAAATGAAGGTTATGAATAATTTATCCCTTTTTCAACAATTTGCACCGAAAGTCCCTGAAAAATTCAAGGAAGGTAATAATGCCGTGATTTATACAAGAGTTTCATCGGCAGACCAGGAAGATAATACCAGTCTCGGTTCTCAAAAAAAGCATTGCGAGATATTTGCAGAAAGAAGAGGGCTAAATGTTGTAGGATATTTTGGTGGCACATACGAATCTGCAAAAACAGACGACCGAAAGGAGTTTAATCGTATGCTAACCTTTGTCAAAAGGGCAAAAAACATCAACTATGTTATCGTTTATTCTTATGAACGTTTTTCACGTTCAGGCATTAATGGAGCTTCAATAGCCAACGATTTAATTAAAAAGTATGGAATTATCACATTGGCCGTTACACAAGAATTAGACCCAACAACTCCGGCAGGGGCTTTTCAACAGAATATTTTGTTTTTGGTTGGTCAAATGGACAATGAACTAAGGCGTGATAAAGTAGTTACTGGCATGAAAGAGCTACTTTCTAAAGGACATTGGGTTTGGGCAGCTCCACGTGGTTATACCGACCTTAACAAGGGAAAAGCAACTGAGCGTAATTTAGTAGTAAATGACGAAGGTAAAATATTAAAGAAGGCTTTCGAATGGAAAGTATATAAACAAACTCCTAATGCAGAAATATCTCGTAAATTAAAAACATTGGGTGTTGATATCTCTGAAAAAAGATTACACAACCTATTTACAAATCCGTTTTACTGTGGTTTAATTACAAGCAAAATGCTGCCGGGTGAGGTTATTGAGGGTCGTCATGAACCAATGGTAACTCGTGATTTGTTTTTACAAGTAAATAATATTCTACAGGAAAATAGAGTTCATGGCTTTGTGCATGACAAAGACAATGAGAATCTGCCATTAAAAGTATTTACAAAGTGTGAGAAATGTGGAAAGCCAATGACCGGATATTTGGTTAAAAAGAAAGGAATTTACTATTACAAATGCAGAACGAAAGGTTGCAGAGTGAATAAAAGTGCCAAATCATTGCACCAAATGTTTCAGAATTTAGTTTCTGCTTTTCATATCGAAAAAGATGAGCAAGAAGTAATCAAGGTCGTACTATCAGAACAAATGAATGTATTTTTCAAATCGAAGAGTGAAGACTCAAAAAAACTAAAAGCTCAAAAAAGTGAAGTACAAAAGAAACTGGATGCAATCGAAGAAAGGTTTGTTATCGGAGAAATAGACCGTTCATTATATAATAAGTTTAAGCCTAAATTCGAGAAGGAAATCATCGAAATTGAGCAGGAATTAAATTCAATGGGCAATTATAGTTCGAACCTCAATAAAGCTTTGAAATTTGTCACTAAAATAAGTTCTAATTTATTGAATATGTGGGAATCACTTAGTATTGACAGTAAGAAAGTATCCCAAAAAATGCTATTCCCCGAAGGAATTTACTACAATCACGAAAATAACCAAGTTCGAACCCCTCGTGTAAATTCTTTTTTCTCTCTAATCCCTGAACTGGCAAGGTACACAGAAGGGCATAAAAAAAGGGATTTCATCAAAACTGATAAAATCCCCGCTTTAGTGAACCCGGAGGGATTCGAACCCCCAACCTCCTGATCCGTAGTCAGGTGCACTATCCAGTTATGCTACGGGTCCATCTTTCTTTCGATTTTCATCGAAATCGGGGTGCAAATATAGAAAATAATTTGAGTTTCTCACAAAACCTTTTCTTGTTTGTTTACTGAATATTTTATTTTCGTAAAACATTTTGAAGTTTACATTAAAAATGAAGCTGCTTATTATTGAAGACGAAATAGAATTACTAGACTCAATTAGAGCTTATTTCGAGAAAGAATTGTATCGATGCGAACAGGCTTTGAGCTTTTCAGAAGCGGAAGAAAAAATTAATTTATATTCCTACGATTGTATTTTTCTGGATTTAAATCTACCTGGAGGAAATGGTTTACAATTAATACCTCTTATCAAAAAGCTTCAAAACGATACAGGAATTATAATAATCTCGGCAAGAGATAAAATTGAAGACCGCATACAAGGATTAGAATTAGGTGCTGATGATTATTTAACAAAACCTTTTCATCTCTCAGAACTAAATGCTCGTTTCCGATCCGTGGTTAGACGTTTAAAATTTAATGGTGAAGAGATAATTAAAATTAACGAGATTGAAATACTCCCAAATAAAAGAGAAGTAAATTATAAAAATTCCATGCTTGATTTAACGCCAAAAGAATTTAACATATTACTTTATCTTGCTACAAATAAAAACAAAGTAATTACAAAAGAATCATTGGCAGAACATCTTCTTGGCGATTTTGCAGACACTTCAGATTCTTTTGATTTTGTGTATTCGCATATAAAAAATGTAAGAAAAAAGATAGCTGAAAAAACTGGACAGGATTACATTAAAAATATATACGGAGTAGGTTATAAATTAGAAGCAAATTGAAATTATTAACAAAAACAAGTTTAATAACAATTACTGTTTCGCTGTTTGTTTTTTTTATCAGCGGGATATTTTTTTATCAGCTATCCAAATCCCTTATTCAAAATGATGTTGAAAGGGAACTCCTGGCAATTTTCACTGAAATTTCAACAACCATAGACAATGTTGCTATTGAAGAGCTTAACAAACTTTATGAAATAGAGATTATAAAAGTCACTTATTATATTAATAGAGATTTCAATAAAATAACTTATTCCGACACGATTATATTTAATCAATTTCAGAATCAATACAAACCGGTAAAAGAGATTGTTGGTTATGCTCAAACCCAAGATGCTATTTATGAGATAAAAGTGTATAAGTCACTTATTGAACCGCTTTACCTTATTGAGAATATCACGCTTGCTCTCACATTTATGGCCTTGATTTTTATTATTGCCATTTATATAACTAACAGGGTAACTTTTAATCAAGTCTGGAAAGATTTTTTTGAAACTTTAAAATCCATTAAAGCTTTTAATATTGGGAGTAAAATATCAATACATTCAGACTCTGAAATTACAGAGTTTAACCTTCTTAACACAGAGATTAATCGAATGCAGGATAGAATAATCAAAGACTATGGTAATTTAAAAGAATTCACTGAAAATATTTCTCATGAGATTCAAACACCTTTAGCAATTATCAAATCAAACTCAGAGTTAATTATTCAGAATGAAAACCTAGAAGAAAAAGATGCACAGGCAATTTCAAAAATATATAAGGCAAGTGATCGTCTTTCAAAACTAAACAGGGGACTACTACTTCTTACAAAGATTGAAAATCGTCAATATGATAACATAAAGGAGATTTATTTATCTCAAAAACTTGAAGGAATTTTAAATTCTCTGCAAGATTTTATTGATCAAAAAGAAATTACAGTACAAAAAAATATAAGCGCTGATTTAAAAATAAATATGGATAATAATCTTGCCGACCTTCTTTTAATAAACCTTGTAAAGAATGCCATTCAGCATAATATTCAAAACGGACTGCTTACCTTGAAATTAGCTGAGGATATTTTTCAGATTTCGAATACAGGAAATCCATTGACAGGAAATCCCGAACAATTTTTCAACCGTTTCGAAAAAAATGATAAAACATCCAAGTCACTTGGCTTAGGTTTGGCTATTGTAAAAAAAATATGTGATGTTTATAATTTTACTATTCAATATTCTTATTCCAATGATTTGCACCAGATAACATTGAAAATCTGATTGTTTTTCTAAAAGTTCTCATAAAATAAACTTCATAGATTTTACAACTCCAAAATTTCTCCAAATTTCCTCCAGATTTGATCTATACATTCGCAAAAAAGTTAAGGTGTGTATAAACTGGTTATAAATCTCCATATTGTTATTAGCTGTATATTTATTTTGCTGGCAGCAGTGGTTTTGACACGATCAATATATAGATGGATTAAAGGGAAAAAATATAATCCTGTTGATAATTATTTGTCAATAAGTCTTATTCTCTTTTTATATATTCAGCTAATCAGTGGGATTTCATTATACTTTTTTCTAAGGCCATTGTTAGGTGATGAAAACTTAACACTTATAGAAGTAAACCAGCGCTCAACATTACAGTTTTGGGCAATTGAACATTTATCTCTAATGCTTTTTGCAATATTGCTTGCACAGGTTGGAAGGTTATTCATTAGCAAAACACAAAATGACAGGCGTAAATACAAAAACACCAGTTTCTATTACGGTGTATCATTTGTATTAGTCTTGGTTTCAATTGGAATTGCTCTTGTAAAACAATATTAATAAGCCGATTATTTAAGGTAAAGATAAGTTCTAATCTGAGCTATTTAAAATGATAATTTAACTACAAATAATATGAAAAGAACATTTACACTTTTATCTCTAATCATTATTTCAACAAGCCTCTTTTCTCAAACCGAAGTACAGGTATCAACCGGTGCTGGTTATACCAATGAGGTTTATTATAACTTTGATGAGGGTTCTTTAAAAACCGCTGATAGAACTGAGTGGGATATCGCATTTATCTCTTCACAGATGAGTGTCTCAATCCTTGCAAATACTGGCTCAGGTCTCAATTTATACACATATCCTAATGGAACCATTGATGACTGGGCTACTGTTGACACAACTGGCATAGAATGGAATCCCTTATACAATTCCATTGAAACATGGGAAACTGGTGCTTTTAATGCCAATACTGACACGAGCGACCAATTCGATTTTGGTTGGGGACAATACAACATGACAAATCATTTTATTTCCGGAGACAGCCTTTACATCATTGAAATAAATGATACAACCTACAAGAAATTAGCAATCACAGAGAAAGATGCTATGAACAATCAGTTTTCTTTTAAATATGCTGATTTGGATGGTAATAATGAAGTATCCGAAACATTTGATGCTGATGATTACGCAACAACATATATTCACTATTCAATTAAAAACGGGGAATTTGTTGATCACGAACCAGAATCTCGATGGCAATTACTATTTACACGATATTTTGATTATAATGTGCCCTATTATGTAACAGGAATATTAGCAAATAGCGGAGTAAGCATACAGGAAGTAACTGGTGTTGACCAGTCTACATTTGAAGATTACGATACTACCCTGTTTAATGATACCATATCACAAATTGGATGGGATTGGAAGGAATTTAATATGAATACTTACCAATACGATATTGCTGATGATATTGTCTTTTTTGTTCAGGACACTCTTGATGGAAAAGATACTCACCCTATTTGGAAAATATACTTTACAGCTTTTGGAGGAAGCACAGATGGTGTTTATACATTTATGCAGGAAAATCTAAATGAAGAACAAACTGGTATAAATGTAAGTAGTGAAGCTGATTTTTCAATCTATCCAAATCCAGCAAATAACCAGTTAAATATTATTCACAGTTTTAACGGAGAAGTTGAAATCTCAATATATAGTCTGGAAGGAAAACTAATCCTGAGAAATTCCACAATTGAAAGTAATGGCCTCAATAACCAAATACTTGATATAGAAAAATTATCCCCCGGGATATATAGCTTATCTATTAGAGCTAATAATGAAACAGTTAATAGAAAGTTTGTAAAAAAATAAAAAAGTACAATCAAAAACTCGCATCTAGTGCCCAAAACGTTTTTCATATTATGTTAGCGTTTTGGGCTTATCTCTTAAAAGCCTGTATGATTT
Source organism: Bacteroidales bacterium (assembly GCA_963665085.2). GTDB lineage: Bacteria > Bacteroidota > Bacteroidia > Bacteroidales > JAAAOM01. Next base: position 4,846,196 of record CAXXXS010000001.1, read on the forward strand.
TTGAGTGGAGAACGATGTTTATCAATTATAATGAAAGACCCCCTAAATCCCCCTCAAAGGGTGACTTATTACATCTTCGATGTTATAATTTAGAATTGACAATTTTTGCAATTCTTCTTCAACTCCTCCTTATAGGAGGATTTAGGAGGTCATATAAAATAAATTTAAATAATGATTATTCTAATTTCAAACAGTATCTAAGATTATGAAAAAACTTCTTTTATACCTGTTTTTACTTTTTAATATAACACCCTTATTCTCTCAGCAAATTAAAATAATTCTAAAAGATGCTGATTCGAACGAAACGATACCATTTGCAAATATTAGCATAGAAACACTTAATTCTGCAACAAAGAAGTACCAGATAACAGACAAAAATGGTCAACTGATTATACCATCAACACAAAAAACAATAATCAGCATTTCTTGTATTGGTTACGAACCTCTTACCGATACAATTCAGAAAGGAATCCATGAAAAAGAATATCTTTTAAAACCTTCAATTTATGAACTTTCCACCGCTGTTGTCACGGCTCAATACAAACCTGTTAGTGTAGATAAATCTATTTATGACATCAAACTAATTGGGAAAGACAGAATTGAAACAAAAGCTGCGGTAAACCTCGCCGATATTTTATCGGATGAACTGAGTTCAAAACTTTCCAATGACCCATCAACGGGTACATCATTAAACTTACAAGGTATCTCAGGAGAAAACATTAAGATATTAGTAGACGGGGTACCTGTAATTGGCCGTCTTGAAGGAAATATTGACCTCAGCCAGATAAACCTTGAAAATGTAAGTCATATTGAGATAGTAGAGGGGCCTATGTCTGTTGTATATGGCAACAATGCCCTTGGAGGAGTAATAAATATTATAACAAATAAAGTATCACCTGCAAAATTTAATACAGAATTAAACTCTTATTATGAAAGTGTTGGCACCTATAATTTTAACCTTTCAACTTATACAAAACACAAAAATCACAGTTTTGAAATAAATGCAGGAAGAAATTTCTTTAGCGGTTATTCCAACGACACTACCCGTTCCATGCAATGGAAACCCAAAGAACAATACAAAGGAAGTTTATCTTACAATTACAGAAAAGACAATACAAAATTACGCTTTAAATCTGATTTGTTTAGAGAGCGCTTGCTTGATAGGAATGATGCATCTGCGCCATATTACGAAGAAGCAAATGATACATGGTACAGAACTATTCGCTTAAATAACAGTCTGGAGTTATCAAAGGCTATTAATAATAACTCAAACTTTAACCTGTTAACCGCTTTTTCATATTACGAGCGAACAAAGAAAAAATATTTGGTTGATCTTACCAACCTAAGCAAGGAACTTACAGTTTCTCCATCAGACCATGACACTTCAGTTTTTAATGCATTCATGGCACGTGGCGTATACAGTTTTATGAATGACAGGGAGAATTTTAGTGTACAGTCAGGTTTTGATTTGAACTACGAAACAGCAGAAGGAAAACGTATTGAAAATAACACTGAAAGCATTGGTGACTATGCCGTATTCTCAACGATAATGTGGAAACCATTTAAAAATTTCACGTTACAACCCGGATTACGTGCTGCATATAACACAAAATACAATGCCCCTTTAACACCATCTGTAAACCTCATGTACAAACCCGGAAAAACAACTATCAGGGCTTCATGGGTTAGAGGATTTCGTTCACCTTCGTTAAAAGAACTTTACCTGTACTTTTATGATAGCAATCACCAGATTGAAGGAAACGAGAACTTACAATCAGAACATTCTCATAACGTTACTTTATCAGCTAATCAAGAGGTTTCTTTAAGCAGTATATCAGTTTATTTAGATGCAAAAACTTACTACAATTATATTGATAACAAGATAAGTCTTGTGCAGGTAGATCCGGATAATGCATTACACTACCGAAACGAAAATACTGGAAGCTTTGAGAGTATTGGTATTGAAACCTCCGGTACTCTTTACTATGGAACACGACTTGTTTTGAAAGCTGGTTATTCACGCATTGGACGAAAAGATGAAGCCTATGACGCAAGTTCTTTTATTTTTAGTAATAATATCAATAGTTCGGCAACTTTATCATTACCTAAGAACTTAGCTAAGCTTTCTGTATATTATAAATTCACAGGGAAATATCCAGTTTATTATTATAATGATGAAGATGAAATTATGCTTGGACATGCAAATGGTTTTCATAACATGGATATAAGTATCAACAAAAAGACGTGGAATAACCGAATAACCATTACAACAGGAGTAAAAAATATTTTCGACAATAAAGAAATAAATGGCGTTGGTATTGGCACTTCAAGCGGACATGGTTCATCTGATGGAATATCCTCTCTTGTTGGCTGGGGAAGAACTTATTTTGTTGGGCTAATATTTAATTTCATAAAGTAGTAACTGGATAAAAGAATGATTGAAAGAACAGCTCTTAGGAATATGAAAAAGTTTATATACAGTTCTATAATTATAATCTGTTGTTATTCTTGTTTTGAGGAAGATGAGATGGTTACGCCTCATGATCCCGGCGATCTTACTGTAGACTCTGTAGTAATGACAAACAATTATAAATACCAGGTATTTTATGATCTGGAAACCGATTCAAGTATCTCAACAAATCTGGTAACCGACTGGGATCTTGGATTTGAATCTTCCGATTCTGGTTGGCATGTAATTCTTAATACATCAAAAATGATGATGGCAGGAAACACATACAATACACATTTTAATGAGGTTACCGGGAATGAAGATATTGATATGCTTTTTGACCCATCATTCACTTTTGCTGATAGTACTGCAATAAGCGAATGGTATTCAATTTCTGATGATGTACCCGAGTCTCATCTTTACACCTATATTATCGACAGAGGTACAGATGCAGACGGGCGTTCTATTGGATACAAAAAAATAATTTTTGATGTTACTTCTTCAGATGCATATGCCATCCGTTTTGCAAATACCGATGGAACTGAAGAAGTGTATGACACTGTTATAAAAGATTCTGAGAAAAATTTTGTGTGCTACTCTTTTGATGATGGTATTGTAAATATTGAACCCAATAAAGATGATTGGGATCTCCTGTTTACAAAATATTCTACTATGCTTGATTATAATGGGGAACCCTACCCATACCTGTTAACAGGTGTATTGCTTAATCCCAATAGTGTTAAAGCAAACCTGGTTTCAGATTATTCATTTGATGATATATCTTTTGAATATATTGAAGATTATCAACTATCAACTCAAAAAGACATTATTGGATACGACTGGAAAACATATGATTTTACAAATGAAAGATATTCAATAGAGCCAAACAAAAATTATATAATTGAAGACAACACAGGATATTACTACAAATTAAGATTTATCGATTTTTATAATTACCAGGGGGCAAAGGGATATCCTACATTTGAGTTTATAAGATTGTAAAGCATTTTATAGCCTTCTAAAATCAAAAATCGCCGTTCTTCAATCTTAAATCGATGAATTGTTGAATGTTGATTGATGATTTTTGAAGTATCGTAAATAGAAAACCGTAAATCTGAGATAAAGAAATTATAATATAGAAGCTGTCTAAATTATTTGAATGACCTCCTAAATCCTCCTCTCAGGAGGACTTCAAGAGTGACTGCAAAATAGATTAAGTTAAGTTCTAGATAGATGGTAGGATAAGTCACCCTCATAGGGGGATTTAGGGGGTCTCCAAATTACAAATAATATAAATGAATATTAAATTTTATACAGTCTCTTAAAAATTAAAAAAGAAATAAATATAAAACTATGAACGCAACACTTATCATCGGGGCAAACATTGTAACTTTAGCATTAATCAGCTATTCCCTGGCATTTTTTCGGCTAGTAAAGAAAAAAACAATTGATAAATATGCTCTTACATTCCAAACTTTAGGACTTATTCTCGATATAACTGCCACTCTTTTCATGATTATCGGTTCTCCCAACTCTCCTTTCACACTTCATGGATATATCGGTTATTCTTCTCTCACAATGATGATTATCGATACTACATTAATCTGGAGACATCATAAAAATTCTACAGGAGAACCACTGTATAAACGTTTACAAATCTTTACCCGAATAGCTTTTATTTGGTGGATTGCTGCGTACATTACAGGCTCGTTGATTGCGTTTTTGGGGTGAGGATAACAGAAAATCTTATTGAAAATTTACATTCATATAATCAAACTCAATTTTAAAATCTGAGTAAATGATTTATTAACCGCTGAGAACGCAGAGGTTCGCAGAGAATCAACCTGTGGGGAAATATTTTGCTCTACACTATTTTCTACTTTACCCGGATTATCCCTCCGGTTTAAACATGCAAATATAGACCTAATCATAAAGCCAAAAAAGCAATTTAAAATACCCAGTATACTCATTCCAAAAAATCACCAGCATCGTTTTAAAAAATCACCACGGTGATTTTCAAAAACCACCAGCATCATTTTCAAAAATCACCATGGTGATTTTTTCAGAGCAACATGATAGTTTTTATTTAGTAACACAATCCCAATAAAAATCCGGTTTACAACATTTTTTATTTCCATATGGCAATAAGCTAAAAACACTCACGTTAATATATTTAATACAGTTATATTACACTACTCTAAAGTGAATGTATTTACTGATATTTAAGTATTATTTTAAAAATTAAAACCATGAATTTTAAAGTTATTTCCAGAAAAATGCCGGCCAGACCTACTGATCCGAAAAAATTTTATGCAACCATTGTTCGACCAAACAATGTAACACTAGAAACACTTGCAAAACGTATCGCAGAAATTTCTCCAGTCAATGAGCTTGATACAGAATCTGTTTTACTGGCATTAACACGCGTATTACCAGAATACCTATCCAACGGTGCAACTGTTGAACTGGGCGATTTTGGCCGCCTGATGGTAAATATTAACAGTAATGGAGCGGATACGCAAGAAGATTTCAAAAAAGAGTTGATAAAAAGCAACAAGATTTCTTATCAGCCCAGTACAAAAGTAAAAAAGGTAATGAAATCAGTAGAGTATACTAAAATAAAGGAATAAGTTTGTTTTACGAATATTTGGTTTATATGAGGCTGTCTAAAAAGTAACTCTGTCAGGTCTAGTGACTCTGTCAGGTTTTAGCAATTAATTGAATTATAACCTGTCAGAGTTCGAAGAACCTGACAGAGTTTACAATCAAATGACTTTTTGGACAGCCTTTTTTTTGGTTTTGGATTTAGCAACTATTTCTTAAATCTTATTTTTTTAAATTAAAACATACAACCTTTCTGAAATATCTATCTGTCAACAAACACCTACAAATCAGTTGTATTTTAAAATTGTTTAGGATTGATTGTTATAAACATTTTAAAACCAGATACTTTTATCGATAAATACAACTTTAAGAATTCAATTATGACAGAATTAATAAAACTACCCGAACCTCAAAAAGACCTTAAATTTCCATTGATGAAAGCAATTGAAATGCGCAGGACAAAACGAAAATGGAAAGATACCGACCTGTCTTTTCAGGAGATTTCCAATATACTTTGGGTGGCTTGTGGAATAACTCACAAAGAAACAAAACGAAGTAAAAGCAGGAGAACTGCACCTTCAGCAACTAATTCGCAAGAGATAAAAGTTTATATCGCAATGAGAAATGGTCTATTTCTTTATGATGAAACCAAACATCAACTAATAAATATATTTTCTCAAGATATAAGACAAAACATCGGAACTCAAAAAATGATGAAATCAGCTCCTGTTGGATTAATCTATGTGTCTGATTATTCAAAGTTAAAAGCATTTTATATAAAAGATGAAAACCGGAAATGGTACACATCAACAACAGACACTGGTTTTATCAGTCAAAACGTTTATCTCTATTGTGCCGCATCTAATTTAAGTACTGTTATTCTTGGATTGGTTGATAGAGATAAACTTCATGCTTTGATGGAACTAAAAGAACACGAAAAAATCGTTTACACACAAGTTATTGGAAAGTCGGTTGATGAATATATCCCTTAAATATAACAATAGAGGTGTTATTAATCACTTAAAATGCAAATAGAAAGTACACCTTATTGGAATGACCTTCCGTTATTTGCCTGAAAGGCAAAACTGTAAAAGCATAGGGCGTAAGTAAGCCCTATGAAAATAAAAAAACGAAATTAAAAAGGGCTGAAAGTCCGGTCTTTACTATAATTCTCAATTAATTTCAATACTATGATGTTGATTATAACAAAAGATATGTTTAAGATTAGCGTCGATAGAAGGCAATTTCTAATATAGCATTATGGATAATTAAAAATCCTCAGAAATCATTAAACGAAAATTACGGGTAATTATTGGGTATCCCATTAAAATTACAAGCGTTTATTAAGAAGACCTCCTAAATCCTCCTCTGAGGAGGACTTGAAGAAGAGCTACAAAATAGATTTGTTCTCGAAGTAGCGATAAGTCCCACTATCAGGCTAAAAGATGTAAAAAAGTAATTTAAAGAATATTATGTACTCACCCTCTCATCCAGCAAAGCTGTATATTTCCCCCTCTCTTTCAAGAGAGGGAAAGATTGAGCCTCTGACTCAATCAGGGAGAGTAAACGTTAAACTAATATAAAATAGAATGGACAAAAAAGGGGATAGATTTCATAATCAATAAATGATATTATCGATAGACAAACATTGTTAAAAAAATGAAGTTACAAACTTCGATTAGCATATGAAATCTATAAAATTCTAATGTTTTATATTCTTCCTTAACTCCTTTAAAAATGCCTTCATTTCCTCCGTATCTTTGTCTTTTAGAATCTCAATCAGATCGCCCATCTTTGAATGGATCAATTTCACTTGTTCGAGACTGTATTTATTAAACATGATCTCCGAGATTAAATAATCACTTTCGGTGATAAACCCCTCAGCAATCTTTAAGTGTTTCTGGTAAGTAGTTCCGGGAGCTTCCTGTTTTTTCATAACAGAAGCAAAAACCATGGTTGAAGCAAATGGTATTGAGAGTGAATATGCTATTGTTTTATCGTGTTCGATAAATGTGTAATCAAATATTTTAAGTTTTAATGACTCATAAAACTCCCTAAAAAAAGCTTTCCCTTCTTCATCTGATTGCGTAATGATAATCGCACTTTGTCCCTCTAATGCTTTTACATTGGCAAAAGTAGGTCCAAACATAGGATGGGTAGATACGAAACGTCTTCCTGTTTTTAAATAAAAGTCTTTTAATCCGTTTTTCACTGAGGAAATATCAGAGATGATACACTTTTCCGGAAGGTATGGTAGTACTTCTTCAAATACAGGAATTGTTAAGTGAAGACTCACAGCATTGATTAATAATTCCGGTTCAAATTCCCTAATATCTTCATAGGTTAACAAGCGGTGGGAGTTAAAAAGATATTTCATACGTTCTTTATCCTTGTCGTAAACACCTACCTCGTGATCCAAGCAAAGCGACTCAACGAGCCATGCTCCCATATTTCCCGCACCCAGAATAACTATTTTCATTTTATTTTCTTATATTGTAATTTCAATCCAAGTTCCATTCTTTTTTCTCATGGCTACCATCGTTTTTCAACCACCATTGTAATTGCGTTGCACTCACCTTAGTTATTAGTGTTTTACAAATGATAATCTTATTTGACTTCATATTCACATATTGGGTAGCCTGCTTTCTTAAAGTCCTCCTCTTAGGGGGATTTAGGGGGTAATCCACAAAAACTTAAATCCTCCTAGCAACCACACTCCTTTTTTAATTATTGTACTCAAAAACCCTATTCGTTTTCTGTGCCTGTAACATAAAATCTGCTAAAACAATAGCTGTTGCAGCTTCACAAACCACAGGCACACGCAAAGCAATGCAGAGATCATGTCGTCCTTCAACGGAAAGGTCAACCATTTCTCCTGTTTTAACATTGATTGTTTTTTGCGAAGGATGTATACTTGATGTAGGTTTTACCGCTATTCTGAAAACCAAATCATTTCCATTGGTAATACCACCATTAATCCCTGCTGCATTATTGGTTTCCGTTTTTCCATCAACTGATATAAAATTATCATTGTGTTCAGATCCTTTCATTTTTGCTGCTGCAAAGCCAGAACCAAACTCAATACCTTTTATGGCTGGTATAGAAAAGATCATGTGACTAAGAACTGCTTCAACAGAATCAAAGAATGGCTCACCCAGGGTTTGTGGCATATTACTAGCGGCACATTCAATAATCCCGCCTATAGAATCTTGTTCTTCAATAGCTTTATCGATAGCTTTTTCAATATTGGGATTCCCTCCTACTTCAAGTAGTTTGGCTTCAATGAGTGTTGGATTAATTATTTTCTTTGCCAAAACACCAGCAGCAACAAGGCCAAGAGTAATCCTACCAGAAAAATGCCCTCCTCCACGATAATCTTCAAATCCTCCATATTTCAGCGAAGCAACAAAATCTGCATGTCCCGGACGTGGTGTCTCCCTAAGTTTTGTATAATCTCTTGACCGTGTATTAGTATTCTCAAATAATATAGTAATCGGGGCCCCTGTTGTTCTATCATTAAAAACACCGCTTAAGATTCTTGGTATATCAGATTCTTTTCGGGGGGTGGTACCTTTTGCACCACTTCTTCTTCTACTAAGATCGCTAAGTAAATCTGCTTCTTTTAATGGAATACCAGATGGTGCTCCATCAATAACAACACCTACTCCTACTCCATGTGATTCACCAAAAATGCTTACACGAAATAATTTTCCAAAACTATTCATTATAATGTCTTCAATTGTTCTACATATTGTTTAAGTTCAGATACAGTAAGTTGCCCGGGAGCAGTCTTCTCTCCACCATCAGGTGCTGCAAAAGAAAATTCTGCACCAAGAAAAAGAGCCATTACTCGGGTAATTTTTCCTAATTCCCCCATTCCGATGGAAACCATACGATTATCTGTATCATAAAAAGAAAGGATATTGGCAACATCCTTCAATTCCGTTATCTGAGTTGCAATTTTGGCAACATCTGCACCAAAAAAATAACAGTCATTTACAATCTTTCGTAAAGAATTATTAGAAGGTGTCTCATCATAGTTATGATAAGAGATAATTACATCACAACCATTTTCCTTTGCAAACTCAACCATCTCTTTTCGGTAATATATAGGCGATTCATATTCAATATCAACATATGTAGCACCACTTTTTATCGCCAGCTTTAATTGTTCTTTCCTGGATTCATCACTAATACCTTCAACAGGTCTGTATGTAGCAATCAATTTATTTGATTGAGAAAAGATGGTTTTTACATCTTCGTTACTAAACTGAGTTAAATCCAGTCGAACCTCAGCTAACTCTGTTTCCTTTAGGGCTTCCAGACAGACATTTATATTTTTATCTGACAGACTAACACAAATCATAAACCAGGTCCTCCAAACTTTCAATTTTTACTTCTTTAGTCAAAGCACTTCCAAGCTTTTCCAATAAAACAAGATGAATCTTGTCCCCTTCTCTCTTTTTGTCTTTTTTCATTGCAGACAATACGTTCTTCATGTCATATACACAATCTACAGGAAGGGATAATTTTAATAATAATCCACGTAACCTGTTAACCTCATCAAAGGTTAATCCACATAAGTTATTTGAGAGATTTGCAGCAACAATCATCCCAATACTAACAGCTTCTCCGTGTAGTACTCCACCCATTTTTTCAAATGCATGAGCAAAGGTATGCCCAAAATTTAATAACCGCCGTTCTCCTTTCTCCCTCTCATCATTTTCTACCACTTTTGCTTTAATCAAAACTGATTGATAAACCAATTCAGCAATCACATCTATATCTAAAGCAAGGGCTTTCTCTGCATTCTCTTCAAGATATGTAAACAACGACATACTTTTAATCGCTCCAGCCTTAACAATTTCTGCAAATCCAGCAATCACTTCCCTTTTATCAAGTGTATTTAACATGGTTGGGTCACAAAGTACAAACTCTGGCTGGTTAAAAACGCCAACCATATTTTTAAAACCTGTGAAATTTACACCGTTTTTACCTCCCACACTGGCATCAACCTGAGATAATAATGTTGTTGAGACAAAACCAAAACGCAGACCGCGCATATAGACTGAAGCCGCGAAGCCAGCAACATCGCACACAATACCCCCTCCTACTGCAAGAACAAACCACGAACGATCTACTTCATATTCAACAAACTTACCAATGATATAATCTAGGGTTGTTAAGTTTTTATTCTCCTCTCCCAGCCCTATTTCAACCTGGGGAAATTCTGCAATAGACTCTCCGTAGTATTTATTTATATTATTATCTGTGATTACAATCACTTTATCTTTTGGCAAATAACTTTTCAGATTAGAGAAGCATTCGCCTATATAGATTGTTGATTTGCGTTCACCTAGATTAATTGTAATTTCCTTCATTGTTAGTTATTAGATTCTTTTTTGGATTCGATTTCATTCATAACCAATGTTTGAACGTTGATTGACTCCTGGTGAATTGCCCTAAAAACTTTGATAATAAATTCTTCACTTAATCCTTTCTTTTCTGCTAACTCAATTCGTTTGTTTAGAATCTCATCCCAACGTGTAGTTTGAAGAATAGTAATGTTATTTGATTTTTTATACTCACCAATTTTACGTGCAATTTTCATACGATTTTCAAAGATATTCAAAAGTTGATCATCATACTTATCAATCTCATCACGAAGTTCTTCAAGAGTATTAAGAAGCAAAGTATTATCAATATCTGATTTTCGTAAAATTAATTTATCCAAAATTTCTTTCAAACCTTGTGGACTAACTTGTTGTTTTGCATCACTTAAGGCTTTATCAGGATTAATATGCGTTTCAATTATTAAACCATTAAAACTTAAGTCCATTGCTTTTTGAGAAATTTCAAAGATAAGATCTCTGTGGCCGGCAATATGACTAGGATCTGTAATAATAGGCAAATCCGGAACTCTTCTTCTCAATTCAATTGGAACCTGCCACTGTGGAACATTTCGATAAATTGATTTTCCGTAAATAGAGAATCCCCTGTGTATCGCAGCTAATTTTTTAATCCCTGCCTGATTTAACCTTTCGAGCGCACCAATCCATAATTCGACATCGGGATTTACCGGGTTTTTAACCATTACAGGAATTTCAACTCCACGAAGTGAGTCTGCAATCTCTTGAACTGCAAATGGATTAGCAGATGTACGGGCACCAATCCACAAAATATCTACACCTGCTTTTAAACAGTCGTATACATGTTTAACATTGGCAACTTCAACAGCTGTTAACATACCATATTTGTCTTTTACTTTTCGCAACCATGGTAAGCCTTCTGTTCCAACACCTTCAAAAGCACTTGGCCGTGTTCTAGGCTTCCATATCCCTGCACGGAAAATTTTTACGCCTACTTTATCCAATTCATCAGCCGTAGCCATTACTTGTTCTTCTGTTTCTGCACTACATGGCCCTGCCATTATTAAAGGCTTATCCTCTATTCCTGGAAATGTAAATGGCTCTAACTCTAGATTTATCATGATATTTAATTTTATTCTTTTATTGATTTTCCTTTTATATACTCTCCTAATATATCTAATTCACCGGTAAAAGGCCTTATTGCCTCCAATGATTGTTTATATACATCGTAATCGTCAAACTCGACATCAGCATAAAACTGATATTCCCATTCTTTTCCAACAATTGGCATTGATTGTATTTTAGAAAGGTTAATGTTATAAAATGAGAATGTAATTAACACCTTTGCCAAACTACCAAATTTATGAGAGACAGTAAAATGCAAGGACGATTTGTTTACTACACTTGGATGATTATCCCCATTTTTTTCCCCCAGGATTAAAAATCGTGTGTAGTTCTTCTTATTTGTTTCAATTCCAGCCGCTAAAATCTCTAATCCATATTTCTCGTTGGCTAACCTGCTTGCGATAGCCCCAATATTCATAAGATTTTCTTCTTTAATTTTCTTTGCACTAAGTGCGGTATCATTACTATCAATTAACTTGATATCCGGGTAATTATCAAAAAACTTCTGGCACTGAAGAATAGCCATTGGGTGTGAATATACTTCCTTTATGTCCTCAATCTTTTGTCCGGGAAGTGCTACTAAATTATGTTTGATTCGTAAATAAATCTCTCCGATTATTTCCATATTTGATTCCAGTATCAAACCATAATTTGGAAGAATGCTACCTGCTAAAGAATTCTCAATAGCAGTAATACCATAATCAACATGGTTTTTATTTAACGAACGAAATAATTCTTTAAATGTATTTCGGGGTACTATCTCTACTTCTTCATTCTCGAAATAACGTAAGGCTGCAATCTCATGAAATGCCCCATACCCGCCTTGAATGGCAATTGTTTTTTTCTTCTTTTCTTCGTTTAGCATCTTTCAAAAATTTTTACAAAAAAAAAGTCCCAATTTTCATTGGGACTTTCTAAACCTATATTTTTTTGCAATACATCCCAATTACTCTATGCTGATAAAGTAAAAATAAAAGTAAAAGAATGCATTGCTAAATAATTTCATATTATCTCTATTTGTCCGGCAAATGTATAAAATTTAATTTGATAAATATCATGTTTCGAAATAAAAGTTTTTAAAACTATAAACTAAATTTCTACTATCTATTCTTCCAATCCGAATATCTGAAGAACAAGCCCTCTGTAACTTTTACCTATAGGAAGGCTAATACCTTTAACTTCCAGCATGTTACCATCAAGCGCATCAATTCGTTTTTTTGAAACTATATATGATTTATGTATTCGAATAAAAAGATCATTGGGAAGTTTTTCTTCTAATTCTCTTAATGAAGCTAATGCAGTTACTTTTTTATTTATCGTATGAAAAGTTACATATGCTTTTTGACCTTCAATATAAACAAGATCTTCAAAATTTATTTTATAATGTTTTCTATCTGCTCTTATAACCAAATAACTATCGTGCATTGTAGCTTCTGTATGCTCTTGTTCTTCTTCATTTGTTTCTTTCTTAGCTTTTTCGATTAAAGCAAGAACTTTATTAGAAGCATTAAGAAAACGTTCAAAAGAAAATGGTTTTAACAGGTAGTCGCATACATTTAATTCAAATCCTTCAATTGCATATTCTTTGTAAGCAGTAGTAATTATAACATAAGGAGGATTTTGCAACGTTCGTAAAAATTCAAGTCCGGTAATATCTGGCATCTGTATATCCAGAAAAATCAAATCAATATTCTCTGTTTTAATTACATCCATTGCTTTTAAAGGAGAATTAAAATCTCCTTTAAACTCCAAAAAAGGGAGCTTTTCAATATAATCTTTGATATATTGGCGGGCAAGATGCTCGTCATCAACTACGATACAATTAACTTTCATCAGCTTCTATCTCCAGTTTGACTATAAATCTATTATTTTTTTCTTCAAGAGATAACTCATGTTTACGTGAATATAAAATTGCGAGACGATGTTTTACATTTAAAATACCTGTTCCAGCTCCTTTTTTTGCTCTTTTTTCTAAGGGAATAGAATTTTCTATTTCAAAATATAGTTTATTAGGTTTTATCGTTTTTATTCGAATATTAATGTATGCTTCTTCTAATTCTTCTATTTTACTGTATTTAAAACTATTTTCAAGAAATGGGATAAAAAGCATAGGGGCAATTTTTATGTTAGCTGCATCTTGATCAAAGATAAAACTAACATCTTCAATTTGGGGTGCTTTTATTTTCTGGAAAGCAATATAATTTTGTATATATTCTACTTCTGATTGTATTGGCACCGTTTCATTTACACAATCTTCTATTACGTAGCGAAGCATGCTCGAAAGTTTTAAGATACTCTCCGGGGCTTTCTCGGATTTCATATAGCTCAAAGAATAAATATTATTTAAAGCATTAAATAAGAAATGTGGATTTATCTGCGATTTTAATAGTTTTAATTCTGTATTTAATTTTTGCTCTTTTATTTCTTTACCTAATATGAGTTGTTCTCTTAATCGTTGTTGAATAATATAAACACTTCCCGTCATAATTAATAACAAATGCCAAAAAAAAGCTTTTGTGCCAATCATTACCCTTATGTTTGGAGGACGATCACCAGTATGTGTCCTTGGAAACATAATATAATAGTCCATCTCAACATAACCAATAGTAAAAAGAAGTATTAATAGAAAACTTATTACTAAATATTTTGTATTGTTTGTTGTATTATAAAATTTGGGGAAAATAATTAATGTGTTTGTATAGAATATTAAACTATAAAAAGAAAGATTAATTGCTGTTGATAGCAATGCTAAATCAACGGACATCATCCCAAGTGCAATTCCAAAAGAAAGACCTGTTATTAATAACCAGAAATAAATTTGTAGACTTATCTTGTTGTTCATTTACAACTTTTATATGTAAAAGTAGAGTCGTTTTAATAAGCTTCCAAAATTTATTAACCAAAGTCTCTGTTTCATATACGAATGTCATATCTTTATAAAAGAACATATCAAAATATCTATTATTAGTTATGCAAGCTTTTTCGTTCATACAAAATGTTATTTGGTTCATTTAACTTTTCAATAAATATAATTCATACGTAATTAGCATAATTAAATATATAATAGTAATCATAATGAAGAAAATAATTACAATAGGAATCAGTCTGATCGTATTGGTTCTAGCAATATTTGTTTCTGTTTCTGTTTTAAAGGAAAAACCCAATCCCCGAAAAAGTAAAGATCAAACCAGCAAAATTTCTGTAAAGGTTTCCGAGGTAAAAGAAAGCAAATCTAAAACCGGGGTCACATATTCTGGAAGAGTAAACTCGTTCGATAACATTATCTTATCTGCTGAAGTTAGCGGTAAAATACTACAGGGAGATGTTCCTTTAAAAGAGGGTGAATCTTTCAATGAAGGGCAATTATTATTAAAAATATATAGCGAGAACATTGAGTCTACATTAAAAGCTTCAAAAAGTAGCTTTTTAAAAACTTTATCGGATGTACTTCCTGATATTTATATTGATTACCCAGATAGCTATAATAAATGGAAGAATTTCTTTAATTCTATTGAACTAGATAAGAAGCTACCAGAACTCCCAAAGATTGATAGCGAGAATGAAAAAATCTTTATGGTTTCAAATGATATCATTTCAAATTACTATTCAATTCAAAATGAAGAAATAACATTAACAAAATATAAAATTTGGGCACCCTTTAACGGTTACTTCAAAAGTGTATCTAAGGAAGTTGGTTCTTTTACTTCCACAGGAGCCCAGATTGGTGAGTTAATCCGATATGATAAATTAGAAATTATCGTTCCTGTTTATATTGATGATGCCAGAAAAATTAAAGATGGCGACAAAGTCACTATGTTTATAGATGATAAAGAGTTAACCGGAACAGTTACCCGAATTGCTGGTTTCGTTGATGAAGAAACTCGTTCTGTAAATATTTATGTTACATTCACCCAGAACAAAAAAACATTATTTGCAGGCGAATATGTACAAGTAAAATTCAACACAACAAACCAGACCGAAGGAATTACCCTTCCAAGGGAAGCTGTTATGACGGACCATACTGTTTATACCCTTATCGACAACAAACTCCATAAGACAGAAATCAATGAATTGCAATTCTTGGATGATTCAACATTAGTATCTGGTTTAAATACAGGTGACATTGTTGTAGTAGAATCTCTTCTTAATGTTAAAGAAGGCCAAGAAGTAAATCCTTTAATGAAATAGTTCCCTTCATAATTGGGTATACTATTAAATAGATAACGTTTCTTATTTGAAACAGAACTAAAAATTAAGGAAATAAATTATGAAAAAAATATTATCAGCCTTTGTAAAATTCCCTTTCTATGGCAATATGTTTATCCTTGTCTTAGTACTTATAGGGGGAATTTCTTTAATGAATATGCGTAAGGCAACCTTCCCTATGGTTGAGTTAAAAACGATATCCGTTAGGGTTAGTTATCCGGGAGCAACTCCAAAAGAAATGGAAGAAGGTGTTGCCACATTAGTAGAAAATGCAATTCGTGGTATTCCTGGTATCAAAGAATTTGAATCTGCATCAACAGAAAACTCTGCCAGTATAACCATTACAGCATATAATGGTTACGACATGGATGAATTGGTTTATGAAGTAAAAAATGCTGTGGATGGTATCTCTAACTTTCCTGCAGCTGCAGAAAAACCAATTGTAACAAAACAAAGAAGGACAGACCAGGCAGTTTTTTTAAACC
Organism: Bacteroidales bacterium; assembly: GCA_963665085.2. Taxonomy (GTDB): domain Bacteria; phylum Bacteroidota; class Bacteroidia; order Bacteroidales; family JAAAOM01. Next base: position 4,862,434 of record CAXXXS010000001.1, read on the forward strand.
TTCTTACACAAACAGGTGATTTGCATGAGCTAAACGATCAAGCTAACCGTATTGAAGATGATTTTCTTGGTTCCGGAAAAATTTCCCAAGTCTCAGTTTTTGGTATTCCAACAAGAAAAGAACTTGTAATTGAGATTGATGAAACCCAGTTACGAAGATACGGTCTGACTATGAGTGCTGTAAGTTCAGCAATTGCAAATAATAACGCAGACAGTCATGGTGGAACAATTAAGAACAAAAGGGAAGAAATCACCATTGTAAGTCGCCAGCGTTCCATTGATCCTAAAAAAATTAAAAACATAGTAATTGGCACAAATGATTATGGTAAACTCCTCCGGGTAGGCGATGTTGCCAATGTACGATTAACATTTGCAGAAACGCCAAGTAGCAGTTATGTAAAAAAACATCAGTGTGCTTCTATTTTTGTACAAAAGTTAATGACAGAAGACTTGGAAGAAATTTCAGACTTTGTTCATGAATACGTTGAAGAATATAATGCAACAAACGAAAACACAAAACTTGAAGTTTCTCACGATTTTATTGAAAACATTGATAGCCAGTTATCAATACTTATTCAGAATGGATTATTAGGTATTTTCCTAATTATAGTTATGTTATCGTTGCTATTAAATTTCAGATTATCAATCTGGGTAGCAATGGGGATACCTATCTCTTTCTTGGGAATGTTCATTATTGCATCACTAGCCAATATTACTATTAATATGATCTCTCTTTTTGGTATGATCCTAATCATTGGAATTTTGGTAGATGATGGTGTTGTAATCGGAGAAAATATTTTTACCCACTATGAAAAAGGTAAATCACCAAGAAGATCGGCTATAGATGGTACAATGGAAGTGTTACCGGCAGTATTTACATCAGTAATTACTACGATGATTGCCTTTATACCGCTTCTATTTATCGAAGGAAATTTAGCAATGATGTATGAAATGGCTTTTGTAGTTATTATTGTTTTATGTATTTCACTATTAGAAGCTATGTTCGTTCTACCTGCGCACTTATCTAATCCTAAGGTATTAAAACCATTAAACAATAAATCTCTTTATGGTAAGATTAGAAATGGAGCTGAAAAATTCATCTTATTTTTCAGGGATAGAATGTATATGCCATTTGTTAAACGAATTCTCAAAAATAAAGCAATAGGACTTTCTATAGTAACAAGTATGGTTATAATAACCATGGCACTACTGATAGGTGGAAAAATACCATTTGTATTCTTCCCTGGGCAACCAGCTACTATGTTTTCGATAGATCTTGCGTTGAAACCAGGAGTTAATGAAGAGATAACCAAAGAAAAATTATTCTGGATTGAAGATAAAATATGGGAAACCAATGAGGAAATGAAAGAAATCATTGGAGACACCACAATTAATTGTGTAGCTTCTACCCAGGTTACTATTGGTCGTTCATTCTCTGGTACTGAAAGTGGTACGAATGCTGGTATGATTAGGGTTTTCTTAAATCCTATGGAAGAAACCGGTATAAATGATGATATGATTAAACAGAAGATCGCCGAAAAAACTCAGGGTATGCCCGAAGCCTATAAATATGGTGTTGGTGCATCAAACCGGTTTGGAGCCCCTGTTTCTTATAGTCTATTGGGATATGATTCGGATGAACTCGATAAAGCACGGGAACTACTTGAAGAAGAATTAAACAAAATGTCTTCATTGTACAATATCACAAACAATACCCAATTAGGAAGCCAGGAAATCAGTCTTCATCTAAAACCTGAAGCTTATATATATGGTTTAACAAACTCTTCATTAATGTCACAGGTTAGAAATGGATTTTATGGCTCTTTAGCACAGCGCATGCAGGAGGGTAAAGATGAAGTTTGGTTTTATGTTCGCTACCCAAGGTACAACAGGGCTACAATTGGGCAACTCGAAAAAATGCTTATTCAAACAAACAAAGGGGAAGTACCGCTTGAAACTGTTGCTTCTATTGATTTTGAACGAAGTTTAAATACAATTAACCGCTACAATGGTAGAAGAGAAATGCGTGTGGATGCTTACATGAAAAATCAAAACGAAAACATTACTCCTATATTTAATGAGATTGAAGATGTTATTATTCCTAAAATAACAGATCAATATCCTGGGGTTACTTTCTTACAACAAGGTCAACAAAAGGATAGTGCTGAGCAAGTTGGTGGTATGACTGTGTATTTTAGTATAGCCTTCTTAATTATTGTCTTAATAATTATGATTTATTTCAAATCCTTTATCCAAGGAATTATCGTTATTCTTATGATTCCTCTTGGAATAATTGGAGCTATCTGGGGACATGCTATTCACGGACAACCAATATCCATGATGAGTTTATGGGGATTCATTGCTCTTTCGGGAACTATCATTAACGATGCAATTGTATTCCTGGCAAAATATAATAGTAACATGGTAAAAGGGATGAAAGTAATGGATGCTGCCCTTGATGCCGGAAAGAAAAGGTTTAGGGCGATATTATTAACATCAATCACAACTACTGCTGGTTTAATGCCATTAATATTATCCAATAGTTCTGATGCTCAGATGTTAATTCCAATGGCTATAGCATTAGCATATGGTATTTTATTTGGAACGGTATTTATTCTATTGTTCTTACCTGTTCTCATTGTTATCATAAACAAAGCGAGATATTCAATTAAAAGATTCTTTGGAAATAAGGATATAACTCCTGAAATGATTGAGCCAGCAGTTGTTAATCACCAGATTGATGAAACACTCAAATATAACATGGAGAAAGAATTTGACTTATAGAAATGCATAATTAAAGAATAACAAAACACGAGATATGAAGAAAATATTCATAATTATATTAGGCTGTATTCCTTTTATCCTGAATGCACAAACCGATACCCTTACTCTTGCAAAGGCTATTGCAATGGCACTCGAGAATAATTATGGAATTATCATCCAAAAGAAAAATGTAGATATACGAAAAGGAAATAATACATGGGGAAATACCGGGGCACTTCCAACAATCTCAGCTTCAGGTAGTGGCTCAGAGACATGGAATTTTTATGATGAAGATGATGCTCAAACCAGCAGCCTTTCTGCTACAGTTAGTTTAGATTGGACAGTCTTCAGAGGTTTTAGTGCCCGCATTCAAAAATCAATGTTAGAGAAGTATGAAAAACAATCTGAAACAAATTTATCTTTGATTACTGAAAATACGATAGTAAATGTTACGCTTGCATATTATAATTGTTTGCTTCAGCAAGAAAATTTAAAATCTTCAGAAACAATTATGAAACTCTCTAAAGATAGATATGACAGGGAAAGTCTAAAAAAAGAGTTAGGAAATACAACTTCATATGAATTGTTACAATCCAAAAACTCTTGGCTTGAAGATAATTCTTCTTATTTATCTGCAAAGAGTAATTACAACAATGCTATTCGTCAGCTCAATTACCTCATGGCTGAAAATATTGAAAATACTTATACATTAAGTGACAGTCTTGTTGCCGATACTGCCTCTTTTGATAAACAAGTATTGATTGAAAAAATGTTGTCAAATAACAATACATTAAAAAATCAATACATCAACCTTGAAATGGCAAAATTAAGTGTCAGGTCAGCGAAGAGTAGTTACTATCCTACAGTTTCTGTTGGTGCCAATACCGGATACAATAATTCAAAAACTGAATATTCAACCCTTACTTCAATGAATTCTTCTTCAGACAGATATTCAACTGGAGTATCGGCTGGTGTATCCTATGTTTTATTTGAAGGAGGGCAGCGTAAAACAGCAATGCAGGCTGCGCAAATTGAAGAAGATATTAGCGAAGTAGAAACAAATGAAATGGTAAGTGATTTAAAAAACCAACTTGCCCAGGAATATGAGTTATATGAAGTACGCAAAGAACTGTTGGCTTTGGCTAAGGAAAACGTAAGTGCGGCAGAATTAAACCTTGAGATTTCAACAAGAAAATTTGAAACTGGAACGATTAACTCTTTCAATTATAGAGATATTCAACAATTGTATCTTAACGCAGTGGTAAATTATCACAGTGCTATTTACAATGTTGTAGAAAGTTATAATTCATTATTACAATTAACAGGGGGGATAATTGAATCTCTGGAAGGAGAAGAAGGGATCCCGGCAGAATAATAACACACTGCTTATTGAAAAGAGCTGCTCAAAGTTTTTGAGCAGCTCTTTTTATTTTTAACAATAGGTTAAACCCGTATTATGCATTAAAAAATCTATTTTAGACTTTCGAATGCAGATTTTTAAAGTATCTACTTTCTTGAAATTTAGTTCTTGTTTCAACTAAAAATCACATCATAGATCAAAAATCGCTAATCACCATTCTTCAATTAAACAAATGATTTTTTTCTTTGCCAAAACAAGTTTTTTTTAATCCGGGTTAGATTTAACCTAAATTCAAAATTATATTTCATCAAATCCAAAATACTTTTTAGCATTATAATAGCAAATATTTTCAACCATTGAACCTACTAATTCCATATCATTTGGAATCTCTCCATTTTCAACGTCATTACCTAAAAGGTTACAAAGTATTCTGCGAAAATATTCATGGCGAGGATATGACAAGAAACTTCTTGAATCTGTTAACATTCCAACAAACTGACTTAATAAACCAAGATTAGAAAGAGCATTCATCTGATCTTCCATCCCTTGTTTTTGATCTAAGAACCACCAACCAGAACCAAATTGAATTTTTCCTGCAATTGTACCATCTTGAAAATTGCCTAACATTGTAGCAAATAACTCATTATCTCTGGGATTAAGATTATAGAGAATTGTTCTTGCTAATTTATCTTGTTGATCAAGTGTATCAAGAAACTTAGACAAGGGTTTACCAATCTCAAAATCGCCTATAGAATCGAAACCAGTATCGGGTCCCAAGTCATTAAATTTACGCGTATTATTATTTCTTATTACACCTACATGAAATTGCTGGGTCCAACCTGTTGCATGATCCATCAGGCCAAGTTCAATTAACATTGCTGATTTAAATTTCAGTATTTCACCTTTATCAAGGCTATTTCCACTTCTTATTTTATTGAAAATAGATTTTACTTCTGTTTCATCAAAATCCTCTGCATAAAAAGTTTCTATACCATGATCAGAAAGCCGACATCCATTTTTATGAAAATATTTATGTCGCTTTTCCAATGCTGCTAATAGATCACTAAATCTTACAATGTTTATTTCTGCAACTTCGGCTAGTTTATTTAAATAAGTATTAAATCCCTCAACATTCTCAACTGCCATTGCTTTATCCGGACGCCAGGTAGGAAGGACAGTTATTCCAAAATCATCTTTTTTTATTTTTTTATGAAATTCCAGATTATCAATCGGATCATCTGTTGTACAAACGAGCTCAACATTTGCTTTTTTCATTAGATTTCGTACAGAGAAATCATCTGTCTGCAACATCTTAGTTGCTTTTTCATATATCTTTTTAGCTGTTTTTGGACTAAGTATATCCTCTATTCCAAAATAATTCTTGAGTTCAAGATGTGTCCAATGAAAAAGCGGGTTTCTTAATGTTGCAGGAACGGTTTCAGCCCATTTCTCAAATTTCTCATAATCGGTTGCATCCCCGGTACAGTATTTTTCAGCAACACCATTTGTTCGCATGCCGCGCCATTTATAATGGTCTCCATATAACCAAATCTGGGTTAAGTTTTCAAATTTTCTGTCTTTTGCAATATCTTCCGGATTTAAATGACAGTGATAGTCAATAATTGGCATTTTGGCAGCATGGTTGTGATAAAGTTTCTCTGCCGTTTTTGTTTGTAACAAAAAGTTTTTATCAAGAAATTTTTTCATTAGTAAAGGTGTTTTATTCTTGTTAAATCGATTGCACAAATTTACAAAATTTTACTAAGCCGAAGAGATTCCCAGGAAACAAATAAATTAATTATGCTAAAGTTGTTTTTAATTTTCAATTTTGTTTCTCTTAAGAAAAAAGAAACTCGCTACTAAGCTAAATACTATAAATATAATCCCAGCCAATAATAATGCGTCAAATAACGAATATTTGTCTGTAATAAATCCAAGTAACGGACCTAGTAAAGCAAATAAAAACCGAATTATAAAACTTCGTATTGATAATATTGTAGCTCGTGTTTGTGATGGAGCAATTTTATTTACATAATCTTTTAAAATAGGTGTGGCAAAACCACGCACAGCATAAAATAAAAAGATAATAATTAAACTCAGTATCGAACTAAAGAGTCCCGCAATAATATATCCAAGAGGAATTGTAATCGATATTAAAAGAATGCTTGATTTAACCCCTATCTTTTTCTCAATCTTATATGCCTGCCATGAAACAAGTCCAACAATAAGATTTAAAGCTGTCCAGAGTATTCCAATAATTACTTTATCAAATTCCATGACTTTAAAATAGATCTGGGCAAACCATGCCATTGATAAAGTTGCAGTTCCTATTATTGATGAGAGTAATAAATTATTTCGAATTTGAATGTTCTCAAATAACGAATAATGCATAATCTTGAAAAAGTCACTGAACTTAGCCCTTTTCAATGGTTTATGACTCAGCGGATTTATTAATGTTAATGCTGCCGGAATACCAACAAATGCAATAATTGTTTGTCCGTAATAAGGCCAACGCAAACTAACCTCAGCTAGTAATCCTCCAGCTATTGCAGCAATTGATTCAGCAAAATTACCAGCAGCAGTTATTTTACCTTCATATTTTGAATATTCATTTTCTCGTTTTATATCCAATAACGTATCATAAAGCATAGCTGAATCAGAACCGGAAACAAGACTCTGACCAATACCTAATAGCACTTCGGCAAAAAGAAACCCAACAAAACCATATGAAACAGAATAGCATAAAAAACCAAAGAAGCCAAGGATACATCCCAAAATAAGGGATGTTTTTCGTCCTAATACATCAGCAAAATAACCTGAAGGAATTTCAAGAATTACAATAGTTACAGAATAAATTGCCTGTAATTGAAAAATGCTTTTTGCGCTTAGTCCATTTTCATAATAAAACAATGCAACAATTGGCATAAAAAGCATAAACCATTTAGACAATTTAATAACGTACAATTTAATAAGATTGGATTCTATGCCCATGCCATATAAAAAAGCCCAAAGATACACGTTTTAACAATTAGTAAACGCGAAGAAATTAAAGCAATATTCTTAGAAAGTAAAATAATGCCATTTTCTCAAAAAAAATTTATAACTTAATTTCTTAATTAATAAAATAGTTCACTGCTATGAGTGAGGGCACCGTTATTGGAAAAAAAGGACATCAAAATAAACTTAACATAAAAAGAAAATTAATTATTGAATTTGTTCTTCTTACATTCTTACTTTTTTTAATAGGAACAAGCATTATTTATGTTAAACAAAAAAGAGAAAATACGCTTCTATATTTCAAAAAAATAGAAATATTAAATACCACAAAAAAACATGAAATTGAAAATTATTTTTTTCAAATACAAAATCAAATAAAAATCTTATCTGATTATTCGATTTTTTCTGATGCCACAACAGAACTTAAACCTTTATTTAGAACAATTGCCCCATCCGATTTTCCAGCACTTTCAAATACAGAAATTGAAAATTGTAAGGCTGAATTAAAAAAATATTACGGAGATGCTTATGTTAATTTATTAAATAGTAATAGTTCTATAGAATATACTACGGATGATTTATATCCTGAAGAACTAAAATCACAACTTCTTCAATACTTTTTTATTGTTAAAAACACAAACGATTTTAAAGGCAAGAAATTTTTCGATAAACCAATAAATTCAGGAGAGTATGGGAATATACATTTTAAATATAATCCTAAAATAAGAGAATTAGCTGAAAAATATGCCATTGATGATATTTACTTAATTGATTCAGAAACTGGGTATATCATTTATTCCTTAAATAAAAACCCAGATTTTGCTACTAGTCTATTAAGTGGCCCTTACCGAAATTCATCATTGGCAAAAAACTTTAAAGAAACAAATAATGCAGCGTTAAAAAAACATGTTTCTATTAGCGATCTTACTTTTTATGAGGCTACAGGTTTTCAACCTGTTTTGTTTATTTCTTCTCCCCTATTTATAGATGGAGAAAAGGAAGCTGTTCTTACTTTCCAAATTAAAGCAGATAGAATAGATCATTTGTTAAATTGGGAACAATCATTTCTGGGGCAAACAGGAGAAATTAACATCGTAGGTATTGATAATATGCTCAGAAATAATACCCGTCAGATGCAGGAAACCCCGAAAGAATTTCTAACAATACTAGAAAAAGGAGGAATTACAAGAGATGTGATTAATTCTATTTCAAGTAATAATTCAACTACTCTTCTATTAACTAAAGATTATACAAAAGATTGTTACAAAATTGGATTAGATGATGAAAAATCCATTTATAAGGATTATGCAAAAAATAAAATACATGGAGTCATTGAAAACCTTTCTATCCCTGGTTTAGACTGGAGTATTGTTACCCTTCAAGATAAAGCAGAGTACAACAAAACGATTAATAGAATCAGGTTATTATTTCTACTAATGGCAATTTTAATTATCGTAACTGCTTTTGTTATCTCCCAGTATTATCTGGGACAGTTGATAGGGCGTATAACAATAATCCGCAATGCCGTTAATATCCTTTCAAAAGGAGAAAAATTTAAAATCTTACATGACAATAAGAAAGATGAAATTAGCGAAGTGATATCTGATTTAAACAAATTAAATGAACGAATTGATAGTGCTTCGAAATTCACTGTTAATATTGGACAAGGAAATTTTGATTTTAAGTTTGAGCCATATAGCGAAAATGATATGCTTGGAGTTTCTTTAAATAAAACAAAATCGTTATTGGAGGATGCAAAACAAAAGGAGCTTGAAAGAGCAAAAGAAGAAAAGAAAAGAAACTGGACAACAGAAGGAATTGCTGTTTTTTCTGATCTTTTACGAAGAAATAATGATAACATAAACAAATTAAGTCATTCAATCGTTGGAAAAATTGTTGAATATCTTGACGTTAATCTTTGTGGGATCTTTTTATTGAATGAAGAGAAAAATCCCCCCATCCTTTTACTTTCAGCCAGCTACGCTTACGACAGACATAAATTTCAAAAAAAAGAAATAGCCTTTGGCGAAGGCCTAGTTGGTACATGTGCCAAAGAAAAAAAGACTATTTTACTAAAAGAGGTCCCAGCAGATTATATTCAACTAACATCAGGATTTGGTGAAACAAAGCCAAAATCTTTGCTAATTGTCCCAATGATTGTAGAAGAAAAAGTTATGGGAGTAATTGAGATTGGCTCTATGAACATGTTTGAAGACCATCATATTAAATTCATTGAAAACATTGGCGAAAATATTGGTTCTACTCTTATAACAGCACAAATCAATAACAAAACTGCGGCACTTCTTAAAGAATCAAAAGTCCGTTCTGAAGAAATGGCAGCACAAGAAGAAGAGTTAAGACAGAACCTTGAAGAGCTGCAAGCTACACAAGAGGAAGTAAGAAGGCAAAAGGATAAAACCTTAGAAAATCAAGAAAAAATACGCGCTATCCTTGATGGGACAAAAGACGGGATTTTCACTATCTCTGATGGCATAATAGACATTGCCAACAAAGCTGTGTCCGAGCTTACCGGATTTACAGATAAAGAGTTAAAAGGGATGAACGCTTTTAATATTTTAAAATTTCTAAAACCCGAAAAAATAAGGTTTGGAGAAAAAATGAGACAAAAAGCAATTTGCAAAGATAAAAGCAAATTCATGGCAGAAATTATTGTAAGCAAACTTGAGGATAAAGAGGATACGAATAACCTTTTGTTTTTCTTACGAAATATTGATGCCCAGGTTAAACAAGAACAAGAATTAATAAAATCACTTGAAGAAGCTGAAAATGAAAAAAATAAAGCAACCAATGCAATCAATGAGATAAAAGATAAGGAAAACGAATTAAAAAGACAGAATGAAGAGATACAGGCACAAGAAGAAGAAATGCGTCAGAATCTCGAAGAAATGCAAACAATACAAGAAGATTTAGAGAAACAAAAATTACTTGCAAAAGAAAATGAAGAAAAGGTTATCCATATTCTTAATGGAATATTAGATGGAATTCTTACTGTGATTGACGAAAAAATTGAATCTACAAATAAATCAGCTGCTTCTATTTTCGGATACAAAGAGAATGAGCTCATCGGTATGGATATTAAAACCATATTTAAATTTCTCAAGACTGATAAAATCCGTCAAGGAGAAAAAATGAGACAGAAAGCCATTCGAAAAGATGGAAGTAAATTTATGGCTGAGCTAATAGTGACCAACACTGGCAGCGGAATGATTTACGTTACGCGAAATGTTGATGAGCAAATCAGACAAGAACAAGAACTGATAAAAGCTCTTGAATCGGCAGAACAACTAAAAAATGAATTGAAAAATAAAAAGAAATAATATAAGCTAAACAAGTTATAAGAATCAAAATATTCTAACATTAAAATTAATTGTTATGGCAGAAGTTAAAGGAAAATTTATAACACTAGCATGTATGTTAATGCAAGACGTACCAGATGCTCAAGCAAAAGCAGATGAGCTATTGGAAGATGAAACAGGGTGTACACACACAGAACTTGATCCAGAGGATTTTTATGACACTAAATTATTTGATCGGGTTGTAAAAATTTATATTTCTACTAAACCCGATCCAAAAGAAGCTATTATAAATCTTGGTAAAAGAATCTATCCAACACAAAAACGAACTGTAGGATTCCCCGATTCTCTCAAAACACCAATAGATTTTATGAAATTTGAGGCCGAAGGATTCCAGGAAAGTCATACAGGGGATGATATTATCCCAAGAAAAATATTAAAAGAAGCTGATAATGAAATTACAATGTATGCACAGGCCCCCGGATACGATGAAAACATTTACATTGGCGTATGGCTGGGTATTCTTGAAATGAATGGTATAACAACAGGTGAAGTTGAAAATTTAGGAGAGCATACCTACCGTATACATTGGTAAACTAAAAAATTAGATCTTAAATCTTAAAGAGGCTTCTCTTGCTTTACAACATAGAAGCCTCTTCTTATTTGTACACACATAATTTTTCCGAAAAAAATCAGAATTACAACCTGTTTTCAAAATTCTTTCTTAAAAAACGTATGTTTTCTATATCAATAGCAATAATTTAGGTTCAAATTAGTGAGAAATTAAAAAAAAATTCAGATCTTAATAATGCCTTTTAAAACAGTAACAAATATTAATATAAAGTAGATTAAAATATTCACCAATATGAGTGATAAGAACAACCTAAACATTATAAGTTTTTTTAGTAGACTTGGAGTAAAAATCAAATTAACATTTGTAATAATAACCCTCTCTCTTTTTGTTTTTCTCATCGGAGGAATCTTACTTACTCAGCAACAGAAAAGAAATACACTTAGTAATACTTTTGAAAAGCTAGAATTAATTAATAATCTGAAAAAGAATGAGATAGAATCTTATTTTACCCAACTCAAAGATAAAATTGTTATATTATCTGATAATGAACTTATTGTCGATGCAGCCAAAGAACTAAAACCTGTTTTCAGACTTTTAGATACAGAAACAAATTCAATAGATGATGATAATTTTGAAGATAACCTAAAAGCTTTCTATAACGGGGAATATATTTCCGAACTCAATCGAGATATAGAAAATGAATATAGCGTTGATGATTTATATCCCTATGAAGAAAAAACAATTTTGCTTCAATATCAATTTATAGCAGCAAATCCAAATAGTTTTTTAGAAAAAAAATTATTAGATAAACCATTAAATTCATCTGATTATGGTGAATTGCACTTCAAGTTTCATCCAAAAATCAGAGAATTAGCGCTTAAATATGATCTTGAAGATATTTATTTAATAGATTCTGAAACAGGGCATATATTCTATTCTTTAAATAAAAACCCTGACTTTGCAACATCATTAATAACAGGACCTTATAAAAATACTGCTCTTGCAATTAACTTTAACGAAACAAATAAAATTGATTTAAAAAATCATTTCGAAATCAGCGATTTCGAGTTTTATATTCCTTCAGGATTAACCACATCTATGTTTATTTCTTCCCCTGTTTTTGTAAATGGAAAAAAAATAGCTGTTTTAGCTTTTCGAATTAACACAAGTAAAATTGATCAACTTATAACAAATGGGTTGAGTTGGGAACAAATTGGTTTAGAAAAGACTGGTGATATAAATATAATTGGAAATGATAATAAATTACGAAATAATAATCGTTTCAATACTGATACGCCAGATGGATATATTAAAACACTAAAAAGAGATAAAATAAAAGAGAAAACGATTGAACGTATAAAACTTCATCATTCAACAGCACTTTTGTTAGAAACAGATCAATATAACAAAAGCTATAAACCCGGCTTAGAAAATATCAATGAAGTAAAAAAATACAGGCATAATAAGATATATAGTGTGACTCAGAAACTTAATATCACAGGGGTTACCTGGAATATTTTAACAAGCATTAATAAGGATGAAGCCCTTAAGGGACAACGAAAAACCGTATTTACCCTGTTTATAATATCCTTGTTTTTAATTATTATAGCACTGTTCGCTGGTTTATTCTATTCCAGATCCCTGGTAGAACGCATAAATACAATTAAAAATGCAATTATTACCTTATCAAAAGGTGAAAATTTCAACAAAATAACAGATCATCATAAAGATGAAATTGGAGAAACTGTAATTGCTTTAAACCGCTTAAATTATCGAATCAATGAAGCATCTGATTTTGCATTAAACATCGGCAAGGGAAAATTTGATATAGATTTTTCCCCTATTAGCAATAAAGATAAATTAGGTGTTTCGTTAAATGAAATGAAAACATCTCTTGAACTTTCTAAGAAAGATGAAGAACAACGAATATTAGAAGAAAGAAAACAAAATTGGACAACAGAAGGAATAGCAATCTTTGCAGAGCTATTAAGAAAAAATAATGACAACATAGATAAATTAAGTTTATCTCTCGTGGGTAAACTTGTTGAATTTCTAAATGCCAGCCTTGCTGGTATCTTTTTGCTTAATAATGATAACACCGATCGTCCTGTTCTTGAATTATCTTCTAGCTATGCATTCGACAGGCATAAATTCCTTCAAAAAACCATTGAGATTGGAGAAGGATTGGTAGGGACATGTGCCCAAGAACTAAAAACAATTTATCTAAAAGATATTCCCGATGATTACATCCATATATCTTCAGGTTTTGGCGAAACAAAACCGAAAACAATTTTAATTGTACCAATGATTGTTGAGAACAATATTATGGGTGTTATTGAGATAGGTTCTATGAATATGTTCGAAGATTATCAGATTGAATTCATAGAAAAAATCGGGGAAAATATAGGATCTACATTAAATGCAGTAAAAATTAATGCAAAAACATCAAAATTATTAGAAGAATCCAGGGTAAGATCTGAGGAAATGTCTGCTCAGGAAGAAGAAATGAGACAAAATCTTGAAGAACTACAGGCTACCCAGGATGAAATGAAGCGAATTAAGGAGGTGGATGAAGAAAAAAACAATGAGATGCTTGAAAGTATTGAAAAAAACAGGCAGCTTTTAGTTAATGTTTTGAATGAAATTCCGGGAAAAATATTTGTTAAGGATGCTAAAGGCGTAATTCTTATTTGTAACCAGGAAGTTGCAAATGTCTATAACAAAAAAACAGAAGAAATTATAGGAACCTCTGATTTCGATAATCACCCCAGAGAAGATGCCGAAGAATACTTTAAAAAGGAACAAGAAATTATTAAAAATGGAGCTGAAAAATATATCCAAAAAGAAAATATCAGTGGAAAATTAAAATATCTTGAAACAACAAAGATGCCTTTTTACATTCCTCATCTTGATGAAACAGGAATTCTTGGTTTACAAACAGATATAACAGAAAGCAGAAAGTCAGCCCTTGATTATGAATCAATTCTGGAAATATTAAAAAAACTCGGAGAAAAAACTCCTTCATTCTTCTTTAAAAGTGATAAAGAAGGCAACAACCTTTATCTTGAAGGTAAAGCAACTGAGATTGTTAATAAAGAAAAACATAAATCTCTATTTGAACTGTTTGAGAATCTAAAAGAATTACTTCAAGAAGATAAAACCTTGCATGAATTTAGTTATTCAGTTTCTGATAAAAACATTGATTGGAACTATGACATTTTACTTATTAATAATTCAGACAGTTATATTGGTTTTGGTATCGAAGAAGATGTTTCAAAATACAACACATCTTTGAAATTAGCGATTTCAAGTCTATTTAAAACAAAAGATAATTTTAAAAACTTAAAAAAATAATTATTGTAAAAATCAATAGTTTGTTATTCAACATAACTATTGATTTTTACAATAAGTTCCTCTACCTTAATTGGTTTGGATACATAATCCGTAAAGCCAACTTCCAGAAATTTTTGTTTGTCACTCTCTAAAGCAAATGCTGTTTGAGCAATAATCGGGACATTTTTATTTATCTTTCTTATTTCATTAAAGGCTTCAATTCCTCCCATTATTGGCATTTTTATATCCATAAGTATTATATCAATCTTTGGATTCTCTTTAAAAACCTCAACAGCCTCAAGTCCGTTTTTAGCACGTAAAAGAATTGTTGTACTATTGGTCAGAATTGAATCTAAAAGTTGATAGTTATTTTCTTCGTCTTCAGCAATCAGAATCTTGAGTGTTTTACTCTTCAAATTTTCTTTTTTCATAATTTTTTCTTCAATAACTGTTTCAACAGGTTTAAATGGTAAAGACAAGCAAAAAGATGAACCTTTATTGGGTTCTGAATTTACTACAATATCACCGCCTAACATTTTTGCAAAAGAACTCGATATTGATAATCCAAGTCCTGTACCTCCATAACTAGCATGAATTGAATCAACCTGCCGGAAGCGTTCAAAAATCATACATTGATCACTTTCAGCAATTCCTATTCCTGTATCATTAACATAAAAATCAATTGTATCTTTCTTTACAATATATTTAAACTCTACGGATCCTTTGTGGGTAAATTTTAAAGCATTATTTATTAGGTTTGTAAGTATCTGCCTTAGTTTTGTTTCATCTGTATTTATATAGAATGATTTCTCTCTTGAATCTAAATAATAACTTAAATCAATTCCTTTTGTTTCCGCAGTAGGTAAAAAAATGTAATATAATTGTTCTAATGTTTTATTAACATCAACGTTTAAATATGAGATTGACTCCTCTCCTGTCTGAATACGAGAGATCGTAAGAATATCTGAAACAATTGATAATAGTTGATAACTGCTATCAATAATTATTGATGTATAACTATCCAGATCCGTTTTTGATAAATCTTCATTTTCTTTCATTATTCTCGAAAAACCAACAATAGCATTTAACGGCGTTCTAATCTCATGAGACAAATTTTGCAAAAAAGCATCTTTTAGTTTATCACTTCTTTTAGCTTTTTCAAGAGCGTCTATTAACTCTTGTTCAAGTTTTTTTCTTTCATCAATATTTTCTTTTACACTAACAAAATTCGTGATTATATTATCATTATTTCTGATGGGTGATATGGAAAGAGATTCCCATATTTTTCTCCCGTCTTTCGTATTACTTAAAATTTCGCCTTTATAAATTTGTCCTTGGTTTAATTTATTTTCTATTTCTTCATATGCTTCAGAATTTTTTTCTAAATCACCAAGAGACATAAGATGTTTGCCAACAACCTCCTCGAAAGTAAAGCCTGTATTTTCAATAAACCTTTTATTTACATATTCAATATGTTTATTTTTGTTCATCAAAACCATTTGAGCTGATGTTTGCTCAATAGCCATTAATAAGCTGTTACTTTTGTCTTCTGCTTTAGCAGCAATTTCTTTTTCTTTTCTTAATTCTAATACACTTCTCACTGCAAGGGGGAGACGAAATAACCGATCCTTAACAACATAATCCCAAGCCCCGGCTTTTATTGCATCAGCAGCAATTTCTTCCTGCATTTTTCCTGTCACAAAAATAAAAGGTATTAGATTGTTTATTCCGTTTAAATCTCGTAACGCTTCGAGTCCATTATACTGAGGTAAATTGTAATCACAAAGTATTATATCTGGGGTAAAACTTTTTAATGCATTAACAAAATCAGTTTTATTATCAACCAAAGTAATATTACAATTATACTCCTCAAGACTCTGCAATTGCTCTTTATTTAATTCTGCATCTAAAGGATCATCCTCAATCATCAGGATATTCAGATCAATTACTTTCATATTAATTACACTAAAGTTGTATTTAAAACTCCCCAGAAATAACCTATTCCCTTAATAGTATTTATAAATTCATCAAAATCTATTGGTTTAACAACAAAACCATTAGCTCCATGTTTATAACATTCCAATATATCTGACTCCATTTTTGATGATGTTAACATAATTACCGGTAATGTTTTATAATCTTCTGTTTCCCTTATCTTCTTTAACACATCAATACCTGTTAATTTAGGCATTTTAATATCTAGTAACACAAACGCAGGGATTGATTTTTTTCTATCGGCATATTTCTCTTTATAAAAGAGATAATTTATGGCATCTTCACCATCATTTACAATATCTATTTCATTTTTTAATCCTGTTTCCTGAAAGGCAGCCATTGTTAGTTCTGCATCATTGGGATTATCTTCGGCATAAAGTATTTGTCTTAATTCATTCATTTTTTTTAAATTGGCAATGATATAAAAAAAGTAGCCCCTTTATTAAGTTCTGACTCAGCCCTGACTTGTCCAGTATGCTTATTTACTATTTGTTTGACATTAGCTAAACCAATACCTACACCTTCAAATTCATCATTTGAATGAAGCCGTTGAAAAACATTAAATAATTTATCAGAATATCTCATATCAAATCCAACTCCATTATCTTTTACAAAAAACTCAACTTTATCGTTCCTTCCTATTGCCCCTATTTCAACTATTATTTCATCTTTCTTTGAAGAATATTTTACTGCATTAGAAATTAGGTTATCAAAAACAAGTCTCAACATATTTTTATCACCGCTTACATCTGGTAACTCATCAATTATCCATTTTATGTTAAACTTATCTGGCAATTGTTCATATTGTTGTATAATCTCATTTACAATAGTATTTATACTTACTTTTCTAAAATCAACTGTCTTCCTTCCAAGTCTTGAGAAAGACAACAGATCATCTATCATTTGGGACATACGAGACACAGAATCTTTAACCTTGTTATAATAATTAATAACTGATTCAGATGGTTTATCGATTCCAGTATATAGTAAACGCGTATATCCATCAATATGTCTTAAGGGGGCCCTTAAATCGTGGGAAACACTATATGCAAATGACTCTAAATCCTGATTTGCCTCAAAAATTTTTTTTGTTCTTTCAACAACCTTTTTTTCAAGCTCCATATTTAGAAGCCTTGCTTCTTCCTCGGCCTTCTTTTGTTCTGAAATAAATCTTGCTTGTTGAACGTTTTGATATGCCCTAAGTGAAAGTTCATTTGCCAATATAAACAAGGCATTCGATATATTATCAAATTGTTCTCTTGGCATTTGTTTTGTCTCATTTAGTGTTTTTAAAAATTTTTCTTTATCTACACCAATTTCATCTGCGTATTTAAGTATTTTTTCTTCATCAACATTTTCATCTCTCACCTGGCCAATTAACCAATTTGCCAAGTGAACCCCTTCTAATGCAATACTTGCCCCTGCATCCCAGAGGCCTCCACTCAAACAAGGCTGAATAATTGGACCAGATGGATTATTTCTTCCTATATAAGCATCAGATTTATAACAATTAATAACACCTTTTTTCGTTGAGCGGATAAGATTACAAAAACTACAGAAGTTGGTTGGTTTTGTTATGGGCTTACCATCAGGGAAGGTAATAATAGATGCTACTCCTGTTGCTTTAGCAAAAGCATCCTGAATTTTTTGCAGGTCTTCTATACTAAATAAATCTGTTATTTTTATATCTCTTAAATCTGTTACAGGCCGCGTTAACGCAAGAACTCTTTTCTCTAAGGCTGCCTCATATTGTTTTCTTTCTGTAATATCTCTTATATGTGCTACATGCAATTCTTTTTCGTTTACCCATAAATGTTTAGAAATAACTTCTACCGGAAAAGTAGTACCATCTTTTCTTTTATTTATACTTTCAACATTTACCCCACCCCCTTGTCTGTTAAATTGGAAAAAATCCCAATCCTTATCAAACCGTTCTTTAGAGAATAAGGGGTCAAAATCATATAATTTGATTTTTTTTATCTCGTCATGGGTATATCCTAATGATTTACATGCCTGTTCATTAGCATAATCTACCTCTCCATCCTTATTTAACCATAAAATTGAATCCATTGCATAATCAATGGAATATTTAAACATCAATAAATTTTCTTCCATCAATTTTCTTTCTGTTATATCTCTAAACAGCCATACACGACCATTCACAGGACTATCTTTATGCAAAGGAAATGACAACCTTTCAATTATACGTCCATCTATAAACTCCAAAATATCTTCTGTAATTTCTTTTGTCTTGTAAATCTCAATAATCTTTTTTGCAAAAGAATCAGGATCTTTGAGTTTGCTTTTTGCCTTGTTAATTAATATTTGGTCATCATTATTCTGAAGTAACGATTCAGGCAAATCAAATAACTTCTTAAAACTAGAATTATAATGAGTGACTTTTCCTTTTTCATCAACTACTAATATTGTATCGCTAATAGATTCTATAGTTGATTTTAATATTGCTTCGCTCTTTTGTAATTCAATTTCAGAATTTACATTTCCCGTTATGTCTTGTATAACCCATATAGAGCCTTCTTTTAGATCATAGGGATTAATTGCTTTTCCTGATAAAGAAACCCAAATATAACTACCATCAGCTTTCTTTGCTTCAACTTTTGTGTTAAATATTAATCCCTTTGAAAGAACCGTATATCCTTCTTCTCCAACTATATTATAATCATTTTCATCTTTATAACTAAGAGTTGGTGGAATATCATGAAGTCTATCTGCAGAATAACCAAACATATTAAAATAGGCATCATTAGCCCATTGCACTTTTCGGTTTTTTATATTTACAATTCCAACACTTGCTGTATCAAGAATTGTTTGGTGTAGTTCTAACAATCTTTTTACTTCCTCTTCATCTTTTTTTTGTTTTGTGATATCTAATAAAATACCATCAAAAACAAGTTTATTTCCAAGTATTCGAGGTTCAGACTTAGCACTAAAATACTTAGTTTCTCCTGAAGACTTTTGCACAAACTTTCCCTGGTACGACCAGGAATATTTTAATCCTACGGCATCGTTAATGGATTTAATAAACTCTTTTTGTTCTTCAACAGGCATTAGATCTACAAAGCGCTCAAGATAACCTTCCAGTTTTTTAGTATCAAGTTCAAGAAAATTATTGGCACTATCACTAACATAACTTAACCCCCATTGATTATTTTCATCTGAATAAAATTGAAATACAATACCCGGGACATTTTTGGCAATTCCATTCAGTAATTTACCTTTCTCACTAAGTTCATTCTCAATCTCTACTGTTTTTGTTATATCACGAGCTGATGCATATACCAAATCATCGACAAAAAAAGAACGCCACTCAATCCAGCGATAGCTTCCGTCTTTATGTCTGTACCTATTTACAAATTTACTTACCCGGCTCTTATTTATTGATTGTTCTTTTGCTATCGATAATGTCTTCTCGATATCGTCAGGATGAATGAATTCTGTGTATTGCTTTCCTTCTAAGTCATCATTTGTGTAGCCTAAAGTATGGTTCCATTCAGAATTTACTTTTTTGAAATAGCCTTTTGTATCAATTATGCATAATAAATCGATACTGTTTTCAAAGAATAACTCAAAATAATTGTTAGCCTTAATCACACTTCCTGTAAATTAGTGATTGTATCAACTGTAATTTACAAAAAAGAATACAATATTAAAAGAACTTACATAATGTTAATGGCTAATAATTAAATTTCATTAACATACTATAAACAATATATTTAGCAATAAAAAAAAGCCGAACAGACAAAGAATGCCGTATTCAGCTTAATAGTTTTTATTGTTGTTTACACAACCAATATTTTCTATACAGAATATGTATTTGAGGTTGTATCCCCTCCTCTACCTGTCCAGTTTGTATGGAAGAACTCACCACGAGGTTTATCTAGCCTCTCGTAAGTATGAGCTCCAAAATAATCGCGTTGAGCCTGAAGCATGTTCGCAGGAAGTCTCTCCGAACGGTATCCATCATAATACGACAATGCACTAGAGAAAGCTGGAACAGGTATACCAGCCAATGCAGAAGCAGCAACAACCCTTCTCCAGCCAGCCATTGCAACATCTATTTTTTCTTTAAAGTATGGATCTAATAATAAATTCTCAAGTGCAAGATTATTATCAAATGCTTCTTTAATCTTACCTAAGAATACAGAGCGAATAATACAGCCACCTCTCCACATCAAAGCAATGTTACCATAATTTAGATCCCATTTATACTCATCTGCTGCTGCTTTCATTAAAACATAGCCTTGGGCATAAGAAACTAACTTTGATGCAAACAATGCATTTTTAACATCCTCAATAAATGAAGCTTTATCTCCATCAAAAATATTATCCGGCCCTGAAAGAATTTTTGAAGCTCTTACACGTTCATCTTTTTGGGCAGAGAGACAGCGGGCAAAAACAGATTCTCCGATTAATGTTAATGGAATTCCTAAATCCAATGCCGTAATACCTGTCCATTTACCAGTACCTTTTTGTCCAGCAGTATCAAGTATTTTTTCAACAAGTGGTTCACCTTCTTCATCGCGATACCCAAGTATATCTCTTGTGATTTCAACAAGATAACTATCCAAATCTCCGGTATTCCATTCTTTGAAGACATCATGCATTTCATCATAACTTAATCCAAGATGTTCTTTCATGATTTGATATGCTTCACATATCAACTGCATATCTCCATATTCGATTCCATTATGGACCATTTTCACAAAGTGCCCTGCCCCATTTGCACCAACCCAGTCGCAACAAGGAGATCCATCCTCAACTTTTGCAGAAATATCTTGAAATATAGGTTTTACATTTTGCCATGCTTGTCCTGATCCGCCAGGCATAATTGATGGTCCTTTTAAAGCACCTTCTTCTCCTCCTGAAACTCCCGTTCCTATATATAAAAATCCTTTACTTTCAACGTATTCTGTTCTTCTAATAGTATCTGGATAATGTGAATTGCCTCCATCAATAATAATATCTCCCGGTTCGAGATAGGGATAAATTTGTTCTATGAAATCATCAACAGGCTTGCCTGCTTTAACAAGCATCATAACTTTTCTAGGGCGTTTTAAAGATTTTACTAATTCTTCAATCGAATGAGCCCCTATAAAATTCTTTCCAGCTCCCCGACCATTCATAAAATCATCAACTTTTTTAACAGTCCTGTTATATACAGCAACGGTATATCCATGACTTTCCATGTTTAGAACAAGGTTCTCGCCCATTACAGCTAAACCAATTAATCCTATATCTGCTAGTTTTTCCATAATTTTTATTTAAATATTTTTGTCTAATTTTTAGTTTTAAGTATAAATCCAAGTTTTTGTAGTCTATAATCCAGCTCTTTATCGCCTGTTGCATTTATTGAATATGCAGAAAATTCTCTTCTCAACGGATAGTTCCCTCGTAATTTCTCGAAATCTGTCGGATTTTTCCTCAATCTATCATTATCATCTAATACCTGATAAGTACTGTTAATTAAATGATACCAGAATTCTTGTTCATCTGAAGAAGTAAAAGAATTGAGATCTGCATTTTGCGGTATTTGTACATTATCAGGTACCCAATCATATAATTCTAATCCAAAATGTTTGCTTAATGCCTGCACGACCATTGCCGTACCATTTGCTTTTCCATCAGCTGAATATCCGGCAATATGAGGCGTAGCAATATCAACCATATCAAGGAGCTGTAGGTCAATATTGGGTTCATTTTCCCAAACATCAAGTACAGCACCTCCAAGTTTTTCTGATTTCAAACCATTTTTTATAGCCTCTGTACTAACAACTTCTCCCCTGGAACTATTTATCAGAATTGTTCCAGAATTCATTTTTTGAATTAGTGCGTCATTTACCAGGTGATAAGTTTTATCCTCTCCCTCTATTGTAAGTGGCACGTGAAATGTTATTATATCTGCCTCTCTTAGTATCCCCTCTAATGAAATAAAACCACAGGGGCCTTCTCTTCTCATTCGAGGAGGATCATTTTGTACTACATACATACCAAGATGTTCTGCCAAACGAACAACTTTTTTTCCTACATTTCCTACTCCAACAACTCCTAAAGTCTTCTTTGTTAAATCAAATCCTTTTTGTTCTGCAATATTTACCAATACAGAAGCAATATATTGCTGTACAGAACCAGAATTACATCCTGGAGAATTTGTCCAAAAAATATTATTCTTTTCACAGTACTCAGTATCAATATGGTCGAATCCAATTGTTGCAGTAGCAATAAAAGAAACAGGAGTCCCTTCTAGAAGTTCTTTATTACAAATTGTTCGTGTTCGGATCAATAACGCATCCGCATCTATAATTTTATCTTTTGTAATATCGCTACCAGGGTAGTATTCAACATCAACAAAGGGTTCCAGGATTCCCTTTAAATATGGTATTTTATCGTCTGCTACAACTTTCATAATTATCTTGAATAATACGATTTTACAACTTCATCCAGTACCCAGCTTGTTCTTGCTCCTGTATAACCATTACTCGGAGATTTTCCTTTGCCTAATATATCATCAACAACCAGTTGCACCAGATTTTGTTGAACATGTTTAGGCTTTTCAAAAGGAAACTCCTGGGTCCCATTTTCATTTTCAAGTACAATCGGTACAAAACCAAAACAAGAAAAGGATATTTGACCTTTATTTCCGACAATAATCATTTTATCAATCTCGCTCGTATTTGAAGTTGAAAAACACCAGGTTCCACTTGCAATAACACCTGATTCAAAAGCAAAATTTGCTGAAACTATATCTTCTGCTTCATACAAACCAGCCTGATTAGCAACAATACTGTTAACAAAATTTATTGGACCAAATAAATAATCCAGGTAATCTAATTGATGAGAAGCTAAATCAAAAAAATGACCACCTCCTGCAATATCCGGGTCTACCCTCCAACCTCCTTCATCAGATAGTTCCTGTTCTGAAGGCGATTTATAAAGCTGCATGTTTACAAAACGGACATTTCCAATTTCTCCTTGATCAATCAATTCTTTAATTTTTATAAAACCGGGCAATGCCCTTCTATAATAAGCAACATATAAAGGAACTTCATTTTCTTCAGAAGCTTTTATCATGGACAAACATTCAAAATAAGTCCGGGCCATAGGTTTTTCCACATAAACAGTTTTTCCCGCCTCTAATGCCCTGATAGCATATTCTGCATGTGTATCGGGAGGAGTAGCAATATAGATCGCATTAATTTCGGGATCATTGATCAACATATCTGCACTTGTATACCATTTAAGTACTCCATGGCGACGGGCGTAATCTTTCACCTTTTCCTCTGTCCTTCGCATCACGGCTAAAAGATTTGAGCCATTAGCTTTTTGAAATGCCGGACCTGATTTTATTTCTGTTACATCGCCACAACCAATAATTCCCCAATTTAAAACTTTCATTCTTTTCTTTTTTGCTTAAACTTTTATACCTAAACTGATATAAAAGATCTTTGTTTTAATAATTGATTATAAAACTTAAATTTATCAATTATCAATAAACAATAGCAATTATTTAAACCTTTCTTTAAATGCCCATAGGCCAATTGCTGGATTCGAAATAAAAAATATTTCTTCTCCATCAGGCATTACATTAAAACCATCTTTCATTTTTTCAGGATTATATTTTTCCAGCATTGATTTTAAATCAGCATAATTAAAATTGACACTCTCTATTTCTTCCTTAGTTAATTTGCCTGGACAATATGTTATTTTAAATCTATTTTCTGACGAACCATGAATCAAGTGGGCTGCTGCACTCAGATTATTTTTAAGTTCATCGTTCTTATCAACATATTCCAGAACTTCCGGAGTTGTTACATAACCGTATTTTCTGATAAGAGAATCAATCTGTTTATCTTCACCAAATTCTTTTAATCCGGGAGCCAAAACAATTAATTCTCCACCATCTTCAATGGCCATTCGTGTCCTGTAAATACTTTTATTTCCGAGCCAGGTACTTTTGAATTCCTCGGGATCTAAATAAACCACTACTTTCTTCAATGGTTTGTTTAACATCTCAAAATTGACCTTTAGAGATAATTCTGCGGCAAGGTTAAAACATTCTACATCATCACCAATAAAAAGTCCACGGGTTTTTAACTTCCCGTCTTTACCTTTTCCAACAACTGTTTGCACATATACTATTGGTAAATCTTTTGCAAAATTATCAGAAGCATAATTTAAAACCTTTCTAACCGGAGTATCTGCTCTTCCCATCATCTGTTCCATACCATAAACAGCACCAAGGAAATGACTTTTATTGATTCCTTCTACGCCCCCTGTCCCAACAAAAATATTTTTGTTGTAATTTGCCATCCCAACTACCTCATGAGGAACAACTTGTCCTATAGAAAGAATTAAATCATGCCCACCATTAGTAAGCAATTTATTAACCTGGGCAGGCCAATCGTAGTTTACTTTTCCACCTGAAATTTCATTAATAAATTCACCAGGAACAATTCCTAAGGTTGATAAATCTTCTCTCCAATTATGTTCACGAAACAAATTTCTCGGTACTTTCCCAAACATATGACTTATTTCTTTATCTGTCATTGGGAAATGAGTTCCGAGAGCAGGTAAAACATCAGCTAATCTATCTCCCAGATATTCCCAGGCCATTTCTGTTATTTGTCCCGCCCTTGAATGGAACCGGGTAAAATCAGGAGGTAATGCCAGAACTTTTTTCTTTGACGATATCTTATCTAAAGCCTCTATTAATCCTGCTCTTAAATCTTCAGATGTTAATTCATCTGTTTCAGAACCTCGTTTGTAATATAACATGGTATTTTTGATTACTGGTTGCTAGTTACTTGTTGCATGTTACTTGAAGACATAACCTGAAACCAATAACCAGCAACTGATATTTTTATCTTTTCACCCTGGCATTTCCTTCCCAGATACTCCACACCATTTCTTCATCAGCTGGTTGAGCATAATCTGTTTTAAATGTTGTAGCCATAACTCCTGTTGCCCATCCGAAATGAATCCATTTTTCCGGCTCCCATTCTTTAAGAATTCCATAAAGCATGCCCCCTACAAAACCATCTCCTCCACCAATACGATCAAGGACACGAATATCGCGAGGTTTAACAACATGCCAGTTCTCACCCTCCAGCATAATTGCCCCCCATAAATGATGATTTGCATTAATCACTTCACGAAGTGTTGTAGCAAATACTGAGGCATTTGGAAATGCTTCTTTTACCCGTTTAATCATTTCCTTAAAACTCTCAATTTTCGACTCCAAATCCTTTCCTCCAGCTTCGGGTCCTTTTATACCCAAACAAAGTTGAAAGTCTTCTTCGTTTCCAACAAGAATATCAGAGATTGAAGCAATCTCAGTAAATGCTTCCCGTAACTCTTTTTCTCTTCCTTTCCAGAAAGTTGCCCGGTAATTCAAATCAAAAGCTATACGTGTGCCATGTTTCTTTGCTGCACGGGCTAATTCAAGACAAAACTCAGATGTCTCCGGAGATAGGGCACCAATTAATCCAGAAAGGTGAATTATTTGTACTCCTTCTTTTCCAAAGATTCTATCCAAATCAAAATCTTTCACATTTAATGTCCTACCAACTTCACCCGCACGATCATTTTGCACCCTTGGTCCACGAGAACCAAATCCACTATCAGCTATATTAAATTGATGCCGAAATCCCCAAGGATCTCCTTGTTCAACTTCAGGCCCTTCGTAATCCATAAAACGATTACGCAGATTGCTCTTTATAAATTTTGCAATTGGGCTCCCTTTAACAAAAGTTGTTAATACTTTTACAGGTAAGCCAAGATAAGAAGCTATACTGGCAACATTTGTTTCTGCACTTGTTGCCTGCATAAAGAAGTTTTCAGAGCTATGAACAGGTTGTCCATCTGCAGGAGTAATACGTACTCCCATACTAGTAGGTACTACTAAGGAGTACTTGTAACCGTTCTTTAGTTTTAGATTCATTTTATGTTTCATTTATTTATATACAACTCCACTTTTATTGATGCCTAATTCCAGACCCCGTAATTCTGCCATGCCTCGAAGAAGTCCTATTGCAGAATATCCGGGATTTGTCTTCTTTTTTAAGTCATCCAGTATCATGTGACCATGATCAGCACGCATCGGGATTTCCTCGTCTCTCCTGTTTGCTGCATGACGCCGTTTTTGCTCTTTTAATACTGCAACAATTACGCTATACATATCTACATCTCCACGTAAATGACTCGCTTCGTGGAAACTGCCCATACTATCACGCTGTGTACTTCTTAAATGAAGAAAATTAATTTTATCGCCCAATCTTTCAATGATCCCTGGTAAATCATTATCTGATCTAACACCTAGAGAACCCGTACAAATACAAAGACCATTATAAATTGAATCCACAATGTTAACAATGTATTGTAAATCTGATTCGGTACTAACGACCCTGGGTAATCCAAATAAAGGTACTGGAGGATCATCCGGGTGAATCGCTAACCTAACGCCTGATTCAATTGCGACCGGCACAGTAGATTCCAGAAAATATTTCAAATTTTCGCGATATTTATTTGAATCAATATCTGAATATTCTTCCAAACGCTTTTTAAAATCTTCAATACTATATCCTTCTTGCCCGCCAGGAAGGCCAGCAATAATATTCTTTTGAAGTATGTACTGTTTTTCAGAAGACATTGATTCAAACTTTGCATTTGCTGCTTCTATAATCTCTTCACTATAATCGTTTTTTGCTCCATCACGCTTTAGCATAAACATATCAAAAGCTGCAAATTCAGCCATATCAAAGGACAATGCACGAGCACCATCTTCCAATTCCATTTCAAGGTTTGTTCTTGTCCAATCAACAACCGGCATCCAGTTATAAGTTAAAACAGGAATACCAACTTTTCCGACATTTCTAATGCTCTCCTTATATTTTTCAATCCACACATCGCGGTTTGGTTTTCCTTGTTTTATATCTTCATGAACAGGTATACTTTCAATCACCGACCATGTTAAACCTCTTGGCTTTTTTGAATTCTCATCCCATTCAATTAACCTTTTTCGTTTTTCTAATTCTTCAATGCGCCAAACCTCTCCAATTGGAATCTCATGCAGTGCTGTTACAATTCCTGTTGCTCCTGCTTGCCTGATATCAGCCAAAGTAACCGGATCACTTGGTCCATACCATCTCCACGTCTGTTCCATTCCCATAATTTGAATGCTTGTTTTTTATGATTAATTATTAAATATCTTTTTAGTCAGTATTCTTTGTAATTAATAATTAATCCTAATTTATACTCCACCAAATGCACTATAACCACCATCAACAGGTATAACAATACCAGTAATAAAACTTGAAACATCAGAAAGTAGAAACAAGGTTGCTCCTTGAAGATCTTCTGGTTCTCCATATTTACCCATTGGGGTATTGGCAATAATTTTCTCACCTCGGGGAGTTGGATTACCAGTCTGTTCATCTATCAACAAAAATTTATTTTGATTAGTCAGGAAAAAACCTGGAGCAATAGCATTTACCCGTATACCAACTTTTGCAAGATGCACAGATAACCATTCTGTAAAATTATTTATGGCTGATTTTGCCGCTGAATAAGCTGGAATTTTTGTTAACGGTTTAAATGAATTCATTGAAGATATATTTAAAACAGCCCCCTTCCCATTTTTTAACATATCTTCTGTAAAAACCATTGTGGGTAATAAAGTACCCTTAAAATTTAAAGCAAAAACTTTATCAAACCCCTCCATCTGTAATCCATAAAAAGTTTTTTCAAGTTCATTAAGGTTTTCTTTCTCAATCTGCTCAATTACGGTTGTTGCCTGGGGAGAATTTCCGCCTGCTCCATTTATAAGAATATCAATATCACCAAGTTGATTATTTATCTCCGCTTTTGCTTGTTGTAAAGACTCTTTGTCTAATACATTAGCAGCTACGCCTATCGTTTTTGTTCCAAATTCAGCCGCAACTTCTGCTGCAACTTTATCAGCCATTTCTTTATTAATATCCAGAATAGCAGTTTTAACCCCTGCTGATGCCAGTGATTTTACAATTGCGGCACCAATTACACCAGCCCCTCCAGTTATTGCACAAACTTTTCCTTTTAAATCTTCGAATGAGTTATTCATTACTAATTTCTTTAATTAACTGTATAATATTTTATGTTTTCTTTTGTAATAATGTCGATGGGTAAATACTGCCTTTTCTCTATGTCTTTTTTTAGAACAACATATTGGAAAAGTGACATTATACCTTTATATCCTTGTTCTATTGGTTTCTGACTTATTAAAAAATCAATTGTACTATCTTGTAATAACTCTATATTTTCTTCAAGCAAATCATAACCAATAAGAAAAACATTTTCTAATTTTCTGCTTTTAAGAAAATTGGCTATTTTATAAACTTTAGAATTTGAAACAAAAATACCACTAGGCCTTTTTGATTTCATTAAATATTTATCTAGAATTGTTGATACTTCATCCTGACTATCATGTTCTATATCCAAAGAATTAATTTTCACATTATTAATATTCTCAAAATATGAATTAAACCCCATATTTCTTTTTAAAATATGTTTATGGTTTTTAATGGATTTTGAAATATTAATCACTAAAATTTCTGCTTCTTCCGGGATAGCCATACTCATTATTTTTGCCGCAACAATTCCACTTTGAAATGAATCCTGGCCTATATAACAAATTCCAACAACGTCTTCCAAGTTTGAATTGACAAAAACAAAAGGTATGTTTAACTTATTCGCTTCTTCAATAATTTTTAAAGACACATCGTGATAAAATGGAGCAATTAAAAAAGCATCGGGTTCCGACTTAATCAATTTGTCCGCCTTTTCTTTAAAAGAACCTTTATCAAACTGATCAAATAAAAAATACTCTACCGAAATCCCATAATGACCTATTTCTTGTAAGGCTTTATCAATACCTAATTGAGGTGCCTGCCAAAACGTACTTTCATTATTTACCTCTGGAAATAAAACGGCAAAACGAAAATTTCTTTTTGACGCTAATGTACTCGCTAAAATATCCGGTTCAAAGTTTAATTCCTTAATAATATTAAGAATCTTCTCCCTGGTTTTTTCAGATACTTCTCCCCTATTATGAATAACTCTATCAACAGTACCAATAGAAACGCCAGCCTTCTTGGCGACATCCTTTATCCTAATTTTTTTATTTGTTTCTATAGTAAATAATATTTAAAGTGAATATTTAGAAATTTTAATTATCGTGTACGTACACGATAATTATTTTGGCAAATTTAAAAAAATATTTGATTGGTAAATATATTTTTGAATATTAAACGTGTGCGTACACGTTTAATATAACAAAACAAACTCAACAATCTCATTAAAAATACATGTAACATATTTAATATGAATCTATTAAAACACCACTCTAAATTTAAAGTGCCTTTTGTAAAATAATGACGTAGACACAAACAAAACAATAAGTTAGTCGAATCCAGATAATTTAATTAATGTAGAATTATCTATCTATAAAATTTAGTATCAAAATCTTTTCGATTTCTTTCCTAATTTTAAGGAAAAAAAAGTAATAACAGATGAAATCCTTTTTTGACCTAATCGCAAATAAACAGCGCCTATCAAGGATAATAATAATTATCATATCTCTTGTTTATTATATAAATACAATCCCAAATAAATATGCCCTAGATGACTCCATCGTAATAACAAAAAATGAATTCACAAAACAAGGACTACAAGGAATTGGAAAAATCTTTTCGAATGATTCATTTACCGGATTTTTTGGGGTAGACAAAAAACTTGTAACGGGAGGTCGTTACCGACCACTTTCTATAGCAACATTTGCAATTGAACACCAGTTTTTTGGACTAAATCCATCAGTAAGTCATTTTATTAATATTTTAGTTTATGCTCTTTGCGGATTATTAATTTTTAGTGTTTTAAAAAAACTCCCTTTAAAAAAATCATATGAACTAGGATTTTTATCTGCCCTGTTATTTATTATTCATCCTATACATTCTGAAGTTGTAGCAAACATAAAGGGACGAGACGAAATTTTAGCGTTGCTTTTCTCTTTACTTGCGTTAAATTTTAGTATGAAATACTGGATTACAAAAGACATAAAATGGACAATTATAGCTGGAAGTATGTTATTCCTTGGATTAATGTCAAAAGAAAATTCAATCGCTTTTTTAATATTAATCCCTTCAGCTTTGTTTTTCTTCTTCCCTAAAGAAAAAAAGAAAACCTGGATTTATACAATTATACCTTTAATCTCATTTACATTAGTATACTTAATTATTCGGGTATCAGTAATTGGAATAAATGGCCAGGAAGCTAATGAATTAATGAACAATCCGTTTCTAAATGCATCCAAAAGTGAAAAATACGGTACTATATTCTACACTCTTCTTATATATTTAAAACTACTAATTTTCCCTCATCCCCTAACATATGATTACTATCCTTATCATGTTTCATTGATAGAAATAACCAATGTAAAATCAATTTTTTCTATACTTATTTATTCAGCAATTATTATTATTGGATTTATCCTATCAAAGAAAAAGAACATAATTGGTTTTGGAATAATTTTTTATAGTATTCCATTATTAATTGTATCCAATATCATTTTTTCTGTTGGTACATTTATGAATGAACGTTTTATTTTTTTCTCATCGGTTGGTTTCTGTCTTATTATTTCTCAATTACTAATTTTCGGATTACAAAACAAAAAACTTAATAAACCTATTGGAGTATTTATTATTCTATTGATTGCTTTATCATCGTTTAAAACTATTACACGAAACAAAGACTGGAAAGACGACTATACATTATTTACTACTGATGTAAAAACATCTGTTAACAGCGCAAAAAGTAATTGCACTGCAGGAGGTAAAATACTGGAAGAAGCGCAGGCTATTAATGACCCCACTTTGAAATTAAATTTATTAAATCAATCTATTACTTATCTTGAAAAATCTATTCGCGTTTACCCTGATTATACTGATGCCCTTCTTTTACTCGGAAATGCATATTGGGAAAGAGATAAAGACTATCAAAAAGTTTGGGGCCTATATTCTAAAATCCTGAAAAAAGTCCCAACCCATGCTAACATTTTATCCAACTCTAAAATAATTTCAAGCCAGATAAATGACATCCCCACTAAATACATTGCATATAAACGACTTGAAAAGTATATGCCAAATGATTATGATGTAGCATACAATCTTGGACATTTAAAGGGACGGTATTTTGAACAAATTGATTCATCGATTTATTATCTGGAAAAAGCAATAAAAATAAAACCCAAAAGTGACATTGCCCTTAAAGATTTGGGCGTAGCTTATGGTATAAAAGGAGATTTAGAAAATTCACTTTTTTATTTAAACAAAGCCCTTGAATTGAACAGTAATGATAAACAATTGTATATAAATATTGGTGTTACGTATCAACGACTAGGAAATAGTTCAAAAGCAACTGAATTTTTCAACAAAGCAAAAGAATTTGACAATTAACACACATTGCAATTAAGAATCGTTAACTTTTTGATAATGAGTTATCGCATTTTTAAAATTATCATCAGTGTGCCACACCGATTTTTTTCGTTTGATTGGTGTTTCTCGATATCCAATATACATTGTCCGGGCAGGAGGTGCCAATTTTTGATGTGCAGTATAGCCTCGTCGCGCAGGAGGTGGGCTTGATGGATATCACTAACATATTGTTCCTACAGGAGATATGGGGCTTTAATATGCTAAATGGATATTCCGTGCAGGAGATACCCTGTTTTATTCTGCACAAAGCACATATCGGGTATGAGGTATATAAATTTACCCCAAATTAACCTTAATTATTCTGTAAGTATACAGTGTTGTAGAACCTCCAAATTTGAATTCGACAGCTAAACAATAAATATCCCCACTTATATCATATGCGATACTGAATACATCATGTTCAACATTGAAAGTTTTAAGTAATTCTCCTTCTTTGTTAATATAGAAAAGATAAGGGGTGTAACTGCCTGAAACCAGAAACCCTTCTTCATAAACAAGAAAAGTACTAAAATTGATGTAATCGATGTTTGTAGAATCAACTAAAACACCGTCTTCATTATAAGCAAATATTTCCCTTTGCGGCCTGTAAGAACAATAAAGAACCCCATCCTTGTATGCAAGGCCATCAGGACGACCTTTATCGATAACAAAATCGTCCAGCAATACCCCGTCTTTATTGAATATTGATATTTTTTGGTCTTCCCAGTATTCAAGGGAATATACCCTAAACGTATCCCTATAAGATACCGTAGGATTGAAAGAAATAAATTTATCGTCCCGCTCTGAAATTTTTTCTCCGTTCTTATTAAACACTTCAATGTTATCGGCGTCGTTATTTGTTAACCATAAATTATCATCAACTAAGAAAATATAATTGTACCATGAAGAACTATTTTCAAGAGTAGATACCACTTCTATCTCTGGAAATAATAGTGGGTATTTGTTACCATAAAAACTACCATTTGCGTAACCTGACACACTAAATTCCCCTTCAACAACATTTTCGTCTGTTACATCACCATTGCCAAACACATCAAGTGAACTTACTTCCATAAATACTTTTGCCTTATCTCCGTCAATCCTGCCACTATACTCGGGCCTATAACCATTACCGGAAGGTAAGCCCTGGTAAATGAACATTTCTCCATTTATACGATCCCCATCTTGATTTGCCGGGACAAGAAAAGTCCCGTAGATTGAACTATCCGTTGTACTCCACTGTCCAAGCCATGTTCCTTGCACATCGGCAGTTGCTCCATTATTATTGTTTTTTTCGCAGGAAAACAACAATACCATCCCTGCAGTTACAAAAAGACTAAGGTATTTCATTTCACATATCTAAATTGTAACTCACTTTTAATGATAAACGTGGATACATAATTAATCCGGCATCAGGACTTTCTTCCTTTGAATAAAAAGAACTAAACTTAGGATGAAAAAGAATTGAGATATCGAAATTATTTACAGAGTATTCCGGACCAATAAATGCTCCGTATTCAATTCCAAAGAGTTTATTATCAAAATCATCAGAATTTACTCCCCCCAGGTTAAAAAATCCCCCGCCAACAGCATGAATCGGATTCTCCGGATATTTTACCAGGAAATGAAAACCATATGCCAATCGATTAACAGAAGCATCATCGCCAAGATAATAGTCATTTACCTTGATTTTTTCAACTTCCATTTGTAGGCCAACTCCCAGAAACTGATTTAATCCATAGGTATACCCCAATCCAAAAGAAAAAGTATTTTCCGGTTCTGTCCAAACCTCAAAGTCAGGATCATCAAAATCAATATAAAGAGAATTTTCCAGTGCTAAATTAAAATTGCTAATTACATAAACTGAATGCTTTTGTACCTGTGCTTTTAGCAAAAAAGGAATAAGTGTGATAAAAAAAATAATAAAGTGTTTTTTCATAATTAATGGATTAATTGATGATACATAATTCTAACGATACGACTCCGGTATTAAAAGATAGCCAACAGCTAGACTTATCCCATTAAATGTCATGGCCTCGGTAGTACCTTGTATTTTTGAGCGCGTAATCCTGTACAACGGTTTTATGTATATCATCTTTGAAATAATAATCTTTAAACCAACACCGGCATTATAAGAAAAATCTGTTTCACTGAGATTCTCAACGCTGGTAAATGAATCGGTATACATAACCGAACCAATGCCTCCCATAATTAATGGAGAAATGGATTTATTCAGAAAAGAGTATTCAAAATCAATATCCACACAGGTTATTTTTGCATCAAAATTGTTGTCTGATATTACTTCTGAGCCTCCAAAAAGAAAGTCCATGCCCATATTAAATTTCCCAAGATTTAAGCCAGCTTCCATTCCGTATACCATAAAATCCTTGAGATCTATCCGTGTTGAACTTCCATCCTCATTTTCAAAAAAACTATAATCGCCCTTCATTTGCTGGGCAACGAATGCTGCTTCTAATCCCATAATCTGTGCCTCTGCCTGCAAGTAAAAAAACAGGCAAACAAGCAAGCTTATAAATATCCTTTTCATATTCTTAGTTTATTGTTTGATAATAATATTGTTATAGATTAATTCTTCACTGAAAACCTTTATCAGGTATACCCCGGATGAATATTCATTTATATCAAGAACATAGATCTCATTCACAGGATAAAGTATTCTTCGCTCAAGGACTTTCCCTGAAACAGAACTTATTTCAACCTTCAATGTTGAAAAAGCTGAATTTATAGCAGGAACAGAAAGGCTCATGGTTCCTGATGTAGGATTTGGATAAATGGAGATATCTGTAGATAAACTATTCTCAATAGAAGTATATTGAAAAACAAAACATTCTGATGTGTCAGCACATTGATTGATGGTTGCAATTAAAGCATATGTCCCACTTGACTTAGGTGTAAAATACATATTTTCTTCTCCATCTATTAATTCTCCTGAAGTACAATCCATCCATTGATAGGTATCGTTTTCATAACTATTGGCAGCTAAATAGTCATCATTCTGTGCAACAGAAATATCAATATCAGGCACATCCAACAAAACAGAATTAGAAACAAAACTTTTACAGTTATTGGAAACTTTACAGGAATAGTTACCAGCATCAGACAAAGTAACTCCAATTAACTCCAGCACAGGGCTGTTCTCTCCTACCGGAATAAAATCATCTTTTAACCATTGATAACTTAAATTATCGCCTTCTGCCGTAATTGAAATCTCTACATCTTCCCCCAAACAAGAAACTGTTTCTTCGGGTTGACCGGTTATCTCCAATGTTTCAGAACAATAATTCGGTGAGATATGATAAATTCCTGAACCATATGATCCTGCAACCATCACAGGTTGTTCTGTCTCAGAAATATCAATGGAGTAATGCAATGGGTAGAAAATTCCATTGTCGTACGAATACCATGTCTCTCCCGCATCATCAGAGCGTAGAATCCCCCACCCTTCTGTTGCTACATAAATCTGGTCTGGATCCCTGGGATCAAAAATGATTTTACGAGGCAGGGAAACACCACCTTTAATTTGAGTCCAGTCCTCACCTCCATTTGTTGATTTAAATATTTTGCCTTCATCATAACCTCCTCCGGCATAAATAATATTATTGTCTGTAGGATGAACAGCTATGGCACTCACATAATTATCATCTGTTAATCCCATAGATTGCCAATTATTCCCTCCATCTGTTGATTTATAAATCCCCTCAAAATGCCACATTCCAACCCACAATGTACTTGTATCAACCGGATCGAGACATAAGCATTTAATGTCAACAAGGCTTCCCAATTCTGTTGGCAAGCCTGTGTTTAATGCCGTCCAGGATTCTCCATTATCATAACTTCTGCCCACTCCATTACCAGCCACAAAAAGGGTATTTGAATTGGGATGATCAATTTTCTCAACAAAAGAAGGAGTACCTGCACTTTCAAGTTTATTAAGAGTCTTTCCCTGATCATCAGACCGATAAAAATCAAGGGATGCAACATAAATTATACTGCTGTCATTGGGGTCTATTTCAATATCAGAGACTTCTCCTATGTTATAGGTAGTATCATAATACGTTTCGCCATATACTTCTACAGAATATGCGTTGTTCCAGGTTTCTCCGGCATCGTGACTATATGAAAAGTATTCACTTGTGCCGGTATAAATATTTTCCGGGTTTTTATGATCAATTGCAACGCTATACACAGTTGTCGCACAAATACCATCAGAAGAGTTTTTCCAAGTTACGCCATTATCAGACGACACGGAAACCCCATTGTTATTGGCAACAGCTCCATATAGTATATTTTCACCTTGTAATGGTGATGTTAAAGCACTAAAACCAATCCAGTAACAATCTTCATTATTATTATATTCAGTCCAGGTTAGCCCGGCATCAAGACTATAATGCGTATTTGTAAATAGCTTGTTTGAATCGGCCGGATGAAAAAATAATTGTGCGGGATCGATAGACTCTCCCACATATTCATCTACAACCAATTCCCAATATTTTCCATTATATTGATAAAACTTCCCATCTAATAAAGCAGATGGCCTCTCAGGATGTTGAGCGGAAATAGTAAATGCATTGATTGTTGGATAATAATCATCTTCGCCATATAAAGTTGGAATACTATCATTAAATGATTGCCAGGATTCTCCACCGTTTTCTGTCTTGAAAACTCCGGTATGATTTGTTCCAGCGTATAACACCTGCGGATTTGAAGGATCGATAGCCAATGAAAAAATCCCGTTTATATATTCCTCATATTCTGCAACAATAGTAAACCCATCCTCAACATTCTGCCAAGTTTCCCCGTAATCTGTTGATTTATAAACATGCCCTATTCCAAGTCCCAACCCACCAGCTTCTGAAGCATATAACACAGAATTATCTGTCGGATCAATAACAATATTAAAAACTATAAACTCTCCGGGGTAATTTGTAAAATACCAGGTAGCCCCTCCATCTGTAGATTTCCACACTCCATCGAAATCTGTTCCTGCATAGATTGTATCGGTATTATTGGGATCAATAGTTAAACATCGTATTGGATAAAACGTTAATCCATCCCTTGCGGCAAACCAATTTTCTCCGCCATCTGTTGTCTTAAAAACTCCAGCATCCCGGCTTCCTACATAAACAATATTGCTGTTAGACGGATCAATAGCAATAGAGGTCATTTCCCCACCAGAAAGTGGATAAGTCTCCCATACTTCATCCGTAGAGTTTTGAAAATCATTAATCGGTTTCATGTTAGCCGGTACATCTTCAGTGGATTTTTTTTGTCCACGGTTTGTTGTCTCAATATTTCTTTGCGCTTCAACATTAAAAATTAAACCAATAAATAGATTGATTATTAGAATAAATCTGGGTAATACTTTCATTGTAATTTTAGTTTTATGAAAAATTCAGTTCTTGTTAGAAATGACATGAACAAAGAAAACGTTACAAAATCTTATATTTTTTCAAAAAAAATCTCCTATTATTGTAACAATTATTAAAGTTCAATCATTTATTTATAGGTAAAATGCCCAAGCCCGAAAGCACAGAAGGAAAAAAATTTAAAGAATTCCTGGATAAGCTTAAAGGAAATGATGAAAGGGCATGGAGCCAGCTTAATTTTATTTTAAAACGAATAATTAGTAAATGGTTGATTAAGAAAACTATCAATACTGAACACTTTGCAGAAATTTACAGCAATGTATTAACAGTATTTATAGAAAAAATTACAAACCTTTCCTTTGAAAATTTCACATCTTTAAAATCATATGTTTTTACGATTGCAGAAAACAAGGTAAAGGAATTTTATAGGAAGAACACAAAAAACAATAAAAACGAGTCCATTGAAGACCATTTAGATTCAAGTTATCTCTCAATAATAGAAGAAGATAATGATGAAAACAAAGAAAAAATCAAAAAAATATTTCAATTGTTTAACCAATTAACCGAAGTTGAACAAAATGTTATGAAGTTACTTTATAAAGAAGAAAAATCGACAAAAGAGATATCTAAAATACTTGGAATAAAAGAAGGGAACATTCGGGTTATAAAACACAGGGCTATTGATAAACTGAAGGGATGGTTTTAATTTGAGCTTGTATGAAAACATCTAAATTTCATGACAACGATTTTTACGAAAACTATGTATTGGGGCGTCTTTCTGAAAATGAAGAGAGCTGGTTTGAAGAACATATGTTGAGTTGTGAATATTGTAAAAATCAGCTTGAATTAACTGAAAACATCATTAACGGAATTAAAAAAAGCAACGGAACAGATACGTTAGATATTCCCAGAAAAAAAACTTCTCAACGATTAATTCCCTGGTTTAGCATTGCGGCTTCCTTACTAATTATTGTTTCACTGGGAATTCTTCTGACAAAAAACAAGAATAAATCCATTGAAATATCAAAACAAGTTCCAGCGTTTGATTCAGTAAAAACGCATAAAGAACAAACAGACAGTTTACTTCCTGATAAGGATGTTGTTCAAACAAAAGAAAAAAATACAGAACTTTTAGCCGAAGCATTTAAACCCAATGCGATTTTTGAAAATACCTTAATGAATAACCTTCGTTCAAATTCTTTGGAAGTGATAAGTCCGAAAGTTTCTACAAAAATTACGACACAAGATAGCCTGATATTTAACTGGAAATCAAACTCAACGAATTTTTCACTCGTTATTTTTGACAACAAGGCCCACATTATATTCGAAGAACAGGTTACGCCCCCATTTACATTTACAAAAAAACTAATTAACGGACTTTATTACTGGCAACTGGAAACAGAAGAAGAAGCTGTTTTTACGGGGAAATTTATAATGAAGAAATAATTTAAGAATGGAGATTGGCGATTTTTGATTTTAGAACTGTCAAACCTTCAAAAATCATCATTCGACAATCATCATTCGATATCGATCATTATCCTAATCGGCACCCAACAAAATAAAACCACTCCAGAATTTAGGAAAGGCGGTTTCTTCTTTTGCTATCAATTCCAGTTTCGATTTTCTTATTGCCTCAGAATAAGTGAGATCATTTAGAAGGGAATCATAAAACTTAATCATCAGTTGATATGTATTTTTATCTCCAACTTTCCATAAAGAAAAAAGGACATTGGGTGTACCTGAATACATTAATCCACGGGCCATTGACATTACCCCTTCTCCCTTCACAATGGTTCCTAACCCTGTCTCACAGGCACTAAGCACAACTAAATCAGCATTAAGATTGAGGTTGTACATTTCTCCTGTAAGTAAAATTCCATCGCTATTAAATTCGTTTGTACATAAAGTATCTGTTTTTGACTGATAATTACTTATTCCAGAGAATATAATACCAGATACTTCCGGACTATTTTCGTGGATTATTCCATGACTTGCAATATGCACATAGCGGTATTTCTGACAAATATTTTTAAAATTAGTTTCGTTTGCGTTGTTGTACAAATATGTATCAGCAAGTAAATTTTTCTTCTCAAAAAGATTTGCAATATCACATACCTCTTCTTTTGAATATGGCAGTTTGTTATACGTTTTGCCATTAAAAGAAACGGATCGAAAAATCTCATCCTGAATATCATTGGTGTCTGTCAATGAAGCAAAACAATCATCTGAGATTTTTACCGACATGCTATCGCTATCGAAAACAGGAGCAAAACCAGCAAAACTCACTTCTTCCCTATCGGGTAAATCCCTATTATTTTGATATTTACTGTAAATTCCAGCACTATAGTGATAAAGAATACTATAATCCTTAATTAAATAGTTTTTGCTTTTGAATTCATCTATGCCATTATCCTTGCACAGAGTTTCAAAAGGTAAGTAGTACAAAAATTTATCAGGAATAATTACCAATTTCTGTTTATCCATTATTAAATCAAAAATGGGATCAATAAGAATGGTATAAAGATCATTACTCAAAGTAGAAAAAGAATTGATTCTGTTCTTCTTAATACATCTAATATATTGTTCTGTATTTACCTCAAATATTGAGTCTATTGGAACAGTTTTTACTTTGACCTGTTTTGAGTCTGTAAAGCTGATGTATAACAGACTATCTGAGATATAATAACTAAGAATCGCTGTATTAACATCCATTTCCAGACGCTCATTTATAATTCCAGTCCGACTTTCCGTCATACTCTTTTCAAAATCAGGACTTAATTCAAAAATCTGGTTGTTAATCTCAGAGAGCTTCTCCTGCTGACTAAATATCTGTTCATCTATAATAGAGGCCTGATGAATATCTTCTTCTTGTTCAATTAACATCTTTTCCGATTTTAAAGCAATAATAGTCCCCGATATCTCTTTTTGAATTTCAATAATAGAATCAGGCACATTATAACTGATTTGCGTATCTGTTTTATCGAGCATTTCATGCAAAACATTTGCTTTATTTTTTTCGATTAATGAAGCAATATTTTCTTCCGAATAAGTTTCAGGAGCTATACGATTCAAAAGACAAGCTGTTTTGATTGCCCTATCCATAATTGTATTATTCAAATGAGACAATAACAGTTTGGAGTCTATAACAGTTGCCCTGTTCCTTAAATAGTCAAGTAAATCAATGTATTCAAGGTACGTTTCATAAGCTGTTAGCAGATGTGTAATTTCTTTTTCCTGCTGATACTTATAAAGATAGATATCTGCTTTCAGTTCCAAGGAAACAAAAGCAAACTCAAAATCCAACAAATCATCTATATCCTGACTTTCTTGTACTGGTTTGTAGTTGTCTTGTAATGCCAGGGTATTGTAATAGAGTGCTGAATCTATCATCCCCAGTTTAAAATATGTATCAGAAATATTGCTTTCATAGAGTACATGATTAGGTAATTTTTCATCAGGAAATATTTTATTTAAGATATTCAACGATTTAAGAAAGTAAGAAAGCGCTTTCTCAAATTCTTCCTGTTTATAGTAATTATCAGCAATATTGTTATACATTGAAGATACATGGATGTTATCCTCTCCAAACTTTTTCAGATAAATATCAAGTGCCAGGTTATGGTATTTTTGGGCTTCTTTATGGTCTCCTGTTTCGTTATAAACATTAGCAATAACAGAATATGAGCTGGCAAAATCAACATGTCCTTCGGGCAAGCATTGTTTTCTTGCCTCAAGTCCCTTGAAATCATATTCCAAAGCTTTTTCAAAATTTCCCATATAAAGGTTAAGAATACCTAAGTTTGTATAGCTCCACGCTGTCTGACTATTAGCAAAGCCATATTTCTCTTCGCGTGATTTTAATGCCTTTTGCATGTAAACACTTGCCATTTCATAGTCTTCAAAATAAGAATAGGTGACTCCAAGGTTATTGTAACAATCAATAATTAACCTATGGTTCTTCTCATATAAACGTTCCCTAATCTCAAGCGTTTTCTTGAACATGATATTTGCAGAGTCTAGTTTACCGATTTCAACATAATTGTTACCATATTCATAATATGCTGCAGCCAGCCATCTTTCTCCATTAATAGTTTTGATATCAGGATTATTTTTAAAACCACCAACTGCATCATCTAAAATTTGTATAGCCCGGGCATATTCCCCTTGTTGTAAAAAGGCATTTGATTTTTGAATATAACAGTAGAAACTATAGATGTTATTTACAGATAATGCTACATCAAAAATACCGATGGCTTCATCCATATTAGCAATGGCTTTTTCGTATTGACTTAAATCCAAATACATGTATGTTTCCCTAACTTTAGAGTGACATGCTTTGTCCCAATCTTCTAATAGAATAAATTCCTTCGCTGCTTTGTTATAATAAAATGCCGCACTATCATAATTATTTGAATACAAAAATGAGTCAGCATGACTAAGGTATAATTCTGCTCTCAGAGAATCAGCTTCTTCGAAAAACTGATTAGCATAAGATGTTTTTGTTATTATCAATAACAATATAAAAGAATGATATAGAACATTCATTAGGTTACGGTTTAATTATTTTTAACGGAAAAGTATAAAATTATATTGAAAAACAGAAACAACCAATTTAAATAGAATTTTATCTTTGGCTCATAAGTTTTACTATATTTATACAATTTCTAAATCCAACAACATGAAATCAAAATTAATTTTATTTCT
Source organism: Bacteroidales bacterium (assembly GCA_963665085.2). Taxonomy (GTDB): domain Bacteria; phylum Bacteroidota; class Bacteroidia; order Bacteroidales; family JAAAOM01. The sequence continues at coordinate 4,904,381 of CAXXXS010000001.1, forward strand.
AAGTATAACACTCTTATTTTCAAACCCATGCTTTCCACAATCTCCAGATAAAAAAAACGAAAAATTTATTATTGTTCTTGATATTCAGGAACATTTCACCCAGGATATTTTATCAGATGATATAGCAGATAATTTGATTACAAACATCAATCAAATTACAGATAAAATTGAAAGCAACAACATAATTTACATTCAATCGCTTTTACGAACACTTTCTCTCTCCTTTAAAGGTTTTGATATTGATACAATTCCCGGAATGGATTTGGATAGCAAACTAATTCTAAAAAACAATAATATCATAGAGAAAAAAACAGCCAATGCTTTTGAAGTAAATGAATTAAACCAATACCTTAAAAAAAATAATGCAAAAGAAATTATCGTTGTTGGATTAATGGCTGAACACTGCGTCTATGAAACACTCCTTGGCGGGAAAGAAAAAGGTTATGATATGTATGTTGTTCCGAATGCTATAATTGGAAAATCAGATAAAAGCAAAGAAAAAATCATAAAGAAACTTACCAGCAAAGATATTCATGTTTTGAATATGGATGAGATTTAATTTTTATCCTGTGTATCTCAATGTTTTACTTCATTTTAAATTCATACAGATAATAAATCCCTACTTTTAAAAAAAATTTGCATTGTGGGAGTTATCTTAAATATTGGTATAATCTTATCTTTTTTCCTGGGGGTTTTACTCTTTACCAAGAAAAACAAAACGCTATCTGATAAAATACTAGCTGTTTGGCTTATTATTATTGGAATGCATCTATTAAACTATTGGTTTTACAATCAGGGATATTGGGAGGAATATCCGCATTTAATTGGTATTACTGTTCCATTCCCTTTTTTTCACGGCCCCTTACTTCTTTTATATGTTGTATACTCTCAAAAAACTCAGAAACATTTAAGACTAATAGATTACCTGCATTTTACACCTATAATGTTGTCGTATCTTTATATGTTGCCGTTTTATTTTACTTATTCTGCTGAAGACAAAATAAAGGTTGACAAGGGATTAATTAATGATTATTCTGTTTTTTCTACATTTCTTGCTGTTTGCTTTATAATATCCGGTCTTTGTTATGTAATTATTACTTATAATAAACTTCTACAACGGAAAAAAATCATTATCGAGAATTTTTCTTACAACGAACACATAACACTAAACTGGCTAAGGTATACCATTCTTTGTTTCGCTTGTATTTTTGTTACTGCCGGAATAGTTGTTGTTTTTCGTGAACTTCTGGGATTTGAATTTCAATTTCCTATTGATATAATCTTCTACTCTTTTGCAGTAATATTTGTCATCTATGTTGGATATTCAGGTATCAAACAACAAGGAATTTTTTCAAACAACATAATTGATGAACAGGATCTTGCTCCAGTTAAATCTGAAAGCGAATATAAAAACTCCGGCCTAAAAAAAGATACTGCCGTATCTAAGCATAGTGAACTATTGGAGTTGATGGAAAAAGAAAAACCTTATCTGAATCCAAAACTCACATTAAATGACCTGTCCCAAAAACTTTCTATTTCTTCAAATCACCTCTCTCAAATAATCAATCAGTACGAGCAGGTTAATTTTCACGATTTTATAAATAAATACAGGGTAGAAGAATTTATTGAAAGGGCTACCTCAAACAACAATTTTAGTTTATTGGCGCACGCCTTTGATTCTGGTTTTAATTCAAAATCATCATTTAACAGTGTCTTTAAAAAATTTAAGCAAAATACTCCTGGTCAGTATTTGAATCAAGTGAAAAAATAATTAATTTTACTATCAACATTTTTGACTTATAGTTTATTCGTAAATCTTCATGAATTTAAATCCCTTTAACCTCAAATAAAGTTCGATTGTTAACCCATGAAAAAGAAATTTATCTTTATTATTATACTGGTAATCAAACTACCCATCGCTGTTAATTCACAACAGGCAATACCTGAAAATTATAAATTACAATATAGAACAGATTTTAAAACTGCCGATGAGTTGAAAAATTTTGAATTCTCCGATCCTGATATTTGGCAATTATCTCCTGATTGTGAGGGTACACATACGTTGGAAAGTCTGGGAATTGGTAAATATACACCTCCTGTACGTTCTCCGCATGTTATAGCTTTACTGGCAAACCAACAATTTAATGACTTTATTTTAGAGGCAAATATTCAACAAACAGGAAAAGAATATAACCATCGTGATATGTGTATCTTTTTCAATTTTATTGATTCTTCGCATTTTTATTATGTACACATAGCTTCAAAAACAGATGATAATGCTCACAATATTTTTATTGTAAATAAAGAACCCAGGATCAAAATAACATTGCAAAATACTGATGGAGTCAGCTGGGGCAATGGTTGGCATAAAATCAAGTTAATAAGAAATGTAGAATCAGGAAGAATAGAATTCTTTTTTGATGATATGCAGGCTCCTATCATGATTGCTGAAGATAAAACATTTATGAATGGCTACATAGGTTTTGGCTCTTTTGATGATTTTGGGAAAGTTGATAATATAAGAATTTGGGCTCCAATAATTATCGAAAAAAAAGCAAATATTTTTAGTGAAAAATAATTTCTACCACAAATACCTAATCAAAACAATTTTCTGTTAGCCTAATAAAATAGTTTAAAAATATAAGTTTTAAAAGCGTTTATCAAAAATAAACTAGCTGTCAAGCCTAAAATCGATAGTATCTGACTATTTTAATTATATTTGTCCCCCGATATAAATCGTTTAGGAAAAAAATAGTTCTTTATTAGAGACCGTTTTTAATGTATAAAGCCTTAACCTTAATTCAATTTTTATTGAAACAACTCGAATTAAAAAACAATAAACCAATAACATTGAACGTTATTTGGAATGTATTTTTTTGTCTTTTTATTTTCCCCATAACCTTAAATAGTCAGACAGCTAAAATAAACACTTCAAATCCTGACAGTCTTTATTTTGTTGCAAATAGCTATTCTCAAAATGGCAATTATGAACTTTGCAGAGAAATTTGTTTTTCTGTTCTTAATGATTATCCTAACTATCTTGATTTTAATCTTCTTGCAGGAAGAACTCTTGCCTGGGAAAATCAATTCGATAGCGCAAAAATATTGATTGAACCAATAATTCTTGATAATCCATACCAAAAAGATGCCCTGTTGTTATTAGCGGACATTGAGATATGGCAAATTAACTATCAGGCAGCTTTGGCCTATGTCGATACTGGACTTGTTCAACTACCCCAAGACACTCTACTTTTATACAAAAGAGCAGAGATTATAAAAAAAATGGAAGCAAAACCCCCAATATCACCAATTTCATATGGCACAATGTCCATTGATTCTAACGCTATTGGCATTTCTTATTATTTTGATTTTTTCAAAAAACCATACATCGCAAGAAGGCATATGGTCTCTTTACAATATACAAAAATCACTAGGTTTGCTCCCATAAGTGGTAGGTTAAATATAGGTAATAATATATTTAACGGTAAGCAAGTATTTGATTCACCTTCGTATCAGGCAGAAATAGATGCGTATCCCCGCTTAGGTGAAAAAAGCTATTTATATTTAAATTATGGTATTGGAACAGGTGATTTTTTTCCTACTCATAAAGGCGGGCTTGAATATTTTAAAGGCTTAAATAAAGGATTCGGATTATCAATAGGAGGCAGATACATGTACTGGGATAATTCAATTTATTTCTTAACAGGATCTATTTCTAAATATTTTGGAGACTATTGGTTGTCATTCCGTCCATTTTTTACTATTAAAGAAGACATTTTATCAAATGCTTATTTATTTGAAAACCGAAAATATTTTGGCAGATATAATAGTTATCTGTTTGGATTAGTTGTTTTTGGTGATTCACCCGATCAACCTTTAATGTCAGCCCAGAAATTTGGAAATTTTAAAAGCACAAAATTTGTTGCTGGCATACAACATCGAATTCAACAATTTCAATTTAATGCCAGTGCTGGAATTCAATATGAAGAATTTCAGGTAAATAACTCAAGAACTAGAACAGAATATAGAATTGGTGTTAGTTATGTTTTTTAAAAGAATAGTATATATAGTCATTCTGTTAGTGAGCCTTTCCTCAAAAGGAATTTGTTCTGATTTTGCACAAAACATTGTCTCAGATACAAATAACCTCTCAGCAAAGAATGACACAACAGTATTAATAGATTCTATTTCCATCTCTAATAAAAAAATTACAGAAGAGAAAAAATTACCTGGACTTAAAACCACCTGGTACTTTCCAAATGCTGAATTTGATAAACCTGCAATCTTAATCTATATCTTAACTGGAGTTATTATTTATTCAATTTCTTCAATTATCATCATGCTTATTTTTATGATGATTAACAGAAATAGAAGAGATAAAACGACTTTAATTGCTAATGATTTAAAAGGACATTATCAAAAAGCTCTATTTGATTATCTTGAACATGAAGAAAATAATACAGAACAACTAATTGAAATCAGGGAAATTGCCAATTCAGCATTTACCAGGAAAATTCTGATAAATGAAATGATCGACTTAAGTATTAACCTTCAAAAAGAAAAAGTTGATATTTTAAGGAATCTTTATTATGAATTAGGACTTAATGAAGATTCTCTCACAAAACTAACCAACAGACATTGGCATACAAGGGTTAAAGGATTTAAAGAATGCGCTTTTATGAATATTCAGGAAGCACAGCCATTAATTGAGAAAAGGCTTAATAGTAGAAATGACATTGAACGCTCTGAAGCACAGTTAGCACTAGTCCGTTTAAATACTGAAGATCCTTACTCTTTTTTAGATAATCTAACACGTCCATTTTCTGTTTGGGAACAAAATATTGTTCACCAGGAAATAACATACCATAATCTTAACATCCCAAAATTTGAAAGATGGTATGATTCGGATAACGAAAGCATTAGAATGTTTTCAGCAAAAATGACTCAGTTATTTAACCAAAAAAATTCTTGGGACAAGTTGATTGAGCTATTAAATGACAAAAATGAAAAAATTAGGGCTTCTGCAATAAATTCACTTGGAATACTTGGAATTACAGACTCTCAATCTACCTTAAGAGAACAATATCAACATGAAAATGACGACAACAAATTATTTATAATACAAGCATTATCGAAATTTAAGGATATAAACAATCTTGTGTTTTTTAAGCATATAATTGAAGAAGAAGAAAAAAATGTATGGTTACAAGTTGAGGCAGCTAAAGGGATAAAAGAAATAGGCGACGAAGGAAATAATGAGTTAAATAACTTGTTAACGAGTGAAGATTATAGAAACTATCAAATTGTCATAAAACACGTGCTTGATGAGCGCATATAAATTTTAATATGGAATTTATATTAGACACATTACGTTTTCTCGCAGGAAATTTATTATTTATAATTACAATATCAATATTCCTGTCTTATGTTTTTTTGGGTACTGTCAGTGCCTTTTCTTTGCAGTGGTATTTAAGAAAAAACAGCTATGTCAATTATAATGAATTGATGCTATCTCCCTTTCTTCCAAGCACTTCAATTATTGTTCCTGCACATAACGAAAGTAAAAGCTGCATAGAGAATATAGAAGCTTTACTTTCTCTTTATTATAGAGAATTTGATGTGATATTTATAAATGACGGAAGCACTGATGACACCTTAGATAAACTCAAAAAGGTATTCGATTTGGAAAAGGTCGATTATGCTTTTGATTATAGGCTCCCATGTAAAAGAATTCGTGGTGTTTATAAATCAAAAAACCATGATTACCGAAAATTAACTGTTATAGATAAACTAAACGGAGGAAAATCCGATGCGCTTAATGCTGGCATCAATGTTAGCAAAAGCGAACTAGTTACATGTGTTGATGCAGATTCTATAATGGAACATGATGCACTACTTAAACTAGTTAAACCATTTCTTGAAGAAACCGATAAAAAAGTAATTGCTACAGGCGGTGTAATCCGTATTGCCAACTCCTGTGATGTTGAAAAAGGGCGTATTACTAAAGTAAATCTGCCTAGAAACTTTTTTGCCCGTATTCAAGTGCTTGAATATACCAGGGCTTTTCTAATGGCCAGAATGGCATGGAGCAAACTAGATGGATTACTTTTAATCTCAGGGGCATTAGGTATGTTTGACAGAGAAACAGTAATCAATTGTGGTGGATATGACGTAAATACGGTTGGTGAAGATATGGAACTTGTTGTAAGAATGAGAAGGTATATGGTACAACAAAAAACACCTTATATTGTTACTTACATACCTGATCCTCTTTGCTGGACAGAGGTGCCAACTAAAATTAAAATCCATCATAGTCAACGTAACAGATGGACGCGTGGAACAATGGAGACTTTATTTAAACATATAAAAGTTTTCTACAATCCACGATACGGTAAATTTGGAATGTTAGGCTATCCTTATTGGTTTTTTTATGAATGGTTAGCTCCATTACTAGAGTTCTTTGGTTTAGTTTACTTTGCTGTTCTTGTTATTTTAGGTTGGGTAAACTGGTCGTTTTTCCTGCTGCTTCTGGTATTTGTCTATACATTTGCTGTTTCTCTCTCTACGTGGGCAATACTTTTTGAGGAGAAAACTTATCACAAATACAACAAAAAAAGAGATATTCTAAAATTAATAGTTACGGCCTTTTTAGAACCTATTTTATATCATCCAATGACTGTATTTTGGGCAATTAGAGCTAATATTGAATTCTTATTTGGCAAAAGAGGTTGGGGAAAAATGGTACATGAAGGATTTAACCATGATTAATTTAATAATAAAAGATTATATTAGACATAATATATATGCTATTTATCAAATAAAAATTGATTTAGAACCTGTTTTACTTTATTTTTAAATAAAAAAAATAATATTTGTAATGTTGTTATAACAACAAAAAAACGAATGAAAATAGAAACCAATATCATATATCATGAAAGTTAGAAAAATAAATTATTTAGTTCTTTCTGTTTTAGTTTTAGCTATACTCGCTAGATGTCAGAAAGAGGAAACGTTAGATATTGATTGGCAAAATAATTATACTAAAAAAGGAAACCTGTTAATATCAAATAACCCTTACCAGCTATCTTCCCAAAGAATCAGTTTAGTAAATGAGCTTGTTCCAATAGTAAATAACGAAACAAGTGAACTAACATTAAAAAGTACAACTGATTTTTCCAAAATTGAACTTACAAACAATTATGCATTTAAACTGATGGCTGAAGTTGCTTCTCCAGTTTATGATGACAACACACTTCAGGCTACACATGTTGCAATTAAAGATAACTATGCCTTTGTAACATATAATACACGCGGTTCAGAGTGGCAAGGAGGAGTTGAAGTTTTTAATGTATCAGATCTGGAAAATCCAAGTTTAGTATCAAGTGTTATTCTTCCTAATGCAGATGTAAGTTCTGTTGATTACTATAATGGTGCCATATACATTGTTGGTGCGACTGGTGATTACGAAGCATTGGGATATAACTCAGCTGCATTTCTTGAGGTTTTAGATCTTGATGAAAACATGGAAATAAGTTCAATTGATACCATGATTGATATTTCATCTTATGCAGGAACTGACATCATTGTTACAGAAGCTGGTATTATGTGTACAAGTGGTTCTGATGGAAGTTTAACCGTATTTGATTTTGATTATAACATTGTACAAGAAATTGATATCGCCGATGCCAGATCATTAGACGTAAATAGCAGCTATATATATGTTCTTCAAGGTGAAGATGGAAATATTCAGAAGTATGACTTAACAACATTTAATCTGGTTTCAAATATTGCATTGGAATCTTCAAACACTCCTGGTCCTAAATCCGAAATTGCTGTTAACGAAGATTATATTTTCGCAGCAATGAATGAAGGTGGATTGTCTATGCTTAATAGCGATGGAACATTAAAACAGCATATAGCAAAACCAGAAACCCCAGAAGGAAGTTTGGATGAAAATCACGTAACAAATAGTGTTTCTTTAAATAACGATCTTGTTTTAATCGGTAATGGAGAATCTGGAGTAAATGTTGGTGGAATAGTTGAAGAAATTAGCGACAGTATTTATATTCTTGGAAGTATGCAATTTGACGGATATGCATCTACAAATTTTGTTGAATCAAAAGATAGTGTAATATTCGTTGCAACAGGATTAGAAGGCTTTAAAATCATATCCATTACAATCGATGAGGGTGTTCCTGATACAATAACACCAACAGAACCTTGTACATCTCTTTTAGGTGATATCTCTGAATTATTCCCAGAGCTAACAAATGCTAAAGAATTACACCCTGAATTATTCAGTGACACAAGTACTGTAAATATATACATAGAAGAAGAAACCGAATTATACGTAACTTTTATAGACGAAGGAGCATCTTTAAGAAACACCTTTGGATATTATACATATCAAGCAGATAATCCACCTACAAGTATAGATGAAATAGAACGAAATATTATTTTTCCTAATGTATCAAAAATTGATGAAGGTGGTGCTCTTCAATATGGTGATAAAGTAAAGATTGGTGATGCTCCATTCCCTGCTGGTACGGTTGTTGGTTTCTATCTAACCGCTGCAGGATGGCAAAATGGAACAACAGTTGAAGGATATTACACACATTATACTAATGCAGAATTTAATACAGCTGAAAAACAACAATCTACACTATTTATTAGTAACAGATGTAATGATTTAGTTCTAACATTTGAAGATACTAAAGAAACTTTAAGTTATTGTGACCATGACTTTAATGATTTAATAATTACTATTCATGATAATAATGAAGGAGTTCCTAACACAAAAATTAATAATGATGGGATAATAGAATATTTTATTGAATAAAAAATATTCCAGCAAAAAAAGGGATTATGATATATTCATAATCCCTTTTTTTGTTTTATCTTTTACCAACTATTTTTTAGTATCATGCCACTTTTCTTAGGAACAATATTAATTACACGTTATATCCGAGAATCTGTAGCATATCATCAACAGTTTGCTCATTTCTATATACATAGTCAATAAAGTTCCCTGTTTCGTCTCGATCTATAATAACATGTTTTGGTGAGGGAATTAAACAATGTTTTATTCCACCATATCCACTAATTGAATCCTGATATGCACCGGTATGGAAAAAGCCAAGATAAAGAGGTTCTTTACCTTTATCCAAAAATCTCGGAAGTAATATCTGTTGATTTAAATCTTCAGAATTATAATAATCGGAGTGATCACAACTTATTCCACCAATATTTACTCGGGTATATTCATTCTCCCATTTATTTACAGGTAAAAGAATAAATTTTTCAAATATTGACCATGCATCTGGTATTGTATTCATCAGACTATTATTGATTATATACCAAAGCTCTGTGTCGTTTTGCTGTTTTTGTTCAATTACTTTAAATATGATAGCTCCACTTTCACCTACCGTATATTTTCCAAACTCAGTAAAAATATGTGGGTCAGGAATTCCTTCACTGGCACATGATTGCTTGATTAATGCCACAATCTCTTTTATCATGTATTCGTAATCATACTCAAAACCAAGGTGGCTCCTTATTGGAAATCCGCCCCCTAGGTTTAATGAATCGAGTGTTGAGGATTGTTTCTTTAGTTCAATATATAATTTTAGCGCTTTCTTAAATTCTCCCCAATAATAGAAACTATCCTTTATCCCAGAATCAACAAAAAAATGCAACATTTTTAATTCCAGGTTTTCATTATCCTTTATCATTGAATTATAAAACGAAAGGATATCTGTATGCCTGATTCCCAATCTTGAAGTATAGTATGCAGATTGAGCTTCTTCATCTATTGCCATACGAATGCCAATCTTTATTTTTTTACCATTCGCATATTTTTGAACACGTTCTAACTCTGTTGCACTATCTAGCACAATAATTGAGTTTTTAAAACCTGCATTATTAAGTTTGATAATCTTTTGTATATATTCATCAGTCTTGTAACCATTATGAACAATTGCCCTGGATTTATCAATTTCTCCTTTTTTATACAATTTTTCAATCAGATCGATATCAAAAGAAGATGATGTTTCAAGGTTTACTTTATGCCTTAATGCAGCTTCTATAACATGATGAAAGTGACAACATTTTGTACAATAACAATAATGGTATCGCCCACTATAATTATTATTCTTTATTGCTCTATTGAAAAGATTACGAGCTCGTTTAATTTGTTCTCCTATTCTTGGCAGATACACCAATTTAAAAGGAGTCTCGTATTTATTAATAAGATATTTTAAAGAAACGCCATGAAATGTTAAATAACCTTCATGCAAATCAAAACCGTCTTGAGGAAAATAAAAAGACTGTTCAATAAGGTCAAAATAAGTATTCTTCATTCTACATAAAATACAAAAACGACAAAAAAAATGCAAGTATACAAATTGCTTTTATTTTAAAAACAACAAAACAATGAAAAAATGTTCTTCAACACTTTTATTTTTTATTTACATATTTAAATACCTTCCCAAAACAGACATAAAAACCTCTTTATCAACAGGTTTAGACAAATAATCACAACACCCTGCCTCAAATGTTTTTTTTCTGTCTTCTTGCATTGAGTAAGCTGTTTGTGCTATAATTGGAAGATTAGGCCTAAACTTTAATATCTCTTTTGTTGCTTCTAAACCATCCAACAATGGCATTCTGATATCCATTAAAACAAGATTGATATTTGGATTTTTCTGACAATACTCAACCGTCTCAAAACCATTCTTTGCATGAATAACATTAATATTCTTTTGTTGCAGCACTTCTTCAATGAAAAGAAGGTTTGTTTCATCATCTTCAGCAACCAATACTGTTTGACAAGGGATTGATGTATTATTCGTCTTTACTGGTTGATATGGTAATGTAAAATAAAAAGTAGATCCTTTTCCTAATTCTGATTCTACCCATAATTTACCGCCAAGGAGTTCACTCAATTTTTTTGATATAGCAAGTCCAAGACCTGTTCCTCCATGTTTTCTGGTTAAATGATCCTCAACCTGCCTAAAACGCTCAAAGATTTTTTCTTGCATTTCCTTTGCTATTCCAATACCGGTATCTTCAACAAAAAATTGAATATTTTGAGCGTTTAAATGATAACCAAACCTTATTTGCCCACAATTTGTAAACTTTATGGCATTGTTTAAAAGATTTGTTAATATTTGTCGTAATCTCACATAATCAGTTAAAACAATACTTTCGTCATTTCCCAACCCCTTTTTAGAATATAAACAAATATCATTCTTCTTAGCAATAGGATGAAAAAAAGTAAATATTTCTTGAATTACTTCATTTAAATGAACATTATTTCTATTAATTGTCAAACCTTCAGTTTCAATTCTTGAAATATCTAGAATATCATTAACGATTGTTAATAATTGCTTACTTGAATCAATAATAATTTGTGTGTAAAATTTTCTTTTTTCTTCGGTTAAATCTTTCTTAAGCAACATATTAGAAAAACCAATAATCCCATTCATTGGTGTTCTAATTTCATGGCTCATATTAGCAAGGAATGACGACTTTAATTTATCGCTTTCTTCAGCTGCATCCTTAGCTTTTACAAGCTCTTGCTCATATTGCTTTTGCCTATTAATATCCATATGGATACCTATTGCCCTAACAGGTTCCCCTGTTTCATTTCGTTCAAATATTTTGCCCCAGTTAAGTACCCATTTCCAAGTACCTTCTTTAGTTTTTAAACGATGCTCAACCTTATAGACTGGGATTTCCCCTCTCTTATGTTTTTCTGATATCTCTTTAGACTTAATATAATCATCTGGATGTATAATATTAAGTACATCACTTATTGTTCCTGACATTTCCTCAGGTTCATACCCCAACATTTTAGCCCATTGATCATTGCGCTTAATTTCGCCAGTTATAAAATTTTGATCCCAAAAAGCCAGGTTAGCCCCTTCAAGTGCAAATGCCAGTGTATTTTTACTTTCTTCTAATTCTTGTTCTGTATATTTTCTAATGGTAATATCGTTAACGAAACACAAATAAGCTGGCATATTATTCCATTCTATCTGTGTATAATTTACAAATAGCCAAATTAATTTTCCATCTTTTCGTTTAATCCGGATGTCATGAGAAAATTTCTTACCTTTTTTGAGATTGTCTAATAACTTTTGAATTATTTGTTTATCATCAGAATAAAGTAAATCTAATACTTTTAAAGAACATATTTCTTCTTTAGAATATCCTATAATCTTTGAAGTAGAGGGATTAGAATATACACAATATCCATTCTGAACAACAAAAATTCCTTCAATTGAATTCTCGAACAATTGCCTATACTTTTCCTCGCTTTTTTTAAGAATAAGTTCATTTCTTCTTAATTCAGAAATATCTTCAATGATTGCTATTCCGAACTTAAATTTCCCATTCTCATCTTCAACTTTTGATGCCGTTAATCGTCCCCAAACAATTTCGCCTTTTTTATTAAAATATCTTTTCTCTATCGTATATGAACCTCTATCCCCTTTTATTACATTTAACGCTTTTCTAAAATCTTTAAGGTAATCATCCGGATGACTTATTGATTGGAAGGTTGAGCCTATCAATTTCTCTTTAGGAAAGCCAAACATATTTACAATCTGCTCATTTACATCCCTGATCTTGAATTCACTATCAACCAACGCAACGCCAAAAGGGCTATTTGAGAAGATGTTTTCAAACCATTCCTCACTTTCCTTTAATAGTTCTATCTGTTTGTTTTTACTATTAAGTTCAGTTTGTAAGAATTCGAGTTGCTGCTCTAGGTTTTTAATTTTAGTTTTTAGTTTATCGTTAGGTTCTTTCATTAGGTTGAATATTTGTTGGTCAGAAAAATTTAAGTAAAAAATAGAAATAAAGACTTTCTAAATAAAAATTCAGCACAGCGTAATGAAATTTCAGGATCATTTGTGCAGCACTATCAGTAAATCCAAGATTGGCAAATCTGTGTGCCATAACAACATTTTGGTTTTCTGCAAAATTAAACAATGTATTGCATATTACCAAGATACATACCGTAATAATATAAATAATAAGTTTAAACTATTGTAATATAGTATAACATCTATCGTTATCTATAACATTTAAATAAAACGTATTCATGATTTAAACCAAACGGTTATTGATTTTTTGTAATTTCATTAATTGCATGAGCAATTTGTTCTGGCTTACCAAGAATATATGCAACGTCATCTTTTAAAACAATAATAGTTGAATCCGGATGTTCTATGATTCTTTCGTTTTGTTTTAATGCAACTACTGTAACACCATAATTTCGTCTTATTTTCAACTCCTTGAGAGATTTACCTATTAATGGTGAATCTTCTTCTATCTTTAATGCTACAACCTCAATATTAGGAAGGTGAGACATAACAGCATGCTTTTCGTCGATATCTTTTTCTCGAAAAATTCCATAATGCTCATCACGTAATTGTGCTAAGGTTGTTTCAACTTCATTCCTTGGAACTAAACGTTTTGTCATTAACCTTTTGAATAGCTCAATGGATGTTTCAAACTCTTCTGGGATCACCTCGTTTGCCCCATATTTATAAAGCACTTCTATATCCTCTATATGTCTGTTGCGAGCAATCACATAAGCATGTTTATTCATACTTCTAATTTTCTCTAGAATAGCAATTGATGTTATCATATTTCCGACAGAGATAATTATAATATCTGCTTTATCAACATGGGCTTTATACAGAACTGGTTCGTTAACAGCATCTCCATATATTACATTTTTCCCTTTTTCTTGTAATTTACGAACTGTTGTTGGATCAAATACAATAGATATATGTGGCAATTCTATGTAATCAACCATTTTTGACAAATTAATTGCCCTTGAATCTTTTCCTATAATAACAATGTGGTTTTTATAATCTGGTAATTCAATTTGTTTTAATGGGAATAATCCTTCAACCCAAAATTTTGGTAAATTATATTTTAACAACCAGGATGCCAATGGATTTGCCAGTTTAATCAAAAAAGGAGAAAATGACATTGAAATAATCGCCACACCCAAAAAAAGTTGAAAATAAAATTCAGAAATAAGGGAATATTTTAACCCCATTTTTACTAGAATAAATGAAAATTCCCCAACTTGACTCAATGCAAGTCCAACCAGGATTGTTCCCCGAAAAGTATGGCCTAGAATAAAAGCAGTACCTCCACCAATAAAAGCTTTTAATCCTATTACAATGCCAACAGTAAAAATTACAAGAATATAATTTTCAATCACAAATTCAACATCAAGCAACATACCAATTGAAACAAAGAAGAAGCTTGTAAATGTATCTTTAAAAGGGATTAAATGTCCAAATGCATTGTGACTATATTCTGATTCTGAAATCATCAAACCTGCTAAAAAAGCACCAAAAGCGAGGGACATCCCCATCTCTGAGGTGAGTAATGCAACCGATAAGCATATAAGTAAAATGCTCATAAGGAACAACTCCTGATTTTTTGTTAAAGCAATTATTCTAAGAATCCTGGGCATTAGCCACTTATTACCAATATATACAAGAGCTGTAATCCCCAGTGTTTTAATTCCCAGATAAACAAATTGCATCTGTAAATCTGAAGTTTCTCCACCAAGAACAGGTGTAAATAATAATAAAGGGATTAATATGATATCTTGAAATATTAATATTCCAAGTACTGTTCTTCCATAGTTAGAAGTCAGCTCAGAGCGTTCCTGTAGCAATTTAAGGACTACAGCAGTACTGCTTAAAGCTGTAATAAATCCTATAAAAATTGAACCCTTTAATTCTATTCCGTATGTTAATGCTATTATTAATGTTAAAAAAGCAGTAAGAAGAAGTTGCAAGAAACCGCCAAAAAAAACAATCTTTCGTATTTTAATTAAATGTTTTAAAGAGAATTCTAATCCAATTGTAAACATTAATAGAACGACACCTATCTCTGCCATGAGTTCAATATCATGAGATGTACCAATTAACGAAAACATATGAGGCCCAGCTAGGATACCTGTTAACATATATCCGATAATAGTAGGAACTTTTATCTTCGTAAACAAAAAATTTACAACTGTTGATAATGCAAAAATGATTACAATATCTTTTAATATAGATATATCCATTAAGTTGATTTAATGGGTATAAAAGTAGAATAAATAAAGGAGTTTATCTAGACTTAATTTAAATAAGTAATTCTTTGTTTTTATTTAAGTTGTATAAAATTTTACTCCACAAGAAAACTTATTATATTCTTCGCATTTAAATACTTAACCAACAAATCCTCTGAATATTTCATTGTTTCGTCCAGACAATTTTTGCCATTATATGCATTAATATTCATATAAAAACGTTTGGTATTGATATCGATAGCTGTTCTAACCTCATCGCTTGTTGGAGTACCAATTCCTCCTTTACAGTCTCTTTGAACTGGAAGACCTTCTATATTTAATTTTCCTCTTCCAATTCCTTCGTAGGGTTCGTCTTTTTTTCCAATTCCTAAAACAACATCGCCTTGTATCTTATCTAAATCAAATCCTCCAATTGAATAACCATATTTAAGAGAAACCAGATTAACCAAATCGACCAGTGTATTAATCTGGTATAAATCATTTCCTTTAACAATACGTCTACACAGTGATTCTGAAGAAGGACGATAACGATTAGGATCTTTTCCTGTTTTCTTATAGGCTTCTCGCGTAGCCATAATTACAGGGTGTTTCTTTATCGTATCAAATGATAAACTATTTCTTATTTCAAGGGTAACTTTTTCAATTTCAGTCCAAAGTCCTTCATTGAAATCTGTATTTTCTACTTCACAGATTATTTCTCCAAGAATTAAATCAGGACATTTTTCTTTTAATTCTTCACTTATTGAAATATTTAGCATTTGATTATTAAGGATTATTCAGCTGGATAAAAAATTAAATGTATTATTTATGTCTTTCTTCTAAAATTTTAACAACATCTTCAACTCTAAAGCCTTTTGCTGTAAATAAAACCATGGCATGATAAAGAAGATCTGCGGCTTCATTTAAGAATAATTCATCATTTGAATCTTTAGCTTCAATAACTAACTCAACAGCTTCTTCTCCAACTTTTTGAGCAATTTTATTGATTCCTTTTTCGAATAAATGTGTTGTATAAGAACCATTAGGCAATTCCCTGTTTCGTTGTTCTATTAAATCCTGAAGCTTTGTTAAAAAATTTGTACCGATCGCATTCTTCTCATTAAAACAAGTATCAGCACCTGTATGACAAACGGGGCCAACTGGATTTGCCTTAATAAGTAAAGTATCTTCATCACAATCTTCAATTATTTCAACAAGGTGAAGATGATTACCACTCTCCTCTCCTTTTGTCCAAAGCCTTTCTTTAGTACGACTGTAAAATGTTACTAACTTGGTTTTCTTTGTTTTTTCAAGTGCTTCAGCATTCATAAATCCAACCATTAACACTTTATCTGTTACAGCGTCCTGAATAATAGCAGGAACCAGACCGTTTAATTTTTCGAAGTTCATTTTAAATAATTTACCTTGTGATTATATTATTTTCTTTTAAATAGCTTTTTAATTGTGGAATAGGAATTTCATTGAAGTGAAAAATACTTGCTGCAAGAGCTGCATCTGCTTTCCCTTTAGTAAAAACTTCTGTAAAATGCTCCTCTTTCCCAGCACCTCCTGATGCAATAATGGGTATCGATAATTCTTCTGATAATCTAGCAAGAGCATCGCATGCAAATCCATTTTTTGTTCCATCATGATTCATTGATGTGAAAAGGATTTCTCCACTTCCCCTGCTTTCTGCTTCTTTTGCCCAAGAGAACAATTCTTTTTCAGTTGGAATTCTTCCTCCATTGATAAAAACAGTCCATTTATTATTTTTAAATTCTGCATCAATAGCTGTTACAACAAACTGATTTCCAAAATTCTTTGCTATCTGGTCAATTAATTCTGGTGTTTTAACCGCTGCACTGTTTATTGAAATTTTATCAGCACCTGCATTAAGTAACCTCTCAGCATCACTTAACTCATTAATTCCTCCACCTACAGTGAAAGGTATATTTAGATTTTCAGCGATATCTCTAACTAAATCCGTAAAAAGTTTTCGTTTTTCATGACTAGCCGTAATATCAAGATAAACTAATTCATCAGCTCCTTCTTCTGAATATTTTTTACCCATTTCGACAGGATCTCCTACTTCTTTTATGTCCAGGAAATTTACTCCTTTAACAGTCTGTCCATCACGAATATCGAGACACGGTATTATTCTTTTTGCTAACATAATCTAAATCGAATATTTTTCTAATTCTTTAAGAGTAATTTTTCCTTCATAAATTGCTTTCCCTATTATCACTCCAAACACGTCCATTTCATTCAATTCTTCTATCTCTGAAACAGAGGAGATTCCTCCACTTGCTATTAATTTAATCTGAGAAAAAGTATTTTGCAATTCTTTATACAATCCCATTGATGTACCTTGTAACATGCCGTCTTTACTAATATCTGTACAAAGAACATACTCTGCTCCCTGTTGAAATTTTTCTTTCAGAAAGTCAAAAATTGTAACAGGGACGACATCTTTCCAACCATTAACAGCAATGTTGTTTTCTTTTACATCAGCACCTAGAATTATTCGTTCTCCTCCAAAAGAATCAAGCCATTCTGCAAACAATTCAGGCTCTTTAACAGCTATGCTTCCTACTGTAACTAAATCAGCCCCTGCATTAAAAACCTGGATGATATCTTCTTCCGTTTTTATTCCTCCACCAAAATCAACAGATAAAGCTGTGTTTGAAGTAATATCTTCCAATACCTTTAAATTTGTTACTTTACCTTTTTTAGCCCCATCCAAATCTACAAGATGAAGGCGTTTAATACCCGCATCTTCAAAGGATTTAGCTACTTCAACAGGATTTTCATTATATACAGTTTTTTGTTGAAAATCTCCCTGTTTCAACCTCACACACTTCCCATCAATTAAATCTATTGCAGGTATAATTTCAATCATCTATTGTTCTAGTTTTAAAAAATTCTCTAAAATTTTTGCTCCAACACTACCACTTTTCTCGGGATGAAACTGGGTAGCATAAAAATTATCTCTATGTAACGCAGCACTAAATTCATTTACATAATTAGTTGTTGCAATAGTATTTTCACCTAATTCCGCATAAAAACTATGCACGTAGTAAACATATTCGTTTTCTATATCAGAAGAAAAAATACCATTCTTGAGATTATATATTGTATTCCAACCCATTTGTGGAATTTTAAATCCTGGTTTTGGTTCAAACTTAACAACCTTTTCATCAAAAACACCAATACACTCAGTATTTCCTTCTTCGGAACTTTTACAAAGAAGCTGTAGCCCAATGCAAATACCCAACACTGGTTGTTTCAAATTACGAATAAGTTTATCAAGATTATGTTCCCGAAGATAACTCATTGCTGTACTAGCTTCTCCAACACCTGGAAAAATAACCTTATCAGCAGAAAGTATTTTCTCATGATCATTTGTAATCTCAGCCCTTACATTTAAACGATGAAGGGCAAAATCAACCGATCGAATATTTCCTGCGTTATAATCTATAATTACAATATTCATTAGTTAAATACTACTGTTTTATTTTTATATGTAAGTACTTTTCGCTGCAAATGTAAAAATATCGCTGAGGACAAAACAATTTTTTCAAGATCCTGACCTTTTCTTACCAACGTTTGCACATCATCTTTATGTGTAATACGTGACACATCTTGTTCGATAATTGGTCCGGCATCCAAATCTTCAGTAACATAATGACTGGTAGCGCCAATTATTTTTACTCCTCTCTGATAAGCTGAGTGATAAGGTTTTGCTCCAGGAAATGCAGGTAAAAAAGAATGATGAATATTGATTATTTTATTGGGAAATTCATTAATGATATCCGATGTTAAAATTTGCATATATCGTGCAAGTACAATAAAATCAATATTGTGTTTTTTCAATAATTCAATCTCTTTTCTTTCTTGTTCATCTTTATTTTCCTTAGTTATTGGGAAATAAACAAATGGCACTCTAAAACCTTTGGCTATTGGTTCTAATGTTTTATGATTGCTAATAATTAACGGAACCTCAACATCCCAGTCTCCTGCCTGAATACGAGATAATATATCAAAAAGACAATGAGACATTTTAGAAACAAAAATGGCCATTCGCGGTTTTGTATCAGGAAAAAATAAATTCCACTTCATTCCATATTTTGCAGCAATTTGAGTTTGAAAAAAATCACCAATCTTTTCACGAGGAATAAGAAATTCTTTAAGTTCCCATTCTACCCGCATAAAAAACACATGTTCTTCCCTGTCAACATGTTCATTTAGCGTAATAATGTTACCATTATTATTATCTAAAAACTCTGTTACTGATGCGACAATACCTTTTTGATCCTGACAGTGCATCAATAATATTGCTGTATTTCTTACTTGATTACTCATTCTAAAAATCCTTTTGTTGTAGGTAACTCATTGTTAAATGGGTCACGTTTAATAGCCATTTTAATTGCCCTTGCCAAAGCCTTGAAAATCGCCTCTATTTTGTGATGTTCATTACTTCCTTCTGCTTTTATATTAAGGTTGCATTTTGCTGTATCAGTAAAAGATTTAAAGAAGTGATAAAACATTTCTGTAGGCATATCACCAATTTTCTCTCTTTTGAATTCGGTTTCCCATACCAACCATGGTCGTCCTCCAAAATCAATAATTGCCTGGGCATTCGATTCATCCATAGGAATAACATAACCGTATCTTTCAATGCCTCTTTTACTTCCTAATGCCTTATAAAAAGCTTCTCCTAATGCCAATGCAGTATCCTCAATTGTATGATGTTCATCTACCTGTAAATCTCCATCAACTTTAACCTTTAAACCAACATTTCCATGTTTTGAGATTTGTTCCAGCATATGGTCAAAAAAACCTAGTCCAGTTGAAATATCTGATTTTCCCTGACCATCTAAATCTAATTCAATAAGGATTGAAGTTTCTTTTGTAGTTCTTTCAACTATTGCTGTACGTTCTTCTGACGCAAGAAAATTAACTATTTCATCCCAATCTTTAGTAATAAGAGCACAAGCTTTTTCCAGCCCTTTATTTTTGATTTCACTTAGCAATTCTGGAGAACCAATAAGAATACCTTTGGCATTTAAATTTTTTGCAAGCTCTATGTCTGTAAATCTATCTCCTATTACAAAAGAATTTTCCAGATCGTAATCTCCAGACAAATACTTTGTTAACATCCCAATTCCAGGCTTTCTTGTTGGAAGATTTTCATGTGGAAATGATTTGTCTATTAATATATCATCAAAAACGACACCTTCATTTTCAAAAGCCTGTAACATTTTATTATGAGCTGGCCAAAAAGTATTTTCCGGAAAAGAATCTGTACCTAACCCGTCCTGATTGGAAACCATTACCAATTCAAAATCAAGAAACTGTTTAATCTTATATAGATTTCTGAAAACTCCAGCATAAAACTCAAGTTTCTCTAACGAATCAATTTGTTCATCTTCCGGTTCTAATATTAATGTGCCGTCTCTATCAATAAATAATGCTCTCTTTTTCATTCGTTATATTTTAATCAGAATATTTTTTCAAAGCTTCTAATAGCTCATTATTTTCTGAATTAGTTCCCACAGAAACACGCAAACATCCTTCGCATAAAGTTACTTTTGAGCGATCCCTGATTACAATATTCCTATCTATTAAAAAATTGTATATTTTTTTCGGATAATCTGATCGAAACAGGAAAAAATTTGCATCCGTAGGAAGTACTTCTTTAACAAAGGTTAATTTCTTTACTTCGGACATCAAACGTTCTCTTTCTTCTAAAATTTCAGTTACCCAATTATTTTTTTGCTTTTCATTCTGAAGCTCTTCAAGGGCTGTGCGCTGGGTTAAAACATTAAGGTTGTAAGGAAATTTTATTTTATTTAATACCGTTATTATTTCTTCACTGGCAAAAGCCATTCCCAGACGAATTCCAGCTAATCCCCAGGCTTTTGAAAATGTCTGTAATACAATCAAATTTGAGAAGTCTTTCAAATACTGCGTAAGACTTTTATTTGGAGAAAAATCAATGTATGCTTCATCCAAAACTACAACGCCATTAAATTCTTTTATGATAGTTAATATATCTTTCTCCAGAAAAGAATTACCTGTAGGATTATTAGGTGAACATAAAAAAATAAGCTTTGTATTCGGTTCTACAGCAGACAGCACTTTCTCAACATCTAATTGAAAATCCTCTTTCAGCCTAACTGTTTTAAATTTGACATTATTAATATCTGCACAAACTTCATACATCCCATAAGTAGGATCCAATGATACAATACTATCTTTTGTTGGCTCACAGAACGCACGGATTAATAAATCTATCGGCTCATCTGAACCATTCCCAAGAAATATATTATTGAATGGAATTCCTTTTATCTCAGAAACCTTACTTCGTAATTCGCGGTGAAGTGGATCTGGATATCGGTTATAGGGTTTATTAAATGGATTCTCATTTGCATCCAAAAATATTGCATCCGTACCATCAAATTCATCCCGGGCTGAAGAATAGGGTTTTAAACTTTTAATATTTTCTCTTAGAAGGTTATTTATATTAAACATCGGTATAAATTCAAGTTATTATTTTACATCATTAAGTCTCAACGTTACTGCATTTTTATGTGCATGCAAACTTTCGTTTTCTGCCATAACCTGAATCGCTTCACCAATATTTTTTAATCCTTCTTTACTAATTTGCTGAAATGTAACCTTTTTTACAAAGGCATCTAGATTTACACCACTAAATGCTTTAGCATATCCGTTTGTAGGTAGTGTATGATTTGTCCCGGAAGCATAATCCCCAGCACTTTCTGGCGTATAATAACCTAAAAACACAGAGCCGGCATTAACGATATTTGCAGAATATTCTTCAAAGTTTTTAGTAGAAATAATTAAATGTTCTGGAGCATATTCATTAATAAAATCAACAGATTCTTTAAAATCTTCAAAAACGATTGCTTTGCTATTTGCAATAGCTTTCTCTGCAATTTCTTTTCTGGGAAGAACAGCCAATTGTTTATTCATGGCAGACTGAATATCGTATAAAACATCCATGTTATTTGTTAAAAGAATAACCTGGCTATCAACTCCATGCTCAGCCTGAGAAAGTAAATCTGCTGCTGCGAACTCAATATTTGTTGTTTTATCAGCAACAACAAGAACCTCTGAAGGTCCTGCCGGTAAATCAATTGCTATACCATCTTTACTTAATAGCTGCTTTGCTGCTGTTACATATTGATTTCCTGGGCCAAAAATCTTATAAGTTTTTGGAATTGATTCTGTCCCATAGCCTAAAGCCGCGATTGCCTGGGCCCCGCCAACTTTAAATATCCTTGTTACACCAACAAGTGAAGCTGAATAAATTATTGCCGGGTGAATCCTACCTTCCTTATTTGGCGGAGAACAAAGAATTATCTCCTCACATCCAGCAATAACAGCTGGAATTGCTAACATTAATACTGTTGAGAATAATGGGGCTGTTCCGCCTGGAATATATAATCCAACCTTTTGAATGGGAATATTTTTCTGCCAGCATTTTACCCCCGGTGTAGTTTCTATTACCTCGAAATGTGATCTTTGTGATTGATGAAACTTCTCAATATTTGCCCTGGCAATATCTATACTTTGTTTTAACTCATCTGAAATTAATGAAGCAGCATTCTCTTTTTCACTATCTGTTACCTCAAAAGAATCAATTTCTACGCCATCAAAATTTAGAGTAAATTCCTTAAGGGCAATGTCTCCATAGTCTTTTACTTTTTTAAGAACCGGTTTTACCCGTTCTTCTATTACTTCTGTTTCAAAAACAGGGCGTTTGGCTATTTTTCCCCAATCTTTAACAGGCGGATTATTATAAATTTTCATGGATATTATATTATCATTTTTTCAATTGGTATTACAAGTATTCCTTGTGCACCTAGAGATTTTAGTTGATCTATTTTTTCCCAGAAATCGTCCTCTTGTAAGACTGAATGTACAGAACTCCAGCCCTTTTCTGCAAGAGGAAGAACTGTTGGGCTTTTCATTCCTGGTAATATTTTTATTATCTCGTCTAGTTTATCATTTGGAGCATTTAAAAGCACGTACTTGTTATGTTTAGAACGCCTAACAGATTGTACCCTAAAAAGTAAATCACTAAGTATTTTTTCTTTTTCCGAAGATAATCCTGGTGTTTTAATTATAACTGCCTCTGAAAACATTACCTTCTCAACTTCCTTAAGTCTGTTGCTAATCAAAGTACTACCCGAACTTACAATATCAAAAATAGAATCAGCAAGACCAATACCCGGAGCTATCTCTACAGAACCACTAATTTCATGTATTTCTGCTTTTACATTATTCTTATCTAAAAACTTTTGAAGAATAACCGGGTAGCTTGTTGCTATTCTTTTCCCGTTAAAATAAGATACTCCCTCATAAGGAACATCCTGAGGTATAGCCAACGATATACGACATTTTGCAAAACCTAGTCGTTCTGCAAGCACAACATCTTTTGCTTTTTCTTCTACTTCATTTTCCCCTACAATTCCAATATCGGCAACTCCATCGGCAACATATTGAGGAATATCATCATCTCTTAAATAAAGCAACTGGATTGGAAAATTTGAAGATGTGGCTACAAGTTTTCTTTTTCCGTTTGTTACATCAATACCTGTTTCAGCAATTAACTCAAGTGATTTTTCACTTAACCTTCCAGACTTTTGAATAGCAATTTTTAATATTTCCATTTTATTTTAATTAAACAAAAAAGGTTTGCAGAAATTGCAAACCTTTTTTAGAATTTTGTTTATGTCAATTTCTACAATATACTTAACAATCACAACCATGATGATGGTGAAGAAATAAAGCGACTATTGTAGAATTTAATTTTCTCATACCTGATTTTTGTCATGCAATGATAATAATTTTTTTGAACCTAATCAAAATATTTTTCTAAAATAAAAAAAAATTAAATAGCATGTTTTTGATTATAAGGACGATGATTATTTTCATCATCCATTGCAAATTCAATTATTTTATTCAACTCTATTGAACCTGTAATTTCAATTGCCACAAAATCTTTATCGTCATTTACTAAAATAACTACTTCATTAATTATATCTTTTATTGATTTAGCATAGATCTTAACATTTCCTTCGGAATGTGCTACCGTTAATAGCTCATAATAATGCTTATTATTTTCTATAACATCAGTTAACTCATTGCACAATTTAAAGCATTTAAATCATTATTATGATCCTCGTATATTAAGAAACGAACCATTCTGATATCTTTAAATATTTCCTTCAGTTCTGGTTCATCCGAAAGAAATGGACGAGCAACAAAAGCTGGCACACCAAAACCAAAAAATCCATCTTCACTTCGATATTCTTTTAATACTGTTTTGACTTTTTTATCAGTATATGACTTTGGACGTGAAGATTGTAAAACGATTAGTAATAAAAACAGAGTCAATGTCAAGATTAAAACATACAGCTTTTTCATATCTAATATTTTTTAACATATGACGACTCAAGAAGAGATTCGTTACAAAAAAACAAAAAAAACTGGAAATTAAATTTTAGGCAACAACAATCTTATATCCTTCAGAGATTAAACTCTCTGCTACTTCAAATGCATAATCTTTATCAAAATATACCTTGGGTTTATGTTGGGCAAATACTGGATACCTTCCAACCGAATCTTCAGAATTCATATAATTATATCCTACAAGGTATAGATTTGTATTTTCGAGTTGTAGTTTAAATACAGGCCTGTGCTTACACGTTTCAAGAATTTGTTCTAACTCCAATTTAGAAATATCTGGGTCATGTTTTAATTTCACCGAACTAACAATCTCATCACTAAAGGGTTCTCTTGTGAAATTAAGATTGAAGTTTTTTACAAAGCATGATATCACTGTTGATTCATCCAAAATAATGGCCGGTTTCTGAGGATCACCTACCAAACGTACATTAATATTATTTCTGGTAAAAAGACTAATTAAACGTTTATTTCTTCTTGTTACCATTTCCTCTAACGATTCTTTCGATCTCATATCCTTTTTGTACATAATTTTATTGTAACGTTCCACTAACTTTTTCTTTAAAACGATGTTAATTCAAATTTTGTTTAGTTTTTTTACTATCTCTTATAACAACTTTAAGATTTATCTGCTACTTTTTTATCAATATTATCATTAAACTTTAACGGAGGCAGGTACTTACTTACTTGTTTTGTAAAATAACTATTTACTACCTGTGTATAGCATATCATATATTGCCATGATTGTGATTTCTCATCGTAAAAAAAATCTTCTGCCCCACTTTCAGATGAATTAAATTGAATAATGTAAGTATAACCCATTTTATCTCCATTTTCAATCTTCCCTAATTCATTTTTTTCCAAATATTTAGCTAATACTTTATCCGCATGGATTATTGCCTCTCCTTTTTTTACTTTCTCATAACCCGATGAAGGTACAAAATTACTAATAACTACAATATATTCCCCCCATTTGAAAACACCCCTGGGATTAATTGAGTCTTTTCTTGCTGTAATAGCTTTATCTGTTATAGCAGCTAATTTTGCATCTGGATTATCAGCTTGATTAATATAGTCTGAAATAGCCGTTATTACAGCTTGTTTTTGTTTAGAAAAATAACTAGTATCAATAAGACTTTTTGAATTTGCAGCATAAAAGTAACAATTGTTAACCAATTCTTCCGCCTCATTAAGATTATTCAAACTATCTGAAGACAATAATGGTAAAAACACTTTTTCAAAGTCCTTTTGAACCCTTGTTAAATTTTCCAGATCATAGGGTGATTCAAGATCAAAAATTCTGGCTTCAGTATATCCCAGGTATGTATTTAAATATTCTAATGAATTGTTTAATTGATTTTCTTTTGCATATTTAATGGCTAACAAAGTTACCCTCTTTGCTTTAGCTAACGACTCCAGGTTTTCTTCTTTAATTATTGTAGTATATTCTTTCTTAAAGACTTTTTCCTTTGTCAGAAGTTCCTGGTATCTCATCTTTTGATACTTAATCTCCTTGTTTATTCTATCCTTATAGTTATCATAGAATTCTATTGAGGCCTTATCATTTTTTAATTTTACACGTTCCAATCTCTCTTCACAAAGCTGTTTTGCTTTATCAAGTTCTTCATTATAAATCCATTCCTCTACTTCTCTTGAAAATTTAGTATGATCAAGCTCTCGCTTTAAATAATACAATGAAGGATCCCGTGATGCTTTAAGTTTAGGAAGTTTTGCTTCGATGTAAGCAACTCTTTGAGCAAGGCTATCAACATATTGAGGAGTTCCGATAGCAATTCCCTTTTGAGCATTGCTAACAATAGATATTGTTACTGTTAAAATTAGAATCACTAATTTTTTCCACCACAATGATATTTTCTTTCCATTCAAAAACATATAAATTTTATTACAGCTAAAATTTTGTTTCTGTAATTGTTACGTATGTCCCTGAGGAAAGTTTTTGGAAACTGATAAAAATGCCGGATTGATTCCACTAATAGAATAATATGAAGGATGAAAAAGTTATAAAACTTTTTTGCCTTGCCTAATCCTGCTTATTTTCATTTCGGAAACTTTGAATTGTTTCGCTAAAATTGATCCGGGGATACCTTTGTCCAGCTGTTGAACGATAAATTGTTTTTCTCTTTCTGAAAGAATCCGAAACTTTGGTTGTCTTCCATTTATCTTATAACTATAAATCTGAGCTTCTATACGGGATGCCCATCTAAGATTTTCGTAGTTATTATTTAAAAGGTTTCCATCAATATGGATTACAACCTTTTTATTTTCGGGATTTTGCACAAAGGCTGCTGCAACCAATTTATGGATATAATATTTTCGTTTTCCTACCGAAATATACCTATACCCTCTGACAATTCCTGTTTTTTTGGGTTGTTTTGAAACTTTATAAACAATTTTTCCCGTGTTATAAACTAAAAATCCTGGAAGATTTTCCAGTTCGATGCCATGGTTAGTACTCATAGTTGCCATAGTTAAAATGTTAAAGAGGTTTGCTTGAAACAGAGTTAGGATTAGCTTAACACAAATTTAACAAACAACTATCAGAAAGTCAAGTTAAAAGAATAAGAATATAAAAAAAGGGAGTTTGCATATATACAAACTCCCTTTTTGTTGTGATCTCGGAAGGATTCGAACCTTCGACCTACGGCTTAGAAGGCCGTTGCTCTATCCAGCTGAGCTACGAGACCCTTTCAAAAATGAAGTGCAAATTTATAAAAAAAAACAACCTTAAAAACTTTCTTTAAAAAAATCTTAATGACTCACACTCCAAATAATATACAACTAGCTTATTTTCTTATATATAGACATCTATAATTTTATTAAAGAACGAAAAAACATTACGAAATATGAATTTCTAATAAATAATGCTCATTTTTTTAATGAGAATTGAACATACATCAACAATAATTGTCAAATATCTATATTACAATAATTTAATTACATGATATTTTTCAAATTAAAACCACATAATTTTTCGAAATAAGCATATATTTCAATATCACCCTGACAAATTATAAGGGTAATATTAAAAATAGCAATATATTTTGAGTAAATACCGACAAAAAAGTAAGGGTTATTATGCATTTTAGCCAAAAAACATAAAAACTATAAATAATTGTTACTTTTTAATTATAATTTGTTAATTTTGTACCCAATAAAACCTATATTTAAAAAGAGAAGAAAGGGCAGTATTATGAAACATAAGAATGTTTATTACCTATTATTATTATTTTTTGTAACGATTACAAGTGCGCAAGGAAACGAACCAGAGAAACAAGTATTTAAATTTGCAAATAATTTAAGTTACTATGAAAATAGTGAAATTGATATGTCTTTTGTTGAGGAACATTACCTAGGACAAGATATAGCATTAAAATTTTATTTGTTTAAAGATACTTATACAACCATTCAACCTGCCACACCAACATCTCCAACAGAGAAGACTATAGTAAATAAACAGACTATCTACTATGCTGTTAAAAAAATTAGTCGCAATTACAAAAAAGAGATAAAAAACGGTTTAATTACAGAAGCTGATGCTAAAAGTAATTTAAATAAAATTTTAGATGTCAGTTTATCTATTTATTCTGAGGAAACAGAAGAATTTGAAGCTGTTCTAAAAAGTGCAAAATCATCTGAAGAGATTTACAACGTTTTTTCTCAAGTTGTATTAGAATAAAATATTTTAAATAATATTTCTTTATAAAAGCGACTACGAAAGGGTCGCTTTTTTTTGTTTGATAATAATATAAACTTAACAAATAGTTAAAGAAGAAAATTTGATTTGGATTTATATTTGCCAGCAAAATATTAAAGATGAATAACAGGAAAATTATCTTATACTTGCTACTGATAATAGCAAGTTCTTGCAATGTCACAAATTTTGATGAAAACAAACTTCTATCAATAAATGATCTCTATAAAGAATGGAATTATAGAACATTAGAAGAAGCCTCAAAAAAACCATTAGACGTAAAGAAATTAATACTTTACGACCAAAACTTAAAAAATGTACCTGAGAAAATTATTGAATTTAAGAACCTGCAGACATTAGAACTTTCTGCTAATAATATTTCTTCTATTCCTACATCTATTGAAGAACTTATTTATATTCAAAGCTTATATTTTCCACAAAACAATTTTGAAGAAATCCCCCCTATTATTTTCAAATTAGAAAATATAAAACGATTAGATTTTTCAAATAACAAAATTGACAAAATCCCCTCCAAAATTAAGAAACTAAAAAAACTAGAAGTATTAAAACTAGCAGAAAATCAATTATCAGAATTTCCTGTTGTATTAACTAATTTTTCTAATTTAAGAGTTCTAAAACTAGAAAATAATAAAATAAAAGTAATTCCTGCAGAAATAGAAAAATTAACAACTCTGGAAACACTTGATTTGTCAAAAAACAATATATCTAATCTACCTGATGAGATTAAAAATTTAAAAAATCTTAAAGAACTCGATATAAGAGGAAATAAAATTACAGAAGAAGAAGGAAGAAGATTAGCGAATTTATTACCGAGCACTAAAATTATTTTTTAATATTTGATCCTTAAGGGATCATTTAATATAGTTGTGGAGAAAAGATAAAATAATCATTTTTGTATTTTTAATAAGCAACTAATTATGTCATCGGAAAACAGTCACTATTATAATCTAATTCAACTTTTATTGCCCCCAGAAATTTTTGAATATTTCGAAATTGTAAATGTTGAAGTAAATAACAGAGAAGTCCATGTTCATCTTGATGAGCAAGACATAAAACCAGAAGGATATGAGCTTGTAAAGCTTATTTCAAAAGGTTTTCACTCAACATCAATCATACAGGATTTTCCTATTAGGGACAAAGCTATGTTTTTACATGTTAGAAGGCGGAGGTGGTATTGTGAACCTACAGGAAAAACAGTAGAAAGGGATTGGGATAGTGTTGCAAAAGGAACTCGTTTAACAAAAGACTTTGCAACTTTTTTAAAAGGTATTTTTGGACAATTACCCAATCAGTAGTAACAGTTTAGAAAAATTCTATTACGTCAACGGAAACCATTTTGGACAACAATACAAAGATTATTTAAGTGGTTATAAAAAATGGGATCAAAAAGAACACGCCAGTAAGTGGATGCTTTTTCCCGAGAATATTGGTTCACACTTGAGCCTTGATGAAACAAGTTTATCTAATGGAGAGTTATATACGGTTTTAACCAATAAAGCAGCTAAAGGAAAGAAGGGGGCTATAGTAGCAATGATTGAGGGGACACAATCAGATAATATCATCAAAGTGTTAAAACAAATACCGGAAGAAACAAGAAATAAGGTTGCCGAAGTTACCTTGGATATGGCTGGTTCCATGCATAGAATAGTTAAAAAAAGTTTTCCCAAAGCAAGTAAAGTTATAGACCGTTTTCATGTACAAAAGCTGGCTTATGATGCATTGCAGGAGATGCGAATAAAACACAGGTGGGATGCAATTAATGAAGAAACAAAGCTTAAAGGGGTAGCCTACACCAAACTCGCAAAATGGTTCAATGATATAACAGATTCAGGTTTTAAATCATTTAATACGATCTCAGCAACAGTTTACGCTCACTATCCTGAAATATTAAATTTTTTCGATAATAGAAGTACTAATGCTTCCGCTGAAAGTTTTAATGCAAAAATAAAAGCATTTAGGGCTGTACAAAGAGGTGTTACTGATACTTCTTTTTTTATGTTTAGATTAGCGAATATCTATGCTTAATCCACAACTTTATCAAGTGAGCCAAAAAGAAGCAATTCAGGTTTGATGGGGGTAGAATACGGTTGGCAAAAAATAATTAATAAACACTGGTATTTTAATGCAGGAATAGGGGCTGGTAAATGGACAGGGGGAAATAAAAACTTTGTGTTTTTGCACGATTTTGATTTCGGGTTTAATTTTTAAAACAAAGTAACAGCCCTTATGATTTTATCTGTTTAATATTTGACAGAAAATTTAATACATCATTTTTTCGTCTCGAACTAATGGTAATGGTTTTGCCATTATTAAGAACCATATCTCCTTTATTATTTTTTCTAATATATTTTATGTGTTGAACATTTACAAGGTACGATTGATGAGGGCGTACAAACACGTTGCTGTCTAATGTTTTTTCGATGTTTTTAATAGAGACAGATACTTTAATTTCTTCACCATTTACCAAATAAAAAGTAGTATAACTATTTTCACTTTTGCAAAAGATTATGTCTTCAACCTGCACGATATAATAAAAATCACGTGTTGACAATACTAGTTTTTCTTTGGTTTCTGGCATCGTATTATTTTTAGACCGAGTAAGAATTATTTTTATTGGATTTTTGCATCGATAGATTTTGTTCTGATTGAAAAAAGAAGGTTTTAAAAGTAACTCTGACAGGTCTTACGACTCTGTCAGGTTTTGGTAATTTATTGATTTATTACCTGTCAGAGTTCGAAGAACCTGACAGGTAATAAATCAAATGACTTTCGTGACATCCTCTCACTATGAATTGTTTTTAAAAATGGTATAGTACACCAGCTCCAAGAGTTAAGAAATTGAATCCTCCAAAAGTATACTTTGCTTCACCAAATACGCTTAGATCATCTGTAATTTTAAAACGTCCTCCTGCTCCTAAATTAATTCCTACCTCAGTCCCATTTATGCTATAATCATCGATATAATATCCATAACTATAACTGTAATCAAATTTCCAGAAAGTGAAGTTTAATCCAGCAAGTCCATAAAATGCTTTTTTATCATCAGAACTAAAAACATAATGACCATCAAGATCCAACATCGACCAATTTGTGTAGTTATTTTCGAATAAGTATGTAAAACCAGCAGAACCTTCCCAGTTTTCATCAATCATATAAACACCCTTGGCAGTTATCCCAACACTTCCAATATCAGAAGTGAAGTTTAATCCTAAACCACCTAGAACTTTTGAATCTTGTGCTTTTGCAGAAAAAGAAAAGGCGGCTGCAACAAAAACAAAACTGATAATTTTTGAAGCTACATTTAATCGTTTCATACAATTATTATTAAAATTAATTACTAAATCCTTTATTCTCATTAATAAGTACAGGGCTTATCGTCTGACTTATATTTTATGACATCAAAGTTGTAGGATTTAATTTCAATCTTTTTTGCAGACTTGAAAACGATAAGAATAGATTTGAATTTGATTGGTTTTGACGTTAAAGTGATAAAAGTGGATATGTCTCAAGGGTAAAAATTGGGAGACCGGCAAAACGAAAACAGGAAACCGGATGGTATCGGAAGGGCGGTGGCCAATGTTTATTTTTTATCATAAAAAAATAGAAGCCGTGCCGATTTGATGCAGAAAAGAATGAAGATTTAATTTATGATTTTCGATTGATGATATCAGATTTTCGAAGTGAAAGAAAAAGGATTATGAGATTGATTGTCATCTAAAATTAAAAATCGCCGTTCTTAAATCATGAATTTTTGATTGTTGTAGTTTTGGGTAATATCTATTTTTTTGTTACTCGTATGTTGATACGCGATAAATCACGAATTTCCATGCTGTCAAAGTCATCCCTCTTAAAAGTCCTCCTCTTAGGAGGATTTAGGAGGTCATTTTAATAATATGATAAACACAATTAGTGATAATCCTTTATTTTGTTTACAGGATTGTGGCAGAAAAGGAGGTGGTAATCTATTCAGCTATTGGAATAATTATCTCAACAACAGTACCTGTCTTTTCTTTTTTTATAGTAGAATAGTCTTTTATACTAAGATTTATATCACAGTTGTAATTTTTAGACAGAACTTTTCTGCGTTGTTCGAAAATATCTAACGCCATGGAATTGTGCTTTTTGTCTTTCTGCTTATTTACGTCAAACCCTAATCCGTTATCAATTACCTGGACATGTAGTGTTTTAATTTTATCTACAATATTAATTGTGAGTAATCCCTCGTAGTTTAAGTTTCTGAGGCCATGTTTTATGGCATTCTCCACAAAAGGTTGAATTAGCATGGGTGGAATATTTATGAATTCGGTTTCTAAATCTTCATTATAATTTATATAATAGCTAAAACTATTTTGTAGGCGCATTTGCTCTAGTTTGATATAATTTCTCAAAGTCGAAATTTCTTCAGATAAGGGAATAAATTCTGTTGCAGAATGTTCAAGAATTGAGCGTGTTAATGATGAAAAATTATTCAGATACATGGCTGCTTTTGATGTCTCATTTTTCAACATAAAATTATGTATGCTTCCTAACGCATTAAATAAAAAATGAGGATTCATTTGAGAACGGAGTAACTTTTGGTGTAACTCGTTTTGAGTTAATTTAGCTTGCCTTTTTCTTATTTGTAGGATATAGAATAACATTGAAGTAATAATTAGTAATCCAATAAGCATGAAAATACCAATCTTTATTCGATGACTTTTAAGTTTATCTTTTGTTTCAAGTAAAAGTATTTGTTGTTCTTTCTTTTCAGTTTGGTAAGCAATATCCATTTTCACAATCTGAGCCCGTACTTCTTTATTTCTTATAGAATCTGATAATTCTTTATATTTCTCATTCCAGAAAAGTGCCTGTTCAAAATTTTTGTTTCTCTTTTCAATTTCGTAGTAGGTTTTAAATGCTCTTGTTTTTTCTTCCAGGTAATTGTTAAGGTTTTTATCCTGAATAGCAAGGTTTATATTTTTTTTAGCTTCAGTTAAGTTATTGGTTGCCAGGAAAAGTTCTGCAAGAAGAATTTTATCATACACTATTTGGTATGCATTATTTGTTTGATACTGTTGCGATTCAAGTGCAAGTTCCAGTGCTTTAGAATAATTGCCTTGTAATTTGTAGATTGTGGCACTGTTACTCAAAGCTACATTAATGGCACTTTCATACTCATATTCTTTTCCAATGGAGATAAGTGTGTCATAATATTGAAGCGCTTTGTCATATTCAGATTTTTTTTCTGCAATTCCTCCCAGATCATTATAGATTGAAGTTAATGCGATTAAATCCGTACATTCTTCGCAGTCTTTTAAGCGATAAGCTTTTTGGACATATTCTTCCCATTTATCTGTTTCGCCTGCTAACTTGTAAATCTCTCCAACATTTTGATAAGCAAAAGCGAGCTCGGAAGAGTCATTTAAACTCTCCTTAATCCGTATTGCCTGGATAGCATTTTGAGTAGCTTCAGTATATTTACCAATTGATGCCAATTCATCACTGTAATTAACTAAGATATTGGCTTTTCTTTGTTGGTCTTCTTCGTTGATGCACGCTTCCAAAGCTACTTCAAAATAGTGCAAGGCAGAATCAGTTTCCCCGATATAACTAAAATTTGTAGCCAGGTAGTTACTTATAACTGATATTCCCTTGTCGTTTTTTAGGATTTTTACCCAATACAATGCTTTTTTTACGGCTTCATTACTTTTTTCGATACTATCATGTTCGTAGTAGTAACGACCTAATTTGTACCATGCGCGAGATAAATTTAGCGAGTCTTTTTCTTGTTGATATTCTAAGATGCTCTGTTTTATTTCTTTTAACTCATCTTGTGCTTTTACAGAAAATAAAAAAAAGTTCTGTACGAATAATACGATAAAAAATACTTTGATGCCTGACCTTACAATTCTCATTTTGCGAAGATAATATTACCGGGCTGAATGAAGATAATTGCGCAAAGAATAAGTTTGTTAATCATCTCTGTAATTATCTATTTGCTCACAAACATGTGCTATTTTTCAAAAGCATACAGGAAACAAGATGTGAAATGTTAAATTTGATTTTTTTTTAAATCAGGAAAATCATGGTTAAAGACAGAATATATATACAACAGTGGTTAGAGCTAAAACCATATGATAAACAAACCCGAACAGATGGTTATTATTTAAAGATATGTAATGAGGTCAAAAAGGCAATTGTCAGCAATAGATATTCTTTTGTGTTGCAACAGTATATAGATAAAGAAGAGATTAATTTTTTATCCTGTTTCCTTACTTCCTATTTCGAGGATTTAATATCAGGAACCAATATTTGGAATTCTTTTGTAAATTATCATAGCGAATTATACAGTAAACCATTGCCTTTTTATGATGTAGTGGATTATTGCCCTGAAGAAATTAACATACAAGATGTAAGTTTTCTGATCTGGTATTTTATGAATACTGTTCAGAAAGATAAATTTATAGCTCCATTTAACGATTTTATTATTGAAACTGCTGTAAACGTTATGGCTGTTTTTGAGGAGGACTGGGAATATGCACCTGAAAACGAAACACTAAAACTAGTTTATT
Organism: Bacteroidales bacterium; assembly: GCA_963665085.2. Classification (GTDB taxonomy): domain Bacteria; phylum Bacteroidota; class Bacteroidia; order Bacteroidales; family JAAAOM01. The sequence continues at coordinate 4,939,251 of CAXXXS010000001.1, forward strand.
CAATAGCAGGTAACGAAACTGATTTTTATATTGCACGCAACTTAATTGATACAATTTTATTTAAGACATACTTGTTTTTTCCTGATATTTTTCTCGATTTAAAAGATGCTGAGTTGGAAATATTGGATGAATTCAACAATAATGAAAATATTATGCATTACTTGAATGAAAATCGGGATTATACTTTGAGTACTGTCTATTCGCGTTTACTTTGTTTAAAAGGAAAGGACTGGACATCCAAAATATTAGGTCCCGGTCATCCTCTTAGTAAAGATTTTCCCAACATATCACAAAAAATCAGAGGCTTTTTTTTATACAAAGGACAGGATGCAAATGATATTTTTTTAGAACATATTGCTTCTGGTAAAAAATTTAATTTAACTAAAAAATCATTCGATCATTCTGAATCATTAAAAGAAATTGATACCATTATATACATGGGAATTGCAAAATGGAGAGATGAATGGTGGTTTTCCGGGGTGTTTTTTATGGATGATTTTAATGCAGAGCTTGTTTTAAAAGAGAAAAATTCAATAGAAAGCCGAATGGTAGTAAATTTTTTAGACCATCAGGAAAAGGATGTAGAAGAATTATTAGAACAACAATTTGAAGCATTTAAAGATTTTACTAAAGGTGAACAAATTGTTTTTATGAAGGCAGAAAATGTTGATGGTTTTGTAAAGGGATATACAGAACATTTTAATCAATCACTAAAACTTTCAAAAAAAGAAATAGAGAAAGCAAAAAAACAAACTAAGTCTGATGGATTTTTTGGATCCAATGATAAACATTCTGATTTTACTGAAGTTTCAGAAACAGCATTGGTATTTTTTAATCCTAAAAGTGGTGTTGAAATTGCATTGGATATAAACAGTGCTTTTCCTGCACCTAATAATCCTTTCTTTAACATTGATGATAGCAAGGAACATATTATGCGTTTGTTATTAGATGAAAGTTTCTCAGCAGAGTTAGCTATGTATTGTATTGAAAAATATAAATCGGAGTTGCCATTTTTTAACGAAGAAGAAGGAGCATATCTTTTAAATGATATCGATTTCTTGTTACGATTTTGGAAAAAGAATAACTATTTCGCAAAACCCTCTGTTACGTTCACAGGAGGTAATAACTAAATATTATTAATAGTTCTGAAATTATACTTTATGAAGCCAGATTAATAAATGTTAACGTAGTCTTTTTAGCTTGCCATATTTTATATCTATCCTTCAGTAATTACAGTTCTTATAATAAATATTATGGAGATGAAGGAAGTAGCACTCATAATGGATATTTCCTAAATAGTTATATGACAGATGATTTATTTGATGAGGAAGGTGAAACCATTGGATTTAAATCAAATTTTTATTTAAATGAGTCAGAAACATTTGATATAATCCTTTTTCTCAGTTCCTGCAGAATATGTTTATTTTAATGAGACAGGAACGTGGTATTATAGTCTTAATTATGACTCATTCTCCCAACCCATAAATATATATTCAAATGTTGAGAACGGGCTGGGATTTGTCGGAGCAGTTTCAAGTATAAAACAAAGTATCAGTATAAATTTATAATTCGTGTTTAAATATCCTTAATTAATTTATTTGAAGGAAGTTCATGTTGTGAATTATAAAAATCATTTTGGATTTGTTCCAGCTTTTGCAAAATATCGGTACGGTTTGCATGAAATTTATTACTGCCTCTTTCATCAATTTTGTTTAAGACAAAGCTAACAGTAAGTTTATTAATGTCTAAAGCAGGCTGATATTTTATTTCTTTTGGATTTTCTGTTGCTAATTCTGAGAAAATTCCACTACTAACAAGTTCATCAAGAATAACACGTAGCAGGCGCATTGTTAATTCAAGTTCATGGGATATTTCAGAGGAGGTCAAAGCTGGTTTTCCCTCTGCAAATCGTTTTATAACAAGATGAGACACAAATAAGGTTAAGAGTTTTTTTGCCCGGATACTAATATTAGATGATTCAGATTCAAACTCATAATTTTCTATATTTTGATATGCAAACGATACTTCTGCACCAAAAAGTACAATAACCCAGCTGGTCTGCATCCAGATTAAAAATAAAGGTAATGCGGCAAAAGTTCCGTATACCGTATTATATCTTGAGAATGCTCCTTGGAAGGTTATATAACCCCATTGTAAGACCTGGAACATGGTGCCTGCTATAATTCCGGCAATAATTGCATACCTGAAATTTACTTTCGTGTTTGGCATTACCAGATAAATTAGGGTAAATAACAACCATATTAAAACATAAGGTACAGCAGCAATCAGAATCCGTACAATATGATCCAATCCGGTAAAAAATTCGTATTTGCTGGCAATACTTTGTATAAAAACATTTGCACCACTCGAAAGAACTACTAAAATAGGGGCAATAAGCATCATTGACAGGTAATCTGTGAATTTTCTGGAGTAACTTCGTCCTTTTTTTACTTGCCAGATATCATTAAATGAACTTTCAATATTCCCGAGAACCTTCATTACTGTCCAAATTAATAGTCCAAGTCCTATACCTGCAATAACACCGCCTTGTATGCTTTCAATATATTTTACTGTAAAATCTAAAATAAAATTCTGAACCTCTTGTTGTCCGGCAAAAGCTTTTTCTATTTCACGTTCAACACTCTCCTGGAAACCAAATCCCTTGGCAATTCCAATAACCATTGCCATTACAGGAACAACAGATAAAACAGAGTAATAAGTTAAAGCAGATGCTCTAATTTGTACTTTGTCTTCGTTAAATCCACGAAAAGCTAATATTAAAATTTTTAATTGACGGATTAAGAAAGACATTCTTGGAGACTGATCCTTGTGCGAAATTCGCCAGATATCTTTCTTTACAAAATCAATTGACCTTCGAAGCATAATAATTTGATTTTAAAATTTAAACTTACAAAAAATAATTAGCTGTTAAATCAGAAATATTATTTTTGCCAAAATTTAGCGATGGAAATTAATATTCTTCAATTAGTTGAAGGTGCGAAGAGCGCAAAAGGTTTAACAGTAATCATTGATGTTTTCAGGGCTTTTACAGTTGAATGTTACCTGGTTTCTCAAGGAGCAAAAACAATTATTCCAATAGGCAAAATTGATGATGCTTATAAACTAAAACAAGAAAATCCGGATTATATATTGATAGGAGAACGTTTTGAAAAGAAACCGGAAGGTTTTGATTTTGGAAATTCTCCATCGCAGGTAAAAGGAATCGATTTTACCAATAAAACAGTTGTACATACTACAAGTTCCGGGACACAAGGCATTGTTAATGCAGTTAATGCAGACGAAATTATCACCGGTAGTTTTGTAAATGCTGATGCTATTGTGAATTATATACGGAAACAAAATCCCAAATATGTTTCATTAGTGGCAATGGGATATGCCAGTGAGTATCCAACAGAAGAAGATACGTTTTGTGCCAAATATATTAAGAATTCATTGGAAGGAAAATCTTTAGATTATGAAGAAATGAAACAAATTATCCGAAATACCAGCGGGAAACGTTTCTTTATTGAAGAAAAACAAGGACATGCCCCGGAAATCGATTTTCATTTATGTCTTGAAAAGAGCCTGTTTAATTTTGTTCTCAAAGTAGAGAAGAATGGCGGGATGCATACTGTTACTAAAATTGATATGTAGTAAAAATGAAAGAGAAGTTAAAAGCATTTATCGATAAACAAAAAAACAAGAAACCGATAACGCTTGTATCAGATATTCTATTTGTAATTTTATTTGTCTTGCTTTTAATTCCTTCAACACGTAAAGAAATAAAATTTTTTGTTTCGAAAATCACAATGTCACAGCCCAAAACAATTTCCGGGAGCAATAATATTCTTTCAGATGAAGAACTTTCTTTTACATTCAGAACAGAGAATGGGGAAGAGACAGACCTTTCAGGATATAAAGATTCTGTTATTTTTTTAAATTTCTGGGCAACCTGGTGTCCTCCTTGCAGGGCAGAGATGCCGTCTATTCAAAAATTTTATAATGAATTTGGGGATAAAATAGCATTTATCCTGGTATCCAACGAAACTTCTTCAACAATAAATAATTATCTAAAAGAGAACAACTTTGATTTACCAATATCATCACCACTCATGGCTCCACAAGGAAGGCTTTACAGTAGTACAATTCCAACATCCTTTTTAATAGGAAAGAAAGGCGAATTGTTAATGTCAAAAAAAGGGGCTGCTAGATGGGATAGTGATAATGTCAGAAATATAATTAATAATCAATTAAATAATTAACCATGATTAAGCATATCGTAATTTGGAGGATTAAGGGGGAAAATGACGAAGAAAGGGCTAAAAACATAACTTTTGTAAAAGATAAGCTTCTTGAAATGCCTGAAAATATTGATTTAATAAAAGACATTCGGGTAATTGAAAATGCTATGGGCACACCAAGCAATAACCATGACTTAATGCTTGAAGTTAAATTTAATAATACAAGTGAGCTAATGGTATATCAATCACATCCTTATCATTTAGATGTGGTGTCTCAGATAAAACCTTTTCTTGCTGATAGGGCTGCAATTGGAATAGAAATCTAATATCCGTTCTATTTAAATAGCATTTAAGGAAGCCTTAACATATTTTTTTATATTTTAAATTATTGCCTATTTTTACGGCGATGTTATGATTTTTATCAGTTTTTTTTTATGATTGCTCCAGAAAAATGTGAAACACTTAGCGAAGTAAGAGACGCCATTGATGCATTGGATAAACAGATTATCGAATTACTTGGTAAGCGTTTTGATTATGTAAAAATGGTCCCCAAATTTAAAATAAATACAGAAGAAAGTATTGTAGCAAAACCTAGATACGATCTTGTATTAAAAAGCAGGATGGAACTTGCTGAAAAGAATGGGTTGGATCCTGATATAATAGGAAAGGTGTATAAAGATCTTCTTGATTATTTTATAAACGAACAAAAACGAATAATTAATACGCAATAACTCTAATTATGTTTAAAGAGAATGTAAAAGTAATGGATTGCACTGTTCGCGATGGTGGATTGATGAATAAATGGCAATTCTCAGATAAGTTTGTTAAATCTGTATATGATTCTTGTGTTGAAGCAGGAATTGATTATATGGAAATAGGTTATCTCAGCAGTGAAAGTGCATTTGATAGAAAAGAAGTTGGTCCCTGGAAATTTTGTGAGCAAAAAGATTTAAAACGAGTTGTTGGTAATAACGAAACGCAGACAAAGCTATCTGCAATGGCTGATATTGGAAGGATAGATTTTGATGATATTCCAATGGCTGCTGATAGTGTGTTAGATATGGTGAGGGTTGCCTGTTATGCACATCAGGTTGATAAAGCTGTTAAGTTAGCTCATCATTGTATGGATAAAGGCTATGAGGTAACTATTAATTTGATGGCCGTGTCTAAAGTAAACGAACGAGATTTACAAGAAGCCCTCGATGATATTGCAAAATCAAGAGTGCCAATATTTTATTTGGTAGATAGTTTTGGTAGCTTCTATCATGAAAATATTGTACACCTAATGAAAAAGTACAAAGAAGCGTTGCCAGGAAAAGAAATAGGAATTCATGCACATAATAATATGCAGTTAGCAATGGCTAATACCATTACTTCTGTTATGGAAGGTGCAACATATTTAGATGCAACGTTATTAGGTATGGGTAGAGGGGCTGGTAATTGTCCGATTGAGATTTTAATTGCATTTTTGAAAAATCCTAAATATAGATTATTACCACTGCTTAGGGCCATTCAAGAAGAAGTATTGCCAATGCAACAAAATATTGATTGGGGGTATCATGTACCTTATCTAATAACAGGGGCAATGAATGAACATCCAAGAAGTGCTATGGCATGGATGGATTCAGAAGAGAAAAATGATTTCGTTAAGTTCATGAAAAAAATGCATGACTACGAACTTTTAGAATAACCTAAAACTATGATTTCTAACCACTAATTTTAGCAGGCCAGGATTATAACTAATTCTGGCCTGTTATTTTTTCTACTGTTACCTGAGAATAGTCGTTTATAATAAATTCTGCCTTATTAAGTAGTTTAACATCAACAGTGGTATTTAAACCAATAACTTTCATTCCTGCCCTGTTTGCTGCTTCAACACCAAACACAGAATCTTCAAAAACAACACATTCAGAAGGCGCTACACCTAGTTTCTCTGCGCATACAAGAAAAATCTCAGGATCAGGTTTTCCTTTTGATACATAACTCTCATCTATTACCTGGTGAAAATAATGTTGGATATGTGTTTTCGAAAGGACAAAGTCAACATTATCTCTGTTTGCAGAAGTGGCAACAGCAAGCATTATGTGTTTATTTTGCAGTTGATTAAGTAAATTAATCAATCCGTTAATAGGTTTTATTTCAGAAGCATAGATTTCTCTGTAAATAGTTTCTTTTTCATTCGCATATCTTTCTATTTCTTCTTTACTAAATTCTTTTTCAAAAAAATATGGGATTAAAAAATCATTTGTCTGGCCAAACAGACCATCCAATTCTGTATATTTCGTAAGGTTATATTTTGTGCAAAAAATTTTCCATGCCTCACGGTGGAAAGGAGAATTGTCTACCAATGTCCCATCCATATCGAATATGACTGCTTTTATTGTACTCACTTAAGTAAAAATATAGTTAAAATTACAAATCAGGTTAACTGTTTGCTTTAAGAATAGCTTCCAGAAGACTTATCATTGCCTTATTATTTTCCTCAATGTAACCAAAATGGGTACTTGCTTCTTCTTTCTTCTGCATATACGGTTCTTCTTCTAAATCATAATCAGATAAGTAAAATGGCCATAGGTTTTCATACATTTCAAGAATAGCTTCTTTGTTTAATTCAATATGAAATTGAAGGCCGAATACTCTTTTTTCGTATTCAAATGCCTGGTAATTTGTACCTTCTGAATATGCTAAATGTTCCGCTTCGTATGGAAGATCGAAGGTTTGTTTATGCCAATGAAAGGCATGCAACCCGACTGGAAATATTTGGGTAAATTCATTCTTTTTTGTTTCTAAAGGAGGATAGATAGAGTAAAAACCAACCTCTTCATTTTCTTGTTGATAAACTTTCGCACCTAAATGAGAAGCAATAAGTTGAGCTCCTAAACAGATTCCAAGAACAATTTTGCCTTTTTTTATTGCATTACCAATAAACTTTTTTTCTTGTTTAATCCAGGGATATCTTTTTTCGCTATCAACATTCATTCGTCCCCCCATTATAATCAACCAGTCAATATCATTGATATTAGGGAAATTATAATCAGGATCAAACATTTTTGTAGTAGTTAACTCAAAACCTTTTTCGTTGATCCAATCTTCGATACAATATAGTTTTTCAAAAGTTTCGTGTTGTATGCAATGAATTCTCATAGGATTGAAGTTTACTGATTCTTTTAAGTGTTGAAAAGTAATAAAAATCGAGTAAATATTTTCTTATTCAATATTAATTATTCTTAATTTTCTAAACGTTATATTAATGGTTTGTTTTTAAAATTATTGATTATGAGGTTTTTAGGTGATTAAAATTCAGATAATAAAAAAGAAAATTTTTATAAAAATCAGGCCGTAAATTTATATCCAACACCCTTTACAGTTTTTATATATTTATCTCCAAGTTTTTCTCTTAGTTTTCTTACATGAACATCAATCGTTCTATCGCCAACAATAATATTATCGCCCCAAACAGATTGAAATATTTCATCTCTGCTAAATACTTTCTCTGGTTTTGATATAAGAAGATTAAGTAATTCAAATTCTTTCTTTGGTAATGTTAATTCATTTCCATCAATAATTACTAAAAATCGTTCATGATCAATTTTCAAATCAGCAATTTCTAATACTTTACTGTCATTGGTTGCTTCGGAGGAATTGTTACTGTATCGTTTTAATAAGGCTTTAATTCTACTAATTAATACTTTTGGTTTTATTGGTTTTGAAATATAATCATCGCCTCCTGCTTCAAATCCGGCAATTTGGGAGTAATCTTCATATCGGGCAGTAAGAAATGCAATAATTGTGTTGTCCATCTTTGGCAAAGCCCTAAGTTCCTCACAAGTCTCAATCCCGTCCATTTCTGGCATCATAACATCCAGTAGAATTAAGTGGGGTTCTACTTTCTTGGCTAGTTCAATACCGTCTTTACCGTTTTGTGCTGTATAGATTTTAAAACCTTTTTTAGATAAATTGTAACTGATAAATTCCAGTATATCTGGCTCATCATCAACAAGTAATATTCTGTATTTACTAAAATCCATGGTTATTAATTAGCTGCCAAATATAGTCTATACTAGTTTAATTTTAAAAAAATATTAATTATTTCTTAAGCTTTTTAACAGAAGAACTATTACTAGTATACTAAAGGCTATGATATGCTAAGGCCAATAAAATCCAATTAATTAGCTCAAAAATCTCAACAAAAACAGAAGGGTTAAAAAATGAGGAAACATTAAATTAACACACATCATTTTTACAGAAAATTAACAGAATAATAATGCCTTAGCTTCCTTCATAAACAACAAAGAATCTTATACTTGCCGGAGTTTTTTAAATCTTATTTATTTAAAATTTTATGAAAAGTTTTTTATTGTCGATGTTCTTGGTTTTTGTAAGTATTGTTTCTTTTTCCCAATCAGGAGTTGTGAGGGGAAAAATTATTGATGCTCAATCAGGAGAAGCATTAATAGGGGCAACAGTTGTTGTTGCAGGAACTACTAACGGAACAATTACAGATTTCGATGGAAATTATAATTTAAAGCTTGATGCTGGTACTTATAATATATCTGTTTCATATGTCTCATATGAAACACAAACTTTTGAAGGAGTAGAAATTAAAGCTGGCGATGTTACAATTGTTAATGCCAACCTGGGAGAGGCAACTACTGCCTTGGAGGAGGTTGTGGTAACAGCACGTTCAAGACAACGAACTGAGACTGCAATACAGGTAATGCAGCGAAAATCTGCTGTTGTTATGGATGGAATTTCTTCTCAACAAATTTCAAAATTAGGCGATTCAGATGCAGCAGGGGCTTTGAAACGGGTGACCGGGGTTTCTGTTGAAGGTGGAAAATATGTTTATGTTAGGGGCTTAAGTGATAGATACAGCAAGATAACATTGAATGGAGCTGAGATTCCCGGACTTGATCCAAATAGGAATACTGTACAGATGGACTTATTCCCTAGTAATGTTATCGAAAACATGGTTGTACATAAAACTTTTTCTCCCGATCTACCAGGAAGCTCAACAGGAGGACATATTGATATTATAACAAAAGATTTTCCAGAGAAATTTACATTTCAATTCTCATCATCTTTTGGATACAATAAAAAATCTAATCTAAATGATAATTTCCTGACTTCCCCGGGTGGAGATAAAGATTGGTTAGGTTACGATGATGGTACAAGAAAAGATCGCCCGGAAATACCTGAAGGTGGGTTACCTTCTATTTATGCTGCTAATGACTCTTTAATAACTCAATTTGGAGAACAGTTTAATAAAAACTTTTCTCAGATCAGGGAGCAAAAACCAATAAACCAAACCTATTCTTTATCAGTTGGTAATCAGGTTGACTTTTTAGGTAAACAACTCGGATTTATTTTAGCTGGTAGTTATGATAGGGACTATACTTATTATGGTGAGGGAACATACAATCAATTTAAAAATGCGATTGATGCTGAAAACATCAGCCCATATTGGCTATTAGCTGATGATAATGGACAAGAAAATGTAATATGGTCGGGTTTAGTTAACCTGTCATATAAGCTATCGAACTACAACAAGATTGGTTTTAATTTCATGAAAAATCAGAGTGGAACAAGCAATACCCGCTATAGTAGAGGTAGTCAGCCAGAAGAAGATAGATTAATTGAGAATAGAACATATGCTTACCTGGAAAGAGGTTTAACATCTTATCAGTTAAAGGGAGAACATGTTTTACCAGGTTTAAATAATGCAAAAATTGAATGGTTATCTTCTTATACACTTTCAATTCAAAACGAACCAGACTTACGATTCTTCTATAACGATTACACGGTAGATTCTGAAACTGGTGAAATTACCGGATATTCAGTTAGAACAAACAGAGAATCAAAAAGATTCTTCAGAGAAATGGATGAGAGTAATTTCGATAACCATCTTGATATGACGTTTCCGTTTGATTTCAATGGACAAAAATCAAGTTTTAAAATGGGGGGTGCATATCTTAAAAAATCAAGAAATTCTGATGAAGTGGTATTTACCATTTCTGCAAATAATGAGATCGATTTTAATGGAGATCCACTTGATTTTTTGAAGGATGAAAATATTTACAATCAGGATAATAAGTGGACAGGACAATATTACTACTACAAACATAGTGATTTAACCGATTTAATAAATAGTTATAAGGCAACTCAAAAAGTATTGGGTGCCTATGCCATGTTTGATATGAAATTTACAGATAAGTTAAGGGCTGTACTTGGAGTTAGACTTGAAGACAATGAGATTAATACGAATAATAAAGTTGATACCTTAAATTATCGTGTTGATAAATACAAAGAAGGAACAATAAATGAAACAGAGATTTTACCAGCTTTAAATATTACATATTCAGTTATTGAAGAAATGAATTTCCGTTTCTCATTTTCGAAAACAGTAGCCCGCCCTTCATTTAGGGAGATTGCACCTTATGCATCGTACGATCATAAATCTGGTTTTAGAACAATTGGTAATAACGATTCATTAAGAAGTAGTTTGGTAACTAACCTGGATTTTAGGTGGGAATACTTTTTTGCTCCTGGAGAAATGATATCAATAAGTACTTTCTACAAATACTTTGAAAACCCAATTGAATTAATTGATAATCCGGATGCTGCAAACAAAGAAGTTTCATATATAAATGGACAAAATTCAGATTTGTATGGTTTTGAAATTGAAGCACGTAAAAAGCTTGCATTTGTTGACTTTTTAAAAGATTTTTCCCTCGGGGCTAATTATTCATATATTAAGTCGGTTGTAAAAGAAACAGATGCTTTTTTGGAAGCAGCAAGGGCAAATGTGCCTGAATACCCTGCTGAACGCGAAATGTTTGGACAATCACCTTATCTGGTTAATGCATTTATTAGCTATAGCAACGAAAATATAGGACTTTCTTCGAACCTTAGTTATAATGTGGCAGGAGAGAAAATAATTATCCTAAATAAAACTGGGGTGCCTAATATTTATGAGATGCCATATTCTTTAATGAATTTTAACATATCAAAAACTTTTGCGGAAAATATTACAATTAAATTTTCTGCGAAAAATCTGTTGAATTCAGTTCATGAGCAATTATATAAAAGTGATAAGATAGAGGAGGTATTTAGAAGGTATTCATATGGGAGGGATTTCTCTTTAAGCCTTACTTACCTTATTAAATAATATAATAATACAGGTTTAAGATTTGATTAACATTCGTTATCTAATTTCCCGTCGTGAAACCTATTGTATAATATAATTAATTCATTATTTCTATTATGAAAAAAGCGTTTACTTTTATTTTTCTTTGTGTTTTTGCAATGATGTTTGCAAACGCGCAAAAACCTGTTCATACAATTACTGATGCAACAGGTACAGTTACTTGGGGAGATACAGCTGTTTATTTACTAAACGGACTTGTATTTGTTGAAGATGGTGATACCTTAACTATTGAGGAAGGTGTTATTATTAAGGGTGCTCCTGGTCAGGAAGAGTCTGCTTCGGCATTGGTAGTTGCTAAAGGTGGAACTATTATTGCTAATGGTACTGCAGCAAATCCAATTGTTTTTACTGCTCAGGTTGATACAATTACTTCACCATCTTCTCAAAGCAATATTCCTACTACAACAAGAGGTCTTTGGGGTGGTTTAATCATTTTAGGAAATGGTGTAACTAACCAAACTGGAGCTTCTGCTATTGAAGGAATACCAACTGATGAGCCTCGTGGTTCTTACGGTTCTGATTCTCCGGAAGCAGATCAGTCTTCAGGATCATTGAAGTATGTTTCAATCCGTCACGGTGGTACTGATATCGGTGAAGGAAACGAAATTAATGGTCTCACTTTAGGTGCTGTTGGTTCTGGAACTACTATATCTTATGTTGAGGTGGTTTCAAACAAAGATGACGGAATCGAGTGGTTCGGTGGTGCTCCAAAATGTGATCACATTCTTGTTTCATTTTGTGCAGACGATTCTTATGACTATGACCAAGGTTTTAGTGGTATGAACCAGTTTATGGTTGCAATTCAGGATACTCTTGCTGGTGACCGTCTAGGAGAACATGATGGTGGTGATGAAAATGAAACGGGAAGACCATTTGCACATCCTGTTTTCTCTAACGTAACTTACATTGGAGCTGGTGCAGATGCAGGTACTAGATTAATTACATTCCGTGATAATGCTGGTGGTGAATATAGAAACTCTATCTTTTTCAACCAGGCAAAAGGTATCGATATAGAAGATTTAACTACAGATCAAGATAGCTGGGAAAGATTTGAAAGCGATAGTATTGTTATTGCTAACAATGTTTTCTGGAATATTGCTGATAATGATACTGCTGCTGTTTTAACAATTAGTGCTTACGAAGCTGATAAAGAAACTAAAAAAGATCCTACAGAGGCTCAAGTTTTAGCTGTTAAAACTCATTTTGTTGATAATATGAACCATTTTGTAAACCCAGGCGTATCAATGACTGATCCTGTTCCTGCTACAGCTCAAAATGATACTTCTTATGTTGGAATGGATTCATTCTTCCAAAAAGTTGGTTATCAAGGAGCTTTTGGTTCTACTAACTGGGCTGCAAACTGGACATTAACTTTTGCGACAAGAACAGTAGTCCCTGAAAATACAGTATATGTTTTTGATAACGGAACAGGTGTTGGTGATGATAACTCTGTAAACGAAAAAGTTGTTTGGGATAACGAAACAGTATGGGTTCTTAACGGATTTGTATTTGTTAATGCTGGTGATACTTTAGAAATTGAACCAGGAACCATTGTTAAAGGTGCTGCTGGTCAGGAAGAATCTGCTTCTGCCCTTATCGTAGCTAATGGTGGATATATCAAAGCTGTTGGTACAGCTGATGCTCCAATTATTTTCACTGCTGCTGCAGATGAATTAGATGGAACTATTCCTAACACTACCAGAGGTTTATGGGGTGGAATCATTATATTAGGTAATGGTGTAACAAATCAAACAGGTTCTTCTGCTATTGAAGGAATACCTACTTCAGAGCCTAGAGGTTCTTATGGTTCTGATTCTCCAGTTGCTGAACATTCTTCAGGAATTCTAAAATATGTTTCAATCCGTCATGGTGGTACTGATATTGGTGAAGGTAACGAAATCAATGGTCTTACTTTAGGTGCTTGTGGTACTGGAACTACTATTTCTTTTGTTGAGATTCTTGCAAACAAAGATGATGGTGTTGAGTGGTTCGGTGGTGCCCCTCGTTGTGACCATATTATCGCTGCTTACTGTGCTGATGATTCATATGACTATGACCAAGGATTTAGTGGTTATAACCAATTTTTAGTTGCAATTCAAGATGCTGATGCTTGTGACCGTTTAGGTGAACATGATGGTGGTGATGAAAATGAAACAGGAAGACCATTTGCACATCCTGTTTTCTCTAACGTAACTTACATTGGAGCTGGTGCAGATGCTGGAAAAAGATTAATTACTTTCCGTGATAATGCTGGTGGTGAATATAGAAACTCTATCTTCTTCAACCAGGCAAAAGGTATTGATATCGAAGATTTAACTACAGATCAAGATAGCTGGGAAAGATTTGAAAGCGATAGTATTGTTATTGCAAATAACATTTTCTGGAACATTGCTGATAATGATACTGCTAAACTTCTAACAGTAAGTGCATACGAAGCTGATAAATCAACAGCAAAAGATCCAACAGATGATCAAGTTGCAGCTGTTAAACAACACTTAATTGATAATAATAACAAAATAGTTGATCCAGGTATTACAGTTGATAATCCTACTTTAGCAAACAACTATGAGATAGCTGATTTCACAGCAATGAATAGCTGGTTTACAGTAACTACTTATGTTGGTGCTTTTGAACCAGATCAAAACTGGGCATTAGGATGGACAGAATCTTTAGGAGATGTTGATGCACAAAATGCTGTTAAAGTTGGTGTTTTCAATTATAGTGCTCCTTCTGAGAGTGTATCTATTTATCCAAACCCATTTGCTTCATACTTCAGAATTGATTTAGAGGAAAATACTTCTGCTGTATTAAGAATGTATGATGTAACAGGTAAACAAGTAAAAGTTGTTAACGTAATGAACTCAAATGAATCAATTGATTGTTCAGACTTAAGAACTGGTTTATATACTTACTCTGTTGAAATAGATGGTAAATTTGCTTATGGAAAAGCATTAAAGAGATAGTCAATAGCATATAATGTTAATTATTATGAAAGGCGGGTATAATCCCGCCTTTTTTTATTTTCTTGAAGTTGTAAAAACTATGATTTACATCCTTTTTCATCAAAGGAACCGAACGCAGTGATCTCATGGACACATTAAAAACGACTATTAGTGAATAAAAAGGATGGGCCCCAGGATACTCGTAGTTTGCACAAATAGCTAAATACAAAACATCAAGGCGGTTGGGCTTTTGCATTTGCAACGTCTAATCTTATTTGGTAGCATTTGCTACCATTTAATAACAATCAAAAATTCGTTGATTTAAGATTTAAGAACGGCGATTTTTGATTTTTGAAGACAATCAATCTCCTGAGTTCCGCACTGGGACACCGAAATTAAAAACCGAATAAATTAGCAAGCTGTTTTTGTTCATCGTTTAAAAGAAGAGTTTCTTTAAAGGTCAAACCACTAGCTGGATCATTGATTTGCACAGCATAAATAGTTTTAGCAATCTCAATAGCTTTTTCAGGACTCATGTTAGATTTTTTTAGCTTGAGCTGTCTTTCAAGTTCTTTGTAAACTTTGTATGCAACAAAATTGATTGTAATATGAGACTCGATTCTTTTCTGAAGCCTATGATAGATCGGCCTTATTTTCAAGTCATGCTTTGAAATCCTAAACGCTTTCTCAATTTTCCACAGTTGACCATAATTGCCAATTATTTCTTCTTTAGTTAAAGAAGTATTGGTCAAGTAACCTTTAAGCCCATCCCAAGCCGCATCTTGATTAAATTTGTCGTAGTCAACATCAATCGTAACATTACCTTGCAGCTTTAAATATTTATTGTACCCACGATTGTTTATTGAAGATTTTGTTAATTTTCCAGACTTGACTTTTTGTTCCAGTTTCATCAGCCCTCTTTCTCTATTATGCCGATCCTTTTTTGCTCTTCTTTCTGTGTACCCCAAAATTAACTTTGTACCATCTTCTTTATGGATAGTTGTACTGGTTTTATCTTTCAATTTCTGAGCAAGTATTTTTTCTTTAATAGCCTCACTTTCGTTTTTAATACGTGCTCCAAGAATAAACTCATAGCCTTTGTCTTGTAGTTCTTTAACATTTGCTGATGATAGTAAGCCAGAGTCTGCAATAACAATTAGTTTTTCCAGGTCATATTTGTCTTTGAAAGTATCAATTATAGGAAGCATTGTATGTCCTTCGAACTTGTTGCCTTCATGTATCTCATACGCCAATGGATACCCTTCAATACCAACAAGCAGCCCCAATACAATTTGGGGATTTTGATGTTTACCTTCCTTGGAAAATCCTCGCTTTCTAATTTCATCTTCATCATCAATCTGAAAATAAATGGTTGTAACATCATAAAAAACAACACTAATAATACCGCCAAGTATTTTCTTGGTATGGTTATAACTAATTTGTTGAAGTATTTCCTTTTGATCAGAATAGATCTTATCCAGATACCTGTATATCCGATCCTCTTTTATATCAATGGAAAAATATCGGTGAAGGTATTGTGCGGTTTTTAGTTTGCTGGCTGGATACGATAAACGAACTAAAACCAATTGCTTTAGCAAATCACTACATACATTATCAAAACCAATTTCAGAATAGATTTTGCCAAGCAAAAGGTGTATTCCTTCAACTGAAATATTTTTAATGCTTTGTTTGACAGCATCTTTGAAATCTAGGCCTGTAAAATTAATTGTTTTCTGACCTTCATAGTGTTGTATAAAATCCAAACCTTGTTGATAAAGCAGACTGATTTTAGTTGGGTCTGAAGAACTACCAATGGTTTTAACCATTTTGTAATTTCCCGAACTTTTATCGATAACCTGTATACTTACGACACCACTTTTGTTCTTCTTTTTTCTTACAAACATGATGTAAATATACACCTGGGACACCCAAAACGCCAACATAAAAAACATTATTGAATTGACTAAGTGAGTTTTAACGATTTTGCCCTCAAAAAAGTGCGGAACTCAGGAAAAATTCGTTGATTTAAGATTTAAGAACGGCGATTTTTGATTTTTGAAGACAATCAATCTCATAATCCTTTTTCTTTCACTTCGAAAATCTGAAATCATCCCTTACTTCCGCAACAAATATTTCGCAATAATTTGAAAAGTCTTGATAAATAAGACCTGCAAGTGAATGCAGGTCTCGAAAATTTTCACCTATTTAGGTGTGTGAACAAAATTTTCGATTCAAATGTAACGCCATTTGGTGGTATACACCTAATACATAAGCAACTTTTTGCACATGGCGCAATTGATTTTATTGATAATCAACTTGGTGCAAGGGTAAAAACAATAGGCTATAATTACTCCGATATTTTATTGAGCCGGATTTACACCGCTTTCTGTGGCGGCACTGCTACTGAAGATGTAAATTATCTTAAAGAAAACACATTAAAAAACCTTAAAGGGATCTCAACACCTTCTGCCGACACCATTCTACGAAGTGACATAGAACTCTCTGTACCATGCGAATACATAGAAACGACCCCGGGCATAATAAATAAAATAAATGTCAATACCAGGATGAATAAATTTTTGGTCGACAGTGCAGTAGAATTCAAACAACTTGATCCTAACGCAGAGGATTTAGTTTATGATTTTGATCACCAGTTTATCGCTGCCGACAAATACGATGCGGAATATAGCTACAAAAACAAAAAGGAATATTTCCCTGGGGTAGCTACTATCTCAAACATACCAGTCTATATCGAAGGGCGAAATGGTAACTGCAATGTTAAAACAGCACAGTTATCGACGCATAAAAGGGCATTAAAGCTATTGGCAGACAGAGGGGTAAAACCTCGCTATGCCCGTATGGACTGCGGTTCATATATTAAAGAAGTCACAGACTATTTTCATGGGGAAAATATTTTATTTTCAATAAGAGCTTCAAATTCAGAGACCTTGTTGACAATGGCTGCCGATACTGAAAACTGGAAACCCTGCACCATAAATTTTCAGGATATGGAGGTGAATAGTTTCAAATATCGATTTGGGAACTTCGAACACCGTATTGTTGCTTATCGTATGCCGAACAGAACCGGTCAAAGCTCAGTTTTTACTAACGATGCTAAAAACTACTTGTTCATTATTACCAATGATTGGAATATTTCCGAAAAAGAAGCAATCATATTTTACAACAAACGTGGCGGTAGCGAACGGGTTTTCGATATACAAAACAATGACTTTAACTGGAATTCAATGCCCCATAGTTTCCTCGAAGAAAATACTGTTTATCTGATAATCATGGCCATTGCCCATATAATATATAAGTGGGGGCTAAATATATTTGCCGGAATTGTTAATGGTCTCACTAAAACATCCAGGCTTAAAAAGTTTATTTTTCGGTTTATTGCCACTGTGGCAAAGTTTACACGTAGCGGACGAAGAACCATTGTACACCTGGCAACAAACAACCAAAAGCTGATTCAGATATCCAATTCATCATAATAGAACGACTTCTTGGTCTTTTCGGCTTCCCCTCAACAGCCTTAATAAAGTGGGTAAGGGAAACTGTGCAACGAAATAAGCAAAAAGCACTCTTAATAACTGCACAAGCAATTTATTTCGTGCAATTTGCGTAATTTGTGGTTAAAGAAAAAATTTGCGGATTTTAGGTCATCAATCGAAAATCATAAATTAAATCTTCATTCTTTTCTGCATCAAAGCAGCACGACTTCTACTTTTTTATGATAAAAAATAAACATTGGCCACCGCCCTTCCGATACCATCCGGTTTCCTGTTTTCGTTTTGCCGGTCTCCCAATTTTCACCCTTGAGACATATCCACTTTTATCACTTTAACGTCAAAACCAATCAAATTCAAATCTATTCTTATCGTTTTCAAGTCTGCAAAAAAGATTGAAATTAAATCCTACAACTTTGATGTCATAAAATATAAGTCAGACGATAAGCCCTGTACTTATTAATGAGAATAAAGGATTTAGTAATTAATTTTAATAATAATTGTATGAAACGATTAAATGTAGCTTTAAAAATTATCAGTTTTGTTTTTGTTGCAGCCGCCTTTTCTTTTTCTGCAAAAGCACAAGATTCAAAAGTTCTAGGTGGTTTAGGATTAAACTACACTTCTGATATTGGAAGTGTTGGGATAACTGCCAAGGGTGTTTATATGATTGATGAAAACTGGGAAGGTTCTGCTGGTTTTACATACTTATTCGAAAATAACTACACAAATTGGTCGATGTTGGATCTTGATGGTCATTATGTTTTTAGTTCTGATGATAAAAAAGCATTTTATGGACTTGCTGGATTAAACTTCACTTTCTGGAAATTTGATTACAGTTATAGTTATGGATATTATATCGATGATTATAGCATAAATGGGACTGAGGTAGGAATTAATTTAGGAGCAGGAGGACGTTTTAAAATTACAGATGATCTAAGCGTATTTGGTGAAGCAAAGTATACTTTTGGAGGATTCAATTTCTTAACTCTTGGAGCTGGTGTACTATACCATTTTTAAAAACAATTCATAGTGAGAGGATGTCACGAAAGTCATTTGATTATAAACTCTGTCAGGTTCTTCGAACTCTGACAGGTAATAAATCAATAAATTACCAAAACCTGACAGAGTCGTAAGACCTGTCAGAGTTACTTTTAAAACCTTCTTTTTTCAATCAGAACAAAATCTATCTGAGCAAAAATCCAATAAAATTAATTTTTCCCCGGTCTAAAAATAACACGATGCCAGAAACCAAAGAAAAACTAGTATTGTCAACACGTGATTTTTATTATATCGTGCAGGTTGAAGACATAATCTTTTGCAAAAGTGAAAATAGTTATACTACTTTTTATTTGGTAAATGGTGAAGAAATTAAAGTATCTGTCTCTATTAAAAACATCGAAAAAACATTAGACAGCAACGTGTTTGTACGCCCTCATCAATCGTACCTTGTAAATGTTCAACACATAAAATATATTAGAAAAAATAATAAAGGAGATATGGTTCTTAATAATGGCAAAACCATTACCATTAGTTCGAGACGAAAAAATGATGTATTAAATTTTTTGTCAAATATTAAACAGATAAAATCATAAGGGCTGTTACTTTGTTTTAAAAATTAAACCCGAAATCAAAATCGTGCAAAAACACAAAGTTTTTATTTCCCCCTGTCCATTTACCAGCCCCTATTCCTGCATTAAAATACCAGTGTTTATTAATTATTTTTTGCCAACCGTATTCTACCCCCATCAAACCTGAATTGCTTCCGAGATAATATCCATTTACTAAAGCCACATAATATCCTGTATATTTATAAGTCCTTTTATTTTCCCTTTCGTTTTTCGTCATATAAGGAAAATAGCGAAGCTGTGAATCAATAAAAGGATCCAGTTCAAACCCAAAAATATTGCTATAATACAAATCATTCTTTAACATTGAACTGAAAGACAAATTATCACTCAATCCTATCTCAATACCTGCACCAGGAAGTAAAAAACTAAGTTTTATATTAACCAATGGTTTGTTATGAATGTTCCTCTCATAAAATGATTTAGATAAAGGATTCTCTTGTTTCCAGGCATTATACTCAGTAATAAATTGATCTACATTCTTCTTATCAACGGTTTTTAGTGATTCCTTCAGATAGGGATAATCATCACAATACAATTTAATAGACGGATGTAATCGCCCGGTATTAATCTCCAGTCCTGATATACCAAGCTTTTTTCTTCTTTTATAGGTATATAGGTTAACATTTCCCGAGACTTCTTTTTTAAAGAACGCTTGAGACCAAATTCCTTTATTACTTTTTACATAAAAATCTGAATTGATATGGATTTCTGATATAACTTTTTTGGGATAGTTTATGTTTTTTTCTCCATTAAATAACACTACTTTATCTGCTGAATAATAATTTTTATTTTCAATTTTACCTGAAATTGAATCTTTTGATTCTAAAACAATTACTCCATGAACCAATTCCTTTTGAGCGAAAACCTCCGAGAAACAAAAAATCAAAATAATTGGTAAAATCTTTCTAATCATATTCAATATTTATAGCTATATGCTTTTGGGGTATAAGAATAGGTAAGGTTTTATTTTATTACTTATTCAGCTTAAACCTGTATATCATCCCAATTCTAACACCTACAGAGTTATATCCATTAAAAGTTTTATCTGAGAAATAAGTAATTCCTTTTAATTCAGACCTTCTGTAGAAAGGTGCAATACTTAAAGAAAGTTTATTCCATGTCTTAAGAAATTCCAATTCAACCAAACCTGTAACACCATGTCTCTCATTAGGGAGCCCTGTAGGAACAGCTTGATAGTTATAGGTACATAATCCATTTAAATAAATTTTATAATTGGCTGATTTTTTTATTGGGTAGCCATATCCCAATCCAATATCTAACATGATGTATTCATCGAAGTTAAATAAGCCTGCTGTACCACTAAATAATAGCTTACCTCTTTCACTATTTTCAAATTCTCCCCGAAATGAAATTTCTATCTCACTTCCTACAACAATAGAAGGAGAAATATTAATGGATTTAAACGTTGAGTCAATCTTTGGTTGTTTATCAGCACCAAACAATATAAACGATGGGGATAATATTAACAATCCTATCAATAGGTATTTGTTCATAGATTTTTTAGTTCTTTTTATAGTTCAATCTTTAAAAACACTCAAAAATATTATAAATAAATTAATACCTAAAATCTGCAGTCAAAATTTATAAACTGCTGATTGCGCAGAGGTTTCGCAGAGAAAACTTCACCCAAATGGGTGAAGAAAAATTAACTTTGTTAAACTCGTCCTTTGTCCTCGGTTCGTGCTTATAGGCGTGATTAACCATTTTATAAAAACACTTGCGGATTTAAGGTGATATTAAAAAACATAACGTTTAAACCCTAATTATCATTTAATTAGTCTTTCGTAACCTGTATATGGTTTTAGCTCCATAATTTCAAATTTTATTTTTTCTGCTGTTAAAGATTAAATCCAATTTTATAGACTATCCCAAGAAACTCTGGGTATATTCCATAATAATTCGTTCTCAAACCTATTGTTTTCAAACATCTATCTCTTTTCCAACTAATTTCAAAATCCCCATAAAAGCCAAATTGCTTCAACATGTTATTTCCAAATCTTTCTTCTACTAACACCCCATCTTCATATCGACGTAATGAACTATATGTTTCATCCCCAATTTCCAAAGAAGGTCCGGCATTTACAGAAAGTTCAACCTTTCCATTCTTTTTTATTGAATAACTTAATCCTGTCTCCAGAAAAATTCCGGAATGACTTCTGTATCCTTCACTTTCTATTGAACCTAACGATTGAAAAAAACTAACTCTTGGATTCAAAGAAAGTCTTTCTGCTATTTCAATTTTAATATCATTTGTAAAAAAAATCCCATAATTACTTACATTATTTTCATTTCCAAAACCAATACCAACTGAATATAGAATATTATCTGCTTTGTCTTGAGAATAGGAATTAACTAATTGTGTGATACATATTAAAAAAATAATACAAAAACTTTTCATGTCTTTTTGATTTTGATGTTATAATTTATTTATCATTTTTATAGGCATTTTCAAAAATGCCCCCTCTGTGTTAATGCTTAATTTACCTAAAAGCCCACAAAAGTAAACTTTTTTAATAAAATCTATTAAGCCTTAAATTTTAGAAATTCTTGTATATTATTTACCTTCCAAACTTAAAAAATCACCCGTTGATATCTCTTTTGAATTTAAGTCTGAAGCATAAAAATATCCTATTGCCCCACTACTCATGTTCGTTGATAAATTTCCTGACAGAGTTGAAAAAACACTTTCTGTCCAATCCGTTTCCATAAATTTTTGATACAGATAATTGTAATATCCATCAGAATATGAGACACGCGTAACAACCAATGTATCGTTACTTTCTTTTTCTCCATAATAAAATGTTGTATAGTATTCAATATTAGAAAATAGTCCCTGGGCATCGGCAAATTGGTGAGAATAAGCTACTCCGCCTAAATGATATAATATGTTTTCAGATTCAGAAATATTTCTTTTCACATTCCATCTCCATTGGTTAGCTACTGCGTAACCAAAATGATGTCTTTTTAATTCAAGGACATATTCAACATCATCAGACATATAGCTATGATCATAATTAACATAAGGCAATGGTATTTCATTAAACTTAAAGTCAGAAGCCTTAACTACACTATCCATCCCATAATAAAGAACTCCATCATAATCAATGTTTAAGGTGTAAACTTCACCAACTACAGCACTGAATTCTTTTTCTGACAGGTAATATGGATTTTCCAGTTCAAGCGAATCTTCATAATAATCGCTCCAGTACTTAAGAACGGGATTAAAAATAAAAGTATCTGTATTGTGTGTAACATAAACATCAGCAGAAACTATATTTTCTGTATTTGAACCAGAAAAATAATCAGAAGGTTTGTACAAAAAAATCCTTTGTTGTGTATTCTGGGTAGTAATTCCCCCTTGAACGAATACCTTAATTTCGTGTTCTGTCCCATCAAAATTGAATTCATCCAGGGTATAATAGTCCCAGGTCTCACAAGAATTAAGGACAAAAAGCATCATTATAAAAATATATCTTAAGCGTAACATATCTTGATTGTTAAAATTTAAAATTATATGAGATAAAAGGAATTACCCGATACAGGTTGTACACATAAATTTTGTTATCATAACCTGCTGACGTATTAATACCAATAGGATTCATGCGATTATAAGCATTGTATACCCCGGCAGACCATGTACCCTTAAAGCGTTTATCCTTTTGTTTTGGATAAAGAAAGACTGATAAATCCAAGCGGTGGTAATCAGGAAAACGACTGCTGTTTCTATCCGTATAGATTGATATTCCATTGTATTCATCATCACCGTTAAACGAAACATTCCCCACTGGTAAGGTAACGGCAAAGCCGGAATGATACGTCCAGAAAGCACTAACTCCTATACGTTTTGTAGGTTTATAAACCGCTGTAATCCTAAAATCATGCGGGATATCCTGTAACGCAGGATATTCTTTGCCCTGGTTAATCCCATCAATCGTATACAACACCCGGGAATAAGTATACGACATTTCTAAGTCTAATTTTTCAGAGTTTCTTGATGCTGTTATACTAAAACCATAGGAAGCTCCCCTTCCCTGACGTATTTGTGATTCAATATAGGGGTAATTCAATAACTGGGCATGATCGATATAGTCGATAATATTTTTTGTTTGCTTGAAATAAGCTTCTGCTGAAAATTTAAGTCTACTTCGAGGTTCTGCAAAATAGCCTAAAGAATATATATCAGAATACAGCGGTTTTATATTTACTGTTGCCGGCATCCATGTCTGAATAGAGGTATAAGAAAAAATACTGTTTTGTAAAACCTGAGAGAACTGAGTCCCTCTTGAATATGCTAGTTTTAAAACATGACTTTTATGTAATTTGATATTCAAACTTATTCGGGGCTCTAACGAAAAATATTGGTTATAAATTCCATTATCATTTGTGTCGATACCTGTAGCAATATAATCATCATACACATTCCATTCTGTGCCCACTGTATATATATGCTTATTTTGTATTTAATTGATTAATACTATATTTGTAGAGGGTTACAGCGTTTTATAAATCTCATTATTTGTAACAATTTGTATCTATTTTGGGTAATATATGGAACAAATGTGTAACCAAAAGGTAATAAAACGAAACAAAATCAGGTAGTAAAAAAGTAGACTTCTATGAAAAAATATCACAGATTCAAACTAAGAACAGACCGATTAGATGAGAATGGAACTTGTCCTGTAATCATGGTTATTACTAAAAACAGGAAACGTCAGTTTATCTCATTGAAAATATCGGTTTGTCCTGAGCATTGGGATAGTGATAACGAACGCTTGATTATTTTGGATAACTGTAGCGACAAAACAGAAAAAGCAGAAAACCAAAAACGCAAAGAGGTCAATGCCAAAATCGATGATTATTCAAATCGAGCAATGGTAATAGAATATGAGTATGAGAGAGAAAATAATACCCATTGGACTCCATCTCAATACAAGGAAAAAATAAAAAGACAACCTGCAAAAGGTAAAGTCGAACCTTTTCTGATAGAACATATTCAAACTTTGAAAGAAACACACCGATACGGTACTTCAAAAACCTTTTATTGCTTACATCGAAAACTATTGAAATTCGCTCCTGAATTAAGTAATCTAAGTTTTAATGATATTGACGTTAATTATGTTGAGCGTTTTAATCAATGGATGGAACAAGATGGTGTAACTTCCAATACCAGAGAGGGACATATTAAAAGACTACGAGCAATATATAACAGAGCGATAAAAAACGGACAAGCCTATAAAGAAAACTATCCTTTTGGCAGGGATGGTTTTCAAGTTTATGCTCTTCATCGGGAAACAGAAAAGAGGTACATGCCTACTGAATTTCTTGAGAAGCTGAAGAATCAAAAATCCGATAATCCTCATGACGAATATTCCCGTCTGTTATTCCTTTTTTCATATTACTGCTATGGAATTTCTTTCAAAGATATGGCGGTATTAAAAACCAGCAACATTGTAAAATACAATTCCGGAGAATACAT
The DNA here is from genome assembly GCA_963665085.2 of Bacteroidales bacterium. Classification (GTDB taxonomy): domain Bacteria; phylum Bacteroidota; class Bacteroidia; order Bacteroidales; family JAAAOM01. The sequence goes on from CAXXXS010000001.1 coordinate 4,964,278, forward strand.
CATCTATAAACGCCTCAAAACACAAGAGAAGAAAAGTTCCCCTATAAGCATTAAGATAACAGATAACATTCGGCAAACACTTAAAGCGATTACAGACCATAAAAAAACGATTGAAGATTATTTATTGCCAATAGTAACTATGCACAAGGATAATTTTTCAACGCTGTCCAGACATATCGAAATCATACTACGACAACACAACAAAAACCTGCAACGACTGGCCGATGAGTTTGACATCAAAATGAAACTCACCAGTTATGTAGCAAGGCATACGGCTGCTATGCAATTGCAGGAGAATCATATTCCCGAACATGTAATCTCTCAAATGTTGGGACATAAAAAACTGGAAACCACCAAAGTTTATCTTGACAGTTTGGATACAAGTGTCATAGATGAAGCGGTTAAGGTTTTGTAAAGTATTCATCATTAATATCCAAAGAAAATGAGCAAAAGATACCATAGATTCAAATTACGCACCGATAGACAACTACAAAACGGAGAATATGCCATTATGATGGTTGTTACCAAATATGGTAAACGTCAGTTTATTTCTTTAAATATTTCAAGTACTGAAGAATTTTGGGATGAACACCAGGAACGTCTTGTAGTATATAAAGGATTAAGAATAGCAGAAAAGCGTGAAGCTAATGAGAAGCGCATAAAAGAAAATGCTCTTTTGGAACGCTATAACCAACGTGCCTTGGATATTATTTATGAATATGAAAAAGAGCATATAGACTGGACTCTGAAACAATTTAAGGATAGCTTTCTTAATCGTATTGTACAAGGAAAAGTAAAACCCTTTCTTGAAAATTTTATAAAGACGATGCTTGATACAAGACACATCGGCACTGCAAAGAGTTATGAAAAGACCCTTCGGGTTTGGCAACAATTTGATAAAAAACTGCATGACAGGCTTTTTGTTGAAGTTGATTTGGCTTATGTGAATGATTTTAACAACTGGCTTATTAAAAGAGGATGCGGAGGTAATACACGTTTTGGTTACTTGAAATCAGTGAAAGCCATCTTTGTAAGAGCTATTCGTGATGGTGCAGCGACAAAAACTAATTTTCCATTTGAAAATAACCTTTTTAATGTTTCAGAATTAAAAGAGGAAACCATCAAACGATACCTTCCAACAGAATACTTACAAAAGCTAAAAGACACACCCTCTCAAGTCCCGCAACAGGAATTTGCAAGGCAGTTGTTCTTGTTTTCATATTACACCTATGGTATGTCATACATTGATTTGGCTAACCTGAAACAATCAAATGTGGTTTATCTGGAGAAAGGTACTTACATCGTTTATCGTCGTCAGAAAACCCGTAACACCAGAAATTCAAAACCAATCAGTATTCGCATTACACCTGAGATTGAAGGAACAATGCAAGCTATGATTCAATATCGTGAGCCTATTGGAGACTATCTACTCCCGGTTGTCACTAAAGAAAAACCGACTCCGCTTGAGCATTATAATCATATTGGAATGCTCCAACGATGGTATAACGAATATTTAAAAAAGCTGGCAACAGAATTAGAAATAGATTTTCATTTGACTGGTTATGTATCCCGTCATACAATGGCTATGCAGTTACAAGAAAACAATGTGCCTGAAAATGTCATTTCACAGGTTATGGGGCACAAAAAACTGGAAACTACCAAGGTGTACCTTGATAGTTTAAAAACAGATGTTATAGACAAAGCAGCGGAAGTATTATAATGAAAACAAAAATGGCAGAAAGAGCAGTATATATTAAATCAGACGGATTTAAACCAAAAACATTTATCGATATACCAGAAGAAGCGCATTTCGATATTCTACATGATAACGGATTTCTGAAAGCTACAATTGAAGATGAAGAACGGGAAAGCGATTGGCAGAAGATATTTTTTGATGTAAACAAGACTATCGGCCAGTGTGATTTTGGTTACACAACATGTAACCTTACGGAAAAAGACGTTTCAGAAGAGATTCTGAAAACCATGCAAAATATTGGTAATACAGTCATTTTCACCTATCTAAATATTGACAAAAAGGATTGGTTACACAGGATAACAGAATATATGGTTTACATGGAACGCAGTATTGCATCCATTTCAGGAACCGTAATCTACTGGAAGACCCTGATAGGCTTTTTTGAGCAAGATGGTGTCGTTAGCCCCAAAAGCAAACAACTGCTTCAATTTATTCTTAGAAAGAACGATATTATATCCTGCCATAACTACTTTGATGAAGTTCTCAGCTTTTCTGACATCTTTCCTTTTAAACCCCTGGGAATTGAAAAAATTCATATCCATGATATTGCTTCAGTATTGGAACTCTATCCCCAAGGTAAACTGAACAGGTATATATCAGCCCATTTTACGAAGATTCCTAAAGAACTTTCACGAGAAAAGATAAAAGAGTTATTGCACACTCATTTAGAAACTGCCTTATGTGAATTTAGCACCGAAGACCTATGGAGAAAAGGGGATTCAGATTCTATTATGGAGTTTCTGACCGAATGTGCCATCCAGGAGAATAAAAACGAAGAGCAAGAACTTTTACATCCTTATAAACACGAATACACTTCAATAATAAAACAATGGTTAGGTTCTCAAAAAAAGCTGATAAAGAATCTAAACGATATACAGCAGATGAATCTGAACCTTTCAAAAACCACAGAGGAGCTAACAAAGGAGCCTGAAATACCAAAGTATGATGCAAAATACTATGCTTTGTATATTCGTATCCAGGAACAGGCAGGACGAGAAATTCCATTTGTGAAAAATGATTACGACAGGTTTCCCAAGGCTAAAATTGAAGCTTTTGCCAAAAATCGTTTTCCGGGAATTAGCACACTACAATTCTATAATCATTACCGTGATTTGGAAGATATGGGCAATAAAGTAAAAATAGCCAGAAGCTACCCAAACTTAAAAGAAATTGTAGCTGACATAGCTAAAAATGATGCTGATGTACTGTTTCATTTGAAGGGTTTTCCTGATTAGCCTAATTAGGGTTAAAATTTTCTCATTCATATTTAGATAGTTACAAAGAGTTAGCCTAACTCAAAACTAACCGGGCTTTCATCATCTAATCTTTGCATTGATTAATCGAATAAAATTTAATGCAAACAGGTAATCAATTGGTATTGCCATAAAATTCAGATGTATGAAACTAATCGTTATAGAACAAACTGAGCTTTCTGAAATTATTGAAAACACTGTACGCAGAGTGATTTCTGCAACAAGCCCTAAACCCATTGCCAAAGCAAAAAGCGACACGCTTTCCATTGAAGACCTGGTTGACTTGACCGGGTATAAGAAAAATACCTTATACAGGTTAGTTCACGACCGCAAAATTCCGTTTCGCAAGCCCATGCATGGCGGTCGCAAACTTGTATTTATCCGCACCGAAATCGAGGACTGGATGAAAGGCCGAAAACCTCAAAGTACCGATGAATATATCGGTCAAATGGAAGAAGAACTATTCCTTAAACACAGAAGGAAATAATCACTTCACGCAATTATAAAGGCTTTCAGAAAAGCCATCACATATTTATTAATCTAAAATTTTAAAAGAATGAAATCAAGAACATTTAATGTTCCGGCAGATTCCAGTGTTGATTTTGCCGAGCTATTGGAAGAGTATGGATTGGAAGGATTCATTACCGGAAGAAATAATGATAATGAACTCCTTGTTAGAGTGGAATATGACCCGCAGGAAGACAGCGAAGCAATCCTGGAGATAATGGAACAACTGGAAGACCTTGATGAAGAGGACGAAGACGATGAAGAAGAGGACGATGATGATGAATAAGGTAACCCTTAACTATGGGTGTTAATGCCCATAGTTACCCGTTTGGGGTTTAAACGATTTACAAAAATGAAAGAGAAAATATTTTTCGTCCCAATAAATGAAATAGCTCGTTTTGCTGAATCAGCTTCTGAAAGTAGACTCAGAGCTGTCGTTTGTGGTACCACTTTTAAGGAAGTTGCATTTAGTGTAAAATACAACCCTGTAAAAGAAAAGCTGGCTATTATTGAGTTGGAATCAACTTTAAACAAAGGCTACTGGGTAGAGCCTAATGATGAGTAAGGTAATAGTTCGCAAAGGATAACTGTTAAAAGGAAATCATAGCTGCTTAATACCGGACAAATGCTTTTGTGTTGCTCATTATTTACTGCAAGTATCAAGGCTGTACGTTCAAATCAATTTCATTATAAGAGACTTATAAAATAATTGGTTAATAGTAAGTGTTGAGTTCACAGATAATAGTTGCAACATAAGCCCGAATAGCGAAAAAGTAAGTCATGATTGCTCTAAGTTGGTATTAATAGCAAACACATAGTTTTTTGTTGGTCTGAGTTTCTGAAAATAAGAAGTCCAGTAGCTTTTTATACACAAAAGAATTAATTCTTCACTAAAAAATCACAACAATGAAGGAAAAACAAAGCAATATGCAGGATGCGATATATAAAAACCTGCAAGAAAATAAGAATTATGCGTACGAAATCAGGGTTGAAAGTAACTCTGGACACATACTGATTGTACCTCGCACAAACAATATCGAAGCTTTTACTGAAAATATTGAATCGGCAAAGGATATAGCCCGACAGGAAGGCAAAAATATCAAAGTCTGTATTTATAGGGGAATGAGCCCAAAAGCCGGAAAGGTAGAAGAATACCCCATTACACTTAGCGAAAACAAGACGAATAATTCTTCTAACCAATCTCAAATAGAACAAGCTATTGAAAGTGCCTTGCAAAAACATAAAATGACAGGTAATAACAACTTTATGGGCAACCTTGATGGAATAAGTCAATTGTTCGGGGCTTTAACAGGCATAGAAACAGACAAAGAGAATACGAGCAACACTTTTAATGGATTGGCAGGATTATTAGGAGCAGTAAACAACGCCCGTCACGAAAATACCCTGATGCAGTTTGAAAAGAAACTGAATGATTACAAACAGGAAACGCTTATCGAAACACTTCAAAAGCAAGTCAAAGAGCTCGCTATTGAAAGGGATACTTTAAAAGAGCAGAATACAAAACTTGAAAAAGCCAATAGTGAGTATGTTTCAGAAATATCAGACCTTGAAACCCGATTGGCAGGCTATTCAAATACCGAAATCATAAAGCGAGTGGCTACAGGTGTATTGTCTGGCATCGGAAGTAAATTGCTTGCAGGAAGCCCTAAAGCAGCCGAATTATTAGGCTTAACCAAACATGAATTACAAAGTGCATTAGGCTTTATTGAGGAAGAAGCATCAAATAGTCAAAGTCATACTCCGGAAGCCAATGTGCAAGTAGAAGAACTTCATCCACCGCAAACAGAACAACAAAAGCAGCTTTTTAAAGCGATTGACGATACAGCCAACGCATTAAAACAGGGTGATATCAATTTTGCCTATTACATGATTACCATAATCGGCAACTGCATGGATAGCCAGGAACTGACTGAAAGTATGGTTCATCATCTGGAAGAAGAAAAACAAAGGATGAATATGGAAAATGAGATGCAGAATACCTCTGAGGAAGAACAATAGGGTTTGAATAGCCTGTTTATGGCACAATGAAAAACAAATGCAGACAATCGAAAAAGTAAAACAAATTGATATCAAAGCCCTTATTGAAAAGGAAACAGGCATACATTTCAACAAAGCCAATCAACTTGAAAAATGCCCCTTTTGTGGAAGTGGTCAAGGGACAAACCATTCTCCGGCTTTTAGTGTGAACACCCGCAAAAACTATTTCAAATGCTTTTCGTGTGGTTCCGGTGGTTCTGCAATTGATTTTGTCATGCTACTCAATAATGGATGGAATGAACATAAAGCCATTAAATATTTACAGGAAGATTATCTGGGCATACGAGACGTGTTTAAACCGTCATCTCAAACTAAAACATCTGCGTTTGATAAAATGCTCTTTGCCATCCGAAATAACCCATTAACAAAGGCAAGTGAATATCTTAAATCAAGGGGAATTGATGTAGAATCCTTACCACAAGGAAGTTATTGGTATGATTCTTTATCCAATGCCATTGTGTTTACTGATACGAATAATCAGCTTATCAATCGAAGGATGATTAATCCTGAAAAAGGTAAGCCTAAAGCCAAAAATAACGGAACATTGAACGAGAGCATTTATGATAAAATGTTCTTTCCTGACTTTGATGTGGTTTTCTTGCAAGAGGGTGTTATTAATGCTTTATCCATGGTTGGATGTTCATCTATTGCCTTGTTTTCAACTGAAAACAAGATAAAAGAGCCAAAAGTATTACTACCATATCTTCAGGGAAAGAAAGTGGTTTTGGCAATGGATAACGATGATGCAGGAAACAAATGTGCAGACTATTACAAAGATTTTATTCTTTCTTGTCGGTTTGATATGCAATCCTTACGAAGATTGATATTGCCGGAGAAAAAGGATGCCAATGATTTGTTACAGGAAAAGTCATTAATCAGCTATCTTCAAAACACAGACAATTACCAGTTACTCTGGGAAGATGTTGTTACCAAGTCAATTCCTTTAAACAGCGAAGACAAACAGGCAGATAATGAAGAGTATTATTTCTTTGTGGAAAATGGCTGTTATTATATGAAGGAAACCATTAAAGGAAAGCCAATTGTTAAAAAGCTTTCTAATTTTCTAATGGAATCGGTTTATCACTTGATGGATGGCACGAAGGAAAGTAGGCGTCTGGTCAAATTTCAACGTAATACTGGGGAAATTACTGTTAATGAGATAATGAGTTCCGAATTGAACCTGGACAGGTTTAAAAAGGTCATCCGAAGCATATCAAGCCGTGGTTTAACCTTCTTTGGTAACACTCATCAACTGGATAATATCTTAACCTTTCTGTATGACCGTGAGAAAAACGCCATTGCCATTAATCAATTGGGGTATCAAAGTGAACACCATGCTTATTGTTTTGCTGATGCTGTGATAGACAAAGATAATATCATTACATATCCTGATAAGTTAGGTATTGTCAATACGGATTTCACATCACTTTATTTGCCTCCATTTGCCTATACCAACTTGAATGATAAAAGCTATTCTGCTGAGCGTAGGTTTGCATACAAAGCCGGAAATCTTGATTTCAATTCATGGGCTGAGCTTATCTATAAGGCCTATGGTTTAAACGGGGCGGTGGGGATTTCGTTTGTCATACTGGCGTTGTACCGTGATATTATTCTTGATATAACAGGCTTCTTCCCATTTTTATTCCTGTTTGGTGACCAAGGAGCCGGTAAATCCAATTTTGTAAATTTCTTTATGCACCTGTTTGGTGAACCAAATCATGGAATATCCTTGCTAAACTCCACGGACAAAGGTTTTTCACGCTCATTAACTCAACGCAGTAATGCTTTATACTATCTCAAAGAATATACCAATGCTATTGATAAAAAGACGGTTGATGTATTTAAAACAGGTTATGATGGAGAGCTGTACACCATGGCACAAAAGAGCAACGATAATAAAACCACAACACTTGAAATTAGCTCTGCCTGTATGGTAGATGGGAATGAACTGCCCACTTCTGAAGCAGCTTTATTTGCCCGTATGATTGTATTGCATTTTGAGGGTAATAAGTTTTCTGATGAAACCACAGAAGCCTATAAAACCTTACAAAAAGAGAAAGAGCATGGATTTTGCAATATCACACGTGAACTCTTTAAATACCGCAGCTATTTTGAAAAGCAATTTAAAAAGGTGTTTAATGAGGTTTTTCAACAGGTTAAATCGGTTATAAATGCAGAAACAGAACTGGCAGACCGACAAATAAGACATATAGCCCTATTGTTGACTCCGGTTAAACTCCTTCATGGTAAATTAGCTTTTCCATTTGATTTAGATACGTACCAGGATGCAGTTATCGAAAACGCAAAGATGCAAGATGAAATGGCAAGTGACTTAAAAGATGTATCCATCTTTTGGAGTGCTATTGCCTATAAGGTTGCAGACCCTTATGGTGATATACGTAAAGACATCCACTACGTGAAAGACCCAATAAAGAAAATACTCTACATCAAATACAAACTACTTTATCCTTGCTATTGCGACTATGTGAATAAAAATAAGCTGCATTTTCTTGAAATGAACTCTTTAAGGGAATTGTTAACGGCAAAGGGTAATAAATCATTTATCCCCAACAGTTCACAAAAAAGCCGTAGAGTAAAATGCTATACGCATAGTGTGTTAGGCTCCAGTTATATGTTTAAATACGAGGATGCCGAAACAACAAATGGAATTGTCATTGATGGTGTGGAGCTGGCAATTTGATATCGTTTCGCATTTTTTTCTTTATAGGGTACTTTATGGTATCCTTTTTTTATGCTCAAAAATTCAACTAAAAGGAAATAGGTGTTTTTTATAGTAAATGAAGTAAATAATGTAAATCAAATACAGTAACTTATTTATTAGTAAGGTTTTAAATATTTACTTCACATTTACTTGATTTACTTTACCACTAAGTTTGATAGTTTATTGTCCTGAAATTATGAAGTAATTGAGTGTTGATATCCATAAACACCTTTCAATACCGCAGTTTAAGCAGATGTAAGGAAGAAATAGTTATCTTGCATTGAATATTTTACTCAATCTAAAAAATTAAAAGAATGAATAAATCAGAATTAGTAAGTGCCATTGCAGAGGTAAGTGGCTTAACAAAAGCAGATTCAGAAAAAGCATTAAATGCAACAACAGAGGCAATCAAAAGTGCTTTAACTAAAGGCGAAAGCATTCAATTAATAGGATTTGGTACATTTTCTATCAGCGAACGTTCGGCTCGTACAGGTAGAAATCCTCAGACAGGGAAAGAAATTCAGATTGCAGCAAAAAAGGTTGCTAAGTTTAAGCCAGGTAAGGCTTTGGATGAAGCTATTAATTAGCTCAAAATATAAAAGGAGGTTGAGCCTCCTTTTTGTCATTTCCTTAAGATTTTCTCCATTGCTTTTCCTTTTGCCAGTTCGTCAATCAATTTATCGAGATACCTGATATGCTGCATTAACTTATCCTCAATCTCTTCAACTCGAACACCACAAACGACGCCTTTAATTTTTGAGACATTTGGATTTATTTTTGGTGCATACTTAAAGAAAGTATCAAAATCGGAATTATTCGATAAAATTTGAAATAGACTGTATTTATCATAGCCTGTGAGCCAGAAGATAATTTCATCCACTTCTTTCTGGGTCCTGCCTTTTCTTTCGGCTTTTTGAATATAAAGCGGATAGACTTTGGCAAAAGGCATCTTAAAGATTTTTATATTATCCATTCTCTATCCTATTTCTTTACACATAACACAAGCACTCAAATCTTTTGAAATAGAACAAAGCATGGGTGCTTTCAACTTAAATCCTTTATATACTTGTTCCTTAAAGGGCAGAAATATGGAGTCACGATTAACACCATCCTTTCGTCCCTTTTTATAAACCATTATTGTACGGTTCTCTTTTGGAAGATTAGAGCTGTTGCTCAATTCCACAAAATCCTTTACATCTTCAATCTTATCAATATAATAGATTATTACTTCTACTTCATTGTCTGTAGAATCAAGTTCGACTTTAATATCAGTTGGAAAATTTACAACCTTGATATGTTTAAACTTCTCAAGCTTTAATTTTGATAATTCCATATTTTAAAAGATTTAAGATTACCAATCCAATAATCGCTTTTCCCCTTCCAAAGCCTTAATGCCCGAAATTTCCTGAGAGACTTCAATAACGCCTTTGTAGTTTCCATTTTCGTCACGAACAGCAAAATATTGAATAAGGATATATTCCCCTCGCATTTTAATCCAAAAATCAGCCTGGTCTTTTTCTCCACTTCTGAACGATTCTACAATTTGTTCAACTACATGAACACTTTCAGGCGGATGGCAGTTACTTACTTCACGCCCGATAATTGCAGTTGTTCGAGGAAAAATTCGTTTAGGTGGTGTTGAGAAATAGCAAACTTTGTTGTTTTCATCAACAAAAGTAATATCCACCGGAAGGTGATTAAAAATGAGTTTGATTTGCTCGATACTTACTTTGCCCGTTCCAAGATTTACAAGGTTTCCTTCATAATCTGGTTTGAATTCTTTGTCCATCTTTAAATTAGGTTGAATAAATGGATAGCCCAGCTCAAAGCCTTCACGATTCATCTTTTCTAACTGGCTTTCGCTGATGGTTGATAATATGCAAGGAAAGAGAATACGCTCTTCCCTGAATTTAATGGCGTGCATATTAAAGAATATGTCGCCAACACATTTATTGAATATTTTTAGGTCTATATTTCCTACCTGTAATTGAGTAATAACGGATTTAATATTTCTGCGAATATCATCGTGAAATGACCACATAATCTGTAAACAGCGATAGTCCGGCCATGTTTCTTCAATGATTGGGAATAGCACATTCTCCTTAATTGTATAGTGCTTTGCAAATACTTCGAGTTGAGTAAACAGTTCTATAAGTTTTTTATGCAGATCAGTATTGTCGGTTTCCTTCACAAATTGCTTAAAAAAAGGACGGATTTTATCCAAAAGCACCTCCATTTCATGGTTATTCTGTTCTAGCACACCAAGAAATGAATCCGGTTTGGGTTCAACTCTTACAAAATCACGTATAGGAACATGGAAAATATTAAGGACTTTATTTGTCAGCACTTTTATATCCTCCATCTTGTGCCCTTGTTTTATAATCTCGTCAAAGAGGTTTATAAAATCAGTAGGTATTACCGTAGGAATAAAATCCTTGTTATCAACTATAAACGAATGAGCATTACCGGTTTCTAAAATTAATTTAGAAACCTCAAGCAGTTTTTCTACCCTTGCCTGTTTTGTATTTGTGAATTCCGACATAAGCATCTGTTTTAATTACCTTCAATAATAAAATTAACAGCAAATCCCAATTAAGGTTTCTGTTTAATTACCAGAAGCTTCAAAAGTTCGTCAAAAGGATTTTGCCATGTTCTGTCCAAGTTCTTTTTCACGGCAATAACATCTCCTTTCAAGGCATTGGTAATTTCATCTGCGATAGTGATTTTCCCTCTGCCTGAAATAACATAAAAAACAACATCAACAGGGAGTGCATGTGCCGGAACCAAACCATTTTTTAAAATGTGTAATTCAACAATATCATTGTTATCTGTTTCTGCCAATAGGTAGCCATACGCTTGCTCTGTTTTCAGTACTGCACTTTTCTCGTAATAAGGATAAATCATCGTTTAAATCTTGAAATTGATAATAAAATTTACGATTAAAATTTTATTAGATAAAAGAAACGCTGCAAAATATCTCTTTTGCAGCGTTTAAAAATGAGTATGTTTTATATTAAGCCAAATGAAGTTTCAAATCTTCTTCAACAGTTCCAATTCCTGCAATCCCAAAGTTCTCAACTAAAACATTTGCAACATTTGGAGAAAGGAAAGCTGGTAATGTTGGCCCCAGGTGAATATTTTTCACACCTAAGTGTAAAAGAGCTAATAATACAATCACAGCCTTTTGCTCGTACCATGCAATGTTATATGCAATTGGCAGTTCGTTAATGTCATTCAATTCAAATACTTCTTTTAGTTTAAGAGCAACAACAGCCAAAGAATATGAATCGTTACATTGTCCTGCATCCAATACACGAGGAATACCTCCTATATCACCCAATGGTAACTTGTTGTAACGATATTTCGCACATCCTGCTGTAAGAATAACAGTATCTTGTGGTAACTGGTCTGCAAAATCAGTATAGTATTCACGTCCTTTCATTCTACCATCACATCCTGCCATTACAAGGAATTTCTTAATTGCACCAGTTTTAACAGCATCAACTACTTTGTCTGCTAATTGTAATACCTGATTGTGTGCAAATCCACCAATAATTTCTCCTGTTTCAATCTCGGTCGGAGCAGGTAATTTCTTAGCATGTTCAATGATTGCAGAAAAATCTTTTGGTTGTCCGTCTTGTCTGTCAGGAATATGAGTACAACCATCGAAACCTGATGCACCAGTTGTATAAACTCTGTCTTTGTAGCTATCCTTTGGAGGAACAATACAGTTAGTCGTGAATAGAATTGCACCGTTAAATGATTCAAATTCTTCTTTTTGTTTCCACCATGCGTTACCGTAATTTCCTACAAAGTGTTCGTACTTTTTAAATGCAGGGTAATAGTGAGCTGGTAACATTTCGCTGTGTGTGTAAACATCAACTCCGGTTCCATCGGTTTGCTTTAACAGCTCTTCCATATCTTTCAGGTCGTGACCGCTAATAAGGATAGCCGGATTATTACGAACACCAATATTTACTTTTGTAATTTCAGGATTTCCATAAGATTCGGTATTTGCTTTGTCTAATAAAGCCATCACATTTACTCCATACTCACCGCATTCCAAAGTTAAGCCAACCAATTCATCAACTGTAATATCAGTTCGGGTAGTGGCAACTAATGCCTTGTGCATAAATGCAAATACTTTCTCGTCAGTATATCCTAAATTAAAAGCATGTTCGGCGTAAGCAGCCATCCCTTTTAATCCGTAGGTTAACAACTCTTTTAATGAACGAATATCTTCGTTTTGTTCAGTTAAAATTCCAACAATCTCACTTTTTGCTTTAATTGCTTCTTCGCCCTCTGCAACCCAAGTCGCATTAGCCGGAAGGTTTGGGATTTCTACGCCTTTATCTTCCAGTTCTTTCTTTATAGCATCACGCACCTTAATACCTTCAATAATTTTATCGGTGATTTTATTATCATCGAAATTAGCGTTGGTAATGGTTACAAATAATGCTTCAAATACAAACTTGTCGGCTGTGTCAATTGCAACGGAATTTTTCTTAGCAATTTCAGTAACCAAGGATACTCCTTTGGTGACATACACTAACAAATCCTGTAGGTTTGCCGTTGAATCTTCTTTTCCACAAACACCTTTGATGGTACAACCTTCTCCTTTTGCTGCTTCCTGACACTGATAACAAAACATGCTCATAATTTTATCTTTTTAAGTTTTTAATTTCAAATCAACGATACAAAGTTGTGGCATTTTGAGAGTAATAGCTGTAACATATGTTACAGGAAGGATGTTTTTTTCTATTTTTGTGCAAAATAATTTTCTAAGTCACAGTATATGGGAAATACAACAAGCGAAAAGAATTGTTTTAGTGAAAAATATATTCAGCCTTGTAATGATAAATGCAGTTTTTGCTTTTTAAATTATGTAGATGCGTTACAATCGAGCTACATTTTTAAGGATTTAAAATCGGAAGAAATTGGCGAAATAATTAAGACAGTACATCATCAGGTAAAAACATATAAAAAAGATGAGTTGATAGCAAGCAGTGGAGATGTATGTAACAGTCTCAGAATAATCGTTAAAGGAGCTGCTGTTGGTGAAATGATGGATTTTCAGGGAAAGTCTTTGCGTATTGAAGAACTTCATGCTCCAGATACAATAGCTTCTGCATTCTTATTCGGTGAGGATAATACGCTACCTGTTGATGTAATTGCAGTTGAAGAAACCAAAATTTTGTTTATTCCACGACAAGACTTGATGAACTTATTTTGTAATGAAAATACTGTGCTAAAAAACTATCTCGATATTATATCCAACCGGGCACAGAAACTCACAAAAAAGATTAAGTTATTAGGATTGCAATCCATCAGAGGCAAATTTGCAATTTATCTGCTTGAACAGGTCAGACGAGAAGATAAAACGGAGTTTACGCTTAAAAATTCGCAAAGTGAACTTGCCAATATATTTGGTGTTTCACGCCCATCATTGGGAAGGGTAATACGTGAAATGCATAATGAGGGTATTATTGAAGCAGAGGGACGAAATATAAAAATTGTGGATAAAAAAGCCCTTTCGGGCTTATTAAAATAAAACTATGCTTTGAAGTACACCAAAAATTCTTCATCCCCCTTTTTATTGAGCCAATGTTCATAATTTAAACTAAGGGACTTATCAATAAGTGGAGCAGGAATAAAAGGTGCAATCACTTTAAGTATTTTTCCTGAATCAAGTTTCTTTAATAAAGCTAAGACTTCATGCACTGGCTGTTCTCCGGCATTTAGCATTTCTCTTATATCTATTGATTCAGAGATATTGGATTCATCAAACCAATCAGGCTTTTCTGTAGTATAATTGCTGTCTTCTGTTTCAATTGAGTCAGTTGCTGTTTGCCCTACTTCTGTACGAAGCTTGTTTATGAGTTCTTCAACTTTGATACCACCAATTACAGATGCCTGACTTAAAGTTGTAATCTTTGTAATGGTTTTTCGTAATACAGGATTCTTCAGCTTTTTGAACGGTGGAGCAACTGCTATTAGCACATCCTCCAATTGAGGATATGCTTCCAACAAGTCGAATATCTTCGTTTTGGGAGTAATTATCAGTTTATCCATTGTCTTTTTCTTTATTGTCTGTGTATTCTAAAATACGTCTTTCACCTTCTAAAGCCCTGTTCTCAGATAAATCTTGAGAAACTTCAAGTGTACCAAGGTACTCACCATCTTCTCCACGTAAAGCAAAGTATTCAATCTTAATAAACTTGCCCTTCATCTGAATCCAAAAAGAAGCATGAGAAGCTTTACCCGATTTAAAATCCTCCAAAATCTTTTCTACAATATGGGTACTTCCTGGAGGATGGCACAAACGTACATCACGATTGATAATTGAACGGTTGCGGACGAATATTCGCTCTTTTCCTTGGGTAAAATACTTAACCTTATCATTTTTATCGACAAAGGTCATGTCGAATGGAACGGAATTTAGAATTGCCATTATTTCCTTTGCAGAAAAACTTCCGGAGGGCAATTGAATGCTTCCGTCAGAAGTAACCCCTGTATCATCTTTCTCATCGGTTAGCCCTTCGGGTTTCCATTCAACTTGTGGGTCATACAGGCAAAAACCAAATTCCAGCGTTTGTTTATGTATGCTCCACCAGTCCTCAGTAGTTAGTACATCCATACTCATTGGAAACAGAATTTCCTCCTCTTTCTGTACCATATCAATTATAGCTTGTAGAGTAGGAAAAAACAACAAATCGAGAGAATCAATTAAGTCTGTTTTAGTAATTTCTTTCGTATTTAAAACCTCGATACAACCTTTCAACTGTTCCCTTATCTCATCATGTTTACCCCACATGACTTTGGGCGGGCCAGTAATTTCGTTTTTCTCTAAGTGTGGAAATACAAGGTACTCTTTACGAAGGTAATGCTTGTCTAAATCCATCAACTGATTAAACACACCTTGTAACCCAAAAATAAATTGCTGAAACTCCGAATCATCAACGGCACTTAACGCCTTTAGCAAAGTTTTTGCTTTTTCAGCTACTTTCTTCAGCTCAATATTTTCATTCTTAAATACATCAATCGGATGCCCGGCAGGAATATCTTTTGCTCCGCTTAAATCTACATTGCCTTCGAGAACCGAACCATGAACATCACAAAGTTTTAAAACTTCTTCTTCGGGTAATCCCTCTTGCATCAGTTCCTGCTCCACTTCCACAACTTCTCCGTAAGGAATACTTTTTAGTGTTTCAACCAGTTCTTTTTTAACAGCTTCTGCCGATTCTCCCTGGTGTAGTTTTAGAATCAGTTCTTTTAATCGCTCTTTACGATATTTTGAGTTATTAATAAGTTCGCTCATAACAATTGAATTTTTTTAATAAAATCATCATAGATACAAGTTATTGATTTAATGTGTAAGTTAAACAAAAACATGATTGTTATGTTTTGTCAAATTGTTCGTACCTGCTTATAGTCCTGTTATTTCAATCTTATACCACGATTGCAAAAGCCGGATTATTATTAATACTAATTCTGAATTTTGAAATTATTTCTAATAAATATTGCCTGTAATTGTGCAGTAATAATATTTTGAAAATTCTCTAACCAACCAGGATTGTTATATGATTTTAGAAAAATGGCTGTCAGTTCTTTATTCTCCCGAATTGTTTTTATTGCTAATTCATGGTTATACTTAAACTCACTTGCTATGAACCACGCTATTTCATATAGTTCAGGATATTCAATCCCTTGATTAATAGGATGTGATTTTTCTGCTTTATGCTTATTTAATGCATCAGACAGCAACATAATATAATCTTTAAATATCAATTTAAACAATTCATCTTTAGATTTATAATAGTAATGAACCATTGCTTTACCGGAGCCTGCGTACCTGGCAATTTTATCAATTGTTGTTCCATGGTAACCAAATTTAAGAAATGCATGTTTTGCTGCATCGTAAATTCGTTGACTTGTTTCCATTGCAGTCTGATATAGATTAAAAACTATATTTTATTTTAGTATAAATCATTGAATTATCCCGATATTGCCCAAACTGACCGCCTTCATCACCTACAAAAATATTAGCCCCGAAGAGCAGCGAAAAACTATCATCAAAATCATAGCTTATTTTTGGACGTATCAGGGCATCGCTGTCAGACAAGCCTATATAAGAAAATAGTTCAAGGTGCAGCGTTTCCCGCATCATATCATATCGAGCCAGAAAGGTGGCTGTATTGTGGAATTCATTTTCGTTTATTCCTTCTTCAAAATCTATAATATATTTCTGGATAAACTGGGTACTTAATTTTATGTCTTTAATACTGAAATCCAGCCCAACGACATAGTTTAAATAATCTTTTTGCACCAAAGCATCATTGGCAATCGGATTTTCTGTTTGAAAATATTTACCATTGTAATAAGCTCCTTCACCTCTTAGAATAAGACCTTTTATTTCAGTACTAAATGAACCTCCAATCACAGAAAGTCTATGATGTTGGGGAGTTACCGATATTCCGGTTAAAACAGGTGTAGGTACTCCTTGTATTGTGTCCATTGAAATTGTTTTCTGAACATGCATTGCCGGATTATCATCCCATGTGTAACCGCCCATCAGTTCAAAATCAATTTTTGAGGTCATAGCCGACCATTTAAGAAACAGTTCACTGTTTTCCAGTGAAGGATTTACCGCATTTTTACTCCAATCAAATGTAGGAGTAACAGGAAAATCAGGAGCTATATACCAATCAGAACGAGCATCGGGTCGAAGATTGGAAGAAAAAGCAGGCATCCAGATAGCCTCAATGGTACTGTTGCCAATATAATAGTCAATCTTAGACGCAATAACACCTTGGCGTATTTCATCAAAATCAGGAAGGAGGAACTCCGATAGGTCAAGAGGTGAAACAATATCAGTTATAAACACGCCATCAGCTTTGCCCCACACTATTTGTTGCTTACCAATACGAATATCAAAGTTTTTAAAGTACATATCCATGTATACCTCTCTTAGTCGAAGTTGCAAACTATCGGTATTATACAAGTATAACATTGGGTTAGCCTTGAAAGATACCTTTTCGCCTCGTTTTTCAAAGTTAAGACTGGCGGTTTGCTGGATAATAGAGAAATCACCTGTTTCCGTGTTAACACCTTCATAAGTTCTTACAAAACCGGAAATATCAGGGCTTTGTGCCATGGTTGCGAAACCTGACACTAAGCCTATTAGTAATATTGCTATATTCTTTCTCATATTTATTCGTTTTTAACAAGTTGCGCTACAAATCTTTTTATTGGTGACATGATTACTAAAACCAACGGATATGCCATTGAAAAAGCCATCCCCCACATTTGTATCCATTTTGTGATAAATCCCTGGCTTATACCATGATGCATTGCTATACTTGCAAAAGTTATAACAGATGTCATAATTGATACCATTAAAAAAAGAGTTAAAGGCACTTCGTATTTTTTGTTTATTTTCATTTCCTTCTGATTAAAATCTTAATATTATATTCCTCTCGTCATCATTCGCTCAGAGAAATTACTGGCTGGAATACCTGTGTTAACTTTCACGTTTGTTAATACCATACTGGTAGAATGATTCTTCTGAATATTCTTCATTTCCGAATTGGTGATAATCTGAAACCCTGAAATTGTCTCAACTTTTTTAATGGTCAGAATTTTAAGCAATTCTTCATCTTCATCATAGAACTCTTTCTTTACACCAATAAAGGTTTCTTTATCAATCCATGTAATTGTTTTGGAATACATATATTCTTCATCCTTGGAGATGCTTTCTACAACGTAACACGCCTTGCTATTTATAGTTTCTTCACGGAGCAGTTTATGTATATCTGCATTTAGCTTGCGGTCTCCCAAGTCGTCATACGTAAAATCAGACCCCATGAAGTAGTCGCTTTTGCTGTCGCTTGAAATCCGTTTTACCCTTTTTAATGCCGGAAGATAAATCCATTGGTCATCCGCTTGGTCGGTATCGTAGCTCCAGTTCATAAAAGACGTGTTCTTTACATCGGCAGGAGCTTGGAAAAACATAATGCTTTTTTCGTTGTCACCAAAATCTTTGGTGTATTGCTGAATGGTACGCACCCTGTTTTGCCCTGAAGCATTTGTAAGGGTCATGGTAAGTGTTGATGTTTGGTCGTTTCCGGTTTCACGGTTGTACGCTTTCTCTACTATCTGTTCGCCTGTAAGCTGTGCATTTGCACTTAATCCGATTATTGTAAGCAATGCTATTGCTATTGATTTTATTGTATTCATAACTTAAAATTTTAATTGTTTTTATTATTATTCTTTTTGATAAAAATATTGCCGATGTATAGCAGTACCAGCATAATAGTGAGTGTTCCTGCGAAGCTGGTAAACATATTGAGCGATACTAACGCCCCAAGTTCCCGGTTTGGAGGGAACACTGAGAAAAGTAATACCATAAAACCTGCAATTACAACAATGGCATTAAATATTATAGCTTTACCTGAATGTGCCATAGTAAGTTGTGCTGCTTTATACTTATCGTTGTAATTAGCTGCATTTGTACGGTATTGTTCCAGAAAATGAACTGCATAATCAATACCGATACCTATTGCAATACTTGAAAGTAATGCTGTTGTTGTGCTAAGAGGAATATTCAGGAAGCCCATAATGCCGAAACTGATAAGAGCCGTTATAATAATTGGAACAGCACTTATTAAACCGACCACAAGATTTCTGAACATTAGAGACAACAAGATTATGATAATTAAAATGGACATGATTAGGCTTTTTATCTGACCTTCCAGAATGAGGTCTGTAAAAACAAGCCCTTTGTATCCGCTTCCTGCATAATTCATTGAAATATCAAGTGTTTCAAAATCATCTTCATAAGAATTAATTATATCAAGTGCGGCATTTATTGATTTTGAATCGTCCTTCTTTAACTGAAATGTAATGTTGAGTTTGGCGTAATCGTAATCTGCTACTTTGGTTAGGTTCTCCGGGTCACCGGACATTTCATAAAGTAAAAGGTACTGAGCTATCATGTCATTGCTGTTGGGTATCGTATTAAATGCTTCGTTATCGGAATTCATTACCTTGTTCATGCGTTTAATGTAATCGGTAAGTGAGAATTTATTGCCAACAACCTCCAATTGGGCATCCACATCCTGTTGCATTCTATCCACAAGTTTGAGTACTTCCGGATTTTTAAAAACATCTTTTTTGCCATTGGCATCCAAAATGAGATTTAATGTACTGGTACCGCCAAAATTTTCATTGATAAACTTATCTGTTTGAACAATATCGCTGTCTTTCTCAAACTTATCCAGGAAGCTGGAGTTAATCCATATTTTTTGCATTCCAACTATTGATATTGCAACAATAACCACTGTTGCCAGAATCGAAACATATTTATTCTTCACTATCCATGCAGCAGAACTATTTGCCAACTTTGAATGCGAATGTCCTTCCATGTCATCATCAATATCAGCTTTTTTGACTTTTGGCAAACCAAAAATCATGATTCCGGCAGGCAAGAATATCAAGGAGAAAAACATGGCTGCCATTACTCCGAAAGCAGTGAAAATTCCGAAATATTTTACTGGATATACCTCTGATGTAAGCAATGAAATAAAGCCAACAGCAGTAGTAATTGAAGTCATAACCACAGGTTTCCACATGTGGTTGAGCATTTCGCTTACCGCTTCTTTTTTTGAAACTCTGGGATTGTGAGCCATATAGGTTTGAAGATGACTATATAAATGAATGCCATCGGCTACCCCTATGGCTATGAGCATTACCGGAATCATGGTAGAAACAGCGTAAATTGGAATTCCTACACTCGCCATTAGACCAAAAGCCCAAACTGTTGAAAGAAAAACCACGCCAAGAGTGATGAAAGTGCTTTTAATACTTCTTAAAGTGATGAAAAGAACAATTAGTATTACCAATATCACGATTGGAACCATTTTTTTCATATCAGCAGGGGCAAGCAACGCCATTTCGCCTTCAACAATTGGACGACCAGCTACATGGATAGTTATATCATCTGTTTCTGATTGTTTTACAGTTTTAAGAATATTGTCATAAAACTCTTGAGAAAACACATCGTCGCCAATTTCTGCAATAATAACAGCAACCTGTTCGTTTGTGGATACAAAGCGTCCATAAACCATTTCATTTTCTCGAACACTTTTTCTCAGTTCCTGTAATTCTTCCTCTGCTTTTGGAACACGTTTGTAAAAGCGTTTCACATCCAGACTCCCATCTGACCCCACAATATTATCGGCATTATAAAGTGATTTTACATCATCTTTATCTATTTCTTCAAACTTCTGTAAGCGTTTGGTAAGCTGTTTCAGCGTATCAAGTGTTGCAGTGTTGTAAATGCCTGATTTGTTTTCAACAGCCACTACAATACCGTCTTTAATATTAAACCAACTTTCAGCTTCGTCACTATAAACAAACGCTGGGTGGTCTTTCGGCATGTATTCGTCCAAGTCGGTTTCCATGCGTGTATTCTCTTTCATTTCAGAAATAAAATACACAGAAATCATTGCAATGAATAACATGGTAAGCCATTTGTAGCGTAACAATTTTGTCAATAAATTTTCCATAATTTTATATGTTTGTTAATACTCACTAACTATTTATTTTTAAAAAAAAACGATTCTATAAATCGCTTTCCTTATTGAGCAGTATTTCAGTTATAACAGCTTTGTTTGTTCCATTGGTTTGGGTGCTTTTACAACAAGAACACGAACATTATTTTCTGTGTTATTCGCAAAATAATGTGTTATATTCTTAGGGCTTTCGACTAAATTATCTTGAGGTACAGTCTGCTTTTCATCACCGATAAAAATATCAGGACTTCCTTCCAATACATAGAAAAATACATCAACGGGAGTTTTATGAGGTTTAAGACTTTCTCCTGGTTTCAACATAATATGAACCACTTGTGCATTGTCGTGATTATAAAGCTCTCGTGCATCAATCTTATGCGGAGTTTGCTTAATTTCTGTTTCTGAAACTTTTACAATTTTCATTCTATTAAAATTTTATAATATTAGTTTAAATGAATTTACAAGCTTTGTTCCTTCTTCTTTTAAGTCGAAATTATAATTGTTTAAATCCCAACGTTTAATAAGCAAGCGAAAAGAACCTAAAAATATTATTGCAAGCGATGATTTATCAATATCCTGTCTTACATTGCCTGCTTCCTGTCCTTGCTCAATGATTGTTTCTATCTTCTGCAAATTCAGGTTTTGTATTTCGTTAATCTTTTCTTTCAGCATATTATCGTTTTTGAATATCTCTTCTGCAAATACAATAGGTATGATGGTAGGCTGTTCAGTAAAAACATCAAGCATTCTAAAAAAAATAAAGGCAATTTTTTCAACTGCGGGTTGCTCCTCATCAAAAGGTAATGACGACATCATTCCGGCCATTTCTTTGAAACTATCAAGTATTGCAACCAAAATAGCTGTTTTGCTTTCAAAATGACGATAAATTGCAGGTTCTGAAATACCTATTGCTTTAGATAAGTTTTTTATCGTAAAACCCTGAATACCTTTCAAAGCTATGAGTTTTATTGATTCTTCAATTATTTGTATTTGTCTTTCTGTTTGCATCATATTTCTTATTACGAAACAAAGTTAGTTAATGTTCGCTAACTTATGCTTTTTTTTCAATTAATTTTCATTAAAACCCCATATAACACTTACTGTCAGTAATTAAAGAAATTATTTTACCGAAACTTCTTTCTCCAAAGCAAATATCCGCTCAATACAACCATAACGCTTACCAATCCTGATAAGGGAACTAAGAGGATATAAAAATCACCAAGAAGAAAACGAAAGAAACGTCCCGTATGAATTTCGAGCGATAAGTTCCATAGTGACATTTTAGATTCTTTAAGAATATTATTAGGCATTTCAGGGAATTTCATTTCATGATATAAAGGAACTGCACCTTTATCGTAGTCTATCATATATTGCTTACCTACCAAATCCGTTACTAATCCAGTAACTTTAAAATCACCAATCGGTCTGCCTGTTGTATTGCCTACATGTAATTTCCCCTGTGCATAATTATAAATTTCAGGATGAGCCGGATGCCATAAAAACAAACCGCTGAACGAACCGATAATGTACGCCCCGTCATTAAATGGCTCAAGCACATTAATTCCCATAACACTTACAGGAGGCTGAATTTTAAAAGCAATTGGTGCAAGACGGTCTTTATCCATATAGAAGATGCCTTCCGAAGTTGCCAGAAGGAATTCATTTCGTTCACTATCAAATTTTATGTCCCTCAATTTATCGTACCAGGGATTAGGCTGGTCGAGATGAGAATATTTTACAGGGCTTACTTTTGAATACGCTATTGCAATAAGTAGCGGAGGTCGCAAGAACATACCTGTAAAAAACAAGACTATCAGGCACACAAATAACCAGGCTCCTGTTTTATTGTGCCATTTTAAAGACCATCGGTTAGTCTTTACAATTGATGTTACTTTTTTCGACTTCTTCTTTCTTCTCTTTATCCATCCGGGGAAAAAGAAATAAATAATTCCTGTCAGCGATAAGAAAATGGTTATTACCCCCAAAGCATCAACAAACAGCTTTCCGGGAATCCCAAAAATTTCACCTGAATGAATCTGCCACATGGTTTCAAAAAGCGAAACTTCATTTTTGTAATCTCGTGGTTGTTTAAGTTCAATTTTCTCAAATTGGGTATTTATTCCTTCCGACTTACCTTTAAATAAATAGGAACGATTTAATACATAGAGCGTATCGTTGACACATTCAATTGCCACAAAGCGTTTAATGTCAACATCCAATTCAAACTTTATCCATTGCTTTTTCTCCTTACTAAAAGCAAACAAACCAAATTGCGTTGCTGTATATAGATTTCCGTCATTTGATTGATACAGGTCAAAAACCTTACGGTTATCGCTTCCATTTGGGAAACCATAATTGAATGAACTATAATCAGTAAAATTTGAATCGGTAAGCCATACCCCAATATTACCATATACTAAAATGCTATCGGCATTTAAAATAAGATTGCCTTTAACAGCACTATTATTCCAATTCTGATAACGGAATTCTTTTGGAAGATTGTTACGTGAAATATCAATACCAGAGAAGAATTCACGATGATTCATAATGATACCTGTAATTGAGAAATATAAAAGCAGGAAGGCTATGATTAGCCCTGGCCATTTATGTAGTTTCTTATATAGTTTTCCCATAAAGTAAACTGTCTGTGAGTTTGTTTTTATCTAAATAACAATAGCTTAAATGCCTAAAAAGATAAATATTGTTATTTCTGTTTCTTGAAAATTTCTTAAATTTATCTAATGCAATATTAAAAAACAGAAAAATTGCAAGCTGTAACATATGGTACAGCTTCTTTGTTCTTGGTAACATATATTTGCATTAGAAGGTTGAGTTTTCATTGTTTTGAAATAATGAATTTGTGGGGAGGATAGTTTTAATGTAAAAACGAATTTTGAGGCTATGAGCATATTGAAAAAGATTTTACCTCCTGATAAATGGAAGATACCTGTCATTATCGTTTCAGCAATTCTGTTAGGTCTTTTTTTCTTTCTATTCTATGTCTCCAATGCATCATCTTACCTGTCCGATGACCCAAAAACCTGCGTAAATTGCCACATCATGGCTCCGCAATATGCTACATGGATGCACAGTTCTCATCGTGAATGGGCAAACTGTAACGATTGCCATGTACCTCACAATAACGTATTCAATAAATACTATTTCAAAGGGAAAGATGGAATGCGACACGCTTCTATTTTTACTATGCGTGCTGAACCGCAGGTAATACAAATAAAAGAAGAAGGACATCATGTAGTGCAACAAAATTGTATTCGTTGCCATAGTAACCTTATTACGGATGCAAAAATGAATACCATTCATGGCGATTTTCATTCTGACAGAACTGACAGAACTTGTTGGGAATGCCATCGTGAAGTTCCTCATGGCAGGGTGAACAGCCTTTCGAGTACACCTAATGCTAAAGTACCGTTACCCGAAAGTCCTGTACCCGATTGGTTAAAGGAAGCATTAAAAGAAACAAAAAAATAACGAAACTCTATGAAATCATTCAGCGAACAAATCAAAGAAAAACCTTGGAAAGGCTGGGTTCTTTTCCTCGGAACAATTGTAGTTGTATTCCTTTTAGGATTGTTAGCATCTAGTGTTGTAGAAAGAAGAAGCGAAGCGGTGTTTGCCTATGCGCCTAAAAACGATTTTTCTCAGTTTGAACCCCGTAACGAAAAATGGGGTGCTAACTTTCCTCGTGAGTTTGAATCTTATTATCAAACCTCTGACACCATCTTTAGAAGTAAATACAATGGTTCTGCTACAATTGATGAATTAGAGGAAGACCCAAGAATGGTAGTTCTTTGGGCAGGATATGGTTTTTCAAAAGAATATAACCAAGGGCGAGGACATTATTATGCAGTAGAAGATGTTCGTAATATTCTTAGAACTGGAGCACCGAATGATAGTGTAAAAAGCCCTATGCCCAACACATGCTGGACTTGTAAAAGCCCCGATGTTCCAAGAATGATGAATGAAGTTGGAATTGCAGAGTTCTATAAAGGTTCATGGGAAAAGTGGGGAGCTGAGATTGTGAACCCAATTGGTTGTGCCGATTGTCACGATGTAAATACTATGCAACTACGCATTTCTCGCCCTGCATTAATTGAAGCATTTGAAAGACAAGGAAAAGACATAAGCAAAGCCACGCATCAGGAAATGAGAAGCTTGGTTTGTGCACAATGCCATGTGGAATACTACTTTAATAAAAAGAAAATTGAAGGAGTTCCATATTTAACCTTCCCTTGGGATAATGGTATGACCGTTGAAGCTGCTGAAGAATACTATGACAATATGAATTTTAGTGACTGGACGCATAAACTAAGTAAAGCCCCAATGTTAAAAGCCCAACACCCAGGTTATGAAACTTACTTAACAGGTGTGCATGCGGAACGTGGTGTATCTTGTGCTGATTGTCACATGCCATATAAAAGCCAAGGAGGTGTGAAATTTACAGACCATCACATTCAAAGTCCTCTTAATAATGTCGCCAATTCATGTCAAGTTTGTCACCGTGAAGAGGCTCATAAACTCATTGCCGATGTATATTCTCGTCAGGATAAGATTAAAGAAAATGTAAATATTCTAGAAGATTTATTGGTTAAAGCCCACGTAGAAGCTAAAGCTGCTTGGGACAATGGAGCAAACGAGGAACAAATGCAAGCAATACTTATGGATATTCGACATGCTCAATGGCGTTGGGATTATTCTGTCGCTGCTCATGGTGCATCATTCCACTCACCTGTTGAAACAGGTCGTATTGTTTCATCGGGTATCAATATTGCACAAGAAGCAAGAATTAAACTTACTCGTTTATTAGCTGACCTTGGTCATAATAAAGAAGTTGAAATACCTGATATTTCAACCAAAGCGAAAGCCCAGGAATATATTGGTTTAGATATGGCTACACTAAATTCTGACAAAGAAGAATTTTTAGGAACTGTGGTTCCACAATGGCTTGAAGAAGCCAGTCAAAGAGAATCGAAATATTAGAATAAATTACCTTGCAAAATACTAAAGAAAAAAAGAGCTTATGGGTACTTCCCTGGAAGTATCCCGAAAGCTTCTTAATAGCCTTTGCCTTATTTTTGGCATCATTAGGAATTGAATTTATAACAGGTACTACAGTGCCTAAAATATCTTGGCCAGCCAATCTTGTTTCAATAGCACTATTAGCAAACTTATCGTTATTGCTATATCTGTTATCAAAAAAAAGAGCGGTTTTCAAATGGTTTTATAGTGTTCCAGCATCCATTGCCGGGATAACACTATTTGTTGTACCATCACTTTTACTTGCTTTAATTCCGCAAAAACCATCAGATTCCTTATTCTTTCTGTACGATGTTACATCGAGTTGGACTTACACAATTGGTATAGTTTTCTTTTTAATTATACTTGGAACAGTAACCATTAAACGCATCACCAAACTTTCCAAAAGGAACGTTGGTTTCTTTTTAAACCATTTCGGTTTGTGGTTGTGTATTGCATCGGCTCATTTAGGTGCAGGAGACATACAAAAACTGAATATGTATCTTGAAGAAGGCAAAACTACCTGGTATGGAATTGAAAACGGAAATAGAACAGAAGAATTAAATTTTGCCATCAAGCTACGGGACTTCTCCATTGAAGAATACCCTGCAAAGATTGCTTTTGTTGAAAGTAGTACAGGAGATATAATCAATCAAAACAACAAACCTTTAATGATAGACCCATACGAAGGCTTACAATTCAACTATAAGGATTTTGATTTAAAGATTAACAAACTTTTAATGAGTTCTGCTCCTGTTATGAACAGGTTTGAACCTGTTTTGGGTATGGGTGCAACACAATCCTTAAAGATTCTAAAATCCTTTAGTGAAAAGGTTGATACTATTTGGATTTCAAGCCCAAGCATTTTGTATCGTCAGGAAATTTATCAGATTGATTCAAACACAACAATGCTTATGACTAAACCCGAAGCTAAACGCTTTCTATCCGAAATAACGGTTTATGAAAAAGCCGGAGCTGTATATGATACCATCATTGAAGTAAATAAACCAATCAAGATTGCCGGATGGAAGATTTATCAGACAAGTTATGATGAAACAATGGGACGTTGGTCAACGAAAAGCATTTTGGAACTGGTTAAAGACCCTTGGCTGCCATCGGTATATTTGGGATTCTTCTTACTCATTGCAGGAACTTTCTATTTGATATGGACTGGTAAAAGGAAGGAGGATGTGTAATGTGGCATAATTTTGAAATATTCGCAATTATTTCGTTGGCAACATGGATTCTGGCCATTGGCACTTCTCTTTCAGACAAGTTGGGCAAAATCGCCAATTTGACTGCAATCCTTGGTACTTTAAGCTTGGCTGTATTTATCGTTTTACTTTGGACAAATCTCCAACGCCCACCATTAAGAACTCTTGGAGAGACAAGACTTTGGTATTCATTCTTCCTGGCAATTTCAGGCTATGTAATATTTAAGCGATGGAAAATCAAGTTAATGCTTATGTATTCACTTGGTATGGCTATTCTATTTTTATTATTGAACTACCTAAATCCTGAAATTCACAGTAAAACACTCATGCCAGCATTGCAAAGCATTTGGTTTGTACCTCATGTAATTGTGTATATGATTGCTTACGCCTTATTAGGTTTATCTGCACTTTTCGGATTGCTTGGATTATATGCAATTAGAAAAGATAATCTGAAAGAGGATTTTGTACTTAAAACAGATAACATCGTTTATATAGGCTTTGGCTTTCTTACGTTAGGACTAATATTCGGAGCTTTATGGGCAAAAGAAGCATGGGGGCATTATTGGACATGGGATCCCAAAGAAACATGGGCATTTCTCACATGGGCTGTTTATCTTATTCATATCCATTTCAGGATAAAAAGTAATTTAAGCCACAAAAGCGTTTTTCTGATTTTAATGTTTGCTTTTGTTGTTCTGCTTATTTGTTGGTTTGGTATTAACTACCTTCCGGCAGCACAAAATAGTGTGCATGTTTATTCGAGTTAAACAATTCACGCTGAAATGAGTTTTCTTCCTATTGAATTAAATACCTATGGTTGTAAGAAAGATAAAAAGAAGTATACGCTTTTCTAAATATGTAATATACAGGGAAACTCTAATAGATTACAAAGAGTTTCTGTGGTCATTTATCGGTGCGTTTGTCGGTATCGGATTAATCGCATTTATACAAAGTACTCATCTTAGCGAGTTAGAAAATATATTTCTTATCGGTTCATTTGGAGCATCTAGTGTTTTGATATACGGAGCAGTTGAAAGTCCTTTAGCGCAACCACGGAATCTCATTGGGGGACATTTTATTTCTGCAATAATTGGAGTAACCATTTTTAAAATATTACCAGAAATAATATGGATTACAGCACCGTTAGCTGTTGCTACTTCAATAGTTGCAATGCAATTAACAAAAACGCTACATCCCCCTGGCGGAGCTACTGCATTAATTGCTGTTATTGGCACTGAGAAAGTCAAAGCTATCGGATATTTTTATGCAATTTCTCCAGTCTTATCAGGAGCTTTTATCTTATTTCTTGTTGCGTTAGTTTTTAATAACATGACTAAACACAGGACTTATCCAACCAATGGTAGAGTTAGAGGAGTTTTGAGAAAAATTAAATTAAAAATCAGTAACTATAAACCGTTTCAATAATAACATAGCTATAGAAAAATATGGCCACAACCAATTTTAATACTATGGTATTTAGTTAAGATATTTACTTGAAAACTCTTATAAAGTAAATCTATATTGCGTTGATATATTGGATTTTACATATTTACATTATTTACAAAATTTACATAAAATTTTAAGTGTTGGCTCACATTCTCATATTTACTGGAATAAACACAATTGACTTACCTTAATTTCTGCTTCACATATTTATTCTATATTTGTGAAAAATTTCTCATGCAATAAATATGCAAAGTGTTGAATTTAAGATAGAAAAGACAATTAAGTCAAAACCTAAAGGTTATCTATTGTTTTCCGATGATTTTAGCCATAGAGGTTCGGCTGAATCAATAAGAAAAGCTTTGCAAAACTTAAAAGAAAAAGGTCTGATAAGGTCTGTTGCTCATGGTATATACGTGCGTCCGATAATAGACAAATATATTGGAGAAGTATTGCCTACCGCCGAGGATGTAGCTAAAGCCATTGCCAGACGCGATAAAATTAAACTCATCTCTACAGGAGCATACGCATTACATGCTTTAGGTTTAAGTACACAAGTACCTTTAAAATTAGTTTTCCTCACCGATGGTGCTCCCCGTATTATTAAGGTCGGAAAAAGAACCATAAAACTAAAAAGAACCACTCCTAAAAACCTTAAAGCAAAAGGTAAAATCAGCTCTTTGGTTATACAGGCTTTGCGTGAAATAGGCAAAGATAAAGCCACCGAAGTGGAACTCCGAAAAATTAATACGCTTTTACAGAAAGAAGACCCCAAACTGTTGCAACACGATATTGCATTAGCCCCGGTGTGGATTAGAGAAATAATGAAACAGGCAATTGATAAATAGATAAAAAAAGAATATGTCAGAAGACAAGTTAGATATAAACAGCAATCTATTTGCAGATATTCAACAGCTAATTGACCATGGTAAACAGCAGGTAGCTCAGGCGGTGAATGTTGGAATTACCGCCACATACTGGAACATTGGTAAGCGAATTAAAGAAGATATCCTTGAAAATAAGCGAGCTGATTACGGAAAACAAATTTTGCATGCACTGAGTGCAAAATTAACAACACACTATGGTTCAGGATATTCAGAGAGAAACTTAGCAAACATGGTACGCTTTGCAGAGACTTTTCCTGAATCAGAAATTGTCTCTGCACTGTGGAGACAATTGAGCTGGACTCATTTTAAATCAATCATCTATCTCAAAACAGACTTAGAACGTGAGTTTTATGCACAGATGTGTCGAATTGAAAACTGGAGCACACGTACCCTGCAAAAGAAAATAGACTCAATGCTGTTTGAACGCACAGCTATTAGTAAAAAGCCAGAAGAACTTGCAAAACTTGAACTTCAAGCATTAAAAGAAAGCGATAAACTCTCTCCGGATTTAGTTTTTAAAGACCATTATGTCCTTGACTTCTTAAACCTAAAAGATACTTATGCAGAGAAAGACCTGGAAGCTGCCATACTTAGGGAGATAGAAAACTTCTTAATTGAATTGGGTTCTGGTTTCACCTTTGTTGCCCGTCAAAAACGTATGATAATCGACAATACCGATTTTAATCTTGATTTGTTGTTTTATCACCGGAAATTGAAACGGTTAATAGCTATAGACCTTAAAATAGGGAAATTTAAACCTGCCTATAAAGGACAAATGGAACTGTATTTGCGATACCTTGAAAAACATGATACCGAACCGGATGAAGAACGGCCAATAGGATTAATACTTTGTGCTGAAGGAAACCAGGAACAAATAGAGCTTCTTCAATTGGATAGAGCAAACATAAAGGTTGCCGAATACATAACCAAACATTTACCCAAAGAGCTTTTAGCCAAAAAATTGCATCAATTTACAATTACTGCTAAAAGGCTTATTGAAAACCGAGACACGGAATAAAATATTTTAGACTGATTTTAAGAAAAATACAATATGTCAGAAGACCAGAAGAAATTATTGGAAGCCCAACTTTGGGGCATAGCCAATTTATTAAGAGGCAAGATTAGTGCAGATGATTACCGGGATTATATTCTCGGTTTTATCTTTTATAAGTACCTGAGTGAAAAACAATACTTATATGCCAATGAATTACTTGAAGGAGAAAAGATAATCGATTATATAAAAGTAACTGATACTGAAACCTTAGAAGCCATAAAAGAGGAATCGCTTTTGAAACTGGGTTACTTTTTAAAACCTAAAGAGCTATTTTCTGAATTGGCTAAAAAAGGGAATGCTGATACCGAAAGTGAAAGCAACTATATTATTGAAGACTTGCAAGCCGTGATGAATCACATTGAACAAAGTACAATGGGGACTGAATCGGAGGACGATTTCACGGCTTTATTTGAAGATTTGGATTTAACATCAACAAAGATTGGAAGAACTGTTGGAGCAAGAAATGAAATTATAGTTAAAATATTGAATCATCTCGACAAAATTGATTTTAAGCTACAGGATGTTGATTCTGACGTATTGGGAGATGCTTACGAATATTTAATTGCAAAATTTGCTGCCGGAGCCGGAAAATCAGCAGGAGAATTTTATACTCCCCAACAAGTATCTAAAATACTGGCTAAGATTGTTACCAGTGGAAAGAAAAAATTAAAATCGGTTTATGACCCTACATGTGGTTCGGGTTCTTTGTTGTTGCGTGTAGCAAAAGAGGTTGAAGTTGTTGACGAATACTACGGGCAGGAACTTAACCGTACCACATTTAATCTTGCTCGCATGAACATGATTTTGCATGATGTTCATTACCGTAATTTTGACATTCGCCAGGAAGATACTTTAGAAAACCCACAACATCTCGACAAGCGTTTTGAGGCTGTGGTTGCCAATCCACCATTCTCAGCTCATTGGAAAAGCGATGAAAATCCATTGAACAGCACCGATGAACGTTTTAGTCAATACGGTAAATTGGCACCAAAAACAAAAGCTGATTATGCTTTTGTTACCCACATGGTTCACCAATTAGCCGATAACGGAACAATGGCTACTGTATTACCTCACGGAGTTTTGTTTCGTGGTGCAGCCGAAGGTGTTATTCGCAGGTATCTAATTGAAGACCGCAATTATCTTGATGCTGTAATAGGCTTACCTGCCAATATTTTCTACGGAACATCTATACCAACCTGTATTTTGGTATTTAAAAAGTGCCGTGAAGTTGATGACAATGTGGTATTTATTGATGCCAGTGGCGATGACCACTTTATTAAAGTTGGTAATCAAAATGAATTGAGGGATTGTGATGTTGAGAAAATTGTAACCACCTATCGAAATCGTGAAGCCATCGATAAGTACTCCTATCTTGCATCGTTAGAAGAGATTGCAGAGAATGATTATAACCTAAACATTCCTCGCTATGTTGATACATTTGAAGAGGAAGAGCCTGTGGATATTAATGCGGTAATGCAGGAAATTAAAACACTGGAAGCCAAACGCTCAGAACTGGACGTTGAAATTAACGGCTATTTTCAGGAATTGGGATTGAGTTTTTTTTAATCTAACTGAATCCCTAATGTTATTTAATTAAGAAAGAAAATAGTTGAAATGAAAGAAAATAGAAAAAATACACCCAATGTTCCAAATTTGAGATTCCCGAAGTTCAATTCAAATTGGGAAGAGAAATATTTATCTGAATTGATGATATTTAAAAATGGGTTAAATGCGTCAAAAGATGATTACGGAAGTGGTTATAAGTTTATTAATGTACTTGATATTATCAATAATGACTTCATAAAGCATGACTGTATTATCGGTTCTGTTAATGTAAAAGAGGCCGATTTTCAAAAAAACATTGTAGAATATGGAGATATATTATTTCAACGAAGTTCTGAAACCAGAGAGGAAGTAGGTCAAGCCAATGTTTACCTTGACGAAGATACACCTTCAACTTTTGGCGGATTTGTTATTCGAGGAAAGAAAAAGGCAGACTACAATCCAATCTTTCTGAATTATTTGTTAAAGACTGCTTCTGCAAGGAAAGAGATTACATCAAAAAGCGGTGGAAGTACTCGCTATAATGTGGGTCAAGAAACATTAAGCTCTGTTAAAATAACTATACCTATTATTGAAGAGCAGAATAAAATAGCCTCGTTACTTTCTAAAATTGAAGCCAGAATTTCTACTCAAAGCAAAATCATTGAGGATTATAAATTACTCAAAAAGGGCTTGATGCAGAAAATCTTTAAGCAGAAACTTTGCTTTAAAGATGAAAACGGTAATGCATTTCCTGAATGGGAGGATAAAAAAATGTCGGAGATAGCGACATTTTTTTCAGGAGGGACACCTAAAAGTACAAATAGTAATTATTATTCTGGAAATATACCATTTATAGGTTCCGGTGATATTTCAAAAGAAAAGGTGGATTCTTATATTACATACGAAGCATTTGATAGTTCTTCTGCAAAAATGGTGGAAGTTGGCGATATTCTTTACGCATTATATGGAGCTACAAGTGGTGAAGTCTCCTTATCAAAAATGGAAGGTGCTATTAACCAAGCCGTACTTT
Organism: Bacteroidales bacterium; assembly: GCA_963665085.2. Lineage (GTDB taxonomy): Bacteria > Bacteroidota > Bacteroidia > Bacteroidales > JAAAOM01. Next base: position 4,997,353 of record CAXXXS010000001.1, read on the forward strand.
GTATCAAAACAATGCAGAATAAGTATTTTATAGCTGAATTATTGAAGTTTAACAAGGAAAATATTGTCGGTAAATATTTACAAGGAGGTCAGGGAAATCTCTCTGCCAAAATAGTTAAAGACTTAAAATTCTTAATTCCATCAATACCTGAACAACAAAAAATCGCTTCAACACTCACCGCTCTTGACAATAAAATTGAACTTGAGATTAAGCACTCGAATGAACTAAAAGCCCAAAAACAATATTTATTACAAAACCTGTTCGTTTAAACAAACAGGTTTTGTAATAGGTGTTTCTTCTGTTGTTTATATTGTTTCAATACTTGCTTTTCTGTTTCGAGCCTATCATCAATTGAAGATAGAAAATTTGCAATTCTAATTTGCTCTTGGTATGAAGGCATTTGAATTCTAACTTTCTGTATTTCACCTTTTGATATTTCAATAAAAGTTGAACCTGAAGATTTTCTTATAAATTTCTTCTTATTGATTTTTATCCAATAATATAGAAATTCAGTATCGTATTTCCCATTAGGCAAAAATGATTGAAAACCTTGATTTGTTGCACATTCCACTTTGGTAATGCCAACATCACCTATTGTAGCTCTACTTGTAAAAAGCAAAGTCTTTTCAGGAAGTATCCTTGCAGATGACTTTTGTATTCCCAGTGCTGTTATCTTTCTATTACTTCCTTCTATATATTTTTGTTTTATCTCTGTTGGTGTGAACCAATTATACTCCCCATTCCAATATTCTGGTTTTGTAGTTTCAGGAGTGCCACCTCCAACTATTTCAGCAATTTCCCCTAACCTATTACTTTTCCAATCTGGAAAATCTTTTCCATTTTTATCTTTAAATCGCAATTGTTGTGAAAAAATCTGTTGTATAAAACCTTTCATTAAGGATTCTTGATGTTCTATGATTTTGCTTTGAGTAGAAATGCGTTCGTCAAGTATTGTAAGGAATTTAGATACCCTTTTCTGTTCATCTAGCGAAGGAATATTAAGCTTTAAGTATTTTAATTGACTAGCATACAAATGAACTACTGATATACCTTGTGCAAGCTTAGCTATATCAAGCTTCTTTGCATTATTCAAATAGTAAGATAGAAATACTCCATTCTCATTAGATTTCATGATGTTTAAATCTCCACCTAAAGCAACTCCGCTTTTCATAACACATGATGCTGTAGCAATATCAATTTGGGTTTCTCCAGATGCAGGAATTATTACATCATTTTCCTCACTTAAAACAAGGTCTTTATTTTCAATGTCTGTTTTAGAAATAACTTCACTTATTACTTCCGAATAATCCGTATAAAGCTGTCCATACCTTATGCATTCAGTTGCACCATTTTCTGAAATATCCAGTTTTGATATTCCTTTTCCTTTGCTGAATTTGGCAATATCTTCAAATCTCTTTTCAATCCACTCTCCACTAAACTCTGGGAATCTCAAATTTGGAACATTGAGGAATAAAGAATATAAAATGTTCTAATAGTTTCCTTTGCGCTTTTTAATCTTAAAAAGTGTATATGAAAAACCAGGAAAAAATCTCAACAATCAGCCAATTATGGTTGAAAGACAAAAAGCAGTATGTTAAAAAATCAACCATCTCGGCTTATATGTTATTAGTAAAAAACCATTTACAACCAGCTTTTGGTGAAAATTATCAAATAATGGAAGATGAAGTACAAGCCTTTGTTTTCAGGAAATTAGATGATGGATTAAGCAAAAAAACAATAATGGACATACTTATTGTTTTGAAAATGATTCTCAAGTATGGAGCAAAACAAAACCTGTTACAGTACGAACCGTTTGAAATTCGATATCCTACAGACCAAAAAAGTCAGCAATTGGAGGTTTTCACCAGAAACGACCAAAAGAAAATAATGAACTACGTTCAGGAGCATTTTACTTTCCGGAATTTAGGTATTTACTTATGCCTAACGACAGGATTGCGAATTGGTGAAGTTTGCGCACTTACCTGGGAAGATATAAATACAGAAACAGGATTGATAAGTGTAAATAAAACCATCCAACGCATTTATACCATGGAAAACAACATTGGCAAAACTGAACTAATAATCGATAGTCCTAAAACTAAAAACTCTGTTCGTGAGATACCCATGAACCGTGAATTGTTGCGTATGGTGAAATCCGTTAAAAAGATTGTCAATGCATCCTTTTTCGTATTAACAAACGAAATTAAGAGTACAGAACCACGCACCTACCGTAATTATTACAAAAGCTTTGTGGATAATCTTGGTATACCACATTTGAAATTTCATAGTTTACGCCACACCTTTGCCACACGCTGCATTGAAAGCAATTGCGATTATAAAACAGTAAGTGTGTTATTGGGGCATTCAAATATTAGCACAACATTAAACCTTTATGTTCATCCCAACACTGAACAAAAGAAAAAAGCAATAAACCAAATGTTTAGGTCGCTCAATTAATTAGGTTAAAACCTTGATAATAACAAAAAAGCAATTAGGATACATATTTCTTATAAGTTATAGCTATTTTTGACATTTGGCTATAGAACTAAACGAAATATGTCTACTCAACCTGAACAGATACTAGAAAATAACCTTGTTGCACAGTTACAAAAGTTAGGATATAAAAATATTGTTATTAATGATGAAAGTGATTTATTGACAAACCTGAAATCACAGTTAGAGATTCATAATAAAATTAAACTTTCTGATGGCGATTTTAAACAAATTCTGAACTTCATTAACAAAGGGAATATCTTTGAAAGAGCTAAAATTCTACGAGACCGGGTTCCCTACGTCAACGATAATGGCGAGCATAAAACGATAGAGTTAATCAATCAAATTCATTGGTGTCAAAATCAATTCCAGGTTACACAACAAGTAACCATGGAGGGGAATTATAAGAATCGTTACGATGTTACAATTCTAATAAATGGTTTGCCTTTGGTTCAGATTGAATTAAAGCGCAGGGGACTTGAATTGAAGGAAGCTTTCAATCAAACCAATCGTTATGAAAGGCATTCATATTGGGCTGGCCATGGCTTGTTTCAATTTATTCAGATTTTTGTAATCAGCAACGGGGTTAATACAAAGTATTATGCCAATAGTCCGGTAAAAGCCAGGTCTTTTAAACAAACATTTTATTGGAGTGATGTAAATAATAAACTCATTACGCAACTTGTTGATTTCACCAATATTTTCTTAGAACCTTGCCATATCTCAAAGATGATTACAAAATATATTGTAATTCATGAATCGGACAAGATATTAATGGTGTTACGCCCTTATCAGTTTTATGCAGTAGAAGCCATTGTTGAACGAGTTGAAACAACCAGGAAGTTTGGCTACATATGGCATACAACAGGTTCCGGAAAAACGCTTACATCGTTTAAAACAGCTCAAATACTTACAAACTATCCAAAAGTACACAAGGTTGTGTTTGTGGTTGACCGTAAAGACCTCGACTACCAAACCACCAAAGAGTTTAATGCATTTAGCAAAGGGAGTATTGATGGAACAAACAACACCAACACCCTGGTAAAACAGATGACAGGTGATAACAAACTGATTGTAACCACAATTCAGAAGCTAAACACCGCCATTAGCAAGAAAAGGTATTTGGCTCAAATGGAAACTCAAAGCGACAAGCGTATTGTTTTCATTTTTGATGAGTGTCACCGTTCTCAATTCGGTAAAACACACGATGACATTAAGAATTTCTTTACTAAATGCCAAATGTTTGGTTTCACCGGCACACCTATTTTCGAAGAAAATGCAGGGACTAATGAATTTGGGAAACGGACAACTAAAATGTTGTTTGAGAAAAAGCTGCATCAGTATGTAATTACCGATGCCATTAGAGACGAGAATGTTCTAAAATTTTCAGTTGAGTACATCAGTACTTTCAAAAAGAAAGATAATATTTTAGATATTGAGGTTGAAGCTATTGACGAAGCAGAGGTAATGAATGCTCCAATTCGGCTTAACAATATAGTGGATTACATTATTGCAAATCATAATAGAAAAACTCATAATAAAGAGTTTACAAGTATTCTTGCTGTATCAAGTATCGACCCCAAAACAGGTTTTAGTCCCGTAGTTGAATACTATAAGTTATTTCAACAAAAGAAAGAACAAGGGCTTCATAATCTAAAAGTAGCAACAATCTTTTCTTATCAGGCCAATGAAGATGACAAAGATGCTGTAGGCAATTTTATAGATGAAGAGTTTGCTTTTGAGTCTGACCAAGTAATGAATATAGCAGCTGAACCACAAGCTGCATATAATACTCAACATTCAAGAGACTATCTTGAAGAGTTTATAGGAAACTATAATAAGGAGTTTGGTACGAATTTCACTACAAAAGACAGTAAAAGCTTTTATAATTACTATAATGATGTTGCTAAGCGAGTAAAACACAAACAGATTGATATATTACTGGTGGTAAATATGTTTTTAACTGGTTTCGATAGCAAAACGTTAAATACCTTATATGTAGATAAAAATTTGAAATATCACGGTTTAATTCAAGCCTATTCCAGAACGAACCGCATTTTAAATGAGTTAAAATCACAAGGTAACATTGTTTGCTTTAGAAATTTAAAAGGTGCTACCGACAAAGCAATTTCTTTATTTTCAAACATCAATGCTAAGGATGAAATTATAATGCAGCCATACGAAGAGTATGTTGCCAAATTCAACCAGGCATTTGAAGAGTTATTAAAAATAGCCCCAACCGTTGATAGCGTAAACGATTTGATTGATGAAGAACAGGAGCTTGAGTTTATAAAAGCATTCCGTGAGTTGATGCGTTTAAGAAATGTACTTGTTACATTCACTGAGTTTACTTTTGATGATTTATCAATGGAAGAGCAAGGTTTTGAGGATTATAAAAGCAAATATCTTGACTTATACGATAAAGCAAAATCAACACACCAAAAAGAAAAGGTTTCTATACTAGGTGATATTGATTTTGAATTAGAGTTAATTCACCGTGATGAAATTAACGTTGCATATATTTTAAAACTTCTGGCTAAACTTAAAGATTCAACAGAAGAAGAGCAGGAAAAACAGAAAAAAGCTATTCTTGATTTAATGACCGGAGATGCTCGTATGCGTAGTAAACGTGAATTAATCGAGCGATTTATCCAGGAAAATTTACCTTCAATTAAAGATTCTGAAGATATACCTGAAGAATTTGAAAACTACTGGAGCAAAGAAAGAATTGTTGCCATTGAAAAACTTAGTGAAGAAGAGAATCTGGATGCAGAAATGTTACAGGAGGTAATCGGAAACTATATGTTTACCGAGAAAAAGCCGTTACGAGATGATATTATTGGTATGATGAAAAAGAAACCATCCTTGAAGGAACGGAAAACCATTTCAGAAAGAATCACCGAAAAGATTATTGATTTCGTTGATACATTTATAAGTGGTATTTCAAGAAGTTGATAAAAGTGAGCATTGATGAAATCTGTAGGTGATAATCATTTACTTTTTCTTCCTAAACTTACATGAATTTCTATCTTTATTGAGCTTCACCAAAAGGTATAATAATTACGATTGTGCCTAAAAATTACACATAACACTTAAAATTAAGCCTCTAAAGAGGCTTATCGTGTTTATAACCTCTTCGTTTTCTTTGATTTACAGCCACTTGTTACCAAAAGTAAAGGGAGTACATACAAAGCATAAGTATTGGTAGAATTCAAAATAGTATATTTAACCTTTATTAATTTCACAATATTAAAATCCATAACAACTAAAATGAAAAGAAAACTAATATTTTGCTACTTGCTAATAATCACAACAATCACATTTGCACAAGAAAAATCACTAAGTAGTCCTGACGGCAAACTAGCCTTAACTGTTAAACTTATAGATGGAAAAATTTCTTACGCTGTACTGTATGATAACAATGTGATGCTTGAAGATTCACCTCTTGGGTTAATAACCAATGTAGGAGATTTTTGCACAGATTTGTCAATTCTATCAACAGAAAATAATACAATAGAAAAAAAGTACAAACAAGATAGAATTAAACAATCTACCATAAATTATGAAGCCAATGAGTTAACCATAACACTCAACAATAAAGAGAAACAGCAAATAGAAGTTGTTTTCAGGATTAGCAACAATGATATTGGTTTTAGATATAATCTGCCTCAATTTGGAGAAACAGCTTCCTGTGTTATAGAAAAAGAGATTTCCGGATTCAATCTGCCTAATGAAACAACCACATTTTTATCTCCTCAGGCTACACCTGGAATGGGATGGAAACGAACAAAACCCAGTTATGAAGAAGAATATGTTCCTGACGAACCTCTTTCCACTCCGTCAAAATACGGACAAGGATATACCTTTCCTTCGCTTTTTCATGTTGGAGATAAGGGTTGGGTGCTGGTTTCTGAAACTGGTGTAAGTAGTAAATATTGTGCCTCTCACTTAAGTGATGGTACAAAAGAAGGGATTTATTCTATTGTGTTTCCTCAAGAAGGGGAAAATAATGGATTTGGAAGTACTACACCTGTAATATCACTGCCTGGTTCAACGTCTTGGCGCACGATTACTATTGCTAATAATCTTAAGCCAATTGTAGAAACTACTATTCCTTTTGATTTGGTAGATCCTTTATATGAACCATCTCAAGAATATAAGTACGGTCGTTCAACCTGGAGCTGGATTATGTGGCAGGACAATAGCATGAATTACGATGACCAGATTACTTATATTGATTTGGCAGCAGAAATGGGATACGAGTATATTTTGATGGATGCACTTTGGGATACTCAAGTTGGTTATGATAAAATGCCGGAATTAATTAAATATGCTCAATCAAAAGGGGTTGATGTATTTTTATGGTACAATTCAAACGGCTATTGGAATAATGCGCCTCAAGGTCCAAAACACAAAATGGATAACTCCATTAGTCGTAAAGAAGAAATGAAGTGGTTACAGAGTTTAGGTGTGAAAGGTCTAAAGGTTGACTTCTTTGGAGGAGATAAACAAGAAACGATGAAGCTATATGAAGATATTCTGTCGGATGCTAACGAGTATGGATTAATGATAATTTTTCATGGTTGTACATTACCTCGTGGTTGGGAACGCATGTATCCAAACTACATTGGTAGTGAAGCTGTTTTAGCTTCTGAAAATTTAATCTTTAATCAGCATTTTGATGATATGGAAGCCTTTAATGCCTGTTTACACCCATTTATTAGAAATACTGTTGGAAGTATGGAATTTGGGCCTGTTTTATTAAATAAACGTCATAACAGAACAAATGATGGAGGAACAACAAGAAAAACATCTGATATCTTTCAACTAGCTACGGCAGTTTTGTATCAAACCCCTGTACAAATGTTTGGCCTTGCTCCAAACAACCTAACAGATGTTCCTGCGTTTGAGATTGACTTTATGAAGGAAGTACCAACTACATGGGATGAAACTGTTTTCATTGATGGTTATCCTGGTAAATACTGTGTTTTAGCACGTCGTCATAAAGACCAATGGTATGTTGTTGGTGTTAATGCACAAAAAGAAGCGATTAAGTTAAATGTTATTCTTCCTATGTTGGTTGGTAAAGATGTGAAACTATACTCTGACAATAAGAAATCGGAACCACAATTTTCTGAAACAAAAATTAAAAATAGTGGTTCGGTGAATTTAACAATTCAACCTAACGGTGGTGTAATTGTGACCGAATGAATGAATTGGTTTGTAAATATTACCAATAAGATACAGTTTGAGATATTCCGCTTTAGGAGTATCTCATTCAGAAAGCTCACAATACGTAAAAAAACAAGGGTTCATAGTTTCTTTCTTCCAAATGATATATTGGGTGAAATGTATGGGAAATTAGATGTATGGTAAATATATTTACTTGATATCAATGGTGAAGTAAATCTACAAAATAATGAATATCAGTTAAATAGGACTATTGATTTACATTATTTACATAGTTTACATGAAATTTTATGTGTTAGCTTTCTTTCTCTTGTAACCAGAATTTCTATCTTTATTGTGCTAATTACCAAAAAAGGTATAATACTATGAATTGTGCCTAAAAAATTACATATAACACTTAAAATAAGCCTCTTTCAGAGGCTTTTCGTGTTTATAGACCCTTCGTTTTCTTTGATTTATTATTTCTTATTTTGGTTTATTAGTAATGAAACTACAGTATTCCTATTGAATTTAAAAAAAACACTTCATTTTTTTAAAATTCATCAATTTCTGATAAAATCTTAATGTGATGATAGTCCCAAGAACATATTTAAAACAAGAATTAGTAAAGAAGCTTTATCCAAACAGCATTTCAATTAAGTCTGCAATGCAGCAACTTCGGAATGAAATTGATATATGTCCTACCTTAAAACAAGAAATTTCAGATGCCGGGAGCACAAAATGCCATTATTACAACAAACAGCAGCTTCTATTAATCCTGGAACATTTTAGTATAACCATTGAAGAGTTGGAGCAACTATGATTTATTTTAAAGGAATAGCCGATGTACCTCAAGCCAAAATGCGTTACAGAGAACTGGCAAAGCAACTGCATCCGGATGCTGGAGGAACAGCCAGTGAATTTAAAAAGATGCAGGAAGAATATAATGCCACACTCATGCATCTACAAAAGCAGAAAAACACTACTTATAGTCAAACTCAAACATCGTTAGAAGATGAATTTTTAAAAGATTTGGGGAGATTGGCAAGATTACTAATAAAAAAGCAATTGCCACAATCATACTTGAAACAAAAAATCAGAATGACCGATTCATCCTTGAAAAAAGGTATTCTGGAAGGAGTTGTAAATTTGCTAAATGGGTTGTAAGACTTTTGATAATGAAATTGAAATAAAGTATTTTTGTTTAATTCTAAACAATTATATAATTCAGGATTCAAAGTATTGTGCATAAGAACTTATCAAAGGCAATCGAAGATTATAAAAAGCAGGCAGATATGACCAAAGCTCTTGAAGGTCGTTGGATAGGTATGTTTCTTGAATTAGTTGATTATAAAAATAAGAACGGTCACGCTGATGTTCCTGCTAAATATCTTCTAAATAAAAGTTTGGGTTATTGGGTTCGTCGTCAAAGATTAGTATATCACGAGGGTACAATGGATTTGAAAAGGGAAAATCTTTTGTACATGATAGGCTTTAACTTTCGTTTAATGGCGTTTCATGATTGGGATAACATGTACACCAAGTTGCTTAAGTTTCAAAAGCAGTTTGGACATACAAATGTTACCGAAAGTAATAGCGACAGTCAGCTGCAAAACTGGCTTGTATATCAACGAAAACTATATTGGAAAGGTAAATTGCATCGTTCAAAAATTAAGAAGCTAAAATTGGCTGGAGTTGAAATGAAAAATAAAACTCTAAATCGATGGGAAGAAATGTTTGATGAATTAGTACTGTTTAAAAAAGAACACGGTCATTTATTAGTATGTAGTTCCTATGGTGCAAAAAATGAACTTGTAAACTTTGTGAAAGTTCTTAGACGGACTAAAGATACAATGTCCACAGAAAGGAAAGAAAAACTTAATGATTTAGGTTTTAATTGGAATCCACAGCAATCTGTTACTGCTTTATTGAACAAAGAAAGAGCTAACGAACAATGGTTAATTCGTTACGAAGAGTTGAAAGAATATAAACAACAATTTGGTACCTGCTATATTGTCACTACAAGCAAAAATCACAAATCATTATCAAATTGGGTATCTATCCAACGTACTCATATCTCCAAATTGTCAAAAGAAAGAATTTCACTTCTTAATGAGATTGATTTTTTCAAGGATAATCAGCAAGAAATTAAACGTTGAAATTTTCTATATTGTTTGTTGGTTACACCAGTATGTAACCACGTTGTGCACAAAGCTGAGAAAAAAAATATCATCCAAATGTGACAATTCCTGAAATTTTGCTACTAATACAATAAAGAATAGCTTGAAATGGAATTAAATAAACAAAACTTCATTCAAATAATAAACGAAAATAGAGGAACCATCCGAAGCCTCTGTAAAATATATTATAAAAGTCAAGAGGACCAAAAAGATGCTTTTCAAGATATTATACTACAACTTTGGAAATCGTTTGATACATTTCGTGGCGAATCAGATATTAGCACATGGATATATCGGGTAAGCCTTAATACTATTCTAACTAAAATTAAAAGAGCGAAAAAATCAATAAGTGTTGAATCAATAGACTTACATAACTTTTATATATCAAATGCAAAAGCAGATGATTATAGTGAGTTGCTTTCTATTATTATTCAATCATTAAAGGATATTGACAAAGCAATTTTAGTACTACATCTGGATGGCTATGGAAACAAAGAAATCGCTAATATTTTAAACATCTCTACAACAAATGTAAGTACTCGATTCAATCGCATAAGATCTCAATTAAAACTGAAATATAATAAAGAGTATCATGCTTATAGACAATCTTAAACAAGCTTGGAAACAGCAAAAGATATTGAATTCTATTGAGTATATAGATTCAAATGAGATTCTATCAATTATTGAAGAAACTCAAAATGTGAAAAATTTCACACTGAAAAGGTTTTGTTATGGACTAGTTGTATTTATATTATTAACATTTTTTTGTCAAGGGGGATGATACTAAATTACATACATTGGTCACCAAACCCAGAAATTATAAACATTTTGGGAATTTCAATTCGCTATTATGGACTTCTATTTGTAACAGGACTTCTTATATGCTTGTACATCTTAGGCTGGATTTATAAAAAAGAAAATATTCCATCTGAAAATCTTGAAAAATTATCAATTTATGGAATGATAGGAATTATAGTTGGAGCACGATTAGGACATTGTTTGTTTTATGAGCCATCTTATTATTTTTCTCATCCTGTTGAAATGTTTTTACCAATAAAATTTTTAAAGGAAGGCGGAATTAAATTTACAGGATATCAAGGATTAGCAAGTCATGGTGGCGCGTTAGGTTTATTGATTGCTTTATATTTCTACTCTCGAAAGACAAAACATTCAATTATTGATACAATAGATTTGATTGCTGTAGTTGCCGCTTTAGGAGGAGGTTTTATAAGACTTGCCAATTTTATGAATTCTGAAATTATAGGAATGCCAACTAAGCAACCTTGGGGAATAATATTTGAACGAGTAGACAATTTACCACGACACCCTGCACAGCTTTACGAGGCAATTTCCTATTTTGTAATATTTGCAGTTTTGATTTTACTATACAAGACACGGAGAGAAAAGTTTAAAAATGGTTTTTTCTTTGGTTTAGTTCTTCTATTAATATTTACAGCACGTTTTCTAATTGAATTTTTAAAAGAAGACCAAGTCGGATTTGAAAAAGGAATGTTTTTTAACATGGGACAGATTTTAAGTCTTCCGTATATTATTGTTGGAATAGGATTTATGATACATGGAATAAAGAAAACAAGGAAGCTCAGCGCACAACAGCAGCTGATAGCCAATACCGCAGCTCATTTGGAAAGTGAAGCTTAATTTTGAAAGTTGGTGATGTTAATAAGCGAAGTTGTATTTAGAAAAAAGCGGCAAAGGCCATAGTTGTATCGTTAAAAATAACTATCATTAATCAAAATTAACCGTCAATGTAAAATAATTACTATAATATAGTGTAACATTTATGTAACCACAAGATATTTTACTCGATATAAATATAGATTCAATGCATTGATATATAATATCATATGCTTATATTGCAGGTAATGACGAGCGGCACCCAATCTGCACCACCGGTATTTTGGAATGCTGAAAAACGAAAACCATAATTAGCACCCAGCCATTTTGTAAAATTGATATCTTGCTGGACATATGCTGCATGTTCCAACGCATTTACGCGAAAAAGACTTTGTGAAGAATTACCATTTTCTCCCGGAACATACTGATGATAGGTTGACTCCACTCCAACCTTAACCGTGTTGTTGGTTGAAATGTACCAACTCAGATTTAATTTTCCTGTAACATCTTCAACACCGGTTAACCACTGGTAATTCTTTTTAGAATCGATAAATTCAAGGTTATTATAATATTTACTGTAAACTCCTGAAAAGGTTAAAAACAATTTACTGCTTAACGTATTCGTCCAACGGGCAGTTAACGTGCTGTTTCCCCAGGTACTCGAATAATCATTGTCGGTTTTTATTTCGTCTTTCCCATTATAAAAAGAGAGATAAAAACGATTTTTCTCTCCAACATTCCAATTAATTTTTGAATTAATATCATAGAACTGTGGTACATAAGTCACCTCATTGGATGGATTCTGAAATATATCGCGAATACTTCGGCGTATCGCAAATAAAAAGGATGCTTTATCTTTTTGTATCGGACCTTCGACAGAAAAATGTGATGTAAGAGTTCCAATTCCCCCCTTCAGACTTAACTTTTGTTTATTCCCATCATTCATCTGGCAATTAACTACTGATGATATTTTTCCGCCAAACTGAGCAGGAATCTCACCTTTATAAAACTCTACATTTTTTATTGCATCGGGATTAAATACAGAAACCAATCCAAACAGATGAGAATGATTGTATACATTTGCCTCATCGATTAAAACAAGATTCTGATCCGTATTTCCTCCTTGTACAAAAATACCAGACGAGCCTTCACCTAAAGAAACTACACCATTCTTTAACTGAATGGCTTTTATCACATCATTTTCTCCAAATGTAATGGGTAACGACTCTAATTCTTTTGAGGTAATAATATCTGCCGAAAAAATATTTGTTGATAAAGGATCTTTTTTACTTCCCTGAATAACAACCTCATCAAACTGGGAAATTCCAAATTTTAATCTAACATCAAAACGGATATTGCTGTTTAACGTTAAATCTTCTACTAATTTCTCATATCCTACATATGAAAATGAAAGAACAGGATTTGTGTTTTCGAGTGTAAGAGAATAAAATCCATAGGTATTAGATACAGCCCCTTTGTGACTTGTAACATCATAAATTGTTGCACCAATTAATGCCTCTCCCGAGGAATTATCATACACATAACCACTGATAGTATTCGTTTTCTTCTGGGGAATACTTTTACTCTCTGTTTCGTCTACATAAATTGTTATAATGCCTGCAATTACTTTATATCGTAATGTAGTTTCTTTAAAAATGTCATCCAGAACAGCAGACAGACTTATCTTATTGTATATACCAGCTACCCGCTTATTCAATTCTTTCTGGTTATTATAAGCAAAAGGAATTGCCTCCTGTTGACTAATTATATCCAGGGCTTCTTTTATTGTGTGATAATTAAACTCTACAGTAATCTTTTTGTCTAGGTTATTTTCCTGTGCAGCTCCTTTTTGCGAAAGAATCATCAATAAAAACAGGATTAGAAAGACAGGGATAGGATTAATATATTTCATAATTATCTTGATTCTTAACAATTTTCAACTTACAGGTCACGGCTAAAACTTCCAGAATATCCTCCAGCTCGGCATTATCAAAAGTAGCTGTAAGAATACACTGTGAGCCCTGAGTTTTTACAACAATCTTTTTTTCGTAAAAAGATTTCAGATCATCTATTACGACACGTAAAGGAGTCTCTTTAAAACTAAACTTACCTGTTTTCCACGACATGTAATTAGGATTACCTGTCCCTGTTTTCTTTATTGAATTTTGAGTTACTGACGCTGTAAAATCTGGCAATAAATCGATGCTCTCTCCTGTAAAAAGAGATTTCACATTTACTTTTCCTGTTGTAACTGATACTTCTGTAATTTCTGTGGTTGTATTTATATTAAAGGTTGTCCCGAGAACAGTTACATCAGAGTGGTTGGTTCTTATTACAAATGGCTTCTCCGGATTTTTCGCAATCTCAAAATAAGCTTGTCCATTTAGTTGAACATCCCGAGTCTTTTTTCCAAACTTTTTCGGGTATTTAAGTTCTGCATTGCGGTTTAACCAAATTGTAGAACCATCACTTAAAAGAACCTCTTTTCTTATTTCAGAACTCGTTGCCGTTGCAAGTATTTCTTTATGAACAACCTGCTGATTTATTAAATAAAACGAGATAAATCCTACAATTAACAGTACTGCAACAGCAGCAATTTGCCTAAAATGTGTATATAAATTAATGGTTTTTTGCCTTTTAGCTGTTAATACCTTTAACCATGCAGCATCCACATCATAATCCCGAACAAAAACAACTGTCTTGCTGTTCCAAAGATGTTTATAGATAGAATACTCATGTTGATTTTTCTCCTTAAATTGACTTACAATCTCTTCTTCTTCCGGAGAAGATATCTTCTGAAAGTGTTTTTTTAGAATGATATCGAAATTATCCATAGTTAAAACAATGTTTTAACCATAAGTCGAAAAAAAATTAGAGTACCCTTACTCTGGAATTAGAAATATTCCATTTATTAACATTAATATCTCATTTATTGATCTTCGGACCTCATTTATTTAACTCAAACTGTCACCTCGTCGGGTCAATACCTCATTTAATTAACGTTGCACCTTGTTTAGCTGCCTCAAAACATCATTTAGTTGATTCTGTACCTTATTTAGTTAACAATTTGAAATTCCTTTTATTTCAAAAATTTTAATCCGGCTAATTAAAACTCTTCACACTAGAGATATACCAGTAACATTGGTAAATCCTTCAGCAACTCCTTCATCTTCTTTATTGCCCGGCTCATCTGTGCTTCTACAGTTTTCACAGAAATATTCAGTTCTTCTGCTATTTCTTTATAGGTAAGCCCTCCCTGTCTGCTAAGAAGAAATACCTCTCTTGTTTTGGGAGGTAGTTTTGCGGCATAGTAATGAAATAATGGTTCAATATCTTCTTCTTTGATTTCCTGATGATCAGCAACAGCCAGATTTTGTAATTCTCTTAAATCATCGGTTTTATTGCGATTTTCTTTTCGAAAATAGTCTACACACTTAAACCTGACACAACGAAGCAAATAGGCTTCAATATGTTGTATTTCGTTCCAATTCAATTTTTCAAATAATTGAATAAATAATGATTGTACAATTTCTTCTGCAACAAAATCATCATTTACAAATCGGAAGGCATAATTACAAAGGGGAGAATAAAATTGCTTAAAAATATCTTCAAGTTTCAAGTTCATGCAGTATCTCTTCGAATAAAACTATAGCATATTAACTATTCAACTATCTCATAATTTTCTGCTAGTATAGTAATTACAGATATATATCTTTTTTGAGTTTGCTCCATTTCAGTTCTTAGCTCTTTTATATCTTGTATTGATATATCATCTGCTGTTCCATTGGTTATCTGGCGATCTACCCAGGCAGAATCTTTACAAGGAGAATGATCAATGTGACACAACAATGTTTTTTCTTCTTCCATCTTATTGACATAATAATTGTCTAATCGTTCTTCCTTCACAATACCTTTCACCTTTATTTTCTTTTTGTATAATGACTTATCAAAGTGATGGAGTGTATCTCTAGATACAATTTTAATGATTGCTCCGTTTTCTGTTTCTAATTTTAATTTATCCCAATTAACACCACAAACATGAATAATTATGCCTTCTATCTCCACTTCGGTATCCCGATATTTTTCAATATTTGTGATTAAACTATCTGCATTAATTCTGGTAATTCTCTGCTCCGCGCTTAACATATTACAGAAAACAAATGATAATACAAGAAAAGGGAAAACTAATTTTTCAAATTTCATAATGGTTTAATTTTTTTATATACTAACTCCTGTATGCCAAATATAACTTAATTGTTTACAATACCAATTATAGCGGGATGTTTAGAAACGTTTCTATCATCGAAGAAAGTTGAGCTGGGTATGTGTCTCCTGTAGTTGTTCCTTTACCTTCAACACCAAGACCAAATGTTATTGAATCGCCGAAACAAATAATATTTACATCAACACTTATCAAATTATGTTCTTTAAGAAAATTAAAAATCGCTTCGGCAATAACAGTATATCCGACACTTGTAGGATGAACACCATCTCTTACATTACTGTTTTTTTCGTTTTGTATATACTCATCATAATTGTGAACAGGTACATTCATGTCCCTGAATTGTTTGTTAATATCAACGAAAAACACATTGTCTGTATTTGACATTTTCTTCATTATATGAGCTACTGAATCGAGTTTTTGATTGGGTTTTTCTGTAAATAAATTACTATCATGCCTTTCGAATAAATATACCGTATCAACAGTTGGTGGACTGCATAACACAACCTTAACCTGATTTACTTTTAGTGTTTGTACAATTTTTTCAAGATTTAATTTGTATTCTTCATAAGATAACATCTTTTGGGAATTCAGCATATCATTTGTACCAATCATTATTATTGCTAAATCGGGTGATTCTTCAATAACATCCGGATTTATTCTTTTTAATAAATCAAAAGTATTATTCCCTGGTATACCTGCATTGATTACAAATTCATTCTTACCTGAAGAAAAAACAGTTAAAATGGATATTAATAATAAACCAACAATTTTCATTTTTTTAGATTGAAATGGATGCCAAATTTAAATTTATTTATCATTCCTGGTCTCCCTGCAAAAAAATAATCCTGATTTTATAATGAATGCTATTAAAAAAACAGAAAAATATATCTTTAAGCTGTTTTTAGCAAACAACAATTACTCCTTTAAATTCTCACCTATGAGGACTTGTCGTGAGTTCAGTGTAACAAAACAGGCCAACCTATTTTGTAGCTTCTCTTTAAGTCTTTTTCTCAGGAGAATTTAGGAGTTCTTAATAAAAATGAATGAATTGCCTTAATCAACGATAATTGTTATGAGAGTTAATAGTATTAAAATTTTATGGATTGTATTTGCTTTGATGATTTCCGGCAAAGCAATAAGCTGTACTACAGCTGTTATATCAGGAAAATATACAGATGACGGACGACCTATCATCTGGAAACTGAGAGATTCTGATTATGTAGAAAACAAAATGATGTATTTTGAAGATGGCAGGTATACTTATATCGGGCTTGTAAACTCATCAGACATAGAGGGAAAAGAAGTATGGGGTGGAGCAAACTCTGTTGGTTTTGCTATTATGAACAGTGCTTCAAGCAATGTAAACTTAAATGATAACTCTTCAAAAGTAGATCTCGAAGGTGTTTTTATGAAAAAAGCATTGCAAACTTGTGCTACCCTTGAAGATTTCGAAAAATTATTAGAGAAAACTGAAAAACCAATGGGCCTCGCTGCTCATTTTGGTGTTATTGATGCCAAAGGAGGTGCTGCTTTTTATGAGGTTAATAATTATACTTTCACAAAATTTGATGCCAATGACGATGCAATAGCTCCTGATGGATATGTTATCCGAACAAACTATTCGTTTACAGGGGGAAAAGATGAACAGGGCGGATATGGGTACATACGTTTTATAACTGAACAAGATATTTTTTATCGGGCTAAACTAACAGGACAACTAAACTATAAAACCATCATTAAGGATTTTTCCCGTTGCTTTAAACATACGTTATTGAATAAGGATTTTCGAAGTGAATATGAACAAATCAGAAGTGGAGAACACTTTATTAATTCTGAAGATTTTATAACCCGAAATCGTTCTGTTGCTTCTTTAGTAATTCAAGGTGTTACCAAAGATGAACCAAAGGATTTAGCTACTATATGGACTATGGTTGGATATCCCAACACTTGCATGGTAATTCCTACCTGGGTAAGAGGTGGAAAAAACTTACCCAAAATGCTTTTAGCGAATGAATCTGGGAAAGCCCCATTAAATACAACAGCGTTAAAACTAAAAGAACAATGTTATCCTATAACGAAAGGTTCTGGCAACAAATACATGCAGATATCAGCATTGATAAACTCTGAAAATACAGGTATCACCCAATTAATTGAGTCTGCTGAAGACAAAATTATTACGGCTACCGAAACAAAAATGGAATCCTGGACAAAGAATACTCCTAAGAAAGAAGAAATAGAAGAATTCTACAATTGGTTAGATACTTACACCAAGGAAACTTACGAAAGTAATTTTGGGGTTATAATGAATTAAAAATTTGTTGATTTAAGATTTAAGAACGGCGATTTTTGATTTTAGAAGACAATCAATCTCATGATCCTTTTTCTTCCACTTCGAAAATCTGAAATCATCAATCGAAAATCAGAAATTAAATCTTCATTCTTTTTTTGCCTCAAATCGGCTTGCCCCTACTTTTTTTATGATAAAAAAGTAAAGATTGGAGCTGGAACATTGGGCTCTGTCCTTCTGATATCATCCGTTTTTTGGCCTACGCTATTAGGTAATTAAGTAATTGTACTTATTGCATTATTAAGAGACCTCCTAAATTCTCCGTTAATCGTAGTATTCACTACGATTTCTTATTTCCAGCAACATCTGCTGTCTTGCCTTTGCCAAATTTTTGTAACATTACACAAAATAAAATTTTTTATTGTTATAAAATAGTAGCAAATGCTACTAAATAAGATTAGACGTTGCAAATGCAAACGCCCAACCGCCTTGATGTTTTGTATTCAGCTATTCTTGTAAACTACGAGCATCCTGGGTGTAATAAGACTTATGTTATTTACCTGCAACTTGTAACCAGCAACATTAGAAATTATAACAAGAAAATTAAATTCTAAAATACCAAGTCCCTTACCATCAAGTTAATCTTACTTATATTTCCCAGATTTAAGATTGTTTGCAATTTCCTTAAATGCTTTTATTGTGTAATCAACATCGTTTTCTGTATGATCTGCTGTTGGAATGATACGAATCATTATTATTCCTTTGGGAACAACAGGGTAAACAACCAGCGAACAAAAAATGGAGTAGTTCTCTCTTAAATCCATATTCAGTTTAAGGGCTTCTTCAACCGAACCTTTAAGATATACAGGGGTAACAGGAGAATTAGTATTTCCCAGCTCAAATCCTTCATTCTTCAGGCCTGATTGCAACTTAAGAACATTCCTCCAAAGTCTCTCTCTTAATCCGGATTCTGATTTTAACAGTTTCAATCGCTCCATTCCTCCAATTACCAAAGGCATAGGTAATGCTTTGGCAAAAATCTGGGAACGCATCGTGTATCGTAGATATTCGATAATTCGCTTTTCTCCGGAAACAAAAGCTCCAATCCCTGCCATTGACTTTGCAAAGGTTGAGAAATATAAATCTACTTCATCCTGAACTCCAAAATGTTCTCCTGTTCCTGCTCCTGCTTTTCCCATTGTACCAAATCCATGGGCATCGTCAACCAACAATCGAAACTTAAAATTTGATTTCAGCTTAACAATCTCATCCAGCTTTCCTAAATCTCCTGACATACCAAAAACACCCTCTGTAATAACAAGTATACTTCCATGCGTCTTTTTTACAATATTTTCAGCTCGGTTTAGCTGCTTCTCTAAATCTAAAATATCATTGTGATGAAAAACAAATCGCTTACCGATATGAAGGCGCACTCCATCAAAGATACAGGCATGCGATTCCGAATCATAAACAATTACATCATTTCTATCTACCAATGAATCAATTAATGAAACCATTCCCTGGTACCCATAATTTAACAAGTATGAATCTTCCTTTTGAGTAAACTCGGCTAATTCATTCTCAAGTTTCTTATGAAGATTAGTTTGTCCGGTTAACAGCCGGGAGCCCATGGGATAAGCCAAGCCATATTTTTGTGTAGCTTCTGCATCTGCTTTTCTTATTTTGGGATGATTTGCCATTCCCAGGTAATTGTTAATGCTCCATACAAGAACTTCTTTCCCCTTAAATCTCATTTTAGGATTTATTTCTCCTTCCAATTCTGGAAATATATAATTCCCATTATGTTCCTGATGCTGCCCCAGCGGTGTATTTTTTAATTCTCTTTTATCGAATAAGTCCATGCAAATTATTTTAAGTTTATTTTCACCTCAAAAATAATTGGCAATTAATTATTTTTACTTTTTAATAATTAGAATATTATTCTCACAACCTTATTTTATAAATTATTTTAGCACAATGACAAATGATTCAAAAATACTAGATAAACTCAATTGGAAAATCCTTGTTGAATTACAAAAAAATGCCCGTATCTCATACAAAGAAATTGGGGATAAAATCGGATTAACGGGGCCGGCTGTTGCGGAGAGAATCTTAAAACTTGAAGAGAAGGGTATTATTAAAGGTTATACAACCAAAATAGATTTAAGCAAAATAGGGTACTCATTAACAGCAATTGTAAATTTCAGATTTCATCCCGGTAATCTCGACCGGTTTTTAAAACATCTGAAATCAATCCCAGAAGTTTTTGAATGCAACCGCATAACAGGCAGCGACAGTATGATTATTAAAGTCGCCATAAAAGAGCCCAAACACCTCGAAACCCTGGTAAATGGTTTTATTGAGTTTGGAAGTCCTACAACGTCTATTGTGTTATCAACACCAATCGAAGAGCGGATATTTGAGGGGTAGTTAAAAAAAACATTTAAGACTTTAAAGCTATCCCGTATTAATCAGTTTTTGCTTATGCTATGATAATTAGAAGCTTCGCTTAGCTAAAGGTGAAGTTCGCTCTGCGTTACCCTGCGTTCTCCGCGGTTTATATATTTAAGGTAACTAGAAGAACAAAACACTCTGCCTAATGAACTCAATTTTATTTCCAGTTTCTATCTCATTACTTTTTTAAAATTAAATGAATCATTCCATTTACATCTTTATTATAACACACAGAAAAACCTGTCTTCTCAACTAGTTCAAGCACATAATCAGTTTTCAATCTTAATTTGTAATAAGAACTAACTTTCTGAGTCCACTCTCCATTATTTTTTTCATGTAACAAGTCTGTCACTGTAATTTTTGTGTCAAAATAATCGATGATGCAAGTTAATATCTTGTTATCATCACTCTTTACAGGAATAAATCTTTGCTCATTAGTTAAAACAACAGAATAATCCCGGAAGGTTAATATCAGCTGACCATTTTCTAAAAGGAATTTTAACTTTTGTTCTACATCTTCAACACTAAAGGCAATGTGTCCAAAACCTTCTAAGTTGATGCATTTATCACTATTTCCTAAGTTTTTGTTATACTCGAATATTTCCAATGTTGGTCCATTGGAGTCAAAACCAGGAAGGATCAAATGAATTCCTTTAATCTGTGTATTCGAAAGATTTGTTAAGTCATCAACCCATTCTCCAGACAGATTTCGTTCTGGTAGTTTAGGTTTACATTCAAATACATTCATATAAAATTCAGCAAGTTTCTTCCAGTCTTTACTAATTATATTTACATGAGAAAATTTTGTATTCATATCTTTTGCTAAATAATTAATGCATCATACCTTCGCCTGTAAAGTTTGTAGATTCAATTTGATTTAAAAATATTTCGGTTCTAATTTAAGATTTCTCTAAGAAACAAAGTAATAAGAATTAATGACTTAAAATAGATTTAATGCATGGATAACATACCATTTCAACATAAAATATATTTTGTGTGATTAATTTTAAGATTACCTCCTAACTTCTTCTTTGAGGCTACTCTTTATACATATCTTTTATATATTATGGGATAAGATACCATTTTGATAATATAACAATTTTTAAATTTTAAGATTCTTTATGTCCTGGGACTATCTAGTAATAGGCAAGCACTTTAGTGCCTGTGAAAAACATCCTCAGATTATCCCTTCAGGCCGTAGGCCTAGAATGAATCATAGTGCATGGTATCATTCTATCCCTAACGGGATGAGCGGAAAGTTTGCATTTTGTAGCAGGCATTTCAATACCTGCCTATTACAATTCTGTCCTTACAGGACGAAAGAAATTTAAAATTTAAATGTGCGATTTTGGCTCTTCAGGGGTAATTGATATTTGAAAATTTCAACTTTTAAATTTCAGCTATTAAGCGACTCCCATTTTTTCTTGTTAAAATACCAGAAAATTAATGAGATAATAAGCACAAAAGAACATATTATAGGGATTTTAAATGACTCAATAATTCCCTGCATGATTAGATCCGGCGAAATATCACTTGCTTCAATTATCGTTTCAAATGCTTCCATCATTCCTGCTATTTGATTAAGAATTCCGGAAATAAACGCAATAATCCCTAAGACAATCATGGCATAGATATTTGTCTTTTTAATACCTTTCTTGTAAAACAAATAAAGTTGAATGGTTAAATATGAGCCATAAATAATTACACCCAGAATTGATAATCCGATTAACAGAAAAGTAAATCCGGCAAGAGTTGAAAATAAATATTCGAACATTGACATAATAAATGATTTTTTGGTTTAACAATTAATTTTGATTCAAACCTACATCGAAAATCAAATCAACTTTTTTTAATTATCTGTTTTACTATTTTATTCAAATAATTAACCCGTTAATTCCTATAACAGGTAGTAGTCTTATTTATTCTGCAATATATAGAACAAAAAATGCATTTTAGCTAAATTTACTTCACTTAAGTATGATAATACAGATATTTGTAATAAATAGATGAAATGAACATGAATTCTAACAGTTAAAATTTATTTCTAAAATGAATATGGTTCATCGTAATCTCCATTCTTCTGTTGAAAATACTTTTAAACTGGTAAATATTCCACTAAATACAATTGTTAGAATATCTATTCACATTTTATTCTGGTTTTGTGCATGGTTCTTTTTCTTCTTTTATTATAAAAGATATAGTGAGGTGAATATCTATACATTTTTTGCATCAATAATTAACCTAGTTGCTGCAATAGCTACAGTATATACGTTTAATTATTACCTCATCCCAAAGATTCTTCTAAAAAACAAACCCAAGAAATTCATTGCAATTGCTTTTGTGGCAATCGTTATGTTTTTTTATATAGAACTACTACTAACCTTATTTCTAGTAGTGAAATTGCTATATGATGAACATCGTTTATTTCCCGAGATGATCGATGTAATGATGCTCTTCTTTAATATGTTTTTTATTGTATTTATAGCCATCGCTATAAAATTTTATAAGCGCTGGAATGAAAAAGATTATCGGGAACAAAAAGTACAAAAAGAAAAGGTTGAGGCAGAATTACAAATGCTAAAAACCCAGATAAATCCACACTTTTTATTTAATACGCTTAATAGTATTTATGTATTGGCAATGAAAAAATCAGATCAAACAGCAAATACTGTTATGAAGCTTTCAGATATATTGGATTATATTCTTTACAAAATAGATGCTCCTAAAATTGCTATCTCAAATGAAATTCAAATAATTGAAAATTATATTGAACTGGAGAAAATAAGATTTACAGACAGAGTTAATCTTAACTTTAGCTCCAATTTAAAATCAAAAGATATTCAAATACCGCCTATGCTAATTATTCCATTTATTGAAAATGCCTTTAAACATGGCGTAGCCAAATCAATGGAAAAATCCTGGATAACTATTTCTATCGATGAAAAAGATTTGATGTTGGATATTATCGTTTCAAATAGTAAAAGTCAAAATTCAACAAAAGGTAAAACAGGAGGAATAGGCTTGGTAAATGTAAAGAAACGATTGGATTTACTTTATGGAGAGCGTTATAAAATAGATATCTCTGAAAAGAACAATCGTTATGATGTATTTTTGTCTATCCCAATAAACCAACAAATTACAAATGATTAAATGTCTTGTTGTTGATGATGAACCTTTAGCTAGAGAAGCGATAAAGGTATATATAGAAAAGATGCCGGAACTTGAACTTGTGGATGAATGTGAGAATGCACTACAGGCAATGGCTGGTTTACGCAAAAATTCAATAGACTTAATCTTTCTTGATATCGAGATGCCTGAAATTGACGGAATTTCGTTTTTACAGATGCTGAAAAATATCCCGGGAGTAATTTTCACTACGGCATACAGGAATTACGCAGTCGAAGCTTTTGATTTAGATGTAATCGATTATTTACTAAAACCTATTTCGTTCGACCGGTTTGTTTCTGCTATTAATAAATACTATGAAAGAAGCAATAGAGTCTCAGTTATTCACTCTGAAACTAAAGAAGCTTTAAATTACTTGAATGTAAAAGCAGACCGAAAAACCTATAAAATAGAAATCTCAAAAATTCAATACATTGAAAGTCTAAAAGATTATGTTAAAATAGTTTGTACTGATAAAGTAATTGTTACACATGATTCATTATCCAATTTAGAAGATTACTTAAACAATCATGGTTTTATAAGAATTCACAGGTCTTTTTTAGTCGCCATCAATAAAATTCGTTCGTTCGATGCAGAATCTGTTTTTCTTGAAAAGAATGAATTACCTATCTCACGTACTTATAAAAAAGGGGTATTGGCTGTTTTGGAGAATTAACAGAACACTTCATTTACGCTGAAAACATAGACTTTTTCCGTAATGTAAAATACATGAATTCAGAAAATTAACATATTCTTAATCTAAATGCTATCACAAAAACATCTATGACCAATCATTTATTAACTTGATATTTATTCCAATACTAACTGAAAAAAAATTGGTATTCGTTCCAATTCCATATGCATGTGATAAACCAATGATAGGATATACTTTATTTTTCGCAAAAAAAGCTTGATTTAAACCATACCTTTCTTAAAATAAGTACTAATTCCAATAGCACTGGCATTATTACGAAATCCATTTAAGTAGCCCAAGGAGATGCCATCGTTGTTACCTAAGAACTCCTCTTGCGAATAAATTCTTTCATAATGAAAAATAAAACATATCGTTAATAACAGGAATAAATATTTCTTCATTTTTTTATTTAGCCAATCTAGTTTTTTTATAAATAACTAGATTAAAATACTATACAACATATTAAATCATAAAAACACAATACTAAAATAAAAGATTATGCATTTATAATTACTTTTTATACTGTAAGTACTGATTTTAGTTATATTTTAAAAGAAAATTATTATTGTAAGAAATATTAATTTACCTCATAGAATTAAATCAAACGTAAAGTATTCATTTACTTCAAATGTGTTTGATATATATAGTATAGTTTTTCTATGCTTAGTTTAGAAATTAATTTTTATATTGAAAAAAGGTTTTTCGGACACAATATGTAATTTTTTTATAGTTCTTTATTTTTATCATTAATTCTTTTTAGTCTGACACTAACTAGATATTCTTCTATTGAATCAAGTTTCACCTCAACATTTTTAAAAATAATAGTTGTTCTTGTATCAAAATTAAACTGCCAACGCACAGGCATCGCATTATTATTCTCATCAAGTTCAAAACCTGCTACTTCAAAAGTTGAATTTGAAATCCAATATGCGGTCTCGGGAATACATGCTGATCCACAAAAAAAAATTCTAGAATATTTTTTTCTATCACTCGTAACTAATTTAATTTCCGTATCTATACCTAAATCAACTAAATATAATTTATTATCAATTCTTTCTAAGATTACAGAATATGTATCAAGGTCTAAAAAGAATTTTTCATTCGGAGAAAAAATGAATAGTTGTTCATACATTTCAAGAAAAGAGCTATCCAGATTATAATCTTGCCAATCCATAAAATCTTCTGTTTTAACATCTGTCTTTTGAAAGTGATTCATATCAAGATTATAATAATTCAACCAGAAAATAAATTCATCGGGATAATTAGTTTTCTCGTTTGATAGAACTATAAATGGAATTAAAAGCATACAAAACAAGATCTGTATTTTTACAATTAGTGTATTATTAATCATTTTTGTTTCTAATAATTTCTGCCAACAGCCTACTTTTCCTACCTAATACGTAAAATACCCTCCCTTTTGATAAACCTTAACATAATCAATGTCATGAAATTGAGGAAATGTAGTTGTTGAATCGGGATTTCCAGGCCAACTCCCTCCTATTGCTGTATTGATAATTAAATAATGAGGCGTATGGGGTATTCCTTCTGTTGTTTCATGCAGGAGTTTTCCATCAACATACCAACGGATAGAATCAGGTTCCCATTCCAACACGTACGTATGGAAATCTTTTGAATAATCAACATCCCCAGTTATTTTACCATAGGTTGATTTCTTTTTACCATCGAATGAATAGTAATGCAATGTGCCGTAAAGTATATTTGGCTCATGACCAAGAAATTCCATAATATCAATCTCCGAGTACCAAGGTCGTTCTTCCGGAATCAACCCTTCATTTCCGTTGGCAATAGCTTCTGCCATGAGCATTTCCATAGGCCAATCCCGGTTTTGCGGATAGAGCCAATGAGCAGGCCACAAACCTTTACCTGTAGGTAATTTTGCCCTAATCTCAAAACGTCCATATACAGGGGCAAACTTATCTTTGGTATTTATTCTTCCACTAGTATATTCCATAGAGCCATATTTTCTAACCTGGCTTCTTATGCGTAGCACTCCATTTTCAAGATAAACCTCATCCGGGACATAATACTGCAACTCGTTATGCTTGCTGTGCTCTCCAAGAAGGACATTCCATTTTGTAGTATCCAGATGTTCACCAGAAAAATCATCTTCCCATACAAGTTGCCATTCATTTTTGTTTTGTTGGGCAGATAGCGACAGACATGTTAATGCGACAACAAATAAACTGGTAATTGAAGAGAATAAAATACGAGATTTCATTTTAATTGAATTTGGTTTAGAAATTAATTATTTGTAAGCCTAATTATAGACTAGCATTTTACAAATATCATAAAAAAGTTGGAATGAAAATCCTCAAGACAAAACATTGCTAAACGAAATTTATTACTCATTGTCACAGGCTAAAAAAATAAGAATTAAATAGACCGCCAACGGTTGACAATATGAAACGGTTGGGTTTTCGGAGCGCATTCTTATCCACCGTTACAGTAAGTTGATGGGAGAATAAACACCATCAAACCACTGAATCCTAACTGTTTTATATTGTGTGTTGGCTATAGTGCTTTTTTATCAAGCTTTGGAAGTCCAACTTTTTTCAACATTTCATTCGCTTTTTCTAATTTCTTCGGAAAAAGAACTTTATCGTTGAAAAAGTCCAGTGACTTATCTACCAACACAACGGGTTTCTTTTTTGTATTAATGTCTTTTAATCCCATTGTTAATTATCTTTAAGTTTTACAAGAAATGCTTCATATTCAACATCTTTTCGAAATTCTTCCCATCCATTTTCAAGCTCTCCATAAATTTCGAAATCCTCTTATCTCATCGAGATATTTTGTAATCCCCATTCTATATAATCGAGTCCTGGATTTTGTGCTTCCAGTTGCATATACCATTGCTTCTTTGTGCTTATCAATGAATGCAAATAACGTTGCAACAACTGTGGCTAATACTTTCTCACTGTCTCCATTGTTTGAGATTACAGTATCATCAATTTCTCCTGTCTCAATATTTTTGTCACCAAAGCCAAGATTGTATAAGTCTTTGTAGTTGGTCGATGTATATTGGACAATCTTAGGAATTTTTCCTTTTTGTCCAATGCTAACAAACTCGAAAACTTCAAGTTGTTCTCCTGATTTTAACTCATACTTATCAAGCTTCATCTTTAAATTTTATTTTCACAAATATCGGAAATTAAGTCTAAACTTTCAATTTCTGTACTGTCGTTCCTGTATTATAGCCAACAATGTGTATATATCACATGTTGATTAATGTATAGATACAGCATTTGCATAAAAAACCAATATCATATCTACCTTATTTCTATGATATTGAAGTTTAATAATAGGTTAGAAAAAAAACATCAAACAAAGAGGATTTATTGCCCCATCTTTTCTTCTAAACCAAATATGTAGGTATTTAGTTAAATCTTTCGATTAAGTTTTGATATCTTTTTAGGTTGTCTCAGCTTTTATCCATTTCCCAACAGGAGGTGGATTGTAATTCTCCATTTTATTTAAAAGTGTTTCTATTTCTTCATCAACCAACACCATTTTTTGATTTATCTCTTTTAAAAGTCCCTTATCTACCATGGTTTGGATAAAATCAATTAAGGAATTGTAAAATCCTTTTGTATTAAGAATTCCAACTGGCTTTTTGTGTAAGCCGAGTTGTCCCCAGGTAAGCATTTCAAAAAATTCTTCCATCGTACCAAAACCACCCGGTAAAGCTATAACTCCATCACAGAGTTCATTCATTTTCATTTTTCGTTCGTGCATCGATTTAACAATAATTAAATCGGTAAGTCCGGAGTGTGCTATTTCTTTGTGTGTTAAAAAATCAGGCAAAACACCTGTTACCTCACCACCGGCATCCAGTGCACCGGAAGCAACAGCCCCCATCAGGCCGACCTTTGCTCCTCCATATACTAAACCAATGGATTTAGCGGCAAAAGATTTACCTAACAGGTATGCTTGTTCTTCATAGATTTTTTCTACTCCGCTACTTGATCCACAAAACACTGAAATTCTTCTCATCTTCTTATTCTTTGTTTTCAAATAGAACAAAAGAATAAAAAATAATCATATTTATTTTAGTGTGCCTGTGCTGTGTTTTCAAGACCGAACAAATCAAATGGAGGCACGCTAAAAGTATCATTAAAGAGCGATACGGCAAGAACGATATAGGCTATAAAACCTAAAACAACCAATATCTGAGACCATGAAGTTTTTTGGATATCGTGTTTTGATTTAATATCACAAACTTCTCCCGGACAATACTGTACTTTCTCTTTAAATAATAAAGGATAAAATTTACACCCTAGGCAAATACCAAACGCCGATTCAAAAAACAAAAAGATTAGACAGATAAAACAAATTAAGCCGGTTATCGGACTATATGAATTTACTATTACCATTAAGGTAAGCATAATAGTTGCCAGGGCAACTCCAATTTTCCATGCAAACTTTTTTTGGCGGGCTCCAACATATTCAGGTGTTTGATTTCGAACAATCAATCTACCGATAATAAGTGTTGGTGAATATTTGGGATTAATAAAAACCCGAATTACCATGTCGGTTAGAAATATTACGATTGCATATTTAAGTAATAAAAAATCACCTTTAAAAATAACTGTCAAGATAGATATAAACATAAAAACAAACAGGATACCAGCTGCTGCTCTTATTTCCCTTTCATTTAAAACCGGGATTTCATATCCCTCAACATCTTCTCCGAACTTAAAAATTTTACTCATTTTTTTCAATTTAAGATTGCATTTTAATTTATCATTATGCACAATAAACAACTTAAACCCTTTTGAGTTTGTTAAAAGATTGTTAATTCTATATGGAATTTTAAGGATATATTATACCGAATCTAATTAATTGAAATTGCAACTCCTCCCCTTTTATGTCCTTTTTCAACATATTTATGGGCTTCAACAATTTGTTCTAACGGATACGTTTTGTCTAATACAGGTTTTATGTGTCCTGCTTCAACTAACTCCCGCATTTTATCTAACCTTTCTGAAAATAACTTTAAATCTCCATCATCAATTGAAGAATATATTCCTTCTTTTGATAATGCATTTTTGCATGATTTCTTTAGTTTAGAAGTTTTCCTCCTTCCAACAGCATCCAGAATAAAATCAAATTCGACTCCAGGACTTACTGAATCTACTTTTGTATAATCTATCACATCATCAGCACCCAGTAATTTAACCAATTCAAAATTAGCAGCACTGCAAACACCTGTTACATGGGCTCCAAGATATTTCGCATATTGCACTGCAGTTGTCCCTGTTGTTCCAGAAGCCCCGTAGATTAAAACTTTTTGACCAGGTTGGATATTTGACTTTTCCATATATTGGAAAGCCAGGAGACCTCCATATGCGGCAACAGTTGCTTCTTCATAATTTAAATTTACCGGTTTAATCGAGACACATCCATGTTTCTTAGAATCAGATTCCTGTACACATTTATATTCTGCATAGGTTCCAAGGCTGAACCCAGTTAATCCATAAACTTGATCGCCTACATTAAATCGCTTTATATCTTTCCCTTTTGAAACGATCTCTCCGGATTGCACAATTCCAATAATTTCTTGCCGGGGTTTCAATATTCCAAGAGCAATACGCATGGGAATAAAGTACTGGATGGGTATAACAGAGCCCCGAATAAACAAATCACTGTTTGTAACTCCGGCAGCATGAATTTTTATGCATACCTCGTTATCTTTTGGAGTTGGTTTTTCAACCTCTTTTAATTTAAGAACTTCTGGTTGACCATATTTGGGACAAATTACTGCTTTCATGATTTTTTCTTTTTTGTTGTATTATTATCAGGTTTGTAAGAAAATACTTCTTCAAGAGGAGAATTAAAGACATTTGCTATTTTAAAAGCCAGCTCTAAGGATGGAGAATATTTACCTTTCTCAATAGCTACAATCGTTTGTCTAGACACTCCTACTTTATCGGCCAGGTCTTGTTGAGTCATTTCATCAGCAAGAAAACGCAATTTTCTGATATCATTTTGTATTTGTGTATCTGCCATGTTAAATCCCTTTCCTGTAATAATAAATCTGTGAAATATTCTCAACAATTTCAGAAATCAGGCACGAAGCAAAAAAGGCAATAAACAATATAACAGGCGTCATTCCTAAGGACATAGATAAGATAGCAAGCGCAAATCCAAGTGAAAAAGCAAAATGTTTGTTTCGGGTAGCTTTTAATTCAATTAGTTTATCACGTTCGTCGGTTACAGGGACTTCCATTTCTCGTGTAGCAATCGTATTTATAATATGAAAAATAATATAGATTACTATTCTTGCTACTATTGAGACGCCAATAAAAATCAGAAAAATAGTTCCCCACTTTCTATAATCCTGAGTTAAATCAAACCGTCCCGCCATATGCCGTTGATAAATAATCCACGAATAGACTCCTGTAATTAATAATGCGCTTATGATATTCACCACACTTTTTTTTTCCTGATATGTCATAGCTTTCTAATTTTATGTATTATATATTTTACCTTATGTAAATAATTAACGACACAAAGTTAAATTAACTTTACTTTATGTAAAATATTTTTTACACTTATTTTTAAAAAAATATCCGGCAAATATTACCGGATACTTCTAAACTACTCTTAATCAAATAAATTACATTGATGAAACCTCAACGGGAAGGTTTATCTTTTCTGCATCAGATTTTATCAGTTCAACAAAATTTTCCAATTGATTAAACTTTTCATCTTGCAGTTCCCAGCCAACATAAAAATAGAAATCTGTTGATTCTGACTTATTTAATTTTAATGTAGCTGCATATGTTTGTATAATACCTTCTCCAGCATCAGGCATAGTAATTTTTTCTACAAAATCTGCTATATTAAACAGTAATCCCATTCCAAGTTTTTCTCCATCATATGCCTGGTTATCATGAGTAACCATAGTGATATAGTTTTCATTCAGTTCGTAAACATAACATGTGTCACTTTGCATATTTACAATTCCGGTAACAAGGTTTTCGTTTCCAGTTAAGCCGGATATTGATACAGAACTTTTATAAAAATGAGCTCCGCCCCAAATTGAAATCTCATGAGAAACAGAATATTCATCTCCTGCTACTTCCCAGCCTTCATAATTTAGTTGAAAAACAGAACGGATAGCGCCTTCTACAATTTTTTTGTAGGTTCCTTTTTTAGTTAATCCCAAACGATAAACTTCACCATCTTTTTCCATAGCAATAGCACCAGCACCAAGAGAATTTCCAACTTTCAGGATATCCATTCCCCAATCATCTAATTCATGATAACTATGCTCACCAATCCCAACACTATCCAACACCATTTCTTTAACACGTTTTCCGAAAATATCTATTCCGTTGCGGGCATCAAAATAATTTCTAAATCCTACAACGTCGTTTTCCCAGGCTGGACCTTCCATCTGAAAATACTGTGAACTTATTTCAGTAACATTTGATTCTAAACGTGTAACATCTTCTAATTCTATGTAAGGAGATTTTTTATCACCAAAACGTATATTGGTACGCTTTGAATACCCTGGCACTTCCTCCGGATTAACAAACGCCACATTTATTTCCTTTTTTTCATTAGCATCTAAATTGATAAGAATAAATAACTCATCCCAAGTACCATCGCCATCCATGTCGTCTGCCTGGCTTGGAATATCATTTTCCATAGCATCTGTTAATACTGGAATTAATCCTTCCGGGATTTCCCCTACCAATTCTGATAATTTTTCTTTTTCTATTAAGACAGGTTCATCGTTTCTTTCGAAACTTGAAGGATTATAAACAAATACTGATTTTGATTTTTGGGTCGTACAACTAATAAAAATTACAATTAGTGATATGGAAAGTAATAAGATTTTTTTCATGACTTTTATTTATATGAATTGCTATTGATAGAAAAAGAAGAGGGGTTCAATTTTATTTTTAATAGAATAATTCCCGACTTCGCCCGAACTGAGTTTATTATATACATCGAGCTAAGTCGAGATGTCTTTATTAAATTATATTTTGCACTCTCTCTGGATACAATACATTACTCATTTACAGGTTTACCAATCGTAGCAAGAATTCCACCATCAACATAAAGAATGTGGCCATTTACAAAATCTGCTGCTTTTGATGCAAGGAAAATTGCTGCTCCCTGTAATTCTTCTGGTTGTCCCCATCTACCAGCTGGTGTACGGCTAATAATAAAATCGTTTAATGGATTCCCAGCAACCCTTATAGGAGCTGTTTGTGTGGTAGCATAATATCCCGGCCCAATACCATTTACCTGGATGTTGTATTTTGCCCACTCAGTTGCCATGTTTCGGGTAAGCATTTTTAAACCACCTTTTGCCGCAGCATATCCGGAAACTGTATCACGGCCCAGTTCGCTCATCATAGAACACATATTAATAATTTTACCCTGTGCTTTTCTGGCTACCATGCTTTTAGCTACATATTTTGCCATAATAAAGGGTCCCACCAAGTCAATATCTATTACCTGGCGAAAATCTTCTGTATCCATCTCCAAGATTGGAATACGTTTGATAATACCCGCATTATTTACAAGAATATCAATAGGTGCAACTTCCTTTTCAATTTTTTCGATATATTCTTTTGCTGCATCATCATCTGTAACATCAAATTGGTATGTTAATACTTCTATACCATCTTTTTTGTACTCATTAGCAGCTTCTTCAAGTTTTTCAGGAAAAATATCATTGATAATAATTTTTGCTCCTGCTCCGGCAAGGCCCTTGGCTATGGCCATTCCTAGTCCATGGGTACCACCTGTAACCAAAGCGGTCTTACCACTTAAATCAAATAAGTTTAATTTATTTTCTGGCATAATTTAAAATCTTTTAAATTGATAATTTATTTTAATTCTGTTGGTTTTCGTGTGTCCATATCTCCATAATCAAGGTTCTCTCCAGCCATTGCCCAGATAAAGATATAATTACTAGTTCCTGCTGCTGAATGAATTGACCAGTTAGGAGAAATAACAGCCTCATTATTTTTCATAAAGATATGTCGGGTTTCATCAGGTTGCCCCATAAAATGACATACAGCCTGATCTTCCGGTACTTCAAAATAAAAATATGCTTCCATCCTTCTTGAGTGCGTATGTGCTGGCATAGTATTCCATACACTTCCAGTCTGAAGTTCAGTCATTCCCATTTGAAGTTGACACGTTTCTACTACACTATTCACTATTAATTTATTAATTCTTCGAGCATTAGAAGATTCTAAAGCTCCCATATCTGCTTTTTCTGCATCATCCAGTGTTACTCGTTTACTAGGACATGCTTTATGAGCTGGTGCTGAAGTAAAATAGAAATATGCTGGTTTTGATGAATCTTTGCTTTCAAAAATTACTTCTTTTGTTCCTTGTCCAAGGTAAACTGCATCTTTGTATCCCAATTCATAGTCAACACCATCAGCCTTAACTACTCCATCTCCCCCAACATTGATAATCCCCATTTCTCTCCTGGCTAGGAAGTATGGCGCTTTTAACGGATCAATAGTTTCCAGTGTTAAAGAGGAAGTAGGTACCGCCCCCCCAACGATTAACCTATCATAGTGTGAATAAACCATGTTAATATCGCCAGGCACAAGAAAATTTTCAATCAAAAAATGTCTCCTTATTTTTTCTGTATCATACGACTTGAAATCGTCATAATGTACAGCAAATCTTTCTTCATAATGTGTTGCCATAACTCAATTTATTTTAATCTTTTTATATTTTACTCGCTTAAATCAATATACCTTTTTAATGCTTCAATGTAATAATAATCAGCATAATTTAAAGGTGTATCAATTTCTGAATTTCCTGGTTTGTGACCAACAGAATGTTTTAAAATGAAATAGTTATTCTCATTTTCTTCTGCCCTGTATGCCGGACTTGATAAGCTAGATAGAATCTTTTCAGCTGAGTTAAAAAACTTAGTTTTTAATGGTTCCTCAACATAATTTTGCAGTTCTAACAAAGCAGAAGCAGTTACAGCAGCTGCTGATGCATCACGTTCTGTGTTGGGGATATCAGGTGCAAAGAAATCCCAGTAAAGAACAAAATCATCAGGTAAATTTGGATGATCTAAAATATAATTTGCTATGTTTTTTGCTTGCTCCAGATAAGAAGGGTCTTTTGTTTCCCGGTAACACATTGTGTAACCATATAGTCCCCAGGCTTGACCTCTTGCCCATGCAGATTCATCAGCATATCCCTGATGTGTACCTTTCCAACGGGCTTCACCTGTCAAAGTATCATAATCTACAACATGATATGAACTATAATCATCTCTAAAATGATTTTTCATTGTTGTATTTGCATGAGTTGTTGCTATTTTATAGAATAATTCATCTCCAGAAACTTTTGCTGCCCAAAATAAAAACTCCAGGTTCATCATATTATCAACAATTACAGGATACTGCCAATTGTTGTTTGGACCTTGCCAGTCCCAGGATTTAATACAACCTACGATAGAATCAAACCGGGTTGCAAGAGAATATGCCCCTTCTACTAAAATATCTTTGTAGTCACTGTTTTCTGTAAGACGGAGACCATTACCATAACTACAATACATCATAAATCCAAGATCATGGGTTCCAGTATTTGTTTTTAATGTTTCAAGGCCAGCATTAGAGTTTTCAGCCATCTCCTTCAATTCTTCCTCACCTGAATATTCAAAAAGATACCAAAGAGACCCGGGGAAGAATCCGCTTGTCCAGTCTTCTGGATTTACAAAATGTGTTTCTCCATTTTTCTGGATATTCCTTGGATAAGTTGCAATATCTTCAATAGAGGAATACATTCCCTCATATTGTTTTATTGCAAACTCGAGGTTTTCTTTTGCACTATCAACAGTAAATATTTCTTTTTTACTGTTATTGCAACTCACCATAAAAACAAACAAACAAGAAAACAATAACAGATAATATATTTTTTTCATTTTCATTTAAATTTAGTTTATGTAATCGATTGCACAAATTTAGGGTTAAAGAAATAAAAATCAAATATTATTTTCTAAAAGATGATTTTCTAATAAAAAGTTTAGGTTTAATATTTTCTATTATTTTTTCCTTACCCTGTGATTCTATTTGTTTGAAAAGAAGTTTAACAGCAGAAGAACCAATTTTCCCACCAAATTGCTCAACCGAAGTTAGCGGAGGATCTATTAAATCAGTGAAAGGTTCGTTTGCAAAACCGGCTACAGCTACATCTTCTGGTATTTTTATGTGATTATCTTTCAAACAAAGCAATGCCCCTAATGCAGAAAAATCACTTGCAGAAAAAATTCCATCAAAAGATATTTTATTATCAAGTAATGTCTGAATTACATTGTATCCTTGCTCTCTTGATAACATATTGGGATACACAAGAGCTTGATCAATTGGCAGATTAGCCTTTTCTAAAGCTTCTGTATATCCTCTCTTTCTATTCTTATAAATATTGATATTTTCCCAGCCTCCTAAATAGACAATTCTTTTACAGCCCTGGTCAATAAGATGTTCTACTGAATCAAAAGCCCCTGAGAAATCATCAAGTTCTACATAACTTGCAGAAAGACAATCGACAATTCTATCGAAAAATACGATTGGGATTCCTTTTTTAAGAACTTGTTCAAAATGGTTATACTTTTTTGTTTCTATAGAAATTGATACAATAATTCCATCTACCCTTGCATTTAATAACGCATTAATATAACTAACCTCATTCTCGTAACGCTCCTGCGTTTGACTGATTATGACATTATACCCAAATTCACGAGCCTCTCTTTCAATACCTTCAATTACATTCGCAAAGAAATGCCTGTTTATTCGTGGAACAATTACTCCAATAACATTACCTTTTCCCTTTCTAAGGCTAGAAGCAATAATATTGGGAGAATAATTCATACTCTCTGCAACCTTTTTCACTTTCTGTTTGGTTGTTTCGCTTATACGTGGATTATCTGCTAAAGCCCGGGAAACAGTTGAAGCTGAAATTTTAAGCTTTTTTGCAATATCATGTATAGTTACCGATGATTTCTTCATTATTTATTTAAAATGCAAGTATAATTTTTTTTAACAAAAAATGCAATCGTTTGCACGTTTTTGAAAAATCATTTATATTCGAGCCATTAAATTAAACTAAATTTCAGGATACTTTTATAAAAAAATTATGAATAAAAAAGTAGTTACTTTTGGAGAAATTATGCTTCGGTTAGCACCTCCGGGATATCTCCGTTTTCAGCAGGCTAAAGAGTTTGAAGCCACTTACGGAGGGGGTGAAGCTAATGTAGCTGTTTCGCTTTCAAACTATGGAATCCCTGTTGATTTTGTTACGCGATTACCTAAAAATGATATCGCAAAATCAGCAATTATGAACCTCAATACATATGGAGTAGGTACGGATAAAATAGTTTTTGGAGGCGAACGAATTGGGATATATTTTCTTGAGACAGGAGCTGTTGCAAGAGCTAGTAAAGTTGTTTACGACAGGGCATATTCATCAATTTCACAGATTGAACCCGGAATGATTAACTGGGAAGAAGTTTTTGAAGGTACAGGATGGTTTCACTGGACGGGTATTACTCCAGCCATATCACAAGGTGCAGCAGATGTTTGCCTTGAAGCTATTAAGACTGCAAATAAAATGGGAATTACTGTTTCCTCCGATCTTAATTTCAGAAAAAACCTTTGGAAGTATGGAAAAACTGCAGAGGAAATAATGCCTGCTTTAGTTGAAGGTTGCGATGTTATCCTTGGTAATGAAGAAGATGCAGAAAAAGTTTTCAATATTCATCCAGAAGGTGTTGATGTAACGAAAGGAAATGTTGAAGCTGAAGCCTATAAATCTGTTTGCCAACAATTAATGAAAAAATTCCCTCGTGCAAAAAAAGTTATTATTACATTAAGAGGGTCAATAAATGCTAACCATAACACATGGTCAGGTGTATTATACAATGGAGATACATTATTTGATGCTCCTGAATATAATATTACTCATATTGTAGACCGTGTCGGCGGCGGTGATTCTTTCATGGGCGGATTAATATGCGGTTTAATTAATTATGAGAATGATGACCAGAAAGCATTAAATTTTGCAGTTGCTGCATCATGCTTAAAGCACACAATTAAAGGTGATTTTAACCTTGTTACTGTTGATGAAGTTGAAAAACTAATGAGCGGAGATGCCTCTGGCAGGGTTAGCCGTTAGGAGTGATTATAAAATAGAAATTAAACATTTTAAATATGGCTAGATTTACTAGAATTCAAGTTGCACAAAAAATGTATGAAACGGGTATGATTCCTGTTTTTTATAACAAAAATATTGAAGTAGGCAAGAAAGTATTAAAAGCTTGTTATGACGGTGGTGTAAGGGTATTTGAATTCACAAATCGTGGAGACTTTGCCCATGAGGTATTTGCAGAATTAAATAAATATGCATCGGAAGAACTTCCTGAGATGATACTTGGAGTAGGTTCTATTATTGATGCTGGTACTACTTCTTTGTACATACAATTA
This sequence comes from Bacteroidales bacterium, assembly GCA_963665085.2. Classification (GTDB taxonomy): domain Bacteria; phylum Bacteroidota; class Bacteroidia; order Bacteroidales; family JAAAOM01. The sequence goes on from CAXXXS010000001.1 coordinate 5,035,157, forward strand.
GGAGCTAATTTTATTGTATCTCCTATTCTTAATGAAGATATGGCGAAAGTATGCAATAGAAGAAAAATTGCCTGGAGTCCGGGTTGTGGTTCTGTGTCTGAAATTTCAAAAGCTGAAGAATTAGGTGCTGAAGTTGTTAAGATTTTCCCTGGTTCTCAGGTTGGAGGTCCTAAATTTGTTGCTGCTGTTAAAGGTCCATTACCTTGGTCAAGCATTATGCCAACAGGTGGTGTAGAGCCAACAGAAGAAAATTTATCAGCATGGTTTAAAGCTGGAGTACATTGTGTTGGAATGGGATCTCAGCTTATCACAAAAGATTTATTATCTTCGGGAAATTTTGAAAAACTAACTAAAGATGTTGAGAAAACACTCAAATTTGTTCAAACATTCAGGAAATAAACCAATGAAAATAAAATCATTCATTATTTCAATTTTCATTATTCTCCTGTTTTTATTATTATCTGTTTCGTGTACGCAAACGGATAAAAAAGTGCTAAAACTAGCTCATGGACTGGATCCCTCTCACTCTGTCCATAAAGGAATGGTGTACATGGCCGATAGATTAAAAGAACTATCTGGTGGAAAAATGGAAATTGACATTTACCCCAGTGGTCAGCTGGGTTCAGAACAACAATGTGTTGAGTTACTACAAATAGGAAGTCTTGCTATTACAAAAGTATCCGCTGCAGTAATGGAAAGTTTCACAGAGGATTTTAAAGTCCTTGGTCTTCCTTACATATTTCGTTCAAAAGAACATTCATACAAAGTTCTTGACAGCGAAATTGGAGATAGTCTTCTTGCAAGCACAGAAAAGTACATGATTCGTGGACTTTGTTTTTACGATGCGGGAAGCAGAAGTTTTTATACCATTGATAAACCTATTCTTCATCCCGATGATTTAAAAGGAATGAAAATACGGGTTATGAAAAGTATTACTGCTGTTAATATGATGAAGGCTTTTGGTGCATCACCAACACCAATCTCATGGGGCGAACTTTATACCGCACTCCAAAGTGGTGTTGTAGATGGAGCAGAAAATAACCCTCCCAGTTTCTACCTTTCTCATCATTATGAGGTTTGTAAACATTATTCAATTAATGAACACACTACAATACCCGATGTGCTAATTATTAGTACTAGAGTATGGAATAGTTTAAATGAACAGGAACAAGAATGGCTGTCTCAAGCCGTAAAAGAATCTGTTGTCAAACAAAGAGAATATTGGAAAGAATCTGAGGAAGAAAGCCTCCAGGCGGCAAAAGACAATGGTGTAAATATTTATTATCCGGATAAAAAGCCATTTGCTGATAAGGTTGAATTTATATTTGATGAATATAAGGAAAACGAAAGATTATATTCATTGATAGAACAAATCAGAGAAATGGAATAAAACTGATATCATGAGACAAAAAATAGATAACATACTTAAAATACTATGTGTATTTTTTCTGGGATTATTAGTACTGGATGTGCTATGGCAAGTATTTAGCCGATATATCTTATCTGATCCGAGTTCATTTACTGATGAACTAGCAGGATTTCTGCTCATCTGGGTAGGTTTACTGGGAGCTGCTTTTGTTGCTGGACAGAACGAACACCTGGCAATTGATCTTCTTCTACAAAAATCAGGACCAGAACGCAAAAAAAAGTTACTACTAATCATTAATATACTGGTTGGCATATTTGCTTTAATTGTATTATTAATTGGTGGAGCATGGCTTGTATACACACGATTTATCCTCAATGTAAAATCTGCCGCCCTCTCGATTCCTCTTGGCTATGTATATTTTGTACTTCCTCTGAGTGGACTTCTTATTTTATATTACAGTATAGACAACACAATATTAACCCTAAGACAAAAAATTAACTAACATGGATATAATTGGAATAGTAGTACTTGTTGTAAGTTTTGTAATATTCCTGGTTATTGGTGTTCCAATTGCATTTAGCATTGGACTTGCAGGCATTTTAACGATGCTTGTTAGTATTGATGCCTTACCTGCATTTACTACATATGCACAGCGTATGGCTACGGGGCTGGACAGCTTTGCCCTCCTGGCGATACCCTTTTTTATATTAGCCGGAAACATAATGAATTCCGGTGGAATTGCCATTCGCTTGATAAATTTCGCAAGGGTATTGGTAGGAAGATTCCCGGGTGGACTTGCCTTTGTAAATATTTTAGCCAACATGCTTTTTGGCGCAATATCAGGTTCTGCGGCAGCATCTGCTTCTGCTATTGGGACAATTATGGATCCGGAAATGGAAAAAGAAGGTTACGATAAATCTTTTAGTGCTTCGGTAAATATAACATCCGCTACTACAGGTTTATCAATTCCTCCCAGCAACGTTCTTATTGTGTATTCGCTTGCAAGTGGTGGAGCTTCAATTGCCGCATTATTTATTGCCGGTTACCTGCCTGGAATTTTAACAGGATTAAGTTTAATGTTTGTGGCTGCTTTATTTGCTATAAAAAAGAAATATGCTGTTTCTAAAGACCATAGTGTTGCTGATATTATTATTGCCTTATCGACTTTATTAACAACAATTGCTTTTGCTTATATCTTTTTTAAAAGCTCTTTCCATTGGTCGTTTGCCATTATTTTTTGGTTGTGGATAAGAACAATTCTTTCTGCAACATATAAAAATCTTAAAAAATTCCATTGGGATATTCTCATTTTACCTCTTGTTGGAATTATTGGTGTTTATTTTCAACTAAAGACATTTCCTTTATGGGCTGGCTCTTTATTATTAATGGGGATTATAGCATTCTTCACTCGAAACAAGGGGTTCCTTGGTATTTTTATTCAAACAGCTGTATTTGCTGTCTGTATTAACATTTTCGATCCTAACCATATTGTAACAACCTCTTTACTTGCATTTAATACAATTTTATATATTGTAATGCACTTCACCTTTAAAACAGAAAGTACGGAGATTTATTTTAAAGGGGCTCATAAACTATTTGATGCAATACCCAGTCTATTATTACTTGTAGTCGTAATTGGAGGTATTATCGCTGGAATTTTTACAGCGACTGAAGCTTCTGCTGTTGCTGTATTATACGCATTGGTTTTAGCATTCATTTATAAAGAAGTAAAAATTAAAGATTTACCCAATATTTTAATCAACTCTGTTCGAACAACTGCTATCGTTTTGCTATTAGTAGCAACAAGTATTGGGCTTTCGTGGATCATGTCGTATGAGAATATACCTCAGAATGTTAGTAACGGACTTCTAAATATCAGTGATAATCCGTTTGTAATCTTACTAATGATTAATATTATTTTATTGGTTGTTGGAACATTTATGGATATGACACCTGCTGTTTTAATCTTTACACCGATATTTTTACCTATCGTTACAACCCAATTAGGACTGGATCCGGTACACTTTGGAATAATAATGGTCTTAAACTTAAGTGTAGGTATTTGTACTCCTCCGGTTGGCTCAGTTTTATTTATCGGATGTAGTGTGGCAAATGTGCCAATAGCCAAAGTTATAAGACCTCTTTTACCGTTTTTCCTTGCTATGATAATTGCATTGTTACTGGTAACTTATATACCTCAGATAAGTATGTGGTTACCTAACCTGGTGGGCTATTAGTTTATTTAAGATTAAAATTTTAATTTATAGCCATTAACATTTTATTAGTTAAAATGTTAATGGCTATATTTTATTCTTACCATGTTACAAAATTGAGTGTATCAGGATTCTCATTTACAAATTCAAAGTTTTTAATTCTTCCAAACTCCATCCATTGTGACCTATCATGTCTGAAACCCAAAACCTTGTTTTCTTTAGCCAATCTTAAATAAGCATCAATTATTGAGAAGGCTCCTTGTTCTGTAAACAATTCAAATATTTTAGGGGAAAGAATATGCACACCACTAAAGCCCAGTGAATATTCAGCATAATTTTTACCTTCTCTTACAATTTTTTCTTCAAGTGTTCTATTATCCCTCCAACCGGTTAGTTGATAATTCTCATCAAACATCAAACTTCTTGAAGTATCGCGTTGCTTAACTGCCAAAGTAACTAAAGGATTTTTTTCTTTATGAAAACGAATCATTGATGTTAAATCCAAATCAGTAAAAATATCTACTGCTGCAAGAACAAAGGGCTCCTCTCCTTTCAAAAACCAGGAAGCTTTGTTTAAACCTCCTCCGGTATTCAATAATTCATCATTCTCATCTGAGATTTCTATGTTAACCTGATATTTATTCTTAGCATGTACAATAAAATCATATAGCTGCTCACTATGATGATGAATATTTATTATTATATCTTTTATTCCATGCTTAATTAAATATGCTAAAGTATAATCAAGCATGGGCCTATTTAAAACGTCAAGTAATGCTTTAGGCTTAGTATTTGTTAATGGTTTAAGGCGTGTTCCCAAGCCTGCTGCTAGAATCATTGCTTTCATACACTAAATAAAATATTTTCCTTGTTCTTGTTCTTTATGATTTAATGTAATTTCTATATCAAATTTTCCTGAAAGATGTTTTTTTAATTGTTCTGCACAATATACAGAACGGTGCCTTCCCCCTGTACATCCAAAACCAAACATCAGGTTTTTAAAACCTCTGCTAACGTAATTTGAAGTTGCTTGTTCTGCAATAGAAAAAATAGATTGTAAAAAAGTATCGACTTCTATCTTTTGTTTCAAAAAGTCTATAACAGGATTATCCATGCCTGTTAATGCTCTAAATTCTTCTAATCTCCCTGGATTTGGTAAAGAACGACAGTCAAATAGGAATCCCCCTCCATTTCCACTTAAATCAATTGGCAATCTTTTTTTATACGAAAAAGAATAGATCGATACTGTAAGTTTTTCGGTTTTATCTAGCTCCAAATCTTTTCTTAGTTTAATAACATGCTCAAAACATTTTACCAGGTGAGGAATTTTATTTTTAATGTCCAATCGTTCGACAATATACTCAAGATTTAAAATGGATCCCGGTATACTTTGTACAAACAATGGTTTATTTTCATGAACTCCCCGAAAACCATATGCTCCCATCGCCTGTAAATTTCTTATTAGCGCATATCCCCAAAAAAATCCGAAAAAGACTTTTCTTCCGGTATTCTCATATTTATTGAATGCATGAAAATAATGTTCAAGCAATTGTTCTCTTAATTCAAAAGAAATATTGGTTTTCGCCTCAAACAACAAAGAAGCTAAATCATATTGCAAAGCCCCTCTCCTTCCTCCCTGGTAATCGATAAAATATATTTTATTCCCCTTCAACATAATATTCCTGGACTGAAAGTCGCGAAACAAAAAATAACCACGAGTTGCAGTTAGCAAATAATTTGTTAATGTCTTAAAATCATCTTCTAATAATTGCTCATCAAAAGGAACGCGTAGAAGTTTGAGAAAATTATATTTGAAATAATTTAAATCCCAAAGCATCGATTGTGCATCAAATTCTGCCCTGGGATAACAAAGAGTATAGTCCAGTCCTACCCCACCTTTAACCTGAAATTGTATTAGTTGATCTAATATTCTGGGATAATATTCTGAGACTTTCTCAGACTGATTTTCACTTTTTTCGAGAATATCAAGTAATGTGATATCGCCTAAATCTTCTTCCAGGTAAACACCTTCTTGAGGTCTGTAAGAATAAATTCGAGGAACATTTAAACCTTTACTTATAAAATGTCTCGAGAACGAAATAAAAGCATCATTTTCTCTTTGGTCTATGTTATACGCACCAATTGCAGTTAAATTGTCTCCAACAATTCGATAATACTGTCTATATGAACCAGATTGCGGTAAAGCTTCAACTTTTTTAAGTCTTTCTCCCGACCATTTTTCAAATTCTTCTTCAAATATTGGTATTAGCGAATCTAAAGGCAGATTTGTCAACATTAATTAAATTGTTAATAAGTATTAATATTATTTAACACTTAATTTTTAAAAGATTGTGAAATTAACGATTATTTAATAATTTTAAACTTAAAGAACAAAGCCATTAGCATGAGACTTGAAATTTATGATTCGAATAAACTTAATTTTGTTGAGCTAAACACCAGCGGTGATAATGAAAATTACATACCTCTGGATGAAAGTTCAAAATTTATTGATTCTGAAGTATTCAACCTATTTACCGATTGTTTTGAAAGTAGCAACAAACTGTATGAATATTTTGGCCCCACAAAATATAATTCCAGAAAAATTGTTCCTTTACGGAATGCTCTCTTTGAAAATCTCGAATCTTTTACAAAAATCGAAACAAAGCTTGATTTTATTGAGTATATAGGAAATAAATTCCTTGGTAAAGATTTTATTCTTTCCATCGAAAGAATTGATCGTTCTTGGGAAAATAACTGGGAAACATATTTAATAAAACTTAAAGAATTAAATAAAGGCTTAATAAACATTGTAGAAGACTGTATAGAAAACGAAAAAATCCTTTGGGTAATAGGATATTAGTAATCATCACAATTAATTTTACACATATGAAAAATAACTCAGCATTAAACTTATTTTTAATTGTACTTGTTTTTGCATTTATCACGAGCTGTAATTCCGGCAATTCTTCAAAGGAAGGTGATAGTGATCCAGAAAATATGGATCTAACTGTAGACAAAATTACAGAGAGTGAAATTATTGACGAATTGGGTGAAGGCATTCCAATTTATTATAACATGTACTTAACTGTTGAACTGAGTTCTTTATTTGAGAACGAAGGTGCTAGCTTCCAACAGGGAATATTAAATTCTGTTGAAAAAGTAAAAGAGTACATCACCAGTTCTGAAAAAGCATTAAATCTTGGGGTTTATGCTGTGGATTTAAGCTACTCAAGAGTATTTGAACAATATCAAAAAGCTGGAAGTTATTTTTCTGCGATGACTCGTTTATCTGAAGAATTGGGAATTCCTCAAGACTTTATTTATGAAACTTCAGACAGACTTGAGAACAATATCTCAAACAAGGATTCTCTAAACAAGATTGCAAATGAAATTTATGTCGCCACAGACGAATATCTTCGTGAAAATGACAGAGGAAATGCAGCAGCAATGATAGTTACCGGAGGCTGGGTTGAAGCTTTATATCTTGCATCTGAAGTATTTGACCTTGAAAATGAGAATGAAGACTTCGAATATATGGAACGAATAGTTGAACAAAAACATTCATTAAATAACTTAATCGAACTTCTTTCAGGGTTCCAGGGAGATGAAACAATAAGTTCTCTTCTATCTAAACTTAAGGATCTTCAGCCAAGCTTTGAAGAATTTGAAGTAAACAAAGATAATATTGGCACTTCTGTTGAACAACTAAATACAATTAACGAAAAAATCACTAAAATTAGAAGTGGAATTATCGGTTAACAATAATAAATAAATATAAAAAAAGCCGTTTCTCTTCTAGAGAACGGCTTTTTTATGACTAAAATGAAACATCTTTTCGGAGTAGACTTAGGAGGCACTAAAATAGAAGGGGTAATATTAAATGCCCATAACCTTGATATAATATCAAGAATAAGAGTCCCCACTGAAGCAAAAAAAGGTTACACCCACATTCTCAACCAAATCAAACTCTTACTAAAAAAATTAATTGACACATCAGGTATATTTCCAGAAAAAATTGGTTTTGGGACCCCCGGGTGTTTAGATCCTTATACAAATCTTATAAAAAACAGCAATACGGTTAGTTTAAATGATAAACCTCTTAAACATGACCTTGAAGAACTCTTTAAACTCCCAATATTTATAGCAAATGATGCAAATTGTTTTGCCCTTGCTGAGTCGCATTTAGGTGTGGTAAAAAATAAGTTTCCTGATGCTCATACAATATTTGGAATAATCATGGGTACAGGTGTAGGAGGAGGTATTGTAATTAATGGAAAAGTATTAAACGGCATTCATGGCATTGCCGGAGAATGGGGACATAACTTTCTTGATGAATCCGGAGGGCAATGTTATTGCGGGAAAGTAGGTTGTGTTGAAACTATTCTTTCGGGTCCGGGCTTGCAAAATTATTATCATTCTATTTCAAACAAATCAAAACCTTTTAAAGACATTTATTTTGAATTCCAAAAAGGAAGCGAAGATAAACTTATTAACAAAACAATTGACCGGCTTAACTTCTTTTTTGGCAAGGCTGTTTCAACTGTTATTAACATTATAGATCCTGATGTAATAATTGTTGGTGGAGGGATAGGAAATGTGGATAGTTTATATGTTCAGGGAGTTGAGTATGCAAAAAAATTTGTCTTCAATAACCGTTTAGAAACAAAATTCACCAAACCAATGCTTGGAGATAGTGCTGGTGTACTTGGTGCAGCTATGTTAACAAGCCCAAAAAATCAGTTGTGAAAATCCTAAAAACAAATTTTTTAATAAACTAAAAAAGTTTACATTTGCGTCGCAATTTATAAAATATTGTAAAAGAGCAAACAGACATGACAAAAAGCAAGAATGAACATCATACTGGAATTGAGGAAGTAGAAAGCGTACTATCCAGAACTGAACAGTATATAGAAGAGAACCAGAAAAGCCTGACAATTATACTTGTCGTTATTTTTGTATTATTTGGAGGATATTACGGATATAAAAAATTATACCTTACCCCAAAAGAAAAAGAAGCGAGAGAACAGATGTTTGTAGCTGAAAATTATTTTGAAGTTGATTCTTTCCGCCTTGCTATTATGGGTGATGGAAACAACTATGGCTTTGAAGATATTATTGATGAATATGGATTAACAAAATCCGCAAATCTATCAAATTATTATATTGGTATTTCAAACCTTAAAGAAGGTAACTTTGAAGAAGCTATTGATGCTTTAGAAAAATTCGATGCCAATGATGAAATAGTAGCTGCAATAAGCTTAGGTGCTATTGGAGATGCATATTCAGAAATGAAAGACTATGACAATGCCATCGACTATTATAAAAGAGCATCTGTGTATTCAGAAAATCAATTCTCTGCTCCTGTTTACCTAATGAAACTTGGTTTGTTGTATGAATTTCAGGAAGATTATAGCAAAGCTTTAGAAGCTTATGAAACTATTCAAAAAGACTACGTTGCTTCTTCAGAAGCAAGAAATATAGAAAAATATATTACCCGCATAAAACTTAAAATTGAAGGGTAATAATGGCAACAGCTCAGAAGAATCTTTCATCATATAATCCCAATGATGTCCCAAGTGGCATAGATAAAAAAATAGGAATCGTTGTAGCAGAATGGAATGAAGAGGTTACTGGTAAACTTAATCAAGGCGCCTATGAAACCCTTCTTAAGCACGATGTATCTCCAGACAATATAATAACAAAATTTGTCCCGGGAACATTTGAACTAACATTAGGTGCTCAATTACTTGCAGAACTTAAAAATCTAGATGCAATAATTTGTTTAGGTTGTGTTATCCAGGGAGAAACGAGACATTTTGATTTTATTTGTCAAGGTGTTACCTATGGGATCACCGAACTTAATATAAAGTATAACATTCCCTTTATTTTTGGAGTTTTAACAACGGACAATCAACAACAAGCATTGGATCGTGGTGGAGGAAAACATGGAAATAAAGGAGATGAAGCTGCAATTACAGCTTTAAAAATGATTGGATTAAGTGATAGTTTAAAATAAGCTGTCGCATCATTATTGTACCTGTTTTTATTATTTTATTGTAATCCATCTTTTACCCTCTTATAAAATTAATCGGTAAGAGAGATTTTCTATTAGAAAAGAAAAATCCTTAAATTTGCGAGCCTTAAATAACGACATATGAAACGTGTTGTAGTTGGAATTTCGGGAGGAGTTGATTCTAGTGTTTCAGCTTACTTATTAAAACAACAAGGATATGATGTAGTTGGCCTCTTTATGATTAACTGGCACGATTCCGAGGGTATGTTGGAAGGAAAATGTACCTGGGAAGATGACCTGTTATTTGCACAACTCACAACAAAAAAATTAGGCATAGAGCTTCATACTGTAGATTTAAGTAAAGAATATAAAACTCGTGTTGTTGATTATATGTTTGCCGAATATGAAAAAGGCCGGACACCAAATCCCGATGTTTTATGCAATCGCGAGGTAAAATTTGATCTCTTTGTAAAAGAAGCATTAAAACTAGATACAGACCTTATTGCAACAGGTCATTATTGCCAAAAAGATACCATTGATGTTAATGGAAAAGTAGTAAATCGCTTACTTGCCGGTCATGATCCCAACAAAGACCAAAGTTATTTTCTTTGTCAATTAACGCAGGAACAACTTTCGCATGCCTTATTTCCGGTTGGAAACCTGCATAAATTTGAAGTTCGGAAAATTGCAGAGGAACAATCTCTGGCTACAGCAGAGAAAAAAGATTCCCAAGGGATATGTTTTGTTGGAAAGGTAGATCTCCCTACATTTTTACAACAAAAACTCAAAGCAAAAAAAGGTAGAATAATTGAACTTCCTGAAGAAATCTTTTTAGATGACTCTGAATTTCCTCCTATAAAAGAAATGAACTCCTTAACAGATGAGGAACTTGAAAAAATTACCACCCCTCTTTCTTTAATTCCTTCTTTTGGTAAACAAGTTGGATTGCATAATGGTGCACATTATTATACAATTGGACAGAACAAAGGGTTAAACATTGGGGGACGCCCAAAACCTTCTTTTGTTTTACGTATCGATACAGACAAAAATTTAATATACACTGGTCTGGGAAAAGAACATGAGGGACTATTCCGGAAAGGCCTGGCAATTAATGATAATGAAGTACACTGGATACGACCCGATCTTGCTCTAAAAACAGGAGAAAGTGTAGAATATCTCGTTAGAATAAGATACCGGCAACCTTTACAAAAAGCTATTCTTATAAAACGAGAAAATAAGCTCTATATACTTTTTGAAAAGAAACAAAGAGGTATTGCTCCCGGACAATTTGCGGCCTGGTATAAAGAAAATGAATTGGTTGGCTCGGGTGTTATTTGTAGATAATTTCTTTCAAATTCTCTTTATTGCGATAAGAATCATCACTCTTAAGTAAATTATCGACCTAAAATTAGTACGATATTTCTTCAAAAGAACATTTACAGATTGTTAGAAAAAAATATAATTCTATACAATTAAACGTTCTTTTAATCGTTTTTTAATAACTATTAAATACCCTTCCCGAACAAACGACCCTGTAAAATTTTATTAACACAAACCGTCAGTATAAGGTTTTAATTTTTACTGGCATAGTATTTGGTAAAATAATTAGAATTGAATAATAGCTAAGCATGACTGTTAAACAATTACAAGAGGAAATAGAAGTAAAAGATCAATTTATTGCTCTTTTAGCGCATGACCTTAGAAATCCAATTGGTCTGCTCAAAAACTTTTCTGATCTTTTACTAGAGGATGTCAAAAACTATTCAAAAAATGAAATAATTGAAAAGCTCTCTTTTATTAATGATATCTCTAACAACACATTCAATCTTTTAGAGAATCTAATCATTTGGCTAAAATCACAGAATGGAAAAATATCTTTTAACGGGACAGTAAGTGATTTAGACAGAATTCTTAAAGATTCAATTGCTCCCGTAAAAAATCAAGCCAATTTAAAAGATATATCAATTCATCATGTAAGTACAGATAATCCTATTGTTTATACAGATTCTAATATCTTGACAACAATAATAAGAAACTTGCTATCTAATTCTATAAAATATTCTTTTGAAGGAGGATGTATTGAGATATCACATAGAAAAATTAAAGAACATATTATAATCCAAATAAAAGACAATGGGATTGGTATTGCTCAGAATGAACTTGACCTTATTCTTCAAAATGAGAAGTATTCTGAAAGCAGAGGAGGGACAAAAGGAGAGAAAGGTACAGGAATTGGCCTAAATCTTTGCAAAACCTTAATAAAAGAATTAAACGGTAAAATGTGGGGTAAAAGTGAAGTTAACAAAGGAACTACAATGTATGTTTGTATTCCCTTGTCAACATCAAAATAAATTATCCTATTAAATTTTCTACGGTACTAATCTCAATAAATGAGGCTCCGTGACTTCTTCCAAAATTTCCTCCAACAACAACAACACGGTCTTCATTCTTAATCTTTCCTTTCTTAATTAATTTTTGAAGCCCCTTGGTAACAAACTCATGTTGTTCTTCCGGTTCAATATAGGATGGTAATACGCCAAAAGATAGTGCAAGCTCTCTAACTGTTCGTAGTGAATAACATTGAGCATAAATGATACGTTTTCCTCTGTATCCGGCTAAATTCCGGATTGTTCTACCATTTGTTGTATCTGCAATAATTGCTTTAACATTTAATTTTAAAGATGCTTGTACAGCTGACTTAGCAAGATATGCAGAAATTTCGCTGCTTAGAATTGTAACAGGGGTATTATGAAACTCGCTTCTTGTTTTTTCTACTTCCCTGGCTATTTTTGCCATTGTTCTTACAGCTTCAATAGGATATTTACCATAAGCACTCTCTCCACTTAACATAATTGCATCTGTTTTTGAGTAGATTGCATTCGCAATATCACTTACTTCTGCACGTGTAGGACGAGGATTTTTAATCATTGAATGCAACATTTGTGTTGCTACAATAACGGGTTTCCTTCTTTCAATACATTTATTTACAATTAATTTTTGTACCCCAGGTATTTTCTCGTAAGGAATTTCAATTGCTAAATCCCCTCTTGCAACCATTACGCCGTACGCGTAATCCAAAATCTCGTCTAGATTGTCAACCCCTTCCTGGTTCTCAATCTTTGCAATTATTTTTACCTTGCTGTTTTTTTCATCGAGGATTTTTTGGATATCTAACACATCCTGTTTGTTCCTAACAAATGAATGTGCAATAAAATCCAAATCGTGTTCTATCGCAAATTCCACATATCTTTTATCTTTTTCTGATAATGATGGTAATTTAAAACTAGCACCAGGGACATTAATACTCTTTTTGTTTTTAATTACACCTTCATTTTGAACCGTACATTTAAGCCAGTTATCTGATTTCTCGATAGGTTGTAGTTCAAGTTCACCATCATCAATTAATATCATGTTATCAAAAGAAACTTCATCTATAAAATTGATGTATGATGTTTTGAACCCACTTTTACCTTCTTCTATTTCTGCTTTGAAAATATATACAGTATCATTTTGACCTACCTCAATTGGAGAATTTTCAACAACTGTTCTTATTTCAGGTCCTTTTGTATCAACCAATAAAGCAATTTTATCTGATACTTCCCGAACATTTTTAACAACCTGTAATGTAGCTTCTTCTGTTTGGTGAGCTGTGTTTAAACGCGCAACATCCATCCCTTCTTCGTAGAGCTTTTTTATAAACTCAACTTCGCACATGATGTCCGAGATCGTTGCTACGATTTTTGTTTTTCTTCTCATATATTAAATTTGCCAGTTTAAAAAGTTTTGCAAAAGTAATGTTTGACATTGAAATAACAACTTTACATTAATTAAATAAAAGCAAATTTTTCATGAATTGGGAGTTAAGGATAGAAGAATACAAGAATTTTCTCCTTTTGGAAAAGTCGCTCTCTTCCAATACTGTAGAGGCTTACCTTGGAGATGTAAATAAATTAGTTGAGTACCTAGACTATGTAAAAAAAGATCTTGATCCGGAGAAAGTTTCTCTGGAAGAATTAAAATCTTTCATTACCTGGATTAACGAATTAGGGGTAAGTGCCGCTACCCAAGCTCGTATCCTTTCTGGCATCAAAGGTTTTTATAAGTTTTTACTATTAGAAGATATAATTGAAAACGACCCTTCTTCCCTACTTGAGACACCAAAAATTGGCAGAAAACTCCCTGATGTATTATCTGTTGAAGAAATAGATCTCATCCTCTCTAAAATTGATTTAAGTAAACCCGAAGGCCACCGCAACAAAGCAATGATAGAAACTTTATATAGTTGTGGCTTACGTGTGTCAGAATTAACCAACCTGAAATTATCTGCTATTGATTTTAATGAACAATTTATAAAAGTTGTTGGAAAAGGGAATAAAGAACGACTTGTTCCTATCAGTAACAGAGCTCTTAAAGAAATACAATATTACCTGGAAAATTATAGACATGCTTTAGATATAAAAAAAGAAGCTGAAGATTTTCTTTTTCTCAACAGGCGTGGAAAACCCCTAACCCGTGTCATGATATTTACAATTATAAAAAACCTTGTTATTGATTCCGGAATAAAAAAACAAGTTAGCCCTCACACCTTCAGGCATTCTTTTGCCACCCATCTTGTTGAAGGTGGTGCTGACCTGAGAGCGGTTCAAGATATGTTAGGTCATGAATCAATAATAACTACAGAAATATACACACATATTTCCAGGGAATATTTGAGAGACACAATATTGACTTATCATCCGAGGAGTAGGGGCGCTGGTTACTAGTTACTGGTTACTGGTTTTTAAAGTTCGATATTTATTTAATTATAGGTTCAAGTTATCGTTAAACAAGAAATCAACAATTTGTAAGTAGTAACCAAACCCAAAGAAACTAGTCTATGACTTTTGTCTGTGGCCTATTGTGCAAACCACATTCTTTATGTTCTGGTTCTTCCCACCACCATCTACCAGCACGAACATCTTCGTCTGATTTTATAGCGCGGGTACATGGCTGACATCCTATACTTGGAAAATCTTTATCATGCAATTCATTATAAGGGACATTATTTTCTTTGATGTAGTTCCACACATCACTTTCCTTCCAATTAATTAAAGGATTTATCTTAATTAGTCCATTCTGCTCATCCCATTCTACTAACCTAGAATTAAAACGTGTAATTGATTGATCTTTTCTAAGACCACAAATCCAAACATCCAATCCTCCAAAAGCCCTTTTAAGAGGTTGTATTTTTCTGATGTTGCAACAAAATTTTCTATTTTCTATACTCTCGTAAAATAAGTTAACCCCTTTTTCTTTAACCATTTTTTCAACCTGGGTATAGTCAGGAAAAAACACGTCAATTTTGATATCGTATTTTTTATTTGTATCGTTAATTAAGTTATAAGTTTCAGGGAATAAGCGTCCTGTATCGAGAGTAAATATTCTTGTTGATTTATCAATTTTAGCAACCATATCAGTTAACACCTGATCTTCTGCTCCTAAACTTGATGAAAGTGCAATTTTTCCTTTATATTCTTCTAAAAAAAATGATATAACCTCTGTGGGTGATAAGTTTTTTAATTTATCGTTAAGATTATCTATTTTTCCCTGCATAATTCAATCCTCTTTGCTCATTATAATTAAAGAGGCAAATATAATACAATATAAACAATACTAACTTTCTGGGTTAAGTGTCTTTCTTAAAACAATATATCCTGCAATTCCCGATATCAATGAGCCTATTAATATTCCAATTTTAGCCGGATCTAAATGATGAGAAGAAACAAAAGCCAGATCGGCAATAAATAAAGACATGGTAAATCCCATTCCACCTAAAAGTCCTAAACCAATAATATTCATCCATTTTGTATTTTTAGGCAATACAGCAATTCCTAATTTCACACTTAGATATGAGAATAGTAATATCCCTAATACCTTTCCAAAAATTAAACTAACTTCAATCTGCAGGCTTAATGAAGAAAACACATCGGCTATTGATCCATGAAATGCTACCCCAGCATTTGCAATTGCAAAAACAGGCATAACAATAAATGTAACAAACCCATGTAAAAAATGCTCTAAATACTGTAACGGACTTTGAACTTTCTTTATCTCTGTTTGCATATTATCAATTGCAGCTAACTGCTCATGATTTAGCGGCTTTTTGTCATCTACCGTTGTAGTGCTGTCTGTATTAAATTGTTGAAGATTACAATCAATACCTTGTCTAAATGTTGCAATTCTAATTTTTCTGTTAATGGGTATGGTAAAAGCAATTAAAACCCCTGCAATAGTTGGGTGAATACCAGATTGGAGGAAAAAATACCAAATTACCCAGCCAAGTGCCATGTATGGATAAACTGCCCTTATTCCTATTCTATTAAATAATATCAGGAACAAGTATATTCCTAAACCATAAAGTAGAAAATTAACCTGTAAATCAGATGTATAAAAAAATGCAATAATTAAAACAGCGCCTAAATCATCAACAATAGCAAACGCAACTAAAAATACTTTAAGTGCCAGTGGCACCCGTTTACCTAAAAGAGTTAAAATTCCCAGAGAAAAAGCTATATCCGTTGCCATTGGAATTCCCCATCCTCCTGATGTTTCTGGATTCTTATTTAGAACTACATAAAACAATGCAGGTACAATCATCCCTCCAATAGCAGCAGCAATCGGCAAAGAAGCTTTCTTCATCGATGATAATTCTCCTGTCAACATTTCTCTTTTGATTTCCAATCCAACAACAAAGAAAAAAATTGCCATTAACCCATCATTAATCCAATGATGAAAAGTTTTTGATATCTCAAAATTTCCAACACCTAATGTTAATTTATTGCTTTCCCAAAATTCATGGTATAAATGTGCCCAGGGAGAATTGGCCCATACTAAAGCGATAACTGTTGATACTAAAAGCACTATCCCTCCTGCCGCTTCAATTCTAAAAAAACGTTGAAAGGGGTCTCGAATGATATCGATTACATTGTTACTACGAGAATTCGACATAGTTTTCGGGTTGTATTTTCCTCAAAAATCGTAAAATAATTATCAATTAAAACATTATTAATCAAGTTTTGTTTGGTAAATAAACAAGAAAAAATTATTACTTGACATGTATTACTTTTTAATGCTGATTAGGCTTAGATATCAGCAGAAATTTCGGAAAATTTACGTATATGAATGGATCTGAAAAAAAAATAAATTTTCACTTTCCAAATGCTAAGACGATTCCTGAAATCACATCATCAATTATTTCAAGAATTAAGAATGAACAAAATATTCTACCCGAAAAGATTCTTTTAGCAACTTCATTTTGTTCTGATGAAATTAATCACAATAAATATTCTTTCTCGCATCAGTTCCATTGTGGGGAATTTATCCTTGGTGGAATTACAGGTTATCCTTTTTCTGGCTTAACAGGCCTTTCTGCTTATTTTTCACACATTCCTAATGATGGTGCATCTCTCATTATATTTGGCCCCCATATAGGAATTTCCAGGAATGGAAATATAGGTTTTAACACAAGAAATATGCAATCTGTAGAAACACCAACATGTGGTGCGCTAACAGGTATTCTTGAAAAGCTTAATAGCCCAATTGAATGGAAAGAAAAACAAATAAAAAATTATGATTATCAGGTTGATTTTGTTACCCAGAGACTAAACACTCATAAAAAAAATATTGCGGATACAAAACTCCCTATAGTTGAAATAACAAAAAAAACTTTTTCCCTAATTGAAAAGGATATTAAAGAAATGATCCAGTCGAAGAAAAAAGACATTGAGAACTTTCCTGTTTATTTGTTAGGGGGAATATTAATTAATACAGATGCTGGTCATAATGATTTTTTCGAGCCCTTGGTTTTTGAACAAATATAAAAAGGATGTTCTATAAATTTTTTTAATAAAAAAATCCCAACTTAACTCGATGTGACAGTTAACTGTGATTAACAAGGTCATTTCGAGCTAAGTCGGGAACACTTTCGTTAAATACAGAGTTTTTGAAAAAACTCTTCATTATACCTTATTTAACCTTTTAATGTCTGAAAAATGAAAATCAAAGTCAATTTCAAAACAATCAACAAATTTTTCTTTTAAGACTTTTGTTAATTTTTTTACATCCTCAGCATAAAAAACAAAAGCGCCACCGCCACCGGCCCCTGCAATTTTACCTCCGTATGCACCATTTTCTTTTGCATATGTATAAATTGCATCTAGCCTATCATTTGTTGTAGCCGGAGCTAATTGGATCTGTGCCTGGAAATTTTTCTCCATAATTTCCGCACACTTAATAAAATCTTTTCTTGCAAGAGTTTCGGCAAAAAGCAATCCATACTTCGATAATTTACGTAATGCTTCCTGTCCCTCTTGAGTTCTATAATTGTGATATACCTGTTCTACCGCTAACTGTGCATTTCTCGAAACGCCTGTATGCAACAATAACAGGTTCTGTTTAAATTCCTGTAAGATTTCTTTTGAAATTGTTATGTCAAAAGTTATCGCATAATCTTTTCCAAATTCAAAACAATTAAATCCACCATATACAATTGAATATTGATCCTGACGACCAATTGCCCAGTTTAGTTCTTTATTTTCAAGGTTAAATAAATCTTCGCCAATCTGAGTTAATGTTCTTGAATCGGCATTATAACTTTTTGCCGAAATCATTTCAAGAAGTTTTGCTGCGGTAGAAGTACTTAAACCACTTCCTCTTGGATATCCTGAAAAATTAAACTGCCCACTTCTATATTCGACCAAAGGTTTTATTGCCACATTAGAAACATATCCTTTTTTTTCTCCCATAATGAAGGGGACATCTGTCCAACCTCCGGCAAAATCAATACGTAATGGAGCCCTGTATTTAAAATTAATTTTATCGAATATACTTGTAGTTGATGTTGCTTCAAGTTCAGGAGGAACAATTCGAGAAACAAATTCAATTTTAGTTCCTGTTGTTTTACAAAGATCTTCTTTTTCTTTTAAAGCTGAATCATCATCATTTAAAATAAAAATATCGGGTTTTAAAGCCTGAAGAACATCTTTAAAATCGATTTTCCCTTTCTCAATAGTTTCTCCGTTTAAAATAGCATAATCTACATCCTGCATTGCAGCGACCAAATAAACCCTGTTATTTTCCGGATTTACAGGCCTGCTGGGACCTTTTAATTCTTTAATAACACTATCGCGCCCTACCCCTACCACTAATAAATCTCCATAAGCTTTACATTGATTAAAAAAGACAGCATGACCTGATTGTAAAATATCATAACATCCCGTACAAAACACAATTTTTTTATTGCTATTCTCTTTTCTCAATTTTTCTAACGAATCCAATGAAAGTACTTTTGACTTAATCGTTTCAAACATATTTTAGTAAGTTTTGTATTTACAAAGTCTTTTAAAAAATATAAATATATAGCTTATACAGCTATTAAGGGAATTTTACCTCAAATTTTACATGAACCTTTTAATGTAAATTACAGAACCGTGAAGTTCTTAGATAAATGATAAAATCATAAATGTAAAAGATAATCAAGCTATATCTAGGTCGCATCCAAAGCATAAAATGTTTAAAAAACTAATAATAAACAACATAAACTAATTATGTTAAAAAACTTGATTGTTGAAATTTTGCACTCTAAATTTGTAAAATCATATTAATTTTCTAATCGATTTTGCAAAAAATGAATAACAGGCAGATTGTTCATATGGACTTGGACACCTTTTTTGTCTCGGTAGAGCGTCTACATAACAAAAAGTTAATTGACAAGCCTGTTATTATTGGAGGAGCTTCGAACAGGGGGGTTGTTGCAAGTTGTAGTTATGAAACCCGTGGGTTTGGAGTCCATTCAGCTATGCCGATGCGTATGGCCAGGACACTTTGTCCGGAAGCAATTATTGTTCGAGGCGACATGGATGAATACAGTAAATTTTCAAATATCGTAACCGATATTATTGCTGAAAAAGCACCTATTTACGAAAAAACATCTATTGATGAACATTACATTGATGTAACAGGTATGGATCGTTTTTTCGGATGCTATAAATGGTCGAAAGAACTAAGAGAAAAAATAATTAAAGAAACCCACCTGCCTATTTCTTTTGGTTTATCTGTTAATAAAACAGTTTCAAAAATAGCAACGGGAGAAGCAAAACCCAACAAAGGGATCGAAATACCCGAACAAAAAGTGCTTAACTTCATTCATCCTTTATCAATAAAAAAGATGCCCATGATTGGAGAAAAGACGTATCGACAACTTTTCTCTATGGGGGTAGATACTATTGGCCTATTAAGTAAAATTCCTCCTGAAGTAATTGAAAAAGTACTGGGGAAGAACGGCATAACTATCTGGAAAAAAGCAAATGGGATAGATTCTACGCCTGTTGAACAATACTCCTCTAAAAAATCAATAAGTACAGAGTGCACATTTGACAATGATATTATTGATACAAAAATTCTTAATGATACATTAATCAGTATGGTTGAGAAACTTTGTTATGAATTAAGGAGTAAACGCAGGTTAACATCATGTGTTACTATTAAAATACGATATGCTAATTTTGACACACACACATTACAAAAACGAATTTCATATACTTCCTTTGATCATCATCTTTCTGAAATATCTAAAGAACTTTTTAATAAAATATTTCAACGAAGAATGCGTGTACGTTTAATTGGAGTTAAATTCAGTCATCTTGTACAAGGTGTTCAACAACTTGATATGTTTGAAGATGTCCCCAAAATGGTAAATCTATATTTAACCTGGGATAAGCTAAGAAATAAATATGGACAACAAGCTGTAAAAAGAGCTGTTTCTATTTAAATTCCATGTTTAATATTCACATTAAAAACACACCAAAAAAAAGCCCCCATTAAATGGAGGCTTACTAAAATTAAAAACACCAAATATTAACCATCATTTACATTATTGTCTATGCTTTTTTAAAACTTTCTGCAACTTTTTCACCAATTTCATCTAAGACAAGATTTTCAACTACTTGTATTATTTATTTAATAATATTTGGTTTATATTATCAATAAACATTTGTTTAGTTTCTTCTTTAGTTTGTGCAATACCCGATGCCATTGACGGCTTCTCATCCAAAGGAATATATAAAAATGAAGGTAAGCTTCTAATCCCAAAAACTGCAGCTAATTCTCTTTCTGCTTCAGTATCTATTTTATATACATCAATCTGTCCTTTATATTCTTTGGCTATTTCATCAAGTATTGGTGAAGTAATTCTACATGGAGCACACCAATCTGCATAAAAGTCTATGATGGCAGGTTTATCCCCTTCAAATTTCCAAACATCTTTATTTACCTCGTAGTTCATTACTTTTTCCAGAAACTCAGCTTTTGTAAGATGAACTGCCCCTCCCTCTTCACTGTCCGTATCAGGGATATTTGTATTTTCTGTCAAAATGACTTTATTTTCAGGATCTGAATTTGTTTGTGCATTTGTCTTCTCACTTTTACATGCTTGAGTAGCTATAAATGTGACACTTAAAGCCAAAAAGATAATTTTTTTCATGATCTTATTTTTAATTATTTGTACTTTGTGATGTTTCTTTTTCCTTTTTCTTCGATATAATATTGTTTATAGTATCTCCAGAAAGATAGCCCAGAATTCCTCCAACAGCTGTGCTCTTATACCAAGTTGATGTTATCGGACATGTATTAGTTTGACAACCTATGAAGTTCCAATACAAGTAACCAGCAATCCCTCCTGCTAAAATTAAAACACTATATAAAAGAATTTGTTTTTTATTCATAGTTAACGACTTTCAAATCATATGCCAAAATTAAAATATTTATATATATAAATATTTGATGACAAATATATCAAAAAAAACATGACAAAAAAACCGGGCATTTTTACTCCCGGTTAAATAATCGTATATAAGATAAGAATAAATAAAAAATAGGGATTAACCCCATAATTTTTCAGGATATGCTCCTTCTTCTATCAATTTATTTATACTATTAACTACATTTTCCCTGTCTTCTCTGTACGTAATACCAAACCACTTAGAATTAGTTTTGTATACTTTCATTGAAGCCTCCCCCGAATTAAGAACTGTGTCTACAACACTTGGAATATAAAATTCAGATTTTAGTACATTAATTTTTTCATCAAGGAATTTTTTAAACTCTCTATTCAGGTAATTAAACATAGTAGGTGTAAAACCTAAAAAATTCATTGATACGATTTCGTTTCCTGTTAAAGAAACTTTATTATCTCCATCAGTAAATTCAATTCCATTTTCTGTTTTTTCAATCTTTGTCCTTTCCACTATTGATTTAAGAAAATCTTCTTCATCCAAACCACAAACGCCCCTGGAAACAGAACCATAATCTGATAACGTATTAATCAATGGATATCCTACCATACAATAATCATTACTTTCTACTGAAGCAATAGAAATAAGGTGTTTTACCATAATTTGATAAGCCTCGGCTCCATAAAAATCATCTGCATTAATAACAGCAAAAGGTTCTTTTATTGAATTCGATGCCATCATTATAGCATGTCCGGTTCCCCAAGGTTTTTGTCTGTCGGCAGGAACAGAATAACCTTCGGGAAGTTTATCTAATTCCTGAAATACATATTCAACAGTAATCTTATCAGAAAATTTATCAAAGAATTCCCGGAATTGATCTTCTATATCTTTTCTAATAACTACTACAACTTTACCAAAACCAGCCCGGATAGCATCAAAAATTGAATAATCTGTAATTGTTTCCCCTCCTGGCCCTAACCTGTCTATTTGTTTTAATCCACCGTAACGGCTGCCCATTCCGGCAGCAAGAATAAGAAGTGTTGGTTTCACCATATTTTATTATTTTTTATTTTATGGTTAAAGATAGAAGAATTTGTTTGCATACAATTTAATTTAGAATGAAGATTTATTAAGCCAACACTTAATTATTCAGACTTATCAAATCTTAAAATCTTGATTACTTTTGCTCGATTTTATAATCTTAATATAATTAAATATTGACAAACAGGCAAAAAGGGGTTATTTACGCATTAACCCCAGCAATTATGTGGTCACTTTTAGCAATTATCTTAAAAGTTGCATTATCTGATCTTGATACAATTACAGTAACGTGGATTCGTTTTTTTATTGCTTTTATACTTTTATCAATTATTGTTGGAATCTCAAATCCGGGACATTTCAAAATTTTAAGAAAACCACCTATTAAGTTAATTTTTGCTGCAATCGCACTTGGTTTAAATTACCTTGGATTTGTTAAAGGATTAGATTTTACTTCTCCAACAAATGCTCAGGTTTTTATACAAATTGGACCCGTACTTCTTGCCTTATCAGGGATCTTTATTTATAAGGAAAAAATAAAACCAAAACAACTTATTGGACTTCTATTAGCTGTTATCGGTCTTTTAGTTTTTTATTCACAACAAATTGAGCAAATGATTGAGACTAAAAGTGTCTATAACAAAGGAGTACTTTGGATTTTATTTGGAGCTGTCTCCTGGGCTTGTTACGCCATCTTTCAAAAAGGATTAGTTAAAGATTATGCAACAAACCAACTAAACCTTATAATTTATGGTCTACCAGCATTACTCTATACACCATTTATTAATATTTCACCTATCTTTTCATTAAGCTGGCCTTATCTTATTATTGTTTTTTTTCTTGGAGTAAATACGCTTGTTGCATATACATTTATGTCCTTAGCCTTAAAATATCTTGAAGCTAACATAGTAAGCGTAATTGTGACTGTCAACCCAATTTTTACTTTTATTTTTATGGGCATATTAGGGTATTTAGATGTAAGCTGGATTGAACATGAATCATTTACAGTAATTGCAGTATTGGGAGCATTCTGTGTGTTACTTGGGGCTATTCTCACTATTTTATTTTCAAGAGAAAGAAAGAAAAGAATAAAAGTTTAAATATTATTCTTCCAACAAATCTGGTCTCAACCGTTTCGTTCTCTCAACAGATTGATCATGCCTCCATTTTTCAATCTCACCAGCATGACCAGACAAAAGAACATCAGGGACTTTTAACCCTTTATAATCGGAAGGACGCGTGTATACAGGAGGAGCCAGTAAATTATCCTGAAAAGAATCTGTTAAAGCTGATGTTTCATCTGACATTGCACCCGGAATAAGACGCACAACACTATCAACAATAACAGACGCTGCAAGTTCTCCGCCTGTTAAAACATAATCTCCAATTGAGATTTCTTTTGTGATAATATTATCTCGTATTCGTTGGTCGATACCTTTATAATGACCACATAGTATTATTATATTATTATACGTTGACATTTTATTGGCTAACGGTTGTGATAGATTTTCACCATCCGGCGAAGTATATATAACTTCATCATATTCTCTTTCTGCTTTAAGATAGGTAACCGCATCGTCAACTGGCTGAATAGTCATAACCATTCCTGCTCCCCCGCCAAAAGAATAATCATCTGTTTTTTTATGTTTGTCCGTTGAAAAATCATGTAAATCATGAATAAATATATCAACAATACCTTTTTCTTTTGCCCGTTTAATAATTGAATGATTTAAAGGACTATAAAGAAGTTCAGGAACAACAGACAGTATATCAATTCTCATAAAATTCTATTTATTTTGAAATTAAATATAAAACTTCAAAGATATTTTTAAAAAACCGTAAACATTAGCATTTTTTTGATTGTTGCAATTATATGCAAAAAAGTTTGTGCATATTGCGTTTATATATATTTTCGTAAATTCAATTTTTAGAAAAAAATTATTTTTTTATGGATACCACTGATAAGAATAGCGCTGTTCATGATGAACAATTCAGAAAACCTGAGGAAGGATCTGAAAATACGAATGAAAATGTAACTTCTGATGAAACAAAATCTCCTGGAATTACAACAGAAGATGCTCAAATTGAAGATTCTAACCCAGAAGTTATGCCAGATCCTACCTCTCAATCAGAAGTTGAAAAAGATTCTGATTTAAAAGATAATTCTTCTGAAAAAGAAGATATTGACACTACTGTTGTTGAGGAAGAGAAAAATAATGTTGCTTCAGAAGAAACCAATGTAGAAGAGGAAAAAGAAAATGAGTTTGATGAAGATATTGATTATTCAGATTTGAATAAAGAACAACTTGTTGAAGAATTATCGAAAATCATTGCTTCAGATTATAAGCCAAAAAACAGAGATTTAGTTGAAGAGATCAGCACCCGTTTTTATGAGCTTCATGAAAAGGATGTTGAAGAGATAAAACAAAAATTTCTTGAAAGTGGCGGAGTAATTGAAGATTTTAAAGTAGAATCTGATCCGGTAGAAGAAAACCTTCGTGGATTTGTTCAGCGTCATCGGGAAAGAAAATCAGCCTATTTTCAAAAACAAGAGGAGTTTAAAAAGAAAAACCTTGATGAGAAATTTAAAATTATTGATGAAATAGAATCATTAATCAATAAAGAAGAATCGCTGAATCAAACATTCCATGAGTTTAATGATCTTCAGGCCCGCTGGAAAGAAATTGGCTTAGTTCCACAACAAAGCTTAAAAGAAATGTGGGACAGGTATCATTATACCATTGAGAAATTCTATGATTATATAAAAATAAATAAGGAGCTCCGTGATCTTGATTTTAAAAAGAACCAGGAAGCAAAAATTCTGTTATGCGAAAAAGCAGAAGAATTACTATTAGAGCCAAATATTATCAATGCTTTTAAGACATTACAAACATTACATGATCAATGGAGAGAAGTTGGCCCTGTTCCACAGAGCATGCGAAATGAATTATGGGAACGTTTTAAAGAAGCCACTTCAAAAATAAATAAGAAACACCAGGAATATTTCCATAATCTAAAAGATGAACAAAAGAAAAACCTGGAACAAAAAACAGTCCTCTGTGAAAAAGCAGAAGAAATAAACGAAGCAGATATTAGTACGCTAAAAGAATGGGACCAAAAAGCTGATGAATTGAAAGAACTTCAAAAAGTTTGGAAGACTATTGGTTTTGCCCCTAAAAAAGACAACAATGCTATATATGAACGCTTTAGAAAAGCATGTGATGCATTTTTTGAAAAGAAACGCGATTTCTTCTCTAAAAACAGGGAAGAACAAAACAATAACCTTCAGCTTAAAGTAGAACTATGTATTCAAGCTGAAACTATAAAAGATAGTAATGATTGGAAAAAAACCACTGATGAGTTAATTGCACTGCAAAAGAAATGGAAAACCATTGGCCCTGTCCCAAGGAAACAATCGGATCCGGTTTGGAAGCGTTTTAGAGCGGCATGCGATGAATTCTTCAATAAAAAAAGTGAACATTTCTCTACTATTGATAGCACATACGAAGAAAACCTGAATAAAAAAGAAGCCCTTATAGAGGAGATACTTTCTTATACCATCACTGACAAAGCAGAAGAAGCCCTTTCTAAATTAAAGAGTTTCCAACGCGAATGGACAGAGATTGGGTTTGTTCCAATAAAGAAAAAAGATGAGATTCAGAAAAAATTCAGGGATGCTATTAATGAAAAATTTGATCAACTTGAATTGGATGACCAGAAAAAAAATATGATAAAGTTCCGTTCTAAAGTTGACGAGATGGTTCATGCGCCAAAAGGTTATTCCCGATTAAGACAAGACAGAGAAAAACTTATTAACAAGCTTAAACAGCTTGAGAACGATATCGTATTATGGGAAAATAATATTGGATTCTTTGCAAACTCTAAGAATGCACAATCAATGATTCATGAAGTTGAAAGGAAAATAGAAGATGCTAAAAAGAAAATAGAAGGGCTTCACGAAAAAATTCGTTTAATAGAGGATAAATTAGACGATTAAAAATATCAACATAAAAAAGAAAACCGGAATTTAAGTTTCAAATTCCGGTTTTCTTTTTTGTGACTATTTTGTTTTTCTTACACTCAACCCAAAGAAGTTAAATAAATTAAAAATTAATATCATAAATTCCTTCTGCATCACGATCAAAACTATCTATACTTGTGTCTGTCATAGGATGGCTTCGTAAACGCTCCAGAATTTCAAAACTAATAGTAGCAGAATGGCTTCCCACCATGCTTACACGATGTACCTGGTCGACCGTTTTAAAACTTGCAGCTAATACTTTAGTTGGCAACTTAAATCGCTCAATATTATTAACGATGTGTTGAACAACTTCAATTCCATGAGACGAGATGTTATCCAAACGATTTACATAAGGAGCTACCCAATCTGCACCAGAACGTGCTGCAACAAGAGCTTGCTGTTGAGTAAAAATAGCTGTTGCTGTTACTCCAATCCCTTCTTTTTTGATTAAAGGAATTGCTTTGAACCCTTCACGAGAAACTGGAATCTTAGCAAAATAATTATCTCCTAGTGAGAATTTCTTTTTGTAAAACATTGCTTCCCGAACCATATCTTCTGCTTTACTGCCACACATTTGTACGTGAAGCATTTTTTCTCCAACAATCTCGATAAGTTCTGGAAGAATTATCGATAATGGTTTCCCCTCTGCTGCTAATATTGTTGGGTTGGTTGTTACACCTTCTAAAGGAAAATAATAAAATAACTCTTTGAGTTCTTCAATATTGGCAGTATCTGCTAAATATATCATAATTATATTTTTTAATAAAGTGCAAAGTAAATAATAAAGCTTCTACAAAAGATGAAATAAATGATAAGTTTTTGTAATTAATTTTTAGCTACGATATCTTTTTGTACCACTTAAAAGCATAAAAATGTTTATATTTTGTTCGTATGTTGCAGAAGGGACGGGATTGGGTCGGATGTAGTTAGTTCTTTTTAACTCTTTGTATTTTTTTGGATCCTGGCTTGTTTGAAAGATATCAGCAATAATCAAACATTCGTCTGTTACTTCATAAATGATTTTATAACTCCACTTTGATACAGAACGATAGTTTTCTGGTTCATCTGCTAAAAATTCTTCTCCGGAGTATTTCTCTGGAAAGTCATTCAAACTACCTGCTAATTTGATTAATTCCCTTTTTACATGCCTGGCAGCATTTATCGAGTCTAAAGCTATGCGATCATAAATCTCATCAAGATTCTGCTTTGCAAGCCCATCCCAACGAATAGGGAGTTTCTTCTTTCTTACCAATTTTCAATCTCCTTTTCAAGATCCTCCTGGGTAATATATTGGCCTGCTTTTACTCTTTTAGATGCAGCTTTAACCCTCTTTCTAAGGTTTTCCTGAGTGATTGGCGTACCATCAACATTATAACCAACAATGGTTGCTTTATATTCTTTACTCATTGCATGCACCATCTTTAAAAAGGTCTCATCTGCATGATCGATATAGCTGCGTACTTCTTTTCTTAATTCTGGAATACCCATCATAAATGTTGTTTCCACAAAGTTAACGATTATATCTTATTTTTGATAAAGAACAGCACACAGTTTTTGAACTTGGAAACAATGGTATCTTGCCGGGATTCTTGCAGTATCCCCGTTAATCGTAGTATTCCTTCTTTCCAGCAGCATCCGCTGCTGGAAAGAAGGCAAATCTTTAATACGTTTTCCATGATTGTGATATCCAAAATACAACTTTCACTTCTGTGCAATAAATTTATTCGAGTAAATATGTTCCGGGTGATTTTCATGTGTCCAAAACTGGTACGTGTTGTTACGTTTGTGTTGTTTTGCCGCATGCTCGAATATATTTAACAGCCATTCTTTCCTGCTCTCCCTTCCTTCTTTTATTTCATCAACTATTTTTTTGCTCGTATGCCGTTTGAAATCTCTTATAATATCGCTTAAATCACCGTTATAACTTTTTGCTGATAAATGAACATGATTACTCATGATAACAAAAGCAAAAATGTCTAAACCTTTATTTTTCATGCTATATTCTAAACTATCAACAACAATATCCTTATAAATCTGCCTTGTGAATACATCAGCCCAATGTACAACTTGCAATGTAAGATAATATAAACCTTTCTGGTCTTTTATTTTGTAACCGGTTGACATAATTTGCAATGTACTAAATAATTAACTGCTTTGTATGTAGTATGGTAGCAAATGCTACCAAACAAGATTGGACGTTGCAAATGCAAACGCCCAACCGTTCTTATGTTTTGCCTTTAGCTATTTCTGCAAACTACGTGCATCCGGGGAGCTTTATCTTCATGGAATGGACACTTTAACATGCTGCTCATTGGGTTTCAGGTTATAGTTGTTCAACACTGTTAATATGCTCAGGTGCGTTTTTATGACCCTTATTTCCATTAGACCGAAAAAAGTTTAAAAATTTCTCTTGTGTATTATCAGACACAAAACTATAAAACAATACATTTGCAACAAGCAATTATCTTCTTTAATTTTGCATTATTTTACCTTATCTTTGTAAAATCAATGTATTATCATACATAATAAGGTTTGATTATGCTTAAAATAGGTGATAAAATTGCACAGCTTAGAAAAAGTAAAAGTTGGTCACAGACCGATTTAGCAAAAGCTATTGATGCCTCTAGGGAGGCTATTGGTAAATATGAACGTAACGAGGTTGTTCCATCGGTAGAAGTAGCAAAAAAGATAGCAGATATTTTTGACGTTACTCTTGATTACCTTGTTAACGACAAAACTAAACCTTCTTTCGACAAACAGACTGTAAAGAGGCTTATGGATATTGAGACCTTAAAAGATACCGACAAAGGTCATTTATTTGCGCTGATTGATGCATATCTTAGAGATGCTAAGGCTCGATTGGCTTATGGTTCTTAAAATTTACGATTATGGAAGCTGCAAATTTAAACATAAACTTACCGCTTAATTTCAATCAGGTTGTTGACCTTGTAAGGCAACTACCGTACAGCGAAAAGCTTAAATTAAGCGAAGTATTAAAAAAAGAGACAAAGCAAAAACCAGAGAATGATAACATTCTGACCCATTTTGCAAGCGAAAAAGTGTTGGCCAAAGACTGGCTGTTACCTGAAGAAGATGAAGCATGGAAAGATTTGTAAAAGGTGATATCGTTGTGCTTCCGTTCCCTTATTCCGATTTATCAAGTTCTAAAAAAAGACCTGCAATGGTTCTTGCCGACCTCAAAGGCGATGACATTATCCTTTGTCAGCTTACAAGCCAGTTTGTAAAAGACAACTACGCTATTGCCCTCGATAGTTCCGGTTTTAAAAAAGGTTCTTTGAACAAACCCAGCAATATTAGGCCGAACAGGCTGTTTACTGCCGAAAAAAGTATTATTACACGTAAGGTTGGCACGGTTAAACCCGAAGTGTTTGAAAAGGTTGTGGACAAGCTTTGTGGGATTATAAAGCATTAAAAAACCCGGACTGTGCCGGGTTATAATTATTTTGAAATATTATTAATCATCTAATCTGTTCCATTGAGGATAATATTTATTAATGATATCTAATGTTTTTTGACTATTTATTTCAGCACTCCACTTCCCATCCTTGCAATATATATGATAATTAACATTATCCGTTATATTAATCCATTCAAAGTTTACCTCAGTTTCAAAAAAGAAATCTTTATATTCTTTGGTAATATCTTTAACATCTACACTAATTTTTTCGTCTTTAAGTATCTGATATTGGAAATACCAATAGATATTGCCAAACTCTGGGCTAAATTCTTTAAATGGAGTAATTTCCATATTACCTTTGATATCAATTTCATCAGAAATCTCAAAAAAATGACTAAAATACATTAAGCTCTTAACTTTATCATTTACTCTATATTTCATTCTTCAATCTGCCTCCTTCCATCTTTATAATATGTGTGTTTATGAGGATTCGATTTCCCCCCCGTTAATCGTAGAATCCTCTACGATTTTTCTTTCTGGCAGCATTTGCTGCCTTGCCTTTGGCAAATTTTCTCATCGTTTTTACAGCATTACACAAAATAATATTCTTTTGTGTTACTAAATGGTAGCAAATGCTACCAAGCAAGATTGGACGTTGCTAATGCAAACGCCCAACCGCATTGATGTTTTGTTTTTAGCTATTCGTGCAAACTACGAGCATCTGGGGATTGGACATAGTAAAAACTATGCCCAACCGCTTTGATGTTTTGTTATTGGTTATTTGGACATGCTACGAGCATCTGGGTCTACGTCGTTCGAGGGATGCCCAAAGAAATTACCATTGAAGATAAGTCTACAATGGAACAGGTTCGGTTAATCCAGGAACTGGATGACGAGGACAAGCATGTTATCTTTAAGATGATTGACACCATGCTTACCAAGAAAAAGTTTAAGGACTTCTTTAATAAAAATATTGCTGCACTATAATGAAAAAGCCCGGCAAGACCGGGCTTTTACTATCTTTATAATATATGGATTATTCCATTTTTTTTAACACACCCTTTGATGCAAATGGAGCGTTTTTCGTTGACAAACTTTCACAATCAGATGAATTTATCCTTACCATATCTTTGCTCTGTAAAGCTAACCTAATTGCAATCCAGCATTTATCGTTATAAATAAATTCATTCACAGGATAGCCTATCCCTTCTTCGTCTTCATCTATTTCAACATCACCCTCTTTTAACTTTGCAGTTCCTTCTAATACTGACACATCAGTATTATTTTTATTGATGTTTTTTAAACTAAAGGTTACAATATTATCTCCATTAGCCTTTAAGGCAACAAGCTGTACTATTTCATCATCCTCATACTTAAACACATCGTACGTTGTATTATACTTTGCAACAAAGTCACTAACTTGTTTTTGACTGTCAATTTTAGACTCATTTGTCTGTGCTTGTGTATTAGAACTACTCCTGCTGGAGCAACCCATAAATACTAAGGCAGTAATATAAAATATTATCTTTTTCATTTTTGTATTTAATTTATCTAGTGCTCGAATAACTACCACTCTCTGTTTTATTCATAGCAGGTAAATTATATTGAAAAGGAGCTGCAACATATCCAGGAGGATAAACATACTTTGATATACTACTGGATTTAAATGCTGTATATTTAACCTGATTACTTTGATTTCCACCTAAGAGTACAATAGCTCCACTTGATGTCTTACCTGCTACAAACCCAACGTGACCTTTTCCTCCACCATACTCTAATACAGCAATT
Organism: Bacteroidales bacterium; assembly: GCA_963665085.2. Classification (GTDB taxonomy): domain Bacteria; phylum Bacteroidota; class Bacteroidia; order Bacteroidales; family JAAAOM01. The sequence continues at coordinate 5,066,785 of CAXXXS010000001.1, forward strand.
GCCCCGATAGCCGGTTTTCCAGTTTCATTTCCATATTGCAACCAAGAAATTGCTGTTGCACTATTTGTCCTTGGTAGTTCATTTTGTTTCATCGTCCAATTAGTAAAAGCAGAACACCAAGCAGTTTCATCATTCTTCCACCAACTACCTGTTGTATGAAGATATTCCATTATTTGTTTATTATTTTTATCCTCTCCAGCTTTTTCTTTTACCCCAATTTCACCTTTTGCAGTAGTCATCCAAGGTGTTTCACTTCCTTTTTTAAATGATGTTATTTTGGCTTCTCCAAGAGTGTTGTTTAAATCCCCTCCTTCACCTTCATTTTTCTCAGCTGCATTGTCAAGAGCATCCTGCATATTACTTAAACTTCCAGTTCCAGCATTTACTGATTGCAACATACCAAAATAAGTATAAATATCATCTCCTGAAACATTCCATCCTGTTTCCGTTTCTTCAACTTTTCTACCATCTGGGTCAATAAACCTAATTGGATTACCTAAAACATAATTATATGGTGAAAAGGAGTAATATATTTCAGAATAAGGGTCTGATGTATGCCATCTACCTATAGCTGCATCGTACATTCTCCACCCGTAATCATACCAACTTACGCAACTTTTTTAGCATTTTCAGGACTTCTTACCACCTCCGGGCAACCTGTTCAAAGAACTTCTATTGCTCTCAAAAATAGCATCTTTTTTCTTTTAATTGAACTTTTTATTTGAAGATTCATGTTTGCAGGAAGTACCCCACATTGGTAAAATTCCACCATCCCTGCAAGCATCGCCCTTTTACCAACTCCCCACGCTCGACCCTTCTGTTGTTTTTACCGTCATGCTTTTTGTGCCTGGCACACTTGCAGCACATTGCTTTTGTTTTTTAAGTCGATTGATTTTTAATGGTAAAAAGCCAAAATCAAAGAGCTGCCCCAACCCTCGATAACAAAAAGACACGCCAGTAAAAACAACCCTAAGCTATATTTACATAACGTGGCATTATAAAACACACATTTTCAGCGGTATAAATGATTGTATTTTGATGTGTCTTATAATAACGTTATGTAAAATATCCCCACAGCCAGCGCACCGCAGATGCTGTTAAAATAGAATAACTTTTAGTTGATTTATTTTTTAATGGTAAAAGTTATTTCCAGTTTAACAGCACATCATCATCAACATACATTCAGTTTATTTTCAATTAAAAGAAAAAAGTACGGCTCGATTTTTATGATTAAAGCTTTGGTCGTGGGTGGGTTTTTGTGCGGATTTAATTATAAAAATGAGCATCCAACCGAACTACAAAAGTTGATTAAATGTACTGCTGCTCATTGAGGGCGGAAGGGTGCAGGATTTTTGTTTTCTTTTTTAATCAACTGCTAATAATATGCAACTGTGTGTCAGGAGAAAGAAGGAAAAACAGCCTTGAGCTAGCGTCGGGAAAGTGGCTGCAAAAAGTGAGGCACGAACGGTTTGCGGACACTGTGCATGCGAGCCGCCTGCGAGTGGAGCAAGGTTGGTGCAAAAGGTAGACTGAGGAACGAAGGCGTTTTGCAGCTACTGTTTACAGCAAGGTTTTGGCGGAGTTTTTGACTTTTGGGTCGGGTCGTGTGTCAGCTCAAAAACTGTGACAAAACCGCAGACCGCAGCGACCAGCAGGCGAGCCTAATATTGGCAGCGGTTGGATTTTTAGCTTTTTTGTGGAGGAACGGAACAAAAGTGCTAAAAATACAAAGGAGCTGCCGTGAGGAAGAAGGAGGAACGCAAAAAGCATGACAAGCTGGAGCGAAGCGGAACCCGCAGGGATTTGCAACTCTTTTTTATACCTTAAAAATCATTTCAACTAAATAAAAAAGTGTTGCAAAGGCTTGGCATGATTTTTTGCTGACGAGAGATGACGAACACCGCTTTTCCTTCTTTGTGGGGAGCAGACAAAACAGCGTTGGACTTTTTGAGGGTTGGCGTTTTGGCTGCGTGGGCTTTATTGTTTATTCAGGGGATGGAACTTTTCCAGTTTACTTTGTAGATTATCCAAGTTATTCAACTGGTATCTTTCGGTTGAACTTACATATTTATGACCTGCAAAGTATTGTACTTGCCTAAGGTTGTGGTTTTTCAGCCAGTAAGTTATCACACTTGCCCGGATTTGTTTTGGATGTAATATTTCATGGTTTATTTTCTGTATCGCTTTAAACATGTGCAACAAGCTGTTTTTAATATTCTCACTTCCGTTGATGCTGATAAATAATTGGTTTTGTATTATTGACTTGTTGATTTTATCAGGCTTTCGGGCTGGTTTTGGCTTGGTAATTTCTTTTAATATCGTTGGTCTTATTTCGGTTAAATACTCATGTAGGTCAAGTATTTGAAAGGGTTTTAGTTCTAATGTTCTGCTGTTTCTTCTTCTGTTGCCAGGAATACATATTTTACCTGCTTTGAGTTTTAAATGGTTTGGTTCTAGTTGCTGCAGCTCTTCGGTGGTTATTCCCTGATAAATCAAGATTCCTAAAATAATTTTGTTTCGTTTCTCTCTGTTGGTAGTTGGTGATACTTGCCCGGCTTTTGACGGGAAGGATTGATAAAGCTTTTCGAGTTCTTTAAAATTGATAATATTGGAAGGTAGTTTTTGTTTGATTCCTTTTAAATGCAGATTGATAGCAGGATTAATAATGTTTGGGTTGTCTTTCTTCAGGTATTCATAAAAGTTTCTGATGCTTCTTAGTTTGCTGTTAATGTGTTTTTTGCTTTTTCCTTCGAGTTTGCAGTAATCTATAAAGTTTAATAAATCGTTGTACCGTGCATCCTTTGGCTGTAAAAGTTCGCTTTCCAACCACTTCAAAAAATATCCTGCATAATTCGATTTTTGTCGGACTGTATTTTCTCCGTTTCCAAGTTCCTGCAGATAGGTTTTAAAGTCTTTTAGTTTGCTTTCTATCTCTTTGTTAAAGCTGTATTCGGGTTTCTTACTTCCCGATTTTATCGGGATTTTGCTTCGCTCAACATTCATGCGCTAAATGGGTGTAAATTTGAGTAGATTCTAAACTGGCATGTCCTAAAAACTGGCTGACTTCTTCCAAAGTCATTCCCGTTTGTAAAAGGTGTGTAGCGATGGAGTGGCGCAAAGTATGGATTCCGATTTTCTTTTGTAGTTTGCTTGCTTCGGCTAATTTGTGAACCCTTTCTATTATTGCATTTCCGCAAAGTCGGTTTACTTGCATGCTTAAAAACAAAGCTTCTGGTTTTATATTCTTAAAGCTTAATATCTGTTGCCTGGCTACATAGATATAATTCTCTAAATCTTCTCGTATGGCTTCGGTCATGGGAACATAGCGTTCTTTGTAATTCTTTCCTTTTCGTACATAAACCCGTTTTTCTTTTAATAAAATATCACTGACATTTAAACTTACACCTTCACTTCTCCTTAATCCACAGCCATAATAAATACTTAAAATAGCCCTGTCCCGGATTCCTAAAATACTGTTGTCGCAAACTTTGTAAAAGGCTTTAATTTCGGATTGTGTGAGGATGGTTTTTGTATTGGCTTTTTCTGCTTGCAGTTCCAGTTTTATTTCAATATCGGCTTTACCTGTTTCCTGTAAGTATTTACTGAACCGCTTTAAGGCGTTGATATTGCTTATAATGTAGTTGTTTGATAAACTGCCGGATTTGGTTTTGTTCTTTCGGGTTTGTAGGTATTTATGGTAGTTGCTTATTATTTCAGGTTGCACCATTTCAAGGCTGCCGACTTCATTTGTTTTCAGATAAAAGAAAAAATCCCTTACATAATTGGTCGATGCATAAACCGTGCTTTCTGCATATCCTATGGTGTTGAGCCACTTTCTAAAACCGTCTTGTAATTGGGTGTATTTTGGGTTCATCGCTTACGATGGTTTTTAAGGGTACATATTGCATTTTCTTAAGTATAACAGTTATTCTTGTTTGCGCTTTTATTTCCAACGAGTTACAAGGATAAAAACAATGTTATTCTTCTGTTATACTAATGTTACACTTCTTGTTTTACTTCGTATCTGCTCTAAAACTTCGTTCATTACATCGGTTCCGGCTTGCAGTTTCTCATAATCGTCCCACCGGTAAATTTCATATTCAAAGCCTGTTTTGCGGTTTCCTCCTGTCTTTCTGATAAATCCCCGGCTTTCGAGTTCATACATGTAGCGGTTCACTTTCATGGGGTACATTCTCAGCCGTTCCCGGACTTCCTTTGCAAAAAAGTTTTCTTTCTTCTCCTTCTTTATCCAACGTTTCAGGCTCTCGAAGAACTCACGAACCGCCCGGGGCAGTTCATCGGATTTCGCCAACAACACATCTTTTAAAAGTATGTTTGCCCATTCTATATCTTCCAAAGTGGTTTCAATGTAGCGTTCGCCTGTTAACTTATCTGTTTTTATTTCTCGTTGGTATTGATGATAGAAAGTAATTGTTTCAATGGTTGCCAGATAATGGCTATTAGTTCTTAGTGGTTTAAAAATGTATTCAGGAAGCTTTAACAGCTCTGCATAAGGGTTTCTTACTTTGATTGGTTTTAGTACTGTTTGCATATCCTTAAAAAACTCTTTCAGTTCGTTTTCTTCTTTGCTGTTTACTTTCCCTGCCGACAATCTTCGTTGATATTCCATAATGTGTTCTTTATGTTGGTTGCTGCCATCCAAATAAATCAATAAACTACGGTTTGAGTTATCCTCATAAAGCTGTTCCCGTGTGGTTGTTCCGGCCAAGCAAATCGGGCCTTCAACATGAAGTGTAATAGTTTTTAGGTTTCCTTTGCTGTCTTTTATGGGGATGGTTTTTGATATTTTCTTTTTGCTCTGTAATTCACGCAAGGGATATAAAACATCTTGCGCCCCGTCCATGTCTTCGATTAATACCAGCTTATGTTTTAACTCTTTTCTATCAAAATAGTAAAAGGCATTTTCTGATAATATGGTAATTTCCAGTTTCTCTTGTTCTGGTATCAACTCACTTACTTTTTCCTGCAGGTAGGTTTTGCCAGTTCCGGAAGCTCCTAAACTGATTATGTGCAATGGCTGTTCTCTTAATCTCGATGTAAATATCAGGTACATTAATAATCGGTTGTTTTCTTCTCCTATCATTCCGGTTCTGCCGATGTCTTGGTTTGTACGTTCCATCAGCTTTGGGGCTTTCAGATAATTGATTGCTTTACTTTGCCTATGTTCTGTAAGTTGCCTTGATTGCGGTTTCTGCTCTTTTTGGCTTTCAATTTTACTTAATCGGTATTGTTCTATTTGGTCGGTCAGCTCTGCAATGGCTCGCTTTAAAACTGTTGTTCCGGTTTCCAGTTGCTCGCATGCTTTGTTTATGAACTTTTCTAAGTAATCGGAGTGGTACAGGTCTAAAGTGTGGCGGATGCTGTGCAATGGGTCGTTTGTATCGGTTCTGCTGATTTTTAAGGTAATGCGCAGCCTGTCGATTTGCTGTAAGTTGATGCCGCCAAGTATAATAATCTGTAGTTCTTCGGTGGTATAAGTGATAAAGTCAGGGTTTCTTGTGTTTAACTTCGCAGTTATTCTTGGTGGTTCGGGTTTCCGTTCTTCTTCTTTTTCAGTTAAAAGAAAAAGGTCTTTTCTGTTTTCCAGTAAGTGGGTAAATATTTCATTGTCGTAAGCTACTGTCAAGCTGTTCACGTCTTCGCCTTCGGGTGTTTCGACTTTACTTAGTTTTATTCCTGGCAACAGCTCGCTTAATTCTTTCTGATACTTTTCTATTGCTTCATTTCCGGCTTTGTCTCCATCAAAAAAGAAGATTATTTCTTGTAGGTACTGCAGCTCCTTTATTGCTTGTTTGTGTTCTTCTGTAAGTCCGTTTGTTCCGTAGCAGCTTAATAGTTCGTATTGGTTTGTAATCTCCTGTATTTGTAAAAGTGTTGCTGTGTCTATGATTGCTTCGGTTAATATTAACCTGGTGGTTGCTTGTTTTGGATAGCCTGGATAAAGTCCGGTTCTGTTTACCGTGTAATAATGTTTGGCGTTTTTGTTGTCGATTATCGAGCGACCGTATAAACTGGTAATTTGGTTTTGTTTGTTCTTTAATGAGAAGATTACACAGTCTTTTGCAAAAGCGGTGTAGGTTGTGCCGTTGGCATTGGGAACACTTCCATTATAAGGGATTAAAAGCCCTGCATTGATACAGGCTTCTTGTTCTTTGGCTTCCAGTTTGCCACGGTGGTGGAACTGTCCGCTATTGTAACCAAGTTCTAATAATTCGTGGCTTAGGTTTCTACTTTGTAAATATTCCTTGGGCTTCTTGGCTACGCTGCTGTTTAATCCGTTTTGGAAGTAGCTAAATATTTTGGTTAATATTTCGGTGTGGTTCTCCTTGGGTTGGCTCTTTTGTGGTTTCGGCTTTCCGTTGATTGGTTTAATATCTCCTGTTAGTTCCGTTGCTTTTAATAATCCTTTGTGCTTGCTTCCTTCTTTCAATGTGCAAAATTCTATCTGGTCGCCATTCTTGCCACAACCAAAACAGTTAAATGTATTTGTGTTTGGGTAAATCTTCATGCTTGGCTTATCATCGGCATGGAATGGACAGCTAAGCATATTGTTTCGGTTGGCTTGTAAGCCGTAATGTTTTAGTACTGTTTGGATACTTAAACGCTGCTTTATTTCTTGGATTTCCATTTTAGTAAGTTTTTTTGAAAATTCATTTTCCGATAAATCATTCACAAAACTAACTAATCATTCTGATTCAAACAAGTATTAAATAAATTGTTTATGATATTTTATTCACTTATTTTTGCTAAAAGTTTAATTTTTAGCTCATAAAACTGACTTATAATGACGTTTGGAGAAAGAATAACATACGCACGGAAACAGAAAAAACTTACTCAAAATGATTTGGGTAAAACTGTTGGCACTTCTGGTGATATTATCGGAAAGTATGAAAGGAATGAAATAAAACCCTCTATTGATACGGCTGCTAAAATTGCAGAGGCTTTAAATGTTACGATTGATTATTTGGTAAAAGATGCTGAATACCAAAATATAGATGATGAGACTTTAAAAAGGATGCAGAACATTGAAAAGCTTACGCCTGAAGATAAAAGCCATGTGTACGCTATGCTTGATGCTTTCTTTGCTAAAAGCAAATTACAAAGCTTAATGATATAAAAAAACCCGGTTAATGCCGGGTTCTTTATTATCTAAATTTAAATCTATTTTATTTTAGTGGGATTTGTCCGTACTGAATCGCTATGAATCAACTCAAATTTTCCGCTACTACGTATAAGATAGTCATGGGTTATGGAATCTTTTTGAGATGTTAAAACTATGCCTTCATCTATTTCCTTTGTTTCTTCCTTAAATATACTTCGAGTAGAGATAGTTGTGTCATTCAACAAATGAAAATACTTTATAATAAACAATCCAGTTTCACTATTTTCGTTTTGGTCTATTACATCAAAGTAATCACACTCTGTCAAATAAATATAATCCAACTTCTTCGTCGAACAATCCACCGTTATCGCATAAAACTTATCATCAGAGATATTCTCCACAAGTACAAAAAGCAAAAAGACATCTTTATGAACTTCTTTTATACTATACAGGTATGCATCACCATTTATATCATCTGAATTCAAATCAAAAAGTATTTTCTTCTGAATATCTGTTAATTTCAGTTTCCCTTTAACATTTGTTTTTCTGATTTCATCAACAGAACCATAGCTATTCAACGTAGAATCAGGTAAATTTAATATTTTACAAATCTGTTTCCCACCTTCTTTAACCTCGTTTTTTACAGAAGCATTATGACATGAAACAAGAATAAATGCAATAAATAAACTAATAATGTTTCTCATAAGTCTTTATTTTATAGTCACATTAGCACCGATTGGCTTAAGATAAGTATTACCTTGCCCATATACAGTAACCGGCTTTAATGTTCCTCCATTATATACATCAGGTTTTTTATCCCATTTATACACTCCTGTTACTCTACTATCCCAATAACCCTTTCCTCCAAGGGTGATATTTGTGTATCGAGGGCCAGATTTCCCAGTTGAAGGCCGACCTCCAGAGTCAATAACCTTATAACCTGTTGTTTCTCCTTTGTCATTTCTTTTTACTTCCGCAATAATACCAATATGTCCTAAAGGTTTATCTTTCCCAGATGTACTATTATCCAAAGTAATTGCGTTACCAACTTCGGCATCATCTTTATTTTCAACTTTATCAGAGGATTCCACTATTCGACTAACTCCATTTCCTGTCTTACCTGGATAAGGGTCTGGCTCTTCTGCTTTAATCATACAACTTGAAACCATTCCAGAACAATCAGTATTTTCGCCAGGAGCACCCCTGCCTTCTGCCCAAGAATTACCTGGATTCTTTTCAACATATTCTTCAGCCATTTGCACTGCCTGAGCCCTTTGTGCTGAGTCCAAACCAAAAGGGTCAATATATTTTATGGGATTATTATAAACATAAGCATAAGGTGTGTAATCATGGTGATTATTTTCAATAGCCGGGTCAATTACCATCCACCTTGCAATAGCGGGGTCATACATCCTAGCCCCGTAATCATACCAACTTACGCAACTTTTTTAGCATTTTCAGGACTTCTTACCACCTCCGGGCAACCTGTTCAAAGAACTTCTATTGCTCTCAAAAATAGCATCTTTTTTCTTTTAATTGAACTTTTTATTTGAAGATTCATGTTTGCAGGAAGTACCCCACATTGGTAAAATTCCACCATCCCTGCAAGCATCGCCCTTTTACCAACTCCCCACGCTCGACCCTTCTGTTGTTTTTACCGTCATGCTTTTTGTGCCTGGCACACTTGCAGCACATTGCTTTTGTTTTTTAAGTCGATTGATTTTTAATGGTAAAAAGCCAAAATCAAAGAGCTGCCCCAACCCTCGATAACAAAAAGACACGCCAGTAAAAACAACCCTAAGCTATATTTACATAACGTGGCATTATAAAACACACATTTTCAGCGGTATAAATGATTGTATTTTGATGTGTCTTATAATAACGTTATGTAAAATATCCCCACAGCCAGCGCACCGCAGATGCTGTTAAAATAGAATAACTTTTAGTTGATTTATTTTTTAATGGTAAAAGTTATTTCCAGTTTAACAGCACATCATCATCAACATACATTCAGTTTATTTTCAATTAAAAGAAAAAAGTACGGCTCGATTTTTATGATTAAAGCTTTGGTCGTGGGTGGGTTTTTGTGCGGATTTAATTATAAAAATGAGCATCCAACCGAACTACAAAAGTTGATTAAATGTACTGCTGCTCATTGAGGGCGGAAGGGTGCAGGATTTTTGTTTTCTTTTTTAATCAACTGCTAATAATATGCAACTGTGTGTCAGGAGAAAGAAGGAAAAACAGCCTTGAGCTAGCGTCGGGAAAGTGGCTGCAAAAAGTGAGGCACGAACGGTTTGCGGACACTGTGCATGCGAGCCGCCTGCGAGTGGAGCAAGGTTGGTGCAAAAGGTAGACTGAGGAACGAAGGCGTTTTGCAGCTACTGTTTACAGCAAGGTTTTGGCGGAGTTTTTGACTTTTGGGTCGGGTCGTGTGTCAGCTCAAAAACTGTGACAAAACCGCAGACCGCAGCGACCAGCAGGCGAGCCTAATATTGGCAGCGGTTGGATTTTTAGCTTTTTTGTGGAGGAACGGAACAAAAGTGCTAAAAATACAAAGGAGCTGCCGTGAGGAAGAAGGAGGAACGCAAAAAGCATGACAAGCTGGAGCGAAGCGGAACCCGCAGGGATTTGCAACTCTTTTTTATACCTTAAAAATCATTTCAACTAAATAAAAAAGTGTTGCAAAGGCTTGGCATGATTTTTTGCTGACGACTGATGACGAACACCGCTTTTCCTTCTTTGTGGGGTAGAAATGGCCTAATAATCTAAAGGTTCTCTTTTAACATGGCGAACCCTTAAAATCTGTATGTTTTCTTCGGTTATTTTATAAGCTATCCTATAATTGTACTTTTCAAAAGCCCTGTAATTACCGGGGTTATCTTTTTTAAATTTATCGGGCGGATATCTGTAAGGTTCTTCAGGGATTTCACCAACGTTCTCCAAAATGCCATCTTTAAAGGTTTCTGCTCCCTGTAACGATTCTTTTTTTATCCTGTTGTATGCTTTTCTTAGTTGGGTCTTTGCTACCTTGTCCCAAATAACGGTCAGCTTGCTTTTATCTACCATTTTTTAGCTTCTGCTTTAAGGGATTCGTGTGTGACATATTCCCCTTCACCGATCCGTTTTTCGGCTTCTTCCAGTTCTTTGTTATATTGTTTTACAGACACCCTTTTCGTTTTCTCATCACTTTTTTCCAAGAATGATTTCACTAAAGACAACATAGATTCTTTCTGGACTTTCGATAGCCTATTGTAATAATGGTAAAACTCTTGGTTCAATGCTTGTTCTTTCATTTCTGATAATATCATTTTATATACAAATTTAACGATTAATACCCATTTATAGTTTTATTTAACGGATGTAATTTATCCAACTTTTCCTGCAGCTTGTCCAGGTTGTTTAATCGGTACCGTTCTGTACTGCTTACATATTTGTGCCCTGCCATGTACTGGACTTGTCTAAGGTTGTGGTTTTTCAGCCAGTAAGTTATCACACTTGCACGGATTTGTTTCGGATGGAGTATTTCAGGGTTTGTTTTCTGTATCGCTTTGAACATGTGCAAAAGGCTGTTCTTTATGTTCTCGCTTCCATTGATGCTTATAAATAGTTGGTTTTCCAGTCTTGTTTTGTTTATCCTATCGGGCTTTCTGGCTGGGTTTGGTCTGTTTATCCCGTTTATTATTCCCGGCCTTATTTCGCTTAAATACTCGTGCAAATCAAGTATCTGAAAGGGTTTTAGTTCAAGCGTCCTGCCTTTTCTTTTCCGGCCTCCGGGGACATAAATTTTACCTTCTTTTAGTTTCAGGTGGTTCGGTTCAAGCTGTTTCAGTTCTTCGGTGGTCACGCCCTGGTAAATCAACAACCCTAAAATTATCTTGTTCCGCTTGCTCCGGTTGTCGCTTGCCTCAAAGGATTGGTAAAGGTTTTCAAGTTCCTGGTAGTTGATTAAGTTGGATGGAAGTTTTTGTTTTATGCCTTTTAAATTCAGGTTTAGAGCCGGATTAATAATGTTTTGTGATTGCTTCTTTAAAAAGTCGTAGTAATTCCTGATACTGCTTAGTTTCCGGTTTATGTGTTTCTTGCTCTTTCCTTCCAGTTTACAGTAATCTATGAAGTCTAATAAATCGTTGTACTGGGTTTCATTGGGCTGTAAGTGTTCATTATCGAGCCACTTTAAAAAATAACCTGTGTAATTCATCTTTTGCCGGATGGTGTCTTTCCCGTTGCCAAGATTCTGCAGGTAGGTTTCAAAGCCTTTCAACTTGTCTTTTACCTCTTTATTAAAGCTGTATTCTGGTTTCTTACTCATTAGCTAAATGCGTGTAAATTTGAGTACTCTCTAAACTGGCATGGCCTAAAAACTGGCTGACTTCTTCCAGTGTCATTCCTGATTGCAAAAGGTGGGTAGCTATTGAGTGGCGCAAAGTGTGCAAGCCTGTTTCCTTTTCTATTTTCGCCTTGTTTAACAAGTGGTGCAGCCTGTTTATTAAACTGTTCCCGTGCATCCGTTTTACCTGCATGCTTAAAAACAATGCTTCATTTTTGATATTCTTAAAGCTTAATATCCTTTCCCTGGCATAATAAATATAGTTCTCTAAATCTTCCTTTACTGCTTCACTCATGGGAACATAGCGTTCTTTATAGTTTTTACCTTTTCGCACATAGACCCGTTTTTCTTTCAGCAAAATATCATTGACATCCAGGTTTATCCCTTCGCTCCGTCTCAGTCCACAGCCGTAGTAAATACTTAAAATAGCCCTGTCCCGGATTCCTAAAATATCGCTATCACAGGCTTTGTAAAGTGCTTTTACTTCTGTTCTGGTTAGTATAATTTTGGTTTCTGTAGCAATGGCCTGTAGTTGCAAGTCGATTTCTAAAGTTGCTTTCCCTGTTACCTGCAGATATTTGCTGAACCTTTTTAAGGCGTTGATATTGCTTATAATGTAGTTGTTTGACAGGCTGCCGGATTTGGTCTTGTTCCTCCGGGTCTGTAAATAACCGTGATAGGTTTTGACTACCTGGTTGTTGATTTGGCTAAGTTCTTTTACCGGGGTTTTATCGAGCCATGTAAAAAAATCCCTTACATAGTTGGTCGATGCATAAACGGTGCTTTCCGCATAACCGATGGTATTGAGCCACCTTTCAAAGCTGTTTTGTAATACGTTGTTTATTTCCATTATGATGATTTTTTAAAGTGCCGCACCTGCATTTTGGTTATCTAATTACCCACTGGCTTTTACCTGTTGGTTTTTAATACGTTGAGTGGGTAACCGTCTCCATTATCCACTTGTTACCCACGCTACCCACTAACTTTTTTTTGATGTTGTTTAAAGCCGTGTCCAGGGCATTGGTAAGATTTTCGTTTAACTGCCTGTATTCTTCGGTGTTGGTGATTTCATATTCATAGCCGGATTTATGGCGGTTGCCTCCAACTATTTTAATGTAATTGTATCGCAGCAGTTGCACCAGGTAATATTTTAAGTTATTAGGGTTCATCCTGAAGGTTTCCCGTACTTCCTTGTTGTAAAAGCTTTCTTTGTTATTGCTTTTAAGCCAGCTTTTCAGGTTTTCAAAGAACCTTCTACATTCCCCGCTCAGTTCATCGGCTTTGGCCAAAAGAACGTCTTTTAAAAGCTTGTTTGCCCATTCGATATCCTCTAAAGTTGTTTCTATATATCTTTCATTTGTGTCCGGGTCGGTTTTAGTTTCCCTTTGGTATTGGTGGTAAAAGGTGATGGTTTCAATAAAGGCAAGGTAATGGCTGTTTGTCCTGAGTGGCTTAAAAACATGTTGCGGGATAACTAAATATTCAGCAAAAGGGTTTCTGACTTTTACAGGCTTTAAAACAGTTTGCATGTCCTTAAAAAACTCGATTAGCTGCTTTTCTTCTTTGGCTGCTATCTTTCCGGCTGATAGTTTTCTTTGATAGTTCATGATTTGCTCTTTGTGTTCCCGTGTGTTGTCAAGGTATATCAATAAACTGCGGTTGGCATTGTCCTCGTAAAGCCGTTCTTTGGTAGTGGTTCCGGCAAGGCTTATCGGGCCTTCTACTTTTAAGGTGATGGTTTTCATATTGCCTTTGCTGTCCTTAATGGGTATGGTTTTGCTTATCTTCTTTTTGCTTTGAAGTTCCCTGAGTGGATAAAGAACATTTTCAGCCCCGTCCATATCTTCGATAAGTACCAGTTTATGTTTTAGCTCTTTTCTGTCGAAGTAGTAAAAGGCGTTTTCTGACAAGATGGTAATTTCAAGTTTGTCCTGTTCCGGTATCAGTTCGGCTATTTTCTCCTGCAGGTAGGTTTTGCCCGTTCCCGAAGCTCCCAAGCTAATGATGTGCAACGGCTGTTCCCGCAGCCTTGAAGTAAATACCAGGTACATTAAAAGCCTGTTGTTTTCTTCGCCTATCATCCCGGTTCTGCCGATGTCTTGGTTTGTCCGCTCCATCAGCTTGGGTGCGCTTAAATAGTTTACCGCTTTCCGGTATCGCTGTTCTGTCAGTTGCCGGGCTTGCGGTTTCTGCTCCTTCATGCTCTCGATTTTACTTAACCTGTATTGCTCTATTTGTTCGGTCAGTTCTGCGATTGCACATCTTATTGTGTTTGTACCTGCTTCCAGTTGTTCCGCCGCCTTGTTTATGAACTTCTCTAAATAATCGGAGTGGTAAAGGTCGATGGTGTGGCGGATACTGTGCAACGGGTCGTTTGTGTCCGTCCGGCTTATTTTTACGGTTATCCTTAATCTGTCGAGCTGCTGCAGGTTGATGCCGCCTAAAATGATGATTTGTAGTTCTTCGGTGGTGAAGGTGATAAATTGCTCATTATTAAAATTGATTTTAAAAGGTATTCGCGAGCCTCCTTCGTCGGGTTCAGGGTTTCTTGTGTTTAGTTTTGCTGTGGTTCTTGGTGGTTCTGGTTCACTTTCTTTTTCAGTTTCTTCAGTTAAAAGAAAAAGTTCTTTTCTGTTTTCCAAAAGATGGGTGAACATTTCAGTATCATAAGCAACTGATAAGCTGTTTATATCTTCATCCTGCGGGGTTTCTACGGTGGTTAGTTTAATTTCCGGTAACAGCTTGCTAAGTTCTTCCTGGTATTTCTTTATGGCTTGTTCTGCTGCCTGGTCGCCATCAAAGAAGAAGGTTATTTCTTTTAATTGAGTTAGGTTTTTAATGGCTTGTTTGTGTTCTTCTGTTAGCCCGTTTGTTCCATAGCAGCTTAATATTTCATATTCGGCTGTAATCTCTGGTATTTGTAAAAGTGTGGCTGTGTCTATGATTGCCTCGGTTAAAATAAGCCTTGTGGTTTCCGGTTTTGGGTATCCTGGATAAAGCCCGGTTCTGTCTTTTAAATAATAATGCTTTGAGTTATTGTTATCGGTAATCGACCTCCCGTAAATACTTACTATTCGGTTTTGATTATCCTTTAAAGGGAAGATAATACAGTCTTTTGCAAAAGCCGTGTAGTTTGTTCCTGTTCCGTTGGGTGTTTTACCTTTGTATGGGATTAAAAGGCCTACATTGATACAGGCTTGTAAATCCTGTTCGCTTAGTTTATTCCGGTGGTGGAACTGCCCGGAGTTGTAACCTATTTCTAATAATTCAAAGTTTAGGTCTCTACTTCTCAGGTATTCTTTAGGTTTTATGCTTACCGGGTGGTTTAGCCCGTTCCTGAAGCTCTCAAAGATTTTGGTTAGTATTTCGGTATGGTTCTGCTTGGGCTTGTTGTTAACCGGTTTTACTGGTTGTATTTCCCCGCATAGTTCCGTAGCTTTTAAAATTCCTTGATGTTTGCTGCCTTCCTTTAATGTGCAGAACTCGATTGCATCACCATTCTTGCCACAACCAAAGCAATTGAAAGTATTTGTATTTGGATATACTTTCATGCTGGCCGTGTCGTCTGCATGGAAAGGGCATTTAAGCATGTTGTTCCGGTCTGGCCGTAAACCGTAATATTTAAGGACTGTAAGTATGCTTAAACGCTGTTTGATTTCTTGTATTTCCATAGTCTTAAAAATAATTTGTCTGATTTGACCATTTCAAAATTACAATTAACTTTCCATATCAACCAATTTACGATTGCCATATTTATCAACTATTTGTTAATAATTGTCATTTAAGCTAATTTTACAGGCAAAACAAAGCCTAATGAACATAGGGGACAACATAAAGAAAATCAGGAAAGACAAGGGATTACAGCAAAAGCAGGTAGCCCTTGAAATTGGCATAGACCAGTCCAACTACAATAAAATAGAAAATAGCAAGCGTGAACCTTCGGTTGACATACTGAACAAGCTGGCCAACCTGTTTGGTGTAAGTGTTGATGATATCCTGAACCCGGACAAGGAGATGCCCAAAGAAATTACCATTGAAGATAAGTCTACAATGGAACAGGTTCGGTTAATCCAGGAACTGGATGACGAGGACAAGCATGTTATCTTTAAGATGATTGACACCATGCTTACCAAGAAAAAGTTTAAGGACTTCTTTAATAAAAACGTGGCTGCTTTATAAAAACAAAAAACCGTTGCTAATTGGTAAGCAAATGCTACCAAATAAGATTGGACGTTGCAAATGCAAACGCCCAACCGCTTTGATGTTTTGTTATTGGTTATTTGGACATGCTACGAGCATCTGGGTGGAAAAGCTACCAGAGGACAAAAAACGCCTCGTAATGGAGTTCCTCGATGCTTTCCTGTTCAAAAGCCAGGTTAAGCAACAGCTCGCTTCATAAAACAACAAAAGCCCCGGTGAAGGGGCTTTGCTATATATAGTTAAAAACTATTTCTTAGAAGAATCGAAGTTGTAAACTTCGATTAGCGGGCTTTTATTATTCTTTTATTTACTATATCTGGCACTATCAGCTCTTATCAAACTAATTTTTCCTTTATTAATTTCAAAAAATTTACATATTGAATCAGTTGTTATTATAGCTTTCGATTTTTCTTCATCATATCCATCTACAAAGGAATTTAGTTCTATTTGATTTAGTCCATTTATTTCGAAACAACTTTTCATTGACACACTACCACCAGGATAAGACTCATATCTAGATACTTCTAGTAAGTCAAACAACTCTCCTTCTTCATTAAAAAGAAGAAAATATACACTATATATGGTTGTGCCTAGTCTTGATACTTTTATAAAAAAAACTGAAAATGGAATTTTATCATTAACTCCATAGTAATATAATTTTTCAAATTCTTTTTCTATAGGTAAAAAGTCTTCTATATACTTTTGATAAAAGGTAGTATCTACCTCTTTGATGTTATTACCTTCTATCAAACTGTTTACTTTTAATTTTTCGATATCAATACATTTATTCGCTTCAAATTTTGAATTACTCAAAATATGCTTGTAGAAAGGAGAATAATCACTTACAACTTCTTTACTATTATTACTTTCTGGAGACTTACAAGCAGCCAAGAAAGCCACTGATAAAATAAAAAAACTTAATTTTTTCATATCTTATTCTTCTTGTTTTTCTTCCAATAATTGATTAATAAATGATTGAAGATCTGCTTTTATAGGACTTATGCTATGAGTAGTTGATTTTCCATCCATAATTACTTCCACTTCTATAAGATCCTCTTTTGGAGCATATACATCATCTTTTGGACGTCCTGCTCCTACAAACTCCATTTCATATTCACTACCTGCCCATAGAGTTCCTGAAGCATTGGTCTTATATTTGTCATGGATACTTTTACCCCCTCCATTACGTGTACTTTGAGCTATAGTAAACTCATTGTCATCATCCATTTCTACGGCTAAACCGGTATGATAAAAAACATTTCCATCACTATCTTTTCCTTTCCAAAATAAAAAGTCTCCTTTTCTGACATTATTTATATCAGTCATCCATTCCCCTTCTTCCTTATAATATTTCATTTGATGCCAAGTAGACCTACCTGGATCATATCCATCTGCCATTGCTATCTCTCTTCCATATTCCGAACAATCAACATATTTATCATTGTATGCAGCACTTCCTTTTACCTGCTTATATGTTCTACTATCAGACTGAACTTTTGCTACTGCTGCTTTTATTCTATCTATTGGACCCATACCAAAAAGGTCAATATATCTAATAGGATTATTACCTGCGTATAAAAATGGACTCTGAAATGGATAGTCATTTGCTAATGGATCAACAGTATGAAACCTAGCGATTGTAGGGTCGTAAAACCGTGCCCCGTAATCATACCAACTTACGCAACTTTTTTAGCATTTTCAGGACTTCTTACCACCTCCGGGCAACCTGTTCAAAGAACTTCTAATGCCCTCAAAAATAGCATCTTTTTTCTTTTAATTGAACTTTTTAATTGAAGATTCACGATTGCATTGAGTTCCCCACATTGGTAAAATTCCACCGTCCCTGCATGCATCGCCCTTTTACCAACTCCCCACGCTCGACCCTTCTGTTGTTTTTACCGTCATGCATTTTGTGCCAGGCACACTTGCAGCACATTGCTTTTGTTTTTTAAGTCAATTGATTTTTAAAGGTAAAAAGCCAAAATCAAAGAGCTGCCCCAACCCTCGATAACAAAAAGACACGCCAGTAAAAACAACCCTAAGCTATATTTACATAACGTGGCATTATAAAACACACATTTTCAGCGGTATAAATGATTGTGTTTTGATGTGTCTTATAATAACGTTATGTAAAATATCCCCACAGCCAGCGCACGGCAGATGCTGTTAAAATAGAATAACTTTTAGTTGATTGATTTTTTAATGGTAAAAGTTATTTCCAGTTTAACAGCACATCATCATCAACATACATTCAGTTTTATTTCAATTAAAAGAAAAAAGTACGGCTCGATTTTTATGATTAAAGCTTTGGTCGTGGGTGGGTTTTTGTGCGGATTTAATTATAAAAATGAGCATCCAACCGAACTACAAAATTCGATTAAATGTACTGCTGCTGATTGAGGGCGGAAGGGTGCAGGATTTTTGTTTTCTTTTTTAATCAACTGCTAATAATATGCAACTGTGTGTCGGGAGAAAGAAAGAAAAACAGCCTTGAGCTAGCGTCGGGAAAGTGGCTGCAAAAAGTGAGGAACGAACGGTTTGCGGACACTGTGCATGCGAGCCGCCTGCGAGTGGAGCAAGGTTGGTGCAAAAAGAAGACTGAGGAACGAAGGCGTTTTGCAGCTACTGTTTACAGCAAGGTTTTGGCGGAGTTTTTGACTTTCGGGTCGGGTCGTGTGTCAGCTCAAAAACTGTGACAAAGCCGCAGACCGCAGCGACCAGCAGGCGAGCCTAACACTGGCAGCGGTTGGATTTTTAGCTTTTTTGTGGAGGAACGGAACAAAAGTGCTAAAAATACAAAGGAGCTGCCGTGAGGAAGAAGGAGGAACGCAAAAAGCATGACAAGCTGGAGCGAAGCGGAACCCGCAGGGATTTGCAACTCTTTTTTATACCTTAAAAATCATTTCAACTAAATAAAAAAGTGTTGCAAAGGCTTGGCGTGATTTTTTGCTGACGACTGATGACGAACACCGCTTTTCCTTCTTTGTGGGGAGCAGACAAAACAGCGTTGGACTTTTTGAGGGTTGGCGTTTTGGCTGCGTGGGCTTTATTGTTTATTCAGGGGATGGAACTTTTCCAGTTTACTTTGTAGATTATCCAAGTTATTCAACTGGTATCTTTCGGTTGAACTTACATATTTATGACCTGCAAAGTATTGTACTTGCCTAAGGTTGTGGTTTTTCAGCCAGTAAGTTATCACACTTGCCCGGATTTGTTTTGGATGTAATATTTCAGGGTTTATTTTCTGTATCGCTTTAAACATGTGCAACAAGCTGTTTTTAATATTCTCACTTCCGTTGATGCTGATAAATAATTGGTTTTGTATTATTGACTTGTTGATTTTATCAGGCTTTCGGGCTGGTTTTGGCTTGGTAATTTCTTTTAATATCGTTGGTCTTATTTCGGTTAAATACTCATGTAGGTCAAGTATTTGAAAGGGTTTTAGTTCTAATGTTCTGCTGTTTCTTCTTCTGTTGCCAGGAATACATATTTTACCTGCTTTGAGTTTTAAATGGTTTGGTTCTAGTTGCTGCAGCTCTTCGGTGGTTATTCCCTGATAAATCAAGATTCCTAAAATAATTTTGTTTCGTTTCTCTCTGTTGGTAGTTGGTGATACTTGCCCGGCTTTTGACGGGAAGGATTGATAAAGCTTTTCGAGTTCTTTAAAATTGATAATATTGGAAGGTAGTTTTTGTTTGATTCCTTTTAAATGCAGATTGATAGCAGGATTAATAATGTTTGGGTTGTCTTTCTTCAGGTATTCATAAAAGTTTCTGATGCTTCTTAGTTTGCTGTTAATGTGTTTTTTGCTTTTTCCTTCGAGTTTGCAGTAATCTATAAAGTTTAATAAATCGTTGTACCGTGCATCCTTTGGCTGTAAAAGTTCGCTTTCCAACCACTTCAAAAAATATCCTGCATAATTCGATTTTTGTCGGACTGTATTTTCTCCGTTTCCAAGTTCCTGCAGATAGGTTTTAAAGTCTTTTAGTTTGCTTTCTATCTCTTTGTTAAAGCTGTATTCGGGTTTCTTACTTCCCGATTTTATCGGGATTTTGCTTCGCTCAACATTCATGCGCTAAATGGGTGTAAATTTGAGTAGATTCTAAACTGGCATGTCCTAAAAACTGGCTGACTTCTTCCAAAGTCATTCCCGTTTGTAAAAGGTGTGTAGCGATGGAGTGGCGCAAAGTATGGATTCCGATTTTCTTTTGTAGTTTGCTTGCTTCGGCTAATTTGTGAACCCTTTCTATTATTGCATTTCCGCAAAGTCGGTTTACTTGCATGCTTAAAAACAAAGCTTCTGGTTTTATATTCTTAAAGCTTAATATCTGTTGCCTGGCTACATAGATATAATTCTCTAAATCTTCTCGTATGGCTTCGGTCATGGGAACATAGCGTTCTTTGTAATTCTTTCCTTTTCGTACATAAACCCGTTTTTCTTTTAATAAAATATCACTGACATTTAAACTTACACCTTCACTTCTCCTTAATCCACAGCCATAATAAATACTTAAAATAGCCCTGTCCCGGATTCCTAAAATACTGTTGTCGCAAACTTTGTAAAAGGCTTTAATTTCGGATTGTGTGAGGATGGTTTTTGTATTGGCTTTTTCTGCTTGCAGTTCCAGTTTTATTTCAATATCGGCTTTGCCGGTTTCTTGTAAGTATTTACTAAATCTCTTTAAAGCGTTGATATTGCTTATAATGTAGTTGTTTGATAAACTGCCGGATTTGGTTTTGTTCTTTCGGGTTTGTAGGTATTTGTGATAGTTGCTTATAATTTCAGGTTGCACCATTTCAAGGCTGCTTACTTCATTTGTTTTCAGATAAAAGAAAAAATCCCTTACATAATTGGTCGATGCATAAACCGTGCTTTCTGCATATCCTATGGTGTTGAGCCACTTTCTAAAACCGTCTTGTAATTGGGTGTATTTTGGGTTCATCGGCTACGATGGTTTTTAAGGGTACATATTGCATTTTCTTAAGTATAACAGTTATTCTTGTTTAGGCTTTTATTTTCAATGAGTTACAAGGATAAAAACAGTGTTATTCTTCTGTTATACTAATGTTACACTTCTTGTTTTACTTCGTATCTGCTCTAAAACCTCGTTCATTACATCGGTTCCGGCTTGCAGTTTTTCGTAATCATCCCATCGGTAAATTTCATATTCAAAGCCTGTTTTGCGGTTGCCTCCTGTCTTTCGGATAAATCCCCGGCTTTCGAGTTCGTACATGTAGCGGTTTACTTTCATGGGATACATTCTAAGCCTTTCTCGGACTTCCTTTACATAAAAGTTTTCTTTCTTCTCCTTTGTTATCCAACGTTTCAGGCTCTCGAAGAACTCACGGACTGCCCGGGGCAGTTCATCGGATTTCGCCAGTAGTACCTCTTTTAAAAGTATGTTTGCCCATTCTATATCTTCCAATGTGGTTTCAATGTAGCGTTCTCCTGTTGTCTGGTCTGTTTTTATTTCCCGTTGGTATTGGTGGTAAAAGGTTATGGTTTCTATGGTTGCCAGATAATGGCTATTTGTTCTTAGTGGCTTAAAAATGTATTCTGGTAGCTTTAATAATTCAGCGTAAGGGTTTCTTACTTTGATGGGTTTTAGTACCGTTTGCATATCCTTAAAAAACTCTTTCAGTTCGTTTTCTTCTTTGCTGTTTACTTTCCCTGCCGATAATCTGCGCTGATATTCCATGATGTGTTCTTTTTGTTGGTTGCTGCCATCCAAATAAATCAATAAACTACGGTTTGAGTTGTCCTCATAAAGCTGTTCCCTTGTGGTTGTTCCTGCCAAGCAAATCGGACCTTCAACATGGAGTGTAATAGTTTTAAGGTTTCCTTTGCTGTCTTTTATGGGGATGGTTTTTGATATTTTCTTTTTGCTTTGTAATTCTCTTAATGGGTAGAGTACATCTTGCGCCCCGTCCATGTCCTCGATTAATACCAGTTTGTGTTTTAGCTCTTTTCTGTCAAAATAGTAAAAGGCGTTTTCTGATAGTATGGTAATTTCAAGCTTTTCTTGCTCGGGTATCAGTTCACTTACTTTTTCCTGCAGGTAGGTTTTGCCAGTTCCGGAAGCTCCTAAACTGATAATGTGCAAAGGTTGTTCTCTAAGTCTTGACGTAAATATCAGGTACATTAACAGGCGGTTGTTTTCTTCTCCTATCATTCCGGTTCTGCCGATGTCGTTATTTGTCCGCTCCATCAGTTTGGGAGCTTTCAGATAGTTGATTGCTTTATTTTGTCTGTGTTCTGTTAGCTGCCTTGATTGTGGTTTCTGCTCTTTTTGGCTTTCAATTTTGCTTAATCGGTATTGTTCTATTTGGTCGGTCAGCTCTGCAATGGCTCGTTTTAAAATAGTTGTTCCAATTTCTAGTTGCTCGCATGCTTTATTGATAAACTTTTCTAAATAATCAGAGTGATACAAGTCCAAAGTATGGCGGATACTATGTAGTGGGTCGTTTGTATCGGTTCTGCTTATTTTTAAGGTAATGCGCAGCCTGTCGATTTGCTGTAGGTTAATTCCGCCTAAGATTATTATTTGCAGTTCTTCGGTGGTGTAAGTTATAAAATCAGGGTTTCGTGTGTTTAGTTTTGCTGTGGTTCTTGGTGGTGTTGGTAGTGGTTCAGTTTTTTCAACTAAAAGAAAAGGTTTTCTATTCTCTAAAAGGTGGGTAAAAATATCAGCATCATAAGCCACTGATAAGCTGTTCACGTCTTCGCCTTCGGGCGTTTCAACCTTGCTTAGTTTTATGTGTGGTAATAATTCACTTAGTTCTTTCTGATACTTTTCTATTGCTTCATTTCCGGCTTTGTCTCCATCAAAAAAGAAGATTATTTCTTGTAGGTACTGCAGCTCCTTTATTGCTTGTTTGTGTTCTTCTGTAAGTCCGTTTGTTCCGTAGCAGCTTAATAGTTCGTATTGGTTTGTAATCTCCTGTATTTGTAAAAGTGTTGCTGTGTCTATGATTGCTTCGGTTAATATTAACCTGGTGGTTGCTTGTTTTGGATAGCCTGGATAAAGTCCGGTTCTGTTTACCGTGTAATAATGTTTGGCGTTTTTGTTGTCGATTATCGAGCGACCGTATAAACTGGTAATTTGGTTTTGTTTGTTCTTTAATGAGAAGATTACACAGTCTTTTGCAAAAGCGGTGTAGGTTGTGCCGTTGGCATTGGGAACACTTCCATTATAAGGGATTAAAAGCCCTGCATTGATACAGGCTTCTTGTTCTTTGGCTTCCAGTTTGCCACGGTGGTGGAACTGTCCGCTATTGTAACCAAGTTCTAATAATTCGTGGCTTAGGTTTCTACTTTGTAAATATTCCTTGGGCTTCTTGGCTACGCTGCTGTTTAATCCGTTTTGGAAGTAGCTAAATATTTTGGTTAATATTTCGGTGTGGTTCTCCTTGGGTTGGCTCTTTTGTGGTTTCGGCTTTCCGTTGATTGGTTTAATATCTCCTGTTAGTTCCGTTGCTTTTAATAATCCTTTGTGCTTGCTTCCTTCTTTCAATGTGCAAAATTCTATCTGGTCGCCATTCTTGCCACAACCAAAACAGTTAAAAGTATTGGTGTTCGGGTAAATCTTCATGCTTGGCTTATCATCGGCATGGAAAGGACATTTAAGCATATTGTTTCGGTCAGCTTGTAAGCCGTAATGTTGTAGAACTGTTTGGATGTTTAAACGTGCCTTGATATCTTCTATTTCCATAGTGAAAAATATTTATCTGCTCATATTTGGCACAAATGTATAATATCTATTTCAAAACCTAAAATATTTATGATTTTATTATTCCATTTATTAGCGGTATTTTTACGCATACGTCTAATTAAAGCGGTTTTAGTACCATATATATTACAACGACATGGAGAGCTTTGGTAAAAAACTAAGAGAATGCAGGGAAGCTAAAGGGCTTTCGCAAAGTGAACTGGCAAGGCAACTTGACACGCACCATTCCATTATAGGTAAATATGAACGGGATGAAGTAAAACCCTCTATTGATGTGGTTAAAAAAATTACCGGATTACTTGGAACAACTGTTGGCTATTTGCTTGGAGAAACGCAGGAAACCAACCTTTTTAAAGACCCCAACTTATTAAAGCGGTTTAACGAAATTAACAGCTTAGACGAAAAAGAAAAGGAATGTGTGTATTCCTTAATGGATGCATTCCTCGCTAAAAGTAAATTACAAAGTATTCTAAAATAAAATAAAAAACCCGGACGTGCCGGGCTTTTTTTATTTAATCTTTATACAACTTATCTAGTGTTTCATTATCCCAACCAGGAAAACAAATTGGGTTATCCTTAGTACTTTTCAGCTCGCCTTTTTTATATACTTTTGTGGCACTTAGGTTAAAATCAGCATCATAACTAACCCAAACACCATCCTTCTTACCTTCTATCCAATTTCCATAATTTGTAGCATAGCCATACCAAGAATAATTCATTTCAACTCCATCTTTAAGGTCATTTTTATAGTCTATGACACTCTTTATTCTTTTCCCTGGATAATAGTAGTATAGCCGCCCACTAAAACAATAACCACTTTCCTTACATAAGCCATATTCAATTTTATATTTAATATCCCCATTGTTATAATACGCCTCTTGTCGATATAAAATGTTTGCCTCCACGTAAAGCGCCTTATTAATCTTTTCTAACCGAAGTGTATCTTTAATTAAAAAATACTCAAACTTATCTTCTAGCTTATCCGTGTTTATAAGCTCTACTGTCAGAGTATCATTACTTATATACCACTTTCCCTTCATATATTTCTCTGCGGTTTCATATATTGGGGTAAAATGTGCCGTTGAATCAGGGAAAAGCCTTAGATAGTAGCCATGAGTAAATCCGCATGACATTGTCCAATATTTCCCACTTAAATCAGTTTGACCAATACTTGTGTTTTCAAGTATTAGAAGTAACGTTAAAATCCCGATTACTTTTAGATTAATTTTAATACTCATTTCTAATTCTAAGTTTATTAAATGGTCTAAACCTGTTTAAATCTCTAGTTACAGCATTCTGATAACGAACAGCTCTATGTTCCGAGTATGTACCATATCTTTGTTGTGCATTACTTCCCACACCTGGCTTCATGTTATCTGTATTCATTCGTCCTTTATCATTATCTACAGCGTGGGTTAGTTCATGTCCAAATAAAACTTTCTTATTTACGCCATTGTCCTTAAGCACATCTTTCATTCCTTTTCCATCTCCAATATAGATATTTGTACCTACGCCAGTCCCATCTTTGTGCGAAGTAATTTCAGCGTGTTCTCCCTGCCATTTATCCATTGCAGCGTCATGTGCGGCTGCATCTTTTATCCCCATGGTTATATTTCCATCAGAATCAATATTAGTTTCTATTTCAGGTGGCGCAGGTTTTGACTCATTATGTGCGTCTAACTCTTTACTGATAACCCTTGAACCCGCACCATCTATCTGATGTATCGTGTGTGTATTCTCTGACTTCATTAAAGTATTCAACTGGTTCCTCATAGTTCCTGAAGCAACCCATCCGGCTGCAAGTTGTACTGTAGTTTTGACCTTAAACCAGAAACTAGCGTCTTTGTCATACTCAATATCCATTCCCGTTGGGTCAATAAAAATCATTGGATTATTTGCAACATAGGCGAAAGGACTTAAGTCAAAATAATTCTCAGCATGGGGGTCAATAGTAGTAAATCGTCCTAATGAAGCATCATACATCCGTGCCCCATAATCATACCAACCTACTTTTCAAAAACCACTTTTCCATTCAGCACCAGACATCCAGGAACAAACAGTTAAAAATCAAAGAACTTGCTCCCAAAAATACACTTTTCATTTCAGATAAAAGAAAAAATTGAAAGTAATTCCCACGTACCAGTCAACCCTAAAACGTCCCTTCTGCTGCCTGGTACTCCCCATGCCAGCCCTTCTGTGGTTTTCCTTTCCCAACGCTATTTACAGCACATTCCCTTTTTATTTTTAATTGAGATTTTATTTGAAGCTGTAAAATAAAAAGTCAAAGAGCTGTAAATGCCGACCCACAGATAAAACCACCCAAAGCTAAGTAACATAATAAACCTTATGGGAGCAGCCGCACGAAGAACCAGCCCACAAACCAAAGCCGTCAGTCATAAGGGTTATTATGTTAAATAGCCCCGCAGCCTGCCCGCCCACGGCCATTAAAATAGAATAACTTTTTTTCTTGTTTATTTTTTAAGGGTAAAAAGTTATTTCCATTTTAACAGCCCAATATCATCATCATTCATATTTTAAGTTTTCAATTAAAAGAAAAAAGGTTAAAAAATATGGTGTTGATGATGTGCTGTTGGAACGGGAAATAACCCTTGCAGAACGTTTCAAATTAAGCACTGAAGATTTTGGGTTATTCTCGTTTCAATAGCATTCTTAGGGGTGGTGGTCGGGGTTTTGGTGGATAGATATTTCAACAAGGGTTTGCAAAACTCTTGTTACCGCTACTGTGGCAGCAAACAGCTTTTTGATTTTAGCTTTTACCTTTAAAAATCCAACTAATCAAAAGCTAAAATCAATATGCTGTTTGTCAGCGTCGGCGTGGGTCGGGGAGCGTGGATTGAGCGGCTATTTTGCATAATACTTGTTATAGCGACACTTTTTACCTTAATCAAAATAAACAACTCAAAAAGTGTGCGAAGCGAACCTATAACTCGTATTATGTAACTTAGCTTTGGGTAATTTTTTCGGGCGTGTCTTTTTGTTTCAAGCGTTGGCACGGCTCTTTGCTTTTTTTGTTTTTACCGCTTAAAAATCCATTTCAATTAAAACAAAAAAGCAATGTGCCGTTTGTGGGTCGGACAAAAAGCATGACGGAAAAAATTACAGAAGGGCCGGCGTAGGGGAAGGGCAAAAAAGACCGTGCAAGCTTAGAGGTACGAGAAGCGGGGATTTTTTGACCTGTGGGGCGGGTTGGCTTGTGGGTTATCTTAATGGATGGTGTTGGTTTAAAGCTTCCTGTAAATCTTCTAAGTTATTGGTTTGGTAGCGTTCGGTTGTGCTTACATACCTGTGTCCGGCTTTGTACTGAACATTTCTGACATCTTCTATTTTTAACCATTCAGCTATTACACTTTGCCGGATTTGTCCGCAGCTTCTGACTTTCGGGTTTATTTGCTGCAAAGCCTTGATTAAATGGTGTTGGCTGTTTTTGATGTTGGTCGAGCCGTTTACGCTTATTACCAGTTGGTTTTCTAATCGCTTAAAGTCTGGTTTTTCCGCTTTCCTTCCTGACCAGCTGGGTGTTTTTCGGATTGCTAGTAAGATTGCCGGTCTTGTTTCGTTTAAGTATTCCTGAAGCTCGATTATCTGGCTTGCTTCAAGTTCTAAAGTCCTTCCGTTGCTGTGCTTTCCTCCCGGTATTTCTATTTTACCTGATTTTAGTTTTATGTTGCCTGGTTCCAGTTTATGAAGTTCATCTGTTGTTACTGCCTGGTTGATTAGTAAGCTTAAAATAATTTTGTTTCTCGTGGTTCTCAGGTCGTAAGGTTGGTACTGGTTGTAAAGTTCCTTTAGCTCTTTTTTATCGAGTAAATTATTTGGAACACTTGACCGCTTTCCTTTTAAAAACAAGCCTGATGCAGGGTTCTTTAATGTTTCGCCTTTACTCTGTAAATACTCGTAATATTTGCGGATAGCTGATAATTTTCGGTTGGTAAGTTTCAGGCTGTCGCCTTTTTCCCTGCAATAATCAATGTAAATAAGTAAATCATTGTAGCTTACCTGTTCAAGCTTTTGGAGCTTTTGCCAGTCTAAAAAACAGGCTGTATAATTCTTAAATTGCCGGATGGTGTTTGGTTCATAGTTTTGTTTCTTCAGGTAAATTTCCAACTGCTGAAGGATTCCGGTAAATTTCTTTTTTAAGTGGCTGTATTTACTCGCATTGCTTCCCGATGTCGCTTTGCTTATCGGGATTTCGCTTTGCTCAACATTCTTCATTTGATATGTGTGTATAGATTTGGGTACTTTCTAAGCTGCTATGACCTAAGAACCGTTTTATTTTGTCCAGTTCCATTCCTGATTGTAAAAGATGTGTGGCGATGGAGTGCCGCAAGGCATGCAAACCAGCTTCTTTGTTTATTTCCGCTTTATCCTTCAGGCTTTGCAACCTTTCAGCCATTCCATTGCTTCCTAATCGGCTTCCCTTTACAGTTAAAAACAAAGCTTTTACAGGTGATTTCATTAATGTTGGTCTGGCATAGTCAACATAGTTTTGCAGTTCTTCTTTTACGGCTTCTGTCATTGGAACATAGCGTTCTTTATAGTTTTTCCCTTTCCGAACATAAACCAGGTTCTTATTAAAAAGTATGTCGTCTGCATCAAGGTTCAACCCTTCATTTCTTCTTAATCCACAACCATAATAAACGGCTAACATTGCTTTATCTCTCATCCCTAACACATCGCTATCACAAGCAGAGTAAAGCTCTTTGATTTCTTCTTTGCTAAATATGGTTTTTATGTTCCTGGTGCTTCCTTGTAATTGTATATCGACTTCGAAGCTGTCTTGTCCTGTTTCCCTTAAATAGCGGGTAAAACGCCTTAATGATTGTTGGTGTGTCCTGAGTGTATTTTTGCTTAGTTTGCCGTTTTTGGTCTGGTTCTTACGCTCTTTCAGGTAATCGAAGTATTTTAACACTACTGGTTTTGTTATTTCCGTTATCGCTTTAATTCCCTGTTTTTCCAACCAGTTAAAGAACTCACGGACACGCACAGGATTGTAATTAATGGTTGTCGGTTCAAAGTTCAACGTCCTTAACCACTTTTGGAAGGCTGTTTCAAGCCTGATAAATTCCGGTGTTTGTATCGTCAGTTTCTGCATTTTTTATAGGGGGTCTTGCTCTTCCTCTGTTATACTTGTTATACTGTTATACTTCATCATAAGTACCTGATAATTAATTTTATCAAATGGGTCTATGACCCTGTTATACTTATGTTACACTTGTGTTATACTTAACTTTTTCTTGTTTTAAGCTGTTATACTTCGCTTTTACCTTCTCCAAAATTTCGTCTAAAATGTCGATTCCTGATTTTAATTTCTTGTATTCGTCCCAGGCTTTTATCTCGTATTCAAAACCAGTTTTTCGGTTGCCTCCGTTTCGTTGGATATAGCCCCTGTTTTCAAGTTCCCGTAAGTATCGGTTTATTGTCATTGGGTTCATTCTAAAAGCTTCCCGGACTTCTTTGGCGTAAATGGTTTTCGGTTCTTCTTTCTTGTCTGCAAAGGATTTTAAGCTTTCGAAGAAGCGGCGGACTTGTCCGCTCAGCTCGTCTGATTTCCTTAGTAAACTATCCTTGATTAAAAAGTTAGCCCACTGTATATCTTCGGGAGTTGTTGTTATAAAAGGCTTTCCGTTTGCGTCGGTTTTAATTTCTCTCTGTAGTTGATGGTAAAAGGTTATGATTTCTATCAAGCGTAAATAGTGCATGTTGGTTCGAAGCTTCTTAAAAACACAGTCGGGTATATCGAGCATGGTTGCAAAAGGATTGATAACCCTTACTTGTCTTAAAATCCGTTGTGTGTTCTGCAGGAGCTTTTTGTATTTCTGTTGTTCCGCTTCGTTAACCATTCCAGCCTGTAATTTCCTTTGATAGTCCATTACTTCCCTTGCATGTTCGGGGCTTTCGTCAACATGCAGCAAGAAGCTGCGGTTTGCATTGTCTTCATAAATATTGGATTTGGTGGTTGCACCACTTACACATATCGGGCCTTCTACCATTAAAACCTTTTGCACGTTGTTTCCTTTGGCGTCTTTGTCCGTTGTAAGCTTTGATATACTTTGCTTGGACATAAATTCCCTTAATGGTAAAAAAGCATTGTAAACGCCCTCTAAATCTTCGATTAATAAAAGCTTGTGTTTCCAAAAATCCTTTGCTGAGTAGTAAAGTGTATTTTCGGTTAAACTGGTTATTGTTCTTACGCTTTCCTCTGGTAAACATTCGCTGATTTTCGTCTGTAGGTAGGTTTTACCGCTCCCGCTTTTCCCGTAAATAATGGCGTGCAGTGGTTCATTAAATAAACGGCTCAGATAAAGAAAAAACAGTAACAAGCCGTTTTGCTGTTCCCCGATTAAACCGCTTTTACTGATGGCTTTCATTGTATTTTGCACAAGGCTTTCATGTTTTAAAAAGCGTTCAGCTTCTCTTTGTTCCTTTACTGTCATTTGGTACACCTTTGGTTTTAAAGCTTTTCTTTCGGCTTCTATGAGTGTTAGACGATAAGCTTCAATTTGACTTTTTAGTTTTCGGATGATGTTCTTTAAAACTGTTCCGCTTACTTCCAATTCTTCTGCTGCTCCTTTGATGTAGCGTTGTAATTGCCCGTTGCTGTATAAGTTTACATCGTCCTGGTAATATCTAAAATCATCGCCTTTAAGTTGTACCAGTAAATTCAGTTTTAAACGGTGGATGTTGTCTTTCTCGATACCGCCCCAGATAATAAATTGCAGTTGGTTTTCTTGATAGGTTATTTTGTCGGGATTATCAGTGTTTAGTTGGCTTGGTTCTGATGGCGCTTGGATGTCATTGCCCTGCTCTTGTTCCTGATTGATTGGTTTTCTTTCGTTGATTAAGTGGTTTAATATTTCAGGTTCGTGACCTTGCAAAAGGCTGTTTATATCTTCTTCCTCTGGCGTTTCTACTTTGGTAATGGTAAGCTTTTGATTAATGGCTTTTAGTTTCTCTACCGTTTTTATTGCTGCATCGTTTCCGGCTTTGTCGCCATCAAAGAAGATTATTACTTCTTCCAGTTCCGGAAGTTCTTTTATGGCTTCTCCGATTTCTGTTGTAAATCCGTTTGTTCCGAACAGGGATAGGATTGTATAATTCTCTTCTATTTCCTTTTGTTGTTGCAATGTAGCTGCATCAATCAGGCTTTCAACCAGTATTAGTTTTGTTGCTTTGCTGTTGGGGTAATTCGGATAAATCCCCTGGTGTTTGCCGTTTAAATAAAAGTGTTTTCCTTCCCCGTTCGGGTTTATCGACCTTCCGTAAATATCTATGATTTGCCCTTTCTCATTTTTAGTAAAAAACAGCACACAGTTTTTGAACTTTGGAACAATAGTGTTTTGCCTGGATTCCTTTAATATTCCAAGCTGTAAGCCGCTTTCTTTTAATTGTTTGTTCCATGTTTTACCAAAGTCGGTTCCAATATATCCAACTTCTAATTTATCGGGGTCAAGTTTCCTGCTCCTTACGTAATCCCTTGCTTTTGCAGTTCGCTTAAAGCTTGCTTTGCTGTCCTGGGCAACTTTGCTTAATACTGCTATTCTTGGGAGTAGGTTTTTATCCTGGTTCTCCTGTTTCATTGGCGGTACTGTTTCGTTAATGTTTGTAAGGCTTTTGGCGTTTAGTATGGCATCATGCTTTGAGCAATTTTCTTTTAACTGGATAAATTCTATCTGGTCTCCGGCTTTGCCACAGCCAAAGCAATTGAAGGTATTTGTATTGGTGTAAACTTTTAAACTCGGGTCTTTATCTTCATGGAAAGGGCATTTAAGCATATTGTTTTTGTTGGGTTTCAGGTTATAGCTGCTTAGCACTGTTAATATGCTTAGGTGCGTTTTTATGTCCCTTATTTCCATTTGTAAAAATTTTGTTGAAAAAACTTTTTTCTGAATAATACTTCACAAATGTAGATTATCATTCTTAACTAAACAAGCATTATCAAAATTGTTTATGAACTTTTATTCACCTAAATTTGCAAATACATTAATATTCACCACTTAAAACTGAAGGATACTGTATGAATT
Organism: Bacteroidales bacterium; assembly: GCA_963665085.2. Classification (GTDB taxonomy): domain Bacteria; phylum Bacteroidota; class Bacteroidia; order Bacteroidales; family JAAAOM01. The sequence goes on from CAXXXS010000001.1 coordinate 5,098,210, forward strand.
TCGGTGAAAAGATGACATTAATACGCAAACAGAAAAAGCTCTCACAAGCAGAGCTTGGAAAGCGTTCCGGTATCAATGGAGACATTGTAGGTAAGTATGAGCGCAATGAAATGAAGCCAAGTATTGAGACTGCTAAAAAACTGGCTGATGCCCTCGAAGTGTCTTTGGATTATTTGGTGGGAGAAGGTGAACTGAAGATTCTGAACAAACGGACTTTAAAACGACTGGAAGATATTGAGAACCTTCCCGATGAAGATAGAACGCATATTTTCTATACGCTCGACAACCTTATCAAAGCTGCTAAATTAAAAGCGATATAATGAAAAATCCCGGCAAACACCGGGATTTTTAGTTATTTATACCATTTTATGGGATATCCTTCTAAAGGTTCTATATTTTGTCTTTTCGCTTCTTTAAGTCCAATCTCTTTTACTTTTTCAAACCATTGTTTATATGCAACATAAGCCATCTCTATTATTTCCCCATCTATTGATTCTTCCTTGTTTGATTTTGTACTTTTTAACAATGGATATGGTGAATAATAAAAAGGTTTATCAAAATAAAACTGATTGATTAAAAATAGTGCTTCAAGTTGAATGGAATAATCTTTCAAACTTCCCATGTAAACTTGAGACACCTTTGGATTATAACACCTTATTGGAATTACACAAATACAAGTATCTCCCTCAAAAGAAAGTAAATCTCTAATTAAATTAATAGTGTCAATATTTTCTTCCGACTTAATCATAATAGGGTAACCAATATTTCCAAGTTCAGAGTTATCATCTTTAAACTTTAACTTAAAATATTTATGAGTACTATCCTTTTTCTCAGAACATTTAAAGTTTAGTTTACTTCTTTCTTGTTCATTAAACTCCTCTTTGAAGAAATTTTGACCATGTAACTCAATTAAAGACATACTCGCAATGATACATACTATAAAATACTTTATCATATTAATTGCCATTTAAAGAGTTCATAAATTGTTTAATCTCATCTGGGTCTGAAATTACTCTTACGCCTTTATCATTTACAGTCCCTAATGTCGTATTCATAGCCTTATTTGGACTATTTTTCTTTACAAACTCTGTGTTTCCTGCTTGCCCTGTATAAAAATCACCTCCTGCTTGCCCAAGTGTGACATTATACTGTGTTTTTGTAACTCCAGCATTACTTGTATATGTTCCATCAGCATTTCTTCCTGAAGAATGTACAACATTCCCATCTTGGTCTTTAAAGACAACGGCGCTCGCATCTCCTTCACTAACATTTCGGGAATAATCATCATTATTTAAGATAGTTTCAACCTGGTCATTATTAATCCACAATTTATCATCTGTAAAAGTATACCCATGACAATCTGCTGCTACATCATATTGACTATTATCTACAGCCGTAGGTGAAGTTTCACTTATATAATTTCCATCTTTATCAAAAGTAGCATTAACAGAAGTTGCAGATGCTATTTGTAATGCCTGAACTGGGGTTCCGTTATCTGCAAAAAGAGATACTACATCATAAGTCCTTGAAATATATGTAACTGTTTGTGTTCCGTCGGAGTTTACCGTTTTATTCATTGGCTGATATCCTGTTGATACTTGCTCACCTGTAGTTGTAACAACAATATTACCATTAGCATCCGTTATAATATTGCCATCAGGGTCGATATATTTTATTGGGTTGTTGGCAACAAAGCTATATGGTGAGTGTTCATAATATGCATCAGCAAAGACATCTAATGCATGCCACCTTCCAAGTTGTGGGTCGTATTGTCTTGCCCCGTAATCATACCAACCTACTTTTCAAAAACCACTTTTCCATTCAGCACCAGACATCCAGGAACAAACAGTTAAAAATCAAAGAACTTGCTCCCAAAAATACACTTTTCATTTCAGATAAAAGAAAAAATTGAAAGTAATTCCCACGTACCAGTCAACCCTAAAACGTCCCTTCTGCTGCCTGGTACTCCCCATGCCAGCCCTTCTGTGGTTTTCCTTTCCCAACGCTATTTACAGCACATTCCCTTTTTATTTTTAATTGAGATTTTATTTGAAGCTGTAAAATAAAAAGTCAAAGAGCTGTAAATGCCGACCCACAGATAAAACCACCCAAAGCTAAGTAACATAATAAACCTTATGGGAGCAGCCGCACGAAGAACCAGCCCACAAACCAAAGCCGTCAGTCATAAGGGTTATTATGTTAAATAGCCCCGCAGCCTGCCCGCCCACGGCCATTAAAATAGAATAACTTTTTTTCTTGTTTATTTTTTAAGGGTAAAAAGTTATTTCCATTTTAACAGCCCAATATCATCATCATTCATATTTTAAGTTTTCAATTAAAAGAAAAAAGGTTAAAAAATATGGTGTTGATGATGTGCTGTTGGAACGGGAAATAACCCTTGCAGAACGTTTCAAATTAAGCACTGAAGATTTTGGGTTATTCTCGTTTCAATAGCATTCTTAGGGGTGGTGGTCGGGGTTTTGGTGGATAGATATTTCAACAAGGGTTTGCAAAACTCTTGTTACCGCTACTGTGGCAGCAAACAGCTTTTTGATTTTAGCTTTTACCTTTAAAAATCCAACTAATCAAAAGCTAAAATCAATATGCTGTTTGTCAGCGTCGGCGTGGGTCGGGGAGCGTGGATTGAGCGGCTATTTTGCATAATACTTGTTATAGCGACACTTTTTACCTTAATCAAAATAAACAACTCAAAAAGTGTGCGAAGCGAACCTATAACTCGTATTATGTAACTTAGCTTTGGGTAATTTTTTCGGGCGTGTCTTTTTGTTTCAAGCGTTGGCACGGCTCTTTGCTTTTTTTGTTTTTACCGCTTAAAAATCCATTTCAATTAAAACAAAAAAGCAATGTGCCGTTTGTGGGTCGGACAAAAAGCATGACGGAAAAAATTACAGAAGGGCCGGCGTAGGGGAAGGGCAAAAAAGACCGTGCAAGCTTAGAGGTACGAGAAGCGGGGATTTTTTGACCTGTGGGGCGGGTTGGCTTGTGGGTTATCTTAATGGATGGTGTTGGTTTAAAGCTTCCTGTAAATCTTCTAAGTTATTGGTTTGGTAGCGTTCGGTTGTGCTTACATACCTGTGTCCGGCTTTGTACTGAACATTTCTGACATCTTCTATTTTTAACCATTCAGCTATTACACTTTGCCGGATTTGTCCGCAGCTTCTGACTTTCGGGTTTATTTGCTGCAAAGCCTTGATTAAATGGTGTTGGCTGTTTTTGATGTTGGTCGAGCCGTTTACGCTTATTACCAGTTGGTTTTCTAATCGCTTAAAGTCTGGTTTTTCCGCTTTCCTTCCTGACCAGCTGGGTGTTTTTCGGATTGCTAGTAAGATTGCCGGTCTTGTTTCGTTTAAGTATTCCTGAAGCTCGATTATCTGGCTTGCTTCAAGTTCTAAAGTCCTTCCGTTGCTGTGCTTTCCTCCCGGTATTTCTATTTTACCTGATTTTAGTTTTATGTTGCCTGGTTCCAGTTTATGAAGTTCATCTGTTGTTACTGCCTGGTTGATTAGTAAGCTTAAAATAATTTTGTTTCTCGTGGTTCTCAGGTCGTAAGGTTGGTACTGGTTGTAAAGTTCCTTTAGCTCTTTTTTATCGAGTAAATTATTTGGAACACTTGACCGCTTTCCTTTTAAAAACAAGCCTGATGCAGGGTTCTTTAATGTTTCGCCTTTACTCTGTAAATACTCGTAATATTTGCGGATAGCTGATAATTTTCGGTTGGTAAGTTTCAGGCTGTCGCCTTTTTCCCTGCAATAATCAATGTAAATAAGTAAATCATTGTAGCTTACCTGTTCAAGCTTTTGGAGCTTTTGCCAGTCTAAAAAACAGGCTGTATAATTCTTAAATTGCCGGATGGTGTTTGGTTCATAGTTTTGTTTCTTCAGGTAAATTTCCAACTGCTGAAGGATTCCGGTAAATTTCTTTTTTAAGTGGCTGTATTTACTCGCATTGCTTCCCGATGTCGCTTTGCTTATCGGGATTTCGCTTTGCTCAACATTCTTCATTTGATATGTGTGTATAGATTTGGGTACTTTCTAAGCTGCTATGACCTAAGAACCGTTTTATTTTGTCCAGTTCCATTCCTGATTGTAAAAGATGTGTGGCGATGGAGTGCCGCAAGGCATGCAAACCAGCTTCTTTGTTTATTTCCGCTTTATCCTTCAGGCTTTGCAACCTTTCAGCCATTCCATTGCTTCCTAATCGGCTTCCCTTTACAGTTAAAAACAAAGCTTTTACAGGTGATTTCATTAATGTTGGTCTGGCATAGTCAACATAGTTTTGCAGTTCTTCTTTTACGGCTTCTGTCATTGGAACATAGCGTTCTTTATAGTTTTTCCCTTTCCGAACATAAACCAGGTTCTTATTAAAAAGTATGTCGTCTGCATCAAGGTTCAACCCTTCATTTCTTCTTAATCCACAACCATAATAAACGGCTAACATTGCTTTATCTCTCATCCCTAACACATCGCTATCACAAGCAGAGTAAAGCTCTTTGATTTCTTCTTTGCTAAATATGGTTTTTATGTTCCTGGTGCTTCCTTGTAATTGTATATCGACTTCGAAGCTGTCTTGTCCTGTTTCCCTTAAATAGCGGGTAAAACGCCTTAATGATTGTTGGTGTGTCCTGAGTGTATTTTTGCTTAGTTTGCCGTTTTTGGTCTGGTTCTTACGCTCTTTCAGGTAATCGAAGTATTTTAACACTACTGGTTTTGTTATTTCCGTTATCGCTTTAATTCCCTGTTTTTCCAACCAGTTAAAGAACTCACGGACACGCACAGGATTGTAATTAATGGTTGTCGGTTCAAAGTTCAACGTCCTTAACCACTTTTGGAAGGCTGTTTCAAGCCTGATAAATTCCGGTGTTTGTATCGTCAGTTTCTGCATTTTTTATAGGGGGTCTTGCTCTTCCTCTGTTATACTTGTTATACTGTTATACTTCATCATAAGTACCTGATAATTAATTTTATCAAATGGGTCTATGACCCTGTTATACTTATGTTACACTTGTGTTATACTTAACTTTTTCTTGTTTTAAGCTGTTATACTTCGCTTTTACCTTCTCCAAAATTTCGTCTAAAATGTCGATTCCTGATTTTAATTTCTTGTATTCGTCCCAGGCTTTTATCTCGTATTCAAAACCAGTTTTTCGGTTGCCTCCGTTTCGTTGGATATAGCCCCTGTTTTCAAGTTCCCGTAAGTATCGGTTTATTGTCATTGGGTTCATTCTAAAAGCTTCCCGGACTTCTTTGGCGTAAATGGTTTTCGGTTCTTCTTTCTTGTCTGCAAAGGATTTTAAGCTTTCGAAGAAGCGGCGGACTTGTCCGCTCAGCTCGTCTGATTTCCTTAGTAAACTATCCTTGATTAAAAAGTTAGCCCACTGTATATCTTCGGGAGTTGTTGTTATAAAAGGCTTTCCGTTTGCGTCGGTTTTAATTTCTCTCTGTAGTTGATGGTAAAAGGTTATGATTTCTATCAAGCGTAAATAGTGCATGTTGGTTCGAAGCTTCTTAAAAACACAGTCGGGTATATCGAGCATGGTTGCAAAAGGATTGATAACCCTTACTTGTCTTAAAATCCGTTGTGTGTTCTGCAGGAGCTTTTTGTATTTCTGTTGTTCCGCTTCGTTAACCATTCCAGCCTGTAATTTCCTTTGATAGTCCATTACTTCCCTTGCATGTTCGGGGCTTTCGTCAACATGCAGCAAGAAGCTGCGGTTTGCATTGTCTTCATAAATATTGGATTTGGTGGTTGCACCACTTACACATATCGGGCCTTCTACCATTAAAACCTTTTGCACGTTGTTTCCTTTGGCGTCTTTGTCCGTTGTAAGCTTTGATATACTTTGCTTGGACATAAATTCCCTTAATGGTAAAAAAGCATTGTAAACGCCCTCTAAATCTTCGATTAATAAAAGCTTGTGTTTCCAAAAATCCTTTGCTGAGTAGTAAAGTGTATTTTCGGTTAAACTGGTTATTGTTCTTACGCTTTCCTCTGGTAAACATTCGCTGATTTTCGTCTGTAGGTAGGTTTTACCGCTCCCGCTTTTCCCGTAAATAATGGCGTGCAGTGGTTCATTAAATAAACGGCTCAGATAAAGAAAAAACAGTAACAAGCCGTTTTGCTGTTCCCCGATTAAACCGCTTTTACTGATGGCTTTCATTGTATTTTGCACAAGGCTTTCATGTTTTAAAAAGCGTTCAGCTTCTCTTTGTTCCTTTACTGTCATTTGGTACACCTTTGGTTTTAAAGCTTTTCTTTCGGCTTCTATGAGTGTTAGACGATAAGCTTCAATTTGACTTTTTAGTTTTCGGATGATGTTCTTTAAAACTGTTCCGCTTACTTCCAATTCTTCTGCTGCTCCTTTGATGTAGCGTTGTAATTGCCCGTTGCTGTATAAGTTTACATCGTCCTGGTAATATCTAAAATCATCGCCTTTAAGTTGTACCAGTAAATTCAGTTTTAAACGGTGGATGTTGTCTTTCTCGATACCGCCCCAGATAATAAATTGCAGTTGGTTTTCTTGATAGGTTATTTTGTCGGGATTATCAGTGTTTAGTTGGCTTGGTTCTGATGGCGCTTGGATGTCATTGCCCTGCTCTTGTTCCTGATTGATTGGTTTTCTTTCGTTGATTAAGTGGTTTAATATTTCAGGTTCGTGACCTTGCAAAAGGCTGTTTATATCTTCTTCCTCTGGCGTTTCTACTTTGGTAATGGTAAGCTTTTGATTAATGGCTTTTAGTTTCTCTACCGTTTTTATTGCTGCATCGTTTCCGGCTTTGTCGCCATCAAAGAAGATTATTACTTCTTCCAGTTCCGGAAGTTCTTTTATGGCTTCTCCGATTTCTGTTGTAAATCCGTTTGTTCCGAACAGGGATAGGATTGTATAATTCTCTTCTATTTCCTTTTGTTGTTGCAATGTAGCTGCATCAATCAGGCTTTCAACCAGTATTAGTTTTGTTGCTTTGCTGTTGGGGTAATTCGGATAAATCCCCTGGTGTTTGCCGTTTAAATAAAAGTGTTTTCCTTCCCCGTTCGGGTTTATCGACCTTCCGTAAATATCTATGATTTGCCCTTTCTCATTTTTAGTAAAAAACAGCACACAGTTTTTGAACTTTGGAACAATAGTGTTTTGCCTGGATTCCTTTAATATTCCAAGCTGTAAGCCGCTTTCTTTTAATTGTTTGTTCCATGTTTTACCAAAGTCGGTTCCAATATATCCAACTTCTAATTTATCGGGGTCAAGTTTCCTGCTCCTTACGTAATCCCTTGCTTTTGCAGTTCGCTTAAAGCTTGCTTTGCTGTCCTGGGCAACTTTGCTTAATACTGCTATTCTTGGGAGTAGGTTTTTATCCTGGTTCTCCTGTTTCATTGGCGGTACTGTTTCGTTAATGTTTGTAAGGCTTTTGGCGTTTAGTATGGCATCATGCTTTGAGCAATTTTCTTTTAACTGGATAAATTCTATCTGGTCTCCGGCTTTGCCACAGCCAAAGCAATTGAAGGTATTTGTATTGGTGTAAACTTTTAAACTCGGGTCTTTATCTTCATGGAAAGGGCATTTAAGCATATTGTTTTTGTTGGGTTTCAGGTTATAGCTGCTTAGCACTGTTAATATGCTTAGGTGCGTTTTTATGTCCCTTATTTCCATTTGTAAAAATTTTGTTGAAAAAACTTTTTTCTGAATAATACTTCACAAATGTAGATTATCATTCTTAACTAAACAAGCATTATCAAAATTGTTTATGAACTTTTATTCACCTAAATTTGCAAATACATTAATATTCACCACTTAAAACTGAAGGATACTGTATGAATTTCGGTGAAAAGATGACATTAATACGCAAACAGAAAAAGCTCTCACAAGCAGAGCTTGGAAAGCGTTCCGGTATCAATGGAGACATTGTAGGTAAGTATGAGCGCAATGAAATGAAGCCAAGTATTGAGACTGCTAAAAAACTGGCTGATGCCCTCGAAGTGTCTTTGGATTATTTGGTGGGAGAAGGTGAACTGAAGATTCTGAACAAACGGACTTTAAAACGACTGGAAGATATTGAGAACCTTCCCGATGAAGATAGAACGCATATTTTCTATACGCTCGACAACCTTATCAAAGCTGCTAAATTAAAAGCGATATAATGAAAAATCCCGGCAAACACCGGGATTTTTAGTTATTTATACCATTTTATGGGATATCCTTCTAAAGGTTCTATATTTTGTCTTTTCGCTTCTTTAAGTCCAATCTCTTTTACTTTTTCAAACCATTGTTTATATGCAACATAAGCCATCTCTATTATTTCCCCATCTATTGATTCTTCCTTGTTTGATTTTGTACTTTTTAACAATGGATATGGTGAATAATAAAAAGGTTTATCAAAATAAAACTGATTGATTAAAAATAGTGCTTCAAGTTGAATGGAATAATCTTTCAAACTTCCCATGTAAACTTGAGACACCTTTGGATTATAACACCTTATTGGAATTACACAAATACAAGTATCTCCCTCAAAAGAAAGTAAATCTCTAATTAAATTAATAGTGTCAATATTTTCTTCCGACTTAATCATAATAGGGTAACCAATATTTCCAAGTTCAGAGTTATCATCTTTAAACTTTAACTTAAAATATTTATGAGTACTATCCTTTTTCTCAGAACATTTAAAGTTTAGTTTACTTCTTTCTTGTTCATTAAACTCCTCTTTGAAGAAATTTTGACCATGTAACTCAATTAAAGACATACTCGCAATGATACATACTATAAAATACTTTATCATATTAATTGCCATTTAAAGAGTTCATAAATTGTTTAATCTCATCTGGGTCTGAAATTACTCTTACGCCTTTATCATTTACAGTCCCTAATGTCGTATTCATAGCCTTATTTGGACTATTTTTCTTTACAAACTCTGTGTTTCCTGCTTGCCCTGTATAAAAATCACCTCCTGCTTGCCCAAGTGTGACATTATACTGTGTTTTTGTAACTCCAGCATTACTTGTATATGTTCCATCAGCATTTCTTCCTGAAGAATGTACAACATTCCCATCTTGGTCTTTAAAGACAACGGCGCTCGCATCTCCTTCACTAACATTTCGGGAATAATCATCATTATTTAAGATAGTTTCAACCTGGTCATTATTAATCCACAATTTATCATCTGTAAAAGTATACCCATGACAATCTGCTGCTACATCATATTGACTATTATCTACAGCCGTAGGTGAAGTTTCACTTATATAATTTCCATCTTTATCAAAAGTAGCATTAACAGAAGTTGCAGATGCTATTTGTAATGCCTGAACTGGGGTTCCGTTATCTGCAAAAAGAGATACTACATCATAAGTCCTTGAAATATATGTAACTGTTTGTGTTCCGTCGGAGTTTACCGTTTTATTCATTGGCTGATATCCTGTTGATACTTGCTCACCTGTAGTTGTAACAACAATATTACCATTAGCATCCGTTATAATATTGCCATCAGGGTCGATATATTTTATTGGGTTGTTGGCAACAAAGCTATATGGTGAGTGTTCATAATATGCATCAGCAAAGACATCTAATGCATGCCACCTTCCAAGTTGTGGGTCGTATTGTCTTGCCCCGTAATCATACCAACTTACGCAACTTTTTTAGCAATTTCAGGACTTCTTACCACCTCCGGGCAACCTGTTCAAAGAACTTCTAATGCCCTCAAAAATAGCATCTTTTTTCTTTTAATTGAACTTTTTATTTGAAGATTCACGTTTGCAGGAAGTACCCCACATTGGTAAAATTCCACCGTCCCTGCATGCATCGCCCTTTTACCAACTCCCCGCGCCAGCCCTTCTGTTGTTTTTACCGTCATGCTTTTTGTGCCTGGCACACTTGCAGCACATTGCTTTTGTTTTTTAAGTCGATTGATTTTTAAAGGTAAAAAGCCAAAATCAAAGAGCTGCGCCAACCCTCGATAACAAAAAGACATGCCAGTAAAAACCACCCAAAGCTAAGTTACATAACGTGGCATTATAAAACACACATTTTCAGCGGTGTAAACCAAGTATTTTGATGTGTCTTATAATAACGTTATGTAAAATATCCCCACAGCCAGCACACGGCAGATGCTGTTAAAATAGAATAACTTTTAGTTGATTTATTTTTTAATGGTAAAAGTTATTTCCAGTTTAACAGCACATCATCATCAACATACATTCAGTTTTCTTTCAATTAAAAGAAAAAAGTACGGCTCTATTTTTATGATTAAAGCTTTGGTCGTGGGTGGGTTTTTGTGCGGATTTAATTATAAAAATGAGCATCCAACCGAACTACTAAATCTGATTAAATGTACTACTGCTGATTGAGGGCGGAAGGATGCAGGATTTTTGTTTTCTTTTTAATCAACTGCTTATAATATGCAACTGTGTGTCAGGAAAAAGAAGGAAAAACAGCCTTGAGCTAGCGTCGGGAAAGTGACTGCAAAAAGTGAGGCACGAACGGTTTGCGGACACTGTGCATGCGAGCCGCCTGCGAGTGGAGCAAGGTTGGTGCAAAAAGTAGACTGAGGAACGAAGGCGTTTTGCAGCTACTGTTTACAGCAAGGTTTTGGCGGAGTTTTTGACTTTCGGGTCGGGTCGTGTGTCAGCTCAAAAACTGTGACAAAACCGCAGACCGCAGCGACCAGCAGGCGAGCCTAACACTGGCAGCGGTTGGATTTTTAGCGACTGACTGGAGGCACGGAAGGAAGTGGCTAAAAATACAAAGGAGCTGCCGTGAGGAAGAAGGAGGAACGCAAAAAGCATGACAAGCTGGAGCGAAGCGGAACCCGCAGGGATTTGCAACTCTTTTTTATACCTTAAAAATCATTTCAACTAAATAAAAAAGTGTTGCAAAGGCTTGGCATGATTTTTTGCTGACGACTGATGACGAACACCGCTTTTCCTTCTTTGTGGGGAGCAGACAAAACAGTGACTCGTCCTAAAAAAAGTTTACAGTTTTACATTTAAATCCTGTTGTAAATTTACACATTTGTTTTAATCCTGTAATAAGTTTACAATATTCTGTTCATCCTCTAATTGAGAAGTGGAGCGTAGCGAAACGGAGCAATTAGAGGATGAAGCTCCGTTATCTCCTTTTCTACATGGCTTTTTATAATAATTCTTCCACAGCCTCTCTGCTTTTAGATTTTCATCTTCATGCACTGCATCAGGAACATTATTGCTTATGCTATTATGAGGACGTTCCTCATTATAAAGCTTTACCACAAAGGATAATATTTGCTTTGCTTCCTTAATGGTTTTTGCCGTATAATCTTGTAAATACTCATCTTTTATTATTCCATTTAATCTTTCAGCAACTGCATTCTCTAAGGGATCTCCATTCTCTGTCATGCTTATTTTAATATCATTGTCTTGTAATAGGTTTACATATTTATGATGACAGTATTGTACGCCTCGGTCAGAATGATGGATAAGATGATATTGTATATCTGGTGACAAGCTTGATAAAGCCATCTTGAGAGCCTGTATTGTTTCAACGCTTTCTAAGGTATCTGCAACATGAAAACCAACAATTTTATGTGAATAAGCATCGGTAATAAAGCTAATATAAACATATCCACTTTCTATTTGCCAATAGGTTATATCACTTACCCATAACTGATTTGAAGATGTAGGAATAAAACCTTTTATCAAATTAGGGTATTTGCGTAACCAATGGTACGATTGAGTGGTCTGTACTTTCCTTTTTCTTTTCCTGACCAGCATATGATTTGCTGAAAGCATGTCAAATAAAGCATCTCGACCCATTTTTATTTGGTGCTCCAGAAGAAATGTTTCCAACTTACTATATAGTTTCCTTGTTCCCATTCGACCATGTGTCTTACGGATTTTTTTCACCTCGCTTAAAATCAAATTTTCCTCTATGCTCACATCTATCGCCTTCCAACTATTTTGGTAATAAGCCTGCCTGGTTACACCAAACCATCCACATAATTTGGCAAGTCCTATGTGTGAAAAATTAGTTTTCATTTCTTCGATGGCTTGGTATTGTACTTTTTTCTAATTGGAATATTAAATTCTTTTTCTGCAATATCAACCATCGTTGAAAAGGCTATAGCTTTCATCTCAGCATCTTTAAGTTGCTTTTCAAGTTCTTCAATTCTTTTCTTTAATTGAAGGTTCTCGAATGAATTAGAGTGCTCTTGGTTTGATTCTTTCTTTTTCACCTGAATGGGGTTTGATGCAAAATTAGGCCTTCTTGTTGGAATGCTATCATCATAACCTAATTTTCTCATCCAACGCAGTAATTGCCCATGCTCTTCTTCATGACCCGTATATTTTTCCCAAATTTCTCTCTTGGTACAGCCAGTTTCAAGCATCTCTTGAATTATTAAATGCTTTTCTGCTGCCGTAAAGTACTTGTTGGGTTTCTTAACAATCTTTTTTTCTGTTAATCCTGAAATAAGTTTACTCTTTTTATCCATTTTACACTTTTTTTGTGTAAACCTATTTTAGGACGAGACACAGCGTTGGACTTTTTGAGGGTTGGCGTTTTGGCTGCGTGGGGTTTATTGTTTATTCAGGGGATGGAACTTTTCCAGTTTGCTTTGTAGGTTATCCAAGTTATTCAATTGGTATCTTTCGGTACTGCTTACATATTTATGACCTGCAAAGTATTGCACTTGTCTAAGGTTGTGGTTTTTCAGCCAGTAGGTTATCACACTTGCCCGGATTTGTTTTGGATGAAGGATTTCAGGATTTAACTTTTGGATGGCTTTAAACATATGCAACAAGCTGTTTTTAATATTCTCGCTTCCGTTGATGCTTATAAATAACTGGTTCTTAAGTTTGGTTTTATTGATTGTTTCAGGCTTTCTGGCTGGTTTTGGGTTGGTAATTTCTTTTAATATTCTTGGTCTTATTTCGGTTAAATACTCGTGTAGTTCCAGTATTTGAAAGGGTTTTAGTTCTAATGTTCTGCTGTTTCTTCTTCTGTTACCAGGTACATATATTTTACCTTCTTTTAATCTCAAATGGTTTGGTTCAAGCTGCTGCAGCTCTTCGGTGGTTACTCCTTGATAGATTAATATTCCTAAAATAATTTTGTTCCGTTTCTCTCTGTTGGTAGTGGTTTCAAAGGATTGATAAAGCTTTTCGAGTTCTCTAAAATTGATAATATTGGAAGGTAGTTTTTGTTTGATTCCTTTTAAATGCAGATTGATAGCAGGATTAATAATATTAGGATTTGTTTGTTTTAAGTATTCATAAAAGTTTCTGATACTTCGTAATTTGCTATTAATGTGTTTTTTGCTCTTTCCTTCGAGTTTACAGTAATCAATGAAGTTTAATAAATCGTTGTACCGTGTATTCTCTGGCTGTAAATGTTCGTTTTCTAACCAATTCAAAAAATATCCTGCATAATTCATTTTCTGACGAACTGTATTTTCTCCGTTGCCAAGTTCCTGCAGATAGTTTTTAAAGCCGCTTAGTTTACTTTCTATCTCTTTATTAAAGCTGTATTCGGGTTTCTTACTTCCCGCTTTTTGCGGGATTTTGCTTCGCTCAACATTCATGCACTAAATGGGTATAAATTTGAGTAGATTCTAAACTGGCATGTCCTAAAAACTGGCTGACTTCTTCCAAAGTCATTCCCGATTGTAAAAGATGTGTAGCGATGGAGTGGCGCAAAGTATGGATTCCTATTTCCTTTTGTAGTTTGTTTGCTTCTGCTAATTTGTGAACCCTTTCTATTATTGCATTTCCGCAAAGTCGGTTTACTTGCATGCTTAAAAACAAAGCTTCCGGTTTCGTATTCTTAAAGCTTCTTATTTGTTCCCTGGCTACATAAATATAATTCTCTAAATCTTCTCTTACGGCTTCTGTCATGGGAACATAGCGTTCTTTGTAGTTCTTTCCTTTTCGTACATAAACCCGTTTTTCTTTCAATAAAATATCACTCACATTTAAACTTACTCCTTCGCTTCGTCTTAATCCACAGCCATAATAAATACTTAAAATTGCCCTGTCCCTTATTCCTAAAATACTGTTGTCGCAAGCTTTGTAAAAGGCTTTGATTTCGGATTGTGTGAGGATGGTTTTTGTATTTGCTTTCTCAGCTTGCAGTTCCAGTTTTATTTCAATATCGGCTTTTCCTGTTTCCTGTAAGTATTTACTAAATCGCTTTAAAGCATTGATATTACTTATAATGTAGTTGTTTGACAGGCTGCCGGATTTGGTTTTGTTCTTTCTTGTTTGTAGGTATTTATGATAGTTGCTTATAATTTCAGGTTGCACCATTTCAAGGCTGCTGACTTCATTTGTTTTCAAATAAAAGAAAAAATCCCTTACATAATTGGTCGATGCATAAACCGTGCTTTCTGCATATCCTATGGTGTTGAGCCACTTTCTAAAACCGTCTTGTAATTGGGTGTATTTTGGGTTCATCGGCTACGATGGTTTTTAAGGGTACATATTGCATTTTCTTAAGTATAACAGCTATTCTTGTTTAGGCTTTTATTTCCAATTAGTTACAAGGATAAAAACAGTGTTATTCTTCTGTTATACTAATGTTACACTTCGGGTTTTACTTCGTATCTGCTCTAATACTTCGTTCATTACATCGGTTCCGGCTTGCAGTTTTTCGTAATCATCCCATCGGTAAATCTCATATTCAAAGCCTGTTTTTCGGTTGCCTCCTGTCTTTCTAATAAATCCACGGCTTTCCAGTTCATACATGTAGCGGTTTACTTTCATGGGGTACATTCTCAGGCGTTCCCGGACTTCCTTTGCAAAAAAGTTTTCTTTCTTCTCCTTCTTTATCCAACGTTTCAGGCTTTCGAAGAACTCACGCACCGCCCGGGGCAGTTCATCGGATTTCGCCAACAACACATCTTTTAAAAGTATGTTTGCCCATTCAATGTCCTCCAAAGTGGTTTCAATGTAGCGTTCCCCTGTTATTCGGTCTGTTTTTATTTCTCGTTGGTATTGGTGGTAAAAGGTTATGGTTTCTATGGTTGCCAGATAATGGCTGTTTGTTCTTAGCGGCTTAAAAATGTATTCAGGAAGCTTTAAAAGTTCTGCATAAGGGTTTCTAACTTTGATGGGTTTTAGTACCGTTTGCATATCCTTAAAAAACTCCTTCATCTCGTTTTCTTCTTTGCTGTTTACTTTCCCTGCTGATAATCTGCGTTGATATTCCATGATGTGTTCTTTTTGTTGGTTGCTGCCATCCAAGTAAATCAATAAACTACGGTTTGAGTTATCCTCATAAAGCTGTTCCCTTGTGGTTGTTCCTGCCAAGCAAATCGGGCCTTCAACATGTAGTGTAATAGTTTTAAGGTTTCCTTTGCTGTCTTTTATGGGGATGGTTTTTGATATTTTCTTTTTGCTCTGTAATTCCCGGAGTGGATAAAGTACATCTTGCGCCCCGTCCATGTCTTCGATTAATACCAGTTTGTGTTTTAACTCTTTCCTGTCGAAGTAGTAAAAGGCATTTTCGGATAGTATGGTAATTTCCAGTTTTTCTTGTTCCGGTATCAGTTCGCTTACTTTTTCCTGCAGGTAGGTTTTGCCAGTTCCGGAAGCTCCTAAACTAATGATGTGCAAAGGTTGTTCTCTAAGTCTTGATGTAAATATCAGGTACATTAACAGGCGGTTGTTTTCTTCGCCTATCATTCCAGTTCTGCCGATGTCTTGGTTTGTCCGTTCCATAAGTTTGGGGGCTTTCAGATAGTTGATTGCTTTATTCTGCCTATGTTCTGTTAGCTGCCTTGATTGTGGTTTCTGCTCTTTTTGGCTTTCAATTTTGCTTAACCGGTATTGTTCTATTTGGTCGGTCAGCTCTGCAATGGCTCGTTTTAAAACTGTTGTTCCGGTTTCCAGTTGCTCACATGCTTTGCCTATGAACTTTTCCAAGTAATCGGAGTGGTATAAATCTAGAGTGTGGCGGATGCTGTGCAATGGGTCGTTTGTATCTGTACGGCTTATTTTTAGGGTAATGCGCAGCCTGTCTATTTGCTGCAGGTTGATTCCTCCTAAGATTATTATTTGCAGCTCTTCGGTGGTGTAGGTTATAAAGTCAGGGTTTCGGGTATTTAGTTTGGCTATTGTTCTTGGTGGTTCTGGTAGTGGTTCTCTTTCTTGGCTTTCAATTTCTTCAACTAAAAGAAAAGGTTTTCTATTCTCTAAAAGATGGGTAAATATTTCATTGTCATAGGCTACTGATAAACTGTTCACGTCTTCGTCTTCGGGCGTTTCAATTTTGCTTAGTTTTACGCTTGGCATTAATTCGCTTAGTTCTTTCTGATATTTTTCTATGGCTTCATTTCCGGCTTTGTCTCCATCAAAAAAGAAGATGATTTCTTGTAGGTTCTGCAGCTCCTTAATTGCTTGTTTGTGTTCTTCGGTTAGTCCGTTTGTTCCGTAACAGCTTAATAATTCGTATTCGTTTGTAATTTCCGGTATTTGTAAAAGTGTTGCTGTATCTATGATTGCTTCGGTTAATATTAGTTTATTGGTTTCTTGTTGTGGATAGCCTGGATAAAGTCCAGTTCTGTTTGTTGTGTAATAATGCTTTGAGTTTTTGTTGTCGATTATCGAGCGACCGTATAAACTGGTAATCTGGTTTTGTTTGTTCTTTAGTGGGAAGATTACACAGTCTTTTGCAAAAGCGGTGTAAGTTGTGCCGTTGGCATTGGGAACACTTCCATTATATGGGATTAATAACCCTGCATTGATACAGGCTTCTTGTTCTTTTGCTTCCAGTTTGCCACGGTGGTGGAACTGACCAGAATTATAACCAAGTTCTAATAATTCGTGATTTAGGTTTCTGCTCTGTAAATATTCCTTTGGTTTCTTCGCTACGCTGCTGTTTAATCCATTTTGGAAGTAGTTAAATATCTTGGTTAATATTTCGGTGTGGTTCTGCTTGGGTTGGCTCTTTTGTGGTTTTGGCTTTCCGTTGATTGGTTTAATATCTCCGGTTAGTTCAGTTGCTTTTACTAATCCTTCGTGTTTGCTTCCTTCTTTGAGTGTGCAAAATTCTATCTGGTCGCCATTCTTGCCACAGCCAAAACAATTAAATGTATTCGTATTCGGGTAAATCTTCATGCTTGGCTTATCATCGGCATGGAAAGGACAGCTGAGCATGTTATTTTTATCGGACTGTAAACCGTAGTATTTTAAAACTGTGTGGATGCTTAAACGCTGCTTTATGTCTTGGATTTCCATTGTTGAAAAATTTTCTAAAAAAGTTTAATGTAAACATTCAGGCACAAATGTAAACTTTTATTCTCTTTGCGCAAGTGAACTAAGGTTTTTTATTATGCACTTTAATTGACTATTTTTGCGCAAGATGTAAACTTAGATACACTAAAGAGGTTGAAAATGGACTTGTACAACAGAATAACAGAGCTGAGAAAGCAAAAAGGTTGGTCGCAAAGCGAACTGGCTAAGCAAATAAATGTTTCTCGTGAGATTGTTGGACGCTATGAGCGTGGCGATGCTGTTCCGTCCATTGATATCGCCAAACGTATGGCTGATGCTTTTGAAGTTTCTT